>CAWJVZ010000004.1:3910000-4386545 GCA_963846475.1 uncultured Alphaproteobacteria bacterium | reverse complement strand
CCGCACCACCGGCAAGCTGGCCTGGGAGGACGCCTCGCCGGGCGACCGGTCCTGCATGGCCAGTGGTCCACGCCGCCGTCGGCCCGGTCGGCGGCGTCGTGCAGGTCGTGCACGGCCAGGGCGACGGCTGGGTGCGCGGTTACGAGGCCATCACCGGCAAGAAGCTGTGGGAGTTCGACATGAACCCCAAGGACGTCGTCTGGCCGAAGACCAACAACGAAGTCATCGCCACACCGGTTATCTACGAGAACGTCGTCTACGTCGCCAATGGCCAGGACCCGGAACATGGCGAAGGCGTCGGCCACCTGTACGCGATCGACGCCACCAAGCGCGGCGACATCACGAAGACCGGACCGCTCTGGCACTACGACAAGATCCGCCGCTCGATTTCCACGGCGTCGATCAAGGACGGCCTCTCTACTACCCGGACTTCAGCGGCTTCCTGCACTGTGTCGACGCAAGACCGGCAAGCCGATCTGGATGCACGACATGTTCGCGGCGATGTGGAGCTCACCGATGGTCGCCGACGGCAAGGTGTATCTCGGCGACGAAGACGGCGACGTCGTCGTCTTCCAGCACGGCCGCGAGAAGAAGGTCCTGGCGGAGAACCTGATGCCGAGCTCGGTGTACTCGACCGTGGTCACCGCCAACGGCGTGATGTACCTGATGACGCGCAACGAGCTGTTCGCGATTCAAGAAGGCGCTCAGCTCAAGAAGTAAGGGTGTCGGTACGAAGGCTGCGAGGGTGCGAAGGTTCGAGGGTAAGGCAGTGATAGAGGCCCGACGACGCGAAACTGGCGCGATGGTCGACGCACGCGCGCACCCTCGAACCTTCGTGCCGTCATACCTTCGTACCTTCGTACCTTCGTACCTTTTCCTCCCCTTGCTCCTCGCGTGCCTTACCGCACCTGGGCTGGCACAGCAGGCGCCAACGTCTTGGTTACAGTTTCGCGGCAACGCAGGGCTACAGGGACGGCGGCTTCTCCTCTTCCAGCCACGCTGCGACTGCAATGGACCTACGAGGCCGGCAGCGGGAATCGAGTCCTCGGCGGCGATTGCCGGCGGCGTCGCCGTATTTCGGCACGCTCAACGGCGACCTCATCGCGCTTGACGCCGCGACAGGCAAACCGCGATGGAGGTACCAGGCGACGAAACCTGATCTGGGCATCGGCGTCGTCATCCCCGGCCGTCGCCAACGGCGTCGTCTACGTCGGCGATCTCCGAGGGCGTCCTGCATGCCGTGGACGCGGCCACGGGCGCGCGCAAGTGGACGTACAAGACGGTTCCGGAGATCAAGTCGTCGCCGGTCGTGACCGACGGCCTCGTGCTGGTGGGGTCCTACGACAATCATCTCTACGCGCTGAACGCCGCGACCGGCGCGCTGGCCTGGAAAGTCGTCACGAACGGCTACGTGCACGCGACGCCGGCCATGGTGAATGGCGTGGCATATTTCGGCGGCTGCGACAAGCGGCGCGATGCCGCCCTCCTTGGCCTGGCCGCCGGCGATCCAGTAGACCGGCTCGAAGGTCGCGAGCGCCTTCGCCGCGGCGTCGGCATTGGTCGCCTTGGAATCGTTGACGAAGAGCACGCGGCCGCGCCGGCCGAGGAGCTCCATACGGTGCGCGAGGCCCGGGAAGCTCTCCATCGCCGGCGAGAATCGCCTCGCCGCTCACGCCGAGCGCCTGCGCCGCGCCCCACGCCATCGCCGCGTTCTGCCAATTGTGCGCGCCGCGCAGCGTCGGCAGCGACGCGAAGGAGGCGACCTCCCGGCCGTCCTCGAAGAGCGACGCCGCCCGCGTCGACGAAGAGCGCGGCGTCGGGGTGGCGTGCCACCGAGACGGTGCGGAGCCTTGGCCTGCCGGCCCGCCGCAGCTCGGCCGCGACGTCCTGCATCTCCGGCTCGTCAAGGCCGACCAGCGCCGTGTCGTCCGCCTCCATGTTGGCGAAGATGCGCATCTTTGCCGCGCGATATCCGC
This sequence comes from uncultured Alphaproteobacteria bacterium, assembly GCA_963846475.1. Taxonomy (GTDB): domain Bacteria; phylum Pseudomonadota; class Alphaproteobacteria; order Rhizobiales; family Afifellaceae; genus DASWJZ01. The sequence goes on along the minus strand of CAWJVZ010000004.1, from coordinate 4,384,569 downwards.
GCCATGTCGCCGTGGCGGTCGAGATGGTCCGGCGTGAGGTTCAGCCAGACCGCCACCTCCGGGCGGAAATAGCGGGTCAGATCGAGCTGGTAGGAGGACATCTCCAGCACGTAGACGCGGCCCTCCTCCGGCTCCTCCAGATCGAGCGCGGCGCGGCCGATATTGCCGCCGACCGAAACCTTCATTCCGGCGGCGGCGAGCACATGGCCGATCAGCGCCGTCGTCGTCGATTTGCCGTTGGTGCCGGTGATCGCCACGAAGCGGGCCCGCCCCTCCGCCTCGCACCACAGCAGCTCGATGTCGGAGACGATCTCGGTGCCCGCCTCGTTCGCCATGTCGACCATGGCGTGCGGCTTCGGGATGGGTGAGCGGCACGCCGGGCGAAAGGATCAGCCGGTCGAGATCGCTCCACGGCCAGTTCCGCGGCTCCACCGGCCTCGCCGCCGAGCTTTTCCGCTTCCTGCCGCGCCGCCTCCTTGTCGTCCCAGACGTAGACCTGCGTCGGCGCCGCCCGCCACGGCCGCGCGGACCGTGCTCAGCCCGCTGCGCGCGAGGCCGAACACGCCGATCGAGCGGCCGTTGAGATGGGTGAGCGCGACCGCCATGCTCACCTCAGCTTCAGCGTGGAGAGGCCGATCAGCGCGAGCACCACGGCGACGATCCAGAAGCGGATCACCACCTGCGGCTCGGTCCAGCCGAGCTGCTCGAAATGGTGGTGGATCGGCGCCATCCTGAAAACGCGCTTGCCGGTCAGCTTGAACGAGGCGACCTGGATGATGACGGAGAGCGCCTCCATCACGAAGATGCCGCCGATGATGGCGAGCACGATCTCGTGCTTGGTGGCGACGGCGATCGCTGCCGAGCAGCCCGCCGAGCGCCAGCGACGCCGGTATCGCCCATGAAGATCGCCGCCGGCGGCGCGTTGAACCAGAGGAAGCCGAGACCGGCGCCGATCAGCGCGCCGATGAGCACCGACAGCTCGCCCGTCCCCGGCACGTGGTTGATCTGCAGGTATTCGGTGAAGTCGACGCGGCCGACGAGGTAGGCGATCAGGCCGAAGCTCGCCGCGGCGATCATGACCGGCACGATGGCGAGGCCGTCGAGGCCGTCGGTGAGGTTCACCGCATTGCCGGCGCCGACGATCACGAAGGCGCCGAAGAGGATGTAGAAATAGCCGAGCTCGATGGCCGCGTCCTTGAAGAAAGGCAGCGCGATCGTGGTGTGCAGCTCCTGGTCTGCCGAAGATGATCATCAACAGCACGGCGACGCCGGCGATGATGAACTTCCAGCGCAAGCCGCGCCCTGCCGGAGAAGCCGCGCTGCGGTCTGCCTTCGTCACCTTGAGGTAGTCGTCGTAGAGGCCGATCAGGCCGAAGCCGGTGGTCACCAGGAGCACGGCCCAGACATAGATGCTGGAGAGGTTTCCCCAGAGCAGCGTCGAGACGATGCACGCCCGGACATGATCATCAGCCCGCCCATGGTCGGCGTTCCGGCCTTGGTGAAATGCGTCTGCGGACCGTCGGCGCGGATCGGCTGGCCCTTGCCCTGCCGGAGCCGCAGCGCCTCGATGATGCCGGGGCCGAACAGGAAGACGAAGAGCAGCGCCGTCATCGTCGCGGCGCCGGTGCGAAAGGTGATGTAGCGGAAGACGTTGAAGACCTGGAGGTCGTCGCCGAACTGGCCGAGATAGGTCAGCATGCGAAACCCGCTCGCCTATCGCTTCCCTCATCCTGAGGTGCGGGCCCGATGCAGTCGGGATCGTCGAAGGAACTTCCAGAAGGCGCGGACACGCGCTGGTGCGTATTTCGAGGCCCACCTTGGTGGGCACCTCAGCATGAGGAAGGTTGGGGGCTCCATCAGCGAGGAGCAGTGCCACACTCGTCAGCCGAAACCATCATCCCGCCTCCGCAGCGAAGCGGCGCTTCAGCGCTTCCACGACCGGACCGAGCTTGGTGCCGAGCGAGGCCTTCATCATGATCACGTCTCCCGGGCCCGACCGCGTCGAGGAGAATCGGCTCGAGCGCGCTGGCGCTCTCCGCATAGGCTCCGCGGCAATTGTCCGGCAAGTCCCGCCACAGTTTCTCCATCAGCGGGCCGGCGAGGAAGACCAGGTCGGCGGCGGACTCCTCGACCGCCGGCAGCAAGGCCGGCGATGCAGCGCCTCGGCCTCCTCGCCGAGCTCCAGCATGTCGCCGAGCACGGCGATGCGGCGGCCGCGGTCCGGCGGCTTCGCCTGCTTCAAGCAGCGCCAGCGCAGCGCGCATGGAGGTCGGGATTGGCGTTGTAGCTCTCGTCGATCAGGGTGAAGCGCTCCGGCAGGGTGGCCGAGCGCAATCCGCTCGCCACGGCCCTTCGGCGCGCGAAAACTCGACGAGCGCCAGCATCACCCGCGCCAGGTCGGCGCCGAGCGCGCGTGCGCCGCGGCGAGCACGGCGAGCGAGTTCTGCACGAGATGACGGCCCGGGGCGCCGAGCCGATAGGCGACGGTCTCGCCGGCGAGTCTCGCCTGCACGCTCGAGCCGTCTTCGTGGAGCGACGCGCGATCCAGGCGGATATCGGCGGCAGGGTCCTCGCCGAAGGAGAGGATGCGCGCGCCGTGCTGCCGCGCCCGCTCGGCAGAGCAGCTCGAACCAGCGATTGTCGCGATTGAGGATCGCGGTCCCGCCCGGCTCCAGGCCCTCGAAAATCTCGGCCTTGGCTTCGGCGATCGCCGCCTCGCTGTCGAAGAACTCGAGATGCACCGGCTCGACAGTTGGTCACGATCGCCGCATGCGGCCGCACGAGTTTCGTCAGCGGCCGGATCTCGCCGGCATGGTTCATGCCGATCTCGAACACGCCATAGTGCGTGTCGGCCGGCATGCGGGCGAGCGTCAGCGGCACGCCCCAGTGATTGTTGAAGGAGCCGACCGGCGCATGCGTCGGCCCGAGCGCCGAGAAGGCCAGCCGCAGCATCTCCTTCGTGCCGGTCTTGCCGACCGAGCCGGTTACGGCGACGACCGAGCCTTGCATGCGGGCGCGCGCCGCCGCGCCGATCCGTTCAAGCGCGGCGAGCGGATCGTCCGGCACGACGAGGAGCGGACCCGTGCCTGCCGGCCCGCGTCCCTCCCGCACGATCGCCAGCGCCGCGCCGGCCTGCAGTGCCGCAGCGACATAATCGTGGCCGTCGAAGCGGTCGCCGCGGATGGCGACGAAGGCCTCGCCCGGCCCGATCGTGCGGCTGTCGATGGATATGCCGGCGATCCCGGCCGGCGCGCTCCCCTGCGAGCCGTCCGCCGGCAGCCGCGACCAGCGCGTCGGTGGTCCAGAGCGCGCTCATGCCGGGCATCGCAACGGCAGCCAGCGCCAGCGCGCGCCTCCTCCTGGTCGGAGAAGGGCAGCACCTTGTCGCCGATCGTCCTGGCCGGTCTCGTGGCCCTTGCCGGCGATCAGCAGGATGTCGCCGCGGCCGAGCCCGGCGACTGCGTGGCGGATCGCCTTGCGCCGGTCGCCGATTCCTCGGCCCCGTGCGCGCCGCCCATGACGGCCTTGCGGATCAGCCGCCGGATCTTCGCTGCGCGGATTGTCGTCGGTGACGATCAGCCCGGTCGGCGTTGCCGGCAGCCGCCTCGCCCATCAGCGGGCGCTTGCCGGGATCGCGGTCGCCGCCGGCGCCGAAGACGACGACCAGCTTGCCTTCGGCATGCGGCCGCAGCGCCTGCAGGGCGTTGGCCAGCGCGTCGGGCGTATGCGCATAGTCGACGAAGACCTGGGCGCCGCTCGGATGCGTCCCGACCAGCTCCAGCCGGCCGCTCGCCCCCTTCAGGTGGGATAGCGCGTCGAGCGCCTTCGCCGCGTCCACGCCGGTGGCGATGGCGAGCGCCGCAGCGACGAGAGCGTTGGAGATCTGGAACTGCCCGACGAGCGGCAGCGACACATAGTGCTTCTCGCCCCACGCCTCGACGAGGAGCCGCGAGCCGTCATGCATGCGGGTGACGGAGAGGAGTTTCAGCGTCTCGCCTTTGCTGCCGACGCTCAGGAACTCCAGCTCGCGGCTCTTGGCGAGTGCGCGGACCTTCTGCCGCCTCCGCCTGATCGGCGTCGGCCACCGCCGCGGCCCCCTTCGGCAGCAGCGTGTCGAACAGGCGCAGCTTGGCCTGCAGGTAGTCCTGCGAGCGTCGGATGGTAGTCGAGATGGTCGCGCGACAGATTGGTGAAGGCGCCGGCTGCGAACCGGACGCCGTCCAGCCGCCGCTGCTCCAGGCCGTGGCTCGAGGCTTCCAGCGCGAGATGCGTGACCTCGTCGCCCGCCAGGTCCGCCAGGATCTCGTGCAGCTTGACCGGGTCGGGCGTCGTGAGGCTGCCGGTCACGGCGCCGCCCGGCGAGACGAGCCCGATCGTGCCGAGGCTCGCCGCCCTGTGGCCGGCCTTCTCCCAGATCTGCCGCAGGAATACCGTGACGGAGGTCTTGCCGTTGGTGCCGGTGACCGCCACGACGGTGCGCGGCTGGCGCGCGTAGAAGCGCGCCGCGGCGAGCGCCAGAGCGCGCCGCGGGTCGGCGACCCGGATCACCGGGACCGGAACCTCCGCCTCGAGCGGCCTGCTCGTCCGTCAGGATCGCCGCGGCGCCGGCTTCCACCGCCTGCGGGATGAACTTTGCGCCGTCCGCCTTGGCGCCGGGAAGCGCCGCGAAAAGCATGCCGCGCGCCACCGTCGCGGCTGTCGGCGGTCAGCCCCTGGATCCAGACGTTGCCCTGCTCGGCTGAGATCGCGACGTCGTTGGCGAAGAGCGATGCGAGACGGCGCGGTCCGTAACGGCGTTCGGCACTCAATCCGATCGTTCCTCATTGCGCGAAGGCGAGCGCCATTGCCGGACCGTCCGCCGGGTCGACCGCCCTCGGCTCGATGCCGAGCATCGGCGCGATCCGGCGGATGATGCTGCCGACCGTCGGAGCGGCATTCAGGCCGGCCGTGGCGCCGATGCCGGGCTTTTCCGGCTTCGGCTCGTCGAGGACGACCAACACCAGATATTTCGGCGCGTCCATCGGAAATGCCGGCGAGGAAGGCATTTCGCCGCTTGTTGCCGGAATAGCGGCCGTTCACGACCTTCTCCGCCGTGCCGGTCTTGCCGCCGACGCTGTAGCCCGGCACTTCCGCGCGCTTGCCGGAGCCTTTCAGGACGTTGAGGCGGAACAGCTGCCGCATCGTGAGGCTCGTCTCCGGCCGCAGCACCGGGCGCGCAAGCGCGGCCGCCTGTTCGGGGCTGCGCGGCAGGAAGGTCGGCGGGATGAGATAGCCGCCGTTGATCAGCGCGGCGCCGGCCACGGCCGTCTGCATCGGCGAGACGGAAATGCCGTGGCCGAAGGCGATGGTCACCGACGAGATCTTCGACCATGGCATCTTCGGGACGATCGGCGCGCCCGCTTCCGGCAGCTCGGTGTGCAGGGTATCGAGCAGGCCGACCCGCTTGAGGAAGCCTTCCTGCTCGGGCGTGCCGGCGGCAAGCGCCATGCGCGCCGTGCCGACGTTGGAGGAGTAGATGAAGATCTCCGGCACGGTCAGCCAGCGGTGCTTGCCGTGGAAGTCCTGGATCGTGATGCCGGCCGACGGTCAGCGCATCGCGCGCGTCGAAGACTCTCGTGGATGTTCACCCGCCCGGAATCGAGCGCCATCGCGGTGGTGAAGCCCTTGAAGGTCGAGCCCATCTCGAAGACGCCGACCGTGGCGCGGTTCATCCGGTCCGGGTCGAGCGCCTCGTCGCGGTTGTTGGGATCGTAGTCCGGCAGCGAGCTCATGCCGAGCACCTCGCCGGTGTTGACGTCCATGCACGATGCCGATCGCCGCGATCGCCTGGTATTGCAGCATCGCCTTGCGCGAGCTCGTCGCGCACCACGTGCTGGACGCGGAGGTCGAGCGAGAGCTTCACCGGCTCCAGTCGCGTGGCCGGTCGCGAAGCCTGCCGCGTGGAGGTCGTTCAGGAAGGCGGCGTCGATGTATTTCTCGATGCCGGCGATGCCCTGGTTGTCGATGTTGACGGTGCCGAGGACGTGCGCGGCGGTCGGGTCCGCCCGGATAGAAGCGGCGGTTCTCGACGCGGAAGCCGATGCCGGGCATGCCGAGCTGGTGCACCGCCTGCTGCTGGCGCGGCGTGATCTCCCGCTTGATGTAGGCGAACGCGGCGTCGGTGGAGAGGAGCTTGCGGAGCCGCCCGCGGTCGAGCTCGGGGAACACCGTGGCGAGCAGCTCCGTCGCCTCGTCGGGGTCCATGACGTAGCGCGGCTCGGCGAAGAGCGAGGCGGTCCTGATGTCGGTGGCGAGCGTCTCGCCGTTGCGGTCGACGATGTCGGGGCGCGCCTGCGCGGCCGCCTGGATGAAACGCGGCGCCGTCCTCCTCCGCCTGCGCGGTGACGCCGAGCAGCACCAAGCCGGCACGCAAGCGCGGCGTAGAGCAGAGCCGAAACCGGCCATCGCCAGCACGACGCGCCCGCGCCCGCGCCGCTCCGGTCGGATCCAAGCTGTTTCTAGCACCGCGGACGTGATGCCAGGTCGAGCCGGGGCGTCGCCATCATTGTGCTTCGCCCATGTCGACCGCCTGTCCGGCTGGACCTGCGTCTCGTGCTGTTGCGGAGGCGCGCTTTTCGAAGATGCCGCAGCTTCTTCCTCAGGAGGAGCGCCTCTCGGGCAGGCCCTCGAGGATCGCCGAGAGCGCCGCCTCGTCCTCGGGCGCCGGGCCCGTTGGGCCGCATCGGCAAGTTCTCGAGCCGGGTGATCTGGATCGGGTCGAGCGGCTGCAGCTTCAGGAGCTCGGAATGCCGCTCGACAAGCTCCTGCACGCGCGCCGGCTGGATGAGCAGGCTCCATTCGGCGTGCAGGAGCGACAGCGTTTCGTTCTCCTGGTCGAGCTCGCGCTGCAGCTTGGCCGCATGCTCGGCGACCGCCTCGGCCCGGTATTTCACCTGGAAGACGAAGATCGCCGCGCCGGCGGCGGCGATGACGCCGATGATCTGCAGCCAGCGCATCATGCATACGCCTCCGGACCCTTGACGCCGCGCAGCAGCGGAACGCCGATAGCGTGGAAATCGAGCGGCGCGGGCAGGCGCGCCGGTGCGCTCCGCGGCCCTGAGCCTCGCCGAGCGCGCCCGCGGATTGGCGGCGATCTCAGCCTCGCCCGGCTCGACGGCGCGGCGCGTCAGCAGCTTGAAGGTCGGCGGCTCGGACGCAGCGAGCGGCGCATGGCGCGAGCCGCGCGCCTCGCGGCGCCGCTCCTGCAGGAAGCGTTTCACGATGCGGTCCTCCAGCGAATGGAAGGCGACGACGACGAGCCGGCCGCCCTCGCGCAGCACCGCCTCCGCGGCTGCAAGCGCCTGGGCGAGCTCGTCCAGCTCGCGGTTGATGAAGATGCGGAGCGCCTGAAAGGTGCGCGTCGCCGGATGGATGCGCGATGCGCCGACCGGCCCGGCCGCCGCCGCGACGATCTCGGCCAGCTGTCCGGTGCGCTCGATGGGCGCCTTGGCGCGCTCCCGCTCGATGGCGCGGGCGATGCGGCCGGCTTTGTTGCTCCTCGCCGAGCGTCCCGATGATGGTCGCGAGCTCCTTGACGGAGGCCTGGTTCACCAAAGCGGCGGCGTCCGCGCCGCTCTGCCCCATGCGCATGTCGAGCGGACCGTCGAGGCGGAACGAAAAGCCCCGCTCCGCCTGGTCGAGCTGCATGGAGGAGACGCCGACGTCGAGCACGACGCCGTCGGCCGGCGCGAAACCGGTCGCCCGAGCCATGCGCGTCGAGATCGGAGAAGCGCCCCTCGACCAGCTTCAGCCGGTCCCCCGCCTCTTCGGCGAGCGCCGCTCCCGCCTCGATGGCGGTGCGGTCGCGATCGATCGCGAGGACATCGCCGCCGCGCTCAAGGATGGCGCGCGCTATAGCCGCCCGCGCCGAACGTGCCGTCGATGTAGCGCCCGCCCTGCGTGACGTTCGAGGTGCTCCAGCACCTCCGGCAAGAGGACCGGCACTGTGCGGACCGGTCCGCCAGCGTCGGCTCGCTTTCGCGATTCGCGCATGTCGGGTTGCCCTGGCCGGATTGGCCGAGCCCGCGCGTCACCGAGCGAAGATGCGCCCGCGTCTCGCGCTGGCGCTCGGCGAAGCGCTGCGGCTCCCAGATCTGGAACTTGAATCCCTGGCCGACGAAGATCGCCGTATCGCCGATTCCGGCATAGGCGCGGAATTCCTCCGGCAGCACGACGCGGCCATCCGGGTCGATCTTCAGGACGCGGCTCTCGCCGTAGAAGGCGGTGGAGAGGCTCTCGTGGTCCTCCGAAAACGTCTGAAAAACGGCCAGCCGCTCGGCGATCGCCTGCTTTAGCCGGGCCCCGCCGCCGTCGATCGCCGGCCTGTCCAGCGCCGGGATAGCAGTAGAGGCCGTCCTGGCCCTCGCGCGCCAGCACCGCCCGGAAGGGCGCCGGGACCGAAACCCGACCCTTCTGGTCGAGCCGGTTCGGATAAGTGGCCACGAAACCGTCCATCAACCCCCGAGCCCAGTGCAGGGCTTGCCCCGCCTCGCGTCGACCACCCCGACCGTAAGCCGGCGGCGTGCGATCGGGACCGGCTGTTCAAGCCGCCGGATCGAACAGCCGGCCAGACGAGCACGGGCGTCAGCACGACCGGGATGTCATGGGATATCATGGGATGGAATGGTGGGTCAATGGAACAGCGCGGGAGAAGAGCCTGTCTGGATGCGTGCAAGCGAATGCACGATGTGGACCGGACCTTGCCGCGAACAGGGTAAACGGAAGGTAAGCAGCGCCCTGCGGGCGGCCGCCCGGCCATCTCGCTGTCCTCCTCGTTGCGTGTTGATCGCAAGTTGACCCGAAGACCGCCTGCCACTAACTAGCGGGGCACGCCGCAGGCATGCAGCGTTCAAGCCCCTTCAGATAGAAGAGCGAAGGCCGGCCCCGCAGGCCTGGCGCGCCGCAGCGCGAGACGAGCATGACGACACCCGGCTGGACCGAGCCCACCGCCACGGCCCTTCTTGTGCTTGCCGACGGGACAATAACCCAGGGGATCGGGCTCGGCGCGACCGGGCAGGCGGCCGGCGAGGTCTGCTTCAACACGGCGATGACGGGCTACCAGGAGATTCTGACCGACCCCTCCTATGCCGGGCAGATCATCACCTTCACCTTTCCCCATATCGGCAATGTCGGCACCAACGAGGACGACATCGAGACGGTGAACGCGGCGAGCGCCTCGGGCGTGCGCGGCTGCGTGCTGAAGGCCGACATCACCGACCCGGCGAGCTGGCGCGCGACGCGCCACTTCGACCAGTGGCTGAAGGCGCGCGGCATCATCGGAATTGCCGGGGTGGATACGAGGGCGCTGACGGCGCGAATCCGCGACCATGGAATGCCGAACGGCATTGTCGCGCATTCTCCGGACGGTGTTTTCGAGGTGGAAGCTTTGCAGCATGAGGCGGCTGCGCTGCCCTCAATGGCAGGGCTCGACCTCGTGCCGGGTGTCACGACGGGCCAGAGCTTTGCATGGGACCAGACTGCCTGGCGGGGAGGCCGGGGCTATGGCAGGCAGGACAACGCGTCCTACCACGTCGTGGCGCTCGACTACGGCATCAAGCGCAACATCCTGCGGCTCCTCGCCGATCAGGGGTGCCGGGTGACCGTGCTGCCGGCCACAGCGAGCGCGGAGGACGTGCTCGCCCAAGGACCGGACGGCGTGTTCCTGTCGAACGGACCGGGCGACCCGGCCGCGACCGGCGAATATGCGGTGCCGACGATCAGAAAGATTGTCGATTCCGGCGTGCCGACCTTCGGCATCTGCCTCGGCCACCAGATGCTCGGCCTGGCATTAGGGGGCCAGACGAAGAAGATGCATCAGGGCCATCACGGGGCGAACCACCCCGTCAAGGACTTCACCACCGGCAAAGTGGAAATCGTCTCGATGAACCACGGCTTTGCGCTCGACCGCGACAGCCTGCCCGAAAACATCGAGGAGACGCATGTATCGCTCTTCGATGGCTCCAATTGCGGCATCCGGGTGAAGGACAAGCCGGTGTTTTCCGTGCAGTACCACCCGGAGGCCTCGCCGGGCCCGCAGGACAGCCATTATCTGTTCGGGCGGTTCGTGGAGATGATGCGGGAGAAGCAAAAACGTCCGCTAGGCGGCTGACCTATGACTCCGTAGTCGCCCAGGCTTGCCGAACTCGCTTTGCCCGCCCCGGACTACGGGCTTATACTGTGCCGACCACGTGCCGAGGACCAGCGGAGTTGCAGGCGTGCTGTGCATCGAGTTCGAGCGGGAAGACGATGGCCGTTGGATCGCGGAGATTCCGCTGCTTCCGGGCGTGATGGCCTACGGCGCGACGCGAGAGGAGGCGCGCGGAAGGGTCGAAGCGCTTGCCCTACGCACACTTGCAGATCGCTTGGAGGACGGGGAGGAGGTTCCGGAACTCGGCCGGCTGTTCGTGACTGCAGCGTGAGCCCATGGGGATCCTGCCGAGCGCGACGCGTCCTGGCCGCTCTTGAGCGGATCGGCTGGACTGTCACTCGGCAGAGCGGATCCCACCGGGTGCTGACCCGCGAAGGTTGGCCGAATTTCGTCTTCGCCTTCCACGACGGCGATGAGATCGGCCCCAAGATGCTGGCGCGCATCAGCCGGCGGACAGGCCTCGATCCGGACGATCTCTAGCCAGTGCTTGGACCGTAAGCCGGTTGCGCTCGACCGCCGGTCTCTGCAACAGTTCCGCCACTACCAGTTTCAGGGAGTGACTATCCATGCCAAGAACTCAAAAGGCGGCACTCGCCGCGACATGCTTTGCCGTTGCCCTCTTCGCCGCGCCGGCCTTCGCCGAGACGGTGACGCTCCGCTTCGTGCAGACCAACGACATCGACCGCATGCAGGAGGAGGACGGGCGCGGCGGCTTCGCCAAGCTGGCCGCCGTGGTGAAAGCGCAGCGCGCCGAGGGCGCCACGCTGTTCGTCCACTCGGGCGACACGATCTCGCCGTCGCTCCTGTCGGGCATCGACAAAGGCGCGCATGTTATCGACATACTCAATCAGATGGATGTCGACGTGATGGTGCCCGGGAACCACGAATTCGATTTTGGCCCGGAAATCTTCCGCGCCCGCATGACGGAAATCGAGTTCCCGGTCGTCTCGTCCAATATCCGCGAGGCGGACGGCAGCCAGCCCGCCAACACCGCCGACGAAAGGATCGTCGAGGTGGAGGGGATCAAGATCGGCTTCTACGGGCTGACCACCGAGGATACGCCGGTTCTGGCGACCACCGGCGACGTGAAGTTTGCATCCTCCATCGACACGGGCCGAGCCAAGGGCGAGGCGCTGCGCGCCGCCGGAGCGGATTTCGTCGTGGCGGTCGCCCATACGCCGCTCGCAGTCGACATGCTGCTGGTCCGCGACGCGGCGGCTGATCTCGTCCTGTCCGGGCACGACGAGCATCTGCTCACCTATTACGACGGCAAGACCGCGCTCACCGAATCCTACAGCCAGGCCGACTTCGTCGTCGTGACGGAAGTGGCGATCGACAAGACCGAGGAGGACGGCAAGGTCGAAATCTCCTGGCGGCCGAGCTTTGAAGTGATCGACACCGCCTCGGTGGAACCCGACGCGGCGATCGCCGAGGTGGTCAAGGGCTACACCGACAAGCTGGACGCGGAGTTGCAGGTCGAGATCGGCACGACGGCCGCGCCGCTCGACAGCCGCCGCGCCACGGTGCGCACGCAGGAGGCGGCGATCGGCAATCTCATCGCCGACGCAACCCGCGAGGCCGTTGGCGCCGACATCGCCATCACCAATGGCGGTGGCATCCGCGCCGACAAGGAATACCCCGCGGGCTCAAAACTGACGCGCGGCGACATCCTGGCGGAGCTTCCCTTCGGCAACGTCACGGTCAAGCTGGAGCTTACCGGGCAACAGATCCTCGACGGGCTGGAGAACGGGTTCAGCCAGGTGCGCGAGGTCGCCGGCCGCTTTCCGCAAGTCTCCGGCCTCAATGTCGAGGTGGATCTCGCCCAGCCACCCGGCGAGCGCGTCGTCTCAGCCACGGTGAACGGCGAGCCCCTCGACCCGGCGAAGACCTACACGGTCGCGACCAACGACTACATGGCGGCGGGCGGCGACGGCTATGAGAGTTTTGTCGGCGCCAAGAACCTGATCGATGCTGCCGGCGCGGTGCTGATGGCGACGCAGGTCATCGACCACATCGCCGCCGCCGGTACGGTGGAGCCGAAGGTCGAAGGCCGTATCAAGATCCGCTGAGCGGATTGCCCGCAGCCCGTCATGCGGTCTGCGGGGGCTGGGTTCCCGGCAACGCCGCCGCCCCAAGATTCCGGCGGCGGCGTACGCGTTTCCGTGCAATTCCGGCGGACTGGCGGACCAGCGAGACCAGGCCGCCAAGGACGAAGAAGCCCAGCGCTGCCCAGACGAACCCGGACGCGGTGACCGGGACAGCCGGCTCGAAGTCCGCCCAGGCGCCCTCCAGGACGCGCGGGTCCGGTCGGCTCAGCACCACCACGGGCCGCATCAGCGGCGGCGTCGTCTCCAGCCGCGCCTGCTGCTCCGAAAGCGCCTCGTAGCGGGCAAAGATGCGCTCCATGCTTGTGCCGCGGTCTTGCAGGAAGGGCTCGCCGGAATGGCCGTAGGTCTGCAGCGCCGCTTCGCGGGTCAGCTGGTTGCGGCTGGCATCGGCGTCGAAATCGGCGACGACGCGCAGCAGCTCGTCGACCGCACCGCCGAGCCGCTGGCGGTACTGCTGGGCGAATTCGGGAAACTGCGAGGCGACAAGGCCGCCGAAAGCGGCAGCAATGACGACGATGAGCCGCCCGAGCGCGCGCATCGGACCTAGATGCCGGCCGAGAAGGTGTCGCAGGAATCGATGTCGCCGCTCTCCAGGCCCCGGCGGAACCAGGTGGCACGCTGCTCCGACGTGCCGTGATTAAAACTTTCCGGCACGACATAGCCCTGCGTACTCCGCTGGATAGCGTCGTCGCCTACAGCCGCCGCGGCCCGCATCGCCTCGTCGACATCACCCTCCTCCAGAAGGCCCTTCCGCTCGGTGTGGTGGGCCCAGATGCCGGCAAAACAGTCGGCCTGCAGCTCGGTGCGCACCGACGTCACGTTCGCCTCCGCCTCGCTGGCGCGCGCCTGCCGGCTCTGGCTCTCCTCCAGGATGCCGAGCACGTTCTGGACGTGGTGGCCGACCTCGTGGGCAAGCACATAGGCCTGAGCGAAATCGCCGGGCGCGCCGAAGCGGCGGTGCAGCTCCTCGAAAAAAGCGAGGTCGATATAGAGGTTGCGGTCGCCCGGGCAGTAGAACGGGCCCGAGGCGGCGCTGGCCGCTCCGCAGGCCGAGCGGACGCTGCCGCTGAACAGCGTGAGCGTCGGCTCCGGATAGTCCTCGCCGGCCTGCGTAAAAATCGTCGACCAGGTGTCCTCAGTATCGGCCAGCACGGTCGCCACGAAATCGCGCATCTCGTCGCTCTGGCCGGTGCGGGCGGCCTGCTGGCCTTGCGGCGAAGGTCCGGTGGACAAGGAGCCGTCGCCGGAGAGGAGCGCCAGCGGATTGATGCCGAAGAGCCACGCCACGATGAGAATGACGACAATCGTGCCGATGCCGAAGCCGCCGCCGGCCCGCCGCATGCCCCCTCCCCCAAGGCTGCCGCCAAAGCCGCCGCGCGTCCCGCCGAACCCGCCGAAGCCGCCGCCGCTGCCGCGCACGTCGCGGATGTTGGAGCTCTGCCGCCGCCCGCGCCACTTCATCGTGTTCTCCCGCTCAAAGCCGCCGGCTGAAAAAGGCGCGACGCGGCGAGATGTTCCGACGAGGGCGTGCGCTCGACGGACGAGCGCCTCGTCGCTATCCTTTGCGGATCGCCGTCCGGGGTCTCGACAGCCCTGAGACTTAGCGTTTATATGATTATATGATACTCCCTATATAGACGACGTTGAGCGTTCTCGATCGTTTCCGACTTGACGGCAAAAAAGCCCTCATCACCGGCGGCAGCCGCGGGCTTGGGCGGGAGATGGCGCTTGCCATGGCCGAGGCCGGCGCCGACGTGGCGATCACCGGACGCGGCGGGGGGAGCCTGCAAAGAACGGCTGGCGAGATCCGCGAGCGCGGTCGGCACGCCTGGGTTTTTGCGGCCGACATGGCGGAGCCGGCGCAATGCGAGGCGCTCTGCGCCCGCGTGCTCGATGAGATCGGCGTCGTCGACATCCTCGTCAACAATGTCGGCGGACGCAATCTCGACGTGCAGATCGAGGCGACCGACCTGAAGACCTGGCAGCATATGGTCGACCTCAACCTCACCCACTGCTTCATCTGCACGAAGCTTCTTGGGGGCGCCATGCTGGAGCGCGGCAGCGGCGGGCGGGTGATCAACATCGCCTCGATCAGCGGCATGATCGCCAATCGCGGCATCGGTGGCCGCCATTACGAGGCGACAAAGGCGGCGCTGATCCATTTCACCCGCGCCGCCGCTGCCGACTGGGCGCCGCGAGGCGTCACCGTCAACGCCATCTGCCCGGGGATGTTCATGACCGAGCCGAACCGCGAATGGGCGAGGAAGCACCCGGAGGTGATCGAGATCTTTGTCCGCGCCGTGCCGATGGGACGGTGCGGCGAGCCGGAGGAGATCGGCCCGCTCGCCGTCTACCTGGCGTCACCGGCAGCGAATTACGTGACCGGCGCCGCCTTCGTCATCGACGGCGGCTACACTCTCTGGTGAATATCAGCAGGATTTCTGGGGGCCGCGAGAGACGGCCCGCTTTGGGAGGGAGCAACATGGGATCGACTTTGCAGAACATGGCCGCGCTCGTCGGCGCGGCCGCCATCGTAGCGGGCGGCGCGTCCGTCGCTGGCGCGCAAGGCAAGCTGGACGAGGTGCTGTCGCGCGGCACGCTCATCGTCGGCACCGGCAGCACCAATCCGCCGTGGCACTTCGTCGACGAGAGCGGCAAGATCGTCGGCTACGATGTCGACATCGCCAAGGTCGTCGCCAAAGGCCTGTTCGACGACCCGGAAAAGATCGAGATCGTCACGCAGGCCTCCGACGCGCGCATCCCGAACGTGGTCACCGACAAGGTCGACATCACCTGCCAGTTCATGACGGTGACCGCCCAGCGGGCCCAGCAGGTGGCCTTCACCATCCCCTATTATCGCGAAGGCGTCGGCCTGCTCCTGCTGAGCGGCGGCGAGCACAAGAGCTACGACGATCTGAAAGCCGCCGGCGCCGATGCCACCATCTCGGTGCTGCAGAACGTCTACGCCGAGGACCTGGTGCACCAGGCCCTGCCTGAGGCGACGGTCGACCAGTACGAGAGCGTCGATCTCATTTACCAGGCGCTGAACTCGGGCCGGGCGGACGCGGCGGCGACCGACATGTCGTCGCTCCGCTGGTTCATGAAGCAGAACCCCGACAAATATCTCGACGCCGGCTACGGCTGGAGCCCGCAGACCTATTCCTGCGCGGTCAAGAAGGGCGATCCGGACTGGCTCAACTTCGTCAACATCGCGCTCCGCGAAGCGATGAGCGGCGTCGAATATCCCGCCTACAAGGCATCCTTCGAGCAATGGTTCGGCGAGACCCCGCCGGAGCCGCAGATCGGCTTCCCGAGCGAGCACCGCTAAGCAACACCGCCCGGCGCCGGCGAGATGGGATACACGCTGCATTTCGGCGTGATCTGGCAGAATTTCGACCGGCTCCTGGCGGGGCTTGCGCTGGGTCTCGGCCTGGCGCTGGTCTCCATCGCCATCGGCGCGCTGGCGGGCGTCGTGCTCGGCTTCGCCAGCGTCGGCAAGAATCGTGCGATCCGCGCGTTGGTCGCCGGCTACGTGACGCTGATCCGCAACACGCCGATCCTGGTCATCGTGCTGATCGTCTATTTCGGCTTGCCGCAGCTCGGCATCCGCTTCGGCAAGCTCGAAAGCTTTGTGTTCTCGCTCTCCATCTATGCGGCGGCCTACCTCTCCGAAGTGTTCCGCGCCGGGCTCCTGTCGGTGCCGCCGGGGCTGGTCGATGCGGGGCAGGCGATCGGGCTCAAGCCGCGGCACATTTCGCTTCTCGTCGTCTTCCCCATCGTGCTGCGAAACTCTCTGCCTGCGCTCGGCAGCACCTTCATCTCGCTGTTCAAGGACACCTCGATCGCCGCGGCGATCGCCATCCCCGAGCTCACCTTCGAGGCGCGAAAGATCAACGTCGAGAGTTTTAGGGTCATCGAGACGTGGCTGGTGGCCACCGCGCTCTACGTCACCACCTGCTCGCTCATTGCCGCCGGGCTCCGTCGGCTCGAGCGGCGCTTTCCGCGGTTCTGAGCCGCGATGGACCGGTTCCTGCACGAATTCTGGGTCGCCCGCTGGGCCATTCTTGAGGGGCTGGTGACGACCATCGAGGTGTCGGCCGTCGCAATCGTGGCGGGCTCCGCGCTGGGCCTGCTCATCGGGGTTGCCCTGGCTTATGGGCCGCGGCTCCTCAGCTGGCCCTGCCGCTTCTACGTGGATTTCATCCGCGGCACGCCGGTCCTTGTCCTGGTGCTGGCGTCCTTCTACATCCTCGCCGTCGTCGGCATCCACTTCTCGGCGATCCAGGCCGGCATCTTCGCGCTGACCCTGTTCTGCGCAGCGCATATGGGCGAGGTGGTCCGCGGCGCGCTGCAGGCGATCCCGCACGGCCAGATCGAGGCGGCGCGCAGCATCGGCCTGAAATTCCCGCAGATCCTCCGCCTGGTGCTTCTGCCGCAGGCGCTCCGTCAGATCGTGCCGGTGTGGATCAATGTCGGCGCCGAGCTCGTGAAGGCGTCGACGCTCCTCTCCATCATCGGCGTCGGCGAGCTGCTCCTGAAGACGCAGCAGATCGTCGGGCGGAATTTCATGACGCTGGAATTCTACCTGCTTGCCGGGGCGCTCTATTTCGCCGTCAATTTCTGCATCGAGAGAATCGGCAAGCGGGCGGAGCGCCGCTTCGCGCTGCGCTGACCCACCCTCATGAAGGAGCACCCATGAGCATCGAGCGTTTCGGATCGGCGCAAACCGGGCCCGGCGGCAAGAGCCTGCCCTTCTGCAAGGCCGTGCGGGCCGGCGACTTCGTCTTCGTGTCGGGGCAGGTGCCGATGGGCGAGGACGGCGAACTCGTCGCCGGCGGCATCGTCGAGCAGGCGCGCGTCACCATCGGCAACGTCGAAAAGATCCTCGCCTCCGTCGGGCTTGGCATGAAGGACGTGGTGAAGGCGACGGTCTGGCTCGCCGACACGCGCGATTTCTGGTCCTTCAACAAGGTCTACAACGAATATTTCGGCGAGGCGCTGCCGGCGCGCTCCTGCGTGCGCGCCGACATGATGGTGGACTGCAAGGTGGAGATCGAGGTGGTCGCCTACGCGCCGGCAGCGGCGAGAACCTGACGGCCTGCCTTGGCAGCCGGCGCTGCTTGACACCTCTTCCGCTGGGGGCGCAGAATTGTTTGTATACGAACAAACAACTCCCACCCTCCGGGAGCCGAGGAAGCGCGGGCACAAAACTTGTTTCTCCGGCCTGAAACCGTGGACGAAACCGTCCAGGCGATCGCCGCCCATGGCGGCCGCATTCTCGCCGGCGGCACGGATCTATATCCCCAGCTCGGCGACGGCGTCGTCCGCGAGCCGGTCATCGACCTCTCCGGCGTGGCGGAGCTTCGCGGCATCTCCAGCGACGCCGGGCATTGGCGGCTCGGCGCGCGGACGACCTGGACGGACGTGATCCGCACGCCGTTGCCCCGCTGCTTCGATGCGCTGAAACTCGCGGCCCGCGAGGTCGGCGCCGTGCAGGTCCAGAACGCCGGCACGATCGGCGGCAATCTCTGCAACGCCTCTCCCGCCGCCGACGGCGTCCCTCCCCTCCTCATCCTTGATGCCGCGGTAGAGCTCGCCTCTCCGGCCGGGCGGCGGCGTCTGAAGCTGGGCGAATTCATCACCGGCAACCGCAAAACGCTGCTGGCGCCGGACGAGGTGCTCACGGCGGTGCTGGTGCCGCGGCGGCACGAGGATACCGCCTCCGCCTTCCTGAAACTTGGCGCCCGGCGCTATCTCGTCATCTCCATCGCCATGGTGGCGGCGCTGATCGAGCGCGACGCGGCGGGACGCGTTTGCGCGGCCCGCGTGGCGGTCGGCTCCTGCTCGGAAGTGGCGCGCCGATTGCCGGAGCTGGAGGCGGCGCTCATCGGCGCGGCAGCCGCACCGGGCATCGGCAAGCTAGTGCGCCCGGAGCATCTCGTGCCGCTTTCGCCGATCACCGACGTGCGCGCGACGGCCGAATATCGCAAGGACGCCGCCCTCACCCTGGTTTCGCGGGCGCTGGAAGCCTGTGTGGCGACATGCTGAAGAGCTGGGGCACCGTCAGCTTTTCTCTCAATGGCCGCGACGTGCAGGTCTCCGCCGATCCCGCCGGTCGGCTCAGCGACGCGCTTCGCGACGAGCTTCGGCTTACCGGCACGAAGGTCGGCTGCGATGCCGGCGATTGCGGCGCCTGCACTTTGCTGCTCGACGGCGAGCCCGTATGCAGCTGCATGGTCGCGGTCGGGCAGGCGGACGGCCGGCGCGTCCTCACCCTGGAAGGCCTTGGCGCGGACCCGCTTGCCGCGAGGCTGCAGGATGCATTTCTGCGCCACGGGGCCGCTCAGTGCGGCATCTGCACCCCCGGCATGCTGATGGCGGCGCTGGCGCTCTTGCGGCGGAACGCGGCGCCGAGCGAGGCGGAGGCGATGGACGCCATCGGCGGCGTGCTCTGCCGCTGCACCGGCTACCGAAAGATCCTGGCGGCGATCTGCGACGCCCACGGCCAGCCATCGCCAGAAACGGAGATCGACGGTCCCGTGGTCGGGCGCCGCATCCGCCGGCTCGACGGTGCGCGGAAGGTGACCGGCACCGAGAAATTCGGCGCCGACGATTTTCCCGCCGACGCCCTGCTGCTGCGCGCCATCCGCAGCCCGTATCACCGGGCGCGTTTCCGCTTCGACGATCTTGGGGCCTACATTGCGGCGCATCCGGGCGTGGTGCGAATCTTCACGGCCGCCGATGTGCCGGGCGAGAACTGCTACGGCGTCATTCCGCGCTACGCGGACCAGCCGGTCTTTGCCGAAAAGGAAGTGCGCTTTCGCGGCGAGGCCGTCGCGGCAGTCGTAGGCGAGGCGGGCGCGATCAAAGGCCTGGACCTCACAAAATTCCCGGTGACATGGGAAGAATCGGCTCCGATCAAGACCATGGAGGACGCGCTTCATCCCAATGCTGAGCGCGTCCATCCGGGCCGGCCGAGAAATGTGCTGGTGCGCGGCCGGGTCGTGCGCGGCGACGTCGATGCGGCTCTCGCCGCGGCCGACGTGGTCGTCGAAGAAGTTTTTGAGACCGGCTTCGTCGAGCACGCCTATATCGAGCCGGAAGCCGGCTTCGCCCGCCGGATCGACGGGCGGATCGAGGTCCATGCCTGCACGCAGTCGCCCTACATGGACCGCGACGACGTGGCAAGAATCCTCGGGATCAGGCCGGAGGATGTGCGCATCGTTCCCACTGCCGTCGGCGGCGGTTTTGGGTCGAAGCTCGATTTGTCCGTCCAGCCCTTTGTCGCGGTGGCGGCGTGGCATCTGAACCGGCCGGTGCGCATGGTCTATTCGCGGCCGGAATCGATGGCGGCGACGACGAAGCGCCACCCCGCCAACATCCGGGCGCGGGCGGGAGCCACCCGGCAGGGAAAACTGGTCGGCATGGATTTTTTGGCCGATTTCAACACCGGCGCCTATTCCTCCTGGGGGCCGACGGTCGCCAATCGCGTGCCGGTGCACGCCTCGGGTCCCTATGTCGTGCCGCATTACCGCGCGCTGGCCCGCGCCGTGCACACGCATCTCGTCCCGTCCGGCGCGTTCCGCGGCTTTGGGGTGCCGCAGGCGGCGATCGCCCAGGAGCAGCTCTATGACGAGCTGGCGATCCGTCTGGGCCTGGATCCGCTGGAGTTCCGTATCGGCAATGCGCTCGGCGCGGACGATCCCACGGTAACCGGCCAGGTGATCGGCGCGGGCGTCGGTTTCCGCGCCTGCCTGGAAGCGCTGCGGCCGCACTGGACGCGAGCGCGCCAGGAAGCCGCCGATTTCAATTTTGAAGCGACGGGGCCGCTCCGCCGCGGCGCGGGCGTCGCCGGCATGTGGTACGGCTGCGGCAACACCGCGCTGCCGAACCCCTCGACCATCCGCGTCGGCGTGACCCGCGACGGCAGGCTGGTCCTCCATCAGGGCGCCGTCGATATCGGCCAGGGCTCCGACACCGTAATCCCGCAGATCTGCGCCGACGCCATCGGCGTGCCGCTGGAGGCGCTCGAGCTGATCTCGGCCGACACGGACCGCACGCCCGATTGCGGCAAGACCTCCGCCTCGCGGCAGACTTTCGTCACCGGCAATGCGGCGGTGATGGCAGGCACGATGCTGCGCCGGGACATTCTGCGGCTCGCCAATGCCGGGCCCGGTGCCGGGATCCTGTTCGAGGCGGACGCGATCTGCGTCGAGGACGGCGAGCACAGCCGGCGCATTTCCCTCGCCGACATGCCGGAGGACGCGCACGGCTACGTGCTTTGCGGCGAGGCGACATTCGATCCGCCGACCACGCCGCTCGACGAGAACGGCCAGGGAAGCCCCTACGCGGTCTACGGCTTTGGCGCCCACATGGCCGAAGTGGAGGTCGACATCGAGCTCGGCACAGTGCGCGTGACGAAGATCACCGCCGCGCATGACGTCGGGAAGGCGATCAACCCGATGCTCGTCGAGGGGCAGATCGAGGGCGGCGCTGCGCAGGGCCTCGGCATGGCGCTGATGGAGGAGTTCTTCCCCGGAAGCGGCGAGAACCTGCACGATTACCTCATCCCGACGGCCGGCGACATGCCGCCGGTGGAATCGATCCTGATCGAGGATCCTTCGCCGGTCGGGCCGTTCGGAGCCAAGGGGATCGGCGAGCAGGCGCTGATCCCGACGGCCCCGGCCATCCTCAATGCGATCCACCACGCGACCGGGGCGCGCATCTGCCGCGTGCCGGCGACGCCGGACCGGGTGCGCGCGGCGATCCTGGAGGCGCGCCATGCTCGAAGCTGAAGGGCTCAAAGCCGAGGCCGCGGGCGGGGAAAAAATCCGCTGCGACGCCTGCCCGGTGCTCTGCTACATCCGCCCCGGCATGACCGGCGCCTGCGACCGCTATGCCAATGTCGACGGCGAGCTGGTCCGCGTCGACCCGCATCTCGTGCTCGACCGCGCCCTGGCGCAGGGCGATGCGGTGGTTCCCTTCCACGGCGAGAACCCGTCCTGGGACGGCTCGCTCCTGCAAAGCAGCGGCAGCTTCGTCACCGCCATCGGTGCCGGCACCACCTACCCCGACTACAAGCCCGCCCCCTTCATCGTCTCCTCAGAGGTGGCGGGCGTCGACATGGTCACCGTCGTGACCGAGGGGATCTTCAGCTATTGCGGCATCAAGGTGAAGATCGACACCGACCGCCATCTCGGGCCGGAATGTGCGCCCGTCAGGGCGGCGGGCGAACAGGTCGGCCACGTGACCACCGGCGAATATGGCTCGCAGATGCTGTCGCTCGGCGGCGTCCACCACCTCACCGGCGGCAGCAAGAAGGAGGGCCGGGTCACCTGCGAGACGCTCCTCGAGCTCTCCAACAAGAAGGCTGTCGAGCTGACCATCGACGCCGGCGCGACGATCGTTGTCCAGGCCGGGCAGCCGCCTGTTGTCAACGGCGTCAGAGAGGAGCGGATGCGGGTCGGCTGCGGCTCCGCCACGATCGGCATGTTCGCCAAGCAATGGCACGGCAAGGTCGACGAGGTGGTGGTCGTCGACGACCACATCACCGGCGTCCTTTCCGAGCACCAGGCGGGAAAGCTCCTCGGCATGCCGGGCACCGGCATCAAGCTGAAGGGGCGGCGCTCGACGCCCGGCCGCTATTTTCAGGTGGCGGAACCCGGGACCGGCTGGGGCGGCACCAACATAGCCGATCCACTCGCCATCCTCGCTCCCTTCGACCCGAAGGTCGCCCGGCCGGGCATGTCGCTGCTGATGGTCAGCACGACCGGCGAGAATTTTGCCTATTACGAGCTCGACGAGGCGCTCCGGCCGGTGGAGCGCGAGCTGCCGGCGCGGCTGAGAGAATCGGTCGAGCGCATCGAGGAGAATTGCGAGCCGGCGGTGGCGTCGGTGCTGTTCATGGGCGGCGCCGGCGGGTCGCTCCGCTCCGGCGTCACTGAGAATCCCGTGCGGCTCACGCGCTCGGTCAAGGAGGCGCTGACCCAGGTCACCTGCGGCGGCGCGCCGGTCTATGTCTGGCCCGGCGGCGGCATCACCTTCATGGTCGACGTAACCCGCGTGCCGGACAATGCCTTCGGCTACGTGCCGACGCCGGCGCTGGTCGCGCCAATCGAATTCACGCTCAGGCTTCAGGATTACGCCGCGCTCGGCGGCCACATGGAGCACTTGCGCCCGGCATCGACCCTCGCCGCCGCGGCTGAAGGGCGGCGGCAGACGCCGCTCCGCAACGACAATCCCGGGCCGCTCGCGCCGCCGGCCCCACGGCGTTCCCGCGCATGAGGGACAAGCCGGTCATCCGCCTGTTGCCGGACAAGCGCCGCCTGCACCTGCAGGACGGGCCGATCGACCTCATCGTCGAGGCATTCGGAACCGACGATGTAATTCTCGCCGCCTACCGCGCCGCGGCGCGACGCTTCGTCGGCCTGCTTGACGAGCTCTGCGGCGAGCTGCCGCTGCTCCGCGCGCCGGTGACGTCGGAAAGCGTCCGCCCTGCCGGCCCAGTGGCGCGTCGGATGTATGCCGCGGTCCGCTCCCATGGCGAGACGACGTTCATCACTCCGATGGCGGCGGTGGCGGGGGCCGTGGCCGAAGAGGTGCTCGGCGCCATGCTGGCGGTTGCGCAGCTGGAGCGCGCCTATGTCAACAACGGCGGCGACATCGCCTTGCACGTTTCGCCGCGCCAGGAGTTCCAGCTCGGCCTCATCGACCGGCCGGACCGGCCGAGCCTGTTCGGCACCGCGACGATCCATGCCGGCGATCCGGTCCGGGGGGTGGCGACGAGCGGCTGGCGGGGGCGGAGCTTTTCGCTTGGCATCGCCGACGCGGTGACGATCCTGGCCGCCAGCGCCGCGGAAGCCGATGCCGCCGCCACCATTGTCGCCAACGCGGTCGACCTGCCGGGCCACCCGGCCATCCGGCGCCGCCCGGCCTGCGAAATCCAGCCGGACAGCGACCTCGGCGAGCGTCTCGTCACCCGAGAAGTCCGCTCGCTCGGCGCGGCGGAGATTTCTGCCGCGCTCGCTGCCGGCGAGGCCTGCGCGGAGCGGCTGCGCGCCGAGGGGCACATCGCCGCCGCCGCCCTGCATCTGCAGGGGGTCACGCGTTCGGTCGGCCGCGGCGACGGCCCGCCCCCACTGGCGCCGCCGACATTCGAAGCGCCGGGGAGAGCCTTGCATGCCTGAAATCGTCATCCGCAAGCAGCTGGTCGGCGTGGAAGAGATCTTTCACGAGGGCGGCCCCGTCGCGCCGACGCCGCTCCGCCGCGCCGCGTTGCTCGCCGTCATCCGCAACCCGTTTGCCGGCGCTTACGTGGAAGACATCGCCGGCTTCATGGAGGATCTGAAGCCGCTCGGGCTGCAGATGGCGCGGGCGCTCGTCAAGGCGCTCGGCGGCGATGCCGCGACAATAGAGGGCTACGGCAAGGGCGCCATAATCGGCCAGGCCGGCGAGCTGGAGCACGGCGCGCTCTGGCACGTGCCAGGCGGCTACGCCATGCGCGAGATTTTAGGCGACGCCAAGGCCATCGTGCCCTCCACGAAAAAGGTCGGCGGCCCCGGCACACGGCTCGACGTGCCGGTCACCCACATCAACGCCTCCTATGTGCGGAGCCACTTCGACGCCATGGAAGTGGGCGTGCCCGACGCGCCGCGCGCCGACGAGATGGTGCTGGCGCTGGTGATGACGACCGGCCCGCGCGTTCATGCCCGCGTCGGCGGCCTGAAGGCGAGCGAGATCAAGGGGGAGGACGGCCTGCGATGAGGGCAAAGATCCGCAAGATCGTCACCGTCGTCGAGGAGACGCGGCTGGAGCAGGGCCGGCCGGTCGAGCCGGTGGCGCGCCGGGCGGCGGCATTGGCGGTTATCGAAAACCCGCTGGCCGGCGCCTACGCGGAAGACCTTTCCGAGCTGATGGACATCGGCGAGGAGCTCGGTCGCCTCCTGGCGGAGCGCGCCGTCGCGGCGCTCGGCATCGCCGGCCCGGACGCGGAGAGCTACGGCAAGGCGGCCGCGGTCGGCGAGAACGGCGAGCTGGAGCACGCCGCCGCCATCCTGCACCCGAAGCTCGGCACGCCGGTCCGAAAGGTCCTCGGCAAGGGCGCGGCGCTGATCCCCTCCTCCAAGAAGCGCGGCGGTCCGGGCGTGCCCTTCGACATCCCGCTCGGCCACAAGGACGCCGCCTATGTGCGGAGCCATTTCGACGGCATGGAGGTGCGGATCAACGACGCGCCGCGCGCCAACGAAATCGTCGTCGCGGTGGCCGTCACCGACAGCGGCCGGCCGCTGCCGCGCGTCGGCGGCCTCACAAAGTATCAGGTCAAGGGCGAGGACGGGCTCCGCTGAGCGAGATCGACGACATCGCGGCCCCTGCCCTGCCGCCGCTGCCGCAGGTGGATGAGCCCGCGTACGTGCTGGAGGAGCAGATCGGCTTCATCCTGCGCCAGGTGAACCAGCGCCACACGACGATCTTCGCCAACCGCATCGGCGACGAGCTGACGCCGACGCAATGGGCGGCTCTGGTCAAGCTCCGGGAAATCGGCCCCTGCTCGCAAAATTTTCTCGGCCGGCTGACTGCGATGGATGGCGCCACGATCAAGGGCGTCGTCGACCGCCTCACGAAACGCCGGCTCACCGAAACCACGCCGGACCCTGAGGATAGCCGCCGGCGCCTCGTTGCGCTCACCCCCGCTGGCGAACGCCTCCTGCGGGAGCGTCTGGCCGCCGCCGCCGAAATCACCGAAATGACGCTGGCGCCGCTCGCCGCGGTTGACCGCTCGACGCTGCTGCGGCTCCTGAAGAAGCTTCGCTAGAGGAGCCCTTCCTATCCCGTCCTCCCGGGCGAGGAGCGCGCGTCATCATCCCGCGGCCCTGCGGCCCGGGGTGATCAAAGAGCCTGGCCGGTGTCGCCGGCCCGAAAATTCCCTCGTTCGAGGGAGCGGAGCGCCTGAACAACGCCTCGCAAATTAAATAATGGCGCCTCCAGGCGCTCCGCGCGGCGTTATACGTTCCCCAACTCGCCCTTTCTCTTCCCGTCCTGCCTCGTGCTTGCGCCCGAAGCAGGAACTCTAGCCGTGCAACATCCGGCACCGGGATTGCTCCCGAGGGGGGCCCTTCTGAGGAACGCCGTCCCGGCTCCTGACCGAGGCTCCGTGGCGGCACCGCCCACTGCTCCCAGAAAGCTCCGGTCCTTGCATCCCGGTCCCTCGTCGAGCAGCGGTATTTGGCGAGCTAGCACAATCCGGAACAGCTGTCTAGGAAAAAATGCACACAGTCCCGGAATATTTCCACTTCCCATAAGCAAGGGGGAGAGGAGTTGAGCCGATCACCCGACGACGATCTCAGGCACCTTCGTCGCCGGCGGCGTGTTGCGGCTTCGCTGCGTGCGGACGATGCCGTCGATGATGGTCATGCCGATGCCCGGCAAGTCGCCCAAGCGGATGCTGTCCAGGAAATCTCTCCCGGCGGAATGCTGCGCCTTGTCCATGATGACGAAATCGGCCGCCCGCCCCACCTCGATCAGCCCGCAATCGAGCTGGCGCATCCGCGCCGTATTGCCGGTGGCAAAGCAGAACGCCGTCTCCGCCGGCACGTTGCCAAGTGACGACAGCATGGAGATCATGCGCAATATGCCGAGCGGCTGCACGCCGGAGCCGGCCGGCGAGTCCGTGCCGAGGATGACTCGCTCCAGCTGGCCCATCTCCTTGGCCGTACGGAGCGCGTAGAGCGCGGCGCGCTCGTTGCCGTTATGGACGAGCTCCAGGCCGCGCGCGCACTCCTCGCAGAGGCAGCGGATCTGCCCGTCCGGCAGCGCCGTGTGGCCGCCGTTGACGTGGCCGATGATATCGGTGTCGGCTTCCAGCACCACGTCCTTGTCGATGAGGCCGGAGCCGGGGATCGACGGTCCGCCCGTATGGATCGTGCTCTGGATGCCGTATTTCCGCGCCCACGCCACCATCTTGCGCGCCGTCGGACCGTCCTTGACGCCGCCGAGCCCCACCTCCCCCAGAAACTTGATGCCGGCGGCGGCGAGCTCGCGAAAATCCTGTTCCTCCAGGCCCGGCTCGATCACCGGAGCCCCGGCGAGCACCTTCACGCCGCTCGGCCGGAAGGCGGCGAAGGCGCGCTGCGCAAAGATCGCCATCGCCTTGACGCCGATCACGTCGCGCGGCCGGCCCGGCGTGTGAACCTCGCCGGCGGAGATCATCGTGGTGACGCCGCCGTTCAGGAACGAATCGATCCAGCCGAGCTGGTTCTGCCGCGGCGTCCAGTCGCCGGCGACGGGATGCACGTGGCTGTCGATCAGCCCTGGCGCCAGAACGGTGCCGTGCGCGTCGATGACGGTCGTGGCGTTCCCCGCATCGAGGTCCGCCTCGCGCCCGATTCCGGCGATCCGCCCGGCCGCGGCGACGATCGTGTCGGCGCCGAGGATCGGCCTCTCGAGATCGCCGCTCAGCATCAGGCCGATATTGCGGATCACCAGTTTTTGGGGACCGCTCTGAGCCTGGGGCTCGGGACCCGCCATGGACGCACTTCCCTCAAATATTCCGGCCCGCATTGCTCCCCGGATCGGGCGGATTTGCAAGACCTCGGAGATCGCGCTTGTCGGAAGGCCGGGCGATCTGGCATGGCTCGCGGATCGGCTTTCGGGCCGCCTCCCCCGCCAGCTCAGCGAGTTTTCGTCATTCCCCCCTCAGTCCGAGAGTCTACGCGCCGCGCGAAGGATGCCGAAATCGCTGCGGAGGCGCCGTCCATCGCCTCGCCCACCGCCGCCCCACCGCCGGCCTCGGCGCCGCATCGGGGCGAAAGGGTCATGGTCGGGATCGGCCTGATCATCGCCTCGACCATCGTCTTCACCATTTCCGACGTCGCGGCAAAGGCGCTCTCGGCGACGCTGCCACCGCTCCAGGTGACGTGGCTCCGCTATCTCGTCTTCCTCGCCGTGATCCCGATCGCCTTCATGCGCGGTGGGCGGAGCGCCATGGCGACGCGCCGGCCGCTCATCCAGACGCTGCGCGGGATCTTCATGGTCGCCTCGGCGCTGCTTTTCATCCTCGGCCTGCACCACCTCGCCGTCGCCGACGCGACGGCGCTGAGCTTCATCGGGCCGATCTTCATCACCGCGCTGTCGATCCCGCTGCTCGGCGAAAAGGTCGGCATCAGGCGCTGGCTCGCGGCGATCGTCGGCCTGATCGGGGTGCTCATCGTCGTCCAGCCCGGCACCGGCGCCTTCCGGCTTGCCGCCTTGCTGCCGATCTCGGCGGCGGCGATCTGGGGCCTTGCCGTCATCTTCACCCGCATGATGCGCGACAGCGAGCATCCGGACACCACGCTGGCCTGGTCGGCCCTCACCGGCTTTGCGGCGCTGTCGATCGTCGTCCCGTTCGACTGGGTGACGCCGAGCTGGAGCGAGTTCGGCCTCGGCCTCGTCGTCGGGGCGGGCGCCACGCTCGGCCACTGGCTGCTGGTGCTCGCCTATAACCATGCCGCCGCGTCCGTGCTGGCGCCGTTCACCTACACCCAGCTGATCTGGGCGACCGCCCTTGGCTTCGTGGTCTTCGGCGCCGTGCCGGGCCCGGCCACCTTTGTAGGCGCCACCCTGATCGCCGCCAGCGGCCTCTACACGGCGCATCGCGAGCAGGCGAAAGCCCGCGCGAAGGGGTGAATTTCCCATACCGAAGGCACGCGAAGCTCCGCCAGACGCGGCACTTACCCCTTGACGGCTCCGGCGGTCAGCCCGGCCACGATGTATTTCTGCGCCAGGACGAACATGACGATCGCCGGCATGATGGTCAGGGTGACGAAAGCGAGGACGAGCGGCCAATTGGTCGAATATTCGCCCTGGTAGACCATCATTCCGAGCGGCCAAGGGTATTTGGATTCGGAGTTGAGGACGACGAGAGGCAGCAGGAAATTGTTCCAGCTGGTGACGAACGAGATCACGCCGACCGTCGCCAGGATGGGGCGCGATAGCGGCAGCGTTATGTGGAAGAAGAAGCGCATGTAGCCGCAGCCGTCGACGAGGGCCGCCTCCAGGAGCTCTTTCGGATGCTGGCGGAAGGCGTTGCGCAAGAGCAGCACGCTGAAGCCGAGGCCGAAGGCAACCTGCGGCAAGACTACGCCCCAATGGGTGTTGAGCAGGCCGAGGTCGCGGATCTTGATGAAGAGCGGCAGGATCGCCGTGGCGAACGGGAACGTCAGGCCGAGCAGCAGGTAGTTGAACAGGAAGCGGTGGCCGAAGAAGCGGAGATGCGCGAACGCAAACGCCGCGGTCGAGGCGACGACCAGCGTCAGAAACACCGTAAATCCGGCGATGACGAGGGAGTTGCCGAGGAGCTGCCAGTAGCGGAGGCTGGTGAGGATTCCCCAGTAATTCTCCCAGTGCCATTCGTCGGGGAGCCCCAGCGGATCGGTCCGGAGCTCGCCAAGGCTCTTGAAGCCGCCGAGAAGGGTGGCGAGCAGCGGCAGGAGCACGATCCCCGCGACGACGACGAGCACGGCGAGCCGGTAGACGGGCCCGAGCGTCACCGGCGCGGCCCGCTCCGCCGGCGGCGCAGCCGGCCTGCTACGGACCGCCGCGAGGCCTGGTCCTGTGGAAGTGTCAATCGCCACGCATGAACAACCGCTTGTAGCCGAAGGCAACGACGACGCAGAGGATGAACAGGATCACGCCGACAGCCGACCCGAACCCGACGCGCATGCGGCCCACGCCGAAACTGTAGAGGAACGACACCATGGTGTGGGTGCTGTTCAGCGGCCCGCCGTTGGTGAGCGGAACGATCAGGTCGAAAAGCTGCAGGGCTCCCACCAGCGAAAAGAAGATGGAAAGCCGGATCATCGGCGCGAGCTGCGGCACGGTCACATAGCGAAAGCGCTGCCACGCCGTCGCGCCGTCGATCGCCGCCGCTTCGTAGAGGTTCCTGTCGATCGTCTGCAGGCCGGCGACGTAGAGCATCATGTGGAACCCGAAATACTTCCACACCACGACGGTCAGGATGGTGGTGATCGCGAGGTTACGGTCCGCCAGGAGGAAAACCGGCTCGAAGCCGAACCACTGCGCGAGATGCGACACCGGCCCGAAATCGCCGTCGAACATGAAGCGCCAGATCAGTCCGGCCGCGACGTCGGCGAGGATGTAGGGAAGGAAAAAGATCATGCGGAACGCCACCGCGCCGGCGAGCCGGTCGGCCACGAGGATCGCCATGGCGAGCGCCAGCGGCAGCTGGATCGCCAGCGACACAAGGATGATCAGGAGGTTGTTGACGAAGGCGCGCTGGAACACCGCGTGCCCGAGAACCTGCGCGTAGTTCCTGAGCCCGATGAACTTGTCGAGCTCGCCCATGCCGTTCCAATTGAAGAAGCTGTACCACGCAGCCTCGCCGATCGGCAGCACGATGAAGACGGTGAAGAGGACGAGCGCCGGCGGCAGGAAGATCAGCGCGGTGAGCAGGCCGTGGCTTTCCGGTCTCCTGCGCGTCAACGCAAAGCCCGTGCTCATCGCCATGCTGCGCCGCGCCTCGGACCGGGAGCTGCACGAGAGATCCCGGCGACTTTGAGCCGGGATCTCGATTGCTGCCGCGCTTTATTGCTCGTCTTCCCAGGCCTGCTGGACGGAGGCCGCGGCTTCGTCGGGCGACATTTCGCCGGCGGCGACCGCCACCGAGATGTCGTTGACCACGCGGCCGACCGACGGGCCGAGATCCTGGTCGAAGAAAATCTGATGGTATTCGGAGGCGGCGAGGTCGTCCGCCATGCGCTTCGTCAGCGGGTCGGCGATCGCCGCTTCGGTGCCGAGGACGGAGGGGATGTAGAAGCCCTTCTCGGCGGCCACGCGCTGGTATTTGTCCTGCAGGAAAAACTCCAGGAACTTGACGGCTTCCGGAGGCGAGCCCTCGGTGACGAGCCAGCCGTTGATGCCGCCGAGCGTGTCGGTCGGCGCGCCCTTGCCGCCCTCCACCACCGGGAAATTCATGATGCCGATATTTTCAGGCGCCAGTCCCTTGCCGTCGGTGGCGTTGTTCTTCTGGGTGTTGAGGAGCCAGCTGCCCATGAGCTGAAAGGCCCCCTTGCCGTCGCCCCACAAGCCGGCGGCCTGCAGATGCGTGGTGGCGAGCCAGCCGTCCTGGAACGGTTCCAGCGCGGTGAGCTCCTGCAGCTTCTCGCCGGCCTGCACGAAGACCGGGTCGTTGAAGCCTTCGCCTTCGCCGGACGTGGCGTTGGTCAGCGCCTCGGCGCCGCCAATGCGGATCACCAGGTAGGACCAGTAGAAGTGCATCGGCCATTTCTCGCCCGCCCCGACGATGATCGGGGTGATGCCGGCCTCCTTCAGCTTGCTCACAGCGGCGAGGAAATCGGTCCAGGTCTTGATGGTCTCCGCATCGACGCCCGCTTTGGCCAAGAGCTCCTTGTTGTAGAAGAAGGCCACCTCGCTCAAAAGCATCGGCGCGCCATAGATCTTGCCGTCGATCTGGAAGGCGTTCGCTGCGCCGGGCGAGAACCGGTTCGCCCACCCGCTCGCCTCGGCGGTGATGTCCTGCAGGAAGCCCGCTTCCTGCTGGGCCCGCATGACGCCGCCGCTCCACGAATAGATGATGTGCGGGCGGTCCTCCGACTGGAGCAGCGTCGGCAGTTTTGCCTTGTAGGCCTCGTTCTCCAAATACTGGATGTCCACCTTCACGCCGGGATTGGCGGCCTCGAAGTCGCGCCCGGCCGTTTTCCAGAGTTCCACCGTGTCGGGATTGGTTTCGACATGCAGCATGCGGATGGTCGTGTCCGCCTGCGTCGCGGGAGCGAGCATTCCGAGGGCAAGGACGGCGCCGCACATTGCGAGCCAACGGCCGGCGCCGGACCGCCCCAAGATCTTGCTCATGAGATCGCTTGTCATCGGCTTTCCTCCTGAGGGGTGTTCGCCTGTTGGTCCGGCGATTTCTTTTGCGCTAGGTATTTTGGGTCACCCAGGCGGGAGAGGCAATGACTGAGGTCGGCATCGGAATCATCGGATGCGGCAACATCTCCTCCGCCTACCTCAAGGCTGCGCAAAACTTTCCATTTCTTGCCATCCGCTCGCTGGCTGATGCGATCCCCGCCGCGGCGGAGGCGCGCGCCGCCGAGTTCGGGCTCCGCGCGGCGAGCGTCGAGGCGCTGCTCGCCGATCCGAAGATCGAGATTGTCGTCAATCTCACCGTGCCGAAGGCGCATGTCGATGTGGGCCTGCGGGCGCTCGCCGCCGGCAAGCACGTCTATTCCGAAAAGCCGCTCGGAATCCGCTTCGACGACGGCAAGCGCCTGGTCGATGCCGCCAGCAAAGCGGGCCTCCGCGTCGGCTCCGCGCCCGACACTTTTCTCGGCGGCGCCCACCAGACCTGCCGCCGGCTGATCGACGAGGGAGCCATCGGCCAGCCTGTGGCGGGGACCGCCTTCTTCATGTGTCCCGGCCACGAGCGCTGGCACCCCAATCCGGCCTTCTATTACGAGGCAGGCGGCGGGCCGATGCTCGACATGGGCCCCTATTACATCACCGACCTGGTCAATCTCCTCGGCCCGGTGGCGCGGGTGGCCGGCGTCGCAAGCACGCCGCGCGCCACCCGCGAGATCACCAGCGAGCCCAGACGCGGCGAGATCATTCCGGTGCACGTGCCCACGCACGTCGCCGGGACGCTGGAGTTCGTCTCCGGCCCCGTCGTACAGATCGGCATGAGCTTTGATGTGGCCGGGCATAGGCACGTGCCGCTCGAGATCTACGGCACGGAGGGCACTCTCATCGTGCCCGACCCAAACCATTTCGGCGGCGCCATTCAGCACCTGCGAAAGGGCGGCGACTGGGCCGAGGTCGCCACCGACATGCCCTATGCCGACGGCAATTACCGCAGCATCGGCGTTGCCGACATGGCGCTGGCGATCCGCGAGAACCGCCCGCACCGGGCAAGCGGCGACCTGGCGCTCCACGTGCTGGAGGTCATGGAAGCATTCGCCCGTTCCTCCGAGCAGGGCCGGCACATCGAGATGACGACGCGACCGGCACGTCCGGCAGCCCTCGCCGTCGATCTTCATGAGGGCCGGCTCGGCTGACGTCTCACACAGGAGAATTTTGATGCGGGAAGCGCTGATCGTCTGGGGCGGCTGGAGCGGACACGAGCCCGAGCAGTGCGCCAGGATCATCTCCGACATGCTCCAAGGCGACGGCTTCAAGGTGCGTGTCGAGAACAGCACCGCGGCCTTTGCCGATCCTTCCATCAAGGATCTCAGCCTCATCGTCCCGATCTACACCATGGCGAAGATCGAGAAGCACGAGGTGCAGAACCTGACCAGGGCGGTGGAGGGCGGCGTCGGGCTCGCCGGCTATCACGGCGGCATGGGCGACGCGTTTCGCGAGGCGGTCGAATACCAGTTCATGTGCGGCGGGCAATGGGTCGCCCACCCCGGCAACATCATCGACTACCGGGTCGACGTCACGCGGCCCGACGATCCGATCATGGCGGGAATCGAGAGTTTTCCCTACCGCTCCGAGCAGTATTACATGCATGTCGACCCCTCCAACGAGGTGCTCGCCACCACGACCTTCTCGGGCGAGCACGCCCCGTGGATCGACGGCGTCGTCATGCCGGTCGTCTGGAAGCGCCGGCACGGCAAGGGCCGCGTCTTCTATTCCTCGCTCGGCCACGTCGCGAAGGAATTCCAGGTTCCGGAAATGCGAACCATCCTGCACCGCGGAATGCTCTGGGCAGCGGCGGGGGATGCACGAGGCTGATCGCTGAGGCGCTATGGCACTGTGGGCTTCATGGGTTGTGGGAGCGACCGGTCCACCGAACGTGGAGCAACACGATCGTTCTTAGCGATTGGCCCGCGGCGAGCGCTTTGCCATAATGCCGTGCAACACCCCTTCAGGGTGAAAACAGGGAGGATTTTCCGGATGAGACACCAGATCATCAGGGGTGCGTTCGCGCTCGCCACGGCGCTTGCGCCCGCGCTCGTCAACGCCCAGGACACGATCACGCTGCACGGCGCGTCGCAGTTCAACGACGACCACGCCTTCACCAAGGCGATGGTCAAGTTCGAGGAGCTGGTCAAGGCCTGCTACGGCAAGCCTATCGAGTTCGTGCTGCACAAGAACAGCGAGCTCGGCCTGGAGAAGCAGTATTTCGAATACATGTCGCAGGGCCGCGCCGTGGATTACGCCATCGTGTCGCCGGCGCACATGTCGACTTTTTCAAAGGCGGCGCCATTCATCGACGCACCGTTCCTGTTCCGCGACCTCGACCATTGGAACAAGGTGCTCGACCAGGATCTGCTGAAGCCGATCGCCGACGAAATCGCCGAGAAGGCCGACGCCATGCTCATCGGCTATGCGGGCGGCGGCGTCCGCAATATCTTTGTCAACCGGCCGGTGGCGAGCCTGGAGGATCTGAAGGGCCTGAAGGTGCGCGTGCAAGGCGCGCCGATCTGGAGCCGCACCTTCGGCGCGACGGGCATGTCCCCCACGGTGATCGCCTACAACGAGGTCTATAACGCCATCCAGAACGGCGTCATCGAGGCGGGCGAGAATGAGGCGGCCGGCGTCGAGCAGATGAAGTTCTACGAGGTCGCCCCGAACCTCGCCCTGACCGAGCACGCCATCACCATCCGGCCGCTGGTGTTTTCGGGCAAGACCTTCAGGTCCCTGCCGGAGGATCTGCAGCAATGCATCCTGACCGCCGGCAAGGAGGCGGGCGCCTATGGCCGGCAGATCGAATCGAGCGAGGACGCCAAGAAGCTGGAAGCGCTGGAAGCGGCCGGCAAGCTGAAGCGCATCCCGTTCGCCGACCGCGACGCCATGAAGGCGTTGGTCGATCCGGAGCTCGCCGCCTTCGCCAAGGAGATCGAGGCGGAGGACATTCTCGCAAAAATCAACGCCGTGCAGTAGCGCGGTCCGGAAAATCGGCAGCCGCGGACGTCTTCCTCGGCTGCTTTCGCCTGACTTCCGGTGGGCTTGATGAGCGCGGAAATCTCCCGGCGGCGGAGCGCGTGGCGGAGGCTCACGGCTTGGTATTCCGCGTTCCTTTCCTGGCTGCTGGTGATCTCGACCGCGATTCTGGTGATCCCGGTCACGCTGCAGATTTTTTCGCGCTTCACCGCGATCCTGCCGCACTACATCTGGACCGAGGAGATGGCGCGCTTCCTCCTCGTCTGGACGGTGATGATCGGCGCGATGATGGGCGTGCGCGAAAGCACGCACTTCGAGGTCGACATCTGGCCAAAACTGTCGCGGCGGGCGGAGGCCGCCGTCCGGCTGATCGCCCGGCTCGCCATCCTCGTCGTGGCGCTGATCTTCGTCTGGTCCGGCATCGAGTTCACCCGCTTCGCCTGGCACCGCATCTCCGAGCTCGCCGAACTGCCGCTCTGGCTGATCCACATCGCCTGGCCGATCGCCGGCGTCACCTGGATCATCTTCCTCGGCGAACAGATGTGGGACGAGGTCAACGTCCTCCTCGGCCGCGGCGGTCCGCTGCCCCCGGAGCCGCTGCTGACGCCCAAAGGGCCGCTGCCGAAGCCGGAAGGGCCGCCGTCGTGACCGGCGCGCTGTTCACGCCCGGCGAGGCGGCCCTCATCCTGTTCGGCCTCTTCTTCGGGCTGATGTTCCTGCGCGTCCCGGTGGCTTTCGCGCTGGCGCTCGCCTGCCTGCCGATGCTGCTCCTGGAGCCGCGGCTCTCCGCGATGACGCTCGTCCAGGAGACGTTCAACGCCTACAATTCCTTCATCCTCCTCGCCGTGCCGTTCTTCCTGCTGACTGCCAACCTGATGAATGTCGGCGGCATCACCGACCGGCTCATGACCTTGTCGCGGACGATGGTCGGCCACTTTCCCGGCGGGCTGGCGCAGATCAACGTGGTCCTGTCGTTCTTCTTCGCCGGCATCTCCGGCTCGTCGACAGCCGACGCCGCCAGCCAGTCGAAAATCTTCATCGAGGCGCAGCGCAAGGAAGGCTACGACGATTCCTTCTCCGTCGCGATAACCGCCGTCTCGGCGGTGCTGGCCGTCATCATCCCGCCCTCCATCCTGATGATCGTCTGGGGCGGCATCCTCACCGTCTCCATCGGCGCGCTGTTCCTGGCGGGCATCCTTCCGGGCATCCTCATCGCGCTTGCCCAGATGGCGACCGTGCATGCCTATGCGGTCCGCCGCGGCTACCCGACCTATGCGCGCTCCACCTGGCGCGCGCTGCTTCGCTCCCTGGCGGTCTCCGTGCCGGCCCTGACGACCCCTCTCATCATCATCGGCGGCAAGATCTTCGGCTGGTTCACCGCGACGGAATCCGCCTGCATAGCCGTCCTCTATGCCGGGGCGCTTTCGCTGTTCATCTACCGGGAGATGGATCTCCGCGGCCTCAAATCCGCGCTCCTCGATACGGGAAAATTCTCCGGCATCGCGCTCTTCTGCGTCGGCACGGCGAGCGCCTTCGGCTGGCTCCTTGCCTATTACCAGATCCCCAGCGCCATTCTGTCGGGCGTATCGGCCTGGGAGATGGGCCCGATCGCCACCGGCTTCTTCATCGCCTTGGTCTTCCTCGTCGTCGGCTGCTTCCTCGACGCCATCCCGGCGATCATCATCGTCGGCACGATCCTCGACCCGCTCGCCCGCACCGCCGGCCTCGATCCCGTCCACTTCGCCATGATCGGCATCGTGTCGCTCGCCTTCGGCCTGGTCACGCCACCTTACGGTTTGTGCCTGCTCATCGCCTGCTCCGTCGCCGGCGTGCCGATGAAGCACGTGCTGAAGGACACAATGATCATGCTTTTGCCGATGCTGGGCGTGCTGGCGCTGTTGATCGTCTGGCCGCCGGTCGCGCTCTTCATCCCCAGCCTCATCTCACCGGAGTTCCTCAGATGAACGCGCACCATTCCGCCCCCCGCCAGGCGGCCGCCCTAATCCCCGACCTCAAGAGCAAGGCGGTGCTCATCACCGGCGCCAGCACCGGCATCGGCGCGGCCGCCGCGCGCGCCTTCGGGCTGAACGGCGCCAGGGTGGGCGTCAACTTCAACGCCAGCCGCGAGGCGGCGGAAGGCGTGGCGGCTTCCATCCGGGAAAGCGGCGGCGAGGCGGTCCTCCTCCCCGGCGACGTCACCGAGCCCGGAGCAGCTGCGGCGATCACCGAAAAATTCGTCGACGCCTTCGGCCGGCTCGACGTCCTCGTCAACAACGCCGGAGCGCTGATCCGGCGCACCCCGGTCGCCGACTATTCCGACGATTTCCTCGACGTCGTGCTGGACCTCAACGTCAAGCAGGTCGTCCGCTTCGTGCGCGAGGCGGCCGTGCAGATGCGAAAACAGGGGGGCGGCGGCTCGATCATCAATGTCAGCTCGATCGCCGCCCGGAATGGCGGCGGGCCGGGCTCGGTGCTCTATGCGGCGGCCAAGGGCTTTGTCGCCACCGCCACGCGCGGCTGGGCAAAGGAGCTGGTCAAGGATCGCATCCGCGTCAACGCGGTGTCGCCGGGCGTCATCCTGACCCCCTTCCACGAGCGCTTCTCGACCGCCGAGCAGCTCGTGGCGATGCAGGCGGCGATCCCGATGGACCGTCTCGGCGCGGCCGAGGAATGCGCCGGCGCCTTCCTCTATCTCGCCTCCGAAGAGATGAGCAGCTTCGTCACCGGCCAGATTATCGAGGTGAACGGCGGCCAGTACATGCCGTAGGCCCGGCGCGCGCCGTCGCGCCCTCCGTCGCCGGCGGCCCTGCCGGAGGGCGCGCTAGTCCTCGATCAGCGTGACCCGCCACAGGGTGCGGCGGTCCTTCGGGTCGGTCAGGGTGGCGGAATGCAGCGTCGCCAGGTCGTCCCACAGCACCACGTCGCCGACGTCGTAGAAATAGCTGAAGCGGTATTTTTCCTGCAAAGCGTGCGCCTTCAGCGCGTCGAGGAGCGCCACGCCTTCCTCGCGCGGCATGCCCTCGATCTCGAACGATGAGCCGGACACCGCGTAGAGCGCCTTCCGCCCCGTGCCGGGGTGCTTGCGCACCAGCTTGTGGCGGACCCAGTCCACCCTGCCCTTCTGCTCCTCGGTGAGCGGCGACGCGGCGGTGCGCGAGCGCTCGTCGAGATCGTCGCGATTGCCGTAATGATGCAGCACGACGAGGTCCGCGATCTCCCTCTTAGTGGAATCCGGCAGATCGTCGTAGGCGCCGTACATGTCGGCGAACAGCGTGTTGCCGCCCTTTTTCGGCACCTCGACGGAATAGAGCATCGTCACCCGCGCCGGCACGGCGAGATACGAATAATCCGTGTGGAAATAGGAGCCGCCGTCGGCGAGCCCGATCGGCTTGCCGTTCTCCACGCCGTTCGACAGGATCAAGATGTCCGGGTGGCCGGGATAATGGAACTGGTCCATGACGTGCGGCTGCGGCGTGCCGAAGCGGCGGGCGAACGCCAGGTACTGCCCGGGCTCGAGTTTCTGGCCCTTGATGGCCAGCACCCGACCGTCCCAAAAGGCCTGTTCGATCTCACGGAATTCCATGTCGGATAGCGGGCGCGACAGGTCGATCCCCTCGATCTCCATCCCCATCACGTCGGACAACCGGCGGGTCCTCATGGCTGACCAGTCCCGAAGGATGCCGGCGGCGAGCGAGCCGGCTGAGAGCGTTTGGCTGGCGCGCGAGATTTCACGGCGAAATCAAGTCCTTCTTTGAAGACGCGCGTTACCCACAAGACGGCTCGCCTGGTAGAGGATAGCCTAAATACCGGGCCAGACGCCAGTTTGCGTGCCGTGATGAGGCCAACAACTGTCATGGAGCGTCTTCACGATCCGCAGCACGTGCCCCCTCGACGGCTGCCACCACGGACCGCTTCATGCGACCAATTCCGTCAACCGGCCGGAAATGGTCCCGAACGGGCCGGGAAGTGGTTTACCAATGGTGAAGAAAGGCTTCATTTTTCCTCGAATCCCTCTATGATCCCATGGTCTTGGGGGACTCTGGCATGCACCCGGGGGTAGGGTCGCCAGGTGAAGTTGCGGCCCTTTCGCCGCAACGCGTAGCCTGTCAGCACCGGCCGATCCGTTCGGCCGCGAAGAGCCTCGTGCCGTTTTCCCCGAAATTTCCGAAATCGTGCAACTCGCTTCGCACTTACCGGCGGCGAGCTGTGAGCGACAACATCAGACCGGATCCGCAGCAGCGGAGCATCGGCTTAGAGCAACGAGGCCAAAGCTGGACAGCTCAGGGGAAGAACGATGGATAATGACGTCACGGCACTGAATGTCATCTTCACCGAGTTCTATTACTGGGTCACAGTCGTCATGATGTTTTTGATCCATGTCGGCTTCTGCACCTATGAAGTCGGCGTGTCGCGACGGAAGAACCATCTGGCGACGCTGATGAAGAACGCCATGGTGATCCCCTTCGTCACCATCGGCTTCTACCTGTTCGGCTGGTGGTTCTACACCGCCATGTCGAACGGACCCGGGATCACCGGCGGCCTCGTCGCGGCGCCTTTCGCCACGCCGTGGAGCGAGCTGATGGCGCCGCATATGGGCGGTGCGCCCACGAGCGAAACTTTGACGGGGGCCGATACCGCCTTGTGGGCGCGCCTCAACGGCGTGTTCTGGGCGGCGTTCCTGCTGTTCTCCTGGACCACGGCCTCGATCGTGTCCGGCTCCATCATCGAGCGCATGCGCTCGGGCGCCTTCTGGCTGGTTGCCGTCATGGTGGGCTCGGTGACCTGGATCATCGACGCCGCCTGGGGCTGGCACCCGGCCGGCTGGATGGTCAACGTGCTCGGCTACCACGACGCCTACGCGTCGGGCGTCGTACACGCCATAGCTGGCGGCACCTGCCTGGCGGTGCTCATCAACCTCGGCCCGCGCATTGGCAAGTTCGCTCCGGACGGCACGCCGCGCAACATCCCGCCGCAGAATCCCTGGCTGGTCTGCATCGGCCTGTTCCTGATCTATACCGGCTTCTGGGGTTTCTACGCCGCCTGCAACATCCCGATCTACGACGTGCAGCCGGGTGACGGCGTGTTCTACTCGGCGACCAACATCTACCTGCAGCCGACGACGCTGTCCGCCATCACCTTCAACTTCATCATGGCGCTCGCCGGTGGGCTGATGGCCGGCTACATGGTGTCGAAGGCCGATCCTTTCTGGACATTTTCCGGCGGGCTTGCCGGCATCATCGGAACCTCGGCCGGCAACGACCTCTACCACCCGATCCAGGCGCTGCTTCTTGCCGCGGCGATCGTGTTCGTCATCTATAAGATGCACTACTGGGTGGAGCGCCGCTTCAAGATCGACGATGCGGTCGGGGCGGTGGCGGTGCACGGCTATGCCGGGTTCCTCGGCGTTTTCGCCGCGGGGTTCCTGCTTTGGGGCTACCCGTCCTCGCCGGACGCACTTCTCGGCCATGAGGTGGCCTTCGCAAGCGTGACCCCGTGGGGCCAGCTGATCGGCGCGATCATCATGTTCTTCGTGCTCGGCTTCATCCCCGGTTTCGTACCTATCCTGGGTGCTGAAGCAGGCGGGAATCCTGCGCATCCCCTATGAAGTGGAGATCGCCGGCCTCGACCACCTGACGCATGCGACCGCCATGCGCGAGGACGACGAGATGCGGGCCATCCTTGCCCAGGAGGCGCGGCGGCCTGCGCCGGGCCGCCCGGGCGCGGGATCCCCGTCCTTCACCCCGGCAGAGTGAACATGCATCGGAGGATATGACCATGACCGGCAGCTTTGGCGACTGGAGCGGCGACATGACCGCCATCGGCCCGCTCTACCCCTTCGTCGGGTGGGAGATGTTGATGGTGATCCTGCTGCTGGCGTTCTGGATCATCTGGCACGTCATCCAGGTCCGGGCCGAGACCAGGCAGCACGAGGCCGAGGCGCAGGCGCTCCGGCAGGGGGACAATCTGCAGAGAGTCGTCCTGCAGGAGCATACGATAGAGCGGATGTAGCTCCAGCTCCGATCCGGGCGAGGACGCCGGCGGCAACGCCGGCGTTCGTTTGAGCACCAATGTCTGAGCCGCCGGCCGACAAGCTTCGCGACCACTTTTTGGGCTGGCAGTGCCGCATCCGGCAGATCGCCATGCGGCAGGACGGCGGACGGCCGTCCCAAGGCATGCGGCCGCAGGTGTGGGGAAGCGACGGCTGGCTGCTGTCGCCGGGGTTGACGGTGCTCCTTGTGCCGAAGGAGCCGGCGGAGAGCACGGCGTTCTTCCGTTTCCAGGTGCAGAAGACCCCTGATCCCCGCCTCGTTTACGAGCAGGGTCTGGCTTTCCTGCAGGCGGAATATTTCCAGCAGCCCAAAACGTTCAGTGATCGGCTGACGGCGCTGCTTTCGGCCGATTCGCCCGTCGCCGCCGCGCTCCTCGCCGAGGGCGCCTGCACGCTGAAATTCGAGCAGTTCCGGCAATCCTATAGGCTGCCCTGTTCCGTCGCCGAGCTGGCTCCAGACGATCCCGCGCGCGAGGCGACGATCTGGCACAACCGGCTGTTCAACCCGTCGGCGCCGGAGAAAGTCCGCGTGCTCGCCTTCCAGCCGGACTGGGCGAGGGCAGAGGCGAGCCCTCGGCCTGGATAGTACAGCGCTTCAGAACTTCCGATAGGCCTCGTTGAGTTCCCAGAGGGGGTGGTTCGGCGAGGTCTGGAAACGCACCAGGAGCTCGCGGGCCAGCATGTCGCGGTCCTGCTGGTTGTCGGGGAGCTGCATTTCGGCTGGGATCCGGACCCAGCCGTTGATGTTGCGGTCGAAGATGGCGGGCAGGCCGTCCTCGTAGCCCATGTGGATGTCTTCCAGCCAGTTGAGGTCGTCCCAGCCCATGAACTCCATGTAGGCGCGGAGATACGGCGTCAGCCGCGTGTAGTCGGGCAGCAGGTTCACGTCATAGCGGTAGCCGATGTGCTGGCCGATCTCCTGCTCGCGCGAGCTGTCGAGCCCAGCGGAATCGCGCAAAAACTTGTCGACGTCGCCCGGCGCTTCCGTGCCCTTGTAGCCGCCCTTGCCTGCCATTTTGCAGAATCCTCAATGCGTAGCCTGGATGGAGCGAAGCGAAGTCCGGGAATTGCTATTGTGCTGCCGTCGGCCCCCGCATTCCGCTGCGCTCCATGCGGGCTACGACCTCTGGCCCTCAGCCGATATTGTGGTAATTGTCGACGCCGACCGTGTAGTCGGTGCCGGCGAGCGGCACCTGCGCCATCGCCGAGGCTTCCATGGTGAGCGCCGCCAGGTCCTCCGGCTCCAGGCTGTGGACGTTTGTCTTGCCGCAGGCGCGGGCGAGCATCTGCGCCTCCATGGTGAGCGTGTGGAGGAAATTGTAGACGCGCTCGGCGGCCTCGTCCGGGTCGAGGCGTTTTCTGAGCTCCGGATCCTGCGTGGTGACGCCGACCGGGCAGCGGCCGGTGTGGCAGTGGTAGCAATAGCCGGCCGGCACGCCGATCTCGTTCTCGAAATCGGTGACGCCGTCGATATGCTTGTTGCAGTTCAGCGCCATCAGCACGGAATGGCCGATCGCGACGGCGTCGGCGCCGAGCGCCAAGGCCTTGGCGACGTCGCCGCCGTTCCTGATCCCGCCGGCATAGACCAGGGTGATCTCGCCGCGCTTGCCGAGCTCGTCGATGGCGCGCCGCGCCTGCCGGATCGCCGCGATGCCGGGAATGCCGGTGTCCTCGGTGGCGACATGGGGCCCGGCGCCGGTGCCGCCCTCCATGCCGTCGATATAGATGGAGTCCGGGCCGCACTTCACCGCCATGCGCACGTCGTCATAGACGCGCGCGGCGCCGAGCTTCAGCTGGATGGGGATCTCCCAGTTGGTGGCCTCGCGCACCTCCTCGATCTTCAGCGCGAGGTCGTCAGGGCCGAGCCAGTCGGGGTGGCGGGCCGGCGAGCGCTGGTCGATGCCGGCCGGCAGCGAGCGCATCTCGGCGACCTGGTCGGTCACCTTCTGGCCCATCAGATGGCCGCCGAGGCCGACCTTGCAGCCCTGGCCGATGAAGAACTCGCAGGCGTCGGCGAGGCGGAGATGATGCGGATTGAAGCCGTAGCGCGACTGGATGCACTGGTAGAACCATTTTGTCGAATAGCGGCGCTCGTCGGGGATCATGCCGCCCTCGCCCGAGCAGGTCGCCGAGCCCGCCATGGTAGCGCCGCGGGCGAGCGCGATTTTTGCTTCGTAGGAGAGCGCGCCGAAGCTCATGCCGGTGACGTAGACGGGGATGTCCAGCTCGAACGGCCGTTTTGCACGCGGGCCGATCACCGTCCTCGTCTCGCACTTCTCGCGATAGCCCTCGATGACGAAGCGGGTCAGCGTGCCGGGCAGGAAGGTCAAATCGTCCCAGTGCGGGATCTTCTTGAACAGCGAGAAGCCGCGCATGCGATAGCGGCCGAGCTCCGATTTTACGTGGATGTCGTTCATCACCTCGGGCGTAAAGATCTGGCTGTGGCCGAGGATGTATTTGCGGCTCTCCGCCGGCGCGCGCCTGCCGTTACCGCCGCCGTTGGCGCCGTTGTTGCCGTCGGGATTACTCATCACGATCTCGCTTGTGAGTAGGCATCCCGCGGGGCGGGACAGCCCTCTCCCAGAGGGAGAGGGTGGCTGCGGAGCAGCCGGGTGAGGGGATGCGGCAGCGGAGATTGGAGCTGGAACTTGCGGCGCTGCGGCGGGGCGGCAGCAAATCGCGTGTGCCGCACGCCCTCACCCGTCGCCTTCGGCGACGCCCTCTCCCACGGGAGAGGGTGAGCGGCGCGCCCATGGTTCTCCTCACCTTCGTCACAGCACCAGCTTCTTCTCGGTCGGCTCCAGATTGTCGTAGTTCCACAGCTGTTTTCCCGCGACAATCTTGCGGAAGTGCCCGACTCCGCCTGCCGGCAGGAGGTCGTACATACGAAGCTTGCGCTCCAGCCAGGCGCGGTCGAGGTCGGTCATCTCGCCCCACACCGCGTCGACGCCGAGGCTCGCCGGCTCGCCGCCGATGTAGATCGTGCCGTCGTACATGGAATCGCCAAGATTCTTGCCGGCATTGCCGCAGATCACCATGCGGCCGCGCTGCATCATGAAGCCGGTGAAGGCGCCGGTGTCGCCGCCGACCACGATGGTGCCGCCCTTCATGTCGATGCCGGTGCGCGAGCCGACATTGCCCCTGCAGACGAGGTCGCCGCCGCGGATCGCCGCGCCGAACTGCGATCCCGCGTTCTTCTCGATCAGGATGGTGCCGCTCATCATGTTTTCCGCGCACGACCAGCCGACCCGGCCAGCGATGCGCACATTCGGCCCGTCGATGAGCCCGCAGCCGAAATAGCCGAGCGAGCCGTCGATGATCAGGTTCAAGCGGTTGAGAATGCCGACGGCGATGGAATGCTTTGCGCCGGGATTCTTCAGCACGATGGTGCCGTAGCCGTCCTGCATCAGCTCGCGAATACGGGTGTTCACCGCCCGAGCCGGCATGTCGGCGGTGTCGATCTCAATGCGCTTGTTGTAGTCGACTTCGAAGGCATTGGGCAGCGCGAATCCGCTTTGCTGCTCCGTCAGGTCGATATCGAAGAATTTGCGCTGCGAGCGGCCGCGGAGCTGCTCGGTGTGCATCCCCATCTCATGGGAGATGCGCGTCTGTTCCTCCGCGCTGCGCGCGCCCCTCACCTCTGCCATACGCGCACCTCTTCATCGTAGGGATCGGACGTGTCGATCTCGCGCGGCACGATGGCGCGGATCGCCACCTCCTCGGAGGCGAGCGCAACGAGGTCGTCGCTCTCGAACAGCACCATCGGCTTCGCCGCCATGGTGTCCTTCGCCATGCCGAGCTCGCGGTCGGTGGCGACGAGGTAGGTGAAGACGCCGTCGATCTCGCGGATCGACGCCTTCAGCGAATCCTCCAGCGTGGCGCCCTGCTCCAGATTGCTTGCAGTGTAGACGGCCAGGAGCTCGGAATCGCAATTCGACATGAAGCGCTGGCCGCGGCGCTCCAGTTCGCGCCGCATGATCCAGTAATTGGTGATCTGGCCGTTATGGACCACGGCGATGTCGTTGTAGGGATAGGCCCAGTAGGGATGCGCGGAGCGGATGTCGACGTCGGATTCCGTCGCCATGCGGGTGTGGCCGATGCCGTGGGTGCCGCGGAAGCCGGTGAGGTCGTATTGGCCGGCAACCTGGGCGGCGTCGCCGAGATCCTTGATCAGCTCCAGCGCCGAGCCGAAGGACAGGACTTCGGCGCCCTCGATCTGCTCGATCGCCTCGGCCAGCTCGCGCGTATCGCCGGGATAGCGCAGGCGATAGCGGAAGGCGTATTCCGTCGCCTCTACCGCCTCGAGGGTCTTGGCGCCGAGCTCCGTGAGGCGGGCCTCGACCTGCTCCTTCCGCGCCTTGATTTT
The DNA here is from genome assembly GCA_963846475.1 of uncultured Alphaproteobacteria bacterium. Lineage (GTDB taxonomy): Bacteria > Pseudomonadota > Alphaproteobacteria > Rhizobiales > Afifellaceae > DASWJZ01. The sequence goes on along the minus strand of CAWJVZ010000004.1, from coordinate 4,339,963 downwards.
TTCCCGGATGCGGTGGTCTTTCTTCAGGTCTTCCTGCTCGGCGAGCTTCAGCCGCATGACATATTCGTCGGCGGTCGAGACGCCGTAGATGGCGAAGCCGGTGGAATCGGGGCCGCGATGCCGCAGACTGCGCAGCATAGCCGTCATCTCGCCGCCGACATTCGCGGCGCCGTCGCGATGGATCAGCCCGGCTATTCCGCACATTTTCGAGCTCCTTCGGGCGATGTTCGTAGCCCGGATGAAGCGGAGCGAAATCCGGGAAATTCGGGGCCGCCCCGCATTGCGCTTCGCTCCATGCGGGCTACGAAGCTCATGGCAGACAATCCAGGTACATCTTCAAATCCCACTCCGTCGACGTGTGGAGGAAGCGTTCCCATTCGTCGCGCTTGTACTCGTCGTAGAGACGGTACATCTCGCCGGGCAGCGCCGAGCGGATGACCTCGTCGTTCTTCAGCGCCTCCAGCGCGTCGCCGAGGGTCATCGGCAGCTTTTTGACCTGCTTGCCGGCTTCCATGGCCTGGTAGATGTTGCGCTCCTCGGGCGGACCGGGATCGAGGTTGTTCTTCAGGCCGTCGTCCATGGCCTTCAGCAGCGCGGCGGCCATCAGGTGCGGGTTCACCATGGCGTCGACGGCGCGGTATTCGAAGCGGCCGGGGGCGGAGACGCGGAGGCCCGTCGTGCGGTTCTGAAAACCCCAGTCGGAGAAGACCGGCGCCCAGAAACCGGTATCCCAAAGGCGGCGGTAGGAGTTGACCGTCGAGCAGCCGATAGCGGTCAGTCCCCCGAGATGCTTGACGATGCCGCCGATTGCCTTCAGGCCGATCTTTCCGGGCAGCTGCACGTCGTCGGTGTCGGGCATGAAGGTGTTCTCGCCGCCGCGGCGGTAGACGTAATTGTGCTCCATGCCGGGGAGCTTCTTGCCGTCGTTGCCGAGGGGCTTGGTCTCGTCCTTGCCGCCCTTCCACAGCGAGATGTTGTGGTGGCAGCCGTTCGCCGAGACGCCCATGAAGGGCTTGCACATGAAGCAGGCGATGATGTCGAACTCGCGCGCCACCTGGGCGCAGATCTGCCGGTAGGTGGAGAGGCGATCGGCGGTCTTCAGCGCATCGTCGAAGGTGAAATTCAGCTCCAGCTGGCCGGGCGAATCCTCGTGGTCGCCCTGGATCATGTCGAGACCCATCTTGCGGCAATAGTCGATGACGCGGAGGTAGACGGGCCTGAGGCTCTCGAACTGATCGATGTGATAGCAATAGGGGTTGGAATAACCGCCGGCCGGCTTCCCCGCAGAGTCCTTCTTCAGCCACATCATCTCGGGCTCGGTGCCGTGGCGGAGCTCCAGGCCGTGGTCCTTCTTGAACTTTTCGTGGATGCGGCGGAGATTGCCGCGCGCATCGGCGGTCAGGAAGGCGCCGGGATCCTGGCGCTCCTCGCGGTTGCGGAACAAGGTGCACCACATGCGCGCCACCCGCTTGTCCCAGGGGAGCTGCATAAAAGTTTCCGGCTCGGGGATGCCGACGAGCTCGGCCGCCTCCGGCCCGTAGCCCAGATATTCGCCGCGGCGGTTGAGGAAGAGGTTCATCGTCGCGCCGTAGACGAGCTGGAAGCCCTTTTCGGCGACGGATTCCCAGTGGTCGGCCGGAATGCCCTTGCCCATGATGCGGCCGGTCACGGAGACGAACTGCAGATAGAGGTAGTCGATGCCGAGCTCGTCGATCTTGGCGCGAACCTGGCCGACGAGCTCCTGCCTGCCCGGATCTTCGACGAACGCCTCGATATCCATTGCCATGAACGAACCGCCCCTCACCTACTCACAATTTCTGCCCGTAGCTCCCTCCTCTCCCCTCCGGGGAGAGGCCGAGTGGCGTAGCCACCGGGTGAGGGCCAAGATCGTAGAGCAGGGCGCCAGAACCCTCACCCGGCTCCGCGCTCCGCGCGGACTCGGCCTCTCCCCACGGGGGAGAGGAAAGGCAGCGCCCCAATTATTGAGCATCAGCTCCACGGGAACGGGCTGTGCGAGGTCGGGTGGAGCTCGCCTTTCTCGAAGCGGCCGAAGCGGAACGGCTCAAGGAGCGCGCTCTTCTCGCCCATCAGCTCCTGCGCGACGAGCTTGCCGACGCCCAGCATCTTGTAGCCGTGGTTGGAGTCGGCGATGACGTAGACGTTGTCGCGAAAAGTGTCGAAGACGGGAAAATTGTCCGGCGTGAAGCAGCCGAGCCCGCCCGATCTCTCTTCCTTCTTGTAGATGCCGATCTTGCCCTCGAAGCGTTTTTGACAGTGCGCCAGGGCAGAGCACCACATGTTGACGAAGTTCTCGCCGACGATGAAGTCCGGCGAGTCTGGGCCGTAGGGATCGACGGCCACGTCGTCGGGATCCTGCTCGACCTTGTAGGGCGAGGCGCCGCCCTGGATGCCGCCGAAATTGAAGTCGGGCTTGTAATAGATGCCCCAAAGCTTGTCGGTGATCAGCGCACCGTCGAGATCGGAATAGAGCGGCGCGTCGGTGTCGACATGGATGACCGGCGGGAATTTGCCGTCGTTGGTCTTGTGCATGTTGGGGTCGACGCCGAGCGTCCCCTCCTCCAGGCACCAGTATTTCCACATCGGCACGTCGCTGTGCAGCCGGCCGTCGCGCCCTTTGACCGTGATCGCCTTCGGCAGCTCCAGCATGTTCCAGATGCGGTTCACCCACGGGCCGACGCCGACGATCACATTCTCGCAGGCGATGCGGCCGTGGCTGGTCAGGAGCGCCGTGACGGCGTTGCTGTTGGAACCGAACTCGAAGCCGAGCACCTCGACGCCGGCGACGATGCGCACGCCCTCGTTCTCCGCCTTGGCCGCGAGGCCGTTCATGCTGGCCTTGTTGTTGGCGTAGCCGCCCTTCTTCTCATGCAGGACGGAGGTGATGCCCTTGGCCTGCCAGTCGTCGAACATGCCTTTCATGTATTTCATCGAGGCGTCGGCGCCTTCGATGAACACGGATTCGTAGCCGATCGCCTGCTGCTGCTCGAAAATCGAGGCGACGTCCTCGCGCATGCATTCCGGGCTGATCTGCATGTAGCCGACAGGATGGTAGGAATACGCGTCGACGTCGCTTTCCCAGACCTCGACGGAATGCGCCATCAGCTCGCGCATCGCCGGTTGGAAGTAGTTGTTGCGCACGACCCCGCAGGCAATGCCGGAAGCGCCGGCGGCAATCGAGGTCTTGTCGAGGACGAGGATGTCTTGTCCGGAGCCGCGACCCGTCGCCCGCAGCCTGCGGGCGAGGTGATAGGCGGTGCTGAGGCCGTGGATGCCGGCGCCGATGACGGCGTATTTCACCCCCTGCGGCATTGCCATGAACGATCACCTTCGCGTATCGCTGCGCCCGCCCCATTCCAGGCCGGGAGGGCTGTTTCGACGGCCCACAAACCTGTCGCTCTCGCGCCGTTATGAGGGCATAGTCACGGACCGATTGCAAACCAATTTCTCCCATGCGGACCTCACATGAGGTCCAATTTGAACAGGAAAGGGTTGGCCATCTTGATCGACCGCACCGCCAAGTCGCTGGCCGAGGCAGAAGTCGTGGAGCTCGCGAAGGCGGGCCGGGGCGTCGGCGCGATCTCGGCGCATCTGCGGCGCGCCATCGAGACCGGCGCCTACGGGGAAGGCGACCAGCTGCCGCCCGAGCGCCAGCTGGCGGCGACGTTCCGGGCGGCGCGGAGCACGGTGCGGCGCGCGCTCGACCAGCTGGAGAGGGCCGGATTGGTTTCGCGCCGCCTCGGCAGCGGCACCTTCGTCATCGCCACGGGCCAGGTCGCGCAGCCTGCCGCCGACGTCGCCGACCTCACCAGCCCGCTGCAGCTGATCGAGGCGCGCTGCGCGGTGGAGCCCTATACGGTGCGCCTGGCGGTGCTGAACGCCACCCGTCGCGACCTCGACGACATGAGGGCGGTGCTGGCGCGCGCCGAGGCAGCCGTAGACGACAAGGACGCCTTTTCCCGACTCGACGCGGACTTCCATTTCCTGATCGCCCGCGCCTCTCGCAACCCTTTGCTGATGCTCGTCTACGCGGAGATCAACAAGGTGCGCCTGCATGCGCAGTGGGATGCCATGAAGGAGCAGATCCTGACGCCCGAGGTCATCAGCGACTACAACGCGCAGCACCGCGCCATCTATCAGGCGCTCGACCAGCGCGACTCCCAGCAGGCGCAGACGCTGATCACCCAGCACCTCGACAAGGCCCGCGACGACCTTCTGCGGGCGAACAGCCGCTAAGGGACGCCGCAGCGCTGATGAACTCGGCCCTGCTCGGCTCCATCGCGGCGCTGGCCTGGGGCACCCACGATTTCGCGGCGCGCTTCGCCAGCCGAAGCGCCGGGCCGGTCAATACGGTCTTCGGCGTGACATTCTTCGGTTTCGTCGCACTAAGTTTTTGGCTCCTCGTCAGCGGCGCCGACATCGAGATCGTCTGGCCGTCGCTGTGGCTCGTCGCCCTGAGCGGCGTCGGCGTCGCCGGCGCCACATTGTCGCTCTTCACCGCGCTGACGCTCGGGCCGATCTCGATCGTTTGCCCCATCGCCGCGTCCTATCCCGCGGTGGCGGTGCTCTTCGCCCTTATCGCCGGCGTCCGGCCCGGTCTCATGGAATGGGCCGCCATGGGCGCCGTGATGCTCGGCGTCATCGTGGTGGCGGCGAGCAGCGCCGAGGAGCCGGATTCCGACGGACACGTCCGAGGCAAGCTCGCGCCGATCGTGTTCTTCTCCCTGCTGGCCAGCCTCGGCTTTGCCGTCGCGCTCGCCAGCGGGCAGGCGGCGGCTCCGGTCTTCGGCGATGCGCAAAGCGTGTGGCTCGCCCGGATCTTCGGGCTGGCGGCGGTGGCGCTTCTGTATCTGGCTCCGCGGGTGCGCTGGGACGTGCCGGGCCGCTGGCTGCCGGTCCTCGGCGCCATGGGGGGCCTCGACGTGCTGGCGCTGGTTACGACGTTTGCCGCCGGCCACCTGCCCGACCCGACGGTCGCCACGGTGACCTCCTCGGCATTCGGCGCGGTCACCGTGCTGCTCGCCCGGGTCATCCTGAAGGAGCGGATCACGCCGTTGCAGCTCGCCGGGATATTGCTTGTCTTCGCCGGGGTCGGATATCTCGCAAGCCTTTAGCGCGCGGGCGGCCGGCAGCGGCCGGGGATGGGACTTGACCCGCCTTCACGTGTCTCCCTAAGCTTTCCAAGGCGTGGCGAGGGTGCATGGCCGGCGAGGGATCTGAGGCGCCTCTTCTGGACGTGCGCAACCTAACGCGCCGGTTCGGCGGACTGAAAGCCGTCGACGACCTGAGCTTCAAGGTGGCCCGCGACACGATCCACGGTCTGATCGGCCCGAACGGCGCTGGCAAGACTACGACCTTCAACCTCATCAGCGGCTTCTACACGCCAACCAGCGGCCGTATCCTCTATGCCGGCCGCGACGTCGCGGGCTGGCGGACCAGCACGCTCGCCGCGGCCGGTCTCATCCGCACCTTCCAGGGCACCACCTTGTTCCAGGAGCTCAGCGTGCTCGACAATGTACGGGTCGGCTGCCATCGCGCCGCCCAGGCGGGGTTGTTGAGCCGCGTTCTCGGCACCGATCGGCACATCGAGAGCGCGGCCGACCGGAAGGCCTGGGAGGTGCTGGAATTCTTCGACCTCGCCGGGCTGGCGCAGGAGGCGACAGCCAACCTCCCGCACGGACACCAGCGCGCGCTCGGCATGGCCGTGGCGCTCGCCGCCGACCCGAAGCTCCTCCTCCTCGACGAGCCGTTCACCGGCATGAACTCGGAGGAAACGGAGCGCATGATGGGCCATGTCCGCCAGCTCCGCGACGCGCGCGGCATCACCATCATGCTGGTGGAGCACGACATGAAGGCAGTGATGGGCCTGTGCGACGTCATCACCGTCATGAACTTCGGCCGGGCGCTGGCGGAGGGCAGCCCGGAGGAGGTGCGGCGCGACCCGGCGGTGATCGAAGCCTATCTGGGCCGCGCCGATGCTGCTTGAGGTCGACGCGCTCTCCGTCTATTACCACAAGGTCGCGGCGCTGAAGGGCGTGAGCGTCGCCGTGCCGGAAGGCGGAATCGTCACGATCATCGGCGCCAACGGCGCGGGCAAGAGCACGATCCTCAGGACGATCTCCGGCCTGACCAGACCGTCGGGCGGCGTGATCCGTTTTGCCGGCGAGCGCATCGACACGTTTCCTCCGGAGAAGATCGTGGCGCGCGGCATCGCGCATGTGCCGGAAGGCCGGCGCGTCTTCCCGGGCCTCACGGTGGAGGAGAATTTGCGGACGGGGGCGTTCCTGCGCCGCGACAAGGCGGCGGTCGAATCCGACCTCGCCGACGTGTTCGGGCATTTCCCGCGGCTGCAGGAGCGCCGCCGGCAGTGGGCGCGAACGCTGTCGGGCGGCGAGCAGCAGATGCTCGCCATCGGCCGTGCGCTGATGTCCCGCCCGAAGCTGCTGCTGCTCGACGAGCCCTCCATGGGGTTGGCGCCGCTGATGGTGCAGGAGATCGGGCGGATCATCGTGCGGATCGCCGCGGCGGGCGTGCCGGTGGTGCTGGTGGAGCAGAACGCCGAGCTGGCGCTCAGGGTGGCCAACTACGCCTATGTCTTCGAGACGGGCAGCGTGGCCTTGCACGGCAAGGCGGCCGATCTGCACGACAACGCGCATGTGCGGCGGGCCTATCTCGGTGCCTGACAGCTGGAGTTTTGAGGAGCTCCTCGCCGCCGGGTGGAGGGCGGAGGACCTGGAATGGGAGAATCTTTGCGAGGCCGCCCTGGAGCATCTCGCGGCAGGCCGCCTGGAGGATGCGCGCGAGCACCTGGCGCACTGCGTGCGTATCGCGCACGAGAGCTTCGCGGAAGATGATCCACGGCTGGGGACGAGCCTGTTCAACCACGGCGCCGCGCTGATCGCGGCGGGAGAGGAGAAGGCGAGCGGCCGCACCCTCGCCGACGCGGCCAAGGTGTGGGAACGCTGCAACTCGTGGGTGGCAGGGATGACGGCGCCGCGGGTGGCGCGCTCGTCGATGTTCCACATGCGCATGGAGCAGCGGCACCGTGGCACCTACGAGGAGCGCTGGCGGGTGAAATGGGCCGAGCTGGTGGCGGAGGCGCGCGGGCAGATCGAAGGGTCGGGGCCGCTCCGGCTCGTTTCCGCCGAAGCGGCCGGCCAACGGCTCGGCCGCTGGCGGCGCGAGCGGCCCGCCATGCTCAACGACACGCGGAAGCTCATGGCGGCGGCGCTGCTGCTGGCCTGTGAGCGGGTGTGAACCACGATCGCTGCTGCCCTGTGGCGCCCCTCCCGAGAATCCGGCCGGCGGCGCCGGCGATTGAGTCCCCTTCTCCCGTGGGGAGAAGGTGGTCGCGAAGCGACCGGATGAGGGCGTGCGGCGGTGGCCATCGGCGCACTCGCCAACGCCGTGGTTCGGCAAGCTAATCACCCGCGCCCTACGCCCTCACCCGCCCGCTCCGCGGGCACCCTCTCCCGACCGAAGCGGCGTGTTCCCCGCTTCGGCACTCTTGATGGCGAAGTCGGGAACACCCGACTTCGCGTGGGAGAGGGTTCTTTTGGCGCGCCAAATCGTCCCGCGGCCTGACCGGCCCGAGGCTATGAAAAACTCTGGTCCTCCTCGCTGTGAGGAGGGGTGGCGGGGCGCTTAAAGAACACCTCGCGAAAACAAAACAAAGACGGCGCTCCCAAGCGCCCCTGTACCGGTGATGGCCGGTGATCCTGCAAAGCTTGGCTCGGCGAAAGCGAAGCCGGCCGCACGCGCGCCCTCCGTGGCGCCGTAGCGGGCGGGCGGCTTCGCGGGTCCGGCGAATCGGCTCAGACAGGAGGACCGGGGCCGGCCGGCCGGGAGCGACCGAAGCGCCCCAGCGCCGCCGCTGTCAAAGCGGCGAGCACCACGCGCGGACATGTGCCCCGGCTGGCGGCTGCGATTGCAGGCCCAGTGGGGAGACCGCGCCCTTGAGCGCCAGTCCAGGGATCGGCCGACGTCGCGGCGGGCTCGTTGCGAGAACAGGGAGAGGAGCATGGAAGAACAGCCGATCTGGTATGCCGGCGTCGATTGGGCGTCGCAGGCGCATGTCGTTTGTCTGTCGGATGCGCAGGGGCGCGGCAAGCGCGTGCGCAGCTTCGCTCATGGCGGCGAGGGCCTGGCTGAGATGGGCGCCTGGCTGATCGCCGCGAGCGGCGCCGCGCCGCAAGCGGTGCATGTCGCCATCGAGGTGCCGCACGGGCCGGTCGTTGAGGCGCTCATGGAGCGCGGCTTCACCGTCTACGCGGTCAATCCCAAGCAGCTCGACCGCTTCCGCGACCGCTTCACGCTGGCCGGCGCCAAGGACGACAGCCGCGACGCCGAGGTGCTGGCCGATGCGCTGAGGACCGACCGGCCGCGCCTGCGTCCGTTGCGGCCGGCCGATCCGCTGGTCATCGAGCTGCGCGAATGGTCGCGGATCGCCGACGAACTGACCGTCGAGCAGGTCCGTCTCGCCAACCGCATGCGAGACCAGCTCTGGCGCTACTTCCCGGCCATGCTGGAGCTCGCCGATGATCTCGCCGCCGAATGGTTCCTGCAACTGTGGGAGAGCGCGCCGACGCCCGATAAGGCCCGCCGCCTCCGCCAAGCCAGTCTCGCCAAGCTCCTCAAGCGGCATCGCATCCGCCGCTTCGATGCGGCCGAGGCCTTGAAGCAGCTCCGCCGGCCGTCCATCCAGGTCGCCGCCGGCGCCACCGAGGCGGCAACCGCCCACATCCGCACGCTCATTCCCCGCCTGCGCCTCGTCAGCCGCCAGATCAAAGAGGCGCACGGCGAGCTCGATCGCCTGCTCGCCAGCCTCGCTGCGCCCGAGGAGGACGCGCCGGGGCAGCCGCAAGAGCAGCGTGACGTGACCATCCTGAGATCCCTGCCAGGCATCGGAAGGATCGTCTGCGCCACGCTGCTCGCAGAGGCCGGCGAGGCCCTGCGCGAGCGAGACTATCAGGCGCTGCGCTGCTTGTCCGGCGTCGCCCCGGTGACCAAGCAGTCGGGCAAGCGCCGCATCGTCCTGCGCCGCCGGGCTTGTCATCGCCGCCTCAGCGACGCCGTCCATCATTGGGCGCGCACCGCCATCCAGCACGACCCGCGAAGCCGCGCCAAATACGCCGCCCTGCGCCAACGCGGCCATTCGCATGCCCGCGCGCTTCGCTCCGTCGCCGACCGTCTGCTCGCCGTTGCCTGCGCCATGCTCGCCAGCCGCACCCTGTTCGCCACCGCAGCGGCAAGTCAAAAAAGCGCTTGCTAAACGGTGGGGAGTCCGCGCGGCTTATCAGGCCCCATTCCTTCGCGCTTCCCCCATCGTTGGATCAAGCCGAAGCGATCCTCCGGGTTTAAAGCCGCACACCGCGACAGACCGGTCGTAGTGCCGGTCGGGCGAAGCTCTCGGGACCTCCCGGGGAAGCGCCGGTCCGGAAAACCGGCTCAGCCGCGGGGGCCGCCCGCCCTTCCCATGGAGCTCCGGTGCACCACAGACCCTCCGGTGAAGAGCGGCAGGAGGGATATAGCACAGCAATCCCATTCATGTGAACATATTCCTATTCACGAATTCGTGAGTTTCTGCCGCACTCCACCTCATTCTCGACTGAGCGGAGCGAGCGCCGTGGAATCCGGCGCGGTCACCCACGGCTCCGCAGATGCAGGGTTGGCACCTTGTGATCGCTGGGTCCTCGGGTGTCGCTTCGCTCCCCCGAGGATGACGCCTGTTTCTTCGATTTCACCAGCCGCTCGCCGGCGCGGATGACGAGGCTCTCCAGGCCCTTGGGCAGGAACAGGATCGCGGCGATCAGGATGGAGCCGTAGAGGAGCGGCCGGATCTGGTCCATCCCGATGGCCCGCAGCACGATTTCGTCGACGATCGTCAGGGCGACGACGCCGAGGATCGGACCGTAGAGGCGCGTGGTGCCGCCGACGATGGTCCAGATCACGACATAGACCATCTGGTCGACGTCGAACTGGTTGGGATTCACCGTCGACAGATAATGGGCGTAGAACGCGCCGCCGAGGCCGGCGAAGAACGACGCGACGACGAAGGCCAGCATGCGGTAGCGAAAAGTGTCGATGCCGACCGACTGGGCCAGGCGGTCCTGCCAGTGGATGGCGTTGAAGATCAGGCCCAGGCGCGAGCGCTCGATCAGCTGCAGAATAAGGATGGAGACGGCGGCGACTGCCAGGACGAGATAGTAGTAGTTGGTGGGCAGGTAGAAATCGATCCGGAGGAAGCCGAGGTCCAGCTCGGGGATGCCGGGAATGCGCTTGATCCCCGTAGCGCCGCCAAAAGGATCGCTGAAGCGCTTCCAGATGAGGCGGATCACCTCGCCGGCGGCGAACGAGCCGATGAGGAAGTAAAAGCCCTTCATGCGGAAGAGCGGAAAGCTCAGCACGCAGGCGATGAAGCCGGACGTCACCGCGCCGAGCGGAATAGCAAGCGGCACCGGCACGCCGAAGTTCTTGGCGTAAAGCGCGCTGGCATAGCCGCCGACGCCCATCAGCACGACGTGGGCAAGCGACCACTCGCCGGTCAGCGTCAGCAGACGGTAGCTCACCACCAGCAGGACGTTGATCACCAGGAAGACGAGCAGTTCCTGCTGCGAGAAGGAGAGGAGGTGCGGCAGAACGATGAGGCAGGTGGCGGCGAGGAGCGCGGCGGCGATGCGCGTGCCGCGGCCGAAGCCGCGCCGCTCAGGCACGTTCCTTCGCCCCGAACAGGCCTGTCGGCCGGACGATGAGGACGACGAGCATCAGCAGCAGGCCGACGATGCTGGCGACGACGCCGTCGAAGACCGTCGTCACCACGGTATCAACGAGCGCATAGACGATGGCCGCGAGGATCGCCCCCTCCAGGCTGCCGATGCCGCCGACGATGATGATGATGAAGGCAGTGACGATGACCGCGTGGCCCATATAGGGGGTGGGTGCCACAAGCGGCGCGGTGAGCGCGCCGGCGACTCCGGCGAGCCCGGCGCCGATGAACATGGCGTAGCGGGCCGTCTGGTTGATGGAGATGCCCTGCAAGGCGGCGGCCTCGCGGTCCTGCGCGACGGCGCGAAGCGCCCAGCCGAACCGGGTTTTTCGCAGGAACAGCCATAGGAGCGCCAGGAGCGCGATGGTCACGGCGATCACCAGCAGCCGTTCGTAGGTGATGACCGCGCCGCCGAGGATGAGCCGCTCCTTGGTGACCGGCGGCACGTTCTGCATGCGCAGCCCGAAGCCGAGGACCGCGAGGCTTTGCAGGATGAGCAGGAAGCCGATCGAGGCGATTAGCCCGCCAAGGGGATTTTCGCGGAGCGGCCGGAACAGCGCCCATTCCATGACGAGCCCGAGGCAGCCGACGAAGACAAGCCCGGCCGCGACCGCGACGAGGAACGGCAGCTGCTGCCCCGCATAGAGATAGACGATTGCATAGGCGCCCATCATGTAGAGCTCGCCATGGGCGAAATTGATGACGCCCATGACGCCAAAAATCAGCACCAGCCCGACGGCGATCAGCGCCATGTAGCTGGCGGCGTAGGCGGCATTGAAGCCGGTCTGGATCAGCAGGGCGGACATGTGGGACGCAGGGTTGGAGCTGCCCGGCCCCTAAACGGGACAAGAAGAAAATCGGCTTGACCGTGACGCCCTCCTCTCCCCTCCGGGGAGAGGCCGAGTGGCGTAGCCACCGGGTGAGGGACAAGATCATCAAGCTCGGCGCCAGAACCCTCACCCGGCTCCGCGCTGCGCGCGGACTCGACCTCTCCCCACGGGGGAGAGGAGGTGCAAACCCGCATACGCAGCCCTGCCCGCGAGCAGTGCGCTACGTCCGCTGATCCCACATCTGGCCGAGCGCCGTCATGTGCTTGACCAGAAGATCCTTGTGCTTGTCCCACCAGGCGGGGATGGAGCGGTACTCGACGATCGTCGCCTTGCCGTCGCGGATGACGACGACGGGCCAGTTGCCGACCAGCGCGTTGTCGATGCCGAAGAGCTCGGTCCCCCACCACTTGGCGTCGCCAAAGATGTGCTTGCCGGTGCCGCCCTCTTTCATGGCGGCGAGCACCGCTTCCGGCTCGGCGCTGCCGGCGCGCGTCGCGGCTTCCGCCCACAGCTCCATGATCGAGGCATATTCCCACGAGACCGCCGACCATTCGTTGGCGCCGTAACGCTTCACGTATTCGGCGTAGAATTCGTTCGGCCTGGGGAAATTGATGGTGGGGTCGTTGAGTTTTGGGTCGTCGAAATCGGGGAACTGGAAGACGACGCCTTCCATGAATTCCTTGGAGGTGCGCTCGACGATGCGCTGATAGTAGTCGACGGTGCAGGAGATGATCTGGCCCTTGAAACCCTGCTGGAAGGCCTGCTCGCAGAGCGGCTGCACGTAATCGGCATAGCAGGTATCCAGGCAGAGGATGTCCGGGTTGTTGGACAGAAGCTGCGTCATGACCGGCGCGAAGTCGGTGGTCGCCGGGTCGAAGAATAGCGGATCGCCAAGCACATCGATGCCGGCCGCCTCGAATGCGGCGAGATAGGTGGCGACCGACGGTTTGCCGAGCGCGTCGTCCTGCGCGCAGATGACCGCCGTCTTCAGCTCCGGGCGGTTTTCCGCCAGCCATTCCACGCCGGTGACATTGTAGATCGGGTGCACCTCGCAGGGCGCTACCAGCATCTTGGTCTCCGGCGTGAGGTCGCTCGGCAGCAGCGTCGAGACCAGCATGCCGGCGCGCTCGGCGACCTGCTCCACGCCCGGCCAGGGATCGCCGCCGAGCATCATGATGAATTTCACGCCGTCTTCCTGGATCAGTTTTGTCGCGCCGGTGCGGGCCTTGCCGGCGTCATATTCGTCGTCGTAGGCGACGAACTCGATCTTGTGCGCCTCGCCGCCGATGTCGACCCCGCCGGCAGCGTTGACCCAATCGCCCCAGATCAGGCAGCCGTCGAGACCCGGCTTGCCCCAGGCAGCCACCGGTCCGGTGAGCGGCGCCAGGAAGCCGATCTTGACGACCTTGTCCTGCGCGAAGGCGACACGCGGCATCGACGTGTTGGCGATCAGCGCCGCGCCGGCGACGCCGGTGAGGAATTTGCGGCGGTTCAGCCTGGATCGGATCTCAATCGGCATCCTGTCCTCCCTTGCGCGGCTTCGCCATCCCGTGGCGCTGCAAGCGCTTCCGGACAGGCTCCCTTAGGGAAATCTAAGTCGGATGAGCATCGGGGAGCAACACCAATTCTGGACCGGGGGCCGCGGATTGGTTCGCCTCCGGCCCCGAGCGAGGAAAATTGGTCTACGCGGATCCCGCCTTTATTTGCGGGCAGGCCCGGGCGGCCCGACGCGGGCTTGCTGGAACCGTTCGATGGCGCCCGGCAGCGTGACCCAGGAGTGCTTCGCCTCCTCCCAGACCGAATAGGTCGGGGCGGGGAATTCAGGATCTGCGAAGGCGCCGACAGCGATGCCGTAATGCGCGGGCCGAAGATCCATGGTCCAGCAGATTGTCGTGCCGCATTGCGGACAGAAACGGTTTGTCAGCGTGCGCCCCTCCGAAGCCGCGCGGGTGTAGGTCCGGTATTCGCCCTCCAGGCGAACCGCTTCCCGGCGGAAATAGGCGTTGACGGAGACGGGCGCGCCGGTGCGCCGCTGGCAGGCGCGGCAGTGGCAGAGTCCGACGAGGTCGGGCTCGCCCTCGACGACGGCGCGGAGGGCCCCGCACTGGCAGGTCGCGGTCCTGGTCATCCGTCGTCCTTGCTTTGCCGGGCGTGCCCACGCCGCCAAGCCCCTCCGGCGCCGGTTCCTCCCCCGTCGCGGACGACGGGGGAGGGGGACCATGCGAAGCATGGTGGAGGGGGCGAGCACGAGCGCCGCGGCCGGCCTTCGCCCCCTCCACCGCCTTCGGCGGTCCCCCTCCCCCGCTGCGCGGGTGAGGAACCGGTCGCGGACGCCGCTTTCGCATCCATTTGCGCTGGCAAGTACTAGCTCCTGACCCGGAGCTTCTCCGGATCGTAATGCGGGAAGCGCACGACGCGGGCGGGCAGGCGCTTCTGATGGCCGTCGAGCTTGCCGACCTCCACCTCCGAGCCGAGCGCGGCGGCGCTGACGTCGAGGCGGGCGAGCGCGATGTTCTTCTTCAGGATGGGCGAGCGCGTGCCGCTGGTCACCACGCCGATCTGGGCACGGCCGATATGCACGCAATCGCCGTGGCCGACGGCCTCGTTCGAAGTCGATCTCCAGGCCGACCAGCCGGCGCTGCGGGTTGGCCTGGCGGCGGACCAGCGCGTCGCGGCCGACGAAATCGTCGGTCTTCGACTTGAGCGGCACGGTGAAGCCGATGCCGGCCTCGAAGGGATCGGTCTGGTCGGAGAACTCGTAATTGGCAAAAACCAGCCCCGCCTCGATTCTGAGCATGTCGAGCGCCTGCAGGCCGAGCGGCGCAAGGCCGTGCGGCCTGCCGGCCTCCCACACCGCATCGAAGATTTTGGGCGCGTCCTTCGGGTGGCAAAAAATCTCGTAGCCGAGCTCGCCGGTATAGCCGGTGCGCGAAACGACGATCGGCGGCCCGTCGAAGGCGCCGATGCGGCCGATGGCGAAGCGGAACCAGCCGAGCTCGGCGAGCTGCGGCTGCGCCGGCGGCGTCCAGATCACCTCTTTGAGGATGTCGCGGCTCTTCGGGCCCTGCACGGCGATGTTGTGAAGCTGGTCCGACGAGGAGCGCACCCAGGCCTGCAGGCCGAGCTTTTCGGCCAGCTCGCGGAGCCAGATGCCGCCGTAATCGTCGCCGCCGATCCAGCGGAAATTGTTGGCGCCGAGACGGAACAAAGTGCCGTCGTCGAGGATGCCGCCGTGCTCGTAGCACATGGCGGAATAGACCACCTGCCCGATTGCCAGCTTTCGCACGTCGCGCGTCAGCGCATATTGCATCAGCACTTCGGCGTCGGGGCCGGTGACCTCGAATTTCCGGAGCGGCGACAGGTCCGTCACGACGGCGCGCTCGCGGCAGGCCCAATATTCGTCGATCGCTCCGCCGCCGTTGAATTTCTGGGCGAGCCAATAACCGCGGTAATCGGCAAAGTCGCGGGTATGCGCGGCGAAGCGGGAGTGAAAGCCGGTCTCGCGGGTCATCTTCGGCTCGGCATCGGGCGTCATGCGATGAGCGATCGCTCGCGAGAAGCGCTCCCTGTCGGAATAGGTGCGGACGTGGATGTCGGTCGGCTCCCAACCGTTGGCGGGGTCGATATCGTCCGGGCAGGCGGAGGAAACGCAGACGAGATCGGTGACGGCGCGCAGCAGCACGTAATCGCCGGGGCGCGACCACGGCTCGTCGAAGGTGATGACGTTATGGGCGTCGATGCTGGTGTTGTAGAAGAAGTTGAGCGCCATCCAGCCCTTGCGCGCCGCGATGCCGTAGGGCGCCAGCGCGCCGTTGAAATTGTCCGTGCAGTTGACGTGGCCGGGATAGCCCATGTCCTCGTAGAACTTTGCGTAGCAGGCGAGCGCGAAGGCGTCGTGACGGCCGACGGTGTCGCGCACGATCTCCACCAGCGGGTCCATATCCTGGTCGAAGCCCTTTGCCGGCAGGCCCGGCGCGGGATAGCCGAGACCGGTAAGGCTCCGCGTCGTCGTCGCGTCGAGCGGCAGCTCGATGCCGCGGTCGAGCTTTCTGGCGGCAAAGCACTGGAAATCCGAGCATTGCCGGCCGGCGACGTCGACGATCTGGATGTATTCGCCGGCGCGGACGAAATAGGCCTCCGCCGTCGCGCGGTTAACGCGAACGTCCTGCAGCGGGTCGGCCAGCGGCTCCGGCAACCTGATCTCGTTCGGCGGGCGGAGCGTCGCGCGCTCGATGCGGAGCTCGACCGGCGTCGCGGTGTCCTGGGCGCCGGGATGCATCGCCTCCGCCGGGGCGGAGACGATCAGCGTTCCGCCCCGCTCGGCGCGGAATTCCTGCGCCGCGCCCGGCCAGCAATCCTGGCCGAACAGGCGGATCGGCTGCGCCTCGTCCAGCCTGATGCCGCGCCGCGCCAGCCGCTCCGCCAACGCGGCGTTCTCGAGCGCCCGGGACGGGGCTCTGCCGCTCTGCCGCGGCGCGCCGACGATCGAGGGATCAACGCGGCCGTCCTGACCGAGGGCGATCAGCTCGCAGGTCTGGCCGCCCTCCATATCGCGCAAGACGATGCGGTCGCCGGGCTCAATGTCGACGACCAGGCTTTGGCCGCCCTGCACCAGGTAGCGCTCGACGCCGGGCGGCAGAGCGCGCATGCCCGGGCGCAGGATGCGGCTCCCGGCCGGCGGCGGCGCCGGTGCCAACGTCGTCGTGGGCCGATCCAGCATGTCAGGATTCCGGTTCGCGCCCCCGCCCGACCATAGGGCCGGGCCGCCCGCAGATCAACGAAGCGGGGTTTTCGGCGCGCTCAGGCCTTTGCGGCGAGAAAGCTTTTCATGGAATTGTCCATCGCCTGGAACCACGGCGTATGGTGGAGGCGGCCCATGGTCCCCGTGCAGGGCGACGGGAACGCCTTGTCGCGGTAGCCCAGAATGCTTTCCTCCTTGTGGTGCTCCCATTCCTTGAACATGTCGGCGGCGCGGTCGAGGTCGAAGTCCGGATAGTCGGTGTCCTTGACGATGTCCTTCATGTAGTCGGTCTGGAAGTCGATCATCTCGGTCGGGTTTGCGAGCTTCTCCTCGCGCGCCACCCACTTCGCCGTCTCCTTCTCCATCTCCGGCTGCGAGGGCAGCTTGACGCGGCCGAGCACGAAGTCGCGCGCCAGCCAGGCCTGCGCGTCGAACATGGAGAAGGTGTAGAACTGGTCCTGCATGCCGAGATACATGAGCTTCGGGTTCTTCTCCCAGAACACGCCCTTGTAGAGCCCCGGCGGATTGAGCCGGTTGCGGGTCTTCAGCCGCAGGCTCTCCTCCAGAAACGGGAAGTGATGGAGGTAGCCGGTGCACAGGATTATGGCGTCGACCTCGCGGCTCGAGCCGTCCTTGAAGTGCGCAGTCTTGCCTTCGACCTTGGTGAGGAGCGGCCGCTCCTCCATGCCGCCGGGCCAATGAAAGCCCATCGGCTTGGTGCGCCAGCACATCGTGACCGATTTGGCCCCGTATTTATGGCATTGCAGCGCGATGTCCTCGGCCGAGTATGAGGCGCCGACGACCAGCAGGTTCTTTCCCGAGAATTCCTGGGCGTCGCGGAAATCGTGGGCGTGCATGACGCGGCCGGGAAATTTCTCGACGCCCGCAAAATACGGCACGTTCGGCACGGAGAAATGCCCCGTGGCGACAATGACGTAGTCGAAATCCTCCGAACGGGTGCCGCGGGTCGTGAGATCCTCGCTGGTCACCCGGAACTTTCCGGTCTCGTTGGAATATTCCACGTAGCGCACCGGCGTGGAGAAACGGATGTGGTTCCTGACGCCGCTCTTCTCCGCCCGGCCGGTGATATAATCGAACAACACTTCGCGCGGAGGGAAAGACGGGATCGGCCCGTTGAAATGATCGTCAAACGTATAGTCGGCGAATTCCAAGCATTCCTTCGGCCCGTTCGACCACAGATACCGGTACATCGAGCCGTGCACGGGCTCGCCGTATTCGTCGAGGCCGGTCCGCCAAGTATAGTTCCACAGGCCGCCCCAATCGCTCTGCTTTTCGAAGCACACCAGCTCGGGGAAGTCCTCGCCCTTTTTGCGGGCCTGCTCGAAAGCATGCAGCTGCCCCAGCCCGCAGGGCCCCGCCCCGACGATGGCGACACGCGTCATTTCGCTCCCCCTCTCCTCACGCGCCGATGTCCCGAAAGGTGCCCACACGGCGTCGATCGGCGGCAGCGTAACCTAAGGCGACGAAGGATGGCGAGGCAAGCCGGAATGGTGAGAACCGGTCCGCTTTTGGGCCCTCAGCTGGGCCTGATGGCCGGGTCCGCGTGGAAATCGCCAGGGGCGGCAGCGGACCAGCGCAGCTAGCCCTGCGCGAGCCGTTCCCGGACACGAGCGGCGATTTCAAACAGGATTTCGCGCGATATGGTGGGAAAATCGCGGCTGACGATGCGGGTCATCCCGCTCGGCAGCTTTGCCTCAAGAATCTCGCCCCGGACCATCTGGTCGTTGAGAGCATCGCCGGCGCGGTGCGGCGCGAGGTGGACGTGGAAATGCGGAACGCCGTCGCCAAAAATGTAGATGTAGACGATCTCCGCGGCGCTTGCCGCTTTCAGCGCGCGCGTGCTTGCCGCCAAGACCGCACCGAAGGTCGTCGCCTCGTCGCCGTCCAGATCCGTGACGAAGGCGATATGGCGCTTCGGCTCAAGGTAGGCAAAGCCCGGCACCTCCGTCGCCAGGCTGACGGTGAGCCGCCAATGCGCATCATGCCAGACCTCGATGCGTTCAAGCTCTGCATCCGCGGCGGCGCCACGGCACATCGGACAGTCGCTCCTCCGCATGGGCCGTCTCCGGTCATTGGTTTTCTCGCGATGTCTCCGACGAGTTTGGCGAGGGCCTGGGATCGCGGGCCGCTGGAGTTGTCTCGCTGCCAGGCCTTTAAGCTTGGCACGGCCCATGATGGGCGCAACCGGCTGTCAAAGAACAGCGATTTTCGAGCCCATCACTATCGAAACGAATTGACATTTCGGCCACACTCGCTATTGTGGCACATCGACCTCTGCGCGAGCCGCCCCACTTCCGTCCGCCTTTCGCGCCCGGTCCCTGAAGGCTTCCCTCAGATCTCGCTGTCCGGCTGGTCCGGACTCCCTCTGGACACGAAGGAGATCGGCGTGAGCACCGGCACCGTGAAATGGTTTAGCGCGCAGAAGGGTTTCGGCTTCATCCAGCCCGACGACGGCAGCAAGGACGTGTTCGTGCACATCAGCGCCGTGGAGCGGTCCGGCATGGACGACCTCCGCGAAGGCCAGAAGCTCCGCTACGAGGTCGAGCAGGACCGGCAGGGGCGCGCCTCGGCGACGAACTTGAACGCGGGCGCCGGCAACGACAATGCGACCGGCACGATGAACGGCGGCTAGATGGGCGCCCAGGGACGTTCGGCGATGGCATCTGCGACGAGCCGCTTCAACTACGGAGCACCTGCCGGCCTGTTCACCAAGACGAGCCGGCGCATGCGCGGGCAAACGGTGAAATACCGCCGCTTCGACACGGCCGCCGAGGCCATCCGCTGCGCGGTCGAGGAGCTGCCTGCCCCCGTCCTGCCGGGCATCACTATGGAGGTCGACGACGATACGTTCGATCACCTCGCCATAATGAAGCTCTACGACGACCCCCAATATCCCCTGCCGCGCGAGCCATCGCGCTGACCGCCTTACGCACTTAGGAGTTCCGCATGGGTCACAAATTCAAGATCGGACAGATCGTCCGGTTCACGCCCGGCGCGCACGAGCGCAGCTGGGGCGGCATGTATCAGGTGGTGGCCTGCCTGCCGGAGGAGCGCGGCGACCAGCAATACCGCATCAAAAGCGTCAAGGACGCCCACCAGCGGGTCGTCCGCGAAAGCCAGATCGGCAATCAGTAGGAAAAGCCCGCGGGAAGCGGGGCTTTACGAAACGATGAAGCTGCCGGCCACCGCGGCAAAATGGATGCCCGCGCCCGCCAGGACGAAAGCGTGCCAGATGGCGTTCCTGAACGGCAGCCTCTCCCAGAGGTGAAACGCCACCCCCACGGTGTAGAGGATTCCGCCCGCCGCAAGCAGCGCCACGATGGTGACATCGAGCGCGCGGATCAGCGGGGCCAACGCGACGAGGCCGATCCAGCCCAGCGCGAGATAAAGGCTGATAGAGAACCTGTCGAACAAGCGGGCGCAAAAGAGCCGGAGCGCAATCCCCAGCGCCGCCACGGACCAGACAAGACCGGTCAGGCCGACCCCCCAGGCGCCGTCAAGCCGCAGGATGGTGAAGGGCGTGTAGGTGCCGGCGATCATCAAGAAGATCGCCGTCTGGTCCAGGCCGCGCAGCAGCTCGCCGTAGCGGCTCCAGCGGCCGAGATTGTAGGCGAGCGAGCAGCCGAACATGGCTAGGAGCCCGCCCGAATAGATGGCGGCGACGGCGACGTCCACCGGGCCTTTCTGGGCCGCGACCATGATCAGCACGACCGCGCCGACCAGGGCGGCGGCAATGGCGAGCGCATGGATCGCGCTGTCCAGCCGGCGCTCCCACACCCCCGGCAGGCGCAGTTGACCATCAAGCGGCAAATTCATGGCTTCCAGTTCCCGTATCGTGCCGACGCTCTCAGAGCCCGAGCGCCTTCCGCTCCGCCGCAGCGAAGGCGCGAGCATAGCCGCAATACATGACGATTGTCTGCGCGATAAGCTCGCGCTTGGCGTCATCAAGCGGCGCCATCTTTTGGGCGGGGCGGCGGCCCCATAGGAAGCCGCGCTCCAGCACTTGCCCCTCGAGCGTCGCGGAGCCCGCCGCGAGCAGCACGTCGTCCTCGATCACGGTGCCGGCGGCTACGACGCTGCCGATGCCGATCAGCGCGCGGTCGCCGATGCGGCAGTCGGCGAGCATTACGTTGTGGCCGATCGTAGAATCGTTGCCGATGGTAAAAGAACGGCCGGGCGCGCAGCGGATCAGCGTATTGTCCTGAATGTTGCTGTTGAAGCCGACCACGATCTCGCCGCCATTCGCGTCGAGGTCGCAGCCGAACCAGACGCTCGAATTCGCCGCCGCGGCAATGGTTCCACGGAGCCGCGCCGTGGAGGCAATGAAGACGCTGGGGTCGATGCCGCCCTCCCCCCGCTCAGGCCTGGATACGGATTGCCAGTCCGACGAGGGTGGGACCGCCTGTTCGATCGCCGCGGCGCGCTCCTCAATCTCGCCGGGATGAAGCGGGCGGACGGGCTTCGCAGGGCTTCCGGCATACAGCTGCCCACCGGCGAGCTTCGAGCGGGGAAACACGATGGACCCGGCCTTCAGAACGATGCCGTCCTCCAGGACCGAGCCGTCGAGCACGACGGCATTGTCACCGATGACGCAGTCGTTGCCGACAGTGCAGGCGTGCACGACGGCGTTGGCGCCGACTGCGACACGATCGCCGATGATCGTCGGATAGAGATCGTGGGCTATGTGGACGGTCGCGCGGTCGCCGAGACGAAACGAGTTGCCGACCTGGACGAAATGGCCGTCGGCGCGGATGACCGACGAGGCGCCGAGCACCGCGCCGGCACCGAGCGTCGCCCGGCCCAGGATCGCCGCCCGCTCGCCGCGAAAGGCCGGCGGCCCGCCGAAACGGGGCGATATGCCGCCATAGGGGAGGATCAGCGGCGGGTAGTCACCTGACTGCGCCAAGTGGCCGCTTCTCGCCGCCAGGTCAGAGCGTGGCGTGCTCATCGGCTCCTCCATAAGCTTCACGCCGCCGCAAGCCAACGCCGCGGGTCGGCGCCGCGCCGCCCGCCGTCCGATAGCGCTGCAACAAGGTCGGCGACGGCCTCGAGCGAATGGATGGAGCGGAACTCGTCGACATGCGGCAGCATGGTGCGGACCCCGCGCGCCTTCGCCTCAAAACCTTCGAAGCGGAGCAGCGGGTTAAGCCAAACGAGATTGCGGCAGGAGCGGTGCAGCCGATCCATCTCGGCGGCGAGATCCGCCCCGCTCTCGCTCTTGTCGTCGCGCTCCAGGCCGTCGGTGATGAGGAGCACCGTGGCGCCCTGCCCCAGCACGCGGCGCGACCAATCGCGATTGAAGGTCTTGAGCGCCGACGCGATCCGCGTGCCGCCCGACCAGTCCTGCACGGCGTCGGAACAGCCGGCGAGCGCCTCGTCGGGGTCTTTGAGGCGGAGCTGCCGCGTCACGTTGGTGAGCCGCGTGCCGAAAACAAAGGTCTGGATCTTTCGGCGCTCCGACAAAGCGTGCAGAAAATGCAGCATCAGGCGGGAATATTGGCTCATCGAGCCGGAGATGTCGCAAAGCGCGACGATGGGCGGCTGCCGTTCGGCGCGGGTGCGGAAGGCGGGCAGGATGATGTCGCCGCCCACCTTCAGCGAGGCGCGGAGCGTCCGGCGCGGGTCGATGCGGCCGTGCGTGGCGCGCCTGAGCCGGCGCATCTTGAGACGATCGTCGGGGAGCGCCAGTTCCGCCAGCGCCTTCTTGGCGGCGGCGATTTCGGCGGCGCTCATCTGCGCAAAATCCTTGCGCTGCAAGATCTCGCGGCTGGACACGGTCAGCCGCGCGTCGATCTCGACCTCCGGGCGTCTGTCCTCGCGGCGCGGCTCGGCGGCGAACGCCTCGCGCACCCGCGCCTCGCCGGCCCGCGGCTTCTCCTTCTCGGCCGGGCGCGCCGGCGCCACCGGCGACAGCATCGCCAGCATCTTCTCCAGGAGCCCGCGCTCGCGCCAGAAAAGGTCGAAGGCTTCGTGAAAGACGGCGCGGTGCTCGCGCTTCTTCACGAAGACGGAATGGAGCGTCCAATAGAAGTCGTCGCGCGAGCCGATGCCGGCCGCCTCGACGGCGCGGATGGCGTCGAGCACAGCGGCGGGCCCGACGGGCAGGCCCGCTTTGCGCAGAGCTCGGGCGAAATAGACGATGTTGTCGGCGATGCGGCCGCTGCCCTTGCCGTCGTCGGGCACGTTCATGGAGCTATTCCGCCGCGGCGAGCTCCGCCCGCGCCTCGTCGAGGAGCGCCTTGGAGCGGCTCCCCTCCATGCGGGCGATGTCGTCCTGATATTTCAACAGCACACCGAGCGTGTCGGAGAGAGTGGCGGGGTCGAGCGCGATCTGGTCGAGCTCGGTCAGCGCGCCGGCCCAGTCGAGCGTCTCGGCGACGCCCGGCCGCTTGAACAGATCCTCGCGGCGGAGCCTTTGCACGAAACCGACCACCTCCGCCGCGAGCCGCCGGCGGATGCCCGGCACGCGCGTCGTGACGATCTCCAGCTCCCGCGCCGCATCTGGGTAATCGACCCAATGGTAGAAGCAGCGGCGCTTCAGCGCGTCGTGGATCTCGCGGGTGCGATTGGTGGTGACCACGACGATCGGCGGATGCTCGGCGCGGATGGTGCCGAGCTCCGGCACGGTCACCTGGTTGTCGGCGAGCACCTCCAGAAGAAACGCCTCGAACGCCTCGTCGGCGCGGTCGAGCTCGTCGATGAGCAGGATGGGCGGGCCGGCGAGGTCCGGCTCGAGCGCCTGCAGGATCGGCCGCTTGATCAGAAAGCGGTCGGTAAAGATGTCCTTGGACAGGGTCTCGCGGTCGACGCCGCCGGCCGCCTCGGCGAGCCGGATCTCCACCATCTGCGCCGCATAGTTCCACTCGTAGACCGCGGAGGAGACGTCGAGGCCCTCGTAGCACTGCAGGCGGATGAGCTTGCGGCCGAGCGTCTCGGCGAGAACTTTGGCGATCTCCGTCTTGCCGACGCCGGCCTCGCCTTCCAGGAAGAGCGGCCGCCCCATCTTGAGGGAGAGGAAGAGCACCGTCGCCAGCGCGCGGTCGCCGATGTAGCCGGCCTCAGCCAGGAGAGCGAGGGTATCGTCGATTGAGGTTGGGACGGAGCGGTTCGGCATCGGGCAGCAATCGCGGAAGGACTTCGGCTATATAGGCCAGACTTGCCTGGCCTGCACGCCGCGAATAGTCGAGTGGGACCGAGACGGTAAGCCGTCGAGGCGGGGGACACCCCACAAGGCGAACTGGAGAGGGATTTATGGCCGAGGTGACGACGAGCGACGGCGTCCGTATCCACTATCAGACGGAGGGCCGCGACGAAGGACCTCCCCTCCTCTTCTCCAACTCGCTCGGCACCAATCTTTCCATGTGGGACAATCAGGCGGAGGCGGCCGCCGGGCTCGGCTTCCGCGCGATCCGCTACGACCAGCGTGGCCACGGCCAGTCGGAAGCGCCGGACGGCGACTACACGCTCGAGCGCCTCGGCCAGGACGTCCTCGATCTCCTGAAGGCGCTGAAGATCGAGCAGGCGGCCTTCTGCGGTCTCTCAATGGGCGGCATGACCGGGATCTGGCTCGCCATGCACCACCCGCGCCGCTTCTCGCGCATGGCCCTCTGCAACACCGCGGTGTGGATGCCGCCGCGCGATTTTTGGGACGAGCGTATCCGCAGCGTGCTCGGCGGCGGCATGGAGGCGGTTGTGGACATCGTGCTGGAGCGCTGGTTTACCGAGAGCTTCCGCGAGAGTGCGCCCGATGAGGTGGAGCGGGTCCGCGCCATGCTGCTCTCCACCGATCCGATGGGATACACCGGCTGCTGCGCCGCCATCCGCGACATGGATCTGCGCGACCGGCTGGGCCTTATCGAAGCGCCGGCCCTCGTGGTCATCGGTGCGCAGGACCCGGCGACGCCGCCGGAGCGCGGCCAGTATATCGTCGAGCGTATCCCCGGGGCGCAGAAGGCGGTGCTCGACACCGCGCACCTCTCGAATATCGAGGCGCCGGACGAGTTCAACCGGACGGTTTTCGGCTTCCTCGCCGGAGAACGGCGGTGACGGACGCCTATGAAAGCGGCATGAAAGTGCGCCGCGCCGTGCTGGGCGACGCGCATGTCGACCGGTCGACCGCGGGAGCCACGGAATTCACCCGCGAGTTCCAGGAGCTCATCACCCGCTACGCCTGGGGCGAGATCTGGACGCGGCCCGGCCTCGACCGCAAAACGCGCTCCTGCATGGTGCTGACCGCGATGATCGCGCTCGGCCACTGGGACGAGTTCCGCATGCATGTGCGCGCCGGCTTCAACAACGGCCTGACGCAGGACGAGATCAAGGAGGTCATTCTGCAGGCGGCGATCTATTGCGGCGTGCCGGCCGGCCACCACGCCTTTCGCGAAGCCGCGGCGGTTATCGCGGAGCGCAATGCAGACTCGCCAACGTGACGGGCGCAAGCCGCGACGCCTGGCCCGAGGCGCCCGTCGCAGGCTGGCCGGAGACCTGCGCCACCCTGCAGATGTGGACGCAGATCGTCGGAAAAATCCGGATGGCGCGGGCGCAGTTCGTAAACCATTGGTGGCACGTGCCGCTCTACGTCACCGCCCGCGGGCTCACCACATCGCCGATCCCCGATGGGAACCGGACCTTTCAGATCGACTTCGACCTGAGGGACCACCGCCTGCTCATCGCGACGAGCTGCGGCAGCATCGAGCACATTCCGCTGCGCTCGCAACCCTTGCCGGAATTTTATGCCGATCTGCTCGGCCGGCTCGGCGGGATGGGTATAGAGGCCCAGATCTGGCCGGTCCCCGTCGAAGTAGCGGAAGCCATCCCGTTCACTAGGGATCGCGGCCATTCCGTCTACCAACCGGAAATCGCCGAGCGCCTGCATGAAATCCTGGTCCTCGCCGACATGGGGCTGACAAAGTTCCGCGGCGGCTTTTTGGGAAAGTGCAGCCCCGTGCATTTCTACTGGGGCGGCTTCGACCTTGCCGTCACACGCTTCTCCGGGCGCGCGGCACCGCCGCATCCCGGCGGAATTCCTAACGTTGCGGACTGGGTCATGCACGAGGCCTATTCGCACGAAGTATCGAGCTGCGGCTTCTGGCCCGGTACGGCGGGTTCCTTCGAGCGGCCGGCCTTCTACTCCTATGCCTATTCCGAGCCCGAAGGTTTTGCCGCCGCGCCGGTCCGACCCGCGCAGGCCTACTACAGCGCCGCCTTGAGGGAATTCCTCCTGCCCTATGACGAGATCCGGATGGCTGCCGATCCAGGATCGCTGGTGCAAGAGTTCCTGCAGAGCACCTACGAGGCGGCGGCCGACCTCGGCGGCTGGGATCGGCAGAGCCTGGAGCGCCGCGCATCCGCGTGAGCGCAGGAACGCGAAGGTCGGCTTTCCCTTCCGCGCGAAGGCCGCTCCGGCCATAGTTGTGCCCTGACCGGGGCCTTGCTACACCTGTGCCAAGCGGCCGGGCGGGGGGCCCGGAACGAACAAATACGGCGGGAGCACCCGCCAGGGGATGGTGGGGCATGGAGTATTTCCTCCAGCAGCTCATCAACGGGCTGACGCTGGGCTCGATCTACGGCCTGATCGCCATCGGCTACACGATGGTCTACGGCATCATCGGCATGATCAATTTCGCGCATGGCGACATCTTCATGGTGGGCGCCTTCATCGCGCTGATCGTCATCCTCGGCATCGGCCTGACCGGCGCCGCCGGACTCGCCTTCATGCTGCTGGCGCTGATGATCGTCCTCGTCATCGCCATGTCGTTCACCGCCGTCTGGGGCTGGACGATCGAGCGCATCGCCTACCGGCCGCTGCGCGGCTCGTTCCGCCTGGCGCCGCTCATCACGGCGATCGGCATGTCGATCGTGCTGCAGAATTTCGTGCAGATCACGCAGGGCGCGCGGGTGAAGCCGCTGCAGCCGATCATCTCCGGCGGCATTCGCCTCGTCGAAGGCTCGACCGAGCGCGGCACCATCGTCGTGCAGATCTCCTACATGCAGATCATCATCATGGTGACGACGCTCGTGCTCATGGCCGGGTTCACGCTGCTGATCGCCAAGACGTCGCTCGGTCGTGCGCAACGCGCCTGCGAGCAGGACCAGAAGATGGCGTCGCTGCTGGGCGTCGACGTCGACCGCACCATCTCGCTGACCTTCCTCATGGGGGCGGCGCTCGCCGCCGTGGCCGGCACGATGTACGTGCTCTATTACGGCGTCATCGACTTCTACATCGGCTTCCTGGCGGGGGTGAAGGCCTTCACCGCGGCCGTGCTCGGCGGCATCGGCTCGCTCCCGGGCGCCATGCTGGGCGGCATCCTGATCGGCCTGATCGAGACGTTCTGGTCCGGCTACTTCACCATCGAATACAAGGACGTGGCGGCGTTCTCCATCCTCGCCATCGTGCTGATCTTCCTGCCCTCCGGCCTGCTCGGCCGGCCGGAAGTGGAGAAAGTCTGAGAATGGCCCCTCCCGCACCGCAAGGCTCCGCGGCCGATACGCGCGCGCCGGGCGAGCAGCGGGAAGTGGAGGCCTGGCGCGAAGCGCAGCGGGGCGAGCCCCCTTACGTCCAAGAACGGAAGCCCGCCGAGTCCTTCGTCGTGGCGTCGCTGAAGGACGCCTTCATCGCCGGCCTGATCACCGCCGCGCTCGGCCTGTTCTTCCTCGGCTGGACGACCGACGGGCCAAGCGGCCCGCTCGCCGTTCACTCCCGCTGGCCCGTGCTCCTGACAGCGGTGGCGATCGTCTTCGCGGCGCGGCTCGTCCTGAACGTGCTGTTCTTCAAGAACCCGAACCCGGTGCAGATCGGGCTCGGGCGGGTGGCCCCGCGCCCCGAGGCGATCAGCCTCGTCGGCAAGGCGCTCGGCGATCTTTCTCCTCCTCATCGCGCTTGTCCTGCCTTTCCTGCTCCTGCAGTTCTTCCCGGGCCACAGCCGCCAGTACATGGATCTCGCCATCCTGATCCTCACCTACGTGATGCTCGGATGGGGGCTGAACATCGTCGTCGGCCTCGCCGGCCTCCTCGACCTCGGCTATGTCGCCTTCTATGCGGTCGGCGCCTATTCGTTCGCGCTGATCGCGCAGAACTTCGGGCTCGGTTTCTGGCTGTGCCTGCCGCTGGCCGGCATCTTGGCCGCGTTCTGGGGGATCATCCTGGGCTTCCCGGTGCTGCGGCTGAGGGGCGACTACCTCGCCATCGTCACCCTCGCCTTCGGCGAGATCATCCGCATCGTGCTGCTGAACTGGTACGACTTCACCGGCGGCCCGAACGGCATCACCGGCATCCCCAAGCCGACCTTCTTCGGCCTGGAGTTCAGCCGCGACGAGAACGGGGTGGCCGCGTTCTTCGGCATCCCCTACTCGAACCTGCACCGCTTCGTCTGGCTCTACTACATCATCCTCGCTTTGGCGCTCCTCACCAATTTCGTGACCATCCGCCTGCGCCGCCTGCCGATCGGCCGGGCCTGGGAGGCGCTCCGCGAGGACGAGATCGCCTGCCGCTCGCTCGGCATCAACACCACCAACACAAAGCTCACCGCCTTCGCCATCGGCGCCATGTTCGGCGGCATAGCCGGCTCCTTCTTCGCCACCCGCCAGGGCTTCATCTCGCCGGAAAGCTTTTCGTTCCTGGAATCGGCGATCATCCTCGCCATCGTGGTGCTCGGCGGCCTCGGCTCGCAGATCGGCGTGGCGCTGGCCGCGGTGGTGATGATCGGCGGCGTCGAGGCGCTGCGAAACCTCGGCTTCCTGAAGCAGGTCTTCGGCGAGGATTTCGATCCCGTTCAATACCGCATGCTGATCTTCGGCCTGGTGATGGTCGTCATCATGGTGTGGAAGCCGCGCGGCCTGGTGTCGAGCCGCAGCCCGTCGGCGGTGCTGAAGGAGAAGAAGCGGATCGGTGCGGCGATGGTGGCGCAGGGCGAGGGTCACTGATGTCGTCGCCCAGCCCGGCAAGTTGGGACACCGATCCGGTGCTCACCGTCGAGCACCTCACGATGCGCTTCGGCGGCCTCGTCGCCGTGAGCGACCTTTCCTTCAGCGTCGGGCGCGGCGACATCACCGCGCTGATCGGCCCGAACGGCGCCGGCAAGACGACGGTCTTCAACTGCGTCACCGGCTTCTACAAGCCGACCGAAGGGCGGATCGCCATGCAGCAGGGCCAGGGCGTCGGCCCGGAAACCGTGAAGCGCCTGACCGCCTCGGGGCGGCAGTGGACGAAGGAGAGCGGCGGCTCCGTCTTCCTGCTGGAGCGCATGCCCGACCACGAGATCGCCTATCGCGCCGGGGTGGCCCGCACCTTCCAGAACATCCGCCTGTTCGGCGGCATGACGCTGCTGGAGAATTTGCTGGTGGCCCAGCACAACCGGCTGATGAGCGCCTCCGCCTACACGATCGGCGGCATCCTCATTCTGCCCAATTACCGCCGCGCCAAGCAGGCGGCCATCGACAAGGCGGTCTACTGGCTGGAGCGGATCAACCTCGTCGACCGCGCCGACGAGCCGGCGGCCGAGCTCCCCTACGGCGCGCAGCGGCGACTGGAGATCGCCCGCGCCATGTGCACGGACCCGCGGCTCCTCTGCCTCGACGAGCCGGCGGCCGGCCTGAATGCGCGCGAGACGGCCGAGCTGAACGAGCTCCTGCAGTTCATCCGCGCCAAGCACGAGACCTCGGTGTTCCTGATCGAGCACGACATGGGCGTGGTCATGGAGATCTCCGACCACATCATCGTGCTCGATTACGGCGTGAAGATCTCCGACGGCCCGCCGAGCGATGTGCGCAGCGATCCCAAGGTGATCGCCGCCTATCTCGGCGTCGAGGACGAAGAGGTCGACGATGTCGAGGAGCGGCTCGACCAGCTGGAGGGGCGCGCATGAGCGCCGGCAACGGCCAGCCGCTCCTGTCCGTCCGCGGCGTCAAGACCTATTACGGCAACATCATTGCGCTCCGCGGCGTCGACATCGAGGTCGGCGAAGGAAAGATCGTCGCCCTGATCGGCGCCAACGGGGCCGGCAAGTCGACGCTGATGATGACGATCTGCGGCAATCCGCGCGCCCGCGAAGGCGCGATCGTCCACGAGGGCGAGGACATCACCCAGCTCCCCACGCACCAGATCATGGCGCGCTCCATCGCCCAGGCGCCGGAGGGGCGGCGCATCTTCCCGCGCATGACCGTGCTGGAGAACCTGCAGATGGGCGCGGCGGTAACGAAATACGCCACGTTCGACCAGGATCTGGAGCGCGTCTACACGCTATTCCCGCGGCTGAAGGAGCGCCACGGCCAGCGCGGCGGCACGCTGTCGGGCGGCGAGCAGCAGATGCTCGCGATCGCCCGCGCGCTGATGAGCCGGCCGCGCCTCCTCCTCCTCGACGAGCCGTCGCTCGGCCTGGCGCCGCTGATCGTCAAGCAGATCTTTCAGGTGATCCGCGATCTCAACCGCAAAGAAGGGCTGACCGTCTTCCTCGTCGAGCAGAACGCCTTCCACGCGCTCCGCCTCGCCGACCACGGCTACGTCATGGTGAACGGCCGCATCGCCATGTCGGGCACCGGCGCCGAGCTCCTCGCCCGCGAGGAGGTGCGCGCCGCCTATCTCGAAGGCGGGCGGCACTAGGATCCCATCGATGGCGCTCTGGGAAATCTCGCTGTTCGAGTTCATCCGCGTCACCGTGCTGCTCGGCGGCGGCGCCGCCTGGCTCACCGGCCGCGCCACGGCGCGCACCTGGTCGCCGTGGTGGAGGCTCGTCCTCTACATCGCGCTCCTCACCATTGCGCTCCGGTTCATCCATTTCAGCCTGTTCGAAGGCACCTTCTTCCTGCCGCCGGAAGATTTCGGGACGGCGCTGCATTTCGCCGCTGTCGATTTCGTCGTGCTGATGATCGCCGCCGCGATCGGCCGGCAGGTGACGCGCGCCGGCCAGATGGCCCGCCAGTACCGGCTTCCTCTCCGGCCGCGGCGGCGCGGCCGGTTGAGTCCACCCGCGGAACGGGAGCGGACGCGAACTTCCACAAAAACCGTATCTTTCAGCACGAAAATGGGCTTAAGTGCGCGCCGGGTGGAGCATTTTGCTCCGTCGACCCGTGTCCGGCCCGTCAGCAAGATTGCGGCCGGTTCCTACAGAACATGAGGGAGACATCATGAAGAAAGCACTCTTGGCTAGTGCGGCAATGGTATTCGCGCTGAGCGGCGCCGCTTGGGCGGAGATCAAGATCGCCACCGCCGGCCCGATGACCGGCGACTACGCCACTTTCGGCGCGCAGATGAAGGCCGGCGCCGAGCAGGCGGTTGCGGACCTCAACGCCGCCGGCGGCGTCTTGGGCGAGCAGCTCAGCCTTGCTGTCGAGGACGACCGCTGCGACCCGAAGGAAGCCGTGGCCGTCGCCAACCGCGTCGCGTCGTCGGGCGCCGTGCTGATGGCCGGGCACTTCTGCTCCGGCTCGTCGATCCCGGCTTCGGCCGTCTATGTCGAGGAAGGCGTCATCCAGATCTCGCCGGCTTCGACCAACCCGGCCTTGACCGACGAGCGCCCGGGCCCCGGCGTCTACCGCGTCTGCGGTCGCGACGACCAGCAGGGCCAGGTGGCGGGCGACTACCTCGCCACGCAGTTCAAGGACGCCAAGGTGGCGATCCTGCACGACAAGTCGGCCTACGGCAAAGGCCTCGCCGACGCCACGCAAGGCGTCGATGGAAGCGGCCGGCAAGCAGTCCGACCTGTACGAGGCCTATACGGCCGGCGAGCAGGACTACACCGCGCTCGTCACCAAGCTGAAGGAAGCCGGCGTCGGCGTCGTCTATGTCGGCGGCTACCACACCGAAGCCGGCCTGATCAAACGGCAGATGAAGGAAGCCGGCCTCGATGCCGTGCTGATGTCGGGCGACGCGCTGGTCACCGATGAATACTGGCAGATCACCGGCGAGGCCGGCGAAGGCACGCTGATGACCTTCTCGCCGGATCCGCGGATGGCGCCGGGAGCCGCCGAGCTGGTCGAAAAATTCCGCGCCGACGGCATCGAGCCTGAGGGCTATGTCCTCTACACCTACGCGGCCGTTCAGGCGTGGGCGCAGGCCGCCGAGGCGGCCGGCTCGACCGACCACGCGGCCGTCGTCAAGGCGCTCGACGAGGGCACCTTCGAGACCGTCCTCGGCACGCTCGAATTCGACGAGAAGGGCGACGTCTCGCTGCCCGGCTACGTCTTTTACGAGTGGGAAGGCGGCAAGTACAATCAGATGACCCAATAGGCCGAAGCGGCCTTCGCCTTCCGGCGATCAGCGAGCCCGGCGCGTACCAGCGCCGGGCTTTTTCATGGCGAATGCCCGCTAGGTCCGTTCGAAGTCGGCGGCCGGCTCATTTCCATTGCGGCTCGGGTAAACCGTTCCCTTTGTGACCGGATTGCGCGATCCTCACGAGGCTCGCGAGGATTCGCGGCCCCGTATCCCGATGGCAGGAGGTCACATGAGCCTTACCTTGAACGCCGCGACTATTGCCCCGATCATTGCATTGCTGGCGGGCATCCTCATCCTGATCGTGCCGCGCATTCTGAACTACGTGGTGGCGATCTACCTGATCCTGATCGGGCTGTTGGGGCTGTTTCCAGACCTCCTGGGATGATCGAGCGCCTTCGGGTCGGGCATGCCGCCGACCCGGCGGTGAAGTCAGGAGTGACGGTGATCCTGCCGGACGAGCCGGCGGTCGCCGCCGTGCACGTGGCCGGCGGTGCGCCGGCGAGCCGCGAGACCGACTTGTTGAGGCCTGGCAATCTGGTGGAGCGGGTCGACGCCATCGTGCTTGCCGGCGGCTCCGCCTTCGGGCTTTCGGCGGCGGACGGCGTGATGGCCTGGCTCGCGGAGCGCGGACGCGGCTATCGCGTCGCCGATGTTCGCGTCCCGATCGTTCCGGCGGCCGGCCTGTTCGATCTCGCCAATGGCGGCGACAAGTCGCGCCTGCGCAACGAGCCTGCAATCTATCCCGCCTTGGGTCGCGCGGCCTGCGAGGCTGCTGCACCTTTCGTGCCGGTCGGATCGGTCGGCGCCGGCACCGGTGCGACCACGGCCGATCTGAAGGGCGGCTTCGGCGCCGCCGCGACGCAACTCGCCGACGGCGCCCGGCTGGCCGCCCTGGTGGCCGTGAATGCCGTCGGGCGCGTCACGCTGGGCAGCACGCCGCATTTCCGCGCCGCGCCTTTCGAGGAGAACGCCGAGTTCGGCGGGCTGGGCCTGCCCGCGGCCCTTCCCGGCGATGCCGCGGAGGTGGCGATCAAGCGACGCGCCGAGCCGGGCCAGAGCACGACGCTCGGCGTGGTCGTCACCGATTGGCCGCTGACTCGGGCAGAGGCCAAACGCATCGCCATCGCCGCTCACGATGGCATCGCGCTGGCCATTTTCCCCGCCCATACGCCCCTCGACGGCGACACCGTCTTCGCCTTGTCGCTCGGCGCCGGGCCACGTTCCGCCCGGCCGCAGGATCTCGTCGCGCTCTCGGCCGCCGCAGCGTCGACTCTCGCCCGCGCCATTGCCGTCGCGATCTATTCGGCGGAACCGGCGGAAGGCGACCGCGTCCCGGCATGGCGCGAGCGCTACAAGCAAGCCGTTGCCGATGCGCCCGGACATTGAGCTGGACCCTGGCGACATCCGCATCCTGCGCATCCTGCAGCGGGACGCTTCGCTCTCGATCGCCGAGGTGGCCCGCGGAGCCGGTATTAGCCAGACGCCGGCCTGGCGGCGGATCAAGCGGATGAAGGAGAGCGGAGCCATCCGCACCACGGTCGCGCTGGTGGACCGCAAGGCGGTCGGGCTGGATTTCGTCGCCTACGCGTTCGTAAAGCTCGGCCTGCCCAGCCGGCAGAACATGGAGAACTTCGACCGGCTCGTAAAACTCTGGCCGGAAGTGCTGCTGTGCGAACGGATCACCGGCGCAGTCGACTACCTGATCAAGGTGGTCACGGCGGACATCGAGGCCTATGACCGCTTCCTTCGCTACAAGCTCCTCGACAACGAGCTCGTCACCGACGTGCAGTCGCGCATCGTCGTTGCGACCGTAAAGGATACGCCCGCGTTGCCCATCGACGAGCGATGAGCGGCCGTGCTAGCCCGCGCCGTGCCAGGTCCAGCCATGCACCGCCCCCTCCGCATCGCCCCGTCCATCCTTGCCGCCGATTTCAGCCGCCTCGGGGGGGAAGTCGAGGCGGCCGACGCGGCCGGCGCCGACTGGATCCATCTCGACGTGATGGACGGCCATTTCGTCCCCAACATCAGCTTCGGCGCGGCGGTGATCGCGAGCCTGCGCGCCAGGACCGAAAAGCCGTTCGACGTCCATCTGATGATCGCCCCCGCCGATCCTTACCTGGAGGCGTTCGCCAAGGCGGGGGCCGATACGATCAGCGTCCATGCCGAAGCCGGGCCGCATCTCGACCGATCCCTGCAGGCGATCCGCGGGCTCGGAAAGCGCGCCGGCGCGGCAATCAATCCGGCGACCCCCGCGGCGGCGATCGCCCATGTGCTGGACCGCCTCGACCTGATCATCGTCATGACGGTCAATCCGGGCTTCGGCGGCCAGGCATTCATTCCGGCCATGCTGGAGAAGATCCGGCAGGTGAAATCGCTCGTTGGCGCCCGCGACATCGATATCGAGGTCGACGGCGGCATCGGCGCGGAAAATGCCGGCGAGGTCGTATCGGCGGGCGCCAATGCTCTGGTGGCGGGAGCGGCCATCTTCAGCGGCAGCCAGCAGTCCTACGCCGCAAACCTCGCCGCGATCCGCCGTGCCGCGGAAACAGCGGCCGCCCGTGATTGAGGCGGCGGCTGCAAGCCCCTATACGTTGGGAAGGGCGTTCGTGCTGACGAGCACCCGTGTCCTCCTCGCTCCCGCCTTCGGCGCCGGGCTGGCGCTGGCATTCGCCGCAGGCTGGATCGGACTCGGCCGCGATTTTTCCGCACGCACCCTGAGCGCCGCCCTCACCATCGCCGTGGCGGCAGCCCTCGCTGCCGGGTTCGCTTTGATCGCTGCCCGCCTGCTGGCGCGAAAACCGTGGAGCGCACGATTCGCCGCAGCGCTGATCCTGCTGGTGGCCGGCTCGGGCGGCCTCGCTTCGCTGTTCATCGGCATCGAAACGGCCTGGGCCACGCATCCGCTGACCGAGCTGCCGCTGCATATCGCGCTGCTGATCCTGCTGATCATCTCAACGGGCGCGCTTTACGGCTTCCTCGCCCTCGCCGCGCCGCTGATTCTGCCGCTCGGCCTGCCGCTCATCGCCGCTTTCGCCGCGCTGATAGCCCACCGGCCGCGTTGAAGCCGGACGACGGGCTCTGCTATGCCCGGTCGAGATCACGGAGAAGCGGATGATCCCGCGTTACAGCCGCCCGGAAATGGCCGCGATCTGGTCGCCGGAGACAAAATTCCGCATCTGGTTCGAGATCGAGGCGCATGCGCTCGATGCAATGGCCGAGCTGGGTCAGGTGCCGAAAGAGGCCGCGGCAAAGGTCTGGGAGAAAGGCCGGAACGCCGTTTTCGACGTGGCGCGCATCGACGCTATCGAAGGGCAAGTGAAGCACGACGTCATCGCCTTCCTCACCCACCTCGCCGAAATCGTCGGCCCGGAAGCGCGCTTCATACACCAGGGCATGACCTCGTCGGACGTGCTCGACACCTGCTTCAACCTGCAGCTCGTCCGCGCCGCCGACCTGCTCATGGCCGATGTCGACGCTCTTCTTGCGGCGCTGAAGAAGCGTGCTTTCGAGCACAAGCATACGCCCACCATCGGCCGCTCGCATGGCATCCACGCAGAGCCGACGACCTTCGGCCTGAAACTCGCGTATGCCTATGCCGAGTTCGACCGGGCCCGCAGCCGCCTGGAACTTGCCCGGCGGGAGGTCGCGACCTGCGCCATTTCCGGGGCGGTCGGCAGCTTCGCCCATGTCGATCCGCGCGTCGAAGAGCACGTGGCCCGCGCCATGGGGCTGACGCCTGAGCCGGTGTCCACCCAGGTGATCCCGCGCGACCGCCACGCCATGTATTTCGCCACGCTGGCCGTCGTGGCTTCGTCGGTGGAGCGGCTGGCCATCGAGATCCGCCATTTGCAACGCACCGAGGTGCTGGAGGCCGAAGAGTATTTTTCCCCCGGGCAAAAAGGCTCCTCGGCCATGCCGCACAAACGGAATCCGGTGCTGACGGAGAACCTGACGGGACTTGCCCGCATGGTGCGGGCGTATGCGCTGCCGGCGCTGGAGAACGTAGCGCTGTGGCACGAGCGCGACATCTCGCATTCGGCGGTGGAACGGATGATCGGCCCGGATGCGACGATAGTTCTCGACTTCGCGCTCGCCCGGCTCACCGGCGTCATCGGCAAGCTCGTGGTCTATCCCGAGAACATGCGGAAAAATCTCGACCGGCTCGGCGGGCTCGTCCATTCGCAGCGCGTGCTTCTTGCCCTCACCCAGGCCGGCCTGGCACGCGACGATGCCTATGCGCTCGTCCAGCGGAACGCGATGAAAGCTTGGGGCGAGGGGGCGGACTTCCTCGACGAGCTGCTCGCGGACCAGGACGTGCGCGCGGCGCTGTCGGAGGACGACATTCGCGAAAAGTTCGACCTCGCCTACCATACCAAGCACGTCGAGACGATTTTCGGGCGCGTGTTTGGCGGGTCAAATCGATGAAAGCCGCCGACGCCGACATCCTCATTGTGCCCGGCATGGGTGGCGCCGGACCGGACCACTGGCAGACCCGCTGGGCGCGAAAATTGCCCACCGCCAGTCGTGTGGAGCGGCCCGGCGGCGACATGTCCAATGGTGCGGAGTGGTGCGCCAGGATCATCGCGCAGACGAAGGCGAGCACCCGCCCGGTCGTGCTGGTGGCGCATGATGCCGGAGCAATTGCCGTTGCCCAGGCAGCCCCGCACCTCGCCGGCATCGCACGCGCGGCCTTGCTGGTGGCCCCGCCCGATCTCGACCTGCCCTATGTGCCGGAGGGGTACAAGGCGCTTGCGCCGGTGCCCCGCACTGCGCTGCCGTTCCCCACTTTCCTCGTCGCCAGCCGCACCGATCCGTATTGCAGCTTCGGGTTCGCCGAAGAGCTGGCGCGCGATTGGCGCTCGCTGCTGATCGACGCGGGCGATGCCGGCCATCTGGATGGGGCGTCGCGGCATGGGCCCTGGCCGGAAGGGCTGCTCGTCTTCTCGCGGCTGCTCAGGAACCTCGACGCCTGACGCGTCTTTATCGGTGTCGTTCGCCGGCGTAGTTTCCTGCCGCAAGGAAATCGGACTCGGGCCGGGAACGAACCGGCACCTCACCACGTTTCCGGGCCGAAACTATTTTCACGGGAAAGGAACTAGCATGGTCAATGTCGACAATCGCCCGGGGGGACCACGGAAAGACTCCAACAACACGCTGTATTTCATCGTCGGCGCGCTTGTCATTGCCGTGCTGATCATCGGCTGGTTCATGTACGGCGGCGATGAGGCGGGAGACGCCGACGTGAACGTGACGACCGAAGAGCCAGCGACCACGCCGGCAGCCGGTGGAGACACCAACGTCACCGTCGAGCCTGCGGCTCCCGCGACGACCGCGCCGACCACGGAAACCAATGTCACCGTCGAGCCGGCTGCCCCGGCTGCTACCGATACGACGGGCGGAGCTACCACGGGCGGAGCTACCACGGGCGGCGCGACCGACACGACCGGCGGAGCCACGACCGGCGGTGCGACCACCGGCGGAGCCACCGATACGACAGGCGGCACCACGGGTGGCACGACCGGCGGGACGACCGGTGGAACCACCGGCGGCACGACCGGTGGCACGACGGGCGGCACGACCACCACGCCCTGACGCCTATGAAATGCATTTAGGAAGGGCGCCGCACGAGCGGCGCCCTTCCTGCGTACGGGGACATGATGCGAGATTGAATCCGCGGGGACGGGTTTGCGCGCGGCGCAGCGGCGGTAGCTCTTCCGGCCCGCATTTGTTGTGGAGTCTTAGTCCATGGCCCGGATCGTCTACCTCACGACGATCGATTTCGGAGCGGGCACGCTCGCCACGCTGCCCGACGCGCTGCAGGAGCTCCGGATCGAGCGGCCGCTGCTGGTCAGCGATGCCGGCATCGCGGCAGCCGGCCTGCTCGACCGCGCGGCTGGGCTGATGCCGCCAGGGACGCCGCGTTTTTTGGACGTTCCGCCCAATCCGACTGAAGCCGCGGCTGCCGCGGCGCTCGCCGCCTATCGCGAAGGGGAGTGCGACGGCATCGTCGCGGTCGGCGGCGGCTCGCCGATCGACCTCGCCAAGGGCGTC
This sequence comes from uncultured Alphaproteobacteria bacterium, assembly GCA_963846475.1. GTDB lineage: Bacteria > Pseudomonadota > Alphaproteobacteria > Rhizobiales > Afifellaceae > DASWJZ01. Next base: position 4,302,329 of record CAWJVZ010000004.1, on the reverse strand, counting down.
GCGCTGATGGCCAGCCACCCGGGGCCTCTGGAAACCTATGCGGCGATCTACGGCGGCATCCCGAAGATCGGGGCGGTCGCGCCGGTGATCGCGGTGCCGACGACCGCCGGGACCGGGGCGGAGGTCGGCCGCGCCGCGCTGCTGACGCTCGACGACGGCAGAAAACTCGGCTTCATCTCGCCCCACCTCATCCCCAAGCGGGCGATCTGCGATCCCGAGCTCACGACCGGCCTGCCCGCCTGGCTGACCGCGGCGACGGGCCTCGACGCGCTGTCGCACTGCATCGAGACGTTCCTGTCGCCGCGCTTCAATCCGCCGGCCGAAGCGATCGCGCTCGACGGCGCCGGCCGCATCAGGCGGAACCTGGAACGGGCCGCCGCCGAGCCGCACGACCTCGAGGCCCGGAGCGAGATGATGATGGCGGCGCTGCAGGGCGGGCTGGCGTTCCAGAAAGGGCTCGGTGCCGTGCATGCGCTGAGCCATGCGCTCGGCGGGCTGCCGCTCAAACTGCATCACGGGACGCTGAACGCCATCCTCATGCCGATCGTGCTGCGCTTCAATGCAGAAGCGGTCGGGGAAAAACTCGCCCGTCTGATTACAGCCATGGGGATGTCGGAGACAGCCGACCTCGCCGGCGAGCTCGACGCGCTCAATCGCCGGCTCGGCATTCCCGCCGGACTGGCGGCGCTCGGCGTGACCGAGGACCTGTTCCCCCGGGTTGTCGAGCGGGCGCTGGCCGACCACAGCCATGCCACTAATCCGCGCGAGGCGAGCGCGGCGGATTACCGCGCGATGCTGGACGCAGCGTTGTAGCCGCTTACGCATCGGCAGCCTCAGCGGAACTCCAGAACCAGCTCCACGTCGGGAATCGCGCCGACCCCGTCCCTGGCGTCGCGCAGCGTCTGTCGATCGGCGGCGGTCAATTTCGGGAGGTCTCCATCTTCAAAGTAGCCGATGGCCTTGAGGACCGTGGCCGTTTCTCCTCGAAACATCTTGCGGAACACCGCCAGGCCCCGCTCCAGCGATACCCCGGCCCGCAGCATCGCAGCGATGTCCCGGTAGTCCTTGGCCTCGGCGCGATCGAGGATGGCCTTCAGCTTTGTCGAAAACAGGTCCTCAAGGGAAGCGACGAGAAGCGTACCGTCCCGGGTCGCAAGCGGATGCCGGACGCGTCCCAGCCGCATTCCTCCAAAGCAGGAAACCTTGACTATTCCCGACGGCAACTCTGCGAGGATGGCCAGAGTGTTGGTCTCATCCTGTAGAATGCTGACCTCCTGCGCAAAGGAAGAGATCGGGCGAAGAACCGCTTTATCCAAGGGATCCAGGCCGAAGAAGCCGAAATCCAGCGACTCCCGGTGGCCGAGATGCAGGGCGATGGCAGTACCTCCGTAGAGGACGAGCCCCCTATCTCGAAGGACCCGGAGACGCGGCCAGACCTCCCGCTGCGCCGCCGACAGGATCTCCAGGCGGGGATCAAGGATCTCCGGCATCGAACGACCTCAGGGGAGGGTTCCTATGAATCTCCGGGGTCGATCGAGCCAAGCGCCCACGCCAAAACTCCCAGGACCGCGGGCTGAACCAGCCCGGCTGGGCGTGCATCAGCACGTCTCGCAGCCGGTCCGGCTCAAACACGGCTTCCATACGGCGGATGTCGTCATAGGTGCCGAGGTTCATGACTTGCGCGAGCACGCGTTCGGCAGAGCGGCGTCCGCCATCCTCCGGCTTCCACCACAGATACTTCGCTTCCAGCTCTTCCAGCAGTGCCTCGCGAGGCTGCTCCAATCGTGCCATGAGCAGCATGCTAGAGCGGCGGACCGGCAGTGACCATGTCCGCCTTGCAGAGCGGCGGAATGACAGGCGCCAGCTACAGCTCCGCTTCCCCACCCTCGGCAGCCCTGTCGCAGCGCTGCCGATGAGAGAGGACGGCCGGGATCACCGGAATCAGACGTCGAGCGTCTGGTCGCGCTCCCATTGGGTGAAGTGGGAGGCGTAGTTGTTCCATTCCTGCTGCTTCAGCTTGAGATATGAGGCGGCGAAGGGCTCGCCGAGCGAGGCGCGCAAGCCGCGGTCCTTCTCGAAGGCGCGTAGCGCATCGAGGAGGTTGAGCGGCAGCTTCGGGGCGCCCTTCACCTTGTGGCCCTCGGCATACATGTCGATGTCGTAGCGCCGGCCTGGATCGGCGTTCTTGGCAACGCCGTCGATCCCTGCGGCAAGGATGACCGCCTGCAGGAGATAAGGGTTGGCCGCCCCGTCGGGCAGGCGCAGCTCGAAGCGGCCGGGGCCGGGCACGCGCACCATGTGCGTGCGGTTGTTGCCGGTCCACGTGATGGAGTTCGGCGACCAGGTGGCGCCGGAGATGGTGCGCGGCGCGTTGATGCGCTTGTAGCTGTTCACCGTCGGGTTGGTGATCGCCGCCATGCCGATGGCATGGGCCATGATGCCGCCAAGGAAATGATAGCCCTGGGCGGAGAGGCCCATCTCGTCCTTGCCGTCGGCAAAGGTGTTCTTCCTCCCCGACTTGTCCCAGATCGACAGATGCACGTGGCAGCCGGAGCCGGTCAGCGTCGGGAACGGTTTCGGCATGAACGTGGCGCGCAGCCCGTGTTTTTCCGCGACGGACTTCACCATGAACTTGAAGAAGGAATGGCGGTCGGCGGTCACCAGCGCGTCGTCAAAACCCCAATTCATCTCGAACTGGCCGTTCGCGTCCTCGTGGTCGTTCTGGTAGGGCGCCCAGCCGAGCGCCTGCATGTGGTCGCAGATCTCGGCGATGACGTCGTAGCGGCGCATCAGCGCCTGCTGGTCGTAGCAGGGCTTTGTGGCGCTGTCGTATTCGTCGGAGATCGCCTGCCCGTCGCGGGTGATGAGGAAGAATTCCGCCTCCACGCCCGACTTCATGCGCAGCCCCTGCGCTGCCGCGGCGGCGACGACGTTCTTCAGCACGATGCGCGGCGCCTGCTCGACGCGTTTGCCGTCCATGAAAGAATCGGCGGCGACCCAGGCGACTTCCGGCTTCCACGGCAGCTGGATCACGGCGTCCACGTCCGGCATGGCGAAGAGGTCGGGATGCGCCGGCGTCATGTCGAGCCAGGTGGCAAAGCCGGCGAAGCCGGCACCCTCCTTCTGCATGTCGGCGATGGCGGCAGCGGGAACCAGCTTGGCGCGCTGCCCGCCGAACAGGTCCGTGAACGAGATCATGAAATAGCGGATGCCGCGCTCCTTCGCGACTTCGGCAAGCTGCTCAGCCATATTCTCCCCCTTCATTCCCTGTCGCCCTCCTCTCCCCCACCGAAGCGGGGTGTTCCCCGCTTCGGCACCCTTGATGGCGAAGTCGGGAACACCCGACTTTCGCGCGGGAGAGGCCGAGTCCGCGCGAAGCGCGGAACCGGGTGAGGGTTCTGGCGCCCTGCTCTACGATCTTGCCCCTCACCCGCTCGCTGCGCGAGTCGGCCTCCCCCCGGAGGGGAGAGGAAAACACCCTCAGAACGGCGCGACCCCCGGAATCCAGCTGGTGCCGGCGAGCGGCACGCGCGCCATCGCCGCGGCCTCGATCGTCAGCGCGCACAGATCCTCCGGCTCCAGATTGTGCACGTGGTTTTTGCCGCAGGCACGGGCGATCGTCTGCGCCTCCAACGTCATCACCTTGAGGAAATTGGCCAGGCGGCGGCCGGCGCGCGCCGGGTCGAGCCGGCTCGCCAGCCCGGGATCCTGCGTGGTAATGCCGGCCGGGTCGCGGCCCTCGTGCCAGTCGTCATAGGCGCCGGCCGTCGTGCCGAGCTTTTGGTATTCCTCCTCCAGCGCCGGGTCGTTGTCGCCGAGCGCGACCAGCGCCGCCGTGCCGATCGACACGGCGTCGGCGCCGAGCGCCAGCGCCTTGGCAACGTCGGCGCCGTTGCGGATGCCGCCGGAGACGATGAGCTGCACCTTCCGGTGCATGCCGAGGTCCTGCAGCGCCTGCACTGCCGGCCGGATGCAGGCGAGCGTCGGCTGCCCCACATGCTCGATGAAGACCTCCTGCGTCGCCGCGGTGCCGCCCTGCATGCCGTCCACCACCACCACGTCGGCGCCCGATTTCACCGCCAGCGCCACGTCGTAATAGGGCCGCGCGCCGCCGACCTTCACATAGATCGGCTTCTCCCAGTCGGTGATCTCGCGAAGCTCCAGGATCTTGATCTCGAGGTCGTCCGGGCCGGTCCAGTCGGGATGCCGGCAGGCGGAGCGCTGGTCGATCCCCTTCGGCAGCGTGCGCATCTCGGCGACGCGGTCGGAGATCTTTTGCCCCAGGAGCATGCCGCCGCCGCCCGGCTTGGCCCCCTGCCCCACCACGACCTCGATGGCATCCGCCTTGCGGAGGTCGTCGGGATTCATGCCGTAGCGCGACGGCAAATATTGGTAGACCAGGGTTTTGGAATGGCCCCGCTCTTCCGGCGTCATGCCGCCGTCGCCGGTCGTGGTCGACGTGCCGGCCATGGTGGCGCCGTTGCCGAGCGCCTCCTTGGCCTGGGCGGAGAGCGACCCAAAGCTCATGCCGGCGATGGTGATCGGGATGCGCAGCTCGATGGGATTTTTGGCGAAGCGGGTGCCGAGCACGACGTCGGTGCCGCAGCGCTCGCGATAACCCTCCAGCGGATAGCGCGAGATGGAGGCGCCGAGGAACAGGAGATCGTCGAAATGCGGCAGCTTGCGCTTCGCGCCGGCGCCGCGGATGTCGTAGATGCCGGTGATGGCGGCCCGCCTGATCTCCGACAGCGTGTAGTCGTCGAAGGTGGCGGATTTCCGCGGCGTGGTCGGCGGGTTTTGGTAGGTCATCTTTCGTAGCCCGCATGAAGCGAAGCGCAATGCGGGTCTGCCCCGAGAGTCCCCGGATTTCGCTCCGCTCCATCCGGGCTACGCACGAGTTCGCTTAATACGCATCGGCGTTGTCGATGTTGAAATTGTAGAGCTTTCGCGCCGAGCCGTAACGCTTGAAGCCCCTCGCCTCGCCCGCATCGACGCCGGCTTTGTCCAGAAGCCCCCCCAGCAGCTCCAGGTGCTCCGGCCGCATCTCCTTCTCCACGCAATCCGCGCCAAGGCTCTTGACCTCACCGCGCACGAAAAGCCGCGCCTCGTAGATGGAATCGCCCAGCGCATCGCCGGCATCGCCGAGCACGACGAGGTTGCCCGACTGCGCCATGAAGGCGGACATGTGGCCGATATTGCCCTTCACGACGATGTCGATGCCCTTCATCGAAATGCCGCAGCGCGACGAGGCGTTGCCCTCGATGACGAGCAGGCCGCCGCGCCCGGTGGCCCCGGCATACTGGCTGGCGTCGCCTTTCACCACCACGGTGCCGGACATCATGTTCTCCGCCACGCCCGGTCCCGCGCTGCCGTCGACCACCACCGTCGCCGCCTTGTTCATGCCGGCGCAATAATAGCCGACGCTCCCCTTGATCTCGACCCGCACCGGCGCGTCGATGCCGACCGCCACCGCGTGCTGGCCCTTTGGATTGAGGACCAGCCACTCGGTCTCGTTGGTGCCCTCCCGCAATTCGTGGAGCGTCCGGTTGAAGTCGCGGAGAGACGTTTCGGCGAGATCGACTGTGGGCACGGCTGTGCTCCTCACCCGCGAAGCGGGGGAGGGGGACCGCCGAAGGCGGTGGTGGGGGCGAAGACCGGACCCGGCGCTCGTGTCTGCCCCCTCCACCATGCTTCGCATGGTCCCCCTCCCCCGTCGCATGCGACGGGGGAGGAACCAGGCGCGCGTCCGCTGCGGATGTGGCGGTGCTCCATCAATGTTCCCAGAAATAGACGGTAGCGGGCTCCGGCTCCCACACTCTTGCAGTCTCGATCCCCGGCAAATTGACCAGCGCCCGGTATTCGGAGCCGAAGGCGACGTACTGGTCGGTCTCGGCCAGCACCGCTGGCTTGCAGGCGATCGGGTCGCGCAGCACGCCAAAGCCGCTCTTCGTGCCGACGACGAAGGTATAAAAACCGTCCAGGTCGGCGAGGCTCCGCTCCAGCGCCTCGCCGAGATTGAGCCCCTGGTTCATGCGCCAGGTGAGATAGGCCGCGGCGACCTCGGTGTCGTTCTCCGTCTCGAAACGCATGCCGTCATGGACGAGCTCGCGGCGGAGATTGTTGTGGTTGGACAGCGAGCCGTTGTGGACGAGGCACTCGTCCGGCCCGGTGGAGAAGGGGTGGGCGCCGAGCGTCGTCACCGCCGATTCGGTCGCCATGCGGGTATGGCCGATGCCGTGCGTGCCGGTCATGTGCTCCAGGTCGAAGCGGCGCGACACCTCGGTCGGATAGCCGACCTCCTTGTAAATCTCGATCGCCTCGCCCACCCCCATCACCCGCAGCCGCGGGCTGATTTTGCCGAGCGCTTCGCGGGCCTCCCCGAGCTTCTCGGCCGGCACGCCGAGAACCGCGTGCGTGTCCTTGATCCTGATCTCGGTCGGGGCGCCGATCGCCGTGGCGAGCTTGTCGGCCAGCGCCGGGAAATCCTCGCGCGGCTCTGCCGACTGTACCGTGATCTTCGCGACGGCATCGTTCGCCTCGCCGTATATGGCGAAGCCGGCGCTGTCCGGACCGCGATCCCCCATGCGGGAGAGCATGTCGGCCAGCATGGCGCCGAGTCTCGGCTCCAACGCTTTGTCTTTCAGGAAAAGCCCGACGATCCCGCACATCCGTATTGTCCTTCGCGCGGGCGTTCCGCGCTCCCCTGGCAAGGTAGCAAGGCGACGCGCGACTCTCAACGGGCAAGAATGAATATTTCCTGGCAGGAAAATGCGGTGTAGAACGGAGGGAGTCCAGCCGGACGGGACGGCGGTAGCTCGGAGCGGATTCCCCGATGCCCTTTGCGCTGCTGCGCTACGGATTGCGCTCCAAACATCCGGAGGAGCCGGACTTTTCCGTCCCCGGCGCGCTGAAGAGCTCTTACGACGTGGTGATCATCGGCGGCGGCGGTCACGGGCTGGCGACGGCCTATTACCTCGCCTCGCGCCACGGCATCAAAAGCATCTGCGTGCTGGAGAAGAGCTATCTCGCCGCCGGCAATACGGCGCGCAATACCACCATCATCCGCGCCAATTACCTGACCCCGGAGGGCGTCGCCTTCTACAAGGAATCCGTCGAGCTGTTCCGCGACCTGTCCATCGAGCTCGACATGAACATCATGTATTCGGAGCGCGGCCACCTGACGCTCGCCCACACCGACGCGGCGGTCAGGACGGCGCGCTGGCGGGCCGAGGTCAACAAGCACATGGGCGTCGATTCGGAGCTCGTCTTCCCCCACGAGATCTTACGCATCTGCCCGCAGCTCAATTTATCGGACGACGTCCGCTATCCGGTGCTGGGGGCGCTCTACCATCCGCCCGGCGCCATCGCCCGCCACGACGCCGTGGCCTGGGGCTATGCGCGCGCCGCCATGCGGCTCGGCGTCGAGGTCCACCAGAAGACCGCCGCGACCGGCATCCGCGTCGAGAACGGCCGCGTCACCGGGGTGGAGACCGAGCGCGGCTTCGTCGCCGCCGGCAAGGTCGTCCAGGCTGTCGCGGGCTCGTCGAGCCTGGTGGCGCGCATGGCGGGCTTTTTGCTGCCGATCCGCACGATTCCCCTGCAGGCCTGCGTCTCGGAGCCGGTCAAGCCGGTGCTCGACACGATAATCGTGTCGGGCTCGCTGCACGTCTACATCTCGCAATCGGCGCGCGGCGAGATGGTCATGGGCGGCGCCACCGACCCCTACGGCCTCTATTCGACGCGCTCGACGCTCGACTTCAAGGAGGGGCTGATGGCGCACATGCTGGAGCTGTTCCCCTTCATGGGCGACCTGCGCATCCTGCGGCAATGGGCGGGGATGGCCGACATGACGCCGGATTTCTCGCCGATCATGGGCCTGACGCCGGTCAAAGACTATTTCGTCGATTCCGGCTGGGGCACCTGGGGTTTCAAGGCGACGCCGGTCTGCGGCTTCCGCATGGCCGAATGCATCGCCACGGGGCGGCAGCCGGAGCTCCTCAAACCCTTCGCGCTTGAGCGTTTCTCCACCTTCGACCTAGTCGGAGAAAAAGGTGCCGCTTCGGTCGGGCACTGACATGCGCATCATGCACTGCCCCCTCAACGGCCCGCGCAACATCAGCGAATTCGTCTGCTTCGGCGAGGTGCGGGAAATGCCGGACCCCGCCTCCGCCTCAGACCGCGAGTGGACGGCCTATCTCTTCCTGGAGAGCAATCCTGCCGGCATCGTCGACGAATGGTGGCTGCACGCGCCGACCAATTTCTGGTTCATCGCCCGCCGCAACACAGTCACCGACGAGGTCCTGGAGACGATGACGGTCGACCAGTACCCGCTCCGCCCAGGCGAGGGGCTGAGGCGATGGTGGAACGGCTTCCAGGCCGCGGGCTGCTTATCGACCGCTCCAAGAATCTGTCCTTCAGCTTCGAGGGCGAGCGGCACACGGCGTTTGCCGGCGACACCATCGCCAGCGCGCTTGCCGCCGGCGGCCGCTCGGTGCTGTCGCGCTCGTTCAAATACCACCGGCCCCGCGGCATCCTGGGCATGGCCGGGCACGACGTGAACTCTTTCGTGCAGCTCGGAGACGAGCCGAATGTGCGCGGCGATCGCCATCAGGTCACGGACGGGCTGACGGTGATGGGCCAGAACTATTCCGGCTCGCTCGACCGCGACCGCTATGCGCTCATCGGCATGTTCGCCCGCTTCCTGCCGGTCGGATTCTATTACAGGACCTTCTTCAAGCCCGACTGGAAGCTGTTCGAGCCGATCATCCGCCGCTCCGCCGGGCTCGGAAGGCTGAACCCGAAGGCCCATCACGGCACGTTCGACAAGGCCTATGGCTTCTGCGACGTGGCGGTGATCGGCGGCGGTCCGGCCGGCATGGCAGCTGCGGCGGAGGCGGCGCGGGCCGGCGCGGAGACGCTGCTCATCGACGAGTGGCCGCTGCTCGGCGGATCGCTGCTCTACGACCGCATCGACGGAGAAGCGGGAGCGGCCGGAGACCTTCGCACCCAGCTCATGGACGAGGTGAGCGCGGCGGGCGTACGGGTGATGACCGACACGATCGTGAGCGGCCTGTTCGAGCAGGGCTGGATCGCCGCGCTCGCCGGCAACCGGCTCCATAAGATCCGCGCCAAGCACGTCGTGCTGGCGACGGGGCAGTTCGACCTGCCCGCGGTGTTCCGCAACAACGACCGGCCCGGCATCATGTTCGCCTCGGCCGCGCAGCGGCTGATGGCGCTTTACGGGGTGAAGCCGGGCAACCACGCAATCGTGCTCGCCGCCAACGAGATGGGCTACGGCGCCGCGCTCGACCTCGCCGATGCCGGCGTTGAAATCGCCGCGATCGTCGATCCGCGCGAGGCGGCGCCGGGCCCGCTCGCGCAAGCCGCAATGGCGCGCGGGCTGCGGATCGTGCCGGGCTCGATTACGGCCGAGGCGCACGGCAAGAATCGCGTGGAGGCGGTGTCGCTGGCGCCCTCCTCCGGCAAGGTCGTCGGGAGCCCGGCGGAGCGGCTCGATTGCGACCTCGTGGTCATGTCGACGGGAATCATGCCGGCGGCGCACCTCGCCGCGCATGTGGGGGGAACGCTCGCCTACGACGCGGATACCGCCATGCACCGTCTTGCCCGCACGCCGGAGGGCGTGACGCTGTGCGGCTCGGCGAACGGCATCTTCGCGCACGAAGCCGTGGTCGCCGACGGCAGGCGCACGGGGACAATCGCCGCCTTGGCGGCCCTGGGCCGGGCGGCCCCGGAGGCTCCGCCGGTAGCCGATCCGACGGCGCGCGACATCACCCATCCCTGGCCGATCGTCGAGCACAAGCACGGCAAGGATTTCGTCGACTTCGACGAAGACCTGCAGGTCAGGGACATCCGCAACGCGGTGAGGGACGGCTATGACGACATCCAGCTCCTCAAACGCTATTCCACCATGGGCATGGGGCCGAGCCAGGGGCGGCATTCGAACGTCAACGCCATCCGCATCGCCGCGGACGAGACCGGCCGGCCGGAGGATTCCGTCGGCACGCCGACTTTCCGGCCGCCGCTCGTGCCCGAAAAATTCGGCCACATGGCCGGGCGGGCCTTCGAGCCGGCGCGGCTCACCGCCATGCACCACCGCCACGAGGAGCTCGGCGCGGCGATGATGGTGGCGGGCCTCTGGTCGCGGCCGGCATATTATGGAAGCCGCGACGACATTGGCGACGAGGTGCTCGCGGTGCGCCACGGGGTCGGCGTGATCGATGTCTCGACGCTTGGAGGGCTGGACATCCGCGGTCCGGACGCGGCCGAGTTCGTCGACCGCATGTACACCTGGGCCTATTCGAGCCAGCCGGTCGGCCGCGCCCGCTACGCGCTGATGTGCGACCAGACCGGCGTGGTCATCGACGACGGCGTCGCCTGTCGGCTGCACCCGAACCATTTCTACGTGACCGCCACGACTGGCGGCGTCGACCAGGTCTACCGGCAGATGATCTGGTGGAATGCGCAATGGCGGCTCGACGTCGACGTCGCCAACGTCACCGCCGCCTATGCCGGCGTGAATGTCGCCGGGCCGAAATCGCGCGACACCCTGGGCCAGCTCACCACCGACATCGACCTCTCCGCCGCTTCCTTCCCCTATATGGGCGTGCGTGTCGGCCGGCTTGCCGGCATCCCGGTCAAAATCCTGCGCGTCGGCTTCGTCGGCGAGCTCGGCTTCGAGATTCACGCTCCGTCGGAGTTTGGCGAAGTGCTGTGGGACGTGCTGATGGAGGCCGGAAAGCCGGACGGCATAAGGCCGTTCGGCGTAGAGGCGCAGCGCATCATGCGGCTCGAAAAGGGCCACATCATCATCGGCCAGGACACCGACGGCCTGACGCATCCCGGCGAGTGCGGCATGGAATGGGCGCTCGCCAAGAAAAAACCCTTCTACGTGGGCAAGCGCTCCGTCGACATGCAGATCGCCAAGGGCATCTCGCGCCGGCTGGTCGGCTTCACGCTCGCCGACGCGGCGGCGCCCTGCCCCAAGGAGTGCCACCTCGTCATCGACGGCGACAAGATCGCCGGCCGCGTCACCTCGGCGGCGTGGTCGCCGAGCCTCAAGCGGGTGATCGGGCTGGCCTACGTGCCGCCCGCCAAGGCCATGCCCGGCAGCCGCTTCGCCATCCGCATCGAGAACGGCCGCATGATCGAGGCGGAGGTGGTGCCGACGCCGTTCTACGATCCTGACAGTGCGCGGCAGGAGATCTAGACGTGCTTGCGCCCGCGATCAGGCCGCGCTCCTTCGTCTCCCGCCGCCTTGCCGCGCTCGGCGCCCGTATGGCGCGGCATGGCGAGGTCGAGGCAGCGTTCGACCTTCCGGGCGGCACACGCGAGACGCTGGCGCGCCTCGGCCTTGTCGATCTTTCCCCCCTGCCCCGCATCGGCTTCAAGGGCCGCGGCACGATTGCGGCGATGCAGGCGAAGGGGCTGAGCGTCGAGGCCGCGCCGAACCGCGCGTTCCGGCAGAGCGACGGCGGCCTTTGCGCCGTGCTCGCGCCTGGAGAAATCCTGCTCCTCTCCAGCCCGGGCGGCGACGCCACGCTGGTGAAGCGGCTCGAAGCCGGCTGGTCGCTCGACCAGGCGAACGGCACCTACCTGGTGCCGCGCGCCTCCACGCATGCCTGGTTCCGCATTACCGGGTCCTTCGCGCCCGAAATTTTCGCCAAAATCTGCGGCGTCGACCTGCGGCCGCACAAGTTCCCGGAGCTTTCGATCGCCCAGACCTCCGTCTTCCGCCTGACGGGAATCGTCATTCGTGAGGACCTTTCGGGCACTCCCGGCTACCACCTCCTGGCGGACAGCGCGTCGGCCGAATACGCCTGGGATTGCCTGATCGACGCGATGGCGGAGTTCGACGGCCGCCCCGCCGGCCTGGCGGCATTGCTTGCGCTTGGGGGCCCGCAATGAGGCCTTCCAAGGCATCCTCCGCCGCTGCGCCACCCGCTGAGATAGCCGGTCAAAACCCGCACCAGATCGGCGGCGCCCGCGACAATATCTTGGAGGTCGCCATCGGCCGCGAGGTGCGGAGCTTTCGCACGAAGCTAGGGATAACCGTCGCGGACCTCGCCGCCGCGGCAAAGCTGTCCCCCGGCATGCTGTCGAAGATCGAGAACGGCCTGACCTCGCCGTCGCTGAACACGCTGCAGACGCTTTCGGCAGCGCTCGGCGTGCCGGTGACCGCCTTCTTCCGCCGCTACGAGGAGCGCCGCGACGCGGTGTTCGTGCGCGCCGGCGAAGGCCTCGTCATCGAGCGTCGCGGCACCCGGGCGGGGCATCAGTACCAGCTCCTCGGTCACAGCGGCGGCGTCACCGGCCGCATCGTCGTGGAGCCCTACCTCATCACGCTCAGCAAGGATTCCGACGTTTTTCCATTGTTCCAGCACGGCGGCCTGGAATTCCTGCACATGCTGGAGGGCGAGGTCGTCTACCGCCACGCCGACCGCCTCTACACGCTCACCCCCGGCGACAGCCTGTTCTTCGACGCCGACGCACCGCACGGGCCGGAGGAGCTGGTGAAGCTGCCGATCAGGTTTTTGTCGGTCATTTCCTACGCGCGCGACGCGGAATAAACTCGGGCCTTTAGGTCGGCAAAGCTCATGCCCGCGCCAGCTTCTTCTCGGCGGCGAAGGGGCTGAGACGCAGCCAGGCGCGCATGTCCTTGGCCAGCTGGCGGTCGCCGGTCAGCATCAGCGCGTTGCCGGCAAGCGCCTCCTGAACGCTCGTCAGGCCCATCCAGATCGCCGTCATGGTCCTGAGATCGCTCGTGACGTAGAGGTCGACGTCGAAGCCCGGGTCGACGGAGCAGAGGTCGACCTCGGCGCCGGGCGCCACCACGAGCCAATAGTGCCGGTGCTTCGGCGGCTGCTCGGGATAGAGGAACTCGATGACGACGCGGCGCCTGGGCATCGGCGACGGGTCGAGATTGCGGCGCATGTCCCACATGAGGAGATCGGCGTCGAGGTTCTGCAGCGACGGGTTGGCCTCCACCCAGCGCTGCCCCCACATGCCGATCGCCTCGACGACCGGCTTGAGCTCGCGGCCCGAGCGCGTCAGGTGGTATTCGACGATTCCCGCCTCCACCGGCGAGGCGACGCGACGCACGATACCGGCCTGCTCCAGCTCCTTCAGCCGCTTCGACAACAGCGCCGGCGACATGCGCGGCACGCCGCGGCGGAGCTCGTTGAAGCGGGTGGAGCCCGATACGAGCTCGCGCAGCAGGATGATTGTCCAGCGGTTGCACAGCACCTCGGCGGCCATCGCCACCGGACAGAACTGCCTGTACCCCTCTCGGCTCATGACCGCCCTCCGCCCCCTAGGTGAGCGAGCATAGGCGGCGGCGCGCCGCCTTGCCTAGTTCAGATTCCATACCGGGGCGATTCAGATTGAGAACTGGCCAGGCCGGCGCTTTCGGTGAAAACTGGCCGGCCAGACAGGCGGAGGATTTGCCATGGACGCCAGAGCCATCGACAGCAGCGGCATCGAAGCGGACGGCGCGAGCGCGCTGGCGCAGCGGCTGACGGGCTCGCTGCATCTGCCGGGCGAGGCCGCCTATGACGAAGCCTGCCGCATCTGGAACGGCATGATCGAGCGGCGCCCTGCCCTCGTCGTGCGCCCCAGCGACAATTCCGACGTGGCCGAGGCGATCGCTCATGCCCGCGCCAAAAACCTGCCGCTATCGGTGCGCGGCGGCGGCCACAACGTCGCCGGGGCGGCGCTGAGCGACGGCGGCGTCACCATCGACATGAGCACGCGGCGCGGCGTCGTCGTCGATGCGGAGCGGCTGGTGGTGCGCGTCGAGCCCGGCGCGACCTGGAAGGACGTCGACATTGCGACGCAGCCGCATGGGCTGGTGGTGCCGAGCGGCATTATCTCGGCGACGGGCGTGGCGGGTTTGACGCTCGGCGGCGGCTTCGGCTGGACGTCGCGGAAGTTCGGCTACACGGCCGACAATCTTCTCGCGGCGGAGGTGGTCACCGCCGACGGAAGGACGCTTCGGGCCAGCGCCGAGGAGAATGCCGACCTGTTCTGGGCGCTGCGCGGCGGCGGCGGCAATTTCGGCATCGTGACCTCCTTCGAGTTCCGCGCCCACCGGCACGGGCCGCAGGCGCTCTGCGGGATGGTGGTGCACCCCTTCAGCCGCGCCGAGGAGGTCATGCGGGTCTATCGCGAGGTGACGGCGAGCGCGCCCGACGAGCTGACGTGCCTGCTCATCCTCAGGAAGGCGCCGCCGGCGCCGTTCATCCCACAAGAATTCCACGGCCAGCCGATCGCCGGCATCGCCGCGCACTGGACCGGCGACCCGGCCGAAGGCGCGGAGGCGATGCGGCCGCTGAAATCGTTCGGCGAGCCCGTCGCCGACACGATCGCGCCGAAGGATTTCCTCGCCTTCCAGAGCTTTCTCGACGGCGGCCAGCCGTTCGGGCGGCGCTATTACTGGAAATCGGACGAGGCGGCGGAAGCCTCGCCGGGCCTCATGTCCACCCTCGCCGACCGCGCGGCGAAGATCGCCTCGCCGTTCTCGGCGATCCTGTTCATGCATATGGGCGGGGCGCCGGCCCGCGTGCCGCCCGAGGCGACGGCCGTCGGCATCCGTGGCGCGCGCTACGCCATCGTCATCCAGGCGGCGTGGGAGGACGCGGCCGAGGACCAGCTGCATATCGGCTGGGCGCGCGACAGCTTTGCCGCGGTCAGGCCGTTCGCCTCCGGGGCGGGCTATGTGAATTTCCTGACCGAAGACGAAGCCGGGACGCGGCTTCACACGCTCTATGCCGGCCCGCTCTACGACCGGCTGCGCCGCACCAAGGCGACCTACGACCCGGAAAACCTCTTCCGCGGCAACCTCAACATTCCGCCGATGTAGCCACATTGAATGCTTCAGGCGTCGATCTCCCGCAGCGCCTCGCCGAAGCGGGCCACCTCTTCGAGCGTGCTGTAGTGAACCAGCGAAGCGCGGACCGCGCCGCTTTCGAGGCTCAACCCGAGCCTATTCATCAGGCGCGGCGCATACATGTGGCCGTCGCGGATGCCGATCTCTCGGTTAGCCATGTGCTCGACCACCGTTCTCGGGTGAACGTCGCCGATGTTGAACAGAAACGTGGGCACGCGCCGCGTAAGTCGCTCCTTGTCCGCCACGCCATAGACGGTGGCCCCGCACTTTGTGAGCTCGCCAAGAGTGGCCCGAGCCAGCTCAAGCTCGTAGTTGCGGATCGCCAGCATGCCGGCGGCGATGTTCGCACGACGATCTTGGTTCTGCTGGTCGCCAGCAACCGTGTTCCGAGCCGTGGTGCGGCCGATCTCCTCCAGATACCGTACGGCCGCATTCATCCCGGCAACATTCTCGTAGACGAAGGTGCCTGCCTCCACCTTGAACGGCGGCTCGTTCGGGATGAAGTCCTCGCGGAAGGTGGGCAGCCGCTTCAGGGCGTCATAGCGGCCCCACAGAAAGCCCATATGGGGTGCGAAGGTCTTGTAGCCCGAGCAGACGAGATAATCGCAGTTCCAGGCCTGCACATCGATCAAGCCGTGCGGTCCGTAGTGCACGGCTTCCACAAACAGCTCCGCCCCTGCCTGATGGGCAATGCGGCCGACCTCGGCCACGTCGATGATCGTGCCAAGCGCGTGAGCGGCGGCAGCGCAGGCCACCAGCCTGGTGCGCGAAGAGACGAGCGCAAGCAGGTCTTCAGGATGGAGCAGCCCATCTTCGCGCATGCGCCACCAGACGATCTTCGCGCCCGACGCCTCCAGCGCCATCCAGGTGGCGATGTTTGCATCATGGTCCATGTCGGTAACGACGATTTCGCCGCGCCCGCCGAGCATCTGGCCGATGCCGAGGCTGACGAGGCGGATGAAGGACGTCGCATTCATGCCAAAGCAGATCTCGGCGGGGCTAAAGGCGTTCACCAGCAGCGCGACGCTCTCGCGGGCTTCGGCAATGGACTCGTCCACTGCGACGCTATGAGCATAGCGCCCGCCGCGCTGCACGTTATGGGCAACGAGGTGGTGGGTGACCGCGTCGAGCACGCTTTGCGGGATCTGAGCCCCGCCCGCATTGTCGAAGAAGATGAAGGAGGCTGCCTCGCGAAGGGCAGGATACTGGGCCCGAAGCGTATGGACGGGAAAGCCCGCCGCAGCATCCGATTGGGGAATGTGCTTGTTCATCCGCCCGTTAAATCGCCACGAGGTGCCGGATCGGCCGGCCGGGCGCCAGCGCCTCGGCGGCGCGGACGATGCCCTGCGCGTCGATGCCAAAAAGGCGGTAGAGATCTGAGATCGTGCCGCTTTGGCCGAAATGCTCCACGCCGAGCGAGCGCGTCCGGTGGCCGTGCACGGCGCCGAGCCAGGCCAGCGCCGCGGGATGGCCGTCGAGCACCGTCACCAGCCCGCAATGCGGCGGCACCTCGGCGAGGAGCCGCTCGACATGGCTCCTCGCATGGACGCGGCCGCGCTCGCGCGCCCGCTGCGCCGCCGTCCAGCCGGCATTGAGGCGGTCGGCGGATGTGACCGCGAGGAGGCCGACGTCGCGGCGGTCCTCGCCCATCAGGCCGACCGCCTCGATCGCCTCCGGCGCCACGGCGCCCTGATATGCGACCACGATCTGCGCGTTCGGCCCGGGTTTTCGCACCCAATAGCCGCCGTTGATGATGTCGGCGGAAAGATCGGCCGCGGCCGTCCGCATCGGCTGGTCGAGGCTGCGGGTCGACAGCCGGAGGTAGACGGAGCCGCCGGTCTCGTCGCGGAGCCAGGTTTTTTCGTCCGGCTCGCTGTCGGTGCCGCCGTCCCGCTGCAGATATTCGAACGCCCAGCGCAGCACGATGGCGAGCTCGTCGACATAGGCCGGCTCGAAGGCGGCGAGGCCGTCCTGCGCCATGCCGATCAGCGGCGTGCCGATCGACTGGTGCGCGCCGCCCTCCGGCGCCAGCGTCACGCCCGACGGCGTCGCCACCAGGATGAAGCGGGCCTGCTGGTAGCAGGCATAGTTCAGCGCATCGAGTCCGCGCTGGATGAAGGGATCGTAGAGCGTGCCGATCGGCAGGAGCCGCTCGCCGTAGAGCGAATGCGACAGGCCGAGCGCCGATAGGAGGATGAAGAGGTTCATCTCGGCGATGCCGAGCTCGATGTGCTGGCCTTTCGGCGAAAAGTCCCAGGCGAAGGTCGATGGGATCTTTTCGTGCTTGAAGAGGTCCGCCATCTCCTCGCGGGCGAACAGCTTTCGCCGGTTCACCCACGGGCCGAGATTGGTCGACACGGTGACGTCCGGCGACGTCGTGACGATCCGGTCGGCCAGCGGCCCCTTGGAGCGGGCGAGCTCGTTGAGGATGAGCCCAAAGCCCTGCTGCGTCGACATCGACGGCGCCGGCGTGAAGGTCAGTTTTTCCGGCACCTCAATCGGCGGAGCGGCAAGCCGGCGGCGGCCGGCCCTGGCGAACGGCACCGCATCGAGGAAGGCCTGCAGCGCCTCGGCGGGAACGTCCAGCCCCTCGAACTTGTCCCATTCGTGGCCGGGGCGGACGCCCATCGTCTGCCGCCACGCGTCCATCTGGGCCGGGTTCAGCAAGCCGGCATGATTGTCCTTGTGGCCCTGCAGCGGCAGCCCGTAGCCTTTGATCGTGTAGCAGAGGAAGCAGACGGGCCGGTCGTGGGTGCGGGCGTGCTCGAAGGCCTGCAGCAGCGACGGGATGTCGTGGCCGCCGAGATTGGTCATCAGCCGCGCCAGCTCGTCGTCGGAGCGGCGCTCGATCAGCCGGCTGACGTCGCCCTGGTCGCCGATCTCGTCGAGGAGGCGCTTCCGCCAGGCGGGGCCGCCCTGGAAGGACAGCGCCGCATAGAGCTGGTTCGGGCAGGCGGCGATCCAGTCGCGCAGCCTGTCGCCGCCCGGCTCGCCGAACGCCGCCTCCTGCAGCTGGCCGTATTTCAGGATGACGACGTCCCAGCCGAAGGCCCGAAAAATCGCCTCGAAGCGCTCCCACAGGCCTTCGCGGATCACCGCGTCGAGGCTTTGGCGGTTGTAGTCGACCACCCACCAGGTGTTGCGGATGCCGAATTTCCAGCCCTCCAGCAGCGCCTCGAAGATGTTGCCCTCGTCCATCTCGGCGTCGCCGACGAGGGCGATCATCTTGCCGGGCGGCCGCTCCTTGGCCCAGCCCTTGGCGTGGACGTAGTCCTGCACCATCGACGCGAAGAGGGTCTGCGCGACACCCAGGCCGACGGAGCCGGTGGAGAAATCGACGTCGTCGAGGTCCTTGGTGCGCGACGGATAGGACTGGGCGCCGTGGAAGGCGCGGAATTTTTCGAGCTGCTCGCGCGTCTGCTTGCCGAAGAGGTATTGCAGCGCATGGAAGACCGGGCTCGCATGCGGCTTCACCGCGACGCGGTCCTCGGGGCAAAGCACCGCGCCATAAAGCGCCGTCATGATGGAGACGAGCGAGGCGGAGGATGCCTGGTGCCCGCCGACCTTCAGCCCGTCCTCGCTCGGGCGCAAATGGTTGGCGTTGTGGATGGTCCAGGCGGAGAGCCACAGCGCCTTCTTTTCGATGGCGCGGAGGAAGGCCTCGCGGTCCCAGGTGCGCATTCCGCTCTCGGCCTGTCTTTTCATAAGCCCTCCGCGTCTTACTTGCCGCCTGCGGGAGCCGAGATCAAGTTTTCGCTATTGTATGAAATTTTTCCTAGACAAGCCCTCCCGTTTGTGCTAGCTCCCGAAATACCGCTGCTCGACGAGGGACCGGAGATCCTGGGACCGGAGCTTTTCGGGAGCAGTGGGCGGCGCCGCCACGGAGCCTCGGTCAGGAGCCGGGACGGCGTTCCTCAGAAGGGCCCCCCTCGGGAGCAATCCCGGTGCCGGATGTTGCACGGCTAGAGTTCCTGCTTCGGGCGCAAGCGCGGGGCGGGACGGGAAGACGATAGGGCGAGTTGGGGAACGTATAACGCCGCGCGGGGCGCCTGGAGGCGCCATTATTTAATTTGCGAGGCGTTCTTCAGGCGCTCCGCTCCCTCGACAGAGGGGAAACCCGAGGCCGGCGGCACCGGCCGGGCTCTTTGATAGCCTCGGGCCACATGGCCGCGGGCCGATTTGGCGCGCCCAAAGACGCCAGTAGCCCCTTCGCCGGACCACGCTGAGACGCCCTCTGCTAGCGCACCTTGCCGCGGGCGGCGACGGGCCAGACGACCTCCACCGCCCCGTCGCGGATTCCATAGACCTCGTCGACCATGTTGGAGACGACGCAGCAATGGTTAGGGATGACGTTCACCGTCTCGCCGATCGCCGGCCGCTCCTTGCAGGCGGAAAGATCGACGGTCGCGTGCTCCTCCGACAGCGCCACGATGCGTGCTTCCGGATATTCGACGATGCGGCCGTAATCCTTCAAAAAATACTGGTCGGAGGTGAGCACCTTGGAGCCGGCGTCGAGCGTCGCGCGGTCCGCCGTCGGCCGGCTCACCACGGT
Organism: uncultured Alphaproteobacteria bacterium; assembly: GCA_963846475.1. Taxonomy (GTDB): domain Bacteria; phylum Pseudomonadota; class Alphaproteobacteria; order Rhizobiales; family Afifellaceae; genus DASWJZ01. The sequence continues at coordinate 4,282,872 of CAWJVZ010000004.1, read as the reverse complement.
CAGGCGGACCTGCATGGCGCAATCGTCCCAGCTCGCCGCGCCCGCCGTGACCATCATCACGTCGTTGTAGACGTAGGTGCCGGCGCGGTGCTCGGTCATCATCGGAAAATCGCCGACGGTGCGGAGCGCCGGCGAGCCGCCGCCGGAGACGACGGGCACCGGAATGCCGGCATCGGCGAAAAGTTTTAGGGCCCGCTCAAAGAACGGCCCGGTCCCGGCGCCGTTCGGGAACGTCATCAGGCCCTCAAAATGCATGCGCGGCAGGTTCATTGCCAGCTGCGCCAGGCCGAACGCCTCATCCGGCGACTGAACCCCGTTCCGCCCCATGCCGGTGTCGCACTCGATGAGGAAGCGGATGTCGCCGTCGAGGCGGCGGGCGGCCTCCGACAGCCCCCGCGCCACGACTTCGTTGTCGAGCACCACGGCGAGCCGGCCGATCCGCTTGGAGAGGGCGATGAGCCGCTCGGCCTTCTGCTCGCCGATGACGTTGTAGGTGAGCAGGATGTCGTCCGCGGCGCCCTCGTCGACGAAGGCCTCGACCTCGCCGAGTTTCTGGCAGGTGATGCCGACCGCCCCGGCCGCGATCTGCTGCTTGGCGATCGCCGGGATCTTATGCGTCTTGATATGCGGGCGGTTGGCGATCCCGTGCCGATCCAGCTGAGCCTGGGCGCGCCGAATGTTCGCCTCCATGCGGTCCAGGTCTATCGTCACCGCGGGCGTGTCGAGGTCGCTCAGCATCATCTGAAAAATCCTTGGCGAAAATCCCGGCCGGCAGACGGCGCGACAGCCCTAGCAGGAGGCGTGCCGGATTCGCGACTCGCCAGGTTGGTTTGCAAGACCCCGGGGCGTTCGGGCGGGATGGTGCCGGCCGTCTTATTATCTGATATTTGCCGCTTGCAGGTTGTCAAGAGCTGCCGGGCGGCTATCCTGATAATATGACGGATGTCGATGCTTCTGCCCTTCGCGGCGGGCCGTTTCGCAAGCGAAACCTGTTTTCCCATGTTGTGGAGGAGCTTGGCAGCCGCATTGTCCGCGGCGATTTCAGCCCGGGCGCGCCACTGGCCAACGAGGCCGATCTCGGCTTGGAATACGGGGCCAGCCGCTCCGTGATCCGCGAGGCGGTGAAGTCGCTTGCCGCCAAGGGCCTGCTGGAGTCGCGGACGCGAACCGGCATCCGCGTGCTGACGCCGATCCACTGGAACCTGCTCGACCCGGAAGTGCTCGGCTGGCGCTACTCCTCCATGCCGCCGGCGGAATTCTTCCGCGAGCTTTTCGAATTCCGCTGCATGATCGAGCCGCAGGCCGCGGGCCTTGCCGCCGAGCGGGCCACCGACGCGGAAATCGCCGAGATGCGGGCGGCCTATGCTGCGATGGAGGCAGCCGACCAGCCCGGCAATCCCGCCATCCAGGCGGATCTCCGCTTCCACCGTGCGGTGCTGGCCGGGGCCCACAACGACCTGCTGCTGCAGATGGGCAACCTGATCGGCGTCGGCCTGACGGTCAGCTACCGCCTGTCGAGCGATTCCTACACGGTGTTCCTGCCGCTCCATAAGAACGTGCTCGACGCGATCGCCGCGCGCGATGCTGCCGAGGCGCGGGAATCCATGCGGCACCTCCTGTCGGAAACCCAGGTTTTTCTGGATAGGCGTTTGAGCGCGCCAGCTGCCCAGCGCCGCTCCGCCAGGGACAGCGTGAAGGCGCGGCGGCCGGCCGAAGTCTGAGGAACGGTACCGGCTTGTCGGCAAAGTAGGATTTCTAACCCTTTGGTGAGCTTAGATTTTCGGTGAAAGACGCCTGTTCCGTTGACGTAAAAAGGATGATCGTGGGAGCACAAACAAAGGAAAGCGGCCTGGCACTGCTGGAGGCGGAAATGGCCCGCCAGCATGGCGATGCCCTAGAACTTATTGAGGAGAATCAGGAACTTACAAAGGAGATTGCCGCCTCAGCCGCAGCAACCGGCAGGCTTGTCCTGACCGGCATGGGCACCTCGCATTATGGGAACCGCGTGGCGGAGGCGGCGCTTAGGAAAGCGGGCCTGGACGCCACCGCAATCGTCACTTCCGAGCTTTTGAACTCCTTGGAGATTCCACGCCGGCGGACGCTCCTTCTGGTGTCGCAGTCCGGCGAATCCGGGGAGATCGTCGCCTATCTGGACCGCCGAAAAGACACTGCAAACGAGTACGGGTTGACGCTCGCGCGCGACAGCCGCTTGGCGCGTGCCCGGCGCTGCATGGTCGCGCCGGGCGGTGCGGAGCGCGCGTTTGCCTCGACGCGTTCGTTTTTCCTGCAGGTAGCAGGGCTCAGCGCGATTTGCCGGGCCCTCGAAGCCGATGTGGGAGAGTTCCTAATCGCCATTCGGGAGCCCAAAGTCGCCGATTGTCAGCCGGCGCTGGAGCATCTGGCGGGGATCAAGAGGTTTGTCCTGTCCGGCCGCGGCTTGATGCAGGGCATCGCCGAGGCCGCCGCTCTTAATCTGATGGAGCTTGCCCGCGTCCCGGTCCTGGCGCAGGAAGGCGGGCAGCTCCGCCACGGTCCGATGGAAATCCTCGGCCCGCAGGTCGGGGTGATCCTGCTCCGCGCGGACGACGCCTTTGCCGGGCGGGGCGTATCGCTTGCGGCGGAAGTCGTTGCGGCGGGGTCGCCGGTGTTGGTCGTGGACGCTTCCGGAGCGGAACCCATTCCCGGCGTGGTGACGCTGGCGACGCCGCGCGGCACCGCCTTCGGCGCCGCGCTCGGCTTGCTGCCGACGCTGCAAAGGCTGGTGATCGGCCTGGCGGGCCGGCTCGTCGAAAATGTCGGCGAGCCCCTTCGCTCCACCAAGGTAACGCGCGACCTATGAGCCCGCGCCCGGTCGTGGTGGGCAACCTCAATGTCGACATGATCATGGGCCCGCTGCCGCCGTGGCCCCAGCACGGCACGGAATGCCTGCTGCCGGACTATGAGCTGCGGGTCGGCGGCTCGGCAGGCAACGCGGCACTAGCGTTCGAAGGGCTCGGCATGCAGCCGTTCCTCGTCAGCAACGTCGGCAGCGACCTCTTCGCCGACTGGCTCGACGACGGCATGCCGATGGACAAGGCCATCTTTCGGGAGGCGACGTCGACCACCGTCTCCGTCGGCATCACCCATCCGAACGGCGAGCGCACCTTTCTGACCAATTCCGGGCATATCGGCGCGCTTGCGCCGGATTTCGTCACCGAAGCTCTTGCCGACTTTGTCGAGCCTGGGGCGCCCGTGCTGTTCTGCGGCGCCTTCCTGACGACGCTGCTGGCGGACGCCTACGAGGAGGTGTTTGCGCTCATCCGCGCGAAAGGCGGCACTGTGGCGGTCGATACCGGCTGGCCGCCCTCCGGCTGGAATCCTCAAAGCGGCGCCGATCTCCGCCGCTGGGCGGGCATGGTGGACCACCTCCTGCTGAGCGAAGCGGAAATCCTGGGGGTGACCGAAGCGGGCAGCATCGAGGCAGCGGCGGCGCAGATGCTGCCGTCGCTGCGGCCGGGCGCCGCCCTGGTGATAAAACTCGGCGCCGCCGGGGCGGCGGCCTGGCGCGGCGGCGTGACGGCGTCCTGGCCAGCGCCGCAGGTGGAGGTCGTCGACACGATCGGCGCCGGCGACGTCTTCAATGCCGCGTATCTCGCTTCCGTGCTGCGGGGCGCCAGCCTGGCGGAAGCCGTGCGCGCCGGCGTGGAGACCGCCAGCATCGCCATCTCCACGCGCCCGCGCCGCTACGAATTCCCGGCGCCGCCGGAGAACCCCGCCTTGCTGCACGGCCACGGGCCGCGATAGGAATTTTACATGAGCAAGCCCCCGCGCGTTGTCGCCGGTTCCCCGCGCTGGGGCTTCGGGAAATCCGAACATCCCGAGATCGCGGCGCAGATCAGAGAGGAAATCCCCGCATATCGTCGCTTCCTGGCGGGTCTGGCCGAGCGCCGGGCGCTTCTCCATTCGATTCCGCAGAGCACAAACTCTCCCGAAATGCCGCATTGGCAGAACGGCTATTTCAGCGCCCTAGACGGTGCGGCCTTGGTTGGATTCCTGCTGGACTGGAAGCCGGCGCGTTATCTGGAGATCGGATCAGGCAATTCCACGAAGTTTGCCCGCTTCGCCATCAGGAGCGCCAACCTGCCGACGCAGATGACGTCCATCGACCCGCATCCGCGGGCCGAAATCAACGCCATCGTCGATCGGCCCATCCGCGCCAAGCTGCAAAGCTGCGATCCGGCCATCTTCGCGGAGCTGCTGCCGGGCGACCTGCTTTTCTTCGACGGGTCGCATCTCCTCGCCATGAACTCCGACGTCGCGGTGTTCTTCTTGGAGATACTGCCGCGATTGAATCCAGGAATCCTAGTCCAAATCCACGACGTTTTTCTGCCCTTCGACTACATCCCGAGCTTCGCTAGCCGCCAGTACAATGAACAATATATGTTGGCGCTGTTTCTCCTCTACGCCAGACCGAAGATAAAGCTGCCGAACTATTTCGTGTGTGCCGATCCGGAGCTGCGGGAAGTCGTGCGGGACCTTTTTCGGGCGCCGGACGGCGCCACCGACATCTCGCTCCACTACAGAAACATTCCGGAACTCACCGGCGTCTCGTTCTGGTTCGAGACGCCGTAAAGGGAATCGGGTCGGCGACCTTGGGACTTACGGCGATGATGGGACCGACCGGCTTCAAGCGGTTCAGAAGGCCGGTATGGGCCGCCGTCTGTTCCCGCCGATCCGCAGTGGCGTGTTTAAAGAAGAGGCGAGGCGGAGGAGACCCGCGGAGCGGCTTGGGCTAGTCTTGGCGCCGCGCCGGGCACGACGGAGCGCTGTCGGTCCGGCGCAGGGAGATTTTCGATGAGCCTCTACGGCGGAACGGCAGAGTCTCGCGAGCGCGCTTCAGCGCGTCTACCCAAGCACGCTCCGTTCGATACCAAGCGGCTCGACGAGCTGCTCGACGAGGCCGGCATCGACGTGCTGATCGCCTCGTCAAAGCACAACATCCAGTACCTGCTCGGCGGCTACCGCTTCTTCTTCTTCGACTACACCGACGCGCTCGGCCTCAGCCGCTATTTTGCCGCTCTTCGTCTACCGGAAGGGGCGGCCGCAAGAGGCCTTTTACGTCGGCAATTCGATGGAGAGCTGGGAGGACGACCTCGGCCGCTTCTGGGTGCCGGTCGAGGCCTCGAGCTGGGGCAGCGCCGACGCGATGGAAAGAGCCGTCGCCCGCCTGAACGGGCACGACAAGCCGCTCCGGATCGGCGTGGAGCGCGCCTTCCTGCCCGCCGACGCCGAAGGGGTTCTCCGCGAGAGAATGCCGGAGGCCCAAATCGTCGACGCGCTGGTACCGCTGGAGCGGCTCCGCGCCGTCAAGCGGCCGGACGAGCTGGAGCTGATCCGCGTCGCGTCGGAGCGCGTCGTCGACGCCATGCTGGCGGTGTTTTCGAGCCACGGCCCGGGGACGCCGAAGCGGGAGCTGGCGGAGGCGCTGCGGCGCGAGGAGGTGTCGCGCGGCCTGGTCTTCGAATATTGCCTGCTCGCCTGCGGGACCAGCCGCAACCGCGCGCCCTCCGACCAGCCCTGGCGCGAGGGCGAGGTGCTGTCGCTCGATTCCGGCGGCAATTTCGGCGGCTATATCGGCGACTTGGCCCGCATGGGAATTCTGGGCGAGCCGGATGCCGAGCTTCAGGACCTGCTTGCCCATATCGACGAGATCCAGCAGGCGGCGCGCCGGCCGATCCGCCCGGGGGCGATCGGCCGAGAAATCTATGCGGCGGCCGACACGATCCGCGGCGGCTCGACGCACCGGAACTACCTGAGCTTCGTGGCGCACGGCATGGGGCTGATCAGCCACGAGGCGCCGCGCCTGTCGAGCCGCGCGCCGGTCCCCTACCCCGGCGACGACGCCGACAAGCCGCTCAAGGCCGGCATGGTGATCTCCATCGAGACGACGATGCACCACCCCGGGCGGGGGTTCATCAAGCTGGAGGATACGGTGGCGGTGACGTCGACGGGCTGGGAGGCGTACGGGGATTTCGGGCGGGGGTGGAACATGGGGAAGATGGGGTGAGCGCTCACCAATGAGCGATCTGTGACCCCTCCGGTTTGTCACCCCGGAAGCGACGCGGAGCGGCGCTGTCCGGGGCCCATGAACACCACAAGGTGGAGAGTTTAGATGCGGCGGGTCACCTGGTGCTCAAGAGTTCATGGGTCCCGGTCTTGCCGCTGCGCGGCAAACCGGGATGACAAACGGAAGGGTCAGCGGAGCGCCATAGACGGCACGGCCCGCTGCGGGAACTACGGCAGGTAGGGCCGGCCGAGCAGGACCATGCGGGCGCGGCGGGCGGCGCGCCACTCGGCGACGGCTCGGCGACGCGCGGCGTATTCCTCCGCCGCGGCGCGGCGCTCGGCAAGGCGCGCCGATACCGGCCCGCGCGGCCGGCCCAGGAGCACCGGCCTGTCCGCGTCGGGTCCGGCGGACTGCGGCGCGGGCCTGGCCGCCTGCGGCTTGGGGCGGGCGGGTGCCGCCGCCACGGCCGGTGCCGCCCTCACGGGCGCTGCTACGGCGACCTTCGGGCGCGGTTTCGGCAGACGCGGCTCGGCTATGAGCGGGGCGGATTCGAGCGGCGGACCGAGCGTCGCCGCTTCGGCGGCGGGCTCCAGCGGGAGCTCCTCCAAAAGCGGCTCCAGAGACGGGCTGTCCTCGGTGACGATGAAGATGTCCGCCCCCTCGGGTGGCTCCGCGCCGACGTCCAGGGCCGCGAGAGACTCTTCGGCGTCGGATAGTTCCACGGGCGCCTCGAGCACGGCCGGTGCTCCGCCGGGCAGTATCTCCGCCGCTTCAGGGGGCGGGCTTGCAGCATCCGGCGTCTCGGCGCGCACCTCCGCTGCCACCACCGGCGCTGGGGCGGCTGGCGGCGCGTCGATCCGCGCGGGCGGAGGCGAAGCGGCGCCGCCGGCCGGAACGCTCTCCGGCGGGATTTCGTCCAGCGGTGCGGCGCCGGACCATGTTTCTTCCACGCGGGGCAACGAGGGCGGATCGAGCGGCCGCGCAAGGCCGGTTAGCGACCCGGTCAAAATCTCCCGCTCCGCCGCCGCTTCGGCTTGCGGCTCGGTAGCGGGCTCCACGGCCGCAGGCTCGGCGCGATGGGCGTCCACCGAAGCGACGGATGTTTCCACTGCGTCGGGCGCCTCGACGCCAGCGGGCGTTGCCGCAGCGCGAGGCGCGGCGCCGTCGCTCGCCAGCAGCCGGGCGAGCTCGGCGGCGGCGGGAATGCTGAGCGTGGTCGACGGCGGGGCCGCGGCTTCGACTTTTGCGGGTCCGGGCGCTGCCGGCATTTCGGCGACGGCGAGCAGCGACGGAGCGGCCGGCTCTATATCGGATTCCGAGCCGCTCAGCAGCTCCGCTCCCGCCGCGACGACAAGCACCGCGGCGATGCCCATGCCGAGGAGCAGAGCCGCCGGCCGGCCGATCGCGAACATGCCCGGCCGCCTTGCCGCCAGTAGCGCCGTGGGCGGGAGGACGGCCGGCAGGGAATGAGGCTCGCCGATCGGCAGGGCGGCCACGGCGGGATCGGCGGCGGCCTCGCCGGCATGCTTGGCAAGCGCGACCTGCTCCTCCAGAAAGGCGATGGCCTCCGCCTGGCGGCCCTCGTTCCACAGAGCCAGCGCGAGAGCCTCCGCCCGATCATCGAGGCCGGGGATGGTCGGCAGGCCGGCAGGCGGGCCGGCATCAAGCAGCGGCTCGGCGGCGGCCGGGGGCGCGGCTGTTGAGATCGCCGCGGGCGTCTCGGCAGCGTCGGGATCGTAGGCGATCGACCAGCCGGCGGAGGCGGCCAGAACCAGCGGGGCCGCGCGCGGCGAGACCGGCGCGATCGAGCCGGGCGCAGGCTTCGCCGACCGGCGCGGAGCCGCCGAAGGGTTCGGGTTCTGCTCAGCTGCGGGCGCGGCTACCGTGCGAAGGGCGGTGGAGTGGGGCACACGATGCCGCTTGCGGATGCGCCGACGTGTCACTCTAGCCTCACCTCAAAAGGAACTGTGCCAGCGGCGCTCAGAGAGCATCTCTCATATGAACGGCAGCTGAACCTGACGATCAAGCGCGGCGGCGGCAATTTGTTCCCGACGGTGCGGCGCGGGGGCGCCGGCGCGCAGCCTGCTGTCGTGGCGGCGACGAACGAACCGGCGGCTCAGCAGCCGGGCACCACGACGGGGGTGCCATCAAGCCAGTCCAGCGGGTCGATGCGGACGCCGCGAGTGCGCATGTCCGGCCACCAGCCGTGATAGACCAGCCAAGTGTCGTCTTCTCCGCTCTGCACCACATCCTGGCCGCCCGGCCCGATGATCGGCACGCGCTCGTCGGTGCCGAGGAGCGGGGCCAAGGCCTTGCGGTAGGGGCCGAACGGACGATCCGCGACGGCGTAGCCGATGGCATAAGCGGGCCCATAATACCAATTGGCCGAGTAGAAGAGGTAGTAGCGGCCGGCGTGCTTCCACAGCGTCGGGGCCTCGACCAGCGGGCCTTCCCAGGGTTGGTCCTGGCGGATCAGCGGCGTTGGCTTGCCGCGAAGACGAAGGCCGTCGGATGAGAGCTCCTGGATCCAGATCCAGGTATCGAGCCCGCAGCAATTGCCGTCGTTCTTCCAGAGCAGATAGAAGCGACCGTCGCTGTCGAGGAAGGCGGCCGCGTCGATCGCGCCGCCTTGCTCCAGCGGGCATATCAGCGGTTCGAACCCGACCGGGACGAACGGGCCGGCCGGCGTAGAGTTCACGGCGGCGCCGATGCACTGCTGCCCGCTCTCCCGGTGCAGCGCAGTGAAATACATGACAAAACCCCCGCCATCCGGACGCACCGACACCTCCGGCGCCCAGGTCCGGCCCGCTTCAGCCCAAGCCGGCAGGCGCGGCAGCGCGTCGGCGAGAAACTCCCAATCCTGGAGATCGCCGGACCTGGCAAGCTGGACGTTCGCTCCGTCGTTGGTGGCGTAGAGGTAGTAAGCACCGGCGGCCGCCAGCACGTCCGGGTCGGGGAAATTTTGGGCGATCGCCGGGTTGCGGCAGCCGTCGGCAGCGACAGGGGAACCGGGCAACATAATCGCAAGGCAAGCCAAGCCAAGCGCGGCGAAGCAGGAGGCTGCGCCGTGGCAAAGCCGATCCGTCGTCATGTCTCTCCCCCTGCCCTTGCGGCTCGGCGTTGCAGAGATGGCCGGCGCCACCGCTGATTGGACGAGTTTCTAGCATAGCTGCGGCCAGAGCTGAACGCGATTGACGAGGCCGGCGGAAAAACCGAAAGAGCCCCGCCTATCAAGAGCCGTCCAGCCTCGAGCCATGGCATCCGCCGAAAATTTCTGGAGCGACCGCTACGCGCCCGCGCTCGACGAGTTCGAGGGCCTGGCGCGGCAGGCGTTCGACACTCTGCCGGAGACTTTTCGGGCGCTGGTCGGCGAGGTCACCTTCGCCATCGCCGAATTCCCCGACGACGACGTGCTGAAGGAGCTCGAGATGGAGTCGCCCTTCGACCTCCTCGGCCTGTTCGAGGGCGTCGGGCTGGCGCATGCCGCCGCCACCCCGGCGACCGGCGTGCTGCCGAACCGCATCTGGCTTTACCGCCGGCCCATCCTCGACTACTGGGCGGAGCACGAGGAGACGCTCGGCGCCGTCGTCAGCCATGTCCTCATCCACGAGATCGGCCATCATTTCGGCCTGTCCGACGAGGACATGGAGGCGGTCGAGGCGGCGGCGGAATAAAGGCGCGCCGTTCGCGAAGGAGAGGCCCATGCTGCAGCTCAGGCCGAATTGCGAGTGCTGCGACCGCGACCTGCCGCCCGACTCGGGCGAGGCGCGGATCTGCACCTTCGAATGCACCTTTTGCGCCGCCTGCACAGAGAATGTGCTCGGCGGCATCTGCCCCAATTGCGGCGGCAACCTGGTGGCGCGGCCGATCCGCCCCGCTGCCAAGCTGCAAAAATATCCGGCGGCGACGGAGCGGGTGGTGAAGCACCATCCAGGCTGCAGGCCGCAGGCGGCCGCCTTGGAGGCCTTGCCATGATCGGCTTCTTCCGCCGCCTCTTCGGTGGCCGGACCGGCGGGGCGGGGGAAGCGCCCGCCGCCGACGCGGTGGAGTATAAGGGCTTTCGCATCCGCCCTGCCCCGTTCAAGGCGGAAGGGCAGTTCCAGACGGCGGGCGTCATCGAGAAGGACTCTGCGGAGGGGCTGCAGGAGCACCATTTCGTCCGCGCGGAGAAACATGCGAGCCAGGATGAGGCGGCGTCCTTCGCCGTCACCAAGGCCAAGCAGATCATCGACGAGCGCAGCGACAGGATGTTCGAGACGCGCTGAGGGGCGCATGGCGCCTATGCATCGGCCGCCGCTTCCGCTAATCACCGCCGAGGAGTTTTTCGCATGGACAAGTTCACCACACTGACCGCGGTCGCGGCGCCGCTGCCGATCATCAATGTCGACACCGACATGATCATCCCGAAGCAATATCTGAAGACGATCAAGCGGACCGGCCTCGGCAAAGGGCTGTTCGCGGAAATGCGCTACCGCGACGACGGCTCGGAGAACCCGGATTTCGTGCTCAACAAGCCGGCCTACCGCAACGCCAAGATCCTCGTCGCCGGCGACAATTTCGGCTGCGGCTCGTCGCGCGAGCACGCGCCCTGGGCGCTCATGGATTTCGGCATCACCTGCGTCATCTCGACGAGCTTTGCCGACATCTTTTACAACAACTGCTTTCAGAACGGCATCCTGCCGATCGTCGTCTCGCCGGAGGACCTGGAGAAGCTGATGGACGACGCCTCGCGCGGCGCCAATGCGACGATCTCCATCGACCTGCCGGCCCAGGAAATCCGCGGGCCGGACGGCGGCGTCGTGCGTTTCGACATCGACCCCTACAAGAAGCACTGCCTGCTGAACGGCCTCGACGGCATCGGCCTGACCATGGAGAAGGCCCCACAAATCGCCGCCTTCGAGAGCCGCAACCAGGCCGAACGGCCGTGGGCGTGACGCGATGAGCAACGTGATCGAGTTCCTGCTCGTCGGGCGCACGCCGCTCGGCTCGGCCGTGCGCGGCGTCATCGTCACCATCCTGCTGACCTCGTTCTGGACGCTGTTCATCGTGCAGCGCTGGCAGCTCTTCATGGTCAGCCTGATCACCGCGCTGGCGGTGGTCGTCGCCGCGCACCTCTTCTCCCGGCGCGACAACCGGCCGATCCCGCCGCCGCTCTAGCGACAACCGTGGACGCCGAGGCCCTCCGCGCGCTGCAGGCGCCGCTGAAGACGCGCTACCGCGACGAGCCGGACGCGGCGCTGATCACGCTCCGCGCCGAAGGGCACGTCGACGACGCAAACATCGCCTGCAAGGTGGAGACGGGCCGCGCGCTGATCACCGCCGGGCTGCACCCGGCGACCGGCGGCACGGGCCTGGAGGCCTGCTCCGGCGACATGCTTTTGGAGGCGCTGGTCGCCTGCGCCGGCGTGACGCTGAAAGCGGTCGCCACCGCGATCGGCGTGGAGCTGAGATCGGCGCATGTTTCGGTCGAGGGCGACCTCGATTTCCGCGGCACGCTGGGCGTCGACCGCGACGCGCCGGTCGGCTTTCGCGACATCCGCCTGACCTTCGACGTGAATTCCGACGCGCCGCAGGAGAAGCTTGAGCAGCTCATCAAGCTGACGGAACGCTATTGCGTGGTGCTGCAGACGATTAGGGCACCGCCGACGGTGGCCGCCGTCCTTAGGCTAAGCTAATTACAGCAGGGGTTTTTCTGACCATAAGCCATTTACGAAGAGAACCGACCCGGCATTTTATCTTTGATTAAACGCCGAGTTTCGGCCACTCGGTCCGTCAACGCAAACGGTAGCTCGACAAAGTCTACCCTGAGTTCGCGCAGGATCTCTATAAGGTGGTCCTGCAGGCGGCGTCTATACTTTGGATCGGGAGTGCGGACTTCGTCTACCGAGATAGCAATCCGTTCGTCGATCCGGGAAACGAGTACAAACTCGTACGTACTCACCCACTCACGGCAGAGAGCGACCAACGCTTCGTCGAGCGGAGGCAAAACATCTCGCGGTGCCACAAGTTTGTGATGCGACAGGATGTCCGGAATGCCGCGGTCGCAAATCACTAGACTTGGTGCACCAGCATATGCCTCGATTTCCCTCCGAATCTGCTCCGTGACGAGCCAACATGATGCCTCCCAAGTCTGATCCTCATTGAGCGGAAATGGGCAGCTTCTCGCAACATCGTCCAAGACACATGGCGCTGCCCGTTCTCCTACAAAGGAGGCAGCAAGTGCACGGACGAGAGTCGTTTTGCCGGTGGAAAAGGCACCCGTGATCAGAAGCTTGGGGAAACCGCCCACGCCGCGTCTTTCATGTGCGTACAATTGAATGCAGCCGCACACCAGCATCCTCCAGACGCTTTCGTGCATTCTTGATCGTTGGCTCAAAGACTACCAAGCAGTCCTGGACGACGTATCCAAAGCGCCTAAGGGCCTCTACTGCTGCTAGGGCTTTACTTCCTCCAGTCGTGCTGTCGTCCACAATGAGCGCCGCGCTGCCAGGCGGCGGCGGTGGGTCCGCGAAATCAAACGTAGATCGAAGCAGTGGCGACTCCGCTTGAAATTTTTCCGGGTGGACGTGAAGCACGAGGGGCCGCTTGAGTATACGAGCGAATTCATAGGCTAGGATGGGTGCCCCCGATTTTGGAGCGACGACAAATTCGATACGAGGTTGTGCAATCGCCGCGCCCTCTTCGAGTAGTTTTCGCCAGTGAGATGCCAGCAGTCGCGCAAAGCGCTCGGCATTCTGTGGTTCAACACTGGTCCCCATCAAATCAACGAAGTAATCGGAGGCCACGGAATCCACTGATCCCACGTTCAACCGCCGCCGAATCGTTATCGGCCGCAGCATCTCTGTGGTTGTTGCTTCGATGTCGGTGGCCGAATAGAACTTAGGCACGGCGGCAGCTGCATTCATTCGCCGCTGGCGGTCCACATCGACTCCAAGTTCCCTAAGTGCGTCCACCGTCGGCTGGATACGGTTCCGCGAGATCCATTTCGAAATTCGCGGAGGAAGGAAGCCAACGTAGTCAAGAAAAGTTATGATTGTTGAGACCGCAAGAATGGCCCCCAGGATCACGAGTGTAGGATCAGAAAGAGGGATTGTCATTGGCGCGTGTGGTGCTGCTCGCTCACAGGGGACCGTAGCGGGGATCGGGTTAATTGCACAATCGCCGAGAGCCGGCAAGGTTGCTTATTGTGCTTCAGGTTGCGCGATATTTCGGGATCCAGCGACTATTTCACCACTCAGCAGGTCGGGCATAACGAGTATGGTATATTGGTGCGCGCGCACCACTGGCGCGTGCGCACCACTGCATCAGGAGCACCTCATGCCTCCGCTGCCCCAGGCCGACCCTGCCCTCGGCGACAGGCGCGCTGCCGATCTGATCGACGCCATCATCGTGCCGCGCATGCGCGATCTCGGCGGGTTCTCCGTCCGCCGCGCTCTGCCCTCCGCCGAACGGCAGATGATCGGCCCCTTCATCCTCCTCGATCAGGCGGGGCCGACCGAATTGCTGGTCACCGAAAAATTCGACGTGCGGCCGCACCCGCATATCGGCCTTGCGACGGTCACCTATCTCTTCGAAGGGACCATCGTGCACCGCGACAGCCTCGGTAGCGAGCAGGCGATCCTGCCCGGCGACGTCAACTGGATGACGGCCGGAAGCGGCATCGCGCATTCGGAGCGGGCGCGGCCGGAGGATCTTGGCGCGGTGCGGAAACTCTCAGGCCTGCAGACCTGGGTGGCGCTCCCCAAGGGGCGGGAGGAGGCGAGGCCGACCTTCACGCATCTCGCCAAGGCCGAGCTGCCGACCATCGCCGGAGACGGCGCGACCGTCCGCCTCGTCGTCGGCTCGCTCTATGGCGAGCGCGCCCCGACGCCCACTTTCGGCGAAATGTTCTATGCGGACGTCATGCTCGAAGCCGGCGCGCGCCTGCCGATCGACGCGACGCACGAGGAGCGCGCGGCATGGCTGATGGAGGGCATTGTCGAGATCGCCGGCGATGTGTTCGAGCCGGGCCGGCTCGTCGTCTTCCATCCCGGCGACGCCTTGACCCTCGTCGCCCGCACGCCGGCGCGGCTGATGCTCCTTGGCGGCGAGCCGATGGACGGGCCGCGGCACATCTGGTGGAATTTCGTCTCCTCGTCGAAGGAGCGGATCGAGCAGGCCAAGGCCGACTGGCGGGAGGGCCGCTTCGACCCGATCCTCGGCGACGAAGAGGAGTTTATCCCGCTGCCGGATTGAGGTGGCGGCGTCGGATGCGGCGGCAGCCGACCTTTAATTCTCCCGCGTTTCCGGCCATATAGCCGGGCAAGGATTTTTGGCCTCATGAGCATGATCCCGTTCCGCAAGATGAACGGCCTCGGCAACGACTTTTTGGTCGTCGACGCGAGGGCAGCGCGCGTGCGGCCGCGGCCCGAAATTATCCGCCGGCTCGCCGACCGCACCGGCGGCGTCGGCTTCGACCAGTTCATCACCATCGAGGGCGCAAAATCGGGCGCCGACGCCTTCATGCGCATCGACAATGCCGACGGCGGCGAGGTCGAGGCCTGCGGCAACGGCACGCGCTGCGTCGGCTGGCTGCTGATGCGCGAGAGCGGCCACGATTCTGTGGCCATCGAGACGCAGGCGGGGCTGCTCTTTGCCCGGCCGGGGGTTCCTCCCCCGCGTCGCGGGGGAGGGGGACCGCCGAAGGCGGTGGAGGGGGCAGAGGCCGGCCGCGAACATGTCGGCCCCCTCCACCATGCTCCGCATGGTCCCCCTCCCCCGTCCGCGACGGGGGAGGAACTCCTGATCGCCGTCGACATGGGCGTGCCAAAATTCGGCTGGCGGGAGATTCCCTTGGCCGAGGAATTCCGCGACACGCGCGCCATCGAGCTGCAGATCGGGCCGATCGAGGCGCCGATCCTGCATTCGCCGTCGGTGGCAAATATCGGCAACCCGCACGCCATCTTCTGGGTCGAGGACGTCTGGGCCTACGAGCTGGAAAAATTCGGGCCGCTGCTCGAAAACCACCCGATCTTTCCGGAGCGCGCCAACATCTCGCTCGCCCATGTCACCGCGCCGGACGCCATCACGCTGCGCACCTGGGAGCGCGGCGTCGGCCTGACCCGCGCCTGCGGCACGGGGGCCTGCGCGGCGCTGGTCGCCGCCGCGCGCACCCGGCGCACCGGCCGGAGCGCCACCGTGACGCTGCCGGGCGGGGCGCTTCGGATCGAGTGGGACGAGCGCGACCACGTCTGGATGACCGGCCCGGTGGAGCTGGAATTTTCCGGGCTGTTCGACCCGGAGACCGGCGCCTTCCGGCGCGAGGCGGAGGCGGCGTGAGCCTCGAAATCGTCACCTTCGGCTGCCGGCTGAATGCCTACGAATCGGAGCTGATGCAGGCGCGGGCCGGCGAGGCGGGGCTCGATGATGCCGTGCTGATCAACACTTGCGCGGTGACCGCCGAAGCGGTGCGGCAGGCCCGCCAGGCCATCCGCAAAGCGCGCCGCGAGCATCCGCAAAGGCGCATCGTCGTGACCGGCTGCGCCGCGCAGACGGAGCCGCAGAAATTTGCGGAGATGCCGGAGGTCGACCTCGTGCTCGGCAACGCGGAGAAGCTTTTGGCCGAAAGCTATCGCGGCCTCCCGCCCTTTGGCCTGGTCGCGGCGGAAAAAACCCGCGTCGGCGACATCACGCGCGTGCGCGACGCCGACCCGCACAGGGCGGAGCATGTCGGAGCGCGGCCCCGCGCGTTCGTGCAGGTGCAGAACGGTTGCGACCATCGCTGCACCTTTTGCATCATCCCCTACGGGCGCGGCAATTCGCGCTCGGTGCCGGTCGGCGCGGTGGTGGAGGAGGTGCGGCGGCTCGCCGACAAGGGCATCGCCGAATTGGTGCTCACCGGCGTCGACATCACCTCCTACGGCGCCGATTTGCCGGGCCAGCCGCGGCTCGGCACGCTGGTCCGAGACATTCTCCGGCAGGTGAGGCAGCTGCAGCGGTTGCGGCTCTCGTCGATCGATTGCGTCGAGGCGGATGCGGACCTCTTGCGCGCCATCGCCGAGGAGGAGCGGCTGATGCCGCATCTGCACCTGTCCCTGCAGGCCGGCGATGACCTCGTGCTGAAGCGGATGAAGCGGCGGCACCTGCGGGCGGACGCGATCCGCTTCTGCGCCGAGGTCAGGCGGCTGCGGCCGGACGCGACGTTTGGGGCGGATTTTATCGCCGGCTTCCCCACTGAAACCGAGGCGATGTTCCAAAACACGCTGGCGATCGTGGAGGAATGCGACCTGACCTTGTTGCATGTGTTCCCCTTCTCGCCGCGCGCCGGCACGCCGGCGGCGCGCATGCCGCAGGTGGGGCGGGATCTGGTGAAGGCGCGCGCGGCGCGGCTGCGGGCTGCAGGCGACAAGGCGCTGGCGCGGCGGTTTTCGGCGGAAATCGGCACAATCCGCTCGGCGCTCGTCGAGCGGACGGGCCTCGGCCGGACGGAACATTTCTTGCCGGTCACCCTTGACCGGGGCGAGCCGGGCGAGGTCGTCCCCGTGCGGGTCCGCGGCGCGGGCGAGCGGGCGCTCCTCGGCGACACCACCAGGAAAGCGGCGTAATGGCGGAAGCAAGACGGCCGAGCTTTTTCAAACGCCTGTTCGGCGCCGACGAATTTGTCGACCGGGGGGACCCCGAGCGGCCGAACCTGGTGCCTGGCGACCGCGACGAGGCGAAGGCGCTTCCCGAAGACATTTCGGTAAACGCGACCGGCGCGCCGGATGCCGATGCGCATTACCCCTCTGCCGCGCCGGCTTTCGCGGATGCGGAGGCGGGCCTTGCGGGCGCGCCGGAAGGGCGCATCGAGCCGCTCGTCTCCAGGAAGTCGCCCGACGACGCCGAGCCCGCCCCGCCCAAGAACCTGGAGCAGCTCCGCACCGACGCCGTCATCACGCCGCCGCCGACCGTTCCGGCGCCCGCCGCGCCGGAAGCGCCGTGGCTGAACTGGTGGGAGCGGCTCCGCACGGGATTGTCGCGCTCCTCCGAGCAGCTGTCGGAGGGGATCGCCGGCGTCTTCACCAAGCGGCGGCTGGCGGCGGCCACGGTTGACGACTTGGAGGACGTCCTGTTGCAGGCCGACCTGGGGTTGGCGACGGCGGCGCGCATCGCCGACACGATCTGGCAGGAGCGGCTCGACCGCAACATCGGCCCGGACGAGATCCGCGGCGTGCTCGCCCGCGAGGTGGAGAAGGTGCTGGCGCCGGTGGCGAAGCCGCTCTCCATCGATGCGGCGCAAAAGCCATTCGTCATCCTGATGGTCGGCGTCAACGGCACCGGTAAAACCACCACGATCGGAAAGCTCGCGGCGCGCTTCCGCGCGGAAGGGCGGAGCGTTCTGCTTGCCGCAGGCGACACGTTCCGCGCCGCGGCGATCGAGCAGCTAAAAATCTGGGGCGAGCGGGCGCGGGTGCCCGTCATCGCCCGGCCGCCCGGCTCCGACGCTGCGGGGCTCGCCTACGACGCCATGGTGGAAGCCCAGAAGGCGGGCACGGACGTGCTCATGATCGACACCGCCGGGCGGCTGCAGAACAAGGCAGAGCTGATGGCCGAGCTCGCCAAGGTGGTACGCGTCATCCGCCGGCACGATCCGGCGGCGCCGCATGCGGTGCTGTTGACGCTCGACGCCACGACGGGCCAGAACGCGCTCAACCAGGTCGAGGTCTTTCGCGATCAGGCCGGGGTGACGGGGCTGGTCATGACCAAGCTCGACGGCACGGCGCGCGGCGGCATCCTGGTCGCCATCGCGGCGAAGACCGGCCTGCCGGTGCATTTCATCGGTGTCGGCGAGGCAATTGAGGACCTGTCGCCGTTCGCGGCGCGCGATTTCGCCCGCGCCATCGCAGGGCTGGAGTGATGGCGGTCTTCGAACGCTCCCCCAACGATCCCAGCCGGGCGGCGCTGAACCCGTTCTTGAAACTGGCGCTGGAGCTCGGGCCGCTGATCGTCTTCTTCTTCGCCAATTCGCGCGGTGAGGACCTGGCCCGGGCGTTCCCGGCGCTGGCGGCGCTCGGCGGGCCGATCTTCATCGCCACCGCCATTTTCATCGTGGCGACGATCGTCGCACTGACCGCCTCATGGCTGCTCACCCGCCGGCTCGCAATCATGCCGCTCGTCACCGGCGCCATCGTGCTGATCTTCGGCGGGCTGACCTTGTGGCTGCAGGACGACGTCTTCATCAAGATGAAGCCGACGATCGTTAACGTGCTGTTCGGGACGGCGCTCCTAGGCGGGCTGTGGTTCGGCCGGCCGCTCCTTGGCTACGTCTTCGACTCCGTCTTCAGGCTTACCGACGAGGGCTGGCGCAAACTGACCTTCCGCTGGGGCCTGTTCTTCTTCGTCCTGGCGGCGCTGAACGAGGTAATCTGGCGAAGCTTTTCGACGGACGTCTGGGTGAGCTTCAAGGTTTTCGGCATCATGCCGCTGACCGTGCTCTTCACCCTGACGCAGATGCCGCTGATCCAGCGGCATGCGCTGCCGGAGCCGGAAAAGAGCTAGCCGGCGCCGCCGAGCTCCTCGGCGCGACGCAGCGTATCGCCCCGCACTCGGTCGCCTCGCCGGAGACGAGCAACGTCGGGATCAGGATCTCGGTGGGCGACGCCGGCTGCCCGGAGCGCGGGGTGCGGGGTGCGGGCCGGAGTCAACCGGGCTTGCCGAGCGCCTTCTCCAGCGCCGGCAAGAAATCCGCCGCGAGCGTCTCCTCGGAGAGCGGACCAATGAATTTGTGGACGATGATGCCGTCCTTGACGATGAAGGTCTCGGGAACGCCGTAGACGCCCCAGTCGATGCTCGTTGCGCCGTGGCGGTCGGCGCCGACCGCGGCAAAGGGATTGCCGAGCGCGCCGAGGAAACGGGTCGCGTTCTCCGGCACGTCCTTCTGATTGATGCCGACCAGGTCATAGCGCCGGTCGGCGGCGAGCCGCATCAGGATAGGATGCTCCAGCCGGCACGGGCCGCACCAGGACGCCCAGACATTGACGACATGCACGCCCTTCGCGAGCGCCTCGTCAGAGAGGCCGTGCCCCTGCCCTTCCACGATCGGCGGCAGTGAGAAATCCGGCACCGGCTTGTCGAGGAGCGCCGAGGGAATGGTCGAGGGATCGCCGGCGCCGAGGCGAAAATAGAAGAGCGCTGCCAGCGCCAGAAAGACGGCGAGCGGGAGGAGGAGCGTGAGCCGGCGGCTCATGGCGGCGGCATCGCGGCTTTCGCTTTCGCCGGGCGCGCTCATTGCGGCGGCTCCGGCCGCCGGCGCAGCCCCTGATCCTCGAACTGGGCGAGCTTCCGTTTCTGCGCCTTCAGATCGAGCACCACCCAGGCGATGAGCGCGAGCAGCACCAGCGCGGTGGCGAGATAAGCGGCGAGGATATAGCCGGAATGCGTCATCGGTCGCTCGACACGCCGGCACCGGGCGCCGGCGCCCTCACCCGCCCGCTCCGCGAGCGCCCTCTCCCCACCGGATAGGGTCGAGCGTGCCCCTGCCCGGCTGCCCCGCGGCGAGCTCGGCACGGCGGACGCGGCGGCGAAAAATCTCGGCGCGCATGGCGGCAAGATGCAGCGCGGCGAACAGCAGGGCGTAGGCGACAAGCATGACGAGGAGCGGATACAGCATGGTCGGGTAGATCGACGGCCCCCCGACACGGAGGATGCTGGCCGGCTGGTGCAGCGTGTTCCACCATTCGACCGAGAATTTTATGATCGGGATGTTGACGAAGCCGACCAGCATCAGCACGGCGGCGACGCGGCCGGCCCGGGTCGGATCGTCAAAGGCGCGCCACAGTGCGATCAGGCCGAGATACATCAGGAACAGCACCAGGAAGGAGGTGAGGCGCGCGTCCCATACCCACCAGGCGCCCCACATCGGTCGGCCCCAGATCGCCCCGGTGACCAGGCCGAGGAAGGTGAAGGCGGCGCCGAGCGGCGCGGCGGCCTTGGCGGCGACATCGGCGAGCGGATGCCGCCAGACCAGCGTGCCGAGCGCCGCGATGGCCATCAGCGTGTAGCAGGCCATCGCCATAATCGCGGCCGGCACATGCACATACATGATGCGCACGCTGTCGCCCTGCTGGTAATCCGCTGGGGCGACGAAGAAGGCGAGATAGAGGCCGACGGCAAACAGCGTCCCCGCAGCCCCCGCAATCCACGGCAGCACGCGCCCGGAGAGGGCGAGGAAGCGGGTCGGGTTCGCCAGTTGCGTGAACGTCGGCATGGGCGATTCATTACGGTCGGCAAAAGCCGGCAGCAATGCGGCATAGCGCAGGGCTGTTCATTCCAGCGCGGAGCGGAGCGCGGCGGCCGCCGCGATAGGCGCTAACGCCAGCGCCGCCAAAGCGAGGGCGGCGAGGAGCAGGAATGGGGCGAGGAACGGCTCCGGGTCGGCGATCGCCCCGGACGTCGCCGACACGCCAAAAATCAGCACGGGCACGGTGAGCGGCAGGACGAGCACGGCGGTGAGCAGCCCGCCGCGCGGCAGCCCGGCCGTCAGCGCCGCGCCGACCGCGCCGATGCAGGTGAGCGCCGGCGAGCCGACCAGCAGCGTCAGCGTCACGGCGGCCATGGCGGGCGGCTCCAGGTTGAGGAGGAGGCCGAGCACCGGCGCGGCGAGCACGATCGGCAGCCCCGTCGCCAGCCAGTGGCCGATTGCGCGGCCGAGCACGAACACGACCAGCGGCTCGCCGGAGACGACGACGAGGTCGAGCGTGCCGTCCTCGCGATCGGCGCCGAACAGCCGCTCCAGGCCGAGGAGCGAGGCAAGCAGCGCCGCGATCCACAGGATTGCCGGCCCGATCCGCGCCAGGAGTTCTTGCGTCCGGCCCGATGCCGAACGGCACGACGGCAACGACGGCGAGGAAGAAGACCAAGCCGATGAAGGCGCCGCCGCCGGCGCGGATGCCGAGCCGAAGCGTCTGGCCGACCAGGGCGCGGAACATGCTCACGCGGTTCTGGCCAGTTCGAGCACGGCGTCGGGTACCGCGGGCAGCTCCTGGTGCGTGGCGGCGACGATTGTGCCTCCCGCCGCGCGATGATCCGCCATCAGCCGGCCGAGGAGCGCCTCGCCGTCGCGGTCGAGCGCGGCGCCGGGCTCGTCGAGGAGCCAGAGCGGGCGGCGAGCGACGAGGAGCCGCGCGAGACCGGCGCGGCGCCGCTGTCCGGCCGAGAGAACGGCGACCGGCAGATCGAGGGCGTGGCCAAGGCCGACCCGGCCGGCGGCGTCGGCGATCCCGCCTCCCCTGCCATTGTAGAGCGCCGCCCAGAAGCGGAGCGTCTCCCGCAGGCTGAGCGCCGGCTTCAGCGCGTCGGCATGGCCGAGATAGTGCGCAAACGCTTCCTCCTCGCCCGCGCCGGCGAAGCGGAGCGTGCCGGCTTCGGGGCGGATCAGCCCGGCAAGCACCCGGAGCAGGCTCGACTTTCCCGAGCCGTTCGGGCCGATGACGGCGAGGAGGTTGCCCGGCGCGACGCGGAAGCATAGGCCGGAGAAGACCAGCATTCCCCCGCGCACGCAGGCGAGATCCCGCGCCTCGACGGAAACGGTGGCGAAGGCGCTCTGCGGCGGCGCGATGTCGGGACGGGGCAGCGGACGGGACTCCAAGGTCTGGTCTCGGCTTACATAATCCCCTATATCCCGGGCAACCCGGCGCGGCAGGCGCTCCTCCTCGCCGGCGATTTTGGAAATTGCCGACAGCGTGCCTGCCAGGTCCGCCCGCCTTTGAAGCGATGGGCGCCAACAGGTCCGCCGCCCGGCCTGCCGGAGGAGCCCGCTTTGCCGCAAAAATCAGTCGATTCGTTCAAGTCGCGCCGCACTCTCGACGTGGCGGGCAAGACCTACACCTACTTCTCGCTGCCGGAGGCGGAGAGGAGCGGGCTGAAGGGCATATCGCGGCTGCCTTTCTCGCTGAAGGTGCTCCTGGAGAATCTGCTCCGCTTCGAGGACGGCCGCACGGTGTCGGCCGACGATATCCGCGCCGTCGCCGACTGGCTGAAGGAGCGCTGCTCGACGCGCGAGATCGCCTACCGGCCGGCGCGCGTGCTGATGCAGGATTTCACCGGGGTGCCGGCCGTCGTCGACCTCGCCGCCATGCGCGACGCGACGAACCATCTCGGCGCCAATCCGCGCCAGATCAATCCGCAGGTGCCCGTCGACTTGGTCATCGACCATTCCGTCATGGTGGATTTCTTCGGCACGGCCAAGGCGTTCGGCCAGAACGTCGAGATGGAATACGAGCGCAACGGCGAGCGCTACACGTTCCTCCGCTGGGGCCAGGAGGCGTTCGACAATTTTCGGGTCGTGCCGCCGGGCACCGGCATATGCCATCAGGTCAACCTGGAATATCTGGCGCAGACGGTGTGGACGCGCGACGAGCGCGAGAATGGACATACCGTGACCTACGCGTTCCCAGATACGCTGGTCGGCACCGACTCGCACACGACCATGGTGAACGGCCTGTCGGTGCTCGGCTGGGGCGTCGGCGGCATCGAGGCGGAAGCCGCCATGCTCGGCCAGCCGATCTCCATGCTCATCCCCGAAGTGATCGGCTTCCGCATGACCGGCAAGCTCACCGAGGGCACGACCGCCACCGACTTAGTGCTCACCGTCACGCAGATGCTTCGCAAGAAGGGCGTCGTCGGCAAATTCGTCGAATTTTTCGGGCCGGGCCTGTCGAACCTCACGGTTGAGGACCGGGCGACGATCGGCAACATGGCGCCGGAATATGGCGCGACCTGCGGGCTCTTCCCGATCGAGCAGGATACCGTAACCTACCTCCGGGCCACGGGGCGCGATCCAGACCGCGTGGCGTTGGTGGAGGCCTATGCCAAGGCGCAGGGCATGTGGCGCTCCGACGAGATGCCCGACCCGGTGTTCACCGACACGCTGGAGCTCGACCTGGGCGACGTCGTCCCCTCGCTCGCCGGGCCTAAGCGGCCGCAGGACCGCGTGGCACTGTCCGACGCGGCGCAGGAATTCCAGAAGGCGCTCTCCGACATAATCGGGCCGGGCGGCGGCGCCGCCTCCGACATGGTCGAGGAAGGCGGCGGCTCGTTCCGCAAGGGCGCGCGCTCGGTACCGGTGGAGGGCGCCGATTACGACCTGGAGGACGGCCATGTGGTGATCGCCGCGATCACCTCGTGCACCAACACCTCCAATCCGAGCGTGCTGATCGGTGCCGGGCTGGTTGCCAAGAAGGCCAACGAGAAAGGCCTGAGGCCGAAGCCGTGGGTGAAGACGTCGCTGGCGCCTGGCTCGCAGGTGGTCACCGAATACCTCGAGAAGGCCGGGCTGCAGGAGCATCTCGACGCGCTCGGCTTCAACCTGGTCGGCTACGGCTGCACCACCTGCATCGGCAATTCCGGGCCGCTTCCCGAGGCGATATCGGCGGCCATCGCCAAGGGCGACCTCGTCGCCTGTTCGGTGCTTTCCGGCAACCGCAATTTCGAGGGCCGCGTCAACCCCGACGTGCGGGCGAATTATCTAGCGTCGCCGCCGCTGGTCGTCGCCTATGCGCTCGCCGGCTCGATGCACGTCGACGTGACGCGCGAGCCGCTCGGCGAGGACCGCGACGGCAACCCGGTCTACCTGAAGGACCTTTGGCCGAGCTCGGCGGAGATCGCCGCCATCATCCGCCAGGTGATCAGCGAAGCGATGTTCCGCGACCGCTACGGCGACGTTTTCACCGGCGACGAGCACTGGCGCTCCATCGAGATAAGCGGCGGGCTCACCTATCCCTGGTCGGATTCCTCGACGTACGTGCAGAACCCGCCCTACTTCACCGGCATGACGCACATTCCGGAGCCGCTCACCGACGTGGAGGGCGCGCGCATCCTCGGCCTGTTCCTCGATTCCATCACCACCGACCACATCTCGCCGGCCGGCTCCATCAAGCGCGACGCCCCTGCGGGCGAGTACCTCATCTCGCACCAGGTGCGGCCGGTCGACTTCAATTCCTACGGCGCACGGCGCGGCAATCACGAGGTGATGATGCGCGGCACCTTCGCCAACATCCGCATCAAGAACCAGATGGTGCCGGGCGTCGAGGGCGGCGTGACCATCCACTACCCCTCGGGCGAGCGGATGTGGATCTACGACGCGGCGATGCGCTACGCCGAGGAGAAGGTGCCGCTGGTCATCTTCGCCGGGCGCGAATACGGCACGGGCTCGTCGCGAGACTGGGCCGCCAAGGGCACGCGGCTTCTCGGCGTGCGCGCCGTCATTGCGCAGAGCTTTGAGCGCATCCACCGCTCCAATTTGGTCGGCATGGGCGTACTGCCGCTCGTGTTGGAAGAGGGCACGAGCTGGCAGACGCTCGGGCTCAGGGGCGACGAGACGGTGACCATCCGCGGGATCGGCCACCTGAAGCCGCGCCAGGTGGCCACGGCGGAGATCGCCTTTGCCGACGGGCGGCGGCTGGACGTGCCGGTGCTGGTCAGGATCGACACGCTCGACGAGCTGGAATATTTCCGCCACGGCGGCATCCTGCACTACGTGCTGCGGAACCTCGTCAACGAGAAGCAGGCGGCCTGACGGGAGCGGCGCCTCACCCTTCTCCCGTGGGGAGAAGGTGGCTGCTGAGCAGCCGGATGAGGGCGTGCGGCGCTGGAGGTTGGCGGGCGGCGGCTTATCGCAAGCGCCGTACGCCCTCACCCGTCGCCTGCGGCGACACCCTCTCCCGTGGGGCTACCGGATTCACACATTTCTGAGGAGCCATCCGTGTTTCATGGCGTGGTAGCGGATGAGCCCGTTGAAGATGACGACGGGTCCTG
Source organism: uncultured Alphaproteobacteria bacterium (assembly GCA_963846475.1). Lineage (GTDB taxonomy): Bacteria > Pseudomonadota > Alphaproteobacteria > Rhizobiales > Afifellaceae > DASWJZ01. The sequence continues at coordinate 4,258,055 of CAWJVZ010000004.1, read as the reverse complement.
GCTTGCCGTAATAGCCGGTCCACCCGCCGAGGCGGGCGAAGACCCAGCTGACGAAGGCGAGCGAGCCTTTCGGGTGGGGGTTTTTCTGCCGTTCGGTTTTGCCTTCAAGGCTTTCGCTCACCGCCTCCAGGATCGGCTGCTCGTCCGGGTCGAAGGCGTCCTGGAGCGGCCGCCGCCCAGCGGCGTCGCGCTCGCGCACGAGCTGAAGGACGATGATTGCGGCAATCAGGGCGGCGGCGGCCAGCTTCTCGAACGGCTCCTCGTCGGCGATGCGCAGTGCTTCGATGTCGAAGCCCTTAGTCTTGAGGGTGCGGAACAGCTGCTCGATGGTCCAACGCTCACGGTAGAAGCCGACGATGCGGCGGGCGTCGGCGATGTCGTTGACGGCATGGCTGGTGAGGAGGAGCCAGTGCGCGGCGGCGGCGCCTTCAGGCGGCTCGATCTCGCGCGAGGCGACGAGCGTCAGCCGCACGCTGTTCGGCAGGGCGGCGCGGTCACCCGGCCGGCGGTTCTGCGGAGCGGCGATCTCCACCTCGGCGAAGCGAAGGGAAAGGGTGGCGGTGCGCGCCTTGCGGCCGGGGGCGGCGGGAAGCTCGACTGTCATGCGGCCGGCCTCCGGCAGCGTCTCGGCCCGGGCGAACAGGCGGGCGCCGTCGGCGAGCGAGCGGTCCTGGCCGGCGCGGATCAGCACCTCGACGCCGCACGGCTTGAGCACGAAGTCCTCATAGATGTCGCCCTCGCGATCGGCGACGACGGTGACCCGCGCCGCCCCCGCCTCGATCAGCTCGGCGGCGCGCTCCGCTCCCGCCAGCCAGCGCCGGCTCTGTTTCTCGGCAAAGCCGCGCTCTTTGCGCCGGTGCCGGTCGCCTTCACCCATCGGCAGGAACTCGGCATGCACCAGCCCAAGCAGAGAGCCGGTGAGCGCATCCACGGCGATGGTGGGATGCAGCGCGATGCCGCTGCCGTCCGCTGCCATGCGCACCGTGGTGGTGTCCTGGATGGCCAGAACATGCCGTCCCGCCACCCCGCTTGCAGTGCGCCGGGCGGCGCTCGCCACCATCTCGGCGACGGTCACCGCAGAATTGCGCAGGAAGCGGGTGATGCGCATCTCGCCGGCGCGGTCGCCCCCCAGCCGGCGCACCCGCGCCGGCCCTCCAGCAACCAGCCGCTCCAGCAGGAAGACCCCCCTTTTTGCAGCCGGCGGTCGCCAAACCGACCGAGCCCCATCGCGTCCATTGCAATGCTCCGCTCCAAGCGAATCACCGCCAGAGCGAGTCAGAACCACCCCCGCCGCGCAACCCCATTCAAAAGATGTGTGAATGTCGTAGCCCCACGGGAGAGGGTACGCGCGCTTTATCGTCCCGCGGCCTCTCGGCCCGAGGTGATCAAAGAGCCTTTTGGCCTCCTCGCTGGGAGGAGGGAGCGGAGCGCCTGAACAACGCCTCGCAAATTAAACAATGGCGCCTCCAGGCGCCCCGCGCGGCGTTATACGTTCCCCAACTCGCCCTATCGTCTTCCCGTCCTGCCCCGTGCTTGCGCCCGAAGCAGAAGCTCTAGCCGTGCAACATCCGGCACCGGGATTGCTCCCGAGGGGGGCCCTTCTGAGGAACGCCGTCCCGGCTCCTGACCGAGGCTCCGTGGCGGCGCCGCCCACTGCTCCCGAAAAGCTCCGGTCCTTGCATCCCGGTCCCTCGTCGAGCAGCGGTATTGCGGGAGCTAGCACGAACGGGAAGCGGTGTCTAGGACTTTTTTCACACAAGCTTGTGAGGCAGGGGAGGTCCGCTCCGCCTTCAGGACAAGGTTGAGCGGTGCGGGCCTCTTTCCTCTCCCCCGCCCGAAGCGGGGTGTTCCCCGCTTCGGCACCCTTGATGGGGAAGTCGGGAACACCCGACTTCGCGCGGGAGAGGCCGAGTCCGCGCGAAGCGCGGAGCCGGGTGAGGGTTCTGGCGCCGTGCTCGACGATCTCGTCCCTCACCCGCTCGCTTCGCGAGTCGGCCTCTCCCCGGAGGGGAGAGGAGATTTGTTTGCCGGAACTGGCGCAGAGCGTTCAGCGGGCGCTGTTGTCGCCGCCGCAAGCGGTTGCTAAAAGGCGCCGCGCTCTCTTCCCGGACGCCCGCATCGGGCCGGCAGGCCGCCCAGGATTCTTCGCCGCATGAAGATCGTCGCCGGCAACTCCAACCGCAGCCTCGCCCAGGCGATCGCCACCTACCTCAACCACGACCTTGCGCAATGCGCGGTCCGGCGCTTCGCCGACCAGGAGATCTTCGTCGAGATCCAGGAGAACGTTCGCGGCGAGGACGTCTTCGCGGTCCAGTCGACGAGCTTTCCGGCCAACGACAATCTGATGGAGCTGCTGATCATCATCGACGCGCTCCGCCGCGCCTCGGCCAAGCGCATCACCGCGGTGCTTCCCTATTTCGGCTATGCGCGCCAGGACCGGAAATCGCTCGCCCGCACGCCGATCTCGGCAAAGCTCGTCGCCAACATGATCACCACGGCCGGCGCCGACCGGGTGCTCACCGTCGACCTGCATGCCGGCCAGATCCAGGGCTTTTTCGACATTCCGACGGACAACCTCTTCGCCGCGCCGGTGTTCACCCGCGACATCCGCGAGCGCTACGAATCGAACCATGTGATGGTGGTATCGCCGGACGTCGGCGGCGTGGTGCGCGCCCGCACCATCGCCAAGCGCATCGACGCGCCGCTTGCCATCGTCGACAAGCGGCGCGAGCGCCCCGGCGATTCGGAGGTGATGAACATCATCGGCGACGTCGCCGGCCGGCACTGCCTGATGGTCGACGACATCGTCAATTCAGGCGGCACTTTGTGCAATGCCGCCGAGGCGCTCCTCGACAAGGGCGCGATCTCGGTGACCGCCTACATCACCCACGGCGTGCTGTCGGGCGGCGCCGTCGCCCGCATCACCTCCTCCAAGCTGAAGGAGCTGGTGACCACGGATTCGATCGAGCCGACCGCCGCGGTGCTGACGGCGCGCAACATCCGCATCGCCTCGATCGCGCCGCTTCTCGGCGAGGCGATCAGCCGCACGGCCCTGGAGAAATCGGTGTCGAGCCTGTTCGACTAGCGCGCGAGAACTGCGCAAACCAACGACCCGATGTCGCGGCGGCACTCCGAAGTGGACCTAAAAATTTATTACAATTGAGAGGTTGCGCGCGGCCGCCTACAGGTATAATGCAGAGTGTGGCATCCTTGCGCTTGCAGGAAGATTATGATGCACCTAATCGCGACATTCCTAGCGGTGTTGGTCTTGACCGTGTCCGCCAGCGCAGACGATTTCGTTTGTAGCGCGGCGGTCAAGCACGTTGCCTGCCCGGCCGCTGACAAGATGCCGCCTGCCCCACCCCTCCCATCTAATTACTCCGACCTGATGTTTGTGGTGGTCTTCGAACGCGGCGAGGCCCATTGCCGCGTGGGCTGCACGGAAGCGATGCAGGCCATAGGCGTTGGATTAGCCCGAATTCGGAACCGCGAGCTCAGAAGCGTGATTGTGCGCGCGTTTACGAGCCCGACGCCGTTTGGAGCAGGCTCTCCCCCGCCTCCGCTGGCGTTCTATTGCGTCGACGTGCTCGTTCCGGACGATCGCCGCTTGCACGATTACCAGTGGAGGCTTCGTGCCGCGCGAGCCTGCAACCTCGCCGTGCTCGGGCTTTACGGCGATGTAACGGAATTTGTTTCCGCCGTCCGACAGGGCAGACTGCGTCTGGAGGTTGACCTGCCGGGAAGCTCGCCCAGCGCTGAGATCCGCTATGTCCGATGATCCGGCCGCAAACTCGCCCGCCGAGCCGGACCCGATCACCTCCCTTAGTGACGCCAGCACCAACCTAGCCCTTCCGGAGCTCTCGACGGCAACGACCTCGATTATCACGATTTATTCTCTCGCGCTCGCAAGCGTTTTGCTCGTCCCGCTGATTTTTACGATTCCGGTAAGCACTTTTAACTCCATGAGATCCGACCTGTTCGATCGGAAGATGACCAGCCTCATGACAGCGAGAAGAATTGCGCTGGAGAATCGCACGAAATTCCGCGATAGCGAGCAGGCTTTCCGTGCCCTGCTGGCTCCGGACACCACCGCGAGCGGAATCGTCTTGGCGGGAAAGGACAGGCGCGACGTCGGGGAGCAACTCATCGAGATCGGGCTCCGTCTTGACGAGGGTGCAGTTCTTCTGCGCTCCGGAGTGGATATTGCGGAGGACCTCGACGCCACGGAAACCGAACGCTTTAAGGAGCTTCTCAGTTGTGCAAGGCAGCGTTATGACGACGTCCTCCACACAATCGACGAGATGAACGACTGCGCTACTTCACCATCCACTTGCCCGATCTGGGACGAGGGGAAAGCCCGTCCTCCGGGTTTGCCCCTGAGCGTGATACAGGTCGGCCCTCAATTGGAGAACATCGTCGCGGAGCTAGGTCAGATCATCGACCTTTCACCGCGCATGCCGCCTCTCGAGCGCCTATCGGCGTTGTTGAAGACCTGTGTCGTGGCATGCGGCATAGAGGCCCCGCGCGAGCAGCCGGCCTGTACGCTCGCATCGCCCGGACTGGAACCCTGAGAGGGTAGTCTGCCGGTCGTCCGCCTTCACCTCGCGGACAATAGGCCATGGTCAAGTTATGCAGCAAGCCGGATCGCCGCCCCGGCTAGGGCGGCACAAGCCAAAACCGATACCACGCCGGCGTGGAAGCGGAGCAGCGCCATGCCGGCGGCCAGCGCGATAGCCGCGGCGGCCCAGTCGAAGCTCTGAATGGCCGGAACCGATAGGATGAGTGGCCCATAGCTGAGGTCCGTCACCTCAGCGAAGAGCACGTGCAGGCCGAACCACAGGGCCAGGTTGGCAATGACGCCGACCACCGCCGCGGTCACCGCGGCGAGCGCACCGGCGACGTAGGAATTGCCGCGGAGCTTTTCGATGAATGGCGCGCCGGCGAAGATGAAGAGGAGCGACGGGGCGAAGGTCACCCAGGCGGTGATGAAGGCGCCCAGAATGCCGGCGAGGAGCGGGTCGAGGCCGCTTTCGCCGCGGAAGCCGGCCAAAAAACCGACGAAGACCAGCACCAGGATCAGCGGCCCTGGCGTGGTCTCGGCGAGGCCGAGGCCGGTCAGCATCTCGTCAGGCTCCAGCCAGTGCTGCACTTCCAACGCTTGCTGGGCGACATAGGCGAGGACCGCATAGGCGCCGCCGAACGTCACGACGGCCACCTTGGAAAAGAACAGCGCTTCTTGCGTGAAGACGTGATGGGTCCCCAGCACGATGAGGAGGAGCACGAGGGGGCCGAGCCAGATCGCCCCCCAAATGCCGACAGTTCGCAGCAAGGTCTCGCCGGCGTGGGCCGATTCGCCGGTATCCGGGCCAGACAGATGCGCGGAGTCGTCCGTTGCGGGCGCCAAGCCGGCCGGCGCCGGCCTGGCGGTCGAAATCGCGACGCCGATCGCCGCCGCAGCCGCGACGATCAGCGGGAACGGCACGTGGAAGAAGGCTATGGCGACGAAGGCCGCCGCCGCCACAAGAACCATCGCGCGGCTCTTCAGCGCCCGCCGGGAGATGCGGAGCAGCGCCTCGGCGACGATGGCGAGCACGGCGGCCTTAAGGCCGAACAGGATGCCCTGCACCGCCGGCACGTCGCCGAGGAGCACATAGGCGATGCTGAGCGCGAGCAGCACGAAGAAGCCGGGCAGCACGAACAGCACACCGGCGGCGACGCCGCCGCGCGTCCCGTGCAGGAGCCAGCCGATGTAGGTGGCGAGCTGCTGCGCCTCGGGGCCGGGCAGCAGCATGCAATAGTTCAGCGCGTGCAGGAACCGCGCCTCGTCGATCCAGCGTTTTTGCTCGACGAGAATCCGGTGCATCAGGGCGATCTGGCCGGCCGGGCCGCCGAAATTTATCAGGCCGATCTTCGCCCAGACGCGGAGCGCCTCCTGAAAAGTCGGCGGGGCGGGGCCGGCAAGGGCAGCCGGAGCTTTGGCGGCCGCCCCTTCCATGTCAGGCGGCGGCCGGCCGGTTCGGCCAGTTGTGCGTCTCGCCGGTGGCGTCGCGGCACCAGCGGTAGAAGGCGTCGTAGAGGGTGAGGCCGGCTTCAAGCTGCGCGAGGTCGTCGGAGAACATCCGCGACAGGCCGAGCGAGGCGGCGAGCAGTCCCGCGGCCTCCGGGGCAAGGTCGAGCCGCGCCGTGTCGGCGCCGCGCACGATCGTGGCGAGGCGCATGAGCGGCTCGGTGGCGAGCCCGAATTCCTCGACCATGACGTCGAAGGTGCAAAACTCGCCGCGATGGCTCCAGAAGACGCCGTCGACGTCGAACGGCGTCGCCGCGAATTTTTCCACCACCCCGGCAACCTCCGAAGGCGCCACGAACAGGAAGACGGCGTTCGGGTCGACGAAGCGGCGGATCAGCCAGGGGCAGGCGATGCGGTCGATCTTCGGGCGGGCGCGGGTGACCCAGACGGTGCGTCCCTGCGGATCGCGCGGCGGCAGCTTTTCCGCTGGAACGATGGGGAGCCCCGCCCTGGTCCAGCCCTCGATGCCGCCCTCCAGCGTGTCGGCCGCGGCGCCGGCATGGCGGAGCCAGGCCGCCACGCCCTGGCTGAGTTTCAATCCCTTCTGGCAGATGACCACGACGGAGCGGCCGGAAAATTCTCCGGCCCAGTCCGCCGCGTCGGCATAGGAGCGGCGCACCGAACCGGGGACGAGGCGTGGCGCGGCGGCAAAATCCTCGTCGCTGCAGACGTCGACGAGGACAGGGCATTTCGGCGTGCCGACGAGGCGCGCCAGCTTTTCAGCGGAGATGGAGTTGATCGACGACATGGACTGCGTCCTTGGCTATGAGCGGGACGCGATGCTTCGGCATGTCGCCTCGTGGGGAGATCGCATTCCCCATGCCGCGATCTTAATGTGAAGCCTTGCCCGTCTGTCAATCCCGGCCTCACAGTCCACACCGGTGGACGGTGGCACCCTCCTCTCCCCTCCGGGGAGAGGCCGAGTTGCGAAGCGACCGGGTGAGGGACAAGATCACAGAACTCAGCGCCAGAACCCTCACCCGGCTCCGCGCTGCGCGCGGACTCGGCCTCTCCCCACGGGGGCCTGTTGCGAAATAGAACAAGGTTCTCGTTTCGATTCCGAGGAGTTCCTTTCGGATTCGGAAATGTTCCTTGGGATTTTGAATTTCGCAACAGGCCCCACGGGGGAGAGGAAAAAAGCGAGCCCGTCGGCGGCATGCGGGCTGATTGCATTCGCCGATCCGCTCCCATATAAGCCCTGGCGAGCGTCGGCACCCTTGGAGGCGGCGCTTCGGGGCCGCCGCGGCGGCCTTTTCACATTCTGCACATCAGGAGCACTCTCATGAGCGAGATTTACGAGCTCAGGGCCGAGGTGCGCGAGCGGGTCGGCAAGGGGGCCGCCCGCGCCGTGCGCCGCCAGGACAGGATCCCGGCCGTCATCTATGGCGACAAGAAGCCGCCGATCCCGATTTCGCTGCCGCAGCGGGAGATGACGCAGCGGCTGCATGCCGGCGGCTTCCTCACGCACATCGCCATGATCGACGTCGACGGCGAAAAAATCCGCGTCATTCCGCGCGACTACCAGCTCGATCCGGTGCGCGACCACCTCGTCCACGTGGATTTCCTGCGCGTCGGCGAAGGCGCGCGGCTGACGCTGGAGATTCCGGTGCATTTCATCAACGAGCACGCCTCGCCCGGCATCAAGCGCGGCGGCGCGCTCAACATCGTGCGTCACACGATCGAGCTGCGCGTGCCGGTCGACGCCATCCCGGAAGCCATCGAGGTGGACCTGACCGGCCTCGACATCGGCGATTCCCTGCACATCTCGGCGGTGACCCTGCCGGAGGGCGTGACCCCGACGATCACCGAGCGCGACTTTACCATCGCGACGATCGCCGGCCATGGCCAGGCGGCGGCGGCCGAGGATGCCGCGGCGGCGGCCGAGGCCGAGGCCGGCGGAGCCGGCGGGGCCGAGCCGAAAGCCTGATCCGGCGGCGGTGGTCGCCGATGCTGCTGATCGCGGGCCTGGGCAATCCCGGCCGGCGCTATGCCGGCCACCGGCACAATATCGGCTTCATGGCGGCGGAGGCGATCCACCGCCGCCATGGCTTTTCGGCCTGGCGCGCCCGCTTCGAGGGGGAGATCGCCGAGGGCGTGCTGGCCGGCGAAAAGGCGCTCATCCTCAAGCCCGCCACCTATATGAACGAGTCCGGGCGCGCCGTGGGCCAGGCCATGCGCTTCTACAAGCTCGAACCGGCGGACGTCGTGGTCGTCTACGACGAGCTCGACCTGCCGCCGGGAAAACTCCGGATGAAGCGCGGCGGCGGCACCGCCGGCCACAACGGGCTGAGATCGATCGAAGCGCATATCGGCAAGGATTTCCGCCGCATGCGGATCGGCATCGGCCACCCCGGCGCCAAGGAGCTGGTTCACGGCTACGTCCTGCACGATTTTTCCAAGGCGGACCGGGACTGGGTCGAGCCGCTCCTCTCCGCGGTGGCGGATAACGCGCCGCTGCTGGCCAAGGGCGACGATGCGACTTTTATGAACCGCGTGCATCTCGCCCTTGTACCGGCTGACGAGAACGGCGAGGCGAGCGGGCCGGCAAAAACCGCTTCCAAAGCGTCAGCCGATGGGACGCCCGCGCGCCGCGCCGGCGGTGCTTTCGCCGAAGGGCTGAAAAAGCTGCTCCGCGGCGAGCATTGAACGAGGACGATTTCCTCCTGAGATGACGACGTGTCGTTGACGGAGCGATGTCGCTCAGGCGCTGAATGGCAGCCAAGTAGGACCAAGATCATGGGTTTTCGCTGCGGCATCGTCGGCCTGCCGAACGTGGGCAAGTCGACGCTCTTCAACGCTTTGACCAGGACGGCCGCCGCGCAGGCGGCCAATTATCCGTTCTGCACCATCGAGCCGAACACCGGCGAGGTGGCGGTGCCCGATCCGCGTCTCGATATTCTCGCCGAGATCGGCAAGTCGGCGGAGATCGTGCCGACCCGCCTCACCTTCGTCGACATCGCCGGCCTGGTCCGCGGCGCCTCCAAGGGCGAAGGGCTCGGCAACCAGTTTTTGGCCAATATCCGCGAGGTCGACGCCATCGCCCACGTGCTGCGCTGTTTCGCCGACGAGGACATCGTGCATGTCGAGGGCCGCATCGATCCGCTTGCCGACGCCGAGACGGTGGAGACGGAGCTGATGCTCGCGGACCTGGATAGCCTCGATCGCCGCACCCAGGCGGTGCGCAAGAAGGCTGCCGTCAAGGACAAGGAGGCGCTGACGGTGCTGCCTGTCATGGAGAAGGCGCTTGAGCTCCTGACCAACGGCAAGCCCGTCCGCGTGCTCCGCAAGAATCTCTCGCCGGAAGAGACGAGGATCCTACAGGGTCTGACGCTGCTGACGGCAAAGCCCGTTCTTTATGTCTGCAACGTCGCCGAGGCTGACGCGGCCAGCGGCAACGAGCACACGGAAGCTGTGGCGAAGATGGCCGCCGAGCAGGGCGCGGGCTTCGTGGTGATTTCCGCGGCGATCGAGGCGGAGATAGCCCAGCTGCCGCCGGAAGAGCAGCGCGAGTTCCTGGCCGCGGTCGGGCTCGAGGAGCCCGGTCTGGACCGGCTGATCCGCGCCGGCTACGCGCTCCTCGGCCTGGTCACCTTCTTCACCGTCGGCCCGAAGGAGGCGCGCGCCTGGACGGTGACTGACGGCGCCAGGGCTCCCCAGGCGGCGGGGGCAATCCACACCGATTTCGAGCGCGGCTTCATCCGCGCCCAGACGATCCGCTACGACGACTTCGTGGCCCTTGGCGGCGAGGCCGCCGCCAAGGAAGCCGGCAAGGCGCGCGACGAGGGCAAGGACTACGTCGTCCAGGATGGCGACGTCATGTTGTTCAAATTCAACGTCTGAGGGCCAGGAGGGCATCGCCTGCCTTGTCAAGCCGGCGGTGCGCCGACTATCTCTGCATCGCCGCTTGCGGGTCTGCAGCATGGCCATGCGCTATTTCGAGGATTTTCAGATCGGGCAGGAGCTGCCGCTCGGGCGCTGCGCCGTGACGCGCGGCGAGATTGTGGCGTTTGCCGCGGAATTCGATCCGCAGCCTTTCCACCTCGACGAGGCGTCGGGTGCGGACTCCCTGCTCGGCGGGCTTGCCGCGTCCGGCTGGCATACCTGCGCCCTCTTCATGCGCATTCTCTATGACGGCTGGCTTCGCGAGACCGCCTCCATGGGGTCGCCCGGCGTCGACATGCTCAAATGGGTCCGGCCGGTGCGGCCGGGCGACGTGCTCTCCGGCCGCTCGATCGTGCTGGACACCCGCGCATCGAACAGCCGCGCCGACCGGGGCTTCGTCCGCCTCCGCCATGAGATCGTCAACGGGCGCGGCGAGATCGTCATGCTGGCCGAGAACCCGATCATGTTCAGCCGGCGGCCGTCATGAAGTTCTTCGAGGACATCGCCATAGGCGAACGGCAAGCCATCGGCTCGCACCTTTTTTCCGCCGAGGAGATCAAGCGCTTCGCCGGGGCGTTCGATCCGCAGCCCTTTCACATGGACGAGGCGGCCGCGGAGCGCAGCCATTTCCGAAAACTCTGCGCCTCGGGCTGGCACACCGTCGCCGTCTGGATGAAGCTCAATGTCCGCGAGATGCAGCGGCAAAATGATGAGCTCGCGGCGGCCGGGTTGCCGCTCGCCCAGCTCGGCCCCTCGCCCGGCTTCGACGCGCTGAAATGGCTGAAGCCGGTCTATGCCGGCGACACGATCAGCTTCGAGTTGGAGGTCGCGGCCAAGAAGCTGAGCCGCTCGCGACCGCAATGGGGGCTGGTCACGATCAGCAACACCGGCCGCAACCAGAACGGCGAGCTGGTGGTCTCATTCACCGGCCACGTTTTCGTTGAACGCCGCGACAAGACGCCGCCTATCGACGCCGGCCGGGAGTAAGCGTCGGCGTCAGTGGCCCGGGAATTTTACCAGCGTCCGCACCGGCACCCCCAGTCCCTCGATCTTTCTTGAGCCGCCGAGGTCGGGCAGGTCGATGACGAAGATCGCCGCGACCACGTCGGCGCCGATCTCCTTCAGAAGCTTTACCGCGCCCTCGGCGGTGCCGCCGGTGGCGATCAGGTCGTCGACCAGGATCACCTTCTCTCCCGGCTCTACGGCGTCGCGGTGCATCTCCATCTCGTCGATGCCGTATTCCAGCGAATAGGCGATCCTGACCGTCTCATGCGGTAGCTTGCCGCGCTTGCGGATGGGCACAAAGCCGGCCGAAAGCCTGTGCGCGACGGCGCCGCCGATGATGAAGCCGCGCGCCTCGATGCCGGCGACCTTGTCGATCTCAGATCCCGCCCAAGGTTCGGCCAGCGCGTCGACGCTGCGGCGGAACGCGGCGGCATCGCCCAAAAGGGTGGTGATGTCGCGGAAAATGATGCCCTGCCGGGGATAATCGGGGATGGTGCGGATCGCCGCTTCAAGCTCAGAGGCCAGCGTCGCCATCCCAAGAATCTCCTATCCGGCGGGGCCGCGCGGCGGCGCACGATTTCGTTTTTCTCTCCGCCCCGGCCAAGATGCAATAGTCGACGAGGCGCCGATGCAGCTGATGAATGAGGTTCCGGCCAGGATCACGCCGCCCGCGACGGGGCTGCCGACGCTGCGGCTGCTCCGCACCCTCGTGCGAAACCCCATGGAAGCGTGGCCGGCTGCCGTTTACGAGCAGCCTATGCTCAGGACGCGCCTGTTCGGACGCGACGCGGTCTTCGTGATGGATCCGGAGCTCATCCGCCTGGTGCTGGTGGAGGCAGCGGAATCCGTCGTGAAATCGGCGACGGCGCAGCGGGCGCTGGGGCCGGTGCTCGGCAACGCCATCCTCACCGCGGAGGGCGCCCATTGGCGCTGGCAGCGGCGGGCCGCCGCACCGGTGTTCAGGCCCGATCGCATCGCTGCTTTCGTGCCGGCCATGCTGGCGGCCGCCGAACGGACGCGCCGGCTTTGGCTTGCGCAGCCGGCCGGCGCGGAGATCGAGGTCGGCAGCGAGATGATGCGGACTACCTTCGAGGTGATCCTCGAAACCATGCTGTCGGGGGACGGGAGCTTCGACCCGGCGGAGTTCGCCAAGAACATGACTGCGAGTCTCCGCGCCATGAACTGGGCCGTCGCTCTCGGCCTATTGAGGGCTCCCGGCTGGATGCCTTACCCGGGCAAGCGGCGGACCGCGCGCAATCGCGATGAGTTCCGCGCCGCGATGCGGGAGATCGTTGCCCGGCGACGTGCAAGCCGGCGACGCGCCAACGATCTCCTCACCTTGCTCCTGGAGGCGGCTGACGCCGATTCGGGCCAGGCGATGAGCGACCTCGACATCGTCGACAATCTCAGGACCTTCGTCGCCGCCGGGCACGAGACCACCGCCCAGGCGCTTACCTGGAGCTTCTATCTGCTGAGCCTGCACCGCGACAGCGAGACACGCATCCTGGATGAAGTGGAGGAGGCTACCGGCGGCCGGGAATTGCTGCCGGAGCACGTCGAAAAGCTTTCCTATACGCGGCAGGCGATCCAGGAAGCCATGCGCCTTTATCCGCCGGCTCCCCTCATCTCGCGCGACGCCACGCGCGACCTAAGGCTCGGCGACGAGGCGGTCGCCGCGGGCACCACGCTGCTCATCCCGATCTATGCGCTTCACCGCCACCGAAAACTCTGGCGCGACCCGGACGAATACGACCCGGACCGCTTCGCCCCCGAAGCGGTCAAGGAGCGCCACCGCTATTCCTACATTCCGTTCGGCGCCGGACCGCGCATCTGCATCGGCATGAACTTTGCGCTGAGCGAGGCGACGGCGATCCTCGCCAGCCTGGTCCGGGCAGTCAGGCTCGACCTGCCCGACGGCTTTGCGCCGACGCTGAAGATGGGCATCACGCTGCGCGCCGGCGAAGGGATGCGCATGCTGGTGCGGCCGCGCTGAGGGTGCGAGCGGCGAAGCGGGCCGGCCACGCAGCCTTCAGTGGCGGGCGGCCTGGATCGTCTCCCAGACCCGCCGCGGCGTGGCCGGCATGTCGATGTGGCCGATGCCGTAGGCGCGGCGGAGCGCGTCGACCACGCGCGTTCATCACAGCCGGCGCGGCGCCGATCGTGCCGGCCTCGCCGGCGCCCTTGATGCCGAGCTCGTTCCATTTGCACGGCACGTTGCGCGTCTGGAAACTGAAGGACGGCATGTCCCAGGCGCGCGGCATCGTATAGTCGTTGAAGGTCGCGGTGATCAGCTGGCCGTCCTCGTCGTAGACGGTGTGCTCCAGGAGCGCCTGGCCGATCCCCTGCGCCACGCCGCCGTGGATCTGGCCGGCAAGCAGCATCGGGTTCACCGTGGCGCCGAAATCGTCGACGATCGTGTAGTCGACGATCTCGGTGCGCGCCGGTCTCCGGGTCGATCTCGACCTCGCAGACATGCGTGCCGTTCGGGTAGGTGTGCTCCTCCGCCTTGAACTCGCCGCTCGGCCGTCAGCTTGCTCTTGTCCGGCGCCTTTCTGGCGATGTCGGCATAGGAGACGGCGCGGTCGGTGCCGACCACGCGCGCCGTGCCGTCGATCAGCTCGATGTCGCCCGTGCCCGCCTCCAGCTCGTCGGCGGCGAGCTCCTTGATCTGGTCGGCGAGGCGCCGCGAGGCGCGGTCGACCGAGGGCGACGCCGAGCGGGATGGAGCGCGAGCCGCCGGTGCCGCCGCCCTTCTCCAGCGCGTCCGTGTCGCCCTGGACGACGCGGATGCGGTCGTAGTCGAGGCCGAGCGGCCCGGCGACGAACTGGGCATAGGCGGTCTGGTGGCCCTGGCCGTTCGACTGCGTGCCGATATGGACGCTGACCGTCCCGTCCGCCTCCAGCACCGCCTTGGCGGGCTCGGAATTGCCGAAGGCGCAGACCTCGATGTAGCTGGCGAAGCCCAGCCCGCGGATGCGGCTCTTGGCCCGGCTCTCGGCCAGGCGCGCATCGAAGGAATCGGCGCCCGCCGAGGCGAGCGCCTTGTCCATATGGGCGGCGAACTCGCCGCGTGTCGTAGACGCGGCCGGTCTGCGTCTTGTAGGGCATCTGCTCCGGCTTGATGAAATTGCGGCGGCGGATTTCGGTGCGCGACAGGCCCGTCACCGCGCGCCGCTTCGTCCATCAGCCGCTCGATGAAATAGGCCGCCTCGGGGCGCCCGGCGCCGCGATAGGCGTCGGTCGGCACGGTGTTGGTGAAGACGCCCTTGCAGACGGCGTAGACGGTGCGGATGTCGTAGAGGCCGGTCAGCATGGTGAGGCCGATCGCCGGGATGTACGGCCCGAACTGGTTGAGGTAGGAGCCCATGATTGGCGATCAGCTCGACCCGCATCGCCAGGACGCGGCCGTCGGCGTCGAGCGCGAAGGCGCCGCGTCGTGACGTTGTCGCGCCCGTGCGCGTCGGCCAGAAAATGCTCGTTGCGGTCGGACACCCATTTGCACCGGCCGGCCGAGCGCCTTCGCCGCCTTCACGGTCAGCGGGTATTCGCGGTAGTTGAAGCTCTTGGTGCCAAAGCCGCCGCCGACGTCGGGCGTGAGCGACGCGCATCGTCTTCGGGTCGATCTTCAGCACCTTGCACATGGCGTCGCGCAGGCCGTGCACGCCCTGCGAGCCGACGGTGACGGTGTAGCGGCCGCCGCCCGCATCGTATTCGGCGACGATCGCCCGCGGCTCCATGTAGTTGCAGACGAGGCGGTTGTTGACGATGCGTGATCTCGGCCACCTTGGCGGCCTTGGCGAAGGCGGCGTCGGTCGCCGCCTTGTCGCCGATCTCGTGCTCGAAGGCGAGGTTGCTGCCGCGCTCCGGCCAGACCAGCGGCGCGCCGGGCTCGAGCGCGCCGGCGGTGTCGGCGATGGCGGGCAGCGGGTCGTAGTCGACCTCGATCAGCTCGGCCGCCGATTTGGCGCTGTTCGAGGTCGTCGGCGACGATGAAGGCGATCGCGTCGCCGACATGCCTGACGATGTCGCCGCAGAGCACCGGATAGGGCGGCTCCTCGATCGGCGCCTTGGCGGCGGGCTTGGCCATGCACGGCATCAGGCCGAGATCGCTCACGTCCGCCGCAACCCAGACGAGATGCACGCCGGGCGCCGCGCGCGCCGCGGCGAGGTCGCCGACCGCGATGCGCGCATGGCCGGCGGCGGAGCGGAGCACATAGGCGGTGAGCGCGCCGTCCGGCTTCACGTCGGTCGTGTAGCGCCCCTCGCCGCGGATCAGCGAGCCGTCCTCGATGCGGCGCGGCGAGGCGCCCATTCCGAATTTCAGCGGAGCGGATTGGTCCATGGCGCAAAATCCTGACGGCTCAAGCAAGGCGGGGTCGAAGCTTAGCGCGGACACGCCGGAAGGAAAGGAGCCGCCGCGCCGCATCGCTGGGGCCTTGTGGCATAGGCGCGGCCGGCTCGCCAGAGCGGTCGCGCCGGAACGTGCATCGCGCCGCGGCGTTAGGGGCGAAAGGGAAATCCGCCAATGACCGAAGATCTGGCCGCCCGCTCGGAGCGGCACGGGCTCCGCTATGTGCAAGCGGAGGAGCTCCGCATCGGCCGCCGCAAGAGCGGCCGCGGCTTCGTCTATCTCGACGCCAAGGGCCGCATCGTCCGCGACCGAAAAGGTGCGGGCGCGAATCGAAGCACTGGTGCTGCCGCCGGCCTGGACGGACGTCCGCATCGCCGAGGATCCGAAGGCGCATCTCCAGGCGATCGGCCGCGACAATCTCGGGACGCCTGCAATACCGCTACCATGACGACTGGACCGCCATCCGCGACAAGCTGAAGGCGGAGCGGCTGCTGCGTTTCGGCAACGCGCTGCCGAAAATCCGCGCGCGGCTGGAAGCGGATCTGCGGCGGCGCAAGACCGACCGCCGCTATGCCGCGGCGGTGGCCGGCCGGCTGATCGACCGCGCGCTGCTCCGCTCCGGCCACAGCACCGCCTCGCTCGACGACGGCGGCCGCGGCGCCACGACGCTCCTGAAGACGCGACGTGCAGCTGAACGGCACGAAGGTGGAGCTGAATTTCACCGGCAAGAGCGGCAAGAAAATCCGCAAGACCGTCCGCGACCCGGTCGCTGCCGGCGCGGCTCCGCAAGCTGAAGCGGATCGGCAAGAAGCGGCTCTTCGCGTTCCGGGACGAGAACGGCCGCTGCTGCTACCTCTCCGCGCGCGACCTGAACAATTACCTCCGCGAGGCCGCCGGCGCGCCGGTGACCGCGAAGGATTTCCGCACCTTCGCCGCCTCAGCCCAGGCGCTCGCGAAGCTCTGCGAGGAGGGCTGCCCGGACAGCGAACGCGCCCGCAAGCGGCTTATTGCATCGGTGATGCGGGAGACCTCGGAGCGCCTGGCCAACACGCCGGCGGTGGCGCGCTCCAGCTACGTGCACCCGCTGGTCATCCAGGCCTACGAAGCGGAGCGGCTGCAGGAGGCCATGCTGAAGGGCATGACGCGGAACGGCCTGGACAAGGCGGAGACCGCGCTGATGCGGTTCCTGGAGGTCGCGGTCGGCGGCAAAGGCGATCCGCTCGCGGCCATAGCCGAAGCCGCCCAGCCGATCGAGGAAGCGCAGAAGAAAGCGCGTGGGAAGTCTAGCCGGCCGGGCAGCAGGTCGGAACGGCGGCTAAGATGGCAGAGGACGACCGCGAGCCGCTCGCGACGCTCGTCCAGGACTTCGCCGCCGGCCTGAGGGCCGGAACGGCGTTTTACGCGATGGTGCGGGTGATGACGCTGGCCGACATCGGATCGGCGCCGTAGGTCTCGCCGGATTCCAGCGAAAGCAATTCGCCGAGCCGGGTGCGGGCGCGGCTGACCCGGCTCTTGATGGTGCCGACCGCGCATTCGCAGATGTCGGCCGCCTCCTCGTAGGAAAAGCCGGACGCGCCGACCAGGATCAGCGCCTCGCGCTGGTCGGCAGGAAGCTGCGCCAGCGCTTCGCGGAAATCGCTCATGTCCATATGGCCGATCTGCGCGGGCTGCGAGGCGAGCCTCGCCGCGTAGGTGCCCTCGGCGTCCTCGACCTCGCGGCCGCGCTTGCGGACCTGCGAGTAGAATTCGTTGCGGAGGATAGTGAAGAGCCAGGCACGGAGGTTGGTGCCCTCCTGGAAGGTGTCGAACTTCGCCCAGGCCTTCATCAGCGTTTCCTGGACGAGGTCGTCGGCGCGCTCGCTGTTGCCGGCGAGCGAGACGGCAAAGGCGCGCAGATTGGGGATCGACGCGAGAAGATCCTCCCGCAGGGCTTTTGAGACTGTCACCGATGACGCTCCTCAGTTCTTCTGCGTCGTCGATCGCTCAAGCTTCTCCAGAAGCTCCATGAATTTCGAAGGCACGGGCTCGTTGATCACGTCGTCGTAGATGGCGCGCAGGTGCTTTCCGATCTCGTTCTGGATGCGCGGGTCTATCTGGGCGCCGCCGCGCCTGGAAGATTCTCCGGGAGTGTCAGTCCGCATTCTTGTGCCCTTGTCCTTCGGCGCGTCCCCCGAGCCGTGGCCAGCCTTCACCATATAAGTTCTCCACGCGCGTTACGCGAGACGGCGGAACAGCCGGCTCAAAAGACCTTCCCGGGAGAACGCCTGCCGCGGCTCTACGCTCTTTAGCGCAAGTCTCAACGACAGCGGCGCGCGCCCGTTCCCGGTCCGGTCAAGTTTCGATAAAAATGCTCCGGTTATCGTTAGTGGACGGTTAGCGCGATATCTCTCCGCCGGCGATTTTCATCGAAGATGCCACAGCCGAGGCACCATCAAAAAAAAAATTTAAAAAGGCCGGAACCGATCCTGAAGCAGGGCGTTTTCCGCCTGCTTCGACATTCCGATCTGCAAACAGAGAGGCATGAAAAAGCAGAGTGGTGACTGCCACTCTCGTCAAACAGGTTTCGGCAGCGGTGTTCCCGACCGCAGCACGATGACGAGAATGGTGGACAGCGCTTTACCCCGGCCGGCCTCCTCCTCATGCCCCCTTCCCCCTCGCGGTCGGCCGGGGCCCCTTCCTGGAAAGCGCCAACCGGCAAGCATCGCTCGCCGGTTTTCGTTTTTGTGGACATCCAGACGGTCATCTGAATCGCCGCCGGATTGGAAACTGGCGCAGGGTCGGGCGGAGCGGATGGGCCGGAACTATCCGGTCGAGTTCATCCAGATCAGCGCGAGCAGGCCGAGGAGGATAAAAGCCAGCGGCGTGCCGATCAGCACGACGTTCCTGTTCATGCGCCGCCGATCGCCCTGGCGGGCCTCGGTCTTGTTCAGCTCCTCGGTCATGATGCGCTCGCCTCCGTTCGCCGATGCAAACGCCAACGACCCCGCCCAGTTCCGTGCTTAGCCGCGACAGTATGTCTGCAGGGCCTACGCCGCCGAGCGGGCCGGCTCGGCCGGTGCGGGGCGCAGCACCGTCAGGCCACGCCGGCGCACCGCAATGCGGAGCGGAGTCTCCAGCGACACGATCTCGCCGTCGACCGACGCATTGATCCGATCGCGAGGCAGGGCGATCTCGACCTCCTCGGCCTCCCAGTTCTCCAGAAGAGGGTTTTCGGCAATCTCGCCAAGCGTCATGCGCGCGGTGAGCTGCAATAGATCCTGCCAACGCCGCGACGTCGTCACGTAAAGCCCGAGCTTGCCCTGCCTGAGATCGTCTGCGTAGGGCAGGTGACCCTCGCCCCAGGGATTGTTGGTGACGAGGATGGCCGCCGTGCGGCGGTCGAAGCGCTGGCCGTCGGCGCGGATGCTGGCAACCAGCCGCGGCGGCTGGCGGACGGCCATCCACCAAGCCTGGATCGACGCCCAGATCTTGCCGAGCCGGGAGCCGTAGCTCAGCCGTTCGCGGATGCGGATCATGCGCGGGTGCAGCCCAAGCGTGACGTGGTGAATGAAGAAGCGGCCGTTGACCTCGCCGATATCGACGGACGACCGGCGGCCGGCGGCAAGCGCCTCGGCGGCGTCGCGCATGTCGAGGGGAATTGCCAGCGAGCGGGCAAACAGGTTCATCGTGCCGAGCGGCAGGATGCCGAGCGCCATCCCGCTTTGGGCAGCCGCCGAGGCGGCCGCCGACACGGTGCCGTCGCCGCCGCCGACGACGACGCCGTCACAGGACTTTTCGCGGCAAACGCGGGCGATCGCCGCGATCGCGGCCCGGCCAGAGTGAATCTCCGTTTTCACATTATGGCCGTGCGCGCGAAAAATCCCGGCGAGATCTTCCGCCGCCTGGCGAGGATCGAGGCCGCGCAACGTGCCGGCTTGCGGATTGAGAACGAGGGTGAGGTTCATGCGGGCACGTCAACCCCGCCGCGGGCGCGACGTTCCCCACTCGGCAAAGTTATGGAAGGTCAGTCGGGCGCCCGCGCCTCTTCTTCCTGGCGCTCGAGGATCTCGTCCGGAGATTGAGCGCGGTCGTCCGGATCGAAACCATAAGCGCCCGGCGTGCCAATTCCGTCGCCGGCAGCTTCGAGGGCGGCGAGCGCAGCAGCGATCTCCCCCGCCAAGCCGTCGTATTCGTTGGTCTCGTCCATGCCTCTGCGGGTGCCGATGTCGTCCAGCAGCTCAAGCAGCATGGTGCGCCGTTCCTCGACGGTGGCGTTCGGCGAGTTCAGGATTTCGTCGATGTCATCCTGAGTGATTGGCTGGTCATCGCCGGGCATGTCGGAATCGTCGCCGACCTCGTAATCCTCCGCGAGCGGGGTCGACTGGAATTGATGGTCTCTCGCCATCACCCTCTCCTCTCTGCTTGCTGGAGGAAGGCACCGCCCGGAAAAAGGTTCCGCAGTCACCGATCTGCCCCACGCCGCGCCGCAAGGAGACCGGGCCCGGCGCTGAGCCGCCCCCGCATCTGATTGCGCTTAGAACTTTCGCGGCGGCGCGTCGCGTCCGGGGCCGGTGAAATGGACGCCCGCGGCCAGGCCGCGCTGCCAGGCTAGCGCCGCGGGGATCAGCAGGTTCGACGACACGACAAGAAGGCGAAACTCCTGCGGCAGCTCGGTCGGTCCGGCGAATTCCAGCCGCGCGCCCGTGTCGCTCAAATCCCGGATGATGCAGTCGATCACCGTCCAATCGGACATGACCACCTTGCCTTGCTTCAGCATACGGCGGCGCGGGGAGATGCGTTTGTCCACGGAATCGTCTCGCACTCGGTTCAGCATCCTTGCGCCGGACGCCGGGAAAACTCTAGCGAAGAGAACCTGCTTCTCGCGCCGCGATGGCAGGCGCGCAACTTACCAGGGTGCGTCAAGTTCCGGCTGCGGAAGGGTGGTCGGCGGCGCCGGATTCTGCTCAGGCGCGTTGCCTGAAGCGGTCCGGGTCGAGCGCTGCGGCGAGCTCCGTCTCAATCCGGTCGAGGGGCTCGTCGAGGATCAACTTGGCCGCCAGCGCCGAAAGAGCGGGGGCAGTCTGGATGCCGTAGCCGCCCTGCCCCGCGTACCAGAAGAAGCCGGGCATATCCGCACCGAAGCCGACGACCGGAATACGGTCGGGAGCGAAGGTCCTGAGTCCGGCCCAGGCGGCGGTGGGGCGTACGGGCGGCACGATTGTTGCCGCGTGCAAGCGGTCGAGCGCCACCGCAACATCGAAATCGTCGGGATAGGCGTCGCAGGGCTCGGACGGCGTCTCGTCGGAGAGGCTCACCATCAGCGCGCCGGCATCCGGCTTGAAGTAAAAACTCTCGTCGACCGGGGCGACCAGGGGCAGTCCGGGAACCAGACCTTGGAATTCGGCAGGCACGGCGACGGTCGCAGCGGTGCGACGCATGGGCTGCAGATTGCGGCGGGCGACGCCGGCCAGGTCGGCGATCGCATCGGCCCAGGCGCCCGCCGCGTCGACGACGATCCCGCAGGCGATCTCCCGGCCGGCGGCGACAAGCCAGCCGCCGCTTTGCCGCTCGAGCCGCTGCATCGGCGCCCCCTTGTGGATCCGCGCGCCGTTCCGCTGCGCGATGCGGGCAAAACCCTGCAGCAGCCCGTTGGCGTCGAGGTCGAGCGCGCCGGGCTCCAGAAAGCCGGCCGCCGCCACGCCGGGCCTCAGCAGCCGGCAGAGCTTTTGCACCTCTCCGGCATCGAGCCAGTCGACGTGGGTGGTGCCGCGCGCCAGCGCGAATTCCTGCTCCAGCCGGGCCAGCTGGTCCTCGCCGGCATAGGCGAGGGCACCGCGGGGTCCGGACAGCGGCGCGCCGGAAAAGCCATCGGGAGGGGTTTCGTAGAACGAGCGGCTCATAGCGGTCAGCCGGCGGATCGGCGGCGGCCCATAGGCCTCCACCAGCATCGCCGCGGAGCGGCCGGTGGCGTGCGTGCCGATATGCTCTTCCGCCTCGACGACGGCCACGCTGGCGCGCCCGGCCAGCCGCCCCGCCAGGCTGATCCCGGCGATGCCCCCGCCGATGATCAGAATGTCGACCGTCTCCGGCACGGCCGGCTCCCCGCAAACTGCCCGGCCAGCCCTAGCGGGCGAGCCAGCCGCCGTCTACCGTCAGCACCGTGCCGTTCACGTAGCTCGCTGCGGGGGAGGCCAGGAAGACGGCGGCGCCGGCGATCTCGTCAGGCTCAGCGAAGCGGCCGGCCGGAATGCGCGCGACGAGATCGCGCATGCGCGCCTCGTCCTGGCGGAGCGCCGCGGTGTTCTCGGTCACGACATAACCCGGAGCGATGGCGTTCACGCCAATTCCGTGCGCCGCCCATTCGTTAGCCAGCGCCCGCGTCAGGCCGATCACGGCGTGCTTGGCCGAGGCATAGCCCGGAACGCGGATGCCGCCCTGAAAGGCCAAAACCGAGGCGATGTTGACGATGCGGCCGTGGCCGCGCGGCACCATCCGCCGGCCGGCCGCCTGCGACAGCAGCCACACCGCCTCGAGGTCGACGCCCATGACCGACCGCCAATCCGCCCAGGAATGGTCCAGCGCCTCGGCGCGCCGGATGATGCCGGCATTGTTGACGAGAATGTCGAGCGGCCCGAGCCGCGCCTCCGCTTCGTCGATCAGCGCCGCGGCCGTCTCGGCCGTCAGCGCCTCCAGATCCGCCTCGATCGCTTCCCCCTTACGGTGCAGCTTGCGGATTGCGCCGAGAACCTCCTCGGCACCACGCCGATGCATGGTCACCGCCACGTCGGCCCCGCAGGCGGCCAGCGCGTAGGAGATCGCCGCGCCGATTCCTGTCGCGCCGCCTGTGACGAGCGCCCGGCTGCCGTGCAGCGAGAACGACGCCGGATCGAACATGCCTGGGCCTCCTGCCTGTCGGGTCTGCGGAAGTTCCTACCCGGCGGCAGCCAGGCATTGTGAAGCGGATCAGCGGAAGGGAGCGGATGCTTTCGAGACGCCGCATCTGCCTCAGGTGCTAGCATGAGCGGCCGCGGACGGGGAGATCTCAGAGGGCACGTTTCATCGTCCCGCGGCCTGACCGGCCCGAGGCTATTGAAGAACTCTGGTCCTCCTCTTCTCGAGGAGGGAGGCGGGGCGCTTCAGGACGCCTCGCGAAAACAAAACAAAGGTGGCGCTCGCCGAAAGCGCCCCGCTTCGGCGGCTTGTCGCCCCTCAATCCACTATTCCACCTCTCAATCGATAGCCGGCTCCATTGTCGGCTTGCCGACGTAGGAAAATGACGTAAGGTGAGGCTGCGGAGCGGTGGCGCCCCAAACGACACTGACGCTCCGCACCGTTCTCCGCGCGCAAAGAACGGTAAGGGCGGCGGACCTGACGTTGCACTCTGTCCGCCGCCCTTTTGCCCCGCTCTCCGGGGCTTGGTGCATTTGCGCCCGAATGCCGTGCATTCACCATCGCAGCGGGTCGAAATCTACCCCCATTGCCGCTCGACCGGCGCGAGGCGAGCCTTCATCAGCTTGGCATTTCAGGGAGACACCGAATGAACGCCAGCGCCCTCATCATCAGAACCGAGGAGCAGACGCTCGATGGATGGGACGATCCCGTGAAGGGCCGGGTCGGCTGGCGCACCTTGTTCAGCGCCGATCAGACGCCGACCCAAGCGCTCACCGCCGGCATCGCGGAGCTGCAGCCGGGCGGCTGGCTCGGCCTGCACCGCCACACGCCGCCGGAGATCTATTACGTGCTGGAGGGGAGCGGCATCGTCACGCTGGACGGCGTCGAGCATCCGGTAGCGGCGGGGACGGCGGTGTTCATCCCCGGGAATTGCGAGCACGGCATTAGCAATGCCGGCGCTGCGCCGCTCCGCTTCCTCTACGCCTTCGCCGTCGATTCCTTCGGCGAGGTCGAATACCGCTTCTCGTGAGCCTTCCTCCGCGCGATCAGCCGTCGCAGGCGCAGCCGCGGCCGACACGACACGTCTTGTCGCGCGAGATGCAGGTGTCGCCGCAGGCCTTGCCCTTGCGGCACACCTTGCAGCAGCTCTGCACCGGAATCGGCGAGAGGTTCGGGACAGGCGACGGGCTGAGCAGGGCGGAGACGT
Source organism: uncultured Alphaproteobacteria bacterium (assembly GCA_963846475.1). Lineage (GTDB taxonomy): Bacteria > Pseudomonadota > Alphaproteobacteria > Rhizobiales > Afifellaceae > DASWJZ01. Next base: position 4,234,673 of record CAWJVZ010000004.1, on the reverse strand, counting down.
CGAGTCCGGGAATGGCGACGGCCATGCCGAGCGCCAGGAGCGCCGCCGCTATCGGGTTCCGCATCGGCTGATCTACTCCCGGTTAGGGGACGTATCACAATTTCTATCATTTGGTGTATCGCTGGACAAGCTGCGGACCTGCCGGTGGTTGCACTTCACCGCCTCCCGCCGAATTGGGCCCGGGCAGAACCGGCGATCACGCCTGCGCAAATCGCGGTGAGGCGCCTCGACGTATCCGGGATGCGGGCTAACCTTGCTGTCATCGCCGGCCTACGGGCAGGCACGCCGCTTTCCCCGGGAGGATGGAATGACGAGAAAACTTAGCCTGAGCCTAGCTGCTGCCGCCGCCATGCTCGCCGTGGCCCTTCCGGGCGCTTCGGCGCAGGACAATCCGATGTCGTTCTTCGTGACCAGCGCCGGGCCGGGTAAGGGCGGCGACCTCGGCGGCCTGGAAGGGGCGGACGCGCATTGCCAGGCGCTCGCCGAGGCGGCCGGCGCCGGCGGAAAGACCTGGCGGGCCTATCTCAGCACCAGCGGCGAGGGCGCGGTGAACGCCCGCGACCGCATCGGCAGCGGGCCGTGGGTGAACGCCAAGGGCGTCGAGATTGCCGCCAATGTCGACGAGCTGCACGCTGAGACCAACAAGATCAACAAGGAGACGGCGCTCGACGAGCGCGGCCAGCCGGTGAAGGGCCGCGGCGACGATCCGAACCAGCACGACATCCTGACGGGGTCGCAGCGCGACGGCACCGCGTTCGCGGCCGGCGAGGACATGACCTGCGGCAACTGGACGTCGAGCGGCGAAGGCGCCGCGATGACCGGCCACCACGATCTCATCGGCAACCCGCAGGGCATCAATTTCTGGAATTTCTCGCACGCCAGCCGCGGCTGCAGCCAGGAGGATCTGGTGGGCACCGGCGGAGCGGGACTGTTCTATTGCTTCGCGGCGGATTGAGCGGCCGGAGCGGATTACACGGCTGTAGGGCAGGACCGACAATCGTGATATGCGCACCGTCGTCTATGGCCCGGAGGCTCGGAAAAGCCTCCGGCGGATGCCACGAAACGTGGCCGAACTCATGCGAGGCAAGCTGAACCAGCTTGCCTCCGATCCTGAGACGCTGGCAAACAATCTATCTGCCCTGAAGGGCACAAGCGCTTTGCGGCTCCGCATCGGCGACTGGCGTGTTATCCTTTCGATCGAGCCCGAACAGATCATCGTCCACAAGATAGGTCCGCGCGGCTCGATTTACCGCTAGAGATGATCCGATGAACAAGCCGCAGATCATACAAAGCCCGTCCGGCGAGGAGATGGTCGTTCTGCCGCGAGCCGATTACGAGGCGCTGGTCGACGCGGCGGAGGACCGAGACGATGTACTGGCGGCGGAGCGGAGCCTCGCTCAGATCGCTGCCGGCAAGGTGCAGCTGATCCCGGACAGCGAAATGGACGATTATCTGGCGGCGCCGACGCCGCTCGCCTTCTGGCGCCAGAAACGCGGGCTGACGCAGGCCGGGCTCGCCGAGCGGGCCGGGATAGCGGAGAGCGAACTGGCTGAAATCGAAAGCGGCAAGGAAGGCCGCATCGGCGTGCTGCGGGCTTTGGCCGAGGCGCTGGCAATTACGGTGGACGAGCTGATCGCATAGCGCTGAAACAGAACATCGCGAAACGTCACATCCTGAACACGCCGAACCGCGTCTCCTCGATCGGCGCCTGCAGACACGCCGCGAACGCCAGGCCCAGCACGTCGCGCGTTTCCGACGGCAGGATGATTCCGTCGTCCCACAGGCGGGCGGTGGCGTAGTAGGGGTTTCCCTCCGCCTCGTAGCGTGGCGATCACCGGCGCCTTGAAGGCCGCCTCCTCCTCCGCGGACCAGGCTCGGCCGTCCGCCTCGAGATTGCCGCGGCGGATGGTGGCGAGCACCGACGCCGCCTGCTCGCCGCCCATGACCGAGATGCGGGCGTTCGGCCAGGTGAACAGGAACCGCGGCGAGAAGGCGCGGCCGGCACATGCCGTAATTGCCGGCGCCATAGGAGCCGCCGACGATCAGCGTGATCTTCGGCACCGCGGCGCAGGAGACGGCGGTGACCAGCTTGGCGCCGTCCTTGGCGATGCCGCCCGCCTCGTAGCGGCTTCCGACCATGAAGCCGGTGATGTTCTGCAGGAAGAGGAGCGGGATCTTCCGCTGGCAGCAGAGCTCGATGAAATGCGCCCCCTTCAGCGCCGATTCGGAAAACAGGATGCCGTTGTTGGCCAGGATGCCGATGCTTATGCCCTGGATGGCGGCGAAGCCGGTCACCAGCGTCTCGCCGTAGAGCGCCTTGAACTCCGAAAATTCCGAGCCGTCGACCAGGCGGGCGATCAGCGCGCGCACGTCGTATTGGCGGCGAAGGTCGACCGGCACGATTTTTTCCAGCTCGGCCGGCGGATGCAGCGGCTCGACCGCCTCGCCGATCGGCAGCGACGGGGCCGGCGGCGGGCCGAGATCGGCGACGATCTTGCGGACGATCGCCAGAGCGTGGCGGTCGTCGAGCGCATAATGATCGACGACGCCGGAGCGGCGGGCATGCACCTCGGCGCCGCCGAGCTCTTCCGCGGAGACCACCTCGCCGGTCGCCGCCTTCACCAGCGGCGGGCCGCCGAGGAAGATGCGTCCCCTGCCCCTTCACGATGACGCTCTCGTCGGACATCGCCGGCACATAGGCGCCGCCCGCCGTGCACGAGCCCATGACGCAGGCGATCTGCGGGATCCCTTCGGCCGACATGCGCGCCTGGTTGAAAAAAATGCGGCCGAAATGCTCGCGGTCGGGAAAGACGTCCGTCTGGTGCGGCAGGTTGGCGCCGCCGGAATCGACGAGATAGACGCAGGGCAGCCGGTTCTCCCGCGCGATCTCCTGGGCGCGGAGGTGCTTCTTCACCGTCATCGGGTAGTAGGTGCCGCCCTTCACCGTGGCGTCGTTGCAGACCACCACGACGAGACGGCCGGCGACGCGGCCGATGCCGGTGATGATGCCGGCGCCGTGGATCGCCTCGCCGTACATGTCGGCGGCGGCGAGCGGCGAAAGCTCCAGAAAAGGCGAGCCGGGGTCGAGGAGCTCGGCGACGCGGCTCCGCGGCAGGAGCTTGCCGCGGGCGAGGTGGCGCTCGCGGGCGCGCTCCGGGCCGCCCTGCGCCGCCTCGGCGCGGCGGGCGCGGTAATCGGCCGCGAGTTTTTTCCACGCCTGTTCGTTGTCGGGCGATGCAGACGGATCCAAAAACTCGGTCCTGATGACGGCCAATCGCGCCTCCCCTGCGGCTCCAGAACTATCCGGCGGTTGCGCGGCGTTCAAGCGGAGGGGAAGCGTCCGTCTACTCGCGAGTCCTGGATGTCTTGCCTACTCCAGCAACGCGGCCACCTTGGCGAGCACCTCGTCCACCACGGATTCCGGCGCCCTCTCGCTGAAACGCGCCTTGCGCGCCTGCAGGTCGAGGGCCCGCAACTGATGGCAGAGCACGACGCCCGCGGCCTTCGTGCCCGCCCCGGAGAGCGGCACCGCAAACCCGCGCATGCGGGCAAAGTTTCCGCCCGTGGTGATCGGGGCGACCAGCGGCGTGCCCAGCTGGTTGAACTCGCGCTTCGTCAGGACGAGCACGTAACGCGGATAGGCCTGTTCGCGCCCTTTGGTCGGGTCCAGATCGACGTGCCAGATGTCGCCGCGCTCCATCACCAAGCCTCGCGGCCGGCCGGCTCCATCTCCTGCCATTCCTGCTCGTCGGCGCCAGCCGGCGCGTCGGGATCGCACTGAGCCAGGAGCTCCGTGAGCGTGTATTTCGGCCGCGGGCGCTTCTCGACGACCAGCCGCCCGCCATCGACAGAAAGCGCCACCTTGGTATTGGCGCTGAGCCCCAGCGCTTCGAGCAGCGCCTTTGGAATTGCCAGCATCACCGAGCCTCCGACATTGCGGAGCGTTGATACGACCATGGCCACCTCCTGTTATATTCGGATATAACTCCAGGGTGGTTTGCGTTGCAAGGCTGCCGGACGCGTCGCAGAGGGCAAGTCGCCTGGCCCGGCATCGTCGGCTTGCCGGGAGCAGCGGGCTCCGGCAGGTTCCGCTGGGGAGCTCGGAAGAATGCAGTATTTCGGGATCGTGGACCTCGTCGCGGCTGGCGTCTTCGTCCTAAGCTGGGGGTTCTACGCCTGGCTCGTCGATTTCAGCCCGTGGCGCAACCACACGCTGACCGCCGCGATGAACGCCCAGCGCCGCCGCTGGATGGAAACGATGCTGGCGCGCGACAATCGCATGCTCGACGCCCAGGTGATTGCCGGGCTGCAGAACGGCTCCGCCTTCTTCGCCTCCACGTCGCTGCTGGCCATCGGCGCCGCCTTCGCGCTGCTCACCACCTCCGAGCAGGTGCTCGGCGTTGTCCACGATCTGCCCTTCGCGGAAGGCGGCTCGGCCGTCGCATGGGAGATCAAGGCGCTGGGCCTCCTGTCGATCTACGCCTACGCCTTCTTCAAGTTCGGCTGGTCGTTCCGGCTGTTCGCCTACGTCTCGATCCTGATCGGCGCCACGCCGCAGGCCGAAGAGCGCGACACCGAGGCAGCGCGTCTGGCGATCGACCGCGCCACCGAGATGAGCGTCGTCGCCGGCCGCCATTTCAGCCGGGGGCTCCGCGCCTTCTTCTTTTCCGTGGGTTTTCTGGGCTGGTTCGCCAGTCCCTGGCTGTTCCTGGTGATCACCCTGATCGTGGTGATCGCGCTCAGCCGCCGCCAGCTCGCCTTCCCGTCGCTCCGGCTGCTGCGGGCCTGACCCTCTCGCTCTTGTCGAAGGCCGCGCGGCACCTTACCCCTCTGCACAAGTGCGTTGGAGTACGACATGAGCGGAATCACCGGCGAGGCGGCGAGCACCACCGAATGGAAGCCGCGGCGGGGCTCCGTCGCAATGGCGGCATTCGGCTTCGGAGCGCTTCTCTGCATTGCTCTGGGTTGCCTGGTCGCAGCCTTGTTCAGCGAGCGGGAAGGCGCGATCGTGCTGCTCTGCGTCGCCTTCGTCCTCGGCCTCTGCGCCCTCTATGCCTACGGCTTCCTGAACCTCAGGCGGAAGGCGCGCATCGCCGTCGCGCCCGACCGCGTGGACATCGTCACGGCGAAAAGCATCTGGCTGCCCGTTCTGCGCCGCCTGTCGCTGCGGCCGGACGAAATCGTCTCCGTCGAAACGCGGCAGGAGGTGATGGAAGGCCAGGGCAAGACGCTGCCGGAACGCCGCATGCACCGCATGCTGGCGGAGGTCGGCACGCTGACGACACGATCCGGCGAGACGATCACCTTCGCCTACACCCATGACGAAGCCCTGCCGGTGACCGAAATCGCCGCGGCCATCGCGGCTGCCGCCGGCGTATCGGTGACCGACCTGGGAGCGCGCAAGCGCGGCCTGATGGGCCTGTCCGGCGGCGGGCGCGCGTGGGAGGGCCGGCGCTTGACGCGCGAGGAGCTCAGGTCGCTGGATCTTTAGGCGGGCCTTTCTTGCGGACCGGCCCCCTGGTCCTGCCGTTCCAGGCGGATGCCGAGCGGCTTGTTCAGGACGATCTCGCGCGTCGGCAGCGAAAGGTCGATGCCGGCCGCCTTGAACGCATCCCAGACGGCCAATAGCACCGCGCCCCTGACGTTGGTGACGCCGTTCTGCGGGTCGGCGATCCAGAATCGCAGGATGAAGGCGATCTCCGCGCCGTCGAATTTCGTCATGTGGCAGACCGGCTGCGGGCGCTCCTGGATGCGCTCCACCGATCTGGCGGCCTCGACGGCGAGGCGCCGCGCCTGGTGCGGATCGCAAGTGCCGGCGACGCCGAATTCGACGTCGATGCGGATCAGCGTCGTCTCGAACGACCAGTTCACCACGCGCTGGGTGATGAAATCCTCGTTGGGGATGAGGTAGGACCGGCCGTCGCGGGTGACGACGGTGACGAAGCGGGCGCGGAGCGCCTTGATCCACCCAAAAGTCTCGCCGAGGGCGATCGTGTCGCCCGGCTTTATCGACTTGTCGAGGAGGATGATGATGCCGCTGACGAAGTTCGACACGACTTTCTGCAGGCCGAAGCCGATGCCGACGCCGACCGCGCCGGAAAAGATCGTCAGCGCCGTCAGGTCGATGCCGAGGGCGGCGAGCGCGATGGCGCCGGCGGCGACGAGGAGCACGATCTTGGCGAGCTTGCCGATCAGCACCCTGAGACTCGGCGTCAGGTCTGGATTGGCGGCGACCCGCCGCTCCATGACATTGCCGATGACGATGGCGAGCCAGAGGACGACGGCGATCACCAGCCCCGCCTGGAGGACGTCGTAAAGCGAGATGCGGAAGGCGCCGACGGGGATGGCGGCCGCGTCCAGCACGCCTGAGACCTCGTCGAATGCGCCGGTGATGATCAGCGCCACAATAATCCAGGCGATCCAGGCGACGAGGCGCGCAATGCTCCGGTTGCGGATGAGCCGCGACACTACGGAGATCGCCACCCACGTGGCGATCAGCGCGGCGGCGAGGCCGACGATCGCGCCGTTGCTCGGCAGCGTCGTGGCGCGGATGACGATGAGCGCGAGGCCGAGGAGAAGGGCCGCGACAATCCAGCGCGTCCGCCGTAGGAGGAGGGCGAGGAAGCGGAGCAGCCGCCGCTTGCCGTGGACTTCCCGCAGCCACGGCTCCAGCTGACGCTCGATCCAGCCGCCGAGCCCGACGCTGACCAGGAGCGCGACGATGATGATGCCGAGCTGGATCGGCACCCAGGGATCGAGGAAATTTTCGGCAAAGCCGTAGAAGGCGTCTTCGGCCTGGCCGAGCTCGGCCGCCCAGTCGCTCCCAAAGATGCTGTCCAAAGGCATCTCCCGCCAAGCCGGCTTATTAGTGCCTTGGCGGGCGGGAAACCCCCGAAGCGGGGCTGGCGTTCCCGCTCACATGGAGCGCGGCAGGTATCGCCAGGAAACCCACGCGCAATAGGCGCAGAACAGCCCGAGCGCGGCGAACACCGCGCCGAGCCCGGCGAAGCCGAGGATGATCGAATAGATCAGCGTCGGCAGCAGGTCGGAGAGATCGAGATTGGTGCGGTAGACGGCGGTCATCTGCGGACGCTCGTAAGAGTGGACGGCGCGGAGGAACGGCGTGCTGCCGACCGCGTCGAGCGCTACGGCGAAATTCACCCCGGCAAGGAGAAGGATCGCCGCGGTCCACGGATGCGCCTCGCCGGCCAGCCCCGCCAGGAGGGCTGTCAGCGCTGATGCGGCGAAGGACAGCACGACGACCGGCCTGACGCCGATGCGGCTGCCGAGCTTGCCCCAATGGATGGCGAAGAGGAGGAGACCGTTGCCGAGCGAGACGACGAGGCCGCCGGAGAGCTTTCCTTCGCCCGTGGCGACCATCAGGATCGGCGCATAGATGTAGAAGGTCGTCCAGTAGCAGGAGCGGCCGAAGGCGATCAGCCAGGCAAGCCGCATGCGCGGCTGGGCGACGAAGCGGCGCACATTGGCGACCGGATTGATGGGCCGCATGATCCCCGGGGCGACCGCCTTGCGGCCCGACAGCCGCAACGACCAGAAGAGCGCGATCAAGGCCAGCGCCCAGGCCGAGCTCCAGATGTAGGGGGCGACGGTACCGAAATCCACGTAGAGCCAGACGCCGAGCGCCGGCCCGACCGTCCAGGCGAACGTTGCCAAGGCCAGGCGGAGCGATTCCGACTGGACGAACTTCTGCTTCGGGATGAACTCCATGATGTAGAGGTTGAGGGTGATGGCCAAGGTGCCGGCGCCGAGGATGCGCAGGAACATGCCCGCCGCCTGCCCGACCAGGGTGTGGGTCGCGAGGCAGGCGCTTGCGGCGACGATGATCAGCGCGCCCGCCGTATAGACCCAGCGCCGCGGCATGTGGCGGTAGAGGACCGGCGCGCAAAGCGTGGCGACGAGGCCCGCCATGCCGACCAGGAAGTAGAGAATGCTGACCTTCTGCTCGTCCTTTAAGAGGTCGTAAGCCTGGATCGGCACGATGCTGGCGAGCGTCGCCCGGCTGAACGATTCCACCGCGTAAAGGATGGCGAACGCCCAGGCGCCGGGCTGCGTTGCAGCCGGCAGCCAGACGGGATTGCGGGCATTGGTGACCAGGGGAAAACCGGGAAGGAATTGAAGGGCTTAGCCTGTCGCCTTGGCCGCTCTGTCGCAAGCGGCAGCTACGACATGGCGCGTCGCGATTGGATCAGGACAGCGGCTCCGGTCAGATTTGCGGCGCGCCGTTCCAGTCGGATGGATAGCCCGCATTCACCATGCGTCCGCCGGGCCGCGCCAGCTTGGAGATGCGGCCCATCTCCGCCGGCGTCAGCGCGAAATCGAAGATGTCGATGTTCTCGGCGATCCGCCGCGGATTGGCGGATTTCGGGATCGCCACATTCATCGGCTGCTCGACGTGCCAGCGCAGCACGACCTGGGCCGGCGTCTTGCCCTTGGCGCGGGCGATCTCCGTGACGACGGGATCGCGGAGGACGTCGCCCCTGCCGAGCGGGGCGTAGGAGGTGATGGCGATGCCGTGCTTGGTGCAGACCGCCGCCAGGGCGCTCTGGTCGAGATAGGGGTGATGCTCGACCTGGTTGGCGACGAGCGGCTCGTCGGCGAGGCCGACCGCCGCCTCGACGAAGCGCGGCGGGAAATTGGAGACGCCGATATGGCGGGCGAGGCCGCGCCGCCGGGCGTCGCAAAGCGCGCGGATCTGCTCGGCGAAGGGAATGTCGCGGCTCGGCCAATGGATAAGCAGGAGGTCGACCTGGTCCAGCTGCAGGCGCTGCAGGCTGTCCTCGGCGGATTTCTGCAGCTTCCCGTCGGCGAGGTCGCTCGGCCAGACTTTTGTGGTGACGAAGATCTGCTCGCGTGGCGCACCATGGGCGCGGATCGCCTCCCCGACTTCCGTCTCGTTACCGTACATTGCCGCCGTATCGATGTGGCGATAGCCGGCCTGCAGCGCCGCCTGCACGGCGCGAATGGCCGCGTCGCCGCGGAGCTGCCAGGTCCCGAGGCCGATCGCCGGAATTGCGGCCCCGTTCGCCGTGACGGTCAGAGTCATGTGCGCCTTCTCATCTGGTCCGCGAGCGAAACTGGATCGGGCAGCGCTGCCGGCAAGCGTCAGGGTGCCGCCGCCCGCACAGGCGCTTCGATCGTCAGCCGCATCAGCGGCCGCGTCGGCGAGCGGCGGGCGACCTCTACAAAACCCGCCGCACGGAACACCGACGCAAGCCCGATATAGCCCTCGCCCCAGATCAGCTTGCGGTTTGTTTCCATCGGGCAGGCTTCGATGGTCGCCGCGCCCTCCCCGGCCGCGAAGGCCACGGCACCGTCGAGCAGGATTCGCATGAGCCCCTGCCGGCGGGCGTTGGAGCGGATGTAGAAGCAGTTGACCGCCCAGACGCCGTCGATCTGGTCGAGCGGCGCCGCCACGCGCGACGAATTCATGCGCGGCAATGTGGCGCGCGGCCCGACGGCGCACCAGCCGACTGCCTGGTCGCCGGAATAGGCGAGAATTCCCGGCGCCGGGCCGGCCTCCACGATCGCGCGGAAGCGGTCGCGCTTGTCGTCGCGCGGCACCGCTTTCCAATCGGGCCCGGCCATGCGCCACCACATGCACCAGCAGCCGGAATTGGCGCCGCGCTCCGGCCCGAACAGGTTGACGACGTCGTCCCAGCGCTCCGGCGTGAGCGGGTGGATGGCGAGGCGCATGGCTAGCGGATCAGCTCCACGCGGACGCCGATATCGAGGGTTTGCCAGCCGCGATCTCCCGTGACCACGGGAACTCCGAAGTGCCGAGCGGTCACCAAGCAGGCGCGATCACCCAGAGAGATGTCACGTCCCCTGGTGAACCGATGCAGCAAGCCGGCTTCCATAGCCAAGTCTCTGTCGAACGCGAGCACCTTTAGCCTCAGTCGCTCAATCGATCGAATTACCAGCGGCGGCGGGACTTCCCATTCCGTGAGTTTGGTGGCGATCTCAGCCAAGTTCACGACCGAGATCGCGGCGCTCTCCATGCGTGCGCGCACTCCCGCTGCGCCTGCTTCCTCCTTCATGACCGCTAACACCGCGGAGGTATCGAGCACCGCGTCGAAATCGGGTCCGATCACTCCTCTCCCCACATCCGCCGCCGCCCCGCGAGGAATTCGTCCACGAGATTGACGCCCTCAGGCAAGTACGGCTTCAGGGAGTCCTGCACTTCCTTTACCCTCGTAGCGACATCGTCCGTCGCGGGTGGCGCGGGTGGTGCGGAGACTGCGCTCGTGAGAAGGTTCCGCGCCTCCGCCTCCATGCTGCGGCCGTTCTCGGCTGCCCGAATGCGGAGCTTGTCGCGCACGCCGTCGGGCAGGTTGCGGATGGTGAGGGTTGCCATGTGGGAAAGATGCTCTTCCGCAAAAGTGCTGTCAATGACAGCACCGGGCCGCAGGTGGCGGAGGCTACTTCCGCTCCGCCTCGTAGCGCGCTTTCGTCTCCGCGTTGGGCGGGTAGAGCCCCGGCAGCTCCGCCCCTTTCTCCACCTGGCCCATGATCCACGCCTCCAGACGCTCCTGCTCCTCGGCGGCCGCTGCAACTTCGGCGACGAGCGCCCGCGGGACGACCACGGCGCCGTCGCCGTCGGCGACGATCGCGTCGTCCGGGAAGACGGCGACGCCGCCGCAGCCGATCGGCTCTTGCCAGCCGACGAAGGTGAGGCCGGCCACCGAAGCCGGCGCGGCGGTGCCGGCGCACCAGACCGGCAGGCCCGTGCCGAGGACGCCGGCAAGGTCGCGCACGGCGCCGTCGGTGACCAGCGCCGCGACGCCGCGCCTCGCCATGCGGGCGCAGAGGATATCGCCGAAAATTCCGGCGTCCGTCACGCCGAGCGCATCGACGATCGCGACGGCGCCCTCCGGCATCGCCTCGATTGCGGCGCGGGTCGAATGCGGCGAGGACCAGGATTCCGGCGTGGCGAGGTCCTCGCGCGCCGGCACGAAGCGGAGCGTGAAGGCCGGCCCGACGACGCGTCGACCCGCCGCGGTCGCCAGCGGCATCGGCCCACGCATCCAGGCGCGGCGGATGCCCTTCTTCAGGAGCACGGTGCTGATCGTGGCGGTCGACGCGCCGCGCAGGCGGGCAGCAATTTCGGGCGTCAGCGTCATGAGTTGGTCCGGTCTGGTAATGCGGCTTCGCGCGGCTGAAAGGCCCGCGGCCCGCTTTAAGAGGCTGTCAAGCATAATGCGCTAGGATCGGTTCACCATAGCGTTTCTGGAGTTGCGCATGCGTGACGGAGAGGATTTCGGCCGCCTTCCCCCCGTCGGGCTCCTGCCGACGGCGACCGGGCTCTTGCTGGCCGCGACGGGCCTTCTGGTCTGGACCGGCCTGTCGGTGTGGGGCGGCATGGGCCAAGAAGCTTTCCGGCTGCGCGAGGCCTGGGACACGCAGGCGTATTTCGTGCTCGGCATGCCGGTGATGGCGCTGGCCGTGGCGATCGCCGCCTATCGCGTGCCGGAGCGGATCTGGCGCTGGCCGCTCTGGCTGGTCGCCGGCCACCAGGCGGGCGTGCTCATCGTCGGGCTCGGCATGCAGTCGGGGCTCAGCCTGATCATCCTGACGATGATGCTGGCGGTGCTCCTCGCCTCGTTCTTTGCCGTGCCGGCGCTGGTCGGCTCGCTGCTGGCGCGGCGGATCGGCGAGCGGGCGTATTGACGCCGAGGACGGTCGGCTATTCCCAGACTTCCCGCAGCGCCTCGACGCGCCTGTCCGCGATGAGTTCGTCGGACAGATACCCGGTCGTCACGCGCGACCTGAAATAATGCTCTGCTTTCCGAAGTCCGGAAGCGAGCGTCTCCAGCCGTAGTTCCTCGCCTTCCACCCATGCAAGCAGGACGTCGTATTGGTGCAGGCCAAGTGCGCGGACGAATTCGGCCGGCACCACAACCTCGCCTTCCTGGTTAACCTGCAGCCGAAGACGCCGCAACGGAGCAGGCGGCCAGTCGTCATCTACCGTTTTTTCGTTTTGATCCGACATACGACCTTCCTCAGATCGCCAGATTCGAAATTCGAACTCACGAACCCGTCTTCTCAAAAATCTCGCGCCCGATGAGCATGCGGCGGATTTCGCTCGTGCCGGCGCCAATCTCGTAGAGCTTTGCGTCCCGCAACAGGCGCCCGGTGGGATAATCGTTGATGTAGCCGTTGCCGCCGAGACACTGGATGGCGTCGAGGCAGAGCTGCGTCGCCTTCTCGGCGGCGAAGAGGATCGCGCCGGCCGAGTCTTCGCGCGTCGTCTCGCCGCGGTCGCAGGCCTTCGCCACCGCATAGACATAGGCGCGAGCGGCGGAGAGCGTCACGTACATGTCGGCGAGCTTTCCCTGCATCAGCTGGAACGAGCCGATCGGCCGGCCGAACTGCTTTCGCTCGTGTACGTAGGGCAAGACCGCGTCGAGCGCCGCCTGCATGAGGCCGAGCGGGCCGGCGGCGAGCACGGTGCGCTCGTAGTCGAGACCGGACATCAGCACCGAAACGCCCTGCCCCGGCTCGCCCAGGACATTTTCTTCCGGCACCTCGCAATCCTGGAAGACCAGCTCGCCCGTTTCCGAGCCGCGCATGCCGAGCTTGTCGAGTTTCTGCGCCACCGAGAAACCCGCAAAGCCCTTCTCGACGAGGAAGGCGGTGATGCCGCGGGCGCCGGCCTCCGGATCGGTCTTGGCGTAGACGACGAGCGTGTCCGCCTGCGGGCCGTTGGTGATCCAGAATTTCGTGCCGTTCAGAACATAGCGGTCGCCGCGCTTCTCCGCCCGAAGCTTCATGGACACGACGTCGGAGCCGGCGCCGGCCTCCGACATGGCGAGCGCCCCGAGGTGCTCGCCGGAGATGAGCTTTGGCAGGTAGCGCGCCTTCTGCTCGGGCCGGCCCCAGCGAAAGATCTGGTTCACGCAGAGATTGGAATGGGCGCCGTAGGAGAGGCCTACGGAGCCGGAGGCGCGCGAAATCTCCTCCATGGCGACGCAATGCTCGAGATAGCCGAGCCCCGCACCGCCCTCCTCCTCCGCCACGGTGATGCCGTGCAGGCCGAGCTGCCCCATCTCCGGCCAAAGCTCACGCGGAAACCAGTCCTCGCGGTCGACGCGCTCGGCGAGCGGGGCGATGCGGTCGGCGGCGAAGGCGGCGACGCTGTCGCGCAGCATGTCGGCCGTCTCGCCGAGGCCGAAGTTGAACATGCGGGAAGCATTGGCTAGCATTTTCATCCTCGTCGCGGGCGCTCGGCTGCGGTCAGTGGAGCAACTAAAGATCAGCGTCGCATTTTATCGAAGGAGGCGGGAATGGCTTTCTATCCTTTGCGACGTGCTGCCGTCTGCCTCTTGCTCATCGCGCTGTTTCCGGCGACGTCGCATGGGCAGACCAGCTGCTTGGCCACCGCGGAAATATTCCCCGCGACCATGCTCGCCGATCTCGCGGATTTCTACTACGGCGACCCTGGATTCCAATTCGCCATCATGCTGGCCACCAACGCCAGGAGCGCCGCGGGATTCGCTTTCATCGGCGATCCCTTCCAGCTGCCTCAGGCTGCGGCATCCTCAGGCGGCACCGCGGTCGAGCGACCAAAAGTCTGCGTTCCGGAACTGACCGAAGCGACCCGGCTCCGCAACTGGTATCAAACCTACCTGGATGCCCTTGAAGAGATGGAGATCGCCACACCAGAGGCGGTTTCCAATTCGCTCGTGCCGATCACCCCGGGCGGGCCGGTGACTGTCGCAACCTGGATCCGGAGCGGGCAACTGGCGCGCTACAAGACCGCCGCGGGCGACTGGGTTGCCGCCGCGCCGGGCGATACCTGGGTCACCGTAGCGCCGCACCTGCAGAATTTCTGCAAGGCCTTCGTGCAGCAGAACGGCAACGACGCGGCGCGCCTCAGCCTCCGCCTGGAGCAACGGCTCGGATTACCGCCGCTGAACGGCAAGACGACCTTCCTCACTTTTACGATCGCGGCTCCCGATGCGGGTACGACAATTTTTCGCCCGTGCGCATCGCCGGAAATCGACACGACGAGCTGCCCCGTGCGCGGCAGCGCCGACGACGCCTGCAGCAGTGCCACGCCGCCGGCAGGTTGCGAACGGCAGCAAGCGTTCTTCAACCAGCAATATTATCAATCCTACGGGGCCGCCGAGCCGACCGGCTATCCCTGGACGTCGCTCGGCTACACTTTCGACTGGGCCCGCCAGAAGGCCGGCCCCTCGGGCAAGGCCCCGTTCGTGCGGTTCGGCGAGAGCGAATACGTGGTGTCCAAGGGGGCGCCCATCACCATCGTCGGCGCCGAGACGACGGCGGAATTTTGCGGGCTGAACTGAGCGGACACCAGTAGCCCGCATGGAGCGAAGCGCAGTGCGGGATGCCTCTCGCGAGGTGTTCACCCCGGCTTTCGCTTCGCTCCATCCGGGCTGCGCGAGGGACTCCGCCCGCCGGCGATTCACCTGCCCTGTCGCAGCTTCTGCAACAGCTCGCGCGTCGGGTAGCCGTCGGCCGGCAGGCCGAATCCGAGCTGCGCCCGCTTCACTCCGGCCCGCGTCGTCTCGCCAAGCCGCCCGTCGGGCGTGCCGGCGTCGAAGCCGGCGCGGTTCAGCCGCTCCTGCAGCTCGCGCATCTCGCCGGCGGAGAGGATTTCCGGCGCTTCGCCTTTTCGCATCGGCGGCGCACCGGCGAGCCGCGTAGCGAAATAGGCCGCCGCCAGGGAGTAATTGGAGCTCTGGTTCCATTCCCAATAGATGCCGAAGTTCTCGTAGGCGAGGAAGGCCGGGCCGAACCTGCCCATCGGCAGCAGCAGCGAGGCGGGGACGCGGTCGGCCGGAAGCGCGCTGCCGTCGGCCCGCCGGACGCCGACTGCCGCCCAGAAGGCGCGCGGCTGCTTGATGGCACGCGCCGACTCCTGCCACGGCACCCCGTCGGCCACCCGCACCTCCTCAAGCCAGGGCTCGCCCCGCCGCCAGCCGAGGCTTTTGAGGTAGCTCGCCGTCGAAGCCAGCGCGTCCGGCACGCTGCCGACCAGATCGCGCCTGCCGTCGCCGTCGTAGTCGACGGCATGTTTGAGGTAGTTGGAGGGGGTGAACTGGACCTGGCCGAGCTCGCCAGCCCAGGCGCCCCTCATATCGGCCGGCCTTATGTCGCCGCGATCGACGATTCTGAGCGCGTCGAAGAACTCGGCGCGGAAATAATCCGGGCGGCGGCAGTCATAGGCGAGCGTGGCGAGCGAGCGAAGCGAGGAGAACTCGCCCATGTAGCCGCCGTAATCGGTCTCCAGCCCCCAGAAGGCGACGATGACCGGCCCCGGCACGCCGTAGTCGCGCTCGATCCAGGCAAACGTCTTGGCGTGTTCTTGCAGGAGCGCGCGGCCGCGCTGCAGCCGGTCGGCGGAAACGACGCGGCCGGCGAACTCCAGAAAACTCTGCGACAGCGTCGGCTGGCCGCGGTCCTGCTTGAAGACGCGCTCGTCGTAGGTGACGCCGTCGAGCGCCGCTAGAGCGTTTTCCGAAATCCCCTGCCGCGCCGCCTCCTGGCGAAGGCCGGCCAGAAAATCGTCGAAAGACTGCCCGCCGCGGCAGCTCGTATCGGCGGAGGCGGCGCCGGCATGAGCAGCGATCACCAGCGCGACAGAAATCCCCAGCAACTCCCAACGCCGCATCGCCTGCTCCTCTATCCGTAGACCTGCAGAATCGCCTCCAGCTCCCGGCAAAGCCTATCGCGGAGCGTCTGCGGCGCCAGGATTTCCGTGTCGGGGCCGAGCCAGCGGACGAGCGGCAGGATCGTCGCGGGATCGGTGTCGGAGAGCGTCATGATGACCGCGTCGCCGTCCGGCGTGAAGATGGCGTGGCGGTAATACCAGTCACGGCGAAGCGTCTCGGCGGCTTCCGGGCGCATCCGGATGCGGGTGCCTTCGCCCTCCCGGTCCCAGCTCCGCATGGCCTGCTCCAGCCATTGCCGGTTCAGGAGCGCGCGGATGTCGAAATCGGCCAGCGGGCGAAAGGCCATGCCGGTCACCACGACCGACGTCACGCGATCGGCGCGCCACATGCGGAGCTCGCCGGCGGCAAGCGAGCGGCCGACCAGGTACCAGCGGTCGCGGTCCCACAGCAGACCGTGCGGCTCGACCTCGTGGACGCGCTCCGTCTGCTTGTAGAAATTCCGGTGGGTGAGATCGACCCGGCGCTGGGTGAGGATGCCTTCCAGGAACAGGTCCACCGCCGCGTGCTGGTCGACGGGTTTTTCGGCCGGGCGCTCGCCATGAAAGATGTCGTCGGGCGCCCGTTCGATGCCGACGATGCGGGCGCCCCTGGCCATAATGTCGCGCGCCGCCTGCGGCAGGGCGGCGAGGAGCTTCGCCTCGGCCGTCTCCAGCTGCGGCAGGAGCGGCGTCGTCTTCAAGCCGCGCACCAGCGTGAGCGCGACGAGGAGCGCGGTAGTCTCGACGCGGTTCAGCGCGATCGGCGGCGCCAGAAACTCGGCGGCGAGGCGGAAGCCGCCCTCCGCGCCGCGCTCCGCCTCGACGGGAATGCCCAGCGCGATCAGCCGGTCGATGTCGCGGTAAATGGTGCGCACCGATACGGCGAAGCGGCGCGCCAGCTCCGTCGCAGACAGCAGCTTTCGGCGGCTCAGCAGCAGCAGGATGGCGAGTGCGCGCTCGATGGAATTCACGCGACGCGGCTCCGGATGGAGAATTTTTGGGCTGCCGATTGCGGCCGATCAAACCTGACATCCTGCTGGCAGGTATCGCATTGCATGGTCCCGCCGCAAAGACAGGGAGCATCGCCATGGTGCAGATCTTGATTTTCGACCGGCAGCAGGGCGGCCGGACCGAGTTCGCAGAAGCGTCGCGGCGGCTTCGGCACACGGGTGGAGGCGGCGCGGCAATGGCTTGATCAGACGGGCTCTGTCATCAAGCGCATCCGCATGGAAGCAGAACTCCGGCGCAAGCTCGAAGGCGTCGACGACCACCTCCTCCGCGACATGGGCCTGAAGCGCACCGGCGATCGGCTGGAATCGACCGAGCCCGGCCGGAGCCTGTGGGGCGGCACGGGCGTTTGAACGGACACGGGAGTGAAGCATGGCAGAGCCCTACCGCCTGCTCGGCTGCCGCGGCTGCGGCAATTTCTTCGTCGAGGCGGCTCTCCGCGTGGCCGGCATGCCTTACCGCTACGAAGAGGTGGATTACGACCAGCCCGGCCCGGCGCGCGACCGGCTCATTGCGCTGAACCCGCTCGGTCAGGTGCCTACCCTGATCATGCCGGACGGGAGCGTGATGACGGAGAGCGCGGCCATCGTGCTCCTCATCCATGACATGGCGCCTGAGGCCGGGCTCGTGCCGCCGCCCGGCACGGCGGAGCGGGCGCCTTTCCTGCGCTGGCTGATCTTCCTGGTTGCCGCCATCTATCCGACCTTCACCTATGGCGACGACCCGAAGAAATGGCTACCGGACCGGGAGGAAGCGGCCATGCTGAGGACGGCGACCGACCGGCACCGCGAAAGCCTGTGGCGGCAGGTCGAGGCGGCAATCGCGCCCGCGCCGTGGTTCCTCGGCGCGCGCTTCTCGGCGCTCGACCTCTATGTCGGCGCGATGGTCCATTGGCGGCCACGCCAGACCTGGTTCGCCAAGGAATGCCCGAAGCTGGCAGGCGTCGCGGCGGAGGCGGAGCGGCTGCCGGCGCTGGCGCCGCTTTTCCGCCAGCATTTCGACTGAGCGAATCCGAAAGCCCGTCGCGGCCGGAACGGCCCCTCCTTGCACGGCGTTGTCCAAGGGAGACTTCACAGGAGACCGGTCATGGCCAATGCGAGCCACAAGGGCATGGGCACGAAGAATGGCGTCGAGCATGTCGGCGAAACCAGCCCGGACGCTTTCGACCAGGACGATTTTGCCAACGAGATCCGCGGCAAGAACAAGCTGCACGGCACCGATCAAGGCCGCTTCCATAACGAGCGGCTGGTCGTCGCCGACGAGAAGCGCGAGACCGAGGGTATCATCGAAAGCTTTGAGAACATGGACCCGAAGGTTCGCGCCGGCCAATAGGACCGGGCTGGCCGGCGGCGGGAGCCGCCGGCCGTAATCTCCAGAGCGCGCCGGTCACCAGATACGAGAGACGGTCCCCGGCAGGTTCCTGACCGAAGCCGGAATAGAGCCGCTGAGCCGCGCCATGGGGCTCAACGACGGCAGCACGACCACGCGAGATCCGGTCGGCACGCGGTCGTAGAGGTCGATCACGTCGGCGTTCAGCATGCGGATGCAGCCGGACGACACGGCGCGGCCGATCGACTGCGGCTCGTTGGTGCCGTGGATGCGGTAGAGCGTATCCCTGCCGTTCTGATAGAGGTAGAGGGCGCGCGCGCCGAGCGGGTTGCTCGGCCCGCCCGGCATCCCGTCCTTCCACTGGCGCGCCCGCTCGTCGCGCGCCTGCATCTCGACCGGCGGATGCCAGCTCGGCCATTTCTGCTTGCGCTGGATGGTGGCGACGCCGTTCCAGCCGAAACCTTCGCGGCCGACGCCGATGCCGTAGCGCATCGCCTTGCCGTCGCCGAGCACGAGATAGAGGAAGCGCTGGCCGGGATCGACGACGATCGTCCCGGGAGGCTCGCCGGTGGGATCCCTGACGACCTGGCGATGGTACTGGGCCGGGATCGTCGTCATGTCGACGGCAGCGACCTTGAACGGCTCGTTGCTCTCCGGCACGAGGAGCCGCGGTCCCGCCGGGGCATAGGCCAGCGGGCCGAACGAGCCGGTGGTGCAGGCGCCAAGCAGCGCCGTCGCGGCGCCCGCCAGAAAGATGCGTCGGTCGAGCAATGTCGTCTCCAGCCTGCGCTTCGCGTGCCGTGCCATTATAAAAGCAGCGATTCGGAAAGATCGGTTAAATTCGACCCTACGCGAGAAAGCAAAAGGGATGCAAATCGCGACCCCCGCGCGTGCAAACGAGTTTCGCGCCGTTGCCGGCCTGCAACTCAGGCCGTCTGATGCGTTCCCGAAGCGTCTTCAGGCGGCCGGCTTGCCCCAAATCTCCTCCAGACGCTGGACGCGGCCGCAGCCCCATTTGTAGTACCTGATAGCGGGCCGGGTTCGTCTGGTAGAAATTCTGATGATAATCCTCGGCCGGGTAAAAAATCTGCTCGGGCAGGACGGCGGTTGCCACCGGTTGCTTGAAGCGCTCCTCGACCGCCTTTTTCGTGCTCTCGGCGAGGGCCCGCTCCGTCTCGTCCGCGACGAAAACGGCGCTCTTGTACGACTCGCCCTTGTCGCAGAACTGCCCGTTCGGATCGAACGGATCGACGTTCTTCCAGAACACGTCCAGGAGCTGCTCGTAGGTGACCTTGGCAGGGTCGTATTCGACCTCGACGGCCTCGTAGTGCCCGGTTCCTCCCGCCGAAACCGCCTGGTAGGTCGGATTCTCCACTTGGCCGCCGGTATAGCCGGAGGTCGTGACCAGCACGCCGGGTACCTTGTCGAAGGCCTCTTCGACGCACCAGAAGCAGCCGCCGGCGAACACGGCGGACTGCTTCGCCGTGCCGTCTTGCGCCCAGGCCGCTCCGGCAACCAAGGCCGTCAGCAGCGCCGCGATCATGATCTTCATCTGCGTGTCTCCTTCGGGCCCGGAGAATCCTCGGAAGGCGGCCCAGCGGCAAGGGCCCAACGCGAACTTGATGCGGCGCGAGCTTGCGTCAGATGCGGCCGCGTGCCGGACCCGAGGTGCCGGTAGAGGGCGGATATTGGCCTTACTCAGCTGCAGTGCCACAATCCAGGCGATTAATGTGACAATTCCATCACAGG
The DNA here is from genome assembly GCA_963846475.1 of uncultured Alphaproteobacteria bacterium. Taxonomy (GTDB): domain Bacteria; phylum Pseudomonadota; class Alphaproteobacteria; order Rhizobiales; family Afifellaceae; genus DASWJZ01. The sequence continues at coordinate 4,214,890 of CAWJVZ010000004.1, read as the reverse complement.
ATTCACCAACCCGACGAAAACGCCTCGCTGTCGCCTTAGTTTGCGCTCCGTGCCTCTTCCCTGCGCAGAAAAGCGGGCGTTAAATCAGGCTTAAGGAATTGAGGGGAAATTTAGCGAGAAAACGGTTTCCGCGTAAGCGGTCCCGGAATCTGGCGAGCGGCGTGGGAAGCTGAGACACGCAGGCCTGACGTGGTGGGCATGTACCCTGGGCCTTTCGGACGGTGCCACCTAAGTCCGATGCCGGAGTAGCGACCGGCCTCGCTAGATAGTCGATCCGGCCTGCGGGCCGGAGATGAGCGTCGCGACCTGAGGCGAGGCAGCTCTGCGCCGGCTCGGGGCTTTCCAAATGCGGCCGGCCACGTTCCGGCGGATGCAAATCTGTGTCCGCCGAGCCTTCCCACTTATCAGTTATGGTCTTCCGGCAGGACCGGCAGCGGGTGGAACTCGATTCCCTCGTCGGTCAGCGAGCGGACCTCGTCGGACGTTGCCTCGCCGTAGATGCCGCGCTTCTCCACCTCGTCGTAATGGATGCGCCGGGCCTCTGCGGCAAAGCGGTCGCCGACGTAGTCGGCGTTGTCCGTCAGATGTTTTCGGAGCTTCCGCAGCATGGAGACCATTTCCGGCTCCTCGGCGGTTCCGGTATGGGCGGCGACGCGCACGGCATCCTTCTTGCGCGCCGTTGCAATGGCGGGCGCCATCAGCGCCTTCTCCACATCGGCGTCCCCGCAGACCGGGCAGGCGATGGCGCGCTCGCCGCGCTGCGCCTCGAAAGCGTCGGAGCTGGCGAACCAGCCCTCGAACGGATGCCCGTCCGAGCAGGACAGCGAGAAGCGGATCACGACGCTGTCCGTAGCGCGACCGGCTCCGCCGCCTGGGGCAGCGCGAACGGCCGCTCGTTCTTCAGCGCCGGGATCCTCTGGCGCGCGTCGAGCGAGCGCGCCGGGTCGATCGTCGCGACGATCACCTCCGGCCCGTCCCCGCCGGCCTCGGCCAGCACCTCGCCCCACGGCGCGACGATGATGGAATGGCCAAATGTCTCGCGCCCGTCGGCATGGCGGCCGGCCTGCGCGGCGGAGATGACGAAGGCGCCGTTCTCGATGGCGCGGGCCCGCTGCAGGACGTGCCAGTGCGCCTCGCCCGTCTGGCGGGTGAAGGCGGCCGGCGCGGTCAGCGCAGCGGCGTCGGCATGCGCCTGGGCGCGGAAGAGCTGCGGGAAGCGGATGTCGTAGCAGATCGCCACGCCCAGCCTGAGCCAGGGCAGGTCGGCGACCACGGCGCGGTCGCCGGGGTGATAGAGCGCCGATTCGCGCCAGCTCTCGCCGCCCGGCAGGTCGACGTCGAACAGGTGGATCTTGTCGTAGCGGGCAAGCACATGGCCGCCGCGGCCGAAGATCAGCGCGCGATTGGCGATGCGGCCATCGGCGGCCTTGAGCGCCAGCGAGCCGATGTGCAGCACGATGCCGAGCTCCGCCGCGAGCGCGGCAAACCGCGCCACGGCAGGGTCGCTCTGCTCGGCGGCGATGCTGGCCGCCAGCGCGGCGCGGTCGCGCTGCACGATGTTGGTCATCTCCGGCGTCTGCACGTAATCGGCGCCCCGGCGCACGGCGTCGCGCACGAGGCGCTCCACCGTCTCGATGTTCTCCGCAACGTCGGTCGACGAGCAGAGCTGGATGCAGGCGGCGGTGAAGCGCATGATGCCCCTATGCCGTCAGCAGCCGGTCGAGATCGCCGCGCGCATGCAGCGCATAGAGATCGTCGCAGCCGCCGACATGATGCGTGCCGACGAAGATTTGCGGAAATGTGAAGCGGCCGGACCGCTCGATCATCTCGTTCCGCTTGTCCGGCGCGCCGGTCGCGTCGATTTCCCTGAATGCCACGCCCTTCTCCCGCAACAGCCGCTTGGCGGCGGTACAATAGCCGCAAAACTGGCGCGTGTAGATGATCACGTCCGGCATCCGAAGTCTCGTCGAAACGCGTGTCGCGACAGCCATATAGGCGGTCGCAGGCGATTTGGCAAAGACCGGCTCAACTGGTCACGCGCGCAAAAGTCAGGACGTCGACGGCCGCCGCCCCGGCGCGCAGCAGCGCGCGGCTCGCCGCCTTGGCGGTGGCGCCGGAGGTGTAGATGTCGTCGACGAGGAGAACGGCCTCGGAGGCGATGCGGGCCCGCATATCGTCGGCCACGCGGAAGGCGCCGCGGACGTTCTCCTGCCGTTGAAGCGCGCTCAACCCGACCTGCCGCCGCGTCGACTTGAAACGCTGCAGCACGAAAGGATCGTGCGGCACGCCCGGACAGCCTTGAAAGGCATGCGGCGAGCGCCGCCGCCTGGTTGAAGCGCCGCTGCCAGAGCCGCCAGCGATAGAGCGGCACCGGCACGATCAGGCTGCACTCGGCGAGGAGCGTGCGTCCGGCCCGGCGCATCGCCATCGCCATCACCTCGGCCAGGTCCGGCCGGTCATGGTATTTCAGCTGGTGCACCAGCCGGCGGGCGACATCGCCGTAGACTGCCGCCGCCCGGGCGCGCCGGAACGGCGGCGGATCGGCGAGCGCCTCGGCGGAGAGGATGCCATCGCCGAGCTGATAGGCGAAGGGGGTGCCGTAGACGGGGCAGAGCGGCGGCTCGATGAAGCGGATCCCCGACCAGCAGCGCGAGCAAAGCGCATGGCTGTCGGCGAGCGCCGCCCGGCAGCCGGGACAGGTCGGCGGCAGGACGATATCGGCGCCGCGCAGCGGCAGCCGCCGCAGCCCCGCCAAAAGATCCGGCGCTTTGAGGGACAGCATTTGGCCATGCTATCGCGGTCATGCAGCGGAATCATCCTCGCTTCGTGCATGTCGGAAAGAAATTTGGCCCATGGTTCTCCGCGTCACCGACAAGGCCCTGCTCCGCCGCCGGCTCGCCCGGGCGCACGCACGCGCCGCACCGGGCGCGGATTTCCTGATGAATTATGTGGTCGCCGATCTCGCCGACCGGCTGGCAGGCGTCGAGCGGCATTTCGACATCGGCGTCGCCTTTGCCGGCCAGACGGGGGCGCTTGCCGCGGCACTTGGCGAGAGCGGCAAGGTCGGCCGCGTCTTCCGGATCGAGGCTGCTGCCGCCGCATTTGGACCGACGCAGGCGGGCGCCGTCGCCGACGAGGAGGCGCTGCCGCTCGCGCCGGCTTCGATCGATCTCTTCGCCTCCGCGCTGAGCCTGCAATGGACGAACGACCTCCCCGGCGCCCTCGTGCAGATACGCCAGGCTCTGAAGCCGGACGGGCTCTTCCTCGCGGCGATGACCGGCGGACGCACGCTCTCGGAATTGCGCGAGGCGCTTTATGAGGCGGAAGCGGAAATCAGCGGCGGCACCAGCCCCCGCGTCCTTCCGGCGGCCGATGTGCGCGATCTCGGCGCCCTCCTGCAGCGGGCCGGCTTCGCACTTCCAGTCGCCGACCGCGATGTGCTCACCGTCCGCTACGACGATGCGTTCCGGCTGTTCGGCGACCTGCGCGCCATGGGCGCGACGAACGTCCTCTTCGAGCGGAAGCGACGGCCGGCGATTCGGCGTCTGTTCATGCGCGCCGCGGAAATCTATGCCGAAAAATTCCGCGATCCGGATGGGCGCGTGCGGGCCTCGTTCGAGATCGTCTCGCTGTCGGGCTGGGCGCCGCACGAAAGCCAGCAGCAACCGGCAAGGCGCGGCTCCGGAACGGTCAGCCTGGCGAAGGTGCTCGGCTCGCGAAAGCCGACGTCGTAAAGGTGAGGTTGGACGGCTAATCGCCGGCCATTGCCGCGACGATCAGGCTGACCTTTTCATAGACGGCCGTGAGGGCGCCTCCCGAGGCGGCGATGCCGAACACGACCACCGCCATGATGCCGACGATCAGGCCGTATTCGATCGCCGTGGCCCCGCTCTCGTCGGCAAGGAACCGCTTGATCACCGCCTGCTCCTTCACAAGCTTCGTCCTTCTCACAGCAGATCAGCGAGATGGCTGATCAACGGTTCGTCGGCAGGGGGCATGGGGAAGTCGCGAAGCCGGTTCGGGCGGACCCATTTCAGCTGCTGGGCCTCGATCGGGACAGGGACGCCTTCCCACCTCCTGCAAACAAAGAGTGGCATTAAAATGTGAAATTCTCGATAATTGTGACTGGCGAACGTCAGGGGTGCCAGGCAAGGTTCGGTAACCCTGATCGCAAGCTCCTCGGCGAGCTCGCGGATGATCGTGTCCTCCGGCGTCTCGCCTTCCTCGACCTTGCCGCCGGGGAATTCCCACAGGCCGGCCATCGACTTGCCCTCGGGCCGCTGGGCGATGAGGACGCGCCTGTCCACATCGATCAGCGCGCAGGCGGCGACCAGCAGCAGAGCCGGCATGCTCAGCTTCGATAATCGGCGTTGATGGCGACGTATTCGGCCGTCAGGTCGCAGGTCCACATGGTGGCGCGGCCGTCGCCGAGGCCGAGCTCCACGCGGATGGCGAGCTCGGAATTTTTCATATAGGCGGAGACCGCCTGCTCCGAATAGGACGGGTCGCGTTCGCCTTCATGGGCGACGCGATGCTCGCCGAAGAAGATCGCCAGCCGGTCGCGGTCCGCCGGCTCGCCGGCCTTGCCCACGGCCATCACCACGCGGCCCCAATTGGCATCCTCGCCGGCGAGCGCCGTCTTCACCAGCGGCGAATTGGCGATCGCGGCAGCAACGCGCTTCGCCGACTCATTGGACACCGCGCCGGCCACGGTGACCGCCACGAATTTGGTCGCGCCCTCGCCGTCGCGGACGACCTGATGGGCGAGGTCGCGGCAGAGATCGTTGAGAGCGCCGCGGAAGGCCTGCAGCCCCGCAGGGTCGGACTCCAGGCCGGCGCTCGTCGATGCAGCGGCGCCGGTGGCAAAGGCGAGCACCGTGTCCGACGTCGAGGTATCGCCGTCGATGGTGATTGCATTGAAGCTGCCGGCGACCGCCTCGACAAGGCACTCCTGCAGGAGCGCCGGCGCGATCGCCGCGTCGGTGAAGATAAAGGAGAGCATGGTTGCCATGTCCGGCGCGATCATGCCGGCGCCCTTGGCGATGCCGTTGATCGCCACATCGCCGGGGCCGACCCGGCGCGTCGCCACCTTGGCAAAGGTATCCGTGGTCATGATGGCGCGGGCGGCGTCGAGGAAGCGACCCGGCTTCGCCTCGTCCGCCAGCCGGCCGAGATGCGCAGCGAACGGCGCCGGGTCGAGCGGCTCGCCGATGACGCCGGTGGAGGCGAGGAACACCTCGTCGGGGCGGCATCCGACGGCGGCGGCCGCCGCCTCGGCGCTCGCCTTGACGGCGGCGTGGCCCTTCATGCCGGTAAAGGCGTTGGCGTTGCCGGAATTGACGACCAGCGCCCGCGCTCTTCCCCCGCCGAGATGGGCTCGGTCCCATTCGACCGGGGCGGAGGCGCAGCGGGAATTGGTGAATACGCCCGCCACGCTGGCGCGGGGATCGAAGCGGACCAGCAGCAGGTCGGTCCGCCCCTTGTAGCGGATGCCGGCCTCGGCCGTGGCGATCCGCACCCCTTCGATCGCCGGCAGCTCCGGATAGGATTGCGGCGCGAAGGGGGAGATCTTCCCCCCCATTTGCGGTCAGTTCTGCGGCTGCTCGCCCGCCGCAGGCGCTGCTGCCGGCGCGTCGGATGCGGCCGGCGCAGCGCCTGAGGACTCGCCGCCCGCCGGAGCTTCGCCGGCGGGAGCTTCGCCTGCCGGAGCCGCGCCCGCGGGCTGCGCGCCCCCGGCCGGGGCCGGCTGGCCGACGATCTCTATGGGATATTTTTCGCGCAGGCTCGCCATCACAGACTCGAATTTCTGGCGGAGCAGGAAGTTGCGGAGCTCGTTCTCCACCTCCGCCATCGGCGGCGGCTCGCTCATCCGCTTCTCCTCCACCTTGATCACGTGATAGCCGAACTCCGTCTGCACCGGCGTTTCGGTGAACTTGCCGGGTTCCAGCGCGAAAGCCGCCGCCTCGAAGGGCGGCACCATCTGCCCCTTGCCGAAATAGCCGAGGTCGCCGCCGTTCTGGCCGCTCGGATCCTTGGATTGCTTTGCAAGCTCCTCGAACGCGCCGCCGGCCTTCAGATCGGCGATGATCTTGTCCGCCTGCTCCTTGGTGTCGACCAGGATATGGCGGGCGCGCACCTGCTCCTCCGGCTTGAATTCGCCGACGACGGCGCTCTGGTAGCCCTTCTGCAGCTCCTCCGGCGTCAGGGCCGGTACGATCTCCTGCTCGACATAGGCGTTGCGCAGCGCCTGCTGCGTCAAGAATTCCAACCGAGCCTCGAAGGCCGGCCCCTTGTCCAGGCCGGCGTCGCGCGCTGCCTGGGCGAGGAGCTCCATGTTGATCAACGCGTCGATGATGACGCCGCGCTGCTGCGCCTCGGGCACTTGGCCGAGCTCGGAGCCGAATTCCTGGCGTGCGATTGCTACCTGCTCTTCGGTGATGTCGCGGCCGCCGACCCGGGCCACGACCGCCTTGGGGTCGGCTGCCGGCGCGGCGGCGGCATCCTGGGTGGGCACCGGCGCGGCGGCATCCTGGGCGGGCGCCGGAGCGGCCTGAGCGGGCTCCGCCTGCGCCGGTTGGGTGGCATCGGGGGCCGGATCCTGGGCGCGCACGCCAAGCGTGCCGGCGGCGAGCAGCGCGGCCATGCAGACGGCCGACAAGGCCGCCGTCCTGGTCTTGAGGGTTAAAGCCATGAAAACTCCTTTTCGGGGGCGATCGCCGGCGGGGCGAAGACCCGGCGCCAGCGTTGACAGAGCTTGGCCCCGTTCTTATCTGTCGCCGGTCCCGCAGTCCACTGCCGGACCCCCGGTGATGGACGGCCTGAGCCGTCCGCACACCTTAAATTCCGGTAAGGCAGATCTGGCGACCAGGCGCGTGCCAGCCGAACTCGCTGCCGCTGCACGGACAGGAAGGATTCTCGATGCTGGGCTTGGGCAATCTGGGTCGTATGGTCTTCGGCAAGGCCAGCGATCGGCGCGTCAAGCGCTACCGACCTCTCGTCGAAACGATCAATGCCCTGGAGCCCGACTTCAAGCGACTGAGCGACGCCGAGCTGAGGGCCAAGACCGACGAATTCCGCGCCGAATTCGCCGCCGGCAAGACGCTCGACGACCTCCTGCCCGCCGCCTTCGCGACGGTCCGCGAGGCGGCCATGCGCACCCTCGGCCAGCGGCATTTCGACGTGCAACTGGTCGGCGGCATGGTGTTGAACGAGGGCTCCATCGCCGAGATGAAGACCGGCGAAGGCAAGACGCTCGTCGCCACCCTCCCCGTCTATCTGAACGCGCTGGCCGGCCGCGGCGTGCATGTGGTCACCGTCAACGATTACCTCGCCCGCCGCGACGCCGAATGGATGGGGCGCATCTATACGTTCCTCGGGCTGAAGGTCGGCGTCATCGTGCACGGCCTGAACCCCGACCAGCGGCGCGAGGCCTACGCCGCCGACGTGACCTATGGCACCAACAACGAGTTCGGCTTCGACTACCTCCGCGACAACATGGAGTACAGCCTCACCTCCATGGTGCAGCGCGGCCATTACTACGCGATCGTCGACGAGGTGGACTCCATCCTGATCGACGAGGCGCGCACACCGCTGATCATTTCCGGCCCGACCGAGGACCGCTCCGAGCTCTACGTCACCATCGACAAAGTGATCCCGCAGCTTGTCGAGGGCGACTTCGAGCTGGACGAAAAAGTCCGATCGGCCACCTTCACCGAGGTCGGCACCGAGAAGGTGGAGGAGATTCTCCGCGCCGCCGGGCAGATGAAGGGCGAGACGCTCTACGACGTGGAGAACGTCGCCATCGTCCACCACCTCAACAACGCGCTCCGTGCCCACAAGCTGTTCCAGCGCGACAAGGACTACATCGTCAAGAACGGCCAGGTGATCATCATCGACGAGTTCACCGGCCGCATGATGGAAGGCCGGCGCTATTCGGACGGCCTGCACCAAGCCTTGGAGGCCAAGGAGCACGTAAAAATCCAGCCGGAGAACCAGACACTCGCCTCCATCACCTTCCAGAACTATTTCCGGCTCTACGAGAAGCTCGCCGGCATGACCGGCACCGCCGCCACCGAGGCGGACGAGTTCGCCAACATCTACAATCTCGACGTGGTCGAGGTGCCGACCAACATGCCGATGGTGCGCATCGACGAGGACGACGCGGTCTACCGCACCGTGGAGGAGAAGTACAAGGCGATCGTCGAGCTGATCAAGGAGTGCCGCGAGCGCAAGCAGCCGGTGCTGGTCGGCACCACCTCAATCGAAAAATCGGAGCTTCTGGCGGAGCGGCTGAGAAAGGCCGGCATCAAGGATTTCGAGGTGCTCAACGCCCGCCATCACGAGCGCGAGGCGTACATCATCTCGCAGGCGGGCAAGCCCGGCGCCGTCACCATCGCGACCAACATGGCCGGCCGCGGCACCGACATCCAGCTCGGCGGCAACCTCGACATGCGGCTGAAGGCGGAGCTCGAAGGGATCGAGGACGAGGCGGAGCGCGCCGCCCGCGAACGCGAAATCCGCGCCGACGTGGAGCGGCTGAAGCAACAAGCGCTGGCAGCCGGCGGTCTGATGATCATCGGAACCGAGCGCCACGAGAGCCGGCGCATCGACAACCAGCTGCGCGGCCGCTCAGGCCGGCAGGGCGATCCCGGCCGCTCGCAGTTCTTCCTGTCGCTGCAGGACGACCTGATGCGCATCTTCGGCTCCGACCGCATGGACGGCATGCTGCAGAAGCTCGGGCTGAAGGAGGACGAGGCGATCGTCCACCCGTGGATCAACAAGGCGCTGGAGCGGGCGCAGGGCAAGGTCGAGGCCCACAATTTCGACATCCGCAAAAATCTCCTGAAATACGACAACGTCATGAACGACCAGCGGAAGGTCGTCTTCGAGCAGCGCATCGAGCTGATGAAGGACGAGCATGTCGGCGACACCGTCCGCGACATGCGCCACGAGGTCGTCGACGAGCTGGTCGCCAAGTTCATCCCGGAGCGGGCCTATCCCGAGCAATGGGACGTCGTCGGCCTGTCGGAGGCGCTGAAGGGCCAGCTCGGGCTCGATCTGCCGGTCGAGGACTGGGCCAAGGAGGAAGGCATCGCCGACGAGGAGATCCTTGAGCGCATCACCACCGCCGCCGACGAGCTGATGGCGCGCAAGGCCGCCCGCTTCGGCCCGGAGCTGATGCGCGCGGTGGAAAAGCAGGTGCTCCTGCAGACGCTCGACCATCTCTGGCGCGAGCACCTGGCGACCCTCGATCACCTCCGCTCGGTGGTCGGCTTCCGCGGCTATGCGCAACGCGACCCGCTGAACGAATACAAGACCGAAGGTTTCGAGCTTTTCCAGACGCTGCTTTCGTCGCTGCGGCGCGCCGTGACCGGCCAGCTCGCGCATGTGGAGGTCCAGCAGCGCCCCGCGCCGCTGCCGCAGGCGCCGCAGGGCGAGGCCCATCACATCGATCCGCTCACCGGCGAGGACGAGGTGGCGCTCGCCGATCTCGGCCTGTCGCCCAATGTGGGAGGCGGAGCCGCGACGCGCGAGCCGGCGCGCAATCCGCGCGACCCGTCGAGCTGGGGCAAGGTCGGCCGCAACGAGCCGTGCCCCTGCGGTTCCGGCAAGAAATTCAAGCAGTGCCATGGCGCGGTGGTGCAGGCCTGAGGCGCGCAGCCAGCTCCACCGCCGAACGAATCGAAACGGCCGCGCTTCCGAAGCGCGGCCGTTTCCGTCTCAAACGGTGTGGCAGTAGTGCCGCTTAGAACGGGTTCACCTTGTCGATGACGCGCGAGAAGAAGCCGCCGATGCCGGCTTTTTCGGGCTCCATCGGCACATAGGCGAGCCCCGCCGGCCCGGCGGACGCGGTGTCGGCCTGCATGCGATCGGCGACGCTGGTCCCCTCCGCCGGCGCCGTCGGGGGGCTCGCAAGTCCGCCCGGCGCGGCATCCGGCGCGGGCAGGAAAGCTGGGCCCGGCGTCGCAGCAACCGCGACGGGCGCCGCCGGCGCGACGCTGGAGGTCGTGGCTGGCTCGAGCGGGACCGGCGCGGCGGCGACCGACATCGGCGCGCCGTCCGGCGATATCGCGGTCGGCGCGTCGGCGAGCATCACGTCAGGCGCGGCGGATTCCCAGCCGCGCTCGCGCCCGCGCTCCTCGCGCGCTTCGAGCCTGGCAACGGCGACCTGAAACTCCTCCTGGTCCTTCTTCGCCTTCTCCGCGACGCGGATGCGGATCGCATCCGGCGTGCTCATCGGCGGGCATTCCGCGGTCGGGCTGAAGGTCACCCCGTCCTGCGGCACCGAATTGAAGACGTAGCGCTTCGAGCAGACGTCGACCTTGGGCGGCTGGCCGATCACCTCGAAATGATCGTAGCCCTCCTTCAGCATCCGCCAGAAATCCATGTTCGGGTCGTTGCGGTGCGCGGCCATGTTCTCCGCCGTCATGCGGAACGGAAAAGCCTGCACCTGGAAATCGCGCTGGCCGCCCTGGAAGGCCAGCCGGGCGAGCGTGTAGATCTCCTGGATCTGCTCGTCGGTCATGGAATAGCAGCCGCGCGACGAGCAGGCGCCGTGCACCATCAGGTGCGAGCCGGTGCGCCCCAGCGACTGGTCGTAGGTGTTGGGGTAGCCGAGGTTGAAGGCGAGGTGATAATCGGAATTCGGGTTCATCTGCGCCGGGGTGATAGTGTAAAAACCCTCCGGCGCCTGGCGGTCGCCTTCCGCCATCTTCGGCCCGAGATTGCCGGACCATTTGCAGATGTCATAGGTCTTCAAGAGCACGTAGCGGGTGGTGGCCTTCTCCTTCTTCCACACCTCCAGGACGGATTCTTCCTTGAAGATGCGGATCAGAATCGGCGAGTTCTGCTCCATGCCCTTCTGCTCGATGAGAGCGCGGGTTGCGCTGGACAGCGGCTGCAGGTGTTTCGGGATGCTGCCGTAATAGTCGGAACAGGCCGCGAGGGTCAGCACCACCAGGCCCGCGGCCGCCAGCAGGCTGTTGCGACGGATTTGCGCGAAGCCGACCATCTCTACTCCCACGCCTCTACGACCGCCGCCCCCTGGCATTTTGCCGGGCGGATGGTTGACGGAACATTACCAAGAAAGCGGTGCCGCATTCCCCCTCCAGAGAACGTCGCGTCGCATGCCCGACCCAGTGGAATTTCTACTGAATCGAACGGCCTATGGCGAGAAATTTCTCGCGGCGCAAGCGGATCACGTCCTGACGCGGCAGCCGCGTGAGCTCCGTCAGCGCACCGGCAATGACGTTTCCCGTCCGCTCGATCACGTCGGAGGCGTCCCGGTGGGCGCCGCCGAGCGGCTCCTCGATGACCGCGTCGATGATTTTGAAGGCCAGAAGGTCGGACGCGGTGATCTTCATGGCGGTGGCGGCATCCTGCGCCCGCGCCGAGTCCCGCCAGAGGATCGAAGCGGCGCCTTCCGGCGAGATGACGCTGTAGATGGCGTGCTCCAGCATGTAGACGCGGTTGGCGGTGGCGATGGCGATGGCGCCGCCGGAGCCGCCCTCGCCGATGATGACGGCGATGCTCGGCGTGCCGAGCTTCAGGCACGCCTCGGTGGAGCGCGCGATCGCCTCGGCTTGGCCGCGCTCCTCGGCGCCGACGCCCGGATAGGCGCCCGCCGTGTCGATGAAGGAGAGGACCGGCAAGGCGAATCGCTCTGCCATCTCCATGATGCGCACTGCCTTGCGGTAGCCCTCCGGCCGGGCCATGCCGAAATTGTGCTGGAGGCGGCTTTGCGTGTCCTCGCCCTTTTCTTGCGCCAGGACCGCGACCGGCTCGCCGCGGAAGCGGCCGAGCCCGCCGACGATCGCCTTGTCGTCGCCGAATTTGCGGTCGCCGGCGAGCGGCGTGAAGTCGCCGATCAGCTGGCCGATATAGTGCTTGGCGTGCGGCCGGTCGGGATGGCGGGCGACCTGCGTCTTCTGCCAAGGCGTCAGCTTTGCATAGATGGCGGCGAGCGCGTCGCGCGCCTTCTGCTCCAGCGTGGCGATCTCGTCGGCGACGTTCATGGCGTCGCCCTCACCGTTCTCCAGCCGCTTCAGCTCCTGGATCTGCCCCTCCAGGTCGGCGACCGGTTTCTCGAAATCCAGAAATGTCCGCATTGAGGTCCCGGGCCGGCGCGCTCGCGGAGCGGCGGCTGAATTCGCGGCGGTAACTGGCGGGGCCCTGTGGCCAAGTCAAGGCGAAGGGTCAGGCGCGCTTCGGGTCGGCGAGCGGGTGGTGCTCGTTGACGAGCTGCTTCAGGCGCTCGTCGAGCACGTGCGTATAGATCTGCGTCGTGGAGATGTCGGCATGGCCGAGCAGCGTCTGCACCGCCCTGAGGTCGGCGCCGCCGGCGAGGAGGTGCGTCGCGAAGGCATGCCGCAGCACATGCGGCGACAGTTTCGCCGGGTCGAGGCCGGCCAACGCGGCAACGGCCTTGAGGTCGCGGGCAAAAGCCTGGCGGGTCAGATGGCCGGTGTCGCTGTCGGTGGGGAACAGCCACTTCGATTCCGCCTTGCCGAGCGAGGCGCGCGCCGCGCGGTATTCTTCCAGCGCGGCATGCGCGGCGTTGTTGAGCGGCACCAGGCGCTCGCGCCCGCCCTTGCCGGTGACCGCGATGAAGGGGCGGCCGCCGCGCCCGGCGGAGGCCGGCAGGCTCACCAGCTCCGACACCCTGAGGCCCGTCGCGTAGAGGAGCTCCAGCAGGGTGAGGATACGGAGCGCGGCGAGACGGCGGTTCGGCGTCAGGTCCACCGCGTCGGCCTGACGCCGCGCCGCCTCCAGCAGCCGGTCGACCTCCGCGACCGACAGGATTTTTGGCAGGCTCCGCCGCGGCTTCGGCCGCTCCGCGGTGCCGGTCGGATCGTCGGAGCGAAGGTTTTCGGCGAGAAGGAAACGGAAGAACTGCCGGAGCGCCGACAACCGGCGCGCCTGCGACGTGGCGGCAAGTCCGCGCCCCGCCATGCCCGCCAGATAAAGGCGGACATCCGCGGCCGTCGCGTCGGCGAGCCGTCCGGCTCTTTCGCGGAAATCCTCCAGGTCGCGGCGATAGGCGGAGAGCGTGTTGGCGCTGGCGCCGCGCTCCGCCGCGAGCATCTCCAGAAAGGCTTCCTGCAGCGCGCCGTCGCGCGCCGCTCCGCTGACGGAAGGGGCGGCGCCCATCGCCTCAGGGCTGCAGGCGCTCGGCGGGGATACGCACGCTCATCTCGCGCGGATTGGGCTCCACGAACATCACCAGGGCGACCATGCCGCCGTACACCGCCGCCGCAATCAAACCGATCACCACCAAAAATCGAATGAGACTCGGCATTGCCCTATTGACCTGGATTTGCCTCCTTATCCCGTCCGTGACAACGAAGATCAAGGCCAACCGGCGGGCGCTTGACATGCGTCAGACAGCCGGCGCACGACGCGTCGCGGAGGAAGCGCCATGGAGGCACGCCAGGCGGTCGCCGAGAGCGGCCAGATCGAGCGGGTGCTGGCGCGCCTCGGCACGAGGTGCATCGTGCTGGTCGGCATGATGGGCGCCGGCAAGACCAGCATCGGACGCCGCCTCGCCAATGCCCTGCATCTGCCGTTCGTGGATGCCGACGCGGAGATCGAAAAGGCCGCCAACCAGAGCATCCCCGAAATCTTTGCCCAGTACGGCGAGGCCTATTTCCGCGACGGCGAGCGGCGCGTGGTGGCGCGGCTCCTGGCCGACGGCCCGCAGGTCGTGGCGACCGGCGGCGGCGCCTTCATCTGCGAAGAGACGCGGCAGCGCTGCCGCGAGCAAAGCGTCACCATCTGGCTGAAGGCCGATGTCTCGGTCCTCCTGGAGCGCGTTCGCAAGAAGGGTAACCGCCCGCTTCTCGACGGCCCCGACCCGGAAGGCGTGATGCGGCGGCTCCTGGCCGGACGCGAGCGTTTTTACGCCCTGGCTGACCTGTCGATCGCCTCGCGCGAAGGGCCGCACCATGCGCTGGTCGCCGAAATCCTCGGCGCCCTGGACGCCTTTTTGAACGAGAGACGCGATCCTTGAGCACTGAGGAAGTCCGCGTCGAGCTCGGGGCGCGGAGCTATGACGTCGTGATCGGCCCGGGCCTTCTGACGGAAGCGGGCGCCCGCATTTCCGCCGTGCTTCCCGGCCGCTCGGTGGCGGTCGTCACGGACGAAAATGTTGCCCGCCTGCACCTGCCGGCCTTGCGCGATTCGCTGCAGCGGGCCGGCATCGCGGCGGCCGAGATCGTCGTGCCGCCGGGCGAGCGCTCGAAGAGCTTTGGGCAGCTGCAGAACGTCGTCGAAGCTGTCCTGGAAGCGCGGCTGGAGCGCGCCGATGCGGTCGTCGCGCTCGGCGGCGGGGTGGTGGGCGACCTCGCCGGCTTCGCCGCGGCGATCGCGCGCCGCGGCACCGGGCTCGTCCAGCTGCCCACCACGCTGCTGGCGCAGGTCGATTCCAGCGTCGGCGGCAAGACCGGCATCAACTCGCGCTTTGGCAAGAACCTCGTCGGCGCATTCTACCAGCCGGATCTGGTGCTGGCGGACATGGACGTGCTCGACACGCTGCCGCGCCGGGAATTCGCCGCCGGCTATGCCGAGGTGGCGAAATACGGGCTCATCGCCGACCCAGGATTCTTCGCCTGGCTCGAGGCGGAGCGCGACGCCGTGTTTTCCGGCGGCGCGGCGCGCATCCACGCCGTCGCCGAGTGCGTGCGCTCCAAGGCACGCACCGTCGCGGCGGACGAGCGCGAGACCGGCGAGCGCGCTCTGCTCAACCTCGGCCACACTTTCGCGCACGCCCTGGAGGCGGCGTGCGGATTCGATGCTGAACGGCTTGTCCACGGCGAGGCGGTCGCCATTGGCATGGCGCTGGCGCACGATTTCTCCGCCGCCGAAGGACTTGCCCCCACCCTCGACGCGGAGCGCGTGCGGGCGCATCTCGCGGCGGCCGGCCTGCCGGTGACAATCGGCGACATCCCCGGCCCGCGCCTCGCCGCCGACGAGCTGATGCGCCACATCGCCCAGGACAAGAAGGTGAAGCGCGGCAGGCTGACCTTCATCCTGACGCGCGGCATCGGCCGCGCCTTCATTGCCGAGGACGTGCCGCCGGAGCGGATCAGCGCCTTCCTGGAGCGGCAGATCGGGAGCACCGCTTCTTCCGCATAAGCAGCGGCCGGCTTACACCAGGAGGTCGAAAATCCTCCGAGCCCGCATTCTCGGTGCATTGCAAGCGCCAATGTGAACTCTTGCTAGATCGCGCCGGGTTGGGCACAGTCGCGGAAAGCATATTTGGCGCCCATCGAGGCGAGGCGCATGGGGAGGTTCGGGGCGATGAGAAAATTCCTTCTCGCGGGGCTCCTTGCCGTCACGGCTTCGCCCGTGCTTGCGCAGACCAATGCGGCCGAGCCGCCGCTGGTCCTGCCGGCCCCCACCGAGCCGGCCCCGGCGGCACAGCCGGCAGCGCCGGCCGCCGAGGCTCCCGCCGCCGCTCAGGCTCCGGCACCCGCCGCGCCGGCCGCCGAGGCTCCCGCCGCCGCACAGGCCCCCGCTCCTGCCGCGCCTGCAACTGAAGCTCCTGCGGCCGCACAGGCTCCCGCTCGTGCCGCGCCTGCAACCGAGGCTCCCGCCGCCGCACAGGCTCCTGCGCCCGCCGCGCCTGCAGCCGAGGCTCCCGCCGCGGCGCAGGCCCCCGCTCCTGCCGCGCCTGCAACCGAAGCTCCTGCGGCGGCACAGGCTCCCGCACCTGCCGCGCCTGCAGCCGAGGCTCCCGCCGCCGCACAGGCTCCGGCCGCTGCCGCACCGGCCGCGCCGGCGACCGCGGCACAGGGTGCCCCAGCCACTGCTCCCGCGCAGCAAGCGGCAGCTTCCACGCAGATCCCCGGCCAGCCGGCGAATCTCTGCCAGGAAATCCTCGCCTTCATGAAGGCGCCGCCGCCCGAGCCGCCGCCGGCTCCGGGCGCCCCGGCAGCCGCACCCGCCGCGGGCCAGGCTGCTGCACCGGCTGCCGCTCCCGCCACGGGTCAGGCCGCCGCTCCTGCCGCGCCGGCTACGGCCGCTCCGGCAACCGGCCAAGCCGCGGCGCCGGCTACAGCCGCGCCTGCCACCGGCCAGGCCGCCACGCCGGCGCCGGCAGCCCCTGCCACGGGCCAGGCCGCCGCGCCGGCGCAACCCGCGGCGCCCGCCGCCCCTGCCAGCGGCCAGGCGGCCGCTCCAGCGCAACCCGCGGCGCCCGCCGCAGATCAGGCCGCCGCGACGCCGCAGGGCGGCGCTTCCGGCCAGGCGGTGCCGACCCAGCCTGCCGCCCAGGGCGGCTCCGCCCAGCAGATCTCCGGACAGAGCGGCGTCGCCGTCGAGGCGCCGAAGCCCAATGCCGCGCCGACCACGCAGGGCTCTGGGCAGAACGCGCCGCAGACCTCCGGCCAGAGCGCGCCGGTGCCGGCGCCGCCGAAGGCCACGCCGAAGGATTCCGTGATGACGGTGGAGGAGGCGGAAGCGCTGGTCGAGGCCGGCGACGTCAACGCCTGCCGCGAGGCCGGCCGGAAACTTCGTCTCGCCGGCGTCGCCGTGCCGCCGCCGCTGCTCGCGCTAACCGCCCTCGACCCGAAGTTTTTCGATGCGCAGCCGCAGACCGAAACCGAGACGGAGCCGCAGACGCAGCCTCAATGAGGCGATCGGTCCTGCTTCCGCAGGACGCGACGAACGGAAGGGGAGACCGATGGGCGTAATATTGGCGGGGATCGTTGCCGCCGTGGTGATCGCGATCGGCGCCGGCGTCTTCCTGCGCTCCGAGCAGGAGCCGGCCTGGCAGGTCTACAGCACGACCAGCACCCGCGTCGGCGATCCCGGCGAGAACCTCGTCGGCCCCGACTGGAGCGGCGAGCCGGGCGGCGGCGCCGCGCACGCCGAAGGCGAGGAAACGCCCGGCTGACCGAAGCCGCGAAGCAGCGCCATTCCCTCAATTTGTCATCCCGGAAGCGGCGCGCAGCGACGCTGTCCGGGACCCATGAACACCGAAGGGTGCCGATTTATCGCGACGATCGGCGCTGCGGCCAGTCTCATCCGGACGGTGGGCGTCCCGGTCTTGCCGCCCCGCGGCAAACCGGGATGAACAAGCGAAACGTAGGCAGCGACTTCCCACCTGCCCCGACCGCTCTCCAGCAGCACATTTTTCTGTAAGCGCGAGGGAACCCCGTCCCATTAACCTACGTTAAGCTGATCGATCCCCGCCGTCCTTTCCCCCAAAGACTGACGAGGCGGGGCGACAGCCGCCGTTACGGGAGGGCGGAGGCTTGAAGAGGCCGCCTCGGGGTGACGCTGCCCGAGGCGGCCTTTTTTGTCCGTGGCGCAGTCGGCGTGCGGGCCTGCAAAAAGAGAAACACCCCGCCGGCCGAACCCTGCTCTAAGGCCTGATGCCTAGCCTGCTTATTCCGCCGGCGTCGCCGCCGTGCCGCGCGGCACCGTCCCGCCGGTCGCCGCCCTGGCCTGTTCCTTCTCCACCCAGGCGCTGTGATGCTCGCGCGCCCAGGCGAGATCGACCTCGCCCGATCCCATCGCCTGGTAGGCGCCCTCCATGCCGAGCGTGCCGATATAGATGTGGGCGAGGATGATGGCGATCATGATCACGCCGGCGATGGCGTGGATATATTGCGCCGTCTGCATGCCGTTGATGTCGGCGAGCGAGAACGGGAACAGCATCACGATGCCGGACGCCGCCAGCGCGATGCCGCCGATCACCACCGACCAGAAAATCAGCTTCTGGCCGGCGTTGAAGCGCCCCGCCGGGACGTGCCGGCCGGAGAAGAAGCCGCCAAAATGCTTGAGCCACGTCGCGTCGTAGCGGTCCGGGATGTTGCCCTTGATCCACAGGATCAGCATGATGATGACCCCCAGCATGAACGGCCAGGCCAGGAAATTGTGGGCGTATTTCGCCCAAACGGTCCAGGTCGAGAAGGCGTCAGGGCCGATCAGCGGCATGATCAGCCGCTTGCCGAAGAAATAGTTCAGGCCGGTGATGGCCAGGATGATGAAGGCCGTCGCTGTCATCCAGTGCGTCAGCCGCTCCACCACGTTGAAGCGCCTGATCTTGACGCCGGTTTCCGGCGTATGCAGGCGGATGCGCCCCTTCATGAAATACATCAGCGCAAGCAGGATCAGCATCCCAATTATCAGGATGGCGGCGATCCACGGCAGCATGCGCTCGTGGAAAGCGCGGTAGTCGCGCCCCTGCGGTTGCTCGAGCAGCGTCGCCTTGCCGTCGGGAATGGTGACGCGGCCTTCGATCTTCTGCAGCTCCTCGAGGAGCTGCGCCTCGTTCACGGACTGCGCCGTCGGGTTACTGCCGGTGTCCTCCTGCGACATGCCCGGGGTCTGGGCGAGGGCCGGGGCGGCAACCGGCCCGATCGCTAGAATCAGAACGGCGAGAAGCGGCCAAACCAGCCGGACAATCCTCATCGAAGGCATACCCCTCCCCTCCCCTTCTCTTCTGCTTTCCGTGGCGCCTCTGGCCGCGCCCGGTCACACCGTGATCGTCTCCCGATAGGCCGTCTGCCAGCCCCAGGCGCCGGAGCCGTAGCCGCGCTGCGTCACCCGCTCCTTGTAGATCGCCGCGATGATCTCGCCATCGCCGGCCAGGAGCGACTTGGTCGAGCACATCTCCGCGCAGAGCGGCAGTTTTCCCTCGGCCAGGCGGTTGGCGCCGTATTTTATGTATTCCACCTCGGTGGAATCGGGTTCCGGGCCGGCGGCGCAGAAGGTGCACTTGTCCATCTTGCCGCGCGAGCCGAAATTGCCGACGCGCGGATATTGCGGCGCGCCGAACGGGCAGGCGTAGAAGCAATAGCCGCAGCCGATGCACAGGTCCTTGGAATGCAGCACCACCCCGTCGGCGGTGTTGTAGAAACAATCGACCGGGCACACCGCCGCGCAGGGCGCGTCGGTGCAGTGCATGCAGGCCATCGACACCGAGCGCTCGCCGGGCTTGCCGTCGCTGATGGTGACGACGCGCCGGCGGTTGATGCCCCACGGCACGTCGTGCTCGTTCTTGCAGGCGGTGACGCAGGCGTTGCACTCGATGCAGCGGTCGGCGTCGCAGAGGAATTTCATCCGGGCCATGGTCTATCTCCTCCTCACGCCGCCCGGATCTGGCAGAGCGTGACCTTGGTTTCCTGCATTCCGGTGACCGGGTCGAAGCCGTAGGTCGTCAGCGTGTTGACGCTTTCGCCGAGCACGATGGGATCGGCGCCCTGCGGATAACGGGCTCGCCGGTCCTCGCCCATGTACCAGCCGGAGAAGTGGAACGGCATCCAGGCGACGCCCTTGCCGACCCGCTCCGTCACCAGCGCCTTGACATAGGCCTTGGCCTTGTTCTCCGGCCCGTCGACCCAGACCCACTGGCCGTCGGCGATGCCGCGGGCCGCCGCATCGTCCGTATTGATCTCCACGAACATGTCCTGCTGCAGCTCGGCGAGCCACTTGTTGGAGCGCGTCTCCTCGCCGCCGCCTTCATATTCGACGAGGCGGCCGGAGGAGAGGATGATCGGGAATTTTTTGGCGATCTCGTTGTCGATCGCCGCCTTCTGCACGCTGAAGCCGGCGTTGAGCAGGCGGAACTGCCGCTCGTCGGGCCGCGTCGGATATTCGGCCACGAGGTCCACCCGCGGCGAGTAGATCGGCTCGCGGTGCACCGGCACCGGGTCCGGCAGGTTCCACGCCACGGCGCGCGCCTTGCCGTTGCCGTAGTGCATCACGCCGTGCTCCAGGCAGACGCGCTGGATGCCGCCGGAAAGATCCACCGACCAGCCCACCGCGTCGACCTTCTCGCCGCCGATCTTCTGGATAACCGCCAGCTCTTCCGGCGTCAGGTCCTTGTCCCAGCCGAGCTTCTTCAGCACGGCCATGGAGAACTCGGGATAGCCGTCGGTCAGCTCCGAGCCCTCGTTGTAGGAATTCTCCGCCAGGAGCGTTGCGCCGTTCCGCTCGACGCCGAAGCGGGCGCGGAAGGTGCTGCCGCCCTCCTTCACATGCACGTCCGTCCGGTAGAGGATCGGGCTGCCGGGATGGCGGATCTCCGGCTTGCCCCAGCACGGCCAGGGAAGCCCATAATAGTCGCCGCCGACCTCCGGGTCGTCCTTCGGGGCGCGGAGGCTCACCAAGTCGAACTTGTGCTGGTTCTTCATATGCGCCTTGAGGCGCTCCGGCGACTGCCCGCAATAGCCGGTCGACCAGCCGCCGCGATTGATCTCGCGCAACAGGTCCTCGGCGAGGGGCTTGTTGTCGACCACCTCGATGTTCTTGAACATTTCCTGGCCGAAGCCGAGCTTCATCGCCAGGAGATACATGATCTCGTAGTCGTTCTTCGCCTCGAACGGCGGCTCGACGATCTTCTCGCCCCATTGCAGCGAGCGGTTCGACGCGGTGCGCGAGCCGTCCATCTCCAGGGACGTCGCCGCCGGCAGGAGGTAGATGCCGTCCTTCTTGTTGCTGATCGCCGCAAAAATGGTGGGATGCGGGTCGGCGACGACGAGGAGCTCAAGCTTCTCCAGGCCTTTGATCATCTCCGGCATGCGCGTGACGGTGTTGCCGTTGTGGCCCATCACCACCATGGCCTTGATGGTCGTCCGCTGGTCGATGTCCTCCTCGGGCGACAGCACGCCGTCGAACCAGCGCGTCGAGGTGATCCCCGGCGTCTCCATGTTCTCCTTGCGGGTTCGGGGCTTGCGGTCGGCCTTGGCGGGGACCTCGTCGAACTGGCCTTGCAGCCATTCGTATTCCACTTCCCAGACGCGCGCCCAATGCTTCCAGGCGCTCTCCGTCAGGCCGTAATAGAGCGGCAGCGACGTGATATCGAGGCCGAGGTCGGTGGCGCCCTGCACGTTGGTGTGGCCCCTAAAAATGTTGGCGCCGGTGCCGGGCTTGCCGACATTGCCGGTCGCCAGGCAGGCGATGCAGAAGGCCCGCACATTGGCCGTGCCGACGGTCTTTTGCGTGGCGCCCATGCACCAGATGATGGTGGCCGGCTTCTGCGTGGCGAACATCTCCGCCACCCGCTTCAGCTGCTCGCCGGGAACGCCGGTGACGCGCTCGACCTCCTCCGGGTTCCACTTGTCGATTTCCTTGCGCGCCTCGTCCATGCCGTAGACGCGCTGGGCGATGAATTCCTTGTCCTCCCAGCCGTTCTGGAAGACGTGCCACAGCAGCCCCCAGATGAGCGGGATGTCGGTGCCGTTGCGGAAGCGCACATATTCGGTGGCGTGCGCCGCCGTGCGGGTGAAGCGGGGATCCATGACGATCATGTTCCCCTTGTTGATCTCCTTCGATGCCAAGAGGTGCTGCATGGCGACCGGATGCGCCTCGGCGGCGTTGGAGCCGATGAACACCATCGTCTTGGCGTTGCGGATGTCGTTGTAGGAATTGGTCTGCGCGCCGTAGCCCCAGGTGTTGGCCACGCCGGCGACCGTCGTCGAATGGCAGATGCGCGCCTGGTGATCGACCGAGTTGGTGCCCCAGAAGGCGCCGAATTTCCGCATGAGGTAGGCGGCTTCGTTGGTGAACTTCGCCGAGCCCAGCCAATAGACGGAATCCGCCCCGGCCTTCTCGCGCACCTCCAGCAGCTTGTCGCCGATCTCGTCGATCGCCTGCTCCCAGGCGAGCTTCTCCCATTGGCCGTTGACCAGCTTCATCGGATATTTCAGCCGGCGGTCGCCGTGCACGATCTCGCGGATCGCCGCGCCCTTGGCGCAATGGGTGCCGCGGTTGAGCGGGCTCGCCCAGGACGGCTCCTGCCCGGTCCACACGCCGTTCTGTACCTCCGCCGTCACCGTGCAGCCGACGGAGCAATGCGTGCAGATGTTCTTCTTGATCTCGATCGGCACGCCCGGTTGCGGGGGGCTGATCGCCTTCGCCTTCTGCACCGAGCCGAGCTGGATCGTGCCGAGCGCCGCCAGCCCGCCGACGGTCAGTCCGGAGCGGCGGAGGAAGGTGCGGCGGTCGACGGCCTGGGCGCCGATGGCGGCGGAAAGGGCCTGCAGTCTGGTGCGGCTCGCCTCGCCGCTCTTGCGCTTGGTCAGCATGGCGCCCTCACTTCTTCAGTGTCTCGTAGCCGTTGGTGCGGTAGAAGGCCTTTACGTCGTCCGATTCCGGATTGTAGCGGGCCTTCGTCTCTTCATCGCCGGGGTTGTAGGCCTCAGCCTCGGTCGCGGCGAGCGACGCGGCGGCGGTGGCGACGGCGGCGGTCGACGCGCCGCCGACGGCGCGGAGAAATTTCCGGCGGTCCATCCCGGTGTCCTGCTTCTCCTGCATCGTCCGTCCTCCGTCCGGCGCAGGCGTTGCCTGCGCATGTGTTGCAATCCGGCGCCTTTGGCGCCCGTTAACCCGACCCGCTCAGCTCTCCATGGCGAAAGCTTCCGCCTCGATCTCGATGAAGGTCCGGCCGACGGCGCCGACCGCCCTGTAGAAGTCCGCCGCTTTGGCGTGCTCCAGATCGGCGAAGAAGCGCGGCGCCCAGGGCAGCAGGAAACGTCCGAAGAAGTCCTTCTCCTCCGGCGCGCCGACCGCGAATCGCCCGTCGGCGAACCCGCTCATGATCTCACAGAGCGTGCCGATATGGTCTTCCGGCTCGAAGTGGCCTTCGGCGCGCGCCAGGCCGAGCTGGGCTAGGTCGGCGCGGAGCCGCGCCAGCGGCCGGTCGTTCAGGAAGCCGGTGAGGTAATACGACGCGTAGGGCAGCAGCTCGCCGCGCCCGACCCCGATGAACAGCTCGAAGAACTCGCGCTGCACTTGCGTCCCGCTGGCCGCGGCCGCCGCGTCAGCGAGCGCGATATGGGTCAGGCCGATCGGCGTCGGCGTGCCCTGCAGGCGCGACAGCCGCGCCAGGACCTCCGCGTCGGGAGCACGCAGCAGCAGCGACGCAAGCAGCGCATATTCCTGCGCCCGCGCCTCCGCGATGTCGTCGTCCTCGCTCGGAGAAGTCTCCGCTTCGGGGGGATGGAGGTCGGGCCGCAGCATGGTCCGGGAAATGCCGGTCAGGCCTTCGACCGCGAGCACGCGCTCGGCGGGGATGCGGTGCCACGTCGAGACGGAGGGCTGGGCAATGCCCAACCCACGCGCGAGGGCGCCGATGCCGCCCACGGCCCTGACCGCTTCCTCGACCCCTGCATCTCTCTTCAATTTCTTGGCCCCGTCGGCGCTTCGCCTTGCTTGGGCGAACGCATAGTACGCCCCTATGGGGTGATTGCAACTTAAATCGGAGGCACTTTGCACCAAGGGGCGACCGTTCGCCGCCCCGCAACGATGCCCGGCCAGCTCGCATCCCGTGCTACAGGCCTTTGGCGGCGGCAGGGGCCTGGTCATGCCTTCATCTGATCTCCTGATACCATTCTTCGTTGCGACGGTGATTTTCGCATGCGTGCCTGGCCCTGGGATGCTCTATGCCGCAGCCCAGACCATCGCGGGGGGACATCGCGCGGGTTGGTTGTCGGCGGCCGGACTTCATATCGGGGGATATGCCCACATTCTGGCGGCGGCGCTTGGACTGGCGGTGCTGCTGGAGGCGGTTCCGGCCCTCTATGCGATCGTGAAATTCACCGGAGCCGCCTATCTGGTCTGGCTCGGGATAAAGCTGTTCAGGTCCGCGAAACCGGTCGGCTTGTCGGCTGCGCAGCCCGAATCGATTCCACGCCACCGGGCACTGCGGGACAGTATCACCGTCGAAGTGCTGAATCCGAAAACCGCATTGTTCTACCTCGCTTTTCTGCCCCAGTTCATTGACAGTTCCGCAACGTTGCCGGTGTGGGGGCAGATTCTTGTTCTTGGCACGATAGTGAACTTCATGTTTTCAGTTACCGATGGCCTTTGTGTGCTGGCTGCGGAGAGAATGACCAGGCTGCTCGTCGCATCCCGGGCTGCCAACATTCTTGCCCGGCGGATCGGCGGCGGCATCCTCGTCACGCTCGGGGTCAATCTTGCGGTATCACGTCAATGATCAATTTGGGCCGGCGCGCGCACATCCGTGTTAGTTTAGGTGGTTGTCGCCGCAGGGGCAGGCGCCCATCTGCTGGCGGTCGGTTCAAGGGAGGACATCATGAAATCGATTCTGCTTAGCTCCACATTCGCCGCCGGAATTCTGTTGGCAGCCGCAGCCGGCGCGGCCGAGCCGCAAAAAGTCTGGGAGGCTACCGGCCTGAAGAATCCCGAATTGGCGGTCTACGACGCTGCGGCCGGAACGATCTACGTCTCCGATGTGGCCGGCGAGCCCAACGCCAAGGACGCCACCGGCTTCATCGCGAAGCTGTCGCCCGACGGAACGGTGACCGACGCCGAATGGGTCAGCGGCCTCAACGCTCCGAAGGGAATGGCCCTCGCAGACGGCAAGCTCTACGTGGCCGACGTCGATCAGCTGGTTGTCGTCGACGTGGCCAAGGGCGAGGTCAGCACGAAATACGACGCGCCCGGCGCCAAGTTCTTGAACGATGTCGCCGTGACCTCCGACGGCCGCGTTTTCGTCTCCGACATGATGACGGACACGATCTGGGCGCTTGACGGCGACAAGTTCGAGGTCTGGGTCCAGGATGCGGCGCTGGAGAACCCGAACGGCTTATTTGCCGAGGACGGGCGGCTGGTGGTCGGGTCCTGGGGCGTCATGGCCCCCGATTTCTCGACCAAGGTGGCCGGACACATGAAGGCGGTGGATCTTCAGACCAAGGCGATCACGCCGCTCGGCAGCACCGACCCGGCCGGCAATCTGGACGGAGTCGAGGCCGACGGGGCCGGCGGCTATTTCGCCACGGACTGGCTGTCGGGCGGGCTCCTGAAAGTCGCTCCCGATGGCAAGGCCGAAACCATCATGGACCTGGACCAGGGCAGCGCCGATCTGGAGTTCATACCGGACCAGAAGCTCGTGGTGATCCCGATGATGATGAACGGATCGGTGGCAGCGTACAAGGTGGAGTGACCTGGGGCTACGACGAGGCGCCTCCGGGCCGGCTTTTGCTCCGGCCGGAGGCGTTGCCGTCTCGACCTAGAGGGGCCTTGCCCAGGGCCGCTTCTGGAACCATGGCCCCTGGGCCCACGGTCATCGTGAGGTTTTGGAGGGCAGGGAATAAGCGCCTCGTCCCATGACCGGCCATCGACCCTTTACCGAACTCGCCAAGGGCCTCACCCCGCAGCGCCGCGCGCGTATCGCTTCGAAGGCGGCGGCCCTACGCGAAGAAATGACGCTGGAGGAGCTGCGCAAGGCGCTCGACATCTCGCAAGAGGAGCTCGCCGGCAGCCTTGAGGTGGGTCAGCTGGCCGTCGGCAAGCTGGAGAAGCGCGCCGACATGCATGTGAGCTCGCTGCGCCGCTATATCGAGGCGCTCGGCGGCACCCTGGAGATCACGGCACGTTTCCCCGAGGCGAGCGTCACCCTCACCAATCTCGGAGAAACAACGCCGTCGGACGCGCTTTAGTGCGCTCGCTCAGGTAGTGTGAGTCAGACCTCAACGCTGTCATTCTCGGGCGGAGCGAAGCGGAGACCCGAGAACCCAGAGGACCCGGCACGCTGCAGCCTGGGTCCTCGGGTAAAGCCCGAGGATGGCAGCCTTCCGTGTCACGTTTGAAGGATTTCGGGTCCCAGCGATTTTGGCCGCAGGTGCGAACGGCCGGCCCATTCAGCTGCCCACCTCGCTGCCTGGCCATTGGCCGCGTTTCTGGAGAAGGCGCTTCAGCACGGACGGCTGGTCCGTCATCAACCCGTCCACGCCGAGGTCGAGGAGCTTCGCCATCTCCTCTTCCTCGTCGATCGTCCAGACATGGACTTGTATTCCCCGGGCATGGGCAGCTGAGACGAAGCGCGGCGTGACAACTGGAATGCCACGAAAAGTCGGCGGGACTTGCACCACCGGGAACTCCGTTGCGGGTAGCGGCAGGCTCCAGCCTGCCAGCCAGAGTGCTGCCACGCCCCGGTGACTGGGCGACCAGCAGAGGTCTTCGCCGAGAAGCCGGCGAAGCCGAAGCGTCCGCCGCACATCGAAGGAGCCGACACAGACGCGTTGCAGCGCGTCGCAGCGCCGGATCGCCCGCGCCATGGGCTCGACGGCATTGTGCACTTTGGCGTCGAGATTGAAGCGCGTGTTGGGAAAGCTCGTCAGCGCGTCTTCCAGAGGGACGAGCGCTTCGCCGCCCGGCGTGCGGAGCCGCGACAGCTCGCTCCACGGGTAATCGTCAACGCGGCCGGGAGCGCCCATGACCCGCGCCAGCGTATCGTCATGAAAGACGACAGGCACTCCGTCGCGGCTCGCCTGCACATCCGTTTCGATATAGCGGTAGCCGAGCTGCACCGCCTTGGCGAAAGCGGCCATGGTGTTTTCTTCACATCCGAGGTGGGCGCCGCGATGCGCGAAGGCGAGCGGATACGGGTGGCTGAGGAATTCGAACCGCCGTGGCGACGCGCCTCGCATGCGCCTCAGCGGCGCGGCTCCGAATCGCCCGCCGGCGCACGCTCGCGAAGATAGTCTTCGGTCGTCCGCGGCTTCGGGCGGGCCGGGCCGGCATAGGGGTCGAGGCTGTCGTTCACCACTGCGTCGACCCGGCACGAATCGCACATGCGGATCACTTCGAGCCGCCTGGCATTGGTGCCGGCATACATCCAGTGCTTGCCTTCCAGCTTCGCCACGATGCGCTCGATCGTGCTCCTGGTGCCGAACGGCTTGCCGCAGGCGATGCAATGGAACGGCTCCTCCTCCTTGACCGTCCGGCGCGGCGCATTC
Organism: uncultured Alphaproteobacteria bacterium; assembly: GCA_963846475.1. Taxonomy (GTDB): domain Bacteria; phylum Pseudomonadota; class Alphaproteobacteria; order Rhizobiales; family Afifellaceae; genus DASWJZ01. Next base: position 4,188,182 of record CAWJVZ010000004.1, on the reverse strand, counting down.
CAGGCCGAAAAGTTGACGCGGGGATTTAGCGCGATCACGTGCTCCGGGCACGTCGCGGCGCAGAGGCCGCACTGCACGCAGGCGCTCTCGGCGAAATAGAGCGCCGGCTTTTCCGGGCTGTCGGAGAGCGCGCCGGTCGGGCAAGCGGCGACGCAGGCGAGACAGAGCGTGCAGCCCTCGACGTCGACGTCGAGGTTGCCGAACGGCGCGCCTTTCGGCAGCGCCACCGCCTCGACCGGCGACGGCGCCGCCCGGTGCAGCTCCACCATCGTCGATTCCAGAAGACTCCGCTTCTTGCCCATCGGCAGGAAACTCGACGGTTTTGGCGAGGCGGTGCCCGGCTCGATGGCATCGAGCGCCGCCCGGAGCGCGTCCGGGTCGTCGGTCTCGATCAGCCGGCAGCGTTCCGCCCCATAACCGAGCGCCTCCGTCAGCAGGTTGGCGATGGTCGAACTCTGCGCATACCCTAACGCGCCGTGCGCCCCCGAGCGGCGCCCAAGCACGGACACCGCGCGCGCACCGAAAGCGAGCGGAGCCGCGAACGCCTCGATGCCGAGCTGGGTGATCTCGTTGACCTGCACCGGCAGGACATTCGCCGGCAGACCGGCCCCGAACCGCGCCAGCGCATCGATGAGCGGCGCCCCGTGGCCGTCATCGTGGAACAGCACGATCGGATCGCGTCCCCCCGCCTCGCGATAGGTGAGGAGCAGCGTGCGGAGCCGCCGCAGCAGCGCCTCGCCCGAGGCCAGCGCATATCCCGCCGCCCCGGTCGGGCACACCGCGGCGCAGCTGCCGCAGCCGGCGCAGACATAGGGGTCGATGGCAACGTGGTTGCCGGCCGGCGCGATGGCGCCGGTCGGGCACAGGTCGAGGCAGCGCGTGCAGCCGATCTTGCGCGAGCGCGAATGGGCGCAGAGGTGCTCGGAAAAGGCGATGTAGCGCGGCTTGTCGAAGCTGCCGACGAGGTCCGCCGCCTTCATGATCGCGGCGGCGACGCCGGCCCGGTCGCGCGGATCCGCCTTGAGATAGCCGTCGCGGAGCTGATGCGCCGGGAAGAGCGGCATGCCGCCGCTGAGGTCGAGGATCAGGTCGCAGCGCGACACCGCGCCGTCGCGCGGCGGACCGAAGCGGAGCGCCGCCCGCGACGACGGCGCCGGCGCGGCGAAATCGTCCACCTGCAGCTCGAACGCACCGAGATGGCCGGAAGCGTTGCGGATCGTCCCTTGCATCACCGGAAAGTCCCACAGCCGGTGCGGCATCACGTTCTCCGGCCGGGCGAGGAGGACGGTGACGTCGAGTTTTTCCGCCAGCGCCCGGCCCGCCTCGATCGCCGTCTCGTCGCGCCCGTAGATGAGGATCACGCCCTCGCTCGACAGCGTGACGGTGGAAAATTCCGCCGCGGGCTCCTCGGCCATGGCGAGCAGCGCCGCGGCCTTGGGCCCCGCCGCCTCGCCCTGATCCGACCAGCCGCCCGCCTCGCGGATATTGGCGAAGGCCAGCTCGCCGGCGAAACCGAGCTCCTCGGCGACTTCCTTAAAGAGGGGCGCCTGCTGGGTGCAGGCGATGGTGACCGGATCCGTCCCGCCTAACATCGCGCGGACGCGGTCGAGCTCGGCGCCGCACAGCTGGTCGCCGCCGACCACCCGCGCCCCGGCGCAGCCGCGCGCGACGTCGTCGCCAAAGGCCGGCATGGTCCGCTCGCACGAGCACACGAAAATCGTACGCTGCTTCTCCAGGCTCGTCTCCTCCGCCGATCCGCTTCCCGCGCGGGTGGCGCTGCCCTCTTTAGAGGGATTATAAGGAGAACGAAAGGATACTCTCCATCGACAGGCTTGCTGCCATGCCCCTCAGCGCCAGGGTCTCTGACCGGGCCCTCGATCTGCCGCCGCTCTACCGCCTCGTGACGCTCCGCGAGTCCGGCGACGCTTTTGCGCATGCCTCTCGCATCGCCGGCTCGGAGGGCGCCGGCACGATCGTCTGGACGCGCCGCTTCGATCTCGCCGAGTTCGCGGTCGTGCTGGAGCCGGAGGAAAAGCTCGCGGCGGCGCGGCGGGCTTTCTACGCCGGCATGAATGCGCTCGCCGACGCGCTTGCGGCGCATGCGCCGGCGCAGCGGCCGATCTCCTTCGATTGGCCGGACGCGCTCCGTGTCGACGGCGTCCTCGTCGGCGGCGCCCGTCTCGGCTGGCCCGACGATACGGCGGAGGACCAAGTGCCGGAATGGCTGGTGTTCTCGGCAATGATCCGCACGGCAATCATGCGCGCCGGCGAGCCGGGATTGCGGCCGCTGCTCGGCTCGCTGGAGGAGGTCGGCTTCGAGGCGGTCGACGCCGGCGAGATCGTCGCTGGCTTCGCGCGGCACCTGATGGCAGGCCTGCACGACTGGTCGGAGGAGGGGTTCGGCAACGTGGAGAAGCGCTGGCTGGAATTGTTTTCCGTCAATGCGCCCGCCGCACCCGCTCCCGGTATCCGCCTCGACGAAGCGGGCGACCTCCTGGTGGGCACAGAGCGCAAAAGCCTCCGGCAGGCGCTCGCGGCTCCCTCCTGGCGCGATCCGAAGACGGGCCTGCCATGGCTCTGAAGCTGCCGCGGACCATCCGCCTCGACCCCTCCGATACGTTTGTCTATGAGCGGGCTGCCGAGCCGGGCGAATGGGCCGTGACCGGCACCTTCCTGTTCTATGGCGCCGACCCCGCCGCCTTCGCCGGCAAAGACCGCCAGGCTTTTCGGGCGGGCTTCCTCGGCATCGACTCCTTCGGCTGGTCGACGCTGGTCGTCGTCACGCCGGCGACCGCAGAGGAGCGGAGCTTTGCGGTGGAGCTTCTGGCCGAGCGGCTCGCAGAACATTGCGGCGCGCCGGATCGGGCGAGCGCGCGCGCCGCGGCGGAGGAGGAGATCGCCTTCGCGGTCTCGCTCTGCGACCACCCCGAGGGCACGCTCCTCGGGCTCAACCGCAGCACCGAGGGAGAAAAAATCCGCGAATCGTTCCGCACCCTGCACCGGCGCGCCGACCGCTTGCAGCCGATCGGCGCCTTCCGCATCGTCGAGGTAGACGAGGAGGAGCCCAGCGAAGAGGTGGACCTGGTCGCCCTGGCGGAGGAGACGCGGCGTTGAAGGATTTCTGGGTCGCTTCCGGCCACCACCTCCTCGACCGCGATTCTGCGGGTCGGCTCGTCGTCACCGACCCGTTCCTGAAAGCCTATCTGGCGCGGCCGGAGGTTTTGCCGCCGGAGGACGCCTGCGAGGCGGAGCAAAAACTCCACCACGAGCTGCTGATGCATCATCCGCGCCGGCCGGTGGCCGCCGAGGAGATCGCCGCGCTCCGCGACCCCGACGCCCGCGAGAACTGGAAATTCCTGCTCGGCTTCCGCGACCTTTTGCTCGCCGCGCCCTCGCTAGAGGCGGCCTATGTCGCGCTGGCGCGCGGCGGCGCCGCAACAATTCCGCCGCTGTTCATGAACCAGCTCGCCCAGGTGGTGCTCCGCAACGCGCTCGACGGGATCGACGACCCCTTCGTGCTACGCGCCGCCGAGCTGTTCTACCGGGCGCAGCGGGTCACCTACCACGACGGCGCCGTGCTCTTGGCGGATGCCGAGACGATCGAGCTGCACGAGCAGGACCGCCACGCTTCGCCGCTCCTCGCCATGCTCGGCGGCCCGGCGGTCACCGGGCTCGACGTCCTCGACGCCACCAACGCCGAGAAATATTTTGCCCGCAGCGACGCCTTCGACATGGTGCTGAGCCTCGGCAATTCAGCGACGCGGCAGGGCCTCGCCGCCGCCATGCAGGCCTGGCTTCGCCATCTCCTTTACGTCCGCGTCGAGATCGAGCCGGTGGAGCGGATCGAGGATCAGGACTGGGCCTGGTTCGTCGGGCTCGACGCCGAGGCGACGCGGATCGGCAATGCGCTGTGGGAGGGGCGCGAGCCGGAGCCAGGTGCGATGGAGCGCGTGCTGACGCTGTTCCGCCTCCGCTTTGTCGATTCCGGGGAGGTGCTGCCCGACGTGGGCGCCAGGCCGGTCTGGCTGATCCTCGCCATGGCGCCCGACAGGACGATAAGAATGAAGCCGCAGAACCTGATCGCCGGCCTGCCGCTCCGCAGCGCGGCTCCGGCGAGCTGAAGCGCCCATGCCGCGCGAATCGATGGAGGTCGGCATCGTCGTGGAGCGGCGGCGCCTGAACAATCCCTGGGTCGACCATGCCTGGGCGCCGGTCGCGGTGCTGCCCGGCGCCCCCGCCGCGCCGCCCTGGACGATCCTCGACGCCGGCCCGGAGGCGACGCGCTTCTATGCCGGCGCGCTGACGCTGGAATTCTTCGGCTCCGACACCTCCACCTACCGCGACAACCTCCGCTCCGGGCGGCCGAGCCTGTGGGTGTCGCTCCGCCAGGCCGACGGCGAACCCGGCGTCGCGCTGCAGAGCGTCACGGCCGACCCCGCCGAGGGCGAGGCGCTGACCGAGCCCGGCACCGACATCGTCGAGCAGGTGCCGATGCCCGACGAGATCGCCGCGCGCCTCGCCGCCTTCGTCGAAGCCCACCACGTCGAGCGGGTTTTCTTCAAGCGCAAGCGCGACCGCGCCGATCCGGAGGCGCTGGCGCTCCGCCCCGGCGGCCGCGATTCCCGCGAGCCCGACGAATGAGCTCGGAGAACTCCTTCCTGAGCCGCTGGGCCCGCCGCAAGCAGGCGGTCAAGGCGGCGGAATTTTCTCCGCCCGAGGCGCCGGCCGCGGAGCCGGTCCGCAACGCCGCGACAGCGCCTGCCGAGCCCCCTCCGCCGGTCCCGGCAGACGCCGGACCGGAACCCCTGCCGTCGATCGACGACCTCACCGCCGACAGCGACATCTCGGCGTTCCTGCGCAAGGGCGTGCCGGAGGCGCTGAAGCAGGCGGCGCTGCGAAAGGCCTGGGCGCTCGACCCGGCCATCCGCGACCATATCGGCCCCGCCGACTACGCCTGGGACTACAACGATCCGGGCTCGATCCCCGGCTTTGGCGGCTCCATCAAAAGCGCCGCGGAGAAGCTCGCTTCGCTCTCCAGCGGCGGCGAGCTGCCCCCGCCGCCTCCCCCGGCTCCCGCCGCGCCGCCGCCGAGCGGCTCGGTGCGGCTCTCCCAGGCCGCACCGCCGGCCGCAGAAGCAGCCGACCGGCCCGCCGCGCCGGCAGAAGCTAGCGACACGCCCGGTCCCGCCCCGCAAGGAGAGCCGCCATCGGCCGCGGCATCATCCAGCGAAGCGCCGCCGGACGGCCCGCCCCCGCCCCGTCACGGCGGCGCCCTTCCCCGCTGAGCCGCGCAAAGCTCGCCCGCCTGGACGACCAAACACCCTCCTCTCCCCCGTGGGGAGAGGCCGAGTCCGCGCGCAGCGCGGAGCCGGGTGAGGGTTTTGGCGCCGTGCTCTACGTTCTGTCCCTCACCCGGTGGCTTCGCCACTCGGCCTCTCCCCGGAGGGGAGAGGAACAGGCGCCTCGCCTGTACCGGTTGCACCTACTGCGCCCGCGTCGCCTTCTGCAGGAACCGCACCAGCGCCTCGCGGTCCGCCGCCTTGCCGATCCGCTGCTCCGGCATGCGCGTGCCGGGCGTGAACGTCGCCGGGCCGAGCTCGAACAGTTTTGCCACATTCTCCGGCGTCCAGACGATGTCGAGCGCGTGGAACGCGTCGGAATAATCGTAGCCCGGCACCGACGCGATCTTGCGGCCGAACAGGCCGAACAGCGTCGGCCCGGCGCGGTTCTCCCCCTCCGGCGTCAGGCTGTGGCAGGCGACGCAGGCCCTAAAAACCTCGGCGCCGGGATCGCCGGCGAATTTTTCCAGCGGATCCCCCATGCCGCCCGCGGCGATGGCGCCGATATGCTCGCCGGTCGCAGGATCCCAGCTCCGCACCACGCGGTCGCTGCCGCCGGTCAAGAGCGTCTTGCCGTCGGGCGTGAAGGCGAGCGACCACACCGGCAGGCCCGGCCCGACCAGATTGTGCAGCGGCCGCAGCTCTGCGTCGAGGAGCGCGATGGCGCCCTTCAGCCCGGCCGCGGCGATTTTTTGGCCGTCCGGCGACGCGGCGAGCGCGATCACCGGCGTCGGCGCCACCTCCGCTTCTTCAAGGATATTGCCAGCTCGGTCCAGAATCCTGACCCGCCCGTCGGCGCTGCCGGCCGCAAGCCTGTTTTCGGGGAGCGCCACCAGGGTGTTGAGCGGGCTCGGCAGCGTAAAGCTCGCCGCCGGCCCGGAAGCCCCCCAGAAAATCAGTTTCTGGTCGTAGCCGGCGCTGACCAGCGTCCCGTCGGGCAGATAGGCCAGCGCGTTGACGTTGCCCTGATGGGCCGAGAGCACGCGCGGCTCGCCGCCGCCCGGCCCATCGCCGACGAGCGGCCACAGCCGGATCGTCGTGTCCCAGGAGGCGGAGGCCAGAAGCTTGCCGTCCGGCGACACCGCCAGCGCCACCACCGGCGCGCTATGTCCTTGAAATACTTGTACAGGCGCCTCGTCCCCCTCCTCCCACAGCGCGATTTTTGCATCCTCGCCGGCGCTGGCAAAACGCCCGTCCGGCAGCGCGGCGACGGCGATGACCTGCCCGAAGTGGAAGCGCAGCACCTGCCGCGCCGTGCCGCCCGGCAGCGACCAGAGGATCGCCGAGGTGTCGAAGCTGCCGGTGATCGCCCCGGAACCGTCGGCCGTCACCGCGATGGCCCGCACCGGCCCGCCATGGCCTCGGAGCTCCGCCGCAGGGGCGGGCGCGGCGAGGAGGAGGGCCAAAGCGAGGGCGGGGAGGGAGGCGAGAGGGTGCATCGCCCTTTCGTAGCCCGGATGGAGCGGAAGCGAAATCCGGGACTTTTGGCGCCGCATCCGCGCCGCATCCGCGCCGCGATGTTCGGGTGAGGCGTTTCCTCTATGGTCCCGTGACCATTCAGCTTTCCGGAAAAATGCTCGATGCCGAACATCGCCCGAACATGCGATGCTCTATAACGAGCAAGCGCCGAACCGATTAAGAGCAGGCATCGTCGCGCGGCTTGTTCGCTCCGGAGGATCGGGGATGGACCCCGTCTGTGCTCCATTGTAGCCCAGAGGAGATCGCCATGACCGAAAATGCCGTGGTGCGGGCCCGCATCGACGAGCGCGTGAAGAACGAAGCCGCCGCGGTGCTGGCCGCCATGGGCCTCACCGTGTCGGACGCCTTTCGGCTGATGATGATGCGCATTGCGGCGGACAAGGCCCTGCCCTTCGAGCCGCTCGTGCCTAATGCGGAGACCATCGCGGCCATGAAGGCGGCCCGGCGCGGCGAGCTGACGCGGCTCCGCTCGGCCGAGGAGCTGCCGACCAGCCTCGATGCGGACGACTGACTACGAGCCAGTAGGGAGGTCCACGGCACATTGGATCGGGACAATGAGCAGGGGCGCGATTGGCTAGACATTGCACAATCGTAAGACACCCCTTGACGGTCTAGGTGTTCACGCTACGTTCGTGTGCTGCGCTCCCTGAGTCAGCTTTGGCGTCGCTCCCACCCCGACTACGAACTGCCCTACCCCATGCGCTTCGTCGAAAACGGCCCAGCTATTCCCGATCAGCTTCTAATCGCTCGTGACGAGGGTCGAGTTGTATTTTTCTGTGGTGCAGGGGTATCACGCGCCAGGGCGGGCCTGCCGGACTTTTTCGGGCTTGCAGAGCAAGTCATCAAACGACTGCGTGTGCCCGTTGAAAGCGCCGCATGTAAGATCCTCCGCGAGGCGCGGGAGATCGAAAGTCGGATAGGTCTGAGCGGTCTCATATCTGCCGATATCATTTTCGGGCTCTTAGAGCGCGACTTTCTAACGAAGGATATCGACGCGGCAGTCGCGACGGCGCTACGCCCACCCGATGAGCTCGATCTATCCGCACACAGGCTCCTTTTGCGCCTTTCCAAAGCACAGGATGGACGAACAAAGCTCGTCACCACAAATTTTGACAGGCTTTTTGAAGACTGCGACAACGGCTTACGTATATGGGAGCCTCCCCGACTGCCGGACCCCTCTCGATACGATGAGCTTGACGGTATAGTTCATCTTCATGGGATCGTGAACGAAGACTATAGCGGTTCACATGGTGAGGGGTTTGTTTTATCAACTTCCGAGTTCGGGCGAGCCTATTTATCAGATGGATGGGCTACGAGTTTCTTTAGATCTGTCATCGACCGGTTTGTGGTTCTGTTTATTGGCTATCAGGCGGACGACCCTCCGGTTCGCTACCTACTGGAGGCGCTAAACAAAACAATCGGCGCTCTTGATCGAGTCTACGCTTTTCAATCCGGATTGGCTGAAGACGCTGGAGCAAAATGGCGGCACAAGGGTGTGCAAGCCATACCGTACCTTCAATCTGGCGAACATGCTGCGCTGTGGGACACACTCGCCGCGTGGGCTGAGCGAGCCGATGATCCCAATGGATGGTATCAATCGAGAATAACGCTGGCTAGATCAGGTCCGGAGCGACTCAAGGCCCACGAGCGGGGGCAAATTGCCCACATGGTGTCCACGCTTGAGGGTAGTCGAGTCTTCTCAGCATCTGCGGACCCCCCGCCAGCAGATTGGTTGTGCGTCTTCGACCCAAACCGAAGATACGCCACACCTGCAAGAACTCGACGCCACTCTTTCGATGAAGATGGGCCGCTGTTTGATCCTTTTGTGGCATACGGCCTGGACGACGATATTGTACCTAAGCCGCATGACCCTGAGAATTATCTTGAACGGCGAAAACAACCGCCAGCTGCGTGGGACGCTTTTGCGCTAGATCGACTCGACCGAAAGTCACTAGGCGATATGAATTTCGCAGGACTGCGGGGGCATTGGGCAACAACTGCCCCGCGGCTTGCGCCCCGTTTGGCGCACCTGGGAGTGTGGCTGGGCAGAGTTGCCTATCAACCAACCGCTGTTTGGTGGGCAGCGCATCAAGCCGCATTGCATCCAGATATTCAGGACCAAATTAGTTCGTTCCTCCGCCAGAGCCAATCTGTATCAACAGTCATTCGCGAGTGTTGGGATTTTCTTTTTGAAGTGTGGCTTAGGGGTGGTCGCAATCCAGATCACGACAGAATACGATTTTCGAGAGATGTGTCGGGATGGGAAAGTCGCCACCTCAGGCGCTACGGGGCGATAAATCGACCGTTCCTGACTGTGGCCCCGAGCTGGAGATTTGGACGACCGCCGAGTCCGACAGAGCACACAGAGAGGAGTGACCTGCTTCGGCTCGACGTCAAGTACCCAGACGTCCTACTAGACGTTCCGGAGTTTTTCCTTGGTCCCGCAGCGGCTGAGCTACGTAAGAACTTAGAGTTGGCCAACCAACTTGAAACAGAAGTCGGAGGTTTCGCGCTGGGCAACATCAGTCCCATCGTGCCAGACGACACGCTAGGGGGTGCCTCGTCGTATGATCGTGCTCATGGCTTATCCGCTTTCGTGCTCGCATTTGCGTCGATATTCGAGCGGCTTCTTCTAAGCGATATAGCTACAGCACGGGGAGAATTCGCCCGCTGGCCAGTAGATAACGATATCTTTGCGAGGTTGCGGATTTGGGCCGCTGGTTTTTCAAGCCTGATAGAAGCGAGGTACTTTCCAGGAATCATCCTCTCCCTGAGTAATGATGCCTTTTGGGATATCCGACATCAAAGGGATCTGCTTTTGACGCTCGCCAAGCGTTGGCCGGAGCTTGATTTGAAGGCTCGTAAAGCGATCCAAGCGCGTTTGCTGGCAGGGAACGCCGAGTGGGAGAGAGAGGACCCGGAGGGATATAGGGAGCGGAATGCATGGGCAATCCTGAGCCGCTTCGAATGGCTAACACGTAATGGCTGCGATCTGACTTTTGACTGGAGCAAGCGAAAGGCTCTGCTTCAACGGGCCGCTCCCGATTGGAAGGATCAATATGGTTCTAAGGCGGCCGAATCACTAGAGAGCCGCTCTGGATCGGTCAGTACGGTGACCGAGCATTCTGCCTTAATAGATATTCCGCTGGACCTTGTTCTTTCGAGTGCAGCCGAATTGAGCGGCAAGTCGGATGACTTCTTGGTCGAAAAGGATCCCTTCAAGGGCCTGTCGGTGGCGCGCCCTGTTCGCGCGTTGATCGTATTAATACGTTCAGCAAAGCGGGGTATTTATCCTGAATGGGCATGGAGAACCTTTTTAAACTCTGATGCACGTAAGGAGGATCGAGCGCGCCTTTCGGTCTTGATCGCGAGAAGGCTGTTTGAATTGCCAGATCATGCACTGGCATCCATGATTCGGCCAGCGTCAGAGTGGTTCTTAACGGCAAGTTCTTCCTTAGCTAAGGAGAGCCAGCAGACCTTTGACAACCTTTTTGATAAGCTGACATTAGTGCTCGCTTCCCATCCGCCTGGCAGTGGGTCGGCATTGATTCGCGGGAACAACGATCCGGACTGGACGATGGAAGCGCTGAACTCTCCTGTTGGAAAGCTATCCCAGGCGCTGTTCCATGATCCGCGTATCAAGGGACTTGTCGCAGGCGCCGGTCTGGATTCTCGCTGGCGTTCTCATTGCGACAATCTTCTGGCGTTAGGAGGTGATTTGAAGCGCCATGCGCTGGTGATCTTTTCACACAATTTGAACTGGTTTTACTACGCAGACAAAGATTGGACTGAGCGACGAATTCTTTCGATAGTAGATGACGGTGACGTTGACGACAAAGGTGCAGTTTGGAGCGGCTTTTTTTGGGCGGCCAAGGTTCCTAATGCTCAGCTTTATACCCGTTTGAAGGACCGCCTGCTCGAATTCGCAAAAGCGAGAACTGTTCGAAAGCGGGGTTACGACCAAGCTCTTGCAGGTATGTTGTTGGCAGGTTGGGGAAGTGGAGGACGGCGGCGTTACGTTTCGAACGCGGAACTGCACAGTGTACTGCTGACCAGCGATGATGAATTCAGATCGCATATCCTTTGGCACCTGCAGCGATGGAGCGAACAGAAGGGAGAAAGTAGAGCTAAGTGGGCCGATCTCGTCGCCGAGTTCCTCCGGGACGTTTGGCCTCGACAAAGGGCAGCAAAGACGGCGGTCGCGTCCGCGCGCCTATGTGAACTCCTGCTCTCTAACCCAAGCAAGTTCCCGGAATGGGTTGATCTGGTGCTTCCTCTTCTAACGCCCGTTGAGGAGCATCTAGCAATTCCTCACTTGAGGGACGATAGTGGCATTGTTGATCGATATCCAGAGAGAATGCTTGCCCTACTCGATGCCGTTCTGCCTAACAACGTTTCCGTTTGGCCCTACCGGATCGAAGCTGTTTTACACAAACTTGAAGCCGCCGCTCCCGCGCTCCAGCGGGATGAAAGACTTTTGGAGCTATGGCGAAAGTGGAACTCGCGTTGAGATGCGAATCTTACACCTCAACGGCACGGCCAACATCGAGAGGCCCCGTCGTGTCGCAGAGACTAAGTTAGCAGATCAGGATAGCGGGAGGAGCGCCATGAAAGTCTCCGGCATCGGCCACGTCGCGATCCGGGTGAAGGACGTCGCCCGCACGCTCGATTTCTATGTCGAAAAACTCGGGTTTTTGGAAATGTTCCGGCTGGAGCGGGAGGGGCGGCTGTGGATCGTCTATCTCCGCATCACCGACGGGCAGTTTCTGGAAATCTTTCCGGACGCGGAGGGCGAGCGGGCGCCGCCGCGCGAGGCGAACGGGCTCAACCATGTCTGCCTGGAGGTGGACGACATGGATTTTTGCCTCGCCGAGCTTGCCGCAAGCGGCGTGCAGCTGGCGCAGGAGAAGAAGCTCGGCCTCGACGGCAATTTGCAGGCGTGGATCGAGGACCCCGACGGCAACCGCATCGAGCTCATGCAGATGGCGCCGGACAGCCTGCAGCGCCAGGCGATCGCGCGGCTGCGGGGCGGGTGAGCCGGCGCGCAGGCTTAGCGCACACGGAGGATGGCGCGTCTTCCTCCTCTCCCCCGTGGGGAGAGGCCGAGTCCGCGCGCAGCGCGGAGCCGGGTGAGGGTTCTGGCGCATTGATCTACGATCTGTCCCTCACCCGGTCGCTTCGCGACTCGGCCTCTCCCCGGAGGGGAGAGGAACGGCGCCCCGCGTCTCATCCTCCCTTCAGCGGTTGACCCAAATCGCCGCGACGTGCCCGAGCCAGACCGCGCGCAACGCACATCGACGAGGCCGCGCGGCTTCCTCCTCTCCCCACCCGAAGCGGGGTGTTCCCAGCTTCTGCACCGCTGATGGCGAAGTCGGGAGCACCCGACTTCGCGCGGAGAGGCCGAGTCCGCGCGGAGCGCGGAGCCGGGTGAGGGGCTCTGGCGCCAGGTTCTACGATCTTCGCCCCTCACCCGCTCGCGTTCCGCGAGTCGGCCTCTCCCCGGAGGGGCCTGTTGCGAAATAGAACAAGGTTCTCGTTTCGATTCCGAGGAGTTCCTTTCGGATTCGGAAATGTTCCTTCGGATTCTGAATTTCGCAACAGTCCCCGGAGGGGAGAGGAACAGCACCACCGTCTCAGCCCCCCTTCAGCTGGTTGATCCACAGCGCGGCGGCGTGGCCGAGCCACACGGCGAGCATGCAGAGCGCGAAGGAAAGGCCGATATTGGCGCCCGCGAGCCCCGCCTCCCCGGCGCGGATCAGCCTCAGCGTCTCCAGGCTGAACGCCGAGAAGGTGGTGTAGCCGCCGCAAAGGCCCACCATGACGAAGAGCCGCGCTTCGCTGCCGGCCGGGAAGCGGCCGTCGGGCTCCGTCAGCGTCGCGAAGAAGCCGATGACGAAGGACCCCACGACGTTGACCAGGATCGTGCCGGCGGGGAAGGCAGCGCCGAAATGCTGCGCGGCGAAGCCGGAGCACCAATAGCGGGCGCCGCCGCCGAGCGCGCTGCCGAGCATCACCCAGAAATAGAGCATGGCCCCTCTCCCGCGGCGCGTCCGGCACAAGACCCCTGGCCTTCGACCGCGGCTGTCTAAGGCGGCGGCACGCGGCCGATCAAGCGTTCGCCGGCAGGAGCGATGGAACGCCGGCCCGCGCCGGCCCGTTAGTTTGCCGAGAAACGAGGAGTCTTGGATGGCAGCGATCGATCCCCGCACGAGCGGGCCGCGTGCGGCCGGGCCCGTGCAGCCGGCGGGCGCCGCAGGCGACGGCCAGGATGCCTACCCGACCTACCGCGACGGGCCGGTGCCGCCGCATGTCGCCACCGTCACCAAGCCGACCGACACGAACCTGCCGCTGCGGCGGCGGACATCCGCCTGGCCGATGCTGCTTGCGCTGGCGCTGATCGCCGCGGCGGTCATCGCCTATCTCCTCCTCGGCGGCATCAACGCCGTGCGCACCACCGACGACGCCATGTCACCGGGCGGTCCCGCCACGGAGGTCGCGCCGGCTCCCGCCGGGGCAGCCGCGGATGGTGCATCGGCGCCGACGGATTCCTCCGCTGCCGACACGTCGCTGGGCAGCGACGAGGAAGTGCAGACCGAGACCGGGCCGGGCGAGGTGGAGGCGACGCCGGGGCCGGTCGACGTTCCCGGCGGCGAGGCGACCACGCCGGTCCAGACCGCGCCGGCGCAATAGAAGCATCCCCGCATGCGCCACGCTGCCGGGTGCTGCCGGGCAGTCACCGCGCGGCGGCCACCAGCGCGTTGGCTCCGGCGCTGAGATAGCCGAAGTCGATGCCGAGCGCGATGAAGCGGAAGCCGAGCTCGCGCGCCTTCCGCCCGCCCTCCGCGCTGACCGCCAGCGTGCAGGGGATTTTTCCCAGCGCCTCCGCCCGCTGCGCGATTTTTCCCGCTGTTTCCAGCATGTTGGCGTCGCTCTGATCGATTCTTGCGCCGTCGGACAGCGCGATGGAAAAGTCCGACGGGCCGACGAAAACGCCGTCGATGCCGTCCACCCCAAGAATGTCGTCGAGCGCTTCCAGCGCGGCGCGCGTCTCGATCATGGCGATCGCCAGCGTCTCCTCGTTGGCGGAGCTCAGATAGTTCTGCTGGGCGCTGTAGCCGTAAAGCGGCAGGACGCGCGTCGGGCCCCAGGAGCGCTCGCCGCGCGGCGGCAATTTCATCGAAGCCGCGAAAGCCCGCGCGTCGGCCACCGAATTGACCATCGGCGCGATCACCGCGGCGGCGCCGAAATCGAGCGCCCGGCTCGCCATGTCGAAACGGCCGACCGGCACGCGCACCACGGCCGGCTTGCCGGCCAGCATGATCGCGGGAATGCCCCGGAGAACGCTCTCGGTGGAGTGGCAGCCGTGCTGCATGTCGAGCGTCACGGCGTCGAAGGCGGTGCGCGCCAGGAACTCGCCGACCAGCGGGTCGGGGATGGCCGACCACGCCGTATAGAGAACCTCGCCGGCGCGGAGCCGCCCGGCGAGATTTTTGGCCAGGTTCGGGGCGAGGTTCGGGGGGGCCGCGTCGCTCAGGGCTTTGCGCTCGCTTCGACTTCGTCGACGGCCATCGCCAAAAACTCGTCCATGGTGCGGCGGATCTGGTGGTCGGATTGCGCGACGCCGGCGGCGTCGAAGTCGGCCCGGAGCTTTCTGAACACGTCGTGGTCGCCCGCCTCGGCCATGTCTGAGCGCACGACTTCGCGCGCATAGGCCTCGGCGTCGTCGCCGCTCTTGCCGAGCTTTTCGGCAGCCCACAGGCCTAAGAGCTTGTTGCGCCGCGCCGTCGCCTTGAAGCGGAGCTCCTCGTCGCGGGCGAATTTGCTCTCGTAGGCGTCCTTGCGCTTGTCGAACGTCGTCATTCCAATCTCCTTCGCGATCTTGTCTCCGTAACCATCCCGCGGCGCCCGCGCAACGGCCGAAGGCGCCGGGCCGGCATTTGCTCGACGGCCTTTCGATTTGTGTCGCGAGAGCCTTTCCGCTAGGTTCCGCGCTGCTTGGGGAACGCGCGAAGCGATTCCATCCCTTGCCGTTTCCGCCCGACCGTCCACATATCCTGAACGATGAGAGCCATGAACCGCCGCCGCCGCATTTACGAGGGCAAGGCCAAGATCCTCTATGAAGGACCGGAGCCGGGCACGCTGATCCAGCATTTCAAGGACGACGCCACCGCTTTCAACGCCAAGAAGCACGAGGTCGTCGACGGCAAGGGCGTGCTGAACAACCGCATCTCGGAATTCATCTTCAACCATTTGAACGCGATGGGCATTCCCACGCATTTCATCCGCTCGCTCAACATGCGCGAGCAGCTGATCCGCGAGGTGGAGATCATCCCGCTGGAGGTGGTGGTGCGCAACGTCGCCGCGGGCTCGCTGGCGACCCGCCTCGGCATCGAGGAGGGCACCACCCTGCCACGCTCCATCATCGAGTTCTATTACAAGAACGACGAGCTCGGCGACCCGATGGTCTCCGAGGAGCACGTCACCGCCTTCGGCTGGGCGAACCCGCAGGAAATCGACGACATCATGTCGCTCGCCATCCGCGTCAACGATTTCATGTGCGGCCTCTTCCTCGGCGTCGGCATCCGCCTCATCGACTTCAAGATGGAATGCGGGCGGCTGTGGGAGAACGACATGATGCGGATCGTCGTCGCCGACGAGATCTCGCCCGATTCGTGCCGGCTCTGGGACGTGACCACCAGCGACAAGCTCGACAAGGACCGCTTCCGCCGCGACATGGGCGGCATGCTGGAGGCCTACCAGGAGGTGGCGCGCCGGCTCGGGATCCTGAACGAGAACGAGCGGCTGACCAAGACCGGCCCGGTGCTCGTCCAGTAGCCGCCACGTTAGGGTTTTCGGCGATGAAGGCGCGGATCTTTGTCACGCTGAAGGACGGCGTGCTCGATCCGCAGGGCCAGGCGATCCAGGGCGCGCTCGGAGCGCTCGGCTTCGACGGCGTCGCCTCCGTCCGCCAGGGCAAGGTTTTTGATATCGAGCTGGCCGACGGAGCCGACGGCGAAGCGCGGCTGAAGGCCATGTGCGACAGGCTGCTGGCCAATACGGTAATCGAGGATTACCGCGTCGCGATCGAGGCATAGGATGAGATCGGCCATCATCCTCTTTCCCGGCACCAACCGCGAGCGCGACGTCGCGGCGGCGCTTCGGCGTGTCACCGGGCGGGAGCCGAAAATCGTCTGGCACGGCGAGACGGAGCTGCCCGATGCCGACCTGATCGTGCTGCCGGGCGGCTTCTCCTTTGGCGATTATCTCCGCTCCGGCGCCATTGCCGCCCGCTCGCCGGTCATGCCGGAGGTGGTAAAGCGGGCCCGCAACGGCGTGCTCGTCCTCGGCATCTGCAATGGGTTTCAGACGCTCTGCGAAGCGGGGCTCCTGCCCGGCGTGCTGATGCGCAATGCCTCGCTGAAATTCGTCTGTCGCGAGGTCAAGCTGGAGATGGTCAACACGCAGACGCCGTTCACGCGGGGCTACGCGCCGCGTCAGGTCATAAGGTGCCCCGTCGCCCATCACGACGGCAACTATTTTGCGGACGAGGCGACGCTCGACCGGCTGGAGGGCGATGGCCGGATCGTCTTCCGCTACGCCGAGGGCACGAACCCCAACGGCTCGCGCCGCGACATCGCCGGAATCCTCAACCAAGCGGGCAATGTGCTCGGCCTGATGCCGCATCCGGAGGACCTGACGGACCCGGCCCATGGCGGTCTCGACGGGCTGCCGCTCTTCCAGGGCTTGGCGGCGGGCTTTGTAGAGCGCGCGGCGTAGTGCCGTGGCCTTGACGGATATATTGTGAAAATAGTCCTAGACAAGCGTGTCCGTTTGTGCTAGCTCGGGAAATACCGCTGCTCGACGAGGGACCGGGATGCCTAGGACCGGAGCTTTTCGGGAGCAGTGGGCGGCGCCGCCACGGAGCCTCGGTCAGGAGCCGGGACGGCGTTCCCCAGAAGGGCCCCCCTCGGGAGCAATCCCGGTGCCGGCTGTTGCACGGCTAGAGTTTCTGCCCACGGCGCAAGCACGGGGCAGGACGGGAAGAGAAAGGGCGAGTTGGGGAACGTATAACGCCGCGCGGGGCGCCTGGAGGCGCCATTATTTAATTTGCGAGGCGTTGTTCAGGCGCTCCGCTCCCTCGAACGAGGGAAACCGCAGGCCGGCGGCACCGGTCGGGCTCTTTGATAACCTCGGGCCGAAAGGCCGCGGGAGGTTTTGCTGTGTGCTCATTCCTTGTGGAGCCGTTGTGCCGAGTTAGCCGGAAGGGGCAGGGTCTATGCCGGCTCGCCATCCTGGCCTGCGTCTCGATCCTCGCCGCCTGTCAGTCCGCGCCGAAAGACTATGCGGAGTTCCACGCGCCGCAATCGCCGGTGAATGTCGCCTCGCGCATTGCCGAGAATGTCGGCGCCTGCTGGTTCGGCGGGGCGCGGCCGGTCTTCGCCGATTATTCCTATGCCCCGGAGCTCAACTCCTATTCTAACCGCCCGCGCGTGCTGATCGTGCCCAAGGCCGAGCCGCACGGCCTGCCGAAGCTGGTGATCGAAGCCTCGGCGGCCGAACGTGGATCGAGCGTAAAGCTGTTCGGGCCGCTGATGGCGAGTTCCGAGGCGCCGGCGATCAGCCGCGACGTCGAGCGCTGGGCAAGCGGCGGGTCGGGCTGCTGAACGAATGATCCAGAAAGACGTGCCGATCACGCCGGAGCTCGTCGCCGACCATGGCCTGAAGTCGGACGAGTATCGGCGCATCCTCGACCTGATCGGCCGCGAGCCGACGCTCACCGAGCTCGGCATCTTTTCCGCCATGTGGAACGAGCATTGCTCGTACAAGAGCTCGAAGAAATGGCTGCGGACGCTGCCGACCTCCGGCGCGGTGGTCATCCAGGGTCCGGGCGAGAATGCCGGAATCATCGACATCGGCGACGGGCTCGTCGCCGTGTTCAAGATGGAGAGCCACAACCACCCCTCCTATATCGAGCCATACCAGGGCGCGGCGACCGGCGTCGGCGGCATTCTGCGCGATGTCTTCACCATGGGGGCGCGGCCGATCGCGGCGCTGAACGCGCTCCGCTTCGGCGACCCGAAACACCCGCGGACAAGACATCTGGTGGCCGGCGTCGTCGCCGGCATCGGCGGCTACGGCAATTCTTTTGGCGTGCCGACGGTCGGCGGCGAGGTGAATTTCCACCGCCGCTACAACGGCAATTGCCTGGTCAACGCCTTCGCGCTCGGCATCGCCCGCGCCGACGGCATCTTCTATTCGAAGGCGGAGGGGGTCGGCCTTCCCGTCGTCTATCTCGGCGCCAAGACAGGGCGCGACGGGGTCGGCGGCGCCACCATGGCATCGGCCGAGTTCGACCATCGTATCGAGGAAAAACGCCCGACCGTGCAGGTCGGCGATCCCTTCACCGAGAAGCGGCTGCTGGAGGCCTGCCTGGAGCTGATGGCCTCCGGCGCCGTCGTCGCCATCCAGGACATGGGCGCCGCCGGCCTGACCTGCTCGGCGGTGGAGATGGGCGCGAAGGGCGACCTCGGCATGGAGCTTGACCTTGACGCGGTGCCGGTGCGCGAACGCGGCATGTCCGCCTACGAGATGATGCTGTCGGAGAGCCAGGAGCGCATGCTGATGGTGCTCCGGCCTGAGAAGCACGCCGAGGCCGAGGCGATTTTCCGGAAGTGGGGGCTCGACTTCGCCGACGTCGGCCGGACTACCGACGATCTCCGCTTTCGGGTCCGCCGGCACGGCGAGGTGGTTGCCGATTTGCCGATCAAGGATCTGGGCGACCAGGCGCCGGAATACGACCGGCCCTGGGTCGCACCGGCAACGCCGGCGCTCCTGGATCCGGGCGCCCCGCCCCCGCCGTGCGACATCGGCGAGGCGCTGCTGACGCTCATCGGTTCGCCGGATCTTTCGTCGCGGCGCTGGGTGTGGGAGCAGTACGACCATCTCGTCCAGGGCAATACGGTGCAGAAGCCGGGCGGCGACGCGGCGGTGGTGCGCGTCGACGGCACCGACAAGGCATTGGCGTTGAGCGTCGACGTGACGCCGCGCTATGTGGAGGCCGACCCGTTCGAGGGCGCCAAGCAGGCGGTGGCGGAATGCTGGCGGAACCTGACCGCCGTCGGCGCGACGCCGCTCGCCGTCACCGACAATCTCAATTTCGGCAATCCCGAGCGGCCGGAGATCATGGGCCAGCTCGTCCGCGCCATCGAGGGGCTGGGCGAGGCCTGCCGCGCGCTCGACTTCCCGATCGTCTCGGGCAACGTGTCGCTCTACAACGAGACGAACGGCCAAGGAATCCTGCCCACCCCGGCGATCGGTGGCGTCGGACTGCTTGCGGACTGGCGGCGTAGCGCCACGCTCGCCTTCAAGGCCGAAGGCGAGGCGATTCTGCTTGCCGGTGCGCCGCCCGCCTGGGGCACGCATCTCGGCCAGTCGCTCTATCTCCGCGAGGTCTTTGGGCGTGAAGAGGGCCCTCCCCCGCCGGTCAATCTGGAGCATGAGAAGGGCGTCGGCGATTTCGTGCGCGGCCTCATCGCCGACGGGCTCGTCACGGCGGTTCACGACCTCTCCGACGGCGGGCTTGCCGTTGCGCTGGCGGAGATGGCCATGGCGTCCGGCATCGGCGCAGCCGTCAGCCAGCCGGGTGGGGAGAACCGGGCCGCCGTGTTCTTCGGCGAGGACCAGGGCCGCTACGTCCTGACCGCGGCGGCGGAGCGGGAGGAGGAGCTGCTGACAAGAGCCGAGGCGGCCGGCATCTCGATGGCATCGATCGGGCATACCGGCGGCACGGAGCTGATGCTGGGAGAAGCCCCGCCTATCGCCGTGGCCGCGCTTCGCGGGGGCCACGAGAGCTGGTTTCCCCGCTTCATGGGCGAGCAATAGTGGCCGGATTGACGCAATCCGGCCACGGCACCACATTGAGCCGATCCGGAACGAGATTCCGGTCCGCTCCGGAGTTTTGTCATGCCGATGAGCGCGAACGATATCGAGCGCCTGATCAGGACCGCCTTGCCGGACGCCCGCATCTCCATCCGCGAGCTCGCCGCCGACGGTGACCACTATGCGGCGGAGGTCGTATCGGAGCAGTTTCGCGGCAAGAACCGTGTGCAGCAGCACCAGATGGTGTATGAGGCGCTGAAGGGAAACATGGGCGGCGCGCTCCATGCCTTGGCGCTGCAGACGAGCGTGCCGGATTGAACTGGGGTCCGATGGCGGAGAACGTTGCCGATCTTACCCTTGTTCATCTGCGTAGGATCGACCAGACCCTATCCCGCATTCTGGAGGTGCTGGAGCGGCACGAAACGCGGTTGGGCCGGATCGAGCGCGACATCCTGGAACTGAAGCGAGACATGGGCGAGATCAAGAGCGATAATATCCTGATGGAAAACCGGCTCCTAAACCGCATGCAAGAGATCCTTGATCTCGACAGGCGCGTAGAAGACCACGAGCGCCGCCTGGAAACGCTGGAGAGCCCAGCCTGAAAAGATGAGGTGGACGAGATGACAGCTATCAACGAATGGATCGACGGTCAGGTGAAGGGCAATGACGTGGTGCTGTTCATGAAGGGCACGCCGACCTTCCCGCAATGCGGCTTTTCCGGCCAGGTCGTGCAGATCCTCGACTATATCGGCGTTCCCTATACCGGCGTGAACGTGCTGGAATCGGACGAGCTCCGCCAGGGTATCAAGGCCTATGCCAACTGGCCGACCATCCCGCAGCTCTATGTGAAGGGCGAGTTCGTCGGCGGCGCCGACATCATCCGCGAGATGTTCCAGGCCGGCGAGCTTCAGAGCCTGTTCGAGGAAAAGGGCGTCGCGGCCGCGGCGGCCTAGCCGCCCGTGCCAGTCTCGCTCAAGGGGCTGATCGCCGAAGCGAACCAGGCGGTGCCGCGGATCGCGCCGGCCGAGGTCAAGGCGATGCTGGACCGCGGCGAGGCGGTCGTCGTCGATGTGCGCGAGCCGAGCGAGGTTGCGGCGACCGGCCGGATTCCCGGCTCGCTCAACATCCCGCGCGGGATGATCGAGTTCAAGGCCGACTCTGAAGCCGCCACGCCGGAACGCCGCCTCTTGGAGGGGAAAGCGGTGGTTCTGCATTGCGGCGGCGGCAGCCGCGCGGCGCTGGCCGGCAAGACGCTCAAGGATCTCGGCTACGAAAAGGTGTTCAATCTCGGCGGCTTCAAGGACTGGGTGGAAGCAGGCTTGCCGGTCGAGCCGGGCAAGGGGTGAGGCGCTAGCCGGTTCCGTCTGGTCGGTGTGATCCGGCCGCAGCTTCGGTCGGCGCCAGCGCTGAAAAATCGAACAGCGCCGGGTCGAGGAGATGCGACGGCCGGCTGTTGGCGAGCGCCCTCAGCATGTTTTGCTTGGTGCCGGGCCGCGCCCGCTCCCAATCCTCAAGCATCGCCTTGATCCGCGCCCGCTCCAGCCCCTCCTGCGAGCCGCAAAGATCGCAGGGGATGATCGGGAACTTAAGCGCCGCCGCGAATTTGACGATGTCCGCCTCGGCCGAGCCGGCCAGCGGCCGCAGCACCAGGAGATCGCCCTCCTCGTTGAGGAGCTTTGGCGGCATGGCGGCAAGCCGCGCGCCGTGCAGGAGGTTCATAAAAAACGTCTCGAGCACGTCCTCGCGATGGTGGCCGAGCACGACCGCCCCGCAGCCCTCCTCGCGCGCGATTCGGTAGAGGTGCCCTCGCCGCAGCCGCGAGCAGAGCGAGCAGTAGGTCTTCCCCTCCGGAACGACGCGGGTCACGACAGAATAGGTGTCGCGGCGCTCGATCCGGTGCGGAATGGCATGGCGGCGCAAGAAGTCCGGCAGGATTTCTGTCGGGAAGCCCGGCTGCGCCTGGTCGAGATTGCAGGCCAGCAAATCGACGGGCAGCAGGCCGCGCCATTTGAGGTCAAGGAGGAGCGCCAGCAGCGTATAAGAATCCTTGCCGCCGGACAGGCAGACCAGCCAGAGTGCGCCGGGTGTCACCATTGAATATGTCTGAAGCGTCTCGCGGATTTCGCGGATCAGCCGCTTGCGGAGCTTGCCGAACTCGACCGAGCGCGGCGCGTCTGCAAAGAGCGGATGGCAATCGCCCAGCGCGTCTGCGCCGGCGCCCGTCTCTTCGGTTGTGACCGTATGCTCCTCAAGCACTGGCGACGCTCCGCCGCAACGTCACGACAGTAATCTCCGGCGGCACGCCGAATCGAACCGGCACGATAGAGCAGCCGAGACCGGCGGAAACAATGAGGTCCCGGCCGTTCTCGACGATGTGGCCGTAGGCGAAACGCTGCCCGTAGGCGGAGGGCACGACCGGCCTGCCGATGAAGGGAAGATTGACCTGCCCTCCGTGCGTGTGGCCGCACAAGGTGACGGCGAAGCGGTCGGGAACGTCGACGAACAGGTCCGGCTCATGGGCGAGCAGGACGGCTGGCGCCTCGTCGGTGATCCGCGCGAGCGTGCCGGGCAGATCGTCCGCGCGCCTGAACCGCCCGTGCCCTTGCGGACGCGCGAACATGCTGTCGGCTCCGGCGAGCCAGAATGGCGCGGCTCCGCCGAGGCGGACGGCGCGGTTCTGGTAGATCGGAATGCCGGCGCGCGTCAGCGCCTCCTTGACCACCTCCACGTCGGACCACCAGTCGTGGTTGCCCAAGATGGCATGCACGCCGAGCGGCGCGAAGAGGTCGGCCAGCGGCGGGCCCCATTCAGCGGCTGTCACGCGTCCCATCCGGAGGCGCTCGCCGATACCTGAAACATAGTCGCCGAGGAGCACGATGATATCACCGCGCAGGCCGTTCGCCTCCGCGACGATTGCCCGAATGCGGCTCGCCGGCATCCACGGTTCGACGGCATGAATGTCCGTCAGCACGACGATCCGGAGCGGCTCGGCATGCGGCCATTTCGGCGTGGCGAGATCCCATTCCTTAACGACCAGGCGGAACCGGGGCTCCAGCGCGACCGCATAGCCGCCGAGCCCCGACGCGAGCGTCGCGGCGGCGCCAACAAAGGTGAGGAAATGCCGGCGCGTGATCATTGCTTCAGCCAGCCCGCCAAACGAAAACACCCGCCACATAGGGCGGGTGCTCGCAATTGCGCAACAAAGAGTTGGAATCAGCGCGAATAGAATTCGACGACCTGGTTCGGCTCCATGACCACCGGATAGGGCACGTCGGCGAAAGCCGGCTGGCGCACATAACGCGCCGCCATCTTGGTGTGATCCGCCTCGATGTAGTCCGGCACGTCGCGCTCGGCGAGGTCGACGGCCTCCAGCACCAAAGCGAGCTGCTTGGAGCGGTCGCGCACCTCGATCGTGTCGCCGACCTTGCAGCGATAGCTCGGGATGTTGACCTTCTTACCGTTCACCCGGACATGACCGTGGCTGACGAACTGGCGCGCGGCGAAGGGGGTCGGCACGAACTTGGCGCGGTAGATGATAGCGTCGATGCGCGATTCCAGCAGGCCGATCAGGTTCTCCGAGGTGTCGCCCTTCATGCGCGCTGCCTCGTCGTAGATCCTGCGGAACTGCTTTTCCGAGATGTTGGCGTAATAGCCCTTCAGCTTCTGCTTCGCCTTCAGCTGCGTGCCGAAGTCGGAAAGCTTTGTCTTGCGGCGCTGGCCGTGCTGGCCGGGGCCGTATTCGCGCTTGTTGACCGGGCTCTTCGGGCGGCCCCAGATGTTCTGGCCCATGCGGCGGTCGAGCTTGTATTTCGCTGAATTCCTTTTGCTCATGTCTGTCCTTACCGTTTCGTGGTGACGAAACGCGCCCATCCTCTGCCGTCGGCGATCGCCTCAGGCCGACAGGGGCTTGGCGGAGCACGCCAAAATTCCGGATTGTTGCGGAAGACCCCACGGGTGCGTATTGCGCGGCGCTCAAGGCGCGACGCCCGGCTCACTTAAGGGTTCCACCCGGCGATGTCAAATTTCGCCAGGCACTGCGGCGCGAGACGCCAAGCCGTGCGCCTCAAGGAGCCGGGACAGCGCTTCGGGCGGCTCGCGCCCACTGGTGAAAGTGGCGAAGCTGCCGCCGCCCTGCTCGACCGCCCTCCCCTCCAGGATCGTCATCAGCCGCCGGGCGATGGCGGGGGCCGGGTCGAGCCAGGTGACCGGCCAGGGCGCCAGCTCCGCCATCACGTCGACGAGGAAGGGGTAATGCGTGCAGGCGAGCACGACGATGTCGCTCCGCCGGCCGTCGATCTCCAGGAAGCACGGGGCGATCTGGCCAAGCACCGCGTCGCGCTCGGCCGCGCCACCGCGCATGCGTGCCTCGGCGAGGCCGGCGAGGTCCGGGGCGCCGACGAGGCGAACGTGGCAGTCGCGGGCGAAGGAGCGGATGAGATCGCGCGTGTAGTCGCGCTTCATGGTGCCGGGCGTGGAGAGCACCGCCACGACGCCGCTCTTGGTCCGCTCCGCCGCCGGCTTGATTGCCGGAACCGTGCCGACGAACGGCACGTCGAAGCGCTCGCGAAGCGGCGGCAGCACGAGCGTCGAGGCCGTGTAGCAGGCGATCACTACCGCCGCCGGGCGGTGCTCGGCGATCAGCTCGCCCATCAGCGCGACGATGTGGTCGCGGAGCGCAGGCTCTTCCCAATCGCCGTAGGGAAAGGCGGCGTCGTCGGCGACATAGACGAAGCGATTCTCCGGCAACCTTTCGCGGATCGCCTTCAGGACGGACAGCCCGCCGATGCCGGAATCGAAGACGAGGACCGGACCGGCCTCAGCCACCGGTGGCCTCGCCACGCTGCTTCTCGTGGCGCCGCTCCAGGGCCGCGATGACGCCGCGCAGAACATGGATCTCCGGGACGGTGAAGCCGGCCCGCTGCAGCACGGCGCGGATGTTGTGCATCATGGTCGGCTTCTTGTCGGGGGTACGGAAATAGCCGGTCGGATCGAGCGCGCTCTCCAGATGCTCGATCAGCCCGAAGAGCTGCGCCTTTGGGGCCGGGGTAAAATCTGTCTCCGGCACTGCCGAGCGGGTGGGAAGGGCGCCGGCTAGGCCCGCCGACATCCATTCATAGCTCATCAGGAGCACCGCCTGCGCGATGTTGAGCGAGGCGAAGGCGGGGTTCACCGGAAAGGTGACGATTGCGTCGGCCACGGCGATCTCCTCGTTGGTGAGGCCCCAGCGCTCGCGGCCGAACAGGATGCCGGCCGCCTGCCCCGCACCGATCCGCTCGCGTAGCGCGCCGATCGCCTCGCGCGGCCCGACCACGGGCTTCGGCAGGTCGCGAATGCGCGCGGTCGTGGCATAGACGAAATTGAGGTCTGCGACGGCATCCTCGCAGCGCCCATAGAGTCTTGGCGGCATCGATGACGTGGTCGGCGCGGCTCGCGGCGGCTCGTGCCTTGTCGCTCGGCCAGCCGTCGCGCGGCGCCACCAGCCGGAGATCGGAGAGCCCGAAATTCGCCATGGCGCGCGCCGCCGCGCCGATGTTCTCGCCGAGCTGCGGCTCGACGAGGACAATGGCGGGAGCCCTGTCCGGAAGAATGGCGGCATTGTCTGCGGGCATGCGGTTCTCCTAACCGCTCGCGCTGGCGCTCGCCACCCAGAACGGAAGCGCAGCGCGGTTAGCCGCGCGCGTGTATACTGCGGCCCTACGCTGCCGACGGGGGGTCCATGGCTCAGGATTTCGTAGCCGATCGTCTTCGTGTGGCGCTCGCAAGCGAGCCGGTGACCGAGCAAAGGATGTTCGGCGGCACCTGCTTCATGCTCGGCGGCAACATGCTGGCCGGGTCGCATAAGATCGAGCTTTTGGTCCGCGTCGGCAAAGAGGCGCATGCTTCCGCTCTCGCACGGCCGCACAGCCGGCCGATGGAGATGCGCGGGCGGATCGCCGAGGGTTTTGTCTTCGTGGCGCCCGAGGGATTCAGCCGGGACGAGGAGCTTCAAGCCTGGCTGGCGCTGGCTCGGGCCTATGTCGCAACGATGCCGCCGAAGGACAAGCCCGGCGCCGTGAAACGCAGAGCTAGGAAGGCCCGATCGGCCTAGCGCCACGCTCCTAATTCAGCCAGTGCAGCAGGTGCGATTTGGCGCTCGGGAACGCCTGCGCTATAGGGGCGCCACTTCCCGGCTTCCCCTCGCGCGCGGCGCCGGCGCGCGCTCGGCAAGGGCTTTTCGATGCAAAAAATCAAGGTGGCCAATCCGGTCGTCGAGCTCGACGGCGACGAGATGACCCGCATCATCTGGGATTTCATCAAGCAGAAGCTGATCCACCCCTATCTCGACGTCGAGCTCCTCTATTACGACCTCGGCGTGGAGCATCGCGACGCCACCAACGACCAGGTGACGGTCGATGCGGCGGAAGCCATCAGGAAGCACGGCGTCGGCGTCAAATGCGCCACGATCACCCCTGACGAAGGCCGCGTGAAGGAATTCGGCCTTAAGAAGATGTGGAAGTCGCCGAACGGCACGATCCGCAACATCTTGGGCGGCGTCATCTTCCGCGAGCCGATCATCTGCCGCAACGTGCCGCGGCTGGTGCCCGGCTGGACGAAGCCCATCATCATCGGCCGCCACGCCTACGGCGACCAGTACCGCGCCACGGATTTCCAGGTGCCCGGCAAGGGCAAGCTGACCATCAGCTTCGTCGGCGAGGACGGCACCAAGATCGAGCACGAAGTGTTCAGCTATCCCGGCGCGGGCGTCGCCATGGCGATGTACAACCTCGACGACTCGATCCGCGACTTCGCTCGGGCGACGTTCAACTATGGGCTAACCCGCAATTATCCCGTCTACCTGTCGACCAAGAATACGATCCTGAAAGTTTATGATGGCCGGTTCATGGAGATCTTTCAGGAGATCTTCGACACCGAGTTCAAGGGGGAATTCGACAAGCGCAAGCTCACCTACGAGCACCGCCTCATCGACGACATGGTGGCCTCGGCGCTGAAATGGTCCGGCGGGTATGTCTGGGCCTGCAAGAACTACGACGGCGACGTGCAATCCGACACCGTGGCGCAGGGGTTCGGCTCGCTCGGCTTGATGACCTCGGTGCTGATGACGCCGGACGGGCGGACGGTCGAGGCGGAGGCGGCGCACGGCACGGTCACGCGACATTATCGGCTCCACCAGCAAGGCAAGGAGACGTCGACGAATTCCGCCGCCTCGATATTCGCCTGGACGCGCGGCCTGGCGCATCGCGCCAAGCTCGACGACAATGCCGAGCTGAAGCGTTTCGCCGACACCCTGGAGGAGGTAACCGTCGCCACCATCGAGGCTGGCCACATGACCAAGGACCTCGCGCTCCTGGTCGGCCCGGACCAGCCGTGGCTGTCGACCACGGGATTCCTCGACAAGGTCGACGAGAACCTCAGGAAGGCGATGGCCTGAGGCTGCAACCGCCGCCTTACCGTCGCCGTTATTTCCGCACTAGGATTCCTCCTTACTCTTGCGGAGACAGTCGATGATTCGCGTTCTGGCCGGATCTGCAATAGCGGCCCTGGCCGTCGGTTTGGCGGGTTCCTTTGTCGCCCCGAGCCTCTATGGAGTGCCGCGCGGCGAGCCGATGCTGGTCGCCGGAGCGACCGACGCGCTGCTGCAGCCCGCCAAGCTGGACGACGCGGCCTGCGCGGCGCGGCTGCTCCTGACCGAGAGGTCGGGGGAAGCGATCGCCGCAACGGCGCCGGTGCGCATCGTTGCGCTGGCCGTGCAGGCGGGACCGCGTGGCCTTCGCCTGGCGATCCAGGAGCTCCCGGCGGAAGCGGTGCTTCCCGACGGCGCACTGGCGCTTGCGCTCGCTGCTGACGGACGCATTGTCGCCATGTGGGATGCAGCGGGTTTGAGGCGGGGCGTCGCGGCCGACGCGCTCGCCGCCGATTGCGACCAGACCGAGCCGGCCGCATCGGTCCCCGGCAGCATCTGACCGCTCGGCGACTGACTTCCGTAGACCTGCGCCGCTGCCGCGACGGCCCGTTGAGGCCTCTCTAACCTTTTCATAGGATGCGCCCGCTCGCGTCGGATCGCGAAGCTTCGCTACGGACAGGGGATTTGGAATGGAATTGGCGGGGCAGCGGGTCCTGGTCACCGGCGCCGGCAAGGGGATCGGCCGGGCCACCGTAAAGCTCCTGAGCGAGGAGGGTGCCAAGGTCGTGGCGCTGACGCGCAGCGAGAGCGACCTGGAGAGCCTAAAGGCGGAGACAGGCTGCGAGACCATGGTCTGCGACCTTGCCGATCCCGTCGCGACCCGCCGGGCGGCACGGGCCGCCCAGCCGATCGACCTTCTGGTCAACAATGCCGGGACGACGCAGCTCGAATCCTTCCTCGACACCTCCGACGAGACTTTCGATCTCCTGATGGCGGTCAATGCCCGTGCGCCGATGATCGTGGCGCAGGAATGCGCGCGCGACATGATCCGCCGCGGCCACAAGGGCGCCATCGTCAATGTGTCGAGCCTCGCCTCGCATCACGGCGTGCCCGACCACACGGCCTATTGCGCCTCCAAGGGCGCGCTCGATGCGATGACCAAGGTGATGGCGGTCGAGCTCGGCCCGCACGGCATCCGCGTCAATTGCATCAACCCGACGGTGACGATGACGCCCATGGCGGTGAAGGCATGGAGCGATCCGGCAAAGGCCGACGGCATGCTGAGCCGCATCCCGATCGGCCGCTTCGCCGAGCCGGAAGACGTCGCCAACGTCATCCTCTATCTGCTCAGCGACCGCTCCGCGATGGTGAACGGCGTGACGCTGCTCGTCGATGGCGGTTTTCGCGCGAAATAGCGCTCAGGCGGCGGCTGCGACCGCCTGCTCGATCGCCTTCAGCGCCGCGTCCGCCTTGGCGCCGTCGGGCCCGCCAGCCTGGGCAAGGTCCGGGCGGCCCCCGCCGCCCTTGCCGCCGAGCGCCTCGGAGCCGAGCCGGGCCAAGTCGACGGCGCTGATCCGGTCGGTCAGGTCGTCGGTGACGCCGACCACCAGCCCGGCCTTGCCGTCGGTCACTCCGATGATCGCCACGACGCCGGAGCCGACCTGGCGCTTGCCCTGGTCGACAAGGCCGCGCAGGTCCTTCGGCGCGACGCCTTCCACCGCACGCGCCATGACATTGATGGCGCCGAACTGCTTTACCGCGGGCTCGCCACCCCCCGCGCCTCCCATGGCGAGCTTCTTCTTGGTGTCGGCGAGCTCGCGCTCTAAACGGCGCCGCTCCTCCACCAGCGCGTCGATGCGGGAGACGGTTTCCTCCGGCCGTACCCGCAATTTGGCGGCAATGTCACGGATGCGGCGGTCCTGCTCCAGGAGATGTCGCCTTGCCGTGGCGCCGGTCAGCGCCTCAAGGCGCCGGACGCCGGCGGCAACCGCACCCTCGGAGACGACCGCGATCAAGCCGATCTCGCCGGTGCGGCCGACATGCGTGCCGCCGCAAAGCTCGACCGAATAGGTTTTGCCCGCCTTCTCGCCCTCGATCGCCGTTCCCATCGAGACGACGCGCACCTCGTCGCCGTATTTCTCGCCGAACAGCGCCATCGCGCCTGTCGCAATGGCGCTGTCGCGGTCCATCAGCCGCGTCTCGACCGGCGCATCCTGCAGGACGATCGCGTTTGCCGTTTCTTCCACGGCGGAAAGCTCGTCCTCGCCGACCGGCTTGGGGTGCGAAAAATCAAAACGGAGCCGCTCCGGCGCCACGAGCGAGCCCTTCTGCGCGACATGTGCTCCGAGCTTTTGCCGGAGAGCCTCGTGCAGGAGGTGCGTTGCCGAGTGGTTCTTGCGGATCGCCGAGCGGCGATCGCCATCGACGACGAGCCGGACCGCCTGGCCGGGCGCGAAACTGCCCGCCTCGACCGTGCCGGAATGGGCGAAGAGGCCATCGGCCTTTCGCTCGGTATTTTCGACGCGGAAGCGCGCGCCCGACTTCGGACTCGATCATCCCGGTGTCGCCGACCTGGCCGCCCGCCTCGCCGTAGAACGGCGTCTGGTTGACCACGATCGCGCCGCTCTTCCCTTCCCCTAACCCCGGTACCTCGACGCCGTCATTAACCAAAGCGAGCACCGCGCCCTCCGCGGTTTCGGTGTCGTAGCCCAAGAATTCCGTTGCCCCGAGCCGGTCGCGGAGCGTCAGCCAGACACTTTCGGTCGCCGCGTCGCCGGACCCCGCCCAGCTGGCGCGCGCCTCGGCGCGCTGGCGCTCCATCGACTCGGTGAAGCTGGCGAGGTCGACGCCGATATTGCGCGCCTTCAGGGCGTCCTGGGTGAGATCAAGCGGAAAACCGTAGGTGTCATAGAGCTTAAAGGCGATCTCGCCGTCGAGGATGTCGCCGTCATGAAGCGCCCCGCTCGCCTCGTCGAGGAGCAGCAGGCCGCGGGCCAGCGTCTTCTGGAAGCGCGCTTCCTCCAGCCGGATCGTTTCGGCAATCAACGCTTCGGCGCGATGCAGCTCCGGATAGGCCTGGCCCATCTCGCGGACCAGGAGGGAGACCAGCTTGTAGATCCCCGGCTCGTTGGCGCCGAGGAGATTGGCGTGGCGCATGGCGCGGCGCATGATCCGCCGGAGCACGTAACCGCGGCCCTCATTCGACGGCAGCACGCCGTCGGCGATCAGGAATGAGGTGGCCCGCAGATGATCGGCGATCACCCGCGGGCTCGCCTGGTTCGACGCGTTGGACGGCGCCCCGACATGGTCGTGGATAGCCGCGATCAGGGTGCGGAACAGGTCGATGTCGTAATTGTCGTGCACGCCCTGCAGGACAGCGGCCATGCGCTCCAGGCCCATGCCGGTATCGATGGACGGTTTTGGCAGCAGCAGCCGCTCGGCCGGCAGCTGCTCGTATTGCATGAAAACGAGGTTCCAGATCTCGATGAAGCGGTCGCCGTCGGCATCCGGCGAGCCGGGCGGCCCACCGGGGATGCCCTCGCCGTGGTCGTAGAAGATTTCCGAGCACGGGCCGCACGGGCCGGTATCGCCCATCGCCCAGAAATTGTCGGAACCCGCTATGCGGACGATCTTGGAATCAGGCAGCCCGGCGATCTTCTTCCACAGCCCGAGCGCCTCGTCGTCGTCGATATAGACGGTCACCATCAGCCGGTCCGCCGGCAGCGCGAATTCCTTAGTGATCAGGTTCCAGGCAAGCTCGATCGCCCGCGCCTTGAAGTAGTCTCCGAAGGAGAAATTGCCGAGCATCTCGAAAAACGTGTGGTGCCGCGCGGTATAGCCGACATTATCGAGGTCGTTGTGCTTGCCGCCGGCGCGCACGCATTTCTGGGCGGTGACGGCGCGCGGGAACGGCGCTTTGGCCTTGCCGGTAAAGATGTCCTTGAACTGGACCATGCCGGCATTGGTGAACATGAGCGTCGGGTCGTTGCGCGGCACGAGCGGGCTCGACGGCACCGCCTCGTGCCCCTCGCGCGCGAAATAGTCGATGAACGCGGTGCGGATGTCGTTGACGCTGGCCATCGAAAACTCTGCTCGGCCGCAACATGAAGCGGCACGGGTTGCGCGGCATTTAGACTGGGGTCTCGGCGGCTGTCCAGCAAGCGGACTGGCGGGCCGTGCCGGGCGTGCCCTGCCCGAGGTCTCAAAGACGGAGCGCTACCGCTAAATCGTCGAAGCTCATCCCCTGGCGGGGAACGCGATGACCGGCCGCGCCGCTTCCATAGGGAGCGAGAATGCTCGGACGAAATGGCCGCCGCCGACCTCCAGCATTTGAGGCTCCATCCCGTCTCTCGGCGCAAACGGCTCCGGCCATTCTGCGGGCACGGACTGCCTTCCGGCGCCGATAGCATGGAAATCGAGCGGCTGGTCAGGGTCAGGATAGGGAACCGCCGACATCAGTGCGCGGGTATAGGGATGGAGTGGGTTGTCGAACAAAGCGCGGCGCGGCGCCAGCTCGACCAGCCGCCCGGCGCACATCACGGCGATCCGGTCGGCGATGTAGTTGATGACCGCGAGATTGTGGGAAATGAACAGATAGGTAAGGCCGATCTCCTTCTGAAGATCCTTCAAAAGGTTGAGGATCTGCGCCTGGATGGAGACGTCGAGCGCCGACACAGGCTCATCGCAGATGATGAGGTCCGGCTGCAGCGCCAGCGCGCGGGCGATGCCGATCCGCTGCCGCTGGCCGCCGGAAAAGCTGTGGGGATAACGGTTGAGGTGGTGTGAGGAGAGTCCGACGATTTCCAGGAGCCGCACTGCCGCCGCCCGCCGCGTCGCATCCGTGCCGATGCCGTGGATGGCGAAGGGCTCTGCGAGGATCGCACCGACCGTCATGCGCGGATTGAGGGAGGAATAGGGATCCTGGAAGATATATTGGATTTTGCGCCGGATCGGCTCCATCTCCCGGCGGTCGAGTTTCAGGAGGTCGACCGAGCCCCCCGGTCGTGAAAGATGATCTCGCCCTCCTCCGGCTGCACGGCGCCCATGATGGCCTTGCTCACCGTCGTCTTGCCGGAGCCGGATTCGCCGACCAGGCCAAGGCACTCGCCGCGCTCTACGCTAAAGCTGACGTCGTTGGCGGCGATCAGCGTCGCTTCCGGTGCTCTGGACAGCCACCGTAGCGCGCTCCGCTGGCCGAAGCGCTTGGTGAGGTGGCGGACTTCGATGAGCGTGCCGCCGCCCTGGCTCGCCTGCGCCTGCGAGGTGAAGGCGCCTGCCGGCATCTTAATCTCGCGGATCGGCTTCAGCCGCTCGCCCGGCTTCATCTCAAAATGCGGCACCGCCTTGAGGAGCGCCTTCAGATATGGGTGGCTCGGCCGCATGAAGAGCTCGCGCAGCGTGCCGGATTCCACCACGCGCCCGTGATGGGCGACGACGACTTCCTCGGCCATATTGGCGACCACGCCGAGATCGTGGGTAATCAGGAGGACGGCCATGCCGAGCTCCGCCTGCAGGTCGCGGATCAGCTTGAGGATCTGCGCCTGCACGGTGACGTCAAGCGCCGTCGTCGGCTCGTCGGCGATAAGGAGGGCGGGCCGGCAGATCAGCGCCATGGCGATCATTGCCCGCTGGCGGAGCCCGCCCGAGAGCTCGAATGGATAGGAATCGATCGCCTTGGCCGGGTCGGGGAACTCGACCCGCCGGAGCATCTCGACGGTCGCCTCGCGCTTCTCGCTTGACGTAACGGAACGGTGGATCTCCAGGGCCTCGCCGATCTGGCTGCCGATCGTGTGAAGCGGCGAGAACGATGTCATCGGCTCCTGAAAGATCATGCCGATCCGATTGCCGCGGATGGCGGTGAACTCCCTCGACTTGCGCGACAGTTTTGCCAAATCGCGGACGCCGGCTTCCGGGTCGTTGAACAGGATCTCCCCCTGGGTGATCCAGGCCGTGCGCGGCAGGATCCCGAGGATCGCCTGCGCCGTGACGGATTTGCCGGAGCCGGATTCGCCGACGAGCGCCACCGTGCTGCCCGGCCGCACGCGCAGCGACAAGCCGTTCACCGCCTGCACGCGGCCGGCCATGGTGCGGAATTCGACCGAGAGATCTCGGACTGTGAGGAGGTCGTCGATGAGAGCACCAAACGGCAGGATCGCCGCGCTATGGGGCCACGGATTTTCGCGGCTTGCAACCGTTTGCGTGCGGCGAGTTCGCGCCCGTGATATCAGCCCCTGCGCCGCTCGGCGAGTTCTCCCACCAATTCTGCTGTCTTGGCCGCGCCGGAGAAGTCTATGATTTTCGGCGTGAGCCTCGGCCGGGCAAGCGCATCCGCGATCGCTCCGGCAAGGCGCTTGCGCGTAAGCTCGGCTGCGGGGACGGCGCTCAGCAGGCCGCGTTCGGCCAGGATCCCAGCGCGGAGCCGCTGCTCCGTCTCGCCCTTCGCCTCGTAGGGGACGACCACGGCGGGCACGCCGGCGCTTAGGACGTCCATCGTCGTGTTATATCCGGCCTGCGAGATCGATAGCGCCGCCACGCGCAGGCGCGCTGCGAAATCGTCGCGAAAGCGCTCCACGATAGTTCGATGGTCAGCCATCGCGGCGATACGTGCAAAAACATCGGCGGGACAATTCGGGCCGGCGAGGAGCCGCCAAGTACGGTCGGCGAACGGCGTAAACGGTCGCGCCGCCAACGCGGCAAAGAGAATTGGCGAGCCGACCGCCCCGCCGCCGGCGGAAACCAGCACCTCGCCGGAGCCGACCGCCGGTTCCGCAGGCGTGAGAGGGGCGGCGACGTATCCGGTGTAGCGGATCAGATCGGCTATCCGCGCCGCCTCCGTGAAAGTGGCTTCAAAGGGGATAAGTGCCGGATCGCCGTGCACGAGGACGGCATCGAAATGACGGCGCACCAGTTCAGCCGTCGCGCTGTCCTGGCCGGGCTTTTTCGACGCCACCAGGATGTCACGTACCGAGCAGGCGACGCGGGCGGGTCGGGCGCCCCGGCGCACATGCTCCAGAAGCGGCAGCAATTCAAAGCGGAACTGCCGCCGGCCGAACGGAAAGAGTTCCAGGAGCAGCACGTCGGGGTTTATCCGGCGATGGAGGTCCGTCAGGGCGGCACGTCGTCCCGCCTTCCATTTTTCGTCAATCGGGCGACCATCGCCGTCGAGAAGCGCAGAAAAATTCTCGTTGGCGATCGTTGCGGGGGGCAGCTGGACGGCCCGCACATCACCGAAGCCCGCTTCCGCGAGCGGCCTGCCGCCGAGCGCCACCGTCACCTCCAGGCCGGCCTCCTGCATCGCTCGGGCGAGGACCTCGGCGCGCTTCAAATGGCCGACGCCGAGCAGATGCTGCACATAAAAGAGAACCCGGCGCCTCATGGCGCCGGCTCGAGTGGAATGTTCAAGCTCTCAACAGCCGGTGTTCCGTCGGGCGCAACCTGAAAGGCATGGGCGCAGCCGTCGACGAGCTTGTGCGGGGACTTGCCTTTCATCTGCCAACCGCTCGCCAGCGCATAGAGAGCACGCAGGACCCCCTTGTGAGTCACGAAAATTGTCGGGGCCGACAGGTCGGCGAGGAGCGGTTTCAGGCGGTCCTGCACGTCGCGCGGGCTCTCGCCGCCGGGCGGGCGGAAATCGAGGCCGCGCGCTTCGTTCGCGGCCATGGCTGCGCCGAGCTCGGAGCGCAGCTCCGCCAGGCGTCGGCCTTCCCATTCGCCCCAGTGCATTTCGATGAGGCGCGGCTCCGGATGCGGCTCGAGGCCAAGGAGGCGCGCGGTCTCCAAAGCCCGGGTCAAAGGGCTCGAAAGGCAGAGCGCGCCGTCGCACGCGCGCGGCAACCGCCCGGTGCGTGCCCGGTCGCGCCCGGCAGCGCCCAGCGGCGTGTCGGCGCGGCCCTGGATCCGGCCCTCAATATTCCAGTCGGTCGGGGCGTGGCGGATGACGAGAAGCGGGATCATCGGGCGCCGGCGAGCTCGCGGACATGCCTGTCGAGGAGACTGGAGGCGCCCGTGATGTCGTGGTCGCGGGCGGCGCGGTGCATCGCCGCGAGGCCCATCTTTTCCCGTTCAGACGGATCGGCGAGCAGCGAGCGGATCGCCGCGGCGAAAGCGGTCGCGTCGCCAGCCTCGACAAGCCGGCCGGTGTCGCCGTCCTCAACGATGCCCGCAACGCCGGGGCTGCTGCCCGCGACAACTGCTAGGCCGGCAGCCTGCGCCTCCACGAAGGCCATGCCATAGGCCTCCTTAATGGCAGGCCAGACATAGAGGTCGGACGCCCGGTAAGCCTGCCGGAGCGTGTCCCTGTCCAGCGTGCCGACCCAGCGGATCCGATCCCCGAAAGGCGCGAAGAGCGCGCGCACTTCCGCCTCGGCGGCGCCGGTCCCGGCGAGGATCAGGCGCCACGAGAGGTCGGTGATCTCCGCCAGGGCGGCGGCCAGGCAGCGATACGACAGGAGCTTCTGGTCGTTGCGCATCATCGCCACAGTGAGCAGCAAGGGATCGCCGGCGGGAATTTCGTAGCGCCGGCCGATAGCGGCTCGGCTGGCCGTCCGCTCGGGAGCGCGGAAGGGTGCGGTCTTTAGGAAGGGTTTGAGCAGAACCAGCCGATCCGGAGACGATAGAAGCGGCAGGACGCATTCCGCGTCCGCCGGATTCGGTTGGAATATCATTGCGGCGCTGGCGAGCGCATCGGCGACGGCGCGGTGGCCGAGCTCCCAAATCCCGCCGGCCTGCTTGGGCGCGAAGGATGCCTCGGCAACGACATAGGGAATGGCGAGTTGGCCGGCGATCGGCGGCCCGAGCCAGTCCGGCGCTTTGTGATAGAGGTGGTAGGTGAACCAGATGTCGGGGCGCCAGCCGATTCGCGCCAGCCGGCGCCGCAGCCGCGCCGCGAGGTTTGCACCCACGGCGCAGATGCGGGCCTGCCGTTCGGCATCGCCATGGTCGAAACTCCTGAACCGGGAGACGATCCTGACGTCGTGGCCTGCCAGCTCAAGCGCGGAGATCAACGCCCGCGCCATCGCGCGGTCGCCCGAGGCGACCGGGTGATCGGGCGGCTTGAGAGGCGCGTAAAAGGCGATCCGCATCGTCGTGAGCCGCGAGCGCTGCCCGGCTCAGACCGCCTGCAGCAGGGAATGGCCGGATTTGGGGCAGCCCGGCGGCCGCGGCATTTCTCTATAGGAGCCATCCAGCGGCCGATCGGTCAGGACGATTGTCCCGGGAGCCGTCCATTCGGCGACGAGCGGCGACAGCCAGGACCGCGTGATCAGGTCCTGCGTCGGATCGCCAGAGCCGAGGTCGACATGGATGAAGGCGGGCTTGCCGGGGATACGCGGGCCGCAGAATTTGAGCGTCTCGCGGATTTCGCCGAGGATCAGGTGGTCGCCGTCGGGAATGCATTTGGGATGCGCCGAGATCGCCCGGTCGAAGGCAAAGATCTCGCGCTCGGGGAAGAGCTGCCGCAGATGGTCGTAGGTCCGGCCGCTGCCGAGGCCGAGCTCGAAAATGCAGCCCGGCACGCCGGCGACCTGCCGTGCGGCTTCCTCCAGAAGCGTCCGTTGTGCCGTCAACCGGCTGATCATGAAGTCCAATCGGCTCACGCCGGAAACCTCGCTGTCGAATGTGGATCGGCTACTCGGCCGCGATGGAGAGGTGATCGGGCCGCGAGACCGGCCGGGGCTGAGACCCGAGATATTGGTCGACCAGGCCGTTGATCACCGAGAGGCCGTCGAGCAGCCCGGGAATATGCACCTTGGAAGGCCGCCGCCGCTCCGGCAGCGCCCGCATCGCCAGTCCCATCTGGCGGGGATCGGTGGTCTCGTCCGGCAGCAGCAGCGACACCAGCCCCAAATCCGCCGCCTGCCTGGCGCGGATAAATTGCTCGGCGCGCGGGATGGTCCGCGGCACGATCAAGGCCCGCTTGTCGAAGGAAAGAATCTCGCAAAAGGTGTTGTAGCCGCCCATCGCGATCACCGCGGTGGCGCGCTGGATGAGCAGCTCCATATTGGCGTCGAAGGTGATCGCCTCGACGTGCTTGAGACGGGCGACGCGCTCCATGAAGCCGGTCTGCTGGCTGGTTCCCATGAACGGGCCGAGCACGATCTTGGCCGGCATGTCCAGGCTCGGATCGAATTCATAGGCCCTGAGCACCCAGTCGACCAGCATGGCGCCGTCCGCACCGCCTCCCGTCGTGACGAGGAAATACGGCTCCTCGATGTAATGAGGCGGCGTCATGAAGCCCGACGGCGTCTTGCCGCGCCGAAGGTATCCGGTGAAGCGGGTCTTCGCGCGCACCGAGGCCGAGACGTCGATCCCTTCCAGCGGATCGCAGATCGCCGGCAGCCCGTAGACCCAGATGTGGTCGTAGAGGTTCTCGAGGGCCGGCAAGGCGCGCTTCCGCTGCCATTCCTCCGCCAGCCGGGCCGGCTCGTCCATGACATCGCGGAGCCCAAGGACGAGGACCCTGCCCATGTGCTTCAGGAGGCGCAAAGTCGCTTCAACCTCGCCGCGCAGGCCGAGGGGCTCCTTGTCGACCAGGAAGATATCGGGCTCGAACACCTTCGCCGTCTCCGCGATGATCGCCGAGCGGATCTTCATCAGGTCCTCGATCGTCATGCCGGGGCTGTGCGGCTGATAGTGCTCGTTGGCGATCTTGACGACGCCGGGCACGCGGATGAAGTCGACGTTGCCGGAGAAGCTGAAGGATCCGACGAGCGGCGATCCGGAGACGATCAGCACCGACAGGTCGTCGCGATAGCCGACCAGCGACTGCGCGATGGCCCGGCAACGGCGCAGATGGCCGAGGCCGACGGAATCGTGGCTGTAGATGAGCATCCGGGGCGCACGGCTCGTCACAGGATTCTCCCCTCGGAAGGCTCGCCGAACCCCACTGCGGAGGGCGCCGGCGGGGGAGGATCGGCATGTTTTTCAGCAAAGCGCAAGCTTCCAATCAGAAACACAGATCGCCGGGCGTTCACCACTCCGTCGACGGCATGGACGGTCGAACGAACGGCTCCTGCAGTGCCTTCGTGTCGCTTCCACTCGAGTCCGCACCAGCGCCCCGGCATCGCCTGTAGCCAGAGCGGCTCCAGTGATCAGCAGCCGGTGCGAAGCTATCGAGGAGGCCGGAAGCAGCGATGCCGCCAGACCGAGAACGACGGCTCGACGTTGTCTTTGCTGGCATCAGCCATCATTGCTGCTACTTGTATGGAGCAGTAATTTTTTCGACCGTCAGCACCGTCCCGTCCGACAGCGTCGGCAGAATGCTGATCCGCAGATCCATCTCGTCGAAATCATAGATATCTTGGATTACGTCCAGCCGCTCGGGTATTTCCCGCACAACAAAAGCACCGCTGCTGCGGGTCGGCGTTTCGACGGGGTCCGCGAAAAGCCCGCCCAGAGACGGGAGGAGCTCGGAGGCGCCGTTCTTCTGGCCGATCGGGTCGACTCTGATCTCGATCGTCTTCGGATACGGCGCGCCCGACATCATCTTCTCGTAGGAAATCT
This sequence comes from uncultured Alphaproteobacteria bacterium, assembly GCA_963846475.1. Lineage (GTDB taxonomy): Bacteria > Pseudomonadota > Alphaproteobacteria > Rhizobiales > Afifellaceae > DASWJZ01. The sequence goes on along the minus strand of CAWJVZ010000004.1, from coordinate 4,149,584 downwards.
TCAGAACGCGTTCGCCCTCGGGTCCAACTTCCATCTCCGCGGTCCAAGTCAAATGCTGGCGGAGAATCGTGATATCTTCCTCTAAGGTGCGCAGCCGCTGCGCCAAGACGTCGGCATTGACGTCCTTAGGATAGTTCAGAGCTTCGGCGATTTTCCCGAGCCGCTCCTGGATATCCAGCATTCGCAGCTGGGCAAGCAAGGAGTCGGCGAACTCGATTGGGATGAAGTAGTTGATGTTGCTGTTGCCGCTGGCGGTTGCTTTCGCAATCCCGATGATGGTCCCTTCTCCGTCGTAAATCGGACTGCCGCTCTGGCCTTCCTCCAGATTGAGGTTTGTAGCCCAAACGTTGCCGCCGGGACCGTCCCGCACCAGGATCGAGCCGGTCAGCGGAAGATAATCGAGGCTTCGCGGAAACCCGGAGGTGTAGATGGGATCGTCGCCACCCATGGCGTCCGCCCGGCCAAGCCTCACTTTCGGGAACGGGTCCGCCCGGGGAGAGAGCTTCAGCAGCAGCAGATCGAGAACTCGGATTCTGGTCCACTACCCATAAGCGCAGCGGAGGCTGGTCGCTCTTCTCCTTAAGATTGCCCCGAACCTCCAGGGTCTCCGGCCGGACGTCTCCCAACTTGGCGATCAGATGATAGACGGTGAGTACGAATCCCTGCTCTGAGACCAGAAACCCCGTGGCATAGGATTCCTGCGGCACACCTATTGTTGCACCGCCGGCGCCCATCGCTGTCGCCTTCAGAAACACCAAGCTCGGCCTGACCTTTTCGTGTACCGTCTCCGCCAGCGCCGGACCGGCTGTCAATGCGGCCGCGAACAGTCCGATTACGACGAGCAAAACGCGCCAAATCGCCATGGTCTCCGGGCCTTTCTTTCATGCGCGGCGCTCTCTCCGGCGCGCATGGATTCCTCTCCTTGATCTGCAACTTACTGCGGGGAAGGATCGGCACGTTTTTCAGCGGAGCGCAAGGCTCCTAGACCGCTGACGGAGGGTGCCAATCGCCAAATCCAATTGTTCGAAAGTGCGTCCGTCTTACTTTCCGCTATCGGCAAGTTCGCGGAGGCGCTGAAGCGTCGGCTCGTCGATGATGCCGGTCGGGTGCAACCCCATCGTCTTCTGGAATACGGTCAGCGCGCGGCGGGTCCTTGGCCCCGGCATGCCGTCCACAACGCCGACGGGAAAGCCGAGCGCGGAGAGTGCGCGCTGCACCTCTCTCATGGTCTCCGAGCCCTGCAGGGCAGCAGGAGTTTCGGCCCCGGCCTCAGGTTGGCGGAGCACGGCGAAGGTGCCGTCGGCATTAACGACAACCGCATAGCGCCCATCCGGCGAAACATCGATGTCGATCGGCTGCGTCTCCATCTCGATCACGTCTCCACGCTCAAGGACGTGGCCGTCTCGCCGAAGGAATGCCAACTGCTTGCTGTAGCGGCTTCCAAATATAATTGTATTTTGCTCTGCATCGGATGCGATCAGCAAGGGATTGTCGGCTAAGCGCTCAGTCTCGATCCCTTTGATGTGCTCGTCTATTCGGAGGCTAAAAGAGGCGGTCCCGACAAAATACAGCTTCCGGAAGTCTGCATCGTAATCCACCACCATCAAAGCTTCTTCCGAATCAAACCCGAGAAGAATAGAGGCCGCTATCACACGACTTCCGTCCGCCCGAGCAACTACGGTTTGCGCAGGTAGCGTCTGACTGCCTTTGCCGCGGAGAAGAGAGAAGGCGTCGAGTGCCTCGCCATTCAAGGTATCGACGGCCAAAAGCACCTGCTGATCGGGTACCGCGACAAAGATGACGTTTTCGTTTGGAATCGCATCCAGATGGCCGACCGCTCCCGACGGTAGGTAGACATTCTGCGGAAACTCCTTCCGATCCAGCCGTAACCCACCGGCGGCTTTTTCGAAGAACTCTCCCTCAAAGCCCATGACGATGCCGGACGACCGATCCGCGACGAAGACTCGACCGGCTCCATCGACGGAGATCGAAGGCCGATCCAACGGCTCATACAGCGCGATGGTTGCCAGCGCTCCGCTGGCGAGATCCAGCCGCACCAACACCCCGGTCCCGTCTGCAGCCGGATCGGCTCCCGCAAAGAAGGCGTATCGTGCGCCCGCATCCACCGCCGCATCCGCGACGACATAAGGCAGATCGAATTCCAGCTGCATCGAAGCGGCGTCGACGTCGAAAACAAAGGCGCGACGAGCTTGATTGGCGATCAGGAGCACGCGGCTGCTGTCCGGAAGAATGGTGGCTTGCTCCACGGCGACTTCAAAACCGTACGTTTCCACCCGCCGTGATTGCTCTTCGGCAGTGGCTGGCGGGGCAATAGCTGGCGCAAGAAACAGCGCCGCCGCAAGCGCGACGATCAAGCGCGGACGATTGTCCTGGCCGGCGCCGGACGTCATGGCTGCACCTCATATGCCGTGTTGGCGCTGCCGGGGCGCAGATCTGTCCCGTCCGCCTGCTTCGGCAGAATGTCGACCCGAAGGTCCAGCTTTTCGAGCTGATAGACATCCAAGAGCGGATTGAGACGGTCAGATACGACCACGTCGAAACTGCCGCTGCTGCGGGTCGCCGAGCCGGCCGGCTGTACCGTAAAACCATCCAGCACCGTAAGTTGAACGGGCTTGCCGTCCTTCTGACCCGTCGGCTGAATCTTGATCCCAAGCTCCGCCGGGTAGGGTTCGCCCGCCATCATCTTCTCGTAGGAAATTCTCAGAACGCGTCCTCCCGTCGTATTTTCTATTTTCGCGCTCCAGTTGAAATGCTGACGAAGAGTCATGATGTCTTCCTCTATCGTCCGTATCCTCTGCGCCAGCGTCTCGGGATCGGCGTCCGCGGGATGGTCCATAAGGTTTCCGAGCCGCTTCTGGATGTCGAGCATGCGAAGTTGGACAAGCAAGGAATCGGCGAATTCGATAGGAATGAAGAAGTTGGTCCCGCTGTTTGCGGTGGCCGAGGCCTTTGCAATGCCGATCACGTTGCCTTGTCCGTCATAGACCGGACTGCCGCTTTGGCCTTCCTCCAGGTTAAGGTCGGTAGCCCAAACGTTTCCGCCCGGCCCGTCCCGCACCAGGATCTTGCCGTCTCGCGCCATGTAGTCGATGCTTTTCGGGAACCCCGATGTATGAATGGGGTCCGCCGCGCCTACGGCGTCGGCCCGACCCAACGCTAGCTTCTGGAATCGCTCCGCCCGCGGAGAAAGCTTGAGCAGCAGCAGATCGAGGCTGGGATTGGCATCGATTACCCATAAACGCAAAGGAAGCTGCGCGCTCTTCTCCTTGAGATTTCCCACGACCTCTATGGTCTCGGGTCTAACATCACCCAGCTTAGCCAGCAGGTGATAGACGGTGAGCACAAAACCCTCTTCTGAAACCAGGAAGCCAGTTGCATACAACTCCTGCTTCACCCCCATGGTCTGACCAGCCGCGCCAATTCCAGTTGCCTTTAGATAAACTAAACTGGGCCTGACTTCCTCGTGAACCGACTGTGCATGCGCGTAGGGAATTGTTGTCGCAGCCAAAATCACTGCCAAAGCAGCAATCACGACACGCCGAATAGAATTCGGTGATCCAGGCGGTTGCATCTTGCCTCGCGCCTTAGTCTGGGTCATTCAGCCTCCAGAGGCTCCGTACATATACTGAACCGCTTTGATATCGAACGCGCTAAGCTCGCCATCGTTGTTGTATTTTGGGTTACAATAGTTCATTACCGAGTGAGGGTCCCAAGGCGTCAGCAGCACGTCTCCGCTACTCCCTTGAGCAGGTTCTTCGCACTCTCCCGGCGTGTCGGGCCGATTTTGCTCGTGGGCGAAACCTATCGCGTGGCCAAATTCGTGCACCGCGATTCCCCTAATACAGTAATCAAGCGTATTTTGGCAGGATCGGCTCCAGTTCCGAAACGTAAAATTCAGGACCATGCCATTCGTCATTCCATCTACGAATTTGCCGAGCGCCTTAACATGCGGCCCGCGGTCCTCAATAAGAATTCGAATTCCGGTCGTGTCAGCTGCGCACGGCTGCCAGCCGAGAAACTTAAGTGCCGATTGCTTTTCCCAAGTGGCCGCTACCGCCTCACGTACAAGTCGTCGTTGCTGCTCATCCGCCGTGCTTGGGTTTTCCCAACAAACAAAGACAACGTTGAACGGCCATTTGGCAGAGCTCAGAGGGAAAGCCTTATCCGTGATGGTGGCTTCCTCGGCCCGGGTGATCGCGTAGAGGAAATGCGCGGACGCATTCGCGTCACCGGGTGCGGGCGGAGCCGCGTCAACCGCTTCGGGTAGCGCTATTTCGGAAGTCAGCGGGATCACGCCAGATTGGACCGCGTCAAGAATCGCCTTCTCCGACGCGAAAGCCGCGCTCGAGGCCAGCAGCGTCAGCGCTGCAACTAGTCCGCTGTGAAAGCGTGTCATTTCTGCCTCCATGCCGAAGCGCCGACAGGACTAAGCGATATTCTAAACCTAAACTATTCCGTGTCAAAGCGCCATCTTGAGGTTGAAGGGGGCTTCGCTGCGACAGCTGCTGGCGTCACGGTGCGAGCGGGGAGCATACGAACTGGCTGTCCCTTAGCCGTCACTCCGGCAACGGCGGGGAGCGCCAACTCCACTTGCAGCAAACCTGCTGGGGAGTATGCGGCAGACTCATTCTGGCGTAGCTTTGTCAGCCATGAGCGAAGCCCAGGCCATGTTTGCGCTGCTCCGGCAATCGGCCGATCCGCAGGCATCAGACGCGATCGAAAAGCTTGTTCAGGACGCTCCCGACCGGAAGCTGGGGCGGATCAACTCCTTGGCCTTCGCCGCCGAGCGCGGGCTGAACGAGGAGGCGGTCGTCGGCGCATTCCTGCACGCGGCGAAGATCGGCATTTTCGACCTGTCCTGGAACGTGCTCTGCCCCGGCTGCGGCGGCGTCCTCGACGCCAATACGACCTTGAGGACGGTGCAGAGCGACGAATACAGCTGCTCCCTTTGCCACGCCGACTATGAGCCGACGCTTGACGAAATGGTGGAAGTCACCTTCACGGTGAACCCGCGCGTCCGCCGCATCTCCGCCCACAATCCGCAGGAGCTGCCGCCGGTCGAGTATTTCCGCCAGATCTATTTCTCCTCGGGGCTGCAGCTGCCCGAAAACTTCGAGGATCTGTTTGAGGAGATAACGATCGAATCCGTCGAGCTGCCCTCCGCCGAGAAGGCGCTGGTCTCGCTGCAGCTGCCGTCGGAATTCATCATCGTCTTCGAGCCGCTCACCCATACGGTGCAGTTCATCGACGTGAAGGGCGAGCCCACGAAGGAGCGGCAGGCGCTGTCGCTCATCTTCGAGAAGAAGCAGCCGCACCATCCGACGCTGGAGATGCGGCCGGGGCCGCTGCGCATTTCGCTGGAGAACCGCACGCAAAGCCGTACGCTGCCCACGGTCTTCATCGCCGGCCATGGCCTGCACGACATGATGGCGAAGCGGCGGCCGTTCCTAACAGCCAAGCGGCTCCTGTCCAACCAGACTTTTCGCGACATCTACCGGACGGATACGATCGACGTCGACCAGCGGCTGAAAATCACCAGCCTCACTTTCCTGTTCACCGACCTGCGCGGCTCCACCGAGCTTTACGAGCGCGTCGGCGACCTCGCCGCCTTCGACCTCGTGCGCGCGCATTTCCAGGTGCTGCACGAGATCGTCGCTGCGGAAGCCGGCGCCGTAGTGAAGACGATCGGCGATGCCGTCATGGCGACGTTCCCGGCGCCCGACCGCGCCGTCGCCGCGGCGATCCGCATGCGCGACGCCATGCGCAAGCTGAACGAGGAGCGCCAGCGCGAGGACCTGCTGCTGAAAATCGGCATCCACGAGGGCCCGTGCATCGCGGTCAATCTCAACGAGCGGCAGGACTACTTCGGGCAGACGGTGAACATCGCCTCGCGAGTCCAGGGCCTCGCCACATCGCGCGAGATCTTTGCCACCGGATCGGTGGTCCGCGACCCGCGCACCTCGGGCCTCCTGGAGCGGAGCGGCCTGGCGCCGGTCTCGCAAAGCGCCTCGCTCCGCGGCATCGCCAACGAGGTGACGCTCTACGCGATACCGTGATCGATTGAAACACGAGCGTTGGAACTCTGATGACCAACGTGTCTGCGGTCGGGCAGACCCGCTGGCTCAGCGTAGCAGGTTGCAAGTATCCTTCGTTTCGGTTTGAGCTATATCTTGGTCGCCCTGTTGGTCATTTCCATCGCCCTTAATCGGAATAAAATCCCAAGAATACCAATCTTGGTACAACTGAATTTTCAGGATGCCGTATGAATTGCCAAACGCCTCATTGGGCCATTTGACAGTGTACTTGATTCTGCCTTTGGATTGGCCGCCGGTGCCGACGACAAATGACCGAAGCCCATTCTCGTCCGGTTTGCCTAGTGGATTCATCGCAACCAGTTGCTCGAAATTGTGGTCGTGACCCGTCAGGAGAACGGAGGCATGGACATCAAACAGGTCTTGGAATGCCCAGACCATCCATGTCGATGCACTGCAGTTCTCCGGCGGATCTTTGTCGTTCGGGTCACAAAGGTTGGCGTCTTTATCGGTGCTAGCATGTCCGTGCGAGCCGGAACTAAAGACCGGCACGTGCCAATATGCAAGAATGCAGGTTATTTCTTTATTTTCCACCGCGCTGGCCAAGTCCTTCTTTAACCATTCCTTCTGCGCCTTCCAACCCGCCGAGGTTAGTTCGCTGTCCAGGGCGGTCAGGTGCCATGGCCCATCGCTCGCATCTGGGAAGTTTACAGAATAGTATCCCTTGCCAGCCTGTACCAAGGGCTTCCCTTCGTCATTCACCGGACGATCCGCAAAATAACGAAAATATCCAGCGGCGCCAGGGGTTTTGTACTCATGATTACCCGAGGCAGGCAGCATAATATCCTTGAAATCTTTCCAGCTCTTGTCGAAGCACTCGATGAATTCTTCCTTGTATTTGCCTTTGTCATAGGCCAAGTCGCCGAGAAGGAGGACGCGAACCGGAATCGGCCCTTTCTGATCTTCCTCGGCCAGCTTCTTAGCGGCCGCGATTTGCTCGCGCACCAAAGCGGCGGTCTTCAAGTGTTCTTCCTTGGCGTGGTCTTCCTTGTCGCATTCAGCGATGTCGCCGACAGCCAGAAGTATCCCTAAGGGTTGAGCTTCGTCGGACTGCGTTTGCGCGAGTGCAGCGGCGTGAAAACTCGCCAGCAGTATCGGCGCGATGGCTAAAAATGCCGCATTAACAATCCGCATTGGAGCACCTCCGTGATCCGAAGGATATTACCGGCGCGGGAAATAGCAATCCTGCGTTACGTGCCTACGGTCAGTCTGCCGGGGCGGCTGTTCCAAGGCCCCGTGGCCTGAGGCTCGAAGTCGCCGCCCGCTCAACCCGCCGCGCCGCTCGCGCTTCGCGCCGCCGCTCGCGCCAGGCGCTGAGCCGGGCGAGCGCCATCAGCGCCGCCGGCGTGACGATCAGCGTCAGGATGGTCGCGAAGCCGAGGCCGAAGACGATCGCCGTGGAGAGGTGCACCCACCATTGCGTCGACGGCGCGCCGACCATGATCGTGCGCTCGACGAAGTCGATGTTGATGCCGAAGGCGATGGCGAGCACGCCGAGCATGGCCGTCACCGCGGTGAGCACGACGGGGCGGGCGCGCTCGCGGCAGGTCTCCAGGATAGCATCGTAGGCCGCCACGCCTTCGCGCCGCAGCCGGTCGTAGGTGTCGATCAGCACGATATTGTTGTTCACGATGACGCCGGCGTTGGCGATGATGCCGATGCCCGTCATGACGACGCCGAAGGCTTGGCCCATGACCATCAGGCCGATCAGCACGCCGATCGTCGACAGCACCACGGCGGAGAGCACCAGGAGCACGCTGGAGAAGCGGTTGAACTGCGCGAGCAGGATGGCGAAGATCAGGAACAGCGCCGCCCCAAAAGCCTTCATCAGGAAGGCGCCGGCTTTTTCCCGCTCCTCGTCCTCGCCCTTCATGCGAAAGCTGACGCCGGGGCCGAGGTCCGCCTTTGCGAGCTCGGCCAGCAGCGCCTGCTGCACGGCAGCCGACTGCACGCCTTCCGCGACGTTCGCCGTCACCGTGACGACGCGCGAGCCGGACACGCGGTTGATCTGGCCGATCTTGGCGGCGGGCGTGCGGTCGACGAAATTGCCGATCGGCACGTCGCCGGCGGCGGTCGTCAGCACCAGCTCGTCCAGCGCGTCGAGGCTCCGCCGCTCCTCCGGGAACCGCACCAGGATATCGACCGATTTGTCCGTCGTTTCCGGCCGGTACTCCGAGATCTTCACCCCGTTTGTGACGAGCTGCACGGCGGTGCCGACCGTCACCGGGCTGGCCCCGTATTTCGCCGCCTCGGCCTTGTCGACCTCGAGCTTCCAGTCGATGCCGGGGAGCGGCAGGCCGTCGTCGACGTCGCGCGTCTGCGGATTGGCGCGGACGATCTCGGCGACCTTGCGCGCAGCGGGGAAGAGGACGTCGGGATCGCTTGAGGCGATCTCCAGCGTCACCGGCTTGCCCGTCGGCGGGCCGCCCTGCGGCTTGGTCACCTCGATGATGACGCCCGGTATGTCCTTCGTGTTGGCGCGGATCTCGTCGATGATGGCGCTCGCCTTGCGACGCTCCTGCCAGTCGACGAACTCGAACTGCACGGTGCCGATCGTGTCTTCCGTGACCTCGTTTGAGCCGCGCTGGCCGTCGCCGGCGCGGGCGTAGACGGTCTCGATCTCGGGCATGCTGGAGGAGGCGCCGCTCCACCTCGGCGACGAGCTTGTCCTTCTCCTGGATGGAGAGGTTGCCGCGGGCGCGCACCTGGACCAGGCCGAAATCCGGCTCGATATTGGGGAAGAACTCGACGCCGTTGCCGTAGGTCCCGTAGGCCTGGACGACGCCGACGAGGAGCGCCACGGCAAGGCCGAGCGTCGCCAGCGGTCGATGCAGCGCGAGCTTGACAACGCGCATATAGAGGCTGCGGTCCCTGACGCGCTCGTCCTTCGTATGGCCCGCGCGGCCGAGCATGGCGCCGAGCGTCGGCGTGAAGAACAGCGCCACCACGAGCGACGCCGACAGCGTCGCGATCAGCGTCAGCGGCATGTATTTCATGAACTCGCCGACGATGCCCGGCCAGAACAGGAGCGGCGAGAACGCGGCCACGCGGGTTGCCGTCGCGGCGATGACCGGTCCCGCCATGCGCTTGGCGGCCAGCGAATAGGCGGCGCGCGGCTCCATGCCCTCCGCCATCCGCCGCTCGGCGAACTCGGAGACGATGATAGCGTCGTCGACCAGCATGCCGACGGCCAGGATCAGCGAGAACAGCACGACGATGTTGACGGTGAGCCCCGCCAGATGCAGGCCCAGAATGCCGGCGAGGAACGACGCGGGGATGGCGATGCCGATGAACAGCGAGGCGCGGCCGCCCAGGACCATCAGCATGATGACGACGACGAGCAGGACGGCGGTGATGACGCTGTTCTGCAGCTCGTGCAGCATGATGCGGATGTCTTTGGACTTGTCCTGCGTGAAGGTGACGTCGACCGTCGGCGGCCAGGTCTTCTGCAGCTCCTCGATGACGGCGCGGGTCGCATCCACCGTCTCGATGAGGTTCGAGCCGGTCCGCTTCGACACCTCGATGGTGATCGCCGGCTTGCCGTTGATGCGGCTGATGGAGGTCGGGTCCTTGAAGGTCGGGCGGACCTCGGCGACGTCGCCGAGCGTGACGGCGGCCGAGCCCGAGACGGCGACCGGGAATTTCAGGATGTCTTCGGCATCCTCGATCAGCGCCGGCACCTTCACCGCGAAGCGGCCGGACTCGCTCTCCAGCGCGCCGGCGGCGACCAGGCTGTTGCCGGTGCGGAACGAGGCGATCAGCTGTTCCAGCGAAATGCCGTAGCTCTTCAGGAGCATCGGCTCGGCGATGATCTCGACGACCTCGTCGCGGTCGCCGCGCAGATCCGCGTCGAGCACGCCCGGCACCTGCTCGACCGCGATCTCGGCCTGCCGGGCAAGCTGCAGGAGCGTGCGCTCCGGCACGTCGCCGCCGAGCGCGACCACGAGCACCGGGAACAGCGAGAGATTGACCTCGTCCACCTGCGGCTCGTCGGCGTCGCTCGGCAGCTCGCTCCGGGCGTCGTCGACCTTGGCGCGCACGTCGGCGATGGCCACGTCGGAATCGAAGCCGGCCTCGAATTCCAGCAGCACGTAGCCGCCGCCCTCGAAGGCGGCGGAGCGCATCTCCTTGACGTTCTCCACCGAGGTGAGCTGCGTCTCCAGCGGGCGAAGGATCAGCCGCTCGGCGTCCTCCGGGCTGATGCCGCGCTGCGTGACGTTGACGTAGATGATCGGGATGGAGACGTCCGGCTCCGCCTCCTTGGGGATGGCGAGATAGGCGGAAAAGCCCGCCACCAGCAGGAAGAGGAGCGTCGCGAGGGTCAGCCGCGCATGGCTGATCGCGTAGTCGACGGGGTTGAACATAGTCAGGACCTGGAAATGAGCGCCGGCTCGGCCACCTGCACCGCCTCGACAACCTGGCCGTCCTTGACGAAATCCTGGCCCTGCACGATCACCTCGGCGCCGTCCGGCACGCCCGCGACCCAGATCTCGTCGCGCGCGTCTTCGACGATCGACGACGGGCACGGAGCCGACGAGCCCGTCGGAGCCGACGATCCTGACGCTGAGCTCGCCTTCGGTAGAGAAGGTCAAGGCCGAGCGAGGAATGCGGACAGCCTCGGCAGGCTCGAGCGTCAGCGTCACCTGCGCGGTCACGCCGTCGGGAATGGCTGCATTGGCATTGTCGAGCTCCACGTCGAGCCGGTAGGTGCGGGTCTTCTCGCTGGCGGTCGGCGAGATGAAGCGGACGACACCTTCCGCATTCGTGCCGGTCACCAGCTCGACGGTGGCGCGGTCGCCTTCGCGAATGCCGGCAAGCTGGCGCTCCGCCACTTCCACCACGGCGAGCATCGGATCGAGCGCGACGATCACCGCCACCGGCATGTTGGGCTGCACGGCCTGGCCGGTCGTCACCGGCACGTCGCTGACCACGCCGGCGATCGGCGCGCGAACCAGCGCGCGGTCGCGCTCGGCCTCGGCCTGGGCGAGCGCCGCCTCGGCGGCGCGGAGGTCGGCCTCCAGCTGGTTCTTCTCGTTGGCGGCGATGACGCCGCGCTTGATCAGCTGCAGCTTCGCCTCAAGGTCCGTGCGGCGCATCTGCACCATGGCCTCGGCCTCGGCGACCTGCGCCTCGCGCGCCTCGTCGGTGAGGATGGCGATGACGTCGCCTTCCGCCACCACGGAGCCGCGGCGGACCTTCAGCTCGGCGATCGAGCCGGCGGTGCGCGCCACGGCGGTGGCGCGGTCGTCCGCTTCGGTGCGGCCGGACAGCGTAATGGAACGGGCATGCGTCTCCACCTCCGCGGTAACCACCGACACGCGGAACGGCGGCGCCGCTTCCGCAGCGGTCTCCGCAATTGCGGCCTTTTCCGGCTCTTCGGTGCGGCCGAACACGCCGGAGCCGATCCACAGACGTGGCGGCGACGACGATGATGACGGCGAGGATGCGGCTGAACATCATGGCTTGCACTCGGCATCTGAGGAGGGCAGGCGAATTTGCCCCTTGAGAAGCGCACCGATGACCGCGAACACCTCCGCGATCTCGCGCTCCGGATCGAAATCGTTGGCCGTCGCACGGCGGACGAACAGCCCGTCGCCGAGCTTCATGATGATGGCGGCGGCGGCGCGGGTATCGACCGACGGATCGATGGCGCCCTGCTGCTTGGCGGCCTCGAAAGCCTCGACGAAATATTGCATCATGCTCTTGTCGAACTCCGTCTGCAGCGCGGCGATAGCCGGGTTGCGCGTCGCCTCGGCCCAGATCTCCATGCAGAGCCGCGCCTTGTCGCGCTGCGCGTCGTCGAAATGGCGGCGGCCGAGCTCCTTGAAGGCGCCGAGGAAATCGGCATTGCCGTGCAGCTCCTGGAATTCCCTGGCGAGCCCGACGCGATCGCGCTCGCACAGGCCGGCGACCAGCGCGTCCTTGGAGGGGAAATAGCGGTAGAGGTTGCCGGGGCTCATCCCCGCCTCTGCGGCCACGTCCTGCATCGTCGCGCGATGAAAGCCGGAACGCGCAAAGCTCCGCGCCGCCGCATCGAGGATCTGCGTCCGGCGCTCGACGGTGGGCTCTTCGGCTGCCACCCGTATAGCTGTCTCAATCATCAATGAAGCCTACGCAAATGAATGTTCATTCACCTGAGAATGAACGGTCATTCACATGCTGTTTCGTCGGGCGAGTGTCAAGGCCGCGACCGGTGGATTTTGCTGAACGGAGGCATCAGTTTCCCTGAACGAGGAGAGACTTTCGGCTGCCGCTCGGGCCCCTGCGGCATGCTACGGGCGGTGTTTCCGCTTGATTTCGTGATTGTCAATTTGTGTTTCGCAGGCAGATCACGCCCTTCGCCACGCTGCATAGGGTCGAGCGAGCCTGATCCCGGAACATTCCACCGGCCATACCCGCTCGCCGATGGTGATCTTGCCCCGCCGCTCGTTTATGCTTGGCGAAGCAACGGGAAACAAAGGCTCTTCCGCGATGAACAACAAACCCAAGCAGCCCACGTCCGTGGCCAGGAGCGACCAGAGCCTTCGGATTCATAAGGCTGCTGAGAACAAGGTCATCCTGACCATCGTCAACCCAGGCGGGGCCGACAAGATCATAACGTTCGAGTCCGAGAGCCCGATCAGGGTGAGACAGCACGACGCAGAACGTGCAGAAAAGCCAGATAAGCCAAACTGATGCCACGCCGTCTTGGCTGATTAGACACCCCAGCCGCCCGCCGCTATAGTCGCCGCGGTTCCTGCCGCGAGCGGGTAGCCGCGGGGCACGGGTTCCAGGCGCCATGGATCAGAGCATTTTCCGCTACACGTGGCGCTATTCCAGGCGCGAGCAGATCTGGCTGCTCTTCGTCGTGCTCGCCTCGCTGCCGTTCTATTTCCTGTCGCTCGACCTCCCCAAGCGGATCATCAACGGGCCCATCCAGGGACAGGGCTTCACCAGCCCCGGCGATACCGAGACGGCGATGCGGATCGGCTTCGACGCGCCCGCCTGGCTGTTCGGCGGCGGCTCGCTCGAGCTCTTCGAGGGCATCGAGCTCGGCCGCATCGGCATGCTCGTCTATCTCTGCGGCCTGTTCCTGTTCTTCGTCCTGCTCAACGGCTACTTCAAGTTCTACATCTCCACCTACAAAGGCCGCGTCGGCGAGCGGATGCTCCGGCGCCTGCGCTACCAGCTGGTGGACCGGCTGCTGCGGTTCCCGATTCCGCTGTTTCGCCGGCTGCGCTCCTCCGAAGTGGCCACCATGGTGAAGGACGAGGTGGAGCCGCTCGGCGGGTTCATCGGCGACGCCTTCGTCCAGCCCGCCTTCCTGCTCAGCCAGGCGGTCACCGCCATGGTGTTCATCCTGATGCAGAGCATCACGCTCGGCCTCATCGCCGCCGCCGTAGTCGGCGTCCAGGTCGTGCTGATCCCGCGGCTGCGGCGCCGGCTGCTGGTGCTCGGCCGCCAGCGGCAGTTGACGGCGCGGCAGCTCGCCGGCCGCGTCGGCGAGATCGTCGAGGGCATCACCGGCATCCGCGTCAACGATGCATCCAATTGGGAGCGGGCGGAGATCGCCGGCCGGCTCGGCCGCATCTTCTTCATCCGCTTCGACATCTATCAGTGGAAGTTCCTGGTCAAATTCATCAACAACCTCCTGGCCCAGGTCACCCCCTTCATCTTCTACCTAATCGGCGGATATCTTGCGATAACCGGCCGCCTCGACATCGGCCAGCTGGTCGCCGTCATCAACGCCTACAAGGACCTGCCGTCGCCGCTGAAGGACCTGATCGACTGGGACCAGCAGCGGCTCGACGTCCAGGTCAAATACACGCAGGTCGTCGAGCAGTTCTCCATCGCGAATGTGCTCGATCCCGAGCTGCAGAAGCTCGATCCCAGCGACCCGCCGCACATCCAGCGCGAGATCGCCGCGACCAACGTCTCGGTCCGCGACGAGTCCGGCGCCACGCTCCTGGAGCCGACCACGATCCGGATCACACCCGGCGAGGCGGTCGCCGCCATGGGCCCGGGCGGTTCCGGCGGCGAATTCCTAGCAGAGGCCTTCGCGCGGCTCATCGAGCCGGCCTCGGGCAGGATCCTTTACGATGGCATGCCTCTCGAGACGCTGCCGGACTCCTTCATCGGCCGTCGTATCGGCTACGCTGAGGCCAACACCTACCTGCCGCAATCCAGCCTGCGCGACAGTCTCCTCTATGGGCTCCGCCATGCGCCGCTGAAGCAGAAGGAGAAGGATGCGCGCCAGGAGAAGTTGCGCCACCACGAGGCGGTCGCCGCCGGCAATATGGACGTCTCCATCGAGGACGACTGGATCGACTATGCCGCGGCGGGAGCCACCGGTCCGGAGGACCTGCTTGTCCGGCTCCGGGACGTGCTGGTCGTGGTGGATCTGGAGAGCGACGTCTATCGCCTCGGCCTGCGCAGCCGGTTCCGCGAACCGCCGGACGAAGAGCTGCAACAGCGCATCCTCACTGCACGCGACGATTTCCACGAGCGGCTGGTGAGCTCCGGGGCGGAGCGCTACGTCGAGATGTTCGACCCGGACCGCTACACCGTGAACGCCTCGGTCATGGAGAACCTGATCTTCGGCGTCGCTTTGACGGACGCGCTCGGCGGCACCCCGCTGGAAGATCACCCCTATATGGTTTCGACCATCGCGGCGACGGGCCTGGAGGACAAGCTTTTCGCCATGGGCCGCCAGATCGCGGAAACCTTGATCGACCTCTTCGGCGACCTCGCTCCCGACAATCCCCTCCTGGAGCGCATGGACCTGATGGCGCCCGACGAGATCGAGAAATACCGCGCCATCGTGCGCCGCACCGCCAGCGCCCAGCCTTCGTCCGTCGAGCCGGCCGACCGTCAGGCCATCCTCAAGCTCGCCTTCGGCTATATCGAGCCGCGCCACCGCCTGGGGCTCCTCGATCCTGAGCTCCAGGGCGCCATCGTCGAGGCGAGGCACGTCTTCCGCAGCAATTTGCCGGAGGAGCTGTCTGAGGCCGTGTATTTCCATCGGCCCGGTGCATTCAATCCCGCGGCGAGCATTCAGGACAACGTGCTCTTCGGCCGCATCGTCGACACCTTCGCCGAAGCGGCCGAACGGGTGAACGCGGTGCTCCGCGAGACGCTGGCCGCCCTCCAACTGACCGACGCGGTCATCGAGCTGGGCCTCGCCTTCGACATCGGCAGCGGCGCCAAGCGACTGTCGCTTGCCCAGCAGCAGAAGCTGGTGCTCGCCAGGGCGCTGGCCAAGCGGCCGGATTTCCTCATCGTCAACCGGGCGCTTGCCGCGCTCGACGCGCACGCCCAGGATGCGATCGTCATGCGCGTGCTCGACTTCTCCCGTAGCAAGGAGGGCCCGGGCTTTGCGGTCTTCTGGGTGATGAGCCATTCCGGCGCGAAGGACTGGTTCGACAAGGTGCTCATCTTCGAGAACGGCCGCTTGGCGAAGACAGAAGAAACGACGCAATCTGCGGATGAGCCGAGTCGGCTCGTTAAGGCGGGATAGATGCGAATTCGCTACAGTCATTCCGGGGGAGCGAAGCGGGAGCGATGAAGTGAGCTTGTTGAGCAACGAGGTCGAGCTGCTTCGCCGGGTCCCGCTGTTTTCCGGGATCGAGCCCGCCAAGCTGAAGCTGCTCGCCTATACGTCGGACGTGGTGACCTACAACCCGGGCCAGGTGCTGTTCCGTATGGGGGACGCCGGCGACGCTGCCTATGTGATCATCCAGGGTGCGGCCGAAGTGTCGATCGTCACCGATACAGGTGACATCCCGGTCGCGCAGCTTAAGGACGGCGATTTCCTCGGCGAGATCGCCATCCTGTGCGACACCCCGCGCACCGCGACAGTGACGGCGACCACCGAATTGAAAACGCTCAGAATCCGCAAGGAGCAGTTCTTCGAGCTGCTTAGGCAGTTTCCCGAAATGGCGATCGAGATGACTCGTATGTTGGCCGATCGCCTGACCCGGACGACCGCGGAGCTGGTGGAAACGCGCAAGCGGGCCGCGGCAGGCTGACGGCATGACGGAGCCGCCGTTCCGGGTACGGATCTGGGGGGCGCGGGGGAGCGCCCCGGCGCCCGCCGCGCCGAATTGCCATTTCGGGGCCGACACGTCCTGCGTGGAAATGCGCTGCGGCGACCGCGTCCTGATCTTCGATGCGGGCTCCGGAATCATGAGCCTCGGCACGGAGCTCGTCCGGGAGGGGGTGCGCGACTTCGACCTTTATTTCACGCATTGTCATTTCGATCACATCATCGGGCTGCCGTTCCTCAAGCCTCTTTACGATCCGGCCGTGACGGCGCGGATCCATGCCGGCCATTTTCAGGACGGCATGACCTGCCGCGAGATGGCGGAGCGCTTCATGGGCCCGCCCTGGTTCCCTCTGACCCCCAAGCAGTTCCGCGCCGCCATCGAGTTCCGCGATTTCCGCCCGCCGGACCGGCTCGATCCCACTCCCGGAATCGGCATCTCGACCGTGCGACTACACCACCCGAACAGCGCCGTCGGCTACCGAGTCGACTTCGCCGGCCGTTCTGTCTGCTACATCACCGACACGGAGCACATTCCGGGCGAGCTCGACGCGGATCTGCTCGCGTTGATCGGCGGCGCCGACATGATGATCTACGACTGCATGTATACGGATGCCGAGTTCGAATGCTGCATCGGCTTCGGCCACTCCACCTGGGAGCAGGGCGTGCGGCTTTGCGAGGCCGCAGGCGTCGGGCGGCTGGTCATCTACCACCACCGTCCCGGGCGCGACGACACGGATTTGAGGCGGATCGAGGCGGAGGCGAAGGCGCGGTTTCCAGGAGCGATCATGGCGGGGTCCGGCCTCGATCTCGCCGTCTGATCGAACGGCCGGGCGGAACCAGACGCATGGCGGACGCAAGCCTCATCACCCAGATCAACGACTGGCTCGTCGACCAGGCGCTCGGCGAGCCCGACATCGTCGACATGTTCGACGGGCTATCCCAACGGCTCTACGGCATCGGCATCCCCGTCGCCAGGGCGCGCCTGACCTGGTCGACGCTGCATCCGCTGTTCCGTGCCGAAACCGTCCTGTGGCAGCGGGGCGAGCCCGCCCGGCTGGAGCAGTTCGCCCACCAGGACCTCAAATCGGAGGTGTGGCTCAAGAGCCCCTACCGTTTCATGCTGGAATCCGGCGTGCAGATGTTCCGCCGCCGGCTGGTCGGGCCGGGCAAGTTGCTCGACTTCGAGGTGCTGGAGGAGCTGGCCGAGCAGGGCTACACCGACTACCTCATCATCGGCACGGAGCTCTTCGCCCGGTCGATGTCGACGACCGCGCGCGGCCGCGGCGTGCTCGTCGTCTGGACCTCCGACCGGCCCGGCGGCTTCAGCGACGACGACCTTGCGGCGCTGCAGCGCATCCAGCGGCGGCTCGCCATCGCCTGCAAGACGGTGATCCAGTCGCGCATCGCCCGCAACATCACGGAGGCCTATCTCGGCCGCGAAGCCGGCGACCGCGTCTTGCAAGGCTCCATCCGCCTTGGCGACATCCAGCAGATGCGGGCGCTCGTCTGGTATTCCGACCTGCGGAATTCAACGCGGCTGGCGGAGACGATGCTGAGCGCCGATTTCCTCGAGCTGCTGAACGTCTACTTCGAGCTCGCGGCGCGGCCGGTCATCGCCGCCGGCGGCGAGGTGCTGTCCTTCATCGGCGACGCGGTGCTGGCCATTTTTCCGGTCGCCGAGGACGCGCAACTGCCGGAGCTCGCCGGACGTGCGCTGGAGGCGCTGCAGGAATCGCTCATCGTCACCGACCGCATTAATGCCGAGCGCGGGCAGGCCGGACGGGAGCAGATCCGCTACGGCATCGGTCTCAACATCGGGCCCCTGGCCTACGGCAATATCGGCGTGCCGGAACGCCTCGCCTTCACGGCCGTCGGGCCCACGGTCATCGAGGTTGCGCGCATCGAAAAGCTCACCAAGAAGCTCGGATCGCGGGTGCTGGCGACCCGCGAAGTGGCGGCACTCGCGCCGCATCTGTGGCAGTCGATCGGCGAGCACCCGCTGGAGGGCGTCGGCCAGCCGCAGGAGCTCTTCGGGTTCCGCGAAGAGGGTGCGGCGGCAGAGGCCGCGTGATCGAGTGGTCGACGCATTCCGTTACGAGGCGCTGCCGGTGTTCGATGCATTCGAGCGCGTGAGCGACCCCACCGTCTACACGCCGCTCCCGGATGACTGGCATGTCGGCGTCGCCGACGTGGTGAAATCGACCGCGGCGCTCCGCGCCGGCCGCTACAAGGCGGTCAACATGGCCGGCGCCGCGGTGGTCGGCGCCGTCCGCAATGCGCTGGGGACGAGGTCGTTCCCGTTCGTTTTCGGCGGCGATGGGGCGGTGCTGGCGGTGCCCCCGGAGGCTGGCGACGCGGCGCGCGCAGCGATGGCCGCAACAGCAAATTTCGTGACGGCGGATTTGCAGCTTGAGCTGCGGGTCGGCATGCTGCCGGTTGCCGCAATCAGGGCAGCCGGACGCGACATGCGGGTGGCGCGCTACGCCGCCTCGCCGGAGGCCGTCTACGCAATGTTCTCCGGCGGCGGGGCGAGCTACGCGGAGGGCGAGCTGAAGAGCGGGCGGATCGCCATCGAGCCCGCCGCGGAGGGGGTGCGGCCCAACCTGGAGGGCCTGTCCTGCCGCTGGTCGCCGCTGCAATCGCGCTTCGGGGTGATCCTCTCCATCCTGGTGCTTCCCGCCCCCGACGCAGCGCCGGAGGCGTTCCGGCGCATCGCCACGGAGGTGATCCGCACGACCGAAACGGCCGAGCGCGGCGGCCACCCCGTCCCGGTCGAAGGGCCGGCCTTCGCCTTCAAGCCGCTCGCGATGCGCCTGGAAGCAGCCGCGACCCGAAAACCCTCGCAGAGCTTTCCGGTCCGTTTCGCCAAAATTGCCGGCGAGATGGTCGTGGCGATCTTTCTGGACAAGACAGGCCGGGCGCTTGGTCGCTTCGAGCCGAAGCGCTACCGCTCCTGGGTGGCCAGAAACAGCGATTTCCGCAAATACGACGACGCGCTCCGGATGACCATCGACTGCACGACGGAAACCGCCGCGCGGCTGGAGGAATTCCTCGCCGAGGCGGAGGCGGCGCGCATCATCGAATTTGGCCTGCACCGGCAGAGCGCCGCGCTGATGACCTGCATCGTTCCGTCCTATGTCAGCGACGACCACGTGCACTTTCTCGACGGCGCCGGCGGCGGCTATGCGCTCGCCGCGCAGGCGCTGAAGGACAAGCTTGCGGCCCGCACGGCAGAGGCGGGACTTTTGGCCTGATGCGCGGCCAGGCACGGCGTTTCGCATTCGGGCTGCTCACGCTGCTTGGCCTCAGGAGGCGCGGCTTCTTCATCCCCTACCGCTACGCCGACCAGGTGCCGGACGGCGCAAGGCGGCCGTCGTACCGGGCGCTCGAGCCGCTCTTCGCGGCGGCCGAGCCGGCCTTTGCCGGCGTGCTCGAACATATCGACGCACACGCCGAGGCGCTCGCTGCGATCGGCGGAGAGGCGCCGCCGGAGCCGCGCTGGAACCAGGACTGGTTTCCGCGCCTCGACGGCGCCGCCGCTTATGTGCTCGTCCGCGCGACGCGGCCGCGGCGGATCGTCGAAGTGGGCTCGGGCCATTCGACCCGCTTCATGGCCCGCGCCATCCGCGACGCCGGTCTGGCGACGGAGATCACGGCGATCGACCCGTCGCCGCGGGCGGACATCGAGGGCCTGGGCGTCACCATGATCCGCCGCACGCTGCAGGAAGCGGGCACGGAGCCGTTCGTCGCGCTTGCCGCGGGCGACGTGCTGTTCATCGATTCCAGCCATATCCTGATGCCGGGGACGGACGTTGACCTCCTCTTCAACCAGGTGTTGCCGGCGCTGCCCGCCGGCGTGCTCATCCACATTCACGATGTCTTCCTGCCGGACGGCTACCCGCCTGATTGGGACTGGCGAGCCTACAACGAGCAGCTCGGCGTCGCCGCGCTGCTGCAGGGCGGCAGCTACCAGCTCATCTGGTCGAGCCACTACGCGGCGACACGTATGGCCGCGGCGGTGGCGGCGAGCACGGCGGGGCGGCTGGAGCTGAAGAAGGGAGCATGGGAAACCAGCGTTTGGATCGCAAAGCGCTCCATATGAGCTAGCCGCACAATCAATTGAAGCCTTGCGCCAATTCACCTATGGTTGTTTTTGTGCACGCTCTACGGCCCGTTCGGCGATAGCGCTGCACGTGCGGAAGGGGAGGCGAAAATGGCGACGACCCACCAGGTTGCGATCGAGAACATGGCGTTCAATCCGGACAGTATCAACGTAGCCGCCGGCAACACAGTTGAGTGGACGAACAAGATGAAGGTTGTTCACACGGCCACCGGCGATTCCGGAGAGTTCGATAGCGGCAACATCGCAGCGAACAAGACGTTCTCGCATACCTTCGACGCTGCTGGCACGATCACCTACCACTGCAAAAAGCATCCCTCCATGACCGGAACGGTCGAAGTCGGCGCGGCCGCGGGCGGCGGCGGGCCGTCGACGCCTTCGGTTGGCGAAGGGGAGGCATCGACGCACCAGATTTCGATCGATGACATGGCGTTCAATCCGGACAACATCACCATAGCGGCAGGCGACACGGTGATGTGGACGAACAACATGGGCATAACTCACACCGCCACCGGCGACGCCGGGGAGTTCGACAGCGGCAACATCGCACCGAACACGACTTTCTCTCATACGTTCGGTGACCCGGGAACGATAACCTACCACTGCAAAATCCATACCTTCATGACCGGAACGGTCGAGGTCAGCGCAGCCCAGGGCGGCTAGCGCGGTCCGAAGACAGCTGCTCATGCGCCAACGTTAGGCCGCCAATCTTGGCGCTCGCGGGGGTTCGGCTAAGCACTGGCTGGCGGCACGCAGCCGGCCATCGCAACGTGACCGGCGCTGTCGGATGCGCGGTCTCACCCGTCCACCAAGCAACCCGTCGTGGAGCGGCACGCGCCGCTTTATGACCCTCGACAACTATGAGGTGTTGTGCCAAGTTCTAGGCAACAGGGGAGGCGTCAAATGGCGGACTGGCTCATCAGAATCGAGGATACCGGAAGCGGCTCCGCAGCCTTCGTCCCCGTCCAGCCGGGGGGCAGCCCGGGCGGTCCATTGAAAACCTTCGAAGACGACAGCGTCACCTGGAACAACACGACCGACCAGGACCATTGGCCGTGGCCCACCGACGAAACGTTCCAGCCATGGGACGAGAGCAAGGTTTCGAAGGAGCTCATGACGTACCTGTCCGGGCAGATTCCGCCGCACCAGCCATCGGATGTCATCTTCAACATTCCTGAGGCCGGCTCGACTGACTTCGGCAGCACCATTTACTATTACTGCAAGCTTCATCCCGAAGAGCACGGCACGATTACCATCAGGCCAACTCCGTCAGGTTAATCAGGGCCGCAATGGCGCACTGAGGCTTGCCAATGCGCGACGGCGCAGGTCGTCACCATTCGATCGAGATGAACACGAGGAGGATGCGATGTCCCTTCATGCTGCTGAGCTCTCCCTAAGCCCGCATCTCATGAGGCCGTTGTCAGACGGTCATCCTCGGCGCCTCGCCCTTCGGCACGCCTGGCTGGCCGGCGTGTCGGCCTCCGTCGCGCTCGTCCTGATGCACCCGACAGCATCACGCGCACAGGACCCGAACCAAATAGGCCTGCTGCCGTGCCTGCCGACGCTGCAGCCGCTGGTGAAGATTCCCGAGTTCATTTCAAGCAACGGCTTCTTGCAGGGCACGATCCTGCTCAAGGATCAGCAGCAACGCCTGGCATTCAGGTGGCCACCGCAGAAGAAACCTGGCGAATCCTCTGTATACCGGTGCGAACCGCAATTCGTTCGTACCTTCCAGGGCATCGGCGCGGGTCCGGACGTCGTCCCTGGGCCGGATTCGCTTCCGGATTATCCGGACCCGCTGCCGGGTCCCACGCTGCGGGCTCGCCTCGGCGACATCGTGCAGCTGACCTTTCTGAACCAGATCGACCCGAACAATTTCGGCGTGAATATCGACCGCGGCGAGCGCGGCATCGGAACGGGCTGCGACGAGGTCCCCGGATTTTATCCGGACAATCCCTCTTTTGGTGCCGGCCCGGACACGTTTCCCAATTGCTTCCATGGATCGAGCACCGCGAATATCCATTTCCACGGGACCCACACCAATCCGAATACGACCGGCGACAACGTCTTCCTCCAGGTGCGCCCGTCGTTGCGCGATGCCACCACCAACGATCCCGTCGTCACGGCGGAAAGCGTCGCCGCTCCGTTCACGGAATTTTTCAAGAACTGCGCGGAGCATTTGAAGGAAGATGTCCTGCTCGAATGGCCAAAGGTCTGGAGCGATCTTCCGACCGACTGGACCGACGAGCAGAAGCAGCTTCTGCTCGCCTACGACGCGATGGTGCCCCCGGCGCAACAGATCTGGCCGCCCAATCAGAAGCAGATCGATGCAGATTTATGGCCGCAGTACTATATCGGCGCCTACCCCTATTGCTTCCGGCTGCCGGAATATACGGAGGCAGTTTGGCCGCCGCCGCAGAACCCGACCAGCCACGCACATGCCGGACTGACGACCGAGCTTCCGATGGATATTGGCCGACCCTTGCTGATGGGCCAGGCGCCGGGCACGCATTGGTACCACGCGCACAAGCACGGCTCGACGGCCATCAACGTTTCCAACGGCTTGACCGGCGCCTTGATCATCGAAGGCGAATATGACGACGATCTGAATGCGGTCTATGGCGAGAACTGGACGCGCACCCAGCCGGTGCTGGTGATCAATCAGATCGGCGTACGGCCGAACGCGGAGCGGGGCCAAAACGGGCGGGCCGACAAGGGCGAGGATTTCTCGGTGAACGGCCGCCTCAATCCGCTGCTGTCGATGCGGCCTGGCGAGGTCCAATTGTGGCGCATCATCAATACATCGTCGCGGAGCGGCGCCTTCTTTGTCGGGTTCGACCCGGCCGCCGGCTTCCAATGGAAGCAGCTCGCGCAGGATGGCGTCCAATTCAACGAGGCGAACTATACGAGCCCGTTCAACGAGAATCTGTCCTTCCTGATGGCTGCCGGCAACCGCGTGGACCTATTGGTCAAGGCGCCGCTTTCTCCTCAGGCCGAGCCCTATCCCGTCCTGGTTCAGCATTCCGTCGCCTCCAGTGACCTGCTGACCGCCCTTAAAGTGCCGCTGATGTCGGTCCAGGTTTCCGGCGATCCGCTGGACATGCCGATGCTCGCTCACGCGCCTTCCTTCCCGCCGTTTCTGGCGGACATCACCGACGCCGAGATCAGGAACTCGCGGGTCATCACGTTCGAGACCAAGCCGTTCGGTCATCACACGATCGACGGCAAGCAGTTCGACGATACGATCGGTCAGCTGGTGCGGCTGAACAAGGCCGAGGAATGGACCGTGGAGAACCGCACCGTCGGCCCGCCGATCGACCATCCCTTCCACATCCACATCAACCCGTTCCAGGTTGTCGAGGTGTTCGATCCAAACGAAATCCTCGTCGACGCCGCCGGCAAGCCGTTGCTGGGTACGGACAATAAGCCGCTGCTCAAATACGTTATCAACGACAAGACCGCTGTCACCCTGCCGGATCTGCAGTGCCTTTTGGACACGACCAGACCGGAGACTTGGGTCGATTGCCACAATGTGGAGCAGCCTGACCAGATTTGGTGGGATGTCTTTCCTATCCCGTCCGGGAAAAAGGCAGGCGGGGTAGTCATCCCCGGCCACTTCAAGATGCGCAGCCGCTTCGTCGATTATCCGGGCTGGTACGTCATCCATTGCCACATCCTGGCGCATGAGGACCGCGGCATGATGACGGTGGTGGAGGTCACGCCATTTCTGCCGCCGGTATCGCATCACTAGCGAAACGCGTGCCCGCCCTCGCCCGGGATTCCCGCGCGGGCGGACACCCCGTATTTCCGCGAACCCATCCTGACGCCGCTGGCTTTGGCGCCCGCGACCGGCTCTGATGGGGGACGGACCGGCAGCGCGATGTCGGCCTACGACGCTACGGCGCCGAGCTTCGATCGGCATCGCGCCCTGCCGGAGGGGGTTGCGGGAGCGATCCGGGCGACAATCCTCGGTGCGCTCGAGCCGTCCCGACCGCGCATCCTCGACCTTGGTGCCGGCACCGGGCGGATTGGCCTTTCTTTCGCGGCGGCCAGCGACGACTACGTCGGCATGGATCTTTCGTTTGGGATGCTATCCGAGTTCGCCGGGCGGGCCAGCATTGAAGCCATGCGCAGGCCGCTCCTTGCTCAGGCGGACGGACGGCGCCTGCCCTTTTGCGCCGCGACTTTCGATGCCGTGATGCTGATCCAGGTCTTCGGCGGGATGCGGCAATGGCGCGCCGTGCTGGCCGAAGCGCGCCGCGTGCTGCAGCCCGCCGGTGCGCTGATCCTCGGGCGGTCGGTGGCTCCGGCGGAAGGCGTGGACGCCGCAATGAAGCAGCGTCTCGCGCTGATCCTCGATGAGATGGGCGTCGCCGCCCGCGCAGGGAACACGCGCGAGGAGGCGGAGCGCTGGCTGCAGGCGGAGGCGGCGGAGAGCAGCCGCATCGTTGCGGCGTACTGGACGGCAGAGCGGACGCCGCGCGGCTTCCTGGAGCGCCACCGCACCGGTGCCCGCTTCGCTAAACTGCCTGAGCCGGTCAAAGACGAGGCCCTGCAGAAGCTTGCCGCCTGGGCGGCGGAAACATTCCGCTCGCTCGACAGCGTGTCCGCCGAACGGCATCAATTCGAGCTGAGAATTTTCCGGTTCGGCGAGGAGGCGCGTCGCTGACATGCAGGAGATCACCCCGGATGCCCCGCTGACCGACCTCGGGCGGCGGCTGGTGGGCGGCTCGCTCAGCGACGCCGCGCTGCAGGCCGCCACCGAGGCAACGCCGAATTTCGCCATCCTGCCCTGGGTGAACGTCGTGAAGATCGGCGGCCAGAGCATCATGGACCGCGGCCGCAGCGCCGTCGGCCCGGTCGTCGACGAGATCGTCGCGCAATCTTTCCCGCCACAAGATGATCCTCGGCACCGGCGCCGGCACGCGCGCCCGCCACGTCTACAGCCTGGCGATCGACCTCGGCCTGCCGGTCGGCGTGCTGACGGTGCTCGGCACCGCCGTCGCCTGGCAGAACGCGCAGATGCTGCAGTACCTGCTCGCCAAGCACGGCATCGCCTTCCTCGAGCCGGAAGGCTTCGCCTCGCTGCCGCATTACCTGATGGAACGCGGCGCGGTGATCTGCCAGGGCATGCCGCCCTACAAGCTGTGGGAGGCCAATCCGGGCCTCGGACGCATCCCGCCGCAGCGCACCGATACCGGCTGCTTCCTGATTGCCGAAGTTTTCGGCGCCCGAAAGATGATCTACGTCAAGGACGAGGACGGGCTCTACACCGCCGATCCCAAGAAGGACCCGAAGGCCGAGCACATCCCGCGCATCAGCGTGCAGGATCTCCTGGCGCGCGACCTGAACGACCTCGTCGTCGAGCGCGCCGTCCTGGAGCTCATGCTGAATGCGCGCCACATCAAGGAAATCCAGTTCGTCAACGGCCTGAAGCCCGGCCAGCTCAGCGCGGCCCTGGACGGCGAGCCCGTCGGCACGATCATCTACAACGCCGAATTCGCACCGGAGACAGCGGCATGAACGATGCAGGCGCCAAGCACGTCGTGTCGTCGCTGATGCGCGAATCGCTGATGGACAAAGAGGTCATCGCCGGCACGGAGGCGCCGGTCCGCGCCATCCTGCCCAACCTGAACGTCATCCAGATCGGCGGGCTGTCGCTCATGGACCGCGGCCACACTGCGGTGCTGCCGCTCCTCGATGAGATCGTTGCCAACCAGGACGAGCATACGCAGGTGATCGGGGTCGGGCCGGGCGTGCGCGCCCGGCACATCCTCTCGGTCGGGCTCGACCTCGGCCTGCCGACCGGCGCGCTGGCGACGCTCGCCGCTAAATCCTCGGCGCAGAACGCCTATATGGTGTCCTGCCTCCTGGCCAATCATGGCTTTGTCTATCTTGAGGCGCCGTTCATCGTGCAGCTGCTGCCGGCCATGCTGGCCGCGGCGCGCGGCGCGGTGTTCAACGGCATCCCGCCCTACGATCTGTGGGAGCATCCCCCGGCGGTCGGAAAAATCCCGCCGCACGGCAGCGACGCGGGGTCCTATCTCGTCGGCGAAGTGTTCGGCGCGCGCTCCATCATCCTGCTGAAGGATGTGGACGGCCTCTACACGGCCGACCCGAAGACGCATCCGGACGCGGAGTTCATTCCGAAGATCCGGGCTGCAGATCTGATCGAGATGCGCTTAGCGACGCTGCCGATCGAGCCGGTCGTGCTGGACCTCCTCACCCGCGCCAAGCTCGCCCGGAGCGTACGCCTGATCAACGGGCTTGTTCCCGGCAATCTGACCCGAGCGCTCGCCGGCGAGCCGGTCGGGACCCTGATCTATTCCTGAAGCAGCGGGGCAGGTGGCCGCCTCTCAAAAACCGGGGAGGACCAGAACCGTCGGCGATTGCGGCAGGGTGGCGACCGAAACGGTGATCTCCGCCTCGCCGTTGAGCTCCACCTCGAAATCCTGCCCGAGGCGGGCGAGGAAGCGCGACAGCGTAGCCTGGCCGAAATAGTGCATGGGGAGGATCAGACGCGCCTTCACGACCTGCAGCGTCTCCACCATCGAATCCTGGTCCATCGTGTAGGAGCCGTCGACCGGCACCATGACAATGTCGAGCTGGCCGATCCAGTTGAGATCCTCGGCCGCAAGCACATGATGCAGATGCCCGAGATGGCCGATGCAGAGGCGCGCCGTCTCGAAGATGAAGATGGAATTGGCGTCGGGTATTGCGCCACCGCCGAAGCGGATGTCGGTCGGCACGTTGCGGATGAGCACATCGTCCACTTCCAAATAATGCTCGGCCGGCCCGCCTTCCGGGTTCCAGCCGCGCAGCACGTGCTCGATGCCGGGATCCGGCGTGTCGGTGTAGTGGGTCGTGTGTGCCCGGTTCATCGTCACGATGCGGGGAATCACGCCCGCTCCGGCGTAGCCGTTGTAGTCGGTAGCGACCGTCACGCCGTCGGGGCTGGTGATCAAAAAGGTCGAGTGCCCGACGAAGCGGATGTTGACCTCCTCGGCGGCGACCGGCGCGAGCCGCTCCTGAACGGGGATGTAGGCGACCGGCACGATGTCTGGGATCGATTGTGCGATCGCCAGACACCGGCTTGCCACCCCCTGCGCGGCGGCGGGGCCGGCGCTCAGAAGAGACCAGGCGAGCAGGGAGGCGGTGCCGATGAGAAGGCGTCGTTCGATCATCGGGAATGGCCCTCCATCATTTCAGGCCGCCGCGGAAATCACGCCATGTCGAGGATCGTGTCGAAGCGGGCGACAAGATCCGGTCCATCCGACAATTGCACCAGGAGCTCGGGGCTGAAAAGGCCGTCCCTGTCGTTGTTGGGCTCGCCGGGGAAATAGAGCTGGGTGGTCAGCACGGGCCGGTCCGGCGCCTGGTATTTCGCGTGAAAATGCCGGGTGCGGCTGGGATAGCGGCCGGGCACGATCGTATCGAACCTGTAGGAGCCGTCCGCCGCGGCAAAAATGTGACCTCTGCAGCGATAGCCCTCGTTGTCGTAGACCCCCGCAGCGTCGGCGTGCCAGAGCTCGACCAGCGCCCCCGGCACGGGCCGGCAGGATCGCGTCAGCACGGTGCCGACCAGCGCGATCGGAGTGCCGGGCATGCCGGGCTCGCGCAGCTTGCTGCGTTCCGGCGAGTTCCGGGTGAAGAACGGGCCTTCGGTCTGCTCAGGCGTGGGCTCGTCGCCGTCGTCGCAGGCCGGCGTCGGCGAAAGCTGCGTCTGCGCGAGGGCGCGGCGGGGCGAGCCGGAGAGCGCTCCGGCAATTCCGGTCGTGACCAGCCCTTGCAGGAATATCCGGCGACCGTGGGTCGGCGAAAGGGTCATTTCCATCTCCTTTTTCAGGCTCGCAGATTGAAAGCCGATGCCGGCCGAAATGCGGCCACCCTCAACGGCGCGACCGCGCCGGGCGGCTCGCTCGCCCTCCCCTTGGCGGCATTGACGGTTCCCGCCGCCCCTGCCACGCTCCGCGACAGCTGCGAGGTGGTGTCATGTCCGTCAGCCCTATCCAGCAGAGGCATGCGGGCGACGCGGCGGCACACCCGGTCGTTAGCCAATCGTTTCACGACGAACCCGGCGTGGTCGCCTCCAGCGTCTATGTCGGCGGCCAGCGCATCGCGGACGTCGCCATCGAGGCCGCCGGAGACTGGGCGCGGCGGCCCGGCCACGTCGTATGGATCGGGCTCCTGGAGCCGAGCCAGGAGCTGCTTAGCCGCGTGCAGGTGCAATTCGACCTGCATCCGCTGGCCATCGAGGACGCCGGCAAGGCGCATCAGCGGCCCAAGCTGGAGCAGTACGGTCGCGCGCTCTTCATCGTCGCGCGCACCGCGCAGATGGTGGAGAACCGCATCGCCTTCGGCGAGACGCATCTCTTCGTCGGACGCGGCTATGTGGTGTCGGTGCGCCACGGCGCCTCGAGCTCCTATTCCGCGGTGCGCGAGCGGAGCGAGGCCTGCCCGGCGACGCTGTCGCACGGCGAGGATTACATCCTCTATGCCATCCTCGACTTCATCGTCGACAATTACGTGCCGGTGCTGGAGACCGTGCAGGCGGAAGTCGACGAGCTGGAGGATCGCGTGCTCGCCGGCGCGCTGACCCAGCCGGAGGTGGAGCGGCTCTATCTGCTCCGCCGCGATCTGCTGCGCCTGCGCAACGCCGTCACGCCGCTCGTCGAGGTCTGCCGGCGGCTGGAGCACGCCGAGGTGCTGCCGATCGACCTGCCGATGCAGCCGCTCTTCCGCGACGTGACCGACCACGTAAAACGGGTGCAGGAGCAGATCGATGCGCTGCGCGAGGTGCTCGCCTTCGCCTTCGAGGCGAGCCTGATGATGAGCCAGGCCCAGCAGAACGTCATCACGAGGCGG
Organism: uncultured Alphaproteobacteria bacterium; assembly: GCA_963846475.1. Lineage (GTDB taxonomy): Bacteria > Pseudomonadota > Alphaproteobacteria > Rhizobiales > Afifellaceae > DASWJZ01. The sequence continues at coordinate 4,120,462 of CAWJVZ010000004.1, read as the reverse complement.
CTGGCCGCCTGGGCGGCCATTTTGGCCGTGCCGACGGCCGTGGCGGGTATCTACGGCATGAATTTCAGCTACATGCCGGAGCTGCAATGGCGCTACGGCTACGTCGTCGTGGTCGCGGCGATTCTGGCCACGTGCGCCATCCTCTACTGGCGCTTTCGCCGCAGCAAATGGCTTTAGGCAGCCTGAGGATTGTTCCGGCTAGGCGCCGAGACCGCCGACCGAAAGATATTTGACGTCGAGATAGTCCTCGATGCCGTGGTATGAGCCCTCGCGGCCGAGGCCCGATTCCTTGACGCCGCCGAAGGGAGCGACCTCGGTGGTGATCAGGCCTTCGTTGATGCCGACCATGCCGTATTTGAGCTCCTCCGCGACCCGGAAGGCGCGGCCGAGATCCTTTGTGTAGAAGTAGCAGGCCAGGCCGAACTCCGTCTCGTTGGCCAGGCGGATCGCCTCGCCTTCGCTCTCGAAGCGGAAGACCGGCGCCACCGGCCCAAAAATCTCCTCCTTGGAGAAGCGCATATTCTGCGTCGCGCCGGCGATCACCGTCGGCTCGAAGAAGGTGTGGCCCAGCGCATGGCGACGGCCGCCGGTGACGATGCGGCCGCCCTTCGCCTCCGCGTCGGCGATCAGCTCCTCCACCTTCTCCACCGCCTTGTCGTCGATCAGCGGCCCCTGCTGGATGCCCTCCTCCAGGCCGGAGCCGAGCTTGAGGCCGCGCGACGCCGCTGCGAGCTTTTCGACGAAGGCGTCGTAGATGCCTGCCTGCACATAAAAACGGTTGGAGCAGACGCAGGTCTGGCCGGCATTGCGGTATTTGGCGGCCATGGCGCCCTCGACGGCGCGGTCGAGGTCGGCGTCGTCGAAGACCAGGAAGGGCGCATTGCCGCCGAGCTCCATCGATACCTTCTTCACCGTGCCTGCCGCCTGCTTCAGGAGCAGCTTGCCGACCTCGGTGGAGCCGGTGAAGGTGATTTTCCGCACCAGAGAATTCTCCGTCATCTCCAGGCCGATCTCGCGCGCCGATCCGGTAACGATGTTGACGACGCCCGGCGGAATGCCGGCCTCCTCGGCCAGCGCGCCCCAGGCGAGGCCCGAAAAGGGCGTCTGCGACGCTGGCTTGGCAACCACCGTGCAGCCGGCGGCGAGCGCCGGGCCGATCTTCCGCGCCAGCATGGAGGAAGGGAAATTCCATGGGGTGATCGCCGCCACGACACCCACCGGCTCCTTGGTTACGAGGATTTTACGGTCGCGCCAGGGCGAAGGCACCACGTCGCCATAGGTCCGCCGCGCCTCCTCGGCGAACCACAGCACATAGGCCGCGCTCATGCCGACCTCCGCCTTGGCTTCGGCGAGCGGCTTGCCCTGCTCCAGCGTGAGCAGCTCGGCGAGCGCATCCTGGTGGCCGAGAATGGCGTCGTGCAGGTCGCGGAGCCATTTGGCCCGCTCCTGCGCCGTTGTCTTGCGGAACGTCTCGAACGCTTCCGCAGCGGCGGCGATGGCGCGCCGCGTCTCCGCCCGGCCGGAATTCGGCACGGCGCCGATAGCCTCGCCGGTCGCCGGATTGACGACCTCGATCGTCTTGCCGGATTCGGCGCCCACCCACTGGCCGCCGATGAGATTGCCCTCGCGCTTCAAATGATGGGATTTCTGCAGCATCGCGTTCTCCTTGGGGGACACCGGTCGGCAAAGGGCTGAGCGCGCTGCCAGTCGGGCGCTGCCGGCGATTTCCGGGCACTGGATTGCAGGCCCAAGATAAGGGGCGCTGAACCCGAATCCAATGGTGCAATGGGGCGCCGCCGAGGCTATGCGTCGTCCTGGCGAGCGGCGGCGGCGCGGCAAGGGGAGAAGAGGATGGGCATAGGCTTCAGGGTACTCAGGCGGAAGCGCCGGGTGAGCCCCGAAATGGTGGCGCGCTACCGCGCTCTGCCGGTCGCCAATGTCAGCGACAATTTGTTCCGCATGACCGGCGGCGGCTCGCGCATCCGCCCGATGCACGGCGGCGGCGGGCTCGCCGGCCCGGCGCTGACGGTGAAGACCCGGCCCGGCGACAATCTGATGCTGCACAAGGCGATCGACATGGCCGAGCCGGGCGACGTGATCGTGGTGGACGCCGGCGGCGAGCTGACGAATTCGCTGTTGGGCGAGCTGATGGCCGCCTATGCCGAAAAGAAGGGCGTCGCGGGCGTGATCATCGACGGCGCCATCCGCGATGCCGCTTCGATCCGCGCCGGCAGTTTTCCGGTCTTCGCGGCGGGCGTCACGCATCGCGGCCCCTACAAGGACGGTCCGGGCGAGATCAACGTGCCGATCGCCATCGACGGCATGGTTATCGAGCCGGGCGACCTCGTCATCGGCGACGCCGACGGCTTCCTCTGCGTTCCCTACAACGAAGTGGAGAGCATCTACGCCGTGACGGCGGCGAAGCACGCGGCCGAGCAGAAGATGATGGCCGACATCGCCGCCGGGACGAACGACCGCAGCTGGGTCGACGCGACGCTTGTGCGGCTGAAATGCGAGATTGAAAATTAGGCGGCAAATGGTCCCGTGGCCTGGAAGCCGGCCCTGCGAGACCTAGGTTGCGGTTGAGCGGCGCCGGCCCGCATCGGCCGCGGGCCGCACAGGCAGGGAGAGAAAGATGGCGAACGGCACCGGTGCATCGACGGAGCAGATGTCGCAGCAGATGCGCGACATGGCGGAGAAGAGCCTGGCGGAGGCCAAACGCGCCCTGGACGAGTACATGGAGGCGGCGAAGCGGACGGCCGCCTCGATCGAAGGCTCGGTCCAGGCGGCGCAGGCCAGCGCCTCCGACGTGAACAGGAAGGCGATCACCTTCGCCGAGGCGAATGTCGACGCCGCCTTCGATTTTGCCGAGCGGCTGGTCCGGGCGAAGGACCCCAGGGAAATGCTGTCGCTGCAGCAGGATTTCGCACGCACGCAGATGGAGCAGTTCAATCGGCAGATGCGCGAGCTCGGCGACGCCTCCGGGTGGCAGCAGGCCGCGACAGGCAAGAAGAAATAGCACTTCCGCCGGGCCGCGCTGAGGGCACGGCGACGGCTTTGATTTGTTCTCGGCCGGCGCGAGCCTCGCCAGGCCCTAGCGCAGAGCCGCCGGCCGATTGAAGGAGGGCCCATGGACGACATCCGCGACCCCGATCCGCTCGAGACGAAGGAATGGCTGGAATCGCTGGACGGCGTTCTCGAGGTTGAGGGCGCGGAACGGGCGCACTTCCTCCTGGCGAGCGTCATGGAGGGCGCCCGTCGCAAGGGGGCGAGCGTTCCCTATTCGGCGAACACCCCGTATCTCAACACCATACAAGTCGACCGGCAGCCGGTGCATCCGGGCGACCGCGAGATCGAGCACAAGATCCGCTCGATCATCCGCTGGAACGCGCTCGCGATCGTGCTCCGCGCCAACAAGCACTCCTCCGAGCTCGGCGGCCACATCGCCAGCTTCCAGTCCTCGGCGCTCCTCTACGACACAGGGTTCCAGCATTTCTGGCACGCGCCCTCGGAAAATCACGGCGGCGACCTGATCTACGTCCAGGGCCACGTAGCGCCGGGGATATACGCCCGCTCTTTCCTGGAGGGACGGCTCAGCGAGGAGCAGCTCCTCAAATTCCGCCAGGAGGTCGACGGCGGCGGCCTCTCCTCCTACCCGCATCCCTGGCTGATGCCCGATTACTGGCAGTTCCCGACCGTCTCGATGGGCCTCGGGCCGCTGATGGCGATCTACCAGGCGCGCTTCCTCAAATATCTGCATGCGCGCGGCTTCGCCGACACCGCCCCCCGGAAGGTCTGGGCCTTCCTCGGCGACGGCGAGATGGACGAGCCGGAATCGACCGGTGCGATCTCGCTGGCGGCACGCGAAAAGCTCGACAATCTGGTCTTCGTCGTGAACTGCAATCTGCAGCGGCTCGATGGCCCGGTGCGCGGCAACGGCAAGATCATCCAGGAGCTGGAGGCGCAGTTCCGCGGCGCCGGCTGGCACGTCATCAAGGTCGTCTGGGGCTCAGGCTGGGACCGGCTGTTGGCGGAGGATACCGACGGCGTCCTCCTCAAGGTGATGGAGGAGACGGTCGACGGCGAATACCAGGACTACAAGTCGAAGAACGGCGCCTATGTCCGCGAGCATTTCTTCGGCAAGCATCCCAAGCTCAAGGAGATGGTCGCCGGCTGGAGCGACGACGAGATCTGGGCGCTGCGGCGCGGCGGCCACGACCCGCTCAAGGTCTATGCCGCCTATGAAGCCGCGGCGAAGCACAAGGGTCAGCCCACCATCATTCTCGCCAAGACCGTCAAGGGCTACGGCATGGGCGAGGCCGGCGAAGGCCAGAATATCACCCACCAGCAGAAGAAGATGGGCGAGGCGGCGCTCCGGGAATTCCGCGACCGTTTTTCGCTGCCGATCTCGGATGAAAAAATCGCCGAGGTGCCCTTCATCCGGCTCGCCGAAGACAGCCCCGAGCTCGCATATCTCCGCGAGCGCCGAGGCGCGCTCGGCGGCAGCCTGCCGGCGCGGCGGTCGCGGTCGGAAAGCCTGGAGGTGCCGCCCCTCGCCGCGTTCGAGGCGCAGCTGAAGGGCACGGAAGGCCGCGAGATTTCCACGACGATGGCGTTCGTGCGCATCCTCAACACGATGCTCCGCGACAAGGCGATCGGCAAGCGGGTGGTGCCGATCGTGCCCGACGAGTCCCGCACCTTCGGCATGGAGGGCATGTTCCGCCAGTTCGGCATTTTTTCGCAGGTCGGCCAGCTCTATCGGCCGGAGGATGCCAACCAGCTGATGTTCTACAAGGAGGATCGCAACGGCCAGCTCCTGCAGGAGGGGATCAACGAGGCCGGCGCTATGTCCTCCTGGATCGCCGCGGCGACCTCCTATTCGCACTCCAATGCGCCGATGATCCCCTTCTACATCTACTATTCCATGTTCGGCTTTCAGCGGATCGGCGACCTCGCCTGGGCGGCCGGCGACATGCGGGCACGCGGCTTTCTGATCGGCGGCACGGCGGGGCGCACGACGCTGAACGGCGAGGGCCTGCAGCACGAAGACGGGCACAGCCATCTCTTCGCCGCGACGATCCCCAACTGCGTCTCGTATGACCCGACCTTCGCCTACGAGCTGGCGGTCATCATCCAGGACGGGCTCCGCCGGATGTACGCGGAGCAGGAGGACGTCTTCTATTACCTGACGGTGATGAACGAGAATTACGAGCATCCCGCCATGCCGCAGGGCGTCGAGGCCGGGATCCTCAAAGGGATGTATCCGTTCAGGACCGCCAAGCCGGCAGGCGGCGGGCGTAAGAAGGCGCCCCGAGTGCAGCTCTTGGGCTCCGGCACCATCCTGCGGGAGGTGATCGCCGCGGCCGACCTTCTGGAGGAGCATGTCGGGATTGCGGCCGACATCTGGGGCGTGACGAGCTTCACCGAGCTCCGCCGCGAGGCGCTGGAGGTGGAGCGCTGGAACCTGCTCCATCCCACCGACACGCCGCGCCAAAGCTTTGTAGCAACGTCGCTGTCGGCCGGTGGCGGGCCGGTGATCGCGGCGACCGACTACATGCGGCTCTATGCCGACCAGATCCGCAACTGGGTTCCCGGCCGCTATCGCGTCCTCGGCACCGACGGGTTCGGCCGCTCCGATTACCGCAAAAAACTCCGGCACTTTTTCGAGGTCGACCGGCATTGGATCGTGCTCGCGGCGCTGAAGGCCCTGGCCGAGGAAGGGTCGATCGAGCCCTCAGTGATTTCCCGGGCTATCCTCAAATACGGGTTGGACCCCGACAAGCCCGCCCCGTGGACCGTTTAGCGGGCGAGAGCGTGAATGGCGGCGCCTTAGGCGGTCCATACGCGGGCGGAACAGGGAGGCGAGCGTGGCGACGGAAGTCAGGATCCCGGATATCGGCGACTTCAAGGACGTTCCGATCATCGAGGTGCATGTCAGGGAGGGCGAGCCGGTCAACGCCGACGATCCGCTGGTCTCGCTGGAGTCCGACAAGGCGACGATGGAGGTGCCGGCGCCGTCGGCCGGACTCGTCGAAAAGCTGCTGATCAAGATCGGCGACCGGGTCAGCGAGGGCACGCCGATCCTCCTCCTGAAGGGCGGCGACGGCGCCATGCAGCAGCCGCCGTCGCTGGTCGAGCAGCAGGAGCCGAAGCCGGCGGAGCTGCCGAAGGAGCCGGCCGCCTCCGCAGCCGCGCAGCCGGCGCCAGCTTCCGCCGCGGCGCCGATTTCCGCCTCCGCTGCCCCGGCCGGCGCCGATTTTTCCGGCGTCCACGCCAGCCCCGCGGTGCGGCGGCTGGCGCGCGAGCTCGGCGTGGACCTGACCAGGCTGAAGGGCACCGGCGAGAAGGGCCGCATCACCAAGGAGGACGTGAAGGCGTTCCTGAGCGGCCCCGCGCCGGCCGCCGCCGCTGCGGCCCCGGCGGGCGGCATGGGCATCCCCGAGATCCCCGCGCAGGATTTCTCCAAATTCGGCGCCATCGAGACAAAACCGCTGGCGCGCATCAAGAAACTTTCCGGCGCGCATCTGCATCGCGCCTGGCTCAACATTCCGCACGTCACGCACCAGGACGAAGCCGACATCACCGACATCGACGCCTACCGGAAGGAGCTCGACAGCGCGGCGAAGGACAAGGGCTTTCGGGTGACCCTCCTCGCCTTCCTGATGAAGGCGTCGGTCTCGGCGCTGCGAGAACATCCGGAGTTCAACGCGTCGCTGTCGCCGGAGAAGGACGCGCTGATCCTGAAGAAATACTACCACCTCGGCATCGCCGTCGACACGCCGGAGGGACTGGTCGTGCCGGTGATCCGCGACGTCGACCGCAAGGGCATCCACGCGATCAGCCGCGAGCTGGGCGAGGTCTCCAAGAAGGCCCGCGACGGCAAGCTCGCGGCCACCGACATGCAGGGCGCATCTTTCACGATCTCTTCGCTCGGCGGCATCGGCGGCACCGCCTTCACGCCGATCGTCAACGCGCCCGAAGTCGCCATCCTCGGCGTCGTGCGCTCCAAGATGGCGCCGGTCTGGGACGGCCAGGATTTTCGGCCGCGGCTGATGCTGCCGATCTCGCTCTCCTACGACCACCGGGTCATCGATGGCGCGCTCGCCGCACGCTTCGCCCGCACGCTCTGCCATGCGCTGGAAGACGTGCGCCGCCTGATCCTCTGACGCCGGAACCCCTTCAGGAGAGCAGGGATGAGCACCAATGAAGTCCGGGTTCCCGACATCGGCGATTTTCGCGACGTGCAGATCATCGAGGTGCATGTCGGGCCGGGCGCGACGATCAAGCCGGACGACCCCCTGATCACGCTGGAATCCGACAAGGCCGCCATGGAGGTCCCGGCACCTGCCGGCGGCAGCATCCTCGAGGTCAAGGTGAAGGTCGGCGACCGCGTCTCGCAGGGCGATCTGATCCTGACGCTCGGCGGCGGCGCCGCCGCGGACAAGGCCGTTGGGACGGCAAGCGCTCCGGCGGCTGCGCGGGCCGCCAAGGCACCCGCTCTGGGCAAGGCGGATCACCACGCGGAGGTTCTGGTGCTCGGCGCGGGCCCCGGCGGCTACACCGCCGCGTTCCGGGCCGCCGACCTCGGCAAGAAAGTGGTGCTGGTGGAGCGCTGGCCGACGCTCGGCGGCGTCTGCCTGAATGTCGGCTGCATCCCCTCGAAAGCGCTGCTGCACGCCGCCAAGGTGATTGCCGAAAGTCGGGATTTCGGCGCGCATGGCATCAGTTTTGCTTCGCCGTCTATCGATATCGACAAGCTCCGCGGCTGGAAGGACGGCGTGGTGAAAAAACTGACCGGCGGGCTCTCGGGGCTTGCGAAGCAGCGCAAGGTGACAATCGTCACCGGAACCGGACGCTTCACTGCGCGCAACGAGGTCAGCGTGACCGAGCAAGGCGGCGGCACCAAGAGCGTGACCTTCGAGCAGGCGATCATCGCGGCGGGCTCGGAGCCGGTGACGCTGCCGTTTATCCCGCATGAGGATCCGCGGGTGATCGACTCGACGGGCGCGCTCGAGCTCGACGGCGTGCCGAAACGGCTCCTGGTCATCGGCGGCGGCATTATCGGGCTGGAGATGGCGACCGTCTATCACGAGCTCGGCGCCAAGGTGACGATCGTGGAGCTGATGGACCAGATCATCCCCGGCGCCGACAAGGACATCGTGACGCCCCTGATGAAGCGCATCCAGAAGCAGTACGAGGCGATTTTCCTGAGGGCGAAGGTGAGCGGAGTGGAGGCACAGGCCGACGGCTTGAAAGTCTCCTTCGAGGGCGGCAGTGCGCCGGCCACCGACGTCTTCGACCGGATCCTGGTGGCCGTCGGCAGGCGGCCGAACGGCAAGGGGATCGGCGCCGAAGCGGCCGGCATCGCAGTCGATGAGCGGGGCTTCATCCAGGTCGACCGGCAGATGCGCACCAACGTGCCGCACGTCTTTGCCATCGGCGACGTGGTCGGGCAGCCGATGCTGGCGCACAAGGCCGTGCATGAGGGGCGCGTCGCGGCCGAGGTGGCCGCCGGCCAGAATTCTCACTTCGATGCAAAGGTCATTCCCTCCGTCGCCTATACCGATCCGGAGGTCGCCTGGGTCGGGCTGACGGAGAACGAGGCGAAGGCGCAGGGCGTCAAATACGGCAAGGGCGTGTTCCCTTGGGCGGCGAGCGGCCGCTCACTCTCGCTCGGCCGTGACGAGGGCATCACCAAGGTGCTGTTCGACGAGGCGAGCGAAAAGATCATCGGCTGCGGCATCGTCGGGCCTTCGGCCGGCGATCTCATCGCCGAAGCCACCCTTGCCATCGAAATGAGCGCTGACGCGCAGGACATCGGGCTAACCATCCATCCGCATCCGACGCTGTCGGAAACGATCGGCATGGCCGCCGAAGCCTTCGAAGGCACGATTACCGACCTCTATATGCCGAAAAAGCCGAGGCCGCATTGACCGATGGTGAGCGCCCCGCCGGACTGCACCAGATCGTCATCGTCGGCGGCGGCGCCGCAGGCTTGGAGCTCGCGACGGCGCTCGGCGACAAGCTCGGCAAGCGCGGCAAGGCCGAGATCACGCTGGTCGACCGGGCCCGTACGCATATCTGGAAGCCGCTGCTGCACGAAATCGCCGCCGGCAGCATGGACATCGACCAGCACGCGCTCGACTACCTGGCGCAGGCGCACTGGCACCATTTCCGCTTCCGGCTGGGAGAGATGACCGGCCTCGACCGGGATAGACGCGAGATCCACCTCGCCGCCACCTTCGGCAGCGAGGGCAACGAGATTACGCCCGCCCGCTCCCTCGGCTATGACACGCTCGTCCTCGCCATCGGCGGCGTCACCAACGACTTCGGCACCCCCGGCGCCAGGGAGCACGCGATCTCGCTCGACACGCCCGACGAGGCGGAGCGGTTTCACGAGCGGGTGGTGAATGCGTGTTTGCGGGCGGATGCCCAGAGCGGGCCGGTGCGGGCTGGCCAACTGCACGTTGCGATCATCGGCGCGGGGGCGACCGGAACGGAGCTCGCGGCGGAGCTGCATCGGACGACGCGCCTCCTCGTCGCCTACGGCCTGGACCGCATCGACCCTGACAAGGACATCCGCCTCATGCTGATCGAGGGCGCCGAGCGGATTCTCCCGGCGCTGCCGGAGCGGATCGCCGAAAGCGTCACCAACATGCTGAAAAAGCTGGACATCGAGATTCTGACGAGCTCCCGCGTCACCGAAGTGCGACCCGACGGCGTGTGCCTGGCCGACGGCAAGGGCTTCCGCCCCGCCGAGCTGACCGTCTGGGCCGCCGGCGTGAAGGGCCCGGACATCCTGGCCGACCTGGACGGGCTGGAGGCCACTAGAAGCAATCAGCTTGTGGTCGAATCTACACTGCGGACGACGCGCGATCCGAACGTCTTTGCGATAGGCGATTGTGCGTACGCGGTGCTCGCGCCCGGTGCCCGCCCGGTGCCGCCCCGTGCGCAGGCGTCGCATCAGGAGGCGCGCCACATGGTCGGCCAGCTGCAGCGGCGTCTTGCCGGCCAGCCTTTGAAACCTTTCGTCTACCGCGACTTCGGCTCGCTCGTGTCGCTGGGCGAGTACAATGCGGTGGCCAGCCTGATGGGGTTCATAGCGGGCAAAGGACTGCGAATAGAGGGGCTCTTCGCGCGACTGATGTACCGGTCGCTCTACGCCATGCACCAGAAGGCGCTGCACGGCTACACCAAGGTCACGCTCGACATCATCGCGCGGGCGCTTACCCGCCGCACCGAGCCGCGGGTGAAACTGCATTAGGCCGGGCTCGTTCATCTCCCAGCCAGAATTGTCGGGTTATAGACGTGGCCGTCAGTAGCGTTGGGAGCGTTGGCAATGGCCGAGTTTATGGTGCTGTTCGGGGCCGCGCCGGACGAGACGGGGACGGAGCGGGAGCTGGTCGAGCAGGTCGAGGCGTTCCTGCCCATCCAGTTCCCCGACGATCAGTTCCGCTTCGCCTTGGCGCCGGAGCGTGCCGGCGTGGCAGTCGTGCCGATCGCCGGCCACCAGGAGCCGCCCGGCGGCAATTTTTCGGAAATCGCATTGGCGATTGAGGCGATCGTGCGGCAAAGGAGCCGCTCGGCGGCTTTGTAGATTTGCGCCGTCCGGATGGCGCGAGCTCAGCGGCCGCCGGTCTCCTCGCCCCCGGGCCTATCGAGCTCCCCGGCCGCACGGTACCAGTGCTCGCTGGCGCGGCCCTCGGGACGGCCCTCGCGCTCCCAGATGTCGTAGGCGCGCCGGCGGATTCTTTCCTCGCGTTGCAGAAAGCGCTTGCGGCGGCCGGAATCGTCCAGGTTTTCCAGCTCCATGCCGATTTTTTCCGCGCCGGCCCGGCTGATGATGAACTCGCAGATCTCCAGCTTCGTCAGGTCGGGAAAGATGACCGCGAGCTTTTCCGCCTCCTCCGATACCCGCAACAGCGTGCCGGTAGCGTCGATCAGGTTGCGAACGTGCCGCTCAAGCTCCGGATAATCTCTCGCGTCCTCCATGCCGTCCGCATCTTAGGGCAGCGGCGCGGAAGGGCGAGCAATTTTTATGGAAACAAGGGGAGCTCTGGGGTCGGGACAGACTCAGGCGATGAGGCCCAGCAGCGCTGCAATCGGCTGCCAGCCGACCTGGAGCAGTCGAACAGCACGACCAAGGAGGGTTTTCAATGATCTACGAGGTATGCGTCGAACTCGGTGGCGGGCGTGCGAGCGGCCAAGGCTGCGGGGGCGGATCGCGTCGAGCTGTGCGGCGATCTCCTGGAGGGAGGCACGACGCCGAGCCGCGGCACGATCCGCCAGGCGCGGACGATCGCAGGCATCCGGCTCAATGTGATGATCAGGCCGCGCGGCGGTGATTTTCTGTTCGACGACGATGAATACGCCATCATGCAAGCTGACATCGACACCGCCAAGGCAGAGAATGCAGACGGCGTGGTGATCGGCCTGTTGACGGCGGATGGGACAGTCGACGCCGAGCGGACGCGCGAGCTGATTGGGCGTGCCCGGCCTCTGTCGGCGACATTCCACCGGGCGTTCGACATGACGCCCGATCCTTTCCAGGCCTTGGAGACCCTGATCGGGCTCGGCGTCGAGCGCGTACTCACATCAGGCCAGGAGGCGACCGTGCTCGAGGGGCTGCCGTTGGTGACAAAGCTCGTCGATCAAGCGGGCCGGCGCATCATCGTCATGCCGGGTGGCGGCATCACCGCTCGCAACATCGAGCGGATCGTTGCCGCGGCGAAGCCGCAAGAGATCCATTTTGCGGCCCTGGAACCGGCTCCGAGCGGCATGCAGTTTCGTCGGCACCACGTGTTCATGGGCGGCGAATTGCGCCCGCCGGAATATGATCGCCTCGTCACGTCGGGTGCGTCGGTTCGATCGTTGATGGCAAAAGAGTCCGACTGACCCGCGGCGATGTCAAGCTCACCCGCTCGGCAGCATCAGCGTCGGGGCCGTGACAGCGTAAACTACAGCGGAAGGCTCCGAGGCCCGATCGGACATCACAGCCAGTGCCACGAGCGAGATACAAGCCGCAACAGCCGCCAGCCAGTCGGTATACAAATATTTTCTCATGATCCTGACTTGCTTCGCGATTGTGACCTGTTCTTTGAACATATTGGCGATACGTTCCGATCCATTCTCCAGTTCACGATTTGCGACGAATCATTGCAGCCAGAAAGCTCCTCGGGCCGTCACGGAATCCTCACGTTCTCTGGTCCGAACTGAGCTCAACCACGCCGCGTCGTCGCGCGCGGTTCTGCTGTCTGCCCTGGCGCCAGCGATTCTCGCTCGGAACGGCGGGTGACTACGACGTACTCCGGGAAATGCCTTCCAGCGCGTCTTCCGCAGGCTCTTCGCCGGCCTTGGTGGCGATGTCGCCAAGCGCCACGATCCCGACCAGACGCTTCTCGCGCGTAAGGACGGGCAGGCGCCGCACCTGGTTCTTCGCCATGTTCGCCGCCACGTCCTCCACGCGCTCATCGTCGAAGCAATAGAGGACACGCTCGGTCATCACCTCGCGCACCTTCTGATCGGGGCCGCCAGCGTCCGCCAGCCCACGGACGACGATGTCGCGATCGGTCACGTAGCCGACCAGACGGTCGTTCTCTGCGACCGGCAGCGAACCGATATCCTCGTCCCGCATACGCCGGGCCGCTTCCTGAATCGTGTCGTCCGGGCTGAGGAGTTCGACGTTCCGAGTCATAATCTCGCGAATCTGCATGTGAGCCTCCCTTTGCATCGAAGGGAGAACGGCTGCCTTGGTAAGGCCGTTCCTTCAGCGGTCGGCACGGCCCTTTCGCTCGCCGCCTCCCGCGTGCCGATCGTTCAGGCCGAGCCACGCGCAAAACTCTCCGGCGGGTCTTGTGGATGGCCGCCCCATTGGCGAATGTGGGGCTGGGGAGTCGATGCATCCCGCATCGCCGAAGCATAGTTCGCTCGCCTCGCGGAATCGGGACGAACAGTTCCGGTGGGCGCCTCACCCGGTGATCGTCGCAATCCAGCACGAGCGTCGAATGGGAAGAAATATGCCGATCGGAGAAGACCTGGCGAAAACCGAGTCAGCCGCAGCGCTGGCCAAAAAAATCCGCAGAAAGGAGGTGTCGCCCGTCGAAGTGGTCAGATGCCGCCATCGCCCGTATCGAAGTGCACAATCCCAAGATCAACGCACTGGTGATTTTCGGCTACGACGACGCGCGCCAAGCGGCGAAGACGGCCGAAGCGGCGATCATGCGCGGCGACGCGCTCGGCCCGCTGCACGGCGTCCCCATCGCCATGAAGGACTGCTTCGATTTCAAGCCGGGCTGGGTCACCACTTTCGGCGGCATCCGTGCGCTCAAGAACTACGTTGCCGATAGCTACTGCATGTTCGCCGAGCGGATGGAGCGGGCCGGCGCGATCCTGGTCGGCAAGACCAACAGCCCCGTATTCGGCTTCCGCGGCACCTGCGACAACTATCTATTCGGGCCGTCGAAAAACCCCTTCGACCTCAGCAAGAATACCGGCGGCTCGTCGGGCGGCAGCGCCGGCGCGGTGGCGGCCGGGCTGTTGCCGCTCTGCGAGGGCACCGATGGCGGCGGCTCGATCCGCATCCCTTCTTCCTGGTGCGGCGTCTACGGCTACAAGCCCTCCTTCGGGCGCGTGCCGCTGGTCACCCGGCCCGAAGGCTTCAGCGGCAACGTGCCGTTCATCTTCGAGGGCCCGATCACGCGGTCGGTGGAGGATTCCGCTTTGGCCATGTCGGTGCTCGCCGGCTACGATTCGCGCGATCCCTACGCAATCGAGGGCGACGTCGATTTTTTGGCGGCGCTGCGCGGCTCCGTCGCCGGCAAAAGGATCGCCTATACCCGCGACTACGGCATTTTTCCCGTCGATCCGCGGGTCGTAGCCGTCGTCGAAAAGGCGGTCGCGGCCTTCGAGGAGGCGGGCGCGCATGTGGAAGAAGTCGAGATCGGCCTCCGCCGCTCGCAGCGGGAGCTGAGCGATGTGTGGTGCCGCTTCGTCGCCCCGAAACAAGTGGCCGCGCTCGAAGGTTTCAGGCGCGAGGGGATCGACCTTCTTCGCGACCACCACGACGACTTTCCCCCGGAATTCTGGCACTGGGACGAGATCGGGCGGAAAATGACGGTCACCGAGTTCCTGGCCGACCAGGCGGTGCGCACCGAGGTTTTCGACGCGCTGCGCAGCGTCCTCGACCGCTACGATTTCCTGGTTTCACCGACCCTGGCGTGCCTCGCAGTCGACAATGCGACGGACGGAAACACCGTCGGGCCGGCGGAAATCGAGGGCGAGGCGATCGACCCGCTGATCGGCTGGTGCATGACCTATCTCATCAATTTCATCGGCTATCCGGCTGCGACGGTTCCCGCCGGGTTGGCGGAGAACGGCCTGCCGGTGGGCATGCAGATCGTCGGCAAGCGCTACGCCGATGCCGACGTCATCGCCGCGAGCGCGGAATTCGAGCGGTTGCGGCCCTGGATCGACACCTATCGGCTCTGCAGGCTTTGAGAGCCTGCGCCCAACTGTCAGGGTGCCCTGCCGATTACGGTCTGCCGCAATGCCCATTTCCCCGGCCCGTGCACGGCGGCAAACAGCAATCCGGCAGTGAAGGTGAAATGGTCGACGAAGAAGCCGAATTCCGCCTGGTTCCCCTCCCAATGCGACGGCCCGTGGAAGGCGAAGGCCAGGAACAGCACATAGGCCGCGGCGAGCAGCGCCGCCTCGGTGAAGAATGCGCCGGTCAGGAAGCAGATCACCAGCAGGACTTCGAAAATCGCGGCGAGCCAAGCGAGCAACAGGGGAAACGGAAACCCCGCCGAGGCGATGTAGCCTGCCGTTGCCTGCATATCGAGGAACTTGAAGGAAACGGCCATCAGGAAGACGCCCGCGAATATCAGGCGGCCAACGAGGATGGCGATCGTCTGCCACAAGGGAATCGGCGAATCGAGGCTCACGGGTGCATCCGGTTGTGAGGAGAATTTCGGAATAAACGACGCGACGCGGGGTCTTTCAAGCGCAGCCCGCAAACGACCAGGCGGAGGGCGATTTGCTACGTCTCGGCAAGTCTCGCCGCGGCGGCGCACGACCCGGCACTATTGCGCCGTCCAGCCGCCGTCCATGGGGAGCGCCTGGCCGCGGATCTGCGCCGCCGCGTCGGAACAGAGGAAGATCGCGAAGGCGGCGATCTGCTCGGGCGCGACGAAATCCTGCGACGGCTGCTTTTCGGCGACGAGGTCGTGCTTCGCACGGGCAGCGTCGATCCCGTCGCGCTCGGCGCGCGCGTCGATCTGCTTCTGCACCAGCGCGGTCAGCACCCAGCCCGGGCAGATCGCGTTGCAGGTGATGCCCGTCGTGGCGGTCTCCAGCGCCACCACCTTGGTAAGGCCGACCAGGCCGTGCTTGGCGGCGACATAGGCGGACTTGTCCTTGCTGGCGACGAGGCCATGGACGCTGGCGATGTTGATGATGCGGCCCCAGTTGCGCAAAAACATCTGCGGCAGCACGGCGCGGGTGGCGTGGAAGGCGGCCGAGAGGTTGATCGCCAGGATGGCGTCCCATCTTTCCGGCGGGAACTCGTGCACCGGGGCGGTGTGCTGGATGCCGGCATTGTTGACCAGGATGTCGACGCGGCCGAGTTTTTCCTCCGCCTCGCCGATCATGCCGGCGATCTCCGCCGGCTTCGTCATATCGGCGCCGGAATAGGCGGCGCGGATGCCGTGCGCGTCGACAAGGCCCTGGCGCAGGCGCTCGATCTCGGCGGCATCGCCAAAGCCGTTGAGGAGGATGTCGGCCCCCTCCCCGGCCAGAGCGCGGGCGATGCCCAGGCCGATGCCGGAGGTGGAGCCCGTCACAACGGCGACTTTTCCCTTCAAACTCATCTAATTTCTCCAAGAATTCCGGCGGTTCCTGCTCGGCAGCGCGACAGGTATCAAGCCGCAGGCGACGAGGATCAGTTCGCCCACAACGTTCGCTCCATTATTGGATGGTGTCTCAGTGCTCAACCGCCAGGACGGCCGGTGAGCGAGGAAGCGGGAAATTCATGGCTGAATATGTGAACGACGAGGAATGGAGCCTGCGGATCGCCGGACTCGTTATTGACGCTTTGGTGATGGCCAAGCTCCTGCCGAAGACCGATTTCGCGCGGGCGGAAGGAATTGCGCAGGAGGAGATTCTCGTGCGCCTGATCGCGGGCGATCGCCCGGAGCCGCGGCAAAAGGCTTCGAACTGAGACCGACCGTCACTGCATGTGCTGGCCGCCGTTGATGGCGATGTTGGCCCCGGTGACGAAGGCCGCCTCTTCGGAGCAGAGATAGATGATGAGACCCGCCACCTCCTCCGGCTTGCCGAGCCGGGCGACCGGGATCTGCGGCAGGATTTTGCCTTCAAGCACGTCCTTGGGGATCGCCGTGACCATCTTGGTGCCGATATAGCCCGGCGAGATGGTGTTCACGGTGACGCCCTTGCGGGCCAATTCCAGCGCCAGCGATTTCGTGAAGCCGTGCATGCCGGCCTTGGCGGCCGCGTAATTCGTCTGCCCGAAGGCGCCCTTGGAGCCGTTCACGGAGGCGACGTTGATGATGCGGCCCCAGCCGCGGTCCATCATGCCGTCATAGACCGGCTTGGTCATGTTGAAGACGGAATCGAGGTTGGTGCGGATGACGGCGTCCCATTCCGCCTTGCCCATCTTGCGGAAGGTCATGTCCTTGGTGATGCCGGCATTGTTGACCAGGATGTCGACGGGGCCGAGTTCCGCCTCGACCGCGGCAACGCATTCTCTGGCGGAGCCGAAGTCGGTCACGTCGCAGGGGAAGGCGCGGAACTCGTAGCCGCGCCCCTTCATGTCGGCGACCCACTGCTCGGCTGTCTTGTTGGTGGGCGAGTAGGTGACGGCGACGCGGTAGCCGGCGTCCGCCATCTTGGTCGAGATCGTCTCGCCGAGGCCACCCATGCCGCCGGTGATCAGGGCAATGCGTTCGCTCATTCCATCCTCCCAAGTCGCTTCTGCTTCGAGACGCTTTTTCGCGCCCCTGCAGCCTACCTAGCACCTACCGTCGCAAACAGGTGAAGTCCTCGCGTTGCGAGCGCGGTCCGTCGCGCGATGTTTCACGTGAAACAATTCCTATATCGTCCCGCTGCCGTTCAGCTTTCCGCCAAAATCCTCGATTTCGAACACGTCCCGAACATGCGATGTTCTAGAACGAGCATCGGCCGAACCGATCAAGAGCAGTCATCCTCGCGCAGTTTGCTCGCTGCGGGTTCCGGCGAGGGCAACCCCGCCAAGGCGCGGTCGGTCCAGAGCGCCGCCGCCTCGACAGCCGGCTGCAGGTCGAAGGCGGCGTTCAGGCGCGATTTCGCTTCCGGCGGGATCTCGGCATCGTCGCGGAGAATCTCCGCGAGCGGCTGCCCGGTAGCGCGCACCGCTTCCGCCGCGCGCTCCAGGAGCGCGTGGGCGGCCTGCCGGCCGAGGTGCTCCGCCAGGCCGGCGGCGGCGGCGTCAGCGAAAATCAGGCCATTAGTGATGCCAAGGTTCGACAGCATGCGCGCTTCGTCGACGACAAGCCCTTCGGCGAGGCGCCGGCCTTCGCGGAGCGCGCCTGAGGCAAGGCCGAACAGCTGCGCCAGTGCATGCCACTCGGCGTGCCAGGCGCCGGCCGGGCGCTCGTGCTGGGCGGCCATGGCGGAAACCAGCGTCGCGAGGTGGCCGGGAGCCGCGCCGTGCGCCGCCAGGATGATCGTCGCGGCAACCGGGTTTTGCTTGTGCGGCATGGCCGACGAGCCGCCGCGCCCGGGGACGTGCGGTTCGGCCACTTCGCCGACCTCCGTCGAGGCGAGGTGGACGATGTCGGTGGCCATCTTGGCGAGCGCGCCGATGAGGAGTGCGAGCCACGCGCCGGTCTCGGCGATCCGGGCGCGCGACGTGTGCCAGGCGATCGGCGCCGCGGCCAGGCCGAGCTCCGCGGCGAATGCGTCCGCCACCGCCGGCCCCTGTTCGCCGAGCGCGGCAAGCGTGCCGACCGGGCCGCCGAGCGAGGCCGACAAAGCGCGGGAGCGCAGCCTTGGCAGGCGCGCGGCCATTTCGGCGACCCCCGTCGCCCAGATCGCTGCCTTGTAGCCAAAGGTCACGGGAGCGGCGTGCTGGCCGTAGCTTCGCCCGATGCAGGGGGTTTTCCGGTGTCTTTGGGCGAGCCCCGACAGGCCGGCGATGGTGGCGTCGATGTCGGTTTCAAGGAGTGCGAACGCCTGTCGGATCTGCAGCACCAGCGCAGTGTCGAAAATGTCCTGGCTGGTGGCGCCGCGATGAAAAAATGGCTCCAGCTCGTTTGGGAGCAGCGCCTGCACCGCCTTGACGAACGGGATGGTCGGGACGCCGGCAAGCGCGGTCGCCTCGCCGAGTTTTTGCAGATCGAGGTGTTCCGGCGCGATAGCGTCGATCGCGGGAGCAAGTGCTTCGGGAACGAGGCCGAACCGCGCTTCCGCCCGTGCCAGGGCCGCCTCCGCCCGCAGCATGGCCGCAAGCCGCGCGCGATCGGAGAAGACCGCGCGCATCTCGGCCGTGGCGAAGAGATCGCGGAAAAACTCCGAGTCCAGCGCGGATAAGGTCACGGCCTATCCTCCGCCCGTCCGGAGCATATCTGCGGCTGCGGGGGGGAAAGTCGCCTAAGCCACCGCGGCTGCGCTGGGCAAAGCGACTTCGTAGTCGGCCTCCGTCTTGGCGCGGATTTCTGCTTCGCTCACCCCCGGCGCCAGCTCGGTCAGCCGCATGCGGCCGGCCTTCTTGTCGATCTCGAACACGCCGAGATCGGTGATCACCATGTCGACCACGCCGGCGCCGGTGAGCGGCAGCGTGCAGCGGTGCAGGAGCTTTGGCTCGTCCTTGGCGGTGTGCTCCATCACCACGACGACCTTCTTGACGCCGGCGACGAGGTCCATGGCGCCGCCCATGCCCTTGACCATCTTTCCCGGGATCATCCAGTTGGCGAGGTCGCCGTTCTCGGCGACCTGCATGGCGCCGAGGATCGACAGGTCGATATGCCCGCCGCGGATCATCGCAAAGGAATCGGCGCTGGAGAAATAGGCAGTCGTCGGCAGCTCGGTGATGGTCTGCTTGCCGGCATTGATCAGGTCGGGGTCCTCCTCGCCCTCATAGGGGAACGGGCCCATGCCGAGCATGCCGTTCTCGCTCTGCAGCTGCACCGTCATGCCCGTGGGGATGTAGTTCGCCACCAGCGTCGGGATGCCGATGCCGAGATTGACGTAAAAACCGTCGCGGAGCTCCTTCGCCGCGCGGGCCGCCATCTCATCGCGGGTCCAGGCCATGTCAAATCTCCTCAGGCCGCAACGCGCTTACGCACGGTGCGCTGCTCGATGCGTTTCTGGGCGTTCGGCACGTGGATCATGCGCTTTATGTAGATGCCGGGCGTGACGATGTGGTCGGGGTCGAGCTCCCCCGGCTCGACCAGCTGTTCGACCTCCGCCACCGTGGCCTCCGCGGCTGTGGCCATCATCGGATTGAAATTCCGCGCCGTCTTGCGGAAGACGAGATTGCCTTCGGTGTCGGCCTTCCAGGCATGGACGAGCGCGAGGTCGGCGAAGAGGCTGCGCTCCATCACGTAGCGCCCGCCGTCGAATTCGCGGACCTCCTTGCCCTCGGCTATCAAAGTGCCGACGCCGGTCTTGGTGAAGAAGGCGGGAATCCCGGCGCCGCCGGCGCGGATGCGCTCGGCGAGCGTGCCCTGCGGGTTGAACTCGATCTCCAACTCGCCGGCGAGGTATTGCTGCGCAAAAGTCTTGTTCTCGCCGACATAGGACGAGATCATCTTTTTGATCTGCCGCGTTTCCAGCAGGATGCCGAGGCCGACATTGTCGATGCCGGCATTGTTGGAGATGATCGTCAGGTCCTTGACGGCGGAATCGCGCACCGCCTCGATGAGCGTCTCGGGGATGCCGCAGAGGCCGAAGCCGCCGGCCATGACGGTCATGCCGTCGCGGAGCAGCCCGGCGAGCGCCGCACCCGCATCCGGATAGACTTTTCGCATTCCCGCTCTCTCCTCAATCGCGCAATCTGCCCGACACTCCCAGCGAGCCTACGCCGCGCCTATTTGCCCCGCATCGCCTCTATACCCGGCCGTGGCGGAATACAAATAACGGACCGCCGGCCATTGCCGCGGTTGGATACGGTAGTGTGCTACAATGCCGGCATGACCAGGGAAATCACACGCAAGCGCCGCGGCACTGGCCCAGTCATCGCGATGGAAGAGCTTCCCATCCTCGACGAGCAGGAGCGGGCCGAATTGGTCGCCTCGATCAAGGAGGCCGAAGCAGAGATCAAGGCGGGTAAGGGCGCCGAATATAACCCGCGGAGATTTAAGGATCGGCTTGTCCGCATTTATCGCGGCGACAAGCGATGACAATGGATGATCTTCCTGCTGCGCATCCCGAGAGCCCGGAGCTGTAGAAGCTGGCGGCGGGCTCTCGGAGCCTTTAGCGAAAAGTCTCCGCCTTCTGTGGTCAAGCGCCGGCCAGGCGGCTAAGACCCCACGGTGCCCACAATGCCGCCGGCCGGCTCGCCCGGGAGCCTTGCATGAATCCCGTGATCTTCGTCCTCAACGGGCCGAACCTGAACCTCTTAGGCAAGCGGCAGCCCGACATCTATGGAAGCGAGACGCTGGCCGATGTCGAGGCGGATTGCCGGCGGGTGGCGGGCGAGCTCGGCTTGGCCGTAGAATTCCGCCAGACCAATGCGGAATCGGAGCTGATCGACTGGATCCACGAGGCGCGCGACAAGGCCGCGGGGATCGTCATCAACCCCGCCGCTCTCACGCATACGTCCGTGGCGGTGCGGGACGCGCTGGCCGCCTGCGAATGCCCGATCCTCGAAGTGCATATCTCCAACATCCACCGCCGCGAGGAATTCCGGCACCATTCCTTCGTCTCCGGCGTGGTCACCGGGGTGGTTTGCGGCTTTGGGACGCAGGGCTACGGCTTTGCCCTGCAGCGCATGGCGCAGCTGGTGAAGTCCGCCAAGCCGTAGCGTCAGGTTGGGCCGAGCACGCCTGGAGACAGGTACTCAGTTAGCGTCCCTTCCGGGTCACTTTATCGCACTGCAGCAATTGATTGTGTGCGCCGCAGCAACCATTCTTCGAGCGATGAGTTTTGTCCGGGCGATTCGTTTGGAGCGAGGGATTTTTAGATGGCTGGACTGAAGCAGACGACCGCGGACCTGGCGCAGCACCGGCGCCGTTTCGAGCAGTTTCTCGCGGCGGCCGGCAGGGCCAAGCTTGGACTGCACGAAGCGGCCGGGCCGGGCGTGCCGCTTCGCGAGACGGGGGATTTCGGCGCCAATCCGGGCGAGCTCAGGATGCTCTCCTATGTGCCCGAAGGGCTCCGCGCCGGAGCGCCGCTGGTGGTCGCGCTGCACGGCTGCACTCAGAGCGCGGCCGGCTTCGACCGCGGCGCCGGCTGGTCGGCACTGGCCGACCGCTACAATTTTGCGCTGCTGCTGCCGGAGCAGCAGGCCGCCAACAACCAGAACGGCTGCTTCAACTGGTTCCAGCCCGGCGACACCCGGCGCGACCGCGGCGAGGTGGGCTCGATCCGCGCCATGATCGCGCGGCTGGTGCGCGACGCAGGCTTGGACGAGCGGCGCATCTACGTCACCGGCCTGTCCGCCGGCGGCGCCATGACCTCGGCGATGCTCGCCACCTATCCGGAGGTGTTCGCCGGCGGCGCCATCATCGCCGGCCTGCCCTACGGGGCCGCGGCGAACGTCCAGCAGGCGTTCGAATGCATGCACAAGGGCACGAGCCGCCCGGCGCCGGAATGGGGCTATCTCGTCCGCCGCGCCTCGCGGCACAAGGGCCCGTGGCCAAAGATCTCGGTCTGGCACGGCAGCGCCGACGCCCACGTGCAGCCGTCGAATGCCGGCGAGATCATCAAGCAATGGACGGACCTGCACGGCCTGCCGCTCTACCCGTCGGAAGCCGAGATCGGCGACGCGGTGGAGCGGCGCATCTGGCGCTCGTCCGACGGCGAGCCGCTGATCGAATCCTATTCGGTCGCCGGCATGGCGCATGGCGTGCCGATCGCGCCCGGCGATGGCGACGGCCAATGCGGTGCTGCCGCGCCCTTCATGCTCGACGTGGGAATATCCTCCAGCCACCTGATCGCCGAATTCTGGGGGCTGACGCGAGCTTTGGACCGGACCGTCGAAAGGCCGGCTCGCCAGGTGGCGATGGGCACGGTCGTGGATCTGCGCCGGCCCGCGCCCGCCGACGAGCCGGACGAGGTGCCGGAGGACTACGCCGAGACGGGACCGGGCGCGGTGATCAACCGGGCGCTCCGCGCCGCCGGGCTGCTGAAGCCCTGACGCGGCTGCGGGCTCCGGCGCTCAGGCCGGCTAATTGGCGAGGAGCAGCGCGCCGCTTCCCATCAGCGCGCCGCTCCACAGGAGGTCGAGGTTGATCCAGGCGCGGCGGAGGAAGGCGACGCCGAGCCATTCGTAGACCGCGACGGCAATCGCCGCGATGACGGCGCACATGGCGGCCGTGTGCACCCCGAGCGCGGCGAGGGCCGTGGCGAGCGAGCCGCCTGAGGTCAGCGCGGCGCCCGGCGCCCCGGTGAGACAGAGCGGCAGCACGACCGGCAGCAGCATCAGGCCGGCGCCGTGCGCGCTCGCCATCAACAGCGACCATAGGCCGAGACCGGCAAGGCCCGCCTGCATTCCCACCCGCACCCGCCGCCGGTGGCCGTAGAGCAGGTGCCACAGGGCCCACAGGATCAGCACGATGCCGGCGGCCCTCGCCAGCACCGCGTGGTCGAGGAACAGGCCGAAAGCGACGACCGGCAGCACCACGATTCCGACCGCCAGCGCATGGCCCGAGCACGATCGGAACGAGCGCGGCGAGCACGGCGCCGCGGCTCCGCCGGTGCAGGCCGAGCGCCGACGGCGAAGAGCCAGCCCATCGCCGGGTTCAGCCCGTGGAAGGCGCCGAGCCCCGCCACCGCCAGCCAGGGCGCCAGATGATCGGCGCTCATGGCGTCAGGGGTAGCAGTAGGAATCCGACGAGCAGTCGCCGCCCTCCAGCCGCACCTGGTGCGGCAGGTGGCCCTGCGGCCATTCCAGGAAGAATCTTCGGGTCGAACTCGATGCCGCCTCCCGGCTTCGCGTCGAGCTTCACCATCCAGCCGTCAAGGCCGTTGTGATAGAACTGCTTGTCGATGGCGCCGTAGAGCGAGTTGGTGAAATAGACCCGCCTGCCGTCGCGGCTGATCTCCACCATCTGCGGCCCGCCGGTGAGATGGCCGTTCCGCGCCCCCGGATGCGTGGCGCGCGAGACGATGCCGCCGATCCGCACCTTGCCGGTCAGCCTCGGGTTGAACGGGTCCGACACGTCGTATTGCTGCAGGTCGCCGGTGCCCCAGCAGGAGACGTAGAGGAAGCGGTCGTCCATGGAGAGGTCGATGTCGGTGACCAGCGGCGGCACCGCGGAAAAGCCCTTCAGCATCGGCGGCAGGTCGTCGGGGTTCGCCGGCTCGGCCGGGATCGTGATCACCTTCTTCACCGCCCAGCGGTCGCCGTCGCGGTACCAGGTCCAGATCGACGACGACAGGTCCTTCAGGCTGATGACGCAATTGACGAAGCCGTGCGCCTTGGTCGGGTCGTGCGCCGGCCGGAGCTCGAAGACCAGCTGGTGCTCCTCGCCGAAATCGATTTCCTGCAGGTGCTTCCGCTTGTTCAGGTCCCAGAAATGCAGCTTTCGGCCGTATTTCGAGCCGAGCAGGATTTCCGGGACGAGGCCGTTCTCGAAAGTGTCCGGCGTGCCCCATTCGCTGGTCACCATCGTGTCGTAGCCGAGGTGCCACCAAGCGTCGTAGGCGAGCTGCTGCGGCCCGCGCTGGATCTCCCAGCGGCCGCGCGGCTCAAAACTTTCGTGGTCCATGAGGAAGACGCCGCCCGGCGCCTTGCCCTCGGCATTGCCGAGCGCCGCGACATAGATGCCTTCCGGCCCGCAATGGATCGTGTGCGGGCGGGTGTAGCCGGTCTTCTCGGCGATCTCTTCCGGCTCGATCACCTTGACGATCTTCGGCTTTTTCGGGTTCGGCTTGGTGTCGAGGATGTGGATGCGCGACGAGCGGAGGCCCGGCACGACGAGGTAGCGGCGCTCGACATGCGGATGCGGCGCGTTGGGGCAGAGCGCCGAGGAGCAGGCGTTCCAGCCGAAATGGTGCAGCTCGTCGCCGACATTGGGCATCGCCACGCTGCCGACGATCTTCGAGTAGGAGCGGCTCTCCGGGTCGACGTCGACGACGGCGATGGCGTCCGGCTTTAGCCGGTCGGGATCGAACGTCGCCACGTAGGCGAGTGTCTCCCTGGGCGCCTTCTCCGCCATGCGTGGCGACGGGTAGAAACTCGGATCGGGACGCCAGCTCGCCATCAGAACCCCCTCTGTCCGGCATTTTTTCCATGGGACCCGCCGCAATTTTTTTGGCGGCTTGGCTCGATGCTAGGCCGGCGGTGGGGGTGGGTTCAAGCGGGCGCGCGGACCTCTGCACCTCCTCTCCCCCGTGGGGAGAGGCCGAGTCCGCGCGCAGCGCGGAGCCGGGTGAGGGTTCTGGCGCCCTGCTCTACGATCTTGTCCCTCACCCGCTCGCTTCGCGAGTCGGCCTCTCCCCGGAGGGGAGAGGAGGGCGCGCATCCGGCCGGAACTGGCGCATTTGCGTTCAGCGGCTCCGGAATGGATTGCCGGATCAAGTCCGGCAATGACGATATCGAAGGGTAGCGCTCACATTCCATCCCTTGCATGTTGAGCCCGGCGCTTCCGGCGCCGGAGCGGAGGAGTGCGATGAATCCCAGCGAAACGCGTGTGCTTGGAAAGTCCGGCGTGGCCGTCACAAAACTCGGATTCGGCGGCGCGGGGCTGGGCGAGCTGTTCGTCCGCGTCGACGAGGCGACGGCGGCCGCCACGCTGCAGGCGGCCTGGGACGAAGGCATCCGCTATTACGACACGGCGCCGTTCTACGGGCGCGGCCTCAGCGAAATCCGCACCGGCCGGTTTCTCGACAATAAGCCGCGTTCCGAGTTCGTCCTGTCGACCAAGGTCGGCCGCTGGTTTTTTGCTCCGGCGAAGCCGGATGCCTTCGAGACCGGGTTCTGGACGGGCGGGCTGCATTTCGACCACGTGCACGATTACAGCTACGACGGCATCATGCGCGCCTACGAGCAGTCGCAGATGCGGCTCGGCATGAACCGCATCGATCTCCTGGTGATCCACGACCTGGATTTCTGGTTCCACGAGACCGAGGCGAAGGTCGCCGCCCATCTCGCGCAGCTCTTCACCTCCGGCTGGCGCGCCCTCGATCAGCTCCGCTCGCACGGGCTGGTGCGCGGCTTGGGAGCCGGCATCAACGAGCTCGGCATGATGCCGCGCTTCCTCGACATGCTCGACCTCGACTTCTTCCTGGTGGCGATGCGCTACACGCTGCTGGAGCAGGAGACGCTCGAAGCCGAGCTCCCCTACTGCGAGCGCCGAAACGTCGGCATCGTCATCGGCGGCGTCTACAATTCCGGCATCACGGCGACCGGCGCGGTGGCGGGCGCCAAATACAATTACCAGGACGCCACGCCGGAGATCATGGAGCGGGTCGGCCGGATCGAGGCGGTGTGCCGGACGCATGATGTGCCGCTGGCCGCGGCGGCGCTGCAATTCCCGCTCGGCCACCCGGCCGTGGCCTCCGTCATTCCCGGCGCGATCCATCCGGACCAGGTGCGCCAGAACGCGGAAAACTTCCGCAAGTCGATCCCCGCCGGGCTCTGGTCGGACCTGAAGGGCGGAGGCCTGATCGCGGAGAACGCGCCGACGCCGTCGTAGGCGGTGTCGCCCGCCGCGCTCGCGGCCGATAATCCCACTCGCCGGACTCGGCGCGTAGTTCCTCCCTCGTCGCTAGCGACGGGGGAGGGGGACCATGCGCAGCATGGTGGAGGGGGCGGCCCCCAGCGCGGCGGCCGTCATTCGCCCCCTTCACCGCCTTCGGCGGTCCCCCTCCCCCGCTTCGCGGGTGAGGAACCCCGGGGGCCGTTGTTCCATCCAGTTGCGATCCCCGGTGAGAGCGCCGCCAGCCCGGCGTGGATCTGCTTGAGGGCGTCCTCGACGCCGGTGCGCCTTTCGACGGCGGCATTCACCGCGTCGCCGACGACGACGCAGGCTTCGATGCCGAGCGTGCCGAAGGGCCGCTCCTCGAAGGCGACGGCCCGGCTCTGACGAACGGCCGAAACGAGATCGGCGCGAAAATGCCGGTCGAATTGCGGGCTGTAGAGGACGGAGAGCGAGGACGTCTCGATCGCATCCGATTCAAGCCCGTCCTCCAGCAGCTGGCGCGGCGCGGACAGGAACTTTGCCAGCTGCCAGGCCTCTTCGCGCAGCTTCGATTTTGCCGGGATGGCCCAGGGCGGGCTGTAGAGATTGGGGCGGCGTCCGGCGGGGCCGGCCGGGACAAGCGCCACTCCGGAGCGCGCGGCCAGATCGGGATCGTCGCGGATGAGGTGGGCGTATTCGTTGCCGACCTCCAGGATCATGCCAACCCGGCCGCTGCGGTAATCGCGCAGCAGCTCGACGAAGCTGATCGAGCCCTGGTCCGGAGGCGCGATGGAATGGAGCAGATCGACATAGGCCGAGAGCGCCGCGCGGTGCGCCTCGCCGATCGGCTCGGGCGTCGTCTCGTCGGCGAGCCAGCGGCCGCCATACGAAGCGAGAAAGCTGCCGATCGACCAGACGGAGTGGCCGCCGCCTCCGGCGCCGCGCGTCGCAAAACCATAGAACTCGGCGCGGCCGTCGCGGCGGACGGCGGATTGCAGCGCCTCGCCGACGCTCTTCAGCTCGTCCCAGTCCTGCGGCACCGGCAGCGAATAGCGGTCCAGCAGGTCGCGGCGATAGAGGAGGAGGTTGGTGACGTTGCAGCAGGGGAGCCCGATCACCGCCCCGTCCAGCGTCGCGGCGCGCCGCGTCTCCGGCGTCACGTCGTCGAGGGTGACGCCGTCGTGCGCCATGAGATCGTTCAAGACAAGCACCCGTCCCTTTGCGGCGAAGCGGCGCAGCAGCACCTCGTCCGTGCAGATCAGGTCGTAGGGCGGGTCGTCGTCGGTGAAGGAGTGGAGCATGTGCTCGAACATCGCCTCGATCAGCCCGACGCCGACCTTGTCCCAGCTGAGCTCGGCTTTGATGCCGGTCTGCCGCTCGAATTCCCGCAGTGCTTTGGGGAGGTTCTGGAACGGCCACCAATCCTCCTGATAGACGCGCACGACCGGCTGGCTCATCGCTCCCTCTCCCTCACCAGCCGCCGTCGATCCCAAAATTCTGGCCGGTGATCATGTCGGAAGCCGGCGAGACCAGGAACAGGACCAGCTCGGCGACATGCTCGGGCTGGATGCGCGTCTTCAGGCACTGGTTCTCCAGGATCCACGAATTGTATTCCTGCAGCTTGTCGCCAAACACCCGCTGCTCCGCTTCGGAGACCACGGCGCCGGGCGAGACGGCGTTGACGCGGACGCCATGCGGCCCGAGCTCGCGCGCCAAGCTCTTTGTCAGGCCGAGGAGCGCCCCCTTCGAGGCGACGTAGGGCACATAGCCCTCCCAGCGGCCGTTCAGCGTCACCGAGCAGAAATTGACGATCTTGCCGTAGCGCTTCCGCTTCATCCCCGGGGCGACGGCGCGGGCGAGCGCGAAGGCGGCGGAGGAATTTACCCGCACCTGCTCCTCGTATTCCTGCAGCGAAAATTCCTCAAACGGGCGGTTGATGATGAGGGCGGCATTGTTGATGAGGATGTCGATGCCGCCGTGCTCTTCGGCGCGCGCGCGCATCGCCGCCTCGGAACCGGCGAGGTCGTTGAGGTCCTGCCCGACATAGATGGCTTCGGCACCGGTCTCGCCGGCGACCTCGCGGGCGAATTCTTCGCCGTTCGCAGCATCGGGCCGGTCGAGGAGGAGCAGGCGGGCGCCCGCCCGCCCGAGGGTTCTGGCCTGCGCCCGGCCGAGCGTCCCGAGCGCGCCGGTCAGCAGCAGCGTCTTGCCGGCCAGCACGGGCATCACAAAAGGTCCTGGACTTCCTCAATCGAGGTTTCGCCGACCGGCCGGTCGAAGACGATCTCGCCGCGCGCCATCGCCACGATCCGGTCGCAGGAATGGAATACGTGCGGGATGTTGTGACTGATGAAGATGCCGGTGACGTTCTGCGCCCTCAGGCCGCGGATGAAGCCGAGCACCTTGTTGGTCTCCTTGACCGAGAGGTGATTTGTGGGCTCGTCGAGCACCAGCACCTTCGATTTGAAGTGCATGGCCCGGGCGATCGCCACGCCCTGGCGCTGGCCCCCAGACAGCTCGCCGACGAGCGCATCCGGCGAGCGAAGGTGCAGCTCGACGTCGGCAATGGCGCGCACGCTTTCCTCGCGCATGCGCTTCTGGTCGAGGAGGCCGAAGCCGAACAGCCCCCAGCTGATCGGCTCACGCCCGATGAAGACGTTGCGGGCGATCGACATCATCGGCACCATGGCGTTGTACTGGTAGATCGTCTCGATCCCCAGCCGCATGGCGTCCTTCGGCGTGCGGAGCATTGTCGGCTTGCCGTCGATCAGCACCTCGCCGGAATCCGGGCGGTGCACGCCGGACAGGATCTTGATCAGCGTCGACTTGCCCGCCCCGTTGTCGCCGACGAGGCCGATCGACTCGCCCTGGCCGATCTTGAGGCTCACGTCCTTGAGGGCGTGGACGCCCGAATACCACTTATGCAGACCGCGACACTCGATCACCGGCGGGCTCGCCGGGCTCGCCGGCGCCGGCCGGAGCGTCGGCGCCGGGTCGGCGGTTGGGATGGGCTGGTTCATGGGCCACCTGCAGCTTGATCCGACGCGCCGTGCGGCGCAGCCAAGAATTCCCGGCGACCGCCAGGATGGTGAGAAGACCGATCGCGAACTGGAACCAGTTGGCGTTGACCTGGCTCAGCACCAGGCCGTTGTCGATGATGCGGATAAGGAGCGCGCCAACGATGCCGCCGAACACCGTGCCGATGCCGCCGGTGAGCGCCGTGCCGCCGATCACCGCGGCGGCGACCGCCTGCAGCTCGAGCCCGACGCCGATCGAGGGCAGCGGCGAATTCAGCCTGAGCACCTGGATCAGGCCGGCGAAGCCGGCCAGCGTCGAGCACAGCATGAAGCAGACGATCTTTACGCGGTTGACCGGGATGCCCATGGAGGCTGCCGCCTCCAGAAAACCGCCGGTGGAGCGGATCCAGTTGCCGAAATTGGTCAGCGACAGCATCGCCGTGGCGAGGAGGGCGATCGCGACGAACCAGATGAACGACATGCGGATGAGGCCGCCGGGGCCCACATATTGCGTAAAGATCCAGCTCGGCACTTCCGGCAGGAGCGGCGGGAAGCCGCCGGAGATCACCACGGTAAGCGAGCGCGCCATGAACAGCATGCCGAGCGTGGTGATGAAGCTCGGTATGGCGAATTTCACCGTCACGTAGCCGTTCACGAAGCCGACCGCGGCGGCGATCATGAGGCCGAAGAGGACCGCCGGCACGAACGGCACGCCGGCGTTCAGCATGATGGCGAAGGCCATCGGCATCAGCGCGAAGACCGAGCCGACCGACAGGTCGAACTCGCCGCAGATCATCAGGATGGTCACGCCGATGGCGACCAGCCCGACCTCCGGCAAGAGGCCGAGCACGCCGCGAAGGTTCTCCGGCGAGAGGAAGATGCCGTCGGAGCGGAAGTTGAAGACGATTGCGAGCACGACGAGCAGGAAGACGCCGGCGAGTTCCGGCTTCTCCAGATAGATCT
The DNA here is from genome assembly GCA_963846475.1 of uncultured Alphaproteobacteria bacterium. GTDB lineage: Bacteria > Pseudomonadota > Alphaproteobacteria > Rhizobiales > Afifellaceae > DASWJZ01. Next base: position 4,090,641 of record CAWJVZ010000004.1, on the reverse strand, counting down.
TTAGAATACGTCGCATCGATCCGGGTCCTCGCCGTCCTGCGTGAAGGTAGAGGAACGTGCCGGCGGGGCGCCGGCACGGCCGCTCGCCTCAGCGCATCCCTTGGGTCGCCAGCTCCATGATGGAATCGACCTGGTCCGGGGTGACGACGCCCTGCCCCGTGTCGATGTCGGATGGCGCGAGGCCGACTTTCTTGGCGAGATACGCCTGCATGACCGGCATGAAGCCCTGCCCGTAGGGCTGCTGGTCGATCTGCACCTGGACGTAGCCCGCCTTCATCTGCTGCAGGACCTCCGGCACCAGGTCGAAGCCGCCGAGGAGCACCTTTCCGGGCTCCACGCCGCGGTCGGCGAGCACGCGGGCCACGCCGGCATGCCAGTAGCCGGTGTCGAAATAGGCGGTGGTTTCGGGGTGGGCATTGAGGTAGGCGCCGATGCGGTCGGAGACGACGGCGAGGTCGGTGCCGGAATCGATCCGCTCCACCGTGACCTCACGGTTCGGATTGGCCTTCTTGTAGTCCTCCATGAAATCCATCACGCCCTGGGCGCGCTGCTCCGACCAGTTCTGGCCGGGCGCCGATACGCCGACCAAAACGTGGATCGGGCCTTCGGCCGGAAAATTCTTCGACTGCGCTTCCCCCAGCGTGTAGCCCGCGGGGATAAAGCCTTGGCCGATGAAGGCCTGGCGCGCATTGCCCTTCGCGCCTTCGGTATCGTCGACATTGGTGGCGATGACGATCACCCCCTTGTCGCGGGCGCTTTGGATCAGCTCGTCGAAGGCATTGTTGTCGACGATGGAGGTGATCAGGGCGTCCGGGTTGGCCGCCAGCGCCGTCTGCATGTTGGCCTGTTGCTCGGCGATGGAGCCCTCCGTCTGCGTAAAGATCATCTGGCAGTTCGCCTGGACCTTCTCGCAAGCGTCGTCAAAGCCCTTCTTCACCGCCTGCCAAAAGGTGTTGGAGGGCGAGGAATGGATGGTGAAGGCGATGTTCAGCGGCGTATCCTGCGCGGTGGCGCCGCCGGCGAGCAGCAGCCCAAGCAGCATGGCGCCGCCTGCCAGTTTCGTCCTTTTCATGTCTTTCCTCCCTTGCTGTGGCTCTTTTGGCCGAGATGCTGCGCCTCATTCCAGCGCAGAAACGCGTCTTTTCGCGGTGAATTTCTTGTCGAGGTCGGGGACAAGCTCCAGCCCGAGCCCCGGGCCGGGCGGCACCGTGATATGGCCGTCCTCGATCTCCGGCAGCGCGGTGACGAGGTCGCGGTACCAGGTGCGGTGATAGGCGCGCACGCTTTCCTGGACGAGCGCGTTGGGGGCATTCAGCGACAGATGCGTGGAGGCGCAGAGCACGATTGGGCCGGTGCAGTCGTGCGGCGCCACCGGCAGGTGCCAGGCCTCGGCCATGGCGGCGATCTTGCGCGCCTCCGAAAGGCCGCCGCACCAGGAGATATCGAGCATCACCACGCCGGCCGCATCCGTCTCCAGGAGGTCGCGAAATGCCCAGCGGGTGCCGAGCGTCTCCGATGCGCAGATCGGCGCCGGCGACACGGCGGCATAGCGCTTGAGGCTCGCCAAGCTGTCCATCTTGATCGGATCCTCGTGCCAGAACGTGCCGTAGGGCGCCAGCGCCTTGGCGATGCTCATGGCCGGCAGGAGCTGCCACATCGAGTGGAACTCCACCATGATGTCCATCTCCGTCGCCGACCGCCGTGCGGATCTTCTCGAAGGGCAGCAAAGCGCCCTTCAGGTCGGCGGCGGAAATATACTGGCCGTCGGATTTCTCGGCCGCCGGGTCGAAAGGCCAGATCTTCATCGCCGTGATCCCCTCCGACAGAAGGTCGGCGGCGAGCTCGCCGGCGCGGTTGAGGAACGCGTCGAGGTCGTCGTAGCGGTGCTCTGCGCCCAGGCCCCAATTGCCCGTGTGCTGGCCCTTGGCGGTGCGCATGTAGGACGTGCCGGCGCAGGTGTTGTAGGTGCGGATGCGCGGCCGCGAGAAGCCGCCGAGAAGCTGCGCGATCGGCTGCCCCGTCGCCTTGCCGAACAGGTCCCACAGCGCGATGTCGAGCGCCGAGTTGCCGCGGACCTCGGCGCCGGTGGAGCGGAACCCGACATAGAGGGTCAGGTCCTTGGCGATCCGGTCGATGGCGAGCGGATCGCGGCCGAGGAGCTTTGGCGCGATCGACTCGTGCACATAGGCTTCAACGGTCTGCGCCAGGAAGAACGTCTCGCCGAGGCCGACCAGCCCCTCGTCCGTGTGGACGCGGAGCCACAGGAGGTTGGCGAATTCTTCGAGCCGGATCGTTTCGATGGCGGTGATCTTCACGGGTTCCGCCTCAGTTGATCCCGGCGGCCGAGCAGGACCTTGACGGTTTTGCAGAAATGTTCGCCCATCTTGATTCGCCGCCCGCCGTGGATCGCTGCCGCGATTGCCTCGTGGCAGGCAACGCTGTCGAACCCCTCGGCGTCAAGAGCATAGGATGATCGCCAAGCTCTGCCTGGATTGTCAGGACATCGTCGGCGAAAGCCTGGTCTGGTCGGCTGCGGAGAGTGCTCTCTATTGGGTCGACATCGGCGGTCGGCGCATTCATCGGTTCGCACCGGCAAGTGGGGCGCACCAGGTCTGGCCGACGCCGGATTTTCCCACCTCCATCGGCCTTCGCGCCCGCGGCGGCTTCATCGTCGGGCTGCGACGGAGCGTCTGCCTGTGGACGCCGGGGGGACCTTTCGAGGCGCTCGCGGTGCCGGAAGCCGACCTGCCGGACAACAGGCTGAATGAGGGCCGCGTCGCGCCGGACGGCGCGTTCTGGGTCGGCACGATGCAGGACAACCTCACCGACGAGGGTGGGCCGAAGCAGATGAACCGGGATTCCGGCGCCTATTACCGCGTCGCCCCGGACGGCGCGGTGACCCGGCTGACGCCCCGGATCTACGGCATCACCAACACCATGGCGTGGCTGCCCGACGGCCGCTTCGTCACGGCGGACACGACGAAGAACGCCCTCTACGCCTTCGATTACCGGACCGACGATCAGACCATCGCCAACCGGCGGGATTTCGCCGTCGGCTTCGAGCGTGGCCTGCCCGACGGGTCGTGCCTGGATGCCGAAGGATTCTTGTGGAACTGCCGCGTCGTCGGCGGCGCCTGCGTGGCGCGGTTCGCGCTGGACGGCAGCATCGACCGGGTCGTCGAGCTCCCCTGCACCTGGCCGACCAGCTGCGCCTTCGGCGGGCCGCAGCTCACGACTTTGTTCGTCAGCTCCGCCCGCTTCACGATGGATGCCGACCACCTTGCGAAAAATCCGCTGGAGGGCGGGTTGTTCGCGGTGGAGACCGGAATGCGCGGCCTTCCGGAGGCGCAATTCGCCGGCTGACGGCCTGGTCCCCTCAGGCGGCGGCGGCCAGCTCGTCGCGGCGGGGCGAATCCCTGGTGAAGAGGTTGCCGAGCGCCATGGCGACCAGCTCGCGGCGGAACTGCGGCGGAATGCCCTCGAATTTGCAGGCGGCGCGGACCTGGTCGATGACGAATTTCGGCTGGTAGCTGGCGAGCGGAAAGCCGTGCTCGGCGAGCTCGGCGATGACGAAATCCATGATCTCGTTCGGTCGCCTCCAGGTCGACGGCCTTCGCGACGGCGCGAAAAATCGTGCGGTATTCCTCGGGACTCGGGCCGCCGATCTCCAGCTTGTAGGGGATGCGGCGCAGGAACGCCGGGTCCATCAGGTCGCGCGGGGCGAGGTTGGTGGAGAAGATGACCAGCTCGTCGAAGGGGATCGAAAAGCTCTTGCCGGTGTGCAGTTTCAGATACTCGACCCGGCTTTCCAAGCGGCACGATCCAGCGGTTGAGGAGCGCCTCGGGGCTGACCATCTGGCGGCCGAAATCGTCGATGGCAAAGATGCCGCCGAGCGCCTTGATGTGGAGCGGCGCCTCGTAGAATTTCGCCAGCGCGTTGAAGCTCAGATCCAGCATGTCCAGCGTCAGCTCGCCGCCGGCGACGATGAAGGGCCGCCGGCAGGCCACCCAGCGCTGGTCGAAATCCTCGCGGCGGAGCGTCGCGCGGCCGGCGGCCTCCCCGTCGCGCTCGCACGCGCTTGTGGATGCCCGGGTCGAAGACCTTGATGACCTGGCCGTCGACCTCGAAGCAATAGGGGATGTAGATCGTGTCGGAGAAAATGCCGCCGATCTTTTCGGCGACCGAGGTCTTGCCGTTGCCGGGCGGGCCGTAAAGCAGGATCGAGCGGCCGGAATTGATCGCCGGGCCGATGCGGTGAACGAAGCTTCTCCGAGATCACCATGTTGGCGAAGGCGGCGTCGATCGCCGCGCGGTCGACCCGCTCGTTGGTGATGCGCTGGCGCTGGATGCGCTCGGTATAGCGCGGTGAGCGACACCGGCGCCGGGCCGACGTAAAGGTTCTGCGCGAGCGCCTCGAGCGCCCATTGCTTACCCTTCTCGGTCAGCGTGTAGCGGAGCTCGGAGACGGCGCTCGACCCGGCGGCGCCCAAAATGTCGAGGAGCTTCCGCTCCTGCGCCTGCTCGATGATGAGCTGGATGGTGCGCGGCGGCAGCTTCAGAGCATCGGCGAGCTTCGACGGCGTCTCGGCGCTGCCGGAATACATCGCCTTGGCCGTGAGATTGAGGAGGTCGGCGAGCTCCAGCCCGGTTTCCTCGATGCTCTTCGGCGACGGCGGGGCGGCGCGCATGACGCCTTCCAGGTCGGCGGGATCGAGCTTGCCGAGCGCGACGAGGTGATCGCCCAGGATGCCGCCGCGCGCCTGCTGGCGCTGCAGCGCCTCGGCCACGTCGGCGGGCGTCACAAGGCCCTGCGCCACCAGAATATCGCCGAGCAGCATCGATCCTCTCCGACCCTAACTTGAGAGGCGATCATTAACCGCGCGACGGCTGAAACGCGGTTAATCGGGACGGGCGAATTTTAGCGATGCCCCTTCGAGGCTCGGCGCTTGCGCGCCTCCCACCTCAGGGCGCGGGAGGTGGAAATTGCGCCTCCTTACATCCTCATGGTGAGGTGCTTCGCGAAGCGAAGCCTCGAACCACGCCCAGGAGGCACCGCCGCTCGTGCTTCAGGTCGTGGAGCGGGCGCCGAGCACGACGCGGTTCTCTTCCTGGCTCGCCGTCACCCCCATGCCGGCTTCCCTGGCAAGGAGCGCGGCGTAGAGCGGCTGCACGGCATGCGCGTCGAGCGGGTTGGGGAACGCGCCCTCGGCGATCACCTCGCGCACCCCGGCGGGAAGGCGGGCGCGGTCGCCTTCGGCGACAATGCGCATCACCGTCTCGCCCGCCTCGCGCTCGGCGTTGACGCGGATGCGGCCGCCGCGCGCCACCGAGTTCAGCGCGATCAGGAGGAGGTTGAGGAGGAGCTTTGCCTGCGCCTTGGGGAGGAGGCCTGCGGTGACCTGCCAGTCGAGCTCGGCCTTTTCGCGCTCCATCAGCGCCGCCGCGCAGCGCCCCGCGTCGCCCATGTCGATCTCGGCGCCGGCGCCGCCGGAGGCGCCGAAGGCGAGGCGGGAGAACTGCAGTTTCGCCGAGGCCTGGCGGGCGCTCTTCTGGACGAGGTCCATGGCGAATTCGCGCATGGACTCGTCCTTCTCCTCCTCCAGCACCTCCAGCCCGTTCACGATCGCCCCGACCGGGCTGATGATGTCGTGGCAGACGCGGCTGGCGACGAGCGCCGCCAGCTCCAGGGGGTCGATCTTGTAGTCGCTCATGGGCCGCCGATCAGATGCTCGCGTCATGGGCCGAAGCGCGAATCCCCTGCCCTGTGGCAAGAGGCTTACAGGCGCATGCCGGGTGTGCCAAGCCGCCCCCGCGGCGGCGCGCCTTAACCGGAGCTTTACCCTCTTGGGCGATGTCTAGCGTCCTGTTTGCGGACCGGGCTCGCCGGTCCTTCAGCTCGAGAGGGAAGCTCCATGGCCTTTTCGCGCGGCGTGCCGTCAAGACTCTTGGCAATCGTCCTGCTGGCGATGACGTTCGGCCCGGGCGCGAAGGCGGCGCCGGAGGGCTCCTATTCGACCGAAGAGATCGTCTCCACCGGCCATCAGTTCTTCGGAAAGATCTCCGGCGGCCTCGCTACAATGGTGGAGCAGGTCGTCGCCAGATACGGCCTGCCGAACGGCTACATCATCGGCCAGGAAGGCTCCGGGGCGATCATCGGCGGGCTCCGCTACGGCGAGGGCGTCCTCTACACCAAGCTCGACCACCAGAAGCCGGTCTACTGGCAGGGCCCCTCGCTCGGCTTCGATTTCGGCGGCGACGGCAACCGGACGATGATGCTCGTCTACGACCTGCCGAGCTCGCTCGCCATCTACCGGCGCTACGGCGGCGTCAACGGCTCCGCCTACCTGGTCGGCGGCTTCAGCATGACGGTGCTCGCCAATACCGAGATCCCCGAGCGCACCGTCTATATCGTGCCGATACGGAGCGGCGTCGGCGCCCGGCTCGGCCTCAATGTCGGCTATCTCAAGTTCACCCAGCAGCCGACGCTGAACCCGTTCTGACGGCAGCTTGGACGGGTTTTCGTGCCATTGGGCGCGTGCCTGAATTGTTACACATTGATTGGATTTAACTTTGTCGGCGACGAAATTGCCGCGGCCGCGGACGTGCTGCTGTTGCTGCCGGCAAATCGTCTCTATATTTGCGCCGAGGGTGGCGATCCGGAGCCGTGAATGATCCTGTCGGCGATGATGTTCGCCCTCGGCATTTTCGTGAGCGGGCTGCTATGGCTCGGGCTCTCGGTTGCGCTTGTCCGCCGCGCGGAGCGGCTCACCGAGCGCCGGGTCCTGGCCGGCATCGCCACGCGACGCGCCGAGTTCGAGGCCGAACGCGATGAATTGCGCGCCCGCCATGCCGTCGAGATGCATCGGCTGGGGAGCGAGGTCAGCCGCGTCCTCGACATGGCCACTGCGCACCGCCTCGAAGCCGACGTCAAGGACAGCGACCTGGTCAGCCTCAGGGCCGAATATGCCGCCCGCGAGGAAGACCTCAACGACATGCAGCAGCGGCTGGCCGACGAGCGCGACCTCGTGCAGGACCTGGAGCGCCGGCACGCCGAGGCGGGATCCGCGCTCAGGGCGGTGCAGCACAGTCTGGCGCAGGAGACGAAGCGCCGGGCGGCCGCCGAAGAGGCGCTCGACGAGGCGATGCTCCTGGCCGAGGATTTTCGGCTGGAACTGAACGCCTTGCGCGCCGAGAACGCGGCGCTCCGTGCGACGGTGGACGATCGCATCGCGGAGAGCGAAACCGCGGCGCTGCCGACGCCGGCAATCCTGCAGAGGCGGCAGGAAGCGGCGACCGTCGAGGTCGCCCCCGCCCCGGCGGCGAGCGTGGTGCCGCTGCACGCCCGGCCGCGGGTGCCGGCCGCCGGGCCTGCCGAGCTCCCGTCTGCGCCGGCGGCCGAGCCGGGCCGCAACGTTCAACGCCTCGCCGGCGAGGGCCATGGCGACCTCACCCGCGGCGTCTGGCGCGCCCCGGCGCATACCGAGCCGCGCATGCCGGCGGCAAGCAGCCTCGCCGAGCCGGCCCCCGCCAAGCGCGAGCCGGGCGGAAACGGCGCAGCTGCGGCGGCCGCTCGCGCCGAAGCGGCCGAGGCAAAGGACAATCCGGAGACGCGGTTCTTCGAGGCGCTGGCGGAAATCCGCGCCTTGAAGCGCGCCGCCAGCCAGGCCGGCGAATAGAGTTCCGTCGCGAGCCGCTGCGGCGCGGCTAATTGTCCATCCACCGCCGCCTGAGCTTTTCGCCGATCAGGCAGTCGATGCGCGGCTCGCGTTCGGGCAGCGCCGCCGGCACGATCCTTGCGGGCGCGCCGGCGATCTCCAGCACCAGCTTGCGGCGGATCGCTTCGGCGATGCGGTCGATGCTTTCGATGGTGACAAGGAAGGCGCCCGGCCCGCCGATGACGCAATCCTCATAATAGAGGTCGAGCTCGCGGATCGAATAGCCGCCGAAAAAATCCGCGTTGAGCATGATCGGTAGGCCGTTGATGGTGATGCCGCGGGCGAGCACGGCATCGCGGCTCGGCACCACCGGAAAACCCATGTTGTTGGGGCCGTCGCCGGAGATGTCGATGACCTGCCGCATGCCGGCAAAACCGTTGCCGTCGAAGAGACCTGCCGCGAAAGTGAGCGCGCTGGAGATCGACGTGCCGTGCAGGTAGGAGACCGGCCGGACCGCCAGCCCATCGGCGAACGCTTCGGCCGAATCCGCGCCGTCCACCAGCGTCCAGCCGAGGACGATCTCCTGGGCGCCGGGGCCAGCCCATTCGACATAGGTGACGGCGATGCGGCCGAGGAAGCCGGAGCGGATCGCCCCGATCACCTCCGGGTGTTTCAGGGCGGCGATATAGCCCGCCTTCTGCAGCTCCTGCTCGGCGGGGTCCATGGACCGCGACACATCGACGGCGAGCACCAGCTCCAGGTCGACGTCGATGTCCTGTGCAAGCGCAGGGCCTGGCGCAATGAGCCAGGCGGCGGCAACGCAAATCCTGTGCAGCATGCGCATCTACCCACCTGCTCGTCCTTGCCGGCATTCTGTACTTCGGGGACGATGCTGCCGAGCCGGAACTTGCCAAGCCCGGACACACTCGCGTGAGCGAAGCCATTGCCAAGCGACAAGGATCGGGTCGGGATCGTCGGGGTGGGCCGGATGGGACTGGCAATGCTCCGCCATCTCCTCGGCCAGGGCTATTCCGTTGTCGCATGCGACGTCGCCGGCGCCCAGATCGTTAAGGCGCGTGCCCTTGGCGCGACCATCGCCGAAACGCCGGCCGCCCTCGGCCGCACCACCGATTTCGCCATCGTCGGCGTCGGCTATGACGACGAAGTGACCGATGTCGTGCTCGGGCGAAACGGCCTCCTGGAAACTCTTTCGCCGGGCTCCGTCATTGCGGTCTGTTCCACCGTTGCCCCAAGCACGGTGCAAGCGCTCGACCGCGCCGCCGCGGCGAAAGGCATCTCCATCCTGGATGCCCCCATCTGCCGCGGGCGCTTCGCCGCAGACGAGGGGACGCTGCTCGCCCTCCTCGGTGGCCCAGATGCCGTCGTGGCGCGTGCCCGCCCCGTCTTCGAACCCTTCTGCTCCGACGTCGCCCATCTCGGCGCGGTCGGCCACGGCCAGGTCGGCAAGGCGATGAACAATTTCCTGCTGTGGGTGAACGGGGTCGCGCTGATCGAGGCCGGGCGGCTCGCGGCATCCACCGGCATCGACCTGCCCACCCTCCGCGACGCCCTGCTGATGAGCTCAGGCAACTCGGCCGCGCTGCAAGACTGGGACGTTAAACTTTCACCTGGGCGTTGAAGGACATGCAGATCGTCTCCGCCATGGCCGATCAGGCCGGGCTGTCGCTGCCGCTCGCCGGCGCAATCCGCGAGCTCGTCGAGGATGCCCGCCGCGCCAAGGCCGAAAACCCACCGCCCTGGACGGCGGCCGACCCCAAGCTGGGCGTCTGACGAGCCCGCGTCCATGCAGAGACGAGCGTGAAGCCGCGCGGTCTTGACGCTCCGTCGCTTCCCCTGACTAATCGGTGCAACAGCGCCGCTGGGATCGCTCACCAGGACGACCGAGCCCTCTGACCAAAAGCGGCCGATTGCGATCCGGCAGCGCGCCAGATCGCCCCGGGGAGGGACTGGCATGGCGGCAGAAATGCTGACTGCGGCGCTCCACGCGCTGGCCCTTCTCTTCGAGCCGGCGCGGCTGCTGATCCTCGTCACCGGCGTCTTCATCGGCCTGGCGATCGGCGCCCTCCCCGGCCTCGGCGGCATCGTCGGCCTGGCGATGCTCCTGCCCTTCACCTATGCGATGGACCCGTACAGCGCCTTTGCCCTCCTTCTCGGCATGGCGGCGGTGACGAGCTCCTCCGATTTCATCCCGGCGGTGCTGTTCGGCGTGCCGGGGACGGTGGGCGCCGCGGCGACAGTGCTCGACGGGCATGCGATGGCCAAGAAGGGCCAGGCTGGCCGCGCGCTCGGGGCCGGGCTCGCCGCATCGCTGCTCGGCGGCCTCCTGGGCGCGCTGGTGCTGGCGCTTTGCATCCCGATCCTTCGCCCGCTGATGCTGGCGATCGGCATCCCCGAGCTGCTCGCCTTCACCATCTTCGGCCTGTCGATGGTCGCGACGCTGAGCGGCCGGGCGCCGCTCAAGGGCCTCACGGTGGCCGGGCTGGGCCTCATGCTGGCCATGGTCGGCGGCGGTTCCAACACCGGCGATCTGCGCTGGGTGTTCGGCTCGCTCTACCTCTGGGAAGGCATCCCGCTCGTCCCCGCCGCGCTCGGCCTGTTCGCCATCCCCGAGCTGGCCGAGCTGGCGATCACGCGCATGCGCATCGCCCGCCAAGCCGGCGCCGGCGTCGACGTCAGCGTCTCCAGCCAGTGGGACGGCGTCCGCGATACGTTCCGCCACTGGACGATCGTCGTGCGCTGCGGTCTGCTCGGCACCTGGCTCGGCGCCGTGCCGGGCATCGGCTCGGCGGTGATCGACTGGATCGCCTACGGCTATGCGCACCGCACGCTGAAGAACACCGAGACGTTCGGCTCGGGCGACGTGCGCGGCGTGATCGCCCCGGAGAGCGCCAACAACGCCAAGGAAGGCGGCCAGCTCATTCCGACCATCGCCTTCGGCGTGCCGGGCGGCGCCTCCATGGCGCTGCTCCTCGGCGCGTTCCTCATGCACGGCCTGGTTCCCGGCCCGGACATGCTCGGCAAGAACCTCGATGTCACCTACCTGATCGTCTGGAGCCTCGCCCTCGCCCAGGTACTGGCCGCCGGCATCTGCCTGGCCGGCAGCCGCTGGATCGCCAAGATCGCCGAGGTCCGCGCCGAAATCCTGCTTCCGCTTATCCTGCCGATCGTCGCCATCGCCGCCTATCAGGGCACGCACGACTGGGGCGATCTCTACGCCCTGATGGCTTTCGGGCTGCTCGGCTGGATCATGAAGCATCTGCACTGGCCGCGCCCGCCGCTGGTGCTGGGACTGGTGATCGGCGAGATCTTCGAGCGTTACCTGTTCATCGCCAACCAGATCTACGGCCCGACCTGGCTCTATCGGCCTGTTGTCCTCGTCATGTTCGCGCTGATCCTCTGGGCGCTCTACCGGCCGATGGCTCAGATGGTGCGCGGAATAGCGGGCGATTTCCGCGGCAGCCGTCACTTCCGGCCGCGCCTCACCGCCTCGGCGGTGTTCACCGTCGCGATCATCGCCGTCATTCTCTTCGGGCTGGCGACCTCGACCGGGTGGCAGGCCGAGGCCCAGGTCGTCCCTTATACGGCTGCCTATGCGGCGCTCATCGCAGCGGTCTTGAACCTGATCATCGAAGTTCTCGGCTCGCAGCCCGCGGCCGCCAATCCCGACAGCCCGATGGAGCATCCGACCGGCATCGAAGCGGAGCTCGGCGAGGCCACGATCTTGCGGCGAGCGGCAAGCTATTTCCTGTGGATTGCCGGGCTGCTGGTGCTGATCTGGCTGATCGGCTTCCTGCCGGCGATGTTCGTCTTCGTCGTCGCCTATATGAGCCTCGGCTTCGGCGAGCCGGTATGGCGCTCGGTGGTCTATGCGGCCGTGCTCGCCACCGGCGGCTGGTTCGTCTTCGACCGCGGATTGCACGTGCCCTGGCCGGCTTCGCTGCTCGGCGATTTTGTGCCGGCGCTCCGCACCGCGACGGGGTTCCTGTGATCGGCGCGACACGTAGCCCGGATGGAGCGAAGCGAAATCCGGGGAGCTCGACGGCGGCTTTGTCCCGGATTGCGCTGCGCTCCATCCGGGCTACGAAGTCCGAACCGCAGACGTCTCGAAGGAGGAACAAATGACAGGCCTTTACGACCGCACGCCGGGTCCCGGGCACAACCACCCGCACGACCACGATCACGGCCTGGAGACGGAAAACCAGCAATGGGACCGCTGGGCGAAGAAGCGCGTCTTCGTCCGCCAGCTGGAGGGCACCTACAGCCATCTCTACGAGCAGCTGGTCAACGAGCCGCGGGTCTATTCCTCGCGCGACGTCCCCTGGAAGGGCGGCCCCGGCCTGTTCGGCAAACACATCATCAGCCCGCATACCGCCGCCGTCACCCAGTCGATCGAGACGCATATCGAGGTCTACGCGCCGGGCACCTACGGCCAGAAGCACGGCCACCTGAACAGCGCCGTCTTCTACGTGCTCAAGGGGCGCGGCCACGACATCCACGACGGCAGGCGCATCGAATGGAAGGCCGGCGACGTGATGATCGTCGAGAACGGCTGCGTCCACCAGCACTTCAACGACGATCCCGACGAGAGCGCCATCCTGCTCGTCTTCAAGGCCAAGCCGCTCTTCCTGTTCATGCATCTCCTCTTCCAGAAAATCGTCGAATGGCCGCCGAAGGACCCGCCGACGGGGCACGAGGATTTCCAGCCGCCCGCCGACCTCTGAGCTCAGGAGCAAGCCCGATGGCCACGATCTTCGAAGACAAGGGACCGGCCGCTGCCGGCTCGAACAGCTGCAATTTCCGCGCGGAGGACGTCGCGGCGTCGCAAGCCTTCCGCCGGGCCTATGAAGGCCGCCTCAACGTCGTCAGCGGCGAGGACATGCCCTTCGAGCACTCCGCCGACGGCCTGATAAAGCACCTCGTGCACGGCCGCATGAACACCAAGGAATGCTGCGTCGAAGCCTATATGCAGTTTCTAAAACCCGGCGAGCGCTCGGGGAAACACCGCCATATGTGGGAGGAGGTGCTTTTCGTCGTGGAAGGCTCCGGCTACGATCTGCACTGGGACTTGAAATTCGATTGCGTCGAGGCCTTCGAGTGGGACTGGGCGCCGGAGCCGAAGCGTTTCGAGTGGCAGCGCGGCGACTTCATATATGTCCCGCCCTTCACCATCCACCAGCATTTCAGCGGCGACCAAGGCGAGGCGCGGCTGATCGTCATCAGCAACCGCATCACCAAGGCGATGGGTTTTGACTGGTTCGACCAGCTGGAGAACGCGCCCGGCTTTTGACCCGGAGTCCTTGCGGCGGCTCGGGAACAATCGGAACGCTGTCCTGCCCAGCGGAACGAAGCGGTTGTTTCGCCGCGGCGGCTCTGCCTATATTTCCGCATCAAAAAAAGAGGCTTACACCCGCGGATAAGCCCGTAAAAACCCCAGGGAGGAATTGCGGATGCGTTTTGCACCCTTGAAAGCCGGCCTCGCCGCCATGCTCATGGCCGCGCTGCCGTTCTCCGCCGCGACTGCCCAGACGCCCGAGGAATTCTACAAGGGCAAGACGGTCGACCTCTATATCGGCTACAGCGTCGGCGGCGGCTACGACATCTACGCCCGCGCGCTCGCCGTGCATCTCGGCAAGCACATTCCGGGCAACCCGACGGTGGTGCCGCGCAACATGGAAGGCGCTGGGAGCCTCCGCCTCACCAACTGGCTCTACAACGTCGCCCCGAAGGACGGCACCGCCTTCGGCACCGTGGCGCGCGGCATCCCCTTCGCGCCGCTCCTCGGCGGCGAGGGCATTGAGTTCGAGCCCACCAAGTTCAACTACATCGGCAGCATGAACGAAGAGGTCAGCATCTGCGCCACCTGGCACACGACCGGCGTCGACAGCTTCGAAAAGCTGAAGGAGACGGAAGTGGTCGTCGGCGGCACCGGGCCGGAGGCTGACACCGACCAGTTCCCCAAAGTGGTGAACGGCGTGCTCGGCACCAAGATGAAGGTCATCAGCGGTTTTCCCGGCGGCAACGACGTGCTGCTCGCCATGGAGCGCGGCGAGGTGGGCGGCCGCTGCGGCTGGTCTTGGTCGAGCATCAAGACGGCGCATCCGGAGTGGGTGACCGACAAGAAGATCAACCTGATCTTCCAGATGTCGGCCAACAAGCATCCCGACCTGCCGGACGTCCCGCTGATCATGGACCTGGCCGAGACCGAGGAGCAGAAGCAGATTCTGCGGCTGATCTTCGCCCGGCAGACGCTCGGCCGGCCCTACATCGCCCCGCCCGACGTGCCGGCCGACCGCGTCCAGGCGCTCCGCGATGCCTTCATGGCGACGCTGCAGGATCCGGATTTCCTGGCCGACGCCGAAAAAGCCGACCTGGAGATCACCCCCGTTTCCGGCGAGGATGTGCAAAAACTGGTCGAGGAGATCTACAAGACACCGCCGGAGATCGCCGCCAGGGCCAGCGAGATTATCCGCCAGTAAAAGCCGCCGATCATCCTCGGGCGAGCGAAAGCTCGACCCGAGGACCCAGACATTGCAACGTCTTCGGTGAGCGCTCCTAGGTTCTCGGCTCTCCCCTCGGGCACGCCCGAGGGTTCGGCCGAGAATGACGGGCAAATCGTTCAGCCGGCCTGGTCCAGCTTCGAATAAAAATGGTCCCAGGTCTTCCTGAGCAGGTGCGGCGCCGCGAGATTCTTTCGCGAGATCCGCTGCTCCTCCTCGCTGAACACGTAGGGCTCGCCGATCTGCATCGCCATGTATTGGCGGTAGGCGTTCTCCTCCAGATAGGTGGCGAGCGCAAAGCATTCGACCATGCCGGCGCCGACGATCGTGGCGCCGTGCGCCTTCAGGAGCAGGGCCGGACCCGCGCCGAGAATCCTGGCGAGCTCCTCGCCGCGCCCCTTGGTGTTCACCGAAAGCGGCGAGTCCATGAGCGGTAGATCGCCGAGCAGTGCCGCCTGCGCGTAGACCACCCGGAATTCTTGGCCGGTCATCGACAGGAAGGTCGACCATTTCGGGTGGGTATGGGCGATCGCGGCGATGTCCGGGCGCGCCCGGAAGATCTCGCTGTGGATGTGGAACTCGAGCGGCGGCTTCTCAGCCCCTTCCACCAGCTTTCCATCGAGGTCGACGGCGACGATGTCGTCCGCCGTCAGGGCGCCGCGGACCGATGCGCCGGAGTTGATGAAGAAGGACTGCGCATCGCGGCGGATGCTGCAATGGCCGTTCTGGTCGATGATGCCGGCGTGCTCCAGCATGCGGACCGCGTCGACGAGCTGCTGCTTGGCCTCGCCGGACGGGTCGGGCGAGCTGCTTGGTGCGCTTGGGCTGACCTGCATCGAAGGCATGGACGGCCTCCCAGATTGGGCCGCCAGCTTCGCCGGGTCCGAGCGGAAGTCAATTTCTGCTTTGCAGTTGTTTCGCGGCCAAAAACCGCCGAGGATCACCAGCAATCGTCTCCGTCATTCAACGACCGCTTCCGATCGATAGGCTGTTTCGTAGTGGGAGGTTGAGGCTGGCCAGGCCGCACTATCTCGATAGTATCTTCGGGGGGCCCGCAATGCCGAACAAGTCAGCTACCCGCAATAATTCCTCTGACGAGCCTGCAAAGCCCAGGAAATTGGCCATGGCAGGCTGGTACGATCCGAGGCTGCTGGTGCAGACCGGCATCCGGGTCGCCATCTCGACGGTCTTCGGCCAGTTCGCCGACAAGCGTGAAGCGATAGCCGCCGCGAATGCCGTTGAGCCGCAGCCCTTTAGCGACAGTTTCAATTATGCCGAGAAGTATGAAGGTCGCGATTTCTGGCTCGATTACCTTGCGGACACCGGCGACGGCTGGAATCCGACCTACGCCATGGCGCGCCTGGTCACCGCGGATACGCTGGTGGTTCCGGATGCCGGGACTCTTCCCCGCGGAGGCGTGCTTCTCCTCGGCGGCGATCAGGTGTACCCCACGGCCTCCAAGGAACAATACAAGGACCGCTTGCTC
The DNA here is from genome assembly GCA_963846475.1 of uncultured Alphaproteobacteria bacterium. Classification (GTDB taxonomy): domain Bacteria; phylum Pseudomonadota; class Alphaproteobacteria; order Rhizobiales; family Afifellaceae; genus DASWJZ01. The sequence goes on along the minus strand of CAWJVZ010000004.1, from coordinate 4,074,981 downwards.
GGGCCCTTCGACGAGGCTTACGGGCCCGGTGAAGTGAAGGGCTGGCCCGAGGGGTCAGGTCCGGATCTTTACGCGATCCCCGGCAATCACGACTGGTATGATGGCCTGAACGCCTTTTTCGGCACGTTCTGCCGCCGTCGCGTGGTGGCAAAGGGTACCCTCGGCATCGAGAGGCCTGGCAAGGTCATCGCCGGTCGGCAGACGCAGCAGACGCGCAGCTATTTCGCCTTGAAGCTGCCGGGAGGGTGGTGGCTGTGGGGCACCGACACCCAGCTCGAAGGCTATATCGATCAGCCGCAGATAGAGTTCTTCCAGTATGCCGCAAGCTGCTGGATGAAGCCGGAATCGAAGCTGATCCTGTGCGTCGCGGACCCGAGTTGGGCCTATGTCGACCCGAGCTCTCCGGAGAAGAAATTCGGAAGCTTTGCCTATCTCGAACGCCTGGCGGGGATGGCGGAAGACGAGAAAGGCCAGCCGATGCGTCACCGGCTTAAGCTCGTCCTGACCGGGGATAGCCACCATTATGCGCGCTACTGCGAGGACGATCGGCACTACATCGTCTGCGGCGGCGGCGGCGCCTTTCTACACCCCACGCACCACCTGCAGGATACGAGCTTCAAATTCCCCCACCCAAAGCCGGGTGAACCGGGAAGCGGCGAAAGCTACCGCCATTTCCACATTGCGCAGAGCCCTGAAGACGGCAGCGACCGGGTGTTCCCGGATCGCCGTACGTCGCAATGGCTCGCCTGGCGGAACGTATTGTTCGCCGGGCTGAACCCAGGCTTTCTGCTTGTCCTCTTCGTGGCGTATGGAATTTTCAACTGGATGCTTTACTTCAACGCAAGGGTGCTTGGCTTCGAAGGCCTGGCGAATGCGCTTAGGCAGGAGAGCTGGGGGGAGATGCTCCGCAACTATGCAGCGCTGCTCCTCGCGTCTCCCTGGCCGGTCATCATGATGGGGGTCGCTTGGGGCGGCTATTACTATTTCGCCGACGCCCGAACGACCCCCAGGCGGGTCTTGATGGGCACGCTCCACGCGGCTGCGCAGGTAGTGGTCGTGACGGTGACAATCTACGCTGTCGTACGCGCGACTCCGCCCGAATGGGGCCGTATTGCTGCGGTTGCTGTCGCCACGGCCGCGTCTGCCATCGTATCCACCACCCTGTTCGGTTGCTACCTGCTCGTCAGCCTGAACGTGTTCGGGCGCCATCCCAACGAGGCGTTCTCGTCGCTGCGCATCGAAGGATACAAATCTTTTCTTCGCCTTCGCATCAAACCTGACGGGCAGCTGACTATCTTCCCGATCGGGCTCAAGACCGTGCCTAACAGTCGTAAAGGCTCATCCGACGATCCAACGAAAACGGTGCAGCTGCTCGAAGATCCCATCCATATCCCGCCGGATCCGCAACTTGGGCATCTGCACGACGCGCCTTTCAAGCCTCTGTCCTAAATGGACGACCGCTCTGACCGGGCCGTCCTCCTGGCGCTATGAAAGGAATCCCGCGGACATTGCCTCAGTCCCTCTCGACGAATTCAGGGCCCGCCCGCGACTCCACGCCTTAAACCGATTTCCCTCGTCTCTGGAACCCGGGCCCGGTCCTTACCTTCGGCAGCTATTCTTGCGGGCGGAGCTCATGGCAAGTTGAGAGTGGCCGGGCTGCAGGCAAGCTTTTTAATGGCCTCAGCTCTTGTAATTGGCGCAAAGCCTGCTTAAAGGCTGGCCGAGGAGGGCCCCGGTATCGGGAACTGGGGTGAGATGGTTTGGGGGCGAAGTATTGTTCGGGAAACTGCTTGCGACTCTACTCCTTTGGGGCGCCGAAGGTTCGCAGACGTTAGAGACGGCGTTCTTGGCCGCAAACATCTATCACGAAGCTAGATCCGAGCCGACCGAAGGACAGCTGTGTGTCGCGTATGTGACGATCGCCCGAGCACGGGATCAAAACCCGATGTTTGGCGGTCCGACGCTTCGCAGCGTCGTGTTCAAGGAAAATGTGCGGGAAGACGGCCGCCTTTCCGCTGAGTTCTCCTGGTGGGAAAGGCCGTCCATGGCGCGCGACTACAAGGCCGTTTCGTCTGCCTTGAAGGTTGCGAAACACGCTCGCCAGGCGGCGGCAGACTCTCTTTGTCCTCTCAAGCACGTGCGATTCTACAAGAATTCAGACGTGGCAGGCCCTGGCGGCTCCTGTTGGTTTGCGCGCAACACCGTTTATGTAGGATCAGTCGGCAATCACGACTTCTATCGTCCACACCGCTCGGCTTTCGAATGGAAGCACGGGACGTCCATAGATTGCTATGCCTCCCCAAAAAGGACAGCCGGCAGGGAGACGCCCAGAATCCCTCGACCTCGGCCAGCCTACATGTCCAGTGAGAGAGAGGGCCGAGTGCTAACGCGCGAAGCTTCGTAGAATGTCGCGCCGGCGTTGACCTCGACCTGCAATACCTGCCCAATATCACCTAAAGAGGCCTGAAGCTCTTCCCGGCGTTCGCGTACGGCGCTTGAGGGCTGTTCAGATTGCTGTGGAGAGCGCCCTGCTTGGTGCGGCTGCCTCGGTAAAGGCGCGCCATCCGGCTCCGCCCCTCATCGCGGCATCATCATGTGGATTGCCAGGGCGCGCCGAAGGGCGTCAATGGTCTAATGACTGCGGCGGACGAACCCCTTGGCGCGTTCGATGTGCTCGGGCAACCGGTTCCGGTGACTGATTGAGAAGCTCGAAAGCCATCCATATCATCTCCTGCCACGCCGAAGGTGAGGTGGGAGATGTGATCGTCGGCGGCGTGACCCTGCCCCCCGGCGAGACGCTCTGGGATCAGTCGCGCTTCATCGCCCGGGACGAATCCCTGCGCAACTTCGTGCTCAACGAGCCGCGCGGCGGGGTTTTCCGGCACGTCAACCTGCTCGTTCCGCCGAAGGACAGCCGGGCGCAGATGGGCTTCATAATCATGGAGCCGGAAGACACGCCGCCGATGTCTGGCTCCAACACAATCTGCGTGGCGACCGTGCTGCTCGACAGCGGCATCCTGCCGATGACGGAGCCGGAGACGCGGCTCGTTCTCGAGGCGCCTGGCGGTTTGGTCGAAGTCGTGGCTCAATGTCGGGGCGGCAAGGCGGAGCGGATCACGGTGCACAACGTGCCGTCGTTCGCGGACAAGCTTGGCGCCTCCATCGAAGTCGCGGGCCTGGGCACTCTCACAGCGGACACCGCATATGGCGGCGACAGCTTCGTCATCGTCGACGCCCATGCACTCGGCTTCAGGATCGCGCCGGACGAAGCGCGGGAACTCGCCGAAGCCGGCATTCGGATCACCCGGGCGGCGAACGAGCAGCTCGGGTTCACGCATCCGATCAATCGCGATTGGGATCACATCTCGTTTTGCCAGATCGCCGCGCCGGTCGAACGGCGGGACGGTCAGCTGACTGCGAGGAACGCCGTCGTGGTGCGGCCCGGCAAGATCGACCGTTCGCCGACCGGGACCGGCGCTTCGGCCCGCATGGCGGTGATGCGCGCCAGGGGAGAGATGCAGGTGGGCGACAGCTATCTCGCCCGCTCAATCATCAGCTCCGAGTTCCTCGGGCGGATCGAAGAAGACACCGTGATCGGCGGCAGACCGGCGATCATCCCGACGATCACCGGGCGCGCCTGGATCACCGGCACGCGGCAGGAGATGCTGGACCCTGAGGATCCCTGGCCAGCTGGCTACCGGCTCTCCGACACATGGCCCCGGATCCCGCGTTAAGCGGAAGGTGATTCATAGCGTCGGCCGGAATGGCCTTTCCCCGCACGGAGCCCCCTCTCCCGTCGCGGCCGAGGAAAAGCACAATCGACCTTGGCACAAACCGCCTTGATCAGAAAATATTCCTAGATAGCCGCTTCGACTTTGCTAACGCCGGAATGCCGCTCTTCTTGGAGGGACCGTGTCGACCGGCGTTCACGCGAAGGGTGGCCGGCGCCCGCGCCGTGTTTCGGTCTGCCGGATCGGAGCGCGTCCCGGGGTGCCCCGATGCATCCGCCCGACCGGCACTAAGCCTGCCCTCGACTTGATCGGGGGACCGGTCCGCCGATTGATGATTTGGCCGTGAACCTGGAGGAACCGCGTTAGGCGCGCCCGCCAGGCGGAGAGTGGATTGAGGGGCGACAAGCCGCCGAGCGGGGCGCTTCTGAGAGTGCCAGTGTTGTTGTTTCTTTCGCGAGGCCTCCTGAAGCGCCCCGCCTCCCTCCTCACGAAGAGGAGGAAAGAAGAGATCTCATAGCCTCGGGCCTAATGGCCGCGGGCAGATTTGGCGTGTCTGCCGGGCGGGCTGGTCAAGCGGATTTGACGGGACGAAAGGCGCTCGGTTACAGCCGGGGAAGCGAGGTTGGGAGCGACGGAATGACGGCAACGGTGGCGGCTGAGACGCGGCGCCAGGACGGCAGAATCCTGGGCCTGATCAGCACCGGCCACTTCATGAGCCATTTCTACTTCCTCACCTTGCCGCCGCTGTTCCCGTTCCTGAAGGAGGCTTTTGGCGTCAGCTACACCGAGCTTGGCCTGATGATGACGGTGCTCTACGGCACCGCTGCCGTCACCCAGGTGCCGGTCGGTTTCCTTGTGGACCGTCTGGGCGCCCGCAACGTGCTGACAATCGGGCTGGTCATGCTGGCTTTCGGCTTCGGCCTGGTGGGCCTTGCCCCGTCCTTCCCGGCCGTGCTCGCGCTGGCAATCCTCGCCGGGGCGGGGAACAGCGTCTTCCACCCGGCCGACTATGCAATCCTGAGCGCCTCGATCAGCCCGCAGCGGATGGGCCGCGCCTTCTCCATCCACACCTTCGCCGGCCATCTCGGCTCGGCCGCCGCGCCGGCCACGATGATCTTCCTCGCCGCGCTCGTCGGCTGGCGCGTGGCGCTGCTGTCGGCCGGGCTGTTCGGCCTGGTGGTCGTGCTGGCGCTGTCGACGCAATGGGGCAGCTTGCACGACGACTCGCTGCCGAAAAAGGGCAAGGAGCCGGGCGCGTCCTCGGCCGGTCCCGAGCCGAGCGGGGTCGCGCTCCTGTTCTCGCGGCCGATGATCCTGTTCTTCCTGTTCTTCGCGACGCTCTCCATGACGTCGAGCGGCATGCAGGCCTTCTCGGTGTCCGCCTTCGTGGCGCTGCACGATATGCCGCTCGCGGCGGCCAGCATGGCGCTCACCGTCTACCTCTTCTGCAATGCCGGAGGCATCCTGGTCGGCGGCCAGATCGCCGACCGGACCGCCCGCCACGATCTGGTTGCCGCCGTAGTCTTCGTGCTGACGATCATCATCTCGCTGGTCTTCGCCTGGGTGAACCTGCCGCTGTTCGCGCTGGTGGCGCTGATGGTCGTGCTCGGCCTCGGCCAGGGGATCATCCGGCCGGCGCGCGACATGATGCTGCGGGCGGTCGCGCCGAAGGGTTCGGTCGGAAAAGTGTTCGGCTTCGTTTCCGCCGGCATCGCCGTGGGAAGCGCGATCGCGCCGATCCCCTTCGGCCTCATCCTGGATGCCGGCCGGCCGGAATGGGTGTTCTACCTGATGGCGATCTTCATGGCGGTGGCGCTGGTCACCGTGATGCTTCCCAAGCACGTGGCGAAATCGCCGTCCGTCGCGGCCTGAGGGCCCGCTAATCGGCCAGGAGCGCCTTCATCTTCTCCTGGTCCATGTTCTTCATCAGCTGGTCGACCAATCCGCTGAGCGGCAGCGACAGCTTTGCCGCCTGTGCCAGCTCGAGCGCCACGTCCATGTCCTTCTCGGCCCACTTTCCGGTGCTCTGGCCCCAGCGCGCCAGCGGCGCATTGGCGCCGCTCGCATGCTTCATCGCCTCGATCAGGCCGGGGATGTCGGCGCCGAGCGCCTTCGCCAGGCTTAGCGCCTCGTAATTGGCGCAGATGCAGGCCCACAGCAGCATGTTGTTGACGGTCTTGGCGATCTGGCCCTGGCCGCTGCCGCCGACATGCAGGATATGCCGGCTGAACGTTGCAAGCACCGGGCGCGCGCGCTCAAGCCATCTCTCCTCGCCGCCGGCGAGCACCGTCAAGGTGCCCGTGTCCGCCCCGCGCTGGCCGTGCACGACCGGCGTGTCGAGCACGCCCACGTCCCTGTCGGCGGCGAGGCGGGCGAGCCGCTGGCACGTCGCCGGAGCGGTGGAGCTGGCGATGCAGAGCACCGATCCCGGCGAAACGACGTCGAGCAGCCCCGAGCCGGCGACGACCTCGTCGACCTGCGCGTCGGTCTGCACCATGACGACGATCACCTCGGCGCGTCGGCCGAGTTCGGCGGGCGAGGTCGCGCCTTCGACGCCGAACTCGGCGGCCCGGGTCATCGCTTCAGGCATGACGTCGTAGCCGGCGACCGAAAAACCCTTGGCGGCCATGTGCCGGGCCATCTGCAGGCCCATTGCGCCGAGGCCGATCATCCCGGCGCGCGTCGGCGCCTCGTTCCGCTCCGCCACGGGTCTTGCTCGCCTTCAGGCAACCTTCGACGGCAGCTCGGCCAGTTCGGCTTGGTAGGCCTCGTCCATCCGCGGCCGCAGGCCATGCCTGGCCAGCGCCTCCGCAAACATGGTGCGGATTCTGGGGCTCTCGTCGGCATAGTCGATCTGGTCGCCACCGAGGCGCTTGCTGATCCACGCCTTCGGCACGCCCTGCGCATTGCGGATCGACACCACCTCGTGCTTGAAGGCGAGATAGCGGGCCGGCGTCGTGCCGGTGTTGAAATGCTGGTGGAACCACAGGTTCGGTGGGACGATCATGGTGCCGACCTGCCAGTCGTAACGGCGCGGCTCCTCGCCCTCCGGCCACATGAGGCTGTAACCCTCGCCGCTCATGATGATGACGTGGGCCCCCGGGCCGTGCGCATGCGCCTTCTTGTAGGTGCCGACGGGGAATTGCGAGATGTGGCTGTTCATCGAGCCCTTGGCCATGTTGAAGCGGATATGGCCGCCGCCGGCGCCGCGCTCCTTGGCGCTGATCAGCGGCAGGTTGACCGCATCGGCGACGAAATTGGTCTCCAGGAGGAGGCCCTTCTGCTCGCCCTTGTTGGCAAAATAGTCGGGCTCGCCCGCAAAGCGGTTCTTGAAGTCGTAGGGCGTGTTGAAGACGAATTCGATGTCTTCGTAGAGGTTGATCACCGCCGGGCTGTTGGTCACGGCGACATAGCGCGCCGGCTCGCGGCCGGAGCCGTTGAAGTGCTGGTGCCAGGCGTTCAGGGGGATCGCGAAGAGCGAGCCCGCCTGCCATTCGAAGGTGATGCGCTTGCCCGCATCGTTCCACACCGACGTCGAGCCGCGCCCGTCCAGCACATAGATCATCTCCTCGAAGAGCTGCCGCTGCGGCGCCAGCTCCTTCGCCGGCGGGATTTCGCAGATATAGCAGTCGTTCGAGGTGCGGGACGCTTCGTGGTTGATGTAGACGCCGCGGCCGCCGCGCCGCGGCCACGGCTTCAACTCGACCTTGTGGAGATTCGAAACGTAGTGGGCGCTGATGATGTCCAGGCCTTCGGCGGCGACCCAGCGCGTATACGGAGTCTCCTTCTCGGTGGCGAATTTTTTGGCCATCTCGTCGGATACGATCGCGGTCTTTGCCATCGGATACTCCTGCGCTTCGGTCTGATTTCGCCGGGAATGAACCTCCGGCTCCCGCCCGAGCCTCCTTCAGCAGCGGCGATCACCGCGATGCGTTCTCTTATGTGGAACATAAGTCAGCATAGCGGGACGGTTTTTTCGATACCAACGGGCCATCCGGGTGTCAACGAAACGGCTTGTGATGGCCGTGGCCGTGGTGGTGATGAGAGTGGGTGTGGCCGTAATGGGCGTGATCGTGGCCGTGGATGTGCGCGCGGGAGGCCTCGCCCGCCGCCTCAAGCATCGGCCCCCGCGGGTCCTCGCTGAACACCAGCGATTTTACCGTCACCGGCACGGTATGCGACGGCAGGCGGATGCGGCCGATGTCGACGTAGTCGAAGTCCCAGAGCACGATTCCGTCGATGACCAGGAGATCGCTTGCCACCTGCGTTTCTTCACGCAGCAGGTGGCCGAGCATCTGCGCGACATCTCCGTCGAGCACCAGATAGAGCGGCTTTCCCGCCGCGATGGTCCGCGGCAGGCCGCGGGCGACCCCTGTCGCGAAGGCCGACAGCCGAGAATACGACGGCGCGCCGCGCCACCTGAAGGCCAGCGCCGCCTCGGCCTCCCCCTCCACGAGGTCGAAAGCCTCGAAATGCGCCCGGATCGCTCGCGCGAGGCCGTCGGGGTCGATGTCGCCGGAGCAATCGTAGGCCGGCTGCAGCACTTGCAGATTGCGCCGCGGCAGGAGCTTGCGCGGATTCGACACGAAAATCGTGTTGCCGCTCAGCTGCACGGAATATTCGGAGGCACCGAGCGCGGTGGCACGGATGCATTCGCCGGCGGGCAGGAGCGGCCAGCCGATCTCGCCGGCCTCGGCGGCGGCCCGCAGCTTCTCGCCAAGAAGGCGGCCCAAATCGCCAAAATCGCGCGTCTCGCGCCCGTAGACGAATTCGCCCACGCCGCCGGAGAACATGATGCCGTCCACCTCGATCTCCCCCAGCGGCTCCGTCAAAAAGAGCCGCTCCACATCCGGCGGGATCGGCCGCCGCAGCGCCGAGACAAGCGCGTCCGCCATCCATTGCGCCACCTGCTCCAGGTCCTCCGGCGCAGCGATATCGCCAGGCACCCAGTCGAACCCGGCCTGCGATGCAAGGTGCCTTCCGGCCGGGTCGAGCCGCACGATCCGGTTGTCCTCGTCCACCACGAGGAGGCGCCCGCCGATATGGATCGCGCCGTTCGCCACCACCTTTCCGCGCTCGACCACAGCAAGCTTGGTCGTTCCGCCGCCGATGTCCACGTTGAGGATTCGCTGCCCGGTGTCGTGCGAGGCGCGCGCGGCCCCGGACCCGTAGGCGGCGAGCATCGCTTCCATGTGGTGGCCGGCGGTGGCGCAGACGAAATCGCCCCCCTGCTCCGCCAGCAGGCCGGCGATCGCCTCGGCGTTCTCGCGCCGGAGGGCTTCGCCCGTGAGGATCACCGCACCGGTGTCGATGTCGTCGGGATGCAGGTTCGCCGCGGCATAGGCTTCGTCGATGATCGCGCCGAGCTGTCGCTCGTCGATCCGCTCCTCGCTCCTGTACGGCGTCAGCACGACCGGCGACTGGAACAAGGTCTTCCGCCCGATCACATAATAGCGGCTCGAAAGGTCCTCGCCGAGACGGCGCAGATGCAGGCGCGAGAAGATGACCTGCGTGCCCGCGGAGCCGATGTCGATGCCGACGCTCGTCAGCCAGACGTTGTCGGCGATCCAGATGGCGTTCTCTTCGAGCGGTCCGGCCGAAAAATCGTCGTGGTCGTGGTCGGCGTCGGAACCGTGCTCGTGGCTGCCGAACAGCCCTTCGCCGTAGAGGTGGTCCTCCAGCGAATGGCCGGGATTTTCGGGCGGCTTGCTGCTGCTGGCCATGCTGCTCCCGAATGTTTCGGATCAGATGCGGAAGAGTTCGAAGGTTTCCGGCGCAAACAGGTCCTTGGGATCGAGCAGGCGCTTGGAAAGGCCCTGCTCGAACGAATAACGCAGGAACGTGGCGAGCGCTTCGCGATTCTTGTCGAAGCCGTATGGCCAGAAATCGTCGCCGAGCTCGCGGCGCGCCTCCTCGTAATGGGCATGCGCCCAAGGCAGCATCGTCTTGTGCGCAGCCGTCTCCGCGAGGTCGCGGTAGGTGCGCCTTTGCGCCTCGCAAAAAGCCTTGAACAGCGACTGGGCGATCCAGCGGTTTGCTTCGTAGATCTCGCGCCGGATCGCCACCGTGTGCATGATCGGAAAAATGCCGGTCGAGCGATAATAGTCGCGCTCAACCTCGACATAATTGTCGAACAGCCGGCAAACCCGTCCGCTCCCGTCGTGGTAGGAGGACGGAGTCCGCGCCGTATAAAGTGCGTCGATCTCGCCGTCCCGCACCATCGCTGCGAGCGTCTGGTCAGGGCCGATCCGCTCCACTCGAATGTTGGCCGGCAGATCGAGCTTCAGCTTTTCCGACCGGTTCGGCTCCTCCTCGCCGCCGGTGACGTAATTCACCGAATCAACGGGCACGCCGTAATGATCGGCCAGGATGCCGCGGATCCAGACGGGCGCCGTCATCTGATATTCGGGGCTGCCGACGCGCTTGCCGATCAGGTCCTTCGGCTCGCGGATGCCCGCATCCGCATTCACGAAGATGCAGGAGTGGCGGAAGAAGCGCGATGGGAAGACCGGAATCGCGACGAAGGGCCGGTCCGGCGCGAACAGCGACACGACGTAGGACGACAGCGACATCTCCGCGACATCGAATTCGCGGTAGCGCAGCATGCGGAAAAAGGTCTCCTCGACCGGCATGCTGAGGGTGTTCAGATCGATGCCGTCGGGCCTGACCGTTTCGTCGGCAAGCGCGCGGGTGCGGTCATAATTCCAGCAGCCGAGGGTGAGCTTGAGCTTCGACATGTCCTGCCCTGCCCGTCAGAAGAACTGGTCGAAATGCACCTGCCCGGGCGGGACCTTCTTCTCCCAGAGCATCTGCTGGATGGCCTTCGCCATGGCCGCCGGCCCGGCGAAGTAGATCTCGAATTCAGACAGGCGATCGCCGAAGAGTTTTAGCGTGACGTGGTGCACGAGCCCGAACTGGCCGTGCCAGGCGTGCTCGGGATCGCGTTCGGGCATCGACACGCAGGGATAATAGTGGATGCGCGTGCCGAATCCCGGCAGCTCGCGCAGCATCGGCTCGCCGCAAATGTCCCGCGCGCTGCGTCCGCCGTAGACGAAATGGATGCTGCGCCCGGCCAGGGCTTCGCTTTGCGCAGCGGCGCGGGTGATCGAGATCATCGGCGAAAGCCCCGACCCGCCGGCGATGCAGAGGATGTCGCGGGGCGCATCCTCGCGGAGATAAGCCATGCCGTAGGGACCATCGAGGCCGATTGCGTCGCCGATGCCGGTGGCCTCGAACAGCTGCGTCGTCCCCGCGCCGTGCGGAACTTTCTTGATCTGGAAATCCCAGCGAGGGCCGTCCGCAGTGACGTTGCACATCGAGTAGGCGCGCGCGCCGGTCACGCCGGGCAGGTAGAGCAGCGCATACTGGCCGGGCAGAAAGGGGTTGGGGTCCGCCAATTCGAACCTGAACTCGCGGATGTCGTGTGTCACGTCCTCCGTCGCGACAAGCCGCGCCGAGGTCCGCCTCGGCGGATATTTGCTGCGATAATTGTCGAAGAGGGAGATTCTGATCCGGCAATCCGAAAGGGCCCGGGCCTGGCAGCCCAGGAAGCGGCTGCGCTTCCGATCCCGCTCGCTCCAGGCCGGCGGCGCCTCGCGCTTGTGGACGACGTCGCCCGACAGGAGCTCGAAGCGGCAGGTGCCGCAGGCGCCGACATTGCACTCATACGGAAATCCCAATCCGGCGCGCAGCGCGGCGCGAAGGACGGTGTCGTCGTCCGGGCAGAAATAGGCGCTCTCCGCAGGAGCGACGACGATCTCAGGCACGCTCAAGATCCCTGCTCCCAACCAATCTGACCCGGTGGCCAAGCCGCGCAGAGATGGAGTTGGCGGTCCTGATCAAGCTTGGAGCGAAATTGTTGATCGTCTTCCTCGATAATCGCTGGACCGGGCCGGCAACGCCGACCGCGGCGATGACGCCGCCGGTGCCGTCGCGCACCGGCGCGGCGATGCAACGCATGCCGATCTCGGTCTCCTCATCCTCCACGGCGAAGCCACGCTCCCGAACTTCATGCAGAATGGCCCGGAGCTTCTCGGGATCGGTGATCGTTCGGGCGGTACGCGGAACGAGCGGTCCGGCAAGCACGCCGTTCACCACCTCCGGCGGCTGGAACGCAAGGATTGCAAGGCCTTCAGCCGTGCAATAGGCCGGCTTCATCACCCCGATGTCGGAGCGCGCCCGGAGCGCCTGCCTGCTCTCCAGATTGTAGATGTACATGATCTGGTTGTGGTTCAGGATGGCGAGGTGGACGGTCTCCCCGGTCAGCTCCCTTAGCTCGATGAGGAAGGGCTTCGCCTCGTTGGACAGGTTCATCCGTGCGCGAACCAAAGAGCCGAGGCGAAAGAGCGTGATCCCCAGACGGTACTTCTCGTTATCGGGGTTCTGCTCAAGAATGCCCTCGGCCACCAGCGTGACCGCCAGCCGATGCACCGTGCTCTTGGCCACGCCGAGCCGCTTGGATAGCGCGCTGATGCCGATCTCTACTTCATCTTCGGAAAACGCATTGAGCAGCCGGAAGGCCGTAGCGACGGAGGACAGCCGCGTCTTGCCCCCTGAAGCGGACCCGTCGACGTTCCCGACCGGTTTATCCATCGCATGCCTCTGCGGAAGGTGAAGCTTCGACGCGACGCATGGGGTCTACGCGCGCAAGGCGGTCAGCATGGCGCTGACATAATCGTCACCGCTCGAAATCACGAGCATGGGCGCATGCGGCCGCATTTCCCTTAAGCTCTGCGCGATCTCGGCATCGCTGGCAGCCCCCGCCTTCAGGAGGAGGCCGGTGATCATCACGCGTTTTATGGAGCAGATCTCGGCAATCAGGGCTGCAGCGTCGGCGTTGCCGGCCGGGCTCGACACCATCACCACCAGATTGGCGGAGCCGATCTCGTCGACCAGGTCCTTGGCGTTCCCGTCGAGGTCGGTCAGGCTTGCATGGATGGGGGTGCCCCACGGGCGCTTTGGGTCCCAGTTCGCCGTCAATCCGGTGAAGAGGGTGGCGTGCTGCCATTCCTGCTGCCGAGCGGTGTCGCGGACCACCTCCGCGGCGAGTTCGTCCAAGGCGATCACCTTGATGGCCCGCGGCTTCGAGTTGGGATAGTCGATGCGGAACGCGGCTTCCCGCGCCGTGCTCATCCGTGCCGATTCGCTTAGCATGCCGGCCCCCTCGCTCAGGTTCAGACGGAGGCGTGCGCCCTGCCCGGCTCCGCCACAAGCGCATCGCGCGCCGCATCCTTGAAGGCCTGGTCCGGCGCGAGGATCACCGAAGCCGAGCGGACCCGGTGCGTCGACGGGTCCACGCCCGGCGGCTGAACGCCTTTCTCCGCCAGCGCCCGGGCCGCCTTCAAAAGCCGGTGCCGCGCCATGATGATGCCGTTGTCGGTGGAAACCAGGTTCTCCTTGGTGCGGTCGACGATCGGCCCCATGCTTTCCTGCAGCGAAGCGTCCTGCATGGCGATGCCGGCCACGCCGCTATAGGTGATTCCGGCCTTCTGCGCGGCGCGATCGATGAGATAGTCGTTGTCCTTGTTGGCTGCCGGCCGAAACGTGCCCGGCACATATTCGACGTGGATGCCCTTGCCCTCGCGCATGGCCTGCACCTCCGTCTCGGTCAATGCGCGCGACGGGTGGTAGTCAAAGCTCCAGGCCCAGCAGCTCTCGTCGTCTATGGGGATCCAGAAATGGCCGTGGATCGGATGGTCCCCGCGCGGCGGCACCATCGTGAAGCAGGGCATCAGCCAGGGGGTGATCCGCCAGTAGTAGTTGCCGTTCTCGGCGTTGCGGCGGGCGCCGATGAACAGCCCGCCCGGCTGATCGGTGACCTCGAAGAAGGGCATCGCATCGGCGAGGTTGTACTGATTGCCCCTGGCTCCCTTGAACAGCGGGTCGGTGTTCAGGCTGCCCCTGTGCAGGAAGGAGACGTGGCTTGAGTCGATGCCGCCTTCCATCGCCTGCAGCCAGTTGCATTCCTGCCAGCGTTTGGAGGTGAAGTTCTGTTCTGGCGGGACGGTTGCGAACTCATATTCCGGCAAGGGCGGCTGGAACTCCGGCGCCCCCATATAGGTCCACAACACGCCGCCGCGCTCGACCAGCGGGTACGACTTCAGCTTGATGCGCTGCCGAAAGCCGCTCTCCTCCGGCTCCGACGGCACCTCCAGGCAATTCCCGTTCACGTCGTATTTCCAGCCGTGATAAGGACAGCGGAGGCCGCAATCCTCGTTGCGGCCGAACCAGAGCGAGACGCCGCGATGGGCGCAGAACTCGTCGATCAGGCCGTAGCGGCCAAGCGTGTCGCGGAACGCGAGCAGCCGCTCCGAAAGCAGCTTCACGCGGACCGGGGGACATTCGTTCTCCGGCAGCTCTTCCGACAGAAGCGCCGGGATCCAGTAACGCCGGAACAGCTCGCCCATGGGCGTTGCCGGCCCGGTCTGGGTAAGTAGATCGTTCTGCTCTTTCCTCAGCATCGCGAGCTCCGCAAGCTTGGGGCGTTGCGTTCGGCCGTGCCGACCAGCCCGGCCCCCGGCCCCCGGCAGGTCCGTTGACCTTGCCGGCATCATCGGCTACCAGCCGGCGAGACTAGTTCTTGCATGCGGAACGGCGTTCCGCAATTTCGCCTCCGTCCTATATCGCACGCCAAGTCGCGTCAACAAGGAGCGGCTGCCCATGGAAGCAGGCCAGAAACGCATCGAGCTCTGCAATAGTGCAGACGTCGCGGTCGGGACGGCCTTGAAGGTGGAGACCGAGGGGCTCGCCGTCGCGGTATTCAATCTCGACGGCGAATTCTACGTGATCGACGACCAGTGCACGCATGGCCCGGGCTCGCTGTCGGAGGGCTATATCGACGGCGACATCGTGGAGTGCGATTTCCACAATGGAGCATTCAACATCAAGACCGGCGAAGTCGCCGCGCCGCCCTGCATGATCCCGGTGCGCACCTATCCGACGAGCGTCGAGGACGGGAAAGTCTATATCGCCGTATGAGAGGCCGTCCGCGGGTCAGTTCATTGCGGCCGGAGCGCCCAGCATCCAGACGATCGCCTCCGCACTGAACCCGGCGATCGGCGGCAGGGCAAGCGAGGCCAGGAGCCGCATCCCGCTGAAACGCCATCCCATCAGCGTCGATTTATAGATAAGCACGCGGTGGATGGCGAAGACCGACCAGGCCGTGAGGAAGGCGACCAGCTGCGGCACGCCCGCCCCAGCCTCGCGAAGCACCACGACGATCGGAAACGAGATGATCGGCCCGCCAGGCGTGAAGCCGCCCGCGAGCGATGCGATCAGGATCCCCTTAGCGCCGCTTTCCGCACCGATGAGGGAGCCGATGAGCTCGCCCGGCAGCAGCTGGCCGAGAAAGCCGGCGGTGAGGAGAGCCAGCGCGAGCCGCGGCAGGATGCGGATGAACTGGTTTACGGCGATGCCGGCCGCCGCGAGATGAAGCCGCTCCGGCTTGCGCGCCGTCCAGATCGTCAGAGCGAGCACGATTATCCAAAGCAGCGCCGCGCCGAACCACACCGTCTGTAACTCAGCCTCTCGGCTCGTTTGGGGCTGCCGGCAGCAGCCTCGCCATGAACGCGGCAATGAACGGCAACGGCAGAGAGGCAAGCGCGCGGATGATTGCGAATTCCGCCCCCATCAGGGGCACTTCCCAGGTCAGGATGCGCTGCAGGCCGAGGACCGACCAGGAGGTCAGATAAGCTATCAGCGCCGACCGCCCGCTCCCGGCGGCATGAAGGGCATTGACGAGAGGAAACGACGTCATCGGGCCGCCGGGGGTGACGACCCCCGCGCCGGCCGCCAAAGCGATTCCCTTCAGGCCCGCCTTCTCGCCGAGCGCCCGCGCCACGGCCTCGCGCGGCACCAGCACCTGCACGAAACCTGCTATCGCCATTGCGGCGATGATGCGGGGCAGGATTTCAACGAGCACGCCCAGATCCCCGTGCAGGGTTTCAAAGAACTTCTCCGGCCCGGCCACCCACCAGCATGCCGTTCCCGCCGCGGCTGCCAGGAACAGGAACGTCCAGAACGTGCCGTCGAAAGCGCGCCGCAAGGATTCTTTCAATGCCGCGCCGGACAGGGCTGCCCGGTCCGGGGCGGCGCTCCCGTTGTCATCTCCCGGCGAGGCGGCTCCGGGCGCTTTTGGCTCGTCGTTGGGCGGCACCGCCGATCCGCTTCGTCGCAATTCCCGAAGCCTCAATGGTGGTGGTGGTCGTGGTGCTGGCGATGTCCATGACCGTGCTCGTGGCCGTCATGGTCATGATCGTGGCCGTGATCCGGTTCGATCTGTTCCGCCTCCGCATAGCCGTGCATCAAGGCTTCCATCACCTTGCGCAGCGGATCCTCCTGCAGCGAGGCATGGGCGGCCAGAAATCCAGCAAGACGGGCGAAGACGACCGGCTGTGCGGCCAGCAGCGCGTAACAGCGATCCTCTTCCGACGCTTCGGTGTCCCGGACGCATCGTGCAAGAGCGTCTCCGAACAGCTTGTCCAGATAGCTCTCCAGGCCGCCCGCCGAAGCCTCGCCGGATCGCGCACCGTGCGTGCGCTCGAGCGTAGCCGCATGGTTGCGGAAGCGCGCGTAGAGCATGGCCTCCGCGCTACCGTCCTCGTCCAGGTCGCCGCACATTTCGTTCTCCTCAGTCCAGATGCCGAATTCCGCTGTCGCGCCGCAATAGCCGATACGCTCAGGACGGGTTCCGCGTCGCCGTCCGGCGCTTAGAACGGGAGGAGCCTGTCGAGAAAGCCTCCGAATAGCCGCAGCTCGAGGGCCCACTCGAAAATGCCGAAGAGCACCGCGAACGCGACGATGGCCGAGGTCACTACGACGACCGGTCGCTCATGCCAGTCGAAGTAGAGGTAGGCCGCAACCAGGACCGGCCCGGCATAGACGAAACCGAACAGCAGGATCGCCACGATGAACGCCACGAACCAAGCGAACATCTTGAGCTCCCGCCGGCGCTCCCCCGGTTCGCGCTCCTCCGGAGTTCCGGTTGCGCAGCTCGATGATAAGCTGCCCGATGCAGAAGAGCAGGCCCGGTATGCCGATCACCCAGGGCAGGAACCGTGCATCCTCAGGAAAGGTGAAGGCATAGCCGACCATGCCGGCAAACAGCGCCAGCATGATCACGCTGACGGCGATGCGCCCTTCAAAGATCATAGGCCATCTTGGGTTGGCGCAGGCGATAGATGTAAACCGCTATGCTGCCGAGGATCATGGCGATCAGGACCAGCGACAGGGGGCGCAATAGGAAACTCGGCCCCCACAGCGCCATCGCCTTGTTGAGCGAATCCTCGGCGATCGGCCCGAGCACGACCCCGATGACGAAAGGCGGCCTCGGCCATTTGTGGCGCTTGAACAGATAGCCAAGGCCGCCGAGCGCCACGAGCAGGATCAGGTTCTCCCACGCGGCCGCGCCCAGGTAGCAGCCGAGCACCGCAAGGACGAGGACGAAGGGGATCAGCAGGCTGACGCGCATCAGGGCAAGCACGCTGAGCCACGGCGCGACGGCAAGCAGCATGACGACGCAGATGATATTGGCGAGGACGAGGGCCCACATCATCGACCACACGAGGTGCATGCCGGTCGTCACCAGCTCCGGCCCCGGCTGGATGCCGAGCGTGACGAAAGCGCCAAGCATGATCGCCATACCCGAGCTGCCCGGCACCCCAAAGAAGATGGTCGGCAGCAGCGAGCCGCCTTCCTTCGAGTTGTTCGCCGTCTCCGGCGCGATGACGCCCTCCACGGCGCCTTTGCCGAAGCGCTCCGGGTGCCTGGAGGATTGGACGGCGTGCCCGTAACAGATCCACGACGCGGCATCGCCTCCGAGCCCGGGGATCACTCCGATGAACGCGCCGATGATCGAGGTGCGGATCGTCAGCCACCAGTGGCGGAAGCAGTCGATGATGCCGTCCCAGACTTCGGCCATCTTGTAACGGGCGGCGGTGTCGGCGGGGAGATCGAGCGAGGTCCGCTTCACCCCGAGCGAGATCATTTCCGGCACGGCGAAGATCGCGATAACAGCGGTTATCACGTCGACGCCGTCCCACAGGAACAGCTGCCCGAAGGTGTAGCGGGCCGTGCCCGTCGAGGGATCGAGGCCGACGAAGGCGACCATGAGGCCAAAGAAGCCGACGATCAGCCCCTTCAGAAGATTGTCGCCGCTGAGCGTCGCGATGAACGTGATGCCAAGGAGCGCGAGCAGGAAGAATTCGGCCGGGCTGAACGCCAGCACGATCGGCTGGATCACCGGCATGAGGAGCGCCAGGAACAGCGCGCCGATCACGCCGCCGATGCCCGAGGCGCCCAGGCTTGCGCCGAGCGCCCTGCCCGCCTGCCCCTTCTGCGTCATTGCGTAGCCGTCAATGACGGTGGCGGCCGTCGGCCCATCGCCGGGGACGCCGAAGAGGATGCTCGGGATGGCGCCGCCGGTATGCACGACGGAATGCATGGCGAGCAGGAAAACGACCCCGGCGGTCGGGTCCATGCCGAACACGAACGGGATGAGGAGGACGATGCCGAGCTTGCCGCCCAAGCCCGGCAACACCCCGAAGAAGGCGCCGATGGGGACCGCGATCACCATCAGCAGCAACAGGTACGGCGACGACAGGATGTCGACCAGCGTGGAGAAGATCAGCTCGACCTGCATGATCTCACCGCGTCCGGCGCCCGGCAAAAGCCCGAGGAGAAGGGGCCTATTCCTTCGTCGCTTCCTGCAGCAGTGTCACCGTCTCGGGCGGCTGGCTGAGCGCCGCCTTGACGCGCTCTTCGACGTCGGCGCCGGAGGCCTGCTCGATCGGAATGTCCAGCTTCTCCGCTTCGGCCAGGAGCTCCGGATCGGTGAGCGCCGCCATATAGGCATCGCGGAGGACCTGCAGCCGGTCTTCCGGAATTCCCGGAGGACCGGCGGTCAGCCGCGAGATTTCCGACAGCGCATCGATGAGGGCAATGATCGACCGCCCCCGCTCGTCCGTGGCGAGATCGCGAGCCTGCGGAACCCCCTCCTCGGACTCGCCTCCGACCTGGAGGATGAACTTGCCGTGGCCGTTCTCCACGAAGGGCGCCAGCGAGCTGGTCGAGCCGATCTGGGCGCAGACCTCGCCGCGCATCATGCTCATCTCGCCCTCGTTCCCGTCGAAACCCGGGATGACCTCGAAATCGAGATCCAGCGCTTCGGCGATCAAAATGGTGTCGATGTAGGCAGCCGAGCCGACGCCGGCGGCAGCCATCTTGACCGGCTCCGTGGCGCCCCGCATCGCCTCGATGCTCTGGTACGGGCAATCCTTGGAGACCACGAGGCTGCGGGTATCGGTTGCCGCCTTGCCGATCCAGCTCATCTGGGCGAGATCAAACTGGATACCTTCGCGTCCCAGCAGCTGGGAATTGATCAGACCCGTATTGAACGAGCCGATCGTCAGCCCGTCCGGCTCGGCGGCGTAAAGCGTGTTGGTGCCGACGATGTGGCCGGCTCCCGGAATGTTCTGCACGATCACCTGCGATCCGGGCAGATGTTTCTCGAGATACTTGGCGACCAGGCGCCCATAGGTGTCGTAGCCGCCGCCGGGATCGGTGGTGATGATATAGGTGATCTTCTCGCCTTCGAAGAAATTGTCCTGGGCCGTAGCGGGCCCGGTCAACGCCAGCGCAGCCACCGTGCAGAAGGCAAAACCCAAACTGCTCTTCTTCATCGTGTCCTCCCGTGATTTCTTGTTTGGTATGGAGCTAGCGCCTGAACCGGCACCTCGCCTCAGTAGCCTTCCGCGTTCTCCAGCTGCTCGAACCAATCAAAGCCCATCGGCTTCAGAATGCGGCTGTTGATGACCACGATCCTGGCTTCGTTGGCGCTGTCGGCGTTGAAATGCTTGTGGGCGCAGTAGGGTGGGATGTAGACGAAATCCCCCTGGCTCCACTCGAAGCGCTTCGGCTCCTCGTCCCAGGACCATTCGTATTCGTCCTTGCAGTCGAAGCGGACATCCCAGTGCAGGTCGTAGCCGCTGCCCTCGACCACGTAAAAAATCTCTTCGGAAAGGTGGCGGTGCTTGCCGCTTGCCTTTCCCGGCGGCAGGAACTGCATGTAGATGTCGATGCAGCACTCCTTCGTGTCCATGTTCTCGTTGATGATGTGCTTGATCAGCCCGTCGGGCGAGCGCTCGAACGGCATCTGGTGCGATTTGACGACGTTCAGCCGGCCCTCGTATTCGCTGCGGAAACGCTCCGAGGCCTTGAGCGCCTGGGCGAAGAAATCCACGTGGTGCGTCTCCGCGTGGGCGCGCTCGCGCTCCAGTCCGTCGACAATCCGGCTCATCTCTCCTCCTAAAGCTCCGTCGGCGGCGTATAGCTCTCCTGGCCCGGGGCCGGCTCCGTCGGCGGGTACTGCACAACCCTCTGGAAGAGGAGGTGCATAAACAGGAACAGCGGCTTCGCCTTCATGATCAGCACGATGCATTCGTCGTCGGGATCGTCGCTGAAATGCTGGTGGACGCAGCCGTTCTCGACGATCAGCGCGTCGCCTGCCTCCCAATCGTGACGCTTGCCGTCATGGATGTCGTGGCCCTTGCCCTTGAGCACGTAGAACACGGCGCTGTTCATGTGGCCGTGCTTCTGGCCGTAGCCTCCCGGCGCATAGACGTCGATGTGCGTTTCTATCGATTGGGCGACCTTGACCGCCTGCGGGTTGATGATCTTCTTGCCGTAGTTCTGCGGCCCGCCCTTCCACTTCCAGTCCTTCGAGTGATAGACGCGCGGCTGCGTGAAGAGCTCCTGGACGAGCTCGCCGTAGGTGCCTTCCAGGGCCCGCACGAAGGTGCGCTTCTTGGTCCAGCGCTCCCAGACGGCCGGCTCCTGCTGCGCGGAATTGTGCCCGAGTCCCGCATCGCCCACGTCGCCCGGCGCCGTGCGATCCTGATCGTTGTCCGGCAAGGCTTCCTCCACGAGCGGTGTTCCGCATAAAGGAACGCGGTTCCATTTATTTGTTTACGGCTGCGGCCCCTGGCTGTCAATCTTGCGGGCTGTCGTGGCACATCGGTGAAGATGCCTCAGAGGAGATGTTGATGGCTGAACCGGAGGAGGCAAGCGCGGAGCACGGCTGGCAATCCGACGTCATTGCCGACCTGATCAAGCAATTCGGCTTCCCCTACATCACGCTGAATCCCGGCGCGAGCTATCGCGGGCTCCACGATTCCCTGGTGAACCACAACGGCGACGATCCGCCGATGCTGCTCTGCCAGCACGAAAAGATCGCCGTGCAGATCGCCCACGGCTTCGCCAAGGCAAGCGGCAAGCCGCTCGCCGTCATCGTGCACAACGTCGTCGGCCTGCTGCACTCGGTCATGGGCGTCTATTACGCCTACACCGACCGCGCTCCCATCTTCATCATCGGTGCGACCGGGCCGATGGACGAAGCCAAGCGCCGCCCGCGCATCGACTGGATCCACACGGCGAACGCCCAGGGCGAGCAGGTCCGCAACTATGTGAAGTGGGACTACCAGCCCGGCGGCATCGACGGGGTCGTCGACAGCTTTGCGCGCGCCTATTCGATCATGATGACGGAGCCGCAGGGCCCGATCTACATGTGCTACGACGCGTGGCTGCAGGAGGCGCCCCTAGCGGCCCCGGTCGCGCTCCCGCCGCCCGGCACGGCGCGGGTGCCGAGCCGGCTGGCGCCCGACCCGGCGGCGCTCGAGGAGGCCTGCGAACGCATCCTGAACGCCGACTGGCCGGTGCTGATGCCGGAATTCGTCGGACGGGTGGATTCCGGGTTCGGCGACATGGTGGCGCTTGCCGAGGTACTCGGGGCGCCCGTCGCCGACGTCGGCACACGCCTGAATTTCCCTACCGAGCATCCGCTCGATCTCAGGCTGATGCCCGAGGCGTTCCGGCGCGCCGACCTGATCGTCGGGCTCGACCTCCGCGATTGGGAGCGGCCGACGCACTACAACGACCGCATCAACCGGACGAAGCGGCCCTACTATCCCGCCGGGTGCGAATGGATCGACATCGGGTTCGCCGATGTCGAGATCGGCAAGTGGGCGATGGATTACCAGCGGTTCCCGCTCTGCTCGCAGCGCATTCTTGCCGACACCGCCCTCGCCATACCGGCGCTCGCCGAGCTCTGCCGGAGACGGGTCGCGCGTGACCCAGGCGTGGCCAAAAAAATCGACGCGCGCCGCGCCGTCGTGGCGAAATTGCACGCGGGGCGGCGGGCTGAATGGCGGGAGCAAGCGATGGAGGGCTGGGATGCCTCGCCGATCTCGCTGCCGCGGCTCGCCTCGGAAGTCTGGGACCAGGTCAAAGGCGAGGATTGGGTGCTGACCACCAACGCCTTCGAGAACTGGGCGCTGAAGCTGTGGGACTTCGACCGGCCCTACCGCCACCCCGGCCGGCCGCTCGGGACAGGCACGCAGATCGGCATCGCGCTCGGCGTCGCCCTCGCCCACAAGGGCAAGGGCCGCCTTGTCGTCGATTGCCAGACGGACGGCGACCTCATGTTCGACGCCGGCGCTTTATGGTTCGCCGCCAAGCACGAGATCCCGATGCTGGTCGTGATGCACAACAACCGCGCCTACTACAACGATTGGGAGCACCAGATCACCGTGGCGCGGCAGCGCAACACCCCGGTCGAGCGGGCCTATATCGGCATGGATATTTCCGCGCCCGCGCCGGATTTCGCGACGCTCGCCCGCGCGATGGGCTGGTATGGCGACGGCCCGATCAAGCAGCCCGGCGACATCGCGGGGGCGCTGGCGCGCGCCATCGAAGAGGTGAAGCAGGGCCGGCCCGCTTTGATCGACACGGTGACCCAGTTCAAGGGGTAGGCGTGAGAACTCAAGCGGCGCCACGGGCCTGGCCGCGCGCCTTCAGCAGCGCATCGAGGCGCGGATAGACCCGGCGGGCATTGCCCTCGAAGATCTTGGAGCGGCTCGCCTCGTCGAGATCCCGCACCTGGTCGATATAGCGCTTCGTGTCGTCGTAATGATTGCCGGTCTCCGGATCGATGCCCTTTACGGCGCCCAGCATCTCGGAGGCGAAGAGGATGTTGTCGATCGGGATGACTTTTGTGAGCAGCTCGATTCCCGGCAGGTGATAGACGCAACTGTCGAAATAGACGTTGTTCAGGAGATGCTCGGAGAGGGCCGGCTTCTTCATCTCCTGCGCCAGCCCGCGATAGCGGCCCCAGTGGAACGGCACGGCGCCGCCGCCATGCGGAATGACGAATTTCAGGGTCGGAAAATCCCCGAACAGGTCGCCCTGGATGAGCTGCATGAACGCCGTCGTATCGGCGTTGATGTAATGCGCGCCGGTGTGATGGAAGTTCGGGTTGCATGAGGACGTGACGTGGATCATCGCCGGCACCTCAAGCTCCACCAGCTTTTCGTAGATCGGATACCAGTGCCGGTCGGTGAGCGGCGGATCGGTCCAGTAGCCTCCCGACGGGTCGGGGTTGAGGTTGACGCCGACGAAGCCGAGTTCGTTGACGATGCGCTCGAGTTCGGCAATGCAGTTCTTCGGCGAGATTGCCAGGATGCTGCGGCAGCTGGCCGACGCCGACGAAATTGTCGGGCAGCAGCGTGCAGATGCGGTGGATGAGGTCGTTGCTGATGCGCGACCACACTTTTCCGGTCTCCTCGGTGCCGACGTGATGGGCCATGCCGGCGGCGCGCGGCGAGAAGATCGTCAGGTCGCTGCCGCGCTCCCTCTGCAGCTTCAGCTGCGGCTCGACGCTTTGCCGCAGCGCATCGTCGCTGATGCCGAGGTCCGTCGTCGTCGGCCGGCGCATCGGATCGGCGAGCCCGGCCAGCTGCTTGTCGCGGAACCGGTGCAGCGCCTGCGGCTCGGTCGTGTAGTGGCCGTGAATGTCGATGATCATGCCGATGTCGCGGTTCTGCGAGAGCGAGGGGCAGGCCCTGCTTGGGCGGCCAGTATTGACAACAAACAAAGCGGCTGGGCAACCATGCCTCACCTCTAAGCAGGCCATAGCGCGGCCGCGGCAATATTGCGCGGCCGCATCAGCAGCAGGAATGCCATGGAGCCGAACGAGCCCGTCACCATTCCGGCGCTGCAGCAGATGAAGCGCGACGGGCGAAAGAGCGTCGGGATCGTCTGCTGGGACACCCAGACCGCGCAGATCGCGGAGCGTGCCGGCGTGGATTTCCTGGTCGTGGGAGACTCAGTCGGCGTGAACCTGTGGGGCCACTCCAATCCCCTCGAGGTGACGGTCGAGGAGATGCTCGTCTGCTGCAAGGCGGTTCGCCGCGGCGCCGGGCGGGTGCTGGTGATCTGCGACATCCCCTTCGGCCCGCTGCAGGAAGGGTTGGGCAGCGCGCTCAAGGCCGCAATCCGGCTGGTGAAGGAAGGCGGCGCCGACATGGTCAAGCTGGACGCCGCGGCCGAGTTCCCCGAAGCGGTGACCGCCCTCACCCGCGCCGGCATTCCCGTCTTCGCCCAATTCGGGCTCACCCCGCAGACGGCCTTGAAATACGGCATCCCCTACGGCGCCCAGAATTCGCCCGATGCAGAGGCGACGGCCGGAATGACGGCGAAGCTGGTCGGCGAGGCGAAGCGGCTGGAGGAGGCGGGCGCGGCCATGCTCGATTTCACCAATTCCGGGCCGGTGGCCGGTCCCGCCGTGGTCGAGGCGGTTTCGATCCCGGTGATCGGCGGCTTCGGCGGCGGCCCGTGGCTCGACGGGCGGGTGCGCCTGGCGCAGACGGCGCTCGGCTCGGCGGCCAAGTGGCTCGACTCCGACGCCGAAACCTACGTCAACACCGCGAAGCTCAGCCTCGACGCCTTCAAGGCGCTGATCGGCGACGTGCGCGCCGGCCGGCAGATCAAGGGCTGAGCGCGTGGCCACGGCAATCATCGACGGCATCGTGACGCGCTACGAGGTGATCGGCGCGGGACCGCCGCTCCTCATGTATGCGCCGGGCGGCTTCGACGCGACCGCGGAGAAGTGGTCGACGCAGGGCGTCTACGCCAAGGTCAAGCTCCTCGACCACCTGCCCAAGCATTACACCTGCATCGTCTTCGACCGGCGGGAATGCGGCCAGTCCGGCGGCCGGGTGGAGCGCGTCGGCTGGGGCGATTACGCCGCGCAGGGAAAGGGCCTCCTCGACCATCTCGGCGTCGAGCGCGCCCACGTCATGGGCGGCTGCATGGGCGTGTCCTGCGCCCTCGCCTTCGGCGTCTGCCACCCGGCTGCGACGCTGAGCCTCGTGCTGTTCTGGCCGGTCGGCGGCGCAAAATACCGGATCGCCAGCCACCAGCGCTTCGCCGAGCATCTTGCTTTCGTGCAGCAGGACGGGCTCCAGGCGGTAGCCGATCTTGCTGCCGGAAGCGGCAAGTCCTTCGGCGCCGACCCGCGCGGCGGACCCTGGGCGTCGGTCCTCAGGCACGACCGCGCCTTCGCCGATTCCTACGCCGGGCAGGACGTGGAGAGATACAAGCTGATCGTCGCCGGGATGGGACGAAGCCTCGTCGACCGCGACACCGCGCCGGGAGCCGAGCCGGAGGATCTGCTCCGCCTCGACGTGCCTGCCCTGATCGTCCCGGGCCGCGACGCCTCGCACGCCACCTCGGCGGCGCGCTACCTGGAGGAATGCCTGCCGCGCGCGGAATATTGGGATGTGCCTGTCGAGGAACAGGCGGAGCAGAACACGCCCGCGCGCGTGTTGGAGTTCTTGGGAAAGGCGACCGGCGCGACCGTATAGTTTTAAAGTGCGCCCAAACCCTCGCGCGCCCGCAGGCGTTCAGGCATAATCCCCCGATGACATTCACTCGGATCACTATCGATCCTGCGGTGTGCGCGGGAAAGCCTTGCATCCGCGGTCTCCGGTTCCCGGTGGCGCGGCTCCTAGGATTGATGGCTGCAGGGGAAAGTCGCGATCGTATCCTCGCGGCCTATCCCTATCTTGAGCCTGAGGACCTCGATGAGGCGCTCGGCTACGCTGCGTTCCTCGCCGACGACGAGACCATTGAGCTTTTGCCGGCGAGCTGATGCGTGAAATTCCTCGTCGACATGCCGCTTTCGCCTGATTTGGCGGCATGGTTGCGAGAGCAAGGCTATGATGCTGTTCATGCGGTCGCGCTACATCTGGATCGCGCGCCGGATGTCGAGATCTTGAGACGTGCCAACCTTGAGGGGCGGACTGTCATCACTGCCGATCTTGACTACCCGCGCCTGCTCGCGCTCGCCGGAAATACGGACGCAAGTCTGATCCTCTTTCGCAACGGCAACTGGAGCGACGCCGCAGTCATCGCGCGCATGACCCAGATTCTAAAAGCACTGACGCCAGCGGACATTATCGGCAGCATCATGGTCGTGGATCGGACGCGCGTTCGCAGACGGAAATTGCCGATCGGCGGCTAGCGCCCGCCGCTCGAGCCTATTCCCACGCCCGATTGTCGACGGTGTTCTCGTAGGTGGCGCCGGGCACTGTCATGTTCCACTTGACGTTCCAGTTGTAGGTGTCCTCGAAGCGCTCGCGCGTATAGGGCTGCGGCGGCGCGTGCAGCAGGCGCCAGGTCTGCAGCTCGTGCGGCTCAAGGCGGCCGCCCGTCTCCGCGACGAGATAATGAACGTACGGTGTCGGGTCTTTTTCCAGGAGCTCGACCGCCCGCGCCTGCGCCCGGAACATCTTGGCCAAGGTCGGCCCGTCGAGGTCGTCGCCCGCCGCTTCGCTCCGCGTCGAATGCGACTCGATCAAGATGCGCAGCCCCTCCTTCTGCGCCACGCTGATCCACGGCTCCATCAGGCTCACCGCCGCCACCCGCCCCTCGCGCAAGGCTTCGAGGCGCTGCGGCATCGTGCCGGCGCTCGTGGTCTTGATGTGCTCGGGCGTCAGAAACCCCTCCATCATCTTCAGCGTGGTGAAATGGGAGCCGTTGTTCGGCGTCACGGCGATCGGCCTGTCCTTCAGCATCTCCGGCTCGTAGGCATCGGAATCGCGGGTGACGACGATGGCGAAGGACGACATGGCAGCGCCGAGCGCCACGATCTTGCGGCTGCGGAGGCCCTCGCTGTCGGCCTCGACGGCGCGTTTCATGATGCCCCATTCGCACATTCGGTACTGGTCGATGCCGCCGTCGTTGTAGGCGGCGTCCAAGGGGCGGTCGAAGATCGATTCGAACTTGACCTGATGCGAGGTCGTGACCTGCGCCATGCCCGGCGTCGTGACGAAGTCGATGTCGAGGCCTTCGTCCCGGAAGAAACCCTCGTCGCGGGCAACCAGCACCGGCAGATCGTGCACGGCGTTCATCACGGCCACCTGCGGCTTGCGCGAGATTCTTTGGATATTCACGACGCTCCTCCCCGGGCGCTGCGCCGACCGCGCAACAGGATTGCCGGCGATGTTCCTACTCGCCCCATGTGCCTGTCAACGCGGGCCGAAAGCGGTCAGCGGATCGAGAGCGCGCTCAAGCGAGGAAACAGTCGTGCCAGAGAGCGTGCCGCAGACGAATTTCGGCGTCCGTCCTGCCTTCTTCGATCGTGAAGCACTGGTAACCCGAGAGGGTGCCCCCGCCGCGGACGGCCGCGGAGACAATCGGCATGGAGTTGTCGGTTGACGAGATGCGATCCTGAAGCGAAATTTCGAAGGTGCCGCTCCGGTCGGGAGCGTCACGCCGAGCTGCTGCTCTGGTGAAGGGGCGTGGTATCCGCGCGATGGTCGTGGATAATGACGGCCGCTAAAGAGCGCGAGGGCGGTCAGAACTGCGAGCGAGAATTACATACCTGAAATCATAGGCACTGCGCAATTATGTCGAGGTCACGATGAAAACTCCAATTCCTAAGAACATCGATGTACGCGCCATAGCCGTAATTTTTAGTCTGGTGGTTCTACTTTGGCTGGCGACTCCAGTTACGATGCTGTTTCTCGTTGACGGCACGATCGGAGAGCGTGGCCAAGCAGGGGACTTATACGGCAGCATAAACGCTCTCTTTTCCGGACTGGCGTTTGCGGGGGTGATCGTTGCCATTCTCCTGCAACGGGAGGAACTTGCACTCAAAGAGAAGAACTCGCCCTTACGAGACAGGAACTAAGTCGATCTGCATCCGCACAGGAGGAAACACAAAAGGCGCTTACACAGACGTTGCATGCACAATCCTACAAGGTAGCGTTGGATATAATTCAGGGACAAGAGATGCGGGATGCGCTAACATGGCTGCATAAGAGTCCAAGTGTTCGCCATGTTCCGAAGGATGTAATAAGTACGGTTGTCGCCGGCTTCGATGCAGTAGGAACACTGATATGGCAATCAAGCCTACCTGAGGACTATGTTATAGATACCTGGGGTGAGACAATCGGGTCTGCTTGGGATGCCCTGAAAGAAACCGTCATGAACCATCGCACTGAGTCTAACGACAAGTATTTTGGTCAGGGCTTTGAGCTGATCGGTGAGACGGCATTGGAACAACGGGCTAAACGGCGCTCTAAGTCGCTAGGAGGCCGCTAAAGAAGTCAACGGAAAGGCGGGTGCCGCGCACCCACCGGCTTTCCGGAGAGACCCATAGGACGGAGGACGAGACCCGGTTCATCGGCTATGGCGCAAATCCCCCGCGGGTGAGATCCTGTCGTCGCCTCACGCCACCATGCTGCGCGTTGCCGGCGCGAACAGCTCGTCAACGCCGACGGGCTCGGAAATGATGCGCTGGGCCAAGGCGTGCCGCAGGAGCTCCTCCAGAACGTGACGATTCGGCTCGATGCCGTATGGAAGCGGGTCGCCCTTTATCTCCATGACGCGCCGATGCACGTTGTCCACGGCAGTCGGCTTGGCGACCTCCCCACCCTTCAGGCGCTCGATGTAGAGGCGTTTCGCCTCGGCGAACGCGTCGAAGACATCGGCCGCCAGCTCGGGTCTTTGGGCGAGGAGCTCATCCTTGATCACGACCAGATGGTTGATCGGATAGTGCCCGCGCTTCCGAAGCGCGTTCAGACCGGCGTCGCGCGCATTGGCGATCAGCGGCTGCACGTCCGCGTGGTCCACCTCGAGGCCCACGGCCGCCGCAAGCTCGCCGGCGGCCAGCATCTCGGCCATGTTCTGCCCCGCGCCGATCGGCACGACGTTGGACGGCGGCCGGTATTCCGCGACATGCTCGTCGCCGGACAGCACCCAGGTGATCTTGTGGAGATCGACGCCGTGCTCGTCCTGCAGGATGCCGCGCGCCCAGACGCCCGTCGTGACCGTGTAGCCGCGGTTGACGCCGACACGCCTCCCTTCCAGGTCCTTCGGCGTCTCGATCCCCGCCATCGTATTCACCAGGACGGCGCCGTGGTGAAAGGCGCGGACGAGGAACACCGGCACCGCGGTGAAGCGCTTTCCATGCGCCCTGGCGCAGACATAGGTGGTGATCGCCATCTCGCAGACGTCGAACTCCAGCCCGCGCACCATGCGCCGGAACGCGGAAATCAGCGGATCGACCTCGACGAAGTCGAATTCGAAGCCGCGCGGCTTCACCGTGCCGTCCTTGAGCGCCTGGTTGTTGCCCTGGGTGCGGGTGACAGTCCTGAGCTTCGGTCCGGCCATGGTGCGCTCCGGGATTTTGTCAGCCGCTGAGATGCGTGATCTCGGAGGAGCGGTCCAGGCTGATGGAGAGGGACATTGTTTCGCCCGGCTCGCGCGGCAGCTCGCAGAGAACAAGCACCTGCGCCCAGGCGTCGAGCACGCGTTCCTGGTCCTTGGCGGCGAGCTTCGCACAGCGCGCCTTGAGAGCCGCGCATCTTCGCTCCAGCTCGGTCGGTTCCATGCCTCCTCCTTCCGTCGGCGGCGGCGCGCTAATGCGCCGGCCTGAAGCCGCCCGGGGGCAGCAAATTGCGCTCGGCTGCGCCGCGATGATAGCTAGCGCGAACGACCGCTCCTTACAGGAGGTTTTCGGTGGCGGAACAAGTGCTCGCGGCCGTGCGAACCGGCCCAAGCCGGACCGAGATTCGCGAATTCCCCATGCCGGACGTTCCGGAGGACGGCGCCCTATTAAAGATGGAGGTCGCCGGGATCTGCGGAACCGACGTGAAGCTCTATGCGCATCCGCCCTCCGCCGCTCCGGTCATCATGGGCCACGAGAACATCGGCACCATCGCCAAAGCCGGCCGGGAGTTCACCCGGCGCAAGGGTTTTCGGGAAGGCGACCTCGTCTTCGTCGAGCATTACGTCCCCTGCTTCAGATGCGAATGGTGCCACAAGGGCGAGTATCGACACTGCGAGAACACCGACTGGCGCACCAATCCCGACGGCATCCGCTACGGCTACACCTCGGCCGAGAAGGCGCCGCATCTGTGGGGCGGCTTCGCCCAATATGTCTTCCTGCCCTGGAACGCCGTCGTGCACCACGTGCCGGCCGGCGTAACGCCGGAGCTGGCCGGGCTGGTGACGCCGATGGCAAACGGCGTCGAATGGTCCCTTTTCGACGCCGGCGTCGGCTACGATTCCACCGTCCTCATCCAGGGACCCGGCCAGCAGGGCCTTTCGCAGACGGTGATCTGCAAGCAGGCCGGCGCCTCGCTGATCATCGTCACCGGCACGTCGAAAGACCAGGCGCGGATGGACGTCGCCAAGGCGCTTGGTGCGGACTACGTCATCGACGTGGACAAGGAGGATCCGCTGGCGCGGATCATGGAGATCACCGGCGGCAAGGGCGTCGACGTCGCGCTCGACTGCACCGCCGGCGCCGGTACAATTCCCATCCTGCTCGGCATGGAGGCGCTGAAGCGCAAGGGCGGGACGATGGTGGTCCAGGGCGAATTGGCCGAGTTCCCGAATTTTCCGCTCGGCAAGATGACCGTGAAGTTCGTCACCATCCACAGCGCCCGCGGCCACAGCTACCGGGCTTGCGAGCTGGCGCTGCAGCAGATCGCTTCCGGCCGCTTTCCCCTGGAGAAGATCACCACGCACCGATTCGGGCTGCAGGACGTCGATCTGGCCATCCGCTCGGTGGGCAATGCCGGGGTGCCGGGCGTCATCCACGCGTCGCTCCTGCCCTGGCAGTGAGCGGGACGATCAGCGAAGGGCCGCCGTCACGGCGATCTTGACGGCGTGCTCGCGCGAGGTCGCCCGCCCCTCCACCGTGGTCCGCGCCGGGGCGCAACCGTCCGGCAGCCAGTCGTCCCAGACCTCGTTCATCTCCTCCGCGGTGCGGATGTCGGCGAGAAAGATGTTCGCCGTCAGCAGCCGCGTCTTGTCGCTGCCCGCCTCGGCCAACAGCTGGTCGATGATGCCCAGGATGTCGCGTGTCTGTTCGGCCACCGTCCCGCCTCGCTTCTGCAAAGCCAGAATTCCAGCGAGGTAGACGATGTTGTTGTGGACGACGGCCCGGCTGATCCGCTTGCCGCCGTGAATGCGTCTGATGTCCATTCGCAACCTCGTATCTTAAGAGCACCGGTTGCTCTGCGATCTTGCCGAACACACGCCGCGAGGATGGCTGCTCTTACTCGGTTCGGCCGATCCTCGTTCTAGAGCATGCGCTGTTCGGGCCGTGTTCGGCATCGAGGATTTTTGCAAGGAGCTGAACGGCCTCCGCACCTTGCCGGCGTTCCTTCATCTTGAACAATTGCCATCGAGGTGCCGGTCGACGACCCTCTGCAGCATCTCTTGGTAATCGGCGAAGGCGCGGGTCCGCATCCCCTTGACCTTGCCGCCCTCGTCCCAAAGCCGCACCCTCACCGCCTCTGCATGGAATGGGTTTTTGCGGAAATCCGCCACTTCCGCCGCGCTCATCGGCCCGCCCTGCAGCGACAAGGTATGCGCTGACGCCGGCGAAAGCTTTGCAACATAAGCGGAATCCGTGGCGCAGAGATACCGTTTGGCCGCGACATGCAGGCGGACGCATTCGGTGATGACCGGCGGGAAGAACGGCGCCAGGACCTCCGCCCCCGCCTCGTCGTGGTGCTTGTCCTCGACATCGTCGGGCGAATAGGTCCCGAATTCGCTGGTGTAATGGCCGATGTCGTGCAACAGCGCCGCCGCCACCAGCTCGTCGGGGGCGCCCTCAGCTTCGGCCAGCCAGGCGCCCTGCAGCATGTGCTCGGCCATCGAGACCGGCTCGCCGAGATATTCTTCGGCCCCGCGCCGCTCAAAAATATCAGCTATGAACGGCACGATGCTCTCGCGGTTAAGCTCGTGCCGGCTCATTCCGCCGCCTCCCGGAGCTGCTCCTCCTCGATGGCCGCCAAGGTGGAAAGGAGCCCATCCTTGTCCGGATAGCAGCCCTGCAGCCACCTTTTCCCCGACCCGGAGAACGCCTTCCGCGCGTGCAGCACCCGCGTGTTGTCGACGATGAACAGCTCGCCGGGCTGCAGCTTGAAGGTCACCTCCATCGCCGGATCCTCCACGATCTCGGCGAAACGCCGGTAGGCGGCATAGAAATCCGCCATGTCGTCGAATGGCACGTCGACGATCGGCGCCGCGGATCGGTTGTTGAAGCGGATCGCCAACAACTCGCCGTCCGGCCCGAGCTCGACGATCGGTCGCTTGGCCCGAAGCCGCACGCCGGCCGATCCCGCATATTCGAAGCGGGCGGGATAGCCCGAAAGCAGCTCGAAGCCGCGCGGGTCCTCTGCCCGCAGCCGCTCGGCGACCCTAAAACCGTCGACGACGATCGACTCGCCGCCCTCCACCGAATTCTCCAGGCAGGCGAGAATCTGCATGGTCGGCACGGGATCGCGATAGGGATTGTCGGTATGCGCCTGCAGGCCGAGATTGGTGTAGGCGAGGTTGTTAGGGTTGACCTCCGCCCGCACCTCGAACCAGCGCCCGTAATTCGTCTCCCGCACATAGCCGAACAGCTCCGCCACCCTGCACAGCTGGCCGCTCTCGCAAGGCACGCCGCGCATCACGGCGAAGCCGTAACGCCTGATATCGGCGAGCCAGCGCCCGAGCGCCTGCCGGTCCGCGCCGATGTCCTTGTACAAGCCGACAGGCGCGCGGCCCTGTAGCCGGGAATCCCAGGTCTCCACCTCCGGCGCGGTCCAGCCCGCCTCTTGCCCATTCCGGCGGTCGTAGCGGTGCGCCTTGAGCCACGCGGCGGGAAAGATCACCTCCTTACCCTCCGGGGCAAAGGCGACGCTTAGATCGCCGCCAGCGGTCAGCCGGGCTCGCTCGACTGTGGTATCGGGAAGAACGTCGAGGACAGTGATCAGCCGCTGCCCGTTGCCGGGACTGCGGGTCTCGGCATCGAGCGCGTTGTCGCGCAGCCACACGGCATGAAAGCGCGCGCTCGTCCCCTCCGCCCAATCGAGACGCAGAGCCGTGCCGTCCGCGAAGATTTCTATGCTCGATAGCGGCATGGCCGTTCCTTCAGCTCTGCAGCGCGCGGGACATCAATTCCGGAGATCGCCCACTCCGGAAACCTGAAACACAGTTTACCCGGTCGACCGGCTGAGTTGATGGCGCCGCAGAGGGCATGCCGACGACCGGCTGCAAGACCCTTCCCTGTCGCGGCGACCAGCGTTAGGATTCGCACCATGACATCGCTCGTCATCGATGTGCGGCCGGCGCGAGCGCCCGATGCGCCCGGGCTGGCGGAGGTCTATGCGGCCGCCTGGCGGGAGGCCTATGCGGGCATCATCCCGGCGCTCACACTGGAACGGATGATCGTGCGTCGCAGCGCCGGCTGGTGGCGCGACATCATGAAGAAGCGGGCCATCCTCGTCCTTGAGGTAGGCGGCGTGGTGGCCGGCTATGCGACATTCGCTCCGGCACCAGGCAGCGCCCACGCCGGTGCGGCGGAGGTCCAAGAACTCTACCTCAAGCCGGAATACCAGGGCATCGGCCTCGGCATACGCCTGTTCTCCGCCGCCCTGAAGCGCATCAAGGACAAAGGTTATGTCCGCGTGCTTGTCAGGGCTCTCGCCGACAACGACAGGGCCAACGGCTTCTACATTCGCCGTGGCGGCAGGCTGATTGCCCGATCGGACGAGAGCCTCGGCGGCCGCACCCTCCCCTGTTGCTGGTACGAGTTCCGCGGCTGACAGCTCTGGCGGCCTGCCCGGAATTCACCTATCCCACGAACATCAGACGAGTGCGACGAGGAGTTTCGATGCGCATTGACGCAATACCGATCGGCCGCAATCCGCCTGACGACATCAACGTCATCATCGAAGTGCCCGTGGGCGGCGAGCCGATTAAATACGAGCTGGACAAGGACGCCGGCACACTGGTCGTCGACCGCTTCCTCCACACGCCGATGCGCTATCCCGGCAATTACGGCTTCGTCCCACACACCCTTTGCGGCGACGGCGATCCGCTTGACGTGCTCTGCGCTTCCACCCGTGCACTGGTGCCCGGCTGCGTTATCAATTGCCGGCCGATTGGCGTGCTCGTGATGGAGGACGAGGCCGGCGCGGACGAAAAGGTTATTGCGGTGCCAAGCATGAAGCTGACGCGGCGCTACGACAAGATCATCAGCTACCGCGACATGCCGGCCATTACGCTCGAGCAGATCGAGCACTTTTTTACCCACTACAAGGACTTGGAAGGCGGCAAATGGGTCAAGATCGTCGAATGGAGCGACGAACACGCGGCGCGCCGCATGATCATGGAAGCAATCGATCGGGCCGCAGGATAATTGCCCGGGCAGATTAGAAGAAGAGGCGCCATTATCAAGAAAGATTGCCGGCGGCAAAGGCGCGACCAGGAAGCCGGCCTGCCGCCAAATGGGCACAAGGCAGGCCGAATATCTGCAAACCTAAGAAGCCATTCTGGGGGGCGGGAAGCCTCAGTTTATGCCTCGACGGCTTCGTCCGGAGCGGCTCCCTCAAGCTGGCTGGCGATGAGGCCGGCATTCTGGCGGATCGCCTGCTCGATGGCAGCAGCGACATCCGCATTGTCGCGCAGGAACTGCTTGGCGTTCTCTCGCCCCTGGCCGAGGCGTTGGCTATCGTAGGAGAACCATGCGCCGGACTTTTCGACGATACCCGCCTTGACGCCGAGGTCGATCAGCTCGCCGGTCTTGGATATGCCCTCGCCGTACATGATGTCGAATTCGACCTGTTTGAACGGCGGCGCCAGCTTGTTTTTCACCACCTTGACACGCGTCTGGTTGCCGACAACGTCCTCGCGTTCCTTGATCTGGCCGATGCGGCGGATATCAAGCCGGACCGAGGCGTAGAATTTAAGCGCATTACCGCCGGTCGTTGTTTCGGGGCTGCCGAACATCACGCCGATTTTCATGCGGATCTGGTTGATGAAGATAACCATCGTGTTGGAGCGTGAGATCGAGGCGGTGAGCTTTCGAAGCGCCTGGCTCATCAGCCTTGCCTGGCTGCCTGGCAGCTGATCGCCCATCTCGCCTTCGAGCTCGGCGCGCGGCGTCAACGCGGCGACGGAATCGACGACGAGCACGTTGATCGCACCGGAACGCACCAGCGTGTCGGCGATCTCCAGCGCCTGCTCGCCGGCATCGGGCTGCGAAATCAAGAGATCGTCCAGATTGACCCCGAGCTTGCGGGCATAGATCGGATCGAGCGCATGCTCCGCGTCGATGAAGGCACAAATGCCGCCGCGCTTCTGCGCCTCGGCGATGGTGTGCAGCGCCAGCGTGGTTTTGCCGGACGATTCCGGCCCGTAGATCTCGATGACGCGGCCGCGCGGCAAACCGCCGACGCCAAGCGCCATGTCGAGGCCGAGCGAACCTGTGGAGATGGTGGCGATCTCCACCACCTTGCCGTCGCGGCCGAGCCGCATGATGGAGCCTTTGCCGAAAGCCCGCTCGATCTGGCTGAGCGCGGCATCCAGTGCCTTGGATTTGTCCATCCCGTCCCTGCTGCCCTCGACGACTCGAAGCGGACTTACCATGGCATCCCCCATTCAACCAGTCGAATGCCCCACGGCTGCAGGGCGCGATGGCCTTTCTGTACCCTGTTTGTTCTCGCGCGTCAAGCCTGCCGAAATTCGGGAAAGCCCGTGTCAGGCTGAGGGCGGGCCGGCGGGCGTCGAGGGCTCGTGCGCCCGACCACCTGCATCCGCTTCGCCGAGCCCGCCGCGCTGGCGATCGAGAGCGCCGAAATGAACGGCGTCGTCATGTCCTCGGCGGGCGCTGTAGAAGATCAGGAACATCAGGCCACCAGCGATGCCGAAACAGAACACCAGCATGAGGACAATCGCCGTCCAGCCGTGCCGATTGACTCCCATTCCGGCCGTCATCGTCCACATCGGCACGACGAGGCCAAGGATAGCGCCGCAGAGCAGGACGGCCGCACCGATCACGACGAGTTTCTTCATGGCATTGCCCGAGCCGCGGATCGGCACGTGGGATAACGCGGCGCGAGCCCTGCCGTATCCCGAACCGGCGAACAGCGCTGCTCTGCCGTCATGGCCTACGGATGAAATCGGCGGCTACAGGCCTCGTCGGGCGCGGCGAGTGACCTACGCGTCGAGCGATGCCTTCACCGTCGTTGCCAATTCCTTAAGCGAAAAGGGCTTTGGCAGGAAACTGAAGGTTTCGGCGTCGGGGAGGTGCCGCTCAAAGGCGTCCTCGGCATAGCCGGACATGAAGATGATCCTGAGCTTCGGTTGGCGGCGTCGGAGCTCCCGGAGCAGCGTAGGCCCATCCATGCCCGGCATGACGACGTCGGAAATGACTAGGTCGATCTCCTCCTTCATGCCGTTCATCAGGTCGAGCGCCTCTGGCCCGGACGCAGCTTCGTAGACCGTGTAGCCGCGCGCGGAGAGTGCGCGTCCGGCGAAGGCGCGCACCGCTTCCTCGTCCTCGACTAGAAGAATCCTGGCGCTGCCGGTCAGGTCTGCGGATTTCGTGGCTGCCTTCGGCTCCTCTTTTTCTTCCTCCGGCTGGGTGACGTGGCGGGGCAGCAGGATGCGGAAAGTCGTCCCCTCGCCGGGCCTGGACTCGACATAGATGTAGCCGCCGGTTTGCTTCACGATTCCATAGACCGTGGACAGACCGAGGCCGGTGCCCTTGCCGACGTCTTTGGTGGAGAAGAAGGGCTCAAAGATCTTCGCCATGATCTCCGGCGTCATGCCGACGCCAGTGTCGGCGACCTCGACCATGACGTATTCGCCGGGCTTGAATCCCTGTTCGCGGAACTTCAGGCTTTTCGCAGTCGGCACATTCTCCGTGCGGATCGTGAGCTTGCCGCCGTCGGGCATGGCATCGCGCGCGTTGACGGCGAGGTTGACTATGACCTGCTCCAGTTGATTGAGGTCCGCCTTGATCGGCCAGAGGTCGCGGCCATGGCTCACCTCCAGCGTAACCGTCTCGCCTAGCAGCCTATCAAGCAGAACGGAGATGTCAGACAGAACCTCGTCGAGCGCAATAACGCGGGGCCTCAGCGTCTGCCGCCGCGAGAAAGCGAGGAGCTGGCGAACGAGCCCGGCCGCGCGGTTGGCGTTCTGCTTGATGTTCATGATGTCCTGGAAGGACGGATCGGTCGGCCGATGGCTGGTCAAGAGCAGGTCGGAGAAGCCGATGATGGCGGTCAGAACGTTATTGAAGTCGTGTGCGATGCCGCCGGCGAGCTGGCCGACTGCCTGCATCTTCTGACTCTGCGCGAATTGCGCTTCCAGCGCGCGCTGCTCGGTGGTCTCCAGAGCATAGATCACGGCGGCGTCCTCGCCGTCATTGCCCTCCAGAATGGGGCTGACGAAGAATCGGGCGCTCCGCTCCGGCGCATCGGCGATCGCCGCATCGACAGCAGGAATTTCGCTCTGCCCGGCGATCGCCGCATCGACAGCGGCCGCGAGCGCCGCGCGGTCGGTCTCCTGCACCAGCTCGGCCGGTCGTCGGCCCCCCGCACCCCTGTTGCCGAACAACATGACGAAACGTGCATTGGTGAGCCCAATGCGGCCCTGGCGATCGACCGAGGCGATCGCCATAGGCGTGTTGTTGAAGAAGCGGGCGAAGCGCATTTCGGCAATCCGCCCCGCCTCTGGTGCATTGTCGAGGCGCATGTCGAGGACGAGCGTGCGGGACGCTCCCATGGTTCCGTCCGGCGCGGTTGGGACTCGGTGGAGCAGCCGTACGGGTAGGCGTGTGCCGTCTGTGCGCACCAAATCGATGTCGATGCTCTCAACTTCGGCAAGCGCCGGGTTGGCTGCATGGATCACCGACAATCCCTCCACGCTGACGAAGTCGCGGATATGGGCGGCACCAGGCTCGAACTCGGCAAGGTCGATCCCGATCCATTCGGCGAGCGTCGCATTCAGGTAGCGAATGCGACCGTCCGGCTCCAGTGAGAAGAAACCAGCCGGGGCGTGGTCGAGATAGTCGATGGCGTTCTGCAACTCCTGGAAAATATTCTCCTGGTGCTCGCGCTCGCGGGTGATGTCACCGATGACCCAGCCGGTATGACCGTCGGCGCCGACCGGACTCACCCGGACCCGGTACCAGCGGGCCCCGCTTGCGCGCCCGCCGATGCCGCCCGGCATGCGAATTTCCTCCGTGGCGCGGCGGCCCTGCTCGGCGGCGACGGAGAGCCGGTAAACCGCTTCCGACGCATCCGGATTGTCGGAGAAGAGGCGCTCGATGGAATGCAGGTCGCGCGCACCCTCCGCGCCGGAGAGTTTCAGGAAAGCGGCATTGGCCGAGCGCGGAGTGCCGTCCGCCGCGGTGATCAACACGCCCTCTGCCATGTCGTCCACAAAGGCGCGGGCATGCCGACCCTCTTCAATCGGCGGCTCCATCGGGCGGCGCAGCGCCAGAATGCCTGCAGCGCCGGCAAAAAGCCCAACAACGCCGACTGTCGATAGGACGCCTAGACAGGCAAGCACGACGAGGCTCGCCGCTTCTTCCGGAAGGTAGAGATAGCTACTGGCCGCGCCGGTCAGGGCGAGCACAAGGCCCAACACGAGAGCGAGACTGCCTCGACCGGATTGTGTCCCGTCCACCCGCCCGGCCTCGCTCTGCCGCATTGCAACCGACCTCCGGGCCAACCTAGCCGATTTGCTTGCGTCGGACTGTCTGCACCTTGGGCGGTCGGTGCGCGCATTTCAACCGGCTGACCATTCGAGTTCTCCGGCTGGTGCAGTGCAATAGCAAGTGTTTGAACGCTTGGGCCATTCCGGCTATCCTGTCGCCCAGGCACCACGGTCCATAAGAGATCGCGTCGGGGTCAGGGAGAGCTCAATGTCCGATTTGTTCGGCATCAATGGCATGCACGGGATGGCGGCCGTGGCCGGATTTGTCCTTTGCCTCGCCGCGCTTCTTGCCGGCTCCCGAATCCGCAGATGGTTAAAGCACCGCTCTCATCAGCAGGAGCTTGGTCAGACGCCCTCGCGGCTCGCGATCCTGGAGAGTGCGATGCTCGACGCTCAGCGCCATCTCGTGCTCATCGCATGCGATGACGTAGAGCATCTGCTCATGATTGGCGGGCCGTCGGATCTCGTGATCGAAAACGATGTTGCCCGCGCCCGGGCAGGATCTCATTTTTCCGCAGAGCGCGAAGCTGTCGGCCACAAGACTGCCGCCGGAGATGCCGCTGCACCGAAGGTCGAACCCGCTCCTGTCGGGGAATTGAAACCGGATTCGCGGGGCAGCGAGCCGAAGCCGACGCTTCAGGGTAAGCCGAGCGATGGCCATGTTCGGGCAGGCGGGGCCACTCGGCCGGCGCTTGCAGCTGTGCCGGGCCTCCCGAAGTCGCCCGTCGGCAAGAACGGACCGGCTCCGGTCGCAGCCGCGGTCGTTCCTCCTCCTGGCCAGACGCTTTCAACTGGCCTGGACGTGCCGGCCGGTGCAACGGCAGCGCGATCAGCAACGGTCGAAGACTTGCCGCGCCGGACCGAGGCGCAGGTCGCCGCAAAGCCGGGCGCGGAACTCAGACCGGGCGATTCGGGTGATTCGGCCAAGCCGAAACAGCAGTCCGTGGAGGCCCAATTCGGCCGCCGCGATCCTCTGGCTCCTGTTTCGGCAGCCGCTGCGGCTGGTGCGCCGACACCGGCGCCGGCAATTGCCCCGACAGGAATGACGGCCGCGAACGCTGAGCGCGAAGGTGCCGCTCTGAGCGATTCCGCAGGGAAGCCCGAGGGACCGGCCGGCGGGCCGGCCGTCCTGCCTGCTGCCGCAATCCCCTGGCAAGAAGCGGACAGCGTCGAGAGCGAAATCATCAAGGCGCTCAGCACCGAGTCCCGCCCACCCCCCGAGGCGGGCAGCGCCCGGCCGCCCCAGCGAGAGGCCGCGCCGGCTGGGAGAACGACCAATCCGGCAACCACGCTTGGCGACCTTGCCGACAGGCTGGAGGAGGCGCTGGCTCGCGAGGTCCAATCTGCCGGCCCCAGAAGCCGGCTCGACCTCGATTTGGACGCGTTCGGCTTTGACCGCGACAAGCCGGGCGGCGTGCCGGCCGGCGATAGGCCGAGGCCGGTACAGACGCCGGCCCCTGAATTGAGGGCCAAACCCGAGCAGAAGCCTGCCGCGGAGCGGAAGCCGAAGAGCGAGGCTGCCAAGGTCATTCCGGCGGCCCCGGAACCTGAAGGCCGGCGGGACTCCCGCGCCCACATCGAGCGTCAGGACGAAGCGCCAGTCATCAGCCTCAACGCGCGCCGGCGCGAGGCCATCGATCCGTTGGAAGACGAGATGGCGCGGCTCCTCGGCGAGCTGACCGGAGATACGGGCCGGCGGTAGGCTGCAGGGCTGCTGGCCCGCTCTCGCCAAGAACAGGGGAGTCCTATTCCTGGCTACGCCCGAAAGCGTGGCGATCAAGGCTCTTGTAGTGCCAATCCGGCCGCCAAAGAACTGCCGCATGCGGACGCAAGTTCGTCGAGCCACCACCAGCTTCCGAGCCGGTCGGCGCCGCACAGGCGAAGCAGAGCATCGGGAAGGCCGCTCGCTGAGTGGCGCTCTTGTGGACCAGGCTTACTGTGAGCCCGGAAAGCCCTTTCAAGCGAGTCCACGTGCTCGCCAATCGGGCCCAAGATAATCGAAGAAGCGCCTGGAGCTACTCGTCCCGGTAGACCCGCTCGCGGCGCTCGTGGCGCTCCTGGGCCTCGATCGACAGTGTCGCGATGGGCCGGGCGTCTAGACGTTTCAGGTTGATGGGCTCGCCCGTCTCTTCGCAAAATCCGTAGGTGCCCTCGTCGATCCGCTTTAGCGCCTGGTCGATCTTGCAGATGAGCTTGCGCTGGCGGTCGCGGGCGCGGAGCTCGATGGAGCGGTCGGTTTCCGACGAGGCGCGGTCGGCGTAGTCGGGATGGTTGTGGCTCTCGGCCTGCAGCGCCTCCAAGGTTTCCCGACTTTCCGCTAGGATTTCCTCCTTCCAGGCAATCAGTTTTTTCCGAAAGTACTCACGTTGCCGTTCGTTCATGAACGGTTCGTCATCGTTCGGCATGTGACACCCTCTTCAACAACATTGGGGATTGAATCCCGTCCATGTTGTCCGTTCCCCACCGCGCGCATATACGGGAGATGGCAAGCTGCTGGCAAGCGGGATAGTTTGAACGTTTCGTGAAAAAGAGCCGCTGGTTTAAGGCTTTAGCGTGCGGTCTCCGTTTGCCGATCCTTAACCTAATGACGCCATCCTGTTTCCATGAGTGCACAAGTCCAGGGTTTCCGGAGCCGCGCCAAATCCCAGGCCGAAGAGCTCCTGCAGGCGATCTCTGCCGCGGAATCGGCGATCGTCACGACCATCGAGCGGGAGTGCGAGGCGCTGCGCGCGGGACGGATGCTTGCCGCCCGCGCGCTGCATACCCGGCTCACCGATGCCGCCGCCCTCTACCTCAACGCCATCAAAGCGGCACGCGCCAGTTTGTGGACCATCGAGCAGGTTCTGCCGGGCAGCCGCGACCAGCTTGAGGAGCGCCGCATCGCTTTCGCCGCCCTTTTGAAGATCGAGTTCGCGGTGCTTTCCGCCACGCGGGAGGAGGCGGGCGACAACTCGCCGAGCTTGAGCTTCGACGATCCGCCGCCGCCGCAGGATTGGAGCAGGCCGAATCGAAAGCCTGTCCCGCCGCAGAGTGCCCGCCGCGCCGCGCGCTAGACTCTTGGGGCGGGCGTGACCGCCTTCATCTGCACCGCCTGCGGCACCGAGTTCCCCGCCTCCATCGACCCGCCTGCGGCGTGCCCGATCTGCACGGAGGAGCGCCAGTTCGTGCCGGCGGCTGGCCAGAGCTGGACGAACTCTTGAGGAACTCGCCGCCGACCATGCCAATGCGTTCCGTCAGCATGAGCCGGGGGTGGTCTCCATCACCACGGCTCCAGCCTTTGCCATCGGCCAGCGCGCGTTTCTGATCATATCGGAGCACGGCAATGTCCTGTGGGACTGCCTTGCACTCCTCGACGACGCGACGGTGACGCTGATCGAAGGGCTAGGCGGCCTCGCCGCGATCGCCATCTCGCATCCGCACTTCTACACGGCGATGAATCGGTGGGCGGAGGCTTTCGATGCGCCCGTCTATCTGCACGCCGCCGACCGGCAATGGGTGATGACTTCAGGCGAGAGACTTGTCTTTTGGAGGGACGACAGGCGCGAGATCCTGCCGGGCATGAACCTTATCCACTGCGGCGGCCATTTCGCCGGGGGGACCGTGCTCCACTGGAGAAACGGGGCTGAAGGCCGCGGCGTTCTCTTTTCCGGCGATATCCTGCAGGTCACGCCCGACCGCAAGCACGTCAGCTTCATGCGCTCTTACCCGAACCTGATGCCGCTCTCGGCCGGAGTGGTGGAGAGGATCGTGGCCCCGCTCGCTTCCTGGCGGTTCGAGCGGATCTACGGCGCATTTGCGGAGCGCGAGATCATCGGCGGAGCCGAGGCGGCGGTCCAGCGCTCGGCGGAGCGCTACGTCCGCGCGGTTTCCGGAGACGGCCCAGCCGACGCGGAGCGCTAAACCTCAAAGCTCCAGGACGTGGTAGGGACGGCCGCCGGGTTTCGGCAGGCCGAAGGCGACGTTGAACACCGGGATGCCGCCGGGCGTGCGGCCCTCGAAAGCGCCGTGATGGGCATGGCCGTGGACGATCGCGTTGACGGGAAAGCGGTCGATCGTCTCCGCCAGCCGCGACGAGCCGAGGAACGGAAAAATCTCGCGCGGCTCGCCCTCGACCGTCTCGATGATGGGCGCATAA
Organism: uncultured Alphaproteobacteria bacterium; assembly: GCA_963846475.1. Taxonomy (GTDB): domain Bacteria; phylum Pseudomonadota; class Alphaproteobacteria; order Rhizobiales; family Afifellaceae; genus DASWJZ01. The sequence continues at coordinate 4,032,267 of CAWJVZ010000004.1, read as the reverse complement.
TGCAGGATGACCAGGACGCGGTGCGACTTGGCGCTCCGCATGGCGTTCTCCAGCCGGAGCGCCTCCTGCACGCCCTCCGCGACAAAGGCCTTGGTGGCTGCCTCGCCGAACGAGGAGAGGAGATAGCGCCCGAAGCCGCCAGCAAAGCCTTTCGCGCCCACGAAGGAGACCCCGGCGATCTCCGTCGCCTGCCCCTCCAGAAGACACAGCCCCGCCTCCCGCAGAATCTCCGCAACCCGTTCGGCGCAATTGCATTCGTAATCGTGGTTGCCGAGGACGCCGACCTTGGGAATCGGGCAGCCGGATAGATCCTCGGCCAGGATTTCCGCCTCCTTGACCGTGCCGAGATTGGTCAGGTCGCCACAGAGCGCCAGCACGTCGGCGTTTTGGGCGATCTCGGCGAAAAGCTCGCGATGCGCGTGTTTTTGCGTATCGCCGACATGCAGGTCGCCGAGCGCCGCGACGCGCAGCTTGCCGCCCGCCTCGCCGGCCGCCTCGCTCATCAGAGCGCGTCTCCGGTGATGTCGGCGAACCCCCATTCCTGGACGTCGATCAAATAGTCGGCGTGCGAGAACATGCGGCCGCGGCAGATCCGCGTTTGCGGCACCGGCAGGCCGTCCTGCAGCTTGCAGCCGCTCCATCAGCTCGTCCATCAGCCATTGCGGGATGCGGTGGCGCTCGGTCGGATAGACGAAGCGGAAGTTCAGGATGTGGACGAGCAGGACCTCCCAATATTGCTCCATGTAGGTGAGCAGCCGCTGCCAATCGATGTTCTCATGCTCCTTCAGCATGACGTGGACGATGTCGGCGCCGTCGTAGCGCTCGCGGTTCTGCACGAAGGCCTTCGACCAGACGAACTCGGTCGGCGGCAGGATGCGGACATTGTGGCCGAAAATCTCCGCTTCGCGTTCCTCGGTGAACCAGAGCTCGTTGACCGGCGTCACTCCGGCCGTGGAATTGAAGATGACGTCGAAAAAATCCGCGCCCTTGCGGACCTTGGCGATCCAGCGCTCGTCCTCGATCTCCGGCTCGTAGCCCCGCTCCTGGAAGAGGTGCAGGATTCTGGGATAGTCGCCGGGCTTGCAGAAGACGTCGATGTCCTTGGTCTGCCGGCGCACGCCCGTATAGGCGTTCAGCGCGTAGGTGCCGGCGACGAGAAACGGCAGGCCGCTGGCGCAGAGGATTTCCAGCGCATCCGCATAGAAGGCATGTGCGCTGGCGGAGGCGGCTGCCGGCGCGCCGGCGGAATCCGGCACCCCGTGCGGATCGATCGCATAGAGGGAAGGCTGCGGCACGAGCACCTCAAAAATTCGTTAGCCGACTCTGAACGGCCCTCCGACGGAGCGGTTCCTCGCAGCGGACTGAGCTGGAGGCGGCGATTTGTTCCAAGGCCGGGGTTGCTTTACATTCGCGAGATCGCGGCGATGCCGCATCGACAATGTGAGGCCGAGCTCGTTTTGCCGGCATTCGGAGTATCGCCGTGAAATCCTTTCTTCTCGCTCTTGCCATCATGGCGAGTTCCGTCGCCGGCACTTCGGCCCAGGATTACATCGTCATCACCCCAGGCAATGTGACGAGCTACCGGCTTCCCGACGCGACGACATTGGAGCTCCTCGAGCGAGCTCGCATCGTCGACGCCGCGGGCGCGGAGATTGGCCGCGTCAGCCATGTCTTGGGCGACCCCAGCGGCAGAGTCGTGGCGGTCGCCGTCGTGCTCACCGCCGAGCCCGCCGCCCAGGTGATCGTCCCCTACCCCGATCTGCAGCCGCAGATCAGTGGCGACGAACTGGCCTTTACCACCTCGCTCCTGCCGGTCGATTTGCGGACGCTCCCCACCTGGCAGTAGCGCCGCTACTCCGTCGGCGCGGCTTCGCTTTCCGCGGGGCTGAGCCTCAAGATCTCGCCGTTGTCCTCGTCGGTGACGAGGTAGATCGCCCCGTCCGGGCCTTCCGCCACGTCGCGAATGCGCTTGCCTGCGTCATCGAGGATACGCTCCTCGTGGGTCACTTCGCGCCCGTTCAGCTCCAGCCGCACCAGCGCGGTCGACGCGAGGCCGCCGACGAAGAGGTTGCCCCGCCATTCGGGAAAGGCGTCGCCGCCGTAGAAGATCATGCCCGACGGCGCAATCACGGGAGTCCACTGGTAGAGCGGATCCTCGAAACCCGGCGCGTGGGGCTGGCCGCTGCCCACCGGTGTGCCTTCGTAATTCACCCCGAAGGAGACGATCGGCCAGCCGTAATTCTTGCCGGCCTCGGCGACGTTCAGCTCGTCGCCGCCTTTGGGCCCGTGCTCGATCTCCCACAGCTCGCCGGTGTCTGGGTGGATGGCGGCGGCCTGGATATTGCGGTGTCCGTATGACCAGATCTCCGGCAAGGCGCCTTCGGTGTGGACGAACGGATTGTCCTCCGGCACGTCGCCGTCCGGATGGATGCGCACGATCTTGCCGAGATGTGAGTTCAGCTCCTGAGCCTGGCCGCGGAATTCTTCGCGGGAGCGCTCGCCGAGCGTGACGAACAGGTCGCCGGCGCGGTCGAAGACCAGCCGCGATCCGTAGTGCATGGTGCTCGGCAGCTTCGGCTGCTGCGAAAAGATGACCTCGACCTCCGACAGGGTGCTGTTGTCTTCGCTGAGCCGGCCGCGTGCTACCGCAGTGGAATTGGTCCCGCCCTCGCCCGGTTCGGCGAAGCTCAGATAGACGCGGCGATTCTCCGCAAAGGCCGGATCGAGCGTCACGTCGAGAAGGCCACCCTGGCTGCGCGCGTCCACGTCGGGCACGCCGGCGATCGGCTCCGAAACCGTGCCGTCGGGGCCGACATGGCGCAGACGCCCGGGCTTTTCGGTGACCAGCGCCGAGCCGTCGGGCAGAAAGGCGATCGCCCAGGGATGCTCCAGCCCGTCAGCGACCGTCTCGACGCGAATTTGTGCCTTTTCGGTATCCACCACATCCTCCGCTGCGAAAGCTGGCGTGAAGAGCGCCACGCTCGCCGAGGCGAGGGCCAGGCGGTTCCTCTGAAACATGTGCTTCATCCTCTGCAGATTCGAGGCACCGCGCCTCTCATAGCGCCAAGTCTGGCGATGACCGCGGGTTCCGCGTTCACACATTGTTGGCCCGGCGTTTCAGTCTTTAGTAGCTTCATACCGCATTCGGCACCTCGCCCCACCGCGACGGAGTAATCGAGCCGCGGCGAGAGCGCTGGTTCGCGCGTGGCGAGAACGGTTCGAATACGAATGGGGCCGCCATCCTCCTGGGAGCCGCGGGCAAGGCTGGTGCTCGCCTGGCAATTCGCGCTTCGACTGGCCTTCGAGACGGAGCTGCAACTTCGGCTACGGCGCGAAGGGCGAGGCGATCCGCGCCTCGATCGAATCTGCGGAGGGCTGGCCGGGGTCTGCTCGACTGTTACACGAGCGCTGAAAGCCGGAGCGGCCCTAGCGTCGCGTTACGCGGCGGAGGTGAGCACCCGGATCGGCGTGTTGTCGACCTCGCCGACCATGCCGATGCCGGTGAAGCGGATGCCGGCCTCGCGCCGCCGCTGCCATGCGAAGGTGGCCGGGACGGTAAGGTCCGCCGACACGATGTGCAGCCGGAACTCCCGTGGCAAGCTGACCGGCCCGGCAAATTCAACGCGTGCTCCGCCGGGACTGATGTCGCGCACAATGCATTCAATGAAGGTCTTGTCGGCCAACAGGACCCTGCCTTCCTTCAGCACCCTCTGGCGCCGTTCGCTGCGTCGGTCGTGCGGCATGGGAATCCCCGGGTACGGCCGAATTGTCGGCCGGCGCGGTAAACAGCGGGTTACCGCCGGACTATGGATTCGATGGTTTTCCGGTTTGCCTGATCCACGACTCATGAACAAATCCCGCAGAGCGGGCTTGAGGAAACGCCGCGCCAATGATTCTATGAGTGGCGGCGAAGCGGGGCTTCCATGGACGGGGTGGCTGGGTGGTTCGAGAAGCGCGGCGAGATTCCGCTCGTGCCGCCGCCGCGTTTCCGCGAATACGGCCCGCTCAGGGACGACCCTGACCGGCCGGATGCGGATTTTTCCGACATGTCTGTCTGTGGCGTCGCTTTCGCCATCGAGTATTGCGACCAGCACGGCTGGATGAGCACGCGCACAGTGCGCTGCCTGGCGCTCGATTCGCGCCCGCCCGCATGTCTCAAAGCGTTCTGCCACGTACGCGGCACGACCCGCAGCTTCCGGATCGATCGCATCATCTCCGTCGTCGATCTCCGCAGCGGCGCGATTCTGCCGGGCGACGCTCACGTCGCCCTCCTTGCCCCCTACCTCCCGCAGCATCGGCAAGACCCCGAAATCTCTGCGATGCGTGATCTATTGGATGCGGCCGCGTCCGGCGCCTTTACGCTGCTGCAGATCGCCATGGCCGAAGGGCGGCTGGGCGACAGGGAGCGCGAGGTCGTGCTCGACTATGTGGCGGCCGAAGCGGCGGCGGTGAAGATCCCTCTCCCCCCGCAGGCTGCCGTCGAGCTCTGGGTCGACAACCTGGCGCCCCCGCTCGATTCCGTTGTCGCCGCCATAGGCCGACTCCTGTCGGAGAAGGACAAGCTGGTCCGGCTGCTTCCTTGGTTCCTCAAGCTGGTGCGCAGCCGCGAGGCCGCCGGCGAGGAGCGATCGATCAGCGAGCTTATCGCGGAAATCCGCCTCCACTATCGCCGCAAGCTGCAGGATTCGCCCGGTCCCGCCAGGAGCCGCGCCGGAGGGCCGTAGTACTTGGAGCCGGAGTCCGGTCACACGGTTGCCGAGGGCCGTGCCTCGCCGGAAACCGACCGAGCAAACCGTGCGAGAATGGCTGCTCTTCATCGGTTCGGCGCTTCCTCGTTCTAGAGGATCGCATGTTCGGGCCGTGTTCGGCATCGAGGATTTTTCCGGAAACCGAACGGCAACCGGACCATATAGGAACTCTTTCATCCTGAACAATCGCGGCGCGGGGAGCGCTCATGGCCCAAGATTCCACCATCGGCATCGAGGAAGAGTACCTGCTGGTCGACCTCGACAGCCGCGACCTCTGCGCCGATCCGCCCGAAGCCTTCATGCGCGGCTTGCCGGGACCTCCTCGGCGAGCGCGTTACGCCGGAATTCCTGCGCTGCCAGATCGAGGTCGGCACGCCGGTCTGCCAGACGATCGCGGAGGCCCGTGGCGAGCTCGCCTTCTATCGCCGCAGCATCGCCGCGGAAGCGCGCCGCCACGGCATCGGCCTGGTGGCCGCCTCGACCCATCCCTTCGCCGAATGGAGCAGAGCAGGTCACCACCGACAAGGAGCGCTATGCCAAGCTCGCCGCCGATCTGCAGGACGGTCGCGCAGCGCCAGCTGATCTGCGGCATGCATGTCCATGTCGGCGTGCCCGACGAGGATCTCCGGATCGACCTGCACGGCCAGCTGGTCTATTTCCTGCCGCACCTGCTGGCGCTGTCCACCTCCTCGCCCTTCTGGCGCGGACGCAGCACCGGGCTGAAATCCTACCGCACTGCGATTTCGGTCGAGCTGCCGCGCGCCGGCCTGCCGCAGACTTTCGCGAGCGCCGCCGAATACCGCCGCATGGTCGACCTCCTGGTCAAGCTCGGGCCGCATCGAGGATGCCTCAAAGATCTGGTGGGACCTCCGGCCCTCGGCAAATTTCCCGACGCTTGGAGCTGCGCATCACCGACGTCTGCACGCGCCTCGACGACGGCATCGCCATCGCCGCCCTCTACCATTCGATCGATCCAGATGCTGATCGCGCTGAAGCGGCGCAATCAGCGCTGGCGGCAATACCTGCCAGCGCTGGTCGCGGAGAACCGCTGGCTGGCGCAGCGGCACGGCGCGAGCGGCGAGCTGATCGATTTCGGCCGCGGCGAAGCCGTGCCGTTTCGCGACCTGGTCGAGGAGCTCATCGGGCTGATCGCGCGACGAAGCGGATCGCCTCGGCTGCCGCGCTGAGGTGGAGCGAGCCCGGCAAGATCGCCGCGGAGGGAACCAGCGCCGACCGCCAGCTCGCGGTCTTCGACGCGCGCCGTCGAGGCCGGGCGCAGCGAGAAGGCGGCGCTGCGCGCCGTCGTCGACCATCTCGTGGCGGAAACGCTGGAGGGCTGCGGCATCCTTAGATGCCGTCCTACACGGGAAGCTCAGGCTCGGCTTGCCAGCACGGCAGCCTGTCGTTTGCGGTCGTCGGCGAGCGTCTCGCCGCCGCGGATGCGCTCGGTCGGCGGCGCCGAAGGTGACGAGCTCCTCCGCCGCGGTCGGATGCACCGCCATGGTGGCGTCGAAGTCGGCCTTCGTGGCGCCCATCTTGACCGGAATGGCGAGAAGCTGCGCCATCTCGCCGGCGCCCGGCCCGAGCACATGCGCGCCGAGCACGACGTCGGTGTCGGCATCGACGACGAGCTTCATCAGCATGCGGTCGGAGCGGCCGGTCAGCGTGCCCTTCAGCGGGCGGAAGGCGGTCTTGTAGATGTCGAGGTTGCGCATGCCGCTCGCGGGCCGTCGTCCTCCGTCAGCCCGACCGTGCCGATCTCCGGCTGCGAGAACACCGCGGTCGCGACCTTCGTCGTGGTCCGGCTTGGTCGGGCGGTCGCGGAAGACGGTGTCGACGAAGCACATCGCCTCGTGGATGGCGACCGGCGTCAGCTGCAATGCGGTCGGTCACGTCGCCGATCGCCCAGATGTGGTCGACGCTCGTCCGCGAATAGTCGTCGACCTGGATCGCGCCCTTCTTGTCGAGCTCGACGCCGACGGTCTCCAAGCCCGAGCCCCTCGACGTTCGGCAGCGCGGCCGACGGCGAGCATGATCTGGTCGGCCTCCTCGATCTGCGCCGCTCGACAGATGCGCGCGCAGGCGTCCGTCGGGCAGCTTCTCGATCTTCGCGAAAGATCTCGCCGCAGAGGATGCGCATGCCCCGGTTCGTCGCTCTCCGCGTGGAACAGCCGGCGCAGATCCATGTCGAAGCGCGACAGCACCTCGCGGCCGCGATAGACGATCGTCGTGTCGACGCCGAGGCCGGAGAAAATGCCGGCGAACTCGACCGCGATATAGCCGCCGCCGCCGATCAGGATCTTCTCCGGCAGCTTCTCCAGGTGGAACGCCTCGTTGGAGGTGATGCAGTGCTCGTGGCCTTCGAGCGCGGCGTGCGGGTTGGGCCGTCCGCCGGTGGCGATCAGGATGTGCTCGGCGGTGACGATGCGGCCGCTCGCGCTCGAGCCGGATGCGGTGGTCGCCGACGAGCGTCGCGCGGCGTCTCGATCAGCTCGGCGCCGGCCTTGGCGAGATTGGCGCGGTAGACGCCCTCCAGCCGGGCGATCTCCTTGTCCTTGTTGGCGATCAGCGTCGGCCAGTCGAACTCCGCCGGCGCCGACGCTCCAGCCGTAGGCGGCGCTGTCCTCGAACGCTTCGCGGAAACTGCGAGGCGTAGACGAGCAGCTTCTTCGGCACGCAGCCGCGGATGACGCAGGTGCCGCCGACCCGGTCGGCCTCGGCGATGGCGACGCGCGCGCCGGTCTCCGCCGCCTTGCGCGCGGCGCGGACGCCGCCCGATCCGGCGCCGATGACGAAGAGGTCGTAGTCGTAGGCCATCGGCGCTATTGCGCGCGGCGCGGGCGTCCTGCGCGGCGGCCGGGCCGGCGATGTCGCTCTGCAGCGCCTTCTGCTCGGCGGCCATCGCCGCGCGCAGCTCGTCCGGCGACCTTCTGCGGTCAGCTCCGCGCTGACCGACTTGCCCCATTCCTGCGCCGCCGCCATCTGCGACCGCCAGCAGCTGCGGCATGCAGCTCGGCGAATTTCTTGCCGGTGTCGGAGCTGTAGAAGTCGATCAGCTCCTGCATCTCCTCGTCGGTGAAGCCGGACGCCCAGACGCGCGCCAGCTACTGGTCGAGCTCCGGGCGGCCGGCTGCACCAGCTGCACGCGCGATCGCGGTCGACCACGCTCGATGATGCCGAGCTGCATCTGCGGATTGGCGCGGATGAAGGCGTTCTTCGCCTGGTCGGCGATGTTCGGCAGCACCTCGTCGAAGATGCGGGCGGTGCCGCTCAGCTTGACCAGCTGCATCGCGAGCTCCATGCGTCTCCGGCGGAATCTCCGTCTCCATGATGCTCCTGCAGCGCGTCGATTCGACGGCGGCTGCGCCTCCTGCGCGAGGCCGGCGCCGCAGCCGAGAACCGCCGCCGCGGCCAGAAGAGGGCGGCCAGCGAACGTTTCATATCAACCTCCGTCGGGCGGCACGGCGCCGCCGCCATGTCAAGCATCGGATCAGGCTCACGCCTCGATCTCCGCCACGCCGTCGGGCGAGGCGACGAGGGCGAGATCGGCAAAGCCGAGGAAGAGGCCGTGCTCGACGACGCCGGGGATCTCGGCGAGCCGGCCGGCCAGCGCTTCTGGGTCGGGAATGCGGCCAAAAGATGCGTCGAGGATGCGGTTGCCGCCGTCCGTCACGAAGGGCTCGCCGCCGTGCCGCCTGAGGTCGATGGCGGCGCTCAGGCCGAGCTCGATCGCCGCCCGCTCGATGGCGAGCGCCGTCGCCGTCAGGCCGAACGCCGACCACCTCGATCGGCAGCGGAAAGGCGCCGAGCTCCGTCGACCCGCTTGCCGGCATCGGCGATGACGATCATCCGCGCGCGAGGCATTGGCGACGATCTTCTCGCGCAGCAGCGCCCCGCCGCCGCCCTTGATCAGCGCCAGGCCAGGGCCGATCTCGTCGGCGCCGTCGACGTCGAGGTCGAGCTCCGGCGTCTCGTCGAGCGTGGTCAGCGGGATGCCGACCTCTTCGCGCGAGTCGCGCCGTCCGCTCGCGAGGTCGGCACGCCGATCGACGTCGAGGCCCTCCGCGACGCGCTCGCCGAGCAGCCTCGACGAAATGCGCCGCCGTCGAGCCGCTGCCGAGGCCGAGCCGCATGCCGTCCTCCACATAGCGCGAGCGCCGCTTCGGCGGCGCGCCGCTTCAGATCCTCCGACATGCCTTCCGGCTCGCGCTCCCGATCCCGGCCCGCGCCTTAGCATGCGCCTGCAGGGCGACCAAGAGGGCGCCGCCGCGCTTGCCAAGACGAGGCAGACGCGATAGTCGCCGACCGATGGCTTCTCCCCTCCTCGTCTTCGATCTCGACGGCACGCTGGTCGACAGCGCGCCGGACCTCCTCGCGACGCTCGACGCGTCCTGCCGCGCCACGGCTTTCGGCCGCTCGCCGACCGCAGCCTCCGCGACGGCATCGGCCACGGCGCGCGCCATCTCATCGAATACGCGCTGCACCGGCAGCGCGTGGAGGTCGACGAGCGCGACGCTCGACGCGATGCACCGCGATTTCCTCGACCACTACGAAGCGAATATCTGCGTCGAGACGCCGCCTCTATCCCGGCGTGATCGCTCTGCTCGACCGCTTCGCGGCGGCCGGCTGGATCTTTGCCGTCTGCACCAACAAGCTGGAAGGCCTGTCGCGCCTACTGCTGGCGGAGCTCGGCATCGAGGACCGCTTCGCCGCGATCTGCGGCGGCGACACCTTTGCGACCCGCAAGCCCGATCCGGCGCATCTCCTCGACACCATCGCCGCGGCGCGCGGCACGCCCGAGGCGGCGCTGATGGTCGGCGATTCGCGCACCGATCTCGACACCGCGCGCAGCGCCGGCGTGCCGTTCGATCGGCGTCACCTTCGGCTATACGCCGGTGCCGATGGCGGAGCTCGGCCCCGACCTCCTGATCGACAGCTTCGACGAGCTCGCTCCGACCGTGGCACGAAGCTTTCGGCGCAGTCGCGGCGCGACGATGAGCGTCGCCGCGCTGTGTAGGCGGACCATGCCCGGCAGTCTCACCTCGGCCGCGTCTCTTGATTTCACGCCACCGCACACCTATAGACCAGCCGGCCGGCGGCACGGGCGGTTAGCTCAGCGGGAGAGCACACGCTTCACACGCGTGGGGTCACTGGTTCAATCCCAGTACCGCCCACCATTCTTCGCCGGCAGCGTTGGTGGTCGAGCGCCTTTTCCCCTTGGCCTTTCCCCGCCTCTTGCCCCCTCTCGCTCGTTCCGGCCGAGGAGAAGCCTAGCCGGCGGCGGATTGCATCAGGGTGAGGCGGGCGAGCGTCACGGCTTTGCGGGCCTTGCCGGACCATTCACTTTGCGGGTCGAGGGCGAGGTAGCGCTCCAGGAGAGCGATGGCGGCATGAAAATCGCCGTCCTCCAGAGAGAGCATGCCGAGGTTGTAGAGCGGGTCGGCGTAGGTCAGGTCGGCGGCGCCGGCGCGCTCGTAGGAATCCTTCGCCTCGGCGAGGCGGCCCTGGCGCTCAAGAGCATGGCCGAGATTGTACCAGGCGTCGGCGAAGCCGGGGTGCTGCCGCGTCGCCTTGCGGAGCAGCGCCATGCCCTCGGTGAACTCGCCGCGCTCGCACAGCAGGCTGCCGAGCTCGAAGAAGGCGTCGGCGTCCTTGGGGGCGGCGGCGAGCGCCTGGCGGAGCGTCCGCTCCGCGCGCTCCGCCTCGCCGGCCGCCCGCGCCTCCTCGGCGCCGGCCAGGAGCGCGTCGATGTCGGGGCGCGGCAGGTGAGAGCTCGAGGCGGAGCTGGCCGTCGAGCTCGGCGACGCGGCCGCCGGCGGAGAGCACGACGCGCCCGTCCGAGGAGGTGAGCTGCAGCTCGCTCAGCGGCTCGGCGATGTCGAAGGCGCTCCGCACCCGGTGGCAGGCGGCGACGAGATCGCCGAGCGGCACTTTTTCGAGGAGCTGCGCGGCGGCCTTCGCCGCCTTCATGGCGCGGAAGCCGAAAGCGCCGTCCTCGCCCTCGATCACGTCGAAGAGGACGAGGAGCCGGAGCGCCGCAGCGGGGAGGCCGGAGCGGCGCGCCAGCTCGTCGAGGCCGTAGGGCCGCGCCTCGTCGGCCAGCGGCGGGAGCACGTTGAGGCGGCGGAGCGCCGGGCGCTCGCCGAGCACCGCCAGGCCAAGGTGGTCGGCCCTGTCGAGCGCCGCATCGAGCTTCTCCTTCGGCCAGGCCGCGGCGCCGCCGCCGATGACGACGAGGTCGGCGTCCTGCGCGCGCCTGACGAGCCGTGCCGCCGGCGCGGCCCAGAAAACGTTCCCAGCTCCGCCGGGGATAGAGCGTCAGCCTGCCGCAGGCGAAGACGCGCATTCAGCCGTCAGGAGGCTTTCCGCCTGCCGCCGGCGGCTTTTGCGGCCGGTTTTGCAGCCGGTTTCGCAGGGGCCGCCGCGGCCGGCGCGGCCTCGCGCTTGCCGCGTGCGGCGGGCTTGCGGGTGCCGCCGTCCTTCTCCAGGCTCTGCTTCAGCGCGGCCATCAGGTCGATCACCGCGGCGGCGCGACTGCACGGGAGCGTAAACGGGCGTCTCGCCCTTCATCTTCGACTGAACGAGGTTGCGCAGCGCCTCCTCGTAGCGGTCGACGAATTCCGCCGGCTGGAACGGCTTCCTGCGCGCCTGGATAAGGAGCTTCGCCATGTCGAGAAGCTCCGGGTCGAAGGCGGCGTCGCCGACATTCTCGAAATAGGCCTCGGAGCTGCGCACCTCGCGGGCGGTCTTCAGCGTCGTCATGCCGAGGCCCTTGCCCTTCGGCGCTGATCAGCACCGGCCGCTCGCGGTTGGCGAGCACGATGGTGCCGATGCCGGCCGTGCCGGTCTCCTCCATTGCGGCCCGGACGACGCGGTAGGTCTCCTCCGGAATCGTGCCTTCCGGGGCCATGTAATAGGGCGTGTCGATATAGAACGGATCCACCTCCGCCTGGTCGACGAACTGCGTCACGTTGATGATCTTCGTCGCCTCGATCTGGATGGCCTCGATCTCCTCGTCCTCGATGAGGACGTAGCGGCCCTTGTCGACCTCAAAACCCTTGACGATCTCGTCCGCCTCCACCTTCTGGCCGCTCTTGCCGTCGACGTTCAGCTGGCGCACGCGCTGGCCGGTCGCCTTGTTGATGCGGTTGAAGCTGATGCGCTCGCTCGACGAGGTCGCCGGATAGAGGGCGATCGGGCAGGTGACGAGGCTGATGCGAAGGAAACCCTTCCAACTTGCGCGTGGCGCCATACGAGATACTCCATGACCAGGCACGACGGAATATAGCCGAACGTGCTTAACGAGTCTTGGACGGCGCGCCGCGATGGGCGTTTTTGGGGTGGGAGCGGATGCCCGACGCGGCGGCAAGGCAGTTCGAGGTCGGCGGCGGGCAGCTTGTGTCCGGCCTGCTCGTGGCGCCGGAGCGGGCGCACATCCTCTATGTGCTGGCGCACGGGGCGGGCGCCGGGATGCGGCACCGCGCCATGGAAGAGGTCGCCGCCGGCCTGGCCGAGCGGGGCATCGCGACGTTCCGCTACCAGTTCCCCTATATGGAGCAGGGTTCCAAGCGGCCCGACCCGCCGGCGCTCTGTCATGCAACGGTGCGCGCCGCGATAGCCGAGGCGGCGCGGCTGGCTCCCGGGCTGGCGATGTTCGCCGGAGGCCGCTCCTTCGGCGGCCGGATGACTTCGCAGGCGCAGGCCGGCGTCGCCGCTCCCCGGCGTGCGCGGCCTGATTTTTCTGGCCTTTCCGCTGCATCCGGCGGGCCGCCCCTCGCGCGAGCGCGCAAGACACCTCTTCGACGTGCGGATCCCCATGCTGTTCCTGCAGGGGACGCGCGACGCTCTGGCGGATCTGGCGCATCTGCGGCCGCTCTGTGCCCAACTCGGGGAGCGCGCCACGCTCCAGCTCATCGAGGGCGCCGATCATTCCTTCCACGTGCCGGCGAGCTCGGGACGGAACGACGCGGAAGTCCGGGCAGACATGCTCGATCGGCTCGCCGCCTGGGCGATGGCGCTCGCGGCCTGAATCGGCGTCGCGGAAGCCAAAAGGCAGGCGCGATTAATCGTCCCGCGGCCTGGCCGGCCCGAGGTTATCAAAGAGCTTGGCCGGTGCCGCCGGCCCGAAAATTCCCTCGTTCGAGGGAGCGGAGCGCCTGAAGAACGCCTCGCAAATTTAAAAGTGGCGCCTCCAGGCGCCCCGCGCGGCGGTATACGTTCCCCAACTCGCCCTATCGTCTTCCCGTCCTGCCCCGTGCTTGCGCCCGAAGCAGGAACTCTAGCCGTGCAACATCCGGCACCGGGATTGCTCCCGAGGGGGGCCCTTCTGAGGAACGCCGTCCCGGCTCCTGACCGAGGCTCCGTGGCGGCGCCGCCCACTGCTCCCAGAAAGCTCCGGTCCATGGCATCCCGGTCCCTCGTCGAGCAGCGGTATTTGGGGAGCTAGCACAAAGCGGGAGAGGTGTCTAGGACTTATTTCCTGTAATCACGCGATTGTGCTCAGGCGACGTCGAGGATCTGCCCGCGGTTGTAGAGGAGGAACGGGGCGCCGGAGAGGAAGACGTCGGCGTAGCGCCGCACGGGGTAGGCTTCGGTGAGCGACACCCGCGGCAACGCGGTCAGATGCTCCGCATGGCCGTCATAGAGGATGCCGGGCCGGGTGGTTACGGCCGTCAGGAAACCGGCCTGGCGGGCAAGGGCGAAATCGCGCGGGCCGGCCGAGCCGGGATCGCCATAGGGATAGGCGAAATGCTTTGGCCGGCGTCCCAGCGCATCGGCGAGCCTGTCCGTGCCGATTCGTAGCTCCGCAAGTGCGTCGCCGGGCGGAAGCTTGGCCGACGCATAATGCGCGATGCCGTGCGCGCCGATGGTGCAGAGCGGATCGGCGGCAAGGTCGCGAAGCTCCGCCCAATCCATCATGTTGTCGCGGCAGAGCGCCGCCATGTCTATGCCGGCCGTGGCTGCAAGCTGCCGTATTGCGCGGCGCTGCTCGGCTTCGCCGACCCGGCGCAGCGGCACGTAGAGGATCTTGAAGGCCTGGTCTTTTTCGCCGGCAGTCCGGCAGGCGAGGTCGAAATGCTCGCCGCCGATTTCCATCGAGATGCGGTCGGCCGCGGCGATCGCCTGTTCGAGCACGAGCCACCACAGCTCGCCCTTCCCCGCCGGAAAATCCGAAGGGACGAAGATCGTGTAGGGACAGTTGTGGCGGCGGAATATCGGGGCGGCATGAGCGGCGTTGTCGCGATAGCCGTCGTCGAGCGTGAACGCCGCAAAGGGCCGGCCACCGCCGGTGCCGATGCGCCGCGCCGCCTCGTCGAGATCGACAAGGTCGAAACCGGCGCGGACGACGCCGTTGATGGCCTGGTCGAGGAAAGCGGGCGATACTTCGAGGTGGTTGTTGGGCGCGAAATCCGCAGCAATTTTCGGCCGCACCCGATGCAGCATGAAGACGATGCCGCGCGGCCGGGCGATGAGCGGCGCCAGGCGGAACAGCTGCGTCGCGTGGAGAAGAGCCACGCCAGCCTTGAAAACAGTCTTGCGAAGGTCGGCCATGTTCCGTCTTGTCGGATCGTCCGGCCGCAACGGCCGGGGCGAAAAGCATGATGCGCAAAAGTTTCGGAAGCGTGCCCGCGCCTCAAGCCGTCAGCCGCTCGGCCGGCGTTTCCTCTTCCAGCATGCGGACGATGTCGGCCGACGGGACGGGCCTGCCGTAGAGGTAGCCCTGGCCTTCGCCGCAGCCGAGGAGGCGGAGCAAGGCCGCCTGCTCCGGCGTTTCGACGCCCTCGGCATTGACGCGGATGCCGAGGCTCTGGGCGAGCGCCGCGACGGCGCCGACGATGGCCACCGATTCCTTGTCGAAGGGCAGGCCGGCGACGAAGGACTGGTCGATCTTCAGCTTCTGCACCGGGAACTTGCGGATATAGCTCAGCGATGAATAGCCGGTGCCGAAATCGTCGATGGAGAAGGAGATCCCCATGGCGCGGAGCGCATCCATCGTCTCGCGGATGACGCGGTTCTCGTGGATGAACAGCGATTCGGTGATCTCCAAATCGAGCTGGGCGGTGGGAAGCCCCGAGGCCGCCAGCGCCGAGCGGACGGTGGCGACGAGGTCGCCGCGGGTGAACTGAAGCGGCGAGACATTCACCGCGACTTTGACCGGCTTCGGCCAGCGCGCCACGGCGGCGCAGGCCTCCTTCAGCACGAAGGCGCCGAGCGGCTCGATCAGCCCGACCGCTTCGGCCACCGGCACGAACTCAGCCGGCGAGACGAAGCCGCGCGTGGGGTGGCGCCAGCGCACCAGCGCCTCGACGCCGACGATAGCTTCGCTCGCCAGGTCGACCTGCGGCTGGTAGTGCACCTCGAACTGGTTCCGCTCGAAGGCGTCCCAGAGGTCCACCTCGAGGACCTGGCGGGCCTTCAGCCGGGCGTCCATCGCCGTCGCGTAGATTCGGTATGAGTTGCCGCCGCTCGCCTTGGCACGGTAGAGCGCCGTATCGGCGTTCTTCATCACCTGCATCGGATCCGTATTGTCGTCCTGGATATAGGCGATCCCGACGCTGACGCCGATGATGAGGCGGTGGCCTTCAATCTGGTAGGGCTCGCCGATCCTGCGGATGAGCTCGCCGGCGAAGCTTATGGCGCTGTCGCGGCCCGCGCCGCCGCCACGGATGACGGCGTATTCGTCGCCGCCGAAGCGCGAGGCGAGGTCGTCCGGCCCGATCAGCGCCTGCACGCGTTCGGCGACAGCGCGCAACAGCAGGTCGCCGTATTTGTGGCCGAGCGTGTCGTTGACGTTCTTGAAGCGGTCGAGATCGAAGAACAAGACCGCACCGCCCTCGGCCGCCTGCCGGCGCTCCAGCAAGCCCGCCAGCACCTCGCAAAACTGGTTGCGGTTGGCGAGCCCGGTGAGGGTGTCGAAGCGCGCGAGATAGGCGAGCCGGGCCTCGGCCTTGCGCCGCTCCGTCACGTCGACGAAGGTCAGGCTGGCGATGAAACGGTCGGCGAGGACCTTGCCGCCGCGGCTGATGCCGCCGCTGAGGCGCGACGGCCTGACGGCAAATTCCAGGATGCGCGGCTCGCCGTCGGCGGAGTCGTAGACGAGCTCCTGCGGCCCCTTGTCGTCCCACCGGTCGAGCCTGAAGGTGCGGATCGCCTCGGCAAGCGCCCGGGCAAGCACCGGCGGCAGCGCCTCGGCGCAGCTGCGGCCCGCAAGGTCACAAGAGCCCGGCTGCAGCAGCTCGGCGGCGGAGCGGCTCGCCGCATGGATCCTGCCGTCCTCGTCGGCGACCACGACGCCGGCAAGATTGTCGGCGACGACCTGCGCCAGGATTTTTCGGGTGTTGCGCGTCTCGGTGCTGGAGATGGCAAGCAGGATGCGCCGGAAGCCGATCTCGCGGAACAGCGCCGAGACTGCGAAGCCGAGCGCCGCCGCATGCCAGAGCGAGGTGTCGAGAAGGACGGGCCAAACGCTCTGCACCAGCAAGGCTGCGGCTTCAGACGACACCGACACAAGCGCCAGCAGTGCCAGCGACATCGTCCATTTCACGCGCCGGAGAGCCAGGACGCCGAGGGCAAGGAGCGCAAGACCGGCCAGGGACAGGGCCGGAGGGGATTTCTGCAGCGTGCGCGCCTGCAGGATCGATTCGGCGCCGAGGGCCTGCAGCAGCGGACCGGAGACGATGCCGTGGCGCGGCACCTGGAAGAGATCGTGGAGCTCGACGGCGGCGGCGCCGACCAGCACCTTCCTGCCTTGGATTCGGGCGGGATCGACGTCGCCGCGGATGAGGTCGATCGCCGAGATCCGGTCGATCGCGGCGGCGTCGATGCCGAAGTCGATCAAGAACTCGCCGTCGAGCGGGCCGACATGGCCGCCGAGCATGGCCGGCATGGAGGCGGTCGGGACCCCGTCGATAATGCCGCCATAGGGAAATCCGCGGACGGTGCCGTCGCGATCGGCGCGGACATTCACCGTCGCCGTCCAGGCATGCTGGGCGAAACGGGCCAGTGGCTGGTTGGGGTGGACAACGCCCGAAGAGCCGTCGCCGTCGAAATCCTGGTTGAAAACCGCCAGGATGACCGAGCCGTTGGCACGCCGAAGGGCCGCTTCCAGGGCGAGGTCGGCGGCCGGCGTTGAAGTTGTGCTGAAATCGATGTCGAAGGCGATTTCCGCCGCTTCGAGGCGCGTCAGCGCGTCGATGATGTCGGCATGCACATTTCGCGGCCACGGCCAGGTGCCGATCGCGGCGAGGCTCTTGGCATCGATGTCGACGAGGACGATGTCGCCCGTCGGCGGGCGCGCGACCTGCCCGAAGCGGAGTTCCGTCAGCCGGCTGTCAAGCGGCTGCAACGCTCCGACGGAATAGGCGGCGAGCGCCAGGAGCGCCACCGCCAGGATTGCGGCGAGATGGCGAAGCACGTGCGTCCGCGCTCCTCGTCTGGCCGAGGCTAATCCTTGCCCGGCCCCTTGCCGCCCTTGCCGCTATCGCCGCCGCTGCCCTCGTCGCCGGCGCCGCTGTTGTCGTCGCCGCCGCCAGTGCCGCTGTTGTCGTTGCCGCCGCCGTTATTATCGCCGCCGCCGTTGTCGTCCGGCACGCCGCCGCCGCCATTGTCGCCACCGCCGTTGTCGTCCGGTTTGCTACCGCCATTGTCGCCGCCGCCGTTATCGTCCGGCTTGCCGCCCCCATTGTCGCCGCCGCCGTTATCGTCCGGCTTGCCGCCGCCATTGTCGCCGCCGCCGTTGTCGTCCGGCTTGCCGCCGCCATTGTCGCCGCCGCCGTTGTCGTCCGGCTTGCCGCCGCCATTGTCGCCGCCGCCGTTATCGTCCGGCTTGCCGCCCCCATTGTCGCCGCCGCCGTTATCGTCCGGCTTGCCGCCGCCATTGTCGCCGCCGCCGTTGTCGTCCGGCTTGCCGCCGCCATTGTCGCCGCCGCCGTTGTCGTCCGGCTTGCCGCCGCCATTGTCGCCGCCATTGTTGTCGTCCGGCTTGCCGCTGCCATTGTCGCCCGGCTCGCTGTCATGGCCGCCGGTGCCGGCGCCCCTGCCCTCGCCGCCGCCGGTCCCGCCGGCCGGATCGCTGTCATGGCTGCTGCCCTTAGCCGTTTCGCCGTCGGCGCCATGCGTGGCAACCGTTCCGGCATCGTCCGGGGTCGCGGCCTGGCGGACCGAGGGGACAGTCGCCTTTTGCGGGCGGCCGGCCCGCACCTGCGGCGCTATCCCGACGCCGGAGACCTGCAGTCCGCCATTGTGGGCCCGGGAGACCGCGGCGCGCTGGCCGGAACCGACTTCCGCCCGCTCGCCCGTCCTAAGATCGGCGACCGAAACCAGGCCGCCCTTCACGCCCACACCGGCGCCATCGGCCGACACGGTGACGGTGAATTCCGTTCCCTTCACCACCGCGGCCAAAAACGGCGTCTGCACAGAAAAGTGCGGCCGCCCGCGCTTTTGCACCGCCAGGTCGACCTGCCCGATTTGCTGGATCACCGTCGTCTTCATGCCGCGGTCGGGCTCGTAGGGTATGGCAATCTTGGTGCTGGGCCCGACGATCATCGTGTCGCGCCCGTGCACCAGCATGGCGCGGCCCTGCGGGGTCGTCGCTACCGTGGCGCCGAGCGGCACCTGCATGCCCGCCGCCACCTGGACCGGCGCCGCTCCCTGCTGCAGCAGCCAGGCCGTTCCGGTCACCCGCGCGACCGTCCATCCTTCGGCAAAAGCGCTCGCGCCGAAGCAGAGCACAACGACGGCGACCAGCAGACCGCGCAGAAATCCGTAAGACATGACACACCCTCGCAGCGGCTGTTTCGCCGCATTCGTTAAGGTGGTTGCCATGCAATGCTTTAAAGTTGCTGCAAAAAAGCTGCTTAATGCGCATTGAATCCGATAGAGCAGCGATTGTCGGCGGCACGACAGAACGCCGGCGGCTCGGCGGCTCGGCGCTCGGCGCTCGGCGGCCCGGCAGGGTCGGCTTGAAGGCGAGGCGAATCGAAACCATATCCCGCTAAACCGCCGGATGCTGAAGGAACCCTGGCGCACGGTGCACGAAGTCAAGCTCACGTCCCGCGACCGAATCCCCGGATGGAGAACGGAAATGACCGATAACGACACCATCAAGACGATGCCGCTGGACGTGTTCGCTCGTTTGGGCGGCGGCGAAATCGCCTATCTCCGGCCGGTGCTCTCCGAAGAGGTGGCCGCGCTGTTTCCGCAGGCGCCGCAGCTGGTGCCGGGGCTGAAGCTGTGGGCGCTGCTGTCGGCCGAGGGCCGGCCCATCATGCTGACCGACACCAAGGCGGCAGCGATCGCCAGCGCCCAGGAGAACGATCTGGAGACGGTCAGCGTGCACTGACCCGCGTCGATCGGGAATATTCGGACGGGGCCCTTCAGGCCCCGTTTTTGCGGGCCGCTCAGGCGGCGTGCGACGCCTGCGCCGGGTCGAGCAGGATGCGGTAGAGATCGGCGGCGTCGGCGGCAGTCCTGAGCTTCTGCGCCACGGCGCCGTCGCGCAGCACGCGTGCAATGCGGGCGAGCGCCTTCAGGTGATCTGCGCCGGCGCTTTCGGGGGCCAGCAGCAGGAAGACGAGATCGACCGGCTGATCGTCCAAAGCATCGAAATCGACCGGACGCGCCAGGCGCGCAAAGACACCGACCAGGCCGGGCAGCGATTTCAGCTTACCATGCGGGATGGCCACGCCATGGCCGACGCCGGTGGAGCCCAGGCGCTCGCGCTGCAAGATGGTGTCGAAAATGTCGCGCTCGGCGAGGCCGGTCAGCCGCGCGGCGGTCTCGCAGACCTCCTGAAGCGCTTGTTTCTTGGACTGGGGCTGCAGGGACGGCAGAACGCCTTCGGGTTTGAGGAGATCGCTCAGATCCATGGAAATGCCTTGAATTTCCGCGCCAGTCCTGCGGCCCTGCCTCAGCGGCAGGCGATTATGCGCACGACCGCACCGCCCGCGTTCCCGCCATGATGTTCGTCCGAGCGGCCATAGACCACGATGCTGCCTCCATACGAGGGGCTGCCGAATGCCACAATTCCTGCCCTGGCGCAGCCGAGCTGCATCACAGCTGCGCAAACAATGGTGCCGATGCCGGAGCGGAGAGCGAGACCAAAATCGAAGTTCGCGCCCGATAGCCTCAGAACCATGGTGTCATTTCCGGTACACCTGGGGCCGAACCCTCTCGCGGCGCGGACGTGTACGCCCGCTGCAACGGCAAGTCAAACCTATTCCAGAGTTGCCGGATGGTTGGCCGGCTGAGCTTCACGATACCGCGCGGAGCCGCTTGTCGCGGCGCCGTTCGACGGACGAGCCGATGCGCATCAGCTCGCGATATTTGGCGACGGTGCGGCGGGCGATCTCGACGCCGCGGCGGGACAGGCTCCGCGACGATGGCGTCGTCGGAAAGCACGGCATCGGGGCTCTCTTCCAGGATCAGCTTGCGGATCCTATGCTTCACGGCTTCGGCGGAATGCGCCTCGCCACCCGCGGTCGCGGCGATGGCCCCGGTGAAAAAGTAGCGGAACTCGAAGATCCCTCGCGGCGTGGCGATGTGCTTGTTGGCAGTGGCGCGGCTCACCGTCGATTCGTGGATGTCGAGCGTGTCGGCCACCATGCGCAATGTCAGGGGACGCAGGAAGGCTACGCCTTCCGCCAAAAACCCATCCTGGCGACGGACGATCTCCGCGGCGACCCGCAGAACGGTGCGGGCGCGCTGGTCGAGGCTCTTTTCCAGCCAGCTCGCCTTCTGCAGGCATTCGCTCAGGTATCTCTTGTCCGCCTCAGAGCCGGCGCGGGCCGCCACCGTGGCGAAATAGACGCGATTGACGATGACCCGGGGGAGCGCCTCGTCGTTGAGCTCGACCGTCCAGCCCCCGTCCGGGGCGGGCCTGACGAAGACGTCGGGAACGACGGTGCGGACCGGCTCTGTCGCATAGGCTAGGCCGGGTTTGGGGTCGAGGGCGCGGATCTCAGCGATCATGTCGTCGAGATCGGCGCGGTCGACGCCGCAGGCGGCGCAGAGGCCCGCGAGATCGCCGGCGGCGAGCCTGTGCAGGTCGCCAAGCAGGGCTTGCATCGCCGGATCCAACCGGTTCCGCTCGGCGAGCTGCAAAGCGAGGCACTCGGCGAGCGACCGGGCGAAAAGGCCGGTTGGAGCCAGATCCTGGCATATTTTTAGGACGCGATCCACGGCGGCCGGGGCGGCGCCAAGACGCGTTGCGATGTCTTGCGTATCGACAATCAGATAGCCCGCTTCGTCGAGGCCGGCGAGCAGCGCAAGCGCGATCAGCCGATCCGCGGGGGCCGTGAAAGCGGCTTCGATCCGCTGCTCCAGCAGCTCGGCCAGGCTTGGCCTTGCAGCGAGGCTCTGCTCGATTCCGAAATCGTCGGAGTCCAGCGCGGCGCCGACCCCCTGCGGCGTTGCGGCCGGCGACCAACCCGCCTCCACGCCGAGTTCGCCGGGCATGGAATTGGCGGGATCCGCGCCCGCCGCATCCGCGTCGCCGAACTCGGGCAACTCAGCCGAAGATGCTTTCTCCCGATCGCCCGCAGCCTCGGCCGACTCGTCCTGCTCCAGGAAGGGATTCTGCTCCACCTCCGCGGCGACGAACCGCTCGACCTCCAGCCCCGACATCTGCAGCAGACGGATCGCCTGCATCAGCTGCGGCGTGATGACCAGCGACTGCGTCTGCCTGACCTGAAGCTTGGCCGAAAGCGCCATCACTCCCGCCCCTCGCGACGGGCGGCGAGCTTCCCGTCCTGCTCGCCGGCCGGCTATGTTGCAGCGCAATATAGGCGCGGCGCGGCGCGGGAGTCAAAGCCTGAACTGTTCGCCGAGATAGACCCGCCGCACGTCGGCGTCGGCGACGATTTCGTGGGGGCGTCCCTCCGTCAGGACCCGGCCGGAATGAATGATATAGGCGCGGTCGATCAGACCCAGCGTCTCGCGGACGTTGTGATCGGTGATGAGCACGCCGATACCGCGGCGGGTGAGGTGGCGGACGAGCGCCTGGATTTCGCCGACCGCAATCGGGTCGATGCCTGCAAACGGCTCGTCGAGCAGCATGAAGGCCGGGCGGCTGGCCAGCGCCCTGGCGATCTCGCAGCGCCGCCGCTCGCCGCCGGAGAGCGCAATGGCAGGCGATCTTCCTCAGATGCGCGATATGGAACTCGTCGAGGAGCGCCTGCAGGTCGTCCTCGCGCCGGGCGCGATCCGGCTCGACGATCTCCAGGACGGCACGGATATTGTCCTCCACGGAAAGGCCGCGGAAAATCGAGGCCTCCTGCGGCAGGTAGCCGACGCCGAGCCGGGCGCGCTGATACATCGGCAGATGGGTGATGTCGAAGCCGTCGAGCTCGATCAGACCGGCGTCCGGACGGACCAGCCCGGTTATCATGTAGAAAACCGTGGTCTTGCCGGCGCCGTTCGGGCCGAGCAGCCCGACCGCCTCGCCGCGGCGCACCGCCAGCGAGACGTCCTCCACCACGACGCGCGACTTGAAGGCGCGCCGCAGCCCACGCGCGACGAGCCAGTCCTCGGCGCCGCGCAGGTTCGGGTAAGGCACGGTCTCGCTGCGCTGCACGGAGCGGCCGAGCGCGACGGCGCGGAGCTGCCGGCCGAGTCGCGCCGCGAGCCCGCCTTGCGGCTCGAGCCTTTCGTGCCTGTTCAAGTGGACGCCGTGCCTTCCATGCCCCAAGACCGCCGTTATTGCCCGCGGGAGGGTGTGATCAGCGTCTGCACCCGGCCGCCTTCCATGCGGCCCTGCTTGGTCCTGAGATTTACTACCAGCCGCTCGCCGCGCACGACGTTGGGTCCCTGCGTCAGCACGACGTTGCCGCTCATGGTGATGAGGTCCTGCGCCATGTCGAGGACGGCACGGCTGCCGCTGGCGGTCTGGTCGTCCGACGAGACGGTGACGCTCGGGCTTGCCTCGATGCGCGCGACCTTCGAGCCTGGGGCACCTTGGGCGGTCGCCTCGCCGGTATAGAAGACGCGCAGCTCCGGCGCCTCCAGGAGCGTCTCGCCCTGGCGGACCTTTACGTTGCCCGTATAGATGGCGAGCTTCTCCGGGTCGCGCACTTCCAGCCGGTCGGCCTCGATCTGGATCGGCTCGTCGGAGCCGGTATCGAAGCCGGCGAAAGCGGCGCCGAAATCCTGAGCCTGCGCGGCCCGCGGCAGGAGCGCCAGGATGGCGAGCGCGATCAGCGCCCCGAAGAATCTTGCTCATCGGCTGCTACTCCGCGGTGGGCTGCGCGGACGCCGGAGCAGGCGCGCTCTTAGGCGGCATCAAGGTGGTGCGAACGCCTCCACCCAGCACGAGGACCTGGCCGCCGCCGCTGACGGAAATCGACCCGCCGGTGGTGGTGGAGTCCTGGTAGCTCACCGTCACCGGGTTGGCGGAGCTCATCGTACCGTCGCGGAGGTCGATATCGGCGTCGTTCATCCGCAGCGAATAGCCGTCCGAGGTAGCGACGGCAATGTCCCCATGGAGCTTCAGCGTGCTCTCCTTGTTGTCGTAGTCACCGGATTCGGCGCTGATGTCGGCGGTTCCCTGGCCGTCGACCGTTATTCTGGCGGCGATCTCTTCCAGCCGCACCGCATTGGGATTGGCGAGCGCCTGGATGGCGCGATCGGCAGTGACGGAATATTCGCGTTTATCGGCGTCGAAGCCGGTGATGTGCGGTCTGTCCATGATGATGGAATTCCGCGTCACGCTGAGACGTGCGACTGAGAGGTCCAGATTCTCGGGAAGCGCGAAGCGGGTCGCCACGACGAGGGCCAGGATGACGAGCGCGCCGGAAACCGGCAGCAGCAAGCGGAGCCGGCGGACGAGCCGGCTGTGGCGGCGCGCCGCCAGGAAAGCGCGCTGGCGCTCATGGCGGTCGGCGAGGCCGGCCGGAAGCCCGGGTGTCTGCCAGGATGCGGAAAGAGCCATATCGGGACCGTGAGCGCGCTCTTGAGCCGGCACAATGGGCCGATTTCCCCGCGGCGGGCAAGCCGGCGCTCAGGAATGGGCGAAGATGTCCTCGTCGTCCCAGCCGAGCAGGTCGAGCTCGGCGCGGACGGGCAGGAAGCGGAAGCACGCCTCGGCCAAAGCGAGCCGCCCTTCGCGCCGCAGCCGCTCCTCCAACGCCTGTCTCATGGCGTGCAGGTGCAGGACATCGGAGGCGGCATATTCGATCTGCGCCTCCGACAATTCCGGCGCGCCCCAGTCGGAGCTCTGCTGCTGCTTCGACAGCTCAAAGCCGAGCACCTCGCGCGCCAGGTCCTTCAATCCATGCCGGTCGGTATAGGTGCGCACGAGACGCGAGGCGATCTTGGTGCACCAGACCGGCGCAACTTCGATGCCGAGCGCGTGTCGGAGCAGCGCTACGTCGAAGCGCGCATAGTGGAAGATCTTCGTCACTGCCGGGTCGGTGAACAGCTTGGCCAGATTGGGCGCGCTCGTCTGCCCCGGTGCGATGCGCACCACATCCACCGTGCCGTCGCCGGGCGAGAGCTGGACCACGCAAAGCCGGTCGCGATGCGGCTTCAGCCCCATCGCCTCGGTATCGACCGCGACGCTGTCGCGATAGGCGGAAAGGTCGGGCAGGTCGCCCGCATGGAGGCGTATCGTGGTCAGTTGCAACTCCAAGCCCGCCGGACCCCCTAATGCGGCGCGTGCTAACAGCTGGCCCGATCGGCCGCAAGCAGCAGGCGCAAATCCGCCCGGAGTGCTTCGGCACCGCGCATAGTGAAACAGGGCCGGGATGCCGCAGGTCTCGCGCCCTGCGAGGCTAAAAACGAAGGGCCCGGCGGAGCCGGGCCCTTCGCAATGGTGAAGTTCAGCGGATCAGAAGTCGCGCTGGATGCGCCACATGACGCCCCAGACATCGTCTTCGAGCTCGTCCTCGTCGTTGTCCTCGCCCGTGCAGGACTCGGTATCGCAATCGATGTGATTGTAGGCGACTTCAGGACCCATGATCAGGCCGGAGACCGGCGACCAGATCAGCGTCGCCTTGGCGCCCCAGAACTCGTAGCCGCCGTCGTCGTCATCGTCATCGTCGTCGTCACCGGCGTCGACATCCGTGTACGACGCGTCGACCTGGCCCGTCAGGGTCGGCGTGAACGCGGCCGACACGCCGGCGCGGATGTTCCATGCCGTGTTCGTCTCCGAGTCGTCGTCGTCGTCATCGTCGTCGTCGGCGTTGAGGTCGCCGACGCCGCCCGGATCGGTGGTGATGTAGCCCAGCGCGCCGTCGGCATAGCCGCCCTGTGCGCTGAATTCCAGCCCGGCCACCTTGAAGCTGGCGCCAGCACCGAGTGCCCAGCCGAGATGGTCGTCGTCGTCAGGCCCTTCGCCCGGATCCACGTCTTCCTTGTCGTGGATGTGGTGCAGAACGCCCATCACCTGGGCGGAGCCCCAGCCCTGGTCGACGCGGAAATTGCCGACCAGATCCGGCCATTCCTGGCCCTCGTAGTCTTCCTCGAAGCCGTTCAGCCGGCGGCCGCTCGACGCCGGATCTTCCAACGACAGCGTCGCCCCGAAGCCGTTGCCGCCGCCGAAGGTGTAGGCGAACAGCGTCTGCTCGGTCGTGTTGTCGTCGATGTTGATGCGGGTGCCAAAGCCCAGCGAGCCGAAGAAGTCGAAGAACGACCCGGTATGGCCGGCCGTGAACGTGCCGGCATCGTTGGAGATCTGGATGAACGCCGCCGAAAGGTCGACGGCGGCGCCGTCGTAATTGGTGGCGTTGCTGTCCAGGCCGCCCGGGCCGACGGTCACCTGGAACTCGGCGAAGGCGCGGATCAGACCGAGATCGGTCTGCGTGCGCGCATCCAGCCGCATGTTGCCGCGGGCCCGCGTCGTGTAGTTGTTGGTGTCCTGGTCGATGCCGAAGAAGTCGCCATCGTCATCGTCGTCATCGTCGTCATCGTCGTCGCCGTTGCCCCACTCGTCGACGTAATGCGCTTCGACGCGCACCCGGCCGCTGACGCGCAGGCAGGTGTCGGTGCCCGGGATGTAGTAGAAGCCCGTGCCGAAGGCGTCGCAGATCCGCACATATTCCACCGGTTCAGCCACCGGAAGATCGGCGGCCTGCGCCCCGGTCCCAGCGGCCAGAACCGCCGCGGAGCCGAAGAGAAGGCTCTTTAAATTCATAGGAAACCTCCAGTCCATGTTGCTGAGCCGGGGATGTCCATCTTCGACTTCAAGAGCCCCCGCCCCTGGTGCTGCCCGCTCGAACAGCTGGCCGCCTGCGACGACACTACCCCGCCGCCCTTACAGCGCAATGTCTTCTCGCGCCCTCCACAATCTTTACAAACTTCCTGTTGCAGGTCTGCAACAAAACAGGCCCCTGAAGGCCCGTTGCGAGCCTGCGGCAACTCAGGGACCAAGCGGGGGTAGGGCAAGCTCCGCCCATCCGGAACGTCGGGCTCGGAGTAGAATGCGAATCCGATTCGCTGCGAGGTGGCTCGGCGAACAGGCGAACGGCCCGGCCAAAAGCGCTTGGTGCGGGCCGACAGAGCACCGCCCGACAGCATGTTCTAAACAGGCGCAGGTTGCACATACGCCGGCAGGAGCGCCCCGTTTAGCGCCGGGAACGGCGAATGCGACGAGCGAAGATCGCCGCTCATGCAGGTAGGTGAACAGCGTCGAAGCGACGCTGACATGGTGCCCAGGAGAGGACTCGAACCTCCACGCCTCGCGGCACACGGACCTGAACCGTGCGCGTCTACCAATTCCGCCACCTGGGCCAAGCGGGCCCTTAGGACCTCGCCTGCGGAGTGTCAACGCTTGGCCGCACCTCGCGGCCGCCTCCCCCCTCAGCGTCCAGCCGCGGCTTGCGGCTGCCACACGGTCTGGTCCATTAGAACGGTCCGGCCGGAGAAGCTCCCGTGCAGCCCGTGTCCTTCGCCTCGATCGGCGAATGCATGCTCGAACTCTCGGCCCGGAAGGACGACCTCTGGCACATGGGCATCGCCGGCGACACCTTCAATGCGGCCTGGTACGCCCGAAAGATCCTGCCGGAGGAAAACGCGGTGGCCTATGTCACCGCCCTCGGCGACGACCCCTTTTCGCAGCGGATCCTCCGTTTCATCGATCGCGCCGGCATCGCTACGGATCGCGTCCGCCGCGTCGAGGGCCGGCGGCCCGGGCTTTACGCCATTACGCTGGACGGCGCGGAGCGGACCTTCACCTACTGGCGCGGCGAATCGGCCGCGCGACTCCTCGCCGACGATGCGGGCTGGCTGAAGCAGGCCGTGTCCGGCGCTGCCCTGCTTTATTTCTCCGGCATCACCCTCGGCATTCTTGAGCCGAAAGCGCGCGAGCGTCTCCTGGCGGCGCTGGCCGAGCAGCGGCGGCAAGGCGCGCGGATCGCCTTCGATCCGAACTTTCGCACCGCGCTGTGGCCGGACCGCGATCGGGCGCGCGCCGTCATGGAAGCTGCCTACGCGACGGCGGACGTGGTGCTGCCGACCTTCGACGACGAGGCGATGCTGTTCGGCGACCGCTCCGTCGAGGCGACGGCGGAGCGCATCGCGCGCTCCGGCGCCGCGGAGATCGTCGTCAAGAACGGCTCCGGGCCGTGCGTGGTCGTCGCGGCGGGCCGGCGGGAGACGGTCCCGCCCGTCAAGCCGGAGCGCGTCGTCGACACGACGGGCGCCGGGGATTCGTTCGGCGGAGCGTATCTCGCCGGGCGCCTTACCGGCATGACGCCGCTGGCGGCGGCGCGGCTAGGCCATCGCGTCGCGGCCGAAGTTATCGGCGTGCACGGCGCGCTCGCCGAGATCGACCGCGACGCTATGCTGAAAAGGGCAGAGGCAGAACGGGGGCCTTAACCCCCGCCAAAGTTCCTGCCCCGAGGCGGCCGCTCTACATCGAGGCCGCCTTGTCGGTCACCGCATGGCTGAATGCGCCTTCCGGCGCCTTGGTGATCACCGGGTCGGAGCCGCCGCCGAGCAGCGTGTCGACGGTGCGCTGGTAGTCGGCCTCGTCGAGCTTGCCGATCGAGCCCTCATCGCCGAGGAGCTTTACGATCTCGCCGACCATGCGGACCTGGTGCTCTTCCGTCTGGGCGCCGGTCGCGTCGTTTTCCAGCACGATCTGTGCCGCCTCTTCCGGGTTCTGGCGGGCATAGTCCCAGCCCTTCTGCGACGCCTTCACGAAACGCGCCATCTTGTCGACGAAGGCGGGATCCTGAAGGTTCTCCTCCAGCACGTAGAGGCCGTCCTCCAAGGTGGCGACGCCCTGGTCCTCGTATTTGAAGACGACCAGCTCGTCCTCGGGAATGCCGGCGTCGATGACCTGCCAGTATTCGTTGTAGGTCATGGTGGAGATGCAGTCGGCCTGCTTCTGGATGAGCGGATCGACGTTAAAGCCCTGCTTCACCACGGTGACGCCGTCCGGCCCGCCTTCGGTGGAGAGGCCGAGCTTCGACATCCAGGAGAGGAACGGATATTCGTTGCCGAAGAACCAGACGCCGAGCGTCTTGCCCTTAAAATCCTCCGGCTCGGTGATGCCGGTCTCCTTGCGGCAGGTCAGCATCATGCCGGATTTCTTGAACGGCTGGGCGATGTTGACCAGCGGCACGCCCTTCTCGCGCGACGCCAGCGCGGCGGGCATCCAGTCGATGATCACGTCGGCGCCGCCGCCGGCGATGACCTGCGGGGGCGCGATGTCCGGTCCGCCCGGCTTGATCTCCACGTCGAGGCCGACCTCGTCGTAGAAGCCCTTGTCCTTGGCGACGTAGTAGCCGGCGAACTGGCCCTGGGTGACCCATTTCAGCTGCAGGACGACCTTGTCCTTGTCCTGCGCCGCGGCGCCCGGGCCGGCGGCCAGCGCCAGCGCCAGCCCCAATCCTGCGATCAGTCTCTTCATTCTCCCATTCTCCCTGTTGGGCAGCCCGTTCACGTCCGATAGGACGGGTGCCAAAACGTCAATGTGCGCTCCACCATGCTGACCAGGCCATAGAAGACGGACCCGGCCAGCGCAGCGACGGCGATCTCCGCCCAAACCATGTCGATGTTCATCCGCCCCACCTCGGTGGAAATGCGGAAGCCCATGCCGACGATCGGCGTGCCGAAGAACTCTGCAACGATCGCGCCAATCAGCGCGAGTGTAGAATTGATTTTCAGTGCGTTGAAGACGAAAGGCAGCGCCGCCGGCAGCCGGAGCTTCAGGAGCGCCTGCCCGTAGCCTGCTGCATAGGTGCGCATGAGGTCGCGTTCCTGGCGGCCGGCGGCGGCGAGGCCGGCCACCGTGTTCACCAGCATCGGGAAGAACGTCATGACGACGACGACGGCCGCCTTGGAAGGCCAGTCGAAGCCGAACCACATCACCATGATCGGCGCGATGCCGACGATCGGCAGTGCGCTCACCAGATTGCCGATCGGCAAGAGGCCGCGCCGGAGGAACGGCACCCGGTCGACCAGGATGGCGGTAAGAAACCCGGAGAGGCAGCCGATCGCATAGCCGATCAGCACGGCCTTCAAGAAGGTCTGGCGAAAATCGGCGGCAAGGATCGGCAGCGAAGAAACCAGCCGGTCCCAGATGGCGCTCGGCGGCGGCAACAGCACGCGCGGCACGCCGAAGCCGCGCACGGCGATCTCCCAGAGAATCAGGATCCAGATGCCGAAGAGGAGCGGGATGGCGATCCCGAGAAGCCGCTCGGCGAGGCGGTCGCGCGGCTTGATCGAGGAGAGCGCCTGGGCGCACGCCCACGCGGTCAGCCAGGCGGAGACGACAAGGCACCAGAAGCCGAGGCCGGCCTCACCTTCCAGCTTGGGCAGTGCGGCGAGCAGAAGGAATGCCGCGCCATGCGACGCCGCGGCGGTGAGCAGCAGCTGCCAGCGCGGCCGCAAGATGGCGACAAGGCCGGCCAGCGCCAGCGCGCCGGCAGCAATGGCCAGCGGCGATCCTATGACCGCGGGCCCGGTCTTCGACACCGGCAGCACGAGGGCGACCAGCGCCACCGCGACCGCCGGATAGAGGATCTGCGATGGCCGGTTCATGCGGGCATGCCCATGCGACGGAGCACGAGGCGATTGAGGAGGCCGACGATGCCGACCAGCACGCCGGCCATCAGCGCGGCGGCGATCAGCGCCGCCCAGATCTGTACCGTCTGGCCGTAATAGGAGCCGGTCAGGAGCCGCGCGCCGAGGCCGGCGACCGCGCCGGTCGGCAGCTCGCCGACAATGGCGCCGACGAGGCTCGCGGCGATCGCCACCTTCATGGAGGCAAACAGGAACGGCACCGAGGACGGCCAGCGCAGCTTCCAAAATATCTGGGCGCGACTGGCGTTGTAGGTGCGCGCGAGGTCGAGGTGGATCGGATCGGGCGAGCGCAGGCCCTTCACCATGCCAACTGCAACCGGGAAGAAGCTCAGATAGGTGGAGATGATCGCCTTCGGCACGAGGCCGGTCAGGCCGATGGCGTTGAGGACGACGATCACCATCGGCGCGATGGCAAGGATCGGGATCGTCTGCGAGGCGATGATCCACGGCATCAGGCTCTTGTCGAGCGTGCGCGAATGGACGATCGCGACGGCAAGCGCGATGCCGAGCGCCGTGCCCATGAGGAAGCCGAGCAGCGTCGAGGAGAGCGTCACCCAGCCGTGGAAGACGAGGCTCCGCTTCGAGCTCGGCTTCACCAGAAAAGTCGTCTTGTAGATTTCTTCGGCGACCTGATGCGGCGAGGGCAGCACCGGCCGCTCGTCGTTCAGGGCGGCCGCGACGAGGCCGGTCGTCGTGTAGGGGCCGGCGCGCTCCAGTTTCTCGCGCGCGAAGGGAATATTCAGCAGGACCGCCGAAACGTACCAGATGGCCAAGATGGCCAGGCAGACGATGAGCACCGGGGCGGCGCTCCCCTGCATGAGCCGGCGGTACCAAGCCGGCCGCGGCACATAGCCGAGAGCCGCGCCCGGCTCGGCGATCTGGGCTCCGGCGGTCGTCATGCAGACATCTGCACTCCGCAGGGCCATCCGGATTGGCGACAGCGGGCGACGCACGCTTCCCTTCTCCCAGAGGGAGAAGGTGGCTGCGAAGCAGCCGGATGAGGGGTTACGGCACATCCAGTCCGGGCGCCAACCCCCCAACGCCGAACGCCCTCGCCCGCCCGCTTCGCGGGCACCCTCTCCCCACGGGAGAGGGTGTTGACCCTCGCCACCTCAATCCTCATAGGAGTGCCCCTCGCGCAGCCCCTGGCGGACGCGGGCGGCGATGGCCAAGAATTCCGGCGTCTCGCGGATGTCGAGATTGCGCTCGCCCGGCAGGTCGCAGGGGATGACGTCGTGGACGCGGCCGGGGCGCGGCGACATCACCACGATGCGGGTCGACAGGAACACCGCCTCCGGTATGGAATGGGTGACGAAGATCACCGTCTTCCGCGTCTTCGCCCAGAGTTTCAGCAGCTGCTCGTTCAAATGGTCGCGGACGATTTCGTCGAGCGCGCCGAACGGCTCGTCCATCAGCAGAAGGTCGGGGTCGAAGGAGAGCGCCCGAGCGATCGAGGCGCGCTGCTGCATGCCGCCCGACAGCTGCCAGGGGAATTTTTTGTCGAAGCCGGTGAGGTTGACCAGCGCAAGGTTCTTCCGCACGCGCTCCGCCCGCTCCGCCCTGGGAACGCCCATCACCTCGAGCGGGAGGGCGACGTTGCGGGCGATATTCCGCCAGGGATAGAGCGCCGCGGACTGGAAGACGTAGCCGTAGCAGCGGGTCTTGCGGGCCTCCTCCGGCGACACGCCGTTGACCAGGATTTTTCCGGCGGTCGGGCGCTCCAGGTCGGCAATGACCCGAAGCAGCGTGGTCTTGCCGCAGCCGGAGGGGCCTATCAGCGAGACGAACTCGCCGCGCTCGACGTTCATGTCGATGTCGGCGAGCGCCTGGACCGGGCCGTCGCCGGTGTCGAAGATCAGCGACAGATTGCGGATGTCGATGACGGTGCTCGGTTCTGGTCGGCTGGCAGCCACCGCCGCAGGGGCAGTGCTCCCGATGGTCCCGTCGCCGCTTCGCTCCAGCACCCTCGTTCCCCGCTCGCTCATCCGGCACCGCTCTCCTCGCCTCCAGCTTAGCGGATCGGCTGGACGGAGTTGCGGCGGGTTGTATGGGACTGAACGGAAACGTTGCCGCACTCCATGGTGGCGCAGTGGATCCGTTTCACGAATGCGACAGGAGGCAGATCATGTCCGATCCGGCGCAAGCGACATACAGGATTGTCCGCCCCGGCGGCACCTACCACGGGCAAGCAGGGCTTTGATTATTTCGAGGGGATCGCCAAGGAGACCGTCGGCTCGACCGGCCTCTGCCTGCACCTTCTGACGATTCCGCCCGGCGGGCGGGCGAAGGCGCACAAGCACGAGCACCACGAGACGGCCATCTACGTGCTGAGCGGTACAGGTCACACCTGGTGGGGCGAGCGGCTGGAGAATGTCGCGATCGTCAAGCCGGGCGAGATACTATTTTCCCAATTATATAGTTGACAAACACACGGGCTAGTCGGGCTTACCGCCCGTGCTTCCGACGATCCCCCCAAGGAATGCGAACGCGGCGATCACGATCGTGGTCAGATTTTTCAGAAGCTCAGCCTTGTCCGGTCCGGTTGGCGCCCAAATTCCAACGCCGATTAGTCCGGCAGCACATAGCGTACCAATCACGCCGGCAAAGATAACCGCAGCTTGTTGCCGCGACCCAAAAATCTTTCCGAACCATCCCAGCTCCTGTGATTGGCGCCGAAGGTCGGACTCGCTCACTGGGCTAGAGCGTGACGCCTTAGAACGGCGGGTCGGAGGCGTAGCCATTAGGCTCTAATCTTTCGAATAATTGTATAGTGAATTACGTTCGCGTGCTCCTTCAGGCTGCCGATCGGTAATACCGCTAGTGTCAGAAGAAACTCGTGCTCATCATCCTCCGCTAGGCTCACCGGATTGGAGGCAAAGCCTATGCTGTCTTCAAAGGAGTCAAAAAACACCACCTTCGCTCCATCTGCGGTCGGATAGACGACGACCTCTTTCTTTCGGGTCTTTGTCCTATACTGTATCTCAACCTCCATTCTGTATTTAGGATCGTCGCTAAACGGAAATATCTCTACTGACTGCTCTTCGTGAGAAATAAGAACGCCAGAGGTAATGACGTCATCGCCAGCGACTCGGGCTCGTATACTGTCCATCATACGTCGCTCTTTTTGGCGGTGGCTTTCTTGGTCACGTGCTGGTCCTTTGGAGTCTTTGCAAGCCGAGCTAGCAACTCATCGGCTGCCGAGTGCTCTTCATCCGCACCGATCTCTCGGGCTTTTTCTATGAACAGCTTCGATTGAGACTTGTTGTCAGGTTTCGTCGCGCGGCGAGGCATCTTTCGCACTCTCTTTAATTGCGTCCAGCACCGCACACAAGGGAAGGCACGAGCCGCCCTACACCCCGGCCGGCATGTTCTCCGCGCGACGTTCCACCGCCTGCGGCGTGGTCAGCGCCTTCCACGAGGAGAGCGCCTGGTTCACCGCCGCATTGGCCGGGCGCTCGATGAAGCGGCCGCGGCCGTCCTCCGCCTCGATATTGCCCTCGCGGAAGACGATTTCGCCGCGCGACAGGGTGTAGCGCGGCAGGCCGGTCACCTCAAAGCCCTCGAAGACGTTGTAATCGATCGCCGAGGCCTGCTTGTCGGCGGAGATCGTCTTGGTCGCCTCCGGATCCCAGATCACCAGGTCGGCGTCGCTGCCCACCGCGATGGCGCCCTTGCGCGGATAAATGTTCAAAATCTTTGCGATATTCGACGAGGTCGCCGCCACGAACTCGTTCATGGTCAGCCGTCCCGTCCGCACCCCCTTCGTCCACAGCACCGGCAGACGATCCTCCAGCCCGCCCGTGCCGTTCGGAATCCTGGTGAAATTGCCGACGCCCATGCGCTTCTGCTCGGTGGTGAAGGCGCAATGGTCGGTGGCGACCACCTGCAGCGAGCCGGAGGCGAGCCCGGCCCACAAGGAATCCTGGTTGACCTTGTCGCGGAACGGCGGCGACATCACCCGGCGCGCCGCATAGTCCCAGTCGCGATTAAAATACTCGCCCTGGTCGAGCGTCAGGTGCTGGATCAGCGGCTCGCCGTAGACGCGCTTGCCCAGCGCGCGAGCGCGGCGGATCGCCTCGTGCGCCGCCTCACAGGAGACGTGCACGACGTAGAGCGGCACGCCGGCAGCGTCGGCGATCATGATGGCGCGGTTGGTCGCCTCGCCCTCCACCTCCGGCGGGCGCGAGAAAGCGTGCCCTTCGGGCCCGGTCGTGCCGGCCTCCATATACTTCTGCTGCAGGCGGGCGACGACGTCGCCGTTCTCGGCATGCACCAGCGGCAGCGCACCGAGCTCGGCGCAGCGCAGGAACGACTGGTACATCTCGTCGTCGTTCACCATCAGCGCGCCCTTGTAGGCCATGAAGTGCTTGAAGGTGTTGATGCCGCGGTTCACCACCTCGGCCATCTCCTTCCACACCTGCTCGCCCCACCAGGTGACCGCCATGTGGAAGGAATAATCGCCCGCCGCCTTGCCGGCCTTCTGGTGCCAGTCCTGCAGCGCCTCGATCAGCGACTGGCCGGGATTGGGCAGCACGAAATCGACGATCATCGTGGTGCCGCCGGAGATCGCTGCGCGCGTGCCGGAGGAAAAATCCTCGAACGCCGTGGTGCCCATGAAGGGCATTTCCAGATGCGTGTGCGGGTCGATGCCGCCCGGCATGACGTAGCAGCCGGAGGCGTCGATCTCGTGATCGGCCGCCTCGCTCAGGTTCTCGCCGACCGCGACGATCTTCTCGTGCCGGATGAAGACGTCTGCCCGGTAGGTGAGATCGGCGGTGACGACGGTCCCGCCGCGAATCAGTTTCGACATAGTGCGCTTCCCCTGAAACAACTCCGTCCCGGGGCGCTTCGCCTTGCAGACGGGACGGGCAACCTCCGTCCCGAAACCTTATCACGGGCGCGACGGCGATTTGAACATCCTACGGCTGAATGCGCGAGCTTAAGGCCCACTCGGCGCGGGTGGAAAGACCCACACTGCATTGCCTGACTGGAACGGGCGAGGGAGAGAGCCGGCAGGCGCTGCCTGCCGGCTATCGGTTCAGCTACGCAGCCGGCTACGCTATCAGGTCGGCGTCCGGCAGCCGCCGCTCGCCGGTGACGAGCTGGCTGAACATCAGGTCGCCGCTGTCCGCAGCGGCGTCGAGGTCGCCCAAGCCGAGCTGGTGCCCCATTTCGTGCATCACCGCAGTGAGCAGGTCCAGATCGCCGGCCGGAGCCCCGTAGGGATCGGTCTGCAGCTGGGTCGGAGCCAGGGCGTTGCCGAACTCGAAATCGTCGTCGGGCGTGCGATCGATGAACCAGCCATAATCCGCAGCATCCGCATCGATCACCACCTGGCCCGCCTCGGACGACCCCAGTTGCGCACCGGACAGATCCGCGATGGTGAAATCGACGGATTCGAGCGCGGCGATCTGCTCGGCGGAGGCGCCGGCCTCTTCCCAGCGGGAGATCGCGGCGGCGACCATAAAGTCAAGCTCGGCCTGGGAGAGCACGCCATCGTCGGCGACGACCTGGCTCGCCTGCAATTCGTCCCGGAAGACGAAATCCTTCGCGTCGAGCGAGGATTCCGAGACGCCCGCGAGGAGCATCCCGCCGGTGCCGTAGCCGACGAAGAGGCCGCCCTCGGTCTGCACCAGATTCAGGTCGTCGAAGCTTGCGACCCCATCGACCGCGCTGACGTCGATCCGGTCCCTGCCGTTCTCGAAGTCGGTGACCCGATCGACGCCGTCAAGGTCGCCGAAGACGAAGGTGTCCACGCCGTCGCCGCCGGTCAGCCTATCATGGCCGCCATTGCCGCCGTTCAAGCGGTTGTCGCCCGCATTGCCGGTCAGCACGTTGTCGAGCTCGTTGCCCTTGACGCTGTCGTCGCCGCTACCGGTCAGCGTCAGGTTCTCTTCCCCCGCAGCGAGATTGTGAGACACGGACGCAGGAACCGCGGCCGCCTCGATCCCGCCCGATGCTGCGAGCAACGGAGTCGGCGGCGCCGGCTGTCCATAATCGAGGGTTCCGCTAATCGAAACACGGGTATTGGGCAGGTTATTGGCGTCATCGAGCTCGTTGGCATTGACGGCCGCTGTCGCGGCGAGTTGGACGACATTGACGTCGCTGCCGGTCTGCTCGCGAACCCGCAGGGCCGCCTGGTTCGGGTCGCCGGGGAGGCCGGCCACGTTGATGAACGAATTGCCGGAAATATTCGCATTCATCGTGCCGCCGGCGACGGTGGTTTGAACGGTGATCCCGCGGTCTGCTGCAATATCCCTCAGGATGTTGTCCGTGACGGTCAAGTTGGTTGTGGTTGCAACGACCGAGTCATTGACGCTGATCCCCTCAAACTGGGCAACGCTTTGCACCGTATTGTCATCGATCAGGAGGGTCGCCGTGCCTGCGCCTTCCAGAGCGACTTGAATGCCTCTACCCAGCGCCGATCCGGAGCCGGCCACTCCCTGGGTACCCACTATGTTGTCCTGGATTTTTCCGGTTACCTGGCCGGTCGCGTTTGCATTGGTGAATATGTGGATGCCGTTCGCCCGGGTGCCGGTGATAGTGT
Organism: uncultured Alphaproteobacteria bacterium; assembly: GCA_963846475.1. Classification (GTDB taxonomy): domain Bacteria; phylum Pseudomonadota; class Alphaproteobacteria; order Rhizobiales; family Afifellaceae; genus DASWJZ01. The sequence continues at coordinate 3,995,949 of CAWJVZ010000004.1, read as the reverse complement.
TGTCGTGAATGTCGAAAGTGGCCGTGCCGCTGGTGGCGGCTGAGACGCCGACGCCGACATTGTTGTTCGTGAAGGTGCTCGTGCCGACATCGACATTGATGCTTCCGCCGGATGCGTCGGCGAAGATCGCGTTGCCTGTCAGTGCGCCGGCCACCGTGTTGCCGGTGAAAGTGCTGCCGCTCACCGTCAAGGTCATGTTGGCGGTGCCGGTGGCGAGGAAGTTCAAAAGATTCCCGTGCACGCCGGTCGCGCCGTTGCTCGACAGCGTGCTGTTGACGATCCGGAAGTCCGCCAGCGTGCCTGTGCTGTTGGTGATCTGAACCTCGACCTCGTGCGAGTTGCTGATGGTCGAGTTCCTGATCTCCGTCGCATGCAATCCGCCGGCGGTCGTGCCCGACAAATTGATCAGCTCAACCCCGGACTCGTCGGGGCTGGTCTGATTGCCGTTGCCAGTGATGCTGACGGTGTCCAGCACGAAGCCGTTCACACTGGTGCCGCGAATGCCGCTGCCATCGTTGCTGGTGATAGTCATCCCGCCGAGATAGACGTCCTGCGTACTGGTCAGCACGATACCGTCGCCGGTGGCGTTCTGAATCGTGCCGCCGGAGGTCAGGGAATCCGGGGCCGTGCCGGCGTCAGCTCCGTCGCCGGTAACGATCAGTCCGCCGCTGGTTCCGGTGTTGTTCAGCACGATTCCATTGGCCGCGCCATTCGCGGAGATGCTCTGGAACGTCAAATCGCTGGCGCCGATGGTGGTGTTGACGACGTTGAGGGCCGTGCCGGCGCCTGAGTTGATCGTGCTGCCACTGCCGCTGGCGTTAACGCTGCCGCCGCCGGTGGCGCTGAAAGCGGCGGTGCCGCTGGCGCTGGTATCCAGCGTCAGCGTGTTGGTGAAGCTGACCGTCGCGCCGGAATTGTTCTGCAGGCCTATGCCGTCGCTCGCACCCGTGGAAGAGACGGTGCCGTTGAACGATACCGTTCCGCCCGTCTGATTGGAGACGGTGATCGCGTTGCCGTCGCTGTCCTTCGCAATGCTGCCGCCATAGGTGACGCTCACCGAGCCGCCGCTGACGTTGAACGCGGTCAGCGCCGAGCCGGCGATGGCGCCGGAAGACGCCGTGACCGTGCCCGACACGCCGGTCAGGTCCACGCCCTCGGAGGCCGAGCTGCTCGAGCTAACGGTGCCCAGCGCCACGTTCAGGGTGCCGCCGCCGTCGATGTCGATCGCCTTGCCGGCGCCGGTGACCGACACATTGGTGATCACCAGGGTGCCGACGTCATTGGCGCCGGAACCGTCGTCGATGCCGGTGGCGGTGCTGTCCTGGGTGACGACATTGAGGCCGTGGATCGTGTTGCCGGAGGCGAGGTCGACGCCCTGATCGCCCGCCGTGACCGTGATGGTCGGGCGATCGCCGCTGCCGTTGGAGACCACGACCGGGTTGCCGCTCACCGGATCGGTGAACTGCAGCACCTGATCGGCACCGTAGACCTTTTGGCCGTCGTCGAGGTTCAGCCCTTCGCCGACGTAATCGCCGGTAACGAGGATGTAGTCGTTCGGGCCCGGCCCATCGGCGGTTTCGGTGGCGTCGTTGAACGCCTCGATCGAGGTGAACGGGTCCAACTTGGTGCCGCTACCAGGAGCCGTATTGTTCTGGGTGTTGTCGATATACCAGACCTGCGGCACCACGCCGATGCTGAAGCTGTCACTGTCGCTCAGCGGGCCCCCGGCGCCGGTGTTGCCCTGGTCGTTCGTGGTGACGGAGATGGTCTCCGTGCCGGTGAAGCCGTCGTCGCTGTTGTAGACCAGCGTGGAAAGCGCGGCGTTCACCTGCGCAACGGTGCCTTCCAGCGTGACCGTACTCGACCCGTTGACCCCCGCGGCAACTGCGGCGCCGCCGGACAGGTCGAAGGTGAGACCGCCGTTCACGGCAGAAACGGTGGTGCGGATGGCGCCGGTGCCGGCGTCGACATCGGCCACCGAAATGCCGGTAATGGCGAAGTCGGTGTCGGAGAAGGCGGTGGCGAACCCGTTGGCCGGCACGCTGTTCACCGGCGCGTCGTTGAGGTCCAAAAGGACCGACGCGTTGGCGCTCCCGCCGGCGCCCTGCGCCGTTGTCACGGTGGCGGTATTGTCGATGTCGCCGTCGCCGCCGCCGTTGCTGGTGAAGTCAGCTTCCTGTGCCGTGTAGCTTCCCGTGTAGACCCATGTCTCGTTCACATCGAGAGCGCCGTCATTATCGGTGTCGCCGCTGGTGAGCGAAAGCGGCGTCAGCGGATCGCTGACCGCGACGCCCGTCAGCGTCATGTTGCCGGTGTTGTCCACCTGGACCGTATAGTTGATGACGCCGCCCGGATTGACGGTGGTGACGTCAGCCGTCTTGGTGACCGCCACGGCCGGAGCCTGCGCGATCGGCACGGACGCGGAAGCGTTCTCCGGAAGGGTCTGGGCGGTATCGGCGGTGGCGGTATTCTGCTTCGACAAGCTGGCGTTGAGCGTCGGCACGCCGGAGACGCGGTTGTCGATGTCGTCCTGCGTTACCGTGTAGCTGGCCGCGAAGCTCCAGGTTTCACCGACGTCGAGCTCGCCGTCCTGACTGGCGTCACCGACGTTGAAGCCGCCGGCGACTACCGCGACGACCGTGGGATCGAGCGTGTCGGTCACCTGCAGGCCGGTCAGCGTCATGTTGCCGGTATTTTGGACGGTGATGGCGTAGTCGATTGCCTGGCCCGCCGCCGTAACCGTCTGCTGGCCCGCGTTGCCATTGATCGCACTGACGGTCTTGACGATCGCCAGGTCGGGATTCTGCACCACCGGCGCGGCGACGGAGGCGCTCTCCGGAGCCGTCTGGGCCGTATCGGCAGTGGCGGTATTGTTTTTCGTCAAGCTGGCAATGACGGTCGGCACGCCGGCGACGCGGTTGTCGATGTCGTCCTGCGTCACCGCATAGCTGGCCTGGAACGTCCAGGTCTCATCGAGGTCGAGCTCGCCGTCCTGATTGACGTCACCGATGTTGTAGTCGCCGGCGACGACTGCCTGGACCGTGGGATCGAGCGTGTCGGTCACCTGCAGGCCGGTCAGGGTCATATTGCCGGTGTTGTCGACGGTGATGGCGTAGTCGATCACCTGGCCCGCAGCCGTAACCGACTGCTGCCCCGCGTTGCCATTGATGGCAGTGACGGTCTTGACGATCGCCAGGTCGGGATTCTGCACGATCGCGACCACTTCCGTGTCGCTCGCGGACGCGTCCTGGTCCGTATCGACCGACGCCGTGTTGTCGTGCGACAAGCCGGCCAGGACCGTCGGCACGCCGTTGGCGTCGCGGTTGTCGATGTCCGCCTGGGTCAGCGTGTAGCTCGGCGTGGTATAGTTCCACGTCTCGCCGACGCTCAGCTTACCGTCTTCGTTGACATCCCCGTCGTTGAAGCCATCGTTGTCGGCGTCGACATGGCTCGGGACAACCGGGGTGAGAGTATATTGGAACTCTTCGCCGTTGTTCTCCACGCCGTCGTGGTTTGCGTCCCCCGCATTATAGTACTGAAACGTCTCGCCGTCGTCCTGGTTGGTGTTCTGGTTGGTATCGCCGGCATTATACTGGGTGAACTGGAAGGTCTCGCCCGGATCCTCAGTGCCGTTTTGATTGTCGTCGCCAACATTGAAGTAGACGAAGGTCTCGCCGGGATCTTCAATGCCGTTGTGGTCGGTGAGATCGACAACACCGTTATTGTTGTCGTCGCCGATGTTGTAATCGCCTTCGAAGACCGGCGTAAGAAGTGGAACGCCTGGCGCCAAGATCGGAGCGGAAAAGTCCAGAACAGGGGTGGCGATGAACGCCGAATCCGTCAGCACGGGGTTCGTCAGCGTCACAGTGCTTTCGTTGGTCACGCTGATCGCGAAGCTGATCACGTCGCCGGCCTCGTCGGCGGCGCCGTCCGCAACGGTCGCAGTCTTCGTCAGCGTGATAGCCGGCGAATATTCCACCGCGACTGTGCTGTGCGCCACGTCGGGGATCGTCTGGGCGCTGTCGGCCGTCACGGTATTGGTGATTTGGCTGCCGCCGCCGACCGCAGAGTCGATGTCCTGCTGCGTGGCGGTGTACTGCGCCGTATACGTCCACATCTCACCGACATCGAGGACGGCGTCGTTGTTGCCAATGGCGTCCAGGCCGCGGGTGAGAACGGTATCCAGCGAGTCGGTGACGACAACGTTCGTCTGCGCCGCGGCACCCATATTGGAAAGCGTGATGTTGTAGGTGATCACTTCGCCGACTTGGTCGACCGTGCCGCCCGGGACCGTCGCGTTCATCAGAACGCTGAGATCTGAATTGGGGATCTCGTTTACGGTGTTCACACCCCAGTCGTCGTCGCCGCCGTCCGCAGACCAGATCCCGCCCTGCAGGCCGAAGGCCGAATAAATCGTGACGTAGCGATGCAAGGCGTCCTGGACGAACATGGAATCGGGAATGAGGACGCGCACGTCGCCTGAGCCGTTGACCTCCGGCACATCGTCGTTCAGCGCCACCCAGGCGTTGCCGCCCGCGTCGAGATCGTAAATCAGAACGTCGTTCGATGTGCTGGCGAACCCGGCGTCCGGGGTGAAGTTCGTCAGGTTTCCCGCGTCCTGCTGCCAGATCTGAAACTCATCGAAAGAGATCGTGCTCTTGGTGCCGTTGGGATCGTTCAGCCTGAACACAAACTCCCTGTAGGCGACGCCCTCGGCGGTGCCGCCCTCGCCGTTGCCGTAGACGATCGGAATGTCCGACAGCAGAAGGGAGGTGGTGTGAGCGTCCTTCTCGTTGAACTGAGGAACGGCGTCGGTGTTGTACCCGTGCTCCGACCCGGGCGCCTGCATCCGGACGACCGAAACGAAGCCTCCGGAAGTGTCCAGCTGAAAGTTGCCTGTCATGAACAGGCCGTCGCCTACAGCGCCAAAAGTCCCCGAAGTCGTCAGGTCAACGGTCCCGGCCATGCTCGCCCCCCCGATTGAGCGCCACTCGCCTAGCTGTCAAACTCCGCTGCGCACAGCCGGCTGAACCGAGTGGCTTTTTGCGTCCTCACTTGTCCCGTCCGGCCTCTCCCAAGGCCGGTCAGCTCGGCGCCGGTGAGCTCGCGGCAAGCCGCCATAGCCCCTTTACCGAGCTTCCAAGGTCCTCACACCCAGTACTAGTAAGCCCTGCCGCAACGGAAATGTAAAGACCGGTTTCGATCAACTCGCAATCGAAATGCGTTTCGGCTGACGCCAAGCCTCAGCGACGAGGTTCAGCCGACGATCTCCGCGGTCTCGACAACCGCATGGAAAAGCACGTTCGCCCCCGCCGTCGACCATTCCGGAAGAATCGCCTCGTCCTCATTGTGGCTGAGGCCGTCGATGCAGGGGCACATGACCATGGCGGTCGGCGCCACGCGGTTGATCCAGCAGGCGTCGTGGCCGGCGCCCGATACGATGTTGCGGTGCGAATAGCCGAGGCGCTCGGCCGCGTCGCGAATCGCCTTGACGCAGCCCTCGTCGAATTTGACGGGGTCGAAGGCGCCGACCTGCTCGATCTCCATGCCGAGCTTCAGCTCCTCGGCGAGGGCCTTCCCCTCCGTCCGGAGCGCCTCTTCCATCGCCGAAATCACCTCCTTCTCGGGATGGCGGAAATCGACGGTGAAGACGACGCGGCCGGGGATGATGTTGCGGCTGTTGGGGAAAACGTCCATGTGGCCGACAGCGCCGACGGCGAGCGGCGGAAATCGCCAGGCGATTTCGTTGACGAGGTTGACGATGCGCGCGGCGCCGAGCCCGGCGTTCACCCGCATCGGCATCGGCGTGGAGCCGGTATGCGCCTCGCGGCCGGTCAGCGTCACCTGCAGCCAGTTCAGGCCCTGGCCGTGGGTGACGACGCCGATGTCGACGCCTTCCTTCTCCAGAATCGGCCCCTGCTCGATATGCAGCTCGAAGAAGGCGCGGAGCTTTCGGCCGCCGACCGGCAGCGGGCCCCTGAAACCGATCCGCTCCAGCTCCTCGCCAAACGTCTTGCCCTTCGCGTCGCTGCGGGCATACGCCCAGTCCTGCTCGTGCACGCCTGCGAAGACGCCGGACGCCAACATGGCCGGGGCGAAGCGGGTGCCCTCCTCGTTGGTCCAGTTCACCACCTCGATCGGGTGTTTTGTGCGGATGCCGAGGTCGTTCAGCGTTCGGATGATTTCCAGCCCGCCGAGCACGCCCAGCACGCCGTCGAATTTTCCGCCGGTCGGCTGCGTGTCGAGGTGGCTGCCGACCATGACAGGCGGCAGGCTGTCGTCGGTCCCGGGCCGGCGGGCGAACATCGTCCCCATCTGGTCGACGGAGACGGAAAGCCCGGCCTTCTCGCACCATCGCTGGAAGAGCTTGCGGCCCTCGGCGTCGTCGTCGGTCAGCGTCTGCCTGTTATTGCCGCCGCGCACGCCCGGGCCGATCTTGGCCATCTCCATGAGGCTGTCCCACAGCCTCTCGCCGTCGATGCGAAGGTTTGAGGCGGGGGCGTTCATTCAGGCCGTTTCCTCATCGTGGCGGCTTGACCACGCATCGCTATACACATAGATGTGCATAGCAGGCCGGACACCGGATGGCGAGCAGCAAGGACGTCATCGCGCGGCTCCGAGCTGAGGGATGGGAAAGAGTGAGCGTGCGCGGCTCGCACCATCAGTTTCGGCATCCGAGCAAGGGCAGCCGAGTCACCGTTCCGCATCCTGTAAAGGATATCAAGCTCGGCACGCTGCGCTCCATCTATAGGCAAGCCGGATGGCCGTGGAAGTGATCTCTAATCGGCCTCTCGACACGCCGGCAGGTTTTATCACCTGGAGAAGCAACTCATGACGGGATCCATCGTAGCTCTGATCCACGGCGAGTCGGGTAATTACGGAATCTCCTTTCCTGATGTCCCCGGATGCATATCGGCTGGGGCGACGCTGGACGAGACGCTCGCAAACGGCGCCGAGGCTCTGACTTTCCACCTGGAAGGAACCGCCGAGGACGGGGAGCCCCCGCCGATTCCGCGCAGCCTGGACGCAATCAAGGCGGATCCTGAGTTCGCTTTCGAGCTAAGCGAGCCACATGTCGTTGCGCTCGTGCCCTACGATCCGCCGTCGCGATCGATCCGCATCAACGTCACTATGGACGAGCGTCTGGTCGCAGCAATTGATCGCGCAGCCAAGCGCGAAGGCGGGAGCCGATCCGGATTTCTGGCGAATGCCGCTCGCCAAAGGCTGGGGCTGCGCTGACAACCGGCCAACCGGGTTCTCACAGAATTCTGCCGCGCAGCCACCCTGCCCCTCTCGCAGAGGATCTCAGTGCATGCTCGGGAAATTGAACACCGCGCCTTCCTTGATGCCGGCCGGCCAGCGTGTCGTCACCGTCTTCAGCCTGGTATAGAAGCGCACGCCTTCCGGGCCGTAGATGGAATGGTCGCCGAACAGCGATCGCTTCCAGCCGCCGAAGGAATGGTAGGCGACCGGCACCGGGATCGGCACGTTGATGCCGACCATGCCGACCTCGATCCGGTCCGCGAAGGAGCGCGCGGCGTCGCCGTCGCGGGTGAAGATGGCGGTGCCGTTGCCGTATTCGTGGCGGTTGATGAGGTCGACGGCGTGGTCGTAGGTGGGCGAGCGCACCACCGACAGGACCGGCCCAAAAATCTCCTCGCGGTAGATCGACATCTCCGGCGTGACGCGATCGAACAGCGAGCCGCCGACGAAAAAGCCGTTCTCGTAGCCCTGCAGTTTCAGGCCGCGGCCGTCGACGACCAGCTCGGCGCCCTCCTGCAGGCCCTTGTCGATGTAGCCCAAGACTTTTTGCATGTGCGCCTGGGTGACGAGCGGGCCCATTTCCGCGTCGGGGTCGGTGGCGGGGCCGACCTTCAGCGCCCGCACGCGCGGCGCCAGCTCCTCGACCAGCCGGTTCGCCGTCTCCTCGCCGACCGGCACGGCGACGGAGATCGCCATGCAGCGCTCGCCGGCCGAGCCGTAGCCGGCCCCCATCAGCGCATCGGCCGCCTTGTCGATGTCGGCGTCGGGCATGACGATCATGTGGTTCTTGGCGCCGCCGAGCGCCTGGACGCGCTTCCCGGCCTGGGTGCCGCGCGTATAGACGTAATGGGCGATCGGCGTGGAGCCGACGAAGCTCACCGCCTTGATGTCGGGATGGTCGAGGATGGCGTCGACCGCCTCCTTGTCGCCGTGCACGACGTTGAGCACGCCGGCCGGAAAGCCCGCCTCCTTGAACAGCTCGTAGATGAGCATCGGCGCCGAGGGATCGCGCTCCGACGGCTTGAGGACGAACGTGTTGCCGCAGGCGATCGCCACCGGATACATCCACAGCGGCACCATGGCCGGGAAATTGAACGGCGTGATGCCGGCGACGACGCCGAGCGGCTGGCGGTCGGAGTAGGAATCGATCTCCGGCCCGACATTGCGCGAGAACTCGCCCTTGAGGAGATGCGGGATGCCGCAGGCGAACTCCACCACCTCGATGCCGCGGGCCACCTCGCCGAGCGCATCGGAATGCGTCTTGCCGTGCTCGCTGGAGATGGCGCGGGCGATGTCGGCGGCGCGCGCATCCAGAAGCTCCTTGAAGCGGAACATGTAGCGGGCGCGCTTCAACGGCGGCGTGCGGCCCCATTCCGGCGCGATCGCCTTGGCGGCCTGCACGGCGCGGTCCACCTCCGCCGCGCTCGACAGGCCGAGCTCGGCGCTCTGCTCGCCGGTGGCGGGGTTGAAGACCGGCACGAAACGCGCCCGAGCCGGACGGCTCCGCCTGGCCGCCGATGGCGTTGGCGATGCGTTCCATCGTCGTGCCTCCCGCGCTCAATCGAGGGCCTTCAGCACGCCGGAGAGTTTTTCGACGATGAAGTCGATCTGCTCCTTGGCGACGATCAGCGGCGGCGACATGGCGATGGTGTCGGCGGTGGTGCGGATCATCAGCCCCTCTTCGTAAGCCTTGAGGAAGGCGGCGAAGCCGCGCTTGCCCGGCTCGCCGGCGATCGGCTCCAGCTCGATCGCGCCGACCAGGCCGAGATTGCGGATGTCGATGACGTGCGGCAGGTCGCGCAGGCCGTGCAGGGCATCCTCCCAGTAGAGCGCCAGCTCGGCGCCGCGGGTGAGCAGGTCCTCGTCCTGGTAGATTTCCAGCGTGGCGAGCGCCGCCGCCGACGAGGCCGGGTTGCCGGAATAGGTGTAGCCGTGGAAGAACTCGATCAGGTGCTCCGGGCCGTTCATGAAGGTCTCGTAGATGTCCGACTTGACGAACACCGCGCCCATCGGGACGACGCCGTTGGTGACGCCCTTGGCGGTGGTCATGATGTCCGGCGTGACGCCGAAATAATCGGCGGCGAACGGCGCGCCGAGACGGCCGAAGCCGGTGATCACCTCGTCGAAGATCAGCAGGATGCCGTGCTTGTCGCAGATGGCGCGGAGCCGCTCCAGGTAGCCCTTCGGCGGCACCAGCACGCCGGTGGAGCCGGCCACCGGCTCGACGATGACGCAGGCGATCGTCGAGGCGTCGTGCAGCGCCACCAGCCGCTCCAGGTCGTCGGCGAACTCCATGCCGTGCTCGGGCTGGCCGCGCGAGAAGGCGTTGCGGGCGGGATCGTGGGTGTGGCGGATATGGTCGACGCCGGCGAGCATGCGCGCCGAAATGCTTTCGGTTGCCGACCATGCCGCCGACCGAAATGCCGCCGAAATTGACGCCGTGATAGCCGCGCTCGCGGCCGATCAGGCGGATGCGGCTGCCCTCGCCCTTCACCCGGTGATAGGCGAGCGCGATCTTCAGCGCGGTGTCGACGGATTCGGAGCCGGAATTGGTGAAGAAGACGTGGTCGAGGCCCTGCGGCGTGATCGCCGTGAGGCGCGCCGCCAGCTCGAACACGGTCGGATGGCCCATCTGGAAGGCCGGCGCGTAGTCGAGCTCCATCAGCTGGCGGTGCACCGCCTCGGCGATCTGCGGCCGGGCGTGGCCGGCATTGACGCACCAGAGGCCGGACGTGCCGTCGATCACCTGCCTGCCGTCATGGCTCCAATAGTGCATGCCCTCGGCGCGCACGAGGAGGCGCGGCGCCTTCTTGAACTGCCGGTTGGCCGAGAACGGCATCCAGAACGCTTCGAGGTTGTTGGTGGCGACCGCGACTGGTTTCTGCATGGCCCGACACTCCCCGCCGCAAGCTCGGCGGCGCCGTCCGTCTAGCGGGTTTTCCGGCGGAAGCCAAACTTGACTGATTGGTCAAAATAGACGCTAGGTTCGCCACGGAATCCGGTCAAGGCGAAAACGGCGGATGCGCATGGGACGGCCCGGATGAACATGATCGAGCCGGCGCCGCAGCCGGCCACGCGCATCCAGAAGAAGAACCGCAAGGCCATTCTGCAGGCCGCGCTGGAAATCTTCTCCGCCAGGGGTTTTCGCGGCGCCACGATCGACCAGATCGCCGAAAAAGCCGGCATGTCGAAGCCCAACCTCCTCTATTATTTTCCGAGCAAGGAGCAAATCTACGTCGCCGTGCTGGAGGATACGCTCGGCGAATGGCTGCAACCGCTCGCCGAGCTCGACCCGGCCGGCGATCCCGTGGCGGAAATCGGCCGCTACATCGACGCCAAGCTGGCAATGTCGCGCACTCGGCCGCAAGCCTCAAAGCTCTTCGCCAACGAGATCCTGCACGGCGCCCCGGCGATCGGCGATTTTTTGCGCGGGCCGATGAGGGAGCTGGTCAACAGGAAAGCGGCCGTCATCGAGGGCTGGATCGTCGAGGGGAAGCTCGCGCCGGTGGACCCGCGGCACCTGATCATGATGATCTGGGCGGTGACGCAGCACTACGCGGATTTCGACGTGCAGGTCAGGGCGGTGTTGGGCGAAAATGGCGAAGCGCATGCGGCGGAATCGGCCGGCGCGACCGTCGCAGCCGTGTTTTTCGAGGGGCTGCGCCCCCGGGCCTAATTGCCGGTGCCCTCAGTCGATCGGAACGTCGCGGTAGAGATCAGCGAGCGGCAGAACGACGCCCAGCTCGGCGATGTCGATCCGGGCCGTAACATCTGCCAGCTTCTGTGCGACGAAATCGTTGGAGCGCGCGAACACAGTCGCCTCGACCCGATCCTGCGCGAGCACGACGTAGTGCGTCAGGCTGGCGATCCGCTGATAAAAGCGACGCTTGTGCACCATGTCACGGCGTAAAGAGTAGGGCGACAGGACTTCGAAAACCGCCAACGCGTCGAAGGTCCAATTGAAAATTTCCGACGACTTCGGCACGAGGATTACGTCGGGTTCTGGCTCGTTGTGATTGTCATCTGGATGCCGCGTGCCGATGCCGGGAAAGCTCTGCCACGAAGGAGCAATACGGCGACGGATTGCCTCCAGCTCATAGAGCAGATTGTTAACGACGATCTGATGCCGGTTGTTGGGCGTGGGGTTCAAGACGATCTCTCCGTCGATCAGCTCCCATTTTTCCCAATCGGGTCGATCGTCGATGAAGGCGCGAAACGCCTCGATCGTAATCCGGTAATCCTGAAGCGCCTCGCTCATCGCCGGTGTCCGCGCCGTCTTCCCTCCCATTATGAGCCTGCCGGATGCCGGCAACAACTCACTCGTGAACCAGGCAGCTCGCCCGACATCGCGTCGGGAGCCCTTCTAAAGAGGGAGCTATTCCGCCGGCTCGCTGATCCGCGGCTCGGTGGTGAACTGCTCGCGCACCACGACGTGCTGCGCCGTCGGATTGTTCGGGTGCGTCGTCCAGTTGGCGTAGAAGGGCTCCACGACCCGGCCGGTGCGCGGGTCGGTCATGCCCGGCGGCAGCGCCTCCATGGTGATGCAGTTCTCCACCGGGCAGACTTCGACGCAGAGGTTGCAGCCGACGCATTCGGCGTCGATCACCTCGAAGTGCCGCTTGCCCGCCACAATGTGGGTGATCGCCTGGTGCGAGGTGTCCTCGCAGGCGATGTGGCAACGGCCGCACTTGATGCAAAGATCCTGGTTTATGCGCGCCTTGGTCACGTAATTGAGGTTGAGGTACTGCCAGTCGGTGACGTTCGGCACCGCAAGGCCGACGAAATCCGACAGCCGCGCATAGCCCTTCTCGTCCATCCAGCGCTCCAGCCCATCGATCATCTCGCGGACGATCTTGAAGCCATAGGCCATGGCCGCGGTGCAGACCTGCACGTTGCCGCAGCCGAGCGCCATGAACTCCGCCGCGTCGCGCCAGGTGGTGATGCCGCCGATGCCGGAGATCGGCATTCCGTGCGTCTCCGGATCGCGGGCGATCTCCGACACCATGGAAAGAGCGATCGGCTTCACTGCGGGGCCGCAATAGCCCCCATGCGAGCCCTTTCCGTCGATGGTCGGATCGGGCGCAAAGCTGTCGAGGTCGATGCGCGTGATGGAGTTGATGGTGTTGATCAGCGACACCGCGTCGGCGCCGCCCTTGTGCGCTGCGCGCGCCGGATAGCGGATGTTGGTGATGTTCGGCGTCAGCTTTACGATCACCGGCATGCGGGTGTTCTGCTTGCACCAGCGCGCCACCATCTCGATGTATTCCGGCACCTGGCCGACCGCGGAGCCCATGCCGCGCTCGCTCATCCCGTGCGGGCAGCCGAAATTCAGCTCGATGCCGTCGGCGTCGGTCTCCTCCACGCGCTTGACGATCGCCGCCCAGTTGGCTTCTTCGCAGGGTACCATCAGCGACACGACCAGCGCGCGGTCCGGCCAGTCGCGCTTCACCCGCTTGATTTCCTGGAGGTTCACCTCAAGCGGGCGGTCGGTGATCAGCTCGATGTTGTTGAAGCCGAGGAGGCGGCGGTCCGGCCCGTGGATGGCGCCGTAGCGCGGGCCGTTGACGTTGACGATGGCCGGATCCTCGCCGAGCGTCTTCCAGACGACGCCGCCCCAGCCTTCGCGGAAGGCGCGCACGACGTTGTATTCCTTGTCGGTCGGCGGCGCCGACGCCAGCCAGAACGGGTTGGGCGATTTGATGCCGCAGAATTCGCTGCGAAGATCGGCCATGGTCTACGGCTCTCCAATGGATCGTGGACTGGAGCGGAACCGAGGTGGTATTCTGCTCCCAGCAGAAAGATGCGACCGGGCAAGGAAGCAGGCATGGCGAAACAGCGAAATTACACGATCCGTCTGCTGCCTGAACCCGAAGGCGGCTATACTGTCCGCGTCCCAGCGCTGCCGCCCGTCGTAACATACGGCGAGACCTACGAAGAAGCGATGGCAATGGCCCGTGAGGCGATTGAGCTGGTATTGGAAGTTTATCGCGAAGAGGGTCTGGAAATACCGGACGACAACGAAACCCGGCTGGAGACGCTGACCGTCGCGGCCTAGGCAATGTCGCAGCGGCGCTTCCCGGTGCTGTCCGGGAAAGCAGTCGTGAAGGCGCTTGGCAACGCCGGATTTCAGATCAGACGGGTTCGAGGCAGTCACCACATCTTGGTGAAACCCGGCGTGGAGCCCAGGATCGTATCCGTCCCGGTTCATGGGAACCGACCCTTGGCGAAGGGGACGCTCGCCGGCATCGTCGAGGAGAGTGGGCTGTCGGACGAGGAATTCATCGCTCTGCTTTGAAGCCTGCATGCCTGTCGCCATCACCCGCCCAAGGCGCGGTGAATCGATTCCGCCGCGAGCTTGCCGTCCTGAGCTGCGGCGACGGTAAGATCCTCGCCGCCCGCCACGCAATCGCCGCCCGCCCACACGCCGGGCATGGAGGTGCGCCGCTCCGCGTCGACGGCGATGCGCCCGCCCTCCAGCCTGATCTCCGCGCCCGAGCCGTTCAGCGGCCCCGCCACAAAGGTCTGGCCGATCGCCTTGAACACCATGTCGGCGGGGAGCGTGAACACCTCGCCGGTGCCGGCGAGGCGGCCGTCCTGCAGGCGCGTGCGCTCCAGCTCGATGCCCACTACCGCACCGTCCGGGCCGGCGACGAGCCGGCGCGGCATCGCCCAGTGCAGGATGCGGACGCCGCGCGTCTTGGCGAGGTCCTGCTCCCACAGGCTCGCCTTCATCTCCGCCTCGCCGCGCCGATAGACCATGGTCACCTCCTCGGCGCCGAGGAGCTTTGACTGCACGGCCGCGTCGACCGCCGTCATGCCGCCGCCGATCACGACGACGCGCCGCCCCACCGGCATCTTCGTAAGATCCTCGGCCTGGCGGAGCTCGGCGATCCAGTCGACCGCATCGACGGCACCGCGGGCGCTCTCGCCCTCCGCGCCGAGCGAGTTCACGCCGGCCAGTCCCATCCCGAGAAAGACGGCGTCAAAGTCCTGGCGGAGGTCGGCGAGCGAGAAATCGCGGCCGAGCGCCTTGCCGGTCTCGATCCGAATGCCGCCGATGGCGAGGATGAAATCCACCTCGCGCTGGGCGAAATTTTCCACCGTCTTATAGGCAGCGATGCCGTATTCGTTGAGGCCGCCGGGCTTTCGCCTGGCGTCGAAGATGACGACGTCGTGGCCGCGGAGCGCCAGCCGGTGCGCGCAGGCGAGCCCCGCCGGCCCGGCGCCGATCACCGCGACGCGGCGGCCAGTCGGCGCGGCGCGCTCGAACGGGTGCTCGCCGCGCTCCATCACGTCGTCGGTGGCGTAGCGCTGCAGCATGCCGATCCTCACCGGCTTGTCCTCGGCGAGGTTCCTGACGCAGGCCTCCTCGCAAAGCGTCTCCACCGGGCAGACGCGGGCGCACATGCCGCCCAGGATGTTGGCGTCCAGGATGGTCTCGCCCGCTCCGGCGGGGTTGTGCGCCTGGATCTTTCGGATGAACAGCGGGATGTCGATGTGGGTGGGGCAGGCCTGCATGCAGGGCGCGTCGAAGCAGAAATAGCAGCGGTCCGCCTCCACCAACGCTTCGTGCTGGGAGAGCGGCGGGTGCAGGTCGCCAAAATTTCGGCGGTAATCCTCAGGCGCGAGCAGCCCGGAGCGGATATCTCCGCCGCTCTCCCCTACCGCAGCCGACATGGATTTCTCCCCAGGCGAAACGTCGATGTGACCACCGCTTTAGCGGTTTCCCGCCGGCGAGCATGGACCGGCTTTCCGGCCGGGTCAAATTTTTTATCAGCCGATCAATTTTTGCAGCAAAGCCTGGCTTTCCACCGGCCCCCAGACGCCTTTCGCCCGCTGCAGATTTGCAGGCCGGCGCAACGCTTCTGCCCTGCGTCGAGAAGCCGACGGTTTGAGGAACCGCCCTCCTGCCGGACCGTTAACTTCCGACAGCGGACGCACGCTGAAAACACCCCAACAGAGGAAGCTCCAATGGCAAACCAGGACAGGTGGCGGAACGACCGCGACGACGACCGCTATCGCGACGAAGGCGGATCGGATTTCGGCCGCGGCGGCTATGGCGGCGGTGGCTATCGCGGCGGCGGCGCGGAAGGGTCGCGCGGCGGCTATGCGGGCGACTATCCCCGCGGCAGCGAATGGGACCGCGGCGGCGGTGGCGGCGGCTATGGCCGCGGCAGCGGCTGGGAAGGCGGGCCGGGCGGCTCGGGCACTAGCTCCGGCGGCGGCTTCGGCGGCGGCGGCAGCTACGGCGGTGAGTTCGGCGGCGGCCGCGGCGGCGGCAGCTACGGCGGCGAGTTCGGCCGTGGCGGCGGCAGCCACGGCGGCGAGTTCGGCGGCAGCTCGCGTGGCGGCGGCGCCGGCGGCTACGGCGGCCAGGATCTCGAGCGCGGCGGCAGCCGCGGCGGGGGCGGCTACGGCTCCCCGAGCGGCGGCGGCGACTGGGGTAGCTCCGGCTCTCGGGGCGGTGGCGGCGGCGGCTACGGCCAGGGCAGCGACTGGGATCGCGCCTATGGCGGTGGCGGCTATTCCGGCGCGCGCGGCTCCGGCGGTAGCTCCGGCTGGGGCGGCAGCTCCGGCGGCGGCTGGACCGGCAGCGGCCGCTCGACCGGCGGCAGCTCCTACGGACGCTGGGACTGGTCGCGCGGCGACGATTTCGGCCGCGGCGGCAATTATCGCAGCAGCGGCGCATTCGGCGCCGGCCATGCCGGCGAGGATTTTTCGCGCGGCGGCGATTACGGCCGCGGCCGCGACTGGGGCGGCCGTGAGGGCGAACGCGGCTGGCTGGAGCGCGCGGCCGACACGGTGTCGGGCTGGTTCGGCGGCGAGGAGAGCGGCCGGGAGCATCGCCGCGGCCGCGGCCCGAAGGGCTACAAGCGCTCCGACGACCGCATCCGCGAGGACATTTCCGATCGTCTCACCGACGATTGGTTCGTCGATGCGTCGGAGGTCGAGGTGAGCGTGTCGGAAGGCGAAGTGACCCTGTCCGGCACGGTCGATAGCCGCGACGCCAAGCGGCGGGCCGAGGACATCGCCGAGGGCGTCCACGGCGTGCAGCACGTGCAGAACAATCTGCGCGTCGGCCAGGGCTCCGGCACCTCATCCGGCAGCGGCTTCGGCAGCACGACTGGGGCCTCAGGATCGAGCGGCACGGGCTCGAGCGGCACCAGCTCGAGCGGTGGCCGGTCCACCGGAGGCAGTTCCGGCAGCGCGAGCACGTCCGGCAGGACGGGCACGTCCGGCAGCGGCTCAACCGGCGCGAGCGGCTCAAGCGCCACCGGCACGTCCGGCGGCACCGCGAGCAGCAGCGGCGGCACCGGCACCAACGTCTCGCAGACGACCGGCAGCCGCGGCAAGCGGAGCGGCAGCGGCACCTGATCGCCCGGCTGCGTGAACGAACGGAAGGCGCCCCGCTCGGGGCGCCTTCTTCATTTCGACAGGTTTGTGTGTCGCCTCTCCCGGCTGCTAGACTCGCGCAAGATCGGGCGAGGAAGGGGTTATGGAAACTGCCGGCGTCGAACGAAGGCTCGCGGCCATCATGGCCGCCGACGTGGTCGGCTACAGCCGCCTCATGGAGGTGGACGAGACCGGCACGCTGGCGCGCCTTCGCGCGCACCGCCTGGAGCTGATCGACCCGGCGATCGAGAAGGGCAAGGGCCGCATCATCAAGACCAGCGGCGACGGCATGCTGGTGGAATTCCAGAGCGTCACCGGCGCCATCCAATGCGCTGCGGAGATCCAGCGCCGCATGGCGCGGCGCAACCAGGACGTCTCAGCCGCCCGCTGCGATCCAGTTCCGCATCGGCATCAACCTCGGCGACGTCATCGTCGAGGAGAACGACATCTTTGGCGACGGCGTGAACGTCGCCGCCCGCCTGGAGGCGCTTGCCGAGCCGGGCGGCATCTGGGTCTCCGCGGCGGTGCGCGACCAGGTCGGCGACCGCCTCGACGTCGATTTCGAGGATCTTGGCGAACAAAACGTCAAGAACATCAGCCGGCCGATCCGCGCCTTCCGCGTCCTGCTGGGCAAGGACGAGGCGCTGGAGCCGGACCCGGCGACCGGCACGCCGCGCGTCGCCCCCGCCAAACCCGCCATCGCCGTGCTGCCGTTCAGCAATATGAGCGGCGATGCCGAGCAGGAATTCTTTGCCGACGGGCTGACCGAGGACATCATCACCGAGCTGTCGCGCTTCCGCGACCTCCTCGTCATCTCCCGCAACTCCGTCTTCGTGCACAAGGGCAAGCCGGTGAACGTGCAGGACGTGGCGCGCGAGTTCGGCGTCGATTATGTCGTGGAAGGCAGCGTCCGCAAGGCGGCCGACCGCGTCCGCGTCACCGTCCAGCTCATCGACGCGGAGACCGACACGCATGTCTGGGCGGAGCGCTACGACCGCCAGCTCGCCGACATCTTTGCCATCCAGGACGAGGTAACCGCAGCGATCGTGGCGACCTTGCGCGGCCGCGTCGAGGCGGCGAGCCAGGAGCGCGCCAAGCGCAAGCGGACCGAGAACATGGCGGCCTACGAATACGTGCTCACCGGAAAGGTGCTGCACCATTGGTCCGCCCGCGAGGCGAACGCGGAGGCGCTCCGCATGCTCGATCGCGCCATCGAGCTCGATCCCAACTACGCCCACGCCCATGCCTGGAAGGCCTGCGTCATCGGCCAGAGCTGGCTGCACAAATGGTGCGAGGACGAAAAGGTCGCCGTGCAGCAGATCAGCGACGAGCTGCAGGTTGCGCTGGGGCTCGACGACAACGACGCCGACGTGCATCGGATCCTGGCAGCGCTCAGTCTCAATTTCGACCAGCACGACAAGGCGACCTATCACCAGGAGCGGGCGCTGCAGCTCAATCCCAACAACGACCTGATCGTCGTCCAGCAGGGCGAGCTGCTGACCTGGCTGGGCCGGCCGGAGGAGGGCATCGAGTGGATCCGCAAGGCGATGCGGCTGAACCCCTACCATCCCGAGCGTTTTTGGAGCCATCTCGGCCGCGCCCAGTTCACGGCCCGCGCCTATGCCGACGCGATCCAGTCGTTCAGCCGCCTCAATGCGCCCGACCACACCCACCACGCCTTTTTGGCGGCGTCCGGAGCGCACATGGGCGACAACGTCGCCGCGGCGGCGCATGCCCGCGAGGTTATGGCCAAGGAGCCGGCCTTTTCGGTCGAAAATTACCTCGCCACGCTGCACTACAAGCAGGATGCCGACCGCGAGCACTACCGCGAGGGGCTGTTGAAGGCGGGGCTGCCGGGCTGAGTAGAGGCCGGCCTGCTCAAACGCGGCCGTCTAATCAAGCACGCCGATCCGGTCGGTTTGCAGCGGGTTAGCCGCTAGTTCAGCGGATACCCCTGTCGCGCGCCAATTTGAACACGCAGAATATGAGCGTCACGGCCACGATTACGCCGGCCACAATCCCGATGGTTTCCCACGGGGCTGCCGCCAGCGCGAGGAGCAACCCAGTGGATCGGCCTCCGCCCATTGGCGTGCCATAGCATGGCCGAGCCCTTTGCGAAACCCGCCAGCAGGGCCGCAGATGCGCGCGGGATAGGCCAAGGAACGGGCCCTGTTGGTCGAGACCTAACTGGCCAGGTTTCATTAAGCAGCATGCCGACCGCCAGGAAGTTCGCAGGGCGTGCCGATGGGGCTCACCCACCGCCCCACTGAGCCGGTAAACAGATGTTTCAAGACAAGCGGGCGCCGAGCTTGGCGGATCTCGAGGTTCCCGAGCGGGAAGATCTGGATTGTTTTAGCTTGAAAGTTACCGATCGGGAACATACATGGTTTCGCAAGGCAGAAGTTCCCGTTCGGGGACAGGATGACAAGCGAATGATCAGGACCGCAAAGGACTTGGGCGACCTCGTCAGGCTGAGGCGCAAGCACCTGAACCTCACGCAGGACGAGCTGGCAGCCCGATGCGGCTTCGGCAAGCGCTTCATCCTCGAGCTGGAGGCCGGCAAGCCAAGCTGCCAATTGGAGAAAGCGCTGGTCGCAGCGTACGAAGTGGGACTCCGCCTCGACGATCTCAGCCGGAGCCAATTACAGCCGCAGACCCCGAGCGGCGAGAAATCGGACGACGACCCATTGGCCGACCTGCCGAGGTTCTGAGGCCACATGGATATCTACTACGACAATCTGCCGGTGGCGCACGTCGACGATCGGCTTGAGTTCGCCTACCATCCCGATTGGCTCAGCCGAAGTGGCAGCTTCCCGATTTCCCTCTCGATGCCGTTGTCGACCGAGCACGTTGGACCTGAGACGATCCTGCCCTGGCTCGCCAATCTCCTTCCCGAAGCACATCTCTCCGAAATCGGCCAGCAGATCGGCGTCTCGCCACAGGACATCCTCGGCATTTTGCGCGAGATCGGTCGCGACACCGCCGGTGCGTTGGCGATAGGCCAGCCTCGCCAAGAGCGGGACCAGTTTCGCCCCGTTGAAACAGAAGCCGACCTCGAGCGGATCGTCGAGGAGCTTCCCAGCAAGCCGTTCCTGATCGGCGAGGAAGGCGTGTCCATGTCGCTCGCCGGGGCGCAGGACAAGCTCCCGGTCGCGCTGATCGACGGCCGGGTGGCCATTCCGCTGAACGGCACGCCTTCTACCCACATCCTCAAGCCGGACATCAAGCGGCTGAACGGCAGCGTCCAGAACGAGGCCTTTTGCATGACGCTCGCCGGTCTTGTCGGCCTCGACGTTGCAAAAGTGACGACTGGGCGCGCGGGAGCGCGGACTTACCTCCTTGTGGAGCGCTACGACCGGATGATCTCCGACCGGGGAGTCCGGCGAATTCACCAGGAAGATTTTTGCCAGGTGCTCGGGATTTTTCCGAAGGACAAATACGAATTCGACGCGGAAGGGCGGCGCCGGGGGCCGGGACTCCGGCAAATCTTCAACGCCGTTGCGAGGCATGTCTCGCCAGGCGCGCGCCTCGGCCTCCTCGACGCGCTGATCTTCAACGTCCTAGTCTGCAACAGCGACGCTCATGCCAAGAACTACTCGATCATGATCGGCGCCGGCGGCTCCACCAGGCTCGCTCCGCTCTACGACCTGATGTGCGGTGCTGTCTGGCCCAGAATCACCACCCTCTTGCCGCAGGCGATCGCCGGCCGCAGGGAGGGCGTCCACCTTCATCGCCGCGACTGGGAGATTCTGGCTCGCGAGGTGGGCCTCAGTCCGGCACGGACAGTGCGGCGCGTGGCGGAGCTCTGTGCCGCCGTCGCCGGACGGGCCCGGGAGGCGCGCGGCCTGGTCGCCGCGATGGATGCCGGCGACCATCCGATTCTGGAAGGGGTCTGCACGGCCGTCGACAAACGATGCCGCCGGATCGAGCGGCAGCTGAAGATGCCGAGCGACGCCGGTCATCATCATGGTGATGAACACGGGGGCGACGACGAGGACCATGACGGCGAGCGCATCGGCGTCGGCGCCGCTGCGTCCTGATCCTGGGAGTCGATCCGTTCAGCGCGTGATCCGCAGCCCCATCGCTGCCCCAGATCACGCGCACGACGCTTCCTCGCCATTTCCGGACCAGAGGTGGGGCAAAGATGTCGCGGCGGCGGCACATTCCAGCGAGGTGATCGCCGCTCTGAGGTTTACAGCCGCCCCGGAAACTGCCTCACGAACGCGGTGAGAAAACAGGCAGAGCTAGAAATGCTTTCCGCGAACCTCGATGAGCGCTTCTAAATCGCACCAAAGCGCTCCTGGCGGTGGAAACGGTTAGAACTGCATCTAATCTGCCGACCCGAAAAAGAGGATCGTAGTCCGCAGAGTGTCGCTTCTCCTGTAGGTC
This sequence comes from uncultured Alphaproteobacteria bacterium, assembly GCA_963846475.1. GTDB lineage: Bacteria > Pseudomonadota > Alphaproteobacteria > Rhizobiales > Afifellaceae > DASWJZ01. The sequence goes on along the minus strand of CAWJVZ010000004.1, from coordinate 3,974,904 downwards.
GACAACGGCCGACGCTACAGCAATCAGGTCAGGTCCGAAGCCTGCTCTAGGTGCGAAGTTTGTATACTTGGTCGGAAGGTTTTCCTTTTTAATGTCTTCACAGAGCTTTCTCAGTGCACGATGATCGATGCTCCGATATAGCAAAGCATATCGAGGGCTGTTGCGATGAGTTCTTCCCACAAAGTCATCAGCAGCCTCGGTAAGGATCGCGTGAAACAAGGCATAATAGGCGTTGGAGACCGCGCGCCTGAGATCCGCCTGTCGGGGAGCCCCACCGCCGGTCGGCCCTATCAACTGATCTGCTTGGTCCAGCAGGTGGTCAGGATTGAGGACCGGCATCCTGTGCTAGGGCGTATCGACATTCAGGATTCACGAGAGGATGGGGCGGTGATTCCTTGTGTTCCGGATCAGATGATTCGGAGCACGGGCCATGGCCAAGCGATACGAACTGTCGGAAGCACAGTGGCATCGAATCGAGCCGTTCTTGCCCGGCAAGGCAAGCGACCCAGGCCGGACCGCTGCGGACAACCGTAATTTCGTCAACGGCGTGCTGTGGGTGCTGCGCTCGGGGGCCCGATGGTCCGATCTGCCGGAGCGCTACGGTAAGTTCAAGAGCGTGCATAAGCGCTTCGCGCGCTGGGCGGCTAAGGGCGTCTGGGACCGTATCTTCGAGGATCTCACCAGAGATCGGGAGAACGATTACCTGATGATCGACACCACCATTGTCCGCGCGCACCAGCAGGCCGCGACTGGAAAAGGGGGGCTCAAAATCCGGCTCTGGGGCGCTCCCGAGGAGGGCTGAGCACCAAGATCCATCTTGCCGTCGATGGCCGCGGCAGGCCGGTCCGCTTCATCTTGACCGGCGGCCAAGTCAGCGATGTCACACAAGCTCACAATCTGATTGCCGGCTTCTCCCCGCTTCGGGTGATCGGCGACAAAGGCTACGACAGCCGAACCTTCCTCGATGCCGTCGAGGCTGTCGGAGCCGCAGCCGTGATCCCACCCCGAACCTGCAGCATGCGCCCTCGCGCCTTCGATCCGCACCTCTACAAGCAGCGCAACCTCATCGAGCGCACCGTCAACAAGCTCAAACAGTTCCGTCGCATCGCAACCCGATACGACCGCAATCCGGAAAACCTCAGGGCTTTCCTACACTTGGCTGCCGTTACAGTGTGGATCACCTGAATGTCGATTCAGCCTAGTTCCGCCTCGGTCGCGTACTGAACTATCGGAGTGCGATCACGGGCGATATGCCCGATCTGCTCTTGCAGACGCACTAGCGCGTTCAGAGCAACGCCGGATTCGGCCAGCCTTTTAGTGGCGCCTGGGGCGATTACAACCGTGACCTTCATAGCGCCTCTACCCTCCGAATCCGTCGTGGGCTCGTAATCGACGCGCACAATGTTGTCCGGGCCGATTTCGTCGGCTAGTACATTCCGAAAGAGTCGACTGATCGCATCGCTCGGCTTGACCTTTGACCGATAAAATCCCGGTTTCCATCCTTCCCGCCGAGCCTCGCCACGGTCGACTTCGACAACGATGTGCTTGAACCCTTTGAACCAAAGATCGCGGTCCTTATCCCCGAACCGGGGAGTCTTCTCTGGATCAGAGACGAAGTCGGCCGGTTGAAGCTCAAACAGATTTATCGCGTCCGAAAAGGGCAGTTCGGCCCAGGGCCCGCCGCTAGTCGGCTCTCTCCCCTCGTAGACCGGCCAAATCTTGGCCATACGGTATCCTTCCTAACCGGAGCACAAACATCCTAGCACGATCCCGACCCTTTGGGAGGCCGCGTCGCCCCGCGGCTCCTTCCTCCTTCACTCGGGGCTGAGGGCCATGCTGCATGGGGTACGGAGCATGCGAAAACCAGGCGGTCCGACGGCCGCCTTATTGGGCAGGGGGCGGGAACCGGTCGAGATAGGCGCGGGCGCGAGGCATTGCGTCATGAAGAAACTGTCGGGGCTCGCGAAGCCAAAGCCCATCGTACGTCCGTGACAGCGTCTCGGAGATGAGAACGTCGGGCGGCAGCTCGATGAGAGTGGCTCCCCAGCCCGGCCACCATCGCCGCGCCCGATCGCGAGCATGGTTCAACAGCCGCCTTCGTTCCGAATAGCCATGGTAGTCGAAGGCCCATGCGTCGGTCGCCACGAATATATGGCTGCCCGAAAAACCCGGATCCGGTTTCAGCCAGAATGCTTTCATCTCCGGTGAGCCATGCCGCTCCAGGAAAGCATATGCGAGAACGTGGCAGGCTCCGCATGCAAAGAACACCCGGTCCGGAAGGGCCCACCGCCTTTCCGGGTCGTTCTTTGAATAGTTTTCCGTTCTGACTCTGTACATCGGCGATCTCGTCCCCGGGATCGAAGCACGCTTCTGCACAGCAAGCCCCGGCGAATCGTTTGCGTGCGGTGGACCGGTCTGAACTCGCCCACACACCACTTCAACAGATCATGAACCGACTGTGCGAAAAGGAGGCGCTCCGAGGAGCGCCTGATGGAACGATCGCGCGGCCATTCTCTTACAGCCTTGCCCCCTTCGGGGCGTTTCCTCCCTAGACTTGGGCCGCTTTAACTTAGGTTAGAGCGGCTCCTTTCTTTCACAACGCCTCCCCGGATACGGGACGATTTGCGGAGCTCCTCTCCGTACTACTGGGCCCTGCATGCCCGAATCTGAACGCGCTATTCAGTCGCCGTTCAGTGCTGGAGGGCTCTCCTTTGCGCTTAAAGATGCGGGAGGAGACAATGCAATCTATCAGTATCGCGCTCGCGGCAGCCATGCTGGCCAGCGCCATTGGAACGGGCCCGGCGGCGGCAGCGCCGCTGATGGCCGGCAACACGGTCGAGCAGGCCAACTTCGACCTGATCCACGATCGCAGCAGACGAGGCGGCGACGATGACCGCGAATGGGATGACGACGACGATGACGATCGTGATCGCCGGAAGCGCCATTATCGGCCGCGGTGTCATACGGAGTGGGTCTTCCGGTTTTCGCACTACGGACCGAAATGGTACCCGGTGCGCGTCTGTCACCGCCCGCACCGCTACTGGTGATCGAGGCTTTCGGAGCGCCCCGCCACAGTCCGGCGGGGCGGCGACGGCTCCTTGGTCCCGGGCGAGTCGGGCGCGTTACCGATCCCTGAACTCGCCGGCGCCGGTGAAGTCGGTGGTCCATTCGCCGTCCCAGAGCGAAGGAAAGGACAGCGGCTTGTAGGGATGGGCGGCGATCGCCGCCTCGTCGATGTCGATGCCGAGGCCGGGCCCCTGCGGCAGCGCCAGCGCGCCGTTCGCCAGCGGGTTCCAGCCGCCGACAAGATCGCTCCGCCAGTCGACGTCGAACTCGGCAAAGGACTCCTGCAAAAGCATGTTCGGCGTGGAATAGGCGAAATGGATCGCCGCCGCGAAGGCGACCGGGCCGATGGAGCAATGCGGCGAGACGCCCATGTCCTGCGCCGCGGCGATCGCCGCGATCTTCTTGGCCACCCACAGCCCGCCGCAATGGGCGACGTCCATCTGCACGATGTCGCAGGCCCGCAGCGCGGCGAGGCGATAGAAATCCGCCACGGTGTAGAGCCGCTCCCCCGTTGCGATCCGGCAATTTGTGGCCGCCTTGACCTCGCGCAACAGCTCGACGTTCTCCGGCGCGACCGGCTCCTCGCAGAACAGGACGTTGTAGGCGCCGAGCTTATGGATGAAGCGGATGGCGTCCGGCGTTGCCAGCCTGCCGTGGAATTCGACGATGAGGCCGATGGCCGGGCCGACGGCGCCGGCAACGGCGTCGATGATGGCGAGAGCCTCGGCTTCCGCTTGCGGCACGAGGTTTTTCCAGGCGGTGCCGAACGGGTCGAATTTCAGCGCGGAATAGCCGCGCGCCGCCACCGCGCGGGCTCGCGCGGCAAAATCCTGCGGCGTGCGGCAGCCGCCGTACCAGCCATTGGCATAGGCCTGCAGCGACGGCCGCGCCTGGCCGCCGAGGAGCTTGTAGACGGGCTGTCCGCAGGCCTTGCCGACGATGTCCCACATGGCGATCTCGGCGCCGCTGATCGCCGTCATGATCGTCGCGCCGCCCTGGTACTGGTCGCGGATCATGCCGCCGACCACGGCCTCGATGTCGAACGGGTCGCGGCCGATTATCCGCGAAGCCACCCATTCGTTGAGCAGCACCTCGACCGCCCGCTCCTGCCATTCCAGCGACGCCTCGCCGATGCCGGTGAGCCCGGTGTCGGTGGTCAGCCGCACGAAGAGATAGTTGCGCAGCCCGGCATTGGCGAGAAAAGTCTCCAGCCGCGCGATCTTCATGAAAGCCTCGGTTGAAAGGACGGCAGCATGCGCGCGCCGGAACGGAGCGCCAGCGCCGCCAGGATGACGCTGCCCTTGATGACGAAGAACATGGCGTCGCCCATCTGCAGGCCGGACAGGCCGTTGTTCAGGACGGCGAGGAAGAGGACGCCGATGGCGGTGTCGCGGAGCCGCCCCTCGCCGCCGCGGAACGACGCGCCGCCGATCACCACCGCGACGATGGCGTCGAGCTCCAGCCCGAAGCCGGCGGTGGGCGCCGCCGCCCCGAGCCGGCCGAGCATCACCACCATGCCGGCGGCGGTGAAGACGCCCATGATGAGGAGCACCGCCACGCGCGTCCGGCGGTCGTCGACGCCGGCCTGGCGAAGCATGCGCGGATCGCTGCCGAGCGCGTAGAGCCGCATGCCGATCGGCAGCCGCGCCAGCACCAGCCAGCCGAGCGCGAAGGCGGCGACGACCAGGCACACGGCCGGCGTGAAGCCGAGGAGGACGGGTTCGTTCATGAAGGCGACGAAGCCCGGATCGAAGGCGAGCGTCTCCGCGCCGGTCAGCGAGACGGCGAGGCCGCGCGCCCATATCCACGCGGCGAGCGTGACGATCAGCGGGTCGAGGCCGAGGCCGCCGACGATCAGGCCATTGAAGGCATAGACCGCCAGGCAGGCGAGGATGCCGGCGAAAAGCGCCACCGGCGCGTCCGCTCCCGCCTGCCAGGCGAGCGCCGCCGCCACCGCCGCGAGCGCCACGACGGAGCCCGGCGAGATGTCGATGCTCCGCGACACGATGCCGATCATCGCCCCCACCGCGATGATCGCCAGGGCGGCGTTCTGCTCGACCAGCGCGATGACGTTGGGCAGCGTGGCGAAGCGCGGGTTGACGACGGCGAAAATGGCTGCGAGCGCCAACGTGCCGAGTGCGACCGCGTAGCGACCGAGCGCTGCACCGCGTGCGGCAGGCTGCGTCATCGCCGCGTCTTCGTACGCTTCCCCTACGGCAGCTGCCTCGCCTTCGCCCCTCCCCTGGACGATCCGGCCCAGCACCATCGCCGCCAGGAGCAGGAATCCGGTAGCCGTGGTCTGCCAGGTGCCGGGCACGCCGCGGATGGTCATGTAGTTGAAAACCATCGTCAAAATCAGCGCGCCGACGACGGCGTGACCGGCCCGGACCCGTCCTGCGGGCAGTCCGCCCGCCCCGAGCGCCACCACCGCGATGGCGAAAAACTCCAGCCCCAGGCCGATCGACGGGCTGACGATTCCCGTCCGCGCCGCGGTGAAAACGCCGCACAACCCGGCCAGCGCCCCGCAAGAAATATACGCCAGCGCGCGATACCGCACGACCGCAACGCCGCACAGGCGCGCGGCCTGAGGATTGTCGCCGACGGCGTAGAGCCGGCGCCCCCATAGCGTGCGGCGGAGCACGAGCCAGGTCAGGGCGGCGAGCGCGAAGGCGAGGAGCGCATCGAGCGGCACGCCCAGCACGCGCCGGATGGCAAGGTCGTTAAAGATCGGCGCGCTGACGTCGATCCACGAATTGTATTCCCCGAGAAGGACGAGACCGAGCCCACGAATGACGATCATCGTGCCGAGCGTCACGATCACCGGACTGATGCGGAGGCCCTCGATCAGAACGGCATTCAGGCTGCCGACCAGCGCGCCGACGCCGATTGCGCCGAGCACCGCCAGCAGCGGGTGAAAGTCTTCGGTGATTAGAATACCGGCCAGCGTTGCCGAGGCGAGCACGACCGAACCGACGGAAAGGTCGATCCCGCCGACGAGCACGACGAGCGCCATGCCGAGACCGAGCACCAGCACCGAGGCCGTCTGCCGCGCAATGTTTTCCGCATTGCCGAGCGTGCCGAAAACCGGAGAGGTCACGGCGAAGGCGACGAAAAGAACGACCGCCGCCACGATCATCGCGTTGTCCGAAAGGAGCGGGGCAAGCCGGCGGCTTACCCCAAGCCGCGCGCTCGCTGCGGGGAGGCGCCAGGACACGCTCATTGCGATCCCTGGACAAGCAGATTGAGACGTTCCTCGTTCGTCCGCGCCGGCTCCGTCTCCGCAGCGATCCTTCCGTCGCGGACCACGAGGATGCGGTCGGCGAGCGCCAGCAGTTCCGGAATGTCCGAGCATACGACGATCAGTGCCTTGCCGGCGCGCGCCAGCGCCTCCAGGCGACGGTAGATCTCCGCGCGGGCTGCGACGTCGACGCCGCGAGTCGGCTCGATCAGCACAAAAATCTCCGCGTCGGCGAGATGCCAGCGGGCGATGAGCGCCTTCTGCTGGTTGCCGCCGGAAAGCGTGCGGATCGGCATTTCAGGGGAGCGGGCCACGATGCCGAAATTTTCCATGGCAGCCGTCACGGCGGAGCGCTCGGCGGCGCCGTTGACGAACAATCCAGCCCGCTTCCGGCGGGGGAGGGACGGCAGGGCGATATTGGAACGGAGCCGCAGGTTGGCGAGAATTCCTTCCTGCTGGCGATCGTCGGTCAACAAACACAATCCGGCCGCGGCCGCGTCGGCCGGAGCGCGCAGCGCCAGGTGACGCCCGCGCAAGGCGACCGAGCCGCTTTCGGCACGGATGTCGCCGCCGAGGATACGGGCGATCTCGTTCTGGCCGGCCCCCAGCAACCCCGTCAGAGCCACGATCTCGCCGGCCGAAACAGCCAGCGACACGTCGCGGACCCGGTCCCGCCAGACGAGGTTCTTCGCCTCCAGCAGGAGAGAGCCACGCGTCCTCCCGCTGCCGGCCTGATAGAGTTCGTTGCGACCCCCGACCATCGCCTCGGTCAGATCTGTCTCGTTCCAGCCCTTCAATTCGGTCGTTACGACCACGCGCCCGTTGCGAAGCACCGTTGCCCGGTCGCAGAGCTCGATGATCTCGCCGAAACGGTGCGAAACATAGACGATGCCGATCCCCTCGCGTTTGAGGCCGCGCAGGATGTCGCAGAGGTGCCTCGCCTCGCGCTTGCCGAGCGGCGCCGTCGGCTCGTCGAGGATGAGCACCTTCGGGTCGTGCGCCAGCGCCTTGGCGATCTCCACCAGCTGGCGCTCCGGCAGCGAGAGGCTTCCCACAAGCCGGTGGGCGGGGATGTTCAGACCAAGCCGGGCGAGCGCAGCGTCGCTCATGCTCCGCATGGCGGCGACGTCGAGCAGCCGGAAGCGGCGCGGCTCGCGGCCGAGTGCGATGTTCTGCGCCACCGTCAGGTTCGGTAGCAGGCTGAGCTCCTGATAGACTGTGGCGATGCCGAGCTTGATCGCCCGCCGCGTGCTGTCGATCGTGACGGGCGCGCCGGCGAGGCGGATCTCGCCGCTATCCGGCGCGAGCATGCCGGAGACCACGTTTATCATGGTCGACTTTCCGGCGCCGTTCTGGCCCACCACCGCGTGGATCTCGCCGGCGAGGAGATCGAAGGACACGCCGTCCAAAGCGATCACGCCGGGAAACCGTTTCGCGATTCGGCGAATCTCCAGCACCGGCCGTTGCGGCTGCGCTTCCATCATCCGGCGCTCGAGGATCGGCTCGTCACGACCGCGAGCAAGCCACGCTTTTTGCGATAATTCCAGAGATCAAAATAGCCGAGCGAGGCCGGCCGTAGCTCGACAATGTGCGTTGAGCGGAGCCGTTATCGATAGGTTTCGACTATCTCCTCGAGCGGCTTCTCGAACGGAAATTCCTGCATGTTGCCGACTTGGTCCTCGGCAAGCTTCATTGCGGAATCGACATTATCTCCGGTGACGAGCACGCCTTGGATGAGAAACTCGTCGCCCTGGTTCTTCTTGGAGGCGACGAGATAAGGGAAATAGGCCTTCCAGAAGCCGGAATATTGTGGCGCAAGCAGCACCGTGCTCTCCATCGCGCCGTCGCGGACCGCTTCCAGCCCCCCCAGAGTCCCGTCGACGGAAACGAGCATGATCCGGTCTTTCCTGCCGGCGCGCTCGATGACCTTGGCGGCCGGAACGGTGAGACTGTCTGAGTTGCCGTAGATCAGGTCGAGATCCGGATAGGCGGTCATCCAGTTTTCGGTGATCGCCACCGCCTTGGTAGGATCCCAGCTCGTCGGTTCCTGCGCAACGACCTTTACGCCTGGGTACTGGGCCATCACGTCGGTGAAGCCGCCGGATCGATCGGTGTTGAGGCCCTGCCCGAGCAGGCCCTGCAGATTGGCCACCTGCCCCTTCACCTCGCCGTATTTCTGCTTGAGAAGCTCGGCCGCATATTCGCCGACGATCTTGCCGGTATAGCGCTCGTCGAAACCAAGCGTCGCGGCGCAGCCTTCGATCTTGGAGTGTAGGCAAACGATCGGTATGCCGGCACCGGCCGCTTTCTTCATCGTGGGGGCGAACGCCTTGGCGTCGATGAAGTTGACGGAAATCGCATCGACGCCCTGATTGATTAAATTCTCAACCGCCTGGATCTGCTTGTTCACGTCGCCCTCGCCGGAGGTGACGACGAGCTCGAAGCCGGCGCGGCGTGCCGCTTCCTTGGCGCCGTCCGCCTCGCCGAGATGGAAGGGGTTGCTGAGATCGATCTGCACCAGGCCGATCTGCATCGGCTCCTGAGCCGATGCTGCCCCCGCCAGCCCTAAGAGGACCGCGACCGCCGTGGTGGCCATCAACATCGACATGAAATTCTCCCTGCCACGCCATTTCTGGAGAGCGGCCCGTGCTCCACTGCCCCTTAGGCCGAATGTTACCGGTAGCCTTCTGCCCCGGTCAATGCGCCTCTGAGCCGTTTCCCTCACGCTGCCCCGCCCCGAGAGGCCCGGCGAGAATTTGACACTGGCGAGGACACCGGTGACTCTCACGTCGTGTTCAGGGGGTCGGAATGGTCGAGCTGTTCGGCAGGACCTGGAGCCGCGGCGAACTGGAGCGCCGGGCCGGTCACCTTTCGCAATTCGGCGGTGTCCGGCTGCTCGCCTCCGACAACGGGCCCTCCCGCGGGGTGCGCCTGCTGGAGTTCCGCACCGGAACCGGCTTCGTATTCGAGGTCGCCGTCGATCGCGGCATGGATGTGGGCCGTTGCGACTATCGCGGCGCATCGCTGGCATGGATGCCGCCAACGCTGCTGCCCGGGCCCTGGTTCTTCGAACAGCAGACCGAATTCGGCTGGCTCAGGACGGGTCTTGGCGGCCTGAACAACACCTGCGGGCTCGTCCACATCGGCAATCCGGAGACGGCCGACGTCAGCCATTACCGTTTTCCCGCCCGCCCGACCGAGCGCTATGGCGTGCACGACCGCGCCGCGCTCCTTCCTGCCGAGCTCGTCTCCTTCGGCGAGCGCTGGCAAGGCGATGAATGCCTCATCGAGGCGGTGGGGCGGGTGACGCAGGCGCAGGCCTATGGCGAAAACCTCGTGCTCACCCGCACCTACCGGGCATGCCTCGGCCGCTCCGGCTTCCTCATGGAGGACGTCGTGGAGAACCGCGGTTTTGTACCGGTCGAGCACATGCTGCTCTACCATCTCAACATTGGCTTTCCCTTTGTCGACGACGGCGCCGAGCTGATCGCCCCGTTCGCCGGCCCGCCGAAGCTGTTGTTCGGCGAGGCGGATCTCGACGATCCTGCAAGCTGGTCTCGATTCATCGCACCGCGGGCCGGTTGGGTGCAGCAGACCTTCGAGCACGATTTGGCGGCGGATTCCGACGGCCGCGTGCATGTCGCCATCGTCAATCCACGGCTCGGCGACGGCACCGGCGTTGCGGTCGCCTACCACAAGGCAGCAATGCCCCGCTACATCGAATGGCGGATGATGGCAGAGGGCCAGTATGCGGTCGGCATCGAGCCCTGTACGAACGGCTTCGACCGCGAGGCGGTAAGGGCGGCCGGCGAGCTGATCGTGCTGCAGCCCGGCGAGAGCCGCACCTATCGCACTGAGCTCGGCATACTGGACGGCCGAGCGGCAATCGCGCGCTTCCGCGCGCACGTCGAAAAGGTTCGCACCGAGCATGAGGCGTGACCCGCCGGGCAGCCCCCCCAGGAGGGTAGTTACGTCGCGGCACTTGCAGTTCGGTGACGGTCTCAAGCATAGAGTGGTGCCGCAACGTCACATGGTGCCCTCCTCCGCATGACCGAGACAGCATTCAAACCGCCGCCCCCGCACAAGTCCCGGCGCCTCGGCATGCGCGAGATTGCGCGCAGCATCGGCGTCGCGCCGATCACCGTGTCCCGCGCGCTCCGCGACCCAGGCAAAGTGTCGCCAGAGACGCGCCGCAAGATCCTGGAGGCGATCGATCGCGAAGGTTTCATTCCGAATCAGCTGGCCGGCAGCATGCGCAGCGCCGGCCGCATCATTGGCACCGTCGTGCCGCCGCTCATCAACTCCGGTATTGCCGAGCAAGTGCAGGGGATGTCGGATGCCTGCCGCGAAGGCGGCTATCAGCTCCTCCTGATGCAGGGGGACTTTTCCGCCGAGGCGGAAGAGCAGGCGATCCGCGCGCTGCTCGGCTGGAAGCCGGCGGGCCTGATCCTGCAGGCCTTCGTGCAATCGGAAACGGCGCGGCGGCTGCTCGCCGAATGCGGCAGCGCCGTCGTCGAGATCAGCGAAATTCGCGGCAAAGAGCCGATCGAGATGGCAGTGGGCGTGTCGAACTTCGACACCGCCTATGCCATGACTGTGCATCTTGCGGACAAGGGCTATCGCAAGATCGCCTTCGTCAGCACGCCGGTCCACGGCAACGACCGCCTGCAGCAGCGCTGCATTGGCTATCGGCAGGCAATCGCCGATCGCGGCCTCCCCGACCAGCCGCGATTGGAGGTCGAAGTGCCCATCACGCCGCGCGGTGGTGCCGAGGCACTCGGCGCCATCATGGACGGCGACCCCGAGGTCGACGTGATCTTCTTCTCCAGCGACACGCTCGCGATCGGCGCCGTGCAGGAGTGCCACCGCCGCGGCTGGCGCATCCCGGAACGGCTCGCCATCGCCGGCTATGGCAACATCGATCTAGGCGCCGAGCTTTTTCCGGCGCTCACCACGGTGCATGTGCCGCGCTACGACATGGGGCGCCGCGCGGTCACCGAGTTGCTGCATCGCCTGCAGACCGGACGCATCGATCAGAAGATCGTTGCCGTCGACTTCTCTATTATCGATCGGGATAGCGCCTGATTCACCTGCACCGTCCTTGACGCGCCGCATGGCATCGATACCATCAGCCAGGAAAGGCGCGCGCCATCGTGCAGGATTCCAATCCCAGAGTGGCGATCGTTACGGGAGCCGCCGACGGGCTTGGACGCGAAATTGCCCTGCAGCTTGCCGCCCGAGGCTGCGTTGTCGCAGCGCTGGACATCGTCTCCGAAGGCGCCGAGGAGAGTGCAGCCCGCTGCGTAAAAGGCTGGCCCGGCGGCCTCGACAAGAGTTGACGATGCGAGACAACAGTCTGGCGGAATCTCCGGATCTTTCCGCCCTCCGCCTCCGCGCCGCCAATCTCCGCCGCCACATCCTTAGGATGGCACGTGGACAAGGCCAGGGCTATGTCGGGCAAGGCCTTGGCATCGCCGATCTGCTTGCCGTCCTTTATTTCCACGAGCTCCGCTACAACCCGCAGGACCTCGCCTGGCCCGACCGCGACCGTTTCCTTCTGTCGACCGGCCACTACTCGATCGCGCTTTGGGCGGTGCTGGCGGAATGCGGCGTCATTCCGCTCGAGGAGCTCGCAACTTACGGCGCCGACGGCAGTCGCCTGGAGATGAGCACGCTCGACACGACGCCGGGCGTCGAGATCATAGGCGGCTCGCTCGGCCAGGGTCTCGGGCAGGCGGTCGGCATGGCGCTCGGCCTCAGGCTTTCCGAATCGCGGGCACGAATCTTCTGCGAACTTTCGGACGGCGAGATGCAGGAGGGCTCGACCTGGGAGGCCGCGATGGCCGGCGCGAGCTTCCGGCTCGACAACCTGGTCGCGCTGATCGACTGCAACGGCATCCAGGCGGATGGCGCTGTCGTGCTCGACATGGAGCCGATCGCCGACAAATGGCGCGCTTTCGGCTGGGCCACGCAGGAGATCGACGGCAACGACATTGCCGCGATCGTCTCTGCTCTGCACCAGGCGCGCTCCGTCTCGGGCCGGCCCAAGGCCATCGTGCTGAGGACCCTTCCGGGCAAGGGCATAGCCACGCTGGAGGGCCGCGAGAAGGCTCACTTCATTCGCGTCGACCCCGGCGAGTGGGACGCCCTTGCGGCCGAGCTGGAGCGCGGGCCGGCGCATGGCTGAGCCCGGCCGCACGCTGGCGATGGGCCAGGACGAGGTGGCGGATCAGCCCCTTGCTGCCATCGAGGCGCCGTTCGGCAAGGCGCTCGCCGAGCTGGCGCGGTCTCGCCCGGAGATCGTCGGGCTGACGGCCGACCTCGGCAAATTTACCGACATCCTGCCTTTCCGCGATGCGTTTCCCGAAAAATTCTTCAACGTCGGCATGGCGGAGCAGAACCTCATCGCCATCGCCGCCGGCCTCGCCCGGACAGGCAGGATCGCCTATGCCACCACCTACGGCGTTTTCGCGACGCGGCGCGCCTACGATTTCATCGCCATCGCCTGCGCCCACAGCTCCGTGAACGTAAAGATCTTCGCCGGCCTGCCGGGCCTGACAACCGGCTATGGCGGCACGCATCAGGCTATCGAGGATCTTGGGCTGATGCGGCTGATCCCGGGGCTTGTCGTCATCGACCCTTGCGACGCAACGGAGATCGCGCAGGTGACGCGGGCAGTCGCCGACCATCCCGGCCCCGTCTATGTCCGGCTCCTGCGCGGCAGCGTGCCAGTCGTGCTCGACCCCGCGACCTATCGGTTCGAGATCGGCCGCGCGCAGCGCCTGCGCGGCGGCTCCGATATCGGGATTGTGGCCACCGGCTTCATGACGCAGCGCTCCCTTGAGGCGGCCGAGGCGCTGTCGCGGCACGGGATCGAAGCGGCGGTCCTGCATGTCCCGACGCTGAAACCGTTCGATGCCGGTTCCGTCTGCGACTTCGCCGTCTCGGTGGACAAGCTCGTCACGGCCGAGAACCACGTCACGTCGGGAGGACTGGCAAGCCTTGTCGCCGAGGCGCTGTTCGATGCGGGCGTCGCAAGGCCGCTGACGCGCATCGGCCTTCCCGACCGGTTCATCGAATGCGGATCGGTGCCGAATCTGCAGGACCGCTACGGCCTCAGTACCCGGCAGGTGATCGAGACGATCAAGAGCTCAGCCTGATCTCAACATTCGAGACGGAGCTCACGCAAACAGCAGCTCCGCGCCCGACCCGGAGAGCCGCCCGACGACGGTTCGAATGGCCCCGGAAGGTCCGCCACAGGCGCGGAATACCCGCGGCCACGCGGCTCCGGTCTTACCGGAGGACCGCACTTCGGCATCCAGATTCCGGTAAAACTCCATAGGCCACGCAAGCCGAATGTCATAAGCGTGAGATCGGGACTGTCGGCACACTTTGCAGCAAGCACCTCCGGGATTTTTTTCGAAGACAGCACGTCCAGGATCGACAGCTGATGAATGGCAAGCCCGAGAAATTCCTCCTCGCCGGCGTGATGGGCTGGCCCGTCATGCATTCGCGTTCGCCGAGGCTGCACAATTACTGGTTCGCAGAGCACGGGCTGGCCGGCGCCTATGTGCCGCTGGCCATACCTCCGGAAAATCTGCCTCGCGCCTTGCGGGCGCTGGCACCCCTCGGATTCTCCGGCTGCAACCTGACCATTCCGCACAAGGAGGCGGCGCTCGCCACCCTGGACGAGGTCGACCCGGCGGCGCGGCGGATCGGGGCCGTCAACTGCGTCGTGGCACGACCGGATGGGACCCTCTTCGGCACCAGCACCGACGGCTATGGTTTCCTTGCTTCGATCCTGCAGGAGCGGCCGGGTTGGCGCGCCGATGCCGGCCCGGTGGTCGTCGTCGGCGCCGGCGGCGGGTCGCGCGCCGTGGTATGGAGCCTCGCGGAGCAGGGCGCCAAGGAAATCCGCGTCGCGAACCGCAGCTTCGACCGGGCGCGGGAGTTGGCCGAAGCGTTCGGCGCTCCGGTGCGGGCTGTTCCATGGCGCGACCGCCACGCAGCGCTGGAGGGCGCCGCCACGCTGGTCAACGCGACGAGCCAGGGCATGGCCGGCCAGGAGCCGCTCGACCTGGATCTCGGCCTTCTGCCGCCGCACGCGCTCGTCGCGGACATCGTCTACGTGCCGCGCGAGACGCCGCTCCTGGCCGCGGCGCGCCGGCGCGGCAACCCGACGGTCGGCGGCCTGGGCATGCTCATCCACCAGGCCCGCCCGGCCTGGAAGGCCTGGTTCGGCATCGAGCCGGAGGTCACGCCGGTGCTCCGCACCATGATGGAGGCGGCGCTTTAGTGCGCCGTCAGCACGCCGTCGCCGCGCCGCGATGTTCAAGATGAAGGAGTTCCCCTAGAGGCCGGCTGCGGTTCGGGTTTCCGCGAAAGTGCTCGATGCCGAACACGGCCCGAACATGCGATGCTCTATGACGAGCAAGCGTCGAACCGATCAGAACAGGCCATCCTCGTGCGGTTTGCTCGCCCCCATTCCGGCGAGGCACCGTCGCCGGACGCCGGGCTATTCGTGCGGGTCGATGGCGTCGCGCAGGCCGTCGCCGAGGAAGGAGAAGGCGAGCACCGTCGCCATCACCGGCAGCATCGGCAGGAGCAGCCAGGGATAGAGGGCGACCGCCTCGATGTTCTGCGCCTCCGAAAGGAGCACGCCCCAGCTGGTGATCGGCGGCCTGAGCCCGAGGCCCAAAAAACTCAGCGCCGTCTCCGCCAGGATCATGGACGGGATCGACAGCGAGGCCGAGGCGATCAGGTGGCTGGTGAAATTCGGCACCAGGTGGCGGCCGATGATGCGCGACGGCTTTGCTCCCATCATCTCGGCGGCGGCGACGTAATCCTCCTCGCGGAGCGCAAAGAGCTTTGAGCGCACGGCGCGGGCGATACCCGGCCAATCGAGGAGCGCGAAGATGATGGTAATGCCGAAATAGATGATGCGCGGGTCCCAGGTGACCGGCAGCGCGGCGGAGAGCGCCATCCACAGCGGCAGCTCTGGAATGGAGCGGAGCACCTCGGTGATGCGCTGGACGATGGAATCGAACAGGCCGCCGAAATAGCCGGCCATGCCGCCGATGGTGATGCCGATCAGATAGCTCAGCGTGACGCCGACCAGACCGATGGTGAGCGAGATGCGCCCGCCATAAAGGAGCCGCGACAGCATGTCCCGACCGAGCCGGTCGGTGCCGAGCAGGAACAAAGTGCCGCCCCGGGGCGGGCAGACCAGATGGAAATCGGCGTCGAACAGCCCCCAGAACTCGTAAGGCTCGCCGGAGCAGAAGAAGCGGATCGGCTGTGGGTTCGTCCGGTCGGGCGTGTAGACCCGCTCCAGCGTGTCCATGTCGAGCCGGTACTGAAAGGGATAGACGAACGGGCCGACGAGGCTCCCCTCGTGTAGCAGGTGGATGCGCTGCGGCGGGGCGAAGATGAAATCCGTATGGCGGCTATGCAGCGCGTAGGGCGCCAAAAACTCGGTGATCAGGATGGAGCCGTAGCTCAGCGCGAGGAACCACAGCGCGAAATAGGCGATGCGGTGGCGCTGGAAGCGCCACCAGATGATCTGCCCCTGCGAGGCATTGAGGTATTTTTCAGAGGGCGCCGAGCCCGGCGCGACCGTCGCCTCCGCATCGAAAGTCTCGTCGGAGACGTAGTGGCCGAGGGGCAAACTCACCGCGAGGTCCCTCCGGTCAGCCGGATGCGCGGATCGAGCACGGCAAGCAGGATGTCGGAAACGAGCATGCCGACGACCGTCAGAACGGCGAGGAACATGAGGAAGGAGCCGGCCAGGTACATGTCCTGGCTCCTGAGCGACGACAGAAGCATCGGCCCGGTGGTCGGCAGCGACATGACCGCCGAGACGATGACCGAACCGGAGATGATCTGGGGCAGCAGGCTGCCGATGTCGGAGATGAAGGGGTTCAGCGCCATCCGGAGCGGATAGCGGCGCAGGAGCCGCCCCTCCGGCACGCCCTTGGCCCGCGCCGTCGTCACGTATTGCTTCTGCAGCTCGTCAAGAAGGTTGGCGCGGAGCCGCCGGATCATGCCGGCCGTCCCGGCCGTGCCGATGACGACGACCGGGATCCACAGATGCTCCAGGACCGACAGCGCCTTGCCCCAGCTCCAGGACTCGTCGATGTATTCCGGGTCCATCAGCCCGCCGACCGACGTGCCGAACCACACATTGGCGAGATAGAGCAGGATCAGCGCGAGCAGGAAATTCGGCGTGGCAAGCCCGAGGAAGCCAAGGAACGACAGCGAATGGTCGGCCGCACTGTATTGGTGTGTGGCCGAATAGACCCCGATCGGGAAGGACACGACGTAGATGAACAGCACCGTCACAAAATTCAGTATGAGCGTCAGGAACAGCCGATCGCCGATCACTTCCGAGACGGGTTGGTTGTATTCGAAGGAATAGCCGAGGTCGCCGCGCAGCAGCCCGGTGGCCCAGACGAGATACTGCTGCCACATCGGCCGGTCGAGGCCGTATTGCTCGCGCAGGAACTGGACCTTTTCCTCGTCGACGCCCTCCCCCTGGGCCTGGAGCTCGGCGATGTAGGTGGTGAGGTAGTCGCCCGGCGGCAGCTGGATGATGATGAAGACAAGGACGCTGATCCCGACCAGCGTCCACACCATGATGAAGAGCCGCTGGACGAGGAAGCCGAGCATCAGGGCGTGTCCTTCGCCGCGGTCTGCTGTTCCGCATCGCCGAGCCAGAACGTGTCCGGGCGATACATGCCGAAAAAGGCGCCGGGGTCGAAGTTGTAGACGCCACGCTCGGGCAGGTTCTTCAGCCGGTTGCTGACCACGACGAGCTGGTCGACGCCCGTGACGATGCCGATGGTGAAGACCTGGTCGGCCCAGATCGACAGCATCTCGTCCCAGATCGCGGTGCGCTGCGCCTCGTCCGTCGTCCGGCCCCATTCCGCCTTCAGCGCCAGGAGGCGCTTGGCCTCGGGGGTGTCCGGCTCCTCGCCCGACTGGCCGCTGGTCTGCGCCCACAAGCCCCAAGCCGGCCACTGGAACTGCTCGGGATTGAGCGGCGCCAGCTCAGCCGGGCTGAAGGAAGGTTTCGGCAGGGCGTTCTCCAGCCCGGACCAAATCCCGACCTGGGTGGAGCCGGCCTTCACCCGATTGTAGAAGACCTCGCGCTGCATCGGCTTGACGAAAAGCTTTATGCCGATCCGCGCCCAGTCGTCGCGGACGAGCTCGAGGACGTCGGTCTGCTCCGTGTCCTCCCCGGCCGTCTCCACGACGATCTGCATGACCTCGCCGTTGGGCAGGAGCCGCATGCCGGCCCCGTTCCGCTCCGTCAGGCCAAGGCCGTCGAGGATCTTGTTGGCCCGTTCCGGATCGTATTCCGTCCATTTGGTGCGGAACTCCTCCTTGTAGAGGGGCGATTCCGGCAGCACCGTATTGTTGCTCGGAACGGCGAGCCCGTAGAAGATCGCGTTGTTGATGTCCTCGCGGTTGATGGCGATCGACAAAGCGCGGCGGAAATCCGCATTGCGGAAGAGCTCGCGCCAGACCGGGTCGTTGACATTGAGATTCGGGTAGAGCGCGATCCGCGCGCCCTTCGCCGCCAGCCAGCGCCGGACCTGATATTTGCTGCGTTTCTCCGCCTGCTTCAGGAAGGTGTAGTTGGAGAACCCGAGATAGGCGCCCTGCAGGTCGCTCTCGCCGGCGGCGACCTTTGCAGGGATGAGCGAGGCGCTGGCGATGGCGAGCGCGACCTGGTCGATATAGGGCAGCTGGTGCCCTGCCGAATCGATGCGGTGAAAATACGGGTTGCGCTCGAAGAGGAAGCGGTCCGAGGGCGGATCGGTCTTCAGGACCCAGGGCTGCAAGGTCGGGTAATCGAGGTTGTCGTTCCGGTAGGAGCGGTCCTTGCTGTAGTGGAGCGCCACCCAGTTCCGCTCCTCCTCCTCCTCGGCCATCTTCTCGACGACCTCCAGGCCGGCGTAGCGGGCATGGAACTGTTTTAGGTAGTGCGATGGCCGAAAAATCTCCAAAGGCTGGGCGCCGGCCATGGCCGGCAGGAAATAGGGGTTGGGCTTCGACCAGGTGTAGCGGACCGTGGTTGCGTCGGGGAATTCGACCACCGGCTTCTCGCCGTCGACAAGGAGCTCCTGCGGCGGGCCGAAGCGCGACATCTCTTCGTCGTTCGCCACGTCCTGCCAGTAGTAGCGGAAATTCTCCGAGGTGAAGGGTTTTCCGTCCGACCAGCGGTGCCCCGGCCGGAGATGGAAGGTGAAGCGCCGCCCCTCCTCGACCTCGAAGCTCTCGACGATATCCGGCACGATATTGTAGCCGGTGTCGTAACCGACGAGGCGCGCATAGCCCCAGACGACCAGCGTGCGCGTGTCCTTGGCGCTGCCGCCGAGCACCTTCAGCATGCCGCCGTAGCGGCCGGGCGTGGCACTGGTCCCGTCGAAAACGGCGATGGCCGGCCTTTGCGGAATGCGCTCGGCGACCGCCGGCAGCTCGCCTGCCGCGACCGCTTCCTCGAAGAAGGGTGGCTCGATCATCGCCGGAAGTGCGGCGGCCGTCTCGGACGGGTGCGGCGCCTCCTGCGCCTGCGCCGCGGCGAGGCCGAGCGTCAGAACGACGGCAGCGAAGCTAGTCCATGCGGCTCGGACGCTCATCGGAGATCCTCCAGGGGTTTCTCGGCTGGCACCAGAAAGTAATTGCAATGGGTCTTGTCGGGGAAGAGCTTTTCTACGCGGTAGGAATTAGCGTCCGCCCAGGCGAGGAAAACCGCAATCGCGGAATCCAGGACTTCGATGAAGAGAGCGGGGCGGCAGCGGGCGATCAGCCCCGCCGCGCCGGCGAGCACGTCCATCTCCATGCCTTCGACGTCGATCTTGAGGAAATCGACGGGACCGGAGACCAGATCATCGAGTGGGGCGAGCGGAATGGCGCCGTCGCGGTGAGGAACGAATCGCGTCGCGCCAAGCCCGCCTCCCTCGGACAGCACGGGCTCAAGTCGCCCCGATTCGGCGCCGACGGCGTAGCCGAGGCGGGAGAGATCGATATTGTTCAAGCGGTTTTCGGAGACGGCGGCGCGAATGGCCGCGACGGCGCGGGGATGCGGCTCGATGGGAACGACCGTCTCGGCCTGCATTATCGCCGCGAAGAACAGCGTGTGGTTTCCCGTGTTCGCCCCGGCGTCGACGATGCGGAGCCCGGGCGGCAGGCGCCCGGCGAGGAATTGCAGCTCCTCGTGCTCGAAGAAGAGCCCGCGCGCCTGCTCCCGCTCGATTACGGGGTTGACGCCGGTATAGGGGAGAAGGACGGCGCCGCCGCCGTGCCGGATGGTCATGAACACCGGCTCGCGCTCCAGCATTTCGACGAGGCGGCGGCGATCCGCCTCGGCGACCGGCGGCACGCCGCCGTGGAAAAGGGTCACGGCCTGGGCGGTCTTGTAGGCACGGCAGCCGCGCCAGAGGTTTGCCATGTAGTCGGCGTACCAGGCTGGTGAAGCGACCGCGTTCAAGGCCCGGAGCGCCGATTCCGGCCGGACGAAATGCGACGGGCCGATCCACCAGCGGAGCGCGGCGTGGAAAAACGTCGGCAGGTCCTGGGCCGCAAGGCGGGTGATCCGCTCCAACGGGGTGGCCGCGCCCGAAATAACCGAGCCGGCGCCGCCCCACACGGCGTCGTGGATGCGCAGCGCCGGGGCGGTCTTAGCAAAAATGTCGGGCGACAGCGTCTCGGCGGCGCTCACCGACAGGAGCCAATCGAAACGCTGCGCCCGCGCTGCGGTTGCTGCCGCAGCCAAGACGGCGCGACTTTCCTTCCCCGACGCGCCCGCGCTAACGCCGGCGAAGTCAGCACCTCCTCTCCCCCGTGGGGAGAGGCCGAGTCCGCGCGCAGCGCGGAGCCGGGTGAGGGTTCTGGCGCCGGGCTCGACGATCTCGTCCCTCACCCGGTCGCTTCGCGACTCGGCCTCTCCCGCCCGAAGCGGGGTGTTCCCCGCTTCGGCAATCGTGATGGCGAAGTCGGGAACACCCGACTTCGCGTGGGGAGAGGAGGGCGCCAGGGCCGAGCCATACGCGATAGTACCTGCCAAGCCCCGGGAGCGGGACGATGTCGGCGAAGTCGCCCAGGCCGGCCTGCTTGGCGTGGTCCAGCGACGCCAGCAGCCGCTCCGGGTCGCCGTTCTCCGCCGGCAGGATGGCGAGCGCACAGCGGAGCGCCGCCATTAGTGCCCGCTTTTGCAGAAGCCGGACTGATGGTTCCTCCCCTGTCGCTTGCGACGGGGGAGGGGGACCATGCAAAGCATGGTGGAGGGGGCAGATACAAGCGCCACGCCCGGCATTCGCCCCCTCCACCGCCTTCGGCGGTCCCCCTCCCCCGCTCCGCGGGTGAGGAACCGGCCAAGCGCACCGCTGTGCCACGCAATTGCGATTCCCGCCACTAGCCTCTCGCCCGGTGCAGCACCGACGGGTCCACGTCGGCATAGGAATGGCCGCGGCTGTAATTGTCGTGACAGACGATCACCGGTTTTCGGTCGGGCGGCGAGCAATAGACGCCGAACTTGAAATAAGGCCCCTCCTCCTCGTTCTCGTAGCCAAGCGGGCCGCGCCAATCGATCAGCGGCGCCCGGTCGAGCCAGGCCTCGATCTCGGAGGCTCCCCGTCGCGACCAGAAAACCCGGAAGACGAAATCGTGCCAGTGGCCGAGCGGAAATTTTTCTACGCCGGCGAATTCGTAACGGATCTCGGGGTCGGGCGAGGCCACCTTCGACCAGGCGCCGGTCACGAACAGTTTTCCGTCGCGGTAGCGGATGGCGATCGGCGGCTTGCCCGAGGGGTCGCCGAGCTTGGCCTGGTCGTGCCACTGCGCCAGCACCAGCCCCACGCCTGGCGAGGGTTCGTGCCCGGCCGGCACAAAGCTGCTGAAGCCGTACCAGACCTCCTGTTCCCAATGCGCGTTGAAGGGATCGCGAAGCTCGGCGCGGTGGCCCTGCGAGATGTAGTCGCCGGGCAGCAGCGTGAACCGGCAGGCGCGGGTGCCGACGCGCACGATGTCGGACTGGATCACCGCCGAGTGCGGGCCGAGAAGGCGCTTGACGCTCCAGCCGTCGAAATTCCCCGCTTCGAAATCGAGGTGCAGGGTTTCGAAAGGCGGGCGCGCAGGCAAGCTTGAGAAAAGCAAGGAATTCTTCCAAATGCGGGCCGGCCCGTCCGGCGGCGGGCCTCTCGGAGGCGGAGAACATGAACCGGATCGCCACCATATTGAAGGGCTATCCCCGCCTCTCCGAGACCTTCATCGCCCAGGAAATCCTCGGCCTGGAGAAGCGCGGCATCGCGCAGCTCATCGTGTCGCTGCGAAAACCCACGGACGGCAAGGTCCACGACCTGCATCGGGAGATCGCGGCAAAAATCCTCTATTTGCCGGAATATCTGAAAGACGATCCGCCACGCGTGCGCGCCGGCCGGGCCTTCGCCGAGCGGCAGCCCGGGTTCAGCCGCGCCCTTGCGGCATTCCAGGCCGATTTTTTGCGCGACCCCAGCGCGAACCGCCGCCGCCGCTTCGGCCAGGCCTGCGTGCTGGCCCGCGAGCTCCCCGCCGACGTCGACTGGCTGCACACGCATTTCCTGCATACGCCCGCATCGGTGACCCGCTATGCCGCGCTGATCCGTGGGCTCGGCTGGTCCTTCTCCGCCCATGCCAAGGACATCTGGACGAGCCCGGAATGGGAGCTTCGCGAAAAGCTCGGCGACGCCGAATGGGGGGCCACCTGCACGCGGGCGAACCTCGAATATCTCCGCTCGCTCAGCCCCGCGCCGGGCACGCTGCACCTGGTCTATCACGGCCTCGATTTCTCGCGCTTCCCCGCCCCGGCGGCGCGGCGGACCGGACCCGCCGATCCGGTGAATATCGTGTCGGTCGGACGCGCGGTGGAGAAGAAGGGGTATGGCGATCTCCTCACGGCGCTTGGCGCGCTCCGGCAGGACCCGCGCTGGCGGTTCGAGCACGCCGGCGGCGGGCCACTCGCGGAGCGCCTGAGAGCGCAGGCGCAAAAACTCGGCATAGCCGGCCGCATCGCCTGGCATGGGGCACAGAGCCGCGGCTTCATCTTCGACCTGCTGCGGCGGGCCGACCTCTTCGTCCTGCCCTCCCGCCTTACCGCGTCGGGCGACCGCGACGGTCTTCCGAACGTGCTGATGGAGGCGCAGGCTTTTGGCGTGCCGGTGCTGTCGACGAACGTTTCCGGCATTCCCGAGCTGGTGACGCACGGCGAAACCGGCTTGCTGGTCGAGCAGCGCGACACCGCCGCCTTGGCAGAGGCGTTGAAGCTGCTGGTCGGCGACGCCGGGCTGCGGGCGCGGATCGGCGAGGCCGGAGCCAGGAACGTGCGGGAGAATTTTTCCTCCGAGCCGGGCCTCGATCTCGTCGCCGCCATGCTGGGGAAAAGCCGCCTCCGCCGGGCCGCCGCATGAGGCACGCGCGCGACAGCGATGGCGACGCGGCGCGCGAGGCGGTCCTGCAGCTGCTGGAGAGGGCGGCGGAGCGATCCCAAACCATCGCATTCTGGTGGCGCGACGACGATGCGGAGGACGCGACGCCGCAGTTGGAGGAGCTGCTAGAACGGTCGCGCCGCTTCGATCTGCCGCTCGGCCTTGCGGTGGTTCCGAAAGGCGCCACGCAAGATCTCGCCGCCCGCCTCGCCGGCGAGAAGCAGGTCGCCGTCCTGCAGCACGGTTTTGGACATTTCACGCACAGCCCGGAGGGCGAGAAGAAGGCGGAGTTCGGCGACCATCGCCCGCTTCCCGAGATGCAGCGCGAGCTGCAGGCCGGCCGGGAGCGTCTTCAAGCGTTGTTCGCAACATTCTTGCCGGTGCTGGTGCCGCCGTGGAACCGCATCGGCGCGGCCGGCGATGCGGCGCGGCGCGGCGCCGGCCTGACCGGCCTGTCGCTCTACGGGCCGAACCGGTCCGGCGACCCGCACCAGGTCAACACGCATCTCGACATTTTCGACTGGAAAGGCACGCGCGGGCCGATGGCGCGGGCGGAGGCCTACGGCGTGCTCGGCGCGGAGCTCGCGCGCCGCCTCGACGGCGATGCGGAGCCCGTCGGCATCCTGACACACCACCTGATCCATCAGCCGGCGAGCTGGGCGCTGCTCGACGATCTCCTCGCGGACCTTCGCAACCATCCTGCCGTGGCCTGGCCGGCCATCCCAGACCTCTTCGCCTTGCCGGGCTGAATCATGGACCGCCTCATCGACGGCTACCGGCGCTTCCGCCAGAACGTGTGGTCCGCCGAACGCGCCCGCTACGAGGCGCTCGCCCAGAGCGGGCAGCGGCCCGAGACGCTGGTGATCGCCTGCTCGGACTCGCGCGTCGACCCGCAGACCGTGTTCGGGGCGCGGCCCGGCGAGCTCTTCGTGGTGCGCAACGTGGCCGGCCTGGTGCCGCCGTTCCAGCCCGATTCCGGCTATCACGGCACCAGCGCCGCGCTGGAATACGGCGTGCGCGTGCTGAAGGTCGCCCGCATCGTCGTGCTCGGGCACGGCCAGTGCGGCGGCATCCAGGCGATGGTCGAGGGCGCGCCTAAGGAGGCGAGGGATTTCGTCGAGCCGTGGATGGCGATCGCCGAGCCGGTCCTGCGGCAAATCCCCCAGGACATCCCGACGGCCGACCTTTTGGACCATTGCGAAACCGAGGTCGTGCGCCTGTCGCTGGCCAACCTCGCGACCTTTCCGTGGATCGCGGAGGCCGTGGCGGCGGGCCGAACTCGAGCTGCACGGCTTCCGCTTCGCCATCCGCACCGGCGTGCTGGACAAGCTGGAGGGCGACCGCTTCGTGCCCGTCGCATAGTCGAGCGATCACGCGGACGCATACGGCGCCTAACGTGGCCTCCGCGCTTCCATTTGCTCGCCCCGGGCGCTATGGGGCGCTCCCCACCGCGGCGATTTTCCCCATGCTCGTCCTAAGACCCTCGCCGATCCAGGGCATCGGCGTGTTCACGACGCAACCCTTCAGGGCCGGCGAATTCCTGCCGCTCTGGGGCCACGACGACTGGCGCTTTGTCAGCTTCGCCGAGGTTGCGGCCGACGCGCTGCTTCAGGAGGCCTGCGAGACCTTTTGCGTCAGGCAGGCGGACGGCTGGTGCTGCCCGCTGGATTTCCACCGCATGTCGATCGGCTGGTACATGAACCATTCCGACACGCCAAACGTTCACTATTCCCGCGAGCGGAATTTCGAGTATTTCGCGCTCCGCGACATCGCCGCCGGCGAAGAGATTGTTTGCCATTACGCCGCGCTCACCTCCTACGAGCAGGCGCCGGGCAGGACAGATTCCGGCGCGGGATAGACCCGCTTTACGCGCCTTTGCTCATGGTCACCTCGGTCGTCTTCACCTTCTGACCGTCGATCTCGTCGGTGACGACGATGCTCATGCGGCCCGCGCCGTCGTTGCGGATCGCCATGGATGCAGTCGTGTCGCCGTTGACCGGCTTCGGCCAGGTGATGGTCAAGGTGACCACATCGCCGCTGCGCCGCCCCGAGACGCGCGCCGGGCCGATGCTCGCGCCCGTATAGGTGCCCGTGTAGCGACCCGTCCCGGGATCGACGCGCACGTCGACGCCGATCTTGCGGGTGAACACCAGGGCTGCGCGGCAGGTGCCGCTTATCGGCAGCGCGTTCTGCGCAGGGGTGCCTTTGACCTTGCAGGTGACGCGCTTCGGCCCCTCCTCGGCCTTGCGCTGCACGGCGCCGCTGCCGGCCCAGGAACCAACGAAACGCTGCAGGAATTCTGTCTCGTCCGCTGCTGCGGTGCCGATCGAGAGGGCCGCAAATACGGCGCCGATCGCGGTGACCCGTAGCGGTGAAGCGATCCAACGCGTCCGGATCGAGTTGCTTCCAATCATCGAGGCTTCCTCCGGCCATCCAATCCCATGCCGCGCAGCATCGACCCTGCGCTTCATCAAGCTCGGAATGGAAACGCGCAGGTCGGAGTTCTCGATCCCCGCAGGTCCGTCGGCTACCGCCGATCGAGGCGGCAAAGAACTCTTACTGCGCAACCGGTCCTTTGTCGGCGAGTGCCGTCGTCTCTGAGGTGAGCTTGTCGTTGACCAGCAAAACATCGCCGTTCCGCACGATGTGGAACTCGACCGGAGCTTGGCCGACCGCCCGCGGCACCGAAATGACCATACGCTGGCCAGGTCCAAGCGTTGAGATGAACCGGACCGGCGGCCCGTCCGGGCCGGAAGCCAGAGTCGCAACAACGCGGAATTCACTTTCCTCGACTGTGTAAAAGAGCACGCCGTCGTAGGCGCCGAGGCGAAGGCTGTGCCCGCTACCCTGAACCACGTCGGCAGCTATCGAAGCGCCTGTCGTAGCAAAGCAGACGAGCGCTGCGCTGATGGTTCTTGCCAAAATTCTGTTCGAGGTCATGGCGGTTTCCCTTCCCCCGTCTCCCGTGGCGCCGCTTGGCGGTAGGGAGGCCTGGGCAAGACTGCTAAACCGGCCTGATCGGGTTGTCTGTAAACTGGTTCACAGAGCTTGGGGCGGGTGTGTCGAAGAATCTCCGAAGAATTCCCGAAACGTCTCAAGCAGATTGGATCGAGAATGTGAGCGGATCTTAGCCGTGTGAAACCCGGCGCTTATGGTTAACGGCCTAGGCGCGGGTCGGGAAGGGGGCGGCTCGCGAAAGCGGCTTTGCACCGGGCCGGTCAATCGCCTCCGGATCAACCCCATGGACCTGATTTCCGTTCAGGAGGTTGTTAGTTCGTCTCCGCCCCGGCGCACAGGCTCCTCGCCTGCCTCAGGGCTGCAATAAAAGTATAGGTCGGCTCCATCTGCCAGCCACATGCTGCTGGTTGTCCAAAAGAACAAAGATTTGCGAGCTTTTGAACAAGCAGCAGAGCGTCGCTCTGTTTGACGTCCAGGCGATTTTTCGCGAGCAGGTCGGCAAGCTCCTTGCCATGCCTGCCGTGTGCGAGTCCCGCATGCTCCAGAATCCGGAGGTAAGTTCGATCTCCGTAGAAGAGGCTGCGCGCGCTTGCGTCGAGGCGGGCTGCAACGTTGTGAGGGACTGCGCCGCTCTCCAGCAAATGATCGATGGTAGCCTCAACATTCACCATCGCCTCGGTGAGAGGCATGTAGTCCAGCTCCGCCGGCGCGTGGAGGAGGGCGACCGCGGCATCGTCCACCAAGTCACCGCACCGATATCGCTCAACGATCGTGCCGATCCCGATCATGCCGAAAGCGGCGCACTCCGCGGCCCTGAGGGCGCCCATGCTGGCGGCGCCAAAGACATGCACCCCTTGTTCAAGCGCGTAGAGGATCTCCTTGTGCCAAACGGCTGCGACGTCGCCAAAGCGCCCGTCGACGAGCCCGATCGCACTGGCGCCCTCCACGACCGCCCGAGTTATATCGCCGTGGCATGCGGGACCGCGGCGGACGATCCCGCTTCCATCGGGAGCGCTCTCCTGCCAATCCACGCCGAAAAGACTCGGACCTGCGAACAAGACTTTCATTGGAGACCTGCCATCGCTCGAAGCGCTCGTTTTCCGTAGTGCTGACGGCGTTCGCCAGGAGGGTTCTCGAGCTCAGGGACGAGCACCTTCGCCACCGCGAACCCGGGCTCGCTCGCCGCGAGAGGGACGACGATCACGGAGCCGACGCCCGCTCCCTGCAGTGAGCTCAATAGAGAATGGAGATTGTCGGCTGGGTTCGTCGGCACGGGATTCCCGGCAGCGGCCGGATTCTTCTTTGCTGGCCGTGCCCGCAGGTACGTCAAAACGTCCGGCGTGAGCCGCGTTGCGTAAAGGTTCGGGTCGAAGTCGTCGCGCGCGCCGGTGATGCTGGTTACCCGCGACTGGGCCGCTTCGGTGACGGCGCGAATCGCGGCGCGCGCCGGCGACGGATGACAGCCCATTCCGCTCGACAAGTCGAAATGCAATCCATGGTGCTCGAGGCCTTCCAGGGCCGGCGAGATGGTCGCAAAGAACACCGGGATTCCGATATCGCTGGTGATGTCGAAAAGGCGGAGAGAAAGACCCGCCTGTTCGACCCTGCGGGCCAATGACTGCACCGCCGGGTCGTCCATCTCTTCAGGGGCGACGCAGCGGTCGCCCACATCGCGCTCGGACCTGAACTGCCAGAGCACGCTGGCGTCTCGTTCGATCCGCTCGCAAAGCCCATGCACGACAGCCTCGATGAGGAGATTGCCGGATGCAAGGCCGTCGCTAGACTGCCAATACCGCGTGCCTGGTTCATTCTCGCGGCTCGTGCGGTCCAGGCGAACGACTTCCGCCGGAACCCACACGGGGCTTCCTGCAATCAGGTCGAAGCCCACGACCCAGGCTAGTTCCTCGTCAACAGCCGGGGGCCTCTGGCCCCGTTTCACCAGATTGTGCAGCAGCTCGGCTCGCTCGTTTTCGGCGCGCAGATCCTGGGCCGAGCAGAGCCTTGTCCGCAGATTGGCGCCTTCGGCCGTGGCAAGCTCGGCCGCTTCCATGACGGCCGAAGCCTGCGCGGCGGCGTCGCTCAGCCCCTTGCCCTGCGAGACGGCCAAGGTCTTGGAGTTCGGCCGGATGGCCATCCACACCGGGATGCCGACGCGATCCAGTCCGGTCACCTCGGCGAGCCGGGTGATGCCGAACCGCCCGAACTCCGGCCGCATCCGGGCAACGGTGTCCGAAGCGGACCGGAACCGGTCGGAATTGGGTTCGGCGCTGCCGTGAGACCGAAGCAGCGCAGCCTCGGTATCCAGACGCGTCCAAAGCTGCGCTGCTTCCATGGCCAGGTCTCAGCGGTTGGGGAACAGTGCGTGCGAAGCGCCCGGTGAGCGGACGTTTGACGCGATGGCGAAATCGAGACCCGTTACGGTGGGTTCATGGCGCTCGCCGGTAGCCTCCGGGAGGTCCATGCCGGCCACATCATCCGGCTCCCGCCGCTCGACTGTCCCGGCTTG
Organism: uncultured Alphaproteobacteria bacterium; assembly: GCA_963846475.1. GTDB lineage: Bacteria > Pseudomonadota > Alphaproteobacteria > Rhizobiales > Afifellaceae > DASWJZ01. The sequence continues at coordinate 3,946,670 of CAWJVZ010000004.1, read as the reverse complement.
AAGGTCGGCGAGATAGATGGCCTCGTCATCCGCCAAGCGAAAAAGAACGAAATTGCTTTTCATGGTCTTCTCCTCTCCTTGCATGCAGCCATGGGAGGCCCGTCCCGGGAACAAGCCCCGGGTGATCCAGATCGGCTTTCAAAAAGGAAACGTGAGACGGAGCGGCGTCGCTTCGGTACTTAACGGTTCAAAGCCGCGCTGCTTCCATCCCGGGTCTTGGGGAACAAAACGTGCGAAGCAAATCTGCCTTTCGCGGAAGTGAGACGGAGCAGCGCAGCTTCGCGTAGGTGCGCAGAGCTGCGCTGCTCATGGCTCGGTCTCAGCGGTTGGGGAAGAATGCGTGCGAAGCGCCCGTTGAACGGACACTTGACGCTACCGCGAACTCAAGACCCTTCACCGCGGGCCCATGGCCCTCGCGGGCATCGTCCGCGAGTTCCATGCCGGCCATCTCATCCGGGTCCCGCCGCTCGACGGTCCCGGCTTCAAGGTCGGCGAGATAGATCCCCTGGTCATCCGCCAGGCGAAAAAGAACGAAATTGCTTTTCATGGTCTTTCTCCTCTCCACTATGGAGTCATTGGAAGCCGGCCTCACGGAGCCCGTCTTCGTAATCCTTCACGTATTGGGGATCTCGGATCGGAAGAATAGAAATCCAATTCCTGACGCTGAAATCAGGGTGAATTTCCAGCACCTTGCGCACGTATTCTGCAGCTTTATCGCGCTCACCCAATCTCGCCCACGAGACCGCAAGCAGCCGAAACGCTGGTGTCTGATCACGCATGCGCTGAATCAGACCTATAGCGTCCTTGTACTCGTGCAGCAGGTAACTTGCTCCTGCCGCGATCCACCAATAGTAGTCTGGCGCCAGTGGATTCAGCGAGATAGCTCGCGTGATCTTTTTCAGTGCCTCGTCCGGCTGGCACGCATGGCTGAGCGCATCCCCGAAATCCAGAAGCAGGTCAGCGAATTGCGGGTTGCGCAATTCGGCTTCAGCCAGCATCGCAAGGCTCTCATCAAACCGGCCGGTGTAAAGATTGCAGGCGCCGAGCTCCCGATAACCTCGCGCGTCCTCCGGATCGATTTTAATCGACCGAGCTGCAAGCTGCTCCGCTTGGACGAGCAGGTCATTGTCGCCGCGTGCTGTGAGCAGCCATTCGAGCTGGTAAGTTCGCGCTGCGCCACTCACCGCGGGAACGAAATTAGGAAAGCTTGCCAACGTGGTTTTAAATGCACGCCTCGCCCTGCGAATGTGCGGCAGATCGAGTATGCCCGCCCAGCGCTGCCCCCGCAGGTACATGTGGTATGCGGTTGCGTCCTGCTCGACGTCATACCGGGCCAGCTCAATAGACTCGACCTTATCGGTCAGCGACGATAAGATTTGAGCAGACAATAAGCGGTAGTCCTCCGCCAGGTGCGCACTATCGAACTTGTATTGTGCCGGCCAAAGGATCTCTCTCGTCCTTGCATCGATGAGCTTGATGGACAGCCATCGTTCACCGCCGCGATTCTGCAATCGCGTCTCGACGGCATAATCGATCGCGAAGGTCGCAAAGAGATCCTTTTTGCCGCTGTTGCTTAATTCCCGGGCCGTGTAGGGGGCTAGAACGGAAAACGTATTGGACCGGCAAAGGCCAAGCGTTACGTCCTCAATCAAGGAATTGGCCAGTTGGTGGTGGTCGGGGTGGGCCACACCTGGAGGGGGCAGGATGGTGATCCGCGGCGCGCCAATTCGAACGCCAAGCCCCGGCACAGGAGAGCTGGGCAGGCTTCGCGCCCCGATCAACGCTGAGTCCGTTTCAGCGTGATTGTTGGCCGACCTGGCAACTTGGGCCGGCCGAGCGGGAGACAGCGCCTCGAACAGCTCAATGGTCTGCTGAGCCGGTCTTACCCCAAGATCCTGCGCAAGGCGCGCTTGCAGGGCGTAAAAATATTCGGCGACCTGAGCCGGCCGGTTTTCCTGGCCCCGAATCCGCATAAGGGCGCGGTAGGCGACTTCATTATACGGATCGGCTTCGATCACGCGCTGTGCAGCGTGCAAGATCGTCAGCGGATCCAGGCTCGCGTCGGCAGGTTCCAGCCGTGCCGAGACGGTCCGCACAAACGTATCGCGCAGTGTGCTCCGCTGATGCTGCAGCCAGTGGTCATACTCGCTGCCCAAGCTGGCGAAATGTTCGAGCAGGTCGCCGGAATAGAGCTCGCACAGCTCCAATATGTCTTGCGCCCTGTCCTGCGAAACCGCTTCCAAGAAGCGCATCAGGTCGATCTGGACGGATGAGGGCACAAGACGGACCGGGCCCCGGTCGTCCTGAATGATGGAAAACCCCAGCTGTCGCTGGCGATCGCGGATGCGGGCGAGCAGCGAACGCAGATTCGTTGCCGCCAGGTTCGCTTCTGCTGTCTCCCAGAGAAAGGCGCTAATCGGCGCGCGATTGGCAAATCCTCCCCGCGCTGAGAGAAGTAGATACGCGACAAGCGGAAACGTCTTTTCAGGTACCGACGCAGGAATACCGCCGCTATCGCGTAAACTCGGAGGACCAAAGAGTGAAAGCCGATACGTCATCGACCTGTTCTTCCTGAATACAGCGTTTCGGCGGGCGATACGGCTCCCGGTTGTGAGATGACAATAAGGTAAACCGTTTATGGCTGCAAACCAGGGCTGCGACCACTTAGCCGGCCTACTGCCACGTTTTTGCCACGCCGGCCGAACGCGGGTGCCACGGCCGGCGTGGTTGAGAGGCGACGCAGCACAGGCAAGTGGCGGCGAACCATGGAGCGCATTTACACGATCCTAGTTGACAGCGGGCTTCGGAGCCCGGCTCGCCAACAGTTCGCGAAGGCCACTTATGGCTCGCCGATCGACCTGGCTTCCCGGCGGATGAGCGATCCTCCGCGCCCTCTCCTGTCGATCGAGAGGCTCTCGGCTCAGGAGCTCCAGGAGCTTGCCCAGGAACCGGAGTTCGTTGCCGCGGCCGAAGTCATGCAGACCAAGCTCCTTGCACCGGCGGTGCCGGCTAATCCGGAGACGCCGACCGGCGCCCCCGGAGCAGCAGACGATTGGGGAATTGTCGCCATAGGCGCCGACAGGTCGCCCTACTCGGGCAAGGGCGTCACCGCAGGGATGCTTGATACAGGGATCGATGCACAGCACGCGGCCTTCAGGGGCGTGAACCTGGTCGAAAAGGACTTCACCGGAAGCGGGAACGGCGACTTCGACGGAAGCGGCACGCATGCCGCGGGGATCTTCTTCGGGCAGGACGTGAACGGAACACGCATCGGCGTGGCATCCGGGATTTCACGGGCCTTGATCGCCAAAGTCATCGCACCGGGCGTGGGCAACAGCGACATGCTGCTGCGTGGGCTCTGCTGGGCGTACGAGAATGGTGCGCGGGTTATTTCCATGGCGGTGGGCCTGGATTTTCAAGGGACCGTGGACAATCGCGTGGCACAGGGCTGGCCGGAGGACCTGGCTACGACTGTCGCACTGGAGGCATTCTGCGAGAACCGCAAGCTTTTCGAGCACTTGCTCAACATGTTGCGAATGCAGGAGGCGCTCACCGGGGGCGCCCTGATCTTTTCCCCGGCCGGGAACGAAAGCCGACGCGGCAAGGGCGGCTACTTCGCCCTCGCGACCTGTATGCAATCCTTGGCGGACAAGGTCATTTCAGTGGCGTCCTTCGATCCGGATCCGGCCGGTGCGGGCTTTCAGATCTCGAGCTTCTCCAACTGTGGAGTGACCGTCAGCGCCCCCGGTCGGGATATCGTCTCGGCCTGTGCGGGTGGCCTGCTCAAGTCGCTAAGCGGCACAGGAGCAGCCTGCCCTTACGCGGCGGGCATCGCGGCGCTCTGGTGGGAAGCGGTCGCGCAGGGGGGATTGCCGGCAAATGCGACGGTGGTTCGCGATAAGCTCATAGCCAGCGCTCAGAGCAGAGGGTTCTCTCCCGGCATTTCTGCTGCAGAGCGCGGAGCGGGTCGCGTCCTCGCGCCGACGGCCAGATCGGTGACTTTCACGTCCAACTCGCTTTCGCGCAATGCGCATCTGATGAATGCCAGCGCGGGATCAGTCTGGGCAGGACGACAAGGAGCGCAGCATTGATCGTGGGTGGGCGCCCCCTCAAGCCCGAGGATATTGCCGTACTTGAGAGGATCTCTTCGGACCTGGAACGAGACGGTCTTCTGGCTGGAGCGCTTGGTCAATGGCACCTCGCTTCCGAGATCAATGCCGCGTTGGCGGCAACTCGGAACGTCATCGACGACCTCGCCGAAGACACGCAACCAGATAAAAACGGAAACAAGGGCGGTTCCGGAGTGTTAGTTTTGGTGCCTAAACCTGAGGAGACGCAGTTTTCGCAGCCGGAACTCCTACTCGCATCGATCTTATACATTGCGGCCGATATCGAATCGATCAGCCCTTCCGCTGCGGAGCTCTGCAGGACTGCCGCCGAATTGGTCGAGCTAGAGCAGGGTAGGGCTAACGATAACCTCACCAAAGCCGGTTAGGCCCGCTTGGCGCCGCGCCGCCGGGAGCGTTCGGAAGGTGCGTCGCCTCCCACTCGGTTACCCTTAGCAGAATGGAAAGCCAGCCTGCGGGTGAGATCCTGGACCGCTTTGCGCAGGGCAGGGTCGTCGATCTTATCGAAGTTGCTCAGGAGATCGATTGCACCTGGTTTAGATAAGGTTCCAACATCGATCGCGGTTTCGATCGTTTCATCTGCCGCCCGTCCGATCCCCTCGAAGAAATAGGTGATCGGCACACCAAGCCTGCGCGCAATGTCCATCAGGCGGCCGGCTCCGATGCGGTTCGTGCCCTTCTCGTATTTTTGGATCTGCTGAAATGTGATACCTATGCTGGCGGCCAACTTCTGCTGGCTGAGTCCCAGCTCTTTTCGCCGCAAGCGAACCCTGGCGCCGATAAGTACATCGTTGTGCGTGGGTGACTTCGCCATATTTCCTGCCCCCGCCGCCGCCCCAACCTCAGCATGTGTGACACTACCCACAATTATCAAAGTTGCCAATAGCAGCGATAAAATTAGGGCGTATGCAACTCGACGGCTCTGACGAGTGGTGGGCCGTCCACCCAACCGAGCTTGTGGGTCCCTATTGCCAGAGCCGCTGATGCGCGGTCGCCCACGAAACCTGCGGCCGCCGAAGAGTGGGCCCACGATGGCCGGCTTGAGCGCACCGACAAGCAATGCGCGGAGGCTACTGCTTATTCGCGGGCGTTGCTTCCGCGGCCTTGGCAGGTAGAGGCCGCAGTTGGGCTCAGCGTTCCGATAGAGGACCAGCGTGTCGTCCACCCTGTGGCGCCAATAGCGCACGGGCCCTCCAGCTTCGTATGGACCAAGCAGCAGCTGGGAGGTCGGGGCTCGCCAGATCGCTTGTAAATTTGGTTCGGCGAAGGCTGAGGTGCCGTAAGGCCGGCTCGTTGGCGTCAGGATAAAGGAGAAGATGATCGTGTTCAGAGCCTGTCGGTGCGCTTGATTTCAACTGTGAAACATCTGGGTAATTCGCCTGAAACGCCGCGGGTCTAGGGTGCGGATATCCCTTGAGGAAGACCCGTCATGATCCGCTCTTTTCCGGTCGCGCCGCGGTCGATAACAAGGCGCTTCGCACATGGTCGATGCGGCTGGCCGGCCGCGACCGGGGCGCTGCTGATGCTGCTCCTGGTGCTGCTTAGGAGCGGCGAAGCCGTTCCGCAGGTAGCTCCCGGCAAACCTCCGCAAATGCTCCAGGACACGGGGCTCTACTCCGATTTCGCAACGCTGCGGGTCGACCCGGGACATCTTGCCTTTTCCCCGCAATATCCTCTGTGGACGGATGGAGCCACAAAGCGCCGCTGGATCTCGCTGCCGCCCGGCAGCGCGATCGACGCGTCCGACCCGGACGCCTGGATCTTTCCGGTCGGCACGCGGCTCTGGAAAGAGTTCTCCTTCGATGGCCGGCGCGTCGAGACGCGCTATTTGGAGCGCCTGGCCGACGGCCAGTGGCTCTATGCCGCCTACGAATGGAGCCCCAACGGCCGCGCGGCGCAGCTCGCGCCGGAACGGGGCAAGCGCAATGCCTATCCCCTGGCGGGAGGGAGGTCGCACACGATTCCCGGCGTCGTCGATTGCAAGGTGTGCCACCAAGGCGGCCGCAGCGAGGTTCTGGGGTTCAGCGCCCTGCAATTGTCGCCGGAGCGCGATCCTGGCGCGCTGCATGCCGAGCTGCAGCCCGGTGCGGGCGTCGATCTCCGATATCTCGTGGAGAATGGCCTGCTTGTCGGGCTGCCCAAATCCCTGCAGGTAACACCGCCGGAGATCGTGGCGAGATCGGCAACGGAACGTGCCGCGCTGGGCTACATGCACGGCAATTGCGGGCATTGCCACAATGAGCGGGGTCCGCTGCAGAACATCGGGCTGTTCCTGCGCCAGGTTCCGGGCGCCACCGCGCAAACCGCGATCGCGACCACCGTCGGCCACCCCGTCAAGAAGCTCGCGCCCGGGCAACCCGCCGACACGGCGTTGCGCATCGCGCCGGGTCGCCCGGACCGGAGCGGGCTGGCGCAGCGTATAGGCTCACGTTATCCTGCCATGCAGATGCCGCCGCTCGGAACCGAGCTGGTCGACGAAGAGGCAGTAGCGTTGCTGCGCCGCTGGATCGTTGAAATGGAGGGACAGAAAGACGTCCCCCAGCAAGAAGGAGGGTTATGGTGATAAGCCGTACATTGCCGGTTATATTAGGGGCTGCGTTGCTCACCTCCGGGGCAGCTCTTGCCCAAGACGACCAGGTGAAGCGTGGCGAGTATCTGGTCACGATTGGTCTCTGCCACGACTGCCACACGCCTTTGACCATGGGGCCGAGCGGTCCGGAACCGGACATGTCGCGAATGCTGTCGGGCCACCCGCAGGACATTGCCGTCCAGGCGCCGGCGGAGCTCGCCGAGCCGTGGACGGCCGCCGCCTCTGGCACGCTGACGGCGTGGTCCGGACCATGGGGCATCAGCTTTACGGCCAACCTGACGCCGGATGAAGAGACGGGGGTGCTGCGCGACTTCACCGAGGAGCAGTTCATCCAGACGATGCGCACCGGCAGGCATCAGGGCCAGGGGCGGGCCATTCTCCCGCCGATGCCGTGGCCTCTAATCGGGAAAATGACCGACGAGGATCTGAAGGCCGTCTTTGCCTATCTGCGGCAGATCGCCCCCGTGAAGAACAAGGTTCCCGATCCGATGCCGCCGGCGCAATAGGTCGGAGCGCTCAGGTTGCCTGCTCCCGCTGGGCTGGTCTTTCCCGCGCACACGCGGCACTCGGCTCTGGCCGAGTGCCGCGGCGCGCGAGCGCTGGTATTTCCGTTCACGTCAAAGCTTGGATCAGATGGATCGCGAGAGCACCCGCACGATGCTCTGCTGCAGCGCGGCACAAAGGCTCCTTCGGCCACGCGCGTCGACGAACACGTCGACCCGGGTGACCGTCACGGAGCGCCCCGCCCGGAGCACCGAACCGTCCGCCAGGAGGCGATCGCCCGCCGCGGGCCTCAAAAAATTGACCTTGTACTCCAGGGTTACGACCTCGCTGCCGACGGGCATGAGGCTGTACGCGGCGTAGCCACCCGCCGCGTCGCCGATCGCGCCTATCGCGCCGCCATGGAAGAAGCCCTGTTGCTGGCCGACGTTCTCCGAAAAGGCCACCTCCACGGTGCAGATCCCCGGCCCGAGGATCGTCAGTTCCGCCCCGATCGCCCGCATGAACCCCTGGCGGGCGAAGCTCGCGCGCACCTCGCTCTCCTTCTCGGCCGAAAGCCGTTCAGGCCCGGTCGGTTCGCCGCTCATCGCTGCACCGCCCTCCTTCGCCTGGGAGCCAGCCTAGGCTCTGGCAATGCTTGAGCCAATCCGCCCTGGCGGCGAAGCAGAGAACCTGGATGGCGGCGGGCCATCATGATCGCGACGGCCGAGAAGCTCGTCGGCGCCAGCTCGATCGGGGACGCCCATTTTGCACCAGGTGCGGAAGCTGACGTGATCATCCGCCGGGTGTGCCCTTCGAGCGCCGGCAAGCGGACAAATCAAGGTAGGTCGAGCTCGTCGTGGCCGAGCGGGGCGAAGAATCGGTCGACCTCGGCCTCGGTGACCGCTTCGAGGCTCGGATGCGTCCAGGCGGGGCGGTTGTCCTTATCGAGGATCAGCGCGCGCACTCCTTCATAGAAATCATGTCCCTGCAGCACGCGGCAGACGATGCGAAACTCGATGCGAATGCATTCCTCGAAGCTGGCTGCTTTCCCCTCCTGCATCTGCCGCAACGCGATCTTCAGGCTGAGCGGCGACTTGGAGGCAAGCGTAAGGGCGGTCTCGCTGGCCCACTCCGCGTGCTCCCCCGCTTCCTGCTGCAACGCATCCACGATGGCCTCGACCGAGGGTCCCGCGAAACAGCGATCGATCGTGGGCATCAAGGCGGGAATTGCCGGCGGCTCGGGCGCGACTGCATAGTCCTGCATCGACGCGTCGGGGTCGGCGGCGGACGCAAGGCTCTCGACAAGATCGTCGAAGCGCGCCCGCGGCGCGGCGTGAGTGGCGATTCCGCACCAGGCGGCATCGCCGCGGCCCAGGCGTGCGCCGGTCAGCGCGAGGTAGGTTCCAATCCTGCCGGGAAGGCGCGGCAGCACGTAGGTCGCGCCGACGTCCGGAAACAGGCCGATCCCCGTTTCGGGCATCGCAAAGGCCAGGCGCTCGCCGCAGATGCGGTGGCTCCCATGCACCGAAACACCGACGCCGCCGCCCATGACCAGACCGTCGATCAGCGCCACGTATGGTTTCGGGAACCGCTTGATGAGCGCGTTGAGGGCATATTCCACGCGGAAGAACGCCACCGTCTCGGCATAGTCGTTGAGCCCAAGCTCGCGAACTTCGCGGATGTCGCCACCGACGCAGAAAGCCCTCTCGCCGGCGGCTCGAATGACGACGAGCTCCACGCCCGGATCGGCGCGCCACTCCATCAGCTGCGCGTGAAGAGCACGGACCATGGCTGTTGTGAGCGCGTTCAAGGCGCGCGGCCGGTTCAGGGTGACGATTGCCGCCCGACCGCGCGTCTCGAACAGCACGTCCGCGTCGGGGCCCATGTTGCTCAGCGGGCAAGCATCTGGCGGGCCACGATGAGGCGCATGATCTCGTTCGTGCCTTCCAGGATCTGGTGGACGCGGAGGTCGCGCACGATCTTCTCGATGCCGAAATCGACGAGGTAGCCGTAGCCGCCGTGCAGCTGCAACGCCTCGTTGGCGACCCGAAAACCCACATCCGTGACGAAAAGCTTGACCATCGCGCAGAGCTTGCCGGCGTCGGCCTCCTTGCAGTCGAGCGCCGCGGCGGCACGCCAGAGCAGGCCGCGCGCCGCCTCCAGCTCGGTCGCCATGTCGGCGATGCGGAACTGCAGCGCCTGCATATCGCTGAGCGGCCGGCCGAACGCGGAGCGCTGCGCCAGGTAGGCGATTGCCTTGTCGAGAGCCGATTGTGCTCCGCCGAGCGAGCAGGCGGCGATGTTGAGCCGGCCGCCGTCGAGCGCCGACATGGCGATGCGGAAGCCGATCCCCTCCTCGCCGAGACGGTTGGCGACGGGTATCCGGGCATCCGCGAACGTCACCGCGCGGGTGGGCTGCGCATTCCAGCCCATCTTCCGCTCGTTCGCCCCGAAGTGCAGGCCCGGGGTCCCGGCCGGGACGACGATCGTGGAAATGCCCTTTGCCCCCTCCCCGCCGGTGCGCGCCATGACGAGGTAGAGTCCCGCGACGCCCGCGCCCGAAATGAACTGTTTTTGCCCATTGAGGACATAGTGGTCGCCGTCGCGCTCCGCGGTGGTCGTCAGCGCCGCCGCGTCCGACCCCGCGTGGGGCTCGGTCAGGCAGTAGCTGGCGAGAAGCTCCATGCTCGTCAGCGCCGGCACCCACTCCCGCCGCTGCTCCGGCGAGCCATATTCATCGATCATCCAGGCGCACATATTGTGGATGGAAAGATAGGCTGCGATGGACGGGCAGCCTGACGCGAGCGCCTCGAAGATGAGCGTAGCATCGAGCCGCGTCAGCCCCGACCCGCCGACATCATCGCGCACATAGATCCCTGCCATTCCGATCGCGGCCGCAGCGCGCAGCACATCGACGGGGAAATGCCGCTCCTCGTCCCAGCGGGTCGCGTTGGGGGCGAGCTCCGCGTCGGCGAAATCGCGCGCGGTCGCCTGGATCGCCGCCTGCTCGCTGGAAAGGCTGAAGTCCATTGCGTGAGCGGGGCTAGCGCATCGTGGGGATCACGAACTCAGCCCCGTCCTTGATCCCGGACGGCCAGCGCGACGTGACCGTCTTCGTCTTGGTGTAGAAGCGGATCGAATCCGGCCCGTGCTGGTTCAGGTCGCCGAACCCCGAGCGCTTCCATCCTCCGAAGGAGTGGTAGGCCAGAGGCACCGGGATGGGCACGTTGATGCCGACCATTCCGACATTGACCTTGGAGGCGAAGTCGCGGGCGGCGTCGCCGTCGCGGGTGAAGATGGCGACGCCGTTGCCGTATTCATGCTCGGAGGCGAGCTTGAGGCCGTCCTCATAGGTCCTGGCGCGCACGACGGAGAGCACCGGGCCGAAAATCTCCTCCTTGTAGATGCGCATGTGCGGCTCGACGCGGTCGAACAGGCAGCCGCCCATGTAGAAGCCGTTCTCGTAGCCCTGCAGGCTGAATTCGCGGCCGTCGACGACGAGCTCAGCCCCTTCCGCCACGCCGAGGTCGACATAGGCTTTCACCCTGTCGCGGTGCTCGCGCGTCACCAGCGGGCCGAAGTCGGCGTCCGGATCGGTCGACGGGCCGATGCGCAGGCTCTCCACGCGCGGGGCCAGGCGCTCGATCAGCATGTCGGCCGTCTTCTCGCCCACCGGCACCGCGACGGAGATGGCCATGCAGCGCTCGCCCGCCGAGCCGAAGCCGGCGCCGATCAGCGCGTCCACGGTCTGATCCATGTCCGCGTCCGGCATGACGATCATGTGGTTCTTGGCACCGCCGAAGCACTGCACGCGTTTGCCGGCCGCCGCCCCACGCGAGTAGATGTATTGCGCGATCGGGGTGGAGCCGACGAAGCCGATGGCGCGAATCTCGGGGTCATCGAGGATGGCGTCGACGGCCTCCTTGTCGCCGTTCACGACGTTCAGGATGCCGGGCGGCAGGCCGGCTTCGACCATGAGCTCGGCCAAGCGCATCGGAACGCCCGGATCGCGTTCGGACGGCTTCAGGATGAAGGCGTTGCCGCAGGCGATCGCCGGCGCCATCTTCCACATCGGGATCATCGCCGGGAAGTTGAAGGGCGTGATGCCGGCGACGACGCCGAGCGGCTGGCGCATGGAATAGACGTCAATGCCCGGCCCGGCGCTATCGGTGAATTCGCCCTTCAGGAGATGCGGCACGCCGCAGGCGAATTCCACGACCTCCAGGCCGCGCTGGATGTCGCCGCGCGCATCCGCAAGCGTCTTGCCGTGCTCGAGCGCCAGGAGTTCCGCAAGGGCACCATAGTCGCGCTGCACCAGCTCCATGAATTTTACCAGCACGCGGGCGCGTTTCTGCGGGTTCTGGGCGGCCCATCCCGGCTGCGCCGCGGCGGCGTTGGCGACCGCCTCGCGGACCTCCTCCGCCGAGGCAAGCGCGACCTCCGCCTGCACCTCGCCGGTCATCGGCTTCAGCACCGGCGCCTTGCGTCCGCTGCGGCCGGGGCGGTGCTCTCCCCCGATGAAGTGACCGATGGTTCTCATCTTCGATCCTCCTGACGGTCGCGGGTCACCGGTGCCTGAACTCCGGCTTGCGCTTTTCGCTGAAGGCCCGCATCCCTTCCTTCTGGTCGGCCGTGGCGAACATCGAATGGAAGCCGCGCCGCTCGAACCGCAGACCTTCGGCGAGCGTCGTCTCGTAGGCGCGGTTGACGGCTTCCTTGGCCATGATCGCGCTGGGCAGCGACATCGATGCGATGGTCTCGGCCACCTTGATGGCCTCGTCCAGCAAAGCCTCCGTCGGCACCACGCGCGACACCAGCCCGGCGCGCTCGGCTTCCGCCGCGTCCATCATCCGCCCTGTCAGGCACAGGTCCATGGCTTTCGATTTGCCGACCGATCGCGCCAGGCGCTGCGTGCCCCCCATGCCGGGCATCACGCCGAGCTTGATCTCCGGCTGGCCGAATTTCGCATTCTCCGCCGCGATGATGAAGTCGCACATCATGGCGACCTCGCAGCCGCCGCCGAGCGCATAGCCGGCCACCGCGGCGATGATCGGTTTGCGCGTGGCGGCGAAGCGCTCCCAGATGCCGAACAGGTCGCTCGCCTGCATCTCGGTGAAGGAGCGCTCCTGCATCTCCTTGATGTCGGCGCCGGCGGCGAACGCCTTTTCCGAGCCGGTCAGCACGACGCAGCCGATCTCCGGGTCGCTGTCGGCCGCAGACATGGCGGCGACCAGCTCGTCCGCCACCTTCAGGCTCAAGGCGTTGAGCGCGTCTGGCCGGTTGAAGGTGACGAGCAGGACGCGGCCGCGCCGTTCGGTCAGAATGGTCTCATAGCTCATCCGCTTGGCTTCTCCGGTCTGCCCCTCAGGAACTCGATGATTCCCGAAAAGTCCTTGCCGCCGTGACCCTGGCTTTGGAAGAGCGCGTATATCTGCGCGGCTTCCGCGCCGAGAGGGGTGTTGGCTCCCGACGCGAGCGCCGCCTCCTGGGCAAGCCGGAGGTCCTTCAGCATGAGATCGGCCGAGAATCCGGGCTTGTAGCCGTTGTTGGAAGGCGCGTTGGGCACCGGTCCTGGAACCGGGCAATAGCTCGTGAGCGACCAGCACTGGCCGGACGAGGCAGAAGCGACCTCGAAGAGCGCCTTGTGCGAGAGGCCGAGCTTTTCGGCAAGCACAAAGGCTTCCGAGACGCCGATCATCGACACGCCGAGAATCATGTTGTTGCAGATCTTGGCGGATTGACCCGCCCCGCCGGGGCCGCAATGGACGATGCGCTTGCCCATTCGGGCGAGGATCGGCTCGGCGCGCCGATATGCGTCTTCCGAGCCGCCTGCCATGAAGGTGAGCGTCGCGTTGCGCGCGCCGGCGGTTCCGCCGGAGACCGGGGCGTCGAGGGACGGGCAGCCGCGCTCCTCCGCCATGGCGTGCGCCTTGCGGGCGCTCGCCACGTCGATCGTCGAGCTGTCGATGAGAAGCTTACCGGGCTCGACGACGGCCAGGAGCTCGGCCCAAACCGAAAGGACGTGCTCGCCCGCCGGCAGCATCGTGATGACCGCATCGGCGCCGGCCAGGGTCTCCGTCGCGGAAGCGGCGACCTCGACGCCCTGCTCCGCCGCCGCGCGGCAGGAGGCCGCCGACAGGTCGAAGCCGACAACGCGGCAGCCGGCCTTGACGAGGTTGGCCGCCATCGGCCCGCCCATGTTGCCGAGCCCGATGAAGGCGATCGCTTGCGACGTCATGCGCGTCCTTTACGCCCTGCGGCCACGCCGCGCATCAGTCGTATTTCCGCTCGTCGAAAATCACCTTCCCGTCGTTGGGCAGGCTTCCCGGAGCGACGATTTCGGCCCGCCCATTCAGCTTCGTTACGGCCCGCAGCGTCGCCGAGAGTGCCTCGGCGAGCGTCGCGTCGCGGCTTTCGCCTTCGGCGAGCAGCGTCATCGTATCGGCTTCACCGTCGCGGGTCACCACGAGCCGGAGGCGCCTCAGCTCGGGATGGCGCCTGCCGATCTCCGCTACCTGCTCCGGCCGCACGAACATCCCCTTGACCTTGGCGGTCTGATCGGCCCGTCCCATCCAGCCCTTGATCCGCATATTGGTGCGCCCGCAGGCGCTTGCCCCCGGCAAAACGGCAGTGAGGTCGCCAAGGGCCAAACGGATCCACGGAAGCCGTGGCTCCAGCAAGGTCACCACGACTTCCCCGACTTCGCCCTCCGCAACCGGCTGTCCCGTCCCCGGCCGGACCACCTCCAGGATCAGGTTCTCGTTTACAACCATGCCCTCGCGCCCGCTCGTCTCGTAGGCGATCAGGCCGAGGTCTGCCGTGGCATAGAGCTGGTATGCGTCGATGCCGCGCGCCGCGAATTCCTCCTGCAGCGACTTCGGGAAAGCCGCCCCGGACACGACGGCCTTCTGCATGCATCCAATGTCGCGCCCCGCCGCCGCTGCCGCGTCGAGAAGCGACTTCAGGAAATCGGGTACGCCGCAGAATCCGACCGGCCTGAACGCGGCAATGAGCTCCAGCTGTTGCTCTAGATTCCCTGGTCCGGCCGGGATCACCGGGCAGCCGAGCGCGCGTGCGGCCGAGTCCAGAATGAAGCCGCCGGGCGTGAGGTGGTAGGAGAAGGTGTTGAGCACGACATCGCCGCGCCGGAAGCCCGCGGCGAAGAGCCCGCGCGCGCAGCGCCAAGAATCCGACTCGGCGAGCTCAGCCTCGAAGATCGGGCCAGGCGAGGTGTAGAGGCGGCCGAGCTCGGCGACCGGCTCGGCAAAGAGCCCGCCGAAGGGCAGGGCTGCGGCGTGCAGCCCCGGCAGGTCGGACTTGCGCAAGAGCGGCAGCGCCGCGAGAGCCTGCCGGCTGCCGACCGAGGCCGGTTCGACCTCCTCCAGCCTGTCAGCGTAGGTGGGGCCCCGCTTGGCGGCGGCGATCGCGCCGGGAAGCCGGGCGAAGAGGTCGGCCTCGCGCTCGGCAGGGTCGCGCGTCTCCAGCGCATCGTAGTGCCCGTCCGCGCTCACGCCAGCCACCTTTTGCGCCGCCGGTAGTGCTTCACGTCCTTGAAGGAGCGGCGCGCGCCTCCGGAGACGCCGAGGTAGAACTCCTTCACGTCCTCGTTGTCGCGCAAGGTCTCGGCCGTCCCGTCAAACACGATCCGCCCGTTCTCCAGGATGTAGCCGTAATCCGCGTAGCGGAGCGCGATGTGGGTGTTCTGCTCGGCAAGCAGGAAGGACACGCCCTCCGAGGTGCGGAGATTGCTGACGATCTGAAAGATTTCCTCCACGATCTGCGGGGCCAGGCCCAGGGACGGCTCGTCGAGGAGGATCATCTTCGGCCGCGACATCAGGGCACGGCCGAGCGCGCACATCTGCTGCTCACCGCCCGAAGCGTAGCCGGCCTGTGCGGTCCGCCGCTCGCGCAGCCGCGGGAAATAGGAGTAGACCATATCGAGGTCGCGGTGGATGGCGCTCCGTCCGTCCCGTCTTGTATAGGCGCCGGTCAGCAGGTTCTCCTCGACCGTGAGATGGCCGAAACAGTGGCGGCCCTCCATGACCTGGATGCAGCCGCGCCTGACGAGCTCGTTGGGCGAGCGCGCGTCCACCCGCTCGCCCATGAACTCGATCGAGCCCTTGGTGACCTCGCCGCGCTCCACGCGCAGCAGGTTAGAGATGGCCTTCAGCGTGGTCGTCTTGCCGGCCCCGTTGGCGCCGAGCAGCGCCACGATCCCGCCCTCGGGCACATTGAGCGAAACACCCCTCAACACGAGGATGATCCGGTTGTAGATCACCTCGATATTGTTGACTTTCAGAATCTCCGGACTTGCGGGGGGGTGCTGTTCCATTTGGCGGCAGGTGCGGAGTCCCTCTCCGGAGGCCGTTGGCTCGAAGCTGGCCGCGCCCATGCAGGGCGCGACCAGACGTCACCAGCTCAGGAGCTCTTGCAAGCCTCGCTGCGCTCCGGCCACGGAGCGTTCGTCTTCACGTATTCCTGCGCAGCTGCCTCAAGGAGCGGCTGCACGACGTCGGTCATTGGCGAGAACCAGTCGGACGCCTGCACCCATTTCTCGCCGTCCCACTCCTGAATGTAGACGTCGTGATGGCCGTTATGATCGTCGCAAGTCACGCGGACCGGCCGCATGAAGCCCTCCGCCCCGATCTCCTTGATGCGCTCTTCGGTGATGTTCAGGTTCTCCAGCCCGACGCGCATGTCCTCCGCGGTGATCGCTGCATTGCCGGTGATCTCCTGGGCGGTGCGCATCGCCTCGGCGATCAAGATGGAATTGTAGACGCCTCGATTGTAGAGGTTCTCGCCCAGCTTGCTCGGCTCGACCTGGCTCTTGCCGGCGTCCACAACGTGCTTCTTGATCTCCTGGATGACGGGGTAGTCCGCACCGACGCCATGGAAGTTCAGCGTGCGGTAGCCTTTCGCTTCTTGGCCGCCACCGCGCGCATCGTCCTCACCCCCCGACCACCAAACCCCGTAGAACTTGTCCATGGGGTAGCGGATCTTGGTCGCCTCCTTGACGGCGGTCGGGTTCATCGCGCCCCAGCCCCACATGATCATGTAGTCCGGCCGGTCGCGGCGGACGTTCAGCCATTGCGAAGACTGGTTCTGCATCTCCTGACCGGGCACCGGGTATTGCAGCAGCTCGAAGCCGTATTTCTCCGCCAGCTGTTCCAGCAGCGGGATCGGCTCGCGGCCGTAGCCGGCGTCGAGGAAGATGAAGCCGATCTTCTTGCCTTTCAGGTTGTCCAGGCCCCCCTCCCGGTCGGCGATGTCCTTGATGATGGCCGAGGCGCCGTCCCAATAGGTGGCGGGCGGATTGAACACCCACGGAAAGGT
This sequence comes from uncultured Alphaproteobacteria bacterium, assembly GCA_963846475.1. Lineage (GTDB taxonomy): Bacteria > Pseudomonadota > Alphaproteobacteria > Rhizobiales > Afifellaceae > DASWJZ01. Next base: position 3,930,137 of record CAWJVZ010000004.1, on the reverse strand, counting down.
TTGTCCCTGGGCGGCAGCGGAGAGGCCGTAGGCCATGGACAGGATCGGAATCTTGTCGACCGCCGCCTTCGGGATCACCTGCAGGGTGATGCCTGTCGAGTAGGGATTGAAGACGATCGTCTTCTTCGCCTTGGCCTGCTCGTAGCACTCAACCCCTTTCTGCGTGTCGTAACCGGTTTCGCACTCCTCGACCTGGAAGCGGACGCCTCCCACGCCCCCGTCACGCTCGTTCAGCATCGCCAGATAGTCCGACATGCCGTTGGCGATGGGTATGCCTGAGCCCGCGTAAGGGCCAGTCCGATAGGTGGAGAGCTGGATGTAAACACTGTCCTGCGCCTTCGCCTGGAAGGCAGCGCCGCCAGCCAAAGCAAGGAGCGCGGCGCCAAGCGCCAATCGTCTCAGAGCCATTCCATTTCCTCCCGTGATGCGGCGCGCGCCGCTTTCTTGTGGACCGTTCCGCACCATCGGCGGACCTGTCCCTGCCGCATCGTAATCCGGAACCGCCGATCCGGAAAGCTCTCTGCCTTATCGCCTACCGTGTCCCAAAATACACATTTAACGGCACTCGCTGCGCATCGGCGACAACGCAGATCCCAACATTCCACGATGAACAGTACCCTGGCTCCATTCGTGGATTTTGCCTTCTCTTTGTACGTTACTGGGGTATTACCTCGTAGGTAGTGCGGGCCGCACATCCCGTAAGGTTTCACACTCTCTAAGGGCTCAAAGGGTCGAAGCTGATCCGAAGGCGCGTGCCGGTAGCCGCCGCAAAGCGACGGAGCGTCTGTATGGACGTATTCGCCTTGCCGCTCTCCAGGCGCGCGACGGTCGATTGCGACGTGTCCATGCGCTGGGCGAGTTCCTCCTGCGACAGGCCGGCGTGAGTGCGTGCATCGATCAGGGCAGCGGCGACGGCGAACTCCTCCTCCAGCGAGGCGTAGGTCTCCGCATAGGCCGGATCGCTACGCCACTTGGCAAAGCTCTCCTCGACCGGAATATGCTTCCTCATTCTACCTCCTTTGCCCGTTCCCGGGCGGTTGCCAGCGCACCGGCCGGTGTCTTCTGGGTCTTCTTGATGAAGGCATGAAGCACCACTACCCGCCGCCCTGTTGCCGTGACGTAGATCGCGCGGGCGATACCGTCCCGACCGATCATCCGCATTTCCCAAAGCTTGCCCTCCAGATGCTTGACGTAGGGCTCGCGGATGCATTCCAGACCGCGACCCGTGATGAGCGAGACGATGCGCTCGAACTTGGCGCGCATCTCGACGGGCAGAGCGTCCAGCTCCGTCGCTACCCGCTCATCCAGCACCTCTACGGTCCACGTCATGCAGTGAAGAGATTATCCCATATATGCGATAAAATGCAAGCGCGAAATGCCGCGTCCCAGCGTACCGAGGCGCGGGCTCGCGCGACTTAGTCGTAGGGGAACGGCCAGACGCGGAGTTTCTCCTTGCCGATCTGCCAAAGCCGGGCCAGCCCGCGCGGCTCCACGATCAGGAGAAAGATGATGAGCGCGCCGATCAGCATGGTCGTGAGGTGCTGGATCGTCTCCGCGCCGAGCCTCAGCCCGAAGACCGGCAGGAAGACCCGGAGCAGGATCGGCAGAACCCAGATGAACGCCGCGCCCATGAAGCAGCCGACCAGGCTGCCGAGCCCGCCCAGGATGGCCATGAACAGAATCTGGAAGGAAAGCCGGATGGAGAACGACGACGGTTCCGCCGCGCCGAGCCAGAAGAACACCAGCATCGCGCCGGCGACGCCGCAGATATACGACGAGACGGCGAAGGCGGAGAGCTTCGCGGTGAGCGGGCGGACCCCCATCAGCTCCGCCGCGATGTCCATGTCGCGGATCATCATCCATTTCCGGCCGATATGGCCGCGGATGAGGTTCTTCATCAGCCAGGTGACCGCCACCACGATGACCAGCACCATGTAGTAGCGCGTAAGCGGCGCGGCGGTCGGGCCGGTCGCGACGAAGCCGAAGGCGGAGCGCGTCGGCACCTCGATCGCGCCGGAGGGGTTGTAGTTGTAGAGCCAGGGTATCCGGATGAAGCACCATTCCAGGAAGAACTGGGCGGCGAGGGTGGTGACGGCCAGGTAGAGGCCTTTGATCCTGAGGCTCGGCAAGCCGAAGATCATGCCGATCCCGGCCGAGAAGAAGCCGGAGAGCAGCACCAGCGCGACCACATTTACGTCGGGCAGGAGCGTCGTGAGCTTGTAGCAGGCATAGGCGCCGACCCCCATGAAGGCGCCGGTGCCGAGCGACAGCTGCCCGGCGTAGCCGGTGAGGATGTTAAGCCCGACCGTCGCCAGCGCGAAGATCAGGAACGGGATCATGATGGAGGTGAGGAAGAACGCGTCGGCCGTGAGCGGGATGATCGCGAAGGCGATGACGAAGATTACGGCGATGCCGATGCGATCCTGGCGGATCGGGAATACCGCCTGATCGGCCTCGTAGCTCGTCTTGAACTGCCCCGCTTCCCGGTAGAACACGCGGCCTCCCTTCAGACCCGCTCGATGATCTTCTCGCCGAACAGGCCTTGCGGCCGGAACAGCAGGAAGACGAGGGCGATCACATAGGCGAGCCAGCTCTCGATGCCGCCGCCGACCAGCGGCCCCCAATAGATTTCGCCGAGTTTTTCGCCGATGCCGATGATGAGCCCGCCCACGATGGCGCCCGACACCGAGGTGAAGCCGCCGAGGATCAGGACCGGCAGCGCCTTGAACGCTATGATCTCGAGCGCGAAGGACACGTCAGAGCGGGCGCCCCACATGATGCCGGTGGCGAGCGCCACGATGCCGGCGGCGAACCAGACGATCACCCAGATCTGGTTGAGCGAGATGCCGACCGACAGCGCTGCCTGATGGTCGTCGGCGACGGCGCGGAGCGCCCGGCCGATGCGCGTCCGGTTGAACAGAAATGCCAACGCCGCAACCATGACGATCGCGATCGCCGCCGCGGCGATGTCGATGTGCTGGAGGATGACCAGACCCGGTCCACCGTCGGCGCCGAGCCCGGGCGGCTCGAACGCGGTGGAGCCGGTCGGCAGGCCAAGTTCGTCGGTGATCATGACTTTCGGCTCGCCGCCGAAGATGAACTCCCCGAGGCCGACCAGGAAGAAGGTCAGCCCGATCGTCGCCATCAGGAGGATGATGTCGGGCTGATTGACGAGATGCCGCATGACGAGCCCCTGCACCGCCAGCGCCAGGACGCCCATGACAGCCACGGCGAGGATCAGCGCCAGCCAGCCCGGCGCTCCGGCATCGTGCAGCCCGACGAGGGAGAGCGCCGCGAAGACGACCATGATCCCCTGCGCAAAGTTGAACACGCCCGAGGCCTTGAAGATCAGCACGAAGCCGAGCGCGATCAGCGCGTAGAGGATGCCGCCGACGAAACCCTCCCAAAGCACCTGGATGAGGAAATCCGGCTGCGCCGCCATCTGCACGAAGGGGTCGACCAGGACTTGATGAAGTACGTCCATGGCCGTTCAGCGCGCCACGCCGAGGTAGGCGTCGATCACATCCTGGTTGCGCTTGATCTCCTCCGGCCGCCCATCGGCGATGCGGATCCCGTGGTCGAGCACCACGACGCGGTCGCTCAAATCCATCACCACGCCCATGTCGTGCTCGATGAGCGCAACGGTGGCGCCGAAATGCTCGCGCACGTCGAGCACGAAGCGACACATATCCTCCTTCTCCTCCATATTCATGCCGGCCATCGGCTCGTCGAGCAGGAGGAGGTCGGGCTCCATGGCGAGCGCGCGCCCGAGTTCGACGCGCTTCTGCAGCCCGTAGGGCAGCCGGCCGACGGGCGTCTTGCGGATATGCTCGATCTCCAGGAAGTCGATGATCTCCTCGACCCGCCGGCGGTGCTCGATCTCCTCCGCGCGCGCGGGCCCGTAATGGATGAGCTGCCACAAAAATCCGCGCCGCATCTTCAGCGAGCGGCCCGACATGATGTTGTCCAGCGTCGTCATGCCCTTGAACAGCGCCACGTTCTGGAAGGTGCGGGCAATGCCCTGGGCGGCAGCCCGGTGCGGGCGCATGCGCCGGCGCGTCACTCCGCGAAAGGTGATCTCGCCCTGCTGCGGCGTGTAGAAGCCGTTGATGACGTTCAGCATGGAGGTCTTGCCGGCGCCGTTCGGGCCGATGATGGCGCGGATCTCGCCGCGGCGGATGTCGAATGAAACGTCCGAAATCGCCTTGACGCCACCGAAGGACAGCGAGACGTTGCGGACGTCGAGCAGCACTTCCCGCGCCGCGTCCGCGTCCGGCTCCAGACGGGGCGCCTGGACCGGGAGCCGCGCGGCGACGCTCACGCGGCAGCTTCGGCTGTGGAGCGCTCGCTCACTCCGCCGCCTCCCTCATCACCATCGGAGCCGCCTGCATGTCCCTGATCTTGACGCGGGCGCGGATGACGCCCTTGCGCCCGTCCTCGAACATGACCTCGGTGGAGACCTCGCGCTCCGTCGAACCGTCGTAAAGCGCTTCGATAAGATCCGCGTAGCGCTCGGCGATAAAGGAGCGGCGCACCTTCTGGGTGCGGGTGAGCTCGCCGTCGTCAGGGTCGAGCTCCTTGTGGAGGATCAGGAAACGGCGGATCTGCGCGCCGGCCATCATCGGCTCCGCGGCGAAATCGGCATTGGCGCGGGCGACGTTGGCCTCCACCATGTCGTAGACCTCCGGCAGCCCGGCCAGCTCCTGATAGGAGCCGTAGACGACGTTGTTGCGCTCAGCCCAGTTGCCGACCGCGGTGAGGTCGATGTTGATCAATGCCGTGACGTAGTCGCGCCCGCTGCCCAGCGCGACCGCTTCCTTGATGTTGGGGAAGAACTTGAGCTTGTTCTCGATGTATTTCGGCGGGAACAGCGAGCCGTCGCGCAGCCTGCCCACGTCCTTCGCCCGGTCGATGATCTTGAGGTGGCCGGCATCCGTGAAGAACCCGGCGTCGCCGGTCTTGACGAAACCGTCGGGCGTGAGCGCCTTGCGGGTCTGCTCCTCGTCCTTGTAGTAGCCGACGAACATGCCGGGGGAACGGAACTGCACCTCGCCGCCGTCGGCGATCCTCAGGTCGACATGCGTCATCGGCGGACCGACCGTGTCGGAGCGGACCTCGCCGTCGGCGTGCGCCGTCAGAAGGAGGAACGCCTCGGTCTGCCCGTAGAGCTGCTTCAAGTTGATGCCGAGCGAGCGGTAGAAGGAGAAGAGGTCCGGGCCGATCGCCTCGCCCGCCGTATAGGCGACGCGGATGCGCGAGAAGCCGAGCACGTTCTTCAGCGGCCCGTAGACGAGGATGTGTCCGAGCCCGTAATGCAGGCGCCCGAAAAGCCCGACCTTCTGCCTGTTCAGGAGCCGCTCGCCGTGTTTCTTCGCCACGGCGATGAAGTGGTGGAACAGGCGGCGCTTCAGGGCACTCGCGTCCTCGATCCTTATCAGCACCGAGGTGAGCAGGGTCTCGAACACGCGCGGCGGGGCGAAATAGAAGGTGGGGCCGATCTCCCGAAGGTCGTGCTGCACCGTGTTGGCGCTCTCCGGGCAGGCGACGCAGAAGCCCGCCACCATGGCCTGGGCGTAGTTCAGGTAGTGGTCGCCGACCCAGGCGGGCGGCAGGTAGGCGAGCGCCGCGTCGCGGTCGGTCAGGCGGTCGAAGGCGACGGTGTCGCAGGCGGCGCGGATGCAGCGCTCGGCGGTGAGCGTGACCCCCTTGGAGCGCCCGGTCGTGCCGGACGTGTAGAGGATGATGGAGACGGCGTCGCCGCGTCCGGCACGGACGCGCTCTTCGAAAGCTGCGGCGAGGTCCGGCTCATCGCGCAGCCGCTCGCGCCCGCGCGCCTGCAGGGAGGCGAAGCTGTGCAGCCGCGACCCGTCGTAGTCGCGCAAGCCGCGCTCCTCGTCATAGACGATCCGGCTCAGGCCGCCGATCCGATCGGCCACGGAGAGCAGCTTGTCGACCTGCTCCTGGTCCTGCACGACGGCGAAGCGCGCACCGGCGTGTTCGAGCACATAGGCCATCTCGTCGGCGATGGCGTCGGCATAGACCGGCACCGGCACGGCGCCGAGCGCCTGCGCGGCGGTGATGGCCCAATAGAGCCGCGGCCGGTTGGCGCCCACGATGGCGATGCACTCGCCGGCCGTGACGCCCAGGGTTTCGAGGCCGAGGGCGAAAGCGCGCACCTCGTCGAGTACCTCGCCCCAGGTCCACGTCTGCCAAATGCCCAGATCCTTGTGGCGGATCGCAGGCCGCCCTCCCCGCTCGCGCGAATTGCGCAGAAGCAGCTTGGGAAAAGTGTCGTCGGCTCCGCTGGCGCCCTCTCCAATGCCTGGAGCTGTCACCATCATCCTCCCTGCAGGCGCCTTCGGTGCGGGGCGCGCATTTCGGGGCTCCCGCGCAGGGCGGTTCCTGCACGCGGGGCCCGCTTGACGCCGTCTTAGCCGATTTGGCGAAGCGCGGATACGACCTGGCTTACCGCGTGTGCTTCGAAAGGACTTCGCCCATAGCCTCAACGAACATCGCGTAACCTCCCGCCCGAGCCCCGCGACTACCGCGGTGGCGGCGCGAGAGACCAGAGAGCTCTCACACGGCACCAGCGCGCGGGCTTATTAGCACCAGCTAATTGCAATTCAGCCAATATCATCTACGGTATTTCGACAAACGATTGCGCGCCCAAAAGCGGCCGGGTGACATCATCGCCTGCGGAGGACGGGCCTCCGGGTCCGGACGGAGGGGCTGCGAGATCGTTGCGAGTCGGGACTTTCGCTCAATCGATCGTCCTCGGCTGGAGGCTCGTCCGAGGCCGCAGGAGGATTGGGAATGCCAGCGGAACGAGGTCCGATCACCAACCAGAGCCAGACGCGCTACGAGAGGGTGCAGGCGATCCTCGACGGGGCCGCCGGCGACAGCACGGCCGATTACGGCGGCATCGGACGGTTCTGGAATCTCGGCCTCGAAGAATTCAAGGAAGCGCGCGTCCACGGCGTGCGTATGATCGCGCCGGAGACGAAGGCGGCGGCGACGGGCTCGTGCTGCGGCGGTGAGAAAGTCGGAGAGCGGAGCGGAAAGTCCGGCTTGATCAAGGGATTGCTTGCCGTCGCCCCGTTCGACGGCAGCCGCTTTCCGCCGCTCCCCTGGGGCGGCAGCGCGGTCGCCGAGGCCGACGTGCAGTTCATTGCCGATTGGATCGACGATGGCTGTCCGGGCGAGGATCACCTTCAGACCGTCGAGCTCGGCCCGCTCGCCGCGGATGCCGAGCAGCTGCCGCCGATCACGTTGTCGGAGGTGGCGGAATTCGAGGCCTTCGCCGCGAGCGCCAAGCGTTACGCCTACCGTGAGGGCGAGCCGCGGCAGCGGGCCAATGTCGATTGCATGAGCGAGCCGCAGCTGGAGGCGCTGCGCACAGCCTTTCGCACCGTCTACGACCTGGACGACAGGCCGGAGGACCGGCGCAACTACAACAATCAGGCGCTGATCCACCAGAACCATTGCCAGCACGGCTGGGAGCGGTTCCTGCCCTGGCACCGGGCCTATCTCTACGAGTTCGAGCAGAACCTGCAGGATTTCGTCCCGGATCTCATGCTGCCGTACTGGGACTGGACCATGCAAAAATACCAGCCGGACCATCCCGAAGACGGCTGGATCATCCCGCCGGCCTTCCAGGCGTACCTGACGGAGAAGGCGGCGGACGAGCTGGTCGGGGCCCTCGGCGTGACCGGCGAGCAGGCCGACGCCTTCCGCAAGCTTGGGAAGGACCGGCAGCGCTTCGTCTCGCAGCACGCCTTCTTCTGTTACGTGAACACCACCATCGGCTTCAAAGTCACTCCGGCGCCCGACGATCCGGGACGGCGCGCCCTGCTCGACGCGCTGCTCGCCTCCAACGCGCTCTGGTACCCGCTGCGCTATCCCGCGGAATATGCCGGCGGCGGCAAGATCAACGAGGTGATCCACTACCATTATCCCACCGCCGGCGATATGCGGCAGATCATGAGCCTCAATAACTTCCGCGATTTCGGCGGCGGCAGCGTCTATGACGCCGCCTACGGCTTCCTCGACCAGAACCCGCACAACACGATGCACATCTGGACGGGCGGCATGAATCCCGAGACGAATCCGAAAACCGGGGCCATCGCTCCGGCATATGTCTGCGACGCCGGCGCCGCCGCTGCTGCCGCCGACGCGCCGGCGAGCGCGGTGCCGGGCGAGGAGCGGAACCGCGCGACACGAGTCGCCGGCCGCCAGTTCCATCATCGCGAGGACCTCTATTCGCAGCCGATGTCCGGCGACATGTTCAGCAATCTCACCGCTTCTTATGACCCGGTCTTCTGGCCGATCCACGTCAACATCGACCGCACCTGGTGGGACTGGCAGAGCCGCAATCCGAACGCCATCCCGAACGACCTGGACGCCGTTCTCTCGCCGTGGAGCTACACGGTGCGCGACATGCTCGACATCGCGCGCTTCGGCTACGAATACGTGCGCGGCTCCTACTTCATGCCGGTGGGGATGGAGGCGCCGATCGGCCGCTTCGCGTCGAAGCCGATCAAGATCGAGGAACCGGTAAAATCGTTCCGCAAGGCGGAGATCCGCTTGCATTGGGTGCCGCAGCTGGCGCGGTCCTGCTTCGTGCGCGTCTTCCTCAATTTGCCGGGGGCGGATGCCTCGACGCCCGTGCGCGACAACCCTCACTACGCCGGCTATCTTGCGATCTTCGGGCATGGCGCCTGCTACGGCGGCCCCGGCCATTGCGACCTGCCGCCGCCGCGCGCCCGCGCCTTCGACCAGCGGCCGCGCAGCCACAACACGCCTCGCAACCACCGAATCGACATCACCGAGGCTGCCAGGGCGCTGCTGCAGAACAGCGACGAGCTGCAGATCACCATGCTGGTAATCGGCGTCGACTACCGCGAGGAGCAGGACCTCCTCAGGCTCGAGGGCGTGTCCCTGAATTTTCTCGACTGAGGGGGTGAGCGTGGCGACATACAAGATCCATCCGGGCATCGGAATCGCGCGCCTCGGCAACAGCGAGACCGGGTTCTACCTGGCGCCGGAAACGCCGGCGGGGCTGCCGCAGGCCTGCGACTCGGACGGCAATGCGCTCTACCAGCCCGACGGCCCGCCGGTGCTGGTGACCGATTTCCGTGACGAAGAGGGGCGGATCAAGCGGCAGGCCGCGCGATTTCAGGTCTTCGTCTATGACGAGACGTCGCCCGAGGGGCGGCCGCTGAAGATCGGCGACACCGTCGAAGGCGGCGGCAATTCCGGCACTCTCCTGGACATTCAGTGGCAGGCCTATGTGGCCAACAAGAAGGCCGCCTGGTACCAGTTCGATACGAATGCCGGCGAGCACGGTTATTCGCCGAGCCACCCGCGGCGGAACGCCGATGTGACCGGCGACGCGCGGAGCCGGCTGATCATCGATCCCGGTCCGCGGATCGTCGACTTGACCACCGGCCGGAAAGCCTCGTTCGACCGCTCCGGCGAGGCGGGCAGCTATGCCGCCACCTTCCCTCCAGAAGGACTGCAGCCCTTCGGGATCGACACGCTCGGCGAGATCATGACCGACGATGCCGCCAGGCTCCTGGTCCTCGGCGGGCATGGCCGCTCGGGCAGCGAAAAATCCGGGCCGGGCGAGCCGCACCTGGAGAACTACGCCAACAACGACGGCTGGTACGACGACGTGTCGGACGGCCCGGTGACGGCGCGGCTCGTGATGAACGAGACCCTGGTCAACGAGCCTCGCTACGTCGACGTGGAGTATCCCGCCTGGGTCATCGTCGGCTATCCGCGCTTCGTGCCCGAAGTGCTCGACATCATAACGATGGACGAGGTCCTCTATGACCTGGCGCTCCGCGAGTTCGCCGCCGACACGGAGATCTACGGCGAAGCCGGGACCTTCGAGGATCCGCAGCATGTGGACCCCCACAACGAGGGCGCCCTGCGCCAGTGGAAGGACAGCCGGCTGACCTGGAACCGGGACTTCAAGCCGTGGTTCTACCGCGACATCTGGCCGATCCTCTACCGCCCGGACCAGTTCCGCTACCTGTGCAACGTGCTCGGCCAGTCGAACTACCCGCACGACCAGCAGCAGCGCGGCCTGTTCGATCCGAACAAGCTGGGCAAGCCGCCGGGCCGGACCAGGCCCGCGGCCGCGGCGGCGCTCGACGCCCCGGACGCGCCGCCGCCCACGCCGCCGTCGGTCGAGATGACGCGCCATCCGAAGGGGCCGGAGACGCGGATCTGGCGCGCCGGCCGCGAAAGCAGCGTGGAGGATCAATTCGGCCCGCAGCGGCGCTATCTGTTCGGCTTGCTGCGGCTTCCCGGCGAGGAGAACGAGTTCAAGATCGAGGACCGCGTCAGCAGCCGCCTGCACAACCTGCCGCTGATGCCGTTCCTGTGCGGCGACAATCCGCTGACCAACCGGGCGGTCTCGAAGTTCCTGCGCCTGACCGAATACCAGCTCTTCATCCTGAAGCAGTGGGCCGACGGTCTCTTCATCAACGAGATCGACGAAGGCTGGCCAATGCCGCCGTCCTACAATCCCTACGACCCCTACCCTAAGACGCCGCCCGCCACGGGCCGCGAGCTCGACCGGGGCGTGCTCAGCAACGCGCTCGGCGGCTCGTTCTGCCCGGGCGGCGAGCTGAACTGGATCATGCGCAACCCGTCAGTTTATTGGGAGCCTTATCGCGTCAAGGCGGACCGAGCGGTGGCGGATTTCCTCGAGACGGCGGCGCAGGCGAATACCGCCACCGGGGTGGCGCAGGACTACACGTTCAACGTCGAGGCGCCGCTCAGCCAGGACAGCAATTTCGACGCCGGCCTTCAGCCGGGAGACATGACCAAATACATGGCCCTGCCCTGGCAGGCCGATTTCAACGAATGCACCACCAACCCGACCGACGTCACCTATGCCGATTGGAACGTGCTCTACCCCGAGAGCGAGGGCGACACGCGGCTGGAACGCGACCGGAGGGTCGCCGAGACGCTGTGGTGGCCGGCCCACCGGCCGCTGCAATACAACGAGGCGCGCGGCACCCCGGGGAACATCAGCTACGCTTGGCTGAACTGGAGCCAGGGCATCCCGCAGACCAGCCAGGGCGACTTCAAGATGGTGACCGGCTGGTCCGGGCTGCCCTTCATCATCCGCAATCCTTACCTCCCGCCCGACATCGCGCACGAGCCGCCGTCGGATCTCGTCGCCAAGCCGCGCTATGTCAGCGTCGAGAAGGTGGAGGCGGTTGAAGCGCTGACAAGCCGGCAGAGGAACGGAGCCGTCTCATGAGCGACAATCCCTTCATCGGCAGCTGGACCTACCGCAGCCTGCTGAACGTTGCCGATGTCGCCACCGATTTCGACGCGCTCGAGTTCGGCCGCGGCACGATCGTCATCGAAGAGGCAGCGATGCAGACCCTCTTGGGCACTATCGGCGGGCCGGGCTGGTCGCTGACGCTCGCCGGCGCCCGCTCCTATGGCAATCCGATGCATGCGCGCTTCCAGGGCACCGGAATCATCGGCGGCGAGCAGTGGGTCTACGACTACGAGGGCTATCTCGTCCCGAACTGGCCGAACGGCGTCGGCCAGGTGCCCGCGATCGTCGGATCGGTGATCCGCACCATCCCGCATTCGGGGAGCCAGCCGGGCACGGTCAATCCGGCCGGCGTGGTGGCGTCCTTCTACGCGGTGAAGAGCGGATAAAATTGCCGGATTTCGACGTCCTCATCGCCGGGGCGGGGCCGGCCGGCTGCGCCGCGGCGATCTCGCTCGCCGACTTCGCGCCCGAGCTCAGCGTCTGCCTCGCCGACCCGGGGCTGGGCGAGGAGCTGCGGATCGGCGAGGCCGTGCCGCCGCCGATCAAGCCGATGCTTCAGCATCTCGGCCTGTGGCAGCGTTTCAGCGCCGATGGGCACTGCCCGTCCCATCGGACCTTGAGCGCCTGGGGAGGCCCGTGGCTCGGCAGCAACGAGTTCCTCCTCCATCCACAGCAGGTCGGCTGGCGGCTCGACCGCGCCCGCTTCGACGCGATGCTGCGGAACGCTGCCGCGCAACGGGTCGCTTCGCACGCCGCTGTGCGGGTCGAAGGCCTGGCCCGTAGCGATGGCCAATGGCAGGCCGCCTGCAGCGACGGCTCGATGCGCACGGCGCGCTTCGTCGTCGACGCGACCGGCCGCGTAGCGGCGCTGGCGCGCTCACAAGGTCTGTGGCCGGTGCGGCTGGATCGCCTCGTCGGCTGCTTCGCCTACCTCGATGACGGCGGTGATCGCGGCGACGGACCGGTCATCGAGGCATTCCGCGACGGCTGGTGGTACACGGCCGCGATCCCCGGCGGGCGCCGCGTGGTCGCGTGCATGAGCGATGCCGATCTGGTGCGCGGGCTGAACCTCTCCGACCGCGATTGCTGGGCGCGCGCGCTCGGCGAGACACGGCATGTGGCGGCGATGGGGACGCAGGGTATCGGCCCGCTGCAGGTCCGCCCCGCCGGTTCGCAATACATGGCGGTCGACGAGTCACAGCCGCTGATCGCCGTGGGCGACGCGGCCTCGCGTTTCGACCCGATCTCCGCGCAAGGCATTGTCAAGGCGTTGCGCTTCGGCATTTTCGCCTCCTACGCGGTCGCGGATTGGCTGCGCCGCGGCGATCCCGCCGGGCTGCGGCGTTATCGGACTCTCGTGCAGCGGGAGTTCGTCGCCTACCGCCGCACCTTGCGCGATTACTACGCCCTCGAGCAGCGTTGGCCCGACCGCCCGTTCTGGCAGCGCCGCACGGCCCCGGACGCCGCCATCGGCCGGCGCCGCGGCCCATCGGCGGTCACTGTCCCCAGGCCGCAAACGCCGGGCCGTCTCTGCGCCGGAAAGACCAGCTGAGGCGCGGGCCGAGCGAGGCAGGACGACCTGAAGAAGCGTGGTGCCATAGCGTGATGGAGGACCGGATGAAGATCGGCATTCCCGTTTACCACAAGGTTGATCTGCTCGACGTCACCGGGCCTTATGAGATTTTCAAGTGGGCGAAGACCTACGGGGCGGACATCGACGTCGAGTTGATGGCGGAGAGAGCTGGCGAGATCACGACCCGCGACGATTTCACCTTCAAGGTCTGCACGAGCTTCGAGGATGTCCGCGCCGTGGACGTGCTTTGGGTCCCGGGCGGAGACCCCCAGGCGCTCAATGCTCTGATGCAGGAGACACCCTGCACTTACCTTGATTTCCTGGTGAGGTGCGCCGAGGATGCTCGCTTCGTCGCATCCGTATGCGAGGGCGCTCTGCTGCTGGCCGCGGCGGGCCTCCTCGACGGCTACGAGGCGACGACCCACTGGGCTTTCATTCCCTGCCTTCTGCAGCGCTTTCCAAACGTCAAGGTGGTCGACGGCCATCCCCGCTTCCACATCGACCGAAACCGCATCACCGGTGGCGGGATCTCCTCCGGCATCGACGAATCCCTGAAGCTCGTCGAGCTTCTCGGCGGCACCGAGATCGCGCAGAGCGTTCAGCAGGTCACGCAGTACTATCCGCGGCCGCCGGTCACGAGCGAGATTCCCTCGACGGTCACCTGCCCCCTCTAGCCTGGGAAGAAAAAGCGGGCCGCTTCAGGCCGAGATTTCGCCCGCGGGGGTAGCCCTCTCTTCGGCTGCACTGCAGGCGTCCACCGGCACCGCCCTTGCAATGGCGTGCGTGCGCCGCTGTGGGGCCAGTCGCGGGCGCGCGTCGCGTGAGGTTTTCTCCCAGATGTCCCGGGCGCCGACCCGCTACCAACGGCACTGACTTTGCTACGCCTGGCCGGGCCCCTCCGGCGCACGTAGACCCTCAATCTGACACCGACGCCGCAGCATCATAGCCAGCAAGGCGATACCGGATGAGGATGATCGAGCCTATCATTTCAACCTGATGGCCTTGATGTTCGTGCGTAATCCTAGATGGCGGGCCAGTTCGGCCGGCTCCGAAGCGCGGCACGGGGGGAACGAGCGCGTAGCGTGTGCGCTTCGCCAGCCGGCGCGTGGATCGATTTAGGGGTACGCTCGAAATCAGCACGCAAGCCTTTGATTGTCGGAGACTTAGGCGGTCTCTCCCTCGGCCAATCAGACCTCCTAGTTTCCCCGTTCTGCGAGAGACATAGGAGCGCGAACAGTTGACGAACGAAAGGCGCGTCCATGGGCCTTGCATGTGCCACGGAGTATCCGGCAATGGATGAGAGCGGACGCCGGAATTTCGCGTAGCCTTTGAGAACACGAAGAATTCTTGTCCGGTTACGGAGCCGGCCGGAGTACATGGAAAAGCCCGCCGGAGTGCGCCTAAGTGGCTGATCGGGCGGGGGTAATTTTGGTTGCGGGGCAGGATTTGAACCTGCGACCTTCAGGTTATGAGGGTGCCTTAAGCAAGCGAAAAGTCCAGCAAACTCAGCATATCCCCCAAACTTTGTGCCAGTTTTGTGCCATGGAATGCTCGGGAGCACGCCGACAGAGATGGTATCGGCTAGCAGCGCGCCATAAGCTGCGCGCCCGGATTTTCCACCAAATCGCAAAATTCTAAAACTGCTACCTCTCGAATGATAAGCCACTGGCCCACACTGTAGGTCGCGTCACCGCTCCGTGCCTTGTAATCTGCATCGACAATACCTTGTTGATGAGAAAGGAGGTGCCGTTGTTGAAACCCAATGCGCAGCTTGCCCAGCGCTCCAGAGTCGATAAGCTTTTCATACCCAACGCCGATTTCCGCCCGCCATAGATCAGAGCCCAAGTCGAGATTCTGAAAGACGTTGCGCCGCCCGGTTTTGCCTGTCCGCCTTTCGTAGAGCTGCTCGGCGAGGCGTTGAAATGATGTCACGATATCCTGCATCGCTTTTTCTCACCGCGTAGCTCGCGATCTGCTGAAGCGTGCTGATGATCTTGCGGGTTGTGACAACTGAAACGCCGGTATCGCGCAGCCGGGTCGCGAAAATCGCCGACCCCGCGCGCCGTGAGCTGCGCAAGCTTAATACCACCGATCCCACCGTCGAACGCTTCAAGCGTTTGTGGCGGACCTGTCCTTCTTGGCGCTTGGGGTCGGGACTGATGTGGTTACGGACGTGCCCTTCCATGGTTTTCAGATTGCGCCGCGTCATTCGTTCCCGGCGCTGCCAGCGGCTTTCGCAATAGAGGAGGAAGGCGTCGGCGGCGTCTTTAACGGTAAGCTTGCCCGCCTCGGCCCGGAAAGTGCCAGAACGCATCTGGTTCTCGACCTGGATGCGGAACGCGTCTGCTTCCTTGCGGCTATTGAATTGACGCCGCTCGCGATGGCCGCTCGCGTCGGCAACATCGACCGTCCAGCGCACGCTCTCTGCGCCTTTGCGGTTCTTCCAAGTCCGCTTACGCACTGACATGCACGCCTCCTGCACGAACAATTCTAATTGAAGCCGGGGGCGCCGTGGCGATGGTGATCACCGTCACGAGCCCCTTTCCCAAACTTTCCCACGGATTACCGCAAGCAATGCCGTGCCGATTACAATCTGTTTGACAGTCTAAAGCGAACAGACAAAAATAGCAACATTCCTCGGCAAGTTTATTGGAAGTCACGCATAGGAGTTTGCGAAGCCACCCATTTTCACAACGAGCTCGACCGGTAACGGGCAGCTCGGCCGCACGGGTTCAAGGCAAGCACTCACATTCTGCAACGCCGCGGGGGAAGGACCGCACGCGCGTAAGGGCAATCCACAACGCAGACTGGGAGCTTTATCATGGAAACGCAATTCACTACCCCACCGCCGCATCCGCAGCTGGCATCCGACCTCCTGCGCGGAGCCGACCAGATCGCCGAATATATCTTTGGCCATGCGCGCGAGCGTCGGAAAGTCTATCACCTCGCCGAGACCTCACGCCTGCCCGTGTTCCGGCTTGGCGCGGTGCTGTGCGCGCGCCGTTCGGTGCTGCTTGATTGGATCGAGCGCCAGGAACGCCGCGCACGATCTGCCGATGCTGACGCCACAGAAGGCAAGGCGCGGGAGGCTACTAAGCAAGGCTTATAGTTGGAGATTGGTTGCGGGGGCAGGATTTGAACCTGCGACCTTCAGGTTATGAGCCTGACGAGCTACCGGACTGCTCCACCCCGCGAAATCGAAGGACAGACGTTTTGGGCTGCGCTTCTGTCCTGGCGTCCATCTGCAATCGCCTCCTGAGTGCTGGTGAGGGGAAGGGTTTCTCGTGTGACGGGTGGGTTCTGTGCTTGGCGGGCCTGGCGGCGACCGACTCTCCCAAGCCTTGAGGCTTAGTACCATGGGCGCTGAGGGGTTTAACGGCCGAGTTCGGAATGGGATCGGGTTTGTGCCCCTTGCCAGGGCCACCAGGCCGGCCAAGCACAGGGCGCCGGCAGGAGCCGGCGCAGTGATCAGTGACCAGTGATCAGTGACCGGACGGCTCGGCGCACCTGACGGGCGCCGTGGCCTTCTGGTCACCGGTCACCCGGTCACTGGTTACTGGTCACTTCCAGGTCGTCTTCGACGGGCATTGACTAATGAGAGCGATCAAGCCGGACGAGCGATTAGTACCGGTCAGCTTCGCGCGTTGCCGCGCTTCCACCTCCGGCCTATCGACGTGGTGGTCTACCACGGCTCTTCGGGGAGAACTGGTTTTGAGGGGGGTTTCCCGCTTAGATGCCTTCAGCGGTTATCCCGGCCGCACATAGCTACCCTGCGATGCGGCTGGCGCCACAACAGGTCCACCAGAGGTGCGTCCATCCCGGTCCTCTCGTACTAGGGACAGATCCTCGCAATTCTCCGACACCCACGGCAGATAGGGACCGAACTGTCTCGCGACGTTCTGAACCCAACTCACGTACCACTTTAATCGGCGAACAGCCGAACCCTTGGGACCTGCTCCAGCCCCAGGATGTGATGAGTCGACATCGAGGTGCCAAACGATCTCGTCGATATGGACTCTTGGAGATCATCAGCCTGTTATCCCCGGCGTACCTTTTATCCGTTGAGCGATGGCCCTTCCACGCGGGACCACCGGATCACTATGACCGACTTTCGTCTCTGCTCGACTTGTCAGTCTCGCAGTCAGGCAGGCTTATGCCATTGCACTCGCCGAGCGATTTCCGACCGCTCTGAGCCTACCTTCGCGCGCCTCCGTTACTCTTTGGGAGGCGACCGCCCCAGTCAAACTACCCACCACACACGGTCCCGGCGCCGGATGACGGCGCCCGGTTAGACATTCATGACTTCAAGGGTGGTATTTCAAGGGTGGCTCCACCCGAGCTGGCGCCCGGGCTTCGCAGCCTACCACCTATCCTACACATGACGTCACGAATGCCAGTGTGAAGTTGTAGTAAAGGTGCACGGGGTCTTTCCGTCTGACCGCAGGAACCCCGCATCTTCACGGGGAATTCAATTTCACTGAGCCTATGCTGGAGACAGCGGGGAAGTCGTTACGCCATTCGTGCAGGTCGGAACTTACCCGACAAGGAATTTCGCTACCTTAGGACCGTTATAGTTACGGCCGCCGTTTACCGGGGCTTCGATTCAGAGCTTGCACCCCTCCTCTTAACCTTCCGGCACCGGGCAGGCGTCAGACCCTATACGTCGCCTGTTGGCTTCGCAGAGCCCTGTGTTTTTGCTAAACAGTCGCCACCCCCTGGTCTGTGCCCCTCCCTCATGGTTGCCCACGAAGGAGGCTCCCTTCTCGCGAACTTACGGGAGCAATTTGCCGAGTTCCTTCAGCATAGTTCTCTCAAGCGCCTCGGTATTCTCTACCAGTCCACCTGTGTCGGTTTCGGGTACGGTCTATAAGCAGGGGCTGTTTCCTGGAACGCCTTCGCTGCCAGGCCAATCCGATAAGGCCTGACAACTTACGGCATTCGTCACTCACCTGCAGGCTGCGGAATATTCACCGCATTCCCATCGACTACGCCTTTCGGCCTCGCCTTAGGAGCCGGCTAACCCTGCGCTGATTAACATTGCGCAGGAACCCTTGGACTTTCGGCGACGGTGTCTCTCACACCGTTTGTCGTTACTCATGTCAGCATTCTCGCTTCCGATACCTCCAGGGCCCCTCGCGGGTACCCCTTCGCAGGCCTACGGAACGCTCCGCTACCACTCAGAGATCAGTTATCGGTAATCAGTGATCAGAATTGGCTGCGCCGCTGCGCATAGCCCCGCAGGCCATGGAGCATGCGGATCACCTGGCTAAACTCCTCCTGCCACGCCGCGGCAATCGCCGCATCGGCATAGCCGAGATCGGCCGCATAGCGGCACCACAGCCGCGCCTCCTCCGCCGAGCCCATCGCCATCGTTACATAGCGCGCGAACTCACGCGGCGAATCGTGCTGCCGGCCGGCGCCTTCCGCCAACAAGCCGCAAACCGACTTCGACGCCCGTCTGAGCTGGTCGGCCAGCCCGCCATATTGCTCGATCTTCGGGAAGTCGAGACTGGTTCGATGCACCGCCAGCGACAAGGCATACGCCCGCTTGAAGACCTCCAGGTCTTCAACCGTCCACGCCTGCCGCCGCTCGTCCATCTTCACTCTTTCTGATCACTGCTCACTGATAACTGATCTCCGAATCCACAGCTTCGGCACGTGGCTTGAGCCCCGTTACATTGTCGGCGCAAAGACCCTTGACTAGACCAGTGAGCTGTTACGCTTTCTTTAAATGATGGCTGCTTCTAAGCCAACATCCTGGTTGTTTTGGGATCCTCACATCCTTTCCCACTTAGCCACGATTTCGGGGCCTTAGCTGGTGGTCAGGGTTGTTTCCCTCTTCACGACGGACGTTAGCACCCGCCGTGTGTCTGCTGGATAGTGCTTCCCGGTATTCGGAGTTTGGTTAGGTTTGGTAATCCGGTAAGGACCCCTAGCCCATCCAGTGCTCTACCCCCGGGAGCATTCGTCCAACGCTCTACCTAAATAGATTTCGCGGAGAACCAGCTATTTCCGAGTTTGATTGGCCTTTCACCCCTAGCCACAGCTCATCCCCGTCTTTTTCAACAGACGTGGGTGCGGCCCTTCAGTCGGTGTTACCCGACCTTCAGCCTGGCCATGGCTAGATCACCCGGTTTCGGGTCTAATCCGACGAACTGAACGCCCTGTTCAGACTCGCTTTCGCTGCGCCTCCACCTATCGGCTTAAGCTCGCTCGTCAGACTAAGTCGCTGACCCATTATACAAAAGGTACGCCGTCACCCAGAACGGATCTTGGGCTCCGACTGTTTGTAGGCATCCGGTTTCAGGTTCTCTTTCACTCCCCTCGTCGGGGTGCTTTTCACCTTTCCCTCACGGTACTTGTTCGCTATCGGTCACGCGCGAGTACTTAGGCTTGGAGGGTGGTCCCCCCACGTTCAGACAGGATTTCACGTGTCCCGCCTTACTCTAGGACGCCACAAGAGCCGACCGCATACGGGGCTGTCACCCGCTCAGGCCGATCGTTCCAGATCGTTCTGCTTCTCTCTTGTGCCGCCACTGGCCTGGTCCGATTTCGCTCGCCACTACTCTCGGAGTCTCTGTTGATGTCCTTTCCTCCGGGTACTGAGATGTTTCAGTTCCCCGGGTTCGCTTCTAACCCCCTATCTTTTCAGGAGTCAGATACTTCTGATCAGAGAACAGAAGACAGACGACAGACGACAAAAAGGCTTTCACCCTCCGTCCTCCGTCCTCTGACTTCTGTCCTCTGGAAGTGGGTTGCCCCATTCGGAAATCCGCGGATCAAAGCTTGTTCGCAGCTCCCCACGGCTTATCGCAGCGTACCACGTCCTTCATCGCCTGCGCGTGCCAAGGCATCCACCGAACGCCCTTAAGGCACTTGATCGCTCTCATTATCAATGCTCGCCAGAGGACAGAAGACAGAAGACAGAGAACAAAGGCTTACGCCGAACCGCCCCGCCACCCCGTCTCCCGCTCCGCCCGGACGGCATTGCCGCCCCACGCCTCAAACGGCATGGGGCTTCGAACCCGTCGCCGAGCCGGCAACGGGTCCGGCCCGCTCCGCACGCAACAGCGCCGGAACAGGTCTTAGCCCGCATCGGCGTCAGCCGATGCAGACCTAGAAAGACCAGTGTCACACGAGAACTTTCCGTCGGCCGAGGCGGTCAAGCTTCAGCCAGCTTTCGCTCATTCCAGGCCCGTTGCGGCCGGAACGTCCGGAAAATCCTTCTCTTCACGATGTCAGCAAACAGGCGGCGGGCC
>CAWJVZ010000004.1:3110000-3907500 GCA_963846475.1 uncultured Alphaproteobacteria bacterium | reverse complement strand
GTCAAAGATCCGGCACCAGCCCACGCCAAACCCGCATGAGACAACAACGCCGCCCGGCCAAAAGATCCCTCTCTCAGCCGCGAAAATGCCCCAGCACAAAAAGCCGAAACAATCCGCTTGTCGGGAAATGCCAAACCGCAGAGCAAAACAACCGCCCCGCCGCCGGTGAACCCCATATAGGCACCACCCAAAACCCTGTCAACCAGCCTAGAACAGGCCTGCGCATTTTTCTCGACAAGAGCCGTGAAGGCGCCGGAGAACCGACGCCTAAAATGGTGACTGGCAATATCCGCGCAAGGCCGCGGCCTGACGGCTCACCTGATCGGCGTTGGGACTGGACTTCCACGACGTTTCGCGCGACTCCTTAGCAAAGAGGAGCCGCGATGGCCGAGAACGCGCTCGAACGCTGGCGCACGCGTGTCAGCTTTGCCATCAGGCAATCGACACGCGTCGCGTGGTACGCGGGGCATGGCGCGGTCATGCGCGGCATGGTGGAGCGGCTGGAAGCGCGAACGCCGGGTCCGAGGCGGCGCGTGCAGAAGCCGAAGCACCCGGTGCCGCCGATGCGGCGGCTCCTGACCGACGTCGCAGTGCTCCTATCGCGCGATCTCGCCAACGCCGAGCGCGGCCACTATCCCGTCCCGGAGGACGATGACGGCACCCTGCCAAAGCTTCTTGCCAGGAGCCGCGCCTTCTTCCGCGACGTGCCGGAGGTGGTGCGCCGACGTCGCCGCGAGCTCGGCCGCGAAGTGGTCGAGGAGACTCCGGAAGCGAACCGGCCCGACTATTATCTGCAGAATTTTCACTTCCAGTCCGGCGGCTGGATGACGGAGGAATCTGCCCGTCTCTACGATACGCAGGTCGAGGTGCTGTTTTCCGGCGCCGCCAATGCGATGCGCCGGCAGGCCCTCGTGCCGATGGCTGAAGAGCTCCGCGGCCGCGACCAGCGCCACATCGCCTATGCCGATATCGCCTGCGGGCCCGGCTCTTTCCTGGCGCAGGTGCGAAAGGCCTTTCCGCGCCTGCCGTCGCTCGCCATCGACCTCTCCGAAGCCTATCTCCGAGAAGCCAAGCGCAATCTCGGCAGGCGGCCGCGGCTGCAGCCGGTGGTCGCCAAGGCGGAGGCGCTGCCACTTCGCGACAACAGCCTCGCACTGGCCACATGTATATATCTCTTCCATGAATTGCCGCCGGAGATCCGCGTAGAAGTGGCGCGCGAGATCGCCCGGGTGATGCGGCCCGGCGGGCTGTTCATCCTGGTCGATTCCCTGCAGGCCGGCGACGAGCCGGACTATGACGGGCTGCTCGAGGTGTTCCCCGAGCTTTTCCACGAGCCCTATTTCCGCTCCTACCTAGACGACGACCTCGAGAGGCTGTTCACCGGCCTCGGCTTCCTGAGCGAGGGGCGGACCAATGCGTTTCTGTCGAAGGTGCTGCGGCTGAGGAAACCCTAAGCGCCTTTCCCTGTCTGGGCGCGATGGCGGAGGAAATGGTCGGCGAGCACGATCGCCATCATCGCCTCGCCGACCGGCACGGCTCGGATGCCGACGCAGGGGTCGTGGCGGCCCTTTGTTGTGAGCTCCACATCCTCTCCCGAGCGGGTGATGCCGCGGACGGGCGTCAGGATCGACGAGGTCGGCTTCACTGCGAAGCGCGCGACGATGGGCTGGCCCGTCGAGATGCCACCGAGGATGCCGCCGGCATTGTTGGAGAGGAACACCGGCTTGCCGTCGTTGCCGGCGCGCATTTCGTCGGCGTTCGCCTCGCCGCGAATGCGGGCTGCTTGGAAGCCGTTGCCGATCTCCACCCCCTTCACCGCATTGATCGACATCATGGCCGAGGCGATGTCCTGGTCCAGCTTTGCATAGACGGGCGCGCCGAGGCCGGGCGGCACGCCGTCGGCGACAATCTCCACGATGGCTCCG
This sequence comes from uncultured Alphaproteobacteria bacterium, assembly GCA_963846475.1. GTDB lineage: Bacteria > Pseudomonadota > Alphaproteobacteria > Rhizobiales > Afifellaceae > DASWJZ01. The sequence continues at coordinate 3,905,575 of CAWJVZ010000004.1, read as the reverse complement.
ATCGAGGAGCCCTCCTTGCGAATGCCGTCGAGGTAATCCTCCCAGCACTTCGCCGTCTCCGCATCCGGCGAGAAGAACGGGTTCCGCTCGACCTCATTCCAGTCCCAGCAGGCGCGGTCGACGGGAATCTCGCCGATCGCGACCAGTGCGCCGCGGATCGTAACGGCCGGCAGGATTTTTCGGGCAATGGCGCCGGCCGCGACACGCATCGCCGTCTCGCGCGCCGACGAGCGGCCGCCGCCGCGATAGTCGCGGATGCCGTATTTGGCGTCGTAGGTGTAGTCGGCGTGGCCGGGCCGGTAGTGCTCGCGTATCTCCGCATAGTCCTTCGAGCGCTGGTCGACGTTTTGGATTTCCAGTGCGATCGGCGTGCCAGTGGTGACGAGGCCGCCGGTCTCCTCATCCTCGAATACGCCGGAGAGGATTTTGACCTCGTCCGGCTCACGGCGCTGCGTGGTGAAGCGCGACTGCCCGGGGCGGCGCTTGTCGAGATAGCCTTGGATCTCCGCTTCCGAGATGGGGATTTTCGGGGGACAGCCGTCGACGACGCAGCCGATCGCCGGCCCGTGGCTCTCGCCCCAGGTCGTGACGCGGAAGAGATGGCCGAAGGTGTTGTGGGACATCGGGGCTGCGGAAACTCTTAGGCGCGCCGCGGGGCAGGCGTCAAATTCAGATCGTCAGCACGGCGCGCGGGGTGAACAGGACGGCGCGATCCTGCGGAGTGGCAAGGTAAGGGGCGTCGTGTGCCGGGAGGCCGGCGAGCAGGTGCAGCAGGATGCGCAAAGATGCCGCCATGGGCGACGAGCAGCGTCGGCGCATCCAGCGCTACCGAGCCAGGCGGAGAGCCGGTCGGAGAGCATGCAATAGCTCTCGCCGGCAGGCGGAACGAAGGCCCATTTGTCGCGCTCGCGGGCGCGGGCACCCTCCGGGTCGCGCTCGGCCACCTCGGGCAGCGTCAGGCCCTCCCAGTCGCCGTAGCACGCTTCCATGAGCACGGGGTCGGTGGCGAATTGCGCGTCGCGGCGGCCGGCGGCGGCGAGCAGGATCCGCATCGTCTCCATCGAGCGGCCAAGGGGCGAAGCGACGAGCCGCCAGTCGCCGGAGCGCAGGATGCCGGCGACGGCACGGCCGTTCCGCTCCGCCTGGCGGCGGCCGAGCGCGTTCAGCGGGATGTCCTGCTGGCCTTGCAAGCGCGCCGCGCGGTTCCAGTCGGTCTCGCCGTGGCGGATGAAGAGAAGCGGCGGCTTTTCGCCTGGCCTGCAGGGCGGGACCGGGCCGTCAGACATCGAGGCGGAGCGCAAACACGGAACCCTCGATCGCCTCGGCGCCACGACCGATCCGCTCGACCGCCCGCACCATGCGCCCCTGCGGCCCAGAATCTCGTCGGCGATGGCGACGATGCGGGCGTTCGGGCGTGGCCTCCGGCGAGCGTTGGCGCAGGCGTAGCGCGACCTCCGCCTCGTCGAGGTCGGGGCGGACGGCGCAATAGGCGGAAAATGCGGCGGCGGTGGAGCGGCTGATCCCGGCGTAGCAATGCACGACGACAGGCGCGATCCGGTCCCAGCGCTCGCACGAAGCCGAGGAAGTCGTTCACATGCTCCTCGGCCGGGCAGATCATCCCTTCGGCGGGCTCGCAGATGTCGTGGATGTCGATGACGCAGATGGTCGGCCGCCTGCGATTTCGGCGGGCGCGTACGACCAGCGTGGCGTCGTTGATCAGCGTCACCACGTGGCGGGCGCCGGAGCTCGACACCGTCTCGGCCAGGCGCGACAGCGGGCAGACGTAGAGGCGGTCATGCGGGCTGCGCGAAAGCTTGCCTCGGCGAGAGCCTTGAAGCTCGCGAGATAGCGGGATTCGGCCCGCTTGGCAGGCCACGGCTCCAGCAAAGCGGCGATCGCCTCCGCGCCGATCCGTCCGGGCCGGCCGAAAAAGCGGGCCGCCTCCGTCTCGGCGAAATCGGCGAGGCGCACGGCCTCCCAATAGGCGGCGACCTGGTCGGCGCGCTTGATGCGCTGGCGCATCGCGTCGGGAAGCCGCGGCGGCAGACCGAAGCGGAGATGGATCGGCGGACAGGAGCCGCTCCTCGACCGACCGGTAGGCGCCGTCGAGCACCGCCTTGAACGGCGAGATCATGTCGCCGATCACATATTCCGGCGCATCGTGGAGAAGCGTCGCCAGCCTTTCGCGCGGCGCGGTGTCCGGGTGCTGCAGGCCGAGGACATGCTCGACCAGCAGCGAATGCTGCGCGACGGAGAAGGCATGGTCGCCGATGGTCTGGCCGTTCCAGCGCGCCACGCGGGCGAGGCCATGCGCGATATCCTCCACCTCGATGTCGAGCGGCGACGGGTCGAGCAGATCGAGGCGCCGGCCCGACAGCATGCGCTGCCAGGCGCGCGGCGGCGCGCCGGCCCGGTCCGGCACTCAATCCTCCCCGCCGGCGGTCGTGGCGGGCCAGGCGTAGGTGGCCCAAGCCGGGAGGGCGACGGCGACGTCAGCCGCGCCGGCGCGGAGCGGCCGTCCTTCGTCGAGCGCGGCGCGGAGCCGGTCGAGACGGACGACGCCGATGGCCTTGCCCGCCGCCGACGAGCCGAGCCGGCCGAGCGGCCTGCTCTCCGGCGAGGATGTCGGCGCCGGGCTCGGGCAGAGGGCGCTTGTGCTTGAATGCGCGACGATTCGGCGGCGGGCGGTGCCGCGATGGCGCATGCGGCTCACCACCTCCTGTCCGATATAGCAGCCCTTGTCGAAAGCCACGCCGCCGAGCGAATCCATCGCGGCATCGTGCGGAAAGGCCTCGCCGAAGACGAAATCGATGCCGCCCTCCGGGATGGCGAGGGCGATGCGGTGGCGGTGCCAGTCGGCGGCCGAGGCGCCGGTCGCGACGGAATCGGCAGGGGCGAGCCAGCGGCTGCCGAGCTCGGCCAGGCGCGGATCATGAGGTGCCTGCCCGCCCTGCCCTTCGCGATCAGTGCCCCAGGAGACGAATACCGCCAAGTCCGGCGCCGGAGCGATCTCGACCTTGGCGCGCAGCTTGTAGAGCGAAAGCCGCTTCGCAAACGCCTCCGCCTGGTCGGCGCGGAGATCGGCGGCATAGAAATCCGGCTGCTTGTGCAGAACGAAATCCCACAGGATCTTGCCTTGCGGCGACAACAGCGCGCCATAGCCGCTGCCGTGGCGATCGACCTCCGCGATGTCGAGCGTCAGCACGTTCTGCAGCAGTCCGGCCGCCTCGGAACCGGCGATGCGGACCACGGCCCGGTCGTCGAGGCGCGCTACAGGCATTGGCCGGCCTCTCGCCAGTCTCCCGCCATGGCGCCGCACGGAATGGGGACGCGCGAAATCGTCCCGCGGCCTCTCGGTCCGAGGTTATCAAAGAGCCTTTTTGGTCCTCCTCGCATCGAGGAGGGAGCGGAGCGCCTGAAGAACGCCTCGCAAATTAAATAATGGCGCCTCCAGGCGCCCCGCGCGGCGTTATACGTTCCCCAACTCGCCCTATCGTCTTCCCGCCCTGCCCCGTGCTTCACGCCGTGGGCAGGAACTCTAGCCGTGCAACATCCGGCACCGGGATTGCTCCCGAGGGGGGCCCTTCTGAGGAACGCCGTCCCGGCTCCTGACCGAGGCTCCGTGGCGGCGCCGCCCACTGCTCCCGAAAAGTGCCGGTCCGCGCGTTCCGGTCCCTCGTCGAGCAGCGGTATTTCGCGAGCTAGCACAAACGAGGAGCCTTGTCTAGGGATTTTTTCCTGCATCTTCATGCCGTCCCGCCCTCAGACGGTCGCCGCCGGGTGGGTGCTCCGCAAGCAGACCGGGGGGGCCGCCCGACTTCGGCGGGGCCGGATGAGGACTTTACGTCCCACGTCCCGCCGCCTTTGTTCGGGCGGCGTGCTTTCGCTCGATCCGATCGAAAACTCCATCGATCGGAATGCTTGGGCGCGGGTCGTCCAGCGCCTCTCGAATTTTCTGTCGAAGAACTTCGTCGAGCACTGCTTCCTCTCGGTCCAAGGCGCGCAGGCCGGCTCGGATCACCTCACTTGCAGAACTATATGAACCCGACTTTACCCGTTGCTCGACCTTTGACTGAAGGTCCCCGAGCGTCACCGAGATGGGCTTGTTCGACCGCATTTTGGAAAACCTCAAGCGCCGCTGACCAAAGTATGACAATGTCATATTAGTTGCCGGCAGCTGTAAATCAACCTTGCGACCTGGACTGAGGGAATGCCCGCGACCTTCGACCTGATCCTCCGTGGCGGCGTGGTCGTCAACCATGACGGCGTCGGCGAGCGGGACCTCGGCGTGCGCGACGGGAGGATCGCCGCAATGGGCGACCTCCTCCGCGCCGACGCCGGCGAGATCGTCGACGCGCGCGGGCTGCATATCCTCCCTGGGGTGATCGATACGCAGGTGCATTTCCGCGAGCCGGGCGGCGAGCACAAGGAAGACCTGGAGACCGGCTCGCTCGCCGCCGTGATAGGCGGCGTCACGGCCGTCTTCGAGATGCCCAACACGGACCCGCTGACGGTGAGCGCAGCAGCGCTGGACGACAAGCTGCGGCGCGCGGCGGGCCGCATGCATTGCGACCACGCCTTCTGGGTCGGCGGCACAGCGGAGAATTTCGAAGAGATTGCCCGAACTGGAAAGGCTGCCCGGCGCCGCCGGCATCAAAGTGTTCATGGGATCTTCGACCGGCGACCTGCTGGTGCCGGACGACGAGGGCGTGCGAAGAAATCCTCAGGCGCACGCGGCGGCGAGCGGCGTTCCATTCGGAGGACGAGTTCCGCCTGCGCCGAGCGGCTCGGCAAGCGGCGCGCGGGCGACCCGTCGAGCCACCCGGTGTGGCGCGACGCCGAAGCGGCGCTGTCGTCGACGCGCCGCCTCGTGGCGATCGCCCGCGAGACCGGCGCGACAATCCATGTGCTGCATGTCTCGACGGCGGAGGAGATGCGCTTCCTCGCCGCGCACAAGGACATCGCTTCCGTCGAGGTGACGCCGCACCATCTCACCCTGTCGGCTGAGGATTATGGCCGGCTCGGCACGCTCCTGCAGATGAACCCGCCGGTGCGCGACGCCGCACACCGCGCGGCGATCTGGGCGGGCGTCGCCGACGGCACAGCCGACATACTGGGCTCCGACCATGCGCCGCACACTCTGGAGGAGAAGGCGCGGCCCTACCCGCAATCGCCGTCCGGCATGACAGGCGTGCAGACGCTCGTGCCGGTCATGCTCGACCACGTGGCGGAGGGGCGGCTATCGCTTCTGCGCTTCATGGACATGACCAGCGCCGGGCCGGCGCGGCTCTTCGGCATCGCCGGCAAAGGCCGCATTGCCGTCGGCTACGACGCCGACCTCACGATCGTCGACCTGAAGCGGCAGAGGACGATCGACAATGCACTGGATCGCGTCGCGCTGCGGCTGGACCCCCTATGCCGGGCGCAGCGTCACGGGCTGGCCCGTCGGCACAATCGTGCGCGGGCGGCGCGTCATGTGGGAGGGCGAGCTGCTGGCCCCCGGAGCGGGCCGGCCCGTCCGCTTCCGTTCGACAATCGCTAACCAAAGCTGACGTACATCTGCGCTCCCTCAAGCGACGGGACCCTGTTAGAGAAACGCTAACCCTGTGCGGCGTGGAGTGGGATCGACGTGACGGAACGGCTGCGCCGCATGGCCCGCGGTGGCTACGAGCTTCTCGCCGCTCGCGATGACGTGGCCGTGGCGCGCCGCGCCGGCGCGCTGGCGCTGGCGATCCGGCTGGGGAATGCCGGCCTCGCCTTCTTCGCGCAAATCGTTCTCGCCCGGCTGATGGGCAGTTCGAGTATGGCGTCTTCGCCTATACCTGGGTGTGGTTCGCCGTGCTTACCGCGATCGGCACGCTGGGCTTCGGCGACTCGCCGATACGCTACATTCCGATGCTCAGGGAGCGCGGCGAGGACGACCAGCTCAGGGGCTTTCTGCGCTTCTCGCTGCTCGTCACGGCAGGCGCTTCCGCCGCGCTCGCCGCGCTCGTCCTCGTCGCCGTGCCCCTCGCCGGCCGCTGGGTCGAAAGCGTGTATCTCCTGCCGATCGTGCTGATGGCGCTTTCCGTCCCCTTCGCCTGCATCCAGTCGACGCTGGAGGGCATCGGCCGGACCTATGGCTGGATCATCCCGGCGCTCCTGCCGATCTACATCGTGCGTCACGGGCTCCTGCTCGCCTTCATGGTCGGCGCCGTCGCGCTCGGGGCCGAGGCGAGCGCCGTCAACGCATTCTTGTGCCTGGCGGCGACGCTTCTCCTTACGACGATCTATCAGGCGGGGACGATCGTCCGCCGCCTTCGCCGCGCCGTGCCGGCCGGGCCCGCCGCCTACCGGGCGCGGGAGTGGCTGCGCGGCGCCTCGCCCTTCGCCTTCCTGCATGGCAGCGCCTATCTCTCGTCCTTCACCGACGTGCTGGTGCTGTCCTTCTTCGTCAGCCCCGCCGAGATCGCCATCTATTTCGCCGCGACGCGGATCATCCAGGTGGTCAACCTGGTGCCGTTCGCCGCCATGGTGGGGACGGCCCACCTCTTCTCCGCCGCGCATACGAGGGGCGACCACGACGAGCTGAAATCGCCTGGTCCGCCACGTTTCCGTCACGACGTTCCTGGTCGCCGGGATGGCCGTTGCCGTCATTCTAGTCATCGGCGACTGGATGCTTGGCTTGTTCGGGGCAGGCTTTTCGGCGGGCTACCTGCCGCTGGCCATTCTCGCCGCCGGCGTGGTGGCGCGCGTCGCCGCGGGTCCGGGCGAGGACATCCTGAACATGACCGGCCATGGCGGCCTGTCCGCCTCCACCTACGTCGCGATCATGGCCATCGGCATTCCGCTGAACGTGGCGCTGATCGTCCCGTTCGGGGTCACCGGCGCGGCGCTGGCGACCTCGATCGCGCTGATTGCGCGGGCGGTCTGGCTGTGGTGGGCGGTGCGGCGGCGGCTCGGCGTCGATGCATCGATCTTCGCCGCCGTCCTTTCGTGGCGGGCCGCCGGGCGGATTCGAGACGCGGCGCTCGCCACTCCGGCGGAATAGCTCAGTCGCCGGCGAGGAAGAACAGCCAGCGCCCGTCCGGCGCAATACCGACGCGGAAGAAGGTGTAGCCGCCGTAGGAGCGCATGTCCTCGTAGTCGGCGGCGGTAAGCAGCGTGAACAGCTCGACCAGCTGCGAGGGCGTCAACGCATCGAGCGGATACTGGGCGAAATAGGGCCAGACATAGAGCTCGTCGGGAGTGCCCGGCTCGACATTGACGAAGCCGCTCTCCAGCACCTCCAGAAGAATTGCCAGGATTTCGCGCCCCTCGGCGTCGCTCGACAGCGCCTTCAGATATTCGACGGGTCGCCGGGGTCGCCGAACGAAACGGAGGGCATCTCGGGCTGCGCCTTCATCAACCGGCGCAACTGTTCGATATCGCCGGACCTCGCAGCCTCCATCAACCGGGCGCGCGTCTGCCGGACCGGCTCGGGCATGTCGGCCTCGGCGCGGAGGATTCTTGGCAGGCTCGATTCCGCCGATTCTGCTTCCGCGGGGGGCGCTTCGGCCGGCACTGCGGCCGGCCCGGGATCCGCTTCCGGATCAGCCGGCCCGCCGGCCTGCGGCGGCGCGTCGCCGGGCGCCGGGGGAGCGAGCGATGGAATGGCCGGCTCCGTCGCCACGCCGGCCTCCGTCTCGCCGGGACCGAGCTCCGGCGAAAAGGCCACGGCTGCCGGGAGCGGCAGTGCCAGGGCAAGCAGGCAGGCGATCAGCCTCAAGAACATGGCGGCGATTCGGGATCGTTCGCCCCCTGTCTAGCCGGAGCCGCGGGCGGACGCCAGAACGCCCGCGCAGCGCTCGATCGGCGTGAAAAGAAGCCCGCGCTCAGTTCAGCACGAGAGGAATGGTGAACTCGCCGGCCTCGATCCGCCCGGGCAGCCGCTCGGCGAAATCGGCCACCGCCGTCTCGCCATAGGTGGCGACAAGGTCGCCTAGCGCGGCGAACAGCGCGACATGCGCCAGAATATCCGGCTCGATGCCGGCGCCGAGCGCGTCCTGCCAGACGGCGGAGAAGCGCTCAAAAGCCTCACGCTTCTGCAGGCGCAGCTCGTCCGTTTCCATTTGGCCCAGCTCTTCCACTTCCGCGCCCCGCGATTCATGGCCCTCAGGATTAGCATAGCGGATTTCTGCCGGCACGGAAACGTGAACAGAACGTTAATTCGCCCTCATTGGCTGTAGCGGCTGCGCACGTCGTTGGCGAGCTTCCGGCCTTCTTCCAGATAGCGCCGGATCGCTCTCTCGGCGGAGGGCGTGCAGGAGCGGTAGACGGCGTTGAACGTCTCGAAACCATGGTTGAAGCGGCCGACCAGCCGCCCCTGCCGTAGCGGCCCGGGATGCTCGGCGGCCAGGAGCGCCCGCATCTCGTCGCGCCATGTCTCCGCATCGGTGGCGCCGCACAGGCCGCGCAGGAACGACAGCGAGCCGAGGATTTCGGCGAGGCGGAGCAGTTGCTCTTCGTAGATGGGGGGCGGCGGCTCCGACGGCGGCAGCTGCAGCTGCGGTTCCTCCGCCCCGCTCTCGGCCGACGGCGCGGCCTCGGTCGACGGATCGGCGCCCACTTCCGGCTCCTGCGCGGCGGAAAAGTCAGCCGCCACAGCAACATGGAGGCAGAGGCAGAGCCCGAACAGACGGCGGCGCGAAGCAGGCAGCATGCGCCATTTTGCGCCGCGGCACGAGGCGCGACAAGCGCCGCGGCGCCGCATCAGAAAAGGCGCGGGGCTGCGTGCGCCATGAGCGCGCGCGCTATCCACCCGGCGGCACCCGGCGTCATGGCGCGTGCAAGCACGGCGTGGAAGGGGACGAACTCGGCGCGCACCGCATCGTCGCCGGCCCGCGGCGCCTCCGGACCGGCGCGCGCGGCGAAAACGGTGAGGACCAGCGGCGAGATTCCTGGGGCCGGCCGGAAGGCGCCGAGCGGCAGCAGTGCCCCAACGCGAAGCCCGGTCTCTTCGAGAAGCTCGCGGCGGGCCGCCGCCTCGCAATCCTCGCCCGGCTCGGCGCGACCGCCCGGAAAGCTCCACAGGCCTTGAAAGGGCGGGCGGGCGCGCTCCACCATCAGCACCGAGTCGGGCCGCAGCACGATGACGCTCGCCCCCTGCGGCGCGGTTTCCTGGTTGTCGGGGCGGGCGGGGCTGACCATCTCGGGGGCGGAGACTAGCGAATCATGTGCGGCCGATACACGCTCATCGCCAATGCCGAGGCGATGCGCCTCCTCTTCGAGGTGCCCGCCTTCGACGAGCGGCTCGTCGTGCCGCGCTACAACATCGCGCCGACGCAGCCGATCGTCGTGGTGCGCGAAGCGGCGAGCGGGCGCGGGCGCGAGCTGGTGCCGATGCGCTGGGGGCTGATCCCCGCCTGGGCGAAGGATCCCAAGAACCTGCCGCTCCTCGTCATGGCGCGCGCCGACGGCCTCGCCGACAAGCCGGCCTTCAAGAACGCCTTCCGGCGCCGCCGCTGCCTGATCCCGGCCTCCGGCTTCTACGAATGGCAGGCGCGCGGCAGGGGCCCGAAGCAGCCCTTCGCGATCCGCCCCGCCGCGCACGAGCTCGTCGCCTTCGCCGGCCTGTGGGAGACCTGGTGCGGCGGCGACGGCAGCGAGATCGACACGGCGGCGATCGTCACGACGGACTGCAACGACCGGCTCCGGCCGGTCCACGACCGCATGCCGGCGGTGCTGGCGCCGAAGGATTTTGCGGCGTGGCTGTCGCCGCGCACCGCGCCGGAGGAGGCGCAGGCGCTTCTGCGGCCGTCGCCGGACGACCTTTTCACCTGCGCGCTGGTGTCCACCCGCGTCAATTCGGCCGACAACGACGATGCGGGACTGTGGGAGGAGGTCGAGCACTCGCCGCAAGCCGCGCCGGACGGCGAGCCGCGGCAGCGAAGCCTTTTCTAAGCCGCGCCTGTCGACTCGGTGCTCCTGGCCGTTGGCCTTGATGAAATCCGCAAAAGCCGGGATCGAAATGCGCATTCGGTTCCGCTTGCCCTTTCCAAGGAGAAGCAGTTTGTAACCGTCCAGCGGTGGGCTGGTCGATGAAGCCGAGAACATCAGTGCACTTCCTTCGGCGAGGCTGGCAGACGTTTCGAAAACACAGCAGCCGTCTGCTTCTTTATGGGAATCCGTCCGGGCTTGCCTCGGCCGGACGCAAGCAGCGGCTTGAGCCTCCGCCCGGTCCAGGCGATGCCGAGGTGCTTATCCGCAATCGCCTGGAGAAGCTGGCGACACACCATTTCGGACTGCCGTACCGCTGTGCCGGCCGCGAAAAGATTTCCGGCACCCATCCGCGGCACGAACTCTACGCAACGTACGAGCTTCGCCAAAACGTCAGGTGGCCGAAGCGAAAGCCCGCGCCGAGCTGCGTGCTCCTGGTGAAGCGGGGCCAAAGGGTCGCCAGGCGTGAGTTGGAAGAGTTTCTGAACGGGCTGCAGAGCCCTTATTTCGACACACCCGTTTTCTTCGGCTGTTTTCGTGTGGAACCCAACATCCAGGTGGCCGCGTGGGAATATGTCCGGGGCCCCCATCCCAATCTTGACCCGACGTCGCCACAGGAGATCGCGCGGGCCGTCGAGGCTGTTGCGGCGATCAACGCGGTGCCGATTGAGGCCGTGCGGCACATCAGGGATCTGAAAACGGAGACACCGGGGATCGGGCCCGTCGCGGCACGGCTGGAACACCTTGCGCGGCGGCTAGGTAGCAAGTGCGCCGATGGCGACGATCTGCTTAGGCAAGTCGACGCGTTTGCACGCGCGGAGCCGCGCCTGCTGGGTCGTCTGGAGACGCTCGGAAACCGGTTCTTCACCCATCACGACTTCAAGCCGGAGAACCTGATCGTGCGCGAAACGGACGGCCGGCTCGTCATCATAGATTGGAACACCACGCGCCTGAGCGCTCCAGGGGTCGGACTGCGACAGATCTATCGTAACGATCGGGGCCTGATGGCGGAGACGATTTCATACTACGTCCAATGCATGCGGCGGCTGGGACATGAGCTGGCGCTGGCGGACGTGGAATTCGCCGCTAAAGCGCATCTGAGCTTCAGAGCCCTGAGCAGCTCTGTAGAGAGCCAGAGCATGAACAGGTTGAGAAGAGGCCTCGATCTCGTCCACAGGCATCATCTGCTGGACGATTAGCGATGCGGATACCCGGACGAGCGTTAGTTCCGGTGCGGCCGCCGTGGCGGCGGCAACGCCCGAAGCGCCGCCTCGGTCAATGCGAGTTCGCTCCGGTGCGAAAAGCCGGCGATTAGGGGATTGGACTGATATCCCGAGCACGGCGCGCGCCGTAGCTTGTTTGCGTCAATTGCGAGGCCGTGGCCGAAAGCGCTTCAGCAGGCGTAGCAGGAGGCGCTGCGCCGGGGCCCTCCACGCGTGGCGATTCTCCAGAGCGTCCCGATTCAAGCCGAATTGGCGGAGCACCTTGTCGGTTGGAACGAGCGCGAACTTCGCTCGACGATTCCGCGCGCTCATGACGTTGCCGCCGTGGATGTTTCGCAGCCACATCGGAGACGTCGTAACCGCCGGAAATACCGTATAGCCTTTCCGCAACACACTCGAATGGACACCCATCAAGCGTGCTTTCTCGACGAATCTCGTTCGGGTCATCACTAGAGACTGGAAGGCATTCTCGGGATAAACACGCAGAAAGCAGCTCTTATCCAGATAATCTATTCCAAAAGGAAAGGTGATCCAAAACTCCTGCAACTCAGGACGTGAATGCGCCACCAGCGACGCATATCCATGAACGTGCTTCGAATAGGTCCGCTGCAAGGCGTCGTCATTGTCCAATCGGGTGGCAATGACGTGAGAATGACCGCTTTGCAGGCGCACTGACACCTCGCGCTTAACGGCAGAAGTCCAAAGCGCAATCGGATCGCCGCTCTCGTCTTGCCACACGGGGACGATCCAGGAATGTCCCTCAACCGCGTCAATGACCGGTGCAACCGCATCTCGGGACTCGCCGTCGAAGCCCAGGAGCCACAAATCCGGACGCCTAGTCTGTGCGAGCACGGACGGCAGGCAAAACGATCTGAACAACGGCAGCCGAGCGTCAAGCCAGCGCTGCCGTTCCGCCCGGCCGGTGTTTCCTACTTTGGCCTGGAATCCGCGAATCGGCAGATTGTACCGAGTGAGGAGGACGTGCAGCGCGGGGAGAGCAGGCGCCGCATCCGGCAAGCGAAGCGTGTTATCGTGAACTAACAACATGGCGAGCGCTCAACTTCTACCCTGATGCTGCCTCCCTGCATTTGCACCGACTTTCCCCCACTGCATCCATGCCTTGCAGGTCGTTGTGAGCAGCAGGCGCGCGGCCTATCTATTCACAAAATCATGGACCGTTTTCAGGAAGGATCGGACTGAATTATAATGTGCCCAATCGCTCTCCTGGAACACGTTTATGCCCGCTCTCAACAGCCGGGCATGAGCCGCATCTCTCAATCCGGCGGGTATCTCGTCGAGGAAAAGAGGATTGAATCTGAGATACCAGCCTAAATCCGTTTTAGATAGCGCTTCCTGATCCACCCGATCCAATCCATCCATCCACTTGGACACGACAGAAAACCCATAGAACTTCAGGAAATACAGTGTCAGAAAGTCGATAGAAAACCTTCCCCCGAAAACAAGCCTCTTGCGCGGATAGATGTAGTTGTCGAAATCGGGCCGGGCGCCGCCGTGCACGTAGGCTACTGTGTCGATGAGAAGCTGCTTACGAAAGAACTTCTCAGTTCCCGGGGATGCGGAGGAGGCTATCGACGCCTGGACAGTTGCCTCGGAGGTGTAAAATCGCGCCACTCGGGCCGTCCCCAGCTGCGTCAAGCCGCGAGTCAGGGTCGCGTTGGAGATGCCGGCTGCCGAAAAGCCCTTAGGGCTAGGGCGCTTCGGCCTGAGGTGGTAATTCCAAGGCCGCGTCTCGAAAATCTCACCGAAGCCTATTCCGCCCAGATCGAACATATCCGCGTAGAGAAGGGGCGCAGCGCCCATAAAGGTCGAATCGTTGCGATCCCGCCGCTTACGCAAATTCGTCCGGCAAATCGCCTCGGGCGACAGCGTCTGGAAGAACCTTTCCTCGGGCGTCCAAGGACCCCCGAAGTCCACAGCTATGCGGATGAGGTGTTCCGGAGCGAGATGGTACGCCGCCAGGGAGTCGAGACCGCCGCTGAAGCTCAGCGCGATGTTCTTGCCCGGCCGCCGCTCCGCGATCGGCTGGCCACGTGCCGTGACAAGCGCGCCGTTCCGCCGGGCAATTTCTTCTCGGCAACGCTTGGAGATGGCGAACTTGAAATGGATGCTTGCAAATCTCTTTCCAGAAAGGGTGGCGAGGCAGGCGGCGATCGAGTCGTTGTGTGCGTGGAAGCCGCTCGGAACGGTGAAATATACCTGCTCCCGGTTTCGCCCTTCGCAAATCTGAAACGTCAGCCGGTCTCCTGTCAGGCGACCCGCGCTGAAAGCTATCGCCTCTTTTCCCCCCACCGCATCTCTGCGGGCAGTAGAGAACGGCCACCAGAGCACACCGAACCTCCTGAAGCAGTCGCGCAGAACGGAAAGATTGGGGTAAGCCGATGCTCCCGGCCATGGCTCCCTTGGAGCTCAGATCATCAGATCCTTACCCTGCCGATCGGGGTTGGGGTGAGCATTATTCCCGAATCGGCAGAGATGGCGCTACTTATTCCCCCGGGCGTGCTCCACTCTTACGACCACGCTGCCCCTCTTGCGCCCGGTTTCTACATAGGCGTGCGCCTCGGCCATATCCGCGAACTCGTAGCGGCGGTCGATGACCGGCTTGAGCACCCCGGCCTTCGCCAGATCAGCCAGCTGCCGCACATCGTCGGGGCGCTCCTCGGCGGGGCCGGCGATCACCCTTTTGCTGCCGGTCAGGGGCGCCCATAGCATGGCCAGCATATCCGGCAGTCCGCCGGCTATCGCCAACAGCCGCCCGTTTTCCCGGAGCGCGTGCTTGCAGCGGGCAAACGATGTCGCTCCCACCGTATCGGCGATGATGTCATAGGTTTCGCTCTGCGCAGTGAAATCTTCCTGGGTGTAGTCGATCGCCCTGCCGGCCCCCAGCGCCATCACGAGATCGAAATTGGCCCTGCTGGTCACCCCGGTCACCTCGGCTCCCGCATGGCTTGCGAGCTGGACCATGGCGGTCCCGACACCCCCCGACGCACCGATGACCAGCACCTTGTCGCCAGGCTTAAGGTCGGCCTTGCGCAGGAAATGCAGCGCCGTGGACCCGCCGAAACACAGCGAAGCGGCCTCCTCGAAGGAGAGGTTCGCCGGCTTGAGCGCCAATGCGCCGTCTTCGGCCATGACCCGGTACTGCGCGTGGCACCCCATCTTCCCGCCGGGAAAGCCGAACACCTCGTCGCCGGGCCTGAATTTCGTCACGTCCTTGCCGACGGCCTCGACGATTCCGGCCAGCTCGGTGCCCATGATGGGCTGTCTCGGCCGCGTGATGCCGATGGCAAGGCGGGCGATGGGCCCAAAGCCCCTGGGCATGCTCAGCGTCCGAACGCGCCAGTCGCCGGAGGTCACCGTCGTCGCATGGATTTGGATGAGGACTTCGTTGTGCTTCGGCACGGGCTTTGGCACGTCCACAAGCTCGACGACCTCGGGTCCGCCATAGCGGCGATAGGTATAGGCTTTCATCTGGCATTTTCCTGCGGTTGGGGATCAACGATCTCCGTCTCGCGGAGATGGGCTGAGTCATCGTCGCCTGGGTCGCTTGTGAGTGGCGTGCCTCCAGGCGGTTTTGAGTGCGTCCTCGAGCTCCGCCAGGCTGAGCCGGGACAGATTTGCGGTGGTCCAGCCCTGCCGGCCCCAGGCGTTCGGCACGGGGGCAAATGCCTCCGGCGCCAGCATGCATTTGAACTCCTGCTCGTCGGGCGTGAATTTCAGGTTTGCCGAGCGGCCATCCGCGGCGAGCGTCGCGTAGATGCGCGCGACCTTGAAGGCCGCTCGGTCGAAATGCGGCGCTTCGGTCGTGCCCTCCAGCGCCAGCGCCAAGCGGCGCAGATCCTTGGCTGTTGCCATCGGCATGCATCCCCCGGCATCGGCGGAAGCCCCTTCTAGATCACCCGGCCGGGATTGAGGATGTCGTTCGGGTCGAACGCCCGCTTGATCCGCCGCATCAGGTCGAGCTCGATGTCGCTCTTCACGCTCCTGCAGGAGCTCGCGCTTGTAGCGGCCGATGCCGTGCTCGGCGGAAATCGAGCCGCCCAGGTCGGCGACGATGCCGTGGACGATGGCGTGGATCTCGGGCGCGCGGGCGAGGAAGAGCTGCGGGTCCATGCCGGGGGCTGGCTGGCGTTGAAGTGGATATTGCCGTCGCCCATGTGGCCGAAGGGGACCGGCCTGATGCCGGGCACCGCCGCAGAGACTGCGGCGATGGCGCGCTCCAAAAACTCCGGGACGCGCTGCACCGGCACCGAGACGTCGTGCTTGATCGACGCGCCCTCGTGCCTTTGGACCTCGGTGATGCCGTGGCGCATGCGCCAGAAGCCTTTCGCCTGCTCGAGCGAAGCGGCGATCGCCGCGTCAGCGATGATCCCCTGCGACAGCGCTTCGGCCAGCGTGTTTTCGGCGAGCTCCTGCGCATCGGCCTCGCTGCGGCCCGACGAAAATTCCAGGAGCACGTACCAGGGATGGCGCGCGGCGAGCGGATCGCGGGCGCCGGGCAGGTGGTCGACGACCATGCCGATGACGATCTCGCGCCATCAGCTCGAAGCCGGTCAGCGCCCCGGCGCCGCGCTCGCGCGCCAGCGTCAGGAGCTTTAGCGCCGCCTCCGGGCCTGGCAGGCCGGCGATCGCCACGGACTGGCCGCGCGGCTTGGGAAGGAGCTTCAGCACCGCCGCGGTGACGATGCCGAGCGTGCCTTCCGCGCCGATGAAGAGCTGCTTCAGGTCGTAGCCGGTATTGTCCTTCAGGAGGCCGCGGAGGCCGTTCCAGATCTCGCCCGTCGGCAGCACCACCTCCAGGCCGAGGACGAGGCTCCGGGTGTTGCCGTAGGCGAGCACGTTGGTGCCGCCGGCGTTGGTCGAGATGTTGCCGCCGATGCGGCAGGAGCCCTGCGCGCCGAGCGACAGCGGGAACAGCATGCCGGCCTCCGAAGCCGCCTCCTGCAGGCGCTCCAGCACCACGCCGGCCTCGGCGATCGATGGTGCCGCCCGCCGCGTCGATGGCGCGGATCCTGTCGAGCCGCTCCAGCGAGACGCACGATCTCGCGGCCGCTCTCGTCGGGGATCTGGCCGCCGACCAGGCCGGTATTGCCGCCCTGCGGGACGATCGGCGTGCCGGTCTCGTTGGCGAGCCGCAGGATCGCCGAGATTTCTTCGGCCGAGCCGGGCCGGACCACCGCCGGCGAGCGGCCGTGGTAATAGCCGCGCCACTCGCTGAGATAGGGTTGCATCTCCTCGGCAACCGTTAGGACATGGCTGGCGCCGACAATGCCGGCGATGCGCGCCAGCACGGATTCCTGCGTCTCCATCCGGTCCATAGACTCCCTTAGCCGAGGCGGTTCGGGCCGTCGAGGCGGCTTGTCCGGGTGGTTTCAGCGTGCCATTACCGGCTGGTCGGCGGGTCGGAATGCCGAATCGCGGGCGAAAGCGGGATGATGGCTGACATCGGCACGAGCGGCGTGATGCGCGGCAAGCGCGGCCTGGTCATGGGCGTCGCCAACAACCGCTCGCTCGCCTGGGGCATCGCCTCGGCGGCCCGCCAGGCCGGCGCCGAGCTCGCGCTGACCTACCAGGGCGACGCGCTGAAGAAGCGCGTCGAGCCGCTCGCCGCCGAGCTGCAAGCGCATGTCGCCGGACATTGCGACGTCACCGATGCGGCGACCATGGACGCCGTCTTCGCCGATATCGAAAGCGCATTGGGGCGGGCTCGACTTCCTCGTCCATGCCATCGCCTTCTCCGACAAGGACGAGCTGACCGGCCGCTACGTCGACACGACGCGAAGCGAATTTTTCGCAGACGATGCTGATCTCCTGCTACTCGCTGACGGCGCTGGCGCAGCGGGCGGAGAAGCTGATGCCGGCCGGCGGCTCGATCCTGACGCTCACCTATTACGGCGCCGAGAAGGTGATGCCGCACTACAACGTCATGGGCGTCGCCAAGGCGGCGCTCGAGGCGAGCGTCCGCTACCTCGCCGTCGACCTCGGGCCCAAGGACATCCGCGTCAACGCCATCTCGGCCGGGCCGATCAAGACGCTCGCCGCCTCCGGCATCGGCGATTTCCGCTACATCCTGAAGTGGAACGAATACAACGCGCCGCTCCGGCGCACGGTCACCATCGAGGATGTCGGCCGCTCCGCGCGTCTTCCTCCTCTCCGACCTGGGCGGCGGCGTGACCGGCGAGATCGTGCACGTCGACGCCGGCTACCACGTCGTCGGCATGAAGGCCGTCGACGCGCCGGACATCTCCGTCGTCAAGGACTGAGCGGCCAGCGGCGGGCGGCTGCTCGGTTCCTCCCCGTCGCGGGCGACGGGGGAGGGGGACCATGCGCAGCATGGTGGAGGGGGCGGTCACACGCGCCGCGGCCGGCACTCGCCCCCTCCACCGCCTTCGGCGGTCCCCCTCCCCGCTTCGCGGGTGAGGAACCGATCGCCGGCATCGTGCCTTCGTCAAATGCGATGTCCCTCGTCGGCATCGCACCGGCCTCACAAATCGGACGACTCGCGCTATAGAGCCTACGCCGCAGGGGCGGCGTGGGGGCACGCGTGGAGGGGCTGTTCTTCCTGGCGGCGCTGTGGCTGCTCGTCGGCCCCATCGCTGCGCTGATCGTCGCGATCGTCTCCAACAGCCGTGTCGCGGACGTCACCAAGCGTCTTGCCGCGCTTGAAGAGCAGCTCGCGGCCGCGCCTGCCGCCCGCCTCGCCGAGCCCGCGCCCTCCGCCGCAGCTTCGACTGCCGCTTCGGAAGAAACACCGCGCGAAAGCGCCGTTGCGACAGCCGCCGAGGAAACGGCCCCTGCGGCGGAGCTGCCAACGGCGACAGGGCCGTGGGCAGAACCCCGGACAGTTCAGCCCCAGGCGCCAGCGCCCGAGCCGGAGCTAGTCCCCATCGCCGCTGCCGTCGCCGCAAGGGGCACGCTGGAAACGCTGGAGGGCAAGATCGGCGCCCGCTGGTCGGTGCTCGTCGGCGGCCTCGCTCTGGCGCTCGGCGCGATCTTCCTGGTGCGCTATTCCATCGAGCAAGGGCTGATCGGGCCGGCGATGCGCATCGCCCTCGGCTTCCTGCTTGCCGCCGCGCTCCTTGCGGCGGGCGAGGTGCTGCGCCGCCGCGACCGTGCGCTGAACGCGCCGATCTTCGCCAAGGCCGACGTGCCGGCGATCCTGACCGGCGCCGGCGGCCTCGCCGCTCTTCGCGACGATCTATGCCGCGCACGCGCTCTACGGCTTCATCGGCCCGGCCGCCGCCTTCGTGCTCCTCACCGCGGCCGGGCTCGCCACGCTTGCTCCTGTCGGTGATCCACGGCCCCGGCGCTTGCCGCGCTCGGCGTTCTCGGCAGCTACGCGGCGCCGCTCCTGGTCTCCAGCACCGCGCCAAAGCCCTTCCCGATCGTTTTCCATACGCTCGCCGTCACCGCCGCCGTGCTGGCGATGGCGCGGATCCGCGGCTGGCGGTGGCTCGCCATTGCCGGCGTGGCGGCAAGCCTCGGCTGGGGCGTGCTGACCGGCCTCGTCGTCAACGTCAACACGACGGCGGCGGAGCTCCTCCTGACCGCCGGCCTGGCCCTTACCTTTCTCGGCACGCTGATCACCGAGCGGGGGCCCTACTGCGACCGGCAGCCGAACGTTTTGGCGCTCGCCGCGCTGGCCGGCCTGGCCGCGCTGTCGCTCTATTTCGGCCTGGTCAACCCGGTCTACCCGCCGCTCGTCTCCGGCATCCTGCTCGCCGGCGCGCTCGGCGCCGCGGCAAGCCGCTGGCCGTCCATCGCCCCGGCCGCGCTCATTGCCGGCGGCCTCGCAGTCTCTACGATCATGCTGCTCACGCGTTCCGGGCGCCGCCGGTCTCTACGACGATGCAGCTCGGCGTATTTCAATGGCGGGTGCTGGGGGATGAGGCGATCGGCAGCTTTGCCCTCAAGGCCGCCGCCATGGCGATGATCGTCGGCGTCGGCGGCTTCCTGAGCGCCGACCGGGTGGCGGCGCATGCGCCGCGCAGCGCCGGATATTTCGCCGCCGCCGGGGCCGCTGCGCCGCTCCTCATCCTTGCCGTCGTCTATCTCCGCCATGTCCCGTTCGAGACGCGGCCGGCGATCGGCATCGCCGCGCTGGCGCTGGCCGGCGATCTTCGCGGCTGACGCGGAGCGGCTGATCGGCCGGCGGCCGGCCGACGATGCCGCCCCCGCCCCCGCTCTCTACGCCGCGGGCGCCGTGCTGTCGCTCTCCTTCGCCATGGCGGTCGGGCTTGCCACGCGCTTCATCCCGCTGGCGCTGTCGCTCGGCGCGGCCGGCGTGGTCTGGGTCAGCCTGCAGCGGCCGGTCAGAATCCTGCCCTGGCTGGCGGTCGCTCTGCGCCGGCTTGGCCTGCCTCGCTCTATTGAAGCATGCCGCCGCTCGACGCCGCCGAGATCGGCATACGGCCCATCCTGAACGGCCTGGTGCTGCGCTTCGGACTGCCGGCTGTTGCCGTGCTCCTTGCCGGCGAGATGCTGCGGCGGCGGCGGCACGACGGACGTCCCGCGTCGATCCTGCAGGCGATCGGCCTGGCGCTTCTCGCGCTCTTCGTCGTGCTGGAAATCCGTCATCTTGCCAACGACGGCGTGCTCGATGCGGGCGAGCCGGGGCTCGGCGAGCAGAGCGCGCTCACGCTCGCGGCGCTCGCCTTCTCGCTCGGCCTGCAGCGGATCGCCCGTCAGACGGCGAGCCCGGTCTACCAAACGGCGTCGCTGATTGCCGGGCTGATCGGCGCCGCAATGATCGCGCTCGCCCATTTCGTCACGGCCAATCCGCTGCTGACCGGCGAGAGCGTCGGCCGGGGCTTCTTCCTCAACCTGCTGCTGCCGGGCTATCTCCTGCCGGCGCTCGGCGCAGCCTGGGTGGCGCACGCGGCGCGCGGCGTGCGGCCGCGCTGGTTCGTGCTCGGCTTTGCGGCGCTCGCACTGGCGCTTGGCTTCGCCTACGTCACGCTGATGGTCCGCCATGCCTTCCACGGGCCGTTCCTCGACCGGCGGTGCGGTGACCGACGCGGAGAACTGGACCTATTCGGCGGTCTGGCTGGTCTTCGGGATCGCGCTCCTGGCGGCCGGCATCCTGCTCCGCTCGGCGATCGTCCGCGCCGCGTCCGGGCTCGTCATCGCCGCCGTCATCTGCAAGGTGTTTTTGCTCGACATGGCGGCCCTCACCGGCGCGCTCCGCGCCGCCTCCTTCCTCGGCCTCGGCGCCGTGCTGATCGTCATCGGCCGGCTCTACCAGCGCCTCCTGCTGCGCGGGCGGACCGCGGCGGCGGAAGCTTGAGCAGGGAGGTCTTGTGTCGGCGCCGGAATGCCGGTCCTATTGCAGCGGCAAGCCGGCCAGGGAGAACGACGATGGCAGTCTACATGGTGGAGCGCGACCTGAAGGGGATCAGCATGGAGGCGCTCGGCGGGGCGCAGAAGGCGGCGATCGCCAAGGCGGCCGAGATGCGCGAAGGCGGCACGGACATCAGCTATATCCGCTCGACCTTCGCGCCCGAGGACGGCCGCTGCATGTGCCTGTTCCGGGCGGATTCGGCCGACAAGGTGAAGAAGCTGAACGACGATGCCGGCCTGCCCTACAACCGGGTCGTGGAGGCGCTCGATCTTACGCCTTGAGTTAGAAACGAGCGGCGCGCTACGGCGCACGCGGCGGCGTCAGTGGACGCCCAGTTCGCCAACCAAAGCGCGCGCCTCGGGCAGCACCTCGCCGCCGAACCTCCGCTCGACCGTCGCCAGCACCTGCTCCATGTCGTCGAGCACGCCATCGGACCGCGCCACCTCCAGGAGCGCGGCGGCCGCGATGCGGCGCTCGGAAAAAGGCGCCTCGCGCGATTCCGACAGAAGAGCGTAGTGCAGGCTGTCGCCGATCATCGCCGTTCCTCCATGCGCTTTTGAACACGAAGGTCGCGAGCGTTAACGGCTCGGCGCGGAGAACGGTTGCACGAGGACGCGGGCGACGGCGAAACGATGGACCGGGTGATCGGCTTCACGAAGCCGCGCTTCCGCCGCCGGGTTGTGCGATTAAGGGGGTTACCGGCAACCGGCTAGCCATTCAGGCGTCGCATACGAACGGCAGCAAGCGCTTTATCCTCGGCGTCGACGGTTTGAACGGCCAGCTTGCATTCCGGCTCACCCGCGGGCGCACGATGCGCTTCGGCGAGAGTTGGAGCCGCGCTTCTATGAGGAGCTTGCGAGCGAGCGGCTTGTGGTCCGCTACAGCCGCGGCGCGCCCATCTGGCAACGGGAAGCGCATTCCCGGCCGGAGGGCGGAGTGTCTTGATGCTACCGTATATGCAATAGCGATCCGCAGTTTGGTTACGGTGGACCTGGACCGCCGCTTCAATGAACTTTCGACCGGAAGGCCGGCTTTTGGAAGGGCCTCCAGTGGCTATCGAGGTAGTCCGACTTACTTAATCCAAATAGATAAGTCAGCGTCGAACGGGGCAACTCTCACCAGATTTGCGTAACCGATAGCTATGCCTACTGAAGTTAGGCTCAAGTTTTTCAGTGGAGTGTCTTTCCACACGCGAAATAATGCGCCAATCTCTGGAGCCATGGCCTGCATTTCAGTGATGAACTCTTTTTCAGACCACATCGTGCCCTGAAATAGCGCCCATACGTTGTCCAACTGTCCTTTATCTAAACCAGCTGGTGCTGCTATCGACACGAATATCTCCTGCGTGACAGCATTCGGCTGTAATTTCGTTGGATCATTGAGGCATGGAATCATAAACGAGTCCAGAGACTTCTTCTTTCCCTCGGGTAGGTGACTTTCAAGCTGCTCCCTTGTGAAGCCTTTGCCGGTTACGCCTCCATATTTTTGACGCAACGCAGCCAGAAGGTCGGCCTCCAGAACAGAAACATTTGCACAAGCCTGCGCCTCTAAATATGCAAATGATGATTCTTCAGTAGATATGTCCTTCACAAACGGCATCACTGTGGTGTTCAGATAGTGTGCTAGCTGAGCCTTATTATGCACCGCATGGTTGATTGTATATCTCAATACAAAGCATAAGGATAATTCTGCAAACTCGTTCTTAGTTAGTAACGCGGCCTTCTCTACTGCTTCATTAAGGCTGAGAGCTAATCGGTTACGGTCCGTCTGCTTTGAACGTTCTGCAATCAGGTCAACCAGTGTATCACGTATATTTGGGTCGCCGGATCGAGCATACGCGTGCTGGGCACGCCCGATCAGATACTGGAAATCTGGATCCTTGAAAGCGCTCGACCGAGTAGCCTTTTCGTCAGTAAATTTTTCCAACACGTGTTCTTTGAAATCGCGAAGCCGCACATCCACCATCTGAAGCGCAACCTCTGCGTAAGCGCGTTGCTGCTCAGCGAGGCTGTCGAGGATAATCCTCATATCGGCAGGGCTGATGCCCTGGTGTATTATGGTATCCCTGCGGCTTTGTATGGCTATGGAATCGCCCGTGGCCTCCTGTTTCTGGTCACCTATCATCGTTCAATCCGAGTATCCCGACCGGACTGAATCGAATTGGAGCCACCTTTGGTCACCTGCCGCTGATGGACCGATTTGCGTCGAATTGCCCGAGCACCCCAAACGCCAAAGAAGATCGCAACCAGAAGCGCGACCCCCCACAAGACCAATTCTCCAGTGCCCATACCTTCCTCCGCCGGCCGATTCTTTCCCGCTGAGTATTAGCACGAACGGAGGGCGTGAGCGCCCGAGAAATCAACGGGCGGTCGTAGTGACCCTCAGAAGGCAACCAGTTGAGAAAGAAGGGCCGGGAAGCGGAACGAACCCGACAACCGCCTCCCGGCAGGGTCGGCGATCAGGCGACCTCCACGACGATCCGGCCGCGGACCTTGCCCTCGACGATGTTTTGGGCGGCCTCCGGCACGTCGTCGAGGCCGATCGTCGTGGTCATCGCCGCAAGCTTTTGGCGGTCGAGGTCGCGGACGAGCCGCCGCCAGGCTCCTTCGCGGAGCGCCTTGGGCAGCGTCACCGAATCGATGCCGAGGAGCGAGACGCCGCGCAGGATGAACGGCGCCACGGAGGTCGGCAGGTCCATGCCGGCGGCGTTGCCGCAGGCCGCGACGGCGCCGCCGGCCTTGGTCATGGCAAGCAAATTGGCGAGGATGTGCGAGCCGACGGTGTCGACGCCTCCCGCCCAGCGCTCCCTGTCGAGCATCTTTGCCGGCCCGGAAAGCTCGCCGCGATCGACGATCTCGGAAGCGCCGAGCCCTTTGAGGTATTCATGCTCCTCGGCGCGGCCGGTCGAGGCGACGACGTGGAAGCCGAGCTTGGCCAGGAGGGCCACCGCCACCGAGCCGACGCCGCCGGCCGCGCCGGTAACGACGATCGCGCCGCGCTCCGGCGCGATGCCGTGCCGCTCCAACGCCATGACGCAGAGCATCGCCGTGTAGCCGGCGGTGCCGATCGCCATCGCTTCGGCGGCCGACAGGCCCTCAGGACGCCTGATCAGCCAGTCGCCCTTGACGCGCGCCATGCCGGCATAGGCGCCGTAATGCACCTCGCCGACCCCCCAGCCGTTGAGGATGACCTGGTCGCCGGGCGAGAAATCGGGGTGCTCGGAGCCCAAAACCTCGCCGGCGAAATCGATGCCGGGGATCATCGGCCAGCGCCGCACGACCGGCAGCTTTCCGGTGATGGCGAGCCCGTCCTTGTAGTTCACCGTGGAATGGCTGACGCGCACCAGCACGTCGCCTTCCATCAGTTCGTCGGGCCGCATCTCGACGAAGCCGACGGACTGTTTTTTGGCCTCGTCGCGGCTGACGAGGAGGGCCCTGAACGGTTGCGGATCCGGCTCTGCCACCTTTGCCGTCAAGCTTGAGCCGTCTCGAGCCGCTCGACGCGCTGCTTGAGGCTGCCGATCTCGTCCTCGAAGCTGGCCATGGTCCGCTCCACCATGGCGCGGTGGCCGATGAAGCCGCGCAGGGCCTTCTCGCCATTGCGGTGCATCATGTCGAGGCGGCGCTCGATAAGATCGAAGCGGGGCTCCAGAGCACCGAGTCGGGTCTCCAATGCATCGAGGCGACCATCGATGGAAGTGAAACGGGCATCCATGTCGGCCCGCATCTCGCGCAAGAGCACCAGGACGAGGTTGTCGGGTTCGCTCATAACCGCGAAGATAGCCGCACCCGCACCTGAGTTCCAGTGGCTCAATGCCGGGCAGGAAAAGGCTTTACGCCGGCGCCGCGACATAGGCCGGCCGCTCGCGGATCGGCAGATGCACGACCGCCGCAAAGATGCCGAGCGCCACGCCGAGCCACCAGACAATGTCGTAAGAGCCGGTCTGGTCGTAGAGCCGGCCGGCGAGCCAGACGCCGAGGAAAGCGCCGACCTGGTGGGAGACGAAGACGAGGCCCACCAGCGTGCCGATATATTTGGGCCCGAACATGATCGCGACGAGACCGGAGGTCGGCGCCACGGTCGACAACCAGAGAAGACCCATGAGCGCCGCAAACGCCAGCACGCTCAACGGCGTCGTCGGCAGCAGGACGAAAACGGCGATCACGATCGCCCGAGCGAAATAGATGAGGGAAAGGAAAATCGGCTTGGAATAATGCTGGCCGATCCAGCCGGAGGCGAGCGAGCCGATGACGTTGAAGAGGCCGACGAGCGCCAGCGCCCAGGCGCCGATGCGCGGGTCCAGCCCCTCGTCGACGATGTAGGGCGGCAGGTGCGTGAGGATGATGGCAATGTGAAAGCCGCAGACGAAGAAGCCGGCGGCCAGCAGCAGATAGCTGCGATGCGCAAGCGCCTCCGACAGCGCCTGCCCGAACGTCTGCTCGCGGATCGTCTCGCCCACGACGCCGGGCCGTCCGGCGAGCGCGATGGCGAAGAAGGGGATCGCCAGCATCATGGCGCCGAGCACCAGGAGCGCCTCGGCCCAGCCGAATGTCTGGATCATGGTCTGCCCGAGCGGCGCGAAGAGGAACTGGCCCATCGACCCCGCCGCCATGCCGACGCCGAACACGATGGTGCGCTTCTCCGGCGGCACCCGGCGGGCGAACGCGGCCAGCACGATGTAGAAGGAGGCCGCCGCTATGCCCGAGCCCATCAGCACGCCGGCCGACAGGTGCAGCCAGAGCGGCGTCGGCGCCCAGGCCATCAGCGCCAGGCCGGCCGCATAGAGCACGCCGCCGCCGGCAAGGACGCGCCCCGAGCCCCAGCGGTCGGCAATGGCGCCGGCGATCGGCTGGCCGATCCCCCACATGATGTTCTGGATGGCGATCGCCAGCGCAAAGGTCTCGCGGCTCCAGCCATGCGCATCCGTCATCGGCGCGAGGAACAGGCCCATGACGGTGCGCGGCCCGTTGGAGAAGAGCGCGACAAGACAGCCCGCCACGATGACCAGCGGCAGCGCGCGGACGAGCGGGCGGGCAACTGAAGCGGAGGTCACGGCCATGAACGGCATACCCGAGGCATGCGGGGCAATATAGGCGACCCGCTGCCGTTTCGCCGGTTCATCTTTTTAACCGGTCTCATCAACAGTCTTGAACGATGTCGCCGCTGCCGCCTCGCCGCTGGCGGCGAAAGGGGTATTATCGCATCCAACGAGAATCGAGCCCCGGCGAACCGGCATGTCCCCCTACCCCTTCCCTCCCCGCTCCTGGGACGGCATCGACGACGTCGTCATCGTCGGCGGCGGGCTTGCGGGCCTGTTCTGCGCGCTGAAGCTTGCGCCACGGCCGGTCACCGTCATCACCACGCTACCCATCGGCGAAGGCGCCTGCGCCTTGGCGCAGGGCGGCATCGCGGCGGCGATCGGCACCGGCGACCGCATCGAGGACCATGTCGCCGACACGATCGGCGCGGGCGCCGGCCTGGTCGACGAGCGCGTTGCAACCGGCATGGTGCGGGAAGCGGCGGAGCGCCTGCACGATCTCCTCGGCTACGGCGTGCCGTTCGACCGCGACCTTGACGGAGCGCTGGCGCTGTCGCGCGAGGCGGCGCATTCGCAAAGCCGGGTGGTGCGGGTGCGCGGCGACATGGCCGGCGCGGCGATCATGTCGGCGCTGGTCGCCGCCGTCCGCCGCGCGCCGTCGATCCGCGTGATGGAGGGCTATGCGGCCGAGCAGCTTCGCGCCGAGGGGCAATACGTCACCGGCCTGGTCGCGCGCGATCGCCGCGGCGGCTTGTCGGATCGGCTGCTCATCCCGACGCGGGCGATCGTGCTTGCCTCCGGCGGCATCGGCCACCTCTATGAGGTGACCACCAACCCGCCGGAAGCACGCGGCGAGGGCTTGGCCATGGCGGCGCGGGCCGGCGCGCTCGTCGCCGACCCCGAATTCGTGCAGTTCCATCCGACCGCCGTGGATATCGGCCGCGATCCGGCGCCGGTCGCCACCGAGGCGCTGCGTAGCGAGGGCGCCGCAATCGTCGACGGCGAAGGCCGTCCTCTGATGGCCGGAATCCATCCGGACGGCGGGCTCGCGCCGCGCGACGTGGTGGCGCGCGCGGTGCACGCGGCGCGCATCTCCGGGCGCGGCGCTTTCCTCGACTGCCGCGCGGCGATCGGCGAAGACTTCGCCGAGCGCTTTCCCAACGTCCATGCCGCCTGCATGAACGTGGGCATCGATCCGGCCGTCCAGCCGATCCCGATCGCGCCGGCGGCGCATTTCCATATGGGCGGCGTCCACGTGGACGGCTCGGGCCGCAGCACGCTCGACGGGTTGTGGGCGTGCGGCGAGGTGGCCTGCACGGGCGCCCACGGCGCCAACCGGCTCGCCTCCAACTCGCTCCTGGAGGCGATCGTCTTCGCGGCTCGCGTCGCGGAGGACATCCACGGCCAGCTGCCGAACCATAAGGTGACGCGCTGGGCGGATTCGCCGGAGGGGGAGGCGCCGGCCCACCCCGAAGCGGACGACGAGGCGCTGCAAACGCTCCGCGCCACGATGAGCCGCCATGTGGGGGTCGTTCGCGATCGGGCCGGGCTCACCGGGGCGCTCGCCGCCATCGAGGCGCTCTGCGGCCGGGTGCGGACGCCGCAGGCCCGCAACGCGCTGACCGCCGCGAAGCTGGTCGCGGCCGCGGCGCTGGCCCGGCGGGAGAGCCGCGGCGCACATTTCCGCAGCGACTTCCCGGAGGCGGAGCCGGCGCTGGCCGCGCGGACGTTTACCCGCCTTGCCGCCGCGGAGGCGGCCGCCAAAGCGGCAGGCGGTGCTCCGCAACCCGCTGGTCTGCCCTATGAATTCGCCGCCGGCCGGCGCTGAGCGACCGGGCGAGATCCGGGCATCGCTCGATCCTGCCGGCCTGCCCGGCGACGCCCGGCTGGTCTTCATCGGCCGTGCCCGCACGGCCTGGAGCGACCGCGCAACCTGTCCCGAGAACCTGCGCGAGGCTCGAGTGAAGGAATTCCTCTATGGTCCGGTTGCCATTCGGCTTTCCGCGAAAATGCTCGATGCCGAACAATGTCGAACATGCGCATCCTCTAGAACGAGCAAGCGCCGAACCGATCAGAACAGGCCATCCTCTCGCGGCTTGCTCGATTTCCGGCGCGGCACCTTTGCCGACAGGCTGTGACCGGAGTTAGGGATTTTGGGCACTAGTCCGGCGACGGAAAGATCCGCTCGAAGCGCTGCAGCGTCTGCGCATAGCACTCGCAGGAAGTCTCCTGCAGCGCGGCGGCGTCGAGGATCTGCACCTTGCCGCGGCGATATTTGACCATTCCCGCGGCCTGCAGCGTGTGGGCGACCAGGGTCACGGTGGTGCGCTGGCAGCCCAGCATCTGTCCCAAAAATTCCTGGGTGAGCGGAATCATGTCGCTGTCGATCTGATCGCGGGCGGTGAGGAGCCAGCGCGCCATGCGGGCCTCGACCGTATGGAACGCCATGCAGGCGTTCGATTGCAGGGATTGGCCGGTCAGCCCCTCGGCACAAAGGTCGACCATGCGGCGGACGTTGCGGCTCTGCTCGACCGCGGCCTGGAAGCGGGCGGCATCCATGCGGAAGCCGGAGCCGGGGATCTGCACCATGGATTGCACGATGGAAACGCCGGTGCCGAGCACGGAAACGGCGCTGACGATCCCCTCGCGCCCGATCGTCGCGGCTTCGACGGACTGGCCGGCGCTGGTCACCATCACGAAGGAGACGATGCCGGACTGCGGGAAATAGACGTGGCTGATCCTGTCGTCGATTTCGGCGAGAATCTGACCCTGCGTGAATTCCACTTCGGTAAGATGCGGCGCCAGCAGCGACAGGTCTTCCGGAGGCAGCGACGCCAGCGGCAGGTTGCGCAGCTCTCCGGGGCCGGGGAGGGAGATCAAAGTCAGGTCTTTCGCTAGGCGGCCGGCGGACGATACTCCCCATCCGCTCCCCATTCCAGCGGAACGCGGGCGCCGGCTCGGAACAGAAGGCCGGCGATTTCGCTGGCGCCGAGGCCCGAACCCGGGACTGGCCGCGGGCACGGTCGAGCGTGATCGCCGTCAGTAGCGCGCCCGGCGTTCCCCGTTTACGGCCTCGCTCCCCGGTGCCGTTGTCAACACGTCAGGCGCTGCGTGGCAAGCCCAGCAGGCCGCTGCTGCGGTAGAGCCAGGCGCCCGCAACCATCGCCGCGACGAAGATGAAGGACTGCGGCAGTCCGAACACGAGCGAGGCAAGCGCCGGGCCGGGGCAGAACCCGACAAGGCCCCAGCCGAGGCCGAAGATTGCTGCCCCAGCGACCAGGCGGCCATCTAAGGCAGTCGCCCGGGGCAGCTCGAAGGCGGTCGCGAAAATCGGCGCCGACCGCTTGAGGGCCAGGCGAAAGCCGACGGCGCTCACTGCGAGCGCGCCCGCCATGACGAACGCAAGGCTCGGGTCCCAGCCCCCCGCGACCGGCCGCCACGCCGCGGCGATATCGAGGAAGCCAAGCACCTTCCCGGGGTTGACCATCTGTGAGACGGCGAGGCCGAGGCCGAACAGAATGCCGGCGAGAAGCGCGACGGCGGAGCGGACCATGGCTCAGGCTCCGATCACATGGCGGGCGAGGAACATGGTCGCGACGGCGCTCGCCATGAACACCAGGGTGGCGATAATCGAGCGTGGCGACAGCCGCGCCATGCCGCAGACGCCGTGGCCGCTGGTGCAACCGCTGCCGAGCTGGGTGCCGAAGCCGACGAGGAGGCCGCCAGCAACGAGAACCGGCCAGGAGGCGTCGATCTCTACCGGCACCGGGGCCACGAGGCCGTAGAGCCCCGCGCCGGCGAGGAGGCCGACGACGAACATCGCCCGCCAGGCCATGTCGCCCGGCCGCCGTGCCAGCAGTCCTCCGGCAATCCCGCTCACCCCGGCGATGCGGCCGGTGAGCCACAGGAGCAAGGTCGCGGAAAGGCCGATCAGGGCGCCGCCGGCAAGCGCGCTTGCCGGCGTGAAGTTCTCGATGTCCATACCGCCTCCTGGGGCAGAGCTAGGAGTTCTCGCGCTCCGCCCTTTGTCCGTGGGCGCCGGCTTCCCGCCGCCCGATGGTCCTCATTTAGGCGGTCACTGCAGCGCGCGCACGCCGATGCCGTGAAAGTCGCTCTGCTCATTGCCCGCCGCGGGCTGGACCACCTGTATGAGCTTGCGGTCGGGGATGCTCACCACGGCAAAGCCCGGCGTCTCGCCCTTGGCAACATGCGGCGCGGTCACTGGATTGGGGCCCCGGGTGGTTATGAAGGCCCGCTGGGAATCCGGCGACATAGCAATGATGTCCGGCGTCTTGCCGACCCCGCTGAGCTCACCGGTGATCTCCAGGGTCGCCGCACCGATGACAATGCCGTTGCTGCTCACCCGGTTCACCATCCAGATCTCGCGCCCGTCTGGCGTCGCCCAGACGCCGTGCGCATCCTGGCCGCGGCTCTCGCCCTCCTTGACGACCTCATGGTTGGACATGTCCAGAGCATACCAGACGCCGACATCGGCGCTGCCGCCATTGACGATCATGTGCCGGCCGTCGGGCTTCGGCATGGTGCCGCAATTGACCTTCAGCTCGGCCGGCGGATAGGCCTTCACCAGCTGAAAGCTCTCGGTATCGAGCACCACCAGGCCGCCATTGTCGAGTGCGGGGCCGAGCGTCACATAGGCGAAGCGGCCGTCCGGCGAGTATTCGTGGCAGACTGCGCCGATGTCGCCGAAGCGGTCGCCGGCCTGCTGGAGCATCGGATCGTCGGCGACGATGCAGCCGGCGGAAACTCAACGACTGGGTAAGCGAACAGCTCAATGGCCGGTGAACCGAAGCTCTCGTATTGGCGAATTCGCTGGGATTATGTGAGCTGCGCCGGCGTATTCGACGAAGGACGCGTGAACGATATTGAGGATTTTTTTGAGGGGAGGGTCGAGTGTGCTGCCCTAAAGCTTGCATTCGACCCCGCTGACCAGCGCGCGGAGTGCGATTTCCCCACCTACATTCCTGGCCTGATATTCGCAAGGGAGCGGGCGATGCGCTCGCTATCGAGGGAACTGGAAAACAGCTGCCACAAATGCCTCGTTAGAATAGATGAAGCGGAGTTCGGGGTATTTGCGTGCCATGTTGTCCTAAATGGATTCGACTACGAACGATCTGAATTCAATTCATTTAGAGATGGGAAGACGGTAAAACGGGTAAGAAAGGTATTCTTGCGACGCGATTTTTCTACCTCGCATGATGTTTTTCGACTGGCAGGAGAAAACGCGATTTCCCGCCAGCTGTTTGTGTCGAACTCGTTGAAGCGGAAGTACGAAGAGTTCGGGTATACGGGGCTCAAATTTCAACAGGTGTATCAGTGATATGGCGGGTTCGTGATCAGCCCGGCCGCCCGGAAAATGTTATAGTGACGTAGCCACCGCGAACGAGGAGGTCGGCCGGCAGACGGTGTCGGTCGCCGACGCCTTCGCTTGGCCGAATCGATGAACCCGGGTGGACCATAGAGAAGAGAATATGTCGCGATACGACTTAGGAATGAACCTGTCCGTCTTCCCGAGCACGGTATCGCTAGATCGTGTGGCAAGCGTCTTGGCGATTGAGGAAGCTAAGATTGTCAGAAAGGGCGCGGCGACACAGAAGGGATTTCGTCATAGGCGGGACATTTGGACGGTCGACTCGCCTGTCCTAAAGTCGGAATCAACAATAAAAGAGCATTGGGATTGGTTCGGCCCCATGGTCTGCCGGATACCAGCCGACCTGCGTGACATTTCGACTCACGATGAGGTAATTATGACCTGTGTTGTTGAAGCTTATCTAACATTTCCTCCTCTGAAGATTCCCCCCGACATGATGAATGCGATAGCCAGCGCCAATGTTCCTCTGCAAATATCAATATATGGGGACCTCGTAGCACCTGATCTCGATTACATCCTTCCCATTAGAGCTAAGCCGCTGAAGCCCGGCTGAGCTTGGCTTCTCTACTTTCAAACACGGCTACCAGGCAGATCGTCTGCTCCAACGGCGTATCGTCGACCTTCTCCTACGACCCGGAGCGGCGCTGGATCGACCGCTACGGCTAGGCCGACAAGCGACCCCATCAACAAGACCGACCCCAGCGGGCGTTACGGAGATAACCCAGGCAAGGAGTTTTATACGGATGCCTCTCCGGGTTTCGCAATTGCGGTAGGAACACTGGGCGACCTCGACGCGGGAACAGCAGGAGCCGGTGCGGCATCAGCTTGCAGGCTCCGATTTCCTGCCCTTGGACGGAAGGAAGTTGGCCATAGGCAAGGCGAAGAGGAATATCGAAAACGGTGCTGGGACTATGAGTGACTCTTCAAGAGCTGATGAGGGATCCATAAGGGAGATTATTCCGTGAATAAGGCGTTTCCCGATCTGCCTGGTTGGATTTTTAAGATGGAGGAAGTCTCAGGAGGAGTATACGAAGTGATTGCGACAGATGAATTTGGCCGAGAAGTGTCTGCCAAAGGTTTAGACTTGGACGCGGTGCTGGAGCAATGTCGAAGAGACGCGCTAGAAATTAGGAGAGACGTGAAGAGGAGGCAGCATTCAGAAGGCGTGTGACTTTCGAATCGTTGCGTGACGCGCGTCACCGCGACGACGAGCTCGGCCGGCAGACGGTGGCGGTCGCCGACGCGTTCGGGGGGCCGATCGAACTCAGCCGCTTCATCGGGCGCGTCGGCTTTGACGGAGAGCCGCCGCTACGACCGGCTAGGCCGGCTGACCGGGGGTGACCGACCCCGGCGGCAGCGTCTGGTCGTCACGGCTACGACCTGCGCGGCCGGCATTTGAACTGCTTGGAGGCGACTGGGGTGGAAGACAAGGAGACTAGGGAGTGGATCGAAGCGGGAAGGCTCGCTGGGAACGATGTAAATGCGCGAATTTTATGCCCCGTTTGTCACAAAGGCTTTTTGGAGATTTGGGACACAATTATGCGAGGAAGCAATTTCCAGAGAGAACGGCATATGCTGTGTGCCATTTGTGGCTCGTATAACTCTATGCGAATTTCACAGCCGTAGTATGACCAGCCGAGCGCATCGCTGAGGCCTGCAGACGACATGAGCCGCGACGCTGTTCAACGCGGGCGCCCAAATCGCGACTGTGTAGTGCTGCAGCGGGTGCAGACCAGCCGGCCTATGACGGCATCGGCCGCGTGCTGACCAAAAACGCGCCGCGCGCCGGCGGCGTCGTCGAGGCGAGGACCAACACCTACGACCAGCCGCGCTCGGGCTTCTACAATGTCGGCTACCTGACGACGGCGTCGATGAGCGTCGGCGGCGTCCTGGTCGCCTCGCAGACCTTCGTTTACGCCGCGGCGGATTTGGCGCGCTCGGCGCGCTTGCGGTCGTTGGGGTCCAGAATGGCCTTGCGGAGGCGGATCGATCTCGGCGTCACCTCGACCAGCTCGTCCTCCTCGATATAGGAGAGGGCGCGCTCCAGGCTCAGCTTCATGGGGGGCGTGAGGATGGTGTTCTCGTCCTTGCCGGCGGCGCGGATGTTGGTGAGCTGCTTGCCTTTCAGCACGTTCACTTCAAGGTCGTTGCCGCGCGAATGCTCGCCGACGATCATGCCGCGATAGACGCGCATGCCGGGGTCGATCATCATCGGGCCGCGATCCTGCAGGTTGAAGAGGGCATAGGCGACGGCTTCGCCCTGGCCGTTCGACAGGAGCACGCCGGTGCGGCGGCCGGGAATGTCGCCGCGGAACGGCTCGTAGGCGTGAAAGATGCGGTTCATGACAGCGGTGCCGCGGGTGTCGGAGAGGAGCTCCGGCTGGTAGCCGATCAGGCCGCGGGTAGGGATGTAAAAGCGGAGCCGCGTGCGGCCGGCGCCGGAGGGGCGCATCTCGACGAGCTCGCCCTTCCGTTCGGAGAGCTTTTGGATGACGGCGCCGGTGTGCTCGTCGTCGACGTCGATGACGGCTTCCTCGATCGGCTCGAGTTTCTGGCCGTCCTCGCCGTCGCGGTAGACGACGCGCGGCTTGCCGATGGTGAGCTCGAAACCCTCGCGGCGCATCGTCTCGATCAAAATGCCGAGCTGCAGCTCGCCGCGGCCGGCGACCTCGAAAGAATCCTTGTCCTGCCCTTCGGTGATCTTCAGGGCGACGTTGCCCTCGGCCTCGCGGAGCAGGCGATCGCGGATGACGCGGCTCTGCACCTTGTCGCCCTCGGTGCCGGCGAGCGGCCCGTCGTTGATGCGAAACGTCATGGAGAGCGTCGGCGGATCGATCGGCTGCGCCGGGATCGGCTCGCTGACGGAGGGGTCGGCGAGCGTGTCGGCGACGGTCGACTCGGTCAGCCCGGCGATGGAGACGATGTCGCCGGCCTCGGCGACGTCGACGGGCTGGCGCTCCAGGCCGCGGAAGGCCAAAACCTTGGAGATGCGGAAATTCTCGACGAGCTCGCCGGTGCGCGACAAGGTCTTCACCCATTGGCCGGCCTTCACGGCGCCGGAGCGGATACGCCCGGTCAGCAGCCGGCCGAGGAACGGGTCGGCTTCCAGCGTCGTGGCGAGCATGCGGAACGGGCCGGCCTCGACGACCGGCGGCGCGACATGGGCGAGCACCATGTCGAGGAGCGGGCCGACGCTCTCCTTCGGCCCGTCGGGATGCGCGGCCATCCAGCCCTGCTTGGCGGAGCCGTAGAGGACCGGAAAATCGAGCTGCGCCTCGTCGGCGTCGAGCGCGGCGAAGAGGTCGAAGATGGCGTCGAGGACGAAGTCCGGCCGGGCGTCGGGCTTGTCGACCTTGTTAATGACGACGATCGGCTTCAAGCCGATGGCGAGCGCCTTCGACAGCACGAATTTTGTCTGCGGCATCGGCCCTTCCGACGCGTCGACCAGAATGATGGCGCCGTCGACCATGTTGAGGATGCGCTCCACCTCGCCGCCGAAATCGGCGTGGCCGGGCGTGTCGACGATGTTGATGCGCGTGTCCTTCCACAGGAGCGAGGTGACTTTTGCAAGGATCGTGATGCCGCGCTCGCGCTCAAGCACGTTGGAATCCATGGCGCGCTCGGCGACGAGCTGGCCGGTGCGGAACGAGCCGGAGGCGCGCAGCAGCACGTCGATGAGGGTCGTCTTGCCGTGATCGACATGCGCGATGATGGCGACGTTGCGAAGGGCCGCTTTCATGGAGATTAAAGTCTTGCCGGGGGTCGGGAGTTGCGGCTGGGTAGCCGATTTTTGCACTGCAAGATAGATGGGAAGGGGGAGGCCGCTCCGCATCCCCCCGGGGTACCTGTTCTCCGGCCGACCCGTGGCGTGCTAGTTTGAGCCGATGGCTTCGCCCGACCACCTGACGATATTGCGCCGTGTCCGCCCCGCGCTGGCAGCCCTGCTCGCTGTCCCGCTCTGCGGTCCGGCGCAGGCGCTCGACCGGCAGGTCCGCATCGTCAACGACACCACCCTGGAGATCGTCGCGCTCTACGGCGCCCGCTCCGGCAGCCCGCCGCGCAACATCCTGGGCGAGGCCACCATTCCCTCGCGCTCCGCCATGGACGTCGATTTCGAGGACGGCAGCGGCTATTGCGTCTACGACTTTCGCGCCGTGTTCGACGACGGCGGCGAGCTCTCGCGCGACGACGTCAACGTCTGCGAGGTCGGCACCTACCGCTATATCGACTGACCTGGTGCCAGGGGGAGCCCCCGTCACTCAGCGCCGTGCGGCCGGGCCGCCTGTCGCAGAAGCAGGTTCGGAGTCGCGCATCTGGAGGGCACCCCCCGGTTTTCGTGCGCGGAACTGACGCTAGGTCAGCATGTTATTGCCTAGGAAACTAGCCGGCGAAGGGAGTTCACCATGGCCAGCACATCTACGGCGAAGGCGCGCCTCACGGGCCATCCGCTTATCGCGAGCGACAGGGTTGAGGGGACAGCGGTGCTGCGCCCGACCGGCGAGAAGATCGGCAGCATCGAACGGGTCATGATCGAAAAGGTGAGTGGCCGGGTGGCCTATGCAGTCATGGCATTCGGCGGGCTCCTCGGGGTCGGCCATCGGCACTTTACCTTGCCCTGGAGCACGCTGACCTATGACGAGAACCTCGACGGCTACGTCGTCAACATCAGCGAGGAGCAGCTCAAGGCGGCGCCGGACTACGACCGGGAGGGTGAGATCTGGTCCGATCGGACCCGCGAAAAGGAGCTTCATCGCTATTACGATGTCCCACCCTACTGGGGGATTTGACAGAGCGGTC
This sequence comes from uncultured Alphaproteobacteria bacterium, assembly GCA_963846475.1. Classification (GTDB taxonomy): domain Bacteria; phylum Pseudomonadota; class Alphaproteobacteria; order Rhizobiales; family Afifellaceae; genus DASWJZ01. The sequence continues at coordinate 3,869,813 of CAWJVZ010000004.1, read as the reverse complement.
TGCAAAGCCCTGATCGCGCCGACAGTAGCTCGCAGCTACCAGAGCTCGTCATTGTCTTTCGCGGCACGGCATTGCTTGGCCGGGGCGGCGACGAACTCTGGTGAGGCTAAATGAGGCCGGTCGACCCAGGCGAGGCAGGCAGAATCGAGGATCTCGATGACGCGGCATTGGTTGATCTTGCGCGGCAGCGTGACGGGGCCGCCTTCTGGCTGATCGTCAAGCGTCACAATCAGCGGCTCTACCGGGTCGCACGGGCCGTCCTGGATGACCACACCGAAGCGGAGGACGTGGTCCAGGAGGCCTACTTGCACGCTTTCACGCATCTCGCCGATTTCCGCGCGGAAGCGCGCCTCTCCACCTGGCTTACCCGCATCGCGCTGAACGAAGCGCTGGGCCGCCGGCGGCAAAGGCGGCCCGCGCTCGACGTCACGGCCATCGAAGCCATGGCGGCTCCGTTCAGTGCCCACGAGCTGGATCCCGAACAGGCCGTCGCCCTCGACGAGATCCGTCGCCTCCTGGAACGGGCGGTCAGCGGCCTGCCGGAGCGCTACCGCATCGTGTTCGTCATGCGCGACGTCGAGGAGATGAGCATCGAGGAAACCGCCGTCCTCCTGCGTCTCCGACCGCAGACCGTGAGCACACGGTTGCATCGCGCGCGCAAGCTGCTGCGGCAGGCGCTGCATGACAAGCTCGCCAGTGTGTTTACCGACACGTTTCTGTTCGCCGGTGCGCCTTGCGACCGCCTCGCGCAGGCGGTCCTCGATCGGCTCGCGATCCGCCTCTTTCAAGCGGGATCCCAATAGCCGAACTGGCGGCCGAGCACATGTGGGCCGCCTGGCACTTCCAAAGCCCGCACTCCGCTGCACCTTCGACAATCTCGGGAGAAGCGGGAATATTTTGGTGGCTTGCAGCATCCAATGGCTGTCTGGCGGAAGATCGGCCTGATGCTCTTTCCGGATCGAGCGGCGAACGCGCCCGGCCCGGTGGCAGTTTCAGGCGGCTTTACCCAACTGGCCGTCTCCCGCGGGCGCGCGGATAGATTTATGCCCGAAGGAAAGGCCATGAACAAGGATCTCGGTAAGCCAGTTCCAGGATCGGCAGATGCTGCTGCAACCCCATCGCTGTCCCGCCGAAGATTCCTGAAGGTCTCCATGACCGGTGCCGCACTGGCAGGCGCTGCCGGGCTCTCGGCCTGCGTCGCCCCGCCGGAGATGCGGAGCGCCGGAAGGACGCCGAAGCCGGTGGCGCTTTACCAGGATTTTCCAAATCGCGGCCGGCGCTGCGCAGGTTGCGCGCATTTCCTGGAGCCGAACGGGTGTGAGATCGTCGCCGGTGAAATCAGCCCTAATGGCTGGTGCCGTTTCTACCGGCGGCTGCCGGCCTGATGTGTCCAGCTGAAGGAATAGATTCTTGCGCCGATTGCGGTTGAAAGAACGACAGGAGTTCAGGAGATGGCCAGTTCTATCGGCAACCCGCGCAGCACCGTCCAGATCGCCGGTCACCCGATCCACCCGATGCTCATCCCGTTCCCGGTGGCATTCCTCGTCGCGACGCTATTTTGCGACCTCGCCTTTTGGCGGACCGGATCTCCGGTTTGGGCGACAGCCGCACTCTGGCTGCTTGGGGGCGCGCTGTTGTTTGGGGGGCTCGCGGCACTGGCCGGCCTGACGGATTTTCTCGGCGAGCGCCGCATCCGGGAGCTTGCCGACGCTTGGCACCACTTCATCGGCAACGCGGTCGCCATCATCCTGATCGCAGTCAACTTCTATCTTCGTTTCGCGAACGGCGAAGCGGCTGTGCTTCCGGAAGGACTGCTGCTGTCGCTTGTCGTCGTCGGGATTTTTCTGTTCACCGGCTGGAAGGGCTGGGAAATGGTCTATCGGCATCACGTCGGCGTCGCCGACCATAGCGCCGGACCGCGGTAGCCGCCGCTGCAATCCTGATGTCCCGCGATGGTCGATGCCATGCGGGCGCCGCCTCTGAGAGGAGTTGCGACATGATTTTTCGAGCCGCTCTGTTACTCAGCGTTTCACTTTTTCCGGCGGCAGCCTGGGCGCAGCAGGAAGGCGTGCTGCACACCGTGGAGAGCAACACTTTCAGGCCTGCGCATCAGCCCCTTACCGAGGATTTGCTGGCGCGTCTGAAGGTGCCCGACGGCTTCGAAGTGAGCGTTTTCGCCAGGGATCTCGGCAACGCCCGCATGATGGCCGTCTCCGAAAACGGAATCGTGTATGTGACGCGGCCCGAACAGAAGGACGTGATTGCTCTGACTGAGGGCAATCCCGAGCCGCGGGTGATTGCTTCCGATCTCGACGGCATCCACGGCATCGCCATCCGGGATGGGCGCATCTTCCTCGCCACCGTCCATGACATCCTCGCGGCTGACCTCAACGACGATGGCACCATCGGCGAGCTGGAGAAGCTCGTCGACGACCTGCCCGACGGCGGCCAGCATGGGCGCCGCACCCTCGCCTTCGCGCCTGACGGCGCGCTGCACATCAACGTCGGCAGCTCCTGCGACGCCTGCTTCGAAAGCAGCGAGGAAAAAGCGGCCAACCTGCGGCTCGACGTCGAGGATGGCACCCGCGCGGTCTTCGCCCACGGCCTCAGGAACATGCTCGGCTTCGACTGGCATCCGGAGACCGGAATCATGTGGGGTGTCGACCACGGCGTCGATCATCTCGGCGACGAGCTGCCCGGCGAAGAGCTGAACAAGATCGAGCAGGGATCCCACTATGGCTGGCCATTCTGCTACGGCGACCGCCAGCCGGACTGGGTGAGCTTCACCATGCCGGAAGGCATGCCGAAGGACGAGTTCTGCCAGACCAAGACCGTCGGCCCGGTGCTGGCCTTCGATGCGCACGCCTCGGTGATCAGCATCCGCTTTTACCCTGCGGACCAGTTTCCGGAGGATTATCGGAACGATGCCTTCGTGACGTTGCGCGGTTCCGCCAACCGGACCGATCCGGCCGGCTACAAGATCATTCACATCGATTTCGAGAATGGCGAGCCGACAGGCGCAGAGGATTTTTTGACCGGGTTCCTCAGCGAGGACGGCAAGATCGAGTTCGGGCGCCCTGCCGGCCTAGCGATCACTCGCGATGGCGAGCTGCTCGTTTCAGAGGACGCCAATGGCGTGATCTACAAGATCACGCACGAGGCGGGCGGCTGACGGCCTGGAAGGTTTAGGTCCGTCCTGGCGGGCCTGCCCGTGGTGACCCGGCAAATCCGCCGATGCGCCCGAACCCGTCGAAAAAATTCCGACTTCGTCACCGGCGCCCCGCCGTCCGGATGCGGCCGGCTGGTCTCCACCCGCTGCTCCGCGGGATTGCCGAAGCTCAGATAGGCGGTCGCCTCGTAGAAGCCGGTGGCCGGCCGCTCCTCCCGAATCTTGCGGCAGAACACATCGTAGGTGGAGTTGGTCTGCAGCCCGTTGAGGTCGATCTCCTGCGACCGCAGCCCGCAGGGGAAGCTGGTGGTAAAGCTCCGCGTCTGGTTGAGCGCGTTCCGCTCCGTCGCCGGATAGAGGTTGAACGCCGTGTCGTAGGTCCAGATGGTCAAATTGTTCATCGGGTCGCGGGCGGTGAGCCGGTTGCCGAAGGCATCGTGCAAATCAGCCCGATCTCGGGGTCGTGTTTTACGCGGCCGACACCATCAGCCCCGAGCGGTGCGTGCGCCCATGTTCAATCTCCTGAGCCAGCAACGCTCAAACGTACCGCGCCCTCCAGCGAATCTGTAGGTAGCGTTCGGTGTAAAATAGTGTGAAACGGTCGGGCCTCATGGTCCCACCATTGGCCTGTTCTAACTGGTGTTGCCCATTCCTCTCCAAAACTCTTCCCGTACTCGCTTAGAATATTGGCACAATCGGGCTTTCCTAATAAAATCTCCTCGCTGTGCAATGCTAAAACGACGTACCCTTCGGCTTCCACCCAACTTAAATCCCTCATGACCTCGCTGAAAGCGTTGATGTTCCACCCAAAGTAGTCGGGAAAGTCAAACTCCTTGCTAAACTCGGAAAAAAACCCATCCCAAGTACGCATGCGTCGGCCGTCCACAATCCCGACTTTCTGATCACCAGCAGCGACTTTCACAATACGCTCCAATACGCGATCCTCAATGTCATCGATGAAGAAGACATAGGGCTCCCTCGCCTGAGATAGTTTGTTCTTTAGCTCGTCCAACATCTAAGCACCTTAATTTAGCGGAACAAAGTTGTAGTAATGATCACTGGTATAATAAGCGCGGCCCTCGGAGCTTATGACAATACGGACTGTGCCGCGGTTCACACCCTTTGGGGTAGGAAATACGTCGTATTCGGTGTAGGTTAGCGCTCGCCCAGCGCTATTCTGCGCCGGCAAAAGTGAGTGCCCTGGCGTCCATCGTTCTCGTACTTGCCCGGCGGCCTGACCCCGGCCGGAGGCCTTCCAGTCGCTCGGATCGTCCCTAACACCGACTGAGCGCGCGTATAGGCGTCGCGCTCGGCCTGCCGAATCGCACCATGGATGTTCTGAAGGTCCCGTATCGTGGGGACCCAACCCGAATTAGGGTTGTTGGTCATATGAGATTGGCCCGGCGTGAGGCCGGTTAATCGGCGCATGTAGCCCTCCCACATATCCACTCTTAACTGCTGGTTCGGCGACAGCCCGAAGCCGCCTCGCCTACCTCCGCCTCTCATGGCGAGGTCGACACATTCAAAGCATGCCTCAGGTGATGCAGCTCCACTAGGGATAGCCGAGCCGCCCAATACGGCTCCGCCGACGTCAGATCCGCCTCCGATGAAGCCAGATGTCAGGCCGGAACTCGCTCCGTTCCCTCGTGTAAACTCTCCGGCGGTTTCGACGTCCGGATAGGCAGCATGTCCGTTGGGGTCGCTCTTGTTGATGGGGTCGTTGTCGGCATAGGCGTAGCGGTTGGTGCCGACGCCAGGGAGAGTCGGGTCCCAGTCGTCCGGCGAGATGAAGCGGGCCAGCGCCGGGTCGTAGTGGCGGGCGTTGAGGTAGATCAGCCCGGTCTCCGCATCGTGCTTCTCGCCGATATAGCCGCGCGAGATGGTCAGCCCCGGCGCCTGCCCGCCATAGGGCCGGTAGAGCGCCGCTTCGAGAAGCGCGCCCGTCGTCGCGGTCGTGCGCAGCCGGATCGACTGCGAATGGTCGCGGTGCAGCCAGGTCGTCGTCGCGCCGACCCGCACCGCATCGGGGTGCGGATACTTGGTCCAGGTGGCGCCGTTCTTCTCCACGTCGACGCCGAGATAGAGCACCGTGCCGGCGCCGGTGATCTTCTTCAGCCGCGTGCCGTCCGGCGCATAGACGAAGGAGGTCGTGCCCACGCTGAGCAGCCGGTTCTCCGCGTCCCAGGTCAGGCTTTTGGTGCCGTCCCCCAGCATGTTGCCGTTGGCGTCGTAGGTGTAGGTGCGCGTCCCCGCCGTCAGCGGCGCGTGCGGGCGCGGCGCGGTCGCCGCCGGATAGGCGTAATAGCCGAAGGCGCTGTTCGACAGCATGTTGCCGGAAAAACTGTAGCTCCATTGCTGGTCGATGGCGCTGTTGGTCAAATTGTCGGCGAACACCAGCCGGCTGATGCTGTCGTAGGTGTAGGTCCAGCTCTCCCCCGCCCGGCTCGACGTGACCGAAGTGATGTCGCCGACGTTGTTGCGGAGGTAGTCGAGCAGGAGGAGCGTGCCGCTCGGATTGGCGTGGTGGACGCGGTCGATCCAGCGCCGCTCCGGGTCGTAGGAGAAGGCCGACGACGCGCCGTTCGTATAAGCGATCCGCCCCGTCTGGCCGTCGGCGTCATAGCTCGCCGAGCTGGCGATGCCCGGCACCGCGAACAGCCGCCCCGCCCGGTCGTAGACCCAGCGGCTTGCGGTGGAGCCCACCGCATCGCCGTCCGGAAAGGTCTTCCACAGGATCTGGCCGCCCGGCGCGAAGCCGGTCGTCGCGGCATAGGCGACGCCGTCGACCGTCCAGGTCTGCTTGGCGAGCCGCCCCTCGCCGTCGTGGTCGAAGCCTTGCGAGGCGACCAGGACCTCTTCGATGCCGTCGTCAGGTGGCCGATATTGAAGAAGCCGGTGCGCGGCTGGTCGTAAATGTTGGTCGTCGCCTCCCCTTTGGATGCGCCCACGCTTGGCTCTATACAGGCTCAATTTTTAAGTTCGACATGTCGCTTAGGATTTCCCGCCCTTACGCTATATCCTTCAAGTGAAGAAGCGCCTCGGTGAGCTTATCTTGAACATGCGCAAGTAATTCCTTCTCATCGGCGTCTACTATCTCCAAATATTCTTGAGCATAGTGAGTCCGTGACTTTCCTTTCGGGATATGGTCCGCTTGTGAATCAACCGAAGCAAGAGTCAGAATGCCTGGATCGCCCTCAAGGCCCGCTTCATTTGCACGAGAGAGGATTCTACGACATCCCTCTATTACATCCAGCCCTCCTGACAATATTTCTCCCGAAATCATAGAAATCTGCTGCCTGGCCTGCTGTTTTGACATGACGTTTCTTCCTATTCCGATGCGGGCAGCCTCGTCCATGACGGCACTGTCTTGAAATCCAACCGTTGGCCGGTTGCTAGATTCTCAACCCAATGCGTCTCGAATTGATAGCCGTTAGCTTCCCAGGAGCTAGACCTCATTTTCACCCAATCGTTCGGAGTACCGCCGTACCTAGCGGCATATTTGGCGGCATCCCGGAACGGGGCCGGGGCTCCAGGTCCGGCGAAAACCTCCCCCTTTTCCGCCATTTGCGCTTCGCTAGCGAGTTGCCGCTGCAGCAGTGGCGAGGTGGACGCGTCATCTGCTCCCACTTGGTCCCGGCTTTCGTGCGGGTCTTCATCGTCAGGTCCAGGATTTGCCGCGATCCCGGACACGTCCGGCCGGTTGGGTCTACCTTCCTCATCATCATCCGGGCCTATTGCGGCGTGCAGGCCCATGATCCCCCTCGCGAGCAGCGTGCTCGGCTGAGAACCTATCAATGCTTGAAAATACGTATCGAAATTGCTTGTAGATCCCGTTACGGGATTGATTCCCCCGCTGACCGGTTCCCGATCGTATGTGTAGAACTCTTTCCCTGGAACATCTTCCTGGTGCCCGTTCGGATCGCTCTTGTTGATCGGGCTGTTGTCGGCGTAGGCGTAGCGGTTGGTGCCGACGCCGGGCAGCGTCGGGTCCCAATCGTCGGGCGAGATGAACCTCGCCAGTGCCGGGTCGTAGTGGCGGGCGTTGAGGTAGATCAGCCCGGTCTCCGGGTCGTGCTTTTCGCCGATATAGCCGCGCGAGACGGTCAGACCCGGCGCCTGCCCGCCATAGGGGCGGTAGAGCGCCGCTTCGAGAAGCGCGCCCGTCGTCGCGGTCGTGCGCAGCCGGATCGACTGCGAATGGTCGCGGTGCAGCCAGGTCGTCGTCGCGCCGACGCGCACCGCGTCCGGGTGCGGGTATTTCGTCCAGGTGGCGCCGTTCTTCTCCACGTCGGTGCCGAGATAAAGCACGGTGCCGGCGCCGGTGATCTTCTTCAGCCGCGTGCCGTCCGGCGCATAGACGAAGGAGGTCGTGCCCACGGAAAGCAGCCGGTTCTCCGCGTCCCAGGTCAGGGTTTTGGTGCCGTCCGAGGTCATGTTGCCGTTGGCGTCGTAGGTATAGCTCCGCGTCCCCGCCGTCAGCGGCGCGTGCGGGCGCGGCGCCGTCGCCGCCGGATAGGCGTAATAGCCGAAGGCGCTGTTCGACAGCATGTTGCCGGAGAAGCTGTAGCTCCATTGCTGGTCGATGGCGCTGTTGGTCACATTGTCGGCGAACACCAGCCGGCTGATGCTGTCGTAGGTGTAGGTCCAGCTCTCCCCCGCCCGGCTCGACGTCACCGAAGTGATGTCGCCGACGTTGTTGCGGAGATAATCGAGCAGCAGGAGCGTGCCGCTCGGATTGGCGTGGTGGACGCGGTCGATCCAGCGCCGCTCCGGGTCGTAGGAGAAGGCGGTCGTGACGCCGTTCGTATAATTGACCTGTTTCGTCTGGCCGTCGGCGTCGTAGGTCGCCGAGCTCGGCGATGCCCGGCACCGCGAAGAGCCGCCCCGCCCGGTCGTAGACCCAGCGGCTCGCCGTCGAGCCCACCGCATCGCCGTCCGGAAAGGTCTTCCACAGGATCTCGCCGCCCAGCGCGAAGCCGGTCGTGGCGGTGTAGGCCACGCCGTCGACCGTCCAGGTCTGCTTGGCGAGCCGCCCTTGGCCGTCGTGGTCGAAGCCTTGCGAGGCGACGAGGACGCCGCCGACGCTCTTCGACGCCGTCGTCAGGTGGCCGACATTGTAGAAGCCGGTGCGCGGCTGGTCGTAGGTGTTGGTCGTCGCCTCGATGACACCGACGGCGCGCGGCGCATTTTTCGTCAGCACGCGGCCGAGCGCGTCATAGGTCAGCGTCGTGGTGAACTGGCGCGCATCGGTCTGCGCGGTCAGCCGGCCGCCCAGGTCGTAGGAATAGGCCCAGATGCCGAGGTCGGGGTCGTTGGCGGAGGTGCGCAGGCCGCGCAGGTCGTAGCCGTACGACCACACGCTGCCGCCGGGGTCGGTCACCCCGGTCAGCCGGCCGAGCCGGTCGTAGCGGCGGCTCTCCGTCAGGGCCGACGCGCCGATGAAGCGGCTGAGCTCGATCGGCCGCCCAAAAGCGTCGGCGACCGACACCGTCTGCCGGCCGACCTCGTCGTTCGCGGTGACCTTTCCGACCGGGATCGAGCCGCCGGCGCTCGCCCGCCGGTCGATGTCGTGCACGAAGCTCCGGGTCGTGCCGTCCGGGTTGGTCTGCACGGCCAGCCGGTCGAGCCCGTCGTAGCGGAAGCTGGTGTTCAGCGCCACCGCCCCGGTATAGCGCGGCAGCATCTCGCTCGCCACGTTGCCGCGCGCGTCGAAGCTGCGCAGCGTTTCGATGAAGATGCCGGCGGCGGGGCCGGTCGCCCCCTCCCGCCAGATGCGCCCGAGCCCGTCGAAGAATTTCGACTTCGTCACCGGCACCCCGCCGTCCGGATGCGGCCGGCTGGTCTCCACCCGCTGCTCCGCGGGATTGCCGAAGCTGAGATACGCCGTCGCCTCGTAGAACCCGGTGGCCGGACGCTCCTCGCGAATCTTGCGGCAGAACACGTCGTAGGTGGAATTGGTCTGCAGCCCGTTGAGGTCGATCTCCTGCGATCGCAGCCCGCAGGGGAAGCCGGTGGTAAAGCTCCGCGTCTGGTTGAGCGCGTTCCGTTCCGTCGCCGGATAGAGGTTGAACGCCGTGTCGTAGGTCCAGCTGGTCAAATTGTTCATCGGGTCGCGGGCGGTGAGCCGGTTGCCGAAGGCATCGTAGCTGAAGATTTCGGTCGCCCGCACGCCCGACGTCGCATTGGTCGTCACCTGAAGCTGGGTGAGGTTGCCCTTGGTCGGCGGCGTGTTGGCATCCGTCGCGCCGTCGTAATAGCGAGTGCTCAACCCCAGCAGCGGATCGGTGGCGCTGAGCCCGGCATGCGTCTCCTCGACCGCCGGAAGCGACAGGATGAAGGCGGAAAAATTCGGCTTGTAGGCGCGAAAAACGATGCGCTCGTCGCCGCTCACCCCGTCGCGCCCAAAGTGCTCCTCGCGGATCACGTTGCCGAGGTTGTCCCAGGTCAGCCGCTGGCGCGTGGCGATGAAGTCCGGCGTCGCCGTGGAGCCCGGCAGCTCGTAATGGAAGGTGACGATGTCGGCCGGAACCGACGTATAAGGCGGCGTCGTGTTGTTGACCAGGAAGCTGCGGGTCGTCTGCCGCAGGATCTGGCTCGAGCCGTTCCGCAGCGTCTCGGCGGTGACCGCGCCGACGGAGGCGAAATCCTGGCTCCTGGTGCGCGCGACGGTCGGGCAGAGCGGCTCGCCGGGGATGCACGGCAAAAACTCCGTCTCGGCGGCGAAGCCGAGGAAGCGGCGCTGCGTGAAGGAATATTTCCCCGAGCCATAGGAAAACGTGGTGGTCGGCGCGGCGCCGCGGCCGTCGCGGACGATCATGGAGGTCAATGTCTGCTCGATGAACGGCAGCCGGTCGTTCACCCATTTGGAGGAGGGCTGGTAGGCGAGGTCGACCTGCCCGCCGTAGCCGTTGAAGGCGCTGACCATGAGATTGTCGACCGGGCCGTTGGCGAGCTGGTACTGGCCGTTGCGGCGGCCGATCACGTCGGTGATGCCGTCGCCGTTGAAGTCGCCGACCTCGCTCTCGGTGGTCATGGTGCCGAGGCTGGTCAGCGTCCAGGTCGACTCCGGCACGACGTCGCTGTCGCGCAACAGCACCACGAAGGCCGCCACGCCGCTGGTGCCCCCGGTTCCGGGGGCGCCGACGATCAGCTCGGACCTGCCGTCGCCGTTCACGTCGGCGAGGCCGACCCCGGCCTCGTCGCTGCCGCTGATCCCCAATTCGATGAAGGGAGCGGCGAAGGACGACCCCGTGGAGAGGTAGATCTTGACGGTGAGCGACGACGAGCCTTCCGCCGTGACGGTATCGGCCAGCCCGTCGCCGTTCACGTCGCCGTAGAGAGGATCGTCGCTGTTGCCGGCGATCGGCGCGCTGCCGCCGCCGGAATAGACGACCTCGTCGGTCGCACCGCGGAGCCGGTCGGCGATGCCGTCCCCGTCGAAATCGGCCGAGAGATAGACGTCGCCGTCGTTGTCGTCCTCGCGGATCAGGTCGATGCCGTCGCCGTCGATGTCGCGCACGTAATAGGGAGTGTATCTCGTATAGGTCGGGGTCGGGCTGATCATGCCGCTCGGGGCGCTGCCGCCCCAGCCTCCCGAGCCGTTCGAGATGTAATGGCGCTGCTCCACGCTGTTGTAGGGCTGGCAGAACGCGTCGCAATTCGACAGCTCCTTGGGGTTCCAGAACAGGTCGACGAAATCGAGCCATTTGTCGGCATTGAAATGACCGGCCCGCAACTGACGCTCGGCGTTGGTCTGGGCGGGTGCGGCGCCGTTGTACAGCTCGGCGACTGCGCCGGTCACCGGGTTGAACCAATAGGCTTGGCTGTCGGTCGGAGGCGAGGGCTTGACGAGGTCGTCCTTGCCGTCGCCGTTGATATCGGCGACGAAGCGCTCGCGCTGGTCGGCGACGCTCCAGCCCACGCTGGGCCCCCAGGTGAAGGCCTTCGCCGCGACGCTGTATTGGAAAGTATGGGAGGGCAGCGCCGAGCCGCTGCTGATATTGCCTGCCGCGTCCATCACCACGTTGCTGCCGAACGGGACGACCTCCTTCAGGCGGCTCAGCCGGGTGGTTGCGTGCTCGTCGTAGCGGAGCGCGAACGCCTTCTGCACCAGGCCGCCGTGCCTCACCTTGATCGAGCGCAGCCGCCGTGTCGCCCGGCCGATGCCGGCGCCGGTGCCGTAGGAGACCACGTCGGGCCGCACCTCCCAGAAGAAGTCGACCACCGTGCCGGTATAGCTGACGGTGCTCAGCTCGCATTGCGGCGCCGCCAGGCAGGCATAGTTCAGGGTAACGGCGTTGCCGTGCGGATCCTCGATGCGGGCCAGCACCCAGCGATATTGCCGCCGGTGTTTCTGCTCGATCGGATCGCTGGTCGGCGTCGCGAAGAACGTGCCGAGCGGCTGCAGCACCCGCTTGACGCCCTGCGGATCGACGATGGTCCAGGTGTTCAGGGTCGGGGCGAAGAAGAAGCGGCGGAAGCTTTCCACCTTGGAGAAATGCGTGCCGCCGAACGAGCAGCTCGGGCCGGTCGACCCGGTGACGCAGGGTAGGAGCGGCTCGCCGTTCCAGAAATAGCTGTCGGCGCTGTCGTAATGCGGCGTGCCGCCGCGCGCCGTGCCGCGCTCGATGACGTCGAGGCCGCCCATCACCCAGCCGAATCCGAGCCAGCCCTGGTCCCTGCCGCCGCCCCGCTGCTTGCGGCTGGAATTGTAGGAGAGGCTGAGGTCGGGCTCGATGCCGTGGAATGCCGGCAAATCGAGGCCGATGCGGTAGGTGAAGCTGCCGTTGGTGGCCTGGTAGGGCCGATCGGAGCGCAGCACGCCGATCTGCAGCTCCTCGCCGGCCGTGCCGGCCACCGCCAATTGCGTCGCCGTCGCTTCCGCCGTGGCCGGCTCCTCGGCCGGCTGTGCCGCGTCCAGGCTCTGCGGCTCGCCGATGTCCAAGGCTTGCGGGTCGAGGGCGGTGCCCGGCGCAACCGCATCCGCGTCCGCGGCGGTTTGCCCGCCCGCGTCCGGGGGCGGCAGCAGCGGCACGTCGGGCGGAATCGCGGCAAAACTCGCCGCCGGCTCCGCCGGTTCTGTCTGCGCCGCAGCTTGTGTGGTGGCAAAGGAAGTGCCGGCCAGCCACGCCGCCGCCAGCAGGATCGTTGAACGCCGCATCTTGAAGCCCCCAGTCATTCGAGGGCGCGCCTGCAGGCTATGCAGTCGAGCCCGGGCCGGCGGCGATTTGCGCCGGCTTCGGCGAAGCGCAGCGCAATCGAGCGCTGCGAATACCCGACATCAGCGGCTGCGATTCGCCTGCATCCCGCAAGAGTTGCTTCAAATCTCTAGTAGAAAGCTGTGGACGGTAGATGCAATTCACGCGGCGCGCCTGCCGGCGCGGTTCGCCGCTACCCGCCGACCCCGATCCGGGAACTCAACCGCCTCACCCGGATAGCCGGGCTATTCACCCCGGGACGGGCGAGGAAAGATCGAGGAAACCGCGCGAGCATGGCATGTTCTGATCGGTTCGACGCCTTCCTCGTTCTAGAGGATGGCATGTTCGGGCCGTGTTCGGCATCGAGGATTTTTCCGGAAAAGCGAACCGCGGCCGGGCCCTAGGAAAACGCCTTCATCTCGAACATCGCGGCCTCAGGAGTCAGGCGAACAGCCCGTGGACATACCAGACCGGGCTCGCCGTCTCGCGCCCGTAAAGGCCTTCGCGGAACAGCCAGTAGCGGCGGCCCTCAACATCCTCGACGCGAAAATAATCGCGCGTGGCGTGCCCCAGGTCCTCCCGCCACCATTCCGGGGCGATCCGCTCCGGCCCTTCCACGCGCGCCACCTGATGGAGGACGCGCCGCCAGCGGAAGCGGAGCGGCGGGCCTTCCGGCACTGCGGCGATGACCTCCACCTTCTCGGGGCGGGCGAAGAGGCGGAGCGGCCGGTCGGGCGGCGCCTCGGCCTGCTGCTCCGGCAAAGCCCAGGCCGGGGCCGCCGCCGAGGCGCCGGCCAGCGGCAGCGCCCGCACGGCGCGCTCCGGGATATGCGTGTCGACCGGCACGAAGCGGGTGATGCGCGCGGCGCCGAGCCGCGCCCCGAGCCGGTCGACGAGGCGGGAGAAATCCGGCGCGTCGGCCCCCTCCCCGGCCAGATCGATCTGCGTGTCGGCGAGAGCCTCGGCCTCGATGATTGCGAGCCGCACCATGTCGAAGCCGAAGCCGGCGTCCCAGTCGTCGCCGATGGCCGCCAGGCGCTCGGCAAACAGCATGGCGATGGCGTCCGCCGCGCGGACCGGGCCCGCCGTGCCGACGGCGGCGCGCGCGACCTTTCCGTCGATGCGGAAGAAGGCCGCTTCGATCAGGCGAGCGCCGATGCCGTGCCGCTGCAGAGCCGGGGCGAGCGTGCGGGCAAGCGAGCGCACCGTCTCCAGGAGCGACGCGTGGTCGACTACCGGCTCGGCGAATCGGCGCTCGGCGGAAAGATGCGGCGCCGGCCGGCGCGGCGACAGCACCTCGTCCTCGTGGCCGAGCGCCTGGTCGAGGCGGCGGACGAGGTTTTTGCCGAAGCGGGCGGCGAGCGGAGCGCGCGGCTTGCCGATCAGCTGGCCGATGCGTTTCAGGCCGAGGCGGTCGAGAAGCGCTTCCTGCTCCTCATTGATGCGGAGCGCCGCCACCGGCAGGTCGGCGAGCGCCTCGGCTTCCGCGCCGGGCTCGACGGAGCCCCCCTCCGCCCAATGGGCGAGTGCCCAGGCAGTGCCCGCATGGGAGGCGACGGCACCCCTTGCCTCGAACCCCTGGCCGGCGAGGCGGCCAAGGCAGTCTGAGAGCAGCGCCGTCTCCCCGTCTCTGCCATTCCCGGCGAAGAGGTGGGCGCAGCCGGAAATGTCGAGGAAGAGGCCGTGCGGCGGATCGAGGGCGACGAGCGGCGTATAGCGGTCGCACCAATCGGCGATGCTCTCGAGGAGCGCCCGATCGGCCGCCTCGTCGGCCTCGGCGACGACCAGCCGGGGCAGCGCGCCGCGGGCATCGGCGAGGCTCATGCCGAGGCGCGTGCCGCACCCCTCGGCGACCCGGTCGACGGCGACGACGCGGAGCGCGCTCTTCACCTTCGCCACGATTGCGAGCGGCGCTCCCTCAGGAGGCGCGCCGGAATTCTGTGACGCTGCCCGCCTCAGCCGGATGAGCCGGTCGGTCGGCAGCCGCGGCAGGCAAAGGCTGAGGATGCGCGTTCCCCGTCCGCTCCTTCCGTTCGGCAAAGCATCGTTCATACGCATTCCACTCCACCGTAAAACTCCCCGTGCGGCCGCCGCGGTTCTTCTCCACGGCCAGCAGCCAGGCCATGCGGCCGACGCCGTCCGCCAAGCGGCCGATCCGTCCCGCCGGCGCCGGAGCGAGACGGAAGCGCAGCTCCGCGGCGCTCGGCTCCGGCTGGCTGCCGAGCCGCAGCAGAAAGCCGGTGACGCCCGCCTCGCGCGCCCTGAGCGCGCAGCGGCGTGTAGCAGTGAGGTCGAGCGAGACCCGCCGCATCTCGCAGATCGCCGCGCCCAGGCCGCGGCAGGCGAGCGCCGCCTCGAACGCCCACAGCGCCTCGCTGTCGTTCTGCGCGGCTACCTCGACGATGCGGCCGGGATCGAGCCCGAGCGCGGCGAGGCCGGGGGCGTAGAGGCTGCCTGTCTCGCGACGCGCATCGGCCTCGCTGATCCATACGATGGAGGGCACGCCGCCGGCTTCGGCTAGCCGGGCGACGATCGCCAGCACGAAACCGGCGGCGGCTCCGCCGTCACGGCTCTCGCCGGCGCGGATCTCGTGCAGCGTGGCGAGCGGCACGCCGCCGCCGAGGATCTTGTCGAGCCCCGCGGCTCCAAGGCGGAGCCGCCCCCGCCGCTCGTGCGGACGGAGCGCACCGGCTGTGTCCGGCACGGAAGCGGAGTCCAGCACCAGCCGGTCCGCATCGGCGATGCGGCCTTCGATACGGGCGATGTCCTGGCGCAGGCGGCAAAGCTCCGCCTGCGCCACGGCGGTGCTGGCCATGGCGGTTTCAGGGGGTTGTTTGTTCTATCTTTGTTCCAGTAATTGCCAAACGGCACAGAGAAGTCAAGAGCCGCCCCAGGCCGAGATGATCATCGCCGCGCACATCGCCCGGGCAGCATAGGAGCGCTCCTTGACGGCATAGGTTCTTTCGGTCCGCCCGCGGGACTAGAATGCGCAATGCGGCGAGGACCGCGTTCGGCGGAGTGTCTCGATGAGCGTCAGGGGGGAGGCCTTCGACCGATGGATCCGCACCGCCTTCGTCGAGATGAACACCCGCCTCGAAGAGCTGTATTTCCGGCAGGCCGACCGTAGCAACGTCGAGGGGGTCGGCGACACGATCAAGGCGGCGCTGCGCGACGAGGGGCACCGCCACGTCGTCGAGCTGTGGCGCGAGGGCAATACCGGCGAAGGCTTCGACAGCGCCTTCAACGTGCTCGGCAATGTCGGCCTCTACATGGGCGCGCTGAGGCGTCACGAGCTTACCAATCCCGACAACGAGGAGCGTTCGCCGTTCATTGAAGCGTCATCGCTGGCCTTTCACGTGGGCGCCTCGCTCGGGATGGCTCCGCGCTTCGCCACCGCGCATCTGGCAACTCACAATCTGGCGGTTGCCGGGGTGCGCAAGAGTTTTACCTCGCTTGCCGACGAATTCCTCTTCATCGACGAGAATACACGCGCCATCCTGAGCTTCCAGCGGACCGCCGACGCGCTCACTCGCATCATTCCGCTCGGCGTCTCGAACCCGGTTGTGGACGTGCTGTTCGACGCGGCCCGGGATGGCCTGCACGAGGTCATCCGTTGCAACGAGCGCCTCTTCGCCACGCTCGACGTCGATCGTTTCTTTTTCAGCGTTCGGCCGTACTACAAGCCCTACCGCGTGGGGCGCCAGGTTTATCGCGGCGCCAATGCCGGCGATTTTTCCGGCATCAATGAGATCGATCTGCTGCTTGGCCTCTGCCGCGCCGGCGATCCCTATTACTCGCAGCTTCTCGTCGACAAGATGCTGTTCATGCTCCCTTCCGATCAGGCGCGTCTCCGCGATTGCATGACACATCGCAGCCTGCTCGACGAGCTGCTCACCCTCGCCGGCGCGCATGCGGGCGCCGATTGGTTCCAACGCAGCGCCAGCGCCTTCCTCCAAATCTGCGACCTCTACGGCGAAGCCGCCGCGCAGCACCATGACCAGCTCGTCTCACGCTTCATTGCGGCGCCTGCCGCCGCCATGCCGGAGGAGCGGCTGCAGGGCCTCACCGCAAGCGGGCCGCCTCTGCCCGTGCTGATCCGCTCGCTGGAGATCCTGCGCGACTACCGCATGGCCGCCCCGCGGACGGACATCGAGACGCGCAGCGCCGATCTGGCCAGGCTCCGTGCGGCGGTGACTGGCGGCTTCAGTGCCCCCGCGCGAACAGGATCCTGAGCGCGAACGCCCCGAAGATGCCGGCGAAAAGCCAGTCGATGACGCGCATCGCGCGCGGCGATCGCTTCAGGAAGCGCGCCAAGTGCGACGCCGAGGCGATCATCGCCGCGCAGATCGGCACCGCGATGGCGACGAACACGAAGCCGAGAAACAGAAGCTTCTGCACGGCATGGGGATCGTCCGCCGCCACGAATTGCGGCAGGAACGTCACGAAGAACATGATGATCTTCGGGTTCAGGAGGTTGACGATCAGTCCTTTCAGCCAAGTGCGGAAGAGTGGTTCGCGGGACGGGACCGGCCCCGCCGCATCGAGGCTCAGCGCCGAGCCGTGCCGGACCGCCTCGACGGCTAGCCAAAGCAGATAGAACGCGCCGAGCACTTTCAGCACCAGGAAAGCCGTAGCGCTTGTCGCCAGCAGCGCCGACAGGCCGAGCGCCACCAGCGACGTGTGCACCACGATGCCGACAAAGGCGCCGAGCATGGCGGCCATGCCGGAGGCCCTTCCCTGCGTCACCGCCTTGCCGAGGAAGAGCGTCATGTCGGGCCCCGGCGTGAAGGTGATCACCAGCACCGCCGCCACATAGGCGCCGAGCACGGGAAGGGAGGGAAGGAAATCCATCTAGAACTCCTGTCGGTGACACTGGTGCTCGCCAACGAGGCCTTCCGCCTCCCGAAACTTGCCCGAATGTTCGGGATAACCTCGCCCTACAACCGGGTTCAGCACAATGGAACAGCCCAAAATTCACATCCGCCAGGCCCGATCGGGCGATCTGGCCGATGTCCGCGATCTCCTCGTGGAGACATGGCACGACACCTACGACGCGCTGCTCGGGGCGGAGACGGTCACCAGAATCACCGACGAATGGCATTCCGTCGAGAGCCTGTCGCGCCAGCTGGATTTGCCGAACACGTGCTTCCTGGTGGCGGAGGAGAAGGGCCGGATCGTCGGGCACGTCTTCGCCAACGCGCGAGAGCTGCCGGCGCTCATCATCGCGCGCCTCTACGTCCGCCCATATTGCCAGCGGCGCGGCCTCGGCAAGGCTCTTCTGGATGCGGCCGCGGCCAATTACCCAGCGGCCCGGTCGATCCGGCTCGTAGTCGAGGCAGGCAATCCCAAGGGCATCGCCTTCTATCGCCGCGAAGGATTCCAGCCGGTCGGCGAGACCTTTGAGAGCGGTATCCAGCACATCAGGATGGAGAAGAAACTGGAGTGAGGAGGTTTCCGGTGCCCGGCCCGCTAGCCGTGCCCTTGGCGAGAAGCACCCAGTTCTCGCCGGAGTTCTGCCAGCCCTCCTTCACCATCGGCCGCGTCGCGACCTGCCGATAGCCGCACCTCTCGTATAGGCGGCGCGCCCCGGCATTCCCGTCCGAGACAATGATGCTGAGGCCCTTGCACCCGGCGGCGGCCGCGATCTCCTCGGCAAGTCCGAGGAGCCTCGTCCCAAAACCCTGCCCGCGGGTGCGGGGATAAGTGGCCAGCATGTTCACGTACCAGGTGCCGCAGGCGTGGTTCTCCAATTCCTGGAAGGGCACGAACATGGCCGGCATCTTTTCATGATCGATGGGCTCGGGCGCGTCGGGCAGCTTGTAGCCGATCAGGCAGCCGACGACATCGCCATGCACCTCCAGCATCGTGGCGTTGCGGTAGGAAAAGCTGCCGCTCTCCCGCTGGGCGCGCTGGCGGCCCACCTCCCAGGGATCCTGTCCTGGGCCCGCCATCCCTGTCCAAAGGTAGAGGGGCATGCCCTCGCCGGCCATGTTGACCAGCTCGGCCAACGCTGCGGCATCCGCCGGCGTTGCCGGCCGGACGACCGGTTGCGGCGCGTCCATCGCAGATCCCCTCTCCGTTTTCGCTCCGGATTATTGCCGAAGCTCCTGGCTACGCCAACCGCAGCCGGAGCTGCTTGCGCGCCCTTTCGCCCTCTCTATAGTGCGCCCGCTTCCCCGACCGGACGGATGTGATGCCTGAAATCAAGAAGGTCGTGCTCGCCTATTCCGGCGGGCTCGACACCTCGATCATCCTGAAATGGCTGCAGACGACATACCGGTGCGAGGTGGTCACCTTCACCGCCGATCTCGGCCAGGGCGAGGAGCTCGAGCCGGCCCGCAAGAAGGCCGAGATGCTCGGCATCAAGGAAATCTACATCGAGGATCTGCGCGAGGAATTCGTCCGCGACTTCGTGTTCCCGATGTTCCGCATGAACGCGCTCTACGAGGGCGTCTATCTGCTCGGCACCTCCATCGCGCGTCCGCTGATCGCCAAGCGGCTCGTCGAGATCGCCCATGCGACCGGCGCCGACGCCATCGCCCACGGCGCGACCGGCAAGGGCAACGACCAGGTCCGCTTCGAGCTCACCGCCTATGCGCTGGATCCGGACATCAGGATCGTCGCGCCCTGGCGCGAATGGGATTTTCAGTCGCGCAGCGACCTCATCGATTTCGCCGAAAAGAACCAGATCCTGGTGTCGAAGGACAAGCGCGGCGAGGCGCCGTTCTCCGTCGACGCCAACCTCCTCCACTCCTCCTCCGAGGGCAAAGTGCTGGAGGACCCGGACCAGGAGCCGCCCCCCTACGTCTTCCAGCGGACGCTCTCGCCCGAGGACGCGCCGGACAAGGCGACGATCGTCGAGATCGGCTTCGAAAAGGGCGATCCCGTGTCGCTCGACGGCACGCCGCTGAGCCCGGCCGCGCTGCTGACCGCGCTGAACGCGCTTGGCGGCGACAACGGCATCGGCCGCGTCGACCTCGTCGAGAACCGTTTTGTCGGCATGAAGAGCCGCGGCATCTACGAGACGCCGGGCGGCACCATCCTGCACGTCGCGCACCGGGCGATCGAGTCGCTCACGCTCGACCGCGAGGCGATGCATCTGAAGGAATCGCTGATGCCGCGCTATGCCGAGCTCGTCTATTACGGGTTCTGGTTCTCGCCGGAGCGCGAGATGATCCAGGCGCTCGCCGACCGCAGCCAGGAGAAGGTCGACGGCACCGTGCGGCTGAAGCTCTACAAGGGCAACGTCACGGTGATCGGCCGCGCCAGTCGGAACTCCCTCTATTCCGACGCGCTGGTCACCTTCGAGGACGACCGCGGCGCCTACGACCAGCGCGACGCGGCGGGCTTCATCCGCCTCAACGCGCTGCGGCTCAGGACGCTGGCGATGCGGGAGCGGCTGAGGAGCTAGCCTCGGCAACCGCCCCCACCAGCCGCTTTGCGGCCTCGGCCGCAGAATGGATATAGCCGGCGTCGCGGTGAATAAGCATCAGCGCCACTGCTCCCTCAAGGAGCATCAAGACCTGCCGCGCGGCTCCGGCCGGCTCGGCCGCCCCTCGCCGTTCCAATTCGCCGGCGAGCCAGGCTTCCAGGCTTGACTTGTGGCGTCGGGCAATGGCCCGCGCGGGATGGCCCTGCAGGTCGGCAAGCTCCATGGCCAGGCGAGTATAGCCGGCGCCCTCGAAACGCGGGCCGCCCGCCCATTTGCCGAGCCGCGCGAAGAGGATCTCGATCGCCCCCTCAAGATCCGCTGGCAGCCCGCCCCCCCAACGGCGGATGCGGGCAAGCGCGAGTTCCGAGTGGGACTCCAAGGCGGCGGCGAGGAGATCGTCCTTGCTGCGGAAGTGGTAGTAGAGCGTCCGCTTGGTTACGCCGGCCCGCGCGGCGATCGCGTCGAGCCCGACGCGGGCGAAACCGTGCCGATAGAAGAGCTCGTAGGCGGCCTCCAGGATGACCCTGCGAGTCTCATCGGCGGTCCGCTTCTCGATCCGGTCCATGTATACCGAGGAGTGAGTTTACAGGCCTCCACGGCCGTCTAGGCTCAACCGCTCTGTCAGGCCGGAGAGCGAATATGAGCCCGAGCGCAGCCCCCGTCCATGCCGCTGCCGTCCAGGCGGCGGAGCGCCAGCCGCACGGTCTTATCGTTCAGGACGTCGCGGTACGGCCCGTGATCGCGCCGTTCCAGCGTCCGCTGCGGACCGCAGTCGGCGAGATCCCGGCGGCCCCGTTGGTTCTGATCGACATCCGCACGCAGGAGGGCGTGATCGGGCGTTCCTATCTCTTTGCCTACACGGAGGTGGTGCTCGCCGCGCTGACGAAACTCGTCGAGGAGATCGGCCTGGAACTTCGGGGCAAAGCGGTCGCGCCGGTCGAGCGCATGCGCGAATTCGACCGCCGCTTTCGGCTGCTCGGATGGCAGGGGCTGGTGGGCATGGCGGTGGCGGGTCTCGATATGGCGCTCTGGGACGCGCTCGCGCGTAGTCTCGATCGGCCGCTGGCGGTGCTGCTCGGCGGCACGACCGCTCCGCTGCCGGCCTATGACAGTTTTGGCATGATCGACCCGACGGCGGACGAGGCGGCCATCCTCGCATCGGTCGAAAAGGGTTTTCAGGCGATCAAGATCAAGATCGGCGGCGGCTCGCTGGAGCGCGATTTGGAGACAGTCTCCGCCGTTCGCTCGATACTTGGTCCTGACGTGGGCCTCATGGTCGACTACAACCAATCGCTGGACCCCGTAGAGGCCATCCGCCGGGTGACGCGGCTTGCCGCGTTCGATATCGCCTGGGTGGAGGAGCCGGTGCCCGCCGAGGATCTGGACGGGCATGCGCAGGTTCGCGCCGCCGGAACGATCCCCGTGCAGACAGGTGAGAACTGGTGGTTTCCCCGCGACATGCAGAAGGCCATCGCCGCCGGCGCTTCGGACCTCGCCATGCTGGACGTGATGAAGATCGGCGGGATCACCGGCTGGCTGAGGGCGATGGGCCAGGCTGAGGCTGCCTCGCTGCCGGTCTCAAGCCATATCTTCGTCGAGGCGAGCGCGCATGCCTTGGCGGTGACGCCAACGGCGCACTGGCTTGAGTTTCTCGACACGGCCGGCGCATTGTTGCGTGCGCCAAATGTCATCGTCGACGGCAAGCTCGCTCCGCGCGGCCCCGGTCTTGGGCTCGAATGGGACGAGCGTGAAGTAGCGCGACGCCTCTGCTGAAGGATCGTGATGCGAAATCCGCCCTGGCCCACCACTTCCCTCCTCGACCTCCTCGAGATCGACGTGCCCATCATCCAGGCGCCGATGGCCGGTGCGCAGGCGGGGGAGCTTGCCGCTGCCGTTTCCGCCGCCGGCGGGCTCGGCTCGCTGCCTTGCGCCATGCTGACGCCGGACGGAGCGCGCCAGGAGGTCGCAAAAATCCGCGCGGCGACCAATCGCGGCTTCGCGATCAATTTCTTCTGCCACCAGCCGCCCGTCCCGGATTCCGAACGGCAGGCGCGGTGGGTCGAGAGGCTGGCGCCGTTTTATGAGGAGCTCGGAGTCGAGCCCCCCGCCGGCTCCGGTGCCGCCCGCAACCCCTTCGACGAGGCGTTCTGCGAGCTGGTGGAGGAGGTCCGGCCCAAGGTCGTCAGCTTCCACTTCGGCTTGCCCTCAGACGATCTCCTGGAGCGGACGCGGCGGACCGGCGCAAAAATCCTGAGCTCGGCCACGACCGTAGCCGAGGCGCGGCACCTGGCCGACAAGGGCGTCGACGCGATCATCGCCCAGGGTTATGAGGCCGGCGGCCATCGCGGCATGTTCTTGACCGACGATGTCGCCGCACAGATCGGCACCTTCGCACTCGTCCCGCAAATCGTCGACGCGGTCGATGTGCCGGTGATCGCCGCCGGCGGCATTGCCGACGGCCGCGGCATCGCGGCCGCCTTCGCGCTCGGGGCGGCGGGCGTGCAGATCGGCACGGCCTATCTCTACACGCCGGAAGCGCGCATCTCCGACCTGCACCGGCAGGCGCTCCGCACGGCGCGCGACGGAGACAGCGTGCTCACCAACGTCTTCACCGGCCGGCCCGCGCGCGGCATCAAGAACCGCATCGTCCGCGACCTCGGACCGATGAGCCCCGACAGCCCCGCCTTTCCGCTAGCCGTCAACGGCATTGCGCCGTTGCGGACGAAGGCCGAAGCGGCGGGGTCGAGCGACTTCAGCCCGCTGTGGACCGGCCAGGCAGGCGCGCTCGGCCGCGCCCTTCCCGCCGGCGAGCTGACGACGACCCTGGCCGAAGAGGCCTTGGGGCGGCTGGCCATGCTGGGCGGCTGACGCATCCCTCGGTTCACTCTGTCGTTTGGACGCGTCGAAGCGCCCCGCGCCTGCACGCGCGCCACTTCGCTTGAGAAAGACCATTGAACCGCGCCGCGCAAAGCGCATTTTTCCGATGCACCGGAGGTTCTCATGTCGTGGTCATTCCCGATCGGCCGCCTGCTCGGCAGCGAAATCCGCATCCACGTCACCTTCCTGCTGCTCCTGGCCTGGATCGGCATCTCGCACTACCAGCAGGGCGGCACGCCCGCCGCCCTCCAGGGGCTCGCCTTCATCATCGCCCTGTTTGCCTGCGTGATCGCCCATGAGTTCGGCCACGCGCTGGCGGCGCGCCGCTACGGCATCAGGACGCCGGACATCACGCTCTTGCCCATCGGCGGCGTGGCGCGTCTGGAGCGCATGCCGGAGAAATCGGGCCAGGAGATCGTCGTGGCGCTGGCCGGGCCTGCGGTGAACGTGGTCATCGCCGTGGTGCTCATCCTCATCATGAACACCCGTTTCGACATGGACGCGCTGCAGCGGCTGGACAACCCGGCGCTGGGCTTCATGGTGCGCCTCGCCTCGGTGAACGTGTTCCTGGTCCTGTTCAACCTGATCCCCGCCTTCCCGATGGACGGCGGCCGCGTGCTGCGGGCGATCCTGGCGCTCTGGTACCCGCGCACCCGCGCCACCAATATCGCCGCGCGGATCGGCCAGGCGCTCGCCTTCGTCTTCGGCTTCTTCGGCCTGATGGGCAACCCCATGCTCCTGTTCATCGCCATCTTCGTCTATCTCGCGGCGACGGCGGAGGCGCGCTCGGTCGGCCTGCAGGACGTATCCCGCCAGCTCGGCGTCGGCGACGCCATGATCACAAGCTTCGAGACGCTTGCGCCCGACGCCACGATCGGCGACGCCGCCGCGCTTCTCCTCAGGACCACGCAGCATGAATTTCCGGTGGTCGACGCCGCCGGCAAGCTGATGGGGATGCTCACCCGCGAGGCGATGGTGCAGGCGCTGTCGAAGAGCGGCGCCGCGACGCCCGTCGTGGAGGCGATGACACGCGACGTGCCGACGGTCTCCGCCCTGTCGCGGCTGGAGGCGGCGCTGCAGCGTCTCGACGGCCGCGCCTTCCCCGCAGTCGCCGTGGTCGACTGGGAGGGGCGGCTGGTCGGCTACATCACGCCGGAAAACATCGGCGAGCTGATGATGGTGGAAAGCGCCGTGCTCGGCCTTCGCCCGCAACGCAAGCCTGGACCGCTGCTGCCGCAATAGGCGAGCCGCCCATTGGGTCGCGCCTACGCGGCACGAATGAGGAGCTCGGCGCCGCCGGGATGCACCTCCAAGCCGGCGAGCTCCACGGCGCCTCGCCAGCTGGTTACGAAGTCCGGCACGTCGCCGGCGGGCATCGGGCGGGCGAAGAAATAACCCTGCACCTGGTCGCAGCCTGCCGACTTCAGATAGCCCGCCTGTTCGGCGGTCTCGACCCCCTCCGCCACGACCTTCATGCCGAGGCTTCGGCCGAGCCCGAGAACGACCGAGGTAATGGCCTGGCTAGCGGAATTGGTGGTCAGTCCACGGATGAAGGACTGGTCGATCTTGATGATGTCGACGGGATATTCCTGAAGGTGCGTGAGCGAGGCGTAGCCGGTGCCGAAATCGTCGAGAGCGATCTCGATGCCTGCTTTGTGCAGCTGCTCCAGGATCGGGCCGATCGCGCCGGAGCCGCCGCCCAGAAACACCGTCTCGGTGACCTCCAGGCCGAGGCAGGACGGCGGCACTGCGGCGGCCTCCAGCTCCCCGAGCACCCGCCTCACGAGGTCGAAGCCGCTGAATTCCGACGATGAGGCGTTGAACGCCACGCGGCCGAACGGCAGGTCGTGCTTTCCCCACCTGGCAAGGTCGGCGACGATGGCCTCCAGCATCCTGCTGCACAGGGCGCGCGATAGCTCCGGAACGTCGAAGGCGGGCAGCATCGTTCCCGGCGTGCGCAGCCCGGACGGATGCTGCCATTGCAGGAGCGCTTCGAATCCCTCCAGCCGGCCGGTGCTGAGGCAGATCTTCGGCTGATAGAAGGGTACGATCCGGTCGGTGCTCAGCGCCTCTTTGACCTCTGAGCAGAGGGCGACGCGCCGCTGGCTCTCTTGACGTAAGCTGCCGTCATACGTCACCAGCGTATTGCGGCCGCGAGCCTTGGCGGCATAGACCGCCAGGTCGGCGTTCTTCAAAAGCTCTGCCGCGCCGTTCCCGTCGGCGGGGAAGATGGTGAGGCCCGCCGAAAGCCGGATCGACATCGCGCGTCCGGCGACCGCCAAGGGTTCCTGCAGTTGCTTCTGCAGCGAGCGTGCCCACCGTTCCAGGGCCGACCGATCGGCATTGCTTGGAAACAGGACGACAAATTCATCGCCGCCGAGGCGGGCGACGAAGCCGGCTCTGCCGGCTGCTTCTTCCAGGCGGCGGGCAAAAGCTTTGAGGAGAGCGTCGCCGGCATCGTGGCCGCCGGCGTCGTTCACGTCCTTGAAGTTGTCGAGGTCCGTCAGGAGCAATGCTCCTGCCGTACCCTGTCTGAGAAGGATGGCTTCGAACTTCTCCAAAAGACCGCGCCGGTTGGCCAGTCCGGTGAGCGGGTCGTGATTGGCCAGCCTGGAGAGGCGGCTCTGCCGCTCTTTCTCCTCGGTGACGTCTCTGATGATCCCATGGGCTCTGGCCAGCTGAGCGTCGGCAACCTCTACTTCGCCCAAAACGTGCAGCCATCGTTTGGTCCCGTCCGGCTGGACGCATGGGATTTCCTGGTCGACCTGTTTCCGCGTCGGGACCGCTTCATGTATCGCTTTCAGAAGGAAGGCTCCCATGAGCTCTTCCCGTTGCGGTCTCGTCGGCTCGCCCACGTGCAGCCCGGCGATCAGGCGGGCCTCCTCCGACCACGTGAACGCGGAAGATTTCGCGTCGAAGTCCCACGCCCCAAGCTTGCCCAGCCTGCGGATCTGCTCGAGTGCCGCCTGCCGGCGGTCCAATTCGGCGCGCAGCTCGCGGACCTGCTGGCGATCCATGCGACGGCCGAGCATCTGGTTGACAAGATTGCCGATCGTGGCGATGAACTCTTCCGGTCCTGTTCCGCAGGCGTGCCCATCCGCGCTCTCCCCGCCGCCGATGACGATCGAGCCGACCTGAGTGCCCCCGAAACTGAGTGGGACGTCGTGACGCGTCAGGTGCTCCCTGTAGCCGGCAGACCAGAAGCTGGTCCCCATGAATTCAAGCCGGCAGGTTTCGGCATAGGGCCCGACCTTCGCCGCGGGAACGAGATTTACGAGCTCGGAGAAGATGGCCTTGGTGTCCAGATCATCGCGACTGCACAGAAGCGCTACGGCGCCAAGGCAGCGGACATGGGTGAGCTCCACCTCCGAGGGGGGGGCCCGGTTGGCGGGAGGCGAAGGCGGCCTGGCGTCTTGGCTGGGCTGGGCAAGGACGTTGCTGGACCGCATGTTTTCAGGTTTCTTTTTTGTCCAGAAACTCACGTTACGGTCCCCACCCCCAGACCGCCGGTCCCGCCGGCGCTCCCCACTTTGAAGCGATACGTTTCAAATTTGTTGAATTCTGCACGGCCGGTTCCAAACGCGGTGAACGGCCCGTAACGTTCGGTCGGTCGCCTTAGGCGTGCACGCTTGCGTTCACGCTGCCCGCGTCGCAGCACGATACGTCGATGTCCCTGCGCATAGTCTCGACCAGCCGGCGCAAACTGGCCGTTTCGGATTCAAGCTGGGCCACCCGTTGCATGAGCCCGTGGGTCTCCGGCTCGCTGAGGGAGGAACCTTGAAAGCCGACGCCGATTTCTTCGCTGTTTCGCCAGTGCAGAATTGCCCGGCGGGTCTCATCCCGTTTCGGGATATACAGTTCGAAGCTGCTCGGAAGCGCGACTGAATCGCTGATCTGCAACCTGGCGCCGCCTTCCGACAGATCCCGGATGAGACAATCCATCGTGGACATGCCGTTGTTGAACCTGATTTGCGCCTTCAGGAAGGCTCGGGCGCGGGTGACGGAGCGGTGATCCATTTTTGGGGTGCCTCATTGAGCCGACCGCATTGTGCCATGGAAGAGTGAATCAACACCCAATATCCCCTCGGCCTCTGCTGGCATGCGGTTCCGCTCGCGGGCTTCAGCCCCTCGAGACGCGGCGTCTTACAGTGACGGCGAAAGAGTTCGAGGAGAAGGCGGGAAATCAACAGTTGGACTGGATAGCTCAATGTAATCACCCGCGAGGACAGGCCGTCGACGGTTTCGTTGGCAACACTTACCGTCAAAAGCGAGTCGTTCTCCTGAAACGCGTCGCGAGCAGATTGGGTGATGGCGCTGGTCGATGCGGATGGGTTCATAAGGACGGTTCTCGTCGCCTTGTCGGCCGCATAGGCCACCTCGTTGCGGATCATGAAAGCGCGCCCGAACTCGATCACGCCCAAGGACAGGAAGATCAGGAATGAACCGCAAATGGCGAACTCGACGCCGGACGCGCCGTCCTGGTCACGGTAAAAGCGTCTGAGGATCGAACGGGTGGTCATTTCACCTGGACCTGCAGCGCTGCCTTCATCTCGATGCTCGACAGGAATATCCCGGAATATTCCTTGCGGCTGTCCAGCCGATAAAAGGCCAGCGGCGCCTTGCCGGTGCAGGTGCTCGTGCAGGCAACGGCGACCGACCGGGCGGTCGGGCAGGCGCAGAAGCGCGATACGCCGACGGCGATGCCGTTCGACCCCATGGAAAAGGAGGTCGACGATGAGGAGTTCCTCTACGACACCGAAATTTTCCCCTGCCGTCTGCTCCAGCACATCCTGGACTTTGCTTTCGCCCGGATCGGCCATGGCCGTTTCGGCTCCGACCCGCATGACGTGATCGACGGCCATTTTCTCGTTGACCGCAAGGCCGACATCGACGGCCAGGAGGAGCATGAGCGCCAGCACTGGAGCAATGAGCGCGAGCTCGACGACCGCGGCTCCTCGCTCGTCCCGAGCCAACTTGCGCAGGAGGCACACTTGAAATCTCCAAGCCATGACAGGCATCCCTACTCCACGACTTTCGCGAGCTGGCCTATGCCGATTTCGCGCGTGCCCGCGCTTGCGCAGGACGACTTCAGCCCCGTATTGCCGGAGAGTTGAATGGTCTTGGCAATCAGTTGCGTGCACCCGTTTGTAGCTGCCGAGTTGCCGAGGTAATCGACGTGGGAGTTGGGAAAATAAAGCGCCCCTTGAAACGTTGAGGCGGCATTACCGTTTACCTTCTGGGTTATTGCCTCGTCCCTGTCGCCGAACATCAGAATGCCCGAGTAGGGACCGGCGGTCGGAGCAGACAGGTTGAGCTGCACATTGTTGTTCAGCTTGATGTCCGCTCCGCCGGTGAAGAACAGGGTCACGCCACTGCCGGTGAGAACGGCTCCGTTCGATCCGATGAACGAGGCAGGCGTACCCTTCTCGATGATGTAAAGACCCGGATTGAGGGTCACGTTGCCGGAGAAGGACAGTCCATTGCAGAAGCGCATCGATTTGACGCCGCTGGCATGATTATCCGTCGGAGTGAGCACCGTACCTCCGCCGACGTCCTTGTTTTTGCACGCGCCGGTGACTGCGGGCTCGGCCACGTTGGCGTATGGGTCCGACAGCGGGGCCATATGCGTCTCGGCTTGAGAGCATAGCGTCATCGAAAGGTTCGAATTTGTGGACGTGCCGCCGGCGCTGTAGACGCAAGCCGCGGTAACGCTGGTCGACGCACCCTGCATCTTGAAGGAATCCGCTGCGGTGGAATTTGAGGCAACGTCGCAGTTGGGCATGTTGACGTTTGCTGAGCCAGCCGCCGTAATTGCGCCTGACGCAGTGCCGCTGAGGGCGAGGACGCAGGCCGGTCTGGTCTGTACCAGGGCAACGGCGCGGGCTCGCATGGTCAGCGCACTATCCGAGAAAATCGACGTGAAGAATCTCGGCAGAGGGTCAGTGATGATCACCTCTATTGCATCGCTCCTCCCCGCGTTCGGCCCGGAGGCAGGCGGGGAGACGACTGTGACATTGGCGGCCGCGCCGCTGTAGCCCGACTGGGCGGCGATGTAGCGAGCCGCCTCGGTATAGGCTGCTGCGTTGTCGCCCGATTTTTTCCGCACCGCGGCCGCATGTGCGGCGACGTCGACGACCTGCTGCAGCTTCCTCTGGCTCAGGTACCAATAGCCTGTTTCGACGCCCATGCCGACGCCGCCGATGACCACCGGAATCATGAGGCCAGCCGTGATAGCTACGGATCCGGCAATGTCGGCTCTGAATCGACGGCTCGTCCGCGACACCGCCGAAGCTACGGAACGGAAACTCGCCACCTCTGCATCTCCACGTTGGGTTTTGCGAGCCGGCAGAACACCAGATGGGAATTAATAAAAGTTGTGGCTTTCAGGACTGGTTGATACGAAAGTTAACGAATACTGCATGGCGAACACTACATCGCGCTGCTGTTAGCCAGCTGAAAACTATAGCTTGCAAGAATGGCTTGTTTTTTAACGATTTTCTTTGAGCTCCCGTAAAGACCCGCCATGCCAAGCAGGCGCCGGTTAGGCGGGAGCAACCCGCCAGAGGCGTTGCCCATGTACTCTAAATCTATCCGCGCTGCGCTCATTGGTGTGTTCGCCGCCATCTTCGTCGGGCAAGCTGCCGCGGCGCAGGAATGGACAATCGCCCGGGTCACCGGCGTGGCTTGGCTTCTGCAGGAGCGGGCGGAACCGGTGCAGGTCGTGGCGGGCATGCAGGTGCCGCTCGGCGCCACCGTCGCCACCACCCCGCAGGGCCGCGCCATGCTGGTGCACGGGCGCGACACGATGATCCTCGGTCCGAGCACCAAGATCGCTGTTCCCCACAAGCCGGACCGCGGCCTGAAGACGACGGTGATCCAGCAGGTCGGGCAGGTCGATCTGGCGGTGGAAAAGCGCGGGCGGCCGCACTTCTCCGTGCAGACGCCGTTCCTCGCCGCCATCGTGAAGGGAACTGAATTCCGCGTCACCGTCTCGGCGGGCGGCGCCGAGGTCGGCGTGAAGGTCGGGCTCGTGTCGGTCGCCGATCTTGCGACGGGCGAGCGGGCGGAAGTCGGATCCGGCCAGCGGGCAGCGGTTGCGGCCGGCCGGAATGCCGGGCTGCAGGTATCCGGCCTCGGGGCAGCGCCGCAAATACTCGCCGGACACCCGCAAAAGGCGGCGGTTGCCGCAGGTCCCCAAGCCGCTCCGCCCGGAAAAAGCGGCGGTTCGCAAGCGGCCAATGGGCAGGGGGCTGACGACAGGGGCTCCGGTTCGGGCAGCGCCAACGGCAATGGCAGCGGAAGCAGCAGCAGCGCAGGATCGAAGGGCTCGAATGGGGGCAGCGGGAACCACGGCGCCGAAAGCAACGGCAGCGGCAATTCTGGCGGAAGCAATAATGGCGGCAGCAGGAAATAGTGCGCTTCCCACCGCGTCGACACAGCTCCCGATCCGTCGCACACGGCGAAAGGTCCGGTTAGCTAAACATCTGAATATTCAGTTCGTCCAGCAACACTTAACCAGAGCCTTCAGGAGTTGCTTCTAAAAGCCTTGAAGAGAAATGCGCCGATAAGCGCATCCAAATCACAGGAGACGGCAATGCGTTTAAAGAAGTTCTCGATCGTCCTGCTCGGCTCGGCGATCGCGTTCGCCGCCGCGGCGACGATCGCTCTGCCGCTCGACCTCGGAGCGAGTGTCGCAATTGCCAAGCAGGGCGGCAACGGCAATGGCAACGGCGGCGGCAATTCCGGCGGCAATGGCGGCAACAACGGCAACGGCGGCAGCTCCGGCGGCGGCGGATCGGACTCCAATGGGGGTGGTTCCGATAACGGCAACGGCGGCAACTCGGCTGATGCCGGCGCTCAGGGTGGCCGCGGCAATTCTTCCACGGCTCACGACAAGGGCCTCGACGTCGCCGACGACGACGCGGCTGCCGACGAGGAATTGCTCGGCGCGCTGGGTGCGAGCAACGCCTCGGCGACGGCCCGCGCCCATGCGTCGGAAAACTCGGCCGTCGGGCAGCTTGCGGCCTACGAGAGCTATGTGGCGGAAGGCAATCTGCCGGCCGCCGCCGCTTCTCTGAAGGCGGCTGCCAACCGGCCGGTCACCCTGGCTGTCCTCCAGGCCGTCAACGCCAATCTCGGCCTCGTCATGGACGAAAGCGAGGTCGTGCAGATCCTGGATATCCTCAACCAGTAACCCCGCGGCGCGCCCTGCGATCGCCTTCCGCGAGATGACCGGCCGAGCCGCTGCGGGGCTCGGCCGACCGCGTGCCCGGGCCGGGCACGCTATTGCATCTGCATCGCGGCATCCATGTTCCAGGCGTCGCGATGCATCCGCCAGGTTCCGTCGGCGTCCTTGCGCCAGATCTCGACTGCCTTGCCCGTGAGGGGCTGCTCGTCGCCCGGGCCGGGCCTGAAGGCGAATGCGATCACCCGGTAGGCGTGGTCGCCGAGGACCTTTGTCTCCTGCGGCGTGATCTTCAGCTCCACCGCCCCCATGTCGGCCATCGACTGCCAGAACGCCCTGATGTTGTCCGTCCCCTGGACCGAGGGCGAGTCCGGCGGCAGGAGGATGGCATCCTCGGTGTAGGGAGCTGTCATCCCCTCCACGTCGCCGGAATTTACCGCCTTCTCGAATGCCGCCGCTTGCGCCTGGATGTCTTCCGCGTCGCCCGCCAGCGCCGGCGAGCCGAGCGCAACGGCCAGAACCACGATTGCGAGAAGCGCGTTTCGCATGGTCACCTCCCTGGAAAATCTGCCTTGGATCGGGTCGCCCCCGAGCCGCCATCCTAGCCCGAACGCCTGACGAAAACACCTCCCGCGCGTGCCGCCGCCGACAAATGTTTCGTGGACCCGGGTGGCGCCGCGCGTTATGAGAGCCGCCTGGCCAGCCCTCCTCCCGATCCTCGGCGCATGCGCTTCCTCGGCGTCGGCAAGACATGCGACCTCGGCGCGCTCTACCTCCGCCTCATCGCCGAAGGCCATGACGTGCGCGTCGCGGTCAGCGAGGCGATGGCGGCGGGGACGCTGCGCGGTCTCGTGCCGCATGTGGCGGACTGGCGTTCCGAGCTCGGCTGGGTCCGCGCGGCCGGCGACGGCGGCATCGTGCTCTTCGAAAACGTCGCGGAAGGCAGCGGCGCGCTGCAGGACCGGCTCCGCCGCGACGGCTTTCACGTCATCGGCGGCTCGGCCGCAGGCGATCGCCTGGAGAACGACCGCGCCTATGCGCAGTCCGTGCTGCATGATCTCGGCTTCTCCACCGCCAGAATCCACGAATTCTCGGACGCCGCCGACGCCGACCGTTTTCTCGAAGCGCATCCCGGGCGATACGTGCTGAAATTCAACGGCCCGGATTTCTATTCCAGCGACAATTACGTCGGCCGCCTCGCCGACGGGCGCGACGTCCGCGCCGTCCTCGCCGCAAAGCTCCGAAAACGCGGCCCCACCGACGCGAGCTTCGTGCTGATGGAGCATCTCGACGGCATCGAGATGGGCGTCGGCGCCTATTTCGACGGCGCGCGTTTCCTCGCCCCCGCCTGCCTCGACTGGGAGCACAAGCGCTTCTTCGCCGGCGACATGGGCGAGCTCACCGGCGAGATGGGGACGGTCGCGACCTTCGAGCGGAGCCGCCGCTTCTTCGAGCGCACCCTTCTGCCGATCGAGCCGCTGCTTCGCGACGGCGGCTACCTCGGCTACGTCAACCTCAACACCATCGTCAACGAAGCGGGCATCTGGCCGCTCGAGCTCACCTGCCGCTTCGGCTATCCCGGCTTCGCGGTGCTCGACCCGATCCAGGCGACGCCGTGGTCGGAGCTTTTTCGCACCATGGTGACGCGCTCGCAGAGCTGCTTCGAAGCGCGGCCGGGCATGTCCGTCGGCATCGTGCTGACCACGCCGCCCTTCCCCTATACGCGCGAGCAGGTCGCCGAGCCGGTGGGCCTGCCGGTCATCGTCGACGCCGGCGAGGCGGAGCGCCGCCACCTCCATTACGGCGAGGTCGGCCTCGAAGCCGGCCAGCTCGTCACCAGCGGCATGTTCGGCTGGACCATGGTGGTGACCGGCGTCGGCCCTGACGTCGCGGCGGCGAAAGAGCGCGCCTACGATCTCGCCGCCCGCATCTTCACGCCGAACCTCCGCTACCGCCTCGACATCGGCGACCGCCTCATCGCCGGCGATTTTTCGCGCCTGGAGCGGCTCGGCCTCCTCGACGAGCCGGCCGCCGCCGCGCTTGCAATATGAGCTCCGCACCTCCTCTCCCCCGTGGGGAGAGGCCGAGTCCGCGCGATAGCGCGGAGCCGGGTGAGGGTTCTGGCGCAGCGCTCTACGATCTTGTCCCTCACCCGGTGGCTACGCCACTCGGCCTCTCCCCGCAGGGGAGAGGAAGACGCCGCCGCCCGGCCTAGCGCGGCTCCTCCGGCGTGAACCACAGCTTCATGCCGTAATCGAAGGTGATCTCCTCGCCGGCGGCGATGTCGCGGAGCGCGATCGTGTCGAGCGCCCGCGCCTCGATATAGCGCACGAAGCGGCAGTTCGGCGTGGCGGAATGGTTGACCAGGCTGGCCAGCCCGAGCACGATGGCCGCCCTCCCCTTCCCCGAATAGATGTCGTCGCCGACGCTGCCGTGCTCCCACATGAAGATGTGCGCGCCGATGCTGGACGCGTCGATGATTGCGCGCTCCTCCTCCTCCACGACCAGCACCGGCGCCCGCTCGACGAGCTGCTCGCGCCGGATTTTTTGGGCCGCCACGACGGCTCGCCCGCGCCCGGCCATCTCGACGACGCGCAGCACGCAAGCGGACTCGTTGGTGACGTCGACGATTTCGCGAGAGGTTCGGTACAACGCCACACCGCCGGTTACGCAGAACGGTCGAGCGTATTCCACAGCGGGTCGGAAAACGACTCTTGACTCGCGCCGCGTTCCAGCTATACGGTATCGTGTCTATAAACCTTTAGGCGTTATAGCCAGCAGCTGGCGGTACAAGGAACCCAGGAGGAACGTCATGAATCCGACCATTGAACTAAGCGCCGAGACCGACAAGGAACTCGCCTTTCTCGCCGAACCGTTCGTGGACACCACTCGTGAGCACGTCATCAAAAAGCTCATCAAGTTTTACCAAGAGCAGACCGCTAGCGAGGGCGGCGAAGCCATTAAGACCTACTCCAACATCGCTCCCCCGGACCTCAGCCATACGAAAGTCCTCGGCGCCCATATCAGCGGTCGCCAGATGCTCCACGCCAACTGGAACTCAATCATGGACCGCGCCATCAACTTCGCCTTCCACAAGCTCAAGGACACCGACAAGGTGAGCGAGTTGATTCTGGCGAAACACATCAAAGGCGAGAAGACGGACCAGGGATTCCGCTATCTCAAGGACGTCGGAATTTCGGTCCAGGGCCAAGACGCCAACACCGCGTGGAAGACGGCGGCCAGCATCATCAAGGCGCTCGGCGTGACGGCTGAAGTCACGTTCGCATGGTACGACAACCCCAAAGCCGCAAAGCCGGGCGAGACGGGCAAACTCGTATTCGGCTAACTCGTCATGGCACGCCTGGCGTTGCCTTCAGCGAGGCGGCTTCGCCCGCGCGAGCTTGTCTTTGGCAATCTCACCATAAAGATCCAGAGGAGCAAGCTCGCCGGTAGCACTTTCGCGCGTCGCCATCATCTCTTCGAACAGGCGATATTCCTTGCGATTGAGCGCGGCGATTTGGTCCCGCTTAGCCTTGGGCAACAAGGGCACCTTTTGATCTTTCAACAAATCCCATGTCACCCGATGCCGGCCTAGCCCGGTGGAGGATGACAACCACTCTGCAATCACGGCCGGAGAGCGAAGGACGGACCAGAGGTACATTGGGTCAACGTCCGTCCCCTTCTTCACCCGCAACACCGTGTATTCCGACGTGATGAGATGTCCCTTTGCTTTTTGCGGCAACACGCACGTCGCGCCGTTCACGGCGTTGATGTTACTAACAACGATATCTTCCGGCTCCGCTCGACCAATCCAGTCATAAGAAATTTCGCTGCCCAGCCGTTTTTCGCCTCCGGTCGCATAGCCCGCGTAACTGATGCGAAGGAAAGTGTAAGTGTTAGCTGGATGGATGCTGACTTGTTCCTCGATGTAGTCAACGATATCGCCCAACGTTGCCGTTTCGGCCCCTGCTTTCTCCCAAGCGGGCTCTAGCTTCTCCACCGACCACGGGTTGAGATACTTGGCGTCCAGTCGGCCACCCAACCGAGCAGCCTTCACAAGCCAGGGCCCCTTCTTGCCCGCCAGGAAGGACTCATAGGCCGCAACAATCTTGTCCATCTCTTCGACCGCCTCTTGGCGTGCTTTCGCGGCGACGCTCGGAGGGGTTTTCGATGGAACATCATCAATGCCGATGTATCGACTCTCATAAACAAACGCGTCCGGTTGGTCTTCGGGTGCCTCGCCTTCGTTAATTTCTTCGCGCTTGGTGAGACAAAGGATGGATGTCTTGGTTCTCGCGCCCGCACGGCGGAACGCATCACCGTGAAGGCTGATGATGCCATTGATGACAAACCGATCGCGTAGATAATCACGCACAAACGCCAGCTTTCTGCCGCCAAGGACTCCATCATCAATTACCGTAAGCAATCGACCACCCGGTTTGAGGAGGTCATGGTACCGCTCAAGGAACATCACGGCGGAGCGCAGGGACGTTCGGTTGGCACCTTCCCAAGTGCGGAGGTCATAGTTCTTCAACACATCCCACTCTTCGGGTGCATTCTTCGTGTAATCCATCGAGAAGGGCGGGTTTGTCAGGACCAAATCGAAGCGAAGGGGTCCCGATTTTTGGTCGCCCTCAAGGGCCCGTCGAAGCTCCGCCACTTCTTGTTTGCCTTCGGCATCATCAGTGCCAGAGGGCGCGGGTGTTTTGCGAAGCCCGTCCGCCAAGTAAACCCGGCTACCCCCATCACCATGGAGGTACATGTTGATGCGCGCAATCTTCACAAGAGGAGGGTCTTGCCCAGCATCGATTCCAAAAATTGCCTCGTTGGCGACTTCGTCCAAAAGGTCAACGCGCTTTGTCTTGGTCAGCGAAGAATTTTCATAAACTTGCCGGCGCATGTCAGTGAGCACTTCGATGAGGAAGCCGCCCGTGCCGCAACAGCCATCCAAGACTTTTTCAATGTGGCCAGGGCTCGCAATTGGCCTTCCAAGCCGCGTCATCAACTTCACGATGCTGCGCGGCGTGAAATACTGGCCTAGTTCCTGTCCGCGCATCGTCGCGACAAGGAAGGCTTCGAACATGCGCCCGTTCAAGTCTTCGTCGATTCCGAAGAGATATTGGTGCTCCAATTGTTCGACCACGCGCTTGACCGTGCCCGGGGATACGTCCAGTCGTGCATCAGCCTCAAAGATGCGCTTGCGCTTTCTTGCTTCGATTTCGGCTTCTAGCGTCTCAACAAGCTGCCGAAACAGAATCCGGTCTATCGGATTGGCTTCGTGAGCTTCCTGTTGCTCAATCCAATGTTTCGAAAGGCGCACTGCATCGGCCGGCAACGGGTCGCCCCGACCTATGGCCGCAAGGTACTCCGCGTTGTCGCGAATCTTGCGGTCCTCCCATAACTTGACGAATAGAATCTTCGCGAACCGCAAGAATGCGGCTTGGGGGCTGACCTTCTCTGCCTTCCATATGATGCGGTGGCAACGGCTGAAGGTCTTTTTAACCTCCTCCATGGTCGGCCGCGTCAGCAAGTGACTTGTGGCGGCGACCTTGGGCTTGTCCGTCCAACCAGTCCGTGCCGCGTCGGCACTAAGCAGAGCCCGCAACGACTTGTATTTGGTGTTGGTGTCCGCGAAGTCAGCAAACCGCAGGGACATGACTGGTTGCTCTTCATCCCACCGGTACACGCGGGTTAAGAAGCCGTTAGTTAGCATGAAGTAGTGAACCGGATTGTTCGCGTACTTCTGATTGACCCCAAGGCAGTAGCCCGCTCCTTGATCCACGTAGTCGTCCGGGTTCTCATCCGGCGACTTGGCGTCGACAATCCAGCGAGGCTTTCGCTTGCCATAGATGAGGAAGTCAGGCTTGTACGGTTCCTTCTTCCTGCCCTTGCCGACACGCACGGCCGACAGCGCCGTCTTTGGCTTAATCTCTTGGTCCTTGTAGCCCAAGTCGGCTAACAGCCGGACGATAAAGAACTGTTCAACGCTGGCCTCATTAGTGAGGTCATCGGCGCGGCAGAACTTGTTGGAGTACGGGTCGGAACGGCTGTGCGGCGGTTTGGACATGGCAGCTTGCACCGGGAGCGACCGGTATCCCCCGAATGGAATCATGCTGCCACCGTAGCATCCGGGCGACCGGAATGGGTGGCTGTCAGCACGCGCTCAATGGGAAAGCTTAGCGCCGTCGTACGTTGTCCGCCACAGCCCCCGCGGCCGCCTCTGCCAGGCGCGCATCCCTTGGGTCTAAATCCGAAACCGACGGGTCAGAACGTAGCGGCCAAACTGCCGAAGTGCGGCTGAGCGGTTGCGAACAAACGGGGAAACGTGGTTCGTGGGTCAACCCTCGACCGATCCTGATTCGCCCGCATGGACGCTGCCTGGCTGCAAAAACTCAATCCTGAGCAGCGTTCGGCTGTCGTCCATGGAACGGGCGGAGGTTCGGAAAAACCCGGCCCGCTCCTCATCATCGCCGGCGCCGGCTCCGGCAAGACGAACACGCTGGCGCACCGCGTCGCCCACCTGATACTTGCCGGCGCCGATCCCCGCCGCATCCTGCTCCTGACCTTCTCCCGCCGCGCGGCGGCCGAGATGGCGCGCCGCGTCGAGAATATCGCCAAAGGCGTGCCGGGCCTCGGCTCCGCAATCGCCGGCGCGGTGCTGACCTGGTCGGGCACGTTTCACGCCATCGGCGCCAGGCTTCTCCGCGAATATGCCGGAGAAATCGGCCTCAGCGCGAGCTTTACCATCCATGACCGGGAGGACTCGGCGGATCTGGTGAACCTCGTCCGCCACGAGCTCGGCTTCTCCAGGACCAAAAGCCGGTTTCCCGCCAAGGGCACCTGCCTGCAGATCTATTCGCGGGCGGTGAATGCCGAGCTGCCGCTCGAAGAGGTCCTGCTGTCGGCCTTCCCCTGGTGCACGCGCTGGCAGGCGGAGCTCCGCGACTTGTTTTCCGCCTATGTGGAAGCCAAACAGCGCCAGGACGTCCTCGATTACGACGACCTCCTGCTCTACTGGGCGCAGATGATGGGAGAACCGGCGCTCGCCGCCGACGTCGGCGAGCGCTTCGACCATGTGCTGGTCGACGAATATCAGGACACCAACCGCCTGCAGGCGGCGATCCTGCTGCGGCTGAAGCCGGACGGAGCGGGCGTGACCGTCGTCGGCGACGACGCGCAGTCGATCTATTCCTTCCGCGCCGCCACCATCCGCAATATTTTGGATTTCCCCTTCGCGTTCAGCCCGCCGGCCCGGCTGATCACGCTCGCCCAGAACTATCGCTCGACGCAGCCGATCCTCGCGGCGGCGAACGCCGTCATCGACCTCGCGCCGGAGCGTTTTGCCAAGAACCTCTGGTCCGATCGCCGCTCTGCGGAGCGGCCGCACCTGGTGTCGGTCCGGGACGAGGCCGACCAGGCCCGCTTCGTCGTCGAAGAAGTGCTGGAGAACCGCGAAGCCGGCCTAAAACTCAAGAACCAGGCGGTGCTCTTCCGCGCCTCCCATCACAGCGCCGGGCTGGAGCTGGAGCTGACCCGCCGCAACATCCCCTTCGTGAAATTCGGCGGCCTCAAATTCCTCGATGCCGCCCATGTAAAGGACGTGCTTGCGTGCCTCAGATGGGCGGAGAACCCGCGCGACCGCATCGCCGGGTTCCGCGTGCTGCAGCTGCTGCCCGGCTTCGGCCCAAAACACGCCGGCCGCGTCCTCGATGCGCTGGCCGAAGGTCCCGATCCTGTCCGCGCGCTCTCCGATCTCTCGCCGCCGCCGCGCGGCGCCGAGGACTGGCGCCCCTTCGCCGACATGATGCGGCGGCTCTATCTCCGCGCCGCCGGCTGGCCGGCCGAGCTCGGCCTGATCCGCAGCTGGTACGAGCCGCAGCTGGAGCGCATCTATGACGACTCGCGCGTGCGGGCCGCCGATCTCGCGCAGCTGGAACAGATCGCCGGCGGCTATCCCTCGCGCGGCCGCTTCCTCACCGACATCACGCTCGACCCGCCGGCGGCCACCAGCGACGAAGCCGGCGTGCCGCTCCTCGACGAGGACTTTTTGATCCTCTCCACCATCCACTCCGCCAAAGGCCAGGAGTGGAAGGCGGTGTTCGTGCTGAACGGCGTCGACGGCTGCATCCCCTCCGACATGGCGACCGGCACCAGCGAGGAGATCGAGGAAGAGCGCCGGCTCCTCTATGTCGCGATGACGCGCGCAAAAGACCGGCTGGCGATCCTGCTGCCGCAGCGCTTCTACACCCACCAGCAATCGGGCTACGGCGACCGCCACGTCTACGCCTCGCGGACGCGCTTCATCCCGGCTGCGCTGCTGCCGCTGTTCGAGGCGCGCTTCTGGCCGCCTCTTGCCGAGAGCGGCGCCGCGCCGCGTCCCGCCTCGCCGGTCCGCGTCGACATCGGCCAAAGAATGCGCGGCATGTGGCGATGAGCCGGAAAGCCGCCGAGGCCGGCGGGCTGGAGACCGCGCTCTACCTGCCGGTAAAGCGCTTTTTGGAGGTCGCCGGCTTTGCGGTGAAGGGCGAGATCGGCGGCTGCGACGTCGTCGGGCTTCGCGACGACGACCGGATTTTGGTCGTCTGCGAGATGAAGCTCCGCTTCAATCTCGAGCTGCTGCTGCAGGGCGTCGACCGGGCGGGCGCTGCGGACGAGGTCTGGCTGGCCATCCGCACCGGCGCGGGGAAGAGCGGGCGCGAGGCCGATTCCCGCGTCCGAAAGCTCTGCCGCCTGCTCGGCTTCGGCCTTCTAGGCGTCGCGCCATCCGGGCGGGTGGACATTTTGGTCGCCGCAGGGCCGTGGCGGCCGCGCCGCGATCCCAAGCGGCGTTCCAGGCTGGTCGACGAGCACCGGCGCCGCCAGGGCGATCCCGCGTCGGGAGGCAGCACGCGGGCGCCCATCATGACGGCCTACCGCCAGCAGGCGCTCGCCTGCGCCGCGGCTCTGGCGCATGCTCCGGGCCGCCCGCGCGACCTCGCCGGCACGATCCCGGACGCCCCAAAGATTCTGCGCGGCAACGTCTATGGGTGGTTCACGCGTATCGAGCGCGGCATCTACGCGCTCACCGACCAGGGGCGGGCGGCGCTGATCCGCTGGCCCGGCGCATTGCCGCAATAAACCGGCGCCCCGATAAGAACTTACCGGGCCGCCGCTTGTCGGCTAATGTCCGCCCGCGACAGGGAGGTTTAAAGATGGCCAGGATCGGGCGGGTTTTTCTTGCGGCCGGCGCGTTTTGCGCCGCGCTCGGCTTGGCGCAGGCGGCGTTGGCGGCCGGCGAGCGCATCGCCGTGCTCACGCCCTACCTCTCCGCCGTCGCCACCGCCGAGATGATCGACACTTTCAAGGCCCAAGCCGAGGCGCGCCAGTGGGATGTCGACGTGGTCGACACGGCCGGCGACCTCGGCGCGCTGGCGAGCCGCATCGAGGACGTCGTCGCGGCGAAGGCCGATGCGATCGTGCTCGTCTCCCTCGATCCTGCGCAGATCCAGGACCAGGTCGACCGCGCCGCCGCCGCGGGCATCCCGGTGCTGACCATCGACGGCGCCAAGAACCCCGCCGTTGCCCTGAACGTCACCTCGGACAATTACGTCCTCGGCCAGACCATGACAAAACACCTCTTCGAGGCGATCGGCGGCAAGGGCAAGATCGTCCGCCTGTTCCACTCCGCGCATCCGGGCGTGCGCCAGCGCGAGATCGCGCTCGACGACGCGCTGAAGGCGACGCCCGGGGTCACCGAAGTGGCCGGCCATTACGTCCAGGTGCCCGGCCAGGTGGAGGACAGCCGGTCGGCGGTGGATTCGATCCTGCTCGCCCATCCCGCTGACGACGCCATCGACGCAATCTGGGCGGCGTGGGACGAGCCGGCGATCGGCGCGGAGCTGGCGCTCCAGGCGGCCGGGCGCACGCGCATCGTGATCGCCGGCATCGACGGCAACCCCCAGGCGATCGAGCTGATCAAGGGTTGCACGCCGTTCATCGCCACGGTCCGCCAGGGCTTTGGCGAGATGGCGCGGATCGCCGCCGAGCAGCTCGAAAAAATCTTCGCCGGCGGCCGGGCGGAAGCCGGCGAGATGTACGCGCCGGTCGAGCTGATCACCCGCGAGAGCCTCGGCGCCACCTGCCCGAACTGAGCCGCGCGGCAGCCCCGGCGCGAGACGGCGGCGTCGCGATCCATCGTCCATGATCGCCTCGACGCTGCGCCGCTACGGGACCCTTGTCGCGCTGGTTCTCCTCACCCTCGCCTTCTCCTTCGCCGCTCCCGGCGCTTTTGCCAGCGCGGCCAATGTCGTCAATCTCCTGCAGCAGATCACCACGCTGTCGATCGTCGCGGTGGCGGCGACCTTCGTGATGGCGATCGGCGAGTTCGACCTCTCGGTCGGCTTCGTGGCGTCGCTGGCGGCCGTCCTGGCGTTCGCGCTGTTCGGCATCGGCGCGCCTGTCGCCTTGGGCGTGGCGGCCGCCATCCTGGCGGGCATCGCCGCGGGCGCCCTGAACGGCGTGCTCGTCGCCCGCTTCGAGGTTCCTTCCTTCGTCGCGACGCTTGCCGTCGGAACCATCCTGAGCGGCCTCGCCTATTGGGCATCCGGCGGCACCAGCCTCTTCTCGGGCGTGCCCGAAAACTTCAAGGCGATCGGCCGCGGCGCGATCTTCGGCGTGCCTGTCCTGTCGCTGTGGATGATCGCCACCCTCGGCGCCGCCGCGATCGTGTTCGCGACGACCCGGTTCGGGCGCCGCATCCACGCCATCGGCGCCAACATGCAGGCCGCCCGGCTCGTCGGCCTGCCGGTGATGCGCGACCGCATCGTCGTCTTCGCGGTCGCGGGCGCCCTCTCGGCGCTCGCCGGTCTGCTGCTGGCGGCGCGGCTCGGCAGCGTGCAGCACACGATGGGCGAAGGCCTGCTGCTGCCCGCTTATGCGGCCGTCTTCCTCGGCACGACGGCCTCCCGCACCGGCACGCCCAATATCGGCGGCACTTTTGTCGGCGTCGTCATCACCGGAATCATCGCCAACGGCCTGACGATCGTCGGCATGGAGCCGTTCGTCCAGCGCATGGCCACCGGCGCCATCATCATCGCCGCCGTTCTGCTGCGGCGCGTCGGCCGGACTTCCGAACGGCGATGATCGAGCGCATCCTCGTTCTCGACGTCGGGTCGTCTTCGCTGAAGGCGGTGCTGTTCGGCCGCGACGGCACGATATCGGCCGCAGCGGAAGCCTTCTACGGTCCGCAGCCTTTGCCGCACCGCCAGGACCCGCAAACCTGGTGGTCGGCAGCGCGGAGCGCGATCGCTGAGCTCGGCGCGCCGCGCATCGACGCCATCGCGCTCACCGGCACCATGGAGAATCTTATCGCGGTCGACCCCGCAGGCCGCCCGCTCTGCGATGCGATCCTTTATTCCGACCCCTGCGGCAGCGAGGCGCTTGCGGCGGCAGGCCCGGCGCTCCAGGCGCTCGGGGCCGGAAAAATCATCGGCAACGAGCCCGAGCCGCTGATGACCGCCTTCAAGATCGGCTGGCTGCGGCAAACGAGCCCAAAAATATTCGCGGAAGCGGCCTTCTTCCTGCCCGGCGCCAAGGACGCGCTCGCGCTCCGCCTCACCGGACGGGCGGTGACCGATGCCGTGACGGCCACCACGACGGGGTTGATGCAGCTTGCGGGCCGCCAATGGAGCGAGCCGGTCGCCGCCGCTCTCGGCATTCCCATACGCAAACTGCCGGAGATCCTGCCGGCGACTTCCGTGATCGGTTCGGTGCTGCCGCACGCCGCCGCCGATCTCGGCCTGGAGCCCGGCCACGAGGCGCTGGTCGTCAACGGCTGCGGCGACGTGGGCGCCACGACGCTCGGCTCCTTCTGCCGCGTGCAGGGCGACCTCAGCCTTTATCTCGGCACGACCGGATGGCTGGCGCGCGTCGTCGACGAGGCGGAAGCGGGCGCCTTCCGGCCGGTCTACCGGCTCGCCCACCCGTCGCCCGGCCTCTTGATCGAGGTGACGCCGATCCTTTCCGCCGGAGCCGCGGCGGCGTGGGCCCGGAGCATTTTTGGGCTTTCGGAGGCGGCCGCCGAACAGGCGCTCCGGACGATCGATGCGGCGCCTCCCGACATCGTTTTTCTGCCCTACCTCGCGGGCGAGCGTTTTCCCTTCATGGACGCGGAAGTCCGCGGCGCTTTTTTGGGGCTCGGCGCCGAGCATGGGCCGGCGGCGCTCTATTATTCCGTGCTGGAAGGCGTGGGCTTTGCCATTCGGGCCAATCTCGGCGCCGTCGACCCCGGCGGGGCCGCGCGCATCCGGCTCGCCGGCGGCGGCGCCAAAAGCGCGATCTGGCCGAACATGCTCGTCGACATTCTTGGGCGCCCGCTCTCCGTGCCGGAATCCGCGCCCGTCGCGACGTCGGAAGGCGCTTTCCTCCTCGCCGCCGAAACTTTTGGCTTGCCGGTCTCGGAGGCGGGCGCGATCCGCGATGTCGAGCCAAGAGGGGACCGC
The DNA here is from genome assembly GCA_963846475.1 of uncultured Alphaproteobacteria bacterium. Taxonomy (GTDB): domain Bacteria; phylum Pseudomonadota; class Alphaproteobacteria; order Rhizobiales; family Afifellaceae; genus DASWJZ01. The sequence goes on along the minus strand of CAWJVZ010000004.1, from coordinate 3,826,474 downwards.
CGCGGTCGCATCGAGCGGCTCGCGGCGACTTTCGCCGCGGCCACGGATTTTGCCCGCAGCCTCAAGCTCTGCCCCGCCGCGGCCGGATCGGCCGATCATTGATCATGCGAAATGGGCCGCAGAAGCCGGGCTTGTCGCTAGTACCCACTTTCGCAGCCTTCCACGGACTTAGGCGAGTACATGAGTCAAAGCTTAAGGCCGTCATTCTCGGGCGAAGCGAAGTGGAGACCCGAGAACCCAGGGGCCGCGCACGACGCTCGTGGGTCCTCGGCTCTCGCTTCGCTCGGCCGAGGATGACATTCCTTCTGTCTCACGCTTCAGCGAGTTCAGTCTGGAAGGCGCCAGGCTCGGCGCCTCTGCGATCAGACGATCGGCAGCTGCGCGTTGACCCCTGACCGCAGCGACTCGGTTACCAGCGCGTTCACCACGTCGCGGCGGATCCTGATCGCGCTTTCGTCGACGGAAAACAATTGCTGCAGAGCCGTCCCGATATCCAGAAAACCGCCTTTCGATGCCGCGTCGGCGACGATGCGGGCGATTTCGAGCTTCAAAGCTTCGGACATGGCACCCCCGACGAGCCGGCCGGTGGACTTGCAATCTCGACAATGCCCAGGACCGGCGACTTCCGCATCCATCTCGTCCCGACACGATGAACCAGACCTGAACGCGTGCCAGGCAGGCGGGCCCGGTGCTGTCCTCTCTTGGTGATTAGCGAGGCCGCCTCATTGGGCGGCCTCGCCTTTGAATTAATCGGGCTCAACTGGCAGCCCAAGGAAAGCCCGCATGATAGGCGCCTTGTCAAGATTTTCCCTTGTCACGAGTCGAAGCACAGACTTGTTCAAGGCGCTATCCAGCATGATCCACGTCGGCAACCCCCGGCTTTTGCGGGTTCCCGATTGGAGCGTCATCTGTGCCGTTCCAGCGGAACCCGACGCAACGCCGCTTCTCCCACATGCCAAGGGCGTACGCGCATCCGCCCTCGCCATCATCGAGCACAACATCGACCTTGCCGGGGCGGTGGGTGGCGCTGTCGTCGGCATCCCGGCCTATTGGGGCGCGACCCGCGAAATGGATGTGAAGATGGTGGAGATCGCGGTCGGCATCCTGAGTCAGGAGCCGAAAGAGAACATCGCGCCAGCTCGCGAATGGGCCGTGGAGGTGATCAGCTTCTATTCTGATCCTGAGGTGAAGCCGAGTGAACAGGTCAAGGACGGGCTGACCCGATACAAGGCTGTGCGTTTCTATGGCGACGCTGCCGAATTTAGCTCAGAGTTCAGCGACGAATTCGCCAAAGGCCAGCGTCCCGCTGCCCCAACGAATTAGGACGATGCCGCCCCAATAAGGCGGCCCAGATGGTGGGGAGATTCTATGGCCCGTCTATACAAAGAAAGAGCAGCTCCTACGGATCACGAGATGAGTGCCGTTGAGCGCCACATGAAACATTGGGAAATGAGGCATCACCTCTTTCTGAAAGTCTTGCTAAGTCCTGTAGTAGCGGCTGCGCTTATCGCCCTATTTGGAACCGTTCTTACCGTTGCTCTCGGCATGCGGAACCTTCACTTGCAACAGGAAATAGATGCGGCACGCCAGGAAAACGCCCTCGTCATTGAGTTGATGAAACTTGATGACGACACAAGAATAGCCCCGAGATTGCGGGCTCTAGCTCGTGCTGGACTCCTCCCGAGTTCGGGGCAGAGGCTGCATGAGATGTGGACTGTGGAACAGTCGGAAATCAGGACACCCGCTCCGGCGAATTAGGACACTTCGGGCCTAATTAGTACAGCACCGAGGGCCCTGGTGCTGTTCTAATTTGCCGGCTGGTCAGTGACCGCGAGCTCATTTGCCGGCTTGGCAATTCCGCCGAATCGGCGTAAGCTGCCATTGCGAAGCGTACTGGGCAAAGCGCGCTCCGCATGTTCCCCCCCAGGGAACCGGGCGACGGTCGGAGATCACACCCTCCCGGCTGTCGCCCTTTTTATTCCTCCAGGGCGCGGCGGCCTGGAGTCGCCGCCTTCCTTTTTGGCACTGCTGCATTTTGCCCCCGAATTGCCGGGCCCCGGTGCCCTGATTTCCGAATGGAATGCTCGACAGTGACAATCCCTGATCGAGCGATTATCGCACGTTAAAGCGCCCCGCATTGAAACTTGCTTAGGTGAGCGGTCGCCGCTCCGCTTCACGCGGCGACCGATCGAAGCGGCGGCTCGCTTGCCTCCACACAAGCTCCCGCCGCCGTCGTCACGGGTAGGCGCGCATGGGTTCCAAGACACCGTTCCCTGAGCTCTTCAGGGTGTATGACGCGGTTCAGGTGATCGTCTCCAGCGCCTTCCATGACGGTGTGCCGATCTGGCCTGATTACGCGGTCGCCGCCCTGACAGCGGCCTTCCCGACATGCGGGCTTTCGGAAGCGGAGCTGCGAGACGCCGTTCTCGATGCGGCTTTTCAGGCGGGCGTTCCGGTCAGGACGGTTTCTGCGGCCACATTTCCCCGGCAAAAATTTGCGCGCCGGCCAAACCGCGCGGCTCGCGCTAGGCTTGGGATCGGCCCCGCGCCCGAGGCGTTTACCCACCCATGAAAGAAGCTGCTTCCGTGCTGGCAATGGGGGTCGTCGCGACGATCCTGTCCATCGCGGCCGCCTATTATTCAGTGGCGGGCAAGGTGGAATCCGATCCGGAGATAACGCGCTCAGCGCCGATTTTGGACTGAGGAATCAGCGGGCCCTCATTGGGCCGCCTTCGCCTGCGGTTCGCTCAGCTTGACGACTCTATTCCTCGCCCTTCCAGATAGATTGCGGCTCCTGCTCTGGTGTCGCCGGAACGCGGAACCTCTTCGCAGGCTAACCGATTGAGGCCGCGAGGCGTCCGACCGCTATCTTGAACGCCGACAGGAGCTTTCGTGGCCACAGGACTGCTTGCACTCCTCGACGACGTCGCAAGCCTGGCAAAGGTGGCCGCGGCTTCGCTGGACGATGTTGCCGCGCATGCAGGCAAGGCGAGCAGCAAGGCCGCGGGCATCGTCATCGACGATGCGGCGGTGACGCCGCGCTACGTCGTCGGCTTCGCCGCGGAGCGCGAGCTGCCGATCATCGGCAGGATCGCGCTCGGCTCGCTGAAGAACAAGCTCCTCTATCTGCTTCCGGCGGCGCTCCTCCTCAGCTTCTTCGCGCCCTGGGCGATCACGCCGCTCCTGATGATCGGCGCGCTCTACCTCTGCTACGAGGGGACGGAAAAAATCTACGAGGCGATCGCGCCGCATCACGCCCATGAGCACGAGGCGGCGGTCGCGGCGGCGCCGCCCGATTCCAAGGCTTTTGAGGACGAGAAGGTGCGCGGCGCCATCGCCACGGATTTCATCCTCTCCGCCGAGATCATGGCGATCTCGCTGGCGACGATCCCCGCCGAATCGATCGTGGCGCAGGCCGTGGTGCTGGCGGTCGTCGGCATCGGCATCACCGCGCTCGTCTATGGCGCCGTGGCGCTGATCGTGAAGGCGGACGACGCCGGCGTGGCGCTCGCCGCCGGGGCCCGCCCCGCCTCTCGCCTCTTCGGCGGCGGCCGCTCGCCGGAAGGGGCGCCGTCTGCAGCGGATCGCCTGTTGGGCCCGGTCACCCGCGGGCTGGGGCGCGGCCTGGTTTACGGCATGCCGATCCTCCTGAAGATCCTGAGCGTCGTCGGGACGGCCGCCATGGTGTGGGTGGGCGGCGGGATCGTCGTCCACGGGCTGGAGGAATACGGTTTTGGCGCGCTCGGCCACGCGATCCACGACGCCGCGGCTTCCGTCGGCCACGCGCTTCCTGCCGTCGCCGGCGTCACGGAATGGCTGGTCAGTGCGGCCGGGTCGGGCGTCGTCGGGCTGGTACTCGGGGCGGCGCTCATCCCGCTGGTGCAATATGTAGTGGCGCCTGTCCTGAAGAAGCTGAGGAGTGCGAGACCGCAAGGCGGGAAGCGCCTGCAGGACAGCGGATCCGCCGGGGAATAGAGCCACGGCCGTCGGTCTTGGGGTGGTTCGGGCAGCACGCAGCTGCAGAAAGGCGGCCGCTTGGGCCGCCTTTCCGTGGGTGGGCGCCTGTCGCCCCCTCGCCCAACCCATCACCCGCCGGGTGCGGTAGCCCCTCGACTACCCGACCTTCCCGGCGGCGATTTCGAGCCGTCGCCCGCGATCAGTTCGTTGCGACGGCGCAGGGCCCGTCGTCTTCCCACGGCTGCCACAGCAACCGGTCGATCATGTAGATCATTCCATTTTCGACGGCCACGGAACCGGTCACGACCGCCTCCGGCCCGACGTGCATCCCGGAAGCATTGCGATAGACCAGGAGGCACGAGCCGACGCTGGTGTTCAGCCTGATTTCGTTTCCCGCGTCCTCCGGTAAAATGTTCGAGCCGATAAGCAGGTGGAAGGCCATCAGGTTCTGCAGACGCTCCTCGTTCGGTTTTGTAAACATCACCTTCTCGATGAGAAAACCCGACCCCTCGTTCTTCATTGCCTGATCGGACACCACGAACAGGGTGACGGCGTCTTCCATGGCGATCCTGTCCCACAGCCCGGATTTCTTCAGCGCATTGGTGAAGATGCTGAATTCCTCCGCCTCCAGGACCTTGTCGATCGACAGCGCCGCAGCCGGTTGCGGCAGGACGACGAAGGGCAGCAGCAGCAGGCCGGCCAATACTCTCTGACGCGCCGGGCTGCCGATGAGCGAAATCATCGCTTTGAGAATAGCCATGATGTATCCTCCAGGCCTGATGGGCAGGCCGCGCTCTGCACGCCCTATCGGCTGCATCGTCGTCAATTTGTCAGGTCGAATGGAGGCTGTCTGTAAACTGGTTCACAGAGGAGTCGGGCCGTGACCGCCGAGGAGATGATCCAGCGGCATCATTTGCTGGCCGTGCTCAGGCCCGACGAGATTCGTGCATTGCTGGCGCACGCGCACATCCGAAACTACGGGCCGGGAGAGACCGTGTTCCGCAAGGACGAGCCGGGCGACGGCCTCTACGGCGTGCTCGGCGGCCGCGTCGTCGTCAAGGTGGAGTCGGAAGGCGGCAAGGAGCTCATCCTCAACATGTTCGGCCCGGGCGATTTTTTCGGCGAGATCGCGCTCCTCGACGGCAAAGGCCGCACCGCTTCGGCGGTCGCCCGCGAACGTTCGGAGCTTCTCTTCCTCGCCCGCCGCGATTTTCTGCCCTTCGTCGAGCAGCGGCCGCAGATCGCCATCCGCATGATCACGCTGCTCTGCGAGCGCCTGCGCCGCACCACCCAGCTCTTCGAGGATTTCGGCGTTCCTCAATGTGGCGACCCGGCTCGCCAAGCTCCTGCTGGTCCTGGCCGCCCAGCGCAGCGACAAGTCCACATTGACGGTCAGCGTCTCCCAGTCCGAGCTGGCGCAGATGATCGGGGTGTCGCGCGAGGCGGTCAGCAAGCAGCTTTCCCACTGGCGCGATTCCGGCGTGATCCGCCTCGGCCGCGGCAAAGTCGTCATTATCAGGCCCGCCTACTTTGAGATGATTATTGGCACTGCATGAGCACACACTGCCACCATTATCGGATCCATTCGCGTGAAACATAAACTACCGATCGAGTAAGTTTGTAACTACTTTTGGTCCGATGTTGATTAAATCGCGCGATGTCCGGCCAATCTTCTGCAAACCGTCGAGCGCAAAACCGCGCATCGTGTTGCAAACCTTCCCGGCTGGGAGGCCCGGCTCTTAGAAACCGTTAAGGCGCCGTGCCGGAATGTCGCTGCCGGGGTGCGGCCAATCCTCCCCACCAATCCTCCCGAAAGGTGCCTGCATGATCGCCGGAAAAGTTCAGTTCGAGGCCACGGCATGGGCCGCGGTGGCCGTCGTGGCGTGGGCGGCCTCCGCACATTTCAACGTTGCCGACACCATCGCGGCTTTGATGCGCAGCCATGCGGCATGGCAGCTCGACGAGCTCGTCGTGCTGATCGTGTTCCTCAGCCTCGCCGCTTTCGTGGTGTCCTGCTGCCAGTCCCGGCGTCACCTGCGGATCCGCAGGGCCGCCGAGCGCGACGCTTTCGCCGCGGCGCGGCGCGATGTCCTGACCGGGCTGCCCAACCGGCAGATGTTCTTGGAGCTCGCCGGCACCGCGCTCGGAGAGGCGTGGAACGGCGGCCGCATGTGCTCCGTGCTTTTCGTCGACCTCGACGGCTTCAAGCCGGTCAACGACACGCTTGGCCACGCGGCCGGCGATGCGCTGCTCATCGCGGTCGGCAGGCGCTTGCAGCAATGCGCGCCGCGCGGTGCGCTGGCGGCGCGGCTCGGCGGCGATGAATTCGCCATCCTGCTGACCGGCACGGACCGCGGCGATGGCCCGTTGCTGGCGGCAAAGGTGATCCTCGCCGGCCTGCAGCATCCCTTCGCCGTGGCCGGCCGGGAGGTTTCCATCAACGCCAGCATCGGCATTGCTGTCGGTCCGGAGAATGGCCGGCGGGCCGAGGACCTCACCGATGCCGCGGACATGGCGATGTACGAGGCCAAGCGGGCGGGTCCCGGCAGCATCCGGGTCTTCAACGCCGAGAGATCGCCGGCCGCCGGAAACGTCGAGCCCGATAATGCTCGGCCGCATTTCGATCCGGCGGTCTACGCCCGCGGCTGAGCGGCCCTGCCGTCGCGGCTGCGCGCGCCACGCCGCCGGGTGCGACCGCGCAGGCACCGCGCAGTGGCGCCGCGCACGCAGTCGCGCGGGCTTCAGGCGTCAGCCCACCGCAGTCACGCCGCGCGTTTCAGCGGCTGCTCGGTCACCTGGATGTCGTCGGCGAGCTGGCGCGCCGGCTTGATCTTCTGCGTCTGCAGCGCGCCGTGATAGGCCTTCACCGCCTCTTCCGGCGTCACCGCGCGCGCCACCACCTGGCGCATCAGGCCGACGATCTCCAGCGGCGATTCGGCGAGGTGGATCTTTCGGCCGAAGAGGGCGACGCGGGCGCCGTAGCGCTCGGCCTGGCCGAGCAGCTCGAAGGTGTCGCGCGTGGTGCCGGCGGCGCCGCCGAGGATGCCGACGATCAGCCGGCCGCGGATCGTAGGAGGCGAGCTCCTCCATGGCCGCGCGGCCCGTTGTACTGCAGCTTCAGGAATTTCGGATAGTCGGCCTCCATCACCCCGGCGAGCGTGCGCACGATATTATCGTTGATGAACGAGCCGATATCGGCGCTTGCCGGCGAGGCGGATGTCGAAGGCCGGGTTAAACACCTCCAGAAAATGCCGCATCTTGTGCGCGCCCGCTTCGGCGCGGAAGGCCGAATAGGCCTCGGCGTTCTCCGCGTCGATGTCGCGCTGGTTGGAGAATGTGACGGAGTAGAGCCCGAGGTCGGTGATGTCGCGGGCCTGGTCGATGCGCGCGGTGCGGTGATGGCGCGACGGCTCTTCTTTGTAGCGGCCGCCGCGCGCCGACCAGATGTCCGTCGTGTCGTTGAGGCGGATGGCGGGCGTGACTTCGCTGCCCTTGAACAGGCCCTCGTTGGACAGGCGCTCGGCCGTCGAAGCCGACATCAGCATGATGTCGACGAGGCCGGACTGCGTCATCTCGCGGATCGCCTGCAGGTGCGTGGCGCGCGGCGTGAAGCGGCCCTGCGCGTCGCTGCACCGGCGAGGCGCGGCCGAAGCCGATGTCGCCGTCCTTGGCGTCGGCGATGATGAAATCGTCGGGCGTGTAGCGGCCATCTCGGATGTTGGCCAGCTTTCGATCGAGGCTGCGCATGTGTGGAACTCCTGCTGGAAGGTTTGTTGGTCGGGATCGGCTTTACTGCAAGGCCGTCGCGCCAGCCCCACGTCTCCGCCAGCGCAAGGCAGCTCGACCAGGGTTCGACGGACGCCGTCGTGGAAATCTCGCGAAGCGACGCGGCGGCGACGGCATGCGCCAATGTCAGCGCTTCGTCGGCGCCCCAGCCTTCATGGAAGCCGTAGACGAAGCCGGCGGCGAAGGCGTCGCCTGCCCCGTTGGCGCCGGCGATTTCCGAAGCCGGCACCTGAACGGAGGGCCGGCTGATCACGGTCGCCGTCGCGAAGCGCAACGACGCGCCCGGCGGGGAAATGCACGACGACCATCTGCATCGCCGCCCATGGCGAGCACCGCCTTGGCGGCGGCGACGCAGGCTGCCGGGTCGGTCCTGCCGTCGCGGACCGTCTCGAAACCGGCGATGCCGGCGATCTCGTGGTCGTTGACCACCAGGAGGTCGAGATGCGGCAGGCAGGGCCGCACCAAGTGCGGCGAGGCGCTCCGGGGCGATGCTGGCGAGCTCGAGATTGGTCTGCAGGCCGGCCGCTCGCGCCTTCTTCAGCGTCGCGACCCAGCCGTTCGCGTCGCCGTTCCACGCGGCGTCCATGATGTTGTGGATGCCGGGCAGGCCGAGATGGAAAATCCGGTGGCTGGTGGTCGCGAAATCGAAATGGTCCGGCGTGAGCAGGTGGCTGGTGCCGAAATAGCTGATGTGCGTGCGCTGGCCTGAGGGAAGCGAGCTGAACGCGAAGGTGTAGTCGGTCGGCGCCTCGCTCGTCACAGTCATGCCCGTGCGCTCGATGCCGTGCGCATCCGCCAGCGCCAGCAGGAACCGCCCCTCTGCATCGTCCCCGACGAGCGCGATCGTCGCGACCGGCAGCGCCGGATCGAGTTTTCTGATGTCGATCGCCATGTTGCAGCCCGATCCGCCGCCGCTCATGTCGGCCCGCAGGATGTCGGCGCGGCCATTCTCCGCCGGCCAATTGTCCAGCAGGATATTGCGGTCGATGCACCAGGTGCCGCCGGTGAGAATGCCTCTGCGGGTCATGCGGTGAACGGCTTCCTGGGCTTCAAGGTGCTGTCGGCGTCAGGTGAAAGCCCGAGCGTCAGTGCGACGCTTCGCGCCGATAGCGAACCGGAGCACCGGCGAAGCACCGAGGCTGCGAGGGCAAGCCGGGCCTCGCCCTCCCGGTATGTGGCGGCTAGTGCCGGGAATCGCAGCTAAATGGCACAACGGTGCCGGCGATCGGTTCCTCACCCGCGAAGCGGGGGAGGGGGACCGCCGAAGGCGGTGGAGGGGGCGAATGCCGGCCTCCGCGCTCATGCCCGCCCCCCTCCACCATGCTGCGCATGGTCCCCCTCCCCCGTCGCTCCGCGACGGAGGGAGTAACCAGGCGTCGAGTCCGGTTCTTGCGCAGGCGGGGCGTTCAGCCCCAGCACTTCTTCAGGCCTTCCTCGGATGTTTCCGAAGGAACCCCCTCGACCGGCTTGTCGGTGATGAGCGACACGCCGGTGTCGAAGAAGGTCAGGCCCGGCGTCGGCTCGGGTTTCTTGCCGGTCTTGGCGTATTCCGCCACCGCTTCCACACCCATGGAGGCCATGAGCAGCGGGAACTGCATCGACGTGGCGCCGATCACGCCTTCCTTGACGTTCTGCACGCCCGGGCAGCCGCCGTCGACCGACGTCATGAGCACGCTGCCGTCGGCCTTGCCGGCGGCCTTGAGCGCCTCATGGGCGCCGGCCGCGGTCGGCTCGTTGATCGTATAGACGACGCTCAGCTCGGGATCCTTCTGCAGCAGGTTCTCCATGCCCGTGCGGCCGCCCTCTTCGGCGCCGGCGCCCCAATGGTGGCCGACGATGCGCGGGTCGTCCTCGTCGAGATAGCGGCTCGGATCCTTCGTATCGATGCCAAAGCCTTTCATAAAACCCTGGTCGCGGGCGGCGTCGACCGTCGGCTGGCTCTCGATCGCATCGAGGAACGCCACCTTCGCCGTCTTCGCCTTCTCTTCGCCGAGCGTGCCGCGGGCCCATTGGCCGATCAGCTCGCCGGCCTTGAAATTGTCGGTCGCGAAGGTCGCGTCGGCCGCATCGATCGGATCGAGCGGCGTATCCAGCGCGATGACCAGGATGCCGGCCTCGCGCGCCTTCTGGATGGTCGGCACGATCGCCTTGGTGTCGCTCGGCGTGATGAGGATGCCCTTGGCGCCGGCCGAGATCAGGCTTTCCACCGCGGCCACCTGCGTATCGTTGTCGCCGTCGAACTTGCCGGCATAGCTCTGCAGCGTGACGCCGAGCTCCTTCGCCTTCGCCTCGGCGCCTTCCTTCATCTTGACGAAGAAGGGATTGTTGTCGGTCTTGGTGATCAGCCCGACGAGCACTTCCTGCGCGCTCGCCGGCGTCATGCCGAGCGCAACCAGGATGGCGGCCGCGGCGACGGTCCTCTTCAAATTCCGCATTTTCATGATCGTCCTCCCAATCTGTTTCTCGCGGGAACGCTGTGAGGGCGTTTGTCACCCCGATGCCAAACCAATGAGCCACTGGATGGCCCCTCCCGCGCCGGGACAAGACACCAGGTTTGGTGAGGAGTCAACAATAAATAAGGCGGACTAATTTATCTTGACAGGCGACGGCTTTTGCGGGAGCTACTGACGGGTGCTGCGGACGCTTCATGAGGCGCATTCGCCGCCCGGGACCACAATCATGGATGTCGACCAGCCGGCCCCGCGGCCGCTCCAGCTCCGCCGCGGCACCAATCAGACCGGCGTTCGGCTCTACAACGAGCGGCTCGTCCTCTCGCTGATCCGGCATGACGGCGCCCTGCCTAAGGCCGACATTGCACGCCAGACGGGGCTCTCCCCGCCGACGGTTCAGGTCATCGTGCAGCAGCTGGAGGCCGATGGCTTGCTGCTCCGCCAGGAGGCCCAGCGCGGTCGCGTCGGACAGCCCTCGGTACCGCTCTCGCTCAATCCGGAAGGAGCCTTTTCCTTCGGACTGAAGATCGGCAGGCGAAGCGCGGAGCTCGTTCTTATGGATTTTGTCGGCGGCGTCCGCAGTACCTTGCACCGGACCTACCCCTATCCGAGTCCCCGTTCGCTGGTCGATTTCGTCGCCGAGGGCTGCCGGACATTGAGCGGCCTTCTCTCGGACGAGGGCCGATCGCGCATCGCCGGGCTGGGCATCGCGACCCCATTCGAGCTGTGGAGTTGGGAAGAGGAGGTGGGAGCGCCGCCCGGCGCCATGCAGGAATGGCGTGAGTTCGACCTGCAAGGCGAGATCGAGAATGTCGTCGACGTGCCGGTCTACCTCTGCAACGACGCCACGGCAGCCTGCGCCGCCGAGCTCCTGTTCGGCCGGGCCGCCCACCACCTCGACCTTCTCTATGTCTTCGTCGCCTGGTTCATCGGCGGCGGCCTCGTCCTCAACGGAAACCTGTTCCCCGGCCGAAGCGGCTATGCGGGCTCCATCGGCCAGGTGCTGGTGCCGGCCGGCCTGCAGAACGGCCGGCCCGCGGCGCGGCAGCTCCTCCATTCCGCGTCGCTCTACGTGCTGGCCCGCCGCATCGAAGCCGCAGGCGGAAACGCCGCCCCGGTCTGGGAATCGCCGGACGACTGGAGCACTTTGGAGCCCTATATCGAGCCCTGGCTCGACGAGGCGGCCGAAGGCATTGCGCATGCGGTCGTCTCCTCCGTCGCGGTCGCCGAGTTCCAGGCCGCCATGATCGACGGCGCTTTCCCCGCCGGGATCCGCGGCCGGCTGGCCGCGCGTGTCCGCGACAGGATCGAAGGGCTCGAACGCAAGGGGCTGCCCCCCTTCGACGTGATCGAGGGTTCGATCGGCAACAGCGCCCGGGCGATCGGCGGCGCAAGCCTGCCCTTCCTGGCGAGGTTCATGCGCGACCGCGAGCTCCTGTTCCAGGATCCAAGCGACAACCGCGCCCGCGGCGACCCCGTCCATCTTTCGCGCCCGTCTGCCTTCTAGTGCCGGCAATCGCAATGAGATGGCACAGCGGTGCCGGCAAACGGTTCCTCACCCGCGAAGCGGGGGAGGGGGACCGCCGAAGGCGGTGGAGGGGGCGAGTGCCGGGCGCCGCGCTTGAACTTGCCCCCTCCACCATGCTGCGCATGGTCCCCCTCCCCCGTCGCTCCGCGACGGAGGAGGAACCGGGCGCCGAGTTCAGGCTCTTGCCAAGGCGGGCACTAGGCCTTGCGAGAAGAAACCCAATCGACAGGCTCCCAGCTATGAACCTCATGCATCTCCTCGCCGCGCGCCGCGACAGCGGCACGCCCGTGCGCGTTGCCCTGATCGGCGCCGGAAAATTCGGCTCCATGTTCCTGTCGCAGGTGCCGACGATCCCCGGCCTCGAGGTGACGCTGATCGCCGACCTCGACATCGAACGGGCCAGGAATGCCTGTCGCGCGGTGGGCTGGGACGAGGCGCGCATCGGCCGCGTCCGCTTCACCGACAGCGGCGCCGAAGCCTGCGGCGACGATGCCGTGGACGCGGTGATCGAGGCGACGGGGAACCCGGCCGCCGGCATCGCCCATGCGCTCGCCGCGATCGACGCAAAAAAGCCGGTCGTCATGGTCAATGTCGAGGCGGACGTCCTGGCGGGCCCGCTGCTGGCCCGCAAGGCGCGCGAAAAGGGCGTCGTGTATTCCATGGCCTACGGCGATCAGCCCGCCCTCATCGCCGAGATGGTGGACTGGGCGCGCGCCGCGGGTTTTCACGTCGTCGCCGCCGGCAAGGGCACAAAATTCTTGCCGGCTTACCACCAAGTCACGCCGGCCGAGGTGTGGTCGCATTACGGCCTGACCGCCGAGGAGGCGAAGCGGGCCGGCATGAACCCGCAGATGTTCAACTCATTCCTCGACGGCACGAAGTCGGCGCTCGAAATGGCCGCGGTCGCCAATGCCTGCGACCTCGCCGTGCCGGAGGACGGCCTTGCCTTTCCGCCTTGCGGGGTCGACCACCTCCCGCAAGTGCTGCGGCCGCGCGAGGCGGGCGGCCAGCTCGCGCAGGAGGGGATGGTGGAAGTCGTGTCGTCGCTGGAGCGCGACGGCCGCCCGGTGTTCCGCGACCTCCGCTGGGGCGTCTATGTCGTCTTCAAGGCGCCGAACGACTACGCCGCCAGCTGCTTCCGGCAATACGGGCTGATCACCGATACGAGTGGCCGCTACGCCGCGATGTACAAGCCGTTCCACCTGATCGGGCTGGAGCTTTCCATCTCCGTCCTGCACGCTGTCCTCAACGGCCAGCCCACCGGCGCGACGCGCGACTGGCACGGCGACGTGGTTGCCGTCGCCAAGCGCGACCTGAAGGCCGGCGAGACGCTCGACGGCGAAGGCGGCTACACCGTTTACGGCAAGCTCGTCCCGGCTGCCCGCAGTCTGCGGGAAGCGGCGCTGCCGATCGGGTTGGCGCATAGCGTAAAACTTCTTCGCGCGGTGCCGGCCGGCGGCATCGTCGGCGCCGCCGACGTCTCGCTGAACGAGGACGCGCTTGCCGTCCGCGTCCGCCGCGAGATGGAAGCCGAGGGCGGCAGCGCCGTGTGAGCTGGTACCGAACAAACCGCGCGAGGATGCCTGCTCTTAATCGGTTCGGCGGTTGCTCGTTCTAGAGGATGGCATGTTCGGGTGATGTTCGGCATCGAGGATTTTTGCGGAAAACTGAACGGCGACTGGACGGTGTAGGAATTCGTTCATCTTGAACATCGCAGCCGTGAAGATGATCAGCCGACCGGCATCCAGCGCTTCTCCGCCGCCGAGCGGTAGATCGCCTCCACCGTCCGCTGGACCTCCAGGCCCTCGCGGAAATCGGCGTGGCCGGTCGGCTGTCCGGCGATCGCCAGCAAAAAGTCCCGTATTTCAATGGTCTTAAGGTCGTTGAAGCCGAGCTGGTGGCCCGGCGCGACGCAGAAGGCCCCGTAGGGCTCGTGCTCCGGCCCGGCAAAGATTTTGCGGAAGCCGCGCCGTCCGACCGGGTCGCCAACCAGGTAGAGGTCGAGCTCGTTGAAGCGCTCCTGGCTGAAGGCGATGGCCCCCTTCGACCCCGAAATCTCGAAGTCGTGCCGCATCTTACGCCCGGCAGCCACCCAGTTGGCCTCGATGACGCCCGTGCAGCCGCTCTCGAAGTGCAGAAAGGCGCGGGCCACGTCGTCGACGGTCACGGCGCGGCGCTCCTGCGAGCCGGGCGCCGCGGGCCGGGAGGCGATGACGTTGCGCACATCGCCAAAGACTTCCGCGACGGGGCCGAGCAGGAAACGCGCGGTGGCGATGATGTGGCTGCCGAGATCGGCCAGCACGCCGCCGCCCCCGGCGGGATCGAGCCGCCACGAATAGGGTGACTCGGCATCGCTCATATAGTCTTCGGCGTGGATGCCGTTGAAGGCGCGCACTTCGCCGATCTCACCGCTCCGCACGATATCGCGGGCAAGCCGCAGCATCGGGTTCTTGAGGTAGTTGAAGCCGACTGCCGTGGTCACTCCCGCAGTTTCCGCGGCGAGCGTCATCTCCAGCGCTTCCGCCGCGCTGGGCGCCAGCGGCTTCTCGCAATAGACGTGCTTGCCTGCGGCGATGGCGGCCAGCGCCATCTCCCGATGCAGGACGTTCGGCGTCGTGATGTCGATGATGTGGATCGCCGGATCGGACAGGAGCTCGCGCCAGTTGCCGGTCGAGCTCCGGAAGCCGAGAGCGGCCGCCGCCCGCGCAGCGACCTCGTCGTTCACATCCGCAATAGCGATGAGGTCGATCTCGACCGGGAGGTTGAAAACGCGATTGGCATTGATGAAGCCGAAGGCATGGGTCTTCCCCATAAAGCCGGAGCCGATGAGACCCAATCCGAGACGCATGCAATCTTTCCCATCCGGTTTTGAGGGCGCGCTTCCGTAGCGGACTGTCGGGCCAGACGCCAGCTTCGCGCATGCTGCCGGCCGGCCCGCCCGATGGTTCGGGCCGGGAAAAGATTTCCCCAGATCTCGGCGACGAGCGGGCTTGTTGTCTTCGGGCAATATGTTAATCTGAGCAGACTTTTTCAGGGGGGTTCGATGGCGATACATCGCATTTTTCGAGCCGGCATTGTATCGGTCGTGCTGCTTGCAGGCTGCCAATCGCCCTTTGACCTTTTCCTCGCCTTTCATGGACCGCGGCCTTCGCCGGACCAGTCCGTCGCGCTCGCGAGCGCCCCGCCCGTCGAGAGCAGCAGCCGCGTGATCGACAGCGGCAATGACGAGGACTGCAGGACCAATACCCTACACGACCTGCATAGCAACATACGGCGCCGGCTCTGCGACTGAGCGCCTGGCGAGGCGCCGAAAAATCTCGAATCAATTTTGCGGCACGCGCCTGACCATGCGTCAGTCTGAGTTGGTCTTCTCGTCGCGCCGGACGGATTTTCAACCCCTGCATAGATATCCACAGGCCTGAACAGAAGCCCTAGCGTGCGTCGCGACTCACGGTAGTCTCCCCAAGGCGGACTATGCGGGGGCCACTATGGTTGCGCGGCGCTGGCTTGTCGGGGCTTCCGTGCCCGCGCTGTTTGTCGCCCTTGCAACCGCGAGCCACGCCGCCGACGTGATGCCCCTGCCGGCCGAGGACGCCGGCCCGCCGATCTACGACTGGAGCGGCTTCTATATCGGCGGGCATCTCGGCTATCTCGGGCTGGACAGCGACGGCTTCTTCGCGACGTCGGTCGACCTTGCGCTGTGCGGCAGCAGCTTCCTCGGCGGTGCGGAGGTGGGCTGGAACTGGCAGTTCGGCAGCTGGGTTGTCGGCGTTGAGCCCGATCTGTCCTTCTTCGAATGCCGCGACGTGAATTTGCGCGAGGAGCACTATGTCGCCGAAGCGGACTTTCTTGGCACGCTGCGCGGCCGGGTCGGCTGGGCCGATGACAACGTCCTCTTCTACGGAACCGCCGGGCTGGCCTATTTGCGGGCTCGCGTGGAGACGAGCCTCGGCGGCCTCGATTTGGACCAGATAGGCAACGAAGACAGCAAAGACGTTTCGGCCCTCGGCGGCGTCGCCGGGGCGGGTATCGAATGGGGGCTGACCCGCCGGTTCAGCGTCAAGGCGGAGGCGCTCTATCTCTTCTTCGACGAGGAGGACAGCCTCGCCGCCCTGATAGAGGGGTGCGCACCCGGCCTGGAAGGATGCCTGCCGGTCGGCACGAATTTCTTCTCCATCGACGATGGTTTTGTCTTCAGGGTCGGGGCGAACTGGCGGCTTTGGGCGCCGCCTGATTCGGGCGCAGACAGCGTGCTCGCAACTCACGGCGGGCCCGCCGCAATTTATGATTGGAGCGGGTTCTATATCGGCGCGCATGTCGGCTACGGCGGCGTCGACAATGGCGGCGTCTATATGGAGGACCGCATCAGCCCGGTCCCCAATCCGGCCCCGATCCGCCTTGGCGAACTGGAGAATTACGGGCTGCTCGGCGGCGGCCAGATCGGCTTCAACTGGCAAATTTCCTCCTTTGTCTTGGGGCTCGAAGGCGACGTGGCGGGCGTCGATTGGGACGATCTCATCGTCGACCTGCAGATCCCGGTGGAGCCGCAGACGGTGGCTCTCGACCTCGACCTCCTGGCGACCGCGCGCGCCCGCATCGGCTGGGCCGCCGACGACCTGCTGTTTTACCTGACGGGCGGCGTCGCCTATTTGGCGGGTGAATTCGAGGGCGTCACGATCCCGGGCAGCAAGGACGTCTCGGCGGTGGGTGGTGCCTTCGGCGGCGGTGTTGAATGGGGCGTGACGCGCGATCTCAGCCTGAGGGCCGAGGCTCTCTACCTGGCCTTCGACGATGACACGAGCCTTGCCGGCGTCACAGACGAGGCTTCGTCCGGCGATCACGTGGAGATTGACGACGGCTACGCCCTCCGCCTCGGCGCGAACTGGCGCTTCGGCCAGGAGGGCACCCTCCAGCACGCCGCCTATCGCGGCGATCACGCCCCGGCTGGCACATCGACGGGCTTTGACTGGACCGGAGTTTATATAGGCGGCCATCTCGGCGTCGGCGGCCTGGTGACCGATGGAATTTACAATCCCGAAGTGATCATCCGCCGCCAGGATCCCGCGGCGAACCAAGCCATCGATCTCACCGGCGTCGACAATCTGGGCGCGCTCGGCGGTGGCCAGATCGGTTGGAACTGGCAGGTGCGCTCTGTGGTCTGGGGTGTCGAGGGCGACGTTGCCGCCGTCGACTGGAGTGGCGAGGAGGCCGAATTCGCCCATCCTGAGGACGTCATGGAATTCGAAAGCGACGTTCTGGCGACGGCGCGCGGCCGCGTCGGCTGGGCCGAGGACGACCTGCTGCTCTACCTCACCGGTGGCGTCGCCTTCGTCGACGCTGAGCTCGACAACACCCGCAACGAGGGTGGCACGACGAAGGACGTCGACGCCCTCGGCGGTGTCGCCGGCCTCGGCATGGAATGGGGCACAACGCGGAATCTGAGCCTCAAGCTGGAAGGGCTGTTCCTGTTCTTCGATGAGGATACCGACATCGAGGATATCGGCTCGGAGGGCGAACCGGGCGACTTCTTCCGCATCGACGACGGCTTCATCGCCCGCCTCGGGGCCAATTGGCGCTTCAATCCGTTCCATTGACCTGACCGACCCTTGAGCCGACGATCGCCGGATGCAGCGTCAGGCGACGTTTCCGAGCACGATCCCTCTGGGGGAGACAGCCAGCCCTCTCCAGGCGGCGCACGCGAAACTGTCTGAGGCCGAGCGGTGCCGCCGTGCGGGCGAACTCGACCGGGCGCGGACGCTTTGCGAGGCGTTGCTGGCGGAACATTCCGATTATGTCGGAGCGCTGCAGACGCTCGGCGCCGTCCATCTGGCGAAGCAGAATTTTCGCCAGGCGCTGTCCTGCTTTGTGCAGGCGGCCATGCATTGCCCGAAGGACTGGGTAAACCTCACCAACCTAGGCACCGTATATCTGAGACTGGGCGCCCGCAGGCTTGCCAGGCAAACCCTGGAAGAGGCGCGGCGGCTGCAACCGGACGACGCCCACCTGCAGATGAGCCTGGCGGAGGTGCATCGGGAGGAGCGCGACTATGCCCTCGCCGGCGAACGCTACCAAAGGGCGCTGGAGCTTTCGCCCTCGCATGCTGACGCAGCGCACGGCTTGGCGGATGCCTGTCTCCAGCTTGGCCGCACAGAAGAAGCGGCCGCCGCCCTCAAGCTGGCGCATCAGCTCAGGCCCGATTCCGTCGCGATCCTCTATTCGGCGACGCAGCTTCCCGAAGCCGCGGCCCAAATCGATCTCCTGAAAGCGTTGGATGGAGTGCGCAGGCAGGAAGCGCAGAACCAAGCGGAATTCGAAGCGGTCCGCGATTTCACGCGAGCCGCAGCCCTCGACCGTCTGGGCCGCCACGAGGAAGCCTGGGCTGCCCTGGTGGAGGCGAACAGACGGGAATTTCCCAAGCACGAACAAGCTCATCGCAAGCACATGTCGCGCCTGGTGGCCATTCGTGATGCGGCGCTACAGCAGCCCTCGATGTGGGCCGAGGCGCAGCCGGGAGCGCCTGCTCAGCCGCTGTCGCTTTTCATCGTGGGCCCCTCTCGATCCGGCAAGAGCACGCTCGAGCGTCTAGCCGCTCAGCTTGCCGGGACGAAGCGGGGCTTTGAGAGCCGCTTGGTCGAGCCGGCCGCGCGACGCACCTCGCAGCAGTCCGGACTGCTCACCGTCGTCGATCCGGCCGGCCTGCCGCGGTCGCTCGACGGCCGGTTCAGGCAGATCTATCTTGAAGAGCTCCGCGATCTTGCAGGGGGTGCCGGCATCGTCACCGACACCCACCCGGGACTGATCGGCTCCGTCGGGCGAATTGCCGCAACGATTCCGCGTGCCCGCTTCGTTTTCATCAAGCGCCATACGGATGATGTCGCCCTGCGCATGTTCATGAAGCCTTACCGCGCCGGAAATCACCATGCCTACGATGTGGCGACAATCTTTGAATACTTGTCGCTTTACGGCGAGATGTCAGATCTCTGGATGGAAAGATTCCCCAGCCTGACCATGTCTATCGAATACGAGGAGATGATTGCCGACCCGAGGGGCACGCTGGCCCGAGTGGCGCGATTCTGCGGCGCTTTCATGCCCGACGGACCTCTCCCGAAGCTCGGCGACGATCGCGGCTGCGCAGCGCCGTACCGGGCGCTCATCGCCGCGGCTGCAGCAGAGGCACGGCGGGGCCGGAGCTAGACTTAGTCCGCCCACCTACTCGTCGGCGCCATCCTCGTCCGTGCCATCTTCGTCGGCTGCGCCACCGCCACCCGCTGCCACACCCCCCGCGGCCGCATTCGCCCAAGGGCTGACCTCCTCCTCGCGCTCGCATATCGGCGGGCACTCGCGGTCGGGCGCACCGCCCCACTGGATGGTCACGCCCGCCATGACGACATCTACATCCTCGATGCCGCGTGCAGGAACCGGACCGTCGGCGTCGACCAGATCGACATCGAGATCGTAGTGCCGATAGCCGAGGTAGAGGTGGGTCGTGGTGAAGATCGGCCGCAAGGACTCGATTTCCTGGACAACGCCAAGGCCCCAGACGGCGACTGTGCTGCTCTCCAGCTCCTCCGCCTCATCCTCGTTCAGCTCGAGCGTGCGCAGCAGGTCCTCGTCGCTGTCGTTGTGGTTCTTCCGGCCCCGGTGGTACTCGCCATAGAACGACGTCGGGCCCCACTCGAAGAAATCGCGGACGACGCCTCCCTTCACATAGACGATCTGGTCCTCACCGCGGCAATCCAAGGAAACCTCGCCCGGCTCCTCGCAATCGTCCGTATGGTCTTCGGCGGCGTGGCCCACCGCCAGGTTCAGGCCGGTCGGCTCATGCCGGACGGCGAGCGAACCGCCCCAGCCTTCGTCCTCAGTCGGCTCGGTGGCCTCGTCCTCTTCGGTGGTGTCCCTCCAGTAGCCGACGGCGCCCTCGACGCGGAAGGCATCCCCCCACTTTTGCGAATATCGCAAGGCCGCGTCCCAATAGACGCCGCCCTCTCTGTCGGTGAAGTGGATGTCGGTCTCCTGGTTTACCAGGAAGATCTCCTGCGGCTGGCCGATTGCGGCCGAAGCCTCGAACCCGCCGAATTCCGGCGTGATGTAGGTAATGAAGCGGCCGCTCTCGCCGGCCAGCTTGCCGTCGATGAAGTCTCCCCAGCGGAGCTCGCCGTTGCCTTCGTTGAAGGCATCGTCCCTGCCGGTCGCCAGCCCCGCGTCGCCTGAAATTCCCGTCGCGCGTAGATAGAAGGCATCGATCCAATCATTGACCGAGGCGTCGGCGACCGCGTCGGATTCCGAAAGATTGATGTTTTCGATCTCGTCGCTGGCCGAATCCGATTGGCCGATGATGACGGTGCCAAAGCGCTCATGGCCGAATTGGCCGAACAGATAGGGAAGCTCGATGATCAGGCCGTCGCCGTTCCAATCGAGCTGGTCGACGGTGTCGGCCGAGGCGTACATCGTATCCAGTGCGATCGTGAAGCCCGCGTTCCAGCCTTCCTCGGAGCCGAAGGTCGCTTCCAGCGCGATGCCGCTGGAGTCCTGCGGGTTATCGACGGAGCGGATGCCGATGTCGTCGCCATCGTCCCAGATCAGCAGCGCGCGGTTGATGATCCCGGATACGGCCACTCGGGGACCGTCGGCGGCCTCCTCAAATTGTTCTCCGGCATCGGCGACCTGTTCCCCGGCATCGGCCGCCATGGAAGGGTGCGGCGAGAGAGCCAGCGCCAACGCGGGCCCAATCATGCCTCCAGCCAAGCGAATGGGAAAAACTGCCACGGTCCAGGGCCCCGCCCAAAAAGGAATTGGAGCTTAGCCGTGTTCGGGGCTGGGGAAAGAGGCAGTACGACAATTCACACCCGGCTCCGCTAGCACAGCGCCCGCTCTGTTGCCTTTCTGCAACTCGGATGCCGAGAACCCCAGCGGCGGCGACACCGTGTTATAGCCTTACCGCCGGCCCCAATATCAATGTTAGAAATCGACTAACGTTAACCGTTTATTGCAGAGTTTAAAGGTCGTGGTTGCGGAAAACTTAAGTCGGACTAGAGTAGCCGTCACGTAACGGCTGTGACCTCTTCCTGTTTCCCACCCTCTAGGGAGCTGCCGAACTGCTCAGCGTCGAGCAGGGCGTCGTGCATTAGGCGGCTGAGGGGCCGTTCACATTGTTACCGCCGGATCATCGGGGCGAGCCTGAACTTGCGCTTCCTCGTGGTGGCGGCGAGCTGACCGTCGCGGCCGTTTCAACGGTTCACCCTCGCTACCCGGCAGGCGGATTCCTCGCGTTCAGGTTTTTTCCGGCGATCGCCAGCACAAGCAAGCCGAAACCGGCCAGCCTGAGCAGGTAGATCCAGCTCTGCTCCTCTCGGGGAATTCCCGTCAGCACCACGAGAGCCTGATTCAGCGCGAACAGGAGAAAGGCAATCCCAAAGGCGACGAAGAGCCAGTCGCCGGTGCGCCGCCAAAACCGCAAGAAGAACAGGCTCGCCACCAGGAAGCCCATGGTGATCATGCCCGCCCAAAACTCGAAATGTGCGCCCATCGTCAATCGAGCTCCGCAATAAACCCGTAGAGAAGCATGCTCACGGCCGCTAGCGATGAGAGGGTTCGAAACGCCGTCAGATCGGAGGCCGGAAACAGGAACATGTCGGCGACCACGAACAAGTTGTTGAAGGCGAGGAGCACGAAGCAGGCGGCGCTCCACAGCAGCAGCCTGGTCCTGTGCCGCAAATAGCCCCGCACCAGCAGCAATGCGCATACAGCGCTGGTTGCGAGACAGAGCAGGTAGACGGCAGTGGCCGCGGCGGACATCATCGATCTTTCAGCTTGAATGAATCGGCGAACAGGCGAAGTTTTTCGTTCGGGGCGCTTGTGATGGCCTTGACAACGGCGAGCGGCTTGGCCGCGTAGACTTCCTCGATACGCCCGGCGATCCGGTCGAGTTCCGCGGACGCCGGCTGGTAGGTATGCAGGCCCGCGGAATCGGCGCCAATGAAGCCGATGTTCCGCAGCCCCGTCAGAGCCTCCGCCACAGCCGCGTCGCTGCTGCGCATTTCCAGAACCATGTCCTCCGGCCGCCAAGTGCGCTGCCGGTCACGGCGGAGCAGTAGCAGGAGCTCCAGCGCCCAAACGGATTTGATCGATCTCTGAACGAAGGCGAGGACGTCGTCTTCGTTCACGTCGGACCTCGATGGAAGCGCGGTTCGGCTGGCAAGGGCTCTCCGAAGCTTCGGGTCGTACGCGCTCCCCTGGGGGCGTGCAGACTGGCCGTCTAGGCGTCGAAGCCTAACTTCGCAACAGCTGAAAAATTCTTTGGCCTTTCGCTCGGTAACCGGAACCCGTTGCACCTTTAGCCATTTACCGTGGTTGCCGCGTTTCCCGGGGAGGGGGTACGCCATGCCGCCGTCAAGGCCGGACGAGCCTTTTGACGTGTTCGTTCTGCAACTGAGCCCCGGCTTGTCGCCGAGGGTTTGACCGTGCCCTCCTTTCGCCATTGCCCCGACCTACGCCCCCGCGCTGAATCCATCGCATCGGCACCGAGTCGCCGCTCGCGACTCGCTTGTCACCTGAGAGCCTGACCCATGCAGAAAATGCTATCCCCCACTCCCGCCACCCAGATCGACGGCCGTCAGCTTCTGGGCGCCCTGCGAGCTTTTCGGAAGGGCGACTTTTCGGCCCGCCTGCCGATCGGGCTGACGGGGCTCGACGGGGAGATCGCCGAAGCGTTCAACGACGTGGTCGAGCTCAACGAGCGGATGACCAAGGAATTCGAGCGACTCGGCGACATGGTCGGCAAGGACGGCAAGATCGGCCATCGAGCGCAGCTGCCGAACGCCACCGGCTCGTGGGCGGCCAGCGTCGATGCGGTCAACAATCTGATCGGCGACATGGTCCAGCCGACCGCCGAGATGGCGCGGGTGATCGGCGCCGTCGTGAAGGGCGACCTGTCCCAGACCATGCATCTCGACATCGACGGGCGGCCGCTCAGGGGCGAGTTCCTGCGCATCGGCAAGGTCGTCAACACGATGGTAGTGCAGCTTGGCTCCTTCGTCTCGGAAGTGACGCGCGTGGCGCGCGAGGTCGGCACGGAGGGCAAGCTCGGCGGCCAAGCCAAGGTGAAGGGCGTCGCCGGCACCTGGAAGGACCTCACCGACAACGTCAACGCCATGGCGGCGAACCTCACCGGCCAGGTGCGCAACATCGCCGAAGTCACGACCGCGGTGGCAAACGGCGACCTGTCCAAGAAGATCACCGTCGACGTGAAGGGCGAAGTGCTGGAGCTGAAATCCACCATTAATACGATGGTCGATCAGCTGAATTCCTTCGCCTCGGAGGTGACGCGCGTCGCCCGCGAAGTCGGCACCGAAGGCAAGCTTGGCGGCCAGGCCAACGTGAAGGGCGTCGCCGGCACTTGGAAGGACCTCACCGACAACGTCAACTCGATGGCCGAGAACCTCACCGGCCAGGTCCGCAACATCGCCGAGGTGACCACCGCCGTTGCCAAGGGCGACCTCTCCAAGAAGATCACCGTCGACGTGAAGGGCGAAATCCTGGAGCTGAAGGACACCATCAACACCATGGTGGACCAGCTCAATTCCTTCGCCTCGGAAGTGTCGCGCGTGGCGCGCGAGGTCGGCTCGGAAGGCAAGCTTGGCGGCCAGGCGCGCGTCGAAGGCGTGGCGGGCACCTGGAAGGACCTCACCGACAACGTGAACTTCATGGCGGCGAACCTCACCGGTCAGGTCCGCAATATCGCCGAGGTCACGACCGCGGTTGCGACGGGCGACCTGTCCAAAAAAATCACCGTCGACGTTAAGGGCGAGATTCTGGAGCTCAAGGACACCATCAACACGATGGTGGACCGGCTGAACTCGTTCGCCTCGGAAGTGACGCGCGTGGCCCGCGAAGTGGGCACGGAAGGCAAGCTCGGCGGCCAGGCCAACGTGAAGGGCGTCGCCGGCACCTGGAAGGACCTCACCGACAACGTCAACTCGATGGCCGAGAACCTCACCGGGCAGGTCCGCAACATCGCCGAGGTGACCACCGCCGTCGCCAAGGGCGACCTCTCCAAGAAGATCACCGTCGACGTGAAGGGCGAGATCCTGGAGCTGAAGGACACCATCAACACCATGGTGGACCAGCTCAATTCCTTCGCCTCGGAAGTGTCGCGCGTGGCCCGCGAGGTGGGTACCGAAGGCAAGCTCGGCGGCCAGGCGCGTGTCGAGGGCGTGGCAGGCACCTGGAAGGACCTCACCGACAACGTGAACTTCATGGCGGCGAACCTCACCGGCCAAGTCCGCAACATCGCCGAGGTGACGACCGCCGTCGCCACCGGCGACCTGTCCAAGAAGATTACGGTCGACGTGAAGGGCGAGATCCTGGAGCTGAAGAACACCATCAACGTCATGGTGGACCAGCTGAACTCCTTCGCCTCGGAGGTGACGCGCGTCGCCCGCGAAGTGGGCACGGAAGGCAAGCTCGGCGGCCAGGCGAACGTGAAGGGCGTCGCCGGCACCTGGAAGGACCTGACCGACAACGTCAACGCGATGGCCACCAACCTGACCGGCCAGGTTCGCAACATCGCCGAGGTGACCACCGCGGTCGCCACCGGCGACCTCTCCAAGAAAATCACTGTCGACGTGCGCGGCGAGATCCTGGAGCTGAAGAACACCGTCAACACGATGGTCGACCAGCTCAACTCCTTCGCCTCGGAAGTATCGCGCGTCGCCCGCGAGGTCGGCACCGAAGGCAAGCTCGGCGGCCAGGCCTATGTGCGCGGGGTCGCCGGCACCTGGAAGGACCTTACCGACAACGTCAACTCGATGGCGGCGAACCTCACGGGTCAGGTGCGCAACATCGCCGAGGTGACGACCGCCGTCGCTAGGGGCGATCTTTCGAAGAAAATCACTGTCGACGTGAGCGGCGAGATCCTGGAGCTGAAGAACACCGTCAACACGATGGTGGACCAGCTCAATTCCTTCGCCTCGGAAGTGACGCGCGTGGCACGCGAGGTGGGCACCGAGGGCAAGCTCGGCGGCCAGGCGCAGGTCGCCGGTGTCGGCGGCACCTGGAAGGATCTTACCGACAACGTGAACATGATGGCCGCGAACCTCACGAGCCAGGTGCGCGGCATCGCCGACGTCGTCACCGCCGTGGCGCAGGGCAATCTCAAGCGCAAGCTGACCGTGGAAGCCAAGGGCGAGATCGCCTCGCTGGCCGACACGATCAACGGCATGATCGAGACGCTGGAGACTTTCGCCGATCAGGTGACCAACGTCGCCCGCGAAGTCGGCATCGAAGGCAAGCTCGGCGGCCAGGCCCGCGTGCCCGGTGCCGCCGGCCTTTGGCGCGACCTCACCGACAACGTCAACCAGCTCGCCGCCAACCTGACCACCCAGGTGCGCGCCATCGCCGAGGTGTCGACCGCCGTCACCAAGGGCGACCTGACCCGGTCGATCACCGTCGAAGCCTCGGGCGAGGTGGCGGCGCTGAAGGACAACATCAACGAGATGATCCGCAACCTGAAGGATCAGACGCTCAAGAACACCGAGCAGGACTGGCTGAAGACCAACCTTGCGCGCTTCACCCGCATGCTGCAGGGCGAGCGCGATCTGTCGACCGTGTCGAACATGGTGCTGTCCGAGCTGGCCCCGCTGGTGAACGCACAGCACGGCGTGTTCTACGTGGCGGATGAGGGAGACGACGGCGAGATCGTCCTCAACCTCGCGGCCAGCTACGCCTTCAGCCATCAGCGGCCGCCGGCCAGCCAGTTCCGCCTGCGCGAGGGCCTGATCGGCCAGTGCGCGCACGAGCGCTCCCGCATCCTGCTTGAAGAACGTTCCCGGCGAATACGTGCAGATCAGCTCGGGGCTCGGCGAGAGGGCGCCGCTCAATCTCATCGTGCTGCCGGCCCTCTTCGAGGGTGAGGTCAACGCGGTGATCGAGCTCGCCTCATTCAGCGAGTTCTCCGAGACGCACCAGCTCTTCCTCAATCAGCTGATGGAATCGATCGGCATCGTGCTCAATACGATCGCCGCCAACATGCGAACCGAGGGCCTGCTGAAGCAGTCGCAGCTGCTGACCAGCGAGCTGCAGGCGCAGCAGGAGGAGCTGAAGAAGACCAACGACCGCCTCGAGCAGCAGGCCGCGACGCTGCGTCAGTCGGAAGAGCTGCTGCGCAGCAAGCAGGACGAGCTGCAGCAGACCAACGCCGAGCTCGAGGAAAAGGCGCAGCTTCTGTCCATGCAGAACACCCAAGTGGAAGCGAAGAACCGCGAGGTGGAGCAGGCCAAGCTGGCGCTGGAAGAGAAGGCGGAACAGCTGGCCCTCACGTCGAAATACAAGTCCGAGTTCCTGGCCAATATGAGCCACGAGCTGCGGACGCCGCTGAACAGCTTGCTGATCCTCTCGAAGCTCCTTGCCGACAATCCGCAACGGAACCTGACCGAAAAGCAGGTCGAGTTCGCCCGCACCATCAATCATGCGGGCACCGATCTCCTCGGCCTGATCAACGACATTCTCGACCTGTCGAAGATCGAATCCGGCACCGTGACGCTCGACATTGGCGAGACGTCGTTCGCCGGGCTCCGCGACCACATGGACCGGACCTTTGCCCAGCTCGCGCAGGACAAGAAGATCGACTTTTCCGTGGATATCGACCCGGCGTTGCCGCGTTCGATGTACACGGACGACAAGCGCCTGCAGCAGATCATCAAGAACCTCCTGTCGAACGCCTTCAAGTTCACCGAGCGCGGCCACGTCAAGCTCCGCATCAAGCAGGCGCAGTCGGGCTGGAGCTCGACCAACCCGAACCTTCGCAAGGCCAGCCAGGTCATCGCCTTCGTCGTCGAGGACACCGGCATCGGCATCCCGGAGGACAAGCAGCGCATCATCTTCGAGGCATTCCAGCAGGCGGATGGCACCACCAGCCGCAAATACGGCGGCACCGGCCTCGGCCTGTCGATCAGCCGCGAGATCACTTGGCTCCTCGGCGGCGAGCTGACCGTTACCAGCGTCCCCGGCCAAGGCAGCGCCTTCACCTTGTATCTGCCGGTCACCTTCAGCCCGCAGGCGCAGGTCGCCTCCCGCGCCACTACAGTAGCGAGGGCTATGCCGAGTCCGAGCAGCCTGGTCGAAGAGATCGAAGAGCGTGTCATGGACGACCGTGAGGTCATCGAGGCCGGCGATCCCGTCGTGCTCATCGTCGAGGACGACCCGCGCTTTGCCTCGATCCTGCTCTCGCTCGCGCACGAAGCCGGCTTCAAGGGCGTGGTCACCGCCGAGGGTACCGCGGTTCTGCCGCTGGCCAGGCGCTTCGGCCCGCAGGCGATCACCCTCGATATCGGCCTGCCGGACATGGACGGTCTCGCGCTTCTCGACCTCCTCAAGCGCAATCCGGACACGCGCCACATCCCCGTGCACGTGATCTCCGCCGACGAGCAGAGCCGGCTCGGCCTTTCGATCGGCGCCTACAGCTTCAGCGGCAAGCCGGTGGAGCCTGGCGACATCATCGCGACCTTCGACGAGGTGAGGACGTTCCGCCGGCGTGCGAAGCGGCTGCTGGCCGTCGAGCCAGGGGGAACACTGGAACGACCGCTTCCCTGATCGGCAACGGCGACGTCGAGACGCAAAGCGTCGATACAGCCGAAGCGGCGGTGGCGGCGTTGGATGGCGGCACCTTCGATTGCGTCGTTCTCCATCTGGAGGAGCTGGCCTTGCCCGCGGATCTCGTTTCGGCGCTGCGTTCCACCCGGGCGCCGGTCATCGTCCTAGCTGCGGGCCATCTCGATGCGGAGCAGGAACGGCAGCTCGATCAGCTCGGCGGCGGTGATCGAGTGCTGAGGATCGCCCGTTCGAATGCCGAGCTTGTCGACAGCGTGGCGCTGGTCCTGCACCGGTCCGTGGACGCCCTGCCCGACGCCACGCAAGCCGCGCTGCAGCAGCTCAGGCGAGCGGAGCCGGTGCTGGCGGGGCGGAAGATGGTGGTCATCGACGACGATGTCCGCAACATCTTCTCGCTGACGAGCGCGCTCGAGGAGCATGGCGTGGAGCTGCATTTCGCCGAGAGCGGCCGCTCCGGCATTGAGCTCCTCCGCCGCATGCCGGACACCGATATCGCGCTCGTCGATATCATGATGCCCGGCATGGACGGCTACCAGACGATCCGCGAGATCCGCTCGATCCCGGAGCTCGACAGCATGCCGATCGTCGCGGTGACCGCCAAGGCGATGAAGGGCGATCGCCAGAAATGCATCGACGCCGGTGCCTCCGACTATGTCGCCAAGCCGGTGGACATGGACCAGCTGGTCTCGGTGCTACGCGTCTGGCTGCACCGGTCTGACCAGGGGCTGAAGCTTCGCCCGAGCAGCGCGGACAATTCCGCCGCCGATCCTGAAGGCGCCGGCGGACAGGCGTAGATGGCGAGGCTCAAGGACAAGACTGTTCCCATGGAGCCTCGGGAACATCCGATTGCCGAGCCGATGCCCAAGGCGAGGATCCTCGTCGTCGACGACGACGAGCGGAACGCCTTCGCCATTACCACGGCGCTTGAGGATCTCGGCCAGATCCTGGTCGTCGCCCGCTCGGGCGAGGAAGCGCTGAAGCAGCTGCTGCGCCAGGATTTCGCCGTCATCCTGCTCGACCTGCACATGCCCGGCATGGACGGCTACGAGACGGCGGCTCTCATCCGCGCCCGCCAGCGCAGCCGGCACATCCCGATTGTGTTCCTGACCGCCGTGTTTCGCGACGATTCGCACCTGCTCCAGGCCTATTCGGCGGGCGCCGTCGACATGGTCTTCAAGCCGGTCGATCCGTTCATCCTCTCATCGAAGGTGTCGGTGTTCGTCGACCTTTACCTCAAGCGCGCCGAGGTGCGTCGCGAGGCGGAGCTCCGGCACCGCCTCCAGGAGGAGAATTTCCGCGTTCGGACGGAGAAGCTGCTCGCCGAGCAGGCGCTGCAGCGCAGCGAAGAACGCCAGGAAGCGATCCTGCGATCGCTGCCGGTTTGCTTCCATTCGCGCTCGGCGGAGCCGCCCTATGGCGCCCTTTACGTGAGCGAGGCCGTCGAGCGCATCACCGGCTTTCCGCCGAGACGCTTCACGGAAGATGCGGGCTTCGGGCTCGACCACGTCCATCCGGACGATCTGCCGAAGGTGGTCGCGTCCTTGGGCAGCGTGCGCACCCACGGCACGTATTCCTGCGAGTTCCGCTGGCGCTGTGCCGATGGGAGCTACCGCGCCTTCCTTGATCAGGGTGTCCTGGCTCCGCAGACGGAGGGCCGGCCGGCGGAGATCTTCGGAACCCTCCTCGACGTGACCGACCAGCGGACGCTCGAGCAGCAGCTCGTCCAGGCGCAGAAGATGGAGACCGTCGGGCAGCTCACCGGCGGCATCGCCCACGACTTCAACAACCTCCTGACGGTGATCCTCGGCAATCTCGACCTTGTCGAACGCCACATCGGCAGCAACGAAAGGCTGAAACGGCAGTTCGCCTCGATCCGCCACGCTTCCGAGCGCGGGCACTTGCTGACACGGCAGCTGCTGGCGTTTTCGCGCCGGCAACACCTCAGCCCGGAAGTGCTGGACATCCGGGCGCTGGTCGGCGGCTTCGAAGCGCTTTTGCGCCGCGCTATCGGCGAGAGCATCACGCTGGAGGTGCTGCTCCCGGAGGAGCCTGTCGTGTGCGAGGTCGATGCTTCGCAGCTGGAGAGCGCGCTTCTCAACCTCGCTGTGAACGCCCGCGACGCGATGCCGGAAGGCGGCCGCCTTGAAATCGAGATCGCCAGCATTGATCGTTCGGATGCGCTGGCGGCGCACCACGCCGAGGCGCGACCCGGTCCGTGGATCCTTATCGCGGTTCGCGACAAGGGCACCGGTATGCCGCGCGCGATCCAGGAGCGTGCTTTCGAGCCGTTCTTCACGACCAAGGAAGCCGGCCGGGGTAGCGGCCTCGGGCTCAGTCAGGTCTACGGCTTCGTGCGTCAGTCCGGCGGCTTCGTCACGCTGGACAGCGAGATCGACCGCGGCACCGAGATCGCTATCTACCTGCCGCCGTCGCCGAAGCCGGTGACCGACCGCCCGGCCGGCTCGGAGCCGGGCAAACTTGCCCCTGGCCTGGCGGAGAGCGTGCTTGTCGTCGAGGACGATCCCAGCGTGCTCGCACTCGGCATCGAAATGCTGACCGACCTCGGCTATCGCGTCAAAATCGCCTCCGACGCCGGTGGGGCGCTGGAGATCCTGCGTCGTGGCGACCCGATCGACCTGGTTTTTACCGACGTGGTGATGCCGGGCGGGCGCACGGGCGTCCAGCTCGCTGCCGAAGCGCGCCTGCTGCGCCCCGGCATAAGAGTTCTGCTCACATCGGGCTACACCGGCGAGGCCCTCGCAAAGCACCGGACCGACGGCGCCGGGCTGCCGCTTATCGAGAAGCCCTATCGCCAGGCCGACCTTGCCGCCAAGCTGCGCGAGGTGCTCGAAGCCCCGGCCGGCTGACTGAACCGGTCGGCTCTCTCCCCGCGGAACCTCTCCTGCCCTTCGCCATTCTTACGCGAGTGGGCGTGTTGTGGCGGAGACGGTCGATGTCGAGTTTAATGATCTATGGTTTCGCCGGCACATTCGGGGCGGCGATGGGGCTGTTCGTGCTCACTTCGGCTGTTGCAATGCCGTTCTTGCTTTTCGACGGGATCCGCGGTCGCCGACGCCGCTGAACTCATCCGGAATATTGCGCCGGGAGGTCCGGCCGGTTGGCCGCCTTCCAAGTCGCGATGCTGCTCGTCTCCTTGAGCGCGCTGCGCAGGTCGTCCTCCATGTGAGCGGTGCGGAGCTCGTCCTCCGCCTCCGCCTTGGCGAGATCGAGCAGAAAGGCCAGCATCGGCCGGCCATGCTCTTCGGTGGTCGCCTGCAACCGGCCGAGTATGCCGATCACCGCGGGGAGAAAGTCATCGTCGCTCTTGGGCATCTCGCCGCTCAACATAAGAAACAGCTCCTTTAGGTCTTTCGGCAACTTGCATCCTCAAATTGGTGGCCGAAAGGTTAAGGCCGGCTCGGCTGAAGGATGCAGATGCGGCCAGCCATTGCCCCTAGTTCGGCATTTAAAGGGAGGGGGCGCTTCAGCCCCTCCCCTTCATTGTCCCAAAGAAAGGCCCCGTAGCTTCGGCGCGCCGATCAGGCCGTCCGCCGGGTCTTTTGAGATACGCCATCGTGACGGCGGCCGCGCGTCAGCAGCTTCTTGCCGATCCAGGCGATGAACAGCGCCTTCAGAATGCGCTTCATGGTGGTCTCCCTGTGGTTCCGGTGCTTTTACAATGCCGGTCCCGCCCCGGTGTTCCGGCAGCGAGCCTGAGCGGCGACGGTTCTCTGGTCCTGTTGGGGCGCCCGCTGACGAAGCCGCCGCCTTATGCCGCCGTTGGATGGTGGCCTTTTTTGGTTGCGCTCCTCATTGTGCAGTGCAACAATATCGCAACGCAAGGTGCGGCATGGCCAAGATCATCACGATCGCGCAGCAGAAGGGCGGCTCGGGCAAGACGACGCTCGCCGCGCATCTGGCTGTCGCGCTGTCGCGGCTCGACGGCCTCTCCGTAGCCCTCCTCGATGTCGACCCGCAGGGCAGCCTCGGCGAGTGGTTCGAGCTTCGCGAAAAACGGCTCGGCGACAACACTGGCGTAGATTTCCGCACGGCGAGCGGTTGGGGAGCCCGGCGCGAGGCCAAAAGCCTGGCCCGCGACCATGACGTCGTCATTGTCGATACGCCGCCGAAATCCGACCTGGAATCGAAGCCGGCCATCGAGGCGGCCGACCTGGTCGCCGTGCCAGTCCAGCCGAGTCCGGTCGACCTCTGGGCGACCGAGGCGACGCTGAAGATGATCGCGCGGGAAAACTCGCCGGCGCTCCTGGTCGTCACGCGCGTGCCGGCCAGGGCCTCGCTGACCGCCGAGATGCTTTCCGCCATCGGCGGCCTTGCCCCGACGGCGGAGGCGCAGCTCGGCAACCGCATCGCCTATGCCGCTTCGATGGGCCAGGGCAGCACGGCGGTGGAATCCGCCCCCGCCGGCAAGGCAGCGGCCGAGGTGCAGGCGCTCGCCCGGGAGATCCTGGCGCGGGCAGGCTAAGGCCGAGAGGCACGTTTTCGCGTACGCGGCATGTTGCCCGGCCATCTCACGATGCGCTCGTCAAATGTCTCGACCGGCCAGGCTTCCTCGCTCACTGTGCGGCCGCGCACCGATATCCCCGCTTGGTGCACCGTCGCCGGGTCGCCGGAGACCAGCGGGTGCCACCAATAGAGGTCGCGGCCTTCGGCGACGAGCCGGTAGGCGCAGGTCGGCGGCAGCCAGGCAAGGCCCCTGACCGCCTCGGGGTTGAGCGGGATGCAGTCCGGCACATGGCTCTGCCGGCTGGCGTAGTCGCGGCAGCGGCAGGTCTCGCCGTCGAGCAGCTTGCAGGCGATGTCGGTCCAAGCGATCTCGCCAGTCTCGGAATCCTCAAGCTTATTAAGGCAGCAGCGGGCGCAGCCGTCGCAGAGCGATTCCCACTCCGCGACGTCCATTTCGTCGAGGCTCTTCACACGCCAGAATGGCTCGTCGTCCATGATCCCGCCTTCCCAGCAGTCGGCAATCGGCAATCGGCAGTGCAGGAATGGAAGGTTGGTCCCTGATCCCCTACTGCCGACTGCCGACTGCCGACTGGCGCCTTCCTAATCCTATTCCCTTCTTCGCCGTTTGCTATTTTTCTCGCCGCTTGCCTCGCGCATGCGTTTGAGCACATCTATATCTGCGAGGACGGAGGGCGTCACAAGGTGGTCTGGATGCGCGACCCATTCGGTAGCGAGGGCAGCGAGCGCGGCGGCAGGTGGCGCCAGCGCCTGCTTGAGATCGACGGGTGGATCGATTCCAGCCTGCATGACGCCGGCCACGGCGCCGCCGCTTCCTATGACCGCATCGTCTCCGCCATGGGCCGCCTGCGGCCGGAGGGCGTTTCGCGCGGCTTTGCCGAGCTTGCCTCCGAATCGGTGACCCTCGGCGTCGCCGGCATGCTCGTCCTCCTCGCTTTCGCGGTGCCGGCCTTCGACGCGATCGGCAAGGACTGGCGCACGCAGAGCGAGTTCTCCGTCACCTTCCTGGACCGCTACGGCAACATCATCGGCAAGCGCGGCATCCTCCAGGACGATTCGGTGCAACTGGAGGATCTGCCCGACCATCTGGTCAAGGCAGTGCTCGCCACCGAGGATCGCCGCTTCTTCGAGCATTTCGGCATCGATGTATTCGGCACGTTCCGCGCGCTCCGCGAGAATGCCCGCGCGGGCGGCGTCGTCCAGGGCGGCTCCTCCATCACTCAGCAACTCGCCAAGAACCTGTTCCTCTCCAATGAGCGGACGCTGCAGCGCAAGATCAAGGAGGCGTATCTGGCGCTCTGGCTGGAGGCGAACCTCACCAAGCGCGAAATCCTAAAGCTCTATATGGACCGGGCCTATATGGGCGGCGGCTCGTTCGGCATCGGCGCGGCGGCGGATTTCTATTTCGGCAAGCCGGTGCAGGATCTCGATCTTGCCGAATCCGCCATGCTCGCGGGCCTGTTCAAAGCGCCGACAAAATACGCCCCGCACATCAACTTGCCGGCGGCGCGCGCTCGGGCCAACGAGGTGCTGAGCAACATGGTGCAGGCCGGCTACATGGCGGAGGGCCAGGTCGTTGGCGCCCGCCGCCATCCGGCGACGGCGATCGAGCGTTCGCATCTCTCCTCCCCCGACTATTTCCTGGACTGGGCGTTCGAGGAGGTGAAGCAGCACGTCGCCGGGCGACAGAAGGTGCTGGTCGCCCGCACGACAATCGACATGCGTCTGCAGAAGGCGGCGGAAGCGGCGCTGGAATTGACCCTGCGGGAATCCGGCGAGGCCTACAATGTCCGCCAGGGCGCGCTCGTCTCCATGGACCCGGACGGCAGCGTGCGCGCCATGGTCGGCGGCCGCGATTACGGTGTCTCTACCTTCAACCGCGCCGTCAATGCGCTCCGCCAACCGGGCTCCTCGTTCAAGCCCTATGTCTATGCTGTTGCGCTCGAAAACGGCTACACGCCGGAATCGAAGGTGCTCGACGCACCCGTTTCCATCGGCAACTGGTCGCCGCAGAATTACGGCCGCTCCTACAAGGGCCGGCTGACGCTCCGCAGCGCGCTCACCCAATCGCTTAACACGGTCGCGGTGCGACTCTCCATCGAGTTCGGCCGCCAGCCGATCGCCGACATGGCGGCACGGCTCGGCGTCCGCTCACCGCTCATCGTGACGCGCTCGCTGTCGCTCGGCACCTCGGAGCTGACGGTGCTTGACCAGGCAACGGCCTATTCGGCGTTCCCGAATGGCGGCTATCGCGCCAATCCGCGCGGCATCGTCGAAGTGCGGACGCCGACCGGCGAGGTCGTCTATGACACCGCCGCGTCGGCGCCACCCCGCGAGCGCGTGCTGAGCGACGAGACGGTGGTCGGCATGATCGACATGCTGCACAGCGTCGTGGAGCACGGCACCGCCCGGCGCGCCCGTATCCCTGGGGTTAACGTCGCCGGCAAGACCGGCACGACCAATTCCTACCGCGATGCCTGGTTCGTCGGCTTCACCGGCAATTTCACCACCGCCGTCTGGCTCGGCAACGACGATTTCGCCATGACCAAGCGGCTGACCGGCGGCATCCTGCCGGCCGAGACCTGGCAGAAATACATGCGTGTCGCCATGGCCTATGAAGAGGTGAAGCCGCTGCCCGGCCTGCCGCCGCCGGAGCCAGCCGAGGGCGATCTCGTCGCCACCGCCGATGGCGGCCGTGAGCTGATCAATCCAGGGCCGTCGGGCCGGCTGGCGCCGGAGACCGCAAATGCGCTCGGCCGGCTGGAAGAGCGCTTCCGCACCGCCACGGAAGCGCCGCCCGTCCGCCAGGCGGCGCTCGGCTTCAACCGTACGGCGGCGCCCTAGCTTTCGTGCGTGCGATCCTCGTCCTGTTCGTCGGGGTGGGCATATCGCTCGGCCTCGGCCTATGGAGCGCCTGGCTTGCCGTGCGCTCTCCCTCGCCCATCGACGCGATCACGCTCGGCCCCTGGCAGGCTTGGCCAAATGCCGGCACCGAAGACGTCGATCCATACTCGCGAGCCCGCTTGGCGCGCACCGGCGAGATTCCGCTCGGCTCGGGCGAGGGGCTCACTTTGCTCGCCCAGACTGACGATGCCGGCCGGGCGCTGACGGCGCGCTGCGACTACAGGATCGTCGGGCAGACGCCGCCTGCCCGACTCTGGACGCTGACGCTGGAGAATGCCCAGGGTCGGGTCGTCACCGAGCGTGACGAGGTGGCCGCGCTCGGCAGCGACGTGCTGCTGCGCGGGCCCGATGGTGCCTTCGAGATCGTCCTCTCCAGAAACCCGCAGGCGGGCAACTGGATTTCGCCCGACGCGGCCGAACGTTTCCGCGTTATCGTCAGGCTTTACGACACGACCGCGCGGACGGCTACGGGCCTGACCGAGCTGGCCATGCCGCTGATCGTGCGGGAACGCTGCGCATGAGCGCTGAAATGGCCTCCCGCGCGGTCTACCGATTCCGCCTGCCGTTCGGCGGCATCGCCGCGTTTCTGCTCGGAACGCTGTTCCTCGCGGGGGCGATCCATATCTGCACCATCTTGCTTGTGCCGCTGCTGGCGCGCCACGATGGTTGGTCGCGTCTGGCCCCGCTTGCCGGCGAAGCGCGGTTCGCCGAGCTCGGCGTCGTCGGCCCAGGCGCAGCGAACGTCGCCGGTCTCGATCCGCTGTTCATCAATGGCGCCTGCAGGCTGAGGCTCGGCGAGGCACCCGCGGCGCTCACCGTTGCCGCGCGCGAACGCTTCTGGTCGCTCGCGCTTTACGATCCGAAGGGCACGGTGATTTTCAGCCTGAACGATAGGACAGCCGTCGAGGGGCGGCTCGACATGCTCGTCGTCAGCCCGGCCCAGAACGCCGAGTTTCGGCAGGCCGCCGCGCCGGCGGCAGACGATCAGACGGTAGTGGTGGAAGCAAAAACGAACGATCTCGTCGCGTTGCTCAGGCTGTTTGCCCCGACGTCGGCGGCGCGGGCCGAGGCGCGCCGGATCCTTGCTGCGGCGGAGTGTGTCCCCGCTCCTCTGGAGGGATAGTTCTCGCCTCAGGCGGTGAGCGCACGCTTTGCCGCGCTTCGCCGCCGGCCGCCGCGCGAACCGCCGCTTCCGGCAGGATGCGGCGGCACGTCGTGATATTCCACGCGCACGCCGGGAAAGATTACGATTTCGCCCGAACGGTCGGGCGTTCTCCGTCGCCGGTCAGGGTCCAGCCGCGCAAATTCCAGGATCTTCGCCATGGCGTTCGCTTCCGCATTCGAAGCTTCGACGCTGATCTGGACGCAGCAAGGTTAACAGCGGGTGAACCGATCAATACGGGCTGGCAACGATTTCCACGAAGGCCCGCCCGATTCGGTCCTCGATGTCGATCTGCCAGAGATCCGGGTCGAAGCGGAATTCGCTCGCCATCCGGGTGCGCACGGCTTCCTCGGACGTAGCTTCGGCCAACAGCATGAAGAGCCGGTCCGAAGGCCGCTCCTCTGCGAAGACGCTTTGCGGGGCCGGGCCGTAAAGGTCGAAGCTCCCGTCCAGGCGGTCGATGACGACGAACACCGCGCCGGCCTCGTCCGCGCCTTTCCTGGCGATGGAGACATAGGCGCCGGCCGCCTCGGCTCGGCGGCGGAGCGCCGCAACCCAGAAGTCCGTGCGGAGCCGCAGGCTGCTCACTCGTCGTCGAGCGCGCCGGCCGCCCTGAGTTCAACGATCAGAGCGTCGCTGATCTCGCCGGTGATCGGCAGGCCGTGGTCCTGCTGGAACCGCGCGATGGCATCGCGCGTCTGCCGGCCGAACACGCCGTCGGCCCTGAGCGGCCCGTAGGCCGCTTTCGCCAGCGCGTCCTGCACGGCCGCTACATTCTTGTCCGGGGCCGCGGCCGGGGTTGTTATAGAGCCCGTAGCGGTCGCGTCCGGCGAAGCAGGCAGTGCCGAGGCGTCTGCCTTGATCGCGGCGAGCAGATCGCGGCTTGCCGCTCCGGTCGGCGCCCAGCCGAGCTTTCGCTCATAGGCGGCAATAGCGGCTTTGGTCTGTTCGCCGGCGATGCCGTCCACTGGGCCTGAATAATAGCCGACGTCCCGCAGCGCCGCCTGGATGGCCTCGACGCGAGCATCCAGCCGCGCCGCAGGCGGCAGTTCGGGCGCGCCTTGTGTGTCGAACAGCGGAGCCGGATGGCGCTCGGACTGCAGGAACGCGGCGTTGGCGACGATAGCAGCGGTGATCGCCAGGAAGCCGCCGCTGATCAGTGCTGTCGGCCGTAGCGCCCGCGCCAGGATCCGCTTCACCCGCACTGTCAATCCTCCTTGCTCGCGGCTTGTATCCGTCCTGGCGTCGGCGCTGCCGGTAGGGCCAGCCTCAATCCAGCCATTGCGGTGGCGCGCTCGGCCTCGACAAGCAGCGACCCACCCAACTGATCCACCGTCTCTGGCAATGTGGTTTGATCGAGCGATCGCTGCAGCCGTTCTGCCATTGCGGCATCGGCCGGATCCGCGGTGAATGAGATGCGCACCAGGGCCGCCCCTTTCGTCGCGCGTGCCGCGATAGTCATGCTCGCGCCGGGGCCGCTGCAGTCGATCGCATTCTCCAGCAGGCTGGTGAGGATTGCGCGGCTGACGCGGCGGTCCGCGGCGGCCGTCACCTCCGCCTGGTTCTCGCAGCTGATCCGGATCCGCTTGGCGCGCGCCTTTGCTTGTGAATGTCGCACCGCGAAGGCAATCGCCTCGCCGACATCGCAGCCCGGATCTGCCGAAGCGCGCGTTACTTCAACGCTGGCGGCATCTTGTCCGGGCGGCTTCGGTGGGGCTTCCGTTTCCATCGCGGCAATCTGGTGGATGCGCATC
Organism: uncultured Alphaproteobacteria bacterium; assembly: GCA_963846475.1. GTDB lineage: Bacteria > Pseudomonadota > Alphaproteobacteria > Rhizobiales > Afifellaceae > DASWJZ01. Next base: position 3,788,845 of record CAWJVZ010000004.1, on the reverse strand, counting down.
GAAAGCCGCCGAGGCGAGGCCGAGGCGAGACTTGCCGCGATCACGCGTTCCGCACATCCGTCTCCGCCGAGCCGCAGCGCCATTTCCACCGGCTCCTCGCTGTTCCGGCAGCGCTCTATCGCCGCAACGAGCATGGCGCGGTCGAGCAGCTGGAATCGCCGGGTCACGTCCGTGCCGATCGCGTCTGCAGACAGACCGAGGCTGCTGAGCCCGGCCTGGGTGCCCGCCAACAAGGCCCCGTTTGCGTCGAGGAAGAGCACGGCCTCGGAGGGGGCAAACCTGTCAAGACAGGCGATATGGGCCAGCGTCGCCTCCTGGCCCGGATCGGCTTTTTGCGCGGCCAGGCGACGCGCCAAAGCGGGCGCGGCGGCGAACAGCGGCGCGAGCGACACGGCGATCAGCCCGCCCCAGGTGAGCGGCCCCTCCCCGACCAGCAAGAAGAGCAGGGTCCAGGCAACGAAGCCTGACAGCACCGCGATGCTGAGCGCAGCGGCGCGCCGCGGCCGGCGAACGGCGATGGCCTGCGCCACTGCCAGATAGCCGAGTGCGATCGCAGCCGGTCCGGCGAGCGGCGCCTGCAGGGCCAATGAGGCGAGCATCAGGATGGGAAGAAGCGCCAGCGCAGTGAGGCCGGCGCCCGCAAGGGCGCGTGCGGTGAGGAGTTCGGCCGGCAGGCTGCCCCGGGCGCTCCTGCCGCTTCGCCGCGCCTCCGCCAAATCGGGCAACAGGCGGTGCAACTTGGCGGACAAGAACTCCCGTCCCATATCTCCGGCGATCGAGGCCATTCCGGCGCCAGCCTTTGCTCGGCGTTAATCTCGCCTGGCACATTCCGGAGCCGTTTTTAAGGAAGGCTGAAGCATGCGCCTTCTGCGGTCGCATCCGCAGCTTTCCTGGCCGGAAAGATGCTGTCAGGGTTAAGGGAAGCTTTCCCAGTCTGCGGACCTCTCCTGCTTACAAGTCGTTAATATCGTTTGCAAAAATCATCGAAAATACCGGCCGCCATGAGAACCTGTTTTTTTAGGTCATGTGTTTCAATAAGCCAACTCCGAATGGAGACAGGGTAAGGCGATGTTTGTTTTGCGTTCGCTCTTCTGGCTAACGACACTATTGTTGCTGCTGCCGCCGTCAGGAAGCGAGCCGGCGCCGCGGGTGAGCGTGCTCCATACGGCCTATTCGGCGCGCGTGCTGATACAGGACCTGACGGGCGTGTGCGAGCGCAACCCCGAGGCGTGCGCGACGAGCCGCAAGGCCCTGACGCTGTTGTCTCAAAAGCTGGAGACCGGGGCGGGCATTGTCGCCGCCGGCATCGCCGTCGGCCAGGCGCCCGACCGCGGCACGCTGAAGGCCGAAGATCTCCAGCCCGCCTGGTCCCTCGCCGACGCCCGCCCGTAATCCAGTCCACTGCCACGCCTTGCCGGCAGCCTTTGGCGGCGCCATTTGTGCTATGGCTAAACCATGCGCGCAGCAGAGATCGACGGGCTGATTGAGGATTTCGCCTTCCTGGACGACTGGGAGGACCGCTATCGCTATGTCATCGAGCTCGGCAAGAGCCTGCCGCCGCTCGCCGACGCCGAGCACAGCGACGCCAACAAGGTGCGCGGCTGCGCCAGCCAGGTCTGGTTCGTCAGCGAGGTGCTCCGCAACGGCGAGCCGGTGCTGCGCTTCCGCGGCGACAGCGACGCCCATATCGTGCGCGGCCTGATCGCTATCCTGATCGCGCTCTATTCCGGCCGACCGGCGCGCGAGATCGTCGCCACCGACCCGGAGGCGGTTTTCCGCCGCCTCGGCCTCCGCGACCACCTGACGTCGCAGCGCTCGAACGGCCTCTCCTCCATGGTCGCGCGCATCCGCTCCGACGCCGAGGCTGCGCTCGCGGCCCATCCCGCCTGACCGCTTGGTCACTTGATCTCCGGCCGGTAGTCTTCGGCGCCCCAATGGCGCACGCGGCCCGCCGCCCTGCCGGCCGCCTCGGCCGCCAGCCCGTAGTGCCGGGCGAGGTTTTCGAGCGCCAGCCGGAGCACCAGTTTCGCCGAACGCGCCGGCCATTGCCGCTCGCGCTCCACTGTCTCCAGCCCCTTCAGGAAGCAGCAGACATCGGCAAGGATTCCGGAAAACTCCGGCCCGACGGCCTGCATGGCGCGATCGAAGCGGAGCCGCGCGGCCACCGCCATGTCGGTGAGGTCTCTGAGGCCGGCGCCGTCGCCCGACCGCCTGCCCGTCGCCACGCTCGCCGACCAATTGGCGGTGACGCGCGGCTGCAGCTGACCGATCTCGAAGTCGCGCCGGAGCCGCTCCGCAGCGGCGACGGCGTGCGGCGGCAGCCACGGCTGGCGCCCGCCGCTGGGCCGCGCCAGCGCCGCGACTGGGCTCTCCTGCAAATTCTTCAGCACGGGCGACCCGTCGCGAAGCGAGCTCGCCGCGATGTCGTTATGCTGGACGCGGAAGGCCAGATCGGGGTTTGCCTGCCGCTTCAGCCAGGCTTCCGCCACCGTCCCGGCGAGGAACGTCCCGGGCTCCGTCTCCTGCAGCAACCCGCTTGCCGCGAGGAGCCGCACCGCCTCGGCCGGCACGCGGCTTTTCCTGCGGCCGCTCCGCGTCGCCAGCGCGTGGCCGTCTTCCGTCGCGACGAGCCGCGCGGCCGGGTCGGCGCGCAGCTGCTCCAGGAGCCGCATCGCCTCCCCATGCGAACGGCGGGTCATGGCGTCCGCCCCACTTCGGCGAGGCTCCGCCGCCAGCATTGCAGCACCGCCTCGAGATAGGCGAGGACAGGCTCGAGGCGCGACGTGTCGCGGCTGTTCTCGACGTGCCTGCAGGCGTGGGCGACCGTCGTCCGGTGACGGCGGAAATGCTCGCCCACGCGCTCCAGGCTGAGGCCGAGATGCACATGCGCCAGGTACATCGCCGTCTGCCGGGCGAAGGCCGCCGGCGCCCGGCCGCGGCTCCGCCGGCGCATGTCGGCGAGCTCGACGCCGAACGCCACGCCGACCAGCGCCTCGACGAACCGGCAGGCGCTGTCGCACGCCAGCCTGTCGCAGTGATCAAGCCGGGCCGTCCCGGCGTGGGTTGTCTGCAACGTCATTGCCGCCTCCGGCAGTTGTAGGACTGACTTCCTATAACTCAACCGGCAAGGGACGAGGATAACTTTTTTGAAAAAACCCGCTCCGGCGATGAGGACCGCAAAATAAATAATCCTCGTCCGTCCCGCGTGCGGCGACCATGGCCCTCCAACACGGAGGCCTCCAATGCAGGAATTGGCGAACGACAGACGCGGCAAACTCGGCGTGCAAAGGCGAAGGGCGGCTTGCGACCGGCTGGCGCGCCATGCGATTTCGTGGACCGTCAAAGCCGGCGCCGGGGCCTACGACAGGACGCGCGACCTGCCCGCTTTGATCCGCCTCGACCCGTTCGCCGAGCTTGTCGACGACGCCGAGACCGTCACCGGCATCGTCGGCCGGCTGGAGCGGGCGTTAAGGGCCGAGCGCAAGCGGGCGCGCTCGGGTCATTGGACCTACGACCTCAACCGCCACATTGCCCTTCGCCAGGCCTTTGTGGCCGAATTGGCGCGACTGGCGGCGATGCGGGCCGGGCGATCCCACGCGCCCGGCCGGCCGTGAGAATCAGCCGCGGCCGCGTTTCTGGCCCAGGCCCATTTCCCTGGCCAGGTTCGAGCGCGCCTGCGCGTAGTTGGGCGCCACCATCGGATAATCCTTCGGCAGGCCCCATTTTTCGCGGTATTGCTCCGGTGTCAGGTCGTAACGAGTGCGCAGATGCCGCTTCAGCGACTTGAATTTCTTGCCGTCTTCGAGACACACGATGTAGTCCGGTGTGACCGACTTGCGAAGCGAGACGGCCGGCTTTAGCGGCTCAGGCTCGGGCTCGGCCGGCCCGCTCGAAGTGCGGTTCAGCGCCGCGTGGACTTCGCCGATCAGCCCGGCAAGGTCGCCAGACTCGACGTCGTTGTTGCTGACATAAGCGGCGACGATCTCCGCGGTCAGCTCGATGAGGTTGTTCTGTTCCATGCTGTCGGCCATTGTCTCCTCGCTGGCTCGGGTCGTTTAGCTGAACTCTGCCGTTTCCGGCTCTCGTTGCCGCCCTATTAGTAACAAATCAGATACTTTGCAAACGAAACTGCGGCGCTCCCCATCTGGTTGGCAATAAGCCCCTACTCGCCGAGGACTTCTGCCATTTTACACAGGGAACGCAACTCGCTCCCGCGGCTTCTTTGCTGCTGCAATGCGGCGGCAGTTCCGCAACGGAAGCTCCCGTTAGAGATTTGCCCTCCCCCTAGTCTCAAAACTGCCGCTTCCGAAAGGACGATACAGCCTCGCCTGTGCCGGCAAAATGCCTGTGCGCCCGCAGGATAACGCGCAACTGTTAATCTGTCATCTGAAAATTCGCCACCCCACATAGAGGTGACCGCCGCGAGCGCAAGTCGCCACTTCGCGTCGCTGCCGTCGCCTTACCGATCGAGGGGGGTGTGTCGTGCTGGCCGGACGGGACCGCCGCGAACAGGATCACGGGAGTACTCAACGCGTGCGCAAAGCCTCGGAAGCCATCGGCATCGCCGCCGCCCTCCCCGTGGCTTATCTACCTGGTCTTCAGGCTTTCGCGGGAGAAGCAGATCGGCCAGGCGGCAACCGCCCCGCGGTGTACGGGGCGTGCGCGTCCTGAAAATGAAGCCGCCGCAGCGGGAGGAGTGCTGCGGCGGCCTTCTGGCGACGCGCGGCGACCTGTGCTCGCTGCGTCAAGGAGCGAGTTTGCATCGGGAGCGTGAAGGAAGGGTTAATCGGTGCTGCAAATGCACGTCGCCGGCGAGTTGGACGCGATGGTCGGCAGACGCGGAGCGAACGTTGGTTGACGGCGGCCATGGCTTACGACCGGGCGAACGCGATCAATTTCGAAAAATCGTGATTGTCGGCGGCTTTAAGCGCTGCAATGTAGGCCTGCCGGGTTTGGTCCGGCCCCCGCAATGTGCTGCGCCCCCAGGTAAATGGCGGCTGGCCTATACGAATGGCCAGCAAATCCGCCATCAGGCGGGACCACCGGCCGTTGCCGTTTGGAAACGGGTGAACGGCGACCAAGCCGTGATGAAAGCGAATCGCGATCTCATCCGCCGGAAAGGTATCGTGCTCGACCCAGTAGCGCACATTGTCGAGCAGCTCGTAGAGGCGGATCCGGATCTCTGAGCGGTTGACACCGATATTCGTGTTGGAGGTGCGATAGGTGCCTGCCCAGACCCAGACCTGGCCGAACATGCGCCGATGTAGTCGGCGTCCAAATCCTTCATCGACCGGGTCGCGGCGGCGGGAAAGGGCCCAGCTCGCCGCCTCAAGGATGTTTTGCTGCTCCAGCTCATTGAGCTCCCGCCGAAGGGTGACATGCGACGGGATCAGACCGTCTCGTTCTTCGGGGGCGAGAGCCGTCGCGTTCTCCGGCTCCTCGTGGAGTTCCGCTCACGCCTCATCCCAGAGCCTCGCCGGCTGGCGAAGCAGCTTTTCGACCAAACGTTCGCGGTTCTCTTTCTCGCGGTCCTTATCGGTCACTCCTTGAGCCTCGAGGCGCATGGTCTGATCGACGGAGGCAAGCTGCCGTTCGGCCATAAGGAATGCCCGCTCCTGGAGGGTCTGCGTCAGGGGCTTTATCGGCACAAGAGCGTAGACCAGGCGGCAGCCCAGGGCTTCGGCGGCCCGCTCCAGGCTTTGCACCGTGATGTTGCCGGTGGCCTCACCGCGTTCGAGTTCAACGATGCGAGGCTGACGCACCCCTAGACGACGGCCCAGCTGTCCCGTGGTCATGCCGAGCGCCTCACGAACGGCTTTGATCCAGCCGCGCGCAGGGCGCCTGAAATCCGCCAAGGGGCGAAGTTCACTAAAACGCTTGTCCAGCTGCTGCGAGGGCGTGACCATACATAAGATATATCTTATAGCAGGCGAGTGTGTCCATAAGATTTTTCTTATTGAGAGAATGATGCATAATAAGAAACAGCTTATAATTTTTCCTTCGCGGACGTATCGGGGTCCACTCACGTTTGGAAAGTCGTTGCCGTTGACCGCGCTTCTTCGCCTCCGGTTTGTCGCGCGCTGGCAGAATGAAGATGCGGTTGGAACGGCTTCGAGCGTGTGCGTTTCACCTCCCTCGGCTGGTATCGTAGATCGGCCCGTTCGCGGCAGATGTCTTCTCGACGCGGTCCCAGACGCTCTGGCTCGAATTCTAGCGGTCTCTAGCGATCTGCAGAGTTGTTGCGGCGTAAGTTGGGTGAGTTTTTTCATGCAAGAAAAGCCAGCTGGAGCTGGGATCAACTGCCGTCGAAAAGCAGCACACTCGACACCAATTTCCACTCGCCTTTGCTGAGGTTTAAGCGATATGTGTGTCTAAAGTATACGCCCGTTCACGGTGTATTAGTGACCGGATAACGGGAGGATGACTATTGCCGTGTTCCTAGTGACGTAGAACTTGAATCGTGAAAAGCCGAATTACGCTGCGTGCGCGACGCCTTCATTGCGCTGCTTGCTCCCCTAGCCGCTCCCCCTCAGCCGTTCCGCCGCCACCGCTTCGATCGTCGCGCGGATGCCCGGGTGGCGCTCCAAAAACCTTGCGAAATCGCGGGCGTAAAGGACCAGAAGATCGGAATAGGCGATGGCGTCGACATGCGCCTGCCGCGGGTTTCCCGTCAGGAGCGCCAGCTCGCCGAAGAAATCGCCGCGCCCGAGCCGGATCTTTGCGTGGCCGACGTCGACCTCGACGGCGCCGGAGGCGATGAACCAGGCGGCGTCGCCGCGCTCGCCCTTGACGATCAGCCGCTGGCCGGGAATGGCGAAGGCCGGCCGCATCAGCCGGCAGAGGTCGTCGATCTCGGGGGCGGAAAAGCCCTCGAAGAGCGGCACGCGCTCGATCAGCGCGCGCGTGTTGAGCTTCATGTCGAGGCGCGGACGCCGCTCGGCCCGGGCGCGGTCGGCAAGCTCCTTGTGCAGCGCGCGGCGCACTTCCGGGCCGATCAGCCCCTCCTCGGCGAGGCGGTCGTAGCCTTCGCGCTCGCGCCGAAGCGCCGCCATCCGCAGGAACCTGCGGCCGAGCTCGTCGGCATAGTCGGGATATTGCAGGCGGAGCGCGTCGAGCGAGCGCATCGTCGCCTCGCGCCGGTCGATCAGCACCGCCCTCGCCGCCTCGCCGACCGCCCCGCCGAGGAGGGCCGGCAGCTTCGTCTCGGCGAAATCGAGGAGCGCATGCAGGACGATGCGGTTGACGATCAGCATCTCGAAGCGGGCGGCGAGCTCGCGCTCAAGGAACAGGCTGAAGCCGAGCCGCTTGTGCAGCGCATTGGCGAGCCGGACCTTTCGGGTGAAGGCGAGCGCCGCCGCCGCCTGCGCCTGGTAGCCGCGTGGGCCGTCGTGGCGGGCGGCGTCAAGCAGCGACCGGGCGCGCACAAGCAGCGCGCCGACCAGCCCAGGCGAAATGGTGCGCTGCTCCAGGTGTTCGAGGATAAAATCCGTCTCCCGCGCCGCGAGCGCCGCCATGCCGAGCGCCACCCGTTCCTCCTCGCGGATCGCCGCCGATTCCGTCGCGCCGCGCGCCTCGCCTTCATCGCCGGCTCGATACCCGGCGGCCACCTCGGCGGCGAGGTCGGGCGACAGCGCATAATTGTGGGCCGTCGCTTCGATCGCCTGCCGCACCTCGTTATGCGACCACGCCAGCGCCTGCTCGCGAAGCGATGCATCGACCGGGCTGAGGCGATCGAGGCCGAGGAGCCGCATCAGCGGCCTGAGCGTCGTCCCCTGGACGAGCAGCGTGAACAGCACGAACGAGGTGGCGAGCACGCCGACAAAGCGTTTCGTTTCCTCGTCCACGCCCCCATGCTCGGTGACCGCCAGCGCCAGCGCCAGCGTCGCGGCGCCGCGCAGGCCGCCCCACAGCATCACGCTTCGGTAGGCCGCGGAAATCGGCGGCGACAGCTTCAGCGCGGCAAGCATCGGCATGAAGGCAAAGAGGATCGCAGCGCGGGCGGCGAGCGCCGTCACGATAAGCGCTGTCAGGAGCAGCGCATCGTGGAGGGTGAAGCCGACGAGGAGGCGCGGCATGAGGATCGCCGCCAGGACGAAGACGAGCGAGCTCGCCCAGTAGGCGAGCTGGTCCCACACCTCCTTCAGGTAGCGCCACGCTGACGGGGAGATCCGCGCCGGCCCGTAGCCGGAGAGGATCAGCCCCGCCGCCACCACGGCGATCGGGCCCGACAGGTGCAGGCGCTCGGCGGCGATGAACACCATGTAGGGCAGCGCCAAAGTCAGCGAGACCTGGACGAGCCGATTGTCGCCGCCGAAGCTGAATAGCGCGCAGACGAGCCGCCCGGCGGCCAGGCCGATCAGAGCGCCACCGAGCGGCACGAAGAACAGCTCCGCCGCCGCCCGACCCCAGTCGACGTCCTCGGCAGCGGTGGCGAGGCCGAGCAGGATGACGAACAGGGTGATGGCCACGGCATCGTTGAGAAGGCTCTCGCCCTCCACCAGGCGCGTCAGGCGCTGCGGCGCGCCGAGATCGCGAAAGATGGCGATGACCGCGCTGGGGTCCGTGGTCGCCACGATGGCGCCGAGGAGTAGGCAGGCGATCAGCGGCACGCCGGAGACCGGCCACAGCACGGCGCCTATGGCGAGCGTGGAAACCAGCACCGCCACCACCGCCATCGTGAGGATCGGCACGGCATCCTGCGCCATGTCGCGGGCGTCGACGTTGAGCGCCCCCTGGAACAGCAGCGCCGGCAGGAAGATGAACAGGAACACCTGCGAACCGATCGGCAGCTGTTCGATGATCTCCGCCCAGGCGCCCATCACGGGACCCGTCGAGCCCTCTAGCAGCGCCGACGCGGTGCCGATGACCAGGCCGATGACGGCGAGGATCACCGCCGAGGGAACATGCAGGCGCTCGGCGAGCGGATCGGCGAGGCTGACGATCGCCAGCAGAGCGGCGATGACAAGGACGATCTCGGGGAGAGCCATGCGGTTCAGCCGGTCAACGAGGGCGCCGGAGTTTCCCGTCCGGCCTGCGTGAGGGCAAGTGCCCGCCCCTCCCTGCGGCCGCTTCTATTCGCTCTCCAGGTATTCGGCGCAATAGTCCGGAACGAGCTCGGGCGAGTTGCTGGCCAGCAGCGCACAGCCGCGGGCCAGCTCGTCCTGGATGAGTTCGCAGCTGTTCTCCACGTTGCACGGCGGGTGTGTCGCAGGGGAGACGTCCAGGCACTGCTCCACATAGATGGCCGCGAGATCGGGACCGACTTCCTCCTCGCAGGTCTGCGCGAATGCGCCCCGCGCGGCTATCGCGGCAAGGAAAAATACCGGAAGAAATGCCGCCCGCCGCATGCCTGTATCCTAGTGTCATGATCCCCTGGAGCGGCCTTGTAGAGGAAGCCCGGCTACGGGTCATGCGCGAAATCGCCGTGCCACTTGCATCCTGGTCTTCGGACGCTACCCTCCGCGCGTTTTTCCGAGAGGCTCAATTGCTTTCAAGAATTGTTTTCCTTGCCGCCGCCCTTCTGCTCGCCGGCTGCCAGTCCGGCCCGGCCGACCGCTCGAACATCTCGCAGCCCGGCCATGCCTATGCCTCCACGGCAATTGTTGCGGATCCGCGCTATGCGGCCATCGTCGTCGAGGCGGAGAGCGGCAGGGTGCTGCACGCGGCGAACGCCGATCAGCTCCGCCATCCGGCGTCGCTGGCCAAGATGATGACGCTCTACATCCTCTTCGAGGAGATCGACAGCGGCCGTCTGGGGCTCGGCTCGGAGCTCGTCGTATCGCCCAAGGCGGCCAGCCAGCCGCCTTCGAAGCTCGGCCTGAAGGCGGGGTCGACCATAAGAGTTGCCGACGCGATCCCGGCCATCGCGGTCAAGTCCGGCAACGACGTCGCCCTCGCCGTTGCGGAGAATATTGCCGGTTCCGAAGCGGCCTTCGCGCAGCGCATGACGCGAACCGCGCGGGCGCTCGGCATGCAGGACACCGTGTTCCGCAACGCCTCCGGCCTGCCGGATCCGGCGCAGATCACGACGGCACGCGACATGGCGACTCTCGCTCGCGCTCTGCAGCGGCGGTTCCCCAGCCGCTATGCGGTTTTCTCGCAGCGGACTTTCACCTATCGGGGCCACACCTATCAGAGCACCAACAAGCTGCTGGGCAAGCTGCCCGGCCTCGACGGCCTCAAGACCGGCTATATCCGCGCCTCCGGCTACAACCTCGCCGCGTCGGTGCGGCGCGACGGCCGGCGCATAATCGTGATCGTCTTCGGCGGTCCGAGCGGCGCCGCGCGCGACGCCCAGGTGACGACGCTCGCGGAGGAATACCTGCCCGAGCGCCGCAGCTGGCTTGCCTTCCGGTGAGCGGAGATGGAGTCGCGGCCTCAGGCCGAAGCGTCGATCCGCGCGCGAACGGCCTCGCACACGGCTTGTTTAAACCCGCTCATGTTGCGCCTCATAGCCTCCAGCAGCTTCGGATTGACATTGTCGGGATCGCCGCCCGGCGGCGGCGTATTCGGCGGGCCCGGATGGTACTGAATGGCCAGCTGGATGGCGCGGAAGGCTTCCACCGCCTTGTCAGGATCGCCGGTAATCTTCGAAGATCCGCTGCACCATGTGCAGCGACTCGTCGATCGACGAGGAGATGCCGCCGCCGGTGATGCGGATGCCGCGGCCCGCGTCGCGCTGGTCGTCCTCGCACCAGCGGGGATAGCCTGGCGCCTCAGGCAATCCTGGCGAAAGGAAAATGATGTCCCCCTGTTGGCACCCGCGGCCGATTACACCCGCTCCGTCTAGTTTCCTGCGGAGCGGGCCCACGCTGGGTTTGCCTCGTTCAATTGGACGCCCCCGGCTTGCGCTCACTAACGTTTCCTCTATAAGCGCCCACACTTCCGTCCGACCCGCATTCCCGACTGCAAGGCCTTCGCCTTGGGCTCTCCCCACGTGCCAAAATGCCCAGACGCACCGACATATCCTCAATCCTGATCATCGGTGCGGGGCCGATCGTCATCGGCCAAGCCTGCGAGTTCGATTATTCCGGCACGCAGGCCTGCAAGGCACTAAAAGCGGAAGGTTATCGGATCGTCCTGGTCAATTCGAACCCGGCGACGATCATGACCGATCCAGAGCTTGCCGACGCGACCTATATCGAGCCGATCACACCGGAGATCGTCGCAAAAATTATCGAGAAGGAGCGGCTCGTTCTGCCCGGCGGCTTCGCACTGCTGCCGACGATGGGGGGCCAGACGGCGCTGAATTGCGCGCTGTCGCTCAACAAGATGGGCGTACTGGAGAAGCATGCCGTGGAGATGATCGGCGCCAGGGCGGCTGCGATAGATAAGGCGGAAGACCGCCAGCTTTTCCGCGAGGCGATGCAAAGAATCGGACTGGAAACTCCGAAATCGCGGCTGGCTAACGCCTCCGACCTCAAGAAGGCCGATCGCGCCGCCGAAGCGGCGGAGATCGAAGGGATCAGGGCGCTCGACTTGCGGGCGGCAGAGGCCCAGAAGCTGCGCGATCAATTCAAAGTTACATGGCTCGCCGGCGAGAACGACCGCAAGAAGCGCTACATCGAGAAGGGGCTGGTCGAGGCGTTGCAGGCGCTTCACGAGATCGGATTGCCGGCGATCATCCGTCCGTCCTTCACGCTGGCGGGCACGGGCGGCGGAATTGCCTATAACCGCGACGAGTTCCTGGAGATCGTCGAACGTGGGCTGGACGCATCGCCAACCACCGAAGTGCTGATCGAAGAATCGGTGCTGGGCTGGAAGGAATTCGAGATGGAGGTCGTCCGCGACAGGGACGACAACTGCATCATCGTCTGTTCCATCGAGAACGTTGATCCGATGGGGGTTCATACCGGCGATTCCATTACGGTTGCGCCGGCGCTGACCCTGACCGACAAAGAATATCAAGCGATGCGCGACGCCTCCATCGCGGTCTTACGCGAGATCGGCGTCGAAACCGGCGGCTCCAACGTGCAGTTCGCCATCAACCCGCAGGACGGGCGGATGGTGGTGATCGAGATGAACCCGCGCGTGTCGCGCTCGTCCGCGCTCGCCTCAAAGGCGACCGGTTTTCCGATCGCCAAGGTCGCCGCGCGCTTGGCCGTCGGCTACACGCTCGACGAACTGGAGAACGACATCACGCACGGCGCGATGCCCGCGGCCTTTGAGCCGACCCTCGATTATGTGGTTACGAAGATCCCGCGCTTCGCATTCGAAAAATTCCCCGGCGCCGATCCGGTGCTGACCACGTCGATGAAGTCGGTCGGCGAGGTGATGGCAATCGGTCGTACATTCGCGGAATCGTTGCAGAAAGCGTTGCGGGGGCTGGAAACCGACCTTACCGGGCTGGACGAGGTCGACATCCCTGGGCTTGGGCTGGACGACGACACAAATGCCGTCCGCGCCGCCCTTGGCGTGCCCCGCCCCGACCGTCTGCTTAAGGTGGCGCAGGCGCTTCGCCTCGGCTTCGGCACGGAGCTGGTGCACGAATCCTGTACCATCGACCCATGGTTCCTGAGAGAAATCCAGAAAATCGTCCACTGGGAGGCCCGCATTAAAGAGCATGGGCTGCCGGAGAGCCCAAAACTCCTCCGGCAGATCAAGTCGCTGGGCTTCTCGGACGCGCGCCTCGCCACGCTGTCGGCGCGGAGCGAGGCCGACGTGCGGGCGCTCCGGGAAAAACTTGGCGTGCACCCGGTGTTCAAGCGCGTCGACACCTGCGCGGCCGAATTCGCCGCGCCTACCGCCTATATGTATTCTACCTACGAGGCGCCGTTCGCCGGCGCTCCGCAAGACGAAGCGCAGCCTTCGGAGCGCCGGAAGGTGATCATCCTCGGCGGCGGCCCGAACCGCATCGGTCAGGGTATCGAGTTCGATTATTGCTGCTGCCACGCCGCCTTCGCGCTCGAGGAAGCCGGCGTCGAATCGATCATGGTGAATTGCAACCCGGAGACCGTCTCCACCGATTACGACACCTCCGACCGGCTTTATTTCGAGCCGCTGACGGCGGAGGACGTGCTGGAGATCGTGCGCGTCGAGCAGTCGCGCGGCGAGCTGCTCGGCGTCATCGTCCAGTTCGGCGGCCAGACGCCCCTCAAGCTGGCGGGCGCGCTGCAAGCGGCGAACGTGCCGATCCTCGGCACATCGCCGGACGCCATCGATCTCGCCGAGGACCGCAACCGGTTCAAGACGCTTTTGGAAGAGCTCGGGCTTCGCCAGCCAAACAACGGCATCGCGAATTCGGCCCATGAGGCGCGGGTGGTCGCCGAGCGGATCGGCTATCCCGTAGTGGTGCGCCCCTCTTATGTGCTCGGCGGCCGCGCTATGGAGATCGTCCGCGATCCCGGCCAGCTGGAGCGCTACACGAAGGAGGCGGTCATCGTCTCCGGCACGTCGCCGGTGCTGATTGACTCGTACCTGTCGGATGCGATCGAGGTCGACGTCGATGCCCTCTCCGACGGCAGCGACGTCTTCGTCTGCGGCGTCATGGAGCATATTGAGGAAGCCGGCATCCATTCCGGCGATTCCGCCTGCTCGCTGCCGCCGCATTCGCTGTCGCCGGAGATTATCGCCGAGATCGAACGGCAGACGATCGCGCTCGCCAGGGCGCTCAGGGTCGGCGGGCTGATGAACGTGCAATATGCCGTCAAGGACGGCGACATCTACGTGCTGGAGGTCAATCCGCGGGCTTCGCGCACTGTGCCCTTCGTGGCGAAGACTATCGGCATACCAATCGCCAAGATTGCCGCCAAGATCATGGCCGGCGCGCCGCTCAGGGATTTCGGGCTAAGCCGGCCCAGCTTCGCCCATATCGCGGTGAAGGAAGCCGTGTTCCCCTTCGCCCGCTTCCCCGGCGTCGATACAATCCTTGGCCCGGAGATGCGCTCGACCGGCGAGGTGATGGGGCTCGACAGCGCCTTCCCCGTAGCTTTCGCCAAGAGCCAGTTCGGCGCCGGCTCGCCGCTGCCCATTTCGGGCACCGTGTTCGTCTCGGTGCGCGATGCCGACAAGCCCCGCATCGTGGAGACGGCACGCCGCCTTGCGGGCCTTGGCTTCCGCGTGATCGCAACGTCCGGCACCCAGCGCTTCCTCGCCGGCGAAGGCGTTCTCTGCGATAAGATCAACAAGGTGCTTGAAGGCAGGCCGCATATCGTCGATGCTATTAAGAACGGCGACGTCCAGCTGGTCATCAACACCACCGAAGGTGCGCAGGCCCTGGCTGACAGCCGTTCGCTCAGGCGCGCAGCGCTGTTGCATAAGGTGCCGTATTTCACCACCCTGGCGGGTGCGAATGCGGCGGCTCTCGGCATCGAGGCGCTGTTGGGCGGCCAGCTTGAAGTCCGGCCGCTGCAATCCTACTTCGCTGCCGCCTGACATTTTCGCGGGGTGCTCCGTTTTCGGCGGAATGCCCTGATTTTCTATTGCCCGGCTGGGGGTTCCGGCCGGTACGGAGGTTGAGATGGAAAAGGTGCCGATGACCGCGAATGGTCATGCCGCCCTCGAGGCTGAGCTGAAGCGCCGCATGTCGGAGGAGCGCCCGCGCATCATCCAGGCGATTTCCGACGCGCGCACGCATGGCGACCTCTCCGAGAACGCCGAATACCACGCTGCCAAGGAGCAGCAGAGCCACAACGAAGGGCGCATCGCGGAGATCGAGGACAAGCTGTCTCGCGCCGAAGTGATCGACGTCTCGAAACTGTCGGGCGACACGGTGAAATTCGGGGCCCAGGTGAAGCTCGTCGACGAGGACACCGAAGAGGAGAAGGTCTATCGGATCGTCGGCGACGTGGAAGCCGACGTGAAGGAAGGCCGCGTCTCCATTTCCTCGCCGATCGCACGCGCGCTGATCGGCAAGAGCGTCGGCGACACCGTCGAGGTCACGGCACCTGGCGGCGCGCGGAGCTACGAGATCCTGGACATCGCCTGGGGAGCCTAGCGCTGCAACGTTGAGGCAGCCGACTGAGCCGCGTCAAGCATTCGGCCGCCATTCCAACGGCACATGGCCGGGCCGCGCCGCCACGCGCTCGATCCAAGCGTTGATCCCCGGGTAGCGGGTCAGATCGAAGCCTCCTTCCTCGGCCTTGTGCGTGTAGGCGTAGAGGGCGATGTCGGCGACCGAGTAGTTTTCTCCAACGAGCCATTCGGCGCCGGAGAGCCGCCGCTCCATGACGGCCAAGGCGCGATTGCCGGACTCCAGCAGCGGGCCGAGCCGTTCCGGGGTGCGCAGGTGCGCCCGCTCGGGCGCCGTCAGGATCGACCGGCGGACCGCGATGGCCGGCTCGTGGCTGTACTGCTCGAAGAACAGCCACTCATAGGTCTTGGCGCGGTCGAAGGTTTCCCTCGGCAGATAGGCCGTTCCCTCCGCCAGATGCAGAAGGATGGCGTTGGATTCGGCGAGGCGGCGGCCGTCCGGAAACTCCAGTAGCGGCACCTTGCCGATCGGGTTCTTGGCCAAAAATTCCGGCGTCCGGGTTGAGCCATCATAGGTGTTCATTTCGACGATACGGAATGGGATTCCGAGCTGCGCCATCAGCAGGCGCGCCTTGTAGGCGTTACCGGACGCCTGTTGGGAATAGAGCGTGAGCATCAGGCGAGCCTTTCCACCGCCCGCCGCAGCGCCAAAGCGAGCGTCGTCTGGTCGAGCGCAACGTTGGCCTGCGCACGATCTCGCCAGCCGCCGAGGTAGGCGTCAAACGAATATCCTTGTGGAGTTCGATTGACGGAGCTGATGTATTTGGCTCCCGGCGCGCTTACCGAGAGGCCGAGTGCGCTTGAGCCCCCCGCGCGACGCAGCCAAGGCTCGCAATCGACAACTCTCCTTCAGTCGAGCGCTCCTTCGCGCTTGCGAAGGCGGCGTTCCGGCAATAGGGTCCGCCGCCGCCGCGAGACGATGATGGCGGCACCTTCGGAGCATCCCATGAGTTTCCTCGCCGAGGGCCTGTCGAGGGTCAAGCCGTCCGCCACGATCGCGGTGACCCAGAAGGCGCGCGAATTGAAAGAAGCCGGCCGTGACGTCATCGGCCTCGGCGCCGGCGAGCCGGACTTCGACACGCCGGACAACATCAAGGAAGCGGCGATCGAGGCGATCCGCCGCGGCGAGACCAAATATCCGCCGGTCGCGGGCATCGCGCCGCTCAGGAAGGCAATCGCCGAAAAATTCCGTCGCGAGAACGGGCTTTCCTACAGGCCGGAGCAGGTCATCGTCGGCACCGGCGGCAAGCAGATCCTCTATAACGCCTTCGTGGCGACGCTCAATCCGGGCGACCAGGTGCTGATCCCGGCACCCTATTGGGTGAGCTACCCGGAAATGGTCGTGCTCAACGGCGGCGAACCGCGCTTCGTCGAGTGCCCCATCGAAACCGCCTTCAAGCTGACGCCGGAAGCGCTTGACGCGGCCATCACCGAGCGCACCAAGTGGCTCGTCTTCAACTCGCCGTCCAACCCAACCGGCGCCGGCTATTCGGCGGACGAGCTGAAAGGGCTCGCTGAGGTATTGCTCCGCCATCCGCAGGTCTGGATTCTTACCGACGATATGTACGAGCACCTGCTCTATACCGACGAGCCGTTCGCCACGGTGGCGCAAGTGGAGCCCCGCCTATGCGAGCGCACGCTCACCATGAACGGCGTGTCGAAGGCCTATGCCATGACCGGCTGGCGCATCGGCTACGCGGCCGGGCCGGAGCCGCTCATCAAGGCGATGACGATGATCCAGGGCCAGCAGACCTCCGGCGCCTGCACGATCGCGCAATGGGCGTCGGTGGAGGCCCTGAACGGCCCGCAGGATTTCATCCCGAAGAGCCGAAAGGTCTTTCAGGAGCGGCGCGATCTCGTCGTCTCCATGCTGAACCAGGCGCACGGCATCAAATGCCCGTCGCCGGAGGGAGCGTTCTACGTGTACCCTTCCTGCGCCGGCGCCATCGGCAAGCGGGCTCCTTCCGGAAAATCGATCGAGACGGATGAGGATTTCGTCAGCGAGCTCCTGGACGCCGAAGGCGTGGCGGTGGTGCAGGGCTCGGCGTTCGGGCTCGGCCCGAATTTTCGCGTCTCATACGCCACCTCGACCGATCTCCTGGAGGAGGCCTGCACGCGCATTCAGCGCTTCTGCAACAGTCTGAGCTGACCGGAACGGGTTTTTTGGCGCGACGTTCCTCTCCCGAGCAGATCCAGGAGAGGATGATGACCCGTACCACCACGCCCGCCGAAGATGTCGAGGCGCTGAACAGGCGGATGAACGCGCCGGAAGATGCACGCCGTCGGCGGCATGCGGCGCAGACGGATGCCGCGGGTCGCCCGGACGTCTCGCCTGCCCGGCTGGGCGCCGAGCTTGCGGCGGAGGACCGGCCAAGCGACAAGTCGGAGACGGCCCAGTCGCTGAAGCGCGCCGCGGAGAACGACCGCCGGGTCTGAGCCGCGCCACGAAAAACGGCGGGATTTTCATCCCGCCGTCCGCAAATTCCAATCGGGGTATTTAATCGTTGACGAGTTGCAGGTTGACCGCCTGCGGGCCGCGGCCGCGCCGGTCGTCCTCCGTCTCGAAGGAAAGCTTTGTGCCCTCGGCGAGCTGCTGGAGGCCGGAGCGCTCGATGGCAGAGATGTGGACGAACACGTCCTTGCCGCCGCTCTCCGGCGTGATGAAGCCGAAACCGCGATCGTTGTTGAAGAATTTCAGCGTGCCGTTCTGCCGCGGTCCGCGCTCGCGCGGCTCGCGGTCCTGGTAACTGCCGCCGCCGGGACCGCCGCGGCCACCGCCGCCGAAGCCACCGCCGCCGCCCCCGCCGCCGCGATATCCACCGCCGCCGCCGCCACCTTCGCGGTCGCCGCCGCCGCGATATCCACCGCCGCCGCCACCGTAGCCGCCGCCACCGCCGCCGCGTCCGCCGCCATAGCCGCCGCCACCACCCGGACGTCCGCCGCCATAGCCGCCGCCACCGCCACCGCGGCCGCCACCATAGCCGCCGCCATCGCGATCACCGCTGCCCCGGTAGCCGCCGCGATCGCCAAAACCACCGCCGCCGAAACCACCGCCGGCTACATCGCCACCGCCAAACTCACGCTCGGCGCCGATCTCACGCTGCCCGCCGCGCCGCGGAGCCCTATCCCGCTCTTTGTCGCCGCGACGTTCCCCGAATTCCTCGTCGTCGCCGCCGTTCTCGCTCATCAGTCAAATTCCTCGCCAAGAATCAGGAAAGCCGGAGCCCAGATCGGGCACCGGCGCGGGCAAGCGTGCGGTATTTCGGAGAGGGGACATTCCATGCGGCCGAAAAAACTTCTAAATCCTGGCCCATACAACCTCGCCGGCTTCCGCAACCGAAGCCGTCGCGCCCGCACTTATGCACAAGCCCGTCCCATCGGCAAGCGCAGAATCGCGCTGCGATGGAACAGGCATCTGTTGGGCAGGAGCTCCTCTATTTGCCGAGCACCGTTAGGCGGACCTGGGTGGTCCCGGCGCTAACGAAGCCAAGCTTGTGCGCAGCGGCCTTGGTGAGGTCGATGATGCGGCCGCCAGAATAGGGTCCGCGGTCATTGATGCGCACGACGACCGTGCGGCCGTTGCGGAGGTTTTCGACCTTCACCTTGGTGCCGAAGGGGAGTGAGCGGTGCGCCGCGGTCAGGGCGGTCGGATCGCAGCGCTCGCCGGAGGCGGTCTTGCTTGTCATGGCGTACCAGGAGGCGCGGCCGGTCTGGGCGAGCGCCTGCGCCTGGAATGTGAGGAGTGAAACAGCGACGAGCGTCGCCGTGGCAAGGCTTTTTGCCGAAAACATCATGCCCAAAATCCCCGTTTCAGTTTCGAACGGGGTTCAAAGGCTGTCCAAAAGGGGCGACAATCCGGCCTTGGCAAGAAAAATTCAGGCGCGGCGGAACCAACTTCGCTCTGGTGCGTTGCGCGCGTCCGTCGTCGGCGGCTCCGCCGGGGGCGGAAACGTCAAGGGGCCGGCACTCAGGCCGGCCCCTTTGAACCTGCTTGCGAGGTCAGTAGCAGAAGCGCCGGTGACCGCTATAGGTCACGTAGTAGCCGGTGTGCCAGTTGAACGACCGGTATTTTGCGGCGCAGTGATGGTACCAGGCGCGCGTCCACGGCCGGTACGCGCGATGGACCGGACGCGGCACGTAGTGGGCCCGTGGATAGTAGTAGCCGTGCCGATAATAGGGCTGGGCAGTTGCGTGGCCGAACAAAGTACCGAGAGCAAAGCCGGCAGCGCCGGCGATAATGGCATCGTTGTCGGCGCGCGCCGGCGCGCTGAAGGTGATCGCGCCGACGGCAAGCGCCAGCGCCGCTGCGATGCTCGTGATCTGTCGCATTGGACCTCTCCATTCCCAAGCCGGGATGCTCCCGGCAGCCGAGGTTCGCGCCCTCAGGCAGATTGCTGCCTTCCCGCGCCTGAACCCGGAATGAACCGGGCCGTTCCGTGACATTCGCGTGAGGCTCGCAGCGCGCCTGGCACGCATCGGTCGTGAATAAGAAGGGCCGGCGCTCGGCCGGCCCTCGTTACGACTTTGCGTCGCGGTCAGCGGCACATATGGCGGTGCCCATCATAGCCCATGAACGTGCCGGACCGCGGGTCGAAGCTGCGGTACTTCTGGGCGCAATAGGAGTACCATTCCGGCGTCCACGGAACGGGCTTGTAAGTCACTGGAGCGACGTAGACCGCCCGAGGTGCGTAACGCGGTGCGTAATGGGCGCGCGGTGCGTAATAGGCGCGCGGTGCGTAATAGGCGCGCGGCGGTACGTAGTGCGGGCGCGAAATGGCATTGCCGAACAGCGTGCCGACAGCGAAGCCGGCAGCCCCGGCGATGATGGCGTCGTCGTTGTCGGCCTGCGCCGACGGAGCGAAGGCAAACGCAGCAACGGCGATGGAGGCGGCCGCGGCAATGGTCTTGATAAAGGGCATGTCATTTCTCCGATGAGAGCCGCGCCGCTTTGGCGCGATCGAGCCTGTATGCAGGATGATTTCCTGCCAAGCAAACGCACCTGCCGCAGCGCGGTTCCAACAACATTCGCTTGAATATATAAGGGTTTAAAAAAGATATCGGTTAGCCTGGAAAAGAAAAGGCCGGCTCTAGGCCGGCCCGCTCAGCTTCCCAGATTCTGCCTTATTCGGTCAGGATTTGGCCTTATTGGCACATATGGCGGTAGCCGTCGTACGCGATGTAGGTGCCGGAGCGCGGGTCGAAGCTACGGTACTCTGGAAGCGCAATAAGAATACCATTCAGGCGTCCACGGAACCAGCTCGTAATATACAGGCGCGGGCGCGACATAGACCGGACGCGGCGGGGGGACATAAATGGCCCGTGGCGCGACGTAGCGCGGCCGCGCCGTGGCATTGCCGAACAGCGTGCCGACGGCGAAGCCGGCGGCTCCGGCAATGATGGCGTCGTTGGCGTTGGCCTTGGCCGGCTCGGCGGAGAAGGAAGTCATGGAAAAGGCGGCGAGGGCAAGGGCAGCAGCCGCCGCTACTGATTTCGTGAAACGCATTACGTCACCCCAACACGCCGAGGGCCCGGCGCAGGCAGAAGCGCTGGCACGCATCCCGGGCGCATTCATGACATGTCAACCTGAATGTCCGATTAATGCCGCGTTATCAGAGCTTTAACCAAGAGCTGCAGGCCGCCACAGCCAGAAGGAGGAGCAGCCGGTTCTAGGGCATCAGGGGCGACGCACCACGCCCATTCGCAACCGCACGGCGGCCGGCACGTTGTAGTGCCTCAGCACTGCTTCGGTATTACGCAAGCCGCAAGCCTCCCGCTGCACCACGAACTCGAAAAGCGCCCGGCCAGCCGCGTCGAGCAGGGCCTCGCGCCGAGGCGGCGGTGCGTGCTCCGGCGCATGCGCAGCGGCGGCCTCGAACGCGACAAGGGCCGCGAGCGCTGCCTCGAAATTGCGGGCCAGGCGACCCAGCGCGGCCGCCTTCTCCTGCATCATCTCATATTCCAGCACGTCGAGGGCGCTCGGTGCGGCGCGAGGCGCCATGATGCGCGGCGGCTGCACGCTCATCGAAAACCTCCTGTCGGCGCAGAGATGGCTCGGAGTGAACCCCAGAGCAAGATCGCCTGCGCCCCGGAACGCGTTTCCGGCGGCGTGCGTTGGTCGGCAGCAAACCGGGAGAACACAATGAGCCAAAGCCATATGCCGCCCGTGCCGCCGGCCAATCGCAGCGACAAGAGTCCCGGCGACCCCAAGCCGGCCGCGCCGGACACGTCGAAGAAGAAGGGGCCGCCCGACAATCTCGCCCAGCAGGGCCGGCAGGGCAACATCAACCAGAATACCCATCACCAGGGCTACCAACAGGATCGCTGACCATGTCCTCGTCGAAAAAGAACCCGGAGACGGAGCGCATCGGCGGGCCTGGCTCCAGCCATCAGAACCGCAAAGAACCGGAAAAATCGCGGCCGCGCGGCGGCCATCCCGTCGACAAGCAGAGCCCGAGATTTTCGGGCATCTCGGGCGGCGGCGGCGAGCCGGACGCCCACCACAGCCACGATCCCCGCGGCAAGGGCGGCAACTGAATAGGGCGCCGGGCGCCTCAGTTAATCCTTGGCGGCGCTGCCAGCTTCCGCGAGCCGCGCGATAAGCGCCGCGGCGGCGGCGGGGTTGCGCTCCTTGGCGCCGCTGATGAAGAAGAGGAACACCGGCCGGGTTTGCGCGGCCGCCGGCGCGGCCCGGTGCGAGCCGACACGCGGCAGATCGTCGGGGTCGCCGCCCGCCGCCCAGAGCCGTGCGCGCGCCGCCCAGATATCGAGCGCCGCGGCCGGATAGCCGTCCGGCTCCACCGCCTCAGCGCGCTGCAGCCTGGCATAGACGAAGTCGCCGGTCAGGTCGGCGATCGCCGGGTACTTTTTGGCATCGCCGTAGACGATTGCCGTGCCGGCCTGGCGGGCGAGATCGACGAAGGCAGGATCGGCAAAGCTCGCGTGGCGCACCTCGACGGCGTGCCGGAATTTTTGCCCATCCGCCTCGCCGGGCAGCATTTCGAAGAAGGCCGAGATGTCCGCCGCGTCGAATTGCCTGGTCGGGGCGAACTGCCAGAGGATCGGCCCGAGTTTCTTGCCGAGCTCGGCAATGCCGCTGTCCACGAAGCGCGCGATCGCCGGCCCGGTCTCGGCCAGCACGCGGCGGTTCACCACGGCTCCGGGCGCCTTCACAGTGAAGACGAAATCCTTCGGCGTATCGGCGGCCCAGCGGCGGAAGCTTTCCGGTGTCTGGGTGCGGTAGAAGGTGCCGTTGATCTCGATGGAGGTCACGTGGCGGCTGGCGAATTCCAGCTCGCGGGCATGCGGCAGGCCGGGCGGATAAAAATTGTTGCGCCAGTCCGGATAGGTCCAGCCGCCGATGCCGACGCGGATCACCGCTGCCACGGCGAAGCGAGCCGCCTGAGCCTATTGCGGCGGGATGTAGCTGATGTCGCCGGCGCGCCGCATGGCTTCCATCGCCTCATCCTGTGTCATCAGCACGGTGGTGTGGTATCTCGACAGCGCGCCGCTGGCGCCGATGCCGAGCGCCAGCGCCGCGGCGGCCTTGTTGTCGGGCAGCTCGACGAGGGCGACCACGTCGTATTCGCCGAAGGCGAAGAACAGCGAGTGCAGGCTGCCGCCGAGCAACTCGCAGGTCTTCTTGACCACGTCGGAGCGTTTTTGCGGATTGGCGATCAGCGCCCGCGCGGCGCTGTCCTTGTAGGCGGCTTCAACGAGATAGAAGGGCATGGCGGTCTCCCGGCTTTGCCGGCCAAGCATAGCAGACCGACGGGATGAGGACAGGCGTCCGCTCCGTCTCGCTCGCTGGCCTATGCCGCGTCGGCGGGGCCGCCGAAGAGGTCCACCGCGGCCCGCACCGAATCGACGAACTCGCGGAACCAGACGATGCGGCCGCCCTCCAGCCGCATCACGTCGCAGAGCTCGATATCCGCGGTGCGGCCGGTGGCGCGGTCACGCACCTTGGCGAGGACATAGACGCAGGCATGGTCGCCGTCGGCCATCACGAATTGCGGCTCGTAGGCCAAAAACTCGTAGGCCCGGCGGATCTCCAGGAAGGCGGCGAGGACGCCCGCCCGGCCCTGCCGCGCGCCGGCGAAATCGAAGAGGTATTCTGGGGCCAGGATCGCCCAGTCGATGTCCTCCGCCAGGCGCGCGGCCGTCTTCTCCAGATCGCCGGCGACATAATCCGCATAGAGCGCCTCCACGATGGCGCGCGTCGCCTCGGTCGCCGGGCCGATATTGTGCATGGGCGCCTCCTCCGGGCTTACCCTTGAGTTGGGTGGGAGAATGTGGGCCGCATGGCGCCCGTAGGGAAGTGCTTCCATGCCCCTCACGCTCCCGCCGCGGTGGAAAGGTTTGCAGGCGGCGTTACATTGGCGACGGCGCCCCCGAAATGCGGCGCGCGAAGGAGAAGGAGGAGGGCATGGACAAGCTCTTGTGGATGTCCGCGGCGGCCGGCCGGGTGGGCGCGATGGCGATGCCGGGGGCCGGCGTCGCCCAGCCGAAACTCGACGTGACGATCGAGGGCCTGCAGGGGCAGTCGCTTCCCGACGAGGCGGCCTTCTGCATCCCCGACGCGGCGGCCCACCAGACCAGCGGCAAGAACGTGCAGCCCGGCATCTCCTGGTCGGCCGGGCCGGAGGGCACGCAGTCCTATGCCATCCTCCTGGTCGATCCGGACGTGCCGACCGAGTTCGACAATTTCAACAAGGAGGGGACAACGCTCGCGGCCGACATGAAGCGGCAGGATTTCTATCATTGGGTACTGGTCGACATCCCGGCTTCCATGACGAGCCTGCCGGCCGGCACGGATACGGCGGAGAAATCGCCGAAGAAGGTGGGCCAGACGGAGCACGGCGTGCGCGGCGTCAACGACTACACAAAATTCATGACGGGCGACATGGCCGGCGATTACGGCGGCTATGACGGCCCCTGCCCGCCGTGGAACGACGAGCGCGTGCACCACTATACGTTCCGGGTCTATGCGCTCGACGTGCCGAGCCTCGGCCTCTCCGGCGCCTTCACCGGCCCCGACGCCGAGAAGGCCATGGAGGGCCATGTGCTGGCGCAGGGCGAGGCGGTCGGGACCTATACGCTCAACCCGGCCATGCGGTAGGCGGTCGCTCGCCGCGTGAGTTGCACCTCCTCCTCTCCCCTCCGGGGAGAGGCCGACTCGCGAAGCGAGCGGGTGAGGGACAAGATCGTAGAGGACGGCGCCAGAACCCTCACCCGGCTCCGCGCTCCGCGCGGACTCGGCCTCTCCCCACGGGGGAGAGGAGACGTGCGTCATCGGCCCGCGGCCTGGTGGCCCGGGTTGATTAAAGAGCCTGGCCGGTGTCGCCGGCCCGAAAATTCCCTCGTTCGAGGGAGCGGAGCGCCTGAAGAACGCCCTGCAAATTTAAAACGGCGCCTCCAGGCGCCCCTGTACCGGTGATGGCCGGTGATCCTGCAAAGCTTGGCTCGGCGAAAGCGAAGCCGGCCGCACGCGCGCCCTCCGTGGCGCCGTAGCGGGCGGGCGGCTTCGCGGGTCCGGCGAATCGGCTCAGACAGGAGGACCGGGGCCGGCCGGCCGGGAGCGACCGAAGCGCCCCAGCGCCGCCGCTGTCAAAGCGGCGAGCACCACGCGCGGACATGTGCCCCGGCTGGCGGCTGCGATTGCAGGCCCAGTGGGGAGACCGCGCCCTTGAGCGCCAGTACAGGGATCGGCCGACGTCGCGGCGGGCTCGTTGCGAGAACAGGGAGAGGAGCATGGAAGAACAGATCTGGTATGCCGGCGTCGATTGGGCGTCGCAGGCGCATGTCGTTTGTCTGTCGGATGCGCAGGGGCGCGGCAAGCGCGTGCGCAGCTTCGCTCATGGCGGCGAGGGCCTGGCTGAGATGGGCGCCTGGCTGATCGCCGCGAGCGGCGCCGCGCCGCAAGCGGTGCATGTCGCCATCGAGGTGCCGCACGGGCCGGTCGTTGAGGCGCTCATGGAGCGCGGCTTCACCGTCTACGCGGTCAATCCCAAGCAGCTCGACCGCTTCCGCGACCGCTTCACGCTGGCCGGCGCCAAGGACGACAGCCGCGACGCCGAGGTGCTGGCCGATGCGCTGAGGACCGACCGGCCGCGCCTGCGTCCGTTGCGGCCGGCCGATCCGCTGGTCATCGAGCTGCGCGAATGGTCGCGGATCGCCGACGAACTGACCGTCGAGCAGGTCCGTCTCGCCAACCGCATGCGAGACCAGCTCTGGCGCTACTTCCCGGCCATGCTGGAGCTCGCCGATGATCTCGCCGCCGAATGGTTCCTGCAACTGTGGGAGAGCGCGCCGACGCCCGATAAGGCCCGCCGCCTCCGCCAAGCCAGTCTCGCCAAGCTCCTCAAGCGGCATCGCATCCGCCGCTTCGATGCGGCCGAGGCCTTGAAGCAGCTCCGCCGGCCGCCCATCCAGGTCGCCGCCGGCGCCACCGAGGCGGCAACCGCCCACATCCGCACGCTCATTCCCCGCCTGCGCCTCGTCAGCCGCCAGATCAAAGAGGCGCACGGCGAGCTCGATCGCCTGCTCGCCAGCCTCGCTGCGCCCGAGGAGGACGCGCCGGGGCAGCCGCAAGAGCAGCGTGACGTGACCATCCTGAGATCCCTGCCAGGCATCGGAAGGATCGTCTGCGCCACGCTGCTCGCAGAGGCCGGCGAGGCCCTGCGCGAGCGAGACTATCAGGCGCTGCGCTGCTTGTCCGGCGTCGCCCCGGTGACCAAGCAGTCGGGCAAGCGCCGCATCGTCCTGCGCCGCCGGGCTTGTCATCGCCGCCTCAGCGACGCCGTCCATCATTGGGCGCGCACCGCCATCCAGCACGACCCGCGAAGCCGCGCCAAATACGCCGCCCTGCGCCAACGCGGCCATTCGCATGCCCGCGCGCTTCGCTCCGTCGCCGACCGTCTGCTCGCCGTTGCCTGCGCCATGCTCGCCAGCCGCACCCTGTTCGCCACCGCAGCGGCAAGTCAAAAAAGCGCTTGCTAAACGGTGGGGAGTCCGCGCGGCGTTATACGTTCCCCAACTCGCCCTATCGTCTTCCCGCCCTGCCCCGTGCTTGCGCCCGAAGCAGGAACTCTAGCCGTGCAACATCCGGCACCGGGATTGCTCCCGAGGGGGGCCCTTCTGAGGAACGCCGTCCCGGCTCCTGACCGAGGCTCCGTGGCGGCGCCGCCCACTGCTCCCGAAAAGCTCCGGTCCTAGGCATCCCGGTCCCTCGTCGAGCAGCGGTATTGCGGGAGCTAGCACAAACGAGGAGCGTCGTCTAGGAATTTCTTCTCACAAGCTTGTGAGCAGGCCCACTCCGCCTCGGGACTGTCGTCATTGCCGGGCTTGACCCGGCAATCCATTCCGTAACGGCCGAAGGTTGCACCAGCGGTCCGGAATGGATGCCATGGTCAGGCCACGGCATGACAATATCTTGAGAGGTGCGGGCCTTTTTCCTCGCCCGGGACGGGAGCCCTGGCCAATGGCGATTGCCGTCTTCCTTGCGCGGAGGGGAGCGCGCGCTTCACTCGCCGTCGCGGAGGACGCGCTGGGCTTCCAGGAGCGCCATGTCGATGAGATAGGGGAGGAGCACGGTTTGCAGCGCTTGCGCCTGGCGGACGAGCCGGTCGAGATCGGCGGCGACGGTGCGAAGATCCGGGCCTTGCTCGACCCGGCGGCGCCGCCGGAAGCGGAACCACGGCATTTTTGCGCGCTCCGCCTGCGCGTTCCGCTCGCGCAGGAGCCACAGCCGCGCGACCGCCTCGACGAGCGTGTCGCCTTCGCAGAAGGGGGCGCGGGCGTGCGCCCGCCAGCAATCGTCGCAAGGGAAGAAGCCGCCCAGAAAATCGCAGCAGGCGTCGACGAGCTGGGGCAGGTCCGGCACCGTCGCGACGTCCTCAGAGTTCTCGGGGTCGGCGACAGAATCGTGCCGCGGCTCCTGCGGGAACCCCGCCTCGCGCAATTCCTTCGCGAGCTCCCAGTCCATGGCGCAGTTCCAGGTTTCGTACCGGCGATTATGTCGAATATTTCGACATTTGGAGGGTCTCGTAAGTGCCGCGCCTCCTAGGGAGGCGGCATGCCGCGCAGCTTGCGAAGCCCCAGGCACGAGGCCCTGCGGGCGTTTCTGGTCGAGAGGCGCAAGGCGGCCGGGCTCACCCAGGCCGTGCTTGCGGAACGCCTAAAAATCCACCGGTCCTACGTCGCCGATATCGAGCGCGGCCAGCGCCGGGTGGATGTGGTGGAGCTGTTCGCGCTCGCTGAGGCGATCGGGTTCGATCCAGGCGAGGCGATCGAGCGGATGAAGGGGTGAGGCGGCGCGTGCCGGGTCTGACCGAGCTCCGTGGCGGCGCCGCCCGCTGCTCCCGAAAGTGCCGGTCCGCGCGTTCCGGTCCCACGTCGAGCAGCGGTATTTCGCGAGCTAGCGCAAATGGAGAGGTTGTATAGGACTTTTTCACAGGGGAACATTCCCCTCCAGTTGTGGGGAGGGGTACGGGGCGGGGTTGAAACGCGCGGCAAAGTGCCGATGCTGCATCGTCGGCGGGATTGCCCCCTGGGGAGACCCTTCCCAGGAAGGCCGGGTCGGGTCTGAATTGAGTCTGGACGGAGGCCAAAAACCGCCCATATCTCTCGAAACTGTAGAGCGCACGAGTGGGCAATCGAAAAAGCTGATCAGAAGCCGTCATCCGGTTCAGCAAGCATCCTAAGAAAAACCTCTGGACGACCTTGGATGTCGCTCCGGATCTAGCTTCCTTTCCGCGCCAGCCGCGCCAGCGGCCACGGCAGGCCCAGCGGGAAAGTCCCCAGACGAACGGCGAACTGTTTCACCCCCACATCTCTGAATATGTGAGAACGTTGAATGGATTACGAAATTCACTCCCTGCGGCAATGTCCATAATGCCAGCCATGTCTGAAGTCGTCTTTGACCGTCAGAGCCGTCCGATCATAAAACAATACGGCAAGAAAATTAAAGAGGCCGCGAATATGAATATTTCAGTATGACTGATGACGATCTAGCTGGATTTATAAAGATCGTAGAAGAGAAGACACACTTATTGGAGTTCTCCGCACTCGCGCCCCGCCTGTTTCTCATGGGTATTGTCAGTACGTACGATGGTTTCTTAACAAATCTGATATCAGACTTCTTTCGTGCTAATCCGGGCGCAATAAGTGCATCGGACAAGAGCCTTACTTATCGAGAGATCATAGAGCTCGGCGATCTCGACGCCGCCAAGGACCACATCCTGGAGAAGGAGGTAGAGGCAGTAATCAGGGAAAGTCACATCTACAATTTCGAGTGGTTGGAGAAGAAGCTGGCGATCCCGCTTCGAAAAGAGCTCTCAAGCTGGCCGAAGTTCGTCGAGGTTTGCGAACGGAGAAATCTATTTACGCACACAAACGGCCGAGTGTCCCGGCAGTACATGGAGATTTGCCAGAAACATCGGGCTGACATCAAGGGGATTAGGAGGGGGCAGGTTTTGAAAGTGACAGGTCAATATTTTCAGGAGTCGCTGGACACCTTTTTCGAAATAGGTGTCAAGCTAGGGCACGTTATCTGGAGAAAATCCACCCGAGATGATACTTTGGAGGCTGATAAGAATTTGTCTAATATATGCTATGGTCTTATTGAAGCTGGAAGATACGCTTTGGCTTGCAACATGCTGGATTTTGCAGTAGCAATGCCGGGGCTGGCTAACGACGAGATTAGAAGAATTATGATCGTAAACAGAGCGAACGCTTATAAGCTAAGTGGTCATCCGGCGGAAAGCCTTAAGATTTTAGACGCGGAGGATTGGTCTGCGACCGGCATACAGTTTAAGATCTCTGTAGCTGCAATACGCGAAGATGTGGAAGAAGTTGTAAAAATGATGGAAGTGGTGGGGCCTAACGGATCGGTATCTAAGGATAGTTATCTATCATGGCCGGTGTTCGAGAACGTTAGAAAATCAGAAGCGTTCAAGGCCAAGTTTGAGAGCATATTTGGTGTTCCTCCCCTGCCGCAAACGCACAGACCGATGCTGTTGGAAGTGGCTGCAGGTGCCGATCGACGAGATTTTTCTTGAAGTCGGAGTGAGCGGAGAGGCGCCGGCGCTGTCCCTCACCCAGCCGGTCCTTCGGACCGGCAGCCCTCTCCCCCGCCCGAAGCGGGATGCTTCCCGCTTCGGCACTCTTGATGGCGAAGTCGGGAACGCCCGACTTCACGTGGGGCGGCGGGGCGCTGGGCGCGCCTTTTGCGTGGCGCTGCGCGCCACACTGATCCACCCCTCTCCGGCCCCTCGCGTGAACGCGAGGGGCACCCTCCCCCACAAGGGTGGAGGGTTTTTGGCGCCAGGCCGGGCGCGGTGGTTGCCTTGCAGCGTCGGCGCTACCCCTCACCCAGCCGGTCCTTCGGACCGGCAGCCCTCTCCCCGCAAGGGGGCGAGGGCGGGCGCTGGTCGCGCTTTTGCGTGGCGCTGACGCGCCACACTCTTGCGACCCCTCATCCGCCCTTCGGCGAAGCCGAAGGGCACCTTCTCCCACACGGGGAGAAGGCTTTTGGCGCGTTGCGCGGCAGGCTAGCGGGTGCAATTCAAGGGTGCGCCTGCTTGAGCCAGGCGGCAGCGTCGGGCCGCAGGCTCTGCACGGACAGGTCCGCTTTCGCCGCGATCTCGACGACGATAAGTCCATCCTTTGCGTCGACGAATTTGCCGAGGTCGTCTTTCAGTGACGCGGCCGGGTCGGGGGCTTCGATGAACCACACCGACTCCAGGGCACGGATCGCGCCCCAGGCACGCAGGCGGGCGTAAAAACGCTCGTAGTTGCGTCCCGGCGGGCGGAAATCTGCGGTGACCAGGTAGATAGCCATACGTCAATCCAGTTTCAGACGAATGCGCGCTTCGTCCGAATAACGCGTAAGTCGCGGGTGGCGGGAACGGTTGCAGAGTTGAGCCAGTCGTCGGCTGCCCAAAACTCTGACTTGCCCCGGCGCTAGGTAGCCGTTTTTGCAGATACCTGAGTCAAAAGCTAAAGGCCGTCATTCTAGGGCGAAGCGAAGCGAAGACCCGAGAAGCAAGAGGAGCCGGCACGACCTCCTGGGTCCTCGGCTCTCGCTTCGCTCGGCCGAGGTGACAACTTTCGTGTATCACGCTTCAGCGAGCCAGGGTACTACCGCTTTCGGCCGCGGCGGCCGGCCTCGCTGCCGGCGCGGCCGCCGATGGAGCGCGGCTTCAGCGGGGCGGGGCCGCCCATCGGCACTTCGGTGCGCGCCACCGTCATCTCGTCGAGCGTCGGCTTTCGCGCGAGGCTCGTCCCCGCCGCGCGCCGCGGGCCCCCTCCCCCGCCCCGGCGCGGCGCGGCGAAGGAGCCGGCACGGTCCTCCACCGCCGCCTGGCGGGCGAGCGGGTCCTCGGCGATGGCCAGCTCGGTCTCGCGCAGCCGCTTGATCTCGTCGCGGAGCCGCGCCGCCGTCTCGAATTCCAGGTTGCCGGCCGCCTCCAGCATGCGCTTCTGCAGGTCGGCGAGGTGCGCCTCGAAATTGTGGCCGATGCCGGCGCCCTCCGCGGCGAGGCCGACATCGACGCGGACGTGGTCGCGCTCGTAGACGGAATCCAGGATGTCGCCGATGGCGCGCTTCACCGATTCTGGGGTGATGCCGTTCGCGGCATTGTAAGCGAACTGCTTTTCGCGCCGGCGCTCTGTCTCCGCCATCGCCCGCTCCATGGAGCCGGTCACGTGGTCGGCATAGAGGATCACCTTGCCGTCGATGTTGCGGGCGGCGCGGCCGATCGTCTGCACCAGCGAGGTCTCGGAGCGCAAAAAGCCTTCCTTGTCGGCGTCGAGGATGGCGACCAGCGCGCATTCGGGGATGTCGAGCCCCTCGCGCAGCAGGTTGATGCCGACCAGCACGTCGAAGGCGCCGAGGCGGAGGTCGCGGATGATCTCGATCCGCTCCAGCGTCTCGATGTCGGAATGCATGTAGCGGACGCGCACGCCGTGCTCGTGCAGGTATTCGGTCAGGTCCTCGGCCATGCGTTTCGTCAGCACGGTGACGAGCGAGCGGTAGCCGGCGCGCGCGACGTCGCGCACCTCGCCGAGGAGGTCGTCGACCTGGCTCTTGGCCGGGCGGATCTCTACGGGCGGGTCGATCAGGCCGGTCGGGCGGATCACCTGCTCGGCAAAGACGCCGCCGGTCTGGTTGAGCTCCCAGCCGCCGGGCGTCGCCGAGACGGCGATGGTCTGCGGCCGCATGGCGTCCCATTCCTCGAAGCGGAGCGGCCGATTGTCCATGCAGGAGGGCAGCCTAAAACCGTATTCGGCCAAGGTCGCCTTGCGGCGGAAATCGCCGCGATACATGCCGCCGATCTGCGGGATGGTGACGTGGCTCTCGTCGACGAAGATCAGCGCGTTGTCGGGGATGTATTCGAACAGGGTCGGCGGCGGCTCGCCCGGCTTGCGGCCGGTCAGGTAGCGCGAATAATTCTCGATGCCGGCGCAGGCGCCGGTCGCCTCGATCATCTCCAGGTCGAACTGGGTTCGCTGGGCGAGGCGCTGCGCCTCCAGGAGGCGGCCGGCTTTCTCCAGCTCGTCGAGCCGCCAGCGGAGCTCCTCGCGAATGCCCTTGACGGCCTGCTGCAGCGTCGGCTTGGGCGTCACGTAATGCGAGTTGGCGTAGATCTTGACGCTCTTCAGGTCCGACGTCTTCTGGCCGGTGAGCGGGTCGAACTCGACGATCGACTCGATCTCGTCGCCGAAGAAGGAGATGCGCCAGGCCCGATCTTCAAGGTGGGCGGGGAAGAGCTCCAGGGTGTCGCCGCGCAGGCGGAACGTGCCGCGGATGAAGTTGAGGTCGGTGCGCTTGTATTGCAGCGCGACGAGGTCGGCCAAAACCTGGCGGAGATTGACGGCGAGGCCGACCTCCAGGCCAAAGGTCATGGCGGTGTAGGTCTCCACCGAGCCGATGCCGTAGATGCACGACACCGAGGCGACGATGATCACGTCGTCGCGCTCCAGCAGCGAGCGCGTCGCCGAATGGCGCATGCGGTCGATCTGCTCGTTGATGGAGGATTCCTTTTCGATGTAGGTGTCGGTGCGCGGGACGTAGGCCTCCGGCTGGTAGTAATCGTAATAGGAGACGAAATATTCGACGGCGTTGTCGGGGAAGAACGACTTGAACTCGCCGTAGAGCTGCGCGGCGAGCGTCTTGTTGGGGGCGAGGATCAGCGCCGGGCGCTGCGTCGCCTCGATCACCTTGGCCATGGTAAAAGTCTTGCCGGAGCCGGTGACGCCGAGGAGCACCTGCGTGCGCTCGCCGGCATCCCTGACGCCCTGGATCAGCTCCGCGATCGCCTGCGGCTGGTCGCCCGCCGGCTCGAACTCCGCGCGGATGACCAGCGGCACGCCGCCTTCGGACTTTTCCGGCCGCGGCGGCCGGTGCGGCAGCCAGGTCTTGTCGCGGAATTCCGGCCGGCCCTGCTCGATCAGCTCCGACAGCGCCTGCACGGTGGCGGTGACGCCGGATTGCGGCAGCGATTCCACGTCCTCCAGCGCCACGTCGAGCCCGGCGACCGGCATCAGGCCGGCGCCGGCGCGCTCCCTCGCGGTGCCGCGCCCGCCCATGGAGGTGCCGCGGGCGGTCTTGAGGTGCTTTTCAGGCGCCGACGGCGCCAGGGGAAGGCTGCGGTCCGACAGCGTCGGATCGCCGCGGCCCTTCACCCGCCGCTTCGGCTTGCCCTGGCGCTCCGCCTCGTCGGCGACGGCTTCGGCCCAGGCGGAAACCGGGCCGGCAAAGGCCTCGCCCAGCGGCACGCCTTCCAGCGCCGGCTGCGGCGATTCGCCGAAGCCCTTGTTCCGATCCTTGCGAGCCATGCGGCCAATATGGGTTGAGTCCGCCTGGTTGGCGAGGCCGCCCTCAGGCCGGGTAGCGGCGCTCCGCCGCGCGGATTTTTCCGGCGTTGCCGATCTCGATGACGTAGCCGAAGTCCTTCTCCGTATCGAAATAGTAGTGCTCGTCCTCGTCGAACTTGCCGCTCTGGATGACGGGGTAGCCGCGCCGCTCGTATTCCGCCACGGCGGCGGCACAGTCGCGGTAGTAGAGCTTTACGTGGTGCAGGCCCTCGCCCTTGGCGTCCAGGTGCTCGTCATAGATGGAGCGGCCGCTGACCGGCTGCATCAGCTCGGTCTGCGTCCTGTCGCCGAAGGTGACGGCGATCAGGCAGGTGTGGGTGGCGGGCCTGCCGCGATAGACGTAGTTCTGCACCTTCGGCGCCTTGAACTCGTAGATGTGCCAGGGCCCGATGCCGCAGACCTCCCAGTGGCGCTTCATCGCCGCTTCGAGGTCGCGCACCACATAGGCGACCTGGATGACGCTGCCGTCCTTCAGGTCGGCGATGCTTCCCGCCAAAACGTCAGCCATGCCGCTCTCCCCGTTTTTGAGCCCCTCGCCTTGCGCCTCGGAGCACGACGGCGGATCAGGCCGCCGCCGATTCCTCTCCTCAGCCGATCAGAAGACGATGATCGGCGCGCCGAAAAATGAATAATAGGCGGGGCTGAGGAAGACGCGCCGGCCCTGATAGACGAATTGCAGCTGGGACGACGAGATCCAGACGTCGCGGCCGCGATGGGCCAGCTTGCACCACGAATAGCCCTTGACGCAGCCGACGATGTTGACGCGCGCGCCGCCGCCGATCACGGCGACGACGGGGAAGCGCGTGCCCGGTCCGGTGCGCACATTGGTCGGACTGACGGTGAAGGCGGTCGCGGCCGCTGCGACGCCCGGCAGCAGCACTGCCAGGGCGATCAGCCCAGCGAAAATCCAACGTTTCATCGCAAGAAACTCCAGCTGAGAGGCCGATGGGCCCAACGAATCAACACTTGCCGAATTTCCGCGCCCGCCGCAACGGAGCGCAATCGCAGCAAAGCGCCGCGGCCGGGCGCGGCTACCGATCCTGCTCGGGGACGAGATAGGCCGCGTCCGGCGGCGCGGCGTTCCGGCGGAACCACTCGGCCAGCCCGGCCTCGCCGAGCTCGCCGGCGGCAAGGCGGATGAAGACGAGCGCGGCCTCGGCCTGCTCCGCTTCGAAGTTTTGGCCGTTCAGCCGCAGGAAAAGCACCGAAGCGACGAATGCCGTGCGCTTGTTGCCGTCGACGAAGGGATGGTTGCGCGCAATCCCGAACGCATAGCTTGCGGCAAGCTCAAAGACGGTTGGCTCGCCATAAGCGGCAAGGTTCTGCGGGCGTGCCAAAGCGGAATCCAGCATGCCTTCGTCGCGGCTCCCATGCGCACCCCCGTGCCGCTGGATCTGTCTGAGATGGATCGCCGCGACAATGCGGCGGCTCAGCCAGCGCCATGTCATTTGGCGAGTTCGCGGAGCGTGTCGCGATAGCGGTCCATGATCTCTTCGGCGAGCCGCATCTGCTCCTCGAATTCCGGGTCGAAGGGCGAAAGCTCGATCCCGTTCGCCGTCTCGGAGAGGCTGAGCTGCTGGCCGCGCGCGATGCCGAGCCGATCTACGATCTCTTTCGGCAGGACGACGCCGAGCGAATTGCCGATCTGAGTGACTTTGACGTGGTGCATGGTCGTTCTCCGGAATCGCTTATAACGCTCGTTATAACAGAATTACAGGAGTCGGCGGGCGCCTTGTCCGGCTGCCTTTGTCCGGCAACCGCCTCTTCTGCTATGGTTGCGCAATGAGCAATGCACCTTCCTCCAAGCGGCCGGCGTTCAAGCCGCTCTATGACCGCGACGTCTATGCATGGTCGCAGGAGCAAGCGCGCCTGCTCAGGGAGGGACGGCTGGACGAGATCGATACGGAGAACATTGCCGAGGAGATCCTCGACGTGGGGAGGAATGAATACGACAAGCTGGAGAGCGCCCTCCACGTGCTCCTCGTGCACATGCTGAAGTGGGACCATCAACCGGAAAAACGCACCCGATCCTGGGAGAATACGATCGCCGAACAGCGCGTTCGAATAGATCAGCAGCTCACGGAGAATCCGAGCCTCAAGGCCCGCACCGAAGAAGCCACTGGCCGAGCCTACCGGCGGGGGAAGATTCGCGCGTCAACCGAAACCGACCTGGAGGTCCACCGCTTGCCCGAGACCTGCCCGTATGATTGGCAGGAGATCATTTCGCGTCCGCACCGTCGCTGAGCAAACACGCTATTCAGCCGCTTCAGCGAGCGGCGCCGGCTCCGCCTCCGTGAAGGTCCGCAGGAGCCGGTCGCGCTCCGCCAGCGCGGGCTTCGCCTGCGCGTGCTTCACATGCCCAAAACCGCGGATTTTTTGCGGATAGGCGGCGAGCGCCACGGCCGCCGCGTGATTGCCCGCGGACAGCCCGGCTTCGATGGTGTCGAGCACGGCCTCGTATTCGGCGAGCAGCTGCCGCTCCCAGCGGCGCTCTGCCGTGCGGCCGAAGATGTCGGCCCAGGTGCCGCGCAGGAAGCGGAGCTGCGCGAGCATCCGGAACGCCCCCATCATCCACGGCCCAAAGCGCTGCTTCTTCAGATGACCGGTGCGGGCATTGCGGCGGGCGAGGAGCGGCGGCGCGAGGTGGAACTCGAGCTTGTCCCAGCCGGAAAACTCCTGCGCCAGCTGTCGCTGGAAGGAGCCGTCGGTATAGAGGCGGGCCACCTCGTATTCGTCCTTGATGGCCATCAGCTTGAACAGCGCGTGCGCCGTCGCGGTCGCCAGTGCCGTCTCGCCCGGCGCCACCTCCCCTTCGGCCGCGGCGATCCTGTCGATGCGCGACCCGTAGCGCTGTGCGTAGGCGGCGTTCTGGTAAGATGTCAGGAAGTCAACCCGCCGGGCCACGATCTCGTCGAGCGTCGGTGCCTGAACGGACTCCGGAGCGACCGCTGCGGCCAGCTCGACCGCGGCAGCGTCGTAGGCGGCGCGGC
Source organism: uncultured Alphaproteobacteria bacterium (assembly GCA_963846475.1). GTDB lineage: Bacteria > Pseudomonadota > Alphaproteobacteria > Rhizobiales > Afifellaceae > DASWJZ01. The sequence goes on along the minus strand of CAWJVZ010000004.1, from coordinate 3,753,011 downwards.
GTCCCCATTCGAAGGCAGCGGCGTTCATCTCCGCCTCCACGCCGTTGAGGCGGATCGCCTCCAGGATGGCGGCGCGGGACAGCGGCAGGCCGCCATGCTGCCAGGCAAAACCGACCATGAACATGTTGGTCGCGATGGCGTCGCCGAGCAGCGCGCCCGCCAGGCGCTGGGCCTCGACGAAATGCGCGCGCCCGGCCCCGACCCGCTCTTCGATGGCCCGCCGGAGCCGCCGCGTCGGCAGCGAGAAATCCGCGTCGCGGGTGAAATCGCCGGGATAGGTTTCCTGGAGATTCACGAAGACGCGGGATTCGCCGGGCTTGATGGAGGTCAGCGCCTTCTTGGACCCCGCCACGACGATGTCGCAGGCGAGCACGATGTCGGCTTCCTCGGAAGCGATGCGGATGGAATGGATGTCTTCGGGCAGCGGTGAGATCTTCATGTGCGTGGTCACCGCGCCGCCTTTCTGGGCGAGGCCGGCCATGTCGATGAGCCCGACGCCGTGGCCGTCGAGATGCGCCGCCATGCCGAGCACGGCGCCGACGGTGACGACGCCCGTGCCGCCGACGCCGGTGATCAGCACGCCAGTCGTCCGTTCCAGCGGCGGCAGGATCGGCTCGGGCAGCGGCGGCAGAGCGGGGCCGCCGGTCGCGGTGCCCTCCTTCAGCCGCGCGCCATGCACCGTCACGAAGGACGGGCAGAATCCTTCCAGGCAGGAGAAATCCTTGTTGCAGCTTGCCTGGTCGATCCGTCGCTTGCGTCCGAACTCGGTTTCAAGCGGCTGCACCGAGACGCAGTTCGACTTGATCCCGCAATCGCCGCAGCCTTCGCAGACCAATGAATTGATGACGACGCGCTTGTCGGGATCGGGATAGAGGCCGCGCTTGCGGCGGCGCCGTTTCTCCGCCGCGCAGGTCTGGTCGTAGATGAGGACCGAGAGGCCTTCGATGCCGCGCATCTCCTCCTGCACTTCGTCGAGCGCGGAGCGGTGATGGATGGTCATGCCGGCCGGCCAGACCGTGCCGCCCGGATATTTGTGCGGGTCGTCGGTGACCAGCGCGATCCGCCTGGCACCCTCGGCGGCGACCTGGCGGGCGACGGCGTCGACCGTGAGATTGCCCTCGGTCGGCTGGCCGCCGGTCATGGCGACGGCGTCGTTGTAGAGGATCTTGTAGGTGATGTTGACGCCCGCCGCAGCGGCGGCCCGGATGGCGAGCGTACCGGAATGGTTGTAGGTGCCGTCGCCGAGGTTCTGGAAGACGTGGCCGCGGGTGGAGAACGGCGCCTCGCCGATCCAGTTCGCCCCCTCGCCGCCCATCTGCGTAAAGCCTTCGGTGCCGCGGTCCATCCACAGCACCATGTAGTGGCAGCCTATGCCGGCATAGGCGCGGCTCCCCTCCGGCACATGGGTGGAGGAATTGTGCGGGCATCCCGAGCAGAAATGCGGCACCCGGACCGCCACGTCGCCCGTGCTCTTCATCACCGCTTCGGCGTGTTCCAGATGCTTCAACCGTGCCGCAATCTCCGAATCCTCCGTATAGGCGAGGATGCGGCGGGCGAGGATCAGCGCCACCTGATGCGCGTCGAGCGCTCCCCAGGCCTGCAGCAGCACCTGGTTTTGCTCGTCCTTCTTGCCGACCACGACAGGCGCGCCCGCGCGGCCGTAGAGCTGCTCCTTCAGCTGGGTCTCGACCAGCGAGCGCTTCTCCTCGATGACGAGTATGGTCTCGAGCCCCTCGGCAAAGCGGTCGATGCCCTCCGGCTCGAGCGGCCACGGCGCCGCCACCTTGTAGAGCCGGAGCCCGAGGTCGGCGGCGCGTTTCTCGTCGATGCCGAGCATGTCGAGCGCCTGCAACGTGTCGAGCCAGCTCTTTCCCAGCGAAACCACGCCGAGCCGCGCCCGCCGCCCGCCGCCCATCACGATCCTGTCCAGCCGGTTCTCGCGGATGAAGGCGAGCGCCGCCGGGCGCTTCCAGCGGTGGAGCAGCTCCTCCTTCTCCAGCGCGTGCCGGCCCGGGCGGCAGTTGAGCCCGCCCGGCGGCATGGTGAAATCCGGCAGGACGATTTTCACGCGGTTCGTCGAGCCGTCGACGACGGCCGTCGAATTCGATGGAATCCTTGATGCATTTGACGCCGACCCACAGTCCGGCGAAGCGCGACAAAGCCCAGCCGACCAGGCCGTAATCCAGGATTTCCTGCACGCCGGCCGGGTTGAGGATCGGCATCATCGCGTCGAGAAAGGCGAATTCCGACTGGTGCGCGGTCGTCGAGCTTTCGCAGGTGTGGTCGTCGCCCATCAGCGCAATGACACCGCCGTGGCGGGAGGAGCCGTCGAAATTGGCGTGGCGGAAGGCGTCGCCGGTGCGGTCGACCCCCGGCCCCTTGCCGTACCAGAGGCCGAACACGCCGTCGAAACGGCCCTCGCCGCGCATCTCCGCCTGCTGCGAGCCCCACACCGCCGTCGCCGCGAGATCCTCGTTGAGGCCGGGCTGGAAGACGATGTCGTTGGGCTGCAGCCATTTCTTGGCGCGCCAGAATTGCTGGTCGAGGCCGCCGAGCGGCGAGCCGCGATAGCCGCTGATGAAGCCGGCGGTGTTCAGCCCGGCGCGGCGGTCGCGCTCCTTCTGCATCAATGCGAGGCGCACGATCGCCTGCGTGCCGGAGAGATAGACGCGGTCCTTCGCCAGGTCGAATTTATCGTCGAGCGTCACTCCGCTGCGGTTCATCCCATTTCCTCGCCGCGCCTGGCATCCGGCCGATCGTCGCGCGGAACGACTAAGAATCTGGCGTTCGGAACGAGAAAATTCTATCCCGATTTGCCGCGCCCGCGGAAGAATTTACTGCGGAGCGCCATAGGGGTCGACGTTGATCGACGGCGGGTAGGCCGTCGTGCTCTCATCGATGTTCTTCTGGTAGCCCGGACCGATGGCGAGCGGCCGTTCCGGCAGCACGGTCTGGTCCAGTTCGGAGGTAAACGTCTTCTCGATGGTCTGCAGCGCGGCCCCCGAAGCATCGCGAAGGACGACCACGACTTTATACGGCTTGCTCTTGACGACGCCCCGCACCGGCGGCGTTTCGAACGAAATCCGCGTCGGGTTGAACGGCCCCTTTTTGAGCATGACGATCGGCTCACCGCCGGCCGGATTTTCCAGCGTCGCCTCGACGACCGCGTCGGCGGGCAGGTCGCGCATCGGTTTCAGCGCAATCCCGTAGGTCGCCTCGGCGATGCGGTAGTTGAAGACGAAGCCGCCGCCGGCGACCGCCAGATAATCGCCGCTCTCCTTACAGGCGGTGATGAACAGCGAAACCAGCACGACGAGGAGCGACGTCACGCGCCGCGCGCAAGCACCAGTGGGAAGCTGCGACATGGCCAGAGTTTTCCACCGGCCGAGGCCTTCGCGCAAGGCGCCCTGCGCCGAGCGCCGCCCCCCGCGCAGGCCTGACGCCGTCACTTCTTCGAGGCGTGCTCCGGCTTTCCCTTGCGCTTGGTCTTGGCCAGATCCTCTAGTTGCTTCTCGCTCATAGACTCCGCCATCTGCTTCGACGGGCCTTTCAGCTTGCTCTTCGGCGTCTCGCCGCGCTTGGCGGAAAGCGCCGCTCCGGCAGCCTTCTGCTGCGCCTTGGATTTTGCCGGCATCGCAGTCTCCTTGATTGCCTGGCAAAGGAATGCCGCGAGGCGTGCCTTGTTCCGGGGCTGTTTTCCGCCGCGCCGCCGGATTAAAACGGCTGCCGGCGCGCCTTCGTTTGGCAGCGCCGCTCCGCGAGACCGATCATGACGCCTTTGATCCTTGTCACCACGGAAGTCCGTCCGGACGGCTATGTCTGGCACGCCGCCGCCGACACTTACCTGAAGGCCGTGGCCGGCATCGGCGCCGTGCCGCTGCTGCTGCCGAGCCTCGGCGAGGCGATCGACCTCGATGCGCTGCTGCCGCGCGTCGACGGCGTGCTCCTCACCGGATCGCGCTCCAACGTCCACCCCGGCCGCTACGGGGCGGAGCCGTCGCCACGGCACGAACCGTACGATCCGGATCGCGACGCGACGGTTTTCCGCCTCATCCCGCTGGCGCTCGACATGGGCATCCCCCTCTTCGCCATCTGCCGCGGCTTTCAGGAGCTGAACGTCGCGCTCGGCGGCACGCTGATCACCGAGGCGCAGGAGCGGCCGGGAAGCCTCGACCATCGCGCCCCGCTCGATCTGCCGCAGGACGAGCGCTTCGGTCTCAAGCATGACGTGCAGTTCGAGCCCGACAGCCGCCTTGGGGCGCTGCTCCGCGCCCGCTGCGTCCGCGTCAATTCGGTGCACCGGCAGGTGATCGACCGGCTCGCGCCCGGGCTGGTGGTGGAAGCGCGGGCGCCGGACGGCACGATCGAAGCGGCGCGGGTCGACGGCGCCAGGAATTTCGCCTTCGGCGTGCAGTGGCATCCGGAATATTGGGCCGCCACCGACGCGCCCTCCGGCGCGCTGTTTCGGGCGTTCGGCGAAGCGGCACGTCAGCGCGCGACGCGCAACCTGCCGCTTGCGGCGGAATGAGCCATGCAGGACCAGGATCGCCGGCGCGACGCGCACAATCGGCGTAATTCGCTGCCCTACCTTTCGCGCGCCGTGATCGATCCGCGCGACGTCCTCGCTGAATTCGCCGCCCTGCGCGGCTGACGCGGGGGGGCGGGTGGTTTCCGATACCTACTGGGCGCGCCGCTTGAACTACTACTACTACGCCTACGCCTGCGACCTGATCCGCGCATTCGGCGCGGACGCCAACAGCATGATCGACGTCGGCTCGGGCAATGCCCGTCACCTGGAGGAGTTCTACTGGATCGAGACGCGCCACGCGCTCGACAAGACCGAGGCCTACTCGTCCGATCGGGTCACCGCCATCACCGCCAACTTTCTGACCTTCGAGCCCGAACGGAAGTATGACTTCGCGGTCTGCATGCAGGTGCTCGAGCACGTGAAGCCCGCCCGCCGCTTCGCAGCGAAACTGTTCGACGTGGCGGACCGGGTGCTGATCTCGGTGCCCCTGCTATGGCCCGCAGGAAGGGTCCCAGGCCACGTCAACGATCCGGTCAACCTGGAAAAGCTGCGGAAATGGACGGGTCGCGATCCGAGCTACTCGGTCGTGGTCGCCGAGCCCCTGCAGGAGGAATCCAGCCGAAATCGTCTAATCGCCTATTATCATCCAGTGGGCCTTGAGTTCTCGTTGACCGAGCTCCGCAAGAACCAGCGGCCGAAATCGCCGCCGGCAAAGTCGCCGCCCGCTCGCGGCGGCCTTGCCGTCCTGCGTCGGCTTCCCACGAGGTGGATGCGATGAACGCATCGCCAGGCGCTATTCGGCCTCGCCGGCCCCGACGGCATCGGGCCGCATTTCCGGCCGCCGCTCCTCCAACGGCAGCTTCGCCGCTTCCCACTCATCGGTCCCGCCGGGGAACCAGACGACGTTGGAATAGCCCCACTCGACCGCACGTCGGGCGGCATTCCAGGACATCCAGCAATCGGCACGGCAATAGATCACCAGAAGCCTCGCTTTGTCGCCGCCCGTGAGCCTCGCCAGGCTGTCGCGGTACCAGCGCTCCATCACCGGCGACAGGCCCCCAAAGCCGACATCCGGCAGCCAGACGCTTCCGGGGATGTCGAAATGCGGCGGCTCCTGCCACAGCGTGCCCTCCGGGAGCTCGGGCTTGGGCGGCCGCGGCAGCACATCGACGAAGATGGCGCCGCCGGCGCGCCACAGATCCGCGGCCTCCCCCGCCGAGACGACACGGCCGCCCCGCAGCGTGGCCGGCACCGGCGCGCGGTAGCCCTCCATGCGAAAGCCTTCGGGCTCCGCCACCGGCGATGCCGCAAGCGCTGCGGAACAGGCGATCAGCATCGCCGCTGCCGCACCCGCACAGCGCACCATCAGTCGAGCTGTGGCTCGTTTCAGATCGCCTCCGATCGCCTCGGCCACGTTCATGCAAAAGACACCCGGTTCGCGGCGCCGTTTCAAGCTATCAACCTCGGCTGATGTTCGCGGGATCGAAAGGCGCTAAAAGTCCGCAGGAATTTTCTGGACGAGGCGGATGGCGATTGCAATTGCCGAAAACGGAGGAGCCGCGACCGGGCGTGCAATCCGGCTTCGCCGCCATCTCAGGCTGCTCTTCGGCTTTCCCGCCCTCCTCTACGGCATGCTGGCTGTTGCTCCCGCTGCGGCCGGATCCGCATTTCCGGTCGACGAAGTCGCCCCCGGAATCTTCGTGCATGCCGGCGCGGTCGAGCTGATGTCGGTGGCGAACCGGGGCGCCATCGCCAATGTCGGTTTCATCGTCGGCGAGGAGGCGGTCGCAATCATCGACACCGGCGGCAGCATCGCGGCAGGCGAGGCGCTGCTGCAGGCGGTGCGCGCCGAGACGCACCTGCCCGTCCGCTTCGTCGTCAACACGCATATGCATCCGGACCACGTCCTCGGCAACCAGGCCTTCGAGCCGCTGCGGCCCGTCTTCGTCGGCGCCGCCCGCCTGCCGGCGGCGCTCTCGGCACGCGGCGCGCATTATCTCGAGGCGACCGGCGCGCTGATCGGAAAACCTCTCGCCGCGGACGCAAGAATCGTTCCGCCGTCGCTGCTTGTGACGGACGTGATGAGCCTGGATCTCGGCGGCCGGCGCCTGTCGCTCCGCGCCTGGCCTGCCGCCCATACCGACAACGATCTGACGGTTTTCGACGAGGCCACCAAGACGCTTTTCGCCGGTGATCTCGTTTTCCTGGAGCACGTGCCCGCGCTCGACGGCAGCATCCGCGGCTGGCACGCGGCGATCGATGCGCTGGCGGCCGTGCCGGCCGAGCGTGTAGTGCCCGGCCATGGCCCCGCGGCAGCCCCCTGGCCGGAGGCGCTCGCTCCTCAGCGCCGCTATCTCTCGACTTTGGCCGCCGAGGTGGACGCGCTGATCGAAGCCGGCGCGACCATCGCCGAAGCGCCTGCCAGAGTCGCCCAGGATGAGCGGGAGAAATGGCAGCTCTTCGACGAATTCCATGCCCGGAACGTGATCGCCGCCTTCGCCGAGCTGGAGTGGGAATAGCGGCCGCCGCATGAAAGTTCTTCTGCAAGGGTTCACTGCCGGCAGATACGGACTACAATCCCAAGGGTTGATGGAGCTCGCCATGCAAAGCCTTTTTGTTGCTGGATTGCTGATCGGCCTCGCCACGATGGGCGCGCATGCGCAGGCTGCGCCCTACGATCCCTGGCCGGACATTGCTGCAATCGTCTTCGACGGGCGCCCGATCCGCGAGGGCGACGGAGTGATCGCGCTGGAGGCGCCCTACCGCGCCGAGGACGCGGCGATCGTGCCCATGACGATCCGCTCCGAGCTGCCGGCCGGATCGCCGCTGCGGATCGAGAGGATCACGCTGGTCATCGACAACAATCCTTCGCCGGTCGCGGCGGTCTTCACCCTCGGCTCGGCGGGCGTTGTCCACGCCATCGAAACCCGCGTGCGCGTCGACTCCTATACCAACGTGCACGCCGTCGCGGAGCTCAGCGACGGCACGCTTCACGGCGTGCAGGAATTCGTCAAGGCGTCCGGCGGCTGCTCGGCGCCGGCCAGCAAGGATCTGGGCGAGAGCGCTGCGGTGGGCGAGATGAAGTTCCGCCGTTTCGGCGGCGGCGCCGCCGAGGGCAGCCGGGAGGTGCAGATCATGATCAGGCACCCGAACAATTCAGGCCTGCAGATGGATCCGGTCAACCTTTACTATATCCCAGCCTTCTTCGTAGAGGATCTCACGCTCACACTCGGCGACGACCTCCTGTTCCGCATGGAAGCAGGCATCTCCATCAGCCAGAATCCGACTTTTCGCGTGTCCTACAGCGGCTTTGAGGATGGGCCGGCCGCTGCCGAGGCGGTCGACACCAAGGGCAACGTCTACCGCAAGACCTGGGCGGCCGGCGACGGCGATCAGTCCTGAGCGGCGGATCGCTTATGCGGCAACGGAGCCGAAAAAGAGCACCGCGCCGAGGACGGTGATCGCCGCCGCAGCCAGCAGCTCGAGCCCGAGCATGACCCGGCCGGCCCGCCGCGCATTGCCGCGCACGAGGCGCGCCGCGATGTCCTTGGCGCCGACCGCGAGCGCGGCGAGGGCCGCCACCGTCATGGCCGTGCCGAGCGCCATCAGGAAGGTCGAGGCGATGCCGGCCCAGAATATGCCCTGCGCCAGCGCGAACACCAGCACGACCAAGGCGCCGGTACATGGACGGATGCCGACGGAGAGAATTGCGGCGGCGGCGCCGGATGCGCCCGGCTCGATGCCCGCCGGGGCGGCGTGGTGGCGGCAGGCGCAGCCGGCGGAATGATCGTGGCGATGGTGATGAACATCGGCCTCGCCCTGCGACATCGCCCAAGCCTGCCGCCCCTTGCGCATCAGGAGGTAGACGCCGAGCGCGGCGACCAGCGCAAAGCTGCCCGTCTCGAACAGCTTTGCCGTGTCGGTGATCGCCATGCTCGTCATGTTCAAGGCGACCGCCATCAGCCCGACGATGCCGATTGCGACAAGCGCCTGGACCAGCGCCGAGAGGAAGGCGATCGCGACGCCGCGGCGCACACGCTGCTCGTTGGCGACCAGGTACGAGGAGATCACCACCTTGCCGTGGCCCGGCCCGGCTGCGTGGACGATGCCGTAAAGGAACGAGATGCTGCCGAGCCACCAGAAGGCGCTACCGTCGCCCTTTAGCGTCTTCAGCGCCCCGGTGAGGTCCCGGTTGAACCGCGCCTGAAGCGCAGCGATTTTTGCCATCGCCCCGCCAGCGGCAGCGGGCGTGGCGTCTAGCCCGGAGGCGGCGGCAAGAGCTTCGGCTGGCCCGGCTTCAGCTGTCCCCGATTCAGCTGAGGCGCCCTCCTCAGGCGGCGGCATGGCAGGCAGCGCGGACAGGTCGCCGGGCGCGCGGGAGCCTTCCGCCAGCATCGCGGCGGCCTCGCCGGCGCTCTGCGGCGCGGCCTGCGCGTCGGCGGCCGCGATCGTCGACCCGCCGCAATTGACCGCCGCGCTGTTGTCGATGCCGCCGGTCAGGTCCTGCAGCTCGGCCGGGAGCTCCCGCTGGTCGGGGCCGATCTCGGCGAGCGCGGCGGCGGCGGCGGCATCCGGGCCCCGCGCCGGGGTGACGCGAAGCCGGCACCCCGGCGGCGCATCGACGAGCCGCACCGCCTCCGCGCTCGGCATGGCAAAGGCGATGTAATATTCCGGGTCGTAGACCTGCAGGAGCATCTCGCCCCCGCTGATCAGCGGCTGCGCCAGCGGCAGCGTGTAGTGCAGCGTCAGCCGGTCGCCGTCGAGGTCCAGCCGATAATCCTTCGGGGCGGCAAATCCGGCCCGGTAGTCGCCGACCGAGAGGAAGGTGAAAAAATCGTATTCCGCGAGCGACTCGACGTTCACCTCAGCAAGCGGTTCCAGCTCCTCGGGCGAATACAGGCCGTCGCCATTGCTATCGAGCCCCTGCAGGGCAAAGGCGGAAAACGCCTCGTCGAAGCGCCAGTGATGGCGGATCGCCGCGATCCGCCCGTGAGCGTCGAACAGCACCTCCGAGGCGACGTCCACCCATTCGTGGGGATGGGCAAAAGCCGCCGCCGGGGCAAAGGCGAGGAAGGAAGCGATCGGCAGGCGCAACAACGATCCCCCAGCGGTGCGATTCGGCCGATCCGCTCGGCTGCGTGCGCTTTGCGCAGGCTTCCCGGCGATTTCAAGGCTTTCCCCTTCTCAGCACCGCCCGGCTTTCCGTTCCGCATCGAACCAGGCGACCAAATGGTCGATGAAGACGCGCAGTTTTGCCGGCATGCGGTCGCGGTGGGGATAGACGACGTAGATGCCGAGCTCCTGGAGCTCGTAATCGTCGAGCACCGTGACGAGGCGGCCCGCGGCGATGTCGGCCTCGACGAGCAGCCGCGGCAGGCGGGCGAAGCCGAGGCCGGCGCGCGCGGCTGCGGCACCGGCATTCGGAGTGTTCGCCTCCACCCGGCCGGTAACGGCGACGGAAATCTTGGCGTCCCCGTCGCGGAACGGCCAGTTGCCGCGGAACCGCACATTGGTGTCGACGATGCAGGGCAGGCCGGCGAGCTCCGTCGGATGCTCCGGCCGGCCATGCCTGGCGACGAGTTCCGGCGTCGCGCACACCGCCACGCGGAAATCCGCGAGCTTTCGCGCGATCAGGCTGGAATCCGCCAGCGCCGAGACGCGGATCGCCGCATCGAAACCTTCGTCGACGAGGTTGACGAAGCGGTCCTCCAGGCTGAGCTCCATGCGGATGTCCGGATAATGCGTCAGGAACTCCATGATGCCGCGGCTGAGGTCGCCGTCGCCGAAGGTGCGCGGCATGGAGATTCTGAGCCTTCCGCGCGCCGCGGCGGTGGATGCCTCGATCTCGTCGCGGAGCCGGCTGACCCGCTTCAGCACTTCCTGCGCCTCCTCATAGGCGACCTCGCCGGCCTCCGTCAGCGAGAGCTGGCGCGTCGTCCGGTTGAGGAGGCGCGCTCCGAGCTCCTCCTCCAGCTCCGCCACATATTTGGACATCAGCGCCTTGGAACGCCCGGCGCCGCGCGCCGCGGCGGAGAAGCCGCCGGATTCGACGACGGCGACGAAGGCGCGCATGCGGGTGATCGTGTCCATGATCGCTGCCCGCTGGCTTAAGCCCGGTTTCGCTCCCGGTTCAAGCGAAACAGCCGCGCTTCAGCGCAGCCATTCGAATGCGCAGGAGGCCCATGTTAAAACCACTCCCCTGCCCGGTCGCAGGCGGCCAAGGAAACGGGAGATGCTCTCAATGCTGATGGGCTCCTGCCATTGCGGCGGCGCCTGCTGGACGCTGGAAGGCGATCCCGGCCCTGCCACCGCGTGCAATTGCACGCTCTGTCGCCGCTACGGCGCGCTATGGGCGTATGACTACGAGGGCGAGCGAATCCGCCTCTCAGGACCGACCACCGCTTATTCGCGCGCGAATACCGCTGATCCGGCGCTGGAAATCCGCTTTTGCCCGACCTGTGGCTGCGTGCTTTGCTGGCGAGGTCTGCGCCCCGATGGCGACGGGCGCCGCCGGATGGCTGTCAATCTCCGGCTCGCTTCACCGGAAGCCATCGCTGATCTCCCGATCGACCATTTTGACGGCCTTGACACGTTCGACGACTTGCCGCGCGACCATCGCTGCGTTCGCGACATGTGGTTCTAGGTCAATTCGTTGAATTGGGCGACTGTTCGGCCCTTAGCGTCGGACTCTTCATCGGCCGATTTGGCAGCCAGGTCGAAAAAACGGCAATTTCGCGCCCAAGTCCGACATAGTCACGCGGCTCAGAACTTCTTGTAAGCGGACATGGATCGATGAACCGTCTAGCCGGCCGCAATGCAGGTAGACCGAGTCTCTGAAGGATGCGCGGTCCGCCCGCGGAACCTGAGTCGCGCATCGCCGACGTGCAGCTACAGAAAGGACTAAGAAAGGCTCTTGCTAATAGGCTCGTGCCCATGCCGGCGCCGATCATGGACCCTTGAGGGTGATCCGGGTCCGACCACGGCATGCATTGCACCTCTATTTCGCCGCTACGGCGCGCTCTGGGCCTATGACGCGGGCGAAACGTTCGCCCGTCAGCCTGAAATCAGTGCGGCGGGGAAATACTGACCGCCGAACGGGAACCTGGGCCACGGCGAACCCACCCGCCACCGGTGAACAGGATCCTGCGGCAAGGGGCGTCTCCGCTGCCGTCCGCGGGGCCGTCGTGGCGGCAGCGCAGAAACAGGCGGCGCATCGTCTCTCCGAGTGCCTACTGGTCGGTCAAAGACATCCGCGGCAGCGATCAATCAGCCAAGGCGCTTGAGAACGCGCTCACCAGGTCGGGAACAGGGCGACGCAGGATACTCTCGTTTGTGACCAGAACGAACGTCGTCCCTTCCGGCGTGGCATGCCCTAGTTCCGCAATCACAATCCCGCGCTCGTACAGCTGTTGTGGTAAACGATCCGCGTCAGACCTGGTCACGACGAGCCGGACCACGTTCGTGCCGGCGTGCGTGCGCTCGATTCGGCAGTGCGGGTGTTGATCGAGGGCCAGGAAGATTTCCTCGGCGGCCTCGATCGCCTGGGCATACCGGCCGCTGAACCCCTCAAGGTAGTGCGCCGCAACAAGGGCCTGTGGCCAAGCGTGCGGAAGCGCACCGCCAAACATGCGCCGCTGGTGGCGAAGGTCGGCCAGGAGGTGGCTGGGGCCGGCCAGCACCGCACCGGACGTGGCGTTCAGGTATTTCCAGAGGGATACGAAGACCGTGTCGAAGTGGCTCGCATAGGTTTCGGGCGCGACTCCGGTGTAAGCCGACGCGATGAGAAGCCGCGCTCCGTCGAGGTGCAGGCCGATCCCGCGCTCCCTGGCAAAGCTAGAGATCCGCTCCATTTCAGCCATGTCAAAGAGTTCTCCCGCCCGCCGGCGCACCGGGCTCTCTATGGAGATCGCGCCGATGCCGGTTGCAACCTGACCCGTTTCGGCCCGGGCGATTTCGGCACCGACATCGGCGAGAGTGAAAGTGGCGCGGCCGTGCTCAAGCGGTATAAGGTTGAGGCCGCTCAGTTCCTGCGCCCCATCCCCTGAATCACAATAAAGGTGGCTTTCGGCCTGGACCAGGACGCGGCGGCGACCCGGGCCGGTGAGGAGCCGCACGGCGAGGTGGTTGGCGAGCGTGCCGGTGGGCAGGAACAGCGCCGCTTCCTTGCCAAGTAGCGCCGCCATGCGATCCTCCAGCCGCGCGACGACTCCGCCGCGCGAATAGTGATCCACCTCGACGGCGGTCTCGTTGCTGAGCTGCGCCAACACAAGCGCATGTTCCGCGGGCGTCAAACCGAGCCCATCGCTGACGAACTGAACGGTTCGCCTCTGCGGCGGAGCGTCCGCCGGACCTGCTGTCGCCTGTCCCGCCGGAGCAGGTCCCGCCTGCCCGAGCACTCCGGCTGCAGTGGCGGTGAGGAACTCGCGGCGGCGGATCAGAGGCATCCAATTGCTCGCGTATTGAGGCCGTTGGTTGAGCCAGGATCTCGTGAATACGATTAGACGTGGCTGAACTCCAATCCAGGAGCACAATCGCCTTCCATGCACACTCATCGCGCGTTTCACGGAGTTGAGCACCCACGACGCGCCAAGGTCGAGAAACCTGGTACAGCTCGCCGTTAGCTCAAGCTTGCCCGAGGTCCCGACGTAGAAGCCGACTGGCCTCCGGCATAGCACGTCGCCGGATTGGCCCCGAAACGCGCCGTGGAGCAGCGGACGGCTTTCGCCTGCATGCTCTACATTGGCACAGCGGTGGTCGATGCAGTTCAACTGACATGGCCTCAGCTCTCCGCAGGCGCCGCCACATACATCAGGAACAAGACCGGCGTAGAGATCGACATACAGGCCGACACCGAGTTGCAGAAGGCCCTATCGGCCGCGCCCCGCAACCATGTTTGCTTGCTAACCACTGAGTTTGGAAAACCGTTCACGACAAAGGGCTTTGGGAATTTCATGCGCGACGCGATCACAGCGGCCGGCCTGCCGCTCGAGTGCCAGCCGCATGGGCTCAGAAAAACATTGGGCCGGCGAATGGCGGATTCCGGCGTGACCGCACATGAGATCATGGCCGTGCTGGGCCACACGACGTTGGCCGAGGCAGAACGTTACACTCGCGAGGCGGATCGACGTCGACGCGGACGTCAAGCGATCATCAAGATGGAAGAACACAGAAAGAGGGATGCCCAAACCGCATCTACGACGTTTGGGAAAAGGCCAGAAAAGCGAAGAAAATCAAAATGATGGAAAACGACTGGCGCTCCCTAGGGGACTCGAACCCCTGTTTTCGCCGTGAGAGGGCGACGTCCTAGACCGCTAGACGAAGGGAGCAGCGCGCCGGGCATATAGCGGCTCGCCCGGATGCGTGCAAGCCAAGGCGGGCGACGGCAGCGCTTACTCCGGCGTGAGGGCGTATCGACCGAGGGTTTTTCCGGTGGCCAGGTCGAGGAGGATGAGCGTGGAGGCGCCGTCCGCCTCGACCGTCAACAAAGCGCGGTTGCCGTCGAGGTCGGCCGAGAGGAGGCGCGCGCCGGGCGGCAGCGCGATGGGAGCTTGCACGACAGCGCCCCTGAAGGGATCGCGGAAGGCCGTCGTGGCGGCGTCGCCCGGTCCTAGCATGCCGAGCTTGTAGACAATGGCGGCGAAGACCGCGATAAGCCCGAGCATCATGATGCCGCCGGAGACGAAGAGAAGCCGCACCATCTTGCGGCGCAGGCGCTCGGCGGCCGGGTCGAGCGGCGCCTCCTCGTCGCGATCGTAGGCTGCCATGCCCGAACCCTTAGAGAAGCCCGCCTTCCGGGTCGAGCCCGATGAGGCGGGGCTACCGCCTCGACGCCTTCCTCGCCCGCCGCGCCCCGGAACTTTCGCGGAGCCGGCACAAGGCGCTGATCAAGGACGGCCAAGTCGTCGTGGACGGGCGCGCAGACAGCGACCCGAACCGCCGCGTCGCCGCCGGCGAGGCGGTCACCATCGTCGTGCCCGAGGCGGAGCGCGCGGAGCCGGAGGCCGAGAAGATCCCGCTCGAGGTCGTCTTCGAGGACGACGACCTCATCGTCATCGACAAGCCGCCCGGGCTCGTCGTCCATCCCGGCGCCGGCAACTGGACCGGCACGCTTGTCAACGCGCTGATCGCCCATTGCGGCGACAGCCTATCGGGAATCGGCGGCGTGCGGCGGCCGGGCATCGTCCACCGCCTCGACAAGGACACGTCCGGCCTTCTGGTCGTCGCGAAGAACGATGCCGCGCATCGCGGCTTGGCCGCGCAATTCGCCGATCACGGGCGGAGCGGCGGCCTCTTGCGCGAATACGACGCCCTTGTATGGGGCGTGCCGCATCCCCATATCGGCACGTATCGACGCCCCCTCGACCGCGACGCCCGCAACCGCCAGAAGCAGGCGGTGAAGCGGAGCGGCGGCCGTCATGCAATCACCCACTATTTCGTCCAAGAAGACTTTGCCGGCCTAGCCGCGCTGACGACCTGCCGGCTGGAGACGGGCCGCACACACCAGATCCGCGTGCACATGGCCCATATCGGCCATCCGCTGGTCGGCGACAAAATTTACGGTGCCGGCTTTTTGACCAAGGCCGAGAAGCTGCCAATGGAACTCCGCGACGGGGTCAGAGCTTTCCGCCGGCAAGCCCTGCATGCGCGGCTGCTGGGCTTCGAGCATCCGCGGACGGGGAAATCGCTTCGATTTGAGGCGGATCGGCCTGCGGACATGGCGGCGATTTGGTAGAACGGATTCCGCAAAGTCGCGCGTTTAGCGGAACGCCCGTTCTTTTCGCAGCCGCAAAAACGGCGTGATATCATGCAGGATTGTGCGGGTGGCATCGCGGCGATTCGTCGAGCGGCCCGCCAGACGGAAGGAAGAATAATGGCCAAAGGCAACATACCGGTCTTCCAGTCCGGCGACGGCGGCCTGACCCGCTACCTGGAGGAGATCCGGCGTTTCCCGATGCTGGAGCCGCAGGAAGAATACATGCTGGCCAAGCGCTACCACGAGCATGGCGACCGCGACGCGGCGCACCGGCTCGTCACCAGCCATCTCCGGCTCGTGGCGAAGATCGCCATGGGCTATCGCGGCTACGGGCTGCCGATCGGCGAGGTGATCTCGGAAGGCAATGTCGGCCTGATGCAGGCGGTGAAGCGCTTCGAGCCGGACAAGGGTTTTCGGCTGGCGACCTACGCCATGTGGTGGATCAAGGCGGCGATCCAGGAATACATCCTGCGCTCCTGGAGCCTGGTGAAGATGGGCACGACCGCCAACCAGAAGCGGCTGTTCTTCAACCTCCGCAAGGTGAAGAGCCAGATCCAGGCGCTCGACGAGGGCGACCTGCGGCCCGACCAGGTCGCCGAGATCGCCACCAAGCTGAACGTCAGCGAGGAGGAGGTCGTGTCGATGAACCGGCGGCTCTCCGGCGACGCCTCGCTGAACGCGCCGATCCGCGCCACGGAGGGCGATTCCGGCGAATGGCAGGACTGGCTCGCCGACGATGCGGAGACGCAGGAGAACGTGCTCGCCGAGCAGGACGAGCTCGATCAGCGGCGCGCCATGCTGACGGGACGCGCTCGACGTGCTCGACAAGCGCGAGCGGCGCATCTTCGAGGCGCGCCGCCTCGCCGACGACCCGCTGACGCTGGAGCAGCTCTCCGAAGAATTCGACGTCAGCCGCGAGCGCGTCCGCCAGCTCGAGGTGCGCGCCTTCGAGAAGGTGCAGAAGGCCGATGCAGAAGGCGACGCGCGACCGCGACCGCGGCCGCACGCCGCTCATCGCGCCGAACCCGGCCTGACCTCCGGCACTGGCGGCGGCAAGCGGCGGAGCGCGCGGCCGTCGATGACGACAAGGCCAAGTCCGATCAGAACATTCCGGCAGCTCGGGCCAGCCGACCGCTTCACCAAGCAGTGAGCCAAGCGAGACCGATGCCGCCGACGGGGATGAGCAGCGTGACCAGGACGGTGTTGGTGCTGCCGGCCCGGGAGATGAGGGCGTAGTAGAGGACATAGGCGAGCGCGGTGGAGAACAGCGCGAGGGCAATCGAAGCGGCGATGGCCGCCGTGCCGGGCATGGCAAGCAGCCACGGCCGGTCAAGGAGGAGGGCGACGGGGGCGAGAAGCAGCGTCGAAGCGGTGAGCTGGCAGGTCGCCGAGACGATCGGATCGGTGTCCCGAAAAGTCCGGCCGAGCACCGCCGACACTCCGTAGAAGAAGGTGGCGGCGAGCATGGCGGCGGTGGGCAGGATTTCGCCGGTCAATCCCGAGAACGCCGCCGGGCCAGACATGGCCGCTACGCCGCCTAGGCCGAGCACGATGCCAAGAAGTTTCGCCGGCGTGATCTTCTCGTCGGCGGTGGCGACATGGGCGACGAGGAGCGCGAAGATCGGCGCCGTGGCGTTCAGGATCGACGCCGA
This sequence comes from uncultured Alphaproteobacteria bacterium, assembly GCA_963846475.1. Lineage (GTDB taxonomy): Bacteria > Pseudomonadota > Alphaproteobacteria > Rhizobiales > Afifellaceae > DASWJZ01. The sequence continues at coordinate 3,736,078 of CAWJVZ010000004.1, read as the reverse complement.
CGCCGGCGCCGATCCTCGGCGTCGCGTAGACGATCAGCGCGAAAGGCAGGATGTTGTTGATCAGGCCCATGAGCGCGTAGCGGGCAAGCTCCGCCGGTCTTCTTGGATACACGCGCCGGCTGACCAGCACGATCGCGTGCAGCACCAGAGCCGCCAGCCCGACGCGGATCAGCACCAAGGTCAGGATAGGGATTTCCGCCGCCAGCTTGATGAAGATGAAGGACGCGCTCCACAGGACGGCAAGGCCCGACAGTAAGGCCCAGCTTTTCCCGTCCAGCTTCGGCGTCCCGTCGATCATCCGGCCTGATTAGGGGCGCAGGGCCTGCGGTGCCACCCGATTCTGGCGCTCAGGCCGGCGTCCAGGAGCTCATCACCGCCTCGAACACCCTGTCCCCCGGAATGCCCTTCTCGAAGGTCAGCAAGGCGCGCGTGCCGTCGTTGAACAGGATGGGGATGTCGAACCAGGAGCCTTCGCGCAGCAGTTGGAGGTTCTTGGCGACCTGCTCGGGGTCATCAGAGAGAGCGATCCAGAACAGCTCGCCGGTCACCGGAACGGCAGCGCCCGTGAGCGGCTGGCCGCGCGCCTGCTCGGTCTGCTTCAGCACCAGCGCCGGGACGCGCTGGATCGGCGTCGGGCCGAGATTGCCGGAAAACTGCACCTCGACGAGGTGGCTCGCCGGAAGGCTCTGATCGTCGTTCTTGTAGATCGTCACGGTGGTCGCGACATCCTGCTCGGCAAGCCTGAGCGTCGCCTGGACCGCGGGTGCCCCGTCGCGGGTTGTCTCCGCCCAGGTGACGGTGCCCTGGGCCACCTTGCCCGGCGAATTTTCCGTGCCTTGGAAATAATAGATCGCCCGTTGCGCGACGATGCTCTGCGTCGGCTGCTGAAGCGCGGCGGTCTGCTCCTCCGCGGCGAGACCTTGCACAGGCTCCTCGGGAAGAACCTCCGCCGGTTCCTCTTCGCTCCCTGGAAGGATTTCGGCCGGGGCCGGCTCGACGGCCGCGGTGTCGGCCGGCGCCGCCTCATCCGGGAGCGACCCGTCAGGCCCGTTCGCCAGCCGGTCCAGCCGCTTGTCGGCCCCTTCGTCCTGCGGTTGATCGGCGGCCTGGGGCTCGGGTGCAGGCGTAACCACCGGGACCGGCGGAGCGCTGTTCCCGGCAACCTCAGTAATCCCGTCGGAGAGGCCCAACAAAGCGAGGATCGTCCCTCGCTCCGCATAGGCGTAAGCACCGATGCCGCCGATCACCAGGACCAGGAGCAGCAGCCCGACCAGGAGCGGCACGCGGGAGGAACGCTCCTCGTCGTCAAAGTCGTCCTCGTCTTCGAGGTCTTGCACGTCGTCTTCGGCAGAACGGGCACGCGCGACAAGCTCGCCGTTGCCGGCGCCGGCCGGCTCAAGAAACGCGGCCCGGGGTTCCGCCGCGGGAGGGGGGTAGACGGGATCCTCGCGAAACGGCGGGGGCCCGGCGGACAGTGCGGGCGCTTCTGGGGCGTATTCCGCCTCAAGCCGCGCCACCGCGTCTTCAAGATCCTGGTGCTGCGCCTCGATCTCGCGAGTCGACAGCGGCGGTTCGACGGCGGTCAGCTGGCGCGCGAGGGCAGCGCGGGCGCGTTGATAGACCGCCGCGCGCATTTCAGGGCTGGAATCCGGCAGCGCGGCGATCGAACGTCTGAGAATCGACGTATAGTCCGGCATGATGGTTTCGTATCGAATCCCGTAGGCCCCGGATAGTGGTTAATCCCGAAACGGGTCGCGGACAAGAATTGTGTCGTCGCGCTCGGGGCTGGTGGAGAGAAGCGCGACGGGAACCTCGATCAGCTCCTCGATGTGCCGCACGTATTTCACCGCCTGCGCCGGCAGGTCGGCCCAGGACCGCGCCCCCGCTCGTCGTCGCCTGCCAGCCTTCCATGGTCTCGTAGACGGGAATGACTTCGGCTTGTGCCGCCTGGCTTGCGGGCAGGCGGTCGAGGCGCCTGCCGTTCAGTTCATAACCGATGCAAATCCCGATCTCGGAAAGGCCGTCGAGAACATCGAGCTTGGTGAGGGCGATGCCGTGGATGCCTGACACCTTCGCGGTCTGGCGGACGAGAACGGCGTCGAACCAGCCGCAGCGGCGTTTGCGGCCGGTCACGGTGCCGAATTCATGGCCGCGCTCGCCCAGAAATTGGCCGATCTCGTTGTTCTGCTCGGTCGGAAACGGCCCCTCTCCTACCCGCGTCGTATAGGCCTTGGTAATGCCGAGCACGTAGCCGACCGCGCTTGGCCCCATTCCCGATCCGGTCGCTGCCTGGCCGGCCACGGTGTTTGACGAGGTGACGAACGGGTAGGTGCCATGGTCGATGTCGAGGAGCGCGCCCTGGGCGCCTTCGAAGAGAATTCGATCGCCTGCCCGGCGGCGGGCATCGAGGAGGGCCCACACCGTTTCCATGAAGGGCAGCACGCGGTCCGCAACCTGCGGCCAGCTCGGCGAACAGCGCGCCGCCGTCGATCTCCGCCTCGCCGAGGCCGCGCCGCAGCGCATTGTGGTGGATGAGGAGCCGGTCGATCTTCTGCGGCAGGGTCGCGAGATCGGCGAGATCCATCAGGCGGATGGCGCGCCGGCCGACCTTGTCCTCGTAAGCAGGGCCGATGCCGCGGCCGGTCGTGCCGATCTTGGCGCCCGGCGCCGCGGCCCCCTCTCGCAGCAGGTCGAGCTCGCGGTGCAGCGATAGGATCAGCGTGGCATTGTCGGCGATCCGAAGATTGTCCGGCGTCACGGCGACGCCCTGCCCTTTCAGCTTTTCGATTTCCGCAATCAGCGCATGCGGATCGAGCACCACGCCGTTGCCGATGACGGCGAGCTTGCCTGGCCGCACGACGCCGGATGGCAGGAGGCTCAGCTTGAAGGTCGTGCCGCCGATGACCAGCGTGTGGCCGGCATTGTGGCCGCCCTGGAAGCGCACCACGACATCGGCGCGCTCCGACAGCCAGTCGACGATCTTGCCCTTGCCCTCGTCGCCCCATTGCGAGCCGACGACAACCACATTGGCCATGTCAGAATTTCTTTCCCAGACCGGCTTGTTTCAGGATCTCATTTGCTGTCGCCCGGCTTCGGATCTTCGCGTCGACAGTGACCTTCTCCCCGGTTGCCGGATTGGCCCATCTTTCGTGGTCGCCCTTGCCGTAGCGCTTAAACCGCCAGCCGGCGCTGCTCAGATGCCTACGGACCTCGCGTGTGTAGTCGGTCACCGCTCGTCTTCCGACAAGGATCGAGGTGCCGAAGATAGTGAGGTAGCTCGGGCGTCAATCGCAGACTAAACGTATTGCTCGGCTGCTTCCCGCGTCAGCTCGTCGTCGCGCTCGGCAATGATGTGCAGGACTGCACGTTCAGGCATTTGCTCCTCCAAGAAATCGGGAATGATCAGCATCAGCCTTTCGCGCAATTTCTCCAGCGTGTCTGCCTCGGTGACCAGCCCACGGATGCTCGTCTCGGCCGTGTACCAGACTCCGCCCTCTTCATCCCATTTTGCCCAAACGTAGAAAGTCGGCTGCATGGGTTTTGCTCCCCACCCCTCAAACCCGCCTCTTTTAGCCCCTGCGGCGACGGATGCCAAAGCAATGTGTCGGCCTCAAAAGGTCAGATGCCGGGCCTGCATGACGCCTTCGAGCGTGCCGATGGCCGCGAGCGTCTCATTGGGGACGTCGCCGTCGATCTCCACCAGCGCGATCGCGTCGCCGCCCGCCGCCTGGCGCCCGAGATGGAATGTCGCGATATTGTGGCCCCGCTCGCCGAGCAACGTGCCCAGCCGGCCGATGAAGCCTGGCTTGTCGCGATTGGTGACGTAGAGCATGTGGGGCCCGAGCTCGGCCTCCATATTGATGCCCTTGATCTGGATGATGCGCGGCTTGCCGTCCGAAAACACCGTGCCGGCGACCGAGCGCTCCTGGCGCTCGGTCACGACGGTGAGGCGGATGTAGCTTTCATAGGCGCCGTGCTGCTCGCGCCGCGTCTCCTCCACGCGGATGCCGCGCTCCCTGGCATAGGCCGGGGCGGAGACCATGTTGACGGTCTGCAGCTGCGGCTGCAGGAAGCCGGCAAGCGCCGCGGCGGTGAGCGCGCGCGTGTTCATGTCGGCTACCGCGCCCTCGTATTCGATGCGGATCTCCCGCACGCCGCTCTCGGTGAGCTGGCCGGCGAAGGAGCCGAGCTGCTCGGACAGCCTGACGAACGGGGTGAGGCGCGGTGCCTCCTCGGCGCTGATCGACGGCATGTTGAGGGCGTTCCGCACGGCGCCCGTCGTCAGGTAGTCCGCCATCTGCTCGGCGATCTGGATGGCGACGTTCTCCTGCGCTTCCGTCGTGGAGGCGCCGAGATGCGGCGTGCAGACGACGTTCGGCGCCCCGAACAGCACGTTCGACGTGGCGGGCTCCTCGACGAACACGTCGACCGCTGCACCCGCCACCTTGCCGCTGTCGAGCCCCGCCCTGAGCGCCGCCTCGTCGACCAGACCGCCACGCGCGCAATTCACGATCCTGACGCCGTGCTTCATCCTGGCGATCGCCGCCGCATCGATGATGCTGCCGCGTCTTGTCTGTCAGCGGCGTGTGCAGCGTGATGAAGTCGGCGCGGCGGAACAAGCGCATCGAGATCGACCTTCTCGACGCCCAGCTCGACGGCACGCTCCTCCGACAGGAAGGGATCGTAGGCGACCACGCGCATTTCCAGTCCCTGCGCCCGCTGCGCCACGACCGAGCCGATATTGCCGCAGCCGATGACGCCGAGCACCTTTCCGGTGATCTCGACGCCCATGAAACGCGTCTTCTCCCACTTGCCGGCCTGCGTCGACCGATCGGCGGCAGGGATCTGTCGGGCGCAGGCGAACAGCATGGCGATGGCGTGCTCGGCGGTGGTGATGGAATTGCCGAACGGCGTGTTCATTACGATGATGCCCTGCGCGGTCGCGGCGGGGATGTCGACATTGTCGACGCCGATGCCGGCCCGGCCGATGACGCGGAGCCTTCCGTTGGCGGCGGCGATCACTTTCGGGGTCACCTTGGTGGCAGAGCGGATCGCCAGGCCATCGTAATCGCCGATCACCTGGGCAAGCTTCTCCTTGTCCGACGCCGAGCTTTGGCTGGAAATCGACGTCGATGCCGCGTTCGCGAAAAATTTCGACCGCGCTGTCCGACAGGCTGTCGGAGATGAGGACCCTTTGTGCCATTTGTCTCTGCCTTGTCAGCGGATCCAGCCCAGCATGTGGGGATACGGTTCGACGCCAGCGGCGGCGGCAAAGAGGCGCTCCAGCGTCAATCCGTACAACTGCAGGAGCGGAACCCCCACAGTGTGGCCGGTCGAGAAATTCTCGATGAAAGCCCGCGATCCGCCACGATAACCGCCCTTGTGGAAGACGATCGCCGGGTCGATCGCGAGATAGCGAACGGCAGCATAGGACCAGGCGATGGCGGCTATCTCGTCGCCGAGGGTCGGCGCGAGCTTCGGCTGCTTCCGTTCGGCCGGATCGCTTACTGCGACGTGACCGGCTTCATGCAGGATGTCGCCCGGATAGCTCAGGCGCGCCTCGTCAATGAGAAGGACCCCGAACCGCACGTCCAATCCCGGCAGGAAAGTCGCTCCAGGGAGTTCGGCGGCGACGGCATCGATTCCGATGCCGCGCACGAAGCCGGCAAGTCTCTCCGTCAATGCATTGTGGAACACGGCTCACGCCGCCTTCGCAAGGCGGCTCCCAACGGCAGCGTAGGCCCAGTCGAGCCAGGGAAGCAGCGCGGCGATATCGGACTGCTCGACGGTGGCGCCGCACCAGATGCGCAGGCCCGGCGGGGCATCCCGGTAGGCGCCTATGTCGTAAGCGACGCCCTGCGCCTCAAGCGTGTCGGCCAAGGACCTGGCAAACGCCGCTTGCCGCTCGCGGCCGAGCGAGGCGATTTCCCGAGCGGCGATGACGAGGCAAACTGAAGTGTTGGAGCGCGTGGCCGGATCGCGGGCGAGGAAATCGACCCAATCGGTCCTCGCCACCCAATCTGCGATAAGCGCCGCATTGGCGTCGGCCCGGGCGATGAGCGCATCGAGGCCGCCGATCGAATCGGCCCAGGCGAGCGCGTCGAGGTAATCCTCGACGCACAGCATGGACGGCGTGTTGATCGTCTCGCCGGTAAAAATCCCCTCGATCAGCTTGCCGCCTTCCGTCATCCGGAAGATTTTCGGCAGCGGCCAGGCCGGTCGGTGGCTTTCCAGGCGTTCGACGGCGCGCGGCGAAAGAATCAGCATGCCGTGCTGCGCCTCGCCGCCCAGGACCTTCTGCCAGGAGAAAGTGACGACATCGAGCTTGTCGAAGGGAAGTCTTTGCGCGAAGGCGGCGCTCGTCGCGTCGCAAATCGTCAGGCCGATGCGGTCAGCGCCTATCCAGTTGCCATCGGGAACGCGCACGCCCGACGTGGTGCCGTTCCAGGTGAACACGACGTCACGGCCGAAATCGACCTGCGCGAGATCCGGCAGCCCGCCGTAGGGAGCCTCTAAAACGCGGACATCGTTCAGGCGGAGCTGTTTCACCACGTCGGTGACCCAGCCCAAGCCAAAACTCTCCCAGGCCAGCACGTCGACGCCGCGGGAGCCAAGCAGCGACCACAGCGCCATTTCCATGGCGCCCGTGTCGGACGCAGGCACGATGCCGATGCGGTAGTCGGCGGGAACCCGCAGGATGCGGCGGGTCGCGTCGATCGCCTCTTTCAAGCGCGCTTTGCCGCCCTTGGCGCGGTGCGAGCGGCCAAGCCAGGCGTTCTGGAGGTTCTGGAAAGACCAGCCGGGCCGCTTGGCGGTGGGGCCGGAGGAAAAGCGGGGATTGGCCGGCTTCAGCGCCGGCTGCTCGACAGTCGCCATCGATCGCTACCCTTCCAGATAGGCGCCCCTCGGTGGGGAGGGGTTTCCCGCCGGCGGCGATAGAGCGGCCGGTCCGGGATTGCAAGGGCAGAGTGTCGATTTCAGGTAACAGCGTGTCGCAAAACGCAAACGGCGAGCCGTTTCCGGCCCGCCGCTCCGTCCGAAATTCCTTCGACGCTTAGAAGATCGTGTAGCGCAGGCCGACGCGGATTTCGTGCGCCTGCAGATCGTCGTAGGTGAAATCGCCGTCGCCGGCACCGGCTTCGATCGTGTCGCTCTCGACCTCGCCGAGGTTGAGATAGCGGTAGCCGACGTCGAGCGCCATGTTGGGCGAGAACTCGAAGGCCAAGCCGGCCATGAGCGCCCAGGCGAAGTTCCAGTCGTTGCCGTCGCCCCAGTCGCCCTCGCTGCCGTCGCCATTGTCGGAATGGATGTCGTCGATCATGACATAGGCAGCGCCGGCGCCGGCGCCGACATAGGGAGAGAGGCCGCGGAAGTTGCCGAGATCGACATAGACGTTGGCCAACGCTGTCCAGGCGGAGAGCTCGGCTGTCTCGATGTTGGTCGTGCCGGTGCCGCCGCAGGGTGCCGGGCAGGGCGTGGTGCCCTCGAAATCGGCCGGCCATTCGTAGTCGAGCGTCACGTCGGCGCGGAACCACGGATTGAATTTGTAGCCGACGCCCACGCCGATCATGGCGGTGTCGTCAAGATCCTCGTCGTCGAAGTCGAGGCCGGCGAGGGAATCGTCCCAATCGACCTCCGGCTCGGCGTAGATCTTGTAACCGATGTCGCCGCGCAGGTACCAGCCGCCGACCGCCGGGGGCGGAACCGGAACCGGCTCATAGACTGGGGGCGGTAGATCGGCCGCCAGGGCCGCTGGCATCGCAATCACGGCCCAGGTGCAGGCGGCAAGCGCGATTCTGCTCAGTTTGAACATTCCTCGTCCTCTCGCAAATGCGGCGCGCGCTGGGTGCGGTGGCACGATCGCCGTCTCACAGTGGAACGTGGTAAAGAAAATTGCTTAAGAAGCGTTTAATCGATTCGCCGAAATCCGACATAGATATTGTTCCTGACGAGAAAGGCCCGGGAAAAGCGGGATTTCAGCTTGCCGAGGGCCCGCCGCAAACCAGCGCGCACAACTACAGCAAGGGTTTCACCGCCAGCGCGAAGCCGCGCCGAATATGCCCAGCGAATTCGTCTGCCGCAGCAGGTTCAGAATCAGGCTGCCTTGCCGAGCACGTCCACGATGTCGTCCACCACCGATTCGACGAGACCGGCATTGTCGCCCTCGCCCATCACGCGGATCACCGGCTCGGTGCCGGAGGGGCGGATAACCAGGCGGCCGTTGCCGTGGAGCTTCAGCTCGGCCTCGGCGATAGCTTTCTGGACGTTGTCGTTCTCCAGCGGCTTGCCACCCGCGTAGCGGAAATTCTTCATCACCTGCGGCACCGGTTCGAAGCGGTGGCAGACCTCGCTGGCGGGGCTGCCTTCCCGCCTGATCACTGCAAGCACCTGCAAGGCGGCGATGAGCCCGTCGCCGGTCGTGGTGAAATCCGAGAGGATGATGTGGCCCGACTGTTCGCCTCCGACATTATAGCCGTGCTGGCGCATGTGCTCGCTGACATAGCGGTCGCCCACCGGCGTGCGGGCCAGAGACAACCCTCGGCCGGCCAGAAAACGCTCCAGGCCGAGATTGGACATGATCGTCGCGACGATGCCGTTGCCTTTGAGCCGGCCTTCCTCGCTCCAATAGGCGGCCACCACTGCCATCAGCTGATCGCCGTCGATCGATGCGGCCGTTCTCGTCGACCAAAACGACGCGGTCGGCGTCGCCGTCTAGCGCGATGCCAAGGTGAGCGCCATGCTCCTCCACCTTTGCGGCGAGCGCCTTCGGCGCGGTAGATCCCACGTCGCGATTGATGTTGAAGCCGTCGGGATCGACGCCGAGCGAGAAGACCTTGGCGCCAAGCTCCTGCAAGGCCATCGGCGCCGCTTTGTAGGCGGCACCGTTGGCGCAATCCACCACCACCCTCAGGCCCTCGAAGCTCATTTGCCGGGGGAGCGTGCGCTTGGCCGCCTCGATATAGCGCTCAAGGGCTCCGTCGATGCGCTTGGCGCGCCCGAGCTGGTCCGACTTGGCAAGACGCGGAGTCACATCGGCATCGACCAGAGCCTCGATCTCCTTCTCCGCCGCATCGGACAATTTGAAGCCGTCCGGCCCGAACAGCTTAATGCCGTTGTCGTCATAGGGATTGTGGGATGCGGAGATCATCACGCCGTAATCGGCGCGGAGCGAGCGGGTCAGCATGGCGACGGCCGGGGTAGGCACGGGTCCGAGCAGGAAGACATCGACGCCGACCGAGACAAAACCCGCGGTGATGGCGTTCTCGATCATATAGCCGGAGAGCCGCGTATCCTTGCCGACGACGACCCGCTGTCGGTGGCCGTTGCGGTAGTGCAGGCCGACGGCCATGCCGACACGCATCGCAATGTCGGGCGTCATCGGATGCACGTTCGCCTTGCCACGGATACCGTCCGTGCCGAAATATTGCCTCGTCAAAGCCTTCCCCAAATCCCGCCGGGCGCGCCCATGGCGGCAACAGTCGCCCGTTATTGCCCGCCAATTGATTCGAAACAATAAAGGCGCGGATCAGGTCCGCGCCTCACTTTTTGTGACGTATGGTTTCAGCCGGCCCAGAGGCGCTAGCCGGGGTTCAGGTTGCAAACACCCGCCACAGTATCGCAAGCGTCATCGCGATATTGAACCCCAGCATCCATTTGAGGAGCACCAGGTCTGCTGCGACCTTGCCAATGCGATTGTCGTAATTGGCAACTTCCTCCGCCGCCTCGCGCGCTGTCTCCCTGTCCGCGCCCGCCCCGATGAGCGCCTCGTGGAGCTTTCCCATCATCAGAGCCATTGACCTCATCCCCTCTCGGACGAACTAGGCCTGCGGCTGCGGCTCCAGGCCAGTGTCGCCCTTGCCCGGGCGCGGCTTGGCGCCGGTAGAGGGCACGGCGGAGCCGCGCGGCGGGCTCTGGCTCTCATCGCTGGGGTCTTCACGGACCGGCCGCTTGCCTTTGAGGAGATCCTTGATCTCTTCGCCGGTCATCGTCTCGAACTCCAGAAGACCCTGAGCCAAGGTCTCCAGCTCGTCCTTGTGCTCGGCCAGGATACGTCTGGCCTCCTCGTAGCCCTCGTCCACGAAGCGGCGCACCTCGTGGTCGATCTTGCGCGCCGTCTCTTCCGAGACGTTCTGGGTGCGGGCCACCGAATGGCCGAGGAAGATTTCCTCCTGGTTCTCGCCGAGCGCCACGCGGCCGACGGCATCGGACAGGCCCCAGCGGGTCACCATTGCGCGGGCGAGTTTTGTCGCCTGCTCGATGTCGGAAGCGGCGCCCGACGTCACCTTGCGGCTGCCGAACACCTGCTCCTCGGCGACGCGGCCGCCCATCAGGATGGCGAGTCGCGAGGTCATCTGCTCGTAGCTCATCGACAGCTGGTCGCGTTCCGGCAGCTGCATGACCATGCCCAGCGCGCGGCCGCGCGGGATGATCGTCGCCTTGTGGACCGGGTCGGTCGACGGCACGTGCAGCGCCACGATGGCGTGGCCGCCCTCGTGATAGGCGGTCAGGCGCTTTTCGTCCTCGGTCATGACCAGGGTGCGCCGCTCGGCGCCCATCATGACCTTGTCCTTGGCGTCCTCGAATTCATGCATGGTGACGAGGCGCTTGCCGCGGCGGGCGGCCAGCAGCGCCGCCTCGTTGACGAGGTTCATCAGATCGGCGCCGGAAAAGCCGGGCGTGCCGCGGGCGATCGTCTTCAGGTTGACGCCGGGCGCCAGCGGCACCTTGCGCACATGCACCTTGAGGATCTTTTCGCGGCCGACGACATCCGGGTTGGGGACGACGATCTGGCGGTCGAAGCGGCCCGGGCGGAGCAGCGCCGGGTCGAGCACGTCGGGCCGGTTGGTGGCGGCGATCAGGATGATCCCTTCGTTGGCTTCGAAGCCATCCATCTCGACGAGCAGCTGGTTCAGCGTCTGCTCGCGCTCGTCGTTGCCGCCGCCGAGGCCGGCGCCGCGATGCCGGCCGACGGCGTCGATCTCGTCGATGAAGATGATGCAGGGCGCATTCTTCTTGGCCTGCTCGAACATGTCGCGGACGCGGCTGGCGCCGACGCCGACGAACATCTCGACGAAATCGGAGCCGGAAATGGTGAAGAACGGAACGTTCGCCTCGCCGGCGATGGCGCGAGCAAGCAGCGTCTTGCCGGTGCCGGGCGGGCCGACCAGCAGCACGCCGCGCGGGATGCGCCCGCCGAGCCGCTGGAATTTCTGCGGATCGCGGAGAAACTCGACGATTTCCTCAAGGTCCTCCTTGGCCTCGTCGACGCCGGCGACGTCCTCGAACGTGACGCGGCCATGCGCCTCCGTCAGCAGCTTGGCCTTGGATTTGCCGAAGCCCATGGCGCGGCCGCCGGCCCCCTGCATCTGCCGCATGAAGAAGATCCACACGGCGATCAGCAAGAACATCGGAAACCAGGAGACCAGCACGGAGAGGAACGACATTTTTTGGTCGTCCTGGCGCGCCTGGATGCTGACGCCCTTGTCTTCCAGGAGGGTCACGTAGTCGGCATTCTCCGGCGCGACGGTGCGGAAGCGCGAGCCGTCGTCGTATTGGCCGGTGATCTCCTGACCGGAGATGACGACGCTCTTGACGCGGCCGTCGGCCGTGTCCGTGCGGAAGCTGCGAATAGTCGATCTCGGAGGCGCCGGACTGGCCTGACGGGCTCTGGAAAAGATTAAAGAGCGCCACCAGCAGGAGGAGGATGACGGCCCACAGGGCGAAATTCCGGAAATTCTGATTCATTCGGTCGGTCCCCGGGGGCGCGACGCCGATGGCGGACGCCCGATCCCCCTTATGCCCCTAAATAGGTTGTCGCTCAGTTGCTGCCAAGATGAAGCGTTCAAGCCGGTGCCGCAACCGCCGAATGCCAGCATGGTGATCAGACCGGCGGAATGCTTTGGGAGACGAGCCCAAGCCGGCTGCCGACCACGCATCGCGCGGGCAGGCGCCCGAGCGGCTTGCCTTCGTCCGTCGCGTCGACCTTGTCGGGCACGGCCACGAGCTCGTCGCCGGCAAACAGGCCTGGCAATACGCGAATCCCGCCTCGATCGGCGCAAGCGGAGCGGAGCCGCCGCTCCGCCCGGCCAAGCGGTCCGACGCTGAGGCCCGACATCGATGCGGGGACGCGAACGCTGAAGCGGCGATCCCAGAGGAGCGTGGAGCCTGCCGGCGCGGCAATCGCGGCGGGGCCGCGGCGCCCCCATTCGCGCCGCGCGGCGAGCCGGCCGTTTCCAGCAGTAACCACGACGCCGTGCAATGTCCGCTTCACGGCGCCACCCTCGTTTGCCGCGAGGATCGCCTCGCGCAGCGCTTCGATGCGCTCGAGAGGCGGCGTGTATTCGGCGCCGCCGGCTGCCCGCAGGATCAACGCCAGTGCTCGAAGGCCAATCTCCTCCGGGACAGCAGCAAGCGCGGCGGCCGGCCCGGCGACGACGCCGAACACATCGGCGTGAAAATGCTCGTTGAGCAACGCTTCGGCGTAATGGTCGAGCGCGGCGGCGGCGCGGCGGAGCCGGCCGGCCGTCCCGGCGAGGCGTTTAGCCGTGATGCCGTGCTCGGCGAGAGCCGGCATCAGGCCGCGCATGCGGACGCGGTCGAAGCGCGGATCGGAATTGCTGGGGTCTACGGCGATCGCCAGCCCACTCGCATCCGCCAGCTCGGCCAGTTTCCGGCGAGGCACGCCGAGGAGCGGGCGGACCAGGCGAAGGCCGTCGAGACTCCCCTCCTCCGCCATGGCGCCGAGGCCGTAGGCGCCGGAGCCGCGCGCCAGCCTGAGCAGAAAGGTCTCCGCCTGGTCGTCCTGGTGATGCGCGGTGACGATTGTGTCGAAACCCGCCGTCTCGGCCGCCGCGGCGAGGCAGCCATAGCGAACCCGCCGGGCCCAATCCTGCAGATTGCCGGAAGCGCGCTCCGGCGTGCGCATGATCCGCCAGGGCAGGCCGAGGCGTTCGGCATTTTCGGCGACAAGGCGCGCTTCGTCGGCCGCCTCGGGCCGGATCCCGTGGTCGCATGTGACGACCAGCGCCGGCGGGCGGTCGGGCCAGCCCGCCACCAGCAGCATCAGCGCGGTGGAGTCCGGCCCCCCGGAGACGGCGATGACAAGGCCGCGCGCGCCGGCAAGCCGGCCGAACAACCGCTCCGGATCGAGCGAAGCGTCAGCAGCCGGCCCGGTCTGCCTCATCCTCGACCCGGCCGATCAGCGCAGCAGATGCCTGCGGATATTTGCGCCCGACCTCGGCAAGCGTGGCGCAGGCAGCGCTCTTCTCGCCGAGCGCGGCGAGCGACATGCCGAGCTTCAGAAGCGCGTCCGGGGCCTTCGGGCTCTGCTGCGCATCCTTGTAGACGCCAAGGAAGGTATTGGCCGCCTCACGAAATTCGCGCTGCTGGAAATGGCTTTCGCCAAGCCAGAACTGCGCATCCGCAGCCTGCGGATCGCTGGGGAAGGCGGCGAGCCAGTTCTGAAAGCTCTGCTCGGCGAGGTCATAGTCGCCGGTCAGGATATAGCCGTAGGCGAGGTCGTATTCGTCCCTGGGCGAACCGGAAAGGGCGGTTGCCGCGGGTGGCGCGACGGTTAGGCCGGCGGTCTGCGTTCCCTGCAGGCTCGGATCGACGAGGCCGGCATTCGGGTCGAACGGCACGCCAGGAGTGCCGCCCGCCAGGACGGAGAGGTCGATCGGGCCGGCATCGACGCCGTCCGGCGCAATCAGCGGATCGTTCGGCGAGATCGACGCGGCGGCGCCGAGATCCTGCGGCGCCCCGAGCGTCTGCGCAGCGCCCGGCTGCAGGCCAACCGGCGCGCCCGGCAGAGGCGCCGCGGTGATGGCGCCCGTTTGCGCCGGGACCTGGGCGGCGGGACCCTGCGCGCGCAGCTGGTTGAGCTCGTAGGTGAGCTGCTCGTTCTGGCCGGTCAGCTGCCGGACACGCTCCTCCAGCTGCTGGATATAGAGGCGCATCTGGCCGACTTCCTGCGCCGTCTGCGCCGCGGCGGGCGCGATCAGCCACACGCAGGCAATAGCGAAAGCGGGCAAACGCATAATGGCGGCTCCGAAAATCGGGCCTTACCACCGCACCAGCATTTCGGCCAAACTGCGACGCCGGGCCGCGCCGCAACGAAAAGAGGCCCGCCGTGGCGGGCGGGCCTCAAATCAGGTCTGACTTGGCGTCAGCCGCCGGCGTCGAGCACGGTAACGGCGCGGCGGTTCTGCGACCAGCAGGAGATGTCGTCGCACACCGCGACCGGGCGTTCCTTGCCGTAGGAAATGGTGCGCATGCGCTGGGCGGGGATGCCGCGAGCGACCATGTAGTCGCGCGCCGCGGTGGCGCGGCGGGCACCCAGCGCCAGATTGTATTCGCGCGTGCCGCGCTCGTCGGCGTGGCCCTCGATGGTGAAGGAGTAGCGCGGATACTGGTTCAGCCACTGCACCTGCCGGTCGAGCGTCGCCATGGATTGCGGAGTCAGGTTGGACGAATCGGTCTCGAAGAAGACCCGGTCGCCGACGTTCACCTGAAAATCCTGCGCGCTGCCCGGCGTCGCCGCGCCGCCGGCCAAATTGCCCTCAAGGCCCTTCTGCTTGCCGGCGCAGCCCGCGGCGACGAGCGAAACCGCGAGCATGAGGACGGCGAAAACGCTCCGAACGGACAGGCTGAACGGCATTGCCGTTAACTCCTTAACTCAGAATGTTGAGGCCGAGGTAACCATGCGATGGTTAACCGCCGGTCAAGAATCAGGGTTAACCGGAGATGAAGCCGCGCCGGCGGTCAGCTGAGCAGCGGCGACCACGCCGGGTCGGAGGCGAAGCTCGGGGTCGGCACCATCTGCTCGTTATAGCCGGTGATGTCGACCGACCAGAGCTGCGGCCCACCATTTGCCCCGCCGGTGTCGCGGAAGAACATCAGCACGCGGCCGTTGGGCGCCCAGGTCGGCCCCTCGTTGTGATAACCCTCGGTGAGGATCCGCTCGCCCGAGCCGTCCGGCCGAATCACGCCGATCTTGAAGCTGCCGCCTTCCTGCTTGGTGAAGGCGATGACGTCGCCGCGCGGCGACCAGACGGGCGTGCCGTAGCGGCCGGGACCGAAGCTGATGCGCTGCGCCGGGCCGCCGGCCGCGCTCATCACGTAGAGCTGCTGCTGGCCGCCGCGGTCGGATTCGAAGACGATCCGGCTGCCGTCCGGCGAATAGGACGGCGCCGTGTCGATCGACGGGGAGTCGGTGAGGCGGGTCAGCTGCTTGGTGCGAAGGTCGAACCGATAGATGTTGGCGTTGCCGCCCTGCTGCAGCGAGAGGACCAGTTGCTGGCCGTCCGGCGAGAAGCGCGGGCTGTAGGCCATGTTGGGAAAATTGCCGACATGCTCGGTCTGGCCCGTCTCGATGTTGACGAGATAGACGTGCCAGTCCCCGCCGGTCAGCGTCGCATAGGCGAGTTCCTGCCGCTGCGGCGAGAAGCGCGGAGTCAGCACGAGATCCTGGCCGTTGGTGATGTAGCGCACATTGGCGCCGTCCTGGTCCATGATGGCCAGGCGCTTGACGCGCTGCGCCTTGCCGCCGGTCTCGTCGACGAAGGCGATGCGGGTGTCGAAATAACCCTTCTCGCCGGTGAGCCGCTCGTAGACGGAATCGGCGATGATGTGGGCGAGCCGGCGCCAGTTGTCGGGCGAGGCGAAGAACTGCTTTCCCGCCAGATACTGGCCGGTGGCCACGTCCCACAGCCGGTATTCCGCCATCACGCGGCCATCGCCGGTCGGGGTGACGCTGCCGGAGACCAGCGCCTGGGCATTCAGCGGGCGCCAGTTGACGAAGTTCGGCGTGACGCTCGGCGGCACGACCCGCTCGATAAAGGCGGCCGGATCGACGGGAGCGAAAAGCCCGGAGCGCTTCAGATCGGCGGTGACGACCTGGGCGACGTTCTGGCTGAGCTCGTCGACCCCGCCGCCGGCGCCGACGAAGGGCGGGATGGCGATCGGCATGGGCTGGAGGTTGCCCTGGGTGATGTCGACGCGAAGCTGCGCCGCCGCTCTGCCGGCAAATCCGATCGCCGAAACGGCCATCGCCAGCAGCATGGCCAGTCGAAAGACAAGGGCCGGATTGACGAAATTCATCACGAGCAAGCTCCCGAAAATTAGCCGCCGAGCATCTGCCGGGGGTCAAAAACGAAGTCGATCTCCCGCCAGAGAGCGTATTTTTCTGGCCGGAGTATGTCGCCGAAGGGCGAGCACTGGACGACGGCGCGGATCGCGCTCTCCGCCGCCACCTGCGACAGCGGATCGCTTACCATCCCGACGCTGAGCAATTGCGGCTGGCCGGCGAGCGAGCCGTCCTGCAGCAGGCTGATGCGCACCGTCACGACAAGCGAGCTGGCCTCGCGCACGCCGACCGGCGGGTTCCAGCACTGATACAGGCGGGCCTGCAGGGCGGCGAGCTCGCTCTGCGTCATCTCGGCGTTGGCGTGGCCGTCGATGGAGCCGAGCGTCTGCGGCTCATCGACCGGCACGGGATCACCGCCGCCCGCGGGGTCCCGCTTGTCCAGCAGCGCAGCGATCTCATCGGGGTTGAAATCCTCTTCCGGCTGCATCGGCTTGGCGACTGCACGGGCAGTCGCAGGTTTTAGCGGCTCGGGCTGCGCGAGTTGCTCGGGCGGCTTGGGACGGGCGCGCGGCACGCGTGCCTCGACCGGCGCCGGCGGATCGGGCTCGGCGGCCGGCTCGGGCGGCGGCTCCTCAGCCGGCAGCGGCTCGGGCTCGACCGGCTCGGGCAGTGCAGCCACCTCCTCAGGCTCCGGCTCAGGCTCGGGTTCGGCCTCCGGCTCCGGCGGGGGTGGCGGCGGCGGGGTCGGCTGGCGGGCCGCCTGGACCGGCTGCTCGGCCGGCTTCTCGGCAGGTTGCGGCGCCGGCACCTCCGCTTGAACCTGCGGCTTCGGCTGGGGACTTCTCCTCCGGCGCAATCTCGGCCCGCTTGTTGCCCTCGGCGAGATCGGTGAACTCGGCAATGGTCACCAGATCGATGGGCAGCGCCTCGATCTTCTCGGCCTGGAAGGGCTCTGCGTCAGGGAAGGCGATGAAGCCAAATCCGAGGATGGCCAGGTGGCCGAGAGTGGAGACGGTTATGCCGACCCGCATCGCTCAGCTGTCCGTCTCCTCGAGCGTGACCAACCCGATCCGCCGGTAACCGGCTGCGTTGAGCCGGCCCATGACGCGCATGATCGTGCCGTATTCGGCGTCCCGATCGCCACGCACGAAGATGCGCTCGTCGAGGCCGTTCCGAGCGATCGCCTGCAGCGTCGTAACCAGCCGGTCCGCCTCGATCTCCGCGTCCTGCAGAAAAATCTTGCCGTCCGGCTCGATGGAGACGGTGATCGGCTCGGTATCGCCCTCCATCGGCTTGGCCTGCGTCTCCGGCAGGTCGATGGGCACGCCGACGGTGAGCAGCGGCGCCGCGACCATGAAGATGATGAGGAGCACCAGCATGACGTCGACGAACGGCGTCACGTTGATCTCGGCCATCGGCGAATGGCGGCGCCGCGGCTTGTGGCGGCGGGCGGCGGCGACCTGGGAGGCGGGGGTGACGCCCATCAGGCGGCGTTCCGCTCGTCGATCTGCCGCGACAGGATGGCGGCGAACTCGTCGGAAAAGCCCTCCATGCGGGTGGCCAGCCGCGACACCTGCGAGGAGAACTTGTTGTAGAACATCACTGCGGGGATGGCGGCGAGAAGGCCGAGCGCGGTGGCGAGCAGCGCCTCGGCGATGCCCGGCGCCACGACGGAAAGGTTGGTGTTCTTCGACGCCGCAATGGCCTGGAACGACGTCATGATGCCCCAGACGGTGCCGAACAGGCCGATGAACGGCCCGGCCGAGCCGACGGTGGCGAGCACCAGGAGCCGCCGCTCCAGCCGATCGACCTCGCGGGCGAGCGTGACATCCATGACCCGGTCGATGCGGCCGGAAAGGCCGTGCAGCGAGCGGACACCCGACTCGTAGGTGCGCTTCCATTCGCGCATCGCCGTCACGAACAGCGCCGCCACGCCGTGCGTGTCCTTCTGCGAGACCTGCTGGTAGAGCTGCTCCAGCGACTGCCCCGACCAGAACACGGTCTCGAACTGGTCGATCTGCCGCCGCGTGCGAGCATAGAGGAGGAGCTTGTCGACGATGATCGCCCAGCACCACACCGACGCCGCCAGCAGGCCGACGATCACCAGCTTGACGACGATATGGGCCTGCCAGAACAGCGCAAGCAGGGAAAAGCTCCCCGCCGGCTCGGCCAATCCGGCCTGAATGACTTCATTCATGAGAGTGGATCGCCCGCTTCCGATCTGGGCGGCTTGTGGCCGCGGAATGTGTCCAAAGCGCGGCCCGCAAGGAGGCGCGCCTCATCGCCACTTGAGCATCCCATGGTTAACGGAGCGTGACCAGGAAGCTGCAACGGCCGCGGGAACGATTGGAATCTCAACGCGTTGAGGCAGCTTCAGCTGGGGGGCCCAGCAGGACCAGGCCGATGCGATTGCAGCTCGACACCCTCATTGCCGCGACGCTCGCGCTGGCCACGCTGGTGGTCGTCTCCACCGCCCTGGCCGCAGTCGCTCCGGAAAGGCCGGTCGTGCCGGCCGCGATCAGCTGTCCGGCCTGACCACGCCTGCCCCGAACGCCGCACGAATGATGGGCGGCAGCCGCAGCGCGCGCCCTCCCGGCCCGATCAGGGCGACGGTGACCGCGGCGGTCACCAGGCACTCGCCGTCGCGCCAAATCTCCTGAGCGAGTTCCACGCGCGCACCGCCCACATGGCTGGGTCTGGTGCGGATCGTCAGCACGTCGTCGATAGCAGCCGCTCTCAGGAATTCGATCTCCATGCGCCGTACCGCGAGGGCCGTTCCTTCCGCCGCGAGCTCGCGGTGGTGGACGCCGAGCAGGCGGAGATAGTCCGACCTGCCCCGCTCCATGAAGTGCAGATAGCGGGCGTGGTAGACGCGGCCGGAGAAATCGGTGTCCTCGAAATAGACGCGCTGCAGGAGCTCGTGGCCGGCGCCGATCAGCCGGCCGGCGAGCGGATCGGCATCAGACATCCTGATCGTCGGCGAAGAGGTTTGCCTGAGCGACGGTGACCTGCGCCGGCGCGGCGAGGCCGAGATGGGAGAAGGCCTTTGGCGTGAGCAGCCGGCCGCGCGGCGTGCGCTGCACGAAGCCCTGCTGGATGAGGTAAGGCTCGACGATGTCCTCGATGGCGTCGCGCGGCTCCGATAAGGCGGCGGAGATCGTCTCGATGCCGACCGGCCCGCCGCCGAAATTCCGGGCGATCATGGAGAGATAGCGGCGGTCGAGCGAATCGAGGCCGCGCGCGTCGACCTCCAGCGCCAAGAGCGCCTTGTCGGCGAGCGCGTCGGTGATGGTTTCGTCGCCGTCTACCGCGGCGAAATCGCGGACGCGCCGCAGCAGCCGGCCCGCGACCCGCGGCGTGCCCCGCGAGCGGCGGGCGATTTCCTTGGCGCCGGTATCGGTGATCGGGGCGCCGAGGATGCGCGCGCCGCGCCGCACGATCAGCTCCAGCTCGGCGTCGGTGTAGAAATCGAGGCGAATGGGAATGCCGAAGCGGTCGCGGAGCGGCGTGGTGAGCAGGCCAAGGCGGGTCGTCGCGCCGATCAGCGTGAATTTCGACAGGTCGATGCGCACGGAACGCGCCGCCGGCCCCTCGCCGATGATGAGGTCGAGCTGGTAGTCCTCCATGGCCGGATAGAGGATCTCTTCGACCGCCGGGTTGAGCCGGTGGATCTCGTCGATGAAGAGGACGTCGCGGTCCTCCAGATTGGTGAGCAGCGCCGCGAGGTCGCCGGCCTTGACGATCACCGGCCCGGAAGTGGCGCGGAAATTCACGCCGAGCTCGCGCGCCACGATTTGCGCCAACGTGGTCTTGCCGAGGCCGGGCGGGCCGACGAAGAGGACGTGATCGAGCGCTTCGGCCCGCCCGCGCGCCGCGTCGATGAAGACCTGCAGATTGGCGCGCGCCTTGGCCTGGCCGACGAAATCGGCGAGCCGCTGCGGCCTGCAGCGAGGCGTCGTGGTCCTCGCCGCGGGGTTCGGCGGCGACGAGGCGCGGCGGGCTCACCGGCTAAGCTCCCGGAGTCCGAGGCGGATGAGCCGGGCGGTCTCGGCGCCGTCGCCGGCCTCCTGCATCGCCGCGGCGATCGCGGCGGAAGCCTGCACTTGGGCATAGCCGAGATTGACCAGGGCGGATACCGCCTCCGCGGCGGGGCGCGGCGCGACCTTGTCGCCGAGATCGGCCTGCAGCCGCACCACGTTCGAAGTCGAGGCCGGAGAGCGCCGGCGCCTTGTCCTTCAGCTCCGTGCAGATGCGCGCCGCCACTTTCGGGCCGACGCCGGGCGAGCGGGCGATCATCGCCTTGTCCTGCAGGGCGATGGCGGAGGCGAGGTCACCCGGCCTGAGCGTGCCGAGCACGGACAGCGCCACCTTGGCGCCGACTCCCTGGACGAGGAGAAGCAGGCGGAACCATTCGCGCTCCAGGTCGGAGGCAAAGCCGAACAGCTTTATCTCCTGCTCGCGCACATGCGTCTCGATGGACAGCACCGCCGCTTCGCCCGGCCGCGGCAGGGCTTCCAGCGTGCGCGCGGAGCAATGGACGAGGTAGCCGACGCCGTGCACGTCGAGGATCACCGAGTCCGGCCCGAAGGAATTGACCGTGCCCTTCAGCTTGCCGATCATGGGTGGGTGTCCGGGGCGATGATCTTCAGGGTGGGGAAATACTGGCGGTAGCGCGCCGGATCGCGCGTGAGCAGAGCGTAGCTTCTCAGCTCGGCGTGGGCACCGATGTAGAAATCCGGCAACGGTGATCGTTTTGTCCCGCCGGACCGCCGATATTCGCGGTATGCTCGCCCCGCGTTCAAGGCAGCCTCCCAGGGAAGGTTCTCTCGCCTGTAAATCCCGGGACTTATGGCGCGGTCGGCATGCCGAGGGGTCGGATAGGCCGCCGAGATTTCAGCATAGATGATCGGATTGATGACTAGGCTTCCTGCAGATCGCCCGCGGCGCAGCTGTTGCTGAGACCAGTCCTTCCAATCTGGATCGGAATCCAGGACATCGATCAGGACGTTCGTGTCGACGAGCGTGTCCGTCATTCGCCGCGCAGCAGCTGCATGAACTCGTCCGTGCTCATTCCCAGGTCGAGCGTGCCGGTCACGCGGTCCAGATAGGCCTCGAAATCCGGATCATCGACCCCGCCTCCGACACCGCCAACCAAGCGCCGCATGACCACCTCGTCGCCGCGGTCATCGAACGTCACCGTCGTTCCCGGCCCAATGCCGGTTCGATCCCGGATATGCTTGGGTATCGTGACCTGGCCTTTGGATGTCACCTTAGCCGAGCTATTCATGGTCTTACCTCACGCGGTAAGAATAGAACGTTTCAGAAACGCATTCAACCGATTCCAGCCGCCACCCTGAGCGCGGCGGCGCCACGGTGGTGGGCGTGGCAGATGGCGACGGCGAGGGCATCGGCGGAATCGTCAGTATCGAATTTTGCGCGCGGCAGCAGCATCGTCACCATCATGCGGATCTGCTCCTTCTCGGCGTGGCCGGCGCCCACGACCGTCTTCTTCACAGCGTTGGGAGCGTATTCGGCGACGGTAAGGCCGGCGCGCGCCGGCACGAGCATGGCGACGCCGCGCGCCTGTCCGAGTTTTAAGGTCGCCGCGGCGTCGCGGTTGACGAAGGTCGCCTCCACCGCCGCCTCGTCCGGTGAGAATTCCTCCAGCACCTTTGCCAGCCCGTCGTGAATCAAGCAGAGGCGCTCGGCGAGAGGCAGCCGGTCGTCCGGCCGCACCGTCCCCGCAGCGACGAAGGACAGCCGCGAGCCGGAAATGTCGAGCACGCCCCAGCCGGTGCGGCGCAGCCCGGGGTCGATGCCGAGTATGCGAATTGCCTGGCTCACGGTTCGGACGCTAGCACGTGGCGCAGGCGAGGACTTCAGGGGCGCAGGTCAGGGCTCGACGGCTCGCCGCACTCGGCCATGCAGCGCAGAAAATCCTTGAGCGTCTTGCCGGGCTCGTGGCGGAAGGGGTCGCCCGCGGCAAGATCGACGATGCCGTCGGCGCGGAAATTGCGGAAATCGTCGCGGAGCTCGCACCAGGCAGCGAGCGTCCACACCTTACCCCAGTGGTATAGGCCAAGCGGGCGCAAGGTCCGCTCGGTGCGCTCGCCGCCGAGCGCCTGGTAGGCGACGCGGACCCGGCGGCGGGAGCGGATGGCCGCGTCGAGCTGGTCGAGAATTTTCCGGGCGCTGTCGGGCAGCTCGAAGGCCATGGCGAAAAGGTTGGTCTCGGCGGCCGCGTTCCTCTCCGGCTCCGGCAGGACCGCGGCGATCTTCACGAGGGCCTCTTCCGCCGCGAGCGCCAGACGCGCCCCGCCCCACGCCTTGACGAAGCGCGCGCCCAGCGTGAGGGCGGCGAGCTCGTCGCGCGTAAACATCAGCGGCGGCAGCTCGAAGCCGGCGCGCAGGATGTAGCCGACGCCCGCCTCGCCATCGATCGGCACGCCGCAGCCGACGAGGTCGGCCACGTCGCGGTAGATCGTGCGCTCGGAAACCTCCAGCCGCTCGGCGAGCGCGCGGGCGGTGACCAGCCGGCCGCCCCTCAGATACTGGACGATCTGGAAGAGGCGGTCGGCACGGCGCATGCGCCGCCTCAGACTTTTGTGAAGAAGCCGACGCTGTTGCCGTCGGGGTCGGTGCAATAGGCGAAGCGGCCCGGCGGGATCTGCACGATCTCCGACACGACTTTTCCGCCGTTCTCGCCGACGCGCTTCAGCGTCTCCTCCAGCGGGGCAGGCGCGGCGAGGTGGATGGTGTTGCCGCTGCCGTCGGCGGCCGGCTTGCCGGGATAGAGATGCCCGGAAACGCCGGCCTTCATGTCTTTGACCGAAAAGATCGCCATCGGGTTCGGGCCGGTGTCGTCGTCCATGAAACTGGTGCGCAGCACCGCGCCGTAAAAACTCTTGGCACGCTCCATGTCGGTGACCGGGATTTCGAACCAGATGGCGGCATTGTCGGGCGTTTGGGTGTTCATGTCAGCGTCTCCTGTGATCGAGCGACGCGTCCCATTTCGCACAGCCCTCCTGACAGCCTTCTGTCAGGAGTTTTGGGCCTCCCGCACCGGCACCGTGTAGTTCAGCGGCAGCCGGCCGCCGTCGGCGTAGATCGTCTGGCCGGTGATGTAGCTCGCCTCGTCGGAGGCGAGGAAGGCGGCGATCGCGGCGATCTCCGCGGGGTCGCCGATGCGGCCGAGCGGCGTGCGCGACAGGAGCCGGTGCCTTGCCTCGGGGTTGGCGTTCACCGATGCCAGCATGTCGGTCACGATCGAGCCCGGGCCGATGGCGTTGACGCGGATGCCGTGCGGCGCCAGCGCCAGCGCCATCACCTTGGTCAGCTGGTTCACGCCGCCCTTGGAGACCGAATAGGGCACCTGGTTGGCGATCGCGAAGACGGCGTTGACCGAGCTCATGTTGACGATGGCGCCGGGCGCGCCGCCCTCCTGCACCTGCGCCACCATCTGCCGCGCGACCGCCTGGCCGACCAGGAAGGTGCCCTTCAGATTGACGCGGAGGACGCGATCGAAATCCGCCTCGGAGATTTCCAGGAAATCGGCGCCGTGGACGATGCCGGCATTGTTGACCAGCACGTCGATGGAGCCCCAGGCCTGCAGCGTCGAGGCGACGAGGTTCTCCACCTCGGCGCGGTCGCCGACGTCGCAGCGCACGAAGCGCACCGCGCCTAGCGCGCCGATCTCCTCGACGGCGCGGCTGCCGGCATCCTCGTTGACGTCCGCGACGACGACGCGCGCGCCTTGGCTAGCGAAGCGCCTGGCGATGGCGAGACCGATGCCCTTGGCGCCGCCGGTGACGATCGTGACCTTGTTCTCAAGCGTCATCGGAACTCCTATGGTCATGCGGACCTTGCCGCCGCGGCTCTGACGGGTCAACGCGGGACGGAATTGGATTGAGCTGCCGATGGGCGACATCGCCACCACGCCTCGCACAAAGGCCAGGCCGAAGACGAAACGGCCGCCGCTGCACAAGGTCATTCTCGTCAACGACGACTTCACGCCGCGCGACTTCGTGGTCCGGGTGCTCAAGGCGGAATTCCATATGAGCGAGGACCAGGCCTACCGGGTGATGATCACCGCCCACCAGCGGGGCGCCTGCGTGGTGGCGGTCTACGCCAAGGACATCGCCGAGACGAAGGCCACGCGTGCAACCGACGCCGGCCGCAAGGCGGGCTATCCACTCCTCTTCACCACCGAGCCGGAGGAATAGGCCGCGAGCCTGCTAACGCTCCTGTTGCGAGACTCGATATGCTACATGCGCCATGGTCTACGGCGCACATGCGCAGGACATGAGATGAGGTGACGGAGCGCCAATGAAGCCGGTGATTTTCACCATATCCGCCGTCTGGGACGACGAGGCAGCGGTCTGGAGCGGACACTGCGACGACATTCCGGCGGCGGCGGATGCTCCGACCTTGGACGAGCTCTTGGCAAAGATCTCCGCCCTGGCGATCGACCTGCTGCCCGACAATCATCCAGGCGT
The DNA here is from genome assembly GCA_963846475.1 of uncultured Alphaproteobacteria bacterium. Lineage (GTDB taxonomy): Bacteria > Pseudomonadota > Alphaproteobacteria > Rhizobiales > Afifellaceae > DASWJZ01. The sequence continues at coordinate 3,711,499 of CAWJVZ010000004.1, read as the reverse complement.
GGATCCCGCTTCGTTGTTTCTGCAGATCACAGCGTTGCGCGAAGCCGAATTCGCAGCCTGAATGAATGCTCTTACCGCCAAACTTTTCCTTCGACCTCAAAATTTATTGCTGCAGTATAGGGCTCGAGTACCTCGCTCGGTATCGCATATGTGATCGGTAGCTCGCGTCCATCGGAGGTTTCCAATCCAGACGTAACCATGCCGACAACGCGACCCGTATCGGGTTCACACACTACGCCTCCGCTGATGCCGCCCAGGGCCATAGAGCTGAGCTGAAGTATGCGTGTTTCGGTGTTCCTCGTAGCCGGAACTATTGCGCTAACGATCCCCTCATAGAATGCCGGCTGTACGATCCCCCGATTTGTTGCTGGTGCTAAAAACATCGAGCGTCCGAGTGGGAATCCACCTATCAATATGCGATCACCGACGCCGAGTGCGGTAGAGTCCCCCCACACCACCGGCGGAATATCGTATGTGAACTCAGCTGAGTTTTTTGCGGGAGCAATTAGCATTCCGACATCGACTTCCTTGTTTCCCTTATTTAAGCGCACGTCAATGAAGCTGTGCTTCGTGACAATCTCGCAATATGTGCTTTTCAGCATGTTGCCTTGGAGAGATGTCGCCATGAGATAGGCGAGTCCTTCCTTGACCTGAAGAGCTTCACATACATGCCAGCACGTGACGAGTTTGCCTCGACCGACTTGGAACGCGGTACCCTCGATGTCCATAACCTGATCTTCCCATCCTTCCTCCCTTGACGTGGCCAAGATAGTTCCGGGGCCACCCGTAACGCGATCCTTCGGAAGATTGCCGACCGGCACAATCGATCGCGCCAGTTTGGACACAGGCGTTTGTCGTCCGAACGACGCCCAAGGAATGGCTTTGAAATGCTGCCGTAATTCTTCGGTGGTTTCCACTTTCATCCTTTTGACCGTCCGATAAGTATCTACTCTCCGGTTGTACCAACGCCTATTGCGCCAGCACCGCCCTGATTTCATCGAGCACCGCCGGGTCGTCGATCGTCGCGGGCACCCGTGGCGTCTCGCCCTCGGCGATCTGCCGCATCGTGGCGCGCAGGATCTTTCCGGAGCGGGTCTTCGGCAGGCGCTTGACGATGTGGAGCGTGCGGAAGGCGGCGACCGGGCCGATTTCCTCGCGCACCCGGACGACGCATTCCTGCTCCAGCTCGGCGCGTTCCCGCGCCTTGCCCGATTTCAGCACGACGAAGCCGCACGGCACCTGGCCCTTCAGCGCGTCGGCCACGCCGATGACGGCGCATTCCGCCACGTCGGGATGGCTCGACAGCACCTCCTCCATGGCGCCGGTGGAGAGCCGGTGGCCGGCGACGTTGATGATGTCGTCGGTGCGCGCCATGACGTAGACGTAGCCGTCCGCGTCCATAAACCCGGCGTCGGCGGTGCGGTAATAGCCGGGAAAGTCGGCGAGGTAGGCGTCGCGAAAACGCTGGTCGGCGTTCCAGAGCGTCGGCAGGCACCCCGGCGGCAACGGCATTTTTAGGACGATGTTGCCGAGGGTGCCGGGCGCGGCGGGCCGGCCGGCATCGTCGAGAATCTTGAGCGCATAGCCGGGCATCGGCACGCCGGGCGAGCCGTATTTCACCGGTAAGAGCCCCAGCCCGACCGGATTAGCGGCGATCGCCCAGGCCGTCTCCGTCTGCCACCAATGGTCGACGACCGGCACGCCGAGATGGCGCTCCGCCCACTGGACCGTGTCGGGATCGGCGCGCTCGCCGGCCAAAAACAGCGTGCGGAAGCCGCTGAGGTCATGCGCGCCGATCAGCTTGCCGTCGGGATCCTCCTTCTTGATGGCGCGGAAGGCGGTCGGCGCGGTGAACAGCGCCGCGGCCTTGTGCTCGGCGATGACGCGCCAGAAGGCGCCGGCATCCGGCGTGCCGACCGGCTTGCCTTCATAGAGGATCGTCGTGCAGCCGTGCAGCAGCGGCGCATAGACGATGTACGAGTGGCCGACCACCCAGCCAACGTCGGAGGCCGCCCAGAACACTTCTCCCGGGGCGATGCCGTAGACGGCGGACATCGAATATTTCAGCGCGACCATGTGGCCGCCATTGTCGCGCACGACGCCCTTCGGCTGGCCGGTCGTGCCCGACGTGTAGAGGATGTAGAGCGGGTCGGTCGCCTTCACCGGCACGCATTCGACTTGGCGGCGCGCCGCCTTCGCCGCCGCCACGGCTTCGGCGTAATCGTGGTCGCGGCCGGGGGTGAGCTCGCAAGGCTGCGCCTCGCGCGCCACGATCAGGCAGGAAGCCGGCTTGTGCGCGGCGCGGGCGATCGCCGCGTCGAGGAGCGGCTTGTAGGCGACGACCCGGCCGGGCTCGATGCCGCAGGAGGCCGAGACGATCAGTTTTGGTTTGGCGTCGTCGATGCGGGTGGCAAGCTCGGGCGCCGCGAAACCGCCGAACACGACGGAGTGGATCGCCCCGAGGCGGGCGCAGGCGAGCATGGCGAAGAGCGCCTCCGGGATCATCGGCATGTAGACGATGACACGGTCGCCCTTGGCGATGCCGTGATCCTGCAGCACGGCGGCAAGCGCCTGCACCTCGGCCAGAAGCTCGGCGTAGCTGATCCGCCGCTTCGTGCCGGTGACCGGGCTGTCGTAGACGATCGCCGCCTCGTCGGGCCGCCTGGCCGCGTGGCGGTCGACGCAATTCCAGCAGGTGTTGCACTCCGCGCCGGTGAACCAGCGGCCGTAGATGCCGAGCATGGGGTCGAAGACCTTGTCCCAGGTCTTCGACCAGTCGATCTCCGCCGCCGCTTCCGCCCAGAAGCCTTCGGGATCGGCCTGCCAGCTTTCATACACATCGAAGTAGCGGCTCGTCATTCTCCCTCCTCCGGCACGAATCCCATCTCCCGTGGGGAGAGGGTGGCCGCGAAGCGGCCGGGTGAGGGCGTAGGACCTCGGCGAGTAGCCGATCTCCAGCGCGGTACCCCCTCATCCGCCTGCTCCGCAGGCACCTTCTCCACCCGAAGTCGGATGCTTCCGACTTCGGTCCCATTATTTACCCAATTCGGGAACACCCGAGTTGGGTGGGAGAAGGAAGGTCCGCCGCGAATCATGTTTGCCCCGGCCGGCAACGCAACCTATATCTCTGCGGGCGTGGCTGCGCGGTTCGTCAGGAACTCATTCCCCGGGGCCTTATCGATCTCCAAGGGAGCTGTCACTGGCCGGGCTCGTGGGCTCGGTCACAACGGCGCCCACCTACGTTGTAGGTTCCCGGGATCGACACTTCCAACGGCCGAGGCGGCTACGCACTTAATTTCGGGCCCGCCGGCTCGTTTTCCTCCAGCCCAGGCCGAATGCTCGATTCTCCCCTCACCAAAGCCGATTTGCGAGCCGAGGCGCTGGGGCGTCGCGCCGCCATGTCCGCCGAGGCCAGGGAGGAAGCTTCGCGCCGCGCGGCGGACCGGCTGCGGCCGCTGCTGCGGCCCGGCGAGACCGTCTCGCTGTTCTGGCCGATGCGCGACGAGATCGATCCGCGCAGCCTGATCGACGACGTCCACGCGCTGGGCGGGCGGATCGCCATGCCGGTGGTGGAGAAGCGGCGAATGTTCTTCCGCGCCTTCGGCGGCGAGCATTCCCTGGAGCCGGGCGTGTTCGGAACGCGGCATCCGCATGCGGGCCACCCGGTCGTCGACCCCGACTTCATAATTGCGCCGCTCGCCGCTTTCGATCGGCGCGGCGGCCGCGTGGGCTACGGCGCCGGCCATTACGACACAGCGCTCGCCGATCTCGCGCAGCGTGGCAAGCCGTTCCGCCTCGCCGGCATCGCCTTCGCCTGCCAGGAAGTGGCCGAGGTGCCGGTCGAGCCGCACGACGTGCCGCTTTCCGTCATTGCCACGGAGCGCGAGCTGATCCGCGCGGGCTCTTTGCCGTGAGGCTGCTGTTTCTCGGCGACGTGGTCGGGCGCTCGGGACGGGCGATCGTCGCCGATCTCCTGCCCGGCCTGATCCAGAAGCACGGCTTCGACTTCGTCGTGGTGAACGGCGAGAACGCCGCCGGCGGCTTTGGGATCACCGAAGAGATCTTTCAGGGGCTCCTCGATGCCGGCGCCGATTGCGTCACCACCGGGAACCACGTCTGGGACCAACGCGAGGCGCTGATCTTTGCCGGCCGCCAGGACCGGTTCCTGCGGCCGGTCAACTATCCGCCGGGCACGCCCGGCCGCGGCGCCAACGTCTTTGCGGCACGCAACGGCGCCCGCATCCTCGTCGTCAACGTCATGGGGGCCATCTTCATGCCGGCGCTGGACGACCCCTTCGCGGCGGTCGCCCGCGAGATCGGCGCCTGCTCCATCGGCAACGGCTGCGACGCCATCGTGGTCGACATGCACGCCGAGGCGACCAGCGAGAAGCAGACCATGGCCTATTTCCTCGACGGCAGGGCGTCGCTGGTGATCGGCACGCACACGCATGTGCCGACGGCCGATTACCGGGTGCTGAAAGGCGGCACCGCGTTCATGAGCGACGTCGGCATGTGCGGCGACTACGATTCCATCATCGGCATGGAGAAGGACGAGCCGCTCCGCCGCGCCACCACCAAGATACCGTCCGCCCGGTTCGGGCCGGCGCTCGGGCCGGCGGCGCTCTCCGGGCTGGCAGTGGAGATCGACGATGCCACCGGCCTGGCGCGGCGGGTCAGCCCGGTCCGGATCGGGCCCGGCCTCTCCCCAGCCGAGCCGGATTTCGGAGCTTTGGCATGAGCCAACTGCACGGCCGCTGCTTCTGCGGCGCCGTCCGGCTGACCGCGTCGGGCGAGCCGTTCCAGGTCTCGTGGTGCCATTGCCGCGACTGCCGCCGCCAGAGCGGCGCGCCGGCGGTCGTCTGGGCCGGCTTCCGCTCCGATCAGGTCGCCGTCCAAGGCGCGCCGAAGCGCCGCCGCTCGTCGGAGCACATCACCCGCTCCTTCTGCGCCGAGTGCGGCACGCCGATGACCTACGAAGACGAGCGGCTGGAAGGCGAGATCTACATCCATGCGGGCCTGTTCGACGAGGCCGACCGGCTGGTGCCGGACCGCCATGCCTATGTGACGTCAAAACTGTTCTGGCTGCACCTGGAGGACGGGCTCACAAGATTCGAGGAAACGACGCGGCCCCGGCCGGAGGCGACGGGAGAGCCCTAGGCGAGCAGCCGCATGAGCCTGTCGTAAATCCGCAGGGCAAGGCGGAGCTCGGATGTATCCCTCGCCAGGACGGCGCGGCGCATGGCGCGCCGCAGGGCATAGGCATGCGCGCCCAGGTCGGCGACGCGCCTGTCGAGCCGGTGCATGTCGCTGAGCCGCTCGAGGCAGCGCCGCCGCAGCGCGTCGAAGAATTCTGCGCGTTCGGGCTCCAGAATCCCGAGACGGACGAAATGATGCAGATCGGCGCCGGCATAATTCAACCCGAAGGCTTCCCAATCGATGAAGACGAAGCGGCCGGCCGCAGCGTCAGCGGCAGGCATGCGGACGTTGTTCAGATGCAAGTCGTTATGGCTTGGAACCCAGGGCAATTGGCGATCCTGGATGGCGAGAGCCCGCCGGCATCCGTCGGGCATGCCTTCCACCTGGCGGCGCGTCGCCGGATCGTCGATCAGACCGGTCGACTGGACCAGCGCGACGAACCGCGAGAGGAGCCGCTCCGACATGGCGCTGGCCCGTTTGGCTCGCATCGTCGTGGGCAGCGCGAGCGCCGAGATGTCGGCGATGCTGTCGGCGAGGCGATGCGCCGTCTCCGGAAGTCCCTGCCGAGGCAGGTGTTCCATCAGCATGAGGTAGCGAAGGCCGTCCTTCGCCCGGCGACCGGCGTCGCTCGCCGCATAGAGCTCCGGCGCGACTTTTGGCTGCGGCTGCTCGCCGGAGACGAAGCGATAGAACCGGTATTCGGCGGGACTCTCCGCGCGTTTCTCGACGATCCGCAGGGCCGGCTCACCGGCATTCGGATTTGAGGCGGGAAACACCTCGTGCAGCTGGATCAGCGCCCGGCTGTTCTTCCTCAGCACGGAGCTGCGAAGCGTGAATTCGCTCCGCTCCATTCCCGACAGGCGTTCCGCGGTGCTCGTCACGAGATCGCCGCCGTCCAGGCCGGCCCCGCCGAAGCTCGCCAGCCGGCGCATGCCCTTCCACAGCTTGCGGGCGCCGCGTTTGAGCTTGAATGCCCGGCTTCGCTGCCCGGCCTGCCAGGCTCCCGATCCCGTCCTTAAATTCGGCATGATCGATTGTACGGTGCGGCCCAAGCTTTGGCGACCCGGGAGCCCGATCCGGCTCGCTTCCTTTCCGGCGAGCCGCGATTTATAAGCCGCCGATCTTCAAGACACCGGGACGAACGCCGGGCGATCCGGCAGGATCCGCTGTGGTCCCGCGGAGGCAGAACATGGCCGGACATTCGCAATTCAAGAACATCATGCACCGCAAGGGCCGCCAGGACGCCATGAGGTCCAAGCTGTTCGCCAAGCTGGCGCGCGAGATCATGGTCTCCGCCAAGGAGGGCGGACCCGACCCGGACGCCAATTCGCGGCTCCGCCTCGCCATCCAGAATGCCCGCGCCGAATCGATGCCGAAGGACAATATCGAGCGCGCCATCTCCAAGGCTTCCGGCGGCGCCGGCGAGGATTTTGAAGAAATCCGCTACGAGGGCTACGGGCCGGGCGGCGTCGCCATGATCGTCGAGGCGCTCACCGACAACCGCAACCGCACGGCAGGAGCCATCCGCTCCTATTTCACCAAGAACGGCGGCGCGCTGGGCGAGACCGGCTCGGTGGCGTTCATGTTCGACCGCGCCGGCGAGATCGTCTATCCGGCCACGGCCGGCGATGCCGACACGGTGCTGGAGGCGGCGATCGAGGCCGGCGCGAGCGACGTGGCGAGCGACGCGGAAGGCCACGTCATCCTCACCGCCTTCGAGGACCTCGGCAAGGTCGCCCGCGCGCTGGAGGACCGGCTCGGCGAGCCGACCTCCGTCCGCTCCATCTGGAAGCCGCAGACGATGACCCCGGTGGAAGGCGAGAAGGCGGAGACGCTGATGAAGCTGATCGCCACGTTGGAGGAAGACGACGACGTGCAGAACGTCTACGCCAATTACGACGTCGACGAGACGACGCTGCGCCAGCTCTCGGCGGCCTGACCGATTCCTCCCCCCTGACCTGCTCGTATCTGGCGTATTCCAGCGATTCCCTCAACCGGGGGGCGGGAATAGCAGCCGGCGCAGCGCGGCGAGGTCGAGCGGGCGGTCGATATCGAGCAGATCAGGCTCGGGCGGCGGCTCGAAGGGCGACGGCTTGCCGAGCGCCGCGAGCTGGCGTTCCAGGATGCGCTTCATGCGCTCGCTGAGTTTTTGGACGGCGGCGAAGCGCATCTGCCAGTTTTCCTCGCTGTCGAACGGGCAGCGGAACACCGACGGGTGGACGGCGCTGCGCGGCGGCATGCAGTAGGGGTGGCGCAGGCAGATCGCCCGCCGGCAATCCTTGTGGCGGGCGACCGCGGAGAAGGCGCGCTGCACGATCAGCTCAACCTGGTCCATCGTTTTACTCGAGCCTCCTCTCGGGCGGGAATTGAGTGGACCGGGCCAGTGGAGCCGCCCCCCTATCGCTGGACACGGGACTCCTGCCGCGCGGCCCAAGGGCCCGACGGGAGCTCTGATCGAAACCTCCTCGCTTGAGGAGGGTGGCGGGGCGCTTAAAGAACACCTCGCGAAAACAAAACAAAGACGGCGCTCCCAAGCGCCCCGCACGGCTTATCAGGCCCCATTCCTTCGCGCTTCCCCCATCGTTGGATCAAGCCGAAGCGATCCTCCGGGTTTAAAGCCGCACACCGCGACAGACCGGTCGTAGTGCCGGTCGGGCGAAGCTCTCGGGGCCTCCCGGGGAAGCGCCGATCCGGAAAACCGGCTCAGCCGCGGGGGCCGCCCGCCCTTCCCATGGAGCTCCGGTGCACCACAGACCCTCCGGTGAAGAGCGGCAGGAGGGATATAGCACAGGTTTTCCGGACGGGGATAAGATTCCTAGAACTATTTTGGAATCGGGTGCGCAGACAGGGACTTAGACGGCAGGCGCTAAAAATCTTATCCCCATTAGGCCGGGGGATTGCCCTCGCGCAGCATTATCCCACTCCCGGCTCGGGCTGCCGCCCGAGTCCGCCCTCCCCCACACCGAAGCGGGGTGTTCCCCGCTTCGGCACTCGGGATGGCGAAGTCGGGAACACCCGACTTCGCGCGGGAGGGTGGCGCGCGGCCTCAGCCGAAGACCGGCAGCGATGCCAATGCGACGAAAAGGATCGAGGCGTAGGCGATGCGGCGGTAGGTGGCCTCGCCGGCCAGGCCGAAGAGCCGGCCGCCGATGAAGATGCCCAGCGCATAGACCGGCAACAGAGCGGCGGAGCGCGCCATCACTTCGGCGGTGAAGATGCCGCCGATCAGGAAGGCGACGCCGGAGACCAGGGTGGTGAAGCAGAAGAAGACGATGGCGTTGGCCCGCATCGTCGCCGAGACCACCTCGCGGCCGAGCCAATAGATCAGCACCGGCGGCCCGGGGATTTGAGCGGCGCCGCTGAGGAAGCCGGCGGTCGCCCCAACCAGCGCCGACAGCCAGATGCGCGTCGGACCGCGATAGCGCCAGCCGGCGGCGAGCACGCCGACCGAGGCAAGGATGGCCAGCGACAGGCCCCAACGCAGCGGAATCGGATCGACGTAGAGAAGCACCAGCGCGCCGGCCGGCACGGTCGCCATCGCGCCGAGGCCGAGCGGCAGGACCTCGCGCCAGTCGACCATCCGCACCGCCTTCACCACGAAGGGGAGGATCAGGATCGTGTCGATGACGAAAAGGATGCCGGCCGCGGTTCTTGGGCCGAAGCATGCCGCGGCGATCGGCATGAAGACGAGCCCGGCGCCGAAGCCGGAAAAGCCGCGGATCGCCGCAGCGGCAAAAGCGGCGAGCGCGGCGATCCAGAATTGCGGCTCGGAGAGGAAGTCGAGGGCCGGCACGGTCGTCTCCCCAGAGGGGACCCGCGCCGGCGCGGGGTCAGGTCTTTTCGGCGCTCAGCGGCTTCAGCCTGGAGAAGACCGATTCGGCGGTGACCTCCATCTCCTCGGGCCGGCGGGAATCGCCCTCCGATTCCTGCTCGCGCGCCTTGAAGGCCGTGGTCTCCTCCGCCGAGAGGAGCCGGGCGCCCGCCGGCTCGACCGGCGGCGGCGCCGAGCGGGCGGCCTTGCGGACTTCGAAGTCCAGCTCCAGCTGCGAGCAGAGGCCGAGCGTCACCGGATCGGTCGGCGTCAGGGTCGCCGAGTTCCAGTGGGTGCGCTCGCGGATCGCCTGGATGGTCGGCTTGGTGGTGCCGACGAGGCGCATGATCTGCGCGTCCTTCAGCTCGGCATGGTTGCGCACCAGCCAGAGGATGGCATTCGGCCGGTCCTGACGCTTGGAGACCGGCGTGTAGCGCGGGCCGCGCCGCCTGATCTCCGGCACCCGCACTTTCGGCTCCTGCACCTTCAGGCGGTAGGTCGGATCGGCCTCCGCCTTCTCGATCTCCTCGCGGGTCACCTGGCCGGAGAGCACCGGGTCCGCGCCCTTGATGCCCTGGGCGGCATCGCCGTCGGCGATTGCCTTCACCTCGAGCGGGTGCAGGACGCAGAAATTGGCGATCTGCTCGAAGGTGAGCGAGGTGTTGTCGACCAGCCAGACGGCGGTCGCCTTCGGCATGAGCGGCGCTGTCGACATGCAAAATCTCCTCTGGGGCTCCCCCGGTTGGCCGCCGGATAAGCCGCGTTCGTCGTCGAAATGACGGGAATTGCCGGAAGGTATAGGCATGCAGACGCACAGAAGCAAGAAAATCGCAGGATGCCATCGCCGGGAATTCACACTTAGCGGCAATCGCGCGTTCGGGGCTCTTGTCCGCGATGGGGCAGAAAGACGCAGCGATCCTGAAACATCTTTCTTTGCGCAATCGTATTTACCCTTAGAGGCCGCATATGTCTTGAAGCTCGGGGTGGTTCAGATGCCTCTTGGCTGCCTCGCTCAGCCGACACGCTCCCCCTGACCGGCAAAGCTCATCCCGAATTGCCTGCCAGTCCGGGTGTCGGACGCGCGTGCGCACCGGAATAGCATCGAGCTTCAGAAGCTTGGCCAGAATCGTCCTGTGGAGACCCATCTTCACCATGCAGCGACCGTCGCGGCCGACGAATATCTGAACCTCGTTCAGCGGCCCCGGTCGCGTGCCGAGGAAATCCCGCTCGCCTCGCAGTTCGAGCTGAGTCTTGTAGCCATGCGCTTTGATGGCATCGAACAGCGTGTCCAGATACTGCAGGTATTCCGGCTCGAGATTGCGGCTCCCGCCAGTTTCGTTGCCCCGCCGTTGCTGAAGGTCGCGAAATACCTTTGTTTCCTGCCAGGGCACGCCCGCCGCGAAATGTTCCTTGCACATGCGATAGAGCGGGAGCCGCTCGATCGGACGGCCTTTCAAGTCCCAATCGCCGTCGCAGATGCCGAAGAGCGGCAACTTCGCTCCGAAATCGCCACGGCCCAGAAAGCTGTTCAGCTGCGCAACGGGGAGCGGGAACACCCTTAAAGGATCGCCGATCCCCGCATGTCCTTCAGCACGCAGCGCCTTGCCGATGCGGGCGGCGAAGATTTCCCGCTGCCGGTGGTCGAGCCGGGCGGGCTCGCCTCGCGCGAAGAGCGAGCGCAGCCTCCTCTTCGAAGCTTTCCAGACGTTCAACGGCTCGCGACCTTCGAACAGCCTCAATCGGAATTGGTCAGAATGATCTTGCCGATATGGTCGCCGGCCTCCATGCGCTGATGCGCCTCGGCGGCTTCCTCCAGCGGGAACAGCCTGTCGATCACCGGCTTGTAGCGACCCTGCGCGATGATCGGCCAGACCACTTCCTCCAGCGCGCGAGCCAGCTCCACCTTGAAGGCGGTCGGCCGGTTGCGGAGCGTGGACCCGGTCAGCGTCAGCCGCTTCCCCATGATCTTCCGCAGATCGACGCTGGTCACCGAGCCCGCCCATGTGGAAATCTGCACGATGCGGCCGTCCTCCGCGGCAGCCTCGATGTTGCGGGAGACATAGTCGCCGCCGACCATGTCGACGATCACGTCGGCGCCGTGGCCGCCGGTCGCATCGCGCACCGCCTCGACGAAATCGCCGGTCCGGTAGTTGACGGCGACGTCGGCCCCGAGCTGCCGCGCCGCGCGGCATTTTTGGTCGGAGCCGGCGGTGGTCACCACGAAGGCGCCGAATGCCTTGGCGAGCTGGATCGCCGTCGTGCCGATGCCGCTCGTCCCGCCATGCACGAGCAGCCATTCGCCCGGACGTAACGCCCCGCGCTCGAAAACATTGTGCCAGACCGTGAAACTCGTCTCGGCGAGGCCGCCGCCCTCCACCAGCGTCAGCGGCTCCGGCAGCGGCAGCGCGGTCTGCGCATGCGCGGTGCAGAACTCGGCATAACCGCCGCCCGTCACCAGCGCCACGACCTGATCGCCCTCGCGCCAGCGCGTGACATCCTTGCCGACCTGCGCCACCAGTCCGGAAATCTCCAGACCTGGAATGTCCGGCGCGCCAGGCGGTGCCGGATAGAGGCCCTTGCGCTGCATGACGTCGGCCCGGTTCACGCCCGCGGCCGCGACCGCGACGAGGATATCGTCCGGCCCCGGTATGGGGACGGGGCGATCCTCGGGGACGAGCACCTCGGGCCCGCCCGGCTCGCCGATCGCGATCGCCGTCATGATCTTGGGATGGGCCATATTCGCCTCCGCCTCTCCGCCTGGCGGCGCACTCCTATCACCCGGGAGGCTGACAATGAACCGGGCCGGCGCTATTGCTTGCCGCCCGGAGGACGAAATGCCGATTTCCGACGAGGACCGCCCCAAGCCGCCGGCCGCCGCGCAGCCCGGCGAAAGCCTCTATTACCTTTCCGTCGAGGAGCTCCACGAGCGCGTCGCGCTCTATCAGGCGGAGATCGACCGGCTGACGCGCGAAATTGAGGCCAAGGAGAAGAGCCGCAACGCGGCCGATTCGTTCTTCCGGCGCTAAATTTTCCGCTTTCTTCACGAAAATAATTTGCACCTTCGTTAATCTTAAGCCGCTGTTAACTTTTGGCGGGCTTAATCGTCACGTCCAGCGATGGACGCGAGTGGCTCTTGCCCACTCTGTTTGACGCCTCCCTGTAAACTCCTTAGAGCCGCCTTCGCGCGGCTCTTTTTTCGTTCAGCGCGGTAGCCCGGATGGAGCGAAGCGCAATCCGGGGACCCCTCAATCTGCACGTCGCTCGCAACCCCGCATTCCGCTTCGCTTCCTGCGGGATACGGTTTGTGCGCCCCCACCGCCCCGCGGCGGCGTTTTCTTAAGCATTTCGTAACTACCGCATTGAAGCCGCGGCTCCGGCGCGCCACAGTGGCTCCCGGCTGCGAAAGGCTCCGCCGGGCCTGCGCCGCCGCGTGTCCCCGTGTCCCCCGGCGGAAGAGTAGAGCGTGGAGCCCTTTCCCAAGCGCCGCAGGACCGACAGGCGGGACCCGATCTCCTTCGGGCGCGCCTATGCCCAGTCGGAGACGTTCCGCGTCCTCTTCAAGGAGGGGATGCTCCTGGTGGAGGAGACGGCGGACTACCTCGACGGCCCCGGCCGCAGCGCCGCGCGCGAGCTGCCCCGCCCCGCCTCCATCGTCTATGCGACGGAATCGATGCGGCTGACGACGCGGCTGATGCAGCTCGCCTCCTGGCTCCTCCTGCACCGCTCGGTGCGCGAAGGCGACATGACGACCGACCGGGCGCGCGAGGAAAAGCGAAAGATCCGCATCGAGCCGCTCTCCACCAATATGGGGGGTCCGGGCTGGCCGGAGCTGCCGGAAGAGTTCCGGAAGCTCGTCGCGCGCTCGCTCAACCTGCAGAAGCGCGTCGAGCGGATCGACGCGGCGCTCCTGGAGGAGAACGCGCCGGAAGCCAGCGTCAACGCGGTGAACCTGCAGCTGAAAGAGCTCGCCGCCGCGCTCCGCGCCGAGTGAGTGACTGGCGCCTCCCGCGGCAAGGCGGTAGCGTTCTTGGACTTGGTCGAATGCGAGCGCCTTCCGTCTCTCGATACAAACCGGCCCTGTAGAACGCTCCATACGGTTCCCGTTTGACGAGTGTCAGGAATGTGCTAACGTTGTGCGGGTGGGCTGATTAAGCGGCCCGGATGCTGCGGAGTTCGCCGCCCTCGCCAGGGGAGGAACGAGCGATGCCGGACCATCTCTATCCATATCTCACACGCGACAACCTTCGCTATGCAGCACAGATCGAGCGCCGGGAGGATCTCTTCCGGGTGGAACCCTCGAGGCTTTTTCCGCTCTTCTGGCCCTGCACGGTGCGCGTGCTCATCGTCACCGATGGCGGCCTTGATTTTTCGCTGCAAAATTTCGGCCTGAGCACCTTCGTCACCATTTTACTTGATACCCCGTCGGTGCGTGTCGACTTCAGCATCACTCTGGCGCACATCAACAACGTCACCAGCGCGCAGATGCTGGACACCGAGCCGCGGATCGCCGCGCGCATCACGTCGTTCCGTTTCGACGATCCGGCCCATTTCGACCCGAACGATTTCGACGAGGTGTGGCTGTTCGGCATTTCGACCTTCTATTCCGGGCGCGGCACCAGTCCGGCCACGGGCCTGGCATACCCCACAGACAGGCTGGCGGATTCCGAACTGGCCGCACTGGCCGGATTCATGAACGGCGGCGGCGGACTGTTCGCCACCGGCGACCATGGCGCGCTCGGCGTCTGCCTATCCGGCTCCGTGATGCGCGCCCGCTCGATGCGGCTGTGGAAGAGTACGTCGATGCAAGACGCGTTCGACGAGGTCAGCATGGGCGGTCCGCGCCGAAACGACACCAACCGCAGCGGCGACCCCGGCACCCAGTTCAACGACCAATCCGACGACATCCCGCAGACCATCAGTCCAAAATTCTACTCCGCATTCTCAGGTTTCTGGCGCTATCGGTTCCCGCATCCGGTCCTATGCGGCCCGAACGGCCCCATCCGCGTCCTTCCAGATCATCCGCACGAAGGCGAATGCATCCAGGCAGCCGATCCCGACGCGACGTACAGCGCAGGCGGCTTCTCCGCCCCGGAATACCCGTTTCCGGGGGACGGCAGCCCGCGACCTTTACCGGAGGTGATCGCCACCTCGACGGTGCCGGCGGGCAATACGGCAGAGGTCGGAGGCACGGCCACGAAGTTGGCGACTGTGGCCCAGAGCTTCGGGGCCATCAGCGCCTATGACGGTCATCGCGCCGGCGTGGGGCGAGTCGTCACGGACGCGACCTGGCACCATTTTGTGAACGTCAACCTGATCGGCGAGCTAGGCGCCAGTGGCGTCAAGTCCATGGGCTTCCTCGCCTCGGCAAGCGGCCAAGCGCATTTCGATTCCATCAAAGCCTATTACCGCAACATTGCCGTATGGATCGCTTCGCCGGAACGGCACCGCTGCTTCAGCCGCCGTCTGCCTTGGGTGGTGATCTACAATGACCGCGTGATGGAGGCGATCATGACGCGCGCCGACATCCCCTTGGAAAGGCTGAGCAACCTGGTGATCTTCGAGATCGGCCGCCACGCCCGCGATGCGATGGGACGCTATGCCGGTCAATGCCAAACCCGGTCGATCATAATCGACTGGATCAAGGTGCACGTCGACCTGACGCTGATTCCGGAGATCGATCCATGGTGGCCGTGGCCTGAGCCGCCGGAGCCGCCGCCGCCCGATCCGGCACCGTGGGTCGATCTGGAGCCTATCTTCGATTTCGCTCTTGGCAGCGCTCTGGTGGCGATCCGGGACAAGTTTCCCGAGCCCGACGAGAAAGCCCTCGCGGAGGTGCGCGATACGGATGTGTTGGATGAGATCGTCAGTAGCGGCATCCGCGACGGGCTCAGCCGCGCTTTCGAGTCGCTTGGCGGGTCGCTCGAGCGTGCCGGAACGAGCCTGCGCTACCTGCGTAACGGCGGGTCGGCCGAATATTGATGATGTAATTGACCCAGAAGGAAAAAGGCCGGCGCGGAGCCGGCCTTGTCGTTCGTGCGAGACCCGGATTAGGTCCCGAGAAAACCGTCGAACTTGCTCTTGAAGCGCGACAGGCGGCCGCCGCGGTCGACCAGGTGCTGGCCGCCGCCAGTCCAGGCCGGGTGCGTCTTGGGATCGATGTCGAGGTGGAGCGTGTCGCCCTCCGAACCGTAGGTGGAGCGCGTCCAATATTCGGTGCCGTCGGTCATCACCACCTTGATCTGGTGATAGTCGGGATGGATGTCTTTCTTCATCGGCGTGGCTCGATTCCGCGGGTTGGGCCGGAGTTTCCGGCGCCTCTTGAGGCGGCGGCTCAGGCGAGAGACGGGCGCGCGGCGCCCGCAATTGCGTCGCGGCGCTCTATAGAGGAGGCGCGGCGCGGCATCAAGATGGGGTGGCCGCCCTTGCGCCTCAAGCCGATCTTTGCTCCTCCTCCCCGCCTGATGGCCTTTTCGGAACGATTGCTCCGGCGCGCCGGCGCCGAGCCCAGGCGCATCGGCGCCCTCGCGATGCTCCTCCCCTACGTGGCGCGCTACCGCGGGCGGGCGCTTGCCGCGCTGGCGGCGCTGGTGGTGGCGGCGCTCGCCACGCTCGCCGTGCCGCTCGCCATCCGCCGCATGATCGACGTCGGATTCTCCGGCTCGGACGCCGCCTTCGTCGACCGCGCTTTCCTGGCGCTGATCGCGCTGGCGGGCGTGCTCGCGCTGGCGAGCGCCGGCCGCTACTACCTCGTCATAACGCTCGGCGAGCGGATCGTGGCCGACCTCCGCCGCGACCTCTTCGCCCATCTGATGCGGCTTTCGCCGGCCTTCTTCGACGCGGCGCGCTCCGGCGAGATCGTCTCGCGCCTTACCGCCGACACGACGCAGATCAAGGCGGCGGTCGGGGCCAGCATCTCCATCGCGCTGCGCAACCTCGTGCTGTTCATCGGCGCGGCGACCATGATGGTGATCACCAGCCCGCGGCTGTCGGGGCTGATCCTCCTCGTCATCCCGGTCATCGTGCTGCCCATCGTGGCATTCGGCCGAAAAGTGCGGCTGGGCTCGCGGCTGGCGCAGGACCGGCTCGCCGACGCCTCCGCCTTCGCCGCCGAGGCGGTCGGCGGCGTGCGCACGGTGCAGGCCTTTACGCTGGAGCGGAGCGCCGTCGGGCGTTTCGCGTCGCTGGTCGAGCAGGCCTTTGCGGCGGCCCGGCACGCGACGCTGTCGCGCGCGCTGCTGACGGCGTTCGCGATCTTCCTGGTCTTCGGCAGCGTCGTCGCGGTGCTGTGGTGGGGCGCCCACGCAGTGCTGGCCGGCGAGATGACGCCGGGGACGCTCGGCCAGTTCGTCCTCTATGCCGTGTTCGCCGCCGGCGCGCTTGGGAGAGCTCAGCCAGATGTGGGGCGAGGTCTCGCTGGCCGCCGGTGCGACGGAGCGCATCGCCGAGCTGCTTGCCACGGAGCCGCGCATTGCCGCGCCTGCGCACCCGGTCAGCCTCCCCCACCCACCGCGCGGAGAAATCGATTTCGACGGCGTGCATTTCAGCTACGGCGAATCCGGCCTGCCGGTGCTCCGCGGCATCGACCTGCATGTGCGGCCGGGGGAGCGGGTCGCCGTCGTCGGCCCGTCCGGGGCGGGCAAGTCGACGCTCTTCGCGCTGCTCCTTCGCTATTACGACCCGACCGCCGGCACGGTGCGCCTGGACGGCGTCGACCATCAGCCGCGCCGACCCGCTGGAGCTCCGCAAACGCATCGCCATCGTGCCGCAGGATCCGGCCATCTTCGCGCTCACCGCCGACGAGAACATCCGCGTCGGCAATTGGGACGCCGATGCCGAGGCGGTCAGGCAGGCGGCGCGGGCGGCTTACGCCGACGATTTCCTTTCCGCCTTGCCCGACGGCTACGGAACCGCGATCGGCGAGCGCGGCGTCACGCTTTCCGGCGGCCAGCGCCAGCGCCTGGCGATCGCCCGCGCCGTGCTGAAGAGCGCGCCGATCCTCCTCCTCGACGAGGCGACCAGCGCGCTCGACGCGGAAAGCGAGACGGCGGTGCAGGCGGCGCTGGAGACGCTGATGCGCGGCCGCACGACTCTGGTAATCGCGCACCGCCTCGCCACCATCAAGAGCGCCGACCGCATCGTCGTCATGGACCAGGGCCGCATCGTCGAGGAGGGCACGCATCTGAGCCTGATCGCCCGCGGCGGGCTCTATGCGCGGCTCGCCGAGCTGCAGTTTTACGACGGCGGGACGCCGCTTCGGCGGAGCGCGGTGTAGAGCGGATGCGCGCCTGCGGTTATTCCGGGCGATGTGATGCGATCACATCAGCGCCGTCCTCATAGACCACGTCCCAGCCCGGGCAGTCCGGGGGGCCGTCCACCATTTTGCGCACCACATGCGTCACCCCCTCCCCGGCTAGCGCGGCGAGCGTTTCACAGGGCGGATCGGGCGTCTTAGTCACCGCCCTCGCCTGCTCGACCCGCCGATACCATTCCAGCACGGCAGGCCCGGCATAGGGGTGCGACTTCCAGCTGACATATTGCGGCTGGCCGGTGGCAAGGCGGAAATCCATCTCGTGGACCGGCGTCAAAAAGACGTCGCCCGGCCTGGCGTTGTCGCGCACCCAGGCGAAATAGGCCGGGTCCTTTGCCAAGAGCACGAACTGGCGGATTTTTCCGCGGATGCCGAGGCCTATCGCGGCGACCAGCACGAAAGCGGTGAGGATGAGGCAGGTCCGCGCCAGCCATGGCCGGTTCTCCGCCATGATGGCGAATTCCTGCATCGCCCGGCCGAGCAGGATGGCGTTGGTCGCGGGCATGACGATCGCGCTGGCGCGCCACGGCGCGGCGAGCGCCAGCTGCATGTCGTGGGCGGCATAGACCCAGATCGACAGCGCCGCGATGCCGAGGGTCATCGTCAGTAGCACCCAGCCGACCGGGTCGCGGCGCGCCAGCACGATGGCGGTGATCACCAGGAGGAGTTTTGCCTGGCCGTTGCCGTCGAACCAATGCTCCGGCAGCGAATGCTGCGGGATGCGGATCTCGGTAATGATGCGCACCGCTTCCGCGTGCACGGCCGGGTCGACCGGCTGCAGCAGCGACCAGGCGAAGCCGGCGGCGCCCAGGCAGCCCAGCACGCCGCCGGCCACGACCAGAGGCGGCAGCTGCACCATGGCCGGGCCGAACCGCCAGCGGGCGACGACCATCCCGGCAAACAGCATGAGGCCGGGAATGGCGTAAGCCGGGTGGATCCAGGCGGCGGCGACGATCAGCACGGCCGCCCAACCGGCCTGGCCGAGCCGGAACAGAAGGAGGCCGAGGAGCGCCAGCACGCCGAACATCGCCGGCTCGAAGACCGGGCCGTGAATATATTGGTGGCCGACCCCCTCGAACATGCGCCCCGTGGCGTTGTTGGAATGCAGCGCCACGAACCAGATGCCAAAAATCGGCAAAAACCAGCGGCCGCCCGGCCCGAACCGCTCCGGCTCGGTCAGGCCGACCAGGCGGGCGATGCCGTAGATGGCGACGGAATAGACGACCACCAGAAGCGCGTGCCAGACGAAGAAGGCCCATGACCCGGCGAAATTGGCGGTGAGGAAGACAAGCGCGTCGAAGATCGGCAGCTCGCTCGGCTGCTGGGCGAGCCAGTCGTCGCGGAGCCGGCCGTAGCCGGCCTTGACCAGGCCATAAAGGAACTTTGTGTTCTGGTTCTCGCTGTAGAGCGGTTTTGTGGGAAACGCGGCGAAGGTGGCGATGCCGATCAGCGCCAGGAGCAGCGCGTCGCGCCGGAGCGGCGTGAGCCGGGCCGAGGCAAGGCTGCCCGGCGACCATCCCGCGGCGACCATCAGCCCTAGCGCTCCGTCAGCTTCAGCTCGATGCGGCGGTTGCGGGCGAGCGCCTCCTCGCTGTCGCCGGGATCGAGCGGCTGGAACTCGCCGAAGCCGGCGGCGACGAGGTGCTCCGGCTTGATGCCGCGCGAGATGAGGTAGCGCACCACGGCGATCGAGCGGGACGCCGACAGCTCCCAGTTGGAGCGGAAGCGGGCGGTGGCCTGAAGCGGCCGCATGTCGGTATGGCCGTCGACGCGGATCACCCAGTTGATCTCCGGCGGGATCTGCTGCTCCAGCTCCAGGATCGCGTCGGCGAGCTTGTCGAGCTCGCTCGCGGAACGATTCGTCGAGCTCGTCGCTGGACGGAGGCGAAGAGCACCGACGCCGGCAGCACGAAGCGGTCGCCGACCACCTGGATGTCGGAGCGGCCGGCGAGGATCTCGCGGAGGCGGCCGAAGAAGTCGGAGCGGTAGCGCGACAGCTCCTGCACGCGCTGGGCCAGCGCGACGTTGAGGCGCTTGCCGAGATCGGCGATGCGGGTCTGGCTCTCGCGGTCGCGGCTTTCGGAGGCGTCGAGCGCTTCTTCGAGCGCGCCGATCTGGCGGCGAAGCGCCGCGATCTGCTGGTTCAGGAGCTCGACCTGCGCGAGCGCCCGCTGGCTGACCTGCTGCTCGCTTTCCAGGCTCGCTCTCCAGCGTCGCGATGCTGGCCCTCGGCGGCGCCCGCCGCGCTGCCCTGCCCCGTCCAGCAGGCCCTGCAGGCGGTCGCGCTCGCCTTCGGTGGCCGTCGAGATTGGCCTGCAGGGTGGCGAGCGTCTCCTGCAGGTCGCGCGCTGCCGGCCTTCTCCAGCGCCAGGAGCTCGGTCAGCTCGGCGATCTGCGCGTTGAGGCGGTCGAGCACCGTGTCCTTGCTGCGTCACCTCCTGGCCGAGGAAGAACTGCGCCAGGATGAACATCGACAGCAGGAAGACGAAGACGAGCAGCAGCGTCGCCAGCGCGTCGACGAAGCCGGGCCAATAGTCGATCCGGCTCACCGACCGGCGGGCGCGCGCCATCGCCATGGCTCAGCCCTCAGGTGTCGCGGCGGATTTCGGTGACGCCCTTGCCGCGCCAGTCGTCGTCGGACTCGCCGACGCGCTTCAGCGGCGTGACGTTGCGCTCGGTCGCGTTGGCGAGCCGCTTCAGCGTGTCCTGCAGCGCCTGCTGCTGCGTGCGACTGCGCCTCCATCCAGTCGCGCACCATCTGCTGCTCCTTGCGCATGTGCTGGACCATGCCCTGGATGCCTTCGGCGAGGTTGGCCATCGCCGCGGTCGAGGCGCGGGCGCCGCCGCCCTCCTGGACGATGCGCGCCAGCCGCTCCACCGAGGCGCGGATCTCCAGCGCCGAGTTGCCGGCCTCCTCCTCGGTGAGCCCGAGCTCCTCGGTATCGGTGATGGTCGACAGCCAGTCTTCCAGCTCGGTGTAGAAGCGGTTCTGCGCCTGGCCCGCCTGCAGATCGAGGAAGCCGAGGACGAGCGAGCCGGAAAGGCCGAAGAGCGAGGACGAGAAGGCGATGCCCATGCCGGCGAGCGGCGCGGCCAGGCCCTCCTTCAGATCCTCGAAGATGATGCCGGCGTCGCCGGAGCCGACGCTCAGCGTCTGGATGGTGGCGCCGACCGAGCTCACCGTCGTGACCAGGCCCCAGAAGGTGCCGAGCAGGCCGAGGAAGACGAGCAGGCCGGCGAGGTAGCGCAGGATCTCGCGGTTCTCGTCGAGCCGCGTGGAGATCGAATCGAGGATCGACCGCCAGGTCGAGGTGGAGAGCGCCAAGCGTATCGGCGCGGTCGCGCAGCAGCGTCGCCATCGGCGCGATCAGCCGCGGCGGCGTCTGCTCGAAGCCGGTCTCGCGGCGGCGGAACGAATTCACCCAGCGCACTTCCGGCATCAGCCCGATGACGTTGCGGATCGCCATGGCGATGCCGATGACCAGCACGCCGACGATCAGCCCGTTCAGGCCGGGATTGGCCATGAAGGCGGCCGCGACCTCGCGGTAGAGGACGAGCGGCACGAAAGCGGCGATGATCAGGAAGATCACCATCCTGACCAGGAAGATCCGCGGACTCGAAAGCATATAGGGGTCGAAGTCGCGTGCCATCGATCTCCCCGTGCGTGGCGTCACCTCGGCTGGAATTTGTAGCGCGTTTCGGCGGTGAGGTGAAAGCGAAAGCGCGGGTCAGACCGCGAAGTAGCGTCGAGGAGCTGCCGATGGATCGCTTCGTTTCCGGCCACGATGTCGCCGCTTTCGAGCATCGCCTCGCCGCCGTCGAGGTCGGTGACGTAGCCGCCCGCCTCGCGGATGAGCAGCATGCCCGCCGCCACGTCCCAGGGCGACAGCCCGCGCTCCCAGAAGCCGTCGAAGCGCCCGGCCGCCACCCAGGCGAGGTCGAGCGCCGCGGCGCCGAAGCGCCGGACGCCCGCCACCGCCGGCATGATCGCTGGCGAGCTCCTGCAGGTATAGCGGCCGTAATCGCCGTGCCCCATGAAGGGCATGCCGGTCGCCACCACGCCTCGGCGAGGTTCTGACGGGCGGCGACGCGGAGGCGCCGGTCGTTCACGAAGGCGCCGCCGCCGCGCTCGGCGGTGAACAGCTCGTCGGAGATCGGGTTGTAGACGACGCGCCGCCGCGAGCTTGCCCTGCCGCTCCAGCGCGATCGAGATGGCGAAATGCGGGATGCCGTGCAGGAAATTGGTGGTGCCGTCGAGCGGATCGACGATCCAGCGGTGCTGCGGGTCGTCGCCCGCGCGTCTCGCCGGATTCCTCCATCAGCAAGCCGTAGTTCGGACGCGCCCGCTGCGAGCTCGGCGCGGATGATCTCCTCGGCGCGATGGTCGGCGGCGGAGACGAAGTCCGCCGGGCCCTTCCGCGAGACCTGCAGGTTCTCGACCTCGCCGAAATCGCGCTTCAGCCCGCGCGCCGCCTTGGTCGCGGCGCCGACCATGACGTTGAGGATCGCCGAGCGGGCCATTTCTACTCGGCGCGGCGGACATAGGCGATCTCGCTGGTGTCGACGACGATCCGCTCGCCCGCCGAGATGAAGGGCGGCACCATCACCCTGACGCCGTTTTCCAGGAGCGCCGGCTTGTAGGAGGACGCCGCCGTCTGGCCCTTCATCGTCGGCTCGGCCTCCGCGATCGCCAGCATCACCTGATCGGGGAGCGCGATGCTGACCGGCCGCTCGCCATGCAGTTTCAGCGAGACGTTCATGCCGTCCTGCAGGAAGGCGGCGCGCTCGCCGACGAAATCCTCCGCGAGGCTGATCTGCTCGTAGGTGTCGTTGTCCATGAAGACGAGCTGTCGCCTTCCTTGTAGAGGAACTGGAAATCGCGGATCTCCAGGTGCGTCTGCTCGACCTTCTCGTCGGAGCCGAAGCGGTTGTTGAGCTTGCGCCCGTCGATGAGGTTCTTCAGCTCCACCTGGTTGTAGGCAGGGCCCTTGCCGGGTTTTACCGTCTGCGTCTTCACCGCCACCCACAGCGAGCCGTCATGTTCGATGACGGCGCCGGGCCGGATTTCGTTGCCGTTGACCTTCATCTTCGTCCTGGGCGGTCGGGAGCGCGGGCCTTCCCATGAATCGCCGGGCGAGGCAAGGCGCGGGCCCGGCGGTTGCCGCCGGGACATGCCGGTGCTTCACTCCTCCCGATGAGCCTCGTCCACAACGAGCAGGCAAAGCTCACGGCAACCTACTTCAATGGGCTGGCGATTGCCGTCTTTGCCGTCGGCGCGCTGGCGCCGGTGTTCTCGTATGCCTTCGGTTCGATGGCCGGCCAGCCTCTCTGGGCCGTGACGGCGACAGCGGCAAGTTGCCTTGTGGCCAGCGCCGCCTTACATTTCATCGGGCGCCGTCTCCTCAGGAAGCTCATCCCGTGAGCACCCTCGAATTTATCCTCGCCTTCAGCGTCGCGCCGGTCGGCGCGCTGTTGATCGCTGCCTTCATTCTTATCGTCACTCGGAACCCGAAGCGCGCAGAGAAACGCGATTGACGTGGCCCATCTTGCGGCCGGGCCGCGCCTCGCGCTTGCCGTAGAGGTGGAGACGCGCTTGCGCGTCGGCGGCGAGGCGTAGCCAGTCCGCCGCTTCGGCGCCGATCAGATTCTGCATCATGACGTCGGCATGGCGGGTGGCCGGCCCGAGCGGCCAACCGGCAACGGCGCGGATGTGGTTCTCGAACTGCGAGACAGCGCAGGCATCCTCCGTCCAGTGGCCGGAATTGTGGACGCGCGGCGCGAATTCGTTGACGAGGAGGCGCTCGCCCCCGCCCTTCCCCACCACGAAGAACTCGACGCCGATCACCCCGACATAGTCCAGCGCTTCTAGGATTTTTCGGGCGATGCGCTGCGCTTCGGCCGCCGTCTCCGGCCGCAGGCGCGCCGGCACAGTGGAGGTGGCAAGAATGCCGGCGCGGTGCACATTCTCCGCCACGTCGTAGGCGGCAAAACTGCCATCGAGCCCGCGTGCGGCGATGACGGAAACTTCGCGGGCGAAGGCGACGAAGCCCTCCAGGATGGCCGGCGCGTTGCGGAGCGCGGCGAGCGCCGTTTCCGCTTCCGCGTCGGAGCGGATCAAAGCCTGGCCCTTGCCGTCGTAGCCCAGGCGGCGGGTTTTCAGGACGGCCGGCAGGCCGAGCGAGGCCAGCACCGCTTGCAGCGATGCCGCGCTCTCGACTGCCGCAAAAGGCGCCGTGGCGATGCCGAGCTCGTGCAGGAACGCCTTTTCCGTCAGCCGGTCCTGGCTGACCGCCAGCGCCCGTGGGCCTGGCCGCACATGCACCTGCCGCGCCAGCCGCTCGGCGGCTTTGACGTCGACATTCTCGAACTCGTAGGTGACGACGTCGACGGCGCCGGCGAAGGCGTCCAGCGCGTCCTCGTCCTCGTAGGCCGCCCAGCTGCGCGCCGCCGCCACGTCAAAGGCCGGGCTCTCCGGGTCCGGGCTAAAAATGTGGCATTTGAGCCCGAGCCGCGCTGCCGCGAGCGCCAGCATGCGGCCGAGCTGACCGCCGCCGAGAATGCCGATGATCGAGCCGGGCGGCAGCGCCCGCGCATCAGTCGCCGGCATCGTCGCCCGCCGGCACCTCCGCCACGGCTTCCGCCTGGGCGTTCCGCCAGTCGGCGAGCCGCTCCGCCAGCGCCTCGTCGGCGATGGCGAGGATGGCGGCGGCCAGCAGCCCCGCATTGGCGGCGCCGGGCTTGCCGATGGCGAGCGTCCCGACCGGCACGCCGGCCGGCATCTGCACGATGGAATAGAGGCTGTCCTGCCCCTTCAGGGCCTTGGATTCGATCGGCACGCCGAGGACCGGCAGCGTCGTCATGGCGGCGATCATGCCGGGGAGATGCGCCGCGCCGCCGGCGCCCGCGACGATCACCTTGTAGCCGGCGGCGCGGGCGCCCTTGGCGAAGGCGACGAGGCGGTCCGGCGTGCGGTGCGCCGAGACGATCCTGGCATCGTAGGGCACCCCGAGCTCGTCCAGGCGCTCCGCGGCATGGCGCATGGTCGGCCAGTCGGACTGGCTGCCCATCACAATGGCGACGGCGGCGGGGGCGGGCCGATGCATGCGCTGCGGTCCTCAAGCGAGCGGACGCCCGCCGCACCGCCATGGCACATTTTTCGCAGGCACTCTACCGGCCTGGCGCCTAAAGTCTCACGTTGAGTTTTCGCCCTCTGTCCAGTCCCATGTGACGGGTGCCCAAGGCTGGTTTGCTGCCCATGCCTTCACATCGTCGATAGAGAGGTGTTCTCCAGTGAAAAATTCGACGCAAAAGTATACGTGGCCATCTTTGGTAGGCGGGATCGGGATGCTCTCGTCATACTCGCCCGTCATCTCCCCGTCTTCGGCAAAGCGTGAAGAGGAATATTGGGCCGGGATGGCATGAATCTCCACGCGCATAGGCAATAGCCCGTCGTAATACCATGTACCCACCGCAACGACCCTGTTCCCGCTCATTGAGCAGATCGCTTCCTGTATGTCGCCCGGCTTCGGCTTGGCGGCTTCGAAACAGTACCGCCGATCAGCTCGTATCAGGCGATGATGTCGGGGAGGAGCTTGTCCTCCAGCGCCGAGATGCGGTCCCTCAGCATCAGCTTGCGTTTCTTCAGCCGCTGGATCTGCAGGCTGTCGGGGCGCGGCTTGCCTTGCAAGGCATCGATCGCCGTGTCGAGATCCCGGTGCTCCTGGCGGAGCTGCGCCAGCTCGTTGCGGACCGCCGAATCGCTGACCTGAATGACCCGCTCGCCGTCGTCCATTCCCGCCTGCCTGCCGCGCGTCGATCGGGGCCGATCATAGCACGCCGGAGGCGCGCACGATACGCTTCGCAGCGTTTACCGGGTCGGAAGATTGAAGGGGGATTGCTGCCGGAACCGTTCGACAGCGACCCCGATTTATGGCAGATTGCGAGTGTTTCCAACCCGACATGGAGGCGCGAATGTCCGTCGAATCGCATCTTGCAGAGCTCGAGCGGCGTCATCAGGCGTTGAAGCGGGAAATCGAAGAGGCTCAGGCCCATCCCGGCTTCGACGAACTCGAGGTCGCCGCCTTGAAGCGCCGTAAGCTGCAGCTGAAGGACGAGATCGCCCAATTGAAGCACGATCAGACCATGCACTAGACGCGACGGCAGCCGGGCGCCTTCGGGCGCCCTTTGCGTCTGGCGCCCCGCAGGGCGCCTTTTTGTTTTCCGTCAGATCAGGTTCGCAGCGCCGTCCCAGAGGAGCTTCAGCGCGATTATTAAGAGCGCCGCGTAGCTCAGGCGGTAGAAGGTCTGGACGGAGATGATCCGCACCAGCCGGGTGCCGAACCAGGTGGCGACCGGGCCGAGCGGCAACAGCACCGCCGAGGCGGCGAGGTGCGACGTCGAGAACTGCCCGAGCATGGCGTAGGGCAGCAGTTTTACGAAATTGGCGACGGCGAAGATCAGCACAGTCGTGCCCGCCATCAGGCGCGGGTCGAGCCTGAGCGGCAGAAGATACATCTGCATGGGCGGGCCGCCGGCATGGCTGACAAAGCTGGTGAAGCCCGACACCGTCCCCCAGAACCAGCCCTTCACCGCATTGTGCGGCTTCGGCGCCGCTTTCATGCGGCCGCGGAAGAGGTAGTCGAGCGTGAAGGCGAGCGCCACGGCGCCGACGATGAAGCGGACCGCCTCGTCGGTCACATAGGCCGCCACCGCCCAGCCGAGGCCGATACCCACCATCACCGAGGGAAGCAGGATGGCGACGCTCGGCCGGTCCCAGACGCCGCGCCAGGCGAAGAGCGCCACGACGTCCATGACGATCATGATGGGCAGCATGATCGCCGCGGCGTCGAGCGGCGAGATCACCAGCGCCATCAGCGGCACGCCGAGGATGGAGATGCCGCCGCCGAACCCGCCCTTGGCGAGCCCGACGATGACGACCGCCGGCACCGCGGCGGCGTAGAACCAGGGATCCGCGAGCATGCCGGCCTCAGCCGGCGGAATCGTCCGGCTGCTCGGGAACGAGCTGCAGGCGGCTGGCGAGGCGCTCGAGCCGCTCGGCGGCTGCTTCCAGATGCGCGACGAAATTCTCCTCCACGCCCTCGTAGCGGGCGAGCGAGTTGAGACCGCGCGAGCGCTGCTCCCGGAGATCCTGCTCGAAGCGGGCGAGCCGGCGCTCCGCGTCGTCGAGGCGGTCTGTCATGAGGATGCCGGCCATGACCATCAGGCGCTGGTCGCCGATCTCGCCGAGCGCGCCGCGGAGCTCGTCGATGGCGCCGTCGAAGCGGGCGCCGAGCTGCATGACGTGATCCTCCTCGCCGTCCTCGCAGGCCATGCGGTAGACCCGCCCGTTCACGGTGAGGTTGACCTGCGCCATCTCTATTGTCTCTCCGCCTCGCTGTGCAGCACGGCGCGGATCGTCTCCACCGCCTGGCCGACCCGCTTCGACACGTCGCGATTAAGGCTCTCCAGCTTCACGACACGCGCCTGGCTCTGGTCGAGGCTCTCGGCCAGCCCGGCGCGGTCGGCGGCCAGCATCTCCACCTCGGCGGACAGGCCCTCGGCGCCCTCGCTCTGCGACAGGCGCTGCTGGATGGCGATCTCCAGGCTCTGCAGCGCCGCCTCAAATCGCCTGACCGCTTGCTCCACCGCCGACGCCATCGCTGCGAAAGCCTCCCGGGCGCGCCCGCCCCCTCGACGCTCACGCCTGCTTTGTACCCAACCCGCCGCAGGATCAAGCGCTTGGCCCGCGAAA
The DNA here is from genome assembly GCA_963846475.1 of uncultured Alphaproteobacteria bacterium. GTDB lineage: Bacteria > Pseudomonadota > Alphaproteobacteria > Rhizobiales > Afifellaceae > DASWJZ01. The sequence continues at coordinate 3,684,433 of CAWJVZ010000004.1, read as the reverse complement.
ATTACCCATCGCTTGAAGGGGCGCGCGATTCACCGGTGCACGGGTGGCTCCCGCGTGGGCGGTCCCGCGGAATTGACTCGAAGGGGCAAGCTGGTATTGCTCCGGCCGCAATCCGGGTGGCGCGACGGCAGGAGCTTTCCGCGCAGCCTGCGGCGCAAGCGCCCTCACGAAAGAACGAAAATGGCGGACGCAATCAAGCACGCGCTGATGGCCAATGCCATTCGCGTTCTCTCCATGGACGCGGTGCAGGCGGCGAATTCCGGCCATCCCGGCCTGCCGATGGGCGCCGCCGACATCGCCACGGTGCTGTTCTCGAAGCACCTGAAATTCGACGCGGCGGAGCCGAAATGGCCGGACCGCGACCGCTTCGTGCTGTCCGCCGGGCACGGCTCGATGCTCCTCTATTCGCTGCTGTTCCTCCTCGGCTACGAGGACATGACGCTCGACGACCTCCGGGGCTTCCGCCAGCTGGGGTCGCGCGCCGCCGGCCATCCGGAATATGGGCATGCCACCGGCATCGAGACGACGACGGGGCCGCTCGGCCAGGGCCTCGCCAATTCCGTCGGCATGGCGATTGCCGAGCGGCTGATGAATGCACGGTTCGGCGACGACATCGTCGACCACTACACCTATGTGCTCGCCTCCGACGGCGACCTCATGGAGGGGATCAGCCAGGAGGCGATCGCGCTCGCCGGCCACCTGAAGCTGAACAAGCTCGTCGTCATCTGGGACGACAACCGCGTCACCATCGACGGCGCCATCGACCTCTCCGATTCCACCGACCAGGCGAAGCGCTTCGAAGCCTCGGGCTGGCGTGCGGTGCGGATCGATGGGCACGATCCCGAGGCGATCGACCGCGCGCTGACGGAAGCCAGGCAAGGCGACCGGCCGACGCTGATCGCCGCGCGGACGACGATCGGCTGGGGCGCGCCAAAGAAGGCAGGCACCGCGGCGTCGCACGGCGCGCCGCTCGGCGTGGAAGAGATTGCCGGGGCGCGAACCGCCTACGCCTGGACGCACGAGCCGTTCGACCTCCCCGACGAGCTGGTCGAGGCCTGGCGGAAAGCGGGGCGGCGGTCGCGCGGGATGCGCGAGGCATGGGAGGAGCGGCTGCATGCGGCCGATCCGGAAAAGCGCGCCGAATTCACGCGCCGCATCGCCGGCGAGGTCACCCCGGCGCTCGACGAGGCGGTCGCCAAGCTCAAGCGGGATTACGCCGACAAGCCGCCGGCGATCGCCACGCGGAAAGCCTCGGAGCTGGCGCTCGACGCCGTCAATGCGGTGCTGCCGGAGACGATCGGCGGCTCGGCCGACCTGACTCCCTCGAACAACACCAAAAGCAAGGGCCAGGACGACGTCGCGACCGGAGAATTCGGCGGCCGCTACATCCGCTACGGCATTCGCGAGCACGGCATGGCGGCAGCCATGAACGGCATGGCCCTGCATGGCGGCATCATCCCCTATGGCGGCACCTTCCTGATCTTTTCCGACTATTGCCGGCCGGCGATCCGCCTCGCGGCGATCATGGGGCAGCGGGTCGTCTTCATCATGACGCACGATTCGATCGGGCTCGGCGAGGACGGGCCGACGCACCAGCCGGTCGAGCACCTGGCGGCGCTCCGGGCGATCCCCAAGCTCAACGTCTACCGCCCCGCCGACGCTACGGAGACGGCGGAGTGCTGGCAGCTCGCGCTGCACGATCGCAACCGTCCGAGCCTGATCGCGCTGACCCGGCAGAACTTGGCCCCGGTGCGGCTCGCCTATGTCGAAGAGAATCTTTGCGCCCGCGGTGCCTACGAGGCGGCGGCGGCGGACGGCGAGCCGCAGGTGAGCCTGTTCGCCTCCGGCTCGGAGGTCGGCATCGCGATCGAGGTCAAGAAACTGCTCGCCGCCAAGGGCATCGCCGCGCGGGTCGTCTCGGTGCCCTGCTTCGAAAGATTCGCCGAGCAGGATGCGGCGTACCGCACAGCGACGCTCGGGACCGCACCGCTCCGCGTCGGCATCGAGGCGGCGATACGGCAGGGCTGGGATTCTCTCATCGGCACCGACGGTCTGTTCGTCGGCATGACGGGATTCGGGGCAAGCGGCCCCTACGAGGAGCTCTATCGGCATTTCGGCATCACCGCCGAAGCCGTCGTGGCGCAGGTCGAGGAGCGCCTCGGCACAGGCGTGCCGGAGCGCCAGGCGAATTTGAGAAGGAGAGGCTGATGGCCGTGCGCGTCGCCATTAACGGATTTGGCCGGATCGGCCGCAACGTCCTGCGGGCCATCGTGGAGTCCGGTCGGACCGACATCGAGGTCGTGGGCATCAACGACCTCGGGCCGGTGGAGACCAATGCGCATCTGCTCCGCTACGATTCGGTCCACGGCCGCTTCCCGGCCACGGTGACGGTGAACGGCGACACGATCGACGTCGGCCGCGGGCCGATCAAGGTGACGGCGGAGCGGGATCCGGCAAAGCTGCCGCATCGCGAGCTCGGCGTCGACGTCGCGCTGGAGTGTACCGGCATTTTCACGTCGAAGGAGAAGGCATCCGCCCACCTCACGGCCGGCGCCAAGCGCGTGCTGATCTCCGCGCCGGCCGAGAACGCCGATTTGACCGTCGTCTACGGCGTCAACCACGAGAAGCTGAACGGCGAGCACGTCGTCGTCTCGAACGCGTCATGCACGACCAACTGCCTCGCCCCGGTCGCCTACGTGCTCGACCAGGCGGTCGGTATCGACAAAGGCTTCATGACGACGATCCACTCCTATACGGGCGACCAGCCGACGCTTGACACGCTGCACAAGGACCTCTACCGCGCTCGCGCCGCGGCCTTGTCGATGATCCCGACCTCCACCGGCGCCGCCAAGGCGGTCGGGTTGGTCCTGCCGGAGCTGAACGGCAAGCTCGACGGCGTGGCGATCCGCGTGCCCACGCCGAACGTCTCGGTGGTCGACTTCAAGTTCGTCGCCAAGCGGAAGACCTCGAAGGACGAGATCAACGATGCGGTGCGCTCCGCCGCCGCGCAGCGGCTGAAGGGCGTGCTCGGCTTCACCGACGAGCCGAACGTCTCGATCGACTTCAACCACGACCCGCATTCCTCGGTGTTCCACATGGACCAGACCAAGGTGATGGACGGCACGCTTTGCCGTGTCCTCTCCTGGTACGACAACGAATGGGGCTTTTCCAACCGCATGGCCGACACGGCGGTCGCGATGGCGAAGACGATCTGATACGCTCGGCCGGCATGGACTGGAGCGATGAACGGAGCGACCAAAGCCCCGGAGGAATTCGAAGAGCTTGCCGGACTCGTCAAGGCGAGCTTCCCGGATATTCGTTGCCTACGCTGCGGCCATGACGTCCTCTATTTGGTATCGGACGACTTGGGGGGATTGCCGGGCTACATCTCAGCAAAACTGCTTGAGAGCTCGATCACCCACCGCCCGCATCCGTTTCTGACGTTGACCTGCACCCGCTGCGGCCATGTCGAGCACTTTCTGACCGGTATATTGGAACGCGCCGAGAAACCGATCAGTCCGGCGCCGCAGAATGAGTAGCCTCGTTCCTATGTCGGGCGGCCGTTCGCCGGGAGGCGATGACACCAGAGGGGGCCCGCTGCTGGAATATCGGGTAGCTCGCCTCGAACAAGACATGACAGAGATCAAAGCGATCCTGAAGAGCATGGATGCGAGGCTCGGTGCAATCGAAGTAACGCTTGCTCAAATGAATGGCCGAATCACGGGCCTGGAAGGGCGCATCATGGGAATTGAAGGCCGACTCCAGCTCGTTCCTACAGTCTGGCAGACGATCTCCATACTGGCCGTGCTGCTCTTTGGTGTAGCCGGTGTGGTCTTCGCCGCAGGTAATTTCTTTAAGCAATGATCTCCTTCCCCACCCTCGGCGATACCGACCTCAGCTCCGATCTGAAGCGCATTCTCGATTTGCTGGCGAAGACCCGAGAAGACGTCGCGGAAATGCGCGGTGCGCTGTCCCGCATCCCGACGCTGCCGCAGTTCTGGGCGATGATCGTCAGCACGTGGGTTGCCGGAGCTGCAATCGTATTGCTCGCCTTGCGCTTCGTCGAACCATGAAGTCCTTTCGAACGCTCGAAGATGCCGGCGACTTGCGCGGCAAGCGGGTGCTGCTGCGCGTCGACCTGAACGTGCCGGTGAAGGACGGGGCCGTCACCGACGCGACGCGCATCGAGCGGGTGGCGCCGACCATCCGCGAGCTGTCGGACAAAGGCGCCAAGGTGGCGCTGCTGGCGCATTTCGAGCGGCCGAAGGGCAGGCGCGTCCCGGAAATGTCGCTGGCGCCGATCGCGCCGGCGGTGGCGGCAGCGGTGGAGCGGCCCGTCGGCTTCGTCGACGATTGCGTTGGGCCGGCGGCGGAGCGCGGGGTGGCCGGGCTCGGCGAGGGCGGCATCGTGCTCCTGGAGAATACCCGCTTCCATGCCGGCGAGGAGAACAACGACCCGGATTTCGCGGCCGCGCTGGCAAGGGTCGGCGACGTCTATGTCAACGACGCGTTCTCCGCGGCGCACCGGGCACACGCCTCGACAGAAGGCATCGCGCATCTCCTTCCGTCCTTTGCCGGTCGGGCCATGCAGGAGGAGCTGGACGCGCTCGGCAGAGCGCTCTCCAGCCCGGAACGCCCCGTGCTGGCGGTCGTCGGCGGGGCAAAAATCTCGACCAAGATCGACCTCCTGGCCAATCTTCTTCGCAAGGTGGACGCGCTGGTCATCGGCGGCGCCATGGCGAATACGTTTCTTGCCGCAAAGGGGGTCGGGATCGGCAAATCGCTGAACGAGCCCGATCTCGTGGCGACGGCGCGGCAGATCATGCAGCAGGCGGCGGAGGCCGGCACGGCCATCGTCCTGCCGACCGACCTTGTCGTAGCGAAAGAGCTCAAGCCGAACGCGCAGCACGCGACGTTGCCGCTCGACCAAGTGCCGGCCGATTCGATGATCCTTGACGCAGGGGAGAACACCGTCGACGCGATCAAAGGCTGGATCGACCAGGCGCGGACCCTGGTCTGGAACGGGCCGCTCGGCGCCTTCGAGACGACGCCGTTCGACCGGGCGACAGTGGCGGCGGCGCGCCACGCCGCCGAGCGGACGCGGACGGGAAAGCTCCTGTCGGTCGCCGGCGGCGGCGACACGGTGGCGGCGCTGAACCAGGCCGGGGCGGCGGAGGATTTCAGCTATGTCTCGACGGCCGGGGGCGCCTTCCTGGAATGGCTGGAGGGCAAGAGCCTGCCCGGCGTGGAAGCGCTCCGCGTGGATGCCAGGCGAGCCCCGTGACGCTGACAGTCCAGCGGGAGAAGGCGAGCACGCCCGAGGCGGAGTCGCTGCTCCGCGCCCGCGATGCCGAATCGAACGCGCTCTATCCGCCGGAGAGCCAGTTCCATATCCCGCTCGACCGGCACGACAGCGAAGACATCGTCTTGCTGGTGGCGCGCGAAAACGGGCGAGCGATCGGCTGCGGCGCGCTGCAGCGTCATGCAAGCTACGCCGAGCTGAAGAGCATCTTCGTGACGGCCGAGGAGCGCGGCCGCGGCATCGGCCGGGCCATCATCGAGCGCCTGGAGGACGAGGCGCGCTCCCTTGGTTTGGCGGTGCTGAAGCTCGAGACCGGCATCCATTCGCCCGCGGCTATCCGGATCTACGAGAGCGCCGGCTATAAACGTTGCGGCCGCTTCGGAAGCTATAAGGACGACCCGCTCAGCGTCTATATGACGAAGCGGTTGCCGCCCGGCGACGATACGATATCTCTGGGGGCTGACAGCGTCGCGCCGCGTGCGGCGACCAAACGAATGGGAGGAGAGCGAGCATGAGCGAGAGCCTGCAGGACATAGCGCTTCGCATGGTCGCCGAGGGCAAGGGCATCCTCGCCGCCGACGAAAGCTCCGGCACGATCAAAAAGCGTTTCGATTCCATCGGGGCCGCGTCGACGGAGGAGACGCGCCGCGACTACCGCGAGATGCTGTTCGGCGCCGAGGACGCCATGAAGAACTACGTCTCCGGCGTCATCCTCTTCGACGAGACGCTCAGGCAGAATGCCAAGGACGGCACGCCGCTGGTCGAGCTGATCAAGGCGGCGGGGGCGGTGCCCGGCATAAAGGTGGACCAAGGCGCCAAGCCGCTGGCGCGGAGCCCCGGCGAGACGGTGACGGAGGGGCTCGACGGGCTCCGTGAGCGGCTGAAGGAATATCATGAGCTCGGCGCCCGCTTCGCCAAATGGCGGGCCGTCATCACCATCGGCGACGGCCGGCCGACCTGGAACTGCATCCAGGCCAATGCGCACGCGCTCGCCCGCTATGCAGCGCTCTGCCAGGAGGCGGCGATCGTGCCGATCGTCGAGCCGGAGGTGCTGATGGACGGCCCCGACGCCAGGCACGACATCGACCGCTGCTACGACGTCACGGTGTGGACGCTCGGCACCGTCTTCCACGAGCTGCACGTGGCCAATGTCGACCTCGAGGGCATCGTGCTGAAGCCGAACATGGTCGTGCCCGGCCAGAAATCCGGCACCAACGCGAGCGTCGAAGAGGTCGCTGAAAAGACCGTGAAGGCGCTCCGGGCCACCGTGCCGCCGGCGGTTCCGGGGATCGCCTTCCTGTCCGGCGGCCAGTCCGACGAGGAGGCGACGGCGCATCTCTCGGCGATGAACGCCATGTACGATCTGCCGTGGAAGCTCACCTTCTCCTACGGCCGCGCTTTGCAGGCCGCGGCACTGAAGGCGTGGGGCGGCAAGCCGGAGAACGTCAAGGCTGGGCAGTCCGCCTTCGCCCACCGGGCGCGGATGAACAGCCTGGCGGCGACCGGCGCCTGGAACCGCGACCTGGAGCGCCAGGCGGCCTGACGGCCCGAATTCCGCCGGAATCCCGCCCTGAGAGGTGGATCGCCTCCTCAGGGACGAAGTCATGACGGACCAAGCCGAGCCGACGCGCCTGTTGCTGGTCACGCCGCGCGTGGCCGATGCGGATTTTCCGGCGCGGCTATCCGAAGCGCTGATGGCGGGCGACGTCGCCGCGGTGCTGATCGCGACCGGCGACCACGAAGCGGCGGTCGAGGCGATCGCGGCAAAACTCGTGCCGCTCGTCCAGGAGGCGGGCGCCGCCGCGCTGATCGCCGACCACACCCGCGTGGCCGGCCGGCTCAAGGCCGACGGCGTGCAGGTCGGAACGGGGCTGGGCGACCTCCGCGCGGCGGCAGAGTCGTTCCGGCCGAAGCGGATCGTGGGGGCCGGCAACGTCCATTCGCGCCATGCTGCGATGGAAGCCGGCGAGATCGGCGCCGATTATCTGTTCTTCGGCCGGCCGCACGGCGACACCCACGACGAACCGCATCCGAAGGCCCTCGATCTGGCGGAATGGTGGTCGGCGCTCATGGAAATTCCCGCGGTCATCATGGCCGGGCGCTCGCTCGACCATGTCGCCCACGCGGCGGCGACTGGGGCCGCCTTTGTGGCGCTGAACGATGCCGTCTGGTCCCACGCGCCGGGGCCTGGAGAGGCGGTGCGCCTGGCCAATGCCGTGCTGGGCGATCCTGGAAGGCGCGCCGCGTGAAGCGTGCCGCCGCCTGCGCTTTCATCTTCCTTGCGCTCATAGCGCCGGCTTGGGCGCAGGCGCCGGATGCCGGCCGCGAGAGCGGGCCGTCGCCGCCGCCAGCCGCACCGGCGCTCGGCAATGAAGCGGCCCCGCCGAGCCGGGCCGATGCGACCGCAACACACGCCACCGCCGTGCCGGCCGACGCTTCCGCCGCGACCCCTGATGCTTCCCTCACGGCTCCAGGTGCAGGGGCGCGATTGCCGACGCCGCTCGACGCTGACATCGAAAGCCGCATCGACAAGGGCCTCACGGCCGCGGGCGAGGCATCCGCCATCCCTCCCGACTACGCCTTCGGGGCCTTTCAGCGCGGTTACTTCCTGACCGCCTTCTCGCTGGCGCTCAACCGCGCCAAGCAAGGCGACGCGGCGGCGCAGACGCTCCTCGGGGAGCTTCTGTCGCGCGGCCTCGGCGTCAAGCAGGATCTCGCCGCCGCGGCGGACTGGTACGGCCTCGCCGCGGCTCAGGGGGCCGCCGAGGCGCTCTACGCGCTCGGCCGCTTCAATCTCGACGGAACCGGCGTCAAGCAGGATCTTGCCCGGGCCGCCGACCTGCTGGAGCAGGCGGCGAGAAAGGGCCATGCCGTTGCGGCGCGCGAATTCGCCTATCTGCTTCTTCAGGGCAAGGGGCGACCGCGAAACGCGCTTCTCGGCGCGGCCTATCTCAGGCGAGCCGCCGGGCTTGGCGACATGGATGCGCAGTTCGCTCTGGCCGGGCTTTACACCGAAGGAGTGGGTGTCGTCGCCGATGCTGCGCAGGCGGCACGCTGGTACGGCGAAGCCGCCCGCAACGGACACGTCGAAGCCGAAGTCGAATATGCGATCATGCTGTTCAACGGCCGGGGCGTGAAGAAGGACGAGGCGGTCGCGGCACGCTGGTTCCGCGAAGCCGCCGGCGCCGACAATCCCCTGGCGCAGATCCGGCTCGCCCGCCTTTACGCGGAGGGCCGCGGCGTCGATCGGAGCGCGGCCGAAGCGGCGCGATGGTATCTCATCGCGAAGAGCCAGGGTCTGCAGGACGCGTTCATGGAAAGCTGGCTGACCCGCCTCGACGAGGCGACGCAGAGCGCCGCAACGGAGGCCGCCCGACAGTGGACCCGCTTCCGCCGCGGGCCCGGCCAACCCGCCGGGCCTTCTTCGGCCCTGCGCGCAAAACCCCTGCCGATGGACAATCGGGCCGAGTAGCAGTATACGCAGCCGCCTTGTCGCGCCCAGGCGGCGCGAGGCGATCAGTCACTCTGGAGTATCGTGCGTCAGGCGGCGAGCATCGGCTCTCCGAAGCGGAAGTTTTGGCTCAGGCGGGGTCGCTAGAGGCCCAGAAAGGATCGGGAGCACGTGCAGGTTATCGTCAGGGACAACAATGTCGACCAGGCGCTGAAGGCGCTGAAGAAGAAGATGCAGCGCGAAGGCATTTTTCGCGAGATGAAGCTCCGCGATCATTACGAGAAGCCCTCCGAAAGAAGGGCGCGGGAAAGGGCGGAGGGGCTACGCCGCGCTCGCAAGCTGGCCCGCAAGCATGCTCAGCGCGAGGGGCTGCTTCCGATGAAGCGCCGCGCCGCCCACTGATTTCATCATTGTCGCCTCAAGACAAAGCTCCCGCCGGATCCCTGCCGGCGCACTCGGCCGCCCCGGCCACGGGAACATGAAAATGCGCGCGGACTCCTCCTGGTTTCGCCATGCCTGGCTCGCCGCCCCGCTGGTGCTGGTGCTCGCTTCCTGCCAGACGCCGACGGCGACCATGCCGGCTGCCGTCGATCCGGAGACCGCGTCGGAAGCGAATATCGATTCGCTTACCGCCGTAATCGCGCGCGACCCGAACAACGCGGAGGCCTACAATGTCCGCGGCTCGGCGTACGGACGCGCCGGCCTCTACAAGGAGGCGATCGCCGATTTCGACCAGGCCATCGCGCTCGATCCGAGCTTCAGCCGCGCCTACGCCAACCGCGCGCTGGTCGAGCGCCGCAACGGGCAAATCGACCTTGCCTTCGCCGATTACAACCGGGCGATCCAGGCCGACCCGACCTACGCGGTCGCCTATATCGGCCGCGGCAACATCTATCGCCAGCAGGGCCGGCTGGCCGAGGCGCTCGCCGACTACAATGCGGCGATTGCCAGCGCGCCGAGCGACGCGCAGGCCTTCCACAACCGCGGGCTCGTCTACCAGGCGCAGGGCCAGCACCAGACCGCCATCGAGGATTTTACCACGGCGATCGGCCTCTCGCCCATGTCGGCTGAGCCTTACGACGGTCGCGGTCTGTCGTATCTGGCGCTCGGCGATGCGAAGAACGCGCTGGACGACTTCAACGAGGCGGTGAAGCGCGACCGCTCCAGCTTCCAGGCCTGGACGAACCAGGGCCTCGCATTGGAGCAGCTCGGCGACCGGGAGAAGGCTTTCGCCGCCTTCGCGCGGGCTTCCAGCCTCAATCCGTCCTATCAGCCGGCGAAGGACGGCATGCGGCGCACCTCCGCTGCCGGCTGAGCGGCGGCCGTCGTCGTCAGGAATTCCAGAACCGCCGGCCAAAGGCCGCGTTCCCACAGGTCGCTGTGGCCGGCGCCGTCGATGATGGCGAGCTGCTTCGGGGCGCCGGCCGATTCGAAGAGGCGCCTTCCGTGCTCGACCGGAACTACCGCATCCGCCGTGCCGTGCAGGATGAGCACCGGCTCCTCGACGCGCTTGATGTGGTCGCGCGTCAGGAACGGATCATGCATGAGGTAGGCGACCGGCACCCAGGGATAGGTGGCGGCGGCGATATCGAGGGCGGCGGTGTAGGGCGCCTCCAGGATCAGTGCCCGCGCGCGCCGCTCTGCGGCGACATGGGTCGCGATGCCGGAGCCGAGCGACTCGCCGTGAATGACGATGTCGTCGTTGCGGAGCGCCAGCCAATCGAAAATCTCCAGCGCGTCGGCGAAGAGCGCGGCCTCGCTCGGCTCGCCGCCGCTCCCGGCAAAGCCGCGATAGCTGACGGCCGTCAGCCCGAAGCCGGAGGCGAGGATTTCCTTGAAGCGGTCGGCCCGGTCAGAAAGATTCCCGGCATTGCCGTGGAAGTAGAGCACCGAGGGAAGCCCCGGCGCGGGATCCGCATGCCAGCCGGTCAGCACGGTACCGTCGGCCATGCGGAATTCCAGCACCTCGACGCCGGGAAGTCCGAGCTCAGCCGGCTGCGCCAGCGCCCCGCCCGGCCTGAAGACGTAGTCGCGCTGGAAGACGAAGAGATAGGCGATTGCGGCGAGATAGGCCGTGACGATCAGCGCGATCATCAACCCGACCGCCCTCAGGAAGGGGTGGCGCACGAGTTTACGTCCAAGCTCAATCCAGCGCCTTGACGATATTTTCCGTCATCTTCTTGGCGTCGGCGAAGAGCATCATCGTGTTGGGCTTGTAAAAGAGGGTGTTGTCGATGCCGGCGTAGCCGGAGGCGAGCGAGCGCTTGATGAAGAGGACGGTCGCCGCCTTGTCGACGTCGAGGATGGGCATGCCGTAGATCGGCGAGGATGGGTCGTCGCGCGCGGCGGGGTTGGTGACGTCGTTGGCGCCGATGACGTAGGCGACGTCGGTCTGGGCGAATTCCGAGTTGATGTCGTCGAGCTCGAACACCTCGTCATACGGCACGTTCGCCTCAGCCAGCAGCACGTTCATGTGGCCGGGCATGCGGCCGGCTACCGGGTGGATGGCGTATTTCACCTCGACGCCGTGCGCCTTCAGCTTGTCGGCCATCTCGCGGAGCGCGTGCTGCGCCTGCGCCACGGCCATGCCGTAGCCGGGCACCACGATGACGCGCGACGAATTCTTCATCAGGAAGGCGGCGTCCTCCGCCGAGCCCTGCTTGACCGTGCGGTCGCCGAGGTCCTGCGCGGGGCCGGTCGTCTCGCCGCCGAAACCGCCCAGAATGACGGAGACGAAGGAGCGGTTCATCCCTTTGCACATGATGTAGGAGAGGATGGCGCCCGACGAGCCGACCAGCGCGCCGGTGATGATCAGCGCCGTGTTGCCGAGCGTGAATCCGATGCCGGCGGCCGCCCAGCCGGAATAGGAGTTCAGCATCGAGATGACGACCGGCATGTCGGCGCCGCCGATCGGCACGATGATGAGGCCGCCGAGCACGAAGCTGGTCAGCGCGATCAGCCAAAAAACCAGGTGGCTCTCGGTCCTGACGAAGACCACAATGAGGAGCACGAGCAGCACCGCGAGCCCTGCATTCACGATATGCCGGGCGGGCAGGAGGATCGGCTTGCCGCTCATCCGCCCGTCGAGTTTTAGAAAGGCGATGACGGAGCCGGTGAAGGTGACGGCGCCGATCGCCGCGCCGAGGGTCATCTCGACGAGGCTGGCGCCGTGAATATCGCCCTGCACGCCGATGCCGAAGGCCTGGGGGGCGTAGAGGGCTGCCGCGGCGACGAGCACGGCGGCCATGCCGACGAGCGAGTGGAACGCGGCGACGAGCTGCGGCATCGCCGTCATCGGAATGCGCCGCGCCACCACTGCGCCGACGGCGCCGCCGAGCCCAAGCGCGAGGATCAGCAGGAGCCAGCCGAAAATGCCGTCGGGCGGGCTGCCGAACAAAGTGGTGAGCACGGCGATGGCCATTCCGGCCATGCCGAGCTGGTTGCCGCGCCGGCTCGTCACCGGATGCGACAGGCCGCGCAGCGCCAGGATGAACAGGATCCCGGAGACGAGGTAGAGAAGGGCGGTGACGCTGGCGCTCATGGCGTGCTGTCCTCCAGAGCGCGGCGCAAGGTGGCGATCAGAGTTGGCAAATGCTCGCGAACGGTTTCTGCGATCACGAGCGCGCTCCTGGTACGGTAACCGTGAACGAGGCGATGCCGCATTCCAATGACATCCTCCCAGGGGACTTCTGGAAGCGAAGCCTGACACCGTCGCGACACATGGGAGGCAGCTTCACCAATCGTCTGAAGGGCATAGCTGACTGCAAACAAGGTCCTGACGTCGGCCTCGAGTGCGTCCGCATCCCGCGCGCCCAACAATTCGACGGCCAAGTCGGCATGGTCCAGCATGTCGGTGAGCCATGCACGGTCGAACTCATCCATCAGAGCGGAATGAGATCACGCTCGATGAGGGCGCGACCGCTGGGGCGCATACCCTCGCGAAGCACTATCTCCACGGGGAGCCCCAGCCCAACAGCCTCCGCCAAATCCCGCTCGGCCCGGCTAAGCGAAAAAAGCGATGGACGGCCGGTTACATCGACGATCACGTCCACGTCGCTTTCCTCAGTCGCCTCGCCGCGTGCGACGGATCCGACGATACCGATCATACGGACGCCATAGCGCTGCTCGATCTCATCGCGCTTGCTGCGGAGCGCTTCAAGCACGCGACCCCGGTCGACCGTCATGCGCGCTCCTTGCGCTTGTACATCGCCAGCATGCGCTGGGTGACCAGGAAGCCGCCAAAGATGTTCACGCTGGCAAGCATCAGAGCGAGGAAGCCGAACAGGCGGGCGAGCCCCGTGCCCTCGCCGGTCAGGGGAACGCCGACCGCGAGCAGCGCGCCGACGACAATGACGGAGGAAATGGCGTTGGTGACGCTCATCAGCGGCGTGTGAAGCGCCGGGGTGACCGACCACACGACGTAATAGCCGACAAAAATCGCCAGCACGAAGATGGAGAGGCGGAAGACGAAGGGGTCGATGGCGCCGCCCGTCGCCGCGTGGGCGGCTGCCCCGGCCGCGTCGAGCATGCCGTCGCCGCCGAGCGCGAGCTCCGCCGCCTGGTCCGCCGCGATGCGCGCCTGGTCGGCCGCATCGGCGGCTCGCTGGGCGGCGGCTTCGGCCCGCTCCGCAGCCTGGCTGACCGCGTCGTTCTCCATCAAAAACCTCCCTCGCCGGCCGCCGGCTTCGGCGCGAATTGCGGGTGCACGACCGCCCCGTCGGCCGTCAGCAGCGTGGCCGCGACGATCTCGGCGTCGCGCTTGATGCTGAGCTCTTTCGTATCCTTGTCGATCATCGGCTCGACAAAGGCAAAGATGTTGCGGGCAAGCAGCGCGGAGGAGGAGGAGGCGATGCGGCCCGCCATGTTGAGATGGCCGATGATGGTGACGCCGCCCACTTTAGCGACCTCGCCCGGTATGGCGCCCTCGACATTGCCGCCGCGCTCCACCGCGAGGTCGACGATGACCGAGCCGTCGGCCATGGAGGCGACCATGTCGCGGGAGATCAGCTTCGGCGCCGGGCGGCCGGGGATCAGCGCCGTGGTGATGACGATGTCCTGCTTGGCGATATGCTCCGCGACGAGCGCCGCCTGCTTGGCCTGGTAGCCGCTCGACATCTCCTTGGCATAGCCGCCCGCCGTCTCGGCCGCCTTGAACTCCTCGTCCTCCACGGCGATGAATTTTGCCCCAAGCGAGGCGACCTGCTCCTTCGCCGCCGGCCGCACGTCGGTGGCGGAGACGACGGCGCCGAGCCGGCGCGCCGTGGCGACCGCCTGCAGCCCGGCGACGCCGGCGCCCATGACGAAAACGCGCGCCGCCGGCACCGTGCCGGCCGCCGTCATCATCATCGGCATGGCGCGGCCGAACGCCGCCGCCGCCTCGATCACCGCCTGGTAGCCGGCGAGGTTGGCCTGGCTCGACAGCACGTCCATCACCTGGGCGCGGGTGATGCGCGGGATCAGCTCCAGCGAGAAGGCGGCGAGGCCGGCATCGGCCAGCCGGCGTAGCGCCGCCTCGTTGCCGTAGGGGTCCATCAGCGCGACGATCGCCGCACCGCGCCTGAAGCCGTCGACGCTCTCCGGGCGTCGCACCTTCAGGACCAGGTCGGCGTCGTGCCGCGCCTCGCCGGGTCCGGCGATGGTGGCGCCGGCATTCCGGTATTGCTCGTCGGAGATGCCCGCCGCCGATCCGGCCCCCGCCTCGACGACGACACTGGCGCCGGCGGCGGCGAATTTTTTTACGGTCTCGGGGGTCGCCGCGACCCGCGGCTCGACGGCGGGGTCTTCCCGGAGAACGGCGATCCGCATCGGCCGATCAGCCGACGGACATGGCGAAAAGCAGGAACCCGATGATTGTCACGATCACCAGCGGCTTCACGCTGCCCTTGGCGAAAAGGCCGATCGCCACGCCGATCGTCATCATGAGGAGGAGCAGCACGCCCAGCCAGAAGCCGGCGCCGCCGCCGTAGGCGAAGAGCGCCAAGGCGAGCAGCGAGTCGATCGTCGCCAGAACGGTGATCTTGGTCAGCGCGACGAAGCCGCGGAAAGTCCGCTCGTGCTCGGCGTAATCCATCGGCGCGCCGAGCTCGACAGGTCCGGAAGGGGTGTGTTCGGCCATAAGAATCCCCGAAATGAAGTGCGTTGCCGCGCGTCGATTGCCTTATCACAGGCGCGGAAAGAGGAGCAACGCGTCAAGCCGCATTCAGCGCGGCGGCTCCTTCCCGGCCAGGAAGAAGTCGAGGAGCGCCCGCCCGGTCTCCTCGGGCCGCTCCTCCGCCATGTAGTGGCCGCATGCGAGGGGCTCGCCGCGAACGTCGTCGGCCCAGCCGCGCCAGACCTCCAGCGTGTCGTAGAGCTTTGGCAGGATGCCCTCCGCCGCCCACAGGACGAGCACCGGGCAGGCAATCCTGCGCCTGCCGAAATCCGCTTCGTCGTGGCGGGAATCGCAGGTGGCGCCGGCGCGGTAGTCCTCGCAGATCGCGTGCACCGTCCGCGGATCGAGGAAGGCGCGGCGATAGTCTTCCAGCGCCTCCGGGTCGAAAAAGGCGGGCGGCTCGGCGGCCGCCGGCCAGTTACGGCGGAAAAACCAGTCGGGATCGCCGCCGATCAGCTTTTCCGGCAGCGGAAACGGCTGCGGCAGGAAGAACCAGTGCCAATAGGCCATGGCGAAGCGCTGGTCGGCGCGGCGGTAGTGCTCCCACGTCGGCAGGATGTCCAAAACCGCAAGCTTCTCAACAACATCGGGACGGTCGAGCGCCATGCGATAGGCGCAGCGGCCGCCGCGGTCGTGGCCGGCGACCGCGAATTTTTGGAAGCCGAAATGGCGCATGAGGGCGACCTGATCGCGGGCCATGGCGCGCTTGGAATAGGGCTCGTGGTCGGCGGTCGTTTCCGGCTTTGAGCTCTCGCCATAGCCGCGGAGATCGGCGGCGACGATTGTGAAATGCCCGGCGAGGCGCGGGGCGATCTTGTGCCACATCAGATGCGTCTGCGGGTTGCCGTGCAGGAGGAGGAGCGGCGGACCGCTGCCGCCGATCCGGACGCGGATGGTCGCCTCGCCGGTATCGACCCGGTGCACCTCGAAGCCTGCAAGCATGCATTCCCCGCGCCGCGATGTTCAGGTTGAAACAGTTCCCGTATGGCCAGGTTCCCATTCGGTTTTCCGGAAAAATGCTCGATGCCGAACATCGCCCGAACATGCCATCCTCTAGAATGAGGAAGCGCCGAACCGATCAAGAGCAGCGATCCTCGCGCGGCTTGTTCGGTCTTGCGCCGGCGATTGATGAGCTGGGCTCATGACGACAAGCGAACTATCCCCGATAATCGTTCGGTCCCGAAGGCCATATGTTCCGGCTCGTTGGACCTGTGCCGATGCCGGAAAACGGCAGCCAGCGAGCCAGCACGCCTCATCCAAACGGAGAACGAACCTATGACCCGACACGACAAGACCCGGATCGACGCGGCCCTGCCGATCGATCGCTGCAACGCGATTAAGATGGCCGGCGCAGGCGCTATCGCGCTCGGCGTGATGTCGTTGGCAACCCCGGCAATGACCTGGGCGCAGGATCTGTCGCACGGCGCCGACAATTTCTATGTCAGCGACAGCGTGACCGTGCAGCCGATCACCTTCCAGACCCAGTATCGAACTACGGTCGCCGGCAACCTCTTCATCCCGAACGATCTCGACCGCTCGGTCGACACACCGGCGATCGTCGTCGGCCACCCGATGGGCGCCGTGAAGGAGCAGAGCGCCAACCTCTACGCTACCAAGATGGCCGAGGAGGGATTCGTCACCCTGTCGCTCGACCTGCCCTATTGGGGCGGCAGCGAAGGCGAGCCGCGCAACGCCGTCGCGCCGGACCTTTACGCGGAGGCCTTCAGCGCCGCGGTGGATTATCTGGGCCGCCAAGACTTCGTCGACCGCGACCGCATCGGGGCGATCGGCATCTGCGGCAGCGGCAGCTTTGTGATCAGCGCCGCCAAGATCGATCCGCGCATCCGCGCCATCGCGACGGTGAGCATGTACGACATGGGCGCCGCGAACCGGAACGCGCTGCAGAATTCGCTCAGCGTCGAGGAGCGCAAGGCGATCATCGCCGCCGCCGCCGAGCAGCGCTGGGCGGAGGTCGACGGCGCCGAGCCCGCGGTCGCGGGCGGGACGGATTTGGAGCTGACCGCCGACACGCACCCGATCCAGCGCGAGTTCTTCGATTTTTATCGCACCTCGCGCGGCGCGTTCACGCCGGAAGGCGCCTCGCCGGAGCGGACGACGAAGCCGACGGTCACCAGCAACGTAAAATTCATGAACTTCTATCCGTTCAACGACATCGAGACGATCTCGCCGCGTCCGCTGCTCTTCATCGCGGGCGACCAGGCCCATTCGCGGGAGTTCAGCGAGAAGGCCTATGAGCTTGCGGCGGAGCCGAAGGAGCTCGTCTGGGTCGAGGGCGCCGGCCACGTCGATCTCTACGACCGCGTCGACCTGATCCCCTTCGACCGGCTGACGCAGTTCTTCCAAGCGAGCCTCGCGGAGACCGAGGCGAGCCTCCTCCAGAACTGAGACATCGAAACGGGAAGGCTCGCGTCCTCACGCGGGCCTTCCCGCGCAACCAAAGGAGCACACGCATGCGCAAGCTGACAATGGCATCGGCGATGCTGTTTGGCATGACAGGAGCGGCAATGAGCCAGGACCGGATCGAGATTTCCTCCGGATGGGGAAGCGTCACGGCCGCGATCGCCGACAATGCGGCGGGTGCGGCGCTTCTAAAAATGCTGCCGTTGACGATCGAGATGAGCGATCACCTGCGCCAGGAGAAGACGGGCAATCTGCCGTCCTCCCTGCCGCAGGGCGAACGCCAGCAGGATTTTTCGGCCGGCACGCTCGGCCTGTGGAGCTCGTCCGATTTTGTCATCTACTATCGCGAAGGCCGTGTCCCCCAGCCGGGCATCGTCATCCTCGGCCGAGTGGAAGGCGACGTCTCGATCTTCGACCGGCCGGGCAACGTCACGGTCGAGGTCACGCGGCTCGATTAGGCCAGCCCCCGAGGGCCCAAAGCTTCTCCCTCCTCGCCGTTCCGTTCGGGCATGGTCCGGTTACAATCGCTCGCGTGAAACGACGAGACCGGACCGATGCCGCGCCAGAACGTCAACGACCTTCTCGCCTTCATCGCGGTCGCCCGGGAGCAGAGCTTTACCAGGGCGGCGGCAAAGCTGGGCGTCTCGCAATCGGCGCTCAGCCATACGATCCGCCAGCTCGAAGCACGGCTCGGGGTCCGGCTTCTCACCCGCACGACGCGAGCCGTTTCGCCGACCGAGGCAGGCGAGCGCCTTCTGGCCGGGATCGGTCCGCATTTCGACGAGATAGACGCCCAGATCGAGGCGCTGAGCGCGCTTCGCGACAAGCCGGCCGGCACGATCCGCATCACCGCGGCCGACTATGCCATCAAGCATGTCCTGTGGCCAAAGCTGCGCATCTTCCTGCCGCGCTTTCCGGACATCCATGTCGAGCTGATCCTCGACAATGGATTGACGGACATCGTCACCGAGCGGTTCGACGCCGGCGTGCGCATGGGCGAGCATCTCGCCAAGGACATGATTTCGGCTCGTATCGGGCCCGACTTCCGTCTCGCCGTGGTCGGCGCGCCCTCCTATTTCGAAGGACGCGAGAAGCCGGGTCATCCGAAAGACCTCGTCGCCCAAAAATGCATCAACTTTCGCCTTCCATCATCGGGCGGGCTCTATGCCTGGGAATTCGAGGCGGACGGACGTGAAATTCGGATCCGCGTCGAGGGACAACTCGCCTTCAACAACATCTTCGATGCGCTGGAGGCGACGCTCGACGGCTTCGGTCTGGCCTACATCCCCGAAGAAATCATCCTCCCCTACGTCGCCGAAGGAAGGCTCGTGCGGGTCCTCGAGGCGTTCTCTCCCCTCTGGGACGGCTACCACCTCTATTATCCGAGCCGCCGGCAGTCCTCTCCCGCATTCGTGGCGCTGGTCGAGGCGCTTCGACATCGGGCTTAGGCAGGAGAACGAGGTGCGAGGACGGATCGAAATCATGGTCTGGCTCGACGTCCCTTGCCTTCTATGCAGGCTGGCCGAACGTCTTCTCCGCGATTCCCGTGGCGAAAGGCGTCTTTGAGAGCCGCCGCAGCTGAATCCTCCGGGCGCGTTTGGTCTGCGCGCTTCAGTAGGCCGACATACGTCCGGAATGCGGTAATGGACAGGAAGCGGAAGCTGTTGCTTCCCTGCAGATTCGGAGCCCGCCATCATGCGCGCGCGTCCCACGGGCCCAACGGGCGAGATCGCCGAGTTCAGCGTAGGAGCAATCGAGGCTTGGCTCGTTCAAGCCGGCCTGTGCGGCGAGCCGGAAGATCGGTTGATCAGCAAATTCTGCGAGCGCGTTGTGTCCGCCGGCCTGCCGGTGGGCCGCGCGATGGCGGTCATCGACACGCTTCACCCGGTCTACGAGGGGCGTGTGTTCCGTTGGGGGCACGACGAATCGGAGCCCACCATCCAAGAGTATGGCCGCACGCAGTTGCCGGAGGGTATCTCGGGCCTTGATCCCTCCTCGGGAGGCGCGCCGCCCGAAACCATCGAGCGATGGCGCGCAAGCCCGTTCTTTCACTTGCTGCAGACGGGCGGAAGCATCCTGCGGCGCCGCCTCACCGCGGACTATGAATCCGAGTTTCCGGTGTTTCCGGAGCTACGGGCCGCGGGCATGACCGACTACGTGGCCATCATCAGCCGCTTCGGGCCCGAAGGCACGATCGGCGAGATGGACTGCCTATACTCCTCGTGGGCGACCGCGCGCCCCGATGGCTTTGAGGACGCACATATCGCCGCGCTCATGCGCCTGGTCCCGACGCTCGCCCTCACGGTGAAAACGGCGGCCCTCAGGCGCATGACCGAAACTTTGATGGAGACCTATCTGGGCCGCGATGCCGGACGGCGCGTGCTCAGCGGGCGAATCATGCGCGGCGTCGCTGATCGAATTGATGCCGTCATCTGGTTCAGCGACCTCCGCGGCTTCACGCGAATAACCGAAGCCACACCTGAGCAGATCATTCCGTTCCTCAACGAGTACGCCGATGTTGTTATCTCGGCGATCAACGCACATGGCGGCGACGTCCTCAAACTTATCGGTGACGGCATCCTCGCCATCTTCTCTGCCGACGACCGCGCACGTGCTTGCGGGGCGGCGCTCGCGGCGGCAATACACGCACGCAGCAACGTAGCCGCCCTTAACCTGCGGCGCGCCCGCGACGGGCTTCCGGTCACTGAAACATATCTTGGCCTGCACATCGGCGAGATGTTCTATGGGAATATCGGCAGCGCCGAACGGCTCGACTTCACGGTAGTCGGACCGGCTGTGAACGAAGCCAGCCGCATAGCCGCCATGTGCCGGTCGGCCGAGCAGCCTCTGCTCGTCTCGAAGGCGTTCGCCGATGTTGAGGGAATGCGGGGCCGGCTCGTGTCAGTCGGACGCTACGCGCTGCGGGGCGTCGCGGAGCCGCAAGAGCTTTTCACGCTGGACTACGCCCAAGCCGGCGAAGCAGAGCGGGTATAGTCGCGAGCTGGCGCTGGCTCGAATCGGGCTGGGATCATCGCCTCATTAAAAGACGTTTGCAGTGCGCAAACTCGCCGTCGCCAGGATTTTCCCAGGCAAGGCAAGGGTGCGCTAATCGAGGCGCTTCGCCATCGATCGTAGGCGGTTTTAGGCCGCGGTGGCTCTGAACATCTCGCGAGCCGCCGCCCGCCCGGCCCTTCTGGGAAGATCCCCAAGAGCGGTTGACGGGTCGCAGCCTTCAAACATGGCCCGCCCCCTGCAGTCCCGCCGCAGCCAGCGCCTTTGCCTGCCGCGCCGCCAGGCGGGCGCGGTCGAAACCTTCGATCTCGTCGTTGAAGAGCCGGTAAAAATTCAGCTCGGCCTTGAGATGCAGAAAAACGCCGCCGAGGCCGATGGCGGCGCGGTCCATGAAGACGAATTCGCGCGGCACTTTTACCGGCCCCTTTTCCTTCAGCGCGCGGTGGACCTGAAAGGCCTGGCGGCGGCCATATTCGGCCGGCGAGACGCCGTCGGCGACGGAGCGCACGCGATCCTCAAGCAGCGGGCCGTAGATGAAGCGCGCCCAGATGTTCAAAATGTCGATGATCTCATTGGAGAGCTTTTCGAACCCCCAGGTCTCGTAGGCGGCGACGATTTTGGCGCGGTCGCCGTCGCGCAGCCCGCGATAAAGGCCGATCACCCCCTCGACGAAAGTCGGCGGAAAGATGCGGATGCAGCCATAGTCGAGGAGGTTGATGCCGGCCGGCCGGCCGTCTTCCTCGAAGACCGTGTAGTTGCCGAGATGCGGGTCGCCGTGGATCACGGCGTAATGGCTGAACGGGTGCCACCACGCCTTGAACATCGCCTCGGCCAGGCGATTGCGCTCGCCGAGCGGATGCTCGCGAAAATCCAGCAGTTTTCTGCCGTCGAGCCAGCCCATCGTAAGGAGCCGCCGCGTCGAGAGCTTTTGCACCACGTCCGGGACGCGGATCAGCGCCTCGTTCGCGAATATCTTGCGGTAGAGGGCGATGTGCCTGGCTTCGCGCTCGTAATCGAGCTCCTCGCGGACGCGCTCGGAGATCTCCTCGATGATCTCGCTGGTATCGATCGCCGGGTCCATGCGCCGGTGGATGGAGAAGATCACCCGGAGCTGCCGCAGATCCGCCTCCACGGCGCTCGCCATGTCGGCATATTGCAGCTTGCAGGCGAGCGGCGCGCCGTCCCTGGCGGTGGCGCGGTGCACCTGGCCGAGCGATGCGGCGGCGGCCGGCGCGTGCTCGAAGGCGGCGAAGCGGCCCTGCCAGGAGGGCCCGAGCTCCGCCATCATGCGGCGCTTGACGAACGCCCAGCCCATCGGCGGCGCGTCGGCCTGCAGCTGCGCCAGCTCGATGGCATATTCCGGCGGCACCGCGTCGGGAATGGTGGCGATGAGCTGCGCCACCTTCATGATGGGGCCCTTGAGCCCGCCCAGCATGCGGGCAAGCTCGGCCGCCTGCTCGCTGCGGTCGACATCGCGGCCGAGCGCGCGCGAGCCGATCATCCGGGCGGCAAGCCCGCCGACGCCGCCGCCGACCCGCGCATAGCGGGCGAGCCTGCCGGAAAGCCGGTTCGCCTCGTCATCCTTCTCGGAAGCCATTAACGCTCCTTGGGCCGGCACTTTGCACAAGGCAACCCGGATGACGGCAAAGTCGTTTCCATGCGCCGGGCGGTTTGCCGCCGAAGCAATATAGTTGCAGCTTTTCTCGACGAAGCGCGGTCAATTAGCGGGCCAAGGGGGCAGGTGGAATGAGCGTGACGCCGAGATCGGAAACGGATCCCCCCGGGCCGCAACGCGCGGACCTGCCCGCCCCGGCCGGCGCATCCGCCGTGCTGACCACCATCATCATCGTGGTCATCGTCGCCAGCCTTTATTTCGGCCGCGACATCTTCGTCCCGCTGGCGCTGTCGATCCTGCTGAGCTTTGCGCTGGCGCCGCCGGTCCGCTGGCTGCACCGCATCCATGTCCCGCGCCTCCCTTCCGTGCTGATCGTGGTGACCCTCGCCTTCGCCTTCATCCTGGCGTTCTGCGCGATGATCGCCTGGCAGGTGGCCGACCTGGCCCAGCAGCTCCCCGCCTACCAGCAGAACATCGAGAGCAAGATCGACAATTTCCTCAAGACCCCGCCCGGCGGCGGCATGTTCGGCCGCGCCAGCAAGATGATCGAGGATATCGGCCGCAAGATCGAGGAGGAGACGGAGGAATCCGCGGCGGAGAGCCCGCCCGATCCCGGCGAGCCCGCGGCGGACGTCAAGCCGGTTCCGGTGGTCGTGAACGAGCCGGACCCGAACTCCATGCAGGTGCTGCGGAGCGTCGTCGGTCCGCTCCTCAATCCGCTGGCCACGGCGGGCATCGTCATCGTCTTCGTCATCTTCATGCTGTTGAAGCGCGAGGATCTGCGCGACCGGCTGATCCGGCTTCTCGGGCCGCGCGACCTGTCGCGCACCACGGAAGCGCTCGACGACGCCGCCCGCCGCGTCGGCCATTACCTCCTCATGCAGCTGGTGGTGAACGCCACCTACGGGTTCCCGATCGGCGTCGGGCTGTGGCTGATCGGCGTGCCCAACCCGATCCTCTGGGGCATGCTGGCGACGGTGCTGCGCTTCGTGCCCTATATCGGGCCGATCATCGCCGCCTTCTTTCCGCTGGCCCTGGCGATCGCGGTCGATCCGACCTGGACGACGTTCCTCTGGGCCGCCGCGCTCGTCATCGTCATCGAGCTGATCAGCAACAACGCCGTCGAGCCGTGGCTATACGGGTCGAGCACCGGCCTGTCGCCGGTCGCCATCATAGCCGCGGCGATCTTCTGGACGTGGCTGTGGGGGCCGATCGGGCTCCTGCTGTCGACGCCGCTCACCGTCTGCCTCGTCGTGCTCGGCCAGCATGTGCCGCAGCTCGCCTTCCTGAACGTGCTGCTCGGCAGGGAGCCCGTCCTCTCGCCGGCCGAGACGCTCTACCAGCGCTTTCTCGTCGGCGACCCGGACGAGGCGACGGAGCGCGCCGAAGAATTCCTGCACGACCATTCCCTGGAGGAATTTTATGACGAGGTGGCCATCGCCGCCCTGGCGCTTGCCGAGAACGATCGCGCCCGCGGCGCCCTCGACGAGGATCGCCGCGCCCGGGTGGCGGAAAGCGCCATGCTGATGCTCGACAACCTTTCGGAGCATGAGGATGATGTCCCGCCCGCCTCGGCAGCGGAGCTGGACCCGGCCGCGGCCGATGATGCTGCTGCGCCGGTGGACGCGGTCGCGCCGGGCGATCTCGGCGAGACCGGCCCGGTCCTCTGCGTCGGGGCGCGCGGCAATCTCGACGAGGCGCCCTGCGCCATGCTGGCGCAGGTGCTGGAGCGGCGCGGCGTGCCGGTCCGGCTTCTCCCCGCCGAGGCCCTGCAGGGCAGCCGGCTGAAGGAGCTCGATCTGAGCGGGGTGCCGGTGATCGTGCTGTCCTACATGAACGCCGATTCGCTCGCCCACGCCCGCTTCCTCGTCCGCCGGCTCCGCCGCCGCAGTCCGGACGTCGCGATCATCGTGGCATTCTGGACGTTCAAGCCGGAGCACATGGCCCGCCGCGACCCGATCGCCGCCACCGGCGCCGATCGGGTGGCGACCTCGCTCAGGGATGCCGTGAACGATATCCTGGAAGAGCTTTCCCCGAAGGCCGAGGCGGAAGCGCCGCCCAGGCTGGCTTTGGCCGCGGGAGCGGAGCGCTAGCGGTCGAGCCTCGGCGCCTCATAGGTCGAGCGCCGCTGGTAGGCGATGCCGATCGCCGCGGCGATCGCCAGGCCCGCAGCGCCGAGCAGGTACTTGTCGCGGTCCTCCATGGCGCGCGAGGCCGCCCGTGTTCCGCTCCTCGTCCAAGCGCTCACTTGCGAGGCGGCGTGGCCTGCCGTGTCGCCCGCCTCGGCGCTCCATTCGCGCAGGCGCCGCCTGGCCGCGTCGGTTGCTTCGCTTGCCTGGCCCGCAATCTGCCCGACGCGTCGGCTTGCAGTCGCCGCGAATTCCGTCGCCTGCTCGCGCGCCGTCACTGCGGCCTCGCCGACCCGTTGGCTTGCCGTTGCGGCGAATTCTGTCGCCTGCTCCCGCGCGATCGTCGCCGCCTCGCCGATCTGGCCGGCGGTGTCGCTGTGCCGCCATTCCTCAAGCCGATCTCGCGCCGTGCCGGCATAATCGACGGCGCGTGCGGCCATGTCGGCGCCGACGGCGGGATGCTGCGGGTCGGTGCGGAAAAGGCTCACCAGGCCCGCCCCGACCAGAAACGAGGCAATCGGCGGGTGACGATAGAGCCGCCAGGCCAGGCCGGCGCCGATCGCCAGCGCCGCGCCGGGATTGGCGGCCACGCGCGCCTTGATGCCGTCAAGGACGCCCTCGGCGCGCTGCCGCGCCGCGTCCTTGGCCCGGCCGACGAACTCATCCTTGGTCCGCGTCACCTCCTCCGAAACGTCGCGCTTCAGGTCGGAAAGGGTTCCGGCGGAGCGAAGCACCGCCAGATCCGCGACCAAGCGGCCGCGCGCCTGCTCGACGTCGCGCTCGAGAGCTTCGATCTCGGCGTTCGTCACTGGCCGCCTCCGCCCGTCGACGGACCTGAGCCCGGCGTCGTGGACTGGTCAGAGCCGCCCGAGGCGCCGCTCGCGAACGACTGCACCGCGCCGCGCGCCGCGTCCTTGAGCGCTTGGGCGCCGAGATCGGCGGCCTTGTCCTGCAGCCGCCTGCCGGCATCGGTTGCAGCTTCCCTGACGCTCTCCACCGCGCGGCCTGCAGCATCGGCCAGCGCGTCGCGCGCCGGGCGAAGCGCCCGCTCTTCCATCTCGACGCGCGGCAGGAAGGCGGCGACGGCCGCGCCTGCCGCAAGCCCGAGCGCCGCCACGGCAAGCGGCTGCTCGTGCAGCATCTCGCCGGCCTGGTTGCCCATGCGATAGGCCTGCCGGCCCGCCCGCGACGCCTGGCGGGTCAGGCGACGCCGCCCGGCGTCGGCATATTCCGAGACGGCGGAGGCATAGGAACCGGCGGTCTCATAGACGCGCCCCGTCACATCGGCGGCCGTCTCGTAGACCCGCTCCGTCACGCCGGAGGCGTATTCGCCCGCCGTCTCCGCCACGCCGGAGAGCCTGCTGCGCACCGCGCCGACGGGGCTCCGCCGTTCCCGGCCTTCCTCCTCGTACTCACCCTCCCGATAGACATCCATCGAGGCGCCGCGGTTTTCCTCCACCGCGTAGCGGCGCCGCGCGCGGCTGCCGCCGCGCATCAGCAATGCCAGTCCCGCGGCCAGTACCGAGGATCGCCTCCGGATTGCGGCGGGCAGTGCTCATCAGCCAATCGCCGGCATCCATGTAAGAACTACCGCTCCGCTCATAAGAGCCGCCCTGCCTGTAAGAGCCGGCCTGCCGATACGAATTGTCGTCGGCCCGCCGGTTGAAATCGTTGTCGTAGCTCATGTCAGCTGCTCCCGCACTGCGCCGATATCTTGATTGACCTGCCGCAGGGTTCGCTTCGGCGCGACGGATCCCTTTGCCAGCGAGCGTCCATAGAAAAAGGCTCCGGCCGCCAGAGCCGCGAGGATGACCGCCACGATAAGCGACGCCCAGCCGACGCCCACGCCGAGGCTGGCGATCCCGAACACGATGGCCTGGATAAGGAGCAGAGCCGCGATCAGGCCTAGGAGCCCGGCGGCCGCCATCCAGATGCCGGCCTGCACGGCGCTGCTGATCGCCGCCGTCACCTCGGCACGCGCCAGGCGGACCTCCTTCTTAACGAGGTCCGCAAGGTCGGCGAAAAGGTCCTTAAGCCCCTTCAGAAGCGCCGAATCCGTCAGCGACTCACCCGCCATAGGATCGATCTCCGCTGCCCTGGCCGGGCGTCATGGGGGCGTCGGCGGTGAAAACCTCGTTGTCACCCAGCTCGTCCTCGCCCTGCCACTCGTCCAGCTCGTCGTCCCAGTCTTCGAACTCGTCGTCGCCGTCGTAATCCTCATCCCGGGCGGTATTGAGCAGACGGAACAGCAGGAATCCGGTCAGCGCGGTCACGCCGAACAGGAGCGCCGGCCTGCGGCGCGCGACATCCGCGGCGTAATAGAAGAGCTCTGCAGCCGACTGGTCCCGGATCGTCTCCGAAATGCCCTCGATCCGCTCTGCCGCGCCGCGCGCAGTATCGGAAAGCTGCGGCACGTTCTCGTCCAGCGTGTCGGCAGCGGCCCGGACCGCTTCGGCGATATGGGCGACAAGGTCGGCGCCGACGCTGACCTGCTGGTCCGCCAGCCTCCTGACCTGCTCGTTGGCCAGCGCCGTGAGAGAGCCGACCGCTTCCCTCGCCTGGCTGCCGGCCTCCTGCGCGACTTCGCCGATCTGCGAAGCGGCTTCGCTGGCCAGCCGGCCGGCGCGCGATCCGCGGCTGCCGCCGCCCGACGCGCCTCCGCGGCTCCGGCCGCCTTGCTTCGAACCGCCCGAAGCGCTCCCGCTCTCTCCTGCTCGCTGTCCGTTGGCCATTGTTTGACGCCTCCGCTGTTAGTCACCAAACGAAATCGGAAACGCCTTGTTCCTCGCTTCTCGCTCGGGGCATCAAAGCTGATGCTTGCGAGGCAAATGCCGGGAAAGATCTGGTTTCGGCTCACGGCTGCCAACCGGGAGCGATTGACCTACTGGCAGGCCCATTCTGTCATGCCGGGCCCGACGAGAGCTGCTTCGCCAGCTCATAAATGTCGCCGAGCACCCAAAGATCGGCAATTTTTCTGCCGGCAAGGTGAAATGGGCGCTGCCCGCCCATTCCACGCGCCTGCCGGTCGGCGGGAACCCCAGCAGCGGGCCGCGGTGCAGGCCGTGGAAGCGCATGCGCGCCACCGCCTTCTCGCCCTCCCCGACCAGATCGACGATCTCGCAACGATAGTCGGCGAGGCTCGCGTGCACCTGATCGACGTAGGCGGCGAAGGCCGACGAGCTCCGGCCCGAGCGAGCCGCGGAAGCTGAAACGAGGCTCCAGAATCTCGCCGAGCCGGGTGACGTCGTGGCGGTTCCAGACTTCTCCGTAGAACCGGCGGACGACCTGCTTGTGGATCGTATCGCTCACGGCGCCTCCTGAGCCTTTCCTCCGCGCTGCCACCCGTGGTTTAGTCCCTGAAAAGGGGGATCGCATGGCATCTTATCTCCGCGGCGGCCTGAGCCGCCGTTCTTTCCTTCTCGGCGCGACGAGTCTTGCGGCGAGCGCCGCGGCTGCCGCCGCATCGAAATCCGCCTATGCTCGCGGGCTTCCGGCCGAGTGCGGCGTCTGCGACCCCGACGAGCGCGCCTGGCGCCATCTCGGCGAACAGCTTAAGGGCTATGTGCTGCGGCCCGGCGATGCGGGCTACGCGGCCGCCGCTTTGCCCAACAATCTGCGCTACGCCTGCATCCTGCCGCGCGGCATCGCCCGCTGCCGGACGTCCGACGACGTGGCGGCGGCGATTTCCTGGTGCCGCGACTACGACATGCCGTTTGCCGTCCGGGCCGGCGGACATTCCTATGCGGGATATTCCACGACATACGGCCTGATGCTCGACGTGTCGCTGATGCGCCAGATCAGCTTCGATCGCAGCAGCGGCCTCGTCACCGTCGCTGGCGGGGCCCGCAATGCGGACGTCTATGCGGCGCTCCGCGCCAACAACGTCGCGATCACCCACGGGCGCTGTCCGAGCGTCGGCGCGGCCGCCTTCCTCCTCGGCGGCGGCATCGGCTTCAACATGCGCCGCAAGGGGCTGGCCAGCGACCAGCTGGTGCAGACCGAGCTGGTGACGGCGGACGGCGTCTCGCGAGTCGCCAATGCGACAAGCAATGCGGATCTCTTCTGGGCCTGCCGCGGCGGCGGCGGCGGTAATTTCGGCGTCAGCACCTCGTTCACCCTGCAGACGTTTGCGACCAGCCCGTTGACCGTGTTTTCGCTCGAATGGTCGCGCAACCCGGAATCCGTCGCCAAGGCGCTGATGCCGATCCTGGAGAAGGCGCCGGAAACGCTGGGATCGCGCGCCTCGCTCGCGGCGGTCACGCCCGCCCAGCGCGCCGCGGGCAAGGACGTCACCGTGAACCTCCTCGGCCAGATCGTCGGAACGTCGCGCGACCTCCTCGACATCCTCTCGCCGCTCCCGGTGCCGGACAAGGTCAACGTCCGCGAGACGGGCTATTGGGAAGGCCAGGATTTCCTCCATGAGGAAGGCGACCCGACCTATTATCAGGAGCGCTCCGCCTTCGTGGTCCAGGCGCTCGGCGACAATGCGTTGGCCGAGGGGTTCCGCTGGCTGCGCGCCTGGCCGGGCACCGCCGGCTATTGCGACCTCCGTTTCTTCCAGACCGGCGGGGCGATGAACCGGGTGGCGCCCACCGCCACGGCGTTCGCCCACCGCAACAGCCGCTGGCTGATGGTCGTCGGCCTTTACTGGGACGCCCAGGACGACGCGTCGCCCGACGTGATGCGCCGCGCGCACGACTGGCAGAACGGCTTCTACCAGGCCATGCTCCCCTTCACCGGCCGCGGCGCCTACGTCAACTTCCCCGACCCGTCGCTCGCCGACTGGCGGCGCGCCTATTACGGGGCGAATGTCGATAAACTGGCGACGATCAAGGCAGCGGTCGACCCCACCAACATTTTTCAGTTCCCGCAGGCGCTGTGAACGCCGGTGCCGAACCTCACGCCGACTCCAGCGCCTCCAGCTCGGCGATAAAGCCGGCGATGACCGATAGGCCCATCTGCCAGAAGCCGGGATCGCCGGCGTCGAGGCCGAACGGGGCGAGCAGCTCCTTGTGGCGCTTGGTGCCGCCGGCTTTCAGCATGGCGAAATACTTGTCCTGGAAGCCGCCCTCCGCCTTTTCGTAGACGGCATAGAGGGAATTCACCAGGCAATCGCCGAAGGCATAGGCGTAGACGTAGAAGGGCGAGTGGATGAAGTGCGGGATGTAGGTCCAAAACGTTTCGTAGCCCGGCCCGAGACGGACGGACGGCCCGAGGCTATCGCCTTGCACCTCCAGCCAGATTTCTCCCAGCCGTTCCGCGGTCAGCTCGCCGGCGCGACGCTCCAGATGCACCTTTCGCTCGAAGGTGTAGAAGGCGATCTGGCGCACCACGGTGTTGAGCATGTCCTCCACCTTGGCGGCGAGCATGACCTTGCGCTCGCGCCGGCTGGCGGCCGCGTCGAGCATGGCGCGAAAGGTCAGCATCTCGCCGAAGACGCTGGCCGTCTCCGCAAGCGTCAGCGGCGTCTGCGCCATCAACAGGCCCTGATCGGCCGCCAGCACCTGGTGGACGCCGTGACCGAGCTCGTGCGCGAGCGTCATCACGTCGCGCGTCTTGCCCTGGTAATTCAGCAGGACGTAGGGATGCACCGAGGGAACCGTCGGATGCGAGAAGGCGCCGGGCGCCTTGCCGGGCCGGGTCGGGGCATCGATCCAGCGCCCCTCGAAGAAGCGGCTGGCAATCGCCGCCATGTCCGGCGAAAAGCCGGCATAGGCCGAAAGCACCGTGTTCCGCGCCTCGTCCCACGGCACCGTACGGGTGATCGATTCCGGCAGCGGCGCGTTGCGGTCCCAGTGCTCCAGCCGCTCCTTGCCCAGCCAGCGCGCCTTCAGCGCGTAATAGCGGTGCGACAGACTGGGATAAGCCTCGTGTACGGCGGTCACCAGGGCGTCGACGACCTCCGGCTCGACCCGGTTGGCGAGATGGCGCGCGGCAGCCACGTCGGTGAAGCCGCGCCAATCGTCGGAGATCGACTTGTCCTTGGCGAGCACGTTGGTGACCAGGGTGAACAGCCTGAGATTGTCGCCGAAAGTCGCGGCGAGCGCTTCGGCCGCCGCCTTGCGCCGCGCCTCGAGGGGGTCGACCAGGCGGTTCAGCGTCGGCTCCAGCGTCAGCGTCTCGCCTTCGACGTCGAAGCGCAATGCGGCGAGCGTCTCGTCGAAGAGCCGGTTCCAGGCGCCGCGGCCGGTGACCGATTTCTCGTGGAAGAGCCGCTCGATCGTGTCGTCGAGCTGATACGGCTTCTCCAGCCGAAGGTCCTCCAGCCAAGGCCGGTAGAGGGCTAGCGCCGGCGTTTGCAGCGCCCGTTCCAGCATCGCGTCGTCGAGGCGGTTGAGCTCCAGCGTGAAGAACAGAAGCCGGGTGGAGATGGTGGTCAGCCGGTCCTGGAGATCGCCGTAGAACTTGGCACGCGCGGGATCGGACGTGTCGCCGGAATACACCAGGCCGGCGAAGCTCCCCAGCCGACCCATCACCTCCTCGATCCGCTCGAATTCGGCGATCGCCTCCGCCAGCCGGGCCCCGCCGTCCGAAGCGCCGGCAAGCTCCGCCAGCCTGCCCTTGTAGCGGGTCTGAAAAGCTTCACTGAGCGTGGCCGAGCGCGCCAGGTCGGAGCTCACCTCCGGCGCCTCCATTCCGGCATAGAGGTCCGAGAGGTCCCACACGGGAAGCGCTTCAAGCTCCTCGGTCTTCGCGACGCGGCGCGCGCCTTCAGCCACTGGCCGTCTCCTGTTCACGCATCTCTTCCGTGGCGCCGCATGTAGTCCGCCAGCCGCGCGAATGCGAGCCCGCTCCAAAATGAAGAGGATGTTAACCGTCGGCGGCGACAGTGCACCGGCTTCGCGGAATTAGGCGGCGCAGATTGTAGATTTCGCGTGGAAGGCGGAATGGCGAGTGACGTGCTGGTCGTCGACGACGATCCCCTTCAGTGCCGCCCGGTCGCGCGAGCGGGTCGGAGCCGGACCGGAGCAACCGGCCTTCGGGATAGCGGCATGGGTTCGCCTGCCATGGAGCGGGTCGCCGCTCTTGGCCAAAGGGCGGCAAGCTCCAGGCTTCCCGTGCTGATCGAGGGCGAAGCCGGAGTCGGCAAAGAGATGCTGGCTCGCGCCATCCACGACGCCAGCCGAAGACGTGGCCGGCCTTTCGTAGCCGTCGACAGCGGCGCGATCCCGGCGGGCCTGCTGGAGGCCCTGCTGGTAAGCAGCTGCGAACCGGTTGTGCGCGGCCCGAATCGCCTGGACCCGTTTCCAGAGGCCCGCGGCGGCACTCTCTTCCTCGATGATATCGGCGCGCTGCCGGCGGCGGCTCAGGAGAGGCTCGTCGCGCTCTTGCGCAGTCGCGAACCGCACCGCCCCCTGGGCGGGACGCCGCGGCGAAGCGACGTTCAGCTCATTGCGGCGACGGAGCGGCGGCTTGTCGACCTCGTCTCGGAGGGAGGCTTTCGCGAGGATCTCTTCCAGCTTCTGAACGTGCTGCCGATCTGGATACCGCCGCTCCGCGAGCGGCGCTCCGACATTGCCGAGCTTGCCCGCTCCATGCTGGACCGCGTTGCAGCGGCAGATGGCAGGACCGCGACCTGCCGCATCTCGCCTGCGGCCGTCAATTTCCTCGTCGCCTACGACTGGCCGGGAAATATCGGCCAGCTGGAGAATGCGATCCGGATGGCCGCCGTGCTTTGCGACGGCGCGGAGATCGCGCCTGAGCATTTTCCAAGAATCCTCCCCGGCTTCGCCGCCGGTGGCGCAAAGAATCCAAGCGACGGCGCGCCGGCGCGGCCGACAGGCGTGGCCGAGCCCGGTGTTGCAGTTGCGCGACAGGTGGAGGGGGAACGAGCGCCGACGTCCGGTGCGCGCCCTGACAGGTGGGGACCGGCGCGATATGGTGTCGTGCGGCTTCTGGACGAGCGCGGCGAATTGCGGCCGTTCGATGCGCTCGAGGCGGAGGTCATCCGTTTCGCCGTCAGCCACTACAGAGGCCACATGAGCGAAGTGGCGCGGCGGCTCGGGATGGGCCGGTCGACTCTCTACCGGAAGCTCAAGGACTACGGGATTGCGTCGGGAGAAGCCGCGGTGCCCTGACGGGCAGCGCAGCTCGCCGAAAAGGACGGAAAGGCTGAGGGATGAGCGTATTGCGACGGGCGTTGCTGATCGGCGCGCTGACCCATCTGGCGGCGCCCGCAATGGCCACCCAGCTCGCCATGATCGCGCCGATGGACCCGACCGCGCTGGTTTCACGCCACGAGGCGGGGGAGCTGTCGCCGCAGGCCGAGGCGATCCGCTCGATCCTCGTGGGAGAGAATGCAAGCGCAGAGCGCGTCCTCATCGACGGCGTCCGCGCCTTCTACGAGGCCCGCGACTTCGAGCCGCTGTGGATCGAGAACGGGCGCGCCGGACCGAAGATGATCGCGCTCCGCCGGCAGCTGGACGGCGCCGCCGACGACGGCCTCGATCCGGCGCTCTATTCCACGCCCGATGTCATGCCGGCCGATGCGGGCGCGCTCGCCGCGGCCGATGTCGACTTCAGCCTCGCCGTCGTCCGTTACGTGACGCACCTCGCCTCGGGCCGGCTCGACCCGGCCGAGATCAGCCGCATCGTCACGCTGGAGCCGGAACGCCCCGCCCCCGCCGAAATCCTGTCGCGCCTGTCGGACGATATGGCCGTGGCGGAGGCGGTGAGCCAGTACGAGCCGCCGCATCCGCAATACAAGGCGCTGAAGGCAAAGCTCGCCGAGTTGCGCGCGAGCACGGCGGAAGCGACGCAAGTGGTCGTCCCGGAAGGCACTCTGCTGCGCCCCGGCAAGGCCGATGCGCGGGTGCCGATCCTGCGCACCCGCCTCAGCGTGGCCGCGGCAGCGGATACGGAGCCGGACATCTACGACGCGGTGCTCGTCGAGGCGGTCAAGACTTTCCAGAGCGAAAGCGGCCTGACCGCCGACGGCCTCCTCGGGCCGCGCACCCTCGTTGCGCTGAACGGGCCGAACCGCGAGGACGACATCGCCGCCATCGTGGCGAACATGGAGCGGTGGCGCTGGATGCCGCGCGACCTCGGCGACTTCCATGTCTTCGTCAACGTGCCGGAATTCATGGTGCGGGTTTTCGACGCCGGCTCGATGGTGCACGAGACGCGCATCGTCGTCGGCACGCCGAAAAACCCGACGCCGACCTTCTCGCATGTCATGGACCACCTGGTGGTCAATCCGTTCTGGCATGTGCCGGCCTCGATCGTCACCAACGAGATGCTGCCGGAGATCCGCCAGAACCCCTACGGCTACTTCGCCAAGCGCGGCTACCAGGTGCTGGCCAAGGCGGGCGGCAAGATGCGCGTCGTCAATCCCGACAGCATCGACTGGTGGATGGTCAATCCGCGCTCGGTGCAGATCCGCCAGGTGCCGGGCGACCACAACGCGCTCGGCCGCATAAAATTCATGTTCCCCAACCAGCACTCGGTCTACCTGCACGACACGCCGAGCAAAAAACTGTTCCAGCGCGATCACCGCGCCTTCAGCCACGGCTGCGTCAGGGTCGACAACCCGCTCGATTTCGCCGACGCGATCCTCAAGGTCGCCGCGCCGGAATGGAATTCCAGGCGGCTCGAGGCGCTCTATGGCGGCAAGGAGCAGCGCATCAACCTCGTCACCCCCATTCCGGTGCATCTCAGCTACTTCACCCGCAGCGTGGACGCGGAGGGCGAGCTGCGCCGGTTCGAGGATATTTACGGCTACGACCGGGAGATGCGGCAGCTGCTGGGCCAATAGCCTGTTGTGTTCTGTCCAAATCTTGCCATAATCTCGGCGGGCTGCGCCGCATTTCCGCCATAGCCCGCTTTTTAATTCCGGATTAATCAAGGTGGGCCAGGATCGACGGCTAGCGAATTGGGGGCAGGCCGCCCCGAGATGAGGGCGACAGCGTTTTGAGACATCCGACCGTGCTAAAGTCGATCGGCCTGAACGTCTGGCTCGCGATCGGCCTCTTCCTTGCGTCCATCGTGGCGGTACCTGGCGGGTCAGCCCAGTCGCGCGAACAGGACAGGACGCTGAAGCTCTATTTCGGGCATACCGGCGAGCGCGGCGAATTCACCTTCAAGCGCGGCGGACGCTACGACCGCGCCGAACTGGCGCGGATCAACAAGTTCCTGCGCGACTGGCGCCGCAACGAGCCCGCCCAGATGGACCCGAAACTCCTGGACCTGGTCTGGGCGATCTACAAGCAGAGCGGCTCGCGCGACTACATCCACGTCGTCTCCGCCTATCGCTCGCCCGCCACCAACAACATGCTGCGCAGCCGCAGCAAGCGGCGTCGCGGAAAAGAGCCAGCATACGCTCGGCAAGGCGATGGACTGGTACGTGACCGACGTGCCGCTCGCCAAGCTCCGCGGCATCGCCATGAAGCTGCAGGGCGGCGGCGTCGGCTATTATCCGACGTCCGGCTCGCCTTTCGTGCACACCGACACCGGCAATGTGCGTGCCTGGCCGCGCATGAGCCGTTCGCAGCTGATTGCGCTGTTCCCCAACGGCGAGACGCTGCATGTGCCCGCCGACGGCAAGCCCCTGCCCGGCTACCAGCGCGCCCTGGCGGCACGCAAGAGCTCCGGCGGCACCGCGCTTGCATATCTGGAGACCGGCGACGAGGCCGGCGGCGGCAATGACGGCAAGGGCTGGCTGAAGCGGCTGTTCGACGGCGGCGCCGACCAGGCCGAGGACGACGGCGCGGCGGCGACTGCCGCAGCGCCTGCGCCGAAGCCGATCCGCGGCGAGCCGCCGCAACTCGCCCCCGCCACCCCCGCCAACCCCGCCGAATCCGGTCGCGCCGGCCATCGCCGAGCCGCAGGTGCTGATCGCCGCGGTGGACACGCCCGCCGAGGCGCGTCTGCCGAAGGCACGTCCCGCCAGTGAGACCGACATGATGCTGGCTTCGCTTGCGCCGGATCTGCCGGCGCAATCCGCCACCGCGACAGAAGACGGCACGGCGGTCGCTTCGCTCGCCTTCGCGCCGCTGCCGCGCGGCCGGCCCGACTCGACGCTGCTCGCCGGCAGCCTGCAGGGCGCCCGCGGCGGAGACGCATTGGCGGTGGCGGCCGAGGACGCCATCGCCGCGCTGTCGATCCAGGCCGAGGGCTCGACCTCCGCGCCAGAGCAGGCCGCGGCAGCGCCTGTGCAGGTGGCCGTCAGCTCGCCTTCAGCCGATGCCGCGCCGGTCTCCGACGCCGACCGCGCCATTCTCGCCGGCTTCGCGGCGATCGAGGACATGGATGTGACGCCGGTTAGCGCGACCGTGGCGAGCGCCGCTTCGGCGATTGCCGCAGTCAATGCTCTCGGCGGCGAGCCCGATGCCCCGCCGGTGCCGCGGCCGCGTCCGGTTGCCGTCGCCTTCACCGGCGCCGGGCTGTCGACGGATGTGGAAGTCGCCGATATCGCGCCCGTTGCCACAGCGCCGGCGCCCGCAGCCGCAAGCGAGGCCGCGCCCATTCAGATCGCCGCCGCCCCCGCAGCGGAGCCGGCCTATGGCGACCAGGACGCGCTTGCCGACCTGATCGCGATGCCGGCCGCCACGGACGGATCGGCCGGCTTTGCCATGCCGCAGCCGGCCGGCGCGCCGGGCCTGTTCGCCATACCGGCTTCGGCAGCCGTGCTGGCCGGCGCCGTGACGGAGCCGAGCCTGCCGACCGACCGGTTCGAGGTTGTCGGGAGCGCAGACGCGCCCGCCGACGAGAGCTTCATCTCGCGCCTCTTCGCCAGCCTCGCCCAGTAGGATCGACCTGCCGCGGCTCGCGGCTATCTGCGCTGGGCCTGATTGCGAGCTATTCCTCGCCGCCCGAAGCGGCCGGAGCGGGCGCCATCCCGAGCGCGTGCATGTAGAGGTCGAGGATCGCCTCCTCCTCCTGCCGCTCGGCCGGCTCCTTCTTGCGAAGCCGGATCACCTGCCGCATCACCTTGGTGTCGAAGCCGTTGCCCTTGGCTTCGGCGAAGACGTCGCGGATGTCGTCCGACAGCCCCTTCTTCTCTTCTTCCAGGCGCTCGATCCGCTCGATGAAGGACCGCAGCTGACCCGCTGCCACACCGCCCGTGTCGGCCATCTCTTGCTCCTCGTTGCTCGCGAGCCGGGGTGCCTGCCGAGGGAGAAAAGGTCAACAGCCGAGCAAGCCCAATCCTCACATTCCTCGCTCAGTCGTGGCGGTGGCTCCTCGCCAGCGCCTCCAGGCTCGCCGGCGAAGCCTCGGTCTGGTGGCGATCCTTCCAGACGTCGTAGGGCATGCCGTAGACGATCTCCCGGCTCTCTTCCTTGGAAAGCGGGATGTTTTTGGCCTCGGCCGCCTCGCGGTACCAGTTCGACAGGCAGTTTCGGCAGAAGCCGGCGAGGTTCATCAAGTCGATGTTCTGCACGTCGGTGCGGGCGCGGAGATGCTCGACCAGGCGGCGAAAGGCGGCCGCCTCAAGCTCCGTCCGCGTCGCTTCGTCGAGCTCAGGCGTCATCCTCTTCTCCCTCACCGTCGGCGTCGGCCAACGAACCGTAGCGGCGGACCTCGTAAAGCCTGCGATCCGCCAGGATCTGGCGCAGCACCGGCTCCAGCCGGTCCGCCCATTCCAGGACGCCCGCAGGACCGGCGATCAGGTCGTTGCGGACCTCCAGGAGCGCATGGGCGAGCCCGCGCATCGTGCCGTGCCGATACATAGTGTCGTTCTTCAGCGCGCCTGAATAGGGCTCGTTGTCGCCCACCCGCAATCCGGCCTCGCTCCGCAAGCCGTCGAGGAGCGGCAGAGCGAAGCGCGGGTCGCGGTCCCACAGGATGCCGCCGTGCCAAGGGCGCCGCTCGCCCTTCCACACCGGCGTGTAGGAATGGATCGACAGGATGGCGGGAGGGCGGCCCGTGGCGGTCATTGCGTCGAGCAGCTTTTCGACCGCGCCGTGATACGGCCGGTGAAAGCGCGCAAGCCGCGCTGCGACCTCCACCGCGTCCGCGCCGGCGTTGCCCGGAACGACGGCGCCGTCGGATAGGCGCATGACAAGGGTGGGGTCGTCCTCGCCGCGGTTGGGATCGATCAGCAGGCGTGAGAAATTGGTCAGCAGCGCCGGCGCGCGGAAGCGCTCGGCCAGCACGCGACCGAGCGGGCCGGCGCCGATGTCGTAGGCGATGTGCCGCTCCAGCTCGCTGGCGGCAGGCCGAGATCGGCATATTCGGGCGGGATGCGGTTGCTGGCATGGTCGATCAGGATGACCAGGCCGCCTTCGAGGTCGCCGTCCAAAGCCTCGTAGGAATCGGACCGCGGAAACGCCCCGGCATCGAGCTGTGCCGCCCTGGTCATCGAGCCTCGTGGGAAGAGAACTTCTCGCGGAGAACCGCCGCGGCATGATAGGAGCTGCCGCGCCTGCCTGCCAGACCAGTCCCGCGGATTAATCGAATGGTCGCACCCGTTTCCCGGCCGTCGGCACGGACCGCCGATGCCGCGCCGCTCGCCTTCCTGGCGCTGGTCGGCGGGGCGACGGCCATGGGCATATCGCCGATCTTCGTCCGCTTCGCCGAGATCGGCCCGTTCACCAGCGCGTTCTGGCGCGTCGCGCTCGCGCTGCCGGCGCTGTGGCTTTGGGCGCGGCTCGAAGCCCGGCCGGCGGACGCCGCGCCGCCGGACGCCGCGGCGCTTGGGTCGGTGGTGCTGGCCGGCCTCTTCTTCGCCGCGGATTTGAGTTTCTGGCACCTCGCCATCATGAACACCACCGTGGCGAACGCGACCTTCCTCGCCACGCTGGCGCCGGTGTGGGTCGTGCTCGGCTCCGGGCTGTTCCTGGGCGAGAGCGTGCAGCGCCAGGTTTTCCTTGGTCTCGCCCTCTGCCTGATCGGCGCGGCCGCGCTGATCGGCGCCACCTGGTCGCTCAGGCCGGAAAACCTCGACGGCGACCTCTACGGCGTCGCCACGTCGTTCTTCTTCGGCGCCTATTTCCTGGCTGTGCGCCGCGCCCGACGCGTCTACGGCTCCGGCCGCACCCTGTTCCTTTCCAGCCTCGTGACGGCCGCGATGCTCCTCGTCGAGGCGGTGCTCATCGAGAATGTTATGTGGCCGACCGCGGCCGTCGCCGTGGCCGCGCTCTTCGCGCTGGCGCTGGTCAGCCATGCCGGCGGGCAGGGATTGCTGGCCTTCGCGCTCGGCCATCTGCCGGCGGCCTTTTCCGCGCTGGTCATCTTCCTGGAGGCGATCGCGGCAGCCTGCTTCGGCTGGCTCATGCTGGGCGAGCGCCTCGGATGGATCCAGGCGTTCGGGGCCGTCGCCATCTTCGCCGGCATCTTCGTCGCCAGGCCCAGGCGGACATGAATCCGCGCGAGCTCTGCCGAAACATGTTCGACGCGGCGGTAGCGCGCGCCCAGCCGGCGATCTGCCTGCCGCCTCACCTTCCCGAGCCGCCGTCACGCGGCAGGCTCATCGTGCTCGCCTGCGGCAAGTCGGGCGCTCACATGGCGGAGACCTGCGAGCGCCATTATCTCGACCCGGCGCTGATCGCGCCGGAGCGCTTTTCCGGCATCTGCGTCACCCGCCACGGCTACGGGCGGCCGCTCAAAAGAATCCGCTGCATCGAGGCGGGCCACCCCGTGCCCGATGCGGCCGGCCTCGCCGCCACCGCCGACGTCCTGGCGCTTGCCGCGGAGGCCGGTCCCGACGATCTCGTGCTGGTGCTCGTCTCGGGCGGCGGCTCGGCGAACTGGATCGCGCCCGCGGAAGGCCTCGAGCATCGAGGACAAGCAGGCGCTGACCAGACAACTGCTCGCCTCCGGCGCGCCGATCTCCGACATCAACACGGTCCGAAAGCACCTGTCGCGCATCAAGGGCGGCCGGCTTGCCGCACGCATTCACCCGGCCCGCTCGCTCACGCTCTGCCTCTCCGACGTGCCGGGCGACGATCCCTCGCTGATCGCCTCCGGCCCGACGGTGCCCGATCCGAGCACGGCGGCCGATGCCATGGCGGCGCTCGCCCGCTGGCGGATCGCCGTGCCGGACCGGGTTGAGGCGGTGCTGCGCGGGCCCGCAGGCGAGACGCCGAAGCCGGGCGACCCGGTGTTTGGCAAGGCGGAGCTCCGCATCGTCAGCCGCCCGGCGGATTCGCTCGAAGCCGCCGCCGCGATCGGCCGCGACGCCGGCTTCGACGTGGTCATGCTCGGCGACGCACTGGAAGGCGAAGCGTCGGAAGTCGGGCGGGCGCATGGCGCGATGGCCATCGAGGCGCTCCGGGCCGGGCGAAAAATCCTCTTCCTCTCCGGCGGCGAGCTCACCGTGACGGTGCGCGGCAACGGCAAGGGTGGCCCGAACCAGGAATATGCGCTGGCGCTGGCCGTCGCCATCGACGGCGCGCTGGGCATTACCGCGCTCGCCGCCGACACCGACGGCACGGACGGCGGGGCGGGCGCCGCGACCGACCCGGCCGGGGCCTTTGCGGACGCCACCACGGTCGCCCGGGCACGGGCGGCGGGCCTCAATGCCGCCGCTTTCCTGCAAAACAACGACGCCACCGGGTTCTTCAGCCGGATGGGGGATCTGTTGATGACCGGGCCGACCGGCACCAACGTCAACGACTTTCGCTCCGTCATCGTTGACAACCCGAATTCGCGGCGGGCAAAAAGTTTAAGAGGAAACGATTTGATCCGCGCCAGGGATGAAGGGTGAAGCCATGCCGCTTCTCCGCCGCAGCTCGACTGCCGCCCCCGCCCTTCTCTGCATGCTTTTGTCCCCCCTCGCCGTCAGCGCCGCCCAGGCGGATCTGCGCGTCTGCAACAAGACGGAAAGCCGCGTCGGCATCGCCATCGGCTACAAGGCCGAGCGCGACTGGACCACCGAGGGCTGGTGGACGGTGGAGGCCGACAGCTGCGCGACCCTCCTGAAGGGGCCGCTGGTCGGCCGCTTCTACTACATGTATGCGGTGGATTACGACGAGGGCGGCGAATGGGGCGGCACCAGCGCCTATCTCTGCACGCAGGAGAAGGAGTTCACCATCGAGGGGGTGAACGATTGCGTCGCCCGCGGCTATCAGCGCACCGGCTTCTATGAGGTCGACACCGGCCACCAGGAGAGCTGGACCATCCAGCTCACCGAACCGACGAGCCGGGGTGTCGGCGGCCGATGAGACGCAAGCGCAAGATCAAGATTCTCGCCACTCTCGGACCTTCCTCAAACACCCCTGAAACGATCGAGCAGCTGTTCCGCGCCGGCGCGGACATCTTTCGCATCAACATGAGCCACACCTCGCACGCGGCGATGCGCGAGCTGGTGAAAATCATCCGCGGCGTCGAGGCGAAGTGCGACCGCCCGATCGGCATCCTGGCGGACCTGCAGGGCCCAAAGCTCCGGCTGGGCAACTTCGAGCACGGCTCCGTCGAGCTGGAGCGCGGCCAGGCCTTTACGCTCGACAGCGACACCGCCCCCGGCGACCGCGAGCGCGTCGAGCTGCCCCACCCGGAAATTCTGGCGGCGCTGGAGCCCGGCCACGCGATTTTGCTCGACGACGGCCGCGTCCGCCTGAAGGGTCTCGGAGGTGAGCGAAGGCCGCGCCGCAACGCAAGTCGTGCAGGGCAAAAAACTCTCCGACCGCAAGGGCGTCAGCCTGCCCGACACGATCCTCAAATCCGGCGCGCTCACGCAAAAGGACATCCGCGACCTGGAAGCGGCGCTCGCCGAGGAGGTCGACTGGGTGGCGCTGTCCTTCATCCAGCGCGCCGAGGACGTCGCGGAGGCGCGCAAGATCGTCCAGGGCCGCGCCGGCATCATGGCCAAGATCGAGAAGCCGCAGGCGCTGCAGCGCATCGACGAGATCATGGAGCTGTCGGACGCCATCATGGTGGCGCGCGGCGACCTCGGCGTGGAGATGCCGCTGGAGGCGGTGCCCGGCGTGCAGAAACAGCTGACGCGCGCCGCCCGCCGCCTGGGAAAACCGGTCGTCGTCGCCACGCAGATGCTGGAAAGCATGATCGCCGCGCCCGTCCCCACCCGCGCCGAGGTGTCGGACGTCGCCGTGGCGGTGTTCGAAGGCGCCGACGCGGTGATGCTCTCCGCCGAATCGGCGGCCGGCGAATATCCGGTCGAGGCGGTGGAGACGATGAGCCGCATCGCCGAGGCGGTGGAGGAGGACAGGCTCTTTTCGGGCATCATCCACGCGCAGCGCACCGACCCGGAATCGACCGGCGCCGACACCATCACTTCCGCCGCCCGGCAGATCGCCGAGACGCTCGGGCTGGCGGCGATCGTCTGCTACACCTCGTCCGGCTCGACGGGCCTGCGCGCCTCGCGCGAGCGGCCGGGCGTGCCGATCATCGCGCTGTCGCCGATCCGCAAGACGGCGCGCCGCCTGTCGCTGGTGTGGGGCCTGCATTGCGTCGAGACGGAGGACGTCCACGACGTCGACGAGATGGTCAACCGCGCCTGCAGCATCGCCTGCAGCGAAGGTTTTGGCACGCCGGGCCAGCGCGTCATCATCACCGCCGGCGTGCCCTTCGGCACCCCCGGCGCGACCAACCTGCTGCGCATCGCCTTCATCGGGCCCGACGGCAAGAGCGGGATTTAGCGGCTCCCGAACTTCGGTCCGCGGGGCGGTGCGTGCTACGAGGCTCCGCTTCGCGGGCTCGTTCGCCGACGCCATTCGGCCAACTGGAGGTGTCTTCCTGTTCATTGTAAGTGCGTCTCATGCACACTGAGCACATTATGAGGATCGCCTTGGCGATCTTCAGACAAGTCCAGAAGAACGAGGGCAGGGCCAAGCAGGAGGCGGATGACTTGTGGCGGGCGCTCGGGCCCGAAGGACGGGCGCAATGGCGTCGCGTTGCCAAGGCGGCGGTAAGTGCGTTCAAGCGAGAAGGTGAGATTTCGTCTGGCGATGGCATCCGCAGCACGGAGAAGCATCTCCACGAGATTGACTCTGCCCCTCCTCGCACCGCCCTGGGCGTCGGCAGAATCGTGCTCGGGGTAGGCGTCTATGACAACGCCGATATCCTGGCAGACTTCCTCGACTGGCACCTTGCGTTGGGCATAGATTTCGTTGTTGCCTACGACTACGGCTCGGTAGATGGCAGCCAGGACATTCTCGAAGAATACCGGCGGCGCGGCGTGCTCGATTGGCGAGTTCTGCCCGATCGGCGCTACCTGTCCTTCAATCCGTTCCTGAACATCGCTAAAATCGCCACCGATGATTTCGGGGCTGAGTGGGTCGCGATCCTCGATCCCGACGAATTCCTCTGCGTCGAGAGTCCGGGCCTGCGCGGAACGCTGGAGCTCGCGCTGCAGGGTGGATTGGCGGTCGTGACGGTACCGAGGTGGAACATGACCGGGCCACAGCCGGGCGACGCGGCTGAAGCGCTGACCGCGCTGACGCTCCGAGTGGAGCGGGGTTACGAGGCGAGCCTTGAGCAGAAGCTGTCCCGTGGCCAGCTCCCCTTCCCGTCGGTCCTTCTGAGCGAAAGCCCGAAGGTGATCGTGCGCGGAGACGGCCTCGTGGAGGTCGGTGCGGGCAGCCATTCCGCGCACAATGTCAATGGCGCCCAGGGGAGCACGTCGAAGCTTCGCATCCTTCACTACCCGTTCCGCGGCTACGCGGCCTTCGCGCGAAAGGCCCATAACGTTGCGGGCTGGCTCGCTGCCAATCCAGATCTCCCCGCACGGTTCGCCTGGCACTGGCGTCGCCTGGCGGCTCTCAGCCGCGAGGGTCTGCTTGAGGACGAATTTCAGCGCCAGTTTTTGGACCAGTCCAGCTCCGCGAAGCTGATCCAATCCGGAGTCTGTTGCCCGGACCGGACCGTTGCGGCGTGGAAAAGGCGCCGCCAGCCCGCTTTCCCCGGGCGCTTGTCAGAAGACGTCCCCGTGGTATTCGGAATCTAGCGGGCGCTGTCCGAGACTTCCGATATGCCTAGACACGGTCTGCGATGCAACGGCTCACGATTGGAGCAGATCGCTGCTTGGCAGAAGGAAGCAAATAATGTCTGCAACACGGTTGGCGCCATCGCAGCCCAACGTCGAGTACAAGGGCAACGCCAAGACTTCCCGCGAGGCGCGCCATGCGGCCGGGAGATTGCCCCGGCTGCTCGACTTCAGGCCGGAATAAGCTGGGATTTCGCTACAGAGCGGGTAAAAGTAGCGGCGGGCGAACACGTTGAAATCCTTTAATCGCTCGCACAGACCGTCGCGGGAGAGCGCCGCCGTCTCGTCTATTCTGACCATGAAATAAAAAAGACTCTCTGAGGCATTCGTTGGATGAACGAAACTCAAGCCGCCAAGTCCGGCAAGGCGTTGCCTGTAAACGGCAGCGACTGCCGCACGGCCGGCAATCTCCTTATCAATGACTGTCAGGTTAGCAAGCCCCAGTGCGGCCGCGACTTCGCTCATTTTTGCATTTAATCCCGGAACAACGACGGTAGTTTCATCCCGAAATCCGAAGACCCGCAGTAGATCAAATTGATCCTTGAGGCGACGATCGCGGAAGACGGCGGCACCGCCTTCTGCCGTGTTGAACAGTTTGGTGGCATGGAAGCTCAGGGCAGTCGCGTCGCCGAAATTGACAAGCGGCTCACCATGGACTGTGGTCCCGAAAG
This sequence comes from uncultured Alphaproteobacteria bacterium, assembly GCA_963846475.1. Taxonomy (GTDB): domain Bacteria; phylum Pseudomonadota; class Alphaproteobacteria; order Rhizobiales; family Afifellaceae; genus DASWJZ01. Next base: position 3,640,798 of record CAWJVZ010000004.1, on the reverse strand, counting down.
TGTGCGCGCCATCGTAGAGGATCCGGAGTCCATGGCGATCGGCGATACACTGCAGGGCGTGAACGTCGCAGGGGTGGCCATAGACATGCACACCCAGAATAGCCGATGTCGCCGGGGTGATTGCAAGTTCGACCTTCTCGGGATCGAGCGTCAGGTCCAATGGATGGACATCCGCGAATACGGGGGTCAAGCCAGCCCAGTGGATCGCATTGACAGTCGCCGGGGAAGTGAATGGGGTGGTGATCACATCGCCACTCAATTCCATGGCGCGGCAGGCGAGCAATATGGCTAGCGTGCCGTTTGCGACGAGCGACAAGTGCCGGGCTTGGAGCCGGTGTCGCAGGGCTTCCTCCAGCTCATCGTGCAGGGGACCTTTGTTGGTTAGCTGCTGCCGCTGCCAAACGCCCTCGATCAAGCTCACATATGCGGCGAGCGGCGGCAGCAATGGCCGCGTGACGTAGACCGGCTCGGGAAATCCTCGGGGCGCCGCGTGCGTGTGCTGCATTCATCCACTCAGCGCAGACTGCCCTTTGCCTCAAGAAATTTCGCGGGAACTCCGGTTACGACGACATTGTCCGGCACGTCCTTGGTGACGACCGCACCGGCTCCTACCATCACCCAATTGCCCACCTGGACATCCGGCAGCACCACGGCTCCAGCGCCCAAAAACGTGCCCTCGCCCACGCGAACCCGTCCCGATATTACGGCACCGGGAGCAACGGTCACGAAGTCTCCCAACGTCACGTCATGGCCGACCGTACAATTGGCATGTAGCTGGACGTGCCGCCCAAGCGCGATGTCAACGGTGGCCACAGCCCCGGCGCAGACGATGCTGCCGACACCGATGAAAACCGAGTTGCCGACCGAAGCGCGCGGATGGACCAGGGTCGCGAAGCGAGAACCCGCCTTGCTAGAAATCTGCTCCGCAATGCGACGGCGCGGCCGGGTTGCGCCAATGGCAATAATCGTATGAACTTCCGGCCTACCGACCAGCCAGCCTGCGTCGCCAAGGACCGGGTATCCATGCACCTCGTCGCGATCCTGGTACTCGCGATCCACGAGAAAGCCTTCGCAACGGAGGCGCCCGCCGCTGCCCTTGAGGTCCGTGACCAGCTGGTGCACTTCGCGAGCGAATCCAGCCGCCCCGAATATCGCGATCTTTAGGTCCGCGATCGGGGCGTTCCCGCCCAAAGAGCTGCGAGTGACCCCCGTGTCGGTCAACGGCCGATACTCCACATGCGCGCTCCACTAGCGTTTACCTGCGGCTGGAACAAGGAGGCCGTCCGTAGCATCTTCGCGGCCCGGTTGGCGGGCCGCGCTCCTAAGGGCGATCGCCCGGCGGGCGAGCGCTCGTGTTCGGGCCGTGGTCGGCACCGCAGGCGGTCACGGCGGGCTACGGCGGCCTTGACAGGGCAGGCGCCTACGCATCTATCCCAGGCGTCGTGGCCCCAGCGCAGGGGATATCGTCTCTTGAGTCCGATTCGCGCCAGTATAGCTGACCAAAAGCCGAAGGTACTTGGCCTTGGGCTCAGCAAGACCGGCACAAAGAGCCTGCAGCAGGCCCTCGTTTCGTTAGGCTACTCCAACCACAGCTGGAGCCCTGAGCTGCATGAGCGGTGGTACCGCGGTGACGTCGCTGCGGTACTCGCGATTGTAGACGCGCACGATTGCGTCGAGGACTGGCCCTTTCTGGCGCTTTACGAAGAGCTGATGGACCGCTACGGCGCTTCAGCGCGTTATGTCCTGACTGTTCGAAAGAGCCCGGAGATCTGGCTCGACAGCGTTACCTCGCACGCCGATCGCGTCGGGCCGCAGTACGATGCGCACCGTCGAATGGCCTTCGGCTACGATCACCCAAGGGGCCACCGAGCAGAATACCTCGCCTATTACAGCAGGCATAATGCCGGCGTGCGAGCCGCTATCCAGGCACGCGGCCTCTCGCACTGTTTCAAGGAGCTTTGCTGGGAAAACGGCGACGGCTGGACCGAGCTCTGCGAGCTGATCGAACAAGCTCCGCCGAAAGCAGCCTTTCCGCATCGCAATCGTCGCCCGATTCGATAAGCCCATTCGGCACTTGACGTTCGAGCCTCTCTTCGGCCTTGCGGTGAACCGCCGAGGGCAGCGCCCGAAGGTTTCTGGACATCGATGGCACTCAATCAGCGACAGTATCGTAATTCCCAGGTTGCGATGTCGCGATCCAAAGCCGCGGACCAGGCACTGGTGCGGGAGGTGCGGGCATGGCGACCTGCTTCGCCAGACCCGTCCACGACGTCGACGAGATGGTCAACCGCGCCTGCAGCATCGCCTGTCGCGAGGGGTTTGGCACGCCGGGCCAGCGCGTCATCGTCACCGCCGGCGTGCCCTTCGGCACCCCCGGCGCGACGAATCTTCTGCGCATCGCCTTCATCGGCCCGGACGGCAAGAGCGGGATTTAAGGCGAATGCAGCGTAAGGCATATTTTCCACCCCCAACCGCGTGAGTGGGACTATTCCCCTTAGCCGGTCTCGGGGAACTCCAAGGCTTCGATATTCCAGGTCACAGTGACGCCATCGGAGGCCACTGTGAGGCCGTCGTCGAGAATCAACGTCTTCCGATCCTGAGGGCGGGGCGAGCGCTGGGACGCGCCTTGGGCGGCGCTTCGCTCAACAGCGATGAGGGCCAACTTTCGGCCCTGCTCAAACGCGGCGTCCCTAAACACTTCGAAGCGTTGTCGCCTTTGTGTGCCCCGCAGAGGAATCACCCCCGCGCCGTCAATTAGGAGGGCCGCATAGCCTGGCCGACCAGCTACGATGGCTACGTTGTCCTCGCCCCCGATCAATTGGCCGTCGCCCATCTCCAAGGAATGGGCGAGTTCACGGCGTCCCATGCTCCGCAACAGGTCCGCAATGAAGCGGGCGTGCAGCTCGCGCGCCGCCGTCTCTGCCTCCTCACGCGTGGGCACCCGACCCTCGGAGAGGGGATCAACCGTGACAATCGTCTGCTCCTTGCCATTGACAACGGTGCCCCATCGGCTTGCCACCACCCAGTCTTTAGTTTGCTGTCGGCCAGAAGCGTCGAGGATTTCAACTCGCGCGATCTGGTCCAAGGCATTGCGGATTACCTGCGGCTGGCGTGTGCGCCAGTTGGCGCGTTCGTAGCTGCCCTTGGCCTCGCAGATGCTGTACCGGCCCGCTTGGCTGTTCCAGCTAACCCAATCAGGCAGGTCACCGCGCATGGAGAGACCGCGACGGCGGCGAACGTGCACACCAGGGGCGAGCTCGCGTCCGTCGCGCACCTGCTGCAAGTCAAGGCAGTCGTGCTCGTGTCTTAGGATCGCCCGCCCGAAAAAGCGCCCAAACAACGCAGAATATGCCCGCTTGATTTCCGCTTCCCCTCCGGGACCGTCGGCGAGCCAGACGAGATCATCACTGTCGCCTCCCGGCTGTAAGAGGCCAGCGAACAGGCCCACCCAGCCCTGAGCCACCAAGTCGATCTGCAAAGTCTCGATGGCAGCCGAGTGAGCTACGACCGATAGATCAATGGGATGAGGATAGGTGAGCGTCTCCACAGACGGCCAGATTATCCGGCGCGCGATCATGCGTTGCATACCCGCTCCCTCATAGTTGGCATCACTCCGAGGACAATTCGCGCGGGGGCGGCCTCGAAGGACGCAAGACGCATCCTCAGGCTAGTAAACACTTTTGCAAATACACGACTTAAGCCCTCGGCCGTCATTCTCGGGCGAAGACCCGAGAACCCAAATGCCCCGGCACGACCCTGCTGGGTCCTCCGCTCACGCTTCGAATCGCATGCCAATGATCACTTGACGGCAACTGTTGACAGTTGCCGTCAAGTGATTATATGCTCAGGTGACGGCAATGTGAGAACGAGGAATCGAATGCGTACCATCCGATGCAAGCGCATTATCGACGGCAAGACCTACAACACCGAAACGGCAACTCAGCTCGCCGGCCGGGATGAGGACGAGGGGCAGTACACCTATGGCGACTACTTGTTCCAGACGCGTCATGGAGCCTTCTTCCGGTATACGTACCTCGATGGTGCGGCCGAGGACGATTATGAGGGGATCACCCCACTCAGCCCCGACGAGGCGCGGAAGTGGCTTGAAGAGAAGGTGAGCTGGAACCCCGACCTAATTGAAACTTTGTTTGGTGAAATGCCGGAAGCAGGTTCAGGAGAAGCCAAGTTCACTTTGCGGATGCCGGAAAGCCTGCGCGCCCGTCTCGCTGAAAGGGCCGATGCTAATAAGCAGTCGCTCAACGCCTGGATGGTGCGCTGCCTGGAAAATTGTGCCAGCGAAGGAGACAGGGCGTGAGCAAGATCGAGATCGATGCTTCGCGCACCAACCTGCGGATTTCCGCAGAAGGGGCAGTAGCAATGGCAATCGGTGTCGCCGTGATTATCATCGCCGTCGCTGGCTGCCTCTATTTGCTGGCGTGAGACTCAACGGATGATGGTCGGTTCTGATTGCAGACATTTCGCGACGAGACGAGGGCACCCATGGCGGCTGAAAAAAGAAGCGAATTCCGCCCAAATTTAGATATTTTCGGAGTGCCTCGACTTGATCCCGGCTGGCTCTACGTTGTGAAGGTCGGCTCCCGATTCAAACTCGGCAAGACCACCGATCCTAAGCGAAGGCTGCGCGAGGCCAGAACTTGGTTGCCAAATTTTGAATTGATCGGTGTGAAGCCGTTTTGGAATGTCGCGGCGTTAGAAAGAGAGCTATTCGCGGGCTTGGCCCAATTTTGGGTCGCTGGTGAGTGGCACGAGTTTCCCGATGACACCTACGACTGGTTTTTCGAAGATTTCGCAGCTTTTTATGATGAAGATCGGGACATGAATTCTGTAGACTTCATCTACTGGATGCATGAATTTGGTGAACTCCTGATGGAGTACGCCAGTCGCAACATTTCTCTGCGAAAATGGCAGAGGGAAGCGGCCGCTGGATAGCCGGAATGCCGCGGAGGCCCAGCAAGCCCCCCAATGTCGTAGAGGAGTGAAGTGGAGAGGGATCCAGTGTGGTCGCGCGAGCGGCAGTGAGGCCGCATATGGAGGTTGGCTAAATGGCAGCCTCGGTGCCCGGTCGAAAGCAATTCGCAGCAACACAGCAGGCCAAGACCCGCTGTGTTGCGCAACGCCCTTTTTATGCGACGCGAGCGGTTCGTTCTTCTTCGTTCAGCGCGTTCTGGAATTCGCGAACGGCGAATTCGTATGAGTTGGCGTCCTTAGAGATCTTCTGCGGATCCCATCGAGCGAGATTCATAACGAGTTGATAAGCATCCGCAATGCGGGTCAAATTCCGTGAGACAAAAGCACTTGGATCACGAACCGCCCACCTTACTTTCCCGTGCTCCACAATCATCAAGCCCTTCAAACCGTAGATCACTGGTACAATCAGGCCCTCGGGGTAACTACAGCGAACCCCGGTCCGAAAGAACGGCGTCTTAGGCTCCGTTGTGACGTATCCCGTTGCATCCTTCCCTGCGGCCTTTGCGGCATTACGCTTAGCCGGATCATAAATCTTCACGATTGGGTTGGCTGCGAACCGACGTTTTCGAGCGTTGTAAGCGTCCGGAAATTCCTCGTAGATTTGGTCGTACAATTTCGGAAGATCCGCCAGCAGCGTGAAGGCGCTTGCAATTCCGGCATGATGCAATTCGCGCCGTGTTCCCTGGAGTTCGCGTGTCACTTCGTTGAGTGACATGAGTTCTTCAAACCGGAGTGAGCATTCGCCCTTATTCCTGTAGGTGTTCTGTGGAGACACACTAATATCCCGAGGTAACGCGTTTGCTTCGTTGAGCGCATTGAGGGGGATCCAAGCGAGTGCCACAAGATCGCGAACCTTTATGGGCCGCTTCTCGTCTTCGTCTTCCCAGCTGTTGGGCTTCCACTCAACTCTAGCTGCAAAGTCCCGCGGGACAGCCGCCTTGATCGCATCATAGAAGCCCTGCTTGTTCGTTCTGGCTTCGATAGGCAATTGAGCATTGTTGTTGCGAGCCTCACAAACCGCTAGGAGCGGCATGATGAAAGCGTCGATATCATCTGGTGTCGACCCGGATGGAACCAGCAGTTCGAACGGAAACATCAAAATTGAACTCGTCTTTGATCTCTTCAACGTCGTCCCTGTGCTCCTCCCAAGCCAATTTCATATCATCCCAAGATTTGATGCGTTTCCATTCACGATCTTCCATGACTTTCTTAAGCATGTGCAAGCCGATAGCGAGCATGTTGTGACCGCCATCAAGGATGCCCTCTACGTCAGGATCTTCGAATCGTACACGATAACGATTACGTTGTAGTTCCTCGTAGTGCGCGGTGCCGATCAACAGACCTTTGGACTTGTAACGAAACAGCTCTGGAGCGTCGTCAAGTGTGTGCAGGATATCGTCAACGACCCCATTGCGGCGCGACGATCGTGGATTTGCGGCCAACCCCGCATTGTCAAGCAGGGGCATGATGTATCTGGCCGGCACGAAACCGACTAGCCGCCGAATTGGACTGTCATCGCCGGCCTCATTCGATCGAGGAGGCTGTGCCGCGACATGCGTAAATCGAATGATTATGTCACTGGAGATGCTGGTCATTCTTCAACTCCTTAGCTTCCCATCTTGGGATAAGGGAGCGGACGCCAGCAAAGCCACACGGCTGAAGTGTGTGGTACCTCGCACTCTGCCCTTTGCAGGGATGGTGCCGGTCGCCGCCCTTTCGGTTGGCCTCTGTCCAGAACCCGCTCCAGGTTCATCGGCACCTTTGCAGGAGCCGCCGGAATCTGATCATGTAAATTTCGAATTGTCAACGGCGTGCCAAGTTCGACTTCTGAGTGCAAGACTTCACGTCGCTCAGACGAGCCGCATGTCAGCGAGGTGAAGGCGACTATCCCGTGAATGTCACCATAAGGCCAACCCGAGGAGCGTCGGTCAGCGTCCCAAACGGCGCGGCTACCTGCCCGAAGCGTCGCGCCGCGCCGCGTTCTCTACCCCGATGGCGATTTCGATCTGATCGATGGCAGCCCTGATCTGCGCCAGCAGATCGGGGATCGAACTCCCAGCCCGGCCCCTCCACCGACAGGTCGCCGGCTCGCGTCCTCTCAAGGAGGCGCAAGAGCCGCTCCTGCTCCCGGGCGATCGCAGCCTCTATGTCCTTGCTCATGACCGGCCGAGCCCCACACGTTTTCGGCGAGCATATAGGTGCGGTTGGGCCGGGGCGCCAGGCGGCTAGGGCTCCAGGTCGAGCGGCGCGCCGAGCCCGTATCTCTGCATGAGGGCGCGGATCTCATCGGCGACCGCGCGGCCGTGGTCGGCTTCCACTGTGGGGAATTTTACGAAAAACCCGTCGAGTCCATCGCTCGATCGCAGCACCTCCAGGAGAATGCCGGCCGCTTTCCGCTGGGGCTTCGTCTCTCCGGTCATGGAATGCCGGATAAGCGCGACCATTGTCGCGTCGTCGGCCATTTTCGGCATCTCCCGAGCTGCTTCTGCCGGCAGCCCTCTTCGGGAGGTCAACTGTTCGCCGTCTAAATTGGTTGCCAGTGCGGGGAATCGCGTGGGGTGGCCGCGGTTCCTCACCCGCGGAGCGGGGGAGGGGGACCGCCGAAGGCGGTGGAGGGGGCGAATGGCGGCCGCGGCGCTTGAACTTGCCCCCTCCACCATGCTTCGCATGGTCCCCCTCCCCCGTCGCTCCGCGACGGGGGAGGAACCACGCCAGCGGCGCGGCTCAGATCGAATTCCCCGCCGTCTCCTTCTCCAGGCGCTCCACGGCTTCCTTGATCTTGTCGAGCTGCGGGTTGATGGCCAGCGCCTTGCGGAAGACGGCGATCGCCTGCTCCTTCTGGCCGGTCTCGTCGAGGATGAAGCCGAGGCCGGACAGCGCGCCGAAATGGCGCGGCTCCAGCGCCAGCGTGCGGCGGATGTCGGCGAGCGAGCTGCCGTAATCGTCGATGAGGTAATAGACCGTGGCGCGCTTGTTCCAGCCCTCGGCGAAATCCGGCTTGAGCAGCACCACCTGGTCGAGCACGTCGAGCGCCCGCGGATATTTTTTCTCCTCCATGAACTTCATCGCCCAGGCAAGCAGCAGGTCGACCGTGTCGCTGCCCGATTCGTGCAGCCGCTCCAGGATTTTTACCTCCAGCGCCCGGCCGGCGGGCGAGCCGGCGTTTTCGGGGAGCTCGGCAAACAGCTCGTCGAGCGTCAGCTCGGCGATTTTTTGCGGGGTCAGCCCCTGCTGGGCGGGGACCGGCTCGGCCCAGGCCGGTGCGGCGGCGAGGAGCAGCCAGAGCAGGTACGGCAGAAGACGATTCATGCCGGAAAAATACGCCCTTCCGGCAGGCGCGTCAAAACACGCTTTTTCGCGGCGGAGCTGCGGCGGGCTCAGCCCTGGCGGGCCTTGTAGCGCTTCTGCGTCTTGTTGATGACATAGACCCGGCCCTTGCGGCGGACCAGGCGATTGTCGCGGTGGCGGGCCCGAAGCGCCCGCAGCGAATTCTTGACTTTCATGGATTTCGTCCCGCGCGCGGGGCAAGCGCGCCAAAATGCTCGCGCCGCACATAGGGAAGGCGGGGTGCTTTTGTCAATGCCGCCGGCCGGCGCAGGGCCCGGAACCGTACCGAACATACCGAACAAGCCGCGCGAGGACGGCCTGTTCTGATCGGTTCGGCGCTTGGTCGTTCTAGAGGATGGCATGTTCGGGCGTTGTTCGGCATCGAGGATTTTCCGGAAAACCGAACGGCGGCCGCACCCTGCAAAAGGTGCTTCATCCTGAACATTGCGGCTTCTAGCCGGGTCGGGACGCCGCAAGCTCCCGCGTGCTGGTCATGCAGCGGAACAGGTCCTCGTCGCGGATCAGGCCGCTGACCGCGCCGCCCTCCCGCACCACGAAGGGGCCGGTGTGCTTGAGCCGCGCGTCGATGAGCGCCCGGAGCGGCGTCTCGGCCTGCACCGTGATAATGGCGCGGCGCGGCGCGGAAGCGGCGTCCTCCAGCGCGACGACCGGCACGGCCTCGCCGTTCCGCCGCCCCTCCCCCGCAGCCGTCAGCGTGAGCTCCTCGTCGATCCGCGCGGCCCCGTTGCCGGCCCGCGCCAGGCGGGCGAAGGGGACCATAATCTCCTGCGCCCTCAACACGTTGAGCGGGTTCATATGGGCGACGAAATCGCGCACATAGTCGTTGGCGGGATTGAGCACGATCTCCTGCGGCACGCCGTACTGGACGATGCGGCCCGCCTCCATGATGGCGATGCGGGTGCCGATTTTCAGCGCCTCGTCGAGGTCGTGGCTGACGAAGATGATGGTGCGTTTCAGCTGCCGCTGCAGCTCCAGGAGCTCGTCCTGCAGTTTTGTGCGGATCAGCGGGTCGAGCGCCGAAAAAGGCTCGTCCATCAACAGGATCGGCGCTTCGGTGGCGAAGGCGCGCGCCAGCCCGACGCGCTGCTGCATGCCGCCGGAGAGCTCGTTGGCGTATTTTCCCGCCCAGGCCGCCAAGCCGACCAGCTCGAGCTGCTTGGCCACGCGCGCGCGCCGCTCCGCGTCCGCCACGCCCGCAAGCTCCAGGCCGAAGCCGACATTCTCCGCGACCGTGCGCCAGGGCAGCAGCGCGAATTGCTGGAACACCATGGCGACCCGCCCCATGCGGAGGCGGCGTAGCGTGTCGCGGTCGCACTTGCAGACGTCGACCATGCGCGCGCCGTCCTGGACCAGCACGCTGCCGCGCACCGGCCTGTTGAGGCCGTTGACGGCGCGCATCAGCGTCGATTTGCCGGAGCCGGAGAGCCCCATCAGCACGGTGATCTCGCCCTCGCCGACGTCGAGCGTGGCATCGGCGACGCCCAGGATCGCGCCGCATTTGGCCAGGATTTCGCTGCGGTCGGCGCCGCGGTCGAGGAGCGCCAGGCCTTCTGCGGCGCTCTTGCCGAACATGATGTCGACGTGGCGGAAGGATACCGCGCAGTCGGTCATTTGCGGCTGCCGGCGCCGCGCGCGTCGCCGACACGGCAGACCCGGTCGAGGATAATGGCGAGCACCACGATCGCCAGCCCCGCCTCGATCCCCATCGGGATATTGACCGTGTTGAGGGCGCGCACGACCGGCTTGCCCAGGCCGTTGGCGCCGATCAGGGCCGCAATCACCACCATGGACAGGCAGAGCATGATGCATTGCGTCAGGCCGGCCATGATGGTCGGCATTGCTGCGGGCAGCTCGACTTTCCACAGGAGCTGGCGCTTGGTGGCGCCGAAAGCCTCGCCCGCCTCGATGAGCTGCTGCGGCACCGAGGTGATGCCGAGGTGGGTGAGCCGGATCGGCGCGGCGATGGCGAAGATGACGGTGGTGATGAGGCCCGGCGCGAGGCCGAGGCCGAACAGCACGAGCGCCGGGATGAGATAGACGAAGGTCGGCAGCGTCTGCATGAGATCGAGGACGGGACGTAGCAGCCTGAAAAGCCAGTCCCGGTGGGCGGCCGCGATGCCGACGGGCACGCCGATGCCCATCGAAGCGGCAGCGGCTCCGATGACCAGCGCGAGCGTCTCGATCGTCTCCTGCCACAGGCCCTGATTGGCAATGTACAGGAGACCGAGAGCGACACCGCCGGCGATGACCAGGGAGCGCTGCAGGACGTAAGCGAGCGCGCCGAAAGCGGCGATGACGACCAGCGGCGGCGGCCACATCAACAGGTCGATCATCGCCTCGAGCGCGACGGAAATTCCGCTCGCCAGACCGTCGAAGAACCAGTCCAGCGACGTCGTGAGCACGTCGAAGAACTGCTTACCCCACATGCCGACGGGAATTTTATAGGCTGTGAGCCATTCCTCCATGCGCTTGCCTCAACGAGTCGCGCCCGCCGGTTCGCTCTACCGACAGGCCCGTCGTATCAGGAGCCGATCGCCTCCTTCACGGCCGCGGCGGCGTCGCCGCCGTCGAAAGTGGTGACGCCTTCCAGCCATGGGTCCACCGCTTCGGGATGGGCCTTCAGCCATTCCTTCGCCGCAGCGCCGGCCTCCACCCCATCGTTCAGGATGGAGCCCATGATTTCGTTCTCCATGTCCAGCGTGAACGAAAGATTCTGCAGGAGCTTGCCGACGTTGGGACACTCCTGGAGATAGCCCTGGCGGACATTGGTATGGACGGTCGCGCCGCCGAAATTCGGTCCAAAAACTTCGTCGCCGCCCGAAAGATAGGCCATCTCGATGTTGGCGTTCATCGGATGCGGCTCCCAGCCGAGGAAGACGATCGGCTCCTTGCGCTCGACGGCTCGCATGGCTTGCGCCAGCATGCCCTGCTCGGAAGACTCGACGAGCTCGAAATCGGACAGGCCGAACTTGCCGCCCTCGATCATTTCGAGGATCAAGCGATTGCCGTCGTTGCCGGGCTCGATCCCGTAGATTTTGCCGTCCAGCTCATCCTTGAACTTCGCGATATCCTCGAAGCTCTTGAGACCGGCGTCGTGGGTGTATTTCGGGACCGCAAGCGTATATTTTGCGCCTTCCAAGTTGGTGCGCACCGTCTCAACCGACTTGTCGTCACGATAGGGTGCGATATCGCCTTCCATCGTCGGCATCCAGTTGCCGAGGAACACGTCGATGTCCTTGTTCTTCAGCGAGGCGTAGGTGACGGGCACGGAAAGCACCTGCACTTCCGGCTCGTAGCCGAGCGCCTTGAGGAGCGTCGAGGCGACGGCCGTGGTCGCGGTGATGTCCGTCCAGCCGACGTCGGAGAAGCGCACCGTCTTGCAGCTCTCCGGGTCCGCCGCGGCGGCGGTGGCGGCCGAGAGCGCGAGCGCGACGGCGGCGGCCCCGATGCCCTTCATCAGTGTGTGCATGGAAATCTCCCTCTCCACGTTTTTGTGCGGCCGGACGCTTCGGCGGCGTGCCGCCTCCTGCGGCAGCGAAACATCAAATGCCGGAGCTTGCAAGTTCCTGTTGATTGATCGGCCAATCAAAATCCGCTAGGCGTCACCCCTGACGGAGGAGCCGGAATGCCCCGCATCGGAATGGAGCCATTGCGGCGCAAGGCGCTCATCTCGGCGGCGATCGAGGCCATTCACGCCCGCGGCATGGGACAGGTGACCATGGGCGAGATCGCCCGTCGCGCCGGGGTCTCGGCGGCGCTGGCGCACCATTATTTCGGCGGCAAGGACCAGCTGCTGCTCGCCACGATGCGGCACCTGCTCAGCGAGCTATCTGACGAGATTCAGGCGCGGCTGGCCGAGGCGCGGACGCCCGAGGAGCGCATCTCTGCGGTCATTCGCGGCAACTTCGCGGCCGGGCAGTTCCGCCCCGCGGTCATCTCGGCCTGGCTGGCTTTCTACGTGCAGGCACAGACCGACCCGGAAGCCCGTCGGCTGCTGCGCATCTATACCCGACGCCTGGAGAGCAATCTCGTCCACGCGCTGCGTGACCTGACCACGCGCGAGCACGCCGCGTTGGTCGCCGAAACGGCCGCCGCACTCATCGACGGGCTGTGGATCCGCCGTTCCCTCGCCGAGGATTCTCCCGATCCCGAAGGGGCGGCCCGCTTTGTCGAGCGCGCCGTCCGCGACTCCCTCAGGCGCAGCGATGCTTGAGGCAGACTACGTCATCGTGGGAGCCGGCTCGGCCGGCTGCGCGCTGGCTTACCGCCTGTCGGAGGACGGCGCCAACCGCGTGCTCGTCCTTGAATATGGCGGCACAGATTTCGGACCGCTGATCCAGATGCCGGCGGCCTTCTCCATCCCGATGAACATGCGGACCTACGATTGGGGCTACCGCACCGAGCCGGAACCGCATCTCGGCGGCAGACAACTCGCCACGCCGCGCGGAAAAGTGATCGGCGGCTCCTCATCCATCAACGGCATGGTTTTCGTACGCGGCCACGCCATGGATTTCGATTTGTGGGAAGAGGCCGGGGCTACGGGATGGGCCTTTAAGGACGTGCTCCCCTATTTCAAACGGCTGGAGACGGCGCATGGCGGCGAGGACGGCTGGCGCGGAACCGACGGCCCGCTGCACGTCACCCGCGGTTCCCTATCGAACCCGCTCTACCGCGCCTTCACGGACGCCGGCCTGGAAGCCGGCTACTCCCTGACGGAGGATTACAACGGCGCCAAGCAGGAAGGTTTTGGGCCGATGGAGATGACGGTGTGGCAGGGCCGGCGCTGGTCGGCGGCCAACGCCTATCTCCGGCCCGCCTTGAAGCGGCCTAACGTCGAGCTGATGACCGGCGTGCATGCCGAGCGGATCACCTTTGACGGGCGGCGGGCCACCGGCGTCGCCATCCGCCGGTGGGGGCGCCAGGATGTCGTGCGGGCGCGCAAGGAGGTCATCCTTGCCGCGTCGTCGATCAATTCGCCAAAACTGCTGATGCTCTCCGGAATCGGGCCGGCGGCGCAGCTCAGGGAGCACGGACTCGAGGTGCTGGTGAACCGGCCGGGGGTCGGCGCCAACCTGCAGGACCACCTGGAAGTTTATGTGCAGCAAGCCTGCACGCGCCCGATCACGCTCAACGCCCATCTCGGACTGCTGGCGCGGGCGCGCATCGGCATCGAATGGCTGGCCTTCGGCACCGGGCTCGGCGCGACAAACCATTTCGAGGCCTGCGCCTTCATCCGCTCCGCCGCCGGTGTGCGCTATCCCGATTTGCAGCTGCATTTCCTGCCGGCGGCGATCCGCTACGACGGCCGCGCCGCGGCGACGGCGCACGGCTACCAGGTGCATATCGGGCCGATGCGCTCGCCGTCGCGCGGCAGCGTAAAACTCCGATCCAGGGACTCGCGCGAGGCGCCGTCGATCCGATTCAATTACATGAGCACGCCGCAGGACTGGCAGGATTTCCGCAAGGCGATCCGCCTGACGCGGGAAATTTTTGCGCAGCCGGCGCTTGCTTCATATCGGGGCGAGGAGATCGCGCCGGGCGAGGCCGCGCAGAGCGATGAAGAGCTCGACGACTTCATCCGCGACAACGTCGAGAGCGCCTATCACCCGTGCGGCACCTGCCGCATGGGCGCGATCGACGACGTCAATTCGGTCGTCGATCCTGAATGCCGCGTCATCGGCACGCACGGGCTGCGCATCGCGGATTCGTCGATCTTTCCGGAGATCACCAACGGCAACCTGAACGGTCCCTCGATCATGGTCGGGGAAAAAGCCGCCGACCATATCCTCGGCCGCCCGCCGCTGCCGGCCTCCAACCTGGAGCCGTGGATGCACCCGGACTGGCGGAACGCGCAGCGCTGATCCGCGCCTGCACGAATGCGGCCCCGCCGCTTATTTGCCGAATTGATGCCCCATGCCGCGCTTTCTCCGCTAGTCTGGCGAGAGAATCCTCCTGGAGATTTGCGGTATGGCCGGGTCGACCCGCCGACTGTTTCGACTGGTGCTGATCAAGCCGTCGCACTACGACGACGACGGCTACGTCATCCAATGGCTGCGCTCGCCGATCCCGGCGAACTCGCTCGCCTGCCTCTATGGCCTCGCCCAGAACTGTGCCGAGCGCCAGGCGCTCGGGCCCGACATCGAGCTCGACCTCGTCGCGATCGACGAGACCAACCGGCGCATCAAGCCCGCCGTCATCGCCCGCTCCATCCGCCAGGCCGGCGCGGGCATGGTCATGCTGGTCGGCGTGCAGTCGAACCAGTTTCCGCGCGCCCTCGACCTGACAGCCGCTTTCCGCCGGCTGGGCATCGAGGTCGGCATCGGCGGCTTCCACGTCTCCGGCACGCTCGCCATGCTGCCCGGCATCGAGCCGAACGTGCAGAAGGCGCTCGATCTCGGCGCCTTCATCTTCGCCGGCGAGGCCGAGGAGGGCCGGCTCGAGCAGGTCCTGCGCGACGCCATCGCCGGCGAGCTGAAGCCGATCTACAATTTCATGGCCGATTTGCCGGGCATCGAGCATGTGCCGATCCCGCACCTCCCGGCCTCGGTGGTGAAGCGCACCTACGGCGCGAACGCCAGCTTCGACGCCGGCCGCGGCTGCCCCTTCCAGTGCTCGTTCTGCACGATCATCAACGTTCAGGGCCGCAAGTCGCGGCGCCGCTCGGCCGACGATGTGGAAAAGATCGTTCGCGAGAATGCCCGCCATGGCATCGTCCGCTTCTTCATCACCGACGACAATTTCGCCCGCAACAAGGACTGGGAGCAGATTTTCGATCGGCTGATCCAGCTGCGCGAGCGCGACGGCATCAACATTCGCTTCATCATCCAGGTCGACACGCTCTGCCACCGGCTGCCGAACTTCATCGAGAAGGCGGCGCGGGCCGGCGTGCGGCGCGTCTTCATCGGCCTGGAGAATGTCAGCCCCGACAATCTCGCTGGCGGCGAAGAAGCGGCAGAACAAGATCACCGAATACCGAAAAATGCTGCTCGCCTGGAAAGAGGCGAAGGTGCTGACCTATTGCGGCTATATCCTCGGCTTTCCCAACGACACGCCCGAGCGGATCCAGCGCGACATCCAGGTGATCCAGCGCGAGCTGCCGGTCGACATCCTGGAATTCTTCTATCTCACGCCCCTGCCGGGCTCGGAGGACCACAAGCAGTCTGTGGGAAAAGGGCGTCGAGATGGACCCCGACCTCAACAACTACGACCTCAACCACGCCACGACGGCGCATCCGCTGATGTCGAAGGAGGTGTGGGAGGAGGTCTACAGACGAGCCTGGGACACCTATTATTCCGACGAGCACGTGGAGCGGGTGCTGCGCCGGGCCGGCGCCACCGGCAACAGCATCGGCAAGACGCTGTTCATCCTCAACTGGTTCATCGGCTCGATCCGCATCGAGAAAATGCACCCGCTGGAATGCGGCTTCGTGCGGCTGAAATCCCGCCGCGACCGGCGGAGCGGCATGCCGATCGAGCCCGCCTGGCGTTTCTACCCGCGCTATCTGTCCGAGATGCTCATCAAGCAGGTACGCTGGCTGTGGCTGTGGGGGCGCATGTACGGGCGCTATCAGGCGATCAAGCGCGACCCGAACCGCCGCGCCTATATGGACGAGGCGCTGACGCCGGTCGCCGACGACGACAGCGACAAGCTCGACATGTTCCAGAGCGGCGAGGCGAAGGCGTATGTGGCGCAGGAGCGACGTCTCCTTAAGATCCGCGCCGCGGCAATGGGCTGAGGTCCGGCGCGGGACGCCGCTTGAGTTCTTCCAGCGAACTGCTGCAATCAGCCACGAAGCAACTGAGCGGCGCGTGTCCCTCGACGTGATCTTTATCCATCCGAGCCGTACGGAGCGCGGCGGCATCGTCAACGCGGCGCTGGCCCATGCGCTTGCGTTATCAGGGCGTGGCCACCGCGTCGAGTTGTGGACCGCCTCGGAGCCGGTCGCGGAGAAAGCTGCTGCGCTGGGCCTGAAGGTTTTCCACAAGGGCGCCCTCTCGGTGCCGTCGAAGGCGCTGAGGTCGCCTGCCGTGCTGGCGGCCCTGCTGCGGCTCCGCAAGCGCCGCGTCGACGCCATCGTGCACCACGGCGCCAGGCTCCTGCTGCCGGCACTGCTCGCCGCCCCGCCGAGCGCCCAATTTGCGGTCTTCCACAACGAAAAGAGCGGCGGCCGCAGCCTGTTCAGGAACTGGCTGGCCTTATCGAAGGCGCACGCATCCGAACTGGACGACTTTGCCCGCAGGAAACGGCTGCGCAGAACCATCTCGATTATTCCGAACGCGCTCCTGGAGATGCCGGCAGACCCTGCATCTTCACCGCTGGCGCCGCACCTCACGGCGCCGCTGCGCATCGGCGTGCTAGCCGAGCTGAAGCGCCACAAGGGCATCGACGTGCTCCTGCGCGCCGCGGGGCATGCGGTCGAAGCAGGGCTGGACCTAGAGCTTCATATCGGTGGCACTGGGCCAGAGCATGCCGCGCTGGCCGCCGAGGCGGCGCAGCTCGGGATTGACGACAGGATCGTCTGGCACGGCTGGGTCGAGGCGCTCGATCGCTTCTTCGCGCGTTTCGACGTGCTCTGCGTGCCGTCGCGGCGGGAGCCGTTCGGTCTCGTCCTCATCGAGGCGATGGCGCGAGGCAAGGTCGTGGTGTCGACGGCGACATGTGGGCCGTCGGACATCATAGAGGACGGGCAGACCGGTTATCTCGTGCCGATCGACAATTCGCGGGCGTTAGCGGCACGGCTCCAGGAGATTGCCACCGCTCCCGAACCGGCCGCCCAGGTCGCCGCGGCGGGGCGCCAGCACGCCATCAAAGCCTATTCGCTCGATGCGGTGGGGGCACGCCTGGAGGCCGCTCTCATGGGCGCGTTCCGCTTCTGGCGTTAATGAAAGGTTGCCGCAAGATCGCCCGGCTCACCCCGGCGCTACGATCCGCGCCCGAACAGGCTCTAGAAACCGATGCGCCGGGCGCTGCGCCAAACCCGCCTATGGAGCGGCGCTCTTTTGGTGTCGCCCCGCATGTAAGCCGCTATCGCCAATGTTCCGCGATCCAGGGCGTCGGGCGGACATGCTTGCGAATCCGCTTGTACCAGGCCGCCGGCCAGATTCCGTCGCGCGCCTCGTCGGGATTGGGATGACCGGTGAAGCACGTCACCCGCGCCTCGACGGGGAACCGCGCCGAGCGCACGAAATTCAGCGGCCAACGCGGCATGAGGCTGTGTTTGAAGCTGACGCACCATTCCGCCGGCCAGAACGCCGCGCTCGAGATGGTGCGCGAGACAAAGGTCTGGCTGTTGCGGAATTTGCGGACCGTCCCCTCCGGATCGCCCATCAACGCGTCGTAAACCTCGGCGTGGGAGCCGACGCGCAGCCGGAACACCGAGGTGTTGCCGATGCCGGAGCCGGGTTGCGTCCAGTTCTCGATGACGCAATAGGTCTCGGCCGGCCGGAAGTCGAAGAAGGGGTCGATGGATGCGGTCACCACGACGTCGAGATCGAGGAAAAGCACGTCGCCGTTCAGATCGGAGAGCTGCGGCTGCCAAAGCGCGATCTTTCGCCATGGCTTCCAACGATGCGATTCCGGCAGGGCGATCTGCGGAAGCGGAAGAACGTGAATTTCGGGGCGGAGCGCCGCTGCATCGTCGGTGAAGCAGACGAAGCGGAGAGGGCGCGACGTATTCCGGCTGACCATCGAATAAAGCTTGTTGACGTAATCCGCCCCGTACGCCCTTCCCCACTTCATGCAAATCACATTCTGCAACGGTCAACTCTCCGGCCCTTCAATGCCGCTGGGCACCATAGGGCAATTGATTTCCCCTCGCCCGCGAGTGCCGGTTTCCAATACGATGCCATGCCGCTGGACTGCAAAGGGGTGATGCCGCGTCCGAACTCAGCCTTCCGCCATTTCTGCTGAACCCGTACAGCGTCTCCGGCGCGAGGAGCTTCCCGCCGACACGGAGGCGCTGGCGCGCTTCCTCATCGGCACCACGCTCGTCCACGAGGTGGACGGGGGGCGCCTGAGCGGCCGTATCGTCGAGACCGAGGCTTATGTGCTCGACGACGCCGCCAGCCATGCTTTCCGCGGCGAGACACGGCGGAACCGCTCAATGTTCCTGGAGCGCGGCCATGCCTACGTCTACATCGCCTATGGAAGCTGGCCGGTGCTCAACGTCGCCAGCGAAACGCCGGGCGTGGGGGCCGGCGTGCTCATCCGCGCGCTCGAGCCGCTCGAGGGCATCGACGCCATGCGCCGCAACCGCGGATCCGAGAAGCTCCTCGACTTGGCACGCGGGCCGGGCCGGCTCGCCGCGGCGATGCGGATCACGCTCGCCGAAGATGGCGCGGATCTCTGCGGCGCCGGCGCGCTCTGTCTGGGCACGCCGGTCCGGAAGCCGCGGGATATCGTGGCCGCGACCCGGATCGGCATCACCAAGGAGGCGGAGCGGCCGCTCCGCTTCTTCGAGCGCGGCAATCGCTTCGTCAGCGGCCCGCGCCGCCTCATCGGCGCGTAACGCCTGCGGAGGCGAATAAGCGCGCTGCGTCTGGTAAGGCCGTGGAAAGGCGCTTAAGCTTCAATCGTTTCAGCCTTTCGCGACAGATCTTCGACCCTGCCGCCCCGGTAATCGTTCCAGCCCCCGGCGGGCTGACCAAAAGCAAGAAGTCGAATGACCGCGACGCACCTCCTCATCAACATTGTCGGTGAAATCGCGCTCCTCCTGTGGGGCATCCACATGGTGCAGAGCGGCGTCACGCGGGTTTTCGGCTCCGACCTGCGCAGGATTCTCGGACGCGGGCTCAGGACGCGTTTCCACGCCTTCCTCGTCGGCCTCGGTGTCACTGCGGTGCTGCAGTCGAGCACGGCAACGGCGCTTATGGCGATGTCTTTCGCCGGCACCGGCGCGGTCGACCTCGTCCCGGCGCTCGCCATCATGCTCGGCGCCAACGTGGGCACGACGTTGATCGTCCAGGTGCTCTCTTTCGACGTGACGCTGATTTTTCCGGTGCTGATTGCCATCGGCGTCCTCATCTTCCGCCGCGCCAAGGGCACGCGCTTCGGCGATCTCGGCCGCGTGGCGATCGGACTCGGGCTCATGCTTCTGTCGCTGCATCTCCTCAGCGAGGCGGTGCGGCCGAGCGAGGATTCTGCGCAGGTCCGCACGCTGCTTGCCGCCGTCACCCGCGAGCCGCTCCTCAATCTCGTCGCCGCCGCGGCGCTCACCTGGGCGGCGCATTCGAGCGTCGTCGTGGTGCTGGCGGTGATTTCGCTCGCCGCCTCGGGCCTGATCGGGCCGGAAGCGACGCTCGCCATGGTGCTCGGCGCCAATATCGGCAGCGCCATCAACCCGGTGCTGGAGGGAACCGCCGGCGATCCAGTCAAGCTGAGGCTGCCGCTGGGCAATCTGGCCACGCGGCTGATCGGCACGCTCCTCGTCCTGCCGTTCATCGACCAGATCGGCGGATGGCTGGCGCACGTCGATGGCGATCCGGGCCGTCTCGCCGCCAATTTCCACACCGCCTTCAATCTTGGCGTGGCGGCGCTCTTCATCGGCCTCCTGCCGTGGATCGCCGTGCTGCTGGTGCGGCTGCTGCCTGCCGGTCCCGCCGCCAACGATCCGGCCAAGCCGCTCTATCTCGACCAGGCGGCGCTTGGCACGCCGGCCGTGGCGCTCGCCAACGCCGCGCGCGAGACGCTTCGTCTCGTCGATGTCGTCGAAAAGATGCTCGCCTGCACGCACGAGGCCCTGCACGGCGACGATCGCCACCGCGTGGCCGAGGCGAGCCGGATGGACGACATCGTCGACCGCCTGCACGAGGCGCTGCAGCGCTATATCGCGGCGATCGCCCGCGAGAACCTGAGCGAGACGGAGGCGCGCCGGCTCACCGAGATCCAAGCCTTCGCCATCAACCTGGAGCATATCGGCGACATCATCGACAAGAACCTTACCGAGCTCGCCGCCAAGCGCATGCGGCTGAAGCTCAGCCTGTCGCCCGAAGGCATGGCGGAGATCGATGCCATGTATGCGCAGCTCCTGGAGCATCTGAGGCTCGCCGTGGCCGTCTTCATGTCCAGCGACGTCGCAGCGGCGCGCCGGCTCGTCGCCGAGAAGGAGCAGTTCCGCGACCTGGAGCGGATCTCGACGGAAAAGCATTTCGCCCGGGTGCGCGAGGGCCGGGTCGCCTCGATCGAAACGAGCGGGCTGCATCTCGATGTCGTGCGCGACCTGAAGCGCATCGAGGCGCATATCGCGGCGACGGCCTATCCGCTCCTGGAGCGGAAAGGCGTGCTCAAGCCGACCCGGCTCGCGTCATAGCCTCTGAAAGCCGGTAAGCCGCGCCAGAGGGTCCACCAGCGCCGGTGTGGCGGCGAGTATCTCGCTGCCCTTCATGAGACCGGCGCCGCCCAGAAAGTCGTTGGTCCAGCCACCGGCCTCGCGCACCAGGACGAGCCCCGCCGCCGCATCCCAGGAATTGGTGTGGCGCTCCCAATAGCCGTCGAATCGGCCGGCCGCTGTGTAGGCGAGGCCAAGGGCGCCGGAACCGAGGCGAAGATATTCGCAACCCGCGGAAAGCAGCGCCTCGACCGTTCGCACATGGTCGGCAACCGGCCGGCGATAGCTGAATCCGATGCCGATGCGGGCGCGGGTGACGTCGGTCTCGCCGCTCACCTTCATCGGCACGCCGTTGAGGAACGCGCCGCCGCCGCTTCGCGCGGAGAACAGCTCGTCCTCGGCCGGATGATAGATTAGCCCGAGCACCGCTTCGCCGGCGACGACGAGGGCGAGCGAAATGCACCAGAACGGCACGCCGGTGAGGAAATTGTGCGTCCCGTCGATCGGGTCGATCACCCAGACGCGCTTCGCCGCCGGGCTTGCGCACCCCGCCCTCCTCGCCGAGGAAGGAATCGTCCGGGAACAAAGCGGACAGGCCGGCGACGATCAGGTCCTCGCAGCTGCGGTCGGCGATGCTGACCAGGTCCTGCGCCCCTTTGCGGTCGATCGTGAGCGTTGCGCGCCTGGCAAAATAGTCGGCGGCGAGCTGCCCCGCCTCGCGCACGACGGCTTGCGCCACCCGCAGGCGGAGGTCGAGGTCTGAGGGTGACACGGAGATGGGCTTCTTCGGAAACGACTCGGCGAATTCACACTGGCCGTGCAACGTTCATTCCGTCAATATGACAGCCATGTGACACCTGCCCGGCGGGCATTTTCCCCGGAACGCGGCAGGAAAATGGGAGGAAGCAGATGAAGTTCAGAACAATTCTCGCCCTTGCCGGCTCCGTCGTGCTCGGCAGCCTCGCCGCAAGCGGCCCGGCGGCCGCGCAGGGAAACCTCGTCGTCTACTGCTCGCCGCAGGAAGAGTGGTGCCAGCTGATGGTCAACGAGTTCCAGAAGGCGACCGGCATCAACGTGTCGATGACCCGCAAGAGCTCCGGCGAGACCTTTGCGCAGATCCAGGCCGAAGCCGCCAATCCGCAGGGCGATATCTGGTGGGGCGGCACCGGCGATCCGCATCTGCAGGCGGCCGAAGAGGACCTGACCGTCGCCTATGATTCGCCGATGATGGGCGAATTGCACGACTGGGCGGTCGCGCAGCACAAGACGGCGGGCGGCAAGACCGTCGGCATCTATCTCGGCGCGCTCGGCTTCGGCTACAATTCCGACCTCCTCGAGGAGAAGGGTCTCGAACGCGCCGCAATGCTGGGCGGACCTCGCCAAGCCGGAATACGAGGGCGAGGTGCAGATCGCCAATCCGAACTCCTCGGGAACGGCCTACACCTTCCTTGCCACGCTGGTGCAGCTCAAGGGCGAGGACAAGGCCTTCGAATTCCTGAAGGCGCATGCGACAAGAACGTCAACCAATACACCAAATCCGGCGCGGCGCCGTCGCAGGCGGCGGCGCGCGGCGAGACGCTCATCGGCATCACCTTCCAGCACGATCTGCTGACGCCGGTGGTGACGTCGAATGCGCCGCTGGTGACGGTCTCCCCGTGCGAGGGCACCGGCTTCGAGGTCGGCTCGATGAGCATCATCAAGGGCGGACCGAATCCGGAGAACGCCAAGAAGTGGTACGACTGGGCGCTGACGGCCGACGCGCAGAAGCTCGGAGCACAGGCCAATGCGTTCCAGCTGCCGTCCAACAAGAACGCCCCGCTTCCAGAAGGCGCCCCTGACGTCACCAAGATCAAGCTGATCGACTACGATTTCGCCAAGTTCGGGTCGTCCGACGAGCGCAAGCGCCTGCTCTCCAAGTGGGACGCCGAGATCGGCGCCAACTGACATAATTGCCCGGCCGGCGGCGGCTTCGGCTCCCGCCGGCCCCCTTCGTTCGGCCTGACCCCAATGAGCTGATGCGCAATCCGCTGGTCTTCTGGCTGGCCGTGGGGTGGGCCGCGCTTCTCCTCGCTGCCCTGGTACGCGGTCGAGCCGACCTTCTGGTCCTTCGACTGGCTTCGACGATTTGGCGAGCCCGATGCGGCGCCGGCCGTTCTGCAGGCGCTCCAGCACGATCGAGTCTGGCTCTGGCCGATTCTCCTGGCCTTTGTCCCGCCGCTCCTTGTTGCTCGGGCGACGCAGCGAAGATCCGCTCGCCGCCGCTATCGTGATCGTCTCGGGTGCGTTCGGCCTCGTCTGGCTATTCGCCGAGGGCTTTGCGATCGGTCTCAGGGGCTGGAACTTCGCGGCGCTGGAGGCCCTGTTCGGCCCTGTCGAGCCGCAGGTGGGAATGGGCTATGGCGCCCTCCTCGCCGGCACATCCTTGCTCTTCCTCGTCCACCATCGGCCTGGCCCGGCGCGGCGCCATGCGCGGGGACGTCTTCGTCATCTCCTCGATCGGGCTGATCGTCGGCTCGATCGGCATTTTTGTCTTCTTTCCCGTCGCCAAGGTCCTCTTCGCTGCGGCGATCGGCGAGGACGGCGGCATTTCCGCCTCCGCCTTTCTCTCCCGGCTCCTGGCGCCCGACATCTGGACTTTCTCCTGCCTGTCCGGCGGACGAAGCTGCGGCGTGGTCTGGAACAGCCTGGCGCTGGCCGTCGTGGTCGGCGTGCTCACGACCCTGCTCGGCCTCGCTTTCGCGCTTCTCGCCCACCGGACGAATTTCCGCGCCAAGCGCCTTCTCAACGTGCTGACCGTTCTGCCGGTGATCACGCCGCCTTTCGTCATCGGCCTCGGCATCATCCTGCTGTTCGGGCGAAGCGGCATCGCGACGGTGGCGCTCCAGGACTGGTTCGGCATCCGGCTGGGCCGCTGGATCTATGGCTTCGAGGGTCTCGTAATCGTGCAGGTCCTCGCCTTCACGCCGATCGCCTATCTGGTCCTCGCCGGCGTCGTGCAGGGCGTCAGCCCGTCGATGGAAGAGGCGGCGCAGACGCTGCGGGCGGACCGTTGGCGCACCTTCCGCACCGTGACTTGGCCGCTGATGCGGCCCGGCCTCGCCAACGCCTTCCTCATCGGCTTCGTCGAAAGCCTCGCCGATTTCGGCAACCCGCTGGTGCTCGGCGGCAATTTCGACGTGCTCTCCACCGACATCTTCTTCGCCGTTGTAGGCTCGCAGAACGATCCCGGCCGCGCCGCGGCGCTCGCCATCGTGCTGCTGTCGCTGACGCTCGGCGCCTTCTTCCTGCAGCAGCGGTGGCTCGGGCGCCGCTCCTACACCACCATGGCGGGGAAAGGCGATTCCGGCCTGCCCGCCGAGCTGCCGGATGGTGTCCGCAAGCTCGTCTACGCCACCACGATACCCTGGCTGGTCTTCACCTTCCTGCTCTACGCGCTGATTTTGGCTGGCGGCTTCGTCGAATCGCTAGGGATCGACAACACGCCGACCCTGAAACACTACGTCACCGCCTTCGGCATCGAATCGACCGAGAGCGGTTTCCTTTGGACCGGCCGCGCCTGGCCGTCCTTCTTCACCACCATCGTGCTCGCCGGCATTGCCGCGCCGCTCACCGCCGCCCTCGGGCTGCTGACCGCCTATATCCTCAACCGGCAGCGCTTCGCCGGCCGCTCCACCTTCGAGTTCATGACCATGCTGAGCTTCGCCATCCCCGGCACGGTGATCGGCGTCAGCTACATCCTCGCCTTCAACGTGCCGCCGATCCTCCTCACCGGCACCGGCATCATCCTCGTCATCTGCTTCGTCTTCCGCAACATGCCCGTCTCGATCCGCGCCGGCATCGCCACCATGAGCCAGATCGACAAGAGCCTCGACGAATGCTCGTTGACGCTCCGCCACGGCAGCTTCGGCACGGTCCGGCGGGTAATACTGCCGCTGCTCCGGCCCGCCATCGTGGCGGCGCTCGTCTACTCCTTCGTGCGCGCCATCACCTCGGTCAGCGCCGTAATCTTCCTGGTCAGCGCCAAATACAACCTCGCCACCTCCTATATCGTCGGCCGCGTCGAGATCTCCGATTTCGGCGTGGCGATCGCCTACAGCTCCGTGCTCATCGTCTTCATGATGCTGGTGATCGGCCTCATCCAGCTGGGCGTCGGAAAGCGGCAGCTCTCGCGCCGGCCGCTGCTGGCGCGCGGCATCGAGGAGCGCTTCGCATGACCATTGCCGCCCGCTCCGCGCCGGTCGAGGTGCGCGCGATCACCAAGCGCTACGGCGACGTGACCGCCGTCGACGCGGTCTCCTTCACGATCGAGGCGGGCCATCTCGTCACCCTGCTCGGCCCCTCCGGCTGCGGCAAGACGACGACGTTGCGGATGATCGCCGGCCTGGAGGTGCCCAGCGCCGGAAAAATCCTCATCGGCGGCGAGGACGTCACGCGGCTGCCGCCGAGCGCGCGCGACGTCAGCATGGTGTTCCAGTCCTATGCGCTCTTCCCGCACATGAATGTGATGGAGAACGTCTCCTACGGCCTCGCCGGACTGCCCAAGGCGGTGCAGCGCGAGAAGGCAGAGGAGGGGCTGCGGCTTGTCGGGCTCGAAGGCTACGAGGAGCGGCTGCCCTCAGAGCTTTCCGGCGGCCAGCAGCAGCGCGTCGCCTGCGCCCGCGCTTTGGTGCTGGAACCGCGTGTGCTCCTTTTCGACGAGCCGCTCTCGAACCTGGACGCCAAGCTCAGGCGGCGCATGCGCGACGACATCCGCGAGCTGCAGCAAGGACTTGGCCTCACTTCCGTCTACGTCACCCACGACCAGGAGGAGGCGCTCGCGGTATCCGACCGCATCATCGTGATGAACCAGGGCACCATCGCCCAGGAGGGCTCCCCGGCCGACCTTTACGAGCGTCCCGCGGACGCGTTCGTCGCCGACTTCATCGGCGGCGCTAATCTGGTCCGCTGCGAAGTGGTAGGACGCCAGAACGGCAAGGCGATGGTGCGGCTGGGGCCGCTCACCTTGGATCTGCCGAGCCCGCTGGAGCCGCAGCAGGCTATCCTTGTCGTGCGGCCGTCCTCAGTGCGGCTGCAGATCGCTCCGGCGCCGAATTCCTTGCCGGCCGAGATCCGCAAGGCGACCTATCTCGGCTCGCATTGGGATTACACGCTCGCCACCGAGATCGGCGAGCTCTTCGTTACCCAGCAGGATGCGGTGCGGCACGAGCCCGGCGCGACCGTGCATGTGACGCTCGCGCCGGAGCGCCTGGCGCTAGTCGGCGCGAAAGGCAGCGCGAAAGGGCCGCTGACCGGCCCGGAATAGCGCTACGGCGCGCTACAGCCCCGGCCAAGCAGCCATTAAAAGACCCGCATAGAAAACCTTCATGACAGCTACGGTCACCTTCGCCGTCCTCGTCGCCGCTTTGTGCCACGCCTCGTGGAACGCCATCATCCGCATGCGCGGCGACAAGATGATCTCCATGACGCTGCTCATCGGCGCCTGCGGGCTGCTGGCCGCGCCGGGTCTTTTCTTCGTCCCTGTTCTGCCGCAGGCGGCATGGCCGTTCGTCATAGCCTCGACAATCATCCACACCGGCTACAACACTTTTTTGGCGCTCTCCTACGCGCATGGCGAGCTCAGCAAGGTCTACCCGCTGGTGCGCGGCTCGGCGCCGCTCCTGACCCTGGCGATCTCAGTGCTCGTCCTCGACGAGGCGGTGGACGCGAGCGGCATGGTCGGGATCGTCGTCCTCGGCATCGGCATCATGACGCTGGCGCTGGACCGCGGCTGGCGCGTGCTCGTCGAATCGCGGCGCGGGCTCTTCTACGTTGCCGCGACCTCGCTGTGCATCACCGCCTACACGCTGGCCGACGGACTCGGCGCACGCGCCGCCGGCAACCCCCACCATTACGTCATCTGGCTTTTCGTCCTGGAGGCGGTACCGTTCGTCGCGTTCATGCTCCTGATCAGAGGGCGCGAGGTTTTCGCCACCGGGCGCGCCAACTGGATGGCCGGACTCCTCGGCGGCGCCCTGTCGCTCGTCGCCTATTGGATCGTCATCTGGGCCTTCACCGTCGCGCCGATCCCGATCGTGGCGGCGCTCCGGGAGACCAGCATCCTCTTCGCCGCGCTGATCGGCATGATCGCGCTCGGCGAGAAGCTGACGCCGATCCGCATTGCCTCCATCGCGATGGTCGTTTGCGGGCTCGCGCTGATGCGGCTCTGAGCCGACGCTTGCCTACCTGCCGAAGCTTTGCCGGAATTGTCGCGGCGTCCGCCCTTTCAGCGCGCGGAAGTGGCGATTGAAGTTGGCCAGGTTGGCATAGCCCACCTCGTCGGCAATGTGGGCGATCGGCTGGCGCGTATTGACGAGGAGCGCGCAGGCCTGGCCGATGCGGAGCTCCGCAACGTAGTCGCCGACCGTCAGCCTTGTGTGACGCCGGAACAGGCGGTGGAAGCCCGAGACGCTCAGCGCCGCGACATCCGCGAGCGTCTCGATGCTGATCCGCTCGCGATAATGCGCGTGGATATGGTCGAGCACGCGGCCGATGCGCGGCTGGTCGGGCGAGCCGACTTTTTGGCGGTCGGCGCCCGGGCCGGCGAGCCACTGCCAATCCGCGTCGCCGGCGAGGCGCGTCAGCACCTCCATCAGCCGGAGCAGCCGGTCGGTCGGCTCGCGGGAGGGGATCGTTTCAATGATCGGGCGGGCGCTCTCCGCGGCCGTCCTGGAGAATACGATCCCGCGCCCGGCGCGCGCCAGCATCGCCGCGACCGGCTGCATCTCCGCCAGTCTCTCGGTGATGCCGGCCGCCCAATCCTCGGTGAACCACATCACCAAGGCGATATGGGGCTCGGAATCGCGCAGCCGCTCCGAGGAGCACCAGGTGTGCGGCAGGTTCGGCCCGAGGAGGACGAGGTCGCCGTCCTCATAGTCGGCGATGCTGTCGCCGATATAACGCTGGCCGCGGCTGTTCAGCGTCAGCGTCAGCTCGAACTCCGGATGATAATGCCACTGGAACGGGATGCCGTCGTCGAGCCGCCGGTTCAGAAAACTCCACGACGAGCCGGGCGGCACGGCGACTTTCTCGAACAGCGGACGCATCGGCTTTCGCGCGCACTAGCGTTTGTAGGTCATCCGGGCAGCATCTAACGCCATTCCAGTATCAGTTTTTGCCGTACGGCGCCAACTCATGACCGAACAGCCCCTTAGAATGTGCAGCAACAATCGCCTAAGGGAGGACGCCGATGCAGGCCAGTGCCGAGGTTTTTGCGCCGCCCGCGCCCTGCCCTGGGCCGGTTGGTGCTATGCAGGATCAGGCAGAACGATGCCGCACCTGCGGCAAATGCCGCAACGTGCTCCGGCTCTTGGCAATCGGAGTTGGCGAGAGAGGTGCCCCTCAGCCGGCAGGCAGGCGCGTGGAACGGCTGCAAGCACGGCACTAGATCTGACCCGACCGGCCGGATCTCGGCCCACAAGAATTTCAGGAGGATTCCGACAATGCACGCTGAGGCCGACAACAAATTCGACGTGACGGACCAGATCGTCGCCTTCAAGCGCAAGATGGCGCCGCGCCGCGAAGCGCTGCAGCGCGCCTTCGCCGACGTGAAGGATCACATCAGCCGCGCCGCCGATCAGATCCGCGCCGACACGGCCGCCGGCCGGCCGGTCGTGCCGGAAGTCGCCTACCGCGACATCAAGGACGGCCGCGTGTCCGACGCCACCCGCCAGGCGATCCGCAAGGCTGGCTGCGCGGTCGTGCGCGGCGTCTTCCCGGCCGCCCAGGCGAGCGACTGGTTCGCCGAGGTCGGCGATTATCTGGAGACGAACGACTACGAGCAGCGCGAGGTCGAGAAGCGCAGCCTCGACAAGTATTTTTCGGCAGCTCAAGGCCGGCAAGCCGCAGATCTTCAACGTCTATTGGTCGAAGCCGCAGGTCATGGCGCGCCAGGATCCGAAGCTCGCCGAGACGCGCGCCTTCCTCGACCGGCTGTGGAAATTCGACGGCGTTTTCGATCCCGACAAGCAGTGCGCCTACGCCGACCGCGTGCGCCGCCGCCAGCCCGGCGACAAGACGCTCGGCCTGTCGCCGCACATGGACGCCGGCACGGTGGAGCGCTGGATCGATCCCGGCTACCAGAAAGTCTACGAGGAGGTCTTCGCCGGCAACTGGCGCGGCTACGACCCGTTCGACGGCACGCCACCGGCTGGAGACGCGAGGAGATCCCCTCGCCGGCGGTGTGCTCGATGTTCCGCACCTATCAGGGCTGGACGGCGCTGACCCGCCAGGGCCCGAAGGACGGCACGCTGCAGCTCATCCCGATCGCCGAGGGCATCTCCTACGTGCTCCTCCGCGCCCTGCAGGACGACGTCGCGGAGGACGACCTCTGCGGCGCCGCGCCCGGCCGGGCGCTCGGCGTCAGCGCGAAATGGCATCCGGAGATGATGGCCGGCATGGTGTCCATCCCCGAGGTCCAGCCGGGCGACACGGTCTGGTGGCACACCGACATCTGCCATGCGGTCGGCGACGAGCATAACGGCAAGGAATTCGCCAGCGTCATCTATATCGGCTCGGCGCCGGACTGCGCCAAGAACCGCGCCTACCTGCCCGCGCCAGAAGGAGGCCTTTCTCGCCGGCCGCTCGGCGCCGGACTTCGCCGCGATGGATTTCGAGGTCGATTTCAAGGGCCGCGCCACGGAGAAGGACCTGACCGATCTCGGCCGCCAGCAGATGGGTTTTTGACGAATCGTCCCTGCCCGCCGGGCGGAGTGCTCAACTTTGCTGTTCCGGCTGCCAGCCCAGGACGTTGGTCCAGAGCCGGCCGGAGCGGTTTCGGCGAGGACGCAATCCCGCGCGATTGGCGCGGGATTTCGAAGATGTCCGCAAAGTGCTGGCGTTGCCCTCTCCCGACCCCTGAGTGACATCAGGGCCACCCTCTACCGCAAGGGGATAGGAGAAATTTGCACGCTTGTGAAAAAAGTCCTAGACAGCCGTTTCCGTTTGTGCTAGCTCGCCAAATACCGCTGCTCGACGAGGGACCGGGATGCAAGGACCGGAGCTTTTCGGGAGCAGTGGGCGGCGCCGCCACGGAGCCTCGGTCAGGAGCCGGGACGGCGTTCCTCAGAAGGGCCCCCCTCGGGAGCAATCCCGGTGCCGGCTGTTGCACGGCTAGAGCTTCTGCCCACGGCGCAAGCACGGGGCAGGACAGGAAGAGAAAGGGCGAGTTGGGGAACGTATAACGCCGCGCGGACTCCCCACCGTTTAGCAAGCGCTTTTTTGACTTGCCGCTGCGGTGGCGAACAGGGTGCGGCTGGCGAGCATGGCGCAGGCAACGGCGAGCAGACGGTCGGCGACGGAGCGAAGCGCGCGGGCATGCGAATGGCCGCGTTGGCGCAGGGCGGCGTATTTGGCGCGGCTTCGCGGGTCGTGCTGGATGGCGGTGCGCGCCCAATGATGGACGGCGTCGCTGAGGCGGCGATGACAAGCCCGGCGGCGCAGGACGATGCGGCGCTTGCCCGACTGCTTGGTCACCGGGGCGACGCCGGACAAGCAGCGCAGCGCCTGATAGTCTCGCTCGCGCAGGGCCTCGCCGGCCTCTGCGAGCAGCGTGGCGCAGACGATCCTTCCGATGCCTGGCAGGGATCTCAGGATGGTCACGTCACGCTGCTCTTGCGGCTGCCCCGGCGCGTCCTCCTCGGGCGCAGCGAGGCTGGCGAGCAGGCGATCGAGCTCGCCGTGCGCCTCTTTGATCTGGCGGCTGACGAGGCGCAGGCGGGGAATGAGCGTGCGGATGTGGGCGGTTGCCGCCTCGGTGGCGCCGGCGGCGACCTGGATGGGCGGCCGGCGGAGCTGCTTCAAGGCCTCGGCCGCATCGAAGCGGCGGATGCGATGCCGCTTGAGGAGCTTGGCGAGACTGGCTTGGCGGAGGCGGCGGGCCTTATCGGGCGTCGGCGCGCTCTCCCACAGTTGCAGGAACCATTCGGCGGCGAGATCATCGGCGAGCTCCAGCATGGCCGGGAAGTAGCGCCAGAGCTGGTCTCGCATGCGGTTGGCGAGACGGACCTGCTCGACGGTCAGTTCGTCGGCGATCCGCGACCATTCGCGCAGCTCGATGACCAGCGGATCGGCCGGCCGCAACGGACGCAGGCGCGGCCGGTCGGTCCTCAGCGCATCGGCCAGCACCTCGGCGTCGCGGCTGTCGTCCTTGGCGCCGGCCAGCGTGAAGCGGTCGCGGAAGCGGTCGAGCTGCTTGGGATTGACCGCGTAGACGGTGAAGCCGCGCTCCATGAGCGCCTCAACGACCGGCCCGTGCGGCACCTCGATGGCGACATGCACCGCTTGCGGCGCGGCGCCGCTCGCGGCGATCAGCCAGGCGCCCATCTCAGCCAGGCCCTCGCCGCCATGAGCGAAGCTGCGCACGCGCTTGCCGCGCCCCTGCGCATCCGACAGACAAACGACATGCGCCTGCGACGCCCAATCGACGCCGGCATACCAGATCTGTTCTTCCATGCTCCTCTCCCTGTTCTCGCAACGAGCCCGCCGCGACGTCGGCCGATCCCTGTACCTGGCGCTCAAGGGCGCGGTCTCCCCACTGGGCCTGCAATCGCAGCCGCCAGCCGGGGCACATGTCCGCGCGTGGTGCTCGCCGCTTTGACAGCGGCGGCGCTGGGGCGCTTCGGTCGCTCCCGGCCGGCCGGCCCCGGTCCTCCTGTCTGAGCCGATTTGCCGGACCCGCGAAGCCGCCCGCCCGCTACGGCGCCACGGAGGGCGCGCGTGCGGCCGGCTTCGCTTTCGCCGAGCCAAGCTTTGCAGGATCACCGGCCATCACCGGTACAGGGGCGCCTGGAGGCGCCATTATTTAATTTGCGAGGCGTTCTTCAGGCGCTCCGCTCCCTCCTCGCCCACGAGGAGGCAAAAGGCTCTTTGATAACCTCGGGCCGAGAGGCCGCGGGACGATTTGGCGCGCTCAGCTCCTGCCTCCTTAGGGCGGGTCTGGTGATGTCCGCTGCAGCGCCACTTGCAGAGGAGGAAAACCGGCATGACTTGAGGCGGGCCCGAGACGTGCATGGGAAAAATTCATGCAAGCTGCCCACCCGGATCTCTTCAGAGCGAGCGCCGCGCTGCCCGAAGGCTTTGCGTATCGGCCGGATTTCTTGGCCCCGGCCGAGGAGCGTGAGCTCGTCGAGCGCTTTGCCGGCCTGCCCTTCAAGGAATTCGAGTTCCACGGCTACCTCGGCAAGCGGCGCGTCCTCTCCTTCGGCTGGAAATACGATTTCGGCGCGCGCGAGCTCCGCCAGGCCGACGACATGCCCGCCTACCTGCTGCCGCTCCGCGAGCGCGCCGCCGTCTTGGCCGCCATCGCGCCGCCCGAGCTCCAGCAGGTCCTATTGACCGAATATTCTCCCGGCGCGGGTATCGGCTGGCATCGGGACAAGGCCGTCTTCGGAGAGGTGGTGGGCATCTCGCTTCTATCGCAATGCGTATTCCGCCTGAGGCGGAAGCACGGCGACGGCTGGGAGCGTCGCTCGCTCCTCGCGGAGCCGCGCTCCGCCTACCTCCTGCAGGGGCCGGCGCGGACGGAATGGGAGCACTCCATTCCCGCCGTGGACAACCTCCGCTACTCGATCACTTTCCGGAATTTCCGGTCAGGCTGAACGCTCATCGCGGCGAGGCTCGCCGCGCCGGTCGAGCAGGCGTGGAGGAATGCGCGCCGGGTGCCAGCGCCGGCGGCGGCTCCGCCGGGCCGAAGACAGTCCGGCCCTCGTAGGAATGCGAGCGCGCCCGCTCATCGGCGATCAGCTCCTCTACGGAAGGCCCGGTGGCGTGACGCTCCAGCTGCCGGGCCTGCGCGTCCAGCCGCTGCAAGGCGCCGAGCTCTTCCTCGCGTCCGAGCTTCGCCTTCCGGACGGCGGATTTCAGCACCCGGATCGTCTCGTCGTAGACCTTAAGCGGCACCGGGAAGGGGTGCCCGTCCTTGCCGCCGTGCGCCAGCGAAAACCGTGCCGGGTCGGCGAAGCGGTAGGGCGAGCCATGCACCACCTCGGCGACCATGGCGAGGGCGCGGACGGTGCGCGCTCCCACGCCTGGAACGAGCAGCAGCTCGGCGAAATCGGCGGGGCCGCGATCGGCCGCCGCGGCAAGATTGCCGTGCAGGCGCCGCACCATGACGTCGCTGGCACGCACCTCGTGGTGTGCCGGCATCACGAGATGCGGCAGCTGCAATTGCGCCGGAGCCGCAGGCAGAGCGGCTTTGTCGGCGCGCGCCGCAAGCGCCGACAGCTCGCGGGCGATGCCGTCCGGCCCGAGCGAATCGAGCAAATCGAGCTGGGTCCGGCGCGACATCTCTGCCCGGCGGTCGGTCAGGTTCACGATTTCCCCCTGACCCTGTCCTTCGATCGCCGCGTGCGGCTCGTCGACAAAACTCTTCAGCCCTTCCGAAAGCCAGTGGTAGCGGCGCGCCTGCCTCAGGCCGCCGTTCATGCCCTGCTGGACGACCACCCACTTGCCCTCGTCGGTGACGATGAATCCGTGCAGGTAGAGCTCGAAGCCGTCCTGCAATGCGGCGCTGTCGACCTTGGCGACGAGCCGGCTGGCGGTGGCCAGCGCCGTGCCGTCGAAGCCGACCCGCTCGCCGATCGCCGTGAGCTCGTGTGGCGTCTGCCTCGAATGTTTTCCGCGCCCGCCGCAGACGTGGATGCCGAGCTCCTTCTCCAGCGGCGTCAGCCCGCGCTTCAGCGCGCCGATGACGCTCGTGGTGATGCCGGACGAGTGCCAGTCCATGCCCATCACCGCCCCGAACGACTGGAACCAGAAAGGATGGGCGAGGCGGCGCAAGAGCTCGTCGCGGCCGTAATGATGGACGATCGCCTCGCTCATCACCGCGCCGAGGCGGGTCATCCGATCGGCCAGCCATTTCGGCACCCGGCCGCCGTGCAGCGGCAGGTCGGCAGTGCCGGCTCTTCGAGCCATCATTCGGACCTTTCAGCGGCTGTCGATTCCGCCTATCGCGTGTGAGCCGGCGAAGCAAGGCGGGCGAGGCCTCAGCCTTCGAACGCGTAGCCTCGGTACAGCTCTTCTAGATCAAGAGTAGCGCCGATCTCCGGCAGCGGAATGGACGTGTCTGTTCCCTGATGATCCTCGAACTCCCACGCCTGTCCCGAGCGTCTCCACGCCCCTACCCTGGCTGAGCGTGTGTCGACTAGCAGGATAACTCTTATCGACGGGTGGCTCTTGTATTCCTCGACCTTCGGAAGCGATCGACATTGGTCGTGGATGGAGAGAGAACCTCGATGACGACGCGGGGCTCGGCTGCCTCCATCGATGATGATCCGCAGTCGATCAGGACGTCGGGACTGCGCACGCCACCCAACGGGGTGCGAACCGCGATGTCTTGTGTGCTCGGCTCGCAGGGGCCGCCCGCGAGCTGGCGCGATAGCGACGCAAGCGCGCGAACAGTAAGCCGGTCGTGCGCCCGTGTCGCCCCGGTCATCGCTTTCAGCGGCAGCACTGGCGCGCCGTCGACGAGCTCGTAGTTCCGGTCCTGGCTTTTCTGCCACGCGAAGAACTCATCCGGCGTCATGCGTCGGTGCCGCGGCTCGGACATGCTTGGTTCCCAACCTGTCACCGCCATCATAGCACGGGGGATGCGAATTGGGCGCGGGCCGGCTATGGAGATACGCCGCTCGATGTCGCGCGGTCCTACTCCTTCGCTTCCGTGCAGCTTGCCGGGAACCCACGCGAGCAGAACTTCCATGCACACAAATCACCCCGCAGGAGGAGGCCCGTTCCCCGGAAGGCGGCGCAAAATTGCGCCTTTCGAGATACCCGATCATCCCGGCAACGACGCGCCGCGCGACGCGCTTGCCCGCTACGCCATGGAGAAGGCCGCGAGCCTCAATCAGCACGTCATCGGCTATGGCGAGCTGGCGGAGCGGGAATGGCTTGCGCTCGGACTCGAAGCGCCGGACATGGTCGCCGCCCGCCGCTATCGCCTGACGCGCATCCGCAGGCGAGCTCAAGGCGCGCGACCTCGCCGGCGTGCTCGTCTACGACCCGCTCAACGTCCGCTACGCCACCGATTCCACCGACATGCAGCTCTGGTGCACGCACAATCCCGTGCGCTACGCATTCGTCGCGACAGAGGGCCCGCTGATCCTCTGGGATTTTCACAATTGCGAGCACCTCTCCTGGCACCTCGACCTTGTCGACGAGATCCGCCACGGCAAGGCCTGGTTCTACTATGAGGCCGGCGAGCACGCGCAGGAGCGCGCAAAACTCTGGGCCGCCGAGATCGCCGATATCCTGAGGGGCTGCGGCGGCGGCAACAAGCGGCTGGCCGTCGACAAGATCAATCCCGACGGGGTCGCTGCCTTGGCCGAGCACGGCATCTCCGTGTTCAGCGGCGAGGAGGTGATGGAGCATGCGCGGACGGTGAAATGCACCGACGAGCTGAGGGCGATGCGCCGTGCCGTCGCGGCGTGCGAGGCGGCGATGGGAGTCATGGAGCGTGCGCTTCTGCCCGGCATGACGGAGAACGACCTCTGGGCCATCCTCCATGCGGAAAACATCCGCCGCGGCGGCGAATGGATCGAGACTCGCCTCCTCTCCTCTGGGCCGCGCACCAATCCCTGGTTCCAGGAGTGTTCGGCGCGGGTGATCGAGGCCGGCGACCTCGTCGCCTTCGATACGGACCTTATCGGCCCTTATGGCTATTGCTGCGACATTTCCCGCACCTGGCTCTCCGGCTCGGGCAGGCCGACCAACGAGCAGCGCGCACTTTATGCGATGGCGGAGGAGCAGATCGCCGCGAACATGGAGATGCTGCGGCCGGGTCGGACTTTTCGCGAGCTCTCCCATTCCGCCGCGAGCGTGCCCGCAGACTATCTGCCGAACCGCTATTCCGTGCTCTTCCACGGGGTCGGACTCTGCGACGAGTATCCGGCCGTGCCGTATGCCGAGGACTGGCAGCGCTCCGGCTATGACGGCGTACTGGAGCCGAACATGGTGGTGTGTGTCGAAAGCTACATCGGTCGCCATGGCGGCCACGAAGGCGTGAAGCTCGAGGAGCAGGTGCTGATCACGGAGACAGGTTACGAATGCATGTCCCGCTATCCACGCGACCAGCGGCTCGGCTCGCGCGCTTGATGCGGACGGGGATCTTATCTCAGCGCCGAGAGCGCCAGATAATCGGATTCCTTCATGAGGGCGGTTCCGGAGAGCGACAGCGCGTTGCGCGCTTCCCGGGTCTCCTCGCTCGCAAGGGCATCTTCCAGGACGCCTTGCAGGAGCGCCAGCTCGTCGTCGCTCCGGCTTCCGGCCGTGATCAGCGGCAGTCCCGGCCTGAGCGGCGTCCGGCAGAGAACGCTCAGGCCCCGCACCGCCTCGCTCTCGTATTTTTCGGCGAGCGCCCAGCAGACCGCGTCGATCGCGGCCACTTCGGCTTGGCCATCGGCGACGGCGCGAACCGAGGCGCGATGGCTGCCCGTATCGACCCACTCGATGCAGGCCGGATCGAGTCCCGCTTCGCGCAGCGCCGCCGCCAGCGCGACATAACCGGACAGGCTGTCGCGTACGTTCACCGCGTAGCGGCCGACCTTCAAAGCCTGAGAGGTTCTTGGCCCGCTCATTGCGGCGCGTGACGATGATGCTGGAATAGAGCGGCCCATCGCAACCCTCGACCTGGTAGACGGGCGTGGCGACGATCCGCACTTTTTCCAGCAATCGCGTGGAATAGGGCCAGCCGCACGTCTGCGACAGGATCAGGCCGGGATCGAGCCAGACCTCCTCTGCCGGCCGCCGGCGGTCGAGGATCGCGGGCGCTGGCATACCAAGTGCTTTTAGCCGCTTCGCGATCGCCGCCCAGAGCGCGTCATGCGCCCATTGCAGCTCCGGCCAGTCGTACATCGGCAGCGATGCGACCGGAGGCGGTCCATCAAACAAGGTCAGCCCTGGCGCAGGATCGGGTGCGGAACCGGCGTCTTGCGTTGGAACAGGTAGCGGCGGAACATCTCGCCATAGCCGGAAAAGCTGTAGCTCTCGTTGGCCGCCAGAAACTCGCCGCGGCGGGCCCGGTAGAGTTTTGGCAGATCGTACCACGCCACGCGCGGGTGCTCGTGGTGGACATAGTGGAGGTTGTTGTTGAGGAACAGCAGGCCGAAGAACGGCGACGCCTCGACGATGACCGTGCGGCCGCCGTGCTTCTCATGCGCCTGGTGCTCGGCGAAGGTGCGCACCGTCAGGATCGACAAGCCGAGATAGGCGACGAGCACGTAGAGCCAGACCGGGATGCCGCAGACGATCGCGGTCCAGGCAAATACCAGGACGATGCCGGCGCAATGTTGGATCCAGGCACGGCGGATCTGCCTGTCGCCCGCTTGCATCAGCCGAACCTCGCTCGCCACAAAGCCGACGAGCATGACCAGCGGGCCCAACCGTGAAGCGGCCGAAGAAGGTGTTGTTGAACTCAAGCACGCGGCGTAGCCATTCCGGCAGGCGCTGCCAATCCGCGGCGGCAAGGTAGAAACTCTCCGGATCGTCATAGGGATCGGTCAGGGACTGGTCGTTGTGGTGGCGGAGATGCAGCGCCTTGAAGCGGCGGTAGGGAAAAAGCAGGCCGAGGGGCGGCAGGACCAGCGCCTCGTTGAGCGCCGCCGAGCGGGTCGGGTGCCCGTGCAGCGCCTCGTGCTGCAGTGACGAGTGCAGGGTGACCAGCGGTGCGGCGATCAGGAGGAGCAGCCAGGACCCGATCAAGTCATAGAAAAAGGTCGCCGCGAGCCAGCCGGCGTAGCAGGCCGCCAGGACGAGGATCGTCGGCCACTCCACCCGGCGCGCGATTCGACGTTCCGACATAGTTGCCCACGTAAGCACTTTCGGCTTTCACGGCAACGTGAGAATGAGCAGCTTACGTTGCGTTTGCGTATTTTTCTGAGTCTATGATGCAAATTGTAGCCAGGCGATGTGAATGGGAAACAAAACAGATGGATAAGCGCGATTTCGGACCGGTTTTTCGGGAACGGCTGCAGCTTCTCATCCAGCGTTCGGGCTCCACCCGGGCCGCCTTTGCCCAATCGATCGGCGTCGACAGATCCGCTCTGACGCAGCTCCTCGCCGGCTCAGTCGGTACGGCTGCCGCGCGCCGACACCTTGCGCCGCATCGCCGAACGCTCTGCCGTCAGCCTGGACTGGCTGCTCGGGCTCTCGCAAGACGAGACGCTGGCGGCGGAGATCAGGCCGGCGCTGGAGATCGCCGTGGCGGGAGGGACCGACGAGGACACGCTGCTGGAGCGCTGGCACAAGGAGGCGATCGGCTACAAGATCCGCTACGTCCCGGCGCAGGTGCCGGACCTGCTGCGCACGCCGGCAGTCATCGACTACGAATATTCCGGCCGCAGCGCGCCGAGCCCGTCATGGCAGCTCCGCAACGCGGAATTCCGCCTCGACTACAGCCGCCGCCCGGAGACCGACATGGAGGTCTGCATGCCGCGGCAGCGCCTGGAGCTCATGGCCGAAGGGCGCGGCCACTGGCGCAGGCTCGGCCGCGACGCAAGGCGGACGCAGCTCGAGCTACATGGCCGACCTCCTGGAAGAGCTCTACCCCACCTTTCGGCTGTTCCTCTACGATCAGCTCAGCAGCTACTCGATCCCCTATACGGTGTTCGGCCCGCAGCGCGCGGCGATCTTCGTCGGCGAGATGTACCTCGTGCTGAACGCCACGGACCACATCCGCGCGCTCACCCGCCATTTCGACAATCTGATCCGCCGCGCGGCGGTCAGCGCCAACGAAAGCGCCGCCTTCATCCGCGCCCTCCCGGTCGAATAGGGCTAGTCGCGGGTGGTGCGGAGCTGGAAGGAGGAGAAGCCGATGGCGAGGTTCAGGCCCTCCTGCGCCTGCACGCTGACCGGCTGCAGCACAAAGGTCTCGCCGGAGCCGCCGACCAGCGCATTGGCGCCGAGCCCGACCCCGGCGGTCGCCTCCGCCGAGACGCCGACGTAATTGCCGGCGAGCGCGCCCGGCGCGTAGGCGTCGACGGTGGGCGCCAGCACCACCCAGCGGATCAGGCTCGCCCCGGTGACCCCGACGTCAAGGCCGAATTTTCGCACCACGCCGAAATAGGTCTCCGGCGGCCTGCCGGCCGGCGAGAAGGTGCAGGAGAGGTCCTTGGTGGAGCCGATGATGAAGCCGGCGCCGCCGGCGACATGGCAGTCGAGGATGCCGAGCTCGACGCGCGCCTGCGCCGCGGCGGGCGGGGCGAGCATGGCCGACAGGGCGAGCGCGGCGAGGATCGTTCGGGTCGGCGTCTGCATCGAAGCACCTCCATCGCGGAGCCCCCTGCCGGGCCGGCGGCGAGGCTTGCGGGAGCCCGACAAAGGTGCTCTAGAGCGGCGCAATTAAGGCGGGCCCCATGGCATCTCTGCAAGACCTCCTCGCGACCAAGCGCGTGCTCCTCGCCGACGGCGCGACGGGCACCAACCTGTTCGACGCGGGGCTGACCGCCGGCGATGCGCCGGATCTGTGGAACGTCGAGCGGCCCGAGGCGATCAAGGCGCTCTACAAGTCCTTTGTCGATGCCGGCGCCGACATCATCCTCACCAACACTTTTGGGTCGACCCGCCATCGCTTGAAACTCCACCAGGCCGAGGGGCGCGTCCACGAGATCAACAAGCGCGGCGCCGAGCTCGCCCGCGAGGTCGCCGATGCCGCGGGCCGGCCGATCGTGGTGGCGGGCTCGATCGGGCCGACGGGCGAGCTGTTCGTGCCGCTCGGCGCGCTGACCGAGGAGGACGCCGTCGCCGCTTTCACCGAGCAGGCGGAGGGCTTGCGGGACGGCGGCGCCGACGTCTGCTGGATCGAGACGATGTCGGCCGCCGAAGAGATCCGCGCCGCGGCGCGCGGCGCCATCGCCGCCGGCATGCCCTATACCGCGACGGCAAGCTTCGACACGGCGGGGCGGACGATGATGGGCCTCACCCCTGCCGATTTTCCGAGAATCTTTGCCGACCTGCCGGAGCAGCCGGTGGCGATGGGCGCCAATTGCGGCGTCGGCGCCTCCGACCTCCTGGTGTCGCTCCTCGGCATGACCGCCGAGAATGCCGGCATCTTCATCGCCAAGGCGAATGCCGGCATCCCGCAGTTCCGCGGCGAGCACATCCACTATTCCGGCACGCCGGAGCTGATGGCCGATTATGCGCGGCTGGCGGCGGATGCCGGCGCCCGCATCATCGGCGGCTGCTGCGGCACCAAGCCGGAGCATCTCGCCGCCATGCGGGCCGCGCTGGAGAACTACGGGCCGGGCGAGCGCCCCGACCGGGCGATTGTGGAGGCGCGCATCGGCCCGCTGGCCGCCCCGCCCAACGAGGGCGGCCGCGTCCGCGAGCGGCGGGGGCGGCGGGGGTAACCCGTCCCCCTTCGGGGAAAGAAAGACGCGCGTCATCGGCCCGCAGCTTCTCGGCCCGGGTTGATCAAAGAGCCTTTGGTCCTCCTCGTTGCGAGGAGGGAGCGGAGCGCCTGAAGAACGCCTCGCAAATTTTTTAGTGGCGCCTCCAGGCGCCCCGCGCGGCGGTATACATTCCCCAACTCGCCCTTTCTCTTCCTGTCCTGCCTCGTGCTTCACGCCGTGGGCAGAAGCTCTAGCCGTGCAACAGCCGGCACCGGGATTGCTCCCGAGGGGGGCCCTTCTGGGGAACGCCGTCCCGGCTCCTGACCGAGGCTCCGTGGCGGCGCCGCCCACTGCTCCCGAAAAGCTCCGGTCCTAGGCATCCCGGTCCCTCGTCGAGCAGCGGTATTTGGGGAGCTAGCACAAAGCGGGAGGCGTGTCTAGGAATTCTTTCTCACAAACTCGTGAGCAGGAGGGTCGGCTCCGCCTCAGGAGCGTCGTCATCGCCGGGCTTGACCCGGCGATCCATTCCGTGACGGCCGAGCCGAGCTGCGCCGGTCCGGAATGGATGCCATGGTCAAGGCATGCCATGACGACGGGGATGAGGCAGGTGCGGGCCCTCACTCGTGGGACGCGAGCGGGTCCTCCCCCGTCGCGGGCGACGGGGGAGGGGGACCATGCGCAGCATGGTGGAGGGGGCGCGCACAAGCGCCGCGTCCGTCATTCGCCCCCTCCACCGCCTTCGGCGGTCCCCCTCCCCCGCTGCGCGGGTGAGGAACCGGCGGGGTCAGCGGCAGACACGGGCGCCACGTCCGTCATCTGCCCCCTCCACCGCCTTCGGCGGTCTCCCTCCCCCGCTTCGCGGGTGAGGAACCGGGCGCCCAGCTTAGGCGGCGGTGGTGCGGCGGTAGCGGCCGTGGCCCTCGAAGATCAGCCAGCCATGGTCGCGCAGCAGCTGGAGCTGCTGGCGGATCTTTGGGCGGACGTTCCGGTTGTCCGGGTAGAGGCGCGC
The DNA here is from genome assembly GCA_963846475.1 of uncultured Alphaproteobacteria bacterium. GTDB lineage: Bacteria > Pseudomonadota > Alphaproteobacteria > Rhizobiales > Afifellaceae > DASWJZ01. The sequence goes on along the minus strand of CAWJVZ010000004.1, from coordinate 3,599,771 downwards.
AAGGTGCGGCTCGAAGGCGTAGACGTCGTCGAGCGTGAAGGCGGCGCGGCCGATCCGCTCGACGCATCGCATCACCTCGATCAGCCAGCCGCGCTTGACCAGGCTTTGGTCGCGCAGGAACAGGGTATCGCGCCAGGATTTTAAGACCGTCTCCTTCGGGACCAGGATGCTGTCGCGCACCAGCGCGATCTTTCCCGACAGCGGCACCGCGTCGAGGCGGATTCTTGAGCCCTGCCAGCCGGCGCGCCGCGCGTGCGCAGCAAGCGGTTTTCGCGCCTCGATGATGTCCGCCGTAAAGAAATGCTTTGGCACGACGATGAGATCGGTCACGCGGAGCCGGGCCGCGTCGCTTACCCTCCCCCCTTGCGGGGGAGGGTGGCCTTCGGCCTTGGCCGAAGGCCGGGAGAGGGCTTGCAGGCCGCCCCGCCCTACGATCTTCCCCCTCTCCTGCCCCTCGCGTGACCGCGAGGGGCACCCTCCCCCGCCAGGGGGGAGGGGAATCTCCACGGTTTCAGCTAACCCGCAGGCGGTAGCCTTCGAAGGGCGCCTGCTCCTCCGCGAAGCCGAGATTGGCCCAGGGCTTTTCGTCGCTCATCGGCGACGAGCATATCGCGAGACCCTCTCTTGTGGGGAGAGGGTGCCCGCGGAGCGGGCGGGTGAGGGCGTGCGGCGCCTGCGAACGGCCCTCACTGACGGGCGTTGTAACCCCTCATCCGGCTGCTCCGCAGCCACCTTCTCCCTCTGGGAGAAGGTTTGCAGCTGCGCGGCTTAGACGAAGTCACCGCGCGCGGTGCTTTCGATCTCAAAACCGTTGTCGTCGAGGGCGACGACATGCCGGGCGTCGAACTCGACCGTGCCGTAGGGCTCCCATTTGATCTCCGGCCCGCCTTCATAGGCGAGATCGACGGCCGCCTGCGCGTCCGGCGCCTCGACGTCCGTGAGGTAGTCGATGAACGCGTCCTTGCGCGACAGCACGGTGAATTTAGGCATGTGGTTCGCTTGGGTTGTGGAGAACGTAAGTTGAACATTGCTCCGCGTTCAAGGAGGATGCAAGGTACTCTGGGGGCGACAGTAGGGAGAAAGTGAGTGCCAACCGAGTCGGCAGGGCCGAGGCCCCAAACCGCGAGGACAGCCGCAAGCCCGACAAGCACGACTGCGTACGGGCCTATCTGGGGCTGTTCGCGCGCGGCAACAAACCGAACGCGGGGCTACGCGCCTACCCGGAAAGCTTAAACGCGCCCGATGGCGGTCGCGGTGGAGTGGAAGGATGGAAGAAGCCCTACGGCTAGAGCGCGCTCTTGGGCAGTTAGATCGACTTGCCGGATTTTACCCTCGTGTCGAGGGTAAGGCTTCCTTTTTGCTCGCATTGAACGTGGGACTAGTATCGTTGCTCGCCGTCAATGTCTCCACACCAGAACAGTTCCACTCAATTGATGTCTTAGGACCCGCGGCACTGACTGTGTTCCTCTGCGGCTTGAGCTGCACCATGCTCCTGACCGTGCTATTTCCGCATCTTCGTGGCGCGGTTCAGAAGTCGAATATATACTTTCGCGACATTAGCTCTCAAAACTGTAGCTCCTTCGTAGAGGCTTGGCTTGCGTTAACTGAGGCGGAGTTACTTCGGGACACTCTCATTCAAGTCTGGCGCAACTCGGAAATTCTTCGAATCAAGTTTGATGCAACGGAACGCGCCTTTAAACTGACATTGCTCGCCCTAGTCCCATGGGTGTGGACGATATATTCTACCGCTAGCAATAGCGGAAAGTTCGTTGCTTCCTGATCGGTGAGCATGCCATGGGCCTTAAGACAGACTTAGAAACCGAAGTGGCCACCATCTTTAGCTCGCCCTGGACAGAAAGGGATGGTCAAGTTGTTCCAGAATCTGGCGATCTAAAGGCGATCATCGAGCTGCCGGGCGTCGACCGCAACGAGCTGAACATCCAAGCCAAGGACAACACGATCCGCATCGCCGGGCAGAAGAAGGTGTCCACCCCCGAGAAGGGCAGCGCGCACCGGCGCGAGCGGCTGTGGGGGTCGTTCGACCGCACGCTCACCGTGCCGATGCAGATCGACCCGGACGGCATCAAGGCCGAATACAACGACGGCCTGCTGGCGCTGTTCATCCCGCGCTCGGAGCGCGACAAGCCCAAGAACATCCGGGTCAGCTGAGGAGGGAAAAATGGCCGAATCGCAGGAACTGCAGGTGCAGCGGAAGCGCGAGGTCGACAAGGGCGAGGAATCGACGCGACCGACGCGCGCCTTCATGCCGAGCGCCGACATTTTTGAGACGGAGGAGGCGCTCAACGTCGTCCTGGAGATGCCGGGGGTGAGCAAGGATAACGTCGACATCAACGTCGAGGAGGGCGTGCTCACCGTCGAGGGGCGGATCGACTTTTCGAAATACGAGGGGATGCGGCCGCTCTACAGCGAATACAATGTCGGGCCCTACCGGCGGAGTTTTCGGCTGTCGAACCAGGTCGACCAGGCCAAAATTTCCGCGGAGATGCAGGACGGGGTGATCTCGCTGACGCTGCCCAAGGCGGAGAAGGCGAAGCCGCGGCGGATCAAGGTGGGGTGAGGGGGGATGCGCGCCCTCTCCCCTTGCGGGACTGTTGCGAAATTCAGAATCCGAAGGAACATTTCCGAATCCGAAAGGAACTCCTCGGAATCGAAACGAGAACCTTGTTCTATTTCGCAACAGGCCCGCAAGGGGAGAGGGGGGACCGCGGGGGGCCTAGCGCCGCTTCTCGCCGACCGCTCGCCCCGCCTCCGCCGGGCGCGGCAGGGCGGCGTGGGCGTCGGCCAGCTCGCGGACGTTCGCCGCCACCGTTCCTTCCGCCGCGCAGGCCTTTTGCGCCCTGGTGTCGACGTGCAGGAGCATCTGCTCGGCGGTGGCCAGAAGCTCGCCGGTCGGGGTGTGGAAGAGCGCGTGGAAGAGGTGCAGGCGCTTTCCATCGGCGGCGAGCAGCTGCGTCGTCGTGTGGACCGGCTCCAAAGCGCGGACCTCGCGCTTGTGGATGAGGTGCGTCTCGACGGAAAAATAGGAGAAGCCGCGCTCGCGATATTTCTGGTCGACGCCGAGGAAGAGGAGGAGCGCGTCGGAAGAATCGCCAAAAATCTGCAGGTAGCGGCTTTCCGTCATGTGGCCATTGTAGTCGGTCCAGTCGGCCGGCACGCGGCGCTCGACGAGGCGGAGCGGCTGCGAAAGAGCGTGGGGGCGGGCGGCGGCATCGGCATGCGCCGCCGCAAAGAGCCGGTCCTCGTATTCCGCCAGCAGCGCGCCGGCGCCCCAGCCGCGGCCGCCATTCTGGGCGCGGAGCGCCTGCAGGATGGCGACGAGATTGTCGTCGCGGATTGTTTCCAGCTGGCGAATTGAATAGGCGCCGGCTTGCGCGTCGGACTGCGCCACGATTTTTTCCACCAGCGCGTCGGAAAGCTCCGGCACGTCCATGAGCTTCGTCCACGGCCAGCGGAGCGCCGGGCCGAACTGGCTCATGAAGTGGCGCATGCCGGCCTCGCCGCCGGCGATGCGATAGACCATGAAAGTGCCCATCTGCGCCCAGCGCAGCCCGAAGGAATAGCGGACGACGTCGTCGATCTCCTCGGCCGTGGCGACGTCGTCGTGGACGAGCCACAGCGCCTCGCGCCAGAACGCCTCCAGCAGGCGGTCGCCGACGAAGGCGTCGATCTCCTTGCGGACGACCAGCGGCTTCATGCCGATGCTTTGGTAGAAGCTTTTGGCGCGCTCCACCGTCTCGGGGGAGGTGCGCCGGCCGGCGACGATCTCGACCAGCGGCAGCAGGTAGACGGGGTTGAAGGGATGGGCGACGACGAGGCGCTCCGGGCGCCGCATCTCCGCCTGCAGGTCGCTCGGCAGAAGGCCGGAGGTGGACGAGCCGATCAGCGCGGCGGGCGGCGCGTGGCGGTCGATCTCGCAAAACAGCTTTTGCTTCAGCGGGAGCCGCTCCGGCGCGCTTTCCTGGACGAAATCAGCGCCGCGGACGGCGTCCTCGACCGAAGGCGCGAAGGTCAGGCTTCCGCGCGGCCCCGGCGGGGCGTTGGTGAGCTTGGCGAAGGCGCGGTCGGCGAGCGCCATCACCTCGCCGATCTTGCGCTCCGCTTCAGGGTCGGGGTCGTGAACCGCGACGTCGATGCCGTTCTGCACGAGCCGCGCCGCCCAACCGCCGCCGATGACGCCGCCGCCGACGATGGCGGCCTTGCGGATGTCCATCTCAGCCCCGCCCGGTCAGCTTGAGCTTTTCGCGCACCTCGGCGGGGGAAAGCAGCCGCGCGCCCATGGCGGTGACGATCGTCGCGGCGCGCTCGACGAGCTCGCCGTTGGTGGCGAGTTGGCCCTTGCCGAGCCACAGATTGTCCTCCAGCCCGACGCGCACATTGCCGCCGGCAAGCACGGCGAGCGCCGCATAGGGGAGCTGGTTGCGGCCGATGGAGAAGGCGGAAAAGACCCAGTCCCGGGGCAGGTTCTGCACCAGCGCGGAGAGCGTCGCGATGTCGTCCGGCGCGCCCCAGGGGATGCCCATGCAGAGCTGGATCAGCACGGGCGGCTCGATCAGCCCCTGGTCGACCAGCCATTTGGCGAGCACCAGGTGGCCGGTGTCGAACACCTCGATCTCGGGGCGGACGCCGAGCGCCGTGATCCGCCCGGCCATGGTGCGGAGCATCGCCGGCGTGTTGGTCATGACGTAGTCGCCCTCGCCGAAATTCATCGTGCCGCAATCGAGCGTGCAGATTTCCGGCAGGAGCTCGGCGACATGGGCGAGGCGCTCGGTGGCTCCAACCATGTCGGTGCCCTCCGGCGACGGCGGCAGCGGCTGCTCGACGGAGCCGAGCGTGAGGTCGCCGCCCATCCCGGCGGTGAGGTTGATGACGACGTCGGTGCCGGAGGCGCGGATGCGCTCCACCACCTCGCGGTAAAGTTTCGGGTCGCGCGCGCCCTTGCCGGTGGCGGGGTCGCGCACATGGATGTGAGCGATGGCCGCGCCGGCCTCAGCCGCCTCGATCGCCGCGCCGGCGATCTCTTGCGGCGTGACCGGCACCTTGTCGGAGCGCTTCGCCGTGTCGCCGGCGCCGGTGACGGCGCAGGTGATGAACACCTCACGGTTCATGCTGAGCGGCATTTTTCACCCCGGTGAGCAGCTGGCGGCGGAACATGCGCCAGGCGGGGATCGGCGCGCGTTGCCTTTTGCGGCAATTGTCAGACGTTTCGCGACCGAAGCTCACCACAGAGTGAGGGGGCGTGACGCCCCAGCGGGATACCGGCGGAGGCCGAGCGGCGTTATGATGGTGCAGGATTCTTCGGATCTTCCGGAGCACAGTTTGCGAGGCGCGCCATGAACACATTTGCCACTCTGGCCGCGGCGGCGATCGTCGCCGGCGGATTCCTTGCCAGTGCAGCGCCCGCTGTGGCGCGGGATCCCGGCGGCTCGAACGCGACGAGCTGCCCGCGCGGCCAGGTTTACGACCAGCGCAGGCTCAGGTGCGTCGACGCGCAGTCCGGCGTCGTCGACGACCAGTCGCTCGTCGCCTATGCCGGCGCGCTGGCGCGGACGGGCCGCTACGACGAGGCGCTTGCCACGCTCGACCTCATGCAAAACCCCAACACCGCCGAGGCGCTGAACTACCGCGGCTACGCGACCCGAAAGCTCGGCCGCGTCGACGAGGGCATCGCCTTCTATAAGCGGGCCGTGGCGCTCGACCCCGATTATACGCTGGTCCGCGAATATCTGGGCGAAGCCTATGTGGTGCAGGGCAAGCTGGACCTCGCCAGGCAGCAGCTCGCCGAGATCGAGAAGCGCTGCGGCACCGACTGCGAGCCCTACGAGGACCTTTCGGAGGCGATCGAAGCAGCCGAAGGCTGAGCCGCGGGCGGCGAGCGCTTGCCGCCGACCCGCTTCCGCGCCTCCTCGGAGCCGCTTAGAACGGCGGCATGAATTACCGCCACGCTTTCCACGCCGGCAACTTTGCCGACGTGATGAAGCATGCCGTCCGGGCCCGGATCATCGAGCACCTGAAGGGCAAGGCCGCCCCGTTCCGAGTCCTCGATCTGCATGCCGGAACGGGGCTCTACGACCTCACCGCCGCGGAAGCCGAGCGCACCGGCGAGTGGCGCGACGGCGTCGGCCGGCTCTACCGGAACGGCAGCTGCGAAGCGGATCCGCTGCCCGGTCCGGCGGAGGCGTTGCTCGCGCCCTGGCGCAAGGTGCTCGGCTCCGTCAACGACGGCGCCCGCCTCGCCCGCTATCCCGGCTCGCCGGAATTCTTGCGCCGGCTCAGCCGCGACGAGGACCGGCTCGTCCTCAACGAGCTCCACCCGGAAGACTACGCGTCGCTTAAGGAGCGATTCCGCCGCGAGGAGCGCGCCAGGACGACGAACATGGACGCCTGGGTAGCGGCAAAATCTTTGCTGCCGCCGGCCGAGCGGCGCGGACTGGTGCTGATGGATCCGCCTTACGAGGCCGCCGACGAGGTCCTGCGCGCCCTCGCCGGGCTCCAGGAGGCGCACCGCCGCTTCGCAACGGGCGTCTTCTGTCTCTGGTATCCGGTGAAGGCGCAGGCCGATGCCAACGCGCTCACGCGCCGGGCGGCCGCGCTCAACCTGCCAAAGATGCTGCGCGCCGAGATGAGCGTGCGCCGCGCCGACAGAGGCGACCGGCTGAACGGCTGCGGACTGCTCCTAGTGAACCCGCCGTGGACGCTGGAGACGGAACTCAGCGCCCTGCTTGGGGCGCTCGCCGAGCGGCTGGCGGACGCGGAAGCGCGATTTCCGGGCGGCGTGCGCCTCGAACGGCTGACCGGCGAGAAGGCCTGAGCCGGAACAAGAAATGCTGGACCCGAGGGAACTCGGATCCCTGCTGTAATCGCCGGATCCGAACCCTCCGTGTCGTCACCGGCTACCGGCAGAAATGATACTGATCGTCATAGCCGAGAAAGTAGCCCGTTTTTGGATTGAACGAGCGGTAGCGATCTTCGCAATCGGCATACCACTCGGGAGTCCAGGGTACGAGTCCATAAGTCCCGACCACCGGGGCGGGCTGGTAATAGACGCGCGGCGCGGGCTGGTAATAGTAACCTGGCGCATAATAGTGCGGGCCGCTCAGCGCCCCGCCGAGAATGGCGCCCACGCCGAAGCCGATGATGGCCGCAGCCGCCCGGTCACCGTCGCGATCGTCATCGTCGTCATAGTCGCGCCGGTCGCCGCGGTCGTAGTCGCCGCGGTCGCCGCGGTCATAATGCCGCTCGACCTGGCCGTGACGCTTCCAGATACGCTTGTGATCCTTGGCATCGGCCGCGCCGGCAAAGGAGGCGGCGCCGATGGCCAATGCCAGCGCCGTCGCCATGCTCTTCATGCCACCCATGTCCGTCATCTCCGTCTGGCGCCGAACCTCGGCGCGCCGAATGTGCTTTTCGCGCCTGCCTTGTGAACCCAGGGTGAACCGGCCGGTTCCGACAGGCGGATCAAATCAGCGGCACCCGTTCCGGCGAATTGGAAGTACTAGCCCATGGCTGCTTCCGCTGGCCATTTCGCTTGATCGCAAGGTTGCGCTAACCACAGCGCGCGCGAACTGGGAACGCCCCGATGCGCAATTTCTTAGTGTGATGTAACGAACCGCTAGGGATCGGCTGCTATTTCAGCATCGCATGGCTACAAGCTCGCTCGGAGTCACTGCTTCCCAGGTGCCCACCTTGCCGGCCGGGCTGCTGCACGGCGTCGACCAGGCATGCGGCGTTGGGAGTGCGCCTGCCGGCTCGGTCTTGTGGGAAGAGCAGCGGCTTGCGGCGCTCGACCGGTACGACATCCTCGACACGCCCAAGGACGAAGCGTTCGATCGGATCACCCGGCTCACCAAGAAGCTGTTCCAAGTCCCGTTCGTGATCATCACGATGATCGACGGGCATCGCGCGTGGTCCAAATCCACTCAAGGGATAGATCTCCCGGAGGGTCCTCGCAGCCTTAGTTTCTGCCAGCATACGATCCTGGAGAACCGGCCGCTCATCGTTGCCGATGCCAGCCGCGACCCGAGATTTGCGAACAACCCCTATGTCGTTGGCGAGCCGCACCTGCGGTTCTACGTCGGCGTCCCTCTTACGATGTCCGATGGTGCGAACATCGGCACGCTCTGCATTTTCGACACGGAGCCCCGAGAGCTCACTTCGAAAGACGCCGAACTGCTGTCCGACCTGGCGCGGATGGTGGTGGATGAACTTGAACTGCGTCTCCTTGCGACGCGGGACAGCCTGACCGGCGCGTTGTCGCGGCGAGCATTCAAAGAGGAGACGCAGCGTGCAGCGGCTCTCGCATTGCGCCATCATCACGACCTGAGTTGCACCGTCTTCGATCTCGATCACTTCAAGACGGTGAACGACAATTATGGGCACACGGCAGGCGATATCGTCTTGAGCCAGACGGTGCGCGCCTGCGTCGCTCACCTTCGTGAGGGCGATATGATCGGCCGCTTGGGCGGCGAGGAGTTCGCAATTTTATTGCCGCACACGTCGCGTGTCGGGGCGCTCGAAGTTGCCGAGAAGCTTCGGACAGCGATCAAGGCTCTGACGTTCGATTTTGCCTCCCCCGCCATAGGGGTCACGGCGAGCTTTGGGGTCGCTTCCCTCGATCCGGCCACCAGGGATGCAGAGACCCTGTTGAAGCGTGCCGATGCAGCCCTTTATCAGGCCAAGGAAATGGGCCGTGATCGAAGCGTGGCGTGGCGCCCTGCGGAGACGAAGACCCAGCACCTGCGACGCGTGTTGAAAGGCGGGCAGATCCTGTTCAACGGTGGCTCTTCGGTCATCGATTGCACCGTGCGCGGCCTTTCGGAGACCGGGGCCGGGCTGGACGTGTCGGCGTCGGTCGGCGTGCCGAAGAGCTTCAAACTGGCCATCAAAGCCGACAACTTCGAAAAGCCCTGTCGGGTTCTGTCCCAGACGGAAAGGCACATCGACGTCGAGTTCTGCTAGAAGCTGTCCCAAAAAGAAATGCCGGACCCGAGGGGAGGGTCCGGCAAGGGGTGGAAAGGCCGCCAAACGCAAACGCCGGCCGGCCGTTCCGGGGGGAACAGCTGGATGCCCGTATTGCGCGCCGCAGGGAGGAACGGAACGCCGACATCAGCTTGCCCCCATACTGCCCATCGTCATATTGCGATGCAACATACTCTTCTGCATGCCTGCTATGCGTTTGCCGTAGATCTGGGCAAGAGCTGAGGTCAGAGGGCGCCGGGAAATCGCGCTCCGATCGGCCGCCGAGGCCGGCCGGCTAGAGCCGCACTTTCGCGGCGTTCCCCGCCGTGGTAGGGCGCGGCTGGCCCCGCCCGGCCTCCCGCTCCATCGGCCAGCCAACTAGATCAGAACCCTTGCGCGATCCAAGCATGAACGAAGATGTCTGGGTCCTGACGACGGGCGAGGCCGGCATGCGCAGCCAGGCAATGGGACTCGCCGAGGCCGTCGGCCTGCCGGTGGTTGAAAAGCGCATCGCCGTGCGGCGGCTTTGGTCGCTGCTCCCTGGCGGGCTTGTGCCGATGCCCCGGTTCGCGCTCCGTCCGGCCGGCGATCTGCTCAATCCCCCCTGGCCGCGCCTTGTGGTCGCCTGCGGCCGCCGCTCGATCGATGCCGCGCTGATGGTGAAGCGCCTGTCCGGAGGCAGGACTTTGATCGCCTACGTTCAATACCCGGAATTCGCCGGCCGCAAATTCGACCTGGTCGCCGCGCTGCCGCATGACGCGGTCGCCGGCCCCAACGTCGTGACTTTGAAGACCGCGCTGCATCCGCTCACCGGCGCCCGGCTTGCCGCGGCGGCGGCGGAATGGCGGAACCGGCTGGCTCCCGGAGGCGAGCGTCTGGTCGGCGTGCTCATCGGCGGCGACAGTGCGCGCTATCGTCTCTCCGCCCCTGTCATGGCACGACTCGCCCGCATCCTGAAAAGGGCGCATGCCGAGCACGGCGTGGCCGTGGTGATCACGCCATCGCGCCGCACCGGCAGCGAGGCAAAACGCATCCTTTCGCAGGCGCTCGCCGGGTCGGCCTGGGCTTCTATCTGGGACGGCGAGGGGCCGAACCCCTATCTGGGCATCCTGGCTCTGTCGGAGCGGCTGATCGTCACCGGCGAATCGATTTCGATGATTTCCGAAGCGCTCGCCGCCGGCCGGCCGGTGCATGTGCTGCCGCTGCAAGGCAGGGGCGGGCGTCACGACGCCTTCCTGGCGCGCCTCGTCGAGGCGCGAATGGTCTCGCTGATCGGCGGGGACGACCTCGATTGGAGTTTTGTCGGACAGGGTCCGGTCTATTCGACCACGGAGCCGGCGCTCCGCCTTCGCCGGATGCTCGGCCTGGAGGCGGACTGAGGCCTCAGGCGGCGCGAGCGAGCACCGGCAGCTCGGGGAAGGCGAGCTGCTCGCGCGCCCGCCAGTCGTTGGTCACGTAGTTGACGATGAGCGAACGACGGATGCCATTGATCGGCCGCTTCTCGAAACCGTGCCAGGTGTTGTCGGAGGGGACGAAGATCATGGCGCTGTTCGGCTCGAAGGGCGAGCGGCCGACGGGGGTGTTCTCGTCGGCATAGATGTCGGTGCCGAGATCGGCATGCGCGGGATCGTCGGACATATAGATCAGCATGGTGAACATCTTGACGCCGATGTCGGTATGCGGCTTCAGCCAGAATCCGTCGGTATCCTGGGCGTATTCGATGCGGACGAAGGTGTTGTGGAGGTTGCTCCCGAAGGCGTTACTGAACAGCCGCACAGTCTCGGCGTCCTGAAAAGCTTCCGCCGCGGCACGGCAATTCTCGAAGTCGTCGAGGTTCCGTCCGGAGAAATAGACCCGGTCGGCGTTGTGCACCTCACGCGTGCCGGAGACCCCGCCGAGGTCGGCGATGGGAAACGGCATGTCCTTCAGCACCTTGTAGACCGGTTCGGGAAAGACCTTGTGGACGAACCAATGGCGATAAGGCGTGGCATGCGCCTCCGCCGAGCGCACGGAATGGCGCAGGCTCGCCTTGATGTCTTCCGTTCGACTGCGCATTTCCGGACCTTGCCACTCCAGTCGTTCCGCCGAGCCTCAGCTATTCCGAGGCTTTGCGTCGGATGTACGTCGGGAGCCGAAATTCTCCTGTAAGAGAGCGGCTCCTGCCTGTCCAGCCCGGCGAGCCCGCGGGGGACCGCGGCCGCCATTTGCCGCGCCAATGTGGCTTCGGCGCATGGGTTCGAGATCGTTCGGCGCCGCTGCGGCGCGGCAGGACCGAATTGCCGAGTACCGCAAAATTCAACCATGAGACGACAGCGGAGCCGACGATCGGAACCTTTGGCCGAACAATCCGATTAAACGGTTCATGCGAATCGGACTGGTCCTGGCGGCACTTGCCGGAACGGCCGCACTGGCCGGCGGCGGACCGGCGCGAGCGGATACCTGCCGCGCGCTGGAAATGCGGATGATGCAGCTCCAGGCATCGAGCCGCGACACGTCCCCTATCCACAATCTCCTGATCGACCGCGGCTGCCGGTCCGGCCGGCGCATCGCGGCGGCGCCGCGACAGGCGCGCGTCGCCAGGCTGCAGCCGGCGCGCGTGCGCGCGTCGCTGCGGCGGGAAAGCGGTTGGGCAGCCCGGCCGGCCAGCGGGACCTACCGCACGCTCTGCGTCAGGAGCTGCGACGGCTACTATTTTCCGATCAGCTATTCAACGACGCGCGAGCATTTTGCCGCCGACCAGGCGACGTGCCGGCAGATGTGCCCGGCCGGCGACGCGGAGCTCTATTACCACGCCCAGTCCGGCGAAGGCCCGGCGGAGATGCTGTCGCTCGACGGCACGCTTTATACGAGCCTGCCGACGGCGTTCCGCCATCTTTCCACCCTCGACAAGGCGTGCACCTGCAGGAGCTCCGTCGGCATCTCCGTCACGGCGGCCTATGTCGCAGCCGACCCCGTCCCGTCTGCGCCGATCGCCCTGCTGCCAAAGCCCCGTCCGGCGCCGGGCGAAGACCCCGAAACGCTGGCGAACCGCGACGGCAGCTTCGCACCCGCCGCGCTCGCCCATGCGGCCGTCGCAAATCTGCGTTCACGCGGCTCCGTCCGTATCGTCGGCGCCGTGGACACGCCGCTGGTGCTGCTGACCTCCGTCCCGAACTGACGCTCCGGCGGCATCCGCGGCCGCCGGATGCCCCTCGCCGGCGTCCTTGATGGCGGCGGGAACATCCACTACTTCATCAAAATCGCCCGGCGGCAACGCCGGCGCCGCTCATCCCTGGGACGGATCATGGCCTATCTGGATATCGCCGCCCTCGACGCCACGCCCCTGAACAGCGACCCCTACGACTACCTCGTGGTGCCGAATTTCATCCGGACCGAGCGTTTCCGCGACGTGATCGCCGACTATCCCGCCGTTCCAGGCCCAGGCTCGCACCCGCTCCCGGAGCTGACCGTCAAGGGCCATTTCAAGGCGCTGCTCGACGAGCTGAACGGGCCGGATTTCCGCCGCGCCGTCGAGGCGAAGCTCGGCGTCGACCTCACGTCTTTCCCGACTTTGTTCACCGTCCGCGGCGAATCCGGCGCCAAAGACGGCAAGATCCACACCGATTCGACGACCAAGATCGTGACCGTGCTCCTCTACATGAACGAGCAATGGGACAAGGACGGCGGCCGGCTTCGCATCCTGCGCGGTGGGGCCGACCTCAACGACTATGCGGAAGAAGTGCCGCCGCATGGCGGCACGCTGCTGATCTTCCGCCGATCCGAAAACTCCTGGCACGGGCACGAGCCGTTCTATGGCCAGCGCCGCGTCCTCCAGATGAACTGGGTCACCGACTGGTCGGTCGTAATGCGCGAGCAGGGCCGGCACCGCCTCTCCACCACGATCAAGAAGCTCAATCCTTTCCGTAAGGCGAGCTAGAGAGCCAGGAACATGGCCCGCAACCACGCCAAGGTGCTCATCCTCGGCTCCGGCCCGGCCGGCTACACCGCGGCGATCTATGCCGCGCGGGCGCTGAACGAGCCGGTGCTCATCGCCGGCGTACAGCCCGGCGGTCAGCTCACCATCACCACCGACGTGGAGAATTATCCCGGCTTCGCCGAGACCATCCAGGGGCCCTGGCTGATGGAGCAGATGCGCGCCCAGGCCGAGCATGTCGGCACGCGCGTCGTCAACGACATTGCGGTCGCGGTCGACGTGTCGCGCCGGCCTTTCCATATCGCGCTGGACGGCGGCGACGAATGGACCTGCGACGTGCTCATCATCTGCACCGGGGCGCAGGCGCGCTGGCTCGATCTGCCGTCCGAGCAGCGCTTCAAAGGGTTCGGCGTCTCCGCCTGCGCCACCTGCGACGGCTTCTTCTTCAAGGGCAAGGCCGTGCTGGTGGTCGGCGGCGGCAATACCGCGGTGGAGGAGGCGCTCTATCTTTCGCACCTCGCCGCAAAAGTGACGATCATCCACCGGCGATCCGATTTCCGCGCCGAACGCATCCTCCAGGATCGGCTGTTCGCCCGCCGGAACGTCGAGGTGATCTGGGACAATGTGCTCGACGAGGTGCTCGGCAAGGGCGGCTTTCCCCCAGCGGTTACCGGCGCGCGGCTAAGGAACGTCCGCACCGGCGCGACAACGGATATCGAAGTGGACGGCATCTTCATCGCCATCGGCCACGCGCCCGCCTCGGAGCTTTTCAAGGACCAGCTCCGGACCAAGCCGAACGGCTATCTCTGGACGATGCCCGATTCCACGGCGACGAACGTGCCCGGCGTCTATGCCGCGGGGGACGTCACCGACGACGTGTTCCGCCAGGCCGTCACCGCGGCCGGCCAGGGCTGCATGGCGGCGCTGGAGGCGGAAAAATACCTCTTCGGGCTGGAGGCCTCGCGCGAAGCCGCGGAATAGGCGCGCGACAGGCAATCCGGACCGATCGACCGGTCCAGGGGGCATGCGATGGACTGGGACAAGCTGAGGATCTTTCATGCCGCCGCGCAGGCGGGCTCGTTCACCCGCGCCGGCGAGACCCTCACGATGAGCCAGTCGGCGGTGAGCCGGCAGGTGAGCGCGCTGGAGCAGGAGCTCGGCACGCCGCTCTTCCACCGCCACGCGCGCGGCCTCATCCTCACCGAGGAGGGCGAGCTGCTGATGCATGCGGCGCGGGACATCGCGGTGAAGCTGGAGGAGGTGCGCGGGCAGCTCGTCGATTTGCGCGGCCAGCCGACCGGCGTGCTGCGCGTCACCACCACCGTCGGGCTCGGCTCGACCTGGCTGACTTCGCGGATCAACGAGTTCATCGACCTCTATCCCGGCATCCACCTGGAGCTCATCCTCGACGACAGCGAGCTCGACGTCGCCATGCGGCAGGCCGACGTGGCGATACGGCTCCGCGCGCCGACGCAGCCCGACTTGGTGCAGCGGAAACTCTTCACCGTGCATTTCCACGTCTATGCGTCGCCCGCCTATCTGAAGCGCTTCGGCCAGCCGCAAAGCGTGGACGACATCGACAACCATCGCATCGTCGTCTTCGGCGAGAACGCGCCGAGCTATTTGAAGGACATGAACTGGCTCTGCACGGCCGGCCGCGAGCCGGGTCAGCCGCGCTCCGCCGCTCTGTCGGTGAACAACGTGGTGGCGATCCGCCGCGCCGTGGATAAGGGTGTCGGCATTGCCATGCTGCCGGACTACATCGTCGGCCCGGATGCCGACCTCGTCACGGTGCTCGGCGATTATGAGGTGCCGAGCTTCGACTGCTTTTTCGTCTATCCGGAGGAGCTCCGCGACTCCGCCCGCGTGACGGTGTTCCGCGATTTCCTGATCGCCAATGCGAGGCGGTGGAGCTACTGACCTTGGTCGCGGGCTTGCCCAGCAGCGCTGCTCGGATTATCTTAGCTAAGCCTGGTCAGGAGCTGTGAGATGCTCACCGTCAACATGCTCGACGCAAAGACCCGTCTTTCGCGGCTCGTCGAAGCCGTCGAAAGCGGAGCGGAGTCGGAGATCATCATTGCCCGGAACGGCAAGCCGGCAGCCCGGCTGGTTCCAATCCAAAAGCCAATCGACACAAGCAAGCGCCTCGGGATCGCCGATGGACTGTATCCGCCGATGTCGCTGGAGCACTTCAACGCGGATGACGAGGAGATCGCGGCGATGTTCTACGGTGACGAAGAGTGAAGCTGCTTCTCGATACGCACGTCGCCATCTGGGCGGTTGCCTATTCGCCTCGCTTACCTACCGCTGTCAAAGATCTCCTCCGGGATACGGGCAACGAAATCTTCGTCTCTGTGGTCACTGTCTGGGAGATCGCAATCAAGCGAGCCCTGGGCAAAAGAAGCGCGCCGCCGCTTTCCGCGGAACAGGCCGTCGGCTACTTCCGAGGATCCGGTTACCGCCTGCTCGACGTCACGGTTCAACACGCCGTTGGTGTCGAATCGCTGCCGCATATTCACGCCGATCCGTTCGACCGACTTCTCGTGGCGCAAGCCCTGGCGGAGCCGCTGCGCCTGCTCACGCGCGACGCAAAGGTGGCCGCCTACAGTGACACCATCATCAGGTTCTGACCGCTACCTCGTCAGATCCCCGCGTACCATTCGTAGCCGCGGTCCTCCCAAAAACCGCCCTGCCCGCCCCCATAGGCGGCAAAGCTCTCCACCGCGTCGATGCGCATGACGTATTTGGCCATCTTGTAGCCGAGCTGACGCTCGACCCGGAGCCGAAGCGGCGCGCCGTGCGGGATCGGCAAGGTCTTGCCGTTCATCTCGTAGGCGAGGATCGTCTGCGGGTGGAAGGCGTCCTCCAGGCCGATGCTCTCGTAATATTTGCCGGAGCCGTCGAGGGTGCGCTCCAGATCGTCGGCGCAGGAGAAGACGATGTAGCGCGCCTCCGGCTTCAGGCCGGTCTCATTGAGAAGCGCGGCGAGCGGCACGCCCGTCCATTTGCCGATGCAGCTCCAGCCCTCGACGCAATCGTGCCGGGTGATCTGGGTGCGCGCGGGCTTTTCGCGCAGCTCGGCGAGCGAGAATTCCTGCGGCCGCTCGACGAGGCCGCCGACCTTCAGCCGCCAGTCGGCGAAATCTTTCGCTGCCATGGCCTGGTAGGCGGGGTCGTCCGGCGCCGTGCTGCCATTGGCGCGGAATTTCGGCGAGAGGTCGGCTTCGGTGTATTCGCGCGCCAGGTCGTCAGGCGACAGCAGCGCGCGCTGCACCGCGAGAGTCAGATCCTCGCCGCTCGCCAGGATCCGCCGGAACCACGGCGCCCGCGAAAGCCGGTCGCAGCCGCCGAGCAGCAGCGATCCTGCCGCGACACCGGCGCCGCGCAAAAAATTCCGCCGGCTGGTTCTCTCATTCCGCCGCATGCGAGCCCTCCACGGCCACCCGGTATCTGCCTGTGATCATCGAGCGCATGTTGTTCCAGACGCCGGAGAGCAGCACCATCGCGACATGCACGAAGACGAAGATGAGGATGAGTGCCGCGGCGATGAAATGAACGGTGCGCGCCGATTGCCGGCCGCCGAAAAGATCGAGAAGCCATGGGAAGGCGGCATCCATCGCCGGCGACATGGTGAGCCCGGCGAGGATGAGCACCGGCACGAGCACCGCGACCACCCCGAAATAGGCGAGCTTCTGCAGGACGTTGTAGCTCTTAGCCTCCTCCCCCTTCGGAAAGCGGAGGAGGAGATGCTCGCGGATCGAGCCGCCGATATGGCGAAGCTGCGGGCCCGTCGGCACGAGCTGCCGCCAATGGCCGCTCGCCAGCGAGTAGCCAACATAGACGAGGCCGTTGATGACGAACACCCAGGCGAAGAAGAAATGCCAGCGGCGGCCGGTGGCGAGGTCCTGGTAGCTCGGCAGCGTGAGCCAGGTCGGGAAGCCGCGCTGCGCCCACCGCCCCGGGCCCGTCCGGGAGAAGCCGAGATAGCCGGTCGTCTCGAACTCTTTGTCGAAAATCTCGGTGACGCCGATCGGCGTGCCGTTGCTCCGGCGCTCGGCGCGCATGGCGAGCAGCGGGTCGTCGAAGGTGGAGATCTCGCCCCAATAGAGCGCCGGATGCGCGTTGAAGATCTGCAGACCGCTGAACAGCAGCACCGCCATGCAGAGCACGTTGACCCAGTGCGTCACCCGCACCACGATGGAGTGGCGGTAGAAATATGTTCGCGCCTGGGATGGAGCGGAGCGGGACATGGCACGGCCCTCCTGCCTCGATCTTATACGGCAGGACCATGCCTAGGGGTTTTCACATCGATGCTCCGGACGCATCAACTTGCCGTCAGCCGCGCGGCGTGGCGATTACAGCGGCGGGATGCGCGGCGACGAGCACGGCCGCAGCTGCAGACCAGCTTTCTAAAAACAAGCCGGCGACCGCGATTTCACGGTCGCCGGCATTCTCGGCAGCTCTGCTGAAGCGATCAGCAGTCAGGAACAGTCGTTATTTCTGCTTGGCGAAATGGCTGACGCACTGGCCCTGGTTCTTGAACGGACCAGGTGCGAAGGTGAAGTCCTGCCAACCGCCCTTCTTGCAGTCTTCCTTGCTGTCGAACTCGTAGGTGAAAATCTCTCCGTCGACGTCGGTGTTGTCGACGATGACCGTCCGCGGCGCACCGAACGTGTCGCTGACCAGCTGGATTCCCGTGACGGTAAGCTCACCCAGCGCCGCCTCGACTGCAGCCCATGTCATGATCTGCCCACCGGGAATGATCTGCGACGCATCGACGAAGTCCGTCGGCTCGATCAAATTACCAGTGTTGGTCCAGGTTTCCGACGGACATCCGGTGTTCACCGGATACGGCTCGATGTAGACGAAGATGTTCTTGGAAGGCGTGCTCGGGTCGTCGTCGTGGTCGACATTGATCTGGAACCGCGGTGACCCGCCGCCGCAGGTCGACCCCGCCGGGAAGAAGTAGTCGGTGCCCAGCGAGTTGAGGTCAGCGACCGTGATATCATCGTCCACGCCGAAGTCGATTCCGCCGAATTCGCTCGGCACATCGGCTTCGATTTTCACCGCCCGGTTGGAATTGTGCCCCGGCGACACATAGGCCGCCGTGCCGAACAGCGTGTAGCCGGTTCCCACCGCGGCAAGCGCCGGCAGCGACGCGCCAAGGATCAAAAGCGCACTCAACCCAGATAATCTTTTCATGCCACCCTCCCTTATGTACGGCCTCACCCTATCAAATCGCATACTCCGCCAGCCACATCAAGAGACCACGTGGAACGCCGACCACCCCTGCGGCAATTCGTATGGGGCGGCAAAGATATCACGGTTCTTCAAGGCGAAGAGGGCTGGTCGCGGCAAGCTCGGACGCAGCGCGGCCGAGTTGGCGGAGCACTGCAGGTGTGATTATGGAGTGGCTATTTCTTGGTACAAGCTGTACGTCTGACTACGCGTACACCCAGCGTGGGGCGGATTGTGCAAACACGCGTCCTGCATTCCCTTGCCCGGCGAGCACCCTGCCGCACAGCTTACCTTGCCGCGATGCTGCTCGTTTCCGGCAATCTGCACGCAGCTTCCGCGGATGTGGTGATCATCGGCGGAATTGACGGCCTCCAGGTCACGGCCGACAATTCGACGCTTGCCGAGGTTCTCGATGCCCTCAGCACTACGGTCGATCTGAGCTATCGGAAGCTCGATGACCTTGCCCGGCCAGTGAGCGGAACCTTCGAAGGTCCGCTGCCCCAGGTCCTGGCGCGCCTGCTTCAGGGTCATGATTACGTTCTGAGGCGCACTGGCGGCAACGCAATCGAGGTGCTTTGGGTGAAAACGAGCGCGCGGCGGCCCGGCGGGGCAGCTGCGCCGAAGCAACCGGACGCGCCAAGTCCAAATGCTCAGGCAAACGTTTACCGGCCGCACGCTGCGAGCCGCCCTCCGGTCGTGATCCAACCGACTCCGCCATGGCGGACCTTCGTGGCAAAAGCGTCAGGCAAGCACGTGCCGGATCGCAGCGCAAAAGCCTACGGGGTCGGCAAATACCGGAAGCGCTAACCGCGCACCGATCCCCTCTCGTACTTCACCTCACCCCTCTCAACCCGGGACGCAGGGCCCCGGCTCTGCTCTCAAGCCGCCTGCTTGCCCGCCTGCGCCAGCACGTCGTCGGCGAGCCGCCCCGTCACCTCCGCCATGTGATCGAATTCGGCCGTGAACGTTCCGACGCCGGCGGTGGCGGAGCGGAGCTCGATGATCAGGTCGGCGATCTCCGCTTCCGGGATCACCGCCTCGACGACGTCCCAGCCATGCCAGCCGGGCCGGGCATCAAAACCCATGAGCTGGCCGCGCCGTCCGGAGACGATGGCGTTCACCTTCGCGGTATATTCGCTCGGCACGGCCACCCTCACCTTCTGGATAGGCTCCAGAAGCACCGGCCTGGCTTCCGGCAGCGCCTCGCGCATCGCCAGAATGCCCGCCATCTTGAACGCCTGCTCGGAGGAATCGACGGTGTGGTAGGAGCCGTCGATCAGGGTGACGCCGATGTCGACCAGCGGAAAGCCGCCGAGCGGACCGTGGGCGAGCGCCTCGCGCACGCCGGTCTCCACGGCCGGTATGTAGTTCCGCGGCACGACGCCGCCGGTGATCTTGTCGGTGAAGGCAAAGCCCTCGCCGCGCGGCATCGGCCGGACCTCGATGACCACGTTGCCGAACTGGCCGTGCCCGCCGCTTTGCTTCTTGTGGCGGCCGCGCTTGGTCACCGAGCCGCGGATCGTCTCGCGGTAGGGCACCAGCGCCCGCTTGGTCTCCAGCTTCAGCCCGTATTTGCCGGTGAGCCGCTCCACCGCGACGCGAAGATGCATCTCGCCCTGGCCGCCGAGCACCGTCTCGCCAGTTTCCTGCCGATGCGTCACCGTCAGCGACGGGTCCTCCTCCACCATGCGGTTCAGCGCCGAGGAGAGCTTTACTTCGTCCTTCCGCTCGGTAGGGGTCACCACCAGCCGCAGCACGGCCTGCGGGGCCTCGGGACTGGCGACCGGCGCGATCTTGGCGCCCTTGGCGCCGAGCGTGTCGCCGGTGCGCACCGGATCGAGCTTGCCGAGCGCCACCGTCTCGCCCGCCGTCGCGGCGCCGCGCTTCGCCGATTTCTGGCCGACCATGCGGTAGATGCCCGACACCTTTGCGGTCTCGCCGCGCGGCGTCTGCAGCTCCATCGCGTCGTCGACGCGCCCGCCGAGCACGCGGGCGAGCGACAGCTTTCCGGCATGGCTGGTGTGGATCGTCTTGATCACCTGCAGGAGCGTCTGGCCGCTGTCGGCAAGGCCAAGCCGCTGCCGCGTATCCTCGATGTTCGGCGCCTCGTGGCGGAGCGCCTTGAGGAGCCGCATGATGCCGTTGCCGTTGAGAGCCGAGCCGATGAAGACCGGCACGATGAGGCCGGCGCGGAGCTCCGCCGCGAGGTCGGCGAACACCGTGTCGCGCGGCGGCTGCACGTCTTCCAGCAACTGCTCCATCAACGCGTCGTCATGGTCGGCGAGCCGCTCCAGCATCGAGAAGCGCGCCTCGTCGCGGCGCGACCGCTCGCTGTCGTCGAGCGGCACCACCTCGCTCTCGGCGTGCTGGCGGTAGACGAAGGCGCGATCGAGGGCGAGGTCGATGAAGCCGACCGGCGATTCGCCCTTCATGATAGGGATCTGGCGGAGCACCAGCGGCACGTCGGAAGCGGGCTGCAGCAGGTTCAGCGCTTCGCGCACGCCCATCGACGCCTTGTCGATCTTGTTAAGAAACAGGAAATGCGGGATTTTTCGCTCCTGCAGCGAACGGAGCACCACCTGCAGGGCGGGGATCTTCTTCTCGTCGGGCTCCGCCACCACGATCGCCGCGTCGATGGCCGACGAGACCGGCTCGCTTTCGTAGTTGAACTCCACCGATCCCGGGCAGTCCAGGAACGTGTAGCTGTCGCCCATGAAGCTGGTTTCGGCGACGTTCAGCTCAACGCTCATCGCATGCGCGCGGGCCTCCGCCGACCAATCGCCGATCGTCGTGCCGTTCGCCACCGCGCCGGGCTTCTCGATCGTCCCGGTGCGGGCAAGGATCTCTTCGAGAAGGCTGGTCTTGCCGCTGGCGAAGGGCCCGACGATGGCGATGCACCGGGGGCCCGTCTTGCGTCCATTGTCGGTCATGTCTTCTCCCTGCCGAAGCGATCGTCGAGCGCGATCCCATTGCGGCCCCGCGGGAGCGACATGCCAGCCAAGCCTTCAGGCGGGGCCCGGAGCCGCACCTGAAAGGTCCGAACGTGCCCCGCAGCGGAGCCGGACGGCGATGCTCTCAGGCGGGAACGGATTTGGCAAGCCCGCGACCGCCGGACCGCTGTTTGTCGGGGTTCAAGGCCTCACAAGTGCTCGATTTAGTCGTGAGGCGGATGGTCTTGCAGGGTTTTATCCGCTATCCGGCTGAGCGACAAAAACGTAACGTCCCGGGCGCGCCGGGACGTCACTTGGCTGGACATTTCACGTCAGCCCAATTTGCCGGGCTTTATCGATTTGCACGCATTCAACGCTGCCGTTACCGACCCGGCACGTCGAGTTCTTCGGACTTGTCATTCGCGCCGATAATTTGTAGTCCCTTGTTCCCGATAACATCGTCGGTAAGCAGAAGCTCCACAGTGTAGGCGGTGACTTTCGGTAGGTTGATGCCACTGAGGCAGCCGACCACCTCAATGCCCCAGTAGTCAGGCTTGTCCCCAATGTAGACCAGCGGCACCAAGTCCACTCGCATCCCCTCCCACGGCTTGTTCCCTGAGACCACGGCAAACCAGGTGTCGCTTATGACTCCTCCTACGATTTCCGCTTTCTCAAATTCGATGACCCGACAGAATTCGGGCACTTTGTACGCTTGGAATTTTTCTAGTTGCTCCTTCGTGATGGTTTGAGCGTGCAGCGGCTCGAAGCCGACGAGCGCGAAAAGAACGCATAACGCTTTCTGGCGCATCCCATCCTCCCATTTCTACTGTTGGTCATACAAAAGTGCAAATATTAACGCAACCAAAGAGGGCGGGGTTCCACAATCGCGAACTGCAGTGTGGTCGGGCTTAATGCCTCCACGCGGATAAGATCCGGCTGGCCGGCAGCATCTCGGAGCTTCTTGATTCCCGGCCCGCTGCGGCGCATGTTCGCCGGCGTGATGGAGGTGCGTATGTTGCGTCGGGTACTCGCCGCGCTGGCGGCATTGTTGGCGGCGGGGGCCGCCGAGGCGGCCGATCTCCCCGGAACCATCGTCATCCAGCGGCCCATCCAGATCGACAACCCCTGCGCCGATCCGCACGTGCTTTCCCGCATCGTCGACCGCTTCGCCTGGGCGGAGCGCAACACCTGGCACCGCGGCATCGTCATGGCGTCGCTGGAGAACGCGCGCCCCGGCGACCACCCCTATTTCGAGCCCGGCCTGGTCAAGCGCGATTATTGCGCCGCCGACGGTTTTTTGTCGAACGGCAGCGTCCGCCCGGTCTATTACGCCATCGAATACGGCGTCGGCTTCGCCTCGATGGGCAATTACGTGGATTTCTGCGTGCTCGGCCTCGACCCCTGGCACGTCCACGACGAGGCCTGCCGGACGGTCCGCTAGGGCCGGGCGATTTTCCGACTCGCCATTAGCCCGGGCAACGCGGATGGAGCTTTGACCATGACGGTGAGAATTGCCCGCGGCGTGCTCCTTGCCGCTGTTCTCGCGACGCTGCCGAGCGGCCGGGCGGTCGCGCAATCGCAACTGGTCGAGGAGGTCCAGGCGCACTTCTATGCCGGCCGCACCGCCGACGCGGCCGCGGCTGCCGCGGCGCGCCTCGCCCAAGCGCCCGACGACGGAACGGCCCGCTTCGCCCTCGGCGCCGCAGAGTTCCTGCAGGCCGTCGAGCATCTCGGCCAGGGGCTGCACCGCTACGGCCTGCACGGCGAGGCCTCCGTCACCGGCATGGTCGGCCTGCCCATCCTGCGGCTGCCGGTCCCGCTGAATCCCCGCCCCGATCCGCTGACCTATGAGGCGTTCGGCGCCTTGCTGGCCGCCTTCGTCGAGGACCTGCAAAAGGCCGAGGCTACGCTTGCCGCTTTCGACCGCGAAGCGGTGGACCTGCCCCTCGACATCGGCCTGGTCCGCCTCGATCTGAACGGCGACGGAACGGCGTCCGACGAGGAGACGCTCTGGCGGGTGTTCCAGGAGGTCGCCGGGCTGCCGTGGCTCGACGAGCAGGCGGCCGCAGAACTCCGCGTCGATTTCGACGGAAGCGACGTGCCGTGGCTGCAGGCCTATTGCCATGTCCTCATGGCGATCGCCGAGTTTCCGCTGGCGCATGACTGGCGGCCCGCCTTCGACGCCACTTTTCACGGCGTGTTCCCCGATTCCGGCCTGCCGAGCGCCGCCTTGAACAACTGGGCGCGGCGCCCGCCGGAGGAATGGGGCGAGGCGGCCTGGCTCGCCGGCGCCGCCGACCTTGTCGCCTTCCTGCACCTCAACCACTGGCCGGTCGTGGCGCCGGAGCGGATGGCGAGCGTGCTGGCGCATCTGCAAAAGATGCCGCCGCTCAGCCGCGAGAACTGGCGCCGCATCCTCGCGGAGACCGACAACCGCAACGAATGGATCCCCAGCCCGCGCCAGTCCGGCGCGCTGCCCGGCCTGGAAGTCACGCACGAGCAGATCGCCGGCTGGATGCTGTTCCTCGACGAGTTCGAGGCGCTCCTGCAGGGCACAAAGCTGCTGCCGCACTGGCGGTTCGAGCAGGGCATCAACCTCCGCCGGCTGTTCCTCGAGCCGACCACCTTCGACCTCGTCCTCCTCATCCAGGGCTCCGCCGCCCTCCCTTATCTGGAAGACGGCGAGCTGACCGACAGCGACACGTGGCGACGCGTCATGCAGGTCTTTGGCGGCGATTTCTTCCGCTACGCCGTCTGGTTCAACTAGGGCCGGGAATCGCAGTTAAATTGGCACAGCGGTGCCGGTGATCGGTTCCTCACCCGCGAAGCGGGGGAGGGGGACCGCCGAAGGCGGTGGAGGGGGCGAGGCGCCGGGCGCCGCGCTTGAACCTGCCCCCTCCACCATGCTGCGCATGGTCCCCCTCCCCCGTCGCTCCGCGACGGAGGAGGAACCAGGCGCCGAGGCAGGTTCTTGCCAAAGCGGGTACTAGGTCGAGCAGGAGCACAATCGCATGTGGGTTCTGAAATCGGCGCCGGCGTCGCCCTTCGGCCGAAAGGTGCGGATCGCCGCGGCGCTCTGCGGGTTTTCGGACAGGATCGCCGTCGAGGGCACCGACACGACCGATCCCGCCGATTCCATCCGCCGGCAGAACCCGCTTGGCAAAATCCCGGCGCTGATCCTGGAGAACGGCGCGACGTTGTTCGACTCCCGCGTCATCGTCGAATTTTTCGATGCCGAGGCCGGCGGCGGCATCGTCATCCCGGCGGGGCCGGCGCGCTTCCCCGCGCTTACCTTGCAGGCGCTCGCCGACGGCATCATGGATGCCGCGCTCCTGCAGGTCTACGAAAAGCGCTGGCGCGCCGCCGAGGTGCAGCACCGGCCCTGGATGGACCACCAGGCCGGCAAGGTGGAACGTGCGCTCGCGGTGCTGGAGGCCGATCCGCCGGCGCTCGCCGCCGCGCCGGACGTCGGCCGGATCGCCGTCGCCTGCGCGCTCGGCTATCTCGATCTCCGCTTCGAGGGAACGTGGCGGGAAAGCCACCCGCGCCTCGTCGCCTGGCTTCAAAAGTTCGACGCCGCGGTGCCGAGCTTTGCCGAGACGCGGCCGTCGTGAGCTTGACGCTCTTCCCGGCCCAGGCTTACTGAGCCCGCGTTTTGAGGTTCCGCCATGCCGACGCGAGCTCTCCTTGCCCTGATCCTGACGCTGTCTTTCCTGCCGGGCGCGGCTTCTGCCAAATCGGCCTGGTGCCTGACCACCGACGACGGCGAATACGATTGCGAGTTCACCGCCACCGATTCGGACGGCAGCTTTGAGATCTCGGCGCCCGGCAAGCCCACCTTCAGCCTGATCATGGACGGGCCGGGCGTCGCCTCCGGCTACGCCGATTTCGGCGACGGCAACGTCTCTCTGCCGGGAAAATTTTTCCGCAGCGAGAGCGACCCGGCCTGCTGGGTGAACGACGCGACGACTACCCAGATCTGCGCCTGGTAGCCCGCCACGCGATCGCCGCCGCCGCGCGACAGCTTGGCCGCCGCGCTTGAAAAAGCGTCGCCGAGTGACTACCGTCTCGCCGCGCCGCAAGAGGCGCCCGTGCAGCCGTAGCTCAGTTGGTTAGAGCGTCGGATTGTGGATCCGAAGGTCGTAGGTTCGAGGCCTACCGGCTGTACCATTTTTCCGGGTTTAACTAGCTGAAGCCGGCAGACCCATTTCGCTCTTGCACCAATTTGCACTCGAGAATGAGGCAGATATTCATAGGAGACATCGAGCCCGATGAACTCCAGGGCCGATCCCTGTGCTGCAAGGGCCAGGCTGGTGCTCGCCGACCAGATTTGTATGATCCTGCTTCCCTTCCGGCGACCGGCGCTGCGGTTGAAGGAAGGCCTTGGCGCCGCTAGGCACATCCTGCCCAGGTTCGCCGG
Organism: uncultured Alphaproteobacteria bacterium; assembly: GCA_963846475.1. Taxonomy (GTDB): domain Bacteria; phylum Pseudomonadota; class Alphaproteobacteria; order Rhizobiales; family Afifellaceae; genus DASWJZ01. The sequence continues at coordinate 3,574,294 of CAWJVZ010000004.1, read as the reverse complement.
ATGCATCGTGCACCATCGGTTGCCAATTCAGCATGGACAACCGCCCTATGTCTATGCAGCATGCGTCGCAAGGCAGGAGCGTAGATGAACGATTTTCCCTCGAAACTTATCGATCGTCGTTCGCTTATGGCGGGTGCCGCCGCCTTAGGCCTATCTTCTTCTGCATGCGGCATCCTGAGGAGGCCGCTCAAGCCACGATGCTATCACGATCCTGAAATTAGCGACCCAACTTCTGCGCTGACGATCGACTCGCACGTCCACGTCTTTAACGCCTCTGACCTGCAGGTTCGTGCTTTCTTCGAGCGAGTACTAAGCAGGGATCCACAGTTCAAGGACAAATACGAGCGGCTAGGTCCGATCTTGGAGAAGCTCGGATGGTCTACTGCTCCGGATGGTTCGCGAGAACTCCGGAAGCTCGCAGCGATCGAACGGGCAGTTCGGGATTGCGACAATGCACGTTTTAATGTGTTGCTCGCTCGCGACCGCCAGGAAGCTCACGAGAACGGCCGAAGCCAACTGATCGCAGCGCTTTTGGCTGTTCCGGAGTACAGGCTTGCCGTAGAGCGACAGCAAGCGCCAGCAGCGGCGCGTGTCCGGTCACCAGACGATGCCATCGTCAGGCAAATCCTTTCGATTCCCGAGTCTGCAGAAGAGTACCGGCAACGAAGAGATGAACTTTTGGCCGAGGCTCACGCCGATGCCATCGAAATCCAGAGCGCCATTTCTTTCGTACTCCAGATGTTCCAGTATCGATACGTAACTACGTTCGACTATTTTGACACTTATGCCCGTAACAGTTCGCGCAAAGTCGATATGCTGGTGTGCCACCTTGTTGATTACGACTGGCCGCTCGCCGGGGGTGACGCCACTCCCACGTCATTGCCTCGCCAGAACGAAGTCATGGGTCGAATCTCGGTCCTGACCGGCGGACGGGTCCATTGCTTTGCAGCCTATGATCCGTTCAAGGAAGTGGCATACGACAAGGGTTTATATGCCTCGTCTCCTTTAGAACTAGTCCAAGAGGCAATCCAAACACACGGCTTCATCGGCGTTAAGCTCTACCCGACCATGGGCTTTGCGCCATTGGGAAATGCCACGATTTAAAAAGGAAATCCTGTATTCTGGGAAAAGGCAAGCTGGCTGCCGCAGAGCTTGAAAACTCCAGATCTCGGTGAGGGGCTGGATCGATCCCTCGCCCGGATGTACGGTTGGTGCCTGGCGAACTCAATCCCTATCATGGCTCATACCAGCGTTTCGAACGGACCGAGCGAAGAGTTTGAGGAACTGGCAGATTGGAAATATTGGGACTTAGCGTTTCGGAGCTTTCCTGGTCTGCGGGTTAGTTTTGGACACTTTGGCGACACGGATGTTTACTCGGGTGCTGGCAAGGGGCGGGCCGAGAATTACGCCAGATTGATGACAAATCAACCGGGGACTCCAGGTGCATATGCTTACGCGGACTCGGCCTATTTCGCTGAAACGCTAACTGCACCCGAGCAAGTGAAGACGAGGCTTCGGGGCCTGTATGCGGCGACGAGCAACAAGGGTAACGCAGCACTGTCACATCGCCTCATGTACGGGAGCGACTGGGAGATGCTGATGGTTGAGAGTGCACCCTATGCAGCATTCTTAGATCGCTTTGTCAAAATATTTGATGACTTGAACAATGATCTGACGATTTCAGATGGCAAACTGGCAGATCGGTTCTTCGGCCTCAATGCGTCCGCATTTCTGGGTCTCACGAGGGGTGATGAGACGAGACGCCGGCTCGACCGTTTCTATGCGACCAAAGGCGTGGAAACCCCCATTTGGGCTGCCAAGGTGGACCGTGCTCCGTTCAGTTGAATGAGGAACGTTCGGACCTCTATCGACGTGGTCCTGCCTGAGGAATTTGGGAGGCCAGCGCCGAATCACAGCGTGCCCGGGTTATTGCTCCAAAACGTTCAGAGCCAGGTCGGGTGCACCATTTTGCACTTGTAAGGGCTGCGTTGTGAGCTTCTACCGTGGAAACGGTTTTCTGTTTCAAAACATGTTACGTGGAGCGTCGGCGATGGTCCCGCCGCTCCGTCGAGCCGTAAAGCGTCATGCCGAGGATCGATGCGAGCACCAAAACTGCGCCGACGATCTGCAGCGCCGATAGCCGCTCGCCGAGCACCAGCCACGCCGCAACGAGCGTCACCAGCGGCTCGATGTTGAAGAGGCCGGCGAGCCTGACCGGGCTGATGAGGCTCAAGGCAAGGTACCAGCAGCAATAGGCGGCGATGTAGCTTAGGCAGACCCCTGCCGCGCCGATCATTCCCAGGCCGGTGACCGGAAGGGCGATGCTGCCGGCGAATGCGGCAACCAGCGCAAGGGCGATCAGCATCCAGAAATTGGTATAGAGGCTCATCAGGAGCGCGTCCTCGCCGCGCGTCGCCTCGCCGCCGAAGGTCATGGTGAGCGCCATGCCGACCGCGGCGAGGAGCGCCAGCGCGATGCCCCGCCAGTCGAGAAGACCCGAGCCGGGGCCGAGAGCGAGGCCCAGGCCGACGAACGCGGTCAGAAGGGCCAGCGCTTTTGGAGCGGTCAGGCGGTCTCTTCCCGCCGCCACTGCGATAAGGCCGACCATCAGCGGGAAAGAATAAAAGACGAGGGCGGCGAGACCCACCGGGATGTAGGCGACCGAGCCCTGGTAGCCGAGCGCCACCACGGCCAGCGTCACCGCCATCCACAAGGTCGCGACGAGAGGGCGGCGGCCGAGCCGGGCCAGGCGGCGAAGCAGCGCCATGCCGACACCCACGGCGATGACGAACACGGCAGTCCGCAGCAGCACGATGGTCAGCGGGTCGCTGCCGCCGTCATAGGCGAGGCGGGCGAAGGTCGTGCCGAAGCCGAAGGTCGCGGCCGAAAAGGCCGTCAGGGCGAGGCCGAGCCCTGCTTTGGAAGGAGGGGCGGACGCCTGGACGGCGGTCAAAACGCAAGATCGAGTTGGTCGCCGGCCATCGAGCCTCCGGGAACAAAGCGCCGCATTCGGGCGGCATCGCTGGAGCTTACAGGCCACAGGCGCCCGGGAGAACCTGGCTTGCAAGCGACTCGACGCGCGCCCGGCGACGCCTCTGGCCTTTCCCCGGCCGCAATCCCGCGCGGGCCTGCGAGGGAGAACCTGGCCCCTGCCCTTTGCTTCCGCCCCCGACCGGCTTGGGCTACAAAAGAGGGAGGCGCCGCACTAACGATGCCTCCACAAAGGGAGAGAGCTGGTTCATGGCGTCACCACGGCGGCCGGACGTCTCTCCCATCGAGATTTGCGCTATCCTCGATCCATGAGCAATGCGCGGGCATCGAACTCAGACGTGTTTCTCTCCTACAAGAGAGAAGACCGCCCTGTTGCGCAGGAACTGGCAGAATTCCTCACCACCCGTGGGTTCAACGTCTGGTGGGATGCCGCACTCCTCGCCGGCGAAAACTTCGCGACTGTCGTTCAGGATGAAGTCCGGCGGGCCAAAGCGGTGGTGGCACTCTGGTCGCGCCTCTCTGTGCAATCGGAGTGGGTCAAGGCCGAGGCGGCAATTGCGCTGGAGAAAGGCACGCTGATAAACACGGTCATCGGTGACCTGCCTTTTGCCGAGATTCCTGCCGCTTTTGCTCAGATCCATGCCGCACGCCTCGGCAATGACCGTGCGGCCTTCTTTGAGGAGATTGCCGAAGCCCTGGCGCTGAAGGGCGTCACGGCGTCTGAACAGTCACGGACCGCCGACGAAGCCCAATCTGCGTTGGAGCACAAGGTTTCGGAAGCCGAGTTCTTCCTGGTCATCTCGTCGAGCCGTGACCGGCGCGATTTTGAGGAATACCTCGACCGCTTCGGCACCAAGGGGCAGTTCGGTTCTGTAGCCCAACGCAGGATCGAACACCTCGATCGCGAAGCCGAAGCCGCGAAGACATGGTGGCGCAGGGCTGCACCTGTTTGGGCGAAGGTTGCAGCCGTAGTGGCCCTGGTATCCGGCTTGACCACGATCGCCGCGTTCTTCCTGAGCGTGGCGGGCGATCCGAACCCTGCGGTGATCCGTCCGGCCGATGCACCTTCTGCGGTGCCGCGAGCCGAAGCCGGGACTGAGAGCTCCGACACCGTCATTACCGCGCCTACCGCATATTCCGAGCAGGATGCGGCGGCCGCGCCGATCGGGTTGGGAGGAAGCCTTGATCGTGTTGGTGAGGATACAGGGTTGGCCGCGGCGCCGTCTGCAACTGTTCCGGAATCGGAGAGCGGGTCGCAACACACGGCCAGCGCGGATACCGCCGACGTTCGGACAATCCCGGATCCGCAGCGAAATGGGGCCGTCCCCGCGGCGCAGGCTTCTGGGCTTACCGATCCTCCTTCCCCCGGGGAGCAAGCGGCCAGAACCGAGGGACCCCTCGGCATTGAGCTCCCGCCAAACCCGGATGCCGATGTCGTCGTAAGAAATTACAATAAGGCCGCCACGCTGCCGACCGCCTTAGGCCAGGGATGGCTGGCGACGGAGACTCCATTCCCTCCGTTCGGCAAGAGCGGCAGTTCGGCAAAAAGCGGCGCCGTCAAGTGGCACGAGAAAAGCATTACAAATGGAACGATCCTCATAGCACGAGCAACATTGCCGGACCGCAAAATTACCGTCCACTTTTCCACGTCTGAGGTGCAGCCGCTTGTGATAACAGTAGAGCTTGAATACGACGACTACGACATGGAACGTCGACAGCTTCTCCGAGGTGTAAGCGCGCGGGAGATATCGGAAAGCTTCCCCTACGCGCTGACGGGCGATATCGAGAATCGCGGCAGCGATAAGTTCGTATTTGTCGCCGATCTGCAGGCGTCAAGCCATACCTTAGATGTGCTGACTCGATCCAAGTGGTTTGCAGTTGAGCTAATCGAGCGTCGCCACGGAGCGGTCACGTTGGAGAACCTTGAGATTAGCGACGCCGCGTCTGAACGCCTTAAGGAAATGGTCGTGCTCGCGCGCATCCGCGCCAACGCTGCGCCCGCCAAGCAAATCGCTGAGAGCCCCAGTTCCGCTGAGCCTCTGACGAGGCAGACCGGCCCGGAGGGCGGCCTGGAGATCGAGCTCCCTCCGAATCAACATGTCGTCTATCATCAGATGGGCACCCTCGGCGAGCTGCCCACCGAAATGGATCATAGGTGGTTTTTCAGCGAGACGATAGTTCCTCCGCTCGGCAAGCGAAACGCCCACTATCCTAAGGCGTTTGCAGTTGCCTGGTATGACAAGATTAGCCCTAAAGGTCCAGTTCTTATGGCCCGGGCAACGCCGGGCCAATATACAGTAGAAATAACGTTTACCCCAGCCTTGGATCCACAAGATAGACCAACTATCGCTGCACACATCCGCTACGAGTTCGAAGAGGATAATATAGAGTGGCGTCGATTTGTGCGCGGGGTTGGCATACGCGAGAGTTCCGAGAGCTACTTCTTTAACTTGCTTGGCGAGGTGACACGCCAATCTAACGAAGAGTTTACATTCTTGCTAAGCCCGGATATCGATGAGCATATGTTTTCCCTGCTTGGCAAGGCCAAGTGGCTTTCTATTTACTTCAACGGCGCTGCGGGTTGGGTCGGCCTGGAACACTTGGAGATCAACAACGGTGCTTCCTGGCGCCTGCAGCAATTGATCAGATCGGTTTACCCTTCGGCGAAGAAGTGATCGTCGCGCTTTTTCGAAACTTCTGCGCGTACACAAAGGCTCTCGACACGAGCCCTCGAGGCGAGCAGCAGCAACGGAAGCGGCATTGCGCTCTTGCTGGGCGGATCGCTCCGGTCGATTTCCCGTGCTGATCCCAGCTGTTTGCTGCGGCAGGGGCGGCCGGAACGTAGTTCCGGCGACGAGCATCGCATGGTCTTCTCGGGGCCACCTGAGGCTGAGCCTCCCGGGTGTCAGTCGCAGCTAACCGCATACGATCGCAGAGCCGGCCGCTCGCTGAACCCATGGCTCACCCCGCGGTCGGATTCTGCTAACCATGCACAACGGATTCCCGCGCAGCAACGTCGAAGTAAAAGTTGCTTATCGCCTGCCGCATATCGTCCTCCGCCCGGCCGCGACTTTCATCTGGTTGCAACGAGTTGGTTCCGCGAAGGATGGGGGACAGAATGCGACTGAAGGATCCGACCGCGTGGATGGACGACCTTACCGTCTACGTCGACGACCAGGAGATCATCGAGACCGCGGCGCTGCTTGAGCCGGATGTCCTCTATCGCGGCTCCAAGCCGGCCGCCGCGGCCTGGCTCTCGCTGGTCGGGATTCTTGGGGGGTCCTTCGCCGCCGTGACGCTCAGTCCCGGCATACGGGAATCCGGCATCGCCTTTGCCGCTTATGTCGTCTTGGCCGCGCTGCTCCTGAAGGGATTGCGGCCGCTGACCCGACGGCTGCTCGGCCGTGCGATCGTCTGGCCGGCGAGCCTGACGTTTTTCTGGGCTGCCCTGGCCGGCGGAGCGGCCGTCCTGAGCGCCGGAATCGGCCATCCATGGTTCGCCTATGGTGTCAGCGCGTTCGGCGGGTTTTTCCTCGGCATGATGCAGGGCTCGCTCAATCCGAGCTACATCAAACAGGAGGACGAATGGATGATGACGGCCCTCCTGGTCGGGGTCGCCGGCACGGTAGCGGCGACCCTGGTCGACCGGCACCTGTTCGCCGGTCCGAACTCCATCGGCGAAGCGGCATTGGTCGGCGCGGTCGCGGGCGGCGTCTTCCTGGCGCCGATGTCGGTGCTGATGATGCGGCTGTGGAACGAGGCGCAAGGCCTGGCCAGCATAGCCAAGCTGTTCCTGCACAACGACAATTTTGGCCTGAAGGCGGTGGCTTATCTCGACAGCGCCATCGCCATGAAGCCCGACGACGCGGAATTCTACAATCTCCGCGGCGTCGCCTGGTCCAAGCTGGACGAGCCGGAGAAAGCGAGAGAAGATTGGCAACGCGCCTCCGAGCTGCGGCCGCGGGATGCGGATCCGCACATGAATCGCGGCGTCGATCACCTGCGCAGGAATGAGACCGCGCAAGCCGTCGAGGCGTTCGAGGCCGGGCTCGCTTTGGATGCCGAGAATGCCACCATCCACAGCAATCTCGGCTCGGCGCTGGAAAAGGCCGGGGAGCTGGACCGCGCCATCGACCATTACAGCCGGGCGATCGCGCTCCGCCCCGATTACGCCATCGCCTTCAGCAACCGCGGCTACGCGCATCTTCGGCGGGGGGATCACGACAAGGCGATAGCCGATTGCGAGCGGGCATTCGAAATCGACCCGGGTCTCGCCATGGCCCTGGTCAACCGCGGCCATGCGCTCAAGGGCCTCGGCGCCGTTGAGCGCGCGGCCGAAACCTACCGGGCCGCACTGGAGTTCCAGGCGAGCCCGGAGGTCCACGAGGAGGCGATCGCAGGACTGGAATTGCTCAGGCCGCGGGCGGTCGCTTGAGCGCACCGGCGCTCGCCTTCAGGGCTCCATTGCCGGCGAGGGAGGGCCGGAGCAATCTCGGTCTCGCCCTCCTCCTCCTGGAGGGCTACGCATATCTGTTCCTCATCGTCGCGACGTTTGGAGCCGTCATTGCCCTGCTTGCCTGGGGCATTCTCGCCTGGCAGCCGCTTGTCGCGATCATCGCGCTATTCGTCGGGTTGCCCGCGACCCTTCTCACCGGCAGCGCAATCCGGGCCCTGGCGTTCCGCCGCGGGGAGGTCACCGGAATCGAGCTGACGCCCGCCGAGGCGCCGGAGCTCTTCGCCGTTACGTGGGAGATCAGCCGGGCGATCGGCTGCCCGCGTATCGATCGCCTGGTGCTGGATTCCGAGCCTAACGCCAGCGCCATCCAGGTGCCGCGGATCGCAATCTTCTGGCCGGTAAACATTCTGAGGATCGGCTATCCTCTGCTCGCCGCCCTCTCGCCGGAGCAATTCCGCGCGGTAGTGGCCCATGAGCTGGCGCATTTGTTCCACTCCCACGGCATGGTCGCGGGGTGGATACATCGCACGCGCCTTTCCTGGTTCCGCCTGGGCAAAGCACTGGCAGAACGGCAGACGATCCCGGTATTTGTGCGCTGGCTGTTCGGCGCTTACCTGCCGCGGCTCGAGGCCCATTCCGCGGCGATATCGCGCGACCAGGAGTTTTTGGCGGATTGGTATTCCGCCCTGGTGGCGGACCCGCGAAACGCGGCCGATGCCCTGGTGGCGAGCGAAGTCGGCTCGCAGCTTCTCAGGGAAAAATTCTGGCCCGCCATCTTTGCGGAGGTGGACGGCTCGGGCGACACGCCGCGCCCCTATGCCCGGATGGCCTCGCCGCAGACGCAGCTCATCGACGATCGGGATGCGCCGGCGATCCTCAAGAACCTCCTGGAGGCCGCCACCAGCCCTGGCGACACGCACCCTTCGCTCCGCGACCGCCTCCAGTCGCTCGGGGAGCGGGCGGTCGTGCCGGCGCGTCCTGAGAAATCTGCCGGCGAGGCCTATCTCGGCGCGTTCCTTCAGGTGATCGCCGGCAGGCTGGATCGGGAATGGGAGGACGAACATGGCGCGGGTTGGTGGGAGCGCCAGGCGCGCATCCGCACGGTGCGGACGCGCCTCGCCGAGCTTGAAGCGCTGGGGGACGCTTCCCCGCAAGGCTTGTTCGGGCGCGGAGAGTTTTTGGAGGAGCTGGGCGACGTCAGCGGCGCGCTCGGCTTCTACAGGCGCGCCCTCGCGGCGGACGCCAGGCATGCCGGCGCGTCGCTTGCGGCGGGACGCATATGCCTGGAGCGCGGCGAGGAGGAAGGCATCGCTCTTCTCGAGCATGCGATGGAGGTCGATGCGAGCCTGGTGCCTGCGGCCTGCGAGCGGCTCCTGGAGCATTACGAGCATCGCGGGCTTTGGATCGAGGCGCAACGATGCCGGGCGCGCGCCACCCGGCACCGGACGAGAGCCGCGATCGCCGATGCCGAGCGAAGCGGCTTGAGCGCCCTCGACCGATTCGGCGCGCACGCGATGACGGCCGAGGAGCTCCGGCCGCTCGTCTCCGCGCTCGAGCGCGAGGCAAGTGTCCGCGCGGCGTTCCTGGCTACCCGTAAGCTGCGCCATTCCGAGGGAGAGCCCCTGGCGCTCTGCCTGGTCGCCCCCGGCACGAATGCTGCCGATCTCCAAGCCCGCCTCCGCTCGACCGGCCGCCTTCCGGCCGACGCGCAGATTTTTCTGCTCGACAGAGATCAGCAGCCGCTCAGATGCGCGCTCGAAGCCCTGCCGGGCGCCCGGATCTATCTCCGCAGATAGAGGCGGAGGACCTGGAGCAAGCCGCGCGAGGATGGCCTGTTCTGATCGGTTCGGCGCTTCCTCGTTCTAGAGGATCGCGTGTTCGGGCCGTGTTCGGCATCGAGGATTTTTCCGGAAAGCTGAACGGCAACCGGAGGCTATAGGAATTCTTTGATCCTGAACATCGCGGCGCGGGGGAGCGGTTCAGCTCAACCGGTCGTGCAGGCGGTAGTAGCTGATCGCCGCGCCGAGGAACCACGGATTGCCCCAGTAATAGGGCCGGCCGGGGAAGCCGAGCCCGTCGAAGGCCGTTTCCCCCTCCTCCCGGCCCAGCACCTGCAGCCCGATTTTCATGCCGAGCCAGCTCGCCATGCCGATCCCCGAGCCGCAATAGCCGGCGGCGTAGTGCACGCCGTCATGGCAGCCGGCATGCATCAGCGTATCGAAGGTGTAGGCCACGAAGCCCATCCAGGAATGGCTGACGCGGATGCCGGCGAGCTCCGGAAAGAGCCGCGCCAGCTCCGCCTTAAGGCGCGGGGCGCTCATCCGCGGATCGGTCTCGTTCCACGACACGCGCCCGCCGAACAGGATTCTGCGGCGGTCCGGCGAGGCCCGGTAATAGTAGACCACCTTCCGCGTGTCGGTGACCATGCGGTCGCTCGGCAGGATGCGCGCCATCGCCTCCGATGCGATCGGCTCGGTGGCGATGATGTAGCTGCCGATCGGGATGAGCCGCCGCCTGAGCCATGGCGTCGCCCGGCCCGTATAGCCGTTCGTGGCGACTACGACGTTCCGCGCCTCGACATTCCCACGCGAAGTCTTGACCGAGAAGCCACCGCCCTGGCGCTGGATTTCCGTGACGGCTGCGTGCGGCGCGATCTCCGCGCCGGCCGCCACAACCCGCTCCATCAGGCCGCGATGGTAGCGCGCCGGATCGAGCGCCGCGTGGCGGGTGAAAACCACGCCGCCGTGATAGGCATCGCTGCCGATCTCGCGGGCCTGCTCGCGCCGGGGCACGATTTCCGCACCGATGTCGATCTCCGGCGGCGGGTTTTTGGCCTGCCTTGCCAGTTTCTCGAATTGGCGGGCGCTGTGCGCCGCATGGAAGCGGCCGCTGACGCGGAAATCGCAGTCGATCGCCTCGTCGCGCCCGAATTCGCCGAGCCAGGCGAGCGAGCGGTGCCCCTCCTCCAGAATACGCCGGGCGCGGTCCGCGCCATAAGCTTTTGCCAGCGCGGCGTAACCCGGCTTGATGCTGGGGCTGACCTGGCCGCCGTTCCGCGTGCTGCAGCCCCATCCCGCCGCCTCCGCGTCGACGACGAGCGTCGACCGCCCGCCGCGGGCAAGCTGCAGCGCCGCATGCAACCCGGTATAGCCGGCGCCGACGACGAGCGCGTCGACTCGCTTCGGCAGCGCGGCGTCGACCATTTCCGGCGGCGGCGTCTTCTCCCACCAATAGGGCAGCGGCTTGAAGCCCGGCGCGAACAACCCCTCCCCTGACGCCACCTTATGCCCCCCGACACTGCAACGCGCTCTCGAGCACCTGCCCCGGCCGAGCTCTTCTAGCCGTGCGGAAGGCTTTGCCAAGAGCCGTGTAGGGGAGCCGCCGCCGATTAACGACGGCGGCGAGTTCTCAGGGCGGCCAAGTCTGCAACTGGCCTGCAAAGGCCCGCTGCATGAACCCGCCGGGTTTGTTCCACACCCCTTCGTCGTTGGGAAATTCGACCGCCGGGTCGCTCGGGGGCAAGTAATCCGTGTGGTCCACCCCCTCGTTTTTGGGAATATCCCATGGACGAACAGTTTTTCCGACGGGCGCGGGCGGGCCGGCATAGCCGAGGGCGCTGGATAGCGGATTCACTGTTGGATTTAGTACGTGCGCAACCAGATTGCCCAGTGGGAACAGGAAACGGAGGACCTCGTCTTCACGCGACGCGAGGATGGAGACGACATCGGCGTTGGCAAATGCGTCGGCATATTCCTTCGTGAGGCAATCGCGCTCGATCGCACCGGCCGTCAGGCACACCGAACGGGCGCGCCGGTCCAGGCGGCGAACCGCCTCAAGGACAAGTCGTGCGCCGAGACTGTGGCTAAGGAACGAGATGCTGGCTGCGCCCGCCAGCCTGGCCTTGCAGAACGCGGCAAGATAGCGCCCGCAATCGGAAGCGGTTTTTTTCTCCGTCGGGTAGCTGGCGCCTCCCGCATGCGAATCGCCTGGCCACAGCACACCGATCATCTGGGCGGACATCGGCAGCTTCAGCTGCTGTTCGAGGCGCGAAAGAGCGCAAACGCCGTTGGCCTGAGGCACGTTGAAGCCGTGCGTGGCGAACAGGATGTCGCGTCCCGCGGTGAGCATTGCGAGATCCGCCGGTTTGATCTCGGTCAGTGCGAACGCAGCGTTGCTGATCCAGGCGACCGGGTCCTTGCGGGTTGCCCCGCCGACAGTCGAGTACCTGAAGCTGAGGAAGAGGGCCACGGTCCTAACGCCTCCTGGACTTGAATGCAGCGACGGCGGTCGAGATCGCCGACGCGATGTCCTTGGCGATCGGCGCCATTGGGGTCGCCACGATCCCGATCAGGACGGCCGTGCCGATGTCGCTGCCGGAAGGCGAGCCATCTGTCACGAGGAAGGCGCCGATCAGGGCAAGAATCAGCGCCACTCCCGCTGCCACGACCCGCGCCGTATTGCGGTATTTCTGGTCGGCGCGTTCGAAGGCAGCGTCCAGTCGCGCATCAACTATGGCGTCGAACCGGCCGAGTAGGTTGGCATCTTCTTCCGCGAGCGCCGTTCCCGCCTCGATCTTGCGGGCAACCTCGGTGAGCCGAACACCGTCGACGCTCGGCAGCCGATCGGCCAAGCTCCGAGCGGTTGCACTGGTCAGGCCGAGACGGATCAGATTTCGTGCCGTCGACTTCTGTTCGGCCTTGTCCATTCCGTTCAGCCAATTGGCCTTGAGCGCCGCGTAGGGGTTCTCCTTGTCGATCGCCGTCAGGGCGGCCTCGAACGGCACCAGGGCGGCGTCGATGAATCCGTAGCCCATATTCGATATTCCGCCGCGGAACGCTTTGCTCGCATCGACCAGCCCGAAAGACGCGGTGCCGAGTGCCCCGGTTGCGGCCAAAATTGTACCCACGCTTTCGATCGTTCCGTTCAGAAGTTCCGGTTCCATGGTGTGCCTCCCCCATCCAGCAACCGAGCGTAGGCGCACTGAGGAATTTTTCAAGCAGCGTGGGCGGATGCAGTCGTGCATCGCGCGGTCTGCCGGGCCAGCATGCCCGGGCCAAATTACGCAGTCCCCGATTGGCTATTCAAATCGTTTCGCGGTCGGGGAATAATGCTGACCCCGCGGCTCGCGCCGCGTTGTTTCCGCTTGCAGGGGGCAGCAGTGGTCGCATCCGAAGAGACCTCGCTCATCGAGTTTCGCGGCGTCGGCAAGCGGTTCGGCGACGTGGTGGCGGCCGAAGACCTCGACCTGGAGGTCCGCGCCGGCGAATTCTTGACCTTTCTCGGCCCCTCCGGCTGCGGCAAGACGACGTCGCTCCGCATGATCGCCGGCTTCGAGCAGCCAAGCGAAGGCGAGGTGCGCATCGCCGGCGCGACGATGAACGGCGTGCCGGCCTACCGGCGGCCGGTCAATATGGTGTTCCAGCACTATGCGCTGTTCCCGCATCTCGACGTCGCCGGCAACGTCTCCTACGGGTTGCGCCAGCAAAAGCCGCGCCCTTCGCGCGGCGAGATCGCCCGCCAGGTCGCCGCGGCGCTCGAAATGGTCCGCCTCGGCGGCTACGAGAAGCGCCGCAGCTTCGAGCTTTCCGGCGGCCAGCAGCAGCGCGTGGCGCTGGCGCGCGCGCTCGTCAACCGCCCGAAGGTGCTGCTCCTCGACGAGCCGCTCGCCGCGCTCGACAAAAAGCTTCGCCGCGAGATGCAGATCGAGCTGCAGAACCTGCAGCGCTCGCTCGGCATCACCTTCGTGCTCGTCACCCACGACCAGGAGGAGGCGCTGTCGATGAGCGATCGGGTGGCGATCATGCGCGACGGCCGCATCGTGCAGACCGGCACGCCGAGCGAGCTCTACGACGAGCCGGCGAACCGCTATGTCGCCGATTTCGTCGGCCGCTCCAATTTCTTCGACGGCGTGGTCCGCGAGGCCGGCACCGGCACTGCCCGGATCGCCCTTGACGCGGGTATCGCCACGAGCGCGCGGCTGTCTCGGTCCGCCCCGCCGATCGGCCCCGGCGAGCGCATCAGCATGAGCGTGCGCCCGGAGCAGATGGCCCTGGCGCGCACCGCCCCAGAACTCCCAGGCGACAGCGTTTTTCAGGCCGAGGCGGAGATCCTCAATCGCATCTTCCTCGGCGAGCACACGGAATATCTCATTGAGGAGCACCGGCTCGGCGCCTTCCTCGTGCATGCGCCCCGCCAGACGGAGCTTGGCGAAAGGCCATTCGAAGTGGGAGACTTGATCCATGTCGGTTGGCGGCAGCAGGCGGCCATCGCCCTGCCGGTCGACCGCTAAGCGCGAAGCGGGCAGGCCCGCTCAAGGGAGGGGAAGATGTCAGGGAAAAACGACAAGCCGATCACCGCGAAAGAATTCATGGACGAGCTTTGGCGGTACCGCCGCGGCTCGGTCGATCGCCGGCATTTCCTCGGCGTCACCGGCCTCGGCCTGGCCAGTGCGGTGCTCGCCGGGACCGTCCCCGCGCTGAGGCCGGGGCGCGCCTTCGCCGCCGGGGAACTCGGCGATACGCTCAACTTCACGACGTGGCCGAACTATTTCGCTCAGGAGAACCTCGACAAGTTCACCGCCGACACCGGCGTCGCCATCAACGTGTCGGTGTTCGGCTCCAACGAGGAGATGCTGGCCAAGCTGCAGGCCGGCGGCACCGGCTGGGACGTCTTCGTGCCGACCAACTACACGATCTCCACCTACCAGGGGCTCGGCATCATCGAGCCGCTCGACTTGTCGCGGCTGCCGAACTTCGACGAAAGCACGCACGACGCCCGCTTCATCGGCGAGGCCAAGATCGACGGAAAGATCTGGGCGGTGCCGAAGGACTGGGGAACCACCGGCTACGTCGTCAACACCGCCAAGGTGCAAGGCGACATGACGACCTGGAAGGAGTTTTGGGACCGCACGCGCGACGACCTTACCGGCCGCGTCATGGTGCACGATTACCAGCTGACGACGATCGGCAATGCGCTCAAATATTTCGGCTATTCGTTCAACTCGATCGACCCGAAAGAGCTGGGCGACGCCGAAAAACTGCTGATCGACGTGAAGCCGCACCTCTTCGGCATCAACAGCGATTACCAGCCGTCGATCCGCAACGGCGACGCCTGGGCGTCGGTCGCCTGGACGGGCGACGCCACGCAGCTTCGCCGCGACATGCCGGAGATCGTTTACGTGCTCGGCAAGGAGGGTGGCGAGATCTGGACGGATTTCTATGCCATCCCGAAGGACGCGCCGCACAAGGACGCCGCCTACGCCTTCGTCAACTACATGCTCGACCCGGCGGTGAACGCCCGCGAGGTGCAGGCGCACGGCTATCCCAGCACGGACTCCAGGACCAACGCGCTGGTGCCGCAGGAGATGCTCTCCAACCCGATCCTCTACCCGGCAGCAGAGCTCCTCTCCAACCTGGAATTCGGCGCGGCGGCGACGCTGACCGATCCTCTGCGCGCCGAGATCATGGCCCGCTTCAAGTCGGCCTGATCCTCGGAGCAGGCTTTGGCCGAGACAAGCGGGGGGCGCTCGCGCCTCCTGACGGCGGCGCTGGTCGGGCCGGCGGCAGCGTTCTTCGCGCTGCTGCTGGTCCTGCCGCTCGTCGTCGTGTTCATCTATTCCTTTGGCGAGCGTGCGCCGGCCGGCGGCTATGCGCCGGGGTTCACGCTCGCCAATTACCGGAACCTGCCGGCGCGCAGCACGGCGTTCCTCAACACGCTGACGCTCGCCCCGATCGGCACGCTGCTCTGTGCGCTCATCGCCTACCCCCTCGCCTATTTCCTCGCCGTAAAAGTGACGGCGCGCTGGCGGGTGCTGCTTCTCGTCCTCGTCGTCGTGCCGTTCTGGACGAGCCAGCTGCTCAGGATCTATGCGTGGCTGCTCATCCTCGGCAACAAAGGCCTGCCACGCTTTTTCGCCCTTCTGGGCCTTGAGGATCTTCGCATCGTCAACACGCCCGCCGCCGTGCTGATCGGCATGGTCTACGGCTACCTGCCCCTGATGGTCCTGCCCATCTATGTCAGCCTGGAAAAGCTCGACGTCCGGCTGCTGGAGGCCTCCGCCGACCTCGGCGCCAATTCCTGGCGCACTTTCATGCAGGTCACGCTGCCGCTGTCGCTGCCTGGCGTCGCCACCGGCTCCATGCTGGTCTTCATCCTGCTGATGGGCGAGTTCATCATCCCGGCCCTGCTCGGCGGCGGAAAGGTCTTCTTCATCGGCAATGCGCTTGTCGATCTGTTCTTGCAGTCGCGGAACTGGCCGTTCGGCGCGGCGGTATCGGTCGCCATGGTGGCGATCATGCTGGCGACCGTCCTCATCTACATGCGCTTCCTGCTGGGCAAATCCGGCGGGCGTCGCGTCGCGCTGGTATGAGCCGATGCGCTGGTACGCCGCCGCGATCTACCTCTTCCTCTATCTGCCCATCGCGCTGATCGTCCTCTACAGTTTCAACGCTGGCCGCTACGCGATGGACTGGCAGGGCTTTTCGGTCGAGTGGTACGCAAAGGCCTACGCCAACCCGTTCGCCATGAAGTCGCTGTGGACCAGCGTGACGGTGGCGCTATGGACGGCGGCGCTTTCCACCATTATCGGCACGCTGGCGGCGCTCGGCCTGGAGCGCATGCGCGGCACGCTCCGCCAGGTGTTCGACGGGCTCATCTACATCGCCATCATGGTCCCCGGCGTGGTCATCGGCATCGCCACCCTGATCGCCTTCGTCACCGTCTTCGACATGGTCAACCCGGTGCTCGCAACAATGCTCGGCGAAGCGGCGCCGCGGCTGCAGATGGGCGTCTATACGATCGTCGCCGCGCATGTGCTGTTCAATCTTGCGGTGGTCATCCTGCTGATCCGCTCCCGGCTCGCCGGCATGGACCGCAGCCTCATCGAAGCGTCGGAAGACCTTTACGCGACGCCGCTCGCCACCTTTCGCCAGGTGACGCTGCCGCTGCTCGCGCCGGCCATCGTCGCCGGCTTCCTGCTCTCCTTCACCTTCAGCTTTGAGGATTTCATCATCGCGTTCTTCGTCGCCGGCCCGAACAATACGCTGCCGATCTACGTCTTCGCCTCGATCCGCCGCGGCATCACGCCGGAGATCAACGCCATCGGCACCTTCGTGCTCAGCGTCTCGCTCACCCTGCTCATCATGACGCACCTGATCCTGCGCCGCGGCGATCCGGCACGGCGCCCGTAACGTCCCATCGCGGCGGGAAGCTCAAATGCGGCAAAAGCTAATGAGGTTTTCTTGGAAATCGGGCTAAGTTGAAGCGATGTTTGACGACCTCCGGACGAAGCTGTCTGAAGCCGGGCCCCCTTATGTATTTTTCGCAGCGGGCGTGGAAGATCGTTTCCTGAAGCGCATTGTGATGGCGGCAGCTGGCAGCCAGAAGCTCGGCATTCTGGACGGAAACCGCATGCGTAGTTGGGACGAGTTTTTCTTGGAATTCAGTCGGGAATTCGATTTCCCGGATTATTTCGGGTGGAACATGAATGCTTTTGCAAACGTAATGCGAGACTTGGGTTGGATCGATGCCGTTGGATATATCGCGTTGGTTGTAAACAGCGAACGAGTCTCGTCCGAGGAACCAAACGGAGCAGACGTTCTGAGCGAATACGGAGGTTTCATCGGGAGCTACTGGGCAACTCCTATCAAGCGAGGAGAATGGTTTGACCGGGACGCTCGACCGTTTCACACGATCTTGCACCGCAAGCTGCCGGTCGGCTCCGTGACCGGCGCAACACCGCTAAACCTGTCCCTTAGGTAATCCCTCTCCACCTAGACTGATCATTGAAACTCCAGGTATTCTCGCGGGAGCCGATTCATCTAGCCGCCGCTCGGCGCGCCTGGAGAAACGCGGCGATCGCCCCCAGGTCGAGGCAGTTGAGCACACGCTCCTTCGGCACGCCGCCCTTGCGGGCCATGAGCACTCCCCACCGCACTAGGTCCAGCTCGGCGATCGAATGGGCATCCGGATTGATGCTGAGCATGCAGCCGAGCTCCAGCGCCCGGCGGTGCCAGCGCCAGTCGAGATCGAGGCGGTGCGGGTTGCCGTTGATTTCGACCGCGACGTTGTGCTCCGCGCAGGCGGCCAGAATCCGCTCGACGTCGACCTCGTAACCCTCGCGGCGGAGCAGCATCCGCCCGGTCATATGGCCGAGGATCGTGGTGAACGGGTTGGCGACGGCCCGCAGGATCCGCTCCGTCTGCGTTTTCTCGTCTAGCTGGAAGCGGCTGTGCACGCTGGCGACGATGAAATCGAAGCGCGCCAGCACCTCGTCGGGATAATCGAGCGAGCCGTCGACAAGGATGTCGGATTCGATCCCCTTCAGGATGCGGAAGCGGCCCTTGGTGCCTCTGTTCAACCGATCGATCTCTTCGTGCTGCGCGTCGATCTCCTCCAGGCTCAGACCGCCTGCATAGCCGGCGCTTTTGGAATGGTCGGCAACGCCGTAATAGAAATAGCCGCGCTCGCGGGTCGCCTCCGCCATCTCGTTCAGCGCGTGCACCCCGTCGGAAGAATCCGTATGGCTGTGCAGGATGCCGCGAATGTCTGCCGCGCTCACCAGGCTGGGCAGGCGGTTCTCCACGGCAAGCGCAATCTCCTCGCCGCCCTCGCGCAGCTCGGGCGCTATGAAGGGCAATCCGAGCGCCGCATAGACGTCCTTCTCCCCAGGACATGCGACGGCGCGTTTTCCACGATGAAGGCCGCTTTCGTCCAGGGCAAAACCCTTGCCCCTGGCGAATTCCTGCAGCTCCGCGACATGCTCCGCCGAGCCGGTGGCGATCAGCAGCGCCACCCCGTAGCGGTCGCGCTCCGCGACGGACAGGTTCATCTCGTCGTTGATCGAAGCGGTCTTGACCGACTCGGCCGCTTCCCGCGTCTCGGCGACAAGGCTGAGATCATGGACGAGTTCGCAGCCGCGGCGGAAATCCCCGGCAAGCGCGATTCGCTCCAGCTCCGGATGCGACCTTTGGAGATTGGCCGCGGCCGCCTGCAGGAGTTCCTCGGCATGATGGATGAGGCGCTGCCCGCGCGCCCGCCGCATGATGCCGATCCCCTGCAGAATCTTTCGCTGCAGCGCCGGGCCGAGCCCCTTGATGCCGGCCAGCGAGCCGGCGCGGCAGGCCGCCTCCAGCTCCTCGACGCTGCCGATCTTCAGCTCCGAAAGTAGTTGCCGGACGTTCTTCGCGTTCACGCCGGGGATCGCCAGCATGGCAAGGGCACCTTCCGGCACTTCCCGGCGCAGCCGCTCCAGGGTCCGATGCGTGCCGCTCGCGTGCAGCGCGGCGATTTTTTCGGCGATCGCCGCGCCAACGCCGGGAATCTCGCGGAGCCGCCCTTGCGCAATGACCTCCGCCAGCGGCGCGGTCAGCGCGAGCAGGCTCTCGGCGGCCCGATGATAGGCGCGCGACTTGAAGGGGCTGTCGCCGCTCAGCTCGATCCGCTGCCCGAGCTCGCGCAGGAGCTCCGCCACCTCGGAGGCTCCGAGGCGGCTATCCGGCTGCGCTTCTGATTTCCGCGGCACCCGCCATGAACGCGAACCGGGCTGCGGCGGCTCCGCGGGCTTGTGCAAAGCGCCGCTGAAACCCTTCGTATTTCCGCCCGTTTTCGCTATGCCTCGTGTTGCGCTAGGGATCGCGAGCGCATCCACGGGGCTCCCTTTGCCAGATTCCGACCGGTTCACGCCTCCCGACCAAAGCGCACTTGCGAAGGAACCGGTGGAAGCTCCTCCTCCTGAGCGAAAACTCGCCGCGATCCTCGCCGCCGACGTCGAAGGCTATTCGCGGCTGATGCACGCCGACGAGGAGCGCGCCTTGGCGATCCTCACCGCGCACCGCCAGATCGTCGACAGTTTGATCGAGGCGGCGCACGGCCAGATTTTCGGCACTGCCGGCGACAGCGTCTTGGCTGAGTTCCCCAGCATCGTCGACGCCTTTCACTGCGCCGTCGCCATCCAGCAGGCGCTCGCCAAGGCCAATGCGGCGCTACCGGAGGAAAGCCGCATGCGTCTGCGCATCGGCATCAATGTCGGCGACGTCATGGTCAGGGACGGCGACGTCTTCGGCGAAGGCGTGAACATCGCGGCGCGCCTGGAAGGCCTGGCAGAGCCCGGCGGCATCTGCGTGACCCGGGGCGTCCGCGACCACCTTCGCGACCGCATCGACGCGAAATTCGAGGATCTCGGGGAGCACCGGGTCAAGAACATCCCGCGGCCGGTGCGCGTGTTTCGCGCCATCTTCGACCCGGACGCCGAACCGAGCCTGCCGGTCGATCGGACGAACCACGCCGAATCGGGCGCCCAGACGCCGGAGCCGCCGGTCGACCCTGTCGAGCTGGCGTTCTGGCAGTCCGTCCAGGCGAGCAACGACGACAACGAATATCGGATCTACCTCGAGCGCTATCCGGAGGGCACCTTCGTCGACCTGGCGCGCGCACGGCTCGATTCGGTCACCGCCTCGCCGACGGCCGACACGGACGAGACCAATGTCGAGCTGGTTTTCTGGCAGTCGGTTCAGGCGAGCAACGACGATGCGGAGTACCGCATCTACCTGGAACGCTATCCGAACGGCGCCTTCGCCGATCTGGCGCGGGCGCGGTTGGATAACGGCCCGGCGCCGCATGCCCAGACCGGCGTCGAGCTTGCCTTCTGGGAGACGGTGCGCGACAGCGGCAATCCGAAGATGGTGCGAGCCTACCTGGACAAATATCCCCGCGGCGAATTCAGGAGGCTCGCGCAGATCCTGCTGGACACCCTCGAAGACCGGGCGCCCTGAGGCAGCAGGTATTGCCGGGGTCCGCCGCCGGCAATTTAGAATAGTTCTAAACTATTGAGAACGTTGGTATTTTTGTTGACGGCGCACCGGTCCTGGCTATAGTCCCGCCGCTTGCAACCGCTTGGGCCTTGAACCCAAACGACTGGAGGACCAATGTTCAATTTCACCAGCGGCCGCCCTGGCCGCACGCTTTGCTTTTCCCTCGCCGCCGTCGCCGCCCTTGCCGCCGCTCCGTCCCTGGCCGAAGACAACGTAGTCAACATCTACTCCTACCGTCAGCCGGAGCTGATCCAGCCGCTGCTCGATGCCTTCACGGCCGAGACCGGCATTAAGACCCAGGTCATCTTCGCCGAAAGCGGGCTCGAAGAACGCATCAAGGCGGAGGGCGACAATTCCCCCGCCGACGTGATCCTCAGCGTCGATGTGAGCCGGCTTGAGGGTGCCAAGGAGGCGGGCGTCACCCAGCCGGTCGAGGACACCGCGATCGCGGCGAACATCCCGGCCCAGTACCGGGACCCGGAGGGCCACTGGTTCGGCCTCACTATGCGCTCGCGCGTCGTCTATGCCTCGAAGGAGCGCGTCCCGGAAAACGCCATCACCTACGAGGAGCTCGCCGACCCCAAATGGCGGGGACGGATCTGCACGCGCTCCGGCCAGCACGTCTACAACATCGGCCTGATCGCCTCGATGATCGCCCACCATGGCGCCGCCGAAACGGAAAAGTGGCTGCAGGCCGTCCGCGACAATCTCGCCGTCAAGCCGGCCGGCGGCGACCGCGACCAAGCCAAGCTCATCTATGCCGGCCAATGCGACATCGCCCTCGGCAATACCTATTACGTCGGCCTGATGCAGACCAACGACAAGGAGCCCGAGCAGAAGGAATGGGCGGGCGCCATCAAGGTGCTGTTCCCCAACGCCGCAGACCGCGGCAGCCATGTGAACATCTCCGGCATGTCGCTTGCCCGCAAGGCGCCGCACAAGGACGCCGCGCTGGAGCTGATGCGGTTCCTCTCCGGCGACGAGGCGCAGCGTATCTACGCGGAGGCCAACTACGAATATCCGCTGGAGCCCGGCATCGCCGTCTCGCCGGTCGTCGCCGCACTGGGCGAGCTGAAGCCCGACCCGCTGCCGCTTGCCGAGATCGCCGCGCATCGCAAGGAGGCCAGCGAGCTCGTCGACAAAGTCGGCTACGACGCCGGCCCGAGCTCCTGAGCCGCGTCGCAGTGCCGTCTTCCGCAGGCGCCTCCGGGTGCCTGCATTGCTCTGGGGCCTGAGATGAGCGTGCGCCCGGGGTCGGGCCAGGCGTCGCGGTTCCGCCGCCGCATCCGCACCGGCAAGGGCGGCGCACTGACGGTGGCGTTCGCCGTCCTCGCCGTTCTGGCGATGCCCTTCTCCGCGCTCCTCGTTATCGCCGCCGGATCCTCCGGCAACACCTGGCCGCATCTCCTCTCCACCGTGCTTCCCGGCTCGGCCTGGACGACGCTGCTGCTGATGGCGGGCGTCGGGCTCGGCACGGCGACGACCGGCGTGATCAGCGGCCTGGGTCGTCACGATGTGCCGTTTCCCCGGCCGCGCGGTGATGGAGATCGCGCTGGTCCTGCCGCTCGCCGTGCCGGTCTATATCGCCGCCTATTGCTACGTCGAGATCCTGGATTTCGCCGGACCGTTCCAGCGCGTCCTGCGCACCCTCGCCGGCTACCGAGACCGCCGCGACTACTGGTTCCCCGAGGTGCGCAGCCTGCCCGGCGCCGTTTTCGTCATGAGCGCCGTGCTCTTCCCCTACGTCTACCTCACCGTGCGGGTTCTCTTCCTGACGCAGTCGGCGCGCATCATCGACGTGGCCCGCACGCTCGGCGCCTCGCCGTTTCGCATGTTCTATCGCATTGCCCTCCCGCTCGCGCGCCCGGCCGTGGCGGTCGGCGTCAGCCTGGCGCTGATGGAGACGATCAACGACATCGGCGCGGTCGAATTTTTTGGCGTGCGCACGCTGACCTTCTCCATCTACCAGACCTGGCTGAACCGCTCCGACCTCGCCGGCGCGGCACAGCTCTCCCTCATCCTCCTGCTGGTCGTCTTCGCGCTGATCGCCATGGAGCGGGCGGCGCGCGGCAGGCAACGCTACGGCGTCGCCGGCGGCCACCCGCTCCCCGCCTTCCAGCTGACCGGCCTCCGCGCTGCCCTCGCCTTCCTCGCCTGTTTTGTGCCGGTGCTGTTCGGCTTCCTGCTCCCGGCCTGGCTGATGGCCGACTACGCGTCGCGCCGGCTTGAGCAATTCGTCGATCCGGCAGTGCATGCCGCGCTCGCCAACAGCGTGACGGTGGCGGCCGCCACGTCCGCTCTCGCGGTGATGGCCGGGCTCCTCCTCGTTTATGCCGCCAGGCTGTCGCGCTCGCGCTTCGTCGCCGGCCTCGGCCGGCTCGCCGCCACCGGCTACGCCGTGCCGGGCACGGTCCTTGCTGTTGGCATCCTCTATCCGCTCGCCGCGCTCGACAACGAGATCGACGCCGCTTCGCGCGCCCTCTTCGGCATCGGCACCGGGCTCGTCGTCACCGGCTCGGGCGGCGCGATCGTCTATGCCTGCCTGGTCCGCTTCCTGGCCATCGCGCACGGCACGCTGGAGGCCGGCATCTCGCGGGTCACCGAGCATCTCGACATGGCGGCGCGCACGCTGGGCCGCACGCCGCGCCAGGTGCTTGTGGAGATCCATGTGCCGCTGATGCGCGGCGCTTTGATGGCGGCGGCGCTCCTCGTCTTCGTCGACACGATGAAGGAGCTTTCCGCCACCATCCTGCTCCGCCCCTTCGACTTCGACACGCTGGCGACCTTCATCTTCACAAAGGCGTCGCGCGGCTATTTCGAGGACGCCGCAGCGGCCTCGCTGGTCATCGTCGCCACCGGCATCCTGCCGCTGATCCTGCTCTTGGGCATCGGCCCGTCCAGGGCCGGCATCCTGCCGGGCGCCTTCAAGGCGCAGGCTGCGAACGCGCCATCGTAGCCTCAATCCTTGCGAAGAAACGCGCCGATCCGCTGCTTCGTCGCCGAATGGCCGAGGTTTTCCGCCATCCGCTCGCCGGCGAGGGCATAGGCCTCGGACAAGCTCATCTCGATCTGGCGATAGAACAGGTCCTTGCCGAGGCTGATCGCGTCGGGGATTTTTGTTGCGATCGTTCTTGCGATCTCGCCGACGGCCGCATCGAGGTCTCCCTCCGGCAGAGCGGCATTGACCAGACCGATTTCGGCGGCGCGCCCGGCGCCGATCACCTCCCCGGTGAGGAGAAGCTCCATGGCCTGCTTGCGCGGCACGGAACGGGAGAGCGCCACCGAGGGAGTCGAGCAGAAAAGGCCGAGATTTATTCCCGAGACGCCGAAACGCGCCGTGTCCGCGGCGTAGGCGAGGTCGCAGGTGGCAACCAGCTGGCAGCCCGCCGCGACGGCCGCCCCCCGCACCTTCGCGACGACCGGCTTCGGGCACAAGCGGATCGCCATCATCATTTTCGTGCAGCGGGCAAACAACGTCTCGAAATAGGCCTTGTCGGCGTGCCCCTGCATTTCGGCGAGATCGTGCCCGGCACAGAAATTCTTGCCGTTCCCGGCCAGGACGACGACGCGGATGCTCGGGTCGCCTCCGACTTCGTGGATCCGCTCCTCCAGCGCGTCCATCATGCCCTCCGACAGCGCATTGCTCTTGTCGGGGCGATTGAGGGTAAGCGTCGCGATAGCGTCGCCGTCCTGGCGGAACACGAGATCGTTGGACAAAGCTGGCATCCTGTCTGCCCCCGCGTAACTCACGCCTTCGCCATCTCGCGAAGCTTGAATTTCTGGATCTTTCCGGTCGACGTCCGCGGCAGTTCCGCGAACACGAAGTGGCGCGGACACTTGTAGGCGGCAAGGTGCTGCCTGCACCACCCGGCCAGCTCGGCCTCGGTTGCCGTCGCGCCTGCCTTAAGCTCGATGAAGGCGCAGGGCGTCTCCCCCCATTTCTCGTCGGGCTTGGCGACCACCGCGGCCGCCTGCACCGCCGGATGCTTGTAGAGCGCTTCTTCCACCTCGATCGACGAGACGTTCTCGCCGCCCGATATGATGATGTCCTTCGACCGGTCTTTCAGCTGGATATAGCCGTCGGCGTGCTTCACGCCGAGGTCGCCCGAATGGAACCAGCCGCCGGCAAAGGCCTGATCCGTTGCCGTCGGGTTCTTCAAATAGCCCTTCATCACCACGTTGCCGCGGAACATCACCTCCCCCAGCGATTCTCCGTCGGCAGGCACCGGGGCCATCGTCTCGGGATCCATCACGTCGAGGCCCTCGAGCGGCAAATAGCGCACGCCCTGGCGCGCCTTCTTGGTGGCCCACTCCGACGCGGGGAGCGCGTCCCAGTCCGAATTCCATTCGTTCACGACAGCGGGGCCGTAGGTCTCCGTCAAGCCGTAGAGATGCGTAACGGCGAAGCCTGCCTCCTTCATTGCGCTGAGCACCGCCTCCGGCGGCGGCGCCGCGGCGGTGAGGAACGTCACCGGCCTGTCGATCGGCCGTCGCTCCCTCGCGTCGGCCTGCAGGATGATCGACATGACGATCGGCGCCCCGGACATGTGTGTCACGCCGCGCTCGGCGATCGCCTGATGGATCGGCCCGGCGCGCACCGCGCGGAGGCAGACATGCGTGCCGGCGATGGCCGACATCGTCCAGGGAAAACACCAGCCGTTGCAGTGGAACATCGGCAGCGTCCAGAGATAGACGGCATGCTTGGGCATGCCGCAGGTGACCACGTTGCCCAGCGCCAGCAGGTAGGCGCCGCGGTGGTGGTAGACGACGCCTTTCGGGTCCGCCGTCGTCCCCGAGGTGTAGTTCAGCGCGATCGCGTCCCACTCGTCGAGGGGAAAGCCGCCGAGATAATCCTCATCGCCCTCCGCCAAGAACGCTTCGTACCCGATCGAGCCCAAAAACTCCCCTTCCTGCGGGAATGCGGGATCGTCGTAATCGACGACGAGCGGCGTGACGCTGGCGAGCGCCAGCGCCTCCTTGATGGTTTTGGCGAATTCCCGGTCGGTGATCAGCACCTTCGCCTCGCCGTGATCGAGGATAAAGGCGAGCGTCGCCGCGTCGAGCCGGGTGTTCAGCGCGTTCAGCACCGCGCCGCACATCGGCACGCCGTAATGGCACTCGACCATGGCAGGAGTATTCGCCAGCATCACCGCAATCGTGTCGCCGCGGCCAATCCCCCACCGCGCCAGCGCCGAACCGAGGCGGCGCGATCGCGATCGCAGTTCGCGGTAAGTCCACAGCATCGATCCGTGCACCACGGCAGTTCTATCGGGAAAAATGTCGGCGGCCCGCTCCAGGAACGTCAGCGGCGTCAGCGGCTGATGATTGGCCGGGTTCTTGTCGAGCCCGACGTCGTAAATGTTCGGCGCCATGTTAGGCCCATGCTTCCTGGAGCGGCGCTGCCGCGCACCTTTGAACCGCTCTCGAGACTTTGCGGGCGTCGCTGCCGCATTCCAAGCCAGCGTATGCCCGCCATCGCTTATCGTCGCCTCTGGCTTGGGGCATGACAATCACAATTTCGCTCACCCGGCCCCTAAGAATTCCCAATGACCGCTGGCCATTCCACTGCTGAACATTGGATAGGAATACGGCCGCTCACAACCTGGTCGCTCGTAACGGCGCTCCAAATGCCCTGTCGGTGAGTCCGAGAACGAACGGCGTCGCATCGTCTGCGGCATCGGGTGGATGGTTGTGTGGTCACCGCTCGTGCCCTTTCCGCGTCCTTCGCGGCTGCAAACAAAGACCCCGCCACTCAGGCGGGGTTAGGAGTAATCCAGGTTCTGCAGAGGCTATCTCGGCGGGCACTCCCCCGCCTGCTTTATCGACACGCCTGCCATTGCCGCTTGACAAGCATTGCTGTAGGTCATTCCGTCGCATCCACAGACTGGCATAACGTCTGCAGTGCATGCATCCGGGATAATCTTGCACGCGCCTTCGAGATCTGCGACTTCCTCCGGGCACTGGCCCACCTCATAGTCACAGTACTCCCCAGTTCCGCACAGGACTTCGGCGACTCCGCCGCACATGTCTCCTTCTGCAGCGTTTGCAACGCTGAGATGCAGACCGAGGGCCAGAACGAAACCAAACAAGATTCTGGAAATGGCTCATATTTTGTCCCTCCTGAACTTTTATTAACGCAAGCAGATTACACCTTGCACAACGCTGGGCAAGACCAAAGTACGAACTATCGCAAAGGATGTGCGGCCCTCGAGCTCGGAGGCGTAGTCAGTTGACCTAGAAGAGTTCCGGCGGCTGGTATGTAGCGATGCGGCGCCTTGCAGCCGCTCGCGAAAAGCCCCGGCGCCTGGCCCGGCTGCATTGCTGTGCGCTCGGAGTTTAGATCAGAATTTCACGCCGAGGCCGGCCCGTAGCGAATGGGTAGCTGAAGTCAGTGTTGACGTCGTCCTCATCGCCGAGCCTGAAAGTCTTGTCCTCGTAATCGGTGTAGCGGTATTCGACGCGCGCCGTGACGCTGTCCGTCACCATCGCCTAGGCGCCGGCGCCGACCCTCCGCCCCACAGCGTATCGTCCTCACCGGCGTGGTTTTGCAGCAGATCTTCAGTCAGCCGGCCAGGGCCTGCTCAACCGCCTCAGGGCTCCGCTCTATGACCCGCAGCAGGGTCCGCGCAATCCTGTCAGGGCTGCGGCGGTGCTGCTCCCAGTCCCGCACCGTGGCGGCAGACAGGCTGAAACGGGCTCCAAAGCGGGCCTGGGAAAGGCCCAGCCGTTTGCGAATTGCTGCAACGTCGACATCGCCGCTCTCGACGACGCGCGCCGCCGGCATCTCGCCCTTGGAGATGGCCAGCGCCTCATGGGCGCTCTGAATGAGGTCCTGTCCGAGCTTGGTCATCGCGGGCCGCAGACGGTGCAACACACCTAGGGAGCGGCTACCTCCTTAGAGGATACGCCGCAACAATAAAGCCCGGGCGCTTGCCCGGGCGCTTCGCATTCCGCTGATCCCCAAGAATCAGAATTTTACGCCGAGGCCGGCGCGCAGCGAATGGGTGCTGAAGTCGGTGTCGACGTCGTCCTCGCCGCCGAGGCTAAAAGTCTTGTCCTCGTAGTCGGTGTAGCGGTACTCCACGCGCGCCGTGACGTTGTCCGTCACCATCGCCTCGGCGCCGGCGCCCAAGGTCCAGCCCCACAGCTCATCCTCCTGGCCACCGTCGTCGTCGCTGACGTCGAGGCTGGTCAGCGCGGCGCCGCCGGTGCCGTAGAGGAGGAACTGGTCGAGCGCGATGCCGGCGCGGGCGCGGAGCGACCCGTTCAGGCCTTGGTCGACCGTGAGGTCGTCGGAGGTGTCCTCAAGGCCGGAAAGGAGCAGGTCGGCTTCCGCGCCGAAGACGAAATTGCCCGCCTGCCAGTTGGCGCCGGCATAGGCGCCGCCGTCCACGCCGTCGATGCTGAAATCGCCAGCGTCGTCGTCATCGGTGTCGGCATCGCCCCAGGAATAGCCAAGGAGGGCGCCGAGATAGAAGCCGGTCCAGTCGTTGGCCGGGGCGGCGGCGACGACTTCGGGCACCGGCAGCGGCTCGGGCGCGCCGACATCGGCGGCGAGCGCCGGAGCGGCCGAAAACCCCAGTGCGGTCGCGGCAAGCAGAAGTCCAAAACGCATCACAAATCTCCCGAAGGACCCGCGGGTCCCGCGTCGACAACGCGGGGCGCGGATCGCCTGTTCCAGGCCGGTTAGATGGGCTGCCAGTTTGGTCTGGCCAAGCCGAAACGAGGGCGAAAGAATGATCCTTTCGTCGACCGCCCGGGGGCCGCGGGAACGACAATTGCAGCTTGTGCCGCGATCGGCAGCTTGGCCCGTGCCCTCGCCGCGCCTAAGCTTCGGCCGGAATCATCGAGAGCCCGACCGATGCTCGAATTTTTGGGAGAGCCCCGCCGCGGGCCGGAGCGCGCCGCGCCCGGCGACGCCATGATCGAGGCGTGAATGGCCGCAACGGACCAGCAACCCGGCCATGCGCTCGTCACCGGCGCCGGCCGGCGGGTCGGCGCGGCGATCGCCCGCCATCTCGCTGCGTCCGGCTGGGCGGTAACCATCCACTACAAGAACTCGCGCGCCGAGGCAGAGGAGCTTGCCGAATTGCTCCGGCGCGACGGCGCGACCGCCGGCACTTTCGCCGCGGACCTCGCCAGGCCGGACGAAGCGGTGGCGATGATCGGGTCGCTGGAGGCGGAGCGGCCGCTCACCCTCCTGGTCAACAGCGCCGCGAGATTTTCCTACGACGCAGCCGGCGCGGTTACGGCCGACAATTTGCAAAACCATTTCACCGTCAACGCCGCGACGCCGATCCTGCTGGCGCAGGCTCTGCACGCGGAAAAACAGCAAAACGGCGGCAACGCGGCTGTGGTCAATCTCCTGGACAACAAGATCTTTGCCCCGAACGCCGATTATTTCTCCTATTCCGTGGCGAAATTCGCCCTCGCCGGCGCGACAAGAATGCTGGCCATGGCGCTTGCCCCGCTGGTGCGCGTCTGCGGCATCGCACCTTCGGTCCTGCTCATCAGCGGCGAGCAGAGCGCGGAAAATTTCGGCCGCACCAACGCCGTCAACCCGATGCGGCAGCCGGTCGGCCTTGAGGACATTTGCCGCGCCGTATCCTTTTTAGCCGAGACCGAATCGGTGAACGGCGAGATCCTGGCGCTCGACGGCGGCCAGGCGCTGATGAACCTGCCGCGCGACATCGCCTTTCTCGAGGATGCGATCGTGGAGAAATTCCGATGAATTTTGTGACGCATTTCTTCCGCGGCCTCTCGGTGCAGGCGAGCATCGGCATTCACGCGGCCGAAAAAGCCGCGCCGCAGCGCATCCTGATCGACCTGGAATACGACATCGCGCAGCCCCAAGACCATGCCGACGAGATCGACGAGGTGCTCGACTACGACGGCATCCGCGACGAGGTTGAAGAATCGCGGGGGATGGTCATTTCAATCTGCAGGAGACGCTCTGCCGCGCGATCATGGCGAGCCTGCTGGCGCGCGCCCCGGTCGTCCGCGCAAAAGTGTCGACCCGCAAACCCGATGTCTACCCCGATTGCGAGGCGGTCGGCGTCGTCCTGGAACAGAGGAAAGGTTCGAGCTGAGCACGCCTCCCGACGCAGGCGCGGACCTGGCGGATCGTCCGGCGGAAGCGGAGGAGCCGGTCGAGCTGCTGCGGCCCGAATCCGGCCCGGACCTCGCCTGGGAGCCGGTGGAGCCGGCGGCCTCCGGCCCCGAGGCCATCGCCGCCGCCGGCAAGAACCTGCCCAATGCGCCGGGCGTCTACCGGATGATCGGCGCGGACGGCGGCGTCCTCTATGTCGGCAAGGCGCGCAGCCTTAAGAAGCGCGTGCAGTCCTATACCCGCATCGCCGGCCAGAACAGCCGCATCGCCCGCATGATCCGCGCGACTGCGACGATGGATTTCGTGCGCACGCGCAGCGAGACCGAGGCGCTGCTCCTTGAAGCCAACCTGATCAAGCGCCTGCGGCCGCGCTTCAACGTGCTTCTGCGCGACGACAAGTCGTTTCCCTACATCCTGATCGCCGAGGACCATCCGGCGCCGGCCATCATGAAGCATCGCGGCGCGCGCAAGCGAAAGGGCAGCTATTTCGGCCCGTTCGCCTCCGCCGGCGCGGTCGGCCGCACCGTCAATGCGCTGCAGAAGGCATTCCTGATCCGCACCTGCTCGGATTCCGTCTACGAAAGCCGCACGCGGCCCTGCCTCCTGCACCAGATCAAGCGCTGCTCGGCGCCGTGCACCGGCGAGATCGCCCTCGACGACTACCGCAAGCTGGTCGGCGAGGCGAAGGCGTTCCTTTCCGGCGCCAATCGCGAGGTACAAGCGGCGCTGGCACGGCGCATGGACGCGGCGTCGGCAGAACTCGCCTTCGAGATCGCCGCCACCTACCGCGATCGCCTCGCCGCCCTCTCCCATATCCAATCTCACCAGGGCATCAATCCGCAGGGCGTCGACGAAGCGGACGTCTTCGCTGTCCACCAGGAGGGCGGGGTCACCTGCATCCAGGTGTTCTTCTTCCGCACCGGCCAGAACTGGGGCAACCGCGCCTATTTCCCCAAGGCCGACAGAAGCTTCGAGGCGGCGACCGTGCTGGAGTCGTTTCTGGCGCAGTTCTACGACGACAAGCCGGTGCCGAAGCTGATCCTGGTCTCGACGGATTTCGCGGAGCGCGAGCTGCTCGCCAGGGCGCTTTGCGAGAAGGCAGGGCACCGCGTCGAGATCCTGGTGCCGCAGCGGGGCGAGAAGAAGGAGCTGGTGGCGCACGCGCTCAGCAATGCGCGTGAGGCGCTCGGCAGGAAAATCGCCGAGACCTCCAGCCAGGCGCGGCTGCTCGCCGGCCTCGGTCAGGTGCTCGGCCTGGCCGAGCCGCCGCGGCGCGTCGAGGTTTACGACAACAGCCACGTGATGGGCACCAACGCGGTCGGCGCAATGATCGTCGCCGGCCCCGACGGTTTTTCCAAGAGCCACTACCGGAAATTCAACATCCGCTCGGCCGATCTCGCGCCGGGCGACGATTACGGGATGATGCGCGAGGTGATGCGGCGGCGCTTCTCACGGCTGCTCAAGGAAGCGGGGCCGCGCAGCGCGGCCGCTCAGGACGGCGCCGAGACGCTCGGGCCGTGGCCCGATCTGGTCCTGGTGGACGGCGGCAAGGCGCAGCTCGCTGCGGTAGCCGGCGTGTTGGCCGAGCTCGGCATCGATGGGGTGCCGGTCGTCTCGGTGGCCAAGGGCCGCGACCGCGAGGCCGGACGGGAAAGCTTTTTCATGGCCGGCCGCGAGCCTTTCATGCTGCCGCATCGCGATGCCGTGCTGTATTTTATTCAGCGGCTGCGCGACGAGGCGCACCGCTTCGCCATCGGCTCGCATCGCATCCGGCGGAAAAAGGAGATGCACGCCAACCCCTTAGATGAGATCGCCGGGATCGGGCCGTCGCGCAAACGCGCTCTGCTCCGCCATTTCGGCACGGCGAAGGCGGTCAGCCGCGCCGCCGTGGAGGATCTCATGACCGTCGACGGCATCTCCGCCAGCATGGCCGAGGCGATCTTCGACCATTTTCACGAGCAGGCGGCCTGAGCCGGCCGGCCGGGCACCGCCGTCGAATCAGCGCCGCTCGCGCGCGGCTGCCGCGTGGCTGCCGCGCGCGATGTTCGAGATGAAGGAATCCCTATATGGTCCCGTTGCCATTCGGTTTTCCGGAAGAATCCTCGATGCCGAACATCGACCGAACATGCGATCCTCTAGAACGAGCATTGGCCGAACCGATCAGAACAGGCCATCCTCTAGCGGCTTGCTCGCCCGTGGTTCCGCCGGGCGGCACCGCCGGTGAGCGCAATCAGCGATTCTTCAGCGCCTAGGAATCGAGCCGTGCCGCCGCCCGCTTCAGCGCCGACGCCAATCGGCGGCGATATCCGGTGAGCGCGCCGCTCGGCAGCCAGCCGGCGCCGTCCGGGCGAATGCCGCTGTCCGGCGCGATTTTTTCGACCCGCTTGCCCCTGCTCACCCGCTTGATCTTGTAGGCGCGATCCCTCAGGTCACGCCATCTCACGTCGTGGCGCTCGTAGACCTGGACCAGACGGCGCGAATCTCCCACCACCTCCTTGCAGAGGTATTCGAAATTGGGCGCCCTGCCGAACCAATCCCGCAGCTTCTGCTGGTCGACGGGATCGTGGACGTGCGAGCCCATTCTCCACTCGGGCCATTTGTACGGAACGCTGATGACCACGACGCTCCCCGCCGCCAGAAGTTTCTTCGCAAACAGGTCGGCTCGCGGCACATGCTCCAGAACCTGCAGGCAGGTGACGACATCGAAGGCATGCTCGGGCTGCCACTCCAGGAAATCTGCCCGGATGGGAACGACGCCCGGCCCGTCATAAGGATTGTACAGATCGACCGAGACCCGCTTTTCTATATGCGGGAACCAGTCAAGGCAGGGGCAGGCGGCCGAACCGACATCGAGTATGGAGGCCGCTTCTTTGCTCAATCCTTGCGCCAGCACCCGGACCACCTGATAATACAACAGATCCTGGCGGGCTGCCCAGTATCGGGCGACTTCCTTGCGGGCCGACATGTCAACTCCCTGAGGCGGGAGCGTCATAGCCGCCTCCCGATCCGCTCGCAAGCAAAGGCCGCCGGCTCACCGCCCGCCCGCCCGTGCCAGGATCGCAGTTGCGTGGCACAGCGGTGCGCGTGGCCGGGTTCCTCACCCGCGGAGCGGGGGAGGGGGCAGAGGCCGGCCGCCGCGCTCGTGTCCGCCCCCTCCACCATGCTGCGCATGGTCCCCCTCCCCCGTCGCTCCGCGACAGTGGAGGAACCAGGCGCCGAGGCAGGTCTCTTGCAAAAGCGGGCCTGTATTGACGGCCCCGCGGCAGCGGCATATCCCGCTTCCACGCTTCCGCCGAAAATGGCCGGATCGCAGCGCCGGCATTCACTGGGACGAGCATTGGAACTTATCAGGAGTTCCGCGAGCGGGCTCTGGACGGGGGCAGCCTGACCGGATGGATGAGCGCCTCACCCAGAAATTCAGCTATGCGCGCGGCTATCTGCTGACCTCCGTCCCCGCTCCGCCGCCGAAGGCGGATTGGGCTTCCGTCGAGGTCGCGGGACTTCATCTCAGCTACGATCGCCGCCTGCCTTTCGCCCGCGCGCAAGCCCTAAAACACTGGGGCTACAAGGACGCCGCGCGGGCCACCGTCGCGATCCTCGGCACGGTGCTCGACACGGCGACCTGGTCGGACGATCCGCGAAAAATCGCCAAGGCTGCGGCGCGCGCGCTCGCCCGGTCGGAAACGGCGCTCTTGGACATGATCGACGGCTGGACGGGGCGCTTCCTGCTGATTTTTCGGAGCGATGCGAGCACAAAGGTTCTCACCGACGCCTGTGCGCTGCGCTCCGCCTATTACAGCTTTCGCAACGGCCTCTCGATCGCCTCGCATGCCGCGATGGTGGCGGAGCGGATCGGAGCGGGCCCGAGCAAGCTGATGGCCGAGGCGCACCAGGATCCGCGCTGGAAGGGCAGCGAAGGCCGCTATGCCGGCCACGCCACGGCGTTCGAGAGCGTCTGGGTGCTGACCCCGAACACCCTCATCGATGTAAACGAAAAGCGGATCCGCCGCTTTTTTCCGCGCGGTCCGCTTTCCGCCCGCTCGGCGGAACATGCCGCCGAGGTCGTCGCGCCGATCCTGCGGCGCACGGTCGAGACGATCTGCGCGCGCTACAAGGTCGCAATATCGCTGACCGGCGGCTACGACAGCCGGGTGACGCTCGCCGCAGCGCGGCGCGTGGCGCCGCAGATCGAGTTTTTTACCTATGTCGAGCCCGGCGAGACGATCCACGAAACGGACTTCAAAGCGGCGAAGGACATCGCCGACGGCGTCGGGCTCCGCCACCGCCGCCTGGATCTGAGCCCCGCCACGGGAGAGGAGTATGAGGCTTTTCAAGCCGCGCTGACGCACGACATCTATACCATCCATCGCCGGGATGCGGCCTGGGCCTACTACAAGAGCTTTCCCGACACGGACATTCACCTCCGCTCCAATCTCGGCGAGATCGGGCGGGCCTTCTACCGGAAAAACCGCCCCATCATCTACCCGTTCAACGCGGTAGCGATGGCCGACGTGTTCAAGCCGCGGAAGATGAGCGACAACCCGGCCGTCCTGAAACTGTTCAGGCGCTTCTACAACGCCGTCGAATTTTCCCGGATCGAGAATTACGACCCCTACGACATGCTCTATTGGGAGCAGCGGATGGGCAGCTGGCACACCTCGCTGGTCCTGCAGGGCGACAACGCCTTCGAGAGCCTGGTCATCTTCAACAATCGAAACGTGCTGATGACGCTGCTCGGAGCGCCGGTGGCGGAGCGGCGCGCCTCCCGCACTTTTACAAGGACGATCGAAATCCTCTGGCCGGAGCTGCTGCGCTGGGATTTCGTCTAGCCGGCGGCGATTACCCGGCGGATATGGTGTGATCGGCATGCGGCTGCCTTCGTCGCTAAGGCCATCGAAGCGCGTTGTCACGATCAGGGATGCTGAGGTAGAGTTTGCCGT
This sequence comes from uncultured Alphaproteobacteria bacterium, assembly GCA_963846475.1. Taxonomy (GTDB): domain Bacteria; phylum Pseudomonadota; class Alphaproteobacteria; order Rhizobiales; family Afifellaceae; genus DASWJZ01. The sequence goes on along the minus strand of CAWJVZ010000004.1, from coordinate 3,539,989 downwards.
CTAAAGATCGTGCGGCGTCCTCGGACTTCCCTTGGGAGATGGTAAATGCGCGGGTTCTTGTTGTTCATTCCGCTGCTGCTTGTACTGATCCCGAGCGTATCTCTCCCGGCCGCCATTCACGACGCGGCGAAAAAGGGCGATGTCGCGGCAATCACGGCAGCGCTCGATGCCGGCGCCGGCATAGATGAGAGTGATGGAACCGCAACGCCGCTCTTTTTTACGGTCTGGATGGGCCACTTCGAAGCGGCAAAATTGCTCATAGAACGTGGTGCGGACGCCAACGCCCAGACTCCTTTGGGTCCCCCCCTCATGGCGGCCATGGGGAAGGCTAAGATCGATCTGTTAAATCTGTTGCTGGAGGGAGGCGCAGATCCAAATTCCGAAGGCGGCGGCAAATCCGCCCTTCATGTCGCCATCGATCTCCGTTGTTTCGACTGTGTCAAGGCATTGGTCGTGGCCGGCGCGGACGTGAATGCGCAGGCAACGGACGGCAAGACGCCACTCCATCTGGCAAGACGCCAGGGGCAACGCGAAGTTGCCGACTATCTCATGTCGCACGGCGTCGTCTTGCCAACACCAGCCCCGATCTCGATGAAGTTGGCTTCTGCCGATGTCGAGCAAGGCCGGGCCACCTTCAGCCGCGCGTGTGACTATTGCCACGATGCCGAGCCACAGGGAGCAGCGAACAGGGCGGGACCGAACTTATGGAACGTCGTCGGCCGCGATAAGGCGTCTGTGGCAGACATGAGGTACTCGGACGCTTTGCTCGGCTGGGAAGGCGTGTGGACGTACGAGGACCTGAACAGATATCTCTTCGGGCCCATGGTGACCACGCCGGGCGTCTTGATGGAGGTGCTCGGTGTCCCGGACGAGACCGAACGGGTCAACCTGATCGCGTATTTGCGCACACTCAGTGACGAGCCGATGCCGCTACCCTGAACCGATGATAACTTGTGCAACGACTCGTACCGGCCTGCGTCGGCTAGTTTGAAAATGCACGAAGAAAATTCCCTAACAGGTGGGGCCGCTTAGCGCCACCTTAGGTCATGAGCACACTTGTAATTTCCGCCTGAAGGCGAACCGAGCCGAGCTGTGCTGCCAAGTTTGTGGCGGTGGGCATAAGCCGCAAGGGGCCGGCAAAATGCTCAGCCCCTTGAGGTCGAACTTAGCGGTTCTGGCCGGGCAGATCGATGGTGGTATTTGCCGTCTTGCCCTGCTTGATCTGACCATGGGGGCCGCTGATTTCGGTGGTGCCCGCATTCGGGCCGCCCTGGCCGCTGTCGTTCGAGAGGTTCCCCTGGCCGCTGTCCGAATCAAAACCGGTCTTCTTGCCGGCTGCGAAAGCGGGGTTGGCGACTGCCACGGCGAGGGCAAGCGCGGCGGCGGTAGCGAGAAGCTTCGTCATTTCAATATTCTCCGATTAGCGGAGACGCACCTTTGGAGCGGCCGGCGCCTCGCGCCCAGACGATCGTAAACGTAACGTTAACGGGACTTGGGCGGGCTGGCCGGCGTCTCGCCTGCCTTGGCAGGAACAGTCATGGTTTCGAATAGTTTGAGGATTACAGCCGCCCCTGTTAGCAATGCTTAAACTGCGCTTCAGAGTTTGCGTTGTTTTGCCTAGAATTTTCGATACATGTTTGGATGAGCGGCGCACCGCCCAAAAGCTAAACAGGGAAAAGTCAAATGTTCACGCGTACTTTGCTGGCGGTGTCTCTCGCCTTTTCCGTCGGGGCTGTCACCACGCCGAGTCTTGCTGCCGGCAAGGGTGGCCAGTCGGCCGAGCACAAGAGCGGCTTTGGCGGGAAATCCGCAGAGCACCGGCGCGACGGCTTCAACAAGTGGGGCGGCGCAAAAGGATTCAACAAGACGCGCCCCGGCCACAGGGACGCGGTGGAATAGGGCGTCAGGCTTCAGCGAAGCGGCCGCCCCAACTAGGGGCGAATGAAAGCTGGGGCGGCTGTTGGCTGAGCGCGGGCGGATTCGTTAGACCGCGCGCCGCTTGGATGCCATCGCTTCGGTTAAGGGAAGGTTAGTGGAACGTGACAGCCAGGCTGGTTCGCCAGCTGCGCTCCCAAGCCTCGCGAACCCTCTCCCATTCCCGATCCGTCAGAGACCTTTTCAGCGCGATCTCAGCGGCCTCTCTGGCGTTTGTCGCGCCCAAGGCCTTGGCCGCGGCGACGGCCTGGCGACCTATGGTGTCCTGCCGATCCAGAGCATCTGACATGGCTGCGCCTTCCCACGCTGGCGGGCCCGGCGGGACTTGAACCCGCGTCCCCGGATAGACAATCCGGTGTCCTTGCCGCTGAACGACAGACCCGCCGCGGTTTTCATTCAAATCGTCTGGAAACGCGCGGGCGCTGTCGTGGCGTGGTTAATCGGCTCCTCGGCTATCCCACGCGTCTGAAGCCTCCGCTTTACCTCTCAGTCAGGATTTACGTTCAAAAAAGGGGTATGAAGGTCAGAGCAGCAAGCGAGGACAGGGCCGCGCATCGGCGCCACGTCAAACAGCAGGCCGTCGCGATCCTGCGGCCGGGAGTGGAGATTGAGTGCACAGTCCTCGACACGAGCGAAACCGGCGCTCGCCTGCGGTTCCGCGGCGGTGTGATTCTGCCTAAGAAATTTGCGGTCCATTTGGCCGGTGCCGGCCGAGCGATCGGCGTCACAGTCGTCTGGCAAAAGGGAATGCTGGCCGGCGTTCGATACGCGGAACGGCTTGCTGAACCAAGGGCAAGGCGGGGGGTTTTCCGCGTTTAGCCCGGCCTTGCTGCAGGTTATGGCGAGCTTCGGGCTACCGCCCTATGTGCCCCGCCCGACAGAAGCGAAGCCGGCCCCGAAATGCCCCGCTATTTTTTCCATGTCGATGGCGAGCCGCCCGACAGTGACGGCCTAGAGCTTCCAGGCATTGAAGCGGTTCGCGCCGAAGCGATCCGCGCCGCTGGCGAGATGCTTCGCGACATAAATGGCGAGCTCGACGGCGCGGAATGGGCGATGCGGGTGACGGAGGACGATCGCCCCGTGCTCACCCTGCAGTTCCGCGCGATAGAGCACGCGGCAGACTGAGCGGGGTGACTGGCAGGAATTGGACGACAAAAGCCGCTCCGGCCGTGAACGCGGGCATTCGGTTCCGCTAAAGAGCGCGGGGTCGAAGCCTCCAGCTCATCGGCCCTCCCCCATTCGCTCGAATCGCCAGGAACCGCCTCTCCCGGTGGGGCTGCGCCCTGAGTGTCTTGAGCGCCTTCCTGATCAGCACGGCGCAGCGGCCTTTCGCGCCCGCTGTCGCGGTTTCGTCGGAATGTGGGTTTATCCCCCGGCGCGGAGAGCTCGTCGGCGCAGCCCGATTGACCGAATTGAGCCACAAATCCAAGGTGCGAAAATGACGGTCCAGGCGGACGAACCCATGCGACAACCGGTCCGGCTCGCGGCCTTGAACCTGCCGAACATCCTGACCTACGGCCGGATCGCCGCCGCCCCGCTGGTCGGCGCCACCTATTACATTCCCGGCGACTGGGGCCCGTGGATCGCCTTCCTGATCTTCGTGACCGCCAGCATCACCGATTACCTCGACGGTTACCTCGCGCGAATCTGGCAGCAGCAATCGGCGCTCGGCCGCATGCTCGACCCGATCGCCGACAAGCTCCTCGTCTCGGTCTCCATCCTGGTGCTCGCCGAGGACGGCATGTTCAACGGCTGGTCCTGGTGGGCCGCGGTCATCATCCTGATGCGCGAAGTCTTCGTGTCGGGCCTCCGGGAATTCCTCGCGGAGCTGCGCGTCAGCGTGCCGGTCACCCGGCTTGCCAAGTGGAAGACGGCGATGCAGCTCGTCGCCATCGCCGCGCTGCTCATCGCGCCGGCCCTGCAAGGCGCCAAGAGCGGTATTTTGATCGACCTCGGCCTCATATTCTTCTGGGCGGCAGCCATCGTGACGCTCTATACGGGCTATGATTATTTCCGCGCCGGGCTCAAGCACATCGTCGAGGAGAAATGATGAAGGTCCGTTATTTCGCCTGGGTGCGCGAGCGCGTCGGCCGCGCCGAGGAGGAAGTCGATCCGCCGGCCGACGTGACCAGCGTGGCCGACCTGATGGCGTGGCTTGCCGCACGCGACGACGGCTATGCCGCGGCGTTCGTCGAGCCGCAAATCATCCGGGCGGCCATCGACCAGGACCACGTCCAGCACGACACGCCGATCGCCAATGCGCGCGAGGTGGCTTTCTTCCCGCCGATGACGGGGGGCTGACGGCAGCCTTCCCGCCGGGCCGGGCTCGCGCGTTCGGCAGGGACCGCATCCCATGAAGGCCTGGAAACCGGATATCAGGGTGCAGCGGAGCCCCTTCGATCTGGGCGAGGAGACCAGCCGCATGATTGCGGGCCGGCGGGACGTCGGCGCGCTCGTCTCGTTCACCGGCTTTTGCCGCGACGAGGGCGGCACGCTCGCGGCGCTCGAGCTGGAACATTATGCCGGCATGGCCGAGGCCGAGATCGGCCGCGTCGCCAGCCGTGCGGCGGAACGCTGGCCGCTTCTCGCCTTGACGGCGATCCACCGCTATGGCCGCATCGCTCCCGGCGAGCCGATCGTGCTGGTGCTCGCCGCCTCGGCGCACCGGCAGGCCGCCTTCGAGGCGGCTGCGTTCCTCATGGATTTTTTGAAGACCCGCGCTCCGTTCTGGAAAAAGGAGCACCGCGCCGACGGCAGCGAAGGCGACTGGGTCGCCGCGAAGGGCGAGGACGACGACGCCGCGGCGCGGTGGCGCTGAGCGGCGGCTAGCGCGCCGCCGCCTTCTTTTCGCGGATCGGCTGCGGCGCCGGGCGAACCGCGGCCATGTAGTCTTCCATGAGCTGCCGGGTGATCCGGCCGACCTGGAAGCGGTACGGCCCGATTTCCGAGATCGGCGTCACCTCGGCGGCCGTGCCGGTCAGGAAGGCCTGCTCAAAACCTGCCATCTCCTCCGGCATGATCGCCCGCTCGATCACCTCGATGCCGCGCGCCTTGGCGAGGCCGATCACCGTCTGGCGGGTGATGCCGTTCAGGAAGCAATCGGGCGTCGGGGTGTGGATCCTGCCGTCCAGCACGAAGAAGACGTTGGCGCCGGTCGCCTCGGCAACCTGGCCGCGCCAGTCGAGCATCAGCGCGTCCGCGTAGCCCTTGCGCTCGGCGGCATGCTTGGACAGCGTGCAGATCATATAAAGGCCGGCCGCCTTGGATTTCGCCGGCGCGGTTCGCGGGTCGGGGCGCCGCCAGTCCGCCATGTCGAGGCGGATGCCCTTCAGCCGCTGCTCCGGGTTGAAATAGGAGGGCCATTCCCAGACCGCCACCGCGACATTGATGCGGTTGTTCTGGGCGGATACGCCCATCATCTCGCTGCCCCGCCAGGCGACCGGACGCACATAGGCGTCGGAGAGGCCGTTCAGGACGAGGAGCTCGCGGCAGACGGCGTCGATCTCCTCGACGGAATAGGGGATGGCGAAGTCGAGCATGCGGGCGCTGTCGTGCAGGCGCTGCGTGTGCTCGGTCAGCCGAAAAATCTCGCCGCCATAGGCGCGCTCGCCCTCGAAGACGGAGCTCGCATAGTGGAGGCCATGGGTGAGCACGTGGATCTGCGCCTGCGCCCAGTCGACGAAGGCGCCGTTGAACCAGATCTTTCCGGTCATGCGATCGAAAGGAACGCCCGCCATTGCTTGTTTCCTCCAGGCGCGGCGCTCTCGGCGCCAGCCGCGATTTCACCCATCTCACAAAGGCGGCGCCATTGCGCCGAACGCGCATTTCTTGCACAAGCCGGGCGGGATCGTCACTTCATCCCGGCCCGCCTGCAAAAGGTAACCAGACCCCAAAAATATGTCAATATGGCTGACATAAATCGCTCCCTTACCGCCCAGCCCATCCGGATCCGACCTCAGGAATCCGTGGTGGACCTCATCGAGCTCCTGTTCTTCGCCTATCGCGATTTCGTCTCCGACCCGGACGCCATCCTTGCCACGTCCGATTTCGGCCGCGCCCACCATCGCGTCCTGCACTTCGTCAACCGCAACCCGGGGCTGACGGTCGCGGATCTCCTCGACATCCTGAAGATCACCAAACAGAGCCTCGCCCGGGTACTCAAGCAGCTTGTGGATTCCGGCTTCGTGGAGCAGCGCACCGGCCGCGAGGACCGCCGGCAGCGCCTTCTCTTTGCCACTCCCGCGGGTGAGGCCCTTGCCAAAAGCCTTTCCGATCCGCAATCGGCGCGCATCAGGGCGGCGCTCGACAGCCTCGATCCCGATGCCCGCGACATTGTGGCGGAGTTTCTGTTCCGCATGATCAATGCATCGGAGCGGAGCAAGGCGGCGCGGCTCGTGCGCCGGGACGCCGCATCGTGAGCCCCGACGCCGCGACCCGCGCAATGGAATCGCCAAGCGACGACGCCGCCCACCTCCTCGTCGTCGACGACGACATGCGTATCCGAACGCTGCTGACGCGCTACCTCGGGTCGCACGGCTTTCGCGTCAGCGCGGCTGCGTCGGCCGCAGAGGCGCGCCGCCAGCTCTCGATGATGACCTTCGACCTCCTCGTCGTCGATGTGATGATGCCGGGGGAAAGCGGGCTGGAATTCACCGAGGCGCTTCGCCAGACCTCGTCCGTTCCGGTCCTCATGCTCACCGCCCGCTCCGAAGTCGCGCATCGCATCCGCGGCCTGGAGGTCGGCGCGGACGATTATCTGGCAAAACCGTTCGAGCCGCGCGAGCTCTTGCTGCGCATCACCAGCATCCTGAAGCGCGGCCAGCAGCCGGCGGCGCCGGTCGTGGAAATGGTCCGATTCGGTCCGTTCACGTTCCATCTGGAGCGCGGCGAGCTGAAGCGCGCCTCCGAGGTCGTGCGCATCACCGATCGCGAACGCGACATTTTGCGGATCTTTGCCGGCCGCCCCGGCGAGACGATCCGCCGCCACGAGTTCCTGAAATTCTCCAACGGCGGCGGCGAGCGCGCCGTCGACGTGCAGATCAACCGGCTTCGCCGCAAGATAGAGGCGGATCCCTCCAACCCCGTCTACCTCCAGACGACACGCGGAATTGGCTATCGGCTGCTGGTGGACTAACCTCGCCGCGGCTCTGGCGATGACATGACCCTGATCGGCGATATCGGAACGCGGCTCCGCCGGCCCGGCGGGCTGCTGCAGCGGCTCGCACCGGTCATCCGGCGCGGCGGGCAACTGCTGCGCTACCTGCCGCTGCGTCTCGGTCCGGGGCTGATGGGGCGTCTACCGAAGGGCCTTTACGCACGCTCCATCCTGATCGTCGTCCTGCCGATCGTCATCCTGCAGTCGGTCGTCGCCTATGTGTTCATGGAGCGCCACTGGCAGCTGGTGACGCGCCGCCTGTCGAACGCGCTCACCCGCGATATCGCCGCGCTCATCGAGGTGATCGAAACCTATCCGCAGGACGAGCGCTTCTCATCGATCACCCGCATCGCGGCGGAAACGTTCGGCCTCACGATCTCCGTCCTGCCGCCCGATCCGCTTCCCGAGCCGGGACCTCGCCCGTTCTTCTCGCTCCTCGATTCGACGCTGTCGCGCGAGATCCGCAACGAGATCAGCCGGCCGTTCTGGATCGACACCGTCGGCAATTCCGACATCGTCGAGATCCGCATTCGCCTCGACGACCATGTCCTGCGGGTCTTCGCCCCGCGCAACCAGGCCTATGCCTCCAACTCCCATATTTTTTTGCTCTGGATGGTCGGCACCTCCCTGGTGCTGATCGCCATTGCCCTCCTCTTCCTGCGCAATCAGATAAATCCGATCCTCACCCTGGCGCACGCCGCCGAACAATTCGGCAAGGGCCGGCCGGTCAGCAATTTCAGGCCGCGCGGCGCGCGCGAGGTGCGGCAGGCGGCACAGGCCTTCATCGACATGCGCGAGCGGATCGAGCGGCAGATCGAGCAGCGCACGACGATGCTGTCCGGCGTCAGCCACGACCTCCGCACCATCCTGACCCGCTTCAAGCTGGAGCTCGCGCTTCTCGGCGACAATCCCGAAACCGAAGCGCTGCGCGCCGACGTCGACGAGATGAGCCGGATGCTGGAGGACTATCTTGCGTTTGCGCAGGGCGATGCGGGCGAAGCGACTGAGCTCGTCGACATCCCCGTCGTCCTGGAGGAGGTCGCCGAGACGGCGCGGCGCGGCGGCGACACCGTCGAGACCAGCTTCGAGGGCGAGCCGCAGGCGCTGCTTCGTGCACTCGGCTTCCGCCGCTGCCTCGCCAACCTGGTCGGCAATGCGGCCAAGCATGCCGACCGGATCGCCTTGAAGGGGCGCCACGCCCAAGGCTGGCTGACCGTAACCATCGACGACGACGGTCCCGGCATCCCGCCCGGCGAGCGTGAGGCGGTGTTCCGCCCCTTCTACCGCCTCGATTCGGGGCGCAACGTCGATGCCGGCGGCACCGGCCTCGGCCTGGCGATCGCCCGCGATATCGCCATCAGCCACGGCGGCGACGTCATCCTGGCCGACAGCCCCCTTGGGGGCCTGCGCGCCATCCTGATGATCCCGGCCTGATCAGAACAGCCGGCCGCCGAGCGGTACGTCCTTGCCGGGATGGACGAGCACGACCTCGCCCGCCTCGTCCGGCACGCCGAGCGTCAGCACTTCCGACATCAGCGGCCCGATCTGGCGCGGCGGAAAATTGACCACCGCGAGCACGAGCCGGCCGACTAGCTCCTCGCTTGCATAATGCCTGGTGATCTGCGCCGACGATTTCTTCGTCCCGATCTCCGGGCCGAAATCGATCGTCAGCTTGAGCGCCGGCTTGCGCGCCTCCGGGAAGGGAGCAGCCGACACGATGCGGCCGACCCGTATGTCGACCTTCAAAAAATCGTCGAACGCGATCGGCCCCGCGGCGGCACGATTCATGAGGGATGCCCTTCGGCGGCATCGCTCTCGTCCGGACCTTTCCGCGCCCCCGGCCGAGGCGGCCGCGGGCCGCAGACGATGCGCGCCAGCCGCTCAAGCCGGATGAGCGTGCGCTCGGCCTGGCGGAGCCGCTTGTCGAGCTCGGCCATAGTGCGGGCGAGCCCCGGATCGTCGTCGTCGAGCCAGACGCGGAGCACGCGCGCCCACACCAGCGCCAGCCCCTGCGCCCTGACAACGCCCCTGCTGCCGGTGGCCGCAATCCCCGCGGCGGTCAGCATCCAGCCCATCGAGCCGGTCGCCATGCGATTGAGCTCCAGCATCATCAGCGGGTCGCGCCGGGCGCCCGCGCCGATGTTGCGGATGGCCTGACGGTAGGGTTTTAGGGCTTCCAGCCGGCTGAAAAGCACGTCGAACAGCTTTTCGCGCGGCGCCTCGTCCGCCATGTCGGGGTCGATGCCGGCCAGCACGCGCTCGTCGATCCGCCTGACGAAATCGGCGAGCACCTCGAAGCGGCTCTCATGGGCGGCGCGGAGCGCGACGAGCGTCAATCCGGCGCGCTCGGCGAGCGCCTCCAGCGTCACGTCCTCCCAGCGCCGCTCGGCGGCGAGCGCCATCAGCGCGTCGATGATGCGGTTGCGGGTCTTGGGCTGAACCATGGCAGCCTCTCTTGGTTTGCCACACGGAGGATAGAGGGCGATGCACCCTCGATGCGAGGGATAATCGGGGAGACGGCAGCACGAAACAGCCGTCGATTACCCCAGCTCGATCGACCGCTGCTTCGCCGCCGCTACGGCGCGGTTCATCAGCGGCCGCAGGCCGTCCTCGGCCATCAGCACCGAAAGCGCGGCGGCGGTCGTGCCCTTCGGCGATGTCACATTTTGCCGAAGCGTGGCGGGCGGGAGCGGGCTGTCGGCAAGCAGCGCCCCTGCCCCCGCCACTGTCTGGCGGCCGAGGAGCTCGGCAAGCTCGGCCGGCAGACCCGCCTGCCGGCCGGCCTCCGCGAGGCATTCGGCGAGCAGGAAAACATAGGCCGGGCCGGAACCCGACACCGCCGTGACGGCGTCGATCAGCGCTTCGTCGTCGATCCAGGCGACCTTGCCGACGGCGGCGAGAAGGGCATCGATCACCTCCCTCTGGGCGTCGGAGACGTTTCGATTGGCCACGGCGACGCTCATCCCCTGGCCGACCTGCGCCGGCGTGTTGGGCATGGCGCGAACGACCGGCTGCGTCGGGCCGAACGGCGCCTGCAGGGTGGCGAGCCGCACCCCCGCCGCGATGGAAAGGATTACCGTGTCGGGACCGGCCAGAGGTGCCGTTTCCGGCAGCACGTCGGACATGGATTGCGGCTTTACCGCAAGCACCAGCACCTTGAATGCCTGACTCCGGGCGTCCTCGGCCTTGTTAGCAACGGTTGCCCCGGCCCCCAAAAACTCGGCGCGACGGCCCTCGTCCATGAAGGGATCTAGAACCGTGACGCGATGCGGGTCCAGGCCGCGCCGAATCCACCCGTCCAGCATGGCGCCGCCCATCTTGCCGGCGCCGACGAGAAGCAGGGGCTCGGCGCCCTTCAGCATCAGGCCTCGCCGTGCGTCTCGAAGAGCACCGCGGCGAGCGCCTCTTCCGGCGTCTTGCCGGCCCAGATGACGAACTGGAATGCCTGGTAGTAGCGCTCGCAGGAATCGACCGCCGCGCCGAGCATGGCCTCGAGCTGGCCGGTGCCCGCCTCCATGCCTTCCGTCAGCAGCAGCGCATTGCGGTACATGACGACTCCCTCGGCCTGCCAGAGGTCGAAATGGCCGAGCCAGAGCTGCTCGTTGACCAGCGCCAGGAGCCGCATCACCTCGTTCTTGGGGCGGTCGTTGACCTTGAAATCGAAGGCGCAGGCCAGATGCAGGGCTTCCAGCGCGCCCATCCAGGACAGCGAGATGTTGTAGTCGCACCAGCTGCCGGTTACCGAAATCGTGATCTCGTCCTCGCCCGAGCGGTCGAAGGCCCAGTCGTGCGACGCGGCGATCTGCTCGATGAGGTCGACGGGATTTGGCGACGAAGACTGCTCGAAATCTACCAGACTCATTTGATGTCCTCGCGTCGAGTGAAGGGGCGGAACGCGATACAGCTTTGACGCGACTTGCTAAGCGGGCAGACAGGCGGCGCCGGCTTCGTGGTAAAGCCTGTGATTGCGTAGCAGTTTCGTGGCAATCCCGAATCTCTCCTCGACCCCGACTATAGATAAGCACCGCCGCAGCGAAAGCCGCTCGGGCGGGTGAAACGTTTTTTCCACGGGGAAACCAGGGCCGCGACTCAGATCCCGCCATCTTCCGCGGCGGCGGAATCGGCTGTCTTGCGACGGGCACCGCGTTTAATCGGCTCTGCGCCAGCGTCCAAAGGACCGGTGAGGGAAGCCCCGGCGAGCCGCGCCTCGAGAGCGTCCAGGCGGCGTCGCAGAGCTTCGTTCTCATCGCGGGCCCTCGCCGCCATGTCGCGCACGGCCTCGAATTCCTCGCGCTGCACGACGTTCATGTCGCCCAGAAAGCGCTCGGCCTGGCCCTTGATCGCGGTCTCCACCTCGCGGCGCATGCCCTGAGCGACGCCCGCAGCGTCCGTCATGAGCTTGGCGAATTCGTCGAGGAGGCGGCTGGAGGTTTGCGTCATATCCCCTCTCCAGAGGGCCGGACGGCCCTGCTCCACGAAAGACTCGGAAAAAACGGCGGAATTGTGCTGCGCACAAATCCAATACCTACATATATGGGCCGATCGGCGCGCCGCAAGACGAGCGCTTGACCAGCCTTAACGCGGGGGTGATGGTCCGCCGCGCTTTCGCAGACCTCCGCCCCCGCCCATGTTGGTCATCGCATTCCCGCACATCGACCCGGTCGCCTTCTCGATCGGGCCGCTCGCCGTGCGCTGGTACGGGCTCGCCTACTTCGCCGGCATCCTGCTCGGCTGGCTCTATATGCGGCGGCTCGTCGCCGATATGCGCCTGTGGGGCGGCAGGCCGGCGCCGCTGACGCTCGCCGACGTCGACGATTTCCTGCTCTGGGGCACGCTCGGCATTATCCTCGGCGGCCGGCTCGGCTATGCGATGTTCTACCAGCCCGGCCACTATTTGGACGACCCGCTCGGCTTCTTCCGGCTCTGGGAAGGCGGCATGTCCTTCCATGGCGGGCTCCTCGGGATCATCCTGGCCATGGCATTCTTCGCCTTCCGCCGCTCGATTCGTCTGCTGTCGCTCTTCGACATCGTAGCGGCGGCGGGCCCGATCGGGCTGTTCTTCGGCCGGATGGCGAATTTCATCAACGGCGAGCTGTGGGGCCGCCCCACCGATGTGCCCTGGGCCATGGTGTTTCCCGGCAGCGACCTGCAGCCGCGCCACCCGAGCCAGCTCTACGAGGCGGCCCTTGAGGGCATCCTGCTCTTCCTGGTGCTGCGCATCCTGAGCCACCGCTATCTCAGCCTCACCCGACCGGGACTGACCGGCGGCGCCTTCATAGCCGGATACGGAGCGGCGCGGATCTTCGTCGAGCTCTTCCGCGAGCCGGACGCGCAGCTCGGCTTCATCTCCGGCTCGCTCACCATGGGCATGATCCTGTCACTGCCCATGGTCGTGATCGGGCTCGCCGCAATGGCGGTGGCGCTCATCCGCCGGCCGGCGTGACGACGCCGCTCGCGGCAAAAATCCGCCGGATCATCGAGGCGGACGGGCCGATCAGCCTCGCCGCCTACATGGCGCACTGCCTCAGCGATCCCGAGCACGGCTACTACGTGACGCGGGATCCGCTCGGCGCGGCCGGCGACTTCGTCACCGCGCCGGAGGTAAGCCAGATGTTCGGCGAGATTCTTGGCGCGTGGCTGGTCCACGCCTGGGAGCTGGCGCCCGCCCCGCGTATCCGCCTGGTCGAGCTCGGTCCCGGGCGCGGCACGCTGATGGCCGACATTTTGCGGGTCGCCGCGCGCCACCCGCATTTTTGCGCGGCGCTCTCGGTCCACCTGGTCGAGACCAGCCCGGTCCTGAGGGCGAAGCAGGCCAAAATTCTGGCGAGATCGGGGCACGGGCCGGTGTGGCACGACCGGTTCGCCGACGTGCCGGATGGCCCGGTTCTCGTCATCGCCAACGAGTTCTTCGACGCTTTGCCGATCCGCCAGTTCGTCCGCGCGGAGGGCGCCTGGCGCGAGCGCGTCGTCGGCCTCGGTGCGGCGGGAGAGCTTGCTTTCGGGATCGGGCCGGGGTTGCTCGCCGGGGGCCCCGAGGCGCCGGACGGCGCGATCCTGGAAGTCTCGCCGGCCGGCGAGGCGCTCGCCGGCGAAATCGCGCGGCGGATCGCGGCGGCGGGCGGCGCAGCGCTCATTGTCGATTACGGTTATGCGGCGGCCGGTCCGGGCAAGACGCTGCAGGCGGTGCGCCGCCACGCCTTCGTCGATCCGCTCGCTGCGCCCGGCGAAGCGGACCTCACCGCCCATGTCGATTTCGCCGCGCTGGCGCGGCAGGCCGAAGCGGCGGGCGCCGCCGTGCACGGCCCCATCGCGCAAGGCGGGTTCCTGCTGTCGCTCGGCCTGCGGGAGCGCGCCGAAAGGCTCGGCGCTGCAGCCGACGCATCTAAGCGCGACGCCGTGGTTCGCGCCGTCGAGCGCCTCGCCGGAGCGGAAGGGATGGGCGAGCTCTTCAAGGTCCTCGCGCTCACCCGACCGGGCGTCACGCCGGCGCCCTTCGGCCCAAGAATTTGACTTCGCGTCACGGCGCAGCCAACGTCCGCCGCATGCACGCCCCAAACTCCCGCCTCGTCCCGGTCGAAGCGCCGGCGCTGGCGCTCGCCGGCATCGCGCACGCCTTCTTCACCCGCCACGGCGGCATATCCACCGGCCTCTATGCCGGGCTGAACACCGGCATCGGCTCGCGGGACGAGCGCGCGGTGGTGCTGGAGAACCGCGCCCGCGCGGCGCGCCATCTCGGCGCCGCGCCGGACCGGCTGGCGACACCCTACCAGGTGCATGGGACCGACGCGGTTCAGGTGGGCGAGGCGTGGGGACCCGGCCTCGGGCCCAAGGCGGATGCGGTGGCGACCGACCGGCCGGGCCTTGCCATCGGCGTCGGCACCGCCGATTGCGGGCCAGTCCTCTTCGCCGAGCCGGAGGCGCGGATCGTCGCCGCCGCGCATGCCGGCTGGAAGGGCGCGCTCACCGGCATCCTGGAATCGACAATCGCCGCGATGGAGCGGCTCGGCGCCGAGCGCGCCCGCATCCTCGCCGTGCTCGGGCCGACGATCTCCCAAGACGCCTACGAGGTGGGGCCGGAATTCGTCGCCCGCTTCGCCGCGGCCGATCCGGACAATGCGCGCTTCTTCCGCCCCTCGCCGCAGGACGGCCACGCTTTGTTCGACCTGCCCGCCTATATCGTCGCGCGCCTGAAGCGCGCCGGGCTCGCCGCGGTGCACGACGTCGGCCTGTGCACCTACAGCGACGAGGCGCGCTTCTTCTCCTACCGGCGCGCCACGCATCGCGGCGAGCCGGATTACGGACGGCAGCTCTCCGCCATCTCCATCGTCGAGCCCTGACGGTGGCGCTGCATTTCGAGCCGGAAGAGTTCGAGGCGCGCCGCACGCTGGTGCTGGAAGAGATGGCGCGGCGGCGGCTCGACGCGCTCCTCCTCTTCGCGCCGGAGAGCCATTACTGGCTGACCGGCTACGACACGTTCGGCTATTGCTTCTTCCAGTGCCTGGTGCTGACGCGCGCCGGCGAGTTCACGCTGCTCACCCGCTCCGCCGACCTCCGCCAGGCGCGCCACACCTCGCTGATCCCCACCATCGTCGTGTGGACCGACCAGGCCGGCGCCGGGCCGGGCCTGCAGCTCCGCGATCTCCTCAGCGACATCGGGCTGCTCGGCACGCGGATCGGCGTGGAATACGACACGCACGGCCTGACCGCCGCCAGCGGCCGCGCGGTGGACGACGCGCTCCGCAGCTTCGCCACGCTGGAGGATTCCTCAAGCCTCGTCCCGGGCTTCCGCGTCGTCAAAAGCCCGGCGGAGCTCGACTACGTCAAGCGCGCCGCCGCCCTGGCCGACGCGGCGCTCGACGCCGGCCTCGGGCTGATCCGCGCCGGCGCCGACGAAGGCGAGATCCTGGCCGCCATGCAGGGCGCCGTCTTCTCCGGCGGCGGCGACTACCCCGGAAACCCCTTCATCATCGGCTCCGGCGAGGACGCCCTCCTCTGCCGCACCAAGACGGGCCGGCGCCGCCTAGGCGCGGAGGACCAGATCACCCTGGAGTTCGCCGGCGCCTACCGGCTCTACCACGTCGCGCTGATGCGCACCGTAATCGTCGGCGCGCCGACGCCGCGGCACGCGTCGCTGCACGCCGCGTGCGTGGAGGCGCTTGGCGCGTGCGAGGACGCCATGCGCCCCGGCAACAGCTTTGGGGCGGTCTTCGACGCCCATGCGCGGGTCATGGAGGCGCACGGCATGACAAAACACCGGCTCAACGCCTGCGGCTATTCGCTGGGCGCCCGCTACGCCCCGTCCTGGATGGACTGGCCGATGTTCTTTCGCGACAACCCCGCCGTCATCGCGCCCGATATGGTGTTGTTCGCGCACATGATCTTGATGGATTCCGAGGCCGGCGCGGCGATGTGCCTCGGCCGCACCTACCGCACCACGGAGGGCCCCCCGGAGCCGCTGTCGCGGCACGGGACGGAGCTTTTGGTGCGTTGAGCCGGCCGGCCCGCCGCGCCGCCGCGACGGCGTTTGTTCAAGATGAAAGGGCGCCGGCAAGGCTCGGACGCCGTTCGGCTTTCGGCAAAATTCCTCGATGCCGAACGAGGCCCGAACAAGCCATGCTCTAGGGCGAGCAACGGCCGAACCGATTGAGAACAGCCCTCCTCGCAGCGCGCGTTCGGCTTCGAAGCAGTGGTGAGGCGCGCGGGTTCCTCCTCCGTCGCTGCCGACGGGTGGGGGGATCACGCGAAACATGGTGGAGGGGGCAGCCACGCGCGCCGCGCCCGCCATTCGCAGCCGGACCAAAAGGGGTGATAGGCCGCGACCCGCCGCGCCAGTGGCTCCGCAGACGCACGCCGCCCGGCTTGCGTTCCCCCGCCGCCGCACCGGTCCTTCTCTTCGCCGCGCGCGTGAGGAATCACCTTACGGAACTGTGCCACCGCACGGCTTATTGCTTGAGGATGTCCCTGATTTTGTCGATGGACCCAAGAACCATCTGCACCTGCAGCCACCTGAGACCGCCAAGGAGCCCGCAGATTACGATCAGAAACAATATGCCCACCCACGCCTGACCCAAAAGCGCCATTACCACCAGCATAACGGCGGCGACGGCTGAGAATTGAATCAGAAAGTCCAGTCGTGTGACGTAGGAAAACTGCTTCGTCTGATTTTCAAGCTCGACACCGATCTTTTCCAGCGTCGCTCTGAACTCGCTTGCGGCAGCATGCCCAGGTGAGCCCTCGGTCATTCGCGAATGGTGGTCACTCATCGTATCCTCAGCGCGATCGGTCAATCCGCACTTGCAGAAGCGGCGGACAACCGCAGCTCCGCTCTAGTCCAAAGAAGGTCCGCCAGCAGCTGCCCGAGCCTTTGCCGCGAGACGGTGTTACGACCCTCGATCTTCAAAAAGCGAATGACATCGACGGCAAGGGACGCGGCGCGTTGAACGGACTTTCTGCGACTGCGATCCTTGCTCACCACGTGGATCAGCCTGCGGAGCCAAGCCTCTGCCTGCTCGGGCGGTGAGACGGCATCCCCGGCGAGCTTCCGGCGCCACTCGGCCAGCAAGGTGCATAGCACCAGCCCGCATTCGAGCCGGTCCAGTTGAACCGCGTGGCCATCGAAGTCTTCCGGCGAGTCCCCAAACGCTCTTTGCAGACCCGGATCGATGATTCGTACTTTCGTTTCCTCGGAGAGACAGATCACGAGCTTCTCACAGAGTTCCTCGGACAGGCCGCCGATGCAGGGGAGTTCCGCCGGCGACAAGGCGACTGCCTGCGGGGTGCCGGAAGAGACCACCGCGGACCACATCGCACTCGCCAGACAATCCCTTAGAACGCCGCGGAAATCGACCCGCTCGTCCAGAATCCATTCGACAATCCGTCGCAGAAAAGTCTCGCGCCGGCCCTCATCGCTGATGGCGGTAATGTCGCGGACGAAGGCATACACAAGCGATGTCCGCCGCGGGCCGCCGGCCCTCAAAGCGCGTGAAATCCAGCTCAGGAGACGCGCCGGCGGAACGGGACAGGCCGAGTCCCGGGAACAAAAACGAAGTGCCTGTAGGGCGAGCTCGGCGTCGGCAGACGTCAGTTCCTCGACGAATGCCGCGGTCTGCGCCTCGCCTGCCGCCTCACCCTCCCTAGCACCCCAGAGCGCGGCCATTGCCGCCGCGGCACGCGTACCGGTGTTCTTTTGCCACCCTTGACTGTGGGGAGTCGCGGCAAGCAATCTGGCCAGCCGCCGGACAGGCTCCGTTGCCGGATCGTCGCGCTGGACCGCGTAGACAATCCGCGTCCAGCAAGCTATCTGAGTCGTGCTAGGAAATCCGTCCGGCAGGACCGGCACTGCCAGGAGTGCCCTGCGAAGCTCGGCAAGAG
Source organism: uncultured Alphaproteobacteria bacterium (assembly GCA_963846475.1). Taxonomy (GTDB): domain Bacteria; phylum Pseudomonadota; class Alphaproteobacteria; order Rhizobiales; family Afifellaceae; genus DASWJZ01. Next base: position 3,522,528 of record CAWJVZ010000004.1, on the reverse strand, counting down.
AAACGTGTTCCTGTTCGAATTCGCCGCGGATGACATTGGCGAGCGGGGACGAAATGCTCCGGCTTCCGTCACTCCCGGTCTTCAGCTCGATTGCGTTCTTCGACAGCAAGCGGCGGAGGTCGCGAGGAGTCCAATGTGGCCAGCCGGGCTTCGTATCCTCGCCTGCCTTTGAAGGGCAGGGCAGCGCGGCAAGAATCCAGTTTGCGAGGGCGCTGAAGACCGAGATGCCCAGGCCCGGCAGGTAGGTTGCGAGAAACAGGGCAACAACGTCAAATGTCTCCTCTGCGGCAAAGGCGTGAAAAGCATCGAGTTGCCTGCGGAATTCCAGGGATGCTGATTCGTGCTCGCTTCGAACAGAACCGGCGAACTGGGCAAGATCTTCGAAACTCCGGGCCTTGGTGCAGGCCGCGTGCAACTGCGCAAAACTCAGTTCGAAGCCGCGAACGGTCGCGGCTTGCCTTACGCGGCAAACCCATTCCTCTTCAACGTCCAGCAATGCGGACAGCGCGAGTTCCGTCGAAACGGCGATGCAGGGGCCGCTGCCGGCGCACGGGTCAGCGGTGTCACCACGCGACAAACTGCGTTTGAGGAAAACAATGAGGAGGAGCCCTGCATCGGTGAAGCTGCGCTCCAATTGCCGCAGGACCGTGGGTGGCGACTGGAGAAGCTCCCGGTGGAGATCAGAACTCCAATGCCGGATGGAATAGTCCCAGGGTGCAGCCGAGGGATTGCATACATTGCACGATGCGACCAGCCGTCGGGTCAATCCAATCACGATAGTCCTTTTGGAAGCTGGCCGTAATCCAATGCGCCGGTCGTGTCGGATCATTGGAGCGCGCCGCCGAGCGTGCCGCAGAGCACACGGCATCCAGGGCCGCCTCGTCGGGGTAGTGCACGATAACCAGGCCAGCGGCGGGAAACCGGCCGTCGAAGATGCCCGACCGGATGCGATCGCCGTGCCTGGTGTCGGAATGCTCGACATAGGGCGTCACGCGGATCTCAATCAGGTCGCCAATGTTCTGCGCCCCGACTACTGTTTGAGAGAGTATGACCTTGGCATTTTCGGTAATCTTTGCGTCGTTAAACGTCGCCAAAACACCAGACAGAACCGCGTTTTGGGCAGACTTCGGTTGCGGAGCGCTCTCGCTGGGGTCTGTTGAACGAGAATCCTCAGTTGCGGACGACTCTGGACGTGGACTTGCGGCGCCAGCAGTCGAGGCGGCCGCAGCTGGCGGCGAACCGTCGGCGCCTTCCGTCGAACTCGACCGGCAGCGCGGCTGCCGCTTGCTCGATCATTGGATCGGTAGACGTCATTGGTTCCACTCTGGCGAAGCATTAGTTCTTGATCGTATTGGATACGCCCGTAACGGTGCTGCTGCCGGATACGATCGCCCCCCGCAAATCCAAGTGCGCGCTACTCGCAACACTCTGTCCGCGGAAACCATCGACCCCGGCTTTCAGCGTCATCAGGTCGCGCTCGGTCAACAGCTCAAGGGCGTGGCGAAGCGCAGGCTGGTCAACTTCGCCGCGCTCCAGCTTGTCGGCCGCGACGACTACGGAGGTTCCGGCACTTCTGGTGCGCAGAACCGCGCGAAGCCCATTTGCCGTCCGCCTGCAGATTTCAGGACCCGCTTCGGTTGCGGCGGCCGACACCAACGCGGCGATGATTGTTTCGATCATGGGACTCTCCTCTGCAAAGGCGGCCCCGCTCTAGGGCTAATTCACCTTTATATCGAGAATGTTGTCGTCGATGTCGTCTTGGGCCTGAGCAACATCCGTTCCTCCCGCCAGCAGCAGGGAGGGATCTTGTCCATGGTGACCGCCGGTTTGGTCGGTCAACCGGTTGCCCAGGTGAGACCGCTTCCCTATCTGCGCCTCTTCTTCGAGGTCCTGCGCAATCTTCTTGAGTCCGTCCAGCCGCCGCCGATCCTCATCATCGGCCGTTGCGTGGTCGTAGCTCAGAAGCGCACGATGGTACTGTTCGAACGCTTCGCGGGCGGCAGCCGCCTTCGAAATCCGCAACTCCGTCTCGATCTCGCGGCGGCGCCGCAGTTCGTCTTTGTCGGCGTCGGCAAGGAAGGAACGGACGCCGCTCAGATCGTCCGAATCGAGGACCAGCCTCAGGTCGACGCTCAGTCCGAAGCTCTGAGAAACAACGTCGGTCGCCTTCTTCAATAGCGCCAAGTACCACTTTCGATTCCCCTCGTCCGGACCATTCTTACCCTCCGTAACGATACGGAGGATGTTGTCCCTCCTGAGCTGACCAAGAACTTCCTTCAATTCTCCACCTATCGCACCCTGGATACGCAAATGCGCCTCCTCGACCTCGAACCGGTAAAGGCCCGCTTCGATGTAGCGCTCGTATGTCGTGTAAGTTTGCCGTTTCTCCGCAGGCAACTCGGTGAGCCGAGGCTCAACCACTCCATACGTGACCTTCAGCCGCAGGCCTTGCGTCTGCCCGTCCGTTCCCGGCGAGTGGTTATCGATAAAAAAGCTATGCGCGCCGCCGGCCTGCAACTTTCGCAGATAGGCGCGCGGCTCGCTCTCCGATGCAGCGACGTGCACATTGTGCACTGTGAACCCGTAGGCGGCGGCAAGCCGCTGCTTGATCTGATCCTCCACCGTCGACAACCAGCTTTGACCGGTCTCGCCGACGGACGTTCCCATGTCGAATTCAAAGGGCGTCACTCCCCCCAGGACGTTCTGGACGAGGCTCGGCAGATCGTTCTGCATGTCTTCCGTCGGATCCGTATCACGGGTAATCCGACCGCGCACGGCGTCCAAGCTCGTCAAAGCGCCATTGAAGGTGATCCCCACCATTACGATCGAGCCGCCGTGCAGCCGATATTCGCGCTGCGCCAGCGTGATATACGGCCGTTGAATCAGCAGATCGACGACTTTCGCTTTAGGCGTGGTGGCAATGTGATGGATATCAAATCCGATCTCTGTCAGTCGCTCTTTAATCGCATCGCTGAACTTCTTACCCAGTTCAAGCTTAGGCTCGACGCCCGTTCGCTCGAATGTCAGCGGATCGAGAACAAAAGCTTGCACAAGGTCAACAAATGTCTTCCCTTGCAGCAGCTTCGCGGCAGCACCTCGGATGGCCTCCACTGCATACTGCTTGGGATCAATCGCCTGATCGAGGCTGCGGACGATAAACTGGCTCCGATTTACAAGCGCAAGCTGGGCGGTATGCCGCAACGGAACGGGAGTCTCGCTGTCAGTCAGCTGGATAGGCGTCTCGACATCGACCTGAATCTGCTCGGGAGGCGCGGACGGCAGGCCCTGAGGCTTTGAAAGCGCGAATCCCCGGACCCGATGCGCGTAAGGGAGCAGACTATCGTTTATGGCCCGCTCGCAGCCTTTCTCCACCGCGCGGTGATGGTCGAGCAACGTGGCAAAGAGTGTCTCATCGTCGAAATAGGCGGCGATGGCTTCTTTGGCGACTCTGGCGACCCGTTCTTTCTTCGGTCTCAGGCAGGCGATCACGGCCTTCTGGCGAGGATCAGCGACGATTTCACAGCTCAGTTTGGTCTCAAGCCGGCGGGCGACGCCAGGAATCCGAAATGGAGCGACGACATCGTCCAGCGCAAACGGCTCATCCGCTACATATCCCTCCCACTCGAGGTTCATGCTCGCTTTGAAGCCGGCGCTCAGCAACGATGCAGCGATGGCGTCGCGAAAGCGGGGCAGCACCACGCTGTCGAAGTCGTAGATTGTTTCGGTCGTGAGGTCAGCTTGTATCTGGACCGCCGCCGACTTGACCAGAGCATCGATCGCGGCGCCTGGGTCCAGGCTGAGCCGGGCCAGTCCCGCAACTAACGACCGAACTCCGTCGGGGTGTCGTGCGGCGCCGGAATCGTTGAACGCGAGGTTCAGTTCGACCGAGCATGCAATCTTGTGCTTGCCCTGAGGCTCGGAAAAGACACATCCGTTAACGGTGCGCGTTCCAAAGCCGCCGGGATTGACCGCGTAGGTAACCGTCGCAAACCATTGGCTTAAGAATGATGGCCGACTCGCTGGCTTGCGTGTGGTGCGGTCGACATCGGCGGTGAGCCAACCGGCAAGCTCCAAGTCCTTGCGGCGGAATCTATCAATGTCGAATTCGATCAGGGTCTCAAGCGGCATCGTCAGCCCCATAGGTGCGATGGGGATTGCCCCAGCCAAGGCGGCGAAACATCGCCAGTCAGGGCGAGACGCGTAGGCTTCAGGCAAGGCCGTGTAGCCTTCGCCAGGAGCAGACCAGATACCGTCTCGGCGGCTGCGCGCATATTTTCCCCTGATCGTCTCGTCTCACTATTCAAGGTTCTCGGCTCAATGGCAACCGCTGGACGAAATGCAGTGAGGGCCGATCCGGGTGTGCGCCCTTGGATCGCGGCAGCATTGGATGAACGCCCGGCGGTGGAGCGCCGACGCAGCTAGAAGCCGCGTAGCGCCCTACTATCAGCGCGCAGGGGGGGACACCCTCGGCCGGCCTCTCGCCGGCGCGACAATTAACCCTTCGTAAATCACGCGGGGCCAGAATAGTGAGAACTCCCTCACTTCGCAGGCCAACAATCATGCCACTCCTTCGCACCATGCTCCTGATCGCCGTCGGGCTGACCGCCGCGGCCTGCCATCATCACCGGGCTGTTTACGTCGCGCCGGGGCCGGCGGTCGTGGCGGCGCGGCCGGTCGTCGTGGCGCCGCGCCCCATCGTGGTCGCGCCGCGGCCCTATCGGCGCGGCGTCGTCGTCATCCGCTGATCGGGAAGAATTTTCGCGGCGCCGGGGTTTTCGGAGGCCGCGCTCTACGACAGTGACCCTTGTAACTCTCATTTGGCCGACTCTGGCATGATGGCCGGCGCGGTGGCGGGCGAGAGACCGACGACCCTGAGGGACGCCAAGCCCGTGGGTGAGCGTGGGTCATCGCCCGTCGTTCCATCGAACCCGAACAGTCGCTTGGGCCGCCAGCGAAGCCCGCTTGCGCAAGGATGGGAGAAGATGGACGCCATCGTTGGTATCGATGTTTCGAAAGACCAGTTGGATGTGGCGGTGCGGCCGACCGGCGAGGTTTTCGCAGTAGGGCGCAATGCCGAGGGGCTCGACAGCCTCATCGCCCGGCTCGTGCCGCTTGCTCCTGCGGCGATAGCGGTGGAGGCGACCGGCGGATACGAAACGGTGGTGGCAGCGAGCCTGGCGGCGGCCGGGCTGGCCGTCGTGGTGGTCAACCCGGCGCAGGTGCGTTCCTTCGCGCAGGCGCTCGGGCGGCGGGCCAAGACCGACCCGATCGACGCCGCCGTGATCGCCCACTTCGCCGAGGCGACCAAGCCGGCGATACGGCCGCTGCCGGACGAGGAGACGCGGCTCCTTGCCGATCTCGTCGCCCGCCGCCGGCAGATCGTCGCCATGATCGGCGCCGAGCGGCAAAGGCAACAGCGGCTGACCAACAAGCGCTTGCTGAAAAGCATCGCCCGCCTTCTCGCCGCCCTGCAGAAGGAGCTCTCCAGCCTGGACAGCGACATCGACGAGACGGTGCGCGGCTCGCCGGCCTGGCGGGAGAAGGAGGATCTGCTCGCCTCCGTGCCCGGCATCGGCAAGGTCATCGCCCGCACGCTCATTGCCGAGCTGCCGGAGCTCGGCAGCCTCGACCGCCGCCAGGTGGCAGCCCTGGCCGGCCTTGCCCCATGGACCCGCCAGTCCGGCCAGTGGAAAGGCAAGAGCTGCATCGGCGGCGGCAGAGCCGACGTGCGCAGCGCGCTCTTCCTCGGCGCCATGGTCGCCGCCCGGCACAACCCCGAACTCAAAGCCTTCCGCGACCGCCTGGTCGCCGCCGGAAAGCCAAAGCTCGTCGCCCTCGTCGCCACGGCCCGCAAGCTGCTGACCATCCTCAACGCCATTCTTCGAGACCGCAGACCATGGCAAAGCGCTTGACAGCCAAGACAGTCGCTCACCCGCTCGCGTTCCGCGAGTCGGCCTCTCCCCTGCGAAGTCGGGTGTTCCCGACTTCGCCATCAAGCGTGCCGAAGCGGGGAACACCCCGCTTCGGTGGGAGAGGACGAGCCAATCGTGACTCGTAGCGGCGCGGCCTAGAGACCCTCACCCGGCTCCGCGCTCCCGCGCGTACTCGGCTTCTCCCGCGCAAAGCCGGGTGTTCCCGGCTTCGCCATCAAGGCTGCCGAAGCGGGGGACACCCCGCTCCGGTGCGGGAGAGGAGGTGCGAGATACCGCGGCCGTGCCGGGGCTCCGGCCGTCTGAGCGGGGCCGAGCCCCTGTGTTCGGAATGTCACGGCAGGCGACGCGGGGCGCTGCCGCGGAACCGACCCGCCGTCTCCCGCATTCATCCGCCACGACACACGACACGCCCGATTTCTTGTAGACGGGCAGAGCCGCTGAGTAAGGGGGGTCCTTTCTCTAGGATGTTCTGTTGCTTCCGCCGCGCCGCGGCGAAACAGAGCACGTCATCCTGCCGAAACGAACCCCTTCTAAAAGACGCTCACTCGATAACGTCTACAAAAAATCCGGGGAATGGAGGGTCAGATGAATTTGGGGCGGCTTTCACGGGCTTTTACGCTCGGCGTCTGTGCATCTTTACTTGTTCCGGCGGTTGCCGACGCGCAGCGTTTCCGGCTGTTCGATCCGGTGACCAGCGGCTTCGTCACCTACGACACGGCGCCCCAGCAGCAGAGCCGCCAGGCGCTGCCCGCGCCTGAATTCATGGCGCAGGTCGTCGACTACCCGACGACGGAAGCGCCCGGCACGGTCGTCATCGATACCCACAACAAGTTCCTCTATTACGTGCTGAAGGACCAGCTCGCCATCCGCTACGGCGTCGGCGTCGGCAAGGAGGGCTTCGGCTGGTCCGGCACGGTGAAGGTCGGCGCCAAGGCGGAGTGGCCGAGCTGGACGCCGCCCGCCGACATGATCAAGCGCCGGCCGGAGCTCATAAAATATGCCGGCGGCATGCCTGGCGGCCCCGAAAACCCGCTCGGCGCGCGCGCGCTCTACCTCTTCGACGGCGGCCGCGACACGATGTACCGCATCCACGGCACCAACGAGCCCTGGTCGATCGGCCACAACGTCTCCTCCGGCTGCATCCGCATGCTGAACGAGCACGTGACGGAATTGCACCGCATGGTGCAGGTCGGCGCCAAGGTCATCGTGATGTAATCCTCAAGCCTCCAGTCCAAGTCGCTTGAGCCCTCGGGGCGGCCACGCGCCGCCCCTTTTTCATGGCCAGGCTACGCGGGTGAGGCTTTCGGACCGGTGTAGAGCGCCGACTTCCGGCCGATCCTGCGGCGGTTTTTTACCAATGCGGGTCGTGGGGGACGGTTTCCCGAGGCCGCGTGGGGCCTCGCAAACAAAAGAGGCGGGGCCGAGGCCCCGCCAATTTGTTACGCCTTTCTTCGGGAGGAAGGGTTCAGGCGTGGCCCGGGCGCCGGATCCGCCGCCGCGGCTCCGGAGTCTGGTAGGCCACGCCGGCATGATACTCGCAATATGGCACGCCATCCAGCGAATCGTGCCCGCAGAAGTGGAAATCTTCGTTGCCCGGGTCGCCGATCGGCCATTTGCAGGTGCGCTCGGTCAGCGCCTCGATGGTCAGCCGCTTGGCGATCGGCACCACGACGTCGCGGCGCGGCCGGAAATCCGTCTCGGCAAAAGCCTCGATATTGGTCTGCAAAGCCAGGTTGCCGAGCGCGACGGGCCGTGTGCGGCGCACCGCCGGCGCATGGGCGCGGCGCTGCCGCTTGATCGACGAGGTCGGCTGGCCGCGGCCGGAGAGGCCCAGCCGATGTACCTTGCCGATCACCGCGTTACGGGTGACGCCGCCGAGCTCGGCGGCGATCTGGCTGGCGCTCAGGCCGTCCTGCCAGAGCTTTTTCAGGCGTTCGACGCGCTCATCTGTCCACGACATCAGCCTCGGCCCTCTCTTCCGCGCCAAAAGCCGAATCCCTTCGGGTCCACGAAAACGCCGCGCGCTCGCGTCCCACGCAAGAACTGGAGGGGAAATCGGTCCGCCGCACCACATCTGGTGCGTTTGCAATTTGGAAATTACTATACGCAGTGACTCCGCCACAAGAGTTCAGCGGGGCTTATCCCACGACTTTCTCGCCGAATTCGGGAAAAGTGAGTCGCGAATGTCACACTTTCTTCACGAGCCGCCCGGCGATTGCGCGATTCGCGGGCGGCGTGATATGCGTCGGCGCATCGGCCGCCGCCTCCGGGCGGCTTTTTGATTTTCAGCAGGGGCTGCAGCGATGCCCACCGAGATTTCTCCCCAGACGCAACCGGATTCGCCGCTTTACGGCACCTACGCGCGCGCCGACATCTCCTTCGAGCGCGGCGAGGGGGCGTGGCTGATCGCTACGGACGGGACGCGCTATCTCGACTTCATGGGCGGCATTGCCGTCAACATCCTGGGCCACGCGCATCCGCATCTGGTGGCGGCGCTGACGGCGCAGGCCCAGAAACTCTGGCACGTCTCCAACATCTTTGAGATTCCCGGCCAGCGCGAGCTCGGGCGGCGGCTGGTGGAGGCGACCTTCGCCGACCGCGTGTTCTTTACCAATTCCGGCGCGGAAGCCGTGGAATGCGCCGTCAAGACGGCGCGGCGCTATCACTTCGTCAACGGCGCGCCGGAAAGATTCCGCATCGTCACCTTCGAGGGCGCCTTTCACGGCCGCACGCTCGCCACCATCGCCGCCGGCGGCCAGGCCAAATATCTGGAGGGTTTTGGGCCGAAGGTGGAGGGCTTCGACCAGGTGCCGTTCGGCGACCGCAAGGCGCTTGCAGCGGCGCTCGTGCCGGAGACTGCGGCGATCCTCATCGAGCCGATCCAGGGCGAAGGGGGCGTGCGCCCCGTGCCCTACGAGGAGCTCCGCTACCTCAGAGAACTTTGCGACGAGCGCGGCCTGCTCTTGATCTTCGACGAGATCCAGACCGGGATGGGCCGTACCGGAAGATTGTTCGCGCATGAATGGGCTGATGCGCCGCCGGACATTATGGCCATCGCCAAGGGGATCGGCGGCGGCTTTCCGCTCGGCGCCTGCCTGGCGACGCGCGCGGCGGCGGCGGGGATGACCGCCGGCACGCACGGCACCACCTTCGGCGGCAACCCGCTCGCCATGGCGGTCGGCAACGCCGTGCTCGACATCGTGCTCCAGGACGGGTTCCTCGAGCATGTGCGGCGCATCGGCCTGAAACTGAAGCAGAAACTCGCCGGGCTGGCCGACGCGCATGCCGACCTGCTGGAGGGGATCCGCGGCGAAGGGCTGCTGCTCGGCCTGAAATGCCGCATCCCCAACGGCGACGTCGCCGCGGCGGCGCGGGCGGAGGGCCTGCTCCTGGTGCCGGCCGGCGATAACGTCGTTCGGCTGCTGCCGCCGCTGATCGTCGGCGAAACGGAGGTCGACGAGGCGATGGCGCGCCTCGATGCGGGGCTTGCCAGGCTGGTGCCGCGCGCCGCCGCGGAGTGAGCCGGGCGTAGTGGCCTCTTTGCGGCATTTCCTCGATCTGTCGGAGCTTTCCGGCGGGACGCTCCGCGGCATCCTCGACGAGAGCCGGCGCATGAAGGCGGAGGCCAGAGGCGGCGCGCGCCCGCTCGAAGGGCGGGTGCTCGCGATGATCTTCGAGCGGCCGTCGACGCGCACCCGCGTCTCCTTCGACGTCGCCATGCGCCAGCTCGGCGGCGACACCATCGCGCTCTCCGGCCAGGACATGCAGCTCGGCCGCGGCGAGACGATCGCCGACACCGCACGCGTCCTCTCCCGTTATGTCGACGCGATCATGATCCGCATCCTCGACCATGCGGCGCTCGAGGATCTCGCCCGCCACGCAACGGTGCCGGTGATCAACGGCCTGACCCAGCTGTCGCATCCCTGCCAGGTCATGGCGGACCTTCTGACGTTCGAGGAGCATAGCGGCCCGATCGGCGGCCGGAAGGTGGCCTGGACGGGCGATGCCAACAATGTGCTGGCCTCATGGGTGCACGCCTCGGCCCGCTTCGGCTTCCGGCTGGACGTGGCGTCGCCGCCGGAGCTGGCGGCGCCGGAGCGACTGAAGGCCTGGGCGAAGGCGAACGGTGCCGCGGCGCGCTTCCTCACCGACCCGGAGGAGGCGGTGGCGGGTGCCGATTGCGTGGTCACCGACACCTGGGTGTCGATGGGCGACAACGAGGGAGAACGCCGCCACAATCTCCTGAAGCCGTATCAGGTGAATCGCCGGCTGATGGAAAAAGCCGGGCCGGACACCATATTCATGCACTGCCTGCCCGCCCACCGGGGCGAGGAAGTGACGGCAGACATCATCGACGGCCCGCAATCGGTGGTCTTCGACGAAGCCGAGAACCGGCTGCATGCCCAGAAGGGCATCTTGGGCTGGTGTCTCGGAGCAGGAGCATGAATTGAGAGAAGAGCCTGGAATTTCCGGCGCGCCCCCGGGAAGCGACGATCGGGCGTTGCCCTTCCAGGTGGAAGGGCTCGACGTGCGCGGCCGCGTCGTCACGCTCGGCCCGTCGCTCGATGCGATCCTGCAGCGCCACGATTTCCCCGTGCCGGTGAAGCGCCTGGTCGGCGAGGCGGCGGTGCTGGCATCGCTCCTTGCCACGTCGCTGAAGGATGTCGGCCGCTTCATCCTGCAGACGCAGACGGACGGGCCGGTGTCGATGATCGTCGTCGACGTGCGCACCCCCGGGCAGATCCGCGCGACCGCCTCCTTCAACGAGGCGGCCTTGGCCGAGGCCGCGGCGGAGGGCAAGGTCGACCCGGCGGCGCTGCTTGGCCGCGGCACGCTCGCCATGACGGTGGAGCAGGGCCGCACCATGCAGCGCTACCAGGGCTATGTGTCGCTGCAGGAGGAGACGCTGGAGGCGGCGGCGCATACCTATTTCCGCCAGTCCGAGCAGATCCCGACGCGCATCCGCCTCGCGGTGGCGGAGATGTACGAGCGCGACGCGGAGGGCGGGGCGCGGCAGAGCTGGCGGGCCGGCGGCATCATCGGCCAGTTCTTGCCGGTGTCGCAGGAGCGCATCCGCCGCCGCGATTTGCCGGCCGGCGATGTCCCGGAAGGCGCCGAGGTCGCGCCCGAGCCCGCCGACGACGATGCCTGGGTGGAGGCGCAAGCGCTGATCGACACGGTCGAGGATCACGAGCTGACCGACCCGTCGATCGCGGCCGAGCGGCTCCTCTACCGGCTCTTCCACGAGCGCGGCGTCAGGGTCTTCGAGCCGATCTCGCTGGAGGAGAACTGCTCCTGCTCGCGCGAGCGGATCGATCACGTGCTGCGCCAGATGAGCGCCGAGGAAATCGGCGAAGCCGCGGTCGGCGGCTCGATCGAGGTGCGCTGCGAGTTCTGCGGCACGCATTACCGCTTCGATCCGGCGGATTTTTCGCCCGCCGGGTCGCAAGAGGTCAGTTGAGGACCGGCTTCGATCCGGGAAGGTCGAGGGAGAAAGCGGGGATGGCGACGGTGAACATCTCGCCGCCGTCATCGATCGCCTGGTAGGTGCCGACCATGATGCCCGAGGGCGTGGCAAGCGGGCAGCCGCTCGTATAGCTGAAGGACGAGCCGGGCCCGATCACCGGCTGCTCGCCGACGACGCCGATGCCGCGCACGTCCTCGCGCCGGCCGTTCTGGTCGGTGATGATCCAGTGGCGGGCGAGGATCTGCACCGGCGCGGCGCCGGAATTGGCGATCTCAACGGTGTAGGCCCAGAAGAAGCGCTTTTCCGCCGGGTTCGACTGGTCGTCGAGATAGCGCGGCTCGACCGAGACGCGGATGCCGTTGGTGGTCTTCGTGTACATGGCGCACATCGAGGATATCTTCTCGACGCTTTTATGTCCGCCATTCGGAAACGCAAGAGCGGGCCGATCGGATGCGGCGCTGACGCAGGACAAAGAAAAAGCCCGGCAAAGGCCGGGCTTCGGATTAGTCGATCAGCTCTGCAGCTTAGGCGGCTTTGGCCTGGCTGAGAGCGCGGTCGAAGAGCACCCTCGCCGGCTTCGCCGCTTCGGCGCCGACCTTGGTCCAGGTGGTCTGCACGTCCTTGGAATAGTCCACGAACGCCTCGAAGCGCTCACGGGCAAAGGCCGTCTGCAGCTGCACCGCGTCGGCGACGGAGGTGACCGTCAGGAGCTTGCGGACCAGCTCGAAAGTCGCGTCGGCATTTTCCTTGGCGACGTCGAGCGCCTTGAACTGCACTTCGCGAACGTTGTCGCGAGTCGTCTCGAAGCTCTCTTCCATGATGTCGGTCGTCTCTTCCGCCGCGGCCTTCATGCGGGCGTAAGCGTCGCGGGTCTGGGTCAGGCCCTGCTCGGCGAACGAACGGAACATTTCGGGCACTTCGAACTGCGGGTAGGCGAAAGCCGCATCGGCCACGTCGTTAGCGGCGGACTTGGCGGCGGAAGCAGTGACTTTCGCGGTCGTGTCGGCGGCAGCCTTCGCGGCGCGCGCCTTGGTTTCGGTGGTCGCCATCGGGCATCTCCATCTCGGGTTGGGTCGTCCCCTATGGGACGGTGCGAGACGTATATAGGCGACAAATGGTGCGGTGCAACATTTTTTTGCATTGCACCAAAAAGAATATGACTCCGGGTTAACCAGTTCCGCCGAATGACCGGTGTTTCGGCGATCAAGGCTGGCCGACCTCCTCGTCTCCGCCGTAACCTTCTGTTAACCAAGGCCCGTCGCGTGAGGAGTGTCGGCCCAAAGATGAGTGGCTGGCGGGAATCCGTCCTGTCGTTCAGCGCCCTGCCCGAAGTGGGGCCGCTCCTGCTCGCCTCGGCTCCGGCGTGGATCTGGTCGCGCGAAGGCAGCCGAATTCTCTGGGCCAACCCCGCCGGCGGAGCGCGGCTCGGAGCCGCCAATCTCTGGACAGCGCTGCGGCGCCGCTGGCCGGAGAGCCATCCGCTCCGGCGGCAGGTGGAAGGCCTGTTCCGCGCGGCGCCGGAGAAGGGCACCCTGGCCCGCCTGAGGATTTTGGACGACAGCCGGTCCGTGCCGGTCGCCGCCCGCGTGCGGCGCATCCGGGCCGGCGACGAGCGCGGGCTCTTGATCGTGGCCATCGACGGTGCAGGCGGCCGGAGCTCTCCACCGGCTCTGGCGTCGTTCCTCTCCGGCGACGATGTGAGCGCCGTGATCCTCGGCGAGGCGGGCGAGGTGCTGGCGGAAGGCGCACCCGAACTGGCGGGGCTGGTGGCTCCAAATCACCTGCATGCGGAAATCAGCTACGAGGGCCGAAAACTGCGGCTGTTTTTGCTGGAAAGGCGCGTTGCGGCCGCAGAAGCACGCGAAGACACCCCCAACGAACAGCCCGCGCCGCCGCTGGACAATGCGGGCCTGAGCATGGCCGAGGCTGAGGTAGCGGCGCCCGCCGAGCTAACGGAAGCGGACGAGGCGCAAGCGCCCGCCGCCGGGCATGTGGCAGCGCCCGAACCTGCGCAGATCGATGACGAGCCTGCGGTCCAGGCCGAAGCGGAAGCCTCCGAGCCGGCGCGGGGCGATCTCGCGGTCCAGCGTCCGCCACCGGAGAGGACACGCCTCCTGTCGGAAATAGAATCGCGCGCCGCCGAGCTTGCCTGGATTTCGCCCATGAGCACCGGCCTCGCGGCGGAGCAGGCCGCCCCGCATCCGACGGCCGCGCCGGCCAGATCCGGTGCTTCTGCGAGGATCGGCCGGCAGGATCCGCCGCCCGCAACGCCTCCGATCGAGGCGCCGGCGCCACCCGTCGCGGAGGCGCCGGGGCGTTCCATCACGGCGGGCCGGGTGCCGCGGGAATTGTCCCGCAAACCCGTCCGCTTCCTCTGGCAGACCGATGCGGGCGACCGCTTCCTCTTCGTCTCGCCGGGCCTGGCGCAGGTGGTCGGCCGCAACGCCGAGATCGTCGGCGAGCGCTGGCAGGACGCCGCCGCCAGGCTGCGGCTCGACCCGACGCTCAGGATCGCCCGGTCGCTGGCGCAGCGCGACACCTGGAGCGGCCAGACGGCGTGGTGGCCGATCGAGGGCTCGAACGTGCGGGTGCCCGCCGAGCTGACCGCGCTGCCGGTGTTCGGCGGCGACCAGTCCTTCCAGGGCTATCGCGGCTTCGGCGTGCTGCGGCCGGCCGAGGCGCTGATGCCCGCCGCGTTCGAGGCCCGCTTCGGCTCGGCCGAGCAGCCTGTACCCAGGCCCGCCGAACAGCTGCCGCCCTACGAAGAGGCGATGGCCACCACGGCCGCCAACGTCGTGCCGATCCGCGCCGACCTGGAGCGCATGGCGGATCATGCCCGGCTGACGCCGCAGGAACGGAGCGCCTTCGAGGAGATCGCCGCGGCGTTGCGCCAGCGCGTCGTCGAGGCGCCCGCCGAAGAGCCGCTGACAAGTCCGCCGCCCCTGCCGGCGGCGGAGCAACCGGCTGCCATGGAGGACATACCTGCGGCCGAGGAGCCGATCGGCGGTCCGGCTGCCGCCGCAGAGTCGATCACGCTCGCCTCGCCCGCGGAGGACGTGGAAAATTCCGGCGCGGCGGCCGCAATGCCAGCCGCCGAGCCGGTCGAGACTCCTCCTGTGCTGCCCGCTGAAGCTCCTCTGGCGCCGCGAGCCGGTGAAGCAGAATCGGCCTCGCCGCCGCCCGGCGCATCGGCGCCGCCGGAGGAGCCTGCCGAGCCGGCCCCCTCCTCCACGGCGGAGGCTGCGCAGCGCGCCCGGGCTCACCAGAAATTCCGCGAGGGCGAGGCGGAACGGCGGCTCCGCGAGATGAACGCCGCGCTCGACACGGCGACGGACGGCGTCCTCATCCTCGATGCCGACGGCGTCATCGAAAGCGCCAATGCCAGCGCCGAGGCGTTGTTCGGCCTCGATTGGCACGAAATGCAGAACATGGAATTCGCCGAGCTGCTCACCCCGGAGAGCCGCCAGTCGGCGCAGGATTATCTCTCGGGGCTGAAGGAGAGCGGCGTCGCCAGCCTCCTCAACGAGGGACGCGAGGTGGCGGCCCGGGCGGGGACCGGCTCCATCCCGCTGTTCATGACGATGGGGCGGATTTCCGGCGAGGAGGGCGGCCGTTTCTGCGTGGTGCTGCGCGACATCACCCATTGGAAGCGGACGGAAGCCGAGCTGATCGCCGCCCGGCGCGCCGCCGAGGTGGCTTCGAGCCAGAAGTCGGAGTTTCTGGCGCGCGTCAGCCACGAGATCCGCACGCCGCTCAATGCCATCATCGGCTTCGCCGAGGTGATGATCGAGGAGCGCTTTGGGCCGGTGGAGAACGAGCGCTACCGCGAATACCTCCGCGACATCCGCACCTCCGGCGAGCATGTCGTCAGCCTGGTCAACGACCTCCTCGACATCTCCAAGATCGAAGCCGGCAAGCTCGACCTGAATTTTGTCGCGGTGCCGCTGAACGACCTCGTGCGGGAATCGATCGCGCTCATGCAGCCGCAAGCCAACCGCGCGCATGTGGTGCTCCGCTCCAGCCTGTCGCGCGACGTGCCGGCGATCGTCGCCGACCAGCGGACGCTCCGCCAGATCGTCCTCAACCTCCTGTCCAATTCGGTCAAATTCACCGGCCCGGGCGGCCAGGTCATCGCCTCGACGAGCCTGGCCGAAAGCGGCGAGGCGCTGCTGCGCATCCGCGACACCGGCGAGGGCATGTCGGAGGATGAGCTCGCGCGGGCGCTGGAGCCGTTCCGCCAGATCGCCACCGCCACGCTTTCCGACCGCACCGGCACCGGCCTCGGCCTGCCCCTCACCAAGGCTCTGGTGGAGGCGAACCGCGCCAGCCTCACGATCCGCAGCGCGCGCGGCGAGGGCACTGTCGTCACCGTCACCTTCCCGCCGACCCGCGTACTGTCCGAATAGAGGAGTAGATAGTGTCTCGCAGCTCGAAGTTTGGCCCGCATTCTGCGGTAGGCGCTTTCGGCTTCGCACCAGGGCCTTGTGTCCAATGAAAAACCAGGTAACCGTTAAAGAATGAAATCGCCGCTCCTAGCGATCACTGTCGCCTTCGGTCTGTCGGGGCCTGTCGTTGCCCAAGAGGAAGAACTGCCGAAACTCTTCGGACTGGGTAGCTATACGAGCTTCACCGCCGACGCGTGTCAGCCGGCTCCGTTCAACGTTACCACCGCAACGGAGGCGGAGGGCAAAATGCAGCTTGCAGCATTTGCCAACACTCAGCTACGACCTACTAAGTGGCTCTCGCCAGAATGGAATGAGGACGACTTTCAGATCGAGCTGCTTAGACGCCTCTATCTCATCCGCGACAAAAATGACGAGGATTATTTGTTGGCGTTGAGCCAAGCTCAAATGGTTCTGCTCAATGCGATAGCCTCATGGAATTGGTATAAAGATTCGGAGATCATCGTTCGAGCAATCAACGGAGTGCCGCCATTGCTGAAGAGCGACCTGGTCGAGGGCACCAACGTTAATCTCAGCGCCCTCCACACGGTCGTCATGCCAAGTCTCAATTATATTGATTTCCTCTATCGGCTTTATCCGCCCAGCGCAGCGCAGCGTATGGCTTCTCTCTTTAATGCTGCGATCGCTCACGTGAATTACGATCTTTCGGTGTATTTGTGCCGCAACCTCGGTATTCCGATGACGCTGCCTGTCAACGTCGCTCCGTTCGACGTCAACTACGGCTATAGGAAATTCGGGATTATTGGGGGCGGTGGTGAGTTTCGCCACGCATTCTACTTTTTCGACCCAAGCAGAGCCGATTTGTATGAGTCCGCTCCACCCTTCGCTGTGTCGGAAGTAGACGCCTTTGTTGCGACCAATCCCACCATGGAGGAATTCACTACTGGTAAATGGTCGCTCTATCAGGCGCACTTTCGCTCTGAGTACCCCAGTTTTGTGACGGGCCAGTTCAATCCTTTGCAATTTTATAACGCTTCGCCTTTTGCGGGATTGAGCCGGCACGTGTCTGTGGACGAGAACGCAATAAGCGACTCGCAATTCAGCACTGAGCTTCAGCCGAGTCGGCCGCCCGAGTGCGACAAATGCTGGGACGATGGCATCGATGGCATCCTCTTCTATGGAGCGATGGGGACTGGTGTTGGTTATGCAGCATCAAAGTCGTGGATTGGAGCCGTGTCCGGCGGTGCTGCGGCGGTGATCTTTAAGACCTTCGATACAATGCAACAATGCCGGGATCCCTGCTATCAGAATTTGAAGAAGCAGGTGCCCCAGGCGAAATCGGCGACGGCCCCGGATGCTATCGGATCCCTTGGCGGCGGGACGGGAATGCCTGATCCAGGGACAGTAGGGCACGAATTGGCGAGCCAAGGTCTTGGTTATCCTACAGCCGATGGCGGGGAGCCGACTTGGAGTCTGGAGCATTTTAGCGACGTGCCGGGGGTCGACGAGCCGGATGTCCATCCGCCGGAACTTCCTCCCGACCAATCCCCCGGACCGGACGAGCTGCCCGATCAGCCCCCCGTCATAATAGGCCCGAAAACCTAGCCACCGGATAGTTGAAGGTGGGCAATGTCTGAAGACATCAAACGGACACACTACCCCGAATAGGGCGCGCTTGGCCGGGCGGCTGCCCGGGGTGTCAATTGCCGGCTCGGTGAGACGACGGCCGCGGAGGGTGGGATGAACCTGTTCGACATCATGCGGCAGGCCGGCGGCGGCAATGCCTTCTCCACCCTCGGCTCGCAATACGGGTTGTCGGAGGCGCAGGTTGCCAAGGCCATGCAGGCGTTCCTGCCGGCCTTTTCCGCCGGCTTGAAACGGAGCACCGACGATCCGCTCGGGTTCTTGGAATTCATGCGCCGGCTGGCAAGCGTCGATTATCTCCGCGCCTACCAAAATCCCGGCTGGGCTGCCGGGACGGGGCGGCGCCAGGGCGAGGACGCGCTGGCTTTCCTGTTCGGCTCGCCCGACGCGGGCGCAGCGCTCGCCCGCCAGGCCGCCGCCTTCACCGGCCTCGCCCAGGAGAAGCTCGCCGAGCTGCTGCCCGCGATCGCGGCGATGATGTTCGGCGGGCTTGCGCAACAATCCGCTTCCGCCAATCCGCTCGTCGACGCCATGCTGAAACAGTTCGGCGCGGCGGAGCCGGAGAAGCGCGCCGCCAAGGGGCCGCTCGACCGCTACGAGGAGGCCGAGGCGGAGCGCGAACGTGCCGCCGCCGGCGATCTCGGCCGCGCCCAGGCCGACATGATGCGCACGGGAATGGCGGCCTTCCAGGCCGGCACGGAAGCCTGGCAGAAATCTCTCGGCGGCATGATGGCGGGAATAGGAGGCGGCGCCTTGGCCGGCGATGCCGGTGAAGCTGCGCAGCCCACGGGCCGCGACGTCTTTGGCGAGATGTTCGAGCCGGGGCTTCGCCTCAGCGAAGCCTATCAGCGCGAGATGGAGGCGATGCTGGAGCGGCTCCGGCCGGACAAGAAGCCGGGCTAGCCTAGTGCCGAGCGAACCGCCCGAGGATCGCTGCTCTTGATCGGTTCGGCGCTTGCTCGTTCTAGAGGATGGCATGTTCGGGCGATGTTCGGCATCGAGCATTTTCGCGGAAAACCGAACGGCAGCCGGCCGTTATCGGAACCGCTTCACCCGAACATCGCGGCGCGGAGCTACGCGGATTTGCGGCGCAGCACCAGCACGTTGCCCGCCGCGACCAGCACCAGCCCGACGACCGCCAGAGCCGACCAGCGGTAATCCTCCACGAAGGTGGAGACGAGGAGCGCCAGCACCGGCGAGAGCACCGTCGTATAGGCCGCCCGGTCGGCGCCGATCCGCCCCAGGAGCGCCAGATACATCCAGAAGGCCAGCACGCTCCCGGGGATGGCAAGCCACAGCAGCGCCAGCACGTAGCGGGCGGTGGGCTCGATGGTGAAGGCGCTGCCGACGATGAGCGCGGCGCAAAAATTGACGATGGCCCCGTAGAAGACGCCCCAGGCATTGGCCGACAGCACGGGAATGTCCTGGCGCTGGCTTTTCGCGGAGATCATGTTGCCGATGCAGAAGGAGAGCGAGCCGAGGAAGCCGAGACCCAGGCCTTTGAGCGCGTCCATCCCCAGCGCGCTGCCGGAAATCTCCGGCCAGAACATCAGCGCCACGCCGAAGAGGCCGAGCGCCGCGCCCAGCGCGACGCGCGGGCGAAGCGGCTCGCCGAGGAAGAGCACGGCGAGAACGATATTGATGATGGAGGCGAGGGAGAAAATGACGGCGAGCAGGCCGGACACGACATATGCGCCGGCATTGTAGAAGAGGATGAAATTGGTCGAGAACAGGAAGAGGCCGAGCGTCGCGAAGCGGAAATGCGTGCGCAGCGGAAAACGGACGGGACTGCCGGCGATCATGCAGACGAGGAACATCACCGGCGCGGCGAGCAGAAAGCGCCAGAGGATCGACACCTGCGGGTCGACGATTCCGACCTGGTATTTCAGCGCAATCCAGGTCGTGCTCCAGACGAGCACGGTGCCGGCATAAAGGCCGAAATCGCCGGGCGTGAAGACCCGCGCGGAGGGTGTCGAAATCGTCGTGGTGGTCATGCTGTGCCGGCTCGCGAGCGCGTCTCTCTGCACCGGCCCGGAACAGGCATCCAGTCAAACCTTCTGACGGCTGGCATCACATTCCGTGATGAACGCCTTCCGGTCAGTAGGAGTATTCCTCAAAGAGCGGCTCGACCGAGCGGCCCCAGCGCGTCTCGTATTGCCAGAGGAGGTTTTCCGCCGGCGTGCGGCCAAGCGCCAGCGTCTCCTCGATCGGGCCGAGATAGGCCGTCTCGTCGAGCGAGGCATTGCCCGCCATGGCGCGGCGCCGCAGGCCGTCGCGCGCCATCGCGACCACCTCCTTGGCGATGTCGAGAACTTTTCGCCGGCGGAACCGGGTGGCGAGCGCCGTGCGCGGCACGGCATCGCGGAGCGCCTGCCGCTCCTCGGCCGTCCAGGTGGCGATCAGGTCCTTCGCGGCGTCGAGCGAGGTCTGATCGTAGAGGAGGCCGACCCACAGGGCCGGCAGCGCGCAGAGCCGGCGCCACGGCCCGCCGTCGGCCCCGCGCATTTCCAGATAGGTCTTCAGCCGCACCTCGGGAAACAGCGTGGACAGGTGGTTCTTCCAGTCGCCCATGGTCGGCCGGGGGTCGGGGAGGTCGTTCGGCGCCACCCCGTCGATGAATTGCCGGAAGGTGAAATTCGTCATGTCATGGTAGCGGCCGGCGCGGACGACGAAATACATGGGCACGTCGAGCGCCCAGTCGACGTAATGCTCGAAGCCGAAGCCGTCGAGAAAGGCGAAGGGGAGCATGCCGGTGCGATGCGGATCGGTGTCGCGCCAGATCTCCGCGCGGTAGGACAGAAAGCCGTTCGGGCGGTTCTCGGTGAACGGGGAGTTGGCGAACAGCGCGGTGGCGATCGGCTGCAGGGCCAGGCCGACGCGCAGCTTGTCGCGCATGTCCGCCTCGCTGGAAAAATCGAGGTTCACCTGCACGGTGCAGGTGCGGAACATCATGTCGAGGCCGTGCCCGCCGACTTTCGGCATGTAGTTCGCCATGATCCGGTAGCGCGACTTCGGCATGACCGGCGTCTCGGAGCGTTTCCATTTCGGGCTCATGCCGAGGCCGAGGAAGCCGATGCCGAGCGGGTCGGCGACCTGACGCACCTGGGCGAGATGGGCGTGCACCTCGCGGCAGGTCTGGTGGATCGATTTCAGGGGGGCGCCGGAGAGCTCGAACTGGCCGCCGGGCTCCAGCGAGATGGCGGCGCCGCCGATCGGGTCGGCCAGCCCGATGATCGCCTCGCCGTCGAATATCGGCTCCCAGCCGAGCAGCGTCTGCATGCCTTCCAGAAGCGCGCGAATGCCCTTCGGACCCTCGTAGGGAACCGGGCTGTGGCCATCCTTGTAGAAGCCGAATTTCTCGTGCTCCGTGCCGATCCGCCAGGCGTCGCGGGGCTTTGAGCCCGAATTCGAGATAGGCCGCGAGCTGGTCCCGGCTCTCGATCGGCGTGTTGTCGGCGGTGTCGCGCGCCATGGTCTCTCCTCGAAGGCGCCGGACCATAGTCGCGCCTCGCGCACTGGCAAAGCCTTTTATCGCCAATCGCCGATGAAAGCCTGGACAAGCGCCAGCGCCGCCACTGCGGCGGTGTCGGCGCGCAGGATCCGCGGGCCGAGCGACAGGGCCGTGACATAGGACCGCTCCAGGAGAGCGTCGCGTTCGTCCGGGGAAAAGCCGCCCTCCGGGCCGATCAGCAAGGCGGCCGGGCCGGGGGCAATCGCTGCGAGCGCTTCGGCCGGATGTTGCACCGGCGCGGCCTCGTCGCAAAAAATCAGGCGGCGGGCCGGATCCCAGGCGGCGAGCACGTCGGCGAGCTTGGCCGGGGCCTCGATCTCCGGCAGAGCGAGGATGCCGCATTGCTCGGCCGCCTCGATGGCGTTTGCGCGCATGCGCTCAATATTCACGCGGCTGGCTTGGGTGCGGCGCGTGAGGACGGGACGAAGCCTTGAGGCGCCCATCTCCACCGCTTTCTGCACCATGTAATCGAGGCGGGCGTGTTTCAGCGGCGCAAAGAGGTAGTGCAGGTCGGGCGCTGCGGTCTGCGGGCGCGACTGCTCCTCCACGATCAGCGCGCAGCCCTTTCGCCCGGCCGGCGCGATCCGCGCCCGCCACTCGCCGTCGCGCCCGTTGAAGAGCAGGATGGAGGAGCCGGCCTGAAGGCGAAGCACGTTCAGAAGGTAATTCGCCTGGCCGTGCTCCGCCTCGATTTCGGCCCCCAGGTGGAGGTCGGCGCGCACGTAAAGGCGCTGGCTCCTGAAGTCGTAGCTCATCGGCACGGCTTGAAGAGCGCGCGCCGGCGCGTCAAGACTGCCGCCATGAGCCAGGTTCAGACCAACGTCGTCGAATTCACCGTCTCGGAGCTCTCCTTCGCGCTAAAGCGCACGGTCGAGGAGAATTTCGAACACGTCCGCGTGCGCGGCGAGATTTCCGGGTTCCGCGGCGCCGCCGGCTCCGGCCATTGCTATTTCACGCTGAAGGATTCCGGCGCCTGCCTCGACGCGGTGATCTGGAAAACGACTTTGCAGCGCCTCCGCTTCAAGCCCCAGGAGGGGCTGGAGATGGTGGCGACCGGCAAGCTCACCACCTTTCCCGGGCGCTCGCGCTACCAGATCGTCGTGGAGCACCTGGAGCCTGCCGGCGAGGGCGCGCTGATGGCGCTCCTCGAAGAGCGCCGCAAGAAGCTGCAGGCGGAAGGCCTCTTCGACACGGCGCGGAAGAAGCCGATCCCGTATCTGCCCAGAATCATCGGCGTGGTGACGTCGCCGACCGGGGCTGTGATCCGCGACATCCTGCACCGGCTGCGCGACCGCTTTCCGAGCCACGTGCTGGTCTGGCCGGTCAAGGTGCAGGGGGAAGGCGCGGCCGAGGAGGTGGCGGCCGCCGTGCGGGGCTTCAACGCCATCGCGCCGGGCGGACCGGTGCCGCGGCCGGAGCTGCTGATCGTCGCGCGGGGCGGCGGCTCGGTGGAGAATCTCTGGGCCTTCAACGAGGAGGTAGCGGTCCGCGCGGTGGCCGAAAGCCGCATACCGGTAATCGCCGCGGTCGGCCATGAAACGGACTGGACGCTGATCGATCATGCCGCCGACCTGCGCGCGCCGACGCCGACCGGCGCGGCGGAGATGGCGGTGCCGGTCCGCGCCGAGCTGATGGCGGCGACGCGCGAACTCGCAAGCCGCCATGAGCTGGCTGAGCGACGGTTCATGGCAACGCGGCGGCGCGACTATGTCGCACTCTGCCGGGCATTGCCCTCCCTCGGCGATCTCCTGGCCCTGCCGCGCCAAAAACTCGACGATGTCGGCGGGCGGCTCGGCCGCGCGCTGACCGGCCATCTGGATCGCCCACGCCGCCGCTTTGCGGAGGCCGGGTCGCGGCTCGGCCGCAGCCTGGTCACCGAGGTGGTCAAGAAGCGCAAGGATTATTCGGCAGCCGGCCCGCGCCTCTCGCCGTTCCTGCTCGAGCGCACCCTCGGACAGCGGCGCGAGAGATTCTTGCTGCTCTCAGACCGCCTTATGCAGGGAAACCTGGCGGCGCTCCGCCGGATGCGGCGCGACCTCGGACAGGTGGCAGGCCGGCACGACATCGAATGCGTCGGGCGTATCCTGGCGCGGCAGCGCCAGCGCTGGGAGAATGCCTCCCGGCTGCTCCGCTCCTACTCCTACGAATCCGTGCTCGACCGCGGCTTCGCGCTGGTGCTCGACACCGCCGGAAGGGCGGTCCGCTCGCCGGATCAGGTGGCCGTCGGCGATATGCTCGCGATCAGGCTCGCCGAGGGCGAGATCGCCGCCTCTGTTGGCGAGCGGCCGACGACGAGAGCAAGACGGATAGCAAAGCCACCCCCGCAGCGAGCCACAGCCAGCCAGGGCTCGTTGTTCTGAAGGACTGCGGGCTGCGACCAAATCGCGACGGCCGCTCGCGCAGGCGGCGGTCGCCTTGGCGCGCCTCCTTCGGCAGGTCCCAGCCGGTGACGCCGGGCTGCGCCGCCTCAGGCGGATCGCTGGCCGGAAAACTGTCCTTCAGCGCCTGGTCGAGCTTGTCGTCCTCGCTGTCCGGGTCGGGGCGCCGCGATTGCCAGCTCTGGCCTTCGTGGGCGGTGCCGGGCTGCACGTCGCCGCCTGCACCTTGCCCAGACGCCTGAGTGCTGCCGCGCTGCAGGTCCTCGCCGGGGCGCCCCTCGCCGAGGTTGCCCTTGTGGCTGAGCGTCCAAAGATCCTTCTCCGGCGTGAAATCCTCGTCGCGCCCAGGGCTGCCCGGCTGCCAGTCCTTGCTCGACGGCCCGAGATCGGAGTGCCTGTGGTTCGGCTCGCGCGCGCTCATATCATCCTCCGAAATTTCTCCGGTTAAACGTCTCGCAACCCGCCGCTGTTCCGGTGACCGCGCCGCGCCGCTCGTGCTAAGGCCGGCGAAGGAGGGCTTGCATGCGCGTGCTGGCGATCGAGAATTATCCGAATACGAGTCTGGGCGTGGTCGGCGAGGCCCTGGACGAAGCGGGGGCGGAGCAGGTGGTCGTGCGCACGCACCTCGGCGAGGCCTTGCCCGCCTCGCATGACCGCTTCGACGCTGCCGTGCTTCTGGGCGGGGCGCAAAGCGCTCTCGACGACGCAGACCATCCCTACATTCCCGACGAGGTCGCGCTGGCGAGATCCTTCGGCGACGCCGGAAAGCCGGTGCTCGGCATCTGCCTCGGCGCGCAACTCCTCGCCCGCGCCTATGGCGCCCAAAATATCCTTGGACGGCCGCTGGAATTCGGCTGGCATCCGGTTCGACCGACCGCTGCCGGGCGCGCCGATCCGGTCCTGTCGGTCATCGACGGCGGCGCGCCGCTCTTCCACTGGCATGTGGATACGTTCACGCTGCCGCCCTGCGCCACTCATCTCGCCGAGAGCGACATGACGCAGCTGCAGGCGTTCCGCATCGGCAGGGCCGTCTACGGCATCCAGTTCCATTTCGAGGCGGACACCCGGCTGGTGGCGGCCTGGAACCGCGATTTCGCCGACGAGCTCGCCCAATCGGTGCCGGATTGGCCGACGCGCCACCCGCAGGAGGCGGCGCGGCACGGCGCCGCGGCGGATGCGGCGGGGCGCGCCATCGCAAGGGCCTGGGTAGGGCTTATCCGCTGAAGGGAATCGTCAAGCCGCGGCAGGCCGGCTAGAACATTGGAATGACCGTTCCGGAGGGGACTTCATGAAAAGCCTCAGACTCGCCGGCGCCTTCGTCGCCTTGCTGTTTTCAGGCCTGGCCGCGCAGGCCGCCGAGCTGCCCGACCTCGGCGGGCGCACCATCGTCGCCGTCACCGAGAACGCCTATACGCCGCTGAATTTCGCCGACCCGAAGACCGGCGAAGGGATCGGCTGGGAATACGACGCCTTCAACGAGATCGCCAAGCGGCTCAATGCCAAGGTCGACTGGAAGCTGTCGAGCTGGGACACGATGATCCAGGGCGTGCGCGAAGGCCAGTTCGACGTCGGCATGGACGGCATCACCATCACCGAGGAGCGGAAGGGCCAGGTGGATTTCTCCGACCCGTACATGACCTCGGAGCAATACATGCTGGTGCGCGCCGACGAGGACCGCTTTTCGGACGCCAAGAGCTTTGCCGCCGACGAGGACCTGCTGGTCGGCGCGCAAGCGGGCACGACGAATTTCTACGCCGCCGTCTACAACGTGCTCGACGGCAACGAGCAGAATCCGCGCATAAAACTATTCGACACGTTCGGCGCGTCGGTGCAGGCGCTGAAGTCGGGCGACGTCGACCTCGTGCTGATGGATAAGACCAGCGCGGCCGGCTACATGGGCGCCTCGCCGAACTCCTTCAAGATCGTCGGCGAGCCGCTCGGCCGCGAAGAATTCGGCTTCATCTTCAAGCCCGGCTCCGACCTTGTCGCGCCCGTCAACGCAGCGCTGCAGTCGATGCGTGACGACGGCACGATCGACCGGCTGAACCAGAAATGGTTCTACGAATACCAGGCCGCGCAGAAGTGACGAGCGCACATGGGTTCTCGTCCCGCGGCCCTGAGGCCCGAGGCTATCAAAGAGCCTTTTTGGTCCTCCTCACTTGGAGGAGGGAGCGGAGCGCCTGAACAACGCCTCGCAAATTTAAAAACGGCGCCTCCAGGCGCCCCGCGCGGCGTTATACGTTCCCCAACTCGCCCTATCGTCTTCCCGTCCCGCCCCGTGCTTGCGCCCGAAGCAGGAACTCTAGCCGTGCAACATCCGGCACCGGGATTGCTCCCGAGGGGGGCCCTTCTGAGGAACGCCGTCCCGGCTCCTGACCGAGGCTCCGTGGCGGTGCCGCCCACTGCTCCCGAAAAGCTCCGGTCCTTGCATCCCGGTCCCTCGTCGAGCAGCGGTATTTGGCGAGCTAGCACAAACGGAACCGGCTGTCTAGGACTTTTTTCCTCCACGGGCGGAAAACTGACCGGCCGGATCGCTCTCAGCCTGAGCACCGCGCCGTGAGCGTCGATGCGGAGACCTTCGCCCCGCCAAGAACCCACCGCCGCGAAATCCCCTACTGGCTCGTGGCGGCAGCGTTGCTGGCGGTCCTGTTCCTCTGGCTGATCGTCGCCGATTCCGACTACCGCATCATTTTTTCGGCGCTCCGCCAGGGCGTCTTCGTCACGCTGTGGGTGACGATCGTCGCCTTCGCGCTGGCCTCGGCCCTCGGCCTGCTCATCGCGCTCGGCCGCACGTCGCGCTCCAGAATGCTCCGCGAAGTCGCCACCTTCTATGTCGAGATCGTGCGCGGCATCCCCGTGCTGGTGCTCCTCTTCTACGTCGCCTTCGTCGGCGCGCCGCAGCTCGTCCTTTTGTGGAATTTTGCCTTCGCCTGGCCGATCGAGGCGGGCTTCTGGCCAACAATCACCGTGCGCGACTTCGACATGACCTGGCGCGCCATATTCGCACTGATGGTGAGCTACTCGGCCTATCTGGCGGAGATTTTCAGGGCCGGCATCGAGGCCGTGCCGAAGGGCCAGGTTGAGGCGGCCCTCTCGCTCGGCCTGAAGCGCCGGCAGGTCTTTCGCCTGGTGATCCTGCCGCAGGCGCTCCGCACCGTGCTGCCGCCGCTCGGCAACGATTTCGTCGCGATGATCAAGGATTCGGCGCTGGTCTCCGCGCTCGGCGTGCAGGACATCACCCAGCTCGGCAAAATCTATTCCGCCTCAACGTTCCTGTTCTTCGAGACCTACAACGTCGTCGCCTTCCTCTATCTGGTCATGACGCTGTCGCTGTCGCTCCTGGTGCGCGGGCTGGAGGCGCGCTTGAAGAGCAGAGGCTGGGCGGGGAACTGAGGCGCGCCAGGAAAAATCGGACGGCCCGGTCTTAAGCTGCACCGGCCGCAAGATACTGGACGACAATATCAGTATAATCGCCAAATGTGAGTTCATCAGGTTCGAGCGCACGGGCAGCACAGATGGCGGGCAGCTCGTTCATAAAGGTCTCGAATTCCGTGGCGATAGCCCGACCCCCCGGCACGTTTCGCGCACGGCTTTGTTCCCGAAGCCACGTCGCCAGCTCCGAGATTAAAGTCTTCACGTCCCCATGATGGGCGTGAATGTCCTGGCCAGCGATATCAGAGATGTAGCGCTGAAAGCGAAAGCGCTCACGGTCGAATACGATGCATCGCTTTGATTTTTGGTGCCGCATGCCATACCGCTTCGCCCCCAGGAATAGCCCAAGCTCAAGCGGCATATTGAATCGTGGCAAGGGCGGATCGCCGTCCGATTCAGTGCGCGAGATATCATGCACGCCATAGCGGCACTCATCGATGATGGCGCAGATCTTTGAGAACCTGTTTTCCGCCGCGTCATCCGTCTCTTGAGCGCAACGCGCTACGAAGCCGGAGCGAATAACTGTAAAGACAATTGCATGGAAAAGCGGCTTGTAAGCGTCGTCGAACGGGCAGTTGACGAATACGTCACGCGGCCCCGTTGCCATTAGCGCTTGGGCGGGTTTGGATCCCTGCCGATTGCCGCTTCGACGAACCGACCCGTCTGGCTGCTGCGGAGCTGTCTAATGGTCGTGCGCATCTCCTGCGACGTGAAGTGCTCGGGCTTCGTCTTCGGGGCGAGAATTGCCACGCCGTCGCTCGTGCGACCGACGATCTTATAAGAACCTCGGCGCCTTGCCTTTGCCTTGGTGTTTTCCTGCATAGGACTAATCTCGTTCGGTTCGGCCGAAATGACAAGGGTATCGTTCTCAACCGACCTCGGGGAGAACGAGCGACGGGTGATCACACGAGGTGCGTGGAGCAGGAGAATGACCCTTATCAGAAGACGCGGACGGCGGATCGCTCGATGTAGGCCTTGAGCATCGGATGCAGGCTGTCGCGTGTTGTCACATCGACCTCCACCGCGAGCGCCTCTTTCGAGATATTGCTTGATGCCGACCAAATCGATCAGGGAGAACCAGCCGGCGGGGTCGTAGTCGACAAAAACGTCGAGGTCGCTGCCCGCCGCGCTTCGTCGCGAGCGGCCGACCCGAAGAGATACAGCGACGTCGCGCCCAGCCCTCTCAGGGCATCGGCATGGCTCCGCAATTTCCCAACGGCTTCGATCCGAGTCATGGCCCGAGATTATCGCAATCACCAAACTTCGCCAGCGGGGCTGCCTAGACGATCCGCACGGCTGCATCTCCGATCGCGCCGAAATCCGCCCGCACTGCGTCGCCCGCCGCAATCGGCACGGGGATCACGCAGGTGCCCGTGGTGACGATCTGGCCCGCGTCAAGGGCGATGCCGAGGCCGGAGAGCTCGTTGACGAGCCAGGTCAGCGCGACCAGGGGATCGCCGAGCACATTTTGGCCCTTGCCGGAGTGGGTCACCTCGGGCGTCCCGTCACTTCGGGAGGCGGTGGCGGTGACAGGGTGCTCGACGAGATCCATGTCCCGCCATGGCGCTCGGGTCGCCGGGCCAAGCACGAAGAGGTGGGCGCAGGCATTGTCGGCGATCAATTGCGGCGCGCCGACCCTGGTGAAATCGTCGTAGCGGGAATCCGGGATCTCGATGGCAGGATGCAGGCTGTCGACCGCCGCAAGCACCTCCGCGACCGTGTAGGGATCGCTGTTCGGCGGCAGCTCCCGGCCCATGCGGAAGGCGAACTCCGCCTCGGCGACGCGCATGTGATTTTTGCCGAGCGGCAGCTCCGCGCCGCTGTCGAAGACGCGCTCCCCCAGCAGCCGGCCGGCGAGCGGGCCGTCCACGCCGATATGCGCCTGGCCGGCGCGGCTGGTGGCGGCGATCTTCCAGCCGAACAGCGGCGCGGCGCTGCGCTCGTCGAGGAACGCCTGCACCGCATAACCCTCGCCACGAGTGCGGGGCCGGATCTCTTGCGGCACCTCGGGGAGCCGCGTGCCGGCCTGCGAATGTCGCCACAGCAGGTCGGCGGCGGCCTTGAAGCGGTCGTCGTTCGGCACTGATCCTTCCCCGGTCAGGAATGCAGCTTCGGCGCCTTGAGCAAGGTGTTGCGGTCGGCGGAGGGGACGGCGAGCTGAAAGGTCTGGCCGTCGCGGTGGATCAGGAGCGGCACGTCGACGCCGGCAACGCCGAGCGCCCAGATGCGGCGGAACAGGTCCGCCAGGCCGGTCACCTCGCTCCCGGCGACGGCGACCAGCATGTCGGCGGGGCGAAGGCCGGCGCGCTCGGCCGGGCCGCCGGTCGCCAGGCCGGCGACGAACACTTTTCCTTCCAGCTCGGTGGCAAAAATCCCGAGCCAGGGCCGCGGCGGCTTTCTCGGCCGGCCGGTGGCGAGGAGATCGTCGAGGATCGGCCTGAGCAGGTCGATCGGCACCACCATGTTGAGATGCGCGCCCTCGCCGCTTTCGCTGCGCTGCTCCACCTGCAGCGAGCCGATGCCGAGGAGGTCGCCGTCCGGGCCGATCAGCGCCGCGCCGCCCCAGAAGGGATGCGCCGGCGCGGTGAAGATCGCCTCGTCGAGCACGTATTCCCAATAGCCGGCGAATTCCTGCTTCGCCACGATCCAGGCGGCAACGGAGTGTTTTCGCCCGCCGACGCCGGCCATCACCACGCGCGCGCCGGGCTGGTGCGCGGCGGAGCGGCCGAGGCCCACCGCCGGCAAATCGAGATGGGCGAGCGCCTGCACCAGCCCGAAGCCGGTCTCCTGGTCGTAGGCGAGCGGATGGCCGGGCACCACGCTGCCGTCGCCAAGGCTGATCCAGATCGTCTCCGCCTCGGTGATGAGGTAGCCGATGGTGAGGATCACCCCGTCGCGGATGACGATGCCATTGCCGGCGCGCTCGGTGCCGAGCGTCTCGGCGGTGAAGGCATCGTCCGGCACGAGGCTGTGGATGCCGACGACCGAGCCGAGGGTGCGTTCAAGGTCGAAAGCATAGTCGCCCGGCTTCGGCTGCCGGGCGGGCGAGATCTGCCAGTCGCGCAGGGAAGGCATCGGCCGCTCCGTTTGCCCTTCAGTCTAGCGCGGCGCGCCTCCCTTTCCAGTTGCCTTGCCGACATTCGCCAGAACGGGCGCGGCACGAGCTTGCGGCAGAAGGAACTCAGGCCTGCCGGCGACATTACTTAGCCGCAGCAGATTTCCGCTGGCGCTCGATCGAAAGGACTTGCGATGAAGAGGATCCTCCTGGCCGGGGTGGTCGCCTTGAGCATGGCGGCATGCACGTCCGGCTCCGACACCGCCGGCACGGGCGGCACCGGCGCCATGCCGGCGGGCGGCCTGATCAACGTCAACATCTCCGACATCCGGGCGGAGGTCGCCAAGAACGTCAACGTCTCCATCGAGAACGTGCCGATCACGGTGCAGCTGCCGATCGCGGCGGCGGCCACGGTCTGCGGCGTCGACGTGAATCTCTTGTCGGTGCAGTTCAACGCCGGCAATGTCACCTGCAACGCCACGACCACTTCGGCGGAGCTCGAACAGGCCGTCCGCAATCAGATGGCAGCCTAAGCCAACCGAGAGGCGGCTCGCGCGAGCCGCCTCTTCCCCCGAATCCGGAATAGCTCGCAGCGTCCGGCCGCGGGCCCCTATTGAATCGTATTCACGACCTCCTGCTCGAGCGTCGGCGACGTAGCGGTCGCCGTGCAGGTGTTGTTGCCGGTATTCACCTGAGCCGACAGGAGGTTGACGTCCACGCCACAGACGTTGGCCGCGATGGTGATGGGCAGCTGGATGGTGATCGGCACCCGGCTGAGGTCGATATTGACGTTCTTGGCGATTTCGGCGGCCACGTCGGACAGGTTCACGTTGATCAGGTTGCTGAGGGAAGCGCCGCCGCCGGTGTCCCCCGTACCGGTCCCCGAGGAGCTGCAGGCGGCGAGGCTCAACGCCGCGGCCCCGGCCAGGATGATTTTTTTCATTCGCACACCTCCAGCATGTTCCCACAGGCGCCAGGTTAGTTCCTGTCGCGGCTCAATAACGCGCCAGTGATGGCCGCGTTCCTGCCCGCAGCGGCGATGCCGGACACCGGTGACAAAGCTCTGCGTGGGGGGCAGGGTGGCCGTCCGCGAGGAAACGCTATGCGAGGGCAGGAAGGGCGATGAGCGATGCGATCGTGATCGGCGGGGGCCACAATGGCCTGGTCTGCGCCGCCTATCTCGCGGCGGCTGGGCTGAAAATCGGCGTGCTTGAGCGCCGCGCCGTCGTCGGCGGCGCCGCGGTAACGGAAGAATTCTGGCCGGGATTCCGCAACTCGGTCGCCTCCTACACGGTGTCGCTGCTCAACCCGAAAGTCATCCGCGACCTCGAACTCCATGCGCATGGGCTTAAAATCGTCGAGCGGAAAATCTCGAATTTTTTGCCGCTGCCGGACGGCCGCTATCTCAAGGTGGGCGGCGGCACAACCAAGGCGGAAGTCGCAAAATTCTCCAATCACGATGCCGACCGGCTCGACGAATACGGCGCAAAGCTGGAGGCGATCGCCGACGTGCTGCGGAGCGTCGTCCTGGAGACGCCGCCGAACGTCGTCGCCGGCGGCTGGTCGGCCGCCCTGCCGGAGCTGTTCAAGGCGGGCAAGCTCGGCAACAGGCTGAGCCGGCTCGACCTGGAACTCCGGCGCGAGCTTCTCGACCTCTTCACCAAGTCGGCCGGCGACTATCTCGACGGCTGGTTCGAAAGCCAGCCGATCAAGGCCGCCTACGGCTTCGACGGCATCGTCGGCAACTACGCCAGCCCCTACACGCCGGGCTCCGCCTACGTGCTGCTGCACCATTGTTTCGGCGAGGTGAACGGCAAGAAGGGCGTCTGGGGCCACGCCATCGGCGGGATGGGCGCGATCACCCAGGCGATGGCGCGGGTCTGCGCGGCGCGCGGCGTGGAGATCCGCACCGACTGCCCCGTCCGCGAGGTGCTCCTGGAGAACGGCCGCGCCGCCGGCGTGGTCACCGAGGCCGGCGAGGTTTTCCGCGCCCGCATAATCGTTTCCAACCTCAATCCAAAACTGCTCTTCACCAGGCTGGTCGATCCGGCGGCGCTGCCGGCCGATTTCCTGCGGCGCATCCACAACTGGCGCTGCGCGTCCGGCACGTTCCGGATGAACGTCGCCCTGTCGGAGCTGCCGGATTTCTCGTGTCTGCCCGGGAGGCAGCCGGCCGACCACCACACGGCCGGCATCATCATCGCGCCGAGCCTCGAATATATGGACCGCGCCTATATCGAGGCGAAGACCACCGGCTGGTCGCGCCGGCCGATCGTCGAGATGCTGATCCCCTCGACGCTCGACGACAGCCTGGCGCCGCCGGGGCGGCACGTCGCCAGCCTGTTCTGCCAGCACGTGGCGCCGGAGCTGCCGGACGGAAAATCGTGGGACGATCGTCGCGAGGAAGTGGCCGACCTGATGATCGCCACCGTCGACGCCTATGCGCCGAATTTCCGCGCCTCCGTCCTCGGCCGGCAGATCCTCTCGCCGCTCGATCTGGAGCGCACCTTCGGCCTGGTCGGCGGCGACATCTTTCACGGCGCGCTGTCGCTCGACCAGATCTTTTCGGCCCGGCCGATGCTCGGCCACGCCGACTACCGCGCGCCGATCCCCGGCCTTTACATGTGCGGCTCCGGCACGCATCCCGGCGGCGGCGTCACCGGCGCCCCGGGCCACAATGCGGCGCGCGAGATCCTTCGCGACGTGAAGCGGCGACGCGTCGCGGCGGCCTGATCCGAGAGGGCCGCCGTGCCGGCGACCGGACCGTTCAGCCTTCGCCGCCGCCGACGACCAGGATGTGCAGGGCGCGCGGCCCGTGCGCGCCGAGGATGATCGTCTGCTCGATGTCGGCGGAGCGCGACGGCCCCGTTACGAAGTTTACCGTGCGCGGCATCGACCCGGGCCCGTAGCGTTCGCGGACCCGCCGCCACACCGTCTCGTAGTCGCCGACGATATCGGCCGCATCCACCACCACGATGTGCGTATCGGGCAGGAAATTCAGCGTCGTCGGGTTGTCCGGCCCGGAGAGGAGGGCGAGCGTGCCGCTTTCCGCCACGCCGGCGAAAGCCCGGCTGAGGGAGACGGCGTCGTGCCCGTCGGATGGGCCGATCCGGCGCTCCAGGTTCGGTTCGCGGTCCCACGGCAGCGCCTCGAGCGCCGGGTCGGCGCCGCTGCGGATCTGCGACGGCAGATTGTGCCAGCGGAGATAGGCGGCGACCGCCACCGGAACGTCCTCGGGCCGAGGCAGATGGTGCACGGTCGCGGAGACTTTTTCGGCCATCGCGGTGAACAGCGCGACGCGGGCCTGCGGGTCCACCTGGCCGCGCGCGGGGATGACATTCGGCTGCGGATCGGCAAGGCGCGCTTCGACGGCGCGGCGGCGCTCCGCCTCGTCGCCGGCAGCGCCGAGCGCCCGCCGCACTTTTGCGAGAACCGCGTCGCGCCTGCTCATGGCGTCCGCCTCGCGGCCTTGTACTGATCCATGAAGGTGCGGCCGGCGGGCGCCGGCATGTCGCGGTGCCTGGTCCAGCCGGAGGCGAGCGGCAGCCGCGCGAAGCGGCCGCGCCGTCGCCCGGCGGCGCCGAGCGCTCCCATGGCCAGCCGCGTGGCGAGCCGGTAGAGGGCCGGCCGCGTGGCGAAGAACGCCCACAGCCGAAGTCCCCAGCGCTGCGTGGCCGGCGACAGCGCCCGCTCGAACTCCTTCTCGCGCCAGTGCCGCATCAGCTTTGGGAGCGGGATCATCATCGGGCAGACGCTCTCGCAGCGCCCGCAGAACGTCGAGGCGTTGGGCAGGTGGCGGGTGCGCTCCAGCCCGAAGATGGCGGGGTCGAGCACCGCCCCCATCGGGCCCGGATAGGTGGCGCCGTAAGCGTGGCCGCCGACCGCGTGATAGATCGGGCAATGGTTCATGCAGGCGCCGCAGCGGATGCAGCGCAGCATCTCCTGATATTCGGTGCCGAGCATCGCCGTGCGGCCGTTGTCGAGGATGACGACGTGGTATTCCTCCGGCCCGTCTGGGTCGCCCGGCCGGCGCGGGCCGGTGGAGAAGGTGGTGTAGACCGACATGTCCTGGCCGGTCGCCGAACGGGCGAGCAGGCGCAGGATCGTCGAGACGTCTTCCAGCGTCGGCACGATTTTTTCGATCGACGCGATGACGATGTGGATGCGCGGCAGGATCTGGGTGAGGTCGCCGTTGCCCTCGTTGGTGACGATGACGGAGGTGCCGGTCTCGGCGATCAGAAAATTGGCGCCGGTGACGCCGACGTCGGCGGCGAGAAAGCGGTCGCGCAGCACGCCGCGCGCCTCGGCAAGCAGGCTGGTCGGCTCGGCGAGGTCGCGGTCCGCCGGCAAATGCGTGTGGACGCGGCGGAAATCCGCCTCCACCTGGTCCTGGTTGACGTGGACGGCGGGGGCGATGATGTGGCTCGGCACCTCGCCGCGCAGCTGGATGATGTATTCGCCGAGATCGGTTTCCACGGCCTTAATGCCGTTCGCCTCCAGGTGCTCGTTGAGCTCGATCTCCTCGGAGATCATCGACTTGCCCTTGGTGACGCTCCGCGCGCCCACCCGGCGGCAGATGTCGAGGATGAGGTTGCGCGCGTCGACCGCCGTCTCTGCGAAGTGGACATGGCCGCCGGCCGCTGTCACGCGCGCCTCGTAGGCCTCCAGATAAAGGTCGAGATGGTCCAGCGCGTGGTCCTTGACCGCCCGCGCCGCCTCGCGGAGCTGCTCGAATTCCGGCAGGGCGGCGGCCGCCTTGGCGCGCTTGTCGATGAAATTGAAGCGGACGTTGCCGAGCGCCCGCTGCAGCTGCGGGTCGGCCAGCGCCTCGCGCGCATTCTCCTTGAAGTTTTGGGCGGTGACATTCATCGGCGTGTCACCAGGCGCAGGCTTCGGCGGACGCCCGCTTCAGCGCGAACAGCCGATGCTCGCCACCGGGCGCCAGCCGATCGCGCCCGCCCTCGGCGTTTTCGGCGAAGAGCCCGGTCGTATCGTTGACGAGCTGGACCTCGTCACCCCCGGACCAGAGGATCTTGAACGACTCGCCGTTCCCTTGGCAGCTGTCGTTGCCGCAGGCCTCGCAGAGAAAGCCGCCTTCGGCGGGTCGGTAGCAATCGCCGCTGAAACCGAATTGGGGGCCGAAGCGAAGCTTGTAGATGACGCCGGCGAGCAGGCTGTCCTCAAAGCTCTGGAAGGCGACGGAGATCGCCGCGACCCGCTGGGCCGGATGCCTGGCGAGATGGGCGGCATCGTAAGTGCGGGCGAAGCAGGTGTCGACGAGTGCGGCGCTGTCCTGCGCGGCAGCAGCAGCGGCGAGCGCTGCGCCGAGCGCAAGAGTCGAGACAGAAAGCACGCTGACTGCCCGGACTGCAGGCGAGCCCAGGGTCCGATGCCCAATACGATAGGGGGAGGCCGGCATTGACTTAGTCTGGCATCCAATCGGGATCGCGCAGCTGCTCCATGCTGTACGGACAATCGAAAGGAAAGGTGTTGCGGGAAAGTTCGGTTTCCTTGGCGGCCTCCCGAATGGCACGCCTGTAAACCTCTTCAACGAGGCGCTTGGCATCCTTGCCAAGGCTCGGATTCATTTTTTCACGGTCGATTATGTTGTCCCGTTCGCGATCGATCGTGTGCTCCCAAGAGCGGGACCGAAGCTGAGGCTGGAATTGCCATTTGAGCAGATGTGCGATGAGGATGCGATAACTGGAGGATAGAGCGCGGCGCTGCTCCTTTCCCATGTCCTCAAGCTCCTCGATAACATTCGGCAGGTCCAGCTCCGCGAACCTGCGTTGCCGGAGCAGCTCCGCCTGCTCGTAGCACCATTGCTCGAAGTCATCCTCGTAGTCGGTCTGACCGTCGA
Organism: uncultured Alphaproteobacteria bacterium; assembly: GCA_963846475.1. GTDB lineage: Bacteria > Pseudomonadota > Alphaproteobacteria > Rhizobiales > Afifellaceae > DASWJZ01. The sequence continues at coordinate 3,486,845 of CAWJVZ010000004.1, read as the reverse complement.
AGCGCGGCTTCTCTTTCGCGAGCGCCATGGGAGCGTTCCTGTCGTGCGTATTGGGCCAATATAGCGGCGAGCCGGGTCGTCCGTCACCCGCCCTCGCCCTCGCCGATCGCCGGCTCGTCGGTCATGCCGGCGAGCACCTCGGCGACATGGCGCGACTTGGTGGGCCGGCCCTCGCGCTTCAGCTTGCCGGCCATGTTCATCAGGCAGCCGAGGTCGCCGGCGAGCAGCGTCTCCGCCCCCGTCCCGGCGATATCGGCCGTTTTCTTCTCCACGATGGCGTTGGAGATGTCGGGGTATTTGACGCAAAAAGTGCCGCCGAAGCCGCAGCAGGTGTCGGCGTCGGGCAGCTCCGTCAGCGTCAACCCGGCGACGCCGGCGAGCAGCCGGCGCGGCTGGGCGCGAATGCCGAGCTCGCGCAGGCCCGAGCAGGAATCGTGATAGGTGACGCTGCCCTCGTGACGTGCCGTCACCCCCGTGACGCCGAGCACGTCGGTCAGGAAACTCACCAGCTCGTACGACTTCGCCGCGAGCTGTTCGGCGCGCGCGCCCCATTCCACGTCGCCGGCAAAGAGCCCGGGATAATGTTTTTTGATCATGCCGGTACACGAGCCGGACGGCGCGACGAGGTAATCGTAGGGCTCGAAGGCGGCGATGACGCCCTTCGCCACCGCCCTGGCATCGCTGGTGTCGCCGGAATTGTAGGCCGGCTGGCCGCAGCAGGTCTGCGCCTCCGGCACTTCGACGATGCAGCCGGCATCCTCCAGGAGTTTCAGCGACGCGAAGCCGACGCTCGGGCGAAACAGATCGACGAGGCAGGTGACGAAGAGGCCGATGCGGGGGCGCGGCGCGGCGCTGTCGCTCATCGCCGCAAGCGATGGCAAGGATGCCACGCATCCTGCGGGGCGGGGCCATGGAGGAATTTGGGGTGTGACATCGGTTTCGTGTTCTCGCCAACGATAGGCATCCTGTCTTCCGGCGGTCAATTCTCTTGTCGCCAGGAGCGCCCGTCCCGGCTGCGGCAAACGGCGATCCAGGCCCGAGCTTCAACGGGCCGGAGTTTCGCGTGGGCTGCCCGGCTCCCGATCGCGCCACGACGCGCGTGGCGCAATCGACAGGGCCCTGAAAACGCCCTAAGCCTCGCTGAACCTTGTCAAGAAGCCGCTGAGGACAGCCGATGAGCCTCCTTTCCATGCCGGCGCCGAAGGCCGACGTGCTGGCCCGGCGCGACGCCGTCGCCGCGGATTTGTCGGCAATCGTGCCGGGGGAAGGCGTGATCACCCATCCCGACGGGCTTCGCCCATTCGAATCCGATGGGCTCACCGCCTACCGCCAGATGCCCATGCTGGTCGTGCTGCCGGAGACGGTGGCGCAGGTCAGCCGCGTGCTCCGCTACTGCAATGACAACGGCATCCGCGTCGTGCCGCGCGGCTCCGGCACCTCGCTCTCCGGCGGTGCGCTGCCGCTGGAGGACGGCGTGCTGCTCGTGATGTCGAAGTTCAACAGAATCCTGGAGATCGATTACGAAAACCGCTGCGCCGTCGTGCAGCCGGGCGTCACCAATCTCGGCATCAGCAAGGCCGTCGCCGAGCGCGGCTTCTATTATGCGCCTGACCCCTCGTCGCAGATCGCCTGCTCGATCGGCGGCAACGTGGCGGAGAATTCCGGCGGCGTGCACTGCCTGAAATACGGGCTCACGGCCAATAATGTGCTCGGCATCGAAATGGCGTTGATCACCGGCGAGGTGATCCGCCTCGGCGGCAAGCACCTCGATTCGGAGGGCTACGACCTCCTCGGCCTGATGACCGGCTCCGAGGGCCTTTTGGGTGTCGTTACCGAGGTGACGGTGCGGATCCTGCAGGCGCCGGAGACCGCCCGCGCCATGCTCGTCGGCTTCCAGACCGGCGAGGACGCCGGCCGCTGCGTCGCCGCCATCATCGGCGCCGGGATCATTCCGGGCGGCATGGAGATGATGGACCGGCCGGCGATCCACGCCGCCGAGGATTATGTCCATGCGGGTTATCCGCGCGACGTGGAGGCGCTGCTGATCGTCGAGCTCGACGGGCCGGAGGCCGAATGCGACGACCTGCTCACCCGGGTCGAGGCGATCGCCCGTGCCAACGCGGCGAGCTATCTCCGCGTCTCCCAGTCGGAGGCCGAGCGGCAGGCCTTCTGGCTGGGGCGGAAATCCGCCTTCCCCGCGGTCGGCCGCATCTCGCCGGACTATTACTGCATGGACGGCACGATCCCGCGGCGCGAGCTGCCAAAGGTGCTCGCCCGCATGCGCGAGCTGTCGGAGGAATACGGGCTCCGCGTCGCCAACGTTTTCCATGCCGGCGACGGCAATCTCCACCCGCTCATCCTCTACGACGCGAACGTTCCGGGCGAACTGGAGAGATGCGAAGCGTTCGGCGCCGAGATCCTGAAACTCTGCGTGGAGGTGGGCGGCGTGCTGACCGGCGAGCACGGGGTCGGCGTGGAAAAGCGCGACCTCATGCCGGTCATGTTCAACGAGACGGACCTTGCGCAGCAGCAGCGGGTGAAATGCGCCTTCGACCCGGACCACCTCCTCAATCCGGGAAAAGTCTTTCCGCAGCTGCACCGCTGCGCCGAGCTCGGCCGCATGCACGTGCACAAAGGCCAGGTCGCCTTCCCCGATCTGCCGCGCTTTTGAGGGCTATGGCGAATACGCTCAAGCCCGACAGCGCCGAGGCCGTGCTGGAATCAGTCGCCTGGGCGGCGGCGGAGGAAATCCCGCTGGAGATCCTCGGCCACGGCTCCAAGCGCGGCGTCGGCCGGCCTGTCCAGGCCGAATACAGCCTCGATCTGTCCGGTCTGACCGGCGTCACGCTCTACGAGCCGGAGGAGCTGGTCCTTTCGGCCAAGGCCGGCACGCCGCTTGCAGATATCGACAGACTTCTCGCCGACAACAGCCAGGCGCTCGCCTTCGAGCCCATGGATTTCGGCCCGCTGTTCGGGGCAGCGCGCGGCCGCGGCACGATCGGCGGCGTGTTCTCGGCCAATGCCAGCGGACCGCGCCGCATCAAGGCGGGCGCCGCCCGCGATCATGCGCTCGGCATCAAGGCGGTGTCGGGGCGCGGCGAGATGTTCAAATCCGGCGGCCGGGTGGTGAAGAACGTCACCGGCTACGACCTGTCGAAGGGCCTCGCCGGCTCGTGGGGCACGCTTGCCCTGGTCACCGACGTGACCTTCAAGGTGCTGCCGCGGCCCGAGGACGTCGCGACCCTGGTGCTCGCCGGCCTCGACGACGAGCGCGCCGTCGCCGCGCTGTGCCAGGCGATGGGCTCGCCCTGGGACGTTTCCGGCGCCGCGCATCTGCCCGGCCCGGTGGTGGCCGAGGTGCCCGACGCGGCGTTCGCCACCGGCGGCCGGGCGGCGACGCTCCTCCGCCTGGAGGGGATCGCGCCGTCGATCGCCTACCGGGCGGAAAAACTGCGGTCGCTCCTTGTCGGGCTCGGCGCAGCCGTGCTGCTGGAGCGGCAGGCGTCGGAGGCGCTGTGGCGGGCGATCCGCGACGCCGAGATGTTCGGGGCGACGTCCGGGCCGGTGTGGCGGGTCAGCGTGGCGCCGTCCGCCGGGCCACATGTCGTGGCTGCTCTCCGCGAGACGCACGAGATGCGGCATTTCTACGACTGGTCGGGTGGGCTGGTGTGGATCGAGGTGCTGGGCGACGAGCGCGACGGCCTGGCGCAGGAGATCCGCCTGGCCGTGGCAGTATCGGGCGGCGGCCATGCAAACTTGGTGCGCGGCTCGCCGGTATTGCGCAATGCCGTGCCGCCCTTCGAGCCGCAGCCGGAAGCATTGGCGGCCCTGTCAAAGCGGTTGAAGGAGCAGTTCGATCCGCGCGGTATACTCAATCCGGGGCGGATGGTGGCGGGAAGCTGATGCAGACGTCTTTCTCCATCGCTCAACTCGCCGACCCGAACATCGAGGAAGCCGACGCGATCCTGCGGCGGTGCGTGCATTGCGGGTTCTGCCTCGCCACCTGCCCGACTTATCTGGAGCTCGGCAATGAACTGGATTCGCCGCGCGGAAGAATCTACCTCATCAAGGACATGCTGGAGAACGACAAGCCGGCATCCGCAGAAGTGGCGCTGCATATCGACCGCTGCCTGTCGTGCCTGTCATGCGTGACGACTTGCCCGTCCGGCGTCGATTACATGCATCTCATCGACCAGGCGCGGGTCAGGATCGAGAAAACCTACAAAAGACCTTGGCAGGACAGGTTTGTCAGGGAGCTGCTGGCGCGCACTTTGCCGTATCGGGGCCGCTTCCGCGCCGCCCTTGTCCTGGCCCGCCTCGGGAGGCCTTTTTACAAGTTCCTTCAAGGTCTTGGCCCGGCCGGAGAGAGGCTGGCGGCGATGCTGCTGCTGGCGCCGAACAAGGCGCCTTCCGATGCACGCGCGGCGCCGGCACCCGGTGCCCGCCCGGTCGTGCCCGGCAGCGTGGCGCATGCGCGCGTGGCGCTGCTCTCCGGCTGCGCGCAATCGGTGCTCGACCCGGGCATCAACGACGCCGCCATCCGCCTGCTCAACCGTCTGGGCGTGGAGGTCGTGCTGCCGAAGGGCGAGGGCTGCTGCGGCGCCATCGTCCACCATATGGGCCGCGACCGGCAGGGCCTCGGCCTCGCCCGCAACAACATCGACGTGTGGATGCGCGAGATCGAAGGCGGCGGGCTCGACGCCATCGTGGTGACGGCCTCGGGCTGCGGCACCGCGATCAAGGATTACGGCCACAATTTCAGGCTCGAGCCGGCCTATGCGGAGAAGGCGGCAAGAATCTCCGCGCTCGCCCTCGACATCACCGAGTTCCTGGCGCGGCTGGAGCTGCCGCCGGCCGAGCGCGCCACGGACCTTGTCGTCGCCTATCATTCCGCCTGCTCCATGCAGCACGGGCAGCGCATCACCGTGCTGCCGAAGCTCTTGCTGGAGAAGGCCGGCTTCGCAGTCCGCGACATACCGGAGGGGCATATCTGCTGCGGCTCGGCCGGCACCTACAACATCCTGCAGCCGGAGATCGCCACAAGGCTCCGCGACCGCAAGGTGGCGAACATCGAGAAGGTGGCGCCGGACCTGATCGCCGCCGGCAATATCGGCTGCATGACGCAGATCGGCACCGGCACGGCTATCCCGATCGTCCACACGGTGGAGCTTCTGGACTGGGCCTATGGCGGGCCGCAGCCGGCGGCGCTCGGCTTGCCGGACGAGAGCCTGAGCGAAGCCGCCGAATGATCGGCCCGCGCCGGTAGACCGAAACCGCCTATGCCGCTACTGCGTTGCGGAACGGCCGGGGATCGCCGGACCAGGAGCAGCGGGATGTCGGAGCGGGTCGAGACCGGGAATCTGCTGGCGGCGCGCAGCCTTCGCGACTTCGTCAACGACGAGGCGCTGCCCGGGACCGGCGTCTCGCCGGAGCAATTCTGGTCCGGGCTCGACGGCATCGTCCGCGACCTCGCGCCTATCAACCGCGAGCTTTTGCAGAAGCGCGACCGCATGCAGGCGGCGATCGATGCCTGGCACCGGGAACGGCGCGGCCGGCACTTCGACCTCGAGGCCTACAAGGCGTTCCTGCGCGACATCGGCTACCTCCTGCCGGAGGGACCCGATTTCGCCGTCTCGACGGAGAACGTCGATCCGGAGATCGCGCGAATAGCCGGGCCGCAGCTGGTCGTCCCGGTGACGAATGCCCGCTATGCGCTGAACGCCGCCAATGCCCGCTGGGGGAGCCTCTACGACGCGCTCTACGGCACCGACGCGATCCCGGAAGACGGCGGCGCCGAACGCGGCAGGGGCTACAATCCGCTGCGCGGCCGAAAGGTCATCGACTATGCGCGCGGCGTGCTCGACGATGTCGCGCCGCTCGGCGGCGCCTCCTGGCGCGACGCGACCGGTTTGCACATCGCGCGCGGCCGCCTCGTCGTGTCGCTCGGCAATTGGAAGGAGGCCGGGCTCGCCCATGCGGCCCCCTTCGCCGGCCACAATGGCCCGGACGACGCGCCGACGGAAATCCTCCTGCGGAACCACGGCCTGCACCTGGAGGTCCGAATCGACCGCAACCATCCGATCGGCTCGGAGGATGCTGCGGGGATCGCCGACGTCGTGGTGGAATCGGCGATCACCACCATCATGGACTTTGAGGATTCCATCGCCGCGGTCGACGCGGAGGACAAGGTCCTGGCCTATCGGAACTGGCTCGGCCTGATGCGGGGCGACCTCATGGCGAGCTTCGACAAGGCCGGCCGCAACGTCGAGCGCGCGCTGAACCCCGACCGCACCTACACGGCGCCCGACGGCAGCGCGCTCGCTCTGCCGGGCCGCAGCCTCATGCTGGTCCGCAACGTCGGCCACCTCATGACCATCGACGCCGTGCTCGACCGCGACGGCAACCCGATCCCCGAAGGCATTCTGGACGGCATGGTGACCTCGGCCATCGCGCTACACGACGTCGGCAAGAACGGCCGGCGCATGAACAGCCGTGGCGGCTCTGTCTATATCGTCAAGCCGAAAATGCACGGGCCGGACGAGGTCGCCTTTGCCGACAACGCTCTTCAGCCGGATCGAGGCGGCGCTCGGCCTGCCGCGCTTCACGCTGAAGATGGGCATCATGGACGAGGAGCGCCGCACGACGTTGAACCTGAAGGAGGCGATCCGCGCCGCCAAGGACCGCATCGTCTTCATCAATACCGGCTTCCTCGACCGCACCGGCGACGAGATCCATACCTCGATGGAAGCCGGGCCGATGATCCGCAAGGGCGACATGAAGTCGGCCGTGTGGATCCAGGCCTATGAGGATCGGAACGTCGACGTCGGCCTCGCCTGCGGGCTGCAGGGCCGCGCCCAGATCGGCAAGGGCATGTGGGCGATGCCCGACCGGATGGCGGCCATGCTGGAGCAGAAGATCGCGCATCCGCTGGCGGGCGCCAATACCGCCTGGGTGCCGTCGCCCACGGCGGCGACGCTGCACGCGCTGCACTATCACAAGGTCGACGTGGCGGCGCGGCAGGAGGAGCTGAAAGGGCGGCAGCGCGCCAGGCTTGAGGACATCTTGTCGGTGCCGCTCGCCGAGCGGCCGAACTGGCCGCCCGAGCAGATCCAGCAAGAGCTCGACAACAACGCGCAAGGAATTCTTGGGCTACGTGGTGCGGTGGATCGACCAGGGCGTCGGCTGCTCAAAGGTGCCGGACATCCACAATGTCGGGCTGATGGAGGACCGCGCGACGTTGCGCATCTCCAGCCAGCACATCGCCAACTGGCTGCATCATGGCGTGGTCTCCGAGGACCAGGTGATGGCGACGATGCGGCGGATGGCCGAGGTGGTCGACCGCCAAAACGAGGGCGACCCGCTCTACCGGCCGATGGCGCCGGCTTTCGACGGCATCGCCTTCCAGGCGGCCTGCGACCTCGTCTTCAAGGGGCGGGCGCAGCCGAACGGCTATACCGAACCGATCCTGCACGCCCGCCGCATCGAGGCGAAGCGCAAGCACGAGGGGCTGTCGCTTCCGGAGCGGGCGGGGCCGTAGGGCCGCTCGCTTCACTTAGAGGCGCGCTGTCTCGTCGGGCGCAGTCGCTCCTCTACGCGCCCCAGCCGATCCTCCATAGCCTGGGCCGTCCAGCTATTCAGGCTTTTTCCCTCCTCAGCAGCCGTCATCGCCGCTCTCCGGTGCAGTTCCGGCGATACACGAACGTTGAAAGACCCTTTGAACGATTTGTCCGGCTCTCTGCCGAGAGACGCGCACGTCTCGATGTAGTCGTCCACCAGCTCCCGGAACACGTCGGGCGCTTCTTTCGCGTCCGTGAAAGTCGTGCTGATCATATCGTCAATGTGCAGAATGGAGACCACCAAGTGGTCATCTTCAAATGTGACCAGTCCCTGGTAGTCCTTGTATTTCAGCACGCTCATATTTCTCCTCTCTCCTGAAGGTCCTTCCGCAGCCGCGCTACCATCGCGGGGCCCATTATTCCATTGTGGGGCTCATCAGCCCAAATAAACCGGCCGGTGGTCGGATTATGGAATTTTCGCCGGGAGCCGCTCGTCTTTCCTTTCTTGATCTGCCGATAGCCCAGGCCGTTCAACATGCGAACGAAGTCCCGCCAAGCGAACGTGCCCGAGCAGCGCAGGAAGCCCGTGGCTAGCTTTTCGAGCTGGGCCATCTGCTTCTTTTCGCCGAGCCAATACGCCCCTCCCGCGAGGCGTTCCCGGTTGGCAACTGATATTCAGTGGCAAAAGGTAATCCAGGGGGGACAACGGCGCAATGGGTTCGCCCCGAGCGCCCTACCCATGGGGCTGTGGCCGCTTCGGGCAGGTCGTCGACCCAGACCGCCTCGCGCCTGCTTGAGCGTTTACGCGCACGGATCGCGGGGCCGAGCCGCGGCGGGAGCCCGCCGCGGTTCGGTTGGATAAAACACCGCCCTGGCCGGCGCGGATCGCCCGGCGCGGTCCGCTGACCTAGCTGGCCTGTGCCCAGTAGTCGCTCACCCGGACGCCGAAGGAAGGATCGGAGAAAGGCTCCTCGGACGCGCGGAAGCTTGGGGCCTCGTTGATCCGGTCCTTGTCGAGGTCGACCACATAGCCGCCCCGCTCGGTGTCGTAGTCGAGCTGGTTCCAGGGCAGCGGATAGAAGCTGCCGCCGACCCCGAGAATCCCGCCGAAATTCAACACGGCATAGGCGACCCGGCCCGACCGTTTCCCCACCATGAAATTGTGGATGTGCCCGAGCTTCTCGCCGTCGCGGCCGTAGACCGCCGTCCCTTCCACCTTGCTCGACGCGATCAGCTCGGTGGTCTCGTCCGTTTCGAGCTCGGGCGAACGCTCAGCGCCGCCCTCGCGGCGACGGCGCGGCCATCCGGTCTCCGTCCCGGAGCGCATCCAAAGCTGCCGCCCGCCCAGGAAGAGACCCAGCAGCAAGCCGGCGCTGGCGCCTACGATGGCCGGCACGGCCTGCGGCCGGACGTCGTCCAGGACCTTGCCGATGTCGTAATCGTAGGCCGACACGGAGCGGCTCTGATCCTTACGCCGGCGCTTTTCGCTGCGATCGCCCACGTGGCGGCCCTGCGGGTCTTCTCCCCGGCCGTAGGCGCCGCTCTCGTCGCGGCGCCGGCCTTTGCCGGAGGTCGCGCCGCTACTTCTGCTTTCGGCCATGATTGCCTCCTTGTTCGGTCTGCCGGCTCTGCCGGCGTTGATTAACAAAGCGGGAGCCGTTTTGTTGCGTCGCTTCTGCGGCGGACGCGCTCGTCGCGCCTGCGCGGTTTTCGGGTGGCCCACATCTTTCGAATTCGGCAGCAAGAGCCGGAGTGCGGCGGAGCGGCGCGTCGCTTAAATCCCGCTCACGATACGAGCTATAAGGACAGGGACATGAACGCGCTTCAAAGAGAACGTTCCGCGTGGACGGCCGCGGAGGATCCGCGCTGGGCCAATGTCGTGGCGCGCGACCGCTCGGCCGACGGCAGCTTCGTCTATTCCGTCGCGACGACGGGAATCTATTGCCGCCCGTCATGCCCGGCCCGGCAGGCGCGGCCGGAGAACGTGCGCTTCCACCAGAGCTGCGCGGAGGCCGAGAGGGCCGGCTTCCGGGCCTGCAGGCGCTGCCGGCCGGACCGGCAATCGCCGGCCGAGGAGCAGGCGGCAAAAATCGCGGAAATCTGCCGGCTGATCGAGACGGCCGACGAAATGCCGGGCCTCGACGCGCTGGCGCGGCAGGCCGGCCTCAGCCCCCATCATTTCCACCGCGTTTTTAGGGCGGTCACCGGCGTGACGCCCAAGGCCTACGCGGCCGCGCACCGGGCCCGGCGCGTGCGCGACCAGCTGCGGACGAGCGGCAGCGTCACCCAGGCGATCTACGGCGCCGGGTTCAATTCCAACGGCCGCTTCTATGCGACCTCCGACCAGGTGCTCGGCATGAAGCCGCGCGACTATCGTTCCGGCGGGGCGAACCAGGAAATCCGCTTCGCGATCGGCGAGTGCTCGCTCGGCTCCATCCTGGTCGCACGGAGCGTGCGCGGCATTTGCGCCATCCTGATCGGCGACGATCCCGATGCGCTGGCGCGCAATCTGCAGGAAGGCTTTCCGCGGGCACGGCTGATCGGCGGCGACCGGGAATTCGAGGAATGGGTGGCGAGGGTGGTCGGCTTCGTCGAGGCGCCGGCGCTCGGGCTCGATTTGCCGCTCGACGTCCGCGGCACGGCCTTCCAGCAGCGCGTCTGGCGTGCCTTGCAGGAGATTCCGGCGGGCTCGACGGCGACCTACAGCGAGATCGCCGGGCGGATCGGCGCGCCGAAATCGGTGCGGGCGGTGGCGCAGGCCTGCGCGGCGAATGCGTTGGCCGTCGCAATCCCGTGTCACCGCGTGGTACGGACGGACGGCGGGCTTTCGGGCTACCGCTGGGGCGTCGAGCGCAAGCGCGCGCTGCTGGCACGGGAGCGAGCGGCATGAACGTCCACGCCAAGAGCGCAGTCGCTACAGGAGAGGCCGGCTCTCCAGCCGAGCGCGTGCAGGCGCTCGACTGGACCCGCATCGGCGGCGAGCTGGATGCGCAGGGCTCGGCGGTGCTGCAAGACCTGCTGACGCCGGAGGAGTGCCGGGGAATCGCGTCGCTTTATCCGGACGACCAGGCCTTCCGCAGCCGGGTGGTCATGGCCCGCCACGGTTTCGGCAGCGGCGAATACAAATATTTCGCCTATCCGCTGCCGCAGCTGGTCGAAGGCTTGCGCACGGCGCTGTACCCGCGCCTGGCGCCGGTCGCCAACCGCTGGAACGAGCTGTTGCGGATCGACATGCGCTATCCGCAAGAACATGCCGATTTCCTAGGACTCTGCCATGCGGCCGGGCAGACGCGCCCGACGCCGCTGCTGCTCCGCTACGAGGCGGGCGACTACAATTGCCTGCACCAGGACCTTTACGGCGAACTCGCCTTCCCGCTGCAGGTGGCGATCCTCCTATCGGAGCCCGGCTGCGACTTTTCCGGCGGCGAGTTCGTGCTGACGGAGCAGCGGCCGCGCATGCAGTCGCGGCCGGAGGTGGTGCCGCTCCGCCGGGGCGACGCGGTGGCCTTCGCGGTGCATCATCGGCCGGTGCAGGGGAGCCGGGGCGCCTACCGGGTCAATCTCCGCCACGGCGTCAGCCGCATCCGCTCCGGCCGCCGCCACACGCTCGGCATCATCTTCCACGACGCGAAGTGAGGGAGGGGCTCTACGCCCGCTCGAACTGCTCGTCGAAGGAATAGCCGGCGCCGCGGACGGTGCGGATCGGGTCGCGGCCGCGGCCGCGGTTCACGGCGCGGCGCAGCCGGCCGATGTGGACGTCGACGGTGCGCTCGTCGACATAGACGTCGCGCCCCCACACGCCGTCCAGAAGCTGCTCGCGGGTGAAGACGCGGCCGGGGCTCTTCATCAGAAATTCCAGGAGGCGGAACTCGGTCGGGCCGAGATGCACCTCGCGCCCCGCCCGGCGCACCCGGAAATTTTCCCGGTCGAGCTCCAGGTCGCCCGCTTTCAAGACCGGCGAAATGGCCTCCGGCCGGGCGCGCCGCAGCAGCGCCTTCACCCGCGCCATCAGCTCCGGCACCGAGAACGGCTTCACGACATAATCGTCGGCGCCGGTCGCCAGCCCGCGGATGCGCTCGTCCTCCTCGCCGCGGGCGGTGAGCATCAGCACCGGCAGCTGCGCCGTCGCCGCGCGCGCCCTCAGGCGCCGGCAGAGCTCGATGCCGGAAAGGCCGGGCAGCATCCAGTCGAGCACCAGCAGGTCCGGGACGCGCTCGCGGAGGCGGAGGTCGGCCTCATCGCCGCGGGCGGCGGATTCGACCTCGTAGCCCTCCGCCTCGAAATTGTAGCGAAGGAGCAGCGACAGCGGCTCCTCGTCTTCCACGATCAGGATGAGCGGTTTTGCCACGATCCCCCTGCCCTCCCCACCTAGGCTTCCACCCGCGTGCTGCTCTGCCGCGGCTCGCCCCATTGCTGGCCGGTGATCACGTAGTGGACCGTCTCGGCGATATTGGTGGCGTGGTCGCCGATCCGCTCGATGTTCTTGGCGCAGAACAGGAGATGCGTGCACATCGTGATGTTGCGCGGATCCTCCATCATGTAGGTCAGCAGCTGGCGGAACAGCGAATTGTAGACGGCGTCGATCTCGTCGTCCTTGGCGCAGACCTCCTGCGTCTTGACGAGGTCGCGCGTCGCATAGGCGTCGAGCACCTTCTTGACCTGGCCGAGGCCGAGCTGCGCCAGATGCTCGACGCCGATCCGCACTTTTTGCGAAAAGGTCTCGTTGTGGATGGCCAGGGTGCGGCGGGCGATGTTCTTGCCGAGGTCGGCGATGCGCTCCAGGTCGCTGGAGATGCGGATGGCGGCGATCGTCTCGCGCAGATCCTGCGCCATCGGCTGGCGGCGGGCGATGACCAGGATGGCGTGTTCCTCGATGCGCCGGTGCAGCTCGTCGACCTTCTTGTCGGCGGCGATCACCGCGCGGGCGAGGTCGGCATCGGCGCCGAGCAGCGCGGCGATGGAGCGCTCGACGAGCTGCTCGGCATGGCCGCCCATCTCGGCGATCGAGCGGGCGAGGTCCTTCAGCTCCTCGTCGAAGGATTTCACGATGTGCTGGGTCATGGCTGGTCCCTCAGCCGAAGCGGCCGGTGATGTAATCGTGCGTCCGCTTCTCGCGCGGGTTGGTGAAGATGCGGCTGGTCTCATCGAATTCGGCGAGTTCGCCGAGATGCATGAACGCACAGTAGTTGGAGATGCGTGCCGCCTGCTGCATCGAGTGAGTGACGATAACGATGGTGTAGCGCTGCCGGAGCTCATCGATGAGCTCCTCGATGCGAGCGGTCGCGATCGGGTCGAGCGCCGATGTCGGTTCGTCGAGGAGGATGAGCTCCGGCTCGGGAGCCAGGGTGCGCGCGATGCAGAGCCGCTGCTGTTGGCCGCCGGACAGTTCGTAGGCGGAAGCGTCCAGACGGTCCTTGACTTCGTCCCAGAGCGCGGCCTGGCGGAGCGCTTCCTCGACGCGGCCTTCCAGAACCGACCGCTTCCTTATGCCCCGTACGCGAAGGCCCGCCGCGACGTTCTCGAAAATCGACTTGGGGAACGGATTGGGCTTCTGGAACACCATCCCGATCCGCAGCCGAACGAGGATCGGATCCGCCTGCGGGCCGACGATGTTCTCTCCCTCGGGGAGCAGGACGATCTCGCCCTGGTATGTATTTCCCGGATAAAGATCATGCATCCTGTTGAAACAGCGAAGCAGCGTGCTCTTGCCGCAGCCTGACGCCCCGATGAGAGCCGTCACCCTTCTCTCCGCGATCGGCAGATTGATGGCGTTCAAGGCGCGGAAGTCCCTGTACCAGAAGGACAGGGCGCGCACATCTGCACGCACGGGATCCTTGACCTGGGCCCTATGGATTTCGCCGACCGAAGCCTCATCCGTCGTGGCGACGGGAGCCTCCTCATCGCGCGGGACATATCTTTCTGCGGCTCTAACTAGTGTCTCGGACATGTCATTCTCCGGCTCGAAGCGTCGGGGCGGGATGCCTCGTCAGATCTTCAAGCGGCGGCGGAGCCGGAAACGGATCCAGATTGCGAGCGCGTTCATGCCGAGCGTCATGATCATCAGCACGACGCCGGTTGCGGCCGCGTTGACGTGGAATGCGGGTTGCGGCCGCGAGATCCAGTTGAACATCTGTATCGGCATCACGGTGAAGGGCGCCGTCAGCCAGTCGAAGTTCACGAACGGAAAGTCCGGCTGCACGGGCGACGGAGGCAGGAAGGCAATGAAGGTCAGTGCACCGATGGTGATCAGCGGCGCCGTTTCGCCGATGGCGCGCGACAGTCCGACGATTGCGCCGGTAAGGATTCCCGGCCGTGCGGCCGGCAGGATGTAGGTCCACATCGTCTGCCATTTGTCGGCGCCTGTCGCATAGGCGCCTTCCTTGACCGCCTGAGGAATGCTGCGGATGGCCTCGCGCGTAGCGACGATGATGACGGGCAGGATGAGCAGCGAAAGGACCATGCCTGCGACGAGCACGGTCTGGCCCAAGCCGAGCATGTAGACGAACAGGCCGAGCGCCAGCAGCCCGTAGATGATCGAGGGGACGCCGGCGAGATTGCTGACGTTGATCTCGATCACGTCGGTCAGCCAGTTCTTGGGGGCATATTCCTCCAGGTAGAGGCCTGCCGCGACGCCGAGCGGAATGGCCAGCGCGGCGGTCGTCATCATGACGAGAGACGTGCCCACCCAGGCCGACAGGATTCCCGCATTGGCCGGCCGCCGCGACGGGAAGCTGGTGAGGAACTCGTAGTCGATACGCCCCACGCCGTCATAGATCAGATCGAGCAGCAGTGTCGTGACCAGCCCCATCGAGACGAAGAGAACTGCGAGCCCGCTGATTGCAAACGCCAGATCCTTTCGACGTGCGCCTGCCACGAGGCGTGCCCGCGCGTCGCTGTCCAGCCGAACGTCGGTCGAACCGGCTGCTTCACGCTGTCCGACGGCCGCCATCAGTAGACTTCCCGGAACCGGCGTCGCAGCAGCAGGCCGGCAATGTTGAAAACGAGGGTAATCACGAACAGAGCGAGGCCTGCCGCAAAGATGGTCTGATATGCGAGCGAGCCGTGCGGCAGGTCGCCCAGGCTCATCTGCACAATGTACGAGGTTATCGTTGCCGCTCCTTCGCGCGGATCGCCGGTGAGGTTGGGGTTCTGTCCCGCGGCGATGGCCAGAACCATCGTTTCCCCGACGGCGCGCGACATGCCCAGGACATAGGCTGCGGTTATTCCGGAAAAGGCGCCCGGGATGATGACTCTCGCCGCCGCCTGGAAGCGCGTCATGCCGAGTGCATAGGCGCCCTCACGCAACGCGCTCGGCACGGCGCGCATCGCGTCCTCGCTGATCGACACCACATAGGGCAGGATCATGATGCCCAGCACGATCCCGGGCACGAGAAGGTTGAATCCGGACAGCCCGGGTATGAAGCGCTGGAGCAGCGGCGTGAGGAAGAGAAGCGCGAAATATCCGAAGATCACCGTGGGGACTGCAGCTATCAGCTCGATGAACGGCTTCACCGATTCTCGGACCGCCGGCCGCGCATACTCGCTCAGATAGACGGCCAACACCGTACCGAGCGGGATCGCAATCGCCACCGCTATTCCGGCAGCCCACATCGTCGCGACGAGGAGCGGCAGGATGCCGTATCGCGGGTTGGCGAAGACCGGAGTCCACTGCGTATCGGTCAGGAAAGTCAAAAGCGGAACGGTCCTGAAGAATGCCCAGGACTCCGAAACAAGGACGTAGACTATGGCGGTGGTCACGAAAACGGAGAGGGCCGCCGCCAGAAAAAGAACGAACGCCGCTGCGCGGCGGATCAGCCGGCGCCGGGCGAGATAGGCCCTGCTCGGCATGAAGCGGCCGCGGAATGCTTCGACTCTTCCGACTGTCGACATCGGCGACGTTCCACTCAGAGGCAGTTGCGCGGCGCGGAGGTCCGCGCCGCGCAGAAAACGGAAGGCTTACTGCGTCGCCTGGACGAGGTCCTGAACCCGGACCCCCACCTTTGAGCCGCCCTGAAACAGCGTGCCGGTCGTCCGCGCGTCGAACTTCGCCATCGCGCCTTTCGCGACTTCCGCCGGAAGGGCCACGTAGCCCACCTCGCTGACCAGCGCCTCCTGGTTGTCCGGGTCGAAGGTGAACGCGATGAAATCCCGCACGTGCTGCTTTTCGTCGGCAGCCTGCTTGGAGACGTAATAGAAGATGGGCCGCGTGAGCGGCTGATAGGAGCCGTCGGTCGCCGTCTCCACCGACGGAAGCACACACGCGCCGTCTTCCTGCTGGATGGCGACCGGCTTCACGATCCCCTCGTTCTGCGTGACGTAGGCCAGACCGAGGAAGCCGAGGCCGTTCTCGTCGCCGGAGACACCCTGGACGGTGATGTTGTCGTCTTCCGTCGCCGTATAGTCGCCGCGGCTGGAATGCTCCTCGCCCACGACGGCGAAGGTGTAATAGTCGTAGGTGCCGGAATCCGTTCCGGCTCCGAACAGCGCGATCTCCTCGTCCGGCCAGCCTTCGCGCAATTGGCTCCACCGGGTGACGGTGCCCTGGGCCGCCGGCTCCCAGAGCTTCTTCAGCTCCGCTATGGTCATGCACTCGGCGAAGTCGTTGCTGGGATTAACGATCGTGGCGAGCGCGTCGATGGCGACGGGCATCTCGATGTACTCCACGCCGTTCTGCTGGCACAGCTCCATCTCGTCCGAGCGTATCGGCCGCGATGCCCCTGCGATGTCGATCTCGCCGCGACAGAACTTCTTGAATCCGCCGCCGGTGCCCGAGACGCCGGCGGTGACGCGTGTGGCGCCCCCTTGTTCGATCTGGAATTCCTCGGCCATCGCCTCGGAGATCGGGAATACCGTGGAGGAGCCGTCGAGCGTGACGGTTGGAACATCCTGGGCGGCGGCGCCGCTCATGCCGGCAAAAGCGATCGAGAAGGCGGCGACGCCGGTGAGGAATCTGGCTGTCACGAAGGGATCTCCCTGTGCTGGTTCAGGTCGCGAGGATTAGGTCTCGCCGCGGTCTCCCTAGCGGCCGCGTGAGATGTTCCTATGACTCTTCGATGACAGCCGCATGACAGTCTAACTCGTTGACAGGCTAGGTCGTTTCCTGCGGCTGCCCCGACCCGCCCTGTGGAAAAGGCAGCTCCACCGTGAATCGCGACCCCTCGCCGAGGACGCTCTTCACATCGAGCCGCCCCTGATGCCGGGTGAGGATGTGCTTGACGATGGCAAGGCCCAGCCCCGTGCCCTTCATCTCGCGGCTGGCGCCCACGTCGACGCGGTAGAACCGCTCGGTCAGCCGGGGCACATGCTCAGGCGGGATGCCCGGGCCGCGATCCTCCACATGAATGGCGATCGTCGGGTCGTCGCCGGCAATCTCTTCCAGCGTCACGTCAACCCGGCCGCCCGAGGCGCCGTAGCGCACCGCATTTTCGACCAGGTTCTGAAAAACCTGGATCAGCTCGTCGCGGTCGCCGATCACCTCGACCGGCGCCGCGGGGACATCGAAGGCGAGCGCGACCGCGTGCTCGCGCGCCAGCGGGCCGAGTGCGTCCCTCACATGATGCAGGACGGCAACGAGGTCGACGCGTTCCGTCGGGCGGCGGTGCAGGCGCATCTCGGCGCGGCTCAAGGAGAGGAGGTCGTCGATGAGCCGGCGCATCCGCCGCGCCTGGTCGAGCATGATCCCCAGGAACTTCTCCGTCGCCTGCGGGTCGTTGCGGGCGGGGCCGCGCAGCGTCTCGATGAAGCCGGTCAGCGAGGCAAGCGGGGTGCGCAGCTCGTGGCTGGCGTTGGCGACGAAATCGGCGCGCATCCGCGCGATCGCCTGCCGATCGGACACATCGTCGAACGTGACGAGGAGGAAGCCCGCACGATCGCCGGGCAGGCGAATGCGATCGAGGGCAATGGAATAGACGCTCCTGGCGTCGCCAGGCTCGCTGTATTCGATCGGCCGCGCATCGCTTTCCCAGGCCGCGTTCAACGCCGCGCCGATCTCGGGCGAGCGGAACGTGAAGGTGAAGGGATCGCCGGGCCGGGTCGCCGGGAAGAGGCGCTGGGCCCTGGCGTTGGCGTAGCGGACCGTCCCCTCGCCCTCCAGGAGAAAGGCGGCGCGCGGAAAGGCCTCGACCGCAGCCTTGATGGAGGTGTCCGGCCAAGGTCCGGCTCGGGCGGTGCCGCCGCCGCGGCCGAGCAGGGTGGCGCGGCGGCGCGGCACGAAACCGGCGACCAGCACCAGCATGAGGATTGCCCCCGCCGTGAAGGCTGCCGGCACGTTCCAGAGCGCCGAACCCGCCACGAGTGCCGCGCCGGCCAGCAGGAGGAGATAGCGCGCCGCGACGATCCGCTCGACAGGCGAGGCGAGCGGCGGCGGGTCGGGCTGCTCGGGGAGCGACATCGGTCGAGCTTAGCCGATGCCGCGCCCCTGCGCAGGAGCGGGAGCTATTCGCCGGCGAGGCGGCCGCGCTGCTCGAGATAGGCGATCACCTCCTCGGCAAGCGCCTCGGCATCGGCGAGCGCCGTTTGCAGGTGCAGGTCCGGGTGCGTGGGCGCTTCGTACGGCGCGTCTATGCCGGTGAAATTCTTGATCTCGCCGGCCCTGGCGCGGGCATAGAGCCCCTTCGGGTCGCGCTGCTCGGCAAGCTCCAGCGGCGTGTCGACGAATATCTCGACGAACTCGCCTTCCGGCAGCAGGCTCCGCGCCATCTCGCGCTCGGAGCGGAACGGGGAGATGAAGGAGACCAGCACGATCAGCCCCGCATCGGCCATCAGCCTGGCCGTCTCGGCGACGCGGCGGATATTTTCCACGCGGTCGGCGTCGGTGAAGCCGAGGTCCTTGTTCAGCCCGTGGCGGACATTGTCGCCATCGAGGATGTAGGTGTGCCGGCCGCGCGCAAAGAGTTTTTTCTCGACGATGTTGGCGACCGTCGATTTGCCCGAGCCGGAGAGGCCGGTGAACCACAGCACGGCCGGCTTCTGATGTTTTTGGCGGCCGCGGGCGGCACGGTCGACGTCGAGCGCCTGCCAGTGGATGTTGGAGGCGCGCCGCAGCGAAAAGTCGATCATGCCGGCGGCGACCGTGGCATTGGTAAAGCGGTCGATCAGGATGAAGCCGCCGGTATCGCGGTTCTCCGCATAGGGGTCGAAAGCGATCGGCTCGGCGGTGGCGAGGTTGCCGAAGCCGACCTCGTTCAGCTCCAGCACTTTTGCGGCGTTGTGCTCCAGCGAATCGACGTCGAGCCGGTATTTCAGCTCGGTCACCTGCACCGGCACGGTGCGCGTCATGTTCTTGAGGAGGTATTGCCGGCCGGGCAGCAGATGCTCGGGGTCCATCCAGATGAGATGGGCGGCGAACTGGTCGCTGAGCTGCGGGCGCGCATCCCTGGCGGCCAGGAGATCGCCGCGGCTCGCGTCGATCTCGTCGGCGAGCGTCACCATGACGGACTGGCCGGCGACCGCCTCGGCACGCTCCTCCGAGCCGACGAGGATGCGGGCGATGCGGCTGCCGCGCCCCGAAGCGGCCACCACCACCTCGCTGCCGATCTGGATGCGGCCGGAGACGATCGTGCCGGCAAAACCGCGGAAATGCTGGTTCGGCCGGCAAACCCACTGGACAGGAAGCCGGAACGGGCCGACGGCAGCGCGGCTCTCCAGCTCGACATCCTCCAGATGCTCCAGCAGGACCGGGCCGTCGTACCAGGGCATTCTGCCGCTCCGCAGCGAGACGTTGTCGCCGGCGCGCGCCGAGATCGGGATCGCGGTGGTTCTTTCGATCGTCAGGTTTTTGGCGAAAGCGCGAAAATCCTCCTCGATCGCCCGGAACATCGCCGCGTCGAAGCCGACGAGGTCCATCTTGTTGACCGCCAGCACGACGTCGCGAATGCCGAGCAGCGACACGATCACCGCGTGGCGGCGGGTCTGGGTCAGCAGGCCCTTGGATGCATCGACCAGCAGGATGGCGAGGTCGGCGGTCGAGGCGCCGGTCGCCATGTTGCGGGTGTATTGGACGTGGCCGGGCGTGTCGGCGACGATGAAGCGGCGGCGTGGCGTGGCGAAGAACCGATAGGCCACGTCGATGGTGATGCCCTGCTCGCGCTCCGCCTCCAGGCCGTCGACCAGCAGCGCGAAGTCGATATCGTCGCCCGCCGTGCCGTGCTTCTTGGAGTCGCGCTCCAGCTCGGCGACCTGGTCCTCCATCAGGAGGTGCGAATCGTAGAGGAGCCGCCCGATCAGCGTCGACTTGCCGTCGTCGACGCTGCCGCAGGTGAGCAGCCGCAGCGTATCGGCGGAGGCGGCGGCGCTGACCGCCTCCAGCGAGAAGGCCTCCTTGTTCATCAGAAATAGCCCTCGCGCTTCTTCTTCTCCATCGACGAGGCGCTTTCGCGGTCGATCAGCCGGCCGCCGCGCTCCGAGGTGCGGGCGGCGATCATCTCCGCTACGATGGCCTCCAGCGAGGCGGCGTTCGACTCGATCGCACCGGTCAGGGGATAGCAGCCGAGGGTGCGGAAGCGGATCATCCGCCGCTCGGGCGATCGGCCGGGCGGAATGCGCATGCGCTCGTCGTCGACCATGATCAGCTGGCCCTGCCAGTCGACGACCGGCCGCTCGGCGGCGAAATAGAGCGGCACGATGGGGATACGTTCCCGCAGGATATAGGCCCAGATGTCGAGCTCGGTCCAATTGGAGATCGGGAAGACGCGCATGGATTCGCCGTCGTTGACGCGCGTGTTGTAGAGGCGCCAGAGCTCGGGGCGCTGGTTCTTCGGGTCCCACGCATGGCTGGCGCTGCGGAACGAGAAGATGCGCTCCTTGGCGCGGCTCTTCTCCTCGTCGCGGCGCGCGCCGCCAAAGGCGGCGTCGAACTTGTGCAAATCGAGCGCCTGCTTCAGGCCTTCCGTCTTCCAGATCCGCGTATGGTTCGGGCCGTGGTCGAACGGGTTGATGTTGCCGGCGATCCCTTCCGGGTTGTGGTAGACGATAAGCTCCATGCCGGCCTCGGCCGCCATGCGGTCGCGGAACGCGTACATGTCGCGAAACTTCCAGGTCGTGTCGACATGCAGCAGCGGGAACGGCGGCGGCGCCGGGTGAAAGGCCTTGCGCGCCAGGTGCAGCATGACCGACGAATCCTTGCCGATCGAATAGAGCATCACCGGGTGGCGGCACTCGGCGGCGACCTCGCGCATGATGTGCATGCTCTCGGCTTCGAGCCGCTCGAGGTGAGACAGGCGATCGGACATGCGGGCGTGCGCTACCAATTGAAACTCAACGGACAACGGAGCGACTTATCGGCAGTTCCGGCCAGCGCCGCTCGGGTTCAACGAGAGATGCCGGCCTCCAGAGCCGGGCTCACGTCGCGCTCTCTATAGGGCTGGAGCGGATCGCGGTAGAGCTTCTCTACGCTCGCCGCCATCACGGCAAGAGAAAATTTTTGCTTCACCGCCTCGCGGCGGAGCACCGCCTCGGCGGCCATCCGCTCCGGCGCCGCGAGCGCCTGCCGCA
This sequence comes from uncultured Alphaproteobacteria bacterium, assembly GCA_963846475.1. Classification (GTDB taxonomy): domain Bacteria; phylum Pseudomonadota; class Alphaproteobacteria; order Rhizobiales; family Afifellaceae; genus DASWJZ01. Next base: position 3,465,798 of record CAWJVZ010000004.1, on the reverse strand, counting down.
TCGCCTCGGCAAGCGCCACCGGGTCGCCCGGCGGCAGCAGGCGCTCCTCCTTACCCGGGAGGATCTCGGGTATGCCGCCGACATTGGTGGCGATGAGGGGCCGCCCCGCCGCGGCCGCTTCCAGCACGATGTACGGCATGGATTCCGCCCGCGACGGCACGACGATGTTGCGGGCGAGCGAAAAAGCCTGGCGGGCCGGCATCGGCGCCCGGAACTCCACTTCGGCGGAGAGGCTCGCCGCCACCAGAGCGCGATAGCGGCGCTCGTCGCCAAGATCGCCCGCGCCCACGACAAGCGCGCGAAACTCCCGGCCCTCCTCTTTCAACGTGGCAAGCGCGGCGAGAAAGACGTCGACGCCCTTCAGGTCGCGGAGCACGCCGATATAGAGGAAGTCGGCGGCGTCAGGGCCATGCGGCACGGGCTCGAATTCCTCCGGGCGGAGCCCGTTGCGGACGACATGAGCGGGGCAACGCGGCACGCCGACTTTTTGCCGGTAGGTTTCCGCCTCGTAGGCGGAGACATGGATCAGCCCGTCGCTGAGGCGTTCCAGTCCCCGCTCCACGGCAAAAAAGAAGCGGCCGGCAGCTGAGGCGGCATCATAATGGAGGCTGCCGCCATGCGGCGCATAGAAGGCGGCGACGGCACGGCCGCGGCGGCGCTCGATTCCTGCCGCGAGCCTGCCGAACAAACCGCCCTTGGCGCCGTGCGCATGGACCACGTCGGGCCGCATTCGGGCAATCAGCCGCGCCACGCGAAAGGTGGCCGCGACATCGGCGGGGCCGATGGAACGCGGCATCGGCAGTCTGGCGATGCCCAGCTCCAGCTTCGGGGCCAGAGCCGCGATCCATTCGTCCTCGAACGCTCCGCCGGTCAGCGAATTGCAGATCACGCCGACCGCATGGCCGGCCTCGTTCTGTGCCGAGGCGAGATCGGCGATGTGGCGAAAAATGCCGCCGACGGGGCTGCGCACGACGTGAACGATGGAAAGTTTTTCAGGCAAGCGACGGGCCTCCATGCAGTTTGTGTAGGAGACGCGAGGCTAAAGCCGGGTTAAATCGGCTCCAGAGATCGGCAGGATTTTCCGCCCCTATGGCGAGCGACAGCTCAAACCCTTCTGCCGGCCGCGTGGCTCTGGTCACGGGCGGCACGCGCGGCATCGGCGAGGCGATCGCCCGGGCGCTGGCCCGCTCCGGCTATCGCGTGATCGCCGGCGGCATCGGCGCCGAGGAGGTGGAGGCGTTTGCGCCCGATCCGCGGATCGAGGCGGTGCGGCTCGACGTCACCGACCGGTCTTCGGTCACAGCGCTCCTAGAGCGCTGTCCGCGCATCGACGCGCTGGTCAATTGCGCCGGCATCATCCTGCGGCAGCGGGCCGAGTTCGAAATCGCCAATTTCGCCAAGGTGCTCGACGTGAACCTCACCGGCACCATGCGCATGTGCGTCGCCGCCAAGGAGAAGCTTGCCGCCAGCAGCGGAGCGATCGTCAACACCGCCTCGATGTTCTCGTTCTTCGGCGCGCCGCATGTCCCCGCTTACGCCGCCTCCAAGGGCGGCATCGCGCAGCTGACGAAATCGCTGGCCGCGGCCTGGGCCGCGGACGGCATCCGCGTCAACGCCATCGCCCCGGGCTGGATCAGTACCGAGCTGACGCGGCCGGCCGTGGACGACGCGGAGCGCTCCCGAAAGATCGTCGAGAGGACGCCGATGGGACGCTGGGGCGAGCCGGACGACGTCGCCGGCGCCGCCCTGTTCCTGCTGTCGGACGCCGCCCGCTTCGTCACCGGCGTGGTGCTCCCCGTCGACGGCGGCTATCTGACCCTTTGAGCGGAGGATTTTTGGATGAACGCGCCTGACATGCCGAGCCGGGCCGGGCTCACCGAGACGGCCGACGAAAAGCGAATTCCCTATCGTCATCCGCAACCGGAATATTCTCCGCCGGAGATCGTCGTCGCCGACACGCTGCCGGCCGACGAGCGGCTCTGGGTGCCGCAGGCGGAAAATGTCTGGTTCCGGCCGCTCTGCCTTTCCGCCTCGCGCGGCTACTGGCAGAACCTTCTGCGCGTGCGGAAATCCGGCGTCCTTTCGCGGCACCGCCATCCGCAGCCGGTGCACGGCTACGTCATGCGCGGCAGCTGGCGCTACCTGGAGCACGACTGGGTCGCGACCGAAGGCTCCTATGTCTACGAGGCGCCGGGCGAGACGCACACGCTGATCGTCGACGAGGACGTCGAAGAAATGATCACCATGTTCCAGGTGAACGGCGCGATGATCTATGTCGACCCGGACGGAAGGGTGCTCGGCTACGAGGACGTCTTCACCAAGATCGCCATGTGCAAGCAGCATTTTGCGGCGGTCGGCCTGGGGGCCGATTTCGTGGAGCGCTTCATCCGGTAAAGCGAGGCCCTGCGGCGCGCCAGAAACGGGCGCGAAGAAAATCGCCCCTTGCTCCAGCGGTCGTCTGCGGCAAAAGTGTGATTTAGGGAAGGCACGAGGCCGGGGGCGGCAGGGACGCTGCGGCATCCTCATCGTGTCCGAACCCGAAGTCATGGGAGGACATCAATGAAACATCTGCTTCCGCTCGCGGCGCTCTCCGCGGCGATTCCTCTGGGCGTAACGGGCGCCTTTGCGCAGTCGGGCACGCTCGACAAGGCGGTAGGCGGCTACACCTTCGAGGAGGCCGCCCAAGAAAATCCCGATACGAAGAATTTCCATTCGGCCGACGGCCACCTGACCTTTGCCGTCGTCACCCACACGGCCGGCAACGGCTTTTTCGACCCGGTCTATGTCGGCGCCACCGTTGCCGCTAATCTGATCGGCGCAAAGGTCCTGCTTCTCGGCTCCGAATCGCCGGTCGACGACGTGACCCGCGAGATCGAGATCCTCAATCAGATCATCCAGGATCCGACGATCGACGGTCTCATCCTGACGACGCCGCAGGTTGGCGCCTACAACGACATCGTCAAGCACATGCTCGATCAGGGCATCCCGGTCGCCACCACCAACTCGTTCGATCCGACGATCTATCTGCGCGACGACATCAGCCACACCGGCCAGAGCGCAGCGGCTGCGGCGATCGGCGGCGCGGCGCTTGCCAAATGCGTCCTCGACAAGGGTCTGGACAGCGGCTCGATCCTGTTTCCCTCGCAGACGACGGCCGGCAACGTGGAGGTCAACAACCGCGTGATCGCCGCCTTCGATGCCACGGTGACGGCCCTCAACGAGGCCGGCAAGCTGGCGAATTTCACCGTGGACGCCGGCCCGGAAAAGATCGGCATCGCCGTCAACGATCAGGACATTCCCGGCTCCATCGTGACGCTCCTTGAGTCGCGGGGCGATGTCGTCGGTATCTTCGGCCCGAACGGCGCCGTCACCCCGGCAATCGTAACGGCTGTCACGCAGACCGGGAAGGAAAACCAGATCTGCGCCTTCGGCTACGACCTCGGCCCGCCGATCCTGGAAGGCCTCAAGTCTGGCGCGCTCACCGGCTCGCTTGGCCAGCAGCCGTTCCTGCAGGGTTTTTGGCCGGTCATGCAGCTCTACCTGCAAATCGATCGCGGCATCGCTGCAGCCAATCTCGACACCCGCGCCCAAGTGGTGACCAAGGACAACGTCGAGACCGTCGGCAAACGCTTCGAGAACTAGAACCTAGCGAGCGATGGCGGCGGAGGGGCACTCGCCTCTCCGCCCCATCGCCTCCGTCGTTCCTTCCGGCATTGGCTTGGTCGCATGCTAGCCGACACCACGCCGCCTTCTCCGACGCGCCGCAGGCTTCCCCTCGAATTGGTCGGCGGGTGGGAAGTGGGCCTGATCGTCTTCATGGTCCTGCTCTATATCGCGGGCGTCTACATCAACTCCAAATTCTTCGGCTCCGCCGCCGCCCTCTCCTCCGTTCTGCGCGACGCTGCGCGCTACGGGGTGATGACCGTCGGCATGACTTTCGTCATCGTCAACAAGGACCTCGATCTCTCCGTCGGCTCGCTCTACGGCCTGACCGCCGCAGTCTTCTCCGTGAGCTTTTCGCCGGCCTATTTCGACAGCGGCCTGGTGCCGGCAATCGCTTGGACGATCGTCGTGGGTCTACTCGTCGGGCTCATCAACGGCACGCTTGTCACTGTGCTGCGCGTCCCGGCCTTCATCGCGACGCTGACGATCCTGTTCATAGGACGCGGCTTCGTCACCGGCCTCTCGGGCGGCAAGACGATCTCCTACCTCGCCAAGGCCGAGGAGCATCCCTGGTTCTTCTTCATCGGCGAGAACAACGCCTGGGGCTTCAACAACCAGGTGTTCATCTTCGCCATCTTCGCCGTGGTCGGGGCCTTCCTGCTCGCCAAGACCAGGAGCGGCTATCAGACCTTCGCCACCGGCGGTAACGAGCTTGCCTCCACCTATGCCGGCATCCGCACCAACTGGGTGCGCATGCGCGCCTATCTGATGTCGGCATTCTGCGCGACCATCGCCGGCATGATGCAAGTGGCGCAGGATCGCGCCTTGATCGCTCAGTCCGGCCAGGGCCTGGAGCTGATCGTCATCGCGGCTGTGATCGTCGGCGGCGCCTCGATCCTCGGCGGCCGCGGCCGCGTCTTCGGCAGCATGCTCGGTGTCATCCTTATCGTGCTGATCGACAAGGTCCTGCGCGAGGGTTTCCCGACGATGCGCACCATCAAGGTCGGCGATGTCGAGATGCAGATCCAGTCGGTCGCCCAGCTGCCGCCCGGCGCCGTGCCTGCGTTTCTCGGCTTCATCCTGATCGTTGCGGTCCTAGTCGAGCCGTGGCTCATCCGCGGCAACGCCATGGGGCGGCTCTGGGCCCGCATCCGTGGATTGCCGCCGCCGCCGCCGCGCGATGCCGGCGGGGTGGCAATCGAAGGCGCCCAGACCAAGGGCACGGCGACGGCCGACCGGGCACTCAGCGCCGGCCGCTTCGGCAAGCTGCTCGCCCGCCGCGACGCAGCGCCCGTGCTGATCGCCGTCTGCCTCTGGCTGATCGGCATGTACCTCAGGCCCGACTTCTGGGGGAGCCTCGGCAATTCGTTCAATCTCATCCTTGCCTTCTCGGAAGTGGCATTGCTCGCCATCGGCCTGACATTCGTGATCGGCAACGGCGACATCGACCTGTCGGTCGGCTCCGTCCTCGCCATGAGCGGGGCGATCGCCGCCTTCTGCATGAAAACGATGGGCTACGACCCTTGGCTGGCCGTGTTTTTTGCGCTCCTCGGCGGCGCCGCGGCCGGGATGATCAACGCTTTGGTCACCGTGCGTTTCGGTCTTCCCGCCTTCGTGGCGACGCTCGGCATGTTCTATACCGCGCGTGGCATCGCCGCGTGGATCGTCTCCGGCCGCGAGCTCTTCGGCTTTCCGGAGACTTTCAATCTGGTCGGCCGGAAGCTTATCGAGGCGCTGCGCTACTTCGACGTGGCGCCGGCGCCGGGGACGTTCTTCTTCGACGTTGCATCGGCGCTTAGCGTGCAGAGCATCTTCATGGCGACGCTGGCGATCGTTGCCGGAATCGTTCTCGGCTACACCGTCTGGGGCCAGCAGGTCTACGCAACCGGCGGCAATCTCCGCGCGGCGCAATATGCCGGCATCAATACCAATCGCGTCCGCACGCTCAGCCTGGTGTTTTCCGCCCTCTGCGCCGCTTGCGCCGGAATCATCTATATCGCCTTCTTCCGCAGCTTCATCCCGACCGCCGGGCAGTTTCGCGAGCTTGACGGCATCGCATCCGTCATCATCGGCGGTGGCTCGATCTTCGGCGGCCACGGCACGATCATCGGCTCGCTCGCCGGCGCCGCGGTGATAACGCTCCTGCGGGCCCTGCTTTCGCTGCAGGTGATCGGTGCCGACGGCTCTTCGTTCGTGCTGCCGCAGCACTGGGTCAACGTGTTCATCGGGCTCATTCTCATCGTCGCAGTGCTGATCGACATCTGGGTGCGGCAGGCCAATATTCTGGGCGCATTGCGCGCCCGGTTTATTCGACGCGAAGGAACCTCAGCGGAAACCGCCCATGCCTGACATCGCCGAGGCGATACCCATCGTCGAAATGCGCGGCATCAACAAATCGTTCGGCGCAGTGCGCGCGCTGCGCGATGTGGATCTTGTGCTCTATCCCGGTGAGATCCTCGGCCTCGTCGGCGACAACTCTGCCGGCAAGTCGACGCTCATGAAGATTATGACCGGCGCATACCAGCGCGATTCCGGCGACATCCTCGTCGCGGGCAAGCCGGTTCACTTCAAGAGCCCGCATGAGAGCCGCGACGTCGGCATCGAGATGATCTATCAAGACTTTGCGCTGTGCGGAAACATGGATGTCGGCCAGAACATCTTCCTCGGCCGCTGGCCCCGCCGGGGCATCTTCGTCGACCGAAAGAAAATGTACGCGGAAGCCGACCGCGTCCTGAAGCGACTGAAGGTCGACGTGAACTCGGTCTATCAGAAGGTGGAAAGCCTTTCGGGCGGCCGCCAGCAATCGGTCGCCATCGCCCGGGCTATTTCCTTCGAGCCACGCGTCGTCATCCTCGACGAGCCGACGGCCAATCTTTCGGTGATGGCGACGGAGCGGCTCCTGGAAACCATGATGGAGCTGAAGCGGCAGGGAGTGGCCCAGATCATCATCTCGCATCGGCTGGTCGACATTTTTGCGGTGGGCGACCGCGTCATGGTGCTGAAGCGCGGCGAGAATGTCGGCGACCGCTACGTCAAGAACACCGACGAGCACGAGGTCCTGGAGATCATCGTGTCGGGCACGCGGGAAGCGGCGCTCTCCGCCGATACGGCGCCGGCGCGGGCGGCGTAGCGCCGCTTTGCAGCGCCAGGGGCGGCGGCTCAGTTCAGCCGCTGCTCGGTCTTCGGGTCGAAGAGGTGCAGCTGGTCGGCGGCCACTGTGATTCCGACCTGCGCGCCCAGGGTTAGTTGTTGGCGCTCGAACGACAGCACTTTTAGCGGCTCGCCTGCGACGTCGACGTGGATCAGCGTGCTGAGCCCCATCGGCTCGATCAGTTCGATCCTGGCGGGGAGGCCCGCGCCCGGATCGCCGGAGATGCGCAGATGCTCGGGGCGGATGCCGGCGAGAAGCGGCGCGCCATCGGCGAGCGGCAGGGCGGCGGGCAAGGCAATCTGCATCTCGCCAAGGCTCAGCGTCCCCGCCGCGCCGGCGGAGCGGTAGACGCCGCGCACAAAATTCATCGCCGGCGAGCCGATAAAACTGGCGACGAAGATGTTGGCCGGGCGGTCGTAGATGTCCAAGGGCGAGCCGACCTGCTGGACGATGCCGTGGTGCATCGCGACGATGCGGTCGGCCATGGTCATCGCCTCGATCTGGTCGTGGGTGACGTAGACCGAGGTGGCGCCGATCTCGAAATGCAGCTTCTTGATTTCTGTCCGCATCTGCTCGCGCAGCCGCGCGTCGAGGTTGGAGAGCGGCTCGTCGAACAGGAACGCCTTGGGCTTTCGCACGATGGCCCGGCCCATGGCGACGCGCTGGCGCTGGCCGCCGGAGAGCGCGCGCGGCCGCCGTTCCAGCAGCGCCTCGAGGCCGAGGGTGCCGGCCGCGATCCTAACCGCCGCGGCGATCCGCTCCTTCGGCGCCCGCTTCAGCCTGAGGCTGTAGCTCATGTTCTCGGCGACGTTCATGTGCGGATAGAGCGCGTAGGACTGGAACACCATGGCGATGTCGCGGTCGCGCGGCGGCAGCTCGTTCACCACCCTGCCGGCGATCGAAATCGTGCCGGCGGAGATTTCTTCCAGGCCGGCGATCATGCGGAGCAGCGTCGATTTCCCGCAGCCGGACGGGCCCACCAGCACGATGAACTCGCCGTCCTCTATGTTCAAGTCGATGCCGTGCAGGACCGGCACGGCGCCGTAGGCCTTGTGGATGGCTTCAATGTCGATCGACGCCATCGCGTTAGCCCTTCACCGCGCCGGCCGTCAGGCCCTGCACCAGATATTTCTGGATGAAGATGAAGAACAGGCAGGCCGGGATCAGCGCCAGCACGCCCGCCGCCATCATCTGCCCGAAATCCACGGAAAATTTTCCTACGAAGGAGAGGAGCCCGACCGGAAAGGTCTGCTTGCCGGCCTTGGAGATCAGCATCAGCGCGAACAAAAGCTCGCTCCAGGCGGCGGTGAAGACGAAGCCGAGCGTGGCCCCGATGCCGGGCAGCGTCAGCGGCAGCACGATGCGCCGCAGCGCCCCGAAGCGCGTGTCGCCGTCGATCATCGCGGCTTCTTCGAGGTCGCGCGGCACGCCGTCGAAGAACGACTGCATCAGGAACGTGGCGAAGGGCACGTTGAAGGCGGAATAGACGATGATCAGCCCGGTCAGGCTGTTGGTCAGGCCGAGCGGCGACAGGATCTTGAAGATCGGCGCGATCAGCATCACCAGCGGGAACATCTGGGTGACCAGCATCAGCGCGATGATGAAGAACTTGCCGCGGAAGGCGAAGCGCGAGAAGGCGTAGCCGGCCGCCGCCGCCACTAGGGTGACGATGATCGCGGTGGCGCCGGAGACGATGACGCTGTTCATGAAAAAGCGCGGGAAGTCGCTCCGCGTCAGCACGAAGCCGTAATTCGCCCAGGTGGTCTCCGACGGCCACATGCGGATCCCCTCGGTGTAGAGGAGCTTTGTCGGCGTCACCGACACCTTGAGGAGCCAGAACAGCGGGAACAGCGCGAAGGTGATGAACGCGATCAGGACGGCGTAATGAACGAGCCAATAGCGCCACGTGGCGAGCTTCGAGCGGCCGGTCACCACCATGGGCGTCCCCGTAGCCCGCATGGAGCGGAGCGGAATGCGGGGCCGCCCACCGATTCCCGGATTTCGCTTCGCTTCATCCGGGCTACGACGATGGCGCTCATCTACCCCGCCCTCAAGAGCGAGCGGCGGATGGCGATGATCGCCAGCGAGTAGAGGAGGAGCAGCGCCAAGAGCACCGCCGCGATGGCCGAGGCGTAGCCGAAATCGAGGCGCCGGAAAGCCTGGGTGAAGATGTAGCTGGCGACGATCTGGGTGGAGTTGGCCGGGCCGCCGCCCGTCATGACGACGATGAGGTCGGCGAAATTGGCGATCCACACGGTCCTGAGCATCAGCGTGATGGCGATGGTCGGCGCCAGGAAGGGCAGCGTGATCGACCGGAATTTTTGCGCCTCCGACGCGCCGTCGATCGACGCCGCCTCGTAGAGCTCGTTGGGGATCGACTGCAGCGCGGCGAGCAGCGTGATCGCGAAGAACGGGACGCCGTACCAGATGTTGGCGACGATCGGCCCCCACATGGCGGTCGCCGGGTCCGCCAGGATGTTCTCCGGCGCCTCCATGATGCCGGCGGCGAATAGCCAGTGCGGCAGCGGGCCGACGACCGGGTTGAACATCCAGGCCCAGTTCAGGCCGGACAGGAAGGTCGGCACCGCCCACGGCAAAAAAACCAGCGCCTGGGCGACGCGCTTTCCCGGAAACGAGCGGTTCAGGACGATCGCCAGCAGGAAACCGAGGAAGAACTGGAAGAACAGCGAGCCGAACGTCCACCACAGCGTGTTGCCGAAGGCGCGGATGAAATGCCGGTCGCCCATCAGCTCGCGGAAATGCGCAAAACCGACATAGCCGCCGCTGAACGGGTCGAGCAGCTTTATGTCGCGCACGGAATAGGAGAGGCCGAGCACCAGCGGCACCAGCATCACCGCGACGATGAGGATCAGCGCCGGCGACGAATAGAGGTAGGGCTCTACGCGCCGGGATAGGCGCGCGAGCGGCTTGGCGCGCGGCGCGAAGGAGGCGGAGGTCGCGGCCGCATGGTCGTGAAGCACGGCGCTACTCCCCCTCCTGGCGAAAACCCGACATAGCAAGTTTCCCGTTTCATTGATAAGCGTGTATCCTGAGCTATGCGCGCACGATCGAAGCCACCAGCAGACAGGAGCATCGATCCCGGTCTAATCGGATTGTGGAGTTCGTCGGGCGGGGAAATCGTCCGCATCGCCCAGGACGGTTGGTATTACCGCCGGAGTGCACAGCCTTATGCGATCTCGGCAGATGGAATGACACTGACCTTTCCGACTGCCGTTCCGACGGCCCACTATCAGAGAGTCTATGGCAGCGGCCAAGACCTGATCGGCGTTTGGAGCCTGTACGATCATCGACGAGGGCGTGACCTATATGGAAGAGCTTACCTACCGGGCGGACGGGTCCTATGGGTTCTACTGGACGGCGGATAGTCAATTCGACTTGCAGGGCTTGGGTACCTACGTAGCTAATTCGACGACGCTGACATTGGAAGAAAGGCGAGCGTTGATCGAAACGACGCCACCCGACCAGATCACCCTCGATATCCCTTACGGTGCCGACCATAGCGGGACATATGCAATTGCCGCAGATGGCGAGAGCTGGACGCTTGTTATCGGCGGCGTGCCGGTTTCGTATATGCGAGTGGCGACCGTCCCTGCGTGATTACTCTTGCTACTTTGGCACCAGGAGCATGGCAACTACCTCGCTGGAGCGCCAGTCAAAATGCCCAATCGTTCCGTTGCCGGTGTTGAGCGAACCCGGCTGCTCTTTCTCAGGATGGGAATAAAACTCGCTTAAAATCGTATTGAGGGCAGCCTCAGTGCCCTCGATGTCAAGGGTGACCCCGTTTCTAAATACGACTCCCAGGATGGCATTGATCATTTGCACCCTCCTAGGCCTTGCCGGATGCTATCTACGAGGACTTGCTGCGCCTGTGTCAAGCACCGTCGCTCCGACCAGACAGCAAGGCGAAGCTGCCGCGCTCTCGCCGACGATCGGCCTTTTTTCCTTGCACTCTGACTCCGGGCAGCCCGGCCGGTTCGGCACGACTGGATAGGACATCATGAAGCATGAAGCACTTGCGGCGGGCTGGTCGCCTGCACAAACGAAGCCGTCCCTTGCCATCTCGGCGCGCGGCCTCGTCAAGCGCTTCGGCGAATTGCGCGCCGTCGACGGCATCGACCTCGAAGTCCCGCGCGGCATGATCTTTGCCATCCTCGGCCCGAACGGCGCCGGCAAGACGACGCTGATGCGCATGCTGGCGACGCTGACGGCGCCGGATGCGGGGTCGGCGACGGTGATGGGCCACGACGTCGTCGCCGCGCCGCACGAGGTGCGCGGCGCCATCGCCATGACCGGCCAGTTCGCCTCGCTCGACGAGGACCTGACCGGCCGGGAGAATCTTCTGCTCCTCGCCCGGCTCTGGGGCTTTCGCGGGCGCGACGCAAAGGCGCGGGCCGACGAGCTGCTGGCAGCGCTTCGATCTTGCGGACGCGGCGGCAAAGCAGGTGAAGGCCTATTCCGGCGGCATGCGGCGCAGGCTCGACATCGCCGCGTCGCTGATCGTGACGCCGGGCGTGCTGTTCCTCGACGAGCCGACGACCGGCCTCGATCCGAATGCGCGGCAGGGCGTCTGGCGCATGATCCGCGGCCTCGCCGATTGCGGCGTCACCATCCTGCTCACCACGCAATACCTGGACGAGGCCGACCAGCTCGCCGCCCGCATCGCCGTCATCGACAAGGGCAAGAAGATCGCCGAGGGCACGAGCCGCGAGCTGAAGGCGGCGACCGGCTCCGGCTTCCTGCATGTCGCGCTCGCCGATCCCGCCCGGCTCGACGAGGCCGCGCAGCATTCTGAGCGCTGCATCTCGGCGGCAGCGTGCAGCGCAGCGCCGAAGGCGCGCAGCTGTCGGTCATGGCCGGGACGGCGAAGGCCGCCAACGAGGCGCTCGCCGCGCTGATCGCCGCCGGCATCGAGCTCGCCGACTTCTCGATGGGCTCGCCGAGCCTCGAGGAAGTGTTCTTCGCGCTGACGGGCGGCGGCCGCGCGAGCCGGACGGAGGATTCTCGCACATGACCGACACCGGCTCCGCCGTCCTGCCGCGGCTCAGAACCGTCGCGCGCCCCCCAAGACCCTCGGCGTTCTCCAACGCGCTCGTCTTCGGCTGGCGCGCGGTGCTGAAGTTCAAGCACGTGCCGGAGCAGCTGTTCGATCTGGTGATGACGCCGATCATGTTCACGCTGCTGTTCACCTTCGTGTTCGGCGGCGCGCTCGCCGGCTCGGCGCGCGACTATCTGCAGTTCTTCCTGCCCGGCATCCTGGTGCAGACCGTCTGCTTCAACGCCGTCTATTCCGGCATGGGGCTGTCGACCGACCTCGGCAAAGGCCTGTTCGACCGCTTCCGCTCGCTGCCGATCTGGTCGCTGGCGCCGTTCGCCGGGCTGATGGTCGGCGACGTCCTGCGCCACCTGATCGCCGGCGGCGATCATCCTGACCATCGGCCTGATCCTCGGCTATCGGCCCGAAGCCGGGTTTTCCGGCGTCGTCGCCGCCTTCGCGCTGCTCGTCGCGATCGGCTTCGGCATGGGCTGGATCTTCATCGTCCTCGGCCTCCTGATCAGGACGCCGATGACCGTGATGACGCTCGGCTTCACCTTCCTGTTTCCGCTGTCTTCGCCTCCAACATCATGGTCGACCCGGCGACGATGCCGGGCTGGCTGCGCGCCTTCGTCGAGGTCAACCCGGTCTCGCTGATGACCGACCGCCATGCGCGGCCTGATGGGCGGCGGCGCCACTCTTGGCGACATCGCGCTGGCGCTCGCCGCGCCGGCGGCCCTGACGGCGATGCTGGCGCCGGTGACGTTGTGGCTCTACCGGCGGCAGTGACGGCTGGGCGATCGGCCGCTTGATCAGGGGTCGGCCGGGCGCCCTCGTGCCCGGCCGCTCGGCCTTGGGGCCCTGCCGCGTCGCCTCACGTTCAAGTCGTGGAATGTCTTAGACCGGCATACCGCAGGTACGGATCGGCAGCCTTATGTTGCCCCGCTCAGCGAGTCACGCGCTTTTCCGCCTTGCTGGCCTTCACGAGCTGCCGCCGCCGAACCCGTCCTCGGCGGAAACATCCTTGAAGTACCCAGATCGCCTCCTTCGGGATCTCGGCCACTGTCCGCCGCACCTCACACCGGCTTGCAGGTAAATTTAGAGGCATCACCGCCGTTGCGCGATGATTGTGAAATACACGTCCGCGTGCTTACCGGGACTTTCATCGTATTGATACGTCACGTCATAGGGGTTGACCAGCCGCGGCATATACTGCTTACGCCAAAGCGTGGCATTCTCACCCACCAGCGACGGGACGATTTGACCCCACACGCGTTCTACGACAATGGTGAGTTCCGGATGCACGAAGGCCTCGCGCATCCAGCTGTAGATTTCTTGGTACTGGACCCAAGGCTGCCCCAACGAAGCGAGATGAAGCTGCACGAGGCGATGGGTGACCGCAACGCGGCCCCCGGGGCGAACCACCCTTGCCATTTCCCGGACCATGGTCGGTCCAAGTCCCAGTTCCCAAATGCCTCCAGTCCACTCGTTGACGGCCGCATCCGCCGTTCCGTCGGGCAGAGGAAGGCGCTGCGCTAGCCCGGGGCGAAAATGCAAGTTTGTAATGCTTCTTTCGCAGGCAAACCGGCGTGCCCGATCGCTTAAGCAGCGAAACATCTCGATTGAAATAATAAGCCCGTCTTGGCCCACCACTGGCGACAATCGCCGTGCAACGCGTCCTAAACCGCCGCAAACATCTACCACGAAGCTGCCGGGTCGGAGCAGCAGCAGCTCCGGATGATTAGGTAGCAGGTCTTCCTCAGCGCGCACTAACTTGTCTTCGACTTCCGGTATTTGGCTCCAGCTGTTGTCGTTCTCGCAGGATTTCAACAGAGGAAGCCGCCATCGCAAGAACGACGTGCGGTAGCTATTTGCAAAATCGGACAGCTCGTTGGGACGCGAAGTCGATAACGTATTGCCAAGCAGGACCTCATCGCTTGGCAGGTTCACGATCACCACATCTCCAAATTCGTTCTCAATCGCACGCACTGCGTTAAAGATGCCGATAAAATCATCCTCTTCAGCATTGCCCGCCGGCCAGAGGGCATCCGGTTCGAGCCGTAAACACAGACCGGAGATGAACACGGATCCCGCCCAAGCCAGCGCTCCGCTGCGCACCGTATCGTCGAGAATCGACAGATCCGGTGTCATTAGCGCATGCACCGCAACGCAATTGCGGGTCATCTCATCAAGGCCGGGGATCGGATGCTCCGGGGCCGGCCAGGGCACTTCGTCGAGGCTAACCGATGCCCCCAATTGGATGAGCGATCGGCAGAGCTCGCCATCGCCTGACAGGGCGCTCGTTTGCACCACCGTGTGATGCATCCGCAAAGTGCCGGTTTGCCGCAGGCGCGCCAGTTCCGCTAACGTTCGACTGTGGTCTGCTAGTCGCGCGCAACGCAGCAGCACTTCCGGTGCGGATGTTTGCGCGCTCAAGCGGGCGCAGAGATTCTCGATTGAAATCGGAGCATCCAAGTCGATGATGATGGAGTGGCGCAGCGCTTGCCGACGCATCTGCTCGGCTATGCTTCTTAGATGTTCAAGCTCTTCGGTCGACGGCTTCGCCTGCGCCGTGACGTACATGAATCCGTGCTGCCGCAACGAAGCCAGCATCTTGTCAATCATCTGCTGATCGTCGAACTGCCTGCGCAGGGTACCGACATTGATCGGCTGCTGCATGAGCGCGGTGACGAAGTCTAACAGGCCGTCACCTGGCGGTACGACCATGCCCACTTCAAAATGGCCGTGACCCAGTATTCGATGTTCGGCAATCTCGGTCTCCAGCACTCCGACGGCCGGGTCCAGCATTACAAACGCGTCGTCTGACAGGCTGCCGTTCAGGCTGTGCTGGCCGAATAATTGAGGCTGCTTCAAAGGTCTCATTGGCTCGGTGCCCCGCCAGCCCAGCCCCCGGGGACATCGAATGTGGCTGCGGATTGGTTCAGGGTCTCCCGGTGCATTCGCGCTGTCTGAGCAGTCAGAGTGAGCAGATCTGCTTCGCTGACTACGACACCGAGCCCTGCGAGCGAGTCGATCACCGCGAGCACATCGGCACGCGGAAGATGGTCTAGTACCAGCGACACCTCAGCTGCGGTCTTGGGAGTCTGCAGAACATCGAAGGTGCGGGCGCCTCGTTCGGACAGCTCCGCATATTGGTGCGCGGCCTCGGCGGCCGGAAAGTAGATCAGCCAGTGTCGTGGCGAGGGTTCGAGCTCCTCGCCGGGATCGAAGTGAAACGGATTTTCAATCCATCCGGTGAGATTGCAGGACGATGAAACCACGACCGCGGCGCGATTGGCGACGAAGCGAGCTGAATCCCAGTCCCCGTGGGAGTCCGCAGTCGAGAAGGCGGCGGCCGCGCTGTCCGGCCACGCCGTGGTGGTGGACTCGCCGAGCTGGCGGGCAAGCGCAATCGTCGCCACGTCAAGCGCCAGCACGTCTTGCTGCGCACGGGAGGCGAACTCCGGTAGGTTTGCCAAGTACCCCACGAAACCAGCCGCGGTCCGCCAGAAGTTAGGTCCGTTGTCGGCGTAATCGGAGAACCGAGCAAACTCCGTCGCAACTGCTTCGATATCCAGTCCGCTCGCGTGCAAGAGGCGGCGGGTGAGCGGTACGAGGTCCAGCGCGCCCAGTGCATTCCTTGTAAGCCCGCGCCGGTACATGCCGATGTTGGACTCGGTCGCCGCAGGAGTGCCCGCGTAGTCGGCCAAGATCGCCGTCTCGTCCGCCGTGAGGCCGTCGGGATCCCCGGCTCGGAAGTCGGGATGCATGACCCACTCCACCAGATGGTCGCTGGTCAGGACGCGCCGCCATGTCGTCCAGACCAGTCGGGCATCCATCACGCGGCCTCGCTGCGCGTGGTTCGGCGACTCGCCGGGCCGTAAGCGCGATCCCATGCCTTTCGCGCCCGTTCAAGGTCGGAGAGGATCAGGTCGGTCGTTCGCTCGGTGTTAAGCGTCGCCCCGTCGCAGTAGAGAGCTTGCGTTTCATATTCGAGAATTACTGCACCGGGACGGGCTCTCGACAGAACGTCGTCGAGCAGGTCCCAGACCGCTTCGGCCACTTGTGTATCGTGCAAGTCGTGGTACTGGCCGTCAATCCAGCGGCCGCCCGCCATGTGGATGGAAATGATACGGTCAAGCGGTATGGTGGCCAGAAAGCGTTGAATGGAGTAGCCGCTCGCGCTGTGGTTTTGCTCATTCGCATATAAATTGTGTAGATCAAGGTGCAAATACGTTCCAGATAATTCCAGGGTCCGGGCAAGGAACTCCTCCTCAGGCATGTTGCTGCCGGGACACGTCCGGTAGTAGGCGGCATTTTCGTGGGCGAGCGGAACGGCGTAGAGATCCTGAAGGGCACGCGCCCTTGCGGCGATGCGAGCAACTTCGGCACGGGAAAATTGTAACGGGCTGCTCCAAACGTCGGACCAGGAGCCATCGCTGTAGAAGCAATGGTTAGCCACCCAGGATACTTTGAATTTCTTGGAGAGAGGAACGTGCCGTCGTGCGGCCGCGGTGTTCATCAGATCGTCGAAGCCGAAGTCTCCCCCGTAGTTGGAATGTCCGAGGAGCGGAAATCTCTCGGCAACGTCCCGCACGACGTCGGCAGCGCGCGGGGACATCAGCCCCGGGCCGTCAAGAGGCCCCATCACTGAGTTCGAACAGGATCTCCAACACATCCAGGGGCTGATCGACGAACGGGAACCATCCAATCAACGCGGGGTTGAACTGGAGCCCGACCCCGAGTCGCGGGACGCCCATCGCAACACCTCAACCCGACCGTCGCGCCTGCCTGGTCGTGGCGCGACGGAACCTTGTGCTAGAAAGTCGTTACTTCAATCCGGAAATTCCGCCGCGCATCTGGCTGCGGTAGCCGCGCATCTGGCCGCAGTTGCCGAGCATCTGGCCGCGGTCGCTTTGGCCTGAGCCTGGGCGGCGGTCGCCGCGCATCTCGCCGCGGTTGCCGCGCATTGCGCTGCCGTCGCGGCGCACCTCGCTGCGGTTGCCGCGGCCTCCTTTACCGAGAGCTTTTTCACGTCCATGGGATGCCTCCTTGACGGGATTAAAATCGCGGAAACCTACACTTCGGACAATGACCTTCCTCAACCGCGCGTATATAGTCATAGTTGATAAGAGTGGTGATTGCTAGAGGGTTTACGAACATTTCAAGATGGACGCGCTCGCCGAGCACATCCATGCCGGCAGATGATTGCAGCCGATCGAGCTCATTCAACGCTGGCCCCATACAGCCTCGCGGGCGATCGGCGCCTTCGCCAGCACACGTGGCGGCGCCGCCACGGAGCCTCGGTCAGGAGCCGGGACGGCGTTCCTCAGAAGGGCCCCCCTCGGGAGCAATCCCGGTGCCGGCTGTTGCACGGCTAGAGCTTCTGCCCACGGCGTGAAGCACGGGGCAGGACAGGAAAAGTTGGGCGAGTTGGGGAACGTATAACGCCGCGCGGACTCCCCACCGTTTAGCAAGCGCTTTTTTGACTTGCCGCTGCGGTGGCGAACAGGGTGCGGCTGGCGAGCATGGCGCAGGCAACGGCGAGCAGACGGTCGGCGACGGAGCGAAGCGCGCGGGCATGCGAATGGCCGCGTTGGCGCAGGGCGGCGTATTTGGCGCGGCTTCGCGGGTCGTGCTGGATGGCGGTGCGCGCCCAATGATGGACGGCGTCGCTGAGGCGGCGATGACAAGCCCGGCGGCGCAGGACGATGCGGCGCTTGCCCGACTGCTTGGTCACCGGGGCGACGCCGGACAAGCAGCGCAGCGCCTGATAGTCTCGCTCGCGCAGGGCCTCGCCGGCCTCTGCGAGCAGCGTGGCGCAGACGATCCTTCCGATGCCTGGCAGGGATCTCAGGATGGTCACGTCACGCTGCTCTTGCGGCTGCCCCGGCGCGTCCTCCTCGGGCGCAGCGAGGCTGGCGAGCAGGCGATCGAGCTCGCCGTGCGCCTCTTTGATCTGGCGGCTGACGAGGCGCAGGCGGGGAATGAGCGTGCGGATGTGGGCGGTTGCCGCCTCGGTGGCGCCGGCGGCGACCTGGATGGGCGGCCGGCGGAGCTGCTTCAAGGCCTCGGCCGCATCGAAGCGGCGGATGCGATGCCGCTTGAGGAGCTTGGCGAGACTGGCTTGGCGGAGGCGGCGGGCCTTATCGGGCGTCGGCGCGCTCTCCCACAGTTGCAGGAACCATTCGGCGGCGAGATCATCGGCGAGCTCCAGCATGGCCGGGAAGTAGCGCCAGAGCTGGTCTCGCATGCGGTTGGCGAGACGGACCTGCTCGACGGTCAGTTCGTCGGCGATCCGCGACCATTCGCGCAGCTCGATGACCAGCGGATCGGCCGGCCGCAACGGACGCAGGCGCGGCCGGTCGGTCCTCAGCGCATCGGCCAGCACCTCGGCGTCGCGGCTGTCGTCCTTGGCGCCGGCCAGCGTGAAGCGGTCGCGGAAGCGGTCGAGCTGCTTGGGATTGACCGCGTAGACGGTGAAGCCGCGCTCCATGAGCGCCTCAACGACCGGCCCGTGCGGCACCTCGATGGCGACATGCACCGCTTGCGGCGCGGCGCCGCTCGCGGCGATCAGCCAGGCGCCCATCTCAGCCAGGCCCTCGCCGCCATGAGCGAAGCTGCGCACGCGCTTGCCGCGCCCCTGCGCATCCGACAGACAAACGACATGCGCCTGCGACGCCCAATCGACGCCGGCATACCAGATCGGCTGTTCTTCCATGCTCCTCTCCCTGTTCTCGCAACGAGCCCGCCGCGACGTCGGCCGATCCCTGTACTGGCGCTCAAGGGCGCGGTCTCCCCACTGGGCCTGCAATCGCAGCCGCCAGCCGGGGCACATGTCCGCGCGTGGTGCTCGCCGCTTTGACAGCGGCGGCGCTGGGGCGCTTCGGTCGCTCCCGGCCGGCCGGCCCCGGTCCTCCTGTCTGAGCCGATTCGCCGGACCCGCGAAGCCGCCCGCCCGCTACGGCGCCACGGAGGGCGCGCGTGCGGCCGGCTTCGCTTTCGCCGAGCCAAGCTTTGCAGGATCACCGGCCATCACCGGTACAGGGGCGCCTGGAGGCGCCACTTTAAATTTGCGAGGCGTTGTTCAGGCGCTCCGCTCCCGCCTCGATGCGAGGAGGCCAAAAAGGCTCATTGATAGCCTCGGGCCGTAGGGCCGCGGGACGAGAACGCGCGTCCATCCGCACCGCGATCGGCCTCGCCGCCCTGGCGCTCGGCATCCCGTAATCCCCGCCTGGGGAGCCTCAATTCTCCTGCGTCAGGATGAGCGCGCCGTAGGGCGCCAGACCGAGATTGCCGCGAAAATCCAGGCCGTCGCAAAAACCCGGATCCGCCACGGTGTCGTAGCCGAGCCGGTCGCCGAAATCGGGACTGTAGCCGGACCAGTCGCTGTTGAAGCGCACCCGCCATGCGCCGCCTCTGGGGAAGCCGATCGTGTAGCTGTCGTAGGCGCGGTTGGCCAGGTTGAGCACGACGACGACATCGTCGCCGGGCCCGCCGCGATCCCAGCGGTGAAAGGCGATCACCTTGTCGCGGTCGTTTGCGTGGAAGACGTTGACGTGGTGGCCCCTCAGGCCGCGGCTCCGGCCATCGCTGTTTCGCCGCAAGCGGATCAGGTCCTGGTACATCCGGAAAATGCCGGCGAAGCGCTGCTTCTTGTGCCAGTCCAGCGGGTCGGTGTCGCGGAACCACTCGTCCTCCAGAAACTCCTGGCCCTGGAAGAGCATCGGGATGCCCGGCGAGGTGAGCACCAGGACGGCGCCGAGGGTGGAGCGTTTTCGCGCGAACCAGCCGCCGGCATCGTTCGGCGCGATATCGTATGGCAGGCGGGCCCGGCCGTTGGCGACCTCGTCGTGCGATTCCGTGTAGACGACGCGCGCAAAGGCGTCGCCGTCGTAGAAGCCGAGAACGGCGTTGCGGATTGCGCCAATGCTGCGCTCCTCATCGCGCCCGGCGATCAGCGCCGCCCGGACGGGATGCACGAAATTGGCCGCCCATTGCGCGTCGAACCCCGCCCCGCCCCCTTCGGTGTCGCGCGTCAGCCAGGGATTGTCCTGCAGGTCCTCGGCGATGGCGATCTTCCACGGCCAGCGCGCGTCGATCTCGCTGTTCACCCATTGCATGAGTCTCCAGCCGTCGGCCAGGCTCTGGCCGGGATCGTGCTCGTCGCCGAAGACGGTGCGCACGTACAGCGTCATATCCCAGCGCAGTCCGTCGGCGTGCATCTCGTCGAGCCAATAGAGGGCGTTGTCGCGCAGATACTGGCGCACCTCGCCGCGCCCGTAATCGGGCCGGCCGGTCTCCGTCCAGGGCGTCCACGAGCGCCAGTCGTTGTAGAAGTAGATGCCGCCCTTGCCCGGCTCGTGCCAGCCGTCGAAGCGCCAGGTGTCGATGTCGTTCGGCCCCAGATGGTTGTAGACCACGTCGATGACGACGGCGAGGCCGAGGCGATGCGCGGCCCTGACGAAGCCCTTCAGGCCGGCCGAGCCGCCGTAATAGCTCTCCACGGCAAAGATGTCGCTCGGGTTGTAGCCCCAGGAGAAATTGCCGGGAACCTCGGCAAGCGGCATCAGCTGGACGGCGTTCGCGCCCAGCTCCGCGACGTGCGCAAGCCCCTCGATCGCCGTGTTCAGCGTGCCGGGCTCGCCGCCCGGCCGATCGTTGAACGTGCCGATGTGCATCTCATAGACGACGAGCTCGTTCCAAGGCGGCATCCGGAAGTTGCTGTCGTCGCCCCAATCGAATGCCGCCGGATCGACGATGACGGTCCGGCCTACCGAGCTCTCGACGTCGCGGCCATAGGGGTCATTGCGCCGAAGCCGCTGCGATCGATAGGTGATGAGGTATTCGTATTTGGCGCCCGCTTGCGCCTCGGCGACCTCGCCCGACCAGTAGCCGTTGCCTTCGGGCGCGAGCGGGTTGCGCGTTTCGGACTGCCCATCGAAGTCTCCGCTGACGAAGACCGCCTCGGCGTTCGGCGCCCAGACCCGGAATGCGACGCCGCCGGGAAAGGGCATGGAGCCCATCCCGGTTCGCGTGGTCGGACGCGGGCGAGCGGCTTCCAACACGTCCTCTCTGCTGCCGACGCTCATTGCTCGTCTCCGCCACAATAGGCCTCCACGCGCCAACATCTAATGTCGTCATTGCCGGACTTGATCCGGCAATCCATTCCGTGACCGCACTGGCGGGCGCGACCGTTCCGCAATGGATGCCCGGGTCAAGCCCGGGCATGACGACAGTCCTGAGGGGACCCGACGCGGCTCCCGCTACTGCTTCTGCGAGGCCATGAATTTCTGCTGGGCGGCGGTAAGATATTCGCCCCATTCCTTGGCGAGATCCTCCGGCGTGCGCTGGCCGAGCAGCGCCTCCTGGCTGGTGCGCGGCACCAGCGCGTCCTTGAAGAAGGCGAACTCCTCAAGGTTGGTCGGCATGACCGTCGGCTGCACGTTCGGATCGGCCAGCTCGTCGAACCAGCCCTTGAACTGCGGGCCGGCATAGAACGGGTCGTTCTCGGCGCCCTTGTAGATCGGCAGCGCGCCGACGCGCTTGTTCCAGGTGACGTTGGCCTCCGGCCCGGCGAGGTGGGCGATCAGCTTCCACGCCTCGTCCTTGTGCTCGCTGTCGGCGAACATCGCCCAGCCGGCATAGCCGATGGTGGGAAAGCTCTTGCCGTCCGGGCCCTTCGGCATCGGCGCCACGGCGAAATCCTCCGGGCTCATCCGCTCGGCGACGGCGATCAGCGCGTCGGGATCCTGGTCGAGCATCGCGCAGGTGCCGGAATAGAAGCCGGCGACGATCTCGTTAAAGCCCCAGTTGACGCTGTCCTTCGGCGCCAGGCCGTCCTGGTAGAGGTCGGTCAGGAATTTGATGCCGCCGACCCAGCCCGGATCGGTGAAGGTCGAGGTGCCGTCGTCCTTGAAGAAGGCGTTGGAGCCGGCATTGGTGGCGCCGAACATCACCCAGCCGTTGAGGCCGCCCGGCCCGCCGCGCAGGCAATAGCCGTATTTGCCGGGGAGCTTCGAGACCTTCTCGGCCGCTTCGCGGAATTCTTCGAGCGTTGCCGGGGGGCCGGCCACGCCCGCCTCCTCGAAGAGCTTCTTGTTGTAGAAGAGGGCGCGGAGATAGAAGCCGTAGGGGATCAGATAGGCCTTGCCATCGACGTAGCGGGCGAATTGCAGCGCCTTGTCGTTGAGATCCTTGGTGTGCTCCCAGTCGGCGAGGTACGGCTCCAGATCCTCCAGCGCGCCGTTCTTGCCGTAGAGCGCCTGCCAGGTGTCGGGCATCTCGACGACGTCGGGCGTCTCGCCGGCCGACACCATGGTGGCGAATTTCTCGAATGCCTCGTTCCACGGCAGCGAGGTGATCTCCACCGTCACGCCGGGATTCGCCGCCTCGAATTCTGCGACGATCTCCTTCAGGGTCTCGGTGCGCTCCGGCGAGGTGATCACTTCCACCAGGCTGAGCTCCGTCTGGGCAAGCGCCGTGCCGCTCATCAGCAGCGCGGCGGCGCCCGCCAAAATCAGCTTTCTCATGGTCATGCGGTCTTCCTCCCTTCGATTTTGCTTCTCTCGCAGGCCTGACAGAAATCCGACCACAGCGATTGGGGCGACTCTAGGCCGATATTGAGCCGCACCATACGCTCCGGCACGCCGAAATAGAGCGCGTGATTGGGGCCGCCCACCTGCACGCGCGTCACACCGGCCGGGCAGACAAGGCTCTCATGGCCGCCCCAGCTGACGCCGAGCTTGAAAATCTCCAATGCGTCGCAGAAGGCGGGGATGTCGATCGCGGCATCCAGCTCGATGGAGAACAGGCCGGACGTGCCCCTCAGGCCCTTGGCGGAGGGCTGCGACAGCGCTGGGTGGTGCACCGCCGTGACGGCGGGGTGCGCCTGCAGGCGCGTGGCGAGGTCGAGCGCGCTCCGCTCATGCTCGCGCATACGCGCCGGCAGGGTGCGGAGGCCCCGGAGCAGCAGCCACGCATCGAAGGGCGACAGCTTTGCGCCGAGGTAGGGCAGCACCTCGCGCCGGAGTTTTCCGACATGCTCCCGGCTGCCGGCGACGACGCCCGCCACCACGTCGGAGTGCCCGCCGATATATTTTGAGGCCGAGTGGAGGACGAGATTGCAGCCGAGGGCGAGCGGGTTCTGAAAAATCGGCGAGGCCCAGGAATTGTCGACGATGGTGAGGGCGCCATGGGCGCGCGCCAGCCGGGACAGCGCGGCGAGATCAAGAACCTGGAACATCCAGCTGGTCGGGCTCTCCAGGTAGAAGAGCTTTCGGCCGGGCAGCATCGCCTCGACCGCCGCGAGGTCGCCCGCGTCGACGTAATCGACCGCGATGCCGAACGCCTTCAGCATGGTCTCGAAGAAGCGGAAAGAGTTGGGGTAGACATGCGCGACGGAGAGGATGCGGTCGCCGGGGCGCACGAACGCCAGCACGGCGGAGGAGATCGCCGCCATGCCGCTGCCGAAGCCGAGCGCATCCTCCGCCCCTTCCAGCGCGGCGATTTTCTGCTCGAAGGCGCGCACGGTCGGATTGAGGCCGCGCGAATAGGTCGGCCGCACCAGCTCGCCGGCAAAGACCTGCGCCATCTCGTCGTAGGAGGAGAAGGTGAACAGCGAGGTCTGGAAAATCGGCGGCACGACCGCGTCCCCAAAGTGCCGCTCGTCATGCGCGACGATGGTCCCGGGATCGCGGTCGGCGAGATCGTTCATGCGAAAACCTTGTGGGGGTGCGGCGGCGCTGTCAATGACGCAGAGCCGCTCGGGAGCGGCCGCAGCGTGCGAGGCGCCTCCCTGCCGGCGAGACGATCTGGCGGGAAAGCGCCCTGGCGTATATAAGAGTGGCGCCGAAGCTTCGCCGAGGTGCCGATTGGACGCCAGGACGCCGATGCTGATCCACGCCGACCGGCTGTTTCCCGCCGACCCGGCCTCGCGGGCCGTGGCGCAGCGGCTCTATGAGGGCGTCCGCGACCTGCCGATCGTCTCGCCGCACGGCCACACCGACCCGCGCTGGTTCGCTTACGACGAGGCTTTCCCCAATCCCGCAGAACTGTTCGTGCGGCCGGACCATTACGTCTTCCGCATGCTCTACAGCCAGGGGATTCCTCTGGAAGAGCTTGGCATCCGGCCACGCGACGGCAGCGCGGTCGAGGCGGACCCGCGAAAAGTCTGGCGGATTTTTGCGGAGAATTACCATCTCTTCCGCGGCACGCCGACGCGGCTCTGGCTCGACCACGCCTTCGCCACCCTGTTCGGGTTTTCCGAGCGGCTCTCGGCGAAAAATGCCGACGCCTATTACGACCGCATCAGCGAAAGCCTGCAGCGACCGGAATTCCGCCCGCGGGCGCTCTATCAAAAATTCAACATCGAGGTGATCGCCACGACGGAGAGCCCGCTCGACCCGCTCAAGCATCACGAGGCGATCCGAAAGTCCGGCTGGACGGGGCGGGTGATCACCGCCTACCGGCCGGACCCGGTGGTCGACCCTGATTTCGAGGGTTTCCGCCAGAACCTGCAAAAATTCGGCGAGATCGCCGGCTGCGATACGCTCAGCTGGCCCGGCTATCTGGAGGCGCACCGCAAGCGCCGCGCCTTCTTCCGCGGCTACGGCGCGACCTCCACCGACCACGGCCATCCGAGCGCCGCGACGGCAAATCTGCCGCCCGCGCAAGCGGAAGCGCTGTTCGGGAAGATCGCAATGGGAACATCCTCGGCCGAGGAAGCCGAGCTGTTCCGCGCCCAGATGCTGACCGAGATGGCGGCGATGAGCCTGGAG
Organism: uncultured Alphaproteobacteria bacterium; assembly: GCA_963846475.1. GTDB lineage: Bacteria > Pseudomonadota > Alphaproteobacteria > Rhizobiales > Afifellaceae > DASWJZ01. The sequence goes on along the minus strand of CAWJVZ010000004.1, from coordinate 3,441,152 downwards.
GACGGCATGGTCATGCAGATCCATCCGGGCTCGTTCCGCAACCACAACGACCAGATTTTTGGCCGCTTCGGCCGCGACATGGGCGCCGACATCCCGACGCGCACCGACTACGTGCGGGCCCTAAAACCGCTCCTCGACCGCTTCGGCAACGCGCGCGATTTCACGCTGATCCTCTTCACCCTCGACGAGACCAGCTATTCGCGCGAGCTGGCGCCGCTTGCCGGCCACTATCCGTGCCTGCGGCTCGGGCCGGCCTGGTGGTTCTACGATTCGCCGGAGGGGATGCGCCGCTTCCGCGAGCTGACGACGGAGACGGCGGGCTTCTACAATACAGTCGGTTTCAACGACGACACGCGCGCCTATCTCTCCATTCCGGCGCGGCACGACGTGGCGCGGCGCGTCGACTGCGCCTATTTGGCCGGGCTGGTGACGACACACCGGCTGGATGAAGACGAGGCGCGCGACGTGGCCTACGATCTCGCCTACCGCCTCGCCAAGGAGGCCTACAGATTGTGACGGAGCCGCGTGGCAGCGGGTCTGAGACTCCGTCGCGGCTCAGCGACGCGACGCTGCGGGACGTGCCGCAGGGGGTCGCGCGGCCCCGCTACGAGCGGAACGCCGTCACGCCGGGCATCGTGCATCTCGGCATCGGCGCGTTCCATCGCGCCCACCAGGCCTGGTACACCGACGGCGCGCTCGCCGCCGATCCGGGCTGGGGCATCGTCGGCGCGAGCCTGCGAAGCCCCGACACGCGCGACGCGCTCGCCCCCCAGGACGGGCTCTACACGCTTGCCGAGCGCTCCGGCGAAGGCGAAAAACTCCGAATCATCGGCGCGGTGAGCCGGACGCTCGTAGCGCCGGAGGATCCGCAGGCGCTGCTCGATGCGATGGCGGATCCGCGGGTGCGCATCGTGTCGCTGACCGTCACCGAGAAGGGCTATTGCCACGACCCGGCGACGGGCGAGCTGAACGAGGCGCATCCCGATGTGGTGCACGACCTTGCCGCGCCCGCTTCGCCGCGCTCGGCGCCCGGCTTCATCGTCGAGGCGCTCCGGCGCCGCCGGGCGGAAGGTGTCCCGCCCTTCACGCTGCTGACCTGCGACAATCTTCCGGCGAACGGCGGCGTCGCCAAGCGCATCCTCGACCGTTTCGCGCGGCTCCGCGACGCCGATCTCGGCGCCTTCGTCGCGGCCGAGCTGGCGTGTCCTTCGACCATGGTCGACCGCATCACGCCCGCGACGACCGACGAGGATCGGGCGCGCATCGCCGCGGCGCTCGGCGTGCACGACGCCTGGCCGGTGGTGACGGAGCCGTTCTCGCAATGGGTGATCGAGGACCGGTTCCCCTCCGGCCGTCCCGCCTGGGAGGATTCTGGGGCGGAGCTGGTCGCCGACGTGGAGCCCTACGAGCTGATGAAGCTCCGGCTCCTCAACGGCAGCCATTCGACGCTCGCCTATCTCGGCTATCTCGCCGGCTACGAAACGGTGGCGGAGACGATGGCCGATCCCGCCTTCGCGCGGCTCGTGCGCGGGCTGATGGACGAGGACGTCACGCCGACGCTTCGGGTGCCGCCCGGGGCGGACGTCGCGTCCTACAAGTCTGCCCTGATCGCGCGCTTCGAGAACCCGGCGCTGAAACACCGGACGTGGCAGATCTGCATGGACGGCAGCCAAAAGCTGCCGCAGCGCCTCCTCGGCACGATTCGCGACCGGCTGAAGGAAGGCGCGCCCTTCCCGCGCCTCGGCTTGGGCGTGGCGGCGTGGATGCGCTACGTCAGCGGGGTCGACGAGAACGGCCGCGCCATCGACGTCCGCGATCCGCTGGCGGCGCGGCTGCGGACGCTCGCCGACAAAGCGGGGCCGGACCCCAGAAAACTTGCGGCGGCGCTCATGTCCGTCGAAGCGATTTTCGGGCGCGATCTCCCCGCCGATCCGCGATTTGCCTCCGCCGTCAGCGCCGCGCTGGAGCGGCTCTGCGCGGTTGGAGCAAAGCGAAGTGTGGCGGAGCTTTCCGGCGACTCCTCTCGCGCCTGATCATAGCTCCTCGGGCGGGCGGACGCGGCGGAACTGCGCCAGCAACAGCAGGTCGTAGGCGGTCTTCAACACGCCGCCGATGAGGAGCGGCCAGCCGAAGGTGGAGGCGCTGAGCAGGGCGCCGGCGATAACCGGACTGGCGGCTGCGGCGAGGCTCCGCGGCACCGCGGTGACGCTTGCCGCCGCCGCCCGCTCGCCCGGGCTGACCACCGCCATGACGTAGGACGTGCGCGTCGGCACGTCCATCTGCGAGAAGAAGCTGCGCGCGAGCAGCAGGGCGACAACCCAGCCGGCGCTCGGCATCAGCGGGATGAGGATCAGCGAGATGCTGGCCGGGAGATGCGTGAACACCATCGTGTTGACCAGGCCGATTTTCCTGGCGAGCCACGGCGCGGCCAGCATCGACGCCGCCGCCAACAGGCCGGTCCAGAAGAAGATCGCTGCCGCGGTGGCGAGATCGATCCCGAAGCGCTCGAACAGCCAGAGCGCCATCAGCGACTGCACGATGAAGCCGCCGCCGAAGGAATCCAGCGCGAAGAGGGCCGTCAGCCTGAGCACGACGGAGCGCGACTCTCGAAGCGGCTGGCGAGGGCTCGCCGGCTCTTCGGGCGAAACGTCCGGCAGAAGCCGGTAAAGGCCGAAATTGGCGAGAGCGATCCCCGCATAGAGGAAGAACGGGATGCGCAGCGCTGACACGGCATCCAGCTCCGCAAGCCGTCCGAGAAGCTCCGGGAGAGACGCGGCGAGCGAGCCGATCGCGGCGGCGAGCGACCCGACCAGCGCGTAACGGGTGAATAAGGAGGTGCGGTCCGGCGGCGCAACACTGTGGGCAAGCTTGGCGTGCTCCAGCGGCAGGAACAAGCTGACGTCGCCGGACGACGGGTTGAGCGTGCCGACGAAAGCGACGATCAGCAGCGGCCAGAGCCCATCGAAAGAGACGAAGGCCAGGCCGGAAAGCGCCATCAGGCCGCTGCCCGCGATCAGCAGCGCCTTGTCCGGCCATCGATGCGCCACCCAGCCGATCGCCAGCGTGGCGCAGCTGGAGCCGAGCAGCGTAGCGGTGGCGATCAGGCCGATCTCGAACGCGCCGAACCCCAGCGCCGCCAGGTAAGCGGGGAGGACGAGGCTGATCATCCCGTCGCCGAAACCGCGAAGGCCGCGGGCGGCGAGCAGGATCCTTGCCTCCGGTCCGGCGCTCCTCGGCAGCAGCGACAACCGCACCCGCCGACCGCCTCAATCCTGCGCGAGCGCCGCCTGGCGGATCTGCGACAGCGATTGGGCGGGTGTGATCGCTTCCGGGTCGAGCTTCAAATGCAGCAGCGCCGGCATGTTCGCTGCGATCGCTCGCTTGAACGCCGGGGCGAAACTTTCGGTCCGCTCCACGCTTTCGGCGTACGCGCCGTAAGCGCGCGCCAGCGCCACGAAATCCGGGTTCTTGAGCTCGGTGGCCATCACGCGAGCCGGAAACTCCCGCTCCTGGTGCATGCGGATCGTGCCGTACATGCCGTTGTCGAGGATGGCGACGACGACGTTGGCCCCGTATTGCACGGCGGTCGCCAGCTCCTGGCCCGTCATCATGAAATCGCCGTCGCCGGCGATGCACAGGACAGTGCGCTCAGGGTGCCTGAGCTTGGCGGCGACGGCGGCGGGAAAGCCGTAGCCCATCGAGCCGCTGATCGGCGCCAGCTGCGTGCCGAGCCGCCGGTAGCGGTAGTAGCGGTGCGCCCAGCTGGAGAAATTGCCGGCGCCGTTGGTGACGATCGCGTCGGCCGGCAGATTGTCGCGGAGCCAGGCGACGATTTCGGCCATCTGCAGATTGCCGGGCACGCGCCGCGGCTTCTGCCATTCCTCGTAGTCGGCCCGCGCCGCCTCCCGCCACGCCCCCCAGGCCGGCGCAGCGACCGGTCTGATCGTGTCGAGGAGCACCGCAAAGCCGCGCGGCGTCGCATTGATAGCGAGGTCGGGCTGATAGACGCGGCCGAGCTCCGCCGCGCCGGCATGGACGTGGATCATCTTCTGCCGCGGCACGGGAATGTCGATCAGCGTGTAGCCGCCGGTGGTCATCTCGCCGAGCCGGGCGCCCAGGACAATGAGCAGATCGGCGTCCTGCACGCGCTGGCGAAGCTTTGGATTGGCGCCGACGCCGATCTCGCCGGCGTAGCAGGGATGGTCGTTGTCGAAGCGGTCCTGGCGGCGGAAGGTGGCGATCGCCGGCAGATCGTTCGCCGCGGCGAATTCCTGCACGCGCCGGCGGGCCTCGTCGTCCCAGCGGCTGCCGCCGACGATCAGCAGCGGCCGCTCGGCCGCCGCCAACGCGGCGCGCACTTCTTGCATCTGCTGCGGCGACGGAAAGATCTCGAACGCGGCGTGGTGCGGCGCGATTGCGGCGGCGCATTCCTCCGCCAGCATGTCCTCCGGCAGCGCCAGCACGACCGGGCCGGGCCGTCCGGCGGTGGCGACCGCGAAGGCGCGCGCCAGATACTCCGGCACGCGCGACGGGTCGTCGATCTCAGCCACCCACTTCGCCACCTCGCCGAACATGCGGCGAAAGTCGATCTCCTGGAACGCCTCGCGGTCGAGAAAATCCCGCCCGACCTGGCCGATGAACAGGATCATCGGGGTAGAATCCTGGAACGCAACGTGCAGGCCGGCGCTGGCGTTGGTGGCGCCGGGGCCGCGCGTCACCATGCAGATGCCGGGGCGGCCGGTCAGCTTGCCGTCGGCCTCCGCCATCATCGCGGCGCCGCCCTCCTGGCGGCACGCGATCGTGGCGACGGCGTCGCGGCGATCGTAGAGCGCATCGAGCACGGCGAGAAAGCTTTCGCCCGGCACACAGAAGACGCGATCGGCGCCATAGGCAACCAGCGCTTCGACGAGAGCCTGCGCGGCGGTGCGCGGGCGGCTGCTTAAGCTCACGTCTGCACCTCGCAATGAATTTGTCTCATGCTTGCCGCTGCCTTGCCCTGATTACCCGGCGGGGCTCGCAAAAGTCTCTTGTAAACCGCGGTCGCGGAGTGGTTTGTTTGCACGAACCGGTTTTTTGGGAAAGCTCGGGGGGCGGCCGAAGAACGCCGATCGAGCGTCAAAAGGGAGCGAAGCATGACCGAGCGCGATCGGAATTCCACCTCTGCGACGAAGACGGGAACGATCACCCGCCGCAGCGCCGTAAAGGGCCTCGCCGCGCTGGCCGGTGCGACTGCGGCGGCGCCGCTCGTTTTGCCGATCCGCTATGCCCAGGCGCAGACGTCGGAGCCGATCCGCATCGGCTTCCAGGTTCACCGCACCGGCATCGGCGCCGCCTACGGCCGCTGGTACGAGCGCACCACCGAGGCGGCGGTGAAGCTCATCAACGAGAACGGCGGCATGGCCGGCCGCCAGGTGGAGATCGTCGCGGAGGACGACGGCACCGACCCGAAGCGCGGCGCCGAGGTGGTCGAAAAATTCGCCACGCAGCACAAGGTCGACATCACCTTCGGCACGCTGTTCTCGCACGTCGTAATGGGCTCGGCGCCGCGCGCCGGCGAGCTGAAGATGCCCTATTACGTCGTCTCGGAGGGCTATCACGTCGCCTCCGGCGCGCTGAACCGCTATTGCTTCCAGCCGGGGATCACGGACGTGAAGGCGCAGGTCTCCTCGATGGCGCCGTGGGTCGCCCAAAACCTCGGCAAGAAGGTCGCGATGATCTTCCCCGACTATGCCTTCGGCCACGACCATCGCGACTATTTCTCCGCGGCGATGGAGAAGCAGGGGGGCCAAATCGCCCAGCTCATCCCGATCCCGCCGACGGAGAGCACGTTCACCCGCTATTTCCCGCAGATCCCGGCGGACACGGAGGTGCTTTACCACGTCATGGTCGGACCGGCGGTGCTCACCTTCGTCAAGGAGCTCGGCGAGTATTTCGGCACGAGCCGGCCGGAGATTTTCGGCTTCATCGACTCGCTCGAAGCGGTGCCGCTGAACAGCCCCGGCCTGGAATTTTTGGAGGGCACCTATTTCTGGGAAGGCTATCCGCGCTACGCCGGGGCCAATCAGAGCGAGCACGACAAGTTCTACCGCGAGAAGGTCGGCGTCGACGAGAACGGCGCCAGCCTCTCCGACCCCAACGACATCTCGACCTATTCGCATATGTTCGGCTGCTGGGAGACCCTGCACGTCATCAAGCACGCCGTCGAGGCATCGGGCTACAAGTCGGCGACCGACGCCGACCGCAAGGCGCTGGTCGAGGCGACCGAGGCGATGACCGCATTCGAGGAGGGCCCGGAGCACCCGCAGGGCGACAAGATCTTCAACGGCAAGATCCACCAGGTCTTCGGCCACCAGAACATCTCCAAGGTCGAAGGCGGCAAGCTCAACGTCGTCCACCGCACGGCGATCGAGGACGGGATGTACGAGCCTGAGGCGGACTACACGACCATGCCGCTCTGAGGCGGCTGAAACGCTGGTGGTGAAGTCGGAAAAACCCGACTTCGCGCGGGAGAGGCCGAGTCCGCGAAAGCCCCGAGGCGGGTGAGGGACCGGCGCCGTGCGACTGCAGGAGCCATGCTGAAATCCTGTTCTGCGAAGGTCCGGGCGGGCCCGGATGGGGATAGATTTCCGCCCGCTGCGATGGCGAATGCACGGCATTCGGGCGCAAATGCTTGGTTTACCCTCGCTGAATACGTTCCTCGCGCGGGTGCTCCTTCTCCTCCGCAGCGTTCTCTAAGGCACACTGAACCTCAGTTCAGGAAGGGGCGAGCATGACCACTGGCCCCTCGGATTTGCGGAGAACCGCCCTCCGCCACCCGCAGACGAAACCCGCCCCAGCCAATCGGGACTGAGGCGGTTTCTGAACGTAGTTTTGGGTTTATCTGTTTTGTTGAATGAACTCACCCACTGAGGTTCCCGTGCCCGGTCCACCGCCGCCAACCGTTTGTGGCCCCGGCGAAATAGACGGCGTTACACCGTGCCCACGATCAGGAGCATCCACGTCGTCTCCGGAATTGCTCGTGTTCCCGTAGAAGCCGCCTGAGATCGCGCCGCCCAAAGTGTTGACGCTGCCGCCCGGCGTTGGTGAGCCAGTCGGTTCCACTCCGCCAGCACCATAATAGCCGGTGAGAGCTTCCTTATTCCGTCCCGGCGCTGCATTGCTGGCTCCTTGAGCAAACGCCGTTACAGGCAACAAAGTAGCTGCAGTGATCGCAACGGCCATGATATTCAAATTTTTCATTCTTTGCCTTCCATCAAAACGGCGCCAAAACTCAGCAGCGCCGAGAAGATGCTCTTACCGTAATGCGCACGTCTTTGCCCAACTAATTCGGCATTGTCCTGAATCGAGGTCGGCCGCGGCGGTGGACACTTGAAGTCTGGGGCGTTCGTTCCCATGTTCCGGGTGTCATCGTATGGGCGGGTCGTGTCGTCCTTTAGCCGTGGCGTAAAATGACGTAGCCGCGAGTTGCTTCGCAGTCGGTATCGCACGGGCCGGCCCCCATCCTTTTAGTGAGCATACGATCATGCGCACCGGCTCCGGCGGGTGGCGATTGCTTGCGCGTGGAGAGCGGCTGGCCCGATTTATCTATTGGCTGTGCCGCGCCATCGTGGCCGTCAAAGCGCTAATTGACGCCCTATAAACAGAGAAGCCCGGTCAGTGCCGGGCTTTTTCGGGAGGCCTCCTGAAGCGCCCGCCTCCCGCCTCAGGAAGAGGGGGACCAGAGTTCTTCATAGCCTCGGGCCGCCCGGCCGCGGGACGAGAACGCGCGTCCGTTCTCCAAGCGAAGTCGGGTGTTCCCGACTTCGCCATCCAGAGTGCCGAAGCGGGGAGCACCCCGCTTCGGTGAGAAGGCGCGCGGACGGCATCTTGGGGATCGCCGATCTTCTGCTACACTCCCGTCATGCGCCTCGCTCTCGCCACTCTCTTCGCCCTCGCCGGCCCGGCATCTGCCCAGGACCGTCCGCCGCAGGGCATCGGCTTCGCGCAGGCCGAGGAGGGCACGTGGCTCTGCCGTCACGAGCTGCCCGAGGAGGCGCTCGCCTGCGCCCGCGAGCTGTGCGCCGAGCAGGCGCCGGGCCAGGAATGCTGGCCGACGGCATGGTGCTTCCCGGCCGGCTGGTCGGGGACGATGGTGGTCTGGCTTCCCGACTTCCACTTCACCGAGACGATCTGCGGCGCGCCCAGCGAGGCGGCGCTCACCGATGCGCTGCGGACCTACTGCAAGGCCGAGGAAAACGCCACCAATTGCGACCTCTTCACCATCGTCGACCCGGAGGGCAACGAGCGCGTCGTCGAGGACCAGTCCTTCCCCGGGCCGGCCGCTCCTGCCGGCTTCGACGCGCAATCCGCAGGCGAGGAAAGCGAGCAGGCGGGAGAGGCGGAAGAGCAGGCCGGCGAGCCGCCGACGGAGCCCGCCGGGCCCTGACCGCCGCTTCGAGTCCTGGGCCCGGTCAGCGTGCCGGCCGCGCCCCCCAACGGACCGAATAGGACATGTCCCAGCCTCGGCCGGCGCCGTTCGCCACCGTCGGGTCGATGACGATCGTATAGATCGCCGTCTTCGGAATCCTTGCGGTCCAGGTGCCGGCGCCGCTCCGCCTCACGTAATGCCAGGCCCCGTCGCCGAGCGTCCCGTCGAAGGGCTGGAAGACATAGAAGTAGAGGCTCCCCGCCCTGATGTCGGCGTCGTAGTCGATGACGATTTCCTGGCCCTCGAAGAACAGGAACTCGTCGATCCCGAAATTCGTGCCGTAGCTGGTCCGGCCGAACACGGTGACCGGCCCGGCGCCCATCGATTTGTCGTTCAGCCAGGCATAGCCGAGCCAGGGGAAGGCGCCCGTCGCATAGGCCAGGATCCACAAGGCGAAGGCCAGCACGAGGGATGCCAAGACGCCGAAGCCGATCCGTTTGGCTGGACCGCTCCGCTGTTCGTCGAGGTGTGCTTCCCAGGCGAGCATCGCTCCTCCGGCCGCCACGCTAACCCCGGAGGCGTTAAGCCGGGCTTACGTGAGGGACGCGAGAGTGCGGCAGGTCTTGCGGCACGGCGATCCGCTTCCCATAGAGCAGCCTGACAGTCGCGATGGAACGATGAACAAGCACATGACCGACCCCGCGAGCGCAGGCGGAATGCCTGACAATCCGCTCCTGAAGGAGTGGGACGCTCCCTTCGCCGCCCCGCCCTTCGCCGAGATTATCCCCGAGCATTTCCGCCCCGCCTTCGACGCTGCGCTAGACGAGCAGCGCGCCCGGATCGACGCGATCGCGGCAAATCCCGCCGTGCCGGACTTCGACAACACCATCGCCGCGCTGGAGCGGAGCGGCCGCAAGCTCAGCCGCGTGGCCTCGGTTTTCTTCAACCTCGCGGGGTCGCACACCAACGACGCGCTGCAGGCGATCGAGCGCGAAATGGCGCCCCGCTTGGCCCAGCACCGCAACGCCATCTACCTGAACGAGGCGCTGTTCCGCCGCGTCGACGACTTGGTGGCGCGGCGCGACGCCCTCGCTCTCACTCCGGAGCAGGCCCGCGTGCTGGAGCGCTACCACACGATCTTTATCCGCCAGGGAGCGGCGCTTCCGCCGGACAAGAAGCGGCGCCTCGCCGAGATTTCTCGAGCGGCTGGCGACGCTCGGCACGAAATTCGGCCAGAACGTGCTCGCCGACGAGAAGGCGTATGCGCTGGTGCTGGACGGCGAGGACGATCTCGCCGGGCTGCCGGATTCGCTCCGCGAGGCGGCCGCCAAGGCGGCGGAAGACCGCGGCCCTGCCGGCAAGCATGTGGTCACGCTTGCCCGCTCCTCCGTCGAGCCGTTCCTGCAGTTCTCCAGCCGCCGCGACCTCCGCGAGATCGCCTTCAAGGCCTGGGCGGCGCGCGGCGAGACCGGCGAGGCCAACGACAACCGCCCGATCATCGCCGAGACGGTGGCGCTCCGCGCCGAGCGGGCCCGCCTGCTCGGCTACGAGAGCTTCGCGCATTTCCGGCTCGCCGACACGATGGCGAAGACGCCGGAGGCGGCGCTCGACCTCCTCCGTTCGGTGTGGACGCCGGCGCGCACGCAGGCGCTTCGCGAGGCCGCCGCCCTGCAGGCGCTGATCCAGGCGGAGGGCGGCAATTTCGAGCTCGCGCCCTGGGACTGGCGCTATTACGCCGAAAGACGCCGCAGGGCCGAGTTCGATTTCGACGAAAGCGAGATCAAGCCGTATCTCGCGCTCGACAACATCATCGCGGCGGCCTTCGACACGGCGCGTCGCCTGTTCGGCCTCGCCTTCAGCGAGCGCCGCGACGTGCCGCTCTACCATCCGGACGTCCGCGCCTGGGAAGTGACCGACCGGGACGGCCGCCACGTCGGCCTCTTCCTCGGCGACTACTTTGCCCGGCCCTCGAAGCGGAGCGGCGCCTGGATGAGCGGTTTTCGCAGCCAGGAGAAGCTCGACGGCGACGTCCGGCCGATCGTCGTGAACGTGATGAATTTCTCCAAATCCGGCGCGGGCGATCCGCCGCTCCTCAGCTTCGACGACGCGCGCACCCTCTTCCACGAATTCGGCCACGCGCTGCACGGCCTCCTCTCCGACGTCACCTATCCGCTGATCTCCGGAACGAGCGTGTCGCGCGATTTCGTCGAGTTCCCCTCGCAGCTCTTCGAGCACTGGCTGGAGCAGCCGGAGGTTCTGCAGCGCTTCGCCCGGCACAGCCGGACCGGCGAGCCGATGCCGGACGAGCTTCTGGAGCGCGTGCTCGCCGCCCGCAAGTTCAACCAGGGCTTTGCCACGGTTGAATATCTGTCCTCCGCCCTGGTCGATTTCGACTTCCACCTCCTCGCCCATGCCGAGCGGATCGACGCATCCGAGTTCGAGCGAACCGCGCTGGAGCGGATCGGCATGCCCGCCGCGATCGTGATGCGCCACCGGCCGCCGCATTTCGGGCATGTCTTCGCCGGGGACGGCTATTCCGCGGCCTATTATTCCTACCTCTGGTCGGAGGTGCTCGATGCCGACGGTTTTGCGGCCTTCAAGGAAGCGGGCGACCCGTTCGATCCGCCGACCGCCAGGCGGCTCCGCGATTTCGTCTATTCCGCGGGCTTTTTACGCGATCCGGAGGAGGCTTACACGGCGTTCCGCGGCCGCATGCCGAAGCCGGACGCGCTGTTGCGGAAGCGCGGCCTTATCGAGGTGCCGGTCACCGGCGAGCTCTGATGGCCTGTCCTGCCACCCAGGTCATTTCTCGGCCGAGCGAAGCGAGAGCCGAGAACCCGCCGCTATCGAAGGCGCAGGGCAGGCGGAGAGCGCGTTGAAAGCCTGGGGCCTCGGGCCTCGTTTCGAGGATGACAGAATTACCGCCCCGCTGAAATTGTCGACACTTGACACTTTACTTCCCACGCCTATCGTGGCGCGACTTCGCCGGAGGCGAAGAGAGCGGCCAAGGCTGCCGGCCGGAGAGCGCGCCGCCGCATCGGCGGCAATGCGCCCCATCGGGAGGATTTTTCGCATGAATAAAACGTCTGTCTTGCTGGGCGCGCTTCTGCTCGGGCCGGCTGTTCTCGCCGCCCCCGCGTCTGCCCAGGATTACCCGCACGATACGGTCACGCTGGTCACCCACTCGAGCGTCGGCGGCGGCAGCGACGTCTTCCTGCGCGAGCTCAGCAAGTACCTCGCCCCGGCGCTCGGCGCCAATGTCGTGGTCGAGAACGTCACCGGCGGCTCCGGCGCCAATGCCATGGCCCGCCTCAAGAGCTCGCCCCCGGACGGCTCGATTTTTTACGCCACCACGCCGACCTTCATCTACACCTCGCTCTTGAGCGCGCCGGAGGCCACCTACAAGGACCTGGAGCCGCTGGTGAACGTCTTCACCGATCCGGAGGTGATCTACACCGCCGCCGACAGCCCGTACAAGTCGCTGGAAGACGTGATCAACCGCGCCAAGGAGGGGAAGGGCACCTGGGGGGCGGCCAATCCGGCGTCGCTGGAGCGCCAGCTGCTCGAGCGGCTGAAGACTGCCGCCGGCGTCGACGCCGCCGTGGTGACGCACGAGGGCGGCGGCGACATGATGATCAACGTCCTGAACGGCACGCTCGATATCGGCGTCGGCGAGGTGCAGGAAATCCAGTCGCAGATCGAGGCCAATCAGGTGCGCATCCTCGGCACTTTTGGGGACGAGCGGCTGGAGGCCTTTCCGGACGCGCCCACAGTAAAGGAACTGGGCTACGACGTGGTCGCCCGGAAATTCCGCGGCCTCGCCGGCCCCAAGGGGCTGCCGGCCGACGTGATCGCCGCCTGGGAGAAGGCCATCCCGGCGGTGCTGGAGAATCCGGAATACAAGGCGATCTATACCGCCAACAACCTGCGGCCCGAGTTCATCCCGCATGACGAATACGTCAAATTCATCGACAATTTCGCGGCGGAGACCGAGGCGTTCCTGAAGGAAACCGAAGTCATCCAGTAGGCGGCTCGGAGCGACGGGACGGCGGCGGGCTCGGTCCCGCCGCGCCGCCCTACCCTTCCCCCGAGGACAGAGCATGGCGCGGGATCTGATCGGCGGCCTGGCGGCCATCCTGATCGGGGCAGGCTACCTCGCCATGGCCCTGCAGATCCGGGCGAGCGCCCTGTCAGACACGGTCGGCCCGGCCGGCTTTCCCAAGCTGCTCGCGGCAATCATGATCGTCCTGGGCGCGATCCTGTGCGGCCGGGCGCTCGTCGCGAGGCGGGCCCGAGCCGTGCCGAAGAGCGCCGGCGCGTCGCTTGCGCCTGCCTCGGACGAGCTGGGATCCGAGAGCGAGTTCTCCGGCCTTGGTGGGCTGGCCAGGGCGGCGGGGATGCTCGGCATCGGCATCGCCTACCTGCTGATCGTGCGCGTCGTGGGCTATGTCCCGGCGGTGGCCGCGCTCATCGTCGCGGCTGCTCTCTATGGGGGAGCCGTGCTGTCGTGGCGCGTCTTCGCCATCGGTATCGCCGGCGCGCTGCTCTACTGGCTCGTCTTCGTCCTGTTCCTCGGCATCCCGCTGCCCGGCGGGCCGCTGGCTGACCTCTTCTAGGGCCGGGTCCGCCGGCCGATGGAAGCGCTCACCCAGTCCGTGGAAATCCTGTTCACGACGCCGGCCATCTTCATGGCCTGCATCGGCGTCGCCTGGGGAATCTCTGGGCGGCGCGCTGCCGGGCATCTCGCCATCGATTACCATGGCGCTGCTCTTGCCTTTCACCTATGCGCTCGACCCGATCTCGGCGATCGTGCTGCTCGCCTCGACTTATGTCGGCGCCGAATATGGCGGCTCGATCCCCGCCGTGCTGATCCGCACGCCGGGCACCAATGCCGCCGCCGCAACGGTCATCGACGGCTACGAGATGAACCGCCAGGGTAAGGCCGGCCTGGCGCTCGGCATCTCGCTCTATTCCGGCGTGATCGGCAGCCTGTTCGGCCTCGCCATGCTGGTGCTGCTCAGCGAGCCGCTGTCGCGCGTCGCGCTGTCGTTCCGGCCGCCATCCTATTTCGCCCTGGGGGTCTTGGGCCTCAGCGTCATCGCCACGCTTTCCGGCGGATCGCTCGTCAAGGGGCTGATCGCCGGCACGCTCGGCCTGATGGTGGCGACGGTCGGCACCGACCCGGTGACCGGCGGCAACCGTTTCACCTTCGGCACCGCGGACCTCCTCGGCGGCATCGAGCCTGTCATGATCATGGTGGGCCTTTTCGCCGTGAGCGAGCTCCTGGTCCAGGCGAGCCGGAGGGAGCCGGAGATCCGCGTCGAGAGCAAAGCGCGCATCGAGTTCCCCGGCTGGCGGCTGGCCAGGCGGCTCCTCCCGTCCCAGATGATCGGCAACGTGATCGGCACCTTCGAAGGCATCATGCCGGGCGCCGGCGGCACCGTCGCCTCGTTCCTCGCCTACAACGAGGCGCGGCGCTGGTCGCGCCACAAGGAGGAGTTCGGCAAGGGTTCGCCGGAAGGCATCGCCGCGCCTGAGACCGCCAACAACACCGTGACTGGCACCGCGATCATCCCGCTCCTCGCCTTCGGCATCCCCGGATCGAACTCCACCGCCATCCTGCTCGGCGGGTTCCTCATCCACGGCATCGCCGTCGGCCCGATGGTGTTCGTCCGCTCGCCGGAGGTCGTCTACGGCCTTTACGGCGGCCTCTTCGTCGCCTCGCTGGCCCAGCTCCTCATCGGGGTTCTGATGATGGCGCCCTGCATTTGGCTGGTAAACCGGCCGCGCGCCTATCTGAACGCCTTCATCTACGGGCTGATCTTCTCCGGCGTCTATTCGATCCACCAGAGCCTGTTCGACCTGGCCATCGTTCTGCTCGCCGGCGTGGTCGGCTTCGCCATGCGCATGCTGAAGATCCCGTTCCTGCCGACGGTGCTGGGCCTGGTGCTGGGCTATCTCGTGGAAAGCAACTACCGACGCTCGCTGGTGATCTCGGGCGGCGACCACATGATCTTTCTCACCGACCCGATCTCGCTCGGCCTGCTGATCGCCGCGGCATTGTTCCTGGCCGGCTCGCTGGGCAAGTCGCTTTACGATGCGCTGCGGCCCGCTCCGGCGGCCCGGCCCTGAACCGCGGAACCTGGAGATTTGGATGACGGAAACGACGCTCTCCGGGCGGCTGGCCGAATGGGGCGCCGGCCTCCGCCCCGCCGACGTGCCCGCCGCGATGGCGGCCAAGACGGAGACCATCCTGGTCGATGTCGTCGGCCTCTGCCTGGCGGCGCGGGACACGGATTACGTGGCAAGCGTCCTGGATGCCGCCGAGCGCGGCGGGCATGTCGCCATCGGCCACGCCGCGCGCCTCACCGCCGCCGACGCAGCGCTTCTCAACGGCACCGCGGCGCACGGCGAGGATTACGACGACACCTTTGAGGGCGGTCCCGTCCATTCCGGCGCGGTGATCGTGCCGGCCGTGCTCGCCGCTGCGGAGCGCGAGAAGCTCCCCGGCGAGCGCATCCTGCTCGGCATGGCGGCCGGCATGGAAGTGCTCTGCCGGCTCGGTCTCGTGGCACCGAAGGCGATCCACAAAGCGGGTTTTCATCCGACCGCGGTGCTCGGGTCGTTGGCCGCCGCCTTTGCCGTGGGCGTCGCGACGGGCGCCGACGCGCGCGCGCTCCGCAACGGGCTCGGCATCGCCGGCAGCACCGCCTCGGGGATCATCGAATATCTCGGCGACGGCAGCTGGACGAAGCGCATGCACGCGGGATGGGCGGCGCAATCGGGCCTGCGCGCCGCCGCCATGGGCCGGGCCGGCTTCTTCGGGCCGGCAAAAGTGCTGGAAGGCGAGCACGGCTTCTTCAAGGCCTTCGCGCCGAGCGTCCACCCGATGTTCCAAAAACTCTTCGAGGGCCTGGGCGAACGCTGGGTGGCCGAGACGATCACCTTCAAGCCCTATCCCTGCGGCACCATGGTGCAGCCTTATATCGACTGCGCGCGAAAGCTCCGCGCCGAGGGGGTGCCGATCGCCGAGATCGCGTCGATCCACTGCAAGACCTCGGAGGGCTACGTGCACCGCCTCTGGGAGCCGCTGGAGCAAAAACGCAACCCGCCGACCTCCTACGCCGCAAAGTTCAGCATCCCCTTCGGCATCGCCTTGGGCCTCCTGCGCGGCGCGGCGGGGCTGGCCGACTTCTCCGACGAGGCGATCGCCGATCCGGCCCTGCTCGAATTGAGCCGGCGCGTCTCCTACGAAATCGACCCCGACGACCCCTATCCCGCCCGCTTCACCGGCCATGTCCAGGTGACGCTCCGCGACGGCAGCGTTCTGGAGGCGCGCCAGAATTTCATGCGCGGCGGGGTCGAGGCGCCGCTGTCGCGCGAGGAGGTGAACGAGAAATTTTTGGCCAATGCGCGCTACGGCGGCGTGCGCGATCCGGAGCCGCTCCTCGGCCTCTGCGCCGAGCTGTTGCGCGCCGACGACGCGGCGTCCCGTATTTCCCGGCTAGCGGAGGTCTGAGCGATGACTGAAGGGACAGGGGAGCTCGCCGGACGCGTCGCGATCGTGACTGGCGCGTCGAAGAACATCGGCCGGGCGATCGCGGCGGCGCTCGGTGACGCCGGCGCTTCCGTGCTCGTGCATGGGCATCGCGACCGCGCCGGGGCAGAGCAGACGGCCGAGCAGGTGCGCCGGACGGGCGGGGGCGCCGCGGTGGAACTAGGCGACCTCGCCGAGCCGCAGGCCGCGCAGCGCCTCGTCGAAGCCGCGATTGCCGCCTTCGGCGGGCTCGACATCGTCGTCGCCAACGCCGCCATCCGCCCGGAAAGCTCGATCGACGAGCTTACTTACGAGCGCTGGCGGGAAGTCATGGCTGTGTGCCTCGACAGCGCGTTCCTGCTCGCCAAGGCGGCGCTCGAGCCGCTCCGCCGCAGCGACCAGGCGTCGATCGTCACCATCGGCGGGCTGACCGGCCACACCGGCGCCGCCAACCGCGCCCATGTCATCACCGCCAAGGCGGGGATCGCCGGACTGACCAAAGCGCTGGCGCACGATCTGGCGAAGGACCGGATTACCGCAAATTGCGTTGCGCCGGGGCTGATCCAGACGCAGCGCGACGGGGACGAGCCGCATCACCATAAGACGCGGACCAATCCGCTCGGCCGGCGCGGCCTGCCGGAGGAGGTCGCGGCCGCGGTGCGCATGCTCTGCGGGCCGGGCGCGCGCTACATCACCGGCCAGACGCTGCACGTCAACGGCGGCGCGCTGATGGTCTGACCGGGTGCGCTGGGTCTCGCAAGCAGGGCTTCCCGTCCTCACGATCGCCGGGGCGGCGGCCGGAGCTTTCCTGTTCCGCGAGCTGAACATCCCGCTCGCCTACATTCTCGGCGCGCTCTTCGGCTCGGCATTGGTGACCAACCTCGCCGGCCCGATGACCGGCGGCCGCTACCTCAGGCGCGCCGGCCAGCTCCTGGTCGGGGCGGCGGTTGGCGGCGTACTCAGCGCGGACGTCGTGGCGGAGCTGGGGCGCCTGTTGCCGCTGATGCTTGCCGTCGCGCTGGCGTCCAACGTCACCGGCGCGCTCCTGGCTTTTCCGGTGGCCCGCATCGCCGGCGTGAGCCGGCTGACGGGGCTGCTGGCGTGCCTGCCGGCGGGGATGGCGGAGATGGCGACGCTGGCGCGCGAGCTCGGCGCCCACGATCAGACGGTCACGGTGATCCATACTCTGCGGGTGGTGCTGATCGTGACGATCATCCCGCTGTGGCTGGGGATCAGCGGCGGCGTCCAGGCCGCGCCTGAGCCGGCCCTCGGCGTGGTAGAGGGCGCCGAGCTTCTCGGTGTCGTCTTGGTGGGCGGCCTGATCGCCGCCGCGGCGTCGCGCTTCGGCGTGCTCAATCCCTGGGTCATCGTGCCGATGCTCTTGTGCCTCGCCGCCGTGGCGGCGGGTATCGACCTGGCCCAGCTGCCGTTGCCGCTGCAGATCGCGGCGCAGATCGCCATCGGCACGTCGCTGGGCCTGCGCTTCCGGCTCCAGCATTTCCGCAGCCTGCCGCGCGCCGCGCTTGCCGGGATTTTTTCCGGCCTCGTGCTGATCGGCGTGTCGGGCCTTCTGTTCGCCGGGGCTGTCGAGGCGCTCGGCGGCTTGGGCTACGAGACCGCCACGATGGCGGTCATGCCGGGCGGCCTCGGCGAGATGATCGCGTCGGCCAGCGCCCTCGGTCTGCTGCCGGCCACCGTTGCGGGTTTCCAGATCACCCGGTCGATCCTGACCAACATTTTCACGCCGCCGCTGATCAAGTTCACGCTGGCGCGTCTAAAGAAGAACCAAACCAGCGAGTAAAGCGAGCAGAGCGGGGACGATGCGCAATTATTCGGTAGCGGCCATTCCGGCCGACGGGATCGGCAAGGAGGTGATTGCCGCCGGCCTCGCCGTGCTCGAGGCGCTGCAGAGCCGGGCCGGCGATTTCCGGCTGGAGGTCACGTCCTTCCCATGGGGCTCCGACTATTATCGCCAGACCGGCCGCATGATGGCCGAGGACGGGCTGGAGCGGCTCAAAAGCTTCGACGCCATCTTCTTCGGCGCCGTCGGCGATCCCGACCTGCCGGACGATCTGACGCTGTGGGGCCTGCGCCTCGCCATCTGCCAGGGTTTTGACCAATACGCCAACGTGCGGCCGATCCGCCTCCTGCCCGGCATAAGCGGGCCGCTCCGCGACGCGGGCCCGCGGGACGTCGACTTCGTCATCGTGCGGGAGAACAGCGAAGGCGAATATTCAGGAAACGGCGGGCGCACGCATCGCGGCCTGCCGGAGGAGGTCGCCACCGAGACCTCCATCTTCACCCGCGCCGGGGTCACCCGGATCATGCGCTTCGCCTACGAGCTGGCGATGCGGCGGCGGCGCCACCTCACCGTCGTCACGAAGTCGAACGCCCAGCGTTTCGGCATGGTGCTGTGGGACGAGATCGCCGCCGAGGTCGGAAAATCTTATCCCGAGGTGCAGGTCGACAAGGTGCTGGTCGACGCCATGACGACGCGCATGGTGCTGAAGCCGGCGAGCCTCGACGTGGTCGTCGCCACCAATCTGCACGCCGACATTTTGAGCGATCTTGGCGCGGCGCTCGCCGGCAGCCTCGGCATCGCACCCACCGCCAACATCGACCCGGAGCGGCGCTTTCCCTCCATGTTCGAGCCGATCCACGGTACCGCCTTCGACATCGCCGGCAAGGGCGTCGCCAACCCGATCGCCACGTTCTGGACGGCCGCCATGATGCTGGAGCATCTCGGCGAGGATGCCGCCGCGCGGCGGCTGATGCGCGCGGTGGAGCGCGTCACCGCGGCGGGCGAGCCGCGCACGCCGGACCTCGGCGGCAGCGGCACCACGGCGGAGGTGACCGACGCCGTCTGCCGCGCCATCGCGGCGGACAACGAGTGAGGAGAGCGGAATGAACGAGGGCCCGGATTTTCGGCCCGTCATCGCGCTGACGCCGGGCGACTGCACCGGCATCGGCCCCGAGCAGACGGCCCGCATCCTGCACGACGGCCGCATGGCCGGAACCGCAAAACTGGTCGTCATCGGCGATCCGCGCGTGCTGGAGCTCGGCATGCGCCAGGCCGGCGTCTCGTTCCCCTACCGCCGGGTGAATAGCCCGGCGGAGGTGGACTGGTCGGACCTCGCCGTTCCGCTCGTCGATCTCGGCAATACCGACCCGGCGCGCCTGCCGCCGGGCGTGGTCAGCGCCGAGTCCGGCCGCGTGACCGGCGAGACGCTTGCCCGCGCCATCGACTTGGCCAAAGCGGGCGAGGTGGACGCGATCACCTTCGCGCCGCTCAACAAGCGCGCCATGTTCGACGGCGGCTGGCGCTTTCCCGACGAGCACAAGATGTTCGCGCACCTCCTCGCCCACCGCGGATATTTCAGCGAGATGAACGTGCTCGAAAACCAGTGGATGTCGCGGGTGACCTCGCACGTCTCGCTCCGCCAGGCGCTCGACCAGATTACCGGCCCGGCTATCCAGGACGCCATCCGCCTCACCGACCGCATGATGCGCAAGGCCGGCATCGACAAACCGCGGATCGCCGTTGCCGCCCTCAACCCGCATGCCGGGGAAGGCGGCCTGTTCGGCCGCGAGGAGATCGAGGTGATCCGCCCGGCGGTCGAGGAGCTGGTCGCCGAGGGGATCGGCTGCGAAGGACCCTTCCCGTCGGATACCGTCTATCTGAAGGCGTTCGGCGGCGCCTATGACGGCGTCGTGGCGATGTACCACGACCAGGGCCAGATCGCGACCAAGCTGAAGGGTTTCAATCGCGGCGTGACGGTGACGGCCGGCCTGGAGACGGTCTTCACGACGCCCGCCCACGGCACGGCCTTCGACATCGTCGGCAAGGGCATCGCCGATACGGGTGCGTTCGAAAGCGCCATCCGGCTGGCGAGCCGGCTCGCCGCAGCAAAGGCGACAGCCGCCTGGCGCGCAAGGGAGCAGAGATGAGCAGCGATAAACCCGGGGTGAGGCCCGGCCCGATCGACATCCACGCGCATGTCCTCCCGCCGACCCTGCTTGCCATCCTGGCGAGCGGGCGGCGTCCGGGGTTCGGCGTGGAGGTTGGGACAGACGGCGGGCGGCGGGTCACCCTCGGCGCAAAACCCATGCGAAATCCCGTCCCGCCGGCGATGGACTCGCTGGAGATCAGGTTCCGGACCATGGAGGAGCAGGGCGTCTCTGCCCAGCTCCTGTCCCCCTGGATCGCGCTAGTGCCTAACCACCTGCAGGAAGCGGACGCGTTCTGGCTGGCGGAAGCGCTGAACGAGGGAATCGCCGGGATCGTTCAGGACCACCCCGACCGCTTCCTCGGCATCGGCTCCGCGCCCCTGCAATGGCCGGAGCGCGCCGCCGCGATGCTGCGCGCGATGATGGGCGAGCTTGGCCTGCGCGGGGTGGAGATCAACACGACGCTGGGAGCGGAGCGCTTTCTCGACGACCCGGCGCTCGATCCGTTCTGGGCCGAGGCGGAGGCGCTCGGCGCCTTCATCATGATCCACCCCTCGCTCGGCGGCATGGAGAAGCGCTTCGAGCGCTATTACCTCAACAATCTCATCCACAACCCGCTGGAGACGACGGTCGCCGGCGCGCATCTCATCTTCGGCGGCGTGATGGAGCGTTTTCCGAGGTTGAACATCTGCCTCGTGCATGGCGGCGGGCTGCTGCCCTACAATGTCGGTCGGCTGCGGCGGGGCCGCCTGGTGCGGGCCGAAACGGCCGTCGCCATGAGCGGCAGCGTCGAGGATTCTTTTGGGCGGTTCCTGTTCGACACGGTCACCCATTCCGTGCCGGCCCTCCGCTTCCTGGCGCAGGAGGCGGGCGCCGAGCGCGTGTTGCTCGGCAGCGACTATCCCTTCGACATGGGCGACCCCGATCCGGTCGCAACGGTCCGCGACGCGCGCTTCGAAAATTCGGAGGAGGAGCTCATCACGCGGAGGAATGCGGAGCGGCTGCTGCGGGCGGAGGCGAGCTGAGGCGCGCCGCCGAAGCATCGCAAGTTCTATTGCGCCCGCGGCCGCGCCGCCCGGCACAGGCGCCAGATCTTTTCGGGGGTCGCGGGCATCTGCAGGGCCGCCGCCTCGACATTGGGAATCGCGTCCGCGATGGCGTTCATGATGGCGCCGATCGCCCCCGTCGTGCCGGCTTCGCCGACGCCTTTCACGCCGAGCGGATTGGTGCGGCAGAAGACGGGATGTTCCAGCGCCGTGACCGGCGGCATGTCTGCCGCCCGCGGCATCGCGTAGTCGTTTAAGGTGCCGGTGACGGGCTGGCCGGTCTCGGAATCGTGGATCACCGCCTCCAGGAGCGCCTGCCCAAGCCCCTGCGCGATTCCGCCGAGCACCTGGCCTTCCACGGGCGCGTGGTCGAGCACGGTTCCGCAATCGTCGACGGCAACGTACCGCGAGACCTCGACCTGGCCGGTTTCCGGGTCGATCTCCACCTCCGCGACGTGGCAGCCGTTGGGAAAGCTTTGCGGCACGTCGGCGGTCTCGCGCGAATCGAGGCCGTTGCCGACCTGCTCCGCCAAGGCCAGGAGCGGGATGGCGCGATCCGTGCCGGTCACGCGAAAAACTCCGGCCTGGAAGATCACATCGGCCTCGTCGGCTTCGAGCGCCTCCGCCGCGAAGCGCCGGCCTTTGGCGATCACGCTCTCCAAGGTCTTCAGCAGCGCGGCGCCGACGGTCATGGTCGACCGCGACGCCACGGACGGCCCGCCCTTCAGCCCGACGTCGGAATCGCCCTGCCGGAGCGCAATGCACCGCCTCTCGATGCCGAGGCGGTCCGCCAGCAGCTTTGGGAAAATGGTCCCGTGCGCCTGGCCGGTGGACTGGACGCCGATCTCCAGCGCCACCCCGCCAGCCGCGAGGCGGATCTCGACGGTCTCAAAGCCCATCCCGCCGGCATGCTCCAGAAAGCAGGCGATGCCGATGCCGCGCAGCTTGCCGCGCCCTGCCGCCTCGGCGCGCCGCCGCTCGAAACTTTCGTAGTCGGCCGCCTGCAGCGCCTTATCGAGGATCGCCTCGAACTCGCCGCTGTCGATCGCCGTTCCGACTGCGGTGCGGTGCGGCATCGCCTCGGGGGGAAGCAGGTTGAGCCGCCGTAATCGGACGCGATCGAGCCCGGTCTCGCGCGCCGCGGCGTCGACCAGCCGCTCCAGGACGTAATTGGCCTCGGGCCGGCCGGCGCCGCGATAAGGCCCGGTCTGCACCGTGTTGGTGAAGACGCAGCGCACGCGCACGGCAATGTGGGGGATATCGTAGACTCCCGGGAAGCAGCGGGCGAAATTGCCGGTGGCGATATGCGCGCCGTTGGCGCTGAGGAACGCCCCCATATTGGTGATCGCGTCCACCTTGAGCGCCAAGAACTTTCCGGCTTCGTCCATCGCCAGCTCGGCCGTGGCAAGATTGTCGCGGCCCTGATTGTCGCTGACGAAAGCCTCCGAACGGCTGGCGTTCCAGCTGACGGGACGGCCGAGGCGGCGGGCGGCGAAAAGGAGGGCCGGATATTCGGGGTAGCCCGGTGTCTTCAGCCCAAAGCTGCCGCCGACGTCGCCGGTGACGACGCGGAGCTTGCCGGGATCGATCCCCATCGCCGCGGCGACCTGAGCCCGCAGCGGGCCGGCGCCCTGCGAGCCGACCTGCAGCGTGTAACGCCCCGTGGCCGCGTCGTAGAGCGCCGTCGCGCCGCGCGGCTCCAGCGGCACGCCGGCAACGCGCTGGTTCAGCAACGTCAGGCGGACCCGCCGCGCTGCTGTGGCGAGTATCGCATCGATCTCTCCATGGTCAGTCCCGCTCGACCAGTCGATGGCGAGGTTGCCGGGAGCCTCCGGCCAGAGCTGCGGCGCCGTCCCGCCAAGCGCCCGCGCGGCGTCGGTGACGGCCGGCAGCGCCTCGTATTCGACGCCGACCTGGTCCGCCGCGTCGGCCGCCTCACCGGCCGAGGCGGCGACGACCAACGCCACCGGCTGGCCGACGTGGAGGACCCGGTCGCTGGCGAGCGACGGGCGATGCGGCACGACCAGGGTCGCGCCGCCCCGCCCGGCAAGCGGGGCCGGCGTCGATACGTTGCCGATGCCCGCCGCATCGAGATCCGCACCGGTCAGCACCGCCAGCACCCCGGGTGCGGCGAGCGCCGGTGCGCAGTCGACGTCGAGGATACGCGCATGAACGTGCGGCGAGCGGACAAAGACAGCGTGCGCCACATCCGCCGAGCGCAGATCGGCGACGAACGACGCGGTGCCCGTCAGCTTGCGGAAAGCGTCGCCCCCGTCCTCGTCCTGCAACATCCTGCTCCGTAACCGGGGGGGCGCGCTTCCGGTGGGCTTTGGCGCCGCGCCGGCCGGACTTTGCCGTTGAGCCCGTTCCGACGGCGTGTATGATGCAAACGATTGCGCAGGAAAAGCGCGGCAGGAGGGAGCGGCTCATGCGAATGAACTTGGCGCGAGTTTTGATGGCCGCCGCGCTCGGCCTGCCGGCCGGCGCCGCCCAGGCGCAGGACACCGTCAAGATCGGCGCCTCGTTGCCGCTGACCGGCGGCCTCGCCATCAACGGCCAGAAACACCGGGAGGGCTACGAGCTCTGCGTCGAGCTGATCAACAAGGCCGGCGGCCTTCTCGGCAAGCAGGCCGAGATCATCATCAGCGACAACCAGTCGGTCAACGAGACGGCGCAGGCGCAGTTCGAGCGGCTGATCAACGAGGACCAGGTCGACGTGCTGTTCGGCACCTTCTCCAGCCGCATCACCTTCCCGACGACCTCGATCGCCGAGCAGAACCAGATGGTCTATCCCATCCCATCCGGCGTCGCCCTGCAGATCTACGAGCGCGGCTACAAATACATCTTCAATTTCCAGCCCAATGCCGCGGAATACGTCGGCAAATCCTATCTCGGCCTGCTCAAGGAGCTGGTCGACCCGGCCGAGATGCCGAAGCAGGCGGCAGTCGTCTATGCCGACGATTTTTATGCGAACGCCGTGGTCGCCGGCCTGACCGGCGCCAAGCGCGAGATCGCCGGCACCGACAAGGTGATCGACCTGGCGCCCGGCGCGCTGGCCGAAGCCGGCATCGAGGTGGTGCTGGAGCAGCAATGGCCGGAGGAAGGCTTTTCCGACTGGATCACGCTCGCCAATACGGTCAAGCAGAGCGGCGCCGACATGGTCGTGGGGTTCACCGCGTCGCCGGACGAGGCGATCCAGCTGGTGCGCGCCTTCCGCACCATCGGCTATCAGCCCAGCACCGTGATCATGGGGCAAGGCACCCAGGCGGAGTTCGCCGAGCAGCTCGGCACCGCGGCCAACGGCGTGCTCATCCAGTCGGCTTGGCATCCGGCCGTGCAATGGGAGGGCGTGCTCGGCGGAAAGCCGTTCTCCAACCAGGATTTCATCCGCGAGTTCGAGGCGAAATACGGCAAGCAGCCGGACGAGGATTCGGCGATCCCCTTCGCCACCTGCCAGGGGATGGAGCAGGCGATCCGCGCGACCGAATCGACCGACAACACTGTTTTGCGCGACTGGCTCGCCGGCCGCACCAAGGAAGAGCCTGTCAAGACCGTGCTCGGCGATTTTCATTGGGACGAAAAGGGCCTGCCGCCGGACAAGCCGTTCCTGATCACCCAGTGGCAGGAGGGCGAGCTGAAGTTCGTCTACCCCATTGGCCAGTTCCCCGGCACGTCGGATCTCCTCTGGCCGAAGCCGAACTGGTAGGGATGATTGCAGTTCGGATTACAGCTGACCTCCCCTCGATGGGGAGGTTACACGCGCATTCCCGCTGAGCGGCGGCAGGCGCAGCTTGGCACTGCTTGAAGTGCGCGACGTGAAAAAGTCCTTCGGCGGCATCCATGCCGTCGAAGGCTGCTCGTTCGCGGTGGAGGCGAACAGCATCACCGCGCTGATCGGCCCGAACGGCGCCGGCAAGACCACCATGTTCAACATGATCAACGGGCTGCACCGGGCCGATGCCGGCGCTATCCTGTTCAAGGACGAGCGCATCGACCGGCTGCAGCCGCACAGGATCACCCGCAAGGGCATCAGCCGCACCTTCCAGATCAGCCGGCAGCTCAGCGACCTCACGGTGCTGGAGAACCTCGTCGTGCAGTCGCGGCGGGGCGGCTTCCTCGATCTCCTGAAGAGCAGCATCCTGCGCGAGGAGCGCGAGCGTGGAATGGAGCTGCTGAGCTTCGTCGGCATCGCCGAGCTCGCCGATAAGCCCGCCGCGAGCCTGTCCTACGGGCAGAAGAAGCTCATGGACCTCGCCGCCGGCCTGATGGCCGAGCCTGAGCTGATGCTTCTCGACGAGCCGGCCGGCGGCATCAATCCGGCGCTGCTCGACGTCATCATCGACCGCGTGCAGCTCCTCCGGGGCATGGGGGTCACCTTCCTCATCGTCGAGCACAACATGGACGTGGTGATGAATGTCTGCGACCCGGTGGTGGTGATGGCCTACGGCAGGGTGCTCGCCCAGGGCTCGCCCGCCGCAATCCAGAGCAACGACGCCGTGCTCGAAGCCTATCTCGGACCGGCCTGATGGCGCTCCTGGAGGTCCAGGACGTGGTCGCCGGCTACGGCATCGGGCCCGACATCCTGACGGGGCTGTCGGTCAGGTTTGAGCCCGACCGGAGCTACTGCATCATCGGCCCGAACGGGGCCGGAAAATCGACGCTGCTGAAGGTGATCTGCGGGCTGCTGCCGCCGCGCAAGGGCCGGGTGATCTTCGACGGCGAGGTGCTGAACGGCCGGCGCACCGACGAGATCCTCAGGCGCGGCATCTGCTTCGTGCCGCAGGACCGCAGCCTGTTCCCCGACATGACGGTCCGGGAGAACCTCAGGATGGGCGGCTACATCCTCAGGGACCGGCGCGAGGTCGCGGACCGCATCGAGGCCGTGCTCGAACTGTTCCCGATCCTGCGCGAGCGCCATTCGCAGCTGGCCAAGACGCTGTCGGGCGGCCAGCAGCAGATGCTCCTCCTCGGCCGCGCGCTGGTGCTCATGCCGCGCATCATCATGCTCGACGAGCCGTCGCTCGGGCTCGCCCCGATCGTCTCGCGGCAGATTTTCGACAGCATGCGAAAACTCCGCGAAGCTGGCATCATGATCATCGTGGTGGAGCAGAACGCCCGCATGGGGCTGCAATTCGCCGATTGGGGCTGCGTGCTCGACCTCGGCAAGGCGCTTTTCGAGGGGCCGTCGCAAACTATCCTGCATGACCCGCGCATAGAAGAGGCCTATCTCGGCCGCCGCCGCGCCCGCACCGGGACGGACGGATGATGGCGGCCGAACTGCACATGCCGCCGGCCGGATCCTCACCCGCGAAGCGGGGGAGGGGGACCGCCGAAGGCGGTGGAGGGGGCGAGTGCCGGCCGCCACGCTTGAACTTGCCCCCTCCACCATGCTTCGCATGGTCCCCCTCCCCCGTCGCCTGCGACGGGGGAGGAACCGCGTCCGCGCCGTTTTCGCCCGCCTTGCCCCGGGCTGCGACATGAATCAGGCCGTCCAGGTCGCCATCCTCGGCCTGGCGCTCGGCGGCGTCTATGCGCTGATGGCGTCCGGGCTCACGCTCATCTTCGGCGTGATGGGCATCGTCAACCTCGCCCATGCCGCCTTCATGGTGCTCGCCGCCTTCATGGCCTTCTGGCTGTTCAAGGCCGTCGACCTCGACCCGATCCTGTCGATCGTCCTCGTCATGCCGGCGATGTTCGCCATCGGCGTCGCCCTCTATGCCGTGCTGTTCTCGCGCGCGCTCCGCGACCCGCGGGCCCGCGGCATGACCGTGCTCATCACCTTCGCGCTGGCGCTGATCGTCGAAGGCGTGCTCGGCTACCTCTTCTCCAACATCTATCGTTCGACCACGCCGTCCTACGCGTCGAGCGCCGTCCTGTTCGGGCCGTTCTACCTGCCCGAGGCGCAGTTCTACGCCATGCTGCTCAGCACCGCGCTGCTCGGCGGACTCTGGTATTTCCTCCAATACACCCGCACCGGCTATGCCATCCGCGCCACCATGCACAACCGCACCGCCGCCCAGGTGGTGGGCGTCAACGTGGACCGCATCTCCATGCTGGTGTTCGGGCTCGGCATGGCGCTCGCCGGCGCATCGGGCTCGATGCTGTCGTTCCTGTTCTCCTTCTATCCGAGCAAGCATTGGGAGTGGGTGGCGATCCTGCTTGCCCTTGTCGTGCTCGGCGGCATGGGGAGCCTCCTCGGCGCGCTGATCGGCGCGCTCACCTTGTCGGTGGTCGCGGCCTTCGTCAGCTCCGAATTCGGGCCGGTCTGGTCGCCGGTCACCTTCTATCTCGCGCTGTTTGCGGTGCTGCTGTTCCGCCCGCAAGGGCTGATGGGCAAGAAGCCGGAGCTGTAGATGGCCGGCGCCGGCGACATCGCCACTTCGCAGCCGGCCGGCGTCGGGCACGCCTCCTCGCCCGCCAGCGCAAAACTGCTGATGGCGGCGCTGGTCGCCTTTGCCGCGCTGTTTCCCGTCCTGCACCTGGCGTTCGGCGGCCTGAACTACTGGCTGCACATGCTGCTGTTCATCTACATGAACGTCGCCATCACCTCGAGCTGGAACATCATGGGCGGCTTCGCCGGCTATATCTCGCTCGGGCACAACGTCTTCTTCGCCATTGGCGGCTATTTCTCGGCCATTCTCTTCGCCTATTTCGGCGTGTCGCCCTTCGTCTCGACGCCGCTCGCCGGCCTCGTTGCAATGGCGGCGGGGCTCCTTATCGGCACCATCACGCTGCGGGTGCGCGGGCCCACCTTCATCATCTCGACGATCGCGCTGGTGCTGCTCACAAAGATCGTGCTCGACAATTGGGATTACATCGGCGGCACCAACGGCATCAGCCTGGCGCTCCTGGCGCTCCCCGTCGATCTGGTAAAGCTCCCCTTCTATTACGGCATGCTGATCCTGGCGGTCGGCGCCGTCGCTCTCGCCTACCGCATCCGCCGCTCGAAGTTCGGGCTGGGCCTTCGCGCCATCTCGCAGGACGAGACCAAGGCGGAGGTCGCCGGCATCCCGACGCGGCTTTACAAGATCCTGGCATTTGCGCTGAGCGGCCTGTTCATCGGCATGGCCGGGGCGCTCTGGGGCTACTACCTCACCTATCTCAGCCCGGTGATCTTCCTCAGCATCCTCGTCGGCGCAAAGTTCGTGCTGATGACGATTCTGGGGGGGCGCGGCACGGTCGCCGGCCCGGTCGTCGGCGCGACAGTCTTCATCGTGGCCAACGAGCTCATCGTCTCGCGGCTGGGTGCGTCGGAGCTTAACATCGCCGTG
Source organism: uncultured Alphaproteobacteria bacterium (assembly GCA_963846475.1). GTDB lineage: Bacteria > Pseudomonadota > Alphaproteobacteria > Rhizobiales > Afifellaceae > DASWJZ01. Next base: position 3,412,943 of record CAWJVZ010000004.1, on the reverse strand, counting down.
ACGGGAGCGCTGCTGCTCGTCATCCTGCTGTTCTTCCCCGACGGGATCGTCGGCACGCTCAAGAAGACCGGCCGCCTGCCGCGGGCGCTCGATTGGGACTGACGGCAGCCGGGGCGTTCGCGTCCGCGGCGGCGCGGCGTTTACGTTGAGTGAAGATCTGCTTTGCAAAGGCGGCACATGGAAACGGAGGAGAGCATGAGCAACAGCTTGTACGAACGCCTCGGCGGCGCCAAAGGCATTTCCACTCTGGTCGACGACATCGTCGAAGCGCACATGCACAACCCGCTCGTCAAGGCGCGCTTCCTGCCCTACCGCGACGACATCGACACCATGACCAAAGTAAAGCGCCATACCTGCGATTTCTTCGGAGCCGGCAGCGGCGGGCCGGAGCAATATACCGGCCGCACCATGCAGGATACGCATCGCGGCATGAACATCAGCGAGCAGGAATACGCCGCCGTCGTCGACGACATCCGCAATGCCATGATCAAGAACAATATCGATGAACAGACCCGGAATGAGGTCTTGCAGATCGCCGACTCTCTGAAGAACGACATCATCAATATCTGATCTCGGCAGAGCGGGGATACGGAATCACCGGTCCTTGAGGTCGAGGAACGGTCCCATGACGGCAAGAAAACCTTCGGGATCCTCGACATGCGGCGCGTGGCCGATGCCGGGCAGTTCGACCATCCGGGCGTTCGGCAGCCTTTCGGCGAGATCGCGGCCGAGCGCCGGCGGGGTCGCCGGGTCCTGCGAGCCGACCACGACCAGGACCGGGTTGCGGATGCGGCTGAGCTCCGCGGACAGGTCGAGCGTGGCGAGGGCCCGGCAGGCGCCGGCGAAAACGTCGGGCGGGATCGCCCTGAAGGCGGCCTTGCGCGCCGCCACGATTTCGGGATTTGCGGCGATGAACTCTGGGGAAAGCATCCGCTGCATCGCCGCGTCGATAAGCAATTCGATCCCGTCCCGCTCCACCTTCTCCGCCATGCCCCTGAACGCGGCGCGGCCCGCTTCCGGGAAGGCGACGCCGCTGCCGGCCAGCACGAGGCGGCCAAAACTTTCGCTGCGGCGGCTCGTGGCGGCCAGCGCGATGAACGCGCCAAAACCGTTGCCGAGGACGTCCGTCTCGGGCGGCAGCGCCAGTTCATCGCAGAGCTCCAGGATCCGCTCAGCGTAGGCCGCGATGCTCGGCTCGGTTCGCGGTGAAGCGCCGAAGCCCGGCAGATTGACCAGGATCGAGCGCCGCTGGTCGGCGAGGAGCGCCGCGAGTCGCGCGAAGGAAGTCCGGTCGGAAAGGAGCGAGTGCAGCAGGAGGAGGGGCGGCCCCTTGCCGACGGCCTCCACATCCAGCTGCGTTACACTCATCGGCCGGCTTTCCTTGTTATGAGGAACGTTTCCTCCTCTCCCCCGTGGGGAGAGGCCGAGTCCGCGCGAAGCGCGGAGCCGGGTGAGGGTTCTGGCGCCGTGCTATACGATCTGTCCCTCACCCGGTCGCTTCGCGACTCGGCCTCTCCCCGTCGGGGAGAGGAGGGCGCTACCGTCGAGCAATATGCGAAACGACTTATGCTGCGACACCTCGCTGTCCGACATCAGTGGTCCGCGGGGACTTCCAGGCCGGTGGGGACCGGCACGTTCTCCGGCTTGAGTTTCATGCCGGCGCCGAGCGCCGCGGTCTCCAGGAGCGCCGAAAAATCCTTGTCCAGATAGGCCTGCGGATCGGGCTGGAGCTGCGCCGCGCCGAAATGCGCCTGCAGCGCCTCGCGCGTCGCCGCCGTCACCGGCATCGGGACGTTCAGCTCGCGGCCGGCGGCGAGGCCGAGCTCAATGTCCTTGCGAAGCAGCGCCGGGGTGAAGGTCGTGGTCCAGTCGAGATTGACCAGCGCGTTGGACTTGTAGCGGGTGAACATGGAGCCCATGACGGAATTGTTCATGAACTCCAAAAAGGCGTGCCGCGGCACGCCGGCTTTCTGGGCAAGCAGCGTGATCTCGGCCAAGTTCTGGATGACGACGCCCAGCATGACGTTGTGGGCGATCTTGCAGATGCGCGCGAGCTCGCCTTCGCCGACATAGGCGACGCCGTGCGGGGCGATCGTCTCCAGATACGGCTTCACCACCTCGAAGGTGCTCTCCGGGCCGGACACGACGCAGGAGAGCTTGCCCGCCTTGACGCATTTGCCGTTGCCGGAGACGGGCGCGGAGAGGAATTGCGAGCCGAGCGCAACGACGCGGCCGCGCAGCTCCTCGGATTTCTCCACGCCGATCGAGGAGCAGTCGACCAGGATGCGCGGGATCGGCGCGCCGCGGCCGTTGATGACCCCCTCCGGGCCGAAATAGACGTTCTCCAGGTCGTCGCCGGTCGACACCATGGTGAAGAGGATGTCCGCGTCGGCGAGGTCGGCCGGGCGGTCGACCAGCCGGGCGCCCTGGGCGGCCAGCGGCTCGGCCTTGGCTTTCGTCCGATTCCACACGCTGACGCCGTGGCCGCCCTTGACCAGCCGCTCGGCCATTGGAAAGCCCATGCGGCCCATGCCGATCCAGCCGATCCGGTGCTTGTTCTCCTGCATCTCGCCCCTCTCCTGTTTTCGGCCAATGCGGCGCTTCGGCGCTCGGCGCTCGTGTTCGTCTCAGGCCAGCTCGCCGGCCCAGTCCCGCGTCTCTAGAATGTCCTTCAGCCGCGCCAGGAAGGCGGCGGAATAGGCGCCGTCGAAGGCGCGGTGGTCAAAGCTCTGCGCCACCACGCCGACCGGACGGATGGCGATCGAATCGCAGTCGGCGCTTTCCACCACGACGGGCTTCTTGCGCACCGCGTCGGTGGAGAGGATGGCGACCTGCGGCGGATTGACGATCGGCGCGGTGAACAGCGTCCCGAAGGCGCCGTTGTTGGAGATCGTATAGGTGCCGCCTGAAGAATCGTCGGGGGTGAGCTTGCCGGCGCGCGCCTTCTCCACCTGGCGCGCGATGGCTTTGGCGAGGCCCGCGAGCGTCAGCTCGCCGGCGTCGCGGACCACCGGCACGACGAGCCCCTCATGCGACAGGTCGACGGCGATGCCGAGATGAATGTGGCGCGCGACGGCAAGCCCGCCGCCCTCCAGCCTGGCGTTCACCAGCGGAAAGTCGGCGATGGCGATGCACAAGGCCCGGGCGATGAACGGCAGATAGGTGAGCGCCACGCCGTGGCGGGTTCTGAAGCCGTCCTTGTGGGCAAGCCGGGCCCGGTCGACCGCGGCGAAATCCACCTCGACCGCCTGGAAGACGTGCGGCACGTTGCGCCACGAATCCTGCAGGCGCTCGCCGGTCTGCCGGCGGATCCTGTTGAACGAAACGGTTGCGCCGGGCGCCACGCGCTCCCCTCCCCACGCGAAGTCGGATGTTTCCGACTTCGCCACTTTGGACCCCAACTCGGGAACACCCGAGTTGGGTGGGGAGGGGCTGGGGGCGGGGTAGCTCGGCGCCCGTTGACGGAGCGCGGCTTCGACTTCCGCCTTCCCAATTCGCCAGGCGCCCCTCGCTTCGGCGGCTTGAGCTAGGCGGGCGAGATCCATGCCGTTCTGCGCGATGAGCCGGCGCGCGAGCGGGGTGATCTTCACCCCAAGCGGGCCATCGGCCTTGCCGTAGTTTTCGGTCGGCGTGTTGGTCTCGGCGAAAGGCGCGATCTGGAAAGGCGCTCTCGCGCCGTTGCCTCCAAGCGACGGCGCGACCCCTCCCCTAGCCCCTTCCCGCAAGGGGGAGGGGGATGGCGCGGCGAGCTTCCCCGGCGCGTCGTCGGGTGCGCCGGTGACCGCCACGGCGCCCGTCTCGCCGATCACCGCCACCACCGCCCCGACCGGCACCGTGGCGCCCTGCTCGACGCGGATTTCGGAGAGGATTCCGGAGGTGAGCGCCTGCACCTCCATCGTGACCTTGTCCGTCTCGATCTCGAAAAGGTTCTCGCCGACCGCGACCGGGTCGCCCGGCGCCTTGAACCAGGCCGACACCTTGCCCTCGGCGACCGTTTCGCCGAGCTGCGGCATCACGACGTTCATCCGCCCCACCTCACCATTCGACCGAGACGTATTGCGTCTCGAGAAACTCAGTGAGCCCCTCGTGCCCGCCTTCGCGGCCGATGCCCGACTGCTTCATGCCGCCGAACGGCGCCGCCGGATCGGAGACGAGGCCGCGGTTGAGGCCGATCATGCCGAAATCGAGCCGCTCGGAGATTTTGAGGCCCTTCTGGACGTCGCGGGTGAAGAGATAGGCGATGAGGCCGTATTCGGTGTCGTTGGCCTTGGCGATCACCGCCTCATCGTCGTCAAAGCGCTGGAGGGCGGCGACCGGTCCAAAAATCTCCTCGTGGAAGCACTGGGCCTGGTCGGGGACGTCGACCAGGACGGTCGGCGGATAGAAGTAGCCGGGGCCGTTCGGCAGCTGTCCGCCGGTGAGGACGCGGGCGCCCTTCGTGACCGCGTCATTGACCAGCTCCACCACCTTGTTCCGAGTGTCGGCGTTCACCAAAGAGCCGACCTCGACACCCTCGTCCAGGCCATAGCCGACCTTCATGGCGGCCATGCGCTCCGCCAGCTTGCCGGCGAATTCGTCATGCACCCGGTCGTGCACGTAGAAGCGATTGGCGGCCGTGCAGGCGGAGCCGATGTTCCGCATTTTTGCGAGAAGCGCGCCGCCCACCGCGGCGTCGACGTCGGCGTCCTCCAGCACGATGAAGGGCGCGTTGCCGCCGAGCTCCATCGCCGGCGTGACGATGTTGTCGGCCGCCGCATGCAGGAGTTTTCGGCCGACCTCGGTGGAGCCGGTGAAGGAGACGACGCGGACGCGCGGGTCGTGCAGCATGGCGTCGGCGACCGCTCCGGAGCGGCGCGACGGCAGCACGTTCACGACGCCCTTCGGCACGCCCGCCGCTTCCAGGATCGGCATCAAAGCAAGCATTGTCAGCGGCGTGTCGGAGGCCGGCTTGATCACCACGCTGCAGCCGGCGGCAAGCGCCGGCGCGATCTTCCGTGTGCCCATGGCGGCCGGGAAATTCCACGGCGTGATCAGCACCGCCACGCCGGCGGGCTTGCCGTGGGCGACGATGCGGGCGCCGCTCGCCGGGGCCCGCATCACCTCGCCGCGGTTCCGCACCGCCTCCTCGGCGAACCAGCGGAAGAATTCTGCGGCGTAGAGGATCTCGCCGCGCGAATCGGGCAGCGCCTTGCCGTTCTCCAGCGTGATGAGCCGGGCGAAGCGCTCCTTGTCGGCGACGATCAGCTCGTAGGCTTTGCGCAGGATCTCGGCGCGCTCGCGCGGCTTGGACGCGGCCCAGCCTGCGAACGCCGCCGAAGCCGCGCCGACGGCGGCGATCGCATCCTCGGGTGTGCCGTTGGCGACGTTGGCAAGCAGCTCGCCGGTCGCCGGGTTCTGCACCTCGAACTCGCCGGCGTCAGAGGCGTCGCGCCATTCGCCGCCGATGTAGAGCCGGGTCGGAACGTCGAGGATGGGATCGTGCTTCATGGGAGCGCCATCGTTCAGTTCATCGTGCGGCTGATTTTTTCGACGATCCGGTCCGCCGTCGGCAGGGCGATGTCCTCCAGATTGTCGGCGGCCGGCAGCGGGATGTGCGGCGTGGTGATCCGCACGATCGGCCCGTCGAGGTCGTAGAAGGCCTCGTCTGCGGCGATGGAGGCGATCTCCGCCCCCCAGCCGCAGAGCCGCGGATTTTCCTCCACGGTGTAGAGCCGGCCGGTCTTGGCGATCGAGCCGAGGATCGTCTGGGTGTCGAGCGGCACCAGCGAGCGCACGTCGATGACCTCCGCGTCGATGCCGTGCTCCGCCTTGAGGCGCTCGGCGGCGACAAGCGCCCGCGGCACCATCAGCGCCAGCGCCAGGATCGTCGCGTCGGAGCCGGGACGGAGCACCTTGGCCGTGCCGAGCGTGTCGATGATCTCGCCGTCCGGTACCTCCCCCTTCGCGGCATAGAGCGACTTGTGCTCGAACATGATCACCGGGTTCTCGTCGCGCACCGCCGCGGCCATCAGCCCGATCACGTCGGCGGGCGTCGATGGCGCCACCACCTTCAGCCCGGGAATCATCATCGCCCAGTTTTCCACCGACTGCGAATGCTGCGCGCCGAAGCGCGATCCCGCGCCGTTGCCGGTCCGCACCACCAGCGGGCAGCCGACCTGGCCGTTGGTCATGTAGCGGGTCTTGGGAAATTCGTTGGCGATGAAATCGAAGCAGACGGCAAGGAAATCGGAGAACATGATCTCGGCGATCGGCCTCAAGCCCGTCATCGCCGCACCCATGGCGGCGCCGAGGATCGCCTGCTCGGAGATCGGCGTGTCGCGGACGCGCTTCGGCCCGAACTTTTCGTAGAGGCCGACGGTCGCCTTGAACACGCCGCCGGGCTTGCCGACGTCCTCGCCCAGAAAGACGACGCGCTCGTCGCGCTCCATCTCCTGGGCGATGCCACGGGCCACCGCGTCGCGATAGGTCAGTTCCGCCATGCCCAGCCCCCGTCGGCATAGACGTCCGTCGTGAGAATCTCCGCCGGCGGCGACGGCGCCGCCTTGCAGGCATCCGTGGCCGCCGCGAGCTTAATCATCGACCGCTTCTCGATCGCGGCGACCTGCTCGTCCGCGATGCCGAAATCCTTCAGCCGCTGCCGGTAGATCTTGATCGGATCGCGCTCCAGCCAGCGCTCCAGCTCGCCTTCGGGGCGGTATTTCGCGGGGTCGGCCCGAGAGTGGCCGGAGTGGCGGTAGGTCATGCACTCGATCAGCGTCGGCCCGCCGCTTGCGCGCGCCTTGGCGAAGGCGTCGAGCGCAGTGCGGTAGACAACGTCGGCGTCATTGCCGTCCACGACGATGCGCTCCAGGCCGTAGGCGCTGGCGCGGTCGGCGGCGGGGTGCTCGACCGGCGTCACGTCGCCGATCGGCGTGTATTCCATATAAAGATTGTTCTCGCAGACGAAGACGACGGGCAGCTTCCACACCGCGGCAAGCGTCAGCGCCTCGTGGAAGGCGCCGATATTGGTGGTGCCGTCGCCGAAGAAGCAGACCGAGACGTCGCTTTGGCCCAGGTACTGCGCCCGCCACGCCGCGCCGTTGGCGATGCAGAGATGCGCGCCGATGATGGCGTAGGAGCCCATCACGCCGTGCTCGACCGAGGTGAGGTGCATGGAGCCGCCCTTGCCGCGCATGAGGCCGTTGTCGCGCTGCATGAGCTCGCCGAGCACCTTCTCCATGGGCGCGCCGCGCGCCAGCGTATGGGCGTGGCCGCGATAGGTGCAGAAGGAGAGGTCGCCCGGCTGCATGGCGACGGCGAAGCCGGCGGCGATCGCCTCCTGGCCGAGCGACAGGTGGCTGGTTCCCTTCACCAGGTTCTGCAGGAAGAGGTCGAAGGCCCGCTTCTCGAAGTCGCGGATCTCCACCTGCAGCCGCCACAGCTCCAGCCGCGTGTCCTGGCCGATGTCGTCGTTCGGCAGCGGACTCCCCTCCCCCTTTCGGGGCGGGGCTGGGGGAGGTGTAACGCCGACGTTCATCGCAGTCCTCGTAGCCCGGATGAAGCGAAGCGAAATCCGGGATATTGCTCAAAGCCCCGCATTGCGCTTCGCTCCATGCGGGCTACGTTCTTCAATAACGGTTGGCGATCGGCAGCTCTTCGGCCGGGAAAAGGCTGATCACCTGCGCGCCCTTGTCGGTGACCACCACCTCTTCCTCGATGCGGGCGGCCGAATAGCCGTCCTTGGCGGGCAATAGGTCTCCAGCGCGAAGACCATGCCGGTCTTGATCTCCATCGGGTTCTCCAGGCTGACCAGCCGCGAGATGATCGGCCGCTCGTGCAGCGCCAGCCCCAGCCCGTGGCCGAATTGCAGGCCGAAGGCGGCCATCTCGCTGGGGAAGCCGAACTCTTCCGCCTTCGGCCAGACCTTTGCGACCGTGTCGGTCGACACTCCCGGCTTGATCAGCGCGATCGCATCGTCCAGCCACTCGCGCGCTTTCTTATAGGCGTCGTTCTGCACCGGCGTCGCCCGGCCGATGTTGAAGGTCCGGTAGTAGCAGGTGCGATAGCCCTGGTAGGACTGCAGGATGTCGAAGAAGGCCTGGTCGCCCGGCCGCACGATCCGGTCGGTGAAATTGTGCGGATGCGGGTTGCAGCGCTCGCCGGAGATGGCGTTGATCGCCTCCACGTCGTCGGAGCCCATTTCGTAGAGCATCTTGTTGGCGAGCGCGACGATCGTGCTCTCGCGGACCCCGGGCTTAAGCTCCTCGTAGATCATGTGGTAGACGCCATCGACCATCGACGCCGCCTGGTTGAGGAGGACGATCTCGTCCTGGTTCTTGATCTCGCGCGCGTCCAGCATGACCTGCTGGCCGTCGACGACCTTCATGCCCGCCTTCTGCAGCTCGAAGAACATGGCCGTCTCGGCGAGATCGACCCCGACCGGCATGTCCGCCACGCCGGCCTGGCGCAGCAGGCCCATGATCTCCTCGGCGTGGCTCTTCATGAGCCCGACTGACGGCGGCACGGTGCCGCGCATGCCGAGCATGCCGGCCCGGCAATTCTCCGGCAGCAGCCAGTCGCTGTAGAGCCGGTGATGCACGGCGGCCGAGCCGAAATCCCAGACGATCGGCTCTTCGTCGCCGGCCAGGAGGGCGAAGCGGCAGAGCTTGTCGCGCTCCCATTCGCCGATCTTGGTGGCGCTCACGTAGCGGATGTTGTTGACGTCGAAGAGCAACAGCGCGCCGCACTGCGAATTCTTCAGCGCCTGGCGGGCGCGGCCGAGCCGGTAGGCGCGCAGCCGGTCGAACTCCACGCGCCGCTCGAAATCGACCGACATGTGCCCGGGAGCGGGTATGCGGCGGTCCCAGGTCCAGTTCGGATCCAGCGCCCTGCGATCGAACTCGCCGTCGATCTTCCGCGTCTGCGGAACCTTGGTGTCCATGACGGACGCCTCCTTGCGAACGGCCCCGATCTTGCCGGCGCGCATCTTTGGTGCAATCGTTTGCAGCTAGAGCATCCGGCGAAGCCGAGTCAATCGAAGTCGCGCCGTCTATGACGTTTTCCGGGCGAGGGCGCCGCGCGGCCTGAGCGGCTTCTGCCTGTCGGCAAACGCCTGCACGCGCTACGATGCGAGGAGCTGCGAATCGGGTCGGCATGAGAAGACGCGTCACGCTCAAGGATGTCGCGGAGGCTGTCGGCGTGCACGTCTCGACGGTGTCGCGGGCGCTCGACCCGAAAACCCGCCATCTGATCACGCCGGAAGTCGCCGACCAGATCAGGCAGGCGAGCGAGCGGCTCGACTACCGCCAGAACGCCGCCGCCTATTCGCTGAAGACCAACCGCACCCGCACCGTCGGCGTCGTCCTGCCGGACATCACCAATCCGATCTTTCCGCCGATCATCCGCGGCGTGGAGGACGCGATGGCGGCGCATGGCTACCTCGCCATCATCGCCAATTCCGACAGCGACATCCGCCGCGAGGAAAGCATCGCCGCGACGTTGCGGGCGCGCGGCGTCGACGGGTTGATCCTGGCGAGCGTGGAACGGGAGGACAAGGCCGTCATCCGGATGGCCCAGGAGGGCCTGCCGATCGTCACCGTCAACCGCCAGCTGAACGACCCCAACGTCTCCTCCGTCGTGCATGACGAGAACGAAGGGATGCGCCGCATCCTCACGCACCTCGCCTCGCTCGGGCATCGCGACGTGGCCAACATCGCCGGCCCGCAGCACCTGTCCACCGGCGAGGCGCGTTACCGCGCCTTCCGGCAGCACCGCGACGCGCTTGGGCTGAACCGCGACGGCGGGCTCGTCGCCTTCGCCCAGACTTTCAACGAGGCCGAAGGCGAGCGCTGCACGGAAGCGCTGCTCGCCGGCGGGCGAGCTTTCACCGCGATCGTCTGTTCCAACGACCGGCTGGCCATCGGCGCGATTTCCGCACTGCGGCGGCATGCGCTGAGCTGCCCCGAGGACGTGTCGGTGACCGGCTATAACGACATGCCGATGGCCGACCGCCTTTCGCCGGCCCTGACCACCATCCGCATCGAGCAATACCGGGCCGGCTTCGAGGCCGCCGAGCTGCTGATGCAGGCGATCGGCACGCCGGTCGAGCTGCGCCGGCCGAGCCACATCGTGCTGCCGGTCGAGCTGATCCTCCGCGAATCCACGCGCGCCCCACGCCCGGGGCCGGGCACCGACGCGCGTTCCTAGTGGGGCGTGGTTCCTCCTCCGTCGCGGAGCGACGGGGGAGGGGGACCATGCGCAGCATGGTGGAGGGGGCGGACACGAGCGCCGTGACCCGCATCTGCCCCCTCCACCGCCTTCGGCGGTCCCCCTCCCCCGCTTCGCGGGTGAGGAACCGATCGCCGGCAACGCTGTGCCATGTTCCCGGCGCTCGCGAGCTTACGGACGCTCGCGCCGCAGCCGGGCGGTCATCCAGTCGGCCACCAGCGGCCGCCATGCATAGGGCATGTTGTTGCAGACGTGGTTGCCCCCCTGCAGCACCACGAGCCGCTTGTCCGGATGCGGAATTTCGGCATGGAGGCGCTCGGCGTGGGCGAGCGGGATCAGCCGGTCTTCGCTGCCGAAGATCGTCATGAACGGCACGTCGATCCGCTCCGCCGAACCGGCCATGCTGAGCGCCTTGGCCCGCTCGTGCGCCGTCGCCATGTCGGGCGAATGCGTGCGGATCTGGATGGCCTGGCGGGAGATCAGCGGCATGGTCGCAAAAATCTCGCCGAGATCGTAGGGCCCGCCGACCGAGGCGGCGCAGACGAGCCGCCTCTCATAGGCGGCGGCGCGGGCGACGTAATAGCCGCCGAGACTGATGCCGACGGCCGCGGCGCGGTTGCCGTCGACGTCGCGCCGGCCGGCGAGCCAGTCGAGGACGGAAGCGACCACCGCCTCGAAGCGCGGCTCGATCGGCAGCGCCTCGGACTCGCCCTGACCCGGCCCGTCGAAGGCGAGCGTCGCCAGGCCGTTCCTGTGGAAGAGCGGCTCAAAAGTGTTCATCTCCTCCTTCACCGAATCCAGCCCGCAGACGATCAGCGCGACCGGCGGGCGTTCGACGCGCGCGGGCTTGCGCAGATAGCCCGGCAGCTCGACCCCGCCGAACGGGATGAGCACGCGCTCCGCCGGCGGCTGCAGCCGATCCAGGGCCTTGCGGTAGTTCAGGACGGTCGCCTCGCCGGCGCGCCGGTATTGCTCCATGTTGTCGAAGAAGACGAACTTTCCGAAATGGTGGCAGATGGCGGCGCGGACATAAGCCTCCACCGCCGAGACCGGGCTGCCACGCGCTTCCGCCTCGCGCGCCAGCTTCTCGTGCTTCGCCGCCGTCCTCGACCATTCGGCGCTCCAGTCGCGCCAATGCGCCACCCGCGCGGTGGTCGCGACGAAATCGTTGTAGTCGACGCCGTTGGCGATGAAGCGCGGCGCCCAATGGGCGATCGCCGCGCGCACATTCGGATCGTCGCTCATGCGCCGGTCAGGCCCCGGCGATCGTCAGCTCCAGCGGCCAGTCGTCGACGCATTCATACCCGCTCTCGGTGACGATGAAAGTGTGCCCGACGAACATGCCGAGCATGCCGTCGGCGGTGATCGGATTGGGCTCCGCCATGATGACCATGCCGGGCTTCATGATCTCCTCGAACGGCTCGACGCTGATGTGGTCCTGGTAGACGTGCGGCGCATCGGAGACGAAATCGATGCCGTGGCAGTGGATCGGCCGCGACTGCACCCCCTTCTCGCGAAAAAATTCTCCGGCGATGCGCAGCCGGTCGACCGGATTGCCGGGGCGGATCTCGGCGATCATCCGCTCGTAGCCCGGCCTGGCGATCTCGTCCCAGAAGCGCCGCACATCCTTGGGCGGCTCGCCGAGGCAGATCGGCTGGCCGATCTGGGCGGAATAGCCGCGATAGCCGGCGGCAAGCTCCATCAGGATGATGTCGCCGTCCGCCAGCTTGCGGCGGGACGGGCGCGGATTGCCGAAAACCTGCGCCGGGTCGCTCATCGGGGTTGAGCCGATGATCAAAAAATCGATGTCGCCGCCGCCCTCCAGGATGGCGGCTCCCGCCGCGGCTCTGAGCTCGTATTCGGCGGCGCCGGGCCGGGCCCGCTCGGCGATCGCCTGCATGGCGTCGGTGCAGAGCGTGCCGGCATGGCGGATGCAGTCGAGCTCCTCCTCGCTGTGGACCGACAGGAGCTCGTGCATGATGCCGCGGGTGAAGACGATCTCCGCGTCGGGCAGGCCGGCCTTCAAATCGTTGTACTGGTTGACCGGCAAATAGTCCTTGTGCCGGCTGTCGATCTCCAAAAGACCGATGCGGCCGCGCTGCAGGCCGAGCTCCTTGAGGCGCTCGACCATCACCTCGGCGTAGCGGCCGTTGCGGCTGGAGCGCACATCCGAGATGGCGGCGGCCGTGGCGCGCCGCGTCGCCTCGATATGGGTGCCGCCCATGGCGTAGATCAGCGTCGGCTCGCCCTCCAGCGGGAACACCACATAAGCGGCCAGCGCGTGCCATTCCCAATGGCCGGAGAGCCAGAGCATTCCGCCGCCAAAGCTCCAGTGGCTGGGCCCGCCGGGGCAGATCGCCACGTCGAGGCCGAGCTCGCGCATCTTCGCCCGCAGAGCCGCGAAACGGCGCTCGTATTCCGCCCGCGAAAACTGCTCGTACACGGCTTCGCGGTAATAGGGCGTGCCGCGCATCGCGTTGAAGGTCGGGCCGTGATCGAGGCGGGTGCGGATGTCCTCCCAGGAGCGGGACGGCGGGGCCGGTCGTGCGGCGTCGTTCATCGGATGAGCTCCCCCTCTGGCTCGCACATGCGAACGTTTGCACGGTTATTCAGCCGCGCCGGTTGGCTGTCAACAAGGCCAAGGGATCCCCGGCTCAGCCCGTCCGGCATTCGCGGCGCATGAAATATTGGACAGGTCTGGGACGATTCAGCAGACAGCGATGGACAGCGCCGGAGCTAGCCGTTTATCGTCGCCCCGCGGAATGCAATCGATTGCAGCTACGAAGCCCAAAAGGGCCGCGTCGACTAATGGGAGAGAACGCCGATGAACATTTTAAGCCGTCATTGGAGTGTGGCGCCGCTGCTGGCGGCACCGGTGCTGGCGCTTGCGCTGGCGGCAAGCCTGCCGAGCTACGCCCAGCAGAATCCCGGCGTTCTCGTCCACGCCGCCGACGATGAGCCGACGACGCTCGACCCGGCGCAGGTCGAGCCCGGCGAAGGCGGCGAGACCGTCATCCTGCAGGTCTACGAGCGGCTCTTGGAATTCGGCCCGAGCGGCCCCGATCTGGTGCCGGCGCTCGCCACCGAAGTGCCGAGCCTGGAGAACAACCTGATCTCCGCCGACGGGCTGACCTACACGTTCCCCATCCGCGAGGGGGTAAAATTCCACGACGGCAGCCCGCTTACCGCCGACGACGTGAAATTCTCCTGGGACCGGGCCATGACCATGGATCTCCCGGAAGGCGCCGCCAACACGCTGAAGGACGTCGTCGCCGAGACCAAGGTCATCGACGACAAAACTTTCCAGGTCACGCTGAAGCAGCGGAGCGCCAGCTTCCTCAACGGCACGGTGGTTGCGATGGTCTCGTCGATCGTCAGCCAGGAGGCCGTGGAGGCCAATGGCGGCGTCCAGGCCGGCCAGCCCAATCCGTTCATGGCCACCAACATGGTCGGCACCGGGCCGTACAAATTCGTTGCCTGGAACCGCGGCGAAAACATCCAGCTGGAGGTCTATGACGATTACTGGGGGCAGAAGGCCAACCTCGACGTCCGCATCGAGATCGGCTCCGATCCCGACGTGCGGGTGCTCGGCCTGCGCGCCGGCGAGTTCGACATCATCGAGACGGATGCCTCCTTCGTCGCCGACATCGAGGGCGCCGAAGGCGTCACGCTCTACCAGGAGGGGCTGCTCCTGGAGCCGCTGATCATCGCCTTCAACCTGAACATCCCGGAAGGCTCCTTGCCGCCGGAGGACACCATCCCCACCGACTTCTTCCACGATCCGCGCATCCGCCAGGCGTTCAACTACGCCTTCGATTACGAGGCGTTCCTGAACGGGCCGCTGTCGGGTTTCGGCGAGTTCAACCCGCATTTCATCCCGCAGGGCATTTTTGGCTACGACCCGGAAGCCCCCGTCTATGGCAAGCAGGACCTCGCCAAGGCCGAGCAGCTGTTCCGCGAAACCGGCTATTGGGACAAGGGCTTCACCGTCTCGCTGATCACCGAGGAGGCGAACCTCTTCGCCGCCCAGGCACTCGTGCTCAAGGATTCTTTGGCGAAGCTCAATCCGAAATTCCAGGTCAACGTCCTGTCGGTCGCCGAATCCGTGTTCGACGAGGCGCATGCGCAGGATCCGATCGAATACGCCATGTGGTCGAAGAACGCCGATCCCGCTGCCGACCCGCACACCTACCTGTTCACCTACGTCCATCCGGAAGGCGACTGGGGCCGGGTGCACGGCTTCGCCAAAGGCTACAAGGATCCGGCCAAGATCGCCGAGATGATCGACTCCGCCGGCGTCGAGCTCGATCCGGCGAAGCGCGCCGCCACCTATGCGGAGCTGCAGAGGATGCTGTTCGACGACCCCATGTGGATCATCACCGCGCAGGAGGGCGTCGCCATGGCGCACCGCGATTGGGTGCAGAATTTTTCCATGCAGCCGCTCTGGCCGCGCCCGAGCTTCAAGTTCGCGCTCCTCAACAAGTAAGATACGCCTGAGCTCTCCGCGTGCGCCCGTTCGATGGGCGCACGCGTCGCATTCCGCAGCTGGCTGACGACAAACGCGCATGCAGATCCGTGACTACATCCTGCGGCGGCTGATGGTGCTGCCGATCCTGATCGTCGGGACCTCGATCGTGGTGTTCGTGCTGACGCGGGTCGGCGGCTCGCCGATCGGCATCTACCTGTCCCACGAAATGGGGCCGGAGGAGGTGGCGCAAATCGAGGAGCGGTTCCACCTCAACGACCCGCTGCCGGTGCAGTATTTCTACTGGGCGCGCGGCGTGCTGAGCGGCGACCTCGGCTGGTCGGGCGTCGCGGCCGCCCCCGTGACCGAGGTGTTTCCCAACAAGCTCGCCGCCACGCTGGAGCTGGCGGTGGCGGCCGGCCTGGTCGCCGTCACCCTGGGCATCGCGCTCGGCACCTATGCAGGCGCGCGGCGCAACCGCCTGCCGGACCACATCATCCGCATCGTCTCGATCAGCGGCGCCAGCATGCCGCTCTTCTGGTTCGCCATCCTGCTGCTCATCGTCTTCTGGGTGGAATTGAGCTGGTTCCCGATCGGCCGCAGCGATCCCACCATCTTCGCCAGCATCTCCCACCCGACCGGCCTCTACACGCTCGACGCCATCCTCAACGGCAGTTTTCGGGCGTTCCGGGATGCGATCTGGCACCTTGTCCTGCCCGCCATCGCGCTCGGCTACGGCGCCACCGCCATCATCTCGCGCATGATGCGGTCCTCCCTGGTGGAGGAGCTGCAGGAGGATTACGTCGAGGCGGCGCGCGCCAAGGGCCTGCCGGAGCGGCTCGTGCTGCGCCGCCATGCCCGGCGAAACGCGCTGATCCCCACCGTGACGGTGATCGGCCTCACCTTCGGCTTTCTCCTGCAGGGCACCGTCGTCGCGGAGATCATCTTCCGCTGGCCCGGCCTCGGCCGCTGGATGGCCGATTCGGTGCTGCGCGGCGACCAGGCGACCATCATGGCCTATGTGATGTTCACCAGCGTGCTGTTCCTCCTGGTGAACCTCGTGGTCGACGTGATCTACGCCTATCTCGACCGCCGCGTCGTGCTGGGAGGCTAGGATTGGCCGACCTCCCGAGCCCCGCTCTCAGGCTCCCGCAGGTCCGCGAATCCGCCTGGCGGGTGCGCATGCAGCGCGGCTGGGAGCTGACCGCGAGCGTCCTCTCCAATCCGACCACCGTCGTCGGCATCGTCATCATCGTCCTGATGATCGGCATGGCGCTCCTTGCGCCGGTCATCACCGAGCCGAATTCGCCCGACCCCTACCAGATGCCGCGCGATTGGGGCTCGCCGCGAAAGCCGCCGGGCACGCCCGGCCATTTCCTCGGCACGACGAACAACGGCGGCGACGTCCTCTACGGCGTCATCTGGGGCGCCAGGACCTCGCTCTATCTGTCGCTGATCGTGGTCAGCATCGCCGTCACCATCGGCGTCATCGTCGGCAGCGTCGCCGGTTTCCTGGGCGGCCGCGTCGACGAGCTGCTGATGCGGCTTGTCGACGTCTTCCTGTCGATCCCCGAGCTGATCTTCGCGCTGGCCATCGCCGCGGTGCTCGGCCCCTCCTTCGGCAACATCATCCTGGCGCTCGCCGTCGTGTTCTGGGTCAAATATGCGCGCATCATGCGCGCCCAGATCATCCGGGTGAAGCAGAACGACTATGTCGACGCGGCCCGCGTCATCGGCGATTCCAGGCTCCGCATCTACCTCAAGGACATCCTGCCCAACGCCATCACGCCGGTCATGGTCCAGGCGCACGCTGGACCTCGGCCATGTCGTGCTGGTCGGCGCCACTTTGTCGTTCATCGGCCTGTCGGAGGCCGGCATAGCCGAGTGGGGCGTGCTCGTGTCCGAAGGCCAGGCGGGGATCTCCGCCGGAAGGTGGTGGGCCTCCACCTTCCCGGGCCTGATGGTGTTCCTCTGGGCGCTCGCCTTCAACCTGGTCGGCGACGGCCTCCGCGACGTCCTCGACCCGCGGACCGAGACGGCGCGCTGATGCTGACGTCCCCTGCCCCACAACAGGCGGCGCTCCGCGCGCCTGCGGTGATCGGCGCCGTCGCCGGCCTGAAAGTCCACTTCCGCTCCAAGCGCGGCATCGTGCATGCCGTGGACGGCATCGGCTTCGACATCCGCGACGGCGAGACCATGGGCCTCGTCGGCGAAACCGGCTGCGGCAAGAGCGTCACCGCGCGCTCGTTCCTGCGCCTGGTGCCGCAGCCGCCCGGCATCATGGCCGGCGGCTCGATCATGTTCCGGCCGCGCGGCCTTTGCCCCGATTGCGAGGGCAGCGGCTGCGCCCGCTGCGAGGGGAGCGGCCGCATCCCCAAAACCTGTCCCGACTGTTCCGGCTCGGGCTGCCGCAACTGCGGCGGCACCGGCGAGGAAACGCTCGATCTCCTCGCCATCTCCGATGCGCGCATGCGCGCCATTCGCGGCAACCGCATCGCCATGATTTTCCAGGATCCCGGCAAGGCGCTCAACCCGGCCTTGTCGATCCGCGCCCAGGTCGGCGAGGTGTTTTTCCAGCATCGCACCGCCGACATCCTCGACGCCGCCGGCGTGAAGGGGACCGGCGCCGATCCCGGCGCTCACCTCCTGCGGCGCCACGCCGGGCAGCGCTCGCGCGGGCTGGAGCGCATGCTGCTCGCTCTGCCGCCGCTGCGGGCGCGCCGCAACCGCATCGAGGCGGCCGTCGACGCCATGGTCGCCGAGGCGCTGGCCGAGACGCAGATCCCCAATCCCGCGAAAGGTGATGGAGCGCTACCCGCACGAGCTCTCCGGCGGCATGAAGCAGCGCGTCATGATCGCCCAGGCGCTTGCCTGCAACCCCGACCTCCTGATCGCCGACGAGCCGACCACCGCGCTCGACGTCACCGTGCAGGCGCGCATCCTCGAGCTGATCCGCGAGCTGCAGCAGCGGCGCCGGACCGCCGTCCTCTACATCAGCCACGACCTCTCGCTGGTGCGGCGGACATGCGACAGGGTGGCGGTCATGTATGCCGGGCGGATCGTCGAGATGGGCGCCACGCAGCAGCTGTTCGCCGACCCGCTGCATCCCTATACGCGCGGGCTGCTCGCCGCGATCCCCGCCGCCGGCACGGCGCGCGGGCGGCTGGCGGCGATCGAAGGCACCGTTCCTGAGCTGGTCGAGCCGCCGCCCTCGTGCCGCTTCGTCGGGCGCTGCCCGCACGAAGTCGCGATGTGCTCGCGCATCGATCCCTTGTTCGCGGCCGTTGCCGGCGAGCATGGCACGGCCTGCTTCATCCACCATGCGCCGCAAGGCGACGGAGGAGAACGGCCCTCCTACGCGCGGAGGACGCGATGATCCCGGCAGCCGGGCGCATCGCGGTGCAGAGCGCCGCCTCCCCCGCCGACCTCGTGCTCAGCGTGCGCGGGCTGCAAAAGCACTTTCCGATCAAGGAAGGCGCGCTCCGCCGCGTCGTCGGGCAGGTGCGCGCCGTCGACGGGGTGAGCTTCGACATAAGCCGCGGCGAGACCCTTGGCCTCGTCGGCGAAAGCGGCTGCGGCAAGACGACGTTGGGCCGCTGCGTCAGCGGCTTGACCGACCCGACCGGCGGCGCCGTCTATTTCGGCCTGCCGCAGTCGGCAAGGGACGATCTGGACCGCATCTTCGCCACGTCAGAAGCAAGCCGCGGCGAGCCCGAGCGGCGCCGGCTGGCCGAGCTGGAGGCGCTCTACCGCATCGACCGCATCCGCGGGCCGGCCTGGCGGCGCTTCCGCCGCAATTGCCAGGTCGTGTTCCAGGATTCGTTCGCCTCGCTCAATCCGCGCCACCTCGTCGTCGACATCGTCGGCCGGCCGCTGAAGGTCTATCGCGAAGCCTCGGGCGCCGCCGTGACCGAGCGCGTCGTCGAGCTCCTCGAGCAGGTCGGCATGGGCCGGCAGCACCTCTACCGCTACCCGCATCAATTCTCCGGCGGCCAGCGCCAGCGCATCTCCATCGCCCGCGCTCTGGCGCTGAACCCCGAGCTCATCATCCTCGACGAGCCGACCAGCGCGCTCGACGTCTCGGTCCAGGCCCAAATCCTCAACCTCCTGCACGACCTGCAGCAGGAGCGCGGCCTCGCCTACCTGTTCATCACCCACAATCTCGGCGTCGTCCGCCACATGGCCGACCGGATCGTCGTCATGTATCTCGGCAAGGTTGCCGAGGCCGCCGACACCGCCACGATGTTCGAGCGGCCGCAGCACCCCTATACCGAGGCGCTGCTGGCGGCCGATCCGGACCTGGCGGAAGGCGCCGGGATCGTCCCCACGCTCGAAGGCTCGGTCCCCGACCCGGCGCGCCCGCCGAAGGGCTGCCGCTTCCACACCCGCTGCCCGGTGGTCACGCCGATCTGCGGCTGGGAGATCGACGACGTGGTCCGCTGGCTGGAGAGCCGCGAGGGCATGTTCGACACCCTGACGGGCGTGGAGCGCAGAAGCGCCTTCGCGGCGGACCTCGTCTTCGGCGACGCGCAATCCGCCGGGCGCCTGGCCGCAAGCCTCCGCTCGGACGCCGTTCCCGCGCCGATGCAGGCGGCGCTTCAAGAGCTGGCGGTGGACGGCCGCGCCGTCCGCATCGGCTTCCGCGAGGTGGAGGACGTCGAGCTGACGCAGCGCGGTCCGGAGCATGTGGCGGCTTGCGTGCTGGCGCCCGCGCCCTCACGGGGGCTAACAACCGGCCGAAGCACCTTTTTGGAGGGCGGAGGAACCCATGATAGATTTGCCTCTTAGCCCATCGGGATTGTTGCGCAGAACCATGGCACACCGTGAGGAATCGAAGCGCCAGTGGATTTCTGGACTGGCGATTACGCTCACCACGCTCGTGTGCTTATTCGGTTTTTGGCGGCTATCGCCTGGAGTCACATTCGTGATCGCGTCGACAGCCCTGATCGCGCTGATAGTCGTTTTCTGGAGGGCTGGGCGAAAGGGAGGTCCTTAGTGGATCTTAGGTGAGATAACCTCAATTACCGACCGTCCTTGCGGTTTTACCACCCAATCTCCGTCAGCCCTCTTCTCCTTTACCTCAAGACGGATTGTCATCTTTATGCCAGTTCGAAGTCTTTCCCTTACATGGTCTTCTTCGAGAGCAGCCAGAAACCGCTTGTCCCTCATTATTGCACTAAATTCCGGCAGCCCTTCAGGCTGAAAAGTCCAAGCTCTCGGCCGGCGCAACAGCGTCGGGGATATCAGCGTCACATCAAGAACGGGCCGTAAGGTGCGCTCTTGGTCATCTTCCTCGGCATCCCAAAGGCCACCCCGTTCAGCGAATTCCGTGCTGGGGACCAGGATCGCAGGACGATTGTCGTGGCCTTCGGCTACGCCGACACTTGTAATCACCGGGTCTCGTTCTAGTACTCTAAAAAACTTGCGTCTTTGTGCTTCAACGACTGGAATATCACTGATTTGTTCAATAAGCTCGTCGAGGAGCAGCCGATCTTCTTCGCTGAGGGATACAACCGGAGGGTCACCAAAATAAAAGTCATAGGTTGGATACCCTACAGTGGGGACAAATATCGCAATCGCAATCGCGAGTTTCTTAAGTCTCCAATATCTACTCGACCCATCGTCTAGACGGGCTAATTGCGCTTCGATCCAATCGAGAATGACATTTAGCCGAAGGCTGCTTTCCTTGGCATCTAGCAATTCCACTCTGATCTGAGCTTCTGGCTCGATCTCTAGGGCCGCCGCTCGCAACGCCTCAACCCATTCGATGGCCGCTTGGGCAACGACCTCTAGGTCCGCGTTTTTGCCTTTCTTGAGACCGAAATAAAGGCTTATTTCCCCAGCACTCACGTCCTGCCTCCCAAACCTCAAGCGGAGTGGGAGAAACTAACCCCTTGCAACCAAAGGGTCAAACACGCGGCGTTAACCGGGAGTATGGCGTCCTACTCAGAAGGTCGAGCAGCCTTCCGCAAGAGCCCCTCGAAATCCTCTCGATGAGTGGGGTTCTCGTCGGTGGCAGGCGGGGCGGAGTCGACAACTGCGGGGCGCACAAACTCCGCGACGGGCTAAGAATCGAATCTCAGGATTCTTCGCCCTAAAATCTTCTTCAACTTGCTTTCTCATTCGTACAAACTCCGGCCTGTTAAGTACGCTTTGAATGCGCCATGCGGGGATTACACAGGTCATGCCGCTCATTCCCCTTACCTCTTCCTTCGCCTCCGCGCTACCTCGTACGAGTTCCCACTTTTCAGGGAACTGACCCCAATGGATGCCAGCAAAGCAGAACAGCGGCGGCGATCGAAGGAACTGTTCAGGATTGCGCTTTAACTCCTCTGACTTGTTTACCCATGAGAAGTCAGACCCATAAGTGCGGTACATGAATACAGGAGAGCCAGAAAATCCAGCTCTAGAATGCATGTCCATCACGAAGTCTGTTCCCTTGTGTCCATTTGGCTGGAGGATTGGCGCATCCTTATCTGGCATCATACTAATGTTGCCAAACCGTGCCTTAGGAACCTGCCTCACACCTCGGTTATGGTCGACAAATAACCCCAACATAAAGACATCGTCACCAAAGCCGATGTGGTATTCGACTATATCTTGCTCCGTCATGAATATTTGCTCAGTAATTAACGAATAGCGGTGGGTCCCTTGGTGGATGGAGAGGGGCAGGATGGCGAAGTCGTCGCCTCTGGGGTCCCAAAACCACTCGGTAGGGTCGGTTTCTATGGCGTCTATTTTGCCGTTTAGCATATTTATTCCGATAACAGAACCTTTGTCCCGAATCGCGACGTGCCAATTCGTGACGGCATATGCATGAGACTTGTGTGGCCAGGGTGTAGGGATGCTGACTATAAATCCGGTGCCTACAGGCGAGTCGCCACTCTCAGCGGCCTTCTTAGTCTCATACAGGAAGAAGGCGCAGTCCAATATCTCTTGCGACAACCGCGGCATTCCTACCCGAACCCATCTGACGAACGGAGCCCCGGACGACCATCGCGCCTTAACCGGAATCCGTTCAAAATCGAGGCGGCCACGGAACGCCCCCCCACAAGCCGTAGATGGGGAAGCTACAACCGACGAGAGACATTACGTCAAGGGTGCTGGCTCTACGTGCCCGCGGCACATAGCCAAGCGCGCAAGCGTTCCATCCTTGCGCGCCTCTCCTAGGTTTGGGCAATTACCCTGACGCGCTATCTTGTTTGCCTATAGATGAACAAAACTATCCGGTCTACGGTTAAGTCAGGCCATGGGTCCGTCTCGTAGTCTATGCCCGCTTGCCGAAGTGCTGATCCTAAAAGTCGAGCAGTTTGCGGCGGTGCCTCTATATCATGAACATTTATCTTCACTCCAGTGAGATTCTGTTTTTCATCTAGAGTTGTCCCGCTCTCGTCGTTCCAGCCTGCAAGAACGAGAGCATCGGCGACATCCTTCGCGAATTCCCTGCATTCTTCACATCCGCTCTCATAGCGCAGCCACACACTGCTTGACTCCCACGCTCCTTGCTTTAGAACATCGGCTATTAACTCTTTCTGCTCCTTCGTAAGGTGGCGCTGCAACCCGGAAGCACTTTCGGGCGTAGCCGGAGTAGTGCTACGGCGACCCGCCAATTGTGCCCTCAGAGATTCTAACTCATCGTCCTTCAAGGCGATGCGGGTCGAGAGTGTTTCGAGCCGGTCGCGGTAGCGGATGTCCTGCAAGCCAAAGACCGCAAGACAGATCAGCGCAAAGATTATTGCGCATGGAATCGGGGCCTCTCTGATCAAAGCCCACATCCGAGGAAACTGACTGAGCAGCCAGTTGAATGTGACGTCCACGGCCATGCCGTTCGTTCACCACGATTCCCCAACATACGCCAAGGGGATATATGGGCGGTTTGAGCTATGCCGGCCAATCCGGCGACTGACGGAAGGACTAAATTCGCGCTGACGCTCGCGCCGGCTCGGTTGGCGGTATGAACGCCACCAGGACGCGGCGGCTGCCGCAGCTGGGACACTTCAGTCGCCCCTCCAGGCGCGCGATGGGGTAGTCTCGACCGCGTGTCCAGACCAGCGTCGGCAAATCCGCGTCGAGCCGACCCTTGCACTCTCGAACGGATCTCAGCCCCTCGCGCCGGCCCCAAGCGCACCGGATGTGCAGCCGCCAGCCCGCCTCAAGCGCTTCGCCGATGGTCGTGACCATTCCGGAATATCTGGCGTAAGAACATTCCGAGAACAAGGGTCGGCGAGGCGATGGATGATTACTACCACTCAGCGTTTCGTCCAGAAGTGGACCAGTCGCTAGATCTTATCGAGCATTCTGAGGTTGCCGCGGCACGTAAGGCTCCTCCAGCGCGGCGATCTCGTCGGCCTCCAGCTGGAGAGCGAGCGCGGCGACCGCGTCGTCGAGATGGTGCGGCTTCGAGGCGCCGACGATCGGCGCGGTGATGCCGGGTTTCTGCAGCAGCCAGGCGAGCGCCACCTGGGCGCGCGGCACGCCGCGCTTGGCGGCGATCTCCGCCACTTTTTCCATCACCTTGCGGTCGGCTTCCGCCGTCGCGGCGTAGAGGCTCTTTGCGACCGCGTCCGTCTCCGAGCGCTTGCTGGTCTCGTCCCAGTCGCGGGTGAGGCGGCCGCGCGCCAGCGGGCTCCACGGGATCACGCCGACCCCTTCGGCGAGGCAAAGCGGCAGCATCTCGCGCTCCTCCTCGCGGTAGAGGAGGTTGAGGTGGTTCTGCATGGTGGCGAAGCGGGTCCAGTTGTGGCGATCGGCGACGTAGAGCGCCTTGGCGAACTGCCAGGCGAACATCGACGACGCGCCGATATGACGGGCCTTGCCCGCCTTGACGACGTCGTGCAGCGCTTCCAGCGTCTCCTCGATCGGCGTCGCATAGTCCCAGCGGTGGATCTGGTAGAGGTCGAGATAGTCGGTGCCGAGGCGGCGGAGGCTGTTGTCGATCTCGCCGAAGATGGCCTTCCGCGACAGGCCGCCGATATTCGGCGCCTTGCGCATGGGGAAAAACACCTTGCTGGCGATGACCAGCTCGTCGCGCCGCCCAAAATCCTTCAGCGCCCGGCCGACGATCTCTTCGCTGGTGCCGTCGGAATAGGAATTGGCGGTGTCGAAAAAATTAATGCCCTGCTCGACCGCTTTCCTGATCAGCGGGCGGCTCGCCTCCTCGTCGAGCGTCCACGGATGCGTGCCGCGCTCCGGCACGCCGTAGGTCATGCAGCCGAGGCAGATGCGCGAGACGTCGAGGCCGGTCCTGCCGAGTTTTACATATTCCATGCGCGCCATCCTGAGCGACGATCGGAGGGGATCATAGGATGTGAAGGTGTTTGGCGCGAGCGCAACCGGCCTCACCTCGAACATTGGCGAGCAAGCCGCCCGAGGATGGCCTGTTCTGATCGGTTCGGCGCTTGCTCGGTCTAGAGCATGGCATGTTCGGGCGATGTTCGGCATCGAGCATTCTTCCGGAAAACCGAATGGCAACGGCACCATAGTGGAATTTCCTCACCCGAACACCGCGCGCGGCAGCCGCGCGGCCACCGCGCGCGTGCCGCGCGCGCGCGGCGCTCTATGCCGCGCGGAAACGAATGTGTTACGCGCCAGGCCATGAAGGAGCGTTACGACTACATCGTCGTCGGCGGCGGCTCGTCGGGCTGCGTGGCGGCCGCCCGCCTGGTCAAGGACGGGGGCGCCCGCGTGCTCCTCCTGGAGGCCGGCCATTCGCACCGCCACCCGCTCCTCGACATGCCGCCGGGCATCTTCAAAATGATCAACGGCAGCAAGTACATGCGCTACCACCAGACGGTGCCGCAGGCGCATCTGAACGGCCGCGTCCACGACATTCCGCAGGCCCATGTCCTGGGCGGCGGCTCGTCGGTCAACGCCCAGGTCTATATGCGCGGCCGGCCCTCCGACTACGACGAATGGCACGAGCTGCTGCGCGGCGACAACGACTATCCCGGCTGGCGCTGGGCCGACGTGCTGCCGCATTTCCGCGGCATGGAGGGCAACAACCGCCTGCACGACGAGCGGCACGGCGCCGACGGGCCGCTGCTGGTCTCCGACCCCGGCCACATCAACGATCTCTCGCGCTGGTTTGTGCAGAGCGTTCAGGCACTTGGCGAGCCCTACAACCACGATTTCAACGGGCCGAAACAGCGCGGCGTCGGCTTCTACCAGTTCATGAATCGGAGCGGCAAGCGGAGCAGCGCCGCCTACGCCTTCATCGCGCCGCTCGCCGACAACCCCAATCTGACGATCCGGCTGAACGCATCGGTCCGCCGCATCGACGTCGAGAACGGCGCCGCGGTCGGGGTGACCTACCGTGACGCGAGCGGGACCGACCGACAGGTCTTCGCCGACGGCGAGGTCATCGTCGCCGCCGGGTCGCTGGTCACGCCGCAATTGCTGATGCTGTCGGGGATCGGCCCGGCCGAGCAGCTCCGGTCGCACGGCATCGCTTGCGCCGCCGACCTCCCCGGGATCGGGGAGAACCTCATCGACCATCCCGAGGTGCCGATCGTCTCCATGGCGAGCGGCCCCTACGGCTATTACCGGCAGGGCGTCGGCTGGCGCATGTATTGGAACGGCCTGCAGTTCAAGCTGTTCGGCACGGGGCCGATCACATCGGCGGGGGTCGAAGCCGGCGCCTTCGTCAATCCGGCCGACCCGAAGGCCGAGCCGACGATCCAGGCTTTTTGCGTGCCGATCGTCTATCTTGACCGCGACACGCTGGGCCTGGTCGAGGACACCTACGGCCTGACCATCACCACCGTCGTGGTGAAGCCGAAGTCGCGCGGTTTCGTCCGTTTGCGCTCCGCCGATCCGGCGGACATGCCGCTGGTCTCGCCCAATCTGCTGAAGCACCCCGACGATGCGCGCGCCATGATCGACGGGCAGCGCTTCTTCCTCCGTGCCTTCCAGACGAGCCCGCTCAAGGAGCGGATCGAGCGCGTCGCCATTCCCGATCCGCACGATCTCAGCGACGAGGCGATCATGCAGCACTGCCGGCGCTTCGTGAAAACCAACTACCACCCGAGCGGAACCTGCCGGATGGGAGCGCCCGGCGATCCCTTGGCGGTGCTCGACTCAAGGCTCCGCGTCCGCGGCGTGGACAGGCTGCGCGTCTGCGATCTCTCGGCCATGCCGAACATCAATGCGGGCAACACGAACGCGCCGGCGATGATGCTCGGCAGCCGTTGTGCCGAGCTCATCATGGGCGGCGCAGGCGCTCCGGCCTAGCGCTTGGCGGCGGTCGAGCCCAATTGTCGGCCGATGTACGCCTTCGATGAACGCTGGGTCGAGATCGGCCGTTATGCCAGCCGCGGCGGAGCGGAGGACGATGCGCTGGCGCTCATCGCCATCGGCATCCGCTGCCGGCTCGTCCCGCAGGAGAGCGGCTTCGGGCTGTTCGTCGACACCGCCGACGCTTTGCGGGCAAGGCGCGAGCTCGTCGAATACGGCCGCGAGAACCGGCGCGCCACGCCGCAACCGGTGCGTTCGCCTGCCGAAGGGGTGACCGCCGCGCTCGCCTATTGCGCCGTGCTCGTGTTCCTCTTCGCCGCCTCGAATCGGCAGCTGTTGGGCCTGGACTGGTGGCGGGCGGGTGCTGCGCGAGCCGGGCCGATCGTCGGCGGCGAATATTGGCGGACGATCACCGCACTCGGCCTCCACGCCGACCTCGGCCATCTCGCCGGCAATGTTTTTGCCGGCTCGGTTTTCGCCCTTCTGCTGGCGCAGTTTCTCGGCCCGGGCCTCGCCTGGTTCGCCATCCTGCTTGCCGCCGCTCTCGGCAATGCGGCGAACGCGCTTCTGCAGCCGGCGGAGCACAATGCCGTCGGTGCCTCGACCGCCGTCTTCGCGGCGCTGGGCCTCCTTTCGGCCTTGATGTGGCGGCGCCAGGCGAGCCGCTGGGCGCGCGGGCTACGCCGCTGGCTGCCGCTCGCCGCGGGTGTCACCCTCCTCGCCTATCTCGGCATTGGCGGCGAACGCACCGACGTCGGCGCGCATGTCGCCGGCTTCGCCGCCGGCGTGGCCTTCGGCGCCGGACTTCACGTCGTCGGTCCGCGGCTACCGCAAGGGCCGGCCGCGCAGTACACCTACGGAGCCGCCGCGCTCGCGCTGTTCTGCTGCGCCTGGTTTTGGGCGTTCCGCTCCGGGTGACGGTGGACGGGCAAGCCAAGAATTCAGCAAGGGAGAAGCGCGTGCAGATCGGGATCGTCGGGCTCGGGCGGATGGGCGCCAACATCGCACGCCGGCTCATGCGCGCCGGTCACCATGCCGTGGTCTACAATCGCACCGCCGCTGCGGCCGAGGCGCTGGCGCCGGAAGGCGCCATCCCCGCAGCGGACCTTGCAGACATGATCGCCAAGCTGGAGACGCCGCGCGCGGCGTGGATCATGCTCCCCGCCGGCGAACCGACCGAAGCCGCCGTGGCGGAGCTGGCGGACCTGATGCAGCCGGGGGACACGATCATCGACGGCGGCAACACATTCTACAAGGACGACGTCCGCCGCGCGGCCATGCTGAAGGCGCGCGGCATCCACTATATCGACGTCGGCACCAGCGGCGGCGTGTGGGGCCTGGAACGCGGCTATTGCATGATGATCGGCGGCGATCGCGAAGCCGTCGACCGGCTGGATCCGGTTTTTGCCGCGCTTGCGCCCGGCGTGGGCGACATTCCGCCGACCCCCGGGCGAGCGGGCCGGGACGCGCGGGCCGAGCAGGGCTACATCCACGCCGGCCCGAGCGGCGCCGGCCACTTCGTCAAGATGATCCACAACGGCATCGAATACGGCCTGATGCAGGCCTATGCTGAGGGATTCGACATCCTGAAGCACGCGAATTCCGCGGACCTCCCCGCCGGGCAGCGCTTCGAGCTGGATCTGGCCGACATTGCCGAGGTGTGGCGGCGCGGCAGCGTGATCTCGTCGTGGCTCCTCGACCTGACCGCAAGGGCGCTGGCCAAGGATGGGGCGCTGGAAAACTTCCGAGGACATGTGGAGGATTCCGGCGAGGGACGGTGGACGGTCAATGCCGCAATCGAGGAGGCGGTGCCGGCGACCGTGCTGAGTGCGGCGCTCTACGCGCGCTTCCGCTCGCGGCGGGACGGCGGCTTCGCCGACAAGCTGCTTTCGGCGATGCGCAGCGAGTTCGGCGGCCATCAGGAGCCGAAGAAAGCGTAGCCTCGGCGGTCCATTGAACTTGGATCAGGCCGGCCGCAGCCGGCCGGGATCGAAGGCGGTCAGATCGACGGATTGGGTCGCGCCGTCGACGATCAGTTCCGCCACGGCTTCGCCCGTCGCCGGCGCGTTGAGAATGCCCCAGACGCTGTGGCCGGTGGCCACATAGGCGCCCTCGATCCCCGGCACCCGGCCGATCAGCGGCAGGCCGTCCCGGGTGACGGGCCGAAAGCAGGCCTGCCGCGCGAGGATTTTGCTCTCGGCGAAGACGGGGGAAAGCTGGACACACAGGGCCTGCAGGCGCTCGGTGGCGCCCGGATCAGGGGCGACGTCGGCCGGGTCCACGGGCAGCGGACTCTCGCTGGAAACGGCGCAGACATAGGTGGTGCCGTCGCCGCGTGGAAAAACCTCCGGCGTCAGAACGGCGCCGCTGGCTTCCTGATGTTCCAGAAACAGCGCGTCGGCCGAGATCCTGGCGCCGGTCTCGAAAACGAGGCTGTGACCCTTCAGCCCGTAGACGCGCGGCAGCGGCAACCAGCGGGAGGCAAGGATGGACCACGGGCCCATGGCGATCACGACGGCGTCGCCCTCGATGACGTCGCCGTCGACCTCGACGCCGGCGGCGCGGCTCGTGCCGTTCCGGCGCACGACGCCATTGACCTGGCCGATACGGAACTCCGCGCCCTGCGACACCGCCGCCCGCATCAGGGCGATCGTGAACCGGGCCGGATCGACCTGGGCCGTCGTCGCCGGCGAGCCCAGGCGGCGATCCACGACCACGCCCTCCGCGAGCCAGTCGAGGCCTGCATTGCCGTGGCGGCCGGCACCGACGCGTGAGCCTGAGAAGCCGCCGGACGTGGTCAGGCGGCGGTAGCCCCAGTCGCCATCCATCTCCTCGGCGAGACGCGCGTGAAGCGCAAAGCTTCGCCGTGCCAGGGCTTCGAGCGGGGTGCCGTCGCACCAGTCGAGCGCCAGAAACCCGCCGGATTTGCCGGACGCCGCGCAGGCGAGCCCGGTCCGCTCGATGACGGTTGCCTCGACGCCGCGGCAACTCAGGAAGTAAGCGATCGCCGCGCCGATGACGCCGCCGCCGCAGATCAGGACACGCATTTCTTCCACCTTAATGAGGTTAAAGGGCCGCCCGGATGAACGGCCGTTCCGCCAGGCGGCTTGGCAATCCGCGAAACGGTGATACTCTCGCCACTTGTAGCTGTGCTGTATCGGAGGCGGCTCATGCAGAAGCAATTGTTGATCCTCGCTGCGGCGGTCCTGCTCCTGGCCAACCAGGCTGCGGAGGCCCAGCAGGTGAACCTGCAGGGCTATCTCATCGCGCTCTCCGATTGCCAGGCGAACAAGAAGAAGGATTCCGACAATCCCGGCAATGTCCGGCTCGAGCGGCTGCACGCCTACGAGATGATCGCGCGGAACGCCACGCCCGGCACGCACTATCAGGTCAAGGTGCCGGGCGCGCCGGAGACCGACCGGCGGTGGGTGGCGATGAGCTGCGGCGCCTATGCGCCGAAAAGCGCCCTGGTAATCGTCGGGTCGCCGCCGGCCACCGGGCCTCGCCCCGAACAGCATCGAATACGTGCTTGCCGCAAGCTGGCAGCCGGCCTTCTGCGCCACATCGGCCGGCCAGGACAAGGCGGAATGCGTGTCGCAAACCGCCGACCGCTTCGACGCGACGCATTTTTCCATTCACGGCCTGTGGCCCGACGATCTCGACGACAAGCAAATTTTCCCCTGCTATTGCGACCGCGGCGCGCCGGTGACGTGCGGCGGCAGCCAGGCTCGCGATACCAGCATCGACCTGCCGGCCCCGGTCCTGGCGGACCTGACGGTCGCGATGCCCGGCGTACAGTCCGGGCTGCACCTGCACGAATGGCCCAAGCACGGCGCCTGCTACGAGGACGACAGGACCGGTGCCGACGCCGGAGCAGATCCGGAGGAATATTTCACCGAGACGATGGGCTTCTCGAACAGCTCAACGCGTCGCCCGTCCAGGCGCTGTTCGAAGAAAACATCGGCGAGGTTCTCTCAAAAGCGCAGATCGAGGCGGCCTTCGATGCGGCCTACGGCGCCGGCGCTGGCGATCGCGTCCTCATCAGATGCAGCAATGCGAGCGGCGGGCGGATCATCACCGAGCTGTGGATTGGGCTGAAGGGCGACATCGCGCCAAGCTCCGACATCGGCGACTTGATCTCGGCGGCCCCGCCGACGGAGACCTCTACCAACGCAAGCAGCTGCGACGGCGGGCGGGTAGTCGAGGTCGACGCGAACTAGACCTCAGCCGCCGCATCCTCGCCCCTCCGGGTCGAACAGCGGCTCCGGCTGGATCCGGGCGCCGGCGCCGCTCGCCCAGAATCTCGATCTCGAAACCGTCGGCGCCGTCGGCGGCGAGCTCCTTCGGCACGTAGCCCTGCGCGAGCGAGCGGTCGACGTAATGCGCGTAGCCGCCGGACGTGACCCAGCCGACCACCTTGCCGTCGTGCCAGATCGGCTCGTCGCCGAGCACGTCGGCGTCGTCGGCGTCGACCACGAAGGTGACGCGGCGGAGCTTGCCGCCGTCCTCCTTCTCGCGCGCCGCCGCCTCGCGGCCGATGAAATCGTTCTTCTTCAGGTCGACGAAGCGGCCGGCGTCCGCCTCGTAGGGCCCGTAGATCGGGCGCAGCTCGCGGTACCAGGTCGGCCAGTTCTTCTCCAGCCGCATGGAGAGGAGCGCCCGCATGCCGAAATTGACGATGCCGAATTCTTCGCCCGGCTTCCATCACCTTGCTCGTAGAGCCGCCGCTCGATATTCCGGCTTCACCCAGATCTCGTAGCCGAGGTCGCCGGTATAGGTGACGCGGTTGATCATGACCGGCACGGCGGCGAGATGCGTCTCGCGGAAATCGAGGAAGCGGAAGGCCTCGGTCGAGACGTCCTCGTCGGTGAGCTTTGCGAGCACTTTTCGCGCGTTCGGTCCGGCGATCGAAAGGCCGACCAGGTCCATGCCGAGCGGCCGGATCGAGACCGAGCCGTCGTCGCGGCAGGTGCCGCTCGAACCAGCGCATGTGATAGATCTGCGCCTGGCTCGACCCCCACATGAAGAAGCGCTCGTCGCCGTTCGCGGCGGCGCCTTGGCGATGGTGAAATCGCCGATCAGCTTGCCCTTCTCGTTCAGCATCGGGGTGAGCACGATGCGGCCCGCCTTCGGCATGCGGTTCGTCATCAGGCGCGAGAGGAACGCCTCGGCGCCAGGCCCGGTGATCGCATATTTGGCGAAGTTGGCGATCTCGGTGACGCCGACGCTCTTCGCGCACCGCCTTGCACCTCGCGCTTCACGTGCTCGAAATCGTTGGAGCGGTGGAAGGAGACGATGTCCTTCGGCTCGACGCCCTTCGGCGCGAACCAGAGCGGCGTCTCCAGCCCCCAGCTGTCGCCCATCACGGCGCCCTGCGCGATCATCCTGTCGTAGAGCGGCGTCGTCTGCATCGGCCGCGCCGCCGGCAGCTCCTCGTTCGGGAAGCGGATGCGGAAGCGGCGCGAATAGATTCTCGCGCACCTTGGCGTTGGTGTAGCCGAGCGTCGCCCACGGCCCGAAGCGGGCGACGTCCATGCCCCAGACGTCGAAGCCGGGATCGCCGTCGACCATCCAGTTCGACAGCGCGAGGCCGACGCCGCCGCCCTGGCTGAAGCCGGCCATCACGGCGCAGGCGCACCAGAAATTCTTCAGGCCCCGCACCGGGCCGACCAGCGGATTGCCGTCGGGCGAGAAGGTGAAGGGCGCCGTTGACGATCTTTCGGATGCCGGTGTGCTGCAGCGCCGGGAAATGCTTGAAGCCGATCTCCAGCGACGGCGCGATGCGGTCGAGGTCGGGCGCCAGCAGGTCCTGGCCGAAATCCCACGGCGTCGTCTCTCGGCGACCACGGCGTCGGCGGCCTTCTCGTAGGTGCCGAGCAGCATGCCGCCGCGCTCCTGGCGCGTATAGATCTCGCCGGCGAAATCGATGGCGTGGACGATCTCCTTGCCGGTCGACCGATTGATCTCGGCGATCTCCGGCATGTCCTCGGTCAGGATGTAGTGGTGCTCCATGGCGAGCACCGGCAGCTCCAGCCCGACCATGCGGCCGATCTCGCGCGCCCACAGGCCGCCGGCATTGACGACGTGCTCGGCGTGGATGCGTGCCCTGCTCGGTCACGACATTCCATGAGCCGTCGGCGTTCGGTACGAGCTCGGTGACGCGGTTGTGCAGGTAGATCTCGGCGCCGGCGATGCGCGCCGACTTCGCATAAGCGTGCGTCGTGCCGTAGGGGTCGAGGTGACCCTCGATCGGATCCCACATCGCGCCGACGAAATAGCTTTCGTCGATGAGCGGCATCAGCTCCTTGGCTTCGCTCGGCGGAGATGATCTCCGTCTCCATGCCGAGATAGCGGCCGCGGGCATGCGCCATCTTCAGCCAGTCCAGCCGCTCCGGCGTGTCGGCGAGCTGCACGCCGCCGGTCAGGTGCAGCCCGCAGGATCTCGCCGGAGATCTCCTCGATCTCCTTGTAGAGCCCGACCGTATAGGCCTGCAGCTTGGCGACGTTCGGATCGCAGTTCAGCGTGTGGAAGCCGCCTGCCGCATGCCAGGTCGAGCCGGAGGTGAGCTCGCTCCGCTCGATCAGCACCACGTCGTTCCAGCCGGCCTTGGTCAGATGATAGAGCACCGAGCAGCCGACGACGCCGCCGCCGATCACCGCGACCTGGACATGGGATTTCATGAAGGCACCTTTCGGGGCGGTTCTGGAAGAGCGGATTGTTCCGGCGACGAAGCACCCGGCCGGCAATCCTTACCGCTCGAATGCCGGGCGATGAAACCGGCAAAGCCTTCCGCGATACCGCTGCCCTGCGCCATCCTTTGTCCAGCTTGCGTCATGGCGGCGGCCAGGCCGGGTGTACGAGGAGGCCGGAGCCGGAATCGGTATTCCACAAGGGTCCACAGTGCAAAGATACGCCAACAAACTATGTATTTCCTGCAACCGGGAAGCGTATGGTCGTCGCCGGCCGGAAACGGCCCGCAGCGGAGGAACAGAGATGATGCGACATGCCAGGACGGCTCTCGCCGTATCCCTGATCGGCGGAATGGCGGCATCCGGGCCGTGCCGCGCCCAGGAATCCGAGAACGCCATCGCCGAAGGCGACCTGTTCGCCGCCTCTTCCACCTGGACCAACGAAAGCGGTTCCACGATGATCTTGGACTTCGGTCCCGGCAATGCGGTCTCGGGAAGCTACATCAATCGCAACGAAGGCTTTAATTGTCAGAACACGCCGTACCCGTTGACCGGGTGGGTTCTTGGAAACTTCATCGGCTTCAGCGTCGCCTGGGATAACGTCTACGAAAATTGCAATTCGGCGACGGCTTGGAGCGGCTTCGCCGAGGCTGACGGCGGGTCCGTGCAGATATCGACCTTCTGGAGCCTGTCCTTCGAGGGGCCGTCCGGTCCCGAGATCGAGACCGGCAAGGATCTCTTCAAGCCGCTGGCGAAGGTAGAAAGCGGGTCGCCTTTGCAGTGAGCTAGAAATCCGTCGGCGCGCCGCCTTCGCGCTTGCGGCGCTCGACGAAGTCCGCTGAGCTCCTCCTCGATCGCCGGATCGAGGGGAGGCGGCTCGAACTCCGGCAGGATCTGCTTCCAGATCGCGTTGGCGCGCTGCGGCGTCTCGACCGAGCCGGCGCCGCCCAGCTCTCGTAGTTCCGCCAGTCCGAGAGGAAGGGGCTGTAGAACGCCGTCTCGTAGCGCGCCTGCGTGTGCTCGGCGCCGAAGAAATGGCCGCGCGGGCCGACCTCGCGGATCGCGTCGACGGCGATGTCGTCCTCGGTCGTCGGCACCGGCTTCATGTAGTGCATCGACCTGCTGCAGCGTCTCGCAGTCGATGACGAATTTTTCGTAGGAAGCGATCAGCCCGCCCTCCAGCCAGCCGGCGGCGTGATAGACGACGTTGGCCTTGGCGGTGACGCAGGCCCAGAGCGAGTAGGCGCTCTCCCATGCCGCCTGCGCGTCCGGCGCGTTCGCGGCGCAGGCGTTGGAGGCGCGGAGCGGCAGGCCGTAGAAGCGCGCCATCTGCCCGGAAATCTGCGTCGCCCGCATATATTCCGGCGTGCCGAAGGCCGGCGCGCCCGACTTCATGTCGACGTTGGAGGTGAACGAGCCGTAGACGACCGGCGCGCCCGGGCCGCACGCATTGCAGAAGCGCGATGGCGCAGAGCGCCTCCGCCGTCTGCTGCGCGACCGCGCCGGCGATCGTCACCGGCGCCATGGCGCCCGACAGCGTGAAGGGCGTCACGATCACCGGCTGGCCGCGGCGGGCGAGCCGCATGGCGCCGTCGAGCATCGGCCAGTCGTGCTTCAGCGGCGAGGAGGAGTTGATGTTGGTGTACATGCGCGGCGCGGCCGCGAACTCCTCGTGCGTCAGGCCGCCGGCGATGCGCACCATCTCCATCGCGTCCTCGACCCGCTCGGGCCCGAGCGAATAGGCGTGCACGACCTTGTCGGTCAGCGTCAGCTTGTCGTAGATCGCGTCGAGGTGGCGGATCGGAGGCGTGGATGTCGACCGGCTCGACCGGATAGCCGCCGGCGAGATGGATGCAGTTGAAATACTGCGTGAGCTTCATGAAGTCGCGAAAGCTCTCGCGGTCGCCGGGGCGGCGGCCGCGGTCGAGGTCCATGGCGTTCGGCGGGCTCGATACGTTGACGAACAGCATCGTGTCGCCGCCGACGCTCACCTTGCGCTCGGGATTGCGCGGCGTGATGTCGAAGCTCTTCGGCGCCTTCTTCACCTGCTCCATGACGAAGGCGCGGTCCATGCGGACGCGCTTCGTGTCCATGTCGACGTCGCAGCCGGCGTCCTTCAGCACTCGCAGCGCCTCGTCGTTGAGGAACAGGATGCCGATTTCCTCCAGGATCCGCATGGCGCCGTTGTGGATGCGCTCGATCGCCTCCTCGTCCAGCGGCTCGACCGGCCGGTCGCGGTTCTGCGGGATCGTCCATGGCATCTGGTGGATGGCCGCGGTGCCGGCGCGCTGGCGATTGCCGGCCCGCCCGCCGGAGCGGCGGCCGCGATGGCGTGTGTCCGGGACGGCTTCCGACATTGCAGGCATCCTTCCGCGCCCGCCGGACGGGTTCGCCGGCAAGCTTATGGCCGTCAGGCGGCCTTCCCATGCTGAATTGAAGCCCGCACGCGCACGATAGCAAATCCGAAATCGCCGCGCAGCAGCGATCTGATCGCGACATCGGCTAATTCCCGGCACGACACGTCGGAATCAAAATTTCGCGGGTCGCAGAGGGACTTGTGACGGCGGGCCGTGTTGCATGGTAGGCTTGGCGCTTCAGGGAGAGCGGGCAAGCGCGGGGGGCGCGTTGCCGCAAGGCGCCTGCATCGCCCGAACGAACCGGCCGCGTCACGGCCGACAAGACAGGGAGAGCAGGGATGTCATCATCGCGTGATTTCGAGGGCCGCCTGCATCCGAAGGCGAAAGAGGCGTTCGAGCTGATGGAGCGCGGCCGCCTGAGCCGGCGCGAGTTCATCCGCGTCGCCGCGCTGGCCGGCGTCTCGGCCGGCGCCGCCTATGCCATGGCCGGCCTGCCGGCGCCCGCCTTCGCGCAGGAGGGGACGATCCCCTTCGTGGACGATCCGAACGCCAAGAAGGGCGGCATCCTGCGCGTCGGCATGCAGGTCCAGAAGATGGAGGACCCGGCGAATTTCGACTGGACGCAGAGGTCCAACCAGGCGCCGCCACATCATCGAATACATGGTCTTCACCGACCCGAACAACGTCACCCATCCGATGCTGGCGGAGAGCTGGGAAGCCTCCGACGACCTGAAGACCTGGACGCTCCACCTGCGCCAGGGCGTGAAGTGGCACAACGGCGACGACTTCAACGCCGACGACGTGATCTTCAATTTCACGCGCTGGATGGATCCGGCGGTGGCCTCGTCGAATGCCGGCCTCTCGACCTTCGCCGCCATGACGGAAGAGGTCGACTCCGGCGAGAAGAACGAGGACGGCACGCCGAAGATGGCGCAAGCGGATGATCGAAGGCTCGCTGGAGCGCGTCGACGATCACACGGTCACCCTGCACCTGACGCAAGCCGGTGCTGTCGGTCGCCGGAGGATCTTTACAACTACCCGACGGCGATCGTGCACCGCAGCTTCAAGCCGCCCTTCGAGGACAACCCGATCGGCACCGGCCCGTTACAGCTCGCCGAGTTCGCCGTCGACGACAAGTGCATCCTGAAGAAGGCGGAGGGCCATCCAATATTGGGGCGGCGACGTCTATCTCGACGAGATCCACTACCTGAACTACGCGCGCCGAGAACCAGCTTACCGCGCTCGCCGCGCGGCGAGGTCGACGCGATCTACGAGTTCGGCGTCGAGCAGATGCCGCTGGCCCAGTCGCTGCGACGGCCAGATCATCGCCATCCGGACCGGCCCAGACGCTGACCTGCCGCTTCCACGTCGACAAGCGAGCCGTTCACCGACAAGCGCGTCCGCCAGGCGATCGTCAAGGCGGTCGACAACGCGGCGATCAAGGCGCTTGTCTTCCCCGAGGGCGGCGACGTCGGCGAGAACCACCATGTCGCGCCGATCCATCCGGAATATTTCGCGCTGCCGCCGCTGCAGCGCGACGTCGAGGGCGCCAAGGCGCTGCTTGCCGAGGCCGGCAAGGAGAGCCTGGAGGTCACCATCGACGTCGGCAACACCGACGGCCCGTGGCACCAGGCGGTCGCCGAGGCCATGCGCGACCAGCTGGCCGAGGCGGGGATCACCCTCAACGTCAACGTCATGCCGGCGGCGAAGTACTGGGAGATCTGGACGGAGACGCCGTTCGGCGCCACCGCCTGGACGCACCGCCCGCTCGGCACCATGGTCCTGTCGCTCGGCTACCGGACCGGCGTCGCCTGGAACGAGACGCGCTACTCCAATCCGGAGTTCGACAAGGCGCTCGACGAGGCGGAGGCGACGCTCGACGTGGAGGCCCGCAGGGCCATCATGGAGAGGGTCGAGAAGATCATCCAGGACGACGTGCCGACGCATCATCCCGATCTGGCGGCCGGTCTACACCTTCAGCGTCGAACAAGGTGCACAACTACCCGCCGCACCCGACCCACTACCACCAGTTCAACAAGGTCTGGATCGACCCCGACGCCTGACTTGAACTGGCAATCGGCTCCGCCCGGGCGACGCAGCCCGTGAAGCGCAAACAAGACGGCTGTCGCGGCGCTCCCGCCGCGGCACCCCCACCTCGCTGACGGGGGCCTCCGCCCATGCTGAAGCTCATCCTGCAGCGGCTTGTGCAGATGGTCCTGATCATGGCGGTGGTTTCGCTCGTCCTCTTCGCCGTCTTCGACAGCCCCAAATTCAAGAAGCAGCTCGCCGTCAACGAGCTCGGCGGCTTTGCCGTCGCGGCGCTGACCGAGGCCGACTACGAGCAACTGGCTGGAGAACAAGGGGCTGAACGTCCCCTTCTACGAGCGCTACGTCAAATGGCTCGGCGGCGTCGTTCAGGGCGATTTCGGCCGCTCCTTCCAGAAGAACGCCGATGTCGGCTCCCTGCTCGGCCGCGCGCTCACCAATACCGGCATCCTCGCCTTCTGGGTCTTTGCGCTGATGATCCCGCTCGCCCTGGTCACCGGCGTGCTCGCCGGCATCCGCGAGGGCTCGGCGCAGGACCGGGTCATCTCCTTCCTCGTCGGTGCTCTTCACCTCGATCCCCGAGATCGCCACGGCGATCTTCCTCACCGTCATCTTCGCGCTCGGCCTCGGCTGGCTGCCGGCGAAATCGCAGGGCGACGGGCTGCGAATACCTCGTGCTGCCGGTGCTGACGCTCGTCCTCTACGATTTCGGCTACGTGGCGCGCATGACGCGCGCCTCGGTCGCCGAGGTGATGACCTCGCAATATGTGCGCACCGCCGTCCTGAAGGGCATCCCGCTACCGCCGGGTGATCATGAAGCACGTGCTCCGGAACGCGCTGATCGCCCCCTTCACCGTGATCATCCTGCAGCTGAACTGGCTTCTCTCCGGCGTCGTCGTGGTCGAGGTGTTCTTCCAGTACGAGGGGTTCGGAAAGCTGCTGCTCGACGCGGCGCTCTTCGGCGACCTCTACGTCGTGCAGGCGGCGACGCTCGCCGCCGTCCTCGTCGCCGTGCTGTCGCAGCTCATCTCCGACGTCGGCTACACCTTCCTCAACCCGCGCATCCGGTTCAGCTAGGAGGGGGGAGCATGGCCGTCGTCGCCGCACCGCTCCCCGCCTCAGAGCCGCTCTTCGCCCGGCTTGGCAAGCCGCGCGCCGATCGTGGCGCTGCTCCTGCTGATCTGGCTGCCGCTCGTCGCCTACGTGATGTTCGGCCGCCAGCTCGGCGATCTCGCGCGACTACGTGCTGCTGCCGGCCATCCCGGCGGCGCTGCTCCTCTATGCGCTGGCGGTCTGGGCCTGGCGCGAATCTGCGGTGGCGGTGAT
The DNA here is from genome assembly GCA_963846475.1 of uncultured Alphaproteobacteria bacterium. Lineage (GTDB taxonomy): Bacteria > Pseudomonadota > Alphaproteobacteria > Rhizobiales > Afifellaceae > DASWJZ01. The sequence goes on along the minus strand of CAWJVZ010000004.1, from coordinate 3,374,621 downwards.
CGGCGTCACGCTCGTCTTCTTCTGGCTGGCTCCTCGCGGTCACCGCGCCCTACCTGCCGCTCGCTCGATCCGAACAAGCCGGTCGCGCCGTTCGTCACGCCCGTTCACCGAGAAGAACGGCGTCTTCTATCTGGCTCGGCACCGACACGCGCGGCCGCGACATGCTCTCGCGCACCATCTGGGGCTGCCAGCGCGTGCTGGTCTGGGGCATCACCGCGACGGCCGTCGCCTATGTCGGTCGGCACGATGTTCGGCCTCATCGCCGGCTATCTCGGCGGCTGGTGGGACCAGGTCGTCTCCTTCTTCGCCAACGTGCTCCTGTCCTTCCCGGTGATGGTGCTCTTCATCCTGATCCTGAACTATCTCGGGCCGAGCGGCTTCAACATCGTCATCGCCGTCACCTTCTCCTCGGCGCCGGCAGATCATGCGCATCGTGCGCGGCCTGGCGCTCGACGTGAAGTCGCGCGACTACATCTACGCGGCGCAGATCGCGCGGCGAGCATCCGCTCCGCATCATGGTGGTGGAGCTTCTGCCGAATGTGCGCGGGCCGCTCATCGTCGATGCGTGCCTCCGGCTCGGCTACACCACCGTCGCCATCACCACGCTGACCTTCCTCGGCCTCGGCCTGCAGCCGCCCGACCCCGATTGGGGCCTGATGATCAAGGAGGCGTCGACGACGGCGCTGGTGTGGAAGTTCTCCTACATGCTGCTCATCCCGGCGCTGTCCGTCTCCAGCCTGATCCTCGGCTTCAATCTGATGGCGGACGGCCTGCGCGAGATGAGCATGAGGGATTGATGCGCGCCAGGAACGTAGCCCGGATGAAGCGAAGCGAAATCCGGGAATTGCTTGGCCGGCCCCGCATTCCGCTGCGCTTCATGCGGGCTACGAGTACGAACTGAGGGACTGAGATGGAACGGGCGCTCGCACAAGCCATCGAGCAGGAGGTGCCGGTCACGCCGGGGGCCACCCCGGTGCTGGAGTGCCGCAATCTCTCCATCTCCTACTTCACCCGCGCCGGCGAGATCCCCGCGGTCGTCGACTTCAACCTGAAGCTCATGCCGGGCGAGGCGCAGGGCATCGTCGGCGAGTCCGGCTGCGGCAAGTCCACCGTGGCGCTCGCCATCATGCAATATCTCGGCGGCAACGGCAAAATCGTCGGCGGCCAGATCCTCTTCGAAGGCCGCGACATGACGACCATGAGCGAGGAGGAGCTGCGGCAGATCCGCGGCTCCAAGATCGCCATGGTCTACCAGGAGCCGATGGCGTCGCTGAACCCGTCGATGAAGATCGGCGAGCAGCTCGCCGAGGTGCCGATCTACCACGAGGGCGTCTCGCAAGGCGGAGGCGATGGAGCGCTCGCGCGCAGATGCTGGCGAACGTGCGCGTGCCCGATCCCGACCGCATCATGAGCTCCTATCCGCACCAGATTTCCGGCGGCCAGCAGCAGCGCGTCGTCATCGCCATGGCGCTCCTGTCCAACCCGAAGCTGCTCCTCCTCGACGAGCCGACCACGGCGCTCGACGTGACGGTGGAGGCCGGGATCGTCGAGCTGATCAAGGAGATTGCCGCAAAATTCGGCACCTCCATGATCTACATCTCGCACAATCTCGGGCTGATCCTGGAGACCTGCGACCGCATCACCGTCATGTATTCCGGCGAGGCGGTGGAGGTCGGGCTCGATCCGCGAAGTCTTCGAGGCGATGCGCCATCCCTATACGCGCGGCCTCTTCGCCTCGATCCCGGTCCCCGGCGCCGACAAGAACAGCCGTCCGCTGGTCGCCATCCCCGGCCAGCTGCCGCTGCCGCACCAGCGCCCGCCCGGCTGCAATTTCGGCCCGCGCTGCAGCATCTTCGTCGCCGGGCGCTGCGACGCCGGCCAGATCCCGATGGTGCCGGTGGCGAGCCGCGATTTCCACGCCTCGCGCTGCATCCGCATCGACGAGATCGACTGGGATGCGCCGGTCGGCGAGGCGCGTCGGCCGCGTGCCGACCGAGCCGGGCGACGTCGTGCTGAAGGTGGACGACCTGACCAAGCACTACGCGATCGAGAAGAGCGCCATCTTCTTCGCCGGCGAGACGAAGACGGTCAAGGCCAACGAGAAGCTGAATTTCGACGCGCGCGAGGCGGAGACGGTCGCCATCGTCGGCGAATCCGGCTGCGGCAAGTCGACCTTCGCCAAGGTGCTGATGGGGCTGGAGGCGCGCGACCGAAGGCGCCGTCATGCTCGGCAATCTGGAGCTCGGCCGCCTGCCGGTCGAAAGCGCGGCAGCGGACACGATCGCCAACCTGCAGATGATCTTCCAGAACCCGTTCGACACGCTCAATCCGAGCCATTCGCGTCGGCTCGCAGATCGCCCGCGTCATCCGAAAATTCGGCGTCGAGACGGACGAGGACGAAGGTGCAGGCGCGCGTCATGGAGCTCCTCGACATCGTGAAGCTGCCGCGCGATTTCGCCAAGCGCCGGCCGCGCCAGCTCTCCGGCGGCCAGAAGCAGCGCGTCGGCATCGCCCGCGCCTTCGCCGGCAATCCGACGATGGTCGATCGCCGACGAGCCGGTCTCCGCGCTCGACGTGTCGGTCCAGGCGGCGGTGACCGAGCTGCTGATGGACATCCAGCGCGACCACCGCACGACGCTGCTCTTCATCAGCCACGATCTGTCGGTGGTGCGCTACCTCGCCGACCGCATCGTCGTCATGTATCTCGGCCAGATCATGGAGCAGGGGACGACCGACGAGATTTTTTCGCCGCCCTACCACCCCTACACCGAGGCGCTGCTCTCCGCCGTGCCGATCGCCGACACGACGCGTGACGAAGCGCAAGGTGCTGCTGACGGGCGAGATCCCGTCGCCGTCGAACCCGCCGCAAGGGCTGCCCGTTCTCGACCCGCTGCCCCTACATGATGCCCGGCATCTGCGACGTCATCCCGCCGCCGGTCGTGGAGCCGTCGCCCGGCCACAAGATCCTCTGCCATCTCCCGCTGGACACGCTGGAGGCGATGGCGCCGGTCATCACGATGGAGGGCGAACGCGCCCCGGCGCTGAGCCAGGCCATCCCGGGTTCAAACGAATTCCGATAGGAGCACACGATGAAAAAGCCCCCGAATAAGGATCGTTTGACCAGCTCGCTGCGGTCGGTCCGTGATGCCGTGCTAGGATCCGGGGGCAACGCTCTCCTTCAGGAGAACGGCTACAGTCAGAACGCCGACGGCCTGATCACGCAATGGGGGCGCGCCACTTTGTTCGGCGGCGGCGGTTCCAGTAAGATCACCTTCCCGATGGCCTTCCCCAACGAATGCTTCAACGTTGTGGCGACGCCGATCGCGAGTCCCAATACCAGCCTCGCCTATACCGCGCAGATCGAAGCCGTGACCGCGGCGAATGTGCTGATCAGCGGCAACCGCGACGATGGGGGCGGCATCGTCAGCGCTCCGCAGATGGATATTTTTTGGCAGGCTCTTGGGAACTGAGCCCGGCCGCCGCGCGGCGCTGCCGGGGAAATCCAGCAGAAACCGATGTCCTTCTACGATGTCTCCTACGGCCCGCGCATAAAATCCGGGGCCGGGGCGCTTGCTTCGCTCGGCAATGAGGTGAGCGGCCTCGCCGGCGCTGGTGCCGCAGTCCTGCTCGTCGCCGATTCCGGTCTGAAGGCGTTCGGCATCGTCGAGCGCGCCGTTGCGGCCCTCGCCGGCGCGGGCCTGTCCGTCAGCATTTATGCCGAGATCGCCGGCGAGCCGAAGGAGGCGCAGGTCGAGGCCGCCCGCCGGCTCGGAAAATCGGCGGGCGCCGGGGCCGTCGTCTGCCTCGGCGGCGGCTCGGCGCTCGACGCCGGCAAGCTCGCCGCGACGCTGCTCTCCTGCGACGACGAGGTCGCGGCCTTCCGCCTCGCCGCGAATCCCTTGCCGAAAAAGAGCGTGCCCATCGTCTGCGTGCCAACGACTGCCGGCACCGGCTCCGAAATGACCGGCATCTCCGTCGTCTCCGACGCGGCGAAGACAAAATATCTGGTTCTGGGGCGCCGAGCTCGAGGCCGACCTGGCGCTCCTCGATCCGGAGCTGACGCTCGGCCTGCCGGCCCGCTTTACCGCGATGACCGGCATGGACGCGCTGGTCCATGCGATCGAGGCGGCGACCAACCGCAATGCCGGGCCGGAGAGCGACGTTGCGGCCTTTGCCGCCATCCGCCTCGTCATGGCGCACCTGCCGACCGCCGTTGCTCAACCCGGCAATCTGGAAGCGCGCGGCAAGATGCTCGACGCGGCGGCGCTCGGCGGCCTCGCCATCCGCAAGGCCGGCACGGCCCTCGCCCACAATATCGGCCATGCGCTGGGGAGCCTGGCGCCGGTGCCGCACGGCCACGCCGTGACCCTCGCCATGGCCGCCACCGCCGAATGGGTTGTGGAGGGCAACCGCCCCACCTTCGCCCGCGTCGCCGAAGCGATGGGACTAAGGCCCGATCCCGACGCGGTGCCGGGCGCCTTCCGCCGCCTCGCCTCGGATATTGGCCTCGACCTCGACACTTCTGCCGCAGCGCCGGGCCTCACGGCCGAGGCGCTCGCCGCGCGCATGGCGGCCCCGGAAAACGCTGCGATGCGGAAATCCACCAAGCGGCGGGTCGAGGACGCCGACCTTTTGCCGTTCGCCGAGATGACACTGGCGCTCGGACGGTGAGCCCCGCCCGAAAGCAGATTCGCTAGGGCTATCGGTACGCCCGCGCCGGATGCTGACCGACGCGGTGAGGTGCGTCCCCTCCCCCTTGCGCACGGGGAAGCGGAAGCGCCCTATCGAAAGTGTTGTTGGCGTGCGGATGCGCCGCCGCAGGCTCAGCCTATGGCGCTCCCGAGCACGACCACCTGCGTGCCGATCGGCGTCCGGTTATAGAGGTCCATCGCATCCTGGTTGATCATGCGGATGCAGCCGGACGAGACGCTCGTGCCGATCGTCCACGGCTCGACGGTGCCGTGGATGCGGTAGAGCGTGTCCTTGCCGTTCTGCCAGAGATACAGGGCGCGGGCGCCGAGCGGATTTCCGGGGCCGCCTGGCACGCCCAGGCCGCTCTGCAGCTGGTGCATCCGGGCCATGAGCTCCGGCTGGCGGTCGAGCATCTCCTTCGGCGGATACCAGTCCGGCCATTCCTGCTTGCTGTTGATGGTAGCGATGCCCGACCAGGAAAAGCCCTCGCGCCCGACGCCGACGCCGTAGCGGATGGCACGGCCGCCGCCCAGTACGTAGTAGAGGTAATGGGCGTGCGGATCGATGACGATGGTGCCCGGCGGCTCGGGGGTGGGAAAATACACCTCTGCCCTGAGGAAGGCCGGATCGATCCGCGACAGGTCCACCGCCGGAATCGGGAAGCGGTCGCCCGGCACCGCCGCATACATCAGCGTGTAGTTGGGATTCGCCAGGTTGTCGGCGGGCCCCGGCACGAACAGCGCCGCCTGCGCCGGCATCGGCTCAGCGGGCGGCGGGGTGGCGACGCAGCCGCCGAGCGCCAGGGCCGCGCCGAGCGACGGGGCTCCGGCCAGGAAGGCGCGACGGCTCAATTCAGGCATGGTTCGGGTCCGTGGAGGAATCGCATTTCTTCGCACTTGTAGTGGAGTGTCCGCCCGAAAACTGTTGTGCGACGGCAACGCTCGACATTTCTATCGGCGCCCTGCCAGGGGCAGGGCGATCGCATTGGCGATTAGCTGTTCCTCTCCCGGGACGACGGGAGAGGCCGACTCGCGCAGCGAGCGGGTGAGGGTCACGATTGTCGAGCGCGGCCTCGGAGACCCGCTCACCCGGCTCCGCGCTCCGCGCGGACTCGGCCTCTCCCGTCCCCCCGGGAGAGGAGGAAAGCCATACGATAGCGCTGCCTCGATCAGAAGGCCGACATTGTTCTTGCGACGCGATCGAGGAACTGGTCGCAATGGGCCGGCGTGGCGCGGTTCATGTCGTATTGCGCGACATAGGCCACCGGCGTCGTCAGCCCGACATGCGCCCGGAGCACCCGCGTCACCGATTTCCGCGGCGGATCGCCGGCCAGCATGGCGCGGAAGCGCGAGCCGCCATAGGTGGTCACCGCGGCGATCCTGCGTAGATTCTTCAGGCTTGGAAAAACCTTGCCGTCGACCAACTCGAACGACACGCCCGGCAGGAACACGCGGTCGAAATAGCCTTTTAGGATCGCCGGGTAGCCGAAATTCCACACGGGGAAGCACAGCACCAGCGCTTCGGCCGCGCGCAGCCTTTCCACATGGCCCGCGACCGGCGCAATGTTGGCGCCGACCTCGTGGTAGGCGATGCGCTCCTCGCGGCTGAGCCGCGGATCGAAATTCTCGGCATAGAGGTCGCAATCGTCGATGTCGTGGCCTCCCGCCTTCAGCGCCGCGACGATGCGTTCGTGGATCGCCGCCCCGAAGCTCGTCTCCACCGGATGGGCATAGAGGACCAGAACGCGCACCGCCGCTCCTCAGCCCCGCCTCTGCAGGCTGGGGAAGAGGTAGGTCTTGCCCTGCCCGAAATCGTAGTCGGGGTCGTCCCAGGCGATCATCTTGCCGGGATTGAGGAGGCCCTGCGGATCGGCCTCGCGCTTGAAGGCGAGCTGCACCGCGTCCGTCTGCTTCATGCCGCCCTCCTCCAGCGTGTAGCGGTGCGGGTTGAAGATCGGGCAGCCATTGTCCTCGTGGATTCTGACGATCTCGTCGAGCCGCTCCTCGGTCGTGAAGCGGACGATCGGCAGACCGGAGCAGGCGATATTGCCGTCGAAGCGGATGAATTCCAGATGCCCTGGCACCTCGTCGCCAAACATCTCCGTCATCCGCCGAACGCTCTCGACATGTGTCGGGAAGGGATAGAGCACCTGCAGGTAGGTGATGGTCGGGTCGACCCTGAGGCCGCGGAGCGTCGTGTGGTTCCAGGTGAGCTCGAAGGCGGGCGGCAGGCCCTTCTTCTCCGCTTCGCTCGCAATGTCGGAGCGGAAGCGGATCTCCGCCTTCGCCCGTGCCGCCAGCGCCAGGAACGGCTCCATGGCATGCGGCGCCACCATCAGCAGCACGACGGACTGCTCGCGGCGCAAGAATTTCTGGTGGCGGAGGAAATAATCGTGGGGGATCGGCGCGGCCGCCGTGGCGATCTCCTTGAAGAGGAGGCCGTCGGAATTGGCGAGGTCGTTCGCGAAGCCAACCGCGTCCATGTAGTCGTCGAAGCCGGCGATCACGTCGACCCAGTCGTAGGCGGCGTCGAGCGGGAACTCGACCTCGGTGACGATGCCGTTGGTGCCGTAGGCGTGCAGCACCTTTTGCAGGTCCCAGCCGGTCAGCTCGAGGACGCGGGGCTCGGCCTCCATGGTGACGACGCGGAGCCGCAGCACGTTGCCGAGGTCGCGGAGGCCGCCCCAGTTGATCGAGCCGATGCCGCCCGAGCCGCCGGCGATGAAGCCGCCGATCGACGCCGTGTTGTAGGTGGAAGGATGCAGCCGCATCTCCTGGCCGAGCTCCGCGCGCGTGCGGCGGTCGATCTGGGCGAGCACGGCGCCCGCCTCGGCGACGGCGCGGCCCGGCGCGAACGAATTTCAGCGCGCTCATGTCGGCGAGGCTCAGCACGATGCCGCCGGCGAGCGGCATGGCCTGGCCGTAATTGCCGGTGCCGGAGCCGCGCGGCGTCACCGGCACGCCGAGCGCGTGGCAGGCTTTTAGCGTGCGGATCACCTCGGCTTCGTCGCGCGGCGGAGACGACGAGGTCGGCGGTGACGTGGTCGAGCTGCCGCTTCAGGACCGGCGAATACCAGAAGAAGTCGCGGCTCTTCTGCTTCACGATCGCCGGGTTGTCCTCGATCTTCAGCCCGTCGAGCTCGCGTTTCAGCGCCTCGATGTCGTATCGGGCCAATCCTGCGCCTCTGTCATCCATTCGCCGATACTTTCGAACGTGTTTCCAGCCGCCCTGCCATGAGGCCGTCGAGCTCGCGATAGTCCGGCAGCGTCCGGTCGATGGCGCGGCCAGCGCGGAGCACCGTCCGGTCGGCCTGCGGGCGCGCCAGAAGCTCGGTCCAGGTGCGGGCGCGGAAGAGGACGAAGTCGGCCGGGCGGCCCGGCGCGATTTTTCCGTATTCCGGCCGGCCCACGATCGCAGCGGGCGCGGCGGCCACGATGTCCGCCCAAGGGCCGATCGGATGGTCGAGATGCAGGATGCGCACCGCCTCGCGAAAGACCTCCAGCATGTCGAGATCGCCATAGGGGTAGAACGGGTCGCGGGTATTGTCGGAGGCGACCGCCACGGGGATGCCGAGCGCACGCATCTCGTGGAGGAGCGTGACGCCGCGCCAGCGCGGCGTGCGGCCTAGCACGCGGTCCTGGAGGTAGAGGTTGCACATCGGCAGCGACACCGCCGCGATGCCGGCCTCGGCGACGCGGGCCAAGGTGTCCGCCGCCTCGTGCGGCGGCTGCATGGCGAGCGAGCAGGTATGGCCGGCGACGATGCGGCCGGGAAATTTTGTGCTGAGCGCTGCGTCGGCAATGGCGCGGAGCGAGCGGACCGTTGGATCGCCGGTCTCGTCGACGTGGAAATCGAGGTCGAGGCCGGCTTCCGCCGCCATCCGCATCATCGATTCAAGCACGCGCTTCGAGATCGGGGATCATGTAGGTGACGGCGCCGAGCACGCCGTCGTGGCGGGCCACGGTAGCGACGATTTCGCGGGCGAAGGCCTGGTCGAGGAACAGCTCGATCGGAAAGATCGACACGCCCTGCAGCGCGATGCGGCCGGCCCAGCGCTCGCGCATGTCGGAAAACACCGGCCAGGAAATCTCTTGCTGCGGCGGCTCGGAATCGATGTGGGTGCGAAGGAGCGCCGTGCCGTGCGCATAGGCGGAGCGGAGACAAGAAATCCATGCGGGCGGCGACGTCTTCGGCCGACCAGTTTTGCGCGCGATCCAGGGCGACAGCGTCGAGCGCGCCGATGAAGGAACCGTCGGGATTGGCGCAACGCGGCCAGATGTGGCCCTTGTCGATATGGGTGTGCATGTCGACGAAGCAGGGCCAGACCATGCCGCCGGCGAGGTCGTGGCGCGGCAGAGTCGCGGGCTGGCCCGGCGGATCGAGGCGCTCCACCTCGCCGTCGGCGATAATGATGTCGGCGACGCAGAGGCCGTCGCCATCCGCTAGCCAAGCCAGGCGCATCGACGAGCGCCGCCGGCAGCGTGGCATTCGCCAGGACGAAGCGGCGTTCCTCCGGCACCGCAGCGAAGCCGCGCATCAATTCTCCCGCTTCACGGCGCTCTCGTGCCACCGCCGCAACAGAAGGTGCGAGATCAGGCTGGTCGCGAAGAAGATCAGAATGCCGGTGAAGGAGAGGAGCACCAGTGCCGCGAACAGGCGCGGGATGTTGAGCCGGTACTGCGATTCCAGGAGCCGGAAGGCGAGGCCGGAGCCGGCGCCCGCGGAGCCGGCGGCGAATTCGGCGACGACCGCGGCGATCAGCGCGAGGCCGCCGGCGATCCGGAGGCCGGCGAGGAAATAGGGCAGCGCGTTGGGGATCTTGCAGATGGACCAGCGTCTGCCAGCGGCTGGCGCCGTAGAGCTCGAACAGATTGAGGAGGTTGTGGTCGGTGCTCCGGAGCCCCTGCGTGGTGTTCGACAGGATCGGGAAGAACGCGACGATCCAGGCGCAGATGAGCAGCGCCGCCTGCGTCGTCGGCGCGTAGATGAGGATCAGCGGCGCGATGGCGACGATCGGCGTCACCTGCAGGATCACCGCATAGGGATAGAGCGCCAGCTCGATCCAGCGCGACTGCGCCATCAGCATGGCGAGCGCGACGCCGCCGACCAGCGCGATGCCGAGCGCGATGAAGGTGATCTTCACCGTGACGTAGAGGCCCGGCAGGAGCACCGGCCAGTCGGTGTAGAGCGCCTGGGCGATCCGCCACGGGCTCGGCAGGATGTAATGCGGCACATCGGCGAGGACGACGTAGACCTGCCAGGCGCCGATCAGCGCGAGCAGCATGATGATCGGCAACGCTATGCGAAGGGTCCGCTCGGCGGCGCCGGCCTGCGGCGGGCCGGCCAGGCGATCGTCCTCGGCAGCGGCGCCGCTTGCCAGGGATCGGCCCTGGACCGCGCTCATCGCCGCCCCTCCATCGCCTCTTGCAGGGCCGCGGAGGCGCGGCGGCAATTCTCGTTGTAGAGCACGGACGTGCGGAACTCGTCCGTCGCGCGGATAGGGCGCGTCGACGGCAAGCTCGGCGAAGACCCGGCCCGGCCGCGCCGCCATCACGACGATGCGGCTCGACAGATACGACGGATTCGAACACCGAATGGGTGACGAAGATCACCGTCCAGCCGAAGGCTCTCCCAGAGCTGCAGGAGGTCGTTGTTGAGCCTGAAGCGGGTGATCTCGTCGAGCGCCGCGAAGGGCTCGTCCATCAGCAGCAGCTTCGGCCGGGTGATGAGCGGCGCGCGCGATGGAGACCCGCATCTTCATGCCGCCGGAGAGCTCGCGCGGATAGGCGTCGGCGAATTTCTCCAGGCCGACCATGGCGAGCGCTTCATGACCTTTTCGCGCGCTGCCGTCTTGGAGATCGCCGCTCAGCCGCAGCGGCAGCCAGACATTGCCGAACACCGTCGCCCAGGGCATCAGCGTCGGCTCCTGGAACACGAAGCCGATGTCGCGGACGGCTTTATCGCGATCCCCGCCCGAACTGCGCTTGCCGCCGCGCTCGGCCAGTCGACCGCGCCCGAGGTCGGCTCGCCGAGCCCGGCGATGATCCGCAGCACCGTCGACTTGCCGCAGCCCGACGGCCCGAGCAGGCTGACGAACTCGCCCCGGCGGATGTCGAGCGACAAGTCCTGCAGCGCGACGACGCCGTTCGAGAACACCTTCGAGATGCCGCGCAGCGATACCAGCGGCGCGCCCGACCCCCGATGCGAGCCCCCGTCCAGGATGTCGATCTTCTGCAGCATCGGAGCTGCTCAGAACGGCGGCTTCGCTGACCGTCGAAGCCGCCTTTGCGCGATCGGCTACTTCTTGAGGTCCATGCCGACCTTCTTGCAGACGAACTCGGTCGTGTAGATCGTCGTAACGTCGAGGTCCGCCTTGACCACGCCGGCCGCGACCATCTTGTCGTAGAAATCCTTGACGCGCGCGTCGGTCATGCAGCCGATGCCCTGCTCCAGCGCCTCGGCGGATTCCAGCAGCCCGCATGTCCTTCATCGTCTGGATGGAGAAGGCGATCTGGTCGTCCGTCATCTCCGGATTGTCGGCTCTTGATCAGCTCGTTGGCGGCTGCGTTGTCGCCGTAGAGGTAGTTGTACCAGCCGATGATGGAGGCATCGACGAAGCGCTGGACGACGTCCTTGTTGGCGGCGACGTAATCGGCCTTGGCCTCGATCATGGTGGAATAGGTGTTGAAGCCGGCGTCGGCGGCCAGGAACACTTTCGGCTTCCAGCCGGCCGCCTGCTCGACGGCGAAGGGCTCGGAAGTGGCATAGCCCTGCTGGGCGGACTGCGGTCGGCGATGAACGGCGCCGGGTTGAACGTGTAGGGCTTCATCTGCTCGTCGCGGAAGCCGGGAAACTCCGACTTCATCCACTGGAACATCGTCACGAACACCTCGTTGCCCATGAAGATCGTCGGCAGCTTGGCGAGATCCTCGAATTTTTCACACCGGCGCGTCGGGATGCGTCATAAAGATCTGCGGATCCTTCTGGAAGATCGCCGCCACCTCGATGAGCGGGATGTCCTGCTCGGCTGCCGAGAAGGGCAGGATCAGATTGCCCGACATGTAGAACTGGATCTTGTCGGCCATCAGCAGCGCCTGGTTGGACGCCTGCGGCCCGCCCTGGACGATGGTCACCTTCAGCCCGTGCTTCTCGTAGGTGCCGTCGGCGACCGCCTGGTAGAAGCCGCCGTGCTCGGCCTGGGCGAGCCAGTTGGTGCCGAAGGAGACCTCGTCGAGCGCCTGCGCCGAGGCGGCTCCGGCGAGCCCCGTCGCTGCCGCAAGCGCAATCGTCAGTGTCCGAAACATGCTCATGTCGTTTCCGCCTCCGTTGGCGCGCCCGATTCCCCGGTGCCGCCTCTGCCGTTCGTTTTGCCGCCCAGGCCGATATCGGACTCGCAAGCGGCGTGCCATCAGGATCGGCGAACCTGCCGTCCATCGGCGCCGTCCCCGCACTCTATGGCAAGGCCGCGGCGCAAGAAAGCGCCGCTTAGCTCGCCGACATCCTTAGCGTGAAACGCGTCTCGTTTGCATCCGACCGCACGTCGAGCGTGCCGCCATGTGCGCGAGCGATTTCTGCGGCGATGTAAAGGCCGAGCCCGAGCCCCTGGTGACTTGCCCGGCCGGAGGCGCGGAAGAACGGCTGGAACAGCTGTTCGCGGAGTTCTGGAGGGATCGGGTCGCCGGCATTGGCGACGGAAAGCTCGAACAGGCCACCTTCGGTCGAGGCCCGCACCACGACCGGCCGGTCCGCCGCGCCATGCGTCAGCGCGTTGGCCAGGAGGTTCGACAGGAGCTGAGCGATACGGGCGCGGTCGCAATTGACGGGACCGGCCAGGTCGATCTCGGCCTGGATCTCCCGGTCGGGCCAGGCGGTGCGGAGCTCGGCGATGACCTGCTCGAGCGCCGGCTCCAGCGGCTTCTCGGCATTGCGGTTCACTGCCAGGCCGCCGCCCAGCCGTCCGCGCGCAAAATCCAAGATGTTGTCGATCAGCCCGGCCATGCGCCTGATGCTGTTCTGGATGAGCGTGATGGTCGCCGCCGCCCGCTCGTCCAGCGGCGACTTGCTGAGGAGCCGCACGCCCGCGTCGATGGAGGCGAGCGGATTGCGGAGATCGTGGCCGAGCACGGCGATGAACTGCTCGCGGAGATCTGCCGCGCCGCGCTCGTTGAGGAGCGCAGCCTCGCTGCTCGCCAGCCTGTCGCGTGCGTCGAGGTGAAAGCCGATGAGGTCGGCGAACATCCTGAACATGCCGATCGTCTCGGGCGTGCTCAGCTTCCGCGGCTGAGGATCGAGGGCGCAAAGCGTGCCGAAGAACGTGCCGTCGGCGCGGCGGATCGGCATGGAGATGTAGCTCTGGAAGCCGTACATCGCGGGGGTGGGATGGCCGCAGAAAACCTTGTCCTCCGCCACGTGATCGATGATTACCGGTTGTCCGCTCTCGCGGACCTCGTGGCAGATGGTGGTCTCGACCTTCAGCTCGCCGCCGGGCTTCAGCCCGAAGGCGATGTCGTCGCGCACCCCCAGGGCGACCCAGCGGTCCTCCGTCACTCGTGCAACCGCGGCGAAGCCCATGCCGGTCGTGCGGCACACGACCTGCAAAATGGTCGACACGGCATCGATCGAAGCGATCGCGGCGACATCGCCCTCTACGCCATTCATAGCTTCGCCGCTCATCCCTGCCGGTTGCGGTGGAGCATCTAAGCAATCCGCAGCCCCGCGTCACCTCTCGTTGGCGCGTTGCCGACTTGTCACTCGACGCGTCCTCAGGCCGGCAGCGCTTCCCCGACGAGGACATGGCGCATAGTGTCGGTCTGAAGCGAGGGAGCGGGCCCGCCGATGAAAGCTGCCGTCTGCCGGGAATTCAACAAGCCGCTGGTCATCGAGGAGATTTTGCTGCGTCCGCCCGGTCCGGGCGAAGTGAGAGTCACGATCAAAGCCTGCGCGATCTGCCATTCCGACATTTTTTATCTCGAGGGCGCCTGGGGCGGCGAGCTGCCGGCAATCTACGGCCATGAGGCGGCCGGCGTGGTCGACGGCGTCGGAGAAGGCGTGCATGGCGTGGCCGTCGGCGACCATGTCATCGTAACCCTGATCCGCCATTGCGGCCGTTGTCCGGCCTGCGCCGAGGGCATGCCGGTGCTGTGCGACGCGAGCTTTCCGCTGGACGGTTCCGGCCCGCTCACGGGGACCGACGGCAAGCCGATCAAGCAGGGGATGCGCACCGGCGCCTTCGCCGAACAGGTGGTCGTCGATGCCTCGCAGGTCGTCCCAATTTCCACCGACGTGCCGTTCGCGTCCGCGGCGCTGGTGGCGTGCGCCGTGCTGACCGGGGTCGGCGCAGTCTTCAATACGGCCGCGGTCGCTGCCGGCAGCAGCGTCGCTGTCATCGGCGCCGGCGGGGTGGGACTGAACGCGATCCAGGCCGCGGCGCTCGCCGGGGCGCATCCCGTCATCGCCATCGATGTCGTCGATACGAAACTCGTGGCAGCGCGCCAGTTCGGCGCGACGGAGATCGTCAACAGCCGGCGCGAGAATACACAGAGCCGCGTACGCGCCGCGACCGGCGGCCGCGGCGCCGACTACGTCTTCGTCACGGTCGGAGCGCCTGATGTCGTCGAGCAGGGTTTTGGGCTGATCCGGCGCGGCGGCTCCCTGGTGCTGGTCGGGATGCCGGCGACGGGCGTGACGGCTTCCTTCGATCCCGGGAGCTTCGCCAATGACGGCCAAAAAATCCTCGGCTCGAAGATGGGGTCCGCGCGCCCGCAGATCGATGTTCCCATGATCCTCGATTTGTACAAGGAGCGGCGGCTGAAGCTCGATGAGCTCATCACCGCGTGCTATCCTCTGGCTGACATCAACGAGGCGGTTGCGGCTTCCAGAAGCGGCGAAGCCCTCCGCAACGTCATCCTATTTTGAGGCGGTAGACGGCGTGGCGCGGTCTGACCGGCGGGCAGCACGAGAAGCCATGCGATGAAAATCACCGGCCTCAAGACCTTCGTCGTCGGCAATCCGCCGCCGTCCTTCGGCGGGCGCTACTTCGTCCTCATCAAGCTCGTCGCCGACAACGGCACCGAGGGGGTGGGCGAGGTCTACGCAGCGACCTTCGGCCCACATGTGGTGGCGAAAATGGTCGCCGACGTCTTCGAGCGTCACGTCCTGGGCTTGGATCCGTTCCGCATCGAGACGCTGTGGCGGCGCGTCTACGGCTCCGGCTACACGCTGCGGCCCGACGTCTCGCTGATGGGGGTGCTTTCCGCCATCGAGATGGCGCTGTGGGACATCGTCGGCAAAGCGCTCGACAAGCCCGTTTACGAGCTCCTCGGCGGCCGGGTCCACGAACGGCTGCGCACCTACACTTACATCTATCCGGAGGGTAGCGAAGGCGACGCGATCTACCACGACGCCGAACGCTCGGCCGGGCGCGCCGTCGAATATGTCGAGAAAGGTTTTACGGCGGTAAAATTCGATCCCGCCGGCGCCTATTCGGCCTTCGATCCGCGGCAGCCTTCGCTCGAAGCTTTGGATCGGTCGGAAAAATTCGTAAAGCTCCTGCGCGAGGCGGTCGGGTCGCGGGCCGACCTGCTTTTCGGGACGCACGGCCAGTTCACCGCGTCGGGCGCCATCCGGCTCGCCAGGCGCCTCGAGCCCTACGATCCGCTCTGGCTGGAGGAGCCGACGCCGCCGGAGATGCCGGAAGAGATGGCGCTGGTGGCGCGCGCCACCTCCATTCCCATCGCCACCGGCGAGCGGCTGACGACGAAATACGAGTTCGCCCGCGTGCTGCAGCACCGGGCGGCGTCGATCCTGCAGATGGCACTGGGCCGGGTCGGCGGTCTCCTGGAGGCCAAAAAAATCGCCGGCATGGCCGAGGCGCATTACGCCCAGGTGGCGCCGCACCTTTATTGCGGGCCGGTCGAGGGCGCCGCCAACATCCAGCTCTCCGCGTGCATTCCCAATTTCCTGATCCTGGAGAGCATCCAGACCTGGGGCGGCTTCCACGCAAAGCTGCTGAAGAAGCCCATCCGCTGGGAGGAGGGCTATGTCATCCCGCCGGTCGAACCGGGTCTCGGCATCGAGCTGGACGAAGAGGTGGCGCTCGCCAGCCCCTACCCCGGCGACAGGCTTCATCTGGAAATGGCCGACAGCCCCGTCGAGTGACCGGCGGCGCAGCGAGCCGACAACAATCACATCGGCGATCGAGGTCTTGTAATCATGGGCTACGGATTTGTCGGGATCGGCCACCTCGGCGTAAAACTCGCGGGCAGCCTGCTGCGCGAGGGCTTTCCGCTCAGGATCAACGACCTGAGCAGGGATCAGGCGGCGCCGCTCCTGGCGCGTGGCGCGCTCTGGGCGGACACGCCGAGAGAGGTCGCCGGCGAATGCGACGCGGTGATCACCTGCCTGCCCTCGCCGGCAGCCTCGGAGCGCGTGCTCTGCGGCCCCGACGGCATCCTGGCGGGCTTGCCGCGCGGCGGCACCTGGATCGAGATGAGCACGCTCGGTCGCGACGATATCCTGAGGCTGGCCGCGGAGGCGGCGGCGAAGGGTGTGGCGACGCTCGAGGCGCCGGTGACCGGCGGCGTGCACCGCGCCGAGACCGGCGACATCACCATCCTGGCCGGCGGCGATAGGGAGCTGGTCGAGGCGCACCGGCCGGCCCTGGCCGCAATGGGCGGCGAGCTGTTCCACATCGGACCGCTTGGTACGGCCGCCCTGATGAAGGTCATCACCAACATGCTGGCGTTCGTGAACCTGGTGGCGGCGGGCGAGGCGCTGATGCTGGCCAGGCGCGGCGGGCTCGACCTGGCGCAGGCCTACCACGCCATCAAAGCCAGTTCCGGCAACAGCTTTGTGCACGAGACGGAGAGCCAGCTCGTGCTGAACGGCAGCTACAAGATCAATTTCACCATGGATACGGCGCTCAAGGATCTCGGCTTCGCCATGGCTTTCGGCAAGGAGCTGGGCGTGCCGCTGGATCTGGCTGCCGCGACCACCCAGACCTTCATCCGCGCCCGCGCGGCCTATGGCGGCGGCGCCTGGTCGACGATGGTGGTGAAACTCCTGGAGGACGCGCTCAGGACCGACCTCCGCGCGCCGGGCTTTCCGGCAGAGCTCGGCGGCTAGGGGCACTTATCCGGAGACACTGCGCGCGCGGCGCATAACCGGGTATCGTCTGGAACAGCCAGATGCTTCAGACAGTTCTGCGTCGCATGACCAGCCTCCGCCCGCCTCCAAAAGCCGACAGTCCCATGGTCCCGCCGCCGGCGCCCGGTGCGATTGCTCCCGTTCTCGACCGGAACATCGCGGCGCTGCGTTCGCGCCGGGAGCAGGAGGAGGCGAACGCCACGCGCCAGGAGAAGCTCGCCGAGCTGATCACCCGCTTCACCGGGTCGATGCGCTTCGTCTACGTGCATGTGGCCATCTACGGCTTGTGGATCGTCGCCAATCTCGGCTGGATTCCATTCCTGCCGCCATGGGACCCGACCTTCGTCGTGCTCGCCATGGTGGCGTCGGTGGAAGCGATCTTCCTGTCCACCTTCGTGCTGATCAGCCAGAACCGCATGGCGGCGGCGGCGGACAAGCGGGCCGACCTCGATCTGCAGATCAATCTCCTCGCCGAGCATGAAGTGACGCGGCTGATCGCGCTGGTCTCCGCGATGGCCGAGCGGATGGGAATCGACACGCCGAAACGCGAGATGGAAGAGCTGAAGCGCGACGTCGCGCCGGAGACGGTCCTCGACAGGATCGAGGAGGCCAACGGGGCGGGAAAGGGCAACGGCACCGACCGCCGGCATTGAAACCGCGCGTGCTCGCTTCACGCTCATCGCGGTCGGAATGAAGGCTCGTGGGGAGGCGACGGGCTTGGCCGACGAGGAGATCGAAACCCAGCTCCGGTGCAGCGAAGGTGCACCCTCTCTTCTAGGCAATCAGAATCGCTCCCGCCGCAACGACGACGCAGGCGAGAATGCGACGCGGCGTCAGCGCTTCGCCCAGAAACAGCCAGCCGATCAGGGCCGCAAAGACGACGCTCGTCTCACGAAGCGCCGTAATCGGCCCGGCGGGGCCGAGCGCAAAGGCGGCGATGACAGCGCCATAGGCCAGAAGCGAGACCATGCCGCCGCCGAACGCCATCCATGTCTCGGGCGAATGCAGGCCGATCGACAACCTGCCCCGGATCGCCATGTAGGACGCAACCATCAGCCCGCCATAGAGCAGGTATATCCACAGGGCGTAGACGCGGGCGTTGCCGGTCGTCCGGACCCCGATGGCGTCCACCGTTGCATAGCTCGCAATGAAGAAGCCCGTCGCAAGGGCGAAGCCGAGAGAGCTTGCCGAGGCGTGACCTTTGCCGAGGGCGAGGCTCATGATCCCTGCCGCGATCAGGCATATCCCGATCAGCGACTTCGTGCCGGGGTGCTCGGACATGAACAGGAAACCGCCGAGCGTCACCAGCAGCGGGACACTGCCCCGCACGACCGGATAAACCTGTCCGAGTTCGCCATGGCGATAGGCCGCGACAAGGAAGACGCTGTAGCCGACCTGAAGCACTGATGACAGCAGCAGCCAGGGCCAGGCGGCAGCAGGCGGAAGGGGGAGGAAAAAGGCGAAGGGCGCGGCGACGATCATCATCGACAGGCTCATCACAGTGACGGTCCAGAGCCGGTCCGCGCCCGAGCGTAGGAAGGCATTCCATGTCGCATGAAGGATGGCCGCGAACAAGG
Source organism: uncultured Alphaproteobacteria bacterium (assembly GCA_963846475.1). Taxonomy (GTDB): domain Bacteria; phylum Pseudomonadota; class Alphaproteobacteria; order Rhizobiales; family Afifellaceae; genus DASWJZ01. The sequence continues at coordinate 3,356,208 of CAWJVZ010000004.1, read as the reverse complement.
CGAGGGCGACGACAGGGGCAGTCACAGGCGCGCACTTTCGGAACGGATCAGCGTCAGGGCGGCCGCCCGCGCGGCGCGGATCGCCTCGTCCCCCGGCGCCATCTGCGCGAGCATCGCCGCGCCTTCCAGAAGCATCAGCAAGGCCGACGACAGTTCGTCGGCGCGCGGGGCGGGCATGTTCTCGGTCAGGACTGCAGCAATGCGCTCCCGGACACGCGCCTTCTGCCGTCGGGCTGCCAGATGGACCGGATGATCCGCTTCGCCGTATTCCGCAATCGCGTGGGCGAAGAGGCAGCCATGGAAGTCCTCGCGCCGGAACCAGCGCCCATACCAGTCAAAGAGCGCAGCGATCCTGTCTTCCGGCGCGCCGTCAGGCCCGAGCAGCTTGGCGAGCTGCACCTCAAACAACGCGGCGCGATGCTCCAGCACCGCGACGATCAGATCATCCTTTGACGGGAAGTGGCGATACAGCGTCATCTTGGCCACGTCCGCCTCCGCCAGGATGCGGTCGATGCCCGTGACGTGAAACCCTTCGCGCTTGAAAAGCGCATAGGCCGTGTCGATGAGATGCTGGCGTTTGCCCGAGGAAGCTGACACAAAAGATCTCAGATGAGACAGACCTGTCTATCTCACACCTTCCGCTGGTCGTGTCAAGCTTTGCTGACCTCCGGTATCCGACCGGCGCGTCCTGACCGCTTCCTGCTGCTCAAAGCGAGCTTTCACCTGCCGAATTAAGGTCCGGAGCCTTGTCCGCCTTCGATCTATGTCGCGCTCAAACCGTGGATCAAATAGGCCCGGGAACGCGGTTTTGGCCGACGCTTGAGAGCTTCTGGGCAGATCCAGGGTGGAAAACGGCTCACGCCAACCGAGAGGCGGAAGATGCGTTTTGCCGTTGGGAGGCGCCGCGCATTTCCAGATAGGCGGCCAGCCAGTCGTCAATGGCCGCAATCTGGACGGTGGCAACGGCCATCCGCTCTTCCGTCGGGAATTTTTCGACGTTCAAACGGCTGAGGAGCGTCGCGACGCTTTCCGCGGCGGTCATGCGATCGATCGGGTTCTTGAACGGTGCGGTCGCGAGGGCTTGTATCATGGTCGTTTCCCCGAGATATCGATGGGCCTAGGCCCACATCCAAGCCGTGGCGATTACGCCGAGGCCTGTCAGGGCGAGATAAAATGCGAAGGACTCTGCAGGGTTCATTGCGAATCGTCCTGAAGGCTCAGGCAAAAAGCCCGGTGTCCACTCCCGCCTGTGTATGTGGCCCCCGGCCATTTCATTTGCATTTCGTGCTCCCCTGAGATTGGTTTCAGGGGTAATCTCCCAGCGATTTCCGTCGGCACATCTCGTCGCCGGCTTGTTACGTCCTCGCGGTTTGGCCAAAAGGAAGCGGCTTAGCTGGTACCACGCCCATGGACCTTTCGAAACTCACAGCATTCCTCGTCATGGTGCTGGTCGGCTTGACCGCCCCGTCTTTCGGGTCCGCTCAGAACGTGGTGGTGGGGGGCAAGAACTTTACCGAACAGCTGCTCATTGCCGAGATCACCAGCCAGCTCCTCAAGGCCAGAGGATTTGCCGTGACAACCAAGACCGGCTTCTCCACAAGCGGCATACGCATGGAGCAGGAAGCCGGGCTCGTGGACGTGTATTGGGAGTATACGGGCACGTCTCTTCTGACCTTCAACGATGTTCGCGAGCCTCTCGGACCCGAAGAAGCCTACGATCGCGTCGCGGAACTCGACGCCAGGAAGGGGCTGATCTGGCTGTCGCCGTCCAGGGTCAATAACACCTACGCGCTTGCGATGCGCAGGGCGGACGCAGCGGCCAGAGGGATTGCGTCGATTTCCGAGCTGGCGGCTCAAATCCGCCAGGGCGAGGTGTTTCAATTTGCCTGCAACACAGAGTTCTACATCCGCCCGGACGGCCTGTTGCCGCTGCAGCGCGCTTATCGATTCAGTTTCAGGCCCGAGGATGTGGTCAGAATGGAGACGAATGCCGTCTACGACTTTCTCAGCAAGGGCAGTTCTGCACAGGTCGGCCTCGTGTTTTCAACAGACGGTCGCGTCGCTGCATTGGATCTTCTCTTGCTGGAGGACGACCGCCGATTTTTTCCAGCTTACCTGCTCACCCCCGTGGTGAGAAAGGACACCCTGGATAGATACCCCGAGCTCGTTGGCTATCTGAATGCTCTGTCCGCCAAACTGGACAACCCCACCATTGCCGGCCTGAATGCGGAAATCGATCTGCAGAAGCGACCGGTCGACGAGACTGCAGCGGCCTTTCTAAGCTCAAGCGGCCTCATCTAGGGCTAACTGCCCAACACGTTGGCGCTTGCCAGCTCGCAAGCGCCCCGCGTAGCCCTGGCGTGCGCCACTTCTTCGACAGAATCTTCCTGCGCGTGGCTGTACTCTTCGACAGCAACGAGGTCGGTCTCCTTCGAGCGAATGCGGCTCGCGTGCGACAGCGTGCAGATTTCTAACCGTGCGGACCGCCTCGTGGTAAATAGGGCGGCACCTGTTTTTTCAGCAGTGACTCCGATGTCGGTCCTCGATCGCAGCTTTTCCGAGCACATTCCACCGGCGCTCGATGAAGGGAAAGCGGAACTGAGCGCTCGTGAGGCGGAGATCGCTGAGCAGCAGCGCCAATTCCGCGAAATCCTTGCACAGTGCCCTGCCGGCTTATTGGTCGTCGATGAAGAGGGCAAACTCATCTTTCACAACGCCCGCCTGCGCGAGCTGCTCGGATATGGCAAGAGCGAGATCGATCTGATCGACACCAAAGCGTTCTGGTTCGATCTGGCACAGCGGGACGCGATCATCGAAGCGCTGCGCGAGCGCGGCGGTCAGCTTCTCAATCAGGAGGTCGTGTGGAAGACGAGAGACGGCGAACCCGTCCACGGGCTGTTGTCGTATGTGCAGGTCGCCTATCGGGGCGGACATGTCAGCTTCCCCGGAGCGCAGCGGATATGCTGGTTCTATGACATAGACGCGCTGACAAGGCGGGAATCGCAGGTCGCCGAACAGGAGCATCAGCTCCGGGAGGTGCTTGCGTATTGCCCCGCCGCGCTGCTCGTGGTCGACGAGGATGGCAGGCTGATCTTTCACAATGCGCGTCTTCGGGAGCTGCTTGGCTACGAAGAGCGGGAGATAGACCTAGCCGATACCAAATCCTTCTGGTTCGATCTCGGCCAGCGTGAGCAGATCATTGCTGCGCTCCGGGAGCACGGGGGTCAGATCCTGAACCGGGAGGTTGTGTGGCGGACGAAGCGGGGGGAGCCGCTTTACGGACTGCTCTCATACGTCCAGGTGGCGTATCAGGGCGGCCATATCGGCTTTGCGGGCGCAAAGCGCCTTTGCTGGCTTTACGACATTACTGCCCTCAAGCGAGCGGAAGAGGCTCGCAGATTGAGTGAGCAACGGCTGGCGGAAGCGATCGAGAGCATCTCCGAAGGGTTCGTCTGCTACGACGCCGAAGACAATCTGGTCCTCTGCAACTCCTGCTATCGCGACCTCTTGTACCCGGGCGATGACGTCGCTCTGACGATCGGGATGCCGTTCGAGACTATCGTTCGCCAGGCGGCGGAGAGCGGCCGCATCAAGGATGCGGAAGGGCGAGTAGAGGAGTGGATGGCGGAACGGCTTCGGAAACACCGTCAACCGGGCGAGCCGCACGTGCAGCAGCGTGCCGACGGTCGCTGGCTGATGATCAGCGAGCGGAGAACCGGAGATGGAGGGAGTGTCGCGGTCTACTCCGACATCACCGAGCTGAAGCACCGGGAGGAAAGCCTCGCCGAGAAATCGGCTGCTTTGGAGGCGCTTTCCAGCAAGCTGGCAAAGTACCTTGCGCCGCAGGTCTACGATTCGATCTTCACCGGACGCCAGGACGTGCGGATCGCCAGCCAGCGCAAGAAGTTGACGGTGTGTTTTTCGGATATTGCCGGGTTTACCGAGACCACCGACAAGATGGAATTGGAGGACCTGACCCAGCTCCTCAACCACTACCTGACCGAGATGTCGAAGATTGCCGCGGCCTTTGGTGCGACGATCGACAAGTATGTCGGCGACGCCATCCTGATGTTCTTCGGCGACCCGGAAAGTTTGGGCGTGAAGCAGGACGCGCTTGCCTGCGTGAAGATGGCGCTCGCCATGCAGAAGCGCATGGAGGAACTCGCCGTCGTCTGGCGCGACGCAGGGGTCGAGAAGCCGCTACGCTGCCGGATAGGAATCCATACCGACTATTGCACGGTCGGGAATTTCGGCAGCGAGGATCGCATGGATTACACGATCATCGGCGGTGCGGTGAACCTTGCCTCCCGATTAGAGCATGAGGCTGTGCCTGGGAGTGTGCTCATCTCCTACGAGACCTTCGCCCACGTGAAAGACGAGATCATTTGCGAGGAGCAGGGCCAGGTCGCAGTTCGAGGCATCGCTTATCCCGTCACCACCTATCGGGTGGTGGAGTTGAAGGGAAACCTCCCTGCCGCCGGCCAGACCATACGCACTGAGCTCCCGCATCTGGCGCTCACAATGGAGCCGGATCTGATGTCGTCCGGTCAGCGACACCAGGCTGCCGTAGCACTGCGCGAAGCTCTTGACCGCCTGAATCAGCTCGGGCCCGACACGTGACCCTCGGCAGCCGAAACACCCTGCTCCTCGCGGTGCTTTTCCTCTCAGGCGGTGCGATGTGGGCGCAAACGTCGTCTCCCCACGATCTGGTCGCAAGCTCCGAGCTGGACCGGAGGCAAGTTTACATCGCCTCGTTGACACAAGATCTACGCACGAGCGCGCAAGCCAGTTATCTCTCAGCGGAAGTGCCTCTTCATTGGCGGCTGGAGCAGTCCTTCGAGGAGGGCAGCACGCCTTGCATAGGCGAAACGTGGCTGCACGAAACGCTTATTTCGGCGGCACCGAACGCTCACCGATTATGGGATAGACACGTCCGACGCAGTTTCAGTTACAGCCAGGTGAAAAGAATATTCGTGGAGGCTGGCGCGACGCCTAACATCTATACGGTACCCACTAAATTCATCTCAGGCAGCGCGGATGCGTACACCGTCAAAATCTTGACAGAAGGCAACGATATAGAAATTGAGTATCACGGATTTGACGGTGGCCGCGTCATTGCAAAGGAGGCGCCGCTGTTCTTTTCTACCTATTACCATGACATGTACGTCATCGCACGCTCGAAAGCGATCAATGTGGCGGCACATTTGCATGCGCTCTCTAAGGAATGTGGAGCAGAGAACGTTCAAGTAGATGACCTCACGAAATAGCCGGAACCAGGCCGCTTCGTGAGCGCCCGATGGCGTTCGCGCTTGTCAGCTGACACGCGCAGCGCGTAGCGTCCCGCGCTTATGCTCCGGCCGCTCAATCCGTCCTCGATCCGCGCCCCGTTCGCCCGCTACAGCCACGGCGTCGCGGTCGAGCCGGCCAAAAAGCTCGTCTTTTGCTCCGGCCAGCTCGGCGTCGGGGCGGACGGCGCCGTGCCGCCAGACGTCGAGGGCCAGGCGGAAAACTGCTTCGAGAATCTTCGGGGCGATCCTCCGCGAGGCCGGGCTCGACTTTGTCGACATCGTGCGGCTCAACGCCTATGTGACGCGGCGCGAGGACATGGCGGGCTACATGGCCGTGCGCGACCGCTTCGTCGGCGACCCGCCGCCCGCCTCGACGCTGATGATCGTCGCCGGGTTCACCCGGCCGGAATTTCTGGTCGAGGTGGAAGCGATCGCCGCGGCGCCGGCATGAGGAGCAGGCCATCGTGACGGCGGAAACGGAAAAGCGCCGCGTCTGGTGGGGCGATTTTCGGGCGCCGGAATTTTCGAAGATCGACCCCGACGCGACGATCGCGATCCTGCCGATCGCCGCCATCGAGCAGCACGGCCCGCATCTGCCCGTCGGCACTGACACGCTGATCGCCGAGGGCATGCTGCAGACGGCGATCGGCCTGCTACCGCCGGATCTCGATGTGAGAATCCTGCCGGTCCAGGCGGTCGGCAAGTCGAACGAGCATCTTTACGCCCGAGGTACTCTGACGCTGCCGTCGACAGTCGCGATCGACGCCTGGACCGAGCTCGGCCTTTCCGTTCACCGCGCCGGAATCCGCAAGATCGTCATCGTCACCTCGCATGGCGGCAACGAGGAGATCATGGGCATCGTCGCCCGCGAGCTCCGGGTGCGCGCAAAGATGCTGGCGGTGAAGACGAGCTGGACGCGTTTCGGGCTGCCGGACGGCCTGTTCTCAGCGAGCGAGACGCGCTTCGGCATCCACGGCGGCGACGTGGAGACGTCGCTGATGCTGCATTTCCGGCCCGATCTGGTCGACATGGGTGCCGCCAAAAATTTTCCCTCGCTCGCCGAAGAGACGGCGCGAAACAATCGTCGGCTCGGGCCGACCGGCACGCACGCTTTCGCCTGGATCGCCAGCGACCTCAACCCGGCCGGCGTGGTCGGCGAGGCCGCCGCGGCGACGGCCGAAAAGGGCCGCCAGGTCGCCGGGCATCAGGCGCGCGGTTTCGTCGAGCTCCTGCAGGAAATCCGCGCGGTCCCGCTCTCCGCCGGCTTCGCCAGTTTCTGAGCGGCGCCACCTCCGTAGCCCGCATGGAGCGAAGCGCAATGCGGGAATCCCAGGCCTTCATCTCTCGCCCCCGGATTTCGCTTCGCTCCATCCAGGCTACGCCACTCACCCGCTGGTCGGCGGCTCCACCTTGCCGCGGCGCTGCAGGATGAGCGCGACCAGCCAGACCGCCATGGCCCAGGCCGCCCCGACCGACCATCCGGCGATCACGTCGGTCGGCCAGTGGACGCCGAAATAGACGCGGCTCAGTCCGACGATGACCGTCAGGAAGACCGAGAGCGTCAGGAAATAGAGCTTTATGCGTCGCCGCTTCTCCAGGCGGGCAAGCAGCGCACCGAGCGTCAGATAGGTGACGGCGGAGAGCATGGCGTGGTTGCTCGGAAAGCTCGCGGTGAACACGTCGACGCCGTGCGGCACGAGGTCGGGACGCGGCCGCTGGAAGGCGAGTTTCAAAAAATCGCCGAGGAGCGCGCCGCCCGCCACGGAGACGAAGACCAGGAGCGCGGCGCCGCCCTTGCCGACGAGCAGCAGGTAGCCCACGACGGAGAGCGTCATCAAAGCGAGCACGAGCTGGCTGCCGAGCGCGGTGATGTCGCGCATTACCCCCTCCAGCCAAAGCGGGCCGATCGGGTCGGAGAGGTCGTCGGCGTTGCGGAGCGCCAGCATCACCGCCTTGTCGAAGGCCGCCGTCTCGCCCTCCCGCACGCTGCCGGCGAGCGTGAGGAAGACCCACAGGCCGGCGCCGGCCACGCAGATCGTCGTCAGGAGGACAAGCTCGGTGCGGGCCAGCTCCAGGGTGCGCCAGGCGAGCGCCGGACCCCGCTCGCGGAGATACGGCCACGCCGCGCGGAGCCGCGAAGCGCGGTTCCCGGCGCTGCTCATGCGGCCTGCATGGCTGCAAAACCACGCTCAAGGTCGTCGATCAGGTCGCGCACGTCCTCCAGGCCGATATGCAGGCGGATCACCGGCCCCTCCGTCCATTTCCGCACGGTGCGGCAATTTTCCAGCTCGCCGAGCACGGCGAGGCTCTCGAAGCCGCCCCAGGAGAAGCCCAGCCCGAACAGCCTTAGGGCGTTGAGGAACGCCTTGGCATGCCGCTCCTCGCCTTCCAGCACGAAGCCGAACAGGCCGGTGGAGCGCCCGAAGTCGCGTTTCCAGACTGCATGCCCGGCGTCGCCGGGCAGCGCCGGGTGGAGCACGCGTACGACCGCCGGGTGCGCAGCCAGCCAGCGGGCGATTGCCAGCGCGCTCTTCTCGTGCCGCTCCAGCCGTACGCCCATGGTGCGGAGGCCCCGCAGCGTCAGCCAGATCTCTTCCGTGCCAGCCTGGATGCCGAGATTTTTGTGCAGCTGCTTCAATGCCTTCCAGGTTTCTTCATTGGCCGAGACCGAGCCGATCAGCAGGTCGGAATGGCCGCCCTGGTATTTGGTGCCGGCATAGATGGCGAGGTCGATGCCGTGCTCCAGCGGCCGGTAGATCAGCGGCGTCGCCCAGGTGTTGTCGAGCATCGTCATGACGCCCGCCGCGCGCGCCGCCGCCACAAGCGCCGGCAAGTCGGGCATTTCGAAGCGTGTGCGAGCCAGGCGCCTCCAGAAAGAGCGCCGAGGCATTGGCGAGCAGGCCGCCGATGTCGCCGCCGATCAGCGGGTCGTAATAGACCGTCTCGACGCCCAAGGCCGGCAGGCTCTCGTCGCAGAAACGCCGGGTCGGCGCATAGACGTTGTCGGGCACCAGGATGCGCGTGCCGGGGCGCACGGCCACCAGGATCGCCGTGGTGACGGCAGCCAGCCCGGACGGCACGAGCACCGTGCCGGCGGCGCCATCGAGCGCGTTGAAGGCGTCCACAAGCGCTTCGATCGTCGGGGTGTTGGTCAGGCCATAGGAATAGCGATGGCCGGTGCGGCCGAGCATGGCGTCGACATCCGGAAACAGCACGGTGGAGGCGCGCACGACCGGCGGATTGATGAAGCCGTGAAAATCGTGCGGCGACAGGCCGGCATGCGTGAGGAGCGTATCGATCCGCCAGCTTTCGGCGCCCGCCTTCCCCTGCTCGTCGTCTCCCGCCATGACGTCTCCAGCTGCTAAGCGCGCCCGCAATAGGGGAGCGGAGCGGAAAGGCCAAGGCCATCCGCACTTGACCGCTGCGTGCATTTAGCCTTCGATGACCATACGTGGGCGGAATGTGACGGAGTAGCGGCAAGGTCGGGAATGCGAATCCGCTTCCTGTCCTCGCTCGGCTCCATTGCCCGCCCGCTGTTCCAGAAGGTGAACAGGGAAGCTGATCTCACATGAACAAGACCATCCTGCCGATCCTGATCGGCGCCGCGCTCGCGGCATCTACCGCCTCCGCGGCCACGCTTGACGACGTCAAGGCCAAAGGCTTCGTCCAGTGCGGCGTCAATACCGGCCTGCCCGGCTTCGCCATGCCGAACGACGCGGGCGAGTGGACCGGCTTCGACGTCGATTATTGCCGCGCCGTCGCCGCGGCGGTCTTCGGCGATCCGGCCAAGGTAAAATTCACGCCGCTTTCCGCCAAGGAGCGCTTCACGGCGCTCCAGTCGGGCGAGATCGACGTGCTCATCCGCAACACGACCTGGACCATGGAGCGCGACACCTCGCTCGGCCTGAGGTTCGCCGGCATCAACTACTACGACGGCCAGGGCTTCATCGTCCGCAAGGAGCTTGAACCTCGCCTCCGCCAAGGATCTTCAGGACGCCTCGATCTGCGTGCAGACCGGCACCACGACCGAGCTCAACATGGCGGACTATTTCCGCACCAACAACATCACCTACAATCCGGTGGTGTTCGAGCAGCTCACGGAGACGAACCAGGCCTATGACGGCGGCCGCTGCGACGCGCTGACGACTGACGCCTCCGGCCTTTATGCGACGCGCCTGCAGTTCGCCAACCCCGACGAGCACGTCGTGCTGCCCGACATCATCTCCAAGGAGCCGCTCGGACCGGTGGTTCGCCAGGGCGACGATCAATGGTTCAACAGTCGTCAAGTGGACGCATTTCGCGCTGCTTAACGCCGAGGAGCTCGGCATCACCCAGGCGAACGTCGAGGAGATGAAGAGCTCGGAGAATCCGGAGATCCGTCGCGTGCTCGGCGTCGAAGGCACCTTCGGCGAGGGCATCGGCCTGACCAACGATTGGGTTGCGAACATCATCAAAGGCGTCGGCAATTACGGCGAGATCTTCGAGCGCAACATCGGCTCGGCGACGCCGCTTGCTATCGCGCGCGGGCAGAACGCGCTGTGGAGAGATGGCGGCCTTCAATACGCGCCGCCGATCCGCTAGTCTCGACAGAGCGGGCCCGGTTCGCCGGGCCCGCTCGAAATCTCTGGCAGCGAGATGGCCATCTATGACGCGGGCCGATTGCCCGCCGCGACGGCAGAACCGGCCAAGGTTCCGCTCCTGAACAATCCCCGGCTGCGCGGGATCGTCGTCCAGGTTCTGCTTATCGCCGCGCTGCTCGCCTTCGCCGCCTGGATCATCCACAACACCGCCACCAACCTGCAGCGCGCCAATATCGCGTCGGGCTTCGGCTTCCTCGACGAGCGCGCCGGCTTCGAGATCGGCCAGTCGCCGATCCCCTATTCGCCGGACAAGAGCTACGGCTATGCGCTCTGGGTCGGCTTCCTCAACACGATGGTGGTCGCCGCCGTCGGCATCGTCGCCGCGACCATCATCGGCTTCCTCGTCGGCATCGGCCGGCTGTCGAAGAACTGGCTCATCCGCCAGCTGGGGACCGTCTATGTCGAGACGTTCCGCAATATCCCGCCGCTCCTCGTCATCCTGTTCTGGTATTTTGGCGTCATCGCCGTCCTGCCGCCGCCGCGCGACGCCATCGACACCGGGATCGGCATCAGCCTGTCGAACCGCGGCGCCGTCATGCCGCGGCTGCTGTTGGAGTCCGGCGCGGGAATCATCGGCATCGCCATCCTGATCGCTCTGGCGATCACGCTTGCTTTCGCGTGGTGGGCGCGCAAGCAGCAGATGGCGACGGGACAGCGCTATCCCGTCTTCCTCGTCGGGCTCGGGCTGCTGGTCGGCCTGCCGCTGATCGCCTTTTTCGCGACGGGCATGCCGCTCGGCCTGGAAATACCGGAGGAGACGCGCTTCGGCGTCAAGGGCGGCTTCCAGGTCCAGCCGGAGTTTCTGGCGCTGATCCTGGCTTTGTCGATCTATACGGCGTCCTTCATCGCGGAGATCGTCAGGGCCGGCATCCTGGCCGTCAGCCACGGCCAGACCGAGGCAGCCTATTCGCTGGGACTGCGCTCGGGCATGACGCTGCGGCTGGTGGTCATCCCGCAGGCGCTTCGCGTCATCATCCCGCCGCTCACCAGCCAGTACCTGAACCTGACCAAGAACTCCTCGCTGGCGGTGGCGATCGGCTACGCCGATCTTGTCGCGGTCGGCGGCACCATCCTCAACCAGACGGGACAGGCGATCGAGATCGTCGCCATCTGGATGGTCGTCTACCTCACCATCAGCCTGGTGACCTCGCTGTTCATGAACTGGTTCAACAGCCGCATGGCGCTGGTCGAGAGGTAGGCCAATGTCGGACATCCAGGCGCAGACCGACCTCACCTTCGTCCGGCAGGAAATCGCCGCGTCGGAGCCGCCGCCGCGCTCCATGGTCGGCCCGATCGGCTGGATGCGGCGCAACCTCTTCGCCAGCGTCGGCGACACGCTGCTCACCATCGTCGGGCTGCTGCTCGTCCTGTATTTCCTGCCGCCGCTCCTCAGCTGGGCCTTCTTCGACGCCGTGTGGCACGGCTCCAACCGCGACGTCTGCATCTCGCCCGATGCCGGCGCCTGCTGGGCGTTCATCAAGGCAAAGTTCCCGCAGTTCATCTACGGCCGCTATCCGCTAGGGGAGCGCTGGCGCGTCGACATCGTCTTCTTCCTGCTCGCCGCCGGGATCCTGCCGATGGCCATCCCGTCGGTCCCCTACAAGGCCCTCAACGGCATCTTCCTCGTCGGCATCTTCCCCGTCATCGCTTTCATCCTGCTGGCCGGCGGCCACGTCACATTCTCGCCGCTCGTCGGCGCGGTGGTCTACCTGGTCCTGCTTGCAGCCGTCCTGGCGCTCGCGATCCGGCTCGTGCGGGCGCATCCCGACGACGTGTGGCTCCGAATGGCGGTCGGCCTGCTGCTAGCCTTCTCCGCCATCTCGGTGCTCGGCTATGTCGTGCAGGGCGTCGCGTTCGGGTCGGTGGTTCCCGGCTGGGCGATGTTCGCGCTACTCGCCCTGAAGGCCGTCTGCCTGCTTGCGCTGATCGCGCTCTTCATCGTGCTCATTCTCGTGCCGAACGGGCTGCCGGCGGCTCGCGCGCTGGCGACTTCGATCGGTCCCGTTTTGCTCGCCGCCGTGCTCCTGGAGTTGATGCAGGCCGATTTCGGGCTGGCGCCCGTCGAGACGCCGCTCTGGGGCGGGCTCCTCGTCACGCTGGTCGTCTCCTATGTCGGCATCGTCGCCTCGCTGCCGCTCGGCATCCTGCTCGCCCTCGGCCGGCGCTCGAAGATGCCGATCGTGCGGACCTTCTGCATCGCCTTCATCGAGCTGTGGCGCGGCGTGCCGCTGATCACCGTGCTGTTCATGGCGAGCGTCATGCTGCCGCTCTTCCTGCCGCCCGGCGCCAATTTCGACAAGCTGATGCGGGCGCTGATCGGCGTCGCGCTGTTCTCGTCCGCCTATATGGCGGAGGTCGTGCGCGGCGGCCTGCAGGCGATCCCGCAAGGGCCAGTACGAGGCCGCGCATGCGCTCGGCCTCGGCTATTGGCAGACGATGCGCCTGATCATCCTGCCGCAGGCGCTGAAGATCGTCATTCCGGGCATCGTCAACACCTTCATCGGCCTCTTCAAGGACACCAGCCTCGTCTACATCATCGGCCTCTTCGACCTGCTCGGCATCGTGCGGCTGAACTTCACCGACACCAACTGGGCGTCGTGGCAGACGCCGGCGACCGGGCTCGTCTTCGCCGCGTTCATCTTCTGGCTGTTCTGCTTCGGCATGTCCCGCTATTCGCAGTTCATGGAACGCCGGCTCAATACCGGCCACAAGCGTTAGGAGCTCTTTCGATGAGCAGCGTAGAACGTCGTCTCCGCCGAGGATCTCCCGCACGTCGACAAGCCGCCCGACCGCACCGACGCCGCCGTCGAGATGGTCGGCGTCAACAAATGGTACGGCGACTTCCATGTGCTCCGCGACATCAATCTGAAGGTCATGCGCGGCGAGCGGATCGTCATCTGCGGCCCGTCGGGCTCCGGCAAGTCGACGATGATCCGCTGCATCAACCGGCTGGAGGAGCACCAGAAGGGCCGCATCGTCGTCGACGGCATCGAGCTCACCAACGACCTGAAGCGGGTCGACGAGGTGCGCCGCGAGGTCGGCATGGTGTTCCAGCACTTCAACCTCTTCCCGCATCTGACCATCCTGGAGAACCTGACGCTGGCGCCGATCTGGGTGCGCAAGATGCCGAAGAAGCAGGCGGAAGAGGAGGCCATGCACTATCTGAAGCGGGTCAAGATCCCCGAGCAGGCGAAGAAATATCCGGGCCAGCTCTCCGGCGGCCAGCAGCAGCGCGTTGCCATCGCCCGCGCGCTCTGCATGAACCCGCGCATCATGCTGTTCGACGAGCCGACCTCGGCGCTCGATCCGGAGATGATCAAGGAAGTGCTGGAGGTCATGGTCGCCCTCGCCCAGGACGGCATGACCATGCTCTGCGTCACCCACGAGATGGGTTTTGCCCGCCAGGTGGCCAACCGCGTCATCTTCATGGACGCCGGCCAGATCGTCGAGCAGAACGAGCCGGAGGAATTCTTCCACCACCCCCGCCACGAGCGCACAAAGCTTTTCTTAAGCCAGATCCTGCACTGAGGTGCCTCGGTTCGGCTTTTGCGGGGCGGGGGGCTGATGAAGGTTACGCTGGATCTCACCAAGCTTCTGGAAGACGGGCGGATCACCCCTCACGAGTACGATCGTCTGAAGCAGCTCGGGGCTGCCGGGACAGGCTCGCTCGCCTTCAACATCCTGCTCGGCTTTGGGGCGATCGCGGTCAGCGCCGGCGCCGTGGCGCTGGTCCCAAGCGCTCTCACCGGGATCGTCATCGGCACGATCATTCTCGGCGCCGGGCTTGGCCTCTATGCAGCCCATGTCGCGCAGTGGGAATTGTTCGCCCACATCTGCGTGCTCATCGGCGCGCTTGGGCTTGCTGCCGGCGTGGTCATCGAAGCTGAGGGCGCGGTCTGGGCATTTGTCGCGATTACTGTCGGCTTCGCGCTGACGGGCATCGTGGCGCGGAGCGGGCTGCTTGTCGTGCTTGCTGTTCTCGCTCTCTCTGCGTCGATCGGCGCCCGCACAGGCTACATGCACGCCGCCTACTTCATCGGGGTCGAGGAACCGACCTTGACGGTCGTGGCGTTCGGTATCCTCGCTCTGGCCTGTTATCTTGTCTCGCTTGTCCTCCCGAGCGCCTTCGAGCGGCTCGCGCTCCAGGCGGCGCGAATGTCGCTGATCCTCGTCAATTTCGGCTTCTGGGTGGGTTCGCTCTGGGGCGATCGGTCCGAGGGGCTTGGCATTCGCCTCGACGACGGAGTCTTCGTCGTCCTGTGGGCCGCCGGTCTCGTTGCGGTCGGCATTTGGGGGGCGCGGCAAAACCGCCGCTGGGTGGTCAATTGCGCCGCGCTGTTCGGCGCCATCCACTTCTACACGCAATGGTTCGAGCGGCTCGGCGCCAATCCGCTGTCCGTGCTCGTCGCCGGTATCCTGGCGCTCGCCATCGCGATTGGGATCTGGCGCTTCAACCGCGCACTGTTCAACTCCAGCCGGCACCGGCCACTCTCCGCGCCAGCCTGAAACGCCCGCGCTCCCTCCGGCACCGGCTGATTTCTTTTGGATCATGGGCAAGGAAGAGCGGCGGCTGATGACAGCGGCGCGCCTCCGCCGCTAGGATCGCCCCGGCCGTTTGCGGCTGGCTCGACCAGGAGGAAGTCATGTGTGTTCCGGAGTGTCATGCGGCTATCGCGAAGCATTTCTCGCGGCGCGGCTTCTTCCGCGCTGCCAGTGGTGCGACAGCCGCCGCGGCGCTGGGGACGGCGCTGCCGTCCGGCGCGCTCGGCCAGACGGTGAGCTTTTCCAAGGTCGTCGACCTCACCCACACCCTCGTCCCGGATTTCCCGACCTATCTGGGCCCGCCGCAGCTGGAGATCGAAGAATTCAAGAACATCGACCGGGACGGCTTCCAGGTGTTCCGCTGGCATCTCGTCGAGCATACCGGCACCCACATGGATGCGCCGTTTCACTTCGACAAAGACGGGGCGAGCGCCGACAAGCTGGACCCGACCGTGCTGGTCGTGCCGCTCGCCGTCATCGACGTGAAGGAGAAAGCGGCCGCCGATCCCGATTATCAGCTCGTCCCGGCGGACATCGAGGCCTATGAACAGGCGAACGGCGCCCTGCCGGAGAATTGCTGCGTGGCGATGAATTCCGGCTGGGCGGCCCATGTGGGCACCGAAAAATTCCGCAACGCCGGCGCGGATGGGGTTATGCATTTTCCCGGTTTTCACGGGGACACGGCCAAGCTCCTGCTGGAGCGGAACGTCGCCGGCATCGCCGTCGACACGCTTTCGCTCGACTACGGCGCCTCCCAGGATTTCGCCGTTCATCTGAGCTGGCTCCCGGCTGGACGCTGGGGCATGGAAGCGGTCGCCAATCTGGATGCCGCCCCCGCGGCGGGCGCCACGCTGGTCGTCGGCTCGCCCAAGGTGGTGAATGCGACCGGCGGGCCGAGCCGCCTCCTGGCGCTGCTTCCCTGACGCGGCTTCGGCTGGGCGCCGCTCAGCGCCGCCTTCGCCGCATGGCCAGCAGCCCGATATAGTGCTGCGCCACCGTCGCCGCCGCGATAGCCGTAATGTCGGCGTGGTCGTAGGGCGGCGACACCTCGACCACGTCGCCGCCGACGAAATCCACGTCTTCCAGGCCGGCCAGCGCCATCAGCGCCTGCGCCGAGGAGAGGCCGCCGGCAACCGGCGTGCCGGTGCCCGGCGCGAAGGCCGGGTCCAGGCAGTCGATGTCGAAGCTGAGATAGGCCGGCATCGCGCCCGCCCGCGCGCGGATGCGCGCCGCCACGTCGTCGGGCGTCAGCCGGTGCACGTCGTAGGCGGCCAGAATCTCGATGCCGCAATCCTCCGGCGCGTGGCTGCGGACGCCGACCTGGATGGAGCGGTCGGGATTGACGATGCCCTCGCGCACGGCGCGCGCCACGAAGGAGCCGTGCGACAGCTTCTTGCCGTCGTCGGGCCAGGTGTCCTGGTGCGCGTCGAACTGGACTAGGGCGAGCGGCCCGTATTTTTGCGCATGCGCCTTGAGGAGCGGCCAGGTGCAAAAATGGTCGCCGCCCAGCGCAAAGAGATGCACGTCGGCGTCGAGGATGGCCTTGGCCTCCGCCTCGATCGCCTCGGGAATGGTGTGGGGCGCATGCAGATCGAGCGCCACGTCGCCGTAGTCGACGGCGGCGAGGTCGCCAAAGATGTCGATGCCGAAGGGATATTGCGGGTCGCCGTCGAAGATCGCTGAGGCGCGGCGGATCGCCTGCGGGCCGAAGCGGGCGCCGGGCCGGTTGGTCACCGTCACGTCGAGCGGGATGCCGAGGATGGCGACGTCGATTCCGGTGAGATCGCGGCTGTAGCGCCGGCGCATGAAAGAGAGCGCGCCGGCATAAGTGGGGTCGGATGCGCCGCCCTTCAGCGTCGGCGAGCGGAAGGCATGGTCGATCGGCGGTTTTCCGCTTTCGGTCGCCACTTCTATTCAGCCGGCCCCTGCTTGCGGCGCGCCGCCTCCTCCTCGGCGCGGTCGAGCCGATACGACCAAATCCGCATCACCACATAGCTGACGATGGCGAAGACCAGCGCCGCGATAGGCGGCCACATCGGGAGCTCGTTCATGGCCCTTACTCCGGGCGCATCAGGCGGATAATGCCATGCGCGAAGACATGTATTATAGCGCTGACGGCGACCCAGGGCCAATTTACCGGGCGGCCGGCATCCACAGGCGCTCCGACTCCGAGAAGCGGCTGCAGGACGGCAGCCGCAAAGATCACCAATGCGATCGCGTTGATGGTGGTGGCCGCGAGCTTCAGATTTTCGTTGAAGCGCTTCGCCTGCAGCTTTCGCCTGGTTTCCTCATCCATTTTGGCGTGCCCCAATGCCGAACGCGCGGCAGATTACAGCAGCCGGAGCAGCGTTAGACGCGGGGACGGCCAAAAAGCAAAATTGTTCCGCGGTGTCGAATTGCCAGGCAGCCAACCTGCGCGGGATGCCCCGCGCTGCGCCCCAAATGAAAGAAGCGGGCTCGGGAGCCCGCTTCTCGCTTAGCCTTGTTTGCGAATCAGCGCTTGGAGAACTGGAAGCTGCGGCGGGCCTTGGCGCGGCCGTATTTCTTGCGCTCAACGGTGCGGGAATCGCGGGTGAGGAAGCCGTTCCGCTTCAGCACCGGACGTAGGCCCGGCTCGTAATAGGTGAGCGCCTTGGAGATGCCGTGGCGGAGCGCGCCGGCCTGGCCCGAAAGGCCGCCGCCGGAGACCGTCGCCATCACGTCGAACTGGCCGCCGCGGTCGGTCAGCATGATCGGCTGCTGGATGATCATCCGCAGCACCGGCCGGCCGAAATATTCGGTGTAGTCCTTGTCGTTGACGACGATGCGGCCGGAGCCGGGCTTCACCCAGACGCGGGCGACGGCGTCCTTGCGCTTGCCGGTCGCATAGGCGCGGCCGTAGGCGTCGAGCTTTTGCACATGCGCGGGGGCTTCAGCCTGCGCGGCGGGCTCGCCGCGGAGCGTGCCGAGATCTTCGAGGGACTGCGCCATATCAGGAATTCCGTGCGTTCTTGGGGGACAGGGCGGCGATGTCGAGCGCCTCCGGCTGCTGCGCTTCGTGCGGGTGCGCCGGCCCGGCATAGACTTTCAGGTTCTTCAGCTGGCGGCGGCCGAGGGGGCCGCGCGGCAGCATGCGCTCCACCGCCTTCTCGACGATGCGCTCCGGGAAGCGGCCTTCGATCACCTTGCGCGCCGTGCGCTCCTTGATGCCGCCGGGATAGCCGGTATGCCAAAAGTACTTCTTCTGGTCGAGCTTGCGGCCGGTGAGCGCCACCTTTTCGGCATTGATGACGATGACGTTGTCGCCCATGTCGACATGCGGGGTGAATGTCGGCTTGTGCTTGCCGCGGAGGCGCATCGCGACAAGCGTGGCGAGCCGGCCGACGACAAGGTTCTCGGCGTCGATCAGAACCCACTTCTTCTCGACTTCCGCCGGCTTTGCGGAAAAGGTCTTCATGATTGTCCTCTTGGGAGGCCTCCGGGATGAGAGGCAGAACGCGACGGGCAAGCCGCGCGCGTGGTTGCTGGCCAGATAGAGAGCGACGATCGCGCTGTCAAGCGACCATGCACGTACATACGACAAAAAAGCGGCTGGAAAACAGTAGCTTAACCCATCGGTATTATCATACCTTGAGCTTCGGTGGGACCGAATAGGTTCCGGTCGCATGAGCCACGAGATCGCCGCCCGCTTCTGGCCGGATGCCGACCTCCACCACCGCGAGCCGCTTCCCGAGCTTAAGGATGCGGCATTCGCCCAGGAGGGGCGCCGGCGGCGGCCGACGCAAAAAATTCATCGTGAGGGTGGTGGTCACCATGAGCGGCTCCGGTCCGATATGGGCGAGCAGCACGGCGTAGGCGGCGACGTCGGCGAGCGTGAAGAGGGCGGGGCCGGAGATCGTCCCGCCGGGCCGCAGATGCCGCTCGTCGGGCTTCAGCCTCATCAGCGCCATGCCCGGACCGATGGAGACAAGCTCGAATTCCCGGGAGCCACTGATCTGCGGAAAGTGCTCTTCCCAGAAGGCAGTCACGCCGGCGGCATTCATGATCGGCTGAAACGACATTGGAAGCTGGCCTGCGGCGGACGGGGACTCTACACTGCAGGCGGAAGGTGACGAATGAGCCCGGGGATCGCAAGTCTTGACCGCGCAGACGCAGGTGGCCGGGCCGATGGACCACGATAGCTATCCTGACGCCTACATCCGAAGAATCCTCGGCAGCGTGAAGAATGTCGCCATCGTCGGCGCCAGCCACAAGGATGTCAGGCCGAGCTATTTCGTGGCCAAATACCTGCTCGACAAGGGATACCAGGTGTTCCCGATCAATCCGGGCCTGGCCGGCAAGACGATCCTCGGCCGGACGACCTATGCTTCCCTGGCGGACGTGCCCGAGCCGATCGACATGGTGGACATTTTTCGCAATTCGGAAGCGGCCCTGGCGATCGTCGATGAGGCTCTCGCTCTCCCGGTCCGGCCAAAGGTGATCTGGATGCAGCTGTCGGTGCGCAACGACGAAGCCGCGGCAAAGGCGAAGGCGGCGGGACTTGAGGTGGTCATGAACCGCTGCCCCAAGATCGAATACGGCCGCCTCTCCGGCGAGATCGGCTGGGCGGGGGTCAATTCGCGCATCCTGTCCTCCAAAAAGCCGGTGCTGCGGGCCGGCTACCAGCACCGCGGCATCGGTCGCGACGCATGACCGCACGAGCGGCACCCAGCGCTCCTGCGAAACAGGCGCGGCGAAATCCTCTTTGCGCGGGCGGAAGCGAATGAGCTAAAGCCGGCCGGAGGCTTAGCGGAATGGGCAAATGGCTGACGAACGCGCTCCGGGCTTCCACACACTGGCGATCCATGCGGGTGCGCAGCCCGATCCGGCGACCGGCGCGCGCGCCACGCCGATCTACCAGACCACCTCCTTCGTCTTCGACGACGTCGATCACGCAGCTTCCCTGTTCAGCCTGAAATCCTTCGGCAACATCTACACCCGCATCATGAACCCGACGCAGGCGGTGCTGGAGGAGCGCATCGCCGCGCTGGAGGGCGGCACGGCGGCGCTCGCCGTCGCCTCCGGCCACGCCGCGCAGGTGATCGTCTTCCACACGCTTTGCCAACCCGGCGACGAGATCGTCGCCGCCAGAAAACTCTATGGCGGATCGATCAACCAGCTCGGCCACTCCTTCAGGAACTTTGGCTGGAAGGTCGTCTGGGCCGACACCGACGACCTCTCGACCTTCGAGGCGGCGATCTCGCCGCGCACCAAGGCGATCTTCGTCGAGTCGATCGCCAATCCCGGCGGCATCGTCACCGACATGGCGGCGATCGCCGGGATCGCCCGCCGCGCCGGCGTGCCGCTCGTCGTCGACAACACGCTGGCGACGCCGTATCTCTGCCGGCCCCTGGAGCACGGCGCCGACATCGTCGTCCATTCGCTGACGAAATTCATGGGCGGCCACGGCAATTCGATGGGCGGCGCCATCGTCGACGGCGGCACCTTCAACTGGTCGCGCGAGGGCCGCTACCCCATGCTGTCGGAGCCGCGGCCGGAATATCACGGCATCAAGCTGCACGAGACTTTTGGCAACTTCGCCTTCGCCATCGCCTGCCGCGTGCTCGGGCTGCGCGACCTCGGCCCCGCCATCTCGCCGTTCAACGCCTTCATGATCCTGACCGGGATCGAGACGCTGCCGCTTCGCATGCAGCGCCATTCCGACAACGCGCTCGCCGTGGCGAAATGGCTGTCGGAGCACGACGAGGTCACCTGGGTCAGCTATGCCGGCCTGCCGGGCGACCGCTATCACAACCTCGCCAGGCGCTACGCGCCGAAGGGCGCCGGGGCGGTGCTCACCTTCGGCGTGCGCGGCGGCAACGAGGCCGGCATCCGCATCGTGCAGGGCGTGAAACTGTTCTCGCACCTCGCCAATATCGGCGATACGCGCTCGCTGATCATCCACCCGTCGTCCACCACGCACAGCCAGCTGCCCGACGACCAGAAGGCGGCGGCCGGCGCCGGGCCGGAGGTGGTGCGGCTCTCGGTCGGGCTGGAGGACGTGGAGGACATCATCGCCGATCTCGACCAGGCGCTGGCCCAGGCGGCGGCATAGGGCAGCGGCGGCAGGGCAGGCGAATGCGAGGCGGGCCAGGACCCGCCTCGGTCTGTAGCCGCTCGACTGCCCCCACGTGGCCCTAAGCGGGCTACCGCGTGACGATGGTGAACGAGTCGATCGGGCCGGGGTTGCGCTGGGCGTCGCCGCCATGCGGCTTGGCGATCACCGTCGTGACGCCGTGCTCCAGTTCGATCTGGACCTCCAGCACGCGGCCGAGATTGTCGACCAGGATCTTGCTGCCGTTCAGCACGGCCGTGAGGTCGCTCTGCGACAGGTTGACGACGATCTCCGGACGCGCGGCATTGTTGTTGCCGTTGTCGTCGGGCGCGTCATCGTCGCGGTCGTCGTTGTCGTCGCGATCGCCGTCGTCGTTGTCCCCGCCGCGGCCGGGCCCGCTGTTGTCGCCGCCGTTATCGTTGTCCCCGCCGGATCCGGGGCCGCTATTGTCTCCGTCATTGTCGTTGCCGCCGCCCGATCCGGGCCCGCTGTTGTCGCCGTCGCCGCCGCCGGAACCGGAGCCGCTGTTGTCGCCGTCGCCGCCGGAGCCCCCAGAGCCCGAGCCGCTATTGTCGCCGCCGCCCGAGCCGGAGCCGCCAGAGCCTGAGCCGCTGTTGTCGCCGCCGCCCGAGCCGGAGCCGCCGCTGCCGGAGCCGCTCTCCGCATGCGCCTTGCCGATGGTTACGAGCTGATCGCCGCCGCTCGCATCCAGTTGAACGGGTATAGCGAGCAGAGCAGCCGCAACGAGTCCCTTGGCGGCCAGAATGGAGGTCGAGGACAGAAGACGCGCCACCGTCGCTTTGGGAAGTTTTTCGCCTGCGCTGATAATTGGGGCCTGATTCTGGTTGCGCTTTTGCATGACCGTTCTCCGATATGAAGTGAACGGTGCAAAGCTAGGCCACAGCGACTGACGCCGGTCTGACGCCGCCTATCAGCTCTTTGTCAGGAAGCGAAGCGTTGTTTCGTTGCCTCCGGGAGACTCGGTCCGAGCGCTGCCACCTGCCCTGCTCGCCGCGGCCAGCTGCCGCGGTTGCCACTGTGCTCGCCGTCGCGGCCTCAGCCCGGTACTTGATTGTCCGGCTAAGCAGTCATGCTGCTTTCACTAAGTCAGTCCACAGTCAAATCCGCAGCCTTTGCGACCAGGGTTAGAACTGCGCTGGTTGTGCCGGTGTGGCCGGGTGTGGTGTCGTGCCGCATGCCTGAGAACCGAATAGTTGCAAGTCGGCCACATGCACTCCAAAGCCCCGCACATTCTACGTTTTCCGAGGCTGCTTCGTGTGGACAGCCTGTGGATAACGTGCGGTAGTCTCCTCGACACGGAGGTATTTCATGGCCGGAACGCATGGCGATCTGATCGGCGAGATCGGCAAGCTTGTCGTCGCTGCTCATGCGGGGCAGACCATCGACTTGACCGCAATGGCCGAGGAGCTGGCGTGCCGCTATTCGCATCTTGGCGTGCCGGCGGACAGCATGGCGCGCGCCATCGCCCGCTCGCTCAGCGCCGTCGGCGTGTCCATGGCGCTGATGAAGCCGGGGCAGCCGGCCAAGCGTGCGGACGAATTGGATGAGGCGCCGCCGCCGGGCGACAACGGTCCGGAAGCCGCCGAAGACCGCGCCAAAGCGGCGGCCGCGCTGTTCCCCTCAGGCGTTCGCCTGGCCGTGTTGTCCTAGCTCGCGCGGGGGCCGGCGAGAACGCTCAGCCGACGATTTCGTCGTCGCGGAAGAAAAATCGGATCTCCTCCCTCGCCGTCTCCGGCGCATCGGAGCCGTGCACGGAATTCTCGCCGACCGAACGGGCGAATTCGGCGCGGATCGTACCGGGCGCGGCGTCCTTCGGGTTGGTGGCGCCCATAACTTCTCTGTTCCTGGCGACGGCGTTCTCGCCTTCCAGCACCTGCACCACGACGGGGCCGGAGATCATGAAGTCGACGAGCTCGCGGAAGAACGGCCGCTCCCGGTGGACGGCATAAAAACCCTCGGCCTGCTCGCGCGTCATGCGGATGCGCTTCTGCGCGACCACCCTGAGGCCGGCGCTTTCCAGCTTGTCGATGATCTTGCCGGTGATGTTCCCCTCGGTTGCGTCGGGCTTGATGATGGAGAAGGTGCGCTCGATCGCCATGATGTCCTGTTCCGGTCTGAAGGGTGGCGCGCAGCTTTAGCGGCGGCACCGGGGGGCCGCAAGCGGAGCCGGCGGTGGCCGCCGAGTGTCAGCCCTGACACATTCCCCGCCGCATTCTCGACGTGATAAGCTGCCAGGGAGCCCGAAACGCATATGTCGCTGATCCACAACGAACGAACCAAGCTCAGCGCCACTTTGCTGAATACGATCGCGGCGACGTTTGTTGCGGCCGGAGTCGTCGCGCCCTTGGTTGCCGTTTATTACGGTTTCGGAGGTCCGTCGCCGGGGATGCGCCCAGGGCTGCTATTGCTCGGGATAGCGACTTGGCTACTGACGGCACTCGGACTACATAGTGCGGCAAGGCGGGTTCTCGGGAGCCTCAAGCCGTGACCATTTATTGGTGGATCGCCTTTGTTATCGTGCCTGCTATGGTTCTTGCCATGGCCTACGGTCTGGTCCTGCTCAACGAACGATCGGCTCGGCGCGACCGCTGAGCACCCTCGGCGGGCCCGCGCCGTCGTTGCGCTGCTACTCCTCCCGGTAAAAAGATTGATGCGTGCGGCGAGCCCCGCCGCTGCGCCGCCGATCAGCGGCGCCACAACATAGAGCCAGGCCTGGCCTAAGGCATTGCCGCCGACGAACAGGGCCGGCGCCAGGTTCCGTGCCGGGTTCAGCGAACTGCCGAAAACCGGGATGAAGGCGAAGTGCAGGATGGCGAGCGTGGCTCCGATCACTACGCCTGCCAGGCTGGTCTTTCCTGGCGCGGATGCGTCACGCCGAGGATCACGACGACGGACGCGAAGGTCGCAAACACGTCGATCAGGAAGGCCGACCACATGCCGAGGCCGGCGACCGGATCCCAGCCGTTCTGCCCAAGCTCGGACGCGGCTATATCGAATCCCTGGGCCATGCCCATCGCGGGCTTCTAGAAGCCATGCCGGACGACGAATGACAATCGGGCGGGTCGAATGCTAATCCCGCTTGGAGTCGAGGCCGGGGCACATCGTGAGATCCCACTATTCGATGTTCGCGCATTACAACGAATGGGCCAACCGGCGCCTCTATCGTTGCGCCGCGGCGATCTCCGATGCGGATTACCGGGCCGAGCGCGGCGCCTTCTTCGGCTCGCTCCACCGCACGCTCAACCACCTCCTGCTCGCCGACCGGATCTGGATGAAGCGCTTCACCGGGGAGGGGGAGACCTACACGCGCCTCGATCTCATCATCCATGACGATCTGCCGACGCTCCGGGCGGCGCGGGAAACGGAGGACGCGCGCATCGTCGCCTGGGTCGACGCTCTGGACGAACCATCTCTCGCGGGCGCTTTCTCCTATCGCACCATCGTCGATCCCACCGACATCACGCAGCCGCTCGCTCCGGCGCTTGCGCATTTCTTCAATCATCAGACGCATCACCGCGGCCAGGCGCACGCGCTGCTGACGGCAATCGGCGGGCGCGACGCCGCGACGTCGCTCGACCTCATCCTCTTCCAGCGCGAGACCGGCATCGGCCTGTCCGCCTGACGTTTACTCCGCCGGGCCGAGAAGCTAGACCGCGCGGCTCAATCCGCGGCGGGAGTTCGGCCATGGCGAAGATCAGGATCGGCGTTTTAGGTGCGTCGGGCTATACGGGCGCCGACCTCGTTCGCCTGGCCGCCCGCCATCCCGACGTCGAGATCGTCGCGCTGACCGCCAACACCCACGCCGGCAAGGCGATGGGCGAGGTGTTCCCGCATCTCTTCATGCTCGACCTGCCGCAGCTGGTGGAATGGGAGAAGGTGGACTGGAGCGGCCTCGACGCGGCCTTTTGCGGCCTGCCGCACGGCACGACGCAGGAGATCACGGCGGCGGTGCTCGCCGCTAATCCGGCGATCAAGGTGATCGACATGTCGGCCGATTTCCGGCTGCGCGACATGGCGACCTACGCCGAATGGTACGGCCACGAGCATCGCGCCCCAAAGCTGCAGGAGGAGGCGGTCTTCGGCCTGACCGAGCTTTATCGCGCAAGAATCCGCGACGCGCGGCTGATCGCCTGCCCGGGCTGCTATCCCACGGCTGCGCTGCTCGCGCTGGTGCCGGTCGCGAAGGCCGGCCTGATCGACACGCAGGAAATCATCGTCGACGCCAAGTCCGGCGTGTCCGGCGCCGGCCGCGGCCTGAAACAGAACACGCTGTTCTGCGAGGCGGGCGAGGGCCTGTCGCCCTATTCGGTGGCAAAGCACCGGCACGCGCCGGAGATCGAGCAGGAGATCGGCGCCGCCGCGGGCAAGTCGGTGACCGTGAATTTCACGCCGCACCTGATCCCGATGAGCCGCGGCGAGCTCTGCACCTCCTATGTCCGGCTGCAAGGCGGCACAGCCGACGATCTCCGCACGGCGCTCGCCGACGCCTATCGCGGCGAGCCCTTCGTGCATGTAGCGCCGAAGGGCGTGCTGCCGCAGACGCAGAATGTGCGCGGCTCCAACTACGTGCAGATCGGCGTGTTCGCCGACCGCATTGCCGGCCGCGCCATCGTTATTTCCGTGCTCGACAATCTCGTCAAAGGCTCCGCCGGGCAGGCGCTGCAGAACATGAATATCGTGTTCGGGCTGCACGAGACCACGGGGCTCCTGCAGCTGCCGCTGTTTCCTTGACCGCGGTAATTGGCCCGGCCGTCGGCCGGACCCCTGCACGATCAGAAAAACGACTTGCGGTTCCACCAGCCGCTGCGTTTCGGCCGATCATCCTCCAGGACGGAGGGCGCCGCGACGGGCTCCGGCACGGCCTCGGGGGCCGGGATCGGCTCAGGCAGCGGCTCAGGCGCCGCAGCCTCCGGCTCGACTTCCGCCGGAGCGGGAAGGGGCTCGCTGTGCCGCGGCAACGCGAGCGGCTCGAGCTCCGTTGGCTGCGTAGGCGCCTCGGCCTGGACCGGGGCAGAAGGCGCGTCCCGCTCGGAGACCCTATCCGCCTGGCCGGCTTCTAATTCATGGCCGTGCCCGCCGAAATGCTCCGCGGTGACGACGGGCACTTCCGCCGGATCCGGCTCGAACGCTTCGCTCATCGTCGGCACATGGTCGCCCCACGGCGTCTCGCCCGGGGCGCCCGAGCCGGCATAGCGGGAGTCTTCCGCCTCGCTCGGATCGGCCGGGGCGAATTCCGCGTCGGCGGAAAAATCCTCGCGCTGTGGCTGGGCGCCCGCATGATCGCCGTTCTCGCGGCCGCGACCGCGGCGGCGGCCGCCGCGCCTGCCGCGCCGCCGTCGGCGCGCGTCCTGAGCGGCCGCATCCTCCTCGTCGCGCCCTCCCCTGGCGCCGATCTCCTCGACCTCGCCTTCAGACTCACCTTCCGTCTCCACTTCCTCCACGCCGCCTGACTGATAGCGGTCCTGCCGCTCGTGGCGATCATGGCGGTCGTCGCCGTTGCCGCGCCGCCGGCGTCGCCGGCGCGGCCGCTCGCGACCTCCTTCGGCGGTCTCGCCGCCGCGCTCCCTGGTCTCTGCACCGCGTTCCTCCGCCTCGTCGCTCCGCGCCTCGTCGCGCTCCTCGTCTTCGAGGTCTTCGACAGGCTCACGGATCGCCGGGGGGCCGATTTCGACGGCGGCCGGGGCGCGGTCGGGACGTTCCTCGACAGGCGCGCCGCGCTCCACAACGAACCCGGCATGCTCGGGCGCCTCGCCGCTGATGGCGATCGACAGCCCGAAGCGCTCCTCCAATTGCGCCAGATGGCGGCGCTTCTGGTTGAGCACATAAAGGGCCACCTCCGGTCGCGTGCGGACGTAGAGATGATGGCCGGCATGGCGCAGGAGGTGATCTTCGAGCGCTCTGAGGATCTGCAGCGCCAGCGACGAGATGGAGCGTACCTGGCCGGTGCCGCGGCAATGCGGACAGGCGACCACCGAGCTCTCCAGCACGCCGGTGCGGATGCGCTGGCGCGACATCTCCAGGAGCCCGAAATGCGAGATCCGCCCGACCTGGATGCGCGCCCGGTCGGCGCGGAGGCAATCCTTCAGCTTGCGCTCGACGGAACGGTTGTTCCGCTTCTCCTCCATGTCGATGAAATCGATGACGATGAGGCCGGCGAGGTCGCGGAGCCGCAGCTGTCTGGCAATCTCCTCGGCCGCTTCGAGATTGGTGTTCAGCGCGGTGTCCTCGATGGAATGCTCGCGCGTCGAACGTCCGGAATTGACGTCGATGGAGACCAGCGCCTCGGTCTGGTTGATGACGATGTAGCCGCCGGATTTCAGCGTCACCTGCGGCGAGAACATCGCGTCGAGCTGCGCCTCGACCCCGTTCCGCGAGAAGACCGGCGTGTCGTCCTTGTAGAGCTGCACGTGGCGCGCATGGCTCGGCATGAGCATGCGCATGAAGTCCTTGGCCTCGCGATAGGCGTCCTCGCCGGCCACCACGACCTGATCGATCTCGCGCGAATAGAGGTCGCGGATCGACCGCTTGATCAGGCTGCCTTCCTCGTAGACGAGCTTTGGCGCGGTGGAGCGGAGCGTCAGCTCGCGGACGTTCTCCCACAGCCGCAGAAGGTATTCGAAGTCGCGCTTCACCTCCGCTTTGGTGCGGTTCGCCCCGGCGGTGCGCAGGATCACCCCCATGCCCTCCGGCACGTCGAGCTCGCCGGCGATGGCCTTCAGCCGCTTCCGATCCGTCGGGTTGGTGATCTTTCGCGAAATGCCGCCGCCGCGCCCGGTATTGGGCATCAGCACCGAATAGCGGCCGGCGAGCGACAGGTACGTGGTCAGCGCGGCGCCCTTGTTGCCGCGCTCCTCCTTCACGACCTGGACAAGCAGCACCTGCCGGCGCTTGATCACCTCCTGGATCTTGTATTGGCGCGGCCGCGGCTTGCGGCGCTCCGGCACCTCCTCCAGCGCGTCCTCCGCGCCGACGCTCTCGACGTGCTCATCGTCGTGCTCGGCATCGCCGTTGTCGTCGCGGCGATTGCCGTCATCGTCGCCCCGACGCGCGTCCTCGCCCGGCCCCGTGTCCTCCTCGCGCGTGGTGCCGGTATCCTGGTCGCGGCTCTCGCCTGCCGCTGGTGAGGCGGCTTGCTCTCCAGTCGTTGCGACGAAGTCGGCGTCCGTCGCGATCGGAGGCGGGTCGGCTGCGTCAGGTGCGGAAAATTCGGCAGCCGCGTCGGAGCGCCTTTCTGCGGCTGCTTCGACGGACTCCCCATTGGCATCGTCGGTTGCGTCACCGTGCGCGGCGGCAGCCGCCTCGGCGGCTTCTTCCTCTGCGGCCTCCTCCTCGTCCTCCTCGGCCTGCTGCTGCAGCAGCGCCTGCCGGTCGGCGTAGGGGATCTGGTAGTAGTCGGGGTGGATTTCGGAGAAGGCGAGGAAGCCGTGGCGGTTGCCGCCGTAATCGATGAAGGCGGCCTGCAGGGACGGCTCGACCCTGGTCACCTTGGCGAGATAGATGTTCCCCCTCAGCTGCTGGCGGTCGGCCGCCTCGAAATCGAACTCCTCAACCCGGTTGCCCCGCAGCACGACCACCCGGGTCTCCTCCGGGTGGGTCGCATCGATCAGCATCTTGTTTGACATGGAATGGAAACTCCGGACCCGGGCGCCCGACTGCGCGCACTGAAACGGGTCCAATTCTGTTGAAAGGTGAAAGGTCTGCCGAAAATTCTCCGGCCGCGCCGACAAATCGCGGCCGCGCTCGATCCGGCCTGGAAGCCGGCTCAGTCGCGGGGGGGCAGGTTCTCGGTGCGGGAAATGCATCGGCGCGCCTTCCGGGCAGCGGGACCATAGGTGCCGCGATCGAAGCCGTTGCAATGACTTAGCAGCGGCCCGTCTTCGACCCGGGCACGTTCCGGCAGATCGCGGCTGGCGATTTTGATCGCGTCACGTCCGCGCCGGTGGACGGCCAAGGAGGAATCCGTCGCTCCCTTATTATGAACGACGGCGCGTCATTGCAAGAGACCACCGCAACGCGATTTCCCCGGATGATTACGAAAGCCGCCTTGTCTCCGCCGCGAAGTCGGGCGATTGAGGCGCGGCATGGGATCGTCGATGCTGCGCCTCCTGTCCATCCTGATCGTCGCCGCGCTGGCCGCCCTCGCCGCGCCTGCCTCGGCGAACATCGTGCTCGACATGCGGGTGGTCGGCGATCCGCAGCGCACGCGTTTCGTCGTCGATCTCGAGAAGAATCCCGAGTTCGGCGTGCTGCGGCTCGCCAACCCCTATCGCCTGGTGATCGACCTTCCGGAGGTCGATTTCAAGGACCCGGCGAAGCCGGGTGAGGGCCGCGGGCTGATCAGCGACTACCGCTACGGGCTGATCGCACCGGGCAAGGCGCGCATCGTCCTCGACCTCTCCGGCCCCGTCGATATCGTCAACACTTTCGTGCTCGATCCCGTCGATCCCGAGCCGGCCCGGCTGGTGATCGATCTCGTGCCGACGACGGCCGCCGCCTTCGCCGAGGCGGTTGCCCGCGACAGGCCGGCGGGCGACACGGCAGATGCGCGCGCCGGTCCCTATGTGCGCACCCCCGGCTCCGGCAAGCCCGTCGTGGTGATCGATCCCGGCCATGGCGGGATCGATTCCGGCGCCTCCGGCAAGGACGGCCTCCTGGAGAAGGACGTCACGCTGAAATTCGCCCTGGAGCTGGCGCGCCAGCTGCGGCTCGGCGCCCGCCTGGAACCGGTGCTCACCCGCGACAAGGACGATTTCGTGTCGCTCGCCGATCGCGTCGGCATGGCGCAACGGCATCGCGCCGGCTTGTTCGTCTCCGTCCACGCCGACAGCGTCCGTGAGAAATACGTGCGCGGCGCCACGGTCTACACGCTCTCCGACGACGCCTCGGACGCGCTCGCCGCCGCGCTGGCCGCGCGCGAGAACCGCTCCGACATCCTCGCCGGGCTCGCGCTGGAGGACCAGCCGGACGACGTGGCCGACATCCTCTTCGACCTCGCTCGGCGCGAGACCAAGAACCTCGCCATCCGCTTCGCCAAGTCGCTCGTCGACGACATGGACGGGACCATCCCGCTCAATTCCAATCCTTGGCGCCGCGCTTCCTTCCGCGTCCTCAAGGCGCCGGACGTGCCGTCGGTGCTGCTGGAGCTCGGCTATCTTTCCAATGAAGAGGACGAGAAGCTGTTCACCGCCGCGAGCTGGCCGGAGGCTGCCGCCAAGACGGTGGCGCGCGCCATCGAGGACTTCCTGGGCGAGAATGTCGCCGCGGGGCAGTGACGGCCGCCGTGGCAGAATCGCCACATTGCTGTATCGTCATCGGCGTGCGCAGCGAATCGGGCCGTCCCCGCAGGGCGTTGCCTCAGTTTGATCATAAAAGTCGCGGATGCCGGAGCTGCGATCGGACGGCCTGCTCGGACAAGGCGCCCTGACACATGTTATTGAGAATTCTTGGCTACATCTTCGGGATAGGGGCCTTCATGCTGCTGTGTCTCGCCGTGGCCGCAGGCGTTCTGCTGCAGACGTTCAACGCCGGCCTGCCGGATTACGACCGCTTGGCCAAATACGAGCCGCCGGTGATGACGCGCATTCACGCCGCCGACGGCCAGCTGGTCGCCGAGCATGCGCGCGAGCGCCGGCTCTATCTGCCGATCCAGGCGGTCCCGGACCTCATCAAGGCGGCCTTCCTCTCCGCCGAGGACAAGAATTTCTACGAGCACGGCGGCGTCGACGTGCCGGGCATCGTCCGCGCCGTCGCCGTCAATCTGCGCAACAGCGGGTCCGGCAAGCGTCCGGTCGGCGCCTCGACCATCACCCAGCAGGTCGCCAAGAATTTCCTGCTGACCAGCGAGATCTCCTACGAGCGCAAGATCAAGGAGGCGCTGCTGGCGCTCCGCATCGAGCAGGCCTATTCGAAGGACAAGATCTTCGAGCTCTACCTGAACGAGATCTATCTCGGCCTCGGCTCCTACGGCATCGCCGCCGCGGCGCTCAACTATTTCGACAAGCCGGTCAACCAGCTCACCATCGCCGAGGCGGCCTACCTCGCGGCGCTGCCGAAGGCGCCGGAAAACTACAATCCGTTCCGCCACAAGGAGCGCGCGATCGAGCGGCGCAACTGGGTCGATCGATCGCATGGTCGAGAACGGCTACATCCGCGCCGCCGACGGCGAAGCGGCGAAGGCGGCGCCGCTCGAAGTGACCGTCCGCCCGCGCGGCAATTATCTCTTCGCGCTCGGAGTTCTTCGCCGAGGAGGTGCGCCGCAACCTGATCGACATGTTCGGCGCCGAAAAGCTCTACGAAGGCGGCCTGTCGGTGCGCACGACGCTCGATCCCGAAGCTGCAGATGCTGGCGCGCCAGAAGCTGCATGACGGGCTGATCAAGTTCGACCAGGCGCGCGGCTTCCGCGGTCCCGTCGACCACGATCGACATATCAGGCGACTGGGGCGAGCCGCTCGGCAAGGTGCAGGCGCTCTCCGATGTTCCGGAATGGCGGCTCGCCGTGGTGCTTGGCGCCGGCGACGCTGAGGCCGACGATCGGCCTGCAGCCGGCGCATCTCGCCTCCGGCGCTCTCGCCGGCGAGCGCGACACGGGAACAATCCCGCTGGAGCAGATGAAATGGGCCAAGGGCGGCGCTTCGGTCGCTTCGGTGCTGAAGCCCGGCGATGTCGTCTATGTGGAGGCGGTCGCCGACCAGCCCGACACCTGGAAGCTCCGCCAGCCGCCGGAAATCCAGGGCGCGCTCGTCGCCATGGATCCCTATACGGGCCGCGTGCTCGCCATGGTCGGCGGCTTCTCCTTCGCCGAGAGCGAGTTCAACCGCGCCACCCAGGCCTGGCGGCAGCCGGGCTCCTCGTTCAAGCCGTTCGTCTATTCGGCGGCGCTCGACAACGGCTACACGCCGTCTTCGGTGGTGATCGACGCGCCGATCGAGATCCGCGCCGGCAACGAGATCTGGCGGCCGGAGAATTACGGCGGCAAGTTCTATGGCCCGGCGACGCTCCGGACCGGCATCGAGAAGTCGCGCAACGTCATGACCGTGCGGCTGGCGCAGGACATGGGCATGCCGCTGGTGGCCGAATACGCCAAGCGCTTCGGCATCTACGACGAGCTCGCGCCCGTATCTGCCGATGTCGCTCGGCGCGGGCGAGACCACGGTGCTGCGCCTGGTCACCGCCTATGCGACGATCGCCAATGGCGGCCGCAAGATCGACGCGACGCTGATCGACCGCATCCAGGACCGCTTCGGCCGCACCATCTACCAGCACGACCAGCGCCAGTGCGACGGGCTGCGAGGCCGCCGAGTGGACAGGTCAGCCGGAGCCCGAGCTCGTCGACAATCGCGAGCAGGTGCTCGATCCGATGACCGCCTACCAGATCACCTCCATGATGGAGGGAGTGGTGAAGCGCGGCACGGCGACGATCGTCAAGGAGGTCGGCAAGCCGATCGCCGGCAAGACCGGCACCACCAACGACGAGAAGGACGCCTGGTTCATCGGCTTCTCGCCGGACCTCGTGGTCGGCGTGTTCATCGGCTACGACAAGCCGCGTCCGATGGGCAAGGGCCAGACCGGCGGCGTGCTCGCCGCGCCGATCTTTACCGAGTTCATGAAGGTGGCGCTTGCCGATGCGCCGCCCAAGGAGTTCCAGGTGCCGCCCGGCCTCGAGCTGATCCCGATCGACCGGCGACGGGGCTCAGGGCCAAGGGCAGCGGCGAAGGTGTGATCCTCGAAGCCTTCAAGCCGGGCACCGCGCCGCCCTCCACCTACTCCATCATCGGCTACCAGGATACGATGGGGCAGCCTGTCGCCGTCTCCCCGGAAGCCGACCGGGCGGTTGCAACCGGGACCGGCGGGCTCTACTGAGCTTCCCGGACGATTTCTTGGGGCGCGGATGAGTCCGCGCCCTTCGCTTTTGGAGCTTGAGAATGCGTGCCGAGACTGAGACGCTGGTCGACGAGATCCGCAGCGCCGTCGCCCTGATCCGGAGGCATCTTTGACTGGGATGTGGCGGAGCGCCGCCTCGCCGAGCTGAACGCGCGCGTCGAGGACCCGAACCTCTGGAACGACCCGGCCGCGGCGCAGGAGGTGATGCGCGAGCGGCGCCGCCTCGACGCCGCCATAGCAGCCGTGCGCGAGACCGAGCGCGAGCTTGACGACCACATCGGCCTGATCGAGCTCGGCGAGGCCGAGGGCGATGCTGGGGTCGTGGCCGATGCCGAGGCCGAGCTGGCGCGCCTCGCCCGCGACGTCGGCCGGCGTCAGGTGGAGGCGCTCCTCTCCGGCGAGGCGGACGGCAACGACGCCTATCTGGAGATCCATGCCGGCGCCGGCGGCACCGAGAGCCAGGACTGGGCGCAGATGCTGTTCCGCATGTACAGCCGCTGGGCGGAGCGCCAGGGTTTCAAGGTCGAGACGCTGGAGTTCCATGACGGCGAGGAGGCGGGCATCAAGTCCGCGACGATCCAGATCAAGGGCGAGAACGCCTATGGCTGGCTGAAGACCGAATCCGGCGTGCACCGCCTGGTGCGCATCTCGCCCTTCGACAGCAATGCCCGCCGCCATACCAGCTTCGCCAGCGTCTGGGTTTATCCGGTGATCGACGATTCCATCGTCATCGACATCAACGAGAGCGACGTCCGCGTCGACACCTTTCGGTCTTCCGGGGCCGGCGGCCAGCACGTCAACACGACCGATTCCGCCGTCCGCCTCACCCACATCCCGACCGGCATCGCCGTCGCCTGCCAGGGCGAGCGCTCGCAGCACAAGAATCGCGCCACCGCCTGGTCGATGCTGCGGGCCCGCCTCTACGAGGAGGAGCTGAAGAAGCGCGAAGAGGCTGCCATGGCCACGGAGGCCTCAAAGACCGACATCGGCTGGGGCCATCAGATCCGCTCCTACGTGCTCCAGCCCTACCAGCTGGTGAAGGACCTGCGGACCGGCGTGGAGCACACGACCCCTGCGGCGGTGCTCGACGGCGACCTCGACCGCTTCATGGAAGCCTCGCTGGCGCAACGCATCGGCGGCGGCACCGAAGCCGCCGCGGCGGCTGGGTGAGCGGCGCGCCGAGCCGCGCCTTGCTCCGCCCACGGGCAACTAGTGAATTATGTAGCTGTCTCAGCAGGCGCTGGCCCAAAACTGATCAGCAGGTAATATGCTGCCCCGAGCCCACGTCGAACAAGGGCAGCACGCTGGCAGATTGGGGCACCCATATTGAGTGATTGGATCAAGCCCATAGAGGAGGCTGCGACGAGCCTTTGGGCGACTACCGGAAGGGCCTTGCCGCTTGCTCAGGTGCCAGACGTGCTCCGTCGAGCGAACGTCTCGATCGAGCAGGCCCTTCGTGGGCGAAAGCTTCGACCCGCACTTTCCGAGGATGCGGCGGGCAGACTACGGCTTATCCAGAATCCAGAAGCGCTGCTAACGTGGGGGGTAATTCCGGAGAACGTATCCGTACCCGGCAACCTTTCCAGTCTGTTCCTTGCCAAGGGGGCTGAGGCTGGCGACGACAAACCCGCTAGGATCAATCGTACCGTATGGGCTGCATTTATGCGCCCGCTGCCTGCAGGTATGCGCAGGTTTCTCCAGCTGGATCATCCGACCCGATTTGCCGACGTTTCAGCCGGCCAAATGCCTCCTCCTCGCGGCCTAGAGATACCGCCAGAGTTTATCGACGAGGGCAATGATTTGCTTGGCAAGGGCGAGCGCGACTCGAAAGTGTATCAGTCCGTTATGAAATGGGCCGAACAGAACGATATCTCTCTTGCCTCCATTCGTCAGGATCGGCTTCGTGAGACGCTTGGGGAGAGAGCCTCTCGCCGACGCGCGGTAGCGAAGCTGGACATAAGCGACCTGTCTGACGACGATCTCAAACGCATACTGATCCCCCTGGATATTGTTCTAAGACTCAGATTCGAGTAGCCCCATGATGTTCTGTTTTGTTGGGGTTCCAGACATTTACGTGTCACGGTTCTCTCACGTCGCTGCTGCGCGCCTGCAGGGACATCTCTTTCACGCGCTACCAATTAGACCCGACTTCTCCGGCGCGTTCAGATTAAACCGCGATTACCTCGCCGACATCCTCGAGAGCTTGCTCGCCTTTTGGCACGGCCGCCCGACTTGTTTCGACGATGGGCTTGGCGTCATCGCCCTACAGCCGACCTGGGATCGCACCATGGTTGCGCAAGACGCATTCTTCCCATTCGCTCTGGTTAGGGTTGTCACGACGACAACGCCGCTTCCTACCAGCGGCAGTCGGGCCGCGCAGACGGCGAATCGTATCACAAACGACATGATCGCCGTTGCACAATCGATGATTCGGCCAACCCGCGCCATGGTCGCGGAACTGAAGGATCGAATGAAGAGAACTCCTCTCCTATTGCCTGTACGGCATTTTGATGCCGATGAGCTGAGAGATTTGCTCGACGAGGTGGTGACGGGGCTACTGCAGGCAGAAAACCCCACTCTCTTCATTCAGAATGCCTGTAGTAGGTTTGAGAGGCGGTTTCCGTTTCGGAAACTCGGTAAACGCACCGGAGCATTTACGAACGGGCGAGGCATCGATTTCGCCATGCCTGGGCGCGCTCTTCATGGGAATGTCTGGCCTTACGGTGAGATGGGAGAGCACCTAGTCACGTGCCTCCTGACCGCTCAACTCCGCCTCGGCGGGCGCATATCTCGCGGCTTCCATTATGATTGCACCAGGGGTGGGGAGGCCTATAGCGGCCGGTTCTCAGACTGCCATGAGGCGGTCGCGAATTATGCTGGCAATCCTCAGCTCAACGTCTACCCGAACGACTACATCCGCGGCCAAAAAACCGAAAGGCGACAACCTATGTAGTTGTCGCCTTTGGCTTACAACGTGTGCACGGCTTGCGAGGTTTTGACCTCTCCCATGCCTTATGCCTAGGTGCCCAACTCAGGGGGTCCGGCCGGACCAGCCATGAGATTTCGGCACCAAGACAAACCTGATCAGTTACGCACGTCCTGATCAGGCGTTCGCAAGGGGCTAGGCCAGCGATTTCGCTGGTTGCGCCCGCATGGAGCCTCAAATTCTCGGCTCAGATTGACGTCGGCGAAGCGATTGTCAAGGCCTAGGACAACGCATTGGGCAAAAAAACGTTGCCGTCGCACGCCACCTCGGCGTGCTACGTGTCGCCACACCTTAGGTGGGGCCGCCCTCTCCATCCCCCCAGATATATAGTACGTGCTCCTACGGCTTCCAAGCACTTAACGAAAAAAACTGCCGTAAAGCCGCCACGGCTAGCTGCCGCGCTTTCCTTGTGCAACGAAATGGCCTGATTGGGATTGCCGACGTATCTCGCTGATTGTGGTCCGCATCTCGCGCGATGTGAAATGGGTCGGCGTGGTCTTTGGCTTCAGGATGGTCACGCCGTCTGTCGTGGTACCGGCAGCATTGTAGCTGTCCGACCGAAAGTTTCTGGGAGGCCTTGGAGCTTTCGTCATCGCGCAAATGTTGTGCTTTCTCCCATGAGAAGGCAAGGGTCGCGGAGTACACACCAGGGTTGGACCACTCTGGCGCCTCCTCGCTACCGGGCGCATGGGTGGCGGCGCCGAAGCCGCCGCGGCCGCCGGCTAAGTTCTACAGCGCCCGGCCCGCGGCGAGGTAGAGGGCCGGATTGACCGGTTCGCCGTTGCGGCGCGTCTCGTAGTGGAGGTGCGGCCCGGTGGAGCGTCCGGTCGATCCGACGCGGCCGATCGGGGTGCCCGCCGAAACGCGGGCGCCTTTCGCGACGAGGATGGCCGAGAGATGCGCATAACGCGTGCTCACGCCGTCCTCATGGCGGATTTCCACCATCTGCCCGTAGCCGCCCTTCGCGCCGGCCGAGACGACCAGGCCCGGCGCGGTGGCGCGGACTTCGGTTCCCGCTGGGGCCACGAAGTCCAAGCCGGCATGCAGCGCCGGGCGGTTGAGGAACGGGTCCATGCGGTAGCCGAAGCGGCTGGAAATTGATCTTGCCGCCACCGGTGCGGCGAGCGGCATGGCAGCGGCGCTGCGCCGCAGGGTCGCGATATCGTCCAGCAGGCGGTTTAGGAGCGCCGTCCGTTCGACGAAGTGCAGGTTGGCTGCCGCAATGAACGGGCCTCCGGTCGGCGATTTGCCGTCGCCCGCCTCCACCCCGATCCCGAGCGGCGCCAGCGCCGCCGACAGCCGATCGACCTCGCTCTGCGTCGCCGCGTCGAGCACGTCGAGCGCGTCGGATTGCTGGTGCTGGGCCTGGTCGAGGAACGCCTGCACATCCTTGAGGAGCGGCGCGAGATTGTCGCGGAGCTCGACCTGGCGGTCCGCGGAGGAGCCGCGGATCAGCGTGTCGATGATCGGGTTCTGCTGCTTCTGTCCCGCCGGCACGTAGGCGAGCGGCGCGGAATCCGGCGACGGCGCCGGTGCGCTTGCCGCTGCTGCCGGCCGCGGCCGCGGCAGGCGCACCGCCTCCGCCACGTCGATGCCGGTTTCGCGGGCCTTGTCCACCAGTTCGTCCAGGGCGAGCTGCCGCCGCGCGATGACCGCTTGCCGCTCGAGGAGAACGGCAAGCCGCTCTTCCACCCCCTGCGTATCGACCACGTGGCGGCTGGTGACCCGGTCGATCTCGGCTCTGAGCGCCGCGATGCGATCCTCGTAGGAATATTGCATCGCCACCTGGCGGGCGAGCGTGCCGCCGAGAAGGTCGTCGCGATAGATGAGATAGGCGGTCGCGCCGACATAGACGGTGAGGAAGAGGGCGAAGCCGCCCAGCGCCAGCCCCGCCGCCCAGGGATTGATCCTGAAGCTGCGCACCTTGCCCTGGCGCGCCACGGTGATCACCGGCCGCGACCGGCGCTGGCCGAAGGGGGCTTTCTGCTGGGACGGATGAACCATGACCGGGACGGGTTGAAACAACAGCGCCATCATGCCCGGTCAGGGTTAATAAACATTCTCCGGCTTAGTTGTTCAGCCTGTAGTGGCGGCGACAAGTCTGACGGTGTCCAGCACATCTTGCACGTGTCCAGGCACCTTGACGTTCCGCCAGGCCTTGGCGATCACGCCGTTGCGGTCGATCAGAAACGTTGAGCGGTCGACCCCCATATACTTGCGGCCGTACATGGATTTCTCGATCCACACGCCATAGGCCGCCGCGGCGCGCTTTTCCGCGTCGGCGGCGAGCGTGATGGCGAGGCCGTATTTGGCCTTGAATTTGTCATGGCTCTGCTCGTCGTCGGGCGAAATGCCGACGATCTGCGTCTGCATCGCGTCGAAATCGGGCTTCTTCTCCGAAAAGCCGATCGCCTCCTTCGTGCAGCCCGAGGTGTCGTCCTTCGGATAGAAATAGAGCACGACCGGAAAGCCCCGTTGCTCGCTCAGCCGGAAGCGGCCGCCGCCGTCGGTGGGGAGCTCGAAATCGGGCGCAGCATCGCCTTCCCTCACGTTTTCCATGGCCATCCTTTCGTCGTCATCCCTGCGCAGAGAGGATGCCCGCCCTCGCCTGCGGACGCTGAATTACCATATTGAATGGATTAGAGTCCGCTGCCTGCGGCGCTTGGCGCCGGCGCGCTCGGGAAGGACATGCTGCTGGACGCGGCCGAGTCGATGCAAGTATCCGCACCTTCCGCCAGACCCCGACAGCGGCGGCCGCTCCGCTGGATCGGCATCGGCTTGCTCACGCTCGTGCTGCTTTTGGCGCTGGCTGCTGCCGGCCTGGCCTGGAAGGCGACCCAGAGTTCCGTCAGCCTGAATGTGCTTCGCAATCCAGTGGAGGCGGCGCTGCGGGCGCAATTGCCGGCCGAGGCGAGCGTCGACATCGGCTCGGCCGCTCTCTCCTACCGGAGCGTTGAGGGGCTGATCGTCAAGGCGCGCGACGTGCACCTGGCGATCCCCGGCGCCGGCAGCGTGACGGCCGCCGAGCTTGCGACGACTTCCACGCCTTCATCGCTGTTTGCCGGCCGCATCGCTTTACGCGTCGTGACGCTTTCGGGGGTGGACATCGCGCTGTCCGCGCCGGCCGGTGTCGCTCCCGCCGGCGCAGGCGCGGAGATGAT
Source organism: uncultured Alphaproteobacteria bacterium (assembly GCA_963846475.1). Taxonomy (GTDB): domain Bacteria; phylum Pseudomonadota; class Alphaproteobacteria; order Rhizobiales; family Afifellaceae; genus DASWJZ01. Next base: position 3,317,616 of record CAWJVZ010000004.1, on the reverse strand, counting down.
CCGTGCCGGCGCGAAAGACCTGATGCGGCAGGTGATCGAGGCGGACGAGCTGATTCGCAGTGCCGGGCTTGAGGATGTCGTGGTGCGCGATGCCACGGTTCGCATTCTCGATGCTGCCGGACGTTCCGGGCCGGCGCTCAGGATCGCCGAGGCGAATTGGCGGCCGTTCGGGCCGGGCCGCAGCAAGGCCTGGGTTCAGGTCGTCGAGGCGGGCGGCGAGGGTTGGGACCTGACGGTGGAGCGGAGCCGCGGCCGCCTCGGCGAATCGGCCGTCAGCATCGAGATTGAGGACGTGCCGGTCGCAGCCCTTGCTCCGGATCTGGCCGACGACGACGGCGGGCCGTTCTTTCGCTCCGCCATCACGCTGCAGGCGAGAATGGTCGCCGGCCGCGACGGCGAGATGATCGGCGTGCGCGGCATGCTCTCCGCCGCCGCCGGGCTCCTCTCCGTCACCGGCAAGGACCGCATAAATCTGACCGGCGCCGGCATCAGCTTCGCGCTCGGCGCGACGGGCGACCGCCTCACCATACCGAGCGGCCAGGTCAGCACCCAGGCCGGCAACCTCCGCTTCGAGGGGATGGCGGAGCTGGGCGATACCGGCGAGGTGACGCTGCTCGGGCGGGTGCTCGGCGGCGCGCTGCCGACCGGGCGCCCCGATGCGCCGCAAATGGCGATCCTCGGCGGCGGCGCGCTCGCCCGCCTCGACCTCGCGGCGCGCGCGCTCGAAGTGGAGCGGCTGCACGTGCTCACGCCCGACGGGCCGATCTCGGCGGTCGGCCAGGCGAGCCTCGGCGGCGCTGCGCCGGGCCTGTCGCTGGCGCTCTCCATCGGAAAGGTGTCGGCGCCGGTGCTGCGCGCCCTCTGGCCGCCCTTTATCGCCTCCAACACGCGGCGCTGGTTCGACGACAACGTCGTCGCCGGCACCATCGGCCCGGGGACGCTCCGCGTCGCGCTGCCGCCGGAATTCATCGGCCCGCGCGGCAAGGACCGCATCCTGCCCGCCTATGCCCTCCTCGGCACGTTGCCGTTCCGCGACGCGGTGTTTTCGCCCTTGAAGGCGTTCCCAAGAATCCGCGGCGCGGCGGGCGACATCGCCTTCGCCAACGCCACGCTCACGGTGCGCGCCGATGCCGGCACCATGGAGGTGCCCGGCATGGGCGTGCTCGCCGCCGCCGGCACGACGCTTTCCGTCCCCGAGCTCGGCCGCCCCAAGCCGCGCGGCGCCCTGCACCTCGAGGCGTCCGGCCCGGTCGCCGCCATGGCCGCGCTCTCCGACATCCCGCCGCTGTCGGTCGCCGCCGAGAACGGCATCGTCGCCGAGGCGCTCTCCGGCGACGCCGAGCTCCGGCTCGACGCCGACATCCCGCTGCACGGCGACACGCTCGGCGACGTCTCGCCGGTGTTCCGCCTGGCGCTGACGGGCTTCTCCACCAAAAACCCGATCGACGAGCGGCTGATCGCCGACGCCGACCTCGTGCTCGAAGGCACCCCCGAAAGTTTTACCGTGACGGGCGAGGGCAAGCTCGACGGCATGCAGGCCAGTCTCGACCTCGTCCTCGGCAGCGCCGCCCCCGGCCAGGCCGACGTCAGGCTCAGGCTCGACGACGCCGCCCGCGAAAAGCTCGGCCTCGGCTTTGCCGGCCTGCTGACCGGCCCCGTCGAGGCCTCGATCAGCAAGGCCGGCCCGCAGGCACAGGCCGTCACCCTCGACCTCAAGGAGGCGCGCATCAACCTGGCCTCGCTCGGCTGGGAGAAGGGTTCTGGGGTGCCGGCGACCGCCACCTTCGTCATGGAGAAGCTAGGCGAGGAGACGCGCATCGCCGACCTCCGCGTCTCCGGCAAGGGCTTTGGCGCCGCCGGCTCGCTCACCATCGGCGCCGACGGCGCGGTCCGCGAGGTCAGCCTGGAGGAGCTGAAGCTCCGGCCCGGCGACCAGGTCTCGCTGCAGGCCGCCGCCGCCGGCAAGGGCTACGACGTAAAGATTCGCGGCAGCGCCATCGACGCGCGCGGCATCATGAAGAACATCGGCGCCGATTCGGGCGCCGACGCCCTCGAAATCTTCCCGCTCAACATTTCCATCGACGTCGACGCGGTGACCGGCCAGAACGACGTAATCCTCTCCGGCGTCTCCGGCTCCGTCGTGCTGACCGACGGCGGCCTCGACCGCGTCTCGCTCAAGGGCGCCGCCGGCGCAAAACCCTTCGAGTGGACGCTCCGCCGCGAGGGCAAGTCGCGCATCCTCCGCGTCATCGCCGACAATGGCGGCGCGCTCATCCGCTTCGCCGGCGTTTACAGCAAGATCGTCGGCGGCCGCCTCGCCCTCGATTACAGCGGCGTCATCGGCCAGACCGGCACCGGCCTGGCGATCCTGCGCGATTTCAGCCTGGTGAACGAGACGGCGCTGGCGCCGGCCCTGCAGACGGCCGGGGCGAGCGCGCGCGACGCGGCGGCGCGCCTCGAGACCACCTCCCGCGACCTCAATTTCACCCAGCTCCGCGTGCCGTTCCGCCAGGAGAAATGGGTGATCCGCATCGACGACGCGGCGCTCCGCGGCCCGATGCTCGGCGCCACCGGCAGCGGCACGATCAACCTGCCGGGCAAGGCGATGGCGATCAGCGGCACCTTCATCCCGGCCTTCGGCCTCAACAACATCGCCGGCGCGATCCCGCTGATCGGCGGCATTCTGGGCGGCGGCCGCGACGAAGGCCTGGTCGGCATCACCTACAAGCTGTTCGGCCCGCTCGACGACCCAAAACTCAACATGAACCCCATCTCCGCCATAGCGCCGGGGATTTTTAGGCGGATCTTCGAGTACAATTGAGCGCGAGCGAGTGGCCGGCGACCTGTAGAACCCGCTTTGCCGCGGTGCGTAACCGCCCCACCTTGAACCGGGCCTAGGACTCGGGCAACCCCTAACAGCCGCTACTCACATCCAGAGCTTGCATACAAGGTAGATTGCAGCTGCCCATTTGACATCGGATATCAGGAGTCTCGAGTTGCCAGAATATCGTTACGTCCATCTAATCCGCCGTTTCGGAGATATTGGTTCCTCCGATCCTGATGATGATCCAGCCGCCGCAATGCTATTGGGTCTACAAGGCAAGAAACAGGGAAATACGTGGGACGATATTCTGAAACTTGATGCCGCAATAGTTCTGGGCGCGGCGGGTTCGGGCAAAACCACTGAGGTACTCAATCAAGCGGCCCAGCTAAGAGCTGAGGGGACTTACTCGTTTGTTCTGAGGCTGGAGGCGTTATGTCGCCAGCCGCTGCATAAGTCCTTTGTGCCAGGGGACATCGAGAGCCCGCTTTCTTTTACCACTTGGCGGAAGCGCGGCGGTAAAGCGGTTGTGTTTTTGGATGCGTTAGACGAAGCCCGCCTGCCGCAAGCCAAGAATACCAGCGCACTTTTGGACGCTTTGTCACACCTCTCCGAGGGTGTTGGGCGCGGTGGTGCAAACCTAAAACTGGTTATCACAACCCGGGGAAGTGAATGGCAAGGGTCAGCGGACCTGGCCTTGGTGACATCTGGGCTTCGTCGGCTCAGAGAACTTGCCGACAAAGACATCCAGCCGAAGGTAAGTGTATTTCGGCTCTCAAATTTGAACGTTGAAGACATTCGAGCGATCGCCAATTCGCGTGACGTGGAAGGTGACCGCTTCATACAAGCGGTGAACGCCTCGCTCTCCGCCAACCTCATGCGTCAGCCCTTAGAGGTTCATTTCCTCCTTGATCTTTGGAAGGAGGAGATCGCAAGAGGCAAGCCGCCGGAAAAGGCATTCTCATCCCGCTCGCTCGTCTTCGAAAGAATCGTGTCCACAAGGTTGCGAGCCGAGCATGGCCAGGAGCGCCGATCAAATGTGGATCCTATCTCAGCGCGACGTGCGTGCGAGAAACTAGCTGCTGCGGTTGTTGTCTCCGGCGTGCGGGACCTGAGCGCCGTCGGCGAGTCACCTCACACCATGAGCGCGCTTCAGATTTTGGCCACCGACACGGACCGATGGAGCGAAATGGAGACGCGGCAACTCTTAAGCTGCGCTTTGTTTCATCCCTCTGTAGGCGGAAGTATACGATTTGCACATCGTGAGCTGCAGGATTACCTCGCGGCATCTTTCTTTGGACATGCTATCGACACCAACGCGGGATCTCTTGAAGTTGTTTCTCCTCTTATAGCTACTGGCCTCGGAGCACGCCAGGTACCTCAATCGAGCGAACATGTTCTTGGATGGGTAGCAACACTCAATCCAACCAGTAGAAAATCCATAGCCCGCCTGAAGCCCTCACTCTTGATAGAGACCGGCGACCCTCGCTCGCTCTCCGTGGACGAGCGGGCAGAGGCGCTAAAAGCTCAGGGCGCACTTTACGAAGACCGCAGGTTTCGCGGTGAATTCTTCTACCACGACGACATCAGAAAGTTTGCGACACCTGAGCTGGCGTCGGCGGTGCAGAGTTTGATGGACGTTGCCAAATCACCGGAAATCCGCGAATTTCTCGTTGAGATCGCGCGCTTCGGTCGGATGACCGTTCTTAGTGATCGGCTCGGTTCGATTGTAAGTGATCCAGGCGAGGCCCTTCGGGTTCGAACTGAAGCATGTTTCGCTCTGGCCGAGTTCGGTCATCCCGAACATGCTGCCCAGGTTCTTCAGGCGGCCTTATTGGCGCCGCAGCCAGAACCGGACGACACCGACGCGGCTCCATCTTGGAACATGTTCCAAGTGGCGGCACTGACATATGCCTATCGGACGACCGCAACAATTCTGGACGTCATCACGATCATCGCGCGGCTTACTCGTGAAGCGAGTAATTATTCATCGATGACTTCGGATCTGATTGTCGGCCTTTTGGAACAGCTAAACGATCAGGAAAAGCGGGACTGGCTCTCGGTATTTTTGCGGTTCGCCTGGCGAGAACGTAATCCCGATCACTATCAGATGCCAAGGGTGACTCAGCGCTATCAGATGCTGGCGCCAGCTATTGGCCGAATCGTTTTAGATTTATTAGGGAAGGATCGCACTGAGGACATTGACCTACTTTTGGATGCGCTAGAGTATTTGTTTGCAGTAGAGGCTGGGCATAGCATTTCAAAACAACGAGTTCCGGCTAACGAGTTGACGCTTGCGCTTCAGCCTCAAACCCGGCTCAAACACGCTCTCTTGCGGCGGCGAATAACCCTTTTTGATCCGGCCAAATCTGAAAGTAAAGTTGCATTCGGGGTCGTTTATCCAATCGGGTTCGGCCATAATGCGCAGAGCACCTCCGTTTTTCAGCATGAGGACGTGCTCAGATTTTGCGAAGATATGTCGAATGCACGGTCCGAGCGTGACCTTCACTTGGCTTTCGAAATTGCTGGCGACATCCTGTCAGCCCTGAGAGATCGTAGTCAGTGGCAGCGCGCTCAAGACGCGATCACATCAGCTGTAAAGAAATATGGCGATGCGGAATTGCGGCGCTCGGCGCTGAGGAGATCCTTCGTCCGTAGATTGTGGCTGCGCTTCCAGCACGACTACCGATACCGAATGGAGCGTCAGGTCAGGGCGATAGGGGAGGGAGCTCTCGGATCATATTGGCGAGCCAGGAATGCAATGACTTTCGTTTGGAGGCGGCACGCGATCGAAAGCGGCTCCGATCGCAGAATCCTGCTCTGGGCGACGAGGCTTTCCGTCAACGATCTGGGGCCGAACACGATCGAAGAAATAAAAAAGTCGTACGGAAAAGCGGTTGCGCGATGGTTCGCGACTGGGTTCCGCGCCTATTGGCGTCGCTATCCGATTAGCCGCGATGACCGGGCGACGTACAAAGCGTACGCGGGACTCACTGGACTGGCACTCGAACCAAGCGAGCATCTTAAGGGTATCAGTGCGGACGAAGCGGCAAATGCATTCGGTTATGCATTCTGCAACCTCAATGGGTTTCCCGACTGGACGGCTTCGCTGGCGGCCCCCCATACGGAAACGTTTATGGCCGTGTGTATCCCTCTGCTACGCGAAGAATTTGCAAGTGCGTCTTCGGGTGACCGCACACCATCAGAGTCCCTGAGCAAGATTGCGTATTCGACCCTGGCCATTAGATCGGCGATAGCACCTTTTCTTTTCTCAGAGCTTCAACGTGGGCAGCTCACTGGGTCTGACGACCTAGAGATCGCGGCCCACATTGTGGCCAGATCGGCGACCATACAGAGTGCTCACGCGCGTGATTTTTTTCGTCTTAGCTTCACGAACGCCGCTGTGTCGTTCGATTTCAAATTGGCTTGGATTTGGCTTGAAGCTCTTTTCGAGACAGATGCTCCGGCTGCATGGGACGCGCTGACAAACGTCTTTGGGAACGAATGGCATGGATCGGCCGCATCAGTTTTCCTGGGGTTCTTAGGACGAGAGCGGCGCAGATTTTCACGTGCCGAGGAGGCTGAGTACGAACGAGATGATCTTATTACAAACCCTCGGGTGCTAGGCGAAATGGTGAGGACCAGTTATTTGATTTGGCCGCCAGAAAAGGACTTGCGTCACGAAAGGGTATATTCGCCGGGCCTTTTAGATCGGGCATCGGAGCGTCGTCACTACTATCTGCAGACACTCGTGGGGTTGAACTCAGCAGAGGCGCTGCAAGTTTTGGAGGCACTTTCCGGCGATCCGAGATTGGTCAAGTTTCGTGATACTTTTCTCTATCAGATGGATCAGTTAGTTCGGAACTCGGCTCGACGCCTCGTGTATTCGGTGGCTGATGCGATCGCCTTCGTTAACGGGTTATCCAAGGCTCCCACCAGTATAGCCGAGTTTCGGACCTTGGTTCGTCGCCATCTTACATCTCTTCTTTTTCAGCTGCGCAATTCGGATGATGACGAGAGCTATATTTTTAGAAGAGGCCGTGGGAGCGAGGACGACCTTCGAAACTGGTTGTCTGCTCGTGTGCGACAAGTAGGAAATCGGTTTTACACCGTGATTCGAGAGCAGGAGGTCGCCGTGGAAAACAGGCCCGATTTAAGAATACACTCTCGAAACGAGGATTTGGGCTTCATCTCCGTTGAAATCAAAATGGCAGACGAGGAACATTGGTCGGGTGATATTCTGATGGATAAAATCAAGACGCAACTGGCGGATCAATACCTCTTGGAGGAAGGTAGTCACACTGGCTTCTATCTTATCGCTAACGGATCTCGACCGAAGGAGCCGGAACTCGATAAAACGGGGGCCATCAAACGGAAGGCGTTTCAGAAACGAGTAAACGGAAAACTTGTCTCTTTTGTCGAACTCAACCAATGTCTCGCGGCACGCGCAGCCGAAGTTACGTCCAGATTGCCAGGAAACAAAATTGTTGAGGTAATTGCAATCGACTTATCGGAGAAGTAGCAAATTCTATGCGTGGCGGAGCTCTGACGGCGCTATCCTACTAGGCTCACGCCGGTATCACCAGCGCGTGCTTCTTCCGGCCCATCGACAGTTTTATCACTCCGTCGGCGTTGAGGTCGGGCGCGCCGATCGTCCGCTGCGGGTCGGCGACTGGAGAATCGTTCACCCGGACGCCGTTGTTGGCCATTGCGCGGCGGACCTCGCCGTTGGAGCCGGCCAGCCCCGCCCGCACGAACAAAGCCGGCAGCGGAATGCCGGCATCGAGCTCAGCCTTCGCCACGCCGATCGACGGCAGCGCGCCCCCGGCGCCCCCCTCCTCAAAGGTCTTGCGCGCCGTCTCGGCGGCGGCTTCCGCCGCCTCGCGTCCGTGCAGCAGCGCCGTCGCCTCGGTGGCGAGCAGCTTCTTGGCCTCGTTGATCTCCGCGCCTTCGAGCGCCTCCAGCCTCAAAATCTCGTCCAGCGGCAGCTCGGTGAAAAGCCTTAGGAACCGCCCGACGTCGGCGTCCTCGCTGTTTCGCCAGAACTGCCAATATTCGTAGGGCGACAGCTGCTCGGCGTTCAGCCACACCGCCCCCTGCGCCGTCTTGCCCATCTTGGCGCCCGACGCGCTGGTGATCAGCGGGCAGGTGATCGCATAGAGCTGGCCGGTGCCCATGCGGCGGCCGAGGTCGATGCCGTTAATAATGTTGCCCCATTGGTCGGAGCCGCCCATCTGCAGCACGCAGTCCTGGCGCCGGTGGAGCTCGACGAAATCGTAGGCCTGCAGGATCATGTAGTTGAATTCCAGGAACGACAGCTCCTGGTCCCGCTCCAGCCTGAGTTTTACGCTATCGAAGCTGAGCATGCGGTTGACCGAAAAGTGCCGGCCGACGTCGCGCAGGAAATCGATGTAGTTCAGCGGCGCCAGCCATTCCGCATTGTCGATCATCACGGCCGCGGACGGCCCCTCGAAGCTCAGAAAGCGCTCGAAGACCCGCTTGATGCCGTCCTTGTTCGCCTCGATCTGCTCGATGCTGAGGATGCGGCGGCTCTCGTCCTTGCCCGAGGGGTCGCCGACGCGCGTCGTGCCGCCGCCCATCAGCGCGATCGGCCGGTTGCCGGTCTTCTGCAGCCAGCGCAGCATCATGATCGACACGAGGCTGCCGACATGCAGCGACGGCGCGGTACAGTCGTAGCCGACATAGGCGGTCACCGGCCCGGCGGAAAATTTCTGGTCGAGCCCCTCCGGGTCGGAGATCTGCTGGATGAAACCGCGCTCGTCGAGGACGCGCAGGAATTCGGACTGGTAGCGGGACATGCTTGCGACGGGCCGGCCAGGATGCGAATTTTTGCGCTCTTAGCACGGCTTGTTGCGGCGCGGCACGGAGTTCTTCAGTGGCAAAGCTTTGGACGGCGCTCGGCCTGATGAGCGGCACGTCGCTCGACGGCATCGACGTGGCCGTGCTGACGACCGACGGCGAGCGGCTGCAAGAATTCGGGCCGGCGCGGACTTTTCTCTATTCCGACGCTGACCGCGATTTTTTGCGCCGGGCGCTCCGCGACGCGGTTGCGCTAAACCATCGCGACGACCGTCCCGGCGTGCTCCGCGAGGCGGAAGCGCTGGTCACCAGCCGGCACGCCGAGGCCGTCAAAACCTTTCTCGCCGAGGCGGGGGTGGAGTGCCAAAAGATCGACCTGGTCGGCTTCCATGGCCAGACCGTTTTTCACGACCCCGGCCGGCGGCTGACCGTCCAACTCGGCGACGGGCAGGCGCTGGCCGACCGCCTGCGGCGCCCCGTCGTCTGGGATTTTAGGGCCGACGACGTCGCGGCGGGCGGCCAGGGCGCGCCGCTGGTGCCGGTCTATCACCGCGCTCTCGCCAAAACCGCCGGGCTGGAAGGGCCGGTCGCCTTCCTCAACATCGGCGGCGTCGCCAACGTCACCTATATCGGCGCCGACGGCGATCTCATGGCCTTCGACACGGGCCCCGGCAACGCGCTCCTCGACGATTTCGTGCATCGGCGCACCGGAAATCCCTTCGACGAGGACGGCCGGCTCGCCGCCTCCGGCACCCCCTCCCCCGCTATCCTGGCCGAGCTGCTCGCCCACCCCTATTTCCGCGCCCCCGCCCCGAAATCGCTCGACCGCAACGCTTTTGTTGTGCCGCCCGAGCTGGAGCGTCTCTCCGACGCGGACGGCGCGGCGACGCTCCTGCATTTCACCGCGCGCGCCGTCGCCGCCGGGGCGGAACTCCTGCCCGAGCCGCCCCGGGCGTGGTATCTCTGCGGCGGCGGACGCCACAATGCCGAGCACTGCCGGGTGCTCGCCAAGTATTTGCACCGCGCATGCGCGCCGGCGCGCGTGCAGGCGCTCGAGGCGCTCGGCTTCGACGGCGACGTAACTGAAGCGCAGGCCTTCGCTTTTCTCGCCGTGCGCGCCGTCCTGCGCCTCCCCCTCACCTATCCGCGCACCACCGGCGCCGGCCCCCTCTCCGGCGGCCGCACAAGCCCCCCCGCAAGCGCTCCTTAACCTCCAGGTCAACGCCTATGCGCGACGTTGCCGCCATCATCGCCAAAGACCTGCGCAAGGCGGTGGCGGGGGCGCAGCCGGAGCCAACCGCTTCCGCCGACCGCCGCCTGAGCGGGTCAACCCGCCTTGATGGCGGCGAGCCGCATGTCGAGATAGTTGGAGCACGTTTCGATTAGCTCGTCGGTGCGGTTCTCGAAGAAATGGTTGGCGCCGTTTACGATCGCATGGTCGATGACGATCCCTTTTTGGGTCTTGAGCTTGTCGACAAGGCCCTGGACGGCGTCCGGCGGCGCAACCTTGTCCAAATCGCCGTTGATGATCAGCCCGGACGACGGGCAGGGCGCCAGGAATGAAAAATCGTAGAGATTCGGCTGCGGCGCGATGGAGATGAAGCCTTCCACTTCGGGGCGGCGCATGAGGAGCTGCATGCCGATCCAGGCGCCAAAGGAAAAGCCGGCAATCCACACGCCGCGCGAATCCGGATGCAGGGTCTGGATCCAGTCAAGCGCCGCCGCTGAGTCGGAAAGTTCGCCGATTCCGTGGTCGAAGTAGCCTTGGCTGCGCCCCACGCCACGGAAATTGAAGCGCAGGCAGGTGAAGCCGCGCTCCTGGAACATGTAGAACAGGCGATAGACGATCTGGTTGTTCATCGTGCCGCCGAAGCGGGGATGCGGGTGGAGCACGAGCGCAATCGGCGCCGTCTTCTTTGACGCGGGTTGATAGCGCCCTTCCAGCCGCCCATCGGGCCCGGTAAAAATCACTTCCGGCATCCAAAAACCACTTTCATGTCGATTGGCGACGACCGAGCTTTCCTTGACAGGCTCGGAAGCCCTTTCTAGAACCTAGTTTGGAATAATTCAAAACTAGAGCGGTGGGTGCCCCGCCTTTGCGGGGCGCGTATGTAAACACCAAAGGCTCTCCGAGTTTCAAGGATTTCGTCCGGAAGCCGCCGGCCATGTTGAAGCGCACCTATCTCGACGCCAATGCCGGTGCACCGCTGCTTGCGGAGGTGCGCGAGGCGTTCGTCGCTGCGCTCGAGGAGGCGGCGAATGCTTCGTCGGTGCACGCCGAGGGACGCAGGGCACGGCAGATCGTCGAAAGTGCGCGCGACGCAGTCGCCGTTTCGGTCGGCGCCAAGCCGCAGAATGTGATTTTCACCAGCGGCGCGACGGAGGCGGCCGCGCTGGCCTTGACGCCCCGGCTCCTGCGCGGCAGTAGCCTTGCCCCTGTCCGCCGGCTCTATGTCGGCGCGACGGAACACCCGGCGGTCCTCGCCGGAGGGCGTTTCCCCGCCGCCGCGCTGACCAGAGTCCCGGTGGAGCGGTCCGGCCGGATCGATCTTGCCGCTTTGGAACAGATTCTCGACGCACACGACGGCGGGGACGGCCTTCCTTATCTTGCGCTCATGCTTGCCAACAACGAGACCGGGATTATCCACCCGGTCGCCGACGCGGCGCGGCTGGTGAAGGCGCGCGGCGGCTACGTCTTCTGCGACGCGGTGCAGGCGCTGGGACGCATTCCCGTCGACATCGGCGTGCTCGAGGTCGATTTCTTGTGCCTTTCCGCGCACAAGATTGGTGGCCCGCAGGGGGCCGGCGCGCTTATCCTGGCCGACGAGACAGTCCGCCCCGAGCCGCTTCTGACCGGCGGCGGCCAGGAGCGACGGCGCCGTTCCGGCACCGAAAACGTGGCGGCGATCGCCGGTTTTGGCGTTGCGGCGAGGCTCGCCGATCACCATCTTCTGAGTGCCGGGCGGATCGCGGCCCTGAGGAACGAATTGGAGCGGAACCTCATGGCGGTCTCGCCTGAGGCCAAGGTTTTCGGGATCGGGGTCGAGCGAATCCCCAACACGACGCTTTTCGCCGTGCCCGGCCTGCCGGCCGAAACCGCGGTGATCGCTTTCGACCTCGCGGGGATTGCCGTTTCAGCCGGCTCGGCGTGCTCCTCCGGCAAGGTCTCCGCCAGCCACGTTCTGAAGGCGATGGGCGAGGCGGAGGACGTGGCGCGGGGGGGCATCCGCGTCAGCCTCACCGCCGAGGCCGAAATGGCGGATGTCGATTGTTTTGTCGCCGCTTGGCGCGCCATCCACGCTCGGATGAGCCGCAGCCGGGCGGCCTAGAGTCGAAGGAGAGTTTCATGCCCGCTGTCCAGGAGACGATTGAGCAGGTCCGCGCGCTCGACGTCGACAAATACAAATACGGCTTCACCACCAACATCGAATCCGATCTGGCGCCCAAAGGCCTGGACGAGAGCACCGTCCGTTTCATCTCCGCCAAGAAGCGCGAGCCGGAATGGCTCACCGAATGGCGGCTGGAGGCGCTCCGCCGCTGGTTCACCATGAAGGAGCCGACCTGGGCGCGCGTCGACTACCCCAGGATCGACTACCAGGACCTGCATTACTACGCCGCGCCCAAGCAGGGCGGCGGGCTCACCAGCCTGGATGAGGTCGATCCGGAGATTTTGGCCACCTATGAGCGCCTCGGCATCCCGCTGAAGGAGCAGGCCATCCTTGCCGGCGTGAACGGCTCGCGGGTGGCCGTCGACGCGGTATTCGACTCCGTCTCGGTCGCCACCACGTTCAAGGAGGAGCTCCGCAAGGTCGGGGTCATCTTCATGCCGATCTCGGAGGCCGTGCGCGAATACCCCGATCTGGTCCGCCGCTATCTCGGCTCGGTCGTGCCGATCACCGATAATTTCTTCGCCACCCTGAATTCCGCGGTCTTCTCCGACGGCTCCTTCGTCTACATCCCCAAGGGCGTCCGCTGCCCGATGGAGCTCTCCACCTATTTCCGCATCAACGAGAAGAACACCGGGCAGTTCGAGCGCACCCTGATCATCGCCGACGAGGGCTCCTATGTGAGCTACCTCGAAGGCTGCACGGCGCCGATGCGCGACGAAAACCAGCTGCACGCCGCGGTCGTCGAGCTCGTCGCCCTCGACAATGCCGAGATCAAATATTCGACGGTGCAGAACTGGTATCCCGGCGACAAGAACGGCCGCGGCGGCATCTACAATTTCGTCACCAAGCGCGGCGACTGCCGCGGCCACCACTCAAAAATCTCCTGGACGCAGGTGGAGACCGGCTCGGCGATCACCTGGAAATACCCGTCCTGCATTCTGCGCGGCGACCATTCGCGCGGCGAGTTCTATTCCATCGCCATCTCCAACGGCCGCCAGCAGGTCGATTCCGGCACCAAGATGATTCATCTGGGCAAGGACTCTTCCAGCCGCATCATCTCCAAGGGCATCGCCGCCGGGCGCTCGCAGAACACCTATCGCGGCCTCGTCTCCGCGCATCGCAAGGCCGACCGGGCGCGCAACTTCACCAACTGCGACTCGCTGCTGATCGGCGACAAATGCGGCGCCCACACCGTACCCTATATCGAGGCCAAGAACTCTTCGGCTATCTTCGAGCATGAGGCGACCACTTCGAAAATTTCCGGCGACCAGCTGTTCTACTGCGTCCAGCGCGGCATGAGCGCCGAGGAGGCGACCGCCCTTATCGTCAACGGCTTCGTCCGCGACGTGCTGCAGCAACTTCCGATGGAGTTCATGGCCGAGACGCAGAAGCTCATCGGCATCTCCCTGGAGGGGAGCGTGGGTTGATGGTTGAGCCGGACAGCCTCATGCTTGAGCATCTCCGCGCCATTCGCGGCGAGATCGCCAAGCTCGGGGGCTGGATGCACACGATGAGCACCGAGATGACGGCCATGCGCCACCATCTGTTCGGGGCCATCACCACCCAGAACAGCGATCACGTCGAGATCGCCGAGATCAAGGTTCGCCTGGACAGGATCGAGAAGCGCCTGGAACTGGTGGATTAGGGTCTGGCGCGGAGTTTCCGGAGAAAACAAGTGCTTGAAATAAAGAACCTCCACGTCGAAGTGGACGGCCGAAAAATCCTCGAAGGGGTCGATCTCACCATCAACCCCGGCGAGGTGCACGCCATCATGGGGCCGAACGGATCGGGAAAGTCGACGCTCGCCTATGTGCTCGCCGGCAAGGAGGAATACGCCGTCACCGAAGGCGAGATCCTCTATGACGGCCGCAACCTTCTGGAGATGCAGCCGGACGAGCGCGCCGCCGGCGGCGTTTTCCTCGCCTTCCAGTACCCCGTCGAAATCCCCGGCGTCGGGTCCATGACGTTCCTGCGGACCGCCCTCAACTCGCAGCGCAAGAAACGCGGCGAGCTCGAGTTCTCTACGCCGGACTTCATGCGCCTCGTCCGCCAGGCGGCCAGCGAGCTCCAAATCACCCCGGACATGTTGAAGCGGCCGCTCAATGTCGGCTTTTCCGGCGGCGAGAAGAAGCGGAATGAGATTCTGCAGATGGCGCTTTTGCGTCCAAGGCTCTGCGTCATGGACGAGACCGATTCCGGCCTCGACATTGACGCGCTCCGCGTCGTGGCCGAAGGGGTGAACGCGCTCCGCGCGCCGGACCGCTCTTTTCTGGTGATCACCCATTACCAGCGGCTCCTCAATTACATCGTGCCGGATTTCGTGCACGTCCTGTCGCGCGGCCGCATCGCGCGGTCCGGCGGCGCGGAACTGGCGCTGGAGCTGGAGGAGCGCGGCTACGGCGATTACCTCGGGGAAGCCGCGTAACCTATGACCGACATGCCGACCAAGATCCGTACCAAGGCCGAGGAGGCGCTCGAAAGGCATTTCGCCGCGCTGCCCGACAACGACCCGATCCGCGAGCTCCGCGCCGACGCTTTCGAGGCGTTTCTGCAGCGCGGCCTGCCGCATCGGCGGATCGAGGACTGGAAATACACCGACCTCCGCTCGCTGATGCGCGACGCGCCGCCCCCCGCACCGCCGGCCCTCCCGGATGCGGCGCGCGAGGCGCTTGCGCGTGCCGATGTTTTCGCCGCCATCGACCGGGCCAAAATCGTCTTCGTGAACGGCCATTTCGTGCCGTCGCTGTGCGATATGGCCGACATCGAGGCGGACGTGGATTTTGCCTCCTTCGGCCGCTTCCTGGCCCAGGGCGGCGCGATCCTCGACCGCTCGCTCGACCCGGCCGAATTGCCGGTCTTCGCCTTGAACAGCGCGTTCGTGCGGGACGGGGCGGTGCTCCGTATCCGCAACGGCGCCAAGCTGGCGCGGCCGCTGGAGCTGGTGCACGTCTTCGCGGGGGCGGAGCCCGGCCTGCAGACGCTCCGTCATCAGGTGGCGGTCGGCGCCGGTGCGGAGGCGACCATCCTGCAGACATTTTCCGGTCCGGACGGCGTCGCCTACCAGACCAACGCGGTCACCGAAATCCAGGCGGGCGATGGCGCCAAGCTGCGTTGGGTAACCGCGCAGGAGGAGGGCGACCAGGCCATCCACCTGGCGCTGGTTCTGCCGCGACTTTCCGGCAATGTCCGCTTCGAGCCGTTCAGCTTTGTCGCCGGAGCGCTGGTGTCGCGGAGCGAATGGCGCCTGGCGCTCGAAGCCGAGCGGTCGGAGGTCGGCCTGCGCGGCGCCACCATCGCCCGCGGCCGCCAGCACATGGATACGACGCTGGTGGTCGACCACGCGGCGCCGCGCTGCACCGGCCAGGAATATTTTAAGGCGGCGATGGACGGCCAGTCGCAGGGTGTGTTCCAGGGCAAGATCATCGTCGAGCCGGGCGCCCAGAAGACCGATTCCAAGATGATGAGCCGGGCGCTGCTCCTCTCCGAGACGGCGGAATTCGCCAACAAGCCGGAGCTGGAGATCTTTGCCGACGACGTGGTCTGCGGCCACGGCGCCACTTGCGGCCGCATCGACGAGAACATGCTGTTCTTCCTGCGCTCGCGCGGCATCGAGAAGGCGGAGGCCGAGCGCATGCTGGTGCAGGCCTTCCTCGCCGACGCCATCGAGATGATCGGCGACGACGGCATCGTCGCGGCGCTGGAGGCGCGCACCGGCCGCTGGCTCGGCATGGCGGCCGAAATCCACGACGAGGCGGAGGCCGGCTGATGACCGAAAACGGCTTCGACGTGGCAAAAATCCGGGCGGATTTCCCCATCCTGTCGCGCAAGGTCTACGGCAAGCCGCTCGTCTATCTCGACAACGCCGCGTCGGCGCAAAAGCCGCGCGCCGTGCTCGATGCCGTCCAAAAGGCCTATTCGGAAGAATACGCCAACGTGCACCGCGGGCTGCATTTCCTCTCGAACGCCGCCACCGAGGCGTATGAGGATGCGCGCGAGACGGTGCGCCGCTTCATCAACGCCCCGTCGGTGGACGAGATTGTCTTCACCCGCTCCTCCACGGAGGGGATCAACGTCGTCGCGAATTCCTTCGGCGGCATGCGGATCGGCGCGGGCGACGAAATCGTCATCTCTATCCTGGAGCACCATTCCAACATCGTGCCCTGGCATTTCCACCGCGAGCGCCGCGGCGCGGTCATAAAATGGTCGCCGGTGCACGACGACGGCGCCTTCGACCTCGAAGCCTTCGAGGCGCTCTTGACCGAGCGCACCAAGATGGTGGCCATCGTCCACATGTCGAACGTCACCGGCACCATCGTGCCGATCAAGGAGGTCTGCCGCATCGCCCATGAGCGCGGCATCCCGGTGATGGTCGACGGCAGCCAGTCGGCTGTGCATCTCCCCATCGACGTGCAGGACCTCGGCTGCGACTTCTTCGTCTTCACCGGCCACAAGACCTACGGGCCGACCGGCATCGGCGTGCTGTGGGGCAGGCGCGAGCACCTGGAGGCGATGCCGCCCTTCATGGGCGGCGGCGAGATGATCCGCGACGTGACCGAGGACTGGGTCACCTACGGCGACCTGCCGCAGAAATTCGAGGCGGGGACGCCGCCGATCGTCCAGGCGATCGGCCTCGGCGCGGCGCTTCGCTACATGGAGAGCGTCGGCCGCGAGGCGGCGCAGGCGCACGAAGCCGACCTGGCGCTCTATGCGCACCAAAGACTGTCGGAGCTGAACTCTGTCCGCATTTTCGGCCATGCGACCGGCAAGGGCGCCATCGTCGCCTTCGAGATGCAGGGGGCGCACGCCCACGACGTCTCCACCATCATCGACCGCGAGGGCATCGCGGTCAGGGCCGGGACGCATTGCGCCCAGCCGCTGCTCGCCCGCTACGGCGTCACCTCCACCTGCCGCGCCTCTTTCGGCCTCTACAACACCCGCGCCGAGGTCGACGCCCTTGCGGCTGCCCTGGTGAAAGCCCATTCTTTCTTCGCTTAGGCAGGTCTCGGCTTGACGCGTTATCTGTTACGGACTACGTATCAGGAGAACCTTTGAATACCCTCTGGGTATCCGTTTGTTGCACACCGCGTGGCGGCCATATCTCTCTCGCAAGTGACGCGAGCAAGATATGATCAAGAGCTACCGAACGAAGCTGAGTGCCCGGTTTGCAAGCGGTGAGCGGGTAAGAGAGTTTGAGCAGTTTGCAAACCAGGCGAGGCGAAGGCTTGTTTCGCTGAACGCCGCGAAGTCGCTTTCGGAGTTGGCTGCCATCCGAGGTAACCGGCTGGAAGCTTTGAAAGGGAACAGAGCTGGTCAGCATAGCATTCGGATAACGACCAATGGCGTATTTGCTTCGTGTGGAACGAAGCTGAGAGATGCGCCGAACTCGTGGAGATCGTCGATTACCACTGAGGCGTATAAGGCCGAATTCCGGCTCGTCGTGCATCCCGGCGGCATTCTTGGCGATGAGCTTGAGGAGCTTGGCATCAGCGCGCGCGAGCTGGCGCGGCAGATCGACGTGCCGGCAAACCGGATCACCCAGATTATCCGAGGGCAACGCGGCATCAGCGGCGACACGGCGCTGCGGCTTGGCCATTGGTTCGGAACAAGCCCGGAGTTCTGGATGAACTTGCAGAACACCTACGAGCTGAACCTCGCTCGATCGCAGGTCGGCGAGGAAGTTGAGAAGCTGCCGCGACGCGAGCAGCTGACGGAGGCTGCGGAATGAGTGAGCAGGCACCAGCGAACCCAACGGCAGCCCCCGGAAGCCCCGAGGGCGAAACCGGCCCCAACCAGCCCGCTTTCGCCGCCTCCACCATTCCCGCCGACGAGCTGGAGCGGCTGTCGACCGACATCGTGTCGGCGCTGAAGACCGTCTACGACCCGGAGATCCCTGCCGACATCTACGAGCTCGGCCTTATCTACAAGGTCGACATCGACGACAGCCGCCATGTCAGCGTTGACATGACGCTCACCGCGCCCGGTTGTCCGGTGGCCGGCGACATGCCGATCTGGGTGGAGGACGCGGTGGCTTCCGTGCCCGGCGTGTCGGGCGCCAAGGCCAATATCACCTTCGACCCGCCGTGGTCGCCGGACCGGATGTCCGACGAGGCGAAGGTCGCCATCGGCTGGTGGTGAGCGCGGAGCCCTGCGCTCAGACCGCCTCGACCGCCAGAGCGACTCCCTGTCCGACCCCCACGCACATGGTCGCGAGCGCGTAACGGCCGCTGCGGCGATCGAGCTCGCGTATGGCGGCGCCGGCGATACGGGCCCCTGACATGCCGAGCGGGTGACCGAGCGCGATCGCGCCGCCGTTCGGGTTGACGTGCTCCGCGTCGTCGGGAAGCCCGAGGCCCCGCAGCACGACGAGAGCCTGTGAGGCAAAGGCCTCGTTCAGCTCCACCACATCGAAATCGCCCACTTTTAGACTAAGCCGCGCGAGAAGCTTCTCCACCGCCGGGACGGGTCCGACTCCCATCACACGCGGCGGCACGCCTGCTGAGGCCATGCCGAGCACGCGGGCCAGCGGCTTCAGACCGAAGCGTTCGACGGCTTTTTCCGAGGCGACGATCATGGCGGCCGCCCCGTCATTGACGCCCGACGCATTCCCGGCAGTGACGGTTCCGTCGGGCCGAGCGATCGGCTTCAGCTTCGCCAGAGCCTCGGGAGTCGTATCGGGGCGCGGGTGCTCGTCGCGCTCGACCATCCGCCCTGCCTTGCCGTCCGCCACCCCTACCGGCACGATCTCCTGCGCCAGAATGCCGTCGCGCTGCGCCCGCTCTGTCCGCCGTTGCGAGCGGAACGCAAAAGAATCCTGATCGGCCCGGCTCACCTGAAATTCCGTGGCCACATTCTCCCCGGTCTCGGGCATGGAATCGATGCCGTATTGCGCTTTGATCAAAGGATTGACGAAGCGCCAGCCGATGGTGGTGTCGTGCATCTCGGCCGAGCGCTGGAAAGGCTCCGCCGCCTTGGCCAGGACGAAAGGCGCGCGCGACATGGATTCCACGCCGCCCGCAATGGCGAGCTCGATATCGCCGGCGCGAATGGCGCGCGCCGCCGCCCCGACCGCGTCGAGGCCGGAAGCGCAAAGCCGGTTGATGGTGAGGCCGGGCGTCGTCTCCGGAAGCCCGGCGAGCAGCAGCGCCATGCGCGCGACGTTGCGGTTGTCCTCGCCCGCCTGGTTCGCGCAGCCGAGATAGACCTCGTCCACGTGGTCGCGGATAGCGGGATTGCGCTCGATCAGGGCGCGGACCGGCACTGCGGCGAGATCGTCGGCGCGCACCTTCGCCAAAGCTCCGCCATAGCGGCCGATCGGCGTGCGCACGGGATCGCACAGGAAGACCTCGGGGCTCATGCGTCACCTCGCAAACTGTCCACGCTCGCAAGATTCTCCGCAGGCAGGCTTATCCGGCGGGAAAGCGATCAGGCGTTACGCTTCTCCAGATAAGCGACCAGCCGCACGAGGGGCCAGAGGATGATGAGGTAAATTCCCGCCGCCGCGATGAGCGGACTTGGGTTGGCCATCAGCGCCTGGGCGTCCGTCGCCTGCTTGAGGAGGTCGGGCATCGCCACGACGGAGGCGAGCGAAGTGTCCTTGGCGATTGAGATGCAGTTGCTGGTCTGCGGCGGCGTGGCGATCCGCACCGCCTGCGGGATGACCACCTTGATCAGCGTCACGTAGAACGGCAGGCCGAGGGCGTTCGCGGCCTCGAACTGGCCCTCCGGAACGCTCTTGATGCCGGCGCGGAAGACTTCGGCGGTGAAGGCCGCCAGCACGATCGATAGCGCCAGGGTGGCGGACGTGAAGGAATTGAAGCGGATGCCGACGAACGGCAGGGCGTAATAGATGACGATCAGCACGACGAGGATCGGCAGCGCCCTGAAAATGTCGATGAAGCCGACGGCGAGGATGCGGACCGGCTTCGCGCCGTAGAGGCGCGCGATGCAGATGAGAACGCCGGCGATCGTGCCGATCACGATGGCGGTGACGGCGAGATAGAAGGTGTTGACGAGGCCGCGCATCAGCATCGGCAGCGCTCGCCACATCACCTCGCCGTTGAGAAACGTGTCGACGAGCCCGGACAGAGCGGTCCCCCGAGAATGGTGCCGGGATAGACATTGCCATCAACATGAAAACGGGAGCAACATTTCCGCAGGGTCATTCTCGGCCGAACCCTCGGGCTTGCCCGAGGGGAGAGCCGGAACCCAGGGGCGCTTATCGAATGCTCAGCAGTGCGGGGGCGCCGCACTGCGAGTCTCTGGATCCTCGGGTCTCGCTTAGCTCGCCCGAGGATGACGGCGACCGCTCTACTGCGCCTGCGGGATTTCCAGCACGGTCACCGTGGACGTGCCCGGATCCGGGTCGACGCCCAGCCATTTCTTGTGGAGCGCGGCGAGCGTGCCGTCCTCCTTCATCGCGGTGATCGCGTCGTTGACCCTTTGCAGGTTCGGCGAGTCCTTCTTCATCATGATGCCGTAGCGGTCGGTCGTCTTGATGCGCTCGACGACATGCATGTTCGGCATCTGCATGAAGGCGAACTGCAGGCCGGCGATGTCGCTGATCGCTCCCGCCACCCGGCCGGCCTGCGTGTCGAGCAGCAGGTCCTGCTGGGCATTGTAGCCTTTGACTTCGGTGATGCCGTATTTCTCGGCGTTCTCCTTGGCCCAGGTCTCGCCCGTCGAGGTGGAGAGCACGCCGACCGGCTTGCCCTTCAGGTCGGCTAGGCTGTTCACGCCGGAATCCTTGGCGGTGGCGAGCGCCATGTCGCTGTCGTAGTAGCCCTGCGTGAACGACTGGTTCTGCAGCCGCTCGTCGGTGATGGTGATCGAGGAGATCGCCATATCGATGCGGCCGGAGCTGGTGGCGGCGAAGAGCGCCTGGAAGCCGAGATCCTGGATCTCGATGTCGGCGCCGATGCGCTTGCCGATCTCGTTGACAAGGTCGACCTCAAAGCCCTCGAAGCTGCCGTCCTCCTTCTTGTTCTCCCAGGGTGGATTCGCCGGATAGGCGCCGACGGTCAGCGTCTCCGCGGCCGCAGGCTGGATGGGCCCCATTCCGATGGTGGCGAGGGCGGCGAACGCCGCGACTGCCAAAAGCTTCATTCTCATTCTGGTTCTCCCTAGTCCCCTGTTTAGCTCAAGCGCGGGCCGCGGCCAGACGGGCACTGCCGGCCGGACGCTGCTCGCTTCGAAGCGCGGTCGCAATGCGGCGGCACGCCTCCTCTATGTCGCCGGTTTCCCGGCAGATGCACATGCGGATAAAGCTCCTGGAGGATGCGCCGAACAGCCAGCCGGGCGCCAGCCCGACATGCGCCTCCTCCAGGATGCGGCGGCACGCCTCGCCCGACTCCGCTTCGCCGGCGACCGAGAACATCACATACATGCCGCCCGTCGGCTTGACAGGGAGCACGATGCTGTTCGTTCCGGCAAAGGCTGCATAGGCGGCGTCGACGCCGGCCCGGCAGCGGTCGCGCACCTGCCGGACGAATGGCTCGCCCTCGACGATCGCCGCGCGCGCGCCGGCCTGCACGAAATGCGAAGTTCCGCTGTTCACGTACTGCGTCATGGCGCCGAGCGGCTTGGCGACCGACGCCGGGTGGGTGAGCCAGCCGATCCGCCAGCCCGTCATCGCCCACGCCTTGGAGAAGCCGTTGACGCTGAGGACGAGATCCTCCGGCTCGGCGATCTGCAGCACCGAGGGCGCGCATCGCGCTTCGAAGGACAGGCGGTTGTAGAGTTCGTCGCTGATGATCCAGATGCCGGTGCGCCGGCTGAACTCGATGAGCGCCTCAAGCTCGGCCCGGCTCGCGGTCCAGCCGAGCGGGTTCGACGGCGTGGAAAACATGATGGCGCGGGTGCGCGCGTCGCACGCCGCGAACAGCCGGTCGAGGTCGAGACGCCAGCTGCCTCGCTCGAAATCGAGCGGCACGGCGCGCGGCTCGCCGCCGGCGATCTGGATGGCGCTGCGGATGTTCGGCCATTGCGGCTCGATATAGACGACGTTCGTTCCGGCATCGACGACGAGGTCGAGCGCCAAAAACACCGCCTGCATGCCGCCGGGCGTCACGGTCGAGCGCGCCACCGGGATTTCCCTGCCATGCAAATCGGTGAGGTATGCGGAAAGCGCTTCCGTCAGCTCCGGCAGGCCGCGCATGTCGGGGACGTAGAAGGTGTTGCCTGCGTCGAGCGAGCGCTTCGCCGCCTCGCGGATGAAGTCCGGCGTGACGAGGTCGCCTTCCCCGTACCACAGCGTGATCACGTCGGGGATGGATTGGGCGCGCACCGCCAGCTCGGCGATGTTCTCCGTCTCCAGATCCATGATCTGCGGCCGGATCCGCTCGTAGGCGGTCGGAGGCGCGGTCCGGTCGAGCACAGACATAAGGCTATCGGACCTGCGATTCGCTGCTCCTCTCCCGGGACGGGAGAGGCCGACTCGCGGAACGCGAGCGGGTGAGGGTCACCATCGTGGAGCGCGGCTTCGGGAGACCCTCACCCGGCTCCGCGCTGCGCGCGGACTCGGCCTCTCCCGTCCCGGGAGAGGAGAAGATGCTCGCCTCTGTCCACATGCACTAGCCTTGCTTGCCACGTACGAGCATTCCACCATTGCCGCGGCCAATTCAAGCTTGAAACTTGCGGCGCTCTGGGCCCTCATCCCGCGGAAAACGCCAGGATTCAGGCCAAGCGCATGAACCCATTGCTCGACGGTCCCGCCCGCTTCAAGCTCGGCGTCTTCTCCACCAATGCGGATGGCGGGCTCGCACTGACGACCGTGCCGGAGCGCTGGAGAGCAACCTGGCCGGACAATGTCGCCGCGGCAAAAATTGCCGATGCCGGCGGCTTCGATTTCTTCCTGCCGATCGCGCGCTGGGCCGGGTTCGGCGGGGCGACACGCGCCCGCGAATGGTCGTTCGAGACGTTTACCTGGGCCGCGGGGCTGGCGGCTCTGACCAGCAGGATAGCGATCTTCTCCACGGTGCACGTGCCGCTCGTACATCCGATCTACGCGGCCAAGGCGCTGGCGACGGTCGACCATATCTCCGGCGGACGCGCCGGCCTGAACATCGTCTGCGGCTGGAACCCGACGGAATTCGCGATGTTCGGCACCACGCCGGACGAGCGCGCCTACGAGCGGGCGGCGGAGTGGATCGACATCGTGGAACGCGCCTATGGCTCGGACGAGCCCTTCGATTTCGACGGCAGCTATTACCGGCTGAAGGGCGTCGTCTCCAAGCCGGCCTCGCTGCAAAAACCTCGGCCGGTCACCATGAACGCCGCCTTCGGCCCGCCCGGGCGTGATTTCGCCTCGCACCATTGCGATTTCCTGTTCTCCACCTTCACCGATATTGCCGACGGCAGGCGGCACCTCGCCGACATAAGCGAGCGCGCGGCCGTCGCCGGGCGGCAGGTCGGCGCCTACACGGTGTGTCACGTGGTCTGCCGGGCAACGCAGGCGGAAGCGGAGGATGCCTACGACCGCTATGCGCTGCGCGAAGCGGACCACGGAGCGGTCGACAACCACATGGCCGGCAAGAAGCTTTTCTCCAAATCGCACGACGAGCGCGCCTACACCGAATATCGCCAGCGCTTCGCCGGCGGGGCGGGCAGCTACCCGCTGGTCGGCACGCCGGAACGCATCGCCGAAACCATCGCCGAGATCGCCGCGGAGGGCTGGTCGGGAGCGGCATTGAGCTTCCTCAACTACACTGATGAGCTGCCCTTCTTCATCGCAAAAGTGTTTCCGCTGCTGGCCGAGGCCGGACTGAAAGGAGCCTCGCATGTTTGATCCCGGCCGGCCGAGCCTGAAGCAGCGCCTGCGTGAGGGGCGTCCGCTCGGCGTCCACTGGTTCGCGCTCGGCAACGTCGCGCTGATCGAGATGTCGGTCGCCGCCGGCGCCGAGGGCATCGTCATCGACATGCAGCACGGCCTCTTCGACCGCCTTACGCTGGAGGCGGCGCTCGGCAGCGTGCCGACGGAGGTGCCGTGCCTGGTGCGGGTGGAGGACGACAGCGCCACGGCGATCGGCCGCGCCCTTGATGCCGGCGCCGAGGGCGTCATCGTGCCGCTGGTCGAGACGGCCGCGCAGGCGGAAGCCGCCGCCGCCGCGTGCCACTATCCGCCGAAAGGGCACCGCTCCGGCGGCGGCGTCCGTCCGCTGCGCGATTTCGCCGCCTATACGGCCGCCGCGGCCGACGCGATCACCGTCGGCGTGATGATCGAGACCGCCAAGGGGGTGGAGAACGCCGCGGCCATCGCCGCCGCCCGCAATGTCGATTTCGTCTTCATCGGCACCGGCGATCTTGCGCTGTCGCTCGGCGCCGCGCCCGGCAGCGATGCGCATTCGCGCGCCTGCGGCAAAATCCTCGCGGCGTGCCGCCGCGCCGGAACGGCGTGCGGCACCTTCACCTTCGGCCCGGAGGCGGCCGCGGCCAGGATTGCCGAGGGTTTTTGGCTGACCGTGGTGCTGAACGACATTTCGGCGATGAACGGCGCCGCCAGCGCCGCCGCGGCGGCGTTTCGCGAGCTTACCCCGCCTAAGACGCGGCAACGCCGCCGCAAGCCGCCGGCCTGATCAGGGCCGCCCGAGCCATCCCGCGTCCACTTCGGGCAGCGGGATCGCTGCCTTCAGCTCCGCGGTGTAGGGGTGCCGCGGCTCGGCGAAGAGCTCGGCGGTCGGCCGATTCTCCAGGATCTCGCCGTTGCGCATGACGATCACCCGGTCGCAAAGCCGCCGCACGACCGACAGATCGTGGCTGATGAAGGCGATCGTCAGCCCCAGTTCCGATCGCAGCTCGCCCAGCAGCGAAAGCACCTGTGCCTTGGTCGAGACGTCGAGCCCGGAGACGATCTCGTCAGCGAGAATAAAGCGCGGCCGGAGCGCGACGGCACGGGCGATGCCGACGCGCTGGCGCTGGCCGCCGGAGAGCTCGTGCGGATAGCGGCCCCCAAAACTCGCCGGCAGGCCCACCTTGGCCAGTGTTTCGGCGGCGAGCCGGCTCGCGCCCTGCCGGTCGGAGGCGACGCGGTGCAGGAGGAGAGGCCGCGCGATGATCTTCTCCACGGTCAACCGCGGATTGAGGGAGGAGAGCGGGTCCTGGAAGATCACCTGGAGGTCGCGGCGGAGCGGCCGCAGCGCGGCCTCGTCCAGGTGGGTGACGTCCCGGCCGGCGAAGACGATGGTGCCGGAGGCGGGCTCAAGCAGCCGGACCAGGGTGCGGCCGAGCGTCGATTTTCCCGATCCGGACTCGCCGACGATGCCGAGCACGCTGCCTTCCTCTATCTCAAAACTCAGGCCATGCAGGATCTCGATCAGCGGCCGGCGCCGGAACAGCGGCTTCCGCTTCGGGTCGGGTAGCGACACCTTGAGGCCTTCGACCCGGAACAGCGGCTCACTCAACGTCCGGCTTCGCTTCGCGTTTGCGTCCATTCGGCATCCGCCGCGGTGATTTCCCGCATAGTCGCGGCGATCACCTCCGCCGGGACGGGCAGGAGCGATTCCTCCGGCCGGTCGTAGCGCGGCGTCGCGGCGAGGAGTGCGGCGCTGTAGGGATGCGCGGGGGCGCTGAACAGGCGCGCCGCATCCGCATCCTCGACGACGCGGCCGCCGAACAGCACCGTCACCTTCTGGCAGAGCTTCGCCACGACGCCGAGGTCGTGCGTCACGAACAGCAGCGCGGTGCCGTGCCGCGCCTGCATCTCCGCGATCAGGCGGAGGATCTGCTTCTGCACGGTCACGTCGAGGGCGGTCGTCGGCTCGTCGGCGACGATGAGTTTTGGCTCCACCGCGAAAGCCGCCGCGATCAGGACGCGCTGGCGCATGCCGCCCGAGAGCTGGTGCGGATAGCTGGCCAGCACCCGGTCGGGATCGGTGATGTGCACCTCGGCGAGGAGTTTTCTGGCGCGGTCGCGCGCGCTTGCCCGGCTGAGGCCGACGAGGGCGGTGAGCCGGTCGGTGATCTGGCCCTCGATGCGCCGCACGGGATTGAACGCGGTGAGCGGATCCTGCGGGATGAGCGCCGACGTGCGCGCGATGAGCTTTCGCCGCGCGCTCCGCGACATGGCCAGGAGGTCGTGTCCGCCGAGGCGCACCGTGCCGCCGAGAATGGCGGCCGCCTTCGGCAGGATGTCGAAAATCGCCTTGCCGATCATGGTCTTGCCGGCGCCGCTCTCGCCGACCAGCCCGCGCACCTCGCCGGGCTCGACGGTGAGGTTCACGCCGCCGAGCAGCCGGCGGCTCGGATCGTGGCGGAGCCCGATGCTGAGCTCGCTGATCTCAAGATAGGCGGCGCTCATCTGCAGCACCGGGTCGAAGCGGTCCCTGAGCCCCTCGCCGAACTGGCTGAAGGCGAGCACCGTCAGGAACAGCACGATCAGCGGAAAAACCAGAACCCACCAGGCGAAGTAGATGATGGTGCGGCCCTCGGCGATCATGCCGCCCCAGGTCGGATCGTCGGTGGAGATGGAGAGGTTCACGAAGGAGAGGATCGCCTCCACGATGACGGCGATGCCCATCTCGATGGACAGGAGCGCGAGGATGGTCGGCAGCACGTTCGGCAGCACCTCCTTAAGAAGGATCGCCGCACGGGAGAAGCCGGCGACGCGGGCGCTGTCGACGTAGTCCATGCTGCGCTGGTGGTGCGTCTCGGCGCGCACTACGCGGCAGAAGCGGATCCAGTCGATGGCGACGATGGCAAGGATCACGGAATGGAGCCCTGTGCCCAGCACGGCGATGAGGAGGATGGAGAAGAGGACCGGCGGGAAGGCCATCCAGACGTCGACGATTCGCGACACGAGCATGTCGAGCCAGCCGCCGAGGTAGCCGGCGAGGAGGCCGAGCACGGAGCCGATGAGGCAGGCGGCGGGTGCCGCGATCAAAGCGACGGTGAGCGCGATGCGGCTCCCGTAGATGAGGCGGGACAGCACGTCCCGGCCAAGTCCGTCGGTGCCGAGCAGGAAGCCGGGCTCGCCGCCGGGCAGCCACGCGGGCGGCAGCCGCTCCAGCATCAGGTCCTGGGCGAGCGGGTCGTGCGGCGCAAGAAGCGGCGCAAACAGAGCGGCGAGCGCGACGATCGCCAGCCACGCGCCGGAAACGATCAGCCGCCAGGATCGCGCCTCCCGGCGAACGGCGACGGCCTCAGCCATGGCGAAGCCGCGGATCGAGCAGCGCGTAGAGGAAATCGACCAGCAAGTTGATGGCGATGAACAGGACTGCGAAGACGAGCACGATTCCCTGGATCAGGGGCAGGTCGCGGTTGATCACGGCATCTATGGCGAGGTTGCCGAGCCCTTCATAGGAGAAGATGCGCTCGATGATGACCGTGCCGCCGATGAGGAAGGTCAGCTGGACGCCGGTGAGGGTGAGCGTCGGCAGCAGTGCGTTCCGCATTGCTTCGCGGACGATGACGCGGCTCTCGGAGAAACCCTTGGTGCGCGCCAGCATGACGTAGTCCTGGCTCATCGCCTCCTTCAGCGACGATTTAAGGAGCTGGGCGATCACCGCCGCGAGCGGCAGCGCCAAGGCGACCGCCGGCATTGTCATGTGGTCGAGAAGGTCGAGCGTGATGTCGAAACGAAGCCGGAACAGGCTCTCGATGAGGTAGAACTGGGTGGAGAACGGGAGCTCCAGCCGCGGCGAGACGCGGCCGGAAATCTCGAAGACCGGCCAGGCCACGCCAAGCATGAGAATGAGCGCTAGGCCCCAGAGGAAATCCGGAATCGACAGAGCGATGCCGTTGGCGACGTCCACGCCGGTCGCGGCGGGGGTGCCGCGCCAGCGCGTTGCCAGGAAGGCGAGGAGAGTGCCGAGGGCGACGGCGATGGCCAAGGCAAGGAGGCTCAGCTCCAGCGTCGCCGGCAGGCGGTTGAGGACGATTGCCAGCACGTCGCGCCGAATGGAGATCGACGTGCCGAAGTCGCCCCGGACGACATTGCCCAGCCAGATGGCGAACTGCTCGGGTATGGACCGGTCCAGGCCGTAGAGGGCGCGCAGCCGCTCCATGTCGGCGGCGGACGCGCCGGGCGGCAGCATCATGGCGATAGGATCGCCGGGCGCCAGCCGGATGACGACGAAGACGATGACCGCCACGCCGAACAGCGTGATCAGCGTCGTCACGCTCCGGGTCATGATGCCCCGAACTGCGGTCATCGGGAGGCCTTGCCTCGCCCCAGCAGGTTGTCATCCCGGAAGCGCCGCGAGAGCGGCGCTGTCCGGGACCCATATGCGCTGCTTAGGACAAGGATCCCCAAGCGGCGGCGATCGTCCCGGCACCCTCCCATGCTTATGGATCCCGGTCTTGCCGCTGCGCGGCAAACCGGGATGACAAACCGCATCGGGGGTTGGGCTATCCCGCCGGCTTCATCAGATAGGGCTGCACGGCGCCGGAAACATGCGGCGTCACCTCGATCGTGTCCACGAAGACGATCGGCTGCACATATTGCAGGAGCGGGATGACCTCGCCCTCCGCGGCGATGTGCTTGTCCACCGCCTTGTAGCCCTCGATGCGCTTGGCCTCGTCGGGCTCGCCCCACAGCGGGCCGATCATGTCGAGCATGTCCTGGCCGTCCCACACCGAGTGCGGCGACGGGCCGAACATGGCGAAGCCGGTGGACGTCGAGGGATCGCCGATCGAGTTGCCCCAATTGTAGAAGGCGGCGGGCGCGAGCTGGTCCGCCGCGCGCAGCTCGTAGTGCTTGGCGATTTCGTAAACTTCGATCTCCGCCTCGATCCCGACCTTCCGCCACATGCCGACAATCGCCTGGATCATCTCGTAATCCTTCGGCTTGAAGCCGCGCGTCGTCTGGATCTTGAATCTGACCGGGTTGTCGGTCGAATAGCCGCTCGCCTTGAGCAGCTCGATCGACTTGTCCGGATTGTATTCCACCGTCGTGGTGGGGTCGTAGGCATCGTATTCGGGCGTCTGCAGCGTGTCGATCTTGACGCCGTAGCCGCCGAGCAGCCGGTCGATCAGGAGCTGCTTGTCGATGGCGTGGATCGCCGCGAGCCGGACGTTCTTGTCGGTCATCGGCTCGACATCGTTCAGAAAGATCATGGCGATGTCGGAGATCGGCGTGGTGATGCCCTTCAGGCCGGGCTTTTGCTTCAGCCGATCGAATTCCTCATAGGGGATGTCGAACGCGACCTGGCTCTGGCCGGAATCGATCTCGGCCACGCGGCTCGTCGCGTCGGGGACGAATTTGATGATCACCGACTTGAAGGCCGGCGCGCCGCCCCAATAGCCCTCGTGCGCGGCGAGCTTCAGGAACGCGTTCTGCTCGAATTGCACCACCTTGTAAGGGCCGGAGCCGATCGGCGCCGCCTCGAAGCCTTGCGGGCCGACTTTCTCGTAATAGGCCTTGGGCAGCACGTAGCCGGTCAAAAAACCCATCCACTTGAACAGGGTCGGCTCGAACTCCTTCACGTCGGCGGTGACGACAGTGCCGTCGACGGAGAAATTGCCGATTTTGCCCCAGACGAACTGGATCGGGTTGCCGGTCTCCGGCTTGCCGGCCCGCTCCAGCGACCACACGACGTCCTCCGGCGTGACCGGCGAGCCGTCATGCCAGGTGGCGCCCTCGCGCACGGTCATCTGAATCTTGGAGCGGTCCTCGTTCCAGCCCCATTCGGTGAGAAGCCCCGGCACCAGGGTCAGATCCGGCGCCTGGGCGATATATTGGTCGAAGACCGATTGGTAGAGCCCCTGGATGGTCGGGTTGACGGCCGACGGCCCGACGGTCGGGTCGAAGGACGGCAGGTTGACGTTGTAGGCGATGGTGAGCTCGTCGCCCTGCGCGAAGGCGCGGAACGGCAGGCCGATGCTTGCCACAAGCGCGGCGCCCGCGGCCCCACGCTTCATCAGATCGCGTCTCGTCAGGAACATGCCCGTCTCCCCGTCCCCGCGGTGCTGCCGCAGGCGCCCCATGCAGATGCTTGAAGATTAGAGATTTGCTTGTGCAAGGGTCAAGCGGATCGAAGGGCCATACCGGTGACCCATGAGCGCTTACGGAAATGTGATTAGGAAGATCTTCACATTCCGAATTCCTTTTGTTATATCGCTTCCTGCCGCTCTTCACCGGAGGGTCTGTGGTGCACCGGAGCTCCATGGGAAGGGCGGGCGGCCCCCGCGGCTGAGCCGGTTTTCCGGACCGGCGCTTCCCCGGGAGGCCCCGAGAGCTTCGCCCGACCGGCACTACGACCGGTCTGTCGCGGTGTGCGGCTTTAAACCCGGAGGATCGCTTCGGCTTGATCCAACGATGGGGGAAGCGCGAAGGAATGGGGCCTGATAAGCCGCGCGGACTCCCCACCGTTTAGCAAGCGCTTTTTTGACTTGCCGCTGCGGTGGCGAACAGGGTGCGGCTGGCGAGCATGGCGCAGGCAACGGCGAGCAGACGGTCGGCGACGGAGCGAAGCGCGCGGGCATGCGAATGGCCGCGTTGGCGCAGGGCGGCGTATTTGGCGCGGCTTCGCGGGTCGTGCTGGATGGCGGTGCGCGCCCAATGATGGACGGCGTCGCTGAGGCGGCGATGACAAGCCCGGCGGCGCAGGACGATGCGGCGCTTGCCCGACTGCTTGGTCACCGGGGCGACGCCGGACAAGCAGCGCAGCGCCTGATAGTCTCGCTCGCGCAGGGCCTCGCCGGCCTCTGCGAGCAGCGTGGCGCAGACGATCCTTCCGATGCCTGGCAGGGATCTCAGGATGGTCACGTCACGCTGCTCTTGCGGCTGCCCCGGCGCGTCCTCCTCGGGCGCAGCGAGGCTGGCGAGCAGGCGATCGAGCTCGCCGTGCGCCTCTTTGATCTGGCGGCTGACGAGGCGCAGGCGGGGAATGAGCGTGCGGATGTGGGCGGTTGCCGCCTCGGTGGCGCCGGCGGCGACCTGGATGGACGGCCGGCGGAGCTGCTTCAAGGCCTCGGCCGCATCGAAGCGGCGGATGCGATGCCGCTTGAGGAGCTTGGCGAGACTGGCTTGGCGGAGGCGGCGGGCCTTATCGGGCGTCGGCGCGCTCTCCCACAGTTGCAGGAACCATTCGGCGGCGAGATCATCGGCGAGCTCCAGCATGGCCGGGAAGTAGCGCCAGAGCTGGTCTCGCATGCGGTTGGCGAGACGGACCTGCTCGACGGTCAGTTCGTCGGCGATCCGCGACCATTCGCGCAGCTCGATGACCAGCGGATCGGCCGGCCGCAACGGACGCAGGCGCGGCCGGTCGGTCCTCAGCGCATCGGCCAGCACCTCGGCGTCGCGGCTGTCGTCCTTGGCGCCGGCCAGCGTGAAGCGGTCGCGGAAGCGGTCGAGCTGCTTGGGATTGACCGCGTAGACGGTGAAGCCGCGCTCCATGAGCGCCTCAACGACCGGCCCGTGCGGCACCTCGATGGCGACATGCACCGCTTGCGGCGCGGCGCCGCTCGCGGCGATCAGCCAGGCGCCCATCTCAGCCAGGCCCTCGCCGCCATGAGCGAAGCTGCGCACGCGCTTGCCGCGCCCCTGCGCATCCGACAGACAAACGACATGCGCCTGCGACGCCCAATCGACGCCGGCATACCAGATCGGCTGTTCTTCCATGCTCCTCTCCCTGTTCTCGCAACGAGCCCGCCGCGACGTCGGCCGATCCCTGTACCTGGCGCTCAAGGGCGCGGTCTCCCCACTGGGCCTGCAATCGCAGCCGCCAGCCGGGGCACATGTCCGCGCGTGGTGCTCGCCGCTTTGACAGCGGCGGCGCTGGGGCGCTTCGGTCGCTCCCGGCCGGCCGGCCCCGGTCCTCCTGTCTGAGCCGATTCGCCGGACCCGCGAAGCCGCCCGCCCGCTACGGCGCCACGGAGGGCGCGCGTGCGGCCGGCTTCGCTTTCGCCGAGCCAAGCTTTGCAGGATCACCGGCCATCACCGGTACAGGGGCGCTTGGGAGCGCCGTCTTTGTTTTGTTTTCGCGAGGTGTTCTTCAAGCGCCCCGCCACCCCTCCTCAAGCGAGGAGGACCAGAATTCTCAAAACCTCGGGCCGGATCGGCCGCGGGACGATTTGGCGCGCTCCTTCAGCATCCCCGGACTGCCAGACGGAGGCTCGTCAGGGCTACGCGCCCGCCAGCATCTTCGCCAGCATGAATCCCGAGCCGGCGCCGGTGCCGCCGCCGGGCCATGTCGAGGCGCCGATGAGATAAAGGTCCTTGACCGGCGTGCGGTAGCGCGCCCAGCCGGGCACGGGGCGGAACAGGAAGTTCTGCGAGAGGTGGTGGCTGCCGGCGAGATTGTCGCCGCCGACGAGATTGGGGTTGCCGCGCTCAAGGTCGGCGGGCGATTCCACGTGGCGGGCGAGGATCTTGGCGCGCGTGCCCGGAGCATAAGCTTCGATCAGGTGGACGACGCGATCGGCGTAGGCCTCCTTCGCGGCGTCCCAGTCGCGCGCGGCGATCGTGCCCGCCGCATCGCCGCGGATCGAGGCGGGAAGGACCCGCACCTGGACCCACAGGATGTGCCGGCCGGCCGGCGCGCGCGAAGGGTCGATCGCCGTCGGCTGGCCGACGACGAGCACCGGCTCGCCGGGCAGCAGGCCAGCCATCGCTTCGGTGTAGACGCGGGACATCATGTCGAGATCGGGCGCGAGGTGCACGTAGGCGAAGCGCTGCAGCTCCTCCCCACCGATCCAGTCCGGCAGGCCCGCCATGGCGAGGTGCACCATCATCGTCCCCGGACCGTAGGCGAAACGGCGCGCGGCGGCATCGTAGCGCGCGTCGCCGGTGCCGTCGGCGAGCAGCCGCCCGACCAGCGCGGTGGGCGTCACGCCGGCGATCACCGCGCGCTTCGCCCCGATCGCTTCCCCGCTCGCCAGCCGGATTCCGACGGCGCGGCCGCCGCGGCATTCGATAGCGGCAACATCGGCCTGCAGCTGGAAATGCCCGCCGAGCGCCTGCAGCTGCGCGGTCATCGCCTTGATCATGACCTCCGCCCCGCCGGCCCCGAGCGCCATGCCAAAACTCTGGTTGGCCATGCTTTCCAGGTAGGGGAAGAGGGCGCCGCCCGCGATGTCCGGCGCGAAATCCAGGTGCATGCCCCAGGCAGCCAGCGCGGCGCGGATCTCCGGCGACACGAAATGCCGCTCGAGGAACTCGCGCGGCGACGAGGCGATCAGCCGCGCGGTTTCGAGCATCCAGCCCGTCCCCTTCTGCCGCCAAGCCTTCCAGCCGGTCGCGGCGAGCGACCGCGCCGTCATGGGCGAGCCGAGGAGGCGAAAAATGTGCGGCGCATCGGCGCCGAACCTGTCGAGCATGGCGCGCCATGTGGCGGCGTCGTCGGGCGAGAAGCGCGCCGCGCGGGCGAGCGTGGCGTCGAGGTCTTTCGAAACGCCGAACCATTCGCCGTTGCGCATCGGCGAGGCGAAGCAGTGCTCCGCCGGCGCGAAGGCGAGGCCGTGCCCGCGAAGCGCTTCGCCGTGCTCGGCCACGAAGTGGGAGCCGGCGAACAGGCTGAGGTTCATCGCGTAGAGGTCGTGCCGGAAGCCGGGCAGCGTCACCTCGGCCGTGCGCACCGCGCCCCCCGAAACGGCGTTCCGCTCGAAGATTCCGACGCTCCAGCCGCGGCTCGCCAGATGGATCGCCGCCGCAAGCGCGTTGTGCCCCGCCCCAACGATGACGGCGTCGAAATCCATGATTCGCCCTCCAATGGCTCGCGCTCAGCGCCCAGTCATCCTCGGACGCGCGAAGCGCGATCCGAGGACCCAGAGTTCGCCGTCGCTCGACGCGGTCCCCTGGGCCCTCGGGTCTCGCTTCGCTCGCCCGAGGGTGACAGCCGAGCGTGGGGCCCTCGTTGATCTCCTAGCGCTCGGCCCCAGTACGTGACCGGAATCTCTTCAGAGCGTCAAACAATTGCGAATGCACCGATCCCCGACTAGTCTCCCGCCCCGCATGGGCCGGGGCGGATTCCCGGCGGGGGAGGATCTTGCGATGACTGCGACGGATACGCTCGGCGCCTTGGCGTCCCTGCTCCTGGCGGGCAGTGTCGAAGTGGTCGACCTCGCCGTTCCGCTCGGTCCCGACACGCCGCTGATAAAGCTGCCGCCGCCGTTCCAGAACACGCCGAAAATCGAGGTCCACACGATCTCCAGCTACGACGCGGACGGGCCCTACTGGGCGTGGAACTGGCTGAAGCTGGGCGAGCATTCCGGCACGCATTTCGACGCGCCCGTCCACTGGATCACCGGCAAGGATTATTCCGACGGCACGACCGACCGGCTGCCGGTGCAGAAGCTCGTGGCGCCGGCTTGCGTCATCGACTGCAGCAGGGAGACCGCGGCGGACGAGGACTTTTTGCTTAGCGCCGACGGCGTGCGCGCCTGGGAGCGGCGGCACGGCGACATCGAGAAGGGCTCGTGGGTGCTGATGCGCACCGACTGGCATCCGCGTAACCGCAGCGAAGCTGAGTTTCTCAACGTCAAAGACAACATGCCGCACTCGCCCGGCCCGACCGTCGACTGCATCGAATATCTGATCGGCAAGGGCATCGTCGGCTGGGGCACCGAGACGGTCGGCACCGACGCCGGCAAGGCCGGGACCTTCGACCCGCCCTATCCGGCGCACAATCTCCTGCACAAGAACAACCGCTACGGCCTCGCCAGCCTGGCCAATCTCGGCCGGCTGCCGCCGAGGGGGGCGATCCTGATCGCGGCGCCGCTGAAGTTCGTCAACGGCACCGGCAGCCCGATCCGGGCGCTCGCGCTCGTCCCGCGCCGCTGAGCCGGGCCGGGCGACTCGGCGATGGCGGCCATCGCCGACTACATCGTCGTCGGCAGCGGCATCAATGGGCTGACCTGCGCCGCGCTGCTCGGCAAGAAGGGCCGGCGGGTGCTCGTGCTGGAGCGCGAGGCGGTGGCGGGCGGCTGCATGCGCAGCGAGGCTGCCACCGCGCCCGGCTATCTGCACGACGTGATGGCGACGACCTTCGTGCTGTTCGTCACGTCGCCCGCCTTCGCCAAGCTCGGCCCGGAGCTTGCCGCCCACGGGCTGGAATTCGCGCATACGCCGAACCCGACCGGCGTGCTCCTGCCGGACGGTCGAAGTCTCGTCCTGTCGACGGACCGGGCGGCGAACGTCGCGCGGCTCAACGAGGTCCGCGACGGCGACGGCGACGGCTACCGGGTCGACATGGCGATCGTCGAGCGCGATGCCGGGCTCCTCTTCGGCCTGCTCGGCAGCGCGCTGTGGACGCGCGGCACGGCGCAGCTCCTGCTTCGCGAGGCGTGGCGGCGAGGTCCGCGCGGGCTCGCCGCGCGTCTCGGCGAGGCGCTCCGCTCCGGCCGGACCTGGCTGGAGACGCGCTACGAATCCGAGCTCGTGCGGGCGCTGTTCGCGCCGTGGGTCCTGCATGCGGGCCTGGGGCCGGAGAGCGCCTTTAGCGGGGAGATCGGGCGTGTCATCGCCTTCGCGCTGGAGGCTGCGGGCGCGCCGATCGTCAAGGGCGGCGCGGGGAACGCGGTCGACGCGTTCGCGGCGCTGATCCGGTCGCAGGGCGGCGAGGTGCGGACGCGGGCGGACGTCGCGGAAATCGTCGTGGCGGACGGCCGGGCGCGGGCGGTCCGGCTGGCGGACGGCGAGACGATCGAGGCGGCACGCGGCGTGATCTGCTCGGTGACGCCGACGCAGCTCTACGGCCGACTGCTGCCGGCAGCGGAGGTCAAACCTGCGGAGCGCGGCAGCGTGGCGTCGTATCGCTACGGCAAGGGCAACATGCAGATCCACTATGCGCTGAAGGGGCCGCCGCGCTGGCGCTCCCCGGGGCTGGAGAAGGTTGCCCTGCTGCATCTGACCCCCGGGCTCGATGGCGTCTCCAAGGCGGTGAACGAATGCGAGCGCGGCATGCTGCCGGAAGTGCCGACGATCTGCGTGGGACAGCCGCACGCGCTCGACCCTTCGCGCTGCCCCGAGGGGGCGGCCATCCTGTGGATCCAGCTTCCGGAAGCGCCGCGGACGATCAAAGGCGACGCGGGCGGCACGCTCGCCGCTCCAGCGGATGGGCAATGGAGCGAGGCCGTCCGGGACGCCTATGCCGATCGCGTCGAGGCGATCCTCGCCGCGCACATCGACGGCTTCCGCGACAACGTCGTGGCACGGCGGGCCTATTCGCCGGCGGATTTGGAGGCGCTCAACGTGAACCTCGTCGGCGGCGACCCCTATGGGGGCGCTGCGAGCATCGACCAGTTCTTCATCTGGCGACCTTTCCCCAGCTCGGTGAACCATGGCACGCCGGTGCGCGGGCTCTACCACATCGGCGCCTCGACGCATCCCGGCCCAGGGCTCTCCGGCGGATCGGGCCACGCGCTCGCTGAGCGCCTGGCGTGACCCGGTGCGACCGAGCACGCCCGCCGGGCCGATGCATGCCGCTTTCGCGCCGCCTTGCGCCGGACTAAGAAGGGGCGGGGCGGGAGAGGCTTAAATGGCTGAGCGGTCGTTCGCCAAAGAGGTTCAGCAGCTGCGGATCGGCGCCGGCCAGGAATTCCGCGGCGAAGGGATTCTGGCGGTCACCAAGGCGCTCCTGGAATGCGGCGTCGCCTATGTCGCGGGCTACCAGGGCGCCCCGATCTCGCATCTGATGGACGTGCTTGCCGACGCGCAGGACATCCTTGGCGAGCTCGGCGTGCATTTCGAATCGAGCGCCTCCGAAGCGACCGCCGCCGCGACGCTCGCCGCCTCAATCCACTACCCAATCCGGGGCGCCGTCACCTTCAAGTCGACGGTCGGCACCAACGTCGCCTCCGACGCGCTCGCCAACCTCGCCTCGGGCGGCGTGAAGGGCGGCGCGCTGATCATCGTCGGCGAGGATTACGGCGAGGGTTCTTCGATCATGCAGGAGCGGAGCCACGCCTTCGCCATGAAGTCGCAGATCTGGCTCCTCGACCCGCGGCCGAACCTGGAGACGATCGTCAAATCGGTGCGCGACGGTTTCGAGCTGTCGGAAATCTCCAACACGCCAGTCATGCTGGAGGTGCGCATCCGCTCCTGCCACGTTCACGGCCGCTTCCAGGCCCGCGACAACCAGCGCCCGAAGATGAGCCTGGCCGAGGCGCTGGAGAACCCGCAGCGCGACGTGAACCGGATCGTGCTGCCGCCGGCCACCTATCTGCACGAGAAGGAAAAGATCGAGAAGCGCTGGCCGGCGGCGGTAAAATTCATCCGCGAGCGCGGCCTCAACGAGCATTTCGGCCCGGTTGACGGCCGCGTGGGGATCGTCATGCAGGGCGGCATGTACAACGGCGTCATGCGGGCGCTTGCAGCGGTTCGGCCTCGCCGACATCCGCGGCCGCACCGACGTGCCGCTCTATGTGCTGAACGTCACCTATCCGCTCATCGATGAAGAGTTCCTCGACTTCGCCCGCGACAAGGATGCGGTGCTGGTCGTCGAGGAGGGGCAGCCCAACCACATCGAGCAGGCGTTCGGGGCGATGCTCCACAAGGCGGAGATCCGCACAAAACTCTACGGCAAGGACCCCTTCCCTATCGGCGGCGAATATACCGGCGCCGTGATGCTCTCGGCCGTCCGCGATTTCCTCAAGGCGAACGCGCCCGAGCTCTTGAGCGACCGCGACCGGCTGCCGAACCAGCCCGAGGCCTTCGCCTTGCCCGATCTGTCGAAGTCGGTGCCGCCGCGCCCGCCCGGCTTCTGCATCGGCTGCCCGGAGCGGCCGATCTTTGCCGCGATGAAGCTCGTGGAGAAGGAGCTCGGACCGCACCACGTGGCGGCCGACATCGGCTGCCACCTGTTCTCCATCCTGCCGCCCTTCAACATCGGCGCGAGCACGATGGGCTACGGCCTTGGGCCGGCCTCCGCATCCGCCTTCAACGTCCCCGCGAAGAAGCGGCCGATCTCGATGATGGGGGACGGCGGGTTCTGGCACAACGGCCTGAACAGCGGTGTCACCAACGCCGTGTTCAACAAGCACGACGGCGTCACCATCGTCGTCGACAATTACTATTCGGCGGCGACCGGCGGGCCAGGATATCCCGTCGTCGCGCGCGGACAACCGGTCGCGTTCCACAAGCCATCCGATCGCCAAGGCGGTGCGCGGCGTCGGCGCCAAATGGGTGCGCCACATCGACCGGACCTACGACGTGAAGCGGATGCGCGACACGCTGCGGGAGGCGCTGACTACGACGGAGAAGGGCCCAAAAATCATCGTGGCGTCGTCGGAATGCATGCTGAACCGGCAGCGCCGCGAGCGGCCGCTCCTGGCCAAGGCGATCTCGGACGGCGAGCGGGTCGTCAAACCGCGGTTCGGCGTCGACGAGGACGTCTGCACCGGCGATCACGCCTGCATGCGGCTCTCCGGCTGCCCCTCGCTGTCGGTCAAGCAGCTCGACGATCCGCTCCGCGACGACCCGGTGGCGGCGATCGACCAGTCCTGCGTGGGCTGCGGCAATTGCGGCGAGGTCGCCGACGCGGCGGTGCTCTGCCCATCCTTCTACCGCGCCGACGTGATCAACAACCCGCGGCCCTGGGACCGCTTCGCGGCGCGCCTGCGCGGCGCCGTCACGTCCTGGCTGCAGCGGCGGCGCGACAGAAACCGCCTCGTCTTCGGCCTCAGCGCCGCCTGAGCCATGCTGGCGCCGCCCGCCTCCGGCGATCCGATCATCAAGCTCGCCGTCCTGGCGGTGGGCGGACAGGGCGGCGGGGTCATCACCGACTGGATCGTCGAGCTCGCCGAGCGGAACGGCTGGTATGCCCAGTCGACGTCGGTGCCCGGCGTGGCGCAGCGGACCGGCGCGACGATCTACTACATCGAGATGGTGCCCGACCGCGGCGGCACGCCGGTGCTGTCGCTGATGCCGGCGCCGGGCGACGTCGACATCGTGCTGGCGGCCGAGCTGATGGAGGCGGGGCGGGCGATGCAGCGCGGCTTCGTCACGCCGGACCGGACAACGCTGATCGCCTCGAGCCACCGCACGCTCGCGGTGAGCGAAAAAATCGTGCCCGGGACCGGCATCGCCGACCCGGCTCCGGTCCTCGACGCGGCGCAGCAATCGGCGAAACGTTTTTTGGCCATGGACCTCGACCGGCTGGCGGCGGAGCACCGCAGTCATATCTCGGCCAGCCTGTTCGGCGCGTTAGCGGGCGCGGAGATCCTGCCCTTCAGCCGCGAAGCTTTCGAAGCAACGATTGCCGCGGGGGGCAAAGGCGCGGAGGCGAGCCTAAAAGCCTTCGCGGCGGGCTACGAGGCGGCGCAGCGTCCGGAAGCGGAGGGCGGCACGGATCTCAACGCTGCGGCGAAGCTGGCCCGGCCTGCCAAGCCGCCCCAAGCGGCCGTCTCAGGGCCGACCTCCGAGACGCGCGCCTGGTCGGCGCTGGTTGCTGCCATCGAGCGGGAGTTCCCGGCCGAGCC
This sequence comes from uncultured Alphaproteobacteria bacterium, assembly GCA_963846475.1. GTDB lineage: Bacteria > Pseudomonadota > Alphaproteobacteria > Rhizobiales > Afifellaceae > DASWJZ01. The sequence continues at coordinate 3,278,238 of CAWJVZ010000004.1, read as the reverse complement.
GCGGGCAATGCTGCTTGCCGGACTCACCAAGGTGGTCGATTTCCAGGACCCCGCCTACGGCAGCGAATATCTCGACCGCATCCGGGCGGTCCACGCGGTCGATGCGGCGGAGGGCGGTGCCGCCCAAGGCTTCGCCTTCACCACCGAGGCTGCCAAATATTCGGCGAATGCCATGACCTATGACGACGTGATCCGCGTCGCCGACCTGAAGACGCGGGCGTCGCGCTTCCGCCGCGTCGAGCGGGAGATCGGCGTCGGCCCCGAGCAGGTCCTGCAGATCACCGAGTTCATGCATCCGCGCATCGAGGAAGTCTGCGGCACGCTGCCGGCGCGCGTCGGGGCCGCTATCCTGGCGCGCCCAAAACTGGCGGGCGCGCTCGACCGCGTCGTCAACCAGGGCCGCCACGTCCGCACCGACCGAATCCACTGGTTCCTCGCGCTCTATTTCGTCGCCGGCCTGCGGCGGTTCCGGCGCGGCACGCTGCGCCACCGCACCGAAACGGCGCATCTGGAGGAATGGCTCAATCTCGCCTGCGACACGGTCCGGCGGGACTACAGGCTCGGCGTGGAGGTGCTGCGCTGCCGGCGGTTGATCAAGGGCTACAGCGACACGCATCAACGCGGCACCTCGAAATTCGACCGCGTCCTCTCGGCGCTGCCGCTCCTCTCCGGCCGGCCGGACGCCGCCGAATGGCTCCACCGCCTCATCGAAGCGGCGCTCCGCGACGAGGAGGGCGAAATGCTCGACGGGGCGTTACGGACGATACGAACGCTTTGAGGCGCATTTCTCACGGGCGTCGCCGTTGCTCGCCACAGCTGCTGCGCTTGCCGTCCGCATCTGCGTCTGCATATCTCCAGCGGGGGACTGCGCGTGGGCAAGGATTCCCGCGAGATCATTCGCGAGCTGCAGGCGGATGGCTGGGTGCATGTCGCGACCACCGGCAGCCACCATCATTTCAAGCACCCGATGAAGCCGGGCAAGGTGACGGTGCCGCATCCGCGCAAGGACTTGCATCCGAAGACGGTCCGGTCGATCTATCTTCAAGCACGGCTCGGAAGGAAGTGAGCGACATGGCCCGCTATATTGCGCTGGTGCACAAGGACGAGGGGACAAGCTACGGTGTCAGCTTCCCCGATGTGCCGGGCTGCGTCTCCGCCGGCGACACGCTAGACGAAGCGCTGCGAAATGCCGCCGAGGCGCTGGGCGGGCACTTGGCCCTGATGCGGGCTGACGGCGAGGCCGAGCCGGCGGCGCGGAGCCTGGAGGCGATCAGGTCCGATCCAGAGCTTTGGGACGAGTTTCAGGGTGCGGTTATTCGGACAGTGGCGCCGCGCCCCGGCGCGAATCCCCACCCGGTCGGCTCGGCCCGGTCTCGCGTCGGAGCGCCGTAGCCCGGACGGAGTTTGGCCGGTGTGGTCACCCGATGCTTCCGATCTCCTGCAGTCTAACGTGAAACCGAGATCCAGGGCTCTCGCTTCGCTCGGCCGAGAATGACGGCGCAGCGATTGAAAGACCTGCGTCCGGATGCGACAACACTGACGCAATAGCACGAGGTCAAGGATGCGGATCGTGTGCCTCGGCGGCGGACCCGCCGGGCTCTATTTCGCGATCAGTGTCAAGCTCAGGAACCCCGACCATGAGGTCACGGTCCTGGAGCGCAACCGCCCCGACGACACGTTCGGCTGGGGCGTCGTCCTGTCCGACGAGACGCTGCAGAACCTGACCCGCAACGACCCCGTCAGCGCGGCGTCGATCCGCTCGCACTTCGCTTACTGGGACGACATCGCGGTCCACTATCGCGGCACCCGCACCGTCTCTTCCGGCCACGGCTTTTGCGGCATCGGCCGCCGCACGCTTCTCCTGCTGCTGCAGGCGCGGGCACGCGAACTCGGCGTGGAGCTCCGCTTCGAGGCGGAGGTGGAGAGCGTCGCGCCGCTTCTCGACGAGTACGACCTGGTCATCGCCGCGGACGGCCTGAACTCCAGGGCCCGACGGGAATTCTCCGACGTCTTCGAGCCGGAGATCGACGTGCGCCATTGCAAATTTGTCTGGCTCGGCACGCACCAGAAATTCGACGACGCCTTCACCTTCATCTTCGAGGAGACGGAGAACGGCTGGGTGTGGGCGCACGCCTACCAGTTCGATGACGACACCGCGACCTTCATCGTCGAATGCGGCGAGGCGACCTGGCAAAAATTCGGCTTCGGCGAGATGAGCAAAGAGGAGTCCATCGCGACCTGCGAGCGCATCTTCCAAAAACATCTCGGCGGGCACGCTTTGATGTCCAATGCCGGCCATATCCGCGGCTCCGCCTGGATCAATTTCCCGCGCGTGCTGTGCGGGCGCTGGCACCACAAGAACCTGGTGCTGATGGGCGACGCCGCCGCCACGGCGCATTTTTCGATCGGCTCCGGCACGAAGCTGGCGCTGGAAAGCGCCATCGGCCTCGCCGACGACCTCCACTCCGAGCCGACGATGCAGGCGGCCTTCCAGAAATACGAGAGCGAGCGCCGGGTCGACGTGCTCCGGCTGCAATCGGCCGCGCGCAACTCGATGGAATGGTTCGAGGAGGTCGAGCGCTATCTCCACCTCGATCCCGTGCAGTTCAATTATTCGCTGCTGACGCGCTCGCAGCGGATCAGCCACGAGAATCTGCGGCTCCGCGACAAGGACTGGTTGGAAGGGGCGGAGGCGTGGTTCCAGCGGCGGGCCGGCGCCCCCTCAAACGTGGTCCGGCGGCCGATGTTCGCGCCCTACAGGCTGCGCGATATGCGGCTGAAGAATCGCATCGTCGTCTCGCCCATGGACCAGTACAAGGCTGTCGACGGCTGCCCGACGGACTGGCATCTCGTCCATTACGCCGAGCGGGCCAAGGGCGGCGCCGGCCTCGTCCATATCGAGATGACCTGCGTCAGCCCCGAGGGGCGCATCTCGCCCGGCTGCACCGGCCTTTACGCGCCCGAGCACGAGGCGGCCTGGAAGCGGATCGTCCATTTCGTGCATGGCGAGACCGAAGCGCGGATCTGCTGCCAGCTCGGCCATTCCGGCCCGAAGGGGTCGACGCAGCTCGGCTGGGAGGAGATGGACGCTCCGCTCCCCGAGGGGAACTGGCCGGTCCTCTCCGCCTCCGCCGTACCGTGGTCGGAGCGCAACCAGATCCCCAAACCCATGGACCGGTCCGACATGGACCGGGTCACGGCGGAATTCGTCGCCGCGGCCGAGATGGCCGAGCGTTGCGGTTTCGACATGCTGGAGCTCCACTGCGCGCACGGCTATCTGCTGTCGTCGTTCATCACGCCGGTCTCCAACCAACGCACCGACGAATATGGCGGCAGCCTGGAGAACCGCATGCGCTATCCGCTGGAGGTCTTTCGGGCCGTGCGGGCAGTCTGGCCCGGGGAAAAGCCGATCTCGGTTCGTATCTCCGCCAACGACTGGGTCGGCGAGGAGGGAGTCACGCCGAAGAGGCCGTCGAGATCGCCCGCATCCTGCAGGAGGAGGGCGTCGACATCTGCAACGTCTCGGCCGGCCAGACCTCGCGGAAGGCACGGCCGGTCTATGGCCGCATGTTCCAGACGCCCTTCTCCGACCGCATCCGCAACGAGACGGGGATGGCGACGATGGCGGTCGGCAACATCTACGAGCCGGATCACGTGAACTCGATCCTGATGGCGGGCCGCGCCGACCTCGTCTGCCTCGCCCGCCCGCACCTCGCCGATCCCTACTGGACGCTGCACGCGGCGGCCGCCCTCGGCGACTATGGCGAGGCCTGGCCGGCGCCGTATTGGCCCGGCCGCGACCAGCTCTGGCGCTTGACGGAGCGGCGCGAGACATCGGTGGTGAAAGTCTGATGGCCGCGCTCGACGATCGCCACGCTCTGGTCACCGGCGGCGGCACCGGGATCGGCCTCGCCATCGCCCGGGCGCTCGCGGATGAGGGTGCCCACGTGACGATCACCGGCCGCCGCCGCGAGCCGCTTGAGGAAGCGGCGGCGCAGGGCAGGTTTCTGCCCATCGTCGCCGATGCGGCCGACGCGACCGCTACCGCAGACGCCTTCCGTCAGGCAACGGAGGCGAATGGGCCGATATCGATCGTCATCGCCAATGCCGGAGCGGCTGAAAGCGCACCGTTCACGCGAACCGGTCTCGACGCCTTCGACCGGATGATCGCCGTCAATCTCCGGGGCGTGTTCCTGACGCTCCGGGAGGGCGCGCGGGCGATGAAGGGATCGGATTGGGGGCGCCTCATCGTCATCGCCTCGACCGCCGGCCTCAAGGGCTATCCCTATATCGCGCCCTATTGCGCGTCGAAGCACGGCGCCATCGGCCTGGTTCGCGCCGTCGCCGCCGAGACCGCCGGAAGCGGCATCACCGCCAACGCCGTCTGCCCCGGCTACACCGAGACGCCGATGCTGGAGCAGAGCGTCGAGGCGATCGTCGGCAAGACCGGGCGACGCCCGGACGAGACGCGCCAGCATCTCGCCTCTTACAGCCCGCTCCGTCGTTTCATCCAGCCGGAGGAAGTCGCCGCCGCAGTGCTGTGGCTGTGCGGGCCTGGATCGGACGCGATCACCGGCCAGGCGATCTCCGTATCGGGGGGTGAGACGTGGTGATCCGGAGAACGGGCCGATGAGCGACATGGCCGGACTGCAGCCGAGCCACTTTCGCTGGCGGATGGACGGCGCCGTCGCGCTGATCTCGCTCGACCGGCCGGAGCGCAAGAACCCGCTCACCTTCGAAAGCTACGCGGAGCTGCGCGACACCTTTCGCGCGCTCCGAGAGGCGGACGATGTGAAGGCAGTACTGTTCGGGCCGAATGGCGGGAATTTTTCATCCGGCGGCGACGTGCACGAGATCATCGGCCCGCTTGTCGGCATGGACATGAAGGGCCTCCTCGCCTTCACCCGGATGACCGGCGAGCTCGTCAAGGCGATGATCCATTGCGGAAAACCGGTGATCGCCGCGGTCGACGGCGTTTGCGTCGGCGCCGGCGCGATCATCGCCATGGCCGCCGACATCCGCCTGGCGACGCCGGAGGCGCGCACCGCCTTCCTGTTCGCCAAGGTCGGCCTCGCCGGCTGCGACATGGGTGCCTGCGCGATCCTGCCCCGCATCATCGGCCAGGGCCGCGCGGCGGAGCTTCTCTATACCGGCCGGACCATGTCGGCCGAGGAGGGCGAGCGCTGGGGGTTCTTCAACCGCATCGTTCCGGCCGCCGCGCTGGAAACGGAGGCGCTGGCGCTCGCCCGAGACCTCGCTGCGGGACCGGCCTTCGCGCACGCCATGACCAAGACGCAGCTTGTCCAGGAATGGTCGATGGGCGTCGACCAGGCGATCGAGGCGGAGGCGCAGGCGCAGGCGCTCTGCATGCAGACGGGCGACTTCGAGCGCGCCTACCGGGCGTTCGTTGCCAAGGACAAGCCGGTCTTCCGGGGCGATTGATGGCGGACCGGAGTTTTTTGAGCTGGCCGTTCTTCGAGGAGCGCCACCGCGCCTTCCACGCCGCTCTGGAGGAATGGTGCGCGGCGAATTTGCCGGTCGAGCATGGCGACGTGGACGCGGCGTGCCGGCGCCTGGTCGAGGCGCTCGGTCGCGGCGGCTGGCTGGCCCACACGGCCCCTGAACCAGGCGGCGGAGTCCTCGATGTCCGCACGCTGTGCCTGGCGCGCGAGACGCTGGCGCGCCATGACGGGCTGGCGGATTTTTCCTTCGCCATGCAGGGCCTCGGCGCCGGCGCGATCGCCATGTTCGGCACGCCCGAGCAGCAGAAGTGGCTGGCCAAGACGCGCGCCGGCGAGGCGATCGCCGCCTTCGCGCTGACGGAGCCGAAATCCGGCTCCGACGTCGCCGGCCTGGAGATGACCGCCGCGCGCGACGGTGAATTCTACCGCCTCGACGGCGAGAAGACGTGGATCTCCAACGGCGGCATCGCCGATTTTTATGTCGTGTTCGCGCGGACCGGGGAGGCGCCCGGCGCCAAGGGGCTTTCCGCCTTCCTCGTCCCGGCCGATACGCCGGGGCTTGAGATCGCCGAGCGGCTGGAGGCGATCGCGCCGCACCCGCTGGCGCGGCTCCGATTCGATGGCGTGCGCCTGCCCGCATCGGCGATGATCGGCCAGCCCGGCGAGGGTTTTCGAATTGCCATGTCGGTCCTGGATGTATTCCGCGCCACCGTCGGCGCCGCCGCGCTCGGCTTCGCCCGCCGGGCGCTGGACGAGACGCTTCGGCGGGTTTCCGAACGAGTGCTGTTCGGCGCGCCGATGGCCGAGTTGCAGATGGTTCAGGGTCATCTGGCCGACATGGCGCTCGACATCGACGCGGCGGCATTGCTGGTCTACCGGGCGGCCTGGACCAAGGACCAGGGCGCGGCGCGGGTATCGCGCGAGGCGGCGATGGCAAAGCTGTTCGCCACCGAGCGGGCGCAGGCGGTGATCGACACAGCGGTACAGCTGCATGGCGGCGAGGGAGTCCGCAAGGGCTCGGCCGTGGCAGGCCTCTACCGCGAAATCCGCGCGCTCAGGATCTACGAGGGGGCCTCGGACGTGCAGCGGCTGGTGATCGCGCGGCAGATGCTGGCGGGAGGATAGGATGCTCGGGCGGTCCGCTCACATCGACACTTTTGCGCGGGACAACCTGCCCGCGCCGGAGACCTGGCCGGATTTCTTGCTGTCCGGGTTCGATTACCCCGAACATGTGAACGCCGCGGTCGAGCTGACGGATCGCATGGTGGAGAGCGGCTTTGGCGACAACATCGCGCTGATCGGCAACGGCCGCCTGCGGACCTACAAGGAGCTGGCGGACTGGACGAACCGTCTCGCCCGTGCGCTGGTCGAGAATCTCGGCGTCCTCCCCGGCAACCGGGTGCTCATCCGCTCCGCCAACAATCCCGCCATGGTCGCCTGCTGGCTGGCGGCGACGAAGGCGGGGGCGGTGGTGGTCAATACGGCGCCGGTCCAGCGCGCCGCCGATCTCGGCCGCATCGTCGACAAGGCGGAGATCCAGTTCGCGCTCTGCGACACGCGGCTCATGCACGAGCTGATCGCGGCATCCAAGACGAGCCGCTTCCTGAAGACGGTGATCGGCTTCGACGGAACGGCGAATTTCGACGCGGAGCTCGACCGGCTGGCGCTATCGAAGCCGGTCCGCTTCGACCCGGTGCAGACCGGCCGCGACGACGTCGCGCTGATCGCCTTCAGCTGCGGCGCGACCGGCGCCCCGAAAGCCGCGATGCATTTTCACCGCGACCTTCTCACCGTCGCGGATGGCTACGGGCGGGAGATCCTCGCCCTAAAGCCGGACGACGTCGTGATCGGCACGCCGTCGCTCGCCTTCACCTACGGGCTTGGCGGCCTCGCTCTCTTCCCGCTGCGCACCGGAGCGGCGTCCATTCTCCTCGAGGATCCGACGCCGGCCGAGCTGATCCGCGCGATGAGGGAGCACAAAGCGACGATCTGCGTCTCGGCGCCGCCGGTCTACCGGGCGGTGCTGAAGGGAAATCCGTCGCGCCCGGATTTCGCGTCACTGAGGCTCGCGGTCTCTGCCGGGGAGGCGCTGCCCGCCTCCACTTACGAGGCGTGGAGGGCCCGGACCGGCGTGGAGATTCTGGACGGCATCGGCTCCACCGAGATGCTGCACATCTTCATCAGCAACCGCGCCGGCGAATCGGCGCCGGGCTCGTCGGGCCGGCCGGTAACCGGATACGAGGCGCGGATCGTCGATGGCGAGATGCGGGAGAAGGAGCGCGGCGCCGTCGGACGGCTGGCGGTGCGCGGCCCCACGGGCTGCCGCTACCTCGCCGATCCCCGCCAGGCGGAGAATGTCCGCGACGGCTGGAACCTGACCGACGACGCCTTTCGGCAGGATCCCGACGGCACCTTCCATTTCGTCGCCCGGACCGGCGACCTGATCGTCACTGGCGGGCAGGAGATCGCCGCGCCGGAGGTCGAGGCGGCGATGCTGGCGCATCCGTCGGTGGCGGAATGCGCGGCCGTCGCCATCGCCGACAAGGCGCGCGGGGAGATCGTCAAGGCGTTCGTCGTCCTGACGCCCGGCGAGACCGGCAATGCCGCGTGGGTGAAGCGGCTGCAGGACCAGGTGAAGGCGGCGGTCGGACCGGATGCCTGTCCTCGGTCGATCCGTTTCGTGGACACGTTGCCGAGGACCGCGACCGGAAAAATCCAGCGTTTCCTGCTCAGGCAGCGCTTGCCATAGTGTGATGCAGCACCGCAGTGGCGACGACATTTCGCGGTCCCTGGAGATCAAATGCAAAAGAGCGACGGCAGAAGAGTGCTGCATCCGCCGGCCTGGAAGGCCGCTTCCGGCTACGCGAACGGCATCTTGGCGTCGGGTCCCCTGGTGTTCGTCGGCGGGCAGATCGGCTGGAACGCCGATCAGGCCTTCGAGAGCGACGACCTTGTCGAACAGGCCCGCCGCGCCTTGCAGAACGTCGTCGACGTGCTCGCCGAGGCCGGAGCGGGTCCGGCTGAGATCGTCCGCCTCACCTGGTACGTCACCGATCGGCGCGAATACAAGGCCAGGCGGAAGGAAATCGGCCAGGTCTATCGGAGCGTCATCGGCCGCCATTACCCGGCCATGACGCTGGTGGAGGTGAGCGGGCTGGTGGAGGATGAAGCGAAGGTGGAGATCGAGGCTACGGCGGTGCTGAGCGGGTCGTGAGCGCTGCGCCGGTTGTCCAGATTCAGGATCGCGGCGGACGTCGCTGTCATCGTCGTCGACAATCCGCCCGTCAACGCCCTGTCGCATGCGGTCCGCAGCGGCATTGTCGAGGCGCTTAAAAGCGTCGAGACGGACTCCACCGTCCGCGCCATCGTAATCGCCTGTGCCGGCAAGACCTTCATTGCCGGCGCCGACATCCGGGAATTCGGCGCCCCTCCCCGCTCCCCAACCCTGCCCGAGGTGATCCAAGCGCTCGACGGCATGACGAAGCCCGTCGTCGCGGCCCTGCATGGGACTGTGCTGGGCGGCGGCTTGGAGCTCGCACTCGGCTGCCACTTCCGCGTCGCCGCGCCGTCGACCCGCCTCGGCTTCCCCGAAGTGAAGCTCGGACTGCTCCCGGGAGCGGGCGGCACGCAACGGCTGCCGCGCGCCATCGGCGCCACGGCGGCGCTTCGCATGATCGTCGCCGGTGCGCCCGTATCCGCCGAGGAGGCGCTGCACAGCGGCCTCGTCGACGCCATTGCCACTGACGATCTCACCGAGGCGGCGATGGCCGCTGCCCGGCGTCTCGCCGCAGCGGGCCGCCTGCGGCGCCTCCGGGACGAGAGCGATAAGCTCGCGCCGGACATCGCCGACCGCTCGGGCTTCGAGAAGTCTGGCGGCCGAGCTGACCAAACGGGTTGGCGCCCTGCATGCGCCCCGCTCCTGCGTCGCAGCCGTCGCGCGCCGCGCTCGACCTGCCCTTCGAGGAGGGGCTCGCCCGCGAACGCGCGCTCTTCGCCGAGCTTGTCGCCGGCGAGCAGTCGAAGGCGCAGCGCCATCTCTTCTTCGCCGAGCGGGAGGCGGCCAAGCTCCGTGACGTCGAAGCGTCGACGCGGCCGAGCGCCATCGCCGAGGCCGCCGTTATCGGCGCCGGCACGATGGGCCGGGGCATCGCCATGTGTTTCGCCGATGCCGGCATCAGGGTCACGCTGATCGAGACCTCCGACGAGGCGCTGCGGAACGGCCTGGACGCCGTCGCGGCGAGCTACCGCGACGCCGCCAAGCGCGGGCGCCTCTCCGCGGCGGAAGCGGAGGCCCGGTCGGCCCTCGTCCAGGGCCGCGTCGGCCTCGCCGAAACGACAGCCGACATCGTCGTCGAGGCGGTGTTCGAGGACATGGAACTGAAGCGCCAGATCTTCGCCGACCTCGACCGGCTGACCGCGCCCGAGGCGATCCTCGCGACGAACACCTCCTACCTGGACGTCGATGCGATCGCCACGGCGACGCGCCGGCCGGGCCGCGTGGCCGGCATGCATTTCTTCAGCCCGGCCAACGTCATGCGGCTCGTCGAGGTCGTCCGGGGCAGAGACACGGCGCCCGACACCCTGGCGACGCTGGTCGCGCTGGCGCGGCGGCTCGCCAAAATTCCGGTGGTCGTCGGCAATGGCCATGGCTTTGTCGGCAACCGCATGCTGCGCCGGCGGAGCGCCGCGGCGGAGCGGCTGATGCTGGAGGGCGTCCCGCCACAGGAGATCGACGCGGCAATGGTCGATTTCGGCTTTCCCATGGGGCCGCTGGCCGCCGCCGATCTCGCCGGCCTCGACATCGGCTGGCGCATGCGCAAGGCCGAGGGGCTGCGCGCCGAAATCGCCGACGCGCTTTGCGAGCGCGGCCGCTTCGGCCAGAAGACCGGCGCCGGTTTTTACCGCTACGAAGCCGGCTCGCGGGCGCCGCTCCCCGACCCCGCGGTCGCGGAGATCGTCGGCGAAGCCTCGCGTCGCCTCGGGGTCGAGCCGCGCGCCGTCGGCAAGGGCGAGATCGTGGAGCGGCTCCTCTTCCCGATGGTCAACGAGGGCGCCCGCATTCTCGAGGAAGGGATCGCCGCCCGCCCATCCGATATCGACGTGATCTGGGCGCACGGCTATGGCTGGCCGGTATGGCGCGGCGGGCCGATGTTCTGGGCCGACAGCCTCGGCCTCGGCAAGATACGTGACGCTCTCGACGCCTGGGCGGCCGACCTCGGCGACGAGAGCCTCCGCCCTGCGCCGCTGCTGCAGCGTCTTGCGGCCGAAGCGCGCGGGTTCGCCTCGCTCACGGCTTCCGCCAATGCAACGCACGCCCCGGTGGCTTGACAGGCGCGACGCGATGCCGCCCGCTGGCATGGCCAAGGGGGGAATGCACATGACCAGGATTTCACGCGCGAGCATCGCGGCAATGACCGGGGCGGCGCTGATCGCCGTTGTTGCGCCGCACGGCGCCGCGCGCGCGGATGCCATCCCCGGCATGCGCGGCCACGACCACACCGGCATCACCGTCCCCGACATGGCGCAGGCCGTGGATTTCTTCGTCAACGTCGTCGGCTGCCAGAAGGCGATGTCGTTCGGCCCGTTCTCCGACGACAAGGGCACCTTCATGCAGGACCTGCTGAACGTCGACCCGCGCGCAGTCATCGAGGAGATCACGCTGGTGCGCTGCGGCCACGGCTCGAACCTCGAGCTGTTCAAATATTCCGCGCCGGACCAGCAGGACGCGACGCCGAAGAACAGCGACATCGGCGGCTATCACATCGCCTTCTATGTCGACGACATCCAGGCCGCGAAGGACTATCTGGATTCCAAGGGCGTGAAGACTTTCCTCGGCCCGCTGCCGGTCGAGCAGGGACCGGCTGCCGGGCAGAGCATCTTCTATTTCCTGGCCCCGTGGGGCCTGCAGCTCGAGGCCATCAGCTACCCCGCCGGCATGGCCTACGAAAAGGACTCGCCGACGATCCTCTGGTCGCCGAAGGACCCGGCGAAGTAGACCGACGGTTCGTCGCGCCCACTCGCGAAAAGACTGGTAGCGGAGGAGGGACTTGAACCCCCGACACGCGGATTATGATTCCGCATCTCTCCGCCATAACCTCGTAACCTCTCGGCTCTGTATTGCGCCAAATTCGTTAGGAGACGCAAGCATTTCGAGCGCATGGCTTATTCTGTCATAACATAGCTTCACAGCCGGAAACCGCAGGAGTATGTTACCTCCACGTTACCTACAGAGATGATCATGCCCCGCGCGAGCCTGACGGCAATTTCGGTTGAGAAACTCAAGGCACCAGGATGTGGTCAGGTCGAATATTATGACCAGCGCCTCCCCGGCTTTGGCCTGCGCCTCTCCTACCGCGGCAGTAAGTCGTGGTTCGTGATGACCCGACTTGACGGCCAGCTGATCCGAATAACCCTCGGAAAGTACCCCGCCCTATCGCTGGGCCAAGCGCGGGAGCAGGCACGAACGGCTGTACGTTTGACCGCCGAGGGCCAGGATCCGCGCGTCATCAGGTTGGAAGCTAAGCGAGAGCGGCAGCTAGAAAGGCAAAACACGTTCGGCGCATGCGCCGCTGAGTTCCTCGAGAGATACGCTAAACCGCGGCTGCGCCCATCCACCCAGCGGGAGTATCGTCGCATCCTGACCGGGGCTGACACCCGCTTCTGGCGTGACAAGCCGCTGGCTAAGATCGCGAAGCGGGATATCCTCGATGTCATCGAACGCATAGACCAGCGAGGCTCGGCGGGCGCTGCCAAGCGGTCTCTCGTCTATCTTCGGAAGTTCTTCAATTGGTGTGCCGAGCGGGACATCATTTCCGTAGCTCCAACTGATCGCATCCAGGCGCCACATCCGGAGGTGAAACGGGATCGCGTTTTATCGGAGGAGGAACTTCGGTCCGTGCTTAGGGCTCTCGATGAGGAAACGAGCGTGTTCGGTCCGGTGGTTCGTATTCTCCTTCTAACCGGCCAGCGGCGTGCCGAGGTCGCCGGTTTACGCTGGTCTGAGCTCAGACACCTCGGAGGCAATGAGGCTATTTGGGAAATCCCGGGAAGCCGAACCAAGAACAAGCAGACCCACCTCGTTCCTCTCTCGAGGATGGTCGTTGACCTTATTCGGGCTCAACCGCGTGTGGGCGGCAGTCGGACTGCCGCCCATTTTACCCTGGACTCTCCACGATCTACGACGAACGATGGTGACTGTTATGAACGAGAGCCTCGGAGTGGCGCCTCACGTTGTGGAGGCTGTAATCAACCACACGAGCGGCTTGGCCAAGGCAGGAGTGGCAGGCGTGTACAATCGGGCCCTGTACCTCCGCGAGCGCCGTGACGCGCTTACGCGCTGGGCGGCGTGCGTGGAGGAAATAGTGACGCCTTCTTCCGGAACGTGAGGAGCGCTGTCAGGCTGCTGGCCTGATCATCGGGGTCAGGGCGTTCCCGCTGCGCTACGCAGTCGCTGTAACCGCTCGCTGGGAGCGAGTAGGGGCGGCGGGCACAGCAAGTTTGCGAACGTCGCGACGGTGAAATTACATTTCATTCTGACGTGGCCGATCTCTATGCCGCAATTCATTTGGAAAGTGTTCGCCGCGAAACGCCCGAACGGTAGCGTTGGACGGGACGGCGACGCCCGCAGAGGCGTTCAGGCAGGATGCACTAGGCTTGAAGCGGTCCAGCGTGGTAGGATTCGCCGTCTGTTCTGTCTCCAGAAGTTGCAAGCCGTCTGCCTAGATCGTCATGGACATCGTCTCACCTGCACTGCGCTCCCGGAACATGGGTCGCATCCGAGGAAAGGATACCAGTCCCGAGCTCGTGGTGCGCAGGCTTGCGCACGCCATGGGCTATCGTTTCCGCCTTCATGAAGCCGCTTTGCCAGGGAAGCCCGATCTGGTGTTTCCGGGACGGAATACTGTCGTTTTCGTGCACGGCTGCTACTGGCACCGACATCCTGGGTGCAAATACTGCTACTCGCCAAAGTCTAACGTTGAGTTCTGGCAGAGAAAGTTCCAGAATAACGTAAGCCGGGACCGGCGTGTCCGGAAAGAGCTTGAACAGATGGGATGGCGAGTGGCAGTCATCTGGGAATGCGAGACCTTCGATGCTGAGCGCCTGCGTCGGAAGCTCAAGACAAGGCTTGGATCATGACGCTGACCGCGAAACAGCTCCGGATCAGAAGAAGCAAGGTCGCCCGGCTGCGCAGCGGCGGCAGCCCGCGGGCCCTTGAAATCTGTTCGGGGTGCGGGGGGCTCGCTCTCGGCCTCAAGACTGCAGGGTTTGACCTAACCGCCCATATCGAGCTCAATCCTGAGGCAGCGGAGAGCTATGCTCTCAATTTCGGCGGTCTCCGGAAACCCGACGATCCATGGTCGCTCCCTCGCGACATGGAAGGATGTTCCGCGGAGGGGCTGGTAGCCGATCTGAAGCTGAAAACTTCGGCTGCGGAGTTGTTCGATCTTCTTGCAGCCGGGCTTCCATGTCAGGCATTCGCCCGCATCGGCAGATCGAAGCTCCGGTCCCTGACCGGCGAGGAGGACGCATTCCAGCGGGACCCGCGCGCTTCCCTCTACCGCCGCTTTCTCCAGTTCGTCGAAGACACGCAGCCGGTTGCAATCCTGATCGAGAATGTCCCCGACATTCTGAACTTCGGCAGCCACAACGTGCCGGAAGAAATCTGCGAGACGCTGGATGAGGTCGGATACAGGACCGCGTATACGATACTCAACGCAGCCTACTACGGTGTCCCGCAAGTCCGCGAGCGTCTGTTCATCGTGGCGCTCGCCGAAGTGCTGGAGGAGGAGCCCGAATTCCCTCTCCCGACGCATTTCCTTCGCCTGCCGCGCGGATATGAAGCTTCACGGCGCGTTGCGCTGAAGCATGTCGATCAGGCCAGCGGGCATTTTCTGGAAATCCACATTCCGGCTCCGACCCTGACCGAGGCTGTCGGGACGCGAGACGCCCTTGCTGACCTGCCTCGGATCAAAGAGCACGCGAGCGATCCAGGGATCATTCGCCGCCGAAAGCTGAGTGAAGTGCTGGCCTACCGCCGACTGAATAAACTGTCGCCGTACGCGATCCGGATGCGGGCCTGGCGTGGCTTCGAAGCAGAGGAAGGAACCGACGGCCATCTCGTGCGGCTGACACCGCGCGACTTTCCGATCTTCGCGGCTCTAAACCATGACGCAGACTACCCCGAGGCGCGAAGATTGGCGGAAAGCATGTTCCGGCGGGCGCTCCAGGCACAAGGTCTTGGCGGGAAGGAAAGGTCTGTCGTCGCCAAAAGGCTCAGGGCGGCGATGGTGCCTCCTTACGACCCGGAGAAGTTTCCGAACAAGTGGTGGAAGCTTCACCCGAGCAAGCCCTCCCGGACGCTTACTGCACACATGGGCAAGGACACCTATTCGCATATTCATTACGACAGCCAGCAGGCCCGGACGATCTCGGTCCGCGAGGCTGCACGTCTCCAGTCCTTCCCGGATGGCTTCAGGTTCGCCGGAGCCATGAACGCAGCATTCCGGCAGATCGGAAATGCGGTTCCGCCGCTGCTTGCTCTGGCCGTGGCCCGCATTCTCAAGCGTCAGCTCACCCGGAACTTGAAAGACAGGAAAGAAGCGGACACGCGGCGGGTGGCCTGAATCCGATGACCGGTGAGCGCACAGTAGAAATCACGCCTTCCCCGTCTGCGCTCATCGAGTCACTGAGAGGTCTCGGCTATTCGCCTGAAACGGCGATTTCGGACCTGATCGACAATAGCCTTGCCGCATCTGCGGGGAACGTGCGCCTCGATCTCCAATGGAGCAGCCATTCTCCGAGCTTCGCCATGCTCGATGATGGTTGGGGCATGGGCGAGGCGGCCCTGGCGGCTGCCATGCGACTTGGCGGGGTCGGCCCCTCTGCGGAACGCCGAGCATCGGATCTCGGCAGATTTGGGCTCGGGCTCAAGACCGCATCTCTGTCGCAGTGCCGCTGCCTCACGGTGATCAGCCGTCGTGAAGGCAGGACGAGTGCCCTGAGCTTCGATGTGGACGTGATCGCCGCGCGCGGCTGGATGGCGATCGTGCCCGAGAAATTGCCTGATCATCCTTTTGTCCCGGAACTGCTCGGCCGTGATCAGGGTACGCTCGTGCTTTGGGACCGCATCGACGCGCTCAGCGGACTCATGGGGCTGGAGAAGGAGGTCTTTTTCCTGCGCCTTCAGGATATTCGCGCGCACATTGGCATGGTGTTCCATCAGTACCTGGCAGGAGACGCGTCGCGTATCGCGATCGGGCTGAACGATCGCCTCATAAAGCCGTGGGACCCTTTTCTGACGGATCATCCATCAATTACGCCGCTGCCTTCAGAGCGCATCCGACATCTGGGCGCCGCCTTCACCGTCAAGCCCTACATCCTTCCTCATCGTGATCGCTTCGCCAACGAAGCGCAGTATGAGGCCGCTGGCGGGCCTGGCGGCTGGGCAGCGCGTCAGGGTTTCTATGTGTATCGCGGCAGACGGATGATCGTCCCAGGCAGCTGGCTCGGACTGGGCGGCGCCCGCGCCTGGACCCGCGACGAGTTAAGCAGGCTTGCCAGAATCCAGATCGATCTGCCTACCGGCATGGACCGGGAATGGCGGATCGACGTCAGGAAGTCGCAGGCTCGGCCTCCAGGGATGATCCGAAACCGTCTGACCGCAATCGCCGCGCGCTGCCGCCAGCAGGCCCGCGAAGTGTTTGCCTGGCGCGGGCAGGGACCCATAGTGACGCACCGAGGGTCCGACGCTCCGCCAATCTGGACGGCGCAATCCACTGCGGGCGCAACCCGATATCGCATCGATCGGAAGCACCCGGCCATTGCCGTCCTTCTGAAACAGGATGGCGCAGACCCGAAATTCTTTGATGCCGTTCTGTCGATAATCGAACGGACGGTGCCGGTGGAAAGAATCTGGCTCGACGTATCCGAGGCGGAGGGCGCGCCGCTTCCTGAGCTTGACCCCGAAGAAATCGAGCTGCTGGCAGAACAGCTGGCGGAACTCGGAAAGATGCTTCCCTCGGGCATGCCCGCCGGCGAACGGGCTGATCTCATTCTCAGGAACCTTCCCCCGCAACCGGATCAGCTGCGCACCCGCCTTGTGCGAAGGATGGAGGCAGCATGACCAGCGACCGGCTCCTGACTCTGATCAACATGGCGCGTCAGCTCCTCAGATCAGCGCCAGGAACGTCAGTTGAGCGCGCCGCAATTGAACGGAACGTCCAGGCTGTTGTCCCGGCAATCCAGATGACGACCGGCCAGACGTTCACACCTGAGGAAGTCGCAGAGGCCGTACGCCAGCTGGAACTGCTCTTCATCGTGGAGCAGGGACCAGCCCTGGCGCTTGTTGACGAGAAGCGTGCTCCCGAATGGTACATCGGCGATCGCCGTCGGCCGGGGGCCTTCATGGAGCGCTACCTACAGAAGCTGGAGGAAGGTGGCTGGCCGGCCCGATCCGTCGACGAACTGCGCGAGAGCACAGCGCGCGTACTGGAAGTCCTGGACGATCCAGGGCGGCCTGGACCCTGGGACTGGCGCGGGCTGGTCGTCGGCGATGTCCAGTCAGGAAAGACCGCGCACTACGCAGGCGTGATCAACCGCGCTGCCGACGCAGGCTACCGCGTCATCATCGTTCTTGCCGGAATGCACAATATCCTACGCCTTCAGACGCAGAAGCGTCTTGAAGCGGATTTTCTGGGCTACGATACCAACCCCAGATTGATCACCGAGGGAGGAGGACGACGGCCGATCGGCGTCGGCGAGCTGAATCCGCGCCTGAACGTTGACAGTCTTACGATCGCTTCGCTCAACGGCGACTTCAGTCAAAGGGTCGCCAACCAGGCCAATTTCGCGCCGATGAGTCAGCCCTGCCTGCTTGTCGTAAAGAAGAACGGCAAGGTACTTCAGAATCTGAACAGCTGGATCAGGCGACTTCCGAAGGCCTCCCGGGAAGCGGCCATGCTGCTGGTTGACGACGAAGCGGACCAGGCGTCGGTAGATACGGGCGATCAGCCCATCCTTCCGGACGGGACCTTTGACGAGGATTACGACCCGAAGAGGATCAATGGTGAAATCCGAAAGCTACTGAGTTCATTCGAACGCTCGGCCTATGTCGCCTACACGGCGACTCCCTTTGCCAACATTCTCATTCACGATGACCGTCGTGCTGAGGACTATGGGGTCGACCTTTTTCCTTCAACCTTCATTGTTTCCCTGACACCGCCCGATGATTATTTCGGGCCGATCGCCGTGTTCGGAACCAACGACGATGAAGCTGTCGACGGACTTCCGCTCATCGAACCGGTTGATCAGACCCAGGAAAACTGGATTCCCTATCCGCACGACAAGACCTGCGTCCCGCGGTTTGACGGACAGGATGTCATCCCGCCGAGCCTCGAGCAGGTGATCGACTCGTTTCTGCTTACCTGCGCAGCCAGAGCCGCCCGCGGCCAGGACCGCGAGCACAATTCCATGCTGGTGCATGTGTCGCGCTTCGTCAATGTGCACGCGATCGTGCACAGGCAGGTCGAGCGATATCTCCTTTCGACGCGCGCGCTGATTTCAGGCGGGGACCGCGAGACTCTGGATCGCCTGAAGGCAATGTGGGTTTCGGATTTCGAGCCCGTGACCGATGCGATGCTTGACACGGTCTTCGGCCGGCGGGTGGCGCGCGTGAATTGGCAGCAGGTGTCAGCCAGGCTCGCGGACAGTTCCGATAAGATTCAGGTCCTTATCGCCAATGGCAGCGTCAAGGGTGACATCGACTACGACTCATACAAGGAGACGGGCCGATCTCTGATCGCAATCGGCGGCGACAAGCTTTCCCGCGGCCTGACGCTCGAAGGCCTCTCGGTCAGCTACTTCCTGCGGATTGCGCGGCAGTATGACAGCCTCATGCAGATGGGGCGCTGGTTCGGATACCGGAGGGGCTACGCGGACCTCTGCCGTCTCTTCACGACACCTGACATGGAGGACTGGTTCAGACACGTTGCGACCGCAAACAAGGAATTGCGATCGCAGTTCTTCCATATGCAGCAGATCGGGGCCACGCCCAAGGAGTATGGTCTGCGGGTGGAGGCTCACAGCCTCCTTGAGGTCACCGCGCCGGGCAAGCAGCGCCATGCGACGCAGCGCAGCAGCAGCTACGCGGGCGAAGGAAAGATTCAGACTGTGATGTTTCGCGACAGGGAGAGGGTCGAAGCAAACGCGCGCGTCACGGATACTTTCATTGAAAATCTCGGCACCGGCATCGTGTCGCCGCCCGGCCCTGGAAGGTCGAGACCCGCCGCGGGAGAACTCTGGCGCAACGTTTCCGGGAGGGATGTTGCGGACTTTCTCCTGAACCTTTCGTTCCCGCCTGAAAGTCCAGAATTGAATGGTGCGCGGATGGCCAGGTACATTCAGGACCAGATAGGAGCCGGTGAACTGACACAGTGGACGGTCTATCTTCCCAGCGCAGACAGCAAGGAAGTTTCGCTGGGCGGCAGGCGTTTCAGTAGCATCAAGCGAACGCCTCGTGGCGACAGGTCCAGCGCCGAGCGATACATAGTCCGGACGATCCTCAGCCCGTTCGACGAAGCGATCGATCTGACCGACGCTGAATTCCAGGCAGCACTTAGGGATGCCAACCGGGAAAGACAGGCCGCGGGGGACCCGCCTGCGGATCGCCCAAGCGGACCCAGCATCCGGAAAGTCCGGGGGGCTCGGCCTCAGAATGGTCTTCTCATCATCTACGCACTGGACCCGGACATTGCCCTCGATCCTGGTGTCACGGAACGGCCGGTGATCGGCGTGGTGGTCAGCTTCCCCGATAGCGAGAAGGCGCTGCGGCGTGTCTATGTCGAGAATACCGTTCGCCGACGCGAAGAGCCGTCATGAGCTCGGCATGGCAGAACAGGCTCCGGGATGCCTGGGCGGAACTGGCGCGGCACTCGCCAGATACGAGACAGTTCAGAACGAAGCGGCTCTGTGACGGCACGAGGCTGGACGCATACGCCGCCATTCGAGCGAAGGACGATGCCCCGGGCCTTGTCCTGCACGCGGTAGTCATGCCGGACGTTCTGTTTGAAGTAGGCGGCATGCGACTGAGTGTTGCGGCGGGCGAACCGGTCCCCCTGCTGGTGCTTTCTCTTGAGGATCGGGAGCGCTCTGACCTGTTCGCGACGGTGTGTGCCGACGCCTTGGCTGCAGCCGACGATGCCTCCAGCACTGACGCGCTGAACTATTTCCTGGCTCGCCTCAATGCCTGGCGCCGGTTTTTGCGAGAACGCAGAAGCGGTCTGTCACGCGAGGAAACGATCGGACTGATCGGCGAGCTGACCATCTACGAGCGGCTGCTCTCAGCTCATGCAGACGCCCAGGCCAGCTGGCAGGCGCCTGACGATGGGCTGCACGACTTCATGCGCAACGGGCATGCGATCGAGGTCAAGGCGAGCGTGGGTCCGTCATTCCTGCTGCGCATTTCATCGCTCGATCAGCTGGAGGCAACGGGACTGCGGAGGCTCAATTTGGTCCATGTAAGGCTGATCGAATCTCCGGACGGCAGAACCATTGCCGACTTCATCACGTCCATCGCACAGAGCCTGCCGGATGAGAACGCCCACCGGGCTTTCGAGAACGCGCTGCTTAGACGTGGCCTCATGCCCGACGACGATTCGGCTCGCACCCGACCTCGTGTCCAGCTCCGAGCCATCGAGAGCTACCAAGTGAATGAACGCTTCCCGCGGCTTACAAGAGCTGCTGTTCCAGCTGAAGTGACAGAGGCAATCTATTCTCTGGAGGTCCGGTCCATCTCTCCACATGCAATCGACACGGACAGGATGATCCGGGAGTTTGCTTGCGGCGGTGTAGCATGACGGATGATCCGATCCAGGCGTTTGCAGACGAACTGATCAGCGACGTGAACGAGAACGTGTCTGAAGACGCGCCGTTCTCGGAGGAGGTCTTCACGCAGCTCATCCTTGAGCGCCTGGAGGAAGCGGGTCATCTCGAGACCACGTTCCCGCTTTATCAGGAAGGGCGCATCGGAAATGCCCCCTACCGGATCGATGGATACGCCTACGACGAAGAGCGGTCCCGGCTCGAACTCTTTACGACCATCTACAGCGACGAAATTCCTCCAGCGAGGCTCGCGTCGGCGGATGTCTCGAGGGCCATTGAACGCGTGCTGCGTTTTGCGACGGCCTGTGTCAACGGACTGGCTGGCAATCTCGAACCGTCAAACACGGACGCGACCGATCTTGCACGTCTGATCGAGAAAGAAGCCGCCGACCTTGCCACGATCCGGATTGTGCTTCTTACCAACGGCATCGTGGGAAAAATCGCAGCGTCGGCAAGATGGCGAGATCGCGAGGTCGAGTATGAGGCATACGACATTGTGCGGCTTCAAAGGGTTCTGGGCGCGGGGGAGACGCGGGCCGATATCGCGGTCGACCTCGTAGCTCTCACAGGGGCTCCGACCCCCTGTCTGCATGTGCCCAGCCCCGACGGCGGCTACGACGCCTATCTCGCGGTTCTCCCCGGCGATGTGCTCTCCAGAGTATATGAACGCTACGGCGTACGGCTGCTGGAGTTGAATGTCAGAGCATTCCTTGGGGTGCAGGGGCGCAAGAGCGTCAATGCCGAGCTTCGCAAGACGATCGTGGACCAGCCCTCCATGTTCCTGGCGTTCAACAACGGGCTGGTCGCGACAGTGGATGATCTGGAGATCCAGTCCAGTGATGCCGGGAGCACCGCAATCATATCGCTGAAGGGACTTCAGATCGTCAACGGAGGTCAGACGACCGCTTCGCTGCACCGTGCGCGGCGCAAGGAAAGCAAGAGCCTCGACCATCTTTCGGTGCCGATAAAGATCATCAAGGTCGGAGGGGCGGACCTGGGCGAGATGGTGTCGTCCATCTCTCGTGCCGCCAACCGCCAGAATACCGTTCAGCTGGCTGATTTCTCTGCAAACGATCCATTTCACCAGGAGGTCGAAACGCTTGCAAACAATTCGTGGCTTGATGACGGGAAGAGCCGCTGGTTCTACGAACGCGCGCGGGGGGCGTACCTCGCCGCTCAGCAGAAGGCCAGCTATCGCAAGACCGACCAGCAGAGCTTCCGGACGCAGACTCCCAAGTCGCGCCGTATCAACAAGCTCGACGTGGCACGATACCTGAGCGCATGGTCAGGTCTTTCATTCCGGGTATGTCTGGGCGGGCAGAAGAACTTTCAGCATTTCATGCAGCGGTTGAAGGATGAGCCCCCGCCACCACTCGATACCGCGTGGTTCAAGCGTCTGATCGCATTGGCCGTTCTTTATCGCGCGGTCGAGAAGAAGATCCGGGGCATGAAATTTCCCGCATACAAAGCACAGATCAGCGCCTATCTGGTGGCCGGCCTAGGTCAAAGGACCGGAGGCCGGATCGACTTTGACCGGCTATGGTCTCGGCAGGCCGTCAGTCCGGAGCTCGAAAAGCTCATTGAAGTCTGGGCTCCTCAGATCGACGAAGTGATGCGCCGTTCTGCGGGCCAGCGGAACCCGAGCGAGTGGTTCAAGAAGGAGGAGTGCTGGACAGACATTCAACGCGATCTGCCAGCGCTCACCGATCCACTTCCTCCAGAACTGTCTTATGCCGGCATGGACACCAGTGAAGCCGAGCGGAATACCGGAATACATTCCGTTGCCGACTACGACCGCATCGCGCGGTGCATGGAAATTCCCGCGGCCGTCTGGCTTGAGATCGCTGAGCTGGGGCAGCAGGCGGAAGTGATCCATTGGAAGGTCGCCGGCATCTGCCGGACGATCGCCGGCTATGCGGCTGGCGGCTGGCGACGCAAGCCATCTGTCAAGCAGGCCAAGCCTGCCCTTGAAGCTGCTCTTGCGGTGGAACGAGCGGGCCTCGTCAAATCCGGCCTCACCGAAGCCCGCGCCGCGAATGCCTGATCCCGAAGCTCTACGATTCCGGTGGGAACGCCTCGTCAGCCACTGCCGCGTAGCCTCGGCGCAATTGTCCTTGAAGGAGAGACTGAGCGTCGCGCGGTGAGGGTCTTCGATGTAAATTTTGATCGAAGTTGAAGATCGTGCGGTCGCCCTGCAAGAGCGTCAGGCTGGATCGCGGCAACGAGGGCTGATTTTCCGTCCTCGCGTTCCTGTTTCCCTGCATCGCGAGATTGTTGCAGTTTATGGTTGCGCGATATCGCCACCGGTTGGGTACTTCGTACCTGGTGGAGATTTTCACCCGCCCCCCGGAGTAGACCGGGAGATTAGAGCTCTGCCTACGGAAGGCAGAGGTCGCGCTTCCGGCTTGACACTTCACCCCTCAGGGTCGGAGCGTCACTTCGTCCTGATCTTCCGCACGGTGGACAAATGCAGGGGCGTAGAAGCGCGCTCCTCGGATCACCACTCCGCATTCCGCCACAGATGTCGGCCAGGCTAAGTTACTCAGGTTCCTATGATTCCCTATGCCTGTGGCGGTAGATCCGGAAAAGGAGAATGGTTCAGGTAACGCCCAAGGTAACACGGATGAGGGATTTCCGTCGGAGCGCGGTCCGGAACCGGCACGCGCCTGAGCACCGAGAGGCCCCGCATATTACTGCACGTTGGAGACCGGTGCTGCTGATGCGTGGTTCTCAGCTACTCTGCTCCTTCCCTAAACGGCAATCTGCTCCATCCTGTTGGCGCAAAATGCGACCATGAGGTTCGAACGACTCACGGCGCTTCCTGACCCATTTCGATTGCACCAACCTCCTGGATAGTGACCGGTGTTGGCCGAAAGCAGCCAGTCTGCTTTGCGCGATAAGAGGCGCCTAAGCGGACGTTCGTCACATAGGAGCGTGGAAGTTCAACCTGATTGCGGCGTTGGCATCAAGCCTGATCCTCGGCCAAGTGGTGCTGGTCAAGGCCTCAACTCTTCCTTGATGCCACTCACTGGGACCCTCACTTAGTGTTTCAACAAGGCCGTCGTGATTGCGTGTCTGGCCATTGAGCTACGTGTTTCGGCTCCTCAAATGCCCCAGCGAAGCGCCGCCGTATGGACCGGCGCGTCCCAATGCCCGGTGAGCTCTTCGTCAAGCATTGAAATCGTCAGCGAACACCCTGCCATGTCGAGCGAGGTGACGTAATTGCCAACGAGCGAACGCGCTACACGGAGCCCGTGACCTTCGACGAGGGCGCGTGCGGAATTGTACATGAGGTAGAGCTCCATCAGGGGCGTAGCGCCAAATCCGTTGACGAGCAGCAAGACCTCGCCCGAACGCGAGTCGAGATCATCCAGAATCGCCGCGATCATCTCGTCGGCAATGCCGTAAGCTTCCTGAAGTCTTACCCGCCGCCGTCCTGGCTCACCATGAATGCCGACGCCCATCTCCATCTCGTCCTCGCCGAGCGAGAAGGTCGGCTTGCCGGCGGCAGGCACGGTGCAACTGCTGAGCGCTACACCCATCGAGCGCGTGCCTCGGTTCACCCGGTCGCCGAGCGACTTCAGCCCAGCAACGTCCAAACCGGCCTCGGCAGCGGCGCCGACGATCTTTTCGACGATCAGGGTGCCGGCAACGCCGCGCCGGCCGGTGGTGTAGGTCGAGTCCTCCACCGCCACGTCGTCATTCGTCGTCACGACGGCAACCTCAGCGCCCATGTCAGTGGCCATCTCCTCGGCCATGTCGAAATTCATCACGTCGCCTTCATAGTTCTTCACGATGAAGAGCAATCCCGCGCCGGTGTTCACCGCCTCGCCCGCCGCAAGCACCTGATCGGGCGTCGGGGAAGTGAAGACCTGGCCAGGACAGGCGGCGTCCAGCATCCCCTGTCCGACGAAGCCGGCATGCAGCGGCTCGTGACCTGAGCCGCCGCCCGAGACCAATCCGACCTTCCCGGGCCTGAGGCTGCGCCGACGCACGAACTTGTGCTCCTGCCCGAGAAGCAGAATGTCCGCGTGCGCGGCGCAAAAGCCGTCGAGGCTCTCGGTCAAGATCCGATCGACTTGGTTGATGAGTTTCTTCACGGGGCGCTCCGGTTCTCAATCCCGCTTGATCACCAGCAGTTCGCCGAGCTTCTGGACTAGGTCGGCAACCAGGGAATCCATCTGACGGTTGCGCTCCGGCGTGCCAAGATCGGGCAGATAGATCGTATGGGGCCGCAGGCGGGGCGGCACCGGCGCGAGCTTGTGCCGATTCGGATGCGCCCGCCGGTAGGCGGCGAGGAACGCGTCGCGCTCGGCCGGAGAGAAGTGACAGATCTCAAGCACCAGGTCGACGTGCTTGGCGGGAATCGGGGTGTCGTAGGCCGGGCTGGTGATCTGCGTGACGAAGCTGCGGTTTTTTGACAACGCGGCGGCGATCCGCTGGCGGGTTCCCGACGGTCGAGACTCCAAGACGCGCTGCAAAATCGTCTTGTACTCGGCCACGCCGTTCGAATTACCCGCGTTGTGACTTTCATTTTCATCCTGCACTGGATTTCTCCAGGTGGATGGCGGCGACGGTGGCCTTGACCCGGCCAAGCGCCGCAGGTGCGACGGAGAGAGTGCGGAGGCCGGCATGCAGCAGATTCGGAAGATGAATCGGACTCGAAGCGGCATCGCCGCAAATCGAGAGTTCCATCCCGCTAGCCGCAGCGTACCTGGCAACTCCAGTGATCAACGCGTCTACAGCGGGATGAGCGAAGTCGTTGAGGGCCGCAACATGGGTGCTGTCACGCGCGGCAGCGGTCACGTACTGGGTCAAATCGTTGGAGCCTATCGAAAGAAAGGCGGCACTGGAAAAATGATGCGGCACAATGGCGACGGCTGGAACCTCGACCATAATTCCAAGGGGCGGGCGTGTGGCTGGAGTACCTTCTGCGGTTAACTCGGCCATCACGCGGTCAAGAAATGAGGAAGCGGCGACGATCTCGTCCGGAATCGTCACCATAGGCAGCATGATTTTCAGATTGCCGCGGGTAGCGGCGCGGCAGAGGGCGCGAAGCTGCACGCAGAAAACTTCGGGGCGAGCGAGAGAGAGGCGCACGCCGCGGAGTCCCAGAAACGGGTTCCTCTCCGCGATGGTGAAGCCCGTCACCGGCTTGTCGCCGCCAGCATCAATGGTACGGATCGTCACCGGGCGGCCGTTGGCCCAGTCCAGCACCTTCGCGTAAGCGCCGTATTGTGTCTCCTCGTCTGGAAGGCCGTCGCCGAACAGGAACTCGGTTCGCATCAGCCCAACACCGTCGCAGCTTTCCACGTCGATGAGGTCGACGTCGTCGGGGCCAGTGATGTTGACCATCACCTTTACATCTGTGCCGTCAGCGGTGCGGGCGGGCTTGAACAGAAAGGACTCGGCATCGCGTGCGGCGCCGGCGAGCGAGGTGCTGCGCGCCTCGAACGCGGTCCAATCCGCGACTCCCGGGCTTAGCACCACCAAGCCGCGCTCGCCGTCGAGGAGCGCTTCAATATGGCCGTTCACCAGGACCTGCCCGAGCCCGACGACCATCGGCACGCCGCGCGAGCGGGCGAGCATCGCGACATGGCTGGCGTCGCTTCCGGCCGCCAGCACTATGCCACCGCCTTTTGACCAGTCCGTCTCCAGGAAGCGCGTCGGTGTGAGATCCTCGCCGGCCAGTATGGCGCCGGACGGAAGCACCTCCGCCTCGGCTCCGGACAGGTTGCGCAGCACCCTATCGCGGAGGTCCGTCAGATCGGCGGCGCGGGCGCGGAAATACTCATCCTCGGCTTCTGCATAGGTGGCGATCTGGCCGGCAAGCGCGGTTTCCCAGGCAAGCTCGGCGCGCGCCCCGGTCTCGATTTCATGCAGGGCCGGCGAGATCAGCTCGGTGTCGGCCAGCAGGGCGGCCTGAAATTCCAGAATGGCGGCGCTGTCGCCTTCGACCTGCCCCATCAGCCGCTCGATCTGAGCGATCGCCGATGCCACGGCGGCTTCCAAAGCAGCGCGCTCGCTCGACCGGTCGCCGGTCGGGACCCGGCTTCCGACGGCGGAATTCAGCCGGACAAGCGGCCCCGCCGCGATGCCGGGCGAGGCAGGACGACCGCGAAGCTCAATTGGCGTCGGCATGCGCGGGCTCTTCCGGGGCGCCGGGCAGCTCATCGAAATCGCGCGCAACCAGCGCTACCAGCGCATTGACCGACTGCTCGGCATCGTGGCCCTCGGCGCGAAAATAGATCGTGGTGTCCTTCGGCGCCTTGGTGGCCATCACCTTGACGATGCTCTTGGCATCGATCCAGGGCCCCTTCTCTGCAGTGGCGAGCTCGATGCGGCTGGCAAACGTCTTGGCAAGCTTGGTCAGCTTGACGGACGGGCGGGCGTGCAGCCCGACCGCATGGCTCAACAGAACGGAGCTTGAAGCCCTCTTCTCGGACACTTCTGGACCTTCCTCAGCCTGGCGATAATTCTTCAGCCGTCCGCTTTACGACGGCGAGCGGCGCACCGCCGGAGGCCTCGGTCGCGGCGATCACCGCGCCCTCCACGATCGGCGCGTTGCAGACGACGACCCGGCCCGCGCGCTCTTCTGGCAGCATTTCCACCGCCATCTCGCTGTTGGTCTCGGCGCCCCCGAGATCTACGAAGATGGCGACACCGGCCTCCGACCAGGCGCTATCGATGGCTTTGAGGATGGCCTCGACGCTGGTGCCCAGCCCGCCGTCAGAATTGCCGCCGCAATGTGCCAGCGGCACCTCCTCGCCAACCATCTGGCGGACCATGTCGGCGGTGCCCTTCGCCACCAGCGGCGAGTGCGACACGATGACGATGCCGACATTGCTCATGTGCTGATCCGGAACCATGAGGCCACCGCTTCAACGATGAGCGCGCTCGAGCGCGCGCCCGGATCCATATGACCGATCGATCGGTCCCCGAGGAACGAGGCACGACCTCGCGTCGCTTTCATCGGGATGGTCGCGTCGGCGGCTTGGTTAGCCCGCGCCGCGATCTCCGCCGGAGCCGCGCCGGACGCCAGCGCCTGCTGAACCGGGACGAGCACATCGAGCATGGTTTTCTGCCCCGTCTCAGCCTTGCCGCGCGCCTTCACGGCAGCAATAGCGGCGTCGAGCGCCTGCGCGACAGACTGCCGGTTGAGCGTTTCCGGCAAGTTCTTGCCCAGGCTTATGAAAAGCGTGCCGTAAAGCGGACCGGAGGCGCCGCCGACTTTCATGACCAGCTGCGAGCCTACGGCCTTCAGCGCCTCTGGGAGCGGCTTCGCCGCCAGCGCGTCGAGCTCACCGAGCACTGCCTGGAAGCCGCGCCTCATGTTGGCCCCGTGATCGCCATCGCCGATCGCCGAATCGAGTTGGGTGAGTTCGTCTTCATGCCCGATTACGGTGCGCGCGACGGTTTCAATGAGACTGCGCAGCTGCGCTTGGCGAAGCATGGGTTCCCCCGTGAGCCGAAGAAAAGCCTTGCCATTCGGATAGGCCGTCAGCGATAGCGCTCAACCAAATGGAAACAGCCACCGCGCCGCCATCCGGAACCCCAAGTGCTCGATCGCTAAGATAGCTGGCGCGCCCTTGTTGAGGAGTCATTTCGGCGGTTGCTGTGGCGCCCTCAGCTGCCGCGCTAACTGCGGCGGCGAATCCCGACCCGTTATCGCGCCACGCTTCCAAAGCAGGAATGAGCGCGTCCAGCATCGTACGCTCGCCCCGTTTCGCACCGCCAAGCTCAGAGATTGCTTCGATGGAACCGGCGAGCGCGTTCTGCCAGTCTGTTTCATCAGGCAAATCAACGCCGCGCAGAGTGGCGGCAGCGCGAACCAATCCAGTCGCGTAGAACGGCCCGGAGCTCCCGCCGATCGCCCGGCGGACTGCGCCGCTCAATGCCCGCAGAAGTGCATTCGGCGTGGCAAAGCTATGTTCTGGAATGGAGCGGATCGCGGCGGCGCCACGGGCCAGACTTGCCCCAAGATCCCCGTCGCCTGCCTTCGCGTCCAGGTCGGTCAGGCTCTCCTCGGCGGCAAGAATTCTGTCGGCCACCACATGAATCAAATGCCGCATCAACTTCGAATTTGGGCCGACACCGGTAACTTGCTCGTTTTCATCGGCCGGCGCTGCACTTTGCACAATCCTGCGGTGATCGCCGAGCGCGCTGGCGTGGTGCCAGGCCGGGGCGCCGGTCGGGGCGTCAAGCAACCGAAGGCGATCATCATCAACAGGAAGCACTGACAGTGAAAAGCCCGGCATTTCAAGTGCGGTCATGAAATTGCCCATCCACGCCCGCACGATCTGATGTCCCCGCGCCCGAAGGTTTGCCACGGCGCGGCGCATGACGATCGCGAGTTCCATAGCCGGAGTGCCCCCCAGTCCATTCACCAGAAGGACGACCGGCGTTCCCGTTGCGACGTTTAAATCATCGAGAATCGAGTCCAATACCGTATCTACGAGAGCGTTGGCTGGACGCGCCTTGGTCCGCAACACGCCCTTCTCCCCATGAATGCCGAGCCCAAGCTCGATCTCATCGTCACCAAGGACGTAACCAGCCTTTCCAGCTGCAGGAAGCGTGCACAGACCCAGGCCAACCCCCATGCTGCGGACGTCGGCGGCCGCCGACCTGGCGATGTCAGCGGTCTCGGAGAGACTCGCTCCAGCGTCTGCAGCGGCGCCCGCCACCTTATGCACCAGGACTGTTCCGGCTATGCCTCTGCGCCGCTCAGTGGGCACATTTCCTCGCAGCGCCACGTCGTCCCCGACTACAACCACCTCAACCGCGATCCCTTCTGCGCGGGCCAGTTCTGCGGCCAGCCCGAAGTTCAGTCGATCTCCGGTATAGTTTTTGACGATCAGCAAAATGCCGGCCTTGTTATGGACTTGGCGAATTGCGGCCAGAACTGCGTCGACACTTGGCGAGGTGAATACATCGCCGGCAACGGCGGCGGAGAGCATACCAGCTCCAATGTAGCCGGCGTGCGCAGGCTCATGACCACTACCTCCGCCCGAAATGATCGCCACTTTGTCCTCCGATGTGCTCGCAGCATCGGACCGAAGAACGACGTTTTCGTCATCCAAGAGGGCCAGATCCGGGTAGGCGTCGACCATGCCTTCCAGCATCTCACGGACCACAAAGCGCGGATCGTTGATCAGTTTCTTCATCGACTTCGGCTCCTCTCACGCCCCCGCCGCCGCAAAACCCGCCACCGGCGGCACCGGTTCGAGGCGCCGCCCGGCTTCGTCAAAGTAGAGCGGCGAGGCGAGCTCGACCGTAACTGCGTCGCCGGCGGAGAGCTCATCGGCAGAATCGACGAGCGTGACCAGCTTGTGGCCCTTCATCGTGACATGCAGGTGAGTTCTGGTCACCGAGATGCTCGATCCAGTCGACGGTTGCGTGGCTCTTGCCGTTGGTCGCGCGCGCAATCCGGAAATGCTCCGTGCGCGCGCCGATGGTCCGGGTGCCTGGCGGAGCGCCGCCGTCGGGCAGCAGACCGGCCGGAAAAAGATTGATCGCCGGCTGCCCAAGCCGCGAGGCCACGTAGATGGTGCGCGGATTCTCGTAGATCTCGCGCGGCGTGCCGATCTGGATCAGCCGGCCCGCATTGAGGATGC
The DNA here is from genome assembly GCA_963846475.1 of uncultured Alphaproteobacteria bacterium. GTDB lineage: Bacteria > Pseudomonadota > Alphaproteobacteria > Rhizobiales > Afifellaceae > DASWJZ01. Next base: position 3,248,285 of record CAWJVZ010000004.1, on the reverse strand, counting down.
CTATGCGGTTAGCCATCGTCATGGCCTCGATCTGGTCGTGGGTGACGTAGAGGATGGTCGCCCCAAGATCCTGCTGGATGCGCTTGAGCTCAAGCCTCAGTTCCGCACGCAGCTTCGCGTCCAGCGAGGACAGCGGCTCGTCCATGAGGTAGACGGACGGGCGGCGCACCAGGGCCCGGCCTATGGCGACGCGCTGCATTTCTCCGCCGGAAAGCTGCGTGGCGCGGTTCTGCAGCTTGTGCCCAATGTGGAGGACCTCGGCGACGTCATGAATGCGCCGGCGGATCTCGTCCTCGGGAACGCGCCGTGTCGGGGAGCGCAGTGGGAAAGCGAGGTTATCGAAGACCGACAGGTGCGGATAGAGCGAGTACTGCTGAAAGACGAAGGTGACGTCGCGCGCGGCGGGTTCTACCCGCGTGGCTTCGCGCCCGTCGATCAGGATGTCTCCCTCGTCTGGCCGCTCGAGACCGGCGATGAGGCGGAGGGTCGTCGTTTTGCCAGCGCCGGTCGGGCCGAGAAGGACGACGAACTCGCCATCGGCAACTGCGAGATCGATCCCGTCCACCGCGAGATTGCGGCCGAAACGCTTGCTCACCCCCTTGAGCGCTACCTCAGCCATGGCGGGCTCCCTCGTAGAGGGCGGTCTTGATGGCACGGCCGGTGGCGCGCTCGAACAACGATAAACGCTCGCTGCGGAAGGTAAGGCCGACGGTTTCGCCGCTTCGCACGGCCATGCTCGCCGGCAACCGCGCCTTGAGCGGCCCGTGCTCGGTGTTGATGGTTACGATCTGAGTGGTGCCGAGATATTCGGCGCCGAAGACCGAGCCGCGGAGGGGTGATGCATCCTCAAGACGGATGTGCTCCGGGCGGATGCCGACCGCGATATCCGTCGTCGGTAGATCCTCGTGCACTTCGGGCACACTCACGTCGGCGCCGTTCACGCGCACGCGGCGCGATCCCCTGGCAAGCGCAGCATGGATTGGAAGCAGGTTCATCGGCGGCGAGCCGATGAACTCCGCCACGAACATCGAGACTGGCCGGTCGTAGATTTCCTGCGGCGTGGCGAATTGCTCGATGAGGCCGCGATTCATCACCGCGATCTTGTCGGCCATTGCCATGGCCTCGAGCTGGTCGTGAGTGACGTAAACCGTTGTAGCGCCAATCCGGTTGTGCAGCTCGCGCAACTCCCGGACCATGAGGTCGCGGAACTCCGCATCGAGCGTGCCAAGAGGCTCGTCCATGAGGAAGACCTTGGGTCGGCGCACGATGGCGCGACCGAGCGCGACCCGCTGGCGGTCGCCGCCGGCGAGCCCGGAGACGGAGCGGTTCAGGATGTGGCCAATGCGCAAGAGCCGCGCGGCTTCTTCCACCCGCGTCTTGATCTCCGCCCGCGGAGTCCCCTGGCTTACCAGCGGGAAAGCAATATTCTTGCGCACATTCATGTGCGGATAGAGCGCGAAGAGCTGGAATACGAAGGCGATGTCACGCTCCGCCGCCCGCTTGAATGTCACGTCCTCACCGCCCAGCAGGATCTCGCCCGACGTCGGGAGCTCCAGTCCGGCAATCATGCGGAGCGTCGTCGTCTTCCCGCAGCCGGAAGGGCCGAGCATGACGAAGAACTCGCCGTCGGCCACGGTGAAGTTGGAGCTCTGCACCGCCACGAATTCGGTGAAGACCTTGCGCAGGTTCTGGACGCGGATTTCAGCCATCGCGTGTCACTCCGGAAAATGGCTGACGATCACGAACATGGCTGTGCCGGCCAGGATCGTGACGAAGGACCATGTGAAGAGCGAAAGCGCGAAGGGCTGCATCAGCATGAGGATGCCGAGCCCGATCAGGCCAACCGCTACGTTTTCCCACGGACCGCGGCGGAAGTAGCGGGCGGCGGGGTGCACGCGGTACTGCACAAGTGGCTGCTCGTGCATGGCAGCGCCGACTGGCCCGGGCAGCACAGGTTCTGCGCGCTCCTGCAGGTCCGTCAGGGTCACATCTTGCGAATAGGGACTTTGGTAGCGACTCATTTGCGCACCGCGCCGAAGGTGATGCCGCGCAGGAGCTGTTTCCTGAGCAGGATGGTGAAGACGAAAATCGGGATGACGAAGAGCGTGGTGGCAGCGGCGACGGCCGGCCAGTCCTGGCCCCCCTCGCCGATAATGAAGGGGATGAAAGGCGGCATGGTCTGCGCCTCGCCGGAGGTCAGGAGCACTGCGAAGGCGTATTCGTTCCAGGCGAAGATCAGGCAGAAGATCGCGGTTGCGGCGATGCCGGTGGTGGCCTGCGGCAGCACGACCTTCCAGAAGGCCTGCAGGCGCGAATAGCCGTCGATCATGGCGGCTTCCTCGTATTCGCGCGGGATCTCGTCGATGAAGCCTTTGAGGAGCCAGACGGCAAGCGAGACGTTCACTGCTGTGTAAAGGAGGATCATGCCGAGCTTGGTGTCGGACAGGCCGAGCTCGCGGTACATGAGGTAGATCGGGATCGCGACGGCGATCGGCGGCATCATGCGGGTCGAGAGGATGAAGAAGAGGAGATCATCCTTGAGCGGCACCTTGAAGCGCGAGAACCCATAGGCAGCAATCGTGCCAAGAAAGACCGCGAGGAAGGTCGAGCCGAAGGCAATGATGATGGAATTGGTGAAGCGCTGTACCACGTTCGAGGGGCCGGCGATCACCATGTTCCGTTTCCTGACCAGTGCGTCGTACCAGGTTTCGGCGGGCGGCAGGCTCGCCATGAATTCGGGCGTCTGCCGGGTGCGCGTAGTGAAGAGGTTGACGTAGCCCTCTAGCGTTGGCGTGAAGATCATCCTCGGCGGATAAGCGATCGAATCGGGCGGCGACTTGAAGCTGGTCAGCACGATCCAAACGAGCGGGATCATTGTGATCAGCGCGTAGCCGATAACCAACGTCGCGGAGATTTTGCGCGCGAACGGCGTTGGGGCGACGATGGAGTGGGCCTGGGTGGTCATCGCTGCTTCACCCTGTTCAGGGCCTTCACGTAGACGTTGGCGAGGCCAAAGACGGCGACGAAAAGGATGATGGCGAAGGCAGACGAATAGCCGGTCTTCCAGCTTTCGAATGCCTCGCGTTTGAGGGTGATCGAAGCAACCTCAGTGGTCGATCCCGGCCCGCCGCCAGTCAGGAGGTTCACCATGTCGAACATCTTGAAGTTTTCGATGCCGCGGAAGAGCACCGCGAGCATGATGAAGGGCAGTGCCATTGGCAGCGTGATCGACCAAAACTGGCGCCAGCTCGACGCGCGGTCCACCTCGGCCGCCTCGTAGATGTAGTCGGGAATGGAGCGGAGGCCGGCGAGGCAGATCAGCATGACGTAGGGCGTCCACATCCACACATCGACAATGATGATCGCCCAGGGGCTGAGCGTCACGTCGCCCAGCATCTGGAACGACGATGAAGGGACGCCGGTGAAGAACGAGACGATGTAGTTAAACAGCCCGTCTGCGGCTGGTAGAGGAACTTCCAGAAGTTTCCGACCACTGCCGGGCGACAGCATCATCGGAATTAGTATGACGGTCGTCCAGAAGCCGTGGCCGCGGAATTTCCGGTCGAGCAGGTAGGCGAGCGCGAAGCCCAGAACCATTTCCAGCAGGATCGTCCAGAAGACGAAGTGCGCCGTCACCTGCATGGAATGCCAGACGTCGGTGTCAGTCAGGATGCGCTCGTAGTGGCGAAGGCCGACACCATCGATCTCCGCATTTGGGCGGTTGGCCCGGTAATTCGTGAAGGAGAGGTAGATCGTCCAGATCAAGCGGGAAGATGTTGATCGCAAGGAGCAGGACGATAGTCGGTGCGATGAACAGCCAGGCGATCGCCCGGTCGGACAGGCTGATGACGCGGCGGGCAACGGGAAGCGACGGCGCTGCAGCCGCCCTTTCCGCCAACGTCGCATTAGCCGTGTTGCTCATTGCGGATCCCTCGTCCCACACCCGAACGATAGCTGGCCCTGAAGCCGGCCCGTAGCTAGGCCGGTCTTTCATCGAACAGCGCGTGCTGGAGCCGGCCCCCCGGCCGTAGCCGGAGGGGCCGCCCTCTGCCTTGGCAGGTCAGATTTTGCCTTCGTCCGTAAACGTCTCGGTCCAGTCCTCGATCAGCTTGTCGAGCGCTTCCTGGGCCGTGCCCTGGTCGGCGACGACGTAATCGTGGACGCGCTTCTGCATGGCCTGCATCAGCTCGGCGAAGGCCGGCTCCTGCCAGAAATCCTGCACTTGGCCCATGGCGGTGAGGAAGTCGGCCGCGTAGGGCGCCGATTGCGGGAAAGCCGGGTCGAGGAGCACCGACTTGTGGGTCGAGACGCCGCCCAACGCCGACCACTTCTTCTGCACTTCGGGCTGGGCGAACCACTTGATGTAGCGGAGCGCGTCTTCCTGGGCGTCGGAATAGGAGACCACCGAGATGCCCTGACCGCCGAGCGTGGACGCGGCGGTCTTCTCGCCGGGATTGACGAAAAAGCCGATCTTGTCACCGCCGACATTCTCGTCCTTGTACATGCCGGGCCAGAAGGCGAACCAGTTCATCATCATGGCGACCTGACCAGATTTGAACGCGTCCAGGCCCTCCTGCATATAGGCGTCGGAATAGCCCGGCGGCGTGCAACAATCGTAGAGCTCCTTGTAGAACTCCAGCGCCTCGACGGCCTCCGGCGAGTTGACCGCGCCTTCCATCTCGTAGGAGCCGGGCTCCGCCTCGTATTTGAAGCCCCAGGGGTAAAGCGCGGCGGTGACGCCCATGGTGATGCCTTCCGAGCCGCGCTCGGTGAAGATCGCCGCGCCGTAGACTTTCTTGCCGTCGATGTCGCGGCCCTGGAAGAATTCCGCGACGTCCTTCAGCTCCGTCCAGGTCTTGGGCGGGGCGAGGTCGCGGCCGTATTTCTCCTTGAACTCCGCCTGCAGCTCGGGCTTGGCGAACCAGTCCTTGCGATAGACCCAGCCGAGCGCATCGCCCATGGCCGGCAGCGCCCAATAATTCGGCGTCCCCTTCGGCCAAGTCGAATAGGCGTAGACGGTGGCTGGCAGGAAGTCATCCATGGAGATGCCTTCCTTCTCGAAGAAGTCGTTCAGCTTGACGTAATGGCCGTTCTCGGCGGCGCCGCCGATCCACTGGCTATCCCCGACGATCAGGTCGCAAAGCTTTCCCTGCGAGTTCAGCTCGTTCAAAAAGCGGTCGGCGTAGCTCGTCCACGGGACGAACTCGAAATTCATCTTGATGCCGGTCTCCGTCGTAAAATCCTTGGAGAGCTCGACCAGCGCGTTGGCCGGGTCCCAGGCGGCCCAGCACAGCGTAAGCTCGTTTTCCTGAGCGCCCGCAGCTGTGAATGACGCGCCGGAAAGGAGCGCGACCGACCCGAGCAACTGTACCATTCTGCTGAATTTGTGCATTCTTCCCTCCTGCGTTTCGCATGTTCGGCCAAGGCTGCCGGCATGCCCCCGGGCCGCAAAGGACGGCCAAGCTCCCCGTCGGACAGTCGCGACGATGTTTAGTATTTTGTTTATGGGAAACTGAATCACTGAACTTTGCAAGGAGAAATCGTCGTTGCAGTGCAGCAATTCGTCAGGCCGCCCTGTTCAGACGGCTCGACCCTCATCGTCATTGACGTTGGCACATCCTCGCTCGGCGCGCATCAGGCGGCTGAAGCCGACCACGTCTGCAGCAAGTATTGCGGGATCATTGCGCCAATTGCTGCCTCGCTTCCGCTCCGCGCCGATCGACAGCCGAGGCAACGTCAATGGGCCAGAAGTTGGCTTAGGAACATCTTGGTCCGCTGGTGCTGCGGACTAGAAAAGAACATCTTCGGCGGGGCCACTTCGACGATCTGGCCATGATCCATGAAGACCATTGTATCCGCAACTTTCCGGGCGAAGCCCATCTCATGGGTAACGCAAATCATTGTCATGTGTTCTTCCGCTAACTCGACCATGACATCGAGGACTTCCTTGATCATTTCTGGATCGAGAGCTGATGTCGGCTCGTCGAACAGCATGACCTGAGGTTCCATGCAGAGTGCCCGTGCGATAGCGACGCGCTGCTGTTGGCCGCCGGACAACTGGCTGGGATATTTGTTTGCCTGTTCCGCGATTCTGACCCGCCTCAAATAGCGCATGGCGAGTTCTTCAGCTTGGTTGCGCGGCATCTTGCGCACCCGCCGCGGCGCCAATGTCAGATTCTGAAGCACGGTCAAATGCGGGAATAGGTTGAACTGCTGAAATACCATCCCGACTTCGCGACGGATCAATTCGATATTCTTGAAGCCGGGCGTCAGTTCGATGCCCTCTACCAGGATTTCGCCCGACTGATGTTGCTCCAGCCGGTTAATGCAGCGGATCGCGGTGGATTTGCCGGATCCGGACGGTCCGCAGATGACCATCCGCTCGCCCTTTCGCACTGTAAGCGAAACGTCCTTAAGGGCCTGAAACGTTCCGTACCACTTGCTCACATTGCGCAGTTCCACCATCGGATGAAGCGTTTCGGGCTGTCTTGATGTAGGTTGAGTTTGCATGGACAAGTCCAAAGAAGCCTGATCGGGACTAGCGAGCTCTGGCAAGCTTTCGCTCAAGAACTCTGGCACTGAGTGTAAGCGGATAGCACATTGCGAAATATATCACGGCCACAAGGCCGTAAACGAGGAGTGGCTGGAAGGTAGCATTGGTCACGATCGTGCCGGCCCGAGTCAGGTCGTTAAAGCCGACGATCGAAGACAGCGCGGTTGCCTTCACGAGTTGAACCAGGAATCCTACCGTGGGCGGCACGGCAATGCGCAGAGCCTGCGGCAGAATGACGTCGCGCATTTGCGTCAGAAAGTTCAGCCCGAGCGCGCCGCTGGCCTCCCACTGCCCGCGCGGTATGGCATCGACGCAGCCTCGCCAGATTTCGGCCAGGAAGGCGCCGGCATAGAGGGTGAGTGCGAGACCGGCCGCCAGCAGCGGGGAAACCTCGACGCCCAAGAGAGGCAGGCCGAAGAATACCAGAAACAGCTGTAAAAGAAGGGGCGTGCCTTGAAACAGTTCGATGTAGAGGTAAACGACCTTGCCACCCAGCCCAGGCCGGGCATAGCGCAACAACAAGAGAAGCAGCGCAGCAATCCCCCCTCCTAGGAAAGCGATAGCGGAGAGCAGTAAGGTCCAGCGCGCCGCCAGCAGCAAATAGGGGATGATGTCGGAGAGCGGCAGGCTGATCATCCCAATCACCTTATCGGCAGGCGCCCAGCGAAGAGCCGCCGTCCGGCGCGCGCCAGTAGCCATCGCAGAGAAAGCGCCATGACTAGATAGATCAGAGTAATCACGAAATACGTTTCAAAGGCGCGGTAGGTGCGTGACTGAATGAAGTCGCCGACGTGGGTAAGATCGGTGACGGCGATTTGCGATACAACGGCAGATTCCAGCATGGTGATGACGATCTGGCTGACCAGGGCTGGATAGACGTTGGCAACTGCTTGGGGCAAGACGACGCAAATGAACACCCATACTGGCGAAACTCCCAACGCCAGCCCGGCTTCGCGCTGGCCAGGCGAAACAGCCTCGATACCGGCCCGCAGAATCTCGATGGTATAGGCAGTCAGATTTATCGTCATCGCAAGAATGGCGGCCTGCATCGCCGTCATCCGCAACCCAAGACTCGGCAGGCCGAAGAAAATGAAGAACAGCTGCACGAGAAACGGCGTGTTGCGGATGAGTTCGATATAGGTTGCGATCAGCGCGCGGGCCCATCGAAGACCCCAGCGCGCCGTCGCCGCCCCGCCGATGCTGAGCGCGATGCCGATCGTGGAGGCAATCGCGGTAAGCGCCAGCGTCGTAACTGCGCCCCTTAGAAGCAGCCCCAAGTAACCGGCCAAGGCCCAGAAATCGAGCTCGTATCCCATGACCGAGCCGGGATGGAAGGTTCAGAAATCGCTGGGAAGCGGCTGTTTCAGCCACTTGAGTGACAGCTCGTTCAAGCTCCCGTCCTTTCGCATTCCGGCGATTACATCGTTCAGTTTCTGCTGCAAGCCGGTCTCGCCTTTCTTGACGGCCATGTTGGAAGGCGAGGTCAGGAGATGAAACTTCTCCACGGGCAAGATCGCCGGGTTCCTGGCGAGAATGGTTGCTCCAACATCGTTGCCGACCACCATGAGTTCGGCCTGGCCGGACAGAAAGGCGGAGATAACACCGCTATAATCGTTATAGCGCTGAATATCGGCGCCGTCAGGGGCAACCTTAGTGACCTCGGTATCCTCCAGAGTGCCCTTGTTTACGGCAATCGTCTTGCCCTTGAGATCTTCAGGCCCCTTCACGTCGATCTCCTGCGGCCCCATGACGACGATATAGTAGGGAGCATAGGGAGCGGTGAAGTCGACGACCTGAGCCCGCTCGTCGCTGTGGCCGATGCTCAGCAGCATGTCGACCTTCTGCTCGGTCAGAAATGGAATGCGGTTCTGGCCGTTGATCCCGACCAGTTCCGCCTTCACGCCGAGCGCCTTGGCAATAAGGTTGGCCATGTCGACGTCGTAGCCCTGGATCTGCATGTCGGTGCCCAGCGAAGCGAAGGGAGGAAAATCCTCAAAGATGCCGACTTTGATGACGCCGGCTTTGCCGACATCCTCAAGCACGTCAGCCATGGCCGAACTCGACCCACCCAGCATTATGCCGATGCCGAGGGCCATTCCACTCGCCAGAATGGACCGCCTTGATGCCTGATGTTTCATGGTTTCCTCCCAAATTGTCGCTGTCGAGCATGTTGCTCTCTGTACCGGGGTCTCGCGACAGCCCCGTTTTGCTCTGATGGGAGCCAGAGAGAGTTGTGCCGGCTCACTACATTGCCCGAACAGCCGGCAGATATACAAGAGTCAAGCGAAACTCAGTTGGCGGTCTCAGCTGATCGATGCGAGGATCGAGGAGCTGGGTTGATTGGCGGGGCGAGACGCTCGCTCCGCTTCAAAGTCTCAAGAGGCCAATGCGCCAAGCTGATTCGGCGGCAGGCCCGCGGTCGGAGGAAGCGCCTGGCCGCGATCGTCAATTGGACGCCCGATGACTTTCCTCACACAGGTCAGCCTGTCTGAGATTTGCAAAGGCGGCTGGTCGCTCGGTCCTGCCTGAGCGCGGAGCGCTCGCTTTCTTCATCGGCGGTGGCCCGAAGGATTCCGGCGGGGTTATCCACGTCGAGAACCCGGGCGCGCGGACCGATCCGCCGGCCGATGCGCCGGCGGTCTACGAGCGCGGCGCCGCCGCAGTTCTGGCACCAAATGTTCGGTGTAGGCGTGACATCCAGGGCAACGCGGTGGTGCAGAACGAAGGCAATGTCATGCTCCTGTAGCTCGTCTACGACGACCTCTTGGAGTGACGCTTCGGCGACATCGGCGCGTTCCATGGATCCCACCTGCGGACCTCGTCGCTCAAAGGTGGAAGGCGGTACGCGTGACCTTCGAGACGGGTTGACACGGCGGTGCTTAACTCAGCTGATCCTTGGCGACCTTGTCCGGATACTCCTTTCGAGTCGGAGCGGAGGCGAATCCGGCCTAATTCAGACCGGCCGCGAAGCCGCTGGGCGCATCGCACTGACAATCTGATGCCCCCAATCTATGCCAGGAAAGCCCGAGGCAACGCGGCAAGCCCTTGCCACCTTCCCCGATCTGACGGTTGAGGGCTAAGTGGCTGCCAGAGTGCGGTGCAACGGTAGCCCAGTAGCTGATAGCGCTCACCCGAATCGCGCGGCTGTCGCCTTCTTTTCAAAGCCGGTGGCGTGAATGTCCGGTTTGGAGCAGCAGTCGTAGTGCGAGCTTCGACCGAGATGCGCGCATAAACGCCGCGGCGTGAGGTGGCCGTTAGCTGCCCGTCCGCTTTGCGCCGCTAAAGCGAAGAAGCAGACATTCCCCTAAATCAGCCGGTCGTCCGAGGTTCTCCGGACGTCGGCATGAGGTGTGCGCAGGCTCTGCCGGATTCCGTCGTGCCTAGTTCTGTTCCACCCACCATGAAAGCGCCCCGTTCCGTTCGGCCTGGAGCAGCGGCCGGTAAGCCATTGTGTTCTGCTCGGCATTGCCAAGAATGACGCCAACCTGGCGGGCGGGACCGATGAACGCGAGCAGGCGGGGACTCGTGGTGGTTACTGAGTGAGCATATGTCTCTTGTTCCGGGTTGGCCGACCGATCGCCGATATATGTCGGGCCGGCCAATGAGTCGGCCAAAGCAGTGCTGGAGAGCCCCGCAACACCCGTAAGCACGACGGCGACGATTGTAAGCTTGGTCATGGCAGTAGCTCCTTGTTGGTGCGCTGGATTGACGCCTTCCGGTGGCGTGTTTCCGAACGTGCACAGCATCCGAGATCCCGCCGCGCAAATCCTGAAGACGCTCCGAAATGTTCCCGAAACGGTTCCAAAGTTTGGTAAAGTGGATCCATGTCGCCTATGCGCTTCGTATTCGGTCCATTCGTGCTCGATTCCGGCCAAGGGGTTTTGTACGAACACGGCGCGCCGGTTCCTATTGGAGCCAAGGGCCTGAGGCTGTTGCAGGCTTTGGTGGAGGCTCGCGGTCAAGTCGTCGCCAAAGCGACCTTGATGGATGCAGCGTGGCCGAACGCCAGTGTTGAGGAAAGCAATCTGTCGGTACAAATAGCGGCCCTACGCCGCCGGCTTCGAGCTTCGGCCGAGGGTGAAAGTGGATCGTCACCTTCCCGCGGGTTGGTTATCGGTTCGCCGGCTCGCTCTCCGTGGAAGAGCGGGCCGCTGGTCCCATCGACGCTGAGCCTTCGTCATTTGGACCGCAGGGCTCCATTGCCGTCTTGCCCTTTACGAACATGAGCATTGACCCGGAGCAGGCGCAATTCGCCGATGGCTTGGCAGAAGATCTCATTGCGGACTTGTCGAAGGTGCCGGGCCTCTTTGTGATCGCAAGCCATTCATCGTTCGCCTACAAACGGAACCCGGTGGATGTCCAGTCGGCCGCCAGGGAGCTTCGGGTTCGATATGTCGTGGGCGGCAGTGTCCGCCGAGCCGCAGACCGGGTCCGCATTGGCGTTCACCTTACCGAGGCGACGTTGAACAGGTGCCTCTGGGGCGAGCGATTTGATGGCGACCTAGCGGATGTCTTCGCTTTACAGGACGAGGTGGTAAGCAAGATATTGAGGGCGCTCGCGAATGTGCTGCCTGTTAGCACGGTCCCGGCTGCCCCCACCCTCACCCGCCGTCGAGCAACGAGCATTGAAGCCTACGACTTTCTTGTTCGCGGGCGCGCTCTGCTTATGCACTCGCCGACCGGAAACCGTCTCGCGCGGACTCTTCTCGCTCAGGCCCTCGACCTTGATCCGGGTTTGGGGGAAGCCCACGCCTGTCTCGCGATCTCCCACTACGGGGCAGCAGTAAATTTCGAGGAGGAGACCGACGCCAACAAGGCCCTCGGACTCTCTTATGCCGCGGCGGCGGCGTCGCTCGGCCCGAACGAGCCTTGGGCACATAGGGCGATGGGATATATTCGCCTCAATGAGGGCAGACTCGAAGAGGCCGAGTCAGCCTTCCAGACGGCCCTACGGATCAATCCCAACCACGCCGATGCTCTCGCGAATATGGCTGGTTTGAGGGTTCTGCAGGGTCGGCCCGACGATGCCATCGAGTGTGTCGAGAATGCGCTTCGCCTGAACCCCTATCCGCCCGGGTGGTATTATTGGGATCTCGGCTTCGCGTATTATGCCGCTCGGCGCTATAGCGAGGCCGTGGGTGTTCTCCGCAAGGAAGAGGTGGGCAGGTTGCCAGCGAAGCGCATCCTTGCCGCGAGCTTGGCTCAACTCGGCCGTCTCGCCGAGGCACGCGAAGAGACCCGCCGGTTTCTTGAAATAAACCCCGGCTTCCTGACGTCTCACTGGGCCGCCGTGCAACCTTTCAAGCGCAGGAAGGACCGGCAGCACTTCGTCGACGGCTACCTCAAGGCGGGCTTACCTGCATAGGTGCCCGGGTGGCGCGAATGCCAGCTATGTGTCAACTCCACAGATTGCTTTCCGACACCTTTTGATCAGCACGTGCCGTACTCCCCCGGTCCAGATTTCCGACGTGGAACGTGCACACACTGCTTATTTCGACAGCTGCTGGGCGAAGTCGCGAAGCATTGCGGCGGCCTTTTCACGCTCGCGGGCCGACATGAGCTCGGGCTCTGCCTCAAGCCGCAGATGCGGCAGCTCGGTGCGGATTGTGCGACGGGCAGCCGCGAGATTGGTCTTCAGATCGACGACCCGATAGGTCGTGACGGGATAGGCGATGCCTTTCACCCGGATATGGCCCTGCTCCTCGCAATGGATCGCGTCCTTCACATGCGCAAAAGTCTCGTACGAGATGAGCACGGTGCCAGGGGTCGCCTCGTGCTCAAGGCGCGAGGCCAGATTCACGGCTCCGCCGATGATGGTGTAGTCCATGCGGTCTGCGCTGCCGAAGTTTCCGACCGTGCAGTAATCGGTATGGATACCGATCCGACAGCGCAGCGGCGTCTCGATTCCGACGTTGCGCCACACATCAGCCAGCTCGACGATGCGCTTCTGCATGGCTAGGGCCATTTCCACGCAGGCGAGCGCGTCCTCCTTGACCCCGCGCGTCTCGGGATCGCCAAAGAACATGACGATGGCGTCGCCAACATATTTGTCGATCGTGGCACCATAGTCCGACGCGATCTTCGACATTTCCGTCAGATACTGGTTCAGCAGCTGCGTAAGATCCTCCAACTCCATCCTGTCCGTCGTCTCGGTGAACCCGGCAATATCGGAGAAACAGATGGTGAGCTTCTTGCGCTGGCTGGCGATCTTGACGTCCTGCCGGCCGGTGAAGATGGAATTATAGACCTGCGGCGCCAGATACCGCGCCAGCTTGCCTGATAGCGCCTCCAGGGCCGCGGATTTCTCCGCCAGGCTTTCCTCGCGCTGCTTCAGCTCGGTGATGTCGGAATAGACTGCGACGGTGCCGCCGTCCTCGGTCCGCCGCTCGCTGACCATGACCCACCGTCCGTTTGATCGGCGCTGGACCTGCGGCTCGCCCGGATTGCGGTGCTGGAGCAGGCGCCCGGCGACCCATTCGTCTACGCGTCCTTCCGCGTCCTTGATATCGCCCCGCTCGGCGGCCCCCCGGATGATGCTCTCAAAGGTGGCGCCGACGATCAGCTGGGTGTCAGCACCGCTGTAGAGCAGCTCGCGGTAGCAGGAATTGCAGAGAACCAAGCGGTCCTCCGAGTCGTAGAAGACGAACCCTTCGGAGATGCTCTCGATTGCCTCGACGAGACGCTGCTCGCTGATCTTGCGGGCGTCCTCGGCGCGCCTGAGCGCGGAGATGTCGTAGACCCACAGGATCCGCTTGCCACCAGCAAAGCTGACATGGCCACCATGGTAGGCGACCTGCACGTAGGATAGCAGAACGTGCACCAGCTGGCCCTGCTTGGTCTTCCAGATCACCTCCTCGTTCAGCAGTTGCCCACCGCGCTCGCGCAAAGCCGTGATGATCCGCGTGCGGTGGTCGAGGTCATGCCAAAACCTCTTCGTGTCGAAGAGGTGCATCTCCTCCTCGGCGTAGCCCATCAGTTCGCGGAGGCGGGCATTGTGAAACACGAGCCGTCCCTCTTCGTCCACAACATTGAGTCCGGCCGGGCAATATTCGAGGATCTCGCGGAATTGGCGTTCCTGCTCCGCGATCTGCGCCTCTCGAGCCTTCAGAGCCGTGATGTCGTAAACCCAGAGGATGCGCTTGCCGCCGACGAAGCTGACATGGCCGCCGCGGTAGCCGACCTGCACATACGAAACGAGCAAGTAGAGCGGCTGCCCTTGCTTGGTTTTCCAGATCACCTCCTCATTCAGCAGCTGCCCACCCTGTTCTTTGAGGATTTCGATGATCCGGGCTCGGTGGTCGATATCTTGCCAGAACCTCTTCGTATCAAAGAGGTGCATCTCGTCCTCGTCGTAGCCCATGAGCTCGCGAAGTCGAGCGTTGTGGAAGAGAAGGCGTCCGTCCTCGTCGACGACGTTCAGGCCGGCCGGACAGTAATCGAGGACCTCGCGAAACTGCCGTTCCTGTTCCGCAATCTGCAGATCGGGTCCTGTGGACGCCGCCGCGTAGGCATCTGTGTGAGACATCGGCTTCTCCCTGAGGACTTTGCTTGTCACAGCTGCGGGGTCCCGTCAGCCCAGAAGATAAGGCCGTCCCAGCCGTAAAGGGGTGTCGGTGGCCCGGGCCCGTATTGCCGGGGCTCTTTATGTCGGAGCCAGCAATCATCAACAGGCTGGTGGCCGGCGCTCCCGGTCCGCACCCTTCGCGCATGACAACGGCTGCATTCGAAATACTGGTGGAAGCCGCCGTGAGAGTATTGCCACCGGTGCCAACGCAAACGGCAGCGCAAGGGGGGCTTAGCCATCACACAGCATTTCAGAGTGGCGCACGACCATCGACATCACTCGACCGTGTCAAAGCTGCTAAATCAAGCTAAAACCCGGCTGGACCTCGCGCGTCCCGAACCAAGGGAGAGGACGCAAAGCAATCTTGACCGCCTGCCCCATGCCACTTGGGCTAGGCTGGTTACCACAAGCCGCAAAGGCCGCGAGCCCCTCTACCCCGCGTGGTGGTCTAGTTCGCCTGGGGCCAATCGAGACTGCCCGCTGCCGTTCAACGCTTGCTCTCTGGGCAAAATAACGTAGCCGGCTTCCTCGATGGCGTTTATGGCAGCACTTGCCCTAGATAGCAGCCGATCCCGGTGACAGCCCGTTAGGTTCTGGAACCCAACACTGCCCGGCACACATCTATCAAGTGCGTCGGCAACGATCTCCGCAAGATTTTCAGGACATATCGTGATCCATGTATTTACCCCGCTCTCACCCTGCGGGTATTTTGTTTTAGGGCTCTTAATGGGCAACTTTGCTTTTGTCGAGTTGCAAGACCCGGCTGGCTCTTGCGGCCCAACCACGCTCAATGCTCTTTTCGGCCGGCCACAATCCGTCGGGCGCAGCCTTGCACAGCATGACTTCTTCGATCGCTTCGGGCGCTTTTTCCACGTCTTTGCTCTTTCTTAATAGATTGTGTCTCGTACTGACCGCATGTCGCCTTTCACCAACAATGATGACGGATATACGCTCATCGAGACCGCGCGGGAGACTGCGGACAAGGTAAGAGTTCTCAGCGAACGCGCAAACGCGCTCGCTGCGGAAACCCATCATATCCTCGCCGGATCATCCGCCCCCTTAGTGAGTACGCATCAGAATGGCCCAACTTCAATGTTTGTTGAGGGCAGTCGTCCCGGTCTCGATGGCTTCCGAAGGACCGGTATGACGAACCATCGCACGGCGTTTTGGCTCGGCGTCAATACTCTGATGATAGCAGGCCTTGTGGTCGGGCAAGTTGCTGCCGTAACGGTTGCCGCAGCGGCAGGGGCTGTCTTGGCCTATCAACAGTCGTCCGCGGCCCAAGCCTAAGGCTCGGCTTGGTTCAGCAGCCCCCCTCCCTAAGGCGAGGACATTGGGCCATATCGGCCTCACCGCCTTTAATCCCGGAGCCAGCAGCGGTTTTGGCTGGCGACAGGTCGATTGCCTTGCTGCTCACCGATTCGACTTCGCCGGGAACCCGCTCGCCGGCGCAGAGCTAGCTAAAGAGGCCGTTCAGGCGGCGCGAGCCAGCGAATGATCCGCACCCGCCTGGTAGTGCCGTCCAGCCTGTAAAGAGCACGGCGAAGAGGGGCGTCGCGCGCAACGAAGCTAACCTTCCATCTGAGGCTGATTTCCAGGCAAAACTGGCGGCAAACCGCGCACCGGGGCGTAATTGGATGTGGATCTGGATTTGACGAACGTCTGCTTCTCGAGAAGGCTGGCGCGCCTTTGAATGACTAGGTTGGGCGCGAAGCAGACGCGACGAACGGGAGTTCCGCCGTTGGCGCCTGACGGAACCGTCATAAGTGCCCGCGATTTCCGAAAATCAACGCGAAGCGGACTCTCCTCCGCCGGCGAATGCCAGGTTCTGACTTCGCCGTCCAAATGACGCACGCGTTTTCTAAGCCCACATGTTCCCTGAGTCATGATCGTGAAAAAGTACGGCCGTTAATCGGGTCTGCGGACAAGGCATCCGCGTATCACCACCCCAGTAGTCGATGATATTTAGGCAACATGGAGCGAGAGGATAGCGAGGGAAGACGCTAAAGGTAACGCCTGAGGTTACGAACCCTAGGATTCTTCGTCCCCCCGGCCGGTCGGATCTTCCCGCGGCGGCGCTGCTCGCGATCAACAATGCGTCGCAGTTCCTGAAACAGGTGCCGGTCGATGCCCGCATTGGTACCGCTGTCGCAAGATACCTCGCGCACCAGCTCGCCCTGCCGGTGCGGGGCCATGTTGCCATAGGCCGAGACGGTCGTGGCGAGATGTTCGTGGCCGAGGTTCTGGCTGACCGCCTTCAGGTGCTCGATGGTCGGGCACAGGCGCTCGAAATGGACTACCAGCGTGTCCCGGAAGGAGTGCGGATTGAAGTAGGGCAGCCCGGCGGCAGCAAATGCCTCCCTGAAGATGCGGCGGATCGGCTGGGTGTTTTCCCAGATTACCGGCTCGAGGCCGTCCACGACAAAGGAGCCGTTGCCGTCCGGCCGCACCGAGGTGCGCGGGAAAACGGGGTCCTCATTGCCGTAGAGCTTGACCTCCCTCAGGTAGCGGACCCAGTCGACGACGATCGCCTCTAGATCCTCGCCGAGGGGAAAGAAGTAGGTGTCGATCCGCTTCCGGCGCTTCGTCATCACCTCGCGCGGGTCCTGCAGCACCAGCTTGCGTTCAAGATCGATGTGCTTCAGCCGGAGCGTCGACAGCGCCCGGTCGCGGGCGCCGGTCAGGATGGCGAGCGCAATCAGGGCGCGGTTGCGGCGATCGATCTCCGTCTCGGCCGGCACCGCGGCAAGCGCTGCGCGGACCTGCTCGATAGTGGGAGCCGTCTTGAAGCGGGGCGCCTTGGCGGCCCGGGTGTCGTTGTCGGAGAGGTTGAGGTAGTCGACGTCGGTGACGCGGATCTTCGACTTGTAGCCAGGTTGCCAGCTGAGCCAGCGGAAGAACTCCTTCAGGGCGCCGGCGGTGGCGATCAGCGTCGACTTGGCCATCGGCTCGCCGGTCCTGGCGCTACGGGTCTGCGCCAAGTGCCTCTTGAAGCCGATCGCCTGCTCGCGGTTGAAGGTCGCGAGATCCTTGTGCCCGGTATAGGCTTCGAACCGGCCGATGGCCTTGCGGATGCCGTCGAGGGTGCTGTCGGCTTTCCCGCCCGTCTCCTTTTGGTGGCGGAAGAACTCCCGCTTGATGCGCTCATTCTTCGGGTTGTAGCCGGTCATAAGCGGTCTCCTGGGGCAAGCCACACTTCACGAGGGGATCGGCGGGTTCATTTAAGTGCAGTGACAGCGCCGTTACGGCGAGCAGGCTTTGGATCTCGGGAAGGCGCTCAAGTAGACCGCCGCGGTTCATCCTGGTGCCGCAGAGTTCGCAGGTGCCGCGGACCATCATCTGCCGGGCGTTCATCTGCTCGACGATCACCTTGCCCTCGGCCGGGCGCCGGGGAGCGCGGCACCGGCAGCAGTACATTTCCCCGGGGCCGCAGCTGCGCTTCCGGCCCTGCTGCCGCCGGCCGAGAAAGTCGGTGAGGTCCGAGCCATGGACCAGCTTCGGCTTCAGGCCGTCGATAGTGCGCAAGCCCTCCCGGATCCAGCGGCCAACGGCGTTCGGATGCAGGCGGAACAGCTCGGCGAGCTCCTGGAGCGAATAGCTGTAGTCGCGCCGGATGAGCTTGAGGTTGTACCTGTAGCTCCGACCGCGCCGTGAGCGGACGGGGTGCCAGGAAGGGGGTGTCATGGGGTCAGGCCTCCTCCCTGAGCCGCGGCCGGTGCCCGCGTTTCTGCCGGGCCAGCCACTCCACAACCTCGCTGCGGAGCCAGTAATTGCGCCCGTTGATGACGAGGTGCTGCGGGAAGATACCGTCGCGCTCCCACCGCCAGATCGTCATGTCAGATGCGGGCACCGTTTGGCGCAGCATCCGGCGGTTCAGGAGCCGCTCGCCGTTATAGGGCGTGTCTGGCTGTCGGGATTTGTTCGGGTTCGTCATGGCCCGAAAGATCGGGCCGAAAGGGGCCAAGTGATATGGACAGGCGACGGAAAAAGCTGTGACGGCCTGTAGCGACTAACTCGTTGTTTTTGCGGGCACCGCGCTGCCGAGTTGTGACGTGCGGCGCCGAAAGTCGTGACCCTTGACCTTGGGGCTGAGCTGATCCGGGGCGAGAATCAGGACGGCGGGGTTCAGTCGGTATCCTTTCCAGCGGACATTCTCGATGAGAGCGTTGGCACCGAGCGGGAGGCCGGCATTGGTCTCGAATTCCTCCGCGAGCCGCCTGCGGATGCGATGGATGCAGCGGCGAAGAGATTCTTCGCTCACCTTCACTCTCTCGGCGAGCGTTCCCGCGGCGAGGAACGAATGCCCCTCTGGTGCCCGCCCTGCGTGCCTGTCCTTCTGTGCCGCCGCGACGAGCTCGTTGAGAATGGCGAACATCCCCGGTCCTTCGAGCGGTGGGATTCCGTCGATCAGCACCTTCTGCCTGTGATGGTCCAGCGCGAGACGGAGCTCCGAGGTTCGCTGGTAGTCACGCGCATCCATCTCGCTTGCCTGCGGCGGCGGGAGGCCTTCAGCTCGGAGTCGTGCGACTATCCCATCCGCCCCGGCCACCAGGCGCAGGATGCATGTGGAGGGCAGGGTCTGGGCGGCCAGGTCGCCGGCGTGGCGACGATACCCTTCCTCGAGGACCGACTGCACCGCCGCCGCGTGGCGATGATGCAAATCGAGGATGGTTCCAGCGGCCTTACTGGTTGGTATTCCGGGGAAACAGGTCACTGCCCGTGCAAGCTCGCCGGCGAACCGGCCCATGAACTCGCGCTCCGTCATGCGGTGAAGCTCCAGGGCGTGTCGGACGAAGGACTCCGCCATGGTTCGGTCGGCGCCGTCTGCCCGCGCGCCGGTCAGCAGGTCGACCTCGTACATCACCTCCGGATCGTTCTCCCCGAGACCGCCAGCAAGTGCACCGAAGCGGCGGTCCAGGCATTGCGAGCAGCGGCCGCAATGGGTCTGGAGCCTGGTGCTCCAGTAGATGCTGCTGCAGCTTATCGTACGCCGTGCCAGATCGGCATGGCCGGTATTCTGGAGCGACTCCGCAACCTCGCTCTTGGTCTTCCAGATGTAGGGGTTCTCGACCTTTACCTCTCCTTCCAGGAGAGCCGAGAGGAAGGCCGACAGGTCGCGGATCACTCGGGGGTGGGTCGTGCGGCTGGCGGCGGCGCCGATGACCTGGCTGGCGATCGGCAGGTTGAAGCTGACCACGCCGTTCTCGAATAGACTAAAGCCGCCGGCACCGGAGATGCGGGCGATGGTGGCCGCGAGGGCTCCGAACAGGAAGCTCCTGGTTCGTTGCGTCCGCTCGACCGGTTCGATCCCGTGCATACGGATGCGGATAGGGACATGCCCTATTCGCTTGGGAAAGCGTCGGCCGAGTTCCCTCGCCAGCTCCTTCTGACGGCTGCCGATCTTCGTTGAGGATACGTGGCTGACGAGCAGGAGTCGGGCGTGGCCGTTGAGCAGGCGGTCGACGGCACCGGCCAGGGAATCGAGCCCGCCCGAAAAGAGCAACACCTCCTCGGCGCCGCCGCCGAAATCGAGATAGTCGCTCGCCTTTGGAGGGGCATGAGCCTGGACGAACTCGAACCGGAAGCTGTCCTCGGACATGAAGCCGAGCAGTCGTTCGAGGATCTTAGTGACCTCCGGACTTGCCCATTGCTCAGGCTCCCGAACAGGGACGATGAAGCGAAGCTCGCGGCGCCAGTCGGCGCCGAGACGCGCTGCCGTGTCTCCGCCACGGCTCACCATCTGGTCGGCGGCGTAGACGTAGGTTGCGAGGTCGAGGAGGTCGGCAAGGAGCGCCGGCAGGGAGGCCAGCATGCGCCGGCCAACGTCCGCGCTTTCAAGCCTGACATTGGCGGTCGGACCTCGGACGGCGAGCGGCAGCGCCTTCATCGCCCTTTTGGGGCGCGGCGCCTCGCCGCAGAGGATGACCGTTTCAGGCATCCTCGGTCTCGCGCTTCCTCAGCTCGGCCGAAATCTTCCCGAGCGCGACGAAGGCGAAGTCGCGAGCCTTCTGCGGGGTGATGCCTCCCTGGTAGTTCGTCTTGGAAAACCAGCCTCCGGCGAAATCCTCGACGATCCGCGCGGCCTCGCGGCAGTGAAGGTCAAGCGCCGCGTCGAAACCGCTGTGGTCGGCCGCGGTGGCCAGCCGCCGGCCCGGGCCAACATGGTCGGCCAGTGTGCGGCTGAGATAATAATCGAGATGGCGCTGCGTCAGGCGGGCGAAAAAGTCCCTTGCCAGCCGGGCGAACCGGTCGGGAGCGGCAAGCCTGCCGAACGCGAGCCGCACATCCTCCGGCGACTCGCCGAAGAGGCTGGGCAGGTCGTGGGCAGCCGCTGCGGCAAGGCTCTCCGCCGCGGCCAGTCGGGCCATTTCGCCGAGATCGGTTCGGCCGCGGGCGCTGGCTGTGGCGTGGTCGACGGCATCGCTGAATGCGGCCACGACATCGATCAGCGCCGGCTCCGAGCTGATGTCGAGCCCCAGCTTCCAAGCGGCTTCTCCGAAGTCGGGGGCGCGGGCGGCAAGCGGGATCTGCGTCAGCAGCCATATGGCATGGGCGAGGACGGGATCCCGTCGCGCCGCCTCCAGAGCACTCTCCGCAGCCTCCGCGCCGGCTGCGGCGACGTGCTCGACCGCAGCGCCGCTGGCGAGCAGCGCAACAACTTGGCGCCATTTCCGCGACGCCGGTAGCCGTTTGAGTCGAACGTGGCCCATAGCTATGCCCCCAACTCACGCTAGAATTCGTGCAGTTGAGGCGCAACCCCGGGGCCGAGAGGTTGACGAGAATCCTAACGGGGGGATCACGGTCTCCTCTCTCAGGACCGAGGCGCTGAAGGTCATTGAGCAGATTGCGGCGAAAGACTTCGTGACCCGGAGAGTGATCGACGAAATGAGGGCACGATGTCGAGTGAGAAAATCCGAAAGGCACCCGAGGCGACGGAGCCGAGCACCGGGTCCGGGGCGGGCGGATGACGAGGCACCGCGTCTATTCCCCTGCCATGCTCGCTGAAAAGTGGGGATGCTCCGAGCGGCACGTCCGTAATCTGATCGCGTCAAATGCCCTGCGGGCGTTGAAGGTCGGCGCTCGTTCTCATGCCGCGACCGGCGCCCATCCGCAGCGCTTAATGCCCGGCGCGCTACTTGCAGCCGAGGAGCCGTCGTGATGGACTAGGAGCCTTAGGGAAACCGAGAGTTGGCCTTTGATCAAGTGGGTCGCCATCGCGTGTTTGTTTACCCTTGCGTGGCCGGCTCCGGCATTGGCCAACGCGTGGTGGGCCCTCTGTGGCTCGGAAGACCCAAAGGTGGCCATACCGGCTTGCGACAGGATCATCAGCAATCCGCGTCTGAAAGGATCGACGCTCGCACGAGCCTACGTGGCTCGTGGCGTCTCATATCTGAGGGCTGATAACGCTAAGAAGGCATTCGAGGACTTTGATATAGCGGTTCAGCTAGACCCCGGCCGTGGGCGATGGTATTATGCGAGAGCTGCCGCCGCGTTTCAAAAACATGATTTTGCTCAAGCTGCCAAGGACTACACGGCGGCTCTTGAAAAAGGCTTCGCCGATTCAACCCTTTACTTTGGGCGTGGAGCTGCCTTTCTTTGGCTGAAAGATCTCGACCACGCATTGACAGATCTCGATAGAGCTATCTCACTGGCACCAAGCGCACGTGCTTTTCATCTTCGGGCTCTGGCACACGCCTTGCGACACGACTTGGACAGCGCCTTGCGGGATTTTGACGAAGTGGTTCGGCTCGATCCTCAGTCCTCGGAAGCATACTTACATCGTGGGCTGACCTACTTTGACAGGGGCGAGTCTGACCAAGCGATGGCCGATTTCGACAAATCGATCGGTCTGAGTCCGAACGCGCCAGCGTATACAAGCCGCGGACGGCTGTTCTTTCATATCAAAGACCTCGAAAAGGCGACTGCGGATTATCAGGAAGCACTCCGGCTTGATTCCGGGTACGCGGATGTTTACGTTGGCCTTGCCGAGCTAGCTTTGCATCGGGGAGATTACGACTTAGCGTTTGAGCAGCTTAACAGAGCGATTCGGCTGGACTTGTATAATTACCAGGCCTACTATAGGCGAGCCCAAGCTAGTCTTGACAGTGATCGTCCAGCTCAGGCCTTGGCGGATTTCCGAACCGCTCTTACTTTGGTACCTGAAGCCACTCCCGATCACCGACGCATTCTCAAAAAAATCGCTAACATTGAGACCACACAAACGGCGGACATTCCCCAGGAGCTTTGGCACGAATGCCTAGGCGGCCACTCCACACAGGAACGCATAAGAAGTTGCACGCTGATTATAGACTCCGGCACGCAGCGCGCAAGGAGCTTGGCCAAGGCGTACTCAGCTCGCGGGAATGCGTACCATGCGGTGGGGGAGGAGAAGCTAGCTGCTGCTGACCATCAACGCGCAACGGAATTGTCGCTAGACGACCTTGACGACGAGCCTGACGTGCCCTTTGGCCCGGCACCCTCAATTGATATGTCCGCACCAGTTACGTATTCGCCATCGGGTGAGTTCAAATTTTACCTAGCGACGCCCGAGATTGGCGTTTTAGAAGGGGAAATGGCCAGAGACTCGTTCCATCACTTTTCCTCTATTATTGACGTCGCGCTGTCTTTAAAGATCGTAGTGTTGAACAGTGTTGGAGGATCTGTGTCGGCTGGAGTTGAGATCGCCGAGGCGGTGCGTCAGCGTGAACTCACGACCGTGGTGCCCGATGGTTTCCAGTGTTATTCTGCTTGTACATACATCTTGTTCGCCGGCCGGGAGCGGGGCGTGCTGGGAAAGTTGGGGGTACATCAGCTTTATTCTGAGTCCCCTGATCTTGAAGGCGCGCAACGCTTTTTAAGCCGTGTGGTGAAGTTACTGAACGCATCAGATATCTCCCTTTCCGTGGCGGAGTTGATGCTGGCTACGCCACCCGCCGAGATACACGTCTTCGATCAGGAGGATATGGTTCAGTATCGTATTACAACCCCAATAGGGAACGACACCGCCCGCTCGGAGCAGATTGAGAAAATTATCGGAACGCAGTCTCCGGAGATGCGAAACGAGGCGAACATTCCTGCACCTTTCGTGAACGGGGTGCCCTTAATACTGAATATGCAATAAGAGCATTAGGGTTCCGCAGATAGCAGCCTCGCCCGGTTTGGACATGACGACTTGATCACTTCGTCCAGTAGCACCTGCGCTGTGCCCGAACTCGTCCTCACCGCTTGGCGTAATCGCCCGAAAGAGCCGATATGGACGCCCACCGGGTAAAGGAGATCGACACGCCTTCATCCCGCTCGCCAACGGGACATGGCTGCGGCGCGGCTCTGGCTGCCCGCCGACGCGGTCGCCATTACCGTTAGCTAAGACGTGCGTCGTTCCTCCGGTGCGCGGCTCACGGCGCGAATGATACGACGACTTCGGCGAGCTTGCCCGAACAGGGCATGCGCCCGATCTTTTCGAGCTTGCTTACTGCAAGAAAGGACGAGGTTTCACGGATCTGGCTTTACAGTGTGATTCCGGCGCAAGAACTTGCGATGCTTGTTGCGTGGATGCAGGCGGACCTCGTATCCCC
This sequence comes from uncultured Alphaproteobacteria bacterium, assembly GCA_963846475.1. Classification (GTDB taxonomy): domain Bacteria; phylum Pseudomonadota; class Alphaproteobacteria; order Rhizobiales; family Afifellaceae; genus DASWJZ01. The sequence continues at coordinate 3,224,593 of CAWJVZ010000004.1, read as the reverse complement.
TATGGGTTGACGCGAGAGGAGCGCGTCGCTCAGCTTACCGGCCTCCCGAGCCCCTTCGTGCATGGGACTGTGGCCACCGCAGCCGGCGCGTCTGCGGAGTGAGCCCCGGCCAGGGTGAAGGCTCAAGGCTGCGCCCATGGATTGAGACGGCCATCGGTGAGCGATAATGTGCAGCGTGCAACTGCTTCGGAGAGCTCAAATGCGGGCCGTTTTTCTCGCCATCGCTGTTCTGTTATTTGCGCATTCCTCACAGGCGCTATCCTGGGGTGCAGACGGCCATTCTGTCGTGGCCGAGATCGCCGAGAGGCGACTGTCCGCTGAGGCGCGTGCCGAAGTGGAAGAGTTGCTCGGTCCCGGCGTTTCGCTCGCCTCGATCTCCAGCTGGGCGGACGACGTCCGGTCCGAACGCCGCGAGACCTCAAACTGGCACTTCGTCGATATGCCGCTTGCCGAGACGCAGTACGATCCGGCCAAATATTGCAAGAAGAACGAAAAGCGCGGCGATTGCGTGATCGCCGCGATCGGCTGCGCCAGGCGGGAGCTTGCCTGCACGACGATCCCTACGCAGCGCGCCGAGGCGCTCAAGTTTCTGGTCCATTTCGTCGGCGATCTGCACCAGCCGCTGCATACGATGGAGGAGGAGCGCGGGGGCAACGGCTTCGACGTCATTGCCGATTTTCCGAGCCTCATCGATATGGAGCTTGCCATGGCTACCAATCTGCACGTGATTTGGGATTCCCGAGCTGATCGAGCGGACCACCTGGGCATGGGGCAGTTACGTGGACCGGCTGGAGGAGGGCTGGCTGAGGGAGAACCACGACGAGCTCGGCGATGACCCGATCGAATGGGCGCTGGCCGCCCACATGGAAGCCACTTCGGCGGTCGAGGAGATGCCGGACGGGGACGTCACTGTGCTGAAGCAGGATTATTTCGAAAAAACGCTGCCTATCCTCGACCGTCAGCTGGCCCTGGCGGGGCTGCGGCTTGCGCGTCTGTTAAACGAGGTGCTCGGCGACGATCCACCCGCCTGCAATTAGACCGTCGCGTCGGGCCGGGTCGGATCACGCGGAACACCGCCTCGTGGAAATCGGGGACGAGTTCCTTCGCCTGCGTCCCCGCCATCATGAAAGCGCGGTCATGCGATCCCCGCCAGAGAGATCCGTCCGGTGCCAAGTCGGGACGGTCCAGTACGGCATTCATTTTCACTTCCACTGCGGCGGCTCCTGGAACGCCTCCAAATGCTGCACGCCCTCTCATTGCTGCGATCGTCTGTAGACGTGGGTTGCCTCAGGAGAACGGCTTTCCGCATCATACACTCGCGTTAGGGTGTTGGCGTAGCGAGGTCATGTGATTATGGCCGAGCGCCTCTTCGCGTACGGCGCGCGCGCGCTCTCCCGGAGCGGCATCCGCCGCGTCTCATGCGTCCCGAAGCCGGTCAGCTGTTTGGTCAGACGGCTCCTAACCGTTCACGGCCGGTACCGGGTTTGGGGCGCCGGCTGTGGGGTTGCGAACCTGGTCGAGAATGTTACAATCAGAAATGAACACATGAGCCATGTTTAGCTGCAGGGCGCCAACTATGATCACTCATGCCCGCACCGCCCTCCTGTTTTCGATCTTTTTTGCAGCTACTGCTCCCGCCGCATCTCACGCGGAAAACATGACGTTCTGGAGGGCCTCCACAGGAGGCAATTGCCGCCATTGTGAGTTCCTCGTCGGAGACGGGCGCATTACGAAAGAAAGTCATGTTCGACTTCGAAACTACTGCGACTCCCAAGGGACGTGCGGCGGGCTGATTGTGTTGAACTCTGAAGGGGGCGATCTGGCCGGTGGAGCGCTTCTGGGGGAGGTGATCCGAAGCTTTGGCTTTAGCACAAGGGTGGGACGTATCGTTCCGGGGTCGGGTGACCAACTCTCGACTGAAGAACCGGGTGAGTGCAGTTCGGCCTGTGTACTTGCATTTTTGGGAGGAGTCTCACGTGAGAATGAAACCGGTAGAATTGGAGTTCACCGCTACTATACGCCGGAGTTTCTCAGCTCTCCTCGCGAAAAGCTTTTCGACGCGTCCAGCCTCGATCAGCAACAGATTGTGACCGGGCTGCTGATTGACTACGTAATGCGGATGGGAGCAGATCCAAATCTGCTTGTTTTAGCAGCCCAAACGCCTCCGACTGATATGTACTACCTCTCGAAGGAGGAGCAGCGCAAGCTCCGCGTTACCTGGTCGCCTGATATTTTCCTTAGCTGGGGCATTGAGACGTATAACGACAAGTTGGTCGCGTATAGCGTCTCGCAGGATCACAAACGTTCCCTTTCGCTCTTCTGTAGCACGAAAGGGCCCGCATTTGTGTACTCGGTAGCTGTTGAGGGGGAGGGTGAGCTTGATTATACGCTTGTGGACATACAGGATGGAACCTTCGACTTTATGGGTATGCCTGTACCAGCTTATGACATTAAGATTCATATCGACGATGCCGAGCACAAAGTTTCAATTCTCCTTCCCAACGAATTCGAGGCACCCAAAATCAGTGCGCACATTTTCTTTTCAAAAGAGCATTACATCGTAGTTAACCCAGATAACATGGAGGAGACGGCACGGTTCGCCTTGGAGGACTGCCTGTGACTTGCCGCTCGTGCGTACTAGTCGCATCGTGCGAGTTCAACCATGCGGATACGCCGACGCTCCCCTTGTGGGGAACGCTCATATTCCTGATAGATCAGGGCGTCAGGCTGGGCGGGGTTGACAAATAGGCTCAGGATCTTCGACCACCGTTCTCCTTCTCCAGAGCACCTTACCTCCATAGGATTTCCTTCGAAATTCGGCTCGGACAGCTTGCAAAGCTGCTCCCAGGCCCTGACCGAATCGCGTGTAACGAGTTGCATACCATCGTTGACGTGCTCCCAATCTCCTTTGTGCGCCCTACAGCCAGATGGATTCCCAAACGCAAAAGTATCACCATCGATGGGCGCATCAGTAGGAGACGATGGACGCGCTTTGGGAAGACGAACACCCCCCGGACGCGTGCACATCATCGCAGACATATCTACTTCATACATCGAATCAACAGCTCTCGCTCCCCGAGGTCCTCTCTTAATAGAGTCGATATTAATTAAGCTCAGATCGTCTCGCAGAAGTGGAACATCGGGGGGGTCCAGCCAGTTCGTTTCAAGGATTTGTTCGGCTGTTGCTCTGCGGACTTCCCATCCGCAGCAAGGGAGAGCCCACATCACATGATAAATGGCTAGAGCGAGCTCTGGCTCACTCTCTCTGTTCCTTTTGAGCTCGCCAAGCAACGTTGTAGTTCCATACGGGCCATTGCAGGTCTCTGCAGCTACCGATTCTTCGACCCATCCGCTCTTGGCGCAATAATAATTTTGATCAATCGCGACTCGGCGTGTCGAAAAGCTGCCTCCGCCCCAGTTACTGACGAAAGTGATAGTATCGAGGGCACAATCCCTGAGATCAATGACCTGACCCGAGGCGCCTCTCGGTTGAAATAGGGAGAGAAGGCATGCGGCGATAGCGGCAGTCCTAAACCAAGTCACTTATGCCCCCTGCGTAGGCGCCTACTTGACCCGAGCCGTTAGACTATCCGTTTGCGGCAGAGCCTGCAACGTCCGGTTCAGCCGCGGAGCCGAGTTCCATGCAATGCTCAGAGGCGCTCCCTCCTGCCGTTTTTGGCGCTCGCCATCCTCTGACTGGTGCTGGCCTTCTTCGGCGCTGGTGCCGCATGGAAACCCCTTCAAGGCGGAAAATCCCTGGAACCAAGGGCGCTTGCGGCACTGGGAGTCCTTTGAGACGGATCGCATGATCGTGGCGCCCTCGAGCGAGGAGCTCCAAAAGTGTTTAGAGGGCCGGCTGCAGCTCGAGTCTCACGCACTAATTATCGTTGCGCGTCCGTGACTTTCGCGGCACAGTGCACGGGAAAGTAGCTAGGGGGATGCGATGCGGGGGCTTCTGCTTGCAACGATAGCACTGGTGTGCGCCGCTGGTTGTAGCACGTACGGGAATCAGCAGGTTGCAGCCGAGACGCAGCAAAGTCTGGCTCAGAAAATCACGATCGGGCAAACGACGAAGGATGACGTTCGCGAACACCTCGGGGACCCGAACACCGTCAACTTTACAGATTCGGGCAATGAGCAGTGGCTGTATGTATTTAATCGCACACAAATAGACGCGATAACCTATATTCCCGTCGTCGGTCTATTCTCGGGGGCCGACAGTGAGCTGAAGCAGGTGACCATCCTTTTTGACACGAGCGGGATCGTGAAGAACTTCAATGTGTCCGATACGAAATCACGGACGGGGTTGTTGAACTGAGAAGTGTCTCAGTGGGGGCGGCTAGAACTGGCCGGCAGCCGTGTCCCCGTCCATCTCCTCGAATTTCGGCGTGAGGTCAGGCTCTCCGGCATTGAGCTTGGAGGGCGTCTGCAGCGGCGGCATGGCGTTTTCTTCGATGCGGGGAACTCGAGCCAATCATGGAAGCTCTGGAATCGGAAGGCGGTGGCCGCGGCTAGAGGATCCTCCTACGATTGGTACGTGATCGGCTCGATGCACTCCGGCGTGTCGTTTCTCACGCTGTCGCCGGCGCGGCTAACCTCATGGGCACTCATCCGATCAGCTGGGAACGATTCCGAAATCGCCTCATTGCCTCGCGAGGGTGAGGTGAGCCTGGTGCCCGAAGAGGGTCAGACGACATGCAGGGCACGGACTAGAACGGGTGAGCCGTGCCGTATGCGCGCGGAACACGCTTACCCCTTCCGGACAAAACAATTTGTGCCGGAGCTCGCCCGAAGCTGACGTTGTAACCTTAGCCGTAACCTTGGCTGCAATTTGACGGCGTACCTGGCCGGTGATCAGGGTCTAACATTCTGAAAAAGCTTGGTAGCGGAGGAGGGACTTGAACCCCCGACACGCGGATTATGATTCCGCTGCTCTAACCAACTGAGCTACTCCGCCGCCGTTGAGCGCGCCGACTTGTTTCCGCGGCGCCACCGCTTTTGCCGTTCCCGCAGCTTCGGACGCGAGCCGCAGGGCCGATCGACCCTGAAAGCGCGCCGCTTATAGATAGCTCGCCGGGCGATGTCCACAAGCGCAAGGTCGTCGGGCAAGCGCCGGCCGCCGCCGCTCAATCCTCCTCGCGCTCGGGCTCGACGATCTCGACGGACCCCCATTCCGTCACATGCTCGACCAGCTGCAGCGGATGCTCGACGCCGAGGTCGTGCAGGATGCGCGCTGCCTTGACGGGATCGCTGGTGACGTAAACCCGCTCGGCATCGTCCGGCTCGATCTTGAAGCGGAAGCGTTCGCACACGTCGATCCGGGTGGCGGTGAGCAGGATCATACTGGCTGAACGTTTCTTAGCCGGGTGGGGTTGCCTCTCAACCGACGACGGGCGTCGAAAGAAGCCACAGGCCGAACAGGGTGTAGAGCACCATGAGCAACGCGAGCGCCGCCTGGCTCAGCGCGGCGCCGCGCCTGTCGCCGAAATGGCGCAAGGCGAGCGCGTGGGCAAGCAGGACCGCCGTCACATGGCCGAGGACGATCGAAGCGGTCTGAACGTTCCAGATCGTGCGCACGCCGGCAAATGTGTTGAGGAACGACGTCGTGACATGCGCGTCGGCCCAGCCGAGGAGATCTTGGCCGGTGGCGAACGGGTCGGAGGCGGCGATAATGGCATACTGGCCGTCGACCAGGAGCGCGGTCAGGTAATGCGAGAAGTGGAAGGCGAGCGAGATCGGCATGATCGCATACACGAAGGCGCCGAGGGCCGGCCTCGGCGGCTGCCCGATGCCGGCGAGCCTCGCGCCGAGCCGGACTGCCGCGATATAGCCCACTGACAGAACGGCGAAGGTCAGAAGCAGCCCCATGCCGTTGCGTCCCATCACGGCGCTCCGGCCGGGGAATTCGAGCGGGTTGATGCCGCCGAGCGCGAGCCACCAGAACGTCCCGGAGAGGCCGTCGAAGGAGACGGCGCTGAGCGTCAGCAGCACGAAGAAAATGCCGGAGAGCGGCAGCGGCGGGCGCTCCAGCAGCGCCGCGCCGGGGATTGCCAGCGCGACCGGGCGGCCGCCGTCCCGCGCCGGTCCGATGAGGAGGGGAGAAAGCCCGGCGATCAGCCGGAAGAAGATTGAGAAGGGCTCGGCGCGCTCCGTCCAGGTCCGGTAGCCGAAGAGGAGCATGCCGGCGAAGGCGATGACCCAGTGGGAGCCGACGGCCCAGGCCAGCTTTTCGGGATCGTCCGGGGCGGGGTAGACGAGCTCCAGCCAGGCAAAGCCGACGAAGAAGAGGATCGCCGGCCAGTAGCCAAGCCAGGCGGGATAGGCGAGCGGCGGTGCGCCGGAGAGCCGGCCGCCCATGAGGCGGTCGAGCAGGCGATAAGGGCCGAGCCATGGATTGATGAGCGCCCAAAGATTGCCGAGGAGCGGGTGCAGCAGGGCAATGCCCACCCACCAGACGGTCCATACCGTCAGCGGCAGCGGATTTTCGAGCGGGTCGCGGCTGCCGTAAAGGCCGGCGATGAGCAGCGAGCCGAGGAGCAGGAAGGCGGCGAGGCTGGTCGGGACGGGGCTGATGGCGGGAAAGGTACCGAGCGGCAGCCGGGCCCGCGCCAGCTTTTCGACCAAGCCCGGCGGAACGAAGCAAAGCAGCAGGAAGGTGATCGCCACCGCAGCGGCGCCGCCGAAGAGATAGTAGCCGGTCGGCAGCAGCAGCACGAAGCCGCGTTCCGTGCCGTGCGCGATCGCCGCGCCCGGGCCGACGACCCAGGGCGCGGCGGCGAGCGCGGCCAAGATCCATCGCTTCGCCGGGTGCGCGGCGGCTTCGCATTGATCTTGCCCTGGCGGGCTCATAGGCTCCCCGGCAGCTGAAATACCCCAGGACGCTAGAGGATCATGGGCACGAACGACACTCGCGGCACGGCGCTCATCGTTGTCGACGTGCAGAACGATTTCTGCCCCGGCGGGGCGCTCGCCGTCGCGGGGGGCGGCGAGGTCGTCGCGCCGATCAACCGGCTGATCGAGCGGTTCGACAGCGTCATCCTCACGCAGGACTGGCACACGCCGGATCATTCGAGCTTTGCTTCCCGCCACGAGGGCCAGTCGCCCTTCGCGACGATCGACATGCCCTATGGCGCGCAGACGCTATGGCCCGACCATTGCGTGCAGGGCACGCCAGGCGCCGAGTTCCACCCGGCGCTCGCCTGGAGCAAGGCGCAGCTCATCGTGCGCAAAGGCTTTCGCAGCACCATCGATTCCTATTCGGCGTTCTTCGAGAACGACCGCGCGACCGCGACGGGCCTGGCCGGCTATCTCCGCGAGCGCGGCCTCACAAGGATCGTGCTGGCCGGCTTGGCGACGGATTACTGCGTGGCCTATTCGGCACTCGACGCGGCGCGGCTCGGCTTCACGGTCGACGTCGTCATGGACGCAAGCCGCGCCATCGACCTCAACGGCTCGCTGGAAGAGGCCGAGCGGCAGATGCGCGAGGTCGGCGTAACGCTTACGCGGGCGGAAGCGGTGGCCTGAACCGAGGTCAGTCCCCCACGCCGACATAGCGGTGGAGGAGCGAGGGATCATCGCGGAGCGCGGCCACGTCGAGCACCGCGCGGAGCCGCCCCGTCTCGATGAAGGCGACGCGGTCGGCGACGGGCAGCACCGCGTCGACGCGCTGCTCCACCAGGATCGTCGCGACGTTCTGGCTTTTGAGCTCGCGCACGCTGTCGCGGATCTTGGCGATCATCGCCGGCATCAGACCCTCGGTCGGCTCGTCCAGGAGCATGACCTTGGGCTCGATGCAGAGCGCACGCGCCATCGCGAGCATCTGCTGCTCGCCACCCGACAGCGTGCCGGCGCGCTGGCTGAGGCGCTCGCCCAGGGTGGGAAAGAGCGCTAGCACCCGATCGAGCGCCTTCGCGCCGGTGCCGCGCGCCATCAGGCCGATCTCCAGGTTCTCGCGGACGCGTGAGCTCGGCAAACAGCCGGCGTCCTTGCGGCACATACGCGATCCCGTGCCGCGGCACCTCATGCGCCGGCAGCTCGGTCAGATCGGTGCCGTCGAGCACGATCCGGCCCGCTCGCGGGCCTGACCAGTCCCATGATCGCCTTCAGCGCCGTCGTCTTGCCGGCGCCGTTGCGGCCGAGGACGCACAGCACCTCGCCGGCCGCCACGCTGAGCGACAGGCCTCGGAGCACCTGCACCTCGCCGTAAAAGCAGTCGACGCCGAGGAACTCCAGCATCACGCCCCCAGATAGGCCCGCTGCACGGCGGCGTCGGCGCGGATCTCGTCGGGCCTGCCCTCCGCCAGGATTCTGCCCTGGTTCATCACAGTGATGCGGTGCGCCAGCGCCATGACGACCGCCATGTTGTGCTCGATCAGGAGCACGGTCGCCGACGCGGCGATCGCCCGGATCAGCTCGCAGAATTTCGCGATCTCGGCGTCGGACAGGCCCTGCGTCGGCTCGTCGAGGATCAGAAGTTTAGGGTCGAGCGCCAGGCCCATGGCCACCTCCAGGAGGCGCTGATGGCCATAGGCGAGATCCGAGGCGCGCTCGCTGCGGCGCCCGGCGAGCCCGACCTGTTGCAGCGCCACATCGACCCGGCGGGCGATTTCGGCCTTGTCGAGCGGCGCCCAGCTTTTCGACTGCCGCTGCAGCCGGCTCTGCACGGCAAGCGCGACATTGTCGAAGGCGGAGAGGTTGCCGAATATGCTGGTGATCTGAAAAGTGTAGGCGATGCCGCGCCCGACGCGGCGGTGCGCCGGCAGGGCCGTGATGTCGGCGCCCTCGAAGAGGATCCGGCCGGCGGTCGGCGGCAGGCGCCCGCAGATCAGGCCGACGAAGGTCGTCTTGCCGGCGCCGTTCGGGCCGATGATGGCGCGGATCTCGCCCGCGGGCAGCGCGAAATCGACGCCGTCGACGGCGCGAAGGCCGCCGAAGCTGCGGCCGAGATTCTGCGTCGCCAGCAGCGTCACGGCAGCCATGGCAGCCATTTCTCGCGGACGCTCCCCAAGATGCCTTTCGGGAAGAACAGGATGAGGAGAACCAGAGCGACGCCGACGATGAGCAGATAGGCGGACGTATAGGCACTGGAAAAATCGATGAGGTAGAACATGGCGAGCGTGCCGAGGAACGGCCCGGCGACCGTGCCCACGCCGCCCATCAGCGTCCACAGGAGCGGCCAGGATCGAATATTGGATCGACGCGAAGGTGGCGCCGACATAGGCGAAGAGCAGCGCGTAAGCCGCACCCGCGGCGGCGGACAGCGTGCCGGAGAGGGCGAGCGCGAAGAGCTTGTAGCGGAACGCGGCGTAGCCCAGCATAATGGTGCGCTCCTCGTTCTCGCGGATGGCGACGAGGACGCGCCCGGCAGGCGCCCGCACCAGGATGAAGGTGACGGCGAGCGCCGCCGCCAGCAGCGCCAGCGCAAGATTGTAGCGGAGCACCGGGCTGGCGAGGTCGACGTAAAGCCCGAGGGTGTCGAACCGGCGAGCGCCGTCCGGGAGCGTAAAGCCTTCATCGCCATGGGTAACCGCGCCGAAATAGAGGATCAGCAGGTAGAAGGCCTGGGCGAACATCATGGTGACGATCATGAAGGAGACGCCCCGCGTCCTCAGCGCCACCAGCCCGATGACGAACGAGACGACCAGCCCGGCGAGGATCCCGGCGGCGAAAGCGGCGGGCGCCTGCCAGCCGAAATGATAGGCGGTGAGGCCGGCGCCGTAGAGGCCGGCGGCGAAGAACATCGCATGGCCGAGGCTGAGGAGGCCGGTATAGCCGAAGAGGAGGTTGTAGCCGGTGGCGAAGGTCGCCAGCACCATGATGCGGGCGAGGCTCAGATGATGATAGGCGGGGAGGACGAACTGCAGCCCGAAGAGGAGCGCGACGAGCGCGACATGGGCGAGCGCCGCCCGGTCGAGCCGCCTCATCGCGACGCCTGCCCGGTCCCGGCGCTGCCGAACAGCCCGGTCGGCCGGAAGACGAGGACCAGCGCGACCAGCAGAGTCGCCAGAATCTTGGCGAGGGTCGGCGAGAAGAACACCGACATGATGCCGTCGCTCATGCCGATGACCAGCGCGGCGACCAGGGTGCCCTTGATGCTGCCGAGGCCGCCGATGATGACGACGATGAAGGAGAGGAGGAGCGGGTCGAGGCCCATCAGGTAATGCGCCTGCTGGATCGGCACGATCAGCACGGCGGCGACGGCGGCAAGCATCGCGCCGAGCGCGAAGACCAGCGCGTAGACGCGGTCGACCGGAATGCCGAACGCCTGGGCCATCTCGCGGTCGTATTGGGTGGCGCGCATGACGAGGCCGAGTCGGCTCCGCGTCAGCAACAGCCACGTCGCGACGAGGAGGGCCGCCGCCATCGCGATGACGACGAGCTTGTAGCCGGAATAGCCGAACCAGGGGAATTGCACGCGGAACGAGATCGGCGCCTGCACCGGCCTTGCGTCGGGGCCGTAGAAGGTCAGTGCGAGCTGCTGGAGGATGTAGAGAAGGCCGATCGTGGCGACGATCGTCGCCTCGGGATTATAGTTGAGGCGCTTCAACACCAGGCGCTCGGCGGTGAGGGCGACGGCGCCGACGATCAGCGGGCTGAGGACGAGCGCGAGGAGGAAGCCGAGCGCCGGGTGGCCGAGGGCGAGGCCGGCAAAGTACCAGGCGAAGACGGCGCCCAGCATGTAGAACTCGCCATGCGCGACGTTGACGATGCGCATGACGCCGAAGACCAGCGACAGGCCGAGCGCCGTCAGCGCCAGGACGGACGCGGCGACCATGCCTTCCAGCGCGGCGAGGAACAGATGCGGGCCGAAGCTCAAGCGATGCTCATACGGGGCGGGAACTTCCAACAGGGTAGGGCCGTAGGCTCAGGCTATCGCAGATGAGGTCTGCACGTCCTCTCCGGGGACAGGTCGTTGCGCAAAAATTTTGCCGGGAGAAAGACACGTCGAACCGTCCCGCGGCCGTCGGCGCTGCCGAACCGGGATGAGCGGATGGCTCAGCGCCTCGTCAGCCGCTCCTGGTGCTCGATCTCGCGGATCAGTTTTCGCACGATCGCCTCGGCAAAATCGTCGAAATCCGCGGCGGTGATCACGAAACTGCCAGCCCCGGCGATGACGTGGTCGCGGTACCAGCCCGCCAGCCCGGCATCCTCGTTGAGGATGGCGAGGCCGTTGACGGTGACGCCGCGCGCCTCGGCCATGGCGTGCGCCATCGGCATCATCACCACGACCTCGCGCGCCGGAGTCTCGCGGCCGTCGCCGGAGACGTCGACCACCTGGCGCGGCGCCGCGATGCCGTTCCGGTCGAATTGGCGGATCGCCGCGGCCACCCCCGAGCCGATGCCGGTACCGCCCTCGGCGCCGCGCTGAAGGCCCGCCATGAAGCCCGCAAAACGCTCGGCATCGGCGGGCGCCGCCAACAAAAACCAGCCGCTCTCCCATTTCGGCACCGTCGCATCGGCCCAGACCAGCACGGCAATGGCGATGCTCTTGGTGGGACCCGAGCCGATCGCCGCCTGGATGCGGCTATCCCGGAAGGCGGCGGCGTAGCCGTCCATCTGCAGCGCCCATTCCGATGCGTCGACCGAGCTCGACGCATCGATGGCGAGCACCAGCTCCAGATCGACGATTTCCTCCGCGCCGGCCGCGATCGAGCGGGCGAGGAGCAGCAGCGCGGCGACGGCAAGGCGGAAGCTCATCTGCCGAGACTACGTCCGCGTCGACGGGAAGCGAACTCAACGTCGCGAGAGCGCTCCGCGGGCCGAGAAGCCGCGCTCAGCCGCGCTTCACCGCCTTCAGCGAGAAGGCGAGCGGGAAGGGCGATATCTCACCCGGCAGGCGATAAAGGCCGTCCTCGTCGGCCGGCACCATCATCGGGAAAAGCCGGTAGGGCAGCCGATCGTGCTCGTGCAGCCATTCCAGCGCCAGCCCGCTTTGCATGAGCGCGGTGATGATGTCGGACAGCGGGTGGATCCAATTGTAGCAGCGCCGGTTGCCGATCTCGCGGGTGTCGCCCGTGTAGGTCATCGCGTCCTCGAAGGGGATCGGGCTCTCCCGCGGCGTCCGCCAGGCGTAATGCGGCGTGAGCTTTCCGTCGACCTGCTCCAGGGCGGCGGCGCAGGGGTGGGTATCGGCGAAATAAAGGAAGCCGTCCGGCTCCAGCACGTCGCCGATCACCTTCGCCCAGCGAAAGATGTCCGGCAGCCAGGTGACCGTGCCCCAGGTGACGTAGGCGGCCTCGTAGGTCTCGCCGAGAGTTCTTGGGCGCGTCGTAGACGTTCGACTGGACGAAGCGGACGTCGCGGCCGGCGCGCGCCGCGAAGTCGCGGGCCACCGCCAGCGCCTCCGGGGAGAAATCGAGCCCGCTGGCGATGGCGCCACGTCCGGCGAGGCTGATCGTGTCGAGGCCGATATGGCACTGCAGATGGATCAGCCGCCGCCCGGCGACGTCGCCGATCTCGGCCGCTTCGATCGGCCCAAGATTGTCGCCGCCCGCCAGGACGTCGGCGATGCGATAAGCGCCGGTCGTGTCGGTGGAATGCAGCTTCGCCCGGTCGGCCCAGTTCAGGCGGTTCGCAGCGAAAAAATCGTCCATACCGGCCTCCCGACGCCACTACAAAACGTGCACACGACAACTCTAAAATGAAAAGCGGCGCCGGGGAGCGCCGCCTCGTTCAATCCTCGTGCCCCCGGGACGAGCCGGGAGCGTAAGCCGCCTAAGCAGCGTTGCTGGCAGCCTCGTTGGCGGCTCTCGATTCGGCGGCCGCCGCTTCCTTGGCCGCCTGCGCCTCGGCCTTTTCGGCCGCGGCGACCTCGCGGGCCGCCTCGTTCAGACGCTTGGCGCGGACGTTCGTCGCCTCGGCGATGCGGGCCGACTTGCCGCGCCGGCCTCTGAGATAATAAAGCTTGGCGCGTCGCACCTTGCCGCGGCGCACCACCTCGACCTGCTCCACCATCGGCGAATACATCGGGAAGACGCGCTCGACGCCCTCGCCGTAGGAGATTTTGCGGACGGTGAAGCTCTCCTGGAGGCCGCCGCCCTTGCGGGCGATCACCACGCCCTCATAGGCCTGCAGGCGGGTGCGCGTGCCTTCGGTGACGCGCACATGGACGCGCACCGTGTCGCCCGGCTCGAAGTCCGGGAACTCGCGCCTGGCGGCGATTGCGGCCATTTCGGCCTGCTCGATCTGCTGGATCAGGTTCATTGTCTTGTCCTCGCGACATCGGCATCCGCCCGGCTCGGCCAGGTTCGCCTCGTCCCAAAATCGTCCCGGAAGTTGCCGGGCATATACACAGCGACGCCCGCCTTGTCGATGGCGGGAGCCGCGAAAAACGCCCGCAGATTCGGGCGTTCTCCTGGCGCCGGCGGCCGAAAGCGGCTAGGTGCTGCCCGCCGCGCCGTGCCATGTCCCTCAGCGATATCCTGATCCTCGCCGCCGCCGGCCTCCTCTCCGGCACGCTGAACGCCGTCGCCGGAGGCGGCACGTTCTTTTCCTTCGGCGCGCTGACCTTGATCGGGCTGCCGCCGATCGTCGCCAATGCGACGAGCGCCGTCGCCATGGTGCCCGGCTATGTGGCGAGCGCAATCAACTACCGCAAGGAGCTCGGAGCGATCTGGGCAAGCGCCATCTGGCTGGCCGTGGCGAGCGCGATCGGCGCGCTGATCGGCGCCCTCATCCTGATCGCGCTCGACGACGAGACTTTTGCCGATTTCGTGCCATGGCTGCTCATCGCAGCCACGTCGGTGTTCGCGCTCGGCCCGCAAATCTCAAGACATCTGCCGGTCCGGCCGCACAGGGATCTCCGCCACCGGCTCCTCGCCACGCTGGTGCAGTTCGCCATGTCGATCTACGGCGGCTTCTTCGGCGCCGGCATGGGCATCATGATGCTGGCCTCGCTCGGCATCACCGAAGGGCAGAACTTTCACCGCATCAACGCGCTGAAGCACATCCTGTCGATCGTCATCCAGACGGCGTCGATCGTCGTCTTCGTGCAGGGCGACGTGATCGCCTGGCCGGAGGCGCTGGTGCTGGTCGCGGCCGTCGTCGTCGGCGGCTGGTTCGGCGTCGATATCGCGCGAAGATTCCCGATCTCGGTCGTGCGCGGCTTCGTCATCGCCACCGGGTCGGCGCTGGCGATCTACTATTTCCTGCGCGCCTGACCGTCCTCGCCGCGGGCCGCCCAGAGATCCGGCCGCCGGGCCTGGGTGAGCCGCTCCGCCTCGGCGCGCCGCCATGCGGCGATGTTGCCGTGGTGGCCGGAGGTCAGCACCTCCGGGATGGCGCGGCCCTCGAAATCCTGCGGGCGCGTATAGTGCGGATATTCCAGGAGCCCATCCTCAAAGCTCTCCTCGGCGGCCGATGCCTCCGCCCCCATGACGCCGGGCAGCAGCCGCACGCAGGCATCGATCAGCGCCATGGCGGCGATCTCGCCGCCGGAGAGCACGTAATCGCCGATCGAGATCTCTTCGAGGGCGCGGGCGGCGATGACGCGCTCGTCGACGCCTTCGAAGCGGCCGCAGACCAACAGCGCGCCGGGCCCGGCGGCAAGCTCGCGCACCCGCGCCTGCGTCAGCTTCACACCACGCGGGCTCATCAGCAGGCGAGGGCGGCTGTCGTCCGCCCCGACCGCCGCGTCGATCGCCGCCGCCAGCACGTCGGCGCGCATCACCATGCCGGCGCCGCCGCCGGCCGGCGTGTCGTCGACGACGCGGTGCGTGCCGATCCCGTGGTCGCGAATGCTCTTGGTCTCCAGGCTCCAGGTGCCCGCGGCAAGCGCCTTGCCGGACAGGCTCAGCCCCAGCGGCCCCGGGAACATTTCGGGGTAGAGGGTGAGGATCGTGGCGCGCCAGGCCATGTTTGGAGGCACTCCCCCGTCAGACCGGCTCGCCTTCGCCCTCGACACGATAGATCTTGATGTCCCGCCCCGAGGCGCCGATCTCGGCGAGCGCCGCCCGCCACGGGATCATGTGCGGCGCCTTGAGGTGCCCGTCCAGATGCTCGCGCGTCTCCCAGATCTCGAAGATGCGGACCAGCCCCGAATCCATCACGTCATGGGCGAAGCTGTAGGTCGTGCAGCCCGCTTCCTGGCGCGTGGCGGCGATCACGGCCTTTGCATGCGGCTGCAGCGCCTGGATCTTGTCCGCGGGGACGCGAAACGTGCCGGCGACGATGATCATTCTGTCTCCCCCTCCTGTGCGGGCTCCTCATCGTCGATCTCGGCGGGCGGTGCAACCACGATGCGGCCGGCCCCGATGTCGACCAGCGGCACCGTCGACCGGGTGAACGGGAAGAGCAGCGACGTGCCGCGCGAGGGGGCGATCTCCAGGATGTCGCCGGCGCCAAAATCGTGGACGGCGATCACGGTGCCGAGCGCCTCGCCGGCCTCGCTGAATGCGGCGAGCCCGATCAGGTCGGCATGATAGAACTCGTCCTCGTCGGCGGCGGGAAGGCGTTCGCGATCCACGTAGAGATCGACGCCGTTCAGCGCCTCGGCGGCGTCGCGATCGTCGACACCGCGGAATTTTACCACCAGGACTTCCTTGGCCGGACGCAGCCGCTCGACATGGAAAAGCCGGCCGTCAGCGCCGGCGAGCGGGCTGTAGCGCTTGAGCGACTCGGCGTCCTCGGCAAAGCTCTTCACCCGCACTTCGCCGCGCACGCCATGCGGCGCGCCGATGCGGGCGAGGAGGATGTCGGGCACGCTGGAAAGGTCTCAGGCCGACGTTCGGGGGGGATCTTTGCCCGGATCGTGCGGCCGACTGGTATCCGAGCCCAGCAACAGCTTTTTGGCACCCACCGCGGCAACACCGAACATGGCGCCTACCGTCAACGGATCGCTTTGAGCGAAGTTGACGATTGCTTCCACGAAGCCGACCAAGCCGCCTAAAAACAGGAAGAGACCGACATCCGTGCGGCTATCGATGCCGTATGCCTTCGGATCAAAGCCGGCCATCCCGGTGTTTCTGCCGCAGAACAGAAGCCGCAACGAGACCGACGAACACACCAAACGCAAACGAGGCCATATTGCCGCCGATACCGCCAAGCAGCAGGCCCAGCGCTAGCGCCGACGCGATCGGCTCCAAGATGAAATAAGCGGCCAAACGCATCAGAATGCGATCCGTGGGAGAGACGTACTCCGATCGCCGGTCTTCGATATCCGAGCCGCTGACCATTTCGCGAACCACCACCACCTGCAATGAAGGATAGGTATGAACGCGTCGGTAGGCAACCGGATGGCCCCGTTGTGTGAAGCCATCCAGCTTCGACCTACTCCGTCGCCGCTCCCTCGGCCGGCGCGCTGGCCGCCTCGGCCTTCTGGCGGCGGGCCTCGACGCGCTCCTTGGCCTTGGTGCCGGGCTCGGCCTTCTGCGGGTTGTTGCGCGCCGGGCGCGTCGACACGCCGGCCTTGTCAAGAAAGCGCAGCACCCGGTCGGTCGGCTGGGCGCCGTGCGCCAGCCAATGCTGGATGCGCTCGATGTCGAGCGTCACGCGCTCCGCCGAGTCGCTCGGCAGCAGCGGGTTGTAGGTGCCGAGCTTTTCGATGAAGCGGCCGTCGCGCGGCGCCCGCTCGTCGGCCGCCACGATGCGGTAGAAGGGCCGCTTCTTGGCGCCGGCCCGCGCCAGTCTGATTTTTACTGCCATTTTCGTCGTCCTTTCAGTCCAGTCCTGTTCATTGCTTATTTCTTCTTGCCCAAGCCCGGCAGGCCGGGGAATCCGCCGCCGCCCAGACCGGGAAAATTCTTCGGCAGGCCCATGCCGGGCAGCCCGCCGGGCAAGCCGCCCGGCAATCCGCCGATCCCGCCGGGCAGCCCGCCCAGGCCGCCCTTCTGGATCTGCTCCAGCATGGCCGGGTCGGGCTGCGGCATCCCGCCGCCGCCGAACAGCGCGCCGAGCCCGCCCTTCTGGCGGCCGAGCTTTTTCATCATGTCCGACATCTGCCGGTGCATCTTCAGGAGCTTGTTGACCTCCTGCACGTCGGAGCCGGAGCCCGCCGCCACGCGCTTCTTGCGGCTGGCATTCATCAGCGCCGGCTTCTGCCGCTCCTTGCGCGTCATCGACGAGATGATGGCGAGCTGCTTGCCGACGATGGAATCGTCGAGGCCGGCGGCGGCGAGCTGCTTCTTCATCTTGCCGATGCCGGGCATCATCCCCAAAATGCCGGACATGCCGCCGATCTTCTGCATCTGGCGGAGCTGCTCGGCCAAATCCTCCAGGTCGAACTCGCCCTTCTTCAGCTTTTGCGCCGCCGCCTTGGCCTTCTCCGCGTCGATGTTCTCCGCCGCCCGCTCCACCAGCGAGACGATGTCGCCCATGCCAAGGATACGGTCGGCGATGCGGCCGGGATGGAATTCCTCCAGCGCATCCAGCTTCTCGCCGGTGCCGATCAGCTTTATCGGCCGGCCGGTGACCGCGCGCATGGACAGCGCCGCGCCGCCGCGGCCGTCGCCGTCGACGCGGGTGAGCACGATGCCGGTGACGCCGACGCGCTCGTTGAACGAGCGGGCGACGTTGACGGCGTCCTGGCCGGTCAGCGCGTCGGCGACGAGCAGGATCTCGTGCGGATCGGTCGCCGCCTTGATCTCCTGCATTTCCAGCATCAGCGGCTCGTCGACATGGGTGCGGCCGGCGGTGTCGAGCATGACGACGTCGTAGCCGCCGAGCTTTGCGGCATTCATGGCGCGGCGGGCGATCTCCACCGGCGTCTGGCCCGGCATGATCGGCAGCGTCGCCACCGACACCTGCTCGCCGAGCACGCGGAGCTGCTCCTGCGCCGCCGGCCGCCGCGTGTCGAGCGAGGCCATCAGCACCTTCTTGCGCTGCCGCTCGGAAAGCCGCCTGGCAAGTTTTGCCGCCGTCGTCGTCTTGCCCGAGCCCTGCAGCCCGACCATCATCAGCGCGACGGGAGCGGGGGCGTTGAGGTCGACCGGCACCGCCTCTTCGCCGAGCATCTCGACGAGCTGGTCGTGGACGATCTTGACGACCATCTGGCCGGGCTTGACCGAGCGGATCACCTCCGCGCCGACCGAGCGCGCCCGCACCTTGTCGACGAAGCTTTTCACCACGTCGAGCGCCACGTCGGCTTCCAGCAGCGCCCGGCGCACTTCGCGGAGCGCCGCCTCGACGTCGGCCGCCGACAGCGCGCCGCGCCCGGTGATCTTGTCGAAGACGCCGCTCAGGCGATCGGAGAGTGACTCGAACAAGCGAACCTCAATGCGTTAGCGCACCCGCGGGCGAGGATCGCTGGCGGATGCGGACCTCCGGGATCGAGCCCCGGTCGGCGGGTCGTGAATGACCAAGCGGAATGTTGAGGCGTAGCTAGGCGAGGAGCGGCCCGAAGTCAAAGGAAAAGGCCGCCGTGCGGCGGCTCAGCGGCTCCGCGCCAGCGCCAGCCACAGGCCGCCGCCGATGAGGAAGCCGCCGCTCAGCCGCGAAAGCCAGCGCACCTGGCCGCTCGAGATGCGTCTGCCGGCGCCGCCGACCAGCACGGCATAGAGCCCGTCCGACAGCGCCGCCACGGCCATGGCGGTCACGCCCATCAGGACAGTCTGGCCGAAGGTGCTCCGGGCCGGGTCGAGGAATTGCGGAAAGAACGCGCCGAAGAACACCAGCGTCTTGGGGTTGCTCACCGCCACCAGGAAGCCCTGCAGCAGGAAGCCGCCGCGCGGCTTGGGCGCGGCGCCGTTCCGGTCCGCGGCAGCGCCGGAGGAGCGGATCAGTTTTACCCCGAGCCAGATGAGATAGGCGGCGCCGGCGAGGCGCAGCCACTCGAACCAGAAACCCATCGCCTCGACGAGCGAGGCGAGCCCGACCACGACGACGGCGATCATCAGCCCCATGCCGAGCTGCGTGCCGGCGACGTTGAGGAGCCCCGCCCGCGTCCCGTGCGTCAGCGCGTTGGCGATGATCAGCGTCACCGTCGGGCCGGGGACGATCATGATCACCACGCAGGCGAGGAGGAACGCGAGATAGAGCTCGGGCGACATCGAAACATTCCCGGCGGAGGTTCTTGCGGCCGCTGCCGCGGCGCGGACAGATCTACTGGCGCGGCGCGCCCATGAAATCGCGCTTGCCGAGCTCGACGCCGTTGTGGCGCAAAATGTCGTAGGCGGTGGTCACGTGGAAGTAGAAATTCGGCAGCGCGAAATAGAGGAGATAGCGCTGGCCGTCGAAAGTCAGCGGCCTGCCGCCGACCGTGAGCGTGATCTCCTTCGCCTCCGAGCCGTCGACCTCCGCCGCCGTCACGCTGCCGACGAAGGCCGTCGTCTTGGCGATGCGCTCGCGAAGCGCGGCGAAGGTGGTTTCGTTGTCCTCGTATTTCGGCACGTCGCGGCCGGACAGCCGCGCCGCCGCGCCCTTGGCGTGGTCGGTGGCGATCTGCACCTGGCGCGCCAGCGGAAACATGTCGGGGGCGAGCCGCGCCTCGATGAGCTTGGATTCCTCGATCCCGTTGGCGCGGGCGTGCGCCTCTCCCCTGTCGAGATTGGCTGAGAGCGCCTTCAGGAAGTGCAGGAAGACGGGGACGGAAGCCTGATGCATGGACAGCGGCACAAAAATTCTCCTTCGCGCCGGCCGATTCTTGGATGCCGGCCGGACCGGCGGCGCTTCTAGCATAGCGGCGGCGCGGCGGGGAGCGTTGCTTGCCAGGTGCGGCGAGAACCGTCGATCGTCATCCTAGGCAAGCGCAGCGCGACCCGAGGGACCAATCACTGCAACTTGTTCTCCCGTGCCCGCCCCCCCGAGCCTTCGATGAGCGTCCCCCGGTTTTCGGCTCTCGCTGCGCTCGGCCGGGAATGACGGTAAGGTGGCGGCCAGAATGACGGAAAGGCCGGAGGGAGCCGCTTCGGCTTGGAGGTGAGCGGGAGGGGATGTGAATAAGGACGCCACCGGAGCAATCGGACGGGATGCCGCGGCATCCACCGGCGCGGACCGCCTCATGCACGGGTTCCGCTTCGAAAGGCTGCGCACCTCCGGCGCCGAGATCAATGTGGCGATCGGCGGCAGCGGCCCGCCCCTCCTTCTGCTGCACGGCAATCCGCTCACCCTGGTCAGCTGGCACAAAATCGCGCCGTCGCTCGCGCGCCACTTCACGATCGTGGCGCCGGATCTGCGCGGCTACGGCGACAGCTCCAAGCCGGAGGGCGGCGACGACCACGCCGCCTATACGTTCCGCGCCATGGCCGAGGACAATCTTGAGGTGATGCGGGCGCTCGGCTTCGAGCGCTTCGGCGTCGCCGGCCACGACCGCGGCGCACGCGTCGCCTTCCGCCTCGCGCTCGACCACCCCGGCGCGGTGGAGCGCATGGCGGCGCTCGACATCGTGCCGACGCACCACGTGCTGACCAACATCACGCTCGGCTGGGGCCTTGAGTCGTACCACTGGTTCTTCATGGCCCAGAAGGCGCCCTTCCCCGAAAAGCTGATCTGCGCCGATCTCGACTATTACATGCGCTACAAGCTGAACAAGAAAGGCGTCGGCCTGGAGATTTTTACGGCGGAGGCGATGGCGGAATATGTGCGCTGCGCCACGCCCGAGCAGATCCACGCGGTCTGCGAGGATTATCGCGCCACGGTGACGCTCGATTTGGAAATGGACAAGGCGGATTTCGGCAACAAGACGATCGCCTGCCCCGTGCTGGTCGTCTGGGGATCGAACAGCCATTGCGGCCGGCATTTCCGGCCGCTCGACGCGTGGCAGCCCTGGGCTCCCGACCTGCGCGGCTTCGCCGTGCCCACCGGCCACTATCCGGCGGAGCACCGCCCGGACCTCATCTACCCCGCGTTCCGGGATTTCTTCGCCGGCCGGGAGCCGGAGGATTTCGCCGGGTGATCCGCGAGATCTCTCCGCGCGAGGCGAAGCGGCGGCTCCATGCGGGCGGCGAGATCGCCTTCCTCGACGTGCGCGAGGCGGGCGAATTCGGCGAAGGCCATCCGCTTTTCGCGGTGCCCTGCCCCTACAGCCGGCTGGAGATCGTCGTCGAGGCGCTGGTGCCGAACCGCCGTGTCGAAATCGTCCTGATCGACGGCGGCGACGGCGTGGCCGCGCGGGCGGCCAAGCGCCTCGCGAGCCGTGGCTATCAGGACATCTCCGTCGTGGCAGGCGGCGCCCCCGGCTGGGCAGCGGCGGGCCTCACCCTCTACAAGGGCGTCAACGTCCCCTCCAAAACGCTTGGCGAGCTTGCCGAGGCCGTCTGGCATCCCGGCACGGTGGATGCGGCGATGCTCAAATCCTGGCGCGATGCCGGCCGCCCGTTCCGGCTGTTCGACGCCCGGCCGCCCGCCGAATATGCAAAAATGCGGGTGCCCGGCGCCGCCTGCCTGCCGAACGGCGAGCTGGCGCACCGCTTCGGCGCCGCCGTGCCCGATCCCGACGTTCCCGTCGTCGTCAATTGCGCCGGGCGTACCCGCGGCCTCATCGGTGCGATCGGCCTAAAGCTCGCCGGGATCGACAATCCCGTGCTGGCGCTGGAGAACGGCACGCAGGGCTGGGCGCTGGCCGACCTTCCGCTGGAGCGCGGCGCCGCGGCCGACCCCTACCCCGTTCTCGGTGACGACGCGCTGGACGCGAGCCGCCGGCGCGCCCGCGCCGTCGCCGAGAAATGGCGCATCCCCTGGATCGACGCCGCCCGGCTCGCGATGCTCCGCGACGATCCCGGGCGGAGCCTCTACCTCTTCGACGTGCGTTCGGCAGAAGAATTTGCCGCCGGCCATCTGCCCGGCGCGGTGCATGCCCCGGGCGGCCAGCTCGTCCAGGCGAGCGACCAGTGGATCGGCATCCGCCACGCCCGCCTGGTGCTCTGCGACGACACTGGGCTGCGCGCCGCGCTCGCCGCCTTCTGGCTCCGCCAGCTGGGCTGGGAGGTTTTCGTGCTTCCGGAAAGCGCCTCCCCTCCCCCCTCGCGCGGCGCCTTCCCTCCCCCCTTGCGGGGGAGGGTGGCCCCTGACGTCAGTCAGGGGCCGGGAGAGGGGCCGCCCACTACGCCCCTTGCAGCCGGCCTACCCGGCATTTCCGCCAGCGAGCTGGCGGCCGGCCTGGCCGCGGGGACGCATCGGCTGCTCGACCTTCGCTCGTCACAGGCATACCGCGCCGCCCATCCCGCCGGCGCGGAATGGACGATCCGGCCGAGAATCGCCTTTCTCCCCTCCCTGTCCCTCCCCCGCAAGGGGGGAGGGAACGCGCCGGCTATCGTTCTCCTCGCCGAGGAGCCCGCGGTCGCGGCGCTCGCCGCGCTCGACCTCAAGGAGGCGGGCGTGCAGGACATCCGCTTGCTCGAAAGCGGGTTTGCCTGGCGCGATGCCGGCCTTCCCGTCGAGACGACGCCAGGGGTGCCGGCCCCCGCCGAAGCCGTCGATTTCCTCGACTTCGTGCACGACCGCCACGACGGCAACCTCGACGCGTCGCGACGCTATCTCGCGTGGGAGCAGGGGCTGGTCGCGCAGCTCGATCCCCACGAGCGCGCCGAGTTCCGCCTGGAGCGCCCGGCCTGACCGGGCCGGAATCAATCCCGGCGCCAGAAGGATGTTGGATTTTACTACTACTCGAAATGATCTATAGTTCAGCGATGAGCCTAGCGCGCCGTCTGCCGAGCTACGTTGATACGATCTGGGCTATCGCTGCATCCCGGTGGGTTGAACAGTACGTCGTCGGGATGACATGTCGTCAAGGCTGGCAGAGACGGCTTGAATATCACGCCCAAGGTTATGACCACTTGGTCATATTGGCCGATAAACTCACCTTAACGGAAGCCCATTGGCTGGAGGAACGATTACAAGCTGCGATACGGATTGATCGCCGTCATACTAATTTCCGAAAGTACCACGAAGATAAGCGACTGAGCCGCTACTACCGCAGCTCAGGATCGGGCAGCCTCGATCCGAAAGCTCCCATTCACTCGGTTTATATGGCTTGGTGGGAGCCTTAGGCTAGCTACCCGCCCGCCCGCTTAACGGCGACTGTTTACCGCCCGCCGAGGGTGCCGCGCCACCCGCGCTCTTTTCGTTCATCTCGTGCATGAGGGCGGCTTCCTCCGCCTCCAGCTTCGCCTGGCGGCGCTTTCCCCACGCGGTCATGAGAAGCGAGAAGATCATCACACCGACGATCGCCATCGCGCCCGGCCGCTCCAGGATGTAGAGCGGATCGCCGCCGGACAGCTGGTAGGAGCGCAAGAATTCCGTCTCCAGCATGCGCCCGAGGAGCAGCCCGACCACCACCGCGGCGACCGGATATTCGAACTTCACCAGGGCGAAGCCGATCAGCGAGAAGACGAACAGCGTGATCGGCCCGCTCATGTTGCCTTCCACCGCATAGGTGCCGAGCGTCGCGACCACCAGGATGGCCGGCAGGATGTAGCGCGTGCGCACGCGCACCACGTTGCTCGCGGCGTAGATGAAGGCGATGCCGACGAAGAGGAGCACGACCGCCTGGACGATGTTGTTCAGGATGATCGCGTAGACCATGTCCTTCTGGGTCTCGATGAATCTCGGCCCCGGCACGATGTTGTGCATCATGAAGGCGGCGAGCAGGATCGCCGTGGCGCCGCCGCCGGGAATGCCGAGCGCGAGCATGGTCGCCATGGAGCCGCCCTCGGCGCTCGCCACCGCCGATTCCGCCGCGATCACCCCCTTCGGGTTGCCGTGGCCGAAGGTGGCGCTGTCCTTGGCGGTGCGCTTCGTCTCGGCATAGGCGATCAGGTTGCCGACCGAGGAGCCGACGCCCGGCACGGCGCCGATGATGATGCCGATGATCGAGCCGCGCACCAGCACGCCCGGGAATCGGAAGGTGTCCCAGCACCCGGACAGGATTCTGCGGATGCTGACGGTGCGGGCGCTCTCGGCGTCGAGGATGTAGTCCTTCCCCGCCAGCGTCAGCAGCTGGCCCGACGCCAGCAGTCCGATCATCGCCGGGATCGGCGAGACGCCGTCGAGGAGATCGGGGATGCCCATCGTGCCGCGGATGAAGCCGGCCGTGTTCATGCCGACGGTGCCGAGGAGCACGCCGAAAGCGGCGGCGAAGAGGCCCCGCGTGACAAATTTGGAGCCGAGCGAGCCGAGCAGCAGCATGCCCCAGATCGCCACCGCGAACATTTCGAGCGGCCCGATTCTCAGCACGATATCGGCAAGCGGCTCGATGACGAGCAGCAGGAGCACGTAGCCCAGGATGCCGCACAGCGTGGAGGCAAACAGCGCGTAGCCGAGCGCCTCGTTGTGCAAGCCCTTCTTCGACATGGCGTAGCCGTCGAAGGTGGTCGCATAGGAGGATGGCGAGCCCGGGATGTTCATCAGGATCGCCGGCACCGAGCCGCCGAACCCGGCGCCCGTATAGACCGAGGTGAGGAAGACGACGGCCGGAAAGAAATCCATGTAGAGCGACATCGGCAGCACGATCGCCATGGCCATGGTGATCGACACGCCGGGTATGGCGCTGAACACCAGGCCGACGATGAGCCCCGGCACGATCCAGCCCCAGGACCCGGCCGAGCTGGCCATGATCCCGAATGCCCCCGTCATGGCGTCCATGTCGATCATTCGGCTCGCCTCAAGGCTTGCACCGCAGCCGGCCGCGCTCAGAGCACGGCAGTGAACATCGGATAGGGCATCAGCGCCCGGAAACCGTAGACGGCCACAACCGCCACGGCGAGCGGGTAGACAGCCAGAGGAATGGGCCGCCGCTCGCCGCAGATCAGCATCGTGGCAAGCGCGAACAGCCAGATGGCAATGTCGAAGCCGATCTTGTCCATGGTGAAAACAAGCAAGCCCAGCGCCACCCCGAGAATGCCGACCCGGGCCAGCGCCCTGAACTCGGTTGGGAGGGCCGGCGCCAGCGGATCTTCGACGGCGGGAGCCTGCTCAGCTTCCGCGTCGGCGCGCCGGAGGCATTGCGGCAGGATGAGCAGGTACAAGAAGAGGGCGAACAGCGCGAGCGGCTGGACGAGAAGGATGTTGTTGACCTTCAGCGACACTGAACGCGCGTCGAGCAGGTACCAGAGCACGGCCGCGGCCATAAGCGTGACGAAGACGAGATGCGCCCAATCGACCCGGTATTCGTGACCTCGGATGCGCATCGCTCCTCCAAAGCCGTCACGCAGGAATCCTGGCGCCGGAAGGGCGGCCCCGCAGAGCCGCCCTGGGAAAGCATCCTACTCCTTCAGAAGATCGGAATATTGCTCCATCTTCTTGGCGTTGGCGAGATACGCTTCCTGCGAGGCCTCCTCCCCGTACCAGGTCGTCGACAGCTCCTGCTTCTTGAGCGCCTCGATCGCCTCCGGGTTCTTCGAGGCGCGCTCGATCGCGTCCCTGAGCTTGGCGTAGATCTCCGGCTGCTCCTCCTTCAGCTTGGTGGAGACCGCCCAGCCGCGCTGCGAGCCTTCGACGAAGTCCGTCTGGACACCGGTGGTCCCGATAAGCGGCGCATCCGGCCACCATTCCGGCGCCTCCGCCGCGTACATGGCCAGCGGCTTGATCTTGTCCTTCAGCGGCAAAAAGCCCTCGGCGCCGACGAAGCCGACGTCGACCTGGCCGCCGGCCGTCGCGTTGCGCGCCGGGCCGCCGCCGTCATAGGTGACGATGCGCACCGCGCTCGGATCGATCCCGGCCGCCCGCAGCGTCAGGATCAGGTTGGCGTAATCCGCCGAGGCCGGCTGCACGCCGATGGAGACGCTCGACGGGTCCGCCTTGAGGCGGTCGATCAGGTCCTGCATGGAGCCGATGTCGCTGTCGGGGGTGGTCGCCGCGAGCGTGTAATCCCGCGACGGCAGGTTGATCATGGTGAAGTCTTCGAGCTTGTAGGGCGCCTGCTGCAGGTAGATCGACAGCGGAATGTACGGCGACGCCGAGGTCAGCATGACGGTATAGCCGTCGTTCGCCTGCTGCAGCGCATAGGTATGTCCGAGCTGGGCGCCGGCGCCCTCCTGGTTGATGATGTTGAGCGGCTGCCCCAGCTCCTTTTCGAGATAGGGCGCGAAGGCGCGCGCCAGGCGGTCGTTGTAGCCGCCGGTGGCGAAGGGGACGATCACGTTGATCGGCCGGCTGGGATAGTCGTCCTGCGCCCGTAGCGCCGACGGAAGCGCCGCTCCGATGGTCAGCGCGGCGACCACCGCCGCGGTCAGCTGCAAAGCACCGCGCCGCGTAGAGAATCTTGTCATTCTGTCCTCCCTTTCGTTGGCAACCCCCGGCTTCTTTGCTCCGGGTGCGCAAGATACGTTCCCGTTCCATACGAAGCAGCCGAACGGAGTGTCAACACTTTGCGCTAGCGCTCTCAAGGCAGCGCCGGCTGGTTTGTTGACAATCCGCAGCCACGCCCCCTAAGCAAAGGTGGGTCGCGGCGCTCCGCGTCGCGGCGCCCCGCGCCCGCTCGGGCCGCTGCCGTTCAGTGGAGAACGAATGAACTCGCCCGTAGCTCCATCGCCCGCCCCGGCCCGCACCAAAACGACGCGGCACGTCGTGGAATTCGTCCGCGGCGCGCGCTACGGCGACCTTCCCGACGAGGTGATCGCGCTCGGCAAGAAGTCGATCCTCGACGGGCTCGGCCTGGCGCTCGCGGGCTCGGTGGCGCGGAGCGGCGAGCTGGTCCGCCGCCACCTGGAGAGCCTGAAGCTTGCGCCGGGCCCGGCGACGATTATCGGCTCGGCGATCAAAATCGCGCCGCGCTTTGCGGCGTTCGCCAACGGCGTCGCCATCCATGCCGATGACTACGACGACACGCAGCTCGCCGTCGCCGCCGACCGCGTCTACGGCCTGCTCACCCACCCGACCGCGCCGGCGCTTCCCGCCGCGCTGGCCGTCGGCGAGGCGCTGGACAAGAGCGGGCGCGACGTCATGCTCGCCTACCATCTCGGCGTCGAGGTCGAGTGCAAGATCGCCGAGGCGATCGATCCGCGCCATTACCAGACCGGCTTTCATGCCACCGCCACCTGCGGAACGTTCGCCGCGGCTGCTGCCGCCGCCAAGCTGATGGACCTCGACGACGACGCCACCGCACGCGCGCTCTCGATCGCCGGCAGCCAGTCGGCCGGGCTTCGCGAGAACTTTGGGACCATGACCAAGCCGTTCCACGCCGGCCGCGCCTCGGAGAGCGGCGTCGTCGCCGCCGATTTCGCCGCGCTCGGCTGGACGGCCGCCGACACGATTCTGGAGGCGCCGCGCGGCTTCTTCGCCGCGGCCGGCGGCGGCTACGACGAGGCGGCCATCGTGGGAAAACTCGGCGCGCCCTGGACCTTTGCTTCGCCCGGCATCTCCATCAAGCCGCACCCGTCCGGCTCGCTTACGCATCCCGGCATGACGGAGATGCTGCGGCTCATCCGCGCCGAAAACATCCGCCCCGACCAGGTCGTCCGCGTTCGCGTCGGAACCAATTCCAACATGCCGAACGCGCTGATCCACCACCGGCCGCGAAACGAGCTGCAGGCGAAATTCTCCATGGAATTCTGCATGGCCATCCTGCTCCTGGAGCGCCGCGCCGGGCTGAACGAATTCACCGACGAAATCGTGCTCCGGCCCGACGTGCAGCAGATGATCGAAAAAGTGGATTTCGTCGTCGACGAGCGCGCCGAGGCCGCCGGCTACCACAAGATGACCACCTACATCGACATCGAGCTCGCCGACGGAAGGCGCGTCTCCGGCATGGCGGATTTCGGCAAGGGCAGCCCCGATCAGCCGATGAGTTTTGACGACGTCGCGGAAAAATTCCGCGAATGCGCGAAATATGCGCGCTGGGACAAAGACCGGGCCGAAGACGTCGTGGCGATGGTCCGCGACCTGGAGAGCCTCGGCTCTATCTCCCGCCTGACCGCAGCGCTTTCCCGCAGCTGAGATCGCAGAAATGGCGCAGCTTGGCGACCAGGCGAGCGGACTAGGCTCCCGACCCTCGCCCCCTTGTGGGGAGAGGGTAGCCGCGAAGCGGCTGGGTGAGGGGCCCTCGGGCGTAGATCTCGGCATCGACGACCCCTCCCCTAGCCCCTCCCCACAAGGGGGAGGGGGACGGCGCGACCTCCTCCGCATCGCGCTGACGCTGTTGCTGGCGATCGCCGCCGGCGCGCTGGCCGGCGTGATCCGGATGCCGCTGCCGTGGATGCTCGGCCCGCTGTTTGCCGTCGGGGCGGCTTCGCTCCTCGGCTATCGGATGGACTTCGTGCCGATGGGGCGCGAGCTCGGCCAGGTCGCCATCGGGCTCGCCGTCGGCATGCGCTTCACGCCGGCCGTGCTCGCCACGGCGCTCTCTCTCCTCCCGCATATGGCGGTGGCGACCCTCTTCGTCATCGTGCTCACCGCCATCGCGGCGCTGCTGCACGCCGCGCTCGCCGGCATCGACCGCGACACCGCCTTCTTCGCCACAGCGGCGGGCGGTATGGCCGACATGGCGGTGGTGGCTGAGCAGCGCGGCGGCGACCCCGTCGCGGTCTCCGTCACCCATGCGATCCGGGTGGCCACCGTGGTCAGCACGGTGCCGTTCCTCGTCTTCGCGTTCGGCAGCCACGGCGCCGCCGCCGACGCCGGCGCGGCCGCCTCCGACAATCTTTTCCTCCTGGCGCTGAGCCTTGCCCTCGCCTATGCGACGGCGCTGCTGTTCCGCCGCACGCCGTTTCCCAATCCCTGGCTGGTCGGGCCGATCTTCCTCGGCACCGTGCTCGGAGCATCCGGCCTTCTCCTCGTCGACGTCCCGTGGCTGCTGATCGTCGCCGCGCAGATCGTCATCGGCATCTGGCTCGGCTGCCGCTTCCGCCGCGAGGTGATTGCCCGCCTGCCGCGCGTGGCGCTCTCCGGGCTCGCCGTCTCGCTTTTCATGGTGGCGGCCGCCGCCGGCGGCGCAGCCTTGCTCGCCGCCACGTCCGGCCTGCCCTACACGACGAGTTTTCTGGCGCTGGCGCCGGCCGCCGTGACGGAAATGGTCATCACCGCGCAGGCGATGGACATCGACGCGCAGATCGTCACGGCCTTCCACGTCATGCGGATCGCCGTCGTCTCCTCCACCATCCTCCTCGTCTTCGCTCTGTTCCGCAAAATCCTGGGTTTTCGGCATGGACCTGCAATTTAGCGGGCGCCGCACCCTGATCGTCGGCGGCAGCTACGGCATCGGCCTCGCCGCGGCGCGCCAGATGGCAGGCGAAGGCGCCGAGCTGCTGCTGGTCTCGCGCGGCGCCGGGAACCTTGCCAAGGCCGCCGATGCGATCCGCCAGGAGACCGGCCACGAGCCGGCGACGCTGGCCGCCGACATCACGGAGGCCGATGCGCCGGACCGCATCGCCGCAGAGATCGCGGCGCGGTGGGACGCGCTCGACGTTCTGGTCACGGCGGTCGGCGGCAGCATCCGCTCGGCCTTCGCCGACCTGTCCGACGAGGATTGGCTGAACAATTACAGCTTCAACATCCTGTCCACGGTCCGCGCCATCCGCGCCATGCTGCCCTTCCTGAAGCGCGGCCGCTCGCCCGCCGTGGTGGTGCTCGGCGCGGCGTCGGCAAAGATGCCCTACGCCCACCAGATCGTTTCGAACGTCCACAAGGCCGGCCTCCTCGGCCTGGTGAAGACGCTCGCCGGCGAGTTCGCTCCCGACGGAATCCGCGTCAATTGCGTCGGGCCGGGACGGACGCTGACGCCCCTGTGGACCAACCGCGCCGACAAGATGGCGGCGGAGCGCAACGTCTCGCCCGCCGAGATATTGGCGGAATTTTCCAGGGATATACCGCTCGGCCGCTTCGCCGAGCCGGATGAGGTCGCGGTGATGGTGACCTGGCTGGCAAGCCCGCTCGCCAGCTATGTGACCGGCCAGGCTGTGAACGTCGACGGCGGCATTGCCCGCGGACTGCTTTAGGAGAGGACATGGCCGCAGCCCCGAACGTGACGCGCGAGCTCGCCGCCTGGGTCAAGGCATGCCGGCTCGACGATATCCCCGAAGACGTCCGGCGCGAGGGCGTGCGCACCTTCTTCAACTGGCTGGGCTGCGCGGTCGGCGGCGCGAGTCACGAGACGGTCGACCGGGTGCTTGCCGCGGCAAAGCCCTTTTCCGGGCCGGCGGCCGCGACGGTGATCGGCCGCGGCGAGCGGCTCGACGCCCTGCACGCCGCGCTGGTGAACGGCATCTCCTCGCACGTGCTCGATTACGACGACACGCACCTGAAGACGATCATCCATCCGGCCGGCCCGGTCGCCTCGGCGCTGCTCGCCGTCGCCGAGCTGCGGCCCGCTTCCGGGGCGGCGCTGCTGGAGGCGCTGATCGTCGGCGTGGAGGTGGAGTGCCGCATCGGCAACGCCGTCTATCCCGACCATTACGACCGCGGCTGGCACATCACCGGGACGGCCGGGGTTTTCGGCGCGGCTGCGGCGATCGGCAAGCTCATCGGCCTCGGCGAGCGACAGCTCGCCTGGGCGTTCGGCCTCGCGGCGACGCAGTCCTCCGGGCTTCGCGAGATGTTCGGCACGATGACAAAGAGCTTTCATCCCGGCCGGGCGGCACAGAACGGCGCCATGTCGGCGTTCCTGGCGGAGGCCGGCTTCGACTCCTCGGAGCGCGGCATCGAGGCGCCGCGCGGCTTCGCCCATGTGCTGTCCAACAAGCAGGATTTCGACGAGATTCTTGGCGACCTCGGCATGCGCTGGGAGGCCGGGCTGAATTCCTACAAGCCGTTCGCCTGCGGCATCGTCATCCATCCGACCATCGAGGGCTGCATGGAGCTCCGCGAGGAGATCGGCCCAGAAGTCGAGCGCATTGCCTCTGTCGAGCTCCGCACCCATCCGCTCGTCCTGGAGCTGACCGGCAAGACCGAGCCGAAGACCGGCCTGGAGGGAAAATTCAGCGTTTTTCACGCCGCCGCCGCGGCGCTCCTGCGCGCCGACGGCTCGCCCACCGCCTTTACCGACGAGGCGGTGAACGACCCGGCGCTGATCGCGCTCCGTCGCGCCGTGCGCGCCCAAACGGATCCCGCTTGCGCCGAGGATGCGGTCTCCATCGTGGTGACCTTGGATGACGGCCGCAAATTCGAGAAGCGCATCGAGCATGCCATCGGCAGCCATGACCGGCCGCTCAGCAACGCGCAGCTGGAGACGAAATTCCTCCGCCAGGCGGCGCTGGTGATCGGCGAAGAGGCCTCGCGCCGGCTGATGGAGACGGCGTGGCGCCTGCCGGAGTTTTCGGACGCCGGCGACGTCGCCCGCGCTTCCGTTCCGCAGCAGGCCGGGCGCGCGGCCACAATGCGATGAGTGATAGGCTGGGTATGCGTCGAGGCCTGACTCGCTGCTTAGTTCCTCCCCCGTCGCGGGCGACGGGGGAGGGGGACCATGCGAAGCATGGTGGAGGGGGCAAGTTCAAGCGCGGCGGCCGGCATTCGCCCCCTCCACCGCCTTCGGCGGTCCCCCTCCCCCGCTCCGCGGGTGAGGAACCTGGCCGCGGGCGCTTTGTGACACTCAATGCGATTTCGGGACCGAGGCGCGGCAGAGGAGACCCTCGTTGACGTCGAATGCGCATCTAAAACTCGGCATCCTCGAAGGCGACGACATCGGCCACGAGATCGTTCCGGCTTCCGTAAAAATCGCTTCCGCGGCCGCGGAGAAGGCCGGGCTGGAGATCGACTGGCGGCCCTTGCCGATCGGCCGCAAGGCGCTCGACGAGGTCGGCCACACCATGCCGGCCGGCACGCTGGAGACGCTCGCCACGCTGGACGGCTGGATCCTCGGGCCGATCGGCCACCGCGACTACCCAAAAGTGCCGGAGGCGCTCAATCCGCACCCGATCCTGCGCAAGAGCTTCGACCTGTTCGCCAATGTGCGGCCGACCCGCTCCTATCCGGACATCGGCTGCATCTACGACGACGTCGACCTCGTCATCGTGCGCGAGAACAACGAGGGCTTTCAGCCCGACCGCAACGTGGTCGCCGGCTGCGGCGAGTTCCGGCCGACCCACGACGTGACGATCTCCGTCCGCGTCATCACGCGGGAGGGAAGCCGCAAGGTGGCGGAGGCCGCGCTGCACATCGCGCAGTCACGCCGCAAGAGGCTGACCATCGTCCACAAGGATACGGTGTTCAAGCTCGGCTGCGGCATGTTCGTCGAGGAATGCAAGCGCGCCGCCAAGGAATTCCCCGACGTCGAGGTGAACGAGGTCATCGTCGACACGATGGCGATGCGGCTGATCCGCGACCCGCAGAGCTTTGACACGATCGTCACCACCAACATGTTCGGCGACATCCTGACCGACGAGGCGGCGGGCCTGGTCGGCGGGCTCGGCATGGCTCCGGGCCTCTGCATAGGCCGCGGCGACATCGCCATGGCCCAGGCGACGCACGGCTCCGCCCCCGACATCGCCGGCAGCGGCAAGGCGAACCCTTATGCCATGATCGAATCGACCCGCATGCTGATCGAGTGGCTCGGGCAGCGCCGGCAGCTTCCGCAGGCCGCCGAGGCGTCCAGGCTGATGCGGTCGCGGTATCGACCGGGCGCTCGCCGATCCGCGGACGCGCACGCCCGATATTCGCGGCACGGGCGACCAGGCTGCAATGGTAGAAGGCATCTTGCAGGGGATCGCGGCCTGAGTTCGGGCCTTCGAGGAGGACGGAGCACGATGGAGCAGGCCAATGGGACAGCGGATCACCTCAGGATCCTGCAAACCGTCTCGCTCACGACCGTGCTGGAGCGCGAGATCGAGGGCCTGATCCTCTCCGGCGAGCTGCCGCCCGGCGACAGGATCAACGAGATCCAGCTCGCCAAGCGGTTCGGCACCAGCCGGGGTCCGATCCGCGAGGCGACCCGCAGCCTCGAAGGCAGAGGGCTCGTCGAGGTTGTCCGCAACCGCGGCGTCTTCATCCGCCGGCTCACTGTGGAAGAGGCGCTGGAGATCTACGACCTTCGCTCCGCTCTGTTCGGCCTGGCGGGCCGGCTCCTCGCCGCCCGTATGGACGACCAGATGCTCGACCACCTTAAGAAAGCGGTGGCCGAAATGGAGGCCGTGGCCGAGACGCGCGATTTCGACTCCTACTATCCGCTCAACCTCGCTTTCCACACTTTCATCGTGGAGAAAGCGGGCAACGCGACGCTTGCCACCGAATACCGGGCGTTCGTGAAAAAGCTTCACCTTTTCCGCGCGCGCAGCCTTGTCCAGGGCGGCGGACTGGCGGTTTCCAATCGCGAGCACGCCGAGATCGTCGATGCGCTTGCGGCCGGCGACGTGGAACGCGCGCACGCCGCCTGCTGGCGCCACGTCGAGCGCGCCAAGCACCGCCTGCTCGCCAGCCTGGACAAGGGCTGAGGCATTTGTGGCGCTCGAGCACGCCCCGCAACACCCGGACGATGCCCAGCCGAAGCTCGGAGAGGGGAGTGACCGCCGTTGACCCCGACGCCCTGTTCCTAGTCCGGGTAGTGCTCCTCCAGAAACTTCGACCTGAATTTTTGCGGCGGCGTCGAACGGTCCGGCCGGCCCTCCGGCGTAAAATCCATCAGGTTCCAGTACGGCCACACGGTATCGACGTGATTGCCCGGCAACTCGGTCGCCCAGAAATGAAAAATCTTCCCGTCCTGCTTTCGGAACACATGCATCACCGGCCATTGCAGATCGTCGTTGGCGGGGTCCTGGCACTTGTAGTCCGCCTGAAAAGGCGACCCGTAGCCGGACAAGAGCGCGATCTCCGACCAGCCGCGCTCCTTCGCCCACGCATTGATCTTTTCGGGCGGCGCCTTGGCGATGCCGGCGAAGGCGGCGTCCTGGCTGACCTGATAAGAGGTCCGGTCGAATCCATCCATCAGCGACGTGCAGGACGGACAGGGCTTGTCCCAGCTCGGACCGAACATCCACGAGTAGAGGATGAGCGTGGTCTTGTCGCCGAACAGCTCGGAGAACTTTACGCGCTCTCCGACCTTCCCCTCGTTCGCCCACTGAAAGACGTAGTCCTCCTTGAGCGCGCCGCCGGGCGGAAGCCTCCGGCGCTTCTCCGCCACGACTTTCACTTTTTTGACGAGTTCCTGCTCGTCCTTCAGAAGCGCGTCGCGCGCTTCGCGATATTTTCGGCTTTCGTTCGGATAGCGGAGTTCACTCACGGCCGTCTCCCTTGTGGCTCAAGCTCTGTCCATAGGGCAATGAGTAGGTAGGACTGAGGCACGAGCATGCGCGCACTCGCGCTCCCTCCTCCTCACATGGATCCTCACATGAGGAGGCGGGCTTGGAGCCGCCGGCCCCGGGTACCGGCACGTCCCCTCTCGTTTCATCGGTAAGCTAATTGGCAACCTGGTTGCCAAAACTAAAAGCTCGGGCCGTCTGCGTGGGCCGGCAACGGCGTCTTGACAGGTCGTTGGTCGGCCTCTCCGAAATTCCAGAGGAGGATCTCAGGAGGACTACTGACCGATTATGTCTCGTATCGTGGGAAACCACTCGTCGTAGGTAAGGCCAAACAGAATGATAGCGCCGAGTAGCACAGGAGCAAGGATCGAGGTAAGGAGGGCGAGGCCGAGCTGGCGCCAAATATTCGATGCCGCCCGCACCTCCCTCACAATTGCGGCGTGAAGAACATTCTTTTCAAATTCGGCAGTCTCTTCGGCCACGTACTCGTGGGCGGCGGCGTCCATGAAGCTGACGGCGCGTTCTCTGAGGCGGTCAAAGTAATGGGGGGAGATCCACTGCTCAAGATCAGATTCGGTTGGCTGAGTGGTGTGCTGACTCTCCCAATGCTTGATCCACTCCTTTTATCGTCCGCAAACAGAGCATAAGTGATGAAATCGATCCGCCCAGATCGTATTGGGATCGCTGGTAAGGAGGTCAAAGACTTCCCGATCGTTCCTCGGCACGGCTTATTTTCGCTTCGGCCCGAACTCACCCGTTTTCTTGCTGGCAGACGCTAGCGCACGCCTGACCCGTGCAGCTCTATCTTTGTAGGTTTTGACCTCACCAACCACGGTCGTGCCGTCCTTTCGGCGGATGACGAAATCGGGTTCTACAAGCCGGCCGGAGTCATCCCGGCGGACATACCGCTTGTCGCCCTTGTTGGTTGGATAGACCAGATCGTATTTTTCAGCCATGAGGTCCTCCAGTCACTAAGGATGTCGTTTTAGAGCTACGAAGGCAACAAGAAAGCCCTGACCGAGGCCGGGGCTTCCTTCAGCGGCTAAGCCTGCCCCTGCCACGCAGGTACCTTGGAGAGCCATACGGGGGCCCAGCCGAACCGTGCAGGAGCATCAACAGCCATAAATGCGGGGTGCTTCAGCTCCAAGCGTCCATGAGAAAAGTTCAATCTAACCTCAATCGGTGGTACGCTTACTCATGCGACCGCTTCGGTATTCCATCAACGTCACATTGGATGGGTGCTGCGATCATCGCGCAATGATCGCGGACGAAGACTTGCATCGTCATGCGGCCGAGAACATCGCGCAGGCCGATGCCCTCCTCTTTGGCCGGGTAACCTACGAAATGATGGAGGCAGCGTGGCGGCAGCCGGCGCGGACGGGAGTGAGGCCTGATTGGATGGCCGATTGGATGGAACCCTTCGCCCGGACGATCGACGCGGCAAGGAAGTATGTCGTGTCGAGCACCCTCACCCACGTCGATTGGAACGCGCAGCTCGTGCGCGGCGATTTGGGAGAGGCCGTTCAGCAGCTGAAAAGCGAGCCGGGCAAGGGGCTGTTCGTGGGAGGCGTGAAGCTCCCGCTGGCGCTGGCGGAGCTTGGATTGATCGACGAGTACCAGATCGTCGTGCACCCCAGGCTGGCGGGCCACGGGCCGACATTGTTCGCCGGGTTATCGAAGCCTATCGACTTGAAGCTCGCGGGCCGGCTGGAGTTCGCCTCGGGGGCGGTGGCGATGCGCTATGAGCCCAGGAGGTAGCCATCGGGCCTGCCCAGTTGGCCGCATCATGGATGAGCTTGAGCCCGGTCTGTGATCCGCTCATGAGGAAAGCCCTGGCGTTCCGCTCCGCGCGCAATCCCCACTGTTCACAGGTTGTTGTCCCCGCTACTCCCCATCCAGACTTCCGAAGCCGAGTTTGCCGGTCAGACAATGAGCGAGGCGTGACATGAAGAGCCAGGCGGTCGAGCATGCTTCGGTCGACCAGGCGACGGTCGAGCAGATCCGCGCCTCCGTGGCCGAGCTCTGCCGGCGCTTTCCTGGAGAATACTGGCGCGACCTCGACCGCCGCCGCGCCTATCCCACCGAGTTCGTGCAGGCGATGACGGAAGCCGGCTATCTCGGCGTCCTCATCCCGGAAGAATTCGGCGGCAGCGGCCTCGGCCTGACGGTGGCGGCCGCCATCCTGGAGGAGGTGCATGCGAGCGGCGGCAATGCGGCGGCGCTGCATGCGCAGATGTACACGATGGGCACGGTGCTCCGGCACGGGAGCGCCGGGCAGAAATCGCGGTTCCTGCCCGGCATCGCCGCGGGCACGCTCCGCCTGCAGGCTTTTGGCGTAACCGAGCCGACCGCGGGGACGGACACGACCTCCATCCGCACCAGCGCCGAACGGCGCGGCGAATTCTATGTCGTCAACGGCCAAAAAATCTGGACGTCGCGGGCCGAGCATTCCGACCTCATGCTGCTCCTCGCACGCACCACGCCGCAGGAGCAGACGAAGAAGAGCGACGGCCTCTCCGTCTTCCTGGTCGACATGCGCGAGGCGCTCGGCCGCGGCATGGAGATCCGCCCGATCCGCGCCATGATCAACCACGCTACCACCGAGGTGTTCTTCGACGATCTAAAAATCCCGGCGGAGAACCTGCTGGGCGAGGAGGGGCGCGGCTTTCGCTACATCCTCGACGGCATGAATGCCGAGCGCATCCTCATCGCCGCGGAATGCGTGGGGGATTGCCGCTGGTTCATCGAGAAGGCGCGCGACTACGCCAATGGCCGCGTTGTCTTCGGCCGCCCCATCGGCCAGAACCAGGGCGTCCAGTTCCCCATCGCGCGGGCCTACGCGGAATCGCAGGCGGCGCGCCTCATGGTCTACCGCGCCGCCGAGCTCTACGAGAGCGGCGTGGCCTGCGGGGCGGAGGCGAACATGGCGAAGCTCCTGGCCTCCGAAGCATCGTGGCATGCGGCCGACACCTGCCTGCAGACGCATGGCGGCTTCGGCTTCGCCGAGGAATACGACGTGGAAAGAAAATTCCGCGAGACGCGGCTCTACCAGGTGGCGCCGATCTCGACCAACCTCATCCTCGCCTATCTCGGCGAGCATGTCTTGGGAATGCCGCGCTCCTACTGAGCGGTTCGACGGGGCGCGAGCGACAGGATGCACGGCCATGAGGATTTTCCGCGGAGCCGAACACACGCCGCGAGGACGGCTGTTCTTCGTCGGTTCGGCCGTTGCTCGTTGTAGAGCATCGCTTGTTCGGGCCTTGTTCGGCATCGAGGATTTTTTCAGAAAACTGAACGGCGTCCGGACCTTGCCGGCGCCCTCTCATCTTGAACATGGACGCCTCTGAATGGACCGAAACCCCGACCTTTCCGGCCTGACGGCGGCGGTCGCCCGTTTCGTCCCGGCCCTGCAATTCCAAGACCTTACGCCCGAAGTGCTGCGCGTCAGCCGCCGCTGCATCCTGGACGGGCTGGCTGTGATGCTGGCCGGCTCCGAGCAGCCCGGCATGGCTCCCCTCGCCCGGCACATCGCCCGCATCGGCGGCGCGCCGGATGCCCGCCTCGTCGGCGACGCGGCGGCGCGCCTCCCCGCGCCCGCGGCGGCGCTGTGGAACGGCACCGCCGGCCACGCGATGGACTGGGACGACACCCAGCTCGCCGAGGGCCCTGGCCGCCCCTACGGTCTCCTGATGCACCCGACGGTGCCGCCGCTCGCTGCGGCGCTCGCGGTGTCCGACCTTCTCGCCGGCGAGCGCGGCAGGCCGGTCGATGGGCCAGAATTCCTGACCGCCTTCAACGCCGGCTTCGAGGTGGGCTGCAAGATCGCCGAGGCGATCGACCCGGACCATTACATGCGCGGCTTCCACACCTCCGGCACGATCGGCACCTTCGCGGCGGCGGCCACCGCGGCCAAGCTCCTCCGCCTGGACGCGGCCTGCACCGCCCAGGCGATCGGCATCGCCGCCTCCATGGCCTCCGGCATCCGCGCCAATTTCGGCAGCATGACCAAGCCATTGCATGTCGGCCGTGCGGCGCAGAACGGCGTGGATGCGGCGCTGCTGGCGCGCGAGGGCTTTTCCGCCAACAGCGAGGCCTTGGACGGGCGCTGGGGCTACCTCGCCGTCGCCGGGCCAGGCGGCGAGCCGGCGCTCGTCCGCGACCGCTTCGGCGCCCCCTTCACGATGGAGAGCCCCGGCGTCTCCATCAAACCCTACCCCTCGGGCGTGCTCACGCACCCCAGCATGGACGCGATGCGCTTCCTGATGGAGGAGAACGGCTTAGCTCCCGAAGACATCGTATCCGTCCGGCTCAGGGCCGGCTGCAACGTGCTCGGGCCGATCCGCTTCCCGATCGCCCGCACCGAGCTTGAGGGGAAATT
This sequence comes from uncultured Alphaproteobacteria bacterium, assembly GCA_963846475.1. GTDB lineage: Bacteria > Pseudomonadota > Alphaproteobacteria > Rhizobiales > Afifellaceae > DASWJZ01. Next base: position 3,186,184 of record CAWJVZ010000004.1, on the reverse strand, counting down.
CTCCTTCGCCTTCCTGCTCTCCGCCATCATCCGGCGCGGCCGCGCCGGCAAGGCCGAATTCACCGACCAATTCGTCTCCTCCGCCGAATGCCAGGCGATGCAGGAGCGCATCGAGACGGAATTCGACCCGGAGATCGAGGCGATGGGCTGGGACCGGATCCGCTCGCGCATCGACGTCCGGACCAAAGACGGCCGCACGATCACCCGCTGGGCCGACGAGAACTATCGCGGCAGCCCGCACAATCCGCTCTCCGACGCGGAGCTCGAAGGCAAATTCGGCGACTGCGCGGCCGGACTCCTGAACGAAGATCGCCTCGCCCGGATCTTCGGCGCGGTCTGGGCGATCGAGACGCTCGGCGACGTCGGCGAGCTGCTGGACCTTCTCTCCTGGAAGAGCTGATGGCGCGCCCGCTCGAAGGGCTCCTGGTCATCGCGCTCGAGCAGGCGGTCGCGGCGCCGCTCTGCACCTGCCGCCTTGCCGATGCGGGCGCCCGCGTCATCAAGATCGAGCGGCCTGAGGGCGATTTCGCCCGCTTCTACGACAACCTCGCCCGCGGCGAGAGCGCCTATTTCGTCTGGCTCAATCGCGGCAAGGAATCCGTCGTCCTCGACCTGCGCCGGCCCGAAGACAAGACGCTGCTTGAGGCGCTCCTCGCCAAAGCCGACGTGCTGGTGCAGAACCTCAAACCGGGCGCGCTGCCAAAACTCGGCTTTCCGCCGGAGCGGCTCGCGGCGATCAACCCGGCGCTCATCGCCTGCTCGATCACCGGCTACGGCGAGAGCGGACCATACGCGTCGCGAAAGGCCTACGACCTTTTGATCCAGGCGGAATCCGGCATTGCGTCGGTCACCGGCGGGCCGGAGGCGCCAGCTCGGGTCGGCATCTCCATCGTCGACATCGCCACCGGTCACAATGCTTACGAGGCGATCCTGGAGGCGCTGATCGCCCGCTCCAGGACAGGCGCCGGGGCAGACATCCGCATCTCTATGTTCGATTCCGCCGCTGACTGGCTGACCGTGCCGCTCCTGCAGTTCGAGGGCGGCAAGCCGCCGCAGCGCCTCGGCCTCGCCCATCCCTCCATCGCCCCCTACGGCGTGTTCCGCTCGCGCGAGGGGGACGCGATCCTCATCTCCATCCAGAGCGACCGTGAATGGCAGGTGCTTTGCGAGCGCGTGCTTCAGCGGCCGGAACTTACGAACGATGCGCGGTTCGCCACCAACATCGCGCGCTCAGAGAACCGGCGGGAGACGGACGAAGCCGTCGGACAGGCCTTCTCGGCGTTGTCGGCCCGCCAAATCGCAGCGGATCTCCTCGCTGCGGATCTCGCTTTCGCCGCTGTGAACGACATGGCGGGTTTGGCAAAACACCCGCATCTCTCGCGCATCGTCGTCCAAACGCCGCACGGGCCGGTCGCCTATCCCGCACCCCCGCAGCGGCGCGATAGCTACAGTCCCGTGCCGGCCCTCGGCGAGCACACCGAAAGCGTCCGCGCCGAGTTCCGCGGGACCGACAAGGGATCAGCGTGAAGTTCGATCCACCGCCCTGCGCGAGTTGATCGGGCGGAGCGAAACGAGCCTAAAAAAAGCAAAGAAATGGTGGGTCCGGCAGGACTCGAACCTGCAACCAGACGGTTATGAGCCGTCGGCTCTAACCATTGAGCTACGGACCCCTTTCCGGGTTACGACGTTCGCAGGGCTCGGGCAAGGCACGGTATTGGGCTCTCACCGGGAGATCGCGAGGCGCCGTCGAGCACATGCGCATAGATGGGGCCTGCGCCTCGGTTTGCCGCAGAATCTCGCAAACGCCGCAATCGCGCTTAAATCCTACACAAGCGGTCACATGAGGAAAGTCGACATGAGGACGCGCATAAGGGCAGTTCTGATGGTGCTGGCGCTGGCCGGCGCGTTCGGCGCCGGCGCCGGGAACGCGCAGACGCTACAGGTGGATTCAGGCGAGCGCCGCCTGACGGTGCTGGGCGAGGGGATTGTGCAGGGCCGGCCCGATATGGCGGTGATCAGCATGGGCGTGGTCAGCGAAGCGATCAGCGCCGGCGAGGCGCTTGCCGCCAACAGCGCGGCGATGGCGCGAATCATCGCGGCGCTGAAGGCCGAAGGCCTGGAGCCGCGCGACCTGCAGACCGCGAATTTTTCCGTCGAGCCCCGTTATTCGCAGCCGCCGCGCGACTATGACGGCTCGCAGCCCTTCGAGCCGAGAATCGTCGGCTATGCCGTCCGCAACGAGCTGACGATCCGCATCCGCGAGCTTGCCGAGGTCGGGGCGCTGCTCGACAAGGTGATCCAGCTCGGCGCCAATTCGATCTCCGGCCCGACTTTTACCGTCGCCGAGCCGACCGGGCTGGAAGACCAGGCGCGCCGCGCCGCCATGGAGGACGCGCTCCGCAAGGGCAGGCTCTATGCCGACGCCGCCGGCCTGGCGCTCGGGCCGATCGCCCGCATCGAGGAGTCGGTGGTGCAATGGCCGCAGCCGATGCCGCTGGGCGCCATGGCACGGGAAATAGCGGCGGACGCCTCCGTGCCGGTGGAGGCCGGCGAGCTGACGTTCCAGGCACACGTCTCGGTGTCGTGGCAGCTCGGCGAGTGACCGCCGCTCAGACGAACCAATCTCCGTGATGGGGGTGTGCGTCGAAGCCCTGCGCCATGGCTGGGGCGGCATTCTCCGCATCGTCGCCGCCGAAACGCCAGTTGCCGCCGTCGCCTGCCGGCGCTTGATGGAACCCGTGCCAAAGCTCCCCGGCCCCGCCCTCCGCTGAGGCCGCCTCGTGGCGGCGCTGAAAGATCTCGGCGCGGAAATGGAAGGCGTCCGAGCCGACCGGCAGCGGCAGCGAATCCTCCGACGCGGATTCGTCGTTGGCGGGCGCCGCCGCCTTCTTGCGCGCTGCGGCGCTGGCGGTGCCGATCGTCACCGACTTGTCGCTGAATTTGAGCACTTCCACGCCGACGAGGGTGTCGGCGCCGTCGGGGCTGCCGGAGCTCTTGTCGGTCACCGTCCAGGTGCCGTTGGAATTCTTCTTCCAGGAATAGGCGCTTGCCTTGCCGGAGAAGATTGCCGTGTCCGTCCCCCGGCCGCCGTCGAGCGTGTCGTTGCCGGCGCCGCCGGTCAGCTGGTCGCTGCCGTCGCCGCCGTAGAGCTTGTCGTTGGCGGTCAGGCCGCTGAGCTTGTCGTTGCCGGCATTGCCGGTAAGAGTGTTGATTGCGGCATTGCCGCCCAGGCTGTCGCTGCCCTTGCCGCCCTTGGCGTTCTCGATGAGCGACCGCGCGTCGCCATTGTACTGCAGGGCGTTGCCGATGTTGCCGGCTGCCACTTTGGAGCCGTCGTAATGCAGCCTGGCGAGCTGCGCCGACGAGACCGTCGACCAGCCGCCCGGCGCCAGGCTGACGTTGAGGTTGGTCGTGTAGTTGGAAAAATCGTAGGTGTCGGTGCCGCCGCCGTCCCAGATCGTCAGAAAGATCTTGTTGCCGCCGGGCGCGCCCTGGCCGGCGCCGTTGACGAACATCTCGCCGCTCGTCGGGCTCCAGGTGTAGGTCGTGTTGCCGCTGTTGGTGTTGAAATTGGCGCCGTACATGCGCTGCACCGCGGCGATATCGGCCATCATCAGCGATTGCGCATAGCCCCAGGTCTCGTTGGTGTAGCCGGCCGTCGATGAGGCGCCCGTATAGGAGCGGTAGCTCATCACGGTGAAATTCATCGAATTGTAGCTCGACGGCATGGCCGGGAAAGCGCCGGACGCCTCGTGCGGATGTTTCAGGCCGAGGGCGTGGCCGATCTCATGCAGGAAGGAGGTGTAGGCGTAATTGCCCTTCACCGGCGCGTCGTAATAGTTCCTGGAATTGTTGAACCAGGAATCGCCGCCCTCAACTCGGGTCGACGGCATGTAGGCCCAGGCGGTGCCGGGCAGGTCGGATTCGGCGAAACGGAGATCGGCAGGGCGCGCCGAGGTCTCGGCGATCTCCGTGAAGGCGACGTTCGCTACCGCCGAATACTGGCCGAGCGCCGCGCGGACGGCGTTCTGCTGGGCGGCGTTAAGCGCTTCGAAGCCTCTCGAGGGCTCGCCCGAGCCGTAGCCCGTCCCATAATAGGCGGCGCTGGTCGGAAACGAATAGGTGAGGCTGGAGACGCCCCACTTCCACCCGGAGAGGACTCCGTCGACCATCGCGTTACCGGCAGGACTCACCGTGCTCGTTGCGGGCATCTAGTTCTCTTCCCATGTTGTTGGTCGCGCCGCCACTCAAGTCCCCGTCGGGGCGGCGCCGGCCAAAGAGGTTGCTGGTGTGGCCGAAATATGAATGTTCCAAAGCTTAAATGCGAACATTACTTATGCTGAATAAAAGTTGAATTCTGCGCAAACTTAATAGACGCTTTATTCAGATTGCGTTCATCTCGTTCATGGAAAAATGAGCTTGTCTGTGCCAGTATGCGAAAAGCCGGCGCGGAGAAGGCCGGCGAGCCGGTGGAGGAAGCGGATGAGCGACTGGGTGGCGATCGAGAATTGGCCGGATTGCGCGCAGATGGAGCGGCCGGGCATCGTCTTCGAGCTCCGCAACAAGGAGGGGCAGAGCCTCTTCACCCCCTGCGTCGAGCCGCTCCCGGAGATGCCCTTCGACTGGGCGTCGCCGCCGGAACGCTTCCGCGCCGTGGCCGAGCCGGAGCCGGTGCATTCCGCGCCGCTGCCGAAGCCGCTTCCCTAGAGGCGGTCGGCTGAAGATTGCCGGAGCACTCCGGAATGGCGCGCTTCGGCGAGCCGGCGTAATCTGCCTTCAACCCGGGAGGCTTTCATGACGCACATCGCCGCAATCCGCCGCGCCGCTTCGATGCTGATCCTGCTCTGCGCCCCTGCGCTGGCGCAGGATCCGCCGGCGGAGGGCTCGGAAGCCGGCCAGACCCTCTTCAACAATGCCTGCCGGACCTGCCACACAATGACGGAGGGCGACAACCGCCTCGGGCCGCATCTCCACGGCGTAATCGGCCGGCAGGCCGGCTCGCTGCCCGGATACGCCTATTCGGCGGCCATGACCGGCTCCGGCATCGTCTGGGACGCGGCCAATCTCGACCGGTTCATCGAGAACCCGGAGGCGGTGGTGCCGGGCAACAACATGAAGCCCTATACGGGCATTGCCGCGCCCGGAGAGCGCGCCAAGCTGGTCGAATTCTTGGGAAAGGCCGGCTGAGCCCAGGAGCGAGAACGGCGGGCGAGCCTACGCCGTCCCTGGCCGGGTTGCTCCGCGATCAGCTGGCGAGCCCGCGTCCCGTTCTGAAACCCTTCTGCCGACGGGCGGTAAGCTTCTTGAAACAAATTTTCATTATATCCGCTCCCGACAGCAGCCGGCGTTCTCGGCTAGCGAGGGAAGCGGTTCAGAAAACCGAATACGACAATGGCGTTCATCAGCATCGTCAAAGATCTCCCGACACGAGTCCGCCTGTTCGTCGCGCCGCGCTACCGGCCGGAGAAGCATTACATGCGCGGCTTCGGCCCCGCCTCCGCGGCGCGCCAGGCCGCCGCCGCCCGCCGCTGAGCGGCCGCACGTAAGACGGCAGGACGCGTCCCGCGGCCTTCCCGGCCCGAGGTTATCAAAGAGCATTTTCCTCCTCGCTTGAGGAGGGAGCGGAGCGCCTGAAGAACGCCTCGCAAATTAAAAGTGGCGCCTCCAGGCGCCCCGCGCGGCGGTATACGTTCCCCAACTCGCCCTATCGTCTTCCCGTCCCGCCCCGTGCTTGCGCCCGAAGCAGGAACTCTAGCCGTGCAACATCCGGCACCGGGATTGCTCCCGAGGGGGGCCCTTCTGAGGAACGCCGTCCCGGCTCCTGACCGAGGCTCCGTGGCGGCGCCGCCCACTGCTCCCGAAAAGCTCCGGTCCTAGGCATCCCGGTCCCTCGTCGAGCAGCGGTATTTCGCGAGCTAGCACAAACTAGAAGGCTTGTCTAGGACTTTTTTCCCTCAGGAGCATTTTTTCGTCCTTCTCTGGGGCGGAGAGACGGGACGCCGCCGCTGTCGAATGCCGTGGCGTCACCACCTGCCCATTGACGCGCCCAACGCCGCGGACGACAGATGCTGGCGAACAGCGCGGGCTCATCCTTGACCACCCTCCTCCTCCACCATGCGGCCTTCCTCGAGCATCGCACGCCACCCGGGCACCCCGAGCGGCCCGACCGGCTGAGGGCGCTGCATCAGGCGCTGGATCACCAGGATTTTGCCGCGCTGAGGCGGGTCGAGGCGCCGCTCGCCGACATCGGGGCGGCGCTGCTGGCGCATCCGCAGCCCTATGTCGACGCTATCCGCAGGGCGATCCCGGCGGAGGGGCTGACGAGGATCGACCCGGACACCGTCGCCTCGCCCGGCTCATGGGCGGCGGCGCTGAGGGGCATCGGGGCCGCGCTTGCCGCAGTTGACGCCGTCGCCACGGGCGAGGCGCAGAACGCCTTCGCGGCGGTCCGCCCGCCCGGCCACCACGCGGAAACCGCCCGCGCCATGGGCTTTTGCCTGTTCAACAACGCGGCCATCGCCGCGCGCCACGCCCAGCAGGCGCACGGCATGGAGCGCGTCGCCATCATCGACTGGGACGTCCACCACGGCAACGGCACGCAGGAGATCTTTTGGTCGGACCCGTCGGTCCTCTACGCCTCGACGCACCAGATGCCGCTCTTCCCCGGCACCGGCGCGCTGTCGGAGAGCGGCGCCGGCAACGTCTTCAACGCGCCGCTGTCGCCCGGCGACGGCACCGCGCGCTTCAAGCAGGCTTTCGAGGAGCGCATCCTGCCGGCGATCGAGGAATTCCGCCCCGACCTGATCCTCATCTCCGCCGGCTTCGACGCCCATCGCCGCGACCCGCTGGCCGAGATCAACCTGGATGCGGAGGATTTCGACTGGGCGACCGGCAAGCTGATGGACATCGCGGATCGATGGGCAAACGGCCGCGTGGCGGCGCTCCTGGAGGGCGGCTACGATCTGAAGGGATTGGCGGATTCGGCGTCCGCGCATATACGCCGGCTCATGCAGGCCTGAGGAGCGGATCTTGGCGGAACCCTTGCCCGACGTGGCGAGCCTCAGCTTCGAGGTCGCCCTGAAGGAGCTCGAAGCGATCGTCACCAAGCTGGAGCGCGGCGACGTGCCGCTGGAGGAATCCATCGCCATTTACGAGCGCGGCGAGGCGCTGAAGGGCCGCTGCGAGGCGCTCCTGAAGCAGGCCGAAGAGCGGGTGGAAAAGATCCGCGCCGCGGACGGGAAGGCGGTCGGAACGGCGCCGTTCGACCCGAAATAGGCGCGCTTTCGGTCGCGAGGCCGCCGAAAAGAGCAGCTCACGAATCGAGAGTAACCGCGCGTCCATCCCCGTTTTCGCGCGTTCCGCATGCTGTCGGGACTGGCCGGCGCGCTGGTGCTCCGCTTCGCCGTGCCGGACCTGCATGCCGTCAGGCGAGAGGCGCTAGGCGGCGCCGGCCGCGCCGCCTGCCGAAGGCCATTCCTTGGCGGCCCCGCCTGCGCTAGAGGAGGGCCGATCCGGCGAGGCTGCGGCTCATCATGGAACGGCAATTCGAACTTCTCCTGTTCGCCATGCGCTGGCTGCTGGCGCCGCTCTATTTCGGGCTGGGGCTGCTGCTGATCATGTTCGCCGTGCAGTTCTTCCGCGAGCTGATCCATATCTTCGAGACCGGCACGTCGCTCCTGGAGGTGGACCTCATCCTCGCTTCGCTGACGCTGATCGACCTGACGCTGGTCGCCAGCCTGGTCGTCATGGTGATGCTGTCGGGCTACGAGAACTTCGTTTCCAAGCTCGACGTCGGCGATACGGAGAAATCGCTCGCCTGGCTGGGCAAGCTCGACGCGGGGTCGCTGAAAATCAAAGTGGCGGCGTCGATCGTGGCGATCTCGTCGATCCACCTCCTCAAGGCCTTCATGAACTACGAGGACGTGGCGACGGAAAAGCTCATCATGCTGATCGTCACCCACCTCACCTTCGTCATCTCGGCGCTGCTTCTGGCGGTCATGGACCGCATTATCCCACAGCACCGCTGACGCAGCGCTCAGCGCTCCGCCGCGTCCTTGTTCCAGATCGGGTTGTTGCGATCCTCCGGCGCAAGCTTTTCGACGTCGCGCGACATGTGCCAGAACGAGTAGTCGATGGCGGAGCCGGCGTAATGGGGCTTCCGCTCGTGGCGGAACGGGCACCACCAGTTCTCCACCACCTTGGTGAGGTAGGTCGTCCACTCGAGCGACGCGACGCTGAACGGGCAGTACATCGTGCAGTTGAAGAGCCAGAAGGAGCGCGCGCGCGCCCAGCGCGCCAGCGGGTTGATGTCGCGATAGACGATCTGCGTCTTGTAGCTGTAGCGGTGCGTCTCGCGCGCCGGCAGGAACGAGCCGAGCGTGCGCAGGTTTTCCGCTCCCATCAGCCTGAGATGCGCATAGACCAGCAGCCCGCCGAGCAGGATGAACGGCAAGAGCAGGATCGGCGCATAGACGAAGAACAGACCGAAGAAGATGCGGATCGGCGAAACTTTTCTGTAGTTGACGCCGATCGCGACGCGATCGCAGCTCGCGCAGGCTTTTGCGCCGTGACGGGGCTCCGCGGCCTGCTCAGGAAAGGTGCGCGCCACCGGCGTCGCCGGCAACCGGCTCTCAAGATCCACCCTGCGCGCCGCGCGGGTTTCGGCAGACTGATCCATGACGCATGCTCCTCTGATCTCAGTTTCCCCAGCACGTGCGGCCGGGTTGTTCGGCGTTCAAGCTCCGATCGCGCCGCCTTTACGGAAGTGCCTGGACGAAATTGCGCGTCCGCCGCAGCAATCCCGGGCGCAGACCCTGGTCGCGGCCCTTGCGGACGACGATGTGGTAGGCCTGCAGCACGTCCGTGTGGAAGGCGTGGCAGCCGCCCCACAGATAGACGCGGAAGGCGCGGTAGGTCTGCTCGCCCCATTTGGCGACGATCTTGTCGCGCGCCGCATCGAAGCGCTCGGCCCAGCCCCGCATCGTCAGCTCGTAGTCGCGCGTCTCGCGCGTCACGTCGTGAATCTCGAACCCGTGATGGAGGAATTCCTGGATGATGTCGGGCAGCGCCATGAAGCTGTGCGCCGCCTGCCAGATGTAGGTCTGCGTGAACGGGCTGATCGAGTATTTCTCCTTCACGGCGGAGGCGTCCATGTAGAGCGGCCCGCCGGGCCGCAGGCAGTCCCAGGCGCGCTCGCAGAAGCGCCGGTAATTGGGGATGTGCTCGATGACGCCGTAGATGACGATGGCGTCGTACGGCTGCGCCGGCTTGTATTCGAGGAAATCCTGGCGCAACGCCTCGCAGGGCAGATTGCGCTCGCGGATCAGGTTCTGCAGGAAGCGATGCGAGTCCTCGGCGATCGTCAGCGAGGTGACGTGGACGCCGCGCTCGCCGCAATACTGGACGGTGCCGCCCCAGCCGCCGCCGATGTCGAGAAGGCGCATGCCGGGCTTCAGGTCGAGCGCCCGGTACATCGTCTCCAGCTTGTGCTCGGAGGCCTGCTCCAGCGTCTCGTCGTCGCTGTGGAAGATGCCGTGCGAGTAGAAGCGGTATTTGTTGTCGATGAAGGTAAGGTAGAAATCGTCGCCAAGCGTGTAGTGGAAATCGATGGCGTCGCGATTGATGCGCGTCGGCGCGCGCAGGAACAGCTGCCACAGGAACTGCAGCCGGGCGAGCAGCGGCGTCTTCTCGGAAAGGCGCGAGCGGAGGTCAAGCATCGCGAGGAAGTCGCCGTCGATATCGATATCGCCCTCCACATAGGCGCGGCCGATCGACAACTCGTCGAGGCCGCGGCTGAGCGCCTTGGTGTTGTGGAGCGTCACGCGGAATTTCGGACTGGTCTCGCCGAAGCGAAGCGTCTCGCCGTCCGGCAGCACGATTTCGCAGGCGGCGCCGCTGCCATGCAGGAGCCGCTCGATCATGCCGGCGAGCGGGCTGCGCTGTGCTGCCGGTGCGCCGATTGCCTCTGCGGACGTCACGCCGATCCCCCGCGAGCTGTGCGGCCCGGACCTGCCGTGACCCGCCCTGCCGACATCCTCCGCTCACGGAATGCAGCAAACGCAACCGGAAAACAATACGGAACGCCCGCGGGGCCCGGCACGCCAAGCTCGATGCCGGGTGTGCAAGGATCGAGGTCGCGGCATCGATCGCTGCGATATCGTCGATTCATCTGCTCTAGCCTTCTTCAATTTTCGGAGAACGGGACGACGGAAAAGCGCCGTGCGATCCTAGCCCAGCTCATGCCCCTCGTCTCCCGCTGCCTCTGCCTCCATCGGCGCATCGTCGCCAGGCCGCCGAGCCATGCGATCCGCCGAGATTGCAGAAGCGCGGCATGTTAGGCTGAGCCTTTCGGAGCCTGTCAATGCCGGTCGAGCCTGCACGGCGGGATTATCGGACATGGATCCTCGACGGCCGCCGCTGGCAGCATTTCCGGCCGCGGCCGGACGACATCGTCGTCGCGACCTATCCGAAGTGCGGCACGACCTGGGTGCAGCAGATCGTGCTGCTGCTGATCTTCCAGGATGCCGAGCCGCGCTCCATCCCGCGAATCTCGCCGTGGATCGATCGGCGTTTTCCGGTTCCTATCGAAGCGGTCATCGCCGATATCGAGGCGCAGACGCATCGACGCTCGCTGAAGAGCCATCTGGCGGCGGACGGCCTGCCGCTGCATGAGGAGGTGAGATACATCCACGTCGCCCGCGACGGGCGCGACGCCTGCATGTCCTACCATCACCACATCCTCGGCTTCACGCCGGAGGCGCTCGCGACGATGGACAGGATCGGCATGGAGGACGAGGCGATCGGGCGGCCCTATCCACGCGTTCCGGCCGATCCCGCAGAGTTCTTCCGGATGTGGATCAGCCAGGGGGCGGTGCCGGGCCACGAGGACGGCGCGCCGTTCTTCTCCTTCTTCGAATGCGAGCGCTCTTGGTGGCAGCGACGGCGAAAGCCGAACGTGCTGTTCGTCCATTACAACGACCTGAAGGCCGACACCGCGGCGGAGATGCGGCGGGTGGCGGATTTTCTGCAGATTCGCGTGCCGGACGACGCCTGGCCGGAGCTCGTCGAGGCCGCGAGCTTCGGCGCGATGCGGCGAGACGGCGAACGCCTGATGGGCCCCGCCACGAGCATGTTCCGCGGCGGGGCGGAGCATTTCTTCCACAAGGGGACGAACGGACGCTGGCGCGATGTGCTCACCGAAGCGGACCTTGCGCTCTACGACGCCAAAGTGGATCAAAAGCTTTCGCGTGCCTGCGCCGACTGGGTCGGCGGCGGTCGGCTCGCCGCGGGCGATCCGCGCTTGGCACCGGACTGAAAACGTCGCGGCGGGCCTCCGCTCGACCTGCTGCTGCGGGCAAAGGACAGACGTCGAGCATCCGCGCTCGGCCCTATGATTCGCTCACTTGTGTGGACAAGCTCGATCCCGGCTGTTCAACATGGATGAGGTCATCCTACGGCTCTCCAGGACGGCGGAGCCGCAAGTGGGCGCGGGCCCCCGGGTACTGATAGTTGCAAAATTGCCTTAGTCTTCGTTGCTGAGTACACACAAAGGCAGGAGGTGGAGATGGCGGGCTTGAAGCTGACGACACTCAATGCCGAGTGGCTCGAATATTCGGCTGGGGTCGATCTCGGATGGCTCGCGCCCGAGCAACAGGTCTTCACCGGAAAGGCCCCGACCCTCGCCGAGGCCAAGGAAAGGCTGGACGGGCTCGGCACGTTGATCTCCGAAATTGGTCCCGACGTGCTGTTTATCTGCGAGGGCGTGGTGGGTGCGGCGCACATGCGCGCCTGTGTGGCGAAACACTTGCCGGACTACGAGCTGATCACCCATCCGGTCGACGACGACGCCCTCTACGGGATCGACGGAGAACAATGGCTGTGGTTCCTGGTCCGCAAGGACCTGACCGCCACCCTGGCGCCAACTCTACTCGGCAACGCCACATGGATGGCCTACGTCGCCGATGAATCGCAGGGTAGCCACGCAGGCGGGAAATGGATGGTGTCCATCCCGAAGATCGAAAACGACGTGCTCCTGCCGAACGTCAGGAACAAGCACGGCCATTATCGGCATCCGCAGGTGCTGGTACTCGAATGGCAAGGGACGCGCATCGAAATCATCGGCGTGCATCTGAAGAGCAAGTTGGTCAAGAAAAAACCGCCCAGGCGGAAGCCCGGCGAGGGATTCGAGGCCTACGCCAAGCTCAAGCCGGTTGCCCGCTACCTGGCGGAATCGCACATTGCGCGCGTCAAGCTCACCACCGAGGCGGTCGACGTTCGCTATTATATAGACCGCCGGTTCGAGCAGGAGCCGGAGCCGAACATCTTCGTCATCGGCGATGTAAATGACGGGCCGGGAAAGGAGCTGCTCGAACGGGAATATCTGTTCCACGACCTGATCGGCAATCTGCAGGGCGACATCTTTTTCGCAGAGCGCTTCCTGAACCACGCTTTATTCGATTTCCCGACGCATCTGCGCTGGACTGTGCGATTCGACGATCTCCTCGATCCGGAGCGGCCGGACGAGATCCTGCTCGACCACATCTTGTTCACTCAAGCGCTTGCGGGAAATGGGACGGGTCCGTTACGGGTCCCCGCCAACGGGGGTCTCGTAGAGCACGAGATACACGAGCGGATTTCGAGCCTTCACCCGGGTAGCCTCAGCGACCATAGGCCGGTGAGCGTCCATTTAGTCGAGCGCTGAGTTCCGATCCGGATTTTATCCCTGCCGCGACCACCAATGTACGGCAGAGATCAGGCTCGTTCGAGCCAAGCCGAGCCCGACGTTCCCGTGCAGTCAGGCCAGCGTCACGAAAGGACCAGAATGGAACAACGAACGCTCGGAACCGGCGGCCTTAAAGTTTCGGCGATCGGCCTCGGCTGCATGGGCATGTCGGAATTTTACGGTGAGTCCGACGAGGCGGAATCGATCGCCACGATCCGGCGGGCGCTCGATCTCGGCGTCAATTTCCTCGACACGGCCGACATGTACGGCACCGGCCACAACGAGAAGCTCGTCGGGCGCGCGATCCAGGGCCGGCGTGACGAGGTCGTGATCGCCACGAAATTCGGCAATGTGCGTGGGCCGAACGGCGAGCGGCTCGGCATCTCCGGCAAGCCGGACTACGTGAGAAGCGCCTGCGAGGCGAGCCTGAAGCGGCTCGGCGTCGACGCGATCGACCTCTATTACCAGCACCGCGTCGACCCGCAGACGCCGATCGAGGACACGGTCGGCGCGATGGCCGAGCTGGTCCGCCAGGGCAAGGTTCGCCACCTCGGCCTCTCCGAGGCTGCCCCGCAGACGATCCGCCGCGCCCACAAGGTGCACCCGATCGCCGCCCTGCAGACGGAATATTCGCTGTGGAGCCGCGACCCGGAGGAGGAGATCCTGCCGACCCTCCGGGAGCTCGGGATCGGCTTCGTGCCCTATGCGCCGCTCGGCCGCGGCTTTCTGACCGGCCGGTTCCAGCGTCCGGAGGATCTGCCGGAGGGCGATTTCCGCCGCAGCTCGCCGCGCTGGTCCGGCGAGAATTTTGGCAAGAACCTCGACTTGGTGCGGAAGGTGGAGGAGATCGCGCGCGAAAAGAATGGGACGCCGGCGCAGGTGGCGCTCGCCTGGGTGCTGGCGCAGGGCGAGGACGTCGTGCCGATCCCCGGGACGCGCAGCCAGAAGCGGCTGGAGGAGAATGCCGGCGCGCTCGACATCCGGCTTGCGGAGGACGACCTGCGCCGCATCGACAAAGCGTTCCCGCGCGGCGCCGCGCTCGGCGAGCGCTATCCAGAGGCCAGTATGAAGTGGGTGAATCTCTGAGCCCGGCCGGCCACGCAGCTGTCTCAGTCGTGCGGCTGGCGGACGGGCACCGCGCCGACTGGGATGCGCTCTATGCCGGCTATGCGGAGTTCTACAAAAGCGTCCAGACGGCCGCGATGCGCGACCGGGTGTGGTCCTGGCTGCACGATCCTGCTCATGAGCTGGAGGGGCTGATCGCGCTCGACGGCGCCGGGCGCGGCATCGGGCTCGCCCATTTCCGGCCGTTTGCGCGGCCGCTGGCAGCCTCGACCGGCGGCTTCCTCGACGACCTCTTCGTCGCGCCGGATTGGCGCGGGCGAGGCGTTGCCGCTGCGCTGGTCGAGGCCGTGGTGGCGGAAGCGCGCCGGCGCGGCTGGGTCATGGTCCGCTGGATCACCGCGGACGACAATCAGCGCGCCCGCGGCTTCTACGACCGCATTGCCGAAAAGACGCCCTGGGTGACCTACCAGATCGCCCTCGCCTGAGCGGCCGGCGGCGCCGCGATGCGGCTCCGCCGGCGCCCGGCGACCTACTCGACCGGGATCATCAGGTGCTCGTAGGGCGTCCCGGCCCACATCACGTACGGCGACTTCGTATCGGGGTTATCGGCCTGCTTGGGATAATTGTTCGCCGCCTCGCCGGCGTTGAAGATCATGATATGCGGGCCGGTGTCGACCCACGCGGCGCCCGCCGCGGGCTCGGTGGCATAGGGATCGGTATTCGACGCATCCGAGCCGCCGGCCAGCATATAGGCCATGCCGACCATGCCTTTCGGCGGCTCCTGCTTGGACATCCAGGCCTGCGCCCACGCCACGCCGCCCTTGTCGAAGCACATCGGGTCGGCGCCGGGCGATTGCGGATTGTCGGGCATGCAGGTGAAGCCGTTGGTGCCCTCGCGCACGGTGCGCATGTTCATCTGGTCGTCCATGGCGATGACTGTGGCGTTCTGCCCCACGGCGGCGGGCGCGGCGCTCTCGGCGCTCTTGATGATCTCCTCGTCGCTCATTTCTTGGGCCGCCGCGACGGCCGGCAGCACGAGGAATGCCCCCGCCAGCAATATTGTGTTCAGTGCGAAGCGCATGACATCCTCCTTGTTGCGACAGCAAACCGGCAGCGTCGGCGCGAGGCAAGCGATGCATTCCGCCAGTCTCGCTGCCAACGCGGCTCGGCGCAGTCTTACGCCCAAAGTGACGCGGCGTCACCCGGAAGGCGTCCTTGATCTCACCGCTTTCCCGGCCCAATCTGGCTCGCGGGGTGCCTTCGCGCATCCTATCTGTTGTGGTGGTGCCTCTCCGATGAAAGCCGAAATCGTGGCGAACTCAGACACGCCCCTCCTCGACCGCATCCACGCGCCCGCGGATCTCCGCCGCCTGGACGCGAGCGAGCTGAAGCAGGTTGCCGACGAGCTGCGCCGCGAGACGATCGACGCGGTCTCGGTGACCGGCGGCCATCTCGGGGCGGGGCTCGGCGTGGTCGAGCTTACCGTGGCGCTGCACTACGTTTTCGACACGCCGTCGGACCGGCTGGTCTGGGATGTCGGCCACCAGTCCTATCCGCACAAGATCCTGACCGGCCGGCGCGACCGCATCCGCACGCTTCGCCAGGGCGGCGGCCTCTCCGGCTTCACCAGGCGCGCCGAGAGCGAATACGACCCGTTCGGCGCCGCCCATTCCTCCACCTCCGTCTCGGCCGGGCTCGGCATGGCGGTGGCGCGCGACCTGAAGGGCGCCTCCAACCGGGTCGTCTGCGTGATCGGCGACGGGGCGATGTCGGCCGGCATGGCCTACGAGGCGATGAACAATGCCGGCGCGCTGCATTCCCGCCTCGTCGTCGTCCTCAACGACAACGACATGTCGATCGCCCCGCCGACCGGGGCGATGAGCGCCTATCTCGCCCGCCTGGTCTCCGGCCGCGCCTACCTGACGATTCGCGAGGCCGCCAAGCAGCTGGCGCGCAAGCTGCCGCGCTTCTTCCACGAGAAGGCGAAGAAGACGGAGGAATATGCGCGCGGCTTCTGGACCGGCGGCACGCTCTTCGAGGAGCTCGGCTTCTATTATGTCGGACCGATCGACGGCCACAACCTCGACCATCTGCTGCCGGTGCTCCGGAATGTCCGCGACGCCGACGAGGGCCCCATCCTCGTCCACGTCGTCACCAAGAAGGGGAAGGGCTACGCGCCGGCCGAGGAAGCCCAGGACAAATACCACGGCGTGTCGCGCTTCAACGTCGTCACCGGCGAGCAGGCCGCGAGCAAGCCGAACGCGCCGTCCTATACGAAGGTCTTCGCCACCAGCCTGATCCGCGAGGCCGAGGAGGACGAGCGGATCGTGGCGATCACCGCAGCAATGCCGGCAGGCACCGGCCTGGATCTGTTCGAGCAGGCGTTCCCGCAGCGCACCTTCGACGTCGGGATCGCCGAGCAGCATGCCGTCACCTTTGCGGCCGGGCTGGCGACCGAGGGGATGAAGCCTTTTGCGGCGATCTACTCGACCTTCCTGCAGCGCGCCTACGACCAGGTCGTGCACGACGTCGCCGTGCAGAACCTGCCGGTGCGCTTCGCCATCGACCGCGCCGGCCTGGTCGGCGCCGACGGCCCGACCCATGCCGGCAGCTTCGACATCGCCTATCTCGCCTGCCTGCCGAATTTCGTCGTCATGGCGGCCGCCGACGAGGTGGAGCTCCGCCACATGGTGCGCACCGCCGCGGCGCACGATGCGGGCCCGATCGCCTTTCGCTATCCGCGCGGCGAGGGCGTCGGGCTGGAGCTGCCCGAGCGCGGCGAGATCCTCGAGATCGGCAAAGGCCGCGTCGTCAAGGAGGGCACCAAGATCGCGCTCCTGTCGCTCGGCGGGCGCCTCGCCGAGGCGCTGAAGGCGGCGGAGGCGCTGGAAGGCTACGGCCTCTCGACGACCGTGGCCGATGCGCGCTTCGCCAAGCCGATCGACGCCGACCTCCTCGTCCGGCTGGCGCGCCAGCACGAGGCGCTGATCACCATCGAAGAGGGCTCGATCGGCGGCTTCGGCAGCCATGTGCTGCGCGAGCTTGCCGAGCGGGGCATGCTCGACGAGGGCATGGCGGTGCGCACGATGGTGCTTCCCGACCGCTTCATCGAGCACGATAGGCCGGAGGCGATGTATGCCGCCGCGGGGCTCGACGCCAACGCCATCGTGGCGCGCGTCTTCGCGGCGCTCGGCCGCGACCGCCCCGCCGCCGGCCTGCAGCGCGCCTGACCTAAGCTACCCGCCTTTCAGCTCGGCGCAGGCGATGCGGTCGCCGGCATTGCCGGAGGGCTGGCTCTGATAATCGTCGGGATTGGCGTGCACGACCAGCGCCGACCCGTCAGCGTCGAAGAGCGGCGCCTCGCCGTCCTTGAACCGCACCATGTCATTGAACAGGCTTACCTTCGTCGCTTGGCCATCCACCGCGACGATGTTGGGCATGTCGCCGGCATGCGGCCCGGCCTCCGGCATGTAGCCGTGCTCCGCCCCGGCCGGGTTGTAGTGGCCGCCCGCCGTCTCGAATTTCGCCGTGTCGGAGCAGTCGCCCTTTTCGTGAACGTGGATGGCGTGCTCGCCGGCGGGTAGCGCGCCCGGCTCGAAGGTGGCGACGATCAGCACGCCGTTCGGCGTGTCCGTCAGCTCGACATTGCCCGCCGCCTTGCCGCCCGTGCCGACGATCGGCGCGGAGGCGTTCGATTGAGCCGCGCTGTCCTGCGCCAGGGCGACGGCGGGGCATGAGACAAGCGCAGCGATAGCAGCCAGGCGCCACATGATGTTCCTCCTAGGTCGTGATTTGCCTCGAGAAGGATAGGGCTCCACTGGGCTTTATCCAGGCGAACCGGGGCGGCTGGCGATTGCCGCAGCCCGTTCTGCTTGTGACGATTGAGCGCACGCGGCCATCTGCCCAATCGGCCCGCGGGCGCCGCAGCGCCATAGTCGCGGCGGATCTGGAGAATGACATGCGCCTCCTGCTGCCCGCCGTCGCGGCCGTCGCGCTCACGGCCGTGGCCGCCATTTCCATGGCGCGCGGCCACGACATCAAGGTCGGCGAGATCGTCGTCAAATCGGCCTGGGCACGCGCGACGCCGCCCGGGGCGTCCGTCGGCGCCGCCTATGTCACGCTGCGGAACGGCGGCAGCGCGGACGACCGCCTGCTCGGCGCCGCGACCCCGACGGCGAAGACAGTCGCGCCGCACTTGACCAGCGAGGAGAATGGCGTCGCGGCGATGCGGCCGCTCGGCGATCTTGCCGTTCCCGCCGGCGGCACGCTGGAGATGCGGCCCGGCGCCACCCATCTGATGCTGATGGGATTGGCCGCGCCATTGCAGGAAGGCGACAGCGTGCCGCTGACGCTCGTCTTCGAGAAGGCGGGCGCGGTGACGATCCCGCTCGAAGTGGCGCCGATCGGGGCGGATCTTTCGGGCCACCAGCACTGATGTGAGAACCTGGCCCAAACGCCGATGAAAAAAATCCGCCTCATCCTTTGGCTCGCCGTCGCCGTCGCGCTGTTCGTCCTGGGCGCCTTGACAGTCGTCGTCTTCAGCGAGCGGCAAGGCGGCCTCGCGCAGGCCGGGCTGAGCGGCGGCGGCATGGCGCCCGGCGCGCCGCTCGGCGGCCCGTTCAGCCTGGTCGACCACAAGGGCGGGCCGGTGACGGAGGCGCTGTTCCGCGACAAGCCGTCCGCATTGTTCTTCGGCTTCACCCACTGCCCGGACGTCTGCCCGACCACGCTGATGGAGGCCGGGGAATGGATCGAGGCGCTTGGGCCCGACGCCGACAAGCTGCGGGTCGTCTTCGTCACGGTCGACCCGGAGCGCGACACGCAAGCGGCGATGGACGACTACCTCTCCGCCTTCTCGCCAAAGATCGTCGGCGTCACCGGCGAGCCGGAGAAGGTGCATGCCATGGTGAAGGACTACAAGATCGTCAGCCGAAAAGTGCCGCTGGAGGGCGGCGACTACACGATGGACCACACCGCGTCGGTGATCCTTCTGGACAAGAACGGCAGCTTCGTCGGCACGATCGCCCGCGGCGAGGCGCGCGAATCCGCCATGGCCAAGCTGAAGCGGCTTGTGGCAGGATAGGCGCATGTTTCCCCACCGGCTCGACCGCACGACCAAGGCCGCGCTCGCGGTAACCGGCCTGCTGTTCTTTGCGGCCGGCGCGGGCTGGGCCTATGCCGGGACCGACATTTTCCTGGCGAGTATCATGGCCGGGCTCGCCTACTGCTTCTGATCGCCCGTTTCCTGGGATGAGCGAAACGGAGCGTATGCGCCTCGACGAGGCGCTGGTCGCTGCGGGGCTCGCGCCGAGCCGGGCGCGGGCGCGCGACATGGTGCTCCGCGGCACGGTGACGATCGACGGCGAGCCGGCCGGCAAGCCGGCCCGCCGGGTGGGCGCCGCGGAGAAGCTCGAAGTGCACGACCCGGCAGCGGGCTACGTCTCGCGCGCCGCGCAAAAGCTCGCGGCTGGGCTCGACGCCTTCGCCTTCGATCCCGGCGGGCTGAACGCGCTCGACCTCGGCGCCTCGACCGGCGGCTTTGCGCAGGTGTTATTGGAGCGCGGCGCCGCGCATGTCGTCGCGGTCGAGGTGGGCCACCGCCAGCTCGACGCGGCGCTCGCGGCCGATTCGCGCCTCACCTTGCACGAAGGCCTGAACGCGCGCGACCTCGCCGCAGCGCATCTCGCCGGCCGCCGCATCGGCGCCGTCGTCGCCGACCTCAGCTTCATCTCGCTGAAGCTGGCCCTGCCGGCGGCGCTGGCGCTCGCCGAGCCGGGGGCCTGGGGCATTTTCCTGGTCAAGCCGCAATTCGAGGTCGGCCGCGCGCTCATCGGCAAGGGCGGCATCGTGCGGGACTTGACCGTGGCGCAGCAAGCGGCCGAGGGCATCGCCGCCTGGCTCGCCGGCCGACATGGCTGGAGTGTTGCCGGCCTCCTCCCCTCGCCGGTCGCCGGCGGCGACGGCAACCAGGAATTTTTGCTTGGGGCACGCCGGTATGGCTGACATCGTCACCATCGAGTCGATCGGCCATCGGGGCGACGGCATCGCGCGCGGCCCGGATGGGCCCATCTACGTGCCCTTCACCCTGCCTGGCGAGCGCGTCGCCATCGAGCGGAGCGGCGAGCGCGGCCGCATGATCGAGGTCATCGCCCCGCACCGCGAGCGCGCGGCGCCGCCCTGCCGGCATTTCGGCGTCTGCGGCGGCTGCGCGCTGCAGATGATGCCGCTCGCGGCGAGCCGGCGGCTGAAGCGCGATTTCGTCATCGCCGCGCTGGCGCAGCAGGGTCTGGAGGCGGACGTCGCCGAGACGATCGGCGTTGCGCTTTCGAGCCGCCGCCGCGCCGTGCTGACGGCGCTCAGGGCCGGCAAAAACCTCCTGCTCGGCTACAACGAGCGGCTGACCAACCGCGTGGTGGATATCGAGGAATGCCCGGTCCTGGCGCAACCTTTGGCCGATCGCCTCGCCGGCATCCGGGCGCTTCTGCAAAAACTCGTGCCGGCGCGAAAATCCGTGCGGGTGACGGCGCTGCTGACGCGGGGCGGGCTCGATCTGAACCTGGACGGCGCGCCGCCGCCGTCGAGCCGGTCGATGCCGGAACTGGCTCGGCTGGCGGCGGAGGGGAATGTCGCGCGGCTCGCCATCGGCGGCGAGCCGATCCTCACGCTTGCCGAGCCGGCGGTGGAGGTCGCGGGCGTTTTGCTGGTGCCGCCGCCGGGTGCGTTCCTGCAGGCATCGGCCGAGGCGGAGGCGATCATGTCCGCGCTGGCCATCGAGGACCTTGCCGGAGCGCGGCGCGTCGCCGACCTTTTCTGCGGCGTCGGCACGTTTGCCCTGGCGCTGGCGCGCCATGCCCCGGTCCGCGCCGTGGAGAGCAGCCAGGCGGCGCTCGACGCCCTGCAAGCGGCGCTTCGCCGCGCCAGCGGGCTGAAGCGCGTGGAGACGGAGCGGCGCGACCTCTTTGCCTTCCCGCTCGCCGCGGCCGAGCTCGGCGGCTTCGACGGCGTCGTCTTCGATCCGCCGCGCGCCGGCGCGAAGGCACAGGCCGAGGCGCTTGCCGCGTCAAAAGTGCCGCGCATCGCGGCGATCTCCTGCAATCCCGCCAGCTTTGCCCGCGACGCGCGCATCCTGGTCGACGGCGGCTATGTGCTGGAGCGGGTCGTGCCGGTGGACCAGTTCGTCTATTCCGCGGAGACGGAGGTGGTCGGCTGCTTCCGCCGCTGAGCCGGAGCAACTGCATCCGGAGCGTCTGCGCCGCTCTTCCGGAATACCGCCCGACAGGCTAGTGCTGCGCCATGAGCCCCGCCGACCCGAATCCGCTTTCGCCGGGCGCGCCGCAGGCGTATGCGCCGAACCGCTACCGGCTCGGAGCCGGCTGGGAAGCCGAGGTGGCGCATCCCGCCGACATTTTTGGCGCGGATATCGAACAGCCCGGCGGCCCGGAGGTGCTCTGCGCCCTGACGAAGCAGCGCGGCTCCGGCTTCTATCGCATCCTGCACGGGCTCGATGTGGAGCCCGCGGGGCTGATCGACATCGTGATCTGCTACGATTGCGCCGCGAGCGACGCGGATTTCCTGGAGGAAGCAGGAATCCTGCTGGAGGCGGCGGACGGACAGCGGCAGTTCGTCGCGACGGCCACCCACACCTTTGAGCGTGCCAAGAGCGGCGCTGTTTCCGGGACCGGTATCGTCCGGCTTGACCCCTCCGGACTTGGCTCGGGACAGCTCTATCTGGCGTTTCAATGCGCCGGCGCGCCGGGCCGGCTGGAGATCGGCAATTTCCACATCGAGACGTTCGGGCCGAACTGGCTCGACGATCTTCTGACTGAACATGCGTCCCGCTCCGCGGCGTCCGCGGAGCAACGTGCGGCGCCCGCGAAATTCGCGGCGGCGCTGCAGCCCGCCGACGACGCTTTGAACGACCCGGCGGATTTCTTCGTCGCGATGCGAAAGACGATCCTGACCGCCGCGGCGGAAGCTGCGGCCGAGCACCGGACCCCCTATTACCGCCTGCTCACCGACGCAGTGCAGATCACCAGCGATCTCCGCATCCTCGCCGAGGTCGAGCGCACCCTCACCGGGGTCGACCGCCACCGCGCCGGCTCGCGGCCGCCGCTGGAGGGTCCGCTGGTCTCCGTAATCATGCCGGTCCGCAACCGCGCCAGGCTGGTCGGCGACGCCGTCGCTTCGGTGCTGGCGCAGACGCATCTGAACCTGGAGCTGCTCGTCTGCGACGACGCCAGCGACGATGCGACGCCGGCGGCCCTGGCCGAGCTCGCCGACAGCCGAGTGCGCGTGCTCCGCCATGCGACACGCCGCGGCGCCGCGGCAGCGCGAAACACCTGCCTCAAGGAGGCGCGCGGCGCATACGTCGCGTATCTCGATTCCGACAATTTTTGGCATCCGCGCTTCCTCGAGCTCATGCTGGAGGAGCTGCAGCGCTGGCTGGGCCATATCGCCGCCTATGCCAGCTATTTCGACGTGCAGATCGACGCCTTGGGCCGCAGCTTCTTCAGGGACGCGGCGATCCGGGGGTTCGACCTGGAGGACCAGATCGACGTGCCGTTCGTCGACCTCAATTCCTTCGTGCACCGGCGCGAGCTCGTAGAGGTGCTTGGCGGCTTCGACGAGCGGCTGGTCCGCCGCCAGGATTACGATCTGATCGTCCGCTACGCCTGGGCGCGCGAGCCGCGCCATGTGCCCGTCGCGCTTAATCTCTACCGGCGCATCGTCGAGCTGGACCAGATCACCGAGACGCAGAGCGAGGACACGACGGCGCCCGCCATCATCGGGGGCAAGATCGAGTCAGCCTACCGGAGCGGCCTGCCGGCGCCGCTGCCCGGTTGGCTGAAGAAGGCGACGATCGTCTCGTGGGACATGAGCCGCAACCATTTCGCCAAGGCGTTCAGCGTCGCCGAGGCGCTGTCGCGCCATATCGACGTGCAGCTCATCTCGTTCCGCTTCTTCGAGGAGCCGGTGTTTCGCCCGCTGGCTTCCGCGTCTCCGCGGTTCGAGATGCTGAGCTTCGAAGGCGCCGGTTTTCCGGATTTCTTCGAGACGTTTTCCCGCGCCGTCGACGCCGTCTCGGGCGACCTCATCTATGCCGTGAAACCGCGCCTCCCCTCATTCGGCCTGGCGCTCCTTGCCAACCATCGGACCGGCAAGCCGATCTTTTTGGAGGCCAACGATCTGGAGACGGTGGTCGCCTCGCCGCGGGCCGGCGACAAGCATCTCAGCCTGCCGCTCGCCGCTCTGTTCGACCGGATGGAAGAGGCGCGCGTTCCGCACGCTTTGGTGTGGTCGCAGATCCTCGACCGCTGCGCCGGAGAGGTGCCTACCCTCTTCACCCATAACGTGAACCTCGACATCCATTACGGCCGCCGCTGCCTCGTCATGCGCAACGTCAAGGACGAGACGGTCTACGACCCCGCGGCCCTCGACCGCGACGCCGTGCGGGCGGAGCTCGGCTTTGCGGCGGAGGACCGCGTCATCCTGTTCGGCGGGCTGGTCCGCCGCCACAAGGGCGTCTTCGAGCTGGCCGAGCTCGTGCGCCGGCTCGGCGCTCCCTACCGGCTGCTGGTCGTCGGCAACCGCGAGACGCCCGATCTCATCGAGCTGCAGAAAAGTGTCTCCGGCAGGATCACCATTTTGGCCGCGCAGCCGCCGGAGCGCATGGCCGCGCTCAATTTCGCTGCCGATCTGGTCGTGCTCTGGCTTGATCCCGCCGTTCCGGCCTCGCACTATCAGTGCCCCTACAAGCTGACCGACGCGCTGGCCATGGGGCCGGCGATCGTCGCCTCGCCGGTCGGCGAGCTCGCCGTCATTGCCGGGCGCGAAGTGCTGTGGACGGTGCCGTTCGGCGATCTGGACGGCCTGGCCGGGACCATCCAGGTTATCTTCGCCGACCCCGCTGAACGGGCGCGGCGGCGCGAACGCGGGCGAAAGCTGTTCCTGCGCGAGTTTTCCTACAATTCGGTGCCGCCGGCTATCGCGCTTGCCGCCTCGACAATTCAACGGCCGGAGCAGATCTACCCTGTGGCCGAGGAATTCGCGCAGGCCTTCGCCGAGTTCCGGAAGCGGCTGAAATAAGCCGCCGCCGAAGGATTCATCGGGAGCACGCTCAGCGGCGTCTCCGCTGTCGCGCCTTCAGGCGTGGCCGGCGTCGCTGGAGAGCATCGCCGGCTGGACGCCGATCTTGGCGAGCGCCTTGTCGTATTTGTTGTCGACGTCGTCGTCGAACAGCAGCGCCCCGTCGGCCTGGCTGTGCAGCCAGCCGTTCGACTGGATCTCGAATTCCAGCTGGCCCGGCGCCCAGCCGGCATAACCGAGCGCGAGCAAGGCGCGGCCCGGTCCCTTCCCCTCGGCAATGGCGCGCAGAATCTCCAGCGTTGCGGTGAGGCAGACGCCGTCCGCGATGGGAAGCGTGGCGTTCTCCAGAAAGAAGTCCGCCGAATGCAGGACGAAGCCGCGGCCGGTCTCCACCGGGCCGCCGCGATGCACGCGCACCTGGTCCACCCCGCCTGGCAGATGCGGCTCGTTCCGCGCCTGGACGATGTCGAGCTGGACCAGCAGGTCGCGGAAACTCACCTCGGTTGCCAGTTTGTTGATGACGATGCCCATGGCTCCGTCGGCGGAATGCGCGCAGATATAGATGACCGAGCGGGCGAACCTTTGGTCGCCCATGCTGGGCATGGCGATCAGCAGGTGGCCGTCCAAAAAACCTTCAGGCGAGCGCTTGGCCATGTCCGGATGCTATCAATCCCACCCCAGCTTGGATAGGCGTGGAAACCTCTGCGCCTGACGCAAAAGGAGCGGCTTTTGCCCGCTTGTGCAAAGCTAATATCTATGTCTCCACGCCATGACCGCAACTCATATCCGCCTCTTCCCGCTTCTCCTTAGCCTCGCCTTGCCGGCGGAGGCGCTGGCGGCGCGGTCCGCCTGGTCGCCGGCGGCGCAATCGCAGCTGCGGCTGCTCCTTGCCGCGCCGGAGGCGGGCCGCGTCGACGGCGGCATCGAGATCGTGCTCGATCCGGGCTGGTACACCTATTGGCGCAATCCCGGCGAGGCGGGCGTGCCGCCGGTCTTCGATTTTTCCGGCTCGGAGAACGTCGCCGACGTGAAGGTGCTCTATCCCGCGCCCGAGCGATACGACGACGGCTCCAGCGTCTCGCTCATCTACCGCGACGAGGTGGTTTTTCCGCTGGTCGTCACGCCCATCGACGCGACCCGCGCCGTGACGCTGAACCTCGCGGCGCGCTACGGCGTCTGCCGCGACGTGTGCATCCCCACCGATGCGGGCGCGACGCTGACGCAGCCGCCCTCGCCGTCCGCCGATCCGCTCGCGGACGCCCGGTTGCAGAGCTTTTCCGCGAAGGTGCCGAAAGCGCCCGAGCCGGGCCGCTTCGACGTGGAGGAGGTCGGGGTCGAGGGCGACGCGCTTCTCATCGACGTGCGCCTTCCGGACTCGTCCTATCTGGATCTCTTCGCCGACCCGCCTTCGGGATGGTATCTCGGCCAGCCGTCTTTCGTATCACGCGCCGACGGCGTCTCTCGCTACCGGCTGGACGTCGCCGGACGCCCGCGGGCGGAAGAGCTGATCGGCCAGCACTTCCGCTTCGTGGCGGTCGCCGGCGGCGAGGCGATCGAAGAGGAAGTCGAGATCCGTTGAACGCTGGACGCGACCCGGCTTTCTGCTAAGCCCACCAGGACAGCCGTGAGGAGAATGCCATGAGTCTTTCAATCGGCGACCGCATCCCCGAAGCCACCCTCTATCTACCGAGCGACAGCGGGCCGAAGCCGACGAGCACCGGCGAGATTTTTTCCGGCCGCAAAATCGTGCTGGTCGGCATGCCCGGCGCGTTCACGCCGACCTGCCACCGCAACCACCTGCCCGGCTTCATCGAGAACCGCGATGCGATCCTGCAGAAGGGCGTCGACGAGATCGTCGTGCTGTCGACCAACGACGCTTGGGTGATGGGCGCCTGGGCGGAGTCGAGCGGCGCCAAGGACCGCATCCGCTTCGTCTCGGACGGCAATGGCGAGTTCGTCCGCAAGGCCGGGCTGGATTACGACAGTTCCGCGCGCGGCATGGGCACGCGCGCCAAGCGCTTTGCCATGATCGTCGAGGACGGCGTGGTCACCTCGCTCGCGGTGGAGGACGCGCCCGGGCAGGCTGTCGCGAGCAACGCGGCGGGGATCCTGGAAAAGCTCTAGCCGCGGCCACCCGGCGGCACTGGTCCGCCCGGCCGCTTCTTCTTCAGGAAGGGCGCCATGCCCTTGCGGGCGAGCGCGTCGGCGCGCTCGTTCACGTCGTGGCCGGCATGGCCACGCACCCAACGCCAGTCCACCTTGTGCTTTGCGCTGAGCGAGTCGAGCGCCTGCCAGAGATCGGCGTTCTTCACCGGCTCGCGGGTTCTGGTCTTCCAGCCGTTCCGCTTCCAGCCGCGAATCCACTTGGTGATGCCGTTTCGCAGATATTCGGAATCGGTGTGGAGCTCGACCGGCACGTCCTTGGTGATTGCCGACAAGGCTTCGATCGCGGCGGTCATCTCCATGCGGTTGTTGGTGGTGAGCGGCGCGCCGCCGAAGAGCTCCTTCTCACGGCCGTCGCATTCCAGGATGGCGCCCCAGCCGCCCGGCCCCGGATTGCCGGAGCAGGCGCCGTCGGTGTGAATGACCACCCGCTTATTCCCTAACGTCACGCCAAAACTCCGTAATCGCGACGCGTCAGCGACGCGCTGGTGGAAGCGTAGTTTCCGCACATATTCCAGCGGATCCTTTGGGCGTTACCAGCGCGCCTTCGGGGACGGTCAGCCAATCGTACAGCCGCGTCAGCAGGAAACGGAGCGCCGCGCCGCGTGCGAGCACGGGGAGCGCCTCGGCGCTCGCCCGGCAGCATGGAGCGTGCGCTTTCGTAGGCCTTGGATGAGCGCCCTCCCCTTGGTCACGTTGAACGTCCTGTCGGCCTCGAAGCACCAGGCGTTGAGGCAGATCGCCAAATCGTAGGCGAGGAGATCGTTGCAGGCGAAATAGAAGTCGATCAACCCCGACAGCTTGTCCTTCAGGAAGAAGACGTTGTCGGGAAACAGGTCGGCGTGGATGACGCCCTCCGGCAGATCCTTGGGCCAGTGCGACTCCAGGAAGGCGAGCTCGACGGCGATGAAGGCGGCAAGCCCCGGCTCGACCGTGTCGGCGCGCTCCCGCGACATCTCGGCAAGGCCGCGCCAGCCCTCGAGCGACAGCGCGTTGGTCCGGGTCAGCGGGAAATCGCGGCCCGCATCGTGCATGGCAGCAAGCGCCCGGCCGAGCGCGGCGCAATGCGACGCCTGCGGGCGGCGCACCCACAGCCCTTCGAGGAAGGAGACGATCACCGCCGGCCGGCCCGCTACCCGACGCAGCGCCTGGCCGTCACGGCCCCTGATCGGCAGCGGACAATTGATGCCGCGCCCGGCAAGGTGCTCCATCAGGCCGAGGAAGAAGGGCAGGTCGGCTTCCGCGACGCGCTTCTCGTAGAGCGTCAGGATGAAGGTGCCCGCCTCGGTGCGGAGCAGGAAATTGGAGTTCTCCACGCCCTCGGCGATCCCCTTGAAGGAGAGCATCGCGCCAAGATCGTAGGCCTTCAAGAATTCTTCGAGCTCTGCATCTCCGACGTCGGTGTAGACCGCCATCTCAGGCCGCCGCTTCGCGCAGCGATTTCGGCAGGTTGAAGATGACGTTCTCCTCGGCCGTGCGAACGAGCTCGACGTCGATCTCGATAGCGCGCGGCGAACGCGTCCAGCACCTCTTCCACCAGGATTTCCGGGGCCGAGGCGCCGGCGGTTATGCCGATCAGCCCGGCGCCTGCCATATCGGCCCAGTCGATGTCGTCGGCCCGCTGGATGAGCACCGCCTTCGGGCAGCCCGCGCGCTCGGCCACTTCGCGGAGCCGCAGCGAATTGGAGGAATTGGGCGCGCCGACGACGATCATGCGGTCGACCAGCGGCGCGACGCGCTGCACCGCTTCCTGCCGGTTGGTGGTGGCGTAGCAGATGTCCTCCTTGTGCGGCCCGACGATGTTTGGGAAGCGCGCCTTCAGCACGCCGACGATCTCGGCGGTGTCGCCGACGGAAAGCGTCGTCTGGGTGATCCAGGCAAGATTCTCCGGATCGCGCGGCACGAAGGCGCGGGCATCTTCGACCGTCTGCACGAGCGCGACGGCCCCGGGCGGCAGCTGGCCCATCGTGCCCTCCACCTCCGGATGGCCGGCATGGCCGATCAGCACGATCTCGCGGCCGCGGCGGTGGTGCAGGATGGCCTCCTTGTGCACCTTGGAGACAAGCGGGCAGATCGCGTCGAGAAAAAACAAATTGCGGGCGGCGGCGTGCTCGCGGACGTGCTTCGCCACGCCGTGGGCGGAGAAGACGACGGGCCGGCCGGTATCGGGAATCTCGTCGAGCTCGTCGACGAAGATGGCGCCTTTCGCCTTCAGGCTTTCCACGACGTAGCGGTTGTGGACGATCTCGTGGCGCATATAGACGGGAGCGCCATAACGCTGCAGCGCCTCCTCGACGATCTGGATGGCGCGATCGACCCCGGCGCAGAAGCCGCGCGGTGCGCAGAAGAGGATTTTACGCTTCGGCTTGGCGCTCATGCCGCGCAATTAGGGAGCGCCGCCCGGTGGCGTCAAGCGCGGCTCCTCGGAGCGGCCGGCGAGCCGCATCCAGGCGAAGCTCAGGAAGACGGCGAGGAGTGCCGCGGCGAGGCCGTACCAGGTGACGGCGTAGCCCAGGTGGTTGTTGGTGAAGACGGTGCGCGTTTCGCCCGCCTGCGGCAGCCCGCCTGGCGGTGTTTCTGCCGCCTCGAGGTCGATGAAGAAGCCCTGGGCGTTCGCCAGCCCCGTGGCGGCGGCCACAATGCGGGGGTCGCGGGCAAAGAAGATGCGCTCCTCCAGATTCGGCTCGGGCGTGAACCAGCTGCCGGTCTCCGGTGCCCGAATGAGGCCCCGCACCGTCACCTCGCCCTCCGGCGGAGCCGCATAGTCCCGCTTTCGCTCCTCCGGAACGAAGCCGCGGTTCACGTAGACAATCCGGTCGTCCGGGCGCGTGACCAGCGGCGTGAAGACCCAATAGCCGATGCCGCTCAGCGGACCCCTGGCGTCCGACAAGGACGTGAAGACCAGCACCTCCCCGGCGGGGTCATAGCGCCCGGCGATCAGCGCATTCCGGTATTCGTACTCTGCGAAGACGGATTCGTCGGCGGCAAAGTCGAGCCCGTCCCGGCGAAGGTCGACGGGCTCCGCGAGGGGCCGCTCTTCGACCCGCGCGATCAGATCTTCCTTCCACGCCAGCCGCTCGCACCTGCCAATTGCCGAGCGAGACGAGCACGACCAGCGCTGCGAGCGTGAGGATTGCCGGCAGGATCAGGCTGCGGAGCGGCGGTCGCATCGCTTCAGTCCGGGCGATCGAGGCGCCCCTCGGCTGCCCGGTGGACATATTGCTGGGCCACCAGCACCCCCTTCAGCGGCCTGAGCAGCCCGAGGCAGAGGATCAGCACGAGCGGCGCCCCACAGCACGATATGCACCCACATCGGCGGGCTGTAGGCGATCTCCACGAGGAGCGCCGCGCCGGCGATCGACGAACCCGACGATGAGGATGATGAATACGGCCGGCCCGTCGGCGGAATCGGCGAAGCTGAAGTCGAGCCCGCAGGCGCGGCAGCGCGGCGCGAGCTTCAGGAAACCGTCGAAGAGGCGCCCCTCGCCGCAGCGCGGGCAGCGGCCCTTCAGCCCCGTCGCGATCGGCTGCTGCGGCGGATAGAGCGCCTGGTCGTCGCTCAGTGGTAATGGCCGCCCGAATTGCCCCACACATAGATGCAGGCGAAGAGGAACAGCCAGACCACGTCGACGAAATGCCAGTACCAGGCCGCGGCCTCGAAGCCGAAATGCTGCTCCGGCCTGAAATGGCCCGTTCAGCGCGCGCACCAGGCAGACGGTCAGGAAGATCGTGCCGATGATGACGTGGAAGCCGTGGAAGCCGGTCGCCATGAAGAAGGTGGCGCCGTAGATGTTGCCGGCAAAGTCGAACGGCGCCGACGCATATTCGTAGGCCTGGATGGCGGTGAACAGCAGCCCGAGGATGATCGTCAGCGCCAGTCCCCATTTCAGGCCCTTGCCGGTCGTTGTGCAGGAGCGCGTGATGCGCCCAGGTGACCGTGGTGCCCGAGGTCAGCAGGATCAGCGTGTTGAGGAGCGGCAGGTGCCAGGGATCGAACACCTCCATGCCGGCCGGCGGCCATTGCCCGCCGGTCGCCTCGACGCGCGCCACCTGCTGGACCTCGCCGGAATAGAGGCTGGCGTCGAAGAAGGCCCAGAACCAGGCGACGAAGAACATCACCTCCGAGGCGATGAACATGATCATGCCGTAGCGGAGATGCAGCTGCACGACGCGCGTATGGTCGCCGCGATGCGCCTCCTTCACCACGTCCGACCACCAGCCGTACATGGTGTAGAGGACGATCAGGACGCCGGGGACCACATAGACCCACTTGCTGAAGAAGGTGTCGGCGGCCGTGGCATCCTCCGGCAGCGTCACGTGCATGGCGGAGATCAGGCCGATGGCGAGCAGGAACGCGCCGACACCGCGCCGATGATCGGCCATGGGCTCGGATCGACCAGATGAAAATCGTGGTGCTTGGTGTGCGCCTCAGCCATGGCCGTCTCTTCCATCCTCGCGCCGCGCCCGGTTCCACCGGCCGGCGTTTTTCTACATGCTTTTGCCGACTGCGTCGCCGCCGGCCTGCGCGACCGGTTGTCTCGCTTCGACGGCGGGGAAGAACGTGTAGGAGAGCGTGATCGTCCGCGTCGCGTTGAGGTCACGCTCCTCCGCCAGATCGGGCGAGACGAAGAACTGCACCGGCATCTCGATCCGCTCGCCGGCCTGCAGCTCCTGCTCGGTGAAGCAGAAACACTCGATCTTGTTGAAATAGGCGCCGCTCAGGTCCGGCTGGACGTTGAACGTCGCGGTGCCCGTCGTGGGCGCGGAGCCGTTGTTCACGGCGATGAAATTGACCAGCGCCGTCTCGCCGAGTTTTACATGGACCTGCGGCACTTCCGGCGCAAAACTCCAGGGCAGGCCGGAGACGTTGGCGTCGAAACGGACGACGATCTCGCGGTCGAGCACGTGGTCGGGCGCGGCCTCGGCGCGCTGGGTCGTGCCGCCATAACCGGTCACCTCGCAGAACAGGCGATAAAGCGGCACCGAGGCGAAGGACAGGCCGACCATGCCCGCCACCACGCCGACCAGCGTCAGCGCGAGGAGAAGATTGCGGCTGGGTCGCGGGGGACGCGTCACAAAGACCTCTCAGATCGGCCGGTTCAGGATCGTCGGCCCGTGCATGATGGCCATGATATAGAAGAGCACGGCCAGCGCCGCCAGGAGCAGAGCGAGCGCGATGGAGCGCCGGCGCTGCCGTCTTGCCCGCTCGATCCCAGGCGTCGGCCGGGGCTCATCCAACTCATCCACCGACGAAGGCGGCAATCGCTTCCGCCAGCATCACGGCGAACAACGCGAAGAGATAGAGGATCGAAAACCCGAACAGCCCCTTGGCCGCGCGGTTGGTGTCGGCATCGCCGCGGTGCCAGACCAGAGCGGCGCGGCGGACGAATTCCAGCCCGAGCAGCACGGACGCCACGCCATAGGCCAGCCCGGCATGGCCGAGCAGCCACGGCATGACTCCGACCGGGGCAAGCAGCACCGCATAGGCAAGAATCTGGCGGCGCGTCGATTCCGCACCCGCAACGTTGGGCATCATCGGGATGCCGGCGCGCTCGTAATCGTCGCTGGTGAACAAAGCGAGCGCCCAGAAATGCGGCGGCGTCCATATGAAGATGATCAGGAACATCAGGAGCGGCTCGAGCGAGACGCTGCCTGTGACGGCGGCCCAGGCGATGACCGGCGGCAGCGCTCCGGCGGCGCCGCCGATGACGATGTTCTGCGCGGTCCAGCGCTTAAGCAGCATGGTATAGACGACGACGTAGAAGAAGATGGTGAAGGCGAGGAGCCCGGCGGCAAGCCAGTTCGCGGCGAGCCCCAGCATGGCGACCGAGAAGGCCGCGAGCAGCAGCCCGAAGGCCAGCGCCTCGCCGGGCTCGATACGGCCAGCCGGGATCGGCCGGGTACGTGTCCGCTTCATCAGCGCGTCGATGTCGGCGTCGTACCACATGTTCAGCACGCCGGAGGCGCCTGCCCCCACCGCAATGCAGAGGAGCGCGATCGACGCGAGCACCGGATGCAGGCGGCCCGGCGCGGCGGCCATGCCGACCAGCGCGGTGAACACGACAAGCGACATGACGCGCGGCTTCAGCAGCGCGACGTAATCCTCCACGTCGGCGCCGCCGGTATCTACATTGGTAAGATCGAGACGCAGGTCGGTCATCGAGCCGTGTTGCTCCTCAGGGGCGAGGGCCCCGACAAAAGCGCAAGGCCGGCGGCGGCGGCTGCTGTCATCGCAAACGAATGCCGGCCCGCGGGATCATCCGCTGGATCGCCTCGGCTCACCTGATCCGCGGCAGCTCTTCCCAGACGTGGAAGGGCGGCGGTGAGGAGAGCTGCCATTCCAGCGTCGTGGCGCCCTCGCCCCACGGGTTGGCCCCGGCGACGCGCTTGCGGCTGAACGCCTCGAAGATGCCGTAGAGGAAGACCAGCGCGCCGACGCCGGAGACATAAGAGCCCCAGGACGAGATCTCGTTCCAGCCGGCAAAGGCGTCGGGATAGTCGATATAGCGGCGCGGCATGCCGGCAATGCCGAGGAAATGCTGCGGGAAGAACACCAGGTTCACGCCGATGAACATCAGCCAGAAATGCGCTTTGCCGACGGCCTCGCTGTACATGTAGCCGGTCATCTTGGGGAACCAGTAGTACCAGGCGCCGAAGATGGCGAAAACCGCGCCGAGCGACAGCACGTAATGGAAGTGCGCGACCACGAAGTAGGTGTCGTGCATGGCGCGGTCGAGGCCGGCATTGGCGAGCTGCACGCCCGTCACGCCTCCGATGGTGAACAGGAAGATGAAGCCAACCGCCCACAGCATCGGCGTCTTGAAGGAGATCGAGCCCCCCCACATCGTGGCGATCCAGGAAAACACCTTTACGCCGGTCGGCACCGCGATCACCATCGTGGCGAAGGTGAAATAGGCCTGCGTATCGACGTCGATACCGGTGGTGAACATGTGGTGCGCCCACACGATGAAGCCGACGACGCCGATCGCCACCATCGCATAGGCCATGCCGAGATAGCCGAAGACGGGCTTCCGCGAGAACGTCGCGATGATGTGGCTGATCATCCCGAAACCCGGAATGATCAGGATGTAGACCTCAGGGTGCCCGAAAAACCAGAACAGGTGCTGGAACAGGATCGGGTCGCCGCCGCCCGCCGGCGTGAAGAAGGTCGTGCCGAAATTGCGGTCCGTCAGCAGCATGGTGATGGCGCCGGCCAGCACCGGCATCGCCAGCAGGATCAGGAAGGCGGTGACCAGCTGCGACCAGGCGAAGAGCGGCATCTTGTGCAGCGTCATGCCCGGGGCGCGCATGTTGAAGATGGTGGTGATGAAGTTGATCGAGGCGAGGATCGACGAGGCGCCGGCGAGGTGCAGCGAAAGGATGGCGAAATCCATCGCCGGGCCGGGGTGGCCGAGGGTCGAGTGGGGCGGATAGATGGTCCAGCCGGCGCCGACGCCGAAGCCGCCGGCCGGCCCCTCCATGAACAGCGAGATGAGCAGCAGCGAAAAGGCCGGCGGCAGCAGCCAGAACGAGATGTTGTTCATGCGCGGGAAGGCCATGTCCGGCGCGCCGATCATCAGCGGAAGGAACCAGTTGCCGAAGCCGCCGATCATCGCCGGCATGACCATGAAGAAGATCATGATCAGGCCGTGCGCCGTGGTGAACACATTGTACATGTGCTTGCCGTAGTCGAGCGCGGCGTCGCCCGGCACGCCGTAGACCATCTGCGCCAGGCCGTGGAAAATCTGGATGCCCGGCTCGTGCAGCTCGATGCGCATGGCGATCGACAGCGACCCGCCAATGATGCCGGCGATGATGCCGAACACCAGGTACATCGTGCCGATGTCCTTGTGGTTGGTCGCATAGACGTAGCGCTTCCAGCCCGTGGGGTGGGCGGCGTGCGCGTCGTGAATTGCTGCGGTTGCCATCGTCAGCTCCTCGGCATTCCTGAAGGCCGCCGGCTCAGCGGGCGGCCAGCTTGTTTGCTTCCTTGTCGGCCTCGAGCTCGGCGAGCAGCGTCTGGTAGGCGCCCTCCAGATCGCTCGCGGCGGCCTCGGCCCAGCTGCGGAAGCGATCCTGGGACACGACGATCATGCCGAACGGCATGAAGGCATGGTCCTTGCCGCAAAGCTCGGAGCACTGGCCGTAGAAATAGCCTTCTCGCTCCGCCTTGAAATAGGTCTCGTTGATGCGGCCGGGAACGGCATCGACCTTCAGCCCGAACGCCGGCATGGCGAAGGCGTGTATCGCGTCGCCGTCGGCGGTGACCTGCACGCGCACAAAGGTGTCGACCGGAACCACCATCGGGCTGTCGACGGAGAGGTTGCGGTACTGGTTCTCGCCGATGTCGGAATCCGGCACCATGAACATCGACAGCGAGATCGGCTCGGCGACGCCGTTACGGACGCTGTCCTCGTCGTTGGAATAGTCGACGTTCCACGACCATTGAACGCCCGTCACCTTGACCGTCATGAACGGCTGCGTCTGCGGGTCGTAGTCCTCGTAGAGTTTTGAGGGATCGTACTGGCCGTAAAGGAGCCGGAACGACGGGATGGCGATCATCACCAGGATGAGCACCGGCACGACGGTCCACAGCACCTCCACCGTGGTGTTGTGGGTGATGCGCGACGGCACCGGATTGCTGCGCTCGTTGTATTTCCAGGCACACCAGGCGATCAGCCCGATCACCAGGAGCACGATCAGCGCCATGATGACGACGGTGTACCAGCTGAACCAGTCGATATATTCCATCACCTGGCTGGCCGGTGCCTGGTAATTGATCTGCCATTCGGAGGGGCCGTCGTGGCTCTGCGCAAGGGCGCTGCCTGGGGCGAACGCCAGCGCCGTCAGAGCCGCGATGATCCTCGCCACAACAGACATGGAAAATCTCTCCGCCTGGCGGGCTGCGCGCCGCCGGACCGGAGCCCGGCACCGGTCGCGCTCCCGCACGCCGCCTGCTTCGCCGGAGTAACCACAGACGCCACGCCCGCGCAACGCGCAAGGAAGCCGGTTTATGCGGCATATTTGCGCGCCGGGGGATGCCGTCCAGGCCCGCGGCCGGCAGTGCCTCAGGCCTGAAGCGCGGCCTTACGCCTGCGGCCGCGGGGCGGCGGAGCGTCGCTCCGCGATGCTTCGTCCCAACAGCCGGCAAGCTGCTTGGCGAAATGCTTGGCCTCTTGCCGCAAAAGTGCTTCACCCGCTTTAAGGGCTTCGAAGCGCAGCTCCTGCCGTCGGGCGGCAATCTCCCTTAACAGCATGTCCCGGCCGGCTTCTGTCCCCGGCGGGACCGCACCGGCGAGACTTCTCGCACAGGAGCAGCAAGTCCCTGTCCTCGCCGAGCAATTCCGCAACCCGCTTTTCGTCCTTTCGCCGCTCCTCCAGCTCGTCCGGAATCACCTTTCGCAGCAAGCCGAGCTGGGCCATCTGATCCTTAACGCGCTTTCGCCATTCGTGCAGGGCTTCGGGGTCGGAGCCGCCGCGTGCCCGCTTCCAGCTCTTGCGCAGACGGCGCTGGCTCTGCTGCAGCCCGCGCGAAAGGTCCTTGCGGCTCGTGGGCCAATCCAGACAATGCAGACGCTCTTTAGCCTTGTCGAGGTCGCCGAGGACGCCCTGGAGAACGCGATCGAGGTCGTAGCTCTCACCCCGGGGAGACCGCACCTGGCCGGTGAGATGCGCGCGCAAACGCGCCAAGTCCGCTTCCGGCGCCGCGTCCCCGCAACGTCCGGCCATCGCGTCGAAGCTCGCGCCCAGCACGGCGGCGTCGCGATTGGCCGCAAGCTTCCGCCCGGCATCTCGCCAGCGGCGGTTCTCAGCGGCAAATTGCGCGCCGAGCGCCGGTCTGGCGAGACGGAGGAGCGCGCGCAGCCGCTTGAAACGCCGGCGCGCCTGGTGCACCGCCCTGTCGCGGTCGGCATGGCAGGAGCTGAGGTCGGCCTGGATGGCGGCGATTTCCTCGGCGGCGACGCGACGGAAGGCGTCGGGCAACGCCTCGCCGGGCTCGAACCGCCAGGCCATTTTAGCGCCCCTGCCCTGTTTCGCCGGACCAAGATCGGAACGGTTCTCGGGCAAGCCGGGAAGCGTAGTAGCGCTGCTCTCCGGTGACCTCCTTCCCGACCCAGGGGGGCAATACGACGGGGGCCGCTTCGCTCTCCAGCTCCACTTCGGCGATGATCAGGCTGCGATTGTCGCCGCCATAGACGTCGACTTCCCAGCGCCGGCCAGCATGCGCGACATGAAAACGCGTTTTGTCGAGCACGCTGCCCTGGCGGAGCGCGATCAGCGCCTCGGCATCCTCGAGCGGCAGGGCGTACTCGAATTCCTGGCGGGAGAGACCCGGCTCGGCACTCTTGATCGTCAGCACGCCCCTCACGCCGTCCTCGATGCGGACGCGCACAACCGCCCGGTCCGTTTCGGCGAGATAGGCCTGTCTAAGCCGTCTGCCGCCATCGGCCTTTGAACGCCAGCCGTCGTCGGCGACGAGAAACTTTCGTTCGATTTCCTGCGCCACGCAGCATGTTTCCGCCGGGCCGCCGCCACATGCAATGGCGGGCTATTTTTTCTCCAGCAGCAGCGTACCGGCCTTCTGCAGCCGCCCCTGCAGCTTTTCGGCCATGGAGGCGAGGATCCACGGCAGGTCGACTTCGATCCGGACGCTCTTGTCGAGCACGTCGACGCGCCCGCTCACCTTCTGGCCGAACGCGCCGGCGTTGAAGTGCAGCCGCTCGCCTTCCCAGCGCTCTTCGAAGGCAAGCGCCTTGCCGCCGATCTGCTCGCGGATTCGCCCGAAACCGGTTTCGAGGCGCCGGCGCGCCTCGTCGCGTCCGAGGTCATGCGGAACGTTGACGACGACGGGTTTCGACATGGCGGGGCTCCTCCATGCCGCTATGTGGGGCGACGCCGCGCCCGGCGCAACGAGGCGCGCCGGCGGCTCAGACCCGCGTCAGCCGGCGCGCATTGCCGCGTACGCGGCGCCGGACGGGCGCGGTGACCGCCGCCGACATCAGCGGGCCGGTCATCAGCCAGGCGTTCGTCGCCAGGGCCATGTCGCTCCAGAATTTCAGGCTGCCGTCGAACAGCTGCTTCTGCCCGGCAACAATTCCCTCCATGGCGGCGAGCGGCTTTTCCGCGCTCATCCGGAAGGCGTCGCGGCGGCCTTTGGCACTGGGCCTGGCACCTTCACGCGCCAGCCTCTGCAGGCGCGAGGCCATCACCAGGGGCGCGAAAAGACCGATGGTGAGGAGGTCGGAAGACCAGTCGGAGCGCTTCGGCATGAGATCCTTCCTTGTTCGGACGCCTGCGTGGCGGCTGGCGTCCGAGCCCAACCCGCTCAGCCGCCTCCTTGTTCCGCGCCGGCCGCCTGCCCGGCTTCGCCCGTGGCGGGTGGGCGCCCGAGCCGCCGCGCCGCCTCCTTAGCATCGATGAGCCGCGGACCCGTGCTGACGTTGGAGACCGGGATCACGCCGTCGCGGTTGAGGAGCGCGAGATATTCCACCGGGAGATAACCCTGCAGGAAAGGCTGCTGGTCGACGGCAAAGGACGCCTTGCCATCCGCCACCGCATTCAGCATCCCGTCGGTCGTGTCGAAGCTGCCGACGCGCACTTTTCGGGACTCGCCGAGCGCGCCCGCGGCTGCCACGGCGGGCTCCCCAGCGATAGTGGCGTTCAGCGCCAGCACCACGTCGATCGCCTCGTCCGCCGCAAGCTTCTCGCCGATTGCCGTGCCGGCTTGTTGCGCATCTGCCTCCACGGGCAGCACCTCGACCGATCCGCCAAAACCGTCGATAAAACCCTTGCAGCGGAGGTCGAGCGCCACGTTGCCGAGCTCGTGATTGAGGCAGAGCGCCTTGGTGCCGCCGAGATCGCGCATGGTCTCGCCGGCGACGCGGCCTGCCTCGTATTCGCTCTGGCCGACATGCAGGAGCGCGCCAAGCGATGCGGCGACGTCAAACCCGGAATTGATCGAGATCACCGGAATGCCGGCATCGACGGCGGCTCGGATCGGCAGCGCCAGGGCGTCGGCATTCGGAATGGAGACGATCAGGCCGGCCGGCTTCTCCGCGACCGCTTCGGCGACGAGCGCCGCCATCTTCTCAAGATCGAACCTCTCCGGCGCCCTATAGATCAGCTCGACGCCGGCCTGCTCCGCCGCCCGGTCGGCGCCCGCCTTGATGGTTGCCCAGAAGGGATCGGTGGCGGCCCCGTGCGTCACCATGAGAATACGGAGCTTGTCTTCCGCCTGACCGCCGGCAAGGCTCGGCGCGGCGCAGGCGAGCGCGACGAGTAAAAGGCGGGCCAGGCTTCGGATCATCTCAACTCCGATCGCCTCCTTGCGTGATAATCCTACAAGCTGGCGCGATTTCGGAGCCCCTCATCGTCCTATTCCGCTCGGATTGCGACCTCCCGCCGAAAACCTCAATTGTCCTCAGGGGTTCCGCCCGCTCCTTTCTCCGCGCGCGAATTTGCAGCGGCACGGTTCCAGGCCCGCCAGGCGAAGGGCAGGTGGGCGAGATAGACGATCGAACCGAAAGCCAGGAACGAGAACGGGTAGGAGAAGAGGAAAGCCACGAGCAGCACGCCGACGACGAGCACCGGGAGGACATTGTCGCGCGGAATCCGCTGGCCCATTCTTTTGCCGGAGAGCGTCGGGAAGCGGCTGACCATCAAGAGCGCTATGGCAAGCGCGTAGACGGCAACGACGATCGCGGCCACCTTCAGGTCGATCAGCCCGGTTCGCTCCAGGAAGAACGGCAGCAGCACCGCCACGGCGCCCGCCGGGGCGGGGATGCCGACAAAGAAATCGCGATGCCAGTCCGGCCGCTTCTCATCGACGGAAAGCGCGGCATTGAAGCGGGCAAGCCGGAGTCCCGTGCAGATCGCCAGCACCAGCGCGCAGATCCAGCCGAAGGAGGAGAGCTCGTCGAGCCGCCAGACGTAGAGGAGCATGGCCGGCGCGACCCCGAAATCGACGAAATCCGCCAGCGAGTCCAGCTGCTCGCCGAACTTCGAAGTGGCACGGAAATAGCGGGCAAGGCGGCCGTCGATGCCGTCGAGGACGACGGCGAAGATGATCGCCGCGACGGCAACGTCGAAGCGTTGCTCGACCGCCATGCGGATGGCGGTGAGCCCGGCGCAGAGGCCGAGCAGCGTAACGAGGTTGGGCAAAACCGCGGTGAACGGCACCAGACGCCGGCGCGGCCGGCGCGTCTCTGCATCCGGATCGACGGGCGGGAACAGCCCGGCCATCTCAGTCGACCCGCGTCGGGAAGGGCGGCGTGCAATCGGCGCCGGGCAGGAAGGCGAGTATCGTCTCGCCCGACACGGCGCGCTGGCGCGGGCTCACCGCCACGATCGACCCTTCCGGCAAGTAGACGTCCAGCCGCGAGCCGAAGCGGATCATGCCGAACCGCTCGCCCTGTTCCAACGAATCCCCTGCCTTCCGCCAGCAGACGATCCGCCGCGCCACGAGCCCGGCGATCTGCACGACGCCGACGTGGTGGCCTCCAGCGGTCTCCAGGATGAGCGAATTGCGCTCGTTGTCGTCGCTCGCCTTGTCAAGATCGGCGCTGAGGAACTTGCCGGCCTTGTAGGCGATCCGCGCGATACGGCCGGCGACCGGCGAGCGGTTGATGTGGCAATCGAAGACG
Organism: uncultured Alphaproteobacteria bacterium; assembly: GCA_963846475.1. Classification (GTDB taxonomy): domain Bacteria; phylum Pseudomonadota; class Alphaproteobacteria; order Rhizobiales; family Afifellaceae; genus DASWJZ01. The sequence continues at coordinate 3,146,506 of CAWJVZ010000004.1, read as the reverse complement.
TTCATGAAAACCGAAACGCGCGTCAGCGGCGTTTCGCCCAAGCCCAGCTCGGGCGGCGGCACGACACCCAGGATCGGCTCGATGCGGCCGTCGGCGGGGCTGACGACAAGGCCGGGCGCGACGGGCACCACCCGCACCGGATTGCGGAAGAAGATCACCATCCACCCGGCCAGGATCAGCAGCAGCCAGAAACCGGGGGGGAAGAAGAAGGCGACCACGACGGCCAGCGCCAATGTGGCGCCTATGAACGGCCAGCCGTCGCGATGCACGTCCGGGACGGCCTCGCGGATGGAACGCGGAACGAGCATCAGCGGCTCTTAACGGATTGACGACGCCGCGCAACCCTGCTCGCCGGGCCGGTGAGCCTCCGTGGGGCGGCCGTTCACCCCAGCGGTGCCGGCGGGATCCGCAGAAGAGGTGAATGCTACCCGTCGCGCTCGCGCAGCACTTCCCGCATGACGTCGCCGACGATGCGGGGCAGGTTCTTCGTCAGGTCGTCCACCTTGCGGTCCAAGCCATCAACCCGTTTGACCAATCCCTTCAGGTCGGCGCCTTGCAGCTTCTGCTGCGCCTTGACCGCCGCGAGCTCGTCGCCGTTGCGGCGGGTCTGCTCCAGGATGTGCCGCGTTACCAGCTTCTCGCCCTCGACCTCTTGTTCGACAACAGTGACCCGGGCCTCCAGATGGTGAAATTCGTCCCTCGTCACATTGTTCGCCATGGCTCGATCGCTCCCGGCCCTGCCCGGAGACCCTATCACAGGTCGTGCGAGCGCAAAACCTACTCCGCCGCCTCGGCGGCAAGGCGGTCCGGCGGCAGGAATTCGCGGGCTTCTTCGCGGGTGCGCCGCAGCCGCTCCGCCGCCTCGTCGGCCTCGCGCTGGCGGTCCCACATGGCGGCATAGAGGCCGCCGCGCGCCATGAGTTCGCCGTGCGTGCCCTGCTCGGCGATCGCGCCGTCCTGTAGCACGATGATCCGGTCGGCGTTCACCACCGTCGACAGCCGGTGCGCGATGACCAGCGCCGTGCGGTTCTGCGACACCTGCTCGATCGCCGATTGGATCTCGCGCTCCGTAGCGGTGTCGAGCGCCGAGGTGGCCTCGTCGAGGATCAATATCGGCGGCGCCTTGAGGATGGTGCGGGCGATCGCCACGCGCTGCTTCTCGCCGCCGGAAAGCTTCAGGCCGCGCTCGCCGACCTGGGTGTCGTAGCCTTCCGGCAGCGCCTCGATGAAGGAGGCGACCTGCGCCATGCGCGCCGCCTCGCGGACGTCCTCCTCCGCCGCGTCCCAGCGGCCGTAGCGGATATTGTAGCCGATCGTGTCGTTGAAGAGCACGGTGTCCTGCGGCACGATGCCGATCGCCGCCCGCAAGCTGTCCTGCCGCACGTCGCGGATGTCCTGGCCGTCGATGAGGATGCGGCCGCTGCTGATGTCGTAAAAGCGGAACAGCAGGCGCGAGACCGTCGACTTGCCGGCCCCGGATGGGCCGACGATCGCCACCGTCTTGTTGGCCGGCACCTCGAAGCTGATGCCCTTCAAAATCTCGCGGGCCGGCTCGTAGGAAAAATGCACATCCTCGAAGCGGATCGTGCCCTCTTCGACGACCAGCGCCGGCGCGCCCGGCCGGTCGGTCACCTCGGGCGGCACCTCCAGGAGGCGGAACATGGCCTCGATGTCGGCAAGCCCTTGCTTGATCTCGCGATAGACCATGCCGATGAAGTTCAGCGGGATGGAGAGCTGCATCAGCAGCGCGTTGATCAGCACGAAGTCGCCGATGGTGTGCGTGCCGTTCATCACGCCCCGCGCCGCCATGATCATGCAGACCGCCATGCCGGCCGAAAAGATGGCCGTCTGGCCGAAATTCAGCCAGGCGAGCGACGTCCAGGTGCGCACCGCCGCCTTTTCATAGCGCGCTATGGAGCGGTCGAAGCGTCCGGCCTCGCGGCCCTCATTGCCGAAATATTTGACCGTTTCGTAATTGAGGAGCGAATCGACCGCCTTGGAATGGGCGTCGGTGTCGGACTCGTTCATCTCGCGGCGGATGGCGATCCGCCAGTCGCTGGCGCGCACGGTGAACCAGACATAGAGCCAGACCGTCAGGGCGATAATTCCGACATAGGAGAGGCCGAACTGGTACCAGATGACGCCTGCCGTCAGCGCAAATTCCAGGATCGTCGGCAGGGTGTTCAGGATGGTGAAGCGGACGATCGTCTCGATGCCGGTCGTGCCACGCTCGATGATGCGCGACAGCCCGCCGGTCCGCCGCTCCAGATGGAAGCGCAGCGACAGTTGGTGGAGGTGGACAAAGGTCCGGTAGGCGAGCTGGCGCACCGCATGCTGGCCCACCCGGGCGAACAGCGCGTCGCGCACCTGGTTCAGGGAGGTGGCAAGCACGCGTCCGACATTGTAGGCGATCACCAGCATGAGCGGCCCGGCGAGGAGAGCCGGCACGTAGGACGGCGCTCCGCCCTCGCCGGTGAGCGCATCGGTGGCCCAGGCGAAGAAATACGGCACGAGCACGGTGACGATCTTGGCGGCGAGCAGCGCCAGGAAGGCGACAAAAACCCGCTGCTTCAGGTCGCGCCGGTCGGACGGCCACATATAGGGCCACAGATTCAGGAGCGTCCGAAAAGTCTTGCCGCGGTCGGCGCTGACTTTTGCAGTGTTTTGGGCTTCGGCCATCATTTCGCCCCAACGGCGGCGCCGGAGAGATCGCCCATCAGCGCCTCGATCTCCTCCAGATCGCCGCGAACGGCGGCGAACGCTTCAGGGTTCAACACATAGCTCGAGCGCACCCCAGAGCGCTGGAAGCTGATCAGCCCCGCATCCTTCAGGACTTTCAGGTGCTGCGACACGGTGGATTGGGCAAGCGGCAACCGGCTGCACACATCGGCGCAGCAGCAGCGGCTCTGCTCCGCGAGCGCCCGGACGATGGCGATCCGCACGGGATGGCCCAGCGCCTTCAACCGCTCGGCGGCTGCTTCGTCGTCCGTCAATTATTGCCTCGCCTCAGATTGGCGCGCGGCCGGCCGACGCGCTGCACAGCCGTTCAGCGCAGAACACACGCGCTCAGGCTTGTCATCTATCGGCGATTACCGATGAAGGCAATGCACGCCGGCCTTTGCCCGCGTACCCTGGCTGACGGGATCAGTTTGTCGCGGTTTCCCAGCTGCGGTCGCGCGCCGGGATAATGAACACCTGGCCGGGATAGATTCGGTGCGGGTTGCGGATCTGGTCGCGGTTGGCGGCAAAGATCGCCTCGTAGCGAATACCGCGGCCGTAATTGCGCCGCGAGATCCGCCAAAGATTGTCGCCGCGCCGGATGATCACGAAGGAGGGCGGCTGCGGCCTGGCCGCGGCTTCCGCCGTCTCGCCGGCGTTCAGTGCGGTGACGACCGGCTCCAGCACAAGACCGTCGGAATAGCGCACGAACGGCGCTTCGGCTTCCGCGGCCGCCGCGGCGCTCTCCGGCTGCAGCGCGTCCAGCGCGTCGGCGCGGATGGTCACCCGGCCCACCGGTACGGCCGCTTCGGCCTCGACGAGCCACTGGCCGCCATCGCCCGTCTGCGCCTCGCCGACGAATTCCTCGTTGGCATAGACCCGCACCACACTGCCCGGCGCAGCTTCGCCGGCCACATAGAGCGTGTCGTCCTCCGCTTCCGCCGCCTGGATGGTCAAGCGCGGCGGCGACGCGGGCGCTTCCGGCGCTTCGGCGACAGCCGGGGCGGCATCCGCCGGCGTTTCGGCGGCTCCGGCCGAATCGGGCGCTTCGGAGCCGGCCGCGTCGGATGCCGCTGCAGCGGCAGGCGGGCCCGCCGCCTGACCTTCAGGAAAATCGGCGCCGATCGCCGGCGCCCCAGGAGCCGGCTCTGCCGCCTCGGCAGTGGCGGCGGCAGAGCCGGATTCGGTTGATCCGGCCGCCTCCGGGGCTTCCACAGCCGCAATTTCGTGCTCGCCCGCGGCAGTCGCGTCCTCGGGCTCGGCGGTCTGAACGCCCCCTCCCGCCGCAGGCGCAGCCCCAGCATCTCCGTTCGTTGCCGGAGCAGTCCCCGACGTTGCGGGGGAGGCTTCGCCGGCCTGCGGCGCAGCTTCGGCGACTGGCGCTTCGCCAGGCTTCGGCGCTTCGGCCTGCTCGCCGCTCGGCGTGCCGGCCGCCTCCGGGGCGTCCACAGCCGCAATTTCCTGCTCGCCTGCGGCAGTGGCCTCCTCGGGCTCGACCGTCTGGACGCCCCCTCCCGTCGCAGGCACGGCCGCAGCATCGCCGTTTGTTGCGGGAGCAGTCCCCGGCGTCGCGGGGGAGGCTTCGCCGGCCTGCGGCGCAGCTTCGGCGACCTCCGGTTCGCCAGGCTGCCGCGCTTCGGCCTGCTCGCCGCTCGGCGTGCCGCCCGCTTCCGGGGCTTCCACAGCCGCATTTTCCTGCTCGCCCGCGGCAGGAGGAGCCGCCTCGGGCTCGGCGGTCTGGACGCCCCCTCCCGGCGCAGGCACAGCCGCAGCATCGCCATTCGTTGCGGGAGCAGTCCCTGGCGTCGCGGGAGAGTCTTCGCCGGCCTGCTGCCCAGCCTCGGCGACTTCCGCTTCGCCAGGCGCTTCGGCTTGCTCGCCGCTCGTCGTGCCGCCCGCTTCCGTGGCTTCCACAGCCGCAGCATCGCCATTCGTTGCGGGAGCAGTCCCAGGCGTCGCCGGGGAGGCGTCGCCGGCCTGCGGCGCAGCTTCGGCGACTTGCGCTTCGCCAGGCGCTTCGGCTTGCCCGCCGCTCTGCGTCCCGGCAGCTTCCGGGGCGGCGGCGAGATCGGCGGTAGGTGCGGCGCCCGGCGCCGCAGCATCGTCTTCCGCCTGCGTCGGCTGAGCTGCGTCGGCCTGCTCGACTGCCGTTTCACCGCCTGTCCCGGCCGCGGCGGTTCCCTCAGCGGGCGTTTCCCGCGCCGCCTCGGCGACGCCCTCTCCAGGGGCCGCTTCGCCACCCGCCTCGCCGGGCGGAACAGCGGCTACGGCTTCGCCTGCAGGAGCCGATGCTCCGCCGACCGGCGCAGCCGCATCGCCCGCTTCTGCGGCAACGCCTGGGGCTGCCTCGATCGGCTTGGCACCGGCGGCCTCGGCCGGTTCTCCGGTTTCCGCCGCCACTGCACGCTCGTCTGCTGCGCCCGCTACAGGCGCGTCCTCGTCTGCTTGTCCGGGCGGCGTTGCCCCGCCTGAAACTGGGCCCCCTGCCTCCGGGTCCGGCTCGACGTCGGCCGGCGCGGCCGCCGCATCGGGCGACTGAAGGGTCTCGGCGCCGCCGAGAACCTCAGCATCTTCCGTGGCCGTCCCGGTGATCTCTGCCGACGGGCCGGACGGACCCGCCGTCACGCCGGCTTCAGGGGCTCGCGGCTCCGCATCCGCCGTGGGGGCCGTTGGCGTCGGTTCGGGCTCAAGTACCGCAACCTGCTCCTCGCCCTGCGCGACGGGCGAGCCCGTCTGCGGCTCCGCAGCTGCAGTGGTATCTTCATCGGCCGTGGCGGGCGCCGCCGCCCCGGGCACCACCACGGCGACCTGCTGCCCCTCGCCGGCTGCCTCGGTGGCGCCTGCCTCGCGCACGCTCAGCCGGTGGCTGCCCGGCGGGATCGGCGCGTCCGGAATGGCGATGAACGCGCCGGCGGCGTCGACCTCCGCCCTGGCGATCACCTCGCCGTCGGAGAGGATCTCCACCTCGCTGCCCGGCCTGCCGAGGCCGGCGATGAGCGCCTCTCCGCTCGGCTCGACGCGCACGACGTCGAAGCTCGGCCCGGCCGCTGCCGCAGCACCAGCGGTCGCAGGGCCGGCAGCGGAAGGAACGGCCTCAGCAGGCTCCGCCGCCGCATCAGCAGTGTTAGCCGGCACTTCCGTGTCCCCGCCGGTGGCCGCGGCCTCTGCGCCGCTACTTGCAGCCCCACCTGCCGCGGCCTCCGTACCTGTTGTATCGGCCGGCGTTTCCGTCCCCACGGCGGGTGCCGCCGCGATGTCCGTCCCGGTGCCGGACGCTGCGCCACTCGCATCCTCGCCCGCTGCCGCGGTGGGCTGATCCTCTCCCTGCGCCGACTGAGACGTCGTCGCGCCGCCCGCCAGCCCCTGGCTTGCGGCCAGTTCCTCCGGGGTGGCGATCGGCGCTTCCGCGATCTGCGGCTGCCCGTCGCGATCGGACCAGTAGAGCAGCGCGGCGGCAACGGCGATGATTGCGGCGAAGACGACCGCTAGCGGAATAAGGGGACGCGGCATCGAGCTCGTTCCGGCAAGCCCCCCGGCGGAATCGCCGGAAGGTCTTGATTTCCTTCTATTCTGCCTCGCCCGCCGGCTCAAGATGCCGGAACTTCAAGCTCCCCGGTTGATTAACCGCCGGGGCGGATGCGATTTCAGCTTCATGAGACCTTTGACCAGCGTATGCGTCTATTGCGGCGCCGGCTTCGGCGCCGATCCGGCCTATGTGGAGGCCGCGCGCCGGCTCGGCCGCGCTTTGGCCCAGGCCGATCTCCGCCTCGTCTACGGCGGCGGTTCGGTCGGCCTGATGGGCACGCTCGCCCGTGCCGCGCTGGAGGCCGGCGGCGCCGTCACCGGCATCATCCCCAGCTTCCTGCAAGGCCGCGAGCGCCCCATGGACGGCCTCACCGAGCTGATCGTCACGCACGACATGCACGAGCGCAAGATGATCATGTTCGAGCAGGCCGACGCCTTCGTGGCGCTTCCCGGCGGCGTCGGCACGCTGGAGGAGCTTGTCGAGCAGATGACGTGGGCGCAGCTCGGCCGCCACCAAAAGCCGATCCTGCTCGCCAACGTCCTCGGCTTCTGGGACGGGCTGATCGCGCTGCTGGAGCACATGCGCGCCGAACGGTTCATCCGCGCCGGCATGGACGTTCCCTACCTCATAGCGGAAAGTGTCGAGGAGATCGTGCCGAAGCTGCTGCGCGCCGCCGCCGAACCGCCGGCCGCGCCGCTCGAAGCGGAGGCGGCAGCGCCGCTGAGCCGGATGTAAACGCTATTCGGCGGCTGAGCGCAGCGGCCCTTCCGACGCCTTCAGCAGCCTGTAGTTCACTGCGTCGAGGAGCGCCTCGAAAGAGGCGTCGATGATGTTCGACGACACGCCGACGGTGAGCCAGCGGTTGCCCTCGCCGTCGCGGCTCTCGATCAGCACGCGGGTGATCGCCTCGGTGCCGCCGTTGAGGATGCGCACCTTGTAATCGACCAGCTCCAGGTCGTCGATGAGGGGATTGAGCTCGCCGAGATCCTTGCGAAGCGCCAGATCGAGCGCGTTGACGGGGCCGTTGCCCTCCGCCACCGACATCCGCATATCGCCGCCGACGTCGACCTTCACCACGGCCTCGGCGACCGTCTTCAGTTTCCCGTTGGCGTCGAAGCGCCGCTCGACATTCACGCGAAAACCGTCGACCCGGAAGAACGTCGGCACCTTGCCGAGACGCCGGCGGGCGAGCAGCTCCAGCGAGGCATCGGCGCCCTCATAGGCGTAGCCCTGCGATTCGCGCTCCTTGATCTCCGACAATAGCCCGTCAAGGCGCGGATCGGCGCGGTCGAACACCAGGCCGAAGCGCTCCAGCTCGGCCACGAGGTTCGACCGGCCGGCCTGGTCTGAGACCATGACGCGGCGCTGGTTGCCGACCGCCTCCGGCCGCACATGCTCGTAGGTCTCCGGCGCCTTGAGGATGGCGGAGGCGTGGATGCCGGCCTTGGTGGCGAAGGCGGAGGAGCCGACATAGGGGGCCTGGCGGTCGGGTGCGCGGTTCAAAAGCTCGTCGAAGCTTCGCGACACATGCGTGAGGCTCTGCAGGCCTGCATCGGCAATCCCGGTCTCAAACCGCTCCGCAAATGCCGGCTTCAGCATGAGCGTCGGAATGATCGTCACGAGGTCGGCGTTGCCGCAACGCTCGCCGATGCCGTTCAGCGTTCCTTGGATCTGCCGCGCTCCTGCCCGCACCGCGGCGAGCGAGTTCGCGACGCCCTGGCCGGTATCGTTGTGGGCGTGGATGCCGAGCCGCCCGCCCGGCCAGCGGGCGGCGACGTCGGCGACGATCGCCTCCACCTCGTCGGGCTGCGTGCCGCCATTGGTGTCGCACAGCACCACCCAGCGCGCTCCCGCGTCCATCGCCGCTTCCACGCAGGAGAGCGCATAACCACGGTTCGCCTTGTAGCCGTCGAAGAAGTGCTCGCAGTCGAGCATCGCCTCGCGGCCGGCAGCAGCCGCCGCCGCGATCGACCGGCCGATGCAGTCCAGGTTCTCCTCGTTGGAGCAGCCGAGCGCCAGGCGGACATGGAAATCCCACGCCTTGCCGACGAAGCAGATGGCGTCCGCGTTGGCGCGCAGGAGGTCCTGCAGGCCGGGATCGTTGTCCACCGAACGGCCGGCCCGTTTCACCATGCCGAAGGCGGTAAAGGCGGCGCGGCGCGTCCGCTTCTCGGAGAAAAACGCCGTGTCGGTCGGGTTGGCGCCGGGATAGCCGCCCTCGACATAATCGATTCCGAGCTCGTCGAGCATGCGCGCGACGAGGATCTTGTCCTCCAGCGAAAAATCGATGCCGGGCGTCTGCTGACCGTCCCGCAGCGTCGTGTCGAACAGGTAGATGCGTTCCTTGCTCATGACCCTTGTCCCGCGCCCGGCCATTCGGCGGTATCGTGGTCGGGATGTTGATAGGGCTTGCGCCGGGCGATCTCCTCGGCGCTCGCCGTGCTCCCTGCGAGCGGCAAGTGTGGAAGCTCGCCGAACCAAGGCATGCGCGTCTCAACGAAATATTGCCTCTGCGGCTTCAGCTCCGCCGGCCGGTCGAGGCTGCCGAGCGCGAAATCGATCTCCTCGCTGCCGATCGCATGAAACGTCAGCGGCGTTCCGCATCGGCTGCAGAAGCCGCGCTCCGCGGCTTCCGAGCTGCGGTAGAGCGCCGGCCGGCCGCGCGTCCATTCGAGGTCCGTCTCGCGCGCCGTGAAGAAGGCGACGAAAATCGCACCGAACGCTTTCTGGCACATCCGGCAGTGGCAGATCAGCGGATTCTTTGGCTCGCCATGGATGGCATAGCGGATGGCGCCGCATTGGCAGCCGCCGGTGAGCGGTAATGCGGTCATGTCGGGATCCCCTGTGTGCGGCCGACCTCGCCGGCGAAGCGGTCGGTCGCGGAAATCAGCTCGTGCAAGATGCCCGGCTCGGAGAAAGCGTGGCCGGCGCCATCGACGATGTGGAGCTCCGCCTCCGGCCAGGCGCGGTGCAGGTCCCAGGCGTTCTGCGCCGGACAGGCGATGTCGTAGCGGCCGTGGATGATCGCGCCGGGGATATTTCGGAGCTTGCCGGCGTCGCGGATCAGCTGCCCCTCCTCAAGCCATCCACGATGCACGAAATAATGGTTCTCGATCCGCGCGAAGGCGACGGCGAAATCGTCCTCGCCGAAACGGGTTGAGAGCTCCGGGTCGGGCAGGAGGGTGATCGTCTCGCCCTCCCACAGGCTCCACGCCTTGGCTGCCGCGATGCGGATTGCTCGGTCCGGATCGGTCAGGCGCTTCCGGTAGGCGCCGATAAGGTCGGCGCGCTCCTCTGCCGGGATCGGCGCTAGAAAACGCTCCCATTTGTCGGGGAAGAGCAGCGACGCGCCGGACTGGTAGTACCACTCAAGCTCGAAACGGCGGAGCGTGAAGATGCCGCGCAGCACCAGCTCGCTCACCCGCTCCGGATGCGTCTCGGCATAGGCCAGCGCCAGCGTGGAGCCCCAGGAACCGCCGAACACCAGCCATTTGTCGACGCCCATGAGCTCCCGCAGCCGCTCGATGTCGGCCACAAGGTGCCAGGTCGTGTTCGCCTCCAGCTCGGCATGCGGCATGGAGCGCCCGCAGCCGCGCTGGTCGAACAGCAGCACGCGGTAGCGCGCCGGGTCGAACTGCCGCCGATGTTTTGGGTCGATGCCGCCGCCCGGCCCGCCGTGCAGGAACACCGCAGGCTTCCCCTCGGGATTGCCGGTAATCTCCCAATAGATTTTGTGGCCGTCGCCGACGTCGAGCATGCCCGCCGCGTACGGCTCGATGTGCGGATAGAGGCTGCGCAGGCTCTGGGCCGTCATCGCGCGCCCTCCGGCGGCCATGTGGCGGTGTCGTGATCGGGATGCTGGCGATTGGTGCGCTCGATCGCCCGCAGCCGCTCGGCCTTTTCGCCCTCGAGAGTCGCGCGCACCGGCAGCTCCGCGAGCTCGGCGAACCAGGGCAGCCGCGATTCCACCCCGAATTGGATGGCGGGCTTCACGGCGGCGGGCTCGTCCAACGAGCCGAGCGACACGTCGATCCTGTCGCCGTCGAGGTCTTGGATCGTGAGCGGCGTGCCGCAGTCGCGGCAAAAGCCGCGCTCGACGAGTTCGGAGCTTCTGAAGGTGGCGATTTCGCCGCGCGTCACCTCGAACTCAGCCAGCTTCACGCCGACGAGCGGCGCGAAGAAAGACCCGAACGCCTTTTGGCACATGCGGCAGTGGCAGATGCTCGGCCGGCCGAGCTCTCCGCTCAACGCATAGCGCACCGCCCCGCATTGGCAGCCGCCGGTCCGGCGCTCGCTCATCGCTTCAGCTCCCAGGTCGCCGCTATCTCAACCCTCTCCCTGAGGGAGAGGGTGGCTGCGGAGCAGCCGGGTGAGGGTTTAGGGCAGTCGAGACTAGTGCTCTGCGCAGGAGCATCGGCGCGAATGATCAAAGCGAGCCCCCTCCGGCAGCGCCGTACGCCCTCGCCCACCCGCTCCGCGGGCACCCTCTCCCCACGGGCTACGACATTCACACATCTTTTGAATGGGGTTGCGCGGCGGGGGTGGTTCTGACTCGCTCTGGCGGTGATTTGCTTGGAGCGGAGCATTGCAATGGACGCGATGGGGCTCGGTCGGTTTGGCGACCGCCGGCTGCAAAAAGGGGGGTCTTCCTGCTGGAGCGGCTGGTTGCTGGAGGGCCGGCGCGGGTGCGCCGGCTGGGGGGCGACCGCGCCGGCGAGATGCGCATCACCCGCTTCCTGCGCAATTCTGCGGTGACCGTCGCCGAGATGGTGGCGAGCGCCGCCCGGCGCACTGCAAGCGGGGTGGCGGGACGGCATGTTCTGGCCATCCAGGACACCACCACGGTGCGCATGGCAGCGGACGGCAGCGGCATCGCGCTGCATCCCACCATCGCCGTGGATGCGCTCACCGGCTCTCTGCTTGGGCTGGTGCATGCCGAGTTCCTGCCGATGGGTGAAGGCGACCGGCACCGGCGCAAAGAGCGCGGCTTTGCCGAGAAACAGAGCCGGCGCTGGCTGGCGGGAGCGGAGCGCGCCGCCGAGCTGATCGAGGCGGGGGCGGCGCGGGTCACCGTCGTCGCCGATCGCGAGGGCGACATCTATGAGGACTTCGTGCTCAAGCCGTGCGGCGTCGAGGTGCTGATCCGCGCCGGCCAGGACCGCTCGCTCGCCGACGGCGCCCGCCTGTTCGCCCGGGCCGAGACGCTGCCGGAGGCCGGCCGCATGACAGTCGAGCTTCCCGCCGCCCCCGGCCGCAAGGCGCGCACCGCCACCCTTTCCCTTCGCTTCGCCGAGGTGGAGATCGCCGCTCCGCAGAACCGCCGGCCGGGTGACCGCGCCGCCCTGCCGAACAGCGTGCGGCTGACGCTCGTCGCCTCGCGCGAGATCGAGCCGCCTGAAGGCGCCGCCGCCGCGCACTGGCTCCTCCTCACCAGCCATGCCGTCAACGACATCGCCGACGCCCGCCGCATCGTCGGCTTCTACCGTGAGCGTTGGACCATCGAGCAGCTGTTCCGCACCCTCAAGACTAAGGGCTTCGACATCGAAGCGCTGCGCATCGCCGACGAGGAGCCGTTCGAGAAGCTGGCCGCCGCCGCCCTGATTGCCGCAATCATCGTCCTTCAGCTCGTGCGCGAGCGCGACGCCGCTGGGCGGCGGCCGCTCCAGGACGCCTTCGACCCGGACGAGCAGCCGATCCTGGAGGCGGTGAGCGAAAGCCTTGAAGGCAAAACCGAACGGCAGAAAAACCCCCACCCGAAAGGCTCGCTCGCCTTCGTCAGCTGGGTCTTCGCCCGCCTCGGCGGGTGGACCGGCTATTACGGCAAGCCAGGACCCGTCGTCATCTTCAACGGCCTCATCCGCTACCACGCCATGAAACACGGATGGCTCCTCAGAAATGTGTGAATCCGGTAGCCCCACGGGAGAGGGTCGAAGCTTGCGCGCTGCTCCGTGGACTTGTCACCGGAGACTGTTCAAGCGAAATTCTCGCCTGAGTACCGGAGTTCAACCTGTGCCAAGATCCAGCATCCCGATTGCCCGGCGACTTCGCGCGGCGGAAACGTCGGCCGAAGAGGTGCTCTGGCACGAGCTGCGCAACCGGCGCCTCGATGGCTGGAAGTTTCGTCGTCAGGTCCCGATTGCCGGATGCGTAGCGGATTTCGCCTGCGAAGCCGCGAGGCTCACCATCGAGGTGGATGGCCGGCAACATGCCGAGCTGGCCGACGCCGACGCGGCGCCGCGAACCAAGATTGAAGCTGCCGGCTATCTGGAAATCCGTTTCACCAACGACGACGTGCGAGGCAGGCTTGCCTGGGTCATTGAGGAGATCCGGCGCGCGTTGGATACCGGCCGCGCTCAGCCAATGCGGTCTCCAGTCTTTCGATTGGATTGAGCCGCCGGCACCGTCAACCCTCTCCCTGAGGGAGAGGGTGGCTGCGGAGCAGCCGGGTGAGGGTTTAGGACAGTCGAGACTAGCGGTCCGCGCAGGAGCGTCGGCGGGAATCGCGGTCAGGAGCCCCCTCCGGCAGCGCCGTACGCCCTCACCCGCCCGCTGCGCGGGCACCCTCTCCCCACGGGAGAGGGTTGAAGCTCCGCTCCTCATCGCTTCAGCTCCCAGGTCGTGCCGTCCGGCCCGTCCTTCAGCACCACGCCCATCGCCTCAACCTCGGCGCGCAGCCGGTCGGCTTCCGCGAAATCGCGCGCCGCTCGCGCCGCGCTCCGCGCCGCGACCAGCATGGCGACGCGGGCCTCGTCGATGACCAGGCCCGCCGGGCGCCAGCTCCGCCATTCCGTCTCGCCGACCTGCAGCAAGCCGAGGATGTGCAGTGCTGCGCGGAACATGGCGCGGTCGTCGCCCTCGTGATCGTCGGCCACCTCGTCGGCCATATGATGCAGCGCGGTAATGGCGAGCGGTGTATTGAGGTCATCGAGGAGCGGCTCCAGCACCTTGCCGAGGAGCGGGTTGTCGAACGTCCAGACATGCGCGTCGCCCGCCGCCGCATGCCAGCGGTCGAGCACTTTCCGGCTTTCCTCCAGGCCCTTCACCGTCCAGTCGATCGGCTGCCGGTAGTGGCTCCGCAGCATGTTGAAGCGCAGCACCTCGCCCGGCCAGTCGCGCAACAGCTCGTGGACGGTGACGAAATTGCCCTCCGACTTCGACATTTTCCGGCCTTCCACCTGCAGGAAGCCGTTGTGCATCCACACCTTCGCCATCAGCCGCGTTCCAAAGGCGGACCGCGACTGGGCGAGCTCGTTCTCATGGTGGGGAAACAGAAGGTCGATGCCGCCGCCGTGGATGTCGAAAGTCTTTCCGAGATGCGCGTCCGCCATGGCCGAGCATTCGATGTGCCAGCCGGGCCGGCCAGGAACGGCGATGCCGGAGGGCGACGGCCAGGCCGGCTCGCCCGCTTTGGACGGTTTCCACAGCACGAAATCCATCGGGTCGCGCTTGTAGGGCGCAACCTCCACTCGCGCTCCCGCCTGCATCTCGTCGAGCGAGCGGCCGGACAGGATGCCGTAATCCGGCATGGACGGCACGTGGAACAGCGCGTGGTCTTCGGCGACATAGGCGTTGCCGCGCTCCACCAGCCGCTCGATCATCGCCTTCATCTGGCGGATATGCTCCGTCGCGCGCGGCTCCACCGTCGGCCGGAGCGCGCCGAGCGCCTCCATGTCCTGGTGGAACTGCCTTGCCGTCCGTTCCGTCAGCTCGCGGATGGAGATCTTTTCCTCCGCCGCGCGCGCATTGATCTTGTCGTCGACGTCGGTGATGTTGCGGACATAGGTGACGTGATCCGCCCCGTAGAGATGGCGAAGCAGCCGGTAGAGCACGTCGAAGACGATGACCGGCCGCGCATTGCCGATATGGGCGTAGTCGTACACCGTCGGCCCGCACACGTACATCCGCACGTCGGCCGGGTCGAAGGGGGAAAAATCCTCCTTCTCGCCGCGCAGCGTGTTGTAGAGCCTGAGCCCGCGAAAGCCGTTCTCGTCGTCCATGCCCTTCTCCGGCGTGGCCGGGGCGTTCGGACGATGCTTGGAGAGCGAGCGAACGGCACCAGCCAGCGAATGCTAGCCGATAATGATCCCGCTGGTGCAAACGGCGCGTGAAGACGCGCGCGATGTCGAGCCGCTCATGCCGGGCTTATCGCCGAGCGGCTCGACGGCCGTCAAGGGCCGCCGGCCGGCTGTCATATCATGCGGTCCTCGCGCCACAGATCCTCCACCTCATGCGGCGCGTAGGTGCGGGTGCCGCAGCGCAGCCATGGATGGCCGGTCTGCGGCGTGCCGTTGACGATCGCGTCCAGCGCCTGGCGAAGCGTCGGAAAGGCGATGGCGCCCGACCAGTCCTCCGGTCCCTCCTCCTCGTCTCCGTGCCATTTCACCTCGGCCGGCGCGTCGAAATCGTGCTGCATCGGATCGCCTCCTGTCCGCATAACGCACGGAGCGCCGGATTGAAGCACGCTGGAGGCCGCGCTACGAGGCGCCTCACGCGCGGCGGAGCGAGGCCGAGGGCCAGGGCCAGCCGGAGCTTCCGCACCTCCTCCGCCGCCGCGTCGAGCTAGCTGCGATCAAGGTTGCCACCAGCGATCCTGCCGCACTCGCTCCGGTCCTCCAGGAGATCGCGTGATCGAAATCGTCCAGAGCCTTGCCGTGCGGTCCGCCGAATGGCGCGAGGCGATCAACAAGGGGCCGACGGACCTCGCCGCTTTCCACGCGGCGTTCGCCGCCGCAAGATGCCTGCACCAGATCGAGCAGGTTCAGCCGCCCGCCCCGCCGGCGACGCCCCTCCAGAGCGCGCGCATCGTGTTCTGGAACGCCGAGCGGCTCAAATACCCAAAACCTTCCATCGAGCTGCTCGAAACGACCGGCGCCGACGCGTTCCTCCTCTGCGAGCTCGACCTCGGCATGGCGCGCTCCGGCAATCGCCATACCACCGCCGAGCTCGCCCGGGGGCTCGGCGCCGGCTACGTCTTCGGAGTGGAATTCGTCGAGCTGGACCTCGGAGATGCCCGCGAGCGGCGCTGGCACGCCGGCGAGCAGAATCTATCCGGGCTGCACGGCGCCGCGCTGGTTTCACGGCGAGTGCTGGACGATCCCACCCTCCTCCGCCTGGAGACCTCCGGCCGCTGGTTCGACGGCGCGTTCGGCGAGCGCCGCGTCGGCGGCCGCGTGGCCGTCATGGCGGAGCTGGCGCTGGCCGGGGCGAACGTCCTTCTCGTCTCGGTGCACTACGAAAGCCACAGCGACGCGCCGGACCGGCTTACCCAGACGCGCCATCTCCTCGATGCGATCGACCGCCATGCGCCGGGCCTGCCGATACTGATCGGCGGCGATTTCAACACCAGCACCTTCGACCTTGCGGACAGGGAGAGGCCGGATCTGACCCGCGCCGCGCTCGATGAGGATCCTCAGCGTCTCCTCCTGCCGATGCGCTACGAGCCGGTGTTCGAGGAGCTCCGCCTGCGCGGCTACCGCTGGGAGCACTGCAACGTCATGGGCGCGGCCACGCAACGCACCCGGCCGGACGGCACGCCGCGTCCGCCATTCGGCCGCATCGACTGGTTCTTTGCGCGCGGGCTGGAATGCAGCGATCCCGCCGTGGTCCCGGCCGTCGACGCGGCCGGCGTGGCGATCTCCGATCACGACGCGCTGGCGGTGACGATCCGCCCCGCCGGGAGCTGACCTTACCGGGCATCCCGCTCGCCCGCGACGCCTGCCGGCTGCGCCGGACAGCAAAACGGGGCCCGAAGGCCCCGTTGAGTAGATGCAGTGTTGGTGGACTTAGTAGTCCATTCCGCCCATGCCGCCCATGCCGCCGCCCGGCATGCCGCCGCCGCGCCGGCTTCCTTCTTCGGATGCTCGGCGACCATGGCCTCGGTCGTGACCAGCAGGCCCGCCACCGAAGCGGCGTCCTGCAAGGCGACGCGGACGACCTTGGCCGGGTCGATGATGCCGGCCTGGACGAGGTCCTTGTATTCCTCGGTCTGGGCGTCGAAGCCGAAGGTGTTCGACTTGTTGTCGAACACCTTGCCGACGACGATCGAGCCGTCGACGCCCGAATTCTGGGCGATCTGGCGGATCGGCGCCTCCAGCGCCTTCAGCACGATCTTGATGCCGGCCTGCACGTCGGGATTGTCGGAGGTGAGGCCCTGGATCGCCTTCTTGGCGCGCAGCAGCGCGACGCCGCCGCCCGGCACGATGCCTTCCTCGACCGCTGCGCGGGTCGCATGGAGGGCGTCGTCGACGCGGTCCTTGCGCTCCTTCACCTCGATCTCGCTGCCGCCGCCGACGCGGATCACCGCGACGCCGCCGGACAGCTTGGCCAGCCGCTCCTGCAGCTTCTCCTTGTCGTAGTCGGAGGTGGTCTCCTCGATCTGCGCCTTGATCTGGGCGACCCGGCCCTCGATCTCCGACTTCTCGCCGGCGCCGTCGACGATGGTGGTGTCGTCCTTGGAGATCGTCACCTTCTTGGCGCGGCCGAGCATGTCGAGCGTGACGTTCTCAAGCTTGATGCCGAGATCTTCGGAGATCAGCTGGCCGCCGGTCAGGACCGCGATGTCCTGCAGCATGGCCTTGCGGCGATCGCCGAAGCCCGGCGCCTTGACCGCCGCGACCTTCAGGCCGCCGCGCAGCTTGTTGACGACCAGCGTGGCCAGCGTCTCGCCTTCGACGTCCTCGGCGATGATGAGCAGCGGACGCGCCGACTGCACGATGGCTTCCAGCAGCGGCAGCATGGACTGCAGGTTGGGGAGCTTCTTCTCGTGCAGGAGGATGTAGGGGTCCTCCAGCTCGGCGATCATCTTCTCCGCGTTGGTGATGAAATACGGGGAGATGTAGCCGCGGTCGAACTGCATGCCTTCGACGACCTCGAGCTCCATCTCGAACGATTTCGCCTCCTCGACCGTGATGACGCCCTCGTTGCCGACCTTCTCCATCGCCTCGGCGATCATCCGGCCGATCTCCGCCTCGCCGTTGGCCGCGACCGTGCCGACCTGGGCGATCTCGGCGGAGGATTTCACCTTCTTGGCCTGGCTTGCGATGTTCTTCACGACATCGGCCACCGCGAGATCGATGCCGCGCTTCAGGTCCATCGGGTTGAGGCCGGCAGCCACCATCTTGGCGCCTTCCTTGACGATGGCCTGGGCGAGCACCGTGGCGGTGGTCGTGCCGTCGCCGGCGACGGTGCTGGTCTTCGACGCGACCTCGCGCACCATCTGCGCGCCCATGTTCTCGAACTTGTCCTCAAGCTCGATTTCCTTGGCGACCGTCACGCCGTCCTTGGTGATGCGGGGGGCGCCGTAGCTCTTGTCGAGGACGACGTTGCGGCCCTTCGGGCCGAGCGTCACCTTGACGGCATTGGCGAGAATATCGACGCCGCGCAGCATCTTGTCGCGCGCGTCGGTGGAAAATCTTACGTCCTTGGAAGCCATTTTCGTTCTCCTCAATTCGTTCTGCTGAAATCGGCGGCGCCTAGGCGGCCTTGCGGCGGGCCTCGGGTGCTCTCGAGCACGCCCATGACGTCGGACTCCTTCATGATGAGGAGCTCTTCGCCGTCGATCTTGACCTCGGTGCCGGACCATTTGCCGAACAGCACCCGGTCGCCCGCCTTGACGTCGATCGGCACGAGCTTGCCGGCTTCGTCGCGCGCGCCAGGGCCGACGGCGACGACTTCGCCCTCCTGCGGCTTCTCCTTGGCGGTATCGGGAATGATGATGCCGCCCTTCGTCTTTTCTTCGCCTTCGAGGCGACGGATGACGATACGGTCGTGCAGCGGCCGGAATTTCATGGTGTTTCCTCTCGAAATGTGTGAACGCTCGAATGCGCCTGTTAGCACTCATCGGAGGTGAGTGCCAATCCCCCTCATTTGGGCGCGCGTCGTCGAGAACGCAAGGTGGTTCATTCACGCCGTAGGGGCTTTCGGGCCATGGGGCTTCCGCTACAGGCTACCGCATCCGCAACCGGCGTTGATGATTCGGATCGCGTCAGCAAGGCTCTAAAAGGCACTGTCGGGAAGCGGTTGACCTACCGTGTCACTGACCGGAAGGCAGGAAAACCGAATCTGACCAATAGGTTACGTTAAACCGTTGGGTTCACACGGAGAATCCTGCTAGCAGAAGACACAATTTCCCGGCACCCGGGTTGGCTTGCCGCCGGTGGTCACAGGCCGACCGAGTCGGGGTAGCAGTGTCAGCTCTGTTGCGACGGCATGAACGCCCGAGACCTGAGCAGCCACCTTAGGGCGAAGCCGCGCCGTAGCGGCCATGGACGAACTGGGTCTTGCCATTCGCGCGGATGATGACGAACAGATTGTCGAAGGTGCTCACCTTGACGTCAGGCCCGCCAAACGCCTTCACAAGGTCGGGAACTGTGTCCGAATGCCCGACCACAAGCACTGCGGCAGGCAGTTTGGCGCGCACGGCCTGTTCGACATCCCTTATCTCGGTCGGGCCCCTCTTGATCTCAACGGGTGTAAGATTCAGCTCTTCGGCAAGAGGCCTGGCTGTTTCCCGTGTCCGGACCGTATTCGTTGTCACGATGGCGGAAATTTCCGAGTCCTTGAGCACCTCCCTCAGGGCCTTCGCTCGTTTGTCTCCCGCCGGTGACAGCGCCACGTCACCGTCTCCTGACATCTTGTCGGCATGACGGACAAGCACGATGGTGGACCCGTCGGCGACTGCCGTCTGCGCCCAGGCGCTCGACAGCCCGTTGCCCCCGGCAACGAGCCCTGCGGCCGCCAGCATCAAAAAACCCCTTCGCGTCGCGATCATGCCCCCTCCCCCAAACCGGCCGCACCATCACCTGAAAGGATGGTTCTCCGGAATATTCCACGTCCTCATCTGGTCGCGCGTAAAACCGTCCCGCAAGCTGCCGCCGGCCGTCGGAGCTTGCAGCCCGCGCATGTCGATATGCATCGTGTCCATGGCGTTGGCGCCCGATTTGAAATAGCCGCCGAAGCGGGCCATTTCGGCAAAGCGCGGATAGATTTGCGACCCCGCCCTCACCACCTCGTTGTAGTAGAGCTGGTAGGACGGCGCGTTTTCCCCGACAGTGCCCTGGTTCTGATGGTTGGCGCCCGGATGATTGGTCAGCATCCTGCCCGTCGTCCGGTCGATGATGACAAAATCCATCGCGGCGCCGCGTCCGGTTCCCGGCTGAGCCCCGTGATTTCCGGTGCTTCCGCTGGTGCGAAAGCCGCCGCTCGGACCGTAGAGCTCGATGCGGTGGTTCGGGTTCAGGCTCTCCAGCTTCACCGCGCCCAACGCGCTCGAATGCAAGAGCTGCGGGTCGACGAGCGGTCTGCCGGCGCTGTTGTACAGTTTGGCGCCGCGCGGGTTCCTTGCCGCCCAGAAGGCCCGGACCTCGTCCTCGGCAAGCGTCGCGCCGGCGCGGCCGCCATCCGCCGCCGCCTGATCGAGGAATGCCAGATGTACGAAACCATCCGTCGCTCCGTCGCCCTGCTCGTCGATCAGGCCCCATCGGCCTTCGCGCCTGATAAGGTGCACCTGTGTGCCGAACGGCAGCGATCGAATGATGGGATAATCAGTGCCCGGTCCGGAACGAAGATTCAGACCGTCTCTTGCATTGGTTGTATAGATATCCGTGCTCATGGGAGCTGACCCCGCCAAAACTTCAACGTGATGGGTGGGGTCTTCGTCGTCATCGTTGGCCTGCTCGTCTATATCCGGCGAAGCATCACGATTATTGCGAGCCGCTGCGTCTTCTTCCGAGTCGACGCCAATGTCAGATGAACCGCTAGGTCGACGGGCCATTTTCCCCTCCATCGATCAGATTAGTGTACCTTCTAGCTTAATGGTCATTCGCTTTTCTTCAAGAAGAATTATATTCGCCGAAGAAGGGCGAGTGACGGGGCGGATGACTCCCGGCCGGCTTCGGTCGGTACCAACTCGCTGCCGTAAGCGCGGCCAGTCCGTCTCTGACCAGCCTCCGGCATCGCCATCAATGAAAGTTTGCGAGCCGGCCCCATCAACGAGACGCTGCAGCATTGAGAAAGCGCTTCCGATCACTCGGACAGATTAGCCTTGGCGCCGGCATTTGTTGACCTGTCCACGACAATGGGCCCCGGCCACGTTGCCGAGCGAGTGCTGAGCTCGACATAGACAAACCTGCTCACCTCTGCGACGCGTGGCGTTGGAACGTGGCGAAGGTCCGCGACTAGGGCAACATCGAGTGGCGGTGGGTGACCCGCGGAACGACGCGGACGTTGAAGTTGCCGATCACAGTCTTAGCCTACCCTAGATCGGTCAGGTTTCAACTACATAATCGCCGGCGATTTGGCGATTATGTAGTTTGCAACCGACACTGGGTTTGTAAGGTGGTCCGGATTGATGGTGATCCGGGGCCGCGTTCATGGAAGACCGTCACTTGGTCATGGCGTTCGGCGCGTTAATCGCGCTAGTCGGCCTGGTGCTCTCAGCGATAAAGCGCAAACCTGGCCTTGCAGTATTTCTCATCGGCTGCGGTATTTTCGTACTGGCGTTCGTGCTTAGCGGAGGCGAACGGATAGGGTCGTCCTTCCAAACCCCACCGGGAAGCTCAGGACCTCCCTAGCCGCCAAGTTGACGCCACCTTCTTCAGCCCCGCTTACGTGTGGTAGCGCGTCCGGATATGATCGGCATATGCCGGTTGTCGATCTTCTCAGGGAAAACTGGGCGGTGATTTCAGCCGCCCCTTGGGCGTTCGTCGCTATAGCCGCTGCCTTCTTGCTCATGGGGTTTGCAGCCGGGCGGTTCTTTCTGTCCGAGCGGATTTCATCACTGGAGGGACGTATCGCCCTTAAAGATGATCGGATTGCGGACTACGAAGCGAAGCTGCAAGGGGCCACCCCTGACGAGGCGAAGGCCAAAATAGAAGCGCTGGAGCGGAGGCTTGGTGTCCTTGAGCCGCGAGTAATTGATGCGAGTCAAGAAAATAGGATTAAGTCCGCGCTTGCAAAAAAGCCTGGATCAGTCGCCATCGACAGGGACACGGTAAGCCTTCGGTCGAAGCGATTACAAATGCAGCTGATCAATGCCTTTGAAGACGCTGGGTGGACCGTGCATTACTCTGAAACGCTCGGCTTAGACGATTTGCCGGTAACTGGTATCGGCGTCAGAGCCCGTGTCGATGAGCTGGCCGCCAAAGAAGCTGCTGCATTTGTCATGTCTGCTTTTCAGGCAGCGAGCCTCGAATGCGAGGCCATGGAGGGGTTCTACACAAGAGCGGCTCCGGCACCCATTGAGATTGTTTTGGCTGACCCCGAAGGCTGAGCAAGGAAGGTCACCCCTTGGGCCTTCTTCAACCCTGCTTACGTGTGGTAGCGTTCTCCCGAACAAGTCGCCGGAAGCGGGAGACAGCGATGGCGCGCCCGTTAGCGCAGTGCCAAAACTGCGGTGCCGTTTTTCAGTCACAGGCATTTTCGATTGAGGCAAAAAACGTAACCCTAAGGGACGTTGGGGAAACATGCCCAGTTTGCGGCGGTCGCGCTCGCGTTCTTGATGGTGAGTTTGATGCGCTGGCCGACACGATGCACATCATACAAGCACCAGCGCTCACGCGAAGTATTTATGAGGAGTTTGGCAGACTGCTTGAAGAGGCTCGCTATATGGCGATGGCGCCTGACGAGTTCGTCAATCGCGCTTCGGCTATCCACCCAGACCTCGGCAAAGCCGCCACTAAAATCACCAAGTCAAAAGTCGGGTTTGCGGCTGCAATTCTTATTACGTTGGCTATTTTGAAGAGCTGCAATTTCGAACTTAAAGCCAATATCGACCTAAACCGCGCGATAGATCAGGTTTTTAGTAAAGGTGCCGTTGCCTCGGAATCATACAAGCGTCAGGAGCCCAAGCAGAAGAAATGACACTGTCACAGCGACCGCGCCCGACAACAGGCCGGCCGTAAACGGTGCCCAGTAGCTCATCGGCTCTTTCCCTTCCGTGGCTTCCTATTCCCCGCCGCACTCGACGGGGACGCTCTCGCCACCAAGATACATAATCGCCGGCGATTTGCATGAACAAAACGAGGTCAGCCTACAATCGGGCTGTGCCCGCGACCCTCCAGAGTTCTCATTTCTCAACAAAAACGTTGACACCGTCCCAGCCCGGAAGCGGCGGCTCCTTCCGCATTCTTGCCAGCCGCTCCGCGTAGATTTGGAAGAGGCGCGCGAGCTGCGGGAAATCGAGATTTTGCGCGTCGGCAAGCGCGGCTTCCGCCGCGGCGAGATCGACATTGCGGTATGCAGTTCGCAAACGCGCATGCGCTTCGGCGAGGGCCTGGAACGCGGGCGACTGCGCAAACTCGGAATCGCCGAGAATCGTATAGATCGGCACCGGTTGGGCGCGCCCCACGACCCGCACCAGGTCGACCTCGATAAGCGCCAGGTCCGCGGCTCCTTGCCTGACCCTGTCGGTGATCAGGATGGCGACGCCGTAGACCTTCGTCAGGCCCTCCACCCGCGAGGCCACGTTGACGCTGTCGCCGATGGCCGAATAGCTGAACCGCTGCGCCGAACCGAGATTGCCGACACAGCAGGCGCCGGAATTCAGGCCGATGCCGATGGAGAGCTTCGCCTCGGAGCGCTGGTTGAGCTCGTCGAGAGCCTTGAGCATGTCGAGGGCGGCGAGACAGGCGCGGCGCCGGTGCTCCGCGATGTCGAGCGGCGCATTCCAGAACGCCATGATGGCGTCGCCCATATATTTGTCGATCGTCGCTTCCGATCTCAGCAGGACGTCGGTCATGGGCGTGAGAAAATCGTTCAGCAGCATGGTCAGCGCCTGCGCGTCGAGCCGCTCCGAAATCGACGTGAAACCGCGGATATCGGAGAACAGGATCGTCAGCTCGCGCACCTCGCCGCCGAGCTTGAGCGCCGCGGGATTTTCAGCCAGCCGCTCGACGAGCGCGGGCGTCAGGTAACGAGTGAAGGCATTCCGCACGAACTGGCGCTCGCGATCGGTCAGCAGCAGGAGGAGCGGCATGGTGACGCCGAATACCGCGGCGATGGCGGCGCTCGGCAGGATCGGATCGAGGAGCAGATTGGCCTGGCTGAAGGCGAACCAGGAAGCCGCGAGGGCGACGGCGACCAAAGTGAGCGCAGCCGCGGAGCTCATCAAGGCGCCCCTCCGCCTGGCGACCAGGATCAGCAGCACCCCTAGGATCGTTGCAGCGAGGATCTCGGCGCCCTTTGCCCAATCGGGTCGCGTCAGAAAGACTCCCCCGACGATCTGGTCGATGATTTCGGCATGCACGTTGACGCCCGCCGTGCTGGCGTCGAGCGGCGTTGCCACCAGGTCGCGGAGGCCCACGGCGCTGGTGCCGACCAGGGCGATGCGGCCGGCGATGGCTTGCTCCAGGGCGGCGCTCTGATTCTCGTCGAGCAGGGAAGCGGCCGAGACCACGGGGACCGACTTGATGCCTGAATAGTAGAGCCAGAATTCGCCGCGCGGCCCGGTCGGGATCTCGAATGCGCCTGCCTTGAGCGCCACCATCGCCGGCGCGCCGCTATCCGCCTCGCCGCTGGCGCCGGTCGCCTTGATGATGAACGAGCCTGCGCCCTGCGCCACCCGGAGCGCCTCGACGGAAAGGGTGGGAAACAACTTGTCCTGGGCGCGCGCCACGAGCGGGATCGACCTGACCACGCCGTCGCGGCTGGGCGGGAAACTGAAGAAGCCCAGCCCCTGCGATGCCTCCGTCAGCACCGGGAGATTGGCGAGGCCGCCCTCGAAGGTGGCGAGATAGCTCTGCGGGTCGCGCCCGGCAAACGAAAAACCCGCCTTCGCATCGCCGAGCTTGCCTGTACTCTCGTTGCTGACCACGAAGCCGGCGGTCACGCTGTTCCGCGCGAAGGCCTCGGCCAGAAGCACGTCGTTGTCGGGAATCTGCCCGGCCGGCAGGATCACCTCCGCCCCGGCTTTTTGCAGGCTGCCGATCGCCTGGCTGAGCGACGTCCGGTCCGGCTCCGCGAAGACCAGGTCGAAGGCGATGTTGGCGGCGCCGAGCGAACCGATGCGGTCGACCATGCCGGCAAGCAGGCTCCGCGGCCACGGCCACTGGCCGAGGCTCCTGATCGACGCTTCGTCGATGTCGATAATGACGACGGGAGCACCGGCCTCCGGCCGCGGCTTCAAGACCTGATAATTGTCGAAAGCGAGCGCGGTCAGCCGGTCGAGAGCGGTCTGGTTGAACGAGGCGATCGAGATCAGGGTGAACAGCGTCGCCAGCCCGAACGACCAGACATAGAAGGCGCGCCGACGCCCGCCGACCCCGGACTTTCGCTGTCTCATTCGCTCAGCTCACGTCTCCGCTCCAGCGAAGCGCGCCGGCAGAACGCCGCAAGGCTGGCCCGCAGCCGCCGTCAGTTCGGCGGCGGCTCGGGCGGGGGAGGCGGCGGCGGCGGCGGCGGCGGCGGTGGCGGCGGCGGCTCGGGTGGCGTCGTCGGCGGCTGCGGCGGCTGCTGAGCCTGTGGCACCGCGTTCGGATCGGTGACCGGATTGACGGTCAGCGCTGTCGCGTCGGGCGCCTGCGGCGAGCCGGCGATCGCGTCGCGGGTGAGGTCGGTGCCGCCGATATCCGCGCCGGCGCCGGATTTCGTGATCGCCGCCGCAAAATTCCGCAGCGCCTGGGCGCTCGGCACGAAGGTCTGCGCGCCGCCGACGCTCACCTGCACCGCCTCGCCGGAAGTAAGCGCAACCGACCTCACGCCGGCAAGGCGCGAATCGACCCGGCAGCGGCCGACCGTGCAGACGGCAACCGTCTGCTGGCACGTGCCGCCCTTGCGGCTCCGCGGCGCGACTTTCTTGCAGTCGCCCTGGCCGACCTGGATGTAGGCGCCGCCGCCGCGGATGCCGACGGTCGCCACCGGCGTATTGATCGTCGCCCCCGCCGTGTGGCTGACCTTGCCGCCGACGAAGCGAAGCGACCCGCGGGTGATGGTCGCCACGAAGCTGCCTGTCCCGGCATTCGGATTGTAGACGAACTCGTCGATGACGATGTTGCTGTTGGGCCCGATGCTGAGCGTTGTCGTGTCGATGAACAGGACCTGCAGCGAGCCGCTCCCGGAGGTGCGGATCCGCTCCTGAAACACCACGTCGGAGCCGATCTCCAGCGTCCGGTCGCCGGCGCCCGGCGGGGCGCCGGTCGCGGACGGATTGACGGCGCCGGCGGTGCCGACCTTCTGACTCCAGACTGGCCCGCCGAGCCCCAATCCGATCAGGAGCGCGAGGGCCGTCGGATAGCAGAGCTTCGTTTGGCGCATGGATGCTGCCCTCTAAAAGCTGACCGTGGGACCTGCCGTGACCTGAAGGTTATCATACTCGAACTGGCGGACGTTGGAATTGTTGACCGTGTACTGCATCAAAATGCCGAGACCGGCGTGCTCGCCGAACGGCACGTCGAGGCGCGCTCCGGCGCGCCATTCGAAGTCCTCGCGCTCGGTCGCCGGATCGACCGGATCGGGCGCTGCGTAGTCGGTCCAGTAGGCCGCGGCGAAGGGCGTCAGGGCCCAGGGCCGGACGCTTGCCGCGAACGGATCGAACTGCAGACGCATCGACATGTCGATGAAATATTCGTCGTAAGAATGGTGCTCCGCCTCCGCGTCATTGTCGTTGAAGCCGCCGCGCGCGGTCCAGCGCACGCTGTCGGCCGGCGCGGCCGTGCCGTAGACCGCATAGGTGACGAGCTCGCCGGTCCGGTCGGAATCCGTCGGATAATCGTCCGTGTCGTAAAATTTTCGGTCGCGGTACTCGACGTAAGGCTCCAGCGAGGCGCTGTCGCCGAACGCCGCACGCGCCGAAACGCCGCCGCCGAGCGTCCGCCGATAGGCTTCGTCGCCGAGCAGCATGCCGCCGAGGTGGCCGTACGGCCGGACGGAGAACGAGCCCCCCTCGCCCGACCACAGCGTCAGCCGCGGCCCGGCATTGATCTCGACCAGGCCGAGGTCGAGCCGGTCGATTTCGAACTGGTCGGCGTAATAGCCGATCAGCCCGGCCTCGAAAAAATGCTCGCCGAGCGGCTGCGTCAGATACGCACTGACGAGCACATAGGAGTTCCAGTCGGCCTCCTTGGTCTCGGCTCCTGGGACCACTTCGTCGTCGGGTGCCGCGTTGGCGTTCGTCTGATACCGCAATCCGGCCTCGGCATAGAGGGCCCACGGCGAGGGTCGTGTCCGCCGTTCCGCCTCCGCGGCCCGCGTCAGAGCGGCGGCGCGCAGCTCCGGCGGCGTGCCGGCGATCTCCACGACGCTGTCGAAATAGCTCTGCGCCACCGTGTAGGAGCCGATCTCGTAATAGAGGATGCCGAGCTGGTAGTGGAGATTGGGATCGTCGGGCGCATAGAAAAGCAGCCGCTCCAGCGCGCCGATCGCCGCTTCCTTGTCGCCGAGCTGCAGGGCCACCTCGATGAAGCGCAAATTCGTATCGCGGTTGCCCGGGTCCACGAGCAGGCGCTGGAAGAGGACGTCGAACTCGGCCTGGGCCGCAGCCAGCCCGGCCTGCGGGAAGGCAGGCGAGGCGTAGCCGATCGCGGCCGCTAGCGCGGCGCCCCGGAGGCCGGCTCGCAGATGTCCCCCCCGCAACTCCTACCCCTTGTGTTCTGACGCCTCCTCCGCAATTCAGCACAATAAAAGCGCGCCGCCTAGCGCTCCGGCCGAGAGCTTCGCCGGGAAGTAGCGGCCATTTCGGCAATCCGGTCAATTCTTGGCCGGCTGTCGCTTCCGCAACACATTCGCTCGCAGCGCCGGCTCGTGACAGCAGGGCCCTAGTAACCGCATTCGCGAGAACCTGGCTCGGCGCGTGGTTCCTCCCCCGTCGCTTGCGACGGGGGAGGGGGACCATGCGAAGCATGGTGGAGGGGCGACCGCGAGCGCGGCGGCCGGCATTCGCCCCCTCCACCGCCTTCGGCGGTCCCCCTCCCCCGCTCCGCGGGTGAGGATCAGACCCGCCAACGTTGTGACATCGATTGCGATTTCCGGCAGCAGGCGGCCGTTCGAGCCCTAGATGAACGAGAAGTCCGACGCGTGCACGCCGGCCCCATTGGCGAGCGTGATGATTTCGTTGAGCCCGTCCGCGGCGTGGATCCGCCAGTGCGTGGCGTCAACCTGGGTGAAGGTCGCTCCCTGGGCCGCTGTGCCGTAGCCCTGGAACACGAACCGGTCGCCGGCGGAGGCCCCGTTGCCGAAGAAATCCTGGACGAAGTCGCCGGCGGCCTGGCCGCGTACGAACGTGAAGACGTCGTTGTCCGCCCCGCCCCAGCCGGTGTCGACGCCGACATCGAAATTGAGCGTGTCGGCCCCGGCGCCGCCGGCATATTGGTCGTTGCCGGTGCCGCCGAAGAAAACGTCGTTGCCGTCGTCGCCCCACATCAGGTCGTTGCCGGCGTCGCCGCGCAGCGTGTCGTTGCCGGCGCCGGCGGTGATCCTGTCCACGCCGTCGCCGCCGTTGATGACGTCGTTGCCGGTGCCGCCGTCGCCTATGTCGTCGCCGATGCCGAGAAAGATCGTGTCGTCGCCGGCTTCGCCATAGACGGTGTCGTTGCCGTCGCCGCCGTCGAGGAAATCGTTGCCGTCGTCGCCCTGGATCGAGTCGTCGCCGGCTTCGCCGAAGATGCTGTCGTTGCCGATGCCGCCCCAGCCCCGGTCGTTATCGGCCCCGAGCCGCAGCGTGTCGTCGCCGTCGCCGCCGTCCAGGTCGTCGTTGCCCGACCCGCCGAACATCGTGTCGTTGCCCTGGTCGCCCCACAGCTGATCGTTGCCGCCGCCGCCGTCCAGGCGGTCGTTGCCTTCCAGGCCGCGGATGCGGTTGACGCCGCCGTCGCCGGTGATGTTGTCGTCGCCGCGCTGCCCGAACAGATCGCCGCTGCCGTTGCTGATGACCAGGTTCTGGCCGAGTACCGGAGACGGTCAGCGTGGCCGTGCTGGTCGCCCCGCCCGCATCGACGAGTGTATAGACGAACCGGTCGATGCCGGTCTCGCCCGCCACCAGCGCGCTGGAATTCGGGTTGGCGGTGTAGGTGTAGCTGCCGTTGGCCTGCAGCACGAGCGTGCCGAACTGCCCGTTCAAAGCCGCGCCGGGCCCCGCCGAGCCGCCGCCTTCCTTCCAGAAAACGACGCCCTTTATGCTCAACGACGTACCGTCGACGTCGCTGTCCCTGCCGGCCCCGCCAGCGGCGCCGGCGATGACGTTGCCGCTGACGCTGGCGCCTTCGTTGACGCCGGCGCTATCCGGAGCCGCCACCGGCGCGTCGTTGACCGCCGCGACGTTGATCACCGCCGTGTCGCTGCCGATCTTCGCCCCGCCCGAGCCGCTGTTGCCCTGGTCGTTCACCGACAATGTCAGCCCGGCGGCCGGCGCAGGCGTGTTGGAATTATTGACGTAGCTGACCGTGCTCGTCGCGTTGCTGTTCAGCA
Organism: uncultured Alphaproteobacteria bacterium; assembly: GCA_963846475.1. GTDB lineage: Bacteria > Pseudomonadota > Alphaproteobacteria > Rhizobiales > Afifellaceae > DASWJZ01. Next base: position 3,117,867 of record CAWJVZ010000004.1, on the reverse strand, counting down.
GCGCATTGATCTGCGCCAACGTGCCGGTGATCGTCACCGTGTGGGTGCCGCTGCCGCTCACTGCGGCGCCGCTCGTACCCGCCGTCACGGTGAGTTGGCCCTGGGACGTGGAAAGCGTCGCGATCACCACCGCGTTGCCGGCGTCCGCGTCGGACACCGACAGGCCGTTGTTCTTCAGCGACAGCGCCACCTGCTCCGTCGCCGCGTAGCTCGCCGGCGCAATCACCACCGGCGCGTCATTCACCAAGGCGACATTGATCGCCGCATTGTCGCTGGCGATCTTGATGCCGCCCGAGCCGGTATTGCCCCGGTCGCTGATCTCCAGGGTCAGCGTGGCGCTCGCCGCCGGCGTGTCGGAATTGTTGACGTAGCTTACCGTGCTCGTCGCGTCCGTGTTCAGCAGCGCGTTGATCTGCGCCAGCGTGCCGTAGATCGTCACCGCCGACGTGCCGCTGGCGAAGACCTCCGCGCCGCTCGTCCCCGCCGTCACGTTGAGGATGCCCTGCGTCACCGACAGCACGGTCGTCACCACCGCGTTGCCGGCGTCCGGATCGGCCACCGACAGGCCGTTATTCTTCAGCGACAGCGCCACCTGCTCGGTCGCCGCATAGCTCGCCGGCGCGATCGTTGCCCCCGGCGCGTCGTTCACCAAGGCGACATTGATCGCCGCATTGTCGCTGGCGATCTTGATGCCGCCCGAGCCGGTATTGCCCCGGTCGCTGATCTCCAGGGTCAGCGTGGCGCTCGCCGCCGGCGTGTCGGAATTGTTGATGTAGCTTACCGTGCTCGTCGCGTCCGTGTTCAGCAGCGCGTTGATCTGCGCCAGCGTGCCGTAGATCGTCACCGCCGACGTGCCGCTGGCGAAGACCTCCGCGCCGCTCGTCCCCGCCGTCACGTTGAGGATGCCCTGCGTCACCGACAGCACCGTCGTCACCACCGCGTTGCCGGCGTCCGGATCGGACACCGACAGGCCGTTGTTCTTCAGCGACAGCGCCACCTGCTCGGTCGCCGCATAGCTCGCCGGCACGATCGTCGCCGCCGGCGCGTCGTTCACCTGCGTCACGTCCACCGTCAGTGTGTACGCGGCAGCGCTGAAGTCGCTGCCGTCGCCCACTCTGAAGCCGATCGTGGCGTAGGGACTGCCGTTCTCGTTCGCGTCCGGCACGAAGCGCAGGCGCTCGTCCGTGATATCGGTCGCGCTGATCTCCTGGTCGAGCGTCACCGGCGCCCAATCGCCTTCGCCCGTCGTGTCGTATTCGAGGCTGCCGTCGGTCTCCAGCGCCGTGATTTTTACCGCCGCGATCGGCGTGCTGTCGGGGTCGTCGTAGGCGCCGAAATCGTCCAGGGACAGGATTCTTGCCGTGTCCTCCGCCGTCGTTACTTTGTCATTGGTCGACGTGGGGGCGGCGTTGTCGGCGATGACATTGATGGTCGCCGCGGCGACGCCGGTGTCGGCGCCGCCATATCCGGTGCCGTCGCCGTCGTCCAGCGTGAACAGCACGGTGCGCGGATCGGTCGACGGGTCATCCAACTCGTTCGAAAAGACGATGGCCCGGATGAGCGCCTGAACGGCGTCGACCGAGACGCCTTCGCTGCCGGCATCGTCGAAGTCGACGACGAGGCTGCCGCCGGGCTCGTCCGCGGTGCCGATGAAAAAACCCTGATAATAGATGTCGTCGCCGACTACGCCGATCTCGCCGTCACCGTTGCCCTGGTTCTCGATGCCTAGGACATCGTCTTCCGTGCCGTTCGCGCTGAAGCTGACAGTCAGCGAGCCGCCGGAGAAATCCTCCGTATCGACGTCGCTGACCGTGGCGTCGGGCGCAATCTGCGTGGGCGGGTCGCCCTCCGTGTAGTCGAGGGTCTCGCTTGCCTCGACCGCAACAAAAGCCGTCTCTTCCGGCTCTTCGTCCGGGCCGTCCAGGTCGATGACCGGAGCATCGTTGCGGCCCCACACCTTGACGTGAACGGTCGCGGAGTCGGTGAGCTCCCCGTCGCTGACGGTATATTGAAAGGTGTCTTCCGCATACTCTCCGAGACTGAGTGCCTGGATGCTCTCGGCGTTCCTGGGGTCGTATGAGACGGTTCCCGCCTCCTCGTCGAACCAGACCTCCGCACCAAATTCACTATACTCGTCCACGCCGGCCAGGTTCAGGTCGGACCCCTCGGGGTCGCCGTCGTTGTCGAGAATGAAATTCTCGGAGATCGCCGTGGTCGAATCCTCGTTCGGCGGGCTGAACTCGACGATCGAAAAATGCCCACCCTCGCCGGGCGCGTCGTTCCAGGCGCCGCCAGGCCACATCTCGGCGTAATCCTCGTTCAACTCGTTGTCGTCAGGCTGGCCGGGGCTCCAATTGTCAAAGCCGAGGGGCGTGCCTGACGCATTCCCCTGCCAGAACTGGAAGCCGGCTTCCGGGCCGGTCACCCAACGCCATTCTCCCTCGACCGCGGCGTCGGACGCGCCGATCCAAGGTGTCCAATCGTCGTCGTCGCCGCCTTCGAGCGGCTGAATGAACGTCTCGTAAATAAAGGTGTTTTCCTCAAACCACGGGATGGTGGCGAGATGCCCGCCCAGTGATTCCGCCGCGTCGCGCGCGGCCTCCCAGCTCAAATAGGCTTCGTTGAAGTAATAGGCGTGGCCGCTCAGCGGGTCCTCGACCACACCCCCGATCTCCTCCGAGGATGGCCCGTAGCCGAAAAAGTCGTCAACGGCCTCCGGCGCGTCGTTCACGCCGTTGACGGTCAGCGTCAGCGTCGAGCTGTCGGTGCCTCCGTTCCCGTCCTGCACCGTGTAGTTGACCGTGACGGTTGCGGTTTCGCCGCTGCCCAGCGGATCGAACACCGTGTCTTCGCCGCTGAAGTCGTATGAGATGCTTCCGCCGTCGAAATTGAAGAACCCGGCAAGGCCGATTCCGTCGACCTGTTCATTGTCGCTCACAACCGTAATGTCGCCGAGCGACGCGACGGTGAGCGTATCGACTGTGTCCGGGTCGGTGTCGTTGGCAACCACATCGAACGAGCCGGCCGCGTTCTCATCTATGGTGTCGGTGTCGGGATTGGCCGTGGGCGGCGAATTGTCAGGAATAGAGACCGATGCTGCCGCCGTGACGTTCAGTCCGGCAAAGAAGATATTGTCATCATTGGACGGATTCAGCGTCTGAATTAGGATGCTCTCAGCACCATCTTGAAGGAATGGGGCTGGATTCGCGGCATTGCCCTGGGCGAGATCGTAAAGCTCATCGTCCTCCAGGTGAGATCCCGAAAACGCTGCCGAGGGATCGGGAGGATTGGCCGATGCATCACCGATGCCTCCAACCGTGATCAGGCCACCAGCTTCGGTAAGGCCGTCATCTTGACCGCCTGCAATGTCGGTCAGGAGACGGTCACCCACTACGACTTGTGAGAACTGGTCCGTGACCGACTCGGACTGAAACCCGAATCCAATGCCCAACGACAACAGGGCCTCAAATCCAGCCTGATCGGTGTCAACCGGTTCCTCGAAATCCACTGAGAAGCTATCGCCCGATGAGGCGCTGTATCCGTCAAGGAATTTTATCGTTCTGTACTCTTCGTCAGGGTTTGAGTAGACTACGGCCAGCATATAGCCGTCCACATTGGTCCCGACGATATTCGAAATGTTAAATGAGAACTGATCGGAGCCGCCGTCGCCGATGATACTTGCTACGAAGGTGGTGACGTCCGCACGAAATGCCTGCAACTGCGCGGCGCCGGTCAGGCCAAGCGCTTGGAACGAGGCCACAACAGAGGAATCATCGCCACTGCTGAGAGTAACCTGGTTGGATGAACCAGAGGAATAGGTCGTCGCGTAAAGAAAGGCGGCCTCAACTTCGGAGCCTTCGGGCACGTCGACGGTGATTGGGGCTTCGGGACCCGGCGCCGTTCCGCTTGTTCCATCAAGCGACCAGTTGCCCTCCCCTTCAAACGAATAATTGACCGACAAGGACATCCGGTCGCCTTTCTCGAGCTGCCGAGCCACGACGCAGTGTCATGCTCAGGTGCCAGACAAACACGTCTGCTCGCCCTTCGCCGACTCGGGGTTCTGGCGGGCGGGCGAACTCCGGTTCGATCACCGGTTCGGGCCCCCTTCAGACGTCATGCGGGCCGTTCCAAACCCGCACTTTTACGTTCCGTTTAGCAATAAGGCAAGGTCAGCAGGCGCAACCGTGGCAAGGCGCCTGAATTCATCATTACCGTGCGCTTTTCGTGCAACTGAAAACGCTGAGCCGCCAGAGAAAATTACCGTAGCAAGCGGCTGCTCGCTCCCATTCCCGTGGGCGGGTCACGCATTCCGCGCCGTTCACGATCGGGTCATCATAGAAATCAACCGGAAGGTCACTTCTCGGGTTTATGCAAGCGCTCACAACCAAGAAGATTCTACAGGGAAGCTCGTCATGGCCTACGCTTTAAGCGGCCTCTTCATCTTCGCGGTCCTGCCGTCGAGCAGCGTCTTTCTTGTCTGGGCGCAGCTCGGCGGCGGCGTCGCGGCGATCCTGGCCTTGCTGATGTCGCCCGCCTGGCTCTCGGCGGCGCTCTGCGTGTCGTCGCTGTTCGAGCGGCGGCCCACCCTCCCGGCCGCGTATGCTTGAGGAGCAGACGCGCGCCTGAACTGCGGATTTCGCGCCGCCGCCCCGGCGACGGCCTGACTGCGAACCCGGCCGAGCAAGCCGCACGAGGATGGCCTGTTCCGATCGGTTCGGCGCTTGCTCGTTATAGAGCATGCGATGTTCGGGCCATGTTCGGCATCGAGCATTCTTCCGGAAAACCGAATGGCAACGGGACCATACCGCAATTCCTTCACTCGAACATCGCCGCGCGGGCACCGCGCGGGCAGCGCGCGGGCGCCGCGCGCGTGCGGCGCTTTTTCGCCCGGTCAGCCCTCGTCGTCGCCGCCGGCCAGCGCCCTCAGCCCCGCCAGGTCGCGGATGACGAGGCTGCCGCCGCGCTTCTCGATGAGCTTGCGCTTGGCCAGCGCGCTCATCGCGCGCGACACCGCCTCCCGGTGCGTGCTGATCCTGGCGGCCAGGTCGAAGTGGGTGGGCGCCGGCGCGATCGCAGCTTCGCCGGCCTGATCCGACTCCTGCGCAAGACGGAGCAGCTCGCGGACCAGCCGCTTGCGCACGACCAGCGTGCTGAACTCGTAGATCCGGTCGGTCATCCGCCGCATCTCGCCCGACAGGTGCTCCAAGAGCGCCCAGGTGAAGGTCGGCCGCGCATTGACGATGTCGCGGAACGCCGCTTCCGGCAGCCGCGCGGCGCGCATGGCCTCGAGCGCCACCACGCTTGCGGAACGTGCCCTGCCGTCGATGGCGGCGAGCTCGCCGAAAATGTCGCCTGCCTCCATGTCGCGATACGCCACCGCCCGCCCGCGCTCCGAGAAGGCGGTGGCGCGAGCCCGGCCCTCCAGCACGAAGAACACGTCGCGGCCGCTCTCGTCGTGCGCGATGATCATCTCGTCGCGCTGGTATTGGCGCACCGTCCAGCGGGCGGCGAGCGCGGCCCGGTCAGCCTCGGCCAGCCGCGACAGGAACGCCGCGGAACCTGTCATGGCCTCCCTCCCGCTCGGCAATATCCTGCCGTTTTCCCCCCTCGGATCGACTCTCGCCGGCAAAATTCGATTGTGGCGATTCCCACAGCCCGGCAGGCCGGTCCGCTCCATAGTCGAGGCTCCGAATTTAGCAGGGAGCGGAACATGCGCAATCCTCACGAAAGCGCCGCCGACCGGGTGTGGAAGGAAAAGCTCGATGCGTGCGCCTCGCCGCAGGAGGCCGTCGGCGTGCTGTTGGTGCTGGCCTTGATCGTGGGGTTGCTCATCGGCGTCTGAGCGGCCCATCACGAGGGCTCGAAGGGCCGCGATCCCGCTTGGCTGCAGCGCAAGCTATCTGACGGGCTGCGGACCTGGCTTCTCGTGCGGCCGCCTTTTCGGGCTGCTGATGAGGAGAAGGGTTTCTCGTGTGACGGGTGGGTTCTGTGCTTGGCGGGCCTGGCGGCGACCGACTCTCCCAAGCCTTGAGGCTTAGTACCATGGGCGCTGAGGGGTTTAACGGCCGAGTTCGGAATGGGATCGGGTTTGTGCCCCTTGCCAGGGCCACCAGGCCGGCCAAGCACAGGGCGCCGGCAGGAGCCGGCGCAGTGATCAGTGACCAGTGATCAGTGACCGGACGGCTCGGCGCACCTGACGGGCGCCGTGGCCTTCTGGTCACCGGTCACCCGGTCACTGGTTACTGGTCACTTCCAGGTCGTCTTCGACGGGCATTGACTAATGAGAGCGATCAAGCCGGACGAGCGATTAGTACCCGGTCAGCTTCGCGCGTTGCCGCGCTTCCACCTCCGGCCTATCGACGTGGTGGTCTACCACGGCTCTTCGGGGAGAACTGGTTTTGAGGGGGGTTTCCCGCTTAGATGCCTTCAGCGGTTATCCCGGCCGCACATAGCTACCCTGCGATGCGGCTGGCGCCACAACAGGTCCACCAGAGGTGCGTCCATCCCGGTCCTCTCGTACTAGGGACAGATCCTCGCAATTCTCCGACACCCACGGCAGATAGGGACCGAACTGTCTCGCGACGTTCTGAACCCAACTCACGTACCACTTTAATCGGCGAACAGCCGAACCCTTGGGACCTGCTCCAGCCCCAGGATGTGATGAGTTGACATCGAGGTGCCAAACGATCTCGTCGATATGGACTCTTGGAGATCATCAGCCTGTTATCCCCGGCGTACCTTTTATCCGTTGAGCGATGGCCCTTCCACGCGGGACCACCGGATCACTATGACCGACTTTCGTCTCTGCTCGACTTGTCAGTCTCGCAGTCAGGCAGGCTTATGCCATTGCACTCGCCGAGCGATTTCCGACCGCTCTGAGCCTACCTTCGCGCGCCTCCGTTACTCTTTAGGAGGCGACCGCCCCAGTCAAACTACCCACCACACACGGTCCCGGCGCCGGATGACGGCGCCCGGTTAGACATTCATGACTTCAAGGGTGGTATTTCAAGGGTGGCTCCACCCGAGCTGGCGCCCGGGCTTCGCAGCCTACCACCTATCCTACACATGACGTCACGAATGCCAGTGTGAAGTTGTAGTAAAGGTGCACGGGGTCTTTCCGTCTGACCGCAGGAACCCCGCATCTTCACGGGGAATTCAATTTCACTGAGCCTATGCTGGAGACAGCGGGGAAGTCGTTACGCCATTCGTGCAGGTCGGAACTTACCCGACAAGGAATTTCGCTACCTTAGGACCGTTATAGTTACGGCCGCCGTTTACCGGGGCTTCGATTCAGAGCTTGCACCCCTCCTCTTAACCTTCCGGCACCGGGCAGGCGTCAGACCCTATACGTCGCCTGTTGGCTTCGCAGAGCCCTGTGTTTTTGCTAAACAGTCGCCACCCCCTGGTCTGTGCCCCTCCCTCATGGTTGCCCACGAAGGAGGCTCCCTTCTCGCGAACTTACGGGAGCAATTTGCCGAGTTCCTTCAGCATAGTTCTCTCAAGCGCCTCGGTATTCTCTACCAGTCCACCTGTGTCGGTTTCGGGTACGGTCTATAAGCAGGGGCTGTTTCCTGGAACGCCTTCGCTGCCAGGCCAATCCGATAAGGCCTGACAACTTACGGCATTCGTCACTCACCTGCAGGCTGCGGAATATTCACCGCATTCCCATCGACTACGCCTTTCGGCCTCGCCTTAGGAGCCGGCTAACCCTGCGCTGATTAACATTGCGCAGGAACCCTTGGACTTTCGGCGACGGTGTCTCTCACACCGTTTGTCGTTACTCATGTCAGCATTCTCGCTTCCGATACCTCCAGGGCCCCTCGCGGGTACCCCTTCGCAGGCCTACGGAACGCTCCGCTACCACTCA
>CAWJVZ010000004.1:0-3105000 GCA_963846475.1 uncultured Alphaproteobacteria bacterium | reverse complement strand
TTGGCATCGCTGCAGAGACATCGCGGCCGCAGACCTGCCATCGACCTCGGCGACGAGGACCCGCTCTATACGCGCAACATCGGCAAGGGACCACCGGACCGGCGGCGCGTCAGCCTGCGCTGGCTCGCCGGCTCGGTGCTGACCGGGATCTTCTCCTTCGGCCTGGTCGGCGGCGCGCTGCAGGCGGCAATCGGCCTCGCCGACAATCCGATCGTCCGCCCCGCTCTCGCCCATACCGACGCGCTCGGCGATTCCGGGGCGGCGGAGGTGGCGCGCAAGGGCGACCGCTTCCGGCCGGTGACGGAGAGCGAGGTGACCCGCCGCGTCATCCAGATTTCTACCGTGACGCGGAGCGCCGACCGAGACATCGTGCGCGTCCGGCCGTTCGCCCATGTCCGCACCAATCTCGCCGCGCCGGTGCCGGCCGAGATCGCCGCGCAGGTGCCCTCCTTCAGCCCGCTCAACATTTTCGCCGAGGCCGTCGACAACGAGCCGCAAGAAATCGCCGGCAGCGATTCCATCTACGGCGCCGAGGTCGACGGCGAGGTGTCAATCAAGGTGCAGGATTTTCCGCTCGCCGGCCTCGCCTATGACGAGACCGCGGAGCTCGCCGCGAGCGAGGTGGAGCAGAACGTCCGCCAGGCCGCCCCCTTCCTCGCCGACGGCGCCGTCGAGGTGGCCTCGCTTCCTTATGTCGACCCGGCCCGCTTCGAGATCGCCAGCGCCGACCCCAACGCGCTCGCCTCGATCGCCGTCGCGATCACGCCGGAAAACCTTTCGCTGATCGAGAAGTCGGAAGAGGTCGTCGAGGATTTCGGCATCGAGGAGAAGGTGCTCACCGTCGCCGAAGGCGCGTCGCTTCGAAAAATGCTGATTGCCGAAGGGGCGAGCGAGCAGGCGGCGGCGGAGATGCAGTCGGCGCTGGTGGCCAATTTCTCCTTCGATTTCCGCGCCGGCCAAAAGCTCCGGCTCGGGCTTGCCCCCGACGACACCGGCGCGGTCCGGCCGGTGCGCGTCAGCCTCTATGCCGGCGAGAGCCATCTCGCCACCGTGGCGCTCGCCGACACCGGCACCTATGTGGCCGCCGCCGCGCCGGCGCTCGACGACGAGCTGTTCGTCGCCGAGGAGAAGCCAAAAGCGTCCGGCGCGCTCCCCAACGTCTATGCCGGCCTGTGGGGCACCGGCCTCTCGCTCGACATGCCGAAGCCGCTGATCGAAAAGCTGGTGCACATCTTCTCGTTCGACGCCGACTATCAGAGCCGGCTGTCGCCGACCGACGCGCTGGAGGTGATCTATTCCGCCGAAGGCAGCGACGGCGAGGCGGAGGGCGCCGAGATCCTCTATGCGTCGCTGACGCTCGGCAGCGCCGTCCACCGCTTCTACCGGTTCCGCGACGCCGACGACGGCACCGTCGATTATTACGACGAGGCCGGCAAGAGCGCCCAGAAATTCCTGGTGCGCAAGCCCGTGGCGCAGGGCCGCTTCTCCTCGTCGTTCGGCATGCGCCGCCACCCGATTCTGGGCCGCTACCGCCTGCATTCCGGCGTCGACTGGGCCGCCCCCACCGGCACGCCGATCGTCGCGGCCGGCAACGGCGTGGTGGAGAAGATCGGCACGCGCGCCGGCTACGGCCGCTCCGTCACGCTGAAGCACACCAACGGCTACGCGACGACCTACAACCACATGAGCGGCTATGCACGCGGCCTTTCCGCCGGCGACCGCGTCCACCAGGGCCAGGTGATCGGCTATGTCGGCTCGACCGGCCTCTCCACCGGCCCGCACCTCCATTACGAGGTGCTGGTCAACGGCCGCTTCGTCGACCCGATGAAGATCCGCGTGCCGCGCGGCCGTGAGCTGCAGGGGGCCGAGCTCGCCGCCTTCGAGCAGGAGCGAAGCCGCATCGAGGACCTTTTGGCCCGCGACGGCGACCACGTGGCGAGCGCCTCCGCGGAATGAGGACGCGCCGAAACGGCCCGCGGCCCGTGGGCCCGAGGTCATAAATGAGCCTTTTGGCCTCCTCGCTTGAGGAGGGAGCGGAGCGCCTGAAGAACGCCTCGCAAATTTAAAAGTGGCGCCTCCAGGCGCCCCGCGCGGCGTTATACGTTCCCCAACTCGCCCTTTCTCTTCCTGTCCTGCCCCGTGCTTGCGCCGTGGGCAGAAGCTCTAGCCGTGCAACAGCCGGCACCGGGATTGCTCCCGAGGGGGGCCCTTCTGAGGAACGCCGTCCCGGCTCCTGACCGAGGCTCCGTGGCGGCGCCGCCCACTGCTCCCGAAAAGCTCCGGTCCGCGCGTTCCGGTCCCTCGTCGAGCAGCGGTATTTCGGGAGCTAGCACAAGCGGGCAAGCTCGTCTAGGATTATTTTCTCACAAAAACGTCAGATCGGGATGCCGCGCGTTCCGCTCCACCTCTGATCGCGGGTGCAGAGTGGCCCTCCTAGAAAGACACTCCGTCTTTGTGACGCTCCCTACCGGGTCCAGTTACGGTAGCCCGGCGGCTTCAGCAGGAGCAGGGGATCAGCTGAAGCGGCTGAGATAGTCCTCGCACATCGGCGCCGTCTTCTCCGTGTAGTCCACCCCCATCGACTGGGCGAGATCGGTCTCCGCATGCGAGCCGATCCAGGCGACCAGAATCATGCGGCGGAGCATGATGAAGGTGGGAATTTCCGCCTCGTCCTCCGCCGGCAGGTCGCGGACCCGCCGGTAGCCGCGCACCCACGCATCCATGAGCTCGGGCACGTGCTTCTCGTGCTCGAAGAAGGAGACGGCGGCCGCCGCGTCGTAAAGGTGCCAGCAGAAGCCGCAATCGTCGAAGTCGATGACCTTTACTTCGTCGCCGTCAACCAAAAGATTGGCGAGGCGCATGTCGCAATGGATCAGCCCGAAGCGGTCCGGCTTCTTGCCGAAGCGCTCCAGCCGCCGGCCTATCAGCTCGACGGCGCGAGCGAACAGCGCCTCCTTCTGCGGATCGACGCCCATGCCGTCCTGCCAGCGTCCCCAATGCGGCCGCTCGCCCAGGCTCGTGTCGAAATCCCAGGTCAGCCGCTCGAAGCTTTCGGGCCGTTTCCACGCCTCGGAATGAAGATGCATGCGCGCGGCGACCTCGCCGAGCACCGCGAATTTCTCCGTCAAATGGTCCTTTTCGGAAGGCTCGACGCCGCTCTCCCATTCGAACAGCACGACATTGCGCCCGCGTTGAATTGCCGGGTGCGTGGCGAACTGGATCAATTGCCCGTCAAGGCCGGAAACCGGCACCGGCGTGGCGACCACGCGCTCGCGGCGTAGCGCCTGCAGCCAGGCCAGCTCCGAGGCGATTGCGTTCCGGGAATGGTAGCCCTCGCGATGGACGCGGAGCGCGAAGCTGCGGCCGGTCGCGGCGTCCTCGACGCGGTAGGTGGCGTTTTCGGAGAGGTTGACGAGGAGCGGCGGGGCGGCGGGCGCGATGCCGTAATGCGCAAGCCCCGAGACGGCGAGCTCCTGCAGGGCTTCGAGCTGCACCATGCGTCAGGCGGCTTCGCTGAGCGAGCTGTATCTTTCCAGCGGATGAGCGCGCGGCTTGGCGCGGCTGCCGAAGACAGCCGCACGCGCCTGGCCGACGGCATTGTCGAGGCGGTTGAGGATGTCGTCGCAGAGCTCGCGGTCACAAAGGAGCCCGGGCTTGAATTGCAGGGCCCGCGGATCGAGCGCCGAATAGATCGCCCAGATGCCGTTCTCGTAGCAGCTCCGCATGACGTGCACGGCACCTTCGGGATGATTGAACTCCAGGCCCATGATGAGGCCGCGCTGGCGGACGCCGACAAAAAAATCCGGATGATTCTTCTGGATCTGGTTCAGTCCCTGGCGGAGGTAATGCGCAACATAATGGCACTGCGAGCGCGTCTCCGGCCGGGCGCAGATCTCCAAAACCTTGTGGGCGGCGATGCAGCCGAGCTCGGCGCCGCCGAAGCTCGACATGTGCCCCCAGCCGTCCTCCTTCAGCCAGGCCGCCGAGCGCTCGTTGGCGACCACCACGGCGATTGGATAGATGCCCCCCGAAATGCCCTTGCCCGTGACCAGCATGTCGGGGACGACGCCGTAGGTGTCGATGCACCACATCTCGCCGGAGCGCATCAGCCCGGTCTGCACCTCATCGGCGATGAACAGCGTGCCGACTTTTTCGCACATCTCCTTGATCGCCTTGAGATAGCCCGGCATCGGCATCGGGAAGCCGTAGGTCGCCGGCACCGATTCGATGATCACGCAGGCGGCGTCGCCTTTCATGATCTCGCGCTCCATCGCGTCGAGGTCGTTGAACGGGACCTTGGCGACCTCGTCCTCCTCCGCCTCCGACAGGAACAGCTTTGAGAAGCGGTCGTCGCCGACTTTGACTGCGAGCCCGGTATGGCCGTGATAGCAGCGCTGCAGGCAGATGAGCCGGCGCCGCTTGGTGGCGTGGCGGGCGCTTTTCAGCGCAATGTCGATCGCCTCGCCGCCGCCTGACGCATACATGGAATATTGCAGGCCCTCGGGCGTATGTCTTGCCAGCATCTCGGCGAGCTTTGTGCGCATCAACGCCGGGAAGTGGTGATTGCCGATGTCGAAATGGTCCATGCCCTCGCGGACGGCGGCGATCACTTCCGGGTTGCGGTGGCCGAGCGAGTAGATGCCGCCGTTGAGGTGCAGGTTGATCAGGCGGCGACCGTCCATGTCGTAGAGGTAGTAGCCCTCACGGCGGTCGATGACGAGGTCGATGCCCTGCCGCTGCCACTCGAGCGTCTTGCCGGGATTCCAGTATTGAACCGTCTTCGATATGAATTCGTCCTTGATCTTGCTCATCGTGCACTCGCGCGCTTGGCCACGGCTGATGGATCGTGGACAGCCATCCATCGACAGCATAGACGCGCCTGTCAGGCCGAACTTGACACAGCGGCAAAGGGAATTGACACCACTACCGCTCACGAGGCGACGCTAAACCTTCCTGCCTTCCATGACGGCCTGCCGAATGGAAGCAGGGGCTTTCGCCGCGGTTCAGCTTATGCAGGGCGCAGCCGCGCCGGCGCTACCTCGGACTGACCTCCAGCCGCGCCAGTGTGTGCTCGTCGAACACGCAATGCGCCTGCAGGGCGAGCGGGAAGCCGAGGCCGTTGAGGGCCTGGAACTCGAAGCTCACCACGGCGTGGCTTCCGGGCGCCCGCGTCACCCCGGTCGAGGCGAGCGAGCGTTGCAGAGAGGAGGGATGCGGCAGGCCGCTCCGCACCTTGGCCTCGCAGGCATTCAGCGCTTCGGCGTCGGTGAGGGCCGTGTCGACCGATTGCGGCGCTGCGGACAGCCGGCTTGCCTCGATCTCCGCCTCGTCGAGAAAGAAACGGATTGAGTTGCCGCATTCGATGCTGACGACCAGCCGGCTGGCGATGTTCTCCAGCACCTCGGAACCGGTGACCTCGCCGCACTCCGTCCAGGAACTGGCGATCAGGACGGCTTTGTCGCGGAGCCGGTCCCGCAGGTCGCTCTCGGCTGCCTGCGCCGCGGCGAGGGCGATCTCGTCCTGCAACGATCGCGCCGGAGCGACATCGAGCAAACTTATGCTGCCGGTGGTCAGCGGCTCGTCGGGGAGCGGTCGCGGACGCGGCAGCCGCGGATCCGACCAATCGGCGGGTGTGGTCCGTGATGCATCCGATCCGGACGTCACGGCACGATTCTGCAAATAGAGGCCTGAGCCGATCGCCGCGGCCGTCAAGGCGATCGTCACGCACATCGCCGCGCCGCGCCCGAGGTCGACCGACCGCGCGGCGCTGACGACGCGCTCTGTGGGGAGCAAGCGAGGCGTGTCCATGCCGAGTCCTCGCGGACAGCATGGCGCTCGATGCTTTACGGATTGTTGACAACCGCATGCCCGGCGGCCCACCCGGGCTTCCGGTCAGGCGAGATCCACCCAACGTCCGGTGCGGCCGGATTCCAGGATGGCGTCGCAGACCTTTGTCGTTTCCAGCGCCTCGCGAAAACTCGGCGAGGCCGGCCTGCCCGTGGCGAGACCGTCGAGGAAATCGGCCACCTGGTGCACGAAGGAGTGCTCGTAGCCGATGATCAGCCCCGGCACCCACCATTTGCCGAGATAGGGGTGCTCGCCGTCGGTGACGAGGATGGAGGTCCAGCCGCGGAGCTTTCCTTCGACGCGATGGTCGAAAAATTGCAGGCGGTTGAGGTCGTGCAGGTCCCAGGCGAAGGAGCCGTGCTCGCCGTTGATCTCCAGCGTGTAGAGCGCCTTGTGTCCGCGCGCGTAGCGGGTCGATTCGAAGATGCCGAGCGAGCCGTTCCGATAGCGGGCGAGCACCGCCGCGGCGTCGTCGATGCCGACTTTTTGCACCTTGCCCGTCAAATTGTGCTTGCGCTCCTTGACGAACGTCTCGGTCATCGCGGTCAGGCTGGCGATCGGGCCGTTGATCCACAAAGCCGTGTCGATGCAATGGGCCAGGAGATCGCCGGTGACGCCGGAGCCGGCGGCCTCGACGTCGAGCCGCCATAGCCCGGCGCCGCCCTGCGGCACGTCCGGCGAGATCGTCCAGTCCTGCAAAAAGTTGGCGCGGTAGTGGAAGATCCTTCCGAGCTTTCCCTCGTCGACGACCTGCTTGACCAGCGTGACGGCGGGGACGCGGCGGTAATTGTACCAGACCATGTTGGGGACGCCGGCCTTCTCGACGGCGGCGACCATCGGCTCCGATTCGGCGGCGGTGCGGGCGAGCGGCTTCTCGCACAGGACCATCTTGCCGGCTTCGGCGGCGGCGATGGCGATCTCGGCATGCGCGTCGTTCGGCGCGCAAATGTCTATGGCGTCGATGTCCTTCCGCTCGACCAGCCTTCGCCAATCGCTCTCGGTCGATTCGTAGCCCCAGGTGTCGGCGAATGCCTTCAGCTTTTCGGGGTCGCGGGCGGAGGCCGCCTTCAGCACCGGCCGGTAGCCGGTGTCGAAGAAGTTGGAGACCTTTCGCCAGGCGTTGGAGTGGGCGCGGCCCATAAAGCCGTAGCCGATCATCCCGACATTGAGTTGCTTCTGAGCCATTCGCCACCCGATCAGTTAGTCGCCTGCCCATGTACCCCGAACGGCCCCAATCGGCTGCAACGTGGGTGACCTTCGATGGCACTCGTAGACTGTCCGCGGATCTATTCGCGCCAGCCGTGCGCGTCGCGCACCTTGATCATGGCGCCCAGCACGTTGTTCCAGGTTTGCTGATCCTCCATCACGGCATTGGGGAACATGCAGCCGTCCCAGCAGATGTGGCGCATCGTCTTGGTGAGCTTGCCGCTCTCGTCGCGGAGCCAGTAGCCGGCGTGCTTGGGGACGTCGAGCCGGCCGTTCGGATCGGTCACCTGGCAATGCCTGCCGGTCTTCTCGTGGTCGCCGGAGCCGAACACGGTGCCGTCGTTCTGCGCGACGTGGAAGTCGAGCGTCCACGGCCGCAGCGCGTCGGCGACTTTCTTGTAGGCCGCGTCGAGGGTGGCCGTGTCGCTCCAATCGTAATCCTGCGGCAGGATGCGATCCTGCTCGGCGTTGTAGCCGAGCGTGTAAAGCATGGAATGCGCCATGTCGGCCTGGTAGCCGACCACGCCCGGCCGGCCGACCATCTCCAGAAGCTTCACCATCTCGCGCCAGGAATGCATGCCGCCCCAGCAGATCTCGCCCTCGGCGACGAGGTATTCGTCAAAGTCCTCGGCGATGTCGGCGGCCTGCGAAAACGTCTCGGCGATCTTTTCGGTGTTGCCCTCCGGGTCCTTGTCCCAGGCCTCGACGCCGGTGGATGAATCGATGCGGATGCCGCCGGTCGGACGGATGCCGAGGGCGCGCATCTCCTCGCCGATGGCGCAGGCCTTGCGGACCTGCGTGAGGAATCTCCGGCGCTCCTCCTCCGAGCCCATGGCCGAGCCGCCGCCGGCGCCGCCCCAGATCGGCGCCACGAAGGAGCCGACGTTGAGGCCGTGGCCGGCGATCTTGTCGGCCATCCGCTTGACCGCGTCCTTGTCGCTGTCGATGTCGAAATGCGGGGCCGTGATGAACAAGTCGACGCCATCGAATTTCTGGCCGTCGACCTCGGCGTTGGCGGTCAGCTCCAGCAGCGTGTCGAGCGGGATGATCGGCTCGCCGTCGCCGCTGCCCTTGCCGACGATGCCCGGCCACATCGCGTTGTGGAGCTTTGGATAGTTGTTCCCGGCGTTCATCTCTTCTTCCTTCCCTGCAGCCTATCGGTCTCTCGCGCTTTTGTCTGCCCGACGCCCTCGGGCAGCGGTTCGAGGCGCGGCATCCAGGCTACCCGCCGCCGACAAAGTATTTGCCGTAGAGCCAGGCGGAGAGGATCGCCAGGCCGGCGATGACGAAGAGCAGCACCACGACGATCAGCGCCGCCCGGATGAGCGAGCGGAGCGGCCGGCCCTTCTCGCAGAGCGGCACCAGGTTGAAGGCGAGGCCGCCGAAGACCACCAGGCCGCAGCCGACGGTGAAGAGGGTCAGGCTGAACGGCTGGAAGATCAGCACCAAAGCGAGGATGCAGATGCCGATGATCGCGGCTTCGATCAGCGCCGCCGTCCTGTTCGACATGCCGGCGGCGGGCGGATTGTGGGCATCGCTCATGAGCGCACCGCCTTTCCGGTCTGGTCGAAAATGTTGAGCTGGCTCGGGTCGCAGGCGAGGTGGACGATCTCGCCCGGCTTGACGCGGATGTGCCGGGGCACGACGACGCGCATGTCGAGCGGTCCGGCGCGCACATGGATGAGCGTCTCGGCGCCCATCGGCTCGATGATCTCCACCGCGCCGGAGATCGCCCGCTCCGAGGCGGCGCCGACGAGGTTGAAGGCGCGCGGCCGCACCCCGAAGGTGACCCTGGAGCCCTTCGGCAGCGCGGCGACCGCGGGATCGGCGGCGACCCGCAGCCGCTGGTCGGCGAAGACCAGGTCGGCCTCGCCGTTGGTGAAGCCCGCGAGCGTGGCCTCGACGAGGTTCATCTGCGGCGTGCCGATGAAGCTCGCGACGAAGACGTTGCCGGGCTTGGCGAAGATGGCGTGCGGGGTGGCGACCTGCTCGATGATGCCGTCGCGCATGATGGCGATGCGGTCGGCCATGGTCAGCGCCTCGAGCTGGTCGTGGGTGACGATCACCGTCGCCTTGGAAAGGCCGGTCAGCACCTCCTTGATCTGGCCGCGCATGGTCTGGCGGAGCTCGACGTCGAGGCGGGAGAGCGGCTCGTCGAAGAGAAAGCAGTTGGGGTCGCGGACGATGGCGCGGGCCACCGCGACGCGCTGCTTCTCGCCTTCGGAAATCTGGCCGGGGAGGCGGTCGAGCACGCCGGCCAGGTCCAGCGTCTCGGCGGCGCGCCGTACCCGGCGCTCCCGCTCGGCAGCCGACGAGACGTCGTAGTAAAGCGGGAAGGCGATGTTCTCGGCGACCGTCAGCGACGGGTAGAGGGCGTAGAACTGGAACACCATGGCGATGTCGCGCTCCGCCGGCGGCAGGTCGTTCATCCGCCGGCCGGCGACATAGACCTCGCCGGCGCTCGCCTGCTCCAGCCCGGCGATGATGCGGAGCGTCGTGGTCTTGCCGCAGCCGGAGGGGCCGAGCAGGCACACCGTCTCGCCCGCCGCCACCTGCAGGTCGACGTCGCGCACCGCGGCGAGCGACCCGAAAACCTTGGTGACGCGCTTCAGCTCGATGGTGGACATGAACGCCGCGTCATCGCTTGATCGTGCCGAAGGTGACGCCGCGCAGGAGATGGTTCTGCAGGACGAAGGTGACGACGATCACCGGGATGAGGAACAGGGTCTCGATGGCGGCAAGCAGGCCCCAGCGGACGCCGATGTCGCCGCCGATCGTCTGCGCCATGGCGACCGGGCACGGTGCGGGTCTCGACGCCGGAAAGGAGGAGCGCGAAGAGGAACTCGTTCCAGGTCAGGATCAGGCCGAACACGGCGGTTGCGGCGAGGCCCGCCTTCACCTGCGGCAGGCAGATCTTGAAGAACACCCGCCGCTCCGACGAGCCGTCGAGCCGCGCGGCATCCTCCACGTCCGGCGACAGCTCGTCGAAGAAGCTCTTCATCATCCACACCGTGAACGGCAGGTTGAAGGCGGTGTAGAGCAGGATGATGCCGAGATAGGTGCCCGACAAGGCCGGTGATGCGGAACATCAGGAAGATCGGGATGATCACCACGATCGGCCGGCAGCATGCGCGTCGACAGGATGATGAAGAGGTAGGTGTCGTTGCCCTTCAGCGGATAGCGCGAGAAGCCGTAGGCGGCGAGCGTGCCGATCGACCAGCGCCAGGAGCGACGCTGGAGCTGGCAATGAAGATGGAGTTGAAGAAGTAGAGGTCGAAGCCGGTGTCGACCGCCGCGCTGCCCGTCGATGTAGGAGCGGCTGAACACGCTGACGAAATTCTCCAGCGTCGGCGTGAAGATGAATTTCGGCGGCACCGACAGCGCGTCGCTGTAGCTCTTGAAGGCGGTCAGGACGATCCACAGGACCGGGAAGAAGTAGATCAGGCTGACGATGGCGGCGCCGAGCGTGCGGCCCCAGCCGGCCTGGCCGACGCCGCGGCTGATCGTGGCTCTCCGGCGGGTCGGCAGAGCGGCGGCGGGGGCGGCGGCGGTCGTGTCGGCCATCGCTAGACCTCCCTCGCCCGCCGGTTGACGAAGATAGAGATAGAGGTTGGTCAGCACGATCACCGTGAACAGCAGGATGTAGGCGAGCGCCGCCGATTCGCTGGTGCGGAAATACTGGAAGGCGACGCGGTAGACGTAGACGCCGATGGTCTCGGTCGAGGTGCCGGGCCCGCCCTCCGTCAGCAGGAAGACGATGTCGAACAGCTTGAACGCCTCGATGGTGCGGAAGAGGAGCGCCAGGAGCAGCAGGCCGCGGATATAGGGGAAGGTGATGGAGGTGAATTTCCGCCAGAACGAGGCGCGGTCGATCTCCGCCGCCTCGTAGAGATATTTCGGCACGCTGACGAGGCCGGCGAGCACCAGAGCATGACGAAGGGCGACCACATCCAGGCGTCGGCGAAGACGATGCCGGCCATGGCGCCGGCCGTCGACGACATCAGCACGTAGGGCTCGCCGGTGAAGATGCGGATCGCCTGGCTGAGCAGCCCGAAGGTCGGCTCGTAATAATAGCGGAAGAAGGCGCCGACGGCGACGAAGGAGAGCATCATCGGCGTCAGCACGAGGATGAGCAGATAGCGGCGGAGCGGGAACTCCTTGGCGAACAGCATGGCCAGGAGGAAGCCGACGACCATCTGCAGCCCGACGCTGAGCACCGCCAGGATGGCGGTGGTCTGCAGCCGCTCCCAGACGACGGGGTCGGTCATCACCTTTTCGTAGTAGCTGAAGCCGACGAAGCGCGGTGGCGCCATGCGGTTGGCGCGGTAATGGAAGAACGACAGGCCGAACGACCACATCAGCGGAAAGATGTTCATCACGAAGAGGAGGGCGAGCGCCGGCGCGACGAGAAGCCCGCCGGTGTGGCGGCCCCAGGCGTTGAACCACCAGCGCCAGCGCCACCAGCGCGGCTGCGGCAAGCGCCACCCAGAACGAGATTTCCGGCGGCAGCAGAGCGATCGCCGCGGGGATGGCGATCACGGCGACGAGCAGGGCCAGGCGCCAGTTGCTCCAGCTCAAGGTGAAGAAGCCGGGTTCCAGGGCGTCGGGCCGGTTGGCGGTGATCTCGGCCATGTCGCGGGATTGTCCTGAGGCTGCTCGGTTGCAGCGCGGGGCCAAGCCGGTCCCGCGCCGCGCGACGAAGGCCCCGCGCCGCGCGGGCGCGGGGTCAGGTTCCGTTCAGGTCACTGGATGTGGCCCGCCTCGGTCAGGGTCTCTTCCTGGAACTTGGCGATGTTGTCGAGCGTGGTCTTGGCGTCCTGCTGCCCGGTGATCGCCTTGTCGAACTCCTCCTGCTGCTGCACGAGCAGCTCGAAGAATTCCGGAATGTGCCAGATGTCGCGTCTGCCAATCGAGGCTCGGCGCCGAAGGCGTGGTTCCACGGCCGGTAGGTGTTGTATTCCGGATCGTTGATCACCGACTTGCAGGCCGCTCTGGCCGCCGGCCGCCGCGAAGGCCTTCTGCGTGTCCTTCGATAGCCACCACTTGACGAAGTCGATCGCCTCCTTGGTGACCTCCTCGTCGTTCCAGGTGGTGAGCACGAAGGGCTGGCCGCCGATGTTGTAGCCTAGCGGTCCAGCTTGCCGTCCGGCTTCTTCAGGCCGGCCGCCATGGCGAAGTCGACCTTGTCGGCGACCTTGGAGGTCGACGGGCTGATGGCGGATTTCGGCGAAGCCGATCCACTGGATCATGTAGGCGACCTTGCCCTCGCGGAAGAGCTCGTCCTCTTGAAGATGTCCATGGTGCCGGTCTTCACGACGGGCGGCATGTACTGCAGGAGCGAGAGGTAGTGCTCGAGCGCCTTCGACCGCCTCCGGCGAGTTGACCACGCCCTCGGCCTTGCCGGTCGGCGCCTTGGTCTCGTCCCAGATGTCGCCGCCATGCTGCCAGATCATGCTGTGCGATCTGCATGGTGTTGAAGTCGTAGCCTTTGCCGGCCTGGTAGGCGAGGCCGTAGAAGTCGTCGGTCAGCGGTCTCGCCGGCCAGCTTGTCGCCCGCCTTGCGGGTGAAGAACTCGCCGAAGTTTTTCGACCAGCTCCCAGTCGGCGTTGTTCATCTCTTCCGGCGTGCAGGGCAGTTTCTGGTTATATTTCGCCTGGAAGGCCGCCTGCTCGTCGGCATGGCAGAACGCGTCCTTGCGGTAGTAGGCGACGAGCACGTCCGGCATCTGCGGAAAACCGTAGAAATTCTCGCTCCGGTGCGGATAGGTCGAATAGGCCGCCACCAGCGCCGGGTGCAGGTCCTTCATGATCGCCTGCAGCTCGGGATCAGCGTCGATGAAGTCGTTGAGCTTCAGGTAGTAGCCGCCCTCGATGAAGGCGCCGAGCCACTGGCTGTCCGACACCGCCATCTGGTACTTTTCCTCGCCCGAGGTGAGCGAGGCGGCGAGGCGGGTGTAATAGTCCGGCCACGGGATGAAGTCCGGCTCGAGCGTCACGTTGTTGCCGCTCGGCGCCTTGTAGCCCTTGTCGGCGAGCTCCTTCATGATGCGCGTCGGCGGCCAGTCGGGCACCGCCATGCGGAGCACGATGTCCTTCGGCCTCGGCGGGGGTCGGAACCGCGCCGAATTGGATGGCGATCGCCGTCGCGGCAAATGCGGCGGCAATCGGCAGCTTGGTCTTCCAGCTCATCTTCATGTCCCTCCCTGGACTCTTTCCTGGTATTTCACACGTCTTCTTGTGGCCCCTCCGATACGGCGCGCGGCCTAGCCGAGCGCCATCCCGTCGCCGGGGCGGAAGAGATGCGTCCGCCCCGCGTCGATGGAAAAATTCAGCCTGTCGCCGTGGCGCATGCCGACGGCCTGCGCCTCCGGCAGGACGATCTTCAGGTCCGCGCCGCCGGCCTCGATGTCGACGATCGTCAGGTCGCCGAGCGGCTCGACGAGCCTGACCTCGCCGGAATAGGCGCCCCCGTTCTGCGTCACCCGCACGTCGAAGGGACGAATGCCGAACAGGACCGATGTTCCCGGCGCGGCGGCGACCGCCTCGCGCGCCCACGGCGTCTGGGCCGGATCGGCGCGGATTTCGCCGAAGGGCAGCTTGACGGCAGCGGCATCGCTGCCGCGCTCGCCGGCAATGATGTTCATCGCCGGGGCGCCGATCTTGGTGGCGACGTAGACGTCGCGCGGGCTGTCGTAGAGCGCATCGGGGGAGCCGGTCTGCACGATGCGGCCGTGGCGCATGACGGCGATCTCGTCGCCCATCGACAGCGCCTCGAGCTCGTCGGGCGTGGCATAGATGATGGTGATGCCGAACTCGCGGTGCAGCCGCTTGAACTCGGCCCGCATGTCGTGCCGCAGCTTGGCGTCGAGATTGGTGAGCGGCTCGTCGAGGAGCAGGATCTTGGGGCGCTGGATGAGCGAGCGGCCGAGCGCGACGCGCTGCTGCTCGCCGCCGCTTGCGGTGCCGGGCTTGCGCTGCAGCACGTGGCCGATGCGCAGCATCTCGCGAGATCTCGTCGACCCGCCGCTTGATCTCGGCGGAGGCGACGCCCGCCTCGCGGAGCGGATAGGCGAGGTTCTCGTAGACGGTCAGGTGGGGATAGAGCGCAAAGGTCTGGAACACCATCGACACGCCGCGCCCGGCGATCGGCGCCTGGGTGACGTCGCGCCCAAAGATCTCGACGCTGCCGCGGTCGGGCCGCACCAGGCCGGCGATCATCCTGAGAGTCGTCGTCTTGCCGACCGCGCTCGGCCCGAAAATGACGAAGAAACGGCCCTCCGCGACCTCCAGGCTGAGGTCGTCGAGAGCGGTGACCCGCCCAAAAAGTTTCGTCGCGCCGCTCAGTCGAAGCGCGGTCATTTCGATGCCATCGCTATCCCGGCAGATATATTTGTCGCGCGAAGCTTAGACGGAGATTCACTTGGCCAGCAAGCCCGTTATGGCGGCAGCGCTCTTGCGGCCGCCCTGCACGCGCCGCGCCAGGCCGACGCTGCCGCACATCCGCGTGTTTCACCAACCTAAGAGGCTGCGCAAGCCGGTCGGCTTCGGCTAGAATGCCCAAGCCACATGCGGCCGGGGGCCGATGATCGAGGATGCCGGGGATGCGTAAGCTGCAGTCGCAGGGGGTGCACCACATCACGCTGGTCGGCGCCGACCGGCAGACCTCGATCGATTTCTGGGAAGGCGTGCTCGGCATGCCCTTCGTCTTCGAGCAGCCCAATCTCGACGCGCCGGACGAGAGCCACCTCTATTTCGATCCCGGCGACGGGCGGCTGATCACCGTCTTCACCGACGAGACCCGCAGGCCCGATGCGACCCCGACGGCGCGCGACCAGGGCAGCGTCCACCACATCGCCTTCTCGCTCTCCCGCGTCACCTTCCTGCAGGCGGTCGAGCGGCTCGACGAGCGCCGCATCGCCCATAGCGGCGTGAAGGACCGCGGCTTCATGGATTCCATCTATTTCCGCGACCCGCTCGGCCTCCTCGTCGAGCTCGCCTCGTATCGCTTCGAGCCGCCGGGCGGCTCCACGCATGTCGACGTGCTGACCGAGGCGCACCGGCTGCGGGTGGAGCGCGGCGATTCCAACATCGCGGAAATCCATCTCGCCGACGCGATCGAGAATCTGACGCGACGGAAGGACAGCCTGTCGGACGACCGGTCGCCGAAGGATCCCTATCGGACCGGGCCGGTGGAGAGACGCAGCCGGGCGCCCAAACGGGAGCCGGCCGCCAGCTGACATTCGGAAATTTTCATCAACGTGCCGGCGGATTTGTGGCCGCCGCTGCAAACAAGAGGAGAAACGCTGTGAAGCTCTACATGCATCCGGTTTCCAATACGAGCCGGCCGGTGCTCATGTTCATCCGCGACAACAACCTGCCGGTCGAGGAGGAGGTCGTCGACCTGATGACCGGCGCCCACCATCAGGAGCCCTATGCCTCGCTCAATCCGAACCGCATGGTGCCGACGCTGGTCGACGGCGATTTCGTGCTGACCGAAAGCTCCGCCATCCTCAAATATCTGGCGGAAAAATTCGACCTGCCGGCCTATCCGAAGGACCTGAAGAAGCGGGCCAAGGTCAACGAGCTGATGGACTGGTTCAACACCAACTTCTATCGCGACTACGCCTATGGCGTCGTCTATCCGCAGGTCTTTCCGCACCACAAGCGGCCGAGCGAGGACGTTGCAGAAGGGCGACCATCGCCTGGGGCAAGGAGCTGACCAAGAAGTGGCTGCAGGTGCTGAACGACCACTGGCTCGGCAAGGGCAACCGCTATCTGACCGGGGACGAGATCACCATCGCCGACTATTTCGGCGCGGGCCTGGCGACCTGCGGCGCGATGATCCGCACCGAGTTCAAGAACTATCCGAACGTGGAGGCCTGGCTGAAGCGGATGGAGCAGACGCCGAGCTGGGCGAAGACCAACGAGGCGATGTACGGCTTTCGCGATCTACCTCAAGGAGCAGCAGTTCGAGACGGTGTAGAAGAGGCAGTCAGCGCCGGGATTCCCCTCCCCCTTGTGGGGAGGGGTTAGGGGAGGGGCAGCGCGGCGCTATTCGACTCTCGCTCCGCCTCTCATCGGACAGCTCGGCGCTACCCCCACCCCAGCCCTCCCCCGCAAGGGGGGAGGGAGCGCGCCGCGCTCAATCCTCGACCGCTTCCGACCAGTCGACCAGCTTCGACTTGTAGTCGCTGCGAGGCAGCGTGCCGAAAGGGACGAGGACGACCTCCGTCGTCACCAGCAAGACGTCGCGGATCGTTTGGCGGATCGCCGCGGCGAGCGCTTCGCCGCCCGTCTCTCCCTCCCTCAGCTCGACCAGCACTTTCAGCGGCGGATCCTGGCGGAAACCCTGCCGGCTGGGGCGGATGGCGACCGGCCCGCTCAGCGCCGGCCCGATCCGGTTGACCACGTCGCGGATGGCGGCGGGGAAGACGTTGACGCCGCGCACGATCAGCATGTCGTCGGTGCGGCCGATGCAGCGGATGCGCGGCGACGTCCGCCCGCAGGCGCAGGCGCCGGTGCGAAGCTCGACATGGTCGCGCGAGCGGAAGCGCAGGAGCGGCGCCGCCTCGCGCTGCAGGTGCGTGTAGACCAGCTCGCCGGTGGCGCCGTCGGCGAGCGGCAGCGCCGCGCCGCTCTCCGGCTCGATCAGCTCGAAATGGACGAGGCCGCGGCCGCTGAAATGCATGCCCTGCTGCGCCTCGCACTCGCCCCACAGCGATACGGCGATGTCGCCGATTCCCATGGCCTCGGTGACCTTGGCGCCCCAGGCGGCCTCCAGGCGCGCCCGCATCGCCGGCTCGCCGCCGCCCGGCTCGCCCGCCACCAGCAACCGCTTCACGCTCGAGCCCGCGAGATCGAAGCCGCGCTCGCGGCTCCACTCGGCGAGATGCAGCGCATAGGAGGGGGTGAGGGCGACGGCGTCGGGCTTGAGGAGCCGCACCGCCGCCATGAGCCGCTCGGTGTTGCCGCTGCCGACCGGGATATGGCGGAGGCCGAGCGCGGCGAAAGCGTCGAGCGTCGCGCCGGCGACGAACGGGCCGGCATTGTAGGTGGAGACCAGCGCGTCGCCGCGCTTGACCCCCGAGGCGGCATAGCTCCGCGACGAGATGCGGATCCATCCCGCGAGATCGGAAGCGGTGAGCGGGATGTAGGTCGGCGTCCCCGTCGTGCCGCTGGTGGAGAAGATGCGCACGACGGAACCGAGCGGGGCGGCGAGGTGCGGGCCGATCGGCTCGTCGTCGCTCCGCGACGCGCGCAGCTCGTCCTTCTCCGTGAACGGGAGGTTCTCGATCTCGGCGATCCCGCCGACGGCCTCCGCGGTCGCGAAACCTGCCGCCAGCAACTTCTCCCGGTAGAAGCGGGAATTTTTCGAGGAGATAGGCGATCTGGCTGCGATAGAGGGGTTCGTCGGCGGCGCGCTGGTCCGCCCAGGGGCGCGTCTCGACGTCCGGGTCGAGGATCATGCTCTCTGCCTTGCCGTCATAGGCGATCGCCGCCTCGCCATGCGAGGCCATCAGGAAGCCGATCGGCCGCTGCCGCTCCTCGGCGAGATGGGCGAGGAGCCCGCCGGTGCGGGCGAGGATCGGGATGGCCTTGATCATCTCGGCGGGATAATCGAGGTCGAGGAGCACGGCGGCGATCGGCATCGAGACGTTCATCGGCAGTTTCTTGCCCCATTCCGCCGCGACCGCCTCGCGGAAGCGGCGGGCGAGATCGACGTGTGTTCCGGCGATTGCGCGCGCATCGGCGAGTTCCAGGATGCGTTCGGCGCGCGGATCGACGGGGTGGTGAACGGGATGGCCGAAGCCGGGCATCTTGGCGCCCGCCGCCTTCGTCTCCCGCGCCATGGCGTGCACGACGGCATCGGGCGCCTCGCCCGCCTCGACCCGCCGCCGCGCCTCGGCCAGCAATGCGCCGCAGGCTTCCGCGGCGCCGAGGATCACCGGGCCGGCGCCCAGAATGCCGGCGGCGACGGCGCCCTGCAGCGAATCCGGCGCCGCGTCGAAGGTCATGCGGGCGACCTGCGCGCTCGGCACCAGGCCGTGCTCGGCGATCGCGACGAGCAGCAGGTCGAGGAAGAAGCGCTGCTCGGCATTTGCCTCGCGGCCGGTCACCAGCAGGAAGAAGAATTCCGTGAAGGTGACGTGCCCCATCAGCTCGCGGCAGAGGTCGCGGCCGCGGATTTCGATCCGGTCGGCCTCGGCATGGCAGAGCGCGCTCTTCGCCGGGCCTGGCTTGCCGATCAGCATGGCGGCATTGCTATGGGAATTCCTTTAGGCGGCGCAGCTCGGCGATCTCCGCCTCCTTCGCCCCCATCTTCAAGAGGATCGGCGAGCGCGGCAAAAAGCTCAGCGTCTCGCTGTCGAACGGCATGTCGAGCTCGCGCCAGAGCTCGATCATCCGCGTTTCGTCCTGGCGGCCGCCGTCGTCGACGACGACGAGCGCCTGCGGCGACAGGCGCGGCCCGAGCACTGGAAGCGCGGGATAGCGGCTGAGCGGCTGGATGCGGCCGGGCGGGCCGTCGATGAACAGGAGATCGATTTTTTCGGGGAGGTTCCGCAGCAGCGGCGCGAGGTGGTACCATTGCACCGCCCGGTCGCCGAATTGCTGTTCGACGAGCGGGGTCTCGACCAGCTGGACCCAGTCCGCCAGCTCGGTCTGCTCGAGCGACTGGGCCGTGCGCTCGCGGTGCAGCGGATCGTGCTCGATGGAGATGACCCGGCCCCGGCCGTTGGCGCGCGCGGCGGCCGCCAGCAGGATCGTCGAGCTGCCGCTGCCGAGCTCGAAGATCAGGTTCGGACGATGCCGCCGGACCAGGTAGAAGAGGAACGCCGCCAGCTCGCCGGTCGCCTCCCAACCGTGGTGGGAAAAATGCGGCACTACCCCCTCGATCTTCAGCTGCGGCAGGATCGCCAGTAGGTTCACCGCCGAGGACAGACCGGCTCGGAGCTTGCGCTGGGCGCGCTCGGCTTCGCTGGCCACCAGCGACCGAACGGCATCGATCTCCGGGCTGACGCGTGCCCCGAGCCGCTTGATCTCGGCGACATCGCTCAGCAGCAAATCCAATTGGCCCGACTGCCGGCCTTTGCCGATATCCTCCAGCTTGAGCTCGATCCGGCTGAGGCGCTCCTCGATGCCGGCGCGCATCTCGGCGCTCTCCGCAAGCGAGCCCTGGACGCCGCGCTCGATCGCGGCCATCCGCTCATTTTGCGCGGCGAAAAAGTCGGCCAGGCCGAAGGTGAGGAGGGAGCGCAGCCGCGCCGGCATGTGACCCAAAGCGTCCCCCGCTCGCTGCATCCGGTTCCGCTTGAGCCGGATGCCTACTCCACCGGGTGGCCGGTATCAAGCTTGCAGCCGCCCGGCTGCCGCCGCCTTGCCCGTGCCCGGCTTTTGCGGGACAAGGCGGCCCGGTCCATTCTCCAAACATGGTCGATGTCCGATCGTCCCGTCGAGAGCGCCAGACCTTTGTCCGCACGGATTGCGGAGACGCTGGGCGCCGCAAAGCGCGGCGGAGGGGCGCTGGCGTCGCGGCTCGTACGAGCGGTCCCGGTGCTTGGCGCGAGCTCCAGGATCTATGCCGGCGTGGCGAGCGTCGCCGAACGGCGCGACGCGCTGCGGCAGGCGGTGCAGTCCATGCTGCCGCAGGTCGACCGGATGTTCGTCTACCTCAACGACTATCCCGACGTTCCGAATTATCTCGCTCACCGGAAGATCGAGGTGTTCCGCAGCCAGGAGCACGGTCCTCGGGGCGCCGGGGGAAAGTTCTACGGCCTGACGCGGCTGAAGACGGGCCTCTATTTCACCTTCGACGACGACATCGTCTATCCGCGGAACTATGTGGCGAAGATGCGTGCCGATCTGCGCGAGTGCCGCTACAAGGCGGTGGTCGGCGTGCACGGCACCTATTACCCGAGCCGGCCGCGCTCCTATTTCGACCGCACCCTCTGCCATTACCGCGAGCAGAACCGGACGCGGAGCCCGATGTCGCTCCTCGGCACCGGGACGGTGGCCTTTCCGATCCCGCTGGTGCCGATCACCCCCGAGCATTTCAAGTCGGAGGACCGCGCCGATCTGTGGTTCGGCGTGTTCCTGAAGGAGCGATCGATCCCGGCGGTGGTGGTCGAGCGGCGGACCGGCTGGCTGGCCGACATCGACCACCGGACGCTCAGCCTGTTCGACCACGCCTTCGCCAATTCGCGCCCGCATTCGCGCATCGTCTTCGAGGCGCAAAGCTGGGGCGTGGAGGATCTCGTCGCGCGAACGGCCCGCTTGGACGAGGCGATCTCGCCGGCCTGGAACGCCTTCGTTGCTTTCTACAGGGATTTGCGCGGCCGAGGCCCGGCCGTGGCGGCGCGCCACCTGCTGAAGCAGGATCGCGTCCGCGGGCTCCTCGACCTGGTCGGCCGCTACTGCAGCCCGGACGAGATGTTTCCGGTGTGGTCGGCCCTCGCCGATCACGGCGCCGAGGGGGCCGGCGCCTTCGAGGCGCTGACCCAGGACTGCGCCTTCTACGATCCGTCCGAAGCGGCGAGCCTGCTCCGGCGCGCCTTCGAGGCCGCGGAGGCGCGGGGCGACGCGGAACGCGCCGAGATCTTTGCCCGCCGGGCGCTCGGGCTCTATCGCAAGGGCGGCATGCTGCAGGAGGCAAAAACCTTCATCGACGCGCTGGCCGCCAAGGGGCCGCTCAGCCCCGGCCTGGTCCGCGACGACATTCTGGTCGGCCTGGCGCGCCACGATTATCGCGACGTGCTGCGAAGGTTCGAGGCCTATGACCCGGAGCTCGTCCGGGCGGATTGGTTCCAGCACCGCAAGGGCATCGCCACTCTGCACGTCCATGGAATGGATGCCGCCCTGGCGATCTTCCGCCAGACCTTTGGGGCCGGCAGCGGACCGCGCATCACCGCGATCGGGGTGCATTGCCAGACCAACCGGATTGTCCGGCCGAGCAGCGAGCCGGCGCCGATGCTCTTGGCGCTCGCCGATGATTTTTTGCGCGAGGGCCGCGATTGCGAGCCGCTGGTCAAGCTGCATATCGGCCTCGGCGAGCGGCGGACGGCCGCCGATCTGTTCCGGCGCGCCGAGCCGGCGCTGCGGCGCAAGCCGGACCAGGCGGCGATCGCCGCGCTGTGGGCGGCCTGCCAGGCGGATGCCGGCTCGGCGCTCGCGGCGCTCAACCAGGTTTTTGCGCATCACGGCATGTCGCCGCTGCAGCGGCCCGGCAGCTCGCCGGATGCGCTCGGCAATCTTTCCGGCGCTTCGTCGCCCGCAGTCGCGAACGGGCCGCTCGTCTCTGTCGTGCTTGTGTCGGGTGGCGGTGAGGCAGGCGTCGAGCATGCGCTTCGTTCGATCGCCGAGCAGACGCACCGGCATCTGGAGATCATTGTCGTTGACAATTCCGCGACGCCCTCGACACGCCGCCTCCTGGAGAGCTTCGCGGCCGATC
Source organism: uncultured Alphaproteobacteria bacterium (assembly GCA_963846475.1). Lineage (GTDB taxonomy): Bacteria > Pseudomonadota > Alphaproteobacteria > Rhizobiales > Afifellaceae > DASWJZ01. The sequence goes on along the minus strand of CAWJVZ010000004.1, from coordinate 3,083,501 downwards.
CGCGCCTCCGGATTTTGGACGCTCCGACGGGCGGAGCGGCCGCCGGCCGCAATTTCGGCCTCGCGGCGGTCACCGGCGACTTCGTGGCGTTCCAGGACGCGACGGCTTTTGCCCATCCGCAGCGGATCGAGATGCAGCTCGGCGATTTCGCAGCGGATTCCGCCACCATGGCCTCGCTCGGCCGGTCCGTGCGGCTGACGCCGGACGGGCTGGTCGCCCTCGACCAGACCGGCGCGATGCTTGTCGCGGACGGCGCGGCGCTGATGTGCCGCGCCCAGGCGATCGCCGATCTCGGCGGCTTCGCAGGCGACGGCGCGGCCGGCGACCTCGAATACCGCGACCGCATCGTCGCCTATTACGGCAGCCACGTCGTCTCCTCCATGCCGCACGTGCTGCTGCTGACCCCCGTCCTTTACCGGGGGGGCGAGCCCGGGCCGCGCGAGACAGCGGAAGCGGAGCGCCGCGAGGCCGAGTTCACCAGCGCCTACGTCAAGCGGCACCTTTTGGCCAAAGGCCGGCGCGAAGGCTTGTTCGTGCCGCTCTGACCGGCACATGGTTCGGTTCGTGGGGTGTTCCCGCCGGGCGGTGAACGGATTGTCTGCCGGACGAAGCCTCCCGCGCGGCTGCAATCGGGCGGTCGCGCCCCCATGTGACGGGCGAACGCCGCACATCCGCGGCTGAAGAGCACGGTGCCATCATGCAGCTCACCGGAATCCACCACCTCACCGCAATTTCCGCCAATGCGCCGGGCAACCGCGCCTTCTACGAGGGCGATCTCGGCATGCGCCTGGTCAAGAAGACGGTGAACCAGGACGACGTCAGCGCCTACCACCTTTTCTATGCCGACGGGCTGGCGAGCCCCGGCACCGACATCACCTTCTTCGACTGGCCGGCGGCGCCGGAGCGGCGCGGCACCCATTCGATCGCGCGGACCGCGCTCCGGGTGGCGGGCTCCGATACGCTCGAATTCTGGCGCGAGCGGCTCGCCGAGCGCGGCGCGAAGCATGGCGAGATCGCCGAGCGCGACGGCCGCCTCACGCTCGACCTGGAAGACCGCGAGGGCCAGCGGCTCAGCCTGGTCGACGACAACGGCGCCGGCGAGGCGCACCCGTGGGAGCGGAGCCCCGTGCCGGCAAAACACCAGATCCGCGGCCTCGGGCCGATCACGCTGAGCGTGCCCGACCTGAAGCCGACCGACGCTGTGCTGACCGCGGTCATGAACATGCGCCCGGTGCGCACCTATCCGCATCCCGAAGATCCGCGCGATACGATCCACGTCTACGAGATGGGCGAGGGCGGCGCCGGCGCCGAGCTGCATGTCGCGGTGCAGCCCGCCCTGCCGGCGGCCCGGCAGGGCGCCGGCGGCGTGCACCACGTCGCCTTCCGCACGCCGGATGCCGAATACGATGCATGGGCGGAGCGGCTCCGCTCGATGCGCGTCCCCAATAGCGGCAAGGTCGACCGCTTTTATTTCAGGAGCCTCTATTTCCGCGAGCCGAACGGCATCCTGTTCGAGATCGCCAGCGATGGGCCGGGTTTTGCCGCCGACGAGCCTCTCGACAAGCTCGGCGAGAAGCTGGCGCTGCCGCCCTTCCTTGAGCCGCGCCGGGTGGAGATCGAAGCGGGGTTGAAGCCGCTCTAGGCTCGGCTCCAGACCTCCCTCCCCCTTCTTGTGGGGGAAGGTGTCTGCGGAGCGGACGGGTGAGGGGTCGCAAGAAGAGTGGCACGAGATCGCCACGCAAAAGCGCGTCCAGCGCCATGCCCGCGCGAGCGCCAGGGCGCATCGATGTGAGGTGCCCAGGCGCGACCTAGCCGATCCAAGGATATCCGCGCAGACGGCATCAGTCCGCGTCGACGTCCATGACGTCGCCGGTGCGGCCATTAACCTCGACCTCGTGCAAGCCGGAAGGATTGCGGATCTCGATGAGATAGCTGAGCACGCCGTCCTCTACGTCCACTTCGTAGTCGACAAGAGCGCCTCCGCCGACCTGCTTCGCGGCGATGGCAAAGGCTTCGGTGATGGGCAGCTCGGCTTTCGCCGCCGCCAGAGACTCCACGAGGTCCTCACCCGAAAAGTCCGCGGAGGCGAGATCGGCCGAAACGCCCACAACCAGCGCGGCAGATGCAGCGATGGCGACACTACGAACTGGCATGAACGTAACTCCTTGTGCTCCGCCGATGGATAAACGCGGTGAAGCCCAAAAGGCTCATTTCAGAAGGACCGGCTTCCCCCGCGCGCTTCCTCCTGCGCGATGAACTCCTGGACGCGGCCAGTCATCAGCGCCTCGTTCAGCGACAACATCATCTCATCGTCCCATCGGCGAAAGAACTCGCGCGCGTCACAAATTCGAGAACTAACAAGGCGCTGAATTCCAAGGCGGCTCAGACCGTTGCGCTTCTGCAACGGTGCCTCGAAGAATCCCCAGCTCAGGCCGAATGGGCTTTGGCGACGGCCGGCGGCGCTTGACGACCGATGTTAACCCTTATCGTATGTTGCGATTGCTGCGCACAGGAGTTCGGTGAGTTTACTGGAGCGCTGAAGGCTGCGAGCGAGCCTGATGAGAAGCGGCTAGAAAGCCGCCAGTGCCGGACGGGTGGGGGGCCACACCAGGTTAGCACCGTTCGAAATGGCTCCTTCTATTCGTCGACCTTTTCTGGTCTGCGAGGAGAAGGAATGTTGGGGGGCGTGCAGTTTTGGTGGACAGAACCGTAGCATTTCACCGTGAGACCTTGGGCCCGGCCTGCGCGCCAATGGCCGCTGCATTACCGGAAGCCGGCGCGACTCACCTCGGCGTAGCGCGCCAAACGGCACAATCGCCCCGCAATTCTCGACGGCCGCAAGGCGTCCTGGAATTTCTATTGGTTTCGAATTCGCTGACAGGCTCTGACGCAAGTTAGACCGCACTGGGGGTTCAGCAATGCTGCAAGGTATCCTTCGATTCAGCCTGGCGTTCCGCTTCCTGGTCCTGGTGGCGGCCGTGGCGATAATGGTCATCGGCGTTCTGCGCCTCGGCAATGCTCCCCTGGACGTGCTTCCCGAGTTTGCGCCGCCGACGATCGAAATCCAGACCGAGGCGATCGGCCTTTCGGCGGCGGAAGTGGAAGACCTGGTCACCCTCAACCTCGAGGAAATCCTCACCAGCGTCTCATGGCTGCAGAGCATCCACTCCAAGTCGCTGAGCGGCCTTTCGTCGATCCTGATGGTGTTCGAGCCCGGGACGGACCTCATGGTGGCGCGCCAGCTGGTGCAGGAACGCCTGAACATGGCGCATGCACTGCCCAACGTCTCGAAGCCGCCGGTGATGCTGCAGCCTTTGTCCGTAGCGAACCGCGCCATGATGATCGGGCTCAGCTCCGAAGAACGGTCGCTGATCGAGATGTCGGTGCTCGCCCGCTGGACCATCACGCCGAAGCTGCTGAGCGTGCCGGGCGTGGCGAACGTCACCGTATGGGGCAACCGCTCCCGGCAGATGCACGTGCTGGTTGATCCGGAGCGCCTGCTGGAGGCAGGCGTGACGCTCGCCCAGATCGTTGCCACCGCCGGCGATGCGATGTGGGTTTCGCCGCTGAGCTTCCTGGAGGCGTCGATGCTGGGCTCAGGCGGCTGGATCGACATGCCCAATCAACGGCTCGGCATCCAGCACGTCCAGCCTATCGCCTCGCCCGAAACGCTGGCCGAGATTCCCGTCGAGGGAACCTCGCTGCTGCTCGGCGACGTGGCCGAAGTCGTCGAGGCGCATCCGCCGCTCATCGGCGACGCTCTCCTCGACAACACTCCCGGCCTCCTGCTGGTGGTAGAGAAGTTTCCCAACGCCAGTCCGCAGGATGTCAATCGCGGCGTGGACGCCGCCCTTGCAGAACTGCGCCAGGGATTGCCCGGCATCGAACTGGATGCGTCCGTCTTCCGGTCGACCTCCTACATCGAGGCGGCGGTCGAGAATCTCGGCCTGGCGCTTCTCATCGGCGGCGCCCTCCTCCTGCTCGTCGTGGGTCTCCTGCTCCTGTCGTGGCAAGCCGCAATCATCAGCCTGGTGGCAATCCCGCTCTCGCTAGTGGCGGCGGCGCTGGTTCTCACCCTGTTCGGCGGGACGCTCAACATGATCGTGATCGCCGGCTTTGCCATCGCGCTCACCGTCGTCATCGACGATGTCGTCACGGATGCGGACAATATATTGCGGCGCTTGCGCTGGTACCGCAGCCGAGGCGACCAGAGGCCGACGGCGGTGGTGATCGCCGAGGCCTGCCTGGAAACCCGCTCGGCAATGCTCTACGCGATGGTGATCCTGGCGCTGGCCGTGGCGCCGCTGCTGTTGATGCAAGAGACGGCAGGCGCGTTCTTCAGCCCGCTTGCTGTTTCTTATGCGCTGGCGCTTGCAGCTTCCATGGCGGTTGCGGTCACGGTGACGCCGGCACTCGCGTTCCTCCTTCTAGAGCGGGGATCGCTCAAGCGCGGTCAACCCGCCGGCCTCACTTGGCTGCAGACCCGCTATGACCGCGCCGCGGCACGGGTGGCCAGGGCGCCGGCACTCGGTTTCGCGCTTGCGGGCGTGGTCCTCCTGGCCGGTCTCGTGGTCCTGCCGCTGCTCAGCTGGTCCCTGGTTCCCGGCTTCAAGGAAAGAGATGTGCGGATCAGCTGGGAAGGCGCCTCCGGCACTTCCCTTCCGGAGATGACCCGAATCATGTCGCAGGCGAGCAACGAGCTGCGCCAGATCCCCGGAGTCGTCCGCGTCACCGCCCATACGGGGCGCGCCATCACCGGCGACCAGGTCGTCGACGTCGAGTCCGGCCAGCTCTGGGTGAGCATCGATGCGAGCGCCGATTACGATGCCACGCTGGCCGCCGTCCGCGAAACGGTGCTTGGCTATCCCGGCCTGCAAAGCGAGGTGCAGACCTATCTCGGCGACCGGATGCGCCCCGTGCTGCCGGCCCCTGGCGAGCCCGTCGTCGTGCGGGTCCTGGGGCCGGAGCAGGAGGGGCTACGCCGCGAGGCGGACAGAGTCGCAGCGGTGCTGGCCGGGATCGACGGCCTCACCAACTTGCGGGTCGACGGTCAGGTGGAGGCGCCTGAGATCGTGGTGGAGGTGGATCTCGCGGCGGCCGGACGGGTCGGGCTCAAGCCGGGCGATGTCCGCCGGGCCACTGCCACTTTCTTCGCCGGGCTGGAGGTCGGGCATCTCTTCGAGAAACAGCAGGTCATCGAGGTCGTGGTGTTCGGTGCGCCGGAGCTCCGCCGCAGCGTGACGGATGTCGAGAACCTTCTCATCGATACGCCCGACGGCGGGCATGTCCGGGTTGCCGACGTCGCCGATGTCCGCATCGTCCCCGCGGCTCAGGTCATCGAGCGGGAAGGCGTGTCCCGGAGCATCGATATCCGCGCCGACGTCGAGGGGCGCGACCTTGGCTCGGTAATCCGGGACGTCGAGGAAGGGCTCCGAACCCTCCAATTCCCGCTCGAGTATCATCCGACGATCATCGGCGACTACGCCGACCGGCAGGCGGCCTACTGGCGGAGCCTGATTACCGCGCTTGCCGCCGCCATCGGCGTGTATTTCCTGCTGCAGGCCTGCTTCCAGAGCTGGCGCCTTGCCGCCCTGTCCTTCGTGACCACGCTGGCGGCGCTGGCCGGCGGCCTCGTCGCGATAGCCTTGACCGGCGGCACGGTCCTCCTCGGCTCGCTTGCCGGATTGCTCGCGGTTCTCGGCATCGCGATGCGCCATGGCATCCTCCTGGTCCGTCGCTATCAACACCTTGAGGTGCACGAGCGGCAGGCCTTGGGGCCGGAGCTTGCCTCAAGGGGTGCGGGGGACCGGCTCGGGCCTATCGTGACGAGCACGGCCGCCATTGTTGCGGCGATCCTGCCCGTACTGGTCCTGGGTGACATCGCGGGTCTCGAAATCGTCCGGGCGATGGCCGTGGCGATCCTCGGCGGCCTCGTCGCCTCGATCCTTATGAACCTCTTCGTGGTTCCCGCCCTCTACCTGCGGTTCGCAAGCCCGCAGCCAGAGGCCCGGGCTTATGGGAGTGAGCAATATGCGACGTCATGATCGATGGGTCGTCTCGACAATCATCGCTGCCGGCCTGACTGCGTCGGGCCTGAGCGGTGGCGCGGCGCTGGCTGCCGGGGAAGGTCCCGCTCCCGCACCGAAGGCCGGGGCGCCCGCCAAGCTGGAGCAAATCCCGGGCTCCGAATTCTACCGGGTGATCCTGACGCCGAAGGCGGCCGAGCGGATCGCGCTGGAGACGGGCGTGGTGACCGAGGAGCCGGTGGACCGCTGGCTTCTGGTGAGCGGTGAGGTGGAGACGATCGCGACCCCTCCCGCAGGAGCGGTCGCCGCTCAGCCGGCGCCCGCCGGGCAATCCTCGGATTCGGCCGCCACGATCCCGTTGCTGACCCCTGCGCCGGCGACGGCGGCTGGTCCGGAACCGGCCGGCATCGTTCCGGTGCGGGTGCGCGTGCCGGCGATCAATCCTCCGGAGGACGCGCAGGTCCAGGCCCAGGCCACCCCGGTCCTCGTGCTGGAGGACGACGACGACGATGACCTCGACGAGGGCGACGATGACCTCGACGACGCATCGGTTGTCGTCATCATCCGCCCTGACGGGGATGGGGCAGCCGCTCTGAAGGCGAAGCCGGTCGAGGTCGCTTCGTCCGACGACGAGGCGCGGTACTACGAGCTGATCAACGGCGGCAGCGCTGATTTGCGGCCGGGCCAGGACGTCCAGGTCAGGGTTCCGCATCCGGACAACGGCAGCCCGAAGAAGGTCATCCCCCTCTCCGCGGTGATCTACAGCGCAGACGGCAAAGCCTGGACCTACACGGTCGCGGAGCCCCTCACCTTCGTCCGGCATGCGATCGAGATCGACTACGTGGCCCGCGATCGAGCTGTCCTCAAGGAGGGACCTGCGGCCGGCACCCCGATCGTGACGAGGGGGGCGGCAGAGCTGTGGGGCGTGGAAACCAAGAATGGATAAGACGTGCAAGAGGCCCTGCACAGGCCGGCTGCGGGGCCATAGCGGGTCGAGTGCTGTTCAGTTCTGTCCGTCAATTTGCTGAAAGGCGTCTTCAGCCATGTTTCGCTGGATTATCGGCTCGAGCCTGAAGTTTCGGTTCATCGTCATGGCCGTTGCCGTGGCGATGGTGGCCCTGGGGATCGACCGGATCCGCCATATGCCGGTCGACGTCTTCCCCGAATTCGCTCCGCCGAAAGTGGAAATCCAGACCGAAGGCATCGGCATGTCCACCGCCGAGATGGAGGAGCTCATCACCATTCCGATGGAGGAAATCCTCAGCGGCACTCCGGACCTCGACGTGATCCGATCCCGGTCGGTGATGGCGATGTCGCAGATCGAGCTCATCTTCAAGCGCGGCATCGACCTGCTGCGGGCCCGCCAGCTGGTGCAGGAGCGGCTGGCGCTGGCCTCCACGCGCCTCCCGGTGGGCGTGGGTCCCCCGGTGATGCTGCAGCCGCTCTCTTCGACGAGCCGGACGATGAAGATCGGCATCTCCTCGAAGGAGATGTCGCTGCTCGACCTGTCGATGACCACCTACTGGAAGATTAACTTCCGTCTGGTGCGGGTGCCAGGGGTCGCAAACATCGCGATGTGGGGCGAGCGGCTGAAGCAGCTGCAGATCCAGCTCGACCCGGAGAAGATGCTGGCGCATGGCGTGACGCTGGACGGGGTCATGGCCGCGGGTTCGGAGGCCCTGGAATTCGGCCTGCTCACCAACAATCCATCGGCCAAGACGCAAATCGTCGGCTTCATCGAGACGCCGAACCAGCGGCTCGACATCCGGCCCGTGTCGCCGGTCATCGGTCCGGAGGAACTCGCGGAGCTGCCTGTCCCGGCAAAGGACGGGGCGAGCGTGCGCCTGGGCGACGTCGCAACGATCAAGTGGGATGAGCCGCTGCTTATCGGCGACGCCGTCATCAATGACGGTCCCGGTCTGATGCTGATCGTCGAGAAGTTCCCGTGGGCCAACACGCTGGAGGTCACCCGAGGCGTAGAGGCCGCACTCGACGAGCTGCGGCCCGGCCTGCCCGGCATCGAGATCGACACGACGATTTTCCGGCCCGCCACCTTCATCGAGGTGTCGATCGACAATCTGACATTCGCACTGATCATCGGCGCCGTCCTGGTCGTCATCGTGCTCGGCGCCTTCCTCTACGAATGGCGCGTCGCGCTGATCAGCCTGACGGCGATTCCGCTGTCCCTGATGGCGGCGGCGCTGGTGCTCTACTGGCTGAAGCTGCCGATCAATACGATGGTTCTTGCAGGCTTCATCGTCGCGCTCGGCGAGGTCGTGGACGACGCGATCGTCGACGTCGAGAATATCATGCGGCGGTTGCGCGAGAACAGCGCTGCGGGAAGTCCCAGGTCGAAAGCGTCGGTGATCCTCAGCGCCTCGCTCGAGATCCGCGGCGCCATCGTCTACGCCACGCTCATCACGGTCCTGGCGGTGATGCCCGTGTTCTTCATGGGCGGATTGTCGGGCGCCTTCTTCGTGCCGCTGGCGCTCTCCTACTCACTCGCCTTGCTCGCCTCCATGGCGGTCGCCCTGACGGTCACGCCGGCGCTGTGCATGATCCTCGTGAACAGGGCGGCGGTGGAGCGGGAGTCGCCTATCGTCAAACCCTTGCAGCGAGGCTATCAGGCGCTGCTCTCCCGGCTCATCCGGACGCCGCGTGCAGCCTTTGCCGGGACCGGCCTGCTGTTGCTGGCGGGCATCATCGTCTGGCCATTCCTGGGTCAGTCGCTGCTTCCCTCCTTCCGGGAGCGCGACTTCCTGATGCATTGGCTGACGCCGCCGGGCACGTCGCATCCGGAGATGTACCGGGTGACCGTGCTCTCCAGCAAGGAGCTGAGGGCCATCCCGGGGGTCCGCAACTTCGGCGCCCATATCGGCCGCGCGCTGGTCGCCGACGAGCCGGTCGGCATCGAGTTCACCGAGAACTGGGTGAGCGTCGACCCGAGCGTCGATTACGACACCACGCTGGCCGCCATCCAGGAGACGGTCGACGGCTATCCCGGCATCTACCGCGATGTGCAGACCTATCTTCGAGAGCGGATCAAGGAGATTCTGACCGGCAAGAGCGAATCCATTGTGGTTCGCATCTTCGGGCCGGAAATGGACGGGCTGCGTGAGCAAGCAGCCCAGGTGGAAGCAGCGCTTGAAGGCATCGACGGCATGGTCGACCTGCACCAGGAGCCGCTGAAGGAGATCCCGCAGATCGAGATCGAGGTGGATCTCGAGAAGGCCTCCCGCTACGGGCTCAAGCCGGGCGATGTGCGTCGTGCGGCGGCCATCATCTTCGCCGGCCATGAGGTCACCGACATTCACCGGGACGGCAAGGTCTATGACGTCATGGTGTGGTCCACGCCGGAGACCCGCCACAGCCTGACCAGCGTGCGTGAGATGTTGCTCGACACGGCCGACGGCGGATATGTCCGTCTGGCGGACGTTGCCGAAGTCCGCCTCGCGCCCGTGCCGAACACGATTCGCCGCGAAAACGCCTCGCGGCGCATGGACGTTCAGGCCAATGTGCGCGGGCGGGATCTCGGCTCGGTCGTGGCGGATGTGCGGGAGCGCCTGGAGGGCGTCACCTTCCCGGTCGGCTACCACGCCAAGCTGCTCGGTGAGTTTGCAGAGAGGGAGACCGCCCAGCGGCGCATGCTGCTGACGGCAGGCATCGCCGTGGTCGGGATCTTCTTCCTCCTGCAGGCCTCGTTCGGCAGCTGGAAGCTCGCCGCCATGGCGTTCCTGGCCCTGCCGGCCGCTCTGGCGGGCGGCGTGCTGGCGGCGGCGCTGACCGGCGGGGTTGTCTCGCTCGGCTCGCTCGTCGGGTTCCTGACGGTGCTCGGGATCGCGGCGCGCAACGGCATCATGCTGATCCAGCACTGCCAGCATCTCGAACGCTACGAGGGCGAGAGGTTCGGTCCCGAGCTCGTCCTGCGGGCGGCCCGGGAGCGGCTATCGCCGATCCTGATGACGACGCTGACCACTGGCCTGGCGATCGTGCCGCTGGTGATCTTTGGCGACATCCCGGGCCATGAGATCGAGTTCCCGATGGCGATCGTCATCCTGGGCGGCCTGTTCACCTCGACGCTACTCAACCTGTTCATCGTCCCCGTTCTGTACCTGCGTCTGGGGTCCCGTGTTGAGCGAAGTTCCCTGGGATTCGATGAGTGGGCGGTGCAGGCGGTTCCCGTCAGTCCGCGACCATGAGAGAGTGAAGCGTGCGGGCAGAGGACTCGCGAACGGCTCCCCGCCAAGGTCAGGAAAGGCCTGCTCGGGATTCGTTTTCGGTTAACCTGCATTAAACGATTCCGTATGGCCCCTGGCCACCTCGGACCAAGATGCGGAGGGGAGAACCGAATGATGCGGGCGCGCACAATGTCGTGTGCCGTAAGCCTGGTTGCGGCTGTCCTCGTGCTTGCCGTCGCTACAGCCGGGCCGGGACAGGCCGGGTCGCCCCAATATCGGGAGGCCGAGGACAAGGGCCTGATGATCGAGCCGCTCGATCTGACGGTCGGGCAGATCGATCACATGGAGGTCGTTACTTCCACGGGAGAGCCGGTCGGCCGAGTTGATGGAGTGATAATGGACTCCTCCGGTCGGATCGTCGCGATCCGGGTCGAGTCCGGCGGCAAGGAAGCGTTGGTCCACCTGCATGAGTTCAGGGTCGACGGATCTCGCCTCATTTCGAGCATTACGGGAGCCGATATTCAGACGCTTGGGGTCTCCGACCCTCCCGACGACGTTGACCTGAGCGGCGATGATTTGGACGATCCCTCTTCGCAGGGGATTGCGACTCCGACCATGTAAAGCGGATTGGTCTGGCGAGGCTGGACCGCTCCGGAGATCCGGTCATACTCCAGGTGTCGGCGCGTGCCGCGGGGGCCCGCTTCTACGCCGTCTCTTCCGACTGTGACAATCTGGGCCGGGTGGGGAGGCGACGTCGCCTCGCCGGAAGCCGAGCAAGCCGCACGAGGATCGCTGCTCTTCATCGGTTCGGCGCTTCCTCGTTCTAGAGGATCGCCTGTTCGGGCGATGTTCGGCATCGAGCATTTTTGCGGAAAGCTGAACGGCCGCCGGACCCTACAAAAAATGCTTCACTCGAACATCGCGGCGCGGCAGCGTCGCTCGTTTGCCGGCTTCGCTCGCCGGCGGGGTTGCGGCGGCGGCAACGAGGAATTCAAAGCGGATTTTTGCAAGCCGCCGGGCCGTCGCGATTGTCGTTGCAGGGCCCGGAAATTTATAAGACATTTTGCGCCGCATAGAGCGATGATCCCACAAAAGATCCTTGGGGAGAGACCGATGACGGGACGCAAAGAACAGGAATACATCCTGCAGCAGGCAGCACGCCGGCATTTGCTGCGCGGGACCATCGACAGGCGCGAATTCCTCACGCGGAGCCTGGTTGCCGGCCTCGGCCTGGCCGGCGTGCGGCACGGTGGCGAAGACCGGCATCGGCTCCGCCTTCGCGCAGGACCGGCCGCTGACGCCGACCTTCTACCAGTGGATCGAGGACCTCCACCCCGGCATCCCGGCGGTGAACGCAAAGTTCCCCGGGCTCAACTACCAGATCGCGCCGGTCGAGGGCTTTGGCATCGAGCGCTTCGTCGCCGAGGCGAAGAACCAGGAAAGCACCTGGGACGTCTATGTCGGCCAGACGCCGTTCGTGGAGATGTCGGCGATGATCGAGGCCGACGTCATCGAGCCGTGGGACCCCTACATCCCGCAAGGACGTGCTCGACGACATGATCCCGTCGATCCGCGAGGAGAACACCGATCGACGGCAAGCTCTACGGCTGGCCGTTCCTGCTCGATGTGATCGGCAATTCCTGGCATTCGGGCCTGACGACGCAGGCCGGCCTGCCCGACGCGGCTCCGGCGACCTGGGACGAGTACCTGGCCAACGCCAAGACGATCGTCGAATTCGGGCGCTGCGCCCTTCGGCGCCACCTTCGATTCGCATGGCTGGCGGTCGCTCGCGCCGTTCACCCACAGCATGAGCACCGACGTCTACACGGCGGAGGGCCTGTTCGACTTCACCAGCGACGCCGCGATCGAGGCGCTGAAGCTGATGAAGAAGATCATGGCGGTGTCGCATCCGGACATCCTGCTGGAGGGCGCGACGGACGGCGGCGTCAACGGCACGCCGGACGAGGTCGCCTTCGCCGCCCAGCGCGTCGGCTACTACACCAAGTACTTCAACGCGCCGCTGCGCATGGCGCAGAACTGGGACGATCCGAAGCTCCTGCACATGGGCCCGCTGCCGAAGTTCGCCAACGGCGAGGGCTCGACCGTGTTCTGGACGACCGGCTGCGCGCTGTTCAAGCACGGCAAGAACAAGGAGAAGGCGGCCGAATACATCCAGCGCGCTGACCTACGACCCGCAGATCTGGAAGGATTCGATCGCCGGCACCGAGAGCGGCCATCCCGGCCAGCTGCCGCCCTACAAGTCGATCTACGCGGAATGGGACGCCAACAAGCCGGACTGGATGCCCGACTTCGTCGCCCTGGTGCGCGGCCAGCTCGACAAGGCCAAGGCCATCACCGAACCACGTCTTCGGCCTGCAGCAATTCGTCATCGGCAAGCCGCACTGGGAGACCTACCTCAAGGGCGAGGAGGCCGATCCGAAGGTGGCCATGCAGAAGGTCATGGACGCGGTCCAGGCCGAGATGAAGCGCGGCGGTAGCCGCCGGCGCCTGACGCGGGGACCGGGGCGGAGCCCGCCGCCGGTCCTCTTCCCTCATCCAGGAATTCTTCCGATGAGCGCCGGATCCGTTGCGCCGAACCACGCGCCGCTCTTCCGCCGCCGGCCGGAAGGCGCGGCGGGCATGGCCCGGCCCCTGCGGGATCAGATGCTGCCGAAGCTGCGGCACGGTATGAGCACCTGGCTGTTCCTGCTGCCGGCGATCGCCTTCTTCGTCGGCTATCAGGTCTACCCGATCTTCCGCGTCCTGTGGATCAGCTTCACCGACTTCCAGTACCTTTCCAACGAGCCGGCGAACTGGGTCGGCTTCGCCAACTACGCCGACGCGCTCAACGACCCGCTGATGTGGAAGAGCCTGTGGCGCGCGGCGCTGTTCACCATGATGTTCCTGCCGGGAACGATCATCCTGCCGCTGCTCCTGGCGATCCTCGTCGACCGCGTGACCAACCCGCGCGCTGGCGACCTTCTACCGCGTCGTGCTGCTCATCCCGGCGGTCATCCCGAGCACGCTCATCTTCGTGCTGTGGAAGTGGATGTACAACTACCAGGTCGGCCCGATAAACCATTTCCTGGTCGACACCCTCGGCCTGTTCACGCTCTACGACGCGCCGCAATGGCTGGGCGGCACGCCGCTGACGCTGCCCGCGGTGGCGATCATGGAGGTGTGGTGGGGCCTCGGCTACCACACGATCTTCTTCCTCGCCGGGCTGGCGGCGATCCCAAAGGACCTGCCGGAAGCGGCCCGCATCGACGGCGCCAACGAATGGCAGGTCTTCTGGCATGTGACGCGGCCGCGGCTGGCGCCGATCATGATGATCCTCGTCGTGCTGCGCTTCGGCACCTCCATGGCGGTGATCGACGAATATCTCATCTTCGGCGGCTTCAACCGCGACTCGCCGACCTACACCTGGACCATCTTCATGTACGACCAGGCCTTCAAGCTCGGGCTCTGGCGCCAGGGCTTTGCCGCGGCCATCGGCATGATCGGCGCGATCTCGATGATGTTCGTGATGATCTTCCTGCTCCGCATCTTCCGGCCGAGGGGCTGACGCGATGACGCTTGAAGCCGTTCATCCCGGTCGTGTCGCTTCGCCGCCGGCCGTCGCATCGACGCCGGCGCAGGGCTGGTTCCGGGAGAACCGCGCGGCCATCGTCCGTCACGCGGTGATCAACTTCTTCATGTTGATCATCATCCTGCCGCTCGCCTGGGTGTTCATGATGTCGATCAAGTCGCGCCCGGACGCCATGCGCGGCGATTTCTGGCCGCGAAAATTCGATTTCACCCACTACGGCTACGTCTTCGAGAAGATCGACACGCTGCCGATCAACCTGTTCAACAGCATCTACGTCACCACCGGCACGGTGCTCCTCACCACCATCTGCGCGGTGCTCGCCGGCTATGCGCTCGTGCATCTCAGGCCGACGCGGCGGCGGCATCGTCGTCGCGACGCTGCTCGTCTCCCTCTATTTCCCGACGCGCGTCGTCTCCATCATCAGCATCTACGAGATCCAGGACTATCTCGACCTCATCAACACCACCAGCGGCCTCATCCTGCCCTATGTCACGCTGAACCTCGCGATCAGCGTGCTGATCATGCGCAGCGTCTTCCAGCTGGTGCCGCACGAGCTGATCGAGGCGGCGAAGATCGACGGCGCCGGCCCCTGGCGGACGCTGTGGCTGGTCGGCCTGCCGATGGTGCGGAACGGCCTGGTCGTCGTGTTCATCGTCAATTTCGTCACCGCCTGGGGCGAGTTCCTGCTGTGCACGACGCTCACCAACGACCAGGACGTGCGCACCATGCCGGTCGTCCTCGCCGGCGCCCAGGGCGGGCTCGGCCAGTGGTCCTGGCCGGCGCTCGCCGCGGTCTACGTGCTCGTCGTCACGCCGGGCCTCGTCGCCTTCACCTTTGCGCAAAAGCTCTTCTTCAAGGGCCTGATGGAAGGCGTCGTCAAAGGCTGAGACCAGCGCCGTTCCCCTCCCCCATGCGAAGTCGGCGTTCCCGACTTTCGCCATCGAGAGTGCCGAAGCGGGCAATTACCCCGCTTCGGTCGGGGGAGGGGCTAGGGGAGGGGTAGCGCGGCGCGAGCGGGCGGGGCTCCCAGCTTCGCGCCAAAACCCTCCGCCTTGTGGGGGAGGGTGCCGCGTTTGCGCGATTCTCACACGTCGCGGACGAGCGCAAACGTCGGGCCCGCGGGTGACAAGCTGCGCGGCGGCTTCGGAGCCGAGGGTTCCGGTCCTCCGGTGCCAAAGCGTAGTCAGCGGTCCTGAGGGATGAAAGCCCGCTTATGGAGACCGAGGTAGCGGCGAGTGAAGTGTCGCGATAAAGACCAATGAACCGCCACAGGAGGCCGTTATGGACGCGAAGACGGACGAGAGCGCAGGCAAGTGCCCCTTCACACGCGGCAGCCGCGGCCACAGGAACCGCAACTGGTGGCCGGAGGCGCTCGACATCGAGATGCTCCATCGGAACTCCCCTTCGTCGGATCCGATGGACAAGGAGTTCGACTACGCCGAGGAGTTCAAGAGCCTCGATCTGCACGCCGTGATCAAGGATCTGGAGGCCTTGATGACGGACTCACAGGACTGGTGGCCGGCCGATTTCGGCCATTACGGCGGTCTGATGATCCGTCTGGCTTGGCACAGCGCGGGCACCTACCGGATTACCGATGGCCGCGGGGGCGCCGGCGCCGGCCAGCAGCGCTTCGCGCCGCTCAACAGCTGGCCCGACAACGCCAACCTCGACAAGGCGCGCCGGCTCCTGTGGCCGATCAAGCAGAAATACGGCCGGAAGATCTCCTGGGCCGACCTGATGGTCCTTGCAGGCAACGCCGCCCTCGAATCGATGGGCTTCAAGACCTTCGGTTTCGCCGGCGGCCGCGCCGATGTTTGGGAGCCGGAAGAGCTATACTGGGGTCCCGAGGGCACCTGGCTGGGTGATGAACGCTACAGCGGCGAGCGCCAGCTTGCGGAACCGCTCGGCGCGGTGCAGATGGGCCTCATCTACGTCAACCCGGAAGGGCCGAACGGCAAGCCGGACCCGGTCGCCGCGGCGCGCGACATCCGCGAGACGTTCTTCCGCATGGCGATGAACGACGAGGAGACTGTCGCGCTGATCGCCGGCGGCCACACCTTCGGCAAGACGCACGGCGCCGGCGATCCGTCCTTCATGGGCCCGGAGCCGGAAGCCGGCGCCCTTGAGGACCAGGGCCTCGGCTGGAAGAGCAAGTACGGCAGGGGTTTTGGGCCGGACACGATCACCGGCGGTCCGGAAGTCATCTGGTCGCAGACGCCGATAAGGTGGAGCAATAACTTTTTCGACAACCTGTTCAAGCACGAATGGGAGCTGACCAAGAGCCCCGCAGGCGCGTGGCAGTGGCAGGCGAAAGGCGCCGAGCCGACAATTCCGGACCCCTTCGACGCGTCCAGGAGGCGCCTGCCGACGATGCTGACCACCGACCTCGCGTTGCGCTTCGACCCGGTCTACGAGAAGATCTCGCGGCGCTTTCATGCCAATCCGGATCAGTTCGCCGACGCGTTTGCCCGTGCCTGGTTCAAGCTCACGCACCGCGACATGGGACCGGTCGTGCGCTACCTCGGCCCGCTTGTGCCGAAGGAGACGCTGATCTGGCAGGACCCCATCCCGGCGGTCGATCACGAGCCCATCGACGATCAGGACATTGCCGCGCTCAAGGCAAAGATCCTCGCCTCTGGTCTTGCGGTAGCGCAGCTCGTCTCGACGGCCTGGGCCTCGGCCTCGACGTTCCGCCGCTCCGACAAGCGCGGCGGCGCTAACGGCGCGCGTATCCGCCTCAGCCCGCAAAAGGATTGGGAGGTCAACGAGCCGGCGCAGCTCCAGACGGTGCTGCACAGGCTCGAAACCATCCGGAAGGAGTTCAATGCCTCGGCCATCGGCGGCAAGAAAATTTCGCTCGCCGACCTCATCGTCCTTGCCGGCAACGCCGCAGTCGAGAAGGCTGCCAACGACGCCGGGCTCATCGTGAAGGTGCCGTTCACGCCTGGGCGCATGGATGCGTCGCAGGATGAGACCGATGTCGCCTCCTTCGCGCCGCTCGAGCCGCGCGCCGACGGCTTTCGCAACTACATCAACAGCAACAAGCATCAGTTCATGAAGCCTGAGGAGGCCCTCGTCGATCGGGCGCAGTTGCTGACGCTGACCGGGCCGGAAATGACGGTGCTCGTCGGCGGCCTGCGCGTGCTCGGCGCGAATGCCGGCGACTCCACGCACGGCGTGTTCACCAAGACGCCCGGCAAGTTGACCAATGACTTCTTCGTCAACCTGCTCGACATGAGCACGGAGTGGAAGCCTGCCGGCTCGGATGGCGCGTACGAGGGCTTCGATCGCAGCACGCACGAGCTGAAATGGACGGGCACGCGCGTCGATCTGATCTTCGGCGCGCACTCGCAGCTTCGCGCGTTGGCGGAAGTCTATGCCTGCAGCAACTCCGGGGAGAAGTTCGCCAAGGACTTCGTCGCGGCCTGGACGAAGGTGATGAACGCCGACCGTTTCGACCTCACCCGACCGCTACATTAGCTTGGAGCGCGAAGAGTGCAGCCGGCGACGGAGGTTCCTCTCCCCTCCTCCGGGAGAGGCCGACTCGCGGAGCGAGCGGGTGAGGGACAAGATCGCAGGGCACGGCGCCACAACGCTCACCCGGCTCCGCGCCGCGCGCGGACTCGGCCTCTCCGCGCGAAGTCGGGTGTTCCCGCCTTCGCCTCAGGAATGCCGAAGCGGGATACAGCCCCGCTTCGGTGGGGAGAGGAAAGAGGCCCACACCTCTCTACCATGTCGTCATGCCATGGCTTGACCATGGCATCCATTCCGGACCTGCGCAGCTCGGCTCGACCGTCACGGAATGGATTGCCGGTCAAGCTTGGCAATGACGTTGAGGCGGAGCGGACCTTCTCCTGCCTCACAATCTCGTGAGAAGAAATTCCTAGACACCGCCTCTCGTTCGTGCTAGCTCGCGAAATACCGCTGCTCGACGAGGGACCGGGATGCCTAGGACCGGAGCTTTTCGGGAGCAGTGGGCGGCGCCGCCACGGAGCCTCGGTCAGGAGCCGGGACGGCGTTCCTCAGAAGGGCCCCCCTCGGGAGCAATCCCGGTGCCGGATGTTGCACGGCTAGAGTTCCTGCTTCGGGCGCAAGCACGGGGCAGGACGGGAAGACGATAGGGCGAGTTGGGGAACGTATAACGCCGCGCGGAGCGCCTGGAGGCGCCATTATTTAATTTGCGAGGCGTGCTTCAGGCGCTCCGCTCCCTCCTCAAGCGAGGAGGACCAAAAAGCTCTTTGATAGCCTCGGGCCGGCCAGGCCGCGGGACGATGAAGCTTGCCTGCACGGAACCGGGCGGGCTATCCGCCGGCGGCGGCAAAGATCTGGGCGCGGCGGGCCACATGCTCCACCGTTGCCGGGCCTTCCAGCGGCAGGTCGAGATGCTGCCACGTCTCCACCAGCGCTCCGGCCAGCTCGTCGATCATCGCGTCATCGTGGAACGGCGTGGCGGTAATGCGGAGCCGCTCCGTGCCGCGCGGCACCGTCGGATAGTTGATCGGCTGGATATAGATGCCGTGCGTGTCGAGGAGGCGGTCGCTCGCCGCCTTGCAGGATTGCGGGTCGCCGACCAGGATCGGGATGATCTGGGTCTCCGACGCCATCAGCGGCAGGCCGGCAAGGCTGAGCCGCTCGCGCGTGCGGCGGACCTGGCGCTGCTGCGCCTCGCGCTCCGCCGACGATTCCTTCAGGTGGCGGATCGAGGCGACGGCGGCGGCGGCCAGGCCGGGCGGCAGGGCGGTGGTGAAGATGAAGCCCGGCGCGTAGGAGCGCACGGCGTCGACCACCTCGTGTGCCCCGGCGATGTAGCCGCCGAGCACCCCAAAGGCCTTGGCGAGCGTGCCCTCGATCAGGTCGATGCGGTCCATGACGCCGTCGCGCTCGGCGATGCCGCCGCCGCGCGGCCCGTACATGCCGACCGCATGCACCTCGTCGACATAGGTCATCGCGCAATAGGCCTCGGCAAGGTCGGCGATGCGGCCGATCGGCGCGACGTCGCCGTCCATGGAATAGACCGACTCGAAGACGATCAGCTTGGCGCGATCGCGGCCGGCAGCCCTGAGGAGGTCCTCCAGGTGCGCAAGGTCGTTGTGCCGCCAGATCTGTTTCTGGCCGCCGGAACGGCGCATCCCCTCGATCATCGAGGCGTGATTGAGCTGGTCGGAGAGGATCAGGCAGTCCGGCAGCAGCCGGGCGATGGTGGAGATCGCCGCCTCGTTGGAGACGAAGCCGGAGGTGAAGGCCAGCGCCGCATCCTTGCGGTGCAGGTCCGCGAGCTCGGCCTCCAGCTCGACGAGCGGATGGTTCGTGCCGGCAATGTTGCGGGTGCCGCCGGCGCCGGCGCCCATGCGCCCGGCCGCCTCCTGTAGCGCCGCCACGACCTTCGGATGATGGCCCATGCCGAGATAGTCGTTGGAGCACCAGATGACGATCTCGCGCTCGCCGCCGTCGCGGCGGAGCAGTGCCCGTGGGAAGCGGCCGACCTGCCGCTCCAGATCGGCAAAGACGCGGTAGCGGCGCTCGGCGCGCAAGGCGTCGACGGCGCGCTCGAAATGGGATCGGTAATCGAACATCCGTCCTCCAGCCGCCCCTTGTACTCCCGAAGCCGGCGCGAATTCCAGTACCACAGGGCCGCGACAAATCACCTTGCCGCGACGGCGGGATGCCTAGTGGGGCGGCAGCAAGGCAGCCCGGCGCTGCCTGGCGATTCGCGTTTCGCGTCGGTCTCCGCTACAGCATCGTTGCGGGTTCGGAGGAGATTCTGGAAGCCCATGCCGGTTTGGGAATTGCTGGTCGTTGCGTTCCTCATCCTGCTCAACGGCTTCTTCGCGATGTCGGAACTGGCGGTGGTGTCCTCCCGCCGCGCCCGCCTGGAGCAGCTGGCGGAAGACGGCGTGCGCGGCGCCCGCGCCGCCCTGAAACTTCTCGACGAGCCGACGCGGTTCCTGTCCACCGTGCAGGTCGGCATCACCCTCGTCGGCGTCCTCGCCGGCGCCTATTCCGGGACGACCTTGGCCGAGCCGCTCGGCGACGCTTTGTTCGCCGAGATGGGCCAGGCTGCCTACCCGGTCTCGGTCGGCATCGTCGTGGCGGGCATCACCTATCTTTCGCTCGTTGTCGGCGAGCTGGTGCCGAAGCGGATCGCCATGAACGATCCGGAACGGACCGCCGCCCGCGTGGCGCCCTTCATGGCAAGGCTGTCGGTCGCCGGGGCGCCGGTCGTCTGGCTGCTGCGCGCCTCCACGGAAGCGCTGATCCGCCTCCTGCGCGTGCCGGAGAAGCCGGAAAGCACGGTTACCGAGGAGGAGGTTAAAAGCCTCATCGCCGAGGGCACCCGGGCCGGCGTCTTCCACGCCGTCGAGCGCGACATGATCGACGGCGTGCTCCGCCTCGCCGACCGCTCGGTCCGAAGTGTCATGACGCCGCGCGTAGAAGTCGTGTGGATCGACCTCGACGATCCGGTCGACACAATTCAGAAGGAGATCGCCGAGAGCGGCCATTCGCGCTTTCCCGCCGGTAGGCGCGGCCTGGAGGAGCTGGACGGCATCGCCCACACCAAGGACCTCTTGAACCAGGCGGTGCAGACCGGCAGCTTCGACATCGTCGCCTCGCTGCGCGATCCGCTCGTCGTGCACGAGGGAACGCCTGTCCTGCAACTCCTGGAGATGTTCCGCGAAAACCCCGTCCATATGGCCGTGGTCGTCGACGAATACGGCGTGGTGGAGGGGATCGTCACGCCGACCGACATTCTCGTCTCGATCGCTGGGGAGTTGCCGGAGCATTCCGACGACATGGAGGATTCGGCGGTTCGCCGCGACGACGGCTCCTGGCTGCTCGACGGCATGATCGGAATAGACGACGCCGAGCGCATCCTCGGCCGCAGGGGGATGCGCGGCGACGAGGACTACGAGACGGTGGCCGGTTTCGTGCTGTCGCGTCTCGGGCGCATCCCGCAGATCGGCGATTCCTTCCACTGGGACGGGCTTCGTTTCGAGATCGTCGACATGGACGGCCGCCGCATCGACCGCATCCTGGTGGCGCCGGAGCCGGAGCGGATCGACCCGGACCAGACGCAATTCCTGGACTGAATCCTGCGGCATCCTGCGCTGCACCTCCGCCGGCAGCGCTCCCGCATGTCGCAGCAGGACTGGCGGTAGCAACACTTCCTGCTAGCGTGCGCCCGCTTCCGGAGAGCCGCTCAGGAGAAAGCGTTTGCAGCGCAACTTCCTCATCGTCATGGTCGACCAGCTGAACGGCACGTTTTTTCCCGACGGCCCGGCCGATTTCCTGCATGCGCCCGTGCTCGCCGGGCTTGCCGAGAAATCCGCGCGCTTCAACGCCAATTATTGCGCCAGCCCGCTCTGCGCGCCCTCACGCGCCTCCTTCATGTCGGGACAGCTTCCCTCGCGCACCGGTGTCTACGACAATGCCGCGGAGTTCCCCTCTTCCTTGCCCACGTTCGCGCATCACCTCCGGCGGCTCGGCTACCGCACCGTGCTCTGCGGAAAGATGCATTTCGTCGGCCCGGACCAGCTGCACGGTTTCGAGGCGCGCCTGACCACCGACATCTACCCCGCCGATTTCGGCTGGACGCCCGACTGGACGCGGCCAGGCGAGCGCATCGACTGGTGGTACCACAACCTCGCCTCAGTCACCGAGGCCGGCGTGGCGGAGATGACCAACCAGCTCGAATATGACGACGAGGTGGCGCATTTCGCGCGCCAGCAGATTTTCGATTTCGCGCGCAAGGGCGACGGCCGCCCCTTCTGCCTGGCGGTGAGCTTTACCCATCCGCACGACCCCTATGTCATGCGCCGAAAATACTGGGAGCTTTACCGCGAGGCGGACATCCCCATGCCGGCGGTGGCTATCCCCTACGAGGCGCAGGATCCCCATTCCTGCCGCATCCTCGATTCGTGCGATTGGCGCCGCTTTGGCGTGACGGAAAGGCACGTGCGCGATGCCCGTCGCGCTTATTTCGCGGCGATCTCCTATCTCGACGAGAAGATCGGGGAACTGGTTCAGACGCTCGCCACCTGCAGCTTTGCCGACAATACGATCGTGGTTTTCACCTCCGACCATGGCGACATGCTCGGCGAGCGTGGCCTGTGGTTCAAGATGAACTTTTTCGAGGGCAGCGCCCGAGTGCCGCTGATGATCCATGCGCCGGGGATTTGGTCCGGCAGCAGCATCGCCGAGCCGACGAGCCTCCTCGACCTGCTGCCGACCTTGGTCGAGCTCGCCGGCGGATCGGTGGCGCAGAATCCCATTTCGCTCGACGGGGTGAGCCTGGTCCCGCTCGCCTCGGGCGCGGCGGAGCCGGGGCGGCGCATAGCGGCGGAGTATATGGCGGAGGGGTCGCTCGCGCCGATAGTGATGCTGCGCGAGGGAAGCTACAAATATGTCCATTCTGACGCCGACCCGCCGCTTCTCTTCGACTTGGCAAGCGACCCTGGGGAGCGTGTGAACCTGGCGGCCGCCGCCCCGCACCGGGAGCTTGCCGGCCGCTTCCGTGACCGGATCGCAGAAGACTGGAATCTCGACGCCGTCCGGGAAGACGTGCTGGCGAGTCAGGTGCGGCGGCGGATCGTTTACGAGGCGCTCCGCAACGGCAGCTATTTTCCTTGGGATTTCCAGCCCCTGCAAAGGGCCTCGGAGCGCTATATGCGCAACCACATGGACCTGAACGTCCTCGAGGCCACGTCGCGCTTTCCGCGCGCCGGCGATTAGCGGCGCGAGCCGGAGCCGGCAGCGTCCGCGAGTAAATGAATCGTTCAGCCCGCGTTCAGCTGAGTACGGCTCTGCTGGCGTCCCCCAAAACGAGAGGCTAACCATGAAGACCGTCAATACGGCCATCGCCGCGGCGATGCTCTCCTCCAGCGTCATGATTGGCAGCGGCGTTGCTTCCGCAGCGGCATTCCAGGCACCTCCAGCCGTGGAAAGTGCCGGCGTGACCGAGGCGCATTACCGTCATCATCGGCACAGATACCACCGTTGCTATACGACCCTGGTCAAACGCTACCATCATTGGGTTCGCGTCACCCGCTGCCGGTGGTAGGAACGCAGACGCGCAAATGGGGCGCCCTGCGGGGCGTTCCTAGCCGCAGGAAGGATTGGCTGCGGGGCCGGAGCACCATGTAGGCTTTCGCCAAGTCTTACGCGCAATCCGCTGGCGTGCACGTCACCTCCATGCCTGATGGAGACGTCCGAAGTTGCTGCGGTGAATTTTGGGGCAGAGGGGTGCTAGCATCGCGGGTCAGCCCGCAGGGCCCGCGCACCTCTCGTCGGCCGTTGCGCCACATCTGGATGGCGGGTCCGCGTAGCCCTGGATGGCCCTGCGCTAAATCAGCTGCCAACCAAATCCCCGGCGTCGGCTACCGCGGCCAATAACCCACTAAGACGGCTTCAGCGAAGGCCTGCAAACGATCCGCTTCCACGCTTCCGTCTCGGGTCACGTCGTCGCCTGTGCCAAGGACTTTGCCCCGTTACGAACTATAGTGGCCCACGTATAAACGGGGACCTTCGCTCGTACAGGAGTGATAACGGTAATGCGTATCGCGGTCATGGCCGCTGGGGCGCTGGGGGGCTATTTCGGGGCGCGGATGGCCGCGGCGGGCCACGATGTGTTCTTCATCGCGCGCGGCGCCAATCTCGAAGCGATCAAGACGAACGGCTTGACGATCGAGAGTGTCCACGGCGATCTCCATCTGCCGAAGCCGAATGTAACCGACGATCCGGCCGCCATCGGCCCGGTCGACATCGTGCTGTTCACAGTCAAGCTGTGGGACACCGAAGCGGCCGCCGGACAGGCTCTCCCGTTGGTCGGGCCCGATACGCGCGTGATCACGCTGCAGAACGGCGTGGACAGCGCGGAGCGGATCGCGCCGATCCTGGGCGCCGACAATGTGGTCGCCGGAAGCGCCCACATCGCAACGGTGATCTCCGCGCCCGGCGTCGTCACCCATACCAGCAAGTTCGCACGCATGGTCTGCGGGCGCACCGATGGCAAGCCCGATGCTCGAACTCAGGGCCTTCGCCGATGCGGCCCAAGCGGCCGGGATCGACATCGCGCTCTCCGAGCCGATCGAGAGCGATCGCTGGAAGAAATTTGTCTTCCTCGTCGGCCTGTCTGGTGCGACCGGAGCAATCCGTAAGCCGCTCGGGCCTATCCTCCAGGACCCTGATACGCGCGCATTCTTTCACAACCTGATGCGCGAGGTGGTGGCCGTCGGCCAAGCCAGGGGCGTCTCGCTGCCGGCTGATTTTGCCGACGACCGAATGAGATTCGCCGAAACATCGCCGCCCACCTTTAAGGCGTCGCTGCTGCACGACCTGGAACGCGGCAACCGGCTCGAGCTGGACTGGCTTGCCGGGAAGGTGGTCGAGTTGGGCCGCCTGCTCGGCGTGCCGACACCGGCGAACGAGGCGGTTTATGCCGTACTCAAGCTGCACCGCATGGGCAGAGCCTCCGCTGGCCCGTAGTGTCACGGATGGTGAGGGTGGGACCGCCGCGCCGCTGCATCATCGGCACCCGCCGACAGCTCGACAGGTTTGCCGTGCGGCGTATTGAGGTAGGCGCGCCGCCAGTCCTCGGTGCGGGCTGCAAGCGCCTCCACGCTTATCCTGCCGTCTCCCGCAATCAGCTGCTCGAGGGCTGCCAGTGCCGCCCTGTAATAGGTTTCCCGATCGTCCGCTTCGCCTCTCGCGGACCTCCGCTGCAACTCGGCGCCAAGCGTTTCGGACCACTCCGTCGAAGAGAACACACGCCTTTCAGACAGCGCATAGGCCAACGCCAGAAGCTCAGCCTGCCACGCTTCTTCGAACGCCGGCTCGCCGTCGGCGCGCGCGAGGGGCTTGATCTCCATCGCCTCAGCCACGTTCAAGATAGCTTTCCCACAGGTCGAGGAACACGCGGTGAGGACGACCGGCCGCTTCGGGCCAGAGCTCGGCGGCATCGAATGCTACGGTGTAAAGCGGCTCCGCGCGGTCCTCGCCATTCGCCTTGGCATCCGGCAGCACGTGGGCGCCGTGGTACGCCTCGATCACTCCGCGCCGGCCGCGCACATAGGCAGGAAGCCGCGTATGGCCGGGCGCACCATTGGGCTTTGCCTTGACGGCGTCGCCGATCGCCAGAGCGGGCTCGGCCCCACCCTCACGGTCGAAACGCACCGCTTGCGACTTCGCCTGCTGCACGGCTTCCGGAGGCATAGGCGGCTTCAGGCCGGACAGAGCGGACTGCGACCTGCCGCTGGCCACCTCCTCGACCGTGGCCGCTCCCGAATTCACCAGCATGGCGGCATAGGTTTGAACCCACTGGTCGAAATACGGCCGGGTCAGATAATCGACCGGGTCGATGAGCTCCCGGCAGTGGCGGAACCAGTCCAGGCTCCAATCAGGCAGGCGGCCTATTGCGCGCACCATGCCCCAGACGCGTCCCTCCCATGCCGAGTGGAAGATTTCCTCCGGCTCGTTCACGTCCACGAGTCCGAAGCCTTGGCGCCCACCCAGATCATGGATGCCGTCCATCAGCCCACCTCCTTCGCCCGAGGTGAGAGATCGCGCTCCGTGCCGATCATGGAATTGCGGGTGACGAGGCGAGCCAGCCGCTCCACGCTCCAGCCTTCGGTGCCGGGTGGCCGCTGCGGCAGAACCATATAGCGCAATTCGGCCGTGCTGTCGCGGACCCGGATTTCCACGCTCTCCGGAAGGTGGACCCCGAACTCGTCGAGAACGCCACGCGGATCGCGCACCGCTCGGGCACGGTAGGCGGCCATCTTGTACCAGGCCGGCGCCATACCGAGTACCGAAAGCGGGTAGCAGGAGCACAAGGTGCATACGACAAGGTTGTGCACGTCGGCCGTGTTCTCGACGACCTTCAGGTGAGCATTCCCCAGGCCGAATTCCGTGATCGCTTCGGCGGCGCTGGCGAGGAGACGCTGCTTGAAGTCCGGGTCGGTCCAGGCGCGCGCCACGATCTGCGCCCCGCGCTTTGGTCCGATCTCCTCGGTATAGACCTCGATCCAGACATCGACTGTGCGGGGGTCGAGCATTCCCTTCTCGACGAGCAGGCTCTCCAGCGCTTTCACTCTGAGCGCCGGCTCGGGGGGCAGGTGGCTGTGCAGCTCGCGGTGGATCTGCTCGATCCTGGCACTGTCGTGCTTCGTCATCGCAAAACCCTCCCGCCGCGGCAGATATATTCGGCGGCATCTCCTGTCGGCAAGAAGCCTCCTGGCCCGACAAGCAGAAGCCTCACCCTTCTCGTTGTTTGATCAGCCAATCGCGTACCGTCTCGAGCTTGTTTGCGAGGTGTGCCTTCAAAATCTTCGACAGCCCCGCTCCGTCGCGGGCTTTGAGCGCCGCGAGTATCGCCTCGTGCTCGCCAACCGCCTTGGCCCAGCGCTCCGGCGACATGTTGGCGATGTAGCGCGCCCTCATCAGACGGCCTGACAGGGTGCGATAAGCGGTTTTCAGCGTCTCGTTCCGGGTAGCTTCTAGAATCGCCTCGTGGATCTTCTGGTTCAGCCGGAAATAGGGCTGCATCTCCGACCGCCTCCAGTGCGAGACCATCCGGTCGTGCAGCGACCGAATTTCCGCGACCTCCTCATCGGTGATGTGCTGGCAGGCGATCTCGCCGGAAAGCGCCTCGAGCGCCCCCATGACCGGGAAGGCTTCTTCGAGTTCCTTTAGGGTCAGTGCAGTCACCACGGCGCCGCGATTCGGGCGGAGCGTGACTGTCCCTTCCGAGGCCAAGACCTTTAGCGCCTCGCGGAGCGGCGTCCGCGACACCCCAAACAGCTCACAGAGCTGCTTCTCCGGGATCTTTTCCCCAGGGCCGAGCTCACCGGCGGTGATCAGGTCGCGAAGCCGTTCCGTCAGCTCATCATGCAACGAGCGGCGCTGGATTGCGGGGCGCGCGAGCGCGATGTTCATGACGGGAACGGGGGTTGCGGGCGCCCACTCATAGCCGATTCAAGCACACGCGCAACGTGGATCGCGGCGCGGCCGGTGCCGTCCTCGATCTGCTGGCGGCATGAAGTCCCGTCGGCCACGATGATGGAGTCGGGCTCGGCGTTGCGGACGGCGGGCAGAAGCGAGAGCTCGCCGATCTGCATCGACACGTCACAGGTTTCCGCCTGATACCCGAACGCGCCGGCCATGCCGCAACAGGACGAGGCGATCGGCTTCACGGACAGACCGGGCACCAGCTTCAGCACCGCTTCCACCGCACCCATCGCGCCGAACGCTTTTTGGTGGCAGTGGCCGTGCAGATAGGCCGTTCGCTCCACCGGCGAAAGCGGCAGACTGAGCCTGCCCGCCCCCGCCTCGCGTGCCAAAAACTCTTCGAACAGGAGGGCTTGGCTGGCGATCCTCTCCGATTCCGCGCCCGGCAGCATCGACAAAAACTCGTCGCGGAGCGTGAACAGGCAGCTCGGCTCGAGCCCGACAACCGGCACGCCGCGCGCGACGAATGGCGCCAGCGCTGTGGCGAGGCGCTTGGCTTCCAATCGTGCCTGGTCCACCAGACCCGCTGAGAGAAATGTCCGGCCGCAGCAAAGCGGACGGGCGCCACGCTCCGCCGGCCGCGCGAAATGGATGCGATAGTCGCCCGCGGCAAGCACGGCGACAGCAGCCCGCAGGTTCTCCGGCTCGAAATAGGTGTTGAAGGTGTCGGCGAAGAGCACGATCTCACGGCTCCCGTCGCGGCCGGCCGTCGCGGCTTGCGGAGCAAACGGATCGGCCCGCCATGTCGGCAAGGGCCGGCGCGCCGTGAAGCCGGCAAGCCGCTCCGAGAGCCACGCTGCGCCTGGCACTCGATCGCGCGCATTGAGCAGCCACGGCGCTCTGGCGGCATAAGGCGCATAGCGCGGGAGATATGCCACAAGCCGGTCGCGTAGCGTCAGCTTGCCCTTCGCCGCGCGCGCCGCCAGCACCTCTATTTTCATTTTCGCCATGTCGACGCCGGTCGGGCATTCGCGCTTGCAGCCCTTGCAGGAGACGCAGAGTTTCAGCGTCTCCATCATCGCGTCGGAGGCGAAGGCGTCGGGGCCGAGCTGGCCGGAGATGGCGAGGCGCAACGAGTTGGCCCGGCCCCGCGTCACGTCCCGCTCGTTCAGCGTCGCCATGTAGGACGGGCACATGACGCCGCCCTGCAATTTTCGGCAGGCGCCGTTGTTGTTGCACATCTCCACCGCGCCCTGAAATCCGCCCCCCTCGCCGGTCCAGGCGGACCAGTCGAGCGCGGTCTTGAGCGCCGCGACCTTGTAGCCCGGCGGATAGCGGAAAAGGCGCCGGTCATCCATTCTCGGCGGCCGGACGATTTTTCCGGGGTTGAACAGGCCGTCCGGATCGAAGCAGTCTTTCACCGTCTCGAAAGCGCGCACGATCCGCGGCCCGAACATTTTCTCGTGGAACTCGGAGCGGACCAGCCCGTCGCCATGCTCGCCGGAATGCGAGCCTTTGTAGGCGCGCACGGCCGCAAAGGCCTCCTCGGCGATGGCGCGCATCGCCTTGACGTCCTTGTCGAGCTTCAAATTGAGGACGGGCCGGACATGCAGGCAGCCGACCGAGGCATGGGCGTACCAAGTGCCGCGCGTGCCATGCTTCTCAAAGATCTGCGTGAGCCGGTCGGTGAACTCAGCCAGGTGCTCGAGCGGAACCGCGCAGTCCTCGACGAAGGAGACCGGCTTCCCCTCTGTGCGCATCGACATCATGATGTTCAGCCCGGACTGCCGCACGTCGGTGATCGCCGCCTGCAGCGCCGGATCCTCGATCTCAAGAACGCCGCCCCAATGCCGGCCGGTCCCGTCCCAACCGAAGCCGAGGTCGCCCATCACCTCGGCGAGCTGCTTCATGCGGCGCCGATTCTCCGCCGGGTCGTCCTCGGCGAACTCCGCCAGGAGCAGCGCTTCGGGCTCGCCGCGCACGAACTGCTCCACCGTCGAGCGGAACATCGGGATGTCTCGCGCGAGGCCGATCATGGTTCGGTCGACGAGCTCCACCGCGACCGGATCGAGCTTCACCAGGTGCTGGGCGGCATCCATAGCGTCGAAGAAGCGGCCGAAATGGCAGACTCCGACCATCTTGCGGTTCGGCAGCAGCGGCGAGAGCTTCAGCTCCAGCCGCGTCGACAGCGCCAGCGTGCCTTCCGAGCCGACCAAGAGGTGCGCCAGATTGTTGCTCGCGCCGTTCGGCACCAGGGCATCGATATTGTAGCCGCCCACCCGCCGCAGCACCTTGGGGAAGCGCGCGTCGATCTCCGCGGCTTCCCGCTCGCCCAGGCCGAGCAGGTCGCGGAACAGCGCACCATCCGGCCCGTCGGCATTGCGCATGGCCTCAGCGCGGGTGACCGGCCCGAAGTGGAGCGCGCGGCCGTCCGGCATCAGCGCATCGATGGCGTGGACGTTGTCGCGCATCGTGCCGTAGCGGATGGAGCGCGTGCCGCAGGAATTGTTGCCCGCCATGCCGCCGATGGTGGCCCGCGAGGCGGTCGACACGTCGACCGGGAACCACAGGCCGTGCGGCTTCAGAGCCCGGTTCAGCTCGTCCAGGACGATGCCTGGCTCCACCACGCAACGCCGGTTCTCAGCATCGATCGAAATGATCCGGTTTAGATACTTCGACGTGTCGAGAACCAGCGACTCGTTGACGGTCTGGCCCGATTGCGAGGTGCCGCCGCCGCGCGGCAGTACGGTCACGCCCTCCTCGCGTGCGACCGCCAGCGCCGTTTCGACGTCCGCCATGTCGCGTGGCGCGAGCACGCCGAGCGGCATCATCTGGTAGAAGGAGGCGTCGGTGGCGTAGCGACCGCGCGAAAACCCGTCGAAGGCGACGTCGCCCTTCGTCGCATGCCGGAGGCGACGTTCCAGCGCCGGACGAAGCGACAGGGCGACCATCGTGCACTCGTGTCTGATCCAGGACTTGACACGAATAATGAATGCATAATTCAGTTGCAACGAGAGCGCGCAGCAAGATTGCTACCCGATCGATTGGAGCAGGCATGCACAGGGCCGGACGCCACTTTCTTCAGATACCTGGCCCGACCAACGTTCCTGACCGCGTGCTGCGGGCCATGGATATGCCTACCATGGACCACCGCAGCCCGGAATTCGCCGAGCTCGGCCGCAGAGTGCTGGACGGCATCAAGACGATATTCAAGACGACAAATCCGGTGGTCATCTATCCCGCGTCGGGCACGGGGGCGTGGGAAGCGGCGCTGGTCAACACGCTTTCGCCCGGCGACCACGTGCTGATGTACGAGACCGGCCATTTCGCCACGCTCTGGAAGGCGATGGCCGCCCGGCTGGGCCTGGAGCCGGAGTTCATGCAGGGCGATTGGCGCGCCGGCATCGACCCCAACGCGATCGAGGACCGCCTCCGCGCCGACAAGGCCCGTTCGATCAAGGCCGTGTGTGTGGTGCACAACGAGACCTCTACGGGCTGCGCATCGCCCATCGACGAAGTGCGCCAGGCCATCGACGCTGCCGGCCACCCGGCGCTGTTCGTGGTCGACACGATCTCCTCGCTCGGCTCGATCGACTACCGGCACGACCAATGGGGCGTCGACGTCACGGTCGGCGGCTCGCAGAAGGGACTGATGCTGCCGCCGGGCCTCTCCTTCAACGCAGTGAGCGAAAAGGCGCTGCGGGCGTCGAAATCGGCGCGGCTGCCGAATTCGTTCTGGAACTGGGGCGAGATGTTGCCCGCCAACGAGAAGGGCTACTTCCCCTATACGCCGGCGACGAACCTCCTCTACGGGTTGGCTGAAGCCATCGACATGCTGCACGAGGAAGGCCTCGACCACGTCTTCGCCCGTCATCGGCGCCATGCGGAGGCGACGCGCCGGGCCGTCAAGGCCTGGGACCTGGAAATCTTCTGCCGCGAGCCGCGGCACTATTCCGCGTCGCTGACCGCGGTGCTCATGCCGGAGGGCCACAGCGCCGATCGATTTCGCCGGGTCGTGGCGGACGCCTTCGACATGTCCCTCGGCAGCGGCCTGTCCAAGATCGCCGACAAGGTGTTCCGCATCGGCCATTTGGGCGACTTCAACGACCTGATGCTAGCGGGCACGCTTTCCGGCGTGGAGATGGGCCTCGAGCGCGCCGGCGTGCCGCACCGGAAAGGCGGCGTGCAGGCGGCGCTGGATTTCCTTGCCTCAACGCCGAATGCAACTGAGAGTGACGACAAACGGGCGCGTCAGACGCCCGAGCGCCTGGCAATGCCAGTCGGCTAACAGCAAGCACGGAGGAAAACGCAGATGAGATTACCAGTGCTTTTCGCGGCAGGCTTGGGCGCCGCCCTCGCCTTTGCCTCCCCGAGTTTTGCGCAGATGGAGCTGAAATTCGGCCATGTCGGCGAGCCGGGATCGCTGTTCGCGCTGTCCGCCGAGGAATTCGCCCGTCGCGCCAATGAGAAGCTCGGCGACAAGGCCAAGGTCGTCGTGTTCGGCTCCAGCCAGCTCGGCTCCGACGAGGAGCTGCTGCAAAAACTGCGGCTCGGCACGGCCGATTTCGCGCTCCCGTCAACCGTCATGTCGAGCGTGGTGCCGGTATTCGGCATGTTCGAGATGCCATACCTGGTCAAGGATCGCGAGCATATGAAGCGCATCGAGGAAGCGGTGGTCTGGCCGACGCTCGCGCCTGCCGCCGAGGCGCAGGGCTATACGGTCCTGGCGGTATGGGAGAACGGCTTCCGCCACATCACCAACAACGCACGCCCGATCAACACGCCCGAAGACCTCCAAGGCATCAAGCTGCGCGTGCCGAGCGGCGAATGGCGCGTAAAGATGTTCCAGAGCTACGGCGCCAATCCGACGCCGATGTCCTTCTCGGAAGTGTTCACCGCGCTGCAGACCGGCGTCGTCGACGGCCAGGAGAACCCGCTTACCCAGATATACAGCGCCAAGCTACAGGAAGTGCAGGACTTTCTGTCAATGACCGGCCACGTCTACACGCCGGCCTATGTGCTCGCCGGCAAGAACCGCTGGGACAGCCTGCCGGAGGACGTGCGCCAGATCCTCACCGAAACCGCCAAGGAGACGCAGGCCTTCGTCTACGAGAACGCGGCGCGCCTGGAAACCGAGCTTCTGGAGAAGATCAAAGGCGAGAGCGACATCCAGGTGAACGAGGCCGACAAGGACGCCTTCATCAAGGCGAGCACGCCGATCTACGAGGAGTTCGGCACGCAGGTGGAGGGCGGCAAGGACGTGGTCGACAAGGCGATCAGCCTCGGCCAGGCGTCCTGAAGGCATTCACTCGGCCTAGCCAAGGTCCATACGCCCCCGAACCCGCGGGGGCGTATGGAACGAGCCGATGCCCGTCTAGGGGCGGCCGGCTTTCAGAGGCCAGCGAGAGCTCGTGATGTGGATGTCGTCGTGACCGTCCTCGCTCGGCTGCACAGGGCGCTGGAGCGCATCCTGGAAGTCTGGGTGATGTTCCTGATCATCGCCCTGACCGTGGTGGTGGTGCTGGCGGTGATCTGGCGCAAGGCGGGTGCGTCCTTCGTCTGGTACGACGAGGTCGGCTCCATCATGCTGGCCTGGATCACCTATTACGGCGCGGCGCTGGCGGCGCTGAAGCGCGCCCATATCGGCTTCGACGGCGTGCTCCTCGCCATGCCGCTCCGCTGGCGCTTCGTCGTCGCCTCCTTCGGCGAAGCGGTCGTCTTCGCCTTCTTTGCCGTGCTCGCCTGGACGGGTCTGCAAGTCCTCCAGGTCCTGCACGGCATGCACCTCATCAGCTTGCCGGGCGTGCCGATCCAGCTCACCCAGTCGGTGATCCCGATCGGCGCGGTCCTCTTCATCGTCTGCGAGGCGCTGAGCCTTCCCGAATATTGGCGGAGGCTCCGCGAGGGCATCCCCGCCGACGTGGCGGAGGTGGAGGAGCAGATGCATGTCCACGAGGGCACCCGGACATGAGCATCTTCGTCATGCTCCTCGCGCTCGTCGTGCTGGTGCTCGCCCACGTGCCGATCGCCATCGCTCTCGGTGCTATTGCCGCGGCGGCGATCGTGCTGACGCAGGGCGCCTACATGCTGCCCAACGTGGCCCTGACCATGTACGAGGGCGCCCAGAGCTTTCCGCTCCTTGCCATCCCGATGTTCATCCTGGCCGGCGCGATCATGAACTCGTCGTCGATTTCGCGCCGGCTGATGGACTTTTGTATCGCGCTGGTGGGCTTCATCCGCGGCGGGCTGGCGCATGTGAACATCGTGCAGTCGATGTTCTTCGCCGAGATCTCCGGGTCGGCGGTGGCCGATGTCGCCGCCACCGGCCCGGTGATCATGCCGGCGATGATGCGGCGCGGCTATTCCCGAGAATTCACCGCGGCGATCACCTCGTCCTCGGCGAGCCTCGCCATCATCATCCCGCCCTCGATCCCGATGATCCTTTATGGGGTGATGTCCGGGTCCTCGATCGTGCAGCTGTTCGTTGCCGGCATTGTGCCCGGGCTGCTCGGCGGCTTCGCCATGATGGGCATTTCCTACTATCTGGCGCGCAAGCACGACTGGCCGGTCGAGGACCGGTTCAACCTTTGCCGCGTGTGGGTCACCTTCAAGGAATCGTTCTGGGCGCTGACCATGCCGCTGATCATCCTCGGCGGCATTTTTGGCGGCATCGTCACGGCGACTGAAGGCGCGGGCCTGGCCGTCGTGGCAGCCCTGTTCATCGCGGGGGTGATCTACCGCGACCTTGATTTCGCGCATTTCCGCCGCGCGGCGGTCGACGGCGCCGTGCAGACCGCCGTGGTCATGCTCCTCATCGCCGCGTCGGCGCTGCTCGGCATTTATTTGACCGAGGCGCAGGTGCCGCAGCGGCTGGCCGCGGCCCTGTTGGACTTCACGCAAAACAAATACGCCATCCTGGCGATCCTCAATATCTTCTTCCTGGTCATGGGGCTGTTCCTGCATTCCGCGGCGGCCATCATCCTGGTCGTGCCGATCGTCATGCCGCTGGTCATCGCGGCGGGAATCGATCCCGTGCATTTCGGGATCATCGTCACCCTCAATCTGTCGATCGGTCAGCAGACGCCGCCTGTGGCGAGCGTGCTGATCGCCACCTGCTCCATCGCCAAGGCCGACATCTGGGAAGTCACCAAGGTCAACGTCTGGTTCATCGGCGTGCTCCTGGCGGTGCTTCTGCTGATCACCTACGTGCCGCCGGTCCCCATGGCGCTCGTCGACTATTTCTACCCCTGACCCGCCCACGGCGGATTGAAAATGAACGAAGCCCTCCAGACGAACGCCGCGGGCGATGTCCTCTTCGAGACGGACGGCCCGATCGCCATTGCCACGCTGAACCGGCCGCAGGCGCGCAATGCGCTCACCTTCGCCATGTACGACCGATTGGCCGAGATCTGCCGCGGCATGCGCCCGGACGGCGAGGTGCGGGCGCTGATCGTCACCGGCAGCGGCGACCGCGCCTTCGCCGCCGGCACCGACATCTCGCAGTTCCGCGCCTTCCGCACCGAGGCCGACGCGCAGACCTACGAGCAGAACATCGAGCGCGTCCTTGCGGCGGTCGAGACCTGCGCGGTGCCGACCATCGCGGCCATTGCCGGCGCCTGCACCGGTGGTGGCGCCGGGATCGCCGCCGCGTGCGACCTGCGGATTGCCGCCAAAACCCTGAAATTCGGCTACCCGATCGCCCGCACGCTCGGCAATTGCCTGTCGCTGGAGAATTATGCACGCATGGCGGCCTTGATCGGCGCCGGCCGTGTGATGGACGTGATTTTCACCGCGCGCCTGGTCGAAGCGGAGGAGGCGAAGGCGATCGGCCTGGTCTCGGAGGTGCTGGAGGACCAGCCCGCGCTGATGGCGCGAGCGCGCGAGCTCGCGAGGCTTCTCGCCGGCAACGCGCCGCTGACGCTGCGGGCGACCAAGGAAGCGCTCCGCCGCATCCGCCAGGGCCGCCGCGACGACGCCGACCTCATCGCCAGCTGCTACACGAGCCAGGATTTCCGCGAGGGCCTGGAGGCGTTTCTGCAAAAGCGCCCCGCCAAATGGCAGGGCCGCTGAACATGGACGAGGAGGCGGCTTCCGCGGGCCCGCTGCAGGGCATGCGGGTCATCGAGCTCGCCCATATCATGGCGGGCCCCGTCTGCGGACTGATGCTCGCCGACATGGGCGCCGACGTCGTGAAGGTCGAGAAGCCGGAGGGCGACGACAGCCGCCGCTTCCTGCCGCCCGACATCAACGGCGAATCCGCCGCCTTCATGATGATGAACCGCCACAAGCGCGGCATCGTCCTCGACCTCAAGCAGGATCCCGCCAAGGCGGCACTGCGCCGGCTGCTCGTCAACGCCGACGTGGTCATCGAGAATTACCGCAAGGGCACCATGGAGCGCCTGGGGCTCGGCTACGAGGAGCTGCGCCGCGACAATCCCGGCCTCATTTATTGCGAGGTCTCCGGCTTCGGGCGGACCGGGCCTTATGCCGACCGCGGCGGCTTCGACCTGATCGCGCAGGGCATGTCGGGGCTGATGGCCATCACCGGCGAGGGCGAGCGCCGGCCGCCGGTCAAGGTCGGCGCCCCGGTGACCGACATCACCGCCGGCATCTTGGCGGCGCTGGGCGTCGTCGCGGCCTATGCGCGGCGGCTGCAGACCGGCGAAGGCCAGCGGGTGGACACATCTTTGTTCGAGGCCGGCATCGTGCACACCTACTGGCAATCGGCGATCGCCTTCGCGACCGGCGTCTCGCCCGGCCCGATGGGGTCGGCGCACCCGCTCAACGCGCCGTACCAGGCGTTCGAGACGGCCGACGGCTGGATCAATGTCGGGGCGGCGAACCAGCGCAATTGGGAGCGGCTGGCCGGCGTGCTGGAAGCGCCGGAGCTGCCCGCCGAGCCGCTGTTTCAGACCAACCGCAAGCGCATGGAAAATCTCGGTGCCCTGCAGGAGCGGCTCGCGCCCATCTTCAGGCGACGTTCCACCGCGGAATGGCTCGCCGCGCTGGAAGCCGCCGACGTCCCGGCGGGCCCGGTGCTGTCGATCGCCGAGATGCACCGCCACCCGCAGACGCTCGCCCGCGAGATGGTCGTCGACGTCTCGCACCCGGTCGCGGGAGCAACCAAGGCCATCGGCCTGCCGCTAAAATTCTCCGCCACGCCGGGCCGAACCGGCGGCCCCGCGCCGTTGCTGGGCGAGCATACAAGGCAGGTGCTGGCCGAGACGGGTTTTGCGCCCGGTGAGATTTCGGAGCTCCTCGCCAGCGGCGCGGCGCGGCAGAGCTGAACAAATCCACGACCGAAGCACCTCAACTAAGGAAAATGTCGTGCCCGAACTCACCCTGGCCGCCGCCCAGACCATCATCGCCGAAGCGCTCGCTCATGCGCGCCGCGAGGGGCTCAAGCCGCTCGCCATCGCGGTTCTCGACAGTCGCGGCGCGGTCAAGGCGGTTGCCGCCGAGGACGGAACCAGCCTCAAGCGTTTCGAAGTGGCGCACGGTAAGGCTTTTGGCGCGCTCGCGCTCGGCATGGGCTCGCGCGATCGGCAAGCGAGCGGAGCAACAGCCGACCTTCGTCGCCGCGGTGAGCCATGTGACGGGCGGCGCGCTCGTTCCGGTTCCCGGCGGTGTCCTCATCATGAGCGACGGCCGGATCGCGGGTGCCGTCGGCGTCTCGGGCGATACGTCGGAGAATGACGAGCAGGCCGCCCTTGCGGGCATCGCGGCGAGCGGTCTCGCCGCTCAGACGGAGTAGACCCGTTCGGCTGGCGCCAGCGTTCCCCATCCATACCGATCGCCGGCACATCCGCGTGCGGTTCGAAGCGCAGGGGATTCGGCATGCGGCGATCAACAGCTGCACGTATAAGGACATACGGGATAAGGGTCGGAGGAGCTTACCAATCAAGAGTGTTTAGTGCGTAATCCAAGCATATAGCGAGCCGACCATCTGCCCGACGCTGGCGCTGTTCCAGGCCAGTAATATCCAGGCAATAGAAATAGCGCCGGTCACGATCAGAGCAGGCAGTCGAATCGCCTGGATCGCGGCAACGCCCCTTGCGAGGATCTTCAGCGGGCCGAAGCCGATCGACAGTTCGGGAGGGGGGTCGTGTGCTTCATGATGGACTTCTCCTTAGTTTTTGAAAAGGCCACCTCGAAGGGCCACTATTTAGCGGCACATCTTTCGCCCGTTGTCAAACACGCGAATGTGATAGAAAATTTTTAAGTGTTTGATCTGATATCGAAAAGGCTGGTGCAAAGACGTAACATACTTCACGTCAGCGTGAACCACGCCGACTTATCCACAGGCGTTATGATCGTCAAACACCAAGTAGAGCCGTTCGGGCTTTCGCCAGCGAACGCGATGCCCGGCTATCCGGCTCACGTGACACCCGCCTCGCGCGCCGTTGCAACGAGATAGTCGCGGCCGTCCAGCATGTCCTGCAGCGAGCCGAACTGGTTCATGTAGTGGCCCGAAAAGCCCTTGTCCTCGATCCGGCGGAACATCGCGGCAAAATCGATGTTGCCCTCGCCGGGCCGGAGATGCTCCTCGACCGTTCCAAAACAGTCGGCGAGCCGCACTTCGCGGCAGCGCGAAAAATCCAGCGCGTCGACGAAGCCGGCGATGCCTTCCGGCCAGAGGTGCGCGTGGTTGGCCGTGAAGGAGAAGCCGATCGCCGGCGACTGCAGCTCGCCGAAGTAGAACAGGCATTCCTCAAGGGTCGAGGCCAGGTATTTGACCTCCGCCTGCTCCGGCTCGCGGTTGGTGTTTTCCAGGAGAAGCAGCGCGCCCTTCTCCGCCGCATATTCCGCCGCGCGCTTCAGGCGGTCGAGCCCGGCCTGCCGACGCATCGCGTAGTCGTCGGTGAAATGGTAGCCGGCGTGGACGATGACCCAGCCGGCTCCCGTTGCGACCGCCATGTCGACATAGGTCCGCAGATATTCGTCCGCCGCCTCGCTCACGAACGGCGAGACTTCGGCGATGTTGACCCCCGACAGCGTGTGCAGGCCGAGCTCGACGCCTGTCCGCTCCAGCGCGGCGCGGATCGCCGGCGCCCGGGCGGCGATGTCCTGCAGCCGGTTCGGGGCAAGGTCGGTCTGCACGTCGAGATAACGGACCGCGTTCGCCGCCGCCCACTCGATCGCGTCCTCCACGCTGAGCTTGCGCCCGACGTCCACACCGATCCGCTCGTGCAAGCTCATACGATCCCGTCCTAGCCAAGTTGCCTTCAGCTGCACCGCTCCTAAGGCGCGGTTCCGCGGACCACCCAGGCCGTCGCCGTCAGGGACCGCTCGCCGTCCGGCGATCCCGACAGGAACGCCGCGCGCACTGCCTCGCGCACGGCCACCTGCTTTTCCGGCGGCAGGCCGGCGACATAGCCGCCGACCGGACCTTGCCCGCCGAGGAGCGGCTCCCAGTAATCGGCGAAGTCGGCGAAATCCATCCGGATCGTGACCGAGTCCCACCGCACATCCGCGAGGCCCGCCTCGCGGAACAGGTCGGCCATGCCGTTCGGCAACGCCATTTTGCCGGAGAACAGGCGGTCGCGGATCGCTGCGGCGCCCGGATCGACCCCGGCGGCGCTGTCCCACAGGATGCGCTGGTAGACGAGGCCGCCGCGGAAAATCCCAGCCCGCGGCGACCACCACGCCCCCGGGGCGGGTGACGCGGCGCATCTCGCGCACGGCACGCAGCGGCTCCGGCACGAAATTGAGGAACAGGAGGCCGTAGGCGGCGGCGAAGCCCGCGTCGGGAAACGACATCGCGCAGGCATCCTCGCGCACGAAGCGGATCGCGGCGCCCCCGGGCCGCCGCGCCGCATAGTCGAGATACGGTTCCGCGATGTCGATCCCGACCACCTCGCGCTCCGCGTAGCGCTCCGCCAGCGCCAGCGCCATGCTGCCGGTGCCGCAGCCGACGTCGAGGAGGCTGCCCTCCGGCAGCGGCTCGGCCTGCGGCGCGACGGCATCCGCCAGGCGCCGGCTCCAGCGGCCGATGAACCGGTCATAGGCGGCGCCGTCCGTCGCGGCATAGGTCGACGACGCGGGTGCGGACGACATGCGTCAGTCGCGCATCTGCGCCGGCAGCCAGGTCGCCAGCTCCGGCACGCCCATCAGGATGAACATGAAGACGATGATGGCGATGAAGAACGGCCAATTGGCGTGCATGATCTTGATCATGTCGACTTCGGCGATGCGGCTGGTGATGATGAGCGCGATCGCCATGGGCGGGGTCAGCTGCCCGATCACCACCGCGATCACCATCAGCACGCCGAAATGGATGAGGTCGATGTCGAAGGCGATCAAAGCCGGCAGGATGACCGGAACCAGGACAGGGATGAGCGGGTCGAGGAACATCCCGGCGATGATGGCGAGGATCATCAGGGTGAGGAGCCGCATGTAGGTGCTGTCGCCGATCGTCATCCAGTCGATGAGCGAGGCCAGCGCATCCGGGACGTGCGCGCTGGACAGGCTGGTGCCGAGCGCGAAGGACAGGCCGACGATGAGGAGGAGCTCGCCGGTCAGCTGCACGGCAGCGGCAAGCACGCGGAAAAGGTCGCGCCAGCTGAGTGTCCGGTAGATGAAGGCCGAGAGGATGAGCGCGTAGGACCGCGCCGAAAGCGCCGCCCTCGGAGGGGGTGAACACGCCGAGCACCAGCCCGCCGATGATGATCGCCGGCATGCCGAAGGCGAGGATGGCCCGCAGCCCGGTCCGCCAGACTTCCATAAGCGAGAAGCGCGAATAATGGTGCCAGCCGTGCCGGTGCGCGAGATACCCGACGACAATCATGAAGACGCCGCCGAGCAGCAGGCCAGGGATCAGGCCGGCAAGGAAGAGAGCTCCCAGAGATGTCCCCGTCACCGCCGAATAGAGGATGGCGGGCGAGGACGGCGGAATCAGCGGGCCGATTCCCGACGAGGACGCACTGATCGCGGCGGCCATCTCCGGCGGGTAGCCCTCCTTCTTCATCTGCGGAATGATGATAGAGGCGCTGCCCGGCGAGATCGGCGGTGGAGGAGCCGATCATTCCGCCGAAGAAGATGCTGGTCAGCACGTCCACCTGCGCGAGGCCGCCGCGCATCCAGCCGACCAGAGCGCGCGCGAAATCGAACAGCCGCCCGGAGATGCCGCCGGCATTCATCACCAGTCCGGAGACGATGAAGAGCGGCAGCGCGACCAGCGTGAAGGAGGAAACGCCGGAAATCATCGATTGCGGCAGGATGATCGTCCACTGGCCGCTCAGGAAGAAGCTGACGACGACGGCGATGGTGAGCGACACGAGCATCGGCACGCCGAACACGAGCAGCGTCAGCAGCAGGACGATGGAAAACAGCGCGCCAGTCACGTGCTTTCGCTCTAGCCTGCAGGCCTGCGCCGGGCATCGCGGACGAAATGGGCGAGATAAGCCAGTGCGGCACCGCCGGCCCCGATCACCAGGGCGGAGCTGAACCAGCCCGTCGGAATGCGCAGGTAGATCGTCTTGTCGGACCCGAACAGCCCGACATACTGAAACGAGATCACCGCGAAATACAGGAAGACCGCCGCCGACATCACGTCGGCGAAGAGCAGCACGGCCTTGCCGAGCCGCGGCGGGAACTTGGAGACGAAATAATCGATGCGGATCACCTGGCGCCGGCGGATCGACAGGAACATGCCGATCATGCCGAGCCAGGGCATGAGGCTGATGACGATCTCGTCGGCCCAGATGATCATGTAGCCGCCCAGGTAGCGGCCAACCGCGTTGGAAAACACGAGCGCGATCAGGGTCTCGAGCGCGACAAGCCAATCGGGCGTCCCCCCGCACCGTTCCAACGGCGCGAAGGCTATTGGGCGATTCCTCAAGCCGCTCTTGGGAGATGTGGTCCGCCGCTGTAGAGAAGCTCAGACGCCGATTGCCTGCTTCACGCGGTGACGCGTTAGCGGCAGGTCGTCGATTCGTCTGCCGATGGCGTGGCGGACGGCGTTGCCGAGCGCGGCCGCGGCCAGTCCTTGCGCTGCCTCCGCGATCGCATCCCGGTCCGGATAGACCCCCCTGCGTGTGAGACCATACCGTCAGGCCTTCCGGTGCCATCAAGGCTACCGCACAGGACGGCCCGATCGAGCCATGGATCTGGTAGGGTCGAGTGAAGGTTGCATCGAAAACCTCTCCGCCGGCAGGAGCGGCGGCGTCGGAGCGCGAGCTTCCGCAGCAGTCCCGACCTCCCGCTCCAGGCTTTGGAGGACCGCCGGCAGGTTCGGCTGGTCCGGCAGGCTAGCGGGCTCCTCCCACTTGGCCGCGGCGGCCAGCACGCGCATTGCCTGCACCGCCTGGAGCTAGCGTTCGGCGACCACCGCGAGGAAGCGGCCATCGCGCACGATCGAGATGAAGCCCGGCATCTCTTCCACCGGGCCGGTATCAAGGTCCAGAAGCTTCGCCTCAGGGTGGCGGGCGCCGGCCTCGACGATCCGGAAGAGGAGCCCGCCAAGCGGGCCGCCTGGAGCCCCGCTGTTCGCCCTTCCAACGTTATCGTTACCCCCCGTTCCGCCTATTATTCGGAGGAATCGATCCTACTCGCGCGCGAGGTCGCCGCGAGCGAAGTGGCGCGGGTGCTGACAGGCGAGCCGCCGCTGAACCCCGTGAACGATCGGCACGGCTGCCGAACTCACGCCAATTTGGAATTGAAGGACAATCCATGTTGAAGGTGCTCAACGACTTCGATCGCAGAGAAGATCTCTTGGCGAAATTCGACGCAGTGGCGCAATGCTACTCCGCCTCCTGCGTGTTCGCCGACGTGATGTATCGTACGGGAGTGATGGACGGTGCCATCAAACCGCCGTTCAAGGCGAAAGCGGTTGGCCAGGCGATCACCGTGCAGCTCTCGAAAGGCGATTTGGTTGATCCGCTCAAGGCGCTAGAGATGGGCAAGCCCGGCGACATCATCGTCGTTGATGCCGGCGGCGACACGGAAACGTCCGTCTGCGGCGGGCTGATGGGCGGACTCGCTAAGAATCGCGGGATCCGCGGCATGGTTGTCGACGGTGCTGACCGCGATATCGACGAGTTGGAGGACATCGGCTGGCCGATCTGGACACGCGCCATCACCGCACGCGGTACCCACACAATGTTCTCCGGCCGCAAGGAGGAGCTTTCCATCAATGTGCCATCGGCTGCGGCGGTGTTGTCGTGCGACCGGGCGACTTCATCATCGCCGACACGATCGGCGTCACGGTGGTGCCGCTTGAGCATGCAGATGAAATCGTCGAGCTCGCTCGCGAGCAGGCCCAGCGGGAGCAGAAAACACGCGAATGGGTCGCAAAGGGAAAAACGATCGAGGATTTGCTCGCCCAGTTCGGTCGCATCTGACGCCCGGTGCAAAAGGCGCTTTGCCTGTCGGCAGGCTATGTGCACGTTCGGAAAGCGATCGCTGGCACGGAATCGAGGTCTTGGGCCTTTGCCGTGATCGATCGGATACGATTGCGGGCCACATGCGTTTCCCAGCCGCAGACACGGAGGTTCTCATGGGTGAGAGAAAAGGACGATTGTCCGAGAACCCGGCGAGCGGCAGCGACAAGAGCAGCCCACCCGACCATGTAGGCGGCGACCACGTCCGGAAGGCCCAGGAATGGAGCGGCGGCTCTAAGGCCTCGAAAGGGCCCGTCACCCCGGCAGACAAGCGCAACCAAAACTCAAGCGCCAAAAGCTAGCTGCTCGCGGCGCCCGCATTGCCGGTGCGCGTCTGAGGCGACGGAGTTCGTTCATCCGTCCTGTTCGGCGGAGAGCTCGTAGTCGAACAGCTTGCGCTTCAATTGCGCAACGTCCGCCGGCTCTGCTCCATCGACGACAACGTCCCAGTTCGGGCCCTCACCTGGTCGCGGCGCGAGATGCACGTCGATAGCAGCGAAGGCCTCTCCGTCCTGTCGTGCGTGAAGGTGGCTCAGAGCGCGTCGATCAGAGCTTCCCTTCCGACCGTCGGCATCTTCTCAGCCTTCGCGCTTCGGTATCGACTTAGGCTTCTTGGCGCGCGGCTTCTTGTCGATCTCGGTTGGACGGCTCGCTGCCTCTTTCGTGAGCCGCTCGGCTTTCAACCGGGCGGTCTTCTTGCGCGCAGCGTCGAGATCCGCGCCGGCGATCGACGCGGCCTCCCGGGTTGTCCGTTCGGCCTTCTCAAAGGGGTTCAGGCGCGGTCCACGTGGCGCCCTGGGATCGTCTGCCATGTGAGCTTCTCTACTCCACACCGTCACCTTCGTCGAACTATCCACAATCGTGCCTAGCCGGGGAAGGACGCGCAGGCTTGGCAGATGGCAACAGCCCTTGCCAGGTGACGTTCATGTCGCGTCTCTCGGCGCCTGCCGATATAGCTGCATCCAAGGCTCGAATCTTGATGAATACCGCTGCGCTCGCCCTGCGCGATATCTTCTCGCCGCCATTCCGCAGAGTTTTGGCGAAATCGCTGGCGCTTACGATCGGCTTGCTCGTCAGCCTTTGGATCGTCCTGGAATGGCTGCTCTCGCATATTGTCGCGCTTCCCTATGATTGGCTCGATACCAGCTTTTCCGTCCTG
Source organism: uncultured Alphaproteobacteria bacterium (assembly GCA_963846475.1). Lineage (GTDB taxonomy): Bacteria > Pseudomonadota > Alphaproteobacteria > Rhizobiales > Afifellaceae > DASWJZ01. The sequence continues at coordinate 3,040,227 of CAWJVZ010000004.1, read as the reverse complement.
GTAGGAATAGGCCTCGTGATCGCACTCGGCTTCCTGGTCGCGCCCGTGACGGCCCTTTTCGCCGGACTGTTCCTCGACGAAATCGCCGAACTGGTGGAGCGCACCCATTATCCGGACGCGCCGCCGGGACGGCCGCTGCCGATCGGTCGCTCCGTGCTGAGTTCGGCGAAGTTCTTCGGTGTCGTCCTTCTGGTAAACGCGATTGCGCTACCGCTCGTGATTCTCGTCGGCTTTGGTGTTGTGGTTTTCCTAGTTGCCAATGCCTACCTGCTCGGTCGCGAATACTTCGAACTCGCCGCCTTGCGGTTGCATGACGAAGCTACCGTGAGGCGGTTGCGGGCGCATCACTCGACGAGGATTTTTGCAGGCGGGCTGATCGTTGCCGGATTTCTCGCAATACCACTCGTCAATATACTCGGTCCGCTCTTCGCCACCGCCTTCATGGTGCATCTGAACATGCGCGTGATCCGACCGGAGACGGCACCAGCGACGAGCGGGTGAGCGCGGAATAGGACGGGATGGCCGCCTGGTTCACCTCAACACGTGCTGGTCTTGATGAAGTCATCGCCTGCGGGCACTCGGATACCCATTGAGCACGCCCTGCCGGCGGCACTACTCTCACGAGCGCGCATCCCGGGGCCGCAGCCTGCACCCTCGTGCATCCCAACTTGTGCCATCGAGCTGCGCACCACCAACTTGCCGCTGCCACGCGCGACGGCGACGACCTTCTCCTCCTAGTCGGGCCCACCATGTCCCTGGACGGCCCGGCGTTGGTTCTCAGGTGGCGTGACGCGGTGCACGATGACGCCTCGGATATGATCGGCCCGCAGCGCGTGGAGGAGATCGTGGAGCTCCCATACCTGCTCCACACCGACCATCCCGAGGCCGTTGACCTCTGGCCCGGCAAACGGCGGGAGCTGCTGGTCATTTACGATTCGCCAGCAGCGGAGCGCGTTGACGAGGAGCGCTCGGCGGTGCGTGCCGGCGTCTTCACGATGCAGAGGATCCGGTCAGACGGGACGGGTGCCGCCGGAACGAACCATAATTAGCCGGCCTTATCGGCCGCGGCACCTCGAGTTCCTCGCCAAGGTATGCTGATGCACGAGGAAAACTGGTGCTGCCGGACAGGATTGAACTGTCGACCTCTCCCTTACCAAGGGAGTGCTCTACCACTGAGCTACGGCAGCTTCCGAAAGCGTTCTTCGTCAGATAGGCGCGGTCGGCGGAAACTTAAGCCTGAACGCCAAAAGGTCGGGCGCGTCAATGCCACAGGCCGGCTTGCCACGCAACCGCGCCGCGCCCGCTAAATGGCTCCCCCGTCCTTGCGTTGCTTTCCCCGCCTGGCTATATGAGCACCACCGGATCGCCCGGCTTCGGGTTCAGCCCGATGGGCATGCCGTGGCGGTCCAGAAATGCTCAATCACGAGCTTCCGATGCGACGCCCCGCCCTGGCGGGCTTGTTGCGTTCTCAAGGAGAGCAGAATGCCCAAGCAGAAGACGAAGTCGGGCGCCAAGAAGCGCTTCAAGTTCACCGCGAACGGCCACGTGAAAGTCCAGCAGGCGGGCAAGCGCCACGGCATGATCAAGCGGACGCCGAAATTCGTCCGCAATGCCCGCGGCACCACGGTGCTTTCCAAGCAGGACGAGGGCATCGTCAAAGTCTACATGCCCTATAACCGCTGACCTGATGGAGTTTTGACATGGCACGCGTCAAGCGGGGTGTAACGTCCCACGCGAAGCACAAGAAGGTTCTGAAGCAGGCCAAGGGCTATTATGGCCGTCGCAAGAACACGATCCGCATTGCCCGGCAGGCGGTCGAGAAGGGCATGCAATACGCCTATCGCGACCGTCGCGTGAAGAAGCGCAATTTTCGGGCTCTGTGGATCCAGCGCATCAATGCCGCCGCCCGCGATCTTGGCCTCACCTACGGCCGCCTGATCGACGGCCTCAACAAGGCTGGTATTGAGGTGGACCGGAAGGTGCTGTCCGACCTGGCGATTCACGAGCCCGCGGCATTCGCCGCGCTCGCCGAGCAGGCGAAGAATGCTCTCGCCTATCTGCAGGACGCCACGCCGAACGAGTTTTCGCACGCGGTTCGGCAGTAGCAGCGAGGCGACCGGCCCTCTTCCACCCGGAGAGGCGTCGCCTGCGGCGCCTGCGGTTCTTGCCTATCTGGCGCCGCCGCTTCGCCTCATCCGGCTGCCCCGCAGCGACCTTCTCCCCCCGGGAGAAGGATGGTGCTAAGACCGCCACCGTCCATGAACGACCAAGCGCAGCTCTCGACCTCAGATCTCGCTAGCCTCGAGCGCGACATCGCCGCCGCCATCGCCGCCGCTGCCGATGAGCGGGCGCTTGAGGCGGTGCGCGTCGCCGCGCTCGGCAAGAAGGGCTCGGTCTCGGAACGCCTGAAGCGCCTTGGCGGCATGTCTCCCGAGGAGCGCAAGCTGACCGGCCCGGCGCTCAATGGCCTGAAAGAACGCGTCACCCTTGCGCTGGAAGCGCGCCGCAACGCGTTGCGCGAAGCGGCGCTCGACCAAAAACTCCGCTCCGAGACGATCGATGTCACGCTGCCGCCGCGGCCGGAGCCGGTCGGCACGATCCACCCCGTCACGCAGGTCTGGGAAGAAGTGATCGCCATCTTCGGCGACATGGGTTTTTCCGTCGCGGAAGGCCCGCACATCGAGACGGACTGGTACAATTTCGGCGCGCTCAACATCCCGCCGGAGCACCCGGCCCGGCAGGAGCACGACACCTTTTATTTCAACCCGAAGGCCGACGGTTCGCGGATGGTGCTGCGCACCCACACCTCGCCCGTGCAGATCCGCACCATGGAGACGCAAGAACCACCGATCCGCATCATCGCGCCCGGCCGCACTTTTCGCTCCGACTCCGACCAGACGCACACGCCGATGTTCCACCAGGTGGAGGGCCTCGTCATCGACGAGACCACTCATCTTGGCCACCTGAAGGGCACGCTGGAGGCCTTCGCCAAAGCCTTCTTCGAAGTCGACGCGGTGAAGATGCGTTTCCGTCCGTCGCATTTTCCTTTCACCGAGCCGTCGATGGAGGTCGACATCGGCTGCTCCTGGGAAGGCGGCGAGCTCAAGATCGGCGTCGGCAATTCATGGCTGGAGATCCTCGGCTCCGGCATGGTGCATCCGAACGTCATCCGCGCCGGCGGCCTCGACCCGGAAAAGTACCAGGGCTTTGCCTTCGGCATGGGCATCGACCGCATCGCCATGCTCAAATATGGGATCCCGGATCTGCGCGCCTTTTTCGAGGCGGACCTCCGCTGGCTCCGCCACTACGGCTTTTCGGCGCTCGCCATGCCTAGCCTGGCTGAGGGGCTTAGCCTCTGACGGTCTTGCTGCGACTGGCGCCTGCGGTCGCCCTGCTGCTGATAGCAGCCTGCCAGAGCGTCGAGCCGCCGCCGCGGCCCGCCCAAGTCACCACGATTGGCGACACGACGATCCGCACGAGCGGCTCCGTCAGGATGGACTTTGTCTACGTGAACTGAGGCTCGTGCCAAAAACGAACAAGCCGCCCGGGGGCGGCTTGCGATGCTGCGGCGGTCAGAGCCGGTAGGACGGCCCGAGCGGGTAATGGCGACCGTATTCCGTGGCCCGTTCGATCTCTCCGCGTGAAATGCCGATATCCGAGAGGAGATAGTCGGGCATGGCCTGCAGAGCCCGGCGGTCCTCCCGGATTTTCAGCCGGCGGCCTACACGGCGTGCGAATAGTACCGCAGCGAAGATGACCGGGTGGGAAGCCATGATCGCATTCGGCAACCGATGCGACGGCGCAAGCGTAGTCACGACGATCTCCTTTCCTGGGTTAGGCGGAACCGCTCTCGGCGGTCGCCGCCACACCGGTTCGTTCCGGCCGCCGCGCATCTAGGCGGCAAGCGTTTCACCTCTGTTTCGTCGCGCCGTAGAAACGGTTTCGTGGAAGACCATCTTCATGCGTGCCGCCTAAGCTTTCCTGGCCGCCGACGCCTTGCCTCCCGCGCAACGCCCCGTTACGGGAACGCCGACCGCCGATTATCCGATCCGAAAATGAAATTCACCCTCGCCTGGCTGAAGGACTATCTCGACACCCCCGCCTCGACCGAGGAGATCGCCGATGCGCTGACGCATCTGGGGCTGGAGCTGGAAGAGCTCTCCAATCCTGCCGAGGCGCTGAAATCCTTCGTCATCGCCGATGTGCTGGAGGCGCGCCAGCATCCGAACGCTGACCGCCTGCGCGTCTGCCTGGTTTCGACGGGCACGGGCGCGCCGGTGCAGGTCGTCTGCGGCGCGCCCAATGCACGCACCGGCATGCGCGGCGTCTTCGCCGCGCCGGGAAACCGCATCCCGGGCACCGGGATCGACCTCAAGGTCGGCACGATCCGCGGCGAGGCGTCGAACGGCATGCTGCTTTCCGAGCGCGAGCTCGGCCTGTCCGACGAGCATGAAGGCATCGTCGATTTGCCGGCCGACGCGCCGGTGGGAAAGTCCTATGCCGCTTGGGCCGGGCTCGACGACCCGGTCATCGACATCGGCGTGACGCCGAACCGGCCGGACGCGCTCGGCGTCTATGGTATCGCCCGCGACCTCGCCGCCAAGGAAATCGGCCGACTGAAGCCGATCGATGCCACGCCCGTACGCCGGCGTCGTTCACGAGCCCGATCGGCGTCGAGCTGCGCTTCGACGATTCTGAGAACACGCCCTGCCCAGCTCTTCGTCGGCCGATACATCAGAGGTGTGAGGAATGGGCCGTCGCCGGCCTGGATGCAGCGGCGTCTCCGCGCCATCGGGCTCAGGCCGATCTCGTCGCTCGTCGACATCACCAATTATGTCACCCACGCCTATGGGCGGCCGCTGCATGTCTTCGACGCCGACAAGGTGGCGGGCAACATCCATGCCCGGCTCGCCCGCGACGGCGAGGCAATCGAGGCGCTCGACGGCAGGAGCTACATGCTCGACTCCTCGATGACGGTGATCGCCGACGACAACGGCCCGCAGGGCATTGCCGGCATCATCGGCGGCGCCGCTACCGGCGTGCACGCCGGAGACCGTCAACGTCTTTCTCGAGGCCGCCTATTTCGACCCGATCCGCACCGCCGCGACCGGCCGCAAGCTCGGCATCAATTCCGATGCCCGCTATCGCTTCGAGCGCGGCGTCGACCCGGCCTTCGTCCGGCCCGGCGCCGAGATCGCCACCCGCATGATCCTTGAGCTCTGCGGCGGCGAGGCGTCGGAGCTCGTCGTGGCCGGCGACCCGCCGCTCCGCGACTACACCGTTCCGCTCCGTCTCGACCGCGTCAGGACGCTCGCCGGCGTCGACATCCCGCCCGCCGAGCAAGTCAGAATCCTGGAGGCGCTCGGATTTTCTGCTATCCGGACGGGCATGGGGGCGGCGCTGCCGTCCAAAATCATCGTCGAGGTGCCGTCCTGGCGGCCGGACATCAACGGCGAGGCCGACCTCGTCGAGGAAATCGTCCGCGTCTACGGGCTGGACAAGGTCGCCCATGTCGCGCTGCCGCGGCTTGAGACCGTCACCAGCCGCCGCATCAGCCCATCGCAGCGGCGCCGCTTTCTCGCGGCGCGCACGCTTGCATCGCGCGGCATGAACGAGGCGATGACCTGGTCGTTCGTGCCGAAGTCGCGGGCCGAGCTCTTCGGCGGCGGCGGCCCGGCGCTTGCGCTCGCCAATCCGATTTCCACAGAGCTCTCCGACATGCGCCCCTCGCTGCTGTCGAACCTGATCGCAGCCGTCGGCCGCAACATGGCGCGCGGCTTCGCCGATCTCGCCCTCTTCGAGATCGGGCCAGGTCTATGCGCGGCGACCGGCCCGAGGACGAGCGCATCCATGCATCCGGGGTCCGCCGCGGCATGAGCGGCCCGCGCCATTGGCAAGCCGAGCGCCGTCCGGTCGACGTGTTCGACGCCAAGGCTGACGCGCTGGCAGTGCTTTCGTTGGCCGGGGCGCCGGTGGACCGGCTGCAGACGAGCGCGGACGGCCCGGCCTGGTATCATCCCGGCCGCGTCGGCTCGCTCATGCTCGGGCCAAAAAACCGCCTCGCGCACATTCGGCGAGATCCACCCGCGCGTGCTTGCCGCGCTGGACGTCACCGGCCCGCTCGTCGCGTTCGAGATCGACCTCGACGCGATCCCGCTCCCGAAGGCATCGCGAAAGGCGCGGCCGGCGCTCGACGCTTCCGATCTGCAGGCCGTCACGCGCGATTTCGCCTTCGTGGTGCCGAGCGACATGCCCGCCGACCGGATCCTGCGGGCGGCGAAAGGCGCCGACAAGGCGCTGATCGAAGCGGCTGCCGTCTTCGACGTGTTCACCGGCGAGGCGGTCGGTGAAGGCAAAAAATCGGTCGCCGTCGAGGTGACGCTGCAGCCGCGCGAGCGTACGCTTACGGACGAGGAGATCGACATGGTCTCCGCCGCCATCGTCGCAGCGGTCGCCAAGGCGACCGGCGGCCGGCTCCGCGGTTGAGCTGGGTGACAGGCCCGTAGCGCGCCAAAAATCCGGATTGGTAAACCTTCGCTTTGTGGCGAGGTGTCGATCGGCTATTCTGGACGGCGGCAGATGAGCCGACAGGAGCCGCCCCGCGCCCGATGAATTGGCTGATCCTCAGACGCTCCTGGGAGACATCGGTGCAGGCCGAGGCGGATGCGTGGCTCACCCTGCATGGCTTCTACGCCTACAGGCTTGCCGGCGACCGGGCGATCGATGCCTACTGTCTCGGCGACCTCAAGGAGCAGGAGCGCTGGCACGAGATCCGCGCCATCATCCTCGACCGGCTTGCCCCCAATGCCACGGTCGAAGAGATCCAGATCCTGCTCGGGCTGGGGGAAGGCGCGAGCGGCGGCGCGGAGCTGTTCGGGACGGTCGTCGACAATTCAGGCCCCGACAGGGACAGCTACATGTAGGGCGCGCGGCCGGTCTGGCTCAGCCCGTTATCCCGGCTCAGGCGATCGCGTCGAGCTGCTCTTCGCTGAGCGTCGCCGGCACGATGGTGATCGGCACCGGAAAATTGCCCGAGCTCCGCGCTGCGATCGCTGTCACCAGCGGCCCCGGGCCCTCGGTGCTTTCCCCCGCGGCAAGCACAAGGATGGCGATGTCCTCGTCGGACTCGATGAGGTTGCGGATCTCGTCGGCCCGCTTCCCTTCGCGGATCACCATTTCGGGATCGAGATTGGCAAGGTCGCGCGCCTTGGCGGCGAACTTGGCAAGCGTCGCCTGCGCCTGCTCGCGCGCCTCGGCGCGCATGATGTCCTCAACGCCCAGCCAGCTCTGCGGCGCCTCCGGCTCGATGACGAAGAGGAGCACGACGGCGCCCTGACGTATGCGATGCGCGCCGCGCGGCATAGGAAAGCGCGACGCAGGCATTCCGGCGTGTCGTCGATGACGACGAGGAACTTCCGCTTGTGCCCCTCCTCGCGGGAGCGTCTCGGCCGCATCATGGTTTCATGCTGCCATTCGCGGATTGGCTGGGCAAGCTGCGGCTCAACGCGGCCTGAGCAGCCCGACCACGTCCTTCACGTCGCGCATGATCGGCGCGGCGATGGCGCGGGCCCGCTCGGCGCCGTCGGCGAGCACCGCGTCGATATGGCCGGGTCGGCCAGCAGGCGTCGCATCTCGGCGGCGATCGGCGCGAGCTTTTGCACGGCGAGCTCGGCCAGCGCCGGCTTGAAGGTCGAGAACTGCGCGCCGCCGAACTCTCTGAGCACCGCCTCCTTGCTGGCTCCGGCGAGCGCGGCATAGATGCCGACGAGGTTCTCCGCCTCCGGCCGGCCCGCCAGGCCCTTCACCTCCGAGGGGAGCGGTTCCGGATCGGTCTTCGCCTTCCTGATTTTTTGCGCGATCGTGTCGGCATCGTCGGTCAGGTTGATGCGCGAATAGTCCGAGGCATCCGACTTCGACATCTTCTTCGTGCCGTCGCGGAGGCTCATCACCCGCGTCGCCGGGCCGGTGATCATCGGCTCCGGCAGCGGGAAGAAGGCGTCGCCGATGCCCGTGCTCGGCGATCGACTCGGCAAAGTCGTTGTTGAATTTCTGGGCGATGTCGCGGGCCAGCTCCAGATGCTGCTTCTGGTCCTCGCCGACCGGCACATGCGTCCCCTTGTAGGCGAGAATGTCGGCCGCCATCAGGTTCGGATAGGCGTAGAGGCCGATCGAGGCGTTCTCGCGGTCCTTGCCGGCCTTCTCCTTGAACTGCGTCATGCGGTTCAGCCAGCCGAGCGGCGCGACGCAGTTGAACACCCAGGCGAGCTCGGCATGCTCGGCCACCTGGCTCTGGTTGAAGATGATCGAGCGTTTCGGGTCGAGCCCGCAGGCGAGATAGGCCGCCGTCACCTCGCGGATGTTCTCCAGAAGCTCCTTCGGCTCCTGGAAGGTGGTGATCGCGTGCATGTCGACGACGCAATAGAGGCAGTCGAATGCGTCTCCTGCATGCGCGATCCAGTTCACCATCGCGCCGAGATAATTGCCGAGGTGCAGCGTGTGGGTCGGCTGCATGCCGGAAAAGACGCGTTCGGGGAAGGAGGTCATCGAAGCTGCCGGGAGGACGTTGAGGCGCGCTTATGGCCAAAGCCGCAGGGACGTGCAAGCGCGCGCCATGGACCGAAACAGCACATGCGCGAAGCCGCTCGGCTATGCGGCGGGGGGACGCCGTCTCAGACTTCGCGCCAGCTTGCGGACATCCGCCGCCCCGCTCAGCTGGGCCGCTGCGAGATAGATCAAGCCGCCGCCGAGGATCAACGCCGCCAACGCTCCGGCTTGCGTGAGGAGGTCGGTGGCGGGCCGGAACGCGCCGGCAAGCAGGATGCGGCCGCCGTAGAGCGCGCCGCCCATGAGAGCGGCAGCGATCACCAGCCTGGGCAAGGTACGCTTGAGCGCGGCATCGGCGCTGAAATGGCCGCGCCGCGACAGGAACAGGAACAGCAGCCCCGCATTCGTCCAGCCGGCAATCGCCTCGGCCGTCGCGATGCCCATTTCCGCGATGCGCGGAAACAGCGTGATGGCGACGGCGACGTTCACCGCGACCGAAACGCCGGCAAAGAGCATCGGCGTGCGCGTATCCTCGCGGGCGAAATAGCCCGGCGTGAACACCTTGATCATGACGAAGGCCGGCAGGCCGAGCCCGAAGACGGCGAGCGCGTTGGCGGTGCTCGCCGTCGTCTCGGGCGAGAACGCGCCGCGCTCGTAGAGCACGCGCACGATCTCCTCCGGCGATGATGGCGAGCGCGACAGCCGCCGGCAGGGTCAGGAACAGCGCGAATTCCAGCGCCCGGTTCTGCGTGTGTGCGCCGCCTCGCGATGATGGCCGGCCTGCAGCGCCCGCGCCAGCTCCGGCAGCAGCACCACGCCGATCGCCACGCCGACCACGCCGAGCGGCAGCTGGTAGACGCGGTCGGCATATTGCAGGACGGCGATCGCGCCGTCCTTGGTCGAGGCGATGATCTGCCCGATGAAGAGATTGATCTGGGTGATGCCGCCCGCCGCGGCGGCGGGGGCCGCCAGCCACAGCAGCCGCTTCACGCCGGGCGTGAGCCGCGGCCGTCGTAGCCGGACGGTGAAGCCGATGCATCGAGCGGCGATGACGACCCAGTCAGCAGCTGGGCGATGCCGGCCACGAGCACCGACCAGCTGAGCAGCCGGCCGACCGCTTCGCCGTTCGAGACCGAGCTGGATGGCGGCTGCGAGCGCGGCGACCGTGATGACGTTGAGGAGCAGTCGGCGCCAGCGCGGCCACGAAGAAGCGGCGGTAGGCGTTGAGGACGCCCGCGAGCATCGCCGTCAGCGACATGCAGACGAGGTAGGGAAACATGACGCGGAACAGCTCGACGGTGAGGTCGAACTTTGCCGCGTCTCTGGTGAAGCCCGGCGCGATCAGCGTCACGATCAGCGGCGTCGCGATCATCACGACCGCCGTCAGCAGCGCGAGCACAAGCAGCAGCGCGGCGAGCACGTCCTCGGCAAATCGCCGCGCCTCCGCTTCGCCCTCGCCTTCCAGGGTGCGGGCGAAAAGCGGGATGAAAGCGGCGTTGAAGGCGCCTTCGGCGAACAGCCGGCGGAACAGATTGGGGAAGCGGAAGGCGGCGTAGAACGCGTCGGCGACCGGCCCGGCGCCGAGTGCGGCCGCGATCAGCGTCTCGCGCACGAAGCCGAGCAGGCGCGACGCGAGCGTCGCCCCGCCGACGCTGGCGAACTGCCGGACAAGGCTCATCGGGCGAGGCTCACGAGGCCTTCATTTCCTTGAGCGAGCCGGCCTCGTCGAAGCCGATCGCTTCAAGGAGGCTGCGCCTGATGCGGTTCTGCCGCGCCTTCGCCGTCACCTTGTGCCCGGTGAGGTCGGTCACGTAAAAGGTGTCGACCACCCGCTCGCCGAAGGTGGCGATGTGGGCGGAGGCGATGTCGAGGCTGAGCTCCGATATGCGCATGCGTCAGGTCGTAGAGGAGGCCGTGCCGGTCGAGGCACTCCACCTCGATCACGGTGAAGCGGTCGGACAGCTCGTTCGTCGACCGTCACCTGCGGCTCGATCGTGAAGGCGTCGCGGCGGCGGCTCGTCGGGCGCTTGCCGGCGAGCGCCTCGGCGAGCCGGACGCGCCCCTCCAGCGCCTGCTCGATCAGCCGGGCGATGCGCTCGCCGCGGCGCATCTCGTCCGTCGTCCTGATCGAAGGCGCGGCTGACGATGACGGTGTCGAGCGCCCTCCCGTCGGTGGTCGTGAAAATCTGCGCATCGACGATGTTGGCGTCGCTTGCCGCGCAGGCGCCGGCGATGACGGAAAGGAGGCGAGGATGATCGGGGGCGAGGATGGTGATCTCCGTCGCCCCCTCGAAGGCCATCGGCCGGATCTCGAAGGCGAAGCGCGAGCCCGTCGCGATCGGCTTTGCGCACGAACTCGGCGTGGCGGACCTGGCGATCCTCGTCGACCCGCAGCCAATAGGCCGGGATAGTGCAGATCGAGCACGCGCTCCCGCTCGGCCTCCGGCCAGTCCCCGAGCCGCGCTGCCAAGCACCTGCGCGCGCCTCGGCGAGGCGCTGATCGCGCGATGTCGCGCTGAAGCCGCCGGTCAGGATCGGCTCGGTCTCGTAATAGAGCGTCCGCAGCAGCTGCCCCTTCCAGCCGTTCCACACGCCGGGCCCGACGGCGCGGATGTCGCAGACGGTGAGGACCAGCAGCAGCTTCAGCCGGTCCAGCGTCTGCACGACCTGGGCGAAGTCGAGGATCGTGCGCCGGTCGGCGAGGTCGCGCGACTGGGCGATCATCGACATGGTGAGGTGCTCCTCGACCAGCCAGGCGACGAGTCTCCGTCTGATGCGGCGTCAGCCCGAGCCGCGGGCAGAGCTTTCGCGCCACTCTTGCGCCGGCGAGCGAATGGTCCTCCGGCCGGCCCTTTGGCGATGTCGTGCAGGAAGAGCGCCACATAGAGGACGGTCAGGTCCTTGAGGGTCGGCAGGATCTCCTGGCGAGAGCGGATGGTCGCCGGCGATGCGCCCGGTGCGGAGCGCCGGAGAGCACGCCGATGGAGCGGATCAGGTGCTCGTCGACCGTGTAGTGGTGGTACATGTTGAACTGCATCATCGCGACGATCTTGCCGAAATCCGGGATGAAGCGGCCGAGGACGCCCGTCTCGTTCATGGTCCGGAGCACCGCTTCCGCCTAGTCCGGCGCGGTGACAGATCTCCAGGAACAGCCGGTTCGCCTCCGGGTCCTGCTGGATGTTCGCGGTCGATCCGCTTCAGCGATTTGGCGATCGAGCCGCATGCGCGTCCGGGTGGAACGGCGAGGTCGTTCTTCCCGGCCGCGGGCAAAAATGCGGATCAGATTGACCGGGTCGCGCTCGAACACCGCCGCGTCGGCGACGTTGATGCGGCCGTTGCGCGACGACGAAGTCCGGAGAGCCCTTGAGCTTCTTCGGCCGCGAGCGTGATGCCGCGCAGGAGCCGGTTCAGCCGCGGCGCGTTCTTCGCCTCGCGGTCCTCAAGCTCGGCGCAGACGATGCGGGTCAGGTCGCCGATGTCCTTGGCGACCAGGAAATAGTGCTTCATGAAGCGCTCGGCCGCTTCCAGCCCGGGATGCCGCTGGTAGCCAAGGCGGCGGGCGAGCTCCGGCTGCCAGTCGAAGGAAATGCGCTCCTCCGCCCGGCCGGCCAAAAAATGCAGGTGGCAGCGCACCGCCCAGAGGAAATCGTCGCAGCGGCGCGCAAGAGCGAATTCCTGCCGCGATATGCAGTCCCGCTTCGACCAGCGCCTCGTCGGAATCGACCCGGTAGAAATATTTGCCGATCCAGAACAGCGTCTGCAGGTCGCGCTGCCCGCCCTTCCCCTCCTTCACCTGCGGCTCGACGAGGTAGCGCGACTGGCCGACGCGCGCATGCCTGCCGTCGCGCTCGGCAAGCTTTGCGGCGATGAAGTCGCGCGCCGTGCCGGCAACCAGCTCCTTGTCGAAGCGGCGCCTGCAGCTCCTCGTAGAGCGTCGCGTCGCCGCACGAGAAGCCGCGCTTCCAGGAGCGCGGTGCGGACCGTCATGTCGTCGCGCGCCGCCTTGATCGTCTCGTTGACGTTGCGCGTGGCGTGGCCGACTTTCAGGCTGAGGTCCCAGAGCATGTAGAGGATGTATTCGGTCACGCTCTCCGACCAGGCGGTCTGCTTGTAGGGAAACAGGAACAGGAGATCGATGTCGGAGAAAGGCGCGAGCGTGCCGCGCCCGTAGCCGCCGACGGCGACCAGCGACAGCCGCTCCGCCGCCGACGGATTGCTCGCCGGGAAGACATGGACGGAGGCGAAATCGAACAGTGCGGTGACGACGCTGTCGATGAGCGCCGAGAGGCGCTCGGCGGCGAGCCGGCCGCCGCGATCCTCGTCGAGCCGTATAGCGGATCAGCCCGCGGCCGGTGGAGATCACCTCCTTGAAGAGGTCCAGGACGGCCCGTCTGCGCCGGTGGCGAGGCGCCGCCGTGGCGGGCGACGATTGCGTCGAGTTCGGCGCGAAGCTGCTCGCGATCGATGGGGCTTTCACCGCGCGCCCGGTTCAAGTTCGAATCCCGCTTTGCACCACATGCGGCCCGCTTAGCACGCCATTCGGAGAATGGCACTGCGGCCCCTCGACTGATCCCGACACCTGCTCCGGCGAACCCACCGCAACTTAATTTCGCCAATCCGCCGGAACGCAAGCCGGCCGCCGGCCATTTGCGGCGGATGTTCTCTATTGAAACGATGATCGGCTTCGTTGCCGCCTTCTGCACGACGGTGTCCTATGTCCCGCAGGTGCGAAAATGCTGGCAGACGCATTCCACCGGCGACCTGTCGCTGAAGATGATCCTGCTTCTCGCCGCCGGGATCTCGCTGTGGATCGTCTACGGCCTCGTCAAGGGGGACATGGTCATCGTCACTGCCAATTCGGTGAGCCTCCTCTTCATCGCCAATCTCATCTTCTTCAAAGTGAAGGAGATGCGGGGCGCCGACGCTGGAACCGCGCCAGCCGCCGAGCCGGGTCAGTAATTTGCCGTGCAGATCATTACGGCGCACAGTAGGCAAGAGGCCGGTCGACAGCGCTTTCGCCGCGATCACGGTCGAACGCGCCTTCGCGGGGTCCAAGGTTCCGTAAGAACGCGTCGCCAGATTACGGAACCTGCGGGTTCCTCGCCGTACTCGCCGACGTCCGTCGTCAGGATCGGCGCACGGCGCCCCTTCGGATTGCGCCGCCACATGGCTGCACCAGCACCCGTCGTGGCCCCATGTTCCCGACATGCGCACCCAGGCATAGAGCACCCGCTCGCCAACGCCACGATGACAAAGTCGTAGGCTGCAACAGTCTACTTCGGAGCTTCTTCTTCAGCAGGTCCAATAAGCAGCTCATTCTGAGGAATCAGTCGAGCTACTTTCTCGATGGGTCTCACCAAGGGGTCCCTGCTGTAATCCTTGAAACCAGGCTAGCCAACCTCGCATCGTTTACAGTTCACATCGGCCGGCGACGCAGGGATTACTCGCAAATCATCGTCGAATTTAGGACAGTTTGCTTGAAATAGGGGTAAGCTGCTTCCAGTCATCCGTCTCATCTGTTACTGGTACTCTTCGTATCTCCCGACCATCGGAGGTCGTTTTCACCGGTTAAAAGTTGAGGTCGTGAGAAGGCTACAGAAGATAGCTGCCTGACGACGGTTCCCCCTACAACGTGCGCGCGAACTCCTCGACCCGATAAGCCTCGATGATGTCGCCGACGCGCATGTCCTCGTAGCGCTCGAAGGCCATGCCGCATTCCTGGCCGGCGGGCACCTCGCGCACCTCGTCCTTGAAGCGCTTCAGTGTCGACAGCTTGCCTTCGTGGATGACGACGTTGTTGCGGATCAGGCGGACGCCGGCGCCGCGCTCGACCTTGCCCTCGGTGACCCGGCAGCCGGCGACCTTGCCTACCTTAGTGATGTTGAATATCTCCAGGATCTCCGCATTTCCGAGGAAGGTCTCGCGCCGCTCGGGCGACAACAGGCCGGACATCGCTGCTTTGATATCGTCTACGAGGTCGTAGATGACGTTGTAGTAGCGGATCTCGGTGCCGTCACGCTCGGCGGCGGCGCGCGCCTGCGCATTGGCGCGCACGTTGAAGCCGATGATTGGCGCCTCCGAGGCGGCGGCCAACGCAACGTCGGATTCGGTAATGCCGCCGACGCCGGCATGCAGCACCTGCGCGCCCACCTCCTCCGTTCCGAGCTTCTCCAGCGCCTGGACGATGGCCTCGACCGAGCCCTGCACGTCGCCTTTGACGACGATCGGGAACAGCCTTTTGCCTTGCACCTGGAGCCGGTTCATCATCTGCTCCAGCGAGCCGCGGGCGCCGGCTGCGCGTGCCGCCGATTTCTCGCGCTTCAGCTGCTGACGATACTCGGTGACGTCGCGGGCGCGAGCCTCGTTCTCCACCACGCCGAGGCGATCACCCGCTTCCGGCGTGGCTTGAAAACCGAGGACCTCCACAGGCGTGGAAGGGCCGGCCTCGCGCACATGCTCGCCCCGGTCGTCGATCAACGCGCGCACGCGGCCCCATTCGGCGCCGGCGACGATGATGTCCCCAACATGCAGCGTACCGCGCTGGACGAGCACAGTGGCCACCGGGCCTCGGCCCCGGTCGAGCTGCGCCTCCACGACGATGCCCTCCGCCGCGCGGCTGGGATTAGCCTGCAGGTTCAGCACTTCCGACTGCAGGAGGATTGCCTCCAACAGCTTGTCGAGGTTCAGGTGCTGGAGAGCGGATACCTCCACTTCCAGCGTGTCGCCGCCCATCGATTCGACAACGATTTCGTGCTGCAGCAAGTCCGTGCGCACCCGGTTCGGGTTGGCATCCGGCTTGTCGATCTTGTTGATCGCCACAATGATTGGCACCCTCGCCGCGCGGGCGTGATTGATCGCCTCCACCGTCTGCGGCATGACGCCGTCATCCGCGGCGACTACGAGCACGACGATGTCAGTCGCCTGGGCGCCGCGGGCGCGCATCGCCGTGAACGCCTCGTGGCCGGGCGTGTCGATGAAGGTGATCTTCTGGTCGCCCTGCTCGACCTGATAGGCGCCGATGTGCTGGGTGATGCCGCCGGCCTCCGAAGCCACCACATTGGCCTGGCGGATGGCGTCCAGCAGCGACGTCTTGCCGTGGTCGACATGGCCCATGATGGTGACCACCGGCGCCCGCGGCACCATGGTCTCGGCTGCGTCGGCTACGTCGAACAGGCCCTCTTCGACGTCCGATGCGGCGACGCGGCGGACATTGTGGCCAAGCTCCTCGGCGACGATTTGGGCCGTGTCCGGGTCGAGGATGTCGGTGATCTTCACCATGGTACCCGACTTCATCAGAAGCCGGATCACATCGACCGCCCGTTCCGCCATGCGGTTGGCGAGGTCCTGGACGGAGATTGCCTCCGGAATAACGACGTCGCGGACGATTTTCTCCGTCGACGGGTTGAAGCCGTGCTGCTGCCTGAGCTGCTTCTCGCGCTTGCGACGCACGGATGCGAGCGACCGCTCGCGGTTCTCGTCCAGCGCATTGGTGACGGTCAGGCGGCCGCGCCGACGGTCTTCTCCCGGTCCCGCCTTCGTGCGCGTCGGCTTCGGCACCTCGATCCGCTTCGGCCGCAGCGCAGCCGGTCGCGGCGCGCTCTTGGCATCCCCACCGATTACCGGACCTTCGCCGTCCGCCTTGCGGGCGGCCGGCACGGCTTCCTCGCCAAGCCGGCGCCGGGCTTCCTCCTCGGCGCGCTTGCGGGCCTGCTCCTCGCCGTGCTTGCGCGCCTCCTCCTCATTCTTTCGGCGTTCCGCTTCGGTGCGCTCGCGGACCAGCCGCTCCTCTTCCTCGGCGCGGCGCCGCGCGTCGATCTCCGCCTGGCGACGCTCTTCCGCCTCGCGGACGCGCGCCTCGGCGAGGGCGTGCGCCCTGGCGTCCCGCTCCTCGTCGGTCAGCGTACGCAGCACCACCCCGCCGGTGCGCGGCCGCACCCGGACCTGCGGGGCCTCCGCAGCCGTTTCAGTGCGAGCAGGCGCCGCCTGCACGGCGGATTCGGCAGCCTTAGGAGCGTCCTCACGCTCGCTACTGCCAGGCAGCTCCAAGCGTTTGCCCGGCGCTACACGGCTGCGCTTCTTCTCTACCAGCACGGCCTTTGACCGCCCGCCGGAAAAACTCTGCCGCACCGTGTCCGTATCGCGCTTCAGCGAGAGCGGCTTGCGGGTGGGAACCCGTATGGTCTTGTCGTTACTCGTCGTATCGCTCATTCGTCACGTCCTGCGGGTCGTCCGCCGTATTGGTCAACTCATCGGCACCCGGTCCGATGCCGACGCCCTCGTAGCGCTGCAGGCGGATGGCCGCCTCCACGAAACTTCTACCAGCCGGGCTCTGGAGCACGGCAGCATGTATCACATCTGGGCGGCCAATTGCCAAACCCAATTCTGTCGCCGTGAAGCCGCGGAAAACCGGCACGGCAGCGGCATTCCCGAAGCGGCGCCGGAGCGCCTGCTCCATCTTACGGCGGCCATTCTCGCTGGCTTCAGCCGCAACGAGAAGAGCCGCGAGGCTCTCCCTGCTGATCGCTGCCTCCACCTTGGCGAAACCCGCCACGGCCGCCCCGGCCTTTCGGGCCAGACCGAGCCGGCCGAGCGCCGCCTCCTTCAACCGCGCAGCCACCTGTTCGGCCAGATCTGCGGCGGCGGGCTTCAGAGTCGTCTTTAGACCTCGCCCGAAGACGTTCTTGCGGACTGCCTCATCCACCAATCGGCGATCGAGGCCGATCCAAATGCCGCGGCCAGGGAGTTTGCTGCGGAGATCGGCGACCAGGCTTCCGTCCGGCGCAGCAACGAAGCGGATCAGCTCCGCCTCCGGCCGCACCAGGCGCGAAACCGCGCACATGCGCGTGCGGCCACGCCGATCCGCCGGCTCCGTCTCCTCGCTGGATCGCGTCAAACGGCGGCCGGCTCCGCTTCGGCGGGGGCCTCACCGGTAGCGAGATCTGCTTCGGCAATCAGCCCTGCCTTGATGCGCGCCGCCATGACGATCCCCTCCGCCTCCTGGCGCGAAATCTCCATGCCGGTCAGGGCGCCGTCGAAGCGGGTGGTTTCACCGTCCTTCCGCTCGGACCAGCCGATAAGGTCATCGACGGCGCAATACGCAAGGTCTTCCAGCGTCTTGATATCGGCTTTGCCGAGCGCCACAAGCATGGCCGAAGTGACGCCGGGCACGTCCTTCAAGTCGTCGGCGACGCCGAGCTTGCGCCGCTCCTCATCCTGCTCTGCCTCGATCTTTTCCAGGTGCTCGCGGGCGCGCAACTGCAACTCGGCAGCCGTTTCCTCGTCAAATCCTTCGATGGAGGCGAGCTCGTCGGCGCCAACGAATGCCACCTCTTCGACGCTTGCAAAACCCTCCGAGGCGAGGAGCTGCGCCACCATCTCGTCCACGTCGAGTGCGGCCATAAAGAGCTGCGTGCGCTCAGCAAATTCCTTCTGGCGGCGCTCCAATTCCTCATCCTCGGTCACAATATCGATATCCCAGCCGGTCAGCTGCGAGGCGAGCCGCACGTTTTGGCCGCGACGGCCAATGGCCAGCGACAGCTGGTCATCGGGCACGACGACTTCGATGCGCTCGGCGTCCTCATCAAGGACGACCTTGGCAACTTCGGCCGGCTGCAACGAATTCACGATGAAAGTCGCCGCGTCGGGCGACCAAGGGATGATGTCGATGCGCTCGCCCTGCAATTCGCCTACCACTGCCTGGACACGGCTGCCGCGCATGCCGACGCAGGCGCCGACCGGATCAATGGAGGAATCGCGCGAGACGACGGCGATCTTGGCACGCGAACCGGGATCGCGGGCGACCGACTTGATTTCGATGATCCCGTCATAGATTTCCGGTACTTCCATGGTGAAGAGCTTCGCCATGAACTGCGGGTGCGTACGGGAGAGGAAGATCTGCGGCCCACGCTGCTCGCGGCGAACGTCATAGACATAGGCCCGCACGCGATCGCCGTAGCGAAACGTTTCGCGCGGGATCAGCTCGTCGCGGCGGATGATCGCCTCGCCACGGCCGAGATCGACGACGACGTTGCCATATTCGACCCGCTTGACCGTGCCGTTGACGATTTCACCGATGCGGTCCTTATAGTCTTCATATTGACGATCGCGCTCGGCCTCGCGGACCTTTTGCATGATCACCTGCTTTGCCGACGAGGCGGCGATACGGCCGTAATCGATCGGCGGCAGCGGCTCCGACATGTAGTCGCCGACCTGCGCAGCCGGATTGCGGAGTCGCGCGTCCTCCAGCGCGATGTGCTTGGACGTATCGTCCGGCGTCTCGACGACCTCCAGGAGGCGCTGCAACCGGATCTCGCCGGTCTTCCCATCAATTTCGGCGCGCACGTCCGTCTCCGCGCCATAGCGCGACTTCGCCGCCTTCTGGATCGCGTCCTCCATCGCCTGGATGACGATCCGCCTGTCGATGGTCTTCTCGCGAGCAACCGCGTCGGCGATCTGTAGAAGCTCAAGCCTGTTTGCACTGACAGCCATGGCTGCCCTCCGTTCACATCAATTCGGTTTCTGTCGTTCGATTTTCCGCCGGCGCCGCGGGGCGGGGGGCGGCCTTGATCAGGGCGTCGGTGAGGGCAAGCTTGGCTTCACCGATGTCGTCAAGCGGCAGCCAGACGTCGCCGGCATCCGGCGGGTCGAGGAGCCGCATGCCGGCCGTGCCGTCCTTGACGCCGGTGAGGATGCCGCGGAAGCGCTTGCGCCCGTTCACCGCCTGCTCCATCTCGATCCTTGCCTCATTGCCGGACCAGATCTCGAAATCCTTGGCGCGGGTCAGCGGTCGGTCGATGCCGGGCGACGACACTTCGAGATGGTATTCGCGGTTGATCGGATCGGCCACGTCCATTGCCGGCGAGATGTTGCGGCTGATCAGCTCGCAATCTGCCACGGTCATGGTGCCGTCGGGCCTTTCCGCCATGATCTGCACCGTCATGCCGTTCAGTCCGGAGATGCGCACGCGCACGAGCTCATAGCCGAGGTTGGTCACCACCGGCTCCACGATATGAGCGATACGGGCCTCAAGCCCCGTTTCCCGGATCAGACGCTTTTCCATTCAACCCTCGCCCGACTCCCGCCGGGCAACAAAAAAGAGCGGGACCCGGGGGACCCACTCTCGATTGGAAATTCGAGATGTCTTGAAGGGTGATATACGCACATCGCCGCTAAACTTCAAGATAGCTGAACCGCTTCGGTCGCGGTAAGACGCGAATATCCAAACGGCGCCGCCGTGCCAACCGATTTGAACAAAGTGACTCCTCGGTCGTGCGGCGGCCAGTCTCCATGTCACGGCAAAGTCCGAAGAGGTCGCTGACAATGTCACGCTCACGGATAACGGCCGCCTGGATTGGCTGGACGATATCTCCCCTCTTTCAGCGCACCTTCGCGCGTGTCGACGTAGAGCCGGGTGCGCCGGACCGGCGTGAAGGCGCCGACGAGATCCAGATGCGCTCCCCGGCCCGAGCCAGGCGCCGCGCACAAGTGGCTCACTGGACAGGGTTGGGCGGGAAACGACATCGGCAAGGCGCACCGCGTGTTCGAGATCAGTGGCGGCGCGAACGGAGTAGGGGCAGTCACCCAAGCTCGCCGCGAGTTCCTCGGCCCAGGAGACGTGGCGGTTCCAGGCCACCATGTCGGTGATGTGCCGCACACTCGCATGCGCCGCGATCGAGTAGCGTGCGAGCGCTCTCGCCCCGCCCATTATGAGACGGCCCGCTTCCTGACGCGCCAAGTAGAAGGCGGCAAACGCTGATGCTGCCGCGGTCCGCCATAGCAGCGCCAGACCGTCGATGACGGCGAGCGGCTCGCCCGACGTGCCTCCTATCAAGACCTAGGTGCCGGCGACGCTCGGCCTGCCGCGCGCCGCATTGCCGGATTAAACTGAGACGACCTTCACACCGAGATGACACCCTTGTGGGCCCGTTCTGCCGCAGAAAGATCGTACAAGCCGGCATGAGCAGGAGCATGGCGGCCGGCTCGCCGGATATTATCTCATGTGGTGGCGAACCGGTGTGACGGACTCACGCCGGAAGGCACTCCGCTATGTCTCCACCAGATCAGGGAAACTGAAGATGCCGGCGAGATCCTTGGCGGGATGATCCGGATGCCGACGCGGTCTCAGCTTCGCCTGGAGCCCGGGAGGAACGCTGTTGCAGAGGAAGACGGGCGCATTTCAGTATGCCGAACTTCCGAGCGTTCGGCTTTGGCTCGCCAAAGGGCGACGTCCTCACCGCGCTGGCGCGCTCGCCTCCGATACCTGCGCTGGCCGCTCCACACGACCAGACCGCCGACCAGCGCACCGAGCACGAACAGGATGAATCCGATCTGATAAAGAGCTAGTTCGGCTCGAAGTAGCGGATCGTCGGTGTTGAAGGGGTTCAGGTGGACCGTGACGCTCTGGTCATTGGCGATCGCCAGCAGCAGCACGACAACGAGCACCGGAAGCAGGATGAGCCACTTCAGAAGCGTCCCCAGCTTGGAAACCACATCAACCCTCGCCGATATTGAGGCGTTCACGCATGTCCTTCCCGGTTTTGAAGAACGGGACGTATTTTTCAGACACAGTCACCTGCTCGCCCGTCCGCGGGTTGCGTCCGGTGCGTGCCGGCCTGTTTTTTACGGAGAACGCGCCGAAGCCGCGAAGCTCCACCCTGTCGCCACGTGAGAGTGCCGCGACGATCTCCTCCAGGATGGCGTTGACGATGTGCTCCACATCGCGCTGGAAAAGATGCGGGTTGCGCACAGCAATGCGCTCGATGAGCTCCGACTTGATCACGCTGGCCCCCCTAGCGATCGGATCGCCCGAACGACGGACCCTGCCAAACCGACAGGAGACCGTCAACCGCAAGCCGCCGCGGCAGCAGGGCGCCGCCTCCCGCGGCATTGAGGTCGAAACCCACGAGTTGGGCCAGCCCCGCAAGCGCGCGATTCCCGAAAAGCGAAAAGAGAGGCTGGTCCTCCTCCCATTTCTTGACCGGCAGATCCTTGGAAATGCCTTTTTCGGCTGCAAGCCACGCCCGCGCTTGCTCCTCATCGCCGATGGCGTCGATGAGTTTGAGGCGGAACGCTTGGCCGCCCGTATAGATGCTTCCGTCGGAGAGGCGGCGCGCTTCGGCGGGCGGCAGATTGCGCCGCTCGGCGACCAGCCCTACGAACCAGTCGTAGCTGTCGTCGACCACCGCCTGCAGCATCTTTACAGCCGCAGGATGTGGGTCGCGAAACAGCGACGGCTCGCCTTTAAGTGGTGCGCTCTTCACCTCCTCGTATTCCGCGCCGATCTTGCCCAGGAGCTCCTCGAAATGCCCGTACTGGAAGATCACGCCGATAGAGCCGGTGACCGAGCTCTCGCGCGCCACGATATGGTCGGCGGCGATCGCCGTCATGTAGGCGGCGGAGGCGCCGAGGCCGTCGATGACCGCAACGACCGGCTTTTCCGCGCTCGCCTTGCGCACGGCACGGTAAAGCGCCTCGCCGCCGCTCGCCGCGCCGCCCGGCGAGTCGATGTGGAGGAGGATCGCCTTGACGGCCTTGCTCTTGGTGGCGGCCTCGATCAGCTCGACGGCCTCCGGGCGCGTCTCGATGAAGCCGTCGACGCGGATCGAGGCGACCTGGCCGCCAAGCGCCGGCTCCATGCCGTCGAGATCGGCGACGACGCTCACCAAGGCGATGATGGCGACGGCGAGAATGGCGAAGGCGCTCACCCGCCAGAAGCTGGCGCGGCGCCGGAGCCGCCGCCGCTCCAGGATCGTCTCGGTATCCATGCCAAAACTCCGTCCGCGGAAAGACTTACGGCGTAGCAGGCGCGCCGCCCTGCCGGCAAGCAGCGATTGGTGTGGGCGGCGGCGAGCGGCTTCTGGCCCGCTGGCGGCCGCCTCTGCTAGCGTCCGGCATGGACCAGCGCGAGCCGGGCGAACGTGCCGGCGCCTCCCACGAGGCGCCGGGCCGCATCACGCCGATGATGGAGCAGTATATCGAGATCCGGGCGGCCAACCCGGACTGCCTGCTGTTCTACCGCATGGGCGATTTTTACGAGCTGTTCTTCGACGACGCGGAGATCGCATCGCGCGCGCTCGGCATCACTTTAACGAAGCGCGGCAAGCACTTGGGGGACGACATCCCGATGTGTGGGGTTCCCATCCATGCCGCCGACGACTACCTGCAGAAGCTCATCGGGCTTGGCCATCGCGTGGCGGTCTGCGAGCAGACTGAGGATCCGGCCGAGGCGCGCCGGCGCGGCGGCAAGTCGGTGGTGCGGCGCGCGGTGACGCGGCTGGTCACGCCCGGGACCATCACCGAGGACCGGCTGCTCGATGCCGGCCGCAACAACTATCTGGCGGCGCTGACGAAAACCGCCGCGAGCGACGGCGGCGACCGGCATGCGCTGGCCTGGGTCGACATCTCGACGGGCGAATTCCGCATCGGCGCCGCCGGGCCCGGCGGCCTGGCGACGCTGATCGGCCAGGTCGAGCCGCGCGAGGTGCTGGTTCCAGAAAGGCTGGCGGAGGAGGCGGAAGTCCGCAGCGCCGTCAGCAACATAGGCGCGGCCTTGACGCCGCTGCCGGCGGCGTTTTTCGACGCCGGATCGGCGGAGGAGCGGCTCTGCGGGGTCTTCGGCGTCAAGACCATGGAGGCGTTCGGGGCGTTTTCGCGCGGCGAGCTGTCGGCCGGAGCGGCGCTGATCGCCTATGTCGACAAGACGCAAATCGCCAAGCGCCCGCCGATCGAGCCCCCCAGGCGCGTCTTGTCGAGCGAAATCATGCGCCTGGACGCGGCCACCAAAGCCAATCTGGAGATCTTTCGGACGGTTTCCGGCAGCCGCGGCGGCAGCCTGATTGCCGCTGTCGACCGGACCAGGACCGCGGCAGGAGCTCGCCTTTTGGTTGAGAGACTGGCCAATCCGAGCTGCAATTCGGGATTGATCGAGGAGCGGCTGGAGGCGGTCGAATTCTTCCTAGAAAAAGCCGCATTTCGCTGCGCGCTCGGTGCAATGCTTGGTGCGTGCCCGGACGCGCTGCGTGCCATGGCGCGCGTAGGATTGGACAGGGGCGGTCCGCGCGATCTGGCGGCGCTCAGAAGCGGCCTGCAAGCCGCCTTGGACGTCAGAAAAGCCCTTGAGGAACAGCAGGTGGAGCCCGGGCTGGTGGCGCGGCAGCAGGAGGCGCTGGCGGACGTTCCGGCCGATCTGGTCGAGACCCTCGATCGCGCATTGGCGGACGATTTGCCGCTCCTTAAGCGCGATGGCGGGTTCATCAAGCGGGGATTTGACCAACATCTCGACGAAGCGCGGGCGTTGCGCGACGAGAGCCGCAAGGTGATCGCCTCGCTGCAGGCGCGCTATGCCGAGGCGACGGGGATAAAGTCCCTAAAAATCCGGCACAACAACGTGCTGGGCTACTTTGTCGAGGTCACCGCCGGGCAGGCGGCGTCGCTTTCCGGCAACGGTGCGGCGGAAAAATTCATCCACCGGCAGACGCTGGCGAGCGCCATGCGCTTCACCACCACGGAGCTGGGCGATCTTGAGCAAAAAATCGCCAGCGCGGCGGAGCGGGCGCTTGCCATCGAGCTGGAGATTTTTGCCGACCTGGCGGCCGGGGTGGCGGGCGAGGAGCCAAAAATCAGGGCGGCGGCGCGGGCGCTCGCCGAACTCGACGTGGCGAGCGCGCTGGCCGAGCTGGCGGCTTCGGAGAACTACGTCAGGCCAAAAATCGAGGCGGGACTCGCCTTCGAAATTGTTGGGGGGCGGCACCCGGTGGTGGAGCAGGCGCTCCGGGCCGAGGGCGTGAGCTTTGTGGGGAACGATTGCGGACTGGGGCCTGAGGAGGAGACTCTCCCCCTCCCGGCTGCTGCGCAGCCACCCTCCCCATCCTATGGGGAGGGTTACCCCTCACCCAGCCGCTTCGCGGCTACCCTCTCCCCAGACCCGAAGCGGGATGTTTCCCGCTTCGGCATTCCTGATGGCGAAGTCGGGAACACCCGACTTCGCATGGGCGAGGGGGAAGAAGGCGACCAGCTTCCGCTCGCCGGCACACCCCCCCTCCCGGCTGCTGCGCAGCCACCCTCCCCGCTCTACGGGGAGGGTCACCCCTCACCCAGCCGGTCCAAGGGACCGGCTACCCTCTCCCCGCAAGGGGG
The DNA here is from genome assembly GCA_963846475.1 of uncultured Alphaproteobacteria bacterium. Classification (GTDB taxonomy): domain Bacteria; phylum Pseudomonadota; class Alphaproteobacteria; order Rhizobiales; family Afifellaceae; genus DASWJZ01. The sequence goes on along the minus strand of CAWJVZ010000004.1, from coordinate 3,015,549 downwards.
CGAGGGTAAAATTGGCGGGGCCGGAAGGATCTGGCTGATCACCGGGCCGAACATGGCCGGGAAGTCGACGTTCCTGCGGCAGAACGCGCTGATCGCCATCCTGGCGCAGGCGGGGTCGTTCGTGCCGGCTCGAGCCGCGCGGATCGGCATCGTCGACGCGGTGTTCTCCCGGGTCGGCGCCGCCGACGATCTCGCGCGCGGCCGCTCCACCTTCATGGTGGAGATGGTGGAGACGGCGGCGATCCTCAACCAGGCGGGCCCGCGCGCGCTGGTCATTCTGGACGAGATCGGCCGCGGCACGGCGACCTTCGACGGGCTCTCCATCGCCTGGGCGGTCATCGAGCACCTGCACGAGGAGAATCGCTGCCGCACCCTCTTCGCCACGCACTACCACGAGCTGACGGCGCTTTCGGCAAAGCTCGGCCGCGTCACCAACGCCACCATGAAGGTGAAGGAGTGGAAGGGCGACGTGGTGTTTTTGCACGAGATCGTGCCGGGCGCCGCCGACCGCTCCTACGGCATCCAGGTGGCAAAACTCGCCGGCCTGCCGGCGGGCGTCATCAAGCGCGCCAAAAGCGTGCTGGAGAGCCTGGAGAAGAGCGACCGCTCGCGACCGAAGACGATGATCGACGATTTGCCGCTCTTCGCGGTCAAGGCGGCGGAGCCGGCGGAGGCGACGCTCTCGCCGGCGCTCGCCGCCATCGACGAAATTGTTCCGGACGAGCTGTCGCCGAAGGAGGCGCTGGAGCGGCTTTATGAGCTTAAGCGGCTGCGGCGGGAGGACGTGTAACCGCGCCCGCGATGTTTCACGTGAAACGATTCCTATACCGTCCAGCGGCCATTCGGTTTTCCGCAAAAATCCTCGATGTCGAACATGTCTCGAACATGGGCTTGTTCTAGAACGAGCAAGCGCCGAACCGATCAGAACAGGCCATCCTCGCGCGGCTTGCTCACTCGGGTTTTCGGCGAGGCACCGCCGCGGGCAAAATCGTGAGCGAATCCGTTTGCGCTCCTCACCGCCCTCGAGGACACCGGGCGATGCGCCGCTCAAGGACGCGCTGAAGCAGATTATGAGCTGAAGCGGCTGAGGGGAGGCGAGCCGGCGTGGGAACCTGGGCAATCGACGTAATGCTTGCGGGCGGCCAGCTTGGCGCGCAAATGGGTGAGGTTCGCTGAAGAGTTTGCCTCCGAAACGGGCTCCGATCGCATGCGCCGCCCCTACCAGCCTGGGCAAGCGCTGCTCGGTACCTCACCGCCCGAACGAAAAACAAGCCCATTCCCTATTGGGGGTTGCGCGCAGCATTCGATTAAGACAAACTATGCATTGGGGGCAGAATGCATATCAGTTTTCCAAGTTCGGACACGGGCTGCCCTGGGGGAGTCTCGCATGTCGAAAGCGAGCCAGATGAAGGGCACAATCCTTTCACTCCGGCAGTTCGCGTACGTGAACGTCTCCGTTATTCTTGCAGTTATTCCCTCGGCCTTTTTGATATTTGGGACTCCTGCATCCGCTAGCGCTCAGGGCTATGCCGCTTCGGACCCGACTGTTATTGACCTACTTACGCTAATCTGGCTCCTTGCTTTCATACTGTTCCGATCTACCTCAGCTTATACTTTAAGGTATATTTTGGTTCGCCCCTCCCCATTCACGGTTTACACTAACATCGCCTATATCTTGGCTGTGATTGCTTTCATCCGTATGTCGCGCGAACCCATTTCTGTGGCGCTGTTCTTCCTGATCCTCCTACTTCAGTTCGCGCTTTTTTGCATGTCGACGCCGCTTCAGACAGCCCTTGCGCCCCAAAATAACGAACGCTTCCGTCGACTTGCCTACAAGCAGCGATCTTTTTTGATATTTTTCAGTGTCGCTCTAATTAGTTCCGCATCGGTTGCCATACTTGCAATTCATTTCACACTCCTCGAAAGCGTTACCAATTCAACAACCCCACGCGTTGACTTGCCCATTGCTGCCTTGATCGCGATAATCGGAGTGTTTGTCTTCGCATCCGCCCTAACAGATCGGTTGGTTCGCGCCAGCTATCGGGAGCGTCTATGGCGATGAGCGCTGATCTTCTAGCCATTATGATTGCCGTAGCCTTGCTAGCATCGGTCGGATCAGCCGTGGTTAGGTTTCGCTGGCAGAATGGTACTTACCTTCCACAAGGCGCCACCCTTGCGGACATATCTCTGGCCAGCACCAGCTTGCGCGACACAACCTGGACGCTTGTCGCTACGTCCTTAGGTGGGGCAATTACGATCGGGTTCATCGGCCTGGTTTACAGAAGCGGCACACTTATCTTTGCTGCGGGAGTGGCATTTCTTGTTGGGCTCTACATACTCTGGCTCCTTGTGCCTCGGATCAGAAAGCTAGCGCACGACAGCTCTGCGGCTACCATAGAAACTTTTATTGCCCCTAGCTCCCCGGCCTTACGCCTTCTGGTTACGCTGGTTAACATGTTCGCGTTCTTATCGCTGCTTTTAGCCCAGTTCATCGCTTTGCGCTCCCTTTTAGAAGCGTTTGCCGGACCATATGCGTCCACGCTAATGATTGCCACGTTGGTCACGCTTTTTATATATGTGAGTTATGGTTACCGCGGCGTGCTTTTTACCGAAGAGGTGCAAGGCTGGATGATTTTTCTTTGGATTGGCGTGGTCGCCTGGACTCTTCTCTGGGATTGGAGGGTATTTGTTACTGACGTGCCTGATCTGGGCTTAGGCTACTTGAGCGGCCTGGAACTTGGGCCCATTGTTCTTATTTTCATCCTATTCGTTTTTCCGTGGACCACAGTATCCCGTGCAGACCTTTGGCAACGGATTGTATCGGCCCAGAGCGACACCGTCGCGCGCCGGTCGCTAGTGTGGCTAGCTTTAGTTATGGGATTTGTTTATGTATTAATGACGTTGGCGGGCCTCTATCTGCGGGCCAAGTATCCCGGAGCCCAGAGTGATACGGTAGCGTACAATTTGCTCAACGGTTACTCACTTCCCATGAAGGCGGTCGCCGTGCTAGGCATATTCGCTGCCCTTATTTCTACGGCTGATAGCTTTTTGAATATTTTTGGGACCTCCATGGCCGGTGCGATCGAACGGTATTGGCGTGCATGGTCAGGTATGGGCGTGCTGTCGGCATACGTGACTGTGGTTGCTCTCTCGTTGGCGGCTGCGTGGTTTCTCGTTTATTCGAATTTGAATTTGGGGGACGTAATAATTTTGGCGTCGACCGCCTTTGCAGTCATCGCGCCCGCTTTCCTGGCCCGTATTCTGGAAATTCCGGTGCCAAGCTCTGTTGGAGTTTTTGCCCTTCTGGTCGGAGGTGCCGTTATTGCGGGAATGTATTACGTTTCACGGAGCGCGGAAATTGCCGGTGCGGTGGGGGGAATTGCTGCTTTTGTCGTGTATGGAATATTGGTCCTCTACCGTTCTATGGGGCGCCGCCGTGCTCATTGAGCGTTTAAGCAATGGAGGTGCGCGCGCCGCGATTGAGCGGATCGGTGAGCTTTATTTGTCACAAGGCGAGCCGGCGCCGACCGACCTAGCTCCGGTTCTGAACACCTTGGCCCAATTCTTTGAGCGGGAGCACTCGGCAGATGGAACAATATACGAGCTCTATTGCTACCGCAGCAGCGAAGGGGCGATGGTTCTGTGGATTGCATTCTCCATCGTTCCCCATGCGCAGCGCGCGCGGTTCTATTTAGTAGCCGTTGATCCGCAGCAACCCGCGCTTTTACGCGGCCGCGCGCTCGTGGCCCTTCAGAGTTTTATCTATGAGTATGTAGAGAACCATCCAAAGTACGATTTTGCCTGCGTTGCCACACATCGATCGGAGCCGCTGATTCAAAAGATGCTGCCAGACCTATTTCCGGTCTCAGTGCAGATGGACCAATATATGCGGTTTGGCGATGAATACCGCCCTGCTTATTTTCACTATCGACCCAGGTCGGCGAGTGATTAGGTTGCTTGGTCGAATACGCGCTAGGAAGCACGGGAAGACGGTCAGAGCGCCACCCCCATCATCGCGTCGGGCAGCCAGGTGGCGATGGCTGGAAAATGCAAAGGATGAGGATCGCGAGCATCATCAGGAGCACGTAGGGGAGCGAGCCGCGCAGGATCTGGCCGAGCGCGATGTCGGGCGCGATGGCGCTGATGACGTAGAGGTTCAGGCCGACCGGCGGGGTGATCAGCCCGATCTCCATGTCGATGGTGAGGATGACGGCGAACCGATAGGTGTCGAAGCCGGCCTGCAGAATCGATATGAGGAGCGGCGCCTCTTGAAGCACCTCTTCCGCTGCGCGCCGATTGTGCTAAGCCGCTCCGGCAGCGTGGAGGCGCATCATGGGAGGGGATCGCCGGCCGAACGTCCGCCGGCTGCGGGTCTATGCCGTCGACCCGAGTCTCGCAGCGGCGCACGAAACCGCGGAGCTGAACGAGCTGACGCTGGCAATTCCGTGGGAGGACAATCCGCGTATCCAAGGCGTGCTGCATCCGAAGCGGATGGTCGGCCCGGTCGGCAAGTATCTGGAGGTGGTCGACCACGACCCGGCCAGCGGCTGCTTCTACGCGCCTGTCGACCTCAACGCTGTGAACGTGCTGGCCACCGAAGGCCTCACGCCCTCGGAACTCAATCCGCAATTCCACCAGCAGATGGTCTACGCCGTCGCCATGAAGACCATCGACCATTTCGAGCGGGCGCTCGGCCGCGCCGCGCTCTGGGCGCCGCGCTGGCAGGGCGGCGAAAAAGTATTCGTCGAGCGCCTGCGCATCTATCCGCACGCGCTCAGGGAGGCGAACGCCTATTACAACCCCGCCAAGGTGGCGATCCTGTTCGGCTACTTTCCCGCGCCGCAGGGGGCACCGGACGTCGTCCCCGGCACCACGGTGTTCACCTGCCTGTCGCACGACGTGATCGCCCATGAGGTGACGCACGCTCTCCTCGACGGCCTGCACGAGCGCTTCTCCGAGCCCACCAACATCGACGTGCTGGCCTTCCACGAGGGATTCTCCGATATCGTCGCCATCTTCCAGCACTTCGCCAACGCGGAAGTCTTGCGCGACCAGATCGCCAAGACGCGCGGCGACTTGGAGCAGCAGAACATCCTGGGGCAGCTGGCGCAGCAGTTCGGCCGTGCGACCAAGCGCGGGCAGGCGCTCCGCGACGCGCTCGGCTACACCGACAAGAAGGGCCGCTGGCATCGCTATCGGCCGAACCCGTCGTTCCTGGAATCGGCCATGGAGCCACACGACCGCGGCGCCGTGCTGGTCGCCGCCGTATTCGAGGCATTCCTCAAAATATACAAGTCGCGGGTCGTGGATCTCCTGCGCATCGCCTCCCAGGGTACGGGCGTACTACCGGCCGGCGAGCTCCATCCCGATCTCGTCAACCGGCTGGCCGACGAAGCCGCCAAATCGGCAAAGCACATCCTGGAAATGTGCATCCGGGCGCTCGATTATTGCCCGCCGGTCGACGTCACCTTCGGCGATTATCTCCGCGCGGTGATCACGTCGGACTACGACCTCTATCCGGAGGACGAGCACAATTACCGGACTGCCGTCCTGCAGGCCTTTTCGCTCTACGGAATCCGCCCGGGGAGGCTCCGCAACCTCTCGCTGGAAGCGCTGCTCCTGCCGAGTCCGACGGAGCTTGCTGCGGATGACGAGTCGCTCGCGAAGGTGTCGCTGGAATGGGACAACGAGACGGAGCGGGCGCTCGCCTTCGAGGCGATACGCACGAATGCCAGGCACGTCCACGCCTGGCTTAGCAGCGAGGGCGGACGCAAGCTCCTCGCCGAGGCCGGCATCGTCACCGACCGGCGGGCACCGAAGAGCGTGGCGCGCAACGACCGCGGCGAGCCGGCGTTCGAGGTTCACTCCGTCCGCACCGCGTTGCGGCGCGGCAGCAAGACGAATCTCCTGCCCGACCTGGTGATCGAGGTCACGCAGCGGCGGCGCGGCTTCTTTGACCTCGACGAACAGCAGCGCGCCGACAGCGGCAAGAAGAAGGGCAGGGACTGCGATTTCTGGTTCCGGCGGGGCTGCACGCTCACGGTGAACCAGCGCACCCAGCGCGTCCGTTGGATGGCCAAGACCAGGGGCGACGTCACCGACGACGCGGAGATGGCGAAGGTGCGGAATTTCCTGCTCGGGCGCGGCATCGACGAGCTCGACGCCTTCACCGGTCCGATCGGGCCGCACCTCCTGACCAATCAGTTCGCCGCCGTCCACCGTCACTGAGGACAGGTTCCATGGCCCGGATCGAAGCTCCGAAGAACGGCGTCAAGATCCGGATGTATCGCCAGGGCCACGGAGATTGCTTCCTCCTAACGATGCGGCAGGCGAACGGCGAGCCGTTCTACCTGCTGATCGACTGCGGTTTCAAACCGGGCTCGGAAATCAAAGAGCCGATCGAGGCGGTCATCGCCGACATCAAGGAGGCGACTGGCGCGCATCTCCATGTCCTGATGGTCACCCACGAGCACCAGGACCACGTGAACATGTTTCTGGCCAAGCTCGACGGCAAGCTGCTGTTCGACGCTTTCAAGGTGGATACGCTGTGGTTCGGCTGGACGGCAGACCGCAAGGACAAACTGGCGAGCGAGATCCGCGAGGCGCACAAGAAGGCGGTGCATAATTTGATGGAGGCGCGCAGCCGGCTTGCCTTGTCGCTCGACGAGGCAGGGCTCGCGGAAGAGATCGACGATCTCCTCGCCTTCGAAGGGTTCGGAGCCGCCGAAGCGGCCGCCCGCAATGACGCGAGCGCGGTGAATAGCAAGGCGACGATATCCAGCAAGAGCGTTGCCGCCGCGATGGAATATGTCTTCGCACGGGTGAAGAAGATCGGCGAGCGCAAATACTTTCGCCCGCACGAGGAGCCGCATGAGATCCCCGACGTGCCCCGGGTGCGGGTTTATGCGCTCGGGCCGCCCCGCTCGCGCCCCGATCTCAACCTTGACGAGCCGACTGGCGAGGAATCCACGGAGCGCCTCTACCAGAAGCCGGGGCATGGCCTGAGCTTTTCGTTCGGCGGCGCGCTCGACGGCTTGTTCGGTGCTGCGGGCCTTTGGGGCGCCTCCGCCGCCGATCCGTTCCGGCCGTTCGCCGGCAACAAGGAGCTGACGCGCGATGCCGCGTCGTGGGCAGCCTCGGCGAGTTTTTTCGACTATTTCTATCCGGAGGATCCGCAGACGGTCCCGCAGGACGACTGGCGCCGGGTCGATATGGACTGGCTTTTCGCGGCGGAATGGTTCGCCCGCAAGATCAATGTCGAGGTCAACAATTCCAGCGCCGTCATCGCCATCGAGCTTGGAGAGACCGGGAAAGTGCTTCTCTTCCCCGGCGACGCGCAATACGGCAATTGGATCTCATGGACCGACCAGCCCATTCCGCTCGGCGGCGGCGCCGAGATCAGCGTGAAGGAGCTGCTGGCGCGCACGGTCTTCTATAAAGTCGGCCATCACGGCAGCCACAACGCCACGCTGAAAGGCGAGGCAGACAGCAACTATGCCAATCTCGACTGGCTCGGGCAGGGCGAGTTCGCGGGCGAGTTCGTGGCGGCAATTCCGGCCAACGAGCCTTGGGCCTATGCGCAGGTAACGAAAAGATCACCCGACGGCTGGCAACACCCGCTCAAGGCCATTCGCCGCGCGCTCGACCAGAAGGCCGCCGGCCGCGTCTTTCAGTCCGACATCGACTTCGACCAGATGAAGCGCCCCAGAGGCTCCGATGCGGGCGACTGGAACAGGTTCGTCAAGCGCGCGCGAGGCTCGACAGGCCAGAACCTTTATTTCGATTACTGGGTACCGGATGAATGAACGCGGCGTGCTGGCCCGCCGCCGTCCGCCCGGGCCTGTTCTTCGCCGCGGATCAGAGCGCCGACCTTCAGAAGCAGGAAATCGGGCACCTCGTCTTCGCCGCACGACGCGGATTCCGCGCCAGGCGCCTGGCTTAGACCGCCGCCCCCATCATTGCGTCGGGCAGCCAGGTGGCGATGGCCGGAAAAATGCACAGGATGATTATGGCGAGCATCATCAGGAGCACGTAGGGGAGCGAGCCGCGCAGGATCTGGCCCAAAGTGATGTCCGGCGCGATGGCGCTGATGACGTAGAGGTTCAGGCCGACGGGCGGGGTGATCAGCCCGATCTCCATGTTGATGGTGAGGATGACGGCGAACCAATAGGGGTCGAAGCCGGCCTGGAGGATGATCGGCAGCAGCACCGGCGCGGTCATCAGGATCACCGCGACGGGCGGCAAAAAACAGCCGGCGAAGAGGAGGAACAGGTTGACCATCCCCATCAGCACCCAGCGGTTCACCTCCAGATCGCCGATCCAGGCGGCGATGGTCTGGGTGACGAAGAGGAGGGAGAGGGTGAAGGCGAAGAGCTCGGAAGCGGCGATGATCATCATGATCATCACGGATTCGCGGAGCGATTCGCGGAACATCGCGACGATCGGGCCGGCCCGCCACATGCGGTAGATGACGACGACGAGGACGAGGCAGAGGAGCGCCCCGGCGCCCGCCGCTTCCGACGGCGTGGCGATGCCGCCGTAGAGCACGTAGAGCACGCCGGCGATGATGAGGAGGAAGGGGATGACGCGCGGCAGCGCGGTGAATTTCTGCCGCATCGAATAGCGGCCGGTGAATTCGGAGAAGGCGAAGCCGCGGCGCTTGCAGTCGATCAGCGTCCAGATCATGAACATCGCCGTCAGCATGATGCCCGGCACGATGCCGGCCATGAACAGGCGGCCGATCGAGGTCTCCGTGGCGATGCCGTAGACGATCATGGTGATCGACGGCGGGATCAGGATGCCGAGCGTGCCGCCGGCGGCGATGGAGCCGGCGGCGATTTCCTTGGGATAGCCGCGCTGCACCATCTCGGGGATGCCCATCTTGCCGATCGCCGCGCAGGTGGCGGGCGAGGAGCCGGAGAGGGCGGCGAAGATGGAGCAGGCGCCGAGGTTGGAGAGGACCAGCCCGCCGGGCACGCGGTTCAGCCAGCGGTCGAGCGCGACGTAAAGGTCCTTGCCGGCGGGCGAGGAGGCGACGGCGGCGCCCATCAGGATGAACATCGGGATGGAGACGAGGCTGAAGCTCGCCAGCCCGGCGAAAAACGTCTCGCCCAAGATGTCGAGCGAGCCAAGGCCTTCGGTCAGGAGCAGCGCGGCGACGGAAACGGCGCCGAGCGCGAAGGCGATCGGCATGCCGATCGCCAGCAAGGCGAGGAGGCCGCCGAGCACAAGGAGACCGGCGCTGGTCGGCTCCACTTCAGTCTCCCACCGCGATTTCGGCGCCGGGCGCCAGCGCCGGGTCGTCGCCCTCCCGGTTCAGCCGCCAGAGCTCGACCAAATATTGCAGGCACAGAATGCCGATGCCGAGCGGCAGCGGCAGCAGCGGGATCCACAGCGGCAGCGCCCACACCGACTCGGTTCTCCAGCCTGCCGACCAGGCCTCGTAAAAGTGGTGCCAGCCCGACCAGGCGAGGATGGCGCAGAAGGCGAGGCTCACCAGCCCGGCGAGGAGCTCCAACAAATAGCGGCTGCGCGGGCCCGCCGCCTTGGGCAGGAGGTCGATGCTCACATGGCCGCGGTGCAACAGCACGTAGGGGCTGCCGATGAAGGTCGAAGCCACCACCGCGTAAACCGAAAATTCCGTCTGCCAGATGGTGGACCAGCCCAGCACGTAGCGGACGATGACCATGTGGCAGACGACCAGCACGGAGGCGGCCAGGAGCAGCATGGCGAAGATCCCGCAGGCGCGGCTGAGCGCGGTGACCACACGGGCAAAGGCGGCCATGGCCGGTCCCTTCAGACGACGGGCTGCTTCAAGGGGGGTCCCGCCGCGGGGCGGCGGCGGGACGAGGCGTTACTCGACGGCGAGCGCCTTCTCGATGAGCTCCGCGCCGCCGGGCACGTTGGCGAATTCCTTGTAGGCGGTCTCCTGGGCGATCTTCAGCCAGGCGTCGTAATCCTCCGGAGACATCTCGACGACCTCGACACCGGCGTCCTTGAAGGTCTTGATCATCTCCTCGTCCAGCTTGGCGGCCTCGGCGGCGAAATAGTCCTCCGCCTTCTGGGCTGCGGCCATGAGCGCGTCCTGCTGCTCCTTGTTGAGCTTCTCCCAGCTCTCTTTCGACATGAGGATCGGCTCGTACATGAACCACAGCGCGTTCTCGCCGGGCGCCGTCAGGCACTTCACCTGCTCGTAGAGCCGGTACGACACGAACGAGCCGGACGAGGTGTTGGTCGCGTCCAGCACGCCCGTCTGCATGCCGGTATAGATCTCCGAGGACGGCATCGAGGAGATCGAGGCCCCGGCCCCAACCAGCATCTGCTCGAAGGCCGGTCCGGCGGCGCGGGTCACCTGGCCCTTCATCGTGTCGGGCGAGGTGATGCAGCCTTCCTTGGAGGCGAAGGCGCCGGCCAGCCAAGCATCGGCGAGCACGATGACGCCGTTCTCCTCGATCAGCTTCTTGATGTCGGCCATGAACTCCGAATCGTTCATGCGCATGGCCCGCTCATGGTTGCGGACGAGGCCCGGCATCAGCGTCGCGGAAAATTGCGGGACGCGGCCGGAAGCATAGTCGAGCGGGAAGGCGGCGATGTCGAGCTGGCCCTTGGTCAGCGCGCCCCACTGGTCGTTGGGCTTGAACAGCGAGGCACCGGGATAGACGCGGATCTCCAGGTCGACGTCGGCCTTCTCCACCTCGCGGGCGAGAATCTGCACCATCTCGTCGCGGACGTCGCCTTGGCCGCCCGGCCATTGGTGCGACGCTTTCAAGGTGACGGCGTGCGCCGGCGCGGCGAGCGCCACGGCCAGCGTGATTCCGACGAGTGCGTGCTTCATACCGATTCCTCCAAAAGTTTTTTTGCGCGTTCTGATGGCGAACTCGGAAAATAGCGCGGTTTTTGCTTTTCACCACCCGTGAGCAGGGAGGTGAGTGGAATCGACAACCTCTCCTCGGTTACGTCGAGGGGACCGGCTGCAAGCCGGACGCCTCTGTCGAGATGATCTGCACGCGCGGAATGCCGCCGCCCGGCTCACGCGACCCCTGGCAGGGGCAAAACCGTTCGGCCTTTGCCGTCCCGTTCGTGTGAGCTCCGCCGGCGAACCTCGGTTAAGACTGAACGTAGTCGGACAGGGCGGCGGGCGCGGCGGCGGCCCTCTGCTCTTCGCCGCGGATCAGGAAAGCCTCGATCTCGTCGAGCGTGCCCTGGTAGCCGGCCCCGGCGATATCGACCGGATCGCGCGTCCCGGCGGTCGCGCCGAGAGGCGCGACGGCCCGGCCGGGATCGGCAAACAGGACGTAGCGGCCATAGTCGGCGGCAAGCGGATCGCGGCTGCGCGCATTGCCGAGATAGAGGCCCTGCCGGGCCGCCAAGATCCTGAGACGCGCTTCGCGCGGGCCGTCCTCCTCTTCGCGGCGCGGCTCCGGCGGAACGTCCGGCGTCAGGCCGGGTTGCGGGACGGCGATGGCCTGGAGGCGCTGTTCCGGCGGAAACAGGTTTTCGGGGTCTTCGACGACCATGAATTCGATCTGCTGCTGGCGGGCGAAGGACACCGCCTCGGCAAAGGCGGATGGCGCGTCTTTCCTGGCGCCTCGCGTTCCCACCTGCCCGCGCACGATCGGGCCGGCATGGGCCGAGCACCGCCACTCCGCAATCGCGGCATCGCCTTCGGCGGGCGGTTTGGACACGGCGAAGAACACGACATCCGCCTCGGGGATGAAGTGGGGCTTGCGATCGATGATCTGCACCATCTCTTGCGTCACCTCATGCCGCGCTGCCCTTTGGTAATGCCGCGGCGGGCAGGCCAAACTGTCGGGACGGACAATTTACCCGAGAGATCGTTAATTCTCACGCCGGTTCCGCTGCTATAGTTGAACAACCCCATACGATTTCGGAGGCGCTTGCCTGTTCGCAGCGACCCGGGCTGAGCCGTCGAGGCTTTGGCGATGTCGAAATTCCGCATTTGCCGAAAAGCCGCCCGATGCCGTCAAGCTGTTGATTATCAGATCGGCAGGGAAATCCCCCGCCGGCCGGAATCCGTGGTTGCCTCCGCCGGTGCAGCTTGGGGTGAACCCGAGCCGTCAGCAACGGGGAGGCATCATGGCAGCCAATCGATTCGTCGTAGACCTCGGCGATCTCAAAGTCGCCGACGAGGTTTCCAATCGCCTCAACGGCAGGATCCAGAAGGCCGTGCTGGAGGAGCTCGCGACCATCGACGTAGGCGGCGACTACGTGGTCCGGTTTCCGCGCGAATGGTGGGGCATCATCCTGCGCGAGTTCGGCCCCAACATCCGCGACCAGTTCAACGACGTGGAGAAGCGGATCGGCGGCTTCATGCGGCAATAGCGGGCGGCCGCCCGTGTCCGAGGCGCCGTCAGCCGCGTCGGCAGCCGGCGAGGCGCTGAGCTGCCCGAGCGCCCGGTGCGAGCCGGGCGCCACACTTCTCGGGATCGTCGATCGAGACGGCCGGGTTGCGCCGCTGCGCACGCCGCTGGTCATCGACGAGAGCTTCGTCAAGACCGCAGCGGCGGGCCGGTCGCCCGAGCGCCGGTTCCGCTTCGCCAATCGCTGCGTCGAGAGCGCCTGCCGGCAATGGACGGGAAAAGGCTGCGGCGTCATCGATCGCGTCATTGCGGTGCTGGAGCAGGAGGTGAAGGTCTCTGCCGAGGACACGGCCGGCCTGCGTCCTTGCGCCATACGCGCCACCTGCCGCTGGTTCCACCAGCGCAGGGCGGCGGCGTGCGCGGCCTGCACCTACGTCGTCACCGACCAGACCTGCTGACAGGCCGCCTGGAACAGGGCTTGGCCGGTGCGGCCAGGATGCGCGGCCCGCCGGAGGCCGGGGCCGGAGGGCAGCGCGATCTTGCCCTCGGTGTTTTCGCGGGCGACAATACACTCGAGAGGCCAGATCGATCTCCAAGAACGCAGCACGATCGGCCCGGGAGGACATCATGGGCGCCCAGTCGCAATCTCTGCCGGCATCGGTTCATCTGTCCCAGCGCGCCGCGCTGTCGCGCCGGCGCCTCCTGCAGGGCGGCGCCGCGTTGGGCGGCATGGCGGCGATCGGCCTGACGCCGCGGCCGGCGCAGGCGGCCACCACGATGACCTGGATGGGCTGGCAGGGCTACGAGACGCCGATCCTGGCCGGCACGTTCCTCAGCGACAACGATATCGATTTCCAGCCGACGTTCATCTCCTCCAACGAGGAGATCATCACCAAGCTGCAGGCCGGCGGCATCGGCCGCACCGACCTCATCACCATGTATTTCGGCTACCTGCCGCTGATGGCGGAGGCGGGGCTGCTGGAGCCGCTCGATCCGAGCAAGATCGAGCAGTTCGACGAGCTGATCGCGCAGTTCACCTCGCAGGAGGCGATCCGCTACCAGGGGGAGCTTTACGGCGTGCCGTGGAACTGGGGGTCGCTGCCGCTCATGTACGACCCCGCGGTCGTCGCGACTCCGCCGGAGAGCTGGTTCGACATCATGAAGCCGGAGCACAAGGGCAAGGTCGCGATGGTCGACGACCCGCTCGGCAACCTTCTGATCTGGGGGACCGCGGTGACCGGCAAGCCGGTCGGCACGATCCTCACCAAGGAGGAGATCGCAAAAGTCATCGACAAGCTGATCGAGATCAAGAAGAACCATGCGCGGGCCTTCTTCGCCACCTACGGCGATATGGCCGACGCCTTTGCCCGCAACGAAGTCACCGTCAGCGCGATCGGCTGGGAAGCGGTGGCGGTCTGGGCGAAGCAGAAGGGCAAGACGATCGCCTACACGATCCCCAAGGAGGGGACGGGGATGTTCATGGATTGCCTGTGCATCCCCAAGGACGCGCCGCATCCCGAGCTCAGCTACAAGATGATCAACCACATCGTCTCGCCCGAGCCGCAGAAGATCTTTGCCGTCGAGCAGAGCGCCGGCATCACCAATTTGCAGGCGGTGCCGACTTTGCCGGAGGAGCTGCGGCAATCCTATAATTACGACGATCTCGACACGTTCATGACGAAGGCGCGGCTGCAGCCGGTGCCGCCGACGGAGGACGACGGCGTCACCGCGACCTACGACGATTTCCTGGCGGAGTACCAGCGCCTGCTGAAGGCCTGATCGGGCCTCCGACGACCTATGGCGGCTGACGCGGAAGCCCGGCCCATCCGGCGGGGTGGGCCCGGTCTATGGCCGCTTGCTCCGGCAGGCCTGATCTTCGTCGGCCTGTTCGCCGTGCCGCTCGCCTACTTCTTCGTCATCAGCTTCTGGTCGGTGCGGGCGCGCATCATGCGCCCGGATTTCACGCTGCGGAACTATGCCGCCACCTGGACCGACTACGGCGATACGCTGGCGATTACGTTGCTCATCGCCCTCGGGATCAGCCTGGCGACGACATTGCTGGCGTTCGCATTCGCCTATGTCATCCGCTTTCGCGCCGGCCGCTGGGCCAATCCTCTCCTCTTCCTGACGCTGATCACTCTGTTCGGCGGCTACCTCGTGAAGATATATGCCTGGAAGAGCATTTTGGGGCGTGACGGAATTCTCAATCTGGCGCTGATCAATCTCGGCCTGATCGACGAGCCGCTCAGCGTGTTCATCTACAACGCCAACGGCGTCGTGATCACGCTGACCTATTTCCTGCTGCCCTTCGCCGTCCTGCCGATCTACGGCAGCATGCGCTCCATCCGCGACGCCACGCTGGAGGCGTCGCGCGATCTCGGCGCCGGGCCGTGGACGACAATGCGCAAGATCGTCCTGCCGCAATGCGAGCGCGGCATCGTCGTCGCCTTCATGTTCACCTTCCTGATCTCGGCCGGCGACTACGTGACGCCGCGCTTCGTCGGCGGCGGCGCGGCGATGATGGGCCAGTTCATCGAGACGCAGTTCTCGCTCGGCTTCAACTGGCCGATGGGCAGCGCCATGGCGTTCACAACAATGGCCACCTCGCTGGCGGTCGTGCTGGCCTTCCGCGGCATGCTCCGGCAATGGCTGAAACCATGAGCGGCGGTTTCGTCGCCGCTCTTTTCTGGCGGGGCTTCACGCTCCTGGTCGTCGCCTTCATGGTGACGCCGCTCTTCCTGGTCGTGCTGTTCAGCTTCAACCAGTCGGCGCTGACCAGCCTGCCGCTGACCGGCCTCACCTTCGACTGGTATCGAAAGCTGTTCGCCAACAGCTCCTTCTGGCCGGCGCTGCAGAACAGCCTGATCGTCGCGTTCACGACGGCGGGCGCCTCGATCCTCATCGGCACGTCGGCGGCGCTGGCGCTCGCCAGGATGAGCCCGCCGCGCGCCGCCGCGATCATCAGCGTGCTGAGCGTTCCGATGATGCTGCCGGCGCTCATCCTCGGAATCGCGCTCATCTGCTATTTCGTGCGCCTGCTCGATCTTCCGCTCAGTCTCGGCACGGTGATCCTGGGGCATCTGGTCATCGCGCAGCCCTTCGTCATCCTGATCGTCTATGCCCGCCTGGCGAGCTTCGACTGGGCCGTCATGGAGTGCGCCCGCGACCTCGGGGCGTCGCCGCTGACGGCATTCCGCACGATCATGCTGCCGATCATCCAGCCGACGATCATCGGCGCCGGGCTGGTGGCGCTTTCCGTCTCGCTCGACGATTTCGTCATCACCTTCTTCACGATCGGCGGCGGCAATACGCTGCCGACCCTCGTCTGGGGGCTGGTCCGCACGTCGCTCGACCCGACCATCAACGCCATGGCGGCGCTGCTGATCCTGCTCAGCATCGGCTCGACGATCATCGCGCTGCGGCTGAGCCGCTACCGCGGATGATCTTGGATTTTTCCGGCAAGGTCGCGCTGGTCACCGGGGCCGGACGAGGGCTCGGCTTCGCCATCGCACGGGCACTGCATGCCGCCGGAGCGATCGTTGCGGTCAACGACCGCACCCGAGACGCCGTCGAAGCGGCAATCGCAGGGATCGGCGGCGGCGACCGGCTGATCCCGGCGCCGGCCGATCTCGTCGACGCCGCCGGCGCACGCCGGGCGGTGGAGGCCGCTTCCGTCCACGGGCGGCTGAATATCCTGGTCAACAACGCCGCCGTGAATGTCGAGAAGCCGGTCGGGGAGACCGACGACGAGCATTGGGATCGCCACCTGGCGGTCGTCCTGAAGGCGAGCTTCTTCACGGTGCAGGCGGCGCTGCCGCTCCTGCAGGCGAGCCGCGGCGCGGTTGTCAACATCGCCTCCGAACTCGGCCTGCAGGCGATCGCCAACAACGTCGCCTATGTGGCGGCCAAGCACGGAGTGGTCGCGCTGACGCGCGCGCTGGCGATCGAGCTGGCGGGGACGGGCGTCCAGGTGAACGCGCTTTGCCCCGGCACGATGGACACCGAGCTGATGCGCGACTGCGCCGCGGCAAGCGGAGACGCGAACGCCTATTACCGCGCCTTCGAGGCGTATCATCCGCTCGGCCGCCTCGCCTCGCCGGAGGAGGTGGCGGATTTTGTCGTCTGCCTCGCCTCGCCGGCCGCCGCTTTCATGACCGGCGCGTCTATCGCGCTAGACGGCGGCAGCAGTGCCGGGCGGCTCTAGCCGCATGGCCGGGGGCGACTTTTCCGGAAAGCGCATCCTCGTCACCGGGTCGACGCGCGGGATCGGGCGGGCGACGGCGGAGCTCATCCATGCTCGCGGTGGCGAAGTTATCTGGCACGGCCGCAACGAGGCGGAAGCGCGGCGAGCCGCCGCGGCGGCCGGCGGGAAACTGGCGGTCGGCGGCGATCTCGCCGACCGCTCGGAGTGCCGCCGTATCGCTGCCGAGGCCGGCAAGGTCGATGTCCTCGTCAACTGCGCCGGCATCCTCGTCACCGGCCCGATCGCAGGCGTCACGGAAGAGCAATGGGACGTCACGATGGCCGTGAACCTGACCGCCGCCTGGACGCTGTCGCAGGCGCTGCTGGCAGGGCTCCGTCGCCGGAAGGGCGTCATCGTCAACGTCGCTTCGGACGCGGCCCTCCTCGGCTATTCCGGCCACGCCGCCTATTGCGCCTCTAAGGGGGCGCTGATCGGCCTCACGCGGGCGCTCGCGGTGGAGCTGGCGCCGGATGTGCGCGCCATCGCGGTCTGCCCGGGTCCCGTCGAGACCGACATGATGCACGAGGCGCTGGCAGCAACCGCCGATCCGGAGGCGGCGCGGCTGAGCTGGGCCGACGCCACGATGCTGCGCCGCGTGGCGACGGCGGCGGAGATCGCCGAGACGATCGCCTTCGCCGCCTCGCCGCGGGCCGCCTACATGACCGGGGATCTCCTTATCGTCGACGGCGGCGCGACGGCGGGACGCCGCGTCGGCGCCTGAAGCCGCTTTTGCCGGCCTTATCTAGCAGGCGCTTGTGGAGTCCGCGCGAGAGTGCCGCTAGGATTCGGCTGGGGAGCTGATCCGATGCTCAAGCGCCTGGCCGGAGCCACTTTGATTTGTTTTCTCGCTGGCGGCGCTTTGGCTCAACCAGGACGTGTGGAGGACCGCGGCGATCCAAGCACCACAGAAGGCCAAGCCCAGCCACAGAGCAACCAACCAGCTCCGCCGCCTTCCGTCCAAGACCTTCTCCAACGCATCGCCGCCGCGTTGGAAGCCGCGAACGTCAAGGGGACCCCCGCCGATGAAGCAGATCGCGCTAAGCGCGATGTTGATGCACAGGAGCGCATGGCGAAATGGGCCAAATGGATGTTCTGGACGGTCTTCGCCCAAACTTGGCTCACTCTCCTGGGAATATTCCTGATCTGGCGAACGCTGCTCTACACGCGAACTGCTGCCGTTGCTGCTCGCGATGCGGTTGATGAAGCGAAAAGGGCAACTAAGGCTGCGGAAGCTGGCGTTGAAGAGACGCGACGCATCGGGGAGGCAGAGGCCCGAGCGTATATCGGCATCGACTTGCGTGGCGGCATCCTCAGAGACATGGTTCACAAAACTCGGCCTCAGCTTTTCGGCTCTTTGCAAAACACCGGACACTCCCCTGCCTTTGAGCTGCAAATCTATACATCGGTGCGGTTCACCAGGCTTCCGGCAGATCAAGTGGTACTCACAGTGAGCGGCACTAAGAACGTGCCACATGTCCTTTCAAATGCGTCCATTAACAACGTTTACCTTGAGCTTGATGAATTTGAGTTCTCCGAGGAGCAACTAGCAATGATTAAGGCGCAGCAAATGCGGATGGAGGTACTTGTTTCGGCTGATTTTGTGGACATATTCGGAAA
This sequence comes from uncultured Alphaproteobacteria bacterium, assembly GCA_963846475.1. Lineage (GTDB taxonomy): Bacteria > Pseudomonadota > Alphaproteobacteria > Rhizobiales > Afifellaceae > DASWJZ01. The sequence continues at coordinate 2,997,369 of CAWJVZ010000004.1, read as the reverse complement.
GCCACAACGAATTGAGTCGATCAGGTACTGGGGCGCTCCAGAAAGCGTCGATGCTCAGATGGCTAGGATAAATTGCAGTCTCGGGATTCGGCCATAGAAGAAGCTCAGCAAGCCTACGCGAGCGCCTTCACGGCTCAACCCCTTCGCCAAGTTGGAAGAAACACTGGTGCGCTTGACAAAGGAGGCCGCACTTTGCGCGGAGCCGCCGTTCTAGTCTAGTTTACCGGTCGTCGATAATGCGGTGCGCCGAGCTGTTCCAGCCGGCCAGCATTTCGCTGCCGGGCGCGGCACGCGGCCCCTCGGCCGCATCGTGGGCGATCAGCCGCTCGCCGCTCGCCAGGACGAGCACGTATTTCACGTGGCTGCCGAGGAAGACCACCTCCTCGACGCGGCCTTTCACCGAAAACTCGGCAGCGCCGGGCGCAGGGATGCGGCGGACCGCCTCGGGCCGGACGATCATCAGCGCCGGCCCGTCCGGCCCAGGTGCGGGACAGGCGATGCCGGCGCGGCTTGCGAGCACATTGTTGCGCCGCTCGCCGGCCAGCAAATTGGCCTCGCCGATGAACGTCGCGACAAAGCGGCTGGCCGGCGCGAAGTAGATTTCTTCCGGCGTGCCGATCTGCTCGATCCGGCCGGCATTCATCACCGCGATGCGGTTGGCGAGCGCCAGCGCCTCGCTTTGGTCGTGGGTGACGAAGACGAAAGTGCCGCCGACGCTCCGGTGGATGCGGCGGAGCTCTTCCTGCATGGCCTGCCGCAGCTTCAGATCGAGCGCCGCCAGCGGCTCGTCGAGGAGCAGAACCTCGGGTTCCATCACCAGTGCCCTGGCGAGAGCGACCCGCTGCTGCTGGCCGCCGGAGAGCTCCGCGATCGAACGCTCCACCTGCGCTTCCAGCCGCACCAGCGCGACCGCGGCGGCGACCCGCTTGTCGATGTCCGCGTTCGGCAGCTTCTTGAGCTTCAGCCCATAAGCGATGTTCTGGCGGACGTTCATGTGCGGGAACAGGCCATAGCCCTGGAAGACCATGTTGGTCGGCCGCTTTTCCGGACCGAGCCGCGTCACGTCACGGCCGCTGACCTCGATCCGGCCGGAGCTCGGCTCTATGAAGCCGCCGATCATCCTGAGGAGCGTGGTCTTGCCGCAGCCGGAAGGCCCGAGGATGGCGAGGAAATCGCCGCGCAGGATCGCGAGGTCGAGCGGCAGCACCGCTTCGACCTGGCCGAAACGCTTGCCGACGCCGCTCAGCCGCACCGCGAAGTCAGCGCCGCTCAATCCTGCCAATTCCGTCATGCCCGCTGCTAATGTAGAGCAGCTTTGGCCGCGCTTGGAACCCGGGTCGGGCCCGGCGAGGCGGCAAACGGGAAAAACATGGATTGGGAGGTCGTCGGGGAAACGCGCGACCGGCTCGGCGAAAGCCCGCTGTGGCACCCGCGCGAGGCCGCGCTCTATTGGATCGATTTTTATGGCCCGACCATCCGGCGCTACGATCCGGCGAGCGGCGCCCTGCGCGAGTGGAAGCTTCATGCGGGCGGCACGCTCGGCTCGCTGGCGTTCTGCCAGAATGGGAGTCTGCTGCTGGCGCGTGACGGCGGCGTTCATCTCTTCGACCCAGACGAGGAGCGGCTGACGTTCTGGGCCGATCCGAACGAGGGCAGGCCCGGCATCGGCTACAACGACGCCAAGGTGGACCGCGACGGGCGCTACTGGGTCGGCACCTACGATCTTGGGGAGCGGGAGCCGCGCGCCATTCTCTACCAGCTCCTACCCGACGGCCGCGCAATTGTCGGCGACAGCGGTTTTGCCGTCTGCAACGGCCCGGCGTTCAGTCCGGATGGCGCGTCGATGTATTTCAGCGATTCGGTGGGGCGACGGCTCCTTGTCTACGAGCTCGACCGCGCCAGCGGCCGCCTGTCAGCGCCGCGCGTGTTTGCCCGGTTCGAGGCGGCGGACGGACTTCCCGACGGGCTGTGCGTGGACAGCTCCGGAACGATCTATTGCGCCCATTACGGCGGCGGACGCGTCACCCGCTTCAGCCCGGAGGGCGAGCTGCTGGAGGTGCTGGAGCTTCCCGTCCGCAACGTCACGAGCTGCTGCCTGGGCGGCGCGAGGCTCGACACGCTTTACGTCACCACCGCGGAAGACGGCGGCGCACACGAGCTGGACGGAGCGCTCTTCAGCCGCTCGGTTGCCGTGCCGGGGCTCCCGGAGCCGCTCGCCGCCAGCCCGATCAGGCGTGGTCAGGCGTAGAAAGACAGGACCTCGTCGAGCTGCGCAACGTGGCAGTAGATCATGTTGATGATCTCCAGCTCGCGATCGTGGAGGTCCATCGTCGCCGCAGCGCAGCAATCCTCCACGACGACGACTCCGAAGCTTTCGTCGCAGAGGCTGCGCACGGAAGACGAAATGCACTGGTCGGTGAAGATGCCGGCGACGACCACGTCCGTGATGCCCATGTTGTGGAGGATCAGGCGGAGATTGGTGCCGGTGAGCGCGCTGTCGGTGGTCTTGATCATGACGATCTCGTCGCCCTGCGGCGCGAGCTCGGGCACGATCCTGCCCTCCGGGCTGTCCTTCGGGATCAGCAGGTAGTTGAAGCCGGGTTTTTTCTGGCTGAGCGAGCGGTCGCGGCCGTCCAGCTTGTGGCAGGCGATGCGCGCAAAAATCACCTCGACGCCGCGGGCCCGCGCATCGGCGATCAGCCGGGCGGTATTGGGAATGACGGTCCCGCGCATGCGGTCGTAAAACGGCTGCCAGCGCGCCGTCTCCTGCGGGGTGTCCTTCGGCTGGAGGTAGATATCCTGGATGTCGATGACCAGCAGAGCCGTGGTCTTCGGGTCGAGGCTGATGTCCGCGGGGTCTTCCGCATTGGCGTAGTAGAAGGATCGGTGGGCGGTCTTCCAGTTCATAACGGGTCCTTGTGCTCGGTGCGGCGGCGGGCGAGCAGCGTGCCGATCTCGCGCGAGGGGAAGAGACCGCCCGGACGCCAGACGAGAACGGCGATCATCGCCAGGGCCAGCACGATCTCGGTGACGCCGACGACCTGGTCGGCAAAATAGCCTGACGCGTTCAGGCTCGCTTCCACGCCGCGCAGGCCCTCGTAAACGATGGTGACGATGAAGGCGCCGATGACGGCGCCGGTCACCGTGTTGGCGCCGCCGATCACCAGCATGCTGAGGATGACGAAGGTCTCCTTCAGATAGAAGGCCCTGGGCGAGAACGACGTGATGAAGTGACCCCATAGCGCGCCGCCGATGCCGGCGAAGAGAGCCGCCAAAATGAAAGCCCGCCAGCGGAGGCTCGGTATGTGCGCACCCATTGCCGCGGCGGCGACCTCGTCGTCGCGGCTGGCGCGGAGCAGCCGGCCGGTCCGCGATTCCTTGAAGGCCAGCGCTCCGACGATCGCGCCCAGAGCCACGATGGCGGCGAGCGGCAGGTCGGTCGCGCGCGGCAGTCCGAACAGGGTGCGCGGCCCGTTGGTCAGCTCGCTCCAATGCGTGAGAATCGTATAGATCACCACGAGGAGCCCGAAGGAGGTGATCACGGCCGCCGAATCCGACAGCCGCATCAGCGGATACGACACGGCTGCCGCCACCACGGCGGCGACCAGGCCGCCGGCCGCGATGGCGAGATACGGCGACAGCTCCACGTCTGCGAGGAAGGGATAGATGTCGGGCAGCGCCATGCCCTTCATCTGCGCCGGTATGGTCAGCACCGCGGAGGTGTAGGCGCCGATCCCCATGAAGCCGATATGGGCGAACGACAGAATGCCCGAATTGCCCATGAACACCTGCAGCCCGAGGACGAGCACGAGCGAGATGCAGAGCGTGGTGGCGATGCGGTCGTAGATGCGGATGCCGATGAGCTCGGCGCCGATCGAGAGCGCCACGACGAGCGCGGCCAGCACGGCGACGGTGAGAAGGTGACGGCTCATCGCCTCACGTCCGCTGGCCCGTCGCCGGGCCCTTCATCAGGCCTTCCGGCCGAACGAGCAGGATGAGGATCACCAGGCTGAAGGTGAAGGCGTCGCGGAACTTCAAGAGATCCTGCGGCAGCGTGTAGTTCAGCCCGGTGTCGATCAGCGCCAGCACGAAGCCGCCGATCACCGCCCCGGCAAGGCTGCGCATCCCGCCGATCACCGTGGCGATGAAGGCGATCAGCAGCGGCTCCAATCCGATGCCGGGAGTGACGGTGCCGATCCGGCCGATCCACAGCAGCCCGACGACGCCCGCCAGCAGGCCGCTGATCGCAAAGGCCGACGAGATGATCAGGTTCGCCGGAACGCCGAGCATGCGCGCCATGGTGAAGTGCGTGGCGGCCGCGCGCATGGCGATGCCGAGGATGGTCGTGCGCATCAGCCAGGCGAAGAGCGCGAGGAGCACGAACGCCGCCGCGATGGTGATGAGGTTGCGGAGCGGCGTGACCACGCCGGCGACCTCGATTGTCTGCGAGAAGAGCGCCGGCAGCGGCACATTCCGCGGCCGCGGCGAGATGAAAAGGAGCGCGGCGTTCTGCAGCAGCGTGGAGAAGGCGAACGACGTGATCAGCACGGCGGTGACCGATTTGGCGCGCACCGGACGGAACGCGACGTAGTCCGTGGCAACTGCGGCGGCCATCGCCATCACGACGGCCACCGCCGCCATGACGAGCCACGGCAGCCCCGATCCGCCGACCAGGAACATCGTGTAGCCGGCGACCATGATCAGCTCGCCATAGGCAAAATTCACCAGCCGCAGGATGCCGAAGACGAGCACCAGGCCGAGCGCCATCAGGGCGTAGGCGCCGCCGAGGCTGAGCACATCGATGAGGAATTGCACCGCGAAGGTCACGCGCTCAATGCCCGAGGTAGAGTGCGTTCAGATCGGTGGCGGCGCCGATCTCGGCAGCCGTGCCGTGCGCCGCCACCAATCCGAGCCGCATGACATAGGCGCGGTCGGCGACGGACAGCGCCTTGGCGGCGTTCTGCTCGACCAGGAGGATCGTCAACCCGGATCGCTTCAGCTCCGCGACCATGTCAAAAATCTGGTCGACGATGGCCGGGGCGAGCCCGAGCGACGGCTCGTCGAGCAGCAGCACGCGCGGGCGGGACATCAGGGCGCGCGCAATCACCAGCATCTGCTGCTCGCCGCCGGAGAGTGTCCCGGCCGGCTGGTTCTCCCGTTCGGCGAGGCGCGGGAATATGGCGAACATGCGCGAGCGATCCTCGGCCACGCCGGACGGATCGCCGCGCCGCGTATAGGCGCCGAGCCGCAGATTCTCCGCGACCGTGAGGTCGGGGAACACGTTCCGCGTCTCCGGCACGGTGGCGATGCCGCGGCGCACCATGGCCTCGGGCCGGGCGCCGGTCGCGTCCTCGCCGCCCAGCCTGACGGAGCCGGCAGACGGCCTCAACGCGCCGGCGATGCACATCAAGGCCGAGGACTTGCCTGCGCCGTTGGCGCCGAGTACCGCGACCAGCTCGCCTTCGCCGACCGAGAGCGAAACGTCGCGCACGGCGCGGATGGCGCCGTAGCGGACTTCGAGGTTGTGGACCTCAAGCATGCGCCGCCGAGCTGCCGAGATAGGCTTCAACGACTGCCGGGTTGCGGCGCACCGATTCAGCATCGCCCTCGGCAATGGTGCGGCCGGAGGCGAGGACGTGCAGCCGGTCGCAGAGCCGCATGATCAGGCCCATGTCGTGATCGATGATGAGCAGGCCGAGCCCGCGGGCGCGCGGCAGGTCGCGGAGAATTTGCAGGAGGACGCCGGACTCCGCTTCGTTCATTCCCGCCGCCGGCTCGTCCAGCAGGAGAAAGGCCGGATCCGCCGCAAGCGCCCGGGCGATCTCGACCCGGCGCTTGTCGCCGTAGTTCAGTGCGGAGCCGAGATCGTCGGCGCGCCTCGCCAGGCCGAGTTCGGCGAGGAGCGCGTCGGCCTTCTGCCGTGCCTTCCGCATCGGATCGCCCCGCGCCAAGGCGGACGCTTCGACATTCTCCCGGACGGTCATGTTGTTGAAGAGCCGCACGATCTGGAACGACCGCGAGACGCCCTTCAGCGCGACGGCAGGCGGCGGCAGGCCAGAAATCTCCTCGCCGCCGAGCAGCACGCGCCCGCCGGCGAGCCGCACCTGGCCGGTGATCGCGTTGACCAAAGTCGTCTTGCCCGAACCGTTCGGACCTATCAGGCCGAGGATTTCCCCCGCGGCGACCGACAGCGAAACGCGGTCGAGCGCGCGCAGGCCCGAAAACGACACGGAAGCCTCGACGACGTCGAGCGAGCGAAGGGCCATCGGCTGATCCGGCGGATGCCGGGGGCGGCAGGCGCCGCGGCAGATCTCGCCTAAGGCGCCGGGAGGGATTCCGGCCGCCGCCAGCCGAGGAAGGTCGGCTTGCCGCCCTTCAGCTCGATCATAACGGCCGCCTTGTTGGGAACATGGCCCTCTTCCGCCGTGCCGTAGTCGAGGTCGCCGGTGAGGAGCTTGAACTCGCCCTCTTCCAGCGCCTTGGCGACCGCCGCACCGTCCGTCGAACCGGCCGCCTCGACGGCCTGCGCCAGCATCATGATCGTGTCCCAGCCGGTCGCCACAAAGGAGCTGTCGGGCGGGCCGCCATGCATTTCGGTGTAAAGGTCGATGAATTTTTGCATGTCGGGGTGCGCCTCGGGCACCATGGCCGTGTGCGTCACGAAATAGACGTCGTTGCCGAGCGTTTCTCCAAGGGCCTGGTGCATGGCGGGATCGTCATAGGCGTCGCCGCCGAGCACGGGCGCATCGTAGCCGACCTCCCGAAGGGCGCGGATGATCACGCCGATGTCCTGGCCGTATGACGATACGAAGATCACGTCAGGCTTTTTGCCGAGGGCCTGCAGCCTGGCGATCTGCGCGGAAAAGTCGTTGTCGCCGAAGGTGTAGGTATCTTCCAGGATGATTTCGCCGCCATTCGCCTTGAATTGCGCGATGAAATATTTCGACAGCGATTTGGTGTAGGCGATGAACTGGTCGGTGACGACATAGGCGGTTTTCCAGCCGCGCTCCTTGAAGGCGAAGTCCGCGGCGACCGCCCCCATCGTGGTGTTCCACATAGAAAGCGTGAACTGCTTATCGCCGAGGGTCCAGGAGCTGTAGAGCGGATCGGAGGCGCAGGTGGAGACGCCGACGAGACCCGCTTCCTGCGCCGCCCGGCTTGCCGGGCCGCCGAAGTCGAAGTCGCAGGGTGCGACGATGAGATCCGCCCCGTTGTCGATCAGCTCGACGGCAACGTTGGCTACCGTCACGGGATCCGACTTGCCGTCGATGTTGACGAACTCGACCGGCTTGCCGAGCAGCCCACCCCCGTCGTTCAGCACCTTGATTGCGACCTGGGCCCCCTTGAAGCCGGGGGTGTCGAGCGGCGCCTGCACCCCGGTCAACGACAGCGCGCCGCCGAAGATGACCTTGTCGTCCTGGGCGACCGCCGCGCTCCCGGCAAGAAGCACGCCGGCCAGGACGCCCAATAAAGCTGTTGTCGAAGTTCTCATGCCCGTCTCCCTTTTCTTTCCTGCGCGGTTGGCTCCATCAGGCTTGCAGGCGCATCCGGCCGCTTTCGCCGGCAATCTCGTCGATCAGAGCGTCCGTGGTGACCTGCCGGCAATAGCCCTTGATCGCCCTGAGGCTCTGCTCGTGCCTCTCGGCGCTGTAGGTTGCGCAGGCGTCGGTCACGAGCGTCACCAGATAGCCAAGGTCGCAAGCGTCCCGCACGGCGGATTCCACGCATTGGTCCGTGAGAAGGCCCGATAGCACCAGCTGGCGGACGCCGAGGCAGCGGAGCAGGTAATCGACGTGGGTGGACACGAAGACGCTCGACGAGCCCTTCGGTAGGACGATCTCGTCGTCTCCCGGCGCGATCTCGTCGATCACCTTGCCGTCGCGCGACCCCTTCGGCACCAGGAAACCGGTGATCTTGTAGTCCAGGCTGCGGTCCCGGCCGTCCTTGGTAAGCGCCTCGATGGTCGTGTAGAGAACCTCGATGCCGCCCTCCCGAAAGGCCGCCTGCAGCTTCTGCATGTTGGGGATCGCCACCGTCTGCAGCCGATGGAAATAATAGGCGTATCTCCCCGCGATCTCGGCCTCGCTCACGTCGCGGAATTCGCCGCCGTCGCGGCGGACCGAAAAATTCTGAACGTCGATAAACAGCAGGGCCGAAGTTTCCGGCTCCAGCGGGAGTTCGCGGGTTTTCGGTGCGTCAAACGCCATGCAACTGGCTTTCGCCGGCGGTGGATCGTGCGGCTGTTTCAAGCGCCTCGGCGAGCAGATGCGCCCAACGCTCCTGGCCCGGCTCGTCGCCGAGCTGATCGTTGCGGACCTCGATGAGCACGTGCGGCAGCTTGCGGCGCTCGCCATGCACAGGGATGGTGAAATCCGAGAGATCGTCAACAGTGTAGGGCTGGTTGTGGTCGGCCACGACCTGCGGATTGTTGCGGACGACGGCGTCCATCATGCGCCGCGCGAAGCGGGAATCGCGATTGTGCAAGAGCCCGAGGAGCCAAGGACGATCGATTCCGGCGAGCCGTGGCGTGAAGCTGTGGACCGCGACCAGGATCGTTCGCCGCCCCGCGCGCTGGCGGGCGTCGAGCATTGCTCCGATCGCATCGTGGAACGGCCGATGGATCTCGTGGTAGCGTCGAAGGCGTTCCGCCTCCGGTAGCCTGGAGTTGGCCGGAACCGCCGTCCCGTCGCTGGTCTCCGGGATACAGTCCGGCGCGCCGAGCGGGCGGTTGCAGTCGATGACCAGCCGGCTGTAGCGCTGCATGACGAGAGGCGCATCCAAGCGAGCGGACAATTTTCGGGAGAGCCCTTCAGCGCCGAGATCGCTGGCGATGTGCCGGCTCATCTCCGGCGGCGGGACGCCGAGATCGCCGAGCGCCGCGGGGATCAGGCGTCCGGCATGCTCGCAGACGAGCAGGAAATTCGCCCGCCCGGCGCGGTTGACGATTTCGACCGGTTCGGGATCGGACCTGCCAAGCAGCGTTTCGGATGTCTTCGCGAGCACCGCCATGTCGTGCTTGGGACCTCCAGGAGCGGCGTTGACGTTCGAGCCGGTCCGCCGCCCGAGTGAAGGAAACAAGCCGCGCAGAGTCAACCGGTCTCACCCGTTTGACTCGGGAGGATGGGTCGGCCAATCCGGCCACTCGACGCGCCGATTTGTGTGAAGCGGTGCCGCTTGGCTCGGCCACCGATACGGGGAACGGATGAAGCGAGAGCAGATGGTGGTCGCCTGCTGCAGCGACCTGGCCGGCAAGGTGCGCGGCAAGGCCTTTCCGGCGTCGGACTTCGACAAGCGGCTGCGGCGCGGCGTTGGGTGGACGCCCACCAATGTCCAGATCACCTGCTTCGACAACATCGCCGAAAGCCCGTTCGGTGCGCTCGGCGATCTCGTGCTGATACCCGACCCGTCGACGCGTGTTCGCCTGCCTGTGGAGGGAGAGGACACGGCGGAGGAATTCGTGCTCGGGGATATAAAACACACGGACGGCACGCCCTGGGCGTTCTGCACCCGATCGATCCTGAAGGCGGCGCTCGCCCGGCTGGAGAGAGTTGCCGGCCTGACGCTGGTCGGCGCGTTCGAGCACGAGTTCCAGTTTCGGGACGTTACCAGCCCGCTTGGCGACGCTTTCTCGCTCGCCGGCTTCCGCGAACAGCGCCCATTCGCCGAAAGTCTGATCGCCGCGATGCGCCAAGCCGGCCTAGCACCGGATACTTTCATGAAGGAGTTCGGAACCGGACAGTTCGAGGTCACCCTGGGACCGCAGCAAGGCGTTGCGATCGCCGACCATGCCGTGATCGTGCGCGAATGCGCGCGTGCCGTCGGCCACCGCCTCGGGCGCCAGCCCACGTTCACGCCGATCCGCGATCCGGCCGGCGTGGGCAACGGGGTCCACATCCATCTGAGTTTTCGCGATCGCGAGGGCCGGCCGGCGGCCTACGATCCGCAGGACCCGCAGGGCCTGTCCAAGCCGGCCGGCCAGTTCGTCGCCGGGATCCTGCAGCACCTCGACAGCATCGTGGCCCTGACGGCGCCGAGCGTCATCTCCTATCTCCGTCTCACCCCGCATCGCTGGAGCGCCGCCTTCAACAACCTTGGCTTCCGCGACAGAGAGGCATCCGTCCGCATCTGCCCGGTGTCGGACATCAGCGACGTCGACAAAGCCGCGCAGTTCAATTTCGAGTACCGGGCGGCGGATGCAGCTGCGAGCCCGCATCTGCAACTCGCCGCCATCGTCCATGCCGGCGTGCAGGGGATCGAGGACGACCTGCCGACGCCGCAAGCGACCGGGGAAGACCTCTCGGTCCTTCCCCCCGATATGCTCGAGGCGCGTGGCTATGTCCGTCTGCCGCAAAGCCTGCCGGAGGCGCTCGACCGGTTCGCCGCCAATCCCAGGACGGCCGAGTGGTTTTCGAGCGACTTCGCCGACGTCTACCTCAAGCACAAGCAGGGCGAGATTGCGTTTCTGAACGGCCGCGACCAGGCCGAGATCTGCAAGGCTTACGAGGAGGTCTATTGAATGGGCACGGCGGCCGGCGCGGATAACCATGCCGTGCGCTTCCGCTTGTGCGGCTGCGGCTGTTCCATGAGGTTGGCTTGCGTCTCCCGCAGACGAGTCGAATTTCCTGGGGCTGAACTCTGTCCGCTGCTTCCCTGGCCACCGCCGGTCACGAACATGCGGCCGCCGCCGGCGCTACCGGCGTGCGGGCCTGCGAGCCCTGGGGCGACGACGACGCCCACCTCGCTTGGGAGAGGGACAGTCTCGACGCCGGCGTCCTGGCGTTCTTTCAGACCGCGACGTGGGCGCGCGCCGCCTCCGCCTACGACAAGGCGATCGGACGTCAGCCGGTGCTGCTGACGTGCTGCGAGCCGCACGGCGCGAGCTTTTCGCTCCCCCTGTCGATCGCTCGCGAGCGCGGCTGCCGGGTCGCGCGCATGCTCGGCGAACAGCTCGCCGAATATGCCGACGCGGTCGGGCCATCGGTCACCGGCGAGGGGCTCCGGGCGGGGTTCGCATTGCTGCGCCGGCAATACCGCGTCGACCTGGTCGCGCTGCGCCGGGTGCCCAAGGAGACGGCGCTGGCAGCGGCGCTCGACGAGATCGGCGCGATCGCCGGAGCCCCACAGGCGTCGCCGTGGATCGCGCTTGGGTCGGGCGGCCCACTACCCAGCGGCAATGGCGGTCGGGTCACCGGCTATCGCGTGGCCTGCCGCTACCGCCGCGCGCTGCAGAGGAAAGGCGGCTATGGCTTCGAGGTGTTGGCCGCGGAAGCGGTCCCCACGGACCTGCTGCGGCTGGCGCTCGGCTGGAAAAAGCAATGGATCAGGAAACGCCAGCTCGTCAGCCGGGTGGGAACCGAGGCGCTCGACGACGCGATCTGCAGGCTGTTCACCACGCCGGGAATTGGCGCGACCGTGGGCGTCCTGCGCTCCGGCGGGGAGCCGGTCGCAGTGGAAACCGGCTTTGCTTACAAGGACCGCTTCTATACCGCGCTGCGAGCGTTTTGCCCCGATCGTCAGGCGCAGCGCCCCGGCAAGGTCGCGCTTTGCGAAATGGTCGAATGGTGCGCCGGGCAGGGACTGCAGGCCTTCGACCACGGGCCTCCCGCAGACGAGTACAAGCTCGAGTGGACGGATCGCTTGTTGCCGGTGGCGAGCCGGCTTGTACCGCTGTCGCCACTCGGGCAGGTGCATGGGCGGGTTGTTGAGGGGCTGTTGAAGCCTGCCGCCCGGGCAGCCTTCGGATCGCTGCCGGAGCCGGTTCGGACGATGCTATTGCGCTTCTCGCCCTATGCACATTAAAGCGCAGATGCCGATCGACGCCCTTGCCGAAGCGGCCGAGGTGAGCGGCTCGGATGCCGGCGAGCCTCGCATCTATGGCGAAGTCGTCGATGGCAGCAGCATCGCGTGGATCGCGCCGAGCTGGCAGGAGCTGGCGCTCAGAGCCGCGGAGCCGAACCCGTTTCAGGAGCCGATCTTCGTCGGGGCGTTCTGCGAGCATCAGAGCCGCGATGTGCGGATCGTCCTGGCCTGGCGCGCCGTCATGGGCGTCGCGCGGCTGATAGGGGCCGCGGCGTTCCTCGTAGGGCGTCCCAGAAGCCGGCTGCCCATTGCCGTGCTCACCGCGCCGGTGACGACCGCCTTGGCCTTCCTCGGCACGCCGCTCGTGGACCCGGAATTCATCGCGCAGGCGCTCATGGCGATCTTGAACGCCATCGCGGCGAATCCGAGTCTGCCCAAGAACGTCTTCCTATTGGACCTGAGCGAAGGTCCGGTCATGTCGAGCCTCTCCTCCGTCCTCGCCGCCCGCGGGACGCCGCCGATTGTTCTGGAGCGCCGGCAGCGATCCAAATTGTCGTCACCGCTCGACGGTGCCGCCTACTTCAAGCAATCGCTGTCGGCGGGATCGCGCAAGAAGCTTCGCCAGCACCGCCGACGCTTGGCGGCGCACGGCGACGTTCGCCATTCCGCGCATACGGGCGTGGGCGACGCTTGCCTGGCCTTCGAGCGTTTTCTGGCGCTGGAGGCGGCGGGTTGGAAAGGCCGGCGTGCGACGGCCATCCTAAGCAACGATACCGATGCCGCTGTAGCGCGCACGTATTTCCGTAACATGGCGGCGGAGGGCCTTGGCTGGATCGAAGCGCTGCATGTCGGCGATCGGATGGTCAGCGCGCAGGTCATGCTGCGCTCCGGTCGCGCTGCTTTCACCTGGAAAATCGCCTACGACGAAGCCTTCGCCGAATACTCCCCCGGGATCCTGTTGATCGAGGACTATTCAGCCAAGCTGCTGTCGGATCGTAGCATAGATTTCACCGATTCCTGTTCGTACGGCGAGTCGGGCTTCATGGCCGAGCTCTGGACGGAGCGGCAGGAGGTGGTTGACGTGGTCTTCCATGCCGGCGGCCTGCGCCCGTCAACGACCAGCCTGCTGGCGGCGGCCGAGGGGCTCCACATCGCCGCCCGGCAGGCCAGAATTCGACTGGGGCCGTTGTGGAGGAGGTCGCTCCATTGCGTGTCGGCTTTGCAACGTAAAAAGGACTGAAAGAGATCTCCCGGTCGGCGCTCCGGCGGCTCGCTCGGAGCGGCGGTTTTCAGGTCTCGAGAGCCGCTTGGGGTATTTCGGGCCGCTTCAACACGCCCCGACCGCAACGAACGAGGGTGTGCGCCGCCCGCCGGACGGTCCAGGCCAGAGAGGTACTGCTCGAGAACGAGCGGAGGTAAAACGCCTTTTCGAAGGAGTGCCTGTCGCACGCCACCTTTACCGGGTCGCGATAGAACGCTGCGAGCTTCTCCGGTCCCATTCCTGCAGTCGCAAGCCAATGCGGGATGTAAATGTTGCAGAGTCGCTCGACGTCGGTGAAGACCTTGTTGAGGCCAGTGCCGGCCGCCGGGCACGAGGTTGCGAAGGCGTCACCGACCAGAACGATGCCTGATTGGAGATAGTTGCCGGTCACATAGAGATCTGCAGGCCTGATCCTGACAGGACCGACCACCTCAAATCGACCGATGCAGCTCGCCAGACCGGCCATCACGGAGGCCAAGCCGCTCTGCGGTTCATGCCGGAATGCATGCAGCCACGGGTCGCGAGCATCCCTGTAGGTCATCAGGTTGGCGCGCCAGGTCGTGCCGACCGGAAACGCCGTCAAATAAGCTATTCGATCCTCTGGCCGCTCGAAATAATAGGTGATTGCTCTGGTCGCCAAGGCAGGACAGGCCAGGGGTTTCACGTCGAATCCGATCGCGACGGAGTGGCCGGGGCTCAGATCGTGGCGTTCCATCCCTAAATTGTGGCGGAGCGCCGAATTCAGACCGTTCGCCAGTATTACCAGGCGAGCGGCGATTACACTGCCGTCCGACAATGCGAGGTGCTGCCGGTCATCTGACAAAGAGACAGACTTCACCTTGCCATAGATGACCTTCACATCGCCGGGGATTTGCGTTCGAACGGTGTTCACGAGGTCGTGGTAAAGGATGCCGTATTGGCCGCTTTGCCGCTTGTCGATCACCCGACCGGAACGGGCGAACCATGCCTCCCCGTCAAGGGTGGCGGCACCCAGTATGGCATCCGCCAAACCGGTTCGCCGCAGGATTTCGACCTGCGAGGCATCTATCTTCTCGCAGCGAAAATCGGGTGGGTAGCTCGGATGCGGATCGACCAGGGCGACGCGAATTCCAGCCCGTCCCAGCATCGCCGCAGCAAGCGACCCCGCGAGCCCACCTCCGGCGATCGCAACATCCAAATCCACAAGAGCCGCTTTCAATCGATCACCCGTGAGTGCGGCACACTCGGCGCGGGCTTGGCGCTTCGGGCCCATTCGGTTGCGAGCCAAAGGGCAAAGTCAGCGCGTTTGCGGCAAGCCGAAACGCTTTTTAACCTTATTGCCACGAGCCGCCCTTCCTGCAGGACCGGCGTGGCTGCGACGGCTTTCGCGGCTACCGACGGCTTAGCTGCGGGCGATCGCGTGGAGAGCCACGGCTCGCCCCGCCTTGCGTTGAAGCGATCCGCTGCAAGCCGTAGAGACAGGGGCATGCCGCCCAGAGAAGCCGAACCTGCCGCCACGCACATCGCTGACCTCTCGGAGGGCGTCGCCTATGTGGACGGCTGCTTCGTGCCGGTCGGCGAGGCGCGGGTGCCGATCCTCGATTGGGGGTTTTTGCGGTCCGACGCCACCTATGACGTCGTGCATGTCTGGAAGGGCCGCTTCTTCCGGCTGGACGATCATCTCGACCGTTTTCAGCGCGGCATGGCCCGCTTGCGCCTGGATCCGGGGCTTGACCGGGCGGCGATACGCTCGGTGCTCATGGAATGCGTGCGGCGAAGCGGGCTGCGGAACGCTTATGTCGAGATGATCTGTACGCGCGGCATGCCGCGCCCCGGCTCGCGCGACCCCCGGCTGGCGCAAAACCGCTTTTCGGCCTTCGCCATCCCGTTCGTGTGGATCGCTGACCCGGCGAAACAGGAGACGGGCCTCCACCTCGTCATCAGCGGCACGACGCGCATCCCGCCCGAGGCGGTGGACCCGACGGTGAAGAACTACCACTGGCTCGACCTCACGGCCGGCCTCTTTGAAGCCTACGAGAGGGGCGGCGACACGGCGGTGCTGACCGACCGCGACGGCAATGTCGTCGAGGGGCCCGGCTTCAACATCTTCATGGTCCGCGGCGGCAAGCTTGCGACGCCGGCGGCGGGCGTCCTGGAGGGGATCACGCGGCGGACGGCGCTCGACATCGCCGCGGAGCTGGGTCTCGCGGTCGAGGAGCGGGCGCTAGCGGCCGACGAGGTGCGGACAGCGGACGAGGTGTTTTTGACCAGCACGGCGGGGGGCATCATGCCGGCGACGCGCGTCGACGGCGCAGTGTTGGGCGACGGCACCCCCGGCGCGGTCACGTGGCGGCTGCGGGCGCGCTACTGGGCAATGCACGAGGACCCGCACTTTACAGCGGCGGTGCGCTGATCGGGGGCGGCTGGACGCCGGGGCAAGATCGTCGGGGCTCTGCGGCCAATCCCTGACTACTGAGATTCCGGGGGTTCCCTCCCGCACTCACAATTCGCCGAGGCAGTCGCGGGCGAAGAGCTGGAACGCGCGGGCGCGGTGGGAGAGTGCTTCGCCGTGACCCGGGCGCCAGCCGTGCTTTTCCTCGGCGGTCATTTCGCCAAACGTGCGGTCGTGGCCATCGGGCAGGAAGATCGGGTCGTAGCCGAAGCCGAGATTGCCGCGGGGCGGCCAGACCAGCGTCCCGTCGACGCGGCCGACGTACGTCTTGATCCCGCCGCCCGGCGCAGCGAGGCTCAGGGCAGAAACGAAATGCGCGCGGCGCTTCTCCGGGGTGACGGCGCCGAGCTTCTGAAGGCTGTCCTCGACCTTCCGCATCGCCAGCGCAAAATCTTTCGTCGGCCCGGCCCAGCGCGCCGAAAAAATGCCGGGCGCGCCGCCAAGCGCGTCCACGGCGAGGCCGGAATCGTCGGCGAGCGCCCGCAGGCCGGACGCCTCGGCGGCGGCGCGGGCCTTCAGTTCGGCATTCTCTTCGAAAGTCCGGCCGGTCTCCTCAGGCTCGCGCAGACCGAGCTCGGCCGCGGATCGTATCTCGAAACTGAAGGGGCCGAGCAGGTCGACGATCTCGCGGGCCTTGCCGGGATTGTGGCTCGCCACGACGATCGGGCCAGGCCGAAGCAGCATGGGCCGACTCAGCTGACGGCCATCTTCTGCAGATCGACGAGGCGGCGGATGCCGGTGCGGGCGAGCCCGAGGAGTGCCAGAAAATCCGCCTCGCTGAACGGGGCGCCCTCGGCCGTGCCCTGCACCTCGACGATGCCGCCAGAGCCGGTCATCACGAAATTGGCGTCGGTGCCGGCCTGCGAATCCTCGGAATAATCAAGGTCGAGGACGGGCGTCCCGCCGACGATCCCGCAGGAAACTGCGGCGACATGGTCGACCAGCACCTTGTCGCCGATCATCGAACGGAGCCGCATCCAGGCGAGCGCGTCGTGCAGCGCCACCCAGGCGCCGGTGATGGCTGCCGTGCGCGTCCCGCCGTCGGCCTGCAGCACGTCGCAGTCGACGGTGACCTGCCGTTCGCCGAGCGCCTTCAGGTCGACGACGGCGCGCAGCGACCGGCCGATCAGGCGCTGAATCTCGTGGGTGCGGCCGCCCTGATGGCCCTGGCTCGCCTCACGGCGCATGCGCTCGTGCGTGGCGCGCGGCAGCATGCCGTATTCGGCGGTGACCCAGCCCTTGCCGCCGCCGCGCAGCCAGCCCGGCACCTGTTCGGCGAGGCTCGCAGTGCAGAGCACGTGCGTGTCGCCGAACCGCACCAGGCAGGAGCCTTCGGCGTGCTTGGCGACGCCGCGCTCAAGGGAGATGCGGCGGAGCTCGTCCGGCTCGCGTTTCGACGGTCGCATCCAAAAATGCCCAAGTGCCCGGGTCGGCAGGAAGCGGGTTGTTACGCTGCGCTGCCGATGCGGTAAAGCGGAGACTTGCCATCGGCGCAGAGGTTCCTGATATCTGGCGGGGAGCCGAAGGAGAACGGAATACCATGCGGGCCGACGGGCTTGCCGCGCTCGACAACAGGTCGCGGGAGATTTTCCGCCGCATCGTCGAATTGTACCTGGAGACGGGGACGCCCGTCGGCTCGCGGAACGTCAGCCGCATCCTTGCCGCGGCGCTGTCGCCCGCCTCCGTCCGCAACATCATGGCCGATCTGGAGGAGATGGGCCTCATCTATGCGCCGCATACCAGCGCGGGACGGCTGCCGACAGACCTTGGCCTTCGCTTCTTCATCGACACGCTGATGGAGGTGGGTGAGCTTTCCGACGAGGAGCGCCACCGCATCGACCAGGAGGTGAGTGCCGTCGGCGAGGGCCATTCCGTCGAATTGCTCCTCTCCGAGGCGGGCCACATGCTCTCCGGGCTGTCGCGCGGCGCCGGGGTCGTCATCGCCGGCAAGCAGGACATCCGGCTAAAGCATGTCGAGTTCGTGCGCATCGAGCCGACGCGGGCGCTCGCCGTGCTCGTCGCGGAGAACGGCGGCGTGGAGAACCGCATCATCGAGACGCCGCGGGGCCTGCCGACCTCCGCTCTGGTGGAGGCGGGGAACTACCTCAATGCGCATTTC
Organism: uncultured Alphaproteobacteria bacterium; assembly: GCA_963846475.1. Lineage (GTDB taxonomy): Bacteria > Pseudomonadota > Alphaproteobacteria > Rhizobiales > Afifellaceae > DASWJZ01. Next base: position 2,979,759 of record CAWJVZ010000004.1, on the reverse strand, counting down.
CGCGGCCGCACCCTGTCGGAGGCCAAGGCCGAGCTGCAGCGGCAGCGCGAGGAGCGGCGGCGCGAGATCGACAAGCTGACCGAGCGGGTGATCGCCGCCGGCGTCGCCACCTGGTCGGGCGCGAGCGAGGAGCCCGGCACGCTGATCGTGCGCGGCATGTCGAACCTGATCGGCGACGTGAAGGCGCTGGAGGATCTGGAGCGCATAAGGCTGCTTTTCGACGACCTGGAATCGAAAAAGGAATTCATCCAGCTCCTCGGCCTTGCCGAGCAGGGCGAGGGCGTGCGCATCTTTATCGGCTCGGAGAACAAGCTGTTTTCGCTCTCCGGGTCCTCGCTGGTGGTCGCGCCGTTCCGCGATTCCTCCGACCGGGTGGTGGGCGTGCTCGGCGTCATCGGCCCTACGCGGCTGAACTATGCGCGGGTCGTGCCGGCGGTGAATTATACCGCGCAGCTGATGACGCAGCTCCTCGGCCGCTGATCCTTGATTTTCGCACCAGAATTTCGATATCGCCGGCAAACCGGAAGATGATGAGAAAATGACCGAGACCGAACCGAAGAACCCCGCGGAAGGTGCGGCGCCGCTCGCCGCCGAAGAGGCCGCGGACCCGGCCGAAACCCGGCTATCCAGCGAAGAGGTGGAATGCGAAGAGGCGATGGACCAGCTCGCCGGCTCCACCGCCGAGATCGCCAGGCTGGAAGCGGAGAAGGCCGACTTGACGGACCGGCTTTTGCGGCTCGCCGCCGACATGGACAATCTGCGTCGCCGCACGGAGCGCGACGTGACCGATGCGCGAAAATACGCGTTGACCAAATTCGCCGGCGACATGCTCGCCGTGGGCGACAATCTGAAGCGCGCGCTGGATGCGGTGCCGGCCGAGCGTCGCCAGGCGGGAGACGAGGCTTTCTCGGCCCTCATCGAGGGGGTCGAGATGACGGCGCGCGAGATGGAGCGGCTCCTGGAGAGGAACGGCATCACGCGGATTGCCGCCAAAGGCGAGCGCTTCGATCCGAACCGCCACCAGGCGATGTTTGAACTGCCCGATTCGAGCGTGCCTGCGGGTACGGTCGTCGAAGTGGTGCAGGACGGCTATCAGATCGCCGACCGCGTGCTGCGCGCGGCGCTGGTCGGCGTCTCCAAGGATGAAGCGGCGCCTGCCGGGAACGGCGGCCGGACCGCGGCCGCTAAGTGATCCCGGCGAGAATGCTCCTGCTCACCGCATGTTGATCGTCCGCTGACCTTGTCCACCGTGGTTGCGGCAGGACTACGGTCCCCGGCAACGAAGCTGGCACTGGACGAGTTAGTGCGATGTGCAATGCGTCGGCCGGATCGCGGTCGTGCGGCAGCCTGTCAGCCTCCCATGTAGGCCTGGACGCCGACGGGGGCGTTGACCAGGCGCTACTCAGAGCGGTTCTCCGGCTAAATTCTACTCTGGTGGCGTTGCGTCAGATGGATCTGTTCGGCTAAACTTTCACGCCTTCGTGAACGGGCCTGTTCGGGCAACCATATGGCCAAGGCGGTCTGGGCGGTTCTGATGAGCCGCGACGTAGAGGGCGCGAAAGCCTTCTATGCCGGCGCGCTCGGCTGGACCTTCGAGCTATTCGCCGCCGAGCCGTTCCCTTGCTGGATCGCCCGCAACCCGCAGGGCCGCAGCGTCGGCGCCTTTGTCGATTCCAGCCGCTCCGATTTTCCCGACGCACCGGAACTGTGGCTGCCCTATTTCGTCATCGACGACCTGGATGCCCGGCTTACGGAAGCCGAGGAACTGGGTGCGACCCTCCTGCGGCCGCCTTTCCTCATGCCGAATGCCGCCCGGATCGCCGTGCTCCGGCAGCCGGGGGGCGGCATCGTCGGCTGGATCAGCACCCTGCCGGAGACTTGACCTCGGCGCAGCGATTGCCGCCACTGCCCCGCGGCGGAGGCGGACACATGGACGATCGGACTATCCTATTGGCGATCATCGGGCGGCGCTCGTTCCGCCAGGGCGGCGCGTTCACCCTCGCCTCCGGGCGGACGAGCACGATCTATTTCAACCTCAAGCCCGCCATGCTGGACCCGCAGGGAGCGCGGCTGATCGGTCAGGCGATCGCCGCCAGGGCCGCCGAGCTCGGCGCCGACTATGTCGGCGGGCTGGAGCTCGGGGCGGTGCCGATCGTGGCGGCGACCGCGGCAATGAGCGCCGTCACCGGTCGGCCGGTCGGCGCGGTGTTCGTGCGGAAGGAGGCGAAGGGCCACGGCATCAGAGCCCTGGTGGAAGGGCTGGCAGAGGGCGAGGACCTCGTCGGCAAGCGCGTGGTGGTGGTTGAGGACGTCACGACGACCGGCGGATCCGCGCTGAAGGCCATCGCCGCACTGCGGAGTGCCGGGGCCGAGGTGCGCGACGCGATCACTATCATCGACCGCGAAGAGGGTGCCACAGAGGCATTTGCGGCCGAAGCCGTGACGTTGCATGCCCTGTTTCGCAAGACTGAGTTCGCGCGGGAAGCGGGCTGAGGGGACCACCGCCTGCTTGCAACGGCTCTGGACGCTATCGCCCAACGCGGCTACGCCAGCGCTCCGCGGGGCGACGTTTCCGCCAAGTAATCGGACCGCTCAAGAGGGAGTTTCCATGGGACTGAAGACATTTCTGGCCGGCACGGCAATCGCGACGGCCATTTCGGTTACGCCGGCCTTTGCTGAGGATCTGGTTTTCATGTTGGACAACCAGTCGAGCGGCGCCATCAACGAATTCTATGCCTCGCCGGTCGGCGTGGACGACTGGGAAGAGGACATCCTGGGCACCGACATTCTTGCAGCCGGGGAGGCTTCGCGCATCACCATCGCCGACGGACGCGATGTCTGCGAATACGACCTGAAGATCGTCTTCGACGATGCATCGGAGATGGAAGAGCGAAGCATCAATCTCTGCGATACGGGAAGCTACACCGTCTCGGATTGATCAGAAGTCCGGGGCGGTGACCCGCCTGAGGGTGAGGTTGAATCGCCCGCCCTCGGGCAGCAGGGCCGAGCTGCCTGAAAGGACACGGTCGATGCCGTGGAAGGCGAGCCGCGACAGCCCGCCGAGGACGACGGCGTCACCCGAATCGAGCCGGAACGATCTTGTGGGATCCTTGCGGCCCTTGCCGCCCACCCGAAACAGGGCTGAATTGCCGAGCGACAGCGACACGACAGGGGCGGCGAAATCCGCCTCGTCCTTGTCCTGGTGCAGGCCCATGCGGGCGCTGGGCGCGTAGTAATTGATCAAGCAGGCCTGCGGGGGGTAGCCATAGCCGCCAAGCTCCACCCAGGCTTTCAGCACCATTTCCGGAATAGCCGGCCAAGTCTTGCCGGTCTCGGGGTGCATGGGCTGGTAGCGGTAGCCGGTCTCATCCGACACCCAGCCGAGCGGGCCGCAATTCGACATCAGCACCGACAACGGCTTGCCGGTCCTCGGCATTCTCGGCCGGAACAACGGCGCCTCGTCGAGAACCGTGCGGACAAGTCCGAGAAGCCGCGCTTGGGCGGGCTCGTCGAGATAGCTTCGCCGAAGCTCCAGACCGGGCGGGAGCGGGAGTTCCATCGCAGTCGCTCGGCGTGCTCCGGGCCGAATGTATGCGTGGGCTAGATGGGTCAGACCAGCGCTGGCGAAACCGCGTCCGTTCGGCGCACCCAAAATTGCGCCGCCCACCCGGCGAATCTCCACAGGATGGCGACTCCGATCAGCGACGCGTAGCCGTCGATGGCGTAATGCCATCCGAGCCCAACCGATCCGATGAGGATGCACAGCACGAACAGCCAGGCTACGACGCCGCAGCAGCGGTTCAGACGCCAGATCGTGATCGCGCAAAGGCTGGCCATGGCTACATGCAGGCTGGGGAAGGCTGAGATCCCGCTGCCGAGGCCGGTGCTGCCGCTTTCGTGGAACCTCCAGAGATAATCCTGGAACGCGATGGCCGGAAAGGGGCCTCGGTCGGTCGCCAGCATGGCCAGCAGCTCGCCGAAACGCTCCGGGTCGCCGGCAAGACGGTCATAGAAGGCCGGGCCGCCGGACAGCAGCAGGCCGGCGATCACCCCGCCAAGCAGGCTCCAGCTCAGCAGGAAGACGATGAAAAACTGGAGCCTGAGCCGCCGGTCCGTGCAGAAAGTCGCCATCAGGGCGGCGAGCGCGTTGAATTCGAAGCCCCAGGCGAACGAATACAGGAACTCGACGCCATGCCGGATCGCCGGGACGGCAAAGGCGGGCTGCAGGAGAGTCCACGGATCGCGGCCGAAATGCAGGAACCGGTCGATGTCGGCGAGCGGCCGGTCGGCCGCAAACGAATTTAATAACGGCAGCAGGTTCTTCATGGTGGTGAAGCCGCCGCAGAACAGTTCTGTCGAGAGGTATAGGACGAGGCCCGCCAATATCCGGGGCATCATGTCCCAGGAGAAAGTGCCGATCATCGCCTTCAGCGGCTGCCGCGGATTCGCCCTGATCCCGGCAATCGTCGCCATTCCGACGACCCACACCAGCAAGAGGTTCAAGGCGAAGCGAAGCGAGGTAACCTGGTAGGCGAAGAACTGGGCATTGCCGAGCTGCCCATTCAGCTGCGACAATACCAGCACCACGGCCAGATACAGCGCGATCAGTCCATAAAGGAGGGCGTCCGCCCGGATCAGCTCGGCCGTCCGCGCAAGCACCCGCAAGCTGACCGGATCGTCCGGCCGGGCAACAACATCTGCAATCGACAACAGCCCGTTCCTTCAAAGCATTTTGCGGAGGACGTAACCCGGGCGGGATAACAATCTTCTAACGACCGGGCCTCGACACGAGGTCGACCCGGATTGCGCCTGAGGTGGGCCCTTTACTGTTGATTATTCGTCCCGCTGTAGAGCGTCTGGATAGAGCAGGTGGACGCCTCCATGCCGACAAGTTCTACCACTGCAACTCAGCCCTCCGGGTCGGCCGTCACCGCGGCCAGCGGCAGCACGACGGCCCGCGCCTCGCTCCTCTTCGCGCTGACCTTTGTCGTCATCCCGAATCTGGCGTTCTTGGCCGCGTCCATCTTCTTCGTGCCCGAGCGCATCATCGTCGCCCCTTTCTATCTGGCGGTCGGCCTGCTCGCTCCGTTCGTGCCCGTCGGCATCACCGCAGTGCTTCTCGCCGGCGTCGCCGCCTTCGACTGGGTAGTGCTGATCTGCCGCATTTTCTTTCTCAGCCCATCGCTGGCGCTGAGCTCGCTCCGTTTCATGTTCGAGCTCGATCTGACGGCATCGTGGCTCTACTTCGCGTTTGCTTTCATGACGCTTGCCACTGTTGTTGCCATGGTCTGGATGACGGCGCGCTATCGGCATGTTTTCCGTCAAGCGCGCCTGGTCCCGGCGGCTCTGGCCTTGGCCGCCCTGATCGGCATCGACGGCGCCGTCAATCACACATGGACGATGTTCTTCCCGACCGCCGCCAAGATACCGTCGTTTGATTCCGCTTTCCGGCTTTCCGGAATCTCGAGCGGCCCGGCCGCAAGCGGCCAGCGCAATCTCCTCCTGGTGTTGGTCGAAGGCTTCGGAGCCTTCGCCGATCCCGCGCATCGGGCGCTCTTCGATGCCAAGCTGCTCGCTCCGGAGATCCAGTCCCGCTTTGTCCTCGCCAGCGGGACTTCCCCCTATGTCGGGTCGACCACGGGCGCCGAGTCGCGCGAATTGTGCGGCCGCTGGGGGGACTACCGGGACTATTTGCAAGGTGGTCCCTTCGACTGCCTCCCCAGTCGGCTCCAGGCCAAGGGCGTGGAGACGATTGCGGTACACGCCTTTTCCGGCAGCATGTTCCACCGCCTGATCTGGTATCCCAAAATCGGCTTCGATCGCGTGATCGCCGAAGAGGTCCTGAAAGCCGAATATGCAGACGCGCTGCCGGCGCGCTGCGGCCTGACGTTCCGCGCCTTCTGCGACAGCGAGGTCGGCCGCATCGTGCATCAATTGGCCACCGAGCCGGTCGGCCACAACCGGCTGGTCTACTGGCTGACCCTCAACACCCATGTGCCCTTCAAGCCTGCGGATGACGCTCTTCGCTCCGACTGCGCGGAAGGCGGAGAATTCGGCGACGTGGCCGTTTGTCAGCTCGCGGGCATGTGGCTGGAGATCTTCGATGCGGTGAGCGCGATTGCGAGCGACCCCGACCTCCCCCCGACCGACATCCTGATCGTCGGCGACCACAACACGCCGATGTTTCAACGCTCCGGCCGTAACCTGTTCATCCGCGATCACGTCGGCTGGTGGGCGCTGAAAAGCCGCGACCATTCGGTCCTGACTTCGCTTCCGTGAAAAGCGGCTCCGCCTGCTCAGTCTGATCGCAGCACCGGCGCGTCACATCCTTGCGAGGGTAAAGAGCGCTTCTTATATGAGCCGCAACCCGCCGGGCTGGCCTTGAACCGGTCTCCGGTGCGTCACCACATAGATCGCGTTGGGGGCCGGTGAAGGCGTTCGCCTTCCGATGATGGACGCCGTCTCGGGTCCGGCCGGCCTGCCGGTATAGGAGAGCGAAACATGGCGAAAGTCATCGGAATCGATTTGGGCACGACCAATTCGTGCGTCGCCGTCATGGACGGCAAAACCCCGAAAATCATCGAGAATTCGGAAGGCGGGCGGACCACCCCGTCGATCGTCGCCTTCACGGCGGACGGCGAGCGCCTCGTCGGCCAGCCGGCCAAGCGCCAGGCGGTGACCAATCCGAAGCGCACCATCTTTGCCGTGAAGCGCCTGATCGGCCGCCGCTTCGACGATCCCACCGTCAAGGAAGACCAGAAGCTCGTCCCGTATAAGATCGTGCGCGCCGACAATGGCGATGCCTGGGCGGACATCGACGGTCAGAAATATTCGCCTTCGCAGATCTCCGCCTTCATCCTGCAGAAGATGAAGGAGACGGCCGAATCCTACCTCGGCGAGAAGGTCGAGAAGGCGGTCATCACCGTTCCCGCCTACTTCAACGACGCCCAGCGCCAGGCCACCAAGGACGCCGGCAAGATCGCCGGGCTTGAGGTGCTCCGCATCATCAACGAGCCGACCGCTGCGGCGCTCGCCTACGGGCTTGAGAAGAACGAGGGCAAGACGATCGCCGTCTACGACCTCGGCGGCGGCACCTTCGATATCTCCATCCTGGAGATCGGCGACGGCGTCTTCGAGGTTAAATCGACCAACGGCGACACGTTCCTCGGCGGCGAAGACTTCGACATGCGCCTCGTCGACTATCTCGCCGACGAGTTCAGGAAGGACCAGGGCATCGACCTGCGCAAGGATGCGTTGGCGCTGCAGCGCCTGAAGGAAGCGGCCGAAAAGGCCAAGATCGAGCTCTCCTCGTCGCAGCAGACCGAGATCAACCTGCCCTACATCACCGCCGACGCCTCCGGGCCGAAGCATCTGACGCTGAAATTGTCGCGGGCCAAGTTCGAGAGCCTCGTCGAGGATCTCGTCCAGCGCACGATCCAGCCGGTCAAGAACGCCTTGAAGGACGCCGGCGTCACCGCGGCCAACATCGATGAAGTGGTGCTGGTCGGCGGCATGACGCGCATGCCGAAGGTGCAGGAGATCGTCAAGCAGCTGTTCGGCAAGGAGCCGCACAAGGGCGTCAATCCGGACGAGGTGGTCGCGGCGGGCGCCGCAATCCAGGCCGGCGTGCTGCAGGGCGACGTCAAGGACGTGCTCCTGCTCGACGTGACGCCGCTGTCGCTCGGCATCGAGACGCTGGGCGGCGTGTTCACCCGGCTTATCGACCGCAACACGACGATCCCGACAAAGAAGAGCCAGGTCTTCTCCACCGCCGAGGACAACCAGGGTGCGGTGACGATCCGCGTCTTCCAGGGCGAGCGCGAGATGGCGGCGGACAACAAGCTGCTGGGGCAGTTCGATCTGGTCGGCATCCCGCCGGCGCCGCGCGGCGTGCCGCAGGTCGAGGTGACCTTCGACATCGACGCCAACGGCATCGTCAATGTCTCGGCCAAGGACAAGGGCACCGGCAAGGAGCAGCAGATCCGCATCCAGGCCTCCGGCGGCCTGTCCGACGCAGAGATCCAGAAAATGGTCAAGGACGCCGAGGCGAATGCCGAGGAAGACAAGAAACGCCGCCAGCTGGTGGAGGCGAGGAACCAGGCCGAGGCCCTGGTCCACTCCACCGAGAAGGCCGTCGCCGAGCACGGCGCCAAGGTCGGCGAGACGGAGAAATCCGCCATCGAGGCGGCGATCGCCGATCTGAAGTCGGCGCTTGCCGGCGAGGACGCCGACGCCATCCAGGCGAAGACGCAGACGCTCGTTCAGGCATCGATGAAGCTTGGCGAGGCCGTCTACAAGGCGAGCCAGGAGGAAGCTGCTGCCGAGGCTGCCGGCGGTGGCGACGGCTCCGGCGCCAGCACGGCCTCGGGGTCGGGCGAGGATGTGGTGGACGCCGACTTCGAGGAAATTCCGGAAGACGAGCGCAAGAAGTCCGCCTAAGTTACAAGCGGGCCGTCCGGTGAGAGCCGGGCGGCCCTTTCTCTCCCCCTCGAACGACACCCATGGCCAAGCGCGATTTCTACGAGGTTCTCGGCGTCTCCCGCGGCTGCGACGAGAAGGAGCTGAAGGGCGCCTTCCGCAAGCTCGCCATGCAGTACCATCCCGATCGGAACGGCGGCGACGGTTCCTCCGACCACCGATTCAAGGAGATCAACGAGGCCTACGAGATCCTCAAGGATCCGCAGAAGCGCGCCGCCTATGACCGCTTCGGCCACCAGGCCTTCGAGGCCGGCGGCGGCGCCGGCGCCGGCGCCGCCGGCTTCTCGTCATTTGCCGACATCTTCAACGAGTTTTTTGGCGATTTTCAGGGCGGCGGGCGCCGCTCGGCGCGCGAGCGCGGCTCCGATCTCCGCTACAACCTCGAGATCACGCTGGAAGACGCGTTTTCCGGCAAGACCGTCGAGGTCGAGGTGCCGACCAGCGTCACCTGCGACGTCTGCTCCGGCTCCGGCGCCAAGCCCGGCTCGAGCCCAAAGACCTGCCCGACCTGCAACGGCGCCGGGCGGGTCCGCGCCAGCCAGGGCGGCTTCTTCCACATCGAGCGGACCTGCCCGTCCTGCCACGGCCGCGGGGAGGTGGTGAAGGACCCGTGCGCCAAATGCGCCGGGGCCGGCCGCGTCAGCCAGAGCCGCACGCTCTCCGTCAACATTCCCGCCGGCATCGAGGACGGCACCCGCATCCGGCTTGCCGGCGAGGGCGAGGCGGGGGTGCGCGGCGGCCCGCCCGGCGACCTCTACATCTTTCTGGCGATCAAGCCGCACGCCTTCTTCCAGCGCGACGGCGCCGACATCTATTGCCGCGTGCCGGTCTCCATCACCACGGCAGCGCTCGGCGGCCAGTTCGAGGTGCCGACCGTCGACGGCGCCCGCACGCGCGTAAAAGTGCCGGAGGGGGCGCAGACGGGCCGGCAGTTCCGCCTGAAGGGCAAGGGCATGCCGGTGCTCCGCTCACGGCAGGCCGGCGACATGTACGTGCAGATCGTCGTGGAGACGCCGCAGAACCTGTCGCGCCGCCAGCGCGATCTGCTGGAAGAATTCGAGCGGGTGTCGGAGGACGAGAACAACCCGGAATCGGCGGGGTTCTTCTCCCGCGTGAAGGATTTTTTTGAGACGCTCGGGGACAAGTAGCGGGGTTCAGCGTAGATGTGTCGCCATGCGAGGCTTGGCAGTCTTTCGACCAATCGTCCTTGGCCTCCTTGCCTCGAAGTCGGCTGCGGCGTTCGCCGAGCCGCCGCGTTGCTTCGAGGTGACCCGGGAAGCGTTTGGAGTGGAGCGTCAACTCTCCCCCATGACGCCGGAAGTTCCGGAAATTACAGCGGGCCTGGAGCCGTGCGGCGAGCGTTCCTGCCGATTTAATATATCTGTCGGGCGGCGCCATGCCTACTACGTCCCAGACATATCGATCTACGATCGAGTGACCCTTTGTATCAGCCAAGGCACCACGCTTCTGGAAAAGAAAGACAAGAAGTGCAATTGCCACGTTGACCATTTTTATCTATTCATCTCCTTTGCGCCAGTTATTAGAACAAATTGGCCTGAACAAACAGATCTGGAGAATAGGCCAGAGTCTGCGCTTGCGACGGATATGGTTACAGTGGATTACTTTAGGGATCGGGCTAAATCTCTTTACGATTGCTTCGGATTGGAGGTCCCTGACATGGGTTATTTCGGGACCAACGGTTGGATGGCTGGGCCGTATCGCGTTTATGTTCAGAGCCTGCCGCGATAGCTCTGCGGTTTATGGCTGGAACGCTCCTACCTCCCTCCGTCGGCCGATGAGAAACGCATCGGCGACGAGGCGGAGCGGCGCCGGATCGAGATGGCTCTCGCCGGTTTCAAGCAACCGCGCAAAATGCTCGTAGATCGCCTCGTATTCCGCAGGCTTGGTCTCGACGATCAGCTTGCCGTCAACCGAGAGGCGCGAACCGCCGGCGGCGAGGTGCAGGCTGAGGCCGTCCTCCGTCTCCACAAAGATCTCCCAGATGTCGCGCTCTATCGGGCGCCAGTCCATCTCGGCCGAAAAATCGCCGGCGCGCGCGCCGACCGAAAAGCTCACATTGGCCGCAATCGGCGCGTCGGCGTTCGCCGGGAAGAACAGTTCGGCCGCCGTCACGAACACCGGCTCCGGCATGATCTTCGTCACGATCGACAGCGCGTTGATGCCCGGATCGAAGACGCCGAAACCGCCGGCCTCAAAAATCCAGGCCTGGCCGGGATGCCATTTGCGGACATCCTCCTTCCAGTCGACGAAGAGTTTTGTGACCCGCCTGCCCGCGAGGCGCCGCTTCGCCTCGTCGACGCCGTCGTTGTATTGCGAGTGCCAGGTGGTCATCAGCACTTTTCCGCGCTCCGCCGCGAGGCGTTCGAGATCCGCGAGCTCGGAGATCGTCGCCGTCGGCGGCTTCTCCAGCATGACGTGCACGCCGGCTTCGAGTGCGGCGCGCGCGATGGCGTGACGCGCCCGCGGCGGCGTGCAGATGGTGACCGCATCAAGATCGGGCGTTTCGGCGAGCAGCGCTTCGTAGTTCTTGAAGGCGAGCGCGCTGCCGGCCGTCAGGCCGCGCTGGCTGGAAACGGCCGCCAGCCGATACGCCGGGTTCTTGGCAATGACCGGCAGGTGCTGGTCCTGCGCGATCTTTCCCAGCCCGATCACGCCGATGGGGTGTGGCTTCACTGGCTCACCTCAGAATGCGCCGGCTTGGTCGCTTCATGCAGCGCCACGATGCCGAAGGTCAAATTGACATAGCGAACCGAGACGAAACCGGCGCTCGCCAGTTCCGCCGCGAACGCGGCCTGATCGGGAAAGCCGTGCACGCCGCGCAGCAGATAGTGATAGGCGCTTGCGTCGCCGTTGGCGGCAACTCGGCCGATGAGCGGCATGCACCAGTCCATATAGGCCAGGTAAAGCGCTCGCAGCGCATGGTTGGGAATGTGCGCGGCTTCCAGACAGTAGAACCGCCCGGCCGGCTTGAGCACGCGGAACGCTTCCGAGACCGCTTTTTGGCGGTCGCAGATTTTCATGCCGAACGAGATGGAATAGACATCCAGGGAGCTGTCCGCGAACGCGCGCAGGTTCTCGGCGTCGCAGATGGCGAATCTCACGCCAGGGCCCTGTCCGGCGAGCTTCGCTTCCGCCAGGCAAAGCATGCGCGGGCAGATGTCGGTGACCCACAGGGCGCGTGGCCGGCGGTCGAGCCGCAGCAGCCGGAGCGGGATGTCGCCCGTGCCGGAGGCCACGTCGAGTACCGTGTCGTCCGCGTGCTCAGCCATGCGCCGCGCCATGTGCGACTTCCACAGGCGATGGATGCCCAGGCTGAAGATGTCGCACAGGAGGTCGTAGCGGTCGGCGATGCGCGCGAACACATCGTCGCGCGCCATGCTGAAGTGCGCGGCGTTGCCGGCCGCATCGGCAGAAACAGGCTCCGGCATCACGCGGAGCATGCCTTGCTGGCTGCGCGGCGAGAAGGGGTTCGTTCCCGGCCTCCCGTGCAAGCGATTGCCGCAACGGCATACAAGGACATAAGCATTCGTTTATGTCGCCTTGCGGCGCATGCCGCTTGATGCTACCTGCTGGCGCAACATCCAAACATGGCGGTGAGAGAATGAGCGCAGCGGAAGTCTACGAGCCGAACGACTATGCGGTGAAGGATATCGGGCTGGCCAATTGGGGCCGCACCGAGATCGCCATCGCCGAGACGGAGATGCCGGGCCTGATGGCGATCCGCGAAGAGTTCGGCGCCGCGCAGCCGCTGAAGGGCGCCCGCGATCGCCGGCTCGCTGCACATGACCATCCAGACGGCCGTGCTGATCGAGACGCTGGTCGCGCTCGGCGCCGAGGTGCGCTGGGCCTCCTGCAACATCTTTTCCACCCAGGACCATGCGGCGGCGGCGATCGCGGCGCGCGGCATTCCGGTCTTCGCCCACAAGGGCGAGACGCTCGCCGAATACTGGGACTTTGCCGACCGGATCTTCGAATGGCCGAACGGCGAGACCGCCAACATGATCCTCGACGACGGCGGCGACGCGACGCTCCTCGTCCTCCTCGGCTCGCGCGCCGAGACCGATCCGTCGCTCCTCGCCAGACCCGAAGAACGAGGAGGAGGAAGAGCTTTACGCGGTGATCAAGCGCCGCCTCGCCCGCAATCCCGGCTGGTTCTCCAAGGTGAAGGCGAACATCCGCGGCGTCTCGGAGGAGACGACGACCGGCGTGATGCGCCTCTACGAGATGCAGAAGAAGGGCATGCTTCCCTTCCCGGCGATCAACGTCAACGACAGCGTCACCAAGTCGAAGTTCGACAACAAATACGGCTGCCGCGAGAGCCTGGTCGACGGCATCCGCCGCGCCACCGACGTGATGATGGCCGGCAAGGTCGCCGTGGTCTGCGGCTACGGCGACGTCGGCAAGGGCTCGGCGCAGTCGCTGAGCGGCGCCGGCGCGCGCGTCGTCGTCACCGAGATCGACCCGATCTGCGCGCTGCAGGCGGCGATGGACGGCTTTGAGGTGAAGACGCTGGAGCAGACCGCGCCGACCGCCGACATCTTCGTCACCGCCACCGGCAACAAGGACGTCATCACCATCGAGCACATGCGCGCCATGAAGGACATGGCGATCGTCTGCAACATCGGCCACTTCGACAACGAGATCCAGATCTCGGCGCTCAGGAACTACAAGTGGCACAACGTCAAGCCGCAGGTGGACATGATCGAGTTCCCCGACGGCAAGCGCATGCTGCTCCTTTCGGAGGGCCGGCTGGTCAACCTCGGCAACGCCACCGGCCATCCGAGCTTCGTGATGAGCGCCTCGTTCTCCAACCAGGTGCTGGCGCAGATCGAGCTGTGGACGCAAGACCGGCGAGTACCAGAACCGCGTCTACGTGCTGCCGAAGCACCTCGACGAGAAGGTCGCGCGCGCTGCACCTCGACAAGCTCGGCGTGACGCTGACCAAGCTCACCGACGAGCAGGCCGCCTATATCGGCGTGTCGCAGCAGGGGCCGTTCAAGGCCGAGCACTACCGCTATTGAAGCGACGTGAAGCGCCGGCGCCCGCTGCGCCGGCGCGCCAGCTGCCGAACAGGCGCCGCGCCGGGCCGGCGAACGCGACGGCCGCTTTGGTTAACACTTCCTTTCCTTATCCTTCCCTAGCCTGTCTTCGCCTTTCCCGCCTCCGGCGGAGCAGGTAAGTTCCAATTGATTCGTCCGGACGGAGGGCGGTCCGGATGCGGCGGGGCGGATGGCGAAGACCAGCGCGGAAGGATCTTCGGTCCTGGACGGACATTGCGCCGGGGCACGCCGCCCTTCGCCGTCGGCCTGATTCTCGGCCAGCCGGCGGCCGCGCAGTCGCTTATCGAGCAGACGCTGGGAAGCGCGGGCGTCCCACTCGATGACATGGTCTGGCTGGCCATCACCGCCGGAACGGCGCTGGCCGCGATTTGCGCGGTCGCGCTTCTCATGCGGACGCGGCGCGACGACCGGCTGGCGGCCGCGCAAGCGGAAACGATGGCGCTCCGCTCCGCGCTCGACCGCACCGAGGCGCTGCTCGACGCCGACGACCAGCGCACCGTCGTGTGGGAATCCGCCGTAGCGCCGCCGCAGGTTTTCGGCGGCCTGCCGGAGCGGGTCGGCGCGCCCGCCGACAAGGCCGCCTTCCTCGCCTTCCAGATCTGGCTCAGCGCCGGAAAGCGCTGGCGGAGCTCGAGCAGGCCAGCGACAAGCTCCGCCGCAACGGCGAGGGCTTCCAGATCGCCGTCCGCTCCTTGTCCGGCGCGCTTCTGGAGGCGACCGGGCGAACCAGCGGCCGGCGCGCCGTCGTGCGCTTCCGCGAGCTGACCGGCGAGCGCCGCTCCTTCGCCGAGCTGAAGGAGCAGGCGGTCTTCGTCGTCAACGAGATGACGGCGCTCCGCGCGCTCGCCGACGTGCTGCCGTTTCCGCTCTGGCGGCGCAACCGCGCTCGGCCGGCTCACCTGGGTCAACGCCGCCTATGTGCAGGCGGTCGAGGCGGCGAGCGCGGAGGCGGTGCTGAGCTCCGGCATCGAGCTCCTGCCGTTCGCGCACGCGCGAGGCGATCCGCGAGGCGGAGCGCGTCGGGCGCCGGCCCTATCGCGACAGCGCCACCGCCATCGTGGCGGGCGACCGGCGGCGCCTGCAGATCCTCGACATGCCGATCGACGACGGCACGATCGGCTGCGCGATCGATGTGTCGGAGGTCGAGGCGGTGCGCGGCGAGCTGCAGCGCAGTCGCGCAGTCGAATGCCCGCACGCTCGACCAGCTCACCGCCGGCGTGGCGGTATTCGGCGCGCGACGGCCGCATCCTCTTCCACAATGCGGCGTTCCGCACGATCTGGGATCTGTCGCCGGACTGGCTCGCTTCGGCGCCGGAGGAGAGCGCCATCCTCGACCAGCTCCGCGCCGACCGGAAACTGCCGGAGCAGGTCAATTACCGCGACTGGCGCGCGAAGCATCTTGCCGCCTATCGGAGCGCCGAGCCGCGCGAGGAATTGTGGCACCTGCCGGACGGCCGCACGCTCCGCATGGTCGCCATGCCCAATTCCGAAGGCGGCATGACCTACATCTTCGAGAACGTCACCGAGCAGATCACGCTGGAAAGCCGCCTCGAGGCGCTGTTGCAGCTGCAGGGCGAGACGCTCGACCATCTGACCGAGGCGGTCGCCGTGTTCGGCACCGACGGCAGGCTCCGGCTGTTCAACCCGGTCTTCGCCAACATCTGGCGGCTGTCGCCCGACGCGGCTCCGCGAGGAGCCGCACATCGGCGAGATCATCGCCAATTGCCAGGCGATCTACGCCGACAAGCACGGCCTGGGACGAAATCCGCGCCGCCGTTACCGACCTCGACCACGACGACCAGCCCGCCGGGCGCATGCAGCGCCCGGACGGCAGCGTCATCGACTACGCCACGCGTGGCGCTGCCCGAAGGCATGACCATGCTCACCTTCGTCGACGTGACCGACTCCGCCCGCATCCAGCGCGTGCTTTCGGAGCGGAACGAGGCGCTGGAAGCCGCCGACCGGCTGAAATCGGACTTCATCCAGCACGTCTCCTACGAGCTGCGCTCGCCGCTGCAGACCATCATCGGCTTCTCCGAGCTCCTGTCCGACAGGAGCATGGGCCCGCTCAACGCGCAGCAGCGCGAATACATGGACCACATCGCCTCGTCCTCCAATGCGCTCTTGACGCTGATCAACGACATCCTCGACCTCGCGACGGTCGATGCCGGCATCATGTCGCTCGACATCGGCGAGGCGGATATCGCGGAGGTCGCCCATTCGGCCGTGGAGACGCTGCGCGACCGGCTGGACGAACAGAAGATCGCGCTGACTATCGCCATTCCGAGGGATATCGGCACGTTCCATGTCGATGCGCAGCGGGTCCGCCAGATCCTGTTCAACCTCGTGTCCAATGCCATCCGCTTCTCCAACGCCGGCGGGCATATCCGGCTCGAAGCGGCACGGCGCGGCGAGCTCCGTCGTCTTCACCGTCACCGACGACGGGGTCGGCATTCCCGACGACGTGATGCCGACGCATCTTCCAGCCGTTCGAGGCGCATGGCGCGCAGGGCCGCCGGCGCGGCGCCGGCCTCGGCCTGTCGATCGTCAAGAGCCTCGTCGAGCTGCATGGCGGCGAGGTGCACATCCGCTCCGAGGAGGGCCGGGGCACGACGGCGATCGTCCGCCTGCCGGTCCTGCCGCACGCGGCCGCTGCCGCCGCCGAATAGGAAATTTGGGCTCTGAGCGAGGAACGCCTCGCCCTCGATCTGGCCGACGAGGCGGCGACCGCGCGGCTGGCCGAAGACATCGCGCGCGGTGCTGAGAGCCGGGCGATCTCGTGGCGCTGTCCGGCGGCCTCGGCGCCGGCAAGACCACCTTCGCCCGGGCGCTTCTGCGCGCGCTTGCCGGCGATCCGGCGCTCGAGGTGCCGAGCCCGACCTTTCCGCTCCGCATCGACCATGCCACTGCCGCGGCTGAGGGTGGTGCATGCCGACCTCTACCGGCTCGGCGACGCCGCGGAGCTGGCAGAGATCGGCCTCGACGAGGCGCTTGCGGAGGCCGCGATCCTGGTGGAATGGCCGGAGCTGCTGCCTCCGGACATGTCCGAGAACCGGCTCGACATCCGGCTTCGAGATCGCTGGGCGACGGCCGCCGCGCCGACATGAGCGGGACCGGGACCTGGCCCGCGCGGCTTGCCCGCACGGCACGGATCCGCGCCTTCCTCGACCGATCGGGCTGGGCCGGGGCGGCGCGCTATCCGCTGGCCGGCGACGCCTCTACGCGTGCCTACGAACGGGTCGACAGGGACGGCGAAACGGCGATCCTGATGAATGCGCCGGCCCGCCCTGAAGGCCCGCCGGTCTATGACGGCCGCTCCTACGATGCCGTGGCGCACCGGGCGCTCGACGTCCGGCGCGTTCGTGGCCATCGACCTCGCGCTCCGCGAAGCGGGCGTGCGCGCTCCGGAGATCCGCGCGGCCGATATCGATTCCGGGCTGCTGCTCCTCGAGGACCTTGGCAGCGAGGGCATCCTCGATGCCGCCGGCGCGCCGATCCTGGAGCGCTACGAGGCGGCGATCGACCTGCTCGTCTTCATGCATGGCCGGGTGTGGCCGGAGGAACTGCCGCTGCCCGACGGCGGCAACTACCGCCTGCCGCCCTACGACCGCGAAGCGCTGCTGATCGAGATCTCGCTGTTCCCGGACTGGTTCGGGGCCGCCGCTGGCGAGCCGGCCTTCCCGCGCGAGGCGCGTGAAGAATTCCTCGCCGCGTGGTCGAGTGTGCTCGACCAGGTCGACGATGCCAACAACCTGGGTGATGCGCGATTTCCACTCGCCCAACATCCTCTGGCAGGCGGAGGCGAGCGGCACCGATCGGGTCGGCGTCCTCGATTTCCAGGACGCGCTGATCGGCCACCCCGCCTACGACGTCGCCTCGCTGGCGCAGGACGCCCGCGCGCCGCTGACGGAGGAGGACGAGGCGCGGCTCAAGGCGCGCTATGTCGCGGGCCGCCGTGCCGCGGATCCGCGCTTTCGACGTGGAGGCGTTCGAGACGGCCTATGCGGTCTTCGCCGCTGCAGCGCGCGACCAAGGTGCTGGGCGCCTTCACCCGGCTTGCCTTGGTCGAGGGCAAGCCCGGCTACCAGCGCCACCGGGAGCGGCTGAAGGCGCTGCTCCGCCGCACCTTGCTGCATCCTGTTCTGTCCCCCCTCCGGCTCTGGTATGAGCCCGTTTCTCTGAGGGTGCGGAGCGAATCGGATGGAGGCGCCGAAGACGGGCGATGGTTCTGGCGGCGGGCCTCGGCAAGCGCATGCAGCCGCTCTCCGCCGACACGCCGAAGCCGCTCGTCCAGGTGGCCGGCAAGGCGCTGATCGACCATTGTCTCGACGGCCTCGCCGAAGCGGGCGTGGAGCTCGCCGTCGTCAACGTCCACCATCTGGCGGAGAAGCTGCGAGGCTCATCTTTCGCATCGCAAGGCTCCGAAGATCGTCATCTCCGACGAAAGGGGCGAGCTGCTGGAGACAGGCGGCGGCATCGCCAGGGCGCTGCCGCTCCTCGGCGGCGATCCCTTCCTGCTGCGCAATTCCGATTCGTTCTGGCTGGAGGGCGTGCGGCCGAATCTCGGCTGGCTGTCGGCCGGCTGGGACGATACCCGCATGGACGCGCTGCTTCTCCTCGCCTCGACCGTGCGCTCCGTCGGCTATTCCGGGCGCGGCGACTTCTTCCTCGACAAGGATGGCCATCTCACCCGCCGGGCCGAGCGCACGGTCGCTCCGTTCGCCTATTCCGGCGCGGCCATCCTGCATCCGCGCCTCTTCGCCGAGGCTCCCGGAGGGCGCCTTCTCGCTCAATCTCCTTTTCGACCGGGCGATCGAGGCGGGAAGGCTGTTCGGCGTCCGCATGGACGGGCTGTGGATCAACGTCGAAAATCCGGCAGCGATCGCACTGGCCGAGCAGGCCATCGCGGCGAGCGCCGCCTGAGGCGCGATGCGCGCCCCCCACGTCTTCACCATCCCGCCCGGCGCTCCGTTCCTCGACGCGCTGGTCGGCGGACTGCTCGACGGCAGGCTGGTCGAGGGCTTTCGCCGCGCGACCCGTTCGCGCTCGCCGACCTCACGCTCTATCTGCCGACGCGGCGCGCCGCCCGCGCCATCCGCGAGCGTTTCCTTGCCCGGCTCGGCCGGCCGGTGCTGCTGCCGAAAATCCGCACGCTCGGCGACATCGACGAGGACGAGGCGCCGACGATCTGGATGCGCTGGAGCTGCCGGCTGCCGTTCCGGCGATGGAGCGCCAGCTCGTCCTCACAAAGCTGGTGCTGAGCTGGTCGGGCGCGCTGGTGCGCGCCGCGGCGGAGCTGCCGGACGAGGAGCTTGTCGTTCCGGCCTCGCCCGCCGATGCGGCCCGGCTGGCTGCCTCGCCTTGGCAGCCTCATCGACCAGGTAGGCACCGGTCGCGAAGCCTGGGCGGGGCTCTTCATGCATCTGCCGGCCGACCTGGCCCGTTACTGGCAGATCACGCTGGAGATTCCTGCGGATCGCGACGGAATTCTGGCCGGCGCATCTCGCCGAGCAGGGGCTGATCGACCCGGGCGTCCGCCGCGACCGGCTGATCCGCGCCGAGGCCGAGCGCCTCGCCCGGCACGGCTCGCCCGCGCCGGTCATCGCCGCCGGCTCGACCGGCTCCGTGCCGGCGACCGCGGCGCTGCTTGCCGCCATCGCCCGGCTGCCGAACGGCGCCGTGGTGCTGCCCGGCCTCGACCAGGGGCTCGACGCGACGGTTTGGACGCCGATCGGCCCGAGCGAGCGCGAGCCGGCCGGCGCCGGACATCCGCAATACGGCTTGAAGAAGCTCCTGGAGAGTCTCGGCATTCGCCGCGAGGATGTCGAGCCGCTCGGCGAGGCCGCGCCTCCGCTTCGGACCCGCGGCCGGTTCGTATCGGAAGCGATGCGTCCGGCGGGCACGACGGAGCGGTGGAGCGAGGCGCCGGCGCTTTCCGAGGAAGACAAGCGGCTCGCCGCTCGAAGACATCGCAGTCGTGGAGGCGGCCAACGAGCGCGAGGAAGCGCTCGCTGTCTGCGCGGTGCTGCGCGGTGCGGTGGAGCACGCGGGCGAAATCGCCGCGCTGGTGACGCCGGACCGCGGCCTGGCGCGCCGCGTGGCGGTCGAGCTGCTGCGCTGGGGCATCGAGGTCGACGATTCCGGCGGCCGGCCGCTCGGCATCACGCCCGCCGGCGTGCTGGCCCGGCTGGTCGCCGAAGTGGCGCTCCGTGGCGCCGCGGCGGAGCCGCTGCTGGCGCTCCTGAAGCATCCGCTGGCAGCGTTCGGCCTGGAGCGGGCGGCGGCGCGCCACGCCGCGCGGGCGCTGGAGCGCGCCGTGCTGCGCGGGCCGCGGCTGAAGCCCGGATTGCGACCGCTTCGCGACACGCTGGAGCGCCTCGACGAGGAGCGCGGGAAAAGCGAAAGCGGGGCGAAGCGCTTCCCGTCGAGCGAAGCGTCGCGCACGCTCTCCGCGACCGACTGGCGCGCCGCACTGGACCTTGTCCGGCGCCTCTCAGCCGCGCTCGGCCCGCTGGAGGCGCTGGCAGACCACGCACGGGCCTTGCCGCTGCCGGAAATCGTCGCCGCGCATCGAGCGGCCATTGCCGAGGTCGCACGCGACGAGTCCGGGACGCCTAACTCCGCTTTCGCCGGCGAGGCCGGCGAGGCGCTGGCCCGCGCCTTCGAGGAGTTTTCGGCAAGCGCCGCCGCCGGGCCGGCGCTGCAGCCGCAGCGACTATCCCGGCCTGTTCGCCGCCCTTATCGAGCGCACCAATGGTGCGGCGGCGCGGCGGCCTCGATCCGCGCATCCACATCTGGGGCGCGCTGGAGGCGCGGCTGCAGAGCGTCGACACGATCGTGCTCGGCGGCCTGAACGAAGGCACCTGGCCGGGCCAGACGCGCCTCGATCCGCTCGCTGTCGCGGCCGATGCGCGCCGCGCTTGAGCCTGGAGCCGCCGGAGCGGCGGATCGGCCTTGCGGCGCACGATTTCGCCCAGGCGCTCGGGCACCCAAAAGTCTGGCTGACGCGCGCGCGGCGCGAGGATGGCGAGCCGCGCGTCGCCTCGCGCTGGCTGCAGCGGCTCACCGCCTATGCCGGCGAGGAGCTGGCCGAGGAGATGCGGCGGCGCGGTGCGCGCATGCTCGCCCTCGCGCGGCGGCTGGACGCGCCGGAGCGGGTGGATCGGCCGGAGCGGCCGCGCCCCTCGCCGCCGCTCGCGCTGCGGCCGAAATCGCTCTCGGCGACGCGCATCGAGACGCTGATCCGCGACCCTTACGCCATCTATGCCGCAGTACGTCCTGAAGCTGCGGCCGTTCGAGCCGCTGGCAAGATTGCCGGACGCAGCCGAGCGCGGCACGCTCATCCACGACATTCTGGAGCGCTTTGTCCGCGAACTGGCCGGCGGGCCGTTTCGACCCGGCCGCCGAGGAGCGGCTCCTGGCGATCGGCCGCGAAGCTTTCGCGCGCTACGCCGATTTCCCAGAGATCGCCGCGCTCTGGTGGCCGCGCTTCCAGCGGATCGCGCGCTGGTTCGTTCGCGCCGAGGCGGCGCGGAACGACATCGCCGAGCGCCGCGTCGAAGGCAAGGGCCGCATGGCGGTCACGCCGGAATTCGAGCTGACCGCCCGCGCCGACCGGCTCGACCGGCTTGTCGACGGCAGCCTCGCCATCATCGACTACAAGACCGGCACGCCGCCGACGATCGAAGAGGTGCTGTCGCTGTCGCCGCAGCTGCCGCTGGAGGCGCTGATCGCCAGGACGCGGCGGCTTCGAGGGGATCGGAGCGGCCGAGCCGGCGCGGCTCGAACTACTATCATCTCTCCGGACGCGGCGAAGGCGGCGCAGTCTGCGTGACGCGGCTTCCGGGCCGCCGACAGGACCAAGCCGGCCGTGACCCTGGCGGAGGCGCTGGCGCTCACCGAAACGCGGCTGCGGGCGCTGGTCGCTCCACTTCGCCAGGCCCGAGGCGGAATATCTGTCGCGAAAGATCCCGAAGCGCGGCCGCGTCTTCGTCGGCGATTACGACCATCTCGCGCGCGTCGCGGAATGGTCGGTGGCCGATTCGTCGGCCGAAAGCGGCGAGGGATGAAAGTCGTGGATTTCGACCGCACGCAAGACATCCAGCGGCGGGCGTCGGACCCGCGCCGTTCCGCCTGGGTGGTCGCCAATGCCGGCTCCGGCAAGACGCATGTGCTGACGCAGCGCGTGATCCGCCTGCTCCTCGCCGGCGCCGATCCGGCGGCGATCCTCTGCCTGACCTTCACCAAGGTCGCGGCGGCCGAGATGGCCGGGCGCGTCTTCGGCATGCTCGGCAAGTGGGCGACGCTGCCGGACGACCGGCTCGGAGCAGAAATCGCACAAGCTGCAGGGCCGCCCGCCCGCCGGCGGCGAGATGCGCGCAGGCGCGCCGGCTCTTCGCCAGGGCGCTGGAGACGCCGGGCGGGCTGAAAATCCAGACGATCCATGCGTTCTGCGAGCGGCTGCTGCACCAGTTCCCCTTCGAGGCCAACGTGCCCGGCCAGTTCGTCGTCCTCGACGACACGCAGGCGGCGGCGCTGATCGCGACGGCGCGCGGCGCGGCGATGAACCGAGGCCGCTGCGGAGCCCGAGAGCGCGGCTCGGCCATGCCGTGCGCTATCTCGCCGAGCATGCCACGGACGAGCAGATCGCCGCGGCGCTCGATGCGGTCATCGCAAAGCGCGAGGCGATCCGCCGCTGGATCGACATGGTCGCGGAGCGGCGGCGGCATCGAAGATGCGCTAGCCGACCTGCGCACGCGGCTGGGCCTTCGCCGCCGACGAGACGGAAGAGTCGATCTGCCGCGCAGATCTGCGACGCGGCGGACTGGCGGCGCGAGGATTGCGGCAGGTTGGCTGGCGCGCTTGGCGAGGCGCTTGCCGCCGCGGAGAACCGCAACGACCGCGAGGCGCGAGGCAGCGCTCCAGGCCGATCTTCGGTGCGGCGGAGCCGCTGCGGGAGGCGGAGCGCCGCCTCGGCGTTCTTCCTGACTGGACGACAAGGATGCGGGCGGCTGGAAGGCTCGCAGTCGCCGCGCAGCGCTTCGGCGCCGCCTTCGGCCGCGCCCAGGCCGGGCCTCGAGCGAACGCTTCGCCGCCGAGGCCGAGCGGTGCTTGCCCTGGCGCACCGCCTGCGGCTCGCCCGCGCCTATGCCGCGACCGAGGCGCTGCTCGTCGTCGGCGACGCCATCCTGCAGGCCTATCACCGGCGCCAAGCGCCAGGCGGGCGTCGCTCGATTTCGCCGATCTGATCGCCAAGACGCGCAACCTCCTGTCGCGCGGCGAGGCCGCCGCCTGGGTGCTCTACAAGCTCGACCGCGCGCATCGAGCACATCCTGGTCGACGAGGCGCAGGACACCAGCCCCGACCAGTGGGCCGTCGTGCAGGCGATCGCCGAGGATTTCTTCGCCGGCGACGGCGCCGCTGCGGGCGCCGCGCACGATCTTCGCGGTCGGCGACGACAAGCAGTCGATCTTCGGCTTCCAGGGCGCCGCGCCGCACATGCTGGCCGAGATGCGAGCATTTCTTCGCCCGCGCGGTCGACGAGCGCAAAGGCGGAATTCGTTCGCGTGCCGCTCGCTCTCTCCTTCCGCTCGACGCGGAGGTGCTGGACGCCGTCGACGCGGTGTTTTCCGGCGAGCTCGCGGACAAAGATCACCGCCTCCGGCTACGAGGCCCATTCGGCGATCGCGCCGAGCGAGCCGGGCCATGTCGTCGTCCTGCCGCGGATCGTCCGTGCCGCAAGCGGCGGAGCCGGAGGACTGGACCGAGCCCTTCGATGCCCCGAGCGCGGCGGAGATCGCCCTCGCCGATACGATCGCCGACGAGATCGGGCGGCTGATCGGCACGCTCCTGCCCTCCGGCAAGCGGCTCAGCGCCGGGCGAGATCCTCATCCTGGCGCGGAAGCGCGACGCATTCGTGGCGGCCATGAACCGGGCGCTCCGCAAGCGCGGCATCGCGACCGCGGGCGCCGACCGCATTCCGGTCGCCACCCATATCGCGGTGCTCGACCTCCTCGCGCTTGCCGACGTCATGCTCCTGCCGAGGACGATCTGCAGCTCGCCGCCTGCCTGAAGAGCCCGCTGCTCGGCCTCGCCGAGGACGAGCTGATGCGGCTCGCGGAAAGGCCGGAGCGCACGAGCCTCTGGTCGGCGCTGCAGGCCTCACAAGACGAGCGCTTCCGGCAAGCCGCGATGCAGCTGAACTCCTGGCGCGCCATGGCCGACCAGGTCACGCCGTTCCGCTTCTTCGCCACGGTTCTCGGTCCGGACGGCGGCCGGCGCGCATTCCGCGCGCGGCTCGGCGGCGAGGCGGACGACGTGCTCGACGCCTTTCTGAGCCAGGCGCTCGCCTATGAAGCGATCGAGGCGCCGTCGCTGCAGGGTTTTCGTGCGCTTCATCCGCGCCAACGAGAGCGACATCAAGCGCGAGGCCGAGGAGCAGGGCGCCGGCGTGCGCGTGATGACGGTGCATGGCGCCAAGGGCCTGGAGGCCGACGTCGTCTTCCTCGCCGACACCGGCGGGCAGATCGTCGTGCCGTCGCACCGCGAAATCCTGGTGCCGATCGGCAGGACGCGCGATCCGGCGTTCCTCTGGCGGCGGCCGGGCCTCGACGCGACCGAGCTGCAGCGGCGCGCCGATGCCAAAGCCGATGTCGAGACGGAGAACGAATATCTGCGGCTTCTCTACGTCGCGATGACGCGGGCGAGGACGTGCTCTACGTCGCCGGGATCAAGGGCGAGAGGACGCCGGAAAAATGCTGGTACTCGCTCGTCGAGAAGGCGCTGGTGCCGGGAGATGCGGAGCGGCACGCTGAAACCGCCGAGCTTGTCGCGCCCTATATCTGGCCGCCGACGCAGCGGGCGCCCGGGGTAGAAACGGCAGAGCAGCAGGAAAGCCCCGAGGATACCGCTGAGCTGCCTGCTTGGCTGTTCGAGCCGGCGCCGTCTCCGCCGGCGGCACCGCAGCCGCTGCGGCCCTCGCAGGCTCTGGCCGAGCCCGATCCTCGCCCCGCGAGCGGGCCCGGTGGCGATCTGGACGCCGACGCGGCGCTGGCACGCGGGCGCGCTCTGCATCGAGCGATCGCGGCGTTGCCGACCGTTCCGCCGAAGGAGCGGCGGGCCCGCGCCGCCAGGATCCTGCAGCGCGACCTGTTCGACACGTCGGCTGCCGACGATGTCACCCAAGAGGCGGAAGCGCTGATCGCCGATCCGGCGCTCGCCGAAATTTTCGGGCCTGAGAGCCGCGCCGAGGTTCCGATCGTCGGGCGCGTTGCGACGGCGAGCGGCGAATTTGCGGTGAGCGGCCGCATCGACCGCCTGGCGCGCACGCCCGAGGGCTGGCACATCGTCGACTTCAAGACGAACCGGAACGTGCCGGCCACGCCCGCGGAAGCCGATCCCGCCATGTTGCTGCAGCTCGCCCTCTATCGGCGGCTGCTGATGGACATGGAGCCGGGCGCCGAGGTGCGGGCGACGCTGGTCTGGACCGCCGGGCCGAACGTCATGCCAATCCCGGCGCCTCTCATGGAACAGGCTTTGGCGAAGCTCGGAATCAACGCCAAGGCCGTTCCTTGACCCGAATCGGCGGCGCTTCCTACCTTCCCCCCAACAGGAGCCCATCGGGAGATTCTCATGACCACCGCCGTCACCGACAGCAATTTCGACGCCGACGTCCTCGGTGCAGCGGAGCCCGTCGTGGTGGATTTCTGGGCCGAATGGTGCGGGCCCTGCAAGATGATCGCCCCGCACCTGGAGGAGATCTCCGCCGAGCTCAACGGCAAGGTGAAGATCGTCAAGCTGAACATCGACGAGAACCAGCAGACGGCGATCAGATACGGCGTGCGCTCGATCCCGACGCTGATCATGTTCAAGAACGGCGAGCCGGTCGACATGAAGGTCGGCGCCGGCCCGAAGAGCGACCTGCAGAAGTGGATTCAGAGCGCCGCGGTGTGAGCGAGAATCCGAACTCTGTCGGGAGGAGCTGTGGGGACCGGACGGTCCACTCTTCCCCTTTCCGAAAATTGCCCATGATGGAGAGCGAAAGTTTCAAGGCCGCTGGGCTCGATCGCGAGCCGTGGAGCAACGCCAGCCCGATCCGGAAGGTTTTTCAAGCAGGCCTTCGAAGCGGCGGGACTGCCTTATGCGAACCCGCACAGCTTTCGAAATACTCTGGCGGCCCTAGGCCAGCGGCTCTGCCGGACGCCTGAGGAGCTGAAGGCGTGGAGCCCGAATATCGGCCATGAGCGGTGCTGACCACGTTCACGAGCTACGGCCAGGTCGCGCCGCACCGCCCAGCTGACATCAGACCGACCCGCGCGGCGAACGATTGCCGCCGGCCGGACGATCTGATTGAATCAGAGGCGCGGAGAAGCATTCGGATGATACCGTTTTTTGTCCTGATCAAGTGCCAGCTCGGCCAGTCCTACAAGGTGGCGAGCGCCATCGCCGACGCGGAGATCGCGTCGGAGGTCTATTCCACCGCGGGCGATTACGACCTTCTTGCAAAGTTCTATGTCGGCCCAACTGACGACATCGGCCACTTCGTCAACGAACGGCTGCACTCCATTCCCGGTATCATGGATACGAAGACGATCGTCACCTACAAGGCCTTCTGAGCTCCCCGCCCTCTTGCTCGTCGTCGGCTCACGGCAACCAGGCGCCGCCGCCGTGTGGCGGGCTTTGCAACGCCGCGTTTTCATCTAAGCTGACGGCGACAACGAGGGCCGCCGGCTGGCCGGTTTCCGCTTGGAGCGTTACTGGGACCATCCACCGGGCGCCCTAATGGAGAGAACCATGATCCAATTCCTTGTCCCTGCCGCATTTGCCGCGGCGCTCGCCGTGGCCGGCAGCGCGGCGGCCGCGCCGATCAAGATCGGCCTGGTGTCGACTCTTTCCGGGCCATCCGCCGCGCTCGGCGTCCACATGCGCGACGGCTTCATGCTCGGCCTGAAGCACGCCGGCGGGCAGCTCGGCGGGGTAGAGACCGAGGTCGTTACTGTAGATGACGAGCTGAAACCGGACGTCGGCGTCGAGAAGGTAAAAGGTCTGCTCGAGCGCGATCGGGTGGACATCGTCGCAGGCGTCGTTTTCTCCAACGTAATGGGGGCCATTGCGAAGCCCGTGACCGACGCGGAGGTGTTCCTGATCAGCGGCAATGCCGGTCCCTCGACGCTCGCGGGGCAGGGCTGCAGCCCGTATTTCTTTTCCGTCTCCTGGCAAAACGACCAGATGCACGAAGTGCTTGGGAAGCATGCTCAGGACAAGGGCTACAAGCGGGTTTTCCTGATGGCGCCGAACTATCAAGCCGGCAAGGATTCGCTCGCCGGCTTCAAGCGCCATTTCAAGGGCGAGATCGTCGATGAGGTCTATACGCAGCTCGGCCAGCTGGACTTTTCCGCCGAGCTGGCCCGGATCGCGGCTGCCAAGCCGGACGCGGTCTTTACCTTCATGCCCGGCGGAATGGGCGTCAGCCTGGTAAAGCAATACCGTCAGGCGGGTCTGGCCGATACGACCCCGTTCCTCTCCGCTTTCACGGTGGATGAAACCACGTTGCCGGCGACGCAGGCCGACGCTCTCGGCATGTTTTCCGCATCCCAATGGACGCCTGGCATGGACAATGAGGCGAACAAGAAGTTCGTCGCCGATTACGAAGCTGAATACGGCTACGTGCCCTCGCTTTATTCCAGCCAGGGTTATGACCTGGCGATGCTGATCGACTCCGCGGTCCGCAAGGTCAACGGAGATCTGTCCGACAAGGCGGCATTCCGCGCGGCGCTGGAGGCGGCGGAGTTCACTTCGGTGCGGGGCGATTTCAGGTTCAACACCAACCACTTCCCCATCCAGGATTTCTACCTGGTTGAGGCGGTGAAGCGCGGCGACGGGAAATATCAGACGCAGATAGTCGAGAAGGTTTTCGACGATTACGGCGATGTCTACGCCGCCGAGTGCCGGATGGAGTGATCGGTTCGTGCCGCTTACAAGCTCGCGCGGATCGTCAGCTTCTCATCGCAGGAAAGTCGATGGCGGCCACGCGGCTCTCGGGGCGAGGTCAACGGCGCCGCATCGGCCTCCATGAGCGCAACGCTGCTTGCCGTCCAGACGCTGAACGGCCTTCAACTGGGCGTGCTTCTTTTCCTCATCGCGGCAGGCCTCACCCTCATCTTCGGGGTTATGGACTTCATCAATCTTGCTCACGGCGCCCAGTACATGGTCGGCGCCTACCTTGCCGCGGCAGCCCACGCCGCTACGGGTAACTTCTTCCTCGCACTCCTGCTTGGACTGGCAGGGTCGCTGCTGCTCGGGCTCGTTCTGGAGGTTCTCGTCTTTGGCAGGCTTTACGGGCGCAGCCACCTCGACCAGGTCCTGGCAACCTTCGGGATCATCCTGTTCCTCAACGAAGCCGTTCGGGTAATCTGGGGTCCAGCGCCGCTATCCCTTCCTCCGCCTGGCGTTCTTTCAGGTTCCGTGCCGCTGGTGAACGGGCTGCTCTACCCGGTGTATCGGCTGGCCATCCTCCTTGCGGGGCTCGCCGTGGCGGTTCTGCTCTATTTGTTCGTGACGCATACGCGAGCCGGCATGCTGGTGCGTGCGGGCGCCAGCAATGCTCCTATGGTCTCCGCGCTCGGCGTCAACATACGCCGCCTGTTCATGGTCGTGTTCGGCTTCGGGGCGATGCTGGCCGGGTTCGCCGGCATCATGGCGGCGCCCCTCGTGTCCATAGAGTCAGGCATGGGCGACAACCTGCTGATCCTCGCCTTCGTGGTGATCGTGATCGGTGGGATCGGATCGATCCGCGGGGCTTTCATCGGCGCGCTGATCGTCGGGCTGGTCGACACACTCGGCCGCTCCTTCGCCACGGACGCTTTCAAGCTGGTCCTCTCGCCCTCCGCCGCCAACGAGGTCGGGCCCGCCGTCGCCTCGATGCTGATCTATATGGTGATGGCGGCGATCCTGTTCTTCTCGCCGACGGGCCTGTTCGGGGCCAGCGCACGATGAGCACCGAGCGTCGGGCAGGGGTCGCCCCGACCGCGGATACGGTCGCAGACCCGGCCCGGCCGCTCTGGCGTACTGCCCTGCCGGGCGTCCTGCTTGCCGGCTTTCTTGTCCTGCCGTTCGCCAGCGAGGCGGCCGGTGAAGAGCACCTGGTATCGCTTGCGACCCGCATGATCATCTTTGCCATTGCCGCGCTTGGGCTCGACCTCATCCTCGGCTACGGCGCCCTCGTCTCCTTCGGCCACGCTGCCTTCATCGGCATCGGCGCCTATACGATCGGCATCGCGGCCTCGCACGGTCTCACTGAGGGCTTGTTGACGTTTCCGCTCGCCATCCTCTGCGCCGGGCTGTTTGCGTTTCTGACCGGGGCGATCTCCCTGCGCACCCGCGGCGTCTACTTCATCATGATCACGCTGGCCTTCGGCCAGATGGCTTATTTCACGGCCACCAGCCTTTCCGCTTATGGTGGCGACGACGGGCTCACCGTCTGGTCGCGCAGCGAAGTAGCTGGGACGAAGCTGGAGAATGACCTCGCGTTCTATTATCTCGCGCTCGCCATGCTCGCGGGGGTCTACGGGCTGTGCAGTTGCATCGTCGGCTCGCGATTCGGCCGCGTCGTGCAGGCTGCCCGCCAGAGCCGATCGCGGGTGCAGGCGCTCGGCTTCAATCCCTATGCCTATCAGCTCGTCGCCTATGCGATCTCCGGCATGATCGCCGGCCTGGCCGGAGCACTTCTCGCCAACCACACCGAGTTCGTCAGCCCGGCCTACATGTCGTGGCAGCGCTCAGGCGAGTTGATCGTCATGGTGGTGCTGGGGGGTGCGGGATCGCTGGTCGGCCCTGTTCTGGGCGCCATCGCCTATCTCGGCCTGGAGGAGGTGTTGTCGCGCTACACGGAACATTGGCGGCTCATCTTCGGCCCGCTGCTCGTGCTGGTGGTCCTCTACGGACGGCAAGGTCTCATTGCTCTCCTTCGCGGAGCGACTGAGCGTGCTTGAGCCGCTTCTGGTGCTTGATCGGCTGAACAAGAGCTACGGGGCGCTCTGCGTCACCGATAATGTAACGCTGGAGGTGATGCCGGGCGAAATCCACGCCGTCATCGGACCGAACGGCGCCGGAAAGACCACGCTCATCGGTGAAATCTCAGGGTCGATCCGTCCCGATTCCGGCCGTATTGCGCTGCGCGGCGAGGAGATCACTGCGCTCCCGGTGCATGCGCGGGTCCGGCGCGGACTCGCCCGTTCGTTCCAGGTCACGAATCTGCTGCCCGACTTCACCGCACTCGAGAATGTCGCGCTCGCCGCGCAGGCGCGTGAGGGTTCAAGCTTCCGCTTCTTCCGCCGCGCGTCGCGCGAAGAACGGCTGAATGCTCGGGCTCTGGAAAGCCTTGCCGTCGTTGGGCTCGCGTCGCGCGCGCACCTTCCTGTTGCAGCCCTGTCGCATGGGGAAAAGCGCTCGCTTGAGATCGCCATGGCCCTGGCTGCAGAACCGGCCCTCATCCTGCTCGACGAGCCGACGGCCGGCACGGGGCGCGCTGAGGCGGCCCAGCTCGTCGCCATTCTGCGCGACATCAAGCACCGCCCCGCTATCCTGCTCGTCGAGCACGATATGGATGCTGTCTTTGCGCTCGCCGACCGGATCTCCGTCCTGGTCTATGGACGCATCGTAGCGACCGGCAGCCCGGAGGCGATACGACACGATCCGGAGGTCCGGCGCGCCTACCTGGGCGAGGCGGCGTGAGCCCGCTCCTGGAAGTGAGCGGACTGGAAGCCGCCTATGGCGACAGCCAGGTGCTGTTCGGCATGGAGTTTTCCGTCGCGCCCGGCACTGTGGTGACGCTGATCGGGCGGAACGGGATGGGGAAGACCACGACGATCCGGGCCATCATGGGGCTGCTTCCGCCGCGGCGCGGTGCCGTCGTGTTCGCCGGGGTTGCCATGCAGGGCTGGCCTTCGTTTCGCATCGCCCAGGCCGGCATCGGTCTCGTGCCCGAGGGCCGCCAGGTCTTCCCGACACTGACGGTCGAGGAGAACCTCATTGCCACCGCGGCGAACCGGCATGGCGGCGCGCCCCGCTGGACGCTACACTCCGTCTTCGACCTGTTTCCGCGGCTGGCGGAACGGCGGCGGAACCGCGGCGACCAGCTCTCCGGCGGCGAGCAGCAGATGCTCGCCATCGGACGCGCGCTCATGACCAACCCGAAGCTTCTCATCCTCGACGAGGCGACCGAAGGGTTGGCGCCGCTCATCCGCGCCGAAATCTGGGCTTGCCTGGCGCGGCTGAAAGCGGAGGGCCACTCCATTCTCCTGGTCGACAAGAACATCGACCAGCTCACGCGGCTCGCCGAACGCCACGTCATCGTCCAGAAAGGGGAGGTGGTGTGGACAGGCGACAGCCGGGCGCTCCGCGCCTCGCCCGAGGTGAGCGAGCGCTTCCTCCACGTCTGAGCCCCGCGTGTTTCCGTCAGCTCTGTCCGGACGGCGCGGCCGCCGCCATCGCCCGGAGTTGGAAGCGCTGCAGCTTGCCCGTTTCGGTGCGCGGCAGCCGATCCAGATACTCGATGGCGCGCGGATATTTGTAAGGCGCGAGCTCCGCCTTGACGTGGAGCTGCAGCTCTTCGGTCAGCGCAGGACCGGGCTCGAAGGCTGGCGCGAGCACCACGTACGCCTTGACGATCTGGCCGCGCTCGGGGTCCGGCGCGCCGACCACGCCGCATTCGGCGACCGCAGGATGGGCGAGCAGCGCGTCCTCGATCTCCGGGCCGGCGATGTTGTATCCGGCCGAGATGATCATGTCGTCCGAGCGGGCCTGGAACCAGAAATAGCCTTCGGCATCCCTGACATAGGTATCGCCGGTCAGGTTCCAGCCGTCCTGGACATAGGCGCGCTGCCGTTCGTCAGCGAGATAGCGGCAACCGGTCGGGCCGCGTACGGCAAGCCGGCCCGCTTCGCCCGGCGGCAGGTCGGCGCCGTCCGGCCCGATCACCTTCGCCTCGTAGTGCCGCACCGGCTTGCCCGTCGCGCCCGGCCGTATGGCATCGCCCGCAGCGGAGATGAAAATGTGCAGCATTTCGGTCGAGCCTATTCCGTCGATGATGCGGATCCCGGTCGCGTCGAGCCAGGCGTGCCATGTGGCGGTCGGGAGCATCTCGCCGGCCGATACGCACTTGCGCAGCGACGACAGATCGAAGTCTTTCAGCTTGGGTAGCATGGCGCGGTAGGCGACCGGCGTGGTGAAGCAGATCGTGGCCCGGCGCCGCTCGATGGCCGGCAGCAGGTCGTCGGGGCTGGCCCGCTCCAGGAGAACGGCCGTGGCGCCGACACGGAATGGAAACAGCACCAATCCGCCCAGGCCGAAGGTGAAGGCGAGCGGCGGCGAGCCGATGAAGACGTCCTCCGCCCCGGGCTGCAGCACGTCCGGGGGGAAGCAGTCGCAGATCGCCAGTATGTCGCGATGAAAGTGCATCGTCGCCTTGGCTTCGCCCGTCGTGCCCGAAGTGAAGCCGATCAGGCAGACGTCGTCGCTTGCAGTGTCGGCGGCCTCGAAATGCGGGGAAGCCTGCTGCATCGAAGCCTCCAACCCGTCCGGCGCGTCCGTCGAGAATAGTAAAGTCCTCCTCAGCAGGCCGGTGTCGCGGTCTGCAATGGCGAGATCGGCCTTCAGGGGCTCGTCGCAGAACGCCAGCGTGACCTGCGCCTTCGCGATGATGTAACGCAGCTCGCGGGGGCGAAGCAGCGGCATCGTCGCAACTACGATCCCCCCGGCTTTCAGCACGGCGAAGTAGATCGCGACCATCATCGGCTTGTTTGCCGAGCGGATCAGCACCCGGTTCCCGGGCTGGAAGTTCGTCTCCCCGAGCAGGACGTTGGCGACCCGGTTCACCCGCTCGGCCAATTCGGCGTATGTCCAGGAATCGGTCGGCCCCACCACGGCCGGGTGCCCGCCGCGCCCTCGAGCCACCTGGCCGTCCACCAGCTCGGCCGCCGCGTTCAGCCGCTCCGGGTAGCCGAGCTTCTCCAGGTTGATGAAATCCGGCCACAGCTCGGGCGGGGGGAGATTGTCGCGGGCGAAGCTGTCGAAACCGGTTCTACCCATCGCGGCCTCCGGTGCGCGATGATGGAGCATTGCGGGGTGGACTGTCGAGGGTCAGCACACTCCGACCGTGCCGTGCCGTGCGCCCGGCCAATGCGTCGTGCGCTTGACGAAAACTCGGCTGGTAAGGAGCGTCGGGGAATAGCGCTCCAGCAGGACAAGCCGTCGCGCCCGAACGGCTGCTTTGGGCATACGACAAAGCGAAGCGGGCATCAGGCGCACTGCCCTCGGAAGCCTGATCTGGTTCCGAAGCACACCCAGCCTAGACATCGAGAGGGGGGCTAAGCTGCTGCCAATGCAGGTTGAGTCTTGGGAAAAGGCCTGAAGGTCAAAGCAATCAGGAATGCGCCAATTCCAATGCCCCAGGAGCCGATATAAAGCCAGCTGTATGTGGCGAAGCTGTCGTAGATGAGCCCTCCCGTCAGAGGGCCGCTGGCCATCCCCAGGCTGCCGGCCATGGCGGTGCCGCCAATGACAGTTCCCATCATCCGCAACGGGAAATTCTCGCGCGCGATGACCGCGTATAGCGGCATGACACCCGCATAGATGAAACCGACCAGCGCGGCCACGGCGTAGAACCCGGCAAGCTGGCTCACGAACACATAGCCCAGGACGCCGAAGGCCTGCAGGAACAGGCCTGCCACCAGAATGCGCTTGGCGCCGAACCGGTCGCCGAGCAGGCCGAAGGCGATGCGGCCGCCCATGCCCGCCAAACCTTCCACGCTGTAGATCGAGACTGCGGCAATCATCGGGATGCCGCACGTCAGGGCGTAGCTGACCGTGTGAAAGATCGGGCCGGAATGCGTGGCGCAGCAGAAGAAGTTCGTCAGGAGCAGGATGATGAACTGCGGCGATCCGATCGCCTCGCGCACGGACATGTCGGATTGCGGCTCCGTGTCCGGAGAAGCGGCCCCATGCGGGACGTCCAGAGCCGGAGGGCGACGGACCAACAGCGAGGCTGGGATCATCAGCGCCGCCGCGAGGCCCGCGATGATCAGCATTGAGGTCCTCCAGTCGTAGGCGGAGATGAGCCATGCCGCCAGGGGCGACATGGTGATCGGCGCCATCCCCATGCCGGCGGATACGAGCGACACTGCAAGGCCGCGATTCGTCTCGAACCAGCCTGTCACGCAGGCCATCATCGGCGCGAAGATCGCGGCAGTGCCGGCCCCGACAACCAGCCCGAAAACGACCTGAAATTGGAGAAGCGATGTGGCGCGGCTCGCCAGGGCAAGTCCCGCAACCAAGATCACTGAACCGGTCAATACGACGAGGCGCGGTCCCCAGCGGTCCGAAAGCGCACCCCAGAGCATGCTCGCCAGGGCCAGCGCCAAAAAGCCGATCGTCATGGCGCTGGAGACGCCGGTGACCGACCATCCAGTCTCCCGGGAGATCGGCAGCAGGAAGACGGGCAGCGAGAACATGGCACCGATGGCGACGCAGCCCAGGAGGCCGCCGGCTGCAACGATTACCCAGCGATAGGAACTTTGCATCCGGATTGCTGCGTGGCGTCCTGTCACGATGAAAACCCTCGTCAAAGGCCAGGGAGCTAAAGCTCTACGACCGGTGCGAATCCGCCGTAGATCAGCCGCTTGCCGTCGAAGGGCATCGGGTTCTTCTCCGGATTGAACCGATCGTCGCTCTTCATGAGCTCGTCCATTCTGCTCATTGCGGCATCGCGGGTCGCCTTGTCGGGCCATTCGATCCAGGAGAAGACCACTGTCTCGTCCTCCTTCGCCTGGACGGCCCTGCGGAAGTCGGTGAGCTTGCCGTCGCGGACGTCGTCTCCCCAGCATTCGAGAACGCGCGTGGCGCCGAGCTCCTTGAACACGCTGTCAGCCTTGCTCGCGTGGTCGATGAACTGCTGCCGGTTGGCGGTCGGGACCGCTATGACAAAACCGTCGATATAGGCCATGTCTGTCTCCTTCAGGTTGCATTGACAGGGCGCCCTTGCCCCAACGGGTCAGAACAACATCGTTGCCACCGGCGTCAGGCATGCGAGCCCCCTTGCGTTGGGGCTGGCGAGAAGAGCAGCGTCAGATAGCGCTTCAGGTGATCGACGCTTTCGAGCGCAACGGCGCGGTCGCCCGTCGCCTTGGCGAGAATGAAGGCGCCCTGGAGGACGGCCTGGGTATGTCTTGCCAGGCTCGCCGGCGTCCATTCCGCCTCGATCCGGCGCGTCTTCATGGCCGCCGCGATATCCGGCTCCAGAGTGGCGGCGTGGCCGAAAATGCTGGCCGCGCACGCGTCGCGGATAGCGGGATACGACCCGTAAACCTCCTGCGTCATGGTCCCGACCAGGCAGGTGAACTCGGCCAGATCGCCTTCGATGATCGACTTGCGGAACTCCACATAGCCGAGCAGGCGATCAAGCGGATCGGGATGGTTATGGTAGCGCGCCTTCTCGAAGAAAGCTGAGGTCGATTCCGCCCAATGGACGGCGGCGGCTACGCCGAGCGCTTCCTTGCTCGCAAAGTGGTGGAAGAAGGCCCCCTTCGTGACTCCGGCCGCCTTGCAGAGGTCGTCCACCGTGGTCGCCGCAAATCCCTTGGCACGGATGACGTCCCGCGCCGCATCGAGAAGCCTGGTGCGGGCATCGCCGCGTTCCGGGGAGCGTTTGGTCGGCCTTGGCATGAACAGCAACATACCAACCGGGTGGTATGTATGTCAAGCCTGGTGTGCTCGCGGCAGGGCGCTGGCTTCGCTGCCGCGGCGTGGAGTGGCCGGAAGCCTATGGGAAAGCTTCCTCAGGCCACGGTAAACGCTGCCAAGGCGTCGTCGTCGAGCGTGATGCCGAGCCCAGGTCTGTCCGGCAGTGGCATCGATCCGTCAATGACGGGCAGCTCGTCGGCGACCAAATCGCGCCGCAGCCGAGAGTCGGCAAGCTCTTTGGGCAGGAACTCGATAAACGTGCAGGTAGGCGCAACCGCCGCCAGGTGGACCGAAGCGGCAATGCCGATCGCCGACTTCCAGCAATGCGGGACCACGGCAATGCCACGGTCCCGGGCATGCAATGCGACGCGCCGGGCTTCAGTCAGGCCGCCGACCCGGCCGACGTCGGGCTGGACCACGTCGAGGGCGTCGCGGTTCATGAACTCCAAAAACTCAAAGCGCGTGTTCTGCCACTCTCCGGCCGCGATCCTGACCGGCGAGGCCTGGCAGAGTTTTGCGTAGCCATCGACGTCGTCGCTCGGCAGCGGCGTCTCCACGAAGTAGATGTCCTCGCCGGCGAACATCTCAATGGCGCGCAGCGCCTCCTTCCAGTCGCGCCAGCAATAAGCGACGTCGACCATCACCGTGATGTCGGCGCCGACCGCCTCCCGGCACGCCGCGACGATGCGGGCGATCTCGCGGTCGTCGGGGATCTGCAGCGAGTTGTGGGAATACGGGCCCTTGATGCAGATCTCCAGCTTGACCGCCTTGAAGCCGAGCTCCTTGGCCTTGACCGCCCGCTCGACAAGCACGCGCGTATAGGTGTCGAGATCATCTCCCTCGGGGAGCAGGGAAGCATAGGGGGTGACGGCCTTGTGAGCCGCGCCGCCGAGCAGCTGCCAGCAGGGTTTGCCCGCGATCTTGCCGGCCAGGTCCCATAGCGCCATGTCGAGCGCGCCCATGGCACATATGCCGAGCCCCCGCCGCCCGGTCATCGCCGAGCCGGTGTACATCCTCTCCCATAGGCCCTCGACGTCGCGGGGATCCTGGCCGAGCAGCATCTCCTTCAGGCCGAGTCCCATGATATGAGTGCCCGGCGCTTCGATCATCGCCTTGGCCACCCAGGGATTCGTGTCGGTTTCACCGATGCCGACGAGGCCCTCGTCGGTGTGGATCTTCACCACCAGGTCGTCCTGCGCCGATGAGCAAGCATCGGCCCGGTAGTCCGGCACGAGCAGGACGAAGCATTCGATCGCGGTGATCTTCAAGACAGCTTTCCTTCGGCTATGCGCGTCCCAGACTTCGCGTCTGACCTGCCCCACTCGGCACGCGCGGCAAGCTCCGGCAAGGGTAGGTGGCAGCGGATTGAGTTTCCGCCGTGCGTCACCCGCCAGGGCGGATCGACATCGTGGCAGATGGGTCCGGGCTGCCATGGGCAACGGCCGGCGAAAGCACAGGCGCCGCCGCGCTTGCCCATTTCGGCGGCGCGCGCGCCGGAGATGGTCTTTCGGCGGAGCGTCGTCACCGCAGCGACGCTCGGCACCGCCATCAGCAGACTGTGCGTATAAGGGTGGTAGGGCGGCGCGAAGACGTGCTCGTTGCGGCCGATCTCCATCAGCTGGCCGCGGAACAGCACCGCCACCGTGTCGGCGAGCGAGCGCACGACGGCGAGGTCGTGGGAGATGAACAGCATCGAGATCGCCCGCTCGGCCCGCAGCCGGCGCAGGAGCTGGGTGATGTTCGCCTGCACGGAGACGTCCAGCGCAGAGAGGATCTCGTCGCACAGCAGCAGTTCGGGGTCGGCGATGAGCGCCCTCGCAATGGCGACGCGCTGGCGCTCGCCGCCCGAAAGCTGATCGGCATAGCGCGCGGCGTAGCTGGCTTCCAGCTGGACGTCCGCCAGCGCGCGCTCGATGCGTTCGCCGGCCTCCTTGCGCGACGTTTGGAGAAACAGCTGCAGGGGCCGTGCCAGGATCTTGCCGACAGGCGTGCGCGGATTAAGCGACGCGTCCGGGTTCTGGAATACGTATTGGATGCGCCGCCGCTGCTCGGCCGTCCGGTTCCGATAGGAGCCGGCGAGCGGGGCGCCGTTGAAGAGGATTGTTCCCGCCGTCGGGGGCAAAAGCCCGCTGACCCCGCGCGCGACGGTCGACTTGCCGCTGCCGGATTTGCCGACCAGCGCGAAGGTTTCGCCCTTGGCGATGAGCAGGCTCAGGTCGCGCACCGCGGCGACGGCGTTCGCGGGCAACAGCCGGCCTAAAAGGCCGTCCCGGCGTCCATAGGCAAGCGTCACGTCTTGGAACGACAGGATCGGCTCCGGCTTGCGGCCGGGTCGCCGCAACGCGATGATCTCGGCGGCTCTCGCCTCGCCAATTGCCCGCCAGCGCTGGCATGCCACCTGATGCTCTGGGTCAACCTCCTCCAGGACCTGGCGGCGTTCCCAGCAGCTCGGCTCGTTGAACGCGCAACGCGGTGCAAAGGGACAGCCGGGCGGCAGCTCGCGTCGGCGGAGCGCGCCCTGCAACGGCATCGACTGAGCGGCATTCGCCGGATCGTCGATGCGCGGCACGGAGGCCACGAGCCCTTTGGTGTAGGGATGCCGCGGCGCCCCGAACAGCTCGGCCGCGGGCGCCGTCTCCACCATGTGGCCGGCGTACATGACGCCGACGCGGTCGGCGATCTGCGCGAGCACGCCAAGGTCGTGCGTCACGTAGAGCATGGCGGTGCCCAGCCGGGCGCGGAGATCGATCAGGAGCTTGAGAATTTGCTCCTGCGTGGTAACGTCTAGCCCGGTGGTAGGCTCGTCGAGAACGACGAGATCGGGCTCGCAGGCGACGGCCATCGCGATGCAGACGCGCTGCTGTTGGCCGCCGGAAAGCTGGTGCGGATAGCGGGCGAGCAGGCGGCGCGGCTCCGGCAGGCCGACGAGATCGAATAGCTCAGCTGCGCGGTCGAAGGCCTTGGCACGGTTCTCGGCGCGCCTGTGCAGACGCAGCGTCTCGGCCACTTGGCGGCCGACACGGATGGCGGGGTTGAGCGCCGTCGTCGGGTTCTGCGGCACGAAGCCGATGCGGTCGCCCCTCAGCCGGTCGAGTTCGCGGCGGCGGAGCGAAAGCAGATCCCGGCCCTCGAACAGAACCTGGCCGCCGTCGACGCGCATATTGGGATGCCTGTAGCCGAGAAGCTGCAGGCCGACGGTGGACTTGCCGCAGCCGGACTCGCCGACCAGGCCGAGCACCTCGCCGCGCGCGATGGTGAAATCGACGCCGTGCAGGACGCGCAGCCAGCCGTCGCCGTGGCGGTAGGCGACCTTCAAATTGGCCGCGCGAACGACAGGGACTGTCATGCCGCGCCCAGCTTGACGGTGCGGCCGAGGATGCGGGCGAGCCCCTCGGTGAAGAGGTTCAGCCCGACCACCAGCGAGGCGAGCGCCAAGCCGGGCCCCAACACCGTGATCGGCGAGACGATGAGGAGGGCCCGGTTCTCGCTGATCATCAGCCCCCATTCCGGCGTCGGCGGGCGAAGCCCGAAGCCGAGGAAGCCGAGCGAGCCGATCAGCACCGGGGCGTAGCCGGCCCGCAGCGCGAATTCGACGAGGAGGACGCTGGAGGCGTTGGGCAGCACCTCGCGGCGGATCACCGACCAGGCGCTCTCGCCGCGCAGCCGCGCCACCGTCACGAAATCGCGGGTGGCGATCTCGATGGCGGCGACCCGGGCCATGCGCGCGATGCGCGGCGCATAGACCAGCGCCACGACCAGCACCACGAGCACCGGCTCACCGGAGAGCTCCGGCCCGACGGAGGCGATGGCAAGCAGCGCCAGCACCAGGAACGGAATGCTGATCAGTGTCTCGAGGAGCCGCTGGATGAGATTGTCGATCCAGCCCCCGACGTAACCGGAGAACAGGCCGAGCAAGGCCCCGATTGCCAGGCCGAGCGCCGTGCCGGAGAGCGACAGCAGGATGACGATGTGAGCGCCGTGCACAACCCGGCTGAGGACGTCTCGCCCGAGCTGGTCGACGCCGAACGGGTGCGCCCAGCTCATGCCGGACAACGGCGCGCCGGTCCCCATCTGGGCGAAGCCGTAGGGGACGAGGAAAGGACCGAGCACTGCGATGGCCAAGTGCAGAATGAGGATGGCGCCGCCGATCCGCAGGCTGAGCGGCGTGCGCTTGATGACTCGCCAGCGCCGTGCGGGAGTTGCGGCGAGATCGGCAGCAGCCATCGCTCAGGCCGTCCGCAGCCGCGGATTGAGCAGGATCGAGCCGATATCGGCGAGCAGGTTGGCGCCGATATAGACGGCGGCGGCGATCATCACCGTCGCCTCGATCAGCGGCAGATCGCGAAGTTGCAGCGCGTCGACCAGAAGGCTGCCGAAGCCGGGGTAGCTGAACACGCGTTCGACTATGACGACGCCGCCGATGAGGTAGGCGAGGTTGAGCGCCGTGACGTTCAGCGTCGGCACCAGCGCGTTCGGCAAGGCGTGGCGCCAGACCACGCGCCGGGCCGGCACGCCCTTCAGCTCGGCCATGCGGATGTAGTCGGAATCGAGGACTTCGATCAGATTGTCGCGCAGCATGCGCACGGCATAAACCGCCATGACGACGGCGAGCGTCACCGCCGGCAGCGTCATGGCGTGGAGGTATTCGGCGGCGCTGGAGCTTGCGTCGACAAGCGAGATCGCCGGGAACAGCGGCGTCATCACCACGAACACGATCATCAGCATCGTCGCGAGCAGGAAATCAGGGATGGAGAGCAGCACGAGGGTGACGACCGAGAAGGCGTGATCGACGGCGCGGTCGCGGCGTATCGCCTGAATCAACGCCGGCAGCGTCGCCAGCGGGAGGTAGATGAGGAACGCGTAAACGGAGAGAAGCAGGGTGTTGAAGATGCGCGGCCCGAGAATGTCGGCGACGCGCCGGCCGCTGATCAGCGAGTTGCCGAGATCGCCCTGCGCGATGCTGCCCAGCCAGGTGAGGTAGCGGATATGGGCGGGGTCGTCGAGGTTGAGGCGCTCGCGCAGGACGGCGAGCGCTTCCGGCGTAGCGTCGCGGCCGAGCACGCGCGTGGCGACATCGCCCGGCAGGATCTCCAGCACCGAGAAAATGAGGAGCGACACGAGGAGGAGCGTCAGCAGCGCCGAAAGGATCCGCCCGACGATAAGGCCTGGGATGCTCACGATCCTGATCCCTGCAGCGCCGCCATAAACCGCGATCCCGGCTACCAGCCTTCCGGCTGGAACAGGCTTGAGGTGAGTCCTCCGTCGACCGTCAGCACATGCCCGGTGACGAACGACGAGGCCTCGGAGGCGAGGAAGACCACCGGGCCTTGCAGCTCCTCGGGGATGGCCCAACGGCGCAAAGGCGTACGATCGCAGATCATACGATAGAAGCGATCGTCCTTGGCGAGGACGTCGCCCATCGGCGTGAGAAAATATCCCGGCGCGATGGCGTTGCAGGTGATGCCATATCGGCCGAGCTCTCCGGCAAGCGCGCGCGTCAAGCCTATGACGCCATGCTTGGCGGCGACATACGAGATGATTCCCGGACGCGAAATCAGTCCCAACACCGAGGCGATGTTGATGATGCGGCCGTGCCCGCCGCGCGACAGGAGCGTGCAGGCCCGACGGGAGAGCAGGAACACCGACGTCAGGTCAACATCGATGACGTTTTTCCAATCGGCCGGCTCAAGCTCCTCCGCGCCTCCATAGACCGCTATTCCGGCATTGTTGACGAGGATGTCGAGGCGACCATGGACAGCATCGATCGCTTCGATTGCGGCAGCGACAGCGGCTGCGTCCGCGACGTCGAAGGCAATCGCCTCGGCCGACAGGCCCGCTTCCGAAAGGCGGGCACGCTCAGTTTCGGCAAAGCCGGCATCGATATCATTGACGATGACGTGCGCGCCGGCGCGAGCGAGGGCTTCCGCCATGGCAGCTCCAAGCCCGCGCCCGGCGCCTGTCACCAGGGCGTTGCGGCCCTCCAACTGGAACAGCCGGCCATGCGCCGCCTTCGCCTCCTCTGCAATCACGCCGGGCCGCCGGGCTGCACCAGCTCGATCGTAAAGCCGTCGGGGTCCCGCATGTAGCAGGCGTAGGAATTGGCGTTCGAACCGGATGGGACGAGAACGGGCGGCGAGACGAAGGTCACTCCCTCCCGCGAGAGCCGCGCATAAGTATCGTGGATCGAATTGGTGCCGACCGCCAGATGAGCTGCCCCTATGTTGCAGGTATGCAGGTCCAGCCGTTCGCCGCGCGGGGCGACGTATTCGATCAGCTCGAGATGATGGCCGGACTGCGGGATCGGGGCGCCCGCTATTCTCAGCGTCGCGATCTTGAGCTCGGCTCCGCTGAACCCGACGACCTCTTCGATGAAAGGCCCGATCCGATGCTTCGTCTCGACCAGCTCGAAGCCGAGGAGATCGCGATAGAACGCAACGGAGCGGTCCAGGTCGGCGACCGTCCATGACGTATGCCACACACCGAGGAGCATGACGGCTACCGCGACCTCGCCGATATAAATAGTGCCGATCCGGGCGCCGAGGCCCCGGATCGGGGGTACGCGCTATTCGCAGGACAGATCTTCGAAGTTCAGGTTGAAATTCTGCGCCCGCGGCTCGTAGCCGGTACAGCCCTTCCGCAGCGCCAGCACCTGGTGGACGAACATCGGAATGATGACGCCGCCTTCCTCCGCCAGCATGCGTCCGGCTTCCTGATAGAGCTTGTTGCGCTCCTCCGTGTCAACGGTGGTATTGGCCTTGAGAAGAAGGGCGTCGTAATCCGGGCGGACCCAATGGGTCTCCGGCCACTTGGCCTCCTTGGTGTAAGCGACGGCCAGGCCCTCGCCGGGCGGCCGCATCGACCAGGCGGAGGTCAGGATCGGCTTCTTCAGCCAGACCTCATCCCAGTAGCTCTCGGCCGGTGTGACGATGACGTTGATGTTGATCCCGGCCGGCTTGGCCATCTCGGCGAAGACCTGCGCCATGCGCACCATGCCCGGCACGCCTTCCGCCGTGTAGAGGTCGAAGCTCAGGCCGTCCGGGTGGCCGGCTTCGGCGAGCAGCTGCTTGGCACGCTCGATGTCCTGTTTGGGCGCCTCTTTCACATGTGCGGCAGGGCTCGGTAGAGGAACGGGGCTGTCGGCGCCGGTCTCGCCGTAGCCCAGGAGGACGGTGTCGAGCATGGCCTGCCGGTCGACGACCGCCTTCAGGGCCTGACGGACCTGGATCTTATCGAAAGGCGGCGTGTCGATCCACATCGAGATGGTCATGGTGTTCGACGCGCCGGTCTCGAGGAGCTCGACATTCGGGTCGTCCTGGAGCGCCGTGATGATGGAGGGATCGACGTTCAGAACGAGATCGACCTGGCCGGCCTTGATTGCGCTGACTGCCGCGACAGGCTCCTGGGCCACCGTGACGCGGATGCATTCCGCCTTCGGCTTGCCCGCATCCCAGTAATTCGGGTTCTTGCGCAGGATGCGGACCGGCGCGTTCGGCGTGAACTGCTCCTGCATGAAGGGGCCCGTGCCGTCGCCCTTCAGCCGCAGTTCCTCATGCGTGGCGCCCTCCGCCACGATGTTGGTGAACTTGTTGGAGATGAGGACCGGGAACTCGGCCACGGGATCCTTGGTGGTGAACGTGACGGTGTGCGCATCCG
The DNA here is from genome assembly GCA_963846475.1 of uncultured Alphaproteobacteria bacterium. GTDB lineage: Bacteria > Pseudomonadota > Alphaproteobacteria > Rhizobiales > Afifellaceae > DASWJZ01. Next base: position 2,936,812 of record CAWJVZ010000004.1, on the reverse strand, counting down.
GGGCGGCGATGCCGTTCGGATCCATGAATTGCAGCACCGCCGTCGAACCGAAGCCTTGGGCCGGGTCGAGCAGCCGCTTGAAGGTGTAGACCACGTCGGCCGAAGTGAAATCCTTGCCCGAGTGGAATTTCACCCCCTCGCGGAGCTTGAACGTCCAGGTCTTGCCGTCCTCCGACACCGACCATTCCGTCGCGAGCTCCGGCAGGACGTTGAAATTGTCGTCGATGTCGACGAGCCGGTTATAGACGGCGAAGATATGGTAGGCGTCGTCCCCCGAATGCATGTCGGCGGGGTCCATGGACTGCTTCTCGCCGCTCCACTCGTAGCCAAGCACTTTGACGCATTCGTTGCCGGCCGCCGCGAAAGCCGCCGCGCCGGGCAGAAGCGAGAATGCGGCCGCCAGAAGCGTCGCAGCGGAGACACATGTCCTGAGATTCATGTCGCGGATCCTCCCACTTTTATAGGTGCGATGCACCAGTGCATCGGTTTTTGTTGCCGACAATTTCGGTTTTCAGTTCAAGCTTTTAGCGGTCCGAAACATTGCGGCGGCCGTTAGCAGCTGTCAAGAAAACGGGAGGTTGTGGCGTGGCAAGACTACGGGGCATCACCTGGGGCCATCGGCGCGCCGTCGCGCCACTCTCCGGCACTCTGGCGCACTTCAACGCAAGCCATCCCGGCATCGAGGTCGAATGGTCGGAGCGGCCCCTGGAGGGGTTTGAATTCGAGCCTGTGCCCGACCTCGCCCGCCGCTACGATCTGATCGTCCTGGACCATCCCTTCTGCGGCGACATCGCGGCGAGCCGCTGCCTGATGCCGCTCGATGCACTGCTCGCCGGCAGCGACGACCTCTTCGTCGGGCCGTCGCTGGCGAGCTATCGCTACGACGGCCACATCTGGGCGCTGCCGATCGATGCTGCCTGCCAGACTGCCGTGTCACGGCCAGACCTTTTGGGCCAGATTGCCGATGAATTGCCGACCACGTGGGGCGAGGTGGTCCGCCTTGGGGAGGCTGCCGGCCGGAAAGAACTGCGCCTGGCGGTCGCCTACAAGGGTGTGCATGCGTTGATGACGTTCTTCACGCTGTGCGCCAATCTGGGCCACCCCTGCGCCACGGACCCCGGAGACAAGCTCGTCGAGCGCCCTGTCGCGGCGGAGGCGCTCGGCGCCATGCGCGCCCTGCTGTCCGTCTGTCCGGCTGCCGTCCTCGACTGGAACAGCATCGACGTCCACGATGCTATGGTGGCGAGCGACACGCTTGTCTATTGCCCCGCCGTCTATTGCTACGCGACCTATGCGGAAGGCGACATGGGCCGGCCGCTCGGCTTTCACGATCTGCCCGGCGTCGCGGGGCCCGATCCGCGCGGGTCGACGATCGGCGGCACGGGGCTCGGCATCTCGGCCACTTGCCGGGAACCGGAGGCCGCTCTCGCCTATGCCGGCTTCCTGCTCGACGCTGCCACGCAGAAGGCCTTCGCGGCGCACCACGGCCAACCGGCCCGCGTGGAGGCATGGACGGATCCGGCGATCGACGGGCGGTTCGGCAACAGCTTCTCGGCCATCCGCCGGACAATCGACAGCTGCTGGATTCGCCCGCGCTATCCCGGCTATCTCGCCTTCCAGCGTCGCGGCGGCGAGCTCGTCGAAGCGCATCTCCGCGGCACGATTTCCGAAGCGCGCCTGATCGACGCGCTGGAAAGCCTGCATGCGGTGGCCGGTTCAGAATCGGCCTGAGAGGACGCCCTGCCGACGCTCCTTAGGCCTTGAATCATCCGCGTTGCGGAAGGGGTGCATAGATGAAGATAACCGGTATCGAGGTCATCGAACTGCGGGTTCCCGGTTGGGAGGGCCTGACTTTCGACGGCTCCTACGACAATTGCATCGTGATCGTAGATACCGACGAAGGCCTGCAGGGCGTCGCCGAGGTGGACAGCGTTCCATCCGTGATCCGCGCCGTAATCGAGGCGCCGCGGTCGCACACCCACGCGATGGGCCTGGCCTCGGTGCTGATCGGCGCGGACCCCGCCGACGTCGAAGGCCTGTGGGACCGCATGTACGACGCCACCAGCTATTACGGGCGCCGGGGCGTCGTCATCCATGCGATCAGCGCCGTCGACATCGCCCTGTGGGACCTCCGCGGCAAGGTGCTCGGCAAGCCGGTCTCGTCGCTCCTCGGCACGGTGCGGCGCGACCGCATCCTCGCCTACGGAACGGTATATCCGCTCGGCGAGACGCCCGACGAGGTGCGCCGGAACATCGACCGCGGCCTGGATCTCGGGCTGAAGGCCATCAAGATCGTGGCCGACCCGTTCTGGCGCGATGACCTGGACCGCACCGCCCGCCTGATCCGAACGGCGCGCGAGCATGTCGGCCCCGAGATCAGGCTCATGATGGATGCGGCGACGGCCTGGAGCGAGGCCGACCAGGGCCTGCCGCTCATGCCGATCTTCCGCGATAACGGCTTCGCCTGGGTGGAGGCGCCGCTCCCTCTCGACGATCTCGACGGCCATGCGCGATTTCAGGGGTTCGGCGTGCCGATCGGCGGCGGCGACCTCGGCCTGACGACCCGTTTCGAATACAAAGAAATGTTCGAAGCCGGCCGGATCGACATCGCCCAGCCGGACGTCACCATGGCCGGCGGCCTCACCGAGTTGATGCGCATAGCGGCGCTCGCAAAGAGCCTCGGAAAGCGCGTCGTCACTCACGGCTACAAGTCGAACGTCACCATCGCGGCGAACCTCGCCTTCCTGGCGCAGCACTGGGCCGATGAGCCCTGCGAATATTCCACCAGCCAATCGCCGCTTCGCTGGGAGGTGACGCAGGAACATTTCCCGATCGGACCCGACGGCAAGGTGGAGGTGCCGACAGCACCGGGTCTCGGCGTGACGCTGAACCCGGAAACGATAGCCCGTTATCGCGTCGGCCGTAGTTTGTAGCCCGCATGGAGCGGAGCGCAATGCGGGGCTGGCGCTGCGATCCCGGATTTCGCTCCGCTGCATCCGGGCTACGGGTTCTGTCAAACGGCATCGGCGCGATAACGCTCCACCACCTCCTCGTTGAGCTCGACGCCGAGGCCGGCGCCCGTCGGCAGCGCCATCTCGCCGTCGACGATCTCCGGCTCCGGCGAGACCAGCTCGCGGCGGAGCGGGCTGGGGAAGACGGCGGGCGAGATGTATTCGAAGAGCGGCGCAGCCGGACAGGCGGCCTGAAAATGCCGTCCCACGGCGGAGGTGATGCCGGTCTTCCAGCCATGCGGCACGACCTGCACGCCATGAAGCTCGCAGAGGTCGGCGATGCGGCGGATCTCGGTCAGCCCGCCGCCCCGTCCGATGTTCGGCTGCACCACGGCAACGCCGCCGCGCTCGATCCACTCGCGCACCTCCCAGCGGGTGGCGGCGGCTTCCGCCCCGCCGATCCGGATCGGGCTGGTCGCGGCGAGCCGCGCATGGCCGGCGAGGTCGTCATGCTGCAGCGTCGCCTCTGCGAAATAGATGTCGCAATCGGCAAGCCGGTCGAGCACCCATTTGGCGTCGTACCAATTGTGCCACCGATAGCCGAAGTCGATCGCCATCAGGATGTCGTCGCCGATCATCCGCCGGCCTTCATGGATGAGCCTGACGAGCTCGCGGTCGCTCACCAGGTCGTAGAACAGCACCTCCATCTTGACCGCGCGGAATCCGGTGGCCAGCGCCTTATCGAATTGCCGGCCGATCTCGGCCATGAGATCGCCGATCGAGCGGCCGTGCGCCAGGCCCGGATAGATCGTGCAGTAGGGCCGCAGCTTGTCGCGGCGGGCGCCGCCCATCAGCTTGTAGGCGGGCAATTCCAGCTGCTTTCCGGCAAGGTCGTGAAGCGCGATGTCGACGGCGGAGAGCGCGTGGATTCCAAGCCCCCGCCGGCCCGGCCAGAACGTTCCCTCATAGGCTTTCTGCCAAAGCGCCGCGATCTCCACGGGGTCCTGGCCGACCAGGAGCTCGCTCATGTTGCGGCTCCACAGATGGGCCGTCGGCATGGTGAGAAAGCTCTTGACCACGCCGGCCGGCGCATCCGCCTCGCCGAACCCGTAGCGCCCCTGGCTGTCGATGATCTTCACGATCACGGTTTCCACCGTCCCATCGAGATCGTCGCGGGCCTCGCCTGGAACGACGATCGGGATCACTTCGACGGCTTCGATGGGGGTCACGGGGCGGGATCCGTTTGCCAGCTATGGGGCCGCGAGTGTCATATCGGGCCGTACTTGGCAACAAGCCGCCTTGGGACGTTCGGCTCGAATCAGGTGTCGACCCAAGTCGCCAGCAAATGAGAGGACCGGATGAAGATTGACCAGGTCGATTTCTTTTACCTCGCCATGCCGGAGATCACCACGGCGGGCGACGGCAGCCAGGATGCATTGCTGGTCCGTGTCGAGGCAGGGGGCCATGTCGGCTGGGGCGAGTGCGAGGCTTCGCCGCTGGTCTCCATCGCCGCCTTTGTCTGTCCGATGTCTCACGGCGCCTGCCGGCCGGTCAGCGCGTCCGTGCTCGGCCAAACGATCGACAGCCCCGCCGACATCGCCCGAATCGCCGCGGTGATCGAACTCGACAGCATGGACCTGCTGCAGGCGGCGCATACCTGGTCGGGCGTCGAGATGGCCTTGTGGGACCTGCTCGGCCGGGTGCGCGGCGAGCCGGTGTGGAAGCTGCTCGGCTACAAGCGGTCGGAGAAGAAGACGCCCTACGCCTCGCAGCTCTTCGGCGACACGCCGCAAGAGACCCTGCGCCTGGCCGGAAAGGTCCGCCGGGACGGGTTTACGGCCGCCAAGTTCGGCTGGGGGCCGGTCGGGCGAGGCAGCGTCTCCGACGACGCCGACCAGTTCATGGCGGCGCGCGAGGGCCTGGGGCCGGACGGTATCCTGCTCATCGACGTCGGCCAGATCTGGGGCGAGGACGTCGGTGCCGCGGCCGCCCGGCTGCCGGCGCTGGAGGGAGCCGGCGCTGTCTGGCTGGAGGAGCCTTTCCGCGCCAGCGCCTACGCCGCCTACAGCATGCTCGCGGCGCGGAGCCCGCGCGTAAAGCTCGCCGGCGGCGAGGGCGCGCACAATGTCGACATGGCGCGCAACCTCATCGACTTCGGCGGCGTCGGGTTCGTGCAGATCGACTGCGGCCGCATCGGCGGCATCGGGCCTGCCAAGAAGGTCGCCGACCACGCGGTGGCGAGAGGCGTCACTTACGTGAACCATACGTTCACCTCGCACCTGGCGCTCAGCGCCTCGCTCCAGCCCTATGCCGGCTTGGCGGAGCACCGGATCTGCGAATATCCCGTTTCGCCAAAGCCGGTCGCGCATGAGATGACGTGCAATCATCTCCAACGGGATGAAAACGGCCAGATAGCCGTCCCCGACGCTCCAGGCCTCGGGATGGAGATCAATCCCGAGACCATCCGGACCTTCAGCCTGGATGTCGAGCTGAAGGTCGCAGGGGTGACCCTCTTTCCGCAGTGATGGTGCAACCGATCCGCAGCATACGACCCAGGCGGGCCGCGTTCCAGGTTGTTGTCGAAACGGCCGATCGGACGAGGTCGAAGTTCCGGTCCGGGGCCGCAGCCTTGACCCTGTTACGTCCCGGCTAGTAGCCTTTCCCGACAAGCAGAAGCGACGGCTCAGGTTCGCAATTTGAGGGGGAGGAGCACCTATGAACGACCGCACCAAGGGCGGAAACCCGATGGTGGGATGCGGCGGGTATCCCTCAACCGCAGATTCCTGCTCCAGAATGCTGCGGCTCTAGGTCTTTCGAGCACCCTGCTCGGCGCCCGCCTTGCGCGAGCACACGAACAACGTATGGACGGACACCGGCGCGTCGGGATTCGGAGATGAGAAGCTGTATGTGGTGCAGACCATCTCAAAGATAGTCGAGCGCTGCATCCTCATGACCACCGATCCCGGCGACCTCGTGCTGGACCCGACCTGCGGCTCCGGCACGAGTGCCACCGTCGCAGAACAATGGGGCCGGCGCTGGATCACCATCGACACGAGCCGTGTCGCGATCGCGCTCGCCCGTTCGCGGCTGATGGGCGCTCGCTATCCCTACTACCTCCTAGCCGATTCGCCAGAAGGGCAGTTCAAGGAGGCGGAGGTAACCCGCACGGCGGCGAGGTCAGCCCCCACGCACGGGGACATTCGCCACGGCTTTGTCTATGATCGAGTGCCACACATCACGCTAAAGTCGATCGGCAACAATGCCGAGATCGACGTGATCTGGGAGTTGGCAGGAGAGGCTTGAGCCGCTCCGGAATGACTTGAACCGCGTGCTCGGCCGCAATCAGCCCTGGGAGGAATGGGAGATACCGCGCGAAGCCGGCGATCCCTGGAAGCCGGAGGCTGCGGCGATCCATGGCAAGCTGCGCCAAGCCATTGCCGAGGACGAGATCGGGAAGAAGTCGCAAAAGGCGCTCGCCAAGCTCAACGCGATGCTGAGCCGGAACTACACCTCCAAGACCTTGCCGGAGCGGCCGATTGATCCGTGGACGAACGCTGAAGCGATCAGGATTCACGGCCAATGGTGGGAAGCGCGGATCGCCCGCCAGAAAGAGATCGACGCCTCGATCAGTGCGCAGGCCGAGTTCGAATTCCTCTACGACAAGCCCTACGTGGACAATTCCCGCACTCGCGTCGCCGGGCCCTTCACGGTTGAAAGCCTGTCGCCCCACCGCACGCTTGCGGTGGATTGGAACGACGAGCTGATCGATATCCTCAAGGCTTCCGAAGGTAAGCGTTCAGCTCCGGATCGCGACGAAGTGGCGACCGATTTCGCCCAGATGATCCTCGAGAATCTCAAGGTAGCCGGCGTCCAACAGGCGCACAAAGAGGACCTGATCACTTTCACTAGCCTTACAGGGTGGCCGGGCCGCTTCATCTGTGCCGAAGGCGTGTTCATGGAGGGCGAGCACGAGAAGCGCGCCGGCATCTTCATCGGCCCGGAGTTCGGAACCGTTTCGCGTCCCGATCTCGTGGCCGCGGCGCGCGAAGCAGGGGATGCGGGCTTCGACGTGCTGATCGCCTGCGCTTTCAACTACGACGCTCATTCCGCCGAGTTCGATAAGCTCGGCCGTGTCCCAATCCTTAAAGCTCGTATGAACCCCGACCTGCATATGGGCGGCGATCTTAAGGCGACTGCCACAGGCAATCTCTTCGTCATCTTCGGCGAGCCCGACATCAAGATCGAGGACCCCGGCAACGGCATGGTTCGCGTGAAGGTTTTCGGCGTCGATGTTTTCAAGCCGCAGACCGGCGAAGTGATCTCGGAAGGCACCGACGGCATCGCGCTCTGGATGCTTGACACCGACTATAACGAGGAGAGCTTCTTCGTCCCCCACGCCTATTTCCTCGGCGCCAATGATCCCTACAAGGCGTTGAAGACGACGCTAAAGGCCGAGATCGACGCGGAGGCATGGGAGAGCCTCTATTCCGATACGTCGCGCCCGTTTCCCAAGCCGACATCTGGCCGCATCGCGGTGAAGGTCATCAACCACCTCGGCGACGAGGTGATGAAGGTGTTCGCGGTGTAGCGATGGAGGACCTGTCTCGCTACCCATTTTGGTTCAAGGTTGTGGAGATGCTCCAGCAGAACTGGGCCGCCATCACTCCGCAAGTGACCGGAGTACGCGTGGTTTTCTTTAGCGACGCGTCGGGCATTTTCGACGAGATCGGGTTCGATACGCACGAACTCGCCGAGGCTGCCCTGACGCGTAATGGATTTCGTTTGTTCGACGAAGATGAAGAAGCGCAGCGGTTCATTGCCCGACCTGGCGGTCCCTTTGTGCCTCGTCCTCATCCGAACGGTCCGATCTACAGCGGAGGCCGGTTCTGGCGGTGATGGAATTCCGCATCGCCGACACCTTCACCGACAGCCTTTCGCGGTTGACCGGGCAGGAACAGAAGGCGGTCAAGACCACCGCCTTCGACCTGCAAATGAACCCGTCCTCGCCGGGCCTATCGTTCCACAAGCTCGATCGCGCTAAGGATGCAAATTTCTGGTCGGTGCGCGTTAATGCCGATGTCCGGCTGATCGTCCATCGCACCGCATCGAGCCTGCTCCTCGCCTATGTCGATCACCACGACGACGCCTACAAATGGGCGGAGCGCCGCAAGATCGAACGTCATCCCACCACCGGCGCTATGCAGCTGGTCGAAATTCGCGAACGCATTCAGGAAATCGAGATCGTCAGGCCGAAAAAGGCAGCGGAACCCAAGGCGGCTCCCATCGTATTGCCGAAGCCGAAGCTCTTCGCCAATCTGCGCAAATTCGAATTGATGGCGTTCGGCGTGCCGGAGGAATGGGTCGATGATGTGCGCGCAGCGACCGAGGACTCCCTCTTCGATATTATCACTCACTTGGAGCAGGAGGCGCAGGAAGCGCTTCTGAAACTCGCGGTCGGCGAAAGACCCGAGCCGCCGCCATCGGTACCAGTCCAGGCCGATCCATTCGCGCACCCGGACGCGCAGCGGAGGTTCCGCGTGCTGACCAATGTCGAGGAGCTGCAGCGGGCGCTCGACTACCCATGGGAAAAGTGGGCGATCTTCCTTCATCCCTCGCAGGCGGCCCTAGGTTGAACGGAGCTATTCCGGGCCGGCGCGAGTCTCCGGCTCGGCAGGAACCGGCAAGACTATCGTGGCCCTCCACCGTGCGGCTCATCTCGCTCGCGTGAACCCGCAAGCGCGGGTGCTGCTGACGACCTTCTCGAAGGCGCTGGCGAACGCAATGCGGCTGAGGCTCGCTACGCTCGTCGGGAACGAGCCAGGCATTGCTTCCCGCATCACGGTCAAGGCCATCCCTGCGGTGGGATACGACCTTTACAGTGAGCGTTTCGCGCAGCCGAACATCGCCGCGACGGCACTGATCAAGAATCTACTCGCCAAGGCGGCGGCCGAGGTGGCGGGGCACAAGTTCTCGCCGCAATTCCTGTTCGGGGAATGGAGCGACGTTGTCGATGCGTGGCAACTGAAGTCCTGGGAGGCGTATCGCGATGTTTCCCGGCTCGGCCGCAAGACAAGGATCGGCGGAAAGCAGCGGGAGACCCTTTGGGCGATTTTCGAACGCGTGCGCGCGGGATTGGCGGCGAAGAAGGCCGTCACATGGGCTGACGTGTTCGGCCGCCTCACTGACGATCTCGCGGGCGCTGGCCGACCTCCGTTCGATTTCGCGGTTGTGGATGAGGCCCAGGATCTCGGCGTCGCCGAGGCGCGATTCCTCGGCGTGCTCTCGGGCGACAAGCCGGATGGCCTCTTCTTTACGGGCGATCTCCGTCAACGCATTTTCCAGCAACCCTTCTCGTGGAAGGCACTCGGCTAGATGTGCGCGGGCGATCATTCACTCTACGGATCAACTATCGGACCTCGCACCAAATACGGATGCATGCCGATCGATTGCTTCCAGCAACCGTTTCGGATGTGGACGGAATCGCCGAGGGCCGTCGGGGGACCGTTTCGATCTTCAATGGGCCGCTTCCGCACAAGCGGACATTCGCCCCAGTCATGTTGGTCGGCCGAGTTTGACCAAACGCCAAGCCGCGCGGAAAACTGGCCGAGGTCGACCAGAGGCGTGCTGAAGTCCTGGGCGGGTGTGACTTGTCCGGACTTAGCAGCTTAGCGACGTTTCTTTCGGCATCCTCAGCGGGCCCTTGTCTCTTACCTACAGTGGATCGGGGTGCGAACCGAGCGGGAGAGAATGCCGATGAAAGCGTACGTCTGTCGCCGCTATGGCGGGCCCGAGATGGTTGCACTTGTGGACGTGCAAAGACCCGTGCCTAAGGACAGTGAAGTCCTGGTCAAGATTTATGCAACCACGGTGAGCTCCGGCGACTGGCGCGTCCGGACGCTCGCGATGCCCCGGGGCTTTGGACCCATCGCACGTCTTGTCCTCGGCCTCACGCGACCGCGTCAGCCAATCCTCGGCACGGAATTGGCAGGTGTGATCGAGACCGTTGGGAAGGACGTGACGCGGTTCCGGCCCGGGGACGCGGTTTTGGCCTTTCCCGGCGGGAAGATGAGTTGCCATGCGCAATACCGTACGGTGGCTGAGGACGGCCCGGTCGCACTCATGCCGGAAACCCTCTCCTTCGAAGAAGTGGCCTCCCTCTCGTTCGGCGGTTCGACGGCGCTGCACTTCCTGCGCAAGGCCGAAATCAAAGCAGGCGAGAAAGTGCTAGTCATCGGCGCGTCGGGCGCTGTGGGCACTGCGATGGTGCAACTCTCCAAGTATTTCGGAGCTGAGGTGACGGGCGTCACTAGCACTGGCAACCTTCAACTGGTCACCTCGCTCGGCGCCGATCGGGTGATTGATTACACGAAGGAGGATTTTGCCAGAAGCACGGAGACCTACGACATCATCGCCGATACGGTAGGCGCGACCTCGTTTGCGCACTGCAAGGCAGCGCTGAAGGATAGGGGGAAGCTGCTGGCGATCGCCGGAGGGCCTGCCGGACATACTCGCCGCGCTCCGGACGCTGATGACGGGTGGTAAGAAGGTGATTGCAGGACCCGCCGAGGAGCGGCCCGAAGACGTGCGGCAACTCGCCGAACTGGCGAAAGCCGATGTGCTGTGGCCGGTCATAGATCGGCGCTTTGACTTTGCGCACATGAGGGAAGCGCATGCCTACGTGGAGACGGGGCGCAAGCGAGGCAGCGTGGTCGTGAGCGTCGGGCGCGACGTCTGAAAGCGATATTCCATCTTGTCGAAACAGACTGCGATTGCATCTCTCCGGATTTGCCGTCGCAACCGCTCTGAAGGTCCGCTTGTGACCCTTCAGGACATTGCGGGAGCCTCTTGACCGACGGCTGCTGGCCGAAAGCTGCCCGGCCGCTTTGCGCAGCAAAGGCGCAGAAGCGGATATTTTTTACATCAGCCACCGATCTCAGTTGACCCCATCTCGGACAGTCGAGAGTGCCCGGTTGAGCGGCTGCTTGCGACTCATCCAGCCGCTGTCAACTCTCCACGATTTCAGCCGAGGACTGCCCACCTTCGTTCGAGCCTGCGCCGTGGGCAGCGGCCACAGCGTCGGCCAGCTCCCTCCGGAAGCGGACGCGTGGCGGGCGGACCCCGTGGGTCAGGAGCACGCGCCGGATCGGCCGCGCTGCACCGGCGATGTAGACTGCCGCGCCTCGTCGCTCCGCCTTGCGCAAAAATCCTTCAATGGTTGCGGCGCCGGTGGAATCGAGCACCGGAACGGCGGAGAAGTCGATCACGTAGGCTTTCGGGTGCTCACCGATGCGGTCGAGCGCGGCCGCTACACTCGCCGCTGCTCCAAAGAAGAACGCCCCGGAAATCCGGTAGACGACTACGTCAGGATTGGTGGCAAGGGCTACGTCGTACGGCTTTCGATCGTTGCCACTGGTGCTATCCGCTCTGTCCGGCTCCACGATCGGCCGGGCTTCCTCAATGTGAACCGCCTGGGCCATGCGGTGCAGGAATAAGAGCGCGCCGAGGGCGAAGCCGACCAGGATTCCCTCCGTCAAGTCGCGGAAGACGACCAGGAGAAACGTCGCAAGCAGCACCGCGGCATCGCCCCGCGAGGCCCGCAGCAAGACCGTGAATTCGTGCTTCTCCGCCATGTTCCAGGCGACGAGCGCGAGTACGCCGGCCAGCGCAGCGAGCGGCACGAAGGAGGCCAGCGGCGCGGCGGCGAGCATAAACAGCAGCAGGAAGATTGAGTGCAGCATGCCCGAGACAGGGCTGCGCGCCCCTGACCGCACGTTGGTCGCGGTGCGGGCGATGTTGCCAGTGACGCAAAAGCCGCCGAATAGCGGCGACGCGATGTTGGCGAGCCCCTGCGCCACTAATTCGCAGTTGGAGCGGTGCCGCCGCCCCGTCATGGAATCGGCGACCACCGCTGACAGCAGGCTTTCGATGCAGCCGAGGAGGGCGAAAGAGAAGGCGGACGGAAGCACCTCAACGACTTTCGCCACGGTAATCATGGGCAGCTGCGGCATCGGGAGCGAGTGCGGAATGCCGCCGAAGCGGGTCCCGATCGTCTCCACCGGCAGCCCGAGCAGCCTCGCGGCCACCGCCGCCGCCGCGACCGCAATGATAAAGGAGGGCCAAAGTGGGCGACGGCGGCGCACCGCGACGATCACGGCGACGGTGAGCACCGCGACAAGAACTGCAGCAAGACTGGCGGTCGGCAACGCCGCCCCTAGCGCCTGTAGCTTGGGCACGAGTGGCCCGGGCTCGTCCTCGAGCGTGAGACCGAAAAGATCCTTGATCTGGCTGGCGAAAATGATGACTGCGATTCCGGCGGTGAAGCCCACCGTTACGGGAAACGGAATGTACTTGATAAACGTCCCGAGCCTCAGGAGCCCCACTACCATGAGCAAGACGCCAGAGAGCATGGTGGCGAGAAGCAGGCCGTCAGCCCCGTGGGCAGCGACCGTAGCGGAGACCAAGATGATAAAGGCGCCCGCCGGGCCACCGATCTGGAATCGGCTGCCGCCCAGAGCCGAAACGATGAAGCCGCCGACGATGGAGGTGTAGAGCCCGCGGTCGGGCGTGAGGCCGCTGGCAATGGCGATGGCCATCGAGAGCGGCAGCGCGACGATGGCCACCGTCAACCCGGAAACCGCGTCGGCTTTCAGGCCTGAGAGCCCGTAGCCTTCCTTGAGGATCGTAACGAGCTTCGGGGTGAACAGCTCGGTGAAGCTCGGCTCAACCGATTTGGTGCCGATGGCCATCTCCGTTTCGGCTTTCCTCGCCCTCGCCACGCGAGCTGCCGTCCTTATCTGCTGAACGGCCGACTCTTCAAGCGCCCGCTCCGCTCAGGCCCTTAGCCTCGCTTCTGTCACGTGAACAGGAAGGAAATGCGCGAGCTCGTGAGACCCAGGTTCGACCGAATTGCGTCCGGCAGCTTCAGAGACCTGCTCGGCGGCGGGGTTCATCGTGACTGGAGTTGAGACGAGATCGTTAGAACTCGGACGTCCGGCTGAGCCTCGGGAAAGCCGATCCGAGAGGACCTAAACGGAGAGGGCCTTGACCCAGCGGCGATATGCAATCCAGCCCCCCATTTCCTGCTTGACCTTCCCACGATGGCAAGGTGCAGAAACTAGTGCTTGATGGACTCGCCACAACCTATTCTTCGCCTTCGTCTACAACGCCGCCGGCGTGGCGATCGCCGCCGGAGTTCTGCATCCCATCTTCGGCATCCTGCTTTGGCCAATGATCGCTGCTGCCGCAATGGCTCTGTCCTGCCGTCAGCGTCATCGCGAATTCGCTGCGGCTCCGGGCCTGAGCAATCTGAACTCGGTGCCTCGCTTCACACCACAAAGCACGAGGAGAAGTCACATGAGAATTCTTTTAATCGCCATTTCCGCTCTCGCTATCGGAGCAGCTGGAACGGGCTTGGCCCAGAGCCAGCACGACACCCGTAAGTCGGGCAATGCCACGGATGCTCCGTCTGGCCCAATGCCGATGATGGAGAGCATGGCCGAACAGTGCCGGGCGATGATGCAGAACATGCCCGAAAGCTGCATGTCCGCAGAGATGATGCAGGACGGGATGACGCCGGGACATGGCAGCGGGGCTAAAGACACAGAGGCGTCCCATGCGCCAACAGTGGAACAGTCAGATGCGACGAAAGCCTACATGGCAGTCATCGAGAAGATGCATCAACCCATGGCAGACGGGATCAAGGTGGATGACCCAGATCTTGCATTCGTCCGCGGCATGATCCCTCATCACCAAAGCGCAATCGACATGGCTAAAATCGTGCAGCAATACGGTGATGACGATCAGACAAAAAAATGGGCCGCTGAGATCATCGAAGCGCAGGAGCGCGAGATTGCCGAGATGCAAGCATGGTTGGAGGAGAATGCGCGTTGACCGGAAGCCGAAGGCGATTGCATCTCCTTAGGGGCGAGGAAGATCCCGACAGGTCTCTGCATATTCGAGTGTGGGAATCCGCTCGTCGAAGCTGCCGGCCTTCAGGGACCTGCTTCGACGAGCTGATAAAGAGTTTGCGTTCCATCGTGGAGATCGAGCTGGTGGGCTACGGACTGGTCGATGCCATTCGGCAATTGCATTCGCGATGAAGTGTGGGCAAGCGCTTGGAGAGTTCGACGTTTGTCGGACATGGAGATCGGTCAGCGCTGACACGGATCGAATTGTGAAATGACCGGGCGCCCGGGCTCCCTGGCGAACCGGATCCTTCGCCATACGCCGTTGTTTGCGGTTGATGCGATTGCGCTCGACACGGAAACGACAGGGCTTGATCCTCGCTCTGCCCGGATCGTCGAAATCGGGGCGGTGCGCCTCACCGGCACGGACGTCCACACCGCGAATGCGTTCCAGCAGCTGATCTCGATTCCGGAGACGATACCCCCGGCCGCCACGGCCATTCACGGTATCCGGGATATTGACCTTATTGGCGCACCTAGTTTCCCGCAAGTCTTTGCCGAGCTGACGCAATTCGTAGGCGAGCGGCCGGTGATCGGCCATACAATCGGCTTTGACCTCGCCCTACTTAGGCGTGAATGCGCGATTATGGGCCAGACGCTCTCAACTTGGGACGTTCTCGACGTCCGGCTACTTGCACAAGTGGTTGAGCCGGCGCTCGCCGACTTTTCCCTGGAGGGCTTGGCTGGGTGGCGTGGGATCAGCATCGCAGGCCGACACCGCGCGTTGAGCGATGCCGTCCTTGCGGCGCGCATCTTCGTCAGCCTACTGCCGGTCCTGCAGGACTCTGGCATCCGCACCTTTGCTGAGGCGGACGCAGCCTGCCGGCGCTTCGCTTCGACCGTAGATCCCTACCTCCGATTTGGCGCTGCCGAGGCGATCCCCAGCGCCGAGCTTAAGATGCGTCACCGCCCCAATACCTATCCGTACCGTCACCGGGTTTCCGAGGTGATGAACTCACCCGCCGCGTTTTGCGCGGAGGACTCAACTGTCGCCGATGCCCTCGCCTCCATGGTCGACCAACGGATTAGCTCGGCCTTTGTCGGCGCTCCTGAACTGCCCGCTTCGGCGCTCGGCATCGTGACGGAACGAGACGTTTTGCATGCCATACGTCAGAGCGGCGCCGAGGCACTGAACCAGCCAGCCGTGGCGATAGCCACGCGGCCCTTGTTTACGATCCCTGAGGACGGTTTCGTGTTCGAGGCAATCGGCAGGATGCGCCGCCATGGTATCCGCCACCTTGCAGCGATCGGCAGTGCTGGGCGGATAATCGGAGCGCTTTCGGCGCGCGATCTCCTGCGCTTCAGCGCAGACACGGCAGTCCTGCTCGGCGACGAAATCGACGAAGCCACCGACTTGCCTGCTCTTGCGCGAGCCTGGGCAAAAGTGCCGGCAGTTGCCGCCGACCTCCTGGAAGACAGGATGAGCGGAACTGAGATCGCCGCGATCATTGCTCGCGAGCTCGGCGCCATGACCCGCCGCGCCGGCCAGCTCGCGATGCAGCAGCTCGCCGCGGAAGGCGCAGGCACGCCGCCGTGCGGCTTTGCCCTTCTTGTTCTCGGCTCCGCCGGACGGGGCGAGAGCCTCCTGGCCCTTGATCAGGACAACGCTATCATCTTTGCAACCGGCCAGCCCGAAGGGCCCGAGGATCGCTGGTTCCGGTCCTTCGGCGAGCGGGTGAACCGAATCCTCCACGCGGTGGGTATCCCGCTTTGCTCCGGCGGGGTCATGGCCGGCAACCCCAGATTCCGCGGCTCGCTCCAGACCTGGCGTGATCGCATAGGCCTGTGGGTCGGCCGAACTAATCCGGATGACCTTCTGAACGTCGATATCTTCTTCGACTTCCGCCCCGTCCTCGGAGAGGAAGCCCTCGCCGGCCAGCTCTGGACCGACGCTTGGCAAATCGCCGGGACAGCGCCTCCCCTGCTCCGTTTGCTCGCCGAAACGGAACCTAGGGCGGGCGCACCCCTCGGATTCCTCGGCCGGCTCAAAACCGAGCAGGGACGCATTGACCTGAAGCGGTTCGGCTTATGGCCCCTCGTGCACAGCGCCCGGCTTCTGGCCCTTCGCCACGGTATTGCGCGCCACTCGACGACGGAGCGGCTCAGCGGCGTGCGTGCCTTGGGAATTGGCGGCGCGCCCGACTTGGCCGGCGCCGAGAAGGCTTTCGACAGGTTCCTACTGCTCATCCTGAGGGCTCAGGTTTCCGACCTCGTGGCCGGGCGGGTCGCCACGAACCGGGTGCCTCCCGCGATTGCTGAATCCGAAATCGGCTATGACCAGCTTAGGTCCGACTTGCGCCTTGCAGCTTCGCTCGGGGAGCTTGCGCGCGACCAGATCACGCGAGCCTTCATTTGATGCACCGGTCCAAGGAGCTTATGCCGCCCATTATCGCCACCAGTGCTGCATAATTTCCACGGCAGCGTCCGCCCCGTAGTGCCACCGGTATGGGCTAGAGCGGCCGGCATACTCACTCCGCCGAAGCATCGTCGAGTTAATCGCCCGCTTTAGCGGCCGTGCCGTAGGCCCATCCCCATTTGCGGATCTCCGGCATGTCCTCGCCGTGACGGACGATGTACTTCCTGTGCTCCAGCAGCTTGTCGCGCATGATCTGCCTCACATGCGCAGCGCGGACGGCGAGCCCGGGCACGCGGTCGATCACATCCGATGCGAGGTGGAAGCGATCGAGGTCATTCAGAACGGCCATGTCGAACGGGGTCGTCGTGGTGCCCTCTTCCTTGTAGCCGCGGACGTGCAAATTCTTGTGATTGGTCCGCCTATAGGTCAGCCGATGAATTAACCATGGGTAGCCGTGATAGGCGAAGATTACCGGACGGTCGGTAGTGAAAAGCCCATCGAACTCGCGGTCGGTTAGGCCGTGCGGGTGATCCTCCCGGGGCTGAAGAGTCGATAAATCGACCACATTAACGACCCGAATACTCAGGTCAGGGAGATGCTCGCGCAGCAGGTTGACCGCTGCAATAGTCTCCAGGGTCGGGACGTCGCCAGCACAGGCCATCACCACATCGGGTTCGGCGCCCTGGTCATTGCTTGCCCAGTCCCAGACGCCGATGCCTGCCGTGCAGTGCGTCACCGCTTCGTCCATGGCCAGCCATTGCGGCGCCGGCTGCTTTCCCGCGACAATGACGTTCACTCGGTTCCACGTCTGCAGCACGTGGTTCGTGACCCAAAGCAGCGTGTTCGCATCGGGCGGCAGATAGACCCGCACGATGTCCGCTTTTTTGTTCAGCACGAGATCGATAAAGCCCGGATCCTGATGGCTGAAGCCGTTGTGGTCCTGGCGCCAGACATGCGAGGTCAGAAGGTAGTTGAGCGACGGCACGGGTCGCCGCCAGGGCAGCTCACGTGCGACCTTCAGCCATTTGGCGTGTTGGTTGAACATCGAATCGACGATGTGGACGAAAGCCTCGTAGCAGGAGAAGAAGCCGTGCCGGCCAGTCAGCAGATAGCCTTCGAGCCAGCCCTGGCACAGGTGCTCGCTCAGGATCTCCACGACCCGGCCTTCGCGCGCGAGGTGCACGTCCTCCGGCAGGATGTCCTCCATCCAAACGCGTTCGGTGGCCTCGAATACCGCGCCCAGTCGATTGGAGGCGGTTTCATCCGGGCCGACGAGGCGGAAGTTGCGCGTCTGGGCGTTCAAGCGCAGCACGTCGCGCAGATACCCGCCCATGACGGCGGTCGCCTCGGCCTGCACCTCTCCCGGCGAGCGCACATCCACCGCGTAGGCGCGAAAGTCGGGCAGCGCCAACGGGCGCATTAGGAGGCCGCCGTTGGCGTGCGGATTGGCGCCCATGCGGCGCGCCCCCGTCGGCGGAATCTTGCCGAGCTCAGGCGCGAGCCGGCCGGTTTCGTCGAACAACTCCTCCGGCCGGTAGCTCCGCAACCAGTCTTCGAGAATCTTGAGGTGCTCGGGATTGCCGGCCAACCCCGCAAGCGGCACCTGGTGGGACCGCCAGAACCCTTCGGTCTTGAGTTCGTCGACTTCCTTCGGGCCGGTCCAGCCTTTCGGAGTGCGCAGCACGACCATCGGCCAACGCGGACGATTTAGATCGGTCGGACTGCCGTTCGCTCGCGCGCGGCCCTGGACGGCTCGGATCGTGTCGACTGCCTTGTCTAGCGTTGTCGCCATCAGCTGATGAGTGGGCTGCGGGTCTTCTCCCTCAACGAAAAGCGGATCATAACCGTAGCCAATGAATAGACTCCGCAGCTCATCACGCGGCATTCGGCCGAGGATCGTAGGATTGGCGATCTTGTAGCCGTTGATATGCAGAATCGGCAGCACCGCCCCGTCATGGACCGGGTTGAGGAACTTGTTTGAGTGCCATGACGCGGCTAGCGGGCCGGTCTCGGCCTCGCCGTCGCCCACCACGCAGGCGACGATCAGATCGGGGTTGTCGAAGGCTGCGCCGTAGGCATGCGCCAGGGCATATCCAAGCTCGCCACCCTCATGGATGGAGCCCGGCGTCTCGGGCGCGGCGTGGCTCGGGATTCCCCCCGGGAATGAGAACTGCCGGAACAGCTTTCGCAGGCCCTCTTCGTCCTGCGTGACGTCTGGATAGACCTCGCTGTAGGTGCCCTCCAGATAGGTATTCGCGACCATGCCGGGCCCGCCGTGCCCGGGCCCGCAGACATATATCATATCGAGATCGCGTGCTTTGATGACCCGATTGAGGTGGGCGTAGATGAAGTTCAGCCCCGGCGTTGTTCCCCAATGGCCCAGCAAGCGCGGCTTGACGTGTTCGACTGCCAGCGGCTGACGCAGCAGGGGGTTCTCGAGGAGATAAATCTGGCCGACGGAGAGGTAGTTGGCGGCGCGCCAATAGGCGTCGATTTTGCGGAGTTCTTCTATATCGAGGAGATCGGGGGCCAACTGAGGATTGGTCACGCGGTGCTCTCCGGTTCGACAGGGTTGTTCCTTGTCACAGGACGCTAGGCTCTCGCTGGCGCTGACGCAGGACGGCGATGGTGTGCCGCGCGATCATCAGCTCTTCGTTAGTTGGAAAAGTTTCAACGATGACGCAGCTGCTCTTCGACGAAAGGCGCCGGGCGCCTGACCGATTGCGTTCCGGATCAACTTCGACACCAAGAAATTCCAGGCCGGTGCAGATGCGGGCGCGGATTTCCGGCGCGTTGGCGCCGATGCCAGCCGTAAACACGAGGCGGTCCACGCCGCCGAGCGTGGTGGCGAGCGCGCCCAGATGTGCCCGCGCCTGCGTGCAGTAATAATCAATCGCCTCCGCCGCCTCGGGCCGGTGCGCCTGTCCAAGGAGATCCCGCATGTCCGAGGTAATGCCGGAAAGGCCGAGCAGGCCGGAGCGCTCATAAAGCAGGTGCTGGAGTGTCTCAGGCGACATCTTCCTCTCCATGAGCAGGTAAAGCATGATTCCGGGATCGAGATCGCCGCAGCGCGTGGCCATCGGCAGGCCGGAAAGCGTGCTGAAGCCCATCGTGGTCGCGACGCAACGGCCACCGCGGACCGCCGCCATAGATGCGCCGCTGCCGAGGTGAGCCACGATCAGACGCTCGTCGTCGGCAGCGCCACCACGCCACACCTCGTCGACAACGAATTCATATGAGAGGCCATGAAAGCCGTATCGACGGATCTCCGTGCCGGCCACGTCGCGCGGCAGCGACGTGAGTTTCGCGCGGCTCGGCATCTCGGCGTGAAAAGCAGTATCGAAGCAGGCGACCTGTGGTACCTTCGGGAGGCGAGCTCGGACCGTGGCGATGCCGGCGATATTGTGCGGCAGATGAAGGGGCGCGAGTGGGACCAGGCGGTCGAGATAGCCTTCCAGCTCCGGTGTAACCAAGATAGGACACGTGCGGTCAGGACCGCCATGCACGATGCGGTGTCCCACTGCACCGATAGTACCAGGCTCTTGGTGCTCGGCGAGCGCGGTCAAGATCGCATGGATCGCTTCTACCTGATTGGAGGCGGACGAAGCCTCGTTGCGCTTGACCCCGCCCCCGGCGTCGGTGAGGCGGAGGCGGGCTTCGTCCCGGCCTATTCCCTCGACGGCGCCAGACAACCTCAGCGCGGGCGCCTCTTCGGCGGAGTAAACGGCGAACTTGACGCTCGAAGAGCCCGCATTGAGTACCAGCAATAGGGCGGGAAAGCCCGTCAACGTAGATGCACCTCGCCGGCGTGGGGCCGCATCACGCGCTGGCTGGTGAAGTGAGGCCGAGCTTGCTGATCGATTCATTCGTCATCCAGTTCCACTGGCGCGGATTTTCCCGTAGAGCGCTAGGATATGCGGAAGGGCAAGGATGATAATACCGGGAGAATGGCTTTTACCGCATCTCGCGGCGCTCAGGAGCACTGCCGACAGGTGGGAACGTATCGCGAGCGGCCGGACGCGCCAGCGTATAGTGGAGCAGCACCGCGGCACACTGATCAATGACCCAAGCACGAGAGATTCTGTGATGGTTGCACCAAGAACAGTATTTGCCGTCATTCCTGCCGCAGCTGCCGCTGGCCCTGCAGTTGCCGGGTTCCAGGCGCTTCCGACTGCTGATAACGCGAAGCTTGTCGGCGCTCATGTCGTGCCGATCGCAATGAACTATGGCTTGGTCGCCGACATGGCCTTGGCCGCCTTCATTGAGGCCCAGGTAGAGGCGGCAAAGGCAGAGGGAGAGGCTGCTCAGGCTGCCTTCTCGGCAGCTTGTGAGCAGGCCGGAGTGCGGTATGAATGGCGGGCGGCGCAGTCGATCGACTTGGTCGTGTCGCCTCAGGCTGGCTCGATGGCGCGCGCAGCTGACCTCGTAATCTGCCCGATGCTGTCAGACCAGGCTTCGCTGGGGCGGCATCGCCTCGAAGAGGTGGTGTTCGCCTCCGGCCGGCCCGTCATCAGTCTCCCCGCGGAGTGGACCGGTTCGCGGCTTGGCAAGCGGGTGCTGATCGCCTGGGATGGCGGGCGGGAAGCCGCGCGTGCGACGTTCGATGCCATGCCCCTCCTCCGTCAAGCGGAGAAAGTGCGGCTTGTCTCGGTGAACGGATCTCAACAGGACCCCGTCCGGCAGTTTACGCCAGGAGACGAGATCGCGGCGACGCTGTCCCGGCACAAGATCCCGGTCGAGGCGCACAGTTTCGAGAGCGCCCGAAGGAGCGTTGCGGAAGAACTTCACGCACAAATGCTGGAGTTCGGCGCCGATCTCCTGGTGATGGGCTGCTATGGTCACTCGCGCTTCCGGGAGCGAATTCTAGGAGGTGTGTCCCGGGAAATGCTCCGAGCGATCCAGTTCCCCCTGCTCCTCGCAAATTAATCGCGCCGGTCCAAGGAGAAGTCAATGCAGGCCCGTGATGTCATGACCCCTGACGTCATCTCGGTCCATCCCGAATCGAGCGTGCGCCACATTGTTCAGACGCTGCTGCGGCACCGCATCAGCGCCGTACCAGTGATCGATGACGATCATCAGCTGGTCGGAATGGTCAGTGAGGGCGATCTAATCCAGCGGCCGGAGGTCGGCGGGACGCGCTCTCCCTGGTGGCTTGGGCTGCTCGAAAGTCCTGAGATCGCGGCCCTTGAATACGTAAAGAGTCACGGTCAGCAGGCGCAAGACGTCATGACAACCGATGTCGTAACCGTAGGGCCTGAAACCCCGCTGTCTCGCATCGCCGCCGTCCTCGAGGAAGAGCGAATTAAGCGCGTGCCGGTCGTCGAGCATGGCCGGGTTATAGGAGTTGTAAGCCGAGCCGATCTCCTCCACGCCATTGCTATGGCACCTGAAGACCAGACTGCCCCTGGGGATGAGGCGCTGCGCCTCGCCATCGTCACTAGGCTCCGCGAAGAGGCGGGTTTAGCGGACAGACAGCTCAGTGTGACGGTCGCAGACGGTATCGTCCACCTGTGGGGAAGCGTTCCGTCGGATGCGCAAAAACGGGCTGCGAGCGTGACTGTGTGGACGGTGCAGGGCGTGCGCGGCTTCGTGGACCATGTGACCCTTGAGAACTATTCCTCGAAGAGCCCTCCTGTCCAAGAAAAACTGTGACCCGAATCGAGGAAATGCGCAGGGATCGAAGGGCACAAATGGACCAAGAGAGACCGCCTGCTCCGTCCGGCTTTGACGCCTATGCACCTGCACAAATCGCGAGCCGGGTCGAAACCGCGGGTCTCGCCAAGGTGCGGCAGCAGGCTCTGACGACCTTCACGCTCGCGGTTCTGGCGGGTGCCTATATCAGCTTTGGAGTGGTCTCGTACACGATCGTCATCACGGAGAGCGCCCTCGGCTGGGGACCGACCCGCCTGCTGGGTGGGGCAGCGTTCTCGCTTGGCCTGGTTCTCGTGATCGTCGCGGGCGCGGAGCTTTTCACCGGAAACGCCCTGATCGTCATCGGCTGGGCTGACCGGAAAGTCCGTACGGCGGAACTGCTGCGGAACTGGTCCGTGGTTTATGTCGGCAACCTCGTTGGAGCCCTCGGGACTGCGCTGCTCGTCATCTTGTCCGGCATTCTTGAGCTGCGCGGAGGGACTGTCGGCACGGAAGCAGCTGCGATCGCCGCCGGGAAACTTCAGCTCGCGCCGACGGAAGCCTTCTTCCGCGGCGTCCTGTGCAACGTCCTGGTCTGTCTTGCCGTCTGGCTTAGCTTCGCTGCACGAACCATCGCCGATAAGGTCCTCGCGATCATATTCCCGGTTTCAGCCTTCGTGATTGCCGGGTTCGAGCACTCCGTGGCAAACATGTACGCCATCCCGGTCGCAATATTGGGCGGACTTATCGAGCCGGATTGGCTGGGCTTTCTCATCAACCTCGCCGTCGTCTCTGCCGGCAACATTCTTGGCGGCGGTGTTCTCGTCGCCCTGGTCTATTGGGCTGTTTATATCAGGGGCGGCGATCAGCCCCGCCCGCTTTAACCACCCCTTCTTGCCGTCGGTGAGTTACCATCAATCCACAAGTCGGCGGCGAGAAGAGCTGAGATGGTCACCAGCGCCATGGAAAACAGCGGCAGATTGGGTTCCGCAAGCGAGTCCAGCTTGCCCGCCCCTGCGAGAGCCTGCGCGACACCAAAGACGCCCAAGAAGGTGTGGAGGACAGTCGCAGCATAGACGCTGCGCGACACGAAAAACACGATGCTGGTTACCAGCCCTACTATCGTCAGCAACGCTACCATCGCGGGATTGTTGAACGGCGGGCTGTGCGCGAAATGGTACACGCCGAATAAGATGCTTGAGACCGTCGCGGCTCCGAGGATGGCGCGAGCCCGGCCATAGGGAAGCAGCGCAGCTTCGACCGTGGAGCCTATGGCCGTCCAGCACACAACAACCTCGGCCGCCGAAACGACCAGAACCTGCGCAAACGCGTTTGACAGGACCATCGGATCCGTGGTGGGCGCGCCCTGAATCCAACAAAGGCCAAACCCCAGAATCCCTGCGGCGGCGATATAGATGGGCGACCGCGCCCGCCCTCCAAAGCCTGATGCCTCTTTTTCAACCAGGCCTTTTCGCACCAATCTCCGAACGATCAGGCAGCCACCGCCCACCCCGATGAGGAGGTTCGCCACCATTGCATAAATCGCTCGCTCCCCTGCATCGCCTGTAAGCAGCGTCTCATTCCGTCCTTCAAGCAGCCACGTGGCGAGTGTCCAGATGCAGAAGACGAGGATGGCGCCTCCGATTGCAAACCCGCGGACTCTGATTTGCATCACCTGACTGGATTATATTTTGCCGGGGCAGGCTCTTCGAGCCTGCGTCCACCCTTCAGGCCTGCACGCTGAGCCACCAACCAGAGCTGCCCGGCCAGCAAAGGCATGAGGCTGCAGGTTAGGACCAGGAACCAGCCGGCTCGGTCCATCGGCACGAGCTGCAGGGCAGTTGCCAAGGGAGGGATGTGCAACGCAGCGAGGATCAGGCAGAGACAGAGCAGGAGCGCGTACCAAACGAAGCGATTCCCGACTACTTGATTTCGGAATATCCCGCTCCTGCTCGTGCGCATATTGAACACGTGCCACAGCTGCGCGAGTGCCATGGTCAGGAACGTGGCGGTGGTCACTTGTTGAGGGTTAAAGCCAAGCGGCCCGTCAGAGACGAGCAGCGCCCCGAGAGTGGCTGCTGCTATCGCGGTGCCATAGAGAACGATGCCGCGCCATTGCGGTGGGGAGACGATCGCTTCCCCGGCCGGCCGTGGCCGGCGGCCGAGTACGTCGGGATCGCCCCTGCCCATAGCTAGCGCGAAAGCCGGGAAGACATCGGTCACAAGATTTAGAAACAGAATTTGCAGCGGTAGCAGCGGCAACGGGAGCCCGAGAAACACTGCCAGACCAACGACCAGCACCTCAGCGAGATTGCAGGAGAGGAGATAGGTTGAGAACCGCCGAATGTTCCCAAAGATGATCCGGCCCTCTCGCACGGCGTGAACGATTGTCGAGAAAGCATCGTCGAGGAGAACCATGTCGGCCGCCTCGCGTGCAACCTGGGTTCCGCGTACGCCCATAGCGACGCCGATATCCGCTTTCTTAAGTGCGGGCGCGTCGTTGATGCCATCACCAGTCATGGCCACGACTTCACCCTCGCGCTGAAAAATTCCGATGAGCTCCAGCTTCTGCTCTGGCGTGACCCGCGCGAACACTCGCCGCTCCGTGACGGCGCGGCGGCCGCCGGCGTCAAGTTGGGAGAGTGGGGGAAGCGCGGGGCCGGATACGACTGCCTGGCCAGAGGCTTCTTCTTCGTCAATGAGCCCGACCGCACGGGCGATGCTAAGACCGGTGCTCGGATGGTCTCCCGTCGCCATGATTACGCGGATTCCGGCGCGCCGGAGCTGAGCGATTGCACCCTTTACGTCCTCCCGCGGCGGGTCGCGGAAGGCGATAAGACCCAGAAAAACAAGATCGTCGACCTCAATCAGGTCTGGTGACGCATCAGGGCGGCTCGCGAGTGCAAGGACGCGCAAGCCTTGGCCCGCCAGCTCCTCGGCTCGCATCAGCCACCCGGCTCGCTCGATTTCCGGAAAAGCCTGGTTATCAGGGCCAAATCCGTTGCAGGACGCCAGGACCTGCTCGGGCGCCCCCTTTACGGCAGCGAAGGAGGATTGTGCTCGCTGATGCAGGGTCGCCATCCGCTTCGTACGGCTATCGAAGGGCAGCTCTGCGACCTTCGGACAGAGCTCGAGCTGCTCCTGCCGCGACAAGCCGGCCAGTGCGCCGACGCGGAGCAACGCAACCTCCATGGGATCGCCGTTTCCCTTATTCGTATTCGGGTCGTAATCGGCATTGCTGCAGAGCACGCCAACGAGAAGGGTCTCCAGAAGCGCCCGGTCGGCGGCTGCTTCAACGGGGACGCCATCCTTGAGAAAAGCGCCGTGCTGATGGTCAACCTTCAATTCCCCGCTTTGCGTGACGATTCGCTCGACCTCCATCCGGTTCTCGGTCAGCGTTCCCGTCTTGTCGGTCAAAATTAATGTCGTGGCGCCGAGCGTCTCAACAGCGGAGAGATTCTCGATAAGGGCATTCCACCGCGCCATCCGGAGCATGCCGCGGGCAAGCGCCAATGTTGCGACGATGGGCAGCCCTTCAGGGATTGCCGCGACGGCAAGCGCGATCGCCGTCTCGACCATAAGGAGGGCAGGCCTGCCGGAAAGCAGGCCGGCCGCGATAATGATTGCGGCGAGCCCCAGGGTCAGCCAGACAAGCTGCGCCGACAAGGTGGCCAGCTGGCGTTCGAGCGGCGATGCCTGGCCCTCTGCCTGCTCCACAAGTTGCGTGATCCGACCGATCTCCGTCGAAAGGCCAGTTCCAGAGACAATGCCCTCGCCGGTCCCGCGCACGACGGCCGTTCCTTTGAAAAGCATGGAGCCGCGATCAGGAAGTGGCGCGTCCGCTGGGACGGGATCGCGCGATTTTTCGACTGGAACTGACTCGCCGGTGAGTGCCGATTCGTCGACCGCAATCCCAGCTGCCCCGACCACGCGCAGGTCTGCCGGCACGATATCGCCGGCTTCAAAGAGCGCCACATCCCCAGGCACGAGCTCCTGGGCAGGCACGACGTGGACCCGATTGCCCCGGCGCACGCGCGCTACGTGGGATCCCAGTTGGCGCAGCGCTTCCATGGAGCGCGCAGCCCTCCGTTCGGTCCAGAAACCGATAACAGTATTGATGGCGAGCACGATTAGGATGGCAGCCGCCTGGCGCAGCTCGCCGAAAAAGACGGAAAGGAGCATGGCGGCGCCAAGGAGGGCTACGACGGAGCTTGCGAGCTGCCGCAGGAGGATAGCCCAGCCTGAGACTCGATCCTTTGTCTGGAGCAGATTGGGGCCGAAGACCGCCAGGCGCGCCGCCGATTCAGCTTGGGACAGACCGGACCGGGGATCGACCTCCAATTGTCGGGCTAGCTCTGCGGCGCTCAACGCATGCGGCGTCTCGGGTGGGGTGGGGCGCGGCGGAACCTCGATGTCGCGCGCTGGCAACTGCCGATTGGTTCGGGTCGGTCGCGCGCCGCCACTCATATTGGTTCGACGGAGACGACGACATAGGTGCGCATGGCTCCATGCTCGTCCCCAATCGACACGTACTCTCCCGGGAGGAATCGCTCTTCTCCGAGCCGGAAACCTCGCTGGTCGTCGCTGTCCCGGGCGGGGTCGAAATCAAAGACCCAGCTTCCGCCCGGTTGCCTCTTCAGACGGCCGTGAAGGTCGTCCTGGCCCTCCACGAAGCGGCGCACTCGGCAGTGGTCGCGGTGCTTCTTCCACAGGTCGGCGGCTAGTCGATTGTCGTGATCAAGCGGCGCGGCGAGATCATAACCGATCCGTCGGCTGCCCTGAGGATGACTGGGCTCACGGGCGAGTTCGAGGTGGATCCTGCGAAACTCTGGCGGCAGACCGGACATAGACAAAGCTCCTTTTGCGGTTTCCCGACCCTGTTCACAATCCCTGTCGGTTGACGGCAGACCTGCTTCAGAGGTCGATCGAGACCTGAACCACGTCACCCGCCTCCGCAGAGCGGGTGAACCCAAGTTCCGCGGCCATGTGCAGCATCGTCGTATTCTCGGCGAGGACGTCCCCATACACGGTCTTGATTCCGCGATTCCGAGCATGGCTCAGTATATCCTTCATCAATTGGAACCCGAGACCAAGCCCTTTCAGATCGGACCGTACCATGACCGCGAATTCGGCCCGGTCTCCCTCCGGGTTCGCTACCGTTCGGGCGACTCCAAGGATTTCACCTCTATCCTCGCTAGCGCGAGATGGGACAGCAATCAGCGCCATCTCGCGGTCATAGTCGATCTGCGACAGACGCGCCGCGAGAAGGTGCGGGAACTCCTTAAGGGAGCCCAGGAAGCGGAGGCGAATGTCCTCAGGCGAGGAGCGCGCGACCATCTCAACTAGGTGGGGTTCGTCCTCGGGCCGGATCGGCCGAACTATGAGCTTGCGCCCGCCATTGATTTCGACCTCGTGCTCGAGAGCCGCCGGGTAAGGCTGGATGGCGAGTGGCGCTCGGGTCGCAGCATCTCTCGCCTGGACCACGACGCGAGCATCGAGCGCAAGCACTCCCTCCGGCCCCGCAAGGAGGGGGTTGATATCAAGCTCCGCAACCTCCGGAAGGTCGACGAGCAGCTCCGATAGTCGGACAAGTGTCTGTGCGATCGCGTCGAGGTCGGCAGCCGCCCGATCGCGATAACCGGCCAGCAGTTTAGCTATCCGGGTCCGCGAGATCATCTCCCGCGCCAGCACGATATTGAGAGGCGGTAGCCCGATCGCGCGGTCTCCAACTACTTCGACTGCGACGCCGCCATGGCCGAAAAGAAGGATCGGCCCAAAAGATGCATCTTCGCTGATTCCCACAATCAGCTCGTGCTCGTGCTGCCGCTCCACCATTTCCTGCACCGAGAAACCAGTGAGCCTCGCCTGTGGAGCCCTCCGCCGAATTATTTCCTGCATGTCCCGTGCAGCCTGCTCGACAGCGATAGGACCGCTCAAGCTGAGGCGGACCCCGCCCAGGTCGGACTTGTGATTGATGTCCGGCGACAGGATTTTCAGGGCGATAGGCTTCCCCATTCGTTCTGCTACACGACCCGCTTCGGCCGGGTTCTCTGCTGTGTGGGTCTCGACGACAGGGATTCGATACGCGGCCAACAAGGCCTTTGCCTCGGGTTCGGTGAGCAGCGTCCGGCCGGCGCTAAGAACAGCGGCGATCACGGCGTGCGCTGAGGAATTGTCCGGTCGCGAGAGTTCTGGACTCGCCGGAGGCGTCTCCAGAAGCAGGTCCTGGTTCCTCCTGTATTGGACTAAGTGCATGAAAGCGCGGACCGCCTCGTCCGGCGTCTCGTAGGTCGGCAGCCGCCGGTCGGCAAAGAGCCGGCGTGACGGGATGGCCGCTGTCTCACCCAACCAGCAGGTAAAGATCGGCCGCCGCCGGTAGCGGGCCGCCGCTTCGACTACGGTCTGCGCACCTTCGAGGCTGTCTGCGACAGCCGTCGGGCAGTTCATGACGAGGAGCGCGTCGCACCCGGGATCGGCAACAAGGGCTTCAATTGCGGCCGCATACCGGTCGCCCTTTGCGTCGCCCAGGATATCGACCGGATTGGCGTGCGACCAGGTTGGCGGCAACACGGTCTCTAGGTGGGTCAGCGTCTCGGGAGCGAGCGTCGTGAGCGTTCCACCTCTCTCCTCAAGGGCGTCGACGGCGAGCACGCCGGCTCCCCCGCCATTCGTAAGGATTGCAAGCCGGTCGCCTTCCGGCTTGAAACCTGCTGCGAGCGTCGTCACGGCCTCGAACAATTCGCGCAACTCGTAGACCCGAAGCATCCCCGCGCGGCGGAACGCGGCGTCATAGACGGCGTCCGACCCTGCAAGCGCCCCAGTGTGAGACAGGGCAGCTCTTGCGCCGGTAGAGCTGCGCCCTGCCTTGACGACGATGACGGGCTTCGTTCGCGCCGCGATCCGCCCGGCTGACATAAATTTCCGCGCCGCCGTCACACTTTCAACGTAGAGCAGGATTGCCCGCGTCGCCTGGTCGAGCGCCAGATAGTCAAGGAGGTCGCCAAAATCGACGTCGGCCATATCGCCGAGCGAGGCGACGTGCGAAAAACCAAAGCCGCGTGCCGTCGCCCAGTCGAGCACGGCGGCTGCCAAGGCTCCCGACTGTGTTACGAAGGCGAGGTCGCCAGCGGGTGGCGTAAGATGGGCAAAACTTGCATTGATGCCGGCCGAAGGCGAGATGAAGCCAAGGCAGTTCGGTCCCACGATCCTGAGAAGGTGTGGTTTTGACGCCGAAAGCATCTGTTCCCGCAACTCCTTGCCTTCAATGCGTTCGCCTTCGCCAAAACCGGCCGTTACGACGACAGCTGCCCGACAGCCACGCACGCCGAGTTCGGCGATGAGCCCGGGAACAGTTGAGGGCGGCGTCGCAATGACGGCGAGATCCGGAGCAAGGGGCAGGTCGGCGACCGATCGATAGTTCAGCGTCGAACGGATCGCCTGCTCGCGCGGATTGACGGTCATTATCGGTCCGTCGAAACCGGCACCGAACAGGTTGCGTGCAATCACCGCGCCGACGGAATGAGGCTGATTGCTGGCTCCGATGAGCGCGATGGCCTTCGGCCGGAACAGCGCGTCAAAGTTCCGTGTTGTCATCCTCGGTTCGCCTCTCCTACTGCATAGGTCTGACGCGGCGCGGGCAACGTCAAGCGGCTGCACGGCAGGCCGAATGGAGGACAGTTCTGCGATCGCCCGCACTGGCAATCTCGCGAGGCAGGTAACCTAGGAGTGGGTGGATGCAACAGGTTGGAAGGTGTGCCCTGTTCTTGACTGCAGCGTTGACCTGCTCGCAGGCTGCCGTCGCGGCCGATCCGAGGCGAGGGGCGGAGATGGCGAAGCAGTGGTGTGCAAGCTGCCATCTCGTCTCCGAGGGTCAGGCAAGCGCGACCACCGAGGCCCCGCCTTTCGGCACGATCGCGCGCCGGTCGCCCGACGAGTTTGCCGCGCTCGCTGGCTTCCTAGCGGATCCGCATCCGCCGATGCCGGACCTTAGTCTGAACTCGTGAGGAGATCCGCGATCTTCTCGCCTATATCGCCAGCCTGAGGTGAGGCTCGAAGGCTGGCCCGCACCGAGCTTGACCCCACGGGGCTACTCGAAGGACCGGACGGATGCCAGACGTTCGCGCGCTCGTGCGCAAGTATCTGCCTGACCTGATCTATGGCGCGAATGACGGAGTCGTCACCACTCTTGCGGTCATCTCCGGCGTCGTCGGCGCCTCGCTGTCAACCACCGTGATTCTCGTCCTCGGATTTGCAAATCTGCTAGCGGATGGCTTCTCGATGGGAGCGAGCAACGTGCTGTCCCGCAGATCGGATAGTACCCGCAGAGGCACTGCCGTCGCTCTTGATCTCCGGGAGGCATGGTCTGGCGACGTTCCTCGGCTTTGTGGTGGCCGGTTTTGTCCCGCTCGTGGCCTATCTGCTTCCGATCGGCGGTGGCATTCGGTTCGAAGTGGCTGCTGCGACGGCGCTCGTGACCCTCTTTTCCGTGGGCGCGAGCCGCGCGCTGTTCACAAGCCGGGGCGCCTTTCGTGCTGGCCTCGAGATGCTTGTAATCGGCAGCGCAGCGGCGGGGCTTGCATATCTAATCGGGGCGGTCGCTGGCCACATCCTTGGCACAACAGGCTAGTCCCAGTGGGCTCGCCATCACCGGCCGAGCCCCGTTCAATCTGCCCAGAAAACTTGAGGACGAAAAACCACGCCGTTTCCTCTCGCGCCGCACGAGCAGCATGCCGCTTGCGCGACTACTCCCGCATGAATGATTGAGCCTCCTCAGGGGTGACGCGGCCATCTTTGTTGCCGTCCACTTTATCGAAGATCCGCCTGTGGATAGTTGTGACCTCCTCAAACGAGAGCCCGCCATCCCCATCTTCATCGGCGATAGCGAACATGATCTTCATCATGTGCCCGTGCATGGGCATCAACGGCATGCCGCCCATCGCGCCGGAGTGCATCATGCGGCCCATCATGTCTTGGCCCATCATGCCGGGTTGAGACGGCTGTGCCGTCGGACTTTGTCCGGCCGTATCTCCTGCCTCAGAAGGTGGTGTCGCCTGTTCGGTGTTCGCATCGGGATGGTGCGGATCGGCAGCGGTGGTTTGAGCGGCAGCTCCGGTCGCCACGCCGGCCGCGAGGATGGCGGCGAAGATTGCCGCTCGTCGTAGTACAGTAAACATGCTGGGACCTCTTAGCTTTGGAGCCGCCCTGAGCCGCCGAAAGCACTTTGCCGGGCTCGATCCAGCAACTCGCTTGACCTTCGCGGGCTTCGTGCGGCGGCAGGGGCAACATCCCACGATGCACTAAAGAGGAGATGGCCGGTGCATGCGATAAATCAAGAGTGCGGCGCGATTCGTCGTAGTCGGTCGGGGCGCGCACGAGCAAGGAGGCAAGGCGGTCGTTGGCACCGCGCCGCGCATCGAACTTCCACCTAGCATGCAAGCTAATGTGCCTACGTTGGCGTCAGACGATCAAGATTGTCGCAGGGGTAAAAGAATGTCGGCCTTAGCACGCGCACTCAGGGTTCTCGCGCCCAAGCGCGGTATCCGCGGCGCACCAGATCCGCTTGTGAGCCGTTTGGTATTGGAAGCGGAGATAGAGGCCGAACGCACACTGTCGATCGTTCGAATCGGGATAGCTCTCATTTTGGCAACGTGGGCTTTCTCCGTTGCCGGCTTTGGACAACAGGCGGCGCCGACTTCAGGGTTGCCCCCGGGTTTGGTCATTGGCGTCCTGCTGCTTATCGGCGTCGCCTCCTATGCTCTTTCCGGAATCCATTCCGCTCGCCTGTGGGGGACGTATCTCTTTGCAGTACTGGACGCAGGAGTGATCGCCACCTCGGCTTGGCTTATCCTGGAGGGCGGTGGCCTGAGCGGAAATTGGATCCCTGCAGTTCCACCGATTTGGGCGGTCCCACTTCTGCTTGCTGTCGGTGCGCTTCGATATGAACCGTGGGCATTGATTTGGTCCACTTTTTTGTTCATCGGCTCTTTGCTTCTCCTCGCCTTCTTCCTTGGATTTGACCGCGCGGGACCGACAGAGGTCGCGACGAGTCCGGGACACTTGTTCGCGCTGCCACCAACGATCGCCAGGGCGTTGCTCCTTTGCTTGACCGGCTTGGTGGCCGCGCTGGCAGTACAACGCGCCCGGTCGGTGCTCATCCGGGGAGTGCGGGAGGCTACTCGTCGAGCAAACCTTTCGCGCTTCTTGCCCGCCGAGATCGCACCTCTCCTCGAACCGAGCGAACCGAGCGACTGGCGCAAGGGTCGTAGGCAAGTGGCGACGATCATGTTCGTGGATATCCGAAACTCGACTTCGAGAGCTGAGGGGCTAGACCCACGCAGGCTGTCCGTTCTGATCTCTTCCTTCCGGCGCCGAGTTCTTGCGTAGCGCCAAGGTCCACGGCGGCGTCGTGGATAAGTTCATTGGGGACGGAGCTTTGCTACTGTTCGGAGTTCCTGAGCCGAGGAGCGACGACTCTAAACGTGCTCTCGACTGCGCCCGTGATATCCTCAGGAGTATCGATCGTTGGAATGGGCGGAGACGGTTCGATCCGCCCATTCGTGTAGGAATTGGGCTGCACGCAGGCGAAGTTTTTTGTGGGATCGTCGGCGATGCTCCTCGATTGGAGTTCACAGTATTGGGCGATGTCGTGAATGTGGCTGCGCGCATCGAGCAGGCCACAAAAGAGCACAATGCCCCACTGTTAGCGTCAGAGGCCGTAATCGCTGCAGCTCGTGAAAAGGAGAAGTGGCGGGTCGTTAGTGAGCAACCATTGCGCGGCAGGATCGGGTCAGTCCTCCTGGAAGCACCTATTGACCCGCCCTCAGCCAGTTGGCCGCAGTTCAACTGAATTGAGCAGGATCGTGATGCGGGCAGGAACACCATGACCTCAGAACCGAATGGCACAGACGCGCTACGAAGAATCGCCGCGGACCTTCAGCGGCTTCGCAGGGAGGCGAGCGCGGTGGGTGAGCGCGTGCTGTCCTATCTAATCGAGAATGCGGCGACTGAAGCCCAGCAGGCGCTTAATCGACGAGAACGAGCGGAGCGATAACGCTGCCTTCTTTTTCCACTAGATTGGTCACATCGGAGTGGCGAAAAAAGTCCGGATGAGAATTCTTCCCGTGACGATTTCTAGTCTCTTGCCCAGGCTGGGCGTGGAGCGTACCGGGAGGACACCGTATGCTCTTTATGGTCCTATTCAGTGTCGGATGATGCAGCCCAGCCGCTAAGTGACGCCGCGCTTCAGGAGCGCGAGGCCCGCCTGCGCTTGATTTTGGAAACGGCGCCCGATGCGATTATCGTCATCGATGAGCACGGCATTATGGAATCGTTCAGCCCCGCCGCCGAGCGCCTGTTCGGTATCTCGGCTGCCGAGGCCGTCGGCAGGAATGTCAATATCCTGATGCCATCGCCCTACCGCGAACGTCACGACGGCTATCTCCAGCACTATCTCGACACGGGCGAGCGGCGCATCATCGGGATCGGCCGCATCGTGGTCGGCCAGCGTAAGAACGGATCCACCTTCCCGATGGAGCTCGCGGTCGGCGAAGCTCGCGTAAATGGGCGGCGGCTATTTACCGGTTTCATCCGCGATCTCACCGAGCGGCAATTGACGGAGAATCGGCTGCAAGAACTGCAGTCGGAGCTTCTGCATGTCTCGCGTCTGAGCGACGTTGGCCAAATGGCCTCGGCGCTGGCGCATGAACTCAATCAGCCTCTCGCGGCCATCGTGAATTATGTGCAAGCGATCCGACGCCTGCTGCAGGCCGAGAACTCCGTTTCCCCCAAGATCGCAGATGCGATGGACAAGGCGGTCGCGCAGGCAGCGCGCGCAGGCGAGATCATCCGCCACCTTCGCGGCTTCATCCGTAAAGGCGAGAGCGAACACCGCCTCGAGGACTTGAACAAAGTGGTCGAGGAAGCAACTGCGCTCGGCCTGGTCGGCGCTAAGGAAAGTGGGGTCTCCGTCCGCTGGGCCCTCCATCCGCACCCGCTACCGGTGTTCGTGGATAAGGTCCAAATCCAGCAGGTCGTCTTCAACCTCGTCCGCAACAGCATCGAGGCAATGGCGGAGCATCCGCTCCCGCATGATATGCTCGTGACGACGGGATTAGCCGATTCCGTTACAGCGGAAGTGTCGGTGAGCGACACGGGTCCGGGCCTTGCCATGAAGGTGCAGGCGCAGCTTTTTCAGCCGTTCATCACGACTAAGGAAAAGGGCATGGGACTTGGCCTTTCCATCTGCCGGTCGATCATCGACGCGCATGGGGGCAGGCTCCGGGCGACCCCGAATCCCGATCGTGGGGTAACCTTCCAGTTTACGGTTCCGCTGGCGGCCGGCGGCGAACCCGGTGCGGTTCAATGAGCCTCATCTATATCCTCGACGATGACGAAGCCGTGCGGGACTCGCTGTCGATGCTGATCGAATCGGCGGGTTTCAGCGTCGAGACCTTCGACTTAGCCCTTGCGGCGCTGGACCGTTGCCGCGAGCGGCTGCCGTCCTGCATCGTGACCGACGTGCGAATGCCAGGCATGGATGGCCTGGAGTTCCAGGAGCGGCTGCGAGCGGACGGCGTGGATGTGCCGGTGATTGTCATGACTGGCCATGGCGACGTGCGGCTCGCCGTCAGAGCGATGAAAGCTGGGGCCGTGGACTTTCTTGAGAAGCCGTTTTCGGACGATGCGATTGTGGCCAGCATCGTGGAGGCGATCGAAAAGGGGCACGATCAGCAACCAACAAAGCAGGTTGACCCGGAAGTGGTCAGCCGGCTGGAGAACTTGACCCCACGCGAGCGCGAAGTGCTTGAGCGTCTTGTAGCCGGCGATCCGAACAAGGTCATAGCTTACCGCCTCGACATCAGCCCGCGCACCGTGGAAATCCACCGCGGTCGGGTCATGGAAAAGATGCGGGCGAGGAGCCTTCCCGATCTGGTCAGGATGGCCATTGACGTTGGTGTTCTTGCGCGATCCTGACGTTCGCTTCTGCGACGGCGGGGGAATGCGCGGTCGCGCCGAGGGAAAGCCCCGCATGGACTGCATCCATCAGAATCTCCTCCGTCACCGGCTTTTCGAGAACGGCGATCACGCCCGCCTTGATGGCTAGCGCTCTCGTATCCTTGTTGCTGCCGCCGGTGATGAGGATAACGGGAAGGTCGATCCGGCGCCGGCGCATGATCCTGATCAGGTCGAACCCGCCCACGATTGGCAGATGCAGGTCCGAGATCAGACAGCTCTTCTCGCCCTCTGCGACTTCCCTAAGAAAGTCCTCGGCGGAGCCGTAGTCGCGCACTTCCACGCCATAGGACTCGAGTAATAGCTTCAGCGAATCCCTGACAGCATCGTCATCGTCGACCAGGTAAACTCGAGCCTTGGTGACAGCGTTCACGGCCGTTCTCCGGAGAGGGTTCAAAGACGAGACTGGCCGGGAGTGCCGCTCGTCCGAACGCGGAATCTATGCGCCACCGACTCCCGCATGTATCCGGGATTCCACCTATACCCCTTCAATATCGGGGTAAGGGGAATCCCGTAGGGACTACTCCTGATTCTTTCGTCCTGGATACCCGCCCATATTGGCTGGGTCGGCCGCACAGTGAATCGAGCGGCCATGGCGAAAGGATACTCCCATGAGACTGCCCAGCGACAGAAACGATCGTGCGCTGCTCGGCGCTGCCGCCTTCTTGCTGAGCACGGGCCTCGTCCTGGCCGCGTTCAACGGCCCGGCTGGAACCCCCGATCTCATGACAAGCACCGCCCATGCTGCGGTCATCGCCTCCGATGCCCAGCCAAGCGTTCCGCCGCTTGCGCACACGCTTCACGGCGTAATGCCGGATTCGATCGTGCGCTCCCCAGTAGACCTTCCTGCTGCTGTCGGAGAGCGGGAGTCGAAGATGGTGCGTGTCGAGCTTGAGACCATCGAGCGGATAGGCAACCTCGGAGATGGCACGACCTACCGTTACTGGACATTCAACGGCCAGGTGCCCGGGCCTTTCGTGCGGGTGAGGGTCGGCGACACCGTCGAGGTGAGCATGAAGAACCACGAGGACAGCTGGATGCAGCACAACGTGGACTTCCATGCAGTCACCGGTCCGGGCGGCGGAGGCGTCGCCACAGTTGCGGATCCGGGCGTCACCAAGGGGTTCACGTTCAAGGCCCTGAACCCCGGCCTCTACGTCTACCACTGCGCCGTGCCGATGGCCGCCCAGCACATTGCGAACGGCATGTATGGGCTGATCCTGGTCGAGCCCGAAGGCGGGCTGCCTGAGGTGGATCACGAGTTCTACGTCATGCAGGGCGAGATCTACACCGAGGAGGCGTTCGGCGCGAAGGGCGAGCTCACCGAGAGCTATGACAAGCTCCTGAATGAGATGCCCGAATATTACGTCTTCAACGGCGCGGCGAACGCGCTTGCCGACGGCAACGCACTGAAGGCCAAGGTGGGCGAGACCGTGCGGATCTATTTCGGTGTGGGCGGTCCGAACAAGACTTCGAGCTTCCATGTGATCGGCGAGATTTTCGACCACGCCTACAACCTCGCATCGCTCACGAGCGAGCCGCTGACGAACGTGCAGACCATCACCGTCCCACCGGGTGGCGCCGCAGCCGTTGATTTCAAGGTCGAGGTGCCGGGCACCTACATGCTCGTCGATCACGCCCTGTCGCGGGCCGCCCGAGGCTTGATCGGCCAGCTCGTGGTCGAGGGACAGGAGCAGGCGGACATCTTCATGCCTCATCAGGCTCCCGACCAGATGAGCGCGACCGAGCACTAAGGCGAGCCACTGAAACGACGAAAACCTTCTCTGGCCTGCCGATCGGCAGGCCAGGACCTCGCGTGAAGAAGGAAAACTCGGGATGAGCCGCTCGGGAAACATCGTGGACGGGCCCCGCGAGGACAGATCGGTCCCGCGCATTCGCGTCGGCAGAGGGGATGACTCGATCGACAGGCGTGGGCGGGTGCGGAACACGCCGGCGATCTTGAGCTACGGCTTTCGTCCCTTCTTCCTCGGGGCCTCCATCTATGCGGCTGCCGCCGTCCCGCTTTGGTTGTGGATGCTCGCCTCCGGCACCCTGCCGGCAGGCCCCTTCGTAGGCTCTGCTTGGCACGCCCACGAGATGATCTTCGGCTATCTCGGTGCGGTCATGGCGGGGTTCATCTTGACGGCGGTGCCCAACTGGACCGGCCGGCTTCCGCTCAGCGGGCGACCCCTCGCCCTGCTCTTCGCGTTGTGGGTGGCAGGGCGGGTCGCCTGTTTTGCGGTGAGTTCCCCTATTCCCGCACTCGTCCTGGATCTGGCCTTTCCTATCGCGCTTTCCGTCGCCGTCTGGCGAGAGGTGCTAGCAGGAAAGAACTGGCGCAATGCACCGATCGCCCTGCTCATTACTCTGTTCGGGGCGGCCAGCTTTTTGCATCATATAGAGGCACTCCGGCCGGAGACCGACGGCGCCGCTCTGCGCTTGGCGCTTGGCGTAGCGGCGGTGCTGCTCGCGTTGATCGGGGGTCGGATAACGCCGAGCTTCACGCGCAACTGGCTTGTGAAGCAGAGGACGCAGCATCTTCCCGCCAGCTTCGACAAACTCGACGTCGCGGCGCTGATCTCATCGGCCGCAGGCATGGTCTCGTGGAATCTCGCGCCAGAGCATGCAATGAGCGGAGGGCTGCTCGCCCTCGCGGGGGTTCTCCTTATTGTTCGCCTCTCGCGTTGGCGGGGCGCCAGCACCTGGCGCGAGCCGATGGTGCTGGTTCTCCACATGGGTTATCTTTGGCTGGGCATAGCCTTTCTCATGCTGGGCTGCTCCATACTCGATCCAGCCGTCATGCCTCAGAGTTCGGCGCTGCACGCGCTGACCGCCGGCGCAATCGCCACGATGACACTCGCCGTCATGACACGTGCAAGCCGCGCGCATACCGGACGTGCCGCCGAAACGGATGCAGCGACGCTGCTGATCTACGCGAGCGTAACGGCCAGTGCGCTGCTCCGAGTGCTCGCTCCACTCCTACCGGACATCTATTTCGGCGTGCTGATCGTCGCGGGCGCGCTGTGGAGCGTGGCGTTTGGCATCTTCGCGATGAGCTATGGGCCGATGTTGCTGTCTCCGCCAGCGAGATCGGGCGTCTGCCAACGTAAGACCGGGGTGTGCGTCGGCTGCACGCGCGCTGAAGCAAAAGACGGAGCGCAGTGCTGATCAGCCCGCTCGGAACAGGGAGACTGCAGATGGTGACTTGTAAGCCCTTCGATGTAAAGGATGCGATTGAACTGATCGTTTCGACAGCAGCTCGTGTAGGAAATCCGGTTGAGCTGAACTTCGTTCTTGCCGCGCTCCGTGCAGCGTTTCCCGACCTTCGGGTGTCGACGGCGGCTTTGCAGCGTGAACTGACACAGGTGGCCAACGCCGCCCGCGTGCTCGTGAACTCTGGGAATACATCGCCCCACCCGACGAGCTTGGTGTCCGTCGCCAAGTTATCGGGAGTGCTCAAGCCCTCAACCGGTCGCGCAATGCGCGGTGACTCGCTTGCGGCGTGATGCGCTTCACGGGACCTGTATGGATTCGAGATAGGCAATGATTGCGCCGACATCCTCCGGTTCGAACTCAAACTGCGGCATCTCCGGATGCGCGGTGACAATGCCTTCCGCGAGTGCCTCTTCGAGATCGGTGAGGGGATACCGCTGGCCAAGTATCCGGAAGGGCGGAGCTGCAGCGAGTGGGCTTTCGTCCGCGGGGCCAACAGCATGGCAGGGCGCACAATTGTCTTGGACCAGTTCGCGCCCACGCTCAGCCGCGTCCTCCGCCAAGGCTGTCGAGACGCCGACAAAGAGGGCGAGTGAAACCAGGATAGATCGATACATGCGCCGTCTCCCGGACCAGAATCGTCCTAACATAACGCGTTCGCATCAGCCGTAATGTAAAACGTCACCAGCCTGCACACCTCGGTGGGTGAATAAGGGAGTGTCCGTCAATGTTTAAGAAAATACTCGTTCCAGTGGACATCGCCGACCCGAACCCGGCAAGGCCAGCCCTCGCGACTGCCGCCTATCTGGCCGATGCTGAAGCCGAGATCTGTCTCATCTACGTCATCCCGTTTCTGGTGGATGCTGCCCTCGAGTACCTGCCGAAGAATTTCTTTGATGCCGAGGCAGCACAGGCAAAGGGGCAGCTTCAGGCAATGGCCTTGGAAGCTGGCCTCCCGCAGAGCCGCACCAGATTCGCGGTTCCATGCGGAGCGATTCATCATCTGGTCCTAGAGGAAGCCACAAACTTCGGGGCCGACCTGATCATCATCGGATCGCATAAACCTTCTGTTTCTACCTATTTTCTCGGTTCGAGCGCCTCTGCAATCCTGCGGCACGCCACCTGTTCCGTGCTTGTTAGACGGAACGGGTCTGTCTCGCTCTAGCAGACGCGCATTCCGGCTCGAACCCGATGCGCCGCGTTCTCCTGTTCATTGCC
Source organism: uncultured Alphaproteobacteria bacterium (assembly GCA_963846475.1). Taxonomy (GTDB): domain Bacteria; phylum Pseudomonadota; class Alphaproteobacteria; order Rhizobiales; family Afifellaceae; genus DASWJZ01. The sequence goes on along the minus strand of CAWJVZ010000004.1, from coordinate 2,897,468 downwards.
GGGCTTATTATTGGCGCAGGCGGCGTTCTCTGGTTTTTCTTCGAGCGCGATATGGACGAGCTTCGGGCCCGCATCGCCGGACGGAGTGAAGTTATCCAGAGTGCGTACGGAGCCATGGAATACGCGGAAACCGGCGAGGGCCCCCCGGTCCTCGTTGTTCATGGAAGTGGCGGCGGCTTCGACCAAGGGCTGGAGATGGTTGGCCCGCTTGCTGAGAAAGGCTACCGGCTCATCGCTCCTTCGCGTTTCGGCTACCTCGGCAGCAGCTTTCCAGATCAAGCATCCCCTGAGATGCAGGCCGACGCTTTGGCTGCCCTTCTGGACGAGCTTGGGCTGACGTCTGTTTCAGTGTTCGGGGGCTCCGCGGGGGCACTCTCGGCCATGCAGTTCGCGATCCGGCATCCTGAGCGCTGCGGGGCGCTTGTTCTGTTCGTGCCGGCTACATTCTCTCCGGCCAGAAAAGCGAACGAAGCTCCTGTCGAAGGGCCGCTCGCCGGACCCCTCCTGAGGACCTTGCTGGGGTCTGACATCGTGTTTTGGCTAGGCACCACATTTGCCCCAGACATGATGACGCGAATCCTTCTCGCCACTGAGCCGGCGGTCGTCGAGAGGGCTGGTCCCGCCGAACAGCAGCGGGTGAAACAGATACTTCGGCATATTCTTCCGGTAAGCGAACGCGCCGAGGGCCTGATCCTCGATATGAAAACCGCTGGCGCTCCACCGCCATACGAATTGGACCGGATCACGTGCCCCGTCCTGGCCGTGAGCGCCGAGGACGATCTCTTCGGCACGTCCGAGTCCGCCAAATTCACGGCAGAGCAGGTACGCGACGGCAAGCTGATTTTATACCCGACCGGCGGGCATATCCTCGCCGGCCGGGACCGGGAAGTTTGGCACGAGATCGCATCCTTCCTTAGCTCTGCCGGGCAGGTGGACGAGAGTGACTAGTAATTTCGGGCGGGCCAGTCGCTGGCGTCACCAGCAACGCTGTAGCAAGGAGACCTCACGTCTCAAGGGTGCCTTCCACCGATTCGCCACCTGAGACACGCGAGAAACATACATGCCAAAGAAGATTGTGATCATAGACGGGCATCCCGATCCGAAGCCGGAGCGGTTCTGTCATGCGCTGGCGCAGGCGTATGCCGATGGCGCGAAAGCGAATGGCCACGAGGTGAATGTGGTCGCCCTCTCGAGCCTGGAGTTTTCGCTTTTGCAGTCGGCCGCAGACTGGGAGAGCGGATCAGTGCCGCTCTCGCTTAGCGAAGCCCAAGGCATGATCGGCCGGGTAGACCATCTGGTCTTCATATATCCCCTGTGGCTCGGCGGCATGCCGGCGCTCCTCAAGGGCTTTCTTGAGCAGGTGTTCCGGCCGGGGTTCGCAATCAAACCCGGTGCGAGGACGATGCGCCCGGGGCTACTTAAGGGAAAATCGGCGCGCATTGTGATCACGATGGGCATGCCGGCTCTGGTCTACCGTTGGTACTTCGGCGCCCACAGCTTGAAGAGCTTCGAACGCAATATCCTACGGTTCGCCGGCATAGACCCGATACACGAGACTTTGATCGGAAACGTTGCCAGCGGCGACTCAGCGATACACGAGAAATGGATTGCTCGAATGCGCCAATTGGGACGCGACGGGAAGTAACCGGCCCGCCGCCGAACGGCTGCACGCCCGGTTGTTATCGCCAGCGGGCGCCTTAGGCGATACGGGGACTTATAGAGATCAAGCGGCGGCAACTAGGCGAGACAGCAAACTCGCCGTCCCGAATCTCAAGCGGCGGAAGGAGCAGCCATGACCGAATTCACTCCTATTTCGGCACTGATTGGCGGCGCCCTCATCGGCGGTTCGGCTGCGTTATTGCTTCTCCTCAACGGGCGCATTGCCGGGATCAGTGGCATTCTCGGCGGATTGCTCCAGCCGAAACGGAGCGACATCGCGTGGCGGGTGGCATTCCTTGCCGGGTTGCTGCTGGCCCCGCTGGTCTACATGGCCGGAACCGGCTCGACGCCTGACGTCGAGATCCACGCCTCGACCGGTGTCCTCATCATAGCTGGCCTCCTCGTCGGCGTGGGCACGCGGCTCAGTGCCGGCTGCACGAGCGGGCATGGCGTCTGCGGGATCGGGCGGGCGTCGCCGCGATCGATAGGTGCGACCGCAGTATTCATGACGACGGCCGTTCTGACCGTGTTCCTTACGCGGCACGTGGCGGGGCTCTGAGCCATGCCGCTGATCCTCTCCGCTTTCGGCGTTGGCCTGTTGTTCGGTCTTGGTCTGGCCATCTCGCAAATGGTGAATCCGACTAAGGTTCTGGCCTTCCTCGATGTATTTGGGGATTGGGACCCCAGCCTCGCATTTGTCATGGCTGCAGCGGTTGCAGTCTCCGGTCTCGGCTACATGGTCGCCAAACGTCGCGGGATTCCTATCTTCGCACCGCGACTGGAAATTCCGAGCCGGCGCGACCTTGAGCCGCGCCTGCTGACGGGCGCTGCTGTGTTCGGCGTCGGCTGGGGGCTGGTCGGCCTCTGCCCCGGCCCGGCGCTCACGGCTCTTTTGCTTGGAATCTGGCAGGTCTTCGTCTTCGTCGCGGCCATGCTCGCCGGTATGATCCTGTTCCGGTTTGTCCCGGCGGATTGGCCGCAATCGACCTTCAGGGCCGGCCCGCAGCCACGGGAAAAATGATCGCCAGAGAAGCCGCCACCTTGTCAGGGTCGTCTCTGGCGGACGGCTGCTTGGTCGCCCGACAATGGGATAGGACAGTGCCACTATGAGCGCGACGGACGCGGAACGGCTGCAAGGCAACCCGATTGTGAAGGGTTTTTTCGAGAAGCGTACGTCCAGTGTCCAATACGTCGTCGCGGATCCACAGACGAGACGGTCCGCCATCATTGACCCCGTCCTCGACTTCGACCCGAAATCCGGCGCCACCGCCACCCAGTCCGCCGATGAGCTGCTGCGCTATATCGAACAAGAGGGCTACGAGCTTGAATGGATCCTCGATACTCACCCCCATGCCGACCACTTCTCGGCTGCCGGGTATCTGAAGGACAAAACCGGAGTGCCGACCGCGATCGGGGAAAAGGTGGTGGAGGTTCAGAAGCTCTGGCAGGGCATCTACAACATTGCGGACTGTTGCCCAGCCCATGGTTCGCAATGGGATAGGCTCTTCGCCGACGGCGAACGTTTCAAGATCGGCACGATGGATGTCGAAGTTCTCTTCACGCCGGGGCACACGCTGGCCTCGATCGCCTACCTCGTGGGAGATGCCGCGTTCATCCACGACACGATCTTCATGCCGGATGGCGGCACGGCACGAGCCGATTTCCCCGGCGGGAGCGTCCGTGCGCTCTGGCGAAGCATCCAACGCATTATGGTGCTACCGGATGAAACGCGCCTGTTCACAGGCCACGATTATTGCCCGGGCGGCAGGAAGCCAGCTTGGGAGAGCACGGTCGCCCAGCAGAAGGCAGAGAACACTCACCTGACGAAAGCGACCACCGAGGAGGATTTTGTAGCGATCCGTGAGGCGCGCGACCGCGAACTCCCCATGCCCAAGCTGATCTTGCACTCCCTTCAGGTGAACATAAGGGGCGGCCGGCTGCCCGAGCCGGAGAGCAACGGGAAGCGTTATCTGAAGATCCCGCTCGATGCGCTGGGCGGCGCCCATTGGGACGAGTGACCTTCCATTAAAGCATATGAAATGGGCTGCGCCTCTGCGCGACTATGAGCTTTGCCATTCCCAAAAACAGCGGAAGGCGTGCCTATCCCCCTCTGCCCGATGATCCACTGCTGTGCGCGGGCACACCGCGCGGAGGTCAATTTACATCAGCGGGCATTCTTCTCGAGCCATTCCTTCATTTCAGCGATTTCGCGCTCCTGGGCGGCGATGATCTCGGCGGCCCATCTCTTGGTCTGATCGTCGTCGCCGTATTCCTGAACGACCTTGGCCATGTCGATCGCGCTTTGATGGTGAGGAATCATACCGCGCACGAATGCCACGTCCGGGTCGTCGGCCTTGATGCCTTCCGCCATTGGCTGGTGCATTTTGTCGATCGCCGCCTGAAAGGCCCTTGTGGCTCCAGATTGCTCCGGTTCCGCGCCTGAAGAGGCTTCTGCCCCGCTGCCGTGTCCCCGCATCACGCCGCCCTGCATCATCTCCTGCATGGCGGACATGCAGTTCTCCGGCATGTTCGCCATCATGGACCGGCATTGCTCCGGCATGTGCTCCATCATTCCCATGTGAGGGGAAGGCGCAGCGGTTCCGGCAGATCCGTGCTGGGTCGAACCGCTGTCATGGGTCTCGTGCTGTGTCTGTGCCGAGCTGGTTTCGACTGCAGTGAGCGCGAGGGCCGAAAGAGCAATCGCAAATAGTTTCATCTGAGTTCTCCTTCCGTGGCGGTTAGAAATGGCTCTGCAGGTCAGATCTGCATCGCCCGGAGCCGAAGCGAGTTGGCGATGACGCTGACCGAGGACAGTGCCATTGCTGCCGCTGCGATGATCGGCGAGAGGAGTATTCCGAAGACGGGATAGAGCACCCCGGCGGCGATCGGCACGCCGGCGGCGTTGTAGATAAACGCGAAGAAGAGGTTCTGGCGGATGTTGCCCATCGTCGCCGCCGAGAGCCGCCGTGCCCTCAGGATCCCGGAGATGTCGCCTCGCAAGAGGGTCACGCCGGCGCTCTCCATGGCCACATCGGTTCCAGTGCCCATGGCAATCCCCACGTCGGCGGCGGCGAGAGCCGGCGCATCGTTCACGCCGTCGCCCGCCATTGCGACCACGCGACCTTCCTCGCGGAGTCTCTTCACCACTGTGCTCTTGCGATCCGGCAGCACCTCGGCCTCGACCTCGGCGATGCCGAGCCGTCTTGCGACCGCCTCGGCCGTGGTGCGGTTGTCGCCGGTGAGCATGACGACGCGTACGCCCTGGTCCTGAAGGGCAGCCACGACGTCCTTGCTCGTCGACCGGATCGGATCGGCTATGCCGATTGCGCCAGCGAGGCTTCCGCCTATGGCCACGAAAATTGCCGTCGCACCTTCCCGCCGTATCGCCTCCGCAGCATCGGCGAGGGCCCCGGCTTCAATACCGTGCTCGGCGAGGAACCTTGCGTTGCCGAGCAATACGAGGTCTTCATCCACCTTGCCCATGGCACCGCGGCCCGTCGGCGACTCGAACTCGGTCACAGGCGAGAGCGTCAGATTGCGCTCTCCTGCGGCGCGCACGATTGCGTCAGCCAGCGGGTGCTCGCTTGCCCGCTCGACGCTTGCCGCAACCCGCAGCAGCTCTTCGTCGTCGAAGCCCGTCGTTGTCGCGATGGACGTGACGGCTGGGCGCCCTTCAGTGAGGGTGCCGGTCTTGTCGACGACCAACGTGTCGACCTTCTCAAGGCGCTCCAGTGCCTCCGCATTCCTGATCAGGACGCCCGCCTGGGCACCCCGCCCGACGCCAACCATGATTGACATCGGCGTGGCGAGCCCAAGCGCACAGGGACAGGCGATGATGAGAACCGCCACCGCCGCAACCAGGGCGTAAGAGAAGCGCGGCTCAGGCCCGAACAGCGACCAGGCAGCAAAGGCGAGCAGGGCTACCAGGATGACGAGCGGTACGAACCAGCCGGAGACCTGGTCGGCAAGCCGCTGGATTGGCGCCCGGCTCCGCTGCGCCTCAGCAACCAGCTGGACGATGCGCGCCAGAAGCGTGTCGCGCCCAACCTTCTGAGCTTGCATGACCAGGCTGCCGGTCTGATTGATCGTGCCGCCCAGGGCACTCGCGCCGGGTTCCTTTGTCACCGGCATCGACTCGCCGGTCACCGTCGATTGGTCGACGGCGCTCTTTCCTTCGATGACCGTCCCATCAACGGGAACGCGCTCGCCGGGGCGGACCCGCAGCCTGTCACCAACCACAACATCCTCGAGTCTGATCTCCTCGTCATCACCGTCCGGGGAGATGCGGCGTGCAGTCTTTGGAGCGAGATTGAGGAGCGCCCGAATCGCGCCGCTTGTGCTCTCCCGAGCTTTGAGCTCCAGGACCTGCCCAAGGAGCACCAGGGCCGTGATCACAGCGGCGGCCTCGAAATAGACTGCGACCGAGCCGTCATGGCCGCGGAAGGCCGACGGGAATATGCTCGGTGCGACCGTCGCGACCACGCTGTAAAGCCAGGCAACCCCCGTGCCCATGGCGATGAGGGTGAACATATTGAGGTTACGCGTGACGACGGATCGCCAGCCCCGCTCGAAGAACGGCCAACCGGCCCAAAGAACGACAGGGGTGGCGAGCACGCAAGCGCGCATGCCGCATTCAAAGCGCATTGAGGGGCCAAAACAGGCCGCGCCGGCGCTCATTGGGCCCGCCCATGCGATCACCGTCAGCTAGGAAGTGTCGCCGGACCTCCGCAACGTCCGAAGATCATTATGAAGCGAACTCCCGATCGGCCAACGAACGGCGCTTATAGGGTAGTCACCAGGCTTCTGGCAGGAATTTAGGGATGAAATGTGGGGCGTAACGGAAATCCGGGGGTTATTTGATTGTGAATGTAACAGCTTACCTGAGAGTCATGGCGGAGGGAGGGGGATTCGAACCCCCGAGACGGTTGCCCGCCTACACGCGTTCCAGGCGTGCGCCTTCAGCCACTCGGCCACCCCTCCGGGCGCCCTCATCTATCCATCGGCCGGGAGCGGCGCAAGGCGGAGCATTGCTCCGCCCGCCCGCCGCGCCTATCTATAGGCCATGCTTCGCTTTTTTTCGCGCTTTCTCGGCGTCTGGGCGGTCGCCGGCGCCCTGGTGGTCGCCATCGTCGACGGCTCAAGGTCGATCGCCGCCTCGGCACTGACGTACACGCGCGCCGTCGATACTTGGGCGCTGCTCGGCGGCACGCGGGACGTTGGCGCAGGCACGCTCGCAGCGCTGGAGCCGGCGCTCGCCCGGCTGATGGACGCGCCGACCGCGGCGATCCTCGCCGTGCTGGGCTTTCTGCTCCTCGCCGCCGGCCGGAGGCGCCGCCGCGGCCTGCCCGGCCACGAATTCGCCACCTAAATCTTGGGGAGGTTTTCATGGGCCTGCTGGACATGTTTTCGAAGAAGACCGCCATGCCGGCGCGCGCCGACGCGCTGCCGGGCCGCGAGAACCCGATCGCCACCGCCGAAAAGCATTTCGTCAACGGCCGCGCGCTGAAGGGCCCCTACCCCGACGGCGCCGAGACGGCGCTGTTCGGCCTCGGCTGTTTCTGGGGCGCCGAGCGGGTGTTCTGGAAGACACCCGGCGTGCACGTGACCGCCGTCGGCTATGCCGGCGGGCACACGCCCAACCCGACCTACCAGGAAGTCTGCAGCGGCCGCACCGGCCACAACGAGGCGGTGCTCGTCGTCTACGACCCGAAGCAGGTCTCCTATGCGGAGCTGCTGAAGCGGTTCTGGGAGGCGCACGACCCGACGCAGGGCATGCGCCAGGGCAACGACGTCGGCACGCAATACCGCTCCGGCATCTACGTCTTTTCCGACGCGCAGCGCCGGCAGGCGGGGGCCTCGCGCGACGCCTACCAAAAGGTGCTGGGCCGGCCGATCACCACGGAGATCCTCGAGGCGCCGGATTTTTATTTCGCCGAGGACTATCACCAGCAGTACCTGGCCAAGAACCCCAACGGCTATTGCGGCCTCGGCGGCACCGGCGTCAGCTGCCCGGCCTTCGCGGAAGCGGCGGCTTAAGGACACGCGGCACCCTCCTCTCCCCCACCGAAGCGGGGTGTTCCCCGCTTCGGCAGCCTGGATGGCGAAGTCGGGAACACCCGACTTCGCGTGGGAGAGGCCGAGTCCGCGCGGAGCGCGGAGCCGGGTGAGGGTTCTGGCGCAGTGCTCGACGATCTTGTCCCTCACCCGCTCGCGTTCCGCGAGTTCGGCCTCTCCCCGGCGGGGAGAGGAACAGGTCGCGCCGGTCTAGCCTAGGTACCTGAGGCGGAGCCGGGTGAGGGTTCTGGCGCAGTGCTCGACGATCTTGTCCCTCACCCGCTCGCGTTCCGCGAGTCGGCCTCTCCCCGGCGGGGAGAGGAACAGGTCGCGCCGGTCTAGCCTAGGGTACTGAGGCGGAGCCGGGTGAGGGTTCTGGCTCAGCGCTCGACGATCTGTCCCTCACCCGCTCGCGTTCCGCGAGTCGGCCTCTCCCCGGAGGGGAGAGGAAAATTGGCGCTAGTTTGCCGCCGGGCGGGGTTTTGGCAGGCGGGGCGGCGCCAGCGCGGCGGCGGCGGGATCGCCAAAAACCGGGTCGGGCGCGTAGGCGGTGGCGGGCCCCGCCGGCAACCGGCCGTAGGAGCCCGCCGCAAAGGCCTGCAGCATGGTCATGGAGCCCGGCCGCGGCTCGGCGGCGGCGACGTTGCGGCAGGCCGGCGGCAGGTCGGCCAGCGTCACCGGCTTCGCCGGTCTTTCCGGCTCCGTCGATTGCTTGTAGGGCGCGGCGGAGAACCAGTAGTCGAGGTCGGAGCCGCAGCCGTCGCCCGGCGGCGGCGCATCCTGGTCGCGGCAGGGCGTGCCGCGCGGGCAGGCAAGCCGCACATGGAAATGGTAGTTGTGCCCGTAATAGGGCCGCACTTTCCGGAGCCACCCCCGGTCGCCCGCCGCCGCCTCGCACAGCTTTTTCTTGATCCCCGGCGCGACAAAAATGCGGGCGACGCGCGGGTCGAGCGCGGCGCGGCGGATGAGCCGCCCATGCGCCGGCGTCCAGCGGTCGTCGTAGACGAGGTGCGGCCCGGGCTCGACCATGGGCGTGGCGGAAATGTCCTCCCGCTCGCGCCCCGACAGTTTTTTGCCCGGCATGGGGGTGAGCCAGATGTCGGCGTCGAGCCCGATCTGGTGCGAGGCGTGGCCGGTCAGCATGGGACCGCCGCGCGGCTGCGAGAGGTCGCCGACCAGGAGGCCCGGCCAGCCGTCCTGCGCCGCCGCGTCGCGCGCCAGCTTCTGCAAAAAATCGACGAGGACCGGCAGGCCCCATTGGCGGTTGCGGGACAGCCGCATGGCCTGCCAGTTCGGCCCGTCCGGCGCCAGCTGCACGCCCCCCGCCATGCAGCCGCGGCTATAGAAGCCGATCGGCCTTGGGGCGAGATTGTCGGGGAGATCGAGGCCGCCGAAGATTTCCTTGGCTGGCGTTTGGGCCGCCGCGACGGGGGCGGCGGCGAGAAAAGCGAGAATCACCAGGGCGCGAAGCATCCTTCATCCTAGCATGCCGGCTTCGGCCTGGCACCCGGCGCCGCGGGGGGTCGGAGCCCGCCGAACATGGGTGCTCCCGCGCCGCGATGTTCGGCGATGTTTCACGTGAAACAATTCCTATATGGTCCGGCGGCCGTTCAGCTTTCCGGAAAAATCCTCGATGCCGAACATGTACCGAACATGCCATGTTCGAGAACGAGCAAGCGCCGAACCGATTAAGAACAGCCATTCTCGCGCGGCTTGTTCGGATTCCGGGAACTGGCTCGGCGCCTGGTTCCTCCCCCGTCGCGAGCGACGGGGGAGGGGGACCATGCGCAGCATGGTGGAGGGGGCAGACACAAGCGTTGCGGCCGGCATTCGCCCCCTCCACCGCCTTCGGCGGTCCCCTTCCCCCGCTCCGCGGGTGAGGAACCGGCCCACTCCGCGCTATGTCCTCGTCCTGACCAGGCGCGAATTCAACCGGCTGGGCACGCCGCCTGTCGCCCCGATCGCAACGGGCGGCAATTTCGCCCGCATGCGGGATTTGCGGTGCCGCCCGCCGGGGCAGGCACGAAGGCCACGGGCGTGGTGCTCTGCCCTCTGCGGCGCCAGATTCCGTTGTAGCGAGGAAAGCGAGAGATTACGAGGGCGCGGAGCATGGGTTATCTTATATCACGCGGGCGTCCGTTGGCAGGACTCCTATTGACCGGCAGCGGCCGCCTCGTAAGCCGTTCCCGGCTTCTTCGCTGACTTGCTTCCGCCATTTAATTCCGCGGGAGCTGGGCCTGAAGTATCCAAACCGAAACACCGGACCTCGATGGGGTCTCCGTTTTCGTTCTCTATCAAGGTCCTCGCCGTAGAACAGAGGCGCTCTACTAACGAGTTGAAGGGCAGCATCTTGCCAGTTTCGGGGTCGCGCCACTGTCGCCGCCCGTGGTGCGAGATTAGCATAATGCCGTGCCGCCGTGTGCTGACCTTGAGATAGTTCTCGGCCAGTTGGTTGCGGAGCGCATCTTCAAGCTGACGGGGTGTCCATCCCATACCGCCGTGCTTAACTTCGAGCGCTACCTGGCAGTCTGCCGCCGTTGATGAAACGATGACGTCCGGCTTATCGCCCTTTGCAACCTGCGCTTCACGATGAGCGTGGAATCGTCCGCGAGATCGGAAATTCATCTGCTCGACGATCCAGTGTTGAAGCTCGTCTTCGCTCTCCGCACGTTTAAGCAGAGGACGGGACGTTACATCTCCCCTAGTAAGGTCATGTTGAATATCCTGAATCACGGCCGATACGATACGCAGAAGATCCCCTCCGGTTTTTACTGGCGCCGTTTTCTGCCTCTCGAAAGCGACGACCTCTGCCTCTTTCCATGCAGGAGTATCGGAGTCGCGTTCCGCCTTACCGTGGGCTAGTTCCCTAAATCTAATCTCGCGAGACCGCAGAGCCGGATGTTCGCTCGCGCGCTGCATCGCACGAAATGCGTCTGCGCCGGGCCGGTCCAATAAGGCACCGAGGATCTTGTTTCGCGCGTCCTCTGCATTGTCCCGCGCGCCGGGTGTGTACATTCTTTCATGGATCACATCGTCTTCTGGCCTAATATGCGTGTACGCTAGGAGAACCATCCGTTCCAATGTACGCACGGACATATTATCCAATATCCCGGTGATCAGGGGGTCATGCCGATCAAACAGGAGACCAAAGCTGCGTTCCGCCCTTTCCTTTCTTCCTTTCCGGTCCAACTCAATCCAGAAAACGAGATCGTCTGCCGCACGTTCGGTATCCATTAGGAAAAGAAGCGCCAGATACCTGAGCGCGTAATCTCCATTACCTTTCCGCGTGTGCCGCGTGAGGCGTCGCCGTGCGAGACTAATAACCCGCCGCTTCTGCTGTTGATCCAGCTTCAGGTTCCTTGCTATTCGGAGTCCGCGATCAAGCATCGAAAGTGCGCGCGGCTCGCGTCCGGTAATGATCTCTAGAAGAATCTGCTGCACGGGCGGCGGGATCGGAAAGGTTTGCGTCGCATAATGGGACAACAAATCCGTAGGTCCATTTCGCCTGAATAACCACTCTAGTAAAAGTGAATCCTTAAGCACTGGAAGGACTTCTGTAGCGTGGGAGAGAATGAGATCACCCAGCCACTCCGGAAATCTCTGCTCTCCCCAGCATCCATGCTGCGCTGCGCGTACCGCTTCCTTTTTGGTGAGACGTGCTGTCCAGTCCCGGTCCTCCGCTGCTTCGATCTCAATGCCGCTCAGTGATAGAATTGCCATCCAGGTGCTCGTGGTGGCACCACCTTCGGTACGCGTTGGGCGCTGCGACGGCGTGGTGCGCCAGAGGGTCTTCATGCCATCGCGGTAGGCTTCGGCTACTTTCCTTCCGAAGCCTTCCTCAAGCAATCGCCACTCCCTCGCAGCATGCTCGTCGTCGGCCTTGGTTCGGCCCTGCAGCCAATCGGTAAGGTGCTTCAGCCGGAAAGCTCCGGCTTTCCAGCTTCTTAGGCGCTTGGAGTCCCGAAGTTGGCCAGGATCATCGCGCAATTTCTGGCTGAAATCTAGCCACGACTCTTTTGCAGTCTCTCGATCGCGATCGCGCTGGTCCAGGCGCCTTTGCCGGTCGCGCTCGGAGGCCCGTGCTTTGGCGCTTTTTCTCCGTGCTATTACTTGGAGCGCGAGATCCTCAGCCAGTACGGGATTCCCTGCGACTGCTTTCCGCAGCCGGCTGCCTTCAGTCTTCGTTTTACCTGTTCGATGAAGAATAGCAGTGATCGCGCTAAGTGCTATCCGTTTGTGATGCTGAGCTCTGCGCCTCGAAAGGTCCTCGTAAAGCCAGGGAAGATCGCCACGTCCGAGTTCCCAGAGTCTATTGTTGATCAATCCAATCTGCCAGTAAAAGGTGGGTTTCTCCTTGCGGCGGGAGTTGGTCCGCTCCTCCTTTACGTCGGCCCAGAACAGCGTTCGTTGCAGGACAGGATTTCCGCGCACGAGCTGTTCTAAAGACCGGCTTTCTTCTTCAGAATGATTGGAATCGTACACGCGCTCAACCACCATCAACATTCGGATCAGGTGGTCAGGGGGCTTGCAGTCGCCGACTATCTCAAGCTCACGACGGACGATGGGCGCGAAGTGCTTCGCTAAGTCGTGATGGCGCTTTGAAACCCGCTCATGGTCTGCGACAAACGGTTTCGCTAGGCAGAGCTTCGCCAAGCCAGCAAGAAGACGAGCTCGCGAGCCGGCGTCCGGACACGCTTCGTAGAAATTCAGTAGTTCCCGGGAGAACCCCTCGAGCGAGCTCCGGTGTGCCGGCTGGCATTCGGCGATCAGTACCGAGGAGTTCGTCAACGCTGAGATGCGCTGGAAACAGCACCCTTCCAAACTGCCCTGCAAGCCGGGCCGTTTTCTTCGAGGTGCTATTGACAAGCCGGCGGGCAATCTTGCTCAGCGATGCGTGATCGCCGCAGGCATCGAGAGCACCTAGCACGACGATACGATGGTAGTCGCCAGCCTTGGGATTCAACGCGACTCTTTTAGCGAGGTCTCCGCAAGCGCCGATCGCGCCCTCCCGGATCAACCGCAACAGGTGCAGCCTAAAATCGGGGTGGCTATTAAACTGCCACGCGCGACGGATAGCAGTTGCAAGACCCGCGTCCGCGAACATCCAGATTGCGCGGTGATCCAGGCTATCGTCAGAGATTTCGCCGGCAGCGTGCTTAGACGCGTACGCTGCAAGGAGCCGTTCCTTAGCATCGAGCGGCAACAATCCTGGATCACCATGCCGGATGAGAATCAGCGGCTCGCGGCGGATGATCTCTTCCCGGAAGTCGGGATGCTTTAGGGCTAGCCATGCGGCCGCCGAACGGAGCGAGGGCACGACAGTCTGGACACCATATCGATCCGCAAAGATGAGGTCCCATATCTCGGAACGGGGGCAGTTCTCTTCGAGAAGACGATGCAGCCACTCGGCGGTGAGGTACTCCTGGGTGGACCGGTGGTGAAACCGTAGCCGACCGTACGTTGAGGGCGAGAAAACGCCGCGCCTCGTTAGCGCCGCGCGCGCGGCTTCCGTCCAATCATCGAGGATGATCGAAGGGTCAAGTGCTCCCGATGTAAGGCTCGGATCAGGATCATGATCCGGTGCCCGCAACGTAAATGATTTCCCAAAAGTTAAGGCCGCGGCCAGCCGCTCCGCGCCGCGGCGAGCCCTGACAAACGAAATAGTGTTGCTATCCAGGCGAAACGGGTCAGGCTCGCGGAGTTTGCGCGCAATACTATGCTCCATCATCTCAGCAAAGCTGCCGAATTTGTTGTAGCTATGCCAGTAGTCCGCAAGCTCAAGCACGTTGCCAGGGCGCTCCGTGAAAGCGTCGAACCCGCTGTGCTCGATCGCTTTCACAAAGGCGCTGATGTTGGCGACACCCCTTGCCTCAGCAAGGATACGGGCCTGCTCGGTTGAGAGCGGCACCAGCTGAACAACTACAAGCTCGGTGGGGCTACGATTCGATCGGTCTTGCTTTAGTATTGGATTGGTATCGTCCGCGCCGAAGATGGGAGAGAGGAGAGAGCTGTTCTTCTCCTGCGATGTCGGCGGTTCAACTGCGGTTTCGAAGGCGGGAAGCCTTCGCTCTATCAGGCTTCGGTCGTCGCGACCCCTCCAGTCGCTGACCCGGCAAGAAATGAACACCCGGGCGCGTTCCAGCGACTCATCTAGGGCGCGAGTAAAACGCTTAAGGGCCGTGTCAAGGCTCTTACCGTTCAGCCGCGCCTCATCGACGGAATCGAGAAAGAACCAGCCTTGGCCTGCTCCGTGGCGCCATTCCTGGAAATGGTTCGCCGCATTTGGTTCGAGGGCGGCATCGAACCCTTGATCCGCCAGTTCCTCGATCCGCAGATAGAACGCGGCTTTGCCATCGGACGATAGGCTCTCTGCCTGGTGTCGAAACTCTTCGGATTTTCCGCTATGAGCTTCGGCTAGGAGCACGACGCGCCGACAATTCCGCAGATCAGCCCAGTCTAACCATCCCGCGACTTTTCGACCCCAGGCTCGCCCGATGTCGAGGTTCGGCTCCCTATCCTTTTCGATCGGGACGAACCAGCGGTTCAACTCGACAAAGGCTGTCGGGTTCTCACTGGCGTTAGCTTTGATCGAATCGAGTGCCATATGCGTCCTACCCGTTGACGAGAAAGGAGCCGGGCGTGCCGGTGTCAAGTCCGCATCCGCTCCACGCCTCCTGCGGCGCCTCTCGATCCTTCGCCGCTTGACTTCGCCCCCGCCCGCGGCAGGTTGCCTCCAAGCCTTCAGGAGCCGCCATGCACGTCGATCTGGCCGGGGACAGCGTCGACCCCGCAGAACTCGCAAAATTCGAGCGGCTCGCCGCCGAATGGTGGAACCCGGACGGCAAATTCAAGCCGCTGCACAAGTTCAACCCGGTGCGGCTCGGCTATGTCCGCGACAAAGTGGCGGCGCATTTCGGCCGCGACGCGAGGGCGCCGAAGCCGCTCGCCGGGCTGCGGCTCCTCGACATCGGCTGCGGCGGCGGGCTGCTCTGCGAGCCGATGGCGCGGCTCGGCGCGGAGGTGGTCGGCGCCGACCCGGCGCCGAAAAATGTCGAGGTGGCGCGGCTGCATGCGGCGCAAAGCGGGCTCGCCATCGACTATCGCGCCAATACGGCGGAGGCGCTCGCCGCGGCCGGCGAGTCTTTCGACGTGGTGCTCGCCATGGAGGTGGTGGAGCACGTGGCGGACCGCAACGGTTTTGTCGCGGCCTGCGCGCGGCTGCTGCGGCCCGGCGGGCTGACGATCGTCGCCACCATCAACCGCACGCCGAAGGCCTATGCGCTGGCGATCGTCGGCGCCGAGCTGGTGCTGCGCTGGCTGCCGCGCGGCACGCACGAATTTTCGAAGCTGGTGCGGCCGGGCGAGCTGGAGGCGTCGCTGCAGCAGGCGGGGCTGACGGCGATCGACCGCACCGGCGTGACCTATAACCCGCTCGCCGACAGCTGGCGGCTCTCCGCCGACATGGACGTGAATTACATGATCGCGGCGGAGAAGCGGGGGCTCGCGGCGCCGTTCGCGGGTGGCGCGGGGGGCGCGCCTTTGGCGGAGAAACCGGCGTGAGCGGTTTGTATCGGCGGCGCGCTTCGCATTAAGGTCGCCGCCCCCGCAGCGCCGTTTTGGCGATTGCTTCCTGCTCCGCAGCTTCCTAAAACCCCGCATGAGCGCTTCCTCCGAGACTGCCCCAGACTCCCGCTGGGCCGCCTTCCAGATCCCCGGCTTCCAAAGATACTGGTTCTCGCGGCTGGCGGCGGGGTTCGCCGTGCAAATCCAGACGGTGGCGGTCGGCTGGCAGGTCTACGATTTGACGCGCGATCCGCTCGACCTCGGCTTCGTCGGGCTGTCGCAGTTTTTGCCGGCGCTGCTGCTGGTGCTGGTCACCGGCGCCGTCGCCGACCGCTACCGGCGGCGGAGCATCATGGCGGTCTGCCTGGTCGCGGAGGCCGTCTGCGCGGCGGCGCTCCTCCTCTTCTCGGCGGCCGGCATGCAGGCGGTGTGGCCGGTCTTCGTCATCCTCGCGGCTTTCGGCACGGCGCGCGCCTTTTACGGGCCGGCGCAGCAATCTCTCATGCCGAACCTGGTGCCGGAAAAGCTGCTTGGCAACGCCATCGCGCTCAGCTCGACGGGCTGGCAGATCGCCACCATCGTCGGCCCGGTGGCCGGCGGGCTCCTCTACGGCATCGCGCCGGAGGCGGCCTACGGCACCACCGTCGCGCTGCTCATCGTTTCCGGCGTCCTCATCATGCTGGTGCCGCGGCCGGCGCAGCGGACGAAATCGGAGCCGGCGACTTTCGAGACGATCGTCGCCGGGTTCCGCTACATCCGGCACGAGAAGATCGTGCTCGGCGCCATCTCGCTCGACCTGTTCGCGGTGCTCCTCGGCGGCGCCACGGCGCTCCTGCCGGTCTATGCGCGCGACATCCTGCAGGTGGAGGCGTGGGGGCTCGGGATGTTGCGCGCCGGGCCGGCGATCGGCGCCATCGGCGTGGCGCTCTACCTGACGACGCACAACATCCGCGACCATGCGGGATTCTGGATGTTCGTCTTCGTCGGCGTCTTCGGGCTGGCGACCGTGGTGTTCGGGCTGTCGACCATCGTCTGGGTGTCGGTCGCCGCGCTGATCGTCATGGGCGGCGCCGACATGGTCAGCGTCTATGTCCGCGAGACGCTCATCCAGCTGTGGACGCCCGACCAGGTGCGCGGCCGCGTCAACGCGGTCAACATGGTGTTCATCGGCGCCTCCAACGAGCTGGGCGAGTTCCGCGCCGGCGTGTCCGCGGCGCTGATCGGCACGGTGCCCGCGGTGGTGCTGGGCGGCCTCGGCACGATCGCCGTGGCGGCGCTGTGGTATCGCCTGTTCCCGGAGCTCCGCCGCGCCCGCCACCTCGACGGGCGGGTGTGAAGGTCAGATGTCGAGGAAGCGCCAGGCGGCGAAGCCGGCGACGGGCGCCTCGGCGGCGAACAGGCCGCCGGAGAGCGGCGCGGCCTCTAGGAGCTCGGCGGGCTTGCCCTCGCGGAGGCTGGTGAGGAAGAGCGTGCGGAAATCCGGCCCGCCGAAGCACGGCATGGTCGGCGCCGGCACCGGCGCTTCGAAGGAGCGGGCGAGCGTCCCGTCCGGCGCAAAGCGGTTGAGGCGGCCGGCCGAGACGCCGGCGCTCCAATAAAAACCTTCCGCGTCGCAGGCGCCGCCGTCGGGCCGGCCGATGTCGGAGGGCTCCGCGAAGCGCCGCCGCCCGGAGATTTCGCCGGTCCAGCGGTCGAAATCCCAGGCGTCGATCCACGGCCCGCGCGAATCGGCGTGGTACATGCGCTCGCCCTCGGCGTTCCAGGCGAGGCCGTTGGAGACGACGAGCCCCTCCACCTTCGGCTCGACGGCGCCGGCGCCGGTGACGCGATAGAGCGCGCCGATCGGCGACTTTTCCGGGCGATCATCCATGCTGCCGACCCAGAAGGCGCCGTCGGGGCCGACCTTGCCGTCGTTCAGCCGGGTCTCCGGCCGGTCCGCCTCGATGCTGCAGAGATTTTCGCGTGCCTCCGTCGCCGGATCGAAGAGGACGACGGAATGGCGGAGCGCTACGACCAGCCGGCCGGAGGCGGCGAGCCCGAGCGAGCCGATCTCGCTGTCGAAGCTCCAGGATTTTAGCTCACTGTCGGCCAATCGCATCGCATAGAGGCGGCGGCCCAAAATGTCGAGGAAGTAGAGGATTTCCGTCCGCTCGTCGTAGACCGGGCTCTCGCCGATCCGGCATTTCAGATCGGCGATGCAGGCGAATTCTGGCGTCATGTCTGCCCCGGCGGCTCAGCGGGCGCCACGCTAGCAGGGCGCTGCCGATCTGCGAAAGGCCGGAGACGGGAAGCAGATCCGCCCGAGCTTTCCTTCGCCGCTGCGTTGCTTTATTGCGGCGCCGGGGGCGTCCCGGCGTGATCTCCGCCGGCAGCTCCGGGGGAACCCGCGCCAAAAAGCCCGGCGCGCTCACGCAAAGCGATCGGACATGGCGGCCCTTCCATGATCAAGCGTTTTGTCATTGCCCTTGTGCTGATCGTGCTGGTCTGCGGCGGCCTGGTCGGCTTCAACCTGTTCCGCTCCAAGATGATCTCGGAATTCTTCGCCGGCATGCAGATGCCGGCCGTGACCGTGTCCGCCACGAAGATCGAGCCGGTGACCTGGACGCCGGAGATCGAGGCGATCGGCACGCTGTTCGCGTCGCAGGGCGTCGACGTCGCGGCTCCCATCGCCGGCGTGGTGAGGGGGGTGGAGTTCAAGGCGAACGATCTCGTCCAGGAGGGCGAGCTGCTGGTGCAGATCGACGATGCGGTGGAACGCGCCGACCTCGCTGCGGCGCAGACGGCGGTGGACCGCGACCGGGCGGCGCTGGAGCGGGCGCAGACGCTGAGCAAGCGCGGCGTCAATTCCGAGGCGACGCTGGAAACCGCCGAGATGACGCTGGCCACCTCCGAATCAACCCTGGCGCGCCTGCAGGCGACCATCGACCTCAAGGCCGTCGAGGCGCCGTTTGCCGGCACGGTCGGCATCCCGCGCGTCGATGTCGGCCAGTACGTGCAGCCGGGCACGGTGATCGCCACGCTGCAGCAGCTCGGCACGATGCGCGTCGATTTCACCATTCCCGAGCAGCGGCTCGCCGATCTTCAGATCGGCCAGCCGGCCTCCTTCGACCCGACCGGCGAGAGCTTTCCCTTCGAGGGCCGCATCGTCGGCATCGACCCGAAAGTCGACCCGCAGACGCGGCTGGTGGCGCTCCGCGCCGAGCTGGAGAATCCCGGCGGCGAGCTCCGCCCGGGGCAATTCGTGAGGGTACGCGTCGGCCTGCCGCCGGTCGCAGATGTCATCGCGTTGCCGCAGACAGCCGTGGTGACCAGCCTCTACGGCGACTACGTCTACCTGGTCGAGCCGGCGGAGCGCCAGCCCGGCGCCGCCGACGCGGGCGCAGGCGAAGCGGATGCAGCCGCCGAAGCGCCGGATCCTGCCGCCGCGCCGGCAGAGCCGGCCAAGCCGCAGCTCGTCGCCAAGCAGGTGTTCGTCAAGGTCGGCCACCGCCAGGGCAATCTGATCCAGGTCGTCGAGGGTCTCCAGCCGGGCCAGACGGTGGTCACATCCGGCCAGAACAAGCTCGCCAACAACATGCCGGTGATCATCGACAACGCGGTCGACCCGGCGGCGATCGCCCGGCGCGACGGCGAGGGCGCGACGTGAATTTTTCCGAGGTTTTCATCCGCCGGCCGGTCCTGACGATCGTCACGGCGGTCCTCATCCTGCTGCTCGGCATCCAGGGTTTTTTGCGCATGACGGTGCGCGAATATCCCGAGGTCGAGGAATCCGTGATCACCGTCTCGACGATCTATCCCGGCGCCAGCGCCGAATTGATGCAGGGTTTCATCACCACGCCGATCGCCAAGGCGGTGCTGAACGCCGACGGCGTCGACTACGTCACGTCGAAGAGCTCGCTCGGCTCGTCCGTGGTGACGGTGAACATGCTGCTCGACACCGACCCCGACGTGGCGCTCGTCGACGTCCTTTCGAAGGTGCAGCAGGTGCGCGGTCAGCTGCCGACGGACGCCGAGGATCCCATCGTCCAGAAGGGCACCGGCCAGAACTTTGCGCTCATGTACCTCGCCGTCCGCAGCGAGACGATGTCGCCGGAGCAGGTGACGGAATACCTGTCGCGTGTCGTCCAGGCGCGCTTCGCCACGGTGGAGGGCGTCGGGGATGTGCAGATCCTCGGCGGGCGGGAATTCGCCATGCGGGTCTGGCTCGACCCGGTCCGGCTTGCCGCCCGCAACGTCACCGCCTCCGACGTGCTCGCCGCCATCCGCGCCTCCAATTTCCTGTCCGCGCCAGGCAAGACGCAGAACGATTTCGTCGCCTACGCCATCCAGACCGCGACCACCCTGCAGACGCCGGACTCCTTCGGCGCGCTGCCGATCCGCGCGGAAGGCGATGACGTCGTGCGGCTCCGCGACGTCGCGACGGTGGAGCTCGGCGCGGAGAACGACGACGTGAAGGTGATCTTCAACGGCCAGGCCGGCACCTTCCTCGGCGTCTTCGCCTCGCCGGGCGCCAATGCGCTCGACACCTCTTCGGCCGTGGTGGCCGCGCTGCCGCAGATCCAGCGCGAGCTGCCGCCGGGCATGCAGCTGGAGCTCGTCTACGACGCGACCGACAATATCAGCGCCTCCATCGACGAGGTCTTCAAGACCATCGCCGAAGCGGTGACCATCGTCGTCCTGGTGATCCTCCTCTTCCTCGGCTCGTTCCGCTCGGTGCTGGTGCCGATCGTCACCATCCCGCTGTCGCTGGTCGGCGTCTGCTTCGTCCTCTATCTGCTCGGCTATTCCATCAATCTCCTGACGCTCCTTGCCATGGTGCTCGCCATCGGCCTGGTCGTCGACGACGCCATCGTGGTGGTGGAGAACATCCACCGCCACCTGGAGCGCGGCGAGGCGCCGCTGCAGGCCGCCACCGCCGGCATGCGCGAGATTTTCGCGCCGGTGGTCGCGATGACCATCACGCTCGCCGCGGTCTACGCGCCGATCGGCTTCGCCACCGGCCTGACCGGCGCGCTGTTCCGCGAGTTCGCGGTGACGCTTGCCGGTGCCGTCATCATCTCCGGCTTCATCGCCCTGACGCTGTCGCCGATGATGGCGGGGCGCATCCTCAAGCCGCACGGCGCCGCGCCGAGCCGTTTCCAGGCGATCGTCGACCGCAGCTTCGAGCGGGTCAGCGAAGCCTATCGCCGGCGCGTCGACCGGTCGCTCAGCTACCGGCCGGTGACCATCCTGGTCGTCGCCGCGCTCCTCGGCACCATGGTGTTCCTGTTCCAGAACACGTCGAGCGAGCTGGCGCCGGAGGAGGACATCGGCTTCATGTTCTCCATCATCAACGCGCCGGCCTACGCCACCTCCGACTATACGCAGATGTTCACCGAGAAGGTGACCGAAGCGACGGCTGACGTGGCGGAGCTCGACACCCGCTTCACCGTCGTCGGCTTCGGCGGCTCCAACAGCGCCTTCGCCGGCTTCGGCCTGGTGCCCTGGGCGGAGCGCGAGCGGAGCCAAGCCGAGGTGCAGCAGGACGTGCAGGCGCGCATCGACAAGGTCGCCGGCGTGCAGGCCTTCGTCTTCGCGCCGCCGACGCTGCCCGGCACCGGCGGCGGCCTGCCCGTGCAGTTCATCATCCGCTCCACCGGCGATCCGGGCCAGGTCTTCGAGGTGGCGGAGGCGATCAAGAACCGCGCCCAGGCGAGCGGCCGCTTCATCTTCGTGCAGAACTCGCTGTCCTTCTCGCAGCCGCAGGCACGGGTCACCATCGACCGCGACCGCGCCGCCGCCCTCGGCGTGACGATCAGCGAGATCGGCGCGACCCTGACGGCGCTGGTCGGCGGCGGCGCCATCTCCAAGTTCGACCGCGACAGCCGCAGCTACGACGTCATCACCCAGGTGGCGAAGCCGGACCGCTTCAACCCGGAGAGCCTCAGCGGCTATTTCGTGCGGAGCTCCGGCGGCACGATGGTGCCGCTCGCCGCGGTGGTGACGGTGGAGACCGGCGCCGCGCCGGTCGCGGTGGAGCAGTTCAACCAGCTGAATTCCGCGACCATCTCCGGCCTGCCGCTGCCGGGGGTGGCGACCGGCGACGCGCTCGCCACCATCCGCCAGATCGCCGCCGAGGCCATGCCGGCCGGCTTCTTCGAGGATTTTGCCGGACAGTCGCGGCTGGAGATCAAGGAAGGCAACACGACGCTGATCGCCTTCGGCCTTGCCGTGATCATCATCTATCTCGTGCTCGCCGCGCAATTCGAGAGCTTTCGCGATCCGCTGATCATCATGCTGACCGTGCCGCTGTCGATCTTCGGCGCGCTGGTGCCGCTCAATCTCGGCCTCGCCACGCTCAACATCTACACCCAGGTGGGGCTGATCACGCTGGTCGGGCTGATCACCAAGCACGGCATCCTGATGGTGGAATTCGCCAACCAGCAGCGCGAGCATGGGCTCTCCAAGCACGACGCTATCGTGGAGGCGGCGCGGGTGCGGCTGCGGCCGATCCTGATGACCACCGCGGCCATGGTGCTCGGCGTGGCGCCGCTGCTCATCGCCACCGGCGCCGGCGCCAGAGCGCGCTTTTCCATCGGCCTGGTCATCGCCGCCGGCATGTCGATCGGCACGCTGTTCACGCTCTTCGTGCTGCCGATGTTCTACACTTTTATCGCGCGCCGCGACGCGCCGCAGCGGACCGAGCCATTGCACCACGGACTGCCGGTCCCGGCGGAGTAGCCGAGGCGACAGGCGGAAAGCCACGGTGCTCGACGACTTCCTCATGCGCGCCTTGCTGGCCGGGTCTGCCGTGGCGCTGGCGGCGGGTCCGCTCGGCTGCCTCGTCGTATGGCGGCGCATGTCGTATTTCGGCGACACGATCGCTCACGGGGCGCTGCCCGGCGTGGCGCTCGGCATCGCGCTCGGCTTCAATCCCATCCTCGGCGTGCTCGGCGTCGCCGTCGTCGTGGCGTTGCTGGTGCTCCTGTTCCGCCGCGGCAGGCGGCTGCCCAACGACGCCGTGCTCGGCATGCTGTCGCATTCGGCGCTGTCGATCGGCCTGATCGGCCTGGCCTTCATGAGCGCCGTCCGCGTCGACCTCACGGCGCTTCTGTTCGGCGACATTCTGGCCGTCTCCTGGCCGGAGGTCTGGGCGACGTTTGCCGGAGCGGCGATCGTGCTGGCGCTCCTGGCGGCGGCCTGGCGGCCGCTGGTGGCGGCGACGGTCGACGAGGACCTGGCGCGCGCGGAGGGCGTGCCGGTCGGGGCGCTCTCCGTCTTTTTCATGCTGCTCGTCGCCGCCGTCGTGGCGCTCGCCATGAAGATCGTCGGCGTGCTGCTGGTGACCGCGCTCGTCGTCATCCCCGCCGTCACGGCGCGGCGGCTCGCCCGCTCGCCGGAGCAGATGGCGCTGATCGCGCCGGTATTCGGCATCGCCGCCGTGGCTTCGGGCCTGACGCTCTCGCTCTATGCCGACACGCCGTCGGGGCCGAGCATCGTGGTGGCGGCCTTCGCGCTGTTCCTCGCCACCGCGCTTGCGGCAGGGCTCCGCGGCGAGACCTGACGCAGCGTTGCAGGAGCGGGAAATGCGCGCGTCGAAACGCCCTTGCGGCGTTCCGCGCCGCGCTTTAGATGTAGCGTTCTGCTTGGGGCTTGCCGGCCGATCGCGCCTTCCGGCCGTATGTCGCTGCCATTCCTTTGCAGTCTGATGCCGCGTGTGCGGCGCAATGCATCACAAGGAGGCTGCGATGCCAGTCGGAACGGTAAAATGGTTCAACAGCACAAAGGGTTACGGCTTCATCCAACCGGATAATGGCGGGCCGGACGTTTTTGTCCATATCTCGGCGGTCGAGCGCGCCGGCATGGGCAGCCTCAACGAGGGCCAGAAAGTCTCCTACGAGGAGCAGCGCGACCCCAAGCGCGGCAAGACCTCCGCGGAGAATCTGAAGGCGGTCTGATCCCGGTGCGGCCCGGTCTCGCGGCCGGGCCCGTCGTTCCGTCTCGTCGACAGCCCGGCGCCCTGCGGCGCCGAGGAGTGGGTTGATGCCGTTCAAGCCGAACTACAACCAGCAGCGCAACGATCGCAACCGCGCCAAGGAAGCCCGCAAGCAGGAAAAGCTGCGGCGGCGCGAGGAGGAATTGGAGCGCCGCAGGACTGCCGAGAGCGGCGAACCGGCCCCCGACGGCGCCGGGCCCGACGCGGAGGTCGTCAACGGCAGCGGGCCGGGGAACGCCTGAGCCCAACAGATCGTTCGGAGCACCATGGCCAAAAAGAACAAGGCGGCGCCCGTCGGCGTCGTGCTCTTCGATGTCGTCTATGAGGACGGCACGCTGAGCTCAAACCGCAAGGTGCCGAGCTCCGAGCTCGGCGGGCTCGACGGCGACGCGCCGGCCAAAGCCTATATCGAGGCGCAGGACCGCGACGTCGGCGAGAAATCCGGCCGGCCGCGCGGAAAAATCAAGTCGATCACCCGGGTGTCGAAGCGCGCGGCAATCGAGGCGGCGAAGGCCAAGGCGCGCGCCCGCGGCTGAGCCCGGCCTTTTCCGGGTTGAGGCTCGCCACGCGCTCCGCTGCCGCTATAATCCGCTGCACAACCAAAATGCACCGGAGTGGAACCATGCGAAGCTGCAGCAGAATCGCCGCAATCGCCATCGTCGCCATCGTCGCGGCGGCGCCCGTCAGGGCCGAGACTTTTGTCAACATCCTCACCGGCGGGACGTCGGGCGTCTACTACCCGCTCGGCGTGGCGCTGTCGCAGGTGTTCACCGAGAGCGTGCCGGAATCGCGGCCGTCGGTGCAGGCGACCAAGGCGTCGGTGGAGAACCTCAATCTCCTGCAGGCCGGCAAGGGCGAGATCGCCTTCACGCTCGGCGACAGCCTGGCGCTGGCGGTCGCCGGCGACGCCGAGGCCGGCTTTGCCGCGCCGCTCGACAAGCTCCGCACCGTCGCGGCGATCTACCCCAACTACATCCAGGTCGTCGCGTCGCAAGAATCCGGCATCAAGACGCTGGCGGACCTGAAGGGCAAGCGCCTGTCGGTCGGCGCGCCGAAATCCGGCACCGAGCTCAACGCCCGCGCCATTTTGGCGGCCGCCGGCCTCTCCTACGAGGATCTCGGCAAGGTGGAGTATTTGCCCTTCGCCGAATCGGTTGAGCTGATGAAGAACCGCCAGCTCGACGCAACGCTGCAATCGGCCGGGCTCGGCGTCGCCTCCATCCGCGACCTCGCCTCCTCGGTGCCGATCACCGTGGTCGAGATCCCGGCGGACGTCGTGGCGAAGGCGGGCCCGCCCTATGTCGCGGCGACGATTCCCGCCGGGACCTATGAAGGCCAGGACGCGGACGTGCAGGCCGCCAGCGTGCAGAACTATCTGGTGACGCATGCCGGCGTGCCGGACGACGTGGTCTACGCCATGACCAAGGGCGTCTTCGAGAGCCTCGACGACCTCGGCGCCGCCCACGCCGCCGCCAAGGACATCAAGCTGGAAGGTGCCGCCGCCAATCCTCCCGCCCCGCTGCATCCCGGCGCCGAAAGATATTTCAAGGAGGCCGGCGCGCTCTGAGGCGAGCTTCAAGACGTGTGCGGAGTGATCCAGCAAGGATGCCCTGGTTCCTCACCCGCGAAGCGGGGGAGGGGGACCGCCGAAGGCGGTGGAGGGGGCAGATGGCAGGCGCGGCGCATGTGTCCGCCCCCTCCACCATGCTGCGCATGGTCCCCCTCCCCCGTCGCTCGCGACGTGGGAGGATCCACTCCGCGCCACCGCTCTTGAGCCCAGGCTGAAGAGACGCTTCCAAATGGCCGAGCCCGCCGCGCCCGAACTGGAACGGCCGACGCCCGAGAATCCGGAGATGCACCTGCCGGAAAATTTCGGGCCGGGCTATTCCGGCAAGCTGCTGTTCTGGATCGCAATCGCCTTCGCCGCATTCCAGATCGTCACCGCCTTCGGCATCCCCATCGACCGCGACCTCGGCTTGGGAATCACGCTGATCCGCATCGCGGCGGCCGGCTTCGTGCTGTGGGCGGCGCTGATCGTCTTTCGCGCCGTGCGCGGCCAGGAGTGGATCGGCGGCCTCGTCGCCTTCGTGCCCATGCTGGTCAGCTTCGTCATCCTCGCCGGCTTCGGCGGCGGCATGCCGAGCCAGGTGCTCCGGGCAGTGCATGTCGGCTTCCTGGGGCTGCTCGCCGCCGGCATGCTGGCCCAGCACCGCGCCTCCTCGCCAGGCGCGAAGCTCTTATGGTGGGCGGTCGGCGGGCTGGTCTTCCTCACCGGCGTCTACCACTGGCAATTCTACATCGAGCTGGTGAACCGGGCCGGCACCCTGACCTGGCCGGACCTGATCGTCGGCGTGGCGGCGGTGGTCGCGCTCTTCGTTCTGGTATGGCGCGTGCTCGGGCCGGCCCTGCCGATCGTCGGGGGCACGTTCCTCCTCTATTGCCTGGTCGGCCACCTGCTGCCCTCGCCGCTCAATCACCGCGGCTACGACTTCGCCCAGGTTATCGAGCACATGGGCTTTGGCACCGAGGGCATCTACGGCACGCCGACCGCCGTCTCGGCGACCTATATTTTTCTGTTCATCCTGTTCGGCTCGTTCATGGAGCAGGCCGGCGTCATCCGCTTCTTCAACGAGCTGTCGATCGGCCTGTTCGGCGGCACGCGCGGCGGGCCGGGAAAAGTCTGCGTGGCGTCCTCGGCGCTGATGGGCACGGTGTCCGGCTCCGGCGTCGCCAATGTCGTGGCGTCGGGGCAGTTCACCATCCCGCTGATGAAGCGCTTCGGCTTTCCCGCGGCCTTCGCCGGCGGCGTCGAGGCGACCTCCTCGATGGGCGGCCAGATCATGCCGCCGGTCATGGGCGCCGTCGCCTTCATCATGGCCGAGACGATCGGCGTGCCCTATTCGGAGATCGTCGTCGCGGCGATCATCCCGGCGCTCCTCTATTTCGGCGCCTGCTTCTGGTCGGTGCATCTGGAGGCCGGCAAGCTCGGCCTGCACGGCCTGCCGCGGAGCGAGCTGCCGAGCGTCATCCACGAGCTCCGCCACAACGGCTTCCTCATCCTGCCGCTCCTGGCGCTCGTCTATCTGCTCTTCGCCGGCTTCACGCCGCTGTTCGCGGGCGCCGCCGGTCTGGCGCTGACGGTGGTGATGATCGTCGGCGCGGCGGTGGCGCTCGGCATCGGTTATCCGGCGTTCCGCATCGTCTTCTGGGTCGGGCTGGCGCTGCTGTGCGCCTGGTCGGTGTGGACCAGCGTGGCGCTCATCCTCGTCATCGTCGCGGTGCTCGTCGGAGTCGCGCTGTTCTCGGGGCGCGGGCGCGAGACGCTCGCCGGCTGCCGTGCCGCGCTCGCTGACGGCGCCCGCCAGGCGCTCCCCGTCGGGCTTGCCTGCGCGCTGGTCGGCATCGTCATCGGCACGATGACCCTGACCGGCCTCGGCACCATCATCGGCACCTCGCTCATCTCCATCGGCCGCGACAGCATTTTTGCCGCCCTGGTGCTGACGATGATTTTCAGCCTCATCCTCGGCATGGGCATCCCGACCATCCCGAACTACATCATCACCTCCTCGCTCGCCGCGCCGATCCTGCTGCAGCTCGGTGTGCCGCTCATCGTCAGCCACATGTTCGTCTTCTATTTCGGCATCATGGCCGACCTGACCCCGCCGGTGGCGCTTGCCGCCTTCGCCGCCGCGCCGATGGCCAAGGTCTCGGGCATGAAGATCGGCGTGCAGGCGGTCCGCATCGCGCTGCCCGGCTTTGTCATCCCCTATATGGCGGTCTACGACCCGAACCTGATGCTGCAGCCCGTGCCGGGCCTGGAGGGCGGCGGCTACTGGCTCGCCGTTGCCTACATCGTGTTCAAGGCGGCGCTCGCCATGCTGCTGTGGGGCGCGGCGGCGATCGGCTATGTCTATGCGCCGCTCGCCTGGTGGGAGCGGCTCCTCGCCACGATCGCGGCGATGTTCCTGGTGTTGGCGCTCCCGGTGACCGACGAGATCGGTTTCGCGCTCGCGGCGCTCGCCATCGCCATCCACGTCTTCCGCTCCCGCGGCTATGAGTCGAAGCGGCGCGCCATATGAGCCTCTGCCTGGCGGCAGCGGGCCTTGCCGTCGAGATCGCCGCCTCCGCCTTCACTCTGTCCTGGACGCATACGGTCGAGAAAATTGTCTGGCAGGAGGACTGGCGCATCGATGCCGGCAGCCTCATGGTGGACGAGGCGCGCGTAAAAGGCTCGGGCGCCGGCATGGAGCCGCCGCAAAGCGCAATCCTCAGGGACGGCTTCTATGTGTGGCGGCCGGACCTGCCGGCGCAGGCGGAGCTCGTGCTTCGCCGCGCCGCGGAGGCCGGCGACTGGCACCTCTGCGCGGCGGGGCGCTGCGCTGCGCTCGGCGAGTGGCTTGGCAGCAACGCCGATCCCGTGCGGATTTTTGCGGCGCACACGGGGAGCTGCGGGCGTCCTGCCGACGGTCTTCAGCCGTAGCCCCTGCACCGTCAGCAGCAGAGGCCTTTACGTTTCGGCGGAGCCCGGCACCGCTTGCTCGGCCGCCTGGAATCCGATCTTCGAATGCGTTCCGTCGCAGAACGGCTTTGTGGTCGACGCCCCGCAGCGGCAGAGCGCGAAGCTGGCTTTCACCGTGTAGGTTTTTCCGTCGGCGTCGGTCAGCTCGACGGGGCCCTTCACGACATAGGGCCCGTTCCTGCTCACTTTGATCGACACGTCGGCCATTTTCGCTCCCTCAAATCAGTCTCGGCAAATCTGCCGCGACCACGCCAGCAGGGCGGCTGCGGCAGCAATCGGCGCCTGCCTCATGGAAGCAGCTTTTGCATGAAGATGAGGTCGAGCCAGCGGCCGAATTTCTGGCCGACCTCCGGCATCCGCGCCGTCTCGCGAAAGCCCAGCTTCTCATGCAGCCGCAGCGACGGCTCGTTGTCCGCGGCAATGCCGCCGAGGAGGACATGCATCCCCCGGCCGCGCGCGTGCTCCTCGATGGCGCGGAGGAGCGCGGTCGCGGCGCCGCGCCGCCGCGCGTCCTCCGCCACGTAGACGGAGTGCTCCACGGTCTGGCGGTAGCCGTCGAAGGCGCGGAACGGCCCGTAGCTCGCATAGCCGAGGACCCGTTCGCCTGCCACGGCGACCAGCACCGGCAGCCCGGCCTCGATGCGCCCCCGCCACCAGGCCCTGCGGTTCTCCAGGTCGACCAGCGCATCGTTCCAGATCGCCGTCGAGTGTTTTACGGCGTGGTTGTAGATGGCCAGGATGCCCGCGAGGTGTTCCTCGCCTGCACTTTCGATTGTGGGAACCTTATTCTCGCCGAGGGATTGCTTATCCGCCGTCATTCCGCTTGAGTAGCGATTCGGGCGGGCGAGCGCAAACCGGGAAGTCGCAGGAGCCGTAGCGGCGGCAAGGGAGCGAGCCGCCCGAACGCGCCCTGCTGGGCGAACAGAATCGAGGGAGAACTTGGCAGTCATCATCGGCACGAGCGGCAACGACACTTTGACTGGGACGGACGAGTTCGACGAGATTTATGGTGTGGCCGGCGATGACATCCTGAACGGCGGGTTGGGAGGGGATTACCTCAACGGGGATACGGGCAACGACGTCCTTAACGGCGGCGACGGCAATGACGTTCTGAGCGGCGGCGAAGGGCGGGATACTCTCAACGGTGGGGCAGGCGACGATGGTCTCATGATAGACCGTCCCTCGGATGCCGTTGCGGGCGAGGTCTATTCCGGCGGCGACGGCTTCGACACGCTGTATATCTTCACGGACATCTCGAATTTATCGATAAACCCGACATCGAGGGGATCTTTGGGCTTTACCCCGGCACCCCAATGACCGCTGCACAGGCCAGTCGGTTTGCTTCCTTCCGCAATGGCGCCATTAAAATCACGACCAGCGGCGCGGTTGACCTTTCTCATTCCATAGACACGTCCCTCTTTGTTACTCTTTCGGATCTGGGAAACACCCTGACTCTTCCCAGTCTTGCCGGACAGAGCGACCAAATTCTCTCTTTAGGCGTGGCCGGCGGCGCCGGCGCCGACGTCATATACGGCAGCAACAATGCCGGCGATATCGTGCATGCCGGCGGCGGCGACGATATTGTCGTGGGCAACAACGGCAACGACGAGCTGGCGGGGCTGGAAGGCGATGACCTTCTCGACGGCGGAGAAGGAAACGACCTCCTCAACGGCGGGTCCGGCAAGGACCGGCTGACCGCCGGCAACGGCAACGACACGATTCGCTACAACGCCTCGTCGGATGCGGTTGCGGGCGAGACGATCGACGGAGGCTCGGGTACCGATCGCCTCGAGATCCACTTGTTCGAGACGAACGCGACATTCGATCTGTCGTCGGTCGCCATGAGCTCGGTAGAAATCCTGGATACCGACGTCTCCACGCTGCTTCTCACCGCCGAGCAGCTTGACGGTCTCACCGAGCTGATGGTTCCGACGGCGACGATCACGACGCCGGGCGCCGTCGACCTGAGCGGTGCGGCGGTTCGGGTGGGCGTGTTCAACCTCGATCCGGCCGGCAATTCCTTGACGTTCGATGCATTGAACTCCGTTACGGTCAACGGCGGCGACGGTAACGACACCGTCTCCAGCGGCGGCAGGGCGGATGCGCTCACCGGCAACGGCGGAAACGATGTTCTGAAGGGAAATGCCGGAAACGATCGCCTGGCCGGCAATAGCGGAGGCGATCGCCTGGAGGGCGGTGACGGCAGCGACGTCATGCAGGGGGGCGGCGGGGCCGACCGGCTGATCGGCGGGGCCGGCGCGGATTTGCTCCGAGGCGCCCTCGGCGGCGACAGGTTCCACTTCAACGCGCCGCTCAGCAGCGCCTCGAACGTCGACAGGATTGCTGATTTCAACGTGGCCGCCGACCAGATAGAGCTGGAGAATTCAATCTTTACAGCACTATCCGGCAGCTCCTTGTCCTCCTCCGCTTTCTATGTCGGGCCCCAAGCACACGATTCGAGCGATCGTATCATCTACAATTCGGAAAGCGGGGCGCTTTATTACGACGCAAACGGCAATGCGGCGGGGTCGAGCGTGCAATTCGCAACGCTGGCTCGTCATCTGGCCCTGACCGCGTCGGATTTTCTGATCGTCTAGGTGCCGTACGCCGGCGTCATGTTCCGCCATGAAGCCGGGGCTTGCCGTTGTCATCCAGGCCGCCGCGCGGCCCGAATCGAGGCGAGAAATGGCTGAACTCTACGGGACGGACGCAAATGAACACCTGATCGGGTCCGGCACGCCGGACATTATCGACGGCTTCGGCGGGAACGACATACTGGAAGGGCTCGGCGGCACCGACTCTCTCGCCGGAGGCCCCGGTTTCGACACCGTGCTGGGCGGAGAGGGGGATGACACGCTTTATGTGGGGAGCGGCGCCGACAAGCTGAACGGCGGCCCCGGAGACGATGTCTTTCAATACCTTGACGTTCTTGAACCCGGAGGGGAGGAGATCGTCGGCGGGGAAGGCACGGATGCCATCTTCTCGGCCTACAATCTAAGTGGCGAGATGGACTTTTCGCGAACCCTTATCGGTTCCGACGTGGAACGCCTCGTGGCCCACTCGGCGGTGGCGCTCACGGTAGAGCAGCTCAGCCGCTTGTCTTTCCTGCAATCGGCGGATTTGCGGCTGACGACGAGCGGAATATTGGAACTCCGCGACCTCGATTTTGGAACCACTCCTCCTATCACGCTCGCGGACGGCACAAACTCCGTCGATTTTACCGGCTCGAATTTCTCTTACATGGTCTTCGGCGGCAACGGTTACGACACCGTGATTGCCGGAGATAACGGCCTCTATGTCTCCGGGGGCGGCGGTGGCGACACGCTCACCGGCGCGGCGGGCGTCGACCACCTGCATGGAGACGCCGGCTACGATTGGCTGTTCGGCCGCGGTGGCGCCGACGGACTAGTCGGCGGTAGCGGGCCCGATCTGCTTCGCGGCGGCGCAGGAGTTGATACGCTGAGCTGCGGCGTCGGCGGCGACAACATTGGTGGCGGCAGAGACCCCGACCAGTTTTTCTTCGAATCGATGCCCGCCTCGGGCGCCACTCCGGACAGGATTGTCGATTTTGCTCCCGGCAGGGACAGGATCCTGCTCAGCGAGCTTGTCTTCGCCATCCCTGGCGGGGACGTTTCGACCGCCGCCTTCCATGTAGGCTCGGCGGCGCACGATTCGACCGACCGGATTATCTACAACTCGCAGACAGGGGCGCTCGTCTACGATCCCAATGGCAATGGCTCGGGTGGCGCGATTCAAATCGCCACGCTCAATTCAGGCTTGAATCTCGGCGCTTCCGACTTCCTGATCGTCTAGGCGCCTGCCCGCTTTGACGCCTGCCGGGGCGATGCTACATGCCGCCCCATGACAACGCCACTCGACCATATCCGCAATTTCGCCATCGTCGCGCATATCGACCACGGCAAATCGACGCTCGCCGACCGGCTGATCCAGATGACCGGCGGGCTCGATCTGCGCGAGATGAAGGAGCAGGTGCTCGATTCCATGGACATCGAGCGCGAGCGCGGCATCACCATCAAGGCGCAGACGGTGCGCCTCGCCTACCGCGCGCAGGAACGGCGAGGATTACGAGCTGAACCTCATCGACACGCCCGGGCCATGTCGATTTCGCCTACGAGGTGAACCGCTCGCTCGCCGCCTGCGAGGGCTCGCTGCTCGTCGTCGACGCTAGCCAGGGCGTCGAGGCGCAGACGCTCGCCAACGTCTACCAGGCGATCGACAACGACCACGAGATCGTGCCGGTCCTCAACAAGATCGACCTGCCCGCCGCCGAGCCGGAGCGCATCAAGCAGCAGATCGAGGACGTGATCGGCCTCGACGCCTCCGACGCCGTGCTGATCTCGGCCAAGACCGGGCAGGGCGTCGACGAGGTGCTGGAGGCGATCGTGCACCGCCTGCCCGCCGCCGAAGGGCGACGGCAAGGCGCCGCTGAAGGCGCTCCTCGTCGACAGCTGGTACGACGCCTATCTCGGCGTCGTCGTGCTGGTGCGCATCGTCGACGGCGCGCTGAAGAAGGGCCAGGCGATCCGCATGATGCGCACCGGCGCGCGCCACGAGGTCGACCGCGTCGGCTATCTTCACGCCGAAGATGGTCGACATCGGCGAGCTCGGCCCGGGCGAGATCGGCTTCCTCACCGGCTCCATCAAGGAGGTGGCGGACACGCGCGTCGGCGACACCATCACCGACGACCGCCGCCCGGCCGCCGAGCCGCTGCCGGGTTTCCGGCCGGCGCAGCCGGTGGTGTTCTGCGGGCTCTTTCCGGTCGACGCCGCGGATTTCGAGAATCTGCGCGCCGCGATCGGAAAGCTCCGGCTGAACGACGCCAGCTTTTCCTACGAGATGGAGACGAGCGCGGCGCTCGGCTTCGGCTTCCGCTGCGGCTTTCTCGGGCTCCTGCACCTGGAGATCATCCAGGAGCGGCTGGACGCGCGAATTCGACCTCGACCTGATCGCGACCGCCCCCTCGGTCATCTACCAGATCTCGCTGACCGACGGCACGGAGATCGAGCTGCACAACCCGGCCGACATGCCCGACCCGGTGAGGATCGCGGAGATCCGCGAGCCGTGGATCCGCGCCACCATCCTCACCCCCGACGAGTATCTCGGCTCGATCCTGAAGCTCTGCCAGGACCGGCGCGGCATCCAGGCACGATCTCTCCTATGTCGGCAGCCGCGCCATGGTGCAGTACGATTTGCCGCTGAACGAGGTGGTCTTCGATTTCTACGACCGGCTGAAATCGGTCTCGAAGGGCTATGCCAGCTTCGACTACCACATCACCGGCTACCGCGAGGGCGACCTCGTCAAAATGTCGATCCTGGTCAACGCCGAGCCGGTCGACGCGCTGTCGATGCTGGTGCACCGCAGCCAGGCGGAGCGCCGCGGCCGCGCGATGGTGGAGAAGCTCAAGGAGCTGATCCCGCAGCATCTTTTCAAGATCCCGATCCAGGCGGCGATCGGCGCCAAGGTGATCGCGCGCGAGACGATCTCGGCGCTCCGCAAGGACGTGACGGCAAAGTGCTACGGCGGCGACATCACGCGCAAGCGAAAACTCCTCGACAAGCAGAAGGAGGGCAAGAAGCGCATGCGCCAGTTCGGCAAGGTCGACATCCCGCAGGAGGCGTTCATCGCGGCGCTGAAGATGGAGGGGTGACCCCCAGGGGAGCGGGAAGGGGGAAGCGCGAGGGGCTTGCCGCGGAATTGTTCAAGATGAGGCGATTGCGGCAGGCCTCTGAGGGCGCTCGGCTTTCCGCAAAAATGCTCGATGCCGAACAACGCCCGAACATGCAAAGCTCTAGAACGAGCAAGCGCCGAACCGATTAAGAGCAGCCATCGTCGCGTGGGTTGTTCGGTTTGCTCGGAGCTTTCCGCGGGTCGCCGCAAGGGCACCTTCGCTGTCGATGCAAGCGGCAGCTATCGCATCACGTTCCGCTGGGACGGCGACGACGCCGTCGATGTGGATCTGGAGGACTATCACTGATGGCCGGCAACCCCCTTCTGAAAGGCTTGGCGCCGACCCACCCCGGCGAGCTCCTGCGCGAGGACATTCTCCCGGCCCTCGGCCTGCCCAAGGCGGAGATCGCCCGCCGCCTGCAGATCTCCCGCCAGACGCTTTACGACCTCCTCGGCGAGAGACAGCCGGTGACCCCGGCCATGGCGCTCAGGCTCGGAAAATTCTTCGGCAACGGCCCCGACTTCTGGCTCAACCTGCAGAAGGATTTTGACCTTCGCACGCTGGAGCCGAAGATGGCGGACGAGCTTGCCGCCATCGCGCCTGTGGCGGCGTGAGGTCGGGACAGTAAGGGCGGCCGTAGCCCGCAAGGAGCGCAGCGGATTGCGGGGCGGCATTGTGGACTTAGCCGGGAGGCGGAGTTGCAGGTCGATCGCCGGGCAGGCGCGGCGCTTCTAGTGGCTCCTCGGCCAAGTCCCGGAGAATATCATCAATATTTGCCGCTATCCGCCTTCCCAGCTCGGCCACATCGCTAACCTCGCCAAGCCGAATTAGGCGCATTGATCGAAGGCACAGGACCGCTAGATCGTTTGGTGGATCGGCGGCCGAATATGGCTCCGCAAACAGCGAAAGCACCGCGCGAACCAAGCGCTCCTCCAGGCGCGGCGAGGCGGTATTCCAAACATGCACTGCTACCGCCTGCCGCTCGACGTGAACTCCAAAGGTTGGAGTAAATGTCACCCTGAACATCGCTCCCGGACTCTCGACAGTCACCGGATCGAGGGGGGCGAAGATGCCGGGATGGCGCTCTCTCCAGGAATGAAGCCGCTGCAATGCCTGTTGAGCGGAAGTTCGCTCTGGCGCCTGTACAATGGCAGCGGCTTCCGCCATGACAGTATCAAGCGACGTTCCATCGACCAGCAGGTGACGTGCCAGCCGCCGAAGGCTCCGGTGGAAGTCATAACCACCTTCGCTCGGCATTGATCGGCGTCCCAATTCGGTTCGCTGAGGCCGGTCCCTCAGGTGCACCAGCTTGAGGAACGCTGAAGTTCCAACGTCGTCATGTGCATCGCGCCTTTGAATCCCGAGTCGTATCGCGACTATAGCATGATTCTCGTTTCGTTCTGAGCCTCCAAAAAGAGCTTGGCGCGCCGCAGGGCGCGATGGCTTGGATTGACAATTTGACTGCCACCCACTTCACTGGAGACACTTATGCGCCACAATTTGCTGATTCCGCAGCAGACACCGAGACAGGCCACGCCTACAGGCTCACAAATTGACGACTATCATTGAGCACACCCCGGGGACTTTCGTAGACATCCTTAGGCATGTTGAGGCATTCCAAGACGGTCGAGACGTTTCTTGGTACCGCGGAATAGGAGTCTCGACACATCGCTTGCTTCCCTCCATGTTCCGCAGAAGTCCATCCATGGCACCCGACGCGTTAAACAAGATGGAGCGGGACATTGCAAATACGTTTGCGCAGCGGTCACCTCCCTTTTTAGCATCAGGCTTTCCTAATGAATGGAAGACGCTTTTTTTCATGCAGCACTACGGTATCCCTACCCGTCTGTTGGATTGGACGGAGAGCCCGTTCGTTGGATTGTATTTTGCGTTGACCGCTGTGAGGCGCGATAAGGCGGGCAGACCGACCAGCGACGCGGCGCTTTGGCTCTGCGACCCTGTGGAATGGAACAGGGTCGCTTTGAGTCACATCAGCTACGCAGGTGGTGTTCTTGATGAGAGTTCGGAGGAGATCAAGGCGTACAGCCCTAGTACTGACCTCGACCAGCGCGCGACTGCTCCGGTGATGATTTATGGAACTCACAACAGTCCGAGAATTGTTGCCCAAAGGGGTGTCTTTGCCCTCTTTGGAAAAGGTACCAGCAGCATGGAAGATACATTTGAGAAAGGCGCTTTCCCATCCGAATCCCTTACTAAACTTGTCATTAAACGAGGAGTTGTGGACGGATTGTTGAAGTCCCTATATCGTAAGGGATTTGCTGAATCTACGATATATCCGGATCTATTTGGATTATCCCTCGAAATCAAGCGAAGCTTTGGGTTTCACTGATGCCCCGTCTCCGTATCACCCCTCACCAAACGAGAACGCTAATATGGTGGCACAGTCGCCGGGCAAGCATTGACTTTTCCCCACCCTACCAGCGGAGGGGGCGACTGTGGAGCAATCAGGACAAGGGATTTCTAATCAGATTCCATCATTAATGGTTTCGATATTCCGAAATTGTATCTTGCTGATTTTCAGTATGGCGACTCTTCTCTCAACCAGAAGAAGCTTGCTTACGCGATTATTGATGGGAAGCAGAGGTTAGAAGCGGTATTTGATTTCTTTGACAACGCCCTTACTTTGAACGCAGACTTCGTCTTCAGAAACGATCCGGCTTTGAAGCTGGGAGGGCTGAGTCTCCGCGACCTACGCAGGAGCCATCGAGCGATCGCTGATGAATTTGAGAACTTTTCGTTCGACATTATGAGTGTCGTAGCAGACGATGAGAAGGACGTGAACGAGCTGTTCGTTCGACTAAATAGAAGTAAGCCCCTAACCGGCGCGGAAGTTCGAAATGCCATAGCCGGACCCGTTACGGACGTGATCCGCAGCTTGACGCAACATTCCATTTTTCAGGAATCAATTGCATTCAGCACCCGCAGGGCGGGCGATCAGAATGCTGCCGCTAAAGTGCTGCTATTTGAATATGAGGACAAACTTGTAAATACGAAGAAAGGCAGCCTTGACGAGTTTGCACGTGGAACTCTTGAGAAGAGACGAATCGATAAGGAACGCCTCGAGTTAGCTGCAAGGCGTGTTTTAGATACGTTAGACGCTATGGACGACGTGTTTCTCCCAAGAGATCCACTGCTTTCGTCGGCCGGCTCCTTTCCTGTATATTTTTGGCTCGTTAGGGACGTACATCCTTTGTTCCGAGACGAGGTCCGGCCCTTTTTGTTGGAGTTCGAGGCTGCTCGAAAGGCGCATAGGGACGAGCAAAAGGACTTAGGCCCTTCTGCTGAAGTCGATCAGCAATACGCTCGATATGATACGCTGAACAGAAGCACTAATGACGCTGCAAGTCACCGTGGGCGATTTGAGATATTAAGAAGCGCGTTCCGGGACTACCTCGAAGAGCGATGGGATTTGGAGGACGACACGGTCTTTGTGTCTGACGAAGCTCGATAGCTGCCGAATCTGACTCTTCGCTCTTAAGCAAGCACAGCAAGCCAAGCCCGGATGAAGCAGACCAACCCTGGGCTAATTTAGACGCGTCCGGCCGCGCGGCTTCCGCCCGGTATCCCATCGCGGTGCGTCGCCGCAAGCAGCGGCAGGGAACCATTCCGGCGTGAGTCCCGGATTGCGCTTCGCTCTCCGGGCTACATCTTTGCCCCGCTACCTCAGCTTCGCCCTTCGCTCCAGCTCCGCCATGGTCGGCGTCTCCATGGCGAAGGAGCCCGTCTGGACCTCGCCGGCGCGCTCGTAGCGGGTGAGGAGCACACCGCTCCGTGACGTCTGGGAGCCGGCGCGTTTTAGGGCGGCCGGCCGCGTGCCGTCGCTGGAGAAGCGCTTTCCGCGGCGACGGCGCCGGCGGGGTTCCGCTGCTGCCCCTCA
The DNA here is from genome assembly GCA_963846475.1 of uncultured Alphaproteobacteria bacterium. Taxonomy (GTDB): domain Bacteria; phylum Pseudomonadota; class Alphaproteobacteria; order Rhizobiales; family Afifellaceae; genus DASWJZ01. The sequence continues at coordinate 2,860,109 of CAWJVZ010000004.1, read as the reverse complement.
CGGTAGACGACCCAGGAGAACTCACTCGCTTTCGATCTCCTTCTCCGCATCGAGACTGTTGCCGAGCGCCTGGTTCAAGATGTCGAACACTCGGCGGACATGTGGCGCGCGGATGGAGCGGCCGGACTCGAGCCGGTAGACGGAGGAGGTGCTCGGCTTGCCGTCGGGGAGCTTTGCCACCAGTTCCGCCACTTCCCAGCCGAGCTTCTTCTCGCGGATTTCCCTGAGGCGCGGGAATTTTGCCATCCTGTAGCGCGCCATGCATCTCCTTCCGGAGCGCCGGCCAAAAAATCTACAGACGATCAGTAGCAATTTTCCCGTCCGGCTTGCCCCTTTCGCAAGCGAAAGGGGCACCCTGCCCCCGCCAAAGGGGGGCGGTTTTCGGCGCCAGGCCGCTGCGGGTGGTTGCCCGCCCGCCGACGACGGCGCTGCCCCTCCCCGCAAGAGGGAGGGGAATGGCGCTGGTCGCGCCTGTTGCGTGGCGCTTCGCGCCACACTGATTCACCCCTCTCCGGCCCCTCGCGCAAACGCGAGGGGCACCCTCCCCCACAAGGGGGGAGGGTTTTGGCGCCAGGCCGCCCGTGGTTGCTCGCCTTCGGGCGCCTGCGCTGTCCCTCCTCTAAGCCCTCCCCGCCTGAACCGTTCGTCGTATGGCCAGAATCGGCGGATAGGCAGGCGGCCAGGATGCACGCGATTCGACAGGGAGAGTCTTATGTTCCGCAAAAACCCCACTGCCGCGGCCGCGCTTGTTGCCGCGGCGCTGCTCGCCGCTTCTCCCGCCTTTGCGCAAGTTGAGCCGGCGGGCGCGCGCGTCGCGGTGAACGGCATGGAGATGTATTACGAGGTGTCGGGCGAGGGCGAGCCGCTGATCGTGCTGCACGGCTCCTACATGAACATCCCCAGCATGGGCGGGATCATCCCCGCGCTGGCGGAGACCAGCAAGGTCTATGCGCTCGAGCTGCAGGGGCACGGGCGAACCACCGACATCGACCGGCCCATCACCTATCAAAACCTCGCCGACGACGTGGCGGCGTTCATGGACGCGGTGGGCCTCACGAAGGCGAACGTGTTCGGCTACTCGATGGGCGCGATCGCGGGGCTGCAGCTCGCCATCCGCCATCCGGAGAAGGTGGAGCGGCTGGTCTTCGTGTCCGGCGCCTACGATTTCGAGGGCTGGCAGAAGGCGTTCCGAAAATTCATCCCGCAGATGAATGTCGAGATGTTTCTGGGGATGCCGGCGCTCGTCGAGCCGCACAAAAAACTCTCGCCCGATCCCGACGGTTTCGCAAAACTCGCCGAAAAGCTGATCCAGCTGGAGAAGGAGCCGATGGCCTGGGAGGCGGAGGTGCGCGCGCTCAAGATGCCGGTGCTCATCGTCACCGGCGACGCGGATGCGGCGACGCTGGAGCATTCGGTAAAGATGTTCCGGCTGCTGGGCGGCGGCGTCATGGGGGATATGGGAGAGAAGCTGCCGGAATCGCGGCTGGCGGTGATGCCGGCGACCTCGCATACGGCGGTGATCACGCAGGTGGATCTGCTGATGGGGTTCGTCGAGCCCTTCCTGAAGGGCGAGACGCCAAAAGGGTTTTTCGAGCAGTAGGGATGGGAGCTCCGCCTCGCCCACCTGTCGTCATGCCCGGACTTGATCCGGGCATCCATTGCGTGGCGCTGGCGCAGTGCTCGTCGGTTCCGGAATGGATTGCCGGGTCAAGCCCGGCAATGACGACAAGCGGGGGGCGGGAACCGGCCTTCCTTACACCCGCTATGTCAGCTTTGCTCTCCGCTCCAGCTCCGCCGCCGTCGGCGTCGCAAGCGCGAAGGAGCCCGTCTCGACCTCGCCCGCGCGTTCGTAGCGGGTGAGGAGCACGCCGCTCCGCGACGTCTCGGCGCCGGCGAGCTTCAGGGCGGCCGGCTGCGTGCCGTCGCCGAAGAAGCGCTTTCCGCGGCCGAGCGTGAGCGGGTAGATGAGGAGCCGCACCTCGTCGATCAAATCGGCGGCGAGCAGTTTTTGGACCAGCACGCTGGAACCCTGGATCAGCAGCATCGGCCCGTCCTGCCGCTTCAGGTCGCGGAGCGCCGCGACGGCGTCCTCGCCGAGCCATCGCGAATTCTGCCAGGCGAGCGTCTCGGGCGCGTGCGTCGCCACGTGTTTGGCGGCGCGGTTGAATTTTTCGGCGATGTCGGCGTTCAGCTTGTCAAAGCTGCTCTTCGCCGGGTCGGTCTCCACATGCGGCCAGTGCGCGGCAAAGATGTCGTAGGTCCTGCGGCCGAGCAGGAGGTCGAAGGGCGCGGCGAACAGTTTTCCGATCGCCGCCTCGGTCTCGCCGTCCCAGTGAGTCGTGGCCCAGCCGCCGTGCCGAAAACCGCCGGTCGGATCCTCCTCGGGGCCGCCCGGCGCCTGCATCACGCCGTCGAGGCTGACGAAGGCCGAGGCTATGATCTTCCGCATGGCATCCTCCAGAATTTTTTGCCCGATGGCGGGCTCTCGCAATGCCACGACGAACGGCGCCGCCCGGATTCGACATGGGAGGGCGCTTTGCTTTTCCGCCGAGGCCAGTGCGACTACTCGGCCGCGTCCAAACGCCGGAGAAGCCCTGCCTTTTTCATTTCCTCGTGGAGAGCGATGGGGTCCCAGTCGTAGCCGTTCGGCCAGGTCAGCGCCCCGTCGTCCACAAAGACGCGAGAAAAATAGGCCGGGTCCTTCAGGGGCTCGGCCATCGAGCCTGTCTTCTCGGAAAAGGCAAAATCCCGCACGCCGATGCTGCCATCGGAGAACTCGATCTCCAGCTTGTAGCCGCCAAGCGGCCGCACTCCGATCACATCGATCATCATTCCAGACCTTCGATCCGTTCGAGCGGTTCATCGGATCGCGCTGCCTGCCAGTTTCGCATGAGCGCGTCCTGCCGCAAAGAAGTCCATTCCTTCACCAGGCGAGCGACCGTTGGTGGAAGGCGGCCGTCAATGACTGTCCCGTCCGAAATGAGAATGCGCGCACGAAAACCCTGATAGCGGGCATGAAAGTGCGGCTCGCCGTGGTCGTTGAAATACATTCGCACGGTGATGCCGAGAAAGTAGGCGACCGTCGGCACGGAATCTATTCCGCCGGGTCTGCTTGCCCGGCGAGCCCCGCTCTTTGCATAGAATCGTGCCGCATTGGAGCGGCTGTCGATCCGCTTGAGTAAGCCGCCTTGCGGAACGGGTAGGCGAGCTGGCCGACCACGCCGCGCCCCATGTCGTGCGCCACGCCGAGCGGGCCCACGCACGGGCCGGGCACGCGAAAAGTGCCGAAGAGGCGGTCGATGAGCGAAAAGATCGTCGCGAAATTGGTACCGTGGGCGCTCGGGTCGATCGAATGGTGCCAGCGGTGCATCACCGGCGAGACGACGATTTTTCCGAGCGGCCCAAAGGTCCAGGGCAAATCGGCGTGGATGAAATGACCCCAGTAATGGCGGACGAAATTGTTGACGAGGAGCGCGTAGGGCGGGAAGCCGAGCAGGAACAGGATGGAATTGTCGAGGAGGAGGGTGACCAGCCGGCTGACCGGGTGGAAGCGGGCGAGCGCCAGCCAGGTCATCTCGGTGTCGCTGTGGTGGATGGCGTGCGACGGCCAGAGAAGCCGCGTGTGCTCCAGCCGGTGGCGCCAGTAGCCGACGAAATCGCCCGCGACGACCGCGAAAAAGCCGACGAGGACCGGCGGCAGGCCCGACCAGCGCTCCGGCGAAACGAGGTGGAGGCCGCTCGCCTGGAACAGCGCGGCCATAGCGGCCAGCAGCAGCGCCAGCGGCGGTCCGAGGAGGAGCGCGTCGAGGAAGTAGATGGAGAGATTGATGCGGGTCTCGCGCGCCGCCCGGACGGCTGCTGCAAGTGCGTTCCGCCGCTTCGCCACCAGCGCCAGCACCGCGAAGGCGGCGGCCGGCAGGAGGAGCGCGTAGCCTGCCGCGAACAGGATTTGCCCCGCCTGCACGAGGAGGGGAACCAGAAACTCGCGGCCCGCGGCAAAAAATTCGGCCATAGGCCATCATGGCCCGGCAACGGGGAGCATGGCCAGAGCGCGTCTCTCGGCCCGCGGCCGGCCCGGCGCGGAATCTTTTGGGCTCAGGTCACCGCGTTGACCGCGGTGAGCGCCAGCACCAAGAACACCAGGAAAAGCAGGAACAGGACGGCGGCGGCGGCGAACAGGATGTAGGAGAGCGTGCGTGCCCCGCGGGCGATCGGCGTCAGGCCGAGCGCGCCGGCGATGATCGAAACCACAAGAAGGATGATCGCCCATTTCAGCATGGCAGCGCCCCATAGATCGCTGATCGCGCGCCGGGAAAAATGCGCCGGCTCAGCGTGAACGCCGCTTCCCGCGGGGGGGTTCCAGTTCGGGCCGGCCGGATCGAGCGAGCCGACGAACGCCGGATGCGCGGGCCTCAGCCGAGGTGCACGACCCGGGCGGGCTCGGCCGGCGAGCCGACCAGGCCAAAAGCTTCGGCGATCAGCTCGTAGGAGCGGCGGCGGTCGAGGTGCGAATGGGTGATGGTGACGATCATCGCCTCATCGGCGCCGTATTCGGCGGCGACCGCCTCGATGTCGCGGCGCACCTTTGGCGGCGAGCCGGAGATGCGCCGGCGCTGGCGGCCCAGGCCCGCGGGTTGCCGTGGGGCCTCGGCCAGAAACTTCAGCGCGGCGTCGACCGGCGGGATGGGGATCAGCTTGCCGCTGAGGAAGAGCCGCATCGCCATGCGGTGGCTGGCGGAGAGGCGCTCGGCCTCCTCGTCGGTCTCGGCGGCAAGCGCCCACACCGCGACAATGACCTTGGGTTTTTGCAGCCGCTCGGAGGGCGCAAAATCCTGGCGGTAGCGCTCGGCGATCGCCGCGCCGGCGGGGTTGATGAAATCGGCGAAGACGTAAGGGAGGCCGAGCTGGCCGGCCCAGATGGCGCTCTGCAGCGAGGAGCCCAGAAGATAAGGTTCCGGCGCGTGCGGCAGGCCCGGCAGCTCGGCGAGATAGCGGAAGGGGTGATCGGCAGGCAGGCGATTGTCGAGATAGGCGAGGAGCTCGACGAGCTGGTCGGGAAAATCGTCCGGCGCCGCCTGGCGGCGGTCGCGCTGCAGGGCGTAGGCGGTCTTCTGGTCGCTGCCGGGCGCGCGGCCGAGGCCGAGGTCGATGCGGTCCGGGAACAGGCCGGCGAACATGGAGAACGTCTCCGCCACCTTGAGCGGGCTGTAATGCGGCAGCATGACGCCGCCGCTGCCGACGCGGATGCGCGCGGTCGTGGCGGCGATCGGGCCGATCAGCGCCTCGGGGCTGGCGCAGGCGAGCATGGGCGTGCCGTGGTGCTCGGCGACCCAGTAGCGCGAGAAGCCGAGCCGGTCGCAGAGCCTCGCCAAATCAAGGCTGTTCGCGAGCGCATCGGCGCCCGAGAAACCTTCCGAGATCGGCGCCTGGTCCAGGACGCCGATCGCGAGGCCGCCCTGGCCGGTCGGAAAATTCTTCTGCAGCATGGGGACTCTCCTGTTCGGGAGATGGCGGCACGGCCGGAGGGATCAAGGGAGAAGCCGCGGAATCTGCACACGCGATTGCGCGCGCAGGAGAAGCGCGCGCGGCAGGGCGCCCAGATTTCCTTGAGCGCCGCACCGCGTTGGGCTGGCTCTTCCCGCCCGCTAGAATGCCGCGAACTCGTCGCAGGCTTGGCCGCAGGCGACGTTTCGGCCAAAATCATCTTGCTACGAAATGAAGCAGACATGCGCCTTCAAGGCGCTGAATGGAGCGCCCTTCGAGGCCCGCAGCGGAGAACAACCCCTACACTCTTGGGAGAGACCACTTGGACCAACTGGGCGGCATCAAAGATCCGCAAACCGTCACTCCTGCGGGCGAGCGCCTGCAGCCCACCATCGATGGTGTTGTCGTTCGTCCGGCGATTACCCACTCCGACGAGCGCGGGGAGATTTGCGAGGTCTACAACCCCGCTTGGGGGATCGCCTCCGATCCGCTCGTCTATGTCTACGCGGCCTCCGTTCGCCCCGGCCGCGTCAAGGGCTGGGTCTACCACAAGAGCCAATCCGACCGGATGTTCGTCCTTCTGGGTTTCTTGAAAATCGTGCTCTTCGATCTGCGCCCGGACTCGCCGACGAGAGGGGTGCTGAACGAGATCTTCCTCACCGAGAGAAACCGCGGCCTTCTCCTCATCCCCGCCGAGGTGGCGCATGCGGTGCAGAATATCGGCCAGACCGACGCGGTGTTCGTCAACATGCCCGACCGGCCATACGACCACGCCGATCCCGACAAGTACCGCCTTTCGCGCGATCGCGTGCCCTACGATTTCGACAAAGGGCCTGGCTGGTGAGCCCCTTCTTCTCCGTAGTCGTTGCTACCTACCAGCGGGGCGAGCACATCAGGCCCACAATCGAATCGGCGCTCCGGCAGAGCTTTGCCGACTTCGAGGTCATTGTCGTGGGAGACGGTTGCACTGACGCGACGGAGAATGTCGTCCGCTCGATCGGCTCCGAGCGGATCAGCTGGCTCAACCTTCCGCAAAATGGCGGAAGCCAGAGCTTCCCGAACAACGCCGGAATCGAAATCGCCGCCGGCCGCTGGATCGCCTATCTTGGCCACGACGATATCTGGAGCTCCAAACACCTCCAGTCGCTGAGAGATGTGATACTTTCGGAACCGTCGCCCGACGTCGCAGTAAGCGGCTGTGTGTACTACGGACCACCGGGAAGCGGGGTAACGTTCATCACCGGCCTGTTCGACGACGAACAGGCCAAGTTCACCCAGTTCTTCCCGCCGTCCTCCATTGCGCACCGTCGCGACCTTACCGACCAGATCGGCGGCTGGGCCGATCCCCGGACCGTAGAGGCGCCGGTCGATGCGGATTTCCTGCTGCGCGCCGCGCATGCCGGACGGCGCTTCGCCTCGACCAATAAGCTGACCGTTCACAAGTTCGCGGCAGGCCATCGATATCTCTCTTATCTGTGTCCCGATGCTGAGGAGCAAAAAGCCGCGCTATGGGATCCGCGTCTGGAGAACGAGGAGTACCTGCGCGGCTTGATCGAAGCACGCAGGAAAAGCCGTCGCCCTATGGGCATGGCGTTGCAGGACTTTTCCGCGTTCGGCAAAGGCAGCATTTTCGAGCGGAACCGCGGGATAAAGGGATTGTCGCGGCCCGCTTCGATGCCGCTCACCGGGCCGGTCCGCCTCGAGCAAACGGACGATAGGAGGGGCCTCGACTGGCACAAGCTGGAGAGGGGCAGCCGTCCTTTCCGATGGTCCGGTCCGAATCCTCGGCCCAAGATCCTGATCCCCTATACGTATGATCGCAAAGCTCAGATCTCGATCTGCGTTCCGCATGTTGCAAAGACGCCGCTTCAGGACGTGTCGCTATGGGTGAACGGCCAGCCGTTGCCGTGCCAAATTGGCGTGATGAATGGCCAGCCCGCACTGATTACGCGAGCTGTTCTGAACAGGAGCGATGGCTCGGTCCTGGTCCTGCATACGCCCGTCATGTATTCGGGAGAGGCGGACGGCCGCAAGCGCGACGCCCGCAGACGCGGAATCGCGGTAAGCGACATCTTTATCGAGCGCATGTAGGAAGAGTGTCGGCCCGGGCTGCTTCGCAGGATCTTACGCGTCTCCTCTCTTCCTGTAGACGAGCAAGCTCTTGTATTCCCCGACCCGCTCCACTTCCCTGCCGCGTTCCCAGCCGGCGATGACCTCGCGCGCGCTGAGCGCGCCCTCCCGGCTGAATGCGAACGAGCGAGTGTAGAAAAGGATATGACCGCCGGGCCGGGTCTTGTCGGTGAGGAGGTTAGCCACTTCCAAGTCGGTGAGGGCGCTATACGCATCGTTCACTTCACCGCGAAATTCGCAGAGGTGAAACAAGCTCACTACGTCGAAATTCGACAGCAGCTTTGTGTTCAGAAGGTAGATGTCGCCGAACATGGCGTTGTAGAACCGAAGCACGTCGGGGCGTTGAATGGCGAGCTCGACAAACTTCTCGTGCTCCATCGGGGCAGCCGTGATGCCGAGCACGGCGTTCCGACGATCTGGCCTGGAGCACTCGATTCCTACGTAGTGATGCGCGCCTGTCCCGAAGTGAAAGATGGCGGCGTCCTTGACCCCGTTCTGGTCGAGCCATTCGACGAAATGAACGTCACACGGGCACTGATCCTCATGCAGGTCCCAAGCTGCGTCCCAGTAGTTCAGCGCTGCATGAGCCATTCGTACGCCCCTCAAAGCATCGCCTAACGGATCAGCCGCGTTACGGCTCCACGCGGCATCGCGGTCGCGGTTCGGGTGGCGCTCTCGCGCCCCCCGTCCCCCCTGGGTCCCGGACCTCGCGACGGGCTTCGCACCGCGCGGTCCGGGATGACAGGTGGCGAGCCTCGGCGGGTTGCTTCGGCGCCGCCGCGGCCCTCCGCGTGGCTTCGGTCTAGCCGCCGCGGATCTTGGCGAGCGCCTCCTCCACACGCTTGATCGTCTCTTCGCCGATCGTGCTGGCGTGCTTCTCGTAGACGGTCGTCGCCTTCTCGCGCATGCGCGTCTGTTCCTCCGGCGAGAGCTCGTTCACCTCCATGCCGGCTTCCTGCAGCTTGGCGAGCGACTTTTCCGAAAGCTCGCGGCTGACCTGGCGCTGCACGTCGCGGCCGACGATGGCGCAATCCTTGAGGATCTGCTGCTCCTCCGGCGAATAGGTGTCCCAGATCGGCTTGGAGAAGAGCACCATGAACGGCGTGTAGGCGTGCCGCGTCACAGAGAGATAATCCTGAACCTCGTAGAATTTCGAGGTGTCGATGGTGACGAACGGGTTCTCCTGCGCGTCGATCGTGCCGGTCTCCAGCGCGCTGAACACCTCTCCGAAGGCCATCGGCGTGGCGTTGGCGCCCATGTTCTGGAAGGCGTCGAGGAAGACGTTGTTCTGCATCACCCGCACCTTCATGCCTTCCAGGTCTTCCCACTTGGTCACCGGGCGCTGCGAGTTGGTGAGGTTGCGAAAGCCGTTCTCCCAGTAGGCGAGGTTGACGACGCCGTAATTCGGCATCTTTTCCGAGATGTACTGGCCGAACTCGCCGTCCAGGAGCTGATCGGCCTCCTCTTCGCTGGAAACCAGGAACGGCAGGTCGAAGACGCCGAGCTCCGGGGCGATGCCGACCAGCGGCGACGTCGAGGTGATGACCATTTCCTGGGTGCCGGAGCGGAGCGCCTGCGTCGCCTGCAGGTCGCCGCCGAGCGCGCCGCCCCAGAAGGCGGTGAGCTTCATCTTGCCGCCCGATTTTTCGGCCAGGCACTCGGTCATCGCCTTGACGCCGTTGCCGACGGGATGGTCCTCGTTGACGCCGTTGGAGACGCGGATGTTGCGCTCCTGGATCTGCGCCGACGTGGGAACCGCAAAGACCGTGGCGCAGAGCGCGACGGCAAAGCCCTTCAAGAATTTCGATGTCATTCCATTCTCCCTTGCATGCTTGTGGTTCTTTAGGCTTCGCCCCCGTCTCATCGCAGCCAGGCAAGCGGCACGGTCACCAGCCCGGGGAATATGACCAGCAGGAACAGGAGGGCCACCTGCGCCAGCAGGAACGGCATGACGCCGACCGTGACCTGGCCGAGCGGCACCTTGGCGACGCCGCTCACCACGTTCAGCACGATGCCGACGGGCGGCGTGAGGAGGCCGATGCAATTGTTCATCACGAAGATAACGCCGAAATAGACCGGATCGATGCCTGCCTCCTTGATGATCGGCATCAGCACGGGCGTCAGGATGAGGATAGTCGGGGCGAGGTCGAGCGCCGTGCCGACGACGAGCACCAGCGCCATGATGGCGAAGAGGAGGAGCGTCGGCCGGTCGATCAGCGGCTCGATGATGTCGCCGATCTCGTTGGGAATGTTGGCCGAGGTGATCAGCCAGGCGGAGACGAGCGCCGCGGCGACGAGGAACATGACGACCGCCGTCGTCTTGGCGGCGCTGAGGAACACGCCGTAGAGGTCGCGCAAGCGCAGCTCGCGATAGACGAACATGCCGACGAGGAAGGCGTAGACCGCCGCCACGACAGCCGCCTCGGTCGGCGTGAAGATGCCGAAGCGGATGCCGCCCAGCACGATGATCGGCATTCCGAGCGCCCAGCCGGCGCGCCCGGTGGCGCGGCCCCGCTCCGACCATGGCTGCCGCGGCAGGGTGGCGACCTTGTCGCGCCGCGCCACGATCATCCAGGTGACGAGCAGCGCAATTGCCATATAGAGGCCGGGCGCGATGCCGCCCATGAAGAGCTGGGTGATGGAGACGTTCGCCGCCACGCCGAAGATGATGAAGGCGACCGAGGGCGGGATCACCGGCGCGATAACGCCGCCGGCGGCCATCAGCCCTGCGGCGCGCGGAACGTTGTAGCCGGCGTCGCGCATCATCGGGATGAGGATGGAGGCGAGCGCCGCGGTGTCGGCGGCGGCCGAGCCGGAGAGGCTCGCCATGATCACCGCTGCGATGATCGCCACGATGCCGAGGCCGCCGCGGATATGGCCGACGCAGGAGATGGCGAAGTCCACGATGCGCCGCGACAGGCCGCCGGCGTTCATCACCTCGCCGGCGAGCAGGAAGAAGGGGATCGCCAGGAGGGTAAAAGTGTCCGCCCCGGCAATCATGTTCTGCGCGACGATCTGGGTGTTGAAGATGCCCATCCAGGTCATCAGCGCAATGCCGCAGAACATCAGCGCGAAAGCGACCGGCGCGCCGATCGCCATGGCGCCCAAGAGCGAGACGAGGAAGACGACGATGGTCATTCGGCGCGCTCGCGGACCGCATGCGCCGCTTCGCCCTCGCCGGCGAAGAGCGACAGCTCCTCGTCGGTGACGCGGCCGGTCAGGGCGCGGACGAGCCGCATCAGGGCGATGACGCCGATGCCGATCGAGGTGAAATAGCCGACGCCGAACACCCAGGTCATCGGGATGCCGGAGACCGGCGCGACGTTGGTGGCGTTGATGGCCCATTGCAGCCACGTGCCCCAGAAGAACACGGCGCAGCAGAGCAGGATCAACGCGTCCGTCAGGATCATGCAGATCAGCCGGCCTCTGTGGCCGAGCCGCTGCACCAGCGTCTCGACGCCGAGATGGGCATTCTCGCGGAACGTCACCACCGCGCCGATGAAGGTCAGCCAGATGAAGAAGTAGCGCGACATCTCTTCGGAGATGACGATGCCGGTGTTGAAGCCGTAGCGCAGCACCACATTGCCGAAGACCATGACGACCATGGCGGCGAGCAGGAAAACCATGACCGCTTCCAGCGCGCGGAACAGCAGGTCCGTCGCGCCCTGAAGCTGCGGCGGGGCGCTTCGGCGGCGAGAAGCGGCTTTCGCGGGGCCTTCGCTGGCGGGATCTGTCCTCGACAAGGCGGCTCCCCCGAAACGTTCTTGGTCCCCAGGGGATGTGGAACAGCCGTCCTGCGGGTCAAGCCGCCGCGAGCGCGTGTCGTGTCCGCGGTCCAGGTTAGGCGTCGCGGCGGAGCCGCTCGGCCAGCACGGCGCCGAAGAGCAGATACGCCGCCGGTGCGAAGTGCGAGTAGATCAGCGCGGACAAGAGCGAGGGCGTGTAGCCCTGCCGCCAGTCGAGGAAGCTTTGGCGCGACAGCGTCCAGCCGAAGCTCAGCAGGCCGGTAAGCAGCAACAGGCAGGCAGCGCCGAACAGGATGCGTGAGCCGTGGCGCATGGCCCAGCAGAAAGCCTGTTCGAACCACAAAAGATACCGCTCAAGCATGAGAGCCTCCCTCGGGAGGCGAACCTTGCATCGGACGGTGTTTCCATCGGGATAACGGCAAGGGCCGTGAACGCCCGTCGGGCGCCTGGACCGGCCCTATTCCTTCACGGCGCCGGTCATCGACGAGACGTAATGTTCGACGAAGAAGGAGTAGAGGATGGCCACCGGCAGCGAGCCCATCAGCGCGCCCGCCATCAGCGAGCCCCAGTGATAAACATCGCCCTCCACCAGCTCCGTCAACACGCCGACCGGGACAGTCTTGTTCTGCGTCGAGGAGATGAAGGTGAGCGCGTAGATGAATTCGTTCCACGATAGCGTGAAGGCGAAGATGCCGGCCGAGATCAGCCCCGGCACGGAGAGCGGCAAAAGGATCTTTAGGAGGATCTGCAGCCTGGAAGCGCCGTCGATCCGGGCGCATTCCTCAAGCTCATAGGGGATAGAGCGGAAGTAGCCCATCAGCAACCAGGTGCAGAAGGGAATGAGGAAGGTCGGATAGGTGAGGATCAGCGCGAATGGAGAGTCGAACAGGCCGTATTTAAAAACCATGGTGGCAAGCGGGATGAACAATATAGAGGGAGGAACGAGATAAGCCAAAAAGATCGCCATGCCCACCATGCGGGCGCTGGTGAAGCGGACGCGCTCGATCGCATAGGCGGCGCACACCGCGCAGAACAGCGACAGAAACGTCGACGCCACGGCGATCAGCATCGTATTCCACAGCCAGAGGGGATAGTCGGTCTCGAAGAACAGTCTTCTGAAATTCGCCAGCGTGGGATGGGAAACCCACAGCGGGTTGAAGTCGCGGAAGTTGAGGAGCTCCTCGTTCGACTTGAATGCGGTGATCGACATCCAGTAGAACGGAAACAGCAGCACGAACAAGAAGATAGCCAGCGGAATGTAGAGCGTGACGACGCGGCGCGGCAGCGATTCCAGATAGTCCATGCCGCCTGCGTCGCTGCGGGCGCGGCGCAGCCGCCCGGTCCATGCGCGGGCGCGCGCGGGCGCTTCCGGCGTGCGGCCGACGACGCTCATTGGCCGCCCTGCTGCCAGCGCCGCCGCTGCAGCCCGAAATAGCTGAACAGGATGGCGGCGAGCAGGAAGGGGATCATCGCCACGGCGATCGCCGCGCCGGTGCCGAGGTCGCCGCCCGGTATGGCGCGCTGGAACGACAAGGTCGCCATCAGGTGCGTGGCGTTGAGCGGCCCGCCCCGCGTCAGCACGTAGATCAGCTGGAAGTCGGTGAAGGTGAACAGCACCGAAAACGTCATCACCACGGCGATGATCGGCGTGAGCAGCGGAAAGGTGATGAAGCGGAAGCGCTGCCAGGCGGTGGCGCCGTCCAGCGTCGCCGCCTCGTAGAGCGACAGCGGGATGGTCTGCAGGCCGGCCAGCAGCGTGATCGCCACGAAGGGGATGCCGCGCCAGATATTGGCGGCGATGGCGCTGGCGCGGGCGTTCTCCGGGTCGCCCAGAAAGTTGATGTAGGTGTCGATCAGCCCCCAGCGCTGCAGCGTCCACGAGATGATGGAGAACTGGCTGTCGTAGATCCACCAGAAGGCGATCGCCGAGAGCACCGTCGGCACGATGAAGGGCAAGAGCACGATGGCGCGGATGAACGCCTTGAAGGGCAAATGGCGGTTGAGGATCAGCGCCAGCCACAGGCCGAGCACGAATTTGCCGATCGAGGCGACGATCGTGTAGAGGAGCGTGTTGAACACCGACAGCCAGAAGACGCTGTCGTCCCAGAGATACTCGAAGTTCTCCAGGCCGATGAAGATGCCGGCCCGGCCGATCATCGTGTCGGTCATCGACAGCCAGAAGCCGAGGCCGAGCGGATAGGCGAGGAAGAGGCCCAGCACCGCCGCCGCCGGCAGCAGAAAAATCAGGCCGACGAAATTGCGGTGCGTCGAAAAACGCCGCCAGCGCGTGCGGCCGCCCGAACGGGGCAGCGCGACGCTATCGCTCCAGACCGCCATGCAGGCTGCTTCCTCGCGGGATGGATGCGGGCGCCGCGTCCGAAGCGGCGCCCGCGATCTTTTTAGCGCCTAGACCCGGTAGAAACGGTTGGCGCGCTTCTCCGCCGCCGCCGCCGCGTCCTCCGGCGTCACGTCGCCGGAGCACACCGAGGCGAACATGTCGACGACGATGTAGTCCGCCATCGCCGCGGCGGAAGAATAGCCGAGCGGGCCGGCATAGCCGTTCCACAGCATGTTCTTCACCGCGTCGCGGTAGGGCAGCGCCTTCGGGTCGCCGTGCCACACGGCGTTGTCCTTGTAGGCGTCGAGCGGGTGCGCGACGTAGCCGAGCGAGGCGTTCTGCCACGCCTCGTATTGCGGCTTCTCGTACATGAAGCGGAGATATTCTTTGGCCGCGTTCGGGTAGGGCGAATAGCCGAACAGCATCGCCTGCGTGCAGAGATGCAGCTCGGTCGGATGGCCGACCGGCCCGATCGGCATCTGCTGGTGAAAGATGTCGTCGGACATCGCCTTGACCGCCGGGTCCTCGGAGTTCTTCGCGGCGTAATAGACGGAGATGCCGTTGTTGGTGGCGCCGAGCTCGCCCGACAGGAACGCCTTGTTGTTGTTGGAATCGAGCCAGGAGAGCGTGCCCGGGATGAAATACTGGTAGAGCTCCTTCACCCAGTTCAGCGCGGCGATCGTCTCGGCGCTGTTGATGGTGACGGCGCCGCTCTCGTCGACCATCTTGCCCCCAAAACCCCACAGGATCGTGTGGGTCCAGCCGTTGCCGTCGCCCACCGCGTGGCCGAGCGCCATGCCCATCGGGTGGCCGTTGGCGTGCAGTTTTTTGGCGATCTCAAGAATCTGCTGCGTGTCGGTGGGGAATTCCTCGAACCCCGCCTCGTTGACCCAGCTCTTGCGGTAGACCATGCGCGCCCCGGCGGCGCCGAGCGGCAGGCCGATCCACTCGCCGTCGCGCATGCCGTATTTCCGCGGCGCGTCGTACCAGGGCCCGTATTTCTTGCCGAGATATTCGGCGAGGTCGGTGAGCTTCACCAGCTTGTCGGGATATTGGTGCGGGTCGTCGTACCAGCCAAAAATGATGTCGGGGCCGGAGCCGACATTGGCGGCGACCGCCGCCTTCGGCCTGATATCCTCCCAGGATTCCGCGTTGAGCTCGACCGGCACGCCGGTCGTCGCGGTGAACGCCTCGGTGTTGGCCTTCCACTGGTCCTCGTCGCCCTGGACGAATTTCGACCAGCGGAGCACCCGGAGTTTTGCGCCCTCCTCGGGCGTGAATTTCAGCTCCTGATCTTGAGCGAAGGCCGGCCCGCCGCCCAGAAGGCCCGCGCCGGCGCCGATGGCAAGCGCGCCGGACGTGCGCAGAAGGTCGCGTCTGGAAATTTTCATGGTTCTCCTCCCTGTGAGTCTTGGGCCGCCGCGGCGGATTTTTCGGGCGCGGCATTTGCGGCGATGATGGCATGCGGAGCCGAGCCTGCCAAGCGCGGCGGGTAACGGCGAGAGAATTGTGGCCGGCATTATTCGGGCCGTAAACGCTTGCGCTCGGGGCCTGCGTGGGCGCTGTGGAAGTCGACGGTCGGAGCACATCGGCTTGGCTATAGCGCTTGCGCTCTGCTGATCCGAGAGTGAGGGGACCAGCCGACCACCTACCTGTGGTTCAATCTATTTTAAATGATTCACGCTAAGAGCGTCCCTCTCGGATGCGAGTGATTGGCCTAGTCGTACCGGTGCCCCGGTCCTGACCTCTAGACAGAGTGCTTAACGCAAAAAACATGCTAGCAAAGATGTCTCAAGCCGAGCTTTCTAAGCTCACCCAGTACGAACGGATACTTGTCTATCTCTTTAGGGATCTTACCAAAGGCTTTTCGCCACGCAAATTTGCAGATGAGATTTTCTTCGACCTTGATGACATCCGCACAGCGATGCATCGAGCCCACGCAGAAGGGATGATCCCAAAGCTGCAGAAAAACGTTGCTGATATTAAGTACACATTTGACGCCCGGCGCCACATGCCGGCGGAAGCAGAACAATGCGGGCCGATTACCTGGCTTCAGGTAGGGAAAGGCTGTTATAAATTGAAGCGAACACGGCGCAGAAATCTCTTAGTTCTGCCCGATGATCTAAAAAAGGTTCCTCGGACCGAAGTCGTCATCGATCAGACGCCGCCGTTTGTCGCGTCACTTCTAGGTAGGGACGAGCAGGCGACGTTCACGAGAGTCCGGAACGCGAACCTGATTAGCCACGTATTGGGGTTTCAGGCTTGGCCAATTCAGGGGCATCACCGCACCACCGTAAGCTATGGACAGATCGAAGTCGATGAGGTCCAAGCAGGGTTGGATGGAAACCGAGGCACAATCGTTCCGATTTCCGGAAAAGGAGGGCAAGATAAGTTATCCTGGTCGCAAGCCCTCAACCTGAACACCTATGGAAGGGAGAAGGCGCCGGTGGCCGGTTTGGCTGTACGAAGTATTGGCGTCTGGAGAGACGCCGCAGATACCGCCTGGATTGTTGAATTCTCCCCGCACCTGGACATAGACGACATAACGATCAAGAGGGTTCGACGCTTCAAGTTTCAATAGGAACACCTGACATCGGTCTGTCGATTTCGTGCTGCTTGCGCTTTTTCGCGCCGCTTTTGAAGGTTCGCCTCTGCGACGGAGCAGGGACGTCGAAATACTCTGCCGCGTCGGCCATTTCCATATACAGAAGGGACTCGTCTCCGAGCTGCAACACTGCCGAGGGGGCCTCCGGAGCTTTTCCCAATGCTGTTATAACTTGGCCCGCAACAGCCCGCGCCAGTGGCGGCGGTACGGCGTTGCCAATTTGGCGTGCGCCGTGCCACTTTGTGGAGTGGAAACGGAACCAATCAGGAAACCCGTGGAGTCGAGCCATCTCACGTACAGTTACGCATCGAGCATACCGGTAGTGGATCGGGCGCGGGCTGGTGAAAGCACCTCTTGCTCCATCTGTTCCGGCTCGCAGTGTGTTTGAAAGTCCGTCTGCAGCTAGGCGGAAAAACCGAGAAATTGGCTCGACGCTGCCGGGCTTCGTGCCGGCGAATCTACGGCGAGAAATCTCGGTATGCTCAGTTCGCGCCGAGGATGTGAGATGGCGCGGATTCCAGTTACGCACGTAACCGTAGTGCCAAGCGTCGTTCGTTAAGCAGCGCATCTCTGATGCGTAGGGACCGGCTGCAGCCCACTTTTGGACGGTAACTGCATCGTTGATCGTTAGCGCAAAGAAGGTGTCGGCATCGGGGATGTCACCGAGCGCGTCAGCGCAGGTTGGGCCGGGTTGTATTCCTATTATGGGATCGTCCGCAGGGCATGTCGTCGCACCAGGATATCTCGCGATGGGAGTTCCTCGTTTACTGCCCATCAAAATCAAACGTTCGCGGCGCTGAGGAACGCCGAAGAACGCGGCATCGAGCACGCGCCATGGTAAGGCAACCTGGTACCCGGCGCGCTCGAACTCCGCGACGAGCTCCGCAAGAAAGGCCTTGTGATCGCCGACCGTTAACCCTTTCACATTCTCGAAAACAAAGGTGCGTGCGTCGAGTTCAGACACCAACCGCACGAACTCGAGTACCAGCGCGTTCCGCGGGTCGTCGAGAGCGCGGTGACCTATAAGGGAAAAACCCTGACACGGAGGACCACCAAACACACAATCTACGGGCCGCTCGCCGATCTGGCTAGCCTCGCGTATCCCGGCGCCTGTCACGGTTGTTACCGACTGAGGAAGAACCGCGCAGTTCGGGAAATTGTACCTATGCGCGCCACAATGAATAGGGTCCATCTCGACGGCGGCAACGACATCGAAGCCGGCCTGCTCAAATCCAAGGCTAAGTCCCCCGGCGCCGGCGAAGAGATCCACACCGATTGGTCGCGTCATTGGTCACCTGACGTTGCGAAAGAGTAATGCAAAACGGAATGCGTTTCAAGAACAAACTATGAACGAAGATCGTGGGTCCCACCTCAGCCATTTTTGCCTCAAGGACCGTCCTCGCGCAAAAAGGCCGATAGGCGGCTTGAGAGTTCCTCAGGTGTGCGGGTTTCGCACTGCCATATCGTGAGAACGCACCAGCCACGCTCACTCAAAACTCGCTCGGCCGCCTCGTCCCTCTCTTTATTGCCTTCTATCTTGGGCATCCAGTAATCGGCACGGCTCTTCGGGAGCTGCCCCTTTGAGCAACGGTGCCCATGCCAAAAGCAGCCGTGCACGAAAATGACCTTCCTCTTCCCGGGGAAGACCAAATCGGGCCGCCCAGGAAGCTCGCGGCTGTGTAGGCGAAAGCGAAACCCGAGCGCATGGGCAGCACGCCTGACGATCAACTCGGGTCCAGTGTGCTTCTGGCGAACGCTTCTCATGATGCGGCCGCGCTGCTCGGGAGTGCGAGTGTCCGCCAAGTTCACCTTCCTCCGGACGAGAGGCGCACGGCTCATCAAGCCGAGTCGGCCTAATAAGAATAGCTCTGTCGAGCCTAATAGAAAGGTTCCCCCCAATTTACTGCGGATCGCGCCGCCCTGCTCCAGCCGGTAGATCGACGAGACGCTCGGCTTGCCGTCCGGCAGTTTTTGCACCAGCTCGGCCACGTCCCAGCCGAGCTGCCCCTCGCGATTTCCCCGCCGGTGGGTAGATTGTATCCTCCGGCGGACTTGGGGACGGCATGTCGAAGTCACGCGCTGACGATGCCCAGAGACCGGCAGAGCCGGTCATCGGCCGGGAGCAATTCGCCAAAATCAGCGAGGTGGAAGGCATCCACCTGAGCGAAGACGCAAAGCGGATGTTTGCCGAATTCGACCGGCAGCACCTGTCGCCTGAAGAACGGCGCCGCGCCATCATCGAACGCTTTAGGCGCGAAGCCGCCGAATAGATGGTCTATGAGTTGCCCGACGATCACTTCCGTTCCTCGATCTTGCGGAGCTCCCGTTCGGCTTCCAGGAGCGCCATGTCGATGAGGTAGGGGAGCAGCGGCAGCTCCAACGCGCTAGCCTGGCGCACGAGCCGGGCGAGATCGAGCGCGATCATCTGAAGGCCAATCGCTTTCTCGGAGGGCGGCGGCACCGATACGCCTCACCGCGAGAGCGGAGGGACCGCGCGGCCGGTCAGTCGAGCTCGATCTCCTTGTCCGCGTCCAAGGTGTTGCCGAGCGCCCGGTTGATCGCGTCGAAGACCCGCCGCACGTTCGGCAGGCGGATGGCGCCGCCCTGCTCCAGCCGGTAGATCGACGAAATGCTCGGCTTGCCGTCCAGCTTGGCCATCAGGTCGGCCACTTCCCAGCCGAGGTGCCGCTCGAGAAGCTCCCGCAGGCGCGGGAATGCGCCCCCCCTCCCCTTGTGGGGAGGGGCTGGGGAGGGGTCGTCACACGTCGAGCGCGGCATCGAAGGCCCGGCGCGGCGCCCTCCCCTCCCCCTTGTGGAGAGGGGCTGGGGGAGGGGTCGTCTAACGTCGAGCACGGCATCGAAGGTGGGCACCCCCCCCCGTTGTGGGGAGGGGCTGGGGGAGGGGTCGTCTCACGTCGAGCGCGGCATCGGAGACCCCGCCCCGTACCCCTCCCCACAAGGGGGAGGGGAATGTTCCAAGATTTGTGAAAAAAGTCCTAGAGGCGCCTGTCCAGATATGCGGACCGCGCCGGCGCGGCGGCTAGACGCGGTTGCGGAAGAGGAGGGCTTTTGGCAGGGAAAAATTCGGGCGGATGGCGATGATCAGCACGCCGAGGAGGGCGATTGCCGAGCCGACGGCCATGCGGAGGTCGAAATAGTCCTGCGTCAGCCAGAGCCCCAAGCCGATCGCCATGAGCGGCGACATCAGCGTCAGCGGCGCGACCAGGTTGGCTTCGTAGCGCTGGATCAGCGCGTAATAGACGGAATGGGCGAAGACCGACACGACCAGCGCCGAATAAAGCACCAGGGCGGCGAACGGCCAGCCCGCCTGCAGCGCCGCGGTAAGCTGTTTCGATTCCGCCGCCGCCGAGGCGAGGCCCAGCATGATCACCGACGTGAAGCCGACCCAGGCCTGGTAGCTCAAGGGCGAGGTGCCCTCCATCTGCTTCATCAGGATCGTGCCCAACGCCCCGGCGAAGGCGCCAGCGGCGATGAACAGGAGGCCCGTCGAGACGTCGATGCCGTCGGGGTTCCACATGACGATCATGACACCGAAGAAGGCGAGCGCGATGCCCAGGCCCCGACGCCAGCGGATGCGCTCGCCGAGCATGGCGACGGAGAGGAGCGTCGCCATCGGGATGCCGAGCTGCGAGACGATCGAGGCGGCCGAAGGGCTGGCGGTGCGCAAGCCGACGAACATCAGCCCAAAACCGCCGCCACCCATCAGGAGCCCGACGGCGATGGTGCGCCAGGCCGGGCGCGGCATCGGCAGCAGCCACGGCAGCACGGCGAGCGCGATGGCGCCGGAACGCAGCGCGCCGAAGAACAGCGGCGGCACGTCCATGCCGCTCACCACCACCTTCGCCACCACCACGTTCGCGGCCCAGATCGCGCAGATCAGCACCATGACGGCGAAGTCGCGAAGGGACATCGGCGGCGGGTATAGAGCGGCGCGCGGCGCGGTCCAACAGCTGCGGACGCATGGCTAGCGGGGGCAGGCGCAGTGCTCGCGCGGCGAGGGGCGTCTATCGTATAGGCTCGACGGTCGCGCCCTCCTCTCCCCTCCGGGGAGAGGCCGAGTGGCGTAGCCACCGGGTAAGGGATGAGATCGTAGAACTCTGCGCCAGAACCCTCACCCGGCTCCGCGCTTCGCGCGGACTCGGCCTCTCCCGCGCGAAGTCGGGTGTTCCCGACTTCGCCATCCAGAGTGCCGAAGCGGGGAACACCCCGCTTCGGTGGGGGAGAGGAGGTGCGGAGCTCGCCGCGGCAGGCGGCTCAGGCGGCTGTCCAGTCGAGCACGATCTTGCCGGATTCGCCCTTGGCCATGATGTCGAAGGCCTCGGCATAATCGCCCGCGGCAAAACGGTGGGTGATGACGCCGCGCACGTTGAGGCCGCTCTGCAGCATGGCGATCATCTTGTGCCAGGTCTCGAACATCTCGCGGCCGTAGATGCCCTTGATGGTCAGCATGTGGAAGACGATCTTGGTCCAGTCGACCGGGAAGGGGCGGGCCGGGATGCCGAGCATGGCGATCTTGCCGCCCATCAGGATCGTGTCGAGCATCTGGTTCAGCGCGGCTTCGGCGCCGCTCATCTCCAGGCCGACGTCGAAACCCTCGCGCATGCCGAGGCTTTGCATGACGGATTTCAGGTCCTCCTCGGCGACGTTGACCGGGCGGACATCGGCGACCCTGCCGGCCAGCTCCAGCCGGTAGGAATTGACGTCGGTGACGACGATGTGGCGGGCGCCGACATGGCGGGCGATCGCCGCCGCCATGATGCCGATCGGCCCGGCGCCGGTGACCAGCACGTCCTCGCCGACGAGGTCGAAGGAGAGCGCCGTGTGCACGGCGTTTCCCAGCGGGTCGAGGATGGCGCCGAGCTCGTCGTCGATGTCGTCGGGGAGCGGCACCGCGTTGAAGGCCGGGATCTTTACGTATTCGGCGAAGGCGCCGGGGATGTTGACGCCGATCCCTTGCGTCTCCGGGTCGAGGTGATAGCGGCCGCCGCGCGAGGCGCGGCTCCGCATGCCGATGACGTGGCCCTCGCCGGAGACGCGCTGGCCCACCTTCAGGCCGCGCACGCCGGAGCCGACCTCGACGATCTTGCCGGCATATTCGTGGCCGGTGATCATCGGCACCGGAATAGTCTTTTGGGCCCAGTCGTCCCAGTTCCAGATGTGGATGTCGGTGCCGCAGATACCGGTCTTGGCGATCTTCACCAGCACCTCGTCGGGGCCGATCTCGGGCACCGGCTCGTCGCGCAGCCACAGGCCGGGCTCGGGCCTGGCTTTGACGAGGGCTTTCATCACCCGAGCTCCTAATCTGTCCAGGGATTGACGATCGGCACGCCCATCGGCGCGAAATCGGCGACATTGCGGGTGACAAGCGTCAGATGGTGCTCCAGGGCCGTCGCCGCGATCATGGCGTCGCGCTCAGGACGCGGATCAGGCACGTGAAGGGGAGCGCAGCGAAGCGCCACGGCTTCATCGAACGGCAGAATTCTCCCGGCAAAGCTCCGCAGAACGCCGCTCCTGATCCACCGGTCCAGAACCGCGGCTTGAGGCGGGTCGCGACGCTTGAGAAGCAAGGCCCCCTTCTCAAGTTCCAGCACGGTGACGGCGGACA
Source organism: uncultured Alphaproteobacteria bacterium (assembly GCA_963846475.1). Lineage (GTDB taxonomy): Bacteria > Pseudomonadota > Alphaproteobacteria > Rhizobiales > Afifellaceae > DASWJZ01. The sequence goes on along the minus strand of CAWJVZ010000004.1, from coordinate 2,838,180 downwards.
CGAATAAGTTGAACGGGTCGACAGGATCGGCCCACGCAAGAACCTGCGGCGCGGCGCGCTTACGACGCCTCAGCTCCGAGACCACGTTGGTGTCCAGCAGAAACATCAATCATCGTCGAATTCGGGAATACGAAGACCCATATCCTGGCTCAGCTTGGGGGGGTCGAAGTCGAAATCTGCCTCGGGCTCATCCTGGCTGAGCATATCCACGATGCTCTTCGGAGGACCTGCGAGCCTCTCATATTCATCGTGGCGAAGGAGCACATAGGCAGGCCGCCCGCGATTCGTGATCGTCACCGGCCCTTCGTCCGCCGCGCGCTGTGCCTTTCCGAAGGACTGGTTTGCTTCACGGCTCGACATGGTACGCTTCATTCGAGCCTCCTCTCGCATTGTTCCTACAATCCTACATCGGCTCCGGCCTTCGGTCCAGTCAAGGTCGTTCGATCACCCCCAGCTCCCGTCCCGCATCCCTAAATGCGTCCACCGCAAAATCCACGTCCGCCTCGGAGAGCGCCGCCGAGATCTGCGTGCGGATGCGGGCGCGGCCCTTCGGCACGACGGGGAAGAAGAAGCCGGCGACATAGATGCCGCGCTCGTCGAGCGCCGCCGCCATTTTTTGCGCCAGCTTGGCCTCGTGCAGCATCACCGGGATGATCGGCGTCTCGCCGGGAAGGAGCTCGAAGCCGGCGGCGTCCAGGCCGGCGCGGAAGCGGCGGACCAGGTTTGCCAGGTGCGCGCGGCGATCGTCGGCGGCTTCGGCGATGTCGATCGCCTTCAGCGCGCCGGCGGCGAGCGGCGGGGCGAGCGAGTTGGAGAAGAGGTAGGGCCGGGCCCGCTGGCGGAGCATGTCGATTACCGGCTGCGGGCCGGCGACGAAGCCGCCCATGCCGCCGCCGAGCGTCTTGCCCAGCGTTCCGGTAACGATTTGTACGCGGTCGTTTACGCCGGTCAGCGCCGGCGTGCCGCGCCCGTCCGCGCCGATATGGCCGTGGGCGTGCGCGTCGTCGACCATGACCATTGCGCCATACCGCTCGGCCAGGTCGCAGATCTCCGGCAGCCTGGCGACGTAGCCGTCCATCGAAAAAACGCCGTCGGTGGCGATCAGCCTAAAACGGGCGCCGTCGCGGTCGGCCTCCTGCAGGCGTGCCTCCAGCTCGTTCATGTCGGAATTGGCGAAACGGTAACGCTTGGCCTTGCAGAGGCGGATGCCGTCGATGATCGAGGCGTGGTTCAGCGCGTCGGAGACGATGGCGTCCTCGGCGCCCAGCAGCGGCTCGAAGAGGCCGCCATTGGCGTCGAAGGCGGCGGCGAAGAGGATCGCATCGTCCTTGCCGAGCCAGCGCGCGATCCGCTCCTCCAAGGCGCGGTGCAGGGTTTGCGCGCCGCAGATGAAGCGGACCGACGCCATGCCGAAGCCGAAGTTTTGGAGCGCCTCGCGGGCGGCGGCGATGATCTCGGGGTCGTCGGCGAGGCCCAGGTAATTGTTGGCGCAGAGATTGATCACCTCGCGCTCGCCGCCCTGCGCGCGGGAATCCTTGATGCGGATATGCGCCGATTGCGGCGTGGTGATCAGCCGCTCGCGCTTGGTCAGGCCCTCCGCGTCGATAGCGGCCAGCGTTTCGGTAAGGTGGGCGAGAAAGGGCTGCACGGAGCGTCCTGAGTAGCTGGTGCGATCCTAAGCGTGTGACCTCACCGCGCAAGGCGATCCGATCGACGCTGGCTTCACTCTCCGGAAACTCACGCGGGGCGAGGCGGGTAGGCGTGCTCCACCCCGCGGCAATCGGTGACGATATAGGCGCCACCTGCCGCCGAGACATAGGTCGGGCCGACCGGCACTTTTCCGTGGCCGCCGGGAATGTCGAGCACATAGGCCGGCTGGCACAGGCCGGAGACGCGGCCGCGGATCTCGCGCATGAGGGCCTGGCCCTCTTCGATGCTCGTGCGAAAATGCGCGGTGCCCGGCGCCAGATCGCCGTGATGCAGGTAATAAGGCTTTATCCGGTTCTCCACGCAGGCGCGCATCAGCGCCTCCAGCGTCGCCGGATCGTCGTTGACGCCGCGCAGCAGCACCGACTGGCTGAGGAGCGGCATGCCGGCATCGATGAGGCGGGCGAGGGCGGCGCATGCTTCGGAGGTGAATTCGCGCGGGTGGTTGGCGTGGACGACCAGCCACGTCGCCTTGCCCGGCGCCTGCAGCGCCGCGACCAGCGCGTCGTCCACAAGCTCGGGCGCGACGACCGGCACGCGCGTATGCCAGCGCAGGATTTTTACGTGCGCGATTGCGCCGAGGCGCCCGGCGACGGCCGCCAGCCTGCGCGGGGAAAGGATCAGCGGGTCGCCGCCGGTGATCACCACCTCCCAGATTTTTGGGTGGGCCGCGATATAGGCGAGCGCCGCGTCGAGCTTCGCGTCGGAGAGCACGGCCTCGTGGCCCGGCCCGACCATCTCGCGGCGGAAGCAGAAGCGGCAATAGACCGGACAGATGGAAACCAGCTTCAGCAGCACTCGGTCCGGATAGCGGTGGACGAGACCCGGCGCCGGCTCATGTGAATGGTCGCCGATCGGGTCGTCGCGCTCGACCGGCTGGCGATGAAGCTCCTGCGGATCGGGGAGGAACTGGCGGGCGATGGGATCGCCCGAGTCGTCAGGGTCGATCAGGGCCGCCATGGCCGGGCTGATCGACACGGCATAGCGGGCCGCAACGCGCTCCAGCTCCGGGAGAAGCTCCGGCGCGACAAGTCCGGCGTCGGCCAGATCGGCCGGGCGCCGCAGGGTTCTGACGGTCACGACGGCTCTCCAAGCGAAAGGGGCGTCCAGAGTACCTGGTCGATGCGGGTGGCGCCGGTCGCCAGCATGACGAGGCGGTCGAGGCCGAGAGCGATGCCGCTCGCCGGCGGCATGATGGCGAGCGCCGCCAGAAAATCCTCGTCGATCGGATAGCTCTCGCCGTAGATGCGCATCTTCTCGTCCATGTCCGCCTCAAAACGCCGGCGCTGCTCGTCCGGGTCGGTCAGCTCGCCAAAAGCGTTGGCGAGCTCGACGCCGCAGACATAGAGCTCGAAACGCTCCGAGAGGCGCGGGTCGGACGGCTTGCGCCGCGCCAGCGCCGCCTCGCTCGCGGGGTAGTCGCAAAGGAGCGTGGCGCGGCCGATGCCGAGACGCGGCTCGATTCTTTCCGTGACAATGCGGCTGAAAATGTCGGACCAGGTATCGTCTTCGGCGGTGCGAATCCCCAGCTCACGGGCCGCTGCGGCCAGGGCATCGCGGTCCGGCTCGGTTTCCGCGTCGTCGGGAAGGGCCGCAAGGAGATCGACGCCGGCAAAGCGGGCGAAGGCGTCAGCGACAGTCACTCGCTGCGGCTCGGCGAACGGATCGGCGGCGCGGCCGCGCCAGCGGAACTCCGTCGCGCCCGCCGCCTCCGCCGCATTGGCTAGCACCGAGGTGCAATCCTCCATCAGCCGCTCATAGCTCTCGCCAGCCCGATACCATTCGAGCAGCGTGAATTCCGGGCCGTGCAGCGCACTTGCCTCGCGGTTGCGGAACACCCGCGCAAAATCGAAGATTCGTGTCTTCGCCGGCCGCCAGCAGCTTCTTGCAGGCGAATTCCGGCGAGGTGTGGAGGTAAAGCCGCCGCTTCGCATCGTCCAGGCCGATCCAATCGGTGGCGAACGCGTGGAGATGCGTCTCGTTGCCGGGGGAGACCTGCAGGGCTGCCGCGTCGATTTCGACAAAACCCTCCGCCTCGAACCAGCGGCGGAGCGCGGCGACGATGCGGTTTCGCGCCATGAGGAAGGGCCGGCGGCCGGCGTGGTTTTCCGGTTGCCACCATTGCCGGGCGTTCGACGGCATCTCAGCAGCCCATCCGGCGTTGAACAAAGCTGGCCATTCCGCCCTAGATCAGTATGGTGCGCCCGCAATCGCGGGCGGGGAAATCCGCGGCAAGTCTTTGAAACGAGGTCACGACGTGAAGGTTATCGCCAGCTCCGTGCGCAAGGGCAACATCCTGGAGATCGACGGGTCCCTGTACACCGTGCTCTCCGCCGAAAGCTTCTTTCCCGGCAAGGGCACGCCGACAACGCAGGTGGAAATGCGCCGGCTCTCCGACGGCGTGAAGACGGTGCAGCGCTACAAGACGACGGAGCAGGTCGAGCGCGCCTATGTCGAGCAGACCGAGCACACCTACCTTTACGAGGACGGCGACGGCTACGTGTTCATGAACCCGCAGACCTACGACCAGGTTCACGTCTCGGCCGACGTGATCGGCGACCAGGCGGTGTACCTGCAGGAAAACATGCCCTGCCAGGTCTCGATTTTCGACGGCGTGGCGGTGGCGATCGAGCTGCCGCAAAAGGTGACGCTGGAGGTGATGGAGACGGAGCCGACGATGAAGGGCCAGACCGCCTCGTCATCCTACAAGCCGGCCATCCTGTCGAACGGGTCCCGCACCATGGTGCCGCCGCACATCGCGGCGGGCACGCGGGTGGTGGTGATGACGGCGGACGGCTCCTATGTCGAGCGCGCCAAGGACTGACAAGCACGCTTCTGGCAGCATCTGCTGGCCAAACCAATTGGATTTCAGTAGCGCTCGGCCTACATTCGCTACCACGTGCCGTGCTCGGGAGGCTCTCCGAATGAACGGCCTGCAGATTTATGCGCTCTCCATTTCGCCGCTCGTTCTTCTCGCGGGCGGGGTCGGGGTTGAGCCGCCGCATAAGGCCGATCGGATCGAGGAGATGGCGCGGAGTTGAAGCTGTGTAACAGCCTGACGATGAGGTGCGGTGCTGCCGGTTAGTTCACCACATCGGCCACGCCATAATCCTCACCTGCCCGTTGCGCCGCCGCCATCTCCTCACGGAGACGGTTGAAAGCCTCCCGCCCTTCAGAACCACAAAGATCAAGACATGCCCCGTTTCGACAACCAAAAATCCGGAACCCCCTCGCAGCGGCAGCTACGGGTCGGCGAGCTCGTGCGGCATGCGCTGGCGGAGGTCTTTGCCCGGAGCGACGCGGGGGTCGAGCTGGATGGGGTGCTCGTCTCCATGGCCGAGGTGCGCATGTCGGCCGACCTGAAGCACGCGACGGTGCTCGTCGCGCCGCTAGCGGCGCCGGATCCCGACGCCGTGGTCGACCGGCTGAACCGCAGCGCCCGATTCCTGCGCGGCCGTATCGCGCCGGCGCTTCGCCAGATGCGGTCGATGCCCGACTTGAAGTTCCGCCTCGATACGCGCTTCGAGGACGACAGCCGCATCGATCAGCTGCTGAAGTCGCCGGAGGTCGCCCGCGACCTCGACAAGGAGGAGTCATGATCGATCGCATCCCAGGCGATATCAGAAGCATGTCCCATGAAAGCCGCTTCCATCTGTGGAAGAAGCTCAAGGCAGCGGTGGCCGACATAGAGGCGATTGAGAAAGCCGATCCGGACCCGGTCAACGTTCGTTTGAGCGATTACAGGGGCGCTGAAATGAGCGCCGTGATCAGCTCAGCTCAGGGATTGCACGCGATTCACACAGCGATCGCAGGCGGACTACCCCCGCTCGCGGGCATAGATCCACTCCTGAGAGATGCCCTTGGTCCCTTTTATACATCGGAGAACGAAGGCGGCATACAGGCAGGCTACCTGATCTGGAAGACTTTGAAGCCGCAGGGATACGAACAGGGCCCCATGAAGTCGCTGCCAAAGGGGTGTGTCGCCAAGAGCGGCACGACAGCGTTCAAGCGCTGATGCGCCGGCGCGACAAGGGCCGAAAAGTTGACGGCTGGCTGGTGCTCGACAAGCCGGTCGGCATGACTTCGACCGAGGCCGTGGCGCGAGTGAAGCGGCTTTTCGGCGCCGCCAAGGCCGGTCACGCCGGCACGCTCGACCCGCTGGCCTCCGGCTCGCTGCCGATCGCGCTCGGCGAGGCCACCAAGACGGTCGCCTTCGTCATGGACGGACGCAAAGTCTACCGTTTTACCGTGCGCTGGGGCGAGGAGACGCCGACCGACGACACGGAAAGCGCCATGGTCGCCACCTCGGAGGTTCGGCCGAGCGAGGCGGATATCCGGAAAATCCTGCCGGAATTCACCGGGAGAATCAGCCAGGTGCCGCCGCGCTTCTCCGCAATCAAGATTGCCGGCGAGCGCGCTTATGATCTCGCCCGCGACGGCGAGGCCGTCGAGCTGGAGGCGCGCGACATCGCCGTGCACCGGCTCGATCTCGTCGGCATGCCCGACCCGGATCACAGCATTTTCCTGGCGGAATGCGGCAAGGGCACCTATGTGCGGGCGCTCGCGCGCGACATGGGCCGGCGCCTCGGCACGTTCGGCCACGTGGCGGCGCTTCGCCGGCTGGTGGTCGGGCCGTTCGGCGAAGAGCACATGATTCCGCTGGAAAAGCTGGATGAGTTGCGCCATAAGGCCGGGGCTTCCGATGGCGCTGTCGCCGCGGAGGCTCTGTATTCGGTTGCGACGGCGCTGGACGGCATCCCGGCGCTCGCCATGACCGAGAAGGACGCGGCCCGCCTGAAGAGGGGCCAGGCCGTGATCCTCAGAGGACGGGATGCGCCCGTCATGTCAGGCCCTGCTTATGCGGTTTACGGCGGCGTTCCCGTCGCGCTGGGCGAGGTCGAGAAGGGCGCTTTCAATCCGAAACGCGTGTTCAATCTGTCCGACGGCCCCGATCGGCCCGGCAATGCAGAAACGAGGATGACCGATGTCGATCACAGCTGATCGAAAACAGGAACTGATGAAGGAATTCGCCACCAAGAGCGGCGACACCGGCTCGCCTGAAGTGCAGGTCGCCATTCTCTCGGAGCGGATCTCCAATCTGACCGAGCATTTCAAGAGCCACGTGAAGGACAACCATTCGCGGCGCGGCCTCCTGAAGCTCGTGTCGCAGCGCCGCCGCCTGCTCGACTATCTCAAGTCGCGCGACGAAAGCCGCTACCAGACGCTCATCTCGCGGCTCGGATTGCGCCGCTAGCGTGTCGCAATGGCGGGACGGCAGGGCCGCCCGCCGTTCTCATGAGGCGGGAATGGCCATGGCAGGATCGCCGGTCGCTTCGATGCTGATCTCCTCAGCCGGAGCGCCCTGCCGTCTTGTTCATGGCCGGTCCTGCGTCTCCCATGACGAAAGGAACAGCCATGTTTGACCACCAGAAAGTGGAAATGGAATGGGGCGGGCGGAAGCTCGTCCTGGAGACGGGCAAGATCGCCCGGCAGGCCGACGGGGCCGTTGTGGCCACCTACGGCGAGACCACGGTGCTCGCCACCGTCGTGTCGATGCACGAACCGAAGCCGGGCCAGGATTTCTTCCCGCTCACCGTGAACTACCAGGAAAAATACTATGCTGCGGGCCGCATTCCGGGCGGGTTTTTCAAGCGCGAAGGACGTCCGACCGAAAAGGAGACGCTGACGTCGCGCCTCATCGACCGCCCGATCCGTCCGCTTTTCGCCGATGGCTACAAGAACGACACCCAGGTTGTCGTCACGGTGCTCTCCCATGACCTTGAGAACGACCCCGATATCGTCGGCATGGTCGCCGCTTCCGCCGCCCTGACGCTCTCGGGCGTGCCTTTCATGGGGCCGATCGGCGGCGCCCGCGTCGGCTACATCAACGGCAGCTACGTGCTCAACCCCGCTTCCGACCAGCTGAAGGACAGCAAGCTCGATCTCGTCGTCGCCGGCACCGCCGACGCGGTGCTGATGGTGGAATCGGAAGCCCAGGAGTTGCCGGAGGACGTGATGCTCGGCGCCGTGATGTTCGGCCACCGCTCGTTCCAGCCGGTGATCGATAGCATCATCCGCCTCGCCGAGCGCGCCGCCAAGGAGCCGCGCGACTTCAGCGTCGACGACCAGGCCGACCTCTACGGTCGCGTCAAGCAGATGGCCGCCGAGGAGCTGGCGCGCGCCTATTCGATCACCGGCAAGGCCGAGCGGCGCGACGCCATCGATGCGATGAAGGCGAAAGTGAAGGCCGAGCTTTGCCCCCCCGGCGCCGAGAATGCGCCGTCCGCCCAGCTCGTCTCCGACCTCTTCAAGAAAGTGGAGAGCGGGATCGTCCGCGGCCGCATCCTGGAGGAAGGCCGGCGCATCGACGGCCGCGACCTCAAGACGGTCCGCCCGATCGTCGCGGAAGCGGGCTTCCTGCCGCGCACCCACGGCTCCGCCCTCTTCACCCGCGGCGAGACCCAGGCCATCGTCGTAGCTACGCTCGGCACCGGTGAGGACGAGCAGATGATCGACAGCCTGGAAGGCACCTACAAAGAAAGCTTCATGCTGCATTACAATTTCCCGCCCTATTCGGTGGGAGAGACCGGCCGCATGGGCTCGCCCGGGCGGCGCGAGGTCGGCCACGGCAAGCTCGCCTGGCGCGCCGTGCATCCGATGCTGCCGGCTGCGCACGAGTTCCCCTACACGCTCCGCGTCGTCTCCGAGATCACCGAGTCGAACGGCTCGTCGTCGATGGCGACGGTCTGCGGCACCTCGCTGGCGCTGATGGATGCGGGCGTGCCGCTGAAGTCGCCCGTCGCGGGCATCGCCATGGGCCTCATCAAGGAAGGCGAGCGCTTCGCCGTCCTCTCCGACATCCTCGGCGACGAGGACCACCTCGGCGACATGGATTTCAAGGTGGCGGGCACGGCCAACGGCGTGACCGCGCTGCAGATGGACATAAAAATCCAGGGCATCACCGAGGAGATCATGTCGAACGCCCTCGATCAGGCGAAGGGCGGCCGGCTGCACATCCTCGGCGAGATGAACAAGGCGCTGGGACACGCGCGCGCCGAGCTTGGCGAGCATGCGCCGCGCATCGAGGTCTTGAAAATCCCGGTGGACAAGATCCGCGAAGTGATCGGCTCGGGCGGCAAGGTGATCCGCGAAATCGTCGAGAAGACCGGCGCGAAGATCAATGTCGAGGACGACGGCACCGTCAAGGTCGCTTCCGCCAACGCCGACTCGATCCGCGCCGCGATCAAGTGGATCCAGGGCATCGCCGCCGAGCCGGAGGTCGGTCATATCTATCAGGGCACGGTGGTTAAGATCGTCGAGTTCGGCGCCTTCGTGAACTTCTTCGGCTCGCGCGACGGCCTGGTCCATGTGTCGCAGCTCGCTCCCCAGCGGGTGGCGAATGTGAAGGACGTGGTCAAGGAAGGCGACAAGGTCTACGTCAAATTCATGGGCAGCGACGAACGCGGCAAGGTTCGCCTGTCGATGAAGGTCGTCGACCAGCAGACCGGCCAGGAGATCAAGGGCGAGCAACGGACCGACAAGGGCGAAGCGGCCGCCTGAGTCCCCTTCCCACGGAAATGCAGAGGGCGCCGCACGGCGCCCTTTTTCGTCGTGGCCTTGGGGCGCTACGCGACGGTCGCCAGCCGCGGCAAATCGCGCTCCCGCTCCGTCCGCAGCAGCTGCTCCAGCGACATCGGCGGCGCGAAATAATAGCCCTGCGCTTCGGCGCAGCCGGCAGCGCGCAGCAGCTCCGCATGCTCGAACGTCTCCACGCCCTGACCGGCCACGCGGAAGTCGAGCGAACGGCCGAGGCCGCAGATCGCCGCCAGCATGGCGGTGCTCCTGTGCTCGTCCCCCATCAGGAAGGCGCGGTCGACCTTGATCTTGTCGAAGCAATAGCGGGACAACAGGCCGAGGCTGATCGCGCCGGCGGCAAAGGAGTCCATCACGGTGCCGACGCCGAGCTCGCGGATCTTGGCCAGCCGCGAGAAGACCGCGGCCTCGTTGCGGCCGAGGATCGACTCGTTCACCTCGATGTCGAGGCGGCCGGCAGCGATCTTGTGGCTCTTCATCGTTTCCGCGATGAACTCCTCGATGCCGTCGCGCTTCAGCTGCGTGGCCGACAGATTGATGGCGAGCTTGCGGTCGGCGGGAATTATCGCGCTGTCGCGGGCGACCTGACGGATCACCCATTCGCCGATCGGCACCACCAGCCCCGTCTCCTCCGCCAGCGCGACGAAGACGGAAGCGGGCACCAGGCCTTTGCCGGGCAGCCGCCAGCGCAGCATCGCCTCGTAGCCGAGCGTCTCGCCCGTCGAGAGCTCGATCTGCGGCTGGTAGAGGAGCTGGAAATGGTCGTTCACCAGCGCGTGCCGCAGGCCGTCCTCGAGGGTGCGGCGGCTGGCGAGATCCTCGGCCATCTTTGGGTTGAAGAAGCGCCAGGTGCGACGCCCCTCGCTCTTGGCGCGGTAGAGCGCGAAATCGGCGTTCCGCATCAACGTCTCGGCGTCGCTGCCGTTGTCGGGGGCGAGCGCCAAGCCGATGGAGCATCCGACCTGGATCTCGTGGCCGTCGACGCGGAACGGATTCGACAGGAGCTGCAGGACCCGCTCGGCGAGGGGGGCGAGCATGGCGACATCGCTGACGCGCGGTACCACGATGGCGAATTCGTCGCCGGAGAGCCGCGCCAGCAGGTCGCCGGTGCGGAGCGACGCTTTCAGACGCTTGGCGGCCGCCCGGAGCAGGCCGTCGCCGACCGGGTGGCCGAGCGTATCGTTCACCGCCTTGAAGCCGTCCAGATCGAGAACGAACAGCGCCGATTTCTCGCCTTCCTGGCCGGAGCCGGCGAGCGCGCTCACCATGAATTCCTCGAACTGCTTGCGGTTGGGCAGGCCGGTGAGCTCGTCATGCAGAGCGAGAAAGCGGATGGCGGCGTTCTCCGCGGCGAGCTTGCGTTGGCGGTAGTGGAAGCCGGCCATGAACGAGGCGAAGGTGATCACCGCGACGCCACCGCTGAACAGCAATTCGCGTACAAAGGAGCGCGCCAGCTCGACGGCCGTTCGGGTCTGCTCGACGCGAACGGCAAGGCGCAGGTTTCTCGCGCGGTCGAGCGGGAAAACCACCCAGCTCTTGAAGGGTGCCCGTCCGAAGAAGCTCACCGAACCGGTGCTGTAGACGCCGCTCTCGATTGAGACTGGCGCTGCCTGCTGGCCGGCGGCGCTGGCCATGACGCGGCGGAAATCGAGCTGCGCAGCTCCGCCGTCGGCGCCGAGGCCGACCGGCTCGGCCCCGGGCCGGATCAGGACCAGTCCGTCGATTTGGGCGATGCCGAGGGCCGCGACGTTCCCACCGGTAAGCGCTTCGGCGAGGTTCTCGATGCCGTGCTGGCGCGCCGAGCGTAGCCAGAGCTCCGCCGTCACGACGGCGTCGCGGGCGAGCATCCGGGTCAGGGCGAATTGGCCCAAGGCGTGCAGGCTGAGGAGCACGGCACCGGCGACCACGAAGATAGTGGCCGCAAAGACCAGCGGATTCCTCTCCTTCCGGCTCACCTGGCCCGCCTTTCAAACCAGCAGGTGAGCGCCCAGACGCCCCCTCGCTCCTGCGGACTGGATAACCCTCCTGCCTTTAGGTATCGATGAACATCGACCCGACAATTTGATCGGATCAGCCGGCGCGGGCGACTGCTTCCATCGTTCGCGGATCTCCTGGCGCTTTGTCGGCGGCATTCGCCAACACGGAGTCGCGCTGCGGCACGCCGAACAGAAAGCCTTGAGCGATATTGCAGCCCGCCGCTTTCAACAGGGTCACCTGCTCGTTCGTCTCCACGCCTTCGGCGGTTATGTCGACGCTGAGCGATCGCCCCAGTCCGACGATGGATGCCACGATGCTCGCCACGTCGGCGTCCTCGGTCAGCTGGCCGACGAAGCTGCGGTCGATCTTGATCTTGTCGAAGGGGAAATGCGCCAGCGAGGCGAGGCTGGAATAGCCGCCGCCGAAGCCGTCCATGGCAACACGCACGCCGAGCCCCTTGATCCGCTTTAGGGTCTCCATGACCTCTGCCGCATGGTCGAGGAACAGCCGCTCCGGCACCTCGATCTCCAGCCGTTCGGCGGGCAGGCCGGTCTCGGCGAGGATCTTGGCGATTGACTTATCGAGATCCTGGAAACGGAACTGCGCCGCCGAAAAATTCACCGCCACGGTGCCGGAATCGAGCCATGTGGCGGCGTCCCGACAGGCCTTGCGCAGCACCCACTCACCCAACGGCCGGATCAGGCCGGTCTCCTCCGCCAGCGCCAGGAAATCGCGCGGCGACAGGATGCCTTCGCCTGGCCGCTCCCAGCGGACCAGCGCCTCATATCCGCGCAATCGGCCGGACGCCAGTTCCACTTGCGGCTGATAAAAGACGACGAACTCGTCGCGGCCAAGCGCCTCCCTGAGCTCGCGCTCAAGCGTGGCATGGCGCTGCATCCGCTTCTTCATTTCCGTGTCGAAGAACGACAGCGCGTTGCGGCCTTGCGATTTCGCCTTGGAGAGTGCCGTATCGGCTGCGCGGAAGAGAACCTCGGGATTCTCCGCGTTTACCGGATAGAGCGCTGCGCCGATGCTTGCCCCAAGTGCGATGGAGCTATCGCCGACCGGATAGGGCGCGCCGAGCGCTTCGCGAATCTTGTTGGCGAGGCTCTTGAGCGAATGGGTGTTGGCGTCGCGCTCGACGATCAGCGCGAAATTGTCGCCGGAGATGCGGGCCAGCCCGGCAGGATTTTCGACAAAGGCGCGGAGCCGCTCCGCGGCAGTCTTGAGCACATCGTCGCCGGCCGAATGGCCCCAGACGTCGTTCACTGTGCGGAAGTGATCGATGTCGACGATCATCAAGCCGATCTGCGCGTCGGCTTGCGCTGCGCGCTGCACCGCATCGGCCAGCGCCGCATTAAAGCCCTGCCTTGCCGGGAGGCCGGTGAGCGGGTCCTGCTTCAGGGCGCTTGGATTGAGAGCTTTACGCCCGCCTTTCAGACCGCGGCCACGCATAGCGGCGAAGACGGCGATAACGGCAAGCACGGCCAATCCGACCGCCACCATGCCGACGACGGAAAAGGGCCGAGTCAAGGACTGAAGGGCCAGGGCCTGCGTGATCTCGGCGGAGAGGGTCCCGATTGCCCTGCCGCCCAGAAGAACCGGGGCTGCCACGCCGAGCGAGAAACCGACGCAGAAGACGATGAAGGCAGCGCGGATTTTCGAAACGTTCATGGGGGCGATCCCGACCAGTCCCGGTCAGGAGAACCCCATTCCTGTAAATATTCCCCTTACTACGTTTGTTATTGTCAGCCCGATGACGGCGCGTGCACTATTCGGCGGCATCGCGCGTCGCCTTCTCGTCATGCGTTTTCAGCATGCCCAGCCGCGGCATGGCGACGATGTTGTAACCGCAATCCACATAGTGAATCTCGCCGGTGACGGCGCGGGAAAGGTCGCTCAGCAGGTAGACCGCCGACCCGCCGAGATCCTCTATCGAGATGGCGCGGCGGAGGGGCGCGTTATCCCTCTGATAGTTGAACATCAGCCGCGCATCCGCGACGCCTGCCCCGGCGAGCGTGCGGACCGGACCGGCGGAGATCGCATTGACGCGGATGTTGCGCTGTCCGAAATCGGCGGCGAGGTAGCGGACCGACGCCTCCAAGGCAGCCTTGGCGACACCCATGACGTTGTAGTTCGGCATCACCCGCATGGAGCCGCCATAGGTCAGCGTCAGCAGGCTGCCGCCCGCCGTCATCAGCTCCGCCGCTCGGCGCGCCACCTCCGTGAAGGAGTAACAGGAGATCAGCATGGTGCGGCTGAAGTTCTCGCGGGACGTATCGGCGTATACGCCCTTCAACTCCGCTTTGTCGGAGAAGGCGATCGCATGGACGACAAAGTCCAGGCTACCCCACGCCGCACGGAGAGCGTCGAAAACCGAGCCAAGCGACTCCGAGCTCTCCACGTCGCACGGAAAGATCAGGTTGGAGCCGAGCATTTGGGCCAGCGGCGTCACGCGCCGGCCGAAATGCTCACCCTGGTAGGTGAAGGCCAGCTCCGCGTCGTGGGCCGCAAGCACCTTGGCAATGCCCCAAGCGATCGAATGATCGTTGGCGACACCCATGATCAGGCCGCGCTTGCCGGCCATCAATCCTTCCATGTCTGATCCTTACCCGGCGTAGCGCTGCAGAGCCAGCGTGGCGTTCGTGCCACCGAAGCCGAAGGAGTTCGATAGCACGCAATTCAGCGTTTCGCCGTCGCGACGCTCTCGAACGATCGGCATGTCCTCAACGTTCGGATCGAGCTCGTCGATATTTGCGCTCTCGCAAATGAAGCCGTTGTGCATCATGAGGAGGCAGTAGATCGCCTCCTGCACGCCTGTTGCGCCGAGCGAATGGCCGGTGAGCGACTTCGTCGCCGAGATCGGCGGGCACTTGTCGCCCGACCCGAACACCTCGCGGATCGCCTCGATCTCCTTCAGGTCGCCGATCGGCGTCGACGTGGCATGCGGATTGATATAGTCGATCTTCTCCTTCACGGTGGATAGCGCCATCTTCATGCATCTCACCGCGCCTTCACCCGATGGCTGCACCATGTCGTGGCCGTCCGAAGTCGCGCCATAGCCGACGACCTCGCCGTAGATCTTGGCGCCGCGCGCCCTGGCGTGCTCAAGCTCCTCCAGGACGACGACTCCGGCGCCTCCTGCGATCACGAAGCCGTCGCGCTGGGCATCATAGGCGCGTGAAGCTTTCTGCGGCTTGTCATTGAAGGAGGAAGACATGGCCCCCATCGCGTCGAACAGCACGGAAAGGGTCCAGTCGAGCTCCTCGCAGCCGCCGGCGAAGATGATGTCCTGCTTCCCAAGCTGGATGATCTCCGTGGCACTGCCTATGCAGTGGTTGGAGGTCGCGCAGGCGGAGGAGATGGAGTAGTTAACGCCCTTGATCTTGAACCAGGTGGCAAGCGTCGCGGAGGCGGTCGAGGACATCGACTTCGGGACCGCAAACGGCCCCACCCGTTTCGGGCCCTTGCTGCGGGCCACGTCGGCAGCCTCGACGATGGAGCGCGTCGACGGCCCGCCGGACCCCATGATGAGCCCGGTCCGCTCGTTTGAAATCTCGCCGTCCTCCAGCCCGGCGTCTCGAATCGCCTGTTCCATGGCGATTTGGTTCCATGCGGTGCCGCCGCCGTGAAACCGCATAGCCCGCCGGTCGAGCGCCTGCTCCGAAAGGAGCTGAGGGGCGCCGTGCACCTGCGATCGGAATCCGAGTTCCGCATAGCGATCGGCGAAGACGATGCCGGAACGGGCCTCCCTCAGGCTTGCCAGCACTTCCTGCGTATTGTTCCCGATCGATGAGACGATGCCCATGCCGGAGACGACGACCCGTCTCATGGCGATCTCCTCTTGTCGAAACCTGCTGCGGAAGCGACCCCGAGGCCGCGCTTCGTCACGTTTTGAAAAGGCCGACTTTAAGATCCGCAGCCCGGTAGATGGTCTCCCCGTCCGCCTTTAGCCACCCGTCGGCAATGCCGAGCACCAGCTTGCTGCGCATGACCCGCTTCAGGTTGACGCAATATTCGACCTGCTTCACCTGCGGCAGTACCATGCCTGAGAATTTCACCTCTCCGACCGAAAGCGCGCGGCCGTGTCCCTGGCCGCCCAGCCAGCCAAGGAAAAAACCGAGCATTTGCCAAAGGGCATCCAGCCCAAGGCAGCCCGGCATCACCGGATCGCCGCGAAAGTGGCAGGCGAAGAACCACAGATCCGGCCGAACGGCGAGTTCGGCACGCACCTGCCCTTTGCCATGCTCGCCGCCTGTCTCGGACACTTCGGATATGCGATCGAACATCAGCATCGGCGGCAGCGGCAGCTGGGCATTGCCCTCGCCGAAGAGCTCGCCGCGGCCACAGGCGAGGAGGTCCTCGTATTCGTAGCGCGTCTGGCGTTCCGTCATTACCTCTCCGAGGCCTCCCGACCTGCTCGTTCACGGATCATATCAGTTCCTAACACAGGCGGCCGGTCCGGGAAACGCTGCCGCTCCCATCGGGTTGTGCCGCCTGCGGCAGTTCGCATATAACGAGGACGCAAGAGACTAGGATTCCGATTTGGCTACAAATTACCTTGAGAAAGTCGAGCGACTCGGCATCCCCGGGCGGATGGCCGCGCAGCTTCGTCTTGCCGGTCTAAGGCCGACGCGTCAACGCATCGAGCTCGGCAGCATCCTCTTCGCCAAGGGCCACCGCCACATATCGGCGGAGGATCTCCACGCCGAAGCCGAGGCTGCCGGCGTGCAGGTGTCGCTGGCGACCGTCTACAATGCTCTGCATCAATTCACCGAGGCCGGGCTTCTGCGCGAGGTGGCGATCGACGGCGGCCGCACCTACTTCGATACGAACATCAGCGACCACCACCATTTCTTCGTCGAAGACGAAGCCCGGCTGATCGATCTCGTCGGCTGCATCGAGTTCGACCGCCTTCCCGAGCCGCCGCCGGGTATGGAAATCACCGCGGTGGAACTGGTCGTGCGCGTGCGCCGCCGCCGGTAGGCATCAATCGCTGATCTCCTCGTCGGGATAGACGCCCCAAAGCCGCTCCTGCTCGACCCAGCCTTCGAAGCCGTTGCCGCTGACCCGGCACCAGGTGCCGGTGCACTGCTCGACATCGGCCACCACACGCGGCTGAAGATAAGCGACCACGATGGCGGACGGCTCGGCGGTGCGATATGCCGGGAACTGGCCACCCACCTCCCAGGGCGCGACGATCGCCGTGCGCCGCCCCGAGAGCAGGCTGTGAAAAACCCATCCTTCCGAACCGTCGGAGTCGCGGATCTTGCGCCAGTTGCCGAACTCGTCGGTGATTTCGACCGGCAGGCCGGCGCGCACGAAGGTGAAGGCGATGTCGTAGTCCTGGCCGGGGCCGCGCCGCACATTCACATTGTTGGATTTCAGGCTGACGAAGCGGGGGAGGGGCAGCCCGGTGCCGCGACGGCCAGCGTCCTCGCTCTGTGCGCCGGTCTGGGCCAGGACCCCCGGCACGTCAGCCGGGCCGGTGATTAGGCTGGCCGCCAGCGCGGCGAGGACAATGCGTTTGCGCGACCGAATCATTTGCCTCGACCATATCGGCTAGGAGCGCCGTAACGATAGATCGGCAAGGTGGCCGCGGCGCCTGCCTTTTACCTATGCCGACCTTTTGCTAAGAATTTTAGGACGAGCCGGGGCAGCGCACCAAAATGTCGAGAGCCAAACCGCTCGTGATCGTCACCCGCCGGCTGCCGGAGCCGGTGGAGACGCGTATGCGCGAGCTCTTCCAGACCCGACTCAACGTCGATGATCGGCCGATGACCCAGGCGGAGCTGGTGGAGGCTATGAAGTCCGCCGACGTGCTCGTTCCGACGGTCACCGACCGGATCGACGAGCAGATGATCGCCCAAGCGGGCGAAAGGCTGAAGCTCATCGCTAATTTCGGCAACGGCGTCGACAACATCGATGTCGACGCCGCCGTAAAGCGCGGTATCGCGATCACCAACACGCCGAATGTGCTGACCGAGGATACCGCCGACATGACGATGGCGCTGATCCTCTCGGTGCCGCGCCGGCTCGCCGAAGGCGCCCGTATCCTGCGCGAAGGGCAGGAATGGAGCGGCTGGTCGCCGACCTGGATGCTCGGCCACCGAATTTGGGGCAAGCGGCTCGGGATCATCGGCATGGGGCGCATCGGCACCGCCGTGGCGCGCCGCGCCCGCGCCTTCGGCCTGGCGATTCACTACCACAATCGGCGCCCGGCGGATGCCCAGACGGAGGAGGCGCTGGAGGCAACCTATTGGGACAGCCTCGACCAGATGCTGGCGCGCGTCGATATCGTCTCGGTCAACTGCCCGGCCACGCCCGCCACGTATCATCTGCTGTCGCGGCGGCGGCTGAAGCTGATGCGGCCCGGCGCGGTTGTCGTAAACACGGCCCGCGGCTCCATCATCGACGAGGCGGCGCTGATCGAGTGCCTGGAGGGCGACGCGCTGGCCGGCGCCGGCCTTGACGTCTTCGAGCACGAGCCGGCGATCAACCCGAAACTCAAGAAGCTCGCCGAGACCGGCAAGGTCGTGCTCCTGCCGCATATGGGCTCCGCGACTTTGGAGGGGCGGATCGACATGGGCGAGAAGGTGATCATCAACATCCGCACCTGGATGGACGGCCACAAGCCGCCCGACCGCGTGCTGCCCTCGGCCATCTAGGGCCGCTTCCTGTAGCGGATCTCGTCGAAGCGCTGCGCCAGTGCGTCGTAGAGGAGGAGCCGGCCGACCAGCGGCTCGCCAATGCCGGCTATGAGCTTGAGAACTTCCAGCGCTTGTATGGAGCCGAGCACGCCGGTGAGCGCGCCGAGCACGCCGGCCTCGGCGCAGGCCGGCAGCAGCCCCTCCGGCGGCGGGCCGGGAAAAAGGTCCCGGTAGGAGGGGTTTTCGGCCTCATAGGGCTTCAGCACGGTGACGGAGCCGTCGAAGCGGCCGACCGCCGCCGTCACCAGCGGCACGCGGAGTTCGGCGCAGCGGTCGGCGACCAGGAAGCGCGTGGCAAAATTGTCCGAGCCGTCGGCGACCACGTCGTAAGCCGAGATCAGCTCGTCCGCGTTGTTCTCGGCGAGGCGCGTCTTGTGCCCGACCGCCGTGACCTGCGGGTTGATGGCGGCGAGCATCGCGCTGGCGCTCTCCACCTTGGGCGAGCCGACCCGATCGGTCGCGTGGATGATCTGCCGCTGCAGGTTCGACAGGCTCACCACGTCGTCGTCGACGATGCCGATCGTGCCGATGCCGGCGGCGGCCAGGTAAAGCGCGGCCGGCGCGCCGAGCCCGCCGGCGCCGACGATCAGCACGCGCGCCGCCTTGAAACGCTGCTGGCCGGCGCCGCCGACCTCGGCGAGCACGATATGGCGGGCGTAGCGCTCCAGCTCCTCGGGCGAAAGCGGTGCTCGGTCCTGCATGGCCGGCCCTCAATCCCCCGGCTGCGGGCCGTCATAGCCCTCGATGATGACGATGTCGCCGATACTCGCCGCGAGGCGCAGCGCCTTGGCCCGCTGGTAGGCTGGGTCATCGTAACAGGCGCGCGCCGCTTCCAGGCTGGGGAATTCAAGCACGATGTTGCGGGCCCGCGCCTCGCCTTCCACACACTCGTAGGGCCCGGCGCGAACCAGGAATGTTGCGCCGAAGCGGGCGAACGGCTCGGCGTTGGCCTCGATGTATTTGCGGTAGGCGTCGGGATCGGAGACGTCGACCCGAGCGATCCAATAGCCCTTCGGCAAGCTGGCCTCCTACGCTGCCCCTTCGATCTCGGCGACGATCCTTGCCGCAGCTGCGGAAGGATCTTTCGCGGCAGTGACCGGCCGGCCGACGACGAGGTAGTCGGCGCCGGCGGCGATCGCCTCGGCGGGCGCCATGATGCGCTTCTGGTCGTCCGCGGCAAAGCCGGCCGGCCGGATGCCCGGCGTAACGATCGCCATGCCGGGCCCGACGATGTCCCGCACCCGCGCAATCTCCTGTGGCGAGCAGACGATGCCGTCCATGCCGGCGTCGCGCGCCTCGGCGCTGCGGCGAGCGACCAGGTCGGCGGCGCCCTCGCCATAGCCGGCGCGGCGGAGGTCGGCATCGTCCATGGAGGTGAGCGCCGTCACGGCCAGGAGCTTCAACCCGTTCTCCGGCCGCGCCGCGACCGCGGCCCGCATCGTCTTGGGATAGGCGTGGATCGTGGTAAAAGTCACGCCGAGGCCGGCAATGCTGGCGATGCCGCCGGCGACCGTGTTGTCGATGTCAAGGAGCTTCATGTCGAGAAAGATGCGCTTGCCGGCCTTCGCCAGCTCGCCGACCAGGGGAAGCCCCCCGGCAAACACAAGCTGCATGCCGATCTTGTAGAACGACACCGTCGGCCCGAGCTTCGCGACCAGGGCGCGCGCCGCATCGGTGCTTTCCACGTCGAGGGCGACGATGAGGCGGTCGCGCGCGCCGCGCGGCTGCAGCGCCGAGCGCATCGGCTCAAAGCTTCCGCAACGCGACTTCCGCCACGGCGTGGTCGCGGCCCTTGCGGAGAATGAGGTCGGCCCGCTGCCGCGTCGGCAGGATGTTTTCGCGCAAGTTGACGAGGTTTATGCGGTCCCACAAGCCGGCGGCTACAGAAGCGGCCGCCGCGTCGCTCACCTCGGCGTATTCGTGGAAATAGGAGCGCGGGTCGCGAAAGCGCGTCTCCTTGAGGTCCATGAAGCGTTCGACGTACCAGCCGCGGACCGCCTCCTCGTCCGCATCGATATAGATGGAGAAATCGAAGAAATCCGAGACGAAGGGGATCGCCTTGCCGTCCTTGGGAAGATCGCGCGGCTGCAGCACGTTCAACCCTTCCAGGATCAGGATGTCGGGCCGGTCGATGACGATCGTCTCGCCAGGGACGATGTCGTAGGTCAGGTGCGAGTAGACCGGCGCGCGGACGCGCGGCTTGCCGGCCTTGATGTCGGTCAGGAACCGGAGCAGCGCGTCGAGATCGTAGCTCTCCGGAAAGCCTTTGCGCTCCATGCGGCCCTCGGCCGCAAGCACCGCATTGGGGAACAGGAAGCCGTCGGTGGTGACGAGGTCCACCTTGGGCTGCGACGGCCAGCGGGTGAGAAGCTGGCGGAGGATTCGCGCGGTGGTCGACTTGCCGACCGCGACGGAGCCGCCGATGCCGATTATGAACGGCGTCTTGCCGTCGCTGGTGCCGAGGAAGCGCCGCGTTGCGTGGAAAAGCTCCTGGGTAGCCGCCACGTAGAGCGAAAGGAGGCGCGAGATCGGCAGATAAATCCGCTCCACCTCGTCGAGCGAGACGGGATCGCCGAGCGAGCGGAGCGCCACGATCTCCTCCTCCGCCAAGGTCATCGGCGTGTCGGCCCTGAGCTCCGCCCATTCCTCGATGGAAAAAATTCGGTAGGGCGACAGGTCCGGGCGCAAGGTCTGCTCCATCACGCGGTGCTCCTGCCGGCCTTCTCAGCAAGCCCGGTTTGCGCCGTCCGGCGCTGCAACTCGGCCTTTACGTCGGCGAAGGAAACGCCCGACACGTGCAACAGCACGAGCAAGTGGTAGAGCACGTCCGCCGCTTCGCGCTTGAGCCCCTCGTCGTCCCTGCTCACCGCGGCGATCGCCGCTTCCACCGCCTCTTCCCCGAGTTTCTGGGCGCAGGCGGCGATACCCTTGCCGGCGAGCTTTGCAGTGTAGGAGGTGGGATCGCCCGAAGCGGCGCGCATTGCGACGATCTCCGCCAGCTCCTCAAGCGTAAACTCCGGCATCGGCGCTGGCTCTCCTCCGGCCGCCTTCTTAGGCCGAAACGCGCCGCACGTGTATCCCTGCTTTGGTCATATGCGCCTTCGCCTCGGCGACCGTGAAGGTGCCGAAATGGAAGATCGAGGCGGCCAGCACCGCGCTGGCATGGCCGTCGCGGACGCCGGCGACAAGGTGGTCGAGCGTGCCGACGCCCCCCGACGCGATCACCGGCACCCGCACGGCGTCGGCGACGGCGCGGGTCAGATCTATGTCGAAGCCGAGTTTCGTCCCGTCGCGGTCCATCGAGGTGAGCAGGATTTCTCCCGCCCCGAGCGACACCACCTCGCGCGCATAGTCGATCGCGTCCAGGCCCGTCGGCCGCCGCCCGCCATGCGTAAAAATTTCCCAGCGGGGGCGCCCGCTCTCCGCCGAGACGCGGCGCGCATCGATCGCCACGACGATGCACTGGTCGCCGAATTTTTCGGCCGCCCGCGCCACCAGAAAACGGTCGCTCACCGCCGCCGTGTTGATCGACACCTTGTCGGCCCCGGCGAGCAGCAGGTTGCGGATGTCTTCCACGGCGCGCACGCCGCCGCCGACGGTGACCGGCATGAAACACTGCTCGGCGGTGCGGCGGACGACATCGAGCAGCGTGCCGCGGTTCTCGTGGCTTGCCGTGATGTCGAGGAAGCAGAGCTCGTCGGCGCCCGCCGCGTCATAGGCCTTGGCGGCCTCGACCGGATCGCCGGCATCGCGGAGATCGACGAAGTTCACGCCCTTGACGACGCGGCCGTCCTTCACGTCGAGGCAGGGGATCACCCGGGCTTTCAGCGTCATCTCGTTTTTCGGCTTGGCGGCTAGTCAACCGGGAAGCAGGTCCGCGTAGAGGACTTGAAGCGGTATCGAGATCTGCAACAGCCCAAGCTCAACGACGCCGTCGCTCCCCTCTGTCATCTCCGGACCGCTCCATCCGTGCGTCAATCGGGACCATACCCACACCCGTGGCTCCTCTTGCGCGAGCACAAGGTAGTTCAGCAGTCCCGGAAGGGCGGTATACTCGGCGGACTTCTCGACCGTATCCCGCGCCAGAGAAGACGGCGAGAGGACTTCCGCGATCAGGATGGGCCCGGTCGCCGCGAGGTCCCTGTTGCTGCCGCCTTTCGTTTCCATGACGATGTCTGGATAGCGAATTCCGGCCGGAGTGCGCACCCCGAGGTCGCTGGTCAGAACCAGGAACTTGGATCGGTCCACGCTCGCGCGGAGGACGGCCGCCAGCTCGCTTACCAGGATGGCGTGGCCGCGCGAACCGCCCGTCATCATCTCGATGACCCTTCCGTTGACCAGCTCCCGCTTGCCCTCGCGGCCTTCGTTCCATCGAAGGAATGCATCGGGATCGGTCGGCGCGGTCGGGTGGACGTTCATGGCTCCAGCATAGTTCACGCGGAGGCGCCTGTCGAAGCGCCGTTCAGCAGAGCTAAGGCCGCCTTCGCATCGATCCGGCCGTCGTAAAGGACCCGGCCCGTTTGGCCCTTCGAGCTTCGCGGCGTCGGGGCGGGTCAGCCGCTCGATGTTCGGCCATGGATCGCCGGCAACGCGCACGTCGAAGTTCATGCTCTTGACGGTGCGGCCGTCCTTCACCCGAGCAGGGGATCACCCGAGCTTTCAGCGTCATGAGGTCGTGACAGGTGTGGAGGTCAGGTCCGATACAGGCGGCCAAGCGACAGATTGAGCGAAATCTCCGGAATCTCGATCACGCCATCCCTGTCGACGATCGATTTCGGCCCGGTCCAGCCATCCGCTTCACGCAGCCACAACCATGCCCTTACCTCTTCCTGAGAGAGGACAAGGTACGCCTGCAGCGTGGGCATGCCGGTGTATTCTGCTGCCTTTTCGACAATATCGATGGCGTGGGACGAAGGGGACAAAACCTCCACGATAAGCACCAGTGCCGTGGCTGCGAGGATGCGGGGATCGTTTCCTGCTCGATCGACAAGGAGGTCCGGATAGCGCACACCTGCGCTGGTCGCGACGCCGATGTCGTTGGTGGCTACTTCGAAGCGAGCAGGATCGAGACTGTCCTCCAACACCCGCGCCAGCTGTCGTACTTTCCGGGCATGGCCCCAATTTGCCCCGATCGTCTCCACGATCTTTCCATTGACCAGCTCGCGCTTGCCCTCGCGGCCAAGGTTCCAAGCCGATCGTCACGCGGCTGTCGAAGCTCCCTTCAGCATCGGAAGAGCCGCCGTCGCATCGATCCGCCCGTCGGCGTGCACAAGAACGATTTGCATGTGGCGACGCTCAAGCGCGGCGCTGGCTCGGATAGATCGACGAGAGAGGGATCGCAACCGACAGGGCAGGGACATCGATGATTCCGTCGAGCCCCTCGATCGTATCCGGGCCCGCCCAGCCGGCGTCGGTGCGAGACCAAAGCCAAGCCCGAGGTTCGTCCTGCGACAAAACCAGATAGGATCGGAGCGACGGAATGCCTGTGTAGTCGCGTTGCTTCTCCACAAAATCTCGGACGATTGAGGACGGCGAGAGCACCTCGCACACCAGAACTGGTGCGGTGACAGCTAGGTCTTTGCCATCCCCACCTGCCACGTCGACGACGAGATCAGGATATCGCACTCCATCCGGAGTCTTGAGTCCGATGTCGACGGCGTAGGCTTCGAAGCGTTTCGGATCGAGTTTGGATGCAAGCTCGATCAGCAGCCGCGTTACGATTCGCACATGCGCTCGTGTAACGTTGATCACGTATTCGACGACCCTCCCGTTGACGAGCTCGCGCTTGCCCTCGCGGCCAAGGTTCCAGCGGAGGAACGCGTCGGGATCGGTAGGTGCTGAGGGGTGGACGTTCATCGGCAGAGCTTAGCCGATCGTCACGCGGCTGTCGAAGGCGCCACAGGAGTGCCAGCGCCGACTTCGCGTCGATCCGCCCAAGGCGACCGTCCTTCAGGTCCAGGCAGGGAATCACACCAGCTTTCAACAATGGTGTATCTTAAGCCGGTTGATCAGCGAGGCGTCTATGGACCTGTTCAGCGATTTTGTCATCTACGCCGACGAGAGCGGCGACCACAGCCTCCTCCACTTCGATCCAGTACCCGGTCTTTGTCTTAAGTTTATGCGTCTTTAGGAGAGACAGGTACATGAAGAGCGTCGTTCCGCTGTTCCAGGCGCTCAAATTCAAACATTTCGGGCATGACGCTATCATTCTTCACGAAAGGGAGATCCGGAAGCAGCAACATCCGTTCGAGTGCCTCGTTGATCGCGAGCGACGAGAGGAATTCATGGACGACTTAACGGAGGCACTTCGCAGGGCCAGGTTCCAGATCATTGCGTCAGTCATTGATAAGAGGAAACTTCGCGACGAGTACCTGTTTCAGGACAACCCATACTCACTTGCTCTGCAGTTCTGTCTGGAGAAATCTTTTCGTTATTTGGCGACACAAAACCAAGCAGATCGAAGTACGCATTGCATTTTCGAACGCCGTGGAGAGAAAGAGGACAAGGACCTCGAGCTGGAATTCTTTCGAATTACAGGTGGCGCAAACACCTTTCGGCACCCTCTCCCCAATTTCCAGATACGGTTCGTGGATAAACGGGCAAACTCCTCCGGAATGCAGATTGCTGATTTGACGGCTAGACCGATCGGTCTCAGCATCCTCCGTCCTGAACAGGCAAACCGCGCATTCGACGTGATTCGGAAGAAGATCTGCCGCCTTCCAGGCGACCGTCGAGGCTCGCAGGGTCTCCGCGTCTTCCCCTAAGCGAAAGGCCCCGGAATACTCCGAGGCCTAGCGCCGACCGGGAACCCCCAATCCACTTGGTTGTTATGTAGTAGAACATACAGAGAATATCAAGGAAAACCCCGGGAGTGTGCGCATTTTCTGTTGACGGTCGCTAAAAAGCGAGTCGTAGGAATCACTTACGGGAAAGTTGCTCCAGCGCCGCCTTCGGATCGATGTGCCCGTCGTAGAGCGCGCGCCCGGTGATCGCTCCTTCAAGCTTGGCGGCGTCGGGCCGGGTCAGCCGCTCGACGTCGGCCATGGAGGCCAGCCCGCCCGAGGCGATGACCGGAATGGAGATCGCATCGGCGAGCGCGATCGTCGCCCCCCAGTTGATGCCCGCCAGGATGCCGTCGCGGTCGATGTCCGTATAGACGATTGCCGCCACGCCGGCATCCTCGAAGGCGCGGGCAAGCTCGACGGCGTCCATGTCCGACGTCTCGGCCCAGCCCTCGACCGCGACCTTGCCGGCTCGCGCGTCGATGCCGACGGCGATCCGCCCCGGATTGTTGCGCGCCGCCTGCCGCACGAGATCCGGATTGCGGACGGCCGCCGTGCCGAGGATCACCCGGTCGATGCCCTTCTCCAGCCAGGCTTCGATGGCGGCGTGATCGCGGATGCCGCCGCCGAGCT
This sequence comes from uncultured Alphaproteobacteria bacterium, assembly GCA_963846475.1. Lineage (GTDB taxonomy): Bacteria > Pseudomonadota > Alphaproteobacteria > Rhizobiales > Afifellaceae > DASWJZ01. The sequence continues at coordinate 2,812,778 of CAWJVZ010000004.1, read as the reverse complement.
GCAGCTTCATCCTGCCGCCGACCGAGGCGAGGATCGCATCCACGGCCGCCCCGTTGCGGGATGTTCCGGCGAAGGCGCCGTCGAGGTCGACGACATGCAGCCATGGAAACCCGATCTCCATGAACTCGCGCGCCTGCGCCGCCGGGTCGGAATTGTAGATCGTCGCCTGGTCCATGGCGCCTTTCTTCAGGCGCACGCACTGGCCGTCCTTCAGGTCGATGGCGGGGAACAGGATCATGCCCGGCCCGGCGCTCGGCAGCTGCTCAATGCGCGTCGTCCCAGTTGTCGGCGGCACGGGCGTCGACGTGCAAGGGAACGCGAAGCTTTACCGCCGGCTCGGCGGCGTTCTCCATCACGCGCTTGATCACCGGCAGCGTGGCGTCCACCTCCTCGTCAGGCACCTCGAAGACCAGCTCGTCGTGCACCTGCAGCAGCATGCGGGCGTTGAGGCCCGCCTCGTCGAGCGCATCCTCAATGCGCATCATGGCGCGCCGGATGATGTCGGCGGCCGTGCCCTGGATGGGCGCATTGATGGCGGCGCGCTCCTGGAACGAGCGAAGGTTCGGCTGCGACGAGCGGATGTCGGGGTAGTGCGCGCGGCGCCCGAACAGCGTCTCGACATAGAGGTGCTCGCGGGCGAAGCGTTTTGTGTCGTCCATGTAGCCGCGGATGCCGGGAAAGCGCTCGAAATAGCGGGCGATGTAGTCGCCCGCCTCGCCGCGCGGAATGCCCAGCTGGCTTGCCAGGCCGAAAGCCGAGATGCCGTAGATGATCCCGAAGTTGATGGCCTTGGCGCGCCGCCGCACCGACGGGTCCATGCCCTCCACCGGCACCCCGAACATCTCGGATGCAGTCATGGCGTGGATATCGAGGCCGTCGGCGAAGGCGCGGCGGAGCTGCGGGATGTCGGCGATATGGGCGAGCACGCGGAGCTCAATCTGGCTGTAGTCGGCGGAAACCAGCTTGTAGCCGTCCTCGGCGATAAAGGCGCGGCGGATGGCACGGCCCTCCTCGGTGCGGATCGGGATGTTCTGCAGGTTCGGCTCGGACGACGACAGCCGGCCGGTCGAGGTCGAGGCCAGCGAATAGTCGGTGTGGACGCGGCCCGTCTCCGGGTTGATGTAGCCGGGCAACGCGTCGGTATAGGTGGACTTCAGCTTGGTGAGCTGCCGCCATTCGACGATTTTTCGGGCGATCGGCACGCCCTCCTCGGCGAGCTCGTCGAGCACTTTTACGTCGGTCGACCAGGCGCCCGTCTTGGTCTTGCGGCCGCCGGCCAGCCCGAGCTTGCCATAGAGGATGTCGCCGAGCTGTTTGGTCGAGCCGATGTTGAAGCTGCCGCCGGCCATCTCAAAGATCTCGGCTTCGACGGCCGCGGCCTCTTGCGCGAAGCTGCCGGACAGGCGGGAGAGAATCTGCCGGTCGACCTTGATGCCGCGCCGCTCCATGCGGCCGAGCACCGGCACCATCGGCCGTTCCAGCCGCTCATAGACGCGGGTGACGCGCTCGGCGGCAAGCCGCGGCTTCAGCACGCTCCACAGCCGCAGCCGCACGTCGGCCCTCTCAGCAGCAAAGGGTGCGGCCCGCTCGGAAGGCACGTTTTCGAACGCGACCTTGTCCCTTCCGCTCCCGGTCACCGACTTCGGATCGATGAGGTCGTGCTCCAGGATGTCCTTGCAGAGGCCTTCCATGCCGTGGCCGGGGCGGGCGCCGGCGTCGAGCGCGTAGGACATGAGCATGGTGTCGTCGAGGGGGCCGACCTCTATGCCGTGGCGGCGCAGGACCAGCCAGTCGAGCTTGACGTTCTGGCCGATCTTCAGGACGGCGGGATCCTCCAGCAGCGGCTTCAAGGCTGCGAGCGCCGCGTCAATCGGAACCTGATCCTTCTCGAGACCGCCGCCAAAAATGTCGTCGTCCCCGGAGCGGTGGCCAAGCGGGATGTAGCAGGCGAAGCCCGGCTCCAGCGCCAAGGCAATCCCGCAGAGCTCCGCCTGCATCGGGTCAAGGCTGGTGGTCTCCGTGTCGAGCGCGACGAGCCCACTGGCGCGCGCCGCGGCGACCCAACGCTCCAGGTCCTCGATGCGGCGCACGCCATGATACTTTCCCACATCGATCTTTGGGCCGCAGGCGGCTTTCTTGCGCGCTTCGACGAGATCGTGCGGCGTGCCGAGCGCCGCCACGGACGGGCCCGCGCCGGCTTTCGCCTTCAGCTCCTCCGGGCCAGGTGGCCCGCTCGCCTCACGGCGGGGCGGCGCGTTCATGTCCGGGCCGTGGGCCGGGAGCCCTCCCTCCGGCGGCCAGCCTTCGATGACGAGGTCGAGCGGCTCGATCGCATCCGGGTCGGCGCCGATCTTCTCCGACACCCGCTTGGTCAGCGCGTTGAACTCCATCGCCTTGAAAAAGCCGACCGCCTGCGCGGCGTCGACCGGCTCCACGGCCAGATCGTCGAGCGGGACCTCGACCGGCACCTCGCAGCAGAGTTCGACGAGCTTGCGCGAGATGCGCGCCTGCTCGGCGAACTGGATGAGGTTCTCGCGCCGCTTCGGCTGCTTGATCTCGTGCGCGCGGGCGAGCAGCGTCTCCAGGTCGCCGAACTCGTCCAGGAGCTGCGCCGCCGTCTTGGGCCCGATGCCGGGCACGCCCGGCACGTTGTCGGTGGAATCCCCGCAGAGCGCCTGCAGGTCGATCATCTTCTCCGGGCCGACGCCGAATTTCTCGCGCACGTAGGCTGCGTCCATGATCTGGTCGCGCATCGTGTCGACCATGGTGATGCCCGGCCGGACGATCTGCATGAGATCCTTGTCGGAGGAGACGATGGTGACGCTGGCGCCAAACTTGTTCGCCTCTATGGCGTAGGTCGCGATGATGTCGTCGGCTTCCCAGCCCTCCTGCTCGATCGTGGCGAGGTTGAACGCCCGGCTCGCCTGGCGGATGAGGCCGAATTGCGGGACGAGGTCGGAGGGCGGCTCCGGCCGGTGCGCCTTGTAATCCGTGTAGATCTCGTTGCGGAACGTCTTGGCGGAATAGTCGAAGATTACGGCGAAATGCGTCGGCTCGTCGCCCGGCTCCGGCGTCGGCCCTTCCTGCAGGAGCTTCCAGATCATGTTGCAGAAGACGAGCACGGCGCCGGTCGGCAGACCGTCGCGCCGCGACATCCGCTGCGCCGTCTGCACGGCGAAGAAGGCGCGGAAGACGAAGCCGGATCCGTCGACCAGGATGAGATGGTCGCCGGCCTTGATGGGCTGCCGGGCGGCCGGCTTGCGGGAATTTTCGGGCATCAGCGACATTTCGCCTGCCCGCTGGGGGATTTCAAGCTGCCGAACCGAACCGCAGCCGAGCAAGCGGTGCGAGGATGCCCTGCTCTGATCCGTTCGGCGCTTGCTCGTTATAGAGCATGCGCATGTTCGACATTGTTCGGCATCGAGGATTTCTCCGGAAAACCGAATGTCAACGGGACCATATGGGAATTCCTTCACCCGAACATCGCGCGCGGCAGCCGCGCGGCAGCCGCGCGCGAGCGGCGCGGAATGCGAAGCAGGCGGGAAGCCCGCCTGCCCCGAATAACCCCGGATGGAGCCCTAAGGCTGCTGGCGCTCCATCGCAGCGGCCGACTTGGCGAGCCGCACCAGGTTGACGAACTCGCTCCGGTAGCCGAACTCGTCGCCGCCCTTGCTGGCCTGCGCGAGGGCGATCACGTCGTCGTAGCCAAAATCCCCGGTGTATTGGCCGCCCCGAAGGATCTGGCCGAAGGCAGCGACCGAAGCGGCGAAGCGCGCTTCGCGGGCTCGCTGTCGCCCGACGCCGGCCTCGCCTGTGCGGATCGGCGTCTCGATCAGGCGGCTCGTGTCGCTGTCCGGCAGCTTGTAGCGGATCTTGAGGAAGCCGTATTCGCCGGCTCCGACCTCCGCCGCCGTCCCGGGCGGCGGGCCGTCCGCGTCCGGCCCCTGATAGCGGAGGTCGTCGACCAGCTCCGCCGGGCTGCCGTTCGGCGTGATCTCGTAGAGTGCCGTCACCGTATGGCCGGAGCCGATCTCGCCGGCATCGACCCGGTCGTTGTTGAAATCCTCGCGGTTGAGCATGCGCGTCTCGTAGCCGATCAGCCGGTATTCGGAGACAGCGGCCGGATTGAACTCCACCTGGATCTTTACGTCCTTGGCGATCGGGAACATCGTCGAGCCCGCCTCTTCCACCAGCACCTTCCGCGCCTCGTTCAGCGTGTCGATATAGGCAGCCGAGCCGTTGCCGTTCTGGGCGAGCACCTGCATCAGCTCGTCGTTGTAATTGCCCCGGCCGAAGCCGAGCACGGACAGGAAAATGCCGGTCTCGCGCTCGACGCTCGACGAAGCTCTTCAGCTCCTCCGTGTCGGTGATGCCGACATTGAAGTCGCCGTCGGTGGCGAGCATCACGCGGTTCACGCCGGCCGGATCGAAATTCCGTTCGGCGAGCTGGTAGGCTTGGCGGATGCCTTCCGCCCCCGCCGTCGAGCCGCCGGCCCAAAGGTTTTCCAGCGCCGCGACGATCTTCGCCTTGTCGGAGGCCTTGGTCGGCTCCAGCACGGTCCCGGCGCTGCCGGCATAGGTGACGATCGACACCGTGTCGTTGGGGCCGAGGCCGTCGACGAGCAGCTTCAGCGAATTGATCAGGAGCGGCAGCTTGTTCGGCTCGTCCATCGAGCCCGAAGTGTCGATCAGGAAGACGAGGTTCGATTTCGGCCGTTCGGCCGGCAGCGATCTCAAATCCCTTGATGCCGATGTGGACGAGCTTTGTGGCCGCATTCCACGGCGTCTCGCAGCACCGAGACGCTCGCCTTGAACGGCTCTTCGCGGCTCTCCGGCCCCGCATAGTCGTAGGGGAAATAATTGATCGAGCTCCTCCACCCGGACAGCGTCCTCCTGCGGCAGCACGCCGTTGTTCAGCGAAGCGCGCACGAAGGAATAGGACGCCGTGTCGACGTCGATGGAGAAGGTCGAGACCGGCTCCTCCGCTGTCACCTTGAGCGGGTTGGTGTCGATGTCCTCGAACTGGTCGCGGCCCTGGTCGTGATAGCCTGGCTGGGCCACGGCATCGGCCTCAAAGCCCGGCGCCTGCAGCGCCATGGGCGCCGGCGCGCCGGCGCTGCGATGCGCCTCTGCCATTGCCGCGGGCGGGCTCGCCGGCAGCGCCGCGACCGCCTGCCGGTCCTGAAAGGATTCGGCCGCGGTTTCGGCCAGCACGTCCACTTCCGCGGCAGCGTTCTGCTGCACCTCGTCGCGCGCCGGTTCGGCGGCGGCGGGCCTTGCCAGCTCCTCGGTCTCCGCTTCCGTCGCGGCGGTGAGGTCGCGCAAGACCTGGCCGGTGCCGCCGATCGGCTGCACGTCGCGGGAAGGAAGCGCGTCGAAATATTGCAGGTTCGCCGCCGTCATCACGGCGAGCGTCAACACGAGCAGGCTGGCGCCGCCTGCCAAGGCATGGGTCATTCTCATGGGGCGTTTTCCCGTCAGGAGTTCAAGCGCAGCGGATGCTGCGATCCTGAGACGGGCGGCGAAGCCGGTTCCTTGGCGGGCGGGCAGATTTTTTGCGTCGAAGGCGCGCATGGCGGCAGCCAGGGCTGCCTCCTTGGCGTCGCGCCGTGGCAGAACCGGCGCCTCAGACTTGAATGCTGCCTTCAGCCTGTCGAGCTCATCCATCGTCATCGTTCCTGCGAGCGCGCAGCCGCTCTTTGACTTTGTGCATGCGCCACGAGATGGTTCCTTCCGAGCAGCCGAGCGCCTCGGCGGCCTCTGCATGCGAAAAATCTTCGGCGACGACCAGGAGCACGGTCTCCCTGAGGCTCGGCTCCAGGCTTGCCAAGGCGTCCTGCAGCCAGGCGGCGCGCTTGCGCTCGTCCTCCTGGTCCCCCTCCTCCAGCGTGCGCTGGAAACCGTATCTCTCCACCAGGGTCTGCGACGATCTTCGCCGCCTGAGAAGGTCGCGGCATTGGTTGATCGACGATGCTGGTCAGCCAAGTGGAGAAGCGGCTGCGGCTGGAGAAATGCCCCAGCTTCGCCACCAGTGTGAGACAGACGTCCTGGGCGATGTCCTCGGCGTCGGCGGCGGAGCCGAGATAGCGGTAGGCGATCCGGTAGATCAGGTCGTAATGCCGCTCCAGCAGGCGACGGAACGCCTCCCGGTCGCCGCGGACCGCCTGGGCCGCAAGCTCGCTGTCGTCGGTCGATTGCAACATCTGCCCCATGAGACGCAGCTCGCGGGCCGTTCCTTGGCGGATGTTACATTATTTCTCAGCGAGGCCGGCGCAGCAAAGCACGGTTGCGGCAGATTGGCCTTGCGACTCGGCCGCCTCACCTGTCGGAACGCACTGGGCCTGGGCGCAGAAGACAAAAGCCTGGCCCCGTTACTTCGGTGAGCCAAACCGCATGGTCAACCCGGCCTTGATGCCGGCTTCCGTGAGCTGGTCGGCAATTTCCTTTGGCGAGCCGCCGTGCCGGATCGCGATCGTTTTCGCGACGCTGGCGACGAATAGCGTGTCGCCGCTCGCGGCGGCTTGCTGAATCGCCTGCGAAATCGCTTGTCTGCACAGATCGGACACCTGCGCTCCCATGGCGCCCATGTCGTATACCCCACCCCATTTGAGCGGCGGCTGACAGGACTCCTCTGAACCTGGGATGAACGGCTGTTGGCGACTATGCCGTCCGCGTCGTCGAACTGCTTGATAAGCCTGAAGGCCGATTGGGATGGCTGATAAGGGGCTTCGATTGACTCTCTGGTCTAGAACATAATAAGAACACCTAACCCGGCGGCACGCAAACAAGCGCGGCGGTGGTCTGCCGCAGCAGGCCGACTCATGCCCGAAAAGCCGCCTTCCAGCCGACGGCCGCCGCTCAGTCCGAGCGGATCGGCAGATGTGGCATCAGGCAGCGAGCGGGTGCGCCCGCCGAGCGGTTGGCCGCAATACGCCGAGCTCCTCGCCGCCTCGAATTTTTCTTTCCTGCGCGGCGCTTCGCACCCGGAGGAGCTCGCCGCCGCCGCCGCCGTGCTCGGCCTCGCCGGCTTTGCCATCGCCGACCGCAACACCCTGGCCGGCGTCGTGCGCGGCCATCTCGCGGCAAGACAGACCGGCGCGCGCTATGCCGTCGGCTGCCGCCTCGTCTTCCGCGACGGCACGCCCGATATCGCCGCCTGGGTGCCCGACCGCGCCGCCTATGGCCGCCTCTGCCGGCTGCTCACCACCGGCAATCTCCGGGCCAAGAAGGGCGAATGCCATCTCGACCTCGCCGACCTCCTGGAATGGGGAAAGGGCCTGGAGCTTGCGGTGCTGCCGGGCGGCCCATATCGACACGGCGCTGGAGAACGACGCTGGCTGCGCTGGCCGAGACATTTCCCGGCGCGGTGCGGCTCGGCGCCGCCTGCCGCTATCACGGCGACGATCGCCGCCGCCTGGCCGAGCTCGCCGCCATCGCCGGCCGCCTCAAAATCCCCGCTCGTCGCGCTTGGCGACGTGCTCTACCACGCGCCGGAGCGCCGCCGGTTGCAGGACGTGCTCTCCTGCGTGCGCGAGCACGTCACGCTTGGAGACCGCCGGCCGGCTGCTGGAAGCGAATGCCGAGCGGCACATGAAGAGCGCCGGCGGAGATGGCGCGGCTCTTCGCCGACATCCCGGAGGCGATCGCGCGAAACGCTCGCCGTCTTGGAGCGGCTCGCCTTCTCGCTCGACGAGCTGCAATACGATTATCCCCTGGAATCGGCCGGCGAGCAGCGCCACTCCTTTCGACGAGCTGGTGCGGCTTACCTGGGAAGGTGCGGCGGAGCGCTATCCGGACGGCGTGCCGGACAACGTCGAGAGCGACGATCGAGCACGAGCTCGCGATCATCAAGGACCTCAAATACGAGCCCTATTTCCTCACCGTCCGCGACATCATGCGCTTCGCCCGCACGCTCGGCATTCTCTGCCAGGGGCGCGGCTCGGCGGCCAATTCCGCCGTCTGCTATTGCCTCAGGATCACCGACGTCGAACCCGGCGCGCGGCGACCTCCTCTTCGAGCGCTTCATCTCGCCGCGAGCGCAACGAGCCGCCCGACATCGACGTCGATTTCGAGCACGAGCGGCGCGAGGAGGTGATCCAGTACGTCTTCGAGAAATACGGCCGCGAGCATGCCGGCATCGCCGCCACCGTCATCACCTACCGCTCGCGCTCGGCCGCGCGCGAGGTCGGCAAGGCCTTCGGCCTCTCCGAGGACGCGGTCGGCGCGCTCGCCGGCAATGTCTGGGGCTGGTCGAATGCCGGCGTCGACGGCGCCGATGCCCGCCGCGCCGGGCTCGATCCGGCCGAGCGCCGCATCGGCCAGGTGCTGGAGCTGTCGCGCGAGATCATCGGCTTCCCGCGCCACCTCTCGCAGCATGTCGGCGGCTTTCGTCATCACCCGGAGCCGCCTCGACGAGGTCGTGCCGATCCTCCATTCGGCGATGGACGGCCGCAACATCATCGAATGGGACAAGGACGATCTCGACGCGCTGAAGATGCTGAAGATCGACGTGCTGGCGCTCGGCATGCTGACCGGCCTGAAGCAAGTGGCTTCGAGCTCCTCGACGGCGCATTACGGCGAAAAGCTCGGCCTCGCCACGATCCCGGCCGAGGATCCGGCAAGTCTACGACATGATCTGCCGCGCCGACACGATCGGCGTCTTCCAGATCGAGAGCCGCGCGCAGATGACGATGCTGCCGCGGCTCAGGCCGCGCACCTTCTACGATCTCGTCATCGAGGTGGCGATCGTCCGCCCCGGCCCGATCCAGGGCGACATGGTGCATCCCTATCTCCGCCGCCGGCAGGGCCTGGAGAAGGTCGTCTATCCAAGGCCCGACCCGGCGCACGGTCCGGCGGACGAGCTGGAAAAAGTGCTCGGCAAGACGCTCGGCGTGCCGCTCTTCCAGGAGCAGGCGATGCAGATCGCCATCGTGGCGGCGAAATTCGAGCCGCGGCGAAGCCGACCGGCTGCGCCGCGCCATGGCCACCTTCCGCCGCGTCGGCACGATCCGGACTGTTCAAGACCAAGATGATCGAGGGCATGGTGGCGCGCGGCTACGAGCGCGAGCTTCGCCGAGCGCTGCTTCAGCCAGATCGAGGGCTTTGGCGAATACGGCTTTCCGGAAAGCCACGCGGCGAGCTTCGCGCTGCTCGTCTACGCCTCCGCCTGGATCAAGTGCCACTACCCCGACGTCTTCTGCGCTGCCCTGCTCAATGCGCAGCCCATGGGCTTTTACGCCCCGGCCCAGCTCGTCCGCGACGCCGCGCGAGCACGGCGTCGAGGTGCGCGAGGTCGACATCAATTTTTCCGACTGGGATTCGACGCTGGAAGAAAGCCGCCCCCCCGCGCGGGGCCGCACTCCACCCCCGCCACCAGGAACAGGCCCGGGCGATCCGCACGCGTTACGCCGTGCGGCTCGGCTTGCGCCAGATCAAGGGGTTGCGCGAGGCGGACGCCGCACTCCTCATGGCCGCGCGCGAAAAGCCATATCGGAGCGTTCGCGATCTCTGGCTGCGCGCCGGCATCTCGCGCGCCGCCCTGGAGCGGCTTGCCGAGGCGGATGCCTTCCGCTCCATCGGCCTCGATCGCCGCGCGGCGCTGTGGGAGGTGCGCGCGCTCGATCCGGCAGCGGCGGCCGAGCGCCTGCCGCTCTTCGCCGATGCCGCCGAAGACCTCAGGCGCGAGGAAGAGGTGACGCTGCCGCAGATGCCGCCGGGCGAGCATGTCGTCAACGACTATCGCTCGCTTGTCCCTCTCCCTGAAAGCGCATCCGGTCTCGTTCCTGCGTGCCGAATTGAAAGCCCGTTCCATCGTGGAAGCGGGCCGATTGCCGGCTCTGCCAACCGGCCGAAAGCTGTCCGTCGCCGGCCTGGTCCTCGTGCGCCAGCGGCCCGGCACGGCGCACGGGCGTCATCTTCGCCACGCTGGAGGACGAGACGGGCGTCGCCAACATCATCGTCTGGCCGAAAATCTTCGAGCGCTACCGCGGCATCGTGCTCGGCGCTCGCCTGCTCCAGGTCACCGGCCGCATGCAATCGGAGCAAGGCGTCATCCATGTCGTGGCGGAGCGGCTGGAAGACCTCAGCCCGCTTCTGGCGAGGCTCTCTGCCGACCCGCTCGGCTCGCACGGGCTGGCCCGCGCCGACGAGGTCCGCCGCCCGGTCGACGAGCACCGCCAGAAGGTCAAATCCAGCTCCCGCATGACGCGCCTGCTCGCCGCCGAGCCGGAGCTGGTTGAGGAGTTCCGCGGCGCCCTCAGTGCCGCTAAGGTCCTGCCGAAAGGCCGGAATTTTCATTAAGCGGGAGGGGGATTTTGCCGCTGCGTTAGGCTAGAGTCGCGGCCCGATTATGAATTTTGCTTTGCCGGCAGTGGAACCACACGCGGAATTGAGGCGTTTTTGACGGGTCGTTTGGGGGTCCGAAGTGATCGAGACAGCACTCATCATCGGGGGCGCCGGCTTCATTGGAGCGCACCTCGCAGAGGAGCTTTTGCGCGCCGGATACCGGGTGCGGATTCTCGATAATCTCGACCCGCAGGTGCACAGCGGTGGTGAGCGCCCCGCCTACCTTCATCAGGATGCCGAGCTTCTGGTCGGCGACATCAGAGACCGCAACAGGCTGCGTCAAGCGCTGAGCGGCGTCGATACCGTCTGCCACCTCGCCGCCGCGGTCGGCGTCGGCCAGAGCATGTATCAGATCGAGCACTACACCGCAGTCAACGACCTCGGCACTGCCATCCTCCTGGAAGAACTGATCGAGCGGCCGCAGGCGCGCCGGCTCCTCGTGGCGTCGTCCATGAGCATCTATGGCGAAGGCCTCGCCCGCGCCGGCGACCGGCTGGTCGAGCCCGGAGAGCGTCCCGTCGAGCAACTGAAGGCCGGCCACTGGGAGCTCCGCCTGCCCGACGGCGCGGAGCTAGAGCCGGTGCCGACGCCGGAATCGAAGCGCCCGTCGCTCTCCTCCATCTATGCCCTCAACAAATACAATCAGGAGCGCATGGGCCTGATTTTCGGCCGCGCTTACGACCGGTCCGTCGTCGCGCTGCGCTTCTTCAACGTTTACGGCCCGCACCAGGCGCTCTCCAACCCCTATACCGGCGTGCTCGCTATTTTCGGCTCGCGCCTCCTCAACGATCGCCCGCCGATGGTTTTCGAGGACGGCAACCAGCGCCGCGATTTCGTGCACGTCACCGACGTCGCGCGCGCCTGCAGGCTGGCATTGGAAACGCCGGCCGCCGCCGGCCAGGTCATCAATATCGGCTCCGGCGAGAGCCGCACGGTGCTGGAAGTCGCCCAGGTGCTCGCCGCGGCGACGGGCAAACGTCAGCTGACGCCGCACGTCACCGGCAAATACCGCGCCGGCGACATCCGCCATTGCTTCGCCGACATTTCTCTCGCCCGCAACCTCCTCGGCTTCGAGCCGAAGGTTCGGTTCGAGGACGGTATTGCCGAGCTCGCCGAGTGGCTGTCCGGCGAGATCGCCATCGATGCCGTCGACGAGGCGACGGAGGAATTGTCCAAGCGGGGGCTTGTGGCGTGATGAAGAACACTGGCGAGGGCGGCGGCGCCGGCCCGCAGAAGATCGTCCGCCTGGCACCGACCCAAATCCGCTCCGCTTCCCGCGTCGTCATTACCGGCGGCGCCGGCTTCCTCGGAAGCAACATCGCCGACGCGCTGGCTACCCGCGGCCAGGACGTTCTGGTCTTCGACAGCCTGACGCGTCCGCGGGTCGAGGAGAACCTCGCTTGGTTGCGAGAGCGCCACCCGCAACGTGTTCACGCTATGCGCGCCGACATCCGCGACGCAGAGCGGCTCCGGGAAGCGCTACGCGGCTCCAAGGCTGTCGTGCACCTTGCCGCTCAGGTGGCGGTGACCACCAGCGTCGCGGATCCCCTGGACGACTTCGAGGTGAACGCCCGCGGCACCTTGAACGTATTGGAAGCCGTCCGCGCCGTGGCGCCGGAGGCGCCCGTGCTCTTCGCCTCAACCAACAAGGTCTACGGCAAGCTCATGCCGCATGAAGCCATGGTCCAGCATGGCGAGCGCTATGCGCCCAGCGATCCCGCCTTCGCGCACGGCCTCGACGAAGCGACGCCCCTTTCCTTCTACAGCCCCTACGGCTGCTCGAAGGGCGTAGCCGACCAATATGTGCTCGATTACGCCCGCGTCTTCGGGCTGAGGACCGCGGTCTTCCGCATGAGCTGCCTTTACGGGCCGCGCCAGTTCGGCACCGAGGACCAGGGCTGGGTGGCGCATTTCCTCATCTCGGCGCTGACAGGGCGGCCGATCACCATCTACGGCGACGGCTACCAGGTCCGCGACGTCCTCTATGTCGACGACGCCGTTAACGCCTACCTGCTCGGCATCGATCGCATCGACGCGATGGCCGGCCGCGCCTTCAACCTTGGCGGCGGCCCTAACAACACGCTCAGCCTGCGCGAGCTCCTGGGGCTGGTCGAGGAGATCACCGGCAAAACGCCGCTGGTCAGCTTCGATCAATGGCGGCCCGGCGACCAGCCCTGGTACGTGTCGAACACCGACGCCCTGTCCAGGGCCGCTGGGTGGCGCGCCGAGGTGAGCGTGCGCGACGGACTGGAACGGCTCTCCGCCTGGCTTGCCGCCGCATTCGCAGCCGCCCCCCTGAAGAAGGAGCGGGAGCTCGCATGAGGGTCGCGCTGGTCAACCCGCCCTGGAGTTTCGAGGGCAGCATCTATTTCGGCTGCCGCGAGCCGCATCTGCCGCTGGAATATGGCTCGGCCAAGCTTCTCCTCGAAGCGGCAGGTCACGATGTCGAGATTGTCGACGGCCATCTTTTCGGCATGTCGAATGGCGATGTCGCGGCGGAGGTGCGGGCGTTCCGCCCCGATATGACGGTCGTGACGACGGCGCCGAGCTACCTGTTCTGGCGGTGCGCGCCGCCCGAGCTGCGCGTGCCGCAGGAGATGCTCCAGGAGCTCGACGGGATCGGCGGCATCAAGGTCGCAATCGGCCCGCATGCCTCCTCCACGCCCGGCGCCGCCTTCAACAAGCTCGGCGTCGATCTCGCAATCATGGGCGAGTGCGAGGAGGCGTTGGTCGAGATCGCCAATGGCGGAAGCGACATTCCCGGCACGGTGGTGAGGCGCGAGGGCCGGACGAAGGTCCTGGGTGGGCCGCGCGCCACCCGCTTCACCGATTTGCCGCCGCTTCAATGGGGCGAGGAATGGATCCGCCGCCACCATCATCACCACCATCGCTTCGAGGCGCCCGCGGTCGGTCCGGGCGCCGAAGTGGAGGCGTCGCGCGGCTGCCCCTATCATTGCACTTTTTGCGCCAAGGAGAACTATCGCGACGCCTATCGCCGGCGCGACGAGACCCTGGTAATCGCCGAGATCGACCGGCTGATCGCGCAGGGCGTCGAATACGTCTATTTCATCGACGAGATATTTCTCGCCAACCGGCGGCTGCTGCAGGCCCTTGTCGGCAAGGGCCTGAAATTCGGCGTGCAGACGCGGATCGACCTGTGGAAGCCGGAGATGATCCGGCTACTCGGCGAGGCGGGCTGCGTCTCCGTCGAATGCGGCGTCGAAAGCCTGACGCCGGAGGGCCGCGATGCGCTCGACAAGCGCTGCAAGCTGACCACCGACGAGCTCGCCGACCTGCTGATTCTCGCCAAGCAGCACATTCCCTTCGTCCAGGCTAACCTCATTGAGATGCTGGACGACGACGAGGCGATGGTGGCGGATTGGCGCGACCGGCTGCGCGCGCACGGCGTGTGGGCGAACGACCCCGTGCCGCTCTTCCCCTATCCGGGATCGCCCGATTACCGGAAGCTGTGGGGCTGGCCGGACGACCAGGCCTGGGAGCGCGCGGTGTCCTACTATCTCGACGAATACGTGAGCTTTAGCGACATCCAGGAGGAGCGGCCGCTGCCGCTTCAGGCATTGGAACACCGGGTGGCGGCGTGATGCCCGCCCGCGCGCCCCGCAATGTGCTGATGAGCGCCGACAGCGTCGGCGGCGTCTGGACCTATGCCCTGGAACTCGCCGCGGAGCTAAGCAGGCGCGACGTCGAGGTCACTCTGGTGGTGATGGGCGGCAAACCGAGCGCCGACCAGACGCGCGAGGCGGCAAAGATCAAGGGGCTCTCCCTGATCGGTCACGGATCTGCGGCTTGAATGGATGAACGACCCGGAAGCCGACCTGCAGGTCGCTGGCGAGCTGCTGCTGGAGCTTGAGGCGGAGCGGCAACCGGATGTCGTACATCTGAATGGCTTCTCGCACGCCACCCTGCCCTTCGCCGCGCCTGTCGTGGTCGTGGCCCATTCCTGCGTGAGCTCCTGGTGGCAGGCCTGCCGCGGGACGGAGCTGCCGGCGGAATGGATCGGCTATTCCGGGCGGGTCGCCGCCGGGATCGCCGCGGCCGATCTGCTCGTTGGGCCGACCCGAGCCTATCTCCGGGAGTGCATTGCGCTGCACGGCGTGCCGCGCGCTCAGCGGGTGATCTGGAATGGCCGCGACCCCGCCGCCTTTTGCAGCGCGCCCAAGCGGCAGATGGCCTTCGCCGCCGGCCGCCTGTGGGATGAGGCAAAAAACATCGGCACGCTCTGCAAAGCGGCGGACGACCTCTCCTGGCCTGTACTGGTCGCCGGCGACGCGACCTCGCCCGACGGCGGGAGCATGGAGACGCCGTCGAACGTCGCCTGCCTCGGCCGGCTTTCCTCCGACGAGATCGCCATGCGTATGGCGGAATCAGCCGTCTTCGTCTCGCCCGCGCGTTACGAGCCGTTCGGCCTCGCAGTGCTCGAAGCGGCGCTGTCGAACTGCGCCCTCGTCCTAGGCGACATCCCGACACTCCGCGAGCTCTGGGACGGCGCTGCTCTGTTCGTGCAGCCGAATGACGAAGCGGGTCTTCGCGACGCGCTGGAGGGGCTTCTTGCCGACCCGGCCCGTGCCGCCGGCCTCGGCCTGCGCGCACGACGGCGCGCCCAGCGCTACACGGCCGTCCGGATGGCGGATGCCTATCTCGACGCCTATTCTGCCCTGATCTCTGCAGGCCCCGGCAGATTTCGCGACACAGCCCTGAGAGCCTCGGCATGAGGATCGTCTTCTTCGTCCATGCGCTGGCCTCGTGCTGGAACAACGGCAATGCGCATTTCCTGCGTGGCATCGTGACATCCCTGCAGCGCAAGGGCCATGACGTAACGGTGTTTGAGCCGCGCTCCGCCTGGAGCCGCGAAAACCTCTTCGCAGACCACGGCGAGGAAGCGTTCGAACACTTCGCGCGGAGCTTTCCGACGCTGCAGCCGCGCCTCTACGATCTCGCCGGCGACGACCCCGAAGCGCTCATTGCCGACGCCGATCTGGTCGTTGTGCACGAGTGGAACGAGGCTGACTTCGTCAATCGCATCGGCGAACTTCGTCGGAACGGCGGTGACTTCCTGCTGTTCTTCCACGACACCCATCATCGCGCCGCGACCAACCCGGAGGCGATGCGCCGCTTCGACTTGTCCGGCTACGACGGCGTGCTCGCCTTCGGCGGTGCGATCAGCGAGATCTACCGAGCCCGCGGTTGGGCCCAAAATGTCTGGACCTGGCACGAGGCAGCCGACACCGGCGTCTTCTACCCGCGCCAGGCCGAACGGTGCGACGGCGACCTCGTCTGGGTCGGCAATTGGGGCGACGAGGAGCGCAGCGAGGAAATTCGCGAGTTCCTGCTGGACCCGGTGGAGCGGCTCGGCCTCTCTGCCGACATGTTTGGCGTGCGCTACCCCGACGCAGCGAAAGCGGAGCTGGCGCGGCGCGGCATCCGCTATCGGGGCTGGCTCGCCAACCACGAAGTGCCGGAGGTCTTCGCCCGCTATCGCACCACCGTCCATGTGCCCCGCCGGCCTTATGCAAGCGCCTTGCCGGGCATCCCGACCATCCGCGTGTTCGAGGCGCTTGCCTGTGGGATTCCGCTGGTCAGTGCCGCCTGGGAGGATGCGGAGAACCTATTCCCGCCGGGCTGTTTTGTGATGGCGCGGAACGGCGCGGAGATGGGGCGTCACATCCGTGCTGTCCTCAATGACGCCGACTTGGCCGCGTCACTCGTCGATAATGGCCTCGTCGCGATCCGCGCCCGCCATACATGCGAGCACCGCGCCGACGAGCTCCTCGCCATCTACGCCTCTCTGACACCTGCGCTCCAAGCACCGATGCTGCGGAAAGCGGTCTGATGCGATTTGCCTTCTTCGGTTCCAGCCTGGTCTCCGCCTATTGGAACGGCGCGGCCACGTATTATCGCGGCCTGCTCAAGGCCCTCGCCGCCCGCGGCCACGACATATCCTTCTTCGAGCCGGACGCCTTCGAGCGCCAAGCCCACCGCGATATAGCCGAGCTGGATTGGGCGAAGGTGACGGTGTTCGAGCCGAACATCGCCGCGATGGAGCGGGCAATGCACGCAGCTGCCGACGTCGACGTGCTGGTGAAATTCAGCGGTGTTGGCGTCCTCGACCGCGAGCTCGAACGTGCCGTTGTCGAGATGCGCCGGCCCGGCAGCACGGTGATTTTTTGGGATGTGGACGCGCCCGCCACGCTGGATAGCATGGGTGCCGATATCGACGATCCCCTGCGGAGCCTGGTGCCGCGCTATGACGCGGTCCTCACCTATGGCGGCGGCGACGCGGTGGTCAGCGCGTATCGCCGCTTCGGCGCTCGGCTCTGCGTGCCGATCTACAATGCCGTCGATCCGAGCACGCATCATCCCGTGCCCTCCGAAAAGCGCTTCGAATGCGACCTTGCCTTTCTCGGCAATCGCCTGCCGGACCGCGAGGCACGGGTAGAGGAATTCTTCCTCGATGCCGCCAAACGGCTGCCGCTCAAGAAATTCCTGCTCGGCGGCAGCGGCTGGCAGGATAAGTCCATGCCGCCCAATGTCGGCTATCTCGGCCATGTCTACACGCGCGACCACAATGCGCTGAATTCGACCGCCAGAGCGGTACTCAACGTGAACCGCGAGAGCATGGCACGTTACGGCGCTTCACCGCCTACACGCATCTTCGAAGCTGCGGGCGCGGCCGCCTGCATCGTTACCGATGCCTGGAACGGCATCGAAAAATTCCTGGAACCCGACTCGGAAATCCTGGTTGCCGCCAACGGGTCCGAAGTTGCCGGCCACGTCGAGGCGCTCGACGAGCATCGCGCCCGGTCGATTGGGGAAGCCGCCCGCCGGCGCGTGCTTGCGGAGCACACTTACGATCATCGCGCCGTGGAGGTCGAAGCGTTGCTCGACGGCCGCGAAGCGTTGCGGGAGGCTGTATGATGGCGGACATCGTCATCCTGGGCCTCTCCATCACCTCCTCCTGGGGCAATGGCCACGCGACCACCTATCGTGCGCTGGCCAAGGCGCTCAATCGGCGCGGCCACCGCGTCACTTTCCTGGAGCGCGACGTGCCCTGGTACGCCGAGCACCGCGACCTCCCGAGGCCGCCTTATTGCCAGGCGCGGCTCTACAGCACCCTAGCGGATCTGGAGAGGCGCTTCTCGGCGACGGTCGGCCGAGCCGACGCGGTCATCGTCGGCTCCTATGTTCCGGAGGGCGTTGCCGTCGGCAACTGGGCCCTGCGCATCGCCGCTGGGCCGGTCGCCTTCTACGACATCGACACGCCGGTGACGCTCGCGAAGCTCGAGCGCGGCGACGAGGAGTATCTTACCTACGAC
The DNA here is from genome assembly GCA_963846475.1 of uncultured Alphaproteobacteria bacterium. Lineage (GTDB taxonomy): Bacteria > Pseudomonadota > Alphaproteobacteria > Rhizobiales > Afifellaceae > DASWJZ01. The sequence continues at coordinate 2,795,100 of CAWJVZ010000004.1, read as the reverse complement.
CTGATCGCCGCCTACGACCTTTATCTCTCCTTCACCGGTGGCCCTGTTATCTCCCGACTGCATGGGCTGGGCAGCCAGAATGCAGCGCCGCTCTATTGCTCGGTCGACCCTGAGATCCATGCTCCGGTCGAGGTGAAGCGCCGCTGGCGGCTCGGTTATCTTGGCACCTATTCCGACGATCGCCAGCCCAGCCTGGAACGGCTGCTCTGCGCCCCGGCGCGCCGGCTCACCGAGGATGCTTTCGTCGTCGCCGGGCCGCAGTACCCCGATCACATCCTGTGGCCCGACAATGTCGAGCACATCGCCCATCTTCCTCCAGCCGACCATTGTGCCTTCTATTCCGCGCAGGATTTCACGCTGAACGTGACGCGGGCAGACATGCGCGCCGCCGGCTATTCGCCGAGCGTGCGTCTGTTCGAGGCGGCGGCATGCGGAGTCCCCATCATTACGGACCGCTGGGAAGGCCTGGAGACGTTCCTTGAACTCGGCTCTGAAATCCTGGTCGCCGACACCAGCGATGAGGCGCTAAGCATCTTGGAGGAGACGCCGGAGCCGAAGCGGCGGAGCATCGCCGCAGCGGCCCGGGCAAAAGTCCTCGCCCGCCATACGGCAGAGCACCGGGCGGCGGAGCTCGAAAGGTTGCTCGGTCTGGCGGCCCGAGGCGCCAGGCGAATCCCTTCCGAGCACGCCGCGGCCGTATCCTGAGGCTTCAGCCGATTGCGGCGACCGGGTCCATGTAGTCGAGGCCCAGGCTCTGCGCTACGGCGGAATGGGTGACCTTGCCCCGATACACATTCAGGCCCGCCTTGAGGTGCGGATTGGAAAGGATCGCGTGGACGCCGTCCCTTGCGAGCGCCAGGCCGAACGGGAGCGTTGCATTGTTGAGCGCGTGACTTGAGGTGAGCGGTACCGAGCCGGGCATATTGGCCACGCAATAATGGATCACCCCCTCCACCTCGTAAGTGGGGTTGGCATGCGTTGTCGCATGCGAGGTCTCGAAGCAGCCGCCCTGGTCGATGGCCACGTCAACGATGACGGCGCCGCGCTTCATCGATTTCAGCATTTCGCGGGTCACGAGTTTTGGCGCGCTCGCGCCCGGCACCAGGACCGCGCCGATTACCACGTCGGCGGCAAAAACCTCCTCCTCGATGGTTTCGAAGGAGGAGAACCGCGTGCGCGCCCGGCCCTGGAAGAGTTCATCCAGCTGGCGGAGCCGCAGCAGCGAGCGATCCAATACCGACACCTCGGCGCCCAGCCCCACCGCCATGCGGGCCGCATGCGTGCCGACGACGCCACCGCCAAGCACCGCAACACGCGCCGGCTGCACCCCGGGCACCCCGCCGAGCAGGAGCCCGCGGCCGCCGCCGTAGCGCTTGAGCGCCGCGCCCGCCGCTTCGATGGAGAGGCGGCCCGCTACCTCGCTCATCGGCGCGAGCAGCGGCAGCCCGCCTTTGTCGTCCGTGACGGTTTCGTAGGCTATTCCCGTGACGCCAGACTGCAGGAGCCCTTCGGTCTGTGCGGGATCGGGTGCAAGGTGCAGATAGGTGAAGAGGATCTGCCCCTCGCGGAGCTGCCGCCATTCCTGCGGCTGCGGCTCTTTCACCTTCACGATCATGGCGGCCTGCGCAAAAACCTCCTCAGCGCCGCCAACGATCTGCGCCCCGGCCTTCCGGTAGGCCTCGTCGTCGGCGCCGATCCCCTCACCCGCATGCGTTTCGACGAGCACCTCGTGTCCGGCCGCCACATATTCACGCACGGCGCCCGGCGTCAGCCCGACCCGGTATTCCTGCGACTTGATCTCTTTCGGCACCCCGATCTTCATGGCGATCTCCCCAGCCGCATGTCTATCGGAACGGCGCGGCGTTTCCCATCTGGGCGGCGAGGAGGGGTGGGGATCGGGAGTCTCAGGCGCCTGCGGCGGTCTCGTACACCTTGGCGGCGATCGCCTCAGCCGCCGCTCCATCGCCGATCCCGATGAATGTCAGCATGTATGAGCCGCCATCGGAGCGTGGCAGGACGACGTAATGTACCGCGAGATCGAGGTCGGCCCCGTCGCATGCGGAGAAGAAGTGCGCATGCCCCGCCGCGTCCTCGACCTTCACACCGGTCGTCAGGCTCCCCTTGCAATCGGCCGTGTCGGTGCGCGCGACCTCGGCCTTGATCTCGTCGATCGTGCCGGAGACGATGTCCGTGATGCCCCTGATCTCGCCGATCTCCCAGGACGCATGGCGGTCCCGCATGCTCTCCGGCACGTCATCGCCGGTCAGCATGACATGCCCGGCATAGCCGGAGCGGATCAGCAGCGCGGTCGTGTAACCGGCCGCTTCCGCCTTCAGCGCCGCCGGGCTGGGCGCCTCCGCGGGCGCTGCTTCAGCTTCGGCAGCAGCGTCCGGCTGGGGCTCCGCTTCCGGCTGCGCTTCGGCAGTAGCGTCGGGTTCCGCTGCAGGCTCGGCCTGGGCGGCGGTGTCTGTCTCCGCGTCCGTGGCCGCCGCCGCATGCTTCTCCGCGCAGGCATCGATCGCCTCGATGCCTGGCTGGATGTCGCTGATGTCGAAATCTAGGGTCTTGCCCTCCACCTCCACGACCATCGTCTTGGCAGCCGCCAGATCGGCAGCCGTCTGATCCTCGTCGCCGAGATCGATGACGACCATCGCTTCGTCGAGCGCCCGGCCGGAGCTTGCGACCGGCGTTGCTTCGCCGATCTTCAGCGTCGCCGGCAGCGGCGCGCCGGCCACGAGCGACCAATCGCTGCGGTGCAGCGCCAGGAGAAGCGCCCCACCCGCCGTCCGCGCGACGCCCAGCGTCGTGCCGTTGTCGTATTCCGCCCGGATCGCGCAATGCGTGAAGGCGCCGGCATCGGCATAGGCGCCGGCCTGCCAGCCGGGGACCTGCAGATCTTCGATCGTTTCATTGCCGATCGGCGGGAGCGCCGCCGCCGTCGCCATATCATCGTCCGGCTCACTTGCCGAGGGCTCCTCAGAGGGCGTGCCGCCGGAATCCGCCGTGGCGGCTTCGGTGTGCTGCAGCGTGCATTCGCGCGTGGCGGCGAAAGCCTCGGCCGCCCGGTCGAGCGGATAGGAATAGCTGTCCGGCTCAATCGAGAAGCCGCGGAGCTGGATGTTCAGCGTGCTGCCACCCTCGATGCGGGCGATGATGTCTTCGAGGCTGCTTACCTCGAAGAAGATGCGGGTCGGCTCGACGGCCTCGACCGGCCGCTTGATCACGCCCGGTCCGTCCGCCGGCGCATCGATATTATACCAGAGGAAATAGCTCTGGTTCGTATCGAGGGCCCAGCCGCCGCGGTAAAGGCCGAATTCCCATCTGTCGCCGGGATAATGCGAGATGATGAGCTGGTCGTCGCCATGCACGCCGAACGCCGTGCAGTTGACGAAATTGCCGGCGCCGTCGTCGGTCGCGGTGACGACCCACGGGCCGAACTCCTGGCGCTCGCCAAGCGTGGACGCTTCGCTTTCCGACGCAGTTTCATCAGCGGCCGGCGCTGCTTCGGACGAAGCGGCGCCATCCGTCTCGGGGGCTTGGGTTTCGGCCTCAGCTACGTCCGACTCCGCTGGTGACGCGGGCTTTTCCGTTGCGTCGGCGCGGGTCGTTTCGGCCGCGCCTTCGCCTTCGGATGGTTCGGCCGGGTCTGTCTGCGCCACGTCGGCGATGTGGCGGCTGACGCACTCCTGTGCCGCGTCCAGCGCCTTGTCGGAATTGCCGAGATCGAAGCTGTAGTCCGTATCCTTAAAGGTGACGGTCAGCTCATTGCCGCGGCGGACTTGGCGGAGCAGGGGATCGTCGGCCGGCAGCGAAACGCCGAGCAGGGAATTGCTGAGCGCGACCGCCGTGGCATTGGTCGCTCGCCGGCTGTCGACCCGATAGGTGATGTCGTGTTGAGCATCCTGGGTCAGCGCCCAGTCATCTTTGTTGAGGCCGAGCATCCAGCTGCCGTCGGCGTTGTTGAAGAAGTACAATGTGACGCCGTTTTCGTACTGGGCGTAGACACTGCAATTGGCGAGCTTGCCGGACTGATCGTCGGCAAAAGCCATGCCGTTCCAGTCCTCGGCCCGAAATTCCTCCAGCACGTCGGCCGCCGCTGCATTTGTGAACAGGGCGGTGGCGAGAACGGCGGGATAAAGTAGGATGCGCATGGAACCCTCGCGATGCTTCACCCTAGCCAAAGCGCGTCGCGGAGCGATGTTCAACTGATTTCGACGAATTTTCTGCGGCAATCCGTGCGCGGCGCGCCCTCTGCCCGGGAACAGGATATCTACTCCACCGCAACGCCGGCCAACGTCGGCGGCAACGTGCGCCGAAACGTTTTTGGCGCGCCCCTTAGCTCAGGAAGCCGAAAAGCCAGAGCAACAGGATGATCGGCAGCGGGATGCCGATGAGCCAGAGAAGACCACCTTTCAGCATGATAACCTCCATTTCCCGGCTCAGGAACGGCAACTCCGCGCTGTCGGTTCCACTTGAAGCGTGGCGGCGCTCCCGTCCCCGCGCATTCGGCCCAATGCCGTCACGCAGTCAGTCGCTTGACGGCAGCGGAATAGCGGGCGCCGAACGCCCGGCGGCGCAAATGCCGGCCATCAGCCACCCGCTTGACGCCGCATGTCCAGACGCAGTCCACGAGATCGCCGCCCCCGGCAAAGATCCAGGAATCGAGGAGCGCGTCTCCTTCGCGGCCGATCAGCGCCTCGTGCTCGGCTCGAAGCGACACGATATCGGCGGCCGCGCCTTCCACCAAACCCGACGATCCGGCGCCGAGCGCCCAGGCGCCGCCGTGCAGCGCCGCCTCGAACAGAGCGCGGCCGGTGGAGCCGCCGGAGACCGCCATGACGTTGCGGGCACGGTCACGAAGCCGCTGCGCATATTCCAGCTGCCGAAGCTCGTCGGCCACGCCGATGCGGATGTTTGAATCGGAGCCGATGCCGAAGCGGCCGCCGGCGGCAACGAACGGCGGGCCGGGAAAGATGCCGTCGCCGAGATTGGCTTCAGTGACGGGGCAGAGCCCGGCCACTGCGCCGCATCGCGCCAGGCCGCGCGTTTCGGCGTCGTCCATGTGAGTTGCATGAATGAGGCACCAGCGGCCGTCGACCTCTGCGTGGCCGAGGAGCCATTCGACGGGGCGTGCTTTCGACCAGGCGAGGCAGTCCTCGACCTCCTTGACCTGCTCGGCGATGTGCATGTGGATCGGACCGGACCCGGCCATTGCGCCGACCGCAAGAAGTTCCTCGGGCGTGGCGGCTCGAAGGCTGTGCGGCGCCACGCCGACAACCGCACCGGCCAGGCCGGCGACGACGTTTCGGCTGGATTCGAGCAGCTTCTGAAACAGTTCCAGGTCGCAGATGAACCGACGCTGGTGGGGCGCCGGCGGAGCGCCGCCGAAATTGCCGTGTGCGTAGAAGACCGGCAGCAGTGTCAGCCCGATGCCGCTTTCCTCGGCCGCCGCTGCGATCCGCGCCGCCATTTCGGCGATGTCGCCGTAGGCCCGCCCGTCGCGATCGTGATGCAGGTAATGGAACTCGCCGACACGCGTGAACCCCGCCTCCAGCATCTCGGCGTAGAGCTGCCCGGCGATGGCCTCGATGTCGTCGGGATCGGTGGTCAGCGCGAAGCGGTACATGACCTCCCGCCAGGTCCAGAAACTGTCCGGGGCCGAGCCGCGGACTTCCGCCAGGCCCGCCATGCCGCGCTGGAACGCGTGGCTGTGCAGGTTGGCCATGCCGGGCAGCCCGATGGCGTGCCGCTCGTCGCCGGGCTCAATCGTCGCCTTCGGCAAGACCGAGCGGATCGTGCCGTCGTCGATCGCCACCCGGACATCGCGCCTCCACCCCTCGGGTGTGAGCGCCTGGTCGAAAAAAAGCCCCGCCACCTTCACTCCTGGCCTTTTTCGCGGCACGAATGCATGCCGCTTCGGGTAGCTCCTTACAACGCCGGAGGCGAAAAGCAGGAGAGCATGCGCAAAGATCGGTCCACGCCAATCGGCACGCTGCATCGCCTGACCCTCGACAGCAGCATTCTGCAAGACAACCTGCTGGGCGATCCCGCGGACCGGGAAATCCACGTCTATGTGCCTGCCGGGCACGACGGGAAGGGGATGCCGCTGCTCGTCGATTTTGCCGGCTTCACCGGCGGCGGGCCGGCGCACACGAACTGGAAGAACGCCGGCGAGAACGTTCCGGAGCGCCTCGATCGGCTGATCGGCACCCGCGCGATGGCTCCCTGCGTCGTCGCCTTCCCCGACTGCTTTACCAGGCTCGGCGGCAACCAGTACATCAATTCAGCCGCGACCGGCCGCTGGGACGATTTTCTGCGCGAAGAAGCCGTTCCCTTCGTCGAGGAACGGTTCGGCTGTGGCGGCCCGAGGCGGCGCGGCTGCTTCGGCAAGAGCTCGGGCGGCTATGGCGCTCTGGTCCACGCGATGCTGCATCCGGACTTCTGGGCCGCCGCCGCGAGCCATTCCGGCGATATCGGCTTCGATCTCTGCTACCTGCCCGACTTCCCGCGCCTGCTACGCACATTGGCCAAGCACGAAGGCTCAATCGAGAAGTTCGTCGACGCTTTCTGGGCGGCGCCCAAGCAGAAGGATTCCGACTGGCACGATCTGATGACCCTGGCCATGTGCGCGACCTACGACCCGGACCCAGGCGCGCCATACGGGGTCCGCCTCCCCGTGACGACCGACACTTGCGAGCTCATCCCGGAGCGCTGGCGAAGCTTCCTGTCCTGGGATCCGCTGACGCTGGTAAAAACGCACGGCGAAGGGCTCAAGCAGCTGAAAGCTCTATATTTCGACTGCGGGGACGTGGATCAGTTCAATCTCGTCTACGGCGCGCGGCGGCTGCACCGTCGGCTCGAGGCCATTGGCGTGCCGCACATCTATGAGGAATTTCCGGACGACCATACCGCGGTCGATTATCGGATGGACGTGAGTCTGCCGATTCTGGCAAAGGCGCTGAGCGGCTGAGGAAAACATTATGGCAGGTGCCGAGCGGCTGTTCCGCAATGCGCGGCTCGCAACGCTCGATCCTGCCCGGGGAGGGCTTGGCATCGTCGAGAAAGGCGCGATTGCCGCAGCGGCCGGTCGCATCCTCTACGCGGGACCGGAGGCCGGCCTCCCCGCAGCCTTCGCAGGCGCTCGCGAAGTTTTGGATTGCCAGGGCAGATGGATCACGCCGGGCTTCATCGACTGCCATACGCATCTCGTCCACGCCGGCGACCGCGCGCACGAATTCGAGCTGCGCCTGAACGGCGCGAGCTATGAGGAGATCGCGCGCGCCGGCGGCGGCATCGTTTCCAGCGTCCGTTCGACCCGCGCCGCCAGCGAAGACGATCTTGTCATCCAAGCTCTGCCGCGCCTCGACGCGCTGATCGGCGAAGGCGTGACCAGCGTCGAAATCAAATCGGGATACGGGCTCGACACCGCAACCGAGGCGCGGCAGCTCCGCGCCGCCCGCCGCCTGGCCAATCTCAGGCAGGTCAATGTCACGACCACGTTCCTTGGCGCGCATGCGCTGCCGCCCGAAGCCGGCGGCGACGCGGACACCTATATCGACCTCGTGACCCGGGAAATGCTGCCGGCGATCGCCGCCTCGGGCTTAGCCGATGCCGTCGACGGATTTTGCGAGGCGATCGCCTTCAGCCCGGACCAGATCGCCAGGGTTTTCAGCGCGGCGAGAGAGTTCGGCTTGCCGATGAGACTGCATGCGGACCAGCTCTCCAACCTGCACGGCGCCGCGCTGGCGGCCCGCTTCGGCGCGCTTTCTGCCGACCATCTCGAATATACCGACGAGGAAGGCGTCGCGGCCATGCGCCGGGCCGGAACCGTCGCCGTGCTGCTGCCGGGGGCCTTCTATTTCATCCGCGAGACGCGGATTCCGCCCATAAAAGCATTCCGGCGACATGGCGTGCCGATGGCGGTGGCGACCGACATGAATCCCGGCACATCGCCGCTGACGTCGCTGCTTCTCGCCATGAACATGGCGGCGACGCTCTTTCGTCTCACCGTAGAGGAATGCATCGGCGGCGTGACGCGCGAGGCCGCCCGCGCGCTCGGGCGACTCCACGAAGTGGGCACGCTCGCGCGCGGAAAATTCTGCGACCTGGCGATCTGGGATATCGAACGCCCGGCCGAGCTCGTCTATCGCATGGGCTACAACCCTTTGCACGCCCGGATCTGGAGAGGCCATTGAGCGACATTGTGCTCACGCCCGGCGCCGTTTCGCTTGCCGAGTGGCGGAAAGTCTACCGAGGCGCGGGGATCAGCCTTCACCCCGCCTGCCGCCCCGCCGTGCAGGCCGCCGCCGATCTCGTCGCCGCCATCGTGGCGAAGGGCGATCCGGTCTACGGCATCAATACGGGCTTCGGCAAGCTCGCCACCGTCCGCATCGACCAGGCCGACCTGACGACGCTCCAGCGCAACATCGTGCTGTCGCATGCCGCCGGGGTCGGCGAGCCCACCCCGGTTGCAATCGTGCGATTGATGATGGCGCTGAAGCTGGCGAGCCTCGCCCAGGGCGCATCGGGCGTGCGGCTGGAGACGCTCGATCTTCTCGAGGCGATGCTTGCACGCTTCATTGTCCCGGTGGTGCCGGCGCAGGGCTCCGCAGGAGCGTCGGGCGACCTCGCGCCGCTTGCCCATATGGCGGCGGCGATGCTCGGCGTCGGCGAAGTGTTCGCACCGGAAGGCCGTTTGCCGGCCGTCGATGGTCTCGCCGCGGCAGGGCTGAAGCCCATCGTCCTGGCTCCCAAGGAAGGCCTCGCGCTCCTCAACGGCACGCAATTTTCCGCCGCCAATGCGCTGGCCGGCCTCTTTGAGACCGAAATTCTGTTCCGCTCCGCTTTGGTCACCGGCGCGCTTTCGACCGATGCGGCGCGTGGCTCCGACGCGCCGTTCGACCTGCGCATCCACCGGCTCCGGCGGCACCGCGGCCAGATCGAGGCGGCCGATGCGCTGCGCGCCCTGATGGCCGGCAGCGCCATCCGCGAATCGCACCGCGTCGGCGACGAGCGCGTCCAGGATCCTTATTGCCTGCGCTGCCAGCCGCAGGTGATGGGCGCCGCGCTCGACGTGCTGCGGAGCGCCGCCGTGCTGCTGGAAACCGAGGCCAACGGCGTTTCCGACAATCCGCTGATTTTCCCCGATGACGGGGAAGCGCTGTCGGGCGGCAATTTCCATGCCGAGCCGGTCGCCTTCGCCGCTGATATGATCGCGCTCGCCGTGTGCGAGATCGGATCGCTGTCGGAGCGGCGCATCGCGATGCTGGTCGACCCGGCCCTCTCCGGCCTGCCCGCCTTCCTGACGCCGAAGCCGGGGCTAAATTCCGGCTTCATGATTCCACAGGTGACGGCCGCCGCTCTCGTTTCGGAGAACAAGCAGCGCGCCTATCCCGCGAGCGTCGATTCCATCCCCACCTCGGCGAACCAGGAAGACCACGTCTCTATGGCGGCTCCCGGCGCCCGCCGCCTGCTGCCGATGGCGGAAAACGCCACCGCCGTGATCGCCATCGAGCTTCTGGCGGCCGCTCAGGGCTGCGATTTCCACGCGCCGCTTGCCTCCAGCCCGCCTCTGGAAGCGGTGCGTTCTGCGCTGAGGGCGCGCGTGCCGCACCTCCAGGACGACCGGTATTTTCATCCCGACATCGCCGCAGCGATCCAACTTGTTCGAAGCGGCAGCGTGATCCAGGCGGCCGGCGCCCCTCTCCTGCCCACGATTGCATAGGGCCGGGATGGCCGAGTTCCTCGAAATTACGCGCGGTACGGCGCCGCTCCTTGTCAGCATCCCGCATACCGGGACCGACATTCCTGCCGAGATCGAAGCGGATCTCGTCTCGCTTTGGCTCGCCCGCAAGGATGCGGACTGGTGGATTGAAAAACTCTACGATTTCGTCCCGGCGCTCGGCGCCACCGTGCTGCGCACCACAATCTCGCGGACCGTCATCGACGTGAACCGCGATCCGTCCGGCGCCTCGCTCTATCCGGGACAGGCGACGACCGGTCTATGCCCGACCGAAACGTTCGACGGCGATAACCTTTACCGGCCCGGACGCGAGCCGGACCAGGCGGAGATTGCCCGCCGCCGCGAGCATTATTTCGACCCCTACCACGGCGCGCTTACCGCGGAGATCGAGCGGCTGCGGCGCAGCCACGGCCGCATCGTGCTCTACGACTGCCACTCGATCCGCTCCGTCGTGCCGCGGCTTTTCGACGGCGAGCTGCCGCACATGAACATCGGCACCAATGCCGGGCTGAGCTGCGACCCGGCCCTGCAGCGGGGGATCGAGGCGGTCTGCGCGGCGTCGCCGTTTTCGTGGGTATCGAACGGCCGCTTCAAGGGCGGCTGGATCACCCGCCGTTACGGCCGGCCCGCCGACGGTGTCCACGCCGTGCAGATGGAGCTCGCCTGCCGCGCCTATATGGAGGAGCCGGCCGGGCGGGTGCACGAGAGAAACTGGCCGACGCATTTCGACCCGAGACGCAGCGAGCCCATGCCCGCAATCCTGGAAGATATCGTGGGAGTCTGTGGGCGCTTCGCGCGCCACGGCGTTGCCTGACATCAACGGGCAGAATAAGTATGATCGAAGACCTCTCCATCAGATATCAGCGAGTTTGGCCGAGTAAACAGGAGATGGCGAGGATCAGTCACAACCGACGCCTAATTTGCGCCTCGATGTGCTCCGATGATGGTAGCACTAGTGCATCAGCAACTCGATCCTCCATAAATGCATTGAGATCGCCTACAAAGTCCCGCTCGACTGAAGCATACTCCAATGCATCTAGAAACTTAACGGCGTAACTGGCAATCTCTTGCGCTCTGTCGAGTACGTTGACGGTTCGTCTAGCGTTTACGAAATCAATTTCCTCTTCGTTGATGTAAAACTCCAATCCCTTCCCAGACCCATTAAAATCCCCGGCCATCATGCCTTCTACTAAGATCTGTATGGCGTTTTCTGTTGCAAGCGCCATATCTGGAAATTCTACTAAGGGGACACCTAGCTTTTCTTCCTGCTTCTCGTAATTGTACTTCCAGGTAAGCTGAACATAGCCGCGTCCGTAGTAAGCATGACCATACGGTGGGGTCGACTGCGCGTATTTCTTATGTCTCAGCCGATACCTGGCCTGCGCATCTGACTCTGCAAATGTTTCCCGCACGGGGTGCATATCTCTTCCAACCTCTGCGAGAACCGTAGCAAAGATATAAGCAAGTTGTGCAAGCGGGTTATCGTTATATTTAGCCCGCCAATACGAAAGAATTACGTTGATATTCGTTACCGTAATTTGTTTAAGAGATCCCCCGTACAAAGAGGCGCGAATTCGATCGAAGAACTTCGTATCATTCATCTGGGCGCCTCCCTAAGTGGAGTCATAAGTGATTCAGCAACGCACTTCCGCTGAGCAAAAAAGCCACCGCTTCCAGCAGCCTCGTTCGCCAGGTAAGCGATCGTCCAGCTAAGATTAGGCTTGAGTGAATTATGAATAGGTGCTTTCCATAAGTCAAGATGGTGATGTCGCCAATTCGGTCTGGGGGCCAGTGTGTCTGATTGCCTGCAGGGCGCCGGTTCGAATTCGGTCCTGTTTAACGGCCCGCTTGCCGCGCATAAATTCGCCTCATACAGTGGTGCATCGCGGCGGTGATGCGGCCTAAGAGTGAAGCACATTGCACAGCATGCAGACCGCTTCTGGATTACCACCCCGACGACTGACCCGCATTCCGGCGTACCTTTGGGCCAGTGCGACCAAGTCGCTGTGATATAAAGTTGCCATGACCCGGATTGACAACGCCCGCATTATCCGGGCGCCGCGCGGGCCGGAGATTTCGGCCAAGAGCTGGCTGACCGAAGCGCCGCTCCGCATGCTGATGAACAACCTCGACCCGGAGGTGGCGGAGCGGCCGGGCGAGCTCGTCGTCTATGGCGGCATCGGCCGCGCCGCGCGCGACTGGGAGAGTTTTGACCGGATCGTCGCGGCGCTCCAAAAACTCGAAGCCGACCAGACGCTGCTCATCCAGTCCGGCAAGCCGGTGGGCATCTTCCGCACTCATGCAGATGCGCCGCGGGTGCTCATCGCCAATTCCAATCTCGTCCCCCACTGGGCCACTTGGGACCACTTCCATCATCTCGATCGGCTCGGCCTGATGATGTACGGCCAGATGACGGCAGGTTCGTGGATCTATATCGGCAGCCAGGGCATCGTTCAGGGCACCTACGAAACCTTCGTCGAGGTCGGGCGCCGGCACTTTGGCGGGGACCTCTCCGGCAGGTGGATCCTCACCGCGGGGCTCGGCGGCATGGGCGGCGCACAGCCGCTCGCTGCCACCATGGCCGGAGCTTCCATGCTTGCCGTCGAATGCCAGCCAAGCCGCATCGAGATGCGCCTCAGCACCGGCTATCTCGATGTCGCGGCCAAGGATCTCGACGAGGCGCTGGCGATGATCGATCGCTCCTGCCGTGAGCAGAGGCCGCTATCCGTCGGCGTCCTCGGCAACGCGGCAGAGGTGTTTCCGGAGCTCGTCCGCCGCGGTGTGAGGCCGGATGTCGTCACCGATCAGACCTCCGCCCACGATCCCGTCAACGGCTACCTGCCGAAGGGCTGGTCGCTCGCCGAATGGTTTGCGCGGCGCGAGAGCGAGCCGAAATCGGTCGAGGCGGCGGCGAAGCGCTCAATGGCCGAGCATGTCCGCGCCATGCTCGATTTTCACCGGGTGGGCGTGCCCACCCTCGATTACGGCAACAACATCCGGCAAATGGCCAAGGAAGAAGGCGTCGAGGACGCCTTCGATTTCCCCGGCTTCGTGCCGGCCTATATCCGCCCGCTGTTCTGCCGCGGCATTGGGCCGTTCCGCTGGGCGGCGCTTTCCGGCGATCCCGAGGATATTTTCCGCACCGATGCCAAGGTGAAGGAGATCTTGCCGGATAACCGCCACCTCCACCACTGGCTGGATATGGCAAAAGAACGCATTCGCTTCCAGGGCTTGCCGGCGCGCATCTGCTGGGTCGGGCTCGGCGATCGTCACCGGCTCGGCCTTGCCTTCAACGAGATGGTGGCCAACGGCGAGCTGCAGGCGCCGATCGTCATCGGCCGCGATCACCTCGATTCCGGCTCGGTCGCTAGCCCCAATCGCGAGACGGAGGCAATGCAGGACGGCTCCGACGCGGTATCGGACTGGCCGCTCCTCAATGCGCTCCTCAACTGCGCGTCCGGCGCCACCTGGGTGTCGTTGCACCACGGCGGCGGCGTCGGGATGGGTTTTTCGCAGCACGCCGGCATGGTGATCGTCGCCGACGGCACGCCGGAAGCCGCCCGGCGGATCGAGCGCGTCTTGTGGAATGATCCCGCCTCCGGTGTGATGCGCCACGCCGATGCGGGCTACGATCTCGCCGTCGCCTGTGCCCAGGATCATCGATTGGATCTGCCGGGGATCTTGGCTCAATAGGTCAGTATTACAGACCTATCCTCGCGGCGAAACAGTGCGAGACATTCTCAGGAAACAGAGGCGACCTATATTCCCCGCTGTAGACAGGGCGCCGCGGTCGCGGCAAAGCCATTCTGGAGCGCGGCAATCATGTCGGACGCGAGCGTAAGGGTGAATGGTGGCGAGGCCCGCCAGTCCTTGATCCGTTTCTGGATGGCGATTTCCGCAGTGTGGCTGGCATTCTGGCTGCTGATTGCCGGAATTTTTCTTCTGAACGTCGATATTCCCTACATCTTCTCCGCAGAAATTATCCCTTTCACCCTCATTGTGCTGACACCGCCCGCCGCCCTGCTGGCGATCGGAATTCTCGGCTGCTGGGCCTTCCAGGCGTTTGGGCAAGTTCCCTTGCGCGATGGGAAGTAACTCCGGACCGAGCAAGCCGCGCGAGGATGAATGCTCCCTAATCGGTTCGGCGCTTGCTCGTTCTCGAGCATGCGCATGTTCGGCGTTGTTCGGCATCGAGCATGCGCGCGGAAAACTGAATGGCAGCTGGACGATATAGGAAAGCTTTCACCTGAACATCGCGGCGCGGGGAGCGCTATTCTCCCCTAAAGGAGCGCCTGGCGTTGTCCGTCAAAGGCTTTGTCAGGTAGGAGAGCACCGTGCGGTCGCCGGTCTGGATGAACGCTTCGACCGGCATGCCCGGGGCCAGGCTAAGTCCTTCCAGCCGCTGGATTTCGCTGCCGACCAGGCCGATCCGCGCTGTGTAATAGCTAAGGCCCGTCCGCTGATCGAGGGTCAGATCAGCGGAAACGCGCGTGACCTCTCCATCCACCTCTGGTGTCGTGCGCTGGTTGAAAGCCGAGAAGCGCAATACCGCGGGCTGGCCGACCTGCACTTGGTCGATGTCCTGCGGAGCGATCTTGACCTCCACCGTCAAGTCGTCGGCCACCGGCACGACAAGCATCAGCACGTCACCGGGGCCGATCACGCCGCCGACGGTGTGCACCGCCAATTGGTGAACCCGGCCGCTCTGGGGGGCGCGGATTTCGATGCGCCGGAGCTGATCTTCTGCCGCGATCTGACGCTCCACCAGCTCAGCGGTCTTTGCCTGGATCTCGCGGAGCTCCCCTGCCACTTCGCTGCGCATGTCCTGATCGATCTGGATGACCTGAAGCTCGATCTCGCTGATCCTTCCCCTTGCCTGCGCGGTCGCTGCCACAAGCTGGCCGCGCTCTCCCTCGAGGCGCGCCGCTTGCCGGTCCAGCTCGTTCACGCGCTGGATAGGAACGAGTTTCTTCTCCCAGAGCTCTCGGACGCCTACCAGCTCCTCGTTTATCAGCTCGATCTCCCGCTCCTTTGCGACGATCTGGCTGGTCAGGCCGCCGATTTCCTCGTTCAATTGTGAGGCACGTTCCGCCAATTGCGCCTTTTGTCCTTCGCGAGCAGTTCGGCGGAGCTCGAAGAGCTTCGCCTCGCCCGCGATGAGGCGCGCGACTTCCGGATCGGCCGCTTTTGCCAACAGAGCTTCAGGGAACTCGATCGCCTGAACGCCATCGCGTTCCGCTTCCAAACGGGCTTGCCGTGCCTCCAGCTGCTGCAGACTCTTGACCACGATCGCCAGGTTGGCGCGCGTGACGGTGTCGTCCAGGCGCATGATGACGTCCCCTGCAACGACGCTATCGCCATCCTGGACATTCAGCTCGGCGACGACCCCGCCGGTCGGGTGCTGCACTTTTTTCACATCGGATTGCACCACCAGTTGACCCGGGGCAATGACCGCGCCGGAAAGCTCGGTCGTGGCCGCCCATCCGCCAATGCCGCCGACGAGCACGAAGATCGCGGCCAGGCCGGCCAGGAGGTGCCGACGGATCGAGCGCTGCACCGGTGCCGCCGCAGGCGTTGTCATGCTTTGCTACCCTGGCTTTCTCCCACGATCTTCAGCGGAGCCGGACTGGGCATGGGCGCCACGGAAGGAGGCCGGGTGACCTTCATCAACACCTCGTCTTTGGGACCGATCATCTGTGCTTTGCCTTCATTCATCACCAGGACGAGATCGACGCCGGCAAGCGCGCTCGGCCGATGCGCGATGACGACGGCAATGCCGCCCCGGGCGCGGACGGCAAGCAGGGCCTGCGTCAAAGCCGTCTCGCCTTCTGCATCCAGATTGGAGTTTGGCTCGTCGAGCACCACGAGGAACGGATCGCCGTAAAGGGCGCGGGCCAGGGCAACGCGCTGGCGCTGTCCGGCCGAGAGAGCCGCGCCATTCTCGCCGATTTCGGTCGCGTAGCCGTCCGGAAGACGCAGGATCAGTTCGTGAACGCCCGCCGTCTTGGCGGCCTTGATGATCTCTTCAGCGGCCGCCGCTTCGTCGAAACGACCAATGTTTTGTGCCACTGTGCCGGCGAAAAGCTCCACCGTCTGCGGTAGATAACCGATATGCGCGCCCAGTGCTTCAGGAGACCATTGCTCAAGCGCCGCTCCGTCCAGGCGCACCTTGCCGCGGGCGGGCTGCCAGACCCCGACGATCAGACGCGCCAGCGACGATTTGCCGGACGCACTGGGGCCGATGATGCCAAGCCCCTGCCCGGCCTTGAGCGTGAAGGCGATGTCCTGAACCACCAGCTTGGCTACACCGGGAGGCGCCCCGCTGACATGCTCGGCGACCAGCGAGCCGCGCGGCCTCGGCAGGGCCAGCCGTTCCTTGTCGATGGGCATCAGCGTGAAAAGATCGTTCAGCCGCCGCCAGCTCTGCCGCGCGGCGATAAACCCCTTCCAATTCGCGATTGCCAGCTCGACCGGAGCAAGGGCTCGCGAGGTGAGGATCGAGCTCGCGATAATGATTCCGGCGGTCGCCTGCTCAATGATGACGAGATACGCGCCGACCCCGAGCACGGCCGATTGCAGCAGCATGCGCAGCACCTTCGAGATGGCGCCAAGACCACCAACCACGTCAGCCGCCCTCCGCTGACTGGCCATGTATTCGGCGTTCTTCGCCTCCCACTGGCTGGCGACGCGACCGGCCATGCCCATAGCTCCGAGAACCTCCGCATTACGGCGGCCCGCCTCCGCGAGGATCTGCCGCTGTGCCCCGAAGCCAGCCGCTGATTGTGTCGGCTTGCGCGCCATGACTTCGGTCAGAATCGTTAGAAAGACGAGGAGCAAGGCGCCAAGCGTGGCCGTCCAGCCGATCCACGGATGGAAGAAGAAGCAAATTGCGAGGTAAAGCGGCATCCAGGGCAGGTCGAACAAGGCTGCCGGACCCATGCCGGACATGAACGACCTGACCTGATCCAGCTCCCGCAGCGGCTGCATGTTAGCCGCCTTGCCGCCGGCGAGCAGGGGCAAGCGCACCAGCGCGGCAAAGACGCGGCCGTTCAGCGACTCGTCAAGATGCGAGCCGATCCGCACCAGCACACGGCTACGGACCAGATCGAGCAGCCCCTGGAAGGCGTAAAGCACTGCGACCAGGATCGCCAGCGCAACCAGCGACGGGATGCTGCGGCTCGGCAGAATGCGATCGTAGATCTCCAGCATAAAGAAGGAGCCGGTCAGGTAGAGCAGGTTTATGACGCTGCTGACGAGGGCGACGCCGATCAGCGCGCCGCGGCAGGCGCGCAGCGCCGAAGCGAGCTCGTCGTGGGTGGTGGTGATGGAGGGACGCGGGCCGGCCATAGCGCTCTCTAACGGTGTAACTTAGGCCAATGCTTGGCGATCGGCTAGATTGAACCTTGCCAGCCGATCGTGGCGGAATTGCTTTACCGATGAGGAAAGCCGCGGCGGCCGCCTCCGATGATGGTGAAGAAAGCCTTATGCCGCAACCGCACGCGCGGCGCCGCCGCCCGGTGCCCGCCCGGCAGTGCGCGGCACGGTGCAGCATGCAGGCGCCACATTCCACCACGCGGAAACTGCCGAGCACCGCCGGCCCTCATTTGGGGACTTCCGGGGCGTAGCCGCACTCGCGGAGCGCCAGCGCCGAGAGGGCTATGAGGAGCGCCGTCACCGCCTCCTTGCCGGTGTCGGCGAGCGAGTGGCCGTCGAGAGAGACGACGGGGGAGAGGAAGCGCAGGCTGTTGGTCAAGAACGACGGCATCGGCGATGAGGAGGTCGGCGGGGGCGAGCGAGGCCTCGACGGGGCGGAGCCCGACGTCGCCCGCCGCTTCGAGGACGAGGCCGCGCATGATCCCCGCCAGCACGCCGTCGGCCGGCGGCGGCGTGATGAGCCGGTCGCCCTCGATGACGAAGACGTTGGCGATGGTCGTGCAGGCGACCTGGTCGCGGCCGTTCAAAAACAACGCGTCGTCGGCGCCCCGGAAGGCGGCTTCGCGCGCGCCCAGAATGTTGTCGAGATAGGAGAGCGCCTTCAGCCGCGAGGCCGGCGAGGTCTGGTTGCGGCGGATGGCGCTGGTGACCAGCCGAACCGGCCTGGCGAACAGCTTTGGGTTCCACGGCGCCGCCGAGACCATGAGGGTGGGCGTGACATCGCCGGCCGGCCAGAGGCCCCTTCCGGTGACGCCGCGGGTGACGCTGGTGCGCAGCACCAGGTGCTCGGCTTCGGCGGCCAGCAGCACGGCGCCCCAGCCGACGCGGAGCCGCGCGGCATCGACGGGAATGCCGATCGCCTCCGCCTGCCCGACCAGCCGGTCGAGGTGCCGCGCGCCGGCGAAGGGAACGCGGCGGAAGGCGGCAAGCGTATCGAACACGCCGTCGCCGAGGCTGAGGCCGCGGTCGAGCGGATCGACACGGCCGGCAAACGACCCGTCGATCCAGACGGAGCCGCTCATGCGGCGGTCCGCTCCAAAAACGCCGCCATCAGGTCGTAGCCGTGCTCGGTCAGCACCGATTCCGGGTGGAACTGCACGCCAAAGGTCGGGTGGTCGCGGTGGCGGATGGCCATCACCTCGCCGTCCTCGCTCCAGGCGCAGGCCTCGATGTCGGGCGCCTCCTCGGTGGCGGAGACGACGAGCGAATGGTAGCGGCCGACGGAAAATTCCGGCGGCAGGTTTTGGAACAGACCGCTGCCGTCGTGGGAAATTTTTGAGGCGCGGCCGTGCATGGGGGTGGTCGCCCGGCCGATCGCGGCGCCAAACGCCTGGCCGATGCATTGATGGCCGAGGCAGATACCCAAAATCGGCAACTTGCCGGAGAGCTGCCGGACCGCCTCGGTGGAGATGCCGGCCTCGTTGGGCGTGCAGGGCCCGGGCGAAACGATCAGCCCGGCGGCGTCGGAGGCCAGAATGTCGGCGACCTCGATGCGGTCGTTCCGCGCCACCTTTGCCTCACGCCCCAGCTCCTCGACATACCTGGCGATGTTGAAGACGAAGGAATCGTAGTTGTCGATGACAAGGATCATGGATCGACATCCGGGGCGCGGGCGGGCTCGAAGGCCTGCAGCATGCGCTCGGCCTTGAGCAATGTCTCCGAAAATTCCTCCTGCGGGTCGGAGAGGAGGGTGATGCCGCCGCCGGCGCGGACCGAGGCGACGCCGCCCTCGGCGACGAGCGTGCGGATGGCGATGTTGCTGCGGAGCGACCCGTCCGCGCCGAAATGCACGACCGAGCCGCAATAGAGGCCGCGCGGCTCCGGCTCCAGCTCGTGGATGACCTCCATGGCGCGGATCTTTGGGGCGCCGGTGATCGAGCCGCCGGGGAAGCAGGCGGCGACGAGGTGCAGCGCGTCGAGGCCGGGCTTCATCCGGCCGCGCACGACGGAGACGAGGTGATGCACGGAGGCGTAGCTCTCCAGGCCGCAGAGCACCGGCACCTGGACCGTCCCCGCCAGGCAAACGCGCGAAAGATCGTTCCGCATGAGGTCGACGATCATGATGTTTTCCGCGCGGTCCTTCTCGCTGGCGAGCAGTTCTTGCGCAAGGCGGGCGTCCTCGGCGGGGTCATTGGAGCGGCCGCGCGTCCCTTTGATGGGGCGCGTCTCGACCGCGCCGCCGGTCATCAGCAGAAAACCTTCCGGCGAGGTCGAGGCGACGACCCGCTCGGGCGTCAGGATGAAGGCGCCGAAGGGCGCGGGATTGGCGGAGCGGAGCTGCGTATAAAGGGCCACCGGCTCGAAATTTTCCGGGAGCTCGGCGCGGAACGCCTGGGTCAGATTGGCCTGAAAGATGTCGCCATCGGCGATGTAGCGGCGCGTCCGCTCGACGATGCCCATGAACTTTTCCGGGCTCATGTTGGGCCGCCAGGCGTCGCGCGGGATGAGGATAGGGGCGTTGCGGCGCGGCGCGGCATCCTTCGCCAGGAGGCCGCGGAGCCAGGCTGCCCGCTCCGCAGCCCGGCCGCCGCGGCGCAGGGGATCGCGCTCGGGCCGGCCGGTGGAGACCAGGAAGGCGCGGCGGTCGACGACATCGAAGGCGATGCCCAGATCGTGGAAATAAAGGTCGATCTCCGGACAAGTTTGGCCGTTGCCCTTCGGCGCCGGCAGGTTCTCGAAGAGCCGGCCGGCCTCGTAGGAGAAGGTGCCGCTGGCGCCGCCGGCAAAGGGCAGGTCCGGCGCCGGCGCCGCTTCGGCGTATTGCCGGAGCAGGCCGCGCAGCGCCTCGACGGGCTGCCCCTCCTGCGGCGCGCCGTTCCACTGCGCCCGCCCGGCCGTGCTGGTGAAGCGGCCGAAGGGATCGACGCCGAGCCACGACCAGCGGCCGAGCGTCGGATGCGGCATGGCGCTGTCCAAAAGCACGAGCCCGGGGGCGGCCGGCATGGCGGCGAGCGCCTCGCCGGGGTCGCGGTAGGGGATCTCTTCGATGAGCGGATATATGGGCATTTCCGGCCTTGGCGCTGGCGATAGCAGGCTCGGCGCGGCTTGGCACTAGCGGGTCCTGCCGTTGCTAAGCGGGGAGTGGACACCCGCCGAACTAGCGGCCCTCCCGCGCCGCGATGTTTCACGTGAAACAATTCCTATAGCGCCCGGCCGCCGTTCAGCTTTCCGCAAAAATCCTCGATGTCGAACATGTACCGAACATGCGCTTGTTCGAGAACGAGCAAGCGCCGAACCGATCAAGAGCAGCGATCCTCGCGCGGTTTGTTCGGCCTTCCGGAAGTTGACTCGGCGCGTGGTTCCTCCACCGTCGCCAGCGACGGGGGAGGGGGACCATGCGAAGCATGGTGGAGGGGGCAAGCTCAAGCGCAGCGGCCGCCATCTGCCCCCTCCACCGCCTTCGGCGGTCCCCCTCCCCCGCTCCGCGGGTGAGGAACCGACCGCTCCGCGCTATGCCTCGTCCTGACCAGGCGGGAATTCAACCGGCTGGGCACGCCGCTTGTCGCCCCGATCGGCACGGGCGGCGATTTCGCCCGCATGCGAGGGTTCGCGTGCCGCTCGCCGGGGCGGGCACGAAGGCCACGGGCGTCGCGCTCTGCCATCAGCTCAGGGCCCTCGATCTGCAGGCGCGCCAGGCGCGCTTCAGCGAGAGGGCGCCGGATTCCGTCGTGGACGAGGTGCTGGCGAAGGTGGCGGCGCTGCTGGAGTAGGGGGGCTGGCCCACAGGCGCCTGGGCAAGCTTGGCTGAGGATTGGCAATAACCGCCTTACGGGACAGTCTCCTTACCGCTATCAAAAATTGAGAGCGATTCGGTCCGTTTACGAGACGAGCTGTTGTCCTTTCAGGAGCGGTGCTTTGATAATGCCTGACCGCCAAGAATCACACGTGAATGGGGTAGGTGCGGTAACGCCGCGGCCAGCTTTGTTCATCAGCCATGCAAATCCGGAGGACAACGCATTTACCATCTGGCTCGCAGCTAAGTTGGCCGCACTTGGTTATGAGGTTTGGGCTGATGTGATGCGATTGCGGGGCGGGGATGATTGGCAGCGTAAGCTTGAGAACGCCCTCAGAGAACGTGCCCGTAAGGTCCTTCTTGTGGCGAACTCTGTAGCCGTCGACAAGCAGGGCGTCAGGAACGAGATTCAAATTGCTTCCGATGTAGCCAAGCGGGTCAAAGACCACGAGTTTATCATACCATTGCGCCTCGGCCGTTACGACGCGCCCTTCCTGATCGCACACGCGCAGTACATCAACTTCATACAAGGGTGGGCGAAAGGCTTGGCCGAGTTGCTGCAGACTCTCGAGGAAACCTACCGAGTTCCGAAAACTACCGGGTTGCACAACCACATCTGGAGAGAGATCCAACTGATACATGGACGCGAGGTAGTTGAAGAGCCGGAGCGACTGATTTCTAACTGGCTGCCTATCGTGCAAATGCCCCCCACGCTTCGGCTCTATGACTTCGCCGCCGGGATTATGCTCGGGCAGTCGAAAATCCTAATAAAGGAGTCTCCATGGGCTGCGCTGCCTTACAAGCGAGGCTTTCTGGCCTTTGCGCCGATTCACGAGCTTCAAGATCATTTCGGGCCTGAATTCCCTCTTAAGCTGTTAGGTGAGCATCCTACGGAGGAATTTCTTGCAACCGGCTGGCATATGCTGGGGATCGATCGCAATACTGCGCGCAGACACTTCGCGGACCTTTCGCGAAGGGCTATGGATCGTTTCTTCCATTCACAGGGGCTGGCGTCTTTCGAGATGGCAAACGACCGCCTCGCATGGTGGGTAGCAGGTGATCTCGCTGCAAGCACGAAGGTCTCATTTGATTGGGTTGGTATCTCGGGTCAGCGTCAAATCCAGGGCCGTTCTGCCAAGCGCGGAATAAGGTGGCATTTCGGGGTGTCCACCAATGTGCGCTTTCTACCTCTCCAGCACGTCCGAGTAACCAGCCGACTTCTTTTCACCGAGGACGGTGTAGGTACATTCGAAAGAGACCGGATGCACAGATTGCGGCGCTCATTCGCAAAAGGTTGGCGGAACGAAAGATGGCGCGACATGCTGCTCGCGTTTCTGTGGTGGCTTAGCGGCGGCGCAGAACGACTCGTTATTCCGACTTCAGCCAACACCGCCCTTATCCTAACCCTTCCACCCATGACTCTTATGGCGCCGGTCAGCGTCCGCGAGGCTGGCGTAGAGCCCGAGGAGGACGACCCCAGCGATCCCGAGGACCCCGACACCTTCGATGAGGAATCCGAGGTACAGCAAGGGGACGAGGAGGGGGATTAGCTCATATGGTTGAACCAAAGCTCTCTTACTTCCCCGAGCCAACTCTCGAATTTAGATTCGGACAGCGACTTGTCTATCCACGCGACGGTCTGTTCCTGTACGGCCCGGCGGGTGATCCCAACCTTCTGAAAGCGATCCGGTACGGCGTGATCGGCACCCCTGAAGGTGTACGTCGTTTCGGAGCTTGGTCCGATACTATACGTGGATTTATTGCTGCGCCGGTCCCAGGCCCGCGCTCGAAAAATGTAGAGCCTCAGCATGTGCCTTTTCCGGGTTTCGCGGAGGCATTCCATGCAGAGTGGCCAGTAGTGCCTCAGGCCGTTATCAGCGACATCGATCCGAATGAGCTTGAAAGGACGTTGAAGATTGGCAATCGTTACGAGGCTATCAAAGAGGCGGTTGACATCTTCGTAAAGCGGCTCATTTCCGAGAACAACCGCCTTGAATCCCCTCCAAAACTCTGGTTTGTGGTTATTCCAGAACTTGTCTATTCACTTGGAAGGCCTAAGTCTGCGGTTAGCAAAGCTGACCGAGAGCCGAGCAGTATTGCTGTTACGAAACATCGCGCTCAGAGGCTGATGACGGAGCCCACTCTATACGGCGTAGAGGATTACCAAGCGCAGATATATAAATACGCAACGCATTTTAGGCGACAATTAAAGGCAAGGCTGCTGAAGGACAAGATCGTCACACAGATTATCCGAGAGACTACGCTCACTCCGAACGAGTTCCGTCGCGAGAATGGTATGCTCCTCAGGCGTATAGAAGACCCAGCTACGATCGCATGGAAATTGTGTACCGGAGCGTACTACAAGGCGGGCGGAAAACCCTGGCAGCTGGCCCAAGTCCGCCCTGGCGTCTGCTACGTAGGCCTTGTCTATAAGAGGGCCGATCTCATAACGGATTCCCGGAGTGCCTGCTGCGCCGCGCAGATGTTTCTCACCGATGGCGATGGGGTTGTGTTTCGAGGAGCTCTGGGCCCATGGTTTCGGACAGATACGAAGCAGTGCCACCTAGACAAGATACCTGCACGTGATCTTCTTGATATGGTCATTAGTGAGTACAAGCATCTTCATGGAACACCGCCCAAGGAACTCTTCCTTCACGCGAAGTCAGCGTTCGCCGACGATGAATGGGCGGGCTTCGAAGAAAGCTGTCCGAAAGAAACTACTCTCGTCGGAGTTCAGATCTCCGATGCCAGAGACGACTTAAAGCTATTTCGACCGGGAGGTTATCCAGTGGTGCGTGGAACCGCCGCGCACGTTGCGGAGAACGCCGCCTTCCTTTGGACATCAGGGTACGTGCCTCGAATCGATACTTATCTTGGCCCCGAGACCCCCAATCCGATTCTGGTGCGTGTGGTCAAGGGAGTCTGTGCAATTGGGACAGTGCTCACGGACGTTCTCGGGCTTACAAAGCTGAATTTTAATTCCTGTCTGCACAACGACCGAATGCCAGTTACGCTGCGTTTCGCAGATGCGGTTGGAGACGTGCTGATGGCTGCGCCTCAACCGGACGACGCCGAGCCTAAGCTCCCGTTTAAACACTACATTTAGGTCTCCAGCGCCTTCGCAACCATCTTACGGCTGGCAGTAGGCTCGCGCGACGCCCCGAGGCGGCCCCCGCTTGACTTCGCCTCCGGGGTCCGCGCGGGCGCACCAATCGGGGTGTACTTCGGCAGGCGAGCTCCCGACGTCACTCAGGACGCCCTCGGGGAGTCCGGCTCACCATGCACCCGGTCACCCGCGCAACTCGGCCTTTTGGGATCCGTCCCGAACAATTTCCCCCCGCTTCGGAACAAGCGGGCGGTCACCGGGTTGTGTGCCATTGTGCACTGCAGCAAGCGCGGTGCAGGTATGTGCCAGGCGCACGGGAGATGAAGGCTTATGACGATCACTCAGCTCATTCAAAGCAGCCCCGCCAACGCGAACGAGATCTTTGCGAAGCTCGCAGCGACCACCGGCGGTGCGGTGAAGACGCGTGAAAGCCTGTTCAATGAACTGAAGGCGGAGCTGGAGCTGCATTCCAAGCTCGAGGAGGAGCATCTCTTCCCGGTCTTGCGGAAGCACAAGGAAACCAAGGATCTCGTCCGCGCCGCGGTCGACGACAACAAGCAGGCGCGCGCGCTGCTGGCCGAGCTCGACGCCATGCCGAAGGAAGGCGAGGATTTTCTGGCGAAGCTCCAGGAGCTTCGCAAAGCCTTCCAGCGGCACGTCCGGGACGAGAAGAAGGAACTGCTCCCGGCCGTGAAGACGGCCCTCACGGACGCCGAGGCGCAGGCCATCACGGAGAAAGTCGAGGCGGAAAAGGCGGCGCGTGACGAGGCGAAGCGGCAGCAGGCGGAGGAGCGGCGCGCTGCGGCTCGGCAGGAACGCGAAAAGGCGGAGCGCCGCAAGGCTCAGGCAGAGGCCCGGCGCCAGCGCGCCCGCGAGGAAGAGAAGCGCCAGCAGGCGGAAATCCGCGCCGAGAAGCGCCGGGTCCGCGAGGAAGAAGCTCGCCGCCAGGCGGAGGCCGAAGCCGAACGGCGTCGGGCCCGCGAGGCGGGCGCAGCATTGGCGCGGACCGGCGAAAGCCTGGTCAAAGGCGGCCAGGCGCTCGCCGCGTCGGGCGCCGCCGCGGCGCAGGCCGGCACGGAGGCGACGGTCAGAACGTCACAGCAGGTGGGGGGCGCCGTCAGCGAGGCCCTCGGCAACAGCGCCGCGTCGCTCGCCTGGGCGGTCGAGACCTATTACGACCGGGCCCGCCCGGCGATGGAGAGCCTCCAGGGCATGGCCAGCTTGCCGCCCGCGCTGGCCGGCGCGGCCACGGAAGCGGGGAAGGCCTGGCTGGAATTGCTGCGGCGCACCGCCGAGAGCCGCGGCAGGCACTCGCGCGCCCTCCTGCACTCCTTCACGCCGCCGCAGATCGCGCAAGCCCAGTCCCGCTATTTCGGGGAGACCATGCAGGCCTGGATGGAGGCCAATACGAGGATGCTGGATATCTCCTTCGAGGCGTATCGCAGCATGCTGAAGCCGATGGAGCGCGCCAGCGAAGCGACGAAGGAGAGGCGCAAGGCCGCCTAATCCGCCGCATGAAAAGAAAGGGGACCCGGCGCCTGCCGGGGCCCCCTCCGGACCAAAGCGGCTTCCGGAAACGCTCCGAGCTAACCCTTCAACAGACGGCGCGAGTTGGCTCGCACCTTCGTGCGATACCCTGTCACCACGCTGTCGATCGACGCGCCCCGCATCAGGTGGCCGGCAGCTTGGGTCGCGGCGCTCATCTTTTCGGTGACCATAAGGCTCGCCTCGTCGCAGGCGTTCGAGCCGCCCAGGGCGAGCTTCACGATCCTGAGCCCGATGACCTGCTGGGATTCCGCAGCAAGCATGGCCAGACTAAACCAAGATGAGAACAACGGCCGCCCCCTCGCATATGCTGCAATGCACAAACGCGGTGAGATCGCCGTCGTTCCTTTGGGAGCGTGCGGTGCCAGTGCTTTGCCAGGGAGTACCTCCCGGCGGCGATCAGTGCGCTGCGCTTTTCACCCCGCTGCGCATTGCTCCGGTCATCTCAGCCCCGGCCGGGTCTCCTGGCCGCCTACGCGGCGGCCGCGGCGGCACCCGCCGCCGGTTGCGCCTCTCCGCTCCGAGCGGGCACCGCGATCCCGGCATCGATCAGCGCCGTGCTGGCGCGGCGGTCGTAATCGTCGGCCAGGGCGGCGAGCGCCGCTGCGCCGTTGCCGGTGAAGGACGGGCCGTGCATGAGCGCCAGCGTGCGCGGCGCGAGTTTTGAGAGCCCGCGGATCGTCGTGCCCATGAAGGGGTTCAGGCTGGAATAGCGGAACAGGTCTTCGGCGGCGATCGCCGGCCCGACGATGTCGCCCTCCGTCAATGCAGCGGCGTCGCCCAGCTGGGTGAAGAGGTCGCCGCAGAGCAAGGTCCCGGTCGTCTCTTCGTAAAGGACGCCGGCGTCCCAGCCATGGGGAATGTGCGGCGTGTCGAGGAAACGGACACGCTTGCCGTTGCCGAGGTCGATTGTCTCGCCGTCGCGCAGAATGCGCGGCGGGCGGTCGGCCATGTCGTTCAACGAGACCAGGACACCGGTCTGCCCGTGCGCCACCTCGGCCTGCGGCGCGACCGCCAGCCACTCGTTCATCGCGCCGCACTCGTCGGCCTCGTAATGGCCGAAGGCGATCCAGCGCAGCTTTTCGGGCGGGATGAGACGGGCGACCGCCGCACGGACGAGCGGGAACATCTTTCGATGGCCTGTGTGGAACAGCAGCGGCTCCTCGCCCAGGACGAGGAACTGGTTGAAGGTGAAGCCGGCCGGCGGGGCGATCTCCGGCACGAAGGTGGAGAGCCTGAAAATGCCGCCGGCGATCTCGTCGATCCTGGTTTCCATGAGCTCCTCCATTCGCTGGGGGTTGAACTTTTGCACCGCCACGACCGCGCGGTGGACATCCGCTCAAATTGGCGATACATACGTGTGTAGCGAAACTCGGCGCGCATGTCAATATTGAATGCACAGTGGAGTGCACTGGAAAAAGCATGGCCCGGACGTACACCTTAAAACGCCGCGCCGAGCAGCAGGCGGAGACGCGGCGGCGGATCGTCGAGGCCGCCGTCGAGCTGCACGGCAGCATCGGCCCCGCGCTCACCAATGTCAGCATGGTGGCCGAGCGGGCCGGCGTGCAAAGGCATACTTTCTATGCGCATTTTCCGGATGAGCGGAGCCTTACGCTGGCCTGCTCCGGGCTGGTCTTCGAGCGCGACCCTTTGCCGGATCCCGAGCCATGGCGGAAAATCGCGGATCGGCGGGAGCGGCTCAGTGCCGGGCTGCGGGCGATCTACGACTGGTACCAGCGCAACGCCGAGCTGACCGCCTGCGTGCTCCGCGACGGCGAGCATCACGCGCTGACGCGGGAGATGAACGAATTGCGGATGGGAGCGCCGATGCGGGCCTATCGCGAGGTGCTCGGCGCGGAACTGAACGCCAGGCAGCGCGCGCTGCTTGGGCTGGCGCTCAGCTTCTTCACCTGGCGGACGCTGGCCCGCGAGAGCGGGCTGAAGCAGGGCGCTGCCGTCGCCGCGATGGTCCACGCCATAGACACCGCGAGGGGGATTTGAAGCCGGCGCGGTACAACGCCGGGCTTGCCGGTCGGCCGCTTGTATTCGACGTGTTGCGCCGCCGCCGAATCGGACATCGTTTCGCCGCACCTGAGGCGCCGCATCGACTCGTGCGGCGGCGTTAACGGTTTGTTAACCACTAAGCCGTCGAATCATAGGCGCGCCGGCTTGCGTGGCGGCGTTCACCCCGCTTGGAGAGTGGGGGCGATTTTTTCAGGTCGAAGTCTTGGCGTCCGCCCCGGCGTAAAACTCTCCCTTCGCGACGAAGGAGATTCTTATGGCCATGCTGGCCGAGCGGCTTAATCGGCGGCCCGACGAAGCGCTGAAGCGCGCCGTCTGGGACAAGGGCAGGATCATCGGCGGCTTCCCGCCCGACGACTGGCGGTGGGATACCTACGGCTACGTCATCCGCTACGCGGATTTCGGCAACCGCGGGTCGCGCTACGGCTGGGAGATCGACCATTTCCACGACGCGATCCGCAGCGGCGGCGACCCGCTCATGGAGCTTAGGCCGCTGAACTGCTGCAGCAGCGCCGATCCTGGCCGTGCCGAGGTGCGCGAGGCCGTTCGCCACGCGCCGCGTTTTTGACGCCAGGCGCGCTTCGCCCGCCTCAGTCCTGGGGGAAGCGCACGGCGCAGCGGCCGCTCGCCTTGGCCGCATAAAGGGCGCCGTCGGCGGCGGATAAGAGCATCGGAATGTCGCGGCCATCCGCCGGAAAACCCGCCGCGCCCATGCTGGTGCAGAAGGCGGCGCATTCGCCGGGAGCCGGCCGCGCGGCGACCAGCGCGTTCAATGCTTCGGCGAAGGCGGCGCGGCTTTCGCCGGGAGGGCTGACGACGCAGAATTCGTCGCCGGCCAGCCGGGCGGCGAAATAGGCTTGGTCGTGGAGCTTTGCGAGGCGGTCGGCGAGCGCCACCAGCACGGCGTCGCCGGCCGCGTGGCCGTGGCGGTCGTTGATCTGCTTGAAGTGGTCGATGTCGATGACGGCGAGATAGAAAGGCTCGCCTTTCGCCAGCGCCGCCTCCAGGTGCTGCATGGCGCTCCGCCGGTTCGGCAGCTGGGTCAGGGGATCGGTCAGCGCCGCCTGCAGCGCGGAATCGCGCGCATGCGCCAGGGTGCGCTCGTTGTGTTTTAGGGCGGTGATGTCCTGGGCGACGGTGAGCAGCCAGCCGTCGTCAAGCCGCCGCTCGGTCACCCAGAACCAGCGGCCGTCCCACAGATCGACCTCGAAGGCGCGGGTTGCGGGGCCTTCGCGGCGGCGGCGCCGCGCCGTCACCAGCCACGCTTCGATGTCGTCGGTCTGCACGATGGGCCCGCGCTTGTGGAAATAGCCGTTACGGATCATCGTGTTGAAGGTGACGGGGCGGTCGCCCTCGGTCCGCCAGGCGTCGCGGAAGGCGGCGTTTGAGTAGACGAGCAGGTCGGCGGGGTCGAACAGCGCCACGGCATGCGGGCCGTCGTCGAGCGCGGCGAGCAGCGCGGCGCGCGCGGCGGGAGCGGCCGGCCCCTTCGCGACGGTGGCCGGCAGGATGTCGTGAGGCAGCTTTATCGGCGATCGCAATGTGCCGGCCCCTATGTCTCCGCCTTACGTTACGGCCATCCAATTACCGATGGGTTTACAACCGCCGCTCAACGTACGGTCCAATTGGCGGGAATTTTGTGGGCAGACGCGGCTCGCGCGAGAGGCGAGAGCGGAGGCTGCCTCAGGCCTGAACCGGCGGCGCGGGCGGCTGGGGCGTAGCCGGGGCGGGGGGCGCGGCCGGCACGGCGGCGATCAGGCGGTCGAGCACCGCAAAAAGGAGGTCGACGCTGTAGCCGGCGAGGAAGGCCAGCGCCAGCGACGTCAGCGACGCCGGAACGATCGAGCTCCCCGGCAGGGCCGTCTCCATCGGGCTGAGGTCCGGCGCCAGAAACCAGCCGATCGCCAGGCCGGCAATGCCGCCGAGGCAGAAGCGGAAGCCCGAGCGGATGCTCGCCGACCTGGAATAGGTCATCCTGTCGAGCTCGACCGTGATGTTCCGCATCCGGAAGACGACGGCGCCGAGCGCGCCGTAAAGCACCGGCAGAATGTATTGGCTGAGGACCTGCAAATACACCTGCGACGACTGGATGATGTGGAAATAATCGGCGCGCAGGCCGAAATAAGTTTTGCCGTGCAGCTCCTGCGGCAGCAGGACGGAGCCCTCGTGGTCCTCGCCCTCCGGCTCCGTGCCGAGATTGTCCCAGACCCAGCCACCCCAGGTGTAGAGGGCGCTGGCATAGCCGGCGAGCGCCATGACCAGCCGCTCCCGGTCGTTCGCCTCCCGCAGGTCCGTCGTCGCCGCCGCCGGCGCCGCTGTCGCGGCCGGCGCCGCTGTTGCAGCCCCTGCCGCCGGAGCGGTCGCGGGCGTCATCTGCGTCAGCCGCACCTGGATCTGCTTCATGTTCTCCAAAATGGTGTTGCCGATGAACCAATGCGCCTGCACGACGATGAGCAGAAACAGCACGAGATAGGCAAAGAAGATCGACCGCCGGTGCGCATTGCTGCTCATGTATGTGGTCGTGTAGCGGAGGCGTTCGGCGGTGACCGGCGTCACCAGCCGCGTCAGCTCCGCCAGCGCCGGCCAGAATGCGCTTTCCAGCTCGGCAGGAATGTCCTGATGGTCGAGGGAGCGGACGGTCGCAAGGATCGGATCGGCGACCGACGCGGGCACCGGCTTTCCCTGCGAGGCCGCGTGCTGCAGCAGCACGAAGGCTTCCCCGACCGATATGCGGAAAGCCTGCCTGGCTCGCCTGGCCTCCTCAGATACGGCAGAAGCGTCGGCCGCGTCGCCGCCGCGCGAAAGGTCAGTCGCACTCATTACAGCACCCTCGCAACCGGGTGAGGCAATATTGCCCAGCGAATACTATTCCGCAAGCGTAAGTAGATGGCCGGAGAACAGGCTCGTTGCAGCGTGCCGTCGACGACTGGACGGCTGCGGCAGCCCGCAATCCTAGCCCGCGTGGCCGGGCTGCCAGGAAGCCACCGTGGCCGCATCCGCCTCGATCTCCCAGCGGCCGCGCCTGGTCGGCGACTGCACCGCCGCGGCGAGGCGGGCGAGGTAGCCGGCGCGCGGGATCAGCTTGAAGCCGAGCTGCGACTTGTAGGCCGCCATGGTTTTGTTGTCGGTGAAATCGAAGCCCCAATAAGCGAGGTGCCAGGTGAGCCAGGTGAAGCCCACCTTGGAGCTGTTGTCCTCAAAGCAGAACATCGATTCCACGGAGAAGGAGCGGCCGACCGCCACGCCGTAGCCGCCGCCGACGAGGTCGCCCGCAGGATTCCAGACCTCGAAGGAATGGGCGTAGCCGGCGTCGTGCAGGGCGGCGTAGGCCGCCATGATCCTTGGGGTGATCCAGGTGAGGTGCCAGCGCTTCCCCCGCCGGTCGGCGCAGGCTTTTACGACGCGGTCGAAGCCACGATCGAAGGTGACGCGGAATCTTTCTTGGCGGATAAACGGCCTGAAGCGCTTGGAGATGTGGAAGTCGGGATAGAACAGCAGCGCGCGCTCCGGCGGCGAATGCCATTTCGGCGCCAGCACGTGCGAATGCGGATAGAGGCCGCGCGAATAGGCGGCGACGAGATTCGGCACGGAGAGGTCGCGGGCGATTCCCGCAAAGCCGTCGGGGAGATCGAAGGCCGCTTCCGGGTCCGGCAGATCCTTCGAGGGCGTCAAAAAATCCTGCAGGTGCAGTCCGACGAGCGCCGGCACGGCGGCGAGGCGCTGCGGCCGCAACTGCCAGGCGATGCCGAGCGCGATCCGCTCGGCAGTCTCCCAGGGTTCTTCACGGAAAAAATCGGCCCGGCTCAGCCTGCGCTCCGCAGCGCTCACCGACAGCGTTTCCTCGTAGATCATCTGGCCCCTCGCAAAGCGTGCAGAGCCTTAGTCGCGTGCGCCGGCCCGGGCAAGCAAAGCCTGAGCCGGTGGTTAAGCCGAAAAGTGCCGTTGTCGGCGGCCCACACGGTTTGCACCAAAGCTGCAACATGATCTCACCCATACTCAGAACGAGAGCAGAAAGTACCCGCATCGAGTGTGTCAGGTACTCCTGTCTAGATTCCCGGTTGCGAATTGGTGCTGTTTGCCGCCTTGAACACAGGGAGTTGTAAAAAATGGCCTATCGCAAGCGGAAGGACAAAGACACTTGGCACTGGTGCACGAACTGCAACAATTGGCCAACGAGCAACTATGAAGAAAAGCCGAGCAAGCCGTCCTCCGGTGAGCTCTGCAACGAGTGCCAAGCGAAAGATAAAGCCGGCACGTGTAAAAAGTAAGTACGGCAGCCGCACCCTCCTCCACGAATAGTGTTGATCGCCCGCGAAACACAGCGTCTCCGCCTTTGTGATTCCTGATGCCCTGCTCTCGGGCGAAATCATGGGTCGACATTTTCCCGAGACCCGCGCCTCCTTCGCTAGCCAACTGTTCTCGGCAGAGCTATCTGTCGAGGCGCTGATTGCGCATGGAAAAAATACCGATCACGCGGCGCAGAGCTTAGGGGAGCGACGAGAGAACATATGAGTTATGTGATTGCCCTGTTTGGAATAATGATGAGTGGCGTTCTTGCCACTGTGATCACGCACTATCTAACCACCACCAAAGAGCAGGTATTCTTCTTCCGCAAGAAAGCAGAAGAACTGTATTTGGTTTTTGATGCCTTTGACAACCTTCAAGGCGGCTATTTCCTGGCAGAGTACCCACTTGTGAAAGGAGCAATCTCCTTGGATCAATTTAATGACATGATTATTGAAAGGGGGACAGTTGACGCAGACGCTGGTCGTGACTTAGCCATGCTTATAGACATATATTTTCCAGATGTCCAACCGGCATTCTCAACGTACTTGGAGAAACGCGATGCCCTAAACCGTATCCTTTCAGATCATAAGAAGGCATACATAACCGGTCAGATCGGGACCGAGTTTTTTAAGCCGTTCCATGAAGCAATGCTCGAATGGAATCCTATAGATAACGAAGTGAAAGCCGCGGTGATTGCGGCAGCACGGAGGTTCGCCAGTCCGGATCCGCTACAGCCTTGGAGACCAGTGCGCACGCGGTAAGGCGCACAGGCCGTGAGGCACTCAGAGCCGGATCGTTGGGACTCGAAACGTCGCTTGCCCGGAGCGGCGCGTCGGGGCAGGTGTTTTGGGATGCGCGGCATCCTCTTCGACAAGGACGGCACCCTCATCGATTTCCACGCCAGCTGGTCGGGCGTCTATCGCGAGCTGGGGCTGGAGCTCGCGGGCGGCGATGCCGAGAGGGCGGCCGCAATGCTCGCCGCGGGCGGCATGGACCCGCACAGCAAACGCGTCCAGGCCGGCTCGGTGCTTGCCGCGGGAAATACGATCGACATCGCAAAACTGTTCTTTCCGGAGCTAGGCGGTACCGAGCTGGAGAAATTGGTCGCCCGCATCGACGCGATCTTCTTCGAGAACGGCATCAGATGCTCGGTGCCCGTGCCCGGCCTTGCCGAGACGCTGGCCGCCTTGGCCGAGACCGGCATCGCCATGGGCGTGGCGACCAGCGACGGCACGGCGGCGGCCAAAGCGGCGCTCGACGCGCTCGGAATCGCAAAACATCTGCCGCACGTCTACGGCTACGATTTCGGTGCCGCGGCCGAAGCCGGCGCCGGACATGGTGCACGCCTTTGCCGCGGCGACCGGGGTGCCGGCCGAGGCGATCGTGGTGATCGGCGACAATACGCACGATTTGAAGATGGCGCGGAGCGCCGGGGCGGGCGCCGCCATCGGCGTGCTGAGCGGCACCGGCACCGCCGCGGAGCTCGCCCTGCTCGCCGATTGCCTGCTCGACAGCATCGCCGATTTGCCCGCCTGGCTTGCGGCGCGGCGGAGCGGGTAGGGCCTGGTTAACGGTCGACCGACGCGCGGAACCTCGATCATCGGCCCGAGCTCACGATTGACACCCCCGGCCACCATACTAAGTCTCGCGGAGGCGGTTCGAAGCAGAAAATCCGCGGTTCGGGAGGACCTCATGAAATTCACGTCTGTGAAGGCGCTTGTTGCCGTCGCCTGCCTTGCCACGAGCGGTCCGGCGCTGGCGGCCGACTACACGCTGAGCATCAATACGGCGCTCACCACCGAGGATCCGCTCTACAAAGGTCTGGAGAGCTTCCGCGACGCGGTCGCCCAGCGCTCGAACGGCGCGCTGGAAGTGAAGCTGTTCCCGAATTCGCAGCTCGGTCCGGATGAGGACGTGCTTGAGCAGGCGCGAGCCGGCGCTCCCGTCGCCGTGGTGGTCGACGGCGGACGCCTGGCCAACTTCGTCAAAGAGTTCGGCGTGCTCGGGGCTCCGTATCTCGCCTCGGGCTACGAGGGCATCCGCAAGGTCGTGACCTCCGACATGTTCGAAGAATGGGTGCAGAAGCTGCGCGACGCTTCGGGCCACCAGGTCCTTTCGTTCAACTGGTGGCAGGGCGAGCGGCATCTGTGGACCGCCGAGCCGGTGACGACGCCGGCCGATCTCGCCGGCAATCGCATGCGCACGCCCGGCGCGCCCGTCTGGGTGGAGACCGTGACCGCCATGGGGGCGGTTCCGACGCCGATGCCGTTCGCCGAGGTCTATTCGGCGCTCGAGCAGAAGGTCATTGACTCGGTCGAAGCCCAGCTTCCTGCGGGGAACGGGGCCAAGCTTTTCGAGGTGACGAAGCACCTGACCAAGACCGGGCACATCAACCTGATCACCGGGCTGGTGACCAGCGCGGCGTGGTTCGACAGCCTGCCCAAGGATCTGCAGACGATCCTCCGCGAGGAAGCGCTGAAGGCCGGCGACGTCGCGTCGTACGGCACGCAGGAAGCGCTGGCGCAGATCGAAGCCGACCTCAAGGCGGCGGGCATGACGGTCAACGAAGTGGACGTCACACCGTTCAGGGAGGCAACCGCCGGAGTTTACGATAAGCTCGGCTACGGTGAGCTGCGCGACCAAGTGCAGGCGATCGCAGAAGCCGAGTAGGCTTCTCGTTTCCTGGCGCGGGTGCCTCGTGCAGCCGCGCCGACTTGCCGGGGGCATCCTCGTGCTCAAGCGACTGGCGCAAATCGAGCTGGCAATCTGCTTTGTGCTGCTCGCCGGCATCACCGGCCTCGTTTTCGTCGCCGCCATCATGCGTTTCTTCGGATACCCGCTGACCTGGTCGGTGGACATGGCGCAGCTTCTGTTCATCTGGCTGTGCATGCTGGGCGCGACGCGGGCGATGCGCGAGAAGTCGCATCTCGGCATGGAAATCCTCGTCAAGCACCTCGGCTACCGTCGGCAGCTGTGGGTGGAGATGGTCTGCTCGATCATTGCGCTGGCTTTCCTCGCCGTCCTCGTCGTCGAGGGATACAGGCTGACGCTGCTGAACCGCGAGCGCACCTTCGGCGACAGCGCGCTTTCGTATTCCTGGGTCACTGCGGCCGTGCCGATCGGCTGCCTGCTGCTCGCCGTCGCGCTCGCCTACAACATGGTCGTCGCCTGGCGGCGCCGGAGCGAAGGAGTGCTCGTCTACACCCGGACGCCTGCCGACAGCGCCGCGCCGCCGGGCATCGAGCTTTGACATGCTGCTGATCGGCATCGTCTTCGTCGTGCTGATGGCAGTGGGAATGCCCGTGGCGTTTGCCACCGGCATCGCCGGCTTCCTCTTCTTCGTGACCGAGGCAGGCATGCCGATGTCGATCGGCGTGCAGAAGATCGCGACGATGAGCCAGAGTTTTCCGCTGCTCGCCGTCCCGTTCTTCGTGCTTGCCGGGCACCTGATGAACGAAAGCGGCATCACCGACCGCCTGCTGAGGATCTCGCTCGTGGCGGTCGGCTGGATGGCGGGCGGGCTGGCGCAGGTGGCGATCCTGCTGTCGACGCTGATGGGCGGCGTCTCCGGCTCGGCGGTCGCCGATGCGGCGATGGAGGCGCGCATCCTCGGCCCGGCGATGATCGAGAAAGGCTATGGCAAGGGCTTTTCGGCCGCCGCGATCGCCGTCGGCTCGCTGATCACGGCGACGATCCCGCCGTCCATCGGCCTCATCCTTTATGGCTATATCGGCAACGTCTCCATCGGCCGGCTCTTCCTCGCCGGCATCATCCCCGGGATCCTCATGATGCTCGTGCTGATGGCGACCACCTACGCCATCGCCAAGCGGCGCGGCTACGTCGTCGCCGACAGCAGGAAGCCGACCTTCAAGGCGCTGGCGCTCGCCGCATGGGACGCCAAATGGGCGCTGCTTTTCCCGGTGGCGCTGGTGCTGGCGATCCGCGGCGGCGTGTTCACTCCCTCCGAAGTGGGGGCCTTCGCCGTCGTCTATGCGCTGGTCATCGGATTCCTGGCGCATCGCGAGCTCACTCCGGCAAAGGTCTGGCGCGCTTTCGCGCATGCCTCCTCCGACATCGGGCTCATCATGCTCATCATCCTGATGAGCGGCATGATCGGCTTCGCCACGATCTATCTGCAGGTGCCGCAGCAGCTCGCAGCGTGGATGCTGGCCGGGATCACCGATCCCAACATGATCGTGCTGGTGATCCTCCTCTTCCTGCTCGTTGCGGGGCTGGCGCTCGACAGCACGGTGATGGTGCTGCTGCTGACCCCGATCTTCGTGCCGATCATCAAACAGGTCGGCATGGACCCGGTGCATTTCGGCATCCTGATGATGAGCATCGTCACGCTCGGCGGCATGACATGGCCGAGCGGCTCGGCGATGTTCGCGGTCTGCGCGCTGATGAACGTGACGATCGAGGAATACTCGATCGAGTCGATCCCGTTCATCCTCGCCGTCGTGGCGCTTATCGCGGTGCTGGTGTTCCTGCCGGGGGTCGTGCTGTGGCTGCCGAACCTGGCCTTCGGATAAATCGCGGCGCCCCGGAGACCCCTTCAACGGGCAAGCGCGATCTCGGCCATCACCGGGAGGTGGTCCGAGGCTTGGCGGGCCCCAGAATCGCTCCAGCTCCTGACCAGCGATCCGGCCGGGCGGCAATAGATGCGGTCGAGGCGGGCAAGCGGGAACCGGGCCGGAAAGGTGCGGTGCCAGGTGCGGTCGGGCAGGCGGCGGCGGAGCGCCGAGTTCACCCGGCCGCGCCAGAGCCAGTCGTTGAAGTCGCCGGCCATCACGGTCGGACCGGGGCCGGCTTCGGCGAGCGCGGCGAGCGTATCGGCCTGGCGGGAGCGCTCGCGAAAGGACAGGCCGAGATGCGCCGCCACGAAATGCAGCGGCCCGTGTTCCGTGCGGATCGTCGTCTCGATGGCGCGGCGCGGCTCGCGGCCGGAGACGGAGATGTCGTGCAGGCGCGTGTTCTCCATCGGCCAGCGGGAGATGACGACGTGGCCGTATTCGCCGTCGGGCGCGCTGATCGCCTTGGCTTCGACGGAATGTTTTCCGAGCGACTGTTTCAGGTAGGCAAAAGGGGTGTCGCCGACGGGCTGCCGGCGCGAATCGACCTCCTGCAAGGCGACGATGTCCGGCGCGTGCCGGCTCACCAGCGCGACGATGCGGGAGAGGTCGCAGATGCCATCCGGGCCGATGCCGCCGTGAATGTTCCAGCTGAGCACGCAGATGGTCGGCGCCGTCAATCCGATCTCCTCAACCGCGTGACGAGCAGCTGGAAGGCGAGCGAGATGCCGACCCAGACCGCGATGAGGGCGACGAACAGGAGCCCCTCGGTCCAGCTCGGATCGCTCAGCACGTCAAAAACCTGGCTGCCGAGCGTCGACATCAGCGCGATGCCCGGCGCCATGCCGAGTGCCGTGCCGACAAAATAGTCGAGCGGGCGGACGCGGCTGGCGCCGGCGACCAGGTTGACCAGCGTGAACGGCGCGACCGGGACGAGGCGGATGGTGGCCACGGCGAGCACGCCGCGCCGCGCGATGCCGCGGCTGATGCGGTTGATGCGCGGCCCGAGCAGGTTGCGCAGCAGATCGGTGCCGAGCCGGCGGCCGATCAGATAGGTGACGAGCGCGCTCGCCATGGAGCCGGCCGCGGCATAGAGGATGCCGGGCCAAGCGCCGAAGGTGGCGGCGGTCACCGCGATGAGCAGCATCACCGGGAAGGCGACGAGGCCGGCGACGACATAGATGGCAATGACCAGGACAGGCCCCCAGCTCGCCTCGGCAATCTCCGCCATCCTGGCGCGGAGCCAATCCGGGTCGGCGAGCTCGGCAAGCGGCGTGTAGCGCCAGGCAAGCACCAGGGCGACCACGACGAGCGCGACGATGCCCGCCTTGACGAGGCTCGGCATGTGGCCGCGGCGCGGCTGTTCGCCGGTGAGATCGGCCAAAAACATCTCGGCGCCGATCGGCCGCTCGGGGTCGGCGACCGCCTCGACCGGGGCGGAAAGCTCCTTCGGCTCGGGGTCGCCGTCGTCGATCGGCTTGAGAAAGCGTTCCGGCGTGGCTAGGCGGTCGATGGCGGCGAAGAGCGAGCCGGTCTCGGCGAGCGCCGCCCGCATCGCCGCCGGCGTGACGCCGCAATGCTCGCCGGCCAGGCGCGCCAGCACGTTCAGCACGGCAGCGCGCTCGTCGTCGGTCCGCGCCTCGATGGCGAGGTCGCATTCGGAGTCGGTGCCCATCGAGCGGTTGTTGAGGTTGGCGGAGCCGATCCTGATCAGGCGGTCGTCGACGACGAGCACCTTGGAATGCACCATCACGTCGGTCTCCCGGCCGTCCTGGCGGACGGCGGGGTGGACGAGGCGGACGCGGTCGCCGACGCCGGCGTCGCGGAGCGTCTGCATGAAGCGGATGCGGCCGTTCAGCATGGTCCGCTGCTCCAGCCAGGATTCGTGCGTCTTCGGCCCGACGATGAGGATTTCCAGCGCGGGCTGCTCCTGGAGCCGCCTGGCCAGGAGCGGCGCCAGTTTTGAGCAGGTGAGGAACTGGTTCTCGATATAGAGCCAGCGCTCCGCGGCGCCGACCATGGCGGCGAACAGCGCCTCGACCTCGCGCACCTCCGCGACGCCGTCATAGGGCGGCAGGGTGCGGGCGATGCCGATCGCGACGTCGCGAAAATCCGGGGCGACGCCGTCCGGCCAGCGGTCGCCGGAGAGGCCGACGGGACGGAGGCGCTCGCAGGCGCCGCGCTCCCAGCGCCAGCGCGCCAGCTCCGCCAGCCCCGCGGCCGCCTTGCCGTCGACCATCATCTGCACGTCGTGGAACGGCCGGTACGGCCGGTCGGCGGGGTCGCGGCGGCGTTCGTCGGCGAGCGCATGGGCGCTGGTGTCCCAGCGCCGGACGGCCAAATCGAGCCCACCAGAAAAAGCAAGGAGATCGTCGACCACCACGATTTTCTGGTGGTGCGCCGAGCCGATGGGCAGCACGTCGTCGAGGCAGAGCTCGATCTGCGGCGGCGTCCGCCATTGCAGCGAGAGCACCGGCAGGAGCTCGCGCTCCAGCGAATAGAGGACGGAATAGTCCCACAGCAGCATCTTGACCCGCAGCTCGGGTTTCCGGGTCACCAGCGCGCAGAGGAACTCGCAGAGCGTCTGCGGAAGGCCGTCGTCGGCCTGAAAATCCTCGCCCAGCAGCGGGGCACGGCTGTCGATGTCCCAGCCGACGATGAGGATGGAGCGCTCCGCCTTCAGCATGGCCCGGCGGAGCGCGCCGAAATAGGCGGCGGCGTCGACCAGCACCGCGGCCCGGCGGGCCGGCTCGATCCGCCAGCAGTTTTTTCCCGGCTGCAGGATGGAGGCGGGCTGCTCCTGCTCGACGGGTTTTTGGGCGAGATTGGCGCGCAATCGGGTCACTTCAGCAATTCACCTGACCCCTAGGAACGCATTGGGACGGAAAATGTCTCCCGCCGGAGCAACCCCAGCATACTGATCGGCATCCTCGGGCGAGCGGAGCGAGACCCGAGGGCCCAGCATCGCTACATAGCTCCTCACGACAACGGGCCCTGGATGGGCGCGTGGGTTCTCGGCTCTCCCCTCGGGTCAAGCCCGGTCAAGCCCGAGGGTTCGGCCGAGAATGACGGTGCGAGGGGTGTGCGGCTGCCCTATTTAGGGGCGATGCGCTTCACCGATCTCCTCTGCGCCAGCGACAAGGGCATCTATTGCCCGCCCGGCGATTTTTACATCGATCCGGTGCGGCCGGTCGCCCGCGCGCTGATTACCCACGGGCATTCCGACCACGCGCGGCGCGGCCACGGCGCCGTGCTCGCCACGCCGGAGACGCTTCGCATCATGGCGGAGCGCCACGGCGAGGATTTCGCCGGAACGACGCAGGAAGCGGAGCTCGGCGCGACGGTCGCGATCGACGGCGTCGACGTCACCTTCCACCCCGCCGGCCACGTGCTCGGCTCCGCCC
This sequence comes from uncultured Alphaproteobacteria bacterium, assembly GCA_963846475.1. Classification (GTDB taxonomy): domain Bacteria; phylum Pseudomonadota; class Alphaproteobacteria; order Rhizobiales; family Afifellaceae; genus DASWJZ01. Next base: position 2,755,256 of record CAWJVZ010000004.1, on the reverse strand, counting down.
AGATCGCCGTGGCGCGGAACGGCACAAAAATCGTGGCATCCGGCGACTACAAGCGCCGCGCCGACCCGACCTGCAGCGGCTTCGAGCCGATCCGCTGCGACGTCTTCATCACCGAGGCGACTTTTGCGCTGCCGGTCTTCCGCCACCCCGACGACCGCGCCGAGATCCGCAAATTATTGGCCTCGGTCGCGCAATTCCCCGACCGCACGCATCTCGTCGGCGCCTATGCGCTGGGCAAGGCGCAGCGTGTCATCGCGCTGCTCCGCGAGGCAGGGTATGACGAGCCGATCTACATCCACGGCGCGCTGCAGCGCCTCTGCGACCTCTACGCCGAGGAGGGCATCGGCCTTGGCCGCATCGAGCCGGCAACGCTGGAGAAGGGCAAAAAGCACGATTTCGCCGGCACGATCGTCATCGGCCCGCCCTCGGCCTTCGCCGACCGCTGGGCGCGCCGCTTCGCCGACCCGGTCGCCTGCTTCGCCTCGGGCTGGATGCGGGTGCGCCAGCGCGCCCGCCAGCGCGGCGTCGAGCTACCGCTGGTCATCTCCGACCATGCCGACTGGGACGAGCTCTGCGCCACCATCCGCGAGGTCGGCGCGGAGGAGATCTGGGTGACGCACGGGCGCGAGGAGGCGCTGGTGCGCTGGTGCGAGCTGCAGGGGCTCAGCGCCCGCCCGCTGCACCTGATGGGCTACGAGGAGGAGCCGGAATGAGCGAGGCAAAGGCCGACATCCAAAGGCTGTTCGCCGCCTACGGCGCCGGGTTCGACGACGCAGATGCTCAGGCGATCACGGATCTGTTCGCCTATCCCGCGACGATCTGGCAGTTCGGCGAGGGCCATATTTTTGAGGACGAGGACGATCTCGCCGAAAACGTCGAGGCGCTGATGGACGTGTTCGACGAGGCGGAGATCGTGCTCACCGTCCCGGAGGTGCGGGAGAGCCGCGTTGCCGGCGCGGCGGCATTCGCCAGCGTCGCCTGGCGCCAGGAGAATTCCGAGGGCGAGCCGCTGCACGAATTCACCTGCCATTACATGCTCATCGCGGAGGACGGCGGCTGGCGCATCGCCACGGTGGTGAACGAGGCGGAGGCTGACGAGACGGGAGAGGCATGACCAGGTTTGAGATCCGTCCCTACACGCCCGCCGACGCCGAGGCGTGCACGCGAATCTTCGACCGGGCCTGGCACGCCGGCCATCCCTACGCGCCCCGAAAAATCGACGCTGCCGAATTCTCAGCAAATACGCGGAACGAGACGATCCTTGTCGCCGAAGTACCGAGGCACGGCGTGGCCGGCTTCGTGTCCGTGTACGAGCCGGAAAACTTCGTGCACAACCTCTATGTCGAGCCGGACCTGCACGGAAGGGGTGTCGGCAAGGCGCTGCTCGCCCGGGCCGTCGCGCTCGCCGGCGGCAAGGCCTCGCTGAAATGCCAGGCCCGCGCCACGCAAGCGCTCGCCTTCTACCGCCACCTCGGCTGGACGCCCGGCGAAGGGGGCGAGACGGAGATCGGCCGCTGGGTGCGGATGCACAATCCCTGATCGCCAAAGCTTCGTCTGCCAACGCACCGCCCTAGTCGGGCAGTCCGGCCTTCCGCAGCGCCGCGGCGTAGAGACCCATCAACGACGGGCGCACGAATTCCATCTGCACGATGCTGCCGATCGTGAAGCCCGGTGCGATCTCCAGCAATCGCTGCGCCGCCGCTCGTGTTGCATCTATCTGGCCGAGATTGGCAAGGCTCGCCGCGAGGACGGCGTGCGAGAAGCTGAAGCCGGGATTCGACTGGACCGCCAGGCTCGCATTGGCGGCGGCTTCCTCGAAGCGGTTGGTGAAGAGGTAGGCGAAGGCGAGGGCCAGATAGGGGTGGTAGTTCAGCGGGTCGAACGGGCTGAGGCGGAGCGCCTTCAGGGCGTGCTCGATCGCCCGCTCGTAGCGCTCGCTCATGGAGCGCACCAAGGCGATGAAGCCGAAGGCAAGCGCCGAATTGCCGTTCATTTCCAGTGCCCGGTCGAGGGCGCCGAGGGCGCTCTCGTAATCGTGGGTGATCATCGCATGGACGAACGCGCCGATACTGAGCGCCTGCGGATCGTCCGTGCCGAATTTGAGCGCGATGGTGGCCTGCTCCAGGGCGGCGGCCCTGTCCTGCGGATGGAACCCGCCGCGGAAGAAGCGCTGCTCGCGGCACCAGGCCGAATAGGCATGCGCGGCGGCGTAGTTGGGGTCGAGCCGCAGCGACTCGGCGAGGAGACGCAGCGCCTCGTCGGTGTCGGCCGGCGTGTTGGCGTAGGCGTGCGGCAGCGCGCGGAGATAGAAATCGTAGGCGTCGAGCATGTCGGGGCGCTTGCGGAGCGCGCGCTCGATCTCCGCGCGGCGCAAAGTCGGCTCGAGCGCGCCGACGATGCTGGCGACCATCCGGTCCTGGAGGTCGAAGATGTCCTCGACGGCGCCCTCGAATTTTTCCGCCCAGACGTGCGTCGCGCCGGCGCCCTCGACGAGCTGACCGGTGATGCGGACGCGGTTGGCGGCCTTCCGGACGCTGCCTTCCAGGACGTAGCGGACGCCGAGGTCCCTGGCGACCTGGCGAATGTCCACCGCCTTGCCCTTGTAGGTGAAGGTGGAGTTCCGGGCGATGACGAAGAAGCCCGGCATCTTCGACAAATTGGTGATCAGGTCTTCCACAAGCCCGTCGGCGAAATATTCCTGCTCGGGGTCGCCGCTCATGTTGGTGAAGGGCAGGACGGCGATCGACGGCCTGGCGGGCACGACCAGCGGTTCCGCTGACGCTTTTGCGAGGGGCGCCGCCGGTCCGCCGTCCCAGCCGACGTCAAAGACGCGGATCGGCCGCGCGATGTTTTTGAGCGTCTGCTCGCCCATGTCCTCATAGACGAGGTCGAGCCGGTCGCCCAAATGGTCCCGGACCGTGGCGGAAATGCTGATGCCGCCCGGCTTGGCGAGGGTCTCCAGCCGCGCCGCCACATTGACGCCGTCGCCGAAAATGTCGTCGCCCTCGACGATCACGTTGCCGAGGTTGATCCCCATGCGGAACTCGATGCGGCGGTCCTGCGGCACATCTTCGTTTCGGCCGGCCATGCCGCGCTGGATCTCGGCGGAGCAGGCGACGGCGTCGACCACACTGGGAAAATCCACCAGCATGCCGTCGCCGGTCAGCTTGACGATGCGGCCGTGGTGCTCGGCGATCTTGCCGTCGACGAGCTCGCGGCGATGCCCCTTCAGCGAAGCGAGCGTGGCCGCCTCGTCGACGCCCATCAACCGGCTGTAGCCAACCACATCGGCGGCAAGGATCGCGGTGAGGCGGCGCTCCATCTGGGAACCGGCTTGAGCTGGTGAAACGACGGCGCAACCTATCCGCTTTCTCGCGGAAGGACACGGAAATCAGAGGTTTGGCGATCTGATCCGATGATGGATGGATGGTTGAGTCTGGTCAGCCTCTGGACTTCGCCCGCTTCCTATGGCTGCGTCGCCCGGAACCGAAGGCTCGTACCCATGACGTTTGAAACCTGGCTTGCCTTCGCCGCGGCTTCCGCCATCCTCGTCCTGATCCCCGGACCGACGGTGCTGCTGGTCGTCTCCTACGCGCTCGGCCAGGGCTTCCGCACCGCCTTGCCGATGGCAGTCGGCGTGGCGCTCGGCGATTTCACCGCCATGACGCTCTCCATGCTCGGCGTCGGCGCGCTGCTCGCCGCCTCCGCAACGATCTTCACCCTGCTCAAATGGCTTGGGGCCGCCTATCTCGTCTGGCTCGGCCTAAAACTGTGGCGGGCCGGCGGGACGCTGGACGCGACGCCGCGCACGGACGCGGCGTCGGCCTCAAAAATGCTTGGCCATGCCTGGCTGGTCACCGCGCTCAATCCGAAGGGCATCACCTTCTTCGTCGCCTTCCTGCCGCAGTTCCTGGATCCGCAGACGAGTTTTTTGACGCAGATGGCCGTCTTTGAGGCGACGTTCCTGGCGCTCGCCTTCGCCAATGCGCTGGGCTATGCGGTGCTGGCCTCGCGCGCCCGCGGGCTGGTGAAGAGCCGGCGCGCCATGGGGCTGGTCAACAAGGTCGGCGGCACCTGCCTGATCGGCGCCGGCATCGCCGCGGTCTCGGTGCGCACGCCGTAGCGCGGCCGCGGGTTCAATCTCGGCTCTTGACCAAGCGGGCGCTCCGATGTGCTACAATGGCGGCGCTGGATCGTGCATCGTGGGAGGGTGACGTGGCCAAAGGGCAGGTGAGAAGCAACAAGGAAAAGCGCAAGCCGAAAGCCGACAAGAAGGCGAAAGGGCTGCCCGCCGCATCGGAATCGGCGAAATCGGGCGCCAACTGGAAGCCGCTGTCGGACAAGAAGAAGGGGTGACGGGGCCGGACGGTCGAAGATATCCGTGGCCTCTAACGTCGCCCTTCCCCGGCTCCTGAGGGACGGGCAGGGCGTCCAGCACCTCCTCTCCCCCGTGGGGAGAGGCCGAGTCCGCGCGAAGCGCGGAGCCGGGTGAGGGTTCTGGCGCCGGGCTCGACGTTCTCGTCCCTCACCCGCTCGCTTCGCGAGTCGGCCTCTCCCGCCCGCAGCGGGGTGTTCCCCGCTTCGGCAATCCTGATGGCGAAGTCGGGAACACCCGACTTCACGCGGGGAGAGGAGGTGTCTGCCGAACCGCGATAGTCGCGCCGCCGCGGCGCAGCACAAATTCGCCATAGAGCTTCCCTAGGCGGCCGCCGCCCGGAGCGGGCGAGGAGATGGGGAAGAGGGATGCGCATGGCGCGGTTCGGTGTGCTCGCTGCGGCCTTAGCGCTGTCCGGCTGCGTGGCGGCCGGAGGCGGCGTTGGCACCCAGAGCGTCAGCAAACCGGCGACCGCGGATGCCGATGCGCTGAGGGCCTACCAGGCGGCGAAAGCCGAGGATTCCCGGCCCTACGACGCGCTGATCGCCCGCTATGCCGCCGAATACGGCGTGCCGCTGCCGCTCGCCCACGCCGTGGTGCAGAAGGAAAGCGGCTACAACGCCAAGGCCACCGGCCGCGGCACCGTCGGCCTGATGCAGATCAAGCCGGCGACGGCGCGCGGCATCGGCTACCAGGGCTCGACCGCCGGCCTCTACGACCCGGCGACGAATCTCCGCTGGGGCATGAAATATCTCGCCGGCGCCTACGAGCGGGGCGACGGCGACATCTGCGGCACGGCGCTCCGCTACCAGGCCGGCCATTACGCCACCCGATCGACGGCGATGACCCGAAAGTATTGCGCAGAGCTCAAGGCGATAATGGCGAAGCAGGGCCAGGGCGCTTGACGCTCGAACTCGGCAGCCGCGCCGGCTGGCCGGCGGAGCTGCGCATCCTCCTGGAAAAATATCCGCGCGAGATCTGGCCGGGCCACGCGAATCTCGGCGAGACCGCGCGCTTCTGGCTAAAGCGGCACGGATTCTTCCGAAAGCTCGGCGGCAGCCTCGGAGCGGCCACGGCGGAATTCCGCGAAGGCAGGCTGGAAGCCGAGCCTTTCCGGGCTTTCTTCGCGCCGCGCCTGCAGCTGTTCCTCTCACAGCTGGAAGGCCACCACCAGATCGAGGATCTGCACTTTTTCCCGCTGTTCCGCGCCGCCGAGGCGCGGCTCGCCCGCGGCTTCGACGTGCTGGAAGGCGACCACGCGGGCATCCACCAAGAAATTTCCGGCGTGGTCGAGGCGGCGAACCGGCTCCTGCACGCCATGGAAGGTCCCGCCGATCCGCAGCGCGCCGCCACCGACCTTTACGCCGACGCCAGCGAGCGGCTGCTCAACAGCCTCGCCCGCCACCTCGAAGACGAGGAGGACCTCATCGTGCCGGTCATCCTGGAGCAGGGGGAGCGGCAACTCTTCCGATCGACGTTCACCTAGGGTTCAGCGGCTTCCGGGATAGTCGATCGGACCGGTTGCGGGGCTTGGCGGCGGAGAACGACATGATGACGAAGATTCTGGTCGGCTCGGCGCTTGCGGCAGCGCTGGCGCTCGCCGGCTGCGACGCCTCCGACCCGACGGCCAGCGCTCCGGCGGCGCCAACGCCGGCGGCGGAGGCCTCGAGCCCCGCGGGAGCGGGCGCGGGGGCGATGTTCGCCCGCGTCGACCGCAACAAGGACGGGTCCATCGACGAGGCCGAGTTCCAGACGCTGCAGAAGACGCGCTTCCAGCGGCTCGATGCCGACGGCGACGGCACGCTCAGCGCGGCGGAGATGCCCCAGCGGGGCAGGCGCGGCGGCGGCGGCGGCGGCGGCGATGCGACGGCGGGGCTAGAGGCCGACGGCGACGCCGCGGGCAGCGCGGCGGAGACGCCGAGGCGGGGCAGGCGCGGCGGCGGCGGTGCGGCGGCGCGGCTCGACGCGAACGGCGACGGCGTCGTCAGCGAGGCGGAATTCATCGCCGCCCGGATGGCCCTGCTGGCCCGTCTCGACGCCGACGGCGACGGCGCCATTTCTCAGGAGGAGTTCGCCCGGATTGCGCAGAACCGGGCCGGGCGCAGCTGAACAGCGATTACGTCGCGTCACCGAAAATTCCTTGACTTCCCGGGCCTTAGCGCCCATATGCCCGTCACAGCGGCAGCGCCAAGATGGCGCTCGACCAGGCTTGCGTGAAAGCGTCCCGCGACAGGGACCCGGGCCTCGTCTTCATTCGCTGAACCACCGGACAGCCCAAATCACGCGGGTCGTCTTCTGACCCCGCCTCGGCAAAGCGCGCCCGAAATGCGCCTCGTGCCGGGCTCCCGATCGTTGTCCGGCGTTGCCGGCGGGTCGGGCAATTGCAAAGTGAAAGAACCATCGTGACCAAATTTTCCGATTTCTCCCTCGGCGCGCCGATCCTTAAGGCGCTTGCCGATCAGGACTACATCACGCCCACGCCGATCCAGGCGCAGGCGATCCCGCCGGTGCTTGCCGGCCGCGACCTCTGCGGCATCGCCCAGACCGGCACCGGCAAGACGGCGGCCTTCGCGCTGCCGATCCTGCAGCATCTCGCCACGTCGAGCGGCACACGGACGCCGCGCTCGCCCCGCGTCCTCGTTCTGGCGCCGACCCGCGAGCTGGCCAGCCAGATCGCCCAGAGCTTTCGCACCTACGGGGCGGGGCTCAACGTGAAGACGGCGGTGATCTTCGGCGGCGTCTCGCAGCGCCCGCAGACCGACGCGATCTCCCGCGGCGTCGACGTGCTCGTCGCCACGCCGGGCCGGCTCCTCGACCTGATCGAGCAGCGCATGCTTTCGCTCGGCCAAATCGAGATCCTCGTCGTCGACGAGGCCGACCAGATGCTCGACCTCGGCTTCATCGTGCCGCTCAGGCGCATCGTGAAGATGATCCCGGCGAAGCGGCAGACCTTGTTCTTCTCCGCCACCATGCCGAAGACCATCTCCAAGCTTGCCGACGAGATTCTTTCCAACCCGGTGCAAGTGGCGGTGACGCCGGTGGCGACTACCGTGGAAAGCGTCGGCCAGAGCGTCATCTTCGTGGCGAGCGGTCAGAAGCAGGCGCTGCTGGACAACCTCCTCGCCGACCCGGCGATGGACCGCGTCCTCGTCTTCACCCGCACCAAGCACGGCGCCGACAAGGTCGTCCGCGGCCTCGGCCGCGCCGGCGTCGAAGCCGCGGCGATCCACGGCAACAAGAGCCAGGCGCAGCGCGAGCGGGCGCTTGCCGCCTTCAAGGCCGGCTCCACGCGCGTGCTCGTCGCCACCGACATCGCCGCCCGCGGCATCCATGTCGAGAGCGTCAGCCATGTCGTCAACTTCGACCTGCCCAACGTGCCGGAGAGCTACGTCCACCGCATCGGCCGCACCGCCCGGGCGGGCGCTTCGGGAACCGCCATCTCCTTCTGCAACGGCGAGGAGCGCGCCTTCCTGAAGGACATCGAGAAGCTGACGCGCCTCAGAGTGCCGGTCGCCCCGCTGCCGGCGGGCTTCCAGGCCTTTGCGGAAGCCGTCGCCAAGGAGGAGCCCGCACGCCGCGAGCCGCGCCGGGGCAATGGCCGGCCGCAGCAGCGCGCCGGACAGCCGCGGAACCACCGCGCGCCTGCCGGCAATGGCGGCCGCAATGGACAGAAGCCGGGCGGTGGACGCAACGGCCAGAGCCGCAACGGCCAGGGGCGCAACGACCGGAGCCGCGAGCGGCATGGCGGCCTCGACGAGGCCACCGGCCTGCCGCACTTCCTGTCGCGGCCGCAACGCCGCGAAGGCCGCGTCCAGCCGTAAGTCAGGCGGCGCTTGGAGAAATCGCCGGTTCAGGCCTTTTTGGACCGGCGCACCGCCTTTACCGGCGCCGGGGCGCGCGCCTTGCGATCGGCGATCTCGGCGTCGATCAGCGGCAGCAGCCGCGCCGATTCCGCCTGCTGCTTGTTCGTTCCGCCCTCGGCCAGCCGCTCGGCATTGGCGCGCATGATGGCGAGCTGCTGATCCGTCAGGGACGGAAGCCGTTCGGCGATGTCCATGCCATCCTCCCACGACCTGCCATCCGCGCCAGGTTAAGGCGGTGGGCACCGGAGGTCGATGAGCCAGCATAGGACCGCGGCATCTGCCCGTCCAGAACGGAGCGACAGCCGGCCGCCCGCCATTCCCATCTCCAGGAACCGTGATTTTTGGCGCCTTGACCGGCCAGGGCCGATCGGCAGAGTGGCGCGCGTCTGAAGGAGCCGAAAAGATGACGATTCGCGGATTGAAGGCGGGCTTTGCGGCGGCGGCCGTTATGGCCGGACTGGCAGCGGCGCCGGCGCTCGCCGCCTGCGAAGGTCCCGGCGGCTTTCCGGCCTGGCTTGAGAACTTCAAGGCAGAAGCCGCCGCGCAGGGGATCTCGACCGCCGCGCTCGACGGCGTCCGCTACGACCAGAGCGTCGTCGACGCCGACCGCCGCCAGGGCGTTTTCTCGCAGAGCTTTCTGGAATTCTCCGATCGCATGGTCGCCCAGTACCGGATGGACCAGGGCCGTAATCTGCTCAAGAAGCACGCCGACACGTTCGCCCGCATCGAGCAGGAGTTTGGGGCACCCGGCCCGGTGATCGTCGCCTTCTGGGGCCTGGAGACCGATTTCGGCGCCAATCTCGGCGACAAGCGGACGCTGCAGTCGCTCGCCACGCTGGCGTATGATTGCCGCCGGCCGGAAATGTTCCGCGCCGAGCTGACGGCGGCGCTGCAGCTTCTCGACCGCGGCGACCTCGCGCCGCAGGACATGGTCGGGGCCTGGGCCGGCGAGATCGGCCAGATGCAGTTCATCCCGACCGAATACCTGTCCACCGCCGTCGACTATGACGGCGACGGCCGCCGCAACCTGGTGCGCAGCGTCCCGGACGTGCTGGCCTCGTCGGCAAACCTCCTCCGTAAGCACGGCTGGCAGGGCGGCCAGCCCTGGCTGGAGGAGGTGCTGGTTCCCGCCGAGCTGCCGTGGGCGGAGGCGGACCTGGCGATAAAACATCCGCGCTCGCAATGGGCGGCATGGGGCGTGACGCGCGCCGACGGCTCGCCGCTGCCGGCCGACGGGCTCGGCGCGTCGCTCCTCCTGCCCATAGGCCGGCTCGGCCCCGCCTTCCTCGCCTATCCCAACTTCTCCGTCTACACGCAGTGGAACAAGTCGCTGGTCTATGCGACGACGGCCGCCTATTTCGCCACGCGGCTGGCCGGCGCGCCCAAAGTGCAGCGCGGCAGCGCTGAGGCGCTCAGCCGCGACCAGATCAAGGATGTGCAGCAGCGGCTGCAGGCGCTCGGCTACGACGTCGGCGGCGTCGACGGGACGCTCGGCGCGCAGACGCGGGCGGCGGTGAAGCAGGTGCAGATGCAGCTCGGCCTGCCGGCGGATTCCTACCCCGACGCGGCCTTCCTGGCGCAGCTCCGCGGCATGTAAGCGATATGGCCGGACCGCATCAAAGCGGGCGCGTGGTCGCTGGAGGAGCCCCTTTCGCCAGCGCCAAGGCGGCGATGATCCTGATCCACGGGCGCGGCGCGACGGCGGAGAGCATGATGCCGCTCGCCGAGGCGTTCGGGCGCGACGACATCGCCTATGTCGCGCCGCAGGCGGCGCAATACACCTGGTATCCGCAGTCATTCCTGGCGCCGATCGCGGCCAACGAGCCCTACCTCTCCTCGGCCCTGCAGGTGATCGCCGATCTGATCGCGCGGCTGGCGAATGAGGGCTTTGCGGCGGAGCGGGTCGGGCTCCTCGGCTTCTCGCAGGGCGCCTGCCTGGCGACGGAATTTTCGGCGCGCAATGCGCGGCGCTACGGCTGCGTTGTGGGGCTGAGCGGCGGGCTGATCGGCCCGCCGGGCACGCCGCGCGACTACGAGGGCTCGCTTGATGCCACGCCGGTCTTCCTCGGCTGCAGCGACATCGACCCGCATATCCCGCTGCAGCGCGTGCACGAAACGGCCGGCGTGCTCCGCGGGCTCGGCGGCGAGGTCGACGAGCACATCTATCCCGGCATGGGCCACACGGTGAACGAGGACGAGATCGCCGCGGTGCGGGCGATGTTGAAGATTATCTGAGAAGGGCTGTCTGAGATTGGGCAGCGGCTCTCGTCGAACCCCTCCCCCAACAAGGGGGAAGGTTAGCGAGTTCTGCTCCCCCTCGCTTGCCAAGCCGGCGCGGGCGGCTATCATCGTCGCGACCAAAATTTACAGCGAAATTTACGGGGAGGATTTTTCATGGCGAGCGGGCTGCAGCTCTCGCGCGACGAACTCCTGGCGGCCTATCGGCGCATGCGCCTCATCCGCGAATTCGAGGAGGCGGTGCACGTCGAATTCTCCGCCGGCAACATCCCCGGCTTCGTGCATCTCTATGCCGGCGAGGAGGCCTCGGGCGTCGGCGTCTGCATGCATCTCGACGACCGCGACGCCATCGCCTCAACGCATCGCGGCCACGGCCATTGCATCGCCAAGGGCTGCGATCCCTCCGGCATGATGAAGGAGATCTTTGGACGCAAGGACGGGCTCTGCGGCGGCAAGGGCGGCTCCATGCATATCGCCGACCTGTCGAAGGGCATGCTCGGCGCCAACGGCATCGTTGGCGCCGGCGGGCCGCTCACCTGCGGCGCGGCGCTCACCTTCAAGACGCTGAAGACCGGCGGCGTCGCGGTCTGTTTCTACGGCGACGGCGCGTCGAACCAGGGGGCGATCCTGGAGAGCTACAACCTCGCAAAGATCTGGAACCTGCCAATGATTTTCGTCGCCGAGGACAACGGCTATGCCGAATCCACCGCGTCGAGCTGGTCGGTGTCGGGCTCGCAGGTCGGCCGCGGCGAGGGCTTCGGGATGCCGTCGCGGCAGGTGAACGGCTCGGATTTCTTCGAGGTTTACGAGGCGGCCGGCGAGATGATCGAGCGGGCGCGGAGCGGCGGCGGGCCGTCGCTGCTGCATGTAAAACTCACCCGCTATTACGGCCACTTCGAGGGCGACGCGATGACCTACCGGCTGCCCGACGAGGTGGCGCAGGCGCGGCAGAATTCCGACCCGCTCAATTTGTTCCGCCAGCGCGTCGTCGAGGCCTCGCTGTTTCAGCCCGAGGAGCTCGACGCGATCGACAAGACGGCCGCCGACCTGATGGCGCAGACGGTGATCGAGGCCAAGGCGGCGCCGGCGCCGACCGAGGCCGACCTCCTCACCGACGTCTATTACCGCTACTGAGGGCCCGCGGCATGAGCAAGAAGAGCTATCGCCAGGCGATCAACGAGGCGCTCCGCCAGGAGATGGAGCGCGACCCGCGCGTCATCCTCATGGGCGAGGACATCTCGGGCGGCACCGGCACGCAGGGCGACCAGGACGCCTGGGGCGGCCCGCTCGGCGTCACCAAGGGGCTGCGCCCGCAATTCGGCCCGGACCGCGTGCTCGACACGCATCTGGCGGAGATCTCCTTCGTCGGCGCGGCGGCCGGCGCCGCCGCCACCGGGCTCCGCCCCGTGGTGGAGCTGATGTTCGTCGACTTCATGGGCGTCTGCTTCGACCAGATTTTCAATCAGGCGGCAAAGTTCCGCTACATGTTCGGCGGCAAGGCGACGACGCCCATGGTGGTGCGCACCATGTACGGCGCCGGCTTCCGCGCCGCGTCGCAGCACTCGCAGTGCCTCTACCCCATCTTCACCCATATCCCCGGCCTGAAGGTGGTGCTGCCGTCCAACCCCTACGAGGCGAAGGGCCTGCTGATCCAGGCGATCCGCGACGACGACCCCGTCATCTTCTTCGAGCACAAGGCCATGTACGACACGGAGATGGAGGTGCCCGACGAGCCCTACGCCATCCCCTTCGGCGAGGCCAACGTCACCCGCGAGGGCGACGACGTGACCATCGTCGCCTTCGGCCGCATGGTGAATTTTTCAAACGAGGCCGCCGACAACCTTAAGAAGAAGGGCATCTCCTGCACCGTGGTCGACCCGCGCACCACGTCGCCGCTCGACGCCGAGACGATCTTGGAGACGGTGGAGGAGACCGGCCGGCTGGTCGTCGTCGACGAGGCGCATCCGCGCTGCGGCATGGCCTCCGACATCGCCGGGCTGGTCGCCGAGCAGGCGTTCCACCACCTTAAGGCGCCGATAAAGCTGGTCACCGCGCCGCACGCGCCGGTGCCGTTCTCGCCGGCGCTGGAGGATCTCTACATCCCCAGCGTCGCCAAGATCGAGGCGGCGGTGCGCGAGACGATGGACTACCAGCGCCGCGCCGCGGCGGAGTGACGCGAGCTGAACTCTCCTCTCCCCTCCGGGGAGAGGCCGAGTTCGCGGCAGCGACCGGGTGAGGGGACTTAGGCGCGCTGCATCGCCCCTCACCCTGCCCTCTCCCCGGAGGGGAGAGGAAAGTGCCCTTCTTCTCAGGAGGGAGAACCTCAGCAAGGAAAGAAGTCTGATGCCAGCCATCCAGCCGATCACCATGCCGAAATGGGGCCTCGCCATGGAGGAGGGCCAGCTCGCCCGCTGGGCGGTGGAGGAAGGCGCCGAGATCGCCGCCGGCCAGGAGATCATGGACATCGAGACGACGAAGATCGCCAACGTGTTCGAGAGCCCGGTCGCCGGCGTGCTTCGCCGCAAAGTCGTGGCGGACGGCGAGACCGTGCCGGTCGGCGCGCTTCTGGGCGTCGTCGCCGAGGCGAGCGTGCCGGAGGCAGAGGTTGACGCCTTCGTCGGAAAATTCCTTGAAAGTTTCAAGCCGGCGGAGAAGGGCGATTCCGGCCCCACCGCCGAGACGATCGAGGTCGGCGGGAAAAAGCTTCGGCGCCTGAAAATCGGGCCGGAGAGCGGCACGCCGCTCCTCCTGCTGCACGGCTACGGCGCCGACATGGCGAGCTGGATGTTCAACCAGGCGGCGCTCGCCGAAGACCGCCCGGTCCACGCGCTCGACCTCCCCGGGCATGGCGGCTCGGCCAAGGACGTCGGCGAGGGTTCTCTGCAGGCGCTCGCGGCGACCGTGCTCGCCTACATGGACGCCGCCGGCCTTTCCCGGGCGCATCTCGTCGGGCATTCGCTCGGCGCCGCGATCGCCCTGGAGATCGCCTACGTCTCGCCCGACCGCGTCGCCGCGCTGACGCTGATCGCCCCGGCCGGTATCGGCGAAGAAGTTTCCGGCGAGTTCATCGAAGGCTTTCAGGCGGAGAGCCGGTCGAAGAAGCTCCGGCCGGTCCTAGAAATGCTGGTCGCGGACCCGGGCCTGATCAGCGCCGACATGGTCGAGGACGTCCTGAAATTCAAACGCCTCGACGGCGCCCAGGCGGCGCTCAAAACCATCGCCGAGGCGAATTTTTCCGGTTCCACCCAGCGCATAGATCTCCGCGACCGCCTCGCCGATCTTAAGATACCGGTGCAGGTGATCTGGGGCGAGTCCGACCGCATCCTGCCGGCCAAGCACGCCGAAGGCCTGCCGCCGAACGTGAAGGTGACCCGCATCGCAGCCGCCGGCCACATCCCGCACATGGAGAAGGCCAACGAGGTCAACGCCCTCATCGAGGGGCTGGGCTGACACCGTCCCCCTTGCGGGCCGTCGAGGGGAGGTTACGCGCCGGATCTAATGCGTGCGCCCCTGGATCGTTGCGAGCACCGCCAGCATGTGGTCGCGCGCCCGCTCGGCGTCGGCACGGTGGCCGGACAGGAAGACGCGGCCGGAGGCGCCGATCATCTGGCAGTCGACCAGCGTCAGCCGCGGCGCGACGCTCTCCGCCTCGTTGGCCGCGGCGGCGGCGAACAGGGCCGGCACCATCTTCGACCAGGAGCAGGCATTCGCCGGGCAGGATCATCGAAGCCTCGCGGTTGCGGTTGAGAATGACCGCGTGCTGGTCGGTCACCGCGTCGACGATGTCGGTGTAGAGGATCTGCGGCCGGAGCTGGTCGGAAGCCGCCGCGCCGATGCCGTCCAGGATCGCCGCGCCGGCTGCGTCGAGCTCGGCCATGTCGAGCGAATGCAGCTCCAGGATGCCGAACTGGCGCTCGACATAGAGCATGCCGGGCTCGGCCTCCGGCACCGATTTCAGCGCCAGGTCGATGACCCGGTGGATGGCCAGCGCCGGCGCGATCTCGACGATCAGCGAATGCATGCCTTCGAGCGGCACGTAGCCGCGCGCGCGGGTCGGCGAGCCCATATAGGCGGCGAACTGCCGCCTGAGCGCTCTCGATCGTAGATAGACGCGGAGCTCGGTCATGGCTCCCGCCCCGACGGGTGCCGCCTCGGGCGGCGGCGCGTCAGGCGGTCTGCCGTGCCTGGCCCACGCCGAACTGCTTCATCACGTCGGCATGCGGGCGCGGGATGACGTGCACCGAGACGACCTGGCCGACATGGCCGGCCGCCTCGGCGCCCGCTTCGGTGGCCGCCTTGACCGCGCCGACATCGCCCTGGACCAGCACGGAGACGAGCCCGGCGCCGACCTGCTCGCGGCCGATGATGGTGACGTTCGCCGCCTTCACCATGGCGTCGGCCGCGGCGAACGCCGCGACATAGCCCTTCGTCTCGATGAACCCGATTGCGTTCGACATGAGACACTCCCTTTCGCTTTGCGTCCGTTATTCCGATTGCGTCCGGCCGCGCGGCCGTGCCGCCGCCCGCGGCTCGTCCAGGATGCCGATGATCGAGCGCATCGACGACGGCCTTGCCGTCCTTGAACCAGCCCTTGGCGACCGAGCCCTGCGTGACGAGCACGCGCTCGCCGTCGCCGGCGCCGAGCGCGTCGTAGGCGATCATGCGCTCGCCGCGCCCGCCTTCCTCCTCCAGCTCGATCTCGAGGAGCGCGCCGCCGGGCAGCTCGTCGAGCCGCTTGGTCGCCCAGACCTTGCCGATCACGGTTCCCGTCTTCATGGCTTCTGCCTCACGATTTCGACCTTCAGCTCGCGCGCCCGGTCGCGCGCCAGCGGCGTGACGACGACCTCGCCGCCGATGACGATTCTTCGGTGGCCGGCGGCGAGCTCGGTCACCATGGCTTCCGTCAGCACGCCGGCCGCGAGGCTGGACGCAGGTTCCTCACCCGCGAAGCGGGGGAGGGGGACCGCCGAAGGCGGTGGAGGGGGCGAATGCCGGACCCGGCGCTTGTGTCCGCCCCCTCCACCATGCTCCGCATGGTCCCCCTCCCCGTCGCACGCGACGGGGGAGGAACAGAGCCCGCGCCCAGCGCCTCCCTCAGCGCCTCGCGGATGAGCTGCGCGCAGCTCGTCGCGGTCGATGCGCTCGGCCATCTACTGCCTCGCCTCAAGCGCCTGCTCGGCGGCGAGCGCGGCGGCGCGGATATCGGCTTCCTCGCCGGAGAGGTAGACGCGGCCGGTCGCGCCCATCATGCGGTAGTCGACGACCTTGATGTCGGCCGCCTTCTCCGCCTCGTTCGCCGCCAGGATGGCGTAGGCCGCCGGCTGCATCTCCATCACGAACAGCGATTCGCCGGGCAGGATCATCGAGCCCGACTTGTTCCGGTTGATCGAGGAAGGCGTGGTAGTCGTCGACGCGCTTGACGATGCGCGAGGCGAGGATTTCCGGGCGCATCGCGTCGGCCTCGGAGGCGCCGAGGTAGTCGAGCACCGCCTGGCCCGCCGCCTTCACCGAAGCGGTCGAGCTGGAATGGAGCTCCAGGTAGCCGTATTGCCGCTCGACGACGAGGAGCCCGGGCTTCACGTCGACGTTCTTCACCGCCACGTCGGTGATGTTCTCGATCTCCAGCCCCGGCGCGACCTCCACGACCAGCGCCGCCATGTTGAGGCGCGGCAGGAAGCCCCGCACGAAGCGTGCCGAGATAGCACATGGTCTTCGGCTGCAGCTGGTCGATGAAGATGTAGGAGCGGATCGTCGCCATCGGCCCGCCTCAGCGCCGCTCGCGCTGCAGGGCGCGCAGCTCTTCCAGGATCAGCTGGCGGATCTCGGCGCGAAGGTCGGCGTCGCCATCCGGCCCGTCGCTACGGGCCGCGGCGCCGTGCGGAGACGGGCGCCCGCCGACCCAGTCGAAGGAATAGTCGATCTTGCCCTGCGGCAGGCGCGGCGCGCGTCGGCGGCTTCGGCAGGTCCAGGCCGGCGAAACCAGCGGCCGGAAAATCGGCGTCGGTCGCATAGGCAAGCCGCGTCCACTGCACGAGGTGTCTTGGGCCGACATTCTCGCCGACGGAGGAGCGGCCGAAATAGCCGGTGCCGATCGTCATCGTCGGCTCCAAGAAACGTGTCGAAGCCGGCGGCGCCGGTGGAGCAGCCGACATTGACCGCGATGCGGAGCACGTTCATCTCGGCGGCGAAGCGGAGCATGCAGCGCCGGGTCGGAGGCGTGGATGGCGGCGGAATGGCCGGCGCCCTGGCGGCGCACCATGGCGCGGCAGGCGGTCAGCGCCGCCTCGCGCGTCGCAGCCTCGTAGAAGCCGAGCACCGGGCAGAGCTTCTCGCGGCTCAGCGGATAATCGTCGCCGATCCGCTCCAGCCGGCACGAGCAGAACGCGGGTGCCGCGCGGCACGCGGATGCCGGCGCTCTCCGCGATTTTCTCCGCCGGCCGGCCGAGCAGCGACGTGTTGAATTTTCCGGCCGGGAAAGAGGTGCTCTTCGAGCCGGTCGCGCTCCTCGTCCGAGAGCATGTGGCAGTGCTGGCGCTTCAGCTCTTCGGCGAGCCGCCCGGCGATGGCCGCATGGGCGATCACGGCGGATTCGTTGGTGCACAGGATGGAATTGTCGAAGGCCTTGGACTCGGCGATGAGCTTCGCCGCCTTGGCCACGTCGGCGCTCTCGTCGACATAGGCCGGGTTGTTGCCGGGGCCGACGCCGATCGCCGGATTGCCGGAGCTGATAGGCGGCGCGCACCATCGGCGAGCCGCCGGTGGCGAGGATCAGGTCGATGCGGTCGGACTTCATGATCGCATCGATGATCGGCAGGCTCGGCTCGTCGATCACCTGGATCGACGCCGTCCGGTGCGCCGGCCGTCTCGGCGGCGCGCGGCGATCAGCCGCGCAGCATCGGCGCAGCAGGCCTTTGCGTAGGGGTGCGGGCTGATGACGATGGCGTTCCGGGTGAGCAGCGCGATGATCGCCTTGTAGAAGACCGAGAGACCGGGTTGGTGGAGGGCGTCAGCGCGAAGATGACGCCGGCCGGCTTCGGCATCTCCACCATCTTCGTGTCGGGATCGATGCGGAAGTCGGTGAAATTCTCGTCCTTGTAGTGCTCGTAGAGCCCGGTCGAGCAGAGCCGGTTCTTGATCTCCTTGTGGTCGGCATTGCCGAAGCCGGTCTCCTCCACCGCCCATTCCGCGTATTTGCGCGCCGACGCCGCGGCGGCCTCGGCGACGGCGCGGGCGATCGACAGCACTTCCGGCGCGGGCATAGGTGGAGAACGAGGCCGCGGCCCAGCGCGCCTTCTCCACCATCTGCGCGACGCGGTGCGGCGACAGAAGCTCCTCGGGCTCCGCTTCGGCCTGCTTCTCCGCGACCGCCATCCTCGACGCCTCGACGCGGCCGGACGGACACGATGCCGGCCGCCGCAGGTTGCACGCGACTTCTCAGCTGGCGAGGCTAGGCCCGCAGTCGCCCGCCCGCTTGACCGCGGGCTTGGCTTTCTTGACCGGAGCGCTTGCTTGATCGCCTCTCCCCCCTCGTGCAAGCATGCCGGCCTGAGGGGACCAGCAGGGAGCCGGGAGGAGATCCGCCGGCATGGACGGGGGGCTCGCCAGCGCGTCGCGACCCGATCCGGCGAGCATTCTCGCGGGGCATGCGCCCGGCGTGCTCGCCTCGGCGGCGACCGGCATCGTCGGCTTCATCGAGGGGAACGGCGGCGACGTCGAGCGGATCTTCGGGCGGGTCGGCATCCTGCCCGACATGGCGGGCTCGCCGACGCTGAAGCTGAAGCTCAGCGCCTTCTGCCAGCTCTTCGAGGAATCCGCGCGCCTCACCGGCAACGAGAATTTCGGCCTGTGGTTCGGCAACCAGTTCAAGCCGCGCGACCTCGGGCTCTGGGGCTACGCGGCGGTTTCCGCGCCGACGCTCGGCTCCGCGCTGGAAAACCTCGTCGGCCTGTTCCGCTTCCATCAGGAGTGCTCGGAGATGCGGCTCCGGCGCGGCGAGGACGGCCTTTATCGCCTGGAATACCAGATCACCGCTGCCGACATCGTCGAGCGGCGCCAGGACGCCGAGCTGTCGCTCGGCATGTTCCTGAACTTCTTCCGCGAATGCTGCGGCACGCGCTGGGCGCCCGAAGAAGTGCATTTCGAGCACCCCAAGCCGTCCATGGCCAGGGAGCACGAAAGCGCCTTCGATGCCCCGGTCTATTTCTCCCAGCCGACCAATGCGCTCCTGTTCAAACCGGAGATCCTCGACCGGCCGATGCCGTCGAGCGACCTGAAACTGCTGGCGGTGATGCAGACCTGCCTGGAGCAGCTCGGGTCGGAGGCACCGATGGAGGATATGCTCCTCGACCGGCTGCGCACCGCCATCCGCCTGAAGCTGCCGGACGGCTACCCCCTGCTGGAGGACGTCGCAGAGGATCTGCGGGTCTCGGCAAATCTAGTGTGTCGCGACCTGCACGATGCCGGGACCGACCTACAAGGAGGTGGTCGAGGCGGTGCGGCGCGACCTCGCAATCTCCTACATGAAGCAGCGGCGGCTGCCCTTCTCCGAGATCGCCTTGCTTCTTGGCTACTCCGAGCTGTCGGCCTTCTCGCGCGCCTTCCGCCGCTGGACCGGCGCGAGCCCGCGCGATTTCCGGGCCCGCGCGCTGGTGCTGTCCTAATTGGCCGGAGAGTGTCCTACGCTCATAGACGGCGACGGTCTAGCTACTTACAAACAACCGCTCTCCAGAAGCCTGAGCTGTATACGTTCCAGGCGCCACCGCCAGCGGCAGCGGCATTCCACGTGCCGTGAAGAGGCGCGCCCGGCCAAATATGGAGGTTGACCTTGCTCTGTGTTACCTCAATGGTGACTGGATTTGCGCTGTTTTGCCACGTCCAGCTCCACTGGAGGGGATATATTACGGAATCGTCTCCTCCTGGACTGAAGAAGACCGTAACTGTTTTCACTGCGGACCCGTACGGATTGTCCATCGAGGTGACGTGCGTGGTGCTGTTGTTGTCGGCAACCCACGGCGACGTCGTACAGGTTAGACCAGATGGTGCCCCGGCCGCTGTTCCCGGCGCATCTTCTTGGGGCGGAGTGCCAGCCTCTCGGAATTCAACACTCATGTCTTGGCTAAGTGCCGGTGACGCGAAGATCGCGAGCAAGCTTGCCACGATTGCAGAACGCCTCATTTTCACCCCCCATTTCTCGTTGCAGGGCAACATTAGGATGCGCTTCTGGGCAACGCAAGCACTGGGCGGCGCTCACAGGGGAAAATGCACATCCGCCCTATGTCGCTAACTGTAAACGGTGCGTTTGGGTCGATGAAGCCGTTGTGCTCGCTATCCACGAAGAGCAGATAGCTGAGCACGGCGGCTCTCTCGGCCTTCGCGATTCCAATCTCTTGCAATCAGCCCTGGCCCGGCCACAAAATTTAATGGCCCTTGGTCAACCGGACCTTGCCGATTTGGCCGCTTCCTATGCCTTCGGCCTTGGCAAAGACCATGCCTTTGTCAATGGCAATAAACGGGTGTCTCTGGTCGTAACCAAAACCTTCCTACTCCTAAATAACGGCACCCTCATTGCTGACGACGCTGGGTGCTTGGACATTCGGCTTCGCCTCGCCGACGGTCAAACTGATGAGGCTCAACTCGTAATGTGGTTGCGGGAGAACTGGTATTCTCCGGCGAGTTCTGCTTCGTCGTGAACCCGTCCGGATGCAGCGCCGCGAAGTGTCGCCTGATCAGGCGGAGAGCGCCTCCAGCAATTCGGGCAGGATCTGGCCGCCGTCGACCACGATCGTCTGGCCGGTGATGTAGGCAGCTTCCTTCGAGGCGAGGAACAAGGCGGCGTAGCCGATGTCCTCGACCGTGCCGAGCCGCTTCAGCGGAATCGAAGCCGCCATGGTCTTCAGATAATCGGCGCCGAGCCCCTCGAGCCCCTCGGTGACGATGTTGCCGGGCATGACGGCATTGACGGTGATGCCGTAGCGGGCGAGCTCGATCGCCGCGGTCCGCAGAAAACCGAGCTGGCCGGCCTTGGAGGCGCCGTAATGCGTCCAGCCAGGAAAGCCGGTGATCGGGCCGGTAATCGACGAGGTCAGCACGATGCGGCCGGCCTCGCTCTTCTTCAGATAGGGGATGCAGGCCTTCACCGAAAGGAACGTGCCCTTGAGGTTGGTGGCAAGCACCTGGTCCCATTGCTCGGGCGGCATGTCTTCGATCTTCAGCTGCGGAAAAATGCCGGCATTGGCGCAGAGCACGTCGATGCCGCCGTTCCGCTCGGCTGCCGCCGCGGCGGCAGCCTCCAGCTCCTCCAGGCTGGTGACGTCGGCGGCGAAGGCCGATGCGCCGGCGCCGAGCTCCTTCGCTGTTGCCTCGGCCTGGTCGGCGTGGCGCGCCACGACAAGCACCTTGGCGCCGTGGCGGGCGAAGACGCGGGCGATGCCCTTGCCGATCCCCTTGCTCGCGCCGGTGACGACGACCGATTTGCCGGCCAGCGATGTCAGCATGTCCCCTCCCCCTTCTCGGTATTCACAAGGCCCCTTCCTGGGCGTCCAGCCGCATGCGGCGGACCAGGGCGATAAGCGTGTAGCCGCCGACCAGCAGCACGATCGCGCCAATGGTCGAGACCGTGCCGAGCACGGGCACGCCCGGCGTGTAGCCGGCGACCATCTTGGCGTAGAGGAATTCCGGAACGGTGGTGTCGGCGCCGGTCGTATAGAGCGACAGCGGGAAATTGCCCCAGGAGAGCAGGAACGCGAAGAGCGCGCCGGAAAAAATGCCGGGGAAGAGCACCGGCAGGGTGACCTCGCGCAAGACCTGCCAGCGGCTGGCGCCGAGATCGAAAGCGGCTTCCTCCAGCGCCGGGTCGAAGGAATAGACCTGAATGGAGATGACCAGCGTCACCACAGGCACCACCCAGACGAGATGCGCGAAGATCGCCGTCTTCCAGGAGAGGTCGAGGCCGAGCGCGTTGAACCAGAGGAGGAGCGCCAGGCCGAGCACCGATTGCGGGAAGAAGATCGGCAGGAGCACGAGCTTTTGGTAGATCGGCCTGCCGCGCCAGTCGTAGCGCGCGAAGGCGAGCGCTCCGAAGAAGGCGATCACCACGGACATCGCGGTGACGATCAGCGCGATGGTGACGGACGTATCGAGAAGCTGCCAGGTCTGCGTGGCCGCGAAGGTCTTGTCCCACCAGGAGAGCCCCCAGCGGGGGATGGGAAAGAGGAAATAGCGGCTGTCGGTGAGCGAGGCGAGCGTGATGGCCGCCGAGGGCAAATAGACGAAGACCGCCACGGCCAGCGTCCAGGCGGCGATCAGGGCATGGCGGGCGCGCTGGCCGGAATTTTTCATGACGGGCGCCGCCTTCCGAGGACGGCGTCGAGGTCGAAGCGCCGCAGCACGATCAGCACCAGCACCCCCACCACCAGCATCAGCAGCACCGCCAGGGCCGCGCCGAGCGGCCAGTTCTGCGCATAGGTGAAGGCGATCTCGATGTCGTGGGTGATGGGGATGACCTTCTGGCCGCCCAAAACCTTCGCCTCGGCGATGGCGCCCACGGCGAGCACGAAGGTGAGCAGGAAGCCGATGATGATGCCGGGCATCGACAGCGGCAGCTCGACCTCGCGGAACACCTGCCAGCGCGAGGCGCCGAGATCGGCGGCCGCCTCCCGCACCTCGTTCGGCACCATGGCGATGCCGAGCGACATCGGGAACAGCATGAACGGAAAATAGACGTAGACCATGCCGATGAGGATGGCCGTCTGGGTGAACAGGATGCTCTCGAACTCGACGCCGAACAGTGTCTTCAATGACCCGAGCAGCAGGCCGTTCTTGATGAGGAACAGCACCCAGCCGTAGAGGCGGACGTTCTCGGAGACGAAAAGCGGGATGACGAACAGGAGCGTCAGCGCGGTGGACCAGCGGCCGAAGACGCGGACGAGGCCGTAGGCGACGGGATAGCAGACAAGCGCCAGGACCAGCACCGTGATCGAGGCGAGGCCGAGCGACCACAGGAAGGAGATATAGTTGGAGCCCTCGAAGATTGTCGCGTAGTTCTCGAAAGTCGGCGACTGCCAGACGGAGAAGGTGCGCGCCGGCATGAAGGAGAAGGCGACGACCGTGACGAGCGGCGCGACGAAGCCGGTAAGGAGCAGGATCAGAAACGGCAGTGCCGAGCGGGTGCCGGGGCCGAGATGGGATGAGGCTCCGTTCATCAATCGCCGACCAAAATGGAATCCCCGACGTCCCAGCCGATCGTCACCTCGTCGTCGATCCTGCCGCGATAGGCCTGCTGACGCAATTTTTCGACCATGAAGACCTGCTCGCCGACGCGCACCTGGTACTGGATGCGCGACCCCAGCGCATATTCGTTATAGAGCCGCCCCGTCACCGAATTGTCGGCGTCCGACGGCTGCGCAAGGAAGCGCACGAATTCGGGGCGGATGACGAGGTGGCCGGCGCCGGTCGCGCCGTTTGTCGGAGGCGCGCGAAAGGTCGCGTCGAAATCGGCGGCCTTCAGCATGCCGTCCGCCGCCGCGTTCACCTTTATGATGTTCACGTCGCCCATGAACTCGGAGACGAACTTCGTTTCCGGCGCCGTGTAGATCTGGTTCGGCGTGCCGACCTGCACCAGCTTTCCGGCGCGCATGACGCCGATGCGGTCGCTCATCACCATCGCTTCTTCGAGGCTGTGGGTGATGTAGATGAAGGTCTTGTGCGTCTCCTTGTGGATGTCCTTCAGCTCCTTCTCCAGCGTCTTGCGGAGCTTGTAATCGATGGCCGAGAGCGGCTCGTCGAAGAACAGGATCTCCGGGTCGTAGGCGAGCGCGCGCGCCAGGGCGACGCGCTGCCGCTCGCCGCCCGAGCAGGTCATCACGTTGCGCGAATAATAGTGCTCGGGGAGGCGAAGCAGCCGCATCAGCTCGAGCGCGCGTTTCCTTCGCGCCTCCAGCGGCACCCCCTTGATCTTCAGCGAAAAGCCGATGTTGTCGCCGACGGAGCGGTGCGGGAACAGCGCCAGCGACTGGAACACCAGACAGGTCGGCCGGCGATTGGCCGCGATGTCGTTGACGACGGCGCCGCGGATGCGGATCTCGCCGGCGCTCGGCCGCTCCAGCCCGGCGAGCATGCGCAGCAGCGTCGTCTTGCCGGAGCCGGACGGGCCGACGATGGTGAAGAATTCTCCTTCGGCCACGTCGAGGTCGACCCCGTCGACGGCGTTGAACGCGCCAAACGATTTCGTCAGCGAGCGAAGCGCCAGGATGGTGGAGCGTTCGGTCATTGGTCAGCGGCCGGCTGAAGGCCGCACCCGAGGGGCTCCTCTCCCGGGACGGGCCTGTTGCGAAATAGAACAAGGTTCTCGTTTCGATTCCGAGGAGTTCCTTTCGGATTCGGAAATGTTCCTTCGGATTCTGAATTTCGCAACAGTCCCGGGACGGGAGAGGCCGAGTCCGCGCGAAGCGCGGAGCCGGGTGAGGGTTTCCCGAAGCCGCGCTCGACGTTGGTGACCCTCACCCGCTCGCTTTCCGCGAGTCGGCCTCTCCCGTCGTCCCGGGAGAGGAAAAGCCAGTCGCAAACGCGGTTGCCCTGCCTCGTGGGTGAGGTTCGCGAACACGCCGCCCATGCAGCCGGATGTCCGTCAGCCGCCCGACGCCTCGCGCTTGGCGGCGGTCATGATGTCGAGCAGCTTGTCGTAATCGGGCACGATGTCGTATTCGGCGGAGCCGGCCATCTCCTCCTCCAGGCTGTCCCACTGGATCACTTCCAGCTCCTCCGGCGTGAACAGCTTGAAGCATTCCGGGTCGCCCATCTGGGTGACCGGGTTGAAGGTGCCCTCGGCGAAGGCGACGGTGTGCGACATCTCCGGGGATTGGACGATATTCCAGGAACTCCGTCGCCAGCGGCGACAGCTGCGGATTGTTGACCGCCGAGGTGATCTCGATCCAGGCGATGCCGCCCTTGCCGCCCTCGATCGGGCCCTTCTTCGGCGTGATGCCGCGGATGTTCAAAAAGCCGTCGGCGCGCGCCGGCGAGGCCGAATAGGTGCCGCCGGTCATGTGGAAGTCGATCTCGCCGGAGACGAAGGCCTGGTTCATCGTGGCGATGTCGCCGACCAGCTTGGCGCCCTTGAAGACGCGATTGGCGGCTTCGGTGAATTTTGCCACCTCGTCGTCGGTGTGCTCGCGGAAAGGATCGAAGCCGGCGATGCAGCAGATATGGAAGACGTTCCAGTCGTCGGATTCCAGCACGCCGTATTTGCCGGCGTTGGCCGGATCGTTCCACAGGTCCCAGCCCTGGTCCTCGGCGGTCTCGCGGCTGATCTTGTCGGTGTTGACGACGAAGCTGTAGGGCCCGAAACGCTGCGCCATGCCGAGCAGGTGCTCGCCGCTCTCGTCCATCGCCCATTTGTAGGGCGGCTTGAACGCCGGCAGCATCTTTTCGAAGTAAGGCTCGAAGCGGGCGCGATCGAGCTCGACGATCAGCTTCTCGGGCCACATCACCTTGCGGGCCCAGGGATTGTTGACGTTGATCAGATCCCAAACGTTGGTCTCGCCGGCGCGCAGCCGGTTGATCATCGTCGGGTCGTTGGTGAGCGACTCGGCCTTGACGGTCGCGCCGGTCTTCTCGCGGAAGGGGTCGAGCACCTGGGCGGAGTTGTAGCCCTCCCAGCAGAGGATGTTGAGCTCCTTCTCGCGCTGCGCCGACGCCCGCCCGACCAGCCCGGCCGAGCCCGCCGCGAATGCCGCCGCCCAGGCCGCGGACTGCTCCATGAAACTGCGCCGCGTGATGCCCTGTCTCGCCATCTCTGTTCTCCCGTCCCTAGTTGTGCCGCGCTCGCGTTCTTCTTCTCGGCGACAGCAATATTCTTGCCGGTCATCATGAGCACTGCCCGGCCGCACGTGCAATAGCGGCGGGTTCCGGGCATCTTAGCATCCCACCCGCTTCAAGGGCCGTCTTGACCGAAGGCGGCGCAAACTTGACCCGGTCGGGGGCGGCGCTCTCAGCCCCTCGCGGGTTCGCCGAGCATTCAGTAGCGGCGAGTGAAGATGCCGCGGCGCTCGTAGACCTCGGCGGCTTCCTCGACGAAGCGCGCCATCGCCGTCGCTCCATATTTGTCGCGAAGCGTCGCGGCGGCGGCGAGGAGCGGCGCCTTGTCCTTGGCGCGGCCGGGCCGCAGCAGCTCGTAGATCTGCATGAGGACGTCCTGCGGCACGTCGACCAGCTCGGCGGAGCGCTCGAAATTCTGCGCCAGCATCGGCCGGCCGGCGGCGCCGGCGATCTCCGCCTGCAGCTTCAGCGCGGCGGGGGTGATGCGGAGATCCTCCAGCCCGACGTCGCCGGCGACGAGCGCTTCGAGCGTGATATCGTCGAGGCGCTTGCCGCGCCGGCCCTCGATCAGCTCGGGCCGCTTCTCCGCCAGCGGATAGTCCGCCACGCTCAGTGGGCGGTCGCCCATCGCAGCTCCTTCGCGCTGGCGAATTCGATCTCCTCCGGCTCGGCGCCGTCGGCGGTCAGCGCGGTCTCGATCGCGTAGATCAGGGCCACGCGCGCATGATAGCGGGAGCCCATCGCCTCGCCGCGCGTCGGCACGACGACCGGCTCGCGGCAGCTCGCCTTGCGCGTATTGCGCCGCGTTGAAGCCGAGCTGGCGATAGTGCTGCAACAGGGTGATCGGGGCGTTGGAGAAGAGCTCCAGATTGTTGTGCGGCAGCCGGTCGGCCTGGTGGATGACGGCGGTGCCCTTGGCCTGCATGCCGATGCCGATGCCGGAGCCGGAGAGCCGCGCCGCGCTGAGCCCCAAGAAGGACGTGTCGGCGGTGTGGCGCATGCGCACGATGCGGGCGGCGGCACCGCCGCTTTCGATGCCGGCGACCATCTCCTGCAGCAGTTCCGACAGCGGAATGCCGCCCAGCGTCCGGAACAGTTTTTCGCCGAAGGCCGGCGAGACGCCGATCACCACCTCGCGCTTGTCGGAGCCGCGGCGGGCCGCGCCCATGCGCCGGAGCGACAGGGCGCCTGCGGCATGGCGCGCGAATTCCGCCTCCTGGGCGAGCACCGTCTCGCGGTCGAGCACGTCGCGGATGGCGTTGATCTCGCGCCGCCGCGGCTCGGAGACGCGGTAGCCGGTGCCCGGGCCCGCGATAGTCGTTCGGGTCGTTGACGGCGCCGAGGACGCGCCCGTCGCGAACGACGGCGGAGGTCTGCAGGTAGTCGCCGGAAATCCTGAGTTTTACCAGGAAGAGAAGGTTCTCCGCCTCCTCGGTGAAGCCGCGCTTGTGCAGCGCCCGGATCACGTCGACGACGTCGATGCCTTTCGCGCCGGATCGCCTCGGAGATGATCGCCACGTCGCGCGGCCGGTAGCTCTGCGTGTCGTCGGAGCCGGAGGCCATGAGCACGCTCTCCCGCATCGCAGCGGTCGGGCGGCCGAGGTCGAGCTCTTCGAAGACGGCGGAGATCGCCTCGACGGCGCGGCGCCGGAGGTCGAGCGCCGGTCCTCGGCGATCGGCGTCAGCCCGCCGTCGGCCTCGAAATCGCGCTGCAGGACGAGAAAATCCTCCAGCTCCTCGCCGTTCAGCAGCGAGGGATTGAAGGAATTGTCGTATTTCAGGATCGAGCCGAAGCCGGAGCAGATCAGGTCGGAGCCGGCGATGAGGTAGGGCAGGATCTTGGCGCCGACGCGGATCTCCGATTCGGTCGGAGCGGGCGTCGTTGCCGGAGGCGCATTCGAGGTCGAGCCAGACGGCGAGGAGGTTCTCCGCCATCAGCTCGCGCACGCCGCCCGGCATGGTGGCGGTGAGCGGCGCGCCGTCGATGCCGCCGTTCTGCGTGCCCTGCACGCCCATGCCGCGCTGCAGGCAGAGGCAGCGCGCTTCGAGATAGAGCAGCGACTTCGACTGGTGAAACCCCATCAGGAGCTCCGAGCCGGCGCCCGAGGTGCAGCGCATCTTGATGCCGCGCGAGGCGTAGGCGGCGGCGAGGAAGGCCTTCGACCATGGCGTGTCGTCGCCGTCGATGAAGGCGCGCTCGGTGCCGTAGACCGAGACCGTCTCGGCGTAGGAGGTGAACCCGGCCATGCCGATCTGCGAGCTCTTCCGCCTCCTCGCTGGAGCACTGGAACAAAGTGCCGGCGCGGCCGACCGAGGCGCCGACGCAGCAGGCAACCGCATTGGCCCAGGCATTCCGCGACACGCGCATGGTCGTCTCGATCTCGTCGAAGCCGAGGGCAACGGCGATCGCGGCATCCGCCGCCAGCTGCAGCGGGTCGTCCTTGGCGTTCGTCACATGCGCCTGGTTGCCCGGCGTCTTCCGCGCCCGCATCTTGGAATAGGCGAAGGCGATTTCCAGCGCGTTCAGCTCGGCGACCACCTCCGCGAGCTTTGCGGGCGTCAGGCCATGCGCGAGGCGAACCAGCTCGGAGCGCGGCACATTCATGTCGACGAGCATGCGGGCGATCTGGGGCGAGGGGATCGCCATCGCCTCCGGCGCGACCGCCGGATCGATGTGGTAGCGGGCGATGAAGAGGTCGATCATGTCGAAATCGGCCGCGCCGACGCCGTCCATCACGGCGACGCGGCCGTTCTCGATGGCGATGCCGGGCTTCGGGTCGTGCGGGCTGGAGAAGGCAGAAAACCCGTTCTCGGCGTCCTCGACGGCGAATTTATCGAGGCGGAGCGGGCGCTCGTCCCAATCGGAGAACCGACCCCAGCGGTTGGCGCCCATGCCTCTTCCCCTTGCGCAAAATCAGCGCCTCGACCCGGCCATGACGCCGACCGCACAAGATGGGCAACAAGAAAGCTCCGGGTCAACTGTTGCAGGAGCGGGGAAAGTCAGCACGACGCAAGAACGGCTGAATGCAACAAGACGCTCTAGGCCTTCAGGAGCTTCCTCACAGGTGGACCACGGCGCCGCTCTCCAGCGATCGCCGCGCCGCGTCCGCCGTCGCGACGGCGAGCCGCGCCTGCTCCGGGGTGCCGAGCGCCGGCGTGATCCCCTTCCGCAGGCAGTCCACGAAATAGGCGGCCTGGTTGTCGTAGGGATCGCCGGGCCGAGGCGTCAGCGGATAGGCCTTGCCGGCCTCGTGGACGATGAGCGACGCCCCGCCGCCCATCTCCACGCTCACGCCGCCGGCGCGGAACAGGAACTCCACAACTCCACCCTCAGCGAGGACCTTAAGCGCCGCCGTGAACGGATAGCCCTGAGGCATGAACTCGCTGCCCTCGACGAAGCCGTTTACGCCGCCATAGTCGACGAGCGCATGGACGTCGTTCCAAAGGCCCGGCTGCAGTTCTGCGCCGCGGGCATAGACCGATTTCGGCGCGCCGAAGAGCCAGTTGAGCGCGTCGAAATCGTGGACGCACAGGTCGAGCACCGCGCCGCCGCTCCAGGCCGGGTTGAGGAACCAGTCGGCCCAGGCCGGGAGCTGCGAAAGCCGCGTCGCCACCGCCGAAATCGGCTTGCCGAGCTTGCCGGCTATGCAC
Source organism: uncultured Alphaproteobacteria bacterium (assembly GCA_963846475.1). GTDB lineage: Bacteria > Pseudomonadota > Alphaproteobacteria > Rhizobiales > Afifellaceae > DASWJZ01. The sequence goes on along the minus strand of CAWJVZ010000004.1, from coordinate 2,726,315 downwards.
GAACTCGACCAGCGAAACATATTCGCCCCAGAAGCGGAGGACATGCGCGACCATGAGCGTCCGGCCGGTCTTCTCAGCGGTTTCCATCATGCCGTCGCAGTCGGCGGCGGTGAGCGCGAACGGCTTTTCGAGAAGGACGTGCTTGCCGGCCTTCAGCGCCGCGATCGTGGCTTCGGCGTGCAGGTGGGTCGGCAGCGTGTTGCTTATCGCCTCGATCGACGGATCCTCGATGATGGAACGGTCATCCGTCGTGGCGCGAGCGCCGACTTCGCTGAGCGAGGTTCTCGGCCTTTTCGAGATGCCGCGACGACACTGCCGCGACGCTGACGCCGCGGGATCTTGGCATAGGCCCGGGCATGGGTTCGGCCCATGAAGCCCGAGCCGAGGATTCCGATCTTCATGAAGGCGAGCTTTACGACAGGCCGAGTGAAGCGAGCTTGTCGTACGAAGCCTTCATCGCCCGGTTGACTTCGGCGAGCGGCGGCCACTGCTTGTCCGTCGAATTCGATCTCGACGCTCATCGGGCCGCTGAAGCCGCCTTTCGCCATGATGTCGAGCACGCGCTTGAAGTCGACATGGCCTTCGCCGATCGCCGGGAAGTCCCAGACGCGGCCCTCGCCGCGCTTGTCCTTGAGATGGCAGTGGACGAGCTTCGGCAGCGCCGCCGGCAGATCGTCGACCGCCTTCACGCCGCCGTAGAACTCGACATTGGCGGTATCGTAGTTGATCAGCACGTTCGGCCGGTCGATCCGTTCGAGCACCGGGATGGCCGCCTTGGCGGACTTGGTGATCTCGCCGTGTATCTCGATGCCGAGGCGGATGTCGCGGGCGGCTGCTGCGTCGGCGAGCTCATGGATATTGCCCATGAAGGCTTCCTCGTCCTCCTCCTCGCTGTAGTGGCCGCCGATCGCGGTGTTCATGATGTCGATGCCCATCCGCTCGCAAAGATCGAGCGCCTGCAGACCGAGCGCCAAGCCGTCCTTGGTGGTGAGGTCGGAGTGGCCGGAGAGCGAGATCGGCACGAGGCCGAGCCGGTTCATCATCCGCTGGATGCCGCCGAGCGTCTTCGCATCGGCTTCGAGCGGCACGTGCTCCGTCCAGCCGCGCACCGCGGTGAGCTCCACGTATTTGTAGCCCGCCGCGGCGATCCCCTCGAGCGCCTCCTCCAGACTGTAGGTGTGATAGGTGTTGGTGTGCCCGCCAAGCCGGTTCCTGTATGACATGATCGCCCTCGCGTTTTGCCGTCGCACGCCCCGCGCTCTGGCCGATTTCGCACGTTGATAATGCGAGCCGCTCTGTTGCGAAACCTCCAGCTTTCTCCGTCGCGACTTTATGGGACGAGCTGGTAGCGGCAGGGGCCTGAGGAACGGCAGGGAGTGAGGGAATTTGGTGGGCAATGCAGGATTCGAACCTGCGACCTTCCCCATGTAAAGGGGACGCTCTACCCTGAGCTAATCGCCCGCGGCCCCAGCTGGACTTAGGCCAGCCTTTGCGGACGAATCCGCCGTCCTTGCAGTTCCACCAGCAGGGCCGAACAACCTTTCAATCAAATCCGATGAAAAGTCCCGGCCATTGCCGACCGGTGGTTAATCCGGCAGGCGCGGTCAAGCCTGGGCAAGTGCGCAGGCTTGTCCACGCGCCTGCGGCGGACCTCTTCGGAATACGACAGAGAGGTTGTTCGCAGGCATCTCCGCGATCTCGATCAGAGAGAGGCCGTTCTCCTCCGCGACCTTCACCACCGCCTCCAGATCGCGGAGACCCCATTCGCGGTTCTGCCGACGCAGCTGAGCATCGAACGCCTCATTGCTGGGCGCCGTCTCACGGTCCAGCCGGCGGAACGGACCATAGAGGAAAAGCAATCCCTGCACGGGCAACAGCCGCGCCGAGCCTGCCATGAGGCTCAGGGTCGCTGCCCAAGGCGAGATGTGGATCATGTTGATGCAGACCACCGCATCCGCTCGACCGATGGGCCAGGCCGCTGATCCAACATCCAAGTCCAGCGGTGGGCGGACGTTGGCAAGACGCTCGTCAGCGATCCAAGCAGCAATCGACGAACGCGCCTGCGGGTCAGGGTCGCTCGGCTGCCATTGCAGATGCGGGAGCGCCCGCGCGAAATGGACGACGTGCTGACCGGTCCCGCTGGCGACCTCCAGCACGAGACCACTCTCCGGCAGAACACGTCGAAGGACCGCCAGGATCGGCTCCTTGTTGCGGTCTGCGGCAGGGGCGGTTCGGCGCATATTCGGCTGGCGGGAGATCCCGCCATGTCCACCGCAGCTCCTTGGAAGCGTCAGCCGCGCCGTGCCGCCTCGATCGCGCCGACGTCGATTTTCTTCATGGTCATCATCGCATCGAACGCACGCTTCGCCTCGGCGCCGCCGGCCGCCAGCGCCTCGGTCAGCACCCGCGGCGTGATTTGCCAGGAGATGCCCCACTTGTCCTTGCACCAGCCGCACTCGCTTTCCTGACCGCCATGGTCGACGATGGCGTTCCAGTAGCGATCGGTCTCTTCCTGATCGTCGGTAGCGATCTGGAAAGAGAAAGCTTCGCTGTGCTTGAACGCTGGACCGCCGTTGAGGCCGATGCAGGGTATCCCGGCGACTGTGAATTCGACCACCAGGACATTGCCTTCCTTGCCGGAGGGGTAGTCGCTGGGCGCACGGAGGACGGCACCCAATGCGCTGTCGGGAAAGGTCTCGGCATAAAATCGGGCTGCCGCCTCGGCGTCCTTGTCGTACCATAGGCAGATCGTGTTCTTGGCCATCGCCTGTCCTTTCGCTTGGAAGCCATATTCGCGCGGCGTTTCCCCTCCGCCCGCTGCCGAGATGGGTAGCCCGACCGCTTTCTCCACCCGGAAGCTCCGTTTGGTCCCGGCAATCCTGAGGGCAGCAGAGCAAACCGCAGCGTCGGTGTCACGCTGCGAACACATCGGCAGCCGCTTGGCGCCGGCCGCAGATAACGTGCAGGAGACGGAGCATGATGACAGATTGTGCAGTCGGGGAGAACGAGGCCCAGGCTCAGGTACCTGGAACTCCGCCGCCGGCGAGAAGTGGGTGCGGCACCAGGGAGCCATCGACCGGCAGCTCGAGGTCGTGGCCGACCTGCTGCTGCAGACCGCCGCCCCACAGGCCGGCGAGGCAGCGCTCGATGTCGGCTGCGGCACCGGCGCTACGCTGCTGCGGCTGGCGGCGGCCGTTGGCGAAAAGGGGCGCGTGCTCGGCTGCGATGTCTCGGCTCCGATGCTGGAGCTGGCGCGGCAGCGTATCGCGGCGGCGGGAGTTCGCAATGTCGACCTGGTGCAGGCCGACGCGCAGTCGCACGAATTCGCGGAGGACGCCTTCGACCTCCTGGTATCGCGATTCGGGGTGATGTTCTTCGCCGACCCGACGGCTGCCTTCGCCAACCTGCGCCGGCCGCTGCGACCCGGCGGACGGCTCGCCTTCGTGTGCTGGGCGCCGCTAGCCGACAATCCGTTCTTCCTCCTGCCGATGCAGATTGCCACGCGCCACCTGGGGCCGGCCGAGCCGCCGCCGCCGCGCGCACCGGGACCGCTGGCGTTCAGCGAGCCCGAATATGTGGGCGACATCCTCACTGGCGCCGGCTGGAGCGATGTCCGTATCGAGACACGGCAGCCGCCGCTGCTCGGTTGCGCTACGGCGCAGGAACAGGCGGCGTTCTCAATCGAATTGGGGCCGGTGTCGCGGCTGATCGCCGAGCGGCAGCCGGACGCTGCCACTGTCGCCCTGCTGCGCGCCGAGCTCACCAAGGAGCTGGCGACCTACGCGACTGAGAGCGGAATCGAAATTCCGAGCCGGCTCTACTACGTCACCGCCCGTGTTAGGCGATAAGGCACGGCGCCGGGATTTGGTCGGAGACGTTCAGAATTGCAGGCGGCCGCCAGGCTCGACGTCGCGGGGCCGGCGATTATCTGTGCCCAGGCCGAGGAAGCTCTGCTATCGGAGACGGCCCGCCTGAAGAGCGCGGACGGAACGAGGAGAACAAGATGCCAGTGAAACGCCTGCGGGTCGGCCCCCGCATGAGCCAGATCGTGGTGCACGGCGACACGGTCTATCTCGCCGGCCTGACGGCGGACGATCTGGTCCAGTCCGTGCCCGAGCAGACCCGGCAGGTTCTCGCCAAGATCGACGCCTACCTGGCCGAGGCGGGCACCGATAAATCCAAGCTTCTGTCGGCCAATATCTGGCTGACGGACATGGGCCGCTTCGCCGAGATGAACTCCGTCTGGGACGCCTGGGTGGCCCCCGGCAATACGCCGGCGCGCGCCACCGTCCAGGCGCTGCTCGCCCATCCCGACATTCTGGTCGAGATCATGGTGACCGCAGCGCTCGATTAGCGACTGGCGCTTACAATGTCCACGGGAAGCGGCTGGGGCAGCGCGAAGGAATCGCCTGACACAGCCGTCAGGCGGCGTCCAGGAAGCCATGCAACGACCGGCGGATCGTAGCAGGGTCGAGGCCCTGTACGATAAAGACAATGCGCGTGGAGCGATCACTGTCCGGCCATTCATCCAGATGAAACGGCCGGTGGACGATGTTCTCGACGGTGTTCAGCACGACAGGTCCATCGGCGTCGGGCACGTTCAGAAGACCTTTGATGCGCAGCACCCTTCGCCCATGGCGATGGACCAGGGCCGACAGCCAGACACCGAACGCGGTCCAATCGATCGGGCGGTCGGTGCGCAGCACAAAGCTTCTGATCTCGTGATCGTGCCTGAAATGCGCGTCATTGCCGGGATCGCGGTCCGGCCCATCCGTCGGGATGGGTAAAGCGGTCAGCCATCGGCGGACTTCATCGCTCTTCGATCGAGGATCGAAGGCGTCTTCTCTAACCAGGGCCGAAACGGAGACCCGTCCGCTTTCGAATATCTGCGCCGTCGGATTGAGCGAGGCGAGCCTGGATCGCAACAAATCCGCCGCCTGTGGCTCTGCAATGTCGGCTTTCGTCAGCACCAGGCAATCCGCGATCGCTGCCTGGCGCAGCGATTCCGGATGGTCGCCGAGCTGCCTCAGCCCGAGCACCGCGTCGATGGTCGCAACGACATTCGCCATCCTTGTCTGGTGCCTGAGCATCGGATCGCCGACGAGCGTCTGCACGATGGGCACCGGATCGGCGAGCCCCGTCGTCTCCACGACGATCCTGTCGAAGGGCGGGACCTCTCCCGAGGAACGACCGTCGATCAGCTCCCGAAAGCTGGTCTGAATGTCGGCGCGGATGGTGCAGCAGATGCAGCCGTTCTGCAGGACCACGGCGTTGTCGGTCACGCTCCTGACCAGAAGGTGGTCGAGCCCGACCTCGCCGAACTCGTTGATCACCACGGCGGTGCGATCCATGTAGTCGGCGCTAAGCAACCGGCGCAGCAGCGTGGTCTTGCCGCTTCCCAGAAAACCGGTCAGCACCGTCACGGGCGTTCTGTCGTCACGATGCGGAATTGCCGACGCTCGCCTTCAGAGTTGTCAGGAACGCTGCGTCGAGCGGGTCCACCTCTTTTCGCCCGAGAAGATCGGCCGCCGCCCAGACGTGCGCGAGATTCGTAACCAGCTTGGCACGGCCGGTTGCGCTCCGCACGATGAGCTGGCTGCCCTGCTCGCTCAATCGCACGCCGCCTGCGGCAAGCAGACGATTCACCAGCGCCATCCGCCGCTGCCGCTCGGCTAGCCGGGTCCGGCCCGAGGCTCCGGGCGTTTCCGGATCGCCGACGCGCTCGACCCAATCCGGTCCGCCGCCCAGGATGCCGCAAGCGCCGCACATTGCTCCTCTGCCGCTCCGACCCAGAAACAAGCGAGCCTCGCGAGGCCGTCGCATCTCTAACGGTCGGAAGGGCGACGCGCCAGCCGGAATCAGGCGCGCCCCCGCGAACCACGTATTGCTGGATCTACGCGATGTGCGGCGGCCTCCTTCGTCGGCGACCAAGACTCCAGCAAGATCGGCAGAGGCGGCATATGCAGGTTGTATAACTTGTATTTCTTGTCCCGTGACCAGTTGCGTTTGCCCCCTGGGTCGCGATAAGGACAACTGAATGGGATCGGTAGCACTGGCCGAACGGCCAAGTACCCGATCAGAGGTTGAAGGCACCCAAGGCGCGTGCCCGGTTTTGTCCGAGAGCGAGGGTAGAATGTCTAAAGAAGCGACTTTGGCCGACCGTCTGGTCGGAGAACGTGTTCGCCTGCGCCGCAAGGAGCTGGGCCTCAGCCAGGAAAAGCTTGGCAAGGCGGTCGGCGTGACCTTCCAGCAGATTCAGAAATACGAAAACGGCGTCAACCGGATCGGTGCCGGGCGACTGACCCAGATCGGTTCGTTTCTCGATGTCCCAGTCAGCTACTTCTTCGATGGCCTTTCCGGCGTTTGCGAGACCCAGGCGGAAGAGTCGAATGTTCTCAGCACCTTGAAGGCGCCGGGCGCCATGGAGTTGCTGCGGGCCTACGGCGCCATCGAAAGCTCGCCTCTCCGCAAGGCAGTCCTGGATATGGCCCGGTCGCTCGCAAGCGAGCAGTCGCACGCCCCCCGCGTCAGCCAGCGCGCCCGGTAGCCAGCGCGCCCCCGGCAGTCAGCGCGCCCCGGCAGTCAGCGCGTCCCATCAGCGCGTCAGCCGCGCGGCTGACGCGCTGATCGCAACCTAAAAGGGCTTTGCCGAACACCGGCGGGTGCGCTCCCGCCCGTTGTTTTCTGCCGGCCTGCCCGAAATCAGGCCAAGCGATCATGATTGATGCAGGCGAAACTTCAGGCTGCTCTCCCGCGCCCGCGGATCTTGTCACGTCGGCGTCACGCTCACTGTTTTCCAATGCCGGCAATGGTGACGGGGATTCGCATGACAGAGGAAACGCGCAAGTTTCAGGGGCGGATTGCCGCTTCAATCGACCCGGAAAGGCTGCCGGCAGAGCTTCATTACATAGCGGCCGACATCAGGCCCATAAGCCCCACGGCTGCCGGACTGTTGCGCTCGGCGGCCTGCCAATTGGAAGCTGACCTGCGGGCGCGAGCGAGCGAAAGTGGCCGATTGTCGGCGAACGAAGCGCCGAAGGAGGTCCATTACCTCCGCCTGGTCCCTTGAGATCGGCGGAAAATCTGCCGTATCTGGCCTTCAACCGGAAAAGCAGCCACTTCCAATCACTGCCCTAAAAGCTTCCTGGGGCAGAAGGCGGCGCAAACCGCAGCTTACGAGACCGGCCGCTCGGGCTTGCTGCGCGGGTAGCGGCCGAGAAAATCGTCGGCGATCTCCTCGAACGTGGCGAATTTCACGCCCTCGTGCCCCCTGATATGTTCATAGAGCCGCTCATGCATGGCCAGCACCTGCGGCTTGCCTGAGACGTCGGGGTGGATGGTCAGCGTATAAACCGCGTAGTCGTATTCCCGGTAAACCCAGTCGAACTGGTCCCGCCACAGCTCCTCGATATCGCGCGGGTTGACGAAGCCGTGGCTGTTCGGCGCCGCCTTCATGAACATCATCGGCGGCAGATCGTCCAAATACCAGGAGGCGGGGATATCGACGAGGTCGGTCTCCCGGCCGCGCTGCAGCGGCTTCATCCAGGTCGACGGATGCTGGCTGTAGTCGATCTTCGTCCAGCTGTCGCCCACCCGCACATAGAAGGGATGAAAATCGTTGTTCATCATCGAGTGGTCATATTTGATGCCCTTGCGGAGCAGCAACTCGGCGGTCTTCGGGCCAAGCTCCCACCACGGGGCGACGTAGCCGCGCGGCGGCTTGCCGGCGAGCTTGGCGATGACCTCGATGCACTTGTCGAAGATCGCCTCTTCCTGCTCGGGCGTCATGGCCACCGGGTTCTCGTGGGTATAGCCGTGCATGCCGATCTCGTGGCCGGCATCGGCGACCGCCTGCATCTCCTTCGGAAAGGTCTCGATCGAATGGCCCGGGACGAACCAGGTCGTCTTGATGCCCCAGCGCTCGAACATCCTGAGGAGGCGCGGCGAGCCGACCTCGCCGGCGAACAGGCCGCGGGTGATGTCGCAGGGGCTGTCCTCGCCGCCGTACGAGCCGAGCCATCCGGCCACCGCGTCGACATCGATGCCGTAGGCCACGAAGATTTCCTTTGCCATACCAGGCTCCCTCCCGTTCGAGTTCGACTTCCTGGCATCAGCCGGCAAGCTGATGCACCGCCTGTCGTTGCCAGCGCGCCAGGACCCGATCGCCCTCGCGCACCGGATCCCTGAAAAACCGCTCGTCATTCACGTTAGCGACGAATTCCCTGTTGGCACCGGCGCTCATCGTGACCTTCACCCAGGATCCCTGGTATTCGGTCATGCGAACCGTTCCGACGACCGAATTGACGGCGAGCGAGGTAGCATCGCCGCGTAGCTTCTCAGTTTCGATCTTGTCGCGGCGGACGGCGAAGCGGAGCGGCTCGCCGATCGTCGGCTGGAGACCGGTGACCGGCACCTCGAACCGGCTGCCGGCCTGCCCCTCCACGACCGCGACGTTCCCCGAAACCCCGGCCACCCTGCCTTCCAGCACGTTCTGGCCGCCCATGAAGCGGGCGACATAGCTCGAATGCGGGTGGTCGTAGACGGCGCGGGCTGGCCCGGCCTGCTCGATCACGCCGTCGTTCATCACCACGACGAGGTCGGCGACCGCGATCGCTTCCGGCTGCGTATGGGTGACATGGACAAAGGTGATGCCGAACTCGCGCTGCATTTCCCGGAGCTCGCCGCGCATCTGCAGGCGCAGGAACTCGTCGAGCGCCGACAGCGGCTCGTCGAGAAGCAGCACCTGCGGATCGGTGATCATCGAGCGGGCGAGCGCGATGCGCTGCTGCTGGCCGCCGGAGAGCTCGGCCGGCACGCGCTCGGCGAAGCGGGCCATCTGCACCCGCTCCAGCATTTTTCGTGCGCGTTCGCGGCGCTCCTCTTTGCCGACGCCGCGCATTTTGAGGTTGAAGGCGACGTTGTCGAGGCAGGTCAAATGCGGGAAGAGCGCGTAGCTCTGGAACATCATCGCCGTGCCGCGCTGCACCGGCGGCAGGCCGACCACCGACTTGCCGTTGATCCGCACGTCGCCGCTGGTCGGCGTCTCGTGGCCGGCGATCATCCTGAGAATCGTCGTCTTGCCGCAGCCGGACGGACCGAGCAGGCAGCAATAGGTGCCGGCCGGAATGGTCAGGTTGATCTCGTTGATCGCCAGGGTGCCGCCGAAGCGTTTTGTGACGTCGAGGAGGTCGATCTGACCGGTGCGGTTCATCCAAAGCTCCGTATTCCTCGAGCGCGCGGTGTTCCCGGCGCGTGAATGGATCAAATCGACTGGCGCCGGGCCCGCTGGATGAGCCACATCGAGCCGATGGCGATGGCGATGACGACGAAGGAGAAGGCCGTGGTGATCGTGCCGAGCGCGAACAGAGCGGGCGAGGTCACCGAAGTGGTCATTGCATAGATCTCCAGCGGCAGCGTGTTCCTGGCGCCGACGGTCAGCACCGAGCGGGCGAACTCGTCGTAGGACAGCGTGAAGCCGAACAGGGCGACGGCGATCAGGCCGGGCGCCACGATCGGCAGGATGACATGGGCAAAGGTCTGCCAGCCGGATGCGCCGAGGTCGCGCGCCGCCTCCTCGTAGGCGCGGTTGAAGCGGTTGAAGACGGCGAACATGATCAGCAGGCCGAACGGAATCGTCCAGGTGAGGTGGGCTCCGAGCGCGCTGACCCACCAGGTCGGCGTCAGCCCGGCAATCTGGAAGGCGAGCGCAATGCCGAGGCCGACGAAGAGGCCGGGCATGACCAGGCTGGCAACCGCTACGTAAAAGATCGGCGTCGCGCCGGCAAAGCGGCGGCGGAAGGCGAGGCCCGCGGCCACCGAGATGACCAGCGTCAGAACCATGACGACGATCGCGAGGATGATGGAGCGCCAGAACGAGCCGGAAAAATCGCCGGTGCGCTGCTGCCCGAACAGAGCGTCGAACCAGACGAAGGAGAAGCCGCGCATCGGAAAGGTCAGGCCGCCGGTCGGGCCTTGGAAGGACAGGATGTAGATCGCCATCATCGGCCCGTAGAGAAACAGCACGAACAGCACGAAGAAGGCGGTCAGGAGGTAGAACGACAAGGGCCGGTTGCCGCTGGCGTTGCGCATGCGATTTCCCTCAGGCCGTGAGTTCCTTGCGCACGTCCACCAGGCGGAAGATGCCGGCGACCATGAGCGTGACGACGATCAGCAGGGCGACGGCGCCCGCCGCGGCGCTCGGATATTGCAGAAGGCCGATCTCGTTCATCATGGCGGAGACGACCGAGCCCGACTGCCCGCCGCTCATGGTGCGGACGACGAAAAAATCGCCCATGACCAAAGCGATCACGAAGATGGAGCCGAGCGCGATGCCGGACTTCGACAGGGGCAGCACGACTTCCCAGATCACCTGCCACGGCCTGGCGCCGCCATCGACCGCCGCCTCGATGAGCGCCGGATCGATCCGCGCCATGGAGTTGAAGATCGGCACGATCATGAACAGCGTGAAAAGGTGCACATAGGCGAGGATGACGGCGAAATCGGAAAACAGCAGAAAGTCGAGCGGCTCGTCGGTAAAACCGAGAACCATCAGCGACTGGTTAAACAACCCGTTGCGGCCGAGGAAGGGGATCCACGAGATCATGCGGATCACGTTCGACGTCCAGAACGGCACAGTGCAGATGAGGAAAAGCGCGATCTGCCAGATCAGCGAGCGGACGTGAAAGACCAGGTAGTAGGAAACGGTGAAGCCGATGAGGAGCGTGATCGCCCAGGTCGTGGCGGCGTAGAACAGGGTCTTCAAATACAGGCTGTGCGTAACCGACGACCCGATCAGGTATTCGTAATTTTCCAGTGTGAAGGCCGGGATAATCGAAAAGCTGTCGTAGCTCCAAAAACTGACGACGACGATCATGACGACCGGAATCACCAGGAAGACGAGGAGGACGAGGGCGAGCGGCGCGACCTGCAGATAGGGCGCTATCCTGTGCATCGAGCGATCCTGCTTGACTTCTGTCGCGCCGTCGCCCGGCCGCAGCCGGCGGGCCGCATTTCATCGACCGGTAGGGCCGGAGGGGTCAATGCCCTCCGGCCATCCTCATTGGCTCAGGCGGAGATGAACTCGTTCCACTTGCGGACCATGTAGACGTCCTCGTCCATCACGGTGTTCCAGCAGGCAATGTTGCCCATGCGCTGGTCGTAGGAGCCGCCGTCGCGCACGGCGCCGGCCTTCTCCATCAGATTGCCGTAGGGGTCCTTGATGTCGATCGCCGCCGGCTTGCCTTCGTACCAATAGTCCCATTCCTCCGGCGTCATCGCTGCCTTCGTCGTCTCCAGCACCGGCGTGTAGTAGCCCTGCCGCGCGATGAACTGGCCCTGCCAGCCGGAGAGATACCAATTGAGGTATTCGTAAGCCGCGTCGCGCTTCAGCCCGTCGAGATGCGCCATCAGGCCGAGACCGGCCGCCCAGGCGCGGTATCCCTCCTCAAGCGGCACGTAGAGGCAGTCGATGCCGCGCGTTCGCACCGCGGTCACCGCCGGCGACCACATCGACTGGATCACCACCTCGCCGGAAGCCATCAGGTTCACCGACTGGTCGAAGGAGTTCCAGAACGAGCGGAAGTGACCGCCCTTCTTCAGCTCGATGAGCGCGGCGATCGTCTTGTCGATTTCCTCCTTGGTCATATTGCCCTTGTCGCCGTACTGGATGTCGCCGCGCGATTCCAGCGCCATGGCGGCGTCCATGATGCCGATTGAGGGGATGTCGACCAGCGCCGTCTTTCCCTTGAATTCCGGGTTGAACAGCTCCTTCCACTGCTTGATCTCGCGGCCGACCAGATCGGGGCGGATGCCGAGTGTGTCGGCATTGTAGATCTGCGGCATGAGCGTGGCGTGGTCCGACGGTCCCTCGGCGATGGCGGCGGCATCGGCGGCCGCCGCATATTGCACTTCGTAGGGCAACGTGCCCTGGCGGGAGACGTCGCGGCCGTCCGGATATTTTCCTTGCGTGAACAGCGGGACGATCTTGTCCCAGTTCTCGATCTTGGCGATCTCGATCCCCTGCATGACGCCGCGCGGAAACACCTTTTGCACGGCCCAGTATTCCAGATCGGCGATGTCGACGGTGGTCGGCTGGGTGACGACGCGGTTGACTAGCGCGTCGCCGTTGACGCTCTGCATCTCGACGGTGAAGCCCAGGTCCTGGCTCGCCTGGCGGGCAATGTCGATGATGGCCGAATAGGACGACCCGACATGGTTCAGGGTCACGTCCTTGAGGTTCTGCGCCCAGAGCGTCGGAAAGCCAGTGATAGCGCCTGAGCCGACTGCCGCGCCGGCGACTGCCGCACTGCCCTTCAGCACGGTCCGCCGGGTCACCGTGCTCTTTTGGCTCGCGCCCTTGTCATTGTCAGCCATTCGTCCCTCCCTGATGAGCGAACGGGGCCATGCCGCGCCGCCGATTATTCCGGTCGTGCGGGAACGTCCCACCGCCCCTGCCGGATTAATGCGCCAGGAAGGCCGGCCGTCAATTCATTGTCACGAGCCGATTAGCCGCACCCGCCGCAGGCAGCTGAGCGGGCGGTCGCCGGGACCCGCGGCAGGATTGTGCTGCTCCCTGGCCGGAACAGCGTTCAGAGCGGCGCTCTGCCGTAGCGGTAGAGGAACCGCGCCCGGATCGCCTCGTGCCGGCCGATGCGCCGCGAGGCGCGGAGCTCGTCCCACTGCCGCTCGATGCTAGCCGTCGCCACGGGCGCCACGGGCGCCACGGGCCGCGGCCGCGGCAGTCTCGCTTCGACCGTCGTTTCCGGCTCTTCGGCGGCGAGCGCCGCCAATGCCGCTGTTTCAGAGGGCCCTGGCGAAGGGTTCACGGCAGCAACGACAGAAGGCTCGAAAAGCGGCTCGACCCTTGGAGGAAGAACCGCGACCGATTGAGGCGGAGATGGGGCTTCGGCGACCGGCGCCGGAGCAATCTCGGGCGTGGGGGCGGCGACGGCGGGGTAGAGCGCAATCACGCGAACGGACTTGGCCGCCGGCGGCACCTCGAGCACGATTTCGGACGCTTGGCTCGGCGGAGCGGCGGCCGCCGCGCTGGTCACAGGCTCGGTTGAGAAGCCGCCGCCCTTCGCATAGACCAGCGCCGCGCCGGATACGGCAGCCAGCGAGACGCCGCCCCACACCAGCAATGCCGTCCGGACCGCCCGCGCCATTGACGCGTACGGGGCGGGCCTGGGCGACGGCTCGATGCGCCGCCACGACCCCTCGATCTGCACCGGTGGGACGCTGTCGGGGTCAACCCGGCCGAGTGCAATCAGCGCATTTGCCGGGCGTGTTCCGCCGGATGCGTGCACGATGTCGTCCATTCCTGCACCCCTTTCGAAGCACTTGGAGGAGCACGGATCATCGGCGAATTATGGTTGCCGGAGCGTTAATGCGGGGCTTCGGCGGTTCAGCCGTTCACGCGCTTGCGATGAGCATTGTGTCGCTTCCCACCAGCGCGCACTTGCCAAGCGGAGCCCGATAGGCGAGCTTCCCCTTCCGCACGTGCCGGAGAGAAGACAGGGAACAGCCGCGCCCGGCACAGAAGGCGAAAAGCCCCACTCACAGATCCTGGAGGAAATCCATATGACTGCAATCGACGAGAAATCCGTATCCCGCCGCAAATTCCTGAAGACCGGCACGCTGGCCGCCGGCGCCGCGGCCGGCGCGCTCGCCATGCCGTCGGTTGTCACGGCGCAGTCGCCCATCGTGCTGAAGATGCAGAGCTCCTGGCCGGCCTCCGACATTTTTCAGGAGCAGGCGGGGCAATATGTCGAGCGGGTGCAGCGCATGTCCGGCGACCGCATCAAGATCGACCTGTTGCCCGCCGGCGCCGTCGTCGGTGCGTTCGACGTGCAGGACGCCGCACATGACGGCGCCATCGACGCCGCCCACACCGTGCCCGTCTATTGGTACGGCAAGCACAAGGGCGCCTCGCTGTTCGGCACCGGGCCGGTGTTCGGCGGCACGGCAGCCGACATGCTTGGCTGGTTCTACCAGGGCGGCGGCAAGGACTTCTACCGCGAGCTGGTGCAGGACATCCTCGGCCTGAACATCGTCGGCTTCTTCGGCTTCCCGATGCCGGCGCAGCCGCTCGGCTGGTTCAAGAACGAGATCACCGGGGCAGAGCAGCTGAACGGCCTGAAATACCGCACCGTCGGACTCGCGGCTGACCTGTTCCAGGCGATGGGCGTCAGCGTCACCCAGCTGCCGGGCGGCGAAATCGTCCCGGCCATGGACCGCGGCGTGATCGACGCGTTCGAGTTCAACAACCCGACCTCCGACAGCCGCTTCGGCGCGCAGGACGTTGCGAAGAACTACATGCTCGGCTCCTATCACCAGGCGAGCGAGTCGTTCGAGTTCATGTTCAACAAGGACCGTTTCGAGAGCCTCGATCCCGACCTGCAGGCGATCCTCGAGCACGCCGTGGAGGCGGCGAGCAGCGCCAACCTCTTCCTTGCCATGGACCAGTATTCGGCCGACCTGAAGAAGCTGCAGGAGGGCGGCGTGAACGTGAAACGCACCCCGCCGTCGATCCTGGAAGCGCAGCTCGCTGCCTGGGATCAGGTGATCCCGACGCTGGAGCAGGACGCCTTCATCAAGAAAGTGCTGGACAGCCAGCGGGCCTGGGTCGAGCGCGTGGCCTACTACCAGCTCATGAACGCGCCGAGCTATCAGCTGGCCTACGAACATTACTTCCCGGGCAAGATCCCCGCCCAATAGTCTAGCTGTCCGGGCCGCGCCTCCCGGCGCGGCCCATTCGATTGCCGGCTGGGGGGCCGGATGCACACCTACATCCGCTTTGCCGATACTCTCTCGGCCTGGGTAGCCAAGGCCTTCGCCTGGTGCGTCATGGTGATGACCCTCGGCGTCTCCTACGAAGTGTTCGTCCGCTATGTCCTGGGCCGGCCGACGGTCTGGGCCTTCGACGTCTCCTACATCATGTATGGAACGCTGTTCATGCTGGGCGGCGCCTACGCGCTCTCCCGCGACGCCCATGTGCGGGCCGACATGTTCTATCGGTTGATGTCGCCGCGCAAACAGGCGACGCTGGAGCTTGTTCTCTACTTCCTGTTCTTCTTCCCCGGCATACTCGCCCTGATCTTCGCCGGCTGGAAATACGTGTCGCGCTCGTGGCGCTACCTCGAAGTCAGCACGATGAGCCCGGCGAACGTCCCGATCTACCAGTTCAAGACGGTCATCATCGTCGCCGGCGCGCTACTGCTCATCCAGGGCATCGCGCAGGTGATGCGCTGCATCATCTGCCTGCGGACCGGCGACTGGCCGCCACAGCCGCGCGACGTCGAGGAGATGGAAAAGCTGCTGATGCAGGAGAAAAGCCTCGAAGTGCTCGAGCACGGCAGCGAAGCGGTCGACGTGGTCGTTGACGATACGCCCCCGCCAGACCGCCCGCGCAATCCGAACGGCGGGGCCTCCCGATGACAAACCCGGAAGTGGCCGTCCTGCAGCTCGGCATCCTCGTTTTCGTGATCATGCTGGGCTTCCCCGTCGCCTTCACGCTGATGGCGCTCGGCATCGGCTTCGGCTTCTACGCCTATTACGAAGCGGATCTGTTTGCGCGGACTTTCGCCAGGCTGGCCGGCGAAGATCCGGGATTCCTAGGCAGCATCTTCGCCTATTTCCGCGCGCTTCTCGCCAACCGCATCTTCGACCTGTTCGTCAACCGCACCTATTCGGTCATGTCGAACGACGTGCTGACGGCGATCCCGCTGTTCCTGTTCATGGGCTACGTCGTCGAGCGCGCCAACATCGTGAACCGGCTGTTCCGCTCGCTGGAGATTGCCGCGCGGGGCCTGCCGGGCTCGCTGGCGGTCGCCGCGCTGATCACTTGCGCGCTGTTCGCCACGGCCACCGGCATCGTCGGCGCGGTGGTGACGCTGCTCGGGCTGCTCGCGCTGCCGGCCATGCTGCGGGCCCGTTACGACATACCCTTCGCGACGGGGGCGATCTGCGCCGGCGGCTGCCTCGGCATCCTGATTCCGCCCTCCATCATGCTGATCGTCTACGGCGCCACCGCCGGCGTGTCCGTCGTCCGCCTCTATGCCGGTGCGCTGATCCCCGGCTTCCTGCTCGCCGGCATCTACGTCATCTACGTGGTCACCCGCGCGTGGCTCAATCCGAGGCTCGCACCGAAGATCCCCGACGAGGAAGTTGCGCACATCTCGAGGCTGCAGATCTTCGGGATGCTGCTCACCTCCTTCTTCCCGCTATTCATCCTCATCATGGCCGTGCTCGGGGCCATCCTGTTCGGGCTGGCGACGCCTTCGGAGGCAGCCGCTCTCGGCGCGCTCGGCGGGCTTGTTCTGGCGGCGGCCTACCGTGCCCTTACCTGGGAGCGTCTGCAGGAGTCCGTCTATCTGACCGTGCGGACCACCGCGATGGTCTGTTGGCTGTTCGTCGGGTCCGGCATCTTCGCTTCCGTCTTCGCCTATCTCGGCGGGCAGGAGGTGATCGGCAATTTCGTGGTCGGGCTTAACCTCTCCCCGATCCAGTTTCTGCTGTTAGCCCAGGTCATCATCTTCCTGCTCGGCTGGCCGCTCGAATGGACGGAGATCATCATCATCTTCGTGCCCGATCTTCCTGCCGCTCCTGGCGCATTTCCAGATCGACCCGCTGCTCTTCGGGATCCTGATCGCGCTTAACCTGCAGACCGCGTTCCTGTCGCCGCCGATGGCGATGTCGGCCTATTATCTCAAGGGCATCTCGCCGCCGGAAGTGCGGCTCGCGCAGATCTTCAACGGCTGCATGCCTTACATGGCGCTGGTTATCATCGCGATGATCGTCGTCTACGTCTTCCCGGCCACGATCTACTGGCTGCCGGGGCTGGTCTACGGACGCTGACGTGAAGCCTCAGCAGGCGCGCCTGGCGGAACTGACCGCGCTGCAGCTCCGCGACGAGATTGCGCGCGGCGCCTGCAAGGCCGTCGAGGCGGCGGAAGCCTGCCTGGCCCGGATTGCCGAGCGCGAGCCGGAGGTCGAGGCCTGGGCCCATCTCGATCCCTCCTATGCCGTGCGGCAGGCGGAGGCGGCCGACGCCTATCGGGCGACCGGCCGGCCGATCGGGCCGCTGCACGGCGTCCCCGTCGGCATCAAGGATATCGTGGATACGCGCGACCTGCCGACCGAGAACGGCACCCCCTTCGACGCCGGACGGCAGCCGTCTGCAGATGCTGCGCTCGTGCAGCGGCTCCGGCAAGCCGGCGCGATCATCCTCGGCAAGACGGTAACGACCGAGCTCGCCGCCTTCACGCCCGGCAAGACGCGCAATCCGCACGATCCGCAGCGCACGCCGGGCGGCTCCTCCTCCGGCTCCGCCGCTGCGGTGGCCGCCGGGATGGTGCCGCTTGCGGTCGGCTCGCAGACAAACGGCTCGGTGATCCGCCCGGCCTCCTTCTGCGGCGTCGTCGGCTTCAAGCCGAGCCGTGGCGTGATTTCGCGGCGCGGCGTCCTGGCGCAGTCGCCGACGCTCGACACGATGGGCGTGTTCTCCCGCACCGTCGAGGATGCTTCTCTCCTCGCCGATGCGATCGCCGGTCACGACGACGGCGACCCGCAGACGATCGCCGCAGCCGCGCCGCAGCTCCTCGCCACCGCGCAAAGCCGCCCTCCGGTGCAGCCGTCTTTCGCCGTGGTGCGGTCGCCGGTCTGGGCGAAAGCCGAAGACGATGTCCGCGAGGGTTTCGGCGAGCTTTCCGAAACGCTGGGGGACCGCATCGAGGCGATCGAGCTCCCCGAGCCTTTCGACCGCGCCCACGACTGGCATCGCACGATCAACCTCGCCGAGATGGCCCGCTGTTACGCGCGCTACTACGAGCGCGACCCGATGCTGCTCAGCGACAGGCTGCGCGGCATGATCGAGGAGGGAGCAGCAATCCCCGCCGTCGACTATATCCGCGCGCTCGACGGCATCGCCCGGCTGAATGCCGGGCTGAACCGCCTTTTCGAGCGCTTCGATGCGATCGTCACGCCGGCGGCGACCGGCGAGGCGCCTGTCGGCGATGCGACGGGCGACCCGGCGTTCTCGACGATCTGGACCTATTGCGGCGTGCCGGCGATCACGCTGCCGCTGCTGACCGGGTCGAACGGCATGCCCATCGGTGTTCAGCTCGTCGGGCGGCTCTGTTATGATGGACGCCTGCTCCGCACGGCGCGCTGGCTGTCGAGCAGGCTGCAGGAGGAAGGCCAGGACATCGGCGCAGTCATGGGAGCGGTGGCATGAGCTTACTCGACCGGGTGTTCGCATTGCTGTCGCTGCTCGCCTTCGCCGGCTTTCTGATCATTCTGATCTGGTTTGTGCCGCGGCCGGGGCTCGTCCTAGTGTCTGTGGCCAGCATCGCGCTCTGCGCCTACGATTTCGTGCGCAGCACCTATATCCGCCGCTGGCGGGAGCGCGGTGCGGCGCGGCAGGCTGTGCGATGAGCGCCGGAGCCGGTCCCCGGTCCGTGCAGAAGATCCGCTGGGGCGTGCTGTCGACCGCCTTGATCGGCATCAAGAAGGTGATTCCGGGCATGCAGCGCTCGCAGCGTGGCACAGTCGACGCCATCGCCTCGCGCGACACGGAGCGGGCCCGCCGCACCGCCGCGGAACTGGGCATTCCGAAAGCCTACGGCTCCTACGAGGAGCTCCTCGCCGACCCCGAGATCGACGCCATCTACAATCCGCTTCCCAACAATCTGCATGTCGACTGGACGATCGCCGCCGTGCAGGCCGGCAAGCACGTGCTCTGCGAAAAGCCGATCGGCATGAATGCGGAGGACGCGGCGCGGCTGAAGGCGGTCGCCGGCGAGCGGCACGTCATGGAAGCATTCATGGTGCGCCACCATCCGCAGTGGCTGCGGGCGCGCGAGCTGGTCCGCCAGGGGGCCATCGGCGAGCTCCGCGCCGTGCAGGTGTTCTTCGCGTATGACAACCGCGACCCCGAAAACATCCGCAACAAGCCGGAGACCGGCGGCGGTGCGCTCCTCGACATCGGCTGTTACGGCATCGTCTCCGGCCGCTTCAGCTTCGAGGCGGAGCCGAAGCGGGTCGTGTCGCTGATCGACCGCGATTCCGTCTTCGGCACCGACCGGCTGAGCTCGGTCATCGCGGATTTCGGTGGCGGAAGGCAGCTCGCCTTCACCGTCTCCACGCAGATCGGGCCGCACCAGCGCGTGACGATTGCCGGCACGAGCGGGCGGATCGAGATCCTCATCCCCTTCAACGCGCCGCAGATGGAGCCGACGCGCATCCTCATCGACAACGGCAGCCAGCTCGGCGGCGCCTCCAGCGTCGAGGAGATCATTCCCGCGGTCGACCAATATGCGGAGGAGGCGGACGCCTTCGCTGGCGCCGTGCTCGGCGAGACGGAGCTTCCCTACGGCGTCGAGGATGCCATGGCCAACATGCAGATCATCGACGCGATCTTCCGCTCCGAGCAGTCCGGGCGGTGGGAGTCGACGGGGCTCTGAACTATCCCGGGCAGGTCCGTCGCTCGCGCATTTCTCCCGAAGCTTTGATCGCACCTCCGTTTTCCTGTCGGGTGGACACGCTACAGTGGACCTGACCCAGCCCAAACGGAGGAATGCCCGGTGAACGAACGGCCAAGAATCTCGCAGGAGATGATCAAGGTCTATGACGACTACACACATCTGACGCTCGACCGCCGCGATTTCATGCAGAAGCTTTCGAAGCTGGCGGGGTCGACGGCGGCGGCGGCCGCCATCGTGCCGCTCCTGGAGGCGTCGAAAGCACGGGCGGCGATCGTCGCCGAGGACGATCCCGGGCTGAAGACGGAGACGATCACCTGGCCGGGCGCCGAGGGCGTCACCATGACGGGCTACCTCGCCATGCCGGCCGACGCCTCGGGAGACCTCCCGGCGGTGATGGTCGTCCATGAGAACCGCGGCCTGAACCCGCATATCAAGGATGTGGCGCGGCGCCTCGCGCTCGAAGGTTTTCTGGCGCTCGCGCCGGATTTCCTGGCCCCGCAGGGCGGCACGCCGGAGGATGAGGACCAGGCGCGGCAAATGTTCGAGACGCTCGATCGGCCGCAGGTGGTGGAGAACGCCGTCGCGACGGTGGATTTCCTCAAGAACCACGAGCTGTCGAACGGCAAGGTCGGCGCGGTCGGCTTCTGCTTCGGCGGAGGCATCGTCAACCAGACGGCCGTTCGTGCCGGCGAGGATCTTACAGCCGGCGTCGCCTATTACGGAAGCGCGCCGGACGCGGCGGACGTGCCGCAGATCCAGGCGAAGATGCTTCTCCACTACGCGGGGCTCGACGAGCGGGTGAACGCAGGCATCCCGGCCTATGAAGAGGCGCTGAAGGCGGCCAAGGTCGATTACGAGATCCACACCTATGAGGACGCCAACCACGCCTTCAACAACGACACCTCGGAGGCCCGCTACCACAAGGAGGCGGCCGACCTCGCCTGGTCGCGCACCGTGGCGTTCCTGAAGGAGGCGCTTTCCTGACCGACGCGGCGGCCGGCGGGCAGGTCAGCCCGCCGGCGCCGGCTCGGCATGGATGACGATCCGCGCAATCGCCGGGTCGCGATCGCGCAAGAGCCGCTCCAGATCGTCGACCCGGCGGTGCACGCTCTCCACGGTCGCCGCCGGATCGAGGCGGCAATGCGCGACGAGCACGTAGCCGCGGCCGCTGCGGCGCACCCGCACGTCGTGAATGTCGGACAGCCCTGCGATGGACTGCGCGGCATCTTCCAGCATCGCGATATAGCTCCGCCGGAGCGCCTCCGAGGTATCCTCGATGTCGCTCACCTCCGGCTCGAGCGGCTCGATATGGATCTCGATCTCGGTCGAGGCACCGAATTCCCGGCGGATCGCGGCCTCCAGCCGGTCGGCGGCCTCGTGGGCGGCGGCAAGCGGCAGGGCGCCGTCCACTTCGAGGTCGAGCGCCAGCGCGAGCCGGTCCTTCAGATGCTGCACGGTGATGTGGTGCACGGCGGCGTGCTCGCGGAGCGCCACGACACGCACGCGCTCATGCACCGTCTCGTGGCTCGGAGAAACCGGCACGGATTGCAGCGTCACCTCCGCCCCCGCCAATACGGAGCGCGCGGCCGTTACCGCGGCGGCATTCACTTCGGCCGCCTGCTCCTGGCCGAGCGAGCGCGGCACCTCGATCGTGGCTTCGACGAAATGACGGGGTCCGACGGAGCGGAGCCGCACGCCCTCCACGCCGAGCACGCCGGGAACCGCGTGCATCCGCACGGAAATCATCTCCGCCATGCCCTCCGGAGCGCGGTCGACCAGCTCGTTCAAGGTGCGCATCAGCAGCCGCAATGCCAGCACCGCGATGAGCAGAGCGACCACTATGGCCGCGGCGGCGTCCGCCCATTCGACCCCCAAGCCGATGAGGGCGAAGCCGCCGAGTACCGCGAAGGAGGAGAAGACGTCGGAGGCGAAGTGCAGGGAGTCGGCCTCCAGGGCGGCGCTTTGCGTTTGGCGGCCGACGCGGCGGAGCTCACGCGCCCGCCATGTATTGATGGCGATCTCGATAAGGAGCGCTCCGACGGCGATCAGGCTCAGGATCGGCGGCGGCCCGCCGGTCCGCAGCCGGTCGACCGCCTCGACCATGACGCCGCCGGCCAGGAGCAGCAGCAGCGTCGCCTCGCCGAGCGCCGCCACGTTCTCGAACTTGCCGTGACCATAGGGGTGCGATTTGTCGGGCGGGCGGTCGCCGAAGCGCACGGCCAGCAGGGTGATGATGGTGGCGAAGAAATCCACCGTCGAGTGGAGCGCGTCGGTGACGAGCGCCAAGCTGCCGATCATCAGGCCTATCACCAGCTTGACGACGGCGAGCGAGAAGCTGGCCACCAGCGAGATGAATGCGGTGCGTTCCTTCAGGGTCATGGCAGGTCCGGCGCTGACGCCCTTCCTAGTGCCGGTGCGAGGATTCGGCCAGAGCCGCCCGGCCGGCAATGTCTATGCCGCGGCGGCGCGCTGGGGCATGATGACGGAAACGTAATGTTGCGGAGCGACGGATCGGGCGCTCCGCTGCGTTGAAACAGCAATAATGGTCAGGTCGCCGCCGGTAATGCCTGTCTGGAAACAGATTTTCGCCTGCCTCCTTCTCGTCGTCGTCGCCGGCGCGGGTTGGTACGCTTATCGGAACCCGCAGTCGATCGGCCTCGCACGCGAGCAAGCCGGCTCGCCAGCGGAAGGCACAGCCGCCACGAGCGGGCAGAGCCGCATCCCCGGCCTGATGGGCGGCGGCGCGGTGAACGTCATCACCGCGCCGGTCGAGACGGATCAGGGCGGCGAAACGATTGTGGCGCTCGGGACTGCCAAGGCGGCCCGCTCGGTGAAGATCTTCCCGCAGGTGACCGGAATGGTCACGGAGCTCCTGTTCACGCCGGGTCAGGAGGTGAACGCGGGCGCGGTGCTGATTCGCCTGGAGGAAGACGAGCAGAAGGTCGCCGTCGAGCGGGCGCACGTCGCGCTCGGCCAGGCGCGCGAAACCCTAGAGCGTTCCCGGACACTGGCGAAATCCAAAACCATATCTGACGTCGCCCTGTCAGAGGCGGAAACGGCAGTGCAGCTTGCCGAGATCGAGGTGAAGAGCGCCGAGATCGCCCTGCAGCGCCGCAGTGTCACGGCGCCGTTTTCGGGCGTCACCGGGCTTATTGACATCTCGGTCGGGGATCTGGTCACGCCGAGCACGGAGATCGTAACCCTGGACGACGTCTCCACCATCCGCATCGCCTTCGAGGTGCCGGAGCGCTGGGCTGCGCGTATCGCTTTGGATCAGCCGATCAGCGCGACCGCACAGGGCCTGCCGGGCGCCGACTTTTCCGGTCGCATCGTCGCAATCGATAATCGAATCGACGAAACGACGCGCACGCTTCGGCTCGAGGCCGAGCTTGCCAACGAAGGCAACGCACTCAAGGCCGGCATGGCCGCCAATGTGCAACTTCGCTTCGACACAGACCGGCAGCTTGCCGTGCCGACGCTTGCCGTACAATGGGACCGGCGGGGCTCCTTCGTCTGGAAGATCGCCGAAGGTGCCGCCCGAAGGGCCGAGATCGCCATCATCAGGCGGCAAAGCGGCATGGTCATCGTCCAGGGCGAGATCGAGGCCGGCGACGTGGTCGTAGTGGAGGGAATCCAGCGGCTCCGGGAGGGCGCCAAGGTCGCCGATGTCGGCGAGAGCCCGACCCTTGTCGACGATGGCGGCGCAGCCGCCGGCCAGGCGCCGGCAGCCGGCGTGCCGGCGGTGGGCGGCGGCGGCCCTGCCAAGGCGCGCAGCTGACATGGCACGCAATTTCGAAGACGCCCGAGCGCGGCTGACCGAAGCGACGAAGGGCATATCGGCGCTCTGCGTGCGCCGGCCGGTGCTGACCATTGTCCTCAACCTCCTCATCATCGTCGCCGGGATCGCCGCCTTCCAGGGCATCGAAATACGCGAAATGCCGGACATCGACCGGCCGGTCATCACGATACGCGCCGCTTATGACGGGGCGACGCCGGAGACCATCGACGAGCAAGTGACCAGCATCCTGGAGAGCGCCGCTGCGCGCGTTCCGGGCGTCAAGGCGATATCCTCGTCGAGCCGCTCGGGGTCGAGCCGCATCGTCGTCGAATTCGACGATTCCATCGACCTGAACGTCGCTGCCAACGACCTCCGCGATGCGGTCGGCAACGTGGAGCGGCAGCTTCCGGAAGACGTCGACGACATCTTGATCGTCAAGGCGGACGACAATTCCGACGCGATCATCCGGCTCGCAGTGACGGCCCGCGACATGCCGGTTCAGGATCTGACCCAATTGGTGGAGGACAGCGTCGTCGACCGCCTCGCCGCCGTGGCGGGCGTCGCCGACGTGACCGTCTTCGGCGATCGCGAGCCGCTGGTTCGCGTGCTCGTCGACCCCAATGCGCTTGCGGCGCGCGGCCTCACCGTGTCGGATCTGCAGGCGGCGCTCGAGACGGTGGCGCTCGACGCGCCGGCCGGCCGGCTCTCCGGCAACAACCAGTCGCTACTGGTGCGTGCCGACGCGAGCGTCACCTCGGGCGAGGAGGTCGAGGCGATCCGGCTCAATCGCGCCACCCGCGTCGGCGACGTCGCCGACGTGATCTTCGGCCCGGCCGAGACGACGAGCTCGATCCGCATCAACGGCGAGACGGGTATCGGGCTCGGCATCGTTCGCCAGGCGCAGTCGAACACGCTCGACATCTCCGATGGCGTCCGGGCCGCGGTCGCGGAACTGAACGACGCGCTTCCCGAAGGCGTATCGATCCGGGTGACATCCAACGAGGCGACCTTCATCGGCGGCGCGCTGGAGAAGGTGCTCCACACGTTGGTCGAGGCCACGCTGATCGTCGTGGGGGTGATCTTCCTGTTCCTGCGCTCCTTCCGCGCTACCCTGATCCCCGCCGTCACCGTGCCGATCGCGCTGATAGGCACGCTGGCGGCGATCTACATGGCCGGCTTTTCGCTCAACATCCTGACGCTGCTTGCCATCGTGCTCGCCACCGGGCTGGTCGTCGACGATGCCATTGTGGTTCTGGAGAACATCGAACGGCATCGCGCCCAGGGCATGGGGCCGCGCGCCGCCGCCGTGCTCGGCGCAAGGCAGGTCTTCTTCGCCGTGATCTCCACGACCGCGACGCTCGCCGCCGTGTTCATCCCCATCTCGTTCTTCCCCGGCACGGCCGGCCGGCTCTTCTCCGAATTCGGCTTCGTCATGGCCTTCGCGGTCGGGCTGTCGATGCTGGTTGCCCTCACGCTGACGCCGATGCTCGCCTCGCGCATGTTGAAGGAGCATCCCGGCGAGGCGGGCGAGACGCGCAATCCGTTCCTGCGGGCCATCGAGGCGATCGGCTCGCGCGGCGAACGGCTCTACCACCGGCTGCTCGATGCGGCGCTAGCCGCGCCGGCGATCGTCCTCGGCATTGCCTTCCTGTTCGCCGCCCTGGCCGCTTTCGTCTACACCACGCTTCCCGAGCAGCTGACGCCTAACGAGGACCGCGGCATCGTCCCGATCTCGGTGAGCGGACCGCAGGGCGTCAGCGTCGAATACATGGACGCACAGCTCCGGCAGGTGGAAGCGACGGTGCAGCCGCTGATCGACAGCGGCGAGGTCCGCAACGTCTTCCTGCTCGCCGGCATGCAGAGCGCCAATTCCGGTTTCATCATGCTCACCTTGGCGCCCTGGGAGGAGCGCGAGCGCACGCAGCAGGAGATCGTCCAGGAGCTCAATCCAAAACTTCAGAAAATCCCCGGCGTGCAGATTTTTGCGCGCTCGGCCAACAGCCTCGGCATCCGCGGCGGCGGCCAGGGGCTGCAATTCGCCATCACCGGCACCGACTACGATGCGCTTGCCGACAAGGCCGAAGAGCTGCGCACCGCCATGGAAGACGTGCCCGCCTTCGACACGGTCAGGCTCAATTACGACACCACCCAGCCGGAGCTGGCGATCGAGATCGACCGCGAGCGGGCAGCTGACCTCGGCGTCTCGGTCGACACGCTCGGGGCGACCATCGCAACGCTCCTCGACGGCCGCGAAATGGGCGAGTACTACGTCGAGGGGACGGCGATCCCGGTGCGCGCGCAAGCGCCCGAGGGCATGATCGACGACCCCAGCGACCTGGAAAACACCTTCGTTCGCACGGCGGAAGGCCGCATGGTGCCGCTTTCCTCCTTCGTGACCATTACGGAGCGGGCGGTGGCGCCGGACCTGCCGCGCGAGGGGCAGCGCCGCGCCGTGCCGCTGACGGCGACGCTCTCGCCCGGCGTCGATCTCCGCCAGGCCATGAGCGAGCTGGAAGCGCTCACCCCCAAACTCCTGCCGGCCTCCATGGCGATCCACTACATGGGCGAGGCGGCGACGTTGAACGAGACATCGAGCGGCGTGGCGATCACCTTCGCCTTCGCTCTCCTTGTCGTGCTTCTGGTGCTGGCGGCGCAATTCGAGAGCTTCTTGAGCGCCGTCATCATCATGTTCACGGTTCCCTTCGGGCTCGGCGCGGCGGTGCTCGCCATCGCCCTCTCGGGCGGCTCGATCAATATCTACAGCCAGATCGGTCTGGTCATGCTGGTCGGCATCATGTCGAAAAACGGCATCCTCATCGTGGAATTTGCCAATCAGCTCCGCGAGCAAGGCTTTCGCGTGCACGACGCCATCCGGACGGCCTGCCATATCCGGCTGAGGCCGGTGGTCATGACCATGATCGCCACGGTGGTCGGCGGCGTGCCGCTGGTCATTTCGTTCGGAGCCGGCTCCGAGGCGCGCCAGGCGCTCGGCTGGATCGTCGTCGGCGGCCTCGGCTTTGCGACGATAATCACGCTGTTCGTCACCCCCGTCGCCTTCCTGCTGCTCGCCCGCTTTGGCAAGACGCGCTCGGCGGAATCGGAGCGGCTCGAGAGCGAGCTCGCGGAAATCTCCGATGCCGATATTGCGGCGGGGCCGCGGCGCGACGGTCCCTACCCGGTTGCGGCGGAATAGCTCGATGCCAGCTGCGCGTCTCCTATCAACAGATCCGCTGCAGACCTCGAACTGGATCGCTGCCGCTCGCGTCGGCTTGCCTAGACGGAGCATCGGCGTCCTGACAATGAGGCGGCAGAGGGTCCAAGGCCGAACCTGCGAGTTCATTTTGCTGCCGGTCCGGCATAGTTTCCTCGCTCTCTCGACAGGATCTGCCTTGGCGAATGCCGACGACGAGACCCGCGCAGCCGAGCTTTCGGAGATTTTGGCGATCGCGTCCGGCGACGAGGGCGCGTTCGCACGCCTTATCGATCGGGAGAGCCCGCGCCTGCTCCGCTTTGCGCAAGGCGTGCTCGGCAGCCTCGAGGAGGCCGAGGATGTCGTCCAGGAGACGTTGACCAGCCTTTGGCAGAACGCGGCCAGCTGGCGGCCGGAAGCGCGAATCGGCACCTGGCTGCACCGCGTCTGCTACAATCGGGCGGTCGACAAGCTGCGCCGCCGACGGCCGCTCGCCGCCCTGAGCGATCTTGACGAGATCGTCGACGCAAGTCCGCTGGCGGAAGCCAGCCTCGTTCACGAGGAGACGATCCGCTCCGTCCGCGACGCGCTGGAACGGCTGCCGCACCGGCAGCGCTCGGCTGTCCTCCTGTTCCATTTCCAGGATTTGACGCAGAGCCAAGCGGCCGAAATCCTCGGTGTGAGCGAAAGCGCGTTCGAATCGCTCCTCGCCAGGGGGCGCCGGCAAATGCGCGCCTGGCTTACGGCCGCGGGAGACGAGCATGAGCGATAGGAACCCCCCCTCGCAGCTTTCCGCCAACCTCGAGGCGTTCGGAGCCGATTTTTCGAAGTGGCCCCCGGCGCGCGTTTCCGGCCCGCGCGAAGCTTTGTTGCGCGACCCTGAATTCCGCCGGGCCTGGGAAAAGGAGCGCGAGCTCGACCGGGGCATCGCGACAGCGCGCGGCGAGATTGACGATGCAATGGGCCGCTCCGGCGCGGTCGGGCGCGTGCGGAAGGCCGCACTGGCGCGGCTTCCCCCCTCTCGGCTTGGCAGGATCGGGTTCGGAAGAATTGCGGCGGCGATGCTGGTAGCAGCCATCCTCGGCGGCGCTATGGATCTGATCCTCGCCGGCCAGGAAGGCGAGACCGCCGATGTCGCCCTCGTCGATCCCGTCCTTTACGGCCTCGAGCCGACGGAGATCCAATGACGCGCTACGCCGCATGGGCGAGGCGAAACTGGCCGGCGGCCGCCCTGACCGTTTCCTTGGTGTTGAACGGGTTCCTCATCGGCATGCTGGTGACCGATTCGTTCCGCACGCATCGGGGCCCGCCTGGACCGCGGGCGGTGAACTTCGAGTTGCGGCATCTTGCAAGGCTGCTGCCGCGCCAGGCCGTCGAACAGGTCACCAGCGAGCTGCAGCCGCTGGCGCCCGATTTCCAGGCGCGCATCAACCGGCTCCGGGCGTTGCGCGACGAGGTCAACCGGCTGGCCGCCGAGCCGCAGCCGGACCGCGCCGCAATAGACGCGCGACTGGCAGCGCTCCGCGCGGAAGCGCAAGCGTTGCAGGGCGAGGTGCAGAGGGCGACATTCGACGCGCTGCTGAAGCTGCCGCCGGAGACTCGCGCCGCACTTGCCGGGGATGCGAAGCGGGGCTGAGCGCAATCCGCGTCGGCCGAGTTGTCTTAACAACCGTGCCGTGGCAGCAGCGGCACCGCCTGCATTAGAACGCATTTCGGTGGATCATCCGATTCGCGCATTCGAGGAGACGGCGGTTGGACCAACGCAGGGGAGCACCCAACATCGCGGGGCGCGGATCGGCCGGCCGCGCCTATGCCACCTTGGTGACCAACGAGGAATATGGGCTCGGCGCGCTGGCGCTGGCGCGCTCGCTCCGCTGGACGGCCACCGAGGCGCCGCTCGTCGTGCTGGCGACTGCCGAGGCGGAGCATCTCGACGAACTGGAGTGGGAAGGCTGCCGTATCGTTCCCGTCAGGCAACCGGCGGTGTCGGATGCATTCCGGGAGCGGCACAGCCGCGACGCGCTGCACCGCGCCGCCCCTTTTAACAAGGGCAACAAGCCGGCTTTCCACGATCCGGTCGACAATTTCTGCAAGCTGGAGCTGTGGAAGCTGGAGGAATACGAGAAAATCGTGTTCCTCGACGCCGACGCGGTCGTAGTGAAGCCGATCGACATGCTGTTCGGCTTCCCCGAGTTTTCCGGCGCGCCGAACCTTTATGAGGAGCTCGCAGACTTCCACCGGCTGAATTCCGGGGTTTTTGTCGCCGAGCCAAGCCGCCACACCTATGACGCGCTCGTGGAGCGGCTCGACCGGCCTAACGTGTTCTGGCGCCGCACCGACCAGACATTTCTGGAGACATTTTTTCCGGAGTGGCACAAGCTTCCCTACACTTTCAACACGATGCAGTACGTCTATTTCAACCTTCCCGAACTGTGGGTGTGGAAGAGCATCCGGGTCGTCCATTACCAATACGAGAAGCCCTGGTCGGAGCAGAACCCGAAGCGGCATCTGCTCCAGCCGGTGATCGATCTGTGGTGGCGTATGTTCGAAGGCAAAGCCCCTCCCGAGGATCTGCCGGTAAGATTGCCGGCCATCGCTCAGGATTTGCGTGCGTGACGGCTGCCGTCACCGGTGCGACGGGCTATCTCGGCCGCTTTATCGTCGAACGGCTGATACAGGAAGGCGTGTCGGTGCGGGCCTGGCGGCGGCCGGGCTCGGACATCCGCGGGCTGCCGAGCGCGGTCGAATGGATCGACGGCGACCTGGCTTCCCCCGATGCCCATTCGGCGCTCGTCGACGGGGCCGACATGCTGGTGCATTCGGCGCTCGACCATGTTCCCGGACGGTATCGCCGCGGCGAGGGCGAGGATTTGCCGCGCTACCTCCGCACCAATGTCGGCGCGAGCCTCGCCCTGATCGCCGCGGCACGCGCCGCCGGCGTCAATCGTTGCGTCGTCATCTCCAGCCGGGCGGTGTTCGGAACGAACGTGTCCGGACCGATCGCCGACGATGCGCCGGTCCGGCCCGACACCAATTACGGGGCGGCCAAGGCGGCGCTTGAAGCCTTCGTGCAGTGCTGGGGCGGCGAGGGCTGGCCGATCGCGGCGCTCCGCCCGACCGGCATCTACGGATTGGTCGTGCCGGCGGAGAGAAGCAAGTGGTTCGACCTCGTCGGCCGGGCGCTGCGCGGCGAGGCCGTCGCGGCGCGCTCCGGCACCGAGGTGCACGGCCGCGACGTGGCGGAGGCAGCATGGCTGCTCCTGAGGACCGCGCCCTCGGCGGTCGCCGGGCGCATGTTCAATTGCAGCGATATCGTCGTATCGACGCGCGACATCGTCCGATTGGCGCAGCGCAGCGCCGGCATCGCCGGGCCGCTGCCCGACATCTCGCCGGCCCCGACCAACGTCATGCAATGCAGCGGCCTGAAGGAGCTCGGCCTCGAGTTCGGCGGCTGGCCGCTGTTCGAGGAAACCATCGCAGATCTGGTCAGAGCCGCGACGCGCGCCGAGCCCGCGCTCGCTTGATTAAAGGACGCGCTCCGCCGTCCCGCGGCCGATCCGGCCCGGGAGGATGGAGGGTGCGGGGCGCCGTTTCGGCACCTGGGGTTCGCGACTGGTCGCGACAATCGACAATCTTAGGCGCCGCCGGCGCCCCGCGCGGAAGCTTTTCGCTTGCTCCGTCCCGGCCCAGGGTCTTGTGCATCTACCCGATGCGGCCGACAGCGCACTTCACGGCCAGCCTGGACGGCTTGGGCGCTCTCGTCTGCCCGGGGGCGTTACGCCCGGACATCCGGAGATTTCCGCCTCCCCGCCCCGTTCGGATACGCCGGCCGGACGCCCTCCATGGGCGGGAATGCGGGAATTCTAAAGAAGGTTTTCCGGACGAGGATTAATTATTTTTCGCCTTGCCAGAATTCCCAATCCGGCCAGCGTTTTAGCTGGAACGCCCGCGCAAATTTATCCTCGTTCCCACCGCTGCAGCGACACTTTATTACCGTCAACAAAGCTCGCATGTCGGTCAGTCACACGTCGTTCCGCCGCCCCTGTATTATGCATGGCGCTTGCGCCCGAATGCCACGCTGAAGCGGAGCCTTGGAGCTTCCCGGCAGAACTCAACCCTGCCATATTCCAGAACCTAGCGCGCTGAATGTGGGGGGTTCGATTGCGGCAGCTGGCGCGAATTCGCGCTGATTTTGCGCCATCGCCGGTTGCGGCATTGGCAAGGACGGCCCTACCGTCCCATGACCTGTCCTTGTCGCATCGGCCGTCGAGCCTAGGCGGGGCGATCGGAGCGGGTGGCCGCGGTCTCGCCGTTTCTGCCGCGCTGCGATGAGGCTAGCCGTTGCCTAGCGCCATCAGGACCTTCGTCCGCACCGTGGACTGGTTGAATTATCGCGTCGGCCGGGCCGCCATGTACCTGATTTTCGTGCTCGCGGCAGTGCTGCTTTATGCCACCGCGTCGCGGGTCGCTCTCGGCGTCCCGGTGAATTGGGCGCTGGAGATGTCGCAGTTCCTGCTCTCGGCGTACTACCTGCTGGGCGGCGCCTATGCCATGCAGCTCGGCGCACATGTGCGCATGGACCTGTTTTACGACCGCCTTGCCGCCCGCAAGCGCGCCGTGACCGACGCGATCACCATCCTCTTCGTCATCTTCTACCTGGCTGTCCTCTTCGCCGGCGGCATCTCCTCCACCAATTACGCGGTCGTCTACAAACAGCAGAACTATACCGCGTGGGGACCGCTGTTGTGGCCGGTAAAGACGGTGATGACGGTCGGCATCTTCCTGATGCTTCTGCAGTGCATCTCGTCCTTCTTCAAGGATGTTGCAGCGGCACGGGGCCGGCCGATCGCATGACGCCCGAATTCGTCACCATTTTCATGTTCGCCACGATGATGGCGCTGCTGATGACCGGGCAGCGCGTCTTCGGGGTGATCGGATTCGTCGGCTCGGCGGCAGCGCTCTGGCTGTGGGGCGAGGGCGCCTTCGAAATGCCGTTCAACGCCAGCTTTCAGGTGCTGAACTGGTACCCGCTGATCACCGTGCCGTTCTTCATCTTCATGGGCTACATGCTCTCCGAGTTCGGCATCGCCGGCAATCTCTATCGTATGTTTCATGTCTGGTTCGGCCCGATCCGCGGCGGCCTGGCGCTCGGCACCGTCGGGCTGATGGTGGTGATCGCGGCGCTGAACGGCCTCAGCGTCGCCGGCATGGCAATCGGCGCGACCATTGCGCTGCCCGAGCTGCTTCGCCGCGGCTACGACAAGGTGATGGTAACCGGCGTGGTGCAGGGCGGCTCCTCGCTCGGCATCCTGATCCCGCCGAGCGTGGTGCTGGTGCTCTACGCGATGATCGCGCGCCAGCCCGTGCTGGAGCTGTGGCTCGCCGGAATCATGCCCGGCCTGCTGATGGCCGCCATCTTCGCCATCTATATCGTCGTCCGGTGCCTTATTCAGCCGGAGCTTGGGCCGGCGCTTTCGCATGAAGAGCGCGCCATCATCACCTGGAGGGAGCGCTTCGCGTTGCTCCGCGAAGGATTGATGCCGCTCGCCATCTTCGCGATCATGATGGCGCTCTTCATGTCAGGCATCACCAGCCTGGTCGAAAGCTCGGCGGTCGGCGCGCTCCTCGCCGCGCTCGTGGCGCTCTACGAGGGAAGGTTGACCTGGAACGTGCTGGAAGAGTGCACGAAAAACACCCTGTCGATCAGCTGCATGTTTCTCTGGATCATCCTGGCGGCGCTCTGCTTCAGCTCCGTGTATGACGGGCTTGGCGCGGTCAGGGCGATCGAGCATCTGCTGCTCGAGCGGTGGGAGCTGGGCCCATGGATGATCCTGAGCCTCATGCTGCTGTCGTTCATCGCCATGGGCGCGTTCCTTGACGACACTGCGATGCTGGTCATCGTGGCGCCGCTTTACATTCCGCTGGTCGGCGAGCTCGATTTCAACCTGATCTGGTTCGGCATCCTCTACACGATCACCTGCCAGATCGCCTATATCACCCCGCCCTTCGGCTATAATCTGTTCCTGATGCGCGCCATGGCGCCGCCGGAGATCACGCTGGTGGACATCTACCGGTCAATAATCCCGTTCTTCTTCATGATGATCCTGACGATCGTCATCCTGATGATCTTTCCGTCGGTCGCTCTATGGCTGCCGAACCTCTATTCCGGCAGGTGAGGCGAGCGCCACCGGACCAACGACTTGAGTGCGAACGACACGAAGGGAGACTGCAATGACGAAAGACCAGAAGCTGAGCAAGCGCGAGTTCCTCAAGAAGGCGGGCTTGGCGACAGCCTCCGCCGCGGCGGGGGCCACCCTCGCCGCCCCTTACGTCAAGGCGCAAACGCCGATCCGCTGGCGGCTGCAGACCTATGCCGGTCCGGCGCTCGCCGAGCACGTGATCGGCAACTCCATCGAGTGGTTCAACAAGGCCGCCAACGGCGAGATGGTGATCGAGCTCTACACCGCCGACCAGCTCGTGCCGCACGGCGAGCTGTTCCGCTCCGTGCAGGCCGGGACCATCGACGCGGCGCAGAGCGACGACGATTCCGCCGCCGCGCCGGTCGATGTCAGGGTCTTCGGCGCCTACTTCCCCTTTGCCTCCCGCTACTCGCTCGACGTGCCGGCGCTGTGGCATTGGCATGGCCTGAAAGAAATCTGGGAGGAGGCCTACGCCGAGATTCCCGACGTGACCTGGCTCAGCACCGGGTCGTGGGACCCGTGCAATTTCGGCACCACCAAGCCGATTCGCTCGGTCGCCGACCTGCAGGGCCTGCGCGTCTACACCTTCCCGACCGGCGGACAATTCCTGTCGCAGTTCGGGGTCGTGCCGGTCTCGCTGCCCTATGAGGACGTTCAGCCGGCGATCCAGACCGGCGAGCTCGACGGCGTCTGCTGGTGCGGCATCACCGAGATGCACACGGTGGGTTGGGCCGACGTCGTCAAATATTTCCTGACCAACCCGCTGTCGGGCGCCTGGGCCGGCTCCTACTTCGTCAATACGGAGAAGTGGAACGCCGTGCCCGAGCATCTGAAGCAGCTGTTCCAGCTCACGATCGACAGCTCGCACTATTATCGGCTGCATTGGTACTGGGCGGGCGAGGCCCGCTACCGCAACGAGGGAAAGCTGGAGCTGACCTCGATCCCCGATGCCGAATGGCAGACGATCGAGAACGCCGCCGCCGCGTTCTGGGACGAGATCGCCGCCCAGAGCCCGCGCAACGCGAAAGTCGTCGAGATCCTCAAGAAGTACAATGCCGACATGCTGAAGGCCGGACCTCCCTACCGCTATGGGGCGGCGTAAGCGGCGAGAAGCAGACGCTGAACCTGTAGAAGCACCCGCCGGCCGCTCACGCGGCCGGCCCGTTCTGCCGCTTGAAGAGACCTTGCATGCCCGGCAATCTGACACTGGAACAGCTGAAGAGGGCCGTCGCCGACGGCGAGGTCGACACCGTCGTCGCCGCCCTGGTCGACATGCAGGGCCGGCTCATCGGCAAGCGCTTCCAGGCCGAGCATTTCCTCGAATCGGCGCACGAGGAGACGCATGGCTGCGACTATCTGCTGGCCAACGACATCGACATGGAAACGGTGCCCGGCTATGCGGCGGCGAACTGGGAGAAGGGTTACGGCGACTTCGTCATGAAGCCGGACATGGCGACGCTGCGCCGTGTGCCGTGGCTGGAAGCGACGGCCCTCGTCCTCTGCGACGTCCTCGATCACCATCATCATGACCTGCCGCACAGCCCACGCGCCATGCTCAAGCGCCAGGTCGCCCGGCTGGCCGAGCGGCAGATGCGCGCCTTCGTCGCCACCGAGCTCGAATTCTACCTCTTCGACGAGACATTCGAGAGCGCGGCCGCCAAGCGCTATGCCGGCCTGAAGACCGCCGGGGCCTACATCCAGGACTACCACATCCTGCAGACCACGAAGGAGGAGGGCGTCATGCGCGCTATCCGCAAGGGGCTGCAGGGCGCCGGCATCCCGGTGGAGAATTCCAAGGGCGAGTGGGGTCCGGGCCAGGAGGAGATCAACGTCCGCTATTCCGACGCGCTGGAGATGGCCGACCGCCATGCCATCCTGAAGAACGGCGTCAAGGAGATCGCCTGGCTGCAGGGCAAGGCTGTCACCTTCATGTCCAAATGGGATTTTGGGCTCGCCGGCTCATCGAGCCACATCCACGCCTCGCTGTGGGATGCGGCGGGCAAGGTGCCGCTGTTCCTCGACGCTGAGGCAGAGCACGGCATGTCGGCGCTGATGCGCCAGTTCATGGCCGGGCAGCTCAAATATTCCGGCGAGATCACGTATTTCCTCGCGCCCTACATCAATTCCTACAAGCGCTTCCAGGTCGGCACCTTCGCGCCGACCAAGGCGATCTGGAGCCCGGACAACCGCTCGGCCGGCTTCCGCCTGTGCAGCGAGCACTCCAAGGCGATCCGCGTCGAATGCCGGATCGGCGGAGCGGACCTCAACCCCTATCTCGGCATCGCCGCGCTGCTCGCGGCGGGCCTTGCCGGGATCGACGAAGGACTGGAGCTGGAGCCGGCCTTCGTCGGGGACGCCTATCACGGCAGAGAGCTGCGGGAGGTGCCGAAGACGCTTCGGGATGCGCTCGACCGCCTCGACAAATCCGACATGCTGCGGCAGGCCTTAGGCGACGAGGTGGTAGAGCATTATCTGCACACCGGCCGCTGGGAGCAGTTCGAATATGACCGGCGCATCACCGACTGGGAGCTGAAGCGCGGCTTTGAGCGCTCGTAGGTAACCCGCGGGTTTCGAGGATTTCATGGCTGACAGCGTAAAGATCATCTCTCCCATCGACGGTTCGCTCTACGCGGAGAGACCGCTTGTCACGGATGCGGCGCTTGACGCCGCCGTGTCGCGCGCCCGCGCGGCGCAGGCGGACTGGGCGCGGGTGCCTGTCGCGGAACGCGTCAAGGCCTGCACGGCTTTCCTCGACGCGCTGCTCGCGATGAACGACGAGATCGTCCCGGAGCTCGCCTGGCAGATGGGCCGGCCGGTCCGCTACGGCGGCGAGAAGCGCGGCGTCGAGGAGCGCGTCCGCTACATGCTCGGCATTGCCGAGGACGCGCTGCAGCCCGTCGTGCCGGCCGAGGCAGACGGGTTCCGGCGCTACGTAAAGCGCGAACCGCTCGGCCTCGTCCTCATCATCGCCCCTTGGAACTATCCCTATCTGACGGCGGTGAATTCCATCTTCCCGGCGCTGGCGGCCGGCAATGCCGTTCTCT
Organism: uncultured Alphaproteobacteria bacterium; assembly: GCA_963846475.1. Lineage (GTDB taxonomy): Bacteria > Pseudomonadota > Alphaproteobacteria > Rhizobiales > Afifellaceae > DASWJZ01. Next base: position 2,690,622 of record CAWJVZ010000004.1, on the reverse strand, counting down.
TAAAACATGCCGCGCAGACGCTGCTCGCCGGCGAGCGCCTGCAGGCGGCGTTCGACAAGGCCGGGCTGCCGAAGGGCGTTTTCCAGAACCTGGTGCTTTCGCATGAGCAGAGCGAGCGGCTGATCGCTTCAGGCAAGATCGACCACATCGCCTTCACCGGCTCGGTCGCCGGCGGCAAGGCCGTCGAGCGCGCCGTGGCCGGATCCTTCGCCTCGCTCGGGCTGGAGCTCGGCGGCAAGGACCCGGCCTATGTGCGCGACGACGTGAAGCTCGATCACGCGGTGGAGAACCTTGTCGACGGCGCGTTCTTCAATTCCGGCCAGAGCTGCTGCGGCATCGAGCGGATCTATGTGCACGAACGCGTCTACGAGCCCTTTCTCGAGGGGTTGGTCGAGCTGACCAAAAAATATGTGGTGGGGAATCCGCTCGATGCGGAGACGACGATCGGGCCGATGGCGCGCGCCAGCTTCGCCGACCATGTGCGCGGCCATATCGAGGAGGCCCGCCGCAAGGGCGCGAAGGCGCATATCGGCATGCAAGTCGCCGAGGACCGGCCGGGCTCGCCCTATCTGGCTCCTGAGGTGCTCACTAACGTCGACCACCAGATGCAGGTCATGCGCGAGGAGACCTTTGGGCCCGTCGTCGGCATCATGAAGGTGCGCGACGACGAGGAGGCAATCCAGCTGATGAACGACAGCCCCTACGGGCTCACCGCCTCCGTCTGGACGACCGATATGGACCGCGCCGCCGAGATCGGCGACCGGATCGAGACTGGCACCGTCTTCATGAACCGCTGCGACTACCTCGATCCCGGACTGACCTGGACCGGTGTCAAGGACACCGGCCGCGGCGCGACGCTCTCCGCAATTGGCTACGAGGCGCTGACGCGGCCGAAGAGTTTTCATCTGCGCAACGTGCGCTGAGCATTCCGGACAAGGACAAAAATGCCCAAGCTTTTCGCCAACTGGAGCTATCCGACCGCCGTGCGATTCGGCGCCGGTCGGATCGCTGAGCTCGCCGGATGCCTGCCGCGCCGCCGGCATCACGAAGCCGCTGCTCGTTACCGACGCCGGGCTGGCGAAGCTCGACATCACACGACGCGCGATGGAGGAGCTGGACAAAGGCGGCCTCGGGGCAGGCCTCTTCGCCGACGTAAGGCCAAATCCGGTAGAGGCGAACCTCCTGGCCGGCGTCGCAGCGTTCCGTTCCGTCGGCCATGACGGCGTCGTCGCATTTGGCGGCGGCAGCGGGCTCGATCTCGGCAAGCTCGTGGCCTTCATGGCCGGGCAGAAGCGCCCGGTGTGGGATTTCGAGGACATCGGCGACTGGTGGACGCGCGCCGATGCCGACGCCATCGCCCCGATCGTCGCGGTGCCGACCACCGCCGGCACGGGCTCGGAGGTCGGGCGGGCCGGGGTGGTGACCGACGAGGCAAGCCACACCAAGAAGGTCATCTTCCACCCCAGAATGATGCCGAAGGTGGTTATCGCCGATCCCGAGCTGACAGTCGGCGTGCCCCCGTTCATCACCGCGGGAACAGGAATGGACGCGCTGGCGCACTGCCTGGAGGCGTATTGCGCGCCGTTCTACCATCCCATCGCCGATGGGATCGCCGTCGAGGGCATGCGGCTGGTCTTCGAGAACCTGCCGAAGGCGGTGAAGAACGGCGCCGACCTCGAGGCGCGGGCGCATATGATGAGCGCCGCCGCGATGGGGGCCGCCGCCTTCCAGAAAGGGCTCGGCGCCATCCACTCGCTGTCGCATCCGGTCGGCGCGCTCTACGACACCCACCACGGCATGACCAACGCCGTGTTCATGCCCTATGTGCTGGCCTTCAACCGCGCCGCGATAGAGGCGAAAGTCGAGCGCCTCGCCGCCTATCTCAGCATCGCGGGAGGTTTCGACGGATTCCTGAAGGCGGTGCTGGAGCTCCGCTCCGGAATCGGCGTGCCGCACACGCTTGCGGGACTGAAGGTGGACGGCGCCAAGCGCGAGCTGATCGCCGACATGGGGATCGTCGATCCCACGGCGGGCGGCAATCCCGTGCCGCTCAGCAAGGACGGGGCGCTCCAGATTTTCGAGGCTGCGATGGCCGGCCATGTCTCATAACGGCGCACCTTTCGTCCGGGATGCCGACGTCCCCTGGACGGACGTCGGCGGCGGCAGCCGGCGGAAGGTGCTCTGCTACAATGACGCAATCATGCTGGTGCGGGTGGAGTTCGAGGCGGGTTCGGTCGGCGCAGCGCATCGGCACCCGCATGTCCAATGCAGCGTGGTGGAAAGCGGAGTTTTCGACGTCACCATCGGCAATACGACACGGCGCTTGCAGGCCGGCGACAGCTATCTCGTACCCGGCGATGTGCAGCATGGAGCAGTCGCGATCGAAGCGGGAGTGCTCGTCGACGTCTTCACTCCCAAGCGGGACGACTTAGCGTGATTTGCTAAGGACGGTGCGCTTCCGATTTTCGACGCCGCAATGTTCGGCGAAACGAACGTCCGCCGCGTAGCCAAATTTGGAAATGCTTTCGGCCGACCGGATCGCGCTCTAGTATGAGTCGACGACGCGCAACCCTGTCGGGGATTCTATGGCAGTCGACAGCATTTTTGTCCGGGCGGAATGGGATCCCGAGGCACGGGTCTGGTATGTCGCGGAAACCAGCCTGGCTGGATTGAACGCGGAGGCGGACACGGTTGAGGACCTCGTTCAAAAGCTGCCCGGGATGGTCCAGGACCTCCTTGAGGAGGATGGGTTATGGTCGGCGCCTGCCGCCGAGCCGCTGTCGATTGAGCTCACCGCTCACACGACAACAATTGTGCCGAGAGCCGCGGCTTGAACGACTACGGCAAGGCCGTGCGGGAAATTCTTCTGGAGAATGGCTGCCGGCCCGTCCGCCAAGGCCGCGGCAGTCACGAAGTCTGGCGCGGACCGGCTGCCCCAAAACCATTCACCGTGCCTGTGAAGATCAAGTCGCGGCACATGGCAAACGAGATCCTCAAGGATGCGGGCCTTCCAAAGGCCTTCTGATCACCCCACCAGCTCGCAGGTATCCCGGAAGGCAATGTCAGGATAGCGCTTGGCGATGTTGTCGAGCTCCCAGGCGTTGCGGGCGAGAAAGACCAGGCGGCCGTCCCGGTCTTCTGCCAGGCTAGAGCGGTTCTCCGCCTTGAAGGCGTCGAGCATCTGCGCGTTGGCCGCGCTGACCCAGCGCGCCGTCTGGAACGGCGCGGTCTCCAGATCGATCGTGGCGCCGTATTCGCCCGCAACGCGCGATTTCAGCACGTCGAGCTGCAGGATGCCGACCACGCCGACGATCCAGTGGCCGCCGGTCAGCGGCCGCAGGACCTGCACCAGGCCCTCCTCGGAGAGGTCCTCAAGTGCCTGCCGAATCTGCTTTATTTTGCTGGAGTTGGGGTGGAGCACACGGCGCAGCACTTCCGGCGCGAAGGACGGCAGGCCGGTGAAGCGGATGCTGGCATCCTCGGCCAGGGTGTCGCCGACGCGGAGCGAGCCGTGGTTGGGGATGCCGATCACGTCGCCGGCCACGGCATCCTCGGCGACCTGCCGCTCCTGGCCGAAGAAAAGCATGGGGCTGTGGACGTTTAGCGCCTTGCCGGTCCTGACGTGATTGAGCTTCATGCCGCGCCGGAAACGGCCGGAGCAGAGCCGCAGGAAGGCAATGCGGTCGCGGTGGTTGGGGTCCATGTTGGCCTGGACCTTGAAGACGAAGCCGGATACCGCCTGCTCGCCCGGCGTCACTGCGCGGCCGCTGCTCGGCTGCGCGCGGGGCGAAGGAGCATGCAGGGAAATAACGCCCAGCAGCTCCTCGACGCTGTAGCCCTTGAGCGCGCTGCCAAACAGCACCGGCGTCAGATGGCCCTCGCGAAACGCCTCGGCATCGAAGGCGGAGTAGCCGTCGCGGGCGAGCGACAGGCTGTCGTGAAACTCCTGCAGGATGGGCGGATCGACCTTTTCGGCCAGCCGCTCGTCGTCGGGCCCGTCCAGCGCGACGGCGGTGTCGAAGCCGCCGCCGCGTCCCTGCGAGGAGGTCAGGAACCGGTTCGTGCGGAGGTCGAAGATGCCGAAGAAATCGGTGCCCATTCCGACCGGCCAGGTGAGCGGCGCCGCGTCGAGCGCCAGATCCGCTTCGATCTCGTCGAGAAGCTCGAAGGGATGGCGGCCCTCGCGGTCGATCTTGTTGATGAAGGTGACGATGGGGATGTCGCGGAGCCGGCAGACCTCGAAAAGCTTGCGGGTCTGGCTCTCGATCCCCTTGGCGGCGTCGATCACCATGATGGCGGAATCCACCGCCGTCAGCGTACGATAGGTGTCCTCGGAAAAATCCTCGTGGCCGGGCGTGTCGAGGAGGTTGAAGACGAGCCCGTCGCGCTCGAAGCGCATGACGGTGGAGGAGACGGAGATGCCGCGCTCGCGCTCGATGGCCATCCAGTCGGATCGGGTGCGGCGCTGCTCGCCGCGGGCGCGCACCGCCCCGGCCATGCGGATCGCGCCGCCCTTCAAGAGCAGCTTCTCCGTCAGCGTCGTCTTGCCGGCGTCGGGATGCGAAATGATGGCGAAGGAGCGCCGCGTGCGATAATCCGCGGCGGCCCCGGTGCCCGACGCGGCGCTTGCCGAGGAATCCGGCCGTTCGGCGACAATCTGGTCGGTCACAAAAATCTCCGGGCACAATGAGCGCATCGCGGCAGAGCCGGGCCCGGCGCAGTCATTGAGGTGAACGCCGTTTATCTAGGGTTTGCGAGGCCGCTTGTGTAGGCCAAAAAGGCTGGCCGCCCGCCGTCGGTCTCGCGTCCTGCCGTCAGGGCTCCGGGTCTATTCGCCCGACCGGAGCTGACGAAAGCGCGCCACCAGTCCGCGTGTGGAGGGGTCGAGCTTGTCCGCCGCGGCGCCGTCGCGGACGACCGGCAGCAGGCGCGTCGCGAGCGCCTTGCCGAGCTCCACCCCCCATTGGTCGAAGGAGTTGATGTCCCAGACGGCGCCCTGGACGAAGATCTTGTGCTCGTAGAGGGCGATGAGCCGGCCGAGCGTGTAGGGGTCGAGGCGGCGGTAGATCAGCGTGTTGGTCGGCCGGTTGCCGGGAAACACCTTGTGCGGCAGGAGCTTTTGCAGGGCCTCTCCCGCAAGGCCCGATTTTTCCAGCTCCTCGCGTACCTCGGCTTCGGTCTTGCCGAAGGCGAGCGCCTCGGTCTGCGCCAGGCAATTGGCAATGAGCTTTGCATGGTGGTCGCCCATGTCTTCATGCGGCTCGGCAGCGACGAGGAAATCGGCGGGCACGATCTCCGTGCCCTGGTGCAGGAGCTGGAAGAAGGCGTGCTGGCCGTTGGTGCCCGGCTCGCCCCAGACGATCGGGCCGGTGCGGTATTCCACCAGCCGGGAGTCGCGCGTCACCCGCTTGCCGTTCGATTCCATGTCGAGCTGCTGGAGATGCGCGGCGAAGCGCGACAGACGCTGGTCGTAGGGGAGCACAGCATGGGTGCGGAAGTCCCATACGTTGCGGTACCAGATGCCGAGGACGCCCATGACGACCGGCATGTTCTCGGCGAGCGGCGCATTGCGGAAATGCTCGTCCATGTCGCGGGCGCCGGCGAGAAAGGCACGAAAATTCTCGCCGCCTATGGAGATGGCGAGCGGCAGCCCGATCGCCGACCACACGGAGTAGCGGCCGCCGACCCAGTCCCAGAAGCCGAAGACGCGGTCACGCCTGATGCCGAATTCGGCGACCTTCTCAAGGTTGGTCGAAATGGCGGCGAAATGGTCGGGCACCGCCTCCTCGCCGAGCCGGTAGGCCAGCCATTCGCGCGCCGAAGCGGCGTTGGTCATCGTTTCCGACGTGGTGAACGTCTTGGAGGCGATGAGGAAGAGCGTGCGCTCGGCATCCAGGCCGGCAAGCGTGTCGGCGAGATGCGCGCCGTCGACGTTGGAGACGAAATGCAGCCTCGGCCCGTTGCCGCGGTAGGGGGTCAGGGCAGCCACCGCCATGGCCGGCCCGAGATCGGAACCGCCGATGCCGATATTGACCACGTCGGTGAAGCGGTCGGCTGCCACGCCGCGGATGTCGCCAGAACGGATCCTGTCGGCAAAGGCGAGGAAAGCTTTTAGAACTGCATGGACCTGCGGCACGACGTTCTTGCCGTCGGCCCGGATGTCGGCGTCGGCTGGCGCGCGGAGCGCCACGTGGAGCACGGCGCGATTTTCCGTCAGATTGATCGGCGCGCCGGCGAACATGGCGTCGCGCAGCTCTGCCACTCCAGCCCCCTCCGCCAGAGCGAGCAGCAAGGGCACTGTTTCGGGGACGATGCGGTTCTTGGAATAGTCCAGCGTCAGGTCGCCCAAGCTAAGGGAAAAGCGGGAGAAGCGGTCCGGGTCGGCGGCGAAGAGGTCGCGAAGATGCGGATTGCCCAGCTCGGCACGGTGCGCCCGCAGGTTTTCCAGCGCGGTCAGGGCTGCCGGCTTCATGCGGCGCGCTTCAGGCCGGCCGCCGCGCGGGCCAAGCGCTCGATACGAGACCAGTCGCCGCTCGCGACGGCATCCTTCGGCGCCACCCAGGAGCCGCCGACGCAGATCACGTTCGGGAGCGCCAGATAGGCCGGCGCGTTCTCGGCGCCGACACCGCCGGTCGGGCAGAAACGCACGCCGGGCAAGGGCGAAGCTAGCGCTCTTAGATAGGCGGTGCCGCCCGCCGGCTCGGCGGGGAAAAATTTCTGGATGGCATAGCCGCGCTCCAGGAGCGCCATTGCCTCCGTCGCGGAAGCGGCACCCGGCAGGAGGGGTAGGTCCGGATCGGCGGCGTCAAGCAGGGCCGGACTGGATCCGGGGGACACCGCGAATCTTGCGCCGGCGGCCTCTGCCTGCCGCAGCTGTTCCGGCGTCAGCACCGTGCCGGCGCCCACGAAGGCGCCTTCTACCTCGGCGGCGACGGCGCGGATCGCCTGAAGGGCCGCGGAAGTGCGCAGCGTGATCTCGATCGCCGGCAGCCCTCCGGCGACCAGAGCGCGGGCGAGCGGCACCGCGGCTCGCCAGTCTTCCACGATCAGCACCGGCACCACAGGAGCGGCCGTGAGGATCGCCTCCAGAGTGGCCGGACTACTCACGTGCTGCCCCAGGCGCTACAAGGTGCGAAGCCCTGGGCGAGGTTGCCGCAGGCGAGCCCGGCGCGGCGGGGGCTGGCGTCGCCGGCGCGGGCGATCCGCTCGCGATAGAGCGCGCGGGTGTCGCGGCTCCTCAGCCTGATCCGCTCCGTCACCTCGCCGGGGTGCGAGTGAAGTGCCATCCCGTTCTCCTCGGCCTCTAGTCTGCGCCGGCGTGCCCGGCTGCCACTTTGGCGCCGACTGGCTGACCGATTTGTTGGAGCATGTCCCGGAACCAGCCGGCCTCGATGTCGAACGGCTTGCCGCCTTTGATGCGCGGGAACTCGATCGCCCGGAGCTCGCCATCCCTTTCTTCGTCTTGACCGATGACGCCCGCCTTGCCGGCGAGCCCGGATTCGACCGCCAGCTCGACCATGGTCCTGATCAGCTTGAGATCTTCCGGATTGGCGGCGGCGGAGCGGGCGAAATAGCCGGATTTTTGCACCAAGTTGCGCTCGGCGCCGATGAGCTTGGCGAAGCGCTTGGAGAACCAGTCCCCGACATTGACCTTGTCGAGCCTGACGTGGCCGAAGGCGTCGCGGTCGATCTTCTCGCCGCGCGACTCCATCTCCGCGACGATCTCTGCGACGTTGGCGCCCTCGCTGACGAAGATGCTTGCGCTACCCTTCGCATCAATGACGCCGCGCAGCCGCGCGGCCTCCGCCTGGAGGTCGATGGCCATTTCCGGCACATAGACCGCGTCGATGTCCTTGCCCGGCCGGGCGAGGTTGAACTCCGGCAGGAGTTCCAGGTTGCCGAGCCGCTCGCGGTAGGCGCGGGCGGTCGCGGCGGTGAGCCATCCGCAATTGCGGCCCATCACTTCGTGGATGAGGAGCGTGCGCGGGCTGGCGGTCCGCTCGTTGACGACGTTCTCGAAGAAGATGGCGCCCTGCTCGGCGGCGGTCGCCGCGCCGAGCGACTGGCGGATCGGCACGATGTCGTTGTCGACGGTCTTGGGGAGGCCGACCACAGTCAGCTCGGTGCCGTTGGCCGAAAGGTAGGCCGCAAGGTCGGCGGCTGTCGTGCTGGTGTCGTCGCCGCCGATCGTGTGCAGGATGGTGATACCGTCGCGGGTCAGCTGCTCGGCGGCGACCCGCAGCGGGTCCTGGCCCTCCTTGACGAGGCCGCGCTTCACGCAATCCGCCACGTTGGTGAGCTTGACGCGGCTGTTGCCGAGCGGCGAGCCGCCGTGAGCGTGCAGGATATGGGCCTTGGCGCGGACCTCCGGCGTGACGGCGAGCGAAATGCCCCTCAGCAGGCCGGCATAGCCGGAGCGGTAGCCGATCAGCTCGACGTCGGGAGCGGCCTCGCTATAGCGCTCGATGAGCCCTCCGACCGCCGACGAGAGACAGGGCGCGAGGCCTCCGGCGGTAAGCATGGCGACCTTGTGCTGAGGCATCGGCGGCTCCGTTCCGTCCAGCGCGGTTCTAGATCAAAAGCCGCTTTTTCCAAGACCGGAGGGCGTCACGCTTCTACGGCGTCCTCATGCCAGGTGCGGCCGTCACGCTCGATCAGCGCGATTGCCGCCGACGGCCCCCAGCTGCCGGCCGTATAGGGCTTCGGCGAGGTGCCGGAGGCATCCCAGGACTGCCGGATCGGGTCGATCCAGCTCCATGCCGCCTCCACCTCGTCGCGGCGCATGAAGAGGGTCTGGTTGCCGCGAATCACGTCGAGGAGAAGCCGCTCGTAGGCGTCGGGATTGCGCGCCTGAAAAGCCTCGGCGAAGCTCATGTCGAGGGGGACGTGGCGGAGCCGCATGCCGCCCGGGCCGGGATCCTTGATCATGATCCATTGCTTGACGCCTTCGTCCGGCTGCAGCCGGAGCACCAGCCGGTTCGACTGCAGGGCTCCGACGTCCTTCGGGAAGATGGAGTGCGGGACCGGCTTGAAGGCGATGACGATCTCGGAAAGGCGCGAAGCGAGCCGCTTGCCGGTCCGGAGATAGAAGGGGACGTTGGCCCAGCGCCAGTTGGCGATCTCCGCCTTCAGCGCCACGAAAGTCTCGGTATCGCTCTTGTCGGCGCCGATTTCCTCGCAATAGCCCGGCACGGTGCCGCCATTGGCCGCGCCGCTCCGGTACTGGCCGCGGACGGTGCAGGTCTCCGCGCCGCCGTTGATCGGCTTCAGCGCCTTGAGGATCTTCAGCTTCTCGTCGCGGATGGAGTTTGCGTCGTAAATGTCCGGCGGCTCCATCGCGACCAGGCAGAGGAGCTGCAGCATGTGGTTCTGCACCATGTCGCGAAGCGCCCCGGACGTATCGTAATAGGCGCCGCGCGAGCCGACGCCGAGAGTCTCGGCGACGGTGATTTGCACGTGATCCACATGGGCGGAGTTCCACAGCGATTCGTAGAGCACGTTGCCGAAGCGGAGCACCATCAGGTTCTGCACCGTCTCCTTGCCGAGATAATGGTCGATGCGGAACACCTGGTCTTCCGCGAAGACGGCACCGACGGCCTCGTTCACCGCCCTGGCGGATGCGAGATCGGTTCCGACGGGCTTCTCGATCACGACCCGCGTCGAGGGGGTGACGAGACGATGGCGGCCGATGCGCTCGCAAATGTCGTCGAAGAGGTCGGGGCCGACCGCGAGATAGAAGGCCCGAACCTTGTCGGCGCCGTCGGCGAGCGCCGTGGCCAAGCGGCCCCAGCCGGCGTCGCCCGAGGCATCGACCGCCAAGTAGGACAGCATGCCAAGAAAACGGTCGATAATGGCCGGATCCCGATCGACGGCGGGCAAAAACTGCTCCAGCGCAGCACGCGTCATCACCCGATAGGCGTCGTCCGACATTTCTCTCCGGGACACGCCGATGATGCGGCTGCCGGACGGAATCTGCGCGTCCTTCAGCCGATAGTAGAGGGCCGGCAGAAGCTTGCGCCGCGCGAGGTCGCCGGTGCCTCCGAAGACGACGTAATCGAAGGGCGGCACAGGGATGACGCGCTGGATCAAGGAGAGGGCTCCGGTTCTGTGCCCGGCAGCGCTTTACGCCGAAAATTGCTGCAGTGCAACAAGGATGGCCGCCGGCCTTGCCAGGGCGGGCGCAATCGGCGACAAGACGTGCGATACCTGCCGCCGGCAAACAGGCGGGAACCGGCTGCTCCGATCTCACGTTCATGCCGGGGCAGCCGTCGAATACTTTCCCGTCTAAACAGGGTCACCCGAATGTCGCTCGTCGCCAATACCGCACCACACCTTCCATATCTGCGCCGCTTCGCGCGGGCGCTCACCGGAGGGCAGAAAAGCGGCGACGCCTACGTCATTTCCGTCCTCGAGGCGCTGGTCGCCGATCCGGAATCGTTCAATTCGGAAAACGATCCGCGGGTGGAGCTGTTCAAGGCCTTCTGCCGCTACTGGAATTCCATCGAGATCAACCTTGCCAAGGACGAGTTCGGGCCGGACGAGCTGGACGATGCATCGCGCCGCCTGGAGGCGATCACGCCGCTGCCGCGCCAGGCCTTCCTGCTGATGGCGGTGGAGGACTTTTCGGCATCCGAGATCGCCTACATCCTCGGCAAATCCGAGACCGAAGTCGCCCAGCTGGTCGACCAGGCGGGGCGCGAGATCGCCCAGCAGGTCGCGACCGACGTCCTGATCATCGAGGACGAGCCGCTCATCGCCATGGACATAGAGAGCCTGGTGCAATCGCTGGGGCACCGGGTGAACGGCGTCGCCCGGACGCACGCCGAAGCCATCCAGGCCGTCGACAAGCAACGGCCGGGGCTCGTCCTGGCCGACATCCAGCTGGCCGACGGCAGCTCGGGGCTCGATGCGGTCAACGAAATGCTAGCGTCCTTCTCGGTGCCGGTCGTATTCATCACCGCCTATCCCGAGCGGCTCCTTACCGGCGAGCGGCCGGAGCCGGCTTTCCTAATCACCAAACCGTTCCAGCCGGAAACCGTCAAAGCGGTAATCAGCCAGGCCCTCTTCTTCGAGCGGCGCGCCGGACGCTAAGCGGCCGCTCGGCGCGGACAAGTGCCGCCGAGCGGGTGGAACCCTCAATCCCGACCGGGCGTTCTGCTTCGATAAGTCGGGGGCCGGATATGGCCGGATGGGTGCCGCTTGTTTTTATCGGCGGAGTCGCGACCGCAGCGCTGCTGGGCTTCGGCGGAGCGCCCGCGCCGGCAGCGGGGCTGGGTCAGATCCTGTTCTTCGTCAGTCTCGTCGCCCTCATGGTTTCGCTGGTCCTTGCCTCCACCCGACGCGCCACGGACTAGATCCGTCGGCTGCTTGGCGCGGCAAAGGGCGCATCGTGCCCTGCGGCCGTGAGAGCCGCGACCGTCCGCTCGCGGCAATCAATTCGTGGCCTCGAGCGGGGCCGCTCTCTTGTGCGCGGCACGAATCGGCATCCTCGCTTGAGCGCAATAGGAAGTAGCAGGATCCGCGTACCGGGATCCGGCCAGTGTTCGAGGTCATGGCGGCAAGACGGGTCAACAACGGCACAGAGCCGGAAATGATTGGGGACGCACCCTCCGCGAGGGTGCTGTGGTCGCGCTGCGAAGCCGCACTCGCCGGCTCGCGGATCTCCGTGGCAGCCGCCGATCGGGAAGGCCGATACACCTGGCTGTTCAATCCCCCCACGGAACTCGCGGGCGACATCATCGGCAAAACGGATCGCGACGTGCTGGCGATCGATGCCGCCGCACAGCTGGCGGAAGCCAAGGAAGCCGTGGTGGCGAGCGGCGAGCCGCGCGAGATCGAGCTGGAGATGAAGGGCGAGCGCGGCTCGCGCTGGTACGACGTCCGCGTCAGGGCCCACCGGGAGCACGAAGAGACGATCGGGACGGTATTGTCCTTCGTCGACATCACCGACCGCAAGGTGAAGGAGGAGCACCTTCGCATCGTGCTGCGCGAGCTGGCGCACCGGTCCAAGAACCTCCTCGCGGTCATTCAGGGCATCGCCCGCCAGACCGCCGAGAGCGCCTCGTCCACCCAGCAGTTCGTCAGCGGCTTCAACGGCCGCATCTTCTCACTGTCACGCGCCCACGACGTGCTGACCGACGCCGATTGGCGCGGCGCCCGCATCTTCGACCTCGTGCGCTCCCAGATCGCGCTCTATGCCGAGAGCCGGCTGCCTGCCGTGGTCCTGGAGGGCGAGAATGGGTTTCTCCGACCGAACGCGGCGCAATATATCGGCCTCGCGCTGCACGAGCTGACCACCAATGCCCTGAAATACGGCGCGCTTTCGCGCGACGACGGCATGGTCGTGGTGCGCTTCGAAAAAAGCCCGCGCTCCGCGTCCATCTACCGCTTCTCCTGGCGGGAGACGAGCAGCGCCGATATCCGCGAGCCAAAGATCCGCAGTTTCGGCCTGATGATGCTGTGCGAGGTGGTGCCCACCTCGGTCAGCGGCGCGGCGGAGCTCAGTTTCGGGCCCGAGGGCATCAGCTACGAGCTCGACATCCCCAAGGCGCAGCTCGTGCCGTGATCGCTGCGGCGACCGGCGTCGGTTGACAAGCCTCCCCTCGTCCTATTCCTGCGGCGCCGTGCAAGAGACGCGGCCCGGAGCCCGCCGGACGAGGAGCGACAATGAACGAATGGCCCATCCACGCAAAGATCGACGGCGCGATCGTGATGATCGGCTTCGGATCGATCGGCCGCGGGACATTGCCGCTCATCCTCCGGCATTTCGAATGCGACCGCAGCCGCATCACCATCATCGATCCCGACGACACGCACCGGCTGCAGGCGGAGCGGGAGGGCTGCCGATTCCAGAAGCTTGCGATCACGGAAGCAAATTACCGTGACGCGCTCACGCCGCTTCTGCAGGGCCCAGGGCAAGCGTTCGTCGTCAATCTTTCCGTCGAGGTCTCGTCCGTCGCGATCATCGAGCTCGCGCAGGAGCTCGATGCGCTTTACATCGACACCGTCGCCGAGCCTTGGCCGGGCTTCTATACCAATCCGCATCTGACGGTCTCGCAACGCTCCAACTATGCCCTGCGGGAAGGCGTGCTCGACGTGCGCCGCCGCCGGCCGGGCGGCTCGACCGCGATCAATTGCTGCGGCGCAAATCCGGGCATGGTTTCATGGTTCGTCAAGCAGGCGCTCCTCAACCTCGCCGGCGATCTCGGCCTCGCGGCCGGCGAGCCGCAAAGCCGCGAGGAATGGGCGCGGCTGATGCACGGCGCCGGCGTGAAGGGCATCCACATCGCCGAGCGCGATACGCAGCGCGCCCGCGAGCCGAAACGCATGGGGGTTTTCGTCAATACCTGGTCGGTGGAGGGTTTTGTCTCGGAGGGCCTGCAGCCGGCCGAGCTCGGCTGGGGCACGCACGAGAGAGCGCTGCCGCCGGAGGGCCGCACGCACGATTTCGGCAGCGGCGCGGCTGTCTACCTCCTGCGCCCCGGCGCCGGCACGCGCGTGCGCTCCTGGACGCCGACCCCGCAGGGCCAGCACGGCTTCCTGGTGACTCACAACGAATCGATCTCAATCGCCGATTATTTCACGCTGCGCGAAGGCGAACGGGTGGTCTACCGGCCAACCTGCCACTACGCCTACCATCCGGCCGACGACGCCGTGCTGTCGCTCCATGAGATGGCCGGGCATGCCTGGGAGCTGCAGCCCGCCTATCACATCCTCGACGAGCACGAGATCGTCGACGGCAGGGACGAGCTCGGCGTTCTCCTCTACGGCCATGCCAGGAATGCCTATTGGTTCGGCTCGCAGCTCTCCATCGAGGAGACGCGCGAGCTTGCCCCCTACCAGAACGCCACCGGCCTGCAGGTTACCTCGGCGGTGCTCGCCGGAATGGTGTGGGCGCTGGAGAACCCCGAGGCGGGGCTGGTGGAGGCGGACGAGCTCGATTTCCGCCGCTGCCTGGAGGTGCAGATGCCCTATCTCGGACCGGTGATCGGCACCTATACCGACTGGACGCCGATAGAAGGCCGCGGCGTGCTGTTTCCGGAGGAGCTCGACCGCGACGACCCCTGGCAGTTCTCCAACGTCATCGTGCGATAGGCTTGGCCACTTGCGCCGTTAAAGCCGCAGCGTATATACGCGTTCGTAGATACACGGAGTGCTTTTCCATGGCGACGGCGCGGGTATTCAAATCCGGCAACAGCCAGGCAGTCCGGCTGCCCAAGGAATTCCGGCTGAGCACCGACGAGGTGGAGATTTTTCGCCGCGGCGAGGAGATCGTCTTGCGGGAAAAGCCGCAAGGCATGGAGCGGGCGCTGGAGCTTATCATGCAGTTGCCGGAAGATATGTTCGACGGCATCCGCGATGAGCGGCCACCGCAAGAACGCGAAGGCCTGTGACCGAGACCCGATACCTGCTGGATACGAATATCTGCATCCTGATCCGGCAGAATCGGCTGCCGGCCGTCATTGAACGATTCAAACTCCTGGCGCCAAGGGAAGCCGCGATCTCGGTAATCAGCTACGGCGAACTCGCTTTTGGTGCGCATAAAAGCCAGCGGCGCGAATTTGCTCTGCAGGGACTTCGAGACCTGCTCAGGTTTTTGCCCGTCCTGGGGCTACCGGAGAGTGGCGGGCCAGCCTACGGTTCGATCAGAGCCACCCTGGAGCGCCAAGGCAGACAGATCAGCAGCAACGACCTGTGGATCGCCGCGCATGCGATCGCCGCCGGCTTGATCCTCGTCACCAACAACGAGCGCGAGTTTCGGCGCGTGCCGGGCCTCAACGTGGAGAACTGGGCCGCGCCCTCGAACCAGCCCTGATAGCGGGCGTCGCAGGACCCTATATGCAGGCAAGGAGGCTCCATGCGCGTTCCATTCTCTCTCATTGTCCTTGCTCTGCTGCTCGCCGAAATCGCCGCCTTCATCTTCGTCGGCGAGGCGATCGGTATCGGCGCGACCTTGGCTCTGGTACTGCTGAGCACGATTGCAGGCGTTCTGCTGCTCCGCCGGCAGGGCGTCGCCACGCTCATGCGGATCCGCGCCGAATCCGCTGCCGGGCGGGTGCCGGCGAAGCCGCTCCTGGACGGAGCCGTGCTGGCGATCGCCGCGCTGCTCTTGATCATTCCGGGTTTCATCACCGATGTCGCGGGGCTTTTGCTGTTCATTCCGGCGGTACGAGGCGCCCTTTGGCGGCGGATCCGAGGAAGGGTAGAGGTCAGGATGGCGCGCCAGGAAGGGTTTCGGCCCTCAGCGCCGAACGTCGTGGAGCTCGATCAGAGCGAATTCAGTTCCGCGCGGAGGGTCGACAGCCCGTGGCGACGCGACAGCGGCCCCTCGACGTGACAGCCGAGTCATTGTTCCCCCGGTCGCGGCATGCTAGGCGGGCGCCGATGAGAAAGGCGTGCGAACATGGCCGATAGCAGCAGCAATGGCGGACAGGCGCAACCTGCAGCGCCGCAGAACCCGCAGCCGGGCATCCATGTGCTCGGCCAATACATCAAAGACCTCTCGTTCGAAAATCCCGGCGCTCCCAAGTCGCTGCGTCCCAGCGACAAGGCGCCGAAGCTTGACGTTAACGTCAACGTCAATGCGCGGCCGCAGTCGGAGAGCGAGTTCGAGATCGAGCTGAAGCTGGAGGCCAAGGCAACGCGCGGCAACGATACATTGTTCATCGCTGAGGTGAGCTATGCGGGGCTGTTCCAGATCCGCAACGTTCCGCAGGAGCACATGCATCCGCTGCTGCTGATCGAGTGCCCGCGCCTGCTGTTTCCTTTCGCCCGACAGATCATCGCCGATGCGACTCGTCAGGGCGGCTTTCCGCCGCTCATGGTCGACCCGATCGATTTCGCCTCCCTCTACCGCCAGCGCATCGCCGAGCTGAACCTGCAGCAGCAGGCCGCCGCCCCCTCGCAGAGCTGAAGCCGGCGCCGTTTCAATCAGCTCGCGGCGTAATTTCCAGCGGCAGGCCGGTAGCGGGCCCACAGCGGCTCTGCTCCCAGCATCGCGACGAAAGCGGCGTGGGCGCGGAGGTCGCCGTCGTTCAGCCGCGGCGTCAGAGCCCGCGGCCGCGGGCCGATGCGGTGCGCCTGCGCGGCCCTGGCGGCGATCGGCGCGATGGCGCCCAGCGCAAAAGTCGCCTGGCGGCCGCCGAGCAGCTCCAGGTAGACTTCCGCCAGGATCTCGGCGTCGAGGAGCGCGCCGTGCTTGGTGCGGGCGCTGTTGTCGATCCCATAGCGGGCGCACAGCGCGTCGAGGCTGTTGGGGCCGTTCGGATGACGGCGGCGCGCCAGCATCAGCGTATCGACGAACCGGTGCTCCTCGATCGGCGCGCGCCGGCACGCGCCGAGCTCCATATTGATGAAAGCGCGGTCGAAGGCGGCATTGTGGGCCACCAGGGCGCTGTCGCCAACAAAGTCGCAAAACGCCTCGGCAATATCGTCGAAGCAAGGCTTGTCGCGCAGGAACGCGTCGCTCAGCCCATGCACAATCAGGGCATCCGCCGAGATCAGCCGACGCGGATTGACATAGGCGTGGAACGTGCGCCCGGTCGGGATATGGTTGAGAAGCTCAAGGCAGCCGACCTCGATCAGCCGGTCGCCGTTCAGGCAGTCGAGGCCGGTCGTTTCGGTATCCAGGACGATTTCGCGCACATCTTCTTTTGAGTCTGTTCGGGTCCGGGCGCAAGCCGGCCGCGAGAGACCGCTGGAAAAATCAGGGGGTGAACGCCAGGGCTCGCAATATGCCGTCAACCTGTCGGGCGGCGGCGGCGTGATCCCTGCCCGTATCCACGACGAAATGCGCCCGGCGCCGCTTCTCGCTATCCGGAATTTGGCGCGCCAGCAGCGATTCGAACTTTCGCGCGTCCATGCCCGGCCGGGCGAGAACCCTTCGCCGCTGGATTGCCGGGTCGGCGGTTACTACCAAGACGATATCAACCGCGCTCTCTCCTCCGGTTTCGAAGAGAAGCGGCACGTCGATAATGGCCAGGCTGCGCCGCTCCGCCCTGCTTTGGGCCAAGAATTCCGCTTCGCTCGCGCGGACGAGCGGGTGCACGATCGCTTCGAGCTGGGCCAGCGCCTGAGGGTTTTCGACGACCCGTGCGGACAGCCGCGCGCGGTCGATCTTCCCGCCGGCCGTTACGCCCGGAAATGCCGCCTCGAGCGGAGCAACAGCGCTGCCCTCGTATAGGCGATGCACCGCGACGTCGGCATCGTGGACCGCTACGCCGCGCGCCCGGAACATGGCGGCCGTCGTGCTCTTTCCCATGCCGATGGAGCCGGTAAGGCCGATCACGCGCATCAGTGTCGCGTCGCTGCCTGTGAGAACCCTGCCGCGACGTCTTCCTCACGCGCCCCCGTCGGAGAGGCCGTGCAGGCTGGAAAGGCCCGACGCCCCCGGACGCCCTGGCGGCCCGGCAGCAGGGACTTCATTGAAGGATTCCTTGCACGCCCTCCTCCCGCAGGAAGCCAAGCAGCGGCAGGAGCGGCAGGCCCAGGATGGCAAAATAATCACCCTCGATGGCCTCGAAGAGCTGAACGCCCAAGCCTTCAAGCTGGTACGCAGCGACGCTTTGCAGCGCCGCCTCGCCTGCCCGGGCAAGATAGCGCCCCAAGGCGGCAGGCTCGAAACGGCGCAGCTTCAACGTGGCCGTCTGGACGGAGTGCCAGACGATCTCGCCATCCCTCGCGCAGGCTACGGCCGAATGGAGCTGATGCGTGCCGCCCGACAGCCGAAGCAGCTGCCGGCGCGCGGCTTCCATATCGGCCGGCTTGGTCAGCCGTTCTCCCGCGAAGTCGAGCACCTGATCGGCGCCGATGACCAGGTCGCCTGAACGGCGCTCGCTCACCGAGGCCGCTTTGGCCATGGCAAGGGCGAGGGCTAGATCTTCGGGCGTCGCACCCGCGGCCAGCAACGGTTGCTCGGCAGCGCGCTCATCGATATGGGCCGGATCGACTTCGAAGGTAAGGCCGGCGTTGCGCATCAGCGTCCGCCGGATCGGACTTGCCGACGCGAGGATCAGGCTCATGGCTTCCTGGCGCCGAGAAGCCCGATGACCGCCGCCGCGGTCTCCTCGATGGAGCGTCGCGTCACATCGATCACGGGCCATCCTTGCCGGGCGCAAAGCTTTCGGCTCCAGGCGATCTCCTCGGTGACGAGCGCCCGATCGACATAGGAATCGGTCAGCTCGTCCGATTTCATGGTGAGGACGCGATGCTGGCGGATCTGCACGATGCGGTCCGGGCTCGCTACAAGCCCGACGACCAGCGGCTTCTGGATGGAAAGGAGCTCGGCGGGAGCCGGCACGCCGGGAACGAGCGGGATGTTGGCCGTCTTGATGCCGCGATTGGCCAGATAGATCGAGGTCGGCGTCTTCGACGTGCGGCTCACGCCGACCAGGACGACATCGGCTTCCTCCAATGCCTCGAAATGCTGGCCATCGTCATGTGCGAGCGAGAAATTGAGCGCATCGATGCGGCGGAAATAGTCGGCGTCGAGGACGTGCTGGGCGCCGACACGGCCGGCCGAGCGCGTGCCGAGATAGGATTGAAACGCCGCGAGCACGGGATCGAGCACGGAAACGTAGGGGATGCCGAGATTGCGGCAACCCGCCTCGAGCGCTGCCGCAAGACTGTCGTCGACGAGGGTGTAGAGGACGATGCCTGGCGCTTGCTCGATCTCGCGCAGCGCCCGCTCGACCTGCGTCGGTGTGCGCACCAGCGAGTGGATATGCTCGATGGAATGGGTGTGCTTGTACTGGGCGGCCGCGGCACGGCCCACATTGATGAGCGTCTCACCGGTGGCGTCGGAGACCAGATGCAGATGGAAGTATCGTTTTGTGGCCACTGTCCGGAATCCTGTGGGGGACGGCGGACAACTCGCGTTCCAGGCGCCGCTCCGCATCCGGACATACCGGTACCACGAAATCGATCAACCTCGATCCGTGCTGTGGACGGCCGCAAGCCCACGGCCAAAGAACCTGTTCGACCAGGAGAAATCCACAGGGCTTGCTCAGTCCGGATCGGAGCGACGCTTATCTAGACGCCTGGCGCGAACGTTGAATTTCCCGAAAGCATGCGCACATCCCGGTCTCCGCATCGGCCCGTGCCCAGCCCTTTGTCGCCCAGCCCGATTGTGGAGAAGTCGCAATCCCCCTAATCCACTGCCCAACAGAAGAAGCAGTTCAGATTTAAGAGATTCTTAAGGAAGGTTACCGGGACGTGAACGAAGCGGCGAAACTCATGCGCGTTCTCGCCGGAGAAGCGGTCAGCCCGCCACCGATCTGGCTCATGCGGCAGGCGGGGCGGTATCTCCCCGAATACCGAGAAACACGTAAGCGCGCCGGTTCGTTCCTCGACCTCTGCTATTCGCCGGAACTGGCCGCCGAGGTGACGCTGCAGCCGATCCGTCGCTTCGATTTCGATGCGGCGATCCTGTTCTCCGATATCCTCGTCATCCCGGATGCGCTCGGTCAGAAGGTCCGCTTCGTCGAGGGGCGGGGCCCGGTGCTTGATCCACTGCCAAGCGAGCTTCGTGCGGCTGCGACCGTCGTCGAGAGGCTTGCGCCGGTGCTGGAGACGGTCCGGCTGGTGCGCCGCGAGCTCGCGCCCGACAAGGCGCTGATCGGGTTCTGCGGCGCGCCCTGGACGGTGGCGACCTATATGGTGGCAGGCCACGGCACAGCCGATCAGTTGCCAGCGCGGCGCCTCGCTCTGCAGCAACCCGAACGGTTCCGCGCGCTGATCGACGTGCTGGTCGATGCCTCTTCTCGCTATCTGATCGGCCAGTTGCAGGCGGGCGCAGACGCCGTGAAAATCTTCGACAGCTGGGCTGGAATCCTCGATGAAGAAGGCTTTGAGACCTGGGCCGTTCAGCCGGTCCGAGCCATCGTGGAGCGGGTCCGGGCAGCAGTTCCCGGTGCGCGGATCATTGTCTTTCCCAAGGGCGCGGGAGCCCGGCTCGGCGGGTATGCAGCTGAGACCGGCGCCGACGCTGTTGCATTGGACTGGACGCTGCCGATGCAAAAGGCGCGCGTGCTCGTTGCTGAACCGACGGCGCTGCAGGGCAACCTCGATCCGCTCCGGCTGATGGTCGGCGGGCGTGCGCTCGACGAGGGGATCGACGCGATCCTGGCGGCCGCCGCGGGGCGGGCCCACATCTTCAATCTCGGCCACGGCATCACGCCCGAGGTGCCGCTTACCCACGTCGCGCGGCTGGTCGAGCGAGTGCGGCGGTCCGGCCTCTGATGCTGTGGATCAAGGCTCTGCACGTGATTTCGGTGATCGCCTGGATGGCCGCGCTGCTCTACCTGCCGCGGCTCATGGTCTATCACGCGGCGAGTCCGGCGGGATCGCAACAGTCGGAGACCTTCAAGATCATGGAGCGGCGGCTGCTCTATTCGATCGACGTTCCC
This sequence comes from uncultured Alphaproteobacteria bacterium, assembly GCA_963846475.1. GTDB lineage: Bacteria > Pseudomonadota > Alphaproteobacteria > Rhizobiales > Afifellaceae > DASWJZ01. Next base: position 2,670,217 of record CAWJVZ010000004.1, on the reverse strand, counting down.
GCCATGTTCGCCGCGTGGTTCTTCGGTCTGTGGATGGTGTGGCTCATCGAGGCCTGGCGCGAGGAATGGTTCTGGGCAAAGGCAGCATGCGTCCTCGTCCTGACGGGCTACAATCTGCTGCTGATCCGCTGGGTGAGGCGGTTTGCGGCGGACCGAAACGTCCGCAGCGCAAGATTCTATCGGGCGGTGAACGAGATTCCTGCCGTCCTGATGATCGCCATCGTCATCCTGGTGATCGTAAAGCCCTTTTGAGCGAAGGGCCTTGTTTGTGAGCGGCGGTGCGGCTATCTAAAGAGGGCGTTGGCGTGAATTAGCGCGCAAAGACGCGCGCCCGCTGCAATGGCGGGGATCGTATCGCCAGCGCGACCGCCCACCTTCCTTCTCTCGCTTCCTTTCCCTGGCCGGGACCCTTCCATGCTTGAAATGAAACTTCAGGACCTGAAGTCCAAATCCCCTACCGAGCTGTTGAGCTTCGCCGAAGAGCAGCAGGTGGAGAATGCCAACACGCTCCGCAAGCAGGAGCTGATGTTCGGCATCCTGAAAAAACTCGCCGACAGCGACGTCGAGATCATCGGCGAGGGGGTCGTCGAGGTGCTGCAGGACGGTTTTGGCTTCCTGCGCTCGCCGGATGCAAACTACCTCCCCGGGCCTGACGACATCTACGTCTCGCCCTCGCAGATCCGCCGCTTCTCGCTGCGGACCGGCGACACGGTGGAGGGCCAGATCCGCAGCCCCAAGGAGGGCGAGCGCTATTTCGCCCTGCTCAAGGTCAACACCATCAATTTCGAGGATCCCGACAAGGCCCGCCACAAGGTCCATTTCGACAATCTGACGCCGCTCTATCCCGGACGAGCGCTTCAAGATGGAAGTGGAGGACCCGACCCGAAAGGACATGACGGCGCGGGTAATCGACCTCGTGGCGCCGCTCGGCAAGGGCCAGCGGGCGCTGATCGTGGCGCAGCCGCGCACCGGCAAGACGGTGATCCTGCAGAACATCGCCCGCTCGATCACCACCAACCACCCGGAATGCTACCTCATCGTGCTCCTGATCGACGAGCGCCCGGAAGAGGTGACCGACATGCAGCGCACCGTCAAAGGCGAGGTGATCTCCTCGACCTTCGACGAGCCCGCCGCCCGCCACGTTCAGGTCGCCGAGATGGTCATCGAAAAGGCCAAGCGCCTAGTCGAGCACGGGCGCGACGTGGTGATCCTGCTCGATTCGATCACCCGGCTTGGGCGCGCCTACAACACCGTCGTGCCGTCCTCCGGCAAGGTGCTGACCGGCGGCGTCGACGCCAACGCCCTGCAGCGGCCGAAGCGCTTCTTCGGCGCGGCGCGCAACATCGAGGAAGGCGGCTCGCTGACGATCATCTCGACAGCGCTCATCGATACCGGCAGCCGCATGGACGAAGTGATCTTCGAAGAGTTCAAGGGCACCGGCAATTCGGAAATCGTGCTCGACCGCAAGGTCGCCGACAAACGTGTCTTCCCCTCCATCGACATCCTGAAGTCGGGCACTCGCAAGGAAGAGCTCCTGGTGCCGAAGGGCGATCTGCAAAAAATCTTCGTGCTGCGGCGCATCCTCTCCTCGATGGGCGTGGTGGACGCAATCGAGTTCCTGCTCGACAAGCTGAAGCAGACGAAGAGCAACAGCGATTTCTTCGAATCGATGAATACTTAGGGGAGGCCGCTCCGGGTGCGGCGGAGCGTCTCTGCTGCCGCATCGGGCGTGGCGATCTCCGGCAAGCAGCGGAATGCGTCGCACAAGAACAGCGCGGCATTCGCTTTCGACGGAGCTTTTCCATGCGCGGGATGTCCGGCGCGGACCGAGCCCGATGCCGGATTGGCGATGAACAGGGCGGGATCCGCTTCAGAAAGGCTGGCGGCAAGAAGCCCGGCCGCGTTGCCGCGCTCGCCTAGGACAAAGGCGGTGCGGCCGCGCAGAAAAGTGTCGTAGCCGGCCTGCAGGCTGGCCGAGCCGACGATGTCCTCGCCGGCCCGCGCGCTCAGGTTTCCCAAGATGTGCTCGGCTCGTGCCCGATACTCGTCCTTTGCCGGTCAGCATGAAGAGCGTCGCGGCGTTCGCTGCCATGGTGCCGGTGGCCGCCGGCGTGGCCTCGTCCGAAATGGACAGCGGCTTGGCGATCAAGGCGGGGGCGTCATCGGCGGCGAGGTTGTAGGCGCCGAGCTCGGGATCGAAGTGATGCGCGTCCGCCGCCCGGAACCAGGCTTCGGCCCGTTCGAGATAGCTGGCATCCCCATCGAAGGCGAAAAGGTCGAGCGCGGCGCGGATCATGTTGGCGTAATCCGTCGCGAGGCCCGGGCCGACAAGGGTGCCGCCCATGCTGCGAATGCGCAAGGCGATCGCCCTCCGCCATCGATTCGGAGACGAACCGAAATGCGGCATGGGCCGCGCTCTGCGAGCCTCGGCGCTATCGATTGCCCGCGCCGCCTGCGCCAGGCCGGAAATGGCGAGACCGTTCCAGTCGGCGAGGACCTTGTCGTCGCGCGCGGGCTGCGGACGGTGGTTGCGCACCGACCAGCAGCCTGGCGCGTTGGGCTTGCAGCCGCCGCTCCTGCTCATCGCCCAGCCAGCCGCGCGACGTCGCCGCAAGGCGATTGAGGATGTTCTTGCCTTCCCAGTTTCCCTCGGCAGAGGCGTCGTAGACCGACGCAAACGCTTCCGCCTCGTCGCCCGAGCACTGCCTGCAGCTCCGGCCGCGTCCAGAGTGTATGTGAGGCCCTCCTCATGCTCGGTGTCGGCGTCGAGGCTCGAGGCGAAGCCGCCGCCCGGCAGCTGCATCTCGCGGACGAGCCACCCGACCGTTTCGTCGATGCGGCTCCGGAACAGCTGGTCGCTGTGTCTCGCGGTAGGCGAAGGACAGCTGCCGAGAGAAGCTGCCCGTTGTCGTAGAGCATCTTTTCGAAGTGCGGGACCTTCCACTCGGCGTCGACGGAGTAGCGCGCGAAACCGCCGCCGAGATGGTCGTAGATGCCGCCCTGGCAGAGAAATGTCAGCGTGTTGAGAACGGCCGTGCGGAAGCCTGCGTCGCCGGTGCGCAGGTAAGCGCGCCAGAGCACGTCGAGCACGGCCGCATTGGGGAATTTCGGCGCGCCCTTGAAGCTGCCGCGCTGCGGATCCCAGATGGACAGGATCGTGTGCGGCGGCCCGGTCGAGGATGTCGCGATGCGGGGGCGCTGCGGCTCCTGGCGGGACGGCGGTTGAGATGCTCGCGCAGCGCGGACGCATTCTGCGTGACGGCCGCATCCTGGGCCTGCCAGGCCGCAGAGACGGCGCTCAGGATCTGCGGAAAGCTCGGGCGGCCCCAGCGCGGCTCGGGCGGAAAATAGGTGCCGCCCCAGAACGGCTCTGCGTCCGGCGTCAGGAACATCGTCAGCGGCCAGCCGCCCTGCTCGCCAAGCGCATGCAGAGCGCGCATATAGATCTGGTCGACCTCCGGCCGCTCCTCGCGATCGACCTTGATGCAGACGAAATCGCGGTTGAGAAGCGCGGCGATAGCCGGGTCGCTGAAAAGCTTTCGCGCGCCATGACGTGGCACCAATGGCAGGCGGCGTAGCCGATGGACAGGTGGATCGGGACGTTGCGCCGCTTCGCCTCCTCGAAGGCCTCTGGTATCCACGGCCACCAATCGACGGGATTGTCGGCGTGCTGGCGCAGATACGGGCTGGTCGGCTTCGGCGAGTCGGTTCATCGGTCGGCGATCGGAGTGCGGATGGATACCATATACGCCCTGTCGAGCGGCGCCGTTCCGTCCGGCGTGGCGGTTATCCGGATTTCCGGGCCAGCGACCAGGCACGCCCTGACGTCGATCTGCGGCCGGCTGCCGGACGCGCAGGCGGGCGGAACTGCGCGTGCTGCGCCGCCCATCTGACGGCTCGGTGCTCGACCAGGGCCTCGTCCTGTGGTTTCCCGCTCCGCGGAGCTATACCGGCGAGGACATGGCCGAGCTGCAGCTGCACGGCGGCCGAGCCGTCATAGCCGCCGTGTTCGAAGTCCTTTCGGAGCACGCCCGCCTGGCGTCGAGCCCGGCGAATTCAGCCGCCGCGCTTTCCACAACGGCAAGCTCGATCTGACCGAGATCGAAGGCCTGGCCGACCTCATCGCTGCCGAAACGGAGATGCAGCGCCGGCAGGCGGTGGGACAGGCGCGTGGAGCGCTGGCCCGGCGTGCGGAGGCTTGGCGGGAAGCGCTGATCGGGCTCCGGGCCGAGCTGGAAGCGCGCCTCGATTTTTCCGACGAAGGCGACGTCCCGGAGGCCCTGCCCGAGGGATTTTCGGCGGCGCTGAACGCATTGCGGGCGGACATGGCGGCCGCCCTCGCCACCGGAAAGTCGGGAGAGCGTATCCGGGAGGGCTTTCGCGTCGCCATCGTGGGACGCCCCAATGCCGGAAAGTCGTCGCTGCTGAACGCGCTGGCGCGGCGGGACGTGGCGATCGTCACGGAGGAGGCGGGCACGACGCGCGACGTCCTCGAAGTGCCGCTCGACCTGAACGGCTATGCCGTGCTGCTTTACGATACCGCGGGGCTCCGCGAAGCATGTTCTGCGGCGGAGCAGGAAGGCGTCCGGCGGGCCCGGCTTACGGCCGAGGCTGCGGATCTCGTCCTGTGGCTGGAGGACTCGACTGGACCGCCGGGCGAGGCGTGGCGCGTTCCGGGTGTTCCCGTTTGGCCGGTTCGAACCAAGATCGACCTGGTTCGGGAGCCGAGTGCCGAAAACGTGCTGGCGGTCTCGGCAAAGTCCGGCGAGGGCCTTGACCTCCTAGTGGAGTGGATTGGCGAACGGGTTGCCGCCGCCACCGGATCGGAGTCGGCCATCGTGGCCCGCCAAAGGCAGCGGGAGACCATAGAGGCTGCGATCGTGGCTCTGGCGGACGCGCAGGGTGCGCCGGATGAGGTCGCGGCGGACTTGCTGCGCTCCGCCGGCGACGCTATTGGCAGGCTGACCGGCCGAATCGGCGTCGAGGACGTGCTCGACCGCCTCTTCGCGGAATTCTGCATCGGCAAGTGAGTTTCACGTGAAACATCCCTGGGAGTGTTTCACGTGAAACATCCGGCGCCAGTGTTTCACGTGAAACAAGGAGCCCTATGAAGGCGGACATCATCGTCGTCGGCGGGGGCCACGCCGGCACAGAGGCCGCGGCGGCCGCGGCCCGATTCGGAGCCGAGACGATTCTGGTCACCCACCGCTGCGCTACGATCGGCGAAATGTCCTGCAACCCGGCCATCGGCGGTCTGGGCAAGGGTCATCTGGTGCGCGAAATCGATGCGCTGGACGGCCTGATGGGCCGCGTGGCGGATCGGGCCGGCATCCAGTTCCGCGTCCTCAACCGGCGCAAGGGCCCGGCGGTCCGCGGGCCGCGCGCGCAGGCCGATCGTGCGCTTTACCGGGCCGCGATGCAGGAGGCGATCGGCACGCAGGCAGGCCTTCGCGTCGTCGAAGGCGAGGTGGCCGATCTGTTGGTCGCGGACGGACGCGTCGCCGGCGTCAGGCTTGTCGACGGCCGTGACATCGAGAGCGCTGCAGTCGTGCTCACCACCGGCACATTCCTGCGCGGCCTCATCCATCTCGGCGAGACCTCGACGCCGGCCGGCCGCTTCGGCGAAGCGCCCAGCCTCGGCCTGTCGGAGACGCTTGCCCGCGATCGGGCTCGCGTCTCGGCCGGCTGAAGACCGGCACGCCGCCGCGCCTCGATGGCCGGACGATCGACTGGGCCGGCCTGGAGCGGCAGCCCGGCGACGTTCCGCCGGAGCCGTTCTCCACGCTGACGGAGGCGATCACGACGCCGCAGGTCGAGTGCCACATCACGCGCACGACAGCGGGCGACCCACGATCTGATCCGCGCCAATCTCCACCGCTCGGCCATGTATTCCGGGCGGATCGCCAGCCGCGGCCCGCGCTACTGCCCCTCGATCGAGGACAAGATCGTCCGCTTCGCCGACCGCGACAGCCACCAGATCTTTCTGGAGCCGGAGGGACTGAACGACCACACCATCTATCCGAACGGCATCTCGACGTCGCTTCCCGAGGAAGTGCAGCTCGCTCTGGTGCGCTCGATGCCGGGCCTGGAGCGCGCCGAAATCCTCCGGCCCGGCTATGCCATCGAATACGACCACATCGACCCGCGCGAGCTCGCCCCGACGCTGGAATGCCAGAAGCTGCCCGGCCTCTATCTCGCCGGCCAGATCAACGGCACGACCGGCTATGAGGAAGCCGCGGCGCAGGGTCTCCTTGCCGGCCTGAACGCCGCGCGCGCCGCCGGCGGCGCCGAGCCGGTCATCGTCGGGCGCGCCGACGGCTACATGGGCGTGATGATCGACGATCTGGTCACGCGCGGCGTGAGCGAGCCGTACCGGATGTTCACCTCGCGCGCCGAATATCGGCTGTCGCTCCGCGCCGACAATGCCGACCAGCGGCTGACGCCGCTCGGCCTCCGGCGCGGGCTGCGTCGGGCCGGAGCGGGCCGCGGCTCTTCGCCGAAGAAGCAGACCGCGCTCGCACAGCGCGCGCGGCACGCTTGAAAGCCTGACGCTGACGCCGGCGGAAGCGGCGCGGCACGAGCTGAGCTTGAACCAGGACGGCATCCGCCGCTCTGCGTTCGACCTCCTGGCTTTCCCGGGGATCGACATCTCACCGCCTCTCGGCGATCTGGCCGGATCTCCGCGCCGATCCCGCAAAGACATTGCCGAGCAGGTCGGCACCGACGCGCAATACGCCGTCTATCTGAAGCGCCAGCAGGCCGACGTCGACGCGATGCGGCGCGACGAGGCGCTCGAGCTGCCGTCCGATCTCGACTACACGGCGATCGGCGGGCTCTCCACCGAAGTGCGGCAGAAGCTTTCGGCGGTGCGGCCGGCCAGTATCGGCCAGGCAGGCCGGATCGACGGCATCACGCCGGCCGCCCTCACTCGCCTCCTCGGCCATGTCAGACGCAGACCGGATCGGGCCGGCCGCAGCGCTGCCTGACACAGCAAGCAGACATTCTGTGATCGATTCGGCTTCGTCACGGATTCGATTCGGCAGGACCTCGCAGCGCTTCGTCGAGCTGCTTCGCGATTGGCAGCGCGTGCACAATCTGGTTTCGCCTTCCGCCCTCGATGAGATCTGGACCCGCCACGTCGCCGACAGCCTGCAGCTCCTGCAGCATGCGCCGCAGTTTCGCGAGTGGGTCGATCTCGGCAGCGGCGCCGGCTTTCCCGGGCTGATCGTGGCGATCGCCTGCAAGGAGGAGGCGGACCGGCATGTCACGCTGGTGGAGTCGAACCTGAAGAAGGCCGCGTTCCTGCGCGCCGCCATCCGCGAAACCGGGGCCAACGCAAGCGTGGCGGCCGAGCGCATCGAGGAGCATGGGCGAAAAATGGCCGGCCGGGCGGACGTCGTGTCGGCGCGGGCGCTGGCGCCGCTGGAGACAATCCTCCGGTTGGCATCTCCCTATCTCCACGAGAACAGCGTCGTGCTGCTGCTCAAGGGCCAAGATTTTGTGCATGAGCACGAAATCGCATCTAAGTCTTGGAACTACGATATGGTAGCGTCGCCGAGCGCGACGGATTCCGGGCGGACGCGTCCTCGCGATCAGAAACCTCAGCCCGAAGGTGCCAGCGCCAATGAACTCGCAAAGACCCGCTCCCGGAGCGGCCGCGGGTCCTCGCCGTCGCCAACCAGAAAGGCGGGGTGGGCAAGACCACCACCGCGATCAATCTCGGCACGGCGCTGGCGGCGATCGGCGAGACGGTGCTGATCGTCGACATCGACCCGCAGGGCAACGCCTCGACCGGCCTCGGCGTGGAGCGCGGGCTGCGCTCGACCTCGACCTACGACGTGCTGATCGGCGATCTCCCGCTTGCCGACGCCGCCTGCGAGACCGCGGTGCCGCGGCTCCACATCGCCCCCTCGACGCTCGATCTCCTCGGCGTGGAGCTTGAGATCGCCGCGATGCCGGACCGCACCTACCGCCTGCGCAAGGCGGTGGCGGCGCTCGCCGAGGACTGCGGAGGGCCCGGCTTTCACCTATGTGCTGGTCGACTGCCCGCCGTCGCTCAACCTCCTGACCATCAACGCCATGGCGGCGAGCCACGCCGTGCTGGTGCCGCTGCAATGCGAGTTCTTCGCGCTGGAAGGGCTCAGCCAGATCCTCAGCACGGTGGAGCGGGTGCGCGGCGGGCTCAATCCGCGAGCTGGCCATCCACGGCATCGTGCTCACCATGTTCGACGGCCGCAACAAGCTCGCCGGCCAGGTGGTGGACGACGTGCGCGCGCACCTCGGCGACAAGGTCTACAAGACGGTCATCCCGCGCAACGTGCGGGTCTCGGAGGCGCCGTCGCACGGCAAGCCGGCGCTCCTCTACGATCTGAAATGCGCCGGCAGCCAAGCCTATCTCAGGCTGGCGAGCGAGATCATCCAGCGCGAGCGTGCGCTTGCGGGCGGCCTGACGAGCCAACACAGCAACGGAGATCGACTTGGCACTAGAACAAAGACGGCGCCTCGGTCGCGGGCTCGACGCACTCCTCGGGCCCTTATCCGGGCGAGCCCGATGAGCGTGAAGCAGACGCCGCCGACACCGGCCGGCGTACGCTTCCCGTCGCGCTGATCGATCGCAATCCGCGCAACCCCCGGCGGGATTTTCGCGCCGAAGACCTGGAGGAGCTCGCCGCATCGCTGAACCAGCACGGCATCGTGCAGCCGCTCGTCGTCCGCCCTGCCCCCGGCTCCGCCGAGCGCTACGAGATCATCGCCGGCGAACGGCGCTGGCGCGCGGCGCAGCTCGCCGGCCTGCACGAGGTGCCGGTGACGATCCTCGACGTCTCCGACCGCCAGGCGCTCGAGCTCGCGATCGTCGAGAACGTCCAGCGCGCCGACCTCAACCCGGTCGAAGAGGCGCGCGGCTATCAGGCGCTGATCGAGGAATTCGACCACAGCCAGGCCGACCTCGGCGCCACGATCGGCAAGAGCCGCGTGCATGTGACCAACACGCTGCGCCTCTTGAAGCTGCCGCAAGCCGTGCTGGCGCTCCTGGAGGCCGGCACGCTCTCCGCCGGGCATGGACGGGCGCTCCTCGCCGCGAGCGATCCGGAGCGGCTGGCCCGGATGGTCGTGGACAAGAATCTCTCCGTGCGCGAGACGGAGCGGCTGGCCCAGCTGCCGCATGAAGAGCCGCGCGCCGCGCCCAGACGCGGTGCGGTCAGGAATCGCCGATGTCGTCGCCTTGGAGAAGGGGCTCTCCGACAGCCTCGGTCTGAACGTCGCCCTCCGGCATGACGACAGCGGCCGCGGCGAACTCCGCATTTCCTACCGGAGCCTGGAACAGCTCGAATCGCTCTGCCGCAAGCTCCGCGATTGACGCCTAGGCGCGGGCAAGGCGGCGGGACTGCAGCGCTACGGCGTGCAGGGCGGCCGAAATCGCGGCGCTCTCCAAGGCGGGTTGCCGCCGGGTGAAGGCCACCGCCTCGGCCATATTCCGCCGCTCGTCGGCTAGGTCGTCCACGGACCAGCGTTTCAGCTGCGCTTCGATGGCGCCGCGGCGACGGGAGAAGATCGGCGGGCGAGCACGCTCGACTGCTGCCGCCGCGCTGAGCCCGCCAAGCATGGAAGCACGCATCGCAGCCAGCTGGAGCATGTGCCGAAGCACTTGCGCGCCGAGCGCCGCGGCCGAGCCGCCCTCGGCGCGCAGCCGGCCGAGCCCGGCCTCAAGCGCCTCGCTGTCGCCGAGAAGCGCCGCATCGATGATCGCGTCGCTGCGAAATTCTGCCGTGTCGCCGACGACGGCTTCGACATCGGCAACGCTCACCGGGCCGTGGTCGCCGACATAGAGGAAGAGCTTTTCCAGCTCGCCGCGGCTCGCCAGCCGGTCGCCGCCGAGGCTCTCCACCAGAAGCTCCAGGGCTGCGGGCTCGATCACCAGACCGGCCTCCTCAGCCGCCGCATGGATGAGCGAAGCGAGGCCGGCGCCCTCGACCTGGAACGTCGGAGCGGCGATCGCCCGGGCCGACGTCTCGAACGCCTTCCGCAGCGGACTGGTCGGCGCCAGCTCGCCGGCCTCGACGATGACCCACGAGCTCTCCGGCGGCCGGTCGAGCAGCGGCTGCAGCGCGCCGATGACATTGTGCCGGCCGTCGAGCACGCGCAGGCTGATGACCGGCTCGCCGCCGAAGAGCGAGGCCGAATAGGCCTCGTCGGCGATGCGGCCGGGATCGCCGGAAATCTCGTCGGAGCCGAAACGAAGCACGGCATCGCCGCGGCCGCGCTGCAGGGCGACCCGCTCGACGAGCCGGGCGCGCTCGGTGATGCCGCCGGGATCGTTGCCGTAGACGAGGAAAAGCCGGATGCCGTCGGGTGGGGCGGCGAGCGTGCGGTCCGCGTCATGCGCCTTCAGCGCGACCATCGGCCTAGTTCGTGGCGAAGTACGCGGCGAGCCGGGCCTGGGCCAGCTCCGCCAGCGCCTCGGCCAGCCGGTCCTCGGCATCGCGGCGGGCGCGGATATTGGCGAAGTTCTGCGACGAGCGCGTATAGGAATCGATCGCCGTGACGTTCGATCCGAACATCGATCGGCCGGTGGCGATCTCCTTCACCAGGAACGAGACGCCGCCGGTCAGCTGATAGGCGTTGGGCGTGCCGGTGTCGCGTTCCACCGCGATCTCCTGTTCGCGAATGGTCAGCCGGTAGATCAGCGAGTAGCGCGCCGGGGCGGCGCCGCCGCCGCCGCGCAGCGAAAGAGGAGGGCGTTGCGAAAAACCTGCTCCTCGCGGCTGACCGGCTCGTCGACGGCGATGGCGGGAAGGTCCGCCTGCGGCCCGGCCTCGCCGGCCGACGTGGCATAGAGGGGCCGGATCTGGCAGCCCGAGAGGCCCCATGCGGCAAAGAGGAGCGCACAGACCAGCGCGCCTCTAGGCCACGACATTGACGATCCTGTTCGGCACCACGACCACCTTTCGCGGCGGACGGCCCTCCAGGAAACGCTGAACCGGCTCCAGCGCCAGGGCGGCACGCTCGACCTCAGCGTTGGAGGCCCCCGTGGCGATTGTCAATTCGGCGCGCTTCTTGCCGTTGACCTGAACCGGCAGCAGCACCGTGTCGAGCTGAAGGAGATCGGCTTCCAGCGCCGGCCACGGCGCCTCGGCGACAAGGCTCTCGTGGCCGAGCGCTTTCCAGGCTTCTTCGGCGAGGTGCGGCATCATCGGCGCCATCATGACGACCAGCGCTTCCAGGCCCTCCCTGAGCGCCCAGCCGGTATCCGGCCCGCGGCCCCCGTCGGCGGCGGCCGTCAGCGTGTTGGTGAGCTCGTAGAGATGCGCCACCGCCCGATTGAAGCGGAGCCGCTCGATGTCGGTGGTGACGGCGTCGAGCGTGCGGTGCACATGCCGGCGGAGCGCGACAGCCGCCTCCCCGAACAGAGCTGGACGCGGCAGGCGGGGCGGCGGCAGCTCCGCCGCCAGCCGGGAGACGAGCCGCCAGACCCGCTGCACGTAGCGGTGCGCGCCTTCCACGCCCGCCTCGGTCCAGATCACGTCGCGCTCGGGCGGCGAATCCGACAGCATGAACCAGCGCGCGGTATCGGCGCCGTAGGTCGTCAGGATGTCGGACGGATCGACGGTGTTCCGCTTCGACTTCGACATCTTCTCGATCGGGCCGATCGCCACCTCCTCGCCGGTGGCGAGCGACATGGCGCGGCGGGCCTCGCCTTCGCCCTCCAGGCGGACCTCGGAGGGCGAAAGCCACTCGCCCGTCGGCGTCGCGATAGGTCTCGTGCACGACCATGCCCTGCGTGAAGAGCCCGGCGAAAGGCTCGTCCAGGCCGACATGGCCGGTCTTGCGCATGGCGCGGGTGAAGAAGCGCGAATAGAGGAGATGCAGGATCGCGTGCTCGACGCCGCCGATATACTGGTCGACCGGCAGCCACTCGTCGACGTGGCGCCGGTCCGTCGGCTCGCTGGCACTGCGGTGCGGTGAAGCGGGCGAAATACCAGGACGAATCGACGAAGGTGTCCATCGTGTCGGTCTCGCGCTCGCGCCGGCCCGCCGCAGGCCGGGCAGGCGACATGCCGCCAGGTCGGATGGCGGTCGAGCGGATTGCCGGGCCGGTCGAAGTCCACGTCGTCGGGGAGTGTTACCGGCAGATCCTCGCGCCGCACGGGTACGACGCCGCAGCTGGCGCAGTGGATCATCGGAATGGGGCAGCCCCAATAACGCTGCCGCGAAATGCCCCAGTCGCGCAGCCGGTAGTTCACCTCGCGCACGGCCTGCGGCTCGCCGGCAATCTCGCGCCCCTCGAGCCGGCGTCGCCACGGCGTCCTTCGCCTGCTCGACCGTCATGTTGTCGAGGAAGCCGGAATTGATGATGCGGCCGTCGCCCAGATAAGCCTCGTTGCCGACCGAAAAGCTCGCCGGATCGGCGTTGTCCGGCAGCACCACCGGGATGACCGGCAGCCCGTATTTCCGGGCGAAATCCAGGTCGCGCTGGTCGTGCGCCGGGCAGCCGAAGATGGCGCCGGTGCCGTATCCCATCACGATGAAGTTGGCGACATAGACCGGCAGCAGGCGATCCGGGATGAAGGGATGGCGCACCCGCAGCCCGGTGTCGTAGCCGCGCTTCTCCGCCGTCTCGATCTCGGCGGCCGACGTGCCCATGCGGCGGCATTCTTCGATGAACGCCGCCAGCTCGGGATCGCCGGCGGCGCGCTCCGCCGCGAGCGGGTGATCGGGCGCGACGGCCATGAAGGACGCGCCGAACAACGTGTCGGGCCGGGTCGTGAATATCTCGAGAAAAGGCGCCGGCGCGTCCGATGTTTCGAAGGCGAAACGAACGCGCAGGCCCTCCGAGCGGCCGATCCAGTTCTTCTGCATCAGCCGAACTTTTTCGGGCCAGCGGTCGAGCCGGTCGAGGGCGTCCAGAAGGTCCTGGCTGTAGTCGGTGATGGTCAGGAACCATTGGGTCAGCTCGCGCTGCTCGACAGGCGCGCCGGAGCGCCAGCCGCGGCCGTCGATCACCTGCTCGTTGGCGAGCACGGTCTGGTCGACCGGGATCCCAGTTCACCTTGGCGGTCTTGCGCGCGACCAGGCCGGCATCGAGGAAATCGAGGAAGAGGCGCTGCTGCTGCGCATAATAATCCGCATCGCAGGTGGCGAATTCGCGCGACCAGTCGAGCGACAGGCCCATCGACTTCAGCTGGCCGCGCATCGTGGCGATGTTGTCGTAGGTCCATTGCTTGGGATGGATCTTGTTCTGCATCGCGGCGTTTTCGGCCGGCATGCCGAAGGCGTCCCAGCCCATCGGATGCATGACGTTGTAGCCGCGGGCGCGCCGGTAGCGGGCGAGCACGTCGCCCATCGCGTAGTTGCGCACGTGCCCCATATGGATGCGCCCCGACGGGTAGGGGAACATCTCCAGCACGTAGTATTTGGGCCGAAAATCCTCCGAATCGGACTGGAAGAGCCGGCGTCGATCCCAGACCTTCTGCCAATGCGGCTCGACGACGCGCGGATTGTAACGTTCGCTGGACATTCTCTATTCGGACCGGGTCTGGAAAGCGCCTGGACCTTCACCAGAATTGCGGCAGATGGTCAACACAGTCAGGCGTTTGCACCCTTCCGACCGTCGTGGTAGCCGGCGCCGCGAGGAGGCCGGCGATGGCGGAATCGGCAGAGCGGCTGCACCAGGTCATGCGACGGATCGCGGCGGCCGCGGAGCGTGCCGGCCGCGATCCCGCGAAAATCCGGCTGATCGTCGTCTCCAAGACTTTTGGCGCTGCCGCGATCGAGCCTGTCCTGCAGGCCGGCCATCGCGATTTCGGCGAGAACCGCGTGCAGGAGGCGCAGGGCAAATGGCCAGGCCTGCGCGAAAACTATCCGGATCTGCGCCTCCATCTGGTCGGGCCGCTGCAGACCAACAAGGTGCGCGACGCGGTCGCGCTCTTCGACGCCGTGCATTCCGTCGACCGCGACAGGCTCGCCGCCGAGCTCGCTAGGGAGATGCAACGGCAGCGGCGCAGCCTGTCGCTGTTCGTGCAGGTCAATACCGGCGAGGAGCCGCAGAAAGCGGGCGTTGCTCCGTCACAAACCGCGAATTTCGTCGGCCGCTGCCGGGATGTCCACCGGCTCCACATCGACGGCCTGATGTGCCTGCCGCCGGCCGACGACGACCCTGCGCCGCATTTCGGGCTGCTGCGCGGTTTGGCTTCAGGCCTGGACCTGCCGTTCCTCTCCATGGGAATGAGCGGCGATTTCGAGACAGCCATCGCCCAGGGCGCCACCCACGTGCGGGTCGGCAGCGCCATTTTTGGCGCGCGCGGCTGACCGTTCGATCACACCCGCGATGCCGCCCGCGCCAGGCGCGCGATCTCGACAGGCGGGATGCCAAGGCTCCGCAGCTCGCCCGCGGGGAGGTGCTGCAACTCCCGCAGAACAGTCTGGTAGCGCCGCTTGCGGAGCCAGCGGCGGATTGCGACGCGCATGTTGGTCTCCATCCGGTTTCCGAGCCTTACGTCAGCTGCGGCCCCCCGGTTTCAGCAAGACGAACCCGCTAGCTAGTGCGGGATCGTTTCAGCCTCTGGTCAGCTGGGCGGGAAAACGATGTCGTCGGCGGGGAGATTGGTTTCGAACGCGTCTCCCGGCGAAACAATCCGCCGCGGCAAGGCGATCAGGTGAAGGCGACGGCGATCCCAGGCGTCGGCAGGCCCCGCACCTCGGTTCTCCAATGCTCGCCGGACGCGACCGGAAAAGCGCGCGTCACAGTCCCAGTGGTCACCAGGTCGCCGGGCTCGAGAGATCGGCCCATCGGAAATTTCTCCAGGCCGCGAATCAGATGACCGAGGGCGAACAGCGGCCCGCCAAGCACGTTGCCCGCGGTGCCGCGGTCGATTTCCGCGCCGTCGCGGAACAGCGCAATTTCGAAATTTGCCAGCCTGTCGAACCAGTCTCCGCTGTCGGCTCCGATGGGCACCAGCGGGCCGCAGCGGTAGCGGCCGTGCAGCGCGAAAGCCGCCACCGTGTCGGCCGCCCTGAAATGCCAGCCGGGAAAGATCGACTGGACAAGCTCGAAGCCGTGCGCGACGGCATCGACGCAGCCCAGCAGCTCCCGCTCGTCCATCTCGGGGTGCGGGACTTTTGCGATCCGCAGCGCGATCTCGGGCTCCAGCCGCGGCTCCGACAGACCCTCGAGCGGGCAGGAGACCTCGCCCTCCTTCGGATCAACATGCGCCAGGGTCGTATGGTACATCGGCCCCCAGATCGGCGCGTGCACCCCGTATTCGTCCCAGATGGTGCGGTTGGTAAAGCCGATCTTCCAGCCAAGGGGACGTTCGCCGCGGGCAACGCGGCTGGCGACGATCAGGGCGGAGACTCTGTAGGCGTCCTGCAAATCGAAGGTCGGAAGCGAATCGCTGATCGGCGGAAATGAAGCGGCCGCATCGCCCGCCGCGAGAACCCGCCCGGCGAGCGCTTCAATTTCCTCGTCCGGGATCGCCACGTGAGCCAATGCGGGCAGGCTATAATGCTATCCTAAGAGAGGCAAGTATCGGCTGAAATTCAGCTTTCCCGGGGCCGCTTGCGGGGTTTGGCGGCGACGAGGAATTCCGGACGCGGTCCGGCGGCGGCGAGCAGGCGCTGCAGATCGCCGCCGCGGAGCGCGATGCAGCCGGCAGTCGGCGCAAAACCCGGGCGGCAGAGATGCAGGAAGATGGCGCTGCCCCTGCCGCGGATGCGCGGCGCAAAATTCCAGTCGAGCACGCCGACGATGTCGTATAGGTGGTCCTCGCGCCACATCCTGTCGTGGCCGCTTTTGGCGGGCAGCCGGATCGGCCGGTTGTAGCGGCCGTCGCGCGGATCCTCGCACCAGCCGTCGTCCCGCCGCAGGGCGCGCCCGGGCACGCCCGCGCGGGGACCGAGCACCCGGTCGGGGCGTGCGTAGAGCGACAGCAGCCGGTGCCGGCCCGCCGGCGTCGCGCCGTCCCCCTCGCGCTTCAAATGCGTGACGCCGCTCCGGCCGAGCGCGCAGGGCAGCACCAGCGCGCCGCAGCGCAGGATCCCGCGATGTCGTTCACCGGGCGATGAAAACAACGTGATCCGCCGGGGCGCACCTGCCACCGCGCCTCCGCGTCTCGTCTTGCGGCCTATCATCGGGTGCAATCGCTCGTCGCCTCAGGGATATGGCACAGGCGGGCGCTCTCGCTTAATCTGCCGCGGCGAAAAACGCGAGGTTGCCATGACATCCCGCAAGATCCTCATCGTCGACGACGACGCCGATCTGAGCGAGGCGCTGATCGACCAGCTTTCCCTCTACGACGAGTTCGAGCTGACGCATTCGGAGTCCGCTACGTCGGGCATCCAGGCGGCGCGCGACAATCATGTCGACCTCGTCATCATGGATGTCGGCCTGCCGGACATGGACGGCCGCGAGGCGGTGAAGCTCCTGCGCAAAGGGGGTGTCCGGGTCGCCGATCATCATGCTGACCGGCCACGACACCGATTCCGACACGATCCTCGGGCTGGAGGCCGGCGCCAACGACTACGTCGTAAAGCCGTTCCGCTTCGCCGTGCTGCTCGCCCGCATCCGCGCGCATCTCCGTCAGCACGAGCAGAGCGAGGACGCCACCTTCTCCATCGGCCATTATACGTTCCGCCCGGCCGCCAAGATGCTGCTCGATGCGTCCGGCCAAAAGATCCGGCTTACCGAAAAGGAAACCGCCATCCTCAAATATCTCTATCGGGCCGGCGACCGGATCGTCACCCGCGACGTGCTGCTCTCGGAGGTATGGGGCTACAATTCCGGCGTCACGACGCACACGCTGGAGACGCACATCTATCGCCTGCGGCAGAAGATCGAGCGCGATCCCTCGCATGCGGAGCTGCTGGTGACGGAATCCGGCGGCTACAAGCTGGCGCGATAGAAAGGACGCCATGTCGCTCGAATCGGACATCGACGTGCTGCGCCGGGTCTCCTTCTTCGAAGGATTTTCCGACGAGCACCTCAGGCTGATCGCCTTTTCCGCCGAAAGCCGCTCGCTGCCGGAAAAGCTGCTCCTCTACGACGAAGGCCAGCTGCTGCATTCCGCTTACGTCATCGGATCGGGTCTGCTGCGCGGCGAGCGGAAGGCCAAAGCGGGCGAGGACGGCGCAAGACGGGAGATCGGCCCCGGAGTGATCCTCGGCGAGCGCGCGCTCATCCTCGACACGCGCGCCGGCGAATCGGTCAGGGTGGAGGCGCGCGCCCGCGTCCTGCAGATCCGCAAGGCGATGTTCCGCCGCCTGCTGCAGGAATATCCGCAGATCGCCATAGCGCTGCGCGCTCGCTTGAGCCGGAACGTGCTGCGCGCCTCATCCGAGCTCAGCCAGGTGGCGCGCCGGCTTGCCACTATCCCTGGCTGAGCCAAAACTCAGGCGAAGGCGGCGATCACCGGCACGTGGTCGGACGGGCGGTTCCAGGACCGCGCTTCCTTCAGCACGTCGAGGCGCGTCGCATCTGCGGCGAGGTCGGGCGTGACCCAGATATGGTCCAGGCGGCGGCCGCGGTCGGAGGCTTCCCAGTTCGGCGAGCGGTAGCTCCACCAGGTGAAGAGCTTTAGCTCCGGCGGCACGAAGCGGCGCGCCAGGTCCACCCAGCCGCCGGCCGCCCGCGCCCGCTCCAACCCTTCGGTCTCCACCGGCGTGTGGCTGACCACTTTCAGGAGCTGCTTGTGCGACCAGACGTCGGTCTCCAGCGGCGCGACATTGAGGTCGCCGACCAGCACCGAACGCGGCGCGGCGAGCGCCGCCATGCAGCCCTGCAGCTCCTCCAGGAACGAGAGCTTGTGGGCGAATTTGGGATTCTTGTCGGGATTAGGCTCGTCGCCGCCGGCGGGAATATAGAGGTTGTGGATGGTGACCGGCCGGTCCTCGTAGCGGACCGTCGCGGCGATATGGCGGGCGTCCTCCTTGCCGCAGAAACGGCGGCGGTCGACCGCTTCGAGCGGCAGCCGCGAGGCGATGGCGACGCCGTGATAGCCCTTCTGGCCGTGAATCTCGATGTGCCGGTATCCCGCCTCCCGAAAAGCCTTGAGGGGAAAGTTCGCGTCCGGGCATTTTGTTTCCTGCAGGCAGAGCACGTCCGGCGCGTGCTCGGCAAGCAACCGGCGGACAAGGTCGATCCTCAGCCGGACGGAATTGATGTTCCAGGTGGCGACGGAAAGCGGCATTTGTCCTTGATGCCGGGCGATCCCGGCCTGTCCACAGGCCTCGTGAAAGCGTCCACAGGAAAGCCGGAACGAAAAGCGCCCGGCCTGTTTCCAGGCCGGGCGCAGCGGTTGTCACCCCTAAAGGCGCGGGCGGCACCCCAAGAGACGGGGGGCGTGTTTCGAGGGAGCCACCACTCCGCTTCCCGACAATTTGGGAAACGAGTTGCAGGATTTCAAGGCCTAGCGGTTGGTGCCGGCCTCGCGGGCGGCGTTCGTCGCCGCGTTATAGTCGATCTTGAACAGGTCCTTGCCGAGCTGGTTGCCGGTCTCGACATTGTAGAGCGTGACGAGCGTCTGCAGCCCCTGCTGGTCGGTCACCGTCCATTGCCGGAGCTCGGAGGTCTTCCTGTCGAACACCAGGTTCAGCGTCCCGGCGCTGAATTTCGTCTCGTCCTGCAGCTCCACCTCGACGAGATCCGGCGCGACGGAGACCCGGCTCACCCGGTCCGAGGTGGAGAGGTCGAGGTTGGAATCGAGCAGCAGGCGGAGCGGCGTCTGCGACAGCGGCCAGATGTCGTAGGTCTGCAGCTTCTTGTCGAAGACCAGCACCGACTTGCCGTCGGCGATGACGCTGATCGTGGTCGGCGGGTCGTACTGGAAGCGGACGCGGCCGGGCCGCGCGATGAAGAATTTTCCCTGCCGCTGGGCGCCGTTCGGGTCGTACTGCACGAACTCGCCGTTCATCGTCTTGAGGCCGGAGAGTTTTTGCGAGATCTCCGCCAGGACGGCGCGCTCCTCGTCGGTGATCGCATAGCTTGCGGCCGGCAGGAGCGCGGCGGCCAGCGCTCCGGCGAGGATGGCGCGGCGGGAGAGAGCGGCAAGGCTCATCAGGGCCTCCAATGGCGTTCGCCCCGGAGGTAGGCGCGATTGGCGGCCAAACAAGGGCGGGCCGCGGTCAGGCGGCGTGCTCGCCGACCAGGATCTCGCGTTTTCCCGCGTGGTTGGCCGGGCCGACCACGCCTTCCTTCTCCATCTTCTCGATGATCGAGGCGGCGCGGTTATAGCCGATCGAAAGGCGCCGCTGGATGTAGCTGGTGGAGACTTTTCGGTCGCGCAGCACGACGGCGACCGCCTGGTCGTAGAGATCGCCCAATTCCTCCAGCCCGCCCGCCATGGCGTCGAAACCGCCGCCGTCCTCGCCGTCCTCGTCGGTGATGGAATCGAGATAGTCCGGCTGCGCCCTGCGCCTTGAGGTGCATGACCACCTCCTCGACCTCCTGGTCGGCGACGAAGGGGCCGTGGACGCGCTGGATGCGGCCGCCGCCCGCCATGTAGAGCATGTCGCCCTGGCCGAGGAGCTGCTCGCCGCCCTGCTCGCCCAGAATCGTGCGGCTGTCGATCTTCGAGGTGACCTGGAAGGAGATGCGGGTCGGGAAATTCGCCTTGATCGTGCCGGTGATGACGTCGACGGAGGGCCGCTGCGTCGCCATGATCACATGGATGCCGGCGGCCCGCGCCATCTGCGCGAGGCGCTGCACCGCGCCTTCGATCTCCTTGCCCGCGACCATCATCAGGTCGGCCATCTCGTCGATGATGACGACGATGAAGGGCAGCGGCTCCAGCTCGAGCTGCTCGGTCTCGAAGACCGGCTCGCCGGTCTCATGGTCGAAGCCGGTCTGGATGGTGCGGCTGATCACCTCGCCCTTCTTGGCGGCGAGCGCGATGCGCTGGTTGAACCCGTCGATGTTGCGCACGCCGAGCTTCGACATCTTCTTGTAGCGGTCCTCCATCTCGCGGACCGTCCATTTCAGCGCCACGATCGCCTTCTTCGGATCGGTCACCACGGGCGTGAGGAGATGCGGAATGCCGTCGTAGACGGAGAGCTCCAGCATCTTGGGATCGATCATGATCAGCCGGCACTGCTCGGGGGTGAGCCGGTAGACCAGCGACAGGATCATCGTGTTGATCGCCACCGACTTGCCGGAGCCGGTGGTGCCGGCGACGAGGAGGTGCGGCATCTTGGCCAGGTCGGCGATGACCGGCTCGCCGCCGATCGTCTTGCCGAGCGCCAGGGTCAGCCGCGCCTTCGAGCCGTCGAAATCGGCGGAGGCCAGAAGCTCGCGCAAAAACACCGTCTCGCGGTTGAGGTTCGGCAGCTCGATGCCGATGACGTTGCGGCCCGGAATGACCGCGACGCGCGCGGCGATGGCGCTCATCGAGCGCGCGATGTCGTCGGCAAGGCTGATGACGCGCGACGATTTGATGCCCGGCGCCGGCTCCAGCTCGTAGAGCGTGACCACCGGGCCGGGGCGGACGTTGATGATCTCGCCGCGCACGCCGAAATCCTCCAGCACGCCCTCCAGCAGCCGGGCGTTCTGCTGCAGCGCGCCCTGGTCCATGGAAGGATCGCGGCGGCGCTGCTGCTGCTGCGGCTCCGTCAGCAGTTTCAAGGGCGGCAGCTCGAACTCATCCGAGGCCGACATGGCCGGCAGCGTGTCCTTGCGGATGCGGGAGCTCGGCTTCGGCCGCGGCGCCGGCGGCTGAACGACCAGGCGGGCGGGCTCGGCTCCTCCCGTCCGCTCCTGCACCGCCTCGGCGAAGGCTCCGTCGAACTCCAGATCCTCGTCTTCGAAGTCCGGCTCCGCGTCGGGACGGAACAGCGGCTCGCGGCGGCGGGCTACACCGTCGCGGGGATGTTTTGCGCGGGCGGCGCGGCGGGCCAGTCCGCGGCGGATCATCGCCTGGGCGCTCAGCCCCCAATGGGCGACGATGCCCGCGGCAAGCCGCAGCCGGCCGGCCGAGGCGCTTTCCTCTTCGTCGTTCTCCTCCTCGTCGCGGCTCGGCCGCGCCGTCCGCTTGCGGCCGGCCGATGCCGCCAGCCCGGAGGGGCGGCGCAGGCACGCGGCCCAGAGGAGGCCCAGCGACAATCCCCCCAGAACCACGCAGAGCGCGGCGTAGGAGCCGCCCGACAGCTCGCCGCCGCCGAAATATTGGAAAGCGCTGAGGAGGACGTCGCCGGCCGCGCCGCCGAAGGCCGTCGGCAGCGGCCAGTTGCCGGCGACCGGCAGGCAGGCCAGCGCCGCCGACAGGAGCAGCATGCCGCCGATCCAGGCGGGCGCCTGCCAAAGCGCCCGCCGCGGCAGGCGCAGGCGGAACAGGTTCCAGCCGAATATGGCGAGCGGGAATACCAGCCCCACCACCGCCAGGCCGAGGAACTGCATGGCGAGGTCGGCGAAGGCCGCCCCCGGCGCACCGAGCATGTTCTCGACCGGGCGCTCCGCCGCGTAGGAGAAGCTCGGATCGTCGACGTTCCAGGTGACGAGCGCCGCGATCATGGCGGCGGCGGTCAGCATCAAGGCTACTCCGCCGGCCCGATGCGCTTGCCGCAGGGCGGCCTCGCGGATGCGGCTTTCGGCGGGGGACATTTCGAGGGTGCCGTAGGTCATGGTCTGTCGCGGTCGGATTGGCTATGCGCTGACGGTAAGCAGGCAGGGTTAAGCGCCTATTAACCACCGCAAGACGGTCGTCCCGAATATGCCGCGGCGAGGGGGGATGGCGGCGCAGGTGGGCCCAAGAAATGAACGCGATTATCTAGGTTGCAAACCTACTGGCTGACTCTATGTTGAGTCACAAGGAGTTAGCTATGAGCAGCCTTTCCAAGCCGCCCTTTCACAGGGAGGACGCCGCCTGTGAACGGCTAGATGGGATCCTGTGGCCCAAGGGCCCGCATTGCCGCCCGCCTGAGGGGCGCGACTGTTATGCAACACCCCGTCAGCCGCGGCGATCCAGACGCTAGCGAAACCTAGGCCAATGCCAATACGCATTACAAAGCAGACCAAAAGGCAGCCGGCTGCGGAGTACCGCTTCTGGATCGACGCCTACAGTCCTGAAAAAATCCCGATGGCTCGGCTTGCCGAGTATATGAAGTATCTCGCCGACATGCTTGGCGAGGCCGCGGCGGTGCATTTTGCGCGTCTGGAGCCGGGCAGTACCTGCTCTAGTGTCCAAGATCGAACGCGAAGCCGTGCCGAAGGTGAAGCAGCGCGTTATTGCTGTCCGTCGTCGCGAGGGGCCCAGCGATGGGATGCGCGCCTATAAGGCGATTAACAGACTGCTTCGCGAGGACGACGCTGTCGCTGCGCTCGAAGAGGACGGTGCGGGTGCGGTAATTATTCGTTTTCCAGGCCGTGAAGAGGCCCAAGAGACCTTCCCTGCTGTTCGCCAGCACGGAAGCGTTGATGGTGTCGTAGTTCGCATCGGCGGAAAGGACCAGACGGCTCACGTGACATTAGAGTCCGAGGGCGAACAGGTCGTCGGTTGCTATACCACTCGCCAAATAGCCAAAGAACTCGGCCACAAGCTTTATGAACCCGTTCGGCTTTTTGGTCGGGGCCGTTGGAAACGCGACGACGACGGACGATGGACCCTCCTGGATTTCAAGATCGAGAGCTTTGAGCCTTTAACTGATCTGCCCCTTTCACAGGCGCTGTCTGAAATACGTGTCACAAGGATGGACTGGACTTCCGACGCTCTAAGCGAGTTGAAAATGATCCGCCACGGGCGAACTGGAAATGGTAGTAATTGATGCTACGATATTGATGCTCTTTTTCCGGCCGGATGTTTCAATTCCCGCCAGTCCTGACGGCTCGCGTATCGATCTGCCGCATGAAAGGATAGAACACTTAATCCAGAAACTGGAAAAGGCACGCACGAAGATTATTGTGCCTACGCCCGTCCTCGCCGAAATTCTGGTCAGAGCTGGTCCAGCTGCTTCGCAGGAGATTGTGGAAAAGCTCAATCGGTTCGCAGTGTTCCGCGTAGAATCCTTTGACGCCCGGGCTGCAATCGAACTGGCGGCCATGACCCGAGGTGCCCTAGCGAGTACCGGCAAAAAGCGCGGCGATGCAACCGGCTATGGGCCAAAATCAAGTTCGATCGCCAGATTGTCGCGATTGCAAAGGTTGCCCGTGCGACGACGATCTATTCTGATGATTCCGACGTTCGCGCGATTGCTGCTGCGGAGGGCATTGCGGTGGTCGGGTTAGCGGAGCTAGAGCTTCCCGACACCAAACGGCAGGGTGATCTGTTCAGGCATCAGGAAAATGAGGATGAACCACCGCCGGAGCACGAGCCCGACGATGAGGTGTGAAGCCCGTCCAGGCGACGACAAGACTAACCCCGGGCTCTTCAACGAATAGCAATTCTAGCAGATCAGCCCCTTTTCCGGCGGCTGTTTATCGACCGTCTTGCAAGCTACACGACCCAAATAAAAGCGGGGCCTAAGGGCCCCGCTCCGTCACAGATCCGCGCCGACTGGCGATCAGGCGCCGTGGTAGGCCGCCTCGCCGTGCGAATAGAGGTCGAGTCCCTCGCGCTCGGCTTCCGGTGCGGCGCGGAGCCCGATCAGCATGTTGGCGATGAAGTAGGCGATGAAGCTGCCGACCGCGCACCAGACGACCGTCACCAGGACCGCGAGGAACTGCGTCCAGACCTGCGCGGCGATGCTGAAATCCTCCGCGCCGGTGCCGCCCAGGGCAGGCGCCGTCAGGACGCCCGTGCCGATTGCGCCGATGATGCCGCCGATGCCGTGGATGCCGAACACGTCGAGGCTGTCGTCGTAGCCGGCCTTCGGCTTGACCACCGAGACGAAGAAATAGCAGCCGGCGCTGGCGATCGCCCCTAGAACGATGGCGCCCACCGGCCCGATCGTGCCGCAGGCCGGCGTCACTGCGACGAGGCCGGCGACGAGGCCGGAGGCTGCCCCGAGCATGGAAGCCTTGCCGCGGGCAAAGGTCTCGATCAGCGCCCAGGCCACGATCGCGCCCGCCGTGGCGGTAAAGGTGTTGAGCATGACCAAGGTCGTGGTGCCGTTCGCCTCCAGGTTCGAGCCGGCATTGAAGCCGAACCAGCCGACCCAAAGGAGCGAGGCGCCGACCATGGTCAGCGTCATGGAATGCGGCGCCATCATCTCGCGAGGAAAGCCCGCCCGCTTGCCGATCATCAGGCAGCCGACCAGCGCTGCCACGCCCGCATTGATGTGAACCACCGTGCCGCCGGCGAAATCCAGCGCGCCCCAGTTGAAGATCAGGCCGCTGCCGGCCCACACCATGTGCGCCACGGGGAAATAGACCAGCGTCACCCATAGAACGACGAACAGGATCACCGCCGAGAATTTCACGCGCTCGGCGAAGGCGCCGATGATCAGCGCCGGCGTGATCGCCGCAAAAGTCATCTGGAAGGCGATGAAGACGTATTCGGGGATGACCTCGTCGGAGAAGGTGGCCGAAACCGATTCGGGCGTCACGCCGGCCAAGAACATTTTTCCGAAGCCGGAGATGAAGGCGTTGCCGCCGTCGCCGAAGGCCATCGTGTAGCCGTAGACGACCCAGACGATCATCACGACGGCGGCGATCATCATGACCTGCATGAGCACCGACAGCATGTTCTTGGCGCGTACTAGGCCGCCGTAGAACAGCGCCAGGCCCGGCAGCGTCATCAGCAGGACGAGCACGGTGGCCGTCATCATCCACGCGGTGTTGCCGGGGTTTGGCACGGCCGCGGCCGCCGCGGCGGCCGGGGCCGCTTCATCCTGGGCAAGGACCTGGGCCGTCAGCGCCGCCAGCAGGGCGGCCGACCCGAAAAGCTTAGCTGCCAAGCAGCGCATCTGGTTCTCCATTGTTCGTGTGGCGCAGAGACGAAAAACCCGTTTCGCCGGCGCTTGCCTCATCCCCGATACAAGGGGCGTGCCAACCGGCCTGCGGCCCGATGGCGGCGTCTCTGCACAAAAGTTAAGCAGTGAGGCTACGGCTTCGGAGTGCCTGCACAAGATTTGGGCAGGGAACTCAAAGCGCTGCCGCGTCGACTTCGCCGGTGCGGATTCGGAGCGCGCTCAGGAGGTCGAGCACGAAGATCTTGCCGTCGCCGATCTGTCCCGTGCGGGCCACCTCGGAGATCGCCTCCACGACGCGCTCGGCCTGCGGGCTCGGCACCGCGACCTCGATTTTCAGCTTCGGCAGAAAGCTCACGGCGTATTCGGCGCCGCGGTAGATCTCGGTATGGCCCTTCTGGCGGCCGTAGCCCTTCACCTCGGTGACGGTGAGGCCCTCGACGCCCATCGCGGTGAGCGCGTCGCGCACCGCGTCCAGCTTGAACGGCTTTATGATGGCGATGATCAGCTTCATGTGCGTGTCTGCTCCTTTTACGGCCGGCCTGCCGGCGTGAGAGCGGCGGCCGGCGCAACCGCTCGGAGCGGGACGTTCAAATGTCATGCCAAGTCGCGAGCACAGCGGCGCTCTCGTCGGCAGCTGAATTGCTGAAGCAGCCGTCTTCCGGTCGTCGCACACACAGAGCGCTGCCGGCGCCATCGCCGAACGGCGGCGCAGGTCGGTCAGGAGCGCTGTCCTTTTATGGATCGCCGGATAGTGGTTAAGTGTGAACTTATGGGTGAAAAGAGGGGTGGCACAATGAAAGCGGTTGTTCAGATTCTATCGGCGGCGGCGCTGGGCCTCGCCGGGGGCGGCATCGCCGTCGCCGCGAGCGGCGTCGACAGCAGCGCTCTCCGGACCGCGGTGACCGTTAGCGAAGTGCGGGATCATCAGAAGGCGTTTCAGAAATTCGCTAATGCCAGCGGCGGCACCCGCCACGCGTCGTCGCCGGGCTTCTTTGCGTCGGTAGAGTATGTCGCCAAGAAAATGAAGGCGGCCGGCTACAAGGTGGCGATCCAGGATTTCGACTATGCGTTCTTCCAGGAGACCGCTCCGGCAGCGCTGGAGAGGACAGCACCCCTTCCGGCCATCGTCTATTCCGAGCCGGACGACTTCCTCACAATGGAATATTCCGGCTCCGGCAACGTCACTGCCGCCACGCACCCTGTGGACCTGCAGCTGCCGCCGGGGCCGACCGAGGGCAGCTCGACGAGCGGCTGTGAAGACGCGGACTTCGCCGGCTTTCCGGCCGGGCAGATCGCCATCATTCAGCGCGGGGCCTGCGACTTCTCCGTGAAGGCACTGAATGCCCAGGAAGCGGGCGCGGTCGGCGTGGTCATCTTCAACGAGGGGCAGCCAGGGCGGACCGAGACAATCAATGGAACGCTCGGCGGTCCCGGCATCACCATCCCCGTCGTCGGCGCGTCCTTCAACGTGGGGCTAGCCCTTGCCGGAGAGGGCGTCGAGGCGCGCCTTTCCGTTTCGGCGACCTCGGAGATTCGCCGGTCGCAGAACGTCATCGCCGACACGACCGGCGGCCGCGGCGATCGCATCGTTGTGGTAGGCGCCCATCTCGATTCCGTCGTCGAGGGGCCGGGAATCCAGGACAACGGCAGCGGTTCGGCCGCCATCCTCCAGATCGCGCTGGAGATGTCCGCGCTCAAGATCGCTCCCGTCAACAAGGTTCGCTTCACCTGGTGGGGTGCGGAGGAAAGCGGTCTGCTGGGATCCGAATATTACGTCTCGCAGCTGACCAGCCGCGATATCAAGAACATCGCGGTGAATTTGAACTTCGACATGATCGGCTCGCCGAATTTCGTCCGCTTCGTCTATGACGGCGACGGCTCGGATACGGCGACGGCCGGGCCGCAGGGCTCGAAGACCGCTGAGCAGGTTTTTTTGGACTACTTTGCAAGCCAGGGCCTTCAGACGGAGCCGACCGCCTTCGACGGCCGTTCGGATTACGGGCCGTTCATCGCCGTCGGCATCCCGGCCGGCGGCCTGTTCACCGGCGCCGAGGAGATCAAGAGCGACGAGGAAGTCGCGATCTATGGCGGCACCGCCGGTGAGCAATACGATCCGTGCTACCACCTTGCCTGCGACGATTTCAGCAACATCAGCTTGCAGGCCTTGGATCAGATGACCGACGCGACGGCGCACTCCGTCCTTACGTTCGCCATGACCACGTCGGCGGTGAGCGGCACCGACAAGGGCAACGCCGACAGGCTCAAGGCGATCAAGGACAGCCTGTCGTTCAAGGGCCCGCATCTGAGGAAGTAGGCACGCTACGCGAGCCATGACGATGACGCGATGGACGCGTTCTGACGATGATCGGCGCCGCAATCACCTGTGCGATTGCGGCGCTGCCTCTCTCGGCGCCGGGTTCCCCCGCCGAGGCGGCGCCCGGCGAAAGCCATGCCTTGACGCTCGATCCGATGAGCGGCCGCCTCGCCGGGCACATCCCCGCTGGCTCTTCGGTCGCCGAGGTCGCGCGGCGAATTGCCGAGATCGCCCGCATCGAGCTGGAGATCCGCGGTGATCTCGGCAGCCTGCGCGATCCCGTTTCAGTCGACGGGCTCAGCATCGAAGCGGCGTTGAAGCGGATCGCTCCCAGCCGGTCGCTGGTGATCAGCTATGCGCCGCATGGGCCGGGAAGCGAAAGCCTGCCGTCCGGGTCGGCGGGACGTACGATCCAAAAAATCGTAGTCGGCGGTGGACCGGCGGTCGAGCGACGCGACCCGGAACCCGAGTTGAACTCCGGCTGCAGAGCCTCTCGACCCCGAGGTGGAACGCGCGATCTCGGTTCGCGAGATCGTGGCGCTGAGCTATGCGGCCGACCGGACGGCCGTCGACAAACTGCGCGAGACGGCCGTTTCGTCTGAGGATCCGGCCACCAGGCGTGCCGCCCTGAGCGCCTTGGCGGGAATTGCTGGCCGCCAGAACCTGGAGCTCTTCATCAGAACGGGCTTGGTGGATCCCGACCACAGCGTGCGGATTGAAGCGGCGCGCGGCATTGTCCGCCTGATGGGCGATCGCGGCCGCACCATCGTCGAGACCGCCGCGTCGCGCGAGGACGATCCCGAGGCCCGCGACATCATGTTGCGCCTCGCCCGCGGTGAAACCGTGGAGCGACCTGCCAGGCGCATGGGCGCCGCCTTCCGTCGCTGAGATCCTGTGCATGCATGAGCGGTGGCGCTTCGCCGGCACGACGCCGGCAACCGAACCGAGCAAGCCGCGCGAGGATGGGTTGTTCTGATCGGTTCGGCGATTGCTCGTTCTAGAGCATGCGATGTTCGGGCGATGTTCGGCATCGAGCATTTTCGCCGAAAACCGAATGGCAACGGGACCATGCAGGAATTCTTTCACCCGAACATCGCACGCGGCAGCTGCGCGGCAGCCACGCGGCCGCTATGTCGCTGCCTTCTCCGGCCAGACGCGGATCAGCCCCTCCTGCGCGACCGAGGCGACGTGCGTGCCGTCGCGGCGTGTAGATGGCGCCGCGGTTGAAGCCGCGCCCGCCCGAGGCGGTCGGGCTGTCCTGCGAGTAGAGCAGCCATTCGTCGGCGCGGAACGGCCGGTGGAACCACAGCGCATGGTCGAGGCTTGCCACCTGCAGGTCCCGGTCGAAGAGGGAGCGGCCGTGCGGGTAGAGCGAGGTGTCGAGCAGCATCATGTCGGAGGCGTAGGCGAGCACGCATTTGTGGATCGCCGCCTCGTCGGGCAGCGTGCCGGTGGCGCGGAACCAGACGTGCTGCACCGGCTCCAGCTTCTCGCGGCCCATGTAGTGGCGCAGGCTGACGGGCCGGAGCTCGATCGGCCGCTCGCGCCGCCAATAGGCCTTCATCGGCTCCGAGGCGCTCTCCATGTAGAGTGCGCTTCAGCTCGTCCTCGGAGATCAGCTCCTCCGGCGGCGGCACCTTCGGCGCCGGCATCTGATGGTCGAGGCCCGCTTCCTCCACCTGGAAGGACGCCGACATGGAGAAGATGGCGTGGCCGTGCTGGATCGCCACGACGCGGCGGGTGACAAAGCTCTTGCCGTCGCGGATGCGGTCGACCTCGTAGATGATCGGCACGCCGGGGTCGCCGGGCCGCAGGAAATAGGCGTGCAGCGAATGCGCCTTGCGGTCGGCCTCCACGGTGCGGGTGGCGGCGACGAGCGCCTGGCCGATCACCTGGCCGCCGAAGACGCGCTGCCAGCCGACCTGCGGGCTGCGACCGCGGAAGAGGTTGTGCTCCAGCGGCTCCAGGTCGAGGATGCCGAGGAGGTTCTCGATGGCGTCCGGCATGAAGATCCTCTACCGCCAGGGCGGGCGCAGTGCGGCGGCAGGCGGACGGTCGGCAGAGCCGGCCGCGAAGTCAAGCGAGGGAGCTTTCGATGACGGCCGACGCGAGCCAGATATCCTGATCGCCGGCGGCGGCACGGCCGGGCTGGCGGCGGCGCTCGCCATCGCGCGGAGCGCGCCCGACCTCTCCGTCGAGGTGGTCGACGCAAAGCCCGCCGACGGCGGCGCGCCGCGACGAGCGCGCCTCGGCGATCGCCGCCGCGGCGCGGCGCATGCTCGAGCCGGCTCGGCATCTGGTCGGCGCTCGCCGACGAGGCGCAGCCGATCCTCTCGATGGAGATCACCGACAGCCGCACCGGCGATGTGGTGCGGCCGGTCTTCCTCACCTTCGACGGCGACGTTTCCGACGGCGAGCCTTTCGCGCACATGGTGCCGAACGAGCCGGCTTGCGGCCGCCTCGCGCGATGCGGCGGCGGCGGCCGGGATCAGGCTGACGGCGCCGGAGAGCGTCGAGAGTTTTGACGTCGCCGACGGACATGTCCTCGTCGGGCTCGCCTCGGGCGAGGAACGTCGCGCCCAAGCTGCTCGTCGCCGCCGACGGCATCCGCTCGCGGCTCCGCTCGCTCGCCGGCATCAAGACGGTGACCTGGACCTATCCGCAGACGGCGATCGTGGCGAACGTCCGGCACGAGCGGCCGCACAACGGCGTCGCGGTCGAGCATTTTCTGCCGGGCGGTCCTTTCGCCATCCTGCCGCTCAAGGGCAACCGCTCCTCGCTGGTCTGGACGGAGCGGAAGGACGACGCGCGAAAAGCTCATGGCCGAGCGACGATTTCGTCTTCCTGATCGAGCTGGAGCGCCGCTTCGGCCATCGGCTCGGCGCAGATCGAGCTCGACGGGCCGCGCCAGGCCTATCCGCTCGGCCTGATGCTGGCGCGCGATTTCGTGCGGCCGCGCTTCGCGCTGCTCGGCGACGCCGCGCACGGCATTCACCCGATCGCCGGCCAGGGCCTCAATCTCGGCTTCCGCGATGCCGCGGCGCTGGCCGAGACGCTGGTCGACGCGCACCGCCTCGGGCTCGACATCGGCGCGCTCGACGTGCTTGCGGCGCTACGAGAGGTGGCGGCGCTACGACACCTGGCAGATGGGCGTCACGACCGACCTGTTGAACCGGCTCTTCTCCAACGATCTTGGCGCCGCTCCGCGCCATCCGCGACATCGGCCTCGGCATCGTCGACCGGCTGCCGCGGCTGAAAGCGATGTTCATCGGCGAGGCAGCGGGCCTCGGCGGCGACGTGCCGAAGCTTCTCAAGGGCGAGGCGCTCTGAGCAAACGCATATTGAACGAAGGATGTGAAGCGCGCGATCTGGAGTTAGAATGACCCCCACAAAAGTGGACAAGGGGCCGAAGTTGGAGCGACGTTCTCTCCTAAAAGGTGCTATTGCGGTGGCGCTCTCGGGAGGTGCCGGAGGTAGTGCGCTCGCCGGGGCCAATCCTGAAGGTGCGATGAATTCCAAGGACTACGCACAGATACGCGCCGAAGCAGAGGCGCGCTTGATCGCCTCATTTCCCTATGAGCGGATCGAAATCAACGGCGGTGAAGCACTTGCGGTTCGCGATGACCTGAAGGCGCATCACCGCGGCTGGCCTGTTGTCGTCGGCGGGGACAACGAGCTGGCTCTTATCGCTGAATCATTTGAATACGGTTCGCAGCGTTCTCCACATGAGATCCTCCGCATTGCCCAACGCCTCAAGCACCCTGACGATCTCGTGGCTCATATCGCTCGGGGGACAGCAGCCGCAAATGAGTTCACCCGGCAACTGCTTGAGAAAGGTGGCCCGTTTCCGAACATGATTGATGTCGGCCCTGATGGAGTTGCGCGTGAATTGTCTACGCAGGATGTTCGCGAGCGTATCAAGGACAGTCTCGCGTCTTCCGAACCGGCTGAGGGGGAATGGCCAAGCAATCCGCCGTCTTCGGGTGGGCTCACCGTGGCCAAGGACTTGCACGGCCGGCCGTTGGAAAAAGTGCACATAGTGCTCCTGCCTACCCAAGAACCGGCGGCCGTGCCCGCCTTCCTACAGTGGGGAGGATGGAATTCGTGTCCCCCGCCGGAATATCACGTCGCCGCCCTCCGATCTTGGCAGGTTCGATACGGGACGGAGTTGGTCGGGCTGAGTCACGACGTGATGAACCTTCGGGTGACCCGCCGCCCCGCGAGCCGGGCTGCAGCAATGGAACTGGCGCGTGAACACTTCCTCTATTGCAATGATATCGTTTGGCAGGGAACTGGAGCTTACGCCCCCTTAGCGGCGCAGCTGCTGAATGACGATTGGTGGTACTTTTGGTGGGACTAAGTCTGTCGAAGCAGAGCTGCGCGTTGGCGAAGCGCTTTAGACTAATCCTCCAGGCGGCGCGCCTCCTCCTCCAGGAGGATCGGGATGCCGTCGCGGATCGGAAACGCCAGGCGTGCCGCGCGGCTGATCAGCTCCTGCCGCTCGCGGTCATATTCGAGCGTCGTCTTGGTCACCGGGCAGACCAGGATTTCCAGGAGTTTCGGGTCGACGGACCTGCCGCTGCGGGCCGAACGTTCCGGCATCTCGCTCTCCCTCACTGTATTGGTGCGGCGGGCGCATTCGCGCCTGCCAGCGCGATCTCGGTGATGGCGATCAGCGTCCTGGCGCGCGTCGGCATGGTCGGCCGATTCCAGCAGCGCCTGCTTCTCCGCCGGTCCCCACGGGCTCATCATCGACAGCGCGGTCACCAGGCCGGCATTGGAGGCGCGGTTGACGCTTTCCCAGTCCGCCTCCAGGCTCGTTCGCCTTCAGATAGGCGCGGAAAGTGCGCAGGAGCGCCTCGCGGTCGACCGCCTCCTCGCCCTTGCGCGGCTCCGTCAGATCGGGGAAATCGTCGACCGCAATGCGGCACTGCCGGTAGGCGGTCCCGGCCTCCATTTCCGCCGACCAGACGGAAGCGGCTGATCCCGGCGAGCGCGATGAGATAGCGGCCGTCGCCGGTCTCCGAGAACTGGGTTATGCGGCCGACGCAGCCGACCGAGCAGAGCGGCGGACGCGGCGAAGGCTCGGATGCGTCGAGCGCCGGCTGGATCATGCCGATGAGGCGGTCGCCGGCAATGGCCGCATCGACCATTGCGAGATAGCGCGGCTCGAAGATGTTGAGCGGCAGCTGGCCGCTCGGCAGGAGCAGCGCGCCGGAAAGCGGAAAGATCGGGATCTCTGCGGGGAGATCCTCCGCAGTCTCATATCGCCGATTGCCAGCCATTACGGCCACGCAAGCTGTTCCCGTCCAAGTGTGCGCTCGTCAACCAACTTAGGCGAAAAGCAGCGATGACAAGCGCTGCCGTCCCTTCGACCGCAGCCGGGTCCTTGGCGCCCCACGCCTCGAAGAACTGCACGAGCTGCTTGCGCGCTGCCTCGTCGTTCCAGGTGCGGTCGCGGCGGACGATCTCCAGGAGCTGGTCGGCCGCGCCGGCGCGGTCGCCGGACGCATTCAGTGCGAGCGCCAGGTCGAAGCGGGCCTGGTGGTCGTTCGGATCGGCTTCGAGACGCGCTTGGCGAGATCGCTCGGCTTGCCGAGCTTTTCCGCCTGCGCCGCCAGCTCGAGCGCGGCGCGTGGCGCTCGCGATTGCGGCATCCTTCTCCTGCTCCGGGCGTGAGCCCGGCGAGGAGACCGCGCGCCTGCGCCAGCTCGCCTAGCGCCACATAGGCAGCGCACCAGACCGGCCGAGCGCTGCGAGGTTTTCCGGATCGCTCCTGCAGCACGGCGCCGAACACCGACGGCCGCGCCGGCGTAGTCCTTGGCGGCCAGCGCCTCGGCGGCGGCCTCCAGAGCCTCGTCGGCGCTGCTCGGCCCCGTCGGGCCGGCGACGCGGTCGATGAAGGCGGTCACCTGGCTCTCCGGCAGGGCGCCCATGAACCCGTCGAGCGGCTGGCCGTTCTTGAAGGCGATCACCGCGGGGATCGACTGGATGCCGAGCTGGCCGGCGATCTGCGGGTGATCGTCGATGTTCATCTTGACCAGCCGCACCTTGCCCTTGGCCGGCGTGACCGCCTTCTCCAGGATCGGCGTCAGCTGCTTGCACGGCCCGCACCAGGGCGCCCAGAAATCGACCAGCACGGGCACGCTGCGCGACGCGTCCAGCACGTCGGCGCGGAAGTTCTGCGTCGTCGTTTCCTTGATCAGGTCGGCGTCCGCCGCCGGCGCTGGCGCCGTTCCCGCCCTTGCCGATGATCAGGTGCTGCGCTCATGACGTCTCCGCTTGCCGGATTCCTGTCCTTATGTGGCGAACGTGCGCCGGCTTTCCAATGCCCTATTCCGGCAGTGCCGGGCCGGCCACCGGCAGGATTTTTGGCTCATGTCCGGTGGCGCGCAGGAAGCGGAGGAGATCGTCGCGCCGGATCGTCGTCGTGGCGGTGTTCTCCAGCGGATGGAAATTGAGGATCTCATGCCGCATCAGGCCTTCGTCGAGGATCACAGTGACACGCCGTTCGACATCGTTTATGGCGCCGAACGGCGTCACGGAGCCAGGAAGGACACCGAACAGCTCCGCGAGCAACTCCGGCCGGCCGAACGAAAGGCGGGCGCTGCCGATCCGTTCTGTGCAGGCTTTTCATGTCGACCTCGGCATCCTCCCCGGCCACGACCAGGAAGACTGCGTCCTTCTTGTCCTTGAGGAACAGGTTCTTGGTGTGGCCGCCGGCGATCTCGCCGCGCAGCTTCTGGCTCTGCTCGACGGTGAAGAGCGGCGGATGCTCCACTGTCGCGGTCTCGATGCCGAGCTTTTCCAGATAGGCGGTCAGGTCGGCGCGGCTGGCCGGCATGCGGGATCCTTTAGAAGATTGAGCGGACGCCGCCTGTAGCCGCTTCAGCGGATGGCGACAATCCTGCCCCGGAGCTCAAAGCGCCTCCGGTGGCCATAGTCGCCCTGTTGCATTTCGAAGAACCTTCAGCCATATACGGCGCCGCCGGCTCCTGCCGGCGGGACGCGGGTGTAGCTCAGGGGTAGAGCACAACCTTGCCAAGGTTGGGGTCGAGGGTTCGAATCCCTTCGCCCGCTCCAATTTCTCTCTCGCTGAAGAGCTACTGACAGACCCGCTTCGGCGGGCTTTTCTGTTGTTGAGTGCGGCAAGCAGGGAAACAGGCGAGCCGATTTTGCCCGCCTCGGTCCTCTAGCGCCCGGTGCTCCCGCCCTGTCCGCATTCATAGCCCGCTGGGTTCTGGTCGTCCTCTTCTGACAGATGGCTGACATCCGCCGTCAGCCTGGCGTCAGCCCTAGCCATCTTACTATCCGGACCGGCGAAGTCACCCGGGAGCGGACGCGCTTCGCCCTGCTCGGGGAGGACCGGATGGCCAATTTACCAGGGACGAACGGCGGCGATGGGAGCACGGGCGGACCGCAGATCGCCTGATCGGCAACGACGGCAGCGACACACCGCGCGGCGGTGCGGCATGAAGAAGCCGACACCAACGGACGAGTACATTGGTACTGCGGTGCGGTTCCGGCGAAGGGAGCTGGGCCTTACCCAGGCCGACCTCGCCAGGGCCATCGGCGTAACGTTCCAGCAAGTGCAGAAATACGAGAATGGCACCAGCCGAATCCTCGCGGGCCGGATGTTTGCGATTTCCCAGGCTCTTCAGGTGCCGGTGAGCTATTTTCTCCAGCATATCAATGGCGCCGCCACGACGAAGGTGGAGTCGAGGACTTCGGAGCTGCTGAGGGTGCCCGGGGCCCCGGCACTTCTATGGCACTATTTGAAGATCGAAACCCCGGCTCGCCGCAGAAGTCTCCTGGAATTTACCCTCTCGCTCGCTGGGCAGGAAGAAGAGACCTGAAGCGTCTTCTGCTGCCGCGTCCTACTGCGTCACTTCTGCCTTGTCGTTCGGATTAACGAATTTCAGCGCCCAAGGGCCGCTGGTACTTATTTGAACGACGGTTTCCTGGTTCGTATGGACGAAGTGCGGTGTCTCAGGTGGCATGGCGATGAGGGCCCCGGCGGTGTAGGGCTTGCTTTGCGCCGCGTCGAACTCTGTGCCCATGCCGATGTTGAACTCACCGGAGATGACGGTGACGATCTCATCGACAGGGTGCGTGTGGGGTGGAACTCTGTAGTTCGCCGGAAATTTTAGGCGCATCACGAACACGCCCTCTTTGGCTGGGTCGCCGTAAAGCACCGAGATCTGCGCACTTGGCAGGATGGGTGGAGCGTCCTTCCACTGCACCTCGTTGGCATTCACCATGGCCTGCTGCGGCTGCTCGGCAAGCGCCGGGGACAGACCCACCGCCAGGGCGGCTACGACAAGGAAAGTTCTCACGACAATCTCCCATGCGGTCCGACGACCCCGGAAAGCTCTGCCTGTCAGGAGGGGCTGTCAATCGTGGTGTGTTCGAACTGCGGTTCGCGTGCGCAACGAACAGTGACGCTTTTGCTCAAACGAGAATCCGGACCAGGTCGTTTTTTCGCGCCGCTTTTTTGAGCCACCGAGAGGGCAATCGCGGCCGGCGACGTTTTTGAGGGGAGCGCGCGGCTTGCACGCAAACAGGCGCATGTGTTGCATCGCGGCCACCAAAAAAGTGTGCAATTCTGCTCTGCTGAAGATCTCGGAGCGAGGCGGCTGAGTATGAAGGGGTTTATTGCCTGCGCGGTCGCTTGCGCCGGTCTCATCGCGGCGGCCGCCTCGGCCGAAGAAGCCGCGCCGGGCGTGGCGGCCGCGCTCGCTCCGCCTGTCCCTGACCTCTATGCTCCGTCCAGCGAGTATTTGTTCTCCGGCCATACCGAGCCCTACGGGTTCAATACGGCTGCCGAGCACGTCTCCTCCATTCCGTGGCTGACGGGCGGCATCTTCGCCACAACGTTTGCCATCGGCATCATGGATTGGGATTGGGGCAGCGAAGAGTTTCACTTCGCGGATGAAGGCTTCTTCGGCGAGGACACCTTCAACGGCGGCATGGACAAGCTCGGCCACGCCTTCGGCACCTACCTGCTGACCGACATCTTCACGGACGCGATCCGCAATAACGCCGACGACCCGCAATGGGCAGAGTTGACGGCCGTCGGGCTGGCCATGGGAGTTATGACGACCGTCGAGATCCTCGACGGCTATTCCGGCCACGGCTTTGCCTGGCAAGACATGGTGATGAACTCGCTCGGCGCGGGTTTTTCCTACGTGCGCAATACCGTGCCGGGGATGCGCGACAAGATCGATTTCCGCCTGGAATACCTTCCCTCCGGCAGCGACGACGATAATTTCAAGCCGCATTCCGACTATGCCGGCCAGAAGTATGTGCTGGCGCTCACGCTTGCAGGTTTCGAGAACCTGGAAGAATCGCCGCTGCGCTTTTTCGAGCTGCAGACCGGCTACTATGCCCGCGGCTTCACTCTGCAGGAGCAGAACGAAGGAGAGGAGCGCCGCCGCGAGCTCT
Organism: uncultured Alphaproteobacteria bacterium; assembly: GCA_963846475.1. Lineage (GTDB taxonomy): Bacteria > Pseudomonadota > Alphaproteobacteria > Rhizobiales > Afifellaceae > DASWJZ01. The sequence goes on along the minus strand of CAWJVZ010000004.1, from coordinate 2,633,628 downwards.
ACGTGGGCGTGGGGGTGAACATGGGCGAACTTCTCTTCGGCTGGCCATCGGTGCGCGATACGAGGATCGGTCGAGCTGGCCGCCGCTCGCTGGATTACATTCAGGTGCCTTACAGCTACGCAGCCTACCCCTACGATTGAGGCGGTTCATCCTCGGGGATGGCAGCGCGAATTCAGGAGCTGAACAGGCTTGGCAGCCACAGCGACAGCGCCGGCACATAGGTCACCAGCAGCAGCACGATCAGCATCGGAATGTAGAATACCATGATGCTCTTCGACACGGCTTCCATCGACACTTTGCCGATGGCGCAGCCGACCGCCAAGGTCGGGCCGACCGGCGGCGTCAGCAGGCCGATGCCGAGATTGAGGATCATGATGATGCCGAAATGGACGGGGTCGACGCCGAACTTCATGACGATGGGCAGGAAGATCGGCGTGCAGATCAGCAGCATGGGCGCCAAGTCCATGAAGGTGCCGAGCACCAAGAGGATGATGTTGATGAGCAGCAGCAGCGTGTATTTGTCGTCGGCGACGGAGAGGAAGAAGTCGGCGGCATGCCGCGGCACCTGCAGGATCGCCATCATATAGCCGAAGGCGACGGAGAAGCCGATCAGGATCATCACCATCCCGACGGTGCGCACGACGCGGCCGACCAGGAGGTGCAGCTCGCTCCATTTGTAGTCGCGATAGACGAACATGGTGATGATGAAGGCATAGATGCAGGCGACGGCCGCCGATTCCGTCGGCGTGAACACGCCCCCCAAGATGCCGCCCAGGATGATGAAGACCGTGAGCAGGCCCCAGAACGCCTGGATGGCGATCGTCACGGCCTCGCGCGGAGCCACGGGCTTGCCCTTGGGAAAATTGTTGCGTCGAGCGATGATCAGGCAGAGCACCATCAGCGACAGGCCGAGCAGCAGCCCGGGTATGGCGCCGGCGAGGAAGAGGTCGCCGATCGAGATGAAGCCGCCCGCCGCCAGCGAGTAGATGACCGCGTTGTGCGAGGGCGGGATCAGCAGCGGCTGCAGCGACCCGGCGACTGTCACGTTGACCGCGAAAAGCCGCGGATAGCCCTCCTTGACCATCTGCGGGATCATCACGGAGCCGATCGAAGCGGTGTCGGCGACCGACGACCCCGAGATGCAGCCGAAGAACGCCGAGGCCAGGATGTTGACCAGGGCCAGCCCGCCGCGGATGAAGCCGACAAAGATCTTGGCGAGGTTGACGAGGCGCTCGGCCATGCCGCCCTCGCCCATGATGGCGCCGGCCAGAATGAAAAAAGGGATGGCCAGAAGCGCGAAGTCGTCGGTGCCGTCGGAAACCTTGAGCATGACGGCTTCGAGCGGCAGGTCGATCCACAGCGCGGCGCAGATTGCGCCAAGGCCCAAGGCATAGGCGACCGGCATGCCGAGCGCGCAGAACAGGCCGAACCCGGCGATCAGGATGAAGATGTCCATCGCCGCCGCCCTATTCGAGCGCGATCCGGCTGATGGCGCCCTCAGCCGGCGAGCCGAAAAGGGTTCCCCGCCAGAGCCGCTCGATGACGAAGAGCAGCACGATCGCGCCGCCGAGTGGAACAGGGAGATAGGACAGACCTGTTGAAACGATCGGGAAATCGGCGATGACCTGGTACCAGGTCGTCTTCACCAGGCGGATCCCATAGATCAGGATGAACAGGTTCGTAGCGGCCATCAGCAGCTCGACCAGCACGCCGAGGGCCGTGCGGCGCCAGCCGGAAAGCGCGTTCGGCAGGATGGAGATGCCGATGTGCAGGTTCTCGCGGTAGCAGATCGCCGCCGACAGGAACGAGAACCAGATCATCAGGAGGACCGCGAGCGGCTCCGGCCACGACGAGCCGATGCCGAGCACGTAGCGGGTGAACACCCCCCATGGGATGATGAGCGTGATGATGACGAGGCAGGCGCCGGCGACGATCATGCAGCCGCGCTGGACGGCATCCATGGCGCGGATGTAGGCCGCAAGCATCTCCGCCTCCCCTTCAGGCGCCTTAAACAGTCGTCATCCCATGGCTTGACCAAGGGATCCATCCGTCGCGCCGGAGACTGTCCCTACCGCAGCGGAATGGATTGCCGGCTCAAGCCCGGCAATGACGATATTGAGGGTGGGAGGGCCGATCGCTTCTCATAAGCGTCGGCCCTTTTGCGACTCTCCTATTGCACCGCCTGGATGCGCTCCAGCATCGCAGCGTGCTCGGCGCCGTATTTGTCCCAGACCGGCTTCATGGCATCCTGGAAGCGCTTCTTCTCTTCGGCCGAGACCTCGACGATCTCGACCCCGTGCGCCTTCATGTCGTCCAGCGATTCCTGCTCCTTGGCCTTCCACAGCTCGCGCTGCTCCTGCTGCGCCTCCTGGGCGAGCTTCTTGATCAGCGCCTGGTCCTCGGGCGTCAGCGTCTCCCAGACCTTCTTGGAGAACACCAGGATCTCCGGGATCATCAGGTGCTCGGTCGTCGAGTAGTACTTGGCGTAATTGTAGTGCTGGCCGGTCGCGTAACTCGGATAATTGTTCTCCGCGCCGTCCACAACGCCCGTCTGCATGGCGTTGATCAGCTGGTCATAGCCCATGGCGACGCCATTGGCGCCCATCGCGTTGACCATGTCGACGAACATCGGATTGCCCATCGAGCGGATCTTCAGGCCCGCCAAATCCTCCATCTTCGCCACCGGCCGCTCGCTGTTGTAGATGTTGCGCTGGCCGGCATCCATCCAGGCGAGCCCGATGAGCCCCGCCGTCGGATGGTCGGTGATCTTCTGCAGCAGCTCCTGGCCGATCTCGCCGTCGATCACCTTGTGCATGTGCTCGACGTCGCGGAACACGTATGGCAAGTTGAAGACGTTCAGCTCCGGCACGATCGGCCCCATTACGCCGACGCTGACCCGCGCCATGGCGAGCGCGCCGACCTGCGCCTGCTCGAGAAACTCCTTCTCGCCGCCGAGCTGCATGGACGGATAGACCTGGACGGAAAGCCGGCCGTCGGTCGCCTCCTCCAGCTTCTTGCCTAGGGATTCCACCGCCGCCACGGTCGGATAGCCGGTCGGGTGCACGTCGGCCGATTTCAGCACCAGCTTGTCCTGCGCGGCGGCGCCGCCGAGCGTCAGGCCGATAGCAGCGAGGGCGCCGAACGCGGCATATATCAGGCGTCTTGTGTTCATTCTTACCTCCCGTGGGCGTCAATTGACCGTCTCGATGCGGGCATGTTAACCCGTCTTGTCATATGATGACCATACAAGCACAGGTGCCCTCTGTGTCAAGTTCGGCTTCCACCAAGGTCGGGGATTTCTCCGGGTTCGCGCGGATCGCCCCGTCACGCGGCCTCGCCTATGAAGTGGTGGAACGTATCAGGTCGGACATCGGCAGCGGGAAGCTGCGGCCTGGCGACCGCCTGCCGACCGAGCAGGACATGATCGCCTCGCTCGGCGTTAGCCGCACGGTGGTGCGCGAGGCGGTTGCGGCGCTCCGCGCCGAGGGACTGGTGATCACGCGCCAGGGGGTCGGCGCCTTCGTGGCCGACGACATGCGGCTGCGCCCCTTCCGCATCGCCCCGGGAGGTCTGCGCTCCATCGCCGAGGTTCTGCAGGTGATGGAGCTCCGCACCGGCGTGGAGACCGAGGCCGCGGGGCTTGCGGCGGAGCGGGCGACGGCCGCGAACATCGAAGCGATTGAGGCGGCACTCGAGACATTCGATCGCGCCATCGGTGGCGGGGATCTCGCTGTGGCCGAGGATTTCGCCTTCCATCGCGGGATCGCCGCGGCAACCGGCAACCCGCATTTCTCCAGCTTCCTGGAGTTTCTGGGGCGGTTCATCATACCGCGCCAGAGCGTTCGCATCGCCATGCCCGATCCACGCGGCTATCTCGCGGCGATCCAGGCGGAGCATCGACAAATCCTCGCTGCGATCCGCGCCCGATCCACAGTTGAAGCGCAAGCCGCGATGCGGTGGCATCTCTCCAACAGCCGGGAGCGCTACTCCAGGCTTGTCGGCTGTGACCAGGACTGACGCGCGGCCTGCCACATGAGCGGCCGCCGCGCCCGCGCCGTCCTCTGCCGAGGATCGGGGCCGGGGGTGCCGATCCAGGAGTCCGATTGATTCGCCATCTGTAGCCGAACACCGATGAATTGGTCATGGATCGCATTCCTGTTTGGACAGGCTCGCGTGCCACTGGCCGATTTGCGGGCCTGGAGCTCAGAGTTCTTCAACCATGCGCCGTCTCGCCATCGTCCTCGTGCTGATCCTCGCAGTCCTGGCGATAGCCTGGACGGCTGGGTGGTTCCTGCTGGCCGCCTGGGCCGAACAGAAATCCGCCGACGTGCTGGCCGGCTTGGAGGAGCGCGGCATCCGCGTTCGATGCGAGGGCCGCGACATTATCGGCTTTCCCTTCACGTTGCGCATGGCTTGCGCCGAAACGGAGATCGTCGAACCGCGGAGCGGCAGCACGGCGATTTTGGCCGGTATGAGGGGCGGCGTATCGGTGTTTGCGCCGCGGACCGCGCGCATCGAATTCGACGCGCCGGCCGATGTCCGATCGCCGCTCGTCCCCGGCCCTGCCGAGTTCAGCTGGCGCGAGGCCGCCGTCCAGGTCGGGATCGGGGTGAACGGGCCGCGCGAGGTTGGCTTCGACGCGGCGGATTTAACCGCGAGCATTCCCGCCGGGGCGGTAAAGGCGGAACGCGCCGACGGAATGCTTGCTCCGTTGGAGGACGGCGGATCGATCGCCGATCTCTCCTTCGACCGGCTTGAGCTTACGGTGAACGGAACGGCCTATCCGCCGCTCGACGGGAGCGTGGCGGCGCTTCTATCCGTCGCGCCGCGGGCCCTGCTCTCCGGCCGGGCGGCGCTGCAGGCGCCGCTATCCGCCCGGGATATCAAGGTGACGCTCGAGAACGGCGAAGCGAAGCTGCAGGCGGACGGCGACATCGCAGCGGATGCCGAAGGCATCCTGGACGGAACCATCACCATCCGCCTGGCCGGGGCGGAAGGGCTAGGCGCCTTCATTGCCGCCTTGCCGGCAGATGCGCAGAAGATGGGCAATGCCGTAGCCGGCGCGATGCTGGCCTTCGGCCGGCCGACGGAACTGGACGGCGAGCCGGCGAGCGAGCTCGTCGTGGAGATCACTCGCGGGCGGGCGAAGGTCGGGATGTTCGAGGCAGACCTCCCCCGGCTGAAGCTTTAGCCGGCCGGCGGCCGGCGCTCAGTCGAAATCGAAGATCTCGCCAAGCAGCGACTTGCGCTTACGCCGGTTGCCATAGCCGTATTTGTGGTGGTCGTCGTCATCGTAGTAGCGGTCACGCCCGTAATCGGGACCCGGCCGCGGCGGCTCCGGCCGGTATTGCTGCGGCGGCGGTTCCGAGGGCGCAGCCCGTTCGATGATCTTGTCCAGTTCGCCGCGATCGAGCCAGACGCCCCGGCATTTCGGACAATAGTCGATTTCGATTCCCTGCCGGTCCGCCATGGTGAGATCGACGTGGCAGACGGGGCACTGCATTCCGGGATGTCGGGGTTGCATCAGCACCTCTCCTTAACATGCCCCGCTCATATGGGGGCGGAGGGGGACGGCGCTACCCCTCAGAGCTTGTGCGGCCGGCCGAAGTCGGGCGCGGCGGTCTCCTGGCCCGCCTCGATGATGCCGCGGCGGATCGCCCGGGTGCGGGTGAACAGCTCGAACAGCGCGTCGCCCTCGCCCCAGCGGATCGCCCGCTGCAGCGCCGTGAGATCCTCAGAGAAACGGCCGAGCATCTCGAGCACGGCTTCGCGGTTGTGCAGGAACACGTCGCGCCACATGGTCGGGTCGGACGCGGCGATGCGGGTGAAGTCGCGAAAGCCGCCGGCGGCGAACTTCATCACCTCCGACTGCGTCACCTGTTCCAGATGGGCCGCAGTGCCGACGATGTTATAGGCGATCAGATGCGGCACGTGGCTGGTGATGGCCAGCACGAGGTCGTGGTGATCGGCGTCCATCAGCTCGACCTCGGCGCCGAGCGCCTCCCAGAATGCGCGGACGGCCTCCACCGCCTCCGGATCCGTGCCGGCCGGCGGGGTCAGAATGCACCAGCGGCCCTGGAAGAGCTCGGCGAAGCCGGCTGCCGGCCCGGAATGCTCCGTTCCCGCCACCGGATGCGCCGGCACGAAATGTACGTTTGCTGGGAGATGCGGCTGCATCTGCCGGATGACCGAGCCTTTCACCGAGCCGGCGTCCGACACGATCGCGCCTGCCTTCAGCGCCGGGGCGATCTCCGCCGCGACGGCGCCGCAAGCGCCGACGGGGATCGAGACGATGACGAGATCGGCGGCGTCCACCGCCTCGGCCGCGCTGGTCGTATAGCGGTCGCCGAGTTTCAGGCGCTCGGCTTCCGCGACGGTCTCGGCGCGCCGGCTCTGCACGACGATTTCCCGCGCGAGCCCCGACTGCCGGGCGCCGCGGGCGATGGAGGAGCCGATCAGCCCGATGCCGATCAGCGCAAGGCGATCGAACGTCCCGGCCATGTCAGGCAGCGCGGCCGAGAAAATCGGCAAGCGCCGCGATGAACGCCTGGTTGGCCTCGTCGCTGCCGACCGTCATGCGGAGGGCGTTTGGCAGGCCGTAGCCGGCCACCCGCCGCAGCACCAGCCCGCGGTCGCGCAGGAAGACGTCGGCTTCCGCAGCGCCCAGTCCGGGCGCGTCCGGGAAATGGATCAGCAGGAAATTGCCGACGCTTGGCGTCACCTTCAGCCCAAGCGCGGTGACCTGCTCCGTCAGCCAACTGAGCCATTCGGCATTGTGGGCGACCGCCCGCTCCATGTGCGCCCGGTCGGCGATCGCCGCCGTGCCAGCCGCGAGCGCCGGACCGGTGACGTTGAACGGGCCGCGCGTGCGGTTCAGCGCATCGATGACGGAAGCCGGACCGTAGGCCCAGCCAATGCGGAGATTGGCGAGCCCGAAAATCTTGGAGAAGGTGCGCGTCATCACGACGTTCTCCGCCTCGCCGGCAAGCTCCACCCCGCTCGCATAGTCGTTGCGGCGGACATATTCCGCATAGGCCGCATCGAGGACCAGAAGCACATTCCTGGGCAGCCCGGCATGCAGCCGCTTCACTTCGTTGAAGGGAAGGTAAGTGCCGGTCGGATTGTTCGGGTTGGCGAGAAAGACGAGGCGAGTCTTGGCCGTCACGGCGGCGAGGATCGCGTCGACATCCGCCGTATGCTCCGTCTCCGGCGCCACGACGGGTGTTGCCCCGGAAGCAAGGATGGCGATTCGGTAGATGAGAAAACCGTGCTCCGTGAAGATCGCCTCGTCGCCCGGCGAGAGATACGTCTGGGCGAGGAGCGTCAGCAGCTCGTCGGAGCCGTTGCCGCAGACGATGCGATCCGGATTGAGCCCGGAGGCGCGGGCGATTGCCTCGCGCAGGATGACGGCGGAGCCTTCGGGGTAGACGTGCAGTCGGTCGGCGTTCGCTCGGTACGCCTCCACCGCAACCGGGCTTGGGCCGAGCGGCGTCTCGTTCGACGACAGCTTGAAGATTCTTGCCGCCCTGCTGCGGTCGTCGCCGGGCACATAGGCGGCAATGTCGAGCACGCCGGCTCGGGGCTGGGGTCTTGCGGAAATCGTCATCGGGAGCTCGTTGTACCGGCCTTTTTACGCCACGCGATTCGCAACTTGGCGGATCGGCTGGTGGAAGCCGCCGCATTCCCGGACGTTTTCGGGGGGCTGCCCTGCTTCCGACGCGATGTCGTCGAGCGTCGCCGCGATCGGCAGCTCGACCAGAATTTCGTCCCCGGCGCGGCTGACGATCGCCCCGCCATGCGAGAGGATCGCCGGTTCGAGGCCCACCGCATCCGCCATGGCGAAGACGCGGATGTCGGGCAGCACGAATTCCTTCAGCGGGGGCCCGACGACGTAGGCCGGGAAATTGGCGGGCCGGTCGGAGATTTCGATGAACGGCAGCTTTGCCAGAATTTTTGGTGTGCGCGCACCGGCAAGCGCTTCCCACCAGCGGCCCTGCTCGGCGGCGGCGACGATGGCGATATCCTGGCCCGAGGCGGCGACGCGGGCGATCGCCGCTTCGGCCGTCGCGCAATTCGTCACCGGAACGGAGAAGCCGAAATAGAAACGGATCGCGTCGCGCATGGCGAGCGGATCCTCCGCCGGGCCGGCGGCCACGCCGAACGGCGCCTGCATGGCGGTGAAAGTGGTGATGATCTCGCGCCAGATGTGTTCGACGGTGACGAGCGGTAGGTCGCCCTCGTGACGCAGGACAAGCCGGCGCATCATGTCGGCCTCGCGGTCGGGCCGGAAGGCGGCGCCGGGCTTGCTGAGGCCCTTGAGATGGATCAGCTCTGCGATGACGCCCGAGCGGTCGATCAAGAGGCGGTGCATCTCCGCATCGATGATATCGATGTGATTCCGGATCGCCGTCAGCGGATCGGGCGCCGCTTTGTCCATCTCAGCCCTCGTCGCGCATTCCCCCGTGCGCCCGGTGCTTAGCCGCCGACCCAATCGAACGCAAAGAAAACATTGACACTCCGGGGACGGCGGCCTTTGAAGCCCTGAGGTTACGTCGGTGCTGATTGGACGACTTCATGCAGCGCGTGGACACGCGGATCGGCGAAGTCGAGGAGGTGGCGCGCTCGCAGGCCGACAGGCCGGCGAGCCCCGTCGCGCGCTTCGCAGCCGACGAGCCGCTGCCGCTCGACGCCGGCGTGTCTCTGGCGCCGTTCCAGATCGGCTATCAGACCTACGGCACGCTCAATGCCGACAAGTCCAACGCTATTCTCATCTGCCACGCGCTGACCGGCGACCAGCACGTCGCCAGCGTCAATCCCGTAACGGCTAAGCCGGGCTGGTGGTCGTTGATGGTCGGCCCGGGCCTGCCGATCGACACCGACCGCTACTTCATCATCTGCGCCAACGTGCTCGGCGGCTGTATGGGAACGACCGGACCCGCCTCGACGGATCCGAAGACCGGCAGGCCCTATGGGCTCGATCTCCCCGTCATCACCATTCGCGATATGGTGCGCGCCCAGGCGATGCTGGTCGATCGGCTCGGCATCGATACGCTGCTCGCTGTGATCGGCGGTTCGATGGGCGGCATGCAGGTGCTGCAATGGGCGGCGAGCTTCCCGGATCGCGTCTTCGCCGCCGTGCCGATCGCCTGCGCGGCCCGCCATTCCTCGCAAAACATCGCCTTCCACGAAGTCGGCCGTCAGGCGGTCATGGCCGATCCGGAATGGTGCATGGGCAAATATGCCGAGCTGGGCAAAAGCCCGCGTAAGGGCCTCGCCGTGGCGCGCATGGCCGCCCACATCACCTATCTTTCCGAGGAGGCGCTGCACAAGAAATTCGGCCGCCAGCTGCAGGACCGGACGAAGCTTACCTTCGGCTTCGACGCGGATTTTCAGATCGAATCGTACCTCCGCTATCAAGGCCTCGCGTTCGTCGACCGCTTCGACGCGAACTCCTACCTCTACATGACGCGGGCGATGGACTACTTCGACCTCGCGGAGGATTACGGGGGCGTGCTGGCCAATGCCTTCCGCGGCTCGCGAACGCGTTTTTGCGTCGTGTCCTTCACCTCCGATTGGCTGTTCCCGACATCCGAGAACCGCACAATCGTTCACGCGCTGAACGCCGCTGCGGCCAACGTCTCCTTCGTCGAGATCGAGACCGACCGCGGCCACGATTCCTTCCTCCTCGACGAGCCGGAGCTGTTTGCCACGATCGGCGGCTTTCTTTCAGCCGCCGCGCGCCGGCGGGGCGTCAGATGACCGACATGCAGCTCAGGACGATGGCGTCGGACCGGGAGCGGATCGACCTTAAGGTCATCACCAGCTTCGTCGCGCCGGGGGCGCGCGTCCTGGATGTCGGCTGCGGCGACGGCGCGCTGCTGCAGCTCCTCGAAGAGGTGAAGCAGGCGGACGGGCGCGGCATCGAGCTGTCGCAGAAGGGCGTCAATGAGGCGGTGGCGCGCGGCCTCTCGGTCGTTCAGGGCGACGCCGACCACGACCTCGCCACCTATCCCGACGACGCGTTCGACTTCGTCATCCTGAGCCAGACGCTGCAGGCGACCCACAATCCCCGCACCGTCCTGGAACAGCTCCTGCGGATCGGCCGCAAGGTCGTGGTGTCGTTCCCCAATTTCGGCCATTGGCGGATCCGCGGCCAGTTCGTGCTGAACGGGCGGATGCCGATCACCGAGGACCTGCCCTATAGCTGGTACAACACGCCCAACATTCACTTTTGTACATTGCGCGACTTCGTCAACCTCATCGAGGAGATCGATGCCCGGATCGAGGCCGCGGTGGGCCTCTACGGCAGCGGCCGCACGCTGAACCGTTCCCTGCCGCTCAGCCTGTGGAACCTGATCGCCGATCAGGCGGTGTTCTTGTTGTCGCGGCGGTAGCCGATCGCCCCAGCTGGCGGACCGAAGGCTGGCCGGAGCGCCGGCGCCAGCTGCGGCCGGACCCGCACCGTGATCCCCTGCACATTCCGCTTGACCGCGGCGACGACGATCACCCCGGCAAAGGCCGGCCAGGCCACCCGGCCGATCCGGTCCAGCGCGGGCGCGGCGCCAAGCATCGGCCGCGACGCGAAGGGCGGCATGTGCAGCGCCGTCGTCCAGGCCTCCGCCTCGAAGCCCGCTTCGGCAAAAAGGCTTCTGAGCTGGCCGCGCGAATAGGGCCGGCCGAAGCCGAACGGAGAGATATCGGAGCGCGCCCAGGGCCCTTGCCGGTTGGGTGCCACGATGACGAGGCGGCCGCCGCCGGTCAGCACGCGCCTGAGCTCGAACATCAGCGCATGCGGACGCTGCGACATCTCCAGGGAATGGACGAGGATGACGAGGTCGATGCTGGAATCCGGCAGCGGCAGCGAATCTTCTTCCACCAGCGCCGTGGCCGATTCGCCGCCGGCAGGCCAGTCGATCACCCCTTGTGCGGCCGGCATGAAGGCGAGCACGCGTTCCGCGCCGTGCATCGAGCCGAGGTAGGGTGTGGCAAAGCCGAAGCCAAGGACGCGCGTCGACGCATCGACGCGGACCAGGGCGGCGATCACCGGCTCCAGGTGCCGCGCCACCATGCGGCCGACCGGGCCGGCATAGAAGTCGCGGATATCGACCACGTCGAGGTTCATGCCGGCATTATTTCACGGCGGTGCGGATGCGGTCGAGACGCGAGGAGTTCGCCCGTCTTTGCTAGTGGCCTATAAAGCGGGAAGCCAACGATGCGGAGTCGAACCATGTCAGAATTCGAAGTGGTCCAGTTCACCGCGCGATCCGACAATTTCGGCGTGCTCGTCCACGATCCGGAGAGCGGCGCGACCGCCGCAATCGACGCGCCCGACGCCGATGCCGTGATGAAGCAGGCCCAGGACCGCGGCTGGCGACTCTCGCACATCTTCGTCACCCACAAGCACCTGGACCACATCCAGGGCATTCCGGCCCTGAAGGCGGCCTATGATTGCGAGGTGATCGGGCCGGAGAAGAGCGCCCACGAGACCGGCATGTACGGCCGCCAGGTGAAGCACGGCGATGCATTTGACTGGGCCGGCGCACGGTTCGACGTCCTGGCGACACCCGGCCACACCCTGGACCATGTCTCCTATCATGTGCCGGAGCAGAAGCTGGTCTTCGTCGGCGACACCATGTTTTCGCTTGGCTGCGGCCGGGTGATCGAAGGCACGCACAAGATGATGTGGGAATCGATCCTGCGGCTCCGGGCTTTGCCTGACGAGACGCGGCTCTATTGCGGCCACGAATACACGCTGGCCAACGCCAGGTTCGCCATCAGCGTCGATCCCGACAATGCGGCGCTTCGCGAGCGCATGGCGGAAGTGGAGCGCCTCATCGCCGCCGGGCAGCCGACGCTCCCCACCACGATCGGCCGGGAGAAAGCGACGAACCCGTTCCTGCGGGCGGACGACCCGAAGCTGATGCAGAAGCTCAGCTTGGCCGGTGCGGAGCCGGCCGACGTCTTTGCTGAGCTCCGCACCCGCAAGGACAGTTTCAAGGGATGAGCCGTGCGGCGGATGCGGTCGTCACCCGGGACGGTGGTTGGCGGGCTGCTCAGATCCCCGGACGCCCCGCCTGCAAGTGACGCTGAACGCCAGGTGGAGCAGCACGAAGGAGATCGTCACGCTAAGTCACGGTCACCGCGACACGATGCCAGGCGTTATTCATGTAGCCCTTGCAGTTCCACACCGTCTCCAGGCTCTCCGGCTGGGTTTGGGCAGCGGAATCGAAAGCCCGCACGATGAGCTCGGCCGGGCCGGGGGCGACGTTCACTTCCGCCTTCCACAGGGCCCAGGCCCATGGACCCTGGCGGTCGATGTCGGCCGTCTGCCAAGTGGCCCCGCCGTCCGCCGAAACGTCGACGCGGCCGATCGTCCGCCCGCCGCCGACGATGGCGTAGCCCTGGACGAGCAGCGTTCCGCTGGGGACCTCCGCGCCGTCCGGCGGCGACAGGATCGCCGAGTTCACCGGCAATTCCCCCAGCTCGACGCCGCCGCTGCCGTCCGCGCTCGCCAGGTCCGTATCGACCGGCAGCAGCCGGTAATCGTGCTGCTGGAAGTAATTGTCGGACGGCCGGTCCTGGACGATCAGTCCGGTCAGCCATTTGACGCTGCGCGCGCCGATATAGCCCGGCACGACGACACGCAGCGGAAATCCGTGCTCGGCGGTGAGCGGCTCGCCATTCATCGCGTAGGCGATAAGCACCTCGCGGGCGAGCGCCTTGGCGAGCGGAATCGAGCCGCCGAAGAACGTCTTGGCGTCGCCGCGAAGAATCTCGTCCGCTGAGACGAAGGCGACATGCAGGTCGCCGTCGCCGCATTCAGCGCGCGCCAGAATGTCGGCGAGCCTGACGCCCGTCCATTCGGCGTTGCCGATGGCGCCCTGCTCCCAGCCGGTGCCGGCGACCGCGCCGACTTCGTTCAGCTCCTCGCGGCGGTTGCCGGCGCAGAGCAGCGTCGCGGCGAGTTCTCGCTGCGGGAAATCGCGCTTCAGATCGTCAAGCGAGAGGGAGAGCGGTCTTTCGACCCGCCCGGTGACCGCCAGGCGGTGGGTCTTCGCGTCGAGGCGCGGCACGTTGCCGTGCGTGCGGATGAAGAAGGCGGAGAGCGGGGTGACATTCATGCCGACGAGGAGCGGCAGCGGCGCCTCGGCGTTGAGCGGCATCGCGGTGCGCAAGATCAGGCGCGACGCTGCAGTGGCCTCGGGCATATTCTGCTCCGCTGAACGGCTCCGGAAGGAAGCCATTCTACTAGACGGCTTACCAGCGGCAAAGGGCCCGAACCGGTTATTCGCGTTTCGGCACCGCAACCGAGGCTGATACCTCACGCTACGCGAGCTCTAAAGAAGGCGCCGTACGAGGTCTCGGTTCCGGGCGAAGTGGGCGAGGAACGTCGCGTGGTGTCGCGGCACATTGGCGCCAACCGCAACTGGAATTTTTGCCCGCGGGAAAGGGATTTCGCGTCCACCGGGCTCCCGCCCAATGCAATTGACGGGATACATAGAAAGACGCACACTGCTCCCAGATGTAGAGGGAGGGGCTCGTGCAAGCGTTCCCTCGTGATCCGCCGCTTCGCCGGCTGCGGGTCGGTGCGGTCGACCCAGGCCTTGCGGTGCTGTTCCAGCCCCGTGTCGAGGGCTTTGACATCGGCTCCGCCTGGTTCGCCTCGTCAAAGGATCCGGCAGACCCGCTGCTGAACGAGCTGCTCGAGCACTACCGCGATAGACGCAGTCCGGCGAATCTTCTCGCCGATCCGTCTCGCGGTGTCGAGATGCCGGATCGTGGGCAATGAAATCAGGAGGAGTAGCTAACTCAAACAACGTCTGAACAAGGAGAACACGCCATGAGTAAAAGTGATGAACGGCTTCGCGAAGTTCTTGCAAGGATAGCCGAACTTGCAGGCGCCGCCGTGAATGGCGACGACTATACAGAGCGTGACGAGGAGGAAGATAGCGGCTCGGAAGATGCGACGGGCGATACTCCCGCTTGCACGCTGAAAGAAGTTCCCAAGAGGCTGTTGCTTAGGGCGGCGGAGAACGCATGCCGGATCAACCCGGTGAATGCGCCGATGATGGCTGCCAGTGCGCTGGGGGCGGGTGCCCCATTGGACCCACTGGCCATCGCTGTCCTGACCTCTAGGTACTGGGGCCCGATGCCGCGCCGGCTGACCGTGAGCTTCATGGGTTCGACGCCGGCCGATCTCCGCGCCCGGATCATCAGCCACCTGAACGCCTGGACGAGAACGGGAGGTATCAGCTTCGTCGAGACGCAGGGCACCGGCCAGGTTCGCATCTCGCGGGGGTCAGGCGGCTACTGGTCCTACCTCGGCACCGACGTTCTGCTCATTCCGACAAACCGCCCGACAATGAATCTGCAGAGCTTCACGATGAACACGCCGGAATCCGAGTACAAACGCGTCGTGCGGCACGAGGCGGGACACACGCTCGGCTTCCCTCACGAGCACATGCGCAAGGCGCTTGTTGCGCGCATCGACAAGGCCAAGGCCTACGCTTACTTTCTCGCGACACAGGGCTGGAGCAAGCAGCAGGTCGACCAGCAAGTCCTCACGCCGCTCAGCGAAAGTAGCATCATGGCCACGCCCGCCGACCAGACATCGATCATGTGCTACCAGCTGCCCGGCTCGATCACTAAGGACGGCAAGCCGATCCTCGGCGGGAAAGACATCAACGCGACGGACTATGCGTTTGTCGGACAGATCTACCCGCGGCCCGGGCACGCCCACGCCCATCCGCTCGACGAAGCGGAGGATTGGGATGAATCCGAAGACGTGTATGAAGCAGCCGAGTAGCTGCTTCGGCTCGTGAGTTGATAAGCCGCGACCATCATGGGCCGGTTGATCGAACTGCAGCACGCGCCGGAGCTTCCCGACTGCCTTACCCTAGGTGTCGGCGATGTGCTGCAGTTCGGCGCAACCGGCGGGCGAATTCGGTCCGGTGCGGGCATTGTTCAGATGCTTGGGCCGTTTATCCCCGCGGTCTTGGCCACCAACGGTGAAATCCTCTCGCCCATGAGCGCACCGAACACCGTATTCTACCTTGCCCGGCGTCCTGGGCGCGCCACCATCGAGGTGATTACGGGCGACCCCTGGCACGCGCCACAGACGACCACCTTGCAGATCACCGTAGAGCCCAGTTAGCAGCTGGCGGCCACGACTCGGCACCGAAGATCGATTACGGGATCAGCTGGTCGGGCCTCTCGCAATTGTGCCGCGCCGCCCCATATAAGCTGCATGCCCAAATTCGATTATTCCGCGCCGGCCGAGATTTTCGGCACCGGCCGTAACGCAAGGACGCGCCAGCGCGTCGCCTATCGCCGTTTCCACTCCGGCGCCGAGGCCGTGCGCTTCGCCGTCGAGGATATCCCGGCGCCGCTCCTTGTGGGGGTGGTGCTGGAATCGGACGAGGACCGCTTCGATCACCGCGGCATCCGCGCGCTCTATGAGTTCCGAGCAGTTTCCGCTCGCCCGCCATGCCGCCGCGGACTAGCAGCCGCAGCGTCACCTTCCGCCGCCCGTTCACCCTCCGCGGTATCGACGGCGTGCAGCCGGCGGGCACCTACCGCGTCGATACCGACGAAGAATTTTTGGAAGGGCTCTCCTTCCCGGTCTGGCATCGCGTCGCCACCTCGCTCGTCCTGCCGCTCGCCGGCAAAAGCTCCTCCTACGAGATGATCCGCGTCGACCCGGCCGAGCTCGATGCCGCCGAGCGACGCGACGCCGAAGCGGCCGGCTAGACTTGCCGCCTGAGCGGGTCTCCAACCCGCAGAATCTCCCGTTTCTCGACTCGCGCCGCCGCCTCTGGACAAGCCGGAGCGCGATCCGTATCGTTGCCGAACAAGCGCCTATGCGCCCTCGGGATCATCCGAAACGCTCAAGTGGAATAGGGTTTTGAGCCAGTGGCTGTTCTTCAGCTCAACAAGGTTTCCAAGAATTTCGGCGCTATCACGGCGCTGACCGAAGTCGACCTGGCGCTTGAGCCGGGCGAAGTTCTTGGCCTGATGGGCGATAACGGCGCTGGCAAGTCAACGCTGGTGAAGATTATCGCGGGCAACTTCAAGCCGACATCCGGCGATATTGTTCTGGACCAGGAAAAGGTCGAGTTCCACAAACCGGTCGAGGCGCGGCAAAAGGGTATAGAGGTCGTCTACCAGGACCTGGCGCTCTGCGACAACCTCACCGCCGCCTCCAACGTGTTTCTGGGCCGCGAGCTCGGGCGCAAGGTCGGCCCGCTCAAGTTTCTCGACTATCGCGCCATGTTCGCGCGCGCCGGCGAGCTTTTTCAGGAGCTGAAGTCGGAGACGCGGCCGCGCGACCTCGTCCGCCGCATGTCAGGCGGCCAGCGGCAGGCGGTGGCGATCGCCCGTACTCGCCTCTCCAAGGCCAAGATTGTGCTGATGGACGAGCCGACGGCGGCGATCTCCGTCCGTCAGGTCGCCGAGGTTTTGGACCTCATCCGCCGCCTGCGCGACCAGGGCATTGCCATCGTGCTGATCAGCCATCGCATGCCGGACGTCTTTGCCGTTGCCGACCGCATCTTCGTGCTCCGCCGCGGGCGCAAGGTGGCGGAGAAGCCGATCGCCGAATCGAGCCCCGAAGAGGTCACCGGCCTGATCACGGGAGCCATCCATGCCGCCTGACGGGGCCGCCGCCGGCACCAGCGCGCCGCGCCCGGAAATGAGCGGCGTCGCCATCCACGACATCGTCGGCATCAAGGAGCAGACGATTTTCGAGCGGCTGATCTCCAGCCAGGCCTTTTGGGTCACCGTGGCGCTAGCCGGCATAATCTTGGTGATGATGGTGCTGCAGCCCGACGCGTTCGCCAGCCGCGCCAATTTCTACAACATCACGCGCAACTTCGCCTTCATCGGCATGATGGCGGTCGGCATGACCGCGGTGATCATCACCGGCGGCATCGACCTCTCCGTCGGCTCCATCATGGGCCTGGTCGGCGTCGTCTGCGGCGTGCTGCTGGAGGGCGGCAGCTCGTGGTGGGTCGCCATGCTCGGCGGCCTCCTGGTCGGCATGCTGACCGGCGCGGTGAACGGCTGGCTGATCGCCTATGTCGGGCTCTCCCCCTTCGTGGTCACGCTCGGCATGCTCTCCTTCGCCCGCTCCGTGGCCATCGTGCTCTCGGGCAACCGGATGATCTATGAATTCGGCCCGCACGGCCCCACCTTCAAGGCGATCGGCGGCGGCTCGTTTTTGGGCTTGGCGCACCCGGTGTGGGTGCTGATCATCCTTGCAATCGTATTCGGGGTGATTCTCCGCTCGACCGCCTGGGGCAAGCACCTCTACGCCATCGGCGGCAACGAGCAGGCGGCGCGGCTTACGGGCGTGCCGGTCGACCGCGTCAAGCTGCAGGCCTACATCGTCTCGGCCCTTACCGCCTCCATCGCCGCCGTGCTGATCGTCGGCTGGCAGGGCTCGGCGATCAACGCGCTCGGCACCGGCTACGAGCTCCGCGTCATCGCCTCCACCGTCATCGGCGGCGCCAATCTGATGGGCGGCGAGGGCGGCGCCTACGGCGCCTTCGTCGGTGCCGCGCTCCTCGAGGTGATCCGCAATTCGCTGCTGATGCAGGGAATCGATTCCAATTGGCAAGGCGCCTTCGTCGGCGTCTTCATCGTTCTCGCGGTGCTTCTGGAAAAAATCCGCGGGCGGAGGCGCGCCTGAGGGCGCGGCTCACTTTTTGTAAGCAAGGGAGGAAGAGCAGCATGAAGAAACTATTATCGGGTGTCGCGGTGCTGGCCATGGTGGCGGGCGGTCTCATCGCCGGGTCGGCGAGCGCGCAGGACAAGCTCACCATCGCGGTGGTGCCGAAGAATCTGAACAACCCGTTCTTCGACCAGGCCAAGCTCGGCTGCGACAAGGCCGTGGAAGAGATCGGCGCCGACAAGGTCGAGTGCATGTTCACCGGCCCGGGCGAGCATGGCGGCGGCGAGGAGCAAGTGCAGATCGTCGCCGACCTGGTCGCCAAGGGCGTCGACGGCATCGCCGTCGCCCCGGCCAACGCGGCCGCGATGTCGGCGGCGCTCCGCGACGCGCAGGCCGCCGGCATACCGGTGCTGACGTGGGATTCCGACGTGCTGCCGGAGGATAAGGGCCTCAGGCTCGCTTATGTCGGCACGCACAATTACGACATCGGCGTGAACCTCGCCAAGCTCGCCCAGAAGATCAAACCCGAGGGCGGCACGATCTGCATCCAGTCGGGCGGCGCGGCGGCGGCCAACCACAATGAGCGCATGCAGGGCATCCGCGACACGCTGGCCGGCGTGGAGCGCGGCGATCCGCCGGGCGAGCGGCTGACCGGCCAGAACGGCTGGACCGAGGTCGACGGCTGCCCGCTCTACACCAACGACGATTTCCCGCTGTCGGTGCAGCAGCTGGAGGACACCCTCGGCAAGTACCCGGACCTCGACGCCTTCATCCCGACCGGCGGCTTCCCGCAATTCGTGCCGGACGCCTACCGGGCCGCCGTGACGCCGCACAAGGACAAGATCGCCTCCGGCGAGCTCGCCCTCGTCGTCGCAGACACGCTGCCGGTGCAGATCGACCTTCTCAAGGAAGGCCTGTCGGCGGGCCAGGTCGGCCAGCGGCCGTTCGAGATGGGCTACAAGTCGATCTTTGCCCTGAAGGACATCGCCGAGGGCAAGCCGGCGCCGGAAGATCCGACCTATACGGGCCTCGACGTCTGCACGGCGGAGACCGCCGACACTTGCGTCGGCGGCGGCAGCTGAGCGAAATCGCGTCGGACAACAACAAACAGCGCAGGCGGGGATCTCCCCGCCTGTTTTGTTGATATAGGGCGGAAAGCCCCTTCGCCGGAACGCCCAGTGCGTCCGCCGCCCCGGCAGCGCGAAGCGCCGGCTCAGCAGGTCCTCTTGTCGTCATGCCATGGCTTGACCATGGCATCCATTCCGGAACGCTGATGCTACCCGCGGCCGTGACGGAATGGATTGCCGGGTCAAGCCCGGCAATGACGACAGTCACAGAACCGTGTGGGTCGACAGGAAAAAACGCCTAGACAAGCCCTCCCGTTTGTGCTAGCTCGCCAAATACCGCTGCTCGACGAGGGACCGGGATGCCATGGACCGGAGCTTTCTGGGAGCCGTGGGCGGCGCCGCCACGGAGCCTCGGTCAGGAGCCGGGACGGCGTTCCTCAGAAGGGCCCCCCTCGGGAGCAATCCCGGTGCCGGATGTTGCACGGCTAGAGTTCCTGCTTCGGGCGCAAGCACGGGCAGGGCGGGAAGACGATAGGGCGAGTTGGGGAACGTATACCGCCGCGCGGGGCGCCTGGAGGCGCCACTTTTAAATTTGCGAGGCGTTGTTCAGGCGCTCCGCTCCCTCGAACGAGGGAATTTTCGGGCCGGCGACACCGGCCAGGGTCTTTGATAACCTCGGGCCGGCCCGGCCGCGGGACGATGACGCGCGTCCGGAGACGGGCGAAAGCCGCCGCCCCTCCAGCCCCCGTTCCTTAGGCCGGCGTTCCCCACAATGTGTGCTTCTCCGGCAGCGCGAAACGCCGGCTCAGCGGCCCCGAATCGGCATCGCCGCTGCGGTCGAGCGCGCTCTCCAGCTCGCGCAGCAGCCAAGCATATTCCTGGCGCGACAGGATGCCCTCCTCCGCGAGGCCGCGCGCCATGAAGATGGCCACGCCGGCCAGCTCCGCCGCGAAAGCCGCAGGCTCCGCCAAGTCCTGGCGCCGTCCTGCATTCCGCTCGGCGGCGATCGCCTTCAGCTCCTCCAGCTCGACCGAGCGAAGCCGCGCCAGCACCACCGTGCGCTCCGCCGCCCCGAGCTGCCGTACAAGCCCCGAAAGAATGCCCGACGCCAGCTGCAGCGCCGCCGAAGCCGGCGCCACCCCGGCGTCGAATTGCCGGCGCATCTCCACCTTCAGCCCGGGAAAATCCCTGAAAAACTGCCGCCCTCGCGGATAGGCGAGAAGCAAGGCGCCTAGCTGATCCAGCACGCGGTCCCGATAGAACAGCCACTTGGCCTGCCGCAGCATCCGCGCGGCGCTAAGCGCCCTCTATCCCGGCGATCGTCCGCGCCAGCGGCCGGAAGAAACTCTCGTCGGTCGGCTGGATGACCATCCGCGTCACGCAGGTGCGCGCCGGCAGCCCGACCGAGAACAGCACAGCCGCGGCGATGTCCTCCGGCTGCATCATTAAAGCGCGCGCCTCCGGGGTCGGCGGCCTGGGGCGCGTGTCGAGGATCGGCGTCTCCGTCTCGCCGGGGCAGATGCAGATCGAGCGGATGCCGTTGATGCCCTCCTCGGCGTTGAGGCTGTCGCTCATCGCCACCAGCCCGGTTTTCGCCGCCGTATAGGCCGGGCCGGAGACGGGGTGGATCGTCACGCCGGCGAGCGAGGCGATCTGCACGATGGTGCCCTGCCGCCGCGCCCGCATCGCCGGCAGCACGAGGAGGCTCGCCTGGAACGGCGCCTTGAGCAGGAGGTCCACCACCCCGCTCATCGCCTCCGGCTGCACCTCGCGCCAATGCCGCCGGCCGATGTTCCAGCCGGCGTTGTTGACGAGCACGTCGGGATCGCCCCATTCCGCCACGATTCTTTGGTGCGCCTCCGCCAGCTGCCCCGGCTCGACCAGGTCCGCGGTGGCGACCAAGGTGTTCTCGGCGCGCCCGGTCAGCGCCGCCGTCTCCTCCAGCGGCCCCGCGCGCCTTCCCGTCAGCGCGACGCGGGCGCCGGCTGCGGCCAAGGCGATGGCGCAGGCCCGGCCGATGCCGGAACCAGCGCCGGTGATCCACACGATCTTTCCGTCAAGCATGTTCCCCCCGATCTCCTGCAGACGATTCAACTAACCACCTCATCCTGGCATGGGGCCGAACCTGTTTGTTGATACCGTCAACGGCTCTTCGAGGGCAGGGCGCACCGTCCGGAAATCGGCTCATGCCCGCAGCCGGCTCTGCCGTCCATACATCAGCATGAGGAGCAAAAGCACGGCGCCGAAAATCACCTGCCGCCCCCAGAAATCGATCTCCAGCGTGGTCAGCACGCTCTGCAGCACGGTGAGCGCGATCGCCCCTGCGGCGGTGCCGATGTAACTGCCGGAGCCGCCGGCGAGCGACGTCCCGCCGATCACCACGGCGATGATCGAGGGCAGCACGTATTGGTCGCCGACGCTGATGAACGAATTCACGGTGTAGCCGAGCAGGCAGAAGCCGCTCAGGCCGGCAAGCAGGCCGGAGAGCCCGTAGAGCAGGATGCGCAGCCGCCCGACGCGGCGGCCGCTGAGGATCGCCGCCCGCTCGTTGGAGCCCATCGCGTAGAGGGCGTAGCCGAACGAGGTCCGCCGCAGCAGGAACCACATCGCCAGCGCCAGCAGCGCCCACAGGAACAGGACGCCGGGGATGCCGAAGACCAGCGGCCGCACCACGAACGAGGTGAGCGCCGGCGCGGCATTGCCCGAGGGTATGCCGCGCGAGACGACGATCAGCGCGCCCTGGATCACCGTCATCATGCCGAGCGTCATCACCAGCGGCGGGATCCGCAGTAGCGTGATGCCGAGCCCGCTGACGATGCCGATGAGGAAGGTGACGGCGCCGGTGAAGAGAATCGCCGGCAGGATGCCGCTGTCCTCGCCATTCATGACGTTGCCGGACAGGACCGCGCCGAGCGAGATCAGCGCGCCGACGGAAAGGTCGATGCCCTCGCGCCCGCCGATAACGACGAGATTCTGGCCGGCCGCCACGATGCCCAAAATGGCGGAGACGACGAGGAGGCTCATGATCTGGTCGCCGCGGGCGAAGCCCGGCGAGACGAACTCGCCGATGGCCATCAGCGCGACAATGACCAGGATCGCGAGGAACAGCGGGTCGGCGAGCCGCCGCAGGATCGGCAGGCGGGCGAGAGCGTCCATCAGCGCCGCGACAGGAAGACGCCGCCGGCGAGTGCGGCGAGCACGATGAGACCCTGGACCAGCGTCTGGTATTCGAACGGCAGGCGGGCGAAGAAGATGACGTTGCCGATCATGCCGACGACCAGCGCGCCGAGCACGGACCCGATCGCGCCGCCGGAGCCGCCGGATAGCGCCGTGCCGCCGAGCACGACTGCCGACACCGAGGCGAGCGCCAGCCGCTGGCCAAGCAGCGGATCGCCGCTCGCCGTCTCGCCGGTCAGGCAGAGCGCCGCCAGCGCCGAGAAGAGCCCGGAGAGCACATAGGCGGCGATGCGGATGCGCTCCACAGGGATGCCGGTCTGGAAGGCCGCCTGCCGCTGCCCGCCCACCGCCTTCAAGTGGCGCTGCAACGGCCGTCGGGCGATGAACGCCACCACGGCCAGCGCGCCGATCAGGATCCACAGCACGACGGGAAGGCCCAGCAGCGTGCCGCCGTAGCTCCGCCAATAGATCGCCGGCACGGGCAGGCCCGCCTGCGGCAGAACCCAGAGCGCCAGGCCGGCGAAGATGATGCCGGTGGCGAAGGTGGTGACAATCGGCTGGAAGCGCAGCAACGCAACGCAGGTGCCGTTCACCAAGCCGCAGGCGAGCCCCACCGCCAGGCCCGCCCCGATGCCGGCCAAAACGCTGCCGACGCTCTCGCCGAGCGCGGCAATAGCCGTGACGGTCACCACATTCACCAGCGCGGCGATGCTGCCGACGGAAAGGTCGATGTCGCCGGCGAGCACCACATAAGTCTGGCCGATCGCCACCAGGATCAGCGGCAGAAAAGTCGTCAGGTTCGACTGCAGCACGTTCGGCTGGAACAGGTTCGGCTGCAGATAGGCGTTGACACCGACGAGCACGAGGAGGGCGAACGCCGTCACCAGCCAGGTCTGCCGCCGCATCGCGGCGTTCACGCGGCCTCCCCATAGGCGGCGCGGTAGAGGTGGAAATCGTCGAGCGTATCGCCCTTCAGCTCGGCGGTGATGCGGCCGCTGTTCATGACGAGCACGCGGTCGCAGTTCTCGATCAACTCCAGGCTTTCGGTCGAATAGAACAAGATCGCGGCACCCCGATCGGCCATCTCGCGCATCAGCGCGAACAGATCCGCCTTGGCGGCGAGGTCGATGCCCTTTGTCGGATCGTCGAGGAGGAAAATGCGCGGCTCGACAGCGAGCCAGCGGCCGATGAACACCTTTTGCTGATTGCCGCCGCTGAGCGTGCCGATCGGGTCGTCGAGCCCGCCGAACTTTGTATTGAGCGTCGCTGCAACGGCGCGGGCGCGCTCCTTGAGCGGCCGCGGCTTCACCAGTCGCAGCCGCTCGCGCACGACAGTCGCGGCGATGAGGTTTTCGAAGATGGAGCGCCCGTGCAAGGCGGAATCGCGGCCGCGGTCGCCTGACACATAAGCGAGGCCGCGCCGCACCGCCTCGTTGGGGCTGCCGATCGTCACCCTCTCGCCTGAAACGTCGATCCAGCCCGCCCGGAATGGCGGCGCACCGAACAGGCCGCGCAAGAGGCTCGACTGACCCTGGCCCTGCAGCCCGCCGAGCCCGACGATCTCGCCTGGCGCCAGCGCGATCGTGGCTTCGCGTACCCGCTCCCCGGAAGCGCCGTGGACGGCCAGCAGCGGCTCGCCCCGCGTCGGCGCCCCGGCGCGCCGCCCGGCCGCCTTCAGCGCGTCGCCCACCATGTAGCGGACCACTTCGTCCTGCGTGGTCGCCGCCGTCTCCAGCTCCGCCACGGTCGCGCCGTTCCGCATCACCGTAATGCGGTCGGCGATCTCGAACACCTCGTCGAGGCGATGCGAGATCAGGATCGACGATACGCCTTCGCCTTTGAGGCGCCGCAGCAGGGCGAAAAAGACCTCGACGGAGGCGCGGTCGAGCGCCGCGGTCGGCTCGTCCAAGATCATGATTTTCGGCCGGCGCGCCAGCACCTTGAGCACTTCGGCGAGCTGCCGCTGGTCGGGCGACAGTCCCCACACCGGCGCGTCCGGCGTAAATCCTTCGCCGGCCACGCCCGCGAAGATGCCGATCAATTCCTCCGCCCGGCGGCGCAGCGCTCGCCGGTCGGCAAAACCTCCTGCCGCGCGGAGCTCGTGGCCGAGGAACAGATTGTCCTCCAGCGACAGCTGCGGGATCAGGCTGAGCTCCTGGTAGAACAGCGCGATGCCGAGCGCCTCGGCCTCGCGCGGCCGGCGGATCTCTGCCTTGCGCCCGCCGACGCGGATGGCGCCGGCATCCTTGCGCACCGTCCCGGCGATGATCTTGCAGAGCGTGCTCTTGCCGCAGCCGTTGGCGCCGAGGAGCGCGTGGACCTCGCCCTCGGCTAGCCGGATGCGGCCGTCGCGGAGCGCCACCACCGCCCCGAAACGTTTTTGCACCCCTTCGGCGTCGAGCGCGAGCGCCATGCCGGCCCCGTCAGAAGTTTTGGGGCCCCGGCTCATCCGAAGGCCCCGAAGTGTTGGCCGGCCTACTTGAAGAACTGCGCCGCCTCGTCGATCCCCAGCGCCTGCGTCACCGACCAGTGGCCCGGCTTGCCCTCCGCCTGCTTGTGGGCCTCGGCGAGGTTCTCGTTGGTCACCATCGGCACGGGAATGTAGATGGCATTGCCGTAGACGCCGCCGAAGATGCCGTCCTTGAACTCCTTGCCCATGAGCTTGTGCACGGCGACGTTGAGCGCGCTCGCCATCACCCCCGGCGGGTTCACCGCCGCGCCCGTGTTGAGCTTATCCGCCGACCACGAATCCAGGAAATCCTTGCGGATCTCGCCGGTCGCGGCGATCTCGCCCTGCTTGTTCGCCGCCTGGATGGCGCGCCAGGCGCCGGCCGCCATGCCGTCCTGCACGATAACGCCCTGCACATCGGGATAAGTGGCTAGAAGGTTCTGCATGGTCTGCTGGCCCTTGGCCTGGTCCCAGTCGGCATTGGCCTCGTTCAGCACCTTGATGTCGGGGTATTTGGCGAAGGCCTCCTTGTAGCCCTCCACCCGCATCTGGTTGGCCGGGTGGCCGGCAACGCCGTTGATGGCGACGACGTTGCCCTTGCCGCCGAGCGTCTCGGCCAGCCACTCGCCGCCCTTGCGGCCCCATTCCTTCTGGTCGATGCCGACATAGATGGCGTCGGGCGACGAAACCTCCGCGTCGGTGGCGACAACCAAAATGCCGGCCGCCTTGGCCTGGGCGAACACCGGGTCGAACGCCGTCGGGCTGTTCGGGTTGATGATGATGGCGTCGACACCCTGGTTGATGAAGTTGCGCACATGGCCGATCTGGCCCTGCACGTCGACGTCGTTGCTCTGCACGATCACCTCGACGTCGACGCCCTTCTCCTTCCAGGCCTCCGCGGCGGCCTGCGCCTCCTCGATCATCTGGGTGCGCCATTCGCTGCCGACCCAGCCGTTCGACAGGCCGATGGTGAATTTCTGCTGCGCCTCGGCGCCGCCGGCGAGCAGCGCGGCCATTCCTAATGCGATCGCGATTTTTCGCATGGGTTTCCTCATGTTGATGGGCTGAAGCCCGATGGCAGCGATCTATAGGGCCGCGCCCGGCGAGGTCAAATCGGTCGCCGCCTCTCCCTAGCCCGCATGATCGCACGGCGCCTCCTCAGTCCTCGGCCGCCAGCGGCCGCCTGAGCCTCTTGACGCTGCCGCGCTCGCTCTTGGCCTTCAGCCGCCGCTCCTTGGACGCGGCGGTCGGGCGCGTCCGGCGGCGCGGCTTGGGCGCCAAGCTGGCCCGGCGGATCAGCGCAATGAGCCGCTCCAGGGCATCGGCGCGGTTGCGCTCCTGGGTGCGGTAGCGCTCGGCGGAGATCACCAGAACTCCATCCTTGGTGAGCCGCGAGCCGGCGAGTTTTTCCAGCCGCAGGCGCACCGGATCGGGCAGGGAGGGCGAGCGCCGCACATCGAATCGGAGCTGAACGGCCGTCGCGACCTTGTTGACGTTCTGGCCGCCGGGGCCGGACGAACGAACAAAAGTTTCCGAGATCTCGCGCTCGTCCAGGGAAATGGCGTCGGTCACCGCGATCATGCCCGAAGATTAGACGCGCGCCGCGCGGCTCGTCACGCGCTCAATCCTTCAGGCGCTCCATGCGCATGGCCTCCTGCACCATCGGCCGTCCGGCGATCCGCTTCAGATAGGCAGCCACAATCGGCGCGGCGTCGAGCGGGATGTTCACGTCCTTCGTCCAACGGAGCACCGCGAAAGCATAGCAATCGGCTACGCTGAACGAGCCGAGCAGGTGATCGCGCCCGGCCAGGACCGTTTCGATGTAGCCGATCTTGGCGTTCAGAATGTCGACGAAGGCCTGCCGCGCCCCGCCTTCCATGCCGCGAAAGAGCGGGCCAAAATTCTTGTGCAGCTCCGCGCCGACGAAGCTCAGCCATTCCTGGGCGCGGTAGCGCTCCATCGAGCCGGCAGGCGGGATGAGATCGCCGCCCCTGTCGCCGATATATTGCAGCACGGCGGCGTTCTCGGTGAGCAGGGTGCCGTCGTCGAGCAGCAAGGCGGAGACCTGCCCTTTCGGATTGATCTCCCGGTAATCGCCGCCTGTCGCCGTCGTCTTGGCCCGCAGATCGACTCTTTCGAGCTCAAAATCGAGACCGGCCTCGCGGAGCGCGATGTGGGGCGCGAGGGAACACGCACCGGGGGCGTAATAGAGCTTCATGCGGCGTCCTAGATCCCTTGGAGAGCGCCGCGCACGCTCGATCGGCGCGCCCGCCCGACAAAAGGATGGATCCGGCTCGGGCCCGGAATCGCTGCCCGAGCGAGCGGGCCGCGATCGGCCCCTCGTGAAACTATCGCGACTTTTCCGCCGCTGAGCCGGACGGCTTGCCGGCCGTACTGCCGCCGCCGCTGCCCAAGCTTCCGCCTGATCCTGCAGCCCCGCCCGCCGGACGGACGCCGCCCGGCTGCAGGCCGGACGCGACTCCACCGGCACCGCCGGATCCTGCGGAGCCGCCGGCCTGGGCCCCAGCCGAGCGACCGCCCCCTGCGCTGGACCCACCGCCTTGCGATCCCGATTCGCCGGAAGCTCCCGCGGCTTGCGACTTGCGGGCCGACCCGTCCCCCGCCGCCGCGCCGGCGCGCCCTGCTTCGTTCTCCAGTTCACGTCCCGCCTGCGCCCAATGTTCCCGGTCACGCCCATGTGGACGGCCTTCCCGCTCCCATATCTGGTGGGCGCGCCTCCTGATCTCCTGTTCCTTGTCCGACGCCATGACATAACTCCTCCGACCGATCATGTTAACGGCACCGCGCCCCGAACGATCCCCAGATCAGTCCGGGTTCACGGTGATGATGCAACGCGTTCCGCCGTTCAATTCGTAGCGGATCGTCGCATTGGCATGCGCTGTGAGCCGCTCCACCAGCTGCCGCTGGAACGACGCCTGCGGTGGGTGGGTGATCGCCTCGCTGATACCGTCGTCGGCGACCGACACTTCGATCCGGTGGTCCGGCAGCGGCCGCAACTCGACCCGGATCGTGCCCGGCCGTTCGGCCGGAAACCGTTGGGTCAATGCGGTGGTGAGAAGTTGGTCCACGATGGTGCCGAGTGCCGTCGCCCGCTTCGGGCTCAGGGCTACGGGCTCGCAATGCACGCAGAGCGCCACATTCGACTTGCCGATCGCAGCATGCACGGCCTCGGCGAGCGCCTGCAGATAATCCCCAAATGCCGCCGCGGAGCCGTTGTCGAACCGGTTCAGCTGCTCATGCGCCAGCGCCAGCAGCGACAGCCGCTCGGTCATTTGCGATAGCTCGTCGAGAGTGCCGGGATTGCCGAACTCGCGCCCGAGTGCGGAAAAGGAGATGCTTGTCTGCAGGCTATTCTTAACCCGGTGATTGAGCTGCCGCAGCAAGGCGTCGCGCTGCTCGGAGCGCGCCGCGCCTCCGATCTGGTGAGTGGATATGTCGACGCAGCAACCGAGGAACCCGGCGAAGTTGCCGTCGCGGTAGAACGGCACTCCGTTGCAGAGGAGCCAGCGATAGTCGCCGTCGTGGCGCCGCAGGTGGAAGTCGGTCGTAAAAGACAGACGCGCCGCTTGCGCGGCATGCACCGTGTCGAGCACGCGCCGATAATCCTCGGGCTGCAAGCCCTTGGTCCATCCCAGGCCCACTTCCTGCTGCAGCAATCGCCCGGTAAATTCACGCCAAACGGCGTTGATATAGTTGAAGCGCTTGTCCAGGCCTGAGCGCCAGATCATTACCGGTGCATTATCGGCCAACAGCCGAAAGCGCCGCTCGTCCTCCGCAAGATCATACGTTTCGACGCTTACTGCCACCCCGATCTTGCGGTCCTCCATGAGGCCCTCGTTCAGAAGCAGATTTGGCCGTCAGCAGACTAAATACTTCGGTTAACGTTTCGTTCCTGCCCGCCCCTTGCAGGAATGACCCGGAGACACTGGGCAAGACTGCTCGATCCGAGCTCGTGGAACGGCAGGCAGCCATTGAACTTTCCCGGCCGGGCGCGTAATCCCCGAGCCAGGCGCTTCAGCAGCCGAACCCAGGAGGATTCCGTGGCGGAGCATATCTACAAGGTGGTCGAGCTCGTCGGCTCTTCGGAGGCGAGCATTGACGATGCGGTCCGCGTCGCCATCGCTCGGGCTGGCGAGACGCTGCGCCATCTGCGCTGGTTCGAGGTGATCGACACGCGAGGCCACATCGAGGATGGCCGAATCCGCCATTTCCAGGTCACGCTCAAGGTCGGCTTCACGCTGGACGCGGACGGAGCAGAATAGAGAAGCCCTTCCACGCAGCTGCGGGCGGGGGTGCGACGCGCGAAGCCGCTGGAGCGCGGCTTCGCTGGATGCACGATGTGCTTCGGACTAGCGGGCCGCCGCCGTGCTGGGCGTGCCGGCTGAAAGGAGGGCTTCCGGCTTCAGAGCCAAGGCGCCCGGCCCGAGCAGCGCCTGCACGATCAGGGCAGCGATCCAGAAGACCGGGAATTCCCAACCGCCGTTCGGATTGCTGAACACCCAGCCGTTGCCGATATGCTGCAAGGTGGCGCCGATCATGATCGGCAGGAGCAGCACGGAGATGGTGCGCGTCCACAGCCCAAGGATAAGGGCCAGCCCGCCGCCCACTTCGCCGAGGATCACCAGATGGGCGAAGAAGCCGGGGTATCCCAGGCTTTCGAAATAGCCGACCGTGCCGGGGATGCCGAACGTGAGCACTTTCATCCACAGGCCGTGGGCCAGGAAAAGCACGCCGAGGCTGACGCGCAGAATGAGCGCTGCGTAGGGTGCGGTGCGGGTGTCGATCATGGTCATCTCCTTTGTTGCGATGGCCGGCTGGGAGCGGAGCGCCAATATGGCGCGGGAACCTTCCGGCTGCGTGTTTTCGAGATAGACGCGAGGGCCGCGCCGGATAAGCCCGCTTTATGTGAACGCACTGTCAGGCGATCCGGGATCGCGCCCGGAGACCGGCAAACGTTCGCAGGCTGCCACTCGGCCCTTGCATGAAACCGCCGTTCGGACTTCGCTGTATCCATGCACGTCGTCGCGATCGCATCGCAGAAGGGCGGCGCCGGGAAGAGTACCTTCGCGGTCAACCTCGCCGTGCTTGCCGACCGGCCGGGCGCGCCGGCGCTGTTGATCGACATGGACGAGCAGGGGTCGCTCTCCGTCTGGCAGGAGCTGAGGAGCAAGGTCAGCCCGCTGGTCGTGCCCTGCCGTCCGGAGGAGCTGGAGGAGGTGCTCGACGCGGCCAGGCGCGACGGCCGCATCCAATGGGCCTTTCTCGACGCGCCGCCGCTGAGCAACGAGAGCGTCGCCGCGATGATGCGCGCCGCCTCGCTGGTCCTCATTCCGGCGCGCCCGTCGGTTTTCGACCTCGCGGCGATCGGCGCCACCGTAGCAATGGCGCGAGAGCTGGGGCGGCCGTTTTTCGTGGCGCTGAACGCGGTGCCGCCCCGCCGCGGCGCGGCGGAAATGCCGGATGTCACCAGGGCGCGCAACGCCATCGCGGAGCTGAAGGCGCCGCTGTGGCGAGGCTCCGTGACGCAACGGGCGGCCTTCATGCAGGCGCTCGCCAGCGGCCGATCGGCGGCGGAATGCGACCCGGCCGGGCCGGCTGCCCGCGAGATTCAGGAGCTCTGGAGCGCCGTCACGCTGGTTGCGGAGACGATGAGCAAGGGCGCCGCCGCACGGGCGTGACGGCGTCGTTGGCGGGCGCAAGCCTATCGAGGTGGATCGTTTCCGCGTGCGTGCGTTGCGGCGGCGGATAGGATAGGCTATCTAGGCGGCGTCGCCGCACGCGAGATGGCGGCCGCAAGCACCCGTAGCTCAGCTGGATAGAGTGCTGCCCTCCGAAGGCAGAGGTCACAGGTTCGAATCCTGTCGGGTGCGCCATCTACCTCAGGCATCAAAGTCGGCGTTGTGCCGCCATAGCCTGCCGCAGAATCTCCGCGCAACAACCCCGATTGCCCTTCCGGCATCGGAGGAAGGGCGATTTTTGGGCCAGTCTTGGGCTCTGCTTAGGGACGCGTAGACTTCACTCCCACCCAGTCTCGCTCGGACCCCGCTAGCCCATCACAACGGCCGCCGCTTTCTGACCCTTGCAGACGTCGGTGACTCAAGGGAGAAAACCGCGATGAGCGCGAAATATGACATCATCGGAATCAATTATGCGGAGCTGCGCAAGCCGGATCAGCGGATAGCTTCGATCATCGAGAGCGCGCTCGGGTCAGCGCAAACCGTTTTGAATGTTGGCGCAGGGACCGGTTCCTACGAACCGGCTGATCGATCCCTGATCGCTGTCGAGCCTTCGCGCGAGATGATCCGAAAGCGCAGTCCGGCGGCGGCCGAGGCGATTCAGGCCAGCGCCGACGATCTGCCATTCGACGACAGAAGTTTCGACGCCTCCATGGCGATCCTGACCATTCATCATTGGCCCGACAAGGAGGCGAGGCTTGCGCGAGATGCGCCGCGTGACCCGCGGTCGGATCGTCCTGCTCACGTTCGATCCGTCGCACCGGCCATGGCTGACCGACTATCTTCCCGAACTGGCGGCGTTGGACGAGGCACAGATGCCGGCCATGTCCGACTACGAGCGATGGTTGGGCGCTGTGCAGATCACACCGGTTCCGGTGCCGCACGATTGCAGCGATGGGTTCCTCTATGCCTACTGGCGCCGGCCTGCGGCCTATCTCGATGCACGCATCCGATCCGGCAGTTCGTCCTTTTGGGCCATCGGCAACGCCGAAGCAGGATTGCAAAATCTGAGGCGGGACCTTGAAACCGGCGAGTGGGAGCGCCGCTACGCCGAATTGCTCACCCTTGACGAATACGACGCAGGATACCGGCTCGTCGTAGCGGACTGATCCGCATGCAACCGCTTTTGGCGCGCAAGGGGAGGGGAACTGGCGCTTTCCGCCACCACCCTCCCGCCTTCAATTGCGCCTAGGGAATACCCATCTATAAGCTCTCCCAGCCCGAAAATTTTCCGAATTCGACAATGATGGATTCGCCAGAGAGCGCCGCCGCGCAGCCCGAGCCGGAATACGGCGCGGAATCGATCAAGGTTTTGAAGGGCCTCGATGCCGTCCGGAAACGGCCGGGCATGTATATCGGCGATACCGACGACGGCTCCGGCCTCCACCACATGGTCTATGAGGTGGTCGACAACGCCATCGACGAGACGCTCGCCGGGCACGCGACGCGCGTCGAGGTGACGCTCAATCCGGACGGCTCGGTGACGGTGTTCGACAACGGCCGCGGCATCCCGACCGATATCCACAAGGGCGAGGGCGTGTCGGCCGCGGAGGTCATCATGACCCAGCTGCATGCCGGCGGGAAGTTCGACCAGAACTCCTACAAGGTCTCCGGCGGGCTGCACGGCGTCGGCGTCTCCGTCGTCAACGCCCTGTCCTCCTGGCTGAAGCTGAAAATCTGGCGGGCCGGCAAGGTTTTTGAGATGTCGTTCAGCGACGGCGAGCCCGACGCGCCGCTCCGCGCCACCGGGGAGGCGGGCGACAGGACCGGGACGGAGGTGACGTTCCTCGCCTCGCCCAAGACGTTTACGATGACGGATTACGATTACGCGACGGTGGAGCATCGGCTCCGCGAGCTCGCCTTCCTCAATTCCGGCGTCCGCATCCTGCTCGCCGACAAGCGCGGGCCGGACGAGAAGCGCGAGGAGCTCCACTACGAGGGCGGGCTGGAGGCGTTCGTGCGGTTCCTCGACCGCGCCAAGAAGCCGCTGGTGCCAAAACCGATCGGCATCCGCGCCGAGCGCGACGGCGTCACCGTGGAGGCGGCGCTGTGGTGGAACGACAGCTATCATGAGAACGTGCTCTGCTTCACCAACAACATCCCGCAGCGCGACGGCGGCACGCATCTCGCCGGTTTTAGGGGCGCGCTGACGCGGCAGGTCTCCGCCTATGCCGAAAGCTCCGGCATCGCCAAGCGCGAGAAGGTGACGCTGACCGGCGAGGATTCGCGCGAGGGGCTGACCTGCGTGCTGTCGATAAAGGTGCCGGACCCGAAATTCTCGTCGCAAACCAAGGACAAGCTGGTGTCTTCGGAGGTGCGGCCGGTGGTGGAGGGGGTCGTCAACGAGGCGCTCGGCGCCTGGTTCGAGGAGCACCCGGCGGAGGCAAAGATCGTCGTCGGCAAGGTGGTGGAGGCGGCGGCGGCGCGCGAGGCGGCGCGGAAGGCGCGCGAGCTGACGCGCCGCAAGGGCGCGCTCGATATGAATTCGCTGCCCGGCAAGCTGGCGGATTGCCAGGAGCGCGACCCGGCTTTGTCGGAGCTCTTTTTGGTGGAGGGCGATTCGGCCGGCGGTTCGGCAAAACAGGGGCGCAACCGCGCCAACCAGGCGGTGCTGCCGCTCCGCGGCAAAATCCTCAACGTCGAGCGGGCCCGCTTCGACAAGATGCTCGGCTCCGAGCAGATCGGCACGCTGATCACCGCGCTCGGCACCGGCGTCGGTACCGAAGAGTTCAACGCCGACAAGCTCCGCTACCACAAGATCATCATCATGACGGACGCCGACGTGGACGGCGCGCATATCCGCACGCTTCTCCTGACCTTCTTCTTCCGCCAGATGAAGGAGCT
Source organism: uncultured Alphaproteobacteria bacterium (assembly GCA_963846475.1). GTDB lineage: Bacteria > Pseudomonadota > Alphaproteobacteria > Rhizobiales > Afifellaceae > DASWJZ01. Next base: position 2,600,664 of record CAWJVZ010000004.1, on the reverse strand, counting down.
GTTCGAGCGCGGCCACCTCTACATCGCCCAGCCGCCGCTCTACAAGGTGACGCGCGGCAAGTCCGAGCAGTATCTGAAGGACGAGCGGGCGCTGGAGGATTACCTCGTCGGCGGCGGCCTCGAAGAGGCGGTGCTGACGCTCGCCACCGGCGAGGAGCGGGCCGGGCCGGATCTCCGCGCAATCGTCGACGAGGCGCGGCAGGTCCGCCAGGTGCTCGACGCCATGCACTCGCGCTACGACCGTCGCGTCGTCGAGCAGGCGGCGATCGCCGGCGCGCTGGACCCGGCGCTGATGCAAAAGCCGGAGCAGGGGGCGGAGGCCGCCGCCTATATCGCACGCCGCCTCGACATTTTGTCCGACGAGACCGAGCGCGGCTGGACCGGCCTCTTCGACGAGGTGCGCGGGCTGGCCTTCGAGCGGAGCGTGCGCGGCGTCGCCGAGGTGCACGTCATCGACCCGGCCTTCATCGCCTCCAGCGACGCCCGCCGCCTCGACGCGCACGCGGCCAATCTGCAGATGGTCTACCTCCACCCCGCGAGTTTCCGGCGCAAGGCCGCCGACACGCCGATCTACGGCCCGCGCGATCTGCTCGAAGCCGTCTTCGCCGCCGGCCGCAAGGGCATCGCAATGCAGCGCTACAAGGGGCTGGGCGAGATGAACCCCGACCAGCTGTGGGAGACGACGCTCGACCCCAACGTCCGCTCGCTCCTGCAGGTCAGGATCCGCGAGGCCGACGAGGCCGACGACATATTTACCAAGCTGATGGGCGACGACGTGGAGCCGCGGCGCGAATTCATCCAGGCGAACGCGCTCAGCGTCGCCAACCTGGATGTGTAGCCACGCGATAGCTGCGTGAGCGCTGCCGAGGCGACCAGGGCGGCGGCGTTCGGCGTCTATGTGCACTGGCCGTTCTGCGCGGCCAAGTGCCCCTATTGCGACTTCAACAGCCATGTCCGCCACTCGCCCCCCGACCAGGCGCGCTATGCGGCTGCCTTCGCACGGGAACTGGCGCATTTCGCCGCGCTGACGCCTGGACGCGAGGTCACCAGCGTTTTTCTGGGCGGCGGCACGCCGTCGCTGATGCAGCCTGCGACCGTCGCTGCGATCCTCGACACGATCGGAAAGCTTTGGCGCGTGTCGGCCGATGCCGAGGTCACGCTGGAGGCCAACCCGTCGAGCGTCGAGGCGGAGCGGTTCCGCGGCTACCGCGCCGCCGGGGTGAATCGCGTCTCGCTCGGCGTGCAGGCGCTCGACGATGGTGCGCTCAAGAGCCTCGGCCGCATCCACGACGTCGCCGAAGCGAGGCGGGCGGTGGAGCTCGCCCGCGCCACTTTTCCGCGGCTTTCCTTCGACCTGATTTATGCCCGCCCCGGCCAGACGCTTGAGTCCTGGCGGCAGGAGCTGCAGGCGGCGATCGCCATGGCGGCCGACCATCTGTCGCTCTACCAGCTGACCATCGAGGCGGAGACGCCGTTCGCAAGGCTCTTCGCCGCCGGCAAGCTGGCGATGCCGGAGCCGGCGCTCGCCGCGGATCTTTATGAGCTGACTCAGGACGTTTCGGAGGCACATGGCCTGCCGGCTTACGAGATCTCCAACCACGCCGCGCCCGGCGCCGAGAGCCGCCATAACCTCGCCTATTGGCGCTACGACGATTATGTCGGCGCCGGCCCCGGCGCCCACGGACGCCTGACCGTCGGCGGGGCAAAACGCGCCACCATGACGGAAAAGCACCCGGAGACCTGGCTGCAGCGCGTCGAGACGGGGGGCCACGGCCTCGTCACCGACGAATTGCTGACGCTGGAGGAGAGCGCCGACGAGATGCTGCTGATGGGCCTCCGCCTCCGCGAAGGCATATTTCCGGAGCGCTATTTCTCGATGAGCGGCCGCAGCTTCAGCGCGGAGCGGCTGAGATTCCTGCAGGAGAGCGGCTTTCTCGAGCGCTCCGCCGAGGGGCGGCTCCGCGCCACCCGCGACGGCTGGCTGGTGCTCGATTTGGTGGTCGCCGACCTCGCGGCGTAAAGCCGGCCGCGAAACAAAGAAGGGCTGCCCGAGGGCAGCCCTTCCATTGTCGGTCCGCGGCTGCGCGGGATCTGCCGCGCTCTAAGCGGCGCGGATCTCGTCAGAGGCGAGAATCCAGGTCGCTGCTTCCGTCGCACGCGGGTTGAGACAATGAGACACTGGATCACCTCCTTTCGGTTGGTTGCGGGAGGCCGCCAATCTGGCGGCGAACGGCCAAAAATTCAAGCCTTCGCCAGGCACAAAGCGCGTGCCGCTCAGATCCTGTCCAGCTGGATGCTTTCCTGCGGGAGCTCGAACCGTTCGGCGAGGTGCCAGCGGAGCTCGCGCGCCGACCGGTAGCCGTATTTGCGGTCGAGGAGGTGGGTGACCTCGATCACTTGGTCGTCGTGGTCCGCCCACAGGCGGCCGATGGTAAATGTGGTTTCTTCGTTGCCCGGGCGTTTGCGCCCGCGCTTCGGGGTAAAACGAAAATTCATGATTCTCCTTGGATTTCGGCCGCCGCTCATTCGGCGGCCATGCCGGCGCGCCTCTAGCGGCGCCGGAACTGTCCGCGCGGCATCGGCCGCGGCGCTGCCGCCGCCCGCTCGTCCTTGTGACGGAACACCAGGCGGCCCTTTTCCAGATCGTAGGGCGACATTTCTACGGTGACGCGGTCGCCGGCGAGCGTCTTGATGCGGTGCTTCTTCATCTTACCGGCGGTGTAGGCGACGATGGAATGGCCGGTGTCGAGCTGCACGCGGAAGCGCGCGTCCGGTAAAAGCTCCGTCACTAGACCTTCGAACGTGATCAGCTCTTCCTTCGCCATTCGCCCTCCATACAAAATTTTCAGCCGCAAAGCCACCGCCCCGAGGCGGAGCGATGGCTGAAAGCACTGTTGGGCCGGAAGCCTCCGGCCCGCAAAGCCCGGCTCAGGCCTGCTGCAGGTTCGCCGCGGCGTCCTTGCCGCTGCGCCGGTCGGTCTCGACGTCGAAGCTGACCTTCTGGCCCTCGACGAGGCCCATCATGCCGGCCCGCTCCAGCGCCGTGGCATGGACGAACACGTCCTTGCCGCCGTCGTCCGGCTGGATGAAGCCGTAGCCCTTCTGGCTGTTGTAGAATTTAACCGTACCCGTTTTCATGGGTTCGCCTTTCGCTTGTCGTTGCACATTCGGCCGGTCGCGAGGATACGCGCCGTCCGGTTCAGTCGATTTTTGGGGAGATAGTCTGAACGTGCGCCCGCTAATGCGAAGGCGAAGCCAGGTCGTCCGGCCAAAGTCGATATTTCGGTAGATGGGCCATCGGGGCCGGATTGGCAAGGGGCGGCGGTCCCTTGCCCGTTTCACGGCGACCGGAAACCTAGTCGCGCAGCGGATCGCGCGGCGGCGACGTGCGGCCGCCGGCAAGCCCGAGGTCCCGCCTGAGATAGTCCGGCAGGTGTTTGGGATTGATCCGCGGCACATGCGGATCGCCGCCCCTGAGCAGCCAGGAGATGCTGGCGAGCCGTATTGAACCCAGCGGCGAGACTGCATGAAAGATGAGCGACATGGCCGACTCCAACATCCTTTGTTGCGATGGAATTGGCCCGCGTGCCCCAGACTTTCCAACCAAAGCTCGATGGGCTAGCATAAATCCACCTTATGCCTCACTTGCCGCCGCTCGCCGCCATCCGCTGCTTCGAGGCCGCCGCCCGCCACCAGAGTTTTACCCACGCGGCGCAAGAGCTGGGCATGACCCAGGCGGCGATGAGCTACCAGATCAAGATCCTGGAGGAGCGGCTCGGCGGGCCGCTGTTCCTGCGCGGCGCGCGCGGCGTCACGCTGACGGAGGCCGGCCGCCGCCTCGCCCCCGCCGTAACGGACGCTTTTGCCAGGCTCCGCGCCGCTTTCGAGGAGTTTTCGGAGTCCGGCGAGGGCGTGCTGTCGATCACCGTGCTCGCCTCCTTCGCCACCAGCTGGCTGGTGCCGCGGCTCGGCGCCTTCCAGCTCGCTTATCCCGGCATCGCGGTAAAGCTCGACGTCTCCAGCGACATCGTCGATTTCGCCCGCGAGGAGGTGGACATCGGCATCCGCACCGGTAGCGGCGAGTGGCCCGGGCTCGCCGCGCACCGGCTGTTCGCCGTCGCCTTCACGCCGATGCTGAGCCCAAAGCTCCTGGACAGGCTGGGCCCGCTGGAGAGGCCCCAAGATCTTCCAAGATTCCCGCTGCTGGACCCGACCGATGCCTGGTGGCCGGAATGGTTCTTGGCGCAGGGCCTGGAGCCGCCGGACCTGTCGCAGCGCACCGAGATGCGCGTTTTTTATCAGAACCTGGCCGGCGCGGCGGCGCTCGCCGGGCACGGCGTGGCGATGCTGACGCCGGCCTTCTTCGCCCAAGAGCTTCGCGACGGCCGCCTGGTGCAGCCTTTCCCGTTCGTGCGCGAATCCGGCTCGCACTACTGGCTGGTCTACCCCGAAGCCCGCCGCCGCTCGCCGAAGATCCGCGCCTTCCGCGACTGGATTCTTGCGACGATCGGCAGCCCGGAATGAGGGAGAGGGCTTGGCGGGGCGGGGCCCGCCGCGGCGCGAGCGGCCCGCCATGCTCAACGACACGCGGAAGCTTATGGCGACGGTGCTGCTGACGGCCTGTGAGCGGGTGTGAACCACGATCGCTGCTGCCCTGTGGCGCCCCTCCCGAGAATCCGGCCGGCGGCGCCGGCGATTGAGCCCTTCTCCCGTGGGGAGAAGGTGGTCGCGAAGCGACCGGATGAGGGCGTGCGGCGGTGGCCATCGGCACAACTCGCCAACGCCGTGGTTCGGCAAGCTAATCACCCGCGTCCTACGCCCTCACCCGCCCGCTCCGCGGGCACCCTCTCCCCACGGGAGAGGGGACGCACGCGAAAACCTCCCGCGGCCTGCCGGCCCGAGGCTATGAGAATTCTGGTCCTCCTCGCTTGAGGAGGGGTGGCGGGGCGCTTGAAGAACACCTCGCGAAAACAAAACAAAGACGGCGCTCCCAGGCGCCCCTGTACCGGTGATGGCCGGTGATCCTGCAAAGCTTGGCTCGGCGAAAGCGAAGCCGGCCGCACGCGCGCCCTCCGTGGCGCCGTAGCGGGCGGGCGGCTTCGCGGGTCCGGCGAATCGGCTCAGACAGGAGGACCGGGGCCGGCCGGCCGGGAGCGACCGAAGCGCCCCAGCGCCGCCGCTGTCAAAGCGGCGAGCACCACGCGCGGACATGTGCCCCGGCTGGCGGCTGCGATTGCAGGCCCAGTGGGGAGACCGCGCCCTTGAGCGCCAGTACAGGGATCGGCCGACGTCGCGGCGGGCTCGTTGCGAGAACAGGGAGAGGAGCATGGAAGAACAGATCTGGTATGCCGGCGTCGATTGGGCGTCGCAGGCGCATGTCGTTTGTCTGTCGGATGCGCAGGGGCGCGGCAAGCGCGTGCGCAGCTTCGCTCATGGCGGCGAGGGCCTGGCTGAGATGGGCGCCTGGCTGATCGCCGCGAGCGGCGCCGCGCCGCAAGCGGTGCATGTCGCCATCGAGGTGCCGCACGGGCCGGTCGTTGAGGCGCTCATGGAGCGCGGCTTCACCGTCTACGCGGTCAATCCCAAGCAGCTCGACCGCTTCCGCGACCGCTTCACGCTGGCCGGCGCCAAGGACGACAGCCGCGACGCCGAGGTGCTGGCCGATGCGCTGAGGACCGACCGGCCGCGCCTGCGTCCGTTGCGGCCGGCCGATCCGCTGGTCATCGAGCTGCGCGAATGGTCGCGGATCGCCGACGAACTGACCGTCGAGCAGGTCCGTCTCGCCAACCGCATGCGAGACCAGCTCTGGCGCTACTTCCCGGCCATGCTGGAGCTCGCCGATGATCTCGCCGCCGAATGGTTCCTGCAACTGTGGGAGAGCGCGCCGACGCCCGATAAGGCCCGCCGCCTCCGCCAAGCCAGTCTCGCCAAGCTCCTCAAGCGGCATCGCATCCGCCGCTTCGATGCGGCCGAGGCCTTGAAGCAGCTCCGCCGGCCGCCCATCCAGGTCGCCGCCGGCGCCACCGAGGCGGCAACCGCCCACATCCGCACGCTCATTCCCCGCCTGCGCCTCGTCAGCCGCCAGATCAAAGAGGCGCACGGCGAGCTCGATCGCCTGCTCGCCAGCCTCGCTGCGCCCGAGGAGGACGCGCCGGGGCAGCCGCAAGAGCAGCGTGACGTGACCATCCTGAGATCCCTGCCAGGCATCGGAAGGATCGTCTGCGCCACGCTGCTCGCAGAGGCCGGCGAGGCCCTGCGCGAGCGAGACTATCAGGCGCTGCGCTGCTTGTCCGGCGTCGCCCCGGTGACCAAGCAGTCGGGCAAGCGCCGCATCGTCCTGCGCCGCCGGGCTTGTCATCGCCGCCTCAGCGACGCCGTCCATCATTGGGCGCGCACCGCCATCCAGCACGACCCGCGAAGCCGCGCCAAATACGCCGCCCTGCGCCAACGCGGCCATTCGCATGCCCGCGCGCTTCGCTCCGTCGCCGACCGTCTGCTCGCCGTTGCCTGCGCCATGCTCGCCAGCCGCACCCTGTTCGCCACCGCAGCGGCAAGTCAAAAAAGCGCTTGCTAAACGGTGGGGAGTCCGCGCGGCTTATCAGGCCCCATTCCTCCGCGCTTCCCCCATCGTCGGATCAAGCCGAAGCGATCCTCCGGGTTTAAAGCCGCACACCGCGACAGACCGGTCGTAGTGCCGGTCGGGCGAAGCTCTCGGGGCCTCCCGGGGAAGCGCCGATCCGGAAAACCGGCTCAGCCGCGGGGGCCGCCCGCCCTTCCCATGGAGCTCCGGTGCACCACAGACCCTCCGGTGAAGAGCGGCAGGAGGGATATAGCACAGGTTTTCCGGACGGGGATAAGATTCCTAGAACTATTTTGGAATCGACTGCTGAGCCAGAGACTTAACGAGCAAGAGACAAAAATGTTATCCTCGACGCTGAGAATCTCGGCATGCCGGGGTAGGACTCCCACCCCTCTCCGGGGCTGGGGCTGCGCTCTCCCGCAGAACGGTCGCAGAAGGGCAGCAGCGGCCTTCAGGGGCGCATCACGTAGACGACGCGCATGGTGAGCGGGTCGAGGAGGACGCGGCGGCCGTCGACGATGCCGAATGTCAGCGGCGTGCGCGGCACCGGATAGACCACGACGACGCCGTTGTGGGCGACGAGATGGGGATGGCCTTGCGGCAGCGGCGCGGTGCTCCAGCGCACATCCCCCCATTCATGCGCGATAGCGGGTGACAGGCTCATGAGTGCGGCGGCGGCGGTCGTCAGCAGGGTCTTGCGCATTTCGGCGTTCCTCGGCGGATCTGTCTCCGTCGACAACGCCAGGAGGATCGGCACGTTGCCTGCCGCCGGCCCGAGCCGCAAACGTGGTAAATAAAGGCTTAATCGCGCATCCAAGGAGCCGTGCCCGTGCCGCAAGAATCTCCGGTTGCCATAGTCACCGCAGCCAGCAAGGGCATGGGGGAAGCGGTGGCGCGCGAGCTTGCCCGCCGCGGCTACCGGCTCTGCCTGATGGCGCGCTCCGAGGCCGTCGAGGCGCTCGGCAAAGAGCTCGGCGCCATCGCGGTGCGCGGCGACGTCGCCGTGGCAGCCGATCTGGAGCGGCTGGTCCGTACGGCCCTCGACGCCTATGGCGGCGTCGATGCGGTCGTCAACAATACGGGGCATCCGCCGAAGGGCGAGCTGCTCGCCATCCCCGACAGCGACTGGCACGGCGGGCTCGACATGCTCTTCCTCAATGTCGTGCGGATGGCGCGGCTCGTCACGCCCATCATGGAGCGCGCCGGCGGCGGCGCCATCGTCAATATCTCCGCCTTCGGCGCCGTCGAGCCGGCCCTCGCTTTTCCCGTGTCGAGCGCGCTCCGCGCCGCGCTCTCCGCCTTCATCAAGCTGCATGCCGAGCGCTACGCGGCGCAGGCGATCCGCATGAACTCCATCCTGCCCGGCTTCATCGATTCCTATCCGGAGACGGAGGCGCTGGTGGCCAGAATCCCGGCGCGCCGCTTCGGCACGGTGGAGGAGATCGCCGCGACGGCCGCCTTCCTCCTCTCCGCGGAAGCCGCCTACATCAACGGCCAGAATTTTCTGGTCGACGGCGGCCTCGTGCGCGGCTTGTGAGCAATTGCCGGCCGGCTACCGTGCCCGGCGACGGTGTCGGAATGGGAGTAACCATCGTCGCGGAACGTCATATTTGGCCGACCGAAGATGGCGAGGGCTGGCCTGCGGGACCGCGCAATGCTAGCCAAGGAGCCTGACATCGAAGTGTGATGAAGGCGCGCTAGGGACGGTTTTGTAAATCCGGCGCCGCCGGATTCGAGTTCACATCGCGATAAGGGAACAGGGAGAGCAACATGAAAACCAAATTGATCTGCATGACGACGGCTTCGGCGCTGGCAATGGCTGCCGCTTCGGGAGGCGCGTTTGCGCAGTCGCAGGAGCTAATCGACGCCGCCAAGGCCGAAGGGCAGCTGACCACCATCGCCCTGCCGCACGATTGGTGCAATTACGGCGAGGTCATCCAGAGCTTTAAGGACAAATACGGGATCGAGGTGAACGAGCTCAATCCCGATGCCGGCTCCGGCGACGAGATCGAGGCGATCAAGGCCAACAAGGACAACAAGGGCCCGCAGGCGCCTGACGTGATCGACGTCGGCCTCTCCTTCGGCCCGACGGCCAAGGCGGAAGGCCTGCTGCAGCCCTATAAGGTGGCGACCTGGGACACCATCCCGGACGAGGCCAAGGATCCCGAAGGCTACTGGTACGGCGACTATTACGGCGTGCTGTCCTTCCAGGTGAACAAGGACATCGTGAAGAACGTGCCGCAGGACTGGGAAGACCTGCTGAAGCCCGAATACGCCAATTCGGTCGCGCTGGCCGGCGATCCGCGCACCTCCAACCAGGCGATCCAGGCGGTCTACGCGGCCGGCCTGTCGCGGGCGGGCGGCGATGCCGCCAAGGCGGGGGACGAGGGCCTGAAATACTTTTCGGAGCTCAACAAGGCCGGGAACTTCGTGCCGGTGATCGGCAAGGCGGCCTCCGTCGCGCAGGGCTCGACGCCGATAGTCGTCCGCTGGGACTACAATGCGCTGGCCGACCGCGATACGCTCGCCGGCAACCCGGAGATCGAGGTGGTGGTGCCGAAGACCGGCGTGGTGGCGGGCGTCTACGTGCAGGGCATCAGCGCCTATGCGCCGCACCCGAACGCGGCAAAGCTGTGGATGGAGCACCTCTATTCGGACGAGGGCCAGCTCCTGTGGCTGAAAGGCTACTGCCACCCGATCCGCTTCAACGACCTGGTGGCGAACGGCAAGGTGCCGCAGGAAATGCTCGACAAGCTGCCGCCGGCCGAAGCCTATGAGACGGCGGTGTTCCCGACGCTCGACGAGCAGAACACCTCCAAGCAGGGCATCACGACGAACTGGGACAGCGTCGTCGGTGCCAACGTCCAGTAAGGCGAGCAAACTCCTCCTCTCCCCCGTGGGGAGAGGCCGAGTCCGCGCGAAGCGCGGAGCCGGGTGAGGGTTCTGGCGCAGAGCCCTACGATCTTGTCCCTCACCCGGTCGCTTCGCAACTCGGCCTCTCCCAACCGAAGCGGGTGTTCCCCGCTTCGGCACTTCTGATGGCGAAGTCGGGAACACCCGACTTCGCGTGGGGGAGGAAGAACGCATGGCCCGCTCCAGATGGCCGAAATAACCCAGAGCGCTCCGGCCTTCGCCGCGCCGGCGCCGCGCATGCGCGTCTCCTGGACGTGGCTCGGCGTCGTGCCGTTCTTCGTCTTCGCCCTGATGTTCCTGATCCTGCCGACCAGCTACCTCATGGTCGGCGCGTTCCAGGACGCCGAGGGCCATTTCACGCTGCAAAATCTTGTCAACCTGTTCACGCCGACCATTTTGCGGGCCTATTGGATCTCGCTGAAGGTGAGCACGGCGTCCGCGCTCGGTGGGGCGCTGATCGGCTTCTTCCTCGCTTATGCCGCGGTCATGGGCGGGCTGCCGCGCTCCGTCCGCTCGGCGCTGATGACGTTCTCCGGCGTGGCGTCGAATTTCGCCGGCGTGCCGCTCGCCTTCGCCTTCCTGGCGACGCTCGGGCGGACGGGGCTAGTGACCATCCTGCTGATCAAATATTTCGACTTCAACATCTATTCGACCGGCTTCAACCTCCTGAGTTTCTGGGGGCTGTCGATCACCTATCTGTATTTTCAGATCCCGCTGATGGTGCTGATCCTGGCGCCGGCGCTCGACGGCCTGAAGCGCGAATGGCGGGAGGCTTCCGCCATCCTCGGCGCCACCAACTGGCAATACTGGCGCTACGTCGCCTTCCCGGTGCTGTGGCCGTCGATCCTCGGGACGACGCTGCTCCTCTTCGCCAACGCCTTCGGCGCGGTCGCCACGGCCTATGCGCTGACGGGATCGTCGCTCAACATCGTCACCATCCTCCTCTACGCGCAGATCCGCGGCGACGTGCTGCACGACCCTAATCTGGGTTACGCGCTGGCGCTCGGCATGATCCTCATCACCGGCCTGTCGAACGGCGCCTATATCTGGCTCCGTGCCCGCTCCGAAAGGTGGCTGAGATGAGGCGAAGCCGGCTCGGACCGTGGCTGATCATCGCCTTCGGCGCGCTCTATTTCATCGTGCCGCTGATCGCCACCTTCGAGTTCTCGCTCCGCATCCGGCGCGGCGAATACACCTTCGACGCCTACCGCATCGTCTTTGCCGATCCGCGTTTCCAGGCGAGTTTTCTCTACTCGACGGTGCTGGCGCTGGCGGCCATCGTGGTCGGCATCCTGCTCGTCGTGCCGACCGCCTACTGGATCCGCCTGAAACTGCCGCGGCTCAGGCCGCTGGTGGAGTTCATCACCCTGTTGCCGCTGGTCATCCCGGCCATCGTGATCGTGTTCGGCTATCTCAGGCTCTACAATTCGTCGTCGTGGATCCCGTTCACCGCCAATGCGCGGGCCACCGACCTGCTCCTCACCTTCAGCTACGTGACGCTGGCGCTTCCCTACATGTACCGCGCCGTCGATACCGGGCTGAGGGCGATCGACGTGCGCACGCTGACCGAAGCCGCCGAGAGCCTCGGCGCCGGCCGGGCGACGATCCTCTTCCGGGTGATCCTGCCGAACGTCCGCTCCGCGGTGCTCTCCGGCGCCTTCCTGACGTTTGCCATCGTCATCGGCGAGTTCACCATGGCGAGCCTTCTGAACCGCCCGGCCTTCGGCCCTTACCTGCAGCTGATCGGCGCCAACCGTGCCTACGAGCCGGCGGCGCTCGCCATCATCGCCTTCATCGTCACCTGGGCCTGCATGGGGCTGATCAACATCGTGGGGCGCACGCCGGCCGCGGCCGGCCGCGCCAAGGCATGAGCAACATGGCGTTCCTGGAGCTGCAGAACCTGAAGAAGAGCTTCGGCGGGCTGCAGGTCGTGCAGAACGTCGACCTGGCGATCCAGCGCGGCGAGTTCGTGTCGTTCCTCGGCCCGAGCGGCTGCGGCAAGACGACGACGCTTCGCATGGTGGCGGGCTTCGAGGAGCCGAGCGCCGGCACGATCCGCATCGCCGACAAGGACGTCACCAACCTCCGGCCGAACCAGCGGAATGTCGGCATGGTGTTCCAGTCCTACGCGCTGTTCCCCAACATGACGGTGGCGGAGAATGTCGGCTTCGGGCTGAAGGTCGCGAGGCGGCCGCAGGCGGAGATCGGGCCGCGCGTAGAAGAGATGCTGCAGCTCATAAAACTGCCGCAGCTCGCCGGCCGCTATCCCTACCAGCTCTCGGGCGGCCAGCAGCAGCGTGTAGCGCTCGCCCGCGCGCTGGCCATCAAGCCGCAGGTGCTGCTCCTCGACGAGCCGCTGTCGGCGCTCGACGCCAAGATCAGGGTCTCCCTCCGCGAGGAGATCCGGGCGGTGCAGCGCAACCTCGGCATCACGACGATCTACGTGACGCACGACCAGGAGGAGGCGCTGTCGATGTCGGACCGCATCGTCGTCATGAACGAGGGCCGCATCGAGCAGATCGGCACGCCGTTCGAGATCTACAATTATCCGCGCACGCGCTTCGTCGCCTCCTTCGTCGGCACGCTCAACGTGCTGCGGGCGCGGGTGCTCGACCCGGCGAGCGGCCGCATCGAGGTCGACGGCCAGGAGGTGGTGACCGGCCGCGCCATCACCGATGCGCCGGCGGGCGAGCTCCGCTCCGTGGCGCTGCGGCCCGAGGCCGTCTCGCTCGACGATCGCGGCGGCGAGCGCAACCGCCTCAAAGGCACCATCGAGGAGGTGAGTTTTCTGGGCTCCGTGGTGCGCATCCGCGTGCGCTTCAAGGACAGTTTCGTGTCGCTCGACACCTTCAACAATCCGGGCGCGCCGCCGCCGGATCGGGGACAGGCGGTGACGGTGAACTTCGCCCGCGAGGACCTGCTGGTGCTGGAGGGCGCCGAGCCGGATTCCGGGCCCGCGGCAATCTAGACGCGGCAACGCCGCCCGCGCCGCGGGCAGCGCTCCCTTGGGCGACGGACGGCTTCTACTGCGCCAGCACGACGCCGGTGACCGCGCCGGCCGTGCCGCCGATCACCGCGCCCGTCAGTGCGTTGCCGCCTGTGGCCGCGCCGATCACCGCACCGCCTGCCGCGCCGAGCCCGGCGCCGGTCGCGGCATATTGCTGCGTCCTGGTGCAAGCGCCCGTGGCGAGGAGGCTGAAACCGAGAAGGGCGGCCATCGCCGCCTTGCTTGCCGTGCGTGTCATATGCGTCTCCGGAATTACTGCCGGCTAACGACGCGCCGGCTCGCTGCGGAAACGCCGGTAGGGGCGTCCCGTTCCGACTCACGCTTGCGTCCGGCGGCGGAAGGATGAGAATTGGGGCGGCACAACGGGTCGAGCAGCGTGGGCATCCGTATCGTAACGCAGCTGAGCATTTTGGAGGAGGCGCCGAGCCTGCCGGTCGACGGCCGCCAGTCGCAGCGCGCGCTGGCGATCCGCCGCGGCGTCTGCCGGCGGCTGCGGGCCGAGGGGCTAGCCCTCATCCCCGAAGTGACGCTCCGCTCCGGCCGGCGCGCCGACCTCGTGGCGCTCGGCTCCGACGGCACCATCACCATCGTCGAGATCAAATCCTCGGTCGAGGATTTTCGCGCCGACGGCAAATGGCAGGACTACTGCTTTCACGCCGACCACTTCTATTTCGCGACGGGGCCGCATGTGCCGGCCGAGATCTTTCCGCGCGAAGCGGGGCTGATCGTCGCCGATCCCTACGGTGCGGAGATTTTGCGCCCGTCGGGCTGCCAAAAACTGCCGCCGGCGACGCGCAAGGAGATGCTGATCCGCATCGCCCGCGCCGGCGCCATGCGCCTGCACGATCTCGAGGACCCGGAGGCGGAAAACGGCGGCTGCTAAACGGGCATTCGCCCTGCAGCACCTATCGCGCCGTGCTAGCATGCGGGTCATGAACGAACGCGGATTTGCGCTCTTCGATACGACGATCGGCCCGTGCGGCATCGCCTGGGGACCGAGCGGAATCGTCGGCGTGCAGCTTCCGGAGCGGGACGAGGCCGCGACGCGCAGCCGCCTGGCCCGGCGCTTTCGCAACGCACGCGCGGCGGCGATGCCGCCCGAAGTGCAGCAGATCGTCGAGAGCATCACCGCCCTGCTCCGCGGCGAGGCCAGGGATCTCTCGGGCGTCGCGCTGGACATGGACGGCGTCCCGGACTTTTGTCGGCGCGTCTACGAAGTCGCCCAAAAGATTCCGCCCGGCGCGACGCTCACTTATGGGGAGGTGGCGGCGCGGCTGGGCGAGCCGGGCGCGGCGCGCGACGTCGGCCAGGCGCTAGGCAAAAATCCTTTCCCGATCGTCGTGCCGTGTCATCGCGTGGTGGCCGCGAGCGGCAAGGCCGGCGGCTTCTCCGCTCGGGGCGGCGTCGCGACAAAGCTCCGCCTGCTGATGATCGAGAACGCGCGGCCTGAGGGCGAGCCGACTTTGTTCGACCGTGAACGCATGGGAGCTGTTTAGAGCAGGCCTTTCCCTCGGCCTGCCGAATATGCCATGAGCGGCGATCCGCGAGCTTGAATGACGCTGGAGCGAGGCCGAGCCTATTTCGGCCGGCACGGCAGGAACGAAACGCCGCAATCGGCGTCTCGCATTCGGCACGATTTCGAAGGTGACGTGAAATGGCAGGTTTCAAGGAGGCGAAGTTTGGCGACCGCATCAGCGCTGCGGCCGAGGCCAAGAAGGCGGCGCTGGAAAAGTTCAAGTCGCGGCCCGGACCCGAGGACCCGGCATTCCAGGAGCGGCAGGCGGCACGCCAGGCGGTGAGCGTCGCACGCGAGGCGCGCGCCGCCGAGCGCAAGGCGGCGAAGGAAGCCAGGGAGAAGGCCGAGCGCGAGGCCCGCGAGGCCGCCGAAAAAGCCGAGCGGGAGGCCCGTGAAGCCGCTGCGGCCGAGGAAGCCGCCCGCCAGGCCAATTCCGTCGCCGCCCAGGCTGCAGCCCAGGTGAAGCTGATGGCCGAGCAGAAGGCGGCGCGCGACGCCCGCTATGCGGCGCGCAAGGCGCGGAAGTAGAATCCAGACACGCGGATCCACGGCGGCTACAGCGGCCGCGGGCGATCAGACGCCGCGGAGCCGCGCCATGGTGACGGCGTCGGCATAGCGTCCGTCGCGGAAGGCGAAGGCCCGCATGGCGCCTTCGCGCACGAAGCCGAACCGCTCGTAGATGCGGATCGCCCGCTCATTGTCGGCAAACACGGTCAGCTCGATGCGGCGGAGATCGAGCCAGTTGTCGGCGGCATCGAGGAGCGCCGCGATGAGCGCCGTGCCGATGCCGCGGCCGCTCAGATCGTCGGCAACCCCCACGCCGAGCATCGCCGCATGGCGGCGCCGGCCGCCATGCCGGTGCAGCCCGGCCATGCCGACCAGACGGTCGCCGACGAAAGCGCCGAGGAGGAGTTCGTCGGGCCCGAGCTTCTCCAAAAATTGTCGCGCCGAAGCGACCGTCGCATAGGGCAGGCGCATCGTGCCGAAGCGGTAGCCGGGCATGGCCTGCAGGCGGGCCACGCCTTCAGCATCGCCGACCTCCAGCGCGCGGATGAGAATGTCGGGCCTGTCCTGCTGCCCGCTCATGAGGCCTAGCGCGGGGCGCGCTTCGCCAGGATGCGCTGCAGCGTGCGGCGGTGCATGTTGAGGCGGCGCGCCGTCTCCGAGACGTTGCGGTCGCAGAGCTCGTAGACGCGCTGGATGTGCTCCCAGCGCACGCGGTCGGCCGACATCGGGTTTTCCGGCGGCTCGGCGCGCTCGTGCTTCTTCTGCGTCAGCGCGGCATAGATCTCGTCGGCGTCGGCCGGCTTGGAGAGGTAGTCGACCGCGCCGAGCTTCACCGCGGTCACCGCCGTCGCGATGTTGCCGTAGCCGGTCAGGATGATCGCCCGCGCGTCGGGGCGGCGGCTGCGCAAAATCTCGATCACGTCGAGGCCGTTGCCGTCCTCCAGCCGCATGTCGACGACGGCGAAGTCGGGGTTGCTTGCCTCGACCTTGGCGCGCGCTTCCGCGACCGATTCCGCCGTTTCCGTCACAAAGCCGCGCTTCTCCATCGCCCGGGCGAGTCGCTGCACGAAAGCCTTGTCGTCGTCGACCAGGAGCAGGACCTCGGCCTTGCCGGGAGCAGAGGAGATCGGCTGGTCGGCCATGGGTTCAATACGTTCCAGCATGCTGTGTGCTTCTCATCATAGAGGTTGACGGGAACGTAAGCACTATCCTTCGGCAATCAAGCTTACTTCGGCCCGATTGCGCTCACGGCCGAGCATTTCGGCTGCCGTCTTCTCGAATTCGCCGCGCGTCCACTCGATCGCCACCAGGGCGCCTTTCTCGGTCGGCTTGCGGTTGGCCAGGACGAGCCTGGCGCCGGAGCGCTCCAGGAGCGTCTTGGCGATGAAGATGCCGAGGCCGAGACCGCCATGCTCGTCGGTCGGCTTCACGGTGAGCCGCCGGGTCGTCACGTAGGGCTCGCCGAGGCGGTCGATCAGGTCGGCCGCAAAGCCGGGCCCGTCGTCGGCGATGGTCACCCGCACCGTATCCGGCGTCCATTCCGCCGACAGCCGGACCTCGCGCTCGGCGAAATCGACGGCGTTGTCGACGAGGTTGCCGAGCCCATAGGCGACGCCCGGATTGCGCGCCGCCACCGGCTCCGGGCCTTCGCCTGTCGTTTCGATCGTCGATGGAAATGCCGAAATTGCGATGCGGGGCGGTGATCTCCTCCAGGAGATGCGACAGCGGCATCTGGCCGAGATGCTCCTCCGGCGCCGACGAGAGCGAGGCGATCTTGGAAAGGATCTCGCGGCAGCGCTGCGACTGCGTGCGGATCAGCTCGCATGTCCTCGGCGCGGGGGTCGTCCGGGGCCATTTCGCGGGCGAGCTCGTTGGCGACCAGCGCGATGGTGGCGAGCGGCGTGCCGAGCTCGTGCGCAGCCGCGGCCGCCAGGCCGTCGAGCGCCGAGATGTGCTGCTCGCGCTGCAGCACCAGCTCGGTCGCGGCCAGCGCGTCGGCGAGCTGGCGCGCTTCCTCCGCCACGCGGAAGGAATAGAACGCCATGAAGACGAGCGCGCAGACGAGCGCCACCCAGACGCCGCCGACATAGTGCAGCGGCGCGGCAAAAGTCTCGCCGGGGAACCAGGGCAGCGGCTGGTGGATGAAGACGAGCACGGTCGCCGCCGCAAGCGTCATGGCGCCGAGCAGAAACGTCTTGTCGGGCTGCAGCGTGGTGGCGGAGACCATCACCGGGCCGAGGAGCAGGATGGCGAAGGGGTTTTCCAGGCCGCCGGTCAGATAGAGCAGCCCGGCGAGCTGCAGGAGGTCGTAGGCGAGGAGCAGCGCCGCCCAGTTCGGGTCGAGGCGGTGCGAGGCCGGAAAGACGATCCGCAGCCCCAGATTGAGCCAGGCGGAGAGCGAGATCAGCGCGAAGCAGGCGCCGAAGGGCAGCGGGAACTCGAACCAAAGCCCGACCACCAGGATCGCCGCGGTCTGGCCGATGACGGCGAGCCAGCGGAGCCGGATCAGCGTGGAAAGCCGCAGCCGGCGGCCGGACCAGCGGCCCGAAAAATCCTGCCTGGCGATGATGCTGCCGTCCATGCCGGCTCTCTTAGCCCGTCCGTCGCGCGCCTGTCAGACAAAGCGCGGTTTCCCGCGGCGGCATCGCTATAGGGCGCATTCGCGTTCGCCTGCCTCGGATGAGCGGAGCGCGCAAAGAGGGGACGGATATGCCGGAGTTGCGGGTCGTGGTGGTGGGCGCCGGCGGGCGGATGGGCCAGGCGCTGATCCGCGCCGTGCTCGAACGAGCCGAAGATGCGGCTGGTCGGCGCGCTCGACCGGCCGGAAGCCGCCGTGCAGGGCCAGGATGCGGGGCTTGTCGCCGGGGCCGGGGCCAGCGGCATCCTGGTCGGCGCCGATCCGCTGCCGGCCTTCGCCAACACCGATGCCGTGCTCGATTTCACCGCGCCGGAGGCGTCGTCGCCTATTCCGAGCTGTCGGCGCAGGCGCGCATCGTGCATGTGATCGGCACGACCGGGCTGACCGCCGCCGACGAGGAGCGGCTGAAGGCGGCGGCGCGCCATTGCCGCATCGTCCGCTCCGGCAATATGAGCCTCGGCGTGAACCTCCTCGCCGGGCTGCTGCGCCGCGCCGCGGCGGTGCTCGGCCCGGACTACGACATCGAGATCCTCGAGATGCACCACCGCCACAAGGTCGACGCGCCGTCGGGCACGGCGCTCCTCCTCGGCCGCGCCGCCGCGCAGGGCCGCGGAATCGACCTCGCCGAAAGCGCCGTGCGGGTGCGCGACGGCCATACCGGCGCGCGCCCGGAGGGGGCGATCGGCTTCGCGTCGCTGCGCGGCGGCTCGGTCGTCGGCGACCACATGGTGGTCCTCGCCGGCAACGGCGAGCGGATCGAGCTCACCCACCGCGCCGAAAGCCGCGAAATCTTTGTGCGCGGCGCGCTCCGGGCGGCGCTGTGGGCCTTCGACAAGAAGCCCGGCCTCTACGACATGGCCGACGTGCTGGGCCTGCACTGACTCCGCAGGAGCCGCCGAACGGGCGCGCGCGTTGTGAACAGCTTCGCAACTCCTCCCGCTGTGTCTTGAACCCCGAACCGGAGATGAATATGCGGCCGAATAGATCGATGTTTGTATTGAGCCTCGGCGCGGCTCTTGCCGCGGCGTTCGTCACGAGTGCCTCGGCCGCCCAGCTGCCCGACGGCATCTATCGCTGCCAGATGTATGCCGGCAACATGATGATGCATCTCGGCGACATCGAGATTGTCGGGAACACCTATCGCGGGCCGGCATTCGACGGAGCCTACGAGGGCTCCTACGAATACGAGCTGACCGATGCGGGGACGATCAATTGGGGCGGTCCGATGGGCGGCTTCGATTCCGGCGGCAACACGATCGTCAGCTCGGTGCTGAAGCGTGACGGCGATCGGGCGGCGTTCGACGTGACCATGCAGCTGGAAAGCGGCAATTTTTCCACGGTGAGCTGCATCCCGGAATAGCCGCCTCGGTCATACCTCCGGCCGCGCGCTTAGCGTTGCACAAATACCTCGCCGTTGGTCGGCGACTTGACGGGAAGCGGCTTCGACCCCTTTACCACTTGCCTTGCAGCCGACTGGAGCCCTCATGGACCGCCTTCTCGTGCTCGTGCGCCACGGCCAGAGCGAGTGGAACCTGAAGAACCTGTTCACCGGCTGGCGCGACGTGGGCCTCACGGAGACCGGTGTCGAGGAGGCGCGCAAGGCCGGCCGCAAGCTGAAGGAGCTAGGGCTCGGCTTCGACGTCGCCTATACGAGCGCGCTCACCCGGGCGCAGGACACCCTCAAACTCATGCTGAAAGAACTCGGCAAGAGCGGGCTGGAAGAGCATCGAGACTTGGCGCTGAACGAGCGCGATTACGGCGACCTCTCCGGCCTCAACAAGGACGATGCGCGCGCCAGATGGGGCGCCGAGCAGGTGCATGTCTGGCGGCGCTCCTACGACACCGCGCCGCCCGGCGGCGAGAGCCTCCGCGACACCGGCGCGCGCGTCTGGCCCTATTACCTGATGCGCATCCTGCCCGACGCGATGCGCGGCCGCCGCGTGCTGGTCTCCGCCCACGGCAATTCGCTGCGGGCGCTGGTCATGGTGCTCGACCGGCTGACGCCTGACGCCGTGACCAGGCTGGAGCTCGCCACCGGCGTGCCGCTGGTCTATCGGCTGAACGCCGACACGACCGTGGCGGATAAAAAAATTCTCGCGGACTGAGGCATGGGGAGGGTGGTGGAGCTCACGGCGGAGGCGGCCGAGCCACAGCTCTCCAGCCTGGCCGAAGTGCTCCTCGATTGCGTCGCCGGCGGCGCCTCGGTCGGTTTCATGGCCGAGCTGACGCGCGCCGAAGCGGAGGGTTTCTGGCGCGCCACCATCGCCGACATGCGCGCCGGCCGCGCCCATCTCTTCGCCGCGTTCGACGGCGAGCGGGCGATCGGCACAGTGCTGCTGCAGCCCAGCTGGAAGCCCAACCAGCCGCATCGCGCCGACGTGGCGAAGCTGCTGGTGCGCAGGGACGCACGGAGGGGCGGGACGGCATCGCGCCTGATGGATGCGCTGGAGGCGCGGTCGATCGAGCTCGGCCGCTGGCTGCTCACGCTCGACACCGCGAGCGGCAGCGGGGCGGAGGATTTTTATCGGCGGCGCGGCTATGTGCGGGCCGGCGAGATCCCGGACTATGCGCTCATGCCGGACGGCGCGTTCTGCGCCACGGCGCTCTACTACAAGCGCCTCTGATTTTCCTTGTCCGCGGCCCTGCCGCTCCCGCAGATGGCCTTGAGGGACCGCCATTCGGCGCTCGTGAGGAGCGGCGGCCCGGTGGCCGGGCGGTCCTGCGCCGCGAGCATCGGCATGCGCTCCGCCGTCACGGGATGACTCAGCATGAAGGCGAAGTCGTCGCCGCTGTCCTTGTCGAGGCGTCCCAAGAAGGCGCCGAGCGGTTTCGGCGAGCGGCCCAGCCGCAGCATCAGCGCGGCGGCGAAGGCGTCGGCGGCAGCTTCGGCCTCGCGCGAATAGCGGCTGTCGACCAGCACCTGCGCGGCGAAGACGATCGCCGCGCCGCCGGTGACGTCGCCGAAGAGGAGACCGAGCAGGAAGGAACTGCCGCCGGTCTGCAGGAGCTTTCGCAGACCGTCGCGGCCGGCGACATGGCCGAGCTCGTGCGCCAGAACGCCGGCGAGCTCGTCGGGGTGCTTCGCCTCCGCGAGGAGCGGCGCCAGGACGTAGAGCTTGCCGCCCGGCAGCGCGATGGCGTTCGGCACTTCCGACTGCAGCACGGCGATGTCGACCGACATCGGCAAATCGGCCGCGCCGGTGAGCTTTGTGCCGAGTTTGGCCAGCGCGCTGCGGCCGGGCTCGGCGGCGCATGCTTCGCCGCCGAACAGCGCCCGCACCTGGCTGTCGACGGCCTCGCCGAGCCGCCGCTCGACGGAAATCGGCACCATCGGCGCCAGCCGGTCGGCCACGAGCGGCACGAGAAAAAGCACGGTCAGCACGAGCGAGATCGTCGCCGCTAACGACCAGAAGACGATCTTTGCGGTGCCGGCCGCGTCGACCCGACGGCTGCGTCCGAGCGCCGGCGCGCGCCGCAGGATTTCCGACCGCAGAGCCGGATTGCGGATCTCCAGCCGCGCCAGCTCCGGCGCGCCGGCGGCGGCGAGCCGCAGCACGCCCGGCGGCGCATCGGCGAGGCGGAGGTTTTCGTAGCGCCAGAGCGACCGGCCGGTTTTCTCCACGATCGCCATACCCTCGGGATCGAGGTCAACGCGAACCGGCTGGCGGAGCGCCACCGAGCCGTTGAAATAGACGGCGTCGCCGGTTTGCGGCGGCGCGCTCAAAAGCCACCCATGTCGAGCGCATCGAGCAGTCCCTCGCCCATGCTCCCCGCCTCCCCGGCGCCCGTGCCGGCGACGCTGTCCAGCGCCTCGACATTCCGCAGCATGACGGAATCCGCCGCCGCCGCCCAGATGCCGCGATCGAGGAACAGCCGGCGGATGATGTCCAGGCCGAGCAGGAAGGCGATGTAGAGGACGACGGTAACCCCGCCGGCGATGGTCACGGCAAGGCCATCCGGAGGGCGGGACGCCAGCCATTCGGAGGGATCCCCGACGGCGATGGCCATCAGCCCCGCCGCGATCCCGGCCACCAGGCCCAGGGCGATGCCGGCCGTTATCCCGTAAGCCAACCAGGCGAGCACGGTCTTGACGTAGCACCAGGTGACGGCGCCGATAGTGAGGTCGCTCGCCACCTCCACGGGTCCGAAGCGCACGCCCTCGAGCCACCAGCGGAGCTCCATGGCGCGGAACACCGGCAGCAGGAACGGGCTCGCCAGCGCCAGCAGGATGGCGAGGGCGATTCCGCCCACCCATTCCCCAACGTAGACAAGGACGCCGGCGAGCGCTGCAAGACTGAGGAACAGCCCCCACAGCCAGCCGCCGCGCTTGAACAGGACAAATCCGCGGCCGACGAAGGCGCCGCCGATATTGCCGTAACGCGTGTGGCCGAGCTTGTAGCGCTCCAGCGCTGCGCTCCGCCAGGGATAGGCAAAGCCGAGCGTGATCACGGTCAAGAGATCCCAAGCCATCGCCCGGCCGGCATAGGCCCAGCCGGAGCCGGTCATCCAGAACCGCAGGCCGCGGAATGTCGTGCGGGTGGCCCGGTAGCGGCGCGCCCGGAACATTGCGTAATGCCCGAGCACCCAGAGGATGAGGAACAGCGGCAGGCTGGCGAAGGCCTGCAGCCGCTCCGCCTCCAGGGCCAGCAGGAAATAGACGAGGTAGACCGGGACGAGGACGGCGAGCGCAATGAGGAAACCTATCAGCAGCTCCTTGCCGCGGCCGGTATATTCGAAGAAGTCCTCGCCGATCCGCGTGTGCGACCAGAGATGCCGGCGCACGTCGTTGATAAGCCAGAAGCGGTAGAAGCCGAAGGTCGGGATCTGCAGCAGGCTGCCGCGCAGGAGGATGCCGAAGAGCTCGCTTTCGCTGCCGGAAAATATCGTGCGCACCGGCGGCTTCGCCAGGCTGACCGTCGGCACGACGTTCATGCGCGTTCCCCGCTCCGGCTAGGCGTTGCCGATCAGCACGCCGGCGGCGAAGACCAGGGCGCCGCCCAGCACGATCTGGAAACTGGCGCGCCAGAACGGCGTCTCCATGTATTTCCAGCGGATCCAGGCGATCGCCCAGAGCTCGATCACCACGACGATGGCGGCGATGGCCGTCGCCGTCCAGAAATCCGGGATGAGATAGGGCAGCGCATGGCCGAGGCCGCCGATCGCCGTCATGATGCCGGAGGCGAGGCCGCGCTTCACCGGCGAGCCGCGGCCGGTCAGCGCGCCGTCGTCGGAGAGCGCCTCCGTAAAACCCATCGAGATGCCGGCGCCGATCGCCGCCGCCATGCCGACCAGAAAGGTCTGCCAGGGGTCGTGCGTCGCAAAGGCCGCGGCGAAGACCGGCGCCAGGGTCGACACCGAGCCGTCCATCAGCCCGGCGAGCCCCGGCTGCACGTAGGTGAGCAAAAACCTACGGTGCGCGACGGCGTCCTCTTCGGCGCGCGCATCCTCGCCCAGGTATTTGCGCTCCAGCTTGCCCGCCGCGGCGATATGGCCGGCCTCCGCCGCCGCAAGGTCGCCGAGGAGTTTTCTGGTTTCAGCGTCGCTCGTGCGCTGCGCCGCCTGGAGATAGAAGCGCCGCGCTTCCTCCTCCATCAGCCCGACCTCGTCGCGGACCCGCTCCAGGCCGAGATTGCTGACCAGCCAGTACGGGCGCCGCGAATAGAATCCGGAGACGTGCTCGCGGCGGATCACCGGAATTGTTTCGCCGAAGCGGCGGCGGTACATCTCGATGAGGCGGCGGCGGTGGGTGTCCTCTTCCGCCGCCATGCCCTCAAAGACCTGGGCGCTCTGCGGATAGTTCGGCCGCAGCTTGTCGGCATAAGTGGCGTAGATGCGCCCGTCTTCCTCCTCGGAGGAGATTGCGAGCGCGAGAATTTCCTCGTCGGTGAGCTCGGAAAACCGCTTGCGATTGGGGAAGCCGGGGATCATCGGCCCCGACTAGCTTGGAACGATTTTCCTGTCCAGCAAGGCTCAGGCGACCTTCTTGAGATCGGCAACGAACGCGGAGAATTCCCGCTCCTTGGCTTCTGCGTTAGGCAGGCGGAGCAGGAAGGAGGGATGGACAGTCAACATGAGCCTGAAGCCGCGGGGATCCTCGCTGACCGCGCCGCGCTCGCTCATCACCCTGACCGCGCGGCCATAGAGCGCCTGGCCGGCGGTGGCGCCAAGCGCGACGATGAGCTCCGGCCTGACTACCGCCACTTCCCGGTCGAGCCACCATCTGCAGGCCTCGATCTCCGGGCGGTCCGGCTTCTTGTGGATGCGCCGCTTGCCGCGCGGCTCGAACTTGAAGTGCTTTACGGCGTTGGTGACGTAGACCTCCGACCGGTCGATCCCCGCCTCGACCAACGCCCGGTCGAGGAGCCGCCCGGCGGGCCCTACAAAGGGTTTTCCCTGCAGGTCCTCCTGGTCGCCCGGCTGCTCACCCACCAGCATTATTCGAGCATCGGAAGGGCCGGCGCCGAACACCGTGTGCGTCGCGGATGCAAAAAGCGGACAGCGTCGGCACCCGGCGGCTTCCCGCTCGAGCTCCGCGAGCGGAGGAGCCTCGCCGGGGTCGGGCGGCACGGCGGCAATCGGGCGGATCGGCTTGTGCGGCAGGGTCGGGCCGGCTTTGATCATCGAAGCCGTGCGCGCTGCCGCTTCGGCGACGAGCGCCGGGATGAGCGGCGCCTCCGGCAGATTGCGCCAATAGCGCTTCGGCATCTCGGCCTGCATCAGGGACGGATTGGCGCGCGCCGGGTTGAAGGTAGCCCGGTAATAGGTGCGCCACCAATCCTCCAGCGCATCCTCGCGAGGCCCCTCATGCCGCCCCACCGCCGGGCCGGCGACGATGGCGGCACCATCCCAATGCAGCGAGCCCTGCGGCGTCAGGATCGACCAGAGCATTGCGCTGAACCGGCCGATGAAGAACGGCGCGGCACGCTCCAGCACGAAGTGCTCCGGCTCGAACCAGGCGACGAAGCGCTCGAGTCCTTCCACCTCGACGCGGCGAAAGCGCACGAAAGCGTGCATCTTGTGGATGTCGCGGGCAACAGCCTTCTGCATGCGCTGGAGGCGATGAACGAGCGGGTCGGCGGCGACATGCAGGAGCCGGCGTTCGCCATGCGTGAGCCGCCAGAGCAGCTCGTAAAGCAGCGCCAGCCGCTCCGGATCGTTGTGGCAGATGACGTCCTCCGCCAAGGCAACGAAAGCGGCCGGTACCGACAACGCTTCGCCGTCCGGGAGGTATGGGGTGGTAAACAGCCCCTCCTCGCTGCTGTCGCGCCAAATGATTTTTTGGGGCGGTATGCTTGCCGCGATGAGGCCCCGGGCCGCATCGCGGAAGCTTTTGAGGTCGTGCCGCCGCTCCAGCGCGATGTCGAACATCAGGCGAAAAGGCTGAGCTGCTCCGCCGGAGCCACGAAGCGGCTCCTGAGGTGCTCCTGCTCCGCCGACCGGGGCGGCCGGTAGTCGGCCGTGACCACGAAAGCGCGGATCTTCTTCGCCGAGGCGGCAAGGCGGGCGAGATCGTCAAGGCGCAAAGTGCGGTGGCGGCGGCTTTCCAGGATTTTGGCGACGCTCCGCACGCCCAGTCCCGGCACGCGCAGCAGCAGCTCCCGGTCCGCCCGGTTCACATCGACCGGAAATCTGTCGCGGTTGCGGAGCGCCCAGGCGAGTTTTGGGTCTATCGCGAGGTCCAGCATGCCGTCGGCGGCGCCGTCGAGGATTTCGGCCGCCCCAAAACCGTAGTGGCGCATCAGCCAGTCGGCCTCGTAGAGCCGGTGCTCGCGCCGGAGCGGCGGCGCTGCGGGCGGCAGTTTCCGGCTGGCGTCGGGGATGGGGCTGAAGGCGGAATAATAGACCCGCTTCAGGCCGTAGCCCGCGTAGAGGTTAGAAGCGGTGCCGAGGATCGTGGCGTCGCTCGCCCCGTCGGCGCCGACGATCATCTGCGTGCTCTGGCCGACGGGCGAGAAGGGCGGCGCCTTGGCGCTCTTCGCCGTCTCGACCTTCGCCTCGTCGATCTTCAGCCTGAGCGACGCCATGCTTTTGCGGATCGACGTCGCCTGCTTCTCCGGCGCGAATGCTTGGAGGCCGGCTTCGGTCGGCAGCTCGATATTGATCGACAACCGGTCGGCGTAGAGGCCCGCCTCGCCTATCAACGCCTCGCTCGCCTCGGGGATTGTTTTCAGGTGGATGTAGCCGCGGAATCGATGTTCATGGCGAAGCGTCTTGGCGACGCGGATCAGTTCCTCCATCGTGTAATCGGCAGAGCGGATGATACCTGAGGAGAGGAACAGACCTTCGATGTAGTTGCGCTTGTAGAAGGCAAGCGTGAGGTCGACGACCTCGTCGACGCTGAAGCGGGCGCGCCGCACGTTGGATGAGCGGCGGTTGATGCAATAGGCGCAGTCGTAAAGGCAGAAATTCGTCAGCAGGATTTTCAGGAGCGACACGCAGCGACCGTCGGGCGTGTAGGAGTGGCAGATGCCCACGCCGGTGGTCGAGCCGAGCCCGCCTTTCAAAGAGTTCCTTCTTCGGCGCGCCGGAGGAGGCGCAGGACACGTCGTATTTGGCGGCGTCGGCCAGAATGGCGAGTTTGACATCGGTGGAAAGCATTCGTTCACACTTTGTTCTCTGATGCCCAGTGTCAATGGTCGTGCCTGCGACACAAAGCGCCCACCGGACATGGGATCAGGCGGCCTTTTTGAGGTCCGCGACGAAGGCGGAGAATTCCCGCTCCTTGGCTTTCGCGTCGGGCAGGCGGAGCAGGAACGAGGGGTGGACGGTGAGCATCATGCGAAAACCCCGGGGATCGTCGCTGACCCTGCCGCGCTCCGCCATGATCCGGACGGCTCGGCCGTAGAGCGCCTGGCCGGCCGTGGCGCCGAGCGCCACGATCAGTTTTGGCCTGACCACCGCCACTTCCCGGTCGAGCCACCATTTGCACGCCTCGATCTCCGGCCGGTCCGGCTTCTTGTGAATGCGGCGCTTGCCGCGCGGCTCGAACTTGAAGTGTTTTACCGCGTTGGTGACGTACACGGTCGAGCGGTCGATTCCGGCCTCCTCCATGGCCCGGTCGAGAACTTTCCCAGCCGGTCCGACGAAGGGTTTTCCCTGCAGGTCCTCCTGGTCGCCGGGCTGCTCGCCGACCATCACGATGCGCGCGTCGGGCGGGCCCTCGCCGAACACGGTCTGCGTCGCCCATTTGAAGAGATGGCAGCGCGTGCAGTGCGCCGCCTCCTCGGCGAGCGCGGCGATCGTCGTGTTCGGGCCGATATCCGGCAGGTCCGTTTCGACCGCCGCGAAAAGGTCGTTCTGCGCCACGATGTTCTCCGGCTGAGGAATGCGTCCGAGGCGTGCGGCGTTCCCGTCCGGAACGGACGCGAGGCGCCGGGCATTTCTGCCAAGAGAATATCCGGAGGCCCGAAAATGGCTCGCTACGACACCTACCGCGATGTGGACCGCTACGCCCACCCCGTCGACCGCCGCACCGCGACCGGCGGCGACGCGATCCGCATCCTCCTCGCCATCCTGCTGCCGCCGCTCGGCGTCTTCCTGCAGGTCGGCCTCGGCCTGCATTTCTGGCTCAACATTTTGCTGACGCTTTTCGGCTACGTGCCCGGCATCATCCACGCGGTGTGGATCATCCTGCGACGGTGAGTTTGCTCGGCGGCGAAGCCTAGGGCAGATCGGGGTCCTTCTGCTCTTCGGGCGGGTCCTCGCTCTCCCGTTCCGCCGAGACGCTCAGCCGCTGATAAACGCCGAGCCCGACCACCAGGGCAATGCCGCCGAAAAGCAGCAGCGTCGGATAGAGCATCTGCTCCATCTCGCGCTGCTTGCTCGCCTCGAAGACGGTGACGAGCGCCTCCAGGAAGACTGCGATGGCGATGGTGGAGATGAACTTGGTCATGCTCCGCCGCGCTTCGCCGGTGTGGCGCATCTCGGTCGGGTCGAGCACCTCCTCTTCGAGGATGTATTTGGCGACCTCGAAGACCGCGATGGCGATCACCGTGTAGCCGACGGCATCGAGCAGCGAGCTGCCGATGTCGGATTCCGGCGCCCCGAACACTTCCCAGAGCTGCATGCCGGCATAGACGATCAGGCCGCCGGCGAGGATCATCAGCACGAGGCTGATGACGCTGAATACCGCTCGTGCAAGCAATTGAAAGAGTTTCATGGCGTCGCTCCCGGTCGGCGGAAAGCCCGTCCCGCTCTCATCGTTCCAAGTTTTCGCGCAGAAGCTCCAGCGTCAGCCATTCCTCTTCGGCGGCGGCGAGCGCCTGCTCGGACGCTTCGAGATCGGCGGCGGCCCGGTTGAAGGCGGCGGGGTCGCGGCCGAACAGTTTTGGGTCGGCAAGCTTTTGCCGGAGCGCGGCGATGTCGGCATGCAGCTCGTCGATACGGGCGGGCAGCGTCTCCAGCGAGTGCTTTTCGCGAAAGCTGAGCTTGCGTTTCGGCGCCGACGTTTTGGCCATCGCCTCGGCCGGTTTCGCCGAATGCGCCGCCGGGACGGGACCGGCCGCGGGCCCGGTCCGTGCGCCGCGCTGCGCCAGCATGTCGGAATAGCCGCCGGCATAATCGATCCAGCGTCCCTCGCCCTCCGCGGCGAGCAGCGAAGTGACGGTGCGGTCCAGAAAATCGCGATCGTGGCTGACCAGGATCACGGTCCCAAAATAGTCGGCGACCATCTCCTGCAGGAGATCGAGGGTTTCAAGGTCGAGGTCGTTGGTCGGCTCGTCGAGCACCAGGAGATTCGATGGCTGGCTGAGGGCACGCGCCAGCATGAGGCGGCCGCGCTCGCCGCCGGAGAGCGCGCCGACCGGCTGGCCGGCCTGCTCCGGCGCGAACAGAAAATCCTTCATGTAGCTGACGACGTGACGCGGCGCGCCGCCGACGATCACGTTGTCGCCGCGGCCGCGGGTCAGCGCCTCCTTCAGCGTCATCGCCGGATCGAGTTCCTGGCGGCCCTGATCGAGGGCGGCGATCTCAAGGTTCGCGCCCAGGCGGACGGAGCCACTGTCCGGCGTGGCCTTGCCGGTGAGAATGCCAAGGAGCGTGGTCTTGCCGATGCCGTTCGGCCCGACGATGCCGAGCCGGTCGCCGCGGCCGACCCGGAGCGAAAGATCGTCGACAAGTTTTCTGCCGCCGAGGCTTTTGGAGATGCCCTTCGCGTCAAGCACCAGCTTCCCCGATGCCTCCGCGGCGGCGACTGCAAATCTCACCGCGCCGGCGGCCCGGCGCTGCTCGCGGCGCTCGCGGCGCAGGTCCTGGAGGGCGCGCATGCGGCCCTGATTGCGTTTGCGGCGCGCCGTCACGCCGTAGCGGACCCAGTCGAGCTCGGCGAGAATTTTCCGGTCGAGCTTGTGGCGGTCGCGCTCCTCCTGCTCCAGCACATTGTCGCGCCAGGCCTCGAAGTCGCCAAAGCCGCTGTCCAGCCGGCGGATTTTTCCGCGGTCGAGCCACAGCGTGACCCGGGAGAGGTTCTGTAGAAAACGCCGGTCGTGGCTGACCAGCACGATGGCGGAGCGCAGCGCGGCCAGCTCCGCCTCGAGCCATTCGATCGCCGGCAGGTCCAGATGGTTCGTCGGCTCGTCGAGGATCAGCACGTCCGGCGCGGGCGCCAGCACCCGGGCGAGGGCGGCGCGGCGCGCCTCGCCGCCGGAAAGATTTTGCGGATCTTCGCCGCCGGCGAGGCGGAGCTCGGAGAGGAGATATTGCGCCCGGTAGGGATCGTCGCCGGGGGCGAGCCCCGCCTCGACATAGGCGAGCGTCGTTGTGAAGCCCGAAAAATCGGGCTCCTGCGGCAAATAGCGGATCGTCGTGCCCTGGCGCGTCACGCGCTCGCCGCGGTCCGGCTCGACCAGCCCGGCGGCGATCTTCATCAGCGTCGATTTTCCGGAGCCGTTCCGCCCGACCAGCGCGATGCGCTCGCTTTCGCCGACGCTGAGCTCGATGCCGGCGAGCAGCGGCGCGCCGCCGAAGCTGAGCGAGACATTCTTGAGGCTGAGGAGAGGCGGGGCTTGGGTCAAGACGAGGCCAACCGGACTGAACTTTACATGAGCATCTTGCGTGTGATCACGGGCGCAGTACTTTACTTTTCCTCGGGCAGCGAAAGCGAGGAGGAACTCTGCGCCGAAATTGATCGGTAGGAAGTGAGGCTATGATCATGCCAAAACAACCAGTCCCGGCGGACCTCCTGAAAGGGTCAGAGGGTTCTATCTTGCCTTGAGCTCGTGCAAATGCATTACTACGACGTGTTAGGACGCGACCGCCACGGGGGCCCAGCATGCAGCTCATCTATGAAGTAACCCAAGCTGACCTCTATTTGATTTAAACGGTGCCGCCAAAGATCGGGGTAACGGCGGCCGGCACGGTTCCCACAACCGGCTGGACAAACCCGCAACTTGGCGCGTGGTTTTACATCAGCCCGCCTGCAGACGGCATTCAGGATCTGGATTTTTCCGCCGACGAGCCGACGGGAATCGTCCTGCGCGTCTTCACCCCGATCGCAGCAGCGCTGGTCATAGATCGCGATCCGAACGACTACTGGGGAAAGGGGAAGCCGTTGCTCGGCGTACGCATTCACGCGCATACGAATGCCATCGAGGCAAAGTTCGATGGGGACAAGACGATCGAGGCTGACTACCTGACACTGAGCGCCAGAGGTGGAGAGGTGCCGTGGCCATCGTCGGGCACGCGCAATCTATCCGGCGGGGACCAACGTGCATTGGCCGGAAAACGCATTGAACCGACAGCATCGCTGAGCGAGCTGCTCGGCAAGACGCTCCGGGTTTATCGCACCGGCGATTTGCTGAGCACGGACTACCTGCCCGACCGTGCCAACGTTGAGCTCGATCCCCGGAATTCGAGGATCGTTGATGTTTGGTTCGGCTAGCCGTCAAGGCACGTCCGCGATCGTCATTAGCATCCCGCCAGCCGCGCCCGCTGGCGCACCAGCGCCAGCACCAGGTCGATGGCGGGCGTCGGCTTGCCGGTGAGGCGGCCGAGCTCCTGCACGGCGGTGACCAGCGCGTCGATCTCGAGGGGCCGGCCGAGCTCGAGATCCTGCAGCATGGAGGTTTTGTGGGCGCCGACTTGCGCTGCGCCGTCGATGCGCCGCTCGACGCCGACAGGAAAGCTCACGCCGAGCGCCTCGCCGATCGCCTGCGCCTCGACCATCATGGCGCGGGCGACGGCGCGCGGGCCCGGTTCGCCGGCGATGTCCTGGAGCGTGCCGCCGGTCAGCGCCGAGATAGGGTTGAACGAGAGGTTGCCCCAGAGCTTCGTCCAGATCTCGTTGCGGATCTGCGGCCGGATGGGCGCGCGCAGGCCCGCCGCGACGAAAACCCGCGACAGCGCCAGGAGCCGCTCCGTCTTCTCGCCGGAGGGCTCGCCGAGCGGGAAGCGGTCGCCCTCGACGTGGCGGATCACGCCGGGCGCCTCGATCTCCGCCGCCGGATGGACGACGCAGCCGATGGCGCGCTCGGGCCCTATCGCGTCCCAGATCTTTCCGCCGGGATCGACTGCCTCGATGCGCCGCCCCTCATGCTCGCCACCATGTTTGTAGAAATACCACCAGGGCACGCCATTCTGGGCGGTGACCACCGCCGTATCCGGCCCGAGCAGCGGTTTTAAGCTGTCGAGCACGCCGGGGATGGAATGCGCCTTCAGCGCCAGGAACACGTAATCCTGCGGCCCGAGCTCGGCCGGCCGGTCAGTCGCGGCGACCCGCACCATCGTCTCGCGGCCGGCCTCCTTCAGCGTCAGGCCGTCGCGAACCATGGCGGCGAGGTGCGGTCCGCGGGCGACGAGGCTGACCTCGACCTCGCCCTTCGCGGCGAGCCTGGCGCCGACGAGTCCGCCGATCGCGCCGGCGCCGAAGACGCAGATCTTCATGGCGCCTGCCCGAATGCAAGCGACGCAGCGGTCTCCGTAGCCCGCATGGAGCGCAGCGCAATGCGGGAGTTACTCGCGAAGAATCCCGGATTTCGCTTCGCTCCATCCGGGCTACGCCAGCGGCGGGCGATACCATCCGGACAATGCATGCTATCCACTCAGCCCCAGCTTTTCGGCGAGGCCGATGCGCTGCAGCTTGCCAGTCGCGCCCTTGGGGATCTCGTCCAGGAAGACGAGCTTTCGCGGAACCTTGAAGTCGGCGAGGCGCAGCGCAGCGAAATCGCGGATCTCGCGCTCGGTCGCAGGAAAGCCCTCGCGGAGCACGATCGCCGCGGCGACGTCCTCGCCGAGCTTGGCATGCGGCATGGCGAAGGTGACGACCTGCTGCACGGCCGGATGGTCCATCAGCACCTCGTCCACCTCGCGCGGCGAGATCTTTTCGCCGCCGCGGTTGATGATCTCCTTCAGCCGCCCGGTGATGCGGATGTAGCCCTCCGCATCCATCGTGCCCTGGTCGCCGGTGTGGAACCAGCCATGCGCGAACGCCTCGGCATTGGCCTTGTCGTTGTTCTCGTAGCCGGCGGTGACGTTGGGGCCGCGAATGACGATCTCGCCGGTCTCCTCCGGCCCGAGCAGCCTTCCGTCCGGCGCCATGATCGCCACTGCGGGGCCGGCGGCGGGACCGACGCTGCCGGGTTTCTGCGGCGCCGGCCCGCAGCGGGTTCGACGCCATCTGGTGGGTGGCCTCCGTCATGCCGTAGGATTCCAGCACCGGGCAGCGGAACAGGGCCTCCAGCTCGGCCAT
The DNA here is from genome assembly GCA_963846475.1 of uncultured Alphaproteobacteria bacterium. GTDB lineage: Bacteria > Pseudomonadota > Alphaproteobacteria > Rhizobiales > Afifellaceae > DASWJZ01. The sequence continues at coordinate 2,568,820 of CAWJVZ010000004.1, read as the reverse complement.
GACCTGCGGCGGCAGCGACGAGGAGGAGGAGCGCACGAAGCGGAGCTTTGCGCGCGCCACGCTCTCCGGATTGCGCGGCGCGCGGGCGAGGATCGCCTGGTGCATGGTGGGTACGGCGGTGTACCAGCTCGGCTCCGCCTCATCCATCCACTGGAAGAATTTCAGGGCATTGAAACCCGGCGTGCAGACGACCGATGCGCCGGCGGAGAGCGAGGAGAGCACCGCCGCGATGAGGCCGTGAATGTGGAAGAGCGGCATGATGTTGAGGCAGCGATCGGCCGGCGTCAGCGCCAGCGTCTCGCGGATGTTCTTGGCCGACGCGGCGAGATTGGCTTGCGTCAGCGGCACGATCTTCGGGCGCGACGTCGTGCCTGACGTGTGCAGCACCAGCGCGACATCGCCCGGCTCGGCCGGTCCGGGCTGGCGCGTCGGACCGATCGCCTCGCCCGCGAGGCGGAATTTTCCGGCTGGCGCGTCCTCCTCCGTCTCCAGCCGCAGGATCGGAATGCCGAGATCGCGTGCGACCTGCTCCGCCGCGGGGTTGCCGTCGCCATCCACGACCATCGCTTTGGCGCCGAGGTCGGTCAGGTAGAAGGCGAATTCCTCGGCGCGATAGCCCGGATTGAGCGGCGCCGTGGTGGCGCCCGAGCCGATCGCGACGAAGGCGGCAGCCATTTCCGGGCCGTTCGGCAGCACGATGGCGACGCGGTCGTTGCGGCCGATGCCCAGCGCGTTCAGCTGGCCGATCGTGTCGGTCGCCAGGTCTTGCAATTCGCCGTAGGTGAGCGCCCGCCGCTCCGGCGCGCCGATGGCCGGATCGCCCGGAGCGCCTTTCATGATGATGTCGAGCATTGAACTCCTTCGTAGCCCGGATGAAGCGAAGCGAAATCCGGGGCCAGCGGCAGCAATCCTGTCCGGCTAATTTAGAGGCGCTTTCGACTGCGGCGATGTCACCGATCCCGGATTTCGCTTCGCTCCATCCGGGCTACGCCATCGCTGATCACACCACCTTCACCTTGAGGTCGCCGATGCCGTCGATATGGCCCAAAAGCTCGTCGCCGCGCTTGACCGGGCCGACGCCGGCCGGCGTGCCGGTCATGATGACGTCGCCGGGAGCCAGCCTGAACAGGCCGGAGAGGTAGGAGATCGCCTCCGGCACCTTCCAGATGAGCTGGTTCAGGTCGCCTTGCTGAACATTCTTGCCGTTGACCTTCAGCCAGATGGCACCCGCTTCCGGATGGCCGATCTCGCTTGCCGGCACGATCTCGCCGACCGGCGCCGATTCCTCAAAAGCTTTGCCGCTTTCCCAGGGCCGGCCCATCTTCTTTGCCTCGCCCTGCAAATCGCGCCGCGTCATGTCGAGGCCGACGGCATAGCCGAAAACGTGGTCGAGCGCCTGGTCGACCGGGATGTCCTCGCCGCCCTTCGACAGGAACACGACGAGCTCGATCTCGTGATGCACGTCCTTGGTGGCGGTGGGGTAGCGGAACTCCGCCTTGCCGGCGACGAGGTTGTCCGGGTTCTTCTGGAAAAAGAAGGGCGGCTCCTTGTTAGGGTCGCCACCCATCTCGATGGCGTGCTCGGCGTAATTGCGCCCGACGCAATAGACCCGCCGCACCGGAAAGCGGCTTTCCGAGCCGCGCACCGGCAGCGCAGTGACCGAAGGCGGGGAGAAGACGTAGCTCATCGAGAAGCCTCTTTCAGTCTCGCTAAAATCAGGCGCGGCTCGCCGCGTAATATTCGACCCGGCGCTCCAGCCACGCCAAAAGCTCGGCGAGCAGGAAGGCGAAGGCAAACAGCACCAGCAGCGCCGCCCAGAAATGCTCCATGAGGAAGCGCGAGCCGTAGAGCTTGAACAGCGCGCCGAAGCCGACGATGGAGACGAGCAGCTGGCCGATGATCACGCCCTTGACGGCGCGGATGACGCCGAGCCGGATGCCCGCGAGTATTTCCGGCAGCGCCGCCCACACATAAATTTCCCGGAACGACTGCCACGGCGTGGCGCCAAAGCTTTTGGCCATCTCCACCAGCGAGGGCGATATCGAGCGCACGCCGGCGCGCGCGTCGAGCACGATGATCCACACCGCGAAGAGCACGACGGTGAGGATGATGGTCGTCTGGCCGAGGCCGAACAAGACCATGATGACCGGCACCAGCGCGGTCAGCGGGGCGCTGAGGAACAGGTTGACCCAGGGCAGAAAAATGCGGTCGGCGATCACCGAGCGGCCCATCAGGATGCCGAGCGGCACGCCGACCAGGATGGCAATGGTGTTGCCGATCACGAAGGCCTGGGCGGTGATCCAAAGGGCGGACATGAAGGTCTTGGTCGGGACGATCTCGACCATCCTGACGAGCACGCTCGACAGCGGCGGCAGCAGCAGCGTGACGTCGAGCCGTCCGGCGATCTCCCAAAGAATCGCCCAGAGGATCAGCGAGGCAGCCATCGGAATGCGGTAACCGTGGATCAGCATGGGGTAGCCTGCAGGGAAACGTGCCGGGCACTGGAGTGCGAGGCGTCGGCCGGCTTGGTTCCTCCCCCGTCGGAGACGACGGGGGAGGGGGACCGCCGAAGGCGGTGGAGGGGGCGAATGCCGGCCGCAGCGCTCGTGGCGGCCCCCTCCACCATGCTTCGCATGGTCCCCCTCCCCCGCTTCGCGGGTGAGGAACCGAGCGCCGCCGCGCCCACTTCCGACGTCGGCTGCAGCTTTGCGATCACAGGCTCAGTCCAGATAGCGCTTCAGGCCGCGCCAGATGGCGTCGACCGTGTCGAGATAGACGGGGTGGCGGCGGATCGCGTCGGGGTCGCCCTCGCGCGAAATGTCGGGCTCGATAATCTGCGAGACGCGGCTCGGGCGGCTTTCCAGGAGCACGATGCGGTCGGAGACGTAGACCGCCTCCTCGATGGAATGCGTGACGAAGATGAAGGTCTTCTGTTCCTGCGCGACCAGGGCGAGCAGGTCCTCCTGGAATTTTCGCCGCGTCTGCTCGTCGACGGCGGAGAACGGCTCGTCCATCAGCAAGACGTCGGCATTGACCGACAGCGCGCGGGCGAGGCCGACGCGCTGGCGCATGCCGCCCGACAGCTCGTGCGGATATTTTAGCTCGAACCCGCCAAGGCCGACCTGGCTGATGTAGCGGCGCGCGACCGACTCGCGCTCGGCCTTGCCGACGCCGCGCAGCTCCAGGCCGAATGCCACGTTGCGAAGCACGGTCGCCCAGGGCATCAGCGCGAAATCCTGGAAGACGAAGGCGCGCTCCGGACCGGGTCCCGAAACCGGCCGGCCGTTGACCAGCACGTCGCCCTCGGTGGCGGGCAGCAGCCCGGCGATGATTTTCAGGAGCGTGGTCTTGCCGCAGCCCGAGGGGCCAAGGAGCGAGGTGAGCTGGCCGCGCGGAAAATCGACGCTGATGTTGTCGAGGGCCTTGATGTCGCCGGGATAGATTTTCGTGACGCCGCGCACCTCGACGACGGGACCCGCTTTGTCCGACGCGCGTGCCAGGGCCGCGGTGCCGCGCCCGCTCATGAGGTCGCCCGCTTTTCGGGCCGGAACAAGGTGACCTCGACGCGCTCCAGAGCCTCGATGAACAGCACGGAGAAGATCATGATGGAGAGGATGGCCGCGTACATCTTCGGGTATTCGGCGATGGAGCGGTTGTAGGTGATGAGGTCGCCGATGCCGGTCGGCGTGATCAGCAGCTCGGCGAGGATGGAGCCGATGAAGCCGGCGGCGCAGCCGAGACGCAGGCCGGCGAAGATCACCGGGCTGGCCGCGGGCAGGATGATGCGGGTGATCACCTGGCGCTGCGAGGCGAGAAAGGACTGCCCCATCTCGACGAGCGATTTCGGCGTGTGGCGGACCGCGGCGAAGGAGTTCAGCGCGATGACCGGCATGGCCATGATGCAGACGACCAGCGTCTTGGCGGTAAGCCCGATGCCGTAGGCGAAGACGATCAGCGGGATGAGCGCGGCGAGCGGCGCCGCCTGCGCGATGATGAAGATCGGCGAGGCGAACCACTCGGCCTTTTCGCTGAGGCCCATGGCGACGCCGATGGCGATGCCGAAGAATGCGGAAATGACCAGCCCGAGGATAAGCGGCTGCAGGGTGATCGCGAAGGCGTAGATCAGCGAGAAGTCGGCGATCATCGACCACAGCCCGACCATGGTCTCCAAGAATGTCGGGAACGCGGGGCTGATCGGAATGCGCCCCGCCCATTCCCAGGCGACGCAAAGGACGATCGCCGAGAGGAGCCGGAGCGTCAGCGGGTGGCTGAGCACCGCTTCGAGCGGATGCGCCGTGCGGTCGCGGAGCGCCGCTCGCTCGCCGCCGAAAAGGCCGAAGCGGAGCCCGGCAGGCTCCGCTTCGATGTGAATGCGGTGGTCAGCCACCCAGGGCCTTCCGGGCCACCTCGATGGGGCGGAAGTCCCAGAAATCCTCCACCTTCAGGCTGTCGGCAGGGCCTTCCATCTGGCCCGCGTCGACGTAGAACTTGAAGTCGCCTCTGACGATTTCTTCGCTGGCGCCTTCCGGATTGAACAGCCCGGACTCGACGCCTTCCTCGTAATATTCCGGCACCTCTTCAATGACCTCCTCCGGCTGGTCGGCGAGGAGGTTGCGCTTCACCCGCTCTTCCTCAATGACGCCCGGGTTCTCGTTCATCTCGCGCCAGAGTTTTAGGAGCTCCTCGACGATGATGTTGGCCTGCTCCTGGTGCGTATCGAGCCATTCCTGGTTGGCGAAGAGGACCTCGTCGCTGACCCGCTCCTCGATGCCGGGGAGGACGTGGAACCTGTCCGGCGCCTGCTCCAGCACCTTGTTCTTGTTGGGCAGGTCGAGGATGGTCGCCTTGATGGTGTCGTTGAGGAGAGCGATCACCCGGTTGCCCGACCCCGGCACGTAGGAGCGCTGGCCGAACTCGATGTTCTCGCGCGCCGCGACGACGTCCCCATACGCCTCCGTGGCGGTGCCGCGCGCATGGAAGGTGAATGGCTGGCCGTTCAGGTCCTGCCAGCTCTTGTATTCGGTCGAGACGACCGGGAAGAATACCAGGGCCGACATCTGGAAAATGATGCGCAGCGGCGACTTGGTCTTCTGGATGACCGAATAGGGCGTGCCGATGCCCAGATCCGCCTGGCCGGAAACGATCGCCTGGATCGCCAGCTCCTCCTCCGCGAAGGAAGTGAGCTCGTAGTCTACCCCGCGGTCCTTGGCGCGCTCGAGCGCCACGATGAAAGCGACCGTCTCCTCTGATACAACGTCGCCAAGCGCGACGCGGATCTTCTCCTGGGCGCTGGCGAAATTGGCGCCGAGCGTCAACCCGGCGGCGATCAGGCCCGCAGCGACGCCGCGACCTATTCTCGTCTGGAATGTCATGTTTTTTCCTCCCCAGGTTGGCGTGCTCTTGCCGCATGAACGCACGGGCGCATGCGAAGGGTCCTTGCGGACCATTGCCTAACCAATCCGGTATTGGTTAGGGTATTTCGGCGCGTCGATCAAGGCGTGGCGCCGATTTGGTCCCCCGGAGGGCGGCTTTGAACATCGAGGCGAGCAGCGAAGCCTTTTGGCACGGCGAGGGCGGCCAGAGCGCGCTCACGCAGCTCCGCGCCTACCTCGCGCAGCGGGAGCTGCCGCCCGAGGCGCGGCTGCCGCCGGAGCGCGAGCTGTCGGAGATCCTGGGGGTGTCGCGCGGCGAGCTCCGCAAGGCGCTCGCCATTCTGGAGGGCCAGGGCGAGCTGTGGCGTCACGTCGGCAAGGGCACGTTCGTCGGCGCGCGGCCGGTCGCCGAGCTTGCGTCGGTCGCCTCGATCGCCGCGGAGACCAGCCCCGCCGAGGTGATGCGGGCGCGCCTCGTCGTCGAGCCGGAGCTGGCGCGCGAGGCGGCGCTGCACCACACCCTTGGCGACATCGCGGAGCTCAGGCGCTGCCTCACCGGCGCGCGCGCGGCGGAGACCTGGCGGCATTACGAGAACTGGGACAACCGGCTGCACCGGGCGATCGCCGAGGCGGCGGACAACGCGCTGCTCCTGGCCATCTTCGACACGCTGAACGCGGTACGGCGCACTGTGGTGTGGGGGCGGCTCCGGGACGAGAGCCCCCGGCCGCCGCCGGACCACCATTCGTTCGGCGAGCACGAGGCGATCGTCGCGGCCATCGAGGAGCGCGACCTCGCCGCCGCGGCCAATCGCATGCGCCTGCACCTGCGCCACGTCCAGGCGCTGCTCCTGGAGCCCGCCCAGGCGGCGGAGTAGGAAGGCACTCTTCGACGCCGCCTGTTTCAATTCGGTCCAGTTACGTCCTGCCGCATTCCGCTTAGGCTACCGGACCCGCCCGACGCAGCTCTGGTACCTTTGGTTCACGGACGTAGCGTACCACTCCGTGTCGAGAGGCCGAGTGAGCTTAATGCTGTGAAGCCGAATCTTCGGTATAAGCGCAAATGGCGCCTCTCTGGCTGTGTGGATCGTGTATAGTTCCTGGACCTGACGAAATGTCTGCGTCTCGATAAACGAATATTGCTTTTCACGCATAAGGTCCGCTCGGAGCTGCGCATCGGTCATCTGCAATCCGAACCTTCGGACGATTTCTCTCAGTGCCAACTCGGTCGCGCTGCTCTGCCTAGAGGGAAAAGCGCGCCGTTCATAAATCAACAAGTCGCCGTCGAGAGACAAGGCCCCACCCGAAAGCGCGGCTACAACGCTTTGGAACGCTGCATTGCGACTGCTGTATCGGCCAGCGTTGTAGTCGGCGAAGCGGTGGATCTTTCTTGAGTAGCCTGTTTGGTATCCTAGCAACTGTCTGATCCCGTTATATAGCCCTCCTGATCTGGTGTAGAGAAAATCCCTTACGAGATATATTTCTTCCAAATTAAGCGGCCTTCCCCTGTAGCGAGTCTCTGCATCCAAGGCGCTGCTGACCGAGACTTGCATTGAGCCTATGGTGCGTATGTCATTCCTACTTTCGATAAATTCAGCTACGGTCAGTCCGGTACCGGAGATTTGAATCGCAAATTCTATTCCCCACATCGTAAGTATCGAATCTGCCACATATCTAAAGGCAAGATCGAGGTCACGTTCAGTCCGCGCCGTCGCCAGACGCTGCAAAAAAATCGATTTTACACCAGGGAAAATGGAGAAGTAGAGTTGGTATTGCGGGTTCTGCTCTATCTTGGCCTCGGCGGCGGCAACCACCAGTCCAGAGTTGGCGATAGTAGGATTCTCAAAGAACCCGGACTCTTGATCAATAATTGCAATTGTTGCGCAGACATTCTCCTTATTTTGGGGTAAGCCAAGGTCATGGAGATTTAGCAATATATCGTCGGCCCACCCGGCGGCATCCTGCACATTCTCCTCGGCTGCGTTAATGAGGGACACCACCTGCAACGGGCTGAGGTCCGGCTCAGCCGCGGCCGTCGACGGTTGGGCGGCGCAGAAAGCCGTTGCTAAGAGGAGCGCCTGAACTAAGGCAGTCCACAACGTCCGGCGGAGCCATGGCTGCCGCAAATGCTTGTCAATGCGAATGCTTTGGCGGAGCGTGGTTAATGGGAACCAAGGCGCGAGCGAGCTTGCGGCTAAAGTTTCCAACCATCGGGCGGTCCGGCGTGCCTGTCTACATGCCAGTGATCCGCCCTCCCCTAAACCAGGCAATGCGAGCTCCTATCTGATGTACTTCTGCCATGGATAACACACGAGCGTCTGTGGCCCGCAGCGAGGACGCTGAGACGGCGCGGAATCATCGGATGGTTCGAACGTGGAGGACAGCCGGCCAGCTGGCAGAGATCTGCGTGCTGCTCATGCTGGCTTGCGGCACCGCGGCCGCTGCAGATCTCTATCAGTCGCAGGCCATCGTCACCGGCGAGGGGGAGGAAAACCGGAAGGTCGGCTTTGCCCGGGCCCTGGAGCAGGTTCTTGTCAAGGTGTCGGGCGAGCCGCGGCTGGCCGGCGAGCCGGCAGTCGCCGCGATGGCCGAGCAGGCCGGCACATTCGTCGCAAAATTCCGCTATCGCGACCGCATGGCGGGCATTCCGGTGCACGACGAGCAGGGCACCCGCGACCGGCCCTTCGATCTCACCGTCGATTTCATTCCCGGAAAGATCGATGCGGCGCTGCGCTCGCTCGGCCGCGAGCCCTGGACGGCGCCGCGCCCGCGCATCGTCGTGTTCCTCGGCGTGCAGAACGGCCCGACGGCCTATACGCTCGCCGGCGACGGCGAACGCGGCCGCGATCTCCGCGAGGCGCTGGCGGCAGAAGCCGGGCGGCTCGGCGTGCCGGCGCTGCTGCCGGACCAGGCGGCGTTTTCGGAGGCCGGATTGAGGCTTGAGGCGTTGCCGGCGGCCGATCTCCCCGCCCTCGAGAAAATAGCGAAATCGGCCGGCGGCGACGTCGCGCTGGCCGGCAGCCTCGTCTGGAGTGACGCGGCGCTTGGCTGGATCGCCGACTGGCGCCTTGCTTGGCAGGGCCAAACCTATCGCTGGCAGATCGGCGGCGTCAGCTTCGACGCGGCCTTCCGCAACGGCCTCGGCGGCGCGGCGCAGATTTTGGCCGGCCACGGCCCGCCGGGCTAGCGCCGCCGCGACGACACGCATCAAGCGCTAATCGAACCTTTACCACTATCACGGCAGTGTGATGCCCCAACGGCCCGGTGGGGGAGCGGATACCCTCCGGTGGTGCAACACCGGACAGCTGCGGTTCAACTCCGCAGCCGGGCCTCCAACATCCCGCGAGAAATCGCGCTACGCGGTGCGAAAAACCTGCAGCCAGGCGAGGCCTTCCTCCACCGTGCTGCGCGGGGTGTATTCGGCGCCGATATAGCCGAGATAGCCCAGCGCCTCGAACGCCGGCAGCAGCCGCTCGTAGGCGATCTCCCCCTCGTCCGGCTCGGCGCGCGACGGCACCGCGGCGATCTGCACGTGGCCGACGACGGGCAGCAGCCTTTCCAGCCGTTTGGTCAGGTCGCCCTCGGCGATCTGCACATGGAAGCAGTCGAACAGGATTTTCAGGTTCTTGCGGCCGAGCTCGGCGGCGATTTCGGCCGCGTGCTCGCTCGTGCTCACAAAATAGCCCGGCACGTGGCGCGCATTGAGCGGCTCCATCAGGATGGTGATCCCGGCCTTCTCGGCGCAGCCCGCCGCATAGTCGAGCGCCTCGAGGAAGGTCTTGCGCGCCTCGGCGCGGATCGCCGCGTCCGGCTTGCCGGCGAGGACGTGGACATATCGGGCGCCGATCGCCTCCGCATAGCTAAGCGCCTGGTCGATCGAGGCGCGCGCCTCCGCCTCGCGGCCCGGCACCGCGGCGAGGCCGAAATCGCCGGCCGCCGTGTCGCCTGGCGGGGCATTGATGCCGACCACCGGCAGGCCGGCCCCGAGAAGCTCCGCCCGGAGCGCTTCGGCCGGCACGTCGTAGGGAAAATGCAGCTCGACGGCGTCGAAGCCGCTCGCCTTGGCGCGCCGCACGCGTTCCAGGAGCGGCAGCTCGCGCCACAGAAAACCGAGATTGGCGGAAAAGCGCAGCATCAAATCCCCCTCGTCACCCGGCCCGTAACATGCCCGCCGCGGCGCGCCAACATGCCGGCCCGGGGACAAAAACGGTCGCAGCCGCGAATTGACCGGCCGTCCGGCCGGGACTAGAGCTTCTCACAAGGATGGTTGTCCCCAGAGGGGCTGAAACGATCCCGCTGCGACCGACCCAAATCGGGGGTCAAACCGGGGCCGTCTTCGAAAAGCCGCGCGGCCATGGGGCCGCGGGCGAGCCTCTCGCATGACCCGGAGGTCCGCCCGATGCAGCGTCTCGCCGCTCTTCCCGTTCTGCTTCTCGCCGCTCCCGCTTTCGCCCATCCCGGCCATGTCGCCGAGGCTGCCGGCCACAGCCATTTCCTGGCGCTCGGCGCTTCCGCCGCGGCTCTCGGCATCGTGGCATGCGCAATCGCCCGCAGCATCCGGCGCCGCAAGGCCGCCTTGAGTGACTGACGCGATCGGGGTGATGGTCTGCGGCCACGGCAGCCGCGACCCGCTCGCAGTCGCCGAGTTCGCCGCTCTGGCGGAGAGGCTGGCAGACCGTTTCCCCGGCTGGCCGGTCGATCACGGCTATCTGGAATTTGCCCGCCCGGTCATCCGCGACGGGCTCGACCGGCTGGTCGCCAAAGGCGCGCGCCACATCCTCGCCGTGCCCGGCATGCTGTTCGCCGCCGGCCACGCCAAGAACGACATCCCCTCGGTCCTCAACACCTACCAGCACGGCCGGCCGGGGCTCCGGATCGAATACGGCCGCGAGCTCGGCCTCGACCCGAAAATGATCCGCGCCGCCGGCGCGCGCATCCGCGAAGCGCTCGACGCGGCCGGCGACGGACGTGCCGCTGCCACGACACGCTGCTCGTCGTCGTCGGCCGCGGCGCCTCCGATCCCGACGCCAATTCCAACGTCGCCAAGGTCACCCGCATGCTCTGGGAGGGCTTTGGCTTCGGCTGGGCGGAGACCGCCTATTCCGGCGTCACCTTTCCGCTGGTCGAGCCGGCGCTGGAGAAGGCCGCCCGCCTCGGCTTCCGCCGCATCGTCGTCTTCCCCTATTTCCTCTTCACCGGCATCCTGGTGCAGCGGATCTACGACGCGACCGATGCGGTCGCCGCGCGCCATCCCGGCATCGATTTCGTCAAGGCGCCCTATCTGAACGACCACCCGCTGGTGCTCGAGACCTTCGTCGACCGCGTGCACGAGATTCTTGGCGGGGCAGAACCTGATGAACTGCCAGCTCTGCAAATACCGCGAGCAGGTTCTGGGCTTCGAAGCCGAGGTCGGCCTGCCGCAGGAGAGCCACCACCATCACGTGGAGGGGATCGGCACGGCGGAGCACGGCCATGCTCACGGCGGCGGCGACGGCCGCCGTCACGGACACGGCAACGGCCACCATCATCATGACCACGATCACAGCGACCACGGCGGCCACGGCCACCACCACGAAGCCGGCCACCACCCCTACCCGCACGCCGACCATCCGCTCGGGCCGCGCTCGCTGAAGCGGGTCTGAGGTGCTCGACTACATCCGCGACCCGGCGGAGATCACGCGGCGCTCCTTCGAGATCGATCGCGGCGGAGGCGGATCTTTCCGCGCTTCCCGCCGACATCGCGCCGATCGCCGCGCGCATCGTCCACGCCTGCGGCATGCCGGACATCGTCGCGCGACCTCGCCTATTCGCCGACGAGCCGGCGAGCGCGGGCGGGCTGCGCTCGCTCGCCGGCGCGCCGATCCTCTGCGACGTGCGCATGGTCGCCTCCGGCCTGATGACCGAGCCGCCTGCCGGCCGCGCAACGCGGTCCATGTCGCCATCGACCAGCCCGGCGCGGCGGCGCTGGCCAAGCGCAGCCGGGCAGACGCGCACCGCCGCCGGCATCGAGCTCCTGGCGGAGCAATTCGGCGGCGCGATCGTCGTGATCGGCAACGCCCCGACCGCGCTCTTCCGCCTGCTGGAGCTGATCGCCGAAGGCGCCGCCGAGGCCGGCGCTGGTGCTGGGCTTTCCCGTCGGCTTCGTCGGCGCGGCGGAATCGAAAGCGGCGCTCGCCGGCAACGCCCTCGGCCTTCCCTTCATCACGCTGCATGGCCGGCGCGGCGGCAGCGCCATGGCCGCGGCCGCGCTGAACGCGCTCATCCTCGGAACCGCGGCGGCATGAAGCCGTGGCTCTCCATCGTCGGCATCGGCGAGGACGGGCTTTGCCGGCCTCTCGCCCGCCGCGCGCACGCTGATCGACACCGCCGAGGTGCTGATCGGCGGCGAGCGCCACCTCGCCATGGTGCCCGACGCGTGCCGAGGGTTCCTGCGAGCGCCTCGCCTGGCCGAGCCCGCTCCGGGACATGATCGACCGGATCGCCGTGATGCGCGGCCGCCGTGTCTGCGTGCTCGCCACCGGCGATCCCATGCATTGCGGCATCGGCGCGACGCTCGCCCGACAAATATCGCCGGAAGAGATGATCGTGCTGCCCGGCATCTCCGCCTTTTCGCTCGCCGCCGCCCGGCTCGGCTGGCCGCTTGCAGCGCACGATGCTGGTCACGCTGCACGGCCGCCCGCGTCGAGACGCTCGCGCCGCTTCGTCGCGCCCGGCGCGCGGCTGCTCATCCTGGCCGCAGGACGCGACGCACGCCGGCCGCCGTCGCGCGACTGGCTTGTCGCGCACGGCTTTGGCGACAGCCGCATGGTCGCGCTCGCGCATATGGGCGGCGCCACGCGAATCGCGCAGCGAGGCGCCTGGCGCGCGACTGGGACGCTGACGTGCCGGATTTCCATACGCTCGCCGTGGAATGCGTCGCCGGCCCCGGCGCGTCGTGGCATCCGCGCACCGGGCTGCCGGACGATGCCTTCGAGCATGACGGCAAGCTGACCAAGCGCGAGTTCCGCGCGCTCGCGCTGGCCAAGCTCATGCCGCATCCCGGCGCGCTCCTCTCGATATCGGCGCCGGCTGCGGCTCGATCGGCATCGAATGGATGCGCGCGGAGGAGCACGCCCGCGCCATCGCGCTCGAGCCGCGGGCCGACGCGGCGGGCGCTCGCTGCCGCGCAACGCCGCCGCGCTCGGCGTGCCCGGCCTCGACATCCGCGACGGCAGCGCCCCGGAGGCGCTTGACGGCGCTCCCCGCGCCGGACGCCATCTTCATCGGCGGCGGCCTCTCCGAGCCGACGATTGCGGCGTCAATCCGTGTGCTGAAGCCGGGCGGGCGGCTGGTCGCCCATGCGGTGACGCTGGAGAGCGAGGCAATGCTGCTTGCCGCCCATGCGCGGCCATGGCGGCGAGCTCGTCCGCCTGTCCGTCGCGCGCGCCGAGCCGGTCGGGAGCTTCTCCGGCTGGCGCCCCGCAATGCCGGTGACGCAATGGGCGTGGCGGAAAGCAATGACGGGCCGGCTCTACGGCATCGGCGTCGGCCCCGGCGATCCGGAGCTGATGACGCTGAAGGCGGTGCGCATCCTCTGCGCCGTGCCGGTGATCGCCTATCCCGCGCCGGATCACCGGCGAAAGCGCCGCCCGCGCCATCGCCGCCGAGTTCATCCCGGCGGGGCGGACCGAGATCGCCATCCGCGTCCCCATGCGGCCGGGACAAGATGCCGGTAGAGATCTACGACCGCGCCGCGGACGAGATCGCGGCGCATCTCCGAGGCGGGGCGCGATGTCGGCGTGCTCTGCGAGGGCGACCCGTTCTTCTACGGCTCGTTCATGTATCTGCACGACCGGCTGGCCGGCCGCTTTCCCCTGCACGATCGTGCCCGGCGTCACGTCGCTCACCGCCTGCGCCGCGGCGAGCGGACGGCCGCTGGTGCGCCGCGACGACGTGCTGACCGTGCTGCCCGCCACGCTCCCCGACGCGGAGCTTCGAACGCCGGCTTGGCGAAAGCGACGCCGCGGCGATCCTCAAGGTCGGGCGGCATCTGCCGCGGCTGCGGGAGCTGCTGGCCCGCAACGGCCTTTCGGAGCATGCGATCTATGTCGCGCATGCCACCCGGCCGGACGAACGGGTCGTGCCGCTGCCGGAGCTGGCCGACGACCGATGCGCCGTATTTTTCGATGATCCTTATTTCGAAGGCAGCATCGTGACGCCCGTCTTCGTCGCGCTTGACGCCGGACGGGCTCGCCACAGCCAGCCGCGCTGCCGAGGCGATCGGCGGCGAGGTGCACGCGCTCGCGGCGGCTCAGAGGGCAGCGCAATCGCATATGGAGCACGGCGGGCCATCCTCCTCTCCCGGGACGGGAGAGGCCGAGTCCGCGCTCAGCGCGGAGCCGGGTGAGGGTCTCGTCAGGTCGCGCTCGACGATGGTGACCCTCACCCGCTCGCGTTCCGCGAGTCGGCCTCTCCCGTCCCGGGAGAGGAGTAGAGCGTTCGCCCACCAGATCTTCGACGACACCACGGCGCACATCCGAACCTTGTTCGAAGCCGGGCGCCCGATCGTCGGCATCTGCGCCGCCGGCATCCTGATCCGCATCCTGGCGCCGCTGCCTTGCCGACAAGCGCGACGAGCCGCCGGTGCTGGCGGTTTCGGAGGACGGCGCCGTCATCGTGCCGCTGCTCGGCGGCCATCGCGGCGCCAACGATCTGGCCCGCGCGCTCGCCGAGGCGCTCGGCGGCCACGCCGCGATCACCACGGCCGGCGACCGCCGCTTCGGCATCGCGCTCGATGCGCCGCCGCCGGGCTGGGCTCTCGCCAATCCCGAGCACGCCAAGCCGGTCATGGCAGCGCTCCTCGCCGGCGCTTCGGCGCGGATCGAGGGCGACTGCGCCTGGCTCGCGGAGAGCCGCATCTGCCGCTCGCAGCCGACGCAGAAATCCGCCTCGTCGCCACGACGCAAGCACTGGCAGGCGACGAGCGGACGCTGGTCTATCACCCGAAGAGACTGGTCGTCGGGGCTCGGCTGCGAGCGCGGCGCCGATCCTGCGGAAGCGGTTGGCCTGTTGCGCAAAGCTCTGGACGAGGCGGGCCTGGCGCCGCAATCCGTCGCGCTGCGTCGCCTCGATCGACCTGAAGGCCGACGAGGACGCGATCCTGAGGGCCGCCGCGGATCTCGGCGTGCCGGCCCGCTTCTTCACGGCCGCGGAGCTTGAGGCCGAAACGCCGCGCCTGAGAAATCCCTCCGACGCCGTGTTCCGCGAGGTCGGCTGCCACGGCGTGGCCGAGGGCGCCGCTTTGGCCGCTGCCGGGCCGCAGGGCGCGCCTTGTCGTCGCCAAGCGCAAAGGCCGCCGCGTCACCTGCGCCATCGCCGAAGCGCCGGAAATCAGTCGACGCGGACCGCGTCGGCCGCGCGCGGGGCCGCCTCGCCGTCGATCGGCATCGGCCCGGGCGGGCCCGACTGGCTGACGCCGGAGGCGCGTCGCCTGCTGCAGACCAGCGACGCGGCGGTCGGCTATTCGCTCTATCTCGATCTGGTCGCGCCGCTGATCGTCGCGGGCCGAGCGCTTCGATTCGGAGCTCGGCTCGGAAGAGGCGCGGGTGCGCCAGGCGCTCGCTCTGGCCGCCGAGGGCCGCTCCGTCGCGCTCGTCTCGTCGGGCGATGCCGGCATCTACGCCATGGCGGCGCTGGCCTTCGAGTGTCTCGCCGCGGGCGGCCTGCCCGACGGCGCGGCGCGCGCTGAGATCGTCGTCGCGCCCGGCATCTCGGCCATGCAGGCGGCCGCGGCGCGGGCCGGCGCGCCGCTCGGCCACGATTTCTGCGCGATCTCGCTGTCCGACCTGCTGACGCCCTGGGAGACGATCGAGAGGCGCATCCGCGCCGCGGCGGAGGCCGATTTCGTCATCGCCTTCTACAATCCCGTGTCGCAGCGCCGCCGCACGCAGCTCGCCGCTGCAAAAAAAATCCTCCTGGAACACCGGCCGGCGGACACGCCGGTCGTGCTCGCCCGCAATCTCGGCCGCGACGGCGAGGCCGTCTCCACCGTCCCGCTGGCGGAGCTGGAAGTCGATAGGTCGACATGCTCACCCTCGTCCTGGTCGGCGCCTCGACGACGCGGCAGGTCGCCGCCGGCGGCCGGCTCTGGACCTTTACGCCGCGCGGCTACGAAAAGAAGCGAACCGGCGACACCGCAAATCTCCTCTCCCGGGACCCCGGGAGAAGAGGGAGCTTTGTCCCTCGCTCTGGACCGTCTTCATGACCATCGTGCATTTCATCGGCGCCGGCCCGGGCGCCCCGGACCTCATCACCGTCCGCGGGCTCCGGCTGATCGAGCGCTGCCCGGTCTGCCTTTATGCCGGCTCGCTCGTGCCGGTCGAAATCGTCGCCGCGGCGCCGCCCGGCGCGCGCGTGCTCGACACCGCGCCGATGACACTCGACGACATCGTCGGCGAGATGGCCAAGGCCGTCGCGGCGGGCAAGGAAGTGGCGCGCGTCCATTCCGGCGATCCCTCGCTCTACGGCGCCATCGCCGAGCAGATCCGCCGCCTCAAGGCGCTGGGCATCGCCTACGACGTGACGCCGGGCGTCCCGTCCTTCGCCGCCGCCGCCGCGGCGCTCGGCCGCGAGCTGACCATCCCGGAGGTCACCCAGACGGTGATCCTCACGCGCACGGCGATGAAATCCTCCGCCATGCCCGCCGGCGAGGACCTGGCGACGCTCGCCCGCTCCCGGCGCGACGCTGGTGATCCATCTCTCGGTGCGCAATCTCCTGGAGGTGGAGCGCCAGCTCGCGCCGTTCTACGGGCGCCGACTGCCCGGTCATCGTCGCCTACCGGTCGGCTGGCCGGACGAGGCGTTCGTGTTCGGCACGCTCGCCGACATTCGCGCAGAAGGTGCGGGCCGCCAAGATCACCCGCACGGCGCTGATCCTGGTCGGCCCGGCGCTCGCCGACACGGATTTTCGCGATTCCGCCCTCTACGATGCCGGGCATGTCCATGTGCTCAGGCCACAGCGCAAGAAGGCTTGAACCTCACGCGGCGTCGATGACGTGAGCAAAGGAGCCCATGACCCGCCCGCGGCGCAGGCCGATCGTGCCGAGCGTCTCGCCGTCGGCCGCCTCGGCCTGAAAGAGCGGCTCGTCGTGCCCTTCCGTAATGATGCTGGCGAAGTGGAACTCATGTCGCCGTGAGAGGCCGCGCCCAGGGCAGCTCTGCCAAGGGCTGCAGCCGGCGGTAGCCGAGATGCAGCTTTGGCTGCGCAAAGCTGGTTGAAAGCGGCAGCAGGCCGAGCATGCGGTGCGGCATTCCTTCCGCATCCGCGAGGCTGTCGCCCAAAACCATGTAGCCGCCGCACTCGCCGTAGATCAGCGCGCCGCGTGAAGCGGCGGCGTGCATGCCGGCCCGAAAAGCTTCGGCCCCGGCCAGTCGCCCCGCATGCAATTCCGGATAGCCGCCGGGCAGGACGACCGCGTTCGCATCGTCCGGCGGCGGCTCGTCGGCGAGCGGCGAGAAGAAAGAAATTGCGGCGCCCTGGTCCCGCCAGTCGCCGAGGAGGTGCGGGTAGGCGAAGGCGAAGGCGACGTCGCGTGCCACTGCAATTCTTTGGCCGAGGGGCTGAAGGCGTTCGCCAAATCCGGCGACGACCCCCTCCCTACCCTCCCCCACAAGGGGGGAGGACTCGCGCTTTTCCCCTCCCCCTTGTGGGGAGGGGCTAGGGGAGGGGTAGCTCGGCTCTGCGGCGTCGGCGCGGGCATGAGATGCCGAAAGCGGCCCTGCGGAACTCAAAATCCGGTCCAGATCGCACCCCTCCTCGACCAGCTTGGCCGCCCGCGCGATCTTTCTCGCCAGACTTTCGTGCTCCTCCGCCTGCACCAGGCCCAGATGCCGCGACGGCAGAGCCACGCCCGCATCCCGCCGCACCAGCCCAAGGAGCGGCACCGATGCCCGCTGAAAACCCTCGCGGACGAGTTCCGCATGCCGCTCCGAAGCGACGGAATTGACGATCGCGCCGACGAGCGGGAACCCATCGGCAAGCCGGGCGCAGCCCTCGGCGACGGCTGCCGCGGACTGCGCCAGGCTGTGCGCACCAATAACGAGCACGACGGGAAGGCTGGTCAGTGCGGCGAGCGAGGCGGTCGAGCCGGCGCCGCCGCTGCCGCCGTCGAAAAGCCCCATGACGCCTTCAACCACGACGAGGTCGGCTCCGTTCGCGAGCCGCGCCAGCCGCGCCGTCACTGTTTCGGGCCGCATCGCCCATGGATCGAGGTTGATGGCCGGCGCGCCGCTCGCCGCCTCCAGGAATTTCGGGTCGATATAATCGGGGCCGCATTTGGCCGCCGCGATTTTGAGCCCGCGCGCACGAAGCGCCGCGATCAGCCCGACCGAAAAAATCGTCTTGCCGGAATGGCTCGCCGCCGCGGCGACGACCAGGCCCCGCGTCATGCCGTCTCGCCGCTGCCCGGCGCGGCCCTGAGGCCGAGCGGGTCGGCGACGAGCTTTCGGCCGTCGAGCGCGCCAAGCCAGTCGAGCGCGGCGCGGAGCCGCACCACCTCGCCGATCACGACGATCGCCGGCGGCTCCAGCCCGGCCGCCGCCAGCGCACCCGCGCAGGCGCCGAGCGTCGTCTCCAGCACGGCCTGCTCCGGCGTGGTCGCGCCGCAGACGATCGCCACCGGCTCGCCGGGATTGCGCCCCGCCGCGATCAGCGCGGCGGCGATCTGCTCCAGGTGCTTCATCGCCATATACATGACGATGACCGGCGCGCCCCGCGCCACGCCGTGCCAGTCGATCGACGAGGGTGTGAGCCCGCTCTGGTCGTGGCCGGTGAGGAAGGTGACCGACTGGTTGACGTCGCGATGGGTGACCGGAATGCCGGCATAGGCGAGCCCGCCGATCCCGGCCGACACGCCCGGCACGATGCGGAACGGGATGCCCGCCTCGACCAGCGCCAGCGCCTCCTCGCCGCCGCGGCCGAACACGAAGGGGTCGCCGCCTTTCAGCCGGCAGACGCGCCTGCCGGCGCGGGCGAGCGCGATGAGTTTTAGCGAGATATCGCGCTGCTTCGGCGACGGCTTGCCGCCGCGCTTTCCCGCATATTCAACGAGAGCGCCGGCCCGCGCGAAAGCCAGCACGCGCTCGTCGACCAGCGCGTCGTAGACGACCACGTCCGCCTGGGCGAGCGCATTGGCGGCGTGCAGCGTCAGCAGCCCCGGATCGCCCGGCCCGGCGCCGACCAGCCACACCCAGCCTGGCTCGAACGGCGGAAGCCCGTCCAGTAGCCCTGCCCGCGGCGCGTTCATGGCGCTCTTCTATCCGGGCGGCGGGGCCCGCGAAAGCGCCGGCGCGCCGGCGGGCGCTGCGGCTACGCTGCCTTGTCCACTTGGAATTTGATGTCCCGGCCCAGCGCCTTGAACGCGCTTTCCAGGCTGTCGAGGCGGGAAGCGTGGCTGAGGTCGAAAAGACGATCGACCTGCGGCGCGTGCCAGTCGAGAAGCCGGACGAGATCCGCCTTTCGCAGCCCCTCGGCCAGCATGGCACGGTAGAGGGCGATTTTTAGCGCCGTCTGCGCCGGAAGCGTCACATATGATCCGCCGAGCGGGCTTGCCTCCGGTATGGGCTCTCGATCGCTCATACGGCCCTGAATAGCGGTCTCGATCGCATCGACGGCGTGGCGGAGGGCATCGGCTTCGTCGTCGCCGAACGTGGCCGCCTCCGGAAAGTCCGGCGAAACGACAAGGACGGTGCCGTTGTTGGCCATTGCGAGTTCGACGGGATAACGCATCGACATCCTCGTTTCTTCCGCCAATCGGGCGGCATCGGGCTAGGTCAGGCCGAAGTCCTTCTTGATTTTCTGCACCAAACCGGTGCCGAGCTCCTTGTTCTTGCCATGCATGGGCAGGACCGATTTCCGGGTCCCGAGACGCACGATCAGATGGCCGCCCTTGCCGGGCTCGAAACGGCACCCCTGCCTGGCGAGCCAGCGCCTCAGTTGGGTGCTCGTCGCTGATACAACAGAAGTGTTTTCCCGAGCAAGCGAGGCGGGGATAGGCTATACTGCCGCACTGAAATCGCGCAGGCGCCGGCGCTACGATACGGGTGGCGCGTGGCCGTCTGCTAAGGGGCTGCACCTGCGGAAGTTTGCTCTCCCGCCGCTTTGCGGAACAGCCAGGCCGATCCGAGCCACAGCGCGGCGAAGAACGTCGTCAGGACCACGATGACCTGTGGCCAGTTCGCCCCCGTGGAGCCCCATCCGGCGATCAGGGCGATCGCGCCGGCCAACGTCTGAGCGAGCGCCGTCGCGACCAAGGCGCGGGCCATTCCATGGGGCTGGAAGCGCGCAAGTATGGCGCCCACCATCGCGACGGCGAGCACGCCGAAAAACATCAAATTGGCGGGGTTATCCTCGGACCCGATGATGCCGACGGCGAGGTTCATCCAGACAAGGATGAACGCCGCCGCGAGCGCGACGGCGACGGCGGCCCTATACGCGGTGCTGCCGGTCATCCTCGCTGCCAGCTCCCAGGCGCCGCAAGCGCCGGCCAGCATGGCGCCGAAGACGCTGAAATCGGTCTCATCCCAAACCATTTCGTCGGTGAACTGCATCGCGACCAAGGGCAGCAGCAACAGGAGCGCCGCGAATGCCCAGGGCGTTATCCTCCAACGGCCCCCGCGCCCTACGCCCGTATATTCGAGGTTTCCCGCCATGGCCCTGCCTTTCTCTATGAGCGACGTCCTTGACTTGGCTTAGGCGACTGCGCCCATAGCAGGGGCGGCAAGGAGCGCGCTATACCGGACCGATGCAAGAGAAGGCGCCGAGCCGCCGCCCGGCGGGACCGCTCCGCCGCGGCTGGACGACAGGCGCCTGCGCCACGGCGGCCGCGAAGGCGGCGTTCCAGGCGCTCTTGACCGGCGCTTTCCCGGATCCGGTGACGATCCGACTGCCGCGCGGGGAGAGCCCATCCTTTCCCCTGGCGCGGAGCGAATTCGGAGAAGGCTGGGCAAAGGCGAGCATCGTCAAGGACGCCGGCGACGACCCCGACGTGACGCACGGGGCGGAGATCGTCGCCACCGTGCGCCGGCTTCCCGCCGGCTCCGGCATCCGCTTCAAGGCCGGTGCGGGGGTCGGCACCGTCACGCTCGCCGGCCTGCCCGTCCCGCCGGGCGAGCCCGCCATCAACCCCGCGCCGCGCCGCATGATGAGCGAAGCTCTCGCGGAGGTGGCTGCCCGCTTCGGCGCGACGACGGACGCGGAAATCAAGATCGCCGTTCCCGGCGGCGAGGAGATCGCCCAAAAGACCTGGAACCCGCGCCTCGGCATCGTCGGCGGCATCTCCATCCTCGGCACCACGGGCATCGTCGTGCCCTTCTCCTGCGCCGCCTGGATCCACTCCATCCACAGCGGCATCGACGTCGCGCGCGCCGCCGGACTCGATCACGTGGCCGGCTCCACCGGCAACGTCTCCGAGGACGCGGTGCGGCGGCGCTACGGCCTCCCTGAAATCGCGCTCCTCGACATGGGCGATTTCGCCGGCGGCCTGCTCAAATATCTTCGCGACCACCCCGTCGAAAAGCTCACCATCGCCGGCGGCTTCGGCAAGCTGACGAAACTGGCGCAGGGCGCGCTCGACCTGCATTCGTCGCGCTCGGAGGTGGACCGGGCTTTTCTGGCCGGCCTGGCGGGCCAGGCCGGCGCCGCCGATGCGCTGCTAGAACCCATCCTCAGCGCCAATACCGCCGCCGAAGCGCTCGGCCATGCCGAGCGGAACGGAATGCCGCTCGCCGCGCTTGTTGCCGAACGCGCCCGTGCCACGGCGAAGGACGTGCTGGCGGGCGCGCCGGTGGCGGTGAACGTCTTCATCGTCGATCGCGAGGGAAAGCCGCTGGCGGAAACCGGGCATGGCTAGGTTGCTTATCCTGGGCGGGACGGCGGAAGCGGCGGAGCTCGCGGCGCGGCTCGCCGGCGATGCCCGCCTGGAGACGGTCACCTCGCTGGCCGGCCTGACCCGCATGCCGACCGCGCTCGCCGGAAAGGTGCGGCGCGGCGGCTTCGGCGGACCGGACGGGCTCGCCGCTTTCCTCAAGGAGGAGCGCTACGATGCGCTGATCGACGCCACCCATCCCTTCGCCTCGCGCATCGCCGCCCATGCGGCGGAAGCGGCCAAGCTGGCCGGCGTGCCGCGCGCCAAGCTGCTGAGGCCCGCTTTCGCCCGCGACCCGGGCGACCGCTTCATCCCGGTGCCGGACATGCAGGCGGCCGCCGCCGCGCTCCCCGAGGGAGCGCGCGTGTTCCTCGCCGCCGGCCGGCGCGAGATCGCCGCCTTCGCCGCCCGGCCGGACCTCTGGTGCCTAGTGCGGATGATCGAGCCGCCGGGCTCCGGCGATACGATGCCGCGCGGCGAGGTCGTCGTCGGCCGGCCGCCCGCCGATCCGGAGGCGGAGATCGCGCTCCTGGAACAGCACCGGATCGGCTGGATCGTGTCAAAGGATTCGGGCGGCCAGGCCGCGGCCAAGATCGAGGCGGCGCGCCGTCTCGGCCTCCCCGTGGTGCTGGTCGAGCGCCCGCCGCAGCCGGAGGGTCCGACGCTGCCCGGCGTCGATGCCATGCTGCAATGGATCGAGACGACGCTGTTTGCGGAAAGGCCGCGCTAAGCGGCGCGGCGCGCCTCGATTTCGCGGCGGTCCTGGGCGAGCCACACGTCCAGAAAATTCCACAGCCACGCCCGCACCGGCGGATCGTAGCGGAACCAGCCGGCCATGTGCTCGGAGCGCGACTGCGCCATCGGCAGCGCAAAACGCTCGGCGCCCCGCACCGTCCAGCGGCAGGCCATGGCGTAGGTCAGCTCGCTGTGGAACTGCACGCCGAAGGCAGTGCCGTTTACCGAGAACGCCTGGTTCTCAAAGATCTCGCCGCGGGCAAGGAGCGTCGCGCCGGCCGGCAGGTCGAACCCCTCGCGGTGCCATTGATAGACGATTTCCGGCCACTCCAGGAGGTTTTGGCCGGCTTCCGTGGCGGTGAGCTTATAGAAGCCGATCTCGGCGCAGCCTTCGCAATGGCCGCACACCGTCCCGCCGAGATTTTTCACCAGCATCTGCGCGCCGAGGCAGATGCCGAGGAACGGCGCGCCCTCCTCCAGGCAGACGCCGATCCAGTCGGTCTCGCGGCGGATGAAATCGTCCTCGTCGTTGGCGCTCATCGGCCCGCCGAAGATCACCGCGCCGGCATGCTCGCGCATCGTCTCCGGCAGCGGATCGCCGAAGCGCGGCTTGCGGATGTCGAGCTCAAAACCCTTGGCCGCCAGCATGTGCCCGAGCTTGCCGGGGCTGGAGGTCTCCTGGTGCAGGACGATCAGGACCTTGGGGGCGGGGGCGGGCGGCGCGAACATCGGCGCAAGATGGCGGCGATTCGGTTAAGAGGCAACGAACGAATCCGCTCCTATCCCCCTCTCAGGCCGATCTGTTTTCCGCAACGGCGCGCTTTTGGGCAATGCGGTCGCGCGGATTGACGCCGAGCAGCTCGGCGACGCGCCACACGAGGTTTTCCTCGAATTCGTGGCTCTTGCCGTCGGCATAGGCGATCTCCCACAGGCTTTCCACGACGCGGATCCTCGCCTCCTCGTCCATCTGCCGCTTCAGCACGCTGGTGAAGCGGTAGAGGTCCACCGCCTCCTGCTCGGCGGCGGTGGCGTCGTCGATCAGCGTCTGCAGATCCTCGCCGGAAAGCGAAAACCGCCGCGCCAGCAGCTCCTCCAACGTCTTCCGTTCCGTCGCGCTGACCACCCCGTCGATCGCCATGGCGTGCACGAGAAGCGCGGCGAGCGCGAGGCGCGCATCGTCCTCGCCGAAATGGCGGACCTGGTCGGGTCCGCCGAGCCGCCGGAAAAAATCGCGCAACAGATCGAGCATGGGGCCCTCCAGGCCGCCTCACTTAGGGTGCAGCGGCACGGATTCCACCGGCTCCGGCCTTGGCGGAGGCGCCGGCGTCACACTAGAACGCGGCGATGACCGACATCGCCCTTCAGCACACGGGAACGCGCCAGGCATGGCTGGACGAGGTCCGCGCCATGCTCTCGCTGTCGTGGCCGATGATCCTCACCAACGTCATCCAGACGGCGCTGACCACCACCGATGTGGTGATGATGGGCTGGCTCGGCCCCGACGCGCTCGCCGCCGGGGCGCTCGGCAGCAACGTCTATTTCGCCTTCATGATCTTTGGCATCGGCCTGGTGACCGCCGTGGCGCCCATGGTGGCGCGCGAGATCGGCGCCCGGCGCCATTCGGTGCGCGACGTGCGGCGCACGGTGCGCCAGGGCCTGTGGAGCTGCATCGCCATTTCCGTGCCGGTCTGGGCGATCCTCTGGTTCACCGAAGACATCCTGATCGGGCTTCGCCAGGACCCGCAGCTCGCGGCGCGCGCCGGCGAATACATGGGCACCTTCCAATGGGCGCTGCTGCCCTTCCTCGGCTATCTCGTGCTGCGCTCCTTCGTCTCGGCGCTGGAGCGGCCGCGCTGGGCGCTGGCGGTGGGCGTCATCGCCTTCTTCGCCAATGCGGCGGCGGCCTGGTGCCTGATTTTTGGAAAACTCGGCTTTCCCAGGCTGGAGCTGGTCGGCGCCGGCATCGCCACCACCTTTGCCAGCACGATCATGTTCGTCGGCCTGGCGCTGGTCGTGACGCTCGACCGCAAATTCCGCCGCTACCATTTGTTCGGCCGCTTCTGGCGGGCCGACTGGCGGCGCTTCCGCCAGCTGTGGCGGCTCGGTCTGCCGATCGGTGCCACGCTCGTCTTCGAGGTGACGATCTTCAACGCCGCGGTGTTCCTGATGGGGCTGATCGGCGCCGCTTCGCTCGCCGCCCACATGATCGCCATCCAGATCGCCTCGGTCACCTTCATGGTGCCGCTCGGCTTCGGCCAGGCGGTCACGGTGCGGGTGGGGCGGGCATACGGAGCCGGCGACCGCGAAGGCATCACCCGCGCCGGCTGGACGGCCTATGCGCTCGGCGTCGGCTTCATGACGCTCGCCGCTTCGCTGATGCTGTTCGCCCCGCACCTGCTGATCGGCGGCTTTTTGGACATGTCGAAGCCCGGCAACGCGCCCGTGGTCGAGCTTGCCGTCACCTTCCTCGCCTTCGCCGCTTTGTTCCAGGTGGCCGATGGCGCGCAGGCGGTCGGCTCGGGCATGCTGCGCGGGCTGCACGACACGCGCGTGCCCATGCTGATGGCCGCCTTCGGCTATTGGGGGGTGGGCCTGCCGGTCGGCGCGCTGCTGGGATTCCACTTCGGGCTGGAAGGCGCCGGCATCTGGATCGGCCTCGCCTCGGGCCTCGCCATCGTCGCCGTGCTGATGACGGCGCGCTGGATGATGCGCGAGCAGTTGGGGCTGGTCCGCGTCTGACGACGTTGCTCAAGAGCCAGCGAAATGAGATGTGAAATGGGCAAGTTCGGAGAGAGCTGATCGAAAGCCTGAAGCATGCGGCCCAGCATGCGCGCGGCGGCAACGCCCTCGGCTTGCGCTTGACGAAGGTCGAGTGCCTGCCATTGCTGAGCGAAGAGCGGGGTTTGGAGCAAAAAATGGCCAGGGAGATCGACCCGCGCCTGTTCCGGCGCGTCATGGGACGCTTTGCCACCGGCGTGACGGTGATCACCGCCCGCGACGGCGAAGACGTGCGCGCCATGACGGCCACCGCCTTCATGTCCGGCTCGCTCGACCCGCCGCTCTGCATCATATCCGTGGCAAAGCGCGCCCAGATGCACAAGGTGCTGCTGAAGGCGGCGGCTTACGGCGTCAATATTCTGGCCGACGGCCAGGAGGAGTACAGCATCCACTTCGCCGGGCGGCAGAACCGCGAGCTGGTCATCGGGTTCGACGAGATCGCCGGCGTGCCGCTCCTCGCCGATGCCTGCGGGCGCATCGCCGCAGAGGTCGCCGCCCGCCACGAATGCGGCGACCACACCATCTTCATCGGCCACATTTTGCACATGGATTCCGACAACCGCCCGCCGCTCATCTACCATTCCGGCCGCTACGGCAGCTTCGTCCCGCGCCTGACCGATGGCACCCTGCCGGAATTCTGGTGAAGGCTAGGCACCAGCGCTGTCTCCGACGGTGATCGGCGCGCGCCCCGCGACCGAACACGCGCCGCGAGGATGGCTGTTCTTCGTCGGTTCGGCCGTTGCTCGTTCTCGAGCATGCGCTGTTCGGGCCATGTTCGGCATCGAGCATTTTTTCAAGAACCTGAACGGCCTCCGGGCCTTGCCGGCGCCCTTTCATCCTGAACATCGCCGCCCAAAGGAGCGCGCTCCCATCAGCTCTGCACCCGCTCGCCGACCGCCGCGAGGAACGCGGCGCCGTAGCGGTCGAGCTTCCGCTCCCCGACCCCATGCACCGACCGCAGCTCCGCCAGGCTCCTGGGCCTGAGCCGGGCTATCTCCATCAGGGTCCGGTCCGGAAAGATCATGAAGGCGGCGACGCCCTCCTGCTTGGCCAGCTTTTGGCGGAGCGCCCGCAGCGCTTCGAAGAGCGCCGCCGTCGCGGGATCGAGCCCGTCGGGGCGGGCGGCCTGGTCCGACCGGCGGTCGCGGCGGGGCCGGCGCGAGGTCTCGGGCTGCGCGCGGAGCGCGATTTTTTGGCGCCCGAAAAGGATCGCCTCGCCCTTCTCAGTCAGGCAAAAACCGCCGTGCTCCTCGCTCGCCTCCCGCAGCGCGCCGGCGGCAAACAATTGACGCACCAGGATAATCCAGGAGCGGCGGTCCTTCTCGCGGCCGGCCCCAAAGGTCTTCAGGTTCTGGTGCCCCCAGCGGCGCATCGGCTCGGTTGCCTCGCCGATGAGCAGGTCCGCGAGGTAGCCGGCCCCGAAACGCTGGCCGGTGCGCGCCACGGCCGACAGGAGCTTTTGCGCGGCGATGGTGGCGTCGATGAGCTCCGCATGGCCGGCGCAGAGGTCGCAGCTGCCGCATGGGCCGGTGTCCTCGCCGAAATAGGCAAGCAGCGACTGCCGGCGGCAGATCGCCACCTCGCAGAGGTCGAGCATTGCGGCGAGCCGGCGCTCTTCGACCCGCCGCTGCTCCGGCGTCAGCTCCTTGGCGTCGATCTGGCGGCGCCTGAAAACCATGTCGTCGAGGCCATAGAGGGTGAGCGTGTCCGCCGGCAGGCCGTCGCGTCCGGCCCGGCCGATCTCCTGGTAATAGCCTTCGATGCCGCCCGGCATGTCGGCGTGGACGACGAAGCGCACGTCCGGCTTGTTGATGCCCATCCCGAAGGCGATCGTCGCCACCATGACGATGCCGTCCTCCTGCAGGAAAGCATCCTGGCGGCGGCTCCGCAGCGCCTGGTCGAGGCCGGCGTGGTAGGCGAGCGCGCGGAACCCGTGCTTTTCCAGGTTTTCGGCGATCCGCTCGCTCCGGTCGCGCGTCGCGGTGTAGACGATGCCGCTGCCGCCCTGGTGTCTTCGCAGAAAATCCTGGATCTGCAGTTTCGGCTTGTCCTTGGCGGCGAAGCGGAGCGCGATGTTCGGCCGGTCGAAGCTGTGGACGATTGTGCGCGGCGGACTTTGGAAGAGCTGCGCCGCAATATCGGCGCGGGTGGCGCGGTCGGCGGTGGCCGTCAGCGCCATCACCTGCACCGGGGCGAGCGCCTGGCGCACGGCGGCGAGCTGGCGGTATTCCGGCCGAAAATCGTGGCCCCATTGCGAGACGCAATGCGCCTCGTCGATGGCGAGACGCCTGACGCCGGCGCTCCTGAGCCGCGCCAGCAGGCCGTTGCCGGCGAGCCGCTCCGGCGAGACGAAGAGAAGGCGCAGGTTGCCGCTGTCGAGGCGCTGCCAGGCGGCGCGGCTTTCCTCCGGGTCGCTGGCAGAATTCAGCGTCGCGGCGGCGACGCCCAGCACTTCGAGCTGGCGCACCTGGTCGCGCATCAGCGCGATCAGCGGCGAGACGACCACCGTCAGCCCGCCGCCGACGATCGCCGGCAGCTGATAGCAGAGCGATTTGCCGCTCCCCGTCGGCATGACTGCAAAGACGTCCTCGCCGGCAAGCGCCCAGGAGACGATCTCCTCCTGGCCCGGCCTGAAGTGGTCGTAACCGAACACCTTTTTCAGCGCGGCGCGCGCCTCGGCCAGGCCGGCGCTCACGCCCGGCCCCCGCAGGCGAGGGTGACCTTGCCGTCCGCCACGTCATAGCGCGCCGCCGTCGCCGGCAGCTCGGCGAACAAGTTTGGGTCGGTGCCGGTCAGGAAGGCCTGGCAGCCGAGCGCGGCGAGGCGGGCGAACAGCGCGGCGCGGCGGGCCGGATCGAGATGCGCGGCGATCTCGTCGAGGAGGAGCACCGGCGCCATGCCGCTCACCTGCGCGACCAGCTCGGCATGGGCGAGGATCAGGCCGATCAGCAGCGCCTTCTGCTCTCCGGTTGAGGAGAGCGCCGCCGGCATGTCTTTTTCGGCGAAGACGATCTCCAGGTCGCTGCGGTGCGGGCCCGCCAGCGTTCGGCCGGCGGCGCGGTCGCCGGCCCGGCCGGTGGCAAGCACACCGCGATACCATAACTCGGCCTCTGCGGCGCTGTGGCCGGCGATCGCCTGATCGAATGCGCCGGAGAGCACGATCTTGCCGGCCGGGAAGGCGGCAGCGTCGCCCGCCGCGGCGATGCGTGCGGCTAAGAGCGCCACGGTCTCGGCGCGGGCCAGCGCCAGCGCCACCGCCTTTTCCGCGAGCTGCGCCTCCACGGCATCGAGCCACCCCGCCGCCCCGCCCTCCTCCAGGAGCCGGTTCCGCTGGGTGAGCAGCCGCTCGAAATCGCGCGTGCGGCGTCCGTGGCCGGGGTCGACGGTGAGCACCAGCCGGTCGAGGAAGCGCCGGCGGTCGCCGGCCGGGCCGGTGAACAGGCCGTCCATGGCCGGCGTCAGCCAGAGGACGCGGAGGTATTCCAAGAATGCCTCGGCTGAAGAAGCCGGCGCGCCGTTGATGCGCATTTTCCGGCCGCCCGGTTCGCCCGCCGCGGGGGGCGCGAGCCCGGTGCCGATTCGCGTCTCCTCCCCATCGCGGGCCACAGTCGCCGCGACCGCCCAGCCGCCCGCGCCGCCGTGCCGGGAAATCTCCTCGAAGGGGGCCCGGCGGAGGCCCCGCCCCGGCGTAAGCAGCGAGATCCCCTCCAGCAGATTGGTCTTGCCGGCGCCGTTGGGGCCGGTCAGCACGATAAGCGGGGCTGCAAAGAAAAGCTGCAGCGACGCGTAGTTGCGCAGGTCCGTGAGCGACAGCGCGTTCAGCGCCACGCGAGCGGGCGCCGGAGCATTCATCGGCGGGCCGTCACACCCGCATCGGCATCAGCACGTAGAGCGCGTCGGCGTCGCCGGAATCCTGGATGAGAGTCGGCGAGCCCGGGTCGGCGAGGCGGAACAGCGCCTCCTCGGTGGTCAACTGGCCGGCGATGTCCAGGAGATACTTCGAGTTGAAGCCGATCTCCAGCGGCTCCGAGCCGTAGCTGACCGGCAACTCGTCGCTGGCGCTGCCGGAATCGGGATTGTTGACGGCGAGCACCATGCGGTCCTCCGACAAGCTGAGCTTCACCGCCCTGCCGCGGTCGGACGAGATCGTCGATACCCGGTCGACGGCGCGCTCGAAATCCGCCTTCTGCAGCTTGAGCTCCTTGTCGTTGGCCTTGGGGATGACCCGCTCATAGTCCGGGAAGGTGCCGTCGATCAGTTTCGACGTCAGCACCAGATTACCGATGGTCAGCCGGATCTTTGAGTCCGACAGCGCAAGCGCAACCTCGCTCTCCGGATCCTCCAAAAGCTTTTGGATTTCGCCCACGGTCTTTCGCGGCACGATCACGCCGGGCATGCCGGCGCTCCCCTCCGGCGCGGGCACCTCCGCCTTAGCCAGGCGGTGGCCATCCGTCGCCACGGCGCGGAGCCGCGCCTGGCTGCCGTCGCCCACGACGTGAAAATAGATGCCGTTGAGATAGTAACGCGTCTCCTCGGTGGAGATGGCGAATTGCGTGCGGTCGATGAGCCTCTTGAGGATCTCCGCCGGCATGGCGAATGCATGGGGCAGCTCGCCGGCATTGAGGTCGGGGAAGTCGGAATCGGGCAGCATCTGCAGCGCGAAGCGCGCCCGCCCCGCCTGCAGAGCCATCGTCTGTCCGGCGCCGGTGTCAAGGCCGATCTCGGCGCCGTCAGGCAGCTTTCGGACGATGTCGTAGAGCATGTGGGCCGGTACGGTGGCGGCGCCCGCCTGCTCCACGGAGGCGGGGGCGCGGTCGACGATCTCCATGTCCAGGTCGGTCGCTTTCAGCGACAGCTCGTCGCTATCGGCGCGGAGCAGCACGTTGGCCAGGATAGGAATGGTATTCCGCCGCTCGACGACGCGATGGACGTGGTTGAGCGCCTTCAGGAGGTTCGCCCGTTCAATCCGCACTTTCATGATTTTTCAATCCATGGCGCCGGTTTCCGGACAGCTACGCGCCCCGGCAAATTGGTTTTGGACGGCGAAACTTGGCCCGGCCATTCGGGAAAGACAAGAGCCGGAAGGCACCTCATCGGAGCTCCGAAACGAAGCGCGAGGGGGCCCTTCCGGCTCCTGCGGCGCCGATCCGCTCCCGCAGGAGGAACGGAGGGCGGGGCGCCTATTCCTGAATCAGCCGCTTCAAAAGCTCGATCTCCTGCGCCAAAACCTCATCGGCGGCCGCCAGTTCCTCGACCTTTCGGACAGCATGCAGCACGGTTGTGTGGTCGCGGCCGCCAAACCGTTTGCCGATCTCGGGGAAGGAGCGCGGCGTCATTGTCTTGGCGAGATACATGGCGATCTGCCGGGGGCGGACGATCGCCCGGGTGCGGCGTGCCGACAGGAGGTCGTGCTTCGAAACGTTGTAATGATTGGAGACCACTTTCTGAATATCCTCGATGCGGATGCGTCGCGGCTCGCGCATGCCGACCAGGTCGGCGATCGCCATCTCTGCGATATCCATGGTGATCGGCGCATCGGAGAACTCGGCGCGGCAGACCAGCCGGTTCAGCGCCCCGTCCAGGTCGCGGCCGTTCGTGGCGACGACCTGTGCCACATAGTCGAGCACGGGAGCCGGCATCGCGAGGGACGGATTGCGCTCGCGTGCAGCCTCGAGCCGGCTCTCCAGGATGCGCCGCCGCATGGCAAGGTCGGGCCCGGCAACGCCGACCACGACGCCGCCCTTCATGCGCGAGCGAACCCGCTCGTCGACGCCCTCCAGCTCCGCCGGCGGCCGATCCGCCGCCACCACCACCTGCTTGCCGCTGTCGAGCAGCGCGTTGAGCATATGACAGAATTCCTGCTGGACGCTCTTCCCGGTAAGAAATTGCATGTCGTCGATGAGCAGGATGTCGATTGAGCGCAGCCGCTCCTTGAAGTCGAGCGAGGAGCGGTCGCGGAGCGCCGCAACGAACTGGATAGTGAAGCGCTCGACGGTCAGATAGAGGGCGCGCCGGTTCGGATCCAAGAGGCGTGCTTCGTGGGCGATGGCCTGCAGGAGGTGCGTCTTGCCGAGCCCGACGCCGGCATGGACATAAAGCGGATTGTAGGCTGGGGAGCTTCCTTCCGGCGCGCCCGCCACCGCCCGGGCGGCGCGATAGGCCACATCGTTGGAGCGGCCCTCGCAGAAAGTGGAGAAGGTGAGCCGCGGGTCGAGCGGCGAGCCGGCGAAACGGTCGTTGACCGGTTCGTTGGGCGGCGCCGCGGCCATGGACTTCACCGACGCCGGCACCGGCTCGTCGGCAATCATGCGGAGCCCTGTCCGGCGCACGACATCGACCCGGCGGACATCCGCGTCCTCCTGACGCCACATCTCCAGGAGGCGCTCGCCGTAATGCGATTTGATCCAGCCCTTGAGAAACACAGTCGGGACGGACAGTCGGACGATTCCGGCGCTCATCGATTCGAGGTCGACGCGTGCAAACCACGATGAGAAGACGTCTTCGCCGAGTTCGGCGCGCAGCCGCCGGCGGGCCCGGTCCCACATTCCGGCCGCGTCCTTGCCGCCGCCGGACTCCACATCCGTTTCATTTCTCGCAATTGCATTCCGCCCTCTTGCCGCCGCCGTCATTCCCTGCCTCCAGATCTTAAATGAGCCGCCGCGCTCGTTGATTTCAGGACTGAACCCAAGGCAGATCCGCTGCCTTCCAACCCTCTACGCTGCCCCTATGCCCGCTCTCGTCGCGCCTGCCCTCGAAGCCGCCGGCGACGTTGTAGCAACGCGAATAGCCCGCCTGCGTCATGGCTGCCGCCGCAGCGGCGCTGCGCGCGCCCGACCGGCACAGGAAGAAGATCGGCGAGTCGGACGATGATCCGGCTCGCCGCAACGCCTCGTCGGCGGTCGCGACGAAGCCGGGATTGATTTCGTTTGAGGGGTAGGTCTGCCATTCGATCCGCAGAAATGGAGCGTTGGTGCCCGACAGGTCCGGCAGGCCGACATAGGTCCACTCGGCCGTCGTGCGCACATCGATGAGGGCGGCGCCGGGCTCGCTGGAGAGGATTTCCCAAGCCTTCTCCGGCGTTACGTCAGCGCGATAGGCCCCGCCGTTCATGCGCAATGCTCCTCCTGCCGGCTGAGCAACCCAGCCGCGCCCCTGCGACGATCAAGAAGATGCGGCAACCCTCCGGATGGAGAGCACCCCTGAAACCCCTTACGGGAGGGAAGTACAAGCCGGCGCAGACACCTGTCGGTTGAGGATAGACAATACTGGCCTACTCGGAAAAACGCGTGCGCTCTCCCGCCACCTCATGTTACTTATTCTGCTGCCCGGGTCGCCCCCGCCCGACGGAACATAGCAAAGGCGAGGCGGAGCGCAATCGGTTGCAAGGGCGTTTTGGAGGGTCGCCGAGACTGCCCGAAAAGTGTGGCCCGACCCGCCGCGCGGGAAACCCCGGCAAACCCCAGCGAGTCCAATTCATTGGCACGCCGTGCACCTGGCGACCCGACCGCAAAAGCCACACGGATTTTTTTTTGGCTAGGTCCACTTGACTCTTGCAATCGTCAAAGAACTCCGGGTCCGGCCTCGCGTCTTCCTTCTAACCCGTTGTGCACTCAAGGAATTTAACGACGCGCAAAAGCGGTCGGACTCGCTGGCCCGGCCTCCCCTGGGGCCGGCGCGAATGCCGCAAGGGGAAGCGTGGATAAGTCTTTCTTAACGCTTGCAAGAATGAAAAAGCCCGACCGAAAGGCCGGGCTCCGAACACAGGCAATCCCGGATTTCGGCTCAGGTCAGCGCTGCTACCCGGTGGGCGAGACGCGACACTTTCCGGGACGCGGTGTTCTTGTGCACGATGCCCTTCGAGGCCGCCTTCATGATTTGCGGCTGCGCCTCCCGGAGCGCGGTGCTCGCGGCCTCCTTGTCGCCCGAAGCGATCGCCTCCTCCACCCTGCGGATGAAACTGCGCATGCGGGTGCGCGGCACTTTGTTCATTGCCGTCCGGCGCGCGGTCTTGCGTGCAGCCTTCTTGGCCGAAGGTGTGTTGGCCATGTCCGATCCGTTCCTAAATCTGCTGCCCCTCGAGCCGCCAATGAGGGGGCCGCGACAAACGACAAACGCGGCCTTCCGGCCGCGGTTCATGGGCCGTTCTATAGGTATGGAGCCGCTCTGCGTCAAGCTTTCGCCGCTCAGCAATTGCGGAATCGGGGGAGGGCAAGCTGCATCAAAACTCAGCGCTGGCATTGCGGGCAGTAGAAGGTGGAGCGCCCCGACTGCACGATGCGGCGGATCACGCCGCGGCAGCCCGGCTTGGGGCACGGCTCTTCCTCGCGGCCGTAGACGGCGAAGCGGTGCTGGAACAGGCCGAGCTGCCGTCCGCCTGCACGTAATCGCGGAGCGACGAGCCGCCCGCCTCGATCGCTTCGGCGATGACGGCCCGCACGGCCGCGACGAGCCGCACCAGGCGCTGCGATCGGCTTTCCATCGGCGCGCACCAGTGTGCCGGCGGCGCGGCGCGGCGACAGCCCAGCCCGCCACAGCGCCTCGCAGACATAGATGTTGCCGAGGCCCGCAATGAGCGTCTGATCGAGGAGGGCCGCCTTGAGCGGCGCCGCGCGGCCGGCGAGAGCGCCGGGCGAGGGCCTCCGCTGAAAACTCGTTGCCGGTCGGCTCAAGGCCGAGCTCCGCGAGCAGCGGATGCGCGGCGAGCTCATCCGGCGCGATGAGGAGCATGAAGCCGAAGCGGCGGGGATCGTTGTAGACGACGCGGCGGCCGCTGGTCAGGTGCAGGACCACATGGTCGTGCGCGGCATCCTTGGCGCGCCTATAATATAAAGAGTCGTCGCCGACGGGCTGGTGATCCTCGACGCGGAACGAACCCGACATGCCGAGATGCATGAGCAGCACCGTCCCGTCGTCGAGTTCGGCGAGGAGATATTTGGCACGGCGGCGGAGCGCCGCGACTTCGCCGACCCGTGAGGCGCTCGACGAATCGCTCCGAGAACGGGAAGCGCAGATCCGGACGGCGCTGCTCGACGCGGTCGAATCACGGCGCCTTCCAGCACCGGCACGAGGCCGCGGCGCACCGTCTCCACCTCGGGAAGCTCGGGCATTCCTCCCTTGCCTTTTCCATGATCGCCGGCCTCGATGGCGCGGCAGGGCGCGTTCCGATATGGTCGCGCCGGCTCCGTTCAGCAAACGCCGCGAGATGAGTGAGAGCGCTTCCTTCGGCTATCGCAGCGTGCCGCTTGCCGACAAGCAGGCGCTGGTCGACGACGTGTTCCACAGCGTGGCGCGCCGCTACGATCTGATGAACGACCTGATGTCGGGCGGGCTGCACCGGCTGTGGAAGGATGCGCTGGTCACCGCGCTCAATCCGCCGCGGCAGGGCAGGCCCTGGCGGCTGATCGACGTGGCCGGCGGCACCGGCGATATCGCCTTCCGCGTGGCCGAGCGCTCGCGAGGCCATGCCGACATCGTCGTCGCCGACATCAACGAATCGATGCTGGCGATCGGCCGCGAGCGGGCGAGAACGCGCGGCCTCGGCGACATCGAATTCCGCGAGGCCAACGCCGAGGCGCTCCCCTTCCACGACGGGAGCTTTGACGCCTATACGATCGCCTTCGGCATCCGCAACGTGCCGCGCATCGAGGCGGCGCTCGCCGAAGCCTTTCGCGTGCTGAAGCACGGCGGCCGCTTCCTCTGCCTGGAATTCTCGCAGGTCGACGTGCCGATGCTCGACCGCCTCTATGAGGCGTATTCCTTCCGGGCGATCCCGGCGCTCGGCCGCATCGTCGCCGGCGACGCGGAAGCCTACCGCTACCTCGTGGAATCGATCCGCACCTTTCCGAACCAGGAGCGCTTCGCCGACATGATCCGCGCAGGCGGGTTTCGCGCGCGTCACCTATCGCAATTTTTCCGGCGGCATCGCGGCGCTGCATTCCGGCTGGAAGCTCTAGAGGGCCGGAGTGCGCAATCTCTCTGCGGCTTGCCCGCGCCGGCTTCGCGCTCGCCCGCGCCGGCGCCTTCGGCTTCATGCGAGCTCGACGACCTGCCGCCGCAGCTGCAGGGGCCGTTCCGCCTCGCCCGCAGGCTGGAGCCGCGCGGCCTGACGCCGGCCGAGCGCGGCCGCCGCATCTCGCGCCGCGGTCACCCGGCTCGGCCCCTCCTACATCAAGCTCGGCCAGTTCCTCGCCACCCGCCCCGACATCGTCGGCCCGGAGATGGCCGACGCGCTCTCCGCGCTGAAGGACGACCTTCCGCCGTTCCCGACCGAAGAGGCGCGCGCCATCGTCGAGGCGATCGATCGGCCGGCCCGTCGACGCCGTCTTCGACAGCTTTTCGGAGCCGGTCGCCGCCGCCTCGATCGCCCAGGTGCACCAGCGCCGTGCTGCGCCGGCCCGACGGCCCCCGCATCGTCGCCGTGAAGGTGCTTCGCCCCGGCGTGCGCCGCCGCTTCGCCCGCGACCTGCAGACTTTCTATGCCGGCGGCGCGCTTCGTCGAGCGGAACGCCCCGGAGACGCGGCGGCTGAAGCCGGTCGCCGTGGTGGACATCCTGCAGCGGAGCGTTCGCTTGGAGATGGACCTCCGGCTGGAGGCCGCCGCCTATTCGGAGATGGCGGAGAACGTCGCCGACGAGACCGATTTCCGCGTGCCGGCGGTCGACTGGGAGCTCACCGGCCGCGACGTGCTGGTCACCGAATGGGTGGACGGCACGCGGCTCTCCGACCGCGCGGCGATCCGCGCCGCCGGCCATGACCCGAAGCTGATCGCCGCGGCGATCGTGCAGTCGTTCCTCCGCCACGCGCTCCGCGACGGCTTCTTCCACGCCGACATGCACGAAGGAAACCTCTTCGTCGACTCCGAGGGCCGGCTCGTCGCGGTCGACCTCGGCATCATGGGGCGGATCGGCCCGAAGGAGCAGCGCTTTCTGGCCGAAATCCTGCTACGGCTTCATCCGCCGCGAATACCAGCGCATCGCCGAGGTGCATTTCGAGGCGGGCTACGTGCCGGCCATCCATTCGACGCGAGGATTTTGCGCAGGCGCTGCGGGCGATCGGCGAGCCGATCCACGGCCACCGCGCCAGCGAGATCTCCATGGCGAAGCTGCTCGGCCTCCTCTTCGAGGTGACCGAGATTTTCGACATGCAGACGCGGCCGGAGCTGGTCCTGCTGCAAAAGACCATGGTGGTGGTGGAGGGCGTGGCGCGCCGGCTCGACCCGGAATTCGACATGTGGACGACGGCGGAGCCGGTGGTGCGCGACTGGATGGAGCGGAACCTTGGCGTCGCCGGACGGCTGGAGCAGGCCGGCGAAGCCCTTGGGGCGCTGTCCCGCCTTGCCGGCCAGCTGCCGGAGCTCGCCCGCCGCGCCGAGCGGATCAGCGCCGATCTCGACGCGATGGGCGAGCGCGGCATCCGCCTGCATGGCGACACGGTGGAAGGGATCGGCGAAGAAGTCGCGCGGCACGGCCGCTCGCAGCGCGTGGCGCTCTGGGTCATCGCGCTCGCCGCCACGGCTTCCGTCGCCGCGCTCCTCGTTTCGGTGCTATGAAGGGCGCCATGGCCTCGCTCGAAGGACGCCGCATCCTCCTCGTCATCGGCGGCGGCATCGCCGCCTACAAGGTGCTGGAGCTGGTCCGCCGCCTGAGGGAGCGCGGCGCCAGCGTCCGCGCCGCGATGACCAGGTCGGCGCACCATTTCGTCACGCCGCTCTCCGTCTCCGCGATCACCGGCGAGCGCGTCTTCCATGACCTCTTCGACCTCGACGAGGAGCACGAGATCGGCCACATCCGCCTGTCGCGCGAGGCCGACCTCGTCGTCGTGGCGCCGGCGACGGCCGACCTCCTGGCAAAAATGGCGAACGGGCTCTGCGACGACCTCGCCTCGACGATCCTGATGGCCACCGACAAGCCGGTGCTCGTCGCGCCGGCGATGAATCCGCGCATGTGGGCGCATCCGGCGACGCAGCGGAACGTCGCGCAGCTCCGCGCCGACGGCATTCTTTTCGTCGGACCGGACTCCGGCGAGATGGCGGAGCGCGGCGAGGCCGGGCTCGGCCGCCTCGCCGAGCCCGCAGACAATCCTCGCGGCGATCGAGCGGCATTTTTCGGCCGGCTCCGGCGCCGCTCGCCGGCCGCCGCGCCATCGTGACCTCCGGCCCGACGCACGAGCCGATCGACCCGGTGCGCTATCTCGCCAACCGCTCCTCCGGCCGCCAGGGCCACGCCATCGCGGCCGCGCTTGCCGCTGCCGGGGCGGAGGTGACGCTGGTGAGCGGCCCCGTCGCCGTCGCCCCGCCGCCGGGTGTGCGAATCGTGCAGGTGGAGACGGCGCGCGAGATGCAGGAGGCGGTGGAAGCGGCGCTCCCCGCCGACATCGCTGTCATGGCCGCCGCCGTCGCCGACTGGCGTGCGGATTCGCAGGCGCACCAAAAAATCAAGAAGGGCGCCGGGCCTGCTACGCTGGCGCTGACGGAAAATCCCGACATCCTCGCCGGCCTGGGCCGGCATCAGCTTCGCCCGGAATTGCTCGTCGGTTTCGCAGCCGAAACCGAAAACGTCGTCGAGAATGCCAAGACAAAACTGCGCAAAAAGGGCTGCGACTGGGTTCTTGCGAACGACGTGTCGCCGGAGACCGGCATCATGGGCGGCGCCCGCAACCGCGTTCACCTCGTGACGCAGGCGGGCGTGGAGGACTGGCCGGACATGGAGAAGGCGGAGGTGGCGGAGCGGCTCATCGCCCGCATCGCCGATTATTTTGGCGGTTCCGCCCAGAAGGTGACTGCGCTGCGGCGCACGTGACGCGCGCCGGCAAGGCTCCGGCTGGTACCGATAAGGTGACGCTCTATGGTGCTGGGGGATCAGCCCCAGCGTCCTTGGTAAAAATCGGCAACCCTCGTAACCAGAACGTCGATCAGCTCCTTTTGCTCGTGGTCGTCATAGCGAGCACCGGTGGTGGTCTGTCGAGTTCCGGGAAACGATCCTTTGCCGCCGCCCACAATCATGGCATGCCCCTGAATAGTGAACGGGATACGCCGTGCGGGTGCATGCGAGGGCTTTGTTCCGATAGCTCTGAGGGTTATCGCCCCGAGTACTTGCTGATTCTGTGGTTCCGCTCGCAGTTCGTGGACGATCACTGCCGCTGCGGGATCATACGCAGCCTTCACGGTCTCATCCAATCTCTCAAGGAAGGCGAACCAATCGGCGAAACGCGTCTTTGCGAGCGCAATGAGATCCGCTTCCGTTGGCGGCACCTTTGGCTTTGGCGCGCCGGACAGAGCCGTTTTCAACCGTTCGATAGGATCGTCTTCGCTCATTAGACCTCGGGCCCATACTTATGCTCAGGACTCATGGGCGGCAATCTGGCACTGTCTCAGCTTGATTTCTGAGCCGCTTCAAATTCGTCGGTGATCCGCACGATGTCCTCCATGCTCCAAAGCGTGTCGGTCACGCGGGCTTGAATCGCCGGGGAGACGCGAAGCGAGCCGTGCTGCCGGGCGAAATTATACCACACGAAATAGAGCGCCAGCGCGTGACAATGGTTTTCGACCTTCCTGGAATGGGCGTTGGTCAACCTTGTGAACCTCCGCATGGACATACGCATCTGCCGGTTACGGCTTTCAGCGTGCGACGTGCTGACGTGCCGGGGACTGGGTGATCCCTCGACCCGCTCCTTGCGGGCCCCGATGCATTCTGTCGGGCTATAGCCTCCCTTCACGCTCTCCGGAACGTCGTCATAGAGCTTGATGAGCTGCTCATAATCAACGTCGCCGCCGAAGGCGCCTTCAACAGCCTCTAGACAGGCGCGATGGCCATCGGTCGTCACCTGGACGCGGGTGGCGAGTCGCGATCTTAGATCGTCCATGAACTCGACTGCATAGCCGCTGTCCCGACCGCCAACGAGCCAGGAGAGGATCATCTTGGAGTCGCTGTCGAGTGCGGTCCAAGTCCAAATATCGCCGGCGCCAGTGACCGGAGCCTTGGCCGTCTTTACCGCCCGCGCCTTGCAGTTATTGAATGCCCAGATTTCATCGCACTGAACGCGACGGGCCTTCACATTCCGGACTTTCGCGTCGTGGAACGCGGCGCACGCGGTGCCGGCGAGGACCAGCTCACGTGTGACGGTGTTGATAGAAACTCCGACGACGCGGGACACCGAGCGCATCGACGAACCCGCGCAAAGCATGGCGAGGATTTGTACGCGTTTGGCGAGAGGCAGCCGGTTCATGTCTATCAACATGATTGCCTCTATCAGATTTGTCAAGCATTTTGTTCACTTAGATTCCGTTTACCGAAACGGTATGCAAGCCGTTGATTCCCCTGCAAAAAAGCTTGCAGGGGAACCGACGACTCGCTATGTATGCGCCTGAAAGAAGGAGGCGCTCCCGGCAGGACTCGAACCCGCGACCCCCGGCTTGGAAGACCGGTGCTCTAATCCACTGAGCTACGGGAGCATCGGGGGAAGGTGCGAGCGGCTAACGCTGCCAGCGCCTTCCACGGGAAAGGTTCTCAGCCTCTCCGGGCGATCAGCCAGATCACGCTTTTCTCCTTTCATCCAAAGACGTTGTTGTCAGACCCCGGAGCCCCAGCTCCGGGGTTCTCCGCCTTCGCCGGTGGCGAGACGGAGAACCACGTATGACCATCGCGGCGAACAAGCCCTTCCCTGGACAGCCGCCACAACGTCATTCCAATTGTTTTCTCATGGATCGAGGCGCCGGAAGCGGCCTCAAATTTCTCACGAATGGCCGCGGCTTTGGCGCCCTCTTCTCCTGCCTGGCTGAGAGCGGCGAGCACGAAATCCTTGATGCTACGAGGCGCTTCGTCGTCTTGGCGCTCCGCGTCGTTCGAAGGAATTTTCTTCTCCGCTTCGGTTTCCCCTGACGTTTCCGTCTTTGGCTCGGGCTCCGTTTTCCCCTCGGGCGCCGCCACTCGCGCCAGCAAGTCCTCCTCTGGCAGTCCCTTTGCTTTGCGAAGCGCGCGGAAATACGCTGCGTTGTAGCGCCGATTCATTTCGGCCTTCTGCTCCTTGTCGTTGGGGTCTAAGCCGAACGCGCGGATGCCAATTTGGGCGTCCGAAATCACCTGCGTGAGGCGCGCCGCTCGCTCCTCCGCTTCCCGAATGATCTTCCGCTGCTCCTCTCGCTCGTCGAAGGCCAACTGCCAGCGTACCATCAGAGCGGCGACGGCTTGTTCGACGAGGTCGTTATCAAGGTTCGCCATGGCCCGATCCCCTTCTGTCCGGGGTATCTAGGCGATGATGCCGTAAATAGCAATCAGAAACTTCTACGCAAACTCAATCAGCTGATTCCCAACGTGATGCAGCCGCCTTTTTTGCGATTTCCCGCCGGCGTTCGGGGGTAAGCCGCTCAGCGCGGCGCTTCCCCCCGATTTTGCCGCCCTTAGCCCGGTTGGGTGCCGGCGAGCGCGCTTCCTCAATCTCGCCAGTGGCGATTTTCGCGACCATGATCGCGCCACCGATCACGTCTGCCGGTCTTTTCTCGCCTCTCGCCCCTTTGGGCATTGCGGCTCCTTTTGATATGAGAACCCCCGACACGACGCCGGGGGTTCGTCGCCTGCCAAGCCATTGCTTACCGCACCGCGGCTCGCCATACCTCGCCTGCCTTGGCATTGCCGTCGATCATATCAGAGAGCGGGTGATGTCAGAAGCCAGGACGACAGTGCCACTGGAGGCATTCAACGGGCGGCGCGCGTGCCTGAGGTCTCGGCGTTTATGGATCCCGGTCTTGGCCTGCGGCCAAACCGGGATGACAAACGGAGGGGTTGGTTGAAAAGCCTTAAGCGTTGAGCTCCACCTCGCCCGTGCCGCTTACGCCGTAATGGCCGAGCGCGTCGGCGCGCTGGCGGAAAACTTCGGTGCGGGCGAAGGCGAAGAGGCGCTGCAGCGGCGGCTCGAAATAAGCCCGCCGGCGCAAGGCGAGATCGAAACGCTCGCGCTGCAGCGGCACGAAATCCAGCCCGAAGCGGCGGGCCACGGCACCGACGGCGAGCCCGCAATCCGCTCCGCCGTCCGCGACGGCAACCGCGACATCCGTCTCCGTCAGCGCCGCACGGCCGGCGACGTTGAGCTCCTCGCGCTTCAGTGTCGCCCTTTCGAGCAAAGCGTCGAGCAGGGATTCCGCCCCCGAGCCGGGCTGGCGGAGCACGATCCGCGGCCGTTTCGTCTTCAGATCCTCCATGCTGGCCAGTCCCAGCGGATTGCCGCGCCGCACGACAAAGCCCTGGTCGCGCCAGGCCCATTGCAAGAGCACGAGGTCGGTGACGCCGGCAAGGGCGCGGATCGCGTCGATATTATAGGTACCGTCGGGGGCCCGCAGATGCAGGCCGATCGCCACGGCCTCGCCGGCGGCGAAGCGTTTCAGGCCCCCGCCGCTCCCCTCGAAGAGAGTGGCGAGGCCCGAGCCGGATTCGCGGAGCGCCCATTCCAGCAGCGGATCGCTCGATCCCGCCACGATCGGCGGCGGCGCCGCGAAGCCGCCTTGCATGTCGACATGCGACTCGACCCAGCGGTCGATCAGCCGGCGCGGGAACAGGAGCTTTCCGGTGGCGCGGGAACACGGGATCGCCCGGCGCGCGACCAGCTCATAGATGGTCCGCTCCTTCAGCCGCAGATAGGCGCAGACCTCCGCGGTGGTAAGGTAATTCTGATCCTGCATATTCCTGCATTCCTTGCGGAATAGACGCGGAACTTGCCTCTCCTAGGACAGAACTGGTATTTTTCGCAAGGGAACATGAGCGAAGACGGCGCCTTCCGAACGGCTTTCGATCTGGTGACGGGCTTCGACCCGGCGCTCGTCGAAATCGTCCTGCTGTCGCTCCGCGTCAGCCTGACCGCCGTCCTGCTGGCCCTGCTGATCGGCCTCCCGGCCGGCGCCCTGCTGGCGCTCGCCCGCTTTCCCGGCCGGACCTTTCTGGTGATCCTGTCCAACGCCCTGATGGGCCTGCCGCCTGTCGTCGCCGGGCTGCTCATCTATCTCCTGCTGTCGCGCTCCGGTCCGCTCGGCTTCCTCGGCCTCCTGTTCACGCCGGCCGCGATGATCGTCGCCCAGGCCGTGCTGGTCACCCCGATCGTCGTGTCGCTCACCCGCCAGACCGTCGAGGACCTCTGGGGGGAATATGAGGACCAGCTCCGCTCGCTCGGCTCCTCGCCGCTCCGCGCCATGCCGACCCTCCTCTGGGACGGCCGCTTCAGCCTGCTCACCGCCATGCTCGCCGGCTTCGGCCGGGCGAGCGCGGAGGTCGGCGCGGTGCTCATCGTCGGCGGCAACATCGCCGGCGTGACGCGCACGATGACAACGTCGATCGCGCTAGAGACGAGCAAGGGGGAGCTGGCCATGGCGCTCGGGCTGGGCATCGTGCTCCTCGCCATCACGCTGGTGCTGAACGCCGGCGCCTTCGCCGCGGGCCAGCTCGCCCGGCGCGCCGCGGGCTGACGAAAATGCACGCGCCCGTCAGCATCCTGCCGCTCCGGCTCGAAAGCGTCTCCTATGCCGTGCGCGGCAGGATTCTGGTCGATTCCCTGAGCTTTGCGCTGGAGCGCGGGCGGCGCGTCGTGCTGCTCGGCCCGAACGGCGCGGGAAAAAGCCTGACGCTTCGGCTCTGCCACGGGCTGGTCAGGCCGAGCGCTGGAAAAGTCCTGTGGCAGGGCGTGCCGCAAGGCGAGAAGCGTCTTCGCCATGCCATGGTTTTTCAGCGGCCCGTGCTCCTGCGGCGGACGGCTTTTTCGAACCTCGTCCATGCGGCGGGCCTGGCCGGGCTCGGCTTTCGCGACCGGCGCATCCGCGCCGCCGAGGCGCTGGAGCATTTTGGGCTGACGCCCTTCGCCGACCGCGCGGCGCGCTCGCTCTCCGGCGGCGAGCAGCAGCGGCTCGCCATCGCCCGCGCCTGGGCGCTCCGCCCCGAGGTGCTGTTCCTCGACGAGCCGACCGCCGCGCTCGACCCGGCGGCGACGCGGGCGGTGGAGGAGACGATCCGCCTCTGCCATGCCGACGGCATGACCATCCTGATGACCACGCACGATCTCGGCCAGGCCCGCCGCCTCGCCGACGAGATCCTGTTCCTGCATCGGGGCCGGCTGGTGGAAGGCGCCCCGGCTCGAACATTTTTCGAGACGCCGCGGACGGCGGAAGCGCAGGCATTTCTGCGCGGCGACCTGCTCTGGTGAGGCAAGGAGAGAAGGAATCAATGAGAATCTTTGCGCGGCTTTTTGCAGCGGCGTTGCTGTCGCTTGCGACGCTCGCAGGCGCTCAGGCCCAGGAAAAATACATCATTGTGGCCTCGACAACCTCGACGGAGCAGTCGGGCCTGTTCGATCACCTCCTGCCGCTCTTCACCGAGAAAACCGGCATCGAGGTGCGCGTCGTCGCGCAGGGCACCGGGCAGGCGCTGAAAACGGCCGAGAACGGCGACGCCGACGTGGTCTTTGTCCACGACCCGGCCGCCGAACAAGTCTTCGTCGACGCGGGCTGGGGCGTGGGGCGAAAACCCGTCATGTACAACGATTTCGTGCTGGTCGGCCCCGCCGCAGATCCCGCCGGCGTGGAGGGCACGCGGGACATATTGGCGGCGCTTGCGAAGATCGCCGCGGCGCAAGCTCCCTTCGCCTCACGCGGCGATGAATCAGGCACGCACAAGGCCGAGCGCAGGCTGTGGAGCAAGGCGGGGAACGACCCTAGTGGCGAATGGTATCGCGAGACCGGCTCGGGCATGGGTCCCACGCTCAACACCGCCGCCGGGATGGGCGCGTATGTGCTCACCGACCGCGCGACCTGGCTGAATTTTGGCAACCGCGGCGACCTGAAGATCCTGGTCGAGGGCGACAAGCGATTGTTCAACCAGTACGGCGTCATATTGGTGAACCCGGCAAGACATCCGCATGTGAAGGCGGCGGAAGGGCAGGCCTTCATCGACTGGCTCGTGTCCGACGAGGGCCAGGCGGCGATCGCCTCGTACAAGATCGGCGGCGAGCAGCTGTTCTTCCCCAACGCGAAGGGCCGTCCCTCCTGATCGGCTTGCCGGGTGGCACCGC
Organism: uncultured Alphaproteobacteria bacterium; assembly: GCA_963846475.1. Lineage (GTDB taxonomy): Bacteria > Pseudomonadota > Alphaproteobacteria > Rhizobiales > Afifellaceae > DASWJZ01. The sequence goes on along the minus strand of CAWJVZ010000004.1, from coordinate 2,524,995 downwards.
AGAGGCTAATCCGCCGACTCGGTCAGGGCGGCGGGAGGCATGGACCAAGACGTAGAATTCGAGCTGAAGGTGCTCGACGCGCGCCTGCATGAGTGGGGGCTGCCCGCCTATCATTCCGCCATGGCGGCCGGGATCGATCTGCGCGCCTGCATCGACGCGCCGCTGGCCGTCGCGCCGCAGGCGCCGGCGATCATGGTGTCGTCCGGCATCTCCATCCTGATCAACCGGCCGGACGTCGCCGCGTTCATCCTGCCGCGGAGCGGCCTCGGCGCGCGCCAGGGCATCATCCTCGGCCAGTCCGTCGGCACCATCGACCCCGACTATGCCGGGCCGTGGCTGGTGCCGCTGATCAACCGCAATGCGCCGGGCACGCCGCCGGTGACGATCAACCCGGGCGACCGCATCGCCCAAGCCGTGTTCCTGCCGATCCTCCGGCCCGGCTTCCGGCTCGTGGAGGAATTCTCGACCGTCACGGCGCGCGGCGCCGGCGGCTTCGGCTCGACCGGCTGAAAGCCACTCGCCGCCCGCCGTATCCGGCCCTAATGTCCCGCCAGAAACGGAGATCTTGATGAGCCAACCGGCCCGCCGCTTCGAGCCCACGCCCACCCCCGGCAGGGGCCGCGTCTATGATTCCATCACCGAAACGATCGGCGATACTCCGCTCGTCCGGCTCGACAAGATCGCCCGCGCCGAGGGGGTGACCGCCAATCTCCTCGCCAAGCTGGAGTTTTTCAACCCGGTCGGCAGCGTCAAGGACCGCATCGGCGTCTCGATGATCGAGGCGATGGAGCGCGACGGCCGCATCCGCCCGGGCGAGACCATTCTGGTCGAGCCGACTTCCGGCAATACCGGCATCGCGCTCGCCTTCGCCGCCGCCGCCAAGGGCTATCGGCTGATCCTCGTCATGCCGGAGACGATGAGCGTGGAACGCCGCAAGATGCTGCGGATCTTCGGCGCCGAGCTGGTGCTGACCGAAGGCCCGAAGGGCATGCGCGGCGCCATCGCCAAGGCGGAAGAGATCCAGGCGACCATCCCCGGCGCGGTCATCCCGCAGCAATTCGAGAACCCCGCCAATCCGGAGATCCACCGCCGCACCACGGCGGAGGAGATCTGGAACGATACCGGCGGCGCCGTCGACGTCTTCGTCGCTGGAATCGGCACCGGCGGCACGATCACCGGCGTCGGGCAGGTGCTGAAGCCGCGAAAGCCCGATCTCCATATCGTCGCGGTGGAGCCGGCCGACAGCCCGGTGCTGTCCGGCGGCGAGCCCGGGCCGCACAAGATCCAGGGGATCGGCGCCGGCTTCGTCCCCGCCATCCTCGACCGCTCGGTCATCGACGAGGTGGTGACCGTCACCAACGAGGAGGCGTTCACCTATGCGCGGCTGTCGGCGCGGCTGGAGGGCATTCCCGTCGGTATCTCGTCGGGCGGCGCCATCGCCGCCGCCCTGAAAGTCGGCCGCCGCCCGCAATTTTCCGGCAAGACCATCGTCGTCGTCATCCCCTCCTTCGCCGAGCGCTACCTCTCCACGGCGCTCTTCGACGGGCTGGAGACTTAGGGGACCAGCTGTTATCTTCGAGTCATGACAGAATTGCTGGAGCAGGCCCTCTCGAAGCTTCGTGAGCGGCCCGAATCCGATCAGGACGAGGCGGCCCTGATGCTGTTCGCCTTGCTGTCCAAGGCTGACGGACCCGTGCAGCTGGACGAGGAGACTCGCTCGGCCGTGCGGGAGGGCCTTGCCGAAGCCCGTCGCGGCGAGTTCGTGAGCGACTCCGAGATGGCTGAGTTCTTCAAGCGCGGCGGATGAGGATTCGCTATACCCTTCGTGCGCGTGCCGATCTTGAAGTCATTTACGCCTATCTCAACGAGCGGGCGCCCGCAGCGGCTCGGACAGTGCTCGCTGAAATCGAAGGAAGCATTGGCCGGCTTGCTCGCTTTCCGCTGCTGGCCAGATTGACCGACGAGCCTGGCGTTCGCGAGCTGACGCTCGTCCGCTATCCTTACAAGGTCTACTACGAGATCGCCGGGGGAAGAGGTCAGGATCCTGCACATCCGGGATGCGCGTCGGCGCCCCTGGGCCGACGGGCGGAAGCATTGATCCCCTTCCGGGAAATTCTCCATCTTAGGCGCCGCCCCGGAGCGCCTCGTAGATCATCAGTCCTGTCGATACCGCGAGGTTGAGGGAATCCGCGCGGCCGCGCATCGGAATGCGCACCAGCGCGTCGCAGCCCGCCGACAGCTTTTCCGTCAGCCCCTGCTGCTCGTTGCCCATCAGGAGGATGAGCGGCTGGGAAAATTTTACCACGCGATAGTCCATCGTCGCGGCCGAGAGGTGGGTGCCGACGAGCCGCGCTTTGTGGCGCTTCGCCTGCGCGACCAGGCCGTCTTCGCTCGTCCTCGCCACCGGCACGTGGAATATCGAGCCCATGCTGGCGCGGACGGCCTCCAGCCCGAAAGCGTCGCAGGAGGCGCCGACCAGCGCCACTCCGGCGAGGCCGGCCGCATCGGCGGTGCGGACGATGGTGCCGAGATTGCCGGGGTCGCGCACCCGGTCGAGCGCCACCCAGATGCCGTCGCGGCCGATCGCCGCTTCGGGCGCAAAGCGCTGCTTGAACACGCCGACGACATTCTGCGGATTGTCGCGGCGGGTGATCTTCTCCAGGACCTGCGCATTGACCTCCAGCACGGTCCCGCCGGACGATTTCGTGCGCGCGGCGAGCACGCCGATCTGCTCGTCGCCGGCAAGGCTCCCGGCATAAGCCAGCATGTGGATGGGCCAGCCGCCCTCGACGGCGTCGCGCACCAGTTTTTGCCCTTCGGCGATGAACAGGCCGGTCTCGTCGCGATGCTTTTTCTGGTGCAGCGCGCGGATGTCTTTCACCAGCGGATTGGCGAGGCTGGTGACCTTCTTGAAGCTGCCGGTGCGCGGCAGCTCGCTCACCCGGCGCTCCAGCGGCAGAACAGCGACGTGGGAAGGAGCCCGCCGGCTTGCTCCTTCAATGCCAGTTCGCCGGACTCCACGCCGGCCCCCAGAATCTCCGCACAGAGCCGGTGCATGGAGAGGAACGAGGCGCGGATCGCATAGGCGGTGAGGATGAGGAAGCCCGTCGGCTTCAGGATGTCGCGGCAAAGCCGCAGCATTTCGGGGAGGTTGTGGAAAAGGTCCCAGACCTCGCCCTTCGGCCCGCGGCCGTACTTTGGGGGATCGAGCAGGATGCCGTCGTAGCGCTTGCCGCGCCGCCCCTCGCGCGCCGCGAATTTCTGCGCGTCGTCGAGGATCCAGCGGATCGGCCTGCCTTCTAGGCCGGAGAGGGCCTGGTTGTCGCGCGCCCAGGCGATCGCCTTCTTTGAGGCGTCGACATGCGTCACCTCCGCGCCGGCTTCCGCCGCGATCAGCGAGGCAAGCCCGGTATAGCCGAAGAGGTTGAGGAGCGACGGGCGCTCGCCCGCCGCCGCGCCGGCCGCCTGCAGCCGCTCGCGCATGAAGGCCCAGTGCGCCTCCTGCTCCGGGAACGCGCCGACATGGCGGAACGAGGTGAAGCGGCACTCGAAGCGTATTTTTCCGTGCTGGCAGGTCCACGCTTCGGGGACGCCCGGCCGCCGCTTCCAGCGCCCGGCGCCTTCCTCATCCATGTCGCCGGTGAAGATTGCGTCGGCCCGCTCCCACGACGCCGTGTCGAGGCGGGGCGTCCAGATCGCCTGCTCCTCGGGCCTGTCGAGCGTCAGCGCGCCGAAGCGCTCCAGCTTGCGGCCTTGGCCACAATCGAGGAGCGCGTAATCCTCCAGCCCCGCCGTTTCCAGGATGAGCGGGGCCGCGCTCATGCCGCCTTCGTCGGCTGCAGCCGTTTCAGCAGCGCGGGATCGCCGGCTGCAAGGAAGTGCGGGTTCTCATAGGGGCGCGGGCCGGGCGCCGAGGCTTTCCCATAGAGGAGAGGGCGGCCGTCTAGCGTGACCACCAGGCCCCCCGCGGCGCGCAGCACCGCGTCGCCGGCCGCAATGTCCCATTCCATGGTCGGCCCGAGCCGCGGATAGAAATCCGCGTCGCCCTCCGCGATCAGGCAGAACTTGAGGGACGAGCCGATCGAGCGGCGCTGGCCGGCATTGGCCCTGGCAAGCGCCGACTCCGTCGCCTCGTTGGAATGCGAGCGGCTTGCCACCGCGACCGGCGCCGGCCCGGCAGGGCGGGTGCGGATCGCAGTCCAGTCGCGGATCGCGTCCAGCGCCGGGCCAGTCGTGCCTTTCCAGGCGCCAGCCTGGCTCCCGGCAAAGGCGAGGCCGAGGGCCGGGGCCAGCACCACCCCCATAACAGGCACGCCGTCCTCGATCAGCCCGATATTCACCGTGAACTCGCCGTTGCGGCTGACGAATTCCTTGGTCCCGTCCAGGGGGTCGACGAGGAAGAATTTTCGGCCGATCGCTGGAATCGCACCGGCGGAGACTGCCTCTTCAGCGACGATCGGCACGTCCGGCATTGCGGCTCTTAGCCGCGCAACGATGACCTCCTCGGCCCGGCGGTCGGCTTCGCTGACCGGCGAATCGTCGGCCTTCCTCTCCACCGAAAAATCCGTCCGGTAGACCGCCATGACCTCGCGCGCCCCGGCCAGCGCCGCATCGATGAGGGCGCCGAGGAGCGGCTCGGCCACGGACGGATCGGACATGGCGGCGCTTTTAGCCGCTCGCTCCCGGCCCGCCAATCGCGCCCCGCCCTCTAAGGCGCTTTTTCGCGAAGCCTGTTGTCCGGCGGGCGGGGCTCTGTGCACTATCGCGGCTGGAGGCTGTTGATGGAACTGAGGGGCGAATACCGCATCCCGGCGCCGCGCGAGCAGGTCTGGGCCTGCTCAACGAGGCCGCCGTGCTGCGCGAATGCATCCCCGGCTGCGAATCGCTGGAGGGCAGCCCCGGGGAAGGGTTTTCGGCGCGCGTCACCACCAAGATCGGGCCGGTCAAGGCGACGTTCAACGGCGCCGTGACCCTCACCAACGTCAATCCGCCGGAAAGCTACACGATCTCCGGCGAGGGCAAGGGCGGCGTCGCCGGCTTCGCCAAGGGCGGCGCCGACGTGCGCCTGGTCCAGGACGGGCCCGACACGATCCTGACCTATGTCGCCAATGCGCAGGTCGGCGGCAAGCTCGCCCAGCTCGGCTCGCGGCTGATCGATTCGACGGCCAAGAAACTCGCCGACCAGTTCTTCGCCTGCTTCGCCCAGCGGGCCGGCGCGCCGGCCACCTCAGGCGCAGCGACCACGCCCGCTGCATCCATTCCTGCAGGAGAGGCGCCGGTGATCCTGCCCGGCCAACCCATTCCGCCCGCCGCGACGGGGGTGCCGATCGTGGAAGGCCAGGCTGCCGGGCTGGAGACGGTCCCGCCGGTCGCCGCTGAGCCGGTGCGCGTCGACATGGCGCCGCTCCATCACGGCACGACCGCCAGCGTGGTTCCGCCCGCCACCGCCGAAACCAACGCCCCCGGCGCTTCCATCCAGAAACTCGCTCATGACGTGGAGGAGGAAGTGGAGCGCGAGGCGGCCATCGGCTTCCTCGGCGGGCCGACCGTCTGGGGGCTCTGGTGATCCTGGCGCTGCTCTTCGTCTACATGATTGCAAGGTAAGGCGGGGTCGAGCCCGCCGCGTCGAATAAAGGGGAGGATATCGATGTCGAATGTGACGATCACCGTGAACGGGCGATCCGTTTCCCGGGAGGTCGAGGACCGCACGCTCCTGGTGCAGTTCCTGCGCGATCATCTCGGCCTGACCGGCACGCATGTCGGCTGCGACACCTCGCAGTGCGGCGCCTGCGTCGTCCATCTGGACGGGCGCGCCGTGAAATCCTGCACGGTGCTCGCGGCGGCGGTGGACGGCTCGGCGGTGACGACGATCGAGGGCCTTGCCAAGGGCGACCAGCTGCACCCCGTGCAGGCGGCATTCCGCGAGCACCATGGCCTGCAATGCGGCTTCTGCACGCCGGGCATGATCATGACCGCCGTCGACATGATCCGCCGCTACGGCGGCAATCTCGACGAGAAGACGGTCCGCCACGAGCTGGAAGGCAACATCTGCCGCTGCACGGGCTACCACAACATCGTCAAGGCGATCCTGGCCGCCGCCGGCGAGATGCACGGCGGGGCGCGGGTGGCTGCGGAATAATACGGGTTTCCTTTTCCCTGAGGGAGAAGGTGGCTGCGGAGCAGCCGGATGAGGGTTTACGGCGGCGGAAAGTGAGCGCGAAAACGGCAACCGCCGTACGCCCTCACCCGTCGCCTTCGGCGACACCCTCTCCCCACGGGAGAGGGATAAAAAACTGGGAGGAAATCCATGGGCGTTGAAGGCATTGGCGCACGCGTCGTCCGCAAGGAGGACAAGCGCTTCATCACCGGCCGCGGCAACTACACCGACGACATGAGCGTGCCGGGCATGTGCTACGCCGGCTTCGTCCGCTCGCCGCATGCGCACGCCAAGATCCTCGAGCATCGACACGACGGCCGCCAAGGCGATGCCCGGCGTCGTCGCCGTGCTGACCGGCGACGAGCTCGCCGCCGACAAGATCGGCAACCTGATCTGCGGCTGGATGATCAAATCGAAGGACGGCGCGCCGATGAAGATGGGCGCCTATCCCGCCGCTCGCCAAGGAGACCGTGCGCTATGTCGGGCAGCCCTTCGCGGTGGTCGTGGCGGAAACCCGCCTGCAGGCGCGCGACGCGGCCGAAGCCGTCGACGTCGAGTGGCAGGAGCTGCCGGCGCTGATCGACCTGAACGAGGCCATCGAGGAGGGGGCGCACCAGATCCACCCGGAGGCCGAAGGCAACCTCATCTTCGACTGGGAGCTCGGCGACAGCGCCGCGGTACGGACGCCGCCCTTGCCCGCGCCGCGCACGTGACGAAGCTCGACATCGTCAACAACCGGCTGGTGCCGAACGCCATGGAGCCGCGTTCGGCGCTCGGCGTCTACGATCCGGCCGAGGAGCATTACACGCTGTGGACGACGAGCCAGAACCCGCATGTCGCGCGGCTGGTGATCTCGGCCTTCTACAACGTCGCGCCGGAGAACAAGCTCCGCGTCATCGCGCCGGACGTCGGCGGCGGCTTCGGCTCGAAGATCTTCATCTACCCGGAAGAGATCGTCTGCCTGTGGGCGTCGAAGAAAGCCGGCGTGCCGGTGAAATGGACGTCCGACCGCACCGAGGCGTTCCTGACCGACGCGCATGGGCGCGACCACATCACCCACGCCGAGATGGCCTTCGACGCCGACAACAAGATCATCGGCCTCAAGGTCGACACGATCGCCAATTTCGGCGCCTACATGTCGCTCTTCTCCTCCTCCGTGCCGACCTACCTCTACGCGACGCTGCTGTCCGGCCAGTACGCGATCCCGGCGATCCACTGCAACGTGCGCGCCGTCTACACCAACACGACGCCGGTCGACGCCTATCGCGGCGCCGGCCGGCCGGAGGCGACCTTCGTCGTGGAGCGCCTGGTGGAGACCGCCGCGCGCGAGCTCGGCGTCTCGCCGGCCGAGCTTCGGCGCAAGAACTTCGTCACGCACCTTCCCGCTACCAGACGCCGGTCATCATGACCTACGACGCCGGCGACTACGAAGCCTCGCTCGACGCCGCGCATGCAGGCCGCCGACTACGCCGACTTCCCGGCAGCGCAAGGCCGAGGCCGAGAAGCGCGGAAAACTGCGCGGCATCGGCATGAGCTGCTACATCGAGGCCTGCGGCATCGCGCCCTCCTATGCGGTCGGCTCGCTCGGCGCCGGCGTCGGCCTGTGGGAATCGGCCGAGGTGCGGGTCAACCCGATCGGCACGATCGAGGTGCTGACCGGCTCGCACAGCCACGGCCAGGGCCACGAGACGACCTTCGCCCAGCTCGTCGCGGAGCGCTTCGGCCTGCCGATCGCCAACGTCTCGATCATCCACGGCGACACCGACAAGGTGCAGTTCGGCATGGGCACCTACGGCTCGCGCTCCGGCGCCGTCGGCATGTCGGCGATCGTCAAGGCGCTCGACAAGGTCGAGGCCAAGGCCAAGAAGCATCGCCGCCCACCTGATGGAGGCCGTCGGAGGGCGACATCGAGATCGCCAACGGCGAGGTCCGCGTCGCCGGCACCGACAAGAAGCTCGGCTGGCACGAAGTGTGCCTCGCCGCCTACACCGCCCACAACCTGCCGGGCGGCATGGAGCCGGGGCTGAAGGAAGGCGCCTTCTACGACCCGACGAACTTCACCTTCCCGGCCGGCTGCTACATCTGCGAGGTCGAGATCGACCCGGCAGACGGGCCACACCGACATCGTGCAGTTCGTCGCCGCCGACGATTTCGGGCGCATCATCAACCCGATGATCGTCGAGGGCCAGGTGCATGGCGGCATCGCCCAGGGCGTCGGCCAGGCGCTGCTGGAGGCCTGCCACTACGACACCGACGACCGGCCAGCTGATCACCGCCACCTACAACGACTACGCCATGCCGCGCGCCGACGACCTGCCGTCCTTCGTCGTCTCCACCACCGAGACGCCTGACGCCGGGCAACCCGCTCGGCATCAAGGGCTGCGGCGAGGCCGGCGCCATCGGCTCGCCGCCGGCGGTCATCAACGCCATCACCGACGCGCTCGGCGACAACGACATCACCATGCCGGCGACGGCGGAAAAGGTCTGGCGGCTGGCGCAGAAGGCCACCATGCGCCAGGCGGCGGAATAGAGTTTGGGGAGACAACGATGTATCAGACCACCTACCACCGGCCGAAAAGCCTCGCGGAAGCGGCAAAGCCTGTTCTCCGGCTCCGGCGACGCCGCCTACATCTCCGGCGGCCACACGCTGCTGCCGGCGATGAAGGCGCGGCTCGCCGCGCCCGCGCAACCTGATCGACCTCCGCCACGTCCCCGAGCTGAAGGGCATCCAGGTCAGCGGCGATTCCGTGACGATCGGCGGCGCCACCACGCATGCCGAAGTGTCGCAGTCGGCCGAGGTGAAGAGGCGCCATCGCGACGCTTGCCGCGCTCGCCGGCTCGATCGGCGACGCCGCAGGTGCGCCATCTCGGCACGATCGGCGGCTCGGTCGCCAACAACGATCCGGCCGCGGACTATCCCGCCGCGGTGCTGGCGCTCGCCGGCACGGTCCACACCGACAAGCGGCAGATCGCGGCCGACGAGTATTTCACCGGCCTCTATACGACGGCGCTGAACGAGGGCGAGATCGTCACCCAGGTGTCGTTCAAGATCCCGCAGCAATCCGGCTACGCAAAGTTCCGCAACCCGGCGTCGCGCTATCCGATGGCCGGCGTGTTCGTCGCCAAGCACAAGGACGGCTCGGTGCGCGTCGCGGTGACCGGCGCCGGCAACAACGGCGTGTTCCGCTGGAGCGCGGCGGAGCAGGCGCTGGCGCCAGAATTTCGCGCGCCGACGCGCTGAAGGGCCTGACCGTCGACGCCGGCGGCATGATGGGCGACATCCACGGCTCGCCGGAATACCGCGCCAACCTCGTCGCGGTGATGGGCCGCCGCGCCATGGAGAATCTCGGCACCGCCGCTGCGATGCACTGAGGAGGCGGCGCCACCCTCTCCGTTGTCACCCCGGAAGCGACGCGAAGCGGCGCTGTCCGGGGCCCATGAACACGGCGATGAAGGAGAGCCGCTCCGCTGTCGCGATATGCACGGATGTAAGGCGATCATGGTTCCGGGTCTCGGCCTTGCGGCCGGACCGGGATGACAAAGTTCAGGTGTCGACGCTCTCACGCGGCATCACCAAAGTTTGGATTGCCGTGTCGGCTTGCTCGGCCCCAACTCCGCCTGGTGAGCTCCATCGCCATGCGCCTGTTTGCTGCCCTCCTCTTCGCCATCCTGCTCGGCGTCCCCGCGACCCGCGCCGGCGCGCCCGACCCGGCGGACTGGCACGCAGTCCTGGCAACAGGCGCGTGGCGAGACCGTCTATTTCCACGCCTGGGGCGGCGAGCCGCGCATCAACGATTACATCGCCTGGGCCGGCGAAGAGCCGAAGAGCGCTTCGGCGTCCGCGTCGTCCACGTCAAGGTGAGCGACACCGCCGAGGTGGTCTCGCGCGTGCTCACCGAAAAGGCCGCCGGACGCAGGCGAGGGCGGCGCGGTCGACCTCGTCTGGATCAACGGCGAGAATTTTGCGGCCATGAAGCAGCACGGCCTGCTGCAGCCCGTCCGCCTGGGCGACAAGCTGCCGAGCTACCGCTTCGTCGACGTCGAGAACAAGCCGACGGTTCGCGCGCGACTTCACCGAACCGGTCGAGGGCCTGGAAGCGCCCTGGGGCATGGCGAAGCTGGTCTTCTTCTACGACACGGCCCGGCTCGCAGAATCCGCCGCGCTCCGCCGCCGGCGCTCGGCGAGTGGATCGCCAAGAATCCCGGCCGCTTCACCTATCCGCAGCCGCCCGATTTCATCGGCACGACGTTTCTGAAGCAGCTCTTGGTCGACCTTGCGCCCGATCCAACAGTCCTGCAGCAGCCGGCGACCGACGCTACCTTCCAGTCTGCCGACAGCGCCGCTCTTCGCCTGGCTCGATGCCGCGCACCCCAACCTCTGGCGGAGCGGCCGCGCCTTTCCCAAGCGATTACGGCAGCCTCCGCCACCTCCTCGCCGACGGCGAGGTCGACATCGCCTTTCGCCTTCAACCCGTCCGACGCATCGGCGCGATCGCCAGCGGCGAGCTGCCCGACACCGTCAGGAGCTTCGTTTTCTCCGGCGGCACGCTCGGCAACACGCATTTCGTGGCGATTCCGTTCAACGCCAGCGCCCCCGCCGGCTGCCATGGTCTTCGCGGATTTCCTGATGTCGCCGGAGGCGCAGGCCCGCAAGCAGGACATCTCCGTGTGGGGCGACCCGACCGTGCTCGCCATGGAGAAGCTTGCGCCCGAAGACCGCGCGCGCTTCGCCGCGCTCGATCTCGGCGCGGCGACGCTCCGTCCGGAAGAGCTCGGCCCGACGCTCCCAGAGCCGCATCCGTCCTGGGTGGAGCGCCTCGAGCAGGAATGGGCGCGCCGCTACGGCGTGACCAGATAGGCGATGCTGCGGCTCTTCCCGGCGGCCGCTTTCCTCGTCCTGATCGCGCCGGTCGTCGCCGGCCTTGGCGGAATTATTCTTCCCGCCTTCGGCTATTTGCCGGCGCTCGGCCACCACGAATTCTCGCTTGCAGCCATTCCGCGACCTCGCCGCCGTGCCCGGGCTCGGCCGCTCCGTGCTGCTCAGCCTCTGGACCGGCCTCGCCACCACGGCTTTCGCCTTCTCCATCGTCGTGCTGTTCATCGCCGGCTGGCGCGGTACGCGTATCTTTTCGGCGCTGGTGCGGCTCGTCTCGCCGCTCCTCAGCGTGCCGCATGCCGCCGCCGCGTTCGGCCTCGCCTTCCTTATCGCGCCGTCCGGCTTCCTCTTCCGGCTCGTGGCACCCTTGGCCGGCTGGGAACGTCCGCCCGATCTGCTGATCGTGCAGGATCGGCTTGGCCTCGCCATGCTGCTCGGGCTGATCGTCAAGGAAATCCCCTTCCTCCTTCTCATGGCGCTCGCCGCGCTGCCGCAGGCGCGCGCCGCCGAGATGGCGCGCATGACGGCGGCCCTCGGCTACGGCCGGATCGCTGGGCTTTCTGCACGGCGTTCTGCCGTCGCTCTATCGCCAGATCCGTCTCGCCGTGCTGGCGGTCCTGGCCTATGCCACCGCCGTCGTCGACGTCGCGCTGATCCTCGGGCCGACCACGCCGGCGCCGCTCGCCGTGCGAATACTGGCTTGGCAGAACGATGCGGATCTCGAAATGCACCTCGTCGCCGCCTCCGCCGCATTGCTGCAGATCGGCGTCACAGCCCTGGCGCTGCTCATCTGGCTTGGCGCCGAGCGGATCGTCGCCGCGCTGGCGCGGGCGCTCGCCGGCTCGGGCCGGCGCTTCCGGCGCGACGACATGCTGCGTTGGCTCGGAGCCGGCCTGACGGCGCTCTCCGCGTCCATCATCCTGGCCGGCATTGCCCTGCTGGCCATCTGGTCGCTCGCCGGGCCATGGCGCTTTCCCGCCGTGCTACCCAGTCCCTTTACGTGGGCCACCTGGATGCGCGTGGCGCAGAACCTGGCCATGCCCCTGCGTGACACGCTCCTTCTCGCCAGTGCCTCCAGCCTCCTCGCTATCGTGCTGGCCCTCGGCTCGCTTGAGCACCAGGCCAGATCCGCCGCGGCCTCGGCTGCTTGGCGGGACTATCGCCGCCATTTTCCTCTCCCCCACCGAAGCGGGGTGTTCCCCGCTTCGGCACCCTTGATGGCGAAGTCGGGAACACCCGACTTCGCGCGGGAGAGGCCGAGTCCGCGCGCAGCGCGGAGCCGGGTGAGGGTTCTGGCGCAGTGCTCGACGATCTTGTCCCTCACCCGGTCGCTTCGCGACTCGGCCTCTCCCCGGAGGGGAGAGGAGGTGCGGGCCGAATCGGCGTCTCAGACCGGCCCGAGCCCTGCCCTGCAGGCGCTCTACATTCCCCTTTTAGTGCCGCAGATCGCCTTTCTGTTCGGCCTAGAAATCCTGTTTTCCTACGCCGGCCTCGACGGCACCTTTGCGGCCGTGCTCCTCGTCCACCTCGTCTTCGTCTTCCCCTACGTGCTCCTGTCCCTTTCCGACCCCTGGCGAAGCTTGGGATCCGCGCTACGGCCAGCTCGTCCGCGCGCTCGGCCGCGGTCCCGACGCGATCTTCTGGCGCGTCCGCCTGCCGATGCTCATTCGCCCCGTCCTGACCGCCGCGGCGCTCGGCTTCGCGATCTCGGTCGGCCTGTATCTGCCGACACTGCTGATCGGCGCCGGCCGCTGGCCGACCATCACGACAGAAACCGTCGCGCTCGCCTCCGGCGGCGACCGCAAGCTCATCGGCGCGACGGCGCTTGTGCAGGCGCTGCTGCCCTTCCTCGGCTTCGCGATTGCCGCGCTCGTTCCGGCGATCCTCTTCCGCAACCGCCGCCTGCTCAGGGCATCCGCATGAGTCCGGAGGGACCGGCGACCGGGCTGGATCTCCGCGGTATTAGGATCAGGCTCGACGGCGAGCTGCTGGTCTCGCTCGACGCCGTGATCGCGCCCGGCGAGACGCTCACGGTGATGGGCCCGTCGGGGATCGGCAAGTCGACGCTTCTCGCCTTCGTCGCCGGCTTCCTCGGCCGCGACTTTTCGGCCGAAGGCCGCATCGTCCTGAACGGCCGCGACGTCACCGCTCTGCCACCGGAGCGGCGCGGCATCGGGCTGCTGTTCCAGGACGCGCTGCTGCTTCCGCATCTCTCCGTCACCGGCAATCTGCTGATCGGCCTCCACCCCGACGTGAAGGGCCGTGCCGCTCGCCGCCAGGCCGTCGAAGCGGCGCTCGCCGAAATCGGCCTGGAGACCTTGGCAGACCGCGACCCCGCCACTCTTTCCGGCGGCCAGGCTGCCCGTGTCGCGCTGATGCGCACGCTCCTCGCCCGCCCGGAGGCCCTGGTCCTTGACGAGCCCTTCTCCCGCCTCGACTCAGCGCTCCGCGTACAAATCCGCGAGCTTGTCTTCGCCGAGAGCCGCCGCCGCGGCCTGCCGGTCCTGCTCGTCACCCACGACCCCGCCGACGCCGCCGCTGCGGGCGGGCGGGTGGTCGAGCTGGGCTCTTAAAAGTCCCCCTTCCGAAGAGGGCTATCGCATATGGCTCGACAGTCGCGCGCCCCTCCTCTCCCCTGCGGGGAGAGGCCGACTCGCGAAAGCGAGCGGGTGAGGGACAAGATCGTCGAGCGCGGCGCCAGAACCCTCACCCGGCTCCGCGCTTCGCGCGGACTCGGCCTCTCCCCACGGGGGAGAGGAGGCGCCATGGCGCCCGGAGTGTTCTTCGAGCTTGCGTTTCGCGAGAGACAAGGCCGGATGCATCGAGCGCTTCCTCCATCATCGTCGGGTGCGCATCCTCCGCGATCCGGCTGCGTGGGATCATGTGGAATGGAAAAGCCCCCATGGCCCTTTCGATCGTGCGAAACGCGTCATGCTCCCGCTCGGGCGGGCAATTGACCGCGAAATCGACGTCAGACGTAGGAGTGAAACGGCCTCTCGCCAGGGAGCCGATCACCCAGGCGCGCAGGCCCATGGCCTCAGGATCGCGCAATGCCCTGAGCGCACGCGAGACCGCTATGGATCTCCGTTCGCTGCCACGGCTCCGAAAATCGGACTCCAAGGCCGATGCGCTCGTGGGGATCGAGGACTTCATCGTCTCTCGCAAAGAATGATCGACGCTCGCAGTATAGCACGGCTCGGACGGCCAACTCACACCGCTCCTGCTATATGCCCTGCATGCTTCCGATAGAATCCGCCCTCCCGGTGCTCCTTGCCGCGATGGAGGCCCAGAACTCCGCCGTGCTGATCGCGCCTCCCGGCGCCGGCAAGACCACGGGCGTGCCGCCGGCGCTGCTCGCCGCCCCCTGGCGCGGCGACCAGAAAATCATCGTTGTCGAGCCGCGCCGGCTCGCCGCCCGCGCCGCCGCGTCCCGCATCGCCGAGCTCCGGAGCGAACCGGTCGGCCGGACCGTCGGCTACCGCGTCCGCAACGATACGCAGGTCTCGCGCAATACCCGCATCGAGCTGGTCACCGCCGGCGTCTTCGTCCGCATGATTTTGGACGACCCGGCGCTGGAGGGCGTCGCGGCGGTGCTGTTCGACGAGGTGCACGAGCGCGCCCTCGACGTGGATCTCGGCCTTGCTCTCGCTCTCGACTCGCAGGCCGGCCTTCGCGACGACCTCCGCCTCCTCGCGATGTCGGCAACGCTCGACGGCCGCCGCTTCGCCGATCTGCTGGGGGACGCGCCGGTCGTTGAAAGCGAGGGGCGCCTCTTCCCCGTCGAGACGATCTACCTCGGTAGCGACCCGGCGCTCCGCGTGGAGGACCGCGTCGCCCGCGCCGTGCTGAAGGGTTTTGCCGAGGAGGACGGCTCGATCCTCGGCTTCCTGCCCGGCCAGGCGGAAATCCGCCGCACGGCGGAGCGGCTTGCCGAGCGCCTCCCGCCCGATGCTCTCCTAGCGCCGCTCTATGGCGCGATGGACCCTCGCGCCCAGGATGCCGCGATCCGCCCCGCCCCGCCGGGCAAGCGAAAGATCGTGCTCGCGACGTCGATCGCGGAAACGTCGCTCACCATCGAGGGCGTGCGGCTGGTCGTCGATTGCGGCCTCTCCCGCCGTCCCCGCTACGAGCCGGGCTCCGGCCTCTCGCGGCTCGAGACGGTGCGCGTCTCGCGCGCTGCCGCCGACCAGCGCCGCGGCCGCGCCGGCCGCACCGCACCGGGCATCTGCTACCGCCTGTGGGACGCACCGCAGACCGCCTCGCTCAATTCCTTCGACCGGCCGGAAATCCTGGAGAGCGACCTCAGCGCGCTGGCTTTGACGCTGCTCGCCTGGGGCGTAGCCGATCCGGCAAAGCTCCGCTGGCTCGATGCGCCGCCCGCCGCGGCCTATGCCGAGGCGCTGGACCTGCTGGACCGGATCGGCGCCCGCGATGCTTCGGGCGGCCTCTCCGCTCACGGCAGGCGGCTCTCGGTGCTGCCGCTGGCGCCGCGCCTCGCGCACATGGTGCTCCGAGGCGCCGCGTCCGGCGAGGCGATGCTGGCGGCGGAGATCGCCGCGCTCCTCTCCGAGCCGGGGCTGGCCGGCCGCGAGACGAACCTGCTCTACCGCCTCGAAAGTTTTGGCCGCGACCGGAGCGACCGCGCCAGGACCGCCCGCGACGCCGCCGCCCGCTGGGCACGGTCGGCGGGCGGAGGGCAGGGGAGCGGCGCCGACCCCGGCGCCCTTCTCGCGCTGGCCTATCCCGAGCGCCTGGCGCAGCAGCGCGGCGCGCGCGGCCGCTTTCGCATGGCGAACGGCAGCGGCGCGCGGCTGGACGAGGCCGACCCCCTCGCCGCCGAGGCGTTTTTGGCGGTCGGCGAGGTGCAGGGCGGCGGCCCCGACGCCCGCATCCTCCTCGCCGCGCCGCTCGACCGTGCCGCCATCGAGCACCTCTTCGCCTCCCGCATCGCGACGGAGGAGACGCTCGCCTACGAGCCGGCGACGGATTCCCTACGCGCGCTCCGCACGACTCGGCTCGATGCGCTCATCCTATCGCAGACCGCGATCGAAGCGCCGCGCGACGAGCGCGCCGCAAGAATGCTCGCCGATGCGGCGCTCGGCCGTGGCCTCTCGGCCTTGCCCTGGCCGGACGATCTCCAAAACATGCGCGAGCGGATCGCCTTCCTGCGAGCGGATGATCCGGCCTGGCCCGACCTGTCCGAGGCCGCCTTGGCCGAGCGCGCCGGCGAATGGCTCGTCCCCGCCTTCGCCGGCAAGCGCCGCCTCGCCGATCTCACGCCCGGCGACCTCCGCAACGCCTTCGCCGCGCTCGTGCCGTGGGCGCGCCTGGCGGAGCTCGACCGCCTCGCTCCGGCCGAGTTCACCGCCCCTTCCGGCCGCACCGTGCCCATCGATTATTCCTCCGGCGAGCCGATTGTCCGCATCGCCGTGCAGAACCTCTTCGGCCTCGCCGAGCACCCGTCGGTGCTCGACGGCCGCGCCAGAATCCTGTTCGAGCTGCTGTCGCCCGCGGCGCGGCCGATCCAGGTCACCCGCGATTTGCCCGCCTTCTGGCGCGGCTCGTGGCGCGACGTGCGCGCCGACATGCGCGGCCGTTATCCCAAGCATGCCTGGCCCGAAGACCCCGCCTCCGCCGCACCCCTCGCCGGCGCCAAGCGCCGCCGTTAGGAGCGCCAGCGGCGCCCCGCGAGGTCGACGCCGAATTTCTCCGGCGCCCGCGCGAACGCGGCGAGCCCCGGCAGCGCCGGGTTGTCGCGAAAAATCACCCAGGTCGGGATCGGCGCCATCACCGCCGCGTGCGGCGCCTTCGCCTCGAAGGCGCGGCGGAATTCGCCCTGCCGCAGGAACGGCAGGATTTTCGGCGAGATGCCGCCGCCGACATAGACGCCGCCGCGCGCCATGAAGGTCAGCGCCATGTCGCCAGCGAGCCGGCCCAAGAACCGGCAATAGAGCGACAGGGTCCTGACCGCCAGCGGATCGGCGCCGGCGAGCGCCGCCGCGGTGACCTCCGCCGGCCGCTCGTGGCGGCGCGCCGCCCCGGCCTGGTCGGCCACCGCCCGGTAGAGCCGCACCAGGCCGCGGCCGCATAGAAGCGTCTCGGCCTCCATGCGTCCGTGCTCCGGCTCGATGTGCGGCCACAGCTCGAACTCGTCGCGCTCGGCGGGTCCGAGCTCCACGTGGCCGCCTTCGCCCGGCACCGGCACGTAGAGCCCGCCCGCCTCAATCAGCGCGCCGACGCCGAGCCCCGTGCCGGGGCCGAGCACCACCTTGGCGCCGCGCGCCCCCTCCGGCTCGCCGCCGATCAGCTCCAGGTCGGCCGGGGCGAGCGCCGTCAGCGCCAGCGCCAGCGCCTCAAAATCGTTGAGGAGCACGACGTCGCGCACGCCCGTCCCGGCGATCGTCTCGGCGGGGCGGATCACCCAATGCGCGTTGGTGATCTTCACCGCGTCGCCCTTGATCGGCCCGGCCAGGTCGATCACCGCCGAACGGGGCCGCAGCTCCGTATGCGCCAGCACCGAGGCCTCGATCGCCGCCTCGATGTCGGGGAAATCGGCCGTCGCGACCGAGGGGAACGGCAAGAGCGGCGCCTCGCGGTCGGGGATCAGCGCGAAGCGGGCGTTGGTGCCGCCGATGTCCCCCACCAGGATCGGGAACTCCAGCTTGTCGATCGCATTCGGGCTGGCTGCCATCTCCGCGCCTTCGACGTTTCAATCCCCCCGGGATAACCCGCCGCGGTGCCGCGTCAAAGCCCCGCGAATGCGCCAGAAAGGGGATGCATTGCGGCGGGCTCCATGCCAATCTCCGCGCGATCGGCCGCGCAGGAACCCGGCCGCGACACGCACGACAGGGAGCACAATCATGCGTTTCAAATGGCTCGCCGCCTTTGCCGCGCTCGCCTTCATCGGCCAGGCGCACGCCCAGGACGCCGCCACCCCGGCGCTCGTCTATGACCTCGGCGGCAAGTTCGACAAGAGCTTCAACGAGGCCGCCTATAACGGCGCCGAGCGTTTCAAGGCGGAGACCGGCGTCGAATACCGCGAGTTCGAGGTGCAGAACGAATCGCAGCGCGAGCAGGCGCTCAGGAATTTTGCCCGGCGCGGCTACTCGCCGATCATCGCCATGAGCTTCAGCCAGCAGGCGCCGCTCGAGAAAGTCGCCGCGGAATTCCCCGACATAAAATTCGCCATCGTCGACGCCGTCGTCGACCTGCCCAACGTCCGCTCCATCGTCTTCCGCGAGGAGCAGGGCTCTTATCTCGTCGGCGTGCTCGCCGCCATGGCGTCGAAGTCCGGCAAGATCGGCTTCGTCGGCGGCATGGACATCCCGCTCATCCGCCGCTTCGCCTGCGGCTACGTCCAGGGCGCCAAGGCCGCCAACCCGGACATCGAGATCTTTCAGAACATGACCGGCGACACCGGCGCGGCCTGGAACGACCCGGTGAAGGGCGGCGAGCTCGCCAAGAGCCAGTTCGAGCGCGGCGCCGACGTCGTCTACCATGCCGCCGGCGGCACCGGCATGGGCGTGCTGCAGGCGGCCGCGGATGCCGGCAAGCTCGGCATCGGCGTCGATTCCAACCAGAATCATCTGCATCCCGGCTCGGTGCTGACCTCCATGCTGAAGCGGGTCGACAACGCCGTCTACGCCACCTTCAAGGACGCGCATGACGGAAAATTCACCGCCGGCGTGCAGACGCTCGGCCTCGCCGAGGAAGGCGTCGGCTGGGCGCTCGACGACCACAACAAGGGCCTGATCACCCCGGAGATGCAGAAGGCGGTCGAGGAGGCGCAGGCCAAGATCGTCGCCGGCGAGATCCAGGTGCACGATTACATGGCGGACAACACCTGCCCGCAGAGCTGACCGGCTGCCGTGGCGGCTTCAAACCCGTTCCTCTCCGCTAGCCGGGGAGGAAAAAGGGGTAGCAGCGCGGCACCTCCTCTCCCCCGTGGGGAGAGGCCGAGTCCGCGCGCAGCGCGGAGCCGGGTGAGGGTTCTGGCGCAGTTCTTTACGATCTCGTCCCTCACCCGGTGGCTACGCCACTCGGCCTCTCCCCGGAGGGGAGAGGAGGGTGCTTACGTCGAGCTACCTGCGTCACACCTGCCCCTGCGGGTAGAAACTAGGGCAGGGGTAGCCCGGCCCGGGAAAGTGCGGGCTGGCCTCAGTGCCGTGCCGATATGGGCGGCCCTTTCCGCCTGTGCCTCAGGCCCGCCGCAACCGGTCACCCCCATCGCCGTCGACGACGGCCGCACCGCCGCCCTCGTCTCCGCCTATCGTGCCGGGCACGGCCTCGGCCGCGTCTCCGTCGATTCGCGCCTCATGGAGGCCGCCGCGCGCCAGGCCCGCGCCATGGCCGAGCGCGACAGGATCGGCCACCGCGTCGCCGGTGCGCTGCCCGGCCGCCTCGCCGCCGCCGGCTACGTCTGGGGCGCCACCACCGAGAACCTCGGCGCGGGCTACCGGAACCTGGACGCCGCCATGCAGGGCTGGCGCGGCTCCCCCGAGCATCGCAAGAACCTCCTCAACCCGCACGTCACCGAGCTCGGCATCGCCGCCTTCGCCACTCCGCACGGCGCAAAGCACCGCACCTACTGGGCGCTGATCCTCGCCGCGCCGCCGCCGCAGGCCGCCATGGCCGGCCCGTTCCAGATGCAGGCCGCGCAATGAGCCAGACGGCCCCTCCCGCCATTGAGCTGATCGGCATCGACAAAAGGTTCGGGGCCGTCCACGCCAACCGCGATATCCACCTTTCCGTCGCCAAGGGGACGATCCACGGGATCGTCGGCGAGAACGGCGCCGGCAAGTCGACGCTGATGTCGATCCTCTACGGCTTTTACCAGCCCGATGCCGGCGAGATCCGCGTCGACGGCAAGCCGGTCACCATCCGCTCGCCGGATGATGCGATCGCCCGCGGCATCGGCATGGTCCACCAGCATTTCATGCTGGTCGAGCCGTTCACCGTCCTGGAAAACGTCATGCTCGGCGTCGAGGGCGGCATGGTGCTGAAGCGCGGCGTCGCCAAGACCCGGGCCGAGCTGCAGCGGCTGGAGCGGGAATATGCGCTGGAGGTCGATCCCGATGCGGTCGTTTCCGAGCTCCCCGTCGGGCTGCAGCAGCGCGTGGAAATCCTCAAGGCCCTCTACCGCGGCGCCGACACGCTGATCCTCGACGAGCCGACCGGCGTGCTGACGCCCGCCGAGGCCGACCATCTCTTCCGCATCCTCCGGCAGCTCCGGGCGCAGGACAAGACGATCATCCTGATCACCCACAAGCTCCGCGAGGTCATGGCGGTGACCGACGACGTTTCCGTGATGCGCCGCGGCGAGATCGTGGCGACCCGCACGACCGCCGAGACGACGCCCGCAGAGCTCGCCGAGCTGATGGTCGGCCGCCGCGTGCTGCTCCGCGTCGAGAAAAAGCCGGTGGTCCCCGGGCGGCCGCTGCTGCAGGTGGAAAATCTCGGCCACGTCGACGCACGCGGCGTGCTGCGCTTTTCGCAGGTGTCGTTCGAGGTCCGCGCCGGCGAGATCGTCGGCATCGCCGGCGTCGCCGGCAACGGCCAATCGGAGCTCCTGGAGGTTCTGGCCGGCATCCGCCACGCCACGATCGGCCGCGTCCTGCTCGACGGCGAGGAGCTGCCGGTGATGACCCGCAGCGATCCGGCCTTGCTGCGCGAGCGCCGCCTCGCCCATGTGCCGGAGGACCGCCACCGCATGGGCCTGGTAACGAATTTCGAGGAATGGGAGAACCACGCCCTCGGTTATCACCGCGACGAGAATTACCTGAACGGGCCGTTCCTGAAGATATCGGCCATCCAGGACGACGCGCGCCGCCGCATCGAGCAATACGATATCCGCCCGCCCCACTGCCGGCTGAAGACGGCAAATTTTTCCGGCGGCAACCAGCAGAAGATCGTGCTGGCGCGGGAGATGGAGCGCGATCCCGCCGTCCTTCTCGTCGGCCAGCCGACGCGCGGCGTCGACATCGGGGCGATCGAATTCATCCAGCGCCAGCTGGTCGCCATGCGCGAGGCCGGCAAGGCGATCCTGCTCGTCTCCGTCGAGCTCGACGAGATCCGCGCGCTTTCCGACCGCATTCTGGTGATGTGCGGCGGCCGCATCGTCGGCGAGCGGACCCCCGACGCCGACGAGCGCGAGCTCGGCATGCTGATGGCCGGCCTCGGCGAGAAGGCAGCATGACCGACCCGGGCCAAGCCGGGCCAGACTCCCTCCTCTCCCCGCGCGAAGTCGGGTGTTCCCGACTTCGCCATCAGGATTGCCGAAGCGGGGAACACCCCGCTTCGGGCGGGAGAGGCCGACTCGCGAAGCGAGCGGGTGAGGGACAAGATCGTAGAGCACCGCGCCGCGCGAGCGACGAATGACGGACCAGGACATCACGCACCGGCTGCCGGGCACCACCAACCAGGCGCGGCGACTAGGGCGCGAGGAAACGGACGCTGAATACCGGCTCTGGTATCGGCTCCGCGGACGCGAACTCGGCGGCTACAAGTTCATCCGCCAGGTGCCGCTCGGCCCATACGTTGTCGATTTCCTTTGCCGATCGGAATCCCTCATCGTGGAGCTTGACGGCGAGCAGCACGCCCAGAGCGCGAAGGATAGTGTTCGCACGGCCTTCCTGAACCAGCGCGGGTACTCCGTGCTCCGCTTCTGGAACCACGAGGTCTTACAGGAACGTGAGGCTGTGCTCGACGCCATCCTAGCGGTCCTTGAGAGGCGGATCAGCGCTGCCAATTCAGGGCTGCGCTTGTCTCCGGCTATACTCCCGCGCCGGGAGCGAGAAGGACAGGGACCCGCCTCATGATGCGCCTGCAGCGTCATCATGCCCTCGGAGCAGCCTCCTCTCCCCTCCTCCGGGGAGAGACGCCGCATCGCGAGTTCCAGGTTCCGCTTCGGGCTTTGTGCGACGGCAGAGCATCTTCCTCTCCCCTCCGGGGAGAGGCCGACTCGCGAAGCGAGCGGGTGAGGGACGAGATCGTGAAGCTCGGCGCCAGAACCCTCACCCGGCTCCGCGCTGCGCGCGGACTCGGCCTCTCCCCACGGGGGAGAGGAGGAGCTTGGCCCGGTATCGCGCCGTCCGGGCGCTCCCGCCGCCTCATTTTGCTCGACGGCAGAGCATCCTCCTCTCCCCTCCGGGGAGAGGCCGAGTCGCGACGCGACCGGGTGAGGGACAAGATCGTAGAGGACGGCGCCAGAACCCTCACCCGGCTCCGCGCTACGCGCGGACTCGGCCTCTCCCGCGCGAAGTCGGGTGTTCCCGACTTCGCCATCATGGGTGCCGAAGCGGGGAACACCCCGCTTCGGTGGGGGAGAGGGGAGCTGGCGCCCCATCGCGAGTTCCAGGTTCCGCTTCGGGCTTTGTGCGACGGCGGAGCGCGTTCCTCTCCCCTCCGGGGAGAGGCCGAGTCGCGACGCGACCGGGTGAGGGACAAGATCGTAGAGGACGGCGCCAGAACCCTCACCCGGCTCCGCGCTGCGCGCGGACTCGGCCTCTCCCCACCACGGGGGAGAGGAGGAGCTTGGCCCGGTATCGCGCCGTCCGGGCGCTCCCGCCGCCTCATTCTGCTCGACGGCAGAGCATCCTCCTCTCCCCTCCGGGGAGAGGCCGAGTCGCGAAGCGACCGGGTGAGGGACAAGATCGTAGAGGACGGCGCCAGAACCCTCACCCGGCTCCGCGCTGCGCGCGGACTCGGCCTCTCCCGCGCGAAGTCGGGTGTTCCCGACTTCGCCATCATGGGTGCCGAAGCGGGGAACACCCCGCTTCGGTGGGGGAGAGGGGAGCTGGCGCCCCATCGCGAGTTCCAGGTTCCGCTTCGGGCTTTGTGCGACGGCGGAACGCCTTCCTCTCCCCTCCGGGGAGAGGCCGAGTCGCGACGCGACCGGGTGAGGGACAAGATCGTAGAGGACGGCGCCAGAACCCTCACCCGGCTCCGCGCTGCGCGCGGACTCGGCCTCTCCCGCGCGAAGTCGGGTGTTCCCGACTTCGCCATCATGGGTGCCGAAGCGGGGAACACCCCGCTTCGGTGGGGGAGAGGAGGGGAGCTGGCCGCCCATCGCGAGTTCCAGGTTCCGCTTCGGGCTTTGTGCGACGGCAGAGCATCTTCCTCTCCCCTCCGGGGAGAGGCCGACTCGCGAAGCGAGCGGGTGAGGGACGAGATCGTGAATCTCGGCGCCAGAACCCTCACCCGGCTCCGCGCTGCGCGCGGACTCGGCCTCTCCCGCGCGAAGTCGGGTGTTCCCGACTTCGCCATCATGGGTGCCGAAGCGGGGAACACCCCGCTTCGGTGGGGGAGAGGAGGGGAGCTGGCCGCCCATCGCGAGTTCCAGGTTCCGCTTCGGGCTTTGTGCGACGGCAGAGCATCTTCCTCTCCCCTCCGGGGAGAGGCCGACTCGCGAAGCGAGCGGGTGAGGGACGAGATCGTGAAGCTCGGCGCCAGAACCCTCACCCGGCTCCGCGCTGCGCACGGACTCGGCCTCTCCCCACGGGGGAGAGGAGGGCGCCTACCCGACCATCGCGAACTCAAGCTTCCATGAGCGACGCCGGCGCGAAATCCGCTGCACCCGCCCCGGCGCTCCGCGGGCCGGCAAAGCTGCCGGCCTGGGCCGATTACGGCCTAATCCCGCTTCTCAACGTCACCGCCGCCTTCCTCGTCGCCGGCCTGGTCGTGCTGTTCATCGGCCAGAACCCGCTCCGCGCCGTGGAGATCCTCGCTTATGGGGCGCTCGGCTATGGCGAGGGTGTCGGCTTCACCCTCTATTACGCCACCAATTTCATCCTGACCGGCCTTGCCGTCGCGGTCGCGTTCCATGCCGCTCTGTTCAATATCGGCGGCGAGGGCCAGGCCTATGTCGGCGGCCTCGGCGTCGCCCTCGTGGCCCTGGCGCTCGACCGCGTCCTGCCCTGGTATCTCTTGTTCCCGCTGGCGATCGCCGGCGCGGCTTTGTTCGGCGCCGCCTGGGCATTCCTGCCGGCGTGGCTGCAGGCGCGCTTCGGCAGCCACATCGTCATCACCACCATCATGTTCAACTTCATCGCGGCCTCGCTGATGGTGTGGCTGCTCATCGGCCCGCTGAAGCCGCCAGGCTCGCAGCAGCCGGAGACGCGGACTTTCGAGGAAGGCGCCAGCCTGCCGCATCTCGACGGCCTCTTTGCCTTGTTCGGCGCCGATCTCGGCGCCGCGCCGCTCAACCTCACGCTCTTCGTGGCGCTGGCGGCGGCGGTCTTCGTCTACGCCCTCGTCTGGCGCACCCGGCTCGGCTACGAGATCCGCACCGTCGGCCACAACCCGACCGCCGCGATCTACGCCGGCATCTCGGTCGCCCGCATCACCATAATCGTCATGCTGATTTCCGGCGCGCTCGCCGGGCTGATGTCGCTCAATTCCGTCATCGGCGCCCAGCAGCGGCTGAACCTCGATTTCGTCGGCGGGGCGGGCTTCGTCGGCATCGCCGTGGCGCTGATGGGGCGCGCCCACCCCGTCGGCATCGTCCTCGCCGCCCTCCTCTTCGGCGTCCTCTATCAGGGCGGCGCCGAGCTCGCCTTCGAGATGCCGTCGATCACCCGCGACATGATCGTGGTCATCCAGGGCCTCGTCATCCTCTTCGCCGGCGCGCTGGAGCACATGTTCCGCGCGCCGCTCACCCGTTCCTTTGCGCTGATGTCGACGCCGCAGCGCCGGCGCATGGTCGACGTGAAGGAGGGCGCGTGATGGATGTCCAGGACATCGTCTCGACGCTTGCCGCGTCGATCCGCCTGTCGACGCCGCTCGTTCTCGCCGCCCTGGCCGGGCTCTATTCCGAGCGGTCCGGCGTGTTCGACATCGGGTTGGAAGGAAAAATGCTGGCCGGCGCCTTCGCCGCCGGCGCGGTGGCGGCATTTTCGGGCTCGGCCTGGGTCGGCCTCGCCGCCGCGCTAGTCGTCTCGGTGATGATGGCGCTGATCCACGGCTTCGCCTGCATCACCCAGCGCGGCAACCAGATCGTCTCCGGCGTCGCCATCAATTTCCTCGCTTCAGGACTGACCGCCGTCATCGGCCATGCCCTGTTCGGCTTCGGCGGCCCGACGCCCCGGCTCGGCGCCGAGGCGCGTTTCTTGGGTATAAAGTTGCCGGGTGCCGACGCGCTCCGCGACGTGCCGGTGATCGGCCGCATCTATGCCGACATCGTCTCCGGCCA
This sequence comes from uncultured Alphaproteobacteria bacterium, assembly GCA_963846475.1. Taxonomy (GTDB): domain Bacteria; phylum Pseudomonadota; class Alphaproteobacteria; order Rhizobiales; family Afifellaceae; genus DASWJZ01. The sequence continues at coordinate 2,499,774 of CAWJVZ010000004.1, read as the reverse complement.
CAATGTGCTCGTCTACGTGGCCTTGCTTGCGGTGCCGTTCACCGCCTGGGTGGTCTACCGCACGCGCTTCGGCCTCCGGCTCCGGGCGGTCGGCGAGAACCCCGCCGCCGTCGACACGGCCGGCATCTCCGTCACTTTCCTCCGCTACCGCGCCGTCATCGTCACCGGGCTCCTTTGCGGCGTCGCCGGCACCTATCTGGCGCTGGCCCAGGCCGGCGGCTTCGGGCGGGACATGACGGCGGGCCAAGGCTACATCGCGCTTGCCGCCTTGATCTTCGCCAATTGGAAACCGTGGCCGGTGCTCGGCGCCTGTTTTTTGTTCGGCCTGCTCAGCGCCGTCGCCATCCGCCTGCAGGGCGTCTCCGTGCCGATGATCGGCGCCGTGCCGGTGCAGGTCTTCCAGGCGCTGCCCTATGTCCTGACGGTGATCCTGCTCGCCGGCTTCATCGGCAAATCGACGCCGCCGCGCGCCGGCGGCGTGCCTTACGTGAAGGAGCGCTGATGGCGGTCGCCGCCGATCTTGTTGCCGCCGCGCGGGCGGTCATGGCGCGGGCACATGCGCCCTACTCGAAGCTCGCGGTCGGCGCGGCGATCCGCAGCGACAGCGGCAAGATCTATGCCGGTTGCAACATCGAGAACGCCAGCTTTCCGGAGGGCTGGTGCGCCGAGACGTCCGCCATCGCCCATATGGTCGTCGCCGGCGAACGGAAGATCTCCGCGGTGGCGGTGATGTGCGAAATGATGCCGCGCATCACCCCTTGCGGCGGCTGTCGGCAGCGCCTCAAGGAGTTCGGCTCCGCATCGACGCTCGTCCATCTCTGCGACGCGACCGGCGTGGTGGAGACGATCACCCTCGGCGATCTCCTGCCCAAGGCCTTCGAGCTTTGACTAGGGCCAAAAAGGCAGCTCACCCCGTCCCCCTGGTTGGGAGGGCTATCCCCTGTCGCACGACGGCGGCTCCCTCCTCTCCCCTCCTCCGGGGAGAGGCCGAGTCGCGAAGCGACCGGGTGAGGGACAAGATCGTCGAGTGCGGCGCCAGAACCCTCATCCGGCTCCGCGCTCCGCGCGGACTCGGCCTCTCCCGAGCGACGTCGGGTCTTCCCGACTTCGCCATCAGGAGTGCCGAAGCGGCTGCCCTGGTGGGGCGAGGCTGGGGGAGGGCCATCTGAACCAACAACAAGGTCCGCAACTTACGGCGGCCGACAGGAACGCCGCCCTCATCCGCTCGCGCATCTCCTTGGCGCCGCGCACCGGCATCGTCCTCGGCTCCGGCCTCGGCGATCTCGTCGACGACGTGGAGAACCGGGTCGAGATCCCCTACGGCGAGCTGGACGGCTTTCCGGCGACCGGCGTTTCCGGCCATCGCGGCCGGCTGGTGCTCGGCAATCTCGGCGAGACCCCCGCCGCCGTCCTCGCCGGCCGCGGCCATTTCTACGAGCACGGCCGCTCCGACGTGATGCGGCCGGCGCTGGAGACGCTGCGGGCGCTCGGCGTCAATACGCTGATCCTCACCAACGCCGCCGGCAGCCTCCGCCAGGATATGCCGCCCGGCTCCGTCATGCTCATCACCGACCACATCAATTTCGCCAACCGGAACCCGCTGATCGGCGAGCCGGCCGACGCCCGCTTCGTCGGCATGACCCAGGCCTACGATCCCATCCTTCAGGACGCCGCCCGGCAGGCGGCGGCCGAGGAGGGTATCCTGCTGCCCGAAGGCGTCTACATCTGGTTCTCCGGCCCGAGTTTCGAGACCCCGGCGGAGATCCGCGCCGCCCGTGTGCTCGGCGCCGACGCGGCGGGCATGTCGACCGTGCCGGAAGTGATCCTCGCCCGCTTCCTCGGCCTGAAGGTGCTGGCCTTCTCCGTGATCACCAATTTCGCCGCGGGGATGACCGGCCAAGAACTGTCGCACGAGGAGACCAAGGCGGTCGCGCCCGAGGGCGGCGCCAAGCTGCGGCGCCTGCTTGCCCGGCTGCATGCGCCATTGCGCCGGGTGCCGCCGGGCACGCACCGGGCATCGACATGACGCCGGTACCGGAGATCATCCGCAAGAAGCGCGACAGGGGTGCCCTTTCCGGCGAGGAAATCGCCTTCTTCGTCCAGGGCCTGACCGATGGTTCCGTTACGGAAGGCCAGGTCGCCGCGCTCGCCATGGCGGTCTTCTTCAACGGCATGATTGCTGAGGAATCTGTAGCACTTACGCTGGCCATGCGCGATTCCGGCGAGGTGCTGGACTGGTCCGGATTGGACGGCCGGCCGGTGCTCGACAAGCATTCCACCGGCGGCGTCGGCGACAATGTCTCGCTGATGCTGGCGCCGATCGTCGCCGCCTGCGGCGCCATCGTGCCGATGATCTCCGGCCGCGGCCTGGGCCACACCGGCGGCACCCTCGACAAGCTCGATTCAATCCCTGGTTATACAAGCCAGCCCGACGCGGAGCTGATCCGCCGCACCATCGCGCGCGCCGGTTGCGCCATCATCGGCCAGACCGGCGACCTCGCCCCCGCCGACAAGCGTTTTTACGCGATCCGCGACGTGACGGCGACGGTGGAATCCGTGCCGCTGATCACCGCCTCGATCCTTTCCAAGAAGCTCGCGGCGGGGCTGCAAGGCTTGGTGCTCGACGTGAAGACCGGCTCCGGCGCTTTCATGGCCGATCTCGATTCCGCACGGGAGCTCGCCGCAAGCCTGGTCCGGGTGGCGAACGGCGCCGGGCTTCGCACCACTGCCTTGATAACCGACATGAACGAGCCGCTGGCTTCCGCCGCCGGCAATTCCGTGGAGGTGCTGAACGCGGTCGCCTTCCTGACCGGCCTGCAGCGCGACCAGCGCCTGGAGAGCATCGTTCTGGCGCTTGCCGCCGAAATGCTGACGCTCGGCGGTCTGGCGGCGGATTCGCTCTCGGCTGAGGCGATGGCGCGCGCGGCGCTCGATGAAGGCCGAGCCGCAGAGGTTTTCCAGACGATGGTCAGCGAGCTCGGCGGCCCGCACGATTTCGTCGAGCATCCGACTGCGCACCTCCGCCAGGCCGCCATCACGAAGGCGGTGTTCCCCGCCGAAACCGGCACGATAGCGTCGATCGACACGCGCGGGCTGGGCCTCGCGGTGGTGGCGCTCGGCGGCGGGCGCACCCGCGCTGCGGATCCCGTCGACCATTCCGTCGGCCTTACCGAGCTTGCCGGGATCGGCGACGAGGTCGGGCCGCACCGGCCACTGGCGCTCGTCCATGCTTGCGACGAGGCTTCCGCCGCCGCCGCCGCGATGGAAACCGTCCGCGCAGCCTACACGCTGGGCGAGCCCGCCGCCGAGCGCCGCCTCATTTACGCGCGGCTCGACGCGGAGAGCGCCTGAATGGCCCGCGCGATCCTGCTCGTCATGGACTCTGTCGGCATCGGCGGTGCGCGCGACGCCGAAAAATTCGGCGACGCCGGTGCCGATACGCTCGGCCATATCGCCGCCGCCTGCGCCGCCGGTGCCGCCGACCTGCCCGGCGGGCGGTCCGGTCCGCTCACAATCCCGGTGATGAATTCGCTGGGGCTCGCCCGCGCCGCCGAGGCCTCGACCGGCACGCATCCGGCCGGCATTCCACGCGTCGAGGCCCCGCGGGCGATCTGGGCCTATGCCAGCGAGGTTTCGAAGGGCAAGGACACGCAGTCCGGCCATTGGGAGCTCGCCGGCCTGCCGGTGCCTTTCGCCTGGGGCTATTTCCCCGACACCGTTCCGGCGCTCCCGGCCGAGCTGACGGAGGCGCTGATCCGCGAGGCCGATCTGCCCGGCATCCTCGGCGATCGCCACGCCTCGGGCACGCAGGTGATCGAGGATTACGGCGAGGAGCACATCCGCACCGGCAAGCCGATCGTCTATACTTCGGTGGATTCCGTCCTGCAGGTCTGCGCCCACGAGGAGCATTTCGGCCTGGAGCGGCTCTACGAGGTCTGCCGCATCGCCCGAAAGCTCTGCGACCCCCTCAACATCGGCCGGGTGATCGCTCGTCCCTTCCTCGGCGAGACCCGCGAAAACTTCCGGCGCACGGGTCACCGCAAGGATTTTGCCGTGCCGCCGCCGAGCGAGACCCTCCTCGATGTCGCCAAGGCGCGCGGCCGCGATGTCTTCGGCGTCGGCAAGATCTCCGACATCTTTACCGGCCGCGGCGTCACGCGCGTCTTGAAGGCGCCCGACAACGACAGCCAGTTCAACGCTACGCTCCAGGCGATCGGCGAGGCCAGGGACGGCGACCTCGTCTTCACCAATTTCATCGACTTCGACCAGCTCTACGGCCATCGCCGCGACGTCGCCGGCTATGCGGATTGCCTGGAGAAATTCGACCGCCGCCTGCCCGAGCTCATCGCCCTGCTCAGGCCCGGCGACCTGGTCATCCTCACCGCCGACCACGGCAACGATCCCACCTACAAGGGCACCGACCACACCCGCGAGAACATTCCGGTCATGGCCTTCGGCCCGAAGATCGACGGCCGCTACGCCGGCCATCTGCAAACCTATGCCGATGTTGCGCAGACCTTGGCCGCCCACCTCGCGCTGCCGCCGCTCCGCCACGGTACCAGTATGATGTGACGATCCTACCGCGTTCCAAGCGCGGCTCGGGCGCTCTGCATCAGGCGGCGTCCTCCGCTGCGGCAAACAGGGCAACGGGGTGGGCGACACCGCGGATGACGAAATCCCCCAGCAAGTGGACTGATTGCGCGATCAGCTCGGCTACCTTGTCGGTCATCAGCAATCGGCGCCCCGTCTCCTTCGACAATGGTTCCACCCGCGCCGCCAGGTTGACGGCCGGCCCGATGACCGTGAAGTCGAGGCGATCCTTCGAGCCGATATTGCCGAAGAACACCGGACCGCGGTGCAGCGCTATGGCCATGTCGAGCGGCCGCCAGGTCAGATCGCTCATTGGCGCGCTCGATCCCGCGTCGTTCAGGGACGTTACCGCAGCGAGCCCTTGCCGGGCAGCTGCCAGCGCGGCGGCTGCGGCGGCGGCCGGCGGCTGCGCGTCGGAGATCGGAAAAATCCCCAGCATCCCGTCGCCGACGAACTTCAGGACCTCGCCGCCGTTCCCGTGCACCGCATCGACCAGCCGCTCGAAGAAGGCGTTCAGCAATGAAACCATGTCGGCGCTGTCGATACGGTCCGACAGGCTGGTGAAGTTGCGCATGTCGGAAACCCAGATCACCGCATCGATCGTCTCACCGAACCCACGCTTGATTTCGCCCGCCAGGACCCGCTTGCCGATCCGCTGGCCGAGATACGCGTCGAGCACGTGCTCGGCGATCTTGCCGCGCGACACGATCTCGACGTTGAGCGCCAACGCCGGCAGCAAGGCTTCCACGGCCTCGATGGCGCGGCGGGAAAATCCCCCGGCTTGGCGCGTCGCCAGCGTGAGGAGGGTGTACGAGAGCTCGGCCCGCTTCAGCGGGAATCCCCAGTAATCGGTGAAGCCGCCTGCTGCCAGGGTCTTCATGATCGGGTATGTCGACCTCGCCTCCGGATGCTGCGGGTTCATGCGGATGGAGCGGCCTTCTTCGATGATCGGCCTGAGGGGGCTGGTGAGATAGTCGCTCGTCTCGCGGACATGCGCGTTGACCTGCACCTCGTCGCAGATGCCGAGATCGCCGCGCCAGTTCGCCGTGATGCCCAGAAGCTGCGGATGCAGCGTGGACATGTTCAAGGTGGCCCGCTCGATCGGATGGCCTGCGACGAACAGCCGGGCGATGACGCCGTCCAGGAGCTCGGCAGGGCCGTCAGACGCCGCCGCCCCCGACATCAGCCAGTCGAGCGCCGTGCCGTCCCGCTCCCCGAGCCGCGAAACAGCTTTTCGGCGAACCAGCGTTAGGTCGGGAGGGTAATCCACGCCTAGCGGGCTTGCCGAAACGGGGGCATCGGGGAAAGCTGAGGATTGAGCCGGCATCGAACCTCACAGCACCTTGCGACCGCCAGATAGATAGCCGCAAGTCAACCGCCAACTCTTATGCTCAGCCAAGCCAATAACGTGGCCCTGGGCCTGACCGTCCGGCCCGATCGGTCGGATTGGCGAGGTGGCATCGGTCAATGGAAAGGCAGCCGCAGCCGATGCATTGGGTCAACCCTTCCCTGAGGCGCTGGAGCTCGGCGATCTTTCTATCGATCCGCTTCGTCCACTCGCCGGAGAGACGGGCCCAGTCGCGGCGGGTGGGGACGCGATCGGCCGGAAGCATGGCGAGCTCCGCGCCGATTTCCTCCAGCGTCAGTCCGATCCGCTGCGCGAAGACGATGAAGGCGATCCGGCGCAGCACCGACCGCGGATAGCGGCGATGCCCGGAGCCCGCCCGCTCCGACGTGATGAGCCCCCGCTCCTCGTAGAAGCGGAGCGCCGAGGACGCGACCCCGCTGCGCCGCGAAACCTCGTTGATCGTCAGCACGGATTCCATCCGCGAAGGTAAGCACGATTCCCTCTTGACCTCAAGTTCACTTGAACTTGTAGGCAGGTCGTGCTGAGCGCAAGGAGAACGGACCGATGCCGATTGATACCCCCCTCAAGGAGCTGCGCGTAGCCGTCACCGGCGGAACCTCCGGCCTGGGCCTTGCACTCGTGCGGCTGCTTTCTGCGCGCGGGGCTCACGTCGCCTTCGTCGCCCGCACCGAGGCGGCCGTCGAACGGACGTCCCACTCGACGGGCGCCCGCGGCATTGTCGGGGACGTCGGGCGCAAGGACGACATCTACCCGATCGCCCTGCAGATCGTGGGCAATCTCGGCGGGTTGGATGTCCTCATCAACAATGCGTCAAGCCTCGGTCCCACCCCGCTCGCGCTGCTTGCCGACACGGAGTGCGAGGACCTGGAGCAGGCGCTTGCGGTCAACCTGCTCGCCGCATTCCGCATGACCAAAGCCCTGTTCGGCGCCCTCGCCGCCTCCGCACGCGAAGCGCGCGGCGCGCTGGTCATCAACATTTCCAGCGATGCAGCAATCAACGCCTATCCCGGTTGGGGCGCTTATGGCGCGAGCAAGGCGGCGCTCCGCCACCTGACGTCAATCTGGGCCGAAGAAGCTAAGGCTGACGGCGTTCGCTTCCTGTCGATCGACCCTGGCGACATGGATACGCCGCTGCACGCGCTCGCAGTGCCCGACACCGATCCGGCAACCTTGAAAAGGCCCGACGATTCCGCCGCAGAGATCGTCGAAGCGATGCTCGCGGCTTTGCCGAGCCGGGCCGCGCGTCTCGCGAGCGTGCATCCATGATCGCCGCCGAACGCCCCGATCGGAGGTCCGCCAGGCTTCTGGCCATCGACGCGGATGGAAAAATGCGGCACTTGCCGCGCTCCGAGCTGGCGAACCTCTTCAGCCCGGGCGACCTGGTTGTGGCAAACGATGCCGCGACGTTGCCCGCCAGCCTCTCCGGCACGCACGACCCCAGCGGCGATCCGATCGAGGTCCGGCTTGCGGCATGGGTGTCTTTCGGCGATCCGACCCGCTACGTCGCAGTCGCGTTCGGAGCGGGCGATCATCGCACGCGCACGGAAGACCGGCCGCCGCCACCGTCCCTTGTACCGGGCGACCGCCTGTCGCTCGGCCCGCTTGCCGCATCGGTCGAGGGTCTTCTCGACCATTCCCGCCTTGTTGCACTGCGCTTCTCCGGCGGTCGCGACGCCGTCCTGGCCGGGCTTGCACATCACGGGCGGCCGATCCAATACGCACATGTCCCCGAGCCGCTGGCCTTGTGGGACGTCTGGACAAGGATCGCCGCCAGCCCGCTTGCGTTCGAGGCGCCGTCGGCCGGATTTGCGCTGGACTGGCGAAGGCTCGCAGCCTGGCGGCAGCGCGGCGTCGGCTTTGCCTCGCTCACGCATGCGGCCGGTATCTCCTCGACCGGAGATCCCGCGCTCGATCTGCGGCTCCCCTTCGACGAGCCCTACAGCATCCCCGAGAGGACCGCCGCAGCGATCGACATTGCGAAGTCGGAGGGCCGACAGATCGTCGCAATCGGGACAAGTGTCGTGCGCGCGCTGGAGTCCGCCGCCAAAGCCGACGGCGACGTGGCCGCCGGATCCGGCGTTGCGAGCGGACGTATCGAGCGCGGAACCCGGCTACAGGTCGTGGACGCGATACTCACCGGCATGCACCAGCGCGGCGAAAGCCACTTCGAGCTTCTCCGCGCCTTCACGGATGACGCGACGCTGGATCGGATCTCCGCAGCAATTGTGGAGCACGGCTACCGGGGGCACGAGTTCGGCGATTCGATGCTGATCCAGCCGGCCTCCTCAAGAGCCGGGATTGGGACGGCTCCCGCATGGCGCCTTCAGCGGCTCGGGGCAACGAGCGCGAACATCGCGCCTTGCGGGTCCATGCCCTGAAGGATCCAGCTGCCGCCCGGAACCTGCATCGGTCCGTGCATCACCTGACCGCCGTGACCGGTGACGCGCGCCGCCGCCGCATCTGCCGCGTCAACGGTGAAGTAGAACAGCCAGGCCGGCGACGGGATAGCTTCGGGCTTGTTCATCATGCCGCCGATGGGATCGCCGCCGGCGGCGAACAGCTGGTAGGTGCCCATCGGGCCCATGTCCATTGACTCCGCCTTGGTCCAGCCGAACTGGCCGGCGTAGAAGTCGAAGGCGCGTTCCCAATCGGAGGCGTAGAGCTCGCGCCAGCCGACATGGCCGGGCGTCATCGGCGGCGCCGGCGGATTGTCGCCGCCCGCCGGCTTGAACAGCATGAACATCGCGCCCTGCGGGTCGGCGACCACCGAGAAGCGGCCGACCTCGGGGATGTCCGCGGGCTGCCGGTGCACTTTGCCGCCGGCCTGCCTCAGCGCCTCCGTCGCGTCGTCGACATCGTCGGCGTAGATGTAGCCGAGCCAGCCGGGCCGCGCGCCGGCGGCGCGGGCGTCCTCCGGGATCGTCATCAGCCCGGCGACCGGCTTGTCCCCGGCGCTCATGATCGTGTAGCGCATGTCGGGGTGGCCCCAGGCCTGCGCATCCCAACCGATCACCGCCCGGTAGAACGCCTCGGCCGCATCCATGTCGGTCGTCATCAGCTCGTACCAGACGAACTGTTTTGCAGAAGTAGCCATCCGCTCACTCCCCGCTGTCGAGCATGAGCTCGAAGCCGCCGAAGACCATGCGCCGGCCGTCGAAGGGCATGTCGTCGCTCATCTTCATGCGCGGATCGGCCATGATTTTCCTGTTGGCTTCGTCGCGCACCGCCCGGGAGGGATAGACGACCCAGCCGAAGACGACAGTCTCGCCCGCTTCCGCCTTCACCGCGCGCTTGAAGTCGGTAACCTTGCCGTCGGGCACATCGTCGCCCCAGCATTCCACGACGCGCGTCGCGCCGTGCTCGCGGAAGATCGGCCCCATCTTTTCGGCCAGCTGGCGATAGGCCTCCTTCTTGGCGGCCGGCACGGGAACAAGGAATCCGTCGATATAGCTCATGGTCTCCTCCTTGATTGGGCTGGGGGCGGATCAGGCCGCCTCATGTCCTTCGAACGCGGCGGCGCCGGCAGCCGCGGCGGCGGCGTCCATCCACATCACTTCCCAGATGTGGCCGTCCGGGTCCTCGAAGCTGCGGCCGTACATGAAGCCGTAATCCTGCAACGGGGTGGGATCGAGGGCGGCGCCCGCGGCGCCTGCCTTGCCGACCATGTCGTCGACGGCCGCGCGGCTCTCGGCGGAGATGCAGATCAGCACTTCGGCCGTCTGGCGCGCATCGGCGATCCGCTTGGTGGTGAACTGACGGAATTTTTCGTGGGTCAGGAGCATCGCGTAAATGGTCTCGGAGAACACCATGCACGACGCGGTCTCGTCGCTGAAGTGCGGGTTCTTCTCGGCGCCGACGGCTTCATAAAAGGCAGTCGAGCGGGCGAGATCGCTGACCGGCAAATTCACGAAGATCATCTTGGCCATCGGGCTCTCCCCTGCGAAGGACGGTTTGACCGGGATAATCACATCAGTTATAAAAAGCAACTACCATGTCAGAAAAAATAACCCACGGGACCGCGGCCCCCGCCCGCCGCCGCTACGAGGATGCATGCGCCGCCGCCCATGCGCTCGATCTCGTCGGCGAACGCTGGGCGCTTCTCGTCATGCGCGAGCTGATGCTCGGCCCCAAGCGCTTCAGCGATCTCCGCGCCGACCTTCCCGGCATCAGCGCCAACGTCCTAACCCAGCGGCTTGAGGGCCTGGAGGCCGCCGGCGTGCTCATCCGCCGAAAGCTGCCGCCGCCCGCCTCGAGTCAGGTCTACGAGCTCACCGCATGGGGCTACGCGAGCGAGCCGATTTTTCAGGCGCTCGGGCGGTGGGCGGCCCAATCGCCGCAACACGACCCGAGCCTGCCGTTCAGCGCCGTCTCGCTCTTTCTCTCGTTCCGGACGATGTTCGATCCGGCCCGCGCCGAAGGCGTCGACGCGCGCATCGGCTTTCGCCTCGGCGCCGAGACTTTTCTGGTCCGCATTGCCGATGGCCGCATCGACGTTGCGCGGGATGTCTTGGAAACGGCGGATGTGGTCTTCACCGGAACGCCGCCGGCTGTTGCCGCTGCCGTCTACGGCGGCCGGATGCTGAGCGCGCTTGCCGCCGCGGCGGTCTTGTCGATCGAGGGCGACCGCGCGCTCGCCGAGCGCTTCGTCAAATTGTTTCCCCTGCCGCCCAAGGCCGAACGGCCGGCCACGGCAACGCGCAAGCGCCGCAGCGTCCTTCAGCGCTCCGATGCACCTCGACGCGGCTGACGAACCCACGCCTCGGAACGCCGGCAGCGTCGACTTGCGGCCTGCCCGGCGCGAGTGAGCACGCCTAAGCTGCGGATCGTGCAGCCCCAGCCGCGTCGCGGCGTCCTGGCTAGTCGCGGTTGCCCCTGGATTGCGCCGGAGGGAAGGCAGATTGGGCTTCGTCTTCGATGACCTCGCGAGCGCGATGCCAGTATTTGTCCGCTCTGCCTTCCTGCCTGCCCTCGCCCTCCCACAGCAGGTAGGCACGCTGCCGGATGCGGTCGGCGAGAGCTGCCGGTTCGCCCTCCACAAGCCCTGATGGGGTCTCGAGGTTCATGCCTGATCTCCGAGCCGGCCTGCCTGACGGCAGGCGGCAATTCTCGTCATGGGGCTGCGAAAAGCGCATCGTTGCCGCTGCGCCAATCTTCGTCTGCCAGCCAGTCGTAGTCCTGGTCGGGCATGAGCGGGACGCTCCGCACCTCTGCCTCCGTGATCGGCAGGTAGAAGCTTTCGCGCTCCTCCGAGACTTTCAGGACGGGAATGGGGACGACGATGCTGTCCTTCCCGGGAATGAAGAAACCCCCAGAAGCCACGATGGCGTAGTCGCGACGGTCCTGCGTCCCGAAGACGATGTTGCGGACCTCGCCGATGATCTTGTCGTCGGAGCTTCTGACCTCGGCGCCGATGATCTCGTCCGCCCGCAGGCCAGGGGCCATTTCGTCGATGCTCATCAGCGGCATGGCGCCCTCTTCGCCGCGGCGCCCCAGCGTAGCGCCGCCGCGCTGGATCATCGGCTCGCGCGCTGCAAACTGCTGGTCGGCCTCGTCCTCGTCGTTGTCGCCGAGGCTGCCCATCGACGGAGACAAGACGAGTTCCCGGATGCTTGCCAAGAGCCGCTCGCAATCGGCATGACGCCCGTACGCCCAGAGGATGAAAGCGGAATCCCGCAGATTGCGCAGATCCCGGACCATCTGGCGATTGGCGGGATCGCGAAGCTCGGGTTTGTTGAGGATCGCCTCTTCCAGCTTGCCGTCGGAGATATTGCACTCCGCCATGGCTGCCCCGGCCCCGAACACGCTTAGAAACGCCAAAACGCCAGCAAGGTTTGCTGTTCTCATGTCTGTTCCGATCCGTTTGGAAGCCATGCCGCCCACTGGAGCTCAAGACGGGTGCGTCGGCTCGGCGGCGGGGAAGCCACAACATAGCGCATGGAACAGAGTGTGAATACGCCCCCGGCTAACGAGTTTCCGCGGCCGTCGGCTCATTTTCGCGGCGTCGGCGCGAGCCCGTCCGGCTTGGCCGAGCCTCCGCCCCCCAGCCGGCGGTAGAAGCCTCGCATGACGATCGGCGTCAAGAACATCGGGATCTGGTAGCAGCCCACCAGGACCATGAGCGGATCCATCTGGCTGGCCGGGAGGGCCGCCAGGAAGAGCGCGATGTTGCGGTTGCCGGCGGCGACGCCCACGGCCCCGGCCTCCCCGCCATCTGCCGCGACGGCGGCGAGGTGCCTGTAGGCGAGGGCGGCCGCGACCTGCAGCCCGACGCAGGCGGCGAAGGCGAAGGCCACCGCCTGGGCGACCTGCCGGGGATCGGCAAGAAGCGCCGGCTGGACCGCGTCCATCAAAGCGAGCACGAACACGGCCAGGAGCAGCGCTGTGATCCCGCCGACGGCCTGCTCGCCCTTCGGCTGCATCCGCCGAAAAACCAGCGTTCGCACCAGCCATGCGCCGCCCGCGGCAAGCAGGATTATGCCCGCCAGGCGAAGCGCCGGCGCGGCGATGCTGAAATCCTCGACCGAGCCGAAGATCATCCGAAGCGGGACGAGGGACGTGACCGGCAGCAGCAATGTTCCGACGACGAGGAGCCGCAGCGCCTTGCTGGCGCTCAACCCGAGCATCTGCGCGATCGCCGGGGTGCCGGAGATCGTCGATGCCGTGCCGATCAGGACCAGCATTGTCGCGGCCGGCCCGACCCAGCCCAGGAGGTGAAGCGCGCCGGCAAGCAGCACCGGAAGGAGGAGCTGCAGGACGAGGACAAGCGCGACGTCCCGAACCAGGCCCGCTTGCGTGAGGCGGTATTCGCGCGGATCCACCTGCAGCGCCGCGAAGAAGAGAAGCGCGACGATGAGCTCCGTCAGGTGCGGCCGCAAAACGCCCGCCGCCTGCGGCCAGGCCAGCCCGCCGAGGAGGCCGGCGACCAGCAGGAGCCGGCCATGCCGCCCCATGGCGGCGAGGCCGCGGACGATCACCTGGCTAAACCTCGCCGGCGGGGGCATCGGCCGGAGTGCCTGGCGCCGCTCATCCGCCCGGCGCGGAGCGCATGTATTCAGGCAGCCAGGTGGCCAGGCCGGGGAAGGCGATGAGGATGAACACCATCGCGATCATGATCAGGAACATCGGGAACGCCGCCGCCGCGATGTAGCTCATCTCGTGCCGCGTCATGCCCTGCAGGACGAAAAGGTTGAACCCGACCGGCGGGGTGATCTGCGCCATTTCGACGACAAGGACGATGAAGATGCCGAACCAGATCACGTCGATGCCGGCGCCGCGGATCATCGGCTCGACGATCGCCATGGTCAGGACGACGGCCGAGATGCCGTCCAGAAAACATCCGAGGACGATGTAGAAGGCGAGAAGGATCATCAGGAGCTGGAACGACGAAAGCTCGAGCGAAGCAATGAAGGCGGCCACCGCGCGCGGCAGCCCGGTAAAGCCCATGGACAGCGAAAGGAACGCGGAGCCGGCGAGGATCAGCGCGATCATCGCCGAAGTGCTGACCGCCCCCATCAGGCTCGCGGCGAAGCTCGCGGGGGTGAGGGAGCCTTGCGCCGCCGCAAGCATGAGGGCGCCGATCACGCCGAGCGCGGCTGCCTCCGTTGCGGTGGCGAGGCCGACATACATCGAGCCGATGACCACGACGATGAGCAGCAGGACGGGGATGAGAAAGCGGCTCGCTTTAAGCTTTTCCCGCAGCGGCATGCGCGGCTCGGCCGGCGGCAGCCTGTCCTTCCGGAGGAGCGACCAGACGACGACGTAGCCCATGAACAGGGCCGCGAGCACCAGGCCCGGCACGATGCCCGCGATAAACAGTTTTGAAATCGACTCGTTGATCGTCACGCCATAGACGATGAGGATCAGCGACGGCGGGATCAGCAGCCCGAGCGTGGCGGCGCCGGCGAGCGTCCCGATGACCATCCGCTCGGGGTACTTTCGGCGCCTCAGCTCCGGGATCGACATGCGCCCCACCGTGGCGAGCGTCGCCGCCGACGAGCCGGACACCGCGGCAAAAACCGTGCAGCCGACGACGTTGGTGTGGAGGAGGCCGCCGGGCAGCCGCCCAACCCAGGGGGCCAGGCCCTTGAACATGTCTTCCGACAAGCGGGTCCGGTAGAGGATCTCGCCCATCCAGATGAACAGCGGCAGCGCCGTCAGCGACCACGACGAGGACATCCTCCAGATCGTCGTGATCATGGCGTCGCCGGGAGGCCGGGCGGTAAAGAGCTCCATGCCGACATAGGCGACGCCGAGGAGGGCGAGTCCGACCCACACGCCCGTGCCCAGGAGCAGGAGCAGCACGAAGATGAAGAGGAGCGTCAGCTCCAGCTCGGCCATGCTCTGCCTTCACTCAGGGTGGCTCTCCTCGATAGGATCGGCTTCGATCCCGTGCGCGCCGAAGACGAGCAACCTGACGAGGTGGTCGACGAAGGCGACTGCCAGCAGCACGCTGCCCGCCGCCATCGCGACCTGCGGAATCCACAGCGGCGTGGCGTCCTGGCCTTGGCTGACGTCGCCGAGCTGGCGCGACCACGCCACGCCCCTGATGGCATACCAGGCGAGATAGCAGGTCAGCGCGGTGCCGATCGCAAAGCACCAGACTTCGCCGAAATAGCGAAGGCGGCCGAGCCGCGACAGCAGCAGGCTGACCCGGATGTGGCCGCCGCGATTGAGCGTGTAGGCGAGCGCGAAAAACGACGCGCCCGCCATGGCGTAGCCGGCATATTCGGTCGAACCGGGAAAGCCGAAGCCTGCCCAGCGCGCCGCCATCTGCAACAAGATGAGGACGAGGAGCAGGACGAGGAAGCCGGCGGCGATTACGCCACCGGCGAGATAAAGCAGATCCAGGCCGCGACGGAGCGTGCGGCCGAAGCCCTGCATGCGAGCGGCCCCTTGCAGGGGAGTGAACGGCGGCGCCGGTCGGCTAGTTGGCCCGGTAGGCGTCGACGATCGCCTTGCCGCTCTCTCCGGCGCTCGCCAGCCATTCGTTCGTCATCGTCTCGCCATAGGCTTGCAGATCCTTGACGAGGGTCTCGCCGGGCGGCTCGACCTTCATGCCGTTGTCGGCGAGGCCCTTCAGCGTCGTGCCGGTATAATCCTTCGCCATCTGCAGGCCGCGCTCGGCGGCTTCCGCGGCGCAGGTCTGGACGGCCTGCTGCTGCTCCTCAGGCAGCGCCGCGAAGGCTTCCTTGTTCGCGAAGACCGTGTTGCGCGGCAGCCAGGCATTGACCTCGTAGAAATGGTCGAGCTGCTCCCAGACCTTGGAATCGAATCCGGTCGCGCCGGACGAGACGAAGCTGTCCACCACGCCCGTGGCGAGCGCCTGGCTGAGCTCGGCGGCCTCGATCTGCACCGGCTGCATGCCCGCCAGCTCGGCGATCCGGGCAGTCGCCGCATTGTAGGCGCGGAATTTTACGCCCTTCAGGTCGGCGGCCGAGGTGACCGGCGTCTTGGTGTAGAGCCCCTGCGGCGGCCACGGCACGGAATAGAGATAGACGAGGTTCTGGCTGTCGAGCAGCTCCTCGACCTTTGGCTGTGCCGCTTCCCAGAGCTTCTGGGCGTCCTCGAAGGACGTGGCCAGGAACGGGATGGAATCCACCCCGAACAGCGGATCCTCGTTGGCGTGCGCCGACAGGAGGCGCTCGCCGATGGGCGCCTGGCCCGTCTGCACGGCCCGCTTGATATCGTTGCCGGCGAACAGCGAGCCGTTCGGATGCGTGACGATCTCCAGCTCGCCGTTGGTGGCCGTGCCGACGCATTGGGCGAACTGCGCGGCATTCTCCGAATGGAAGTTGGTTGCGGGATAGGCGAGCGGCATGTCCCATTTCTCCGCCGCCCCGGCCGTCGATGCCGCCAGGAGGCCTGCGGCGGCAGTGCCGGTCAGGAGCGCTTGTCTGATCGTCATCACTCTCTCCCTTTGTTCTTTCGCCTATAGAAGCGGTCCGGACGGTAGGGCGCAAGGTCGATGTTGGGCGAGGCGCCGCCGATCAGGCCGGCGAGGATGCGGCCGGTCTTCGGGCCGCCGGTGAGGCCCACGTGATGATGGCCGAAGCCGAGGAACAGCCCCGCCGCTCCCGGCACCTCTCCGATGAGCGGGATGGAATCGGCCGGCGAGGGCCGATGCCCCATCCAGGTCCGCGTGCCGCGCCAGCGCAGGCCCGGCATGGCGGCACGGGCGAGCCGCTCCAGATGCGCGAAGGCCCGGGGGTTCGGCGCCCCCTCAAGCCCGCCGAATTCGACAAGCCCGGCAACTCGGATGCGGCCCTCCATCGGCGTGATCACGAACCTGCCGGCCGCCACCATCATGGGCATGTGCGGCATCTCCGATGGATCCAGGAGCTCCACATGATAGCCGCGCTCCAATTCAAGCGGCACGGCGACGCCGACGCTGCGGGCGAGGCCGCCGGACCAGGCGCCTGTCGCAACGACCACTGCGTCGGCGGCGATCTTCTCGCCGCCGGCGACCACGCCGGACGCCCGCCCGCCCTCCACGACGATCGCGGTCGCCTCGGCCTTGATGATTTTCGCGCCGTTCCGCTCGGCCTCGGCGGTGAGCGCGCTCACATAGCGTCCGGGGTCGCTGATGTAGCCGTGGTCGCCGAGCCGCACGCCGAACCCGAATTTTTGAGTGAGCAGTGGCGCGCTCTTCCGAAGCTCTTCCGGGCCCAGCTCCTCCCACGCGAAGCCCAGCTCGCGTCGCAGGTTCCAGCTGAAGCTCTCCGTCGCGAAGGCGCGCCGGTCGGGATAGACATAGAGATAGTCGGAGCCGTGCAGCCATCGTTCGGCCGGCGTGCCGCGCGCCAGCGCGCGGTGCTCGTCAAAACTGTCGCCGATCAGCGGCGCGAGCGCGGCGGCGATGCGCCGCGTCTCGGCGGCGCTGCAGGCCCGCAGATAGCGGGCGAGATAGGGCGCGAGCCTCGGCAGGTGACGCCAGTTCACGAAGAGCGGGCTGTCGCGATGCAGCAGCATCTTGGGCAGGCTCCGCGGCAGGCCGGGGCCGGTGACCGGAACGACGGCGCAGGCGGCGAGCACGCCGCCATTGCCGAAGGACGCGCCTTCTCCCGGCCCGGCGCGGTCGATGAGAACGACACGATAGCCGCTCCGCTGGAGCCAGATGGCGGTGGAAACACCGACGATACCGGCGCCCACCACGATGACAGGGCGTGCGGAGTGTTCGAATCGTGTGCGATCAACCCGCACGAGGAGGGCCTGTTCTGATCGGCTCGGCGCTTCCTCGTTCTAGAGGATCGCATGTTCGAGCGATGTTCGGCATCGAGGATTTTCGCGGAAAGCCGAATGGCAACGGGACCATACTGGAATTCCTTCACTCGAACATTGCGGCGCGGCTGCGGCGCGACCTGAGGTGCCTACTCCGGCAACGGCCCGTTCTCCCGCAGCACGCTGCCGGCGAGGTAGAGCGAGCCGCAGACGAGGATGCGCGGCGGCTCCCTCTCCGCGCTTGCGCCGAGCGCTTTGAGCGCGGCGCGCACGTCGGCAAAAGCGCGGGCCGGCACGTCTGCCGCCATGGCGATCTCCGCCAGCCTTTCCGGGTCGAAGCCCGCCGCGCTGTCGGGCACCGGCACGGTCATGACGTGGCGGGCGAGGCCGGCGAAGGGGCGGAAGAACCCCGCCGGGTCCTTGGTCGTCAGCATGCCGGCGATGAGCACCAGCGGGCGCGGATCGCGCTCCTCCAGCTCGGCGAAGGCGCTGGCGATGGCCGCGCCGGCCGACGGGTTGTGGCCGCCGTCGAGCCAGATCTCGGAGTTTTGCGGCGCCAGCTCCACCAGCGGGCCGGAGCGGAGGCGCTGCATGCGGGCCGGCCATTCGACCGACACGAGGCCCGATTCGATCGCCTGCGGCGGCAGGTTGACGCCGGCGCGCCGCAGCGTGGCGACCGCCAGCCCGGCATTGTCGATCTGGTGAGCGCCTGCAAGCCGCGGCAGCGGCAGATCGAGGAGGCCGTCCTCGTCCTGGTAGACCAGCCGGCCGCGCTCGGCGAAAGCCATGTAGTCGAGGCCGTGGCTGAACAGCGGCGCGCCGACCTTGCCGGCCTCCACCGCGATCATGTCCAGCGCGTGCTGGTCCTGCGGGCCTACCACGCCGGGCGTTTTTGGCTTGAGGATGCCGGCCTTCTCGGCGGCGATCCCCGGCAGGTCCTCGCCGAGGAAGTCGGCGTGGTCGTAGCTGACCGAGGAAATCACCGCGGCGAGCGGCTTCTCGACCACGTTGGTGGCGTCGAAACGACCGCCGAGGCCCACTTCGAGCAGGCAGAAATCGGCGGGGTGCTGCGCATAGAGGTGGAAGGCCACCGCCGTGGTGATCTCGAAGAACGTGATGGGCTCGCCGTCATTGACGCGCCGCACCTCGGAGATCGCGTCGACCAGCATGGCATCGTCAGCGAAGCGGCCGCCGCCGGGCCGGCCGATGCGGATGCGCTCGTTGAAGCGGACGAGATGCGGCGAGGTATAGACGTGGACGCGGTTGCCCGCCGCTTCAAGGACGGCGCGCAAGAACGCGACCGTCGATCCCTTGCCGTTGGTGCCGGCGACATGGATGACCGGCGGCAGCCTGTCCTGCGGCCGGCCGAGGCGGTCGAGCAGGCGCTCGATGCGGGAGAGCGACAGGTCGATGCGGCGCGGATGCAGCGCGCCGACCGCCTCCAGCAGCGAAACGAGCTCCGACATCGGCTCAGGATGCAGCGTGGACGGACGTCTCCGCTGTCGGGGATGCGACGGAGGGCTCGCCGGCCGCGCCGTTGCCGCCGCGCCAGGCGCCGTTGCCGGAGGGGTGGTTGGGCGCCGGCAGCTTCATCATCAGCCGGCAGAGCCGCGCGACGGTCTCGCGGATTTGGTGGCGATGCACGACGATGTCGACCATGCCGTGCTCCATCAGGTATTCGGAGCGCTGAAAACCCTCGGGGAGCTTTTCGCGGATCGTCTGCTCGATGACGCGCGGGCCGGCGAAGCCGATGAGCGCGCCGGGCTCGGCGAGATGCACGTCGCCGAGCATGGCGTAGGAGGCGGTGACGCCGCCGGTCGTCGGGTTGGTGAGCACGACGAGATAGGGCAGCCCGGCCTCCTTCACCATCTGCACGGCGATGGTGGTGCGCGGCAATTGCATGAGCGACAGGATGCCCTCCTGCATGCGCGCCCCGCCCGAGCCGGCGAAGAGCACGTAAGGCAGCCGGCGCTCGCAGGCTTTTTGAGCGCCGCAGATGATCGCCTCGGCGGCGGCCATGCCGAGCGAGCCGCCCATGAAGTCGAAATCCTGCACGGCGGCGACGACGGGCACGGCCTCCACGCTGCCGGCGCCGAGCAGCACGGCGTCTTCCATGCCGGTCTTCGCCCGCGCCGCCTTCAGCCGCTCCGAGTAGCGCCGCTCGTCGCGAAAGCGCAGCGGATCGGCGGCAACCGGTGGCGTGGGGATGGTCTCCCACTCGCCGTCGTCGAAGAAAAGGCGGAAGCGGGTGCGCGCGTCGACGCGCTGGTGGTAGCCGGAGCCGGGGAAGACGAACTGGTTCGCCTCCAGGTCCTTGTGGAAGACCATCTCGCCCGTCTCCGGGCATTTGACCCAGAGATTCTCGGGCGATTCGCGCTTGGTCCACAGGCCGCGAATTTTCGGCCGGACGACGTTGGAAATCCAGTTCACGAGCTGACGCTCCTATTCGGCCGCCATCAGGCGGGCGGCGCGGACCCCTTGCGCGAGCGCCGCGACGAGCTCCGTCACGGCTTCAACGGTCCGGGGCGTCGCCTGGTTCTCCGCGTCGAGGCTTGCCGCAATGGCGGAAACCAGCGCCGAGCCCACCACCACGCCGTCGGCGTTGCGGCCGATCGCGGCGGCCTGCTCCGGCGTCTTCACCCCGAAGCCGACCGCGACCGGTAGATCGGTATGTTTCTTGATTCGGTCAATGGCCGCGGCGACGCGGAGCGAATCGGGCGCCGCCGTGCCGGTGATGCCGGTGATGGAGACGTAATAGACGAAGCCGGACGTGTTGGCGAGCACGGCCGGAAGCCGCTTCTCGTCGGTGGTCGGCGTGGCCAGGCGGATGAAATTGAGCCCGGCCCGGAGCGCCGGGATGCAGAGCTCGTCGTCCTCCTCCGGCGGCAGGTCCACCACGATGAGGCCGTCGACGCCCGCCTCACGCGCGTCGGCAAGGAAGCGCTCCGGCCCGTAGATGTAGATCGGGTTGTAATAGCCCATCAGCACGAGGGGCGTTTCCCGGTCGCCGGAGCGGAAGGCGTGCACCATGTCGAGCGTCCGCAGCATGGTCTGGCCGCCCCTCAGCGCGCGCAGGCCGGCCGCCTGAATGGCCGGCCCGTCGGCCATCGGGTCGGAGAACGGCATGCCGAGCTCGACGATATCGGCGCCCGCCGCCGGCAGCGCACGGAGGATGGCGAGCGAGGTCTCGTAATCGGGGTCGCCGGCCGTGACGAAGGTCACGAGCGCCGGGCGGGCGCTCTTGCGGAGCGCGGCGAAGCGGCGGTCGATGCGGGTGGTCATGCAAAAAGCAAGCGTACGAAGATGCCGGTATTCAGAACAATCAGTGCTCCGAACATCCATTTGAGCACAGAGAGCTCTCCGCGCACCCTCTCCAATTCCAGCTGGATCTTGTGAACCTCGGTGCGCAGTTCGGTCCTGAGTTCGCTGACTTCTGCGCGCAGCTCGGTCCGAAGATCGCTGATTTCTGCACGCAGTTCGGTCCTAGAATCGTTGATTGCAGGACCGAGGACGGTTCGTAGGTCGCTGACATCGGTCCGCAGTCCCTGGCTCTCGCCCTTCCATTCGGCGACCGCCTCGGCGGCGCGCCTTGCGCGATCATCCTCTGCTCCGGCGCTCCTGAGCGCGTCGTAAACTTCGGCGATCATTACAGTCATCTATTTGCGCCTGGCCGTGGCTCGCGAAGCATTATAGTTCAAATCCCAGAATCTTGCCGACGGTGAACACGTCCTTGTCGCCGCGGCCGCACATGTTCATCACGATGATCTGGTCGCGGCCCATCTCCGGCGCGAGCTTGATGACATGCGCCAGCGCGTGCGCCGGCTCCAGCGCCGGGATGATGCCTTCGAGCTTGGTGCAGAGCTGGAAGGCGTCGAGCGCCTCCGCGTCGGTCGCCGGCACGTAGGTGACGCGGCCGGTATCCTTCAGCCAGGAATGCTCCGGGCCGACGCCGGGATAATCGAGCCCGGCGGAGATCGAATGGCCTTCGAGGATCTGCCCGTCGGCATCCTGCAGGAGATAGGTGCGGTTGCCGTGCAGCACGCCGGGGCGGCCGCCGGTCATCGAGGCGGCATGGCCGTTCTCCACGTCGAGGCCGTGGCCGCCGGCCTCGACGCCGTAGATCGCGACGTCGCGGTCGTCGAGGAAGGGGTGGAACAGGCCGATGGCGTTGGAGCCGCCGCCGATCGCCGCGACCAGCGCGTCGGGCAGGCGGCCCTTCGGCGGCAAGGATCTGCTCGCGCACCTCGTTGCCGATCACCGACTGGAAATCGCGCACCATGGCGGGATAGGGATGCGGGCCGGCCGCGGTGCCGATCAGGTAATAGGTGGTCTCGACGTTGGCGACCCAGTCGCGGAGCGCCTCGTTCATGGCGTCCTTCAGCGTGCCGGCGCCGGACGTGACCGGCCTGACCTCGGCGCCGAGCAGCTTCATGCGAAAGACGTTCGGCTTCTGCCGCTCGATGTCGGTGGCGCCCATATAGACGACGCAGGGCAGGCCGAAGCGCGCCGCAGACCGTGGCGGCGGCGACGCCGTGCTGGCCGGCGCCGGTCTCGGCGATGATGCGCGTCTTGCCCATGCGGCGGGCGAGCAGGATCTGGCCGAGGCAGTTGTTGATCTTGTGCGAGCCGGTGTGGTTGAGCTCGTCGCGCTTGAAATAGATCTTGGCGCCGCCGTCCCGCCCGGAGGCTGCGGAAGCCTCGCGAAGATGCTCCGTCAGCCGCTCGGCGAAATAGAGCGGGCTCGGCCGGCCCGGTATAGTGCGTGCCGAGATGCGTGAGCTCGGCCTGGAAGGCCGGATCGGCCTTCGCCGCCTCGTAGGCCTGCTCCAGGTCGAGGATCAGCGGCATCAGCGTCTCGGCGACGAAGCGGCCGCCATAGAGGCCGAAACGGCCGCGCTCGTCCGGGCCGGTCCGGTAGGTGTTCGGCGCCTGGGAAACGTTCACCGAAAACCTCGTTGCATTCAGCCGGTGCGCCGCGCCGGCGCGCTCGGCGCCTCGCACCGCCGCTACGAAGGCGTGGATCAGCGCCGGGTCCTTGCGGCCCGGCGCGCTTTCGACGCCGGAGGAGACGTCGACGCCCGCCGCGCCGGTCGCCTGAACTGCCGCTGCGACATTGGCGGGAGTGAGGCCGCCGGACAGAAACCAGGGTTTCGGCGACGAAAAATCCGCCAAAACGGCCCAGTCGAACGGCGCGCCGTTGCCCCCCGGCCGCGTCGCGTCGCGCGGCGGCTTGGCGTCGAGCAGAAACCGGTCGGCAGCATCATAGGCCGCCAGCGCTGTGAGATCCTCGGCATGCGAAACGCCCACCACCTTCATCACCGGCCGGCGGTTCTCCGCACGGATGAAGGCGACGCGTTCCGGCGTTTCACGGCCGTGGAGCTGCAGGAGATCGGGGCGGAGCGTCGCGGCAATTTCGCTCAACGCAGCATCACCAGCGTCGACGGTCAGCGCCACGATCGCTGCCTTGCCGCGCGCGCGAGCGGCAAGAGCGGCGGCACGGTCGAGCCCGATATTGCGCGGGCTCCTCGCGAAGAAAACGAAGCCGACGAGATCGGCGCCGGCGGCAAGCGCGGCGTCCACGCTCTCCTCATCGGAAAGCCCGCAGATTTTTACCTCTGTCGGCATGCGGTCTCCGTGCCACGAAATGGCGGAAAAGTCCAATTCCGCCGCTGCTTCGCCTGCCGACGGACGAAACAATCCCGGCGTTCCCCGTAACCTTTTCCCCCAAGCCCCGACACGAGAATGAAACGGACCGCCCCTATCTCAGCGGCAACAGAAATTCAGGGGCGTGCCATGACCAAATCGAGCAACACCATCCGCGCAATAGCAATCCGCGCCGTCGCCTTCGTCGCGCTGACGACCGCTTCGACCGTCGTGCTTGCGCTCCCTTATATAGGCTGAGCCGGGTTTTCAGACGGCTTTGCACCGTATCGTCTGATGGCGACGTGCCGGATGTTTCATCGATAGATTTCACGGCGGTGGCCGATACGAAGAACGACGACCGTGATCCGCTCGTCTTCGATGGCTGCGATCACCCGCCAATCGCCGATGCGATAACGCCAAAGCCCCGCAAGGGAGCCGGTCAGCGCGGTGCCCAATCGGCGTGGGTCATCTTTCGTCGCGAGCCTTTCGCGCAGGAATTTTAGGATCCGCTGGCGTTCCGCCGCTCCCAGCTTTCGCAGCTCCTTGGCCGCGGCTTCATCCAGATCCACGCGCCAGCTTGGCGCAACGCTCAAGCCTTGCGCTCCGCCGCAAACTCCTCCTCAAGCTCCTCCAAGCTGACGCGCGGCCGAGCCAGCGCAAGCCGCTCGCGCGCTATAAACGCGTCTTCAAGGTCCTCAAGATGCGCCATAATGGCTTCACGCGCGTAGAAGCTCTTCGTGCGCCCGGTTTTAGCGGCAAGGTCTTCCAAGCGCTTTTCAATGTCGGGTGGCAGACGTAGGGCAAGCATGAGTTTGTCTCCTGCTATACATGTATATCGGCCTATTCGCCGTCGCAAGGATTGTCCTGCGCCTCACCCCTCGATCATCTCCGCCACCGCCCGCGTCAGCCGCTCGATGTCCTCCGGCCGCGACAGGCGGTGGTCGCCGTCGCGCACCAGCGTCAGCACGGCATCGTCGAAAGCGAGCCGCTCCATCAGCGCGGTGGCGTGCGCCCAGGGCACATCCTCGTCCTGCATGCCCTGGATGACGTGGACGGGGCAGCCCGTCTCGATGGGCCGGTCGCCGAAGAGATGGCGCTTGCCGTCCTGGATCAGCGCGCGGGTGACGACGTACGGCTCGCCGGAATAGGCGGAAGGCAGCGCGCAAAAGCCGGTCTCGGCGAGAGCGCGCCGCGCCGCCTCGTCGAAAAGATCCCACATCAGGTCCTTGGTCATGTCGACCGCCGGTGCGATGAGCACCATCCCGGCGAGGCGATCCGTCTCGCCGCGCTCGCGCAAGCGCTTGCCCAGGAGGAGCGCCAGCCAGCCGCCCATGGAGGAGCCGACCAGGATTTGCGGGCCGCCGGCGAAGGCGGCGAGCACCGCGTCGGCCTCCTCCAGCCAGCGCGAGATGGTGCCGTCCTCGAACTTTCCCTCGGAGCGGCCGTGACCGGAATAGTCGAAGCGTATGCAGGCGTGGCCGGAGGATTCCGCCCAGCGATCGAGCGCCTCCGCCTTGCTGCCGGTCATGTCGGAGCGGAAGCCGCCGAGCCAAAGGAGGCCGGGGCTCTTTCCCTGGCGCGCCAGGACGGCGATCCTCCGCGTCTCGCCGGAGCCGCCGACCTCCACATGTTCCAATCGCGCCTCGCTCATCCTATGTCTGCCGCTCCCTAACGCCGAGGTGCGGGAAGCGACCGCATGCCGTCAAGCCCGCGACCGCGCACCATCCTGCAGATCATACCCGGCCTGGAGACGGGGGGCGCCGAGCGCACCACGATCGATATCGCTGCCGCCCTCGCGGCGCGCGGCGATCGGGCGCTGGTGGCAAGCGCTGGCGGCCGCCTGGAGAGCGAGCTCCGGGCGGCGGGCGGAACGCTCATCCGCATGAACATGGGGTCGAAGAACCCGGCAGCCATAGCGATCAATGCGCTCGGGTTGGCGCGGCTCGCCCGGCGGGAGCGGGTCGATCTGCTGCATGCCAGGAGCCGGGCTCCTGCCTGGGCGGCGTTGGCAGCCTGCCGGGCGACGGGTCTGCCCCTCGTGACCACCTATCACGGCAGCTACGGCGAGCGGAGCGCCGCCAAGCGTCTCTACAATTCGGTGATGGCGCGCGGCGACATGATCATCGCCAACTCCGCCTACACCGCCCGCCTCAT
Source organism: uncultured Alphaproteobacteria bacterium (assembly GCA_963846475.1). Classification (GTDB taxonomy): domain Bacteria; phylum Pseudomonadota; class Alphaproteobacteria; order Rhizobiales; family Afifellaceae; genus DASWJZ01. Next base: position 2,474,801 of record CAWJVZ010000004.1, on the reverse strand, counting down.
CGCCGAGCGCTACGGCACGGACGCTGGCCGCGTCGTCGTGATCCACCGCGGCACCGACCTGCAGCGTTTCCGGCCCGCATCGGTCGAGGAGCCCCGGCGGGCGGCGCTGCGGCGCGAATGGGGGCTGACCGGTACCGGGAAGGTCGTCCTCAACCTGGCGCGGCTTACCGGCTGGAAAGGCCAGAAAATCCTCATAGAAGCGGCCGCCCTGCCGCCGCTTGCCGGGATCGCTGGCCTCCTCGTTGTGCTCGCCGGCGACGCGCAGAGCCGAAATTCCTATCGCCGAGAACTTGAGGCGCTGATTGCCGCGCGCGGGCTCGGCGGTCGGGTGAAGATCGTCGGCCACTGCGCCGACGTGCCGGCGGCGCTCGCCATCGCCGATGTTGCGGTGATCGCTTCGACGGAGCCGGAAGCCTTCGGTCGTGCGGCAATAGAAGCGGAGGCGATGGGCGTGCCGATCGTGGCGACGGCGCACGGCGCGGTGCCTGAGACGGTCCTGGCGCCGCCGCATGTCGCCGCCGAATCGCGGACGGGCTGGCACGTCCCGCCGGGCGATCCGCAGGCAATGGCGGAAGCCGTTGCCGCAGCGCTGGCGCTCGGCCCGGCCGAGCGCCTGGCATTGGCCGGCCGCAGCCGCGCGCACGCCGAGCGTTTTTCCATCGAGGCGATGCAGGCCGCAACCCTTGCGGTCTACGACCGGGTCCTGTCGGCACGGTCGCCACGCTGGGAACTTCTTGAACCCTAAATTGCCCAGCCGAGTTGACTTGCGAAGGGAATTCCGGATTCTCCCTTGCTGCGGTGGCAGCTTCGGCTGGCGCCGCTTATATCTATCGTTCCGAACAACGAAGGAGATCTACCCATTCGCCGTCCTTTTCGCGCTCCCCCGACCACCAAGGAAGGGCCACGAACCAATGACGAAATCCGCCTCCCCGAGGTGCAGCTCGTCGACCAGGATGGATTGAACCGCGGCGTCGTTCCCATCGAGGAAGCGCGCCAGCTCGCCGACGAGGCAGGCCTGGATCTCGTCGAGATCTCGCCGAATTCGCGCCCGCCGGTAGTAAAAATCCTCGATTACGGGAAACATAAGTTCCAGGCGCAGAAAAAGGCCTCCGAGGCGCGCAAGAAGCAGAAGACCGTCGAGGTCAAGGAAATCAAGATGCGGCCCAACATCGACATTCACGACTACGATGTGAAGATGCGGGCAGCCCGGCGCTTCCTCGACGAAGGCGACAAGGTGAAGATGACGCTGCGGTTCCGCGGCCGCGAGATGGCGCACCAGGAGCTCGGCCTCAAGCTGCTCTTCCGCGTCCGCGACGACCTCAACACTGCGGCCAAGGTCGAATCCGAGCCGCGGCTCGAAGGCCGCCAGATGATCATGATCCTGGCGCCGTCCGGCAAGACCGCCGCGCGCCCCGCGCAACCTGCAGCCGCCCAGGCCTGACCTGCCCGCGGGCGGCCCGCGCCGGCCTCACCGCTGAACTTCGATAGGGTCCCGGGCGGAACTTCCGCCCGGCAACGCCTCGCCTTGAGTGGCCGGACCTCCGCTTGCCTTCGGCGCGGGCAGGCTCTATCGCCAGCGGGCGCGGGTCGGGGACCTCGGTCGGTATGAAGCGGATCGCATGGATCGTCGGGGCGGTCGCCCTCGCTGCGCTGGCGCTTCTCACGCTCTTGATCGTGCTGCTGCCGCGCGAATCGCTTAAGACCGGCGTCGGCGAGCAGATCGCCGCCTGGACCGGGCGGGACGTCTCGCTCCGCGGCGAGCCAGAGCTCAGCCTGTTCCCGGACCTCACCGTCACGCTGAAGGATGTCCAGGTCGGCGGGCCTTCCGGAATGGACGAAGCCGAGATCGTCTCGATGGACCGGTTGACCGGGGAGATCCGCCTGCTGCCGCTCGTCATCGGCCGGGTGGAAATCGGCGCGTACCGCATGGTGCGGCCGCTGATCAGGCTGGTCCGCGACGACACCGGCGCACGCAACTGGGCGTTCGATTCCGGCGCCGCGGCGCTGCAGCTCGCCTTTGCCGGCGATGTGCCGCTCGGCAACTTCGTGATGGAGGATGGCACCCTCATCTATCAGAACCGCCGGGACGGCGTGATCGAGCGCCTTGATTTGGTGAACCTGACGGTCGAATGGCCGAGCGTGCGCCAGCCGTTCGTCGTCTCCGGTTCCGGCATCTGGCGCGGCGAGCAGGTCTCATTCTCCGCCAGCGCCGGCGCACCGTTCGAATTCATCAAGGGCAAGGCGACGCCGCTTGAGGCGAAGCTCGATTCGGTGCCGCTCGCCATGGCCTTCAGCGGCACCGCCGCCGATCTCGACACGCCGCGGCTGAACGGCGAGCTCAGCCTGGCGACCCCGTCCTTGCGGGGTTTCGCCGCCTGGCTCGGCAGCCCGATCGGCCCCGGCTCTACGCTCGGCCCGGCCAGCCTGTCCGGGACGGCCGTCTATAGCGAAGGCGTGCTCTCGGTGGAGAACGCCGAGCTGGCGCTCGACGGCAACAATGCCACGGGCGCGCTCAAGATGTCGGCCTCGGCCAAGCCGGACGTGACCGGGACGCTTGCTTTTCCCGCTCTCGACCTGACGCCCTATTTCGCCGGCATCGCCACCGCGTGGCGGGGCGGCGATTGGCGAAGCGTCGACCTCGCCACCGGATGGTTCGAGGATCTCAGCGCCGACATCCGGCTCTCAGCCGGCAGCGTGCAGCTCGGCGGCATCCGCTTCGGGCAAACCGCCGCCAGCGCGTCGCTGCGCGAGGCGCGGCTGGAGATCGGCCTGGCCGAGGCGGCCTTCAGCGGCGGCAGCTTGGCCGGCGACGTTGCGGTCACCCGTTCGGCCGCAACCCCGGACGCGGCCGTCGAAGCGCAATTGCGCGCGACCGATTTCGACCTGGCCGCAGCCGCCCCCGCCCTCGGCCTGCCGCCCATGCTTGCCGGCAGCGCGTCGATCGCCACCGATTTCGCCGGCAGCGGCAAGGATTTCGGCTCCCTGGTAGCGGGAATGCGCGGCACCAGCGTCATCGGCTTGCGCAACGGCGCCGTCCCGCTTTTCGGCATTGCCGAGCTCGCTGCCGGCGCGGCCGGGATCGGGACGCCCGCCGTCGATCCGTCGAAACCGACTCCGGTCGACGAGCTTGCCGCGCGGCTCTCCTTTGCCGGCGGGACGGCAAATCTCGAAGATGCAAAAATCGTCGCGCCGGGTTTCAGCGCAGAGGCGGCGGGGCGGATCGGCCTCCTCGACGGCTCCCTCGAAGTCGACGGGACGATCCGGCCCGCCGCCGCAGCCACGCCGATCCCCTTCGCCATTGGCGGCACCCTGGTGCGGCCGCTGGCGCGTCCGCTGCCGCCGACGAACTAGCCGGCCTAGGCCGGCTGCATCGTCCGCCGCCGCATTGCGAAGGTGGCGGCGACGACCCCGATGGTGACGAGGCCGATCATGATCGTCGAGATCGCGTTGATCTCCGGCGTCACCCCGAGCCGCACTTGGCTGTAGATCTTCATCGGCAGCGTTGTGGCGCCCGGGCCGGTGGTGAAGCTGGCGATGACGAGGTCGTCGAGCGACAGCGTGAAGGCCAGCATCCAGCCGGCCGCGACCGCCGGAAAAATGACCGGCAGCGTCACCAGAAGAAACGCTTTTAGCGGCGGCGCGCCGAGGTCGAGCGCCGCCTCTTCCAGCGACTGGTCGAAGGTGAGGAGCCGCGACTGCACGACGATCGCCACGAAACACATGGCGAAGGTGGTGTGCGCCAGCGTCACCGTCCAGAAACCGCGGTCGAAGCCGACGGCGACGAACAGGAGGAGGAGCGACAGTCCGGTGATCACCTCCGGCATGACGATCGGCGCATAGACCAGGCCGGAGAACAGCGTCCGGCCTAAGAAGCGGCCGCGACGGACCAGCGCCACCGCGGCAAGCGTGCCGAGCACGGTCGCCGCCGTCGCCGAAAGGAACGCGACGCGGATCGTCACCCAGGCGGCGTCGAGCATCGCCTGGTTCTCGAGCAGCGACGCATACCATTTTGTGGAAAAACCGCCCCACACCGTCACCAGCCGCGATGCGTTGAAGGAATAGAGGACGAGGAGGAGGATCGGCAGATAGAGGAAGGCGAAGCCGACGACGAGCGAGACGAGGTTGAAGGCGCTGAAGCGTCTCATCTTTCCGCCTCCCGTACGCGCGCCTGGGCGTTCTGGAAGAGCACGATCGGCACGACAAGGATGATGAGCAGGATCACCGCGACGGCGCTCGCCACCGGCCAGTCGCGGTTCTGAAAGAACTCGCTCCACAGCGTGCGGCCGATCATCAGCGTGTCGGAGCCGCCGAGCAGATCGGGGATGACGAACTCGCCGACCGCCGGGATGAACACCAGCATCAGCCCCGCCACGATGCCGGGGATCGCCAGCGGCACGGTGATCTTCCAGAAGGCGGTCAGCGGCGGCGCGCCGAGGTCGGCGGCGGCTTCCAGGAGGCTCCGGTCGAGCTTCTCCAGCGTCGCATAGAGCGGCAGCACCATGAAGGGCAGGTAGGAATAGACGATGCCGATATAGACCGCGGAGTTGGTGTTGATGATGGCCAGCGGCTCGGAGATCGCCCCGAGCCAGAGCAGGAACTGGTTTAGGAGGCCCTCCGGCTTGAGGATGCCGATCCAGGCATAGACGCGGATCAGGAACGACGTCCAGAACGGCAGGATCACCAGCATGACCAGGAGCGGCCGGACGCTGCGCGGCGCCCGCGCCATGGCGTACGCGATGGGGAAGCCGACGATCAGCGTCAGCAGCGCCGAGACGCCGGCGATCCACAGGCTCGACAGATAGGCCTTCCAGTAGAGGGCGTTCTGGAGCAGCCAGATGTAATTGTCGAAGGAGAGCTCGCTGATCATTTCGGGGATCTCGGCGAGCGAGTTGAGCACCGGCAGATAGGGTGGCTGGGCGATCGCCGTCTGCGACAGCGATATCTTTGCGACGATGACGAAGGGCACCAGGAAGAACAGCAGCAGCCAGAGGAACGGGATCCAGGTGGCGATCCGGCCCTGCAGCGGCGTTCGGCTCTCTTCGGCCATCGCGTCGCCTAACGGTCCAGCACGATGCCGGCATCCGGCGTCCAGGACAGCCAGACGCGGTCCTCCCAGGCGATCGGCCGCTCGATGCTCCGCACCGCATTGAGCCGGCTCGCCCGCACCACTTTTCCGCTCGCCAGCCGCACATTGTAGGTCGTCATGTCGCCGAGATAGCCGATGTCCCAGACCTCGCCGGCAATTGCGTTGACGCCCGTGCCCGCCGGCGCGTCGTGGCCGATCCTGACCTTTTCCGGCCGGATCGCGAAGAACGCCGTCTGGCCGGCCGTGACGGAAACGCTGCCGGTCGCTTCCACGGCAAAACCGTCCTTCGCCGCGAGGCGGGCGCCGTCCTGCGAGGCGCTCTCCACGACGGCCTCGAAGAGGTTCACCGACCCGACGAAACCGGCGACATAGCTGGAGTTGGGCGCCTCGTAGATCTCCGCCGGCGTGGCGACCTGGACGATGCGGCCGTGGTCCATGACCGAGATGCGGTCGGCCATGGTCATCGCCTCCTCCTGGTCGTGGGTGACGACCAGGAAGGTCACGCCGAGCGTCTCCTGCAGGTTCATCAGCTCGAATTGCGTCTCCTCGCGGAGCTTTTTGTCGAGCGCCGCAAGCGGCTCGTCGAGGAGCAGCACCTTTGGGCGCTTGGCGAGCGCGCGGGCAAGCGCCACGCGCTGCCGCTGGCCGCCGGACAGCTGGTCCGGCTTTCGCCTGGCGAAAGCCTCCATCTTCACGAGCCGCAGCATCTCGCCGACGCGTGCCTCGATCTCGTCCTTGGGCAAGCGATCCCGCTTCAGCCCGAAGGCGACGTTCCCCTCCACGCTCATATGCGGGAACAGCGCGTAGGATTGGAACATCATGTTGACCGGCCGCCGGTGCGGCGGCACGCCGAGAAGATCCCTGCCGTCGAGCCGGATCGACCCCTCGCTCGGCTCCTCGAAGCCGGCGAGCATGCGCAGCAGCGTGGTCTTGCCGCAGCCCGACGGGCCGAGCAGCGCGTGGAACTCGCGCTCGTAGATTGAGAGCGTCTGGTTGTCGACTGCCGTAAAGCTGCCGAACCGTTTTGTGACGCCGGAAAATTCGATGAGCGGCCGCGCGCCCGGATCGTTCCACGGCTGGAATGTTCGGCGCACCGGGCCGAGATTGCCCCGTCCCCTCCCGCTATGCCGGGGAGGGTCGGGGCGCGATTCGGCCATCGCGTGGACGTTTCGGCTGAGGGGCCGGGCTTATTGCCCGGTCTTCACCTCGGTCCAGATGCGCGTCACCTCGCGCTGCGTGCGCGGATCGCTCGGCGTCGTCGTGTAGAGGTTGCCGAGCACCGTCTCGTCCGGATAGACCGCCGGATCGGCGCGCACCTTCTCGTCCAAAAGCTCCTGCGCGGCCTGGTTGCCGTTGGCGTAGTTGACGAAATTGGAGTTCCGCGCGGCGATCTCCGGCCTCAGCATGAAGTTGATGAATTCATGCGCTTCCGCCGGATGCGGCGCGTCGGCGGGAATGGCAAAGCTGTCGAGCCAGATCAGCGCGCCCTCCTTGGGGATGGAATAGGCGATGTTGACGTTGTTGGCCGCCTCGGCGGCGCGGTCGCGCGCCTGCAGGATGTCGCCGGAATAGCCGACGGCCAGGCAGATGTCGCCGTTGGCCAGCGCGTTGATGTATTCCGACGAGTGGAATTTCTGGATCGACGGGCGGATGCTCTTCAGCAGCTCGCCGGCCTTCTGCAGCTCCGCCGGGTCCTTGGAATCGGGGTTGAGGCCGAGATAGTTCAGCGCCGCCGCCAGCATGTCGTCGGGCGAATCCAGCACATGCACGCCGCAATCGGCGAATTTCGCCACGACGGCGGGGTCGAAAATCATCGCCCAGGAATCGACCGGCGCGTCCGGCATGCGCTCCTTGATCTTGTCGACGTTGTAGCCGATGCCGGTGGTCCCCCACATGTAGTTGGTCGCGTGCTCAAGGCCCGGATCGTAGGTGTCCAGCCGCTTGGCGATCGCGTCCCACTGGTTCGACAGGTTGGGGATTTTCGACTTGTCGAGCTTCTGCACCACCCCGGCCTGGATCATCCGGGCGAGGTTGCGGTCGGTCGGCACGATCACGTCGTAGCCGGAGCCGCCGGCCAAGAGCTTGGTCTCCAGCATCTCCATGGAATCGTAGACGTCGTAGACCGGCTTGATGCCGGTCTCCTTCTCGAAATCCTCCAGCACGCCCTCGCCGACATAATCGGACCAGTTGTAGATGTTGACGGTCCGGTCCTGCCCCGCCGCCGCGATCGGCATGAGGACGAGGGCGGCCGCCGCCGCGAGACGCTTTGCAAATTGGTTCACGATCGGTCCTCCTGAATGGGCTTGGCCTTCGGCTGCCGCGGAACTTATGGCCGCAACGCTCTGGCATCAACCGGCGACTTCGTAATCCGACGGGCCGACGACGTGATCGTGGAAGGCGGCCGGCCGCGTTACCGGCGGATGCACGCGGTGGGCGCAGTCGAGGCGCTCGCAGAGCCGGCACGTGGCGCCGATGGGCCGGACCGGCAGCGCCGGCCAGTCGCGGGCGATGCTGCCGGCCGCCTCGCGCCGAAAGCCGATCAGCGCGAGCCGGCGCGGCGGCGGCAGATTCTGCCGCCATTCGCCCTCCTCCCCCACCGCCATCACCAGGAACGAGTTTTGGTCCGGCAGGACGAGCTCGGCGCGATGCAGCTCACCGGGCCGGAGCCCGTCGAAGAGCGGCAGGCGCGCGCAGAACGGCCCGAGCCGCGGGAACGGAAAGCCCGCGCCGGGGATACGCGACAGCACGCCGCCCGACGCGTCGATCACGACCATGAACGCCGCCGGCAGCCCGCTGCCGCTGGCGCCCAGCGCGGCGAGCCGGGCCATGATGCGCGAGGGGCGCAGCATGAACCGCTCTGACAGCCGCATGACGTCGAAGCCGGTCGCGCGCGCCGCCTCGGAGAGCCGCGACGCCGGCGCGAGCATCGCTTCGGCGAGCCGTCGCGAAAAACCGAGCCGGACGATCCGCGCCGCTTCCGGCTCGGCGAGGCCGGCCGCCCGCGCCAGTCGTTCCAGGAGCTCGCGATGGGCAAGGAGGGCCGCCTGCCGCGCCAACAGGAACGGCCGTTCGAGGAGCGGCACCCGCTCGGCGATGAACAGGCGAAGCGAGTGGCGGTCGTAGCGCGCCTGCTCGACTGGCATGACATGGCTCGGCAGGATGCGCGTATCGACCCCGAATGCTTTCGCGAAGATGCGTCTTCAGCGCCGCGGCCGCGTCGTCGCGCGGCTGCAGCCGTTCGGCCACTCCCTCCCCCGCCTCCTCAAGCTCTGCGAACCAGGGGCCCGCTTCCTCGAAATAGGCGAGCGGCCCGCCCGTAAGGCAGCCGCGCCGCGGCTTCCGGCGGGGCCTCGCCCGCCGCCGCCATCCGCTGCGACAGGTCGGAGAGCCGCTCCAGCGCCTCCCGATACGCTTCATGCAGCCGCGTCACGCCGCGCGCCGCGTTCGGCGCCGCCTCGGCCAGCTCGGACAGTTCCGCCGGCGAGGCAACCTCGCCGGCGAGCAGCGGATCGGAGAAGATTTCTCTGAGAACCTCGACCGTGCCGGCCCGTTCGTCGCCGGAAAGCTCCGCGACGTCCACCGCGTAGACCCTGGACAGCTTCAGCAGCACCTGGACGGTGAGCGGCCGCTGGTCGCGCTCGATGAGGTTGAGGTAGCTCGGCGACAGGCCGAGGTCTGCCGCCATCTGCGTCTGGCTGAGGCCGAGCCGCATCCGCAGCCGCTTGACCCGCCCTCCTGCAAAGATTTTTCGCTCGGCCATGCCGATCTCCTGGCGCTGTGACAGAATTTACATCCTGGTTCGCGACACTTTGCAAGACCTGACAACGTGACCTGATTCGGCATGGTTAGCGGCGCGCGGCGCTGGACTTTCGCGGCGCAATGTAAAAGCTTTTCACAAGGCGAGACATTGCGGGGCATATCGTGACGACATTCGAGGATCTCATCCCGAGCGGCGCCCGAGGCCGCTTCGGCGGCATCGAGCGGCCCTATTCGGTTGCCGAGGTGGAGCGGCTCCGCGGCTCGCTGGCGATCCGCCACACGTTGGCGGAGCACGGCGCCAATCGGCTGTGGCAGCTCCTGGCCGAAGAAAATTTCGTCAATGCGCTCGGCGCGCTTTCCGGCAATCAGGCCATGCAAATGGTCCGCGCCGGGCTGAAGGCGATCTACCTCTCCGGCTGGCAGGTCGCCGCCGACGCAAACACCGCCGGCGCGATGTATCCGGACCAGTCGCTCTACCCCGCCAATTCCGGGCCCGAGCTGGTGCGAAAGATCAATCGAACGCTGCAGCGCGCCGATCAGATCGAAAGGCTGGAGGGCAGGAGCTCGGTCGACACCTGGTTCGCGCCGATCCTTGCCGACGCGGAGGCCGGCTTCGGCGGGCCTCTCAACGCCTTCGAGATCATGAAGGCCTTCATCGAGGCCGGCGCGGCGGGCGTCCATTTCGAGGACCAGCTCGCCTCGGAGAAGAAGTGCGGCCACATGGGCGGGAAAGTGCTCATTCCCACCGCCGCGCACATCCGCACCCTCGCGGCGGCGCGGCTGGCGGCCGACGTCATGGGCGTGCCGACGCTGGTCGTCGCCCGCACCGATGCCGAAGCCGCGACGCTGATCACCTCTGACGTCGACGAGCGCGACCGCCCCTTCATCCTCGCCGGCGAGCGCACCGCGGAAGGCTTTTACCGCCTGCGGAACGGCCTGGAGCCGTGCATCGCCCGGGCGGTCGCCTACGCGCCCTACGCCGACCTCATCTGGTGCGAGACGTCGAAGCCCGATCTCGCGCAGGCGCGGCGCTTCGCCGAGGGCGTCTACCGCGCCCATCCCGGCAAAATGCTGGCCTACAATTGCTCGCCCTCGTTCAACTGGAAAAAGCACCTCGACGACGCGACGATCGCCAGCTTCCAGCGCGAGCTCGGCGCCATGGGCTACAAGTTCCAGTTCGTCACGCTGGCCGGCTTCCACCAGCTGAATTACGGCATGTTCGAGCTCGCCCGGCGCTACCGCGACCGGCAGATGGCCGCCTATTCCGAGCTGCAGGAGGCGGAGTTTTCCGCCGAGGTTTTTGGCTACACCGCGATGCGTCACCAGCGCGAGGTCGGCACCTCCTATTTCGACGCGGTGTCGCTGACCATCTCCGGCGGCCTGTCCTCCACCACCGCAATGTCCGGCTCCACCGAGGAAGCGCAGTTCGCCGCGCCGGCGGACGATCGAGAGAAGCAGAAGGCCGCCTGACCGCAAGCCCGAAGGAGACTATCATGATCCAGACCAACGTGAAGCAACGCGCCGAGGCGCTGACGTCGGAAATGTCCGATCCGCAGCAGGCGGCGATCCGCTCCCTCGCCCACGACCTGCACCGCCTGAACCAGGCGGTCGTCCGCTGCGTCGAGTCAGGGTTGAGCGTGGAGCTGCAGCGCACCGCCCGCCACCACGCCGAAGGCGGCTATTGGGGCGACCTGCTGGTGCCTGTGGTGGTCAAGCAGGGCTAAGCCCTCTCCTCCCTTCGGCGTAGGGCCAGCGTCCGCAGCACGGGCCCCCTCCTCTCCCGGGGGGACGGGAGAGGCCGAGACGCGCCAGCGACCGGGTGAGGGTGGTGGAAGCGAGGCGCGGCGACCCTCACCCGGTTCCTCGCTCCGCTCGAAACTCGACTTCTCCCGTCCCCCCGGGAGAGGAAACGCACAGCTCACCTTTGCACAAATCGTCTTGCCAGAAAATATTCCTAGACAGGCGCTTTCGTTCGTGCTAGGGCCGGGATGCCGCTCTTCTTGAGGGACCGTGTCGACCGGCGTTCACGGGAAGGGTGGCCGGCGCCCGCGCCGTGTTTCGGTCTGCCGGATCGGAGCGCGTCCCGGGGTGCCCCGATGCATCCGCCCGACCGGCACTAGGCTGAATCGACATTCAGGTGATCCACACTGTAACGGCAGCCAAGTGTAGGAAAGCCCTGAGGTTTTCCGGATTGCGGTCGTATCGGGTTGCGATGCGACGGAACTGTTTGAGCTTGTTGACGGTGCGCTCGATGAGGTTGCGCTGCTTGTAGAGGTGCGGATCGAAGGCGCGAGGGCGCATGCTGCAGGTTCGGGGTGGGATCACGGCTGCGGCTCCGACAGCCTCGACGGCATCGAGGAAGGTTCGGCTGTCGTAGCCTTTGTCGCCGATCACCCGAAGCGGGGAGAAGCCGGCAATCAGATTGTGAGCTTGTGTGACATCGCTGACTTGGCCGCCGGTCAAGATGAAGCGGACCGGCCTGCCGCGGCCATCGACGGCAAGATGGATCTTGGTGCTCAGCCCTCCTCGGGAGCGCCCCAGAGCCGGATTTTGAGCCCCCCTTTTCCAGTCGCGGCCTGCTGGTGCGCGCGGACAATGGTGGTGTCGATCATCAGGTAATCGTTCTCCCGATCTCTGGTGAGATCCTCGAAGATACGGTCCCAGACGCCCTTAGCCGCCCAGCGCGCGAAGCGCTTATGCACGCTCTTGAACTTACCGTAGCGCTCCGGCAGATCGGACCATCGGGCCCCCGAGCGCAGCACCCACAGCACGCCGTTGACGAAATTACGGTTGTCCGCAGCGGTCCGGCCTGGGTCGCTTGCCTTGCCGGGCAAGAACGGCTCGATTCGATGCCACTGTGCTTCCGACAGTTCGTATCGCTTGGCCATGGCCCGTGCTCCGAATCATCTGATCCGGAACACAAGGAATCACCGCCCCATCCTCTCGTGAATCCTGAATGTCGATACGCCCTAAGACCGGTCCGCCGATTGATGATTTGGCCGTGAACCTGGAGGAACCGCGTTAGGCGCGCCCGCCAGGCGGAGAGTGGATTGAGGGGCGACAAGCCGCCGAGCGGGGCGCTTTAAGCGAGCGCCACTGTTGTTTTGTTCTTCGCGAGGCCTCCTGGAGCGCCCCGCCTCCCTCCTCAGGCGAAGAGGACCAGAGTTCCGCATAGCCTCGGGCCTCACGGCCGCGGGGACGATTTGGCGCGCATATGTTCGCAGGTGACGGACGAGCGGCCCATCTTCGCGGCGCGCCGGAAAGCGGCTAAGAGGTCGCCGATGACCCTGACCAGCGATTTCTCCGACGAGCAGCCTGTCGCCCGCGGCGCCGCCAACGAGGAGGCGGCGCGCCTCTGGTGCCGCATCCGCCGCATCGACGACGTCGAATGCATCGTCCCGGACCAGGCCGGCGTGGCGCGCGGCAAGCTGATGCCGACGCCAAAATTCTTCGGCGGCAACCCGATGACGCTGCCCGCCTCCATGTTCACCCAGACGATCACCGGCGAATATCCGGAGGACGAGGAGGCCTTCACCGAGGGGCTCACCGATTCCGACCTCATCTTCCGCCCGGATTTCTCCACGCTCGCGGTGGTGCCCTGGGCGAGCGACCCGACGGCGCAGGTGATCCATGACGCCTTCCACAAGGACGGCCACGCCCTTCGAGATCGCGCCGCGCAACGTCCTGAAGCGGGTCGTGCAGCTCTACGCCGACCGCGGCGTGAAGCCGGTCGTGGCGCCGGAGATGGAGTTCTACCTGGTCAAGCCGAACATCGACCCCGACTATCCGCTGGAGCCGCCGGTCGGCCGCTCCGGCCGGCCGGAGCGCGCCCGCCAGGCCTATTCCATCACCGCCGTCAACGAGTTCGAGGAGCTGTTCGACGACGTCTACCACTTCTCCGAGGCGCAGGGCCTGGAGATCGACACGCTGGCGCACGAGGACGGCACGGCGCAGATGGAGATCAACCTGCGCCACGGCGATCCGGTCGAGCTCGCCGACCAGGTGTTCCTGTTCAAGCGGACGATCCGCGAGGCGGCGCTCCGCCACCAGATGTACGCGACCTTCATGGCCAAGCCGATCGCCAGCGAGCCGGGCTCGGCCATGCACATCCATCATTCCGTGCTCGATCTCGAGACGGGAAAGAACGTTTTCTCCGACGGCGGCGGCGAGCTCACGCCCGCCTTCCTCTCCTATATCGGCGGCATGCAGACCTATCTGCCGAGCGTGATGTGCATGCTGGCGCCCTATGTGAATTCCTATCGCCGGCTGATCCGCAACACGAGCGCGCCGATCAATGTCCGCTGGGGCTACGACAACCGCACCGTCGGGCTGCGGGTGCCGCTCTCCGATCCGGAGAATCGGCGGGTGGAGAACCGGGTTCCCTCCTCCGACGCCAACCCCTATCTGGCCATCGCCGCCTCGCTTGCCTGCGGCTATCTCGGCCTGGTCCACGAGCTCACGCCGGACCGCCCGAGCGACGCCTCCAGCCCGGATCCGAGCATCTCGCTGCCCCGCTCCATCCTCGACGCCGTCCGGCTCCTGGAAAGCACGCCGGAGCTCGTCGAGATCTTCGGCGAGAGCTTCGTGCGCACCTACCGCGCCATCAAGGAGACCGAGTACGAGACCTTCATGGGCGTCATCAGCGCCTGGGAGCGCGAATATCTGCTGCTGAGCGTCTGAAGCGGCCCGCACTGCATGGCCCGCGTGCTGCCGCCGTCCTTCTATCGGCTTGCGGTTTCCGACGTGCCGGAGTTCGCGCCGCTTCGAAGGATCGCGCAAGGCCGATGTCTGCATTGTCGGCGGCGGCTTCACCGGCCTGTCCGCGGCGATCCACCTCGCCGATGCCGGTGCGGATGTGGTGCTGCTGGAAGCCGGCCGGATCGCCGACGGCGCGTCGGGCCGCAGCGGCGGCCAGATCCATTCCGGCCAGCGGCAGAACCAGCTCTGGCTGGAGCGGCGCTTCGGCTTTGAGCGCGCCAAGCTGCTCTGGGACATGGCGGAGGAGGCGAAGGCGCTGGTCCGCGGCTTGATCGTCCGCTTCGCCATTCCCTGCGACCTCCGGGCCGGCGTGATCGAGGCCCTCCACAAGCCCGCTCTGCTGGACGAGGCCGCCACGCTCGTGGAGGCTCTGTCGGGCCGTTATGGGTACGACCTCGTGACCCTTCTGGATCGCGCCGAGACGGCCGAGGCGCTCGGCTCGCAGCTTTATGCCGGCGCGATCCGCGACCGCGGCGGCGGCCATCTCGACCCCTACCGTTTCGCGCTCGGGCTCGCCCGTGCCGCGTCGGGGCTTGGGGCCCGCATCCACGAGAATTCGCCGGCCGTCTCGCTCGGCCGCCAGGGCGGCCCGGTGGTGCGCACCGGGCAAGGCGAGATTCGCGCCGACCACGTGATCGTCGCCACAAACGGCCGCTCGGGCAACTTCGAGGCCATCACTCGCCGCAGGATCGTCGGCGTCAACAGCTTCGTCGTGGTGACCGAGCCCCTCGGCGGCGGAGGGCGACGCCATCCTGCCGGGCGGCGAATCGGCGGCCGACAGCCGCTTCGTGGTGCGCTACTGGCGCAAGACGCCGGATCGCCGGCTCATCTTCGGCGGCGGCGAGAGCAGCGCCGGCCGCGTTCCCGCGGACGTAAGATCCTTCGTGCGCCCGCACCTCCTGGAAATCTACCCGCAGCTCGCGCAAGCTCCGCTCGCGCACGGCTGGGGGGGCGTCGTCTCGGTGACGCTGCCGCGTCTGCCGTTCGTGCGGGAGATCGCTCCCGCGGTCTTCGCGGCGGGCGGATATTCCGGGCAGGGCGTGGCGCTCGCGCCCTTGCTCGGAAAACTTCTCGCCGAGGCGTCTCTCGGCCGTCCGGAACGGCTCGTCGCCTTTAGCGAAATACCGATCCCGGCCATGCCCTTCCCCACCTGGTTGCGACGGGCGTTCGTCACTCTGGCCGTCTGGCGGGGGCGGATCTCCGACCGGCTTTGAGTCCTGCACAATCGCCAGGGTAGCGACGTTTACCCGATCTTTACAACGAATCTGCAAAGTTGCGCTCAGAGTCAGGTGGTAAATCTTTCTTAGCGGGCCGGGGCGGAAAAATTCCCTTCCTGGATGCCTGCATGCCCCCACAACGATCGGAGATCGTCATGAACGCCACATTTATTCGTCCACTTGCGGTTGCCGCATTTATGGCCGCGAGCGTGCTCGGAGCCGCAGCTGCCCCGCTCGACAAGCCGCAGGGCGAGCCGATTCTGACCATCAGCGGCAATATCGCCAACACCAATGACGGCGCGGTCGCCCGCTTCGACCGGCAGATGCTGGAGGCGCTCGGCACCACGACGCTCACGACCATGACGCCTTGGTACGAGCAGGTCGTGGAATTCGAAGGCGTGCCGATGAAGGCCCTCATGGAGGCTGTCGGCGCGACCGGAACCGAGGTTACGGCGACGGCGCTCAACGATTATGCCAGCACGATTCCGATGGCGGATTTCGACCAGTACGACGTGATTTTGGCCTTGAAGCGGGACGGCGAATACATGCCCATCCGCGACAAGGGGCCACTCTTCATCGTCTACCCCTACGACAGCGATCCCGAGCTCGCCACGGACAAGTACTACAGCCGCTCAGCCTGGCAGGTGAAGGAGCTTGCAGTCCAGTAATGCCGGCGGCGGCTTCGCAGGGCCGGTATGAAATTTACCAAGGTCATCCAAACCTGCCTGTTGGTCACGATCACCGCACTGGTCGTGGCCGGCATCTACACGTCCGGCGTAATCCGCGAACGGCAGCAGGCGCTCGACAAGATCCTTCGCTATAACGTCGCCTACGATTCCGGTCAGGCAGCCATCGAGTTTGCGCGGCTGCAAATGTCGCTGATGCAGTTCGACCGCGCCCCGACGCAGGCCAATCTTGACGATGCGAAGCTCCGGTTCGACATCCTGGTCAACCGTTTCGAGGTCTTTAGCAACGGCCAGTTCCTCCGTTTCATCGACATGGACCCCGAGCATCGGCGGATCTTCAACATCTTCAAGGAGGTGATTGCCGCTGTCGATCCGATCATGGCGAGCGCGGATCTCGACCTTGATGCGGACAAGCCCCTTGCTCTCCTCAAGCCGCTCGAAAAGGAGCTGATCGGATTCGCGTCACAAGCCAATCGCTATGTCGCCGCTCTCGCGGCAGGCGATCATGCGCAACTCGTGCGCCTCCACTGGCAGTTCTCCAGCCTGACCTTCGGCTTGATGATCTGCGGCCTTTGCCTGGGCCTCGTCATGATGTGGCACAATCGCCTGCTGATGCGCGCGCATGACCGGCTCAGCGCCACGACCGGCGACCTGAAGCGTGCCGCGGCCGAGCTGGCGGCTGCGAACGAGACGATAGAAACGGCTAATGACGGGCTGCGTCGGCAGAACTCGCTTCTCGTCCAGAAGGAAAACGCGCTGCAGGAGCAGAACATGCTCTTTGACGCCGCCCTCAACAATATGTCGCAGGGCCTCTGCATGTTCGATGCGGCGTTGCGGCCGATCGTCTTCAACCGGCAGTTCGAGCATCTTTTCCACGTCCGGGATCTGCCGCGGCCGGACACTTTGGCCGGCGTCGAGAGCGACAGGTCGCTGCGCGACATGACGCCCGAGCTCGCGGCCAGGCTCAGCGAGAATATCGGCGGCGCGCGCGCCGCCGCCTTCGAGACGGAATTCTCGGACGGGCGCGTCATTGCCGTCTCGCAGCGCCCGATGCCTGATGGCGACTGGGTTGCGACGTTCGAAGACGTCACAGAACAGCGGCGCGCCCAGGCGCGCATCATCCATATGGCGCGCCATGACGGCCTCACCAACCTTCCCAACCGTTATGCGTTCCGCGAACGCATACAGCAGGCCATCGAGGAATCCGCCGCGACCGGCCGCATGCTCGCCGTGATGTGCGTTGACCTGGATAACTTCAAGGAAGTGAACGATACGCTCGGCCATCCCGTCGGCGATGCGCTGCTCTGCGCGGCGGCCGAACGGCTCACCGCCTGCATCCGCGAAACCGACATGGTGGCGCGCTTCGGAGGCGATGAATTTGCCATACTGCAGCCGTCTATCGAATTAGCGGAGGAAGCCGAGGGCCTTGCCGAACGACTCGTCGAGGCAATGCGCAAGCCGTTCCAGCTGAGTGGCGAGCTCGTCTATGTAACGGGCAGCCTGGGAGTGTCCCTTTCGCCCACTCATGGCGACGATCCCGATGTCCTGCTGAAGAACGCCGATCTTGCGCTCTATGCCGCCAAGGCGGAAGGCCGCCGTACCTTCCGGTTCTTCGAACCGGAGATGGAGGAGCGGTTGAGCAGCCGCCACGCCATGGAGCGCGATCTGCGCCAGGCACTCGAGGCGGGCCAGTTCGACCTGCATTACCAACCGGTCGTGCATCTGCGCACGATGAAAGTCACCGGGTTCGAGGCGCTCCTGCGCTGGAAGCATCCGGTGCGCGGTTCGGTGCCCCCCAGCATCTTCATTCCGATCGCCGAGGACGCCGGACTCATCGCCGAGATCGGCCGCTGGGTGCTGCGCCAAGCCTGCAGCGACGCGGTACGCTGGCCGGCGCACCTGAAAGTTTCGGTCAATCTCTCCGCGGCGCAGTTCGCCCACGGCGACATTACCGAGGATATAATCGATGCCCTCCATGCGGCATCGCTGCGGCCGGACCGCCTCGTCGTCGAGATCACCGAATCGCTGTTGATCACCGACAACAAGGGCACGCTCGATATCCTGAAGCGGCTGAAGAGCCTGGGCATCGAGATCGCCATGGACGATTTCGGCACCGGCTACTCGTCGCTGAGCTACCTCCGCAACTATCCCTTCGACCGGATCAAGATCGATAGGGCCTTCGTGAGTTCGGCAAGTCAGGGCGAGCAGGCGGGCGCGATCATCCAGACCATCGTGCATCTCGGCCGTTCGCTTGGCATGACGACAGTCGCGGAAGGCGTGGAAACGGAGAAGGACCTCAATATGGTCCGGGCTGCAGGCTGCAGCGAAGGCCAGGGCTATCTCTTCAGCCCGGCCGTGCCGCGCGACCAGGTCTTTGCCCTGCTGGCATCGCTGGAGCGGAAGGTCGGCAAGGTCGCCTGATCGCGGCTACGTCACCTACCAGCCGCGGCGGCTCCTTGGCTCCGACCCGGCTCCCCCCTCGCCGCGTCAGGATTCTTGGGATGAGCATGGGCGCAGCGATGAAAAGTGCAATCTACGACGGAGAGACATCTTACCCGGGCGTCTCCGCTCGCCATGTCGCGGTCGCCATCGGCGTGATCGCCGTGGCCGCCCTCATCCTCCTCGTCATGGGCCGCGAGCCGATCTGCAAATGCGGATACGTGAAGCTCTGGCACGGCATCGTCGTCAGCCCGGAAAACTCCCAGCACCTTTCCGACTGGTATTCGCCATCGCACGTCATTCACGGCTTCATCTTCTTCGGGCTGCTCTGGCTGTTCGCGCGGCGGGTCTCGCTCGGCGGGCGGCTGATCATCGCGATCGTCGTCGAGGCCGCCTGGGAGATCGTCGAGAACACCGACTTCATCATCAACCGCTACCGCGAGGCGACGATCTCGCTCGATTATTACGGCGACAGCGTGCTGAACTCGGCGAGCGACATGGCGTTCATGGTGCTGGGCTTCTTCATTGCCATGCGCCTGCCGATCTGGCTGACGATCGCCGTCGCGTTGGCATTCGAGCTCTTCACCGGCTTCATGATCCGCGACAACCTTGCGCTCAACGTGATCATGCTGCTGTGGCCGCTGCAGGCGGTCCGCAATTGGCAGGCCGGTGGCTGACCGAGGCTGAGGCGATCCCCAACGGCTGCTTGGCGCGCCAAGGCGAACACGACACCCGCCGAACAGGTATTTTGCCTCCGGTCCGCCCTTCACCACTCCCGCGATTCAAGTGGAGGAAACACTCCCTTCAGCTTTAGCGGCTAATCCTCGCCCGGCTTTGCGTTCACCGGAGCGCCGGACCCGCCGGATGAGTGCCGCCGAGACGTTTTCGACCCGCGCCGCCGGCGATATGAGCAAAGAGCCTGCCCCATGGGCGCTCCTGCTCATCTTCTGGCTTGCCTTCGCCGGAGCCGCCCTAGCCGCCCACCTCCTCAATCCCGGCCTGTTCCAGCGACATGACCCCGACAGCCTGATGCGGCTCGTGCAGGTCCGCGACCTGCTCGCCGGCCAGGGCTGGTTCGACCTCGTCCAGCATCGCCTCAACCCGCCCGACGGTATCTCCATGCACTGGTCGCGGCTGATCGATGCGCCGCTCGCCGGCCTGGTGCTGCTTGGCTCGTTGTTCGGCGATGGCGAGGCGTTCGCGACGGCGATCTGGCCGCTGCTCCTCCTCCTCGGCCTGATGGCTGCCGCGCTTTCCACAGCGAGGGCGCTCGGTGGCCGCGCCGCCGCCCTGCCGCCGCTCCTCTTGTCGCTCACCTCGTTCGCGCCACTGCTCTTGTTCCTGCCGACCAGCATCGATCACCACAACGCGCAGCTGGTCCTGCTGATGGCGACGCTCGCCATGGCGCTCAGGCTGCCTGCCCGGCCCATCTGCGGCCTCGCCGCCGGGCTGTTCTCGGCACTGTCGCTCGCCATCGGGCTGGAGATGCTCCCCTATGTCGCTCTGGTCGGCGCATTTATCGGGCTCCGTTGGGCGGCGACCGGCGAGGGTGCGCGCTTCACGTCGCTGTTCGGCCTGGGGATCGGCCTCGCGCCAGCCGCCCTCACCCTTGCCGTCGCCCCGCCGGAGGCTGCGCTGGCCTGCGACGCGCTGTCCTGGGCCTACGCGCTGCCGGCAGCCGCGGGCGGCTGTGGCGTGGTCGTGCTTGCGACAACATTCGGCGCGAGGTCCGGCGCCGCTTCCCGGCTCCTCGGCCTCGGCGTTCTTGCTGCAGCAACGGGCGCGACGGTCCTCCTCGTATCGCCGGAATGCCTTGCCGGTCCGTATGGCTCAGTGTCGCCGCAGCTGCGGGCGCTGTGGCTTTCCACCATCGCGGAGGCGCAGCCGCTCCTGGCCTTCGCGCCGCGCGAGCCGGTCAGCGCGATCGGCATGCTCGGGGCCCCGTTGATTGCGCTCGCCGTGGCGCTTCGCGGCGCCTGGAGGGAAACTGGCGAAAGCGCGCTGCTCTGGGCGCTGCCGGGCTGCCTCATCGCGCTCGCCATCGTTATGAGTTTTTGGCAGGTGCGCACGCTGCCGGCCGGCAATGCGCTCGCTATCCCGGTGCTCGGCGCTTGGCTGGCGGACATCGCCGCGCGGCGCCGGATCGCGTCGCTCCGGCCGCTCCGGCACGCGCTGCCGCTGATCGGCGCGTTCGTCCTTGCCATGCCCCTCGTCCATCTCGCCGGGGGCTGGGTCGCCATTCGGGCGCTGGCGCTCGCCACCGGGATCGAGCCGATCGAACGGGCCGATGTCCCGCCAGCTGCACTGGCCGGCCTCAGTGCCGCCCAGACGGACTGCCTCGACGCGTCCGCCCGAGATCTGCTGGCAGAGGTGCCCGCCGGCCAGGTGCTCGCGCCGGTCTTCTACGGATCCGCGGTGCTCGCCCTGTCGAAACATTCCGCCGTCGCGGCCCCGTACCATCGCGGCGGCGAGGCGATCCTCGACGCCATTCGCGCCTTAGGCATTGCGCCGGACGACGCGCGGGCGATCATCGCGGCGCGCGGCGTCGACTACATCGCCATCTGCACGACGTCGCGCGAGACCGCGCTCAGCGGGGCGGAGGCGCCTGACGGCCTTCTCGCGCGGCTCTTGGCTGGCGAGACGGTCGCGTGGCTGGAGCCGGTTCCGGCGAATGAGGCGACCACGCTGAGGCTGTGGCAGACCCGCGACTGAGGCGGGCAGGACTAGCCGCTCGGGCCCCGCCTCCGCCGGAGCAGCGCGTCGAGGCTCCAGGCCCCGCCGCCGGCGGCGGCGAGATAGAGGAAGAGGAAGCAGTAGAGCACCGCCGACTCGCCCTGATTAAGGAGCGGGAAGAAGCTCACCTCCGCATGCTCCAGGAAATAGGCGAAGGCCATCTCGCCGGAGAGGATGAAGGCGACTGGGCGGGTGAACAGGCCGAGCGCCAGAAGAATGCCGCCAACGACCTCCAGCACGCCGGCTATGCCGAAGAGCGACAGAACCGGCGTGCCGGCAAGGTATTCCACATCGGGGAAGCCGAAGAATTTCGCCGTGCCGTGCTGCAGGAAGAGAAGCGCGGCGACGATACGCAACACGCTGAGGAGCCGCGGCGCCCACATCGCGAAGAGATCCCGCTCGATCATCGCATTCCCTCCACTTGCGCACACCCGCTGCCGCAGGCGGCGGCCCGGGCGAGGAGCAGGGCGCGTTCGCGGGCATTCTGGGTGAGCGATGCGGCGCGCTCGAACTCGCCGCGGGCTTCCTCGTGCCGGCCGAGTTTATCGAGGAGGTCGCCGCGCACGCCCGGCAGGAGGTGATAGCTTTTGAGCGACGGCTCCGAGGTCAGCGCGTCGACGAGCTCAAGAGCCGCCGCCGGACCGACGGCGAAGGCGAGCGCCACGGCGCGATTGAGGTCGACGATCGGTGACGGCGCCACCTGGGCAAGGGCCTCGTAAAGTTCGACGATGCGCGGCCAGTCCGTCGCGTCGGCTTTGCCCGCCCGCGCGTGGCAGGCGGCGATGGCGGCCTGCAAAGTGTAGGGGCCCGGGGGCTGGCCGAGCGCGCTCGCCTGCGCCTCGGCACGCCGTAGTGCGGCGAGGCCGCGGCGGATGAGGAGCTGATCCCAGCGCCCGCGGTTCTGGTCGAGCAGAAGCACGGGCTCGCCCGACGGGCCGGTCCGCGCCCCGAAGCGCGACGCCTGGATCTCCATCAGCGCGACGAGGCCGTGCACCTCCGGCTCCGCGGGCGCAAGCCCGGCCAGAATGCGGCCGAGGCGGAGCGCCTCGTCGGAGAGCTGCGGCCGCATCCAGTCCTCGCCGGCGGTTGCCGCGTAGCCCTCGTTGAAGATGAGGTAGACGACCGCAAGCACCGACGCGAGGCGGGCGGCGAGCTCTTCGCCGCGCGGCACTTCGAAGGGTATCCGCGCCTCGGCAAGCGTCCGCTTGGCGCGGACGATGCGCTGCTGGATTGTCGGCTCGGGGACCAGGAAGGCCCGGGCGATCTCCGCCACCGTCAGGCCGCCGAGCAGGCGGAGGGTGAGCGCGGCGCGCGCCTCGGGAGACAGGATCGGATGGCAGGCAATGAAGATGAGGCGAAGGAGTTCGTCGCCGACCTCGTCGTCGAGCGCTGCATCGAGATCCGGCGTGACCGCCTCCTCCACAGCGAGCTCGCGGCCGAGCTCTTCATGCTTGCGTTCGAGGAGCTTGTTGCGGCGGAAATGATCGATCGCACGATGCTTCGCGGCTGCCATGAGCCAGGCGCCCGGCTTGTCCGGGATGCCCGATGCGGGCCACTGCTTCAGCGCCGCGACCAGAGCATCCTGCGCAAGCTCCTCCGCGATCCCGACGTCGCGGACCATCCGCGTAAGGCCGGCGATGAGCTTCGCCCTCTCGATCCGCCAGACTGCGTCGATGGCACGATGTGTCTCGGTAGCCGTCACGGCTACCGGTCAGACCATTTTCGCTCCCGGCATTCAAGCTATTGCGGCCCAGGATCGTAGCCCGCATGAAGCGGAGCGGAATGCGGGGGTGCCGCTAACCACATCACCCCGGAGTTCGCTGCCGCTCCATCCGGGCTGCGCCGCTACGCCGCTTGTCCGTCGGGTGCGTCAGCGCTTCTCGGCCATGCCGGACTGGGCGCGCATCCGCTCCTCCTGCTCGCGGAGCTCGGGCGTAAAATCCTCGCCGAAATCGTCGGCCTCGAAGACCTGGCGTATCTCCACCTCGCCCTCCTTGAAGGGCGCGCGCTTCAGCCAGTCGATCGCCTCCTGAAGCGATTTGACCCGCCAGATCCAGAAGCCGGCAATCAGCTCCTTAGACTCCGTGAAGGGGCCGTCGATCACCGTCCGCTTGTCTCCGTCGAAGCGCACGCGCGCGCCCTTCGAGCTTGCCTGAAGGCCTTCGCCGGCCAGCATCACGCCGGCCTTCACCAGCTCCTCGTTGAACTCGCCCATCTCGGTCAGCATTTCCTTGCTCGGCAGCACGCCCGCCTCGGAATCCTTGTTGGCCTTGACGATCACCATGAACCGCATTGTCGTTGCTCCTATCCGCAGTGCCTACCATCGGGCGCTGCCACACCCTCGACGAACGACGCTTCGCCAGATCGACACGCGAGGCAAAATATCCGGGGCTATTTCTCCGTCGAGATGCCGATCTCCCGGAGCCGCTCGGTCCCCTCGAACTCTCTGAAATCCTCAAGCTCGAAGAGCTGGCGGACTTCGATCTCGCAGTTCTCCACCAGCGGCTTGGGAAAGCGCTTCGACCATTCCATCGCCTCCTCGCGCGACTTCACCTGGATCAATGTATAGCCGGCGACAAGCTCCTTCGCCTCGGTGAACGGCCCGTCGGTCACGCTGCGCTTGTCTCCCGTATAGCGGATGCGCCAGCCCTTCGAGGTCGGCTGCAACCCGCTGCCGTCGAGGAGCACGCCGGCCTGGGCGAGCTCCTCGTGATAGTCCGCCATGGCGTCGAAAATCTCCTGCGGCGGCATCTTGGCCGCTTCGGTGTCTTCGTTCCCCTTGACGATGATCATGAAACGCATGGTCGCTCTCCATCCGGGTCGAGCCGGCTCTTCGCCTCACCCTTACGTCGAATGGCGCCTGCCGGAATCGACCGGCCCGGCAGAAAATGCTCGACCTCCCCGCGCCGCGATGTTTCACGTGAAACAATTCCTATATCGTCCCGTTGCCATTCAGTTTTCCGCGAAAATCCTCGATTCCGAACACATGTCGAACATGCACATGCTCTATAACGAGCAGGCGCCGAACCGATCAGAACAGGCCATCCTCGCGCGGGTTGCTCGGTCGCATTCCGGCGAGGCACCGCCGCGGCAAGGCTGCGAGCGGGACCCCCCGCTCCGGGCTCCTAGCCCTTGTCGAGCGCGGCGATCAGCTCGGCGAAGCGGTCGACAAAACCCTGCAGGAAGGCGCGCGTCTTCTCGTCGGCAATCGTGCCGTCGGCGGCGATCAGATCGTCCTTGAAGGTGACGTAGGCCTCGGGCCGGCCGAGCAGAGCCGCGAAATGCGGCGCAGCGATCGTCTTCATGTGCTGCTGGGCGACGGCGGTGCCGATGTTGCCGCGCGAGGTGCCGATGACTGCGGCGGCGCCCTTGCCGCGAAACGCGCTCTTGCCGTAGGGCCGCGTCGCCCAGTCGAAGGCGTTCTTCATCGCCGCCGGTATGGAGCGGTTGTGCTCCGGCGTGACGAAGAGCACCGCGTCGGCCGCCTCGATCTGGCCCTTGAAGCGCAGCACCTCCGGCGTAGGGTTGCTCTCGTCGTCCTGGTTGAACAGCGGCAGGTCGTCGATCCTGACGCGGTCGAATTGGAGCTTGCCGTCGCCGAGCTTCTCCAGCGCCCCCGCCAGCTTCTTGTTGATAGAATCCTTTCGGATGCTTCCGACAATGACCGCGACCCTGTGCATGGCGATCTCTCCAAGCAGCTCGAGAGGAGCTCGAAGCGTCATGTGGTCCGCCGCTGCTTCGTCGTCAAACAAAGTCCCGTGAAGCGGCGGCCGTCGGCCGGGACTGCGCGCCTACGGGAGCGGCGGTTGCCCGCACAGGCGGAAGCCGATAAAGAGCCGCGGCGCCGTGCTTCGCCGGCGTCCCTTCGACAAAACCCGCCAAATCTCCGGCGCCAGCCCGAAAATCCTTATGGCCCGTCTCGTCATGAAATTCGGCGGAACGTCCGTCGCCGACATCGAGCACATCCGCAACGTGGCGCGGCATGTGCGGCGCGAGATCGGGCATGGCCACGAGGTGGCGGTGATCGTCTCGGCCATGGCGGGGGAGACCAACAAGCTGGTGGCGCTGTGCCGCTCGGCCTCGGTGCTCCACGACGCGCGCGAATACGATTCCGTCGTCGCCTCCGGCGAGCAGGTGACGGCGGGGCTGCTGGCCATCGCCCTGCAGGACATGGACATCGACGCCCGCTCCTGGCTCGGCTGGCAGATCCCCATCCGCACCGACGCCGCGCATGGCGCGGCGCGCATCAGCGACATCCGCGCCGACATGCTGATCGAGCGCCTCGCCCAGGGCCAGGTGGCGGTGATCGCCGGCTTCCAGGGCCTGACGGCGGAGAACCGCGTCTCGACGCTCGGCCGCGGCGGCTCCGACACCAGCGCGGTGGCGGTCGCGGCGGCGATCGGGGCGGAGCGCTGCGACATCTATACCGACGTCGACGGCGTCTATACGACGGACCCGCGCATCGTCCCGGCGGCGCGGCGGCTCGACAAGGTCGCCTACGAAGAAATGCTGGAAATGGCCTCGCTCGGGGCCAAGGTCCTGCAGGTGCGCTCCGTCGAGCTCGCCATGGTGCACGGGGTGCGCACGTTCGTGCGCTCCTCCTTCGAGGACCCCGACAAAATTGCCGACGGGGAGCCCGTCGGAACGCTCATTTGCGACGAGGACGAGATCGTGGAAAAGCAGCTCGTTACCGGCATCGCCTATTCCAGGGACGAGGCCAAGATCACGCTCCGCGGCGTGGAGGACCGGCCCGGGGTCGCCGCGGCAATCTTCGGCCCGTTGGCCGAGACGGCCATCAACGTCGACATGATCGTCCAGAACATCTCGGAAGACGGCCGCACCACCGACATCACCTTCACCGTGCCGACCGCCGATTTCGAGCGCTCCATGGCGCTGATCGAGGGGCTGAAGGGGACGGTGACGATGGAAAGCGCCTCCGGCTCCAGCGACGTGGCAAAGGTCTCGGTGATCGGCATCGGCATGCGCAGCCACGCCGGCGTGGCCGCCATGGCCTTCCAGGCGCTCGCCTCGCGCGGCATCAACATCCAGCTGATCACCACCTCGGAGATCAAGATCTCCGTCCTGATCGACGCCGCCTATACCGAGCTTGCCGTGCGCACGCTCCATTCAATATACGAACTCGACAAGACCTGAGGGGTTCGGCGCGGGCCGTTTGTCGGGTCCGCTGCGCTAGGAGGTCAGGGTGGCTTTAACCCGAGGGGCGCTCGGGCCGCGCGTTCTGCTGCGGAAGCTTCGCGAGGTGATGGCGGAGCCGATCGGCGCCCAGGAGCGGCTCGACAAGATCGTCAGGCTGATCGCGTCCAACATGGTCGCGGAGGTCTGCTCCGTCTATGTGCTCAGGGCCGACAACGTGCTGGAGCTCTACGCCACGGAGGGCTTGAAGCCGACGTCCGTCCACCGTGCCACGCTGACGGTCGGCCGCGGCCTGGTCGGCCTCATCGCCGAAGAGGCGCGGCCGCTCAACCTTCCCGACGCGCAGTCCCACCCCGCCTTCGCCTACCTGCCGGAAACCGGCGAAGAGATCTATCACTCGTTCCTCGGCGTGCCGATCCTGCGCGCCGGCCGCACGCTCGGCGTGCTGGTCGTGCAGAACCGCTCCCACCGCAGCTATGTCGAGGAGGAGGTCGAGGCCCTGCAGACCACCGCCATGGTGCTGGCGGAAATGTTCGCGTCCGGCGAGATGGAGGATATCTCCATCCCGGGCGCCGACCTCGACGTCAACCGGCCGGTGCACCTGAAGGGGGCTGCCTTCGCCGAAGGGATTGCGCTCGGCCATGTCGTGCTGCACGAGCCGCGGGTTGTGGTGACCGACCTCATCGCCGAGGACGTGGATCTCGAGCTGAAGCGGCTCGACGCGGCAATGGCGAGCCTCAGGCTCTCCGTCGACGACCTCCTGGCGCGCGGCGCCGAGGCCGGGGCGGGCGAGCACCGCGAGATCCTCGAAGCCTACAAGATGTTCGCCGAGGACCGCGGCTGGACGCGGCGGCTGCAGGAGGCGATCAAGAATGGCCTCACCGCCGAGGCGGCCGTGGAGAAGGTGCAAAGCGACACGCGCGCCCGCATGACCCGCCAGACGGACCCGTTCCTGCGCGACCGTCTGCACGATTTCGACGACCTCGCCAACCGGCTGCTGCGCGAGCTGATGGGCCGCGCTCACGGCCCCTTTGCCGGCGATCTGCCGGAGGATGCCGTCATCGTGGCCCGCAACATGGGTCCGGCGGAGCTCCTCGATTACGACCGCGAGCGGGTGCGCGGGCTGGCGCTCGAAGAGGGCGGCGCGAACAGCCACGTCGCCATCGTCGCCCGCGCCCTCGGGATCGCCACCGCCGGCCAGCTCGACGACGTCGTCGCGCTGGCGGAAGCCGGCGATCCCATCATCATCGACGGCGATCTCGGCGAGGTGCATCTCCGCCCGCCGCCGGACATCGAAACCGCCTATGCCGACAAGGTCCGCTTCCGCGCCCGCCGGCAGGAGCAGTACCGTCAGCTCCGCCAGCAGCCCGCCATCACCGAGGACGGCGTTGCCATCGCGCTGCATATGAACGCCGGCCTGATCATGGACATGCCGCATCTGGAGGAATCCGGCGCCGACGGCATCGGCCTGTTCCGCACCGAGCTGCAATTCATGGTCGCGTCGAGCTTCCCGCGGCTTGGCGAGCAGCAGGGGTTCTATGCGCAGGTGCTCGATGCGGCGAACGGCAAGCCGGTGACTTTCCGCTCCCTCGACGTGGGCGGCGACAAGGTGCTCCCGTATCTGCGCGCGCAGAAGGAGGAGAATCCCGCAATGGGCTGGCGGGCGATCCGCCTCGGGCTCGATCGGCCGGCGTTGCTCAGGACGCAGGCGCGCGCGCTCCTGAAAGCCGCCGCCGGGCGCGAGCTCCGTCTGATGTTTCCCATGGTCACCGAGATCGCCGAGTTCGAGCGCGCCAAAACCATCATCGAACGCGAGTGCACCCACCTCGCCCGCCACGGCCATGCCGCGGCCGAGAAAGTGGTGCTCGGCGCGATGATCGAGGTGCCGGCGCTGCTCTGGCAGCTTGACGAGCTGTTGCGCGTCGTCGACTTCGTTTCCGTCGGCTCCAACGACCTCATGCAGTTCATGACGGCGAGCGACCGTGGCAATGCGCGCCTGGCCGGACGCTTCGATCCGCTGAGCCCGGCGTTTCTGCGGGCGCTCCGCAAGATTGCCGAGGCGGCAAGCGCGGCCGGCAAGACCGCCACTTTGTGCGGCGAGATCGCCGGGCGGCCGCTCGACGCGATGGCGCTGGCGGCGATCGGCTACCGCTCGCTGTCGATGGCCTCGGCAGCGATCGGCCCGGTCAAGGCGATGATCCGCGCACTCGATCTTGCGCCGATCAGCCATCGCCTGAACACCCTGATCGATGAGGGCGCCTCGTCCTCGGAGATGCGCGGCGAGCTCCGGGCCTGGGCCGAGGCCCACAGCGTCCCCATCTGACCGCGCGATGTCCACCGCCATCCCCCAAGAGCGCCTGCGCTCGCTCATCCACCGCCACGAGGCGGTGACGGCCATGCTCGCGGCGGGGCCCCAGCGTGACGAATATGTCCGCCTGTCGCGCGAGCTTTCCGAGCTCGACCCCGTCGCCGAGAAGGCGCGGGAGCTCGCCGGCGTGGAGAGCGAGCTCGCCGAGATGGAAGGGCTGATCGCCGACCCGTCCACGGAACGCGACATGCGCGCCCTTGCCGAGGACGAGCGGGTCGCGCTCCGCGCCCGCATTGACGCGCTGCGGGGCGAGCTCCGCCTCCTGCTGCTGCCCAAGGACGCGGCGGACGACCGCAGCGCCATCCTGGAGGTCCGGGCCGGGACGGGCGGCGACGAGGCCGGTCTCTTCGCCGGCGACCTCTTCCGCATGTACGAGCGGCATGCGGCGCTGCACGGCTGGAAGCTGGAGGTGCTGTCGGCGAGCGAGGGCGAGGTGGGCGGCTATCGGGAAATCGTCGCGGCGGTGCGCGGAACGGGCGTCTACGCACGGCTGAAATTCGAGTCCGGCGTGCACCGGGTGCAGCGCGTGCCGACCACCGAGGCGGGCGGCCGCATCCACACCTCGGCCGCCACGGTCGCAGTGCTGCCCGAGGCCGAGGACGTCGACGTCGAGATCCGCCCCGACGATCTCCGCATCGATACGACGCGCGCCTCCAGCGCCGGCGGCCAGCACGCCAATACCACCGAATCCGCCGTTCGCATCCTGCATATCCCCACCGGCATCATCGTCACGGCGAGCGAGAAATCGCAGCACCAGAACCGCGCGCGGGCGATGCAGGTTCTCAGGGCCCGGTTGTTCGACATGGAACGGCAGCGCCAGGCGGACGCCCGCGCGGCCGATCGCAAGGACCAGGTCGGCTCCGGCGACCGCTCGGAGCGAATCCGCACCTACAATTTCCCGCAGGCGCGGGTGACGGACCATCGCATCAACCTCACGCTCTACAAGCTCGACAAGGTGCTTTCGGGCGAGGCGCTCGACGAGATCGTCGACGCGCTGATCGCCGACGACCAGGCGCGAAAACTATCGGAGTTCGAGGATTCGTGACCAGCTATGGCGCTGCCCTTGCGACGGCGCGGGCCGCCCTCAAGGCGGCCGGAGTCGCGAGCGCGGCCCTCGACGCGCGGCTGCTCATGGCCGATGCCGCCGGCCTCGACATGGCAGCGCTGATCGCCCGCGCCGGCGAGAGGCTTCCTGCCCTTGCGGAAGCTGCTTTCGCTGCCCATCTGAGAAGGCGTCTCGACGGCGAGCCTGTGGCCCACATCCTCGGCGAGAAGGAGTTCTGGGGCCTGCCGTTCCAAGTGAACGCGGCGACCCTGGTGCCGAGGCCGGAGACCGAAACGCTGGTCGAGGCGGTGATCGCCGAGGCGCGGCGCCGGTTCCCGCCACGAATCACGATCTGCGATCTCGGCACGGGTTCAGGTGCCATCCTGATCGCGCTCCTGACCGAATTGCCGGAAGCGCGGGGAATCGGCAGCGATCTGTCGGAGAATGCGCTTGGCGCAGCGAGGCAAAACGCAGACCGGCTCGGTGTCGCCGGACGAATCCGCTTCGAGCAGGCTGATTTCGCGACGGCGCCCGATGGGCCGTTCGATGTGGTCGTCTCCAACCCGCCCTATGTTCCGAGCGCGGCCATCTTTGGCCTCGACCGGGAGGTGCGCGACCACGATCCGCGGCCGGCGCTCGACGGCGGCCCGGATGGGCTCGCCGCGTATCGGACCATCCTTGCACGTGCCGATCGGCTCCTCGCCGAAGGCGGGCTGCTGGCTTTCGAAGTGGGACACGACCAGAGCGACGCCGTTGTGGCGCTCTGCGCGGCGGCGGGCTTCAGCGGCGTTGCGGTTCACAAGGATCTCGCCGGCATCGGCCGGGTGGTGGCGGCAAGCTGGTCTGTGTCGGCAATCCGACGCAGGGCTGCGAAAATATCGCTTGGAAAACTCGGCGTATCAGGCTAGCGTCGCGTCGCGAACCGGGGCTGAAGCCAAAGAGAATTGGGCATTCCCCTTTCCGGCAGAACAGAAATCTTCGCCGAAAGCTGGTTCGCTTGCGTCGCCATCGCTCGGACGTCTTAACCTCCAGACTCGTGGAGGCCGGCGGGTAAGAAGCATGGAATGCAATCCGAGACCTGTTCCAAGGGGTGAACAGAGGGCGCGAAATGTACCGTCAACAAGAGAACGGGTTCATGAGGCACAATCAGAATCGTCGGTCGCGCGGTCGTAACAACAACAACCGCAAGGGACCGAATCCGCTGACGCGGAGCTACGAATCCAACGGACCGGACGTAAAAGTGCGCGGCACGGCCATGCACATCGCCGAAAAATATACCTCGCTGGCGCGCGACGCGCAGTCCGCCGGCGACATCGTCGCAGTCGAGAATTACCTCCAGCACGCCGAGCACTACAATCGCATCGTCATGGCCGCGCAGGCGCAGCTGCAGCAGAGCCAGCCGGCGCCGTTCCGCGACAATGCGGAAGAAGGCGACGACGAGGACCGGCAGATGAACGGCCGCTTCCGCGATCGCTTCGAATTCAACGGCGAGGGCGCGCCTCCCGGCGATGACGGTGAGGAGCGCTTCGAGGCCGGCGAGGACGACGGCCAGGGTCGGAATTTCCAGCCTCGCCAACCGCGCCCGGACGAGCGGCCGCGCGGTCAGGACGACCGGCGCGGTCCGCGGCCGGACCGTTTCGACCGCCGTCCGGATCGCGGGGAGCGGGGCGACAGGCCGGAGCAGCGTTTTGAGCCGCGCGGTGAGCGCGGCGACCGGCCGGAGCAGCGCTTCGAGCCACGCGGCGAGCAGGGCGACAGGCCCGAGCAGCGTTTTGAGCCACGTGGAGACCGGCCCGATCGGCCCGACCGCGGCGATCGACCGGAGCGGTTCGAGCGCGGCGGCGACCGTCCGGACCGCGGCGGCCGTCCCTACCGTGGCGAGCCCCCCGAGCGGTTCGACCGGCCCGTAGAGACCGTCGGCGAGGCCCCTGCCGAACGCGAGGCGCCGTTGCGGCCGCAGCCGCAAGAAGCAGCACAGGCTCCGGCAGCGCGCGCTTCGGAAGGACCGCAGGCTCTTGAAGCGGTGATTTCGGGTGCCGATGAGGCGCCGGCGCCGCGCCGCCGTCGCGGCAGGCCGCCGCGCGCCGAGAACGGCGCTGCCGCGGAGACTGTGCCGGAGGACGCGACGCCCGACGGCGCCGCGGCACTCGCCGCCTTCCCGGACTGATTTCCCAGGCCGGCCGCGCGCCGGCCTTTCGTTTCAGAGCGGCAGGGGGTCCTGGGCCGGCGCAACCGCCTCGATCAGGTCGCCGACGGCGATGCAGCCTGCTCGCTTCGCCCGGAGATAAATGCCGAAATCGGCATTGCCGTAGAGCGCTTCCAGAGCGCGCGGCAGGTCCATGTCGCGGCGGCCGGTCGAAGGGTCGACGTTGGTCGCCGCGCAGCGACCCGTGCGGCTCTCGAATTCCAGCCGCAGCTGCGGCAGGCGGATGTCGCGCTCCTTCCACTCGAGCTCCGAGAAAGCCGGCGCGCCGTCGATTACGATGTTGGGCCGGAAGCGGAGCGGATCGACTTGGCGGCCGAGCCGCTCCTCTAGCGCCCGCACGCTCGCCAGATTGATCATGTGCAATACCTTGGCCGCCTTGTCGGAGAACGAATGGTTCGCCGCCGCCAGGATTTTTGGCGGCCCGCGAAGCTCGCCGCGGAAAGCTTTGGCCAGCCAAGCCTCCAATTCCCGTCGGCCTTCCTCGGTATCAAGCGAACCTTCCGCCTGCAGCACGCCGTTCGCGAAAATGCGCAGCGTACCGCTCGCCGCGTCGAAGCGCGTGCGGAACGTCGCCATTCGCTCGTCGCGCATCAGCATCAGGAAGCGCGCCTTGGGACGATAGGACGGCGCCTGCGGATCGAAGCCGGATGGGCCGTTTTCGATCGCGTAGGCCCGGTCGTGAGGCATGGTGCCGCCCGCGGCGATCTCCGCACGGTCGAGCGGCTCCGGGGAAAAGCCTTTCACCGGATACCGGTAGAGTGCGGTCACCCGCGCGTCGTCCATGCGCCCCTCCTTCCCGGTCTGTCTTACGTGAACGCGCTCTGGTCCCGGCCGCCCTAGAGCATAGAATCAGCGAGCAGCGGCATTGCGTGGCAAAAAGGACACACTATATCAGACCCCTGGCCGCCTTGCGGGGCCAAATTCAAGCGGAACTCGGCCGTCGCGCGATGCTGCGGGTCGCTTGCCGGGCCGGAAAAGGGGTGACGCAATGAACATTGAAAAATATACGGAAAGGGCGCGCGGCTTCATTCAGTCCGCCCAGACCTACGCGCTCGGCCAAGGGCACCAGCAATTCACGCCCGAGCACCTTCTGAAGGTGCTGCTCGACGATCCGGAGGGCATGGCGGCGGGCCTGATTCAGCGCGCCGGCGGCGATGCCAAGATCGCCTTGGCGCAGACCGAAGCAGCGCTCGCGAGATTGCCAAGGGTGTCGGGCGGCTCGGGGCAGCTCTATCTTGCCGGTCCGCTCGCAAAGGTCTTCACGACCGCCGAGCAGATCGCCGACAAGGCCGGCGATTCCTACGTCACGGTGGAACGGCTGCTGCTGGCGCTGGCGATGGAACGCGACGCCGCGACGGCGAAGATCCTGGCCGATGCCGGCGCGACGCCGACCAAGCTCAACGAAGCCATCAACGAGATCCGCAAGGGCCGCACGGCCGATACGGCGTCGGCTGAATCCGGCTACGACGCGCTGAAGAAATATGCGCGCGATCTCACCGAGGCGGCGCGCGACGGCAAGCTCGACCCGGTGATCGGCCGCGACGAGGAGATCCGCCGCACCATCCAGGTTCTGTCCCGCCGCACCAAGAACAATCCTGTGCTGATCGGCGAGCCCGGCGTCGGCAAGACGGCGATCGTCGAGGGCCTGGCGCTCCGCATCGTCAACGGCGACGTGCCGGAATCGCTGAAGGACAAAAAGCTCCTGGCGCTCGACATGGGCGCGCTGATCGCCGGCGCCAAGTATCGCGGCGAGTTCGAGGAACGGTTGAAGGCCGTCCTTTCGGAAGTCACCGCCGCGGAAGGGCAGGTGATCCTCTTCATCGACGAGATGCACACGCTGGTCGGCGCCGGCAAAGCCGACGGGGCGATGGACGCCTCCAACCTGCTGAAGCCGGCGCTGGCCCGCGGCGAGCTGCACTGCGTCGGCGCGACCACGCTCGACGAGTATCGGAAGCATGTCGAGAAGGACGCCGCCCTTGCCCGCCGTTTCCAGCCGGTCTTCGTCAGCGAGCCGACGGTTGAGGACACGATCTCAATCCTGCGCGGCCTGAAGGAGAAATACGAGGTCCATCACGGCGTGCGCATCACCGATTCGGCCCTCGTCGCCGCGGCGACCTTGTCGCACCGCTACATCACCGACCGCTTCCTGCCCGACAAGGCAATCGACCTGATGGACGAATCGGCGTCGCGGCTGCGCATGCAGGTCGATTCCAAGCCGGAGGAGCTCGACGAGCTCGACCGTCGCATCATCCAGCTGAAGATCGAGCGCGAGGCGCTGAGCAAGGAGACCGACGAGGCGTCGCGCGACCGGCTCGCCCGGCTGGAGCGCGAGCTCGCCGATCTGGAGGAGGAATCCGCCGAGTTCACGCAGCGCTGGCTAGCCGAGAAGGAGAAGCTCAGCGCGGTGTCGCGGCTGAAGGAGCAGCTCGATCAGGCGCGCTACGAGTTGGAGGCGGCCCAGCGCCGCGGCGACCTCGCCAAGGCCGGTGAGATCGCCTACGGCGTCATTCCGGATCTGGAGCGAAAGCTCCGCGAGGCCGAAGCCGCGGACCGCAGCGGTGGCATGGTGGAGGAGGCGGTGACCGCCGAGCACATTGCCCAGGTCGTCGCCCGCTGGACCGGCATCCCCGTCGACAAGATGCTCGAAGGCGAGCGCGACAAGCTGCTCAGGATGGAGGACGAGCTCGGCAGGCGCGTCGTCGGCCAGGCCGAGGCGGTGCATTCGGTGGCGACCGCCGTGCGGCGCGCCCGCGCCGGCCTGCAGGACCCGAACCGGCCGATCGGCTCGTTCATGTTCCTCGGCCCGACGGGCGTCGGCAAGACGGAGCTCACCAAGGCGCTCGCCGACTTCCTGTTCGACGACGAGACCGCGATGGTCCGCCTCGACATGTCCGAATACATGGAAAAGCACTCGGTCGCCCGCCTTATCGGCGCCCCGCCCGGCTACGTCGGCTACGAGGAAGGCGGGGCGCTGACCGAGGCGGTGCGCCGCCGGCCCTATCAGGTCATCCTCTTCGACGAAATCGAGAAGGCGCATCCCGACGTGTTCAACGTGCTCCTGCAGGTGCTCGACGACGGGCGGCTGACCGACGGCCAGGGCCGCACCGTCGACTTCCGCAACACGCTGGTCATCATGACTTCCAATCTCGGCGCCGAATATCTGGTCAATCTGCGCGAGGACGAGGACGTCGACGCCGTGCGCGACCAGGTCATGCAGGTGGTGCGCGCCAATTTCCGCCCGGAATTTTTGAACCGCGTCGACGACGTCATCCTGTTCCACCGGCTGAAGCGCAACCAGATGGAGGCGATCGTCGAGATCCAGCTGCGCCGGCTCAGAAAGCTCCTGGAGGAGCGGAAGATCGCGCTGGAGCTCGACGAGAGCGCCCGCAAATGGCTGGCCGACAAGGGCTACGACCCGGGCTACGGCGCCCGGCCGCTGAAGCGGGTGATCCAGAAGCAGGTGCAGGATCCGCTCGCCGAAAAAATCCTCGCCGGCGAGGTCCGCGACGGCGACCGGGTGAAGATCACCGCCGGCAGCGACCGGCTGCTGTTCCTGCCCCGCCATGAGGCACAACCGGCGGAAGCAGCGTAGCGCGAGTCGCAAATCGCCGCGTCCGCCGCCGGTGCGGGTTCAGGCGCGGATGCGGCGTTCGATGCCGTTGCGCTCGGCCAGGATATAGTCGCGCAACGCCGATGCCGGCATGGGTCGGGCGAAATAAAAGCCCTGCGCCTGCCGGCAGCCTGCGGCCCGCAGCAGCGTTGCGTGCTCCACGGTTTCCACGCCCTCGGCAATGACGTCCTTGCCGAGGCGGCGGCCGAGCTCCAGCAGGGCCGAGACGATCGCCTGGGCATCGGCATCCGTGGCGATCGACTGGACGAAGGACTGGTCGATCTTGATGGCGTCGACGGGGAATTTCCGAAGATGCGTCAGGGAGGCGTAACCCGTGCCGAAATCATCCAGCGCGATGCGGATCCCCGCATCGTGGAGCTCGCGGACCGTCGAGCCGATCGATTCCGCATGGTCGCCGAAGAGCAGCGTCTCCGTAAGCTCGATCGCCAGCCGCGACGGCGGCATTCCCGCCTGCGATAGGGTGGCGATCAGCTGTCGGGAGAAATCCGACAACCGGGAGACCGTGCTTGACACGTTTATCGCGATGTAGGGCGGGGCGAGGCCATCCCCGTCGAGCATACAAAAATCCGCAATCACGCGTTCCAGAAGACGGTCGCCGAGCTCAAGTGCAACGCCGGGATCCTCGTAGGCGGCAAAGAAGCTGCCGGGCGTCAACAGCCCCGTTTCGGGGTGGTGCCAGCGCATCAGCGCCTCCACGCCGCGGAGCGATCCGTCCTTCAGCGAGACTATGGGCTGGTAGTAAGGCTCGAACCGCCGGTCGGCGATGCCCTGGCGGACCTGCCGCAAAAGCGAGATGCGCTGTTCGAGCGCGGCGCGCATGGACGGGACGAAGCAGACGACCTGGTCCCGGCCATGCTCCTTGCCTTCGTAGAGCGCGAGATCCGCATTCTGCAGCACCTCGGCAGCGGTGCGGCCGTGGAGAGGGAAGGAGGCCACGCCGATCGTCGCCCGTGCGTTGAGGCTGCGGCCCGCCACCTCCATCGGCGCGCGGATGCCGGCGAGGGCATCCGTCGCCAGCCGCGTGGAACGATCGCCGTCATAGCCCGGCAGCAGCACGGCGAACTCGTCGCCGCCCAGCCGGTAGACGGTGCCGCGCTCCCCGATGGTTTCGCGGAGCCGGTTGCCGACAGCCCTCAGGAGGGCGTCCCCGGCAGCGTGGCCGAGGCTGTCGTTCACGTCCTTGAACTGGTCGATGTCGACGAGGAGCACCGCTCCGCACGCAGCCGCCGAGGCCTCCAGCAATGAATTGAGCTCGGCGTGAAACACCTTTCGGTTCGCCAGCCCCGTCAGCTCGTCGTTGTTGGCGAGCTGCCACACCCGCTCTTCGGCGGCCCGCTGGTCGGAGATATCGGTCATGCAGCCCACAAAGAGCGCAGGCTTGCCGTCCGCGTCGCGGACGATGACGCCGCGGTCCCAAAACCATCGGTAGCTGCCGTCCTCGTGCCGGAAGCGGTATTCCTCCGACCAATGCCGGGCCGTGCCCTCCATGACCGCGGACAGGCGCCGCTCGATCTCCTCGCGCTCCTTCGGGTGGACACGTCCGTGCCACCAGTCGGAATCGGCCTCGAAGTGATCCGCCTGCAGGCCGAACAGCGACCGTAGCTCGCCTGTCCAGCTGACGCGGTCGGTTGCCCCGTCCCATTTCCAGATCACGTCGCCCGTCGCTTCCGACACCAACGTGTATTGCAGCTCGCGATCCTGGACGCGGGCGGCGAGGGCATTCACGACCGCGGCGAGGCGACGGAAATGCCCGGTTCCCTTCTCCGCATCGAGTCGGAGATCGGTTTCACCGGCTGCAAACCGCCGCAGGATTGCCGTCGCGGCCTTCACCGGCCCGGCGATGGCACGGGCGAGAAGAATCAGCGAGAGGCAGATCAGGCCAGTCGTAATCGCGGTTGCGCTTAGAACGTCGATACGCCTGCCGCCGAGCACCAAGTAGCCCAATGCGACAATGCAGCCAGGGCCGAGCGATGCGCCGGCGAGCCAAGCCGATATCCGCAACCGCAGAGCGGGCTGATCAGCTCCGGCGTTATTCCCTGAAGACGACATTTCGCGCAGATCCGGCCGACGCACCAGCCTACGCGTGCTGGCTTTCCACAATATTAAGAATAGCTGGATCCTCCCCAACAACCCTTCCGGGTAGTCGCGCTCGGGGCAATGCGCCCTTGGTTTCCGGACTCCCTCCCGTAGCCCCAGTCGCAGCCGGGGGAAGCCATGCACTTCTTTATATTTCGACTATGCTAGAAATATGGTTGACTATGCCGGTGGAGAGAGGCAATCTCGCCGAATGGAACTGAAGCACGCAGCCGGCCAGCTTGAGGCACTCGGCAGTCCGACCCGGCTCTCCGTCTACCGAATCCTGGTTCGGGCCGGCGAGGCGGGCCTGCCGGTCGGACATCTGCAGGAGCGCCTCGGCATCGCCTCGTCGACGCTGTCACATCACTTGCACCGGCTGATCCTGACCGGCCTGGTGACGCAGGAGCGGCAGTCCACCACGCTGATCTGCCGGGCGAATTACGAGGCCATGAAGGGGCTTCTCGGCTTTCTTTCCAGCGAGTGCTGCGCCGACAGCGCGACTGCAAGGGACGTCAGCAGCGCGGCCGCCTAGCCGTGGTCTTTTTTGCGCATTATTTCGAAGATTCTAGGAACATGGGCTGAAGATGGAGGTGGACATGATCGCGACAACCCAACTGCAGACCCTTCCCGTCGCGGTGATCGGCGCCGGGCCGGTTGGCCTGGCCGCCGCCGCCCATCTGATGCGGCGCGGTCTCCCCGTGCGGGTTTACGAGGCCGGGGCCACGGTCGCTGCGAGCGTGCGCGACTGGGGCCACGTGCGCACCTTCTCGCCGTGGCGCTACTCCGTGGATCCGGCTGCCGAGGCGCTGCTCGCCAAGGCAGGCTGGCGGGCGCCGGATCCGAATGTCCTGCCCACCGGGGCGGATCTTTACGAGCACTACCTGAAACCGCTCGCCGCTTTGCCTGAGATGGCGGCAGTCCTGGAGACCGGCGCCAGGATCGCTTCCATCACGCGGCAGGGAATCGACAAGGTTTCGAGCAAGGACCGCGAGAGCAGGCCTTTCGTGCTCAATGTCTTTCATTCCGACGGGTCAGCCCGGTGGGATCGCGCCCGCGCCGTGATCGACGCCTCCGGCACCTGGACCAACCAGAACCCGCTCGGCGCGGGCGGAATTTTGGCGGACGGCGAGGCCGAGCATGCCGAGCGGATCTCCTACCGTATTCCCGATGTGCTCGGCCGCGACCAGGCCTCCTTTGCGGGGCGAAGAATCCTGGTGGCCGGCGCCGGCTATTCTGCCGCGAACGTCCTCCTCGACCTGGCAAAGCTCGCGGAGGCGGAGCCGGAAACCTCGGTCACCTGGGTCGTTCGCGGCACCGACCTGGTCCGGGTCTATGGGGGCGGCGAGGCCGACCAGCTGCCGGCGCGCGGTGCGCTCGGGGCAGACGTGAAAGCGCTCGTCGACAGCGGGCGCGTGGCGCTGGTCACCGGCTTCGCCGCCACTGCCGTGCGCGAGGAGGCCGGCGGGCTGGTGCTTGAGGGCGACACTGCGGCCGGACCGCGCCGCCTCGGGCCGGTGGACCGGATCGTCGCCGCCACCGGGCAGCGGCCCGACCTTGGCCTGACGCGCGAGCTGCGCATCGAGCTCGACCCCTGGCTGGAAAGCGCCCGGGCGCTCGGTCCACTGATCGACCCGAACGTCCATTCCTGCGGCTCGGTGCCGCCGCACGGGCACCGGGAACTGTCCCATCCGGAGCCCGGCTTCTACACCATCGGCGTGAAATCCTACGGCCGCGCCCCGACCTTCCTGCTGTTGACCGGCTACGAGCAGGCCCGCTCGGTCGCCGCAGCGATCGCCGGGGACCTGGCCGCCGCCGACCGGGTGCAGCTTGTGCTGCCGGAGACCGGGGTGTGCTCGGGGCCGGCAGTAGAGCCCGGGGCGGGTGCCGGCTGTTGCGGCGGGCCTCCGGCGAAGGGCATCGAGGCGTGCTGCCGCGCGGACGCGGATGCGAAGGCGTCGGGCAAAGGCGGGTGCGGCTGCGCTTCGCAAAAAGCGGCGCCTGTGCACCAGGCATCCTGCTGCGGGGCTGCGGCGGCTTGAGCCCGGCCGATCCGGGCCGGGCAACCGACCCGCCAAGCGGGGCAGGGCGGCATCTCCTCGTCAGCGCGCTCGGCCTTACGCAGATCCTCGCCTGGGGGTCGTCCTATTATCTGCCGGCGGTGCTCGCCGCGCCCATTGCCGCCGAGACGGGCTGGCCGCTGTCCTTTGTCGTCGGCGGCCTGTCCGTCGGCCTCGTCTTCGCCGGTCTGGTTTCGCCGCTTGTGGGCCGGGCCATCCAGGCGCGGGGCGGCCGTCCCGTGCTGGCGGCGAGCTCGCTGCTCCTGGGGCTGGGGCTCGCCACGATCGGCCTCGCTCCGACGCTATCCGTCTATCTGGCGGGATGGCTGATCGTCGGCGCCGGCATGGGCGCCGGCCTTTACGATGCCGCGTTTGCCTCGCTCGGCCGCCTGTTCGGCCAGGATGCGCGCCGCTCCATCGTGGCGCTGACCCTGTTCGGCGGCTTCGCCAGCACCGTCTGCTGGCCGCTCAGCGCGTTCCTGCTGGGGGAGCTCGGCTGGCGCGGCGCCTGCCTGGTCTATGCGGCGATCCAGCTTTGCTTCGCCCTGCCGCTGCATCTTTGGGTCTTTCCGCGCGCGCCGCCACCCTCTGCCGCGTCGGAAACGCGGGAGGCCGAGAATTCGCCGCCGCCGCGGCTGCTTTCCCGCCAGGAGCTGCCGCACTTCGTCGTGCTGGCGACGGCGATCACGCTCGCCTCGGCGATATCGGGAACGGTAGCCGTGCATCTCCTCACCCTGCTGCAGGCCAAGGGCCTGGCGCTCGCCGGAGCCGTCGCGCTCGGTGCGCTGGTCGGCCCGGCGCAGGTCGCGGCGCGGGTGGTCGAGATGCTGTTCGGACGGCATTACCACCCGATCTGGACGAAGCTCGCCGCCACCGGCCTGGTTGCGGGCGGGCTCGCGCTCCTCCTCGCCGGCTTTCCCATCCTGGCGATCGCGCTCATGCTCTACGGAAGCGGCGTCGGCATCGAATCGATCGCGCGCGGCACGCTGCCGCTGGCGCTGTTCGGCCCCCAAAACTATGCGGCGCTGATCGGGCGTATCGCCTTTCCCAGCAACATCGCCCAGGCAGTCTCGCCGGCGCTCGCCGCGATCCTCCTGCAGCGGAGCGGCGCCGACGCGCTGCTCGCCGTGCTGGCCGTCTTCGCCTGCCTCAATGTCGGGCTGACGATCGTTCTCTGGCTCATGTGCCGAAGGCGCAACCCGGCTCAGTAGCCCGCCGTCAGCGCCGACGGCCGCCGCGGGTCGGAGGCGCCGAACAAGAAGCCGTTCTCGGCGCGCATGATGGAATGCGTCGAGCCCATCACCTCCTGCACGCGGATCGTGTGGCCCTTCGCCTCCAGGAGGCGGAGCGTGTCGGGGCTGATCCCCTCCTCGATGCGGAGCTCGTCCGGCAGCCATTGATGGTGGATGCGCGGCGCGTGGCTCGCCTCGGCGACGTTCATGCCGTGGTCGATCACGTTCATGATCACCTGCAGCACCGTGGTGATGATGCGGCTGCCGCCGGGACTGCCGGTCACCAGAAAGACCTTGCCGTCCTTCAAGACGATGGTCGGGCTCATCGAGGAGAGCGGCCGCTTGCCCGGCTCCACCGCATTGGCGTCGCCGCCGATCAGCCCGTAGGCGTTGGGCACGCCCGGCTTGGCGGAGAAATCGTCCATCTCGTTGTTGAGGAGGATGCCGGTGCCCTCGGCGACG
This sequence comes from uncultured Alphaproteobacteria bacterium, assembly GCA_963846475.1. Taxonomy (GTDB): domain Bacteria; phylum Pseudomonadota; class Alphaproteobacteria; order Rhizobiales; family Afifellaceae; genus DASWJZ01. Next base: position 2,433,892 of record CAWJVZ010000004.1, on the reverse strand, counting down.
AGGCCGGTGCCGTAGGAGAAATTGATCGTGTAGGTGTTGGCGACGGCGTTGCCGTCCTTGTCGACCACGGAGAAATGCGTGGTCTGGTCGCTCTCGTAGGGCGCCGGATCGTTCGGCTTGATGGTGGCGGACGGGGTCGCCCGGCCGGCGCCGATCTTTTTGCGCAGCACCTCCGCATAATCCTTCGACGTCAGCCCCTTGACGGGAACCTCGACGAAGTCGCTGTCGCCCAGAAATTCGCTGCGGTCGGCGTAGGCGAGCTTCATCGCCTCGGCCATCAGGTGGATCGTCTCGGCGCTGTTGTGGCCGAGATAGGAGATCGGGAATTCTTCCAGGATGTTGAGGATCTGCACGATGTGCACGCCGCCGGAGGAGGGCGGCGGCATGGAGACGATCTCGTAGTCGCGATAGGTGCCGCGCACCGGCTCGCGCTCGACCGCCTGGTAGCCGGCGAGATCCGCCATTGTTATCAGCCCGCCGTCCTGCTGCATCTGCGCGGAAATTTTTTCGGCGATGTCGCCCTTGTAGAAGGCGTCCGGCCCGCCCGAAGCGATCGCCTGCAACGACTTCGCCAGATCCGCCTGCACAAGCGTGTCGCCCGGCTCGTAGGCGGCGCCGCCCGCCTTGAAAAAAATCTTTGCGGAGCTCGGCCATTTGGTGAGCTCCTCCTGGTTGGCTTTCAGCGAGTTCGGCGAGATCCGGCGTGACCGTCACCCCTTCGGTGGCCAGGCGGATCGCCGGCTGCATCACCTCCTCGAGCGACATCGTGCCGTATTTTTCCAGCGCCAGCGCCAGGCCGGCGACCGTCCCCGGCACGCCGACGGCCATGCCGCTGTAGCGCGACAGCTCGCTGTCGGCCTCGCCGGCGGCGTTCAAAAACATGTCGCGGCTGGCGCCGCCCGGCGCCTTCTCGCGGTAGTCGATCGCCACCGTCTCGCCGGCCGCCGTATGCACGATCATGAAGCCGCCGCCGCCGAGATTGCCGGCCTGCGGCAGCGTCACGGCGAGCGCGAAGCCGACCGCCACGGCGGCGTCGACCGCATTGCCGCCGGCTTCGAGCACGTCCACGCCGACCTCGGTGGCCAGCGCCTCCTGGCTCGCCACCATGCCGTTTTTCGCCCAGACCGGGTGGACCCGGTCCATGCCCGAAAAGATCGCCGGGTCCTGCGCGAAGGACGAGCCGGCGAACGAAGCGAAGAGCGCGAGGGCAGCAAGGCGGCGGAGCATGGGTTTGTCCTCCCTGAGGGCTCAGAGCGTAGCCCGGATGGAGCGGCAGCGAAATCCGGGTCTTTCGATCGAATCCCGGATTTCATCCGGGCTACGCGCGTAACCTCCCCCTTGAGGGGAGGTCGAGACCGGCGTCAGCCGGTCCGGGAGGGGGGCTGCGGCGCTTGCGATGAGCGTACCCCCTCCCGAGAATCCGGCCTTCGGCTCGGATTCCCGTGCCTCCCCGCAAGGGGGAGGCTATGCGCGCCAAACCGTCCCGCGGCTTTTTGAGCCCGAGGTTATCAAAGAGCCTTTTGTCCTCCTCGTTGCGAGGAGGGAGCGGAGCGCCTGAAGAACGCCTCGCAAATTAAAAAGTGGCGCCTCCAGGCGCCCGTCGACCACATAAGGCCCGATCGGCGCCTGCCGCTTGAACTTCCAGCCGTCGAGCCGCTTCGCCCGGAGCTCGCGCCAAACGGCCGTCTCCAGCGATGTCTGCGCGGTTCTCAGCCGCTTGGCGAACTGACGCTGCTGGAAGCCCACCCTCTGCATGCGGCATCTTTGCCCTCTCCCGACCCTCCGGCAAGCCGGAGGGCGACCGCGCCGGACCCCCCCTCTCCCCTTGCGGGAGCCCTCGCGGTCACGCGAGGGGAGGGAGAGGGTGGGATGCGCGCGCCACCATCTTCCCCAGAGGGAAATGGGATAAATCCCTCGGCGCTTCGCGCCTCCCCTCTCCCTCGGCTCGCGCTGCCGCGCGAGTCCGTCCCTCTCCCGCAAGGGGAGAGGGGGGCCGTGAATCCGACCCAGGACTGGTAGCTGAGCGGCGAGATGCCCCTATCTGCTTCATCGGGATCGTGCCCAGCGCCGCGGCGAAGGCGCCCGCGGCTCACGGGTGCCGCGCCAGCCAGCGGGCCAGGAGCGGCACTGCGGCCGCGAGCACGACGAAGCGGGCGATGTGGTGGGCCGCCACATAGGCCGGGTCGATGTTCATCTGGAAGGCGAGGACGGTCAGGGCATCGATCGCGCCCGGCGCGAAGGCGAGCAGTGTCTGCACAAAATTCACCCCGAAGATCAGCGTGACGGCGCCGGCGCCAAGGGCCGAAATACCCGCCGCGATGGCAAAGGCGACCAGCGCCGCGCGCGCGATGCGCGGCAGCACGGCGAGGTCGCCGGGGCGGAAGCGGCTGCCGGCAATCGCGCCTATCGCGATGGTGCAGCCGATCACGAGGAAGTCGGGCAGCCGTGCCGCGACAATTCCCGTCAAGAGCAGCGTGGCGCTGGCGACCAGGCCTCCGACGAGCCAGCCGCCCGGCAGGCGCAGCAACGTCAGGAGCAGCGATGCAGCGACGCCGGCGGCCAGGAGGAGCGCCAGGTCGCGCAGTCCGGCCGGCGGCAGCCCGGCATGCAGGCTTGCCCGGTCCGGCATGCCGATCACCAGGGCGAGCAGCGGGATCGCCTCGACCAGGATCAGCAAGCGGATGCTCTGGGAGATCGCCACCTTCTTCATGTCGGCCTTGAGCGACTTGCCGACCGCGGCGATGAGCGTAAGCGCGCCGGGAATGGAGGCGAGGAGCGCATCGTTGCGGTCCCAGCCGCAGCGGGCGTGCAGCCAATGATAGGAGCCGGCGATGAGCGCCGCCATCGAAAGGCCGAGGATGGCAAAACTGCCCGGCCAGGTGCGCATGACCTCGATGGTCTCCGGCGACACGCCGGTGCCGGCATAGAGGCCGAGCACGAGAAACACCGGCTCCTGCAGCCGCCGCGGAAAGTGGGTGTTCACCCCGGCGATCCCCGCGACGGCGACCGCGAGGAGCCCGCCGGCGACCCAGCCGGCCGGCATGCCGAGCGAGTATGCCAAGAACCCGCCGCCGGCGCTCAGGCCGAGGGTGACCGCCGCGCGCCGTGCCGATGTCAGATCTGCGGCAAGCGCCAAGGTCAGCCGGCCAGCCAGCCGGAGAGCCGCCGCGCCGCCTCGCGGAGATCGTCCGCCTTGCGGGCGAAGCAGAGCCGCATGAAGGGTGCGCCGCCCGGCCCGAAGGCGCTGCCCGGCGCCATGCCGATGCCCGCCTCGTCGATCAGCCGGAGGCCGAGGCGCGACGTGTCCGCCACGTCCTCGACCCGGAAGAGCAGGTAGAACGCGCCGTCCGGCCGGGCGAAGCGCACCCGGTTGGAGCCGGCGAGCGCGCCGCAGACGATGTCGCGGCCGATGCGCGCCCGCTCCACCTGCAGGCGGACGAAATTCTCGCCCTCCTCCAGGGCGGCGATGGCGGCGCGCTGCATGAAGGCGGCGACGCCGGAGGTGGAATACTGGATGAGGTTCTCGAAGACGGCGCCGAGCGCCTCCGGCGCCTCGATCCAGCCGATCCGCCAGCCGGTCATCGCCCAGTTCTTGGAGAAGGTGTTGACGAAGACGATGCGATCGCCGGGCTCGGCCACGTCATGGAAGGACGCCGCCCGCCCGCCGTCATAGACGAAGCGGTTGTAGACCTCGTCGGCGACGATCCAGATGCCGCGCTCGCGGGCGAGCGCCAGGATGGCTCGGAGCTCGTCTTTCCGGGCGGTCCAGCCGGTAGGGTTGGACGGCGAGTTGACAAATACGGCGCGGGTCCTTGGGCCGATCGCCGCGGCGACGCGGCCGAGGTCGAGGCTCCAGCGCTCCCCGTCGAAATCCATCTCGACGAACACCGGCGTGGCGCCGCGGAGGCCCGCGGCGGCGGAAAAATTCGGCCAGGCGGGGCTGAGGATCAGAACCTCGTCGCCGGTCCCGGCCAGCGCGGCGATGGCGATCTGGATCGCCTGCATGCCGCCGCCGGTGACAAAAAACCGCTCGGGCGAGAATTTTCGGCCGAACTGGCCTTCGTGGTAGCGCGCCAGCGCCTGGCGGAGCTCCGGGATGCCGCGCTGCCAGGTGTAAAATGTCTCGCCGGCCTGCAGCGCCCTGGTGGCGGCGGCGCAGATGAAGTCCGGCGTCGGCAGGTCGCCCTCGCCGACCCAGAGCGGAATGACGCCCTCCCGGGTGCGGCCGTAATTCGCCACCTCGACGATGCCCGATTCCGGGGCTTCGCGGGCCTCGCGGCTGAGCGCGCGGAGAAGATCGCTGGACATCGGGCTCCGTAACGCAAGTCAGGCGGGGCGGGAAGCTTTGGTCGCCCCTCCTCCGGAGCCGAGCCCCTATCAGGACAGCTGCCGGCCGGCCAGGAGGTCGCGGATTTCGCGCAGCAGCGCCACGTCCTCGGGGATCTTGGCGGTTTCCGGCGGCTTTGCCGCTTCCCGGCGGACGATCCGGTTGAACGCCTTGACCAGCAGGAAGACGGCGAAGGCGACGATCAGAAATTTTATGATCGCATTGATGAACAGGCCGACGTTCCAGGTGACGGCGCCGGCCTCTTTGGCCTGGGCGATCGTATTGTAGTTGTCGCCGCCCTTCAGCACGACGAAGAGCTGGGAAAAATCGACGCCGCCCAGGATGAGGCCGATCGGGGGCATGATGATGTCGTCGACCAGCGACGATACGACCGCGCCGAAGGCGAGGCCGATGATGACGCCGACCGCCAGGTCGAGCACGTTGCCCTTGAGCGCGAAATCACGGAATTCCTTCAGCATTTCTCTGCCCTCCTCCGCTGCGGCGCCAGGCCCATCGAAAGCCCATCATCTGTCCGGCAGGCCCGCGGCGCAACAGGCGACCGCGGGTCGCGACCTGTGCATTCGCATAGCGCGGGGCTAGACTGAAGGCCGGAGGATGGAAGGGGACGCCCGACGTGCTGCTCGGCCTGATCGCGGTTCTCTCGGCGGTCGCCTATATCGCCCTCCTGTTCGGCATCGCCTGGTTCGGCGACCGGCGGGCGGAGCGCGGCCGCCCCAAGGAGCGGCCTCTCCTCTATGCGCTGGCCCTCTCCGTCTATTGCACCTCGTGGACCTTCTTCGGCTCGGTCGGCGTGGCGTCGCGGACCGGGCTCGATTTTCTGCCGATCTATATCGGCCCGATCCTGCTGTTCACCGTCGGCTACCCCGTGCTGCGGCGCATCGTGCGGGTGTCGAAGGCGGAGCGGATCACCTCCGTCGCCGATTTCCTCGGCGCCCGCTACGGCAAGAGCCAGACCGTCGCGGTGGTGACGACGCTGATCGCGGTCACCGCGTCGCTCCCCTACATCGCCCTGCAGCTGAAGGCGATCTCCGCCTCGGTGGCGACGATGGTGCCCGGCGTGACCGGCGTCGCCATGGTGCCGGTGATCGGCGACCTCGCGCTGTTCGTCGCCATCGCGCTCGCCCTCTTCGCCATCCTGTTCGGCACGCGCCACGCCGACGCGACCGAGCACCAGGACGGCATGATCCTGGCGGTGGCGGTCGAGGCGGTGGTAAAGCTCCTCGCCTTCCTTGCCGTCGGCATCTACGTCACCTGGTTCCTGTTCGGCGGGCCGGGCGAGCTGTTCGCCAAGGCCGCGGCGACGCCGGAGATCGCCGAAAAGTTTGCCCGCGACCTCTCGGGCGGCAGCTGGATCGCGCAGACGGCGCTGGCGCTCGCCGCCTGCCTGCTGCTGCCGCGGCAATTCCATATCGCCGTGGTGGAGAACAACAGCCCCGGCGAGGTCCGTCGAGCCGCGTGGCTGTTCCCCGCCTATCTCGTCGCCATCAACATCTTCGTCGTGCCGATCGCCGCGGCGGGGCTGCTGACGCTCGGCGGCTCGGTCGACGCCGACCTCTTCGTGCTGGAGCTGCCGCATGCCTCGGGAAGCGGCGCGATAACGCTGGTCGCCTTCATCGGCGGCCTGTCGGCGGCGACCGCCATGGTGATCGTCGAAAGCGTCGCGCTCGCCATCATGATCTCCAACGAGATCGTCGTCCCGGCGGTGCTGCGCGCGCGGAGCCGCGCCTGGCTGCCGGCCGACATGGGGCGCTTCATCCTGCGGACCCGGCGGACCGCGATCGTGCTCCTCCTGCTGCTCGGCTACGCCTATTACCGCATGGCAGGGGCGGCGGCGCTCGCCTCCATCGGCCTCCTCGCCTTCGCCGCCATCGCCCAGCTCGCGCCGAGCTTCTTCGGCGGCCTGCTTTGGCGGCGCGCCACCGCGCGGGGCGCCGTCGCCGGCATGCTCGCAGGCTTCGCCGTATGGGCCTACACGCTGCTCCTGCCGAGCTTCGCGCATACAGGATACCTGCCGGCGTCGTTCCTGGAGGAGGGGCTCTTCGGCATCTCGCTCTTACGGCCGCAGGCGCTCTTCGCCTTCGCCTTCGAGCCGCTGACGCATGGCGTGTTCTGGAGCCTCCTCGCCAACATCTCCTTCTACATCGCGTTCTCGCTCAGCCGCGCCCCGAAGCCGATCGAGCGGCTGCAGGCCAACGTCTTCGTGCCGCAGGAGCTGACGCCGCTGCCGATCCTCCGCCCGGTGCGCACCGGCGTAAGGATCAGCGACCTGATGGAGACGGTGGCGCGCTATCTCGGCGAGGAGCGGAGCGGCCGCTCCTTCGAGCGCTTCGCCGCCGAGGCCGGGCGGGCGCTCGACCCGAAGGCGGCGGCCGACCTGCACGTGCTGCGCTTCAGCGAGCAGCTCCTGGCGAGCGCCATCGGCGCGGCCTCGGCCCGCCTCGTCCTGTCGCTGCTTCTCAACCGCGACGATCCGACCCCGGCCGATACGCAGCGCCTCCTCGACGACGCCGAGCAGGCGCTGCACTACAACCGCGACCTCCTGCAGACCGTGCTCGACCGCGTCGACCAGGGGATCGCCGCCTTCGACAAAGAGCTTCGGCTGGTCTGCTGGAACCGCCTGTTCCGCCAGCATCTCGATTTGCCGCCCGAATTCGGCCAGGTCGGCACCTCGCTCGGCGAGATCCTGCGGCATCTGGCGCATGCCGGCCTGTTCGGCGCCGGCGATCCCGACATGCTCGCCGACCGGCGCCTCGCCGAGATCGCCGACGAGCGCCGCCGCACGCGCCAGCGCCATCCCGGCACGGGCCGCATCCTCATCATGGAGCCGCGCCGTTCCGGCGACGAAGGGCTGGCGCTGGTCGTCACCGACGTCACCGAGCAGGCGGAAAGCGAAACTGAGCTGGTGCGCGCCAAGGCGATGCTGGAGAAGCGCGTCGCCGAGCGGACGGAGGAGCTGACCCGGCTCAACGACGCGCTGGAGCGGGCGACCGCCGCCGCCGAGGAGGCGAGCGTCTCCAAGACGCGCTTCCTGGCCGCCGCAGGCCACGACATCCTGCAGCCGCTCAACGCGGCGCGCCTCTATGCGACCGCCCTGTCGGAACGGACGGCGGGCTCCGACGAGGCGGCGCTTGCCGGCAACCTCGGCTCGGCGCTCGACGGCGTCGAGGACATCCTGCGCGCCGTCCTCGACATATCGCGGCTCGACACCGCCAGCCTGAAGCCGGACAGCCGCCCGTTCCGCCTGCAGGAGCTTCTCGACCGGCTGCGTATCGATTTTTCCGAGCAGGCGCGCGCCAAGGGCCTGCGGCTCACCGTCGTGCCGTGCAGCTTGGCGGTGCACAGCGATCCCCACCTCCTGCAGCGGATCCTGCAGAACCTCGTCTCCAACGCCATCAAATACACGCCGCGGGGGCGCGTGCTGGTCGGCTGCCGGCGCAAGCGCAACCGCGTCGCCATCGAGGTGGTGGATACCGGCATCGGCATCGCGCCCGGCGAGCAGGCGGTGATCTTCAAGGAATTCCACCGGCTGGAGGCGGGCGCCCGCGTCGCCCCCGGCCTCGGCCTCGGCCTGTCGATCGTCGAGCGCATCGCCAGGCTGCTGAACGTCGCCATCACGCTCGAACTCGGTGCCGGGGCGGGGCACCCGCGTCAGCCTGTCGGTTCCGCTCGCTGTCGAAGCGCCGGCCGCCCTTCGCCGCGCGGATTCGCCGGGCGCGCTCGCCGCCACCGCGGGCATGGTCGTGCTGTGCATCGACAACGACGAAAAGATCCTGGCCGGGATGACGGCGCTCCTTTCCGGATGGGGCTGCGGCGCCGATCGTGGCGAAACATGCGCGCGAGGCGGTCAAGCTGGCGCGCGCGCACGGCCGCCCGCCCGACCTGATGCTGGTCGACTACCACCTCGACGAGGGCGACGGCCTGGCGGCGATCGCCGATTTGCGCTGGAAGCTCGGCGAGGAGATTCCCGCCATCCTGATCACTGCCGACCGCTCGGCGGACCTCAGGGAGCGCGCGCTGAAGGCGGGCATCCGCGTCCTCAACAAGCCGGTGAAGCCGGCCGCGCTCCGCGCCCTGATGGCGCAATGGAGCGTCAGGCGGCCCGCCGCCGAGTAGGACGAGCCGAGGTCAGCTCGCCCATTGGCCGATCTCGAAGCGGCCGGCGGCGAGCACCGCCTTGGTGCGGTTCTCCACCCCGAGCTTTTGCAGCACGGCGGAGACATGCGCCTTGACGGTGGCCTCGGAGACGCTGAGCTCGTAGGCGATCTGCTTGTTGAGCAGGCCCTCGCCCATCATCATCAGGACGCGGAGCTGCTGCGGCGTAAGGCTGCCGAGCCGGGCCGCCAGGGCGTCCTCGTCGCGGGCGCCGCCGAGCTCGAGGCCGGGCGGCGTCCACGCGCCGCCGCCGAGGATCGCCTCGATGGCCCGGCGGATTTCCGCCGGCGACGAGGATTTCGGCACGAAGCCCGTGGCGCCGAGCGCCAGCGAACGGCGGATCGTGTCGCGGTCCTCGCTCGCCGAGACGACGCAGACAGGCACCGCCGGATATTGCGCCCGGAGATACATGAGCCCGGAGAAGCCGCGCGCGCCCGGCATGTTGAGGTCGAAGAGCACCAGATCGGGCTCCTCGGTCGCCTCGATGGCGGCGACGACCTCGTCCAGCGTTCCGGCCTCGACGATGCGGACGTGGGGGAAATGCGGCTCGAGCGTCTGGCGGAGCGCGTTGCGGAAAAGCGGGTGGTCGTCGGCCACGATGAAGGTGGGCAAATCCGTCAAGCTCGAGCTCCGCTCGTATCGCTGCCGATCGAAGCGGCGGATGTTACATTCTGGCGCCGGGCTTTGAAACGGCCTCTCCGGACGCTGCTGCGGTTTACGGATATCCGCGGTCCGGCCGCCGCCGGTCCAAATTGCGCAGCCTCCCGGCACCAGCGGGAGCAGCGTATCTCGTTAACAGGTCGTAGACGGTTTGGGTCTCATGTCGGGCCAGGAAAACCCAAATGGAGCCGGCGCGAGGCAGGTGGATGGGCCGGGTTATTTCTTTCAGGCCAAACCAGAGGACGCACCAGCCTTCGCACACCGGACAGCGACGGTCGTCTGCGCGGTCCTGGCTTTCAAGGCTGGCGGGCGGGTCCCTCGTGGCCGGCATAGCTGGCTTAGCGACGTTTGAGTTCGGTCCTCCGATCATCGGCTGCAATATCAAGGGAAACATCAGCTACAACACGGGCGAGCGCATCTATCACCTTCCCGGTCAGGAGTATTACTCGCCAACCCGGATCGATTGGCTGGCAGGCGAGCGATGGTTTTGCTCAGAATCAGCGGCGCTGGAGGCAGGGTGGCGAAAGGCGATGCGCTGATCTCCGCAGCCGCCACCCGCTGACGCCGATCCCGAACGACTCGCAAGCTTCGTGACGCGCATAGCAGGCATGCGGCTTCGGCCGCATGCCCGGTGGCCAGCTCCGCCCTGACGCTATAAGGGTCTGATCGTCATTACCCTTGAGATGCCGTCCGGGCAGCCGCGAACACGGCCTAAGCCCTTGCCGGCACGTCTCGCACCGGGAACTCCGATGCAAAAGATCGCCATTCCGGTGGCCGCCGCAACCCGCGACAATCCGCATCCCGGGATCGGATTTCGCGAGTTCGTCACGCTGGTGGCGCTCGTCATGGCCGTAAACGCCTTGGCTATCGACACCATGCTGCCGGCCCTCCCGCAGATCGGCGCGGCGCTCGGCGCGGCAAGCGACAATCACGCCCAGCTGATCGTCACTGCCTATCTTGTCGGCTTCGGCGCGGCGCAGATCTTCTATGGGCCGCTCACCGACCGCTATGGCCGGCGGCCGGTGCTGATATTCAGCCTGGCGTTCTACGCGCTGTTTGGCGCGGCTGCGGCCTTTGCGGTCACCCTGGACCAGATGCTGGCGGCGCGCTTCCTCCAGGGCGTCGCCGCGGCAGCCACGCGCGTCCTGGCCATTTCCATCGTCCGCGACTGCTATTCCGGCCGGCGCATGGCGCGCGTCATGTCGCTGACTTTCATCGTTTTCCTTGCCGTCCCGGTGGTTGCCCCGAGCATCGGGCAGGCGATCGTGCTTATTGCGCCATGGCCGTGGATCTTTGGGCTCCTGGCGCTGTTTGGCGGCGGGGTCGCTATCTGGGCGGCGCTGCGGATGCCGGAGACGCTGCCGGCGGACGCGCGGCGTCCGATCAGCGTGACGGCGATCCTCAGCGCCTTTGTGATCGTGCTGACCAGCCGGATGTCGATCGGCTACACGATCGCCGCCACGTTCGTGCTGGGCGGCCTCTTCGGCTTCATCAACTCGGCGCAGCAGGTGTTCGTCGACGTGCTCGGACTCGGCGTCTATTTTCCGCTCGCCTTCGCGGCGATAGCAGGAGTCCTGGCCGCGTCGTCGTTGCTCAACGCGAGGATCGTCGAACGGCTCGGCATGCGTCGCGTGTCGCATAGCGCGTTGCTCGGCTACACGGCCGTCGCAACTTTTCACGCAGCCATCGCCCTGGCCGGCCTGGAATCCACCACCCTCTTCCTGCTGCTGCAGTCGGCGATGATGTTCTGCTTTGGCCTGACGATGGGCAATTTCAACGCGATGGCGATGGCGCCCGTCGGACATGTCGCCGGCACCGCGTCCTCCATACAGGGCTTCATCACCACCCTCGGCGGCGCGCTCCTCGGCTTCTGGGTGGGCCAGCATTTCGACGGCACCCTCGTTCCGCTTGCCCTCGGCTACGCGGTCCTCGGCTTCGCGGCGATCGCGGCGGTGCTCGCCACCGAGCGCTTCCGTCTGTTCCAGCCGATCAACGCGCCACCGGCGAAGGGCTAGCCGGACCGGCTGTTGCGCCGCCGCCTTTGAGCCGCCATTCTCGCGGCGCTTTCGAGAGACCGGGTGTAGGAATGGCAGGCTTGTTGCCGCCGGTGCGGGATATCGGCACGCTCCGCGATCCGGTGCGGCCGTTCGTGGCTCTTCTTGCGCTGTTCGGGCTCCTCCTTCTCGTCTTCGCGCTCTTCGAGCGGCTCGGTCTGCCTTCCGGCTACGTGCCGGAGGCGGTGCTCGTCTCCACCTTCGCGCTGTTCGGGCTCGTCGCGCTCGTCGCCCATGCGCGCCGGCCGGTCGACTTCTACGCCGCCGACCGAAATGTCGCCGCGCCGCTCGGCGGCATGGCCGGCGCGAGCGGCCTCGTCGGGCTGCTGGCGATCGGCCTCGCCGGCGGGATCTTCGGCACCGCCGCCGAGATGCTCGTTTCGGCTGCCGGGTTTCTGCTCGCGGCCGTGCTTCTGGCGCTGTTCGCGCCACGCCTGCGGCGCCTCGGCGGAAGCGATCTCGGCGATTTCCTTGCCGCGCGATTCGGCCTCGCGGCGCGGCTTGCCGGCGCGGCGGTGGCCATCGCGTCCTCCGTGCTGCTCTTCCTCGCAGTGCTGAAGACGGCCGGACCGCTGGTCAGCGCGCTGGTCGGCCTGCCGGCACGGCAGGGCCTTTACGTTGCGGCCGGACTGGCGGCGCTGGCCGTGCTCGCCGGCGGCATGCGCTCGCTGACCTGGACGCAATCTGCCCAATATCTTGTCATGGCGCTTGCTTGTTTGGCGCCGCTCGGGGTGCTCATTGCCGGGCAGGACGGGGCAGATGGCGCCGGCCTCTTCCGCATGACGGAACTGCAGGCCCGATTGACGGAACTGCTGCAGCCTTTCGTCTCCGGCGACGGCATGGCGATCGCCCTGCCGGTCTTGCTGCTTGCGGCTGGGACGGCGTCCCTGCCGCAGATGCTGGCACGTATTTTCGCTGCGCCGCACGGCCGCGCCGCCGGAATCTCGATGCTGTGGTCGTTTGCGCTTGCCACCCTGGTCATTGCCGCCGGACTTCTCCTCGGGGAAACCGTGGCAATCGTAGCGGGCGGGCAGTCGGCGGAAACGTCCGGCGACGTGTTGACGCGCGCCATGCCGCTGCTCGTCGCACTGCCGCCGATTTTGGTCGGTCTCGTCCTGGCCGGCCTCCTCGCCGCTCTCCTTGCCGCGGGGCAGGCTGCGCTATTCTCGGCGGCAAGCGCACTCAGCCGGGATGTCTGGGACGAGATAATCGACCGACGCGGTCCGGCGGGACGCCGGATCCTGATCGCCCGGGTGCTGATCGTCGCCGTCGCCTACGGGGCGTACTGGCTCGCCGCCAATTGGGCGATCGACGCGCCGGCCCTCCTCGGCTGGGCGCTGGCATTTGCCGCGGCGGGAAATCTCGTCCCGCTGCTGCTGGGTCTTTTCTGGAGCCGGTGCAGCGCGGCAGCCGGCGCATGCGGAATTGCCGCGGGCTTCGGGGTGGCCGCCGTCGCTTTCCTGCTCGATCTGGGCCTTGTGCCGGGCTGGCGCGAAATCGGCCCGGCAGCAGGGATCGGCTCCGCCGCGGCTGCGGCGCTGGGTCTTTGCACCGCATTCCTGGTCAGCGTCGCCGTTTCCCTACTCGGCCCCGCGGCTCCGCGCGACAGCCAGGCCGGCGCGGCAGCCAACAGCAGCCGAACGCGCGAGCGACTGGGACACGAGCGGCCGGCGTGAAGGGGCAGAAGCGCTAGAGCTCCTCGCCTTCCATTTCCCGCTTCATGTCGCGAACCATGCCGAAGAAATGCCGCATCATGCGGTCGGCGAGCACCATGACGCGGTCGATCGATTCCTCGTCGGGGAGGAGCTGGACGCTCCGTTCCTCCAGCGCTGCGACGCGCGCTTCAAGCGCCGCAACGCGGTCCTGCAACGCGGAATCGCCAGCGGCCGCCTCGCGAGCCTCGTCGGGGACCATCGCGCAGGAAACTTCGCCGCTCGCGCCGGTGCAGAGCGACACCGCCCCCGTCGCGGAGTCGAGCCGCAGCGTCCCAGCCTCGACCGGGACGAAGACGTAGCGGCCGCCCGGCTGCGCCTCTGCGGCGATGGCGGGGGCGGCAAGGACGAGAAGCAGCGACAAGGCGATGATGCGCATCGGCTCTTCCTCCGGGGCTGGAGCTCGCAGCATACGCCCGGTTGCGGCTTTGTTAAGACGCGCTTGCGGGCGCTGGGCGGCCGCCTATGGTGCGCGGCGATGCCGGACTTCATCTACAAGATCTGCCCGGAACCGCTCTGGCGCGCGGCTGAGGCCGCCGGCCGCTTCGACGGCGCGCCGGTGGATATGGCGGACGGCTTTATTCATTTCTCCACCCCCGCGCAGCTCCGCGAGACTGCGGCGCGGCATTTTTCAGGCCAGGCGGACCTCCTGCTGATCGCCGTCGACCCTGCCGTTCTGGGAAGCGAGCTCCGCTACGAGCCGTCGCGCGGCGGCGATCTCTTCCCGCACCTCTACGGAGAGCTGCCGCTTGCCGCGGTGCGAAAAGTTCAAAGACTGCCGCTCGGACCGGACGGGGCGCATGTCTTTCCCGAAGGCATCCCGTGACGCTCGCCGATCAGGCCGCGCGCCTGCTGCGGCTCCTGGAGCCGGAGCGGGCGCACCGCGTGGCGATCGGCGCGGCGGCGCGCAGCCGATGGCGCCCGCCACAGCCGGATCCACGCCTGAAGGTGGATGCGCTCGGCCTCTCCTTCCCAAATCCGGTCGGCCTGGCGGCCGGCTTCGACAAGAACGGGGCCCTGCCGGACGCCATGCTCGGCCTCGGCTTCGGTTTCGTCGAGGTCGGCACGGTGACGCCGCTGCCGCAGGCGGGCAATCATCCGCCGCGGCTGTTCCGGCTCACCGCCGACCGCGCCATCATCAACCGGCTCGGCTTCAACAATGACGGCCATGAGGCGATGGCGGAGCGGCTCGACCGTCGCGCCGGCGCCGGCATCGTCGGGGTGAATATCGGCGCCAACCGCGACAGCGAGGATCGCATCTACGATTACGTGGCGGGCGTGCGGCTGTTCGCCCCGATGGCCGACTATCTCGCCGTCAACGTCTCGTCGCCCAACACGCCGGGCCTCCGCGAACTGCAGGACCGCGCCGCCCTTTCCGACCTCCTGGCGCGCATCGCCGCGGCCCGCGCCGCGGCGACTGCGGAGAGCGGCCGGCGCACCCCGCTGCTCCTGAAGCTGGCGCCGGACCTGACCGAGCGCGCCCTCGCCGAGGCGATCGAGATCGCCGTCCGCAGCAGCGTCGACGGCCTGATCATCGCCAATACCACGACCGGCCGGCCGAGCCTCAAATCGACGCGTCATGCGCAGCAGAAGGGCGGCCTCTCCGGGCCGCCGCTCTTCGAGCCTTCTACGGCGATGCTCGCCAGGGCGCGCCAGCTCGCCGGGCCGAAGCTGGTGCTGGTCGGCGTCGGCGGCGTCGACGGCCCGGCCGCCGCCTGGTCGAAGATCGCTGCCGGAGCGGACCTGGTGCAGCTCTATACCGGCCTCGTCTATGAGGGGCCGTCCTTGCCGCGCCGGATTACCGCCGGGCTCGTCAGACGATTGGAGGAGCGCAACATCGCCCATATCGGCGCGGTGCGCGGCATCGAGACGGAGCGCTGGGCGGCAGCCTGGGCCGGTTAGGCCGGAAAGGTGCGCGGCAAGAGGCGCCGCATGCGCCAGTGGAAGAGGAGGCTGCGCGCGCCGAGGAAGATCAGCAGCGCCGCCCACAGGCCGTGATTGCCCCACAGCGGCGTCAGCGCGAAGCAGGCGCCGAGATAGATCAGCACCGACAGGAGCATCATGTTGCGCATGTCGCGCGACCAGGTGGCGCCGATGAAGATGCCGTCCATCTGGAAGGCGATGGTGCCGGCGAGCGGCGTCAGCGCCGCCCAAAGGAGGTAATGGCGGGCAGCGGCGCGGACCTCGGGCGACGTCGTCATCAGATCGACGATGGACGGCCCGAGCAGGAGATAGAGCGCCGATAGGACGGCGCCGGTGGCCACGCCCCAGATGGTGGTCAGCCGGACGACGCGCTGGAAGGCCGGCCGGAAGCGGGCGCCGACGGCGCGGCCGGCGAGCTGCTCCGCCGCGGTGGCGAAGCCGTCGAGGAAGTAGCCGCCGACCACGAAGAAATGCATCAGCACGGCGTTGGCGGCGAGGGTGACCTCGCCGAAGCGGGCGCCCTGGCGGGTGAAGAAGGCGAAGGCGAAGAGGAGCGTGAAGGAGCGGATCATGATGTCGCGGTTGACGCCGAGGAGCCGCGAAAATCCCCGGCGGTCGAAGATCCGCGCGCAACTCGGCCAGGTTCCGCGCGGCGCCAGCTTGAGGATCAGCGGCACTTGCAGGAGCACGGTCAGCAGCTCGGCGAGAACCGAGGCCCAGGCGACGCCGGCAACGCTCCAACCGAGGCCGAGGACGAACCACACCGAGAGCACGATGTTGAGGCCGGCGAAGATCGTCTGGATGGCAAGCGCGGTCATCGAGCGGCCGAGGCCGAGCAGCCAGCCGAGCAGCGCATAGTTGATGAGGCCGAAGGGCGAGGCCCAGATGCGGATGGTCAGGTATTCGCGCATGGCGCCTTCCACCGATGCGCCGGGCTCCATCGCCAAGGCGCCACCTTCGACCAGCGGCCATTGCAGGAGCACGATGAGCAGCCCGCTCACCGCGGCTACGATAAGCGCGCGGCCGAGCACAGCGACCATTTCGGTCCGCTTGCCGGCTCCGAGGGCCTGCGCCGTCAGGCCGGTCGTGCCGGAGCGCAGGAAGTTGAAGGCGACGAAGACGATGTCGAGGACGATGGCGCCGACGGCGATGCCGCCGAGCAGGGCCGCGTCGCCGAGCTGGCCGATGACGGCGGTATCGATAACGCCGACCATCGGAACCGACACGTAGGCGAGCGTCATCGGCACGGCGATGCGCACCACCGACCGGTGCGTCACCGCGAACGGGCGGATGCGGGCGGAAACCGGAGCTGCGTCTGGCGTGGCGGCTGGGTCGGCCATATTTGGCGGAAGGCGTTCGGAGCGGCTCCGCCTAGCCCGCCGCGCCGCGCACCGCCACGAATTTTCACGCGCGCCGCAGGCGGAGCGCACCCTTCCAACCTACGCGCCCTCCGGCAGCAGCTTCTCCAGCGTCTCCAGGCGGTCCGCTTCGGCGGGCGGCTTGTCCCAGCGGAGCCGGCTGATGCGCGGGAAGCGCATGGCGATGCCGGAGCGGTGGCGGGTGGAGCGGTTCAGCCCCTCGAAGGCGACCTCCAGCACAAGCCCGTGCCCCGGCTCGGCGCGCACCGCCCGCACCGGCCCGAACCGCTCCACCGTGTTGTTGCGGACGAACCGGTCGAGCTCGCGGAGCTCCTCGTCGGTGAAGCCGAAATAGGCCTTGCCGACCGGCACCA
Source organism: uncultured Alphaproteobacteria bacterium (assembly GCA_963846475.1). Taxonomy (GTDB): domain Bacteria; phylum Pseudomonadota; class Alphaproteobacteria; order Rhizobiales; family Afifellaceae; genus DASWJZ01. Next base: position 2,417,311 of record CAWJVZ010000004.1, on the reverse strand, counting down.
GCTCCGGCGTCTCCTGCGGCCCCGCCCAGACCCCAAAGGTGTAGTCGGAATAGAACGAGGAGCGGCGGCCGTGGCCGCGCTGCGCGTACATCAGCACCGCGTCGACGACGAAGGGATCGCGCTTCCACTTGAACCAGGGGCCCTTCGGCCGCCCCGGCACATAGGCCGAATCCCAGCGTTTCAGCATCAGCCCCTCGGCGACCTCGTGGATGCGCCCGTCGGTCGGCGGGTTCTTTCGCAGCTCCGCCAGGTGCGCCCAGTCCTCGAACGCCACCAGCGGCGACAAATCGATGCGCGACGTCGCCAGCCCCGCCACGAAGCTTTCGAGCCGCTGCCGCCGCGCGGCGAAGGGGAGCGGCCGCAGATCCGCCTCGCCCTCCTGCAGCAAATCGTAGGCGCGGATGAAGGCGGGGTGGCTGTGCACCAGCTTTGCCGACACGGTCTTGCGGTTCAGCCGCTGCTGCAGATCGCCGAACGGCGCCACCGCCAGCGCGCCCGCCTCGTCGCGCGCCACCAGCAGCTCGCCGTCCAGCGCGCCGTCGAAGTCGAGGCACTCCAGAATGTCGGGGAAGGCGCCGGAAATGTCGTCGCCGCTCCGCGAATAGAGTTTTCGCACGCCCTTCTCGCTCACCGCCTGGACGCGGATGCCGTCCCATTTCCACTCCGCCGCATAATCGGCCGGCGCCAGTTTTGAGAACTCCGCCTCGTCCAGAGCGTGCGCCAGCATCACCGGCCGGAACGCCGCCGGCGCGGCGCTGACCGGCCGTCCGGCGCGGCCCTCCAGCCAGGCGAAGAGCTCCACGAACGGCGGCCGCAGCCCGTGCCAGATTTCTTCGATCTCCGTCACGTCCTTGCCGCCGAAGCGGGCGAGCGCCTGCTTGGCGAGCCGCGCGGTGACGCCGATCCTGAGCTCGCCGGTGACCAGCTTCAGGAGCGCATAGCGGCCGGAGGCGTCGAGCACGTCGAGCCAGCGCTCGACCAGCCGCGGCCCTTCCAGGCGCGACGCCGCGTGCAGCGCCTCGATGACCTCGTGCAGGCGCGGCATGTTTTCGTCCTCCCCGCGTCCCGGCCAGACCAGGGCGATCGTCTCGGCGAGGTCGCCGACGTAATCGTGGGAATAGTGGAACAGCACCTCGTCCATGCGCTCGACGGTAAGCGCCCGCAGCATCGCCGGCTTGACGCTGGCGATCGACAGGTCGCCGGTGATGGCGGCGAGCCCATAGCCGCGGTCGGGGTCGGGCGTTCTGGCGAAATAGTCGACCAGCAGCCGGATTTTTCCGTTGCGGCTCGGCGTCAGCACAAGGCGGTCGAGGAGGGCGGCGAAGGCCTGCATGGCGCGCAAGATATAGGACGCCCGCGCCGCGAAGGTGAGGGCGCGCGAAAGCGCCACGCGACGCGGGATGCGGAAGCGCCCCGGTTCAACCTTCCCCCCTTGTGGGGGAAGGTGCCCTTCGGCTTTGCCGAAGGGCGGATGAGGGGTCAAAAGAGTGTGGCGCGCAGCGCCACTCCTATCCCACGCCCGGGCGCATCAATCAGGCGTGCCCAGCCGCGACATGGCCGCGCCAAGAATCTCGTCGCAAACGGCATCGATGTCCATGCGCAACCGGTCATTCTCGAAGCGCATCACGTCGAATCCCAGGCCCTTCAGCTCGTCCGTCCGGACCACGTCGGACACGCTCCCCTGATGCTGCTTGCCGTCGAGCTCGACGATGAGGCCGGCCTCCAGGCAGACGAAATCCGCGATGAAGCGCCCGACCGGGTGCTGGCGCCGGAATTTCAGCCCGCCGAGCTTGCGGCCGCGCAGCCGCCACCAGAGCGCCTTCTCCACATCCACCGGGTGGCCGCGCATGTCCCGCGCGGCAGCTCTGAGGAAAGGCGTCACCTTCTGGTGCGGCATCGGCGCAGCCTAAGAGTGCGGAGCCCTACGATCTACCCCTCATCCAGCGCCGCACGAGTGGAAGCGCGCCAAACCTTCTCCCCGTGTGGGAGAAGGTGCCCTTCGGCTCCGCCGAAGGGCGGATGAGGGGTCAAAAAAGTGTGGCGCGTAGCGCCACCCAAAAGCGCGACCAGCGCCACTCCTCTCCCCCTTGCGGGGAGAGGCTGGGTGAGGGGCAGCGCCGGTCAGGTCCAGCCCCGCACCGAGCGGCAGCGCGCCAACCTTCTCCCCGTGTGGGAGAAGGTGCCCTTCGGCTCTGCCGAAGGGCGGATGAGGGGTCAAGAGAGTGTGGCGCGCAGCGCCACGCAAAAGCGCGACCAGCCGGACACACGTGTGGCCATTCGTTTTCCCAAGATCGTATTCCGGTCGTGACTCAACCGGCGGTGTCGAGGTACTCATGGGGGACTACTGGCGACGTCGGGGGGGCTGGCATTGGAGGCAATTTTTCGAGAGCTGCTCAAGGCGACGAAAGTTCGCGAGGTAACGGATGTTCTTGAGGGTATCGCCTCCGAACACCGCATCAACTGGCGGCACGTCGGCGAAAATGAGAACAACCTCGCGACCATCAATCTTGGGAGCGATCCCGCCGCAGGCGTTATTGAGAGGATCACAAACGCGTTTGATGCGGTGCTGGACTTGGAGTGGATGCAGCGGGGTCAACCTAGCAATTTGACCTCGCCTCGCAGTGCTGTCGAGCAATGGTTCGGGATTTCGGAGGGAAAGCTCCAAAACGTGCCCGACCTTCGCGACGCAAAAATCTCATCTCTTGCAGATCGTGTGCAGGTGATTTTCAGGGACTCGGACCGACCCGACCGGCCAACTGTCGACATTCGGGATATGGGGATCGGCATACGTGCCGAGGAATTCACAAGCACGATCCTTAGTCTGCATAAGAGTCGGAAGCTCCGGAAGCTTTTCCTCGCAGGCGCTTTCGGGCAGGGCGGCTCCACAGCGCTCGCCTACTCCCAGTACACCGTAATTGTTTCGCGTCCCGCTGTCCTCCCCGACCAGCCCGAAGTCGGAGCAGAGGTCGGGTTTACGATCGTCCGGTTCAACAGTGGCGATCCGCTCACAGACAAACATGGCGTGTATGAGTACTTGGTTGACGATGCCACTGGGCATCCCTTCAAGGCGACCGTATCCGAGGAGGAGTTTGGCCACGGAACACTTGTCCGCCACGTCTCGATGGAACTCGGGAAGTATAAGGGCATAATCACGGCGCCAACGAATTCGCCGTGGTTCCTGACGCACAATTATCTATTCGACCCGGTGCTCCCGCTGCGCTTAGTTGAGGAGCGCTCTAACAGCGTGAAAGGAGATCGCCGAACAGTCGCGGGCAACTTCCGCCTCCTGACTAAGGGCGATTATACGGAATATCAGCGGAATGCACATCTCACGTTCCGGGGCGGAACGCTCACCTTAACTTGGTGGGTCCTCTCGGCCGCTGGCGGCGAGGTTGCTCGGAACCGCTTGACCCAGTATGTGCTCGCCTCGAAGCCGATTGTGGTGACCTATAACGGGCAGAAGCAGGGCGATTTTCCGAACACGATCATCAAAAATGATCTTCGCCTGCCGTATCTCGAACGATACCTTATCGTCCACGTTGATTGCGATCAGCTAGATAACGAGTCTCGGCGGCAGCTTTTCCCAACGACTAGGGAGGCGCTTCGGGATCTGCCAATCGGCGACGACCTTCGACGCCTGATCGTGGACACGCTAAGCGGTGACCTGGAGCTGCAGCGGCTCGATGAGGAGAGGAAGCGGCGGTATCTCCAGCGCGCAGACAACGCAGCTATCGAGAGCATCCGACGCCGCTTAGGCAATCGTGTGAAGGCGATCCTGCAGTCAGCTGGGGGTGGGACCGGACCACGCGTTCTCCCGCCTGACCAGCCCGATCCGCCGGACCCAAAGCCGCCGATCCCGATTCAGGAGCCGCCGACGTTCCTGGAAATCATTAGTCCTGACCCCCGGAAAGTCTATGCTGGGCGCCGCTTCACGATTCGATTTCGGACCGACGCGGATCCAGCCTACTTCATGCGGCCTGACAGCTTTATCGCAATTATTGATCCGCCAAGCTTCGGGCAATACACCGGCACGACAAACGTTCGAGAGGGCTACGGCACTGCGTATTTCTCGGCGGCCGATGACCTTGACCTTGGGACTCAGGCGAGGATCACTTTCGAGGTGCGGCCTCGCCGGTCCGCGACCCTGCAGTCTTCGATTACGACAGAGATCGCGCTGCTGCCGACGAGCGCGGACAACAAGGAAGGTAAGGTGGCGACGCCCAACGTGAACCCGCAATGGGTGAACGAGGGCGATCCGTTCTGGGTTGACAACAACTGGAACAAGCAGTCGGTCGCAAAGGTGGTCCGTGACGCGGAGTCGGTCGAGATTTTCGTATCCGCTGCCAATGATAAGCTTTCATCTCTCATCGCTCGCGCCCAGCGTCGCAGCATGGCAGCAGTGGACGCCATCAAGGATTTCTACCTCGAGCACATCTCCTTCCACGCCTTCTTAGAAAGCGTCGATCAGGAGACTATGGCCATTGCCTCCCGATTGGAGGACGAGAACGGCGGGGGTAAGCGGGAGCAGAACCGAGAACTGGCTCGGGCTTGCGAGACCATCTGCGGCATCGCAGATACTACCTTCGAGGTGCTTGTTACCGGCGCGCATGATAGCTCCTCAGCGGAGGTGATTTCACCCGAAGCCGCTCCAGAGCCGGTATCCACGTGAACTCGCAGGGGCAACTTCCTTTCGCGAAGCTGCCTTGGTCCGACCTACCGCAAAGGTGGGGGCATTCATGGCATCCCATGGCCTCCTACCTGGGCACATTTCCGGCGGGCCTAGCGCGGTCGATCATCACGATGCTGAGCGACGAGGGCGAGGTGGTCCTCGATCCTTTCGCCGGACGAGGCACAAGCCTTCTTGAGTCACGGGCAAGCGGCAGGATTCCGCTTGCCTCGGACCTAAACCCGATCGCGATCGCGCTCTCCCGGGCGAAGAACGTGGAAGTTACCCGGGAGCAAGTCTGTGAGCGGCTGGACCAGCTGGAGCGGGCCTACGATCGTCAGTTATACTTGCCCGAGGCGAATATCGAGCCGGACGAGATCCAGCTCATTTTCCATACTCGCACGCTGGCACAGCTTTGTTATCTGCGCCGACGCCTGTTGCCGGCGCGGAGCGAGGTCGACACATTTCTGGTCGGTGCGGTGCTTGGAATCATGCATGGCTCGGAGCGCCAGGACGGGACTTCGTCTTACGCGTCAATTAGCATGCCGAACACCTTCTCGATGGCTCCGGACTATGTTCGCCGATTCGTCGAGACCAAACGTCTGCAGCGTGTGGAGCGGAACGTTTTCGAGCTGCTACGCTGGAAACTGGAGCGGCTCTTCAAGGGGTTCACGCCGCTGGGCCGGCCAGGCGTAGTGGTTCGGGCCGACGCTAAGGCCATTGCTGACGCGCCGGGCTTTGAATCCTACGTTGGCGAGGTGAAGCTTGTCGTAACTTCGCCTCCTTATTTGGACGTGGTCAACTACGCAAAGCAGAACTGGATCCGGGTTTGGTTTCTCGGAGAGGGTGCCAACGAGGTGCATGACGCACTCGACGATAACCTCACCCTAAGCTCTTGGCTGGAGTTCATGGACAAGGTCGTCCATCAAGCGAGGCGAATGATCCGGCCCGATGGAGTCGTGGTATTCGTAATCGGAGATGTCGCGAAGTCCAGCAGGTCAGTCGTCTCGCTCGCCCGTGAGTTCCTGCGCCAAGTTATGTTCCAGGGGGCTTTCTCCTACGTGGGCTGCCTCAGTGATCATCTTGAGATCGGCATGAAGACTACTCGCATTTGGGCGGATACGAAGGGCCAAGCAACAACAGTAGATCGGATTATAGTGCTCGCCAACGAGCCGCCGATATTTCGTGACGAGCGTCTCAGAGAAGAACTGATTGGCCATCCTCTACCGGACTTTCAGAGGCTGGATGCAAGTATGCTGGAACGAATAGCTGCCCAGTTTGCCAGTTAAGGTTATCAACGGATGGTATCGCCTGGGGGGCAATGATCGCGCGGGGCGATCTCAAATAACCTCACTGGGCGAGCGAACCTGCTTCTCCGGCGGCGCGTGACAGGAAGGACGCCAGCAACGGCGAGGGCTGGCGCTAGTCGCGCTTTTGCGTGGCGCTTCGCGCCACTCTTCTTGCGACCCCTCATCCGCCCTTCGGCGGAGCCGAAGGGCACCTTCCCCCACAAGGGGGGAAGGTTGGAGCCGGCCTCAGCGCCGCCCCTCAGCTCCCCGCCGCAAAACTGCGCGCCGCCGGCGCGACGATGCGGGCGCCCGTGCCGGTCACCTCGTAGACGGCGAGCCGCCGCTCGGTCAGCCCGGCCGGCGTGAAGCGGAAGACGCCGTCCATGCCGTTGAAGCCGTTGGGGCTGGCGATCACGTCGTTCCGAAACGCCTCCGGGCCGTAGCGGAGCACCAGGCCCGCCGCCAGCACCGTCGCGTCGTAGGCGAGCGTGGCGTTCCGCGGCGGGACTGAGCCGTAGGCCGCCTGGTATTTTCGCGAAAACTCCTCAAAACCCTGTTTGGGCGGCGCCGGGAACCAGCTGCCGACCAGCGCCGGGTCGTTCAGGATGCGCGGGTCGTCCCACTGGCCCGAGCCCAGAAATTTGACGCGGTCGCGGGTGATGCCGCCGGCCTCCAGCGCCTTGGCGATGGCCGGCACGACGGCGCCGCTGTCGGGCAGAAGCAGCGCGTCGATCTGCGGCGCGATGCGGGCGATGGCCGCCGCCTTGGCCTCTCTGTCGGCGTCGGTCGCGGCGTATTTCTCGATCGCCACGATGCGTCCGCCGGCGGCGGCGACGGCGCGGCGGAAGGCGGCCTCGACCACGCCGCCATAGGCGTCGGCCGGCAAGAGCGCGCCAAAGCTCTTGCGGCCCTGGCTCGCCGAATAGGAGATTATGCGGTCGACGTCGTCGGAGGGCAAAAAACTCAGGAGATAGACGCCGGGGCCGGCGACGTTGGCGTCGGAGGAGAAGGCGACGACCGGCACGCCGGCCGTGCGCGCCTGCGGCGCCGCCGCGGCGACCGACGGGGAAAACACCGGGCCGAGCACGATCTGCGCGCCCTCCGTCAGCGCCGAGCCGATGGCGGCCTGCGCGCCGGCCGCGCTCCCGGAATCGTCGTAGACGGCGATCTGGATGCCGGCATTAGGGAAATCGCGGATTGCGAGCTCGGCGGCGTTGCGGAAGGCGATCGCCGTGGCGGGACCGTTGCCGGCGGCCGAGCGCGGCAGGATCAGCGCGACGCGCACCTGGCCGGCGCCGAGGGTCTCGCCGACCGGGGCGGGGGCGATCGCGGCGGCCTGCGGCGGCGGCGCGTCGTTGCCGCCGAGCGTGCCGCCGCAGGCGGCAAGCGCCGCGACGAGCGCCGCGGCGGCGAGCGTCCGGACGATGCGCAAAAGATGCGGCGAGTGACCCAAGCGAGGCGCTCCTTCCCATGGCCCGACCCGCGGGCTACGACCCTACGGAGATTCTTGGGGGGCAGCAAGACGAGTAGGACGCGGGGGTTGGGGCGGATGGCCGAAGCGGAGGGGCGGGACGGGGCGGCGGGGGCGCCCGGCGAAGAGGAGGGCAAACGCGGCTATTTCATCCGCAGCCGCTTCTTCGCCGCGCCGGCGATTTCTCCGGGGCTCTACATCGTGGCGACGCCGATCGGCAATCTCGGCGACATCACCATCCGCGCGCTCGACATTTTGGCCGGCGCCGATCTGGTCGCCTGCGAGGACACCCGCGTCACGCGAAAGCTGCTGACGCGCTACGGCATCGAGACGCAGGTGCTTTCGTATCACGAGCACAGCGGGGAGAGGTCGCACCAGCGGCTGCTGGAGCGGCTCGGCGAGGGGAAATCGGTAGCGCTCGTCTCCGACGCCGGGACGCCGCTGATCTCCGATCCCGGCTATCAGCTCGTCGTCGACGCCGCGGCGGCGGGGCATCCCGTGGTGCCGATCCCCGGCGCGTCCTCGCTGGTCGCCGCTCTGTCGGCGGCGGGGCTGCCGGCCGAAGCGGTCCTTTACGCCGGGTTCCTGCCGTCGAAGGCCATTGCCCGCCGAAAACGCCTCGCCGAGCTGGCCGACGTGCCGGCGACGCTGGTGCTGTTCGAATCGCCCAACCGCATAGCCGCGCTTTTGGCCGATGCCGCCGCCGAGCTCGGCACGGAGCGCCCGGCGGCGATCTGCCGCGAGCTGACAAAGCTGCACGAGACGTTCGACCGCGGCATTTTGGGCGAGCTCGCCGCGCGCTACGCCGGCGCTTCGGTCAAAGGCGAGGTGGTTCTGGCGATCGCGCCGCCCTGCGTGCGCCAAGCGCCCACGCACGACCAAGCAGAGACCGCGCTGCGTGCCGCGCTCGGTACGATGGGCGTCAAGGAAGCGGCCCGCTTCGTCGCCGATTCGACGGGCCTGCCGCGCCGCGAGCTCTACCAAAAAGCCCTGACTTTAAAAGGCGATAGCTGATGCGCAGCCGCCGCGCCGCCTACCGCCACGGCCACCTGGCCGAAGCGCTCGCCGCGGCGCTGCTCCTCGCCAAGGGCTTCAAACTCCTCGCCCGCCGCTACAAGACCCCGCTCGGCGAGATCGACCTCATCGTCAAGCGCGGCCGCCTTATCGCCTTCGTCGAGGTGAAGGCGCGCGCCTTCGAGCGCGATGCGCTGGAATCGGTCGGCCGCACCGAGGAGCGGCGGATGGTCGACGCCGCCGACCTCTGGCTGGCCAAGCACCCCGACGCCGCCGGCCTCGATCTCCGCTACGACATGGTGGTGGTCGCGCCATGGCGCCTGCCGAAGCATTTGCCCGACGCGTTCCGCCCGACCTGGAGAGGCGCCTGGTGATTGCTTCGGCCGGCTCGCCCCGCTACCGGTGGCGCACCGAACGAGGCCGCCATGACGCTCAATATCGCCGTCCAGATGGACCATATTTCCGGCATCAGCATCCTGGGCGATTCCACCTTCGCGCTGATGCTGGAGGCGGAACGCCGCGGCCACGCGCTCTACCATTACACCCCGAACCGCCTCGCGCTCCGCGACGGGCGTGTCGAGGCGCGCATCGAGCCGGTGCATGTGCGCGACCTGAAGGGCGACCATTTCTCGCTCGGCCCCGGCGAGATCGCCGATCTCTCCGGCATGGACGTCGTGCTGTTGCGCCAGGATCCGCCCTTCGACATGGCCTACATCACCACGACCCATCTCCTGGAGCGCATCCATCCGGAGACGCTCGTCGTCAATGACCCGGCGCATGTGCGGAACGCCCCCGAAAAGCTGTTCGTGACGGAATTCCCGGAGCTGATGCCGCCGACCCTGATCACCCGCGATGCCGAAGAGATCCGCCGCTTCCGCAAGGAGCACGGCGACATCATCATCAAGCCGCTCTACGGCAATGGCGGCGCCGGGGTCTTCCGCATCACCGAGGGCGACCAGAACCTGGCGGCGCTCCTGGAGATCTTTGCGACCGCCTTCCGCGAGCCGCATGTGGTGCAGCGCTACCTGCCGGCGGTCCGCAAGGGCGACAAGCGCATCATCCTGATCGACGGCGAAGTCGCCGGCGCCATCAACCGCGTGCCGGCGGAGGGCGAATCCCGCTCCAACATGCATGTCGGCGGCCGGCCCGAGCCGACCGAGCTCACCGAGCGCGAGCGCCTGATCTGCGCGACCATCGCGCCGGAGCTGCGGCGCCGGGGTTTCATCTTCGTCGGCATCGACGTGATCGGCGATTTTCTGACCGAGATCAACGTCACCTCGCCGACCGGCATCCGCGAGGTGAGGCGCTTCGGCGGCGCCGACATCGCGGCGCTCTTCTGGGACGCCGTCGAGGCGAAGGCGGCGCGCTGACGTCTAGCCGGTCCGCGCGGGCGCGACGAGCGAGGGGCAACCCGGGCTCGGCGGGTCGATTTCCACGACATCCCAGGCGGCCAGGCTGAGCGGCCGACCGTCGAGAACGGCATAGAGCGTATAGAAGCAGACCGGTCCCCCGGTCGGCACCAGCGACGGCCGCTGCCAGCGGAAAGCACGCCGCCCGTCCGGCATGTCGGCGAAAGAATGCGGCTGCCCGGCGACGAGCGTCACGTCGGCGACTGTCCGCCCGACTTCTTCGCTGAGCAGGTCGTGCGTGGTGGTGCTGCCGCAGCCGGCGAGCAGCAGGAAAGTCAGCGGAAAACAGAATCGACGCATTGGGCACTCCCGTGCGCGAAGGGTGCACGTCCTTATGTGCTTCGGCAAGAGCGGCTGGAAGGCGGTAGGCTCCCCTCCAAAATGCATGCGATCGCAATGTTCTGTTTATGTTCTTGCACGCTCCGTTGCTTCGCGCTAAAGTAGGGTTGCTCCTCGGGGGAGTTGCCGATGGTCGCGCGCATCACGACGGTGGCGTTTCAAGGCATCGAGGCCGTCCCGGTTGACGTCCAGGTGCTGATGACGCCGGGGAAGCCGGTCTTTAACATCGTCGGCCTGCCCGACAAGGCGGTCGCCGAAAGCCGCGAGCGGGTGCATGCCGCGCTGCATGCCTCTGGCCTTGCGCTGCCGCCGAAGCGCATCACCGTCAATCTCGCGCCGGCGGACCTGCCTAAGGAAGGCAGCCACTACGACCTGCCGATCGCCCTCGGCCTCATGGTCGCCATGGGTGCCGTCGCTGCCGATGCCATCAGCGATAGCCTCGTGCTCGGCGAGCTGGCGCTCGACGGGCGCATCACGGCGGTCGCCGGAGTGCTGCCGGCCGCGATCGGCGCCAACGCGCTCGGTCGCGGACTGATCTGCCCCGGCGCCTGCGGTGCGGAGGCGGCCTGGGCCGGCGAGGATCTGCCGGTAACCGCCCCGGACAGCCTGATCGCGCTCGCCAACCATTTTCGCGGCACGCAGGTCCTCTCCCGCCCCGTCCCGGCGATCCGCGCCGGCGGCACAGACATCCCGGACATGAAGGACGTCAAGGGCCAGGAAAGCGCGCGACGGGCGCTGGAGATCGCCGCCGCGGGCGGTCACAACATGCTGATGATCGGGCCGCCCGGTGCCGGCAAGTCCATGCTGGCAAGCCGGCTCCCGTCGATCCTGCCGCCGCTGTCCCCGCGCGAGCTCCTGGAAATTTCCATGCTCGCCTCCGTCGCTGGCGAGCTTACCGACGGCAAACTGTCGGACCGCCGGCCCTTCCGCGCGCCGCATCATTCGGCTTCGATGGCGGCGATGGTCGGCGGCGGCGTCCGCGCCCGGCCCGGCGAAGTGTCGCTCGCCCATAACGGCGTGCTTTTCCTCGACGAGTTCCCGGAGTTCTCGCCGCAGGTGCTCGATTCGCTGCGCCAGCCGCTGGAGGCCGGCGAGATCCTGGTCGCGCGCGCCAATCACCGCGTCACCTATCCGTCGCGCATCCAGCTCGTCGCCGCGATGAATCCGTGCCGCTGCGGCAGCGCCGGCGAGCCCGGGCAGAGCTGCCGGCGCGGGCCGCGTTGCGCCGCCGACTACCAGGCCCGCATTTCGGGGCCGCTCCTCGACCGAATCGACATCCGCATCGAGGTGCCGGCGGTTTCCGCCACCGACCTAATCCGGCCCGGCACGAGCGAATCGAGCGCCGATCTGGCCCTTCGGGTGGCCGCGGCGCGGACGATCCAGGTGCAGCGTTATGCCGGGCTTGGGGCCAGCAAGATCCGCTGCAACGCGCAGGCCGGCGCCGACCTCATCGAGGCGGTCGCCGAGCCCGAGCGGGCAGGAATCCGGCTCCTGGAGGATGCGGCGGAGGCCATGCGCCTCTCCGCCCGCGGCTACCATCGGGTGCTGAAGCTTGCCCGCACGCTGGCCGATCTCGACGCCGCCGACACGGTAGCGCGCATCCATGTCGCCGAGGCGCTGAGCTACCGCGCGCTGCCGGTCGAATTGGCGATGGCCGCCTGACGCTGGACTTTGCCGTCGTTCACGGGCCACCACGGGTTGAGGGCAGCGTCGGGACCTGCCTTGGTGCAACCGTTCTCCTGCTGCGTTGACGAGCGAGGGCTGATTCAGGGCTCCTCGCATCCTGGAATGCCTGCGCATGCTTTCTACGTATGGGAGGAGGAGCGCCAGGACGGATGGAACCGAAGACATGAGCGCGGGAGAGCCTGTGACGCCCCGCGGCGTAGCGGCGCGATCTCTGCCGGCCGGAGCCGGACATCAGGAAGCTCTTGTTCAGCTGTGCAGGTCGCGGCGTAATGCGGGGCGGGCGACTTCCCCATTCCAATCGCTCGGACGATTGGCCGATTTGGAGGTCCGGCTTGCCGCCTCCCCCTCCGAAGCGCGGCGGGCCCAAGAACTCCGTTACGACGTCTTCTATGAGGAAATGACTGCCGTGGCTGACGTGCACGCACGGGCTCTTCGGCTCGACGCGGATCCGTTCGACCGGGTTTGCGACCATCTGCTCGTCCTCGACCATTCCGATGCGAACGGAGCGCCGCGGCGCGAGCCGGGGATCGTCGCAACCTGTCGCCTGCTCCGTCAGCGGGTCGCCCGCCGCCATGGCGGCTTCTATACGGAACGAGAGTTCGATCTCGCGCCGCTCCTGGAGCGGCACGCCGATCTGAGTTTCCTTGAGCTCGGCCGCTCATGTGTCTTGAAGAAGTATCGCAACAAGCGAACGCTCGAACTCCTCTGGCACGGCATATGGGCCTATGTGTTGATGCACAATGTGGATGTGATGCTCGGCTGCGGCAGCCTGGCAGGCACGAATCCCGATCGGCTCGCTCTGCCACTGAGCTTTCTGCACCATCATGCACGCCCGCCGGCGGAGTGGTCGGTCCGTGCCCGAGAAGATTTGCACGTCGAGATGAACCGGAGTCCGGCATCCGGGATGGATGCCCGCGCGGCGCTCAGGGCGCTGCCGCCGTTGATCAAAGGCTATCTGAGGCTCGGGGCCTATGTCGGGGATGGAGCGGTCGTCGACCGGCAGTTCGGGACCACGGACGTCTGTATCGTTCTCCCCGTCGCGACCATCAGCGCCCGCTATGTCTCGCACTACGGCGCGGATGGCGGCCGCTATGCAGGCTAGCGTCCCTCCGCCGCGCGGCGGGCCTCCTTTAGGCGCCTGAGCCGAACGTAGAGAGCGCCTGCGCCGCCATGCCGCCGGCCTGCTTCCTCGAAGCCGACGACCAGAGTGCGGAAATCCGGGCGGGCAAGCCAGGCGGGCACAGCGTGCCGCAGGACGCCGCGTCCGTCGTCGCTCTCGCGCCCTTTGCCGGTGATCACCAGGACAAGTTTCGAGCCGCGCAGCTGGGAATGACGAAGGAACCCGATAAGAGCCGAATAGGCCCGCTCCTGGCGCATTCCGTGCAGGTCGATGCGGCCGTCGATCTCCGTCAGCCCGCGCGCCAATCTGCGCCGGGTCCTTTCCTCAAGAGGGACCAGCGGCGGAGCGGCCGGCTTGGCGGGCGGCCGGGCGGCGACGGTCTTGAAGGGCTTACCGGCCGTCCTGGGCCGAGCCGCTTCGGGATCGGCAGCCTGAGGCTTTGACAGAAGGGGCTCCGGCTTCGGCCGGAGCGGTCGCACCGAACGGCGGAGTTTTTCCCAAAGCTCCCGCTCGTCGAGCGTCAAGCGCCGGATCATCTCGCGGGCGCCGAGGGCATCGGTACAAGCGCAATCATTTCCGCTTCATGCCGGACGCGACCGGCAAGCGAGCCGGCGCGGTCGCCGGAACCGAAGAAAATATCGCCGCGGGCCGGACCGACGATGGCCGACCCGGTATCCTGGGCGATCATCAGGCGGCGAAGGGGGCGGGCGGGCGCGTCCGGATCGGGCAGGCTCGCCGCAGCGACCCAGATCGGCGTGTGAAACGTCGTGAGCGAGCGGTCGACGGCAAGGCTCCGGCCCGCCGTCAGCGGAACTCCGGCCGCGCCGAGCGGACCTTCGTGCTCGGCGAGGTCGGTCTCGCGGAAGAAGATGAAGGAGCGGTTCTCGCGCATGAGGGCCCGACCGGCTTCCGGATGGGCTTTCAGCCATGCTTCGAGCCCATCCTTGTGCGCTGCGTCACGCGCCAGGATGCCGCGCTCCACCGCCAGCCGGCCGATGGAGGTGTATGGCTGGCCGGACTTGCCGTCGAAGGCAATCCGCATTGTCCCGCCGCCGACGAGGCGGAGGCGCGCCGAGCCCTGCACGTGGATGAAGAAGGCGTCGACCGGATCGCGCAGCCAGGCGAGCTCCAGCCCGCGACCGTCGAGGGCGCCGGCCTCGATCTCAGTGCGATCGAAGAACTGGAGAATGCCGGTCTCCGTGCGCCGGCCGAACCGCATCTCGGGATCCCAGCCGGGCGGGCGGTTCGCCTCGCCGACATCGACCAGATCGTCGGGGCGGCGGTAGAGCGGAACCGCGAAAACGGGCGTGCGGCTCCGGCTGGCCACGACTTCCGGTTCATAATAGCCGGTGACGAACCCGCGCGCGCCGATGCGGTGCGGGCGAAAATTTTCTTCGAAGAAGAGGCGCGCATCCTCCCCGCCGCGCTCGTCGGGCCGGGCCAGGGCATGCCGGGCCGCAGACCTCAGCCCAGCCCCGTCGATGCCGAGCGAGCGCGTCCTGGGCGGCGTCTCGACAATCAGCCCCGCCCCGGCGCGAAAGGCGCGGAGGGCGGCAGAATGGTCGTCCTCGGCCCAGCCGGGAATGTCGGAAAAGCCGATCGGCTGCAGCACGTCGACCGATCGCAGTCCCGATCGGCTCAGCTGCGGCGCGATGTCGGCCATGTTGCAGTGTTCAGCCGCCGGATCAGACGGCTTCGGTCGCCACCAGCTTCCAGTTCGGATCGCGCGAATTGACGTCCCGCGCAAAGGTCCACGCGTCGCGGATCGTCTGCGGCTCGGTGCAGTCGCCCTCGGTAACCTTATTGTCCTTGTCGCGCGTGCAAGTGATGAGCTCCGCGACGAAGCGGACGGAGAGCCGTGCCATGCGGCCGTCGAACTCCGCCGCCGTGATTTTCGCCTCCTCGATGCCGATAAAGGTCAGCTCGGCACGCTCCTGCTTGCCCTCGCGCTCCGCGATGGCGGCGATGAAGCCATCGTAAACGTCCGGCGCAAGCAGGTTCTTCAGCGTCGCTCGGTCGCCCTCGGCGAATGCCGTGACGATCATCTCATAAGCAGCCTTGGCACCGGTGAGAAAATGCTCCGGGTCGAAACCCGGCGAGGCCTTGACGACTGCTACCAGCCCGTCGTGAAGCGGCGAGCCGGGCGCGGCATGGCGGGCCAGCGGCTCAAGGTCCGGCGCGCCGGCCGGGGGGACGGTTCCGCGCTCGCGCGCCGGCAGCGTGACGACGTTGTCGTTCCGCGCCCCGGCCGGAGGAGCTTTCACACGAGGATCATAGGGCGACGGCTCGTTGCCGGTGCGCCGGCCGAGCACACTGCCGAGCCGCATGAAAATGACGACAGCGATGACCAGGAATATGATCGAATAGACGTCGAAGAACCCGCTCATCCGCGCTATCGGCTCACAGCTGTTCGGCACGCCGCGACCGCGCGCGCCCCATATCTCCGCGCAATGTAAGCACGAATCCCTGCAAGTCCAGCGAGGCGATGCGAATCCTTACGAAGGGCAGCTATCGTTCCGTGCCGGGCGCCAGCTTCAAACGGAGACCATCCATCTCCGGCGTCAGCAGGATCTGGCACGAGAGCCGTGATTCCGCCGTCACATCGAATGCCCCGTCGAGCATATCGATCTCTTCCGCGCTGGCCGGCGGCAGCTGCGCCGCCCAGCGCGGCTCGACATGCACGTGGCAAGTGGCGCAGGCGGCGGCGCCGCCGCATTCGGCCTTGATGTTCAGGCCCCAGTCGCGCATCACCTCCATGGCCCGCCAGCCGCTTTCCGCAGGCAGGCGGTGCTCGGCGCCATCCCGGTCGGTGACAAGGATGGTGAGAGCGGGTTCGAGGTCGGCAAAATCGTCGACCCGCAGGGCGGCTTGAGACGGACTCATACTTGCTCCTGAAGCCCCTAGCCCGCCGGCTGGCGGAGCCACGGCCGCGTGCCGGCCGGAAGTTCCGGCTGGTTGGGGATGGGCTGGTAGAAGTGGCGGACCTCGGCCAGGCGGCCGGCCGCCAGCGCCGCCCGCGTCGGGGCATGACCGATCTCGTAGCTGAGGATGCCGCAGCGGCGCATCAGCGGGATCTGGTCGGAGAGCACCTCGCCGACAGCGCGAAGCTCGCCTTTGTAGCCGTGGCGCTCACGCAGGAGCCGCGCCGTGGAATAATTGCGGCCGTCGGAGAATTTTGGGAAGGCCAGCGCGATCAGAGCGAGGTGCGCGAGATGGGGGACGAGCGCCTCAATCGATTCGCCGGGCGCCACCTCGACGCCGAGCGGCCCGTCGTAGCCGAGGAAGCGATTTGTTTCGGCGAGGAAGGCGGCAAGCGGCACAAGTACCGGCTCGCTAGAAGGCGGCAGCTCGGCGCCAGATGCCAGGCGCAGCCATCCGTCCGGCTCAAAACCGCCGTTCCGCCAGATCGGCGCCTCGCTCATATGCCGCTCCCGTCCGTCTCGAACGACGCCAGGCCGAGATGGATGCCGCATTCGGTCTTGCCGCGGTTGCGCCAGCGGCCGCTTCGCTCGTCCTCGCCTTCGGCGGCGCGGTCGGTGCAGGGCATGCAGCCGATCGAGCGAAAGCCGTCGGCGACGAGCGGGTGCTCCGGGAGATTGTGGAGACCGAGATAGGCCGCCACCTCCTGCTTGGTCCATTCCGCCAGCGGATTGATCTTGACGCGGTCACCGTCCGCCTCGACCAGCGGCAGCGCGGCCCGCAGACCGCCCTGGTAGCGTTTCCGGCCGGAGATCCACGCGTCGAAGCCGGACAGAGCCCGCGAGAGGGGTGCCACCTTGCGGATCGCGCAGCACTTGTCCGGATCGCGCAGCCACAGGCCGGCATCGAGGTCCTGCGTCGTCAGCACGGCAGGATCGGGCCTGGCGATGCGCACGTCGGTCAAGCCGAGGCGCGCGACGATTTCTTCGCGGTAGCGGTGCGTCGAACCAAAGATCTTCCCGGTATCGATGAAAATAACGGGCGTCGCCTTGTTCACGGATGCGACCAGATGCAGGAGCACGACGGATTCCGCCCCAAAGCTGGAGACGAGCGCAATTCGCCCCTTGAATTCGTGATTGATCACCTCGTCGAGCAGGTCGCCGGCCCGCCAATTCGTGAAACGACGGGCGAGAAGATCCGCATGAACGAGGGCCGGGTTGACCGGATCGAGCGGACGGGCGAAAGCCTCAAGCAGCGCCATAGAGCGCCTCCTTGAAGGGGGTCGGGCCGAGTCGTCTGTACGCGTCGAGGAAGGGCTCGGCCGGGCCCTCGCGATGAGCGATGTAGGTGTCGACGATGGTCTCCACCGCATCGACCACTTCGGCGGTGGAGAAGCCGCGGCCGACGATCTCGCCGATCGAGGCTTTCTCGTCGCCGGAGCCGCCGAGCGTGATCTGATAGAATTCCTCGCCCTTCCGGTCGACGCCGAGAATGCCGATGTGGCCGGCATGGTGGTGGCCGCAGGCATTGATGCAGCCGGAGATCTTGATCTTCAGCGCGCCGATCTCCTCCTGCCGGTTCGCCTCCGCGAAGCGCTCGGAGATGCGTTCGGCAATCGGAATGGAGCGGGCATTTGCAAGCGCGCAGTAATCGAGCCCGGGGCAGGCGATGATATCGGTGACCAGCCCGGCATTGGCAGTGGCAAGGTCGCCGGCGGCGAGCGCATCGTAGAGCGCCTTCAAATCATCGAGCGCCACATGAGGCAGGACCAGGTTCTGCTCATGGCTGACCCGCACCTCGTCGAGCGAGTAGCGCTCGGTGAGGTCGGCAACGAGATCGAGCTGGGGGGCAGTCGCGTCGCCAGGGACGCCGCCGATCGGCTTCAGCGAAATGGTGACGATCGCGTAGCCCGGCACCCGATGGCGGCTGACGTTGTGACGCACCCAGCGGTCAAAGGATGGGTCGGCCAGCCGCGCCCGCTCGACGGTGACGCTGGCGGCGGGACGCTCCGCATAAGGCGGCGGCGCGAAATAGGCGGCGATGCGCCGGACTTCCGGCTCCGGCAGGCGCAGCACGCCGTGGCGGATCGCCTCGAACTCGGCCTCGATCTCATCGGTGATGGTATCGACGCCGCTCTCGTGAACCAGGATTTTTATGCGCGCCTTGAACTTGTTGTCCCGCCGTCCGTACATATTGTAGACCCGCAGGATCGCCTCGGAATAAGCGAGCAGGTCCTCTTCGGGCAAAAAGTCGCGGATGTTCTTGCCGAGCATCGGCGTGCGGCCCATGCCGCCGCCGATATAGACGGCAAAGCCGAGCTCGCCGGCAGCGTTTCGCTTCACCTGATAGCCGATGTCGTGGAACTGGATCGCCGCCCGGTCGAACGGCGCTCCGGTCACCGCGATCTTGAATTTACGCGGCAGGAACAGGAACTCAGGATGCAGCGACGACCATTGCCGGAGGATCTCGGCGTAGGGGCGCGGGTCGGCGACCTCGTCGGCGGAGACGCCGGCGAAATGATCGGCGGTGACGTTGCGGATGCAGTTCCCCGAGGTCTGGATGCAATGCATCTCGACATCGGCGAGCTTGTCCAGGATGTCCGGCACGTCCTCCAGACGCGGCCAGTTGAACTGCAGGTTCTGCCGCGTCGTGAAATGGCCGTAGCCTTTGTCGTAGGTGCGGGCGATGTAGGCGAGCTGGCGCACCTGGCGCGGATTGAGCGTACCGTAGGGCACGGCGATCCTGAGCATATAGGCGTGAAGCTGCAGGTAGACGCCATTCTGCAGCCGCAGCGGCTTGAACTGCTCCTCGTCGATGTCGCCGGAAAGCCGCCGCTTCACCTGATCGCGGAACTGCGCGACCCGCTCGCGGACAAACGCATGATCGAATTCGTCGTAGCGATACATGTTCGCTCCTCACGCCGCCTTGTCTTGGGCAGGACCGTTGTCCTTCGAATGGCCGGTCGTCGGCCCCTCGGCGCGGATGCGTTCGCGGAGTTTGGTGGGGACGAGCCGTCCGGCATCGCGCTTCACTTCGATTGCGTAGGGTTCGACGACCCGGTTCGCCGCCGCGTCGGCGTTGGCGCGCGCCAGAGCCGCTTCGAGCGCCTCCTTGGAGGGCAGAATCTCCGCCGCGGCGATGTCGTGAGCCCAGCCCGTTCCGGTCTGGAAAACGACGCGCCCGTTGCCGAGGCTGTTGGCGGTGATGACGTCCATGGGCTGCCTCAAGCCGCCATGATGCGGGCAGGCGCCAGCGGCTCGGCGAGGCCGAAGGCGCCTTCCGCCGCAGCGCTGCCGATGAGGATCAGCGCCGGGCCGTCGACATCGCCGCGCTCGGCAAACGCCGGGAGGTCGCCGAGCGAGCCGGAAAAATGCCGGCGCTCAGGCAGCGTGGCGTTCTCGATGATCGCGACGGGCGTCGCGGCGTTCAGCCCGGCCTGGATCAGCCGGGCGGCAATCTCGGCCGCGACGGAGCGGCCCATATAGATCGCGACGGTCGCTCCGGAGAGCGCCAGGCCGGCCCAGTCCGGCAGCACGTCGCCTTGCGCGGATTGGCCGGTGGCGAGGACCAGGCTCGATGCCGTGCCGCGCAGCGTCAGCGGGATTTCCGCTTCCGCCGCGGCGGCGAGGGCAGAGGTGACGCCGGGGACGATCTCGAAGGCAATGCCGGCTTGGCGAAGAGCCGCTATCTCCTCGCCGGCGCGGCCGAAGACGAGCGGATCGCCGGATTTCAGCCGGACGACGCGCCTCCCGGCTGCCGCCTCGCGAACCAGAAGAGCATTGATCTCTTCCTGGGTGATCGAATGGTCGCCCTTGCGCTTGCCGACATCGATCCGCGAGGCATCGCGCCGCCCCATTGCAACGACCTTCTCCGGAACGAGGCGGTCGTGAACGATGACGTCAGCTTCCTGGAGGATTCGATGGGCGCGCAGCGTCAGCAGATCCGCGGCGCCGGGCCCGGCGCCGACCAGCCAGACAAACCCCTGTTCTGCCGCCTCCGACTGGGTCAGCAGGCGTGACGCGAGGCGGCGCGCCTCGTCGCTGCGCCCCGCCAAGGCGGCGTCTGCAACACGGCCTTCGAAAAAGGCCGACCAGAAGCGGCGGCGCGGCTGCCCCTTGGGGAGCACGCGATCGGCGGCGGCGCGAAAGGAATCACCCAGCTTCGCCAAGGCGCCGAGGTGCTCGGGCAGCATCGCCTCGATACGGGCGCGCAGTTTCTGCGCGAGAACCGGGCCGGCCCCGCTCGAGCCGATCGCTACCGCCACAGGCGCGCGGTTGACGATGGCCGGCGTGTAGAAATCGCAAAGCTCGGGGATATCGACCGCGTTCGCCGGAATGTTCCTGGCGCGCGCCGCAGCCACCACTTCGGCATCGCGGTCGCGCTCGCCGCTGGCGGCGAAGACGAGGACGACGCCGTCAAGGTCCGCAGGCTCCAAGGGGCGGGCGCGGCAGTCGAGGTCGCGCTCGGCCACGAGCGCCGCGAGTTCGGCGGAAGGCTCCGTGGCGACCAGGCGGATATGCGCCTCCGTCTCGCCGAGCAGCCGAACCTTGGCGGCCGCCTCGGCGCCGTCGCCGACGACAAGCACCGGCCGCCCCGCCACCATGTGGAACGCCGGGAAGACCGAAAGCCGCTGCAACGCCATAAAGCCGCCTTTGGGGAACCGCGTTCCAATATGGGGTGTCCTTCTCTGGCTCGACAGCAATGGATTTGCGCAGTTCTCCGGCGGAGCGAAGAAAACTTTCAAAGGAACGAGGGGTTTCCAGCGAGTTTTCGCTCCGGACCGGTTAACGATGTGCAAGGCTGGGATTACGGGGAATGTGTTGCCCAAAAACCTGACACAAGGATCGGATTGTCTGCCGCGGCCGGGCTCGCCTTTTCACGTAAGCCCGCAGGAGGTTAAGACGGAGTTCTGAGCGCTCGCCCCAACCCCGCCCCAAAGCTGCGTCAGTGGCTTGCCTGCGCGAGGTGCGGCCGCGCAATGGACGCGTTGATTTTTGGGTTGGTCGAGCGATCGAGGGGTAACCGGGTTCGTGACGCTTGGGCCAGCCATTCACCTCCGAAATACGCGCCTGCTCGCTGCTGCGGCGGCTGTCGCGCTGCTCGTCTCGGCAGCGGTGGCGCCCGCTTTCGCCTTTGAGATCTTCGGGCGAAAATTCTTCGAGGCGAACGATGACGAGGAGGTCGCGGTCGTCCCGGACGCGCAGCCCTATACGCTCGACCTGACGGTGGAGGGCGGCGACGACGATCTGACCGAGGCGATCAGGAAGGCGTCCGCTCTGGTCCGCGAGGAGAACCGGCCGCCGCCACCCGGCACCGCGGGGCTGCTGGCGCGCGCGCGCGGCGATTACGGGCGCATCGTCGCGGCGCTCTATGCCAACGGCCGCTATGGCGGGACGATTGACATCCGGGTGCAGGGCCAACCCGTCGAACTCGATCCGCCCCGATGTAGAGCTGCCCGACCCCGTGCCGGTCAGCGTCAGGGTCGAGCCGGGGCCCGTCTTCCGCTTTGGCGAGATCCGGATAGACGGGCTGCCGCAGGCGCAGATGACACGCGAGGATCGGCGGGCGCTCGACCTTGACAGCTGGGAGCTCCAAGAAGGCGCCGAAGCCCGGTCGGGCGCTATCCTCGACAGCGAGGGCAGGCTCGTCGAGCTCTGGCAGCAGCGCGGCCATCCGATTGCCAGGGTTTTGACCCGCGAGATCATTGCCGACCACCGCAACCAAACAGTTGACGTGACCTTGGTCGTAGAACCCGGACCGGCGGCGCAACTTGGCCCGGTCGCCATCACCGGCACGGAGCGGATGAACCCGGAATTCGTGCGCTGGATGACCGGGATCAGAGCCGGCGAACCCTATGATCCCGACACCTTGGAGCGCGCGCGCGCTCGCCTGCAGCGGCTCGGCGTCTTCTCCAGCGTCTCGCTCGTGGAGGACGAGGTGGTCGGCGCGGACGGGTTGCTTCCGGTGACGTTCAACCTGTCGGAGCGGAAGCGCCGGGTGGTCGGCGGCGGCGCCTCCTATTCGACCGTCGAAGGCGCCACGCTCGAAGCCTACTGGATGCACCGCAACCTGTTCGGCCGCGCCGAGAGCCTGCGCTTCGACGCGTCCGTCAGCCGGATCGGCGCCGAGGATCTCGGCGGGCTGAACTACGCCGCCGCAACCACATTCCGCAGGCCCGGGGTGTTCACGCCCGACACGGACTTCACGCTGCAGCTCGCCGGCAAGCGCGAATTCGTCGACACCTATGAGAGCCGTGTCGTCAGCGCCAAGGCCGGTTTCGAGCACCGCTTCAGCGAGGAGCTGACGGCGAGCGTTTTGGCCAATGTCGAACGGAGCTATGTCGAGGATGCCTTCGGCGACAACCAGTACCTGATCGTCAGCCTGCCGACGCAGCTCGACTATGACGGGCGCGACAACAAGCTCGACCCGACCGAGGGCCTGCGCGGCACCATCCATGCCGAACCGCTTCTGGAGCTGGAACGGAGCACGCTCGCCGTGGCAGCGCGCGGCTCGCTGTCCGGCTACCGCTCGTTCGGCGCGGATGATCGGATGATCCTCGCCGGCCGCCTCGCCCTCGGCAGCATCGTTGGCGGCTCGCTGGAGGACATTCCCGCCAACCGGCGCTTTTTCCTCGGCGGCGGCGGCTCCATCCGCGGCTACGAATACCGCTCCGTCGGGCCGCGCATCGGCGACGAGGTGGTCGGCGGCCTGTCGTTCTGGGAGGCTTCTGCCGAGATGCGCTTCCGCGTCGCCAAAAATATCGGTCTGGTACCCTTCATAGATGCCGGCACCGCCTACGAGGATCCCATTCCGGATTTTTCCGAAAAAATCCGCGTCGGCGCCGGCGTAGGGCTTCGATATTTTACCCCGCTCGGGCCGCTCCGGCTCGACGTTGCGACGCCGCTGACTCGCCAGGAGGGCGACCCGACGTTCGCCCTCTATGTCGGATTGGGCCAGGCGTTCTGACCATGCTGCGCCGCCTCGCCAAGCCGCTCTTGGTCATGCTCGCTGCAGCCGGCCTGGTTGCCGGGGTCGCCATCGCCCAGGACGGCGACGACAAATCTCGTTTCGAGCGCACGCTGGAGAGCATGATCTCGACGCCCGACCGCCTGGTCTCGATCACCGGCCTGGAAGGCGCGCTGTCGTCAAATCCCACGGCCGAAAGGATCACCATCTCCGATCGCCAGGGGCCCTGGTTGGAGATCGAGGACGTGGCGGTGGTATGGAACCGGACCGCCCTGTTCCGCCGCGTTCTCGACATCGACAGCCTCAGGGCCGAGCGGGTCACCATGCTGCGGAAACCGGCAGCCGCCGAGGGGCCTCAGCCGGAGAATTCCGCCGCGCTGCCCGTCGACGTGACCATCGACGCCTTCACCTTGCCCGAGATTGCCGTGGCCCCGCCGGTCGCCGGGACGGAGGCGCATCTCTCCGCAGAGGGATCGGCAGAATTCACCGAGGGGGTGGCCGCAGCGAGACTCCAGGTCCTGCGGAAAGACCGGCCCGGCCGGCTTTCGGCCGAGCTTCGCCTGGAACCTGAGGGCAACGCCCTGACCGCCGATCTGCAGCTCGCGGAGCCGGCGGGCGGCTTTCTGGCCGATCTTCTGGAGCTGCGCGGCCGGCCGGCGGTCACGCTGACGCTCGCCGGAACCGGCCCGCTGGCGGACTGGCAGGCGGACCTGCAGATGGACGCCGACCACCGCCGCGTCCTCTCCGGCGCAGTTTCGGTGTCGCGGGCCGAGTCGGGCTACCGGATCACCGGCGATCTCGCCGCCGCGCTGGAGACCGTGGCGCCGGAGCGCTATGCGGCGCTGCTCGCCGGGGACAGTCGGCTGGCCTTCGATCTGGTGCGAGGCGACGCGGGTGGGATCGAGATCCGGGCAGCGTCGCTGAAATCGGCGGGCGTGGACCTTGCCGCGAGTGGCACGCTGTCCAGCGATCTTGTCCCTGAGCGTGGCGACCTTTCGCTGCGGCTCGGCCAAGCCGGCCGGACCGGACTCCCCTTCGTGCCTGGAAACGTTTCGGTGGCGGCGCTGGAGGCGAATATAGGCCTGGATGCCGGCGCGGCGGCGCCATGGCGCGCCGAAATCACCGCCCAAGGCGTGCAGGGCGCGTTCGGCTCGATTGGTGGCCTGGCCTTCACGGCAGCCGGGCAGGCGAGCAACCTCGCGGCCCCGGCGGCGCGTGCGACGACGTTCCGTCTGGAAGGCTCAGCCGAGAACGTCCGGCTGGCGGACGAGGAGTTGGCCACGGCGCTCGGCCCGACGATTCGGCTCAGCAGCAGCGGGTCCTGGTCGGCGGGCCAGCCGATCACCTTCGAAAGCCTTGAGGCTGTGCTGACCGGCGCCACCGCGAGCTTCGCCGGCACCGCCACGGCCGCCGATCTGCAGGGCCGTTTCGGGCTCAGCGTCACCGATCTTTCGCGGCTGGCGGGACTGGCCGGGCGGCCGCTCGCCGGCAGCGCCCGGCTCCAGGCGGACGGCAGCCTGGGTCCGGCGGACGCAGGTTTCGACCTCCATCTCGACGGTGAGGCGGACGACCTGCGGCTCGGTATTGCCGCGCTCGATCCGCTTCTCGCCGGCACGACCCGCGTGCAGGGCGGCATCGCCCGCTCCGAAGCAGGACTGCGCTTCGATCAGCTGGTACTCGCCAATGAGGCGATAAGCGGCAAAGTCACCGGCTCCTTCGCCGGGCCGGAACTCGACCTTGCGGTCGACGCGACGCTCGCCGACCTGTCGTCGCTCTCGCCGCGGGCGGCGGGTCAGGCAGCAATTTCGGCGCGGGTGACCGGCACGGCCGACGCGCCGCGGGTGGAGGCGGAGGCGAGCGGCGACGCGATCGAGCTTATGGGCCGGCCGCTCGAAAACGCTTCGGCGCGCTTTTCCGGGATCATCGCGGGCCCGGGCACGGGAGGCGAGGCCGAGCTGAGCGCCACCCTCGACGGCGTGCCGGTCGAGGGATCGGCGAGGCTCGCTGCCGGCCAGGCGGGGGCGCGCACGCTCGACGATGTCGTCCTGGCAGTCGGCCAGAGCCGGCTGGCCGGCGATCTCGTCCTGCAGCCCGGCGGATTTGTTTCCGGCAATGTCGAGGTGGTCTCGCCGGACCTCGCGCAAGTCGCGCCGCTGTTCCTTGTCGAGGCGAGCGGCATGCTGCGGGGCGACGTCAGGCTCAGTGCGGCGAACGGCAGCCAATCGGCCAGTTTTTCAGGAACGGCGACCGATCTGATCTACGAGGATGTGACGCTGGAATCGGCCGACATCGACGCCGTCGTCGGGAACCTGTTCTCGGCGCCGCAGATCGAGGGCAAGTTCTCCGTCCGCAACCTGACCGCCGGCGGTCTGCACATCGTGGCGGCGAGCGGCACGGCGGCACGTGCCGGGGCATCGACGAGCTTCGACGTGAACGCCACGCTGGCCGACGGCAGCGCGAGCGCGGTGGGCAGCCTGGTGCCGCGCGGCAATGGCGTCGCCCTATCGCTGCAGAGCTTCTCCTTCTCGCGTGACGGGATCGAGCTCCGTCTCGCGGGCCCTACGACCGTCGTCGTCGAGAACGGCGTCGCGAGCTTCGATGCGACGGCTTTCAGGGTCAACGGCGGCAGCCTGAGGGTCACCGGCAGCGCAGGCGCGGCGCTCGACCTAACCGTCGCGCTCGAGGCGGTTCCCGCCGGGCTCGTCAACAGCCTCGCGCCGGAGCTTGCCGCCGAAGGCGTCGTTTCAGGTGCCGTGACGGTCCGCGGCACTACCGCCGACCCGGCGGGCCGCTTCGATCTTCAATGGCAGGGCGGATCGGTTGCCGCTACACGGAATGCCGGTCTTGGTCCGCTTGGCGTCACCGCGGAGGGGACCGTCCAGGACGGCATTGTCCGGCTCACCAGCCGCGTCGAAGCGGCGGATGGGCTGTCGGCAACCATATCCGGCACCATCGGCACGGCTGCCGGCGCGCCGCTCGATCTGCGGGTCCAGGGCACGGTGCCGCTGTCGCTCGGCAACCGCCAGCTCGCCGGCCGCGGCGCGGCGCTGCAGGGCGTGCTGAACGTCGATGTCGCCGTCACCGGCACCGCTGGCGACCCGCAATTCTCCGGCCGCATTACAGCGGCAGGCGCCGGCTTCGTCGATCCGGAAACGGGGATCGTCCTTCGCAACATCGCGCTCTCCGCCTCGCTGGCCCAGAACCGCATCGTCATCGACCGCCTGACCGCCGCGAGCGGCGAGGGCACCGTTTCGGCCAGCGGCTCGGTCGGCCTCGATCCCGGTGCCGGGTTTCCGCTCGATATAAAAATCCGCGTCGACCAGGGGCGCTATGTCGACGGCACGCTGGTGGCCGCCCGCCTCGACGCCGATCTCACGGTGACCGGCGGCCTGACGCAGGGGCCGGTGCTCGGCGGCACGGTCTTCGTCGACCGGGCGGAGATCACCGTGCCGGAGAGCCTGCCGCGCGATTCCGTGGCGGTGGACGTCGAGCACGTCAACACGCCGCCCGCTGTGGAGAGGACCGTGGCGCTGGCGCGCGAACGCGGTGGCCGGAGGAGCGGGGCGGACGGCGGCGAGCCGCGCGGCATCCGTCTCGACCTCGTCATCGACGCGCCGCAGCAGGTCTTCGTGCGCGGCCGCGGCGTCGACGCGGAACTCGGCGGCGAGCTGCGGCTGAGCGGGCCGGTCTCCTCGATCGTCGCTGCCGGCGCGTTCGAGCTGATCCGCGGCCGCTTCGACATTTTTACGCAGCGCATCATCTTCGACCGCGGCACCGCGACTTTCACCGGCGACCTCGACCCGATCCTCGATCTCGCCGGCACGACGGAGACACAGGACATCACGGTGACGGTGAGCGTCACCGGCCCGGCGTCCGACCCGGAGGTGTTGTTCTCGTCGACGCCGGAGCTGCCGCAGGACGAGGTGCTCGCGCATCTGATCTTCAACAAAGGCATCGCCGAGCTGTCGCCGGTGCAGATCGCGCGGCTCGCCAGCGTGGCGAGCGGCGGGCTTCTCGACCAGCTGCGAGAATCGACCGGCCTCGACGACCTCGACGTCGTCGTCGACGAGGAGGGCGCGCCGGCCTTGGCGGCGGGACGCTATGTCAGCGAGAACGTCTATATCGGCGTGCAACAGGGCGCCACAGCTGAATCCAGCCGGGTGACCATCGACCTCGACATCACCAAGGACGTGAAGGCGCGCGCCGCAGTATCGCCGCAAGGAAATTCCAGCCTCGGCATCTTCTTCGAGCATGAATACTGAGCTTGGAGCGCCAAGCGTCCATTTCCTGCTGCGGCTATTCCAGGTAGACGCTGCTCGTTGCTGCCGCGCCGCGGGAGTCGATGACCATCAGATCGACGAAACCGGGGCCGCGCGGCGCCCAGGACAGGGGGTTGCCGAAGTCGGTGGTGCCGATCGGCGTGCCGTCGGCGAACCAGGTGAAGGGCGGCGAGCCGTTGCGGACCTTCAGGGCCAAGGGCATGGAATTGCCGGCGTTTATGCCGAGGTCGACGCGCACGTTGCGGGGCGGGTAGGCGATTTCCGGGGGGGCCGAACCCGCCAGGTAGAGCGTGTTCGGCGGGCGGAAATGGCGGAGCGTTGCCGGCAGACGCGGTGTCGATGCTTGGAGCGTGCCCGGGGGCGCCCGGCGCAATGGCGCATGCAGGCCAAGGCGGGCGAAGGCATCGACCAGGATCGGCGCCGCGGCGTCGACGCCGACGAGGCCCGGCACCGGCGCGCCGTCCGGCCGGCCGACCCAGATGCCGATCACGTGGCGGCCGTCGAAGCCGATCGCCCAGGCGTCACGATAGCCGTAGGACGTGCCGGTCTTGAACGCGATGGAGCCGGGCGAGATCAGGTCCGGGCCGGGCGCGCCGGCAAGGATCGAGGCGACGTACCAGGCGGCGCGGCCGTCGAGGACCTGGAGCGGCACGTCGAAAGCGGGCTGTTGGTCGGCGTCGAGCGTCAGCGGCACGGCAAGGCCGCCGCGGGCGATCGCCGCGTGCAGCGCGACGAGGTCGCTCAGCGTGACGCCGACGCCGCCGAGGCCGACGGCAAGGCCCGGCGGGGAAAGGTCCGGGAGGACGGGCGCAGCACCGGCCCGCCGCATGCGGGCGACAAGCCGGGCCGGGCCGACGGCTTCGAGGAGCTGGATGGCCGGAACGTTCAGCGACAGCTGCAAAGCGCGGCGGAGCGTCACCGTGCCGTGGAACTCGCGGTCGAAATTTTCCGGCGAATAGCCGGCGAAATCGACAGGCCGGTCCTCGATGAGCGTCTCCGGATGGGCGATGCCCTGCTCGAAGGCGAGGCCGTAGATGAGCGGCTTCAGCGTCGAGCCGGGGGAGCGCACCGCCCGCGTCATGTCGACAAATCCGTCGCGGCGCTCGTCGAACAGGCCGGACGAGCCGACCGAAGCGAGAATCTCGCCGGTCTTGTGGTCGGCAACGAGGATCGCCACCGATACGGAATCGGAAATCGCCGCGGCCCTTTCGGCGGCGAGCATCTCAAGGCGGCTTTGCAGGCCGGCCTCGATGGTGAGGCGCCGCACGAGAGTGGTGGGCGTTTCCGCCACCAGCCTCGACGCCGCATGAGCGGCGAGCATCGGGAAGGGTTTGCGCGCATCCGGCACGGGCTCGGTCGATGCCGCCGCGACATCCTCGGCCGAAAGAACCCCGGCCGCCTCGGCACGCGCAAGGACACGGTCGCGGGCTGCCTCGGCGCGCGCGGGGTGGCGGTCCGGCCGCCGTCCTTCCGGCGACTGTGGTAGCGCCACCAGGAGCGCCGCCTCGGCCGGGGTGAGGCGCCTCGGCTCCTTGCCGAAATAGGCGAGCGTCGCGGCGCGGAGCCCCTCGATGTTGCCGCCATACGGCGCCAGTATCAGGTAAAGCCTTAGGATGTCGTCCTTGGACAGCGCCCGCTCCATGGCGAGCGCAGTGAGGATCTGCCAAAGCTTCCCGCCGGGGCTGCGGGTGGACTGGCCGGCGAGCAGCCGCGCCACCTGCATGGTGAGGGTCGAGCCGCCGGAGACGGGCCGGCCGTTCGCGACCAGCTGCAGGGCGGCGCGGCCGAGCGCCCGCACATCGACGCCGCGATGGGTGCGGAAACGCCGGTCCTCGTAGGCGATCAGCGTCCGGACGAAGAGCGGGTCGACCTCGGCGCGATTCGTCGACAGCCGCCAGCGCCCGTCGGCGATGGCGAACGGGCGAAGCAGTTTTCCTTGGCGGTCGAGCACCAGCGTGCCGGTCGGCGGATGGAGGTCCGGCAGCTCGACACGTTGGACTGCGGCCTTGAGTGCCAGCGGCGCCGCCGGCGCGATCAGGCACGCCGCGACCAGCGCCGCCGTGGCGAGCCGACCAAGGCCGAGGCGGCTGAGGCGGGCTCTCATCGGGGAAGCGCAGGCTCACGGTTGGCCTCGGTTCCTCCCCCGTCGCATGCGACGGGGGAGGGGGACCATGCGAAGCATGGTGGAGGGGGCTGACAGGAGCGCGGCGGGCGGCCTTCGCCCCCTCCACCGCCTTCGGCGGTCCCCCTCCCCCGCTTCGCGGGTGAGGAACCATCAACTACGGCGCGCTTCATCGCTACCCGGCCCCCGGGGTCAGCGGAGGGGGCCGACTACCTCGACCCTGCCGCTGTCGGTGCGGGCGCGGCGCTCGGGGCGGTACATGTCCTCGATCAGCGCGGCCGGGTGGAGAAAGGTCCCAGGCGACACGGCGCGCACGATGTAGGCGAACTGGAACTGCGTGGCGCCGCCGAGGTCGAAGCCAGCCACAAAACGGTCGGCGCGGAATTCTACGTGGGCGGGCTGTTCGACGAGGTTCAGCCAATCGAGCGCGGCGACGTCGCCGCTCGCCAGGACGTGCGGATTGTCGATCTCGAAGCCGGCCGGCAGCGGGTCGTCGACGATGAGGCGGGCGCCCTGCGTCTCCGTCGTGGTGATGTCGAGGACGGCGACGAGACGCGCGCCCTGCTCCACCGCGGCGAGGTCGACCGGCTCGCCCTCCAGGGTGAAGTAGCGGCGGGCGATCGAGTAGTAATTGCCGCCCGCCGGCTCGGGGACGGCCGGCACGCCGGTCACCGTCAGCCCGACTTCGACGGGCCGGTCGCCGCGATTCTCCAGCTCGAGCGGCTCGGCCGCCAGGCTCTCCGCGTCGAGGTTGCGGAACAGCGGCCCCTCAAGGGGCTCGCCGTCGACGACCAGGTTGGGCGCGGCGAAATTTTCCATCAGCGCATGGGCGGCCATCAGTGACCAGGCGTCCTCCTGCGTGCTCGTATAAACCGAGCTCTGCCGCTCCTGCTCGACGCGGCGCGACAGGCTGACGAGGTCGATGCCGGTGCCCGTCTCCGAGGCGAGCGTCAGCATGGCCGCCCCGTCGCGGAGCGGCGAGCCGTAATCGTCGCGCCAGCCGCGCTGGTCGTCGGTGCGCGTGTCGAGGTCGCCCAAGGCGGCGCGGAAGGCCGCCTCGGCGCGCACCTTGTCGCCGTAGAGGGCGAGGGCGGCGCCGAGCTGCGCCTTCGACAGCGGCGTAGTGAAGGCGTCGAGCTTCGTCTCGGCGTAGTAGCGAAGGTCGCCGATCGAGGCGCGGCCGTTGGAGGCGAGCACGTAGAGCGCGTAGGCGATCGCCTCGCCGCCCTCCGTGAAGTCGCCCGCATAGGCGAGGCGGTTCTTCAGGTTTCCGAGCGCGAGGTCGAAACTCTCGGCCGGCACCTCGAATCCCCTCTGGCGGGCGCGTGTCAAAAAGTCCGTGACGTACGAGTCGAGCCACAGATCCTCGCCGCCGGGCGACCACAGGCCGAAGGAGCCGGCCGAGGACTGGTTTGCCAGCACGCCGGCCACCGCCTTGACGACGCGGTCCCGGATGTCCGGATCGCCGGCAAGCCCGGCGCGGAGCGCCACGTCGTTCAAATAGACGAGCGGCATGGCGCGGCTGGCGATCTGCTCGGTGCAGCCATAGGGATAGCGGTCGAGGGCGCGCAGGATGGCCGGCACGTTCAGCCGGCCGGCGCCGCTCGCCGAGACCTGGACCGACGCGGTGCCGGGCACCAGCCCTTCCAACGCGTCGGGCGTGACGGAGAAGGTCGCCCCCGGCGCCAGCTCGACGAAGGTGGCGTTGGCGATCGGCGGCTCGTTCAGCCGCACAGCGACGTTCAGCTGTTTTTGCAGCATCTCGCCGTCCGGCAGCGTCATCGTGACGATGATCACGTCGTCGCCGACCCGGTCGCCGGTAATCGGGACAAGCACCTGCTTGCGTTCGCCCGCCGCAAGCTCGACGGAGCGGGCGCTGAAGGCGGGATCGACACTGACGGCGGTGCCGGTGGAACCAACGGACAGGCCGATCGTGCCGGCCATCTCGCCGATTGCGGCAAGGTTGAGGGCCAGGCGCGAGCGGTCGCCGGGGGCGAGGAAGCGCGGCAGGCTGGAGGTCACCACGACCGGATCGCGGACGAGCACCTCCTTCTCGGCATGGCCGACGCCCGTCGCCGTCCAGGCCATCGCCATCAGCCGGATCGTGCCGTTGAAGTCCGGCAGCGGCACAGAAATGTGCGCCTTGCCGTCCGGGCCGACCTCGACCACGCCGGAATGGAAGGCGACCAGCGTCTCGGTCGGGGTCGGCCCGTCGAAGCGGGCCATGCTGGCGTCGCCGCCGGAGCGGACGATGCCGCGCACGCCCTGCATGCGGTCGATGAGCTGGCCGTAAATGTCGCGGATCGAAATGCCGAGCCGGCGCTGGCCGAAATAATAGGCCTCCGGGTCGGGCGTCTCATAGCGGGTGAGATTCAGGATGCCAAGATCGACTGCGGCAAGCGTCACGTAGGCCTCGGTGCCGGCGGGCAGGCCGGCGAGCTCGATGCCGACATCCATCAGCTGGCGCGGCCGCATCTCGTCGGGCGCCTCGATAACCACGTTAAGGTCGCGGTCGGCCGGATCGACGCCGGCCCAGGCGAGGCCGATCGCCCGCGCCGGCATTCTGCGGGCCTGCAGGTCCATCGGCCGGTAGAGGATTGCGGTTACGTAGGCGCCGGGTCCCCACTCGCGAGTGACGTCAAGCTCGACGTCGACGGAGGTGCCGCTGACCTCGACGGTCTTGGTGGCGACCAGGCGGTCGTCGACCACCATGACCAAAGCGACGCCGCCGAAGCGGCTCTCCAGATGCACGCGGGCCTTGTCGCCGACGGCGTATTTCGGCTTGTCGAGCGAGACCTTGAGGGCTTCGGGCGTGTCGAGGGCCTTGGCCTCGACATACCAGCCGGCCTCGAAATCGAAGCTCGCCGACAGCGCGCCGCCGCCCGGCCCCGCCACTTCAAGCCGATAGGTGCCCCATTCGACCTGGCCCTCGATGCGGGCCGGGCGGTCGGCGCCGATGTCGACCGTGCCGTTGGCGACGCGGCTCTTCGTCTCGATCGTCTCGTAGTCCCAGCGGCCATCGGAGCGGTACCACTGGAAGCTGGTGTCGACCTTGTAGAGCGACCAGGAGACGCCCTGCTCGGCGGTGCGCGCGCCGTCCGGATCGACGGCGATCAGCTCGAAGCTCACCT
The DNA here is from genome assembly GCA_963846475.1 of uncultured Alphaproteobacteria bacterium. Taxonomy (GTDB): domain Bacteria; phylum Pseudomonadota; class Alphaproteobacteria; order Rhizobiales; family Afifellaceae; genus DASWJZ01. Next base: position 2,384,899 of record CAWJVZ010000004.1, on the reverse strand, counting down.
GGCTGTTCTCGCCCGCCTCGGAGAAGAGCGGCTTGATGCCGATGCGGTCGCGGCTGGACAGGACCGGCAGCGTGAGATTCCGCTCGACGGGGCGGCCGCTGGTGTCGAGAACGCGCACATTCACCGTGGCCTCAAGCGGCCGGCTCGATTGCGAAACGTCCGGCAGCGCGATCTGCACGACGGCATGACCTTCTTCGTCCGTCGTGGCGCCGGAGAACGGCTCGGCCGAGGCGTTGAAGGGCTCGTCCTCCAGGCCGAAGACATAGCCGGGATAGGCGGCGAGGCCGCGGACGGCCTTCAGCAGCGTCTCGCCCTCGATCGTCAGGTTCGAAGCCGGCGCGCCATAGAGGAAGCGGGCGTCGACGACGAGCGGGGCGGGCGCGACCGGGTCGAGCGCCGGCGATTCGGCATCGAGATCGAAGTCGAGCCGCTCAGGGTCGAAATCCTCGACGAGGAAGGCCGTCTCGGCGAGCGGCTCGCTCTTGGGATCGGCGTAGATGCCGATCCGCCACGTGCCGCGCATGGCATTCGCCGGGATGTTCACCGCGGTTACGCTGCCGCCGAGGCCCTGGTCGGCGAGGGTACGGCGCGAATCCTCCTTGCCGTCCGGCCGCGTCACCAGCGCCGTCAGCGGCACCCCGGGCTTCGCCGCGGCGGTGGCGTCGCGGACGAGCGCCGTCGCGTAGACGGTCTCGCCGACCCGGTAGATGCCGCGCTCGGTCGTCAGGAACACATCGAGCGGCTTCGGCGGATCGCGGCCCTCGACGCCGCGGTCGGTCAGGTCCATCGGCGCGCGGGCGAGATCGAGGAAATTGTAGTCCCCCGCCGGAGTGTCGGCGACAAGGAGGCCGGGCGCCATGCCGCCGGTGCCGCGCATCAGGCCCGGCGCGAAATTGGCGTAGCCGGAGGCATCGGTGGTCGCCTCGCCGAGCACCTCGTTGTTGACCGCGACGAGGCGGAGGTGGACGTCGCCGACCGCGCCGGCGCTGCCCAGCGAGCGCACCATGACGTGCAGCCCGTCATTGCCGGACAAAGTGGTGAGGCCGAGATCGGTGACGACGAACCATTGCGTGGCACGCGGCGCCCACTCGTCGGTCTCGTTCAGCGCCTTGGCGGTGAGGATGTAGGTGCCCGGCTCGAGATCCTGCTCCATCTCGCCGACCGGGATCGCCGTGGTGATCTCGCGGTTGATCTCGCTGGAGACGTCGACACTCCCGGTCCAGACTTTTTCGCCGGATTTTTGCTCGATCTCCTCAACCTGCCAGTCGCCGAGCTGCGTCAGAAAATTCTGGTCGGCGATCTGGCGGGCGATCTGGCGGTCGCCGATCCGGTAGAGGTCGGCGTCGATGCGCGTCGTGTTGATGGTGACGACCGGGATGGTCGGCTCGCCGCCCGCCGGCAGGACATAGGCGTTGGTGGCGAAGCGAACGGAGGGGGCGCGGTCGCGCACGAAGAAGTCGAGGTCGACACTTCTGGCAAGCGTCTCGCCCTCGTCGGAGGGCAGGCCCTCGCGGACCGTCATGCGATAGCGGCGGCCGTGCTCGACGCCGTCGACGCAGATCTGGTAGCCCTGCGCCTCGACGGCGAGGTTCGCGCCGCCCTCGACGGTGACGAAATCGGCGAGGTCGCCGCGGCCGGCGGCAAGCTTTTCGGAGAAGTTGACGCAGATGCGCGGCGCCGCGGCGTCGGACTCCACGACGTTGTCGACGATGCGGAAGCCGTGGTCGGCGAGCATCTTTTCATAAGCGTCGCGCCGCGCCGGATCCTCGGCGAGGGCGAGGCTCGCGCGATAGGCGCCGATGGCCGGCTTCCAGTCGGAGCGGGAGGCGAGCGCCAGCCCGAGCAGCTCCAGCGCATGGGCCTGATCCTCGACGGAGACGGCGCGCAGGAAAGCGTTGACGGCGCCGGCGATGCGCTGCTCGGCCAGGCGCTGCTGCACATCCCAATTGTCGCTGTTGGCGCGGAGCGCGGCGTCGGTGAAGGAAGTCCACAGGTCGAAGCGCTCGGGCGCGGCGGCGAGCGCGGCGCGGTAGTGCTCGCTGGCCTCAAGGAGATTGCCCGCCGACCTGGCGGCCTCCGCGGCGGCGACGTCGAGATCGACGTCGCCTTCTCCGGCCATGGTGTTGCGCAAATTGCCGACGAAGCGCCGGGCGTCGTCGACATAGCTCTGCGCCAGGAAGGAGAGCTGGCTGATCCGCTCGGCCTCGACATCGGGCCGCGCTTCGGCAGCGGTGACGATCCTGCCGGAAATGGCGCCCTCGACGGCGCGGAGCTCGCCGACGTCGCTCTTCAGAAAACACCAGCTCGCGGCGGGATTGTAGGTGAACGCCTGGCATTTCTGGTCGATGCGGCAGGCGGACTGACAGGCGGCGAGGTCGACGTCCTTCACGACGTCGTAGTCCGCGCCGAAATAATCGGCGCCTTCGGTGACGACGAGCCGCCGCTCCTGGGCGAAGCCGGCGGCCGGGAGAAGGAGAGCCGGCCCGAGCGCCAACAACGCAGCAAATGCCCGCACGATTCCGCGCATAGAATTCTCCCTGAGCGCCCGCGCTTTGCCGGGCGGTTCCCACGTTGGGTAGGACCCTATAGTTTCATCCGTATTGCGTCGAGGATGTGTCAGCCGCCCGGAGCGCCGGCGCTCCCGGCGTGGAGGAGCGCGACCGGGAAGCGCGCCAGGACGGTTGTGGCGTCGAGCGCCGGCCCGCCGGCGATCTCGCCGCCGAACACGATGTCGCGGAGCGGCAGGCTCTGTGCCTCGTCGGGCAGGAGGATTTTGGTCTCGCTCCAGCGCGCCGGAGGGACCAGCGGGAGGTCGCCGCCGAGGAGCGGCAGGGCCAGGCGGGTGGCGACGAGGATGAGCCAGTCCGCGCCGCGGCGGCGGGCGAAGGCGACGATGCGGTCGGCCTCGGCGCCGGTCGCTTCGAGCGGCACGTAACCACCTTCGGCGAAGAGCTCGGGTTTCCGGCGGCGGAAGGCGAGGCCGGCCTGGAGGAGCCGCATCTTCGCCTGGCCGGAGCGCCAGTCGGCGAGCAGCTTTTCCGGATCGGCAGCGTCGATCGATTCGAGCGCGCTCCGCCGGGTGGCGAAATCGACGGGGCGGCGGTTGTCGGGATCGACCAGGCTGAGGTCCCAGAACTCGGTGCCCTGATAGATGTCCGGCACGCCGGGGGCGGCGAGTTTTACGGCGAGCTGGGTCAGCGAATTGAGCGCGCCGGCGAGACGGAGCGGCGCGGAACGGCGGTGGTGATCGGCCACAAATTCCGCGTTCGACAGCGCGCCCTCTCCGAAGCCGGTGACCATAGCCTCGTAGTCGGTGGCCGGCGAGGTCCAGCTGGTGCGCACCTTCGCCTCGCGCACCACCTTCAGCATATAGGCCTGCATGCGCTCGGCGAGCGCCGCGACGCCCGCGGCGTCGGCGGGCTGCAGATCGGCCGGCCAGGCGCCGGCGAGCGCCTGGTAGAACAGCCATTCGAATTCCGGCTCGGGCGCGGGCGAGCCGTCGAGCTCGCCGCGGTTTGCCGCGAGCATGGCGCTCCAGGCCGCCACGGCGTCCCGCCATTCTTCGGGCATCTCGCTGACGGCGTAGAGGCGGGCGCGCGCATCCTCGCCGCGCTTGGTGTCGTGCGTGGCGGTGGCGCTCAGCCCGAAAGGCTGCTCGGCGAGGCGCGCCTGCATGGCGTCGTGGAAGCTGCGGAGCGGCGCGCCGAAAAGATCCGGCTCGCCGCCGACCTCGTTCAGCGCGATCAGCCGGTTGTAACGGTAGAAGACGGTATCCTCGAGCGCCTTGGCCATGACCGGGCCGGTGGTCTGCTGGAAGCGCGCCGCGAAGACCAAAGCGGCGCCCTGCATGTCCGGATCGGGGAAATCGAGCCGGAGCAGCCGGGCGACGAATTCGATGGCGCCCTCGTCCTCCACCTCGCGCGTCGCCTTTACCGCCTCCACGGCGGCGGCGATGATCGCAAGGTCCGTCTCGTCCGGCCCTTCGACATTGACGTAGGTGCGGTAGACCGGCAGGGCGGCGGCAAATTCCAGGATGGCGCGGCGGAGGCTGTCGGGGCCGTAATCGCGCGTCGTCGGATCGCGCTCGGCAAGGCCCTTGGCAAGGTCGCGCAGAAATTCAAGCTCGCCGGCGAGGTTGCGGGTGAGAATGCGGCGCTTCGTCTCCAGCACCATCCGGACATAGTCGACGCTGCCGCCGAGGAAGGATTCGTATGCCTCGTTTAGGGTCGTGGCGCTGGACGGATCGACGAACAGGCCGGAGAGCGCCTGCATGAACTCGTAGCCGGTGGTGCCGGCGACCGGCCAGGAGGGGCGGAGCACCTCGCCCGGCCCGAGGATCTTCTCGACGAGCAGGTAGAGCGGCTCCTCGCCGCCGATCGTCTCCTGCAGCCGTTGCAGATAGGTCTTGGGGTCGGCTAGGCCGTCGATATGGTCGAGGCGCACGCCCTGCACGTGACCCGCCGCAACGAGCTCCTTCAACAAGCCGTGGATGTCGTCGAAGACGCGGGGCCGCTCGACGCGCATGCCGACCAGGTCGGCAATCTCGAAGAAGCGCCGGTAGGTCAGGCCCTCGCGGGCAGCGCGCCAGTACGAGGCGCGCCAGACCTGCGCCTCGTGCAGCTCGTGGAGGACCGCCTTGTCCTCCACCGTCGCGGCGATCGCCTGGTCGATCAGCGGCCTCACCGCCGGATCGCGGGAGAGCGCCGCCAGCTCCTCTTTCGCCGCCGGAGCGGTCTCCGACTGCGACACGGCGAAGCGGCGGGCGAGCTCCGGAAAGGGCTCCGCTTCTATGCGGGCTAGGATGCGCGCATAGGACGGCGGCGTGAGCGGCAGGCGAAGCTCGAAATAGGTGAAGGAGATGCCGCCGTCGCGGTCGTCCAGCTCCAGGCCGAAAAGACCTTCCTGCAGGGCTTGTCCATAGGGCTGGCCGAGGGCGGGCACGATCAGGTTCGGTGCCGACCAGTCGATGTCGAAATGCTCGCGAAAATCGCTCGCCTGCCCCCATTCGAGCACGTCGCGCCACCACGGATTGAAGGGGCTCGCACCCATATGATTCGGGACGAAATCGAGGATGAGGGCGAGCCCGTTCTGTTCAGCAGCTAGGGACAGGGCCTCAAAGCCCGTCATACCGCCGATGACCGGGTCGATCTCGCGAAAATCGGCGACGTCGTAGCCGTGCGTCGACCCGGGCGTGGCAGTGAAGATCGGCGAGGCATAAAGGTGGCTGATGCCGAGCGCGGCGAAATAGCCGGCGAGATCGGCGGCTTTGTGTAGCGTCATCCCGCCGCGGAACTGAATCCGGTAGGTGGCAGCCGGGCGGATCATCGCGGCCGTTCTTCGCGGAGCGCCGAGGCGATGGCGCGGAAGAGCGGCACTTCCGGCAGATCCTTCAGGTCGACGCTGAGCTTCCGGCGCCAGTTCGGGTGCTCGCCCGTCGTGCCGGGGATGTTGACCTGTTCGGTCGCGCCGGTGAGGTCCTCGGCCGGCACCGCGAAGAGGCGGGACGGGGTGCGGGCAACAAGCCGGTGCAGGGCGACCGCGAAGGATTTCGGCAAGTCGCGGGGGGCCTTCGCCTCGCTGCGCATGAGCGGCGCCAATTCGTCGGGCAGCAGACGCTGATCGGCCAGGAGCCCGAGCACGCGCCGCCGCTCGTGCTCCCGCTCCTCCATCAGCTTTGCCACCTGTTCCTCTGCCACCATGCCGATGTCGCGGCGCACCTCGATGTCGCGGCCGCTCCACCAGCCGGCGAGCGTGTAGAGATCGTGGGTGGTGAGGCAGGCGAGCGCCTCGCGCGGATAGGCGTCCGGCGGCAGAAAGAAGTCCGTCCGTTTTTCGAAGAAGAAGACCCTGTAGCTCTGGATCTCGACTTCCCGCATCACCTCGCGAAAACCCGGCGGCACGACGCCGAGGTCCTCGCCGATGACGATGGTCTGGCGGGCCCGGGACACCTCCGCCAGCGTCCGGAGCATCTGCTGGAAGGGGTAGCGCACATAGACGCCGTCGGCGGCGCCAAAACCCTCGGCGATCCAGAACAGGCGGTAGAGGCTCATGGCGTGGTCGATGCGGAGCGCCCCGGCATGGCGCACCACCACGTCCATCGCCTCACGGAACGGCTCGAAGTCGCGCGCCACCAGCCCGGCCGGGGAGAGCGGCGCCAAGCCCCAATCCTGGCCGTTGGCATTGTAATAATCGGGCGGGGCGCCGATCCGCGCGCCCGGCACGGTCAAGTCGCGATCCGACCACGTTGCTGAGCCGTCCGGCGACACGCCGACGGCGAGGTCGAGATAAAGGCCGATGCGCATTTCCGCCGCCCGGGCGCGGGCCTGCGCCTCGGCGAGTTGGCGGTCGGCGAGCCATTGAAGCCACGCGTGAAAGGTGACGAGCTCTTCCTGCGCCTCGGCAAAGGCACCGACGGCGTCGGTGCCGGGGTGGCGGTATTCCTCGGGCCAGCCGTGCCAGGTGGCGCCGTGCCCCTGCTGCACCATTGCTTCCGACAGGGCCTCGAACAAAGCGTGCAGATAGAGCGGGCGGCCACGCTCGGCGGAAAAACGCTCGAAATCCGCAGCTGCCGCGTCATCCTCAAGGGCGGAGAAGATGCGGAACAGTCGATCCAGCGCCTTACGCTTGAAGCCGGCGACGGCGTCGTAATCAACGAGGTCGGGTACCCGCAGCTCGGGCGGGGGAGCGAGGGCCTCCTCCATTCCGGCGTAGCCAGGCACGTTGTCGAGCGCGATATAGAGCGGGTTGAGGAATTGCCGGTTGGAAGGGGAGAACGGGCTGTAGCGCCCCGGCGCGGCCATAAAGAGCGCGTGCAGCGGATTGACGCCGACAAAATCGGCGCCCGCAGCGGCGGCGATCTCGGCGAAGCGCGCGAGATCCTCGAAATCGCCGATGCCGCAATTCCGCTCCGAGCGCAGCCCATAGAGCTGGCAGGCGACGCCCCAGCAGCGGCCCTCTTTCAGCCAGTCCGGCAGGAAGCACGCGGCGGCGGCCGGCGCCTGCATGCCGCCGAGCTCGACGGCAGTCGCGGCGGCCAGGCTCGCGGCGACCTCGTCCTCGTCGCCGGCCGCGATGCCCATTGCCTTCAGCGTCGCGCGCTTGGCGTCGTCGGAGACGCGCTCCGTCGTGCCGGTCAGAGTCAGGTAATCCCGTTCGATGCCGACCATCTTTGCTAGCCGGTCAAGGTTCTCGCTCATTCCGGCAACGGCACGAAGTCGGTGCCCTCCTCGATTGCCACCGAGATGCCGAGCGGCCCCAGCTTCCGCCCCTCCGCAGCGGCATTGCGGGTGAAAACGGCGCGGGCCTCCGCCGGCGAGGCAAGCTCGACCGGCGCGTCGCCAAAGTTGGCGGCGAGCGACAGCGTTCCGCCATCGTCAATGCGCCAGCGGACCATGAAGGACTTGTCCCCGAGCCGCTCGAAAGAACCCGCATGGCCGCCGATGCGGGACAGGAGCGGGACAATCTCGCGGCGGCGAATGTCGAGGAGCTGCTTCACAAACTCGAAGCGCGCGCGATGAAACTGCTGGCGGAGCTTGTTCCAATCGAGCTTGGAGGCTTCAAAAGTCCTCTCCGCGTTGGGATCGGCGATTTTCTGGCGGTTCTCCTCGCTGGCGAAGGCCGGCCACTTGGAAAACTCCCTGCGACGGCCCTCGCGCACAGCGTCGCCGAGGTCGCCGTGGAAATCGGTGAAAAAGCCGAACGGCCGCGTCTCGCCCCATTCCTCGCCCATGAACAAGAGCGGGATATGCGGGCTGAGCAGGAGCAGGGCGGTCAGCGCCTCGACCATTTCGGGCTCGGCGAGCGCCGCCAGCCGCTCGTTGAAGGCGCGGTTGCCGATCTGGTCGTGGTTCTGAAGGAAATCGACGAAGGCAGCCGGCGGCAAGCCTCCGCTCGGCACGCCCCGCCGGGCCCCGTCGCGGAATTTCGACGTCTCGCCCTGATAGACGAAGCCGGTGGCGAGCGCTTTCGCGAGATCCCCCGCCGGATCATCCGCATAATCGGCGTAATAGCCCTCGCGTTCGCCGGTGCCGATGACGTGGGCGGCATGGTGGACGTCGTCGTTCCATTCGCCCGAATAGAGCTTTACGCGCCCGTTGGTGTCGCGCTCGTGCAGGCTGGTGATGTTGCGGTCGTCCTCGGTCGTCAGGTGGACATGCCGGTCGGTGATGCGGCTGCGGATTGCCTCGGCGATCTCCTCCAGGACGGGCTCCTCGGATTGGTGGGCGATCTGGTCGACCGCATCGAGCCGCAGGCCGTCGAAGCGGTATTCCTCCAGCCAGTAGAGGGCATTCTCGATGAAGAAGTCGCGGACGGGCCGCTTCTCGTAGGCGATCGCCGCGCCCCAGGGGGTGTGGTGCTCGGGGTGGAAGAAGTCCGGCGCATAGAGCTGCAGATAATTCCCCTCCGGCCCGAAATGGTTGTAGACGACGTCGAGGAACATCATCAGCCCGCGCTGGTGCGCCTCGTCAACGAGGCGCTTCAGGCCGTCCGGACCCCCATAGGCGACGTGCGGCGCATAGATGAGCACGCCGTCATAGCCCCAGCCGCGATTGCCGCCGAAATGCGCGACGGGCAGGAGCTCGACTGTCGTGATGCCGGTCTCGACGAGGTGATCGAAGCGGCGGCGGATGTCGTCGAATGTGCCGCCGGGCGAGAAGGTGCCGGTGTGCAGCTCGTAGAAGACCGTCTCTTCCCACGGCCGTCCGCGCCAGTCTCCGGCCTGCCATTGATAGGCAAGCGGATCGACCAGCAGGCTCGGCCCGTTCACGTCGCCGGCCTGCGCACGGGCGGCGGGGTCGTTCACCACGGTGCCGTCTGCGAGCACGAACGAATAGCCCTGGCCGGGCTGCACAGCGTCGGTGTCGATCTCGAACCAGCCCTCGCCGGCCTCGTGCATGCGGAAATCGGCGCCGCTCTCGGCGACACGGAGCGCCATGCGGGATTGCGACGGCCCCCAGATGCGAAATCGCCAGCCCACCTCGACCGGCTCGGCGCCCCAGGATTTCCGGAAATGGAAGCCGTTGCTCACGCCGTCTCCCCCGACAGAAGCAGGAGAGTGCGGCCTTCCAGCCTGACCGTCTGATCCGCGCCGATCCGCCAATCCGCCGGCTCGATCCGGCCGGTGAAGGTATCGGCCCGCATCTGCCAATATTGGGCGCCGGCATCGGGCAGCTTGAACTGGATCGGCTCGTGGTAGGAATTGACCAGGAGCAGCAGCCGCGTCACCGAATCGCGAAGCAGCAGGCCGACGACCTTCGCGTTCGGGTCGGTCCAGGAGCCGGCATCCATTGCCAACCCGTCCGGGCGATACCAGGAAACGTTGGGCGTTCCCGTCTCGTCGATGGGCTGGCCGTGCAGGAATTTGTTCGACTGCAGCAGCGGGTAGGATCGGCGGAGCCGGATCAGGCCGCGGGTGAACTCCATGAAGGCGCGGTCGCGGTCGCCGACGTTCTTCCACTCGAGCCAGGCGATCTCGTTGTCCTGGCAATAGGCGTTGTTGTTGCCGTTCTGGCTGCGGCCGACCTCGTCGCCCATCAGCAGCATCGGGGTGCCGTGCGACAGGAGCATGGTGGCCATGAGATTGCGCCGCATGCGGTCGCGGAGGTCGAGGATGGCCGGGTCGTCGGTCTGCCCTTCTACGCCGCAGTTCCAGCTGCGATTGTCGTCGTGGCCGTCGCGGTTTTCCTCCTGGTTCGCCTCGTTGTGCTTGGAATTGTAGGAATACAGGTCGAGGAGCGTGAAGCCGTCATGCGCAGTGACGAAGTTCACGCTGGCCCAGGGTTTGCGGCCCTGGTGCTCGAAGAGATCGGCCGACGCCAGAATGTCGCGGGCGAAGGCGGGGAGGAGGCCCGCATCGCCCTTCCAGTAGCTGCGCATCACGTCGCGATAGCGGCCGTTCCATTCCGCCCAGCCCGGAGGGAAGTGGCCGACCTGGTAGCCGTTCGGGCCGAGATCCCACGGCTCGGCGATCATCTTGGCGCGCGAGAGGACGGGGTCTTGCCGCACCGCGTCGAAGAACACGGCGTTGGTATCGAACTCGTCGTATTCGCGGCCGAGCGAGCTGGCGAGGTCGAAGCGGAAGCCGTCGACGTGGCACTCCTCGACCCAGTAGCGGAGCGAGTCCATGACCATCTGCAGCACGCGCGGATGGCGGAGATTGACCGTGTTGCCGCAGCCCGTCGTGTCGAAATAGAAGCGTTTATCCGGCGCGAGCATGTAGTAGCTCGCATTGTCGATGCCGCGGAAGGACAGCGTCGGGCCCATGTGGTTGCCCTCCGCCGTATGGTTGTAGACGACGTCGAGGAGGACCTCGATGCCGGCCTCGTGCAGGCGGCGCACCATCACCTTAAACTCGTGATGGTTTGCGCCGTGCGAGATGTAGCGCGGCGCCAGCGAGAAATAGTTGACGGTGTTGTATCCCCAGTAATTCACCAGCTTTTTCTCGACGAGGTAGCGGTCGTCGAAGAACGCCTGCACCGGCATCAGCTCGATCGCGGTGACGCCGAGCCTGACGAGGTGGTCGATGACGCGCGGATCGGCGAGGCCGGCGAAGCTGCCGCGGATCTGGTCGGGGATGTCGTCGCGCGCCGCCGTCATGCCCTTCACATGCGCTTCGTAGATGATGGTGTCCTGCCAGGCCCGGCGCGGCGGCCGGTCCTCGCCCCAGGTCACGGCGGTGTCGATGACCACGCATTTCGGCATGACGAACGCCGAATCGCGCCGGTCGCGGGCGAGGTCGGCATGCGCATGCCCGACCCGGTAGCCGAACGCGGCATCGTGCCAGCGAAGCTCGCCGTGCAACGCCTTGGCATAGGGGTCGATGAGCAGCTTATGGTGGTTGAAGCGGTGGCCGTTCTTCGGGTCGTAGGGGCCGTAGACCCGGTAGCCGTAGAGCTGGCCCGGGCGGATGTTTGGAAAATAGCCGTGCCAGACTTCGTGCGTATATTCCGGCAGCGCGATGCGCTCCGTCTCGCGCTTGCCGTTGGGATCGAACAGGCAGAGCTCGACCTTCTCCGCATGGGCGGAGAAGAGGGCGAAATTCACGCCTCCCCCGTCCCAGGTCGCCCCGAGAGGGTGGGGCAGGCCGGGCTCGACGCGCACAAACGGCATGGATGTGGAGGGGCTCCTACCCGGAGTGCTGGAAAATTGTAGTGGAGAGCGGCGGCAAGGTCAGAGAGACCGATGCCGAACGCCCCTGCCACGGCGCGGGTTCCGCCTGGATGGCGCCGGAATTGCCGACGTTGGAGCCGCCGTAGATGCCGGCGTCGGTGTTGAGCCGCTCTTCCCACCGGCCGGCGCGCGGCACGCCGATCTTGTAGCCGTGGCGGACCACCGGCGTGAAATTCGACACGACGAGGATGGGCTGGTCGGAGGGGCCGCCGTGCCGCACGAAGGCGTAGACGCTGTGGTCGGCATCGGTGGCGTTGATCCATTCGAAGCCGGCCGGGTCGCTGTCGTGCAGATGCAGGGCCGGGATATCGCGGTAGAGCCGGTTCAGGTCGCGGATGACTGCCTGCACGCCACGGTGGAAGGGGTCGTCGAGGAGGTGCCAGTCGAGCGAATAATCGTGGTTCCACTCGCGCTCCTGGGCGAACTCGCCGCCCATGAACAGGAGTTTTTTGCCGGGATGCGCCCACATGAAGCCGAAATAAGCGCGGAGATTGGCGAATCTCTGCCAGCGGTCGCCGGGCATCTTTCCCAGGAGCGAGCCCTTGCCGTGCACGACCTCGTCATGGCTGAGCGGCAGGATGAAATTTTCGGTAAAGGCGTAGAGCAGCCCGAAAGTCATCTGGTGGTGGTGGAAACGCCGGTGCACCGGGTCCTGGCGCATATATTCCAGGGTGTCGTGCATCCACCCCATATTCCACTTGTAGCCGAAGCCGAGGCCGCCGGTGTCGACGGGGCGCGATACCTGCGGCCAGGCGGTGGATTCCTCGGCGATCGTGGTGGCGCCGGGATGGTCGCCGAAGACGCGAATGTTCATCTCGCGGATGAAGGCGATCGCCTCGAGGTTCTCGCGTCCGCCATGGACGTTGGGGATCCACTGGCCGGCCTCGCGGCTGTAGTCGAGGTAGAGCATGGAGGCGACGGCATCGACGCGGAGCGCGTCGATGTGGAAGCGCTCCAGCCAGTAGAGGGCGTTGGCGACGAGGAAGTTGCGCACTTCGCTCCGCCCGAAATTGTAGATCAGCGTGTTCCAGTCGCGGTGGAAGCCGAGGCGCGGATCCTCGTGCTCGTAAAGCGCGGTGCCGTCGAAGCGGACGAGGCCGTGCGCATCGGAGGGGAAATGCGCCGGCACCCAGTCGATGATCACGCCGATGCCGGCCTGATGGCAGCGGTCGACGAAGCGGGCAAAATCCTCCGGCGAGCCGAAGCGGCCGGTCGGGGCGAACAGGCCGATCGGCTGGTAGCCCCACGAGCCGGAGAAGGGGTGCTCGCTGACCGGCAGGCACTCGATGTGGGTGAAACCCAAGTCCCGGACGTAGGGGATCAGCTGGTCCGCCAGCTCGTCATAGGTGAGGAACTCGTTGCCGTCCTTGCGGCGCCAGGAGCCGAGATGCACCTCGTAGACGGAGATCGGCGCGCTCAGCGCCTGCCGCCCCTGGCGGTGCGCCATCCACTCGGCGTCGGCCCATTGGTGGCGCGGCTCGCCGACGATCTTGGAGCCGGTCGCCGGCGGCTTCTCCTGGGCGAAGCCGACCGGATCGGCCTTGAGCGGCAACAGCGCGCCGCTCGCGCCGAGAAGCTCGTATTTGTAGATCGTCCCGAGCGGCACGCCGGGCAGAAAAATCTCCCAGGTGCCGGCCTCGACGCGCTTGCGCATCGGATGCCGGCGGCCGTCCCACATATTGAAATCGCCGACCACGCTGACGCGGCGCGCATTGGGCGCCCATACCGCGAAGGCGACGCCCTCCACGCCCTCTATGGTGATCGGGTGAGCGCCGAGCCGCTCCCAGATGCGGCGGTGGCTGCCTTCGGCCAGGAGGTGGACGTCGAGCGCGCCGAGCACGGGCGGGAAGCGGTAGGGATCGTCCGCCTCCCAGGTCGCGTCCCCGGCGGTGAGGCGGAGACGATACGGGAACGGCTTGCGGCGGCGCTCGATCGGGCCGGCGAAGAAGCCGTCCGGATGCAGCCGTTCCAGTGCGGCCGCCTTGCGGCCGGTGTTGGCGTCCAGCACCGCGACCGTCTCGGCGCCCGGCCAGAAGACGCGCACGGTGATCGGCGCATCGCCGCGGGCATGCATGCCGAGCACCGCGAAGGGATCGCCGTGCCGGCCGGCGACGATCGCTTTGACCGCCGCCTCGTCCGGGCGCCAGGAATCTGCAGCAGCCACGGCCTGCTTCATGTGGATGCCGCGGGCGGGGCGATCAGATCGAGGATTCCGCGGACGGGGATGGAGATCCAGGCCGGACGGTTCGCCGCCTCGTAACTGATCTCGTAGAACGCCTTTTCCAACAGGAAAAGATCGAGGAGATTCCTGCCCAGTTCAGCGTCGTTCGGCACGAGGCCGGCGCGCTCGGCCGTCGGCCAGTAGGCGCCCAAAAAGTCGCGCGTCGCCTGATCGCGCCAGGCGCGCGCCCGCTGGCGAAGCGCGGCATCCACCTGGCCCTGCCTGGCGCGGAGCGCGTCGAGAGCGGAAACGGCGGCATAGTCGAACGAGCGCAGCATGCCGGCGACGTCGCGAAGCGGCGAGGTCTTGTGCCGCCGCTCGTCCAGCTCGCGGCCGGGCTCGCCCTCGAAGTCGACGATCATGACGTCGTTCTGCGCGATCAGCACCTGGCCGAGGTGATAGTCGCCATGCGTGCGGGTCTTCAGGCCGGTCACGTCGCGGCCCCGCATCGCCTGCAGCCGATCGAGCAGCGCCGGGCGGGATTCGCCGAGAATGCGGACATCCTCGCGCGCCTCGTCGGGCAGCGTAAGGGAGGCGCGATCCAGCGCGATGAGGGCGCGCTCGGCTTGGGCGACCGCCGCGTCGACCCAGCGGGAGATGTCGTCCGCCCCGGCCGGCTCGGCGGCGAAGGCCGGATCGTCGGTCGGCGTGGCGAATGCGCCATGGAGCTCCGCGGTGCGTTTTCCGAGCACCAGGCCGATGTCGAGCGGATGGGAAAAGCTGCGCGCCGCGCTTTCCGCCTGACCGGCCTCGTCGCGCGCCGTCAGCGCGGTCTCGTCGAGGTCGCGGCCGAGCGCATCGAGGACCACGCTCCAGGCGTCGCCTTGGTTGCGCACGAAGGCAAAGGCGGCGGCGAGGGCCATCCGATCGCCTTCCGCCGTGACGTATTCGGCGCTGCCATAATAAGCCGGCGTGTTCTGGAACCCGGCGACCTCCGTAAGGAAGCGCGCCGCTTCGATTTCGGGCTGCTCGCCGCGGCGCAGCCGGCGATAGATCTTCACCATGGCTGCGTCGTTGAGGATGACCGAGACGTTGCTCTGCTCGCCGCCGACATTGCGAAGGTCGCCGGACAGATCGAGCGCCCGGAAGGCTTCGCTCGCCGCGAACCGGAAGCTACCGTTTTGTGCGGGGCGGTCGCTACCGTCGCGCATCGCGGTGACGAGATCGCGGATGAAGCGTTCGTCATAGGCTGCGTCGATCAGCGCGCCGAGATTCGGCCCGTAACGGACCTTGGCAAGCGTGTAGGAGAGTTTTGGGGCGCCGAAGCGGAGATTGTCCTCGCCCCAGAGGACCGAGAGCGGCAGGAAGTAGCGCTGCTCGCCGCCGTCGGTCCTTGCCGTTTCCACCACGATCAGCTGATTCGGCTCGCCGGGGATGCTGCCGATCGGCGTGACGCCGACTTCCCGGATCGCGGCGCCCTTGCCCGCGAACCAGCGCTGGCGCGCCAGAAACTCGGGCAGGGCAAAGCGTTCCAGCTGATTGCGCTCCCGGTCCTGCAGTGCGCGCTCGATGCGCCCGCCGGGGACGGTGAGGGTGACGAATTCCGGCAGCGGATCGGGGGCCGGAACATGCCAGCGCGGCGCCTCCGCCTCGGGCGCCAGCAGGAACCAGAAGAAGCCGTAGGCCGGCAGCGTCAGCATGTAGGGCAGATCGCCGACCGGCGGAAAAGCGGCGCCGCCGGTCAGCTCGATCGGCACGGCGCCGCGGCACTCGGAGAGGTCGAGCTCGACCGCCTGCGCCTGGCGGGACAAATTGGCCACGCAGAGGATGCGCTCGTCTTCGTGCCGGCGGACGTAAGCGAGGATTTTCCGGTTGCGCGGATAGAGGAAGGTCAGCGTGCCGCGGCCGAAAGCCTTGTGCTGCTTGCGCACGCCGATCATCCGGCGCGTCCAGTTGAGGAGCGACGCGGATTCGTTCTGCTGCGCCTCTACGTTCACCGTCTGGAAGCCGTAGACCGGGTCCATGATCGGCGGCAGGTAGAGCTGCTGCGGATTGGCGCGGGAAAAACCGCCGTTGCGGTCAGCCGACCATTGCATCGGCGTGCGGACGCCGTCGCGGTCGCCGAGATAGTAATTGTCGCCCATCCCGAGCTCGTCGCCGTAATAGAGGACCGGCGTGCCGGGCATGGAGAGGAGCAGCCCGTTCATCAGCTCGATCTTGCGCCGGTCGTTCTCCATGAGCGGCGCGAGCCGGCGGCGGATGCCAAGATTGATGCGGGCACGGGAATCCTTGGCGTAAGTGCGCCAGAGGTAGTCGCGCTCCTCGGCGGTGACCATTTCGAGCGTCAGCTCGTCGTGGTTGCGGAGGAAGATCGCCCATTGGCAGGAATCGGGGATCTCCGGCGTCTGCCGGATGATGTCGGTGATCGGATGCCGATCCTCCTGCGCCACCGCCATGTACATGCGCGGCATCAGCGGGAAGTGGAACGACATGTGGCATTCGTCGCCTTCGCCGAAATAGGGCCGGGTGTCCTCCGGCCATTGATTGGCTTCGGCCAGCAGCATCCGGTCCGGAAAATGCTTGTCCATCTCGGCGCGGATTTTCTTCAGGACGTCGTGGGTCTCCGGCAGGTTCTCGTTGTTCGTGCCTTCCCGCTCGATCAGATAGGGGATGGCGTCGAGCCGCAGCCCGTCGACGCCCATGTCCAGCCAGTAGTGCAGAAGCCTGATCACCTCCTCCAGCACCCGCGGATTGTCGAAATTCAGGTCGGGCTGATGGGAGTAGAAGCGGTGCCAGAAGAAGGCATGCGCCACCGGATCCCAGGTCCAGTTCGACTTTTCGGTATCGAGGAAGATGATGCGGGTGCCCTGGTAGCGCTGGTCGGTATCGCTCCAGACGTAAAAATTGCGCGCCGCCGACCCGGGCCTCGCGCGGCGCGCCCGCTGGAACCAGGGGTGCTGGTCGGAGGTGTGGTTGATGACGAGTTCGGTGACGACCCGGATGCCGCGCCGGTGCGCTTCGGCGACCAGGCGGCGAAAATCCTTCATGTCGCCATAGGAAGGGTTGATCGTGCGGTAGTCGGAGATGTCGTAGCCGTCGTCGCGGAGCGGCGAGGGATAGAATGGCATGACCCAGATGACGTCGACGCCGAGGCTCTCGATGTAACCGAGGCGTTCCGTCAGGCCGGCGAGGTCGCCGATGCCGTCGTTGTTGGCGTCCTGGAAAGCCTTGACGTGCAGCTGGTAGATGACCGCGTCCTTGTACCAATCGCGGGCGCTGCGATCGATCCGCTCGTGCATCCGCCGCGAGCCGCCGGCTCGGGCCAGATCCGCTTCTGGAAGGCTCGGCCGCTCCAGGGTCTCGGTATCTTCCATCAGCGCAGCTCCCCCGGCGGGTTGAGACGCCAGACGGCGTAGGGCCGCTGCTGCGGGTCGAGCAGCATGTGCTGCACCTTGCCCTGCCACATAAAGCGGTGGCCTTCGACGAGATCCTCGACTTCGATCGCCGCCTCGTCCGGCAGCCCGAATTCCCAGAGCGGCACTTCGAAATGCGCGCCCTGCGCATGATGCGGATCGAGGTTCACGGCAAACAGCAGGAAATCGTCCTTAGCCGGCGTCGATTTGCCGTAATAGAGGATGTTGTCGTTCCACGCATTGTAGAAACTCAGGTTGGTGAACTCCTGCAGTGCCGGGTGCTCGCGGCGGAGCCGATTGATGAGCCGAATGTCGGGGCGGATATGGCCGGGCTTGTCCCAGTCCCACGCCTTGATCTCGTATTTCTCGGAGTTGAGATATTCCTCCTTGCCCGGCACCGGCTCCGCTTCGATGAGCTCGAAGCCGCTGTAGATGCCGTAATTGCCGGCGAGAGTCGCCGCCAGCACCAGACGGATCTGGAAGCCGGGCCGGCCGCTGGTCTGCAGGTAGATCGGATTGATGTCCGGAGTGTTGGCGAAAAAGTTCGGCCGCATAGTGTGGCGGCACTCGGTCTTGGTCAGCTCCGTCAGGTACTGCGTCAGCTCCGACTTGGTGTTGCGCCAGGTGAAGTAGGAATAGGACTGCGTGAAGCCGACCTTGCCGAGCCGCTTCATCATCTTGGGGCGGGTAAAGGCCTCGGCGAGGAAGACCGCTTCGGGATAGCGGTCCTGCACCTCGCGGATCATCCACTCCCAGAAGGGCACCGGCTTGGTGTGCGGGTTGTCGACCCGAAAGATTTTCACGCCGCTGGCGCACCAGAAGAGGACGATGTCGCGCAGCGCATACCAGAGCTCCGGGAAGGCGCCGCGATAGAAGTGGACGTTGACGATGTCCTCGTATTTCTTCGGCGGGTTCTCGGCATATTTTATGGTGCCGTCGGGGCGCCAGTCGAACCATTCCGGATGTTCCTTGATCCAGGGATGGTCGGGCGAGCACTGGATGGCGAAATCGAGCGCAACCTCCAGCCCGTGCTCGGCGGCCGCAGCGACAAGCCGCGCAAAGTCCTCGAAGCTCCCGAGCTCGGGATGAATGGCGTCGTGGCCGCCTTCCGGGCTGCCGATCGCGTAGGGGCTGCCGGGATCGTCCGGGCCGGGCGTCAGGCTGTTGTTCTTGCCCTTGCGGTGGGTGCGGCCAATCGGGTGGATGGGCGGGAAATAGAGGACGTCGAAGCCGAGATCGCGGACATAGGGCAGCTTGGCGATGACGTCGTCGAAGTTGCCGTGGCGTTTCGGGTCGTCGGACATCGAGCGCGGCATCAGCTCGTACCAGGCGCTGAAGGCCGCCCGCTTGCGGTCGACCCAAACCTCCAGCTCGCGCTCGTAGCGCGACAGGTTGGTGCGGATGCCGGCGCGCTTCATAAGCTCGGCGGTCTCGCGCCTCATCATCAGCGCCAGCCGGCCCCCGTCATCCGGTGTCGTGTCGAGCTGAGCCACCAGGTCCTGCAGCGCCTGCCGATCCGCATCGCCGATGCGATCGCTCTCGGCCAGCGTCTTCTCGACGAGCTTGCGGCCTTCGGTCAGCTCCAGCGCGACCGGCACGCCGGCGGCATGCTTCTTCGACACCTCGTCGCGCCAGCTGGCAAAGAGGTCCCGCCAGGCGATCAGCGTGTAGCGATAGCGGGTGTTTTCCTCGACGACCGTGAAGCCGCGCCAGCGGTCGTTGTCGAAATACGCCATCGGCACTTCCTGCCAGTCCGCCCCGTCGGCGCGGCGGATGAGGAAGGCTGCGTCGATCTTGTCGTGGCCATCGGCAAAGATATCGGCCTCGACGGTGAAGCAGTCGCCGACCGCCGCCTTGGCGCGAAATCGCCCGCAATTGACCTCGGGCGAGACGTTCTCGATGACGACGCGGTCCGCGGCAAGCCTGGCAAGCTCGGGATCAGGCACGGACGGAGCGGGCGGAGCGGACGTTGGCGCCTCGCCTCGCGTCGCGCCTGCTTTCAAACTTGCCGCGGCCTTCGGCTCCGATTGCTTCTCCCTAGCGCGCGGCTCGGGTCAGGGTTTTTCGCATAGGTCACCGTCTTGGGATGGGCAAGCGAACGAGAAGGCGGCGGGCCGGGCGGTGGCCGCGGCCGCGACGAGCTGGCCTTGGCGAGCGCCGCGAGGAAGCGCTCGCGCCACCAGCCGACATCCTGCTCGACGATGTTCGTCCACAAGGCCCGATGCCTGGCGCGGCGCTCGCCAAGGGGCATTTCGAGCGCCCGCCGGATCGCGTCGGCGACGTTCTCCGGGTCGTGCGGGTTGACGAGGAGGGCCTCTTCGAGCTGTTCGGCGGCGCCGGCGAATTGCGACAGGACCAGCACGCCCGGGTCGTCCGGATCCTGCGCGGCGACATATTCCTTGGCGACGAGGTTCATGCCGTCGCGAAGCGGCGTCACCAGCCCGACCCGGCAGCGGCGGAAAAGCCCGGCAAGGACGGGCCTTGCCACGGAGCGGTGGAGATAGCGGATCGGCGTCCAGGACAGGTCGCCGAAGCGGCCGTTGACATGGCCGGTGAGGCGCTCAAGCTCGCTGCGGATCGTGTCGTAGGCGTCGACGCCCTCACGCGTCGGCGGGGCGATCTGCAGGAAGCACATGCGGTTGCGATAGGCCGGCCAGTTGTCAAGGAGCGCCTGGATGCCGAGGATGCGTTCCGGCAGGCCCTTGGTATAGTCGAGCCGGTCGACGCCGACGATAAGCGATTGCGTATCCGCCGCGCGGGCCAGCGAGCGCAGCTCCGGCGACCGGGCGTTCCGCTCCGCTTCGGCGGCAAAGCCTTCCGCGTCGATGCCGATCGGAAACGCCTCGATGGCGAGCGTGCGGCCGAACGCCTTGAGGCGGCCGTCGTCCAGCCGGCGGCAGTCAAGGTGCTCCTCGGCGTAGCGGGCAAAATTTTCGCGATCGCGCAGCGTCTGGAAGCCGACCAGGTCGTAGGCGAAGAAGGTCCGCGCGAATTGCTTGTGATGGGGCAGCGCCGCAAGAATCTCCGGCGAGGGGAAGGGGATGTGCAGGAAGAAGCCGACCGGGTTGGTGACGTCGCGCTGCCGGAGGTAGGCGGCGAAAGGGATCAGCTGGTAATCGTGCACCCAGACCGTGTCGTCGGGGCCGAGCAGCGGGGCAACTTCCTGGGCGAAGCGCTTGTTGACGGCGAAATAGGTCTTTTCCGGACCGGTCCGCATATCGGCGAGATCGAGCCGGTAGTGGAAGAGCGGCCAAAGAGTGCGGTTGGCGAAGCCGAGATAATATCCCTCATGCTCCTCAGGGGTGAGCGCCACCGTCACGGTCTGACATTCCCGGTGCGGCGGATCAGCGGCTCCTGGTTGCGCGCCTCCGGCGTGACCTCGCCGCTCGAGCCGAACCACAGCCCGCCGGACGCCTGCAGCGCCTCGCCGACCGCCACGGCAAGCCCGCCGGACTGGTGCCCGGCGGAAAGGTCGGCGACCCGGTTTGAAACCACCACCAGCCGCCCCTTCTTCGACTGGCCCTGCCCGAACTCATGTGACGAAAAGGCGGAACGATCGACGTTCGCCGGCAGCATGCGGCATTCCTCCTCCCGGCGTGGACGCTCCGCCGGCCGCAGGCTGAACAGTTTTTGGGCGGGCACGGTTCCAGCAGTTAACGGAATTTAGCGCCGGCATACGCGGGGCACGCCGCTGCGCGGACGCTGCGGCCCGCGACCTGCGAGAAAGCACCGACCGCCCGGAGCCACGGGAACCCCGCAAGCAGATTTTTGTTTAGCCAGAAAGCAATTGTGCGTTTTCACCCCGCGATTCGGCGAGGTCCGCAATGGACAACAGGGTTACGTTCGAGCTGCTGCAGGCAGCTCGTGCTTATCGGGTGCGTTCCGCGAAGCTTCTGGCCCGCGTCGGCCTCTACCCCGGCCAGGATGCGCTGTTGAAGCTCCTAGACCAGCACGGCCGAATGACGATGGGCGAGGCGGCCGCGGCGCTGTCAATCCAGCCGCCGACGGTGACCAAGATGGTCAACCGCCTTTCCGCTGCCGGCCTGGTGCGCACCGAGGTGATGGACAGGGACCGGCGCAAGATCTCCATCAGCATGACCGAGAAGGCGGAAGAGAAGATCGACGAGATCGACGCCATCTGGCGCGATCTGGAGGTCGAGGCGCTGGATCAGGTCGAGCCGCAGCAGCTCAGGACGCAGCTCTCGGCAATCGCGCGAAACCTCAGCAAGAGCGAGGATAAGGCGTCGCAGCCCGCCTGAGCAGCAACGCAAAAGCAGGACTAGAAAGGCGCGGCCGGATCGCGCCAATCGCCGGCCGTGCGAAAATGGAGCGAAATCAGGCGCCGCGGCGGGAACTTCGCGACACTTAGCCGGTTGATGACCCGGCCCGTTGCTGGCCGCGCTATTGATCCAGATCATGGAGTCCCGCGGTGAACAGCCTCATCTATCTGGTCGGATTGATCGTCATCATCCTGGCCGTCCTGTCGTTTTTCGGCCTGAGCTGAAATCGAGGAGAAAACCATGCCGCAGGAATTGAATCGCGACCCGACAGGCCAGGGCGCTTCCGGAGCGGCCTGGGACAATCCTGGCTCCGGCTCCTATCAAGGCTCCGGCTCCACGCCCGGCCTGGGCGCAGTCCAGGACACGGTAGCGCGCGCCAAGGAGGAGGCCGCCCGGCTAAGCTCGGAAGCGGCCAGGCGGGCCAAGGCGCAGGCGCGCTCGCTCGGCGAGGAGGCGAAGGAGCGCGCCGCCCGTTACGCCGAGGGCGGCAAGGAGGCGGTCACCGAGCACCTCGATGCCTTCGCGCAGGCGATCAGGAAGGCGGGCGAAGAGCTCAGCGAGCGCGACCAGACCATGGCCGCGCAGGTGGTCCGCCAGGCGGCGCGCGGCCTGGAGGGCCTGTCGCGCTCCGTCAGCGGCACGACACTCGAGGACGTGATCGATTCGGTGCGGCGCTTCGGACGCTCCCATCCGGCCGCTTTCATCGGCGGCGCGGTGCTCGCCGGGCTGGCGCTCGGCCGCTTCGTGCGCTCCTCCGGCCGGCACAATACCTATGACGACGGTGACGGGGATTGGGGCCCGGCCGATCGCGGCGCTGCGGGCGCGTGGTCGCAGGGCCGGTCCGCCGGCAACCAGGACGCTGCGTCGCCGCCCTATGCCGGGTCCAGCTATCCGGCCGGCGAGGGCGCGTCCTTCGCGCCGCCGTCCCGCGCCATGGGCGAGACCGCCGGCGCCCCGGCTCCGGCGCAAGGCTATGCCGGCGGCGGCATGGGAACGGCGACTGCCTCCTCGCCGTCCAGCGCGACGGAGCCCTCGGTCGCCGCCTCCGACTATGCCGGCGGCAGCGAGCCCGGCGCGATCTCCACGGGAGGCAGCGCATGAGCCAGACCCCCGATCCGCGCTCGGTGCCGCAGCTCCTCTCCGACTTGGCCCGCGAGCTGACGACGCTCTTCCGCAAGGAGGGCCAGCTGATCCGGGCCGAGCTTTCGGAGAAGGCGACGCAGCTGCAGATCGGCGCGGGCTCGGCGCTCGCCGGCGCCATCGTGCTGCTGGTGTCGCTGAATGTGCTTGCCGCAGCGCTCGTCGTGGCGATCGCCAAGATCGGCGAGCCGGACATCGGCGGCGGCTGGGCGGCGCTCATCGTCGGAATCATTCTGGCGGTGATCGGCGTCATCCTGGTGAAGAAGGGCGCCTCGAACATGACCCATCTCACCCCGGAGCGCAGCGTCAACCAGGTCTCTCAAGACGCCCATCTCGTGAAGGAGCAGGTCCGATGAGCCCCTCGTCCAGCCAGATCGAACGCGAGGTCGAGGCGTCGCGCGCCAACCTCGAAGAGACGGTCGAGGCGCTGAAGGACAAGATGTCGGTCGGCCAGATCGTCGACGAGGCCGCGCGCTACCTGGGCAACAGCGGCGGCGCCGATATCCTTGCCAAGCTCGGCGAGCAGGCGCGGGCAAATCCGCTGCCGCTGGCGCTGGTCGGAATCGGGCTCGCCTGGCTGATGTCGGGACGCGGCCAGCCCCACCTTCGCTCGCGCCGGCGCGACGATTACGGCTACGGCTACGATCCCGATTACGAGCTCCAGGGCGACGACCCGGACTATCGCCGCATGCACGGCGCCGCCGTCTACGAAGGCGCGTCGCATCCGGATTATGCGAGCCGCTCGACCGGGACGGGCGATGCCTGGCCCGCTGGCGAGCCGGCTTCGGAGGGTGGCGGCATCGGCGGCGTGGCAAGCGGCATCGGCAGCACGGTGAGCGGCGTGGCCAGCTCCGTCGCTCACGCGGCGAGCGCGGCCGCCGGCGCACTCGGCAGCGCCGCCTCGGCGGCGTCGCGCGTCGGCCGCACCGCCTATTCGGCCGCGGGATCGGTTGCCGGCGGCGCCCGGAGCGGCGCGGGCGCGGCGTTGCGCGGCGGCTCGCGGGCCTACCGCGGCGCGTCCCGGTTCGGCTCGGGCGCCTATGAGGGCGCCTCGCACCTGGGCTCCGGCGCCTATGAAAGCGCTTCGCAGCTCGGCTCGCAGGCCTATGGCAGCGCCTCGCGGATCGGCAGAAGCGCGCGACGCGGCTTCTCGGGTGCGCTGGAGTCGGAACCGCTGGTGCTGGGCGCCGTCGGCCTGGCGGTCGGCGCCGCGATCGGCGCGCTGCTGCCGCGGACGGAGACCGAAGATCGCTATTTCGGCGACACGCGCGATCGCCTCCGAGAGGACGCTGAAGCTTACGCGCGGGAGAAATACGAGCAGGGCATAAAAGTGGCGGAGGAGGCGTATCGGACGGCATTGGCGGAAGCCGAAGCGAAGGGCCTCACCACCACGGGCGAGGACAGCGTCGTCGGCAGGGTCAGCGAAGTCGCCCGCGCCGCCCTCGAAAAAGCACGCCGGAGCGCCGCGGAAGCGGGGCTTGTCGGCTCATCCGACGAGCAGAGCAGCGGACAGGGCGGCTACCAGCCAAGCCAGAACGCCGAGCAAAGCGTTGGCGCCACCAGCGCCGCCTCCGGCGAGGCCGCGGGGAATTGGAACCGGACGACCTGATCCGTTCGAACGATTCCCATGAACAAGGGCGGCGCCATGCGCCGCCCTTCACTTTTCAGGAGGCGAAAAACTCTTAGGCCGCAGCGCGCCGGTTAAGTCGCCCTTCCGCGAGCTGGGTCAGTTTCTGGTCGGTCGCCTTCTCCTCCGCCAGCGTCGCCTGCAGCGGGCCGACGACATCGCTCAGCCCGAGCTCCTCGGCCCAGGCGATCAGCGTGCCGTAGCGGGTGATCTCGTAGTGCTCGACCGCCTGCGCGGAAGCAAGCATGGCGGCGTCGCGGGTCTCGGGATCCTGGATCTCCTTGACAAGCTCCTCGGCCTCTTCGGTGATGCCCTCGATGGCCGGGCATTCTTCGCCCTTGGCCTTCTCGCCGAGCGTCTCGAACACCTGCTCGAGCCGCGTCACGTGCTGCTTGGTCTCGGCCAGATGCTGCTCGAAGCCGGCACGGAGCTGCGCGCTGGTCGCCTTCTCGGCCATCTTCGGCAATTTCTTCACGATCGTCTGCTCGGCGAAATAGATATCCCGAAGCGTGTGCACGAAGAGATCGTGCAGGTTTTCAATCGCCATCGAGGGCTCCTCCGGTTGGGCGTGGGAATGCCAGAGAACGGCAGCCGCGCCGCGCAAGTTCCTTGCCCGGCCAAAGACTTTCCGCCATCCCCGAGAACCGGAATCCGTTGGAATCGTTTGTGTCCGGCAACCGCCATGAGGGCCGCCATGGGCCGACGCCGATGAAGCGCAATATCGCGAAGCTCGCCGGCTTCGCGCTCGTCCTCGCAATCGGCGGCCTGCTCTTCGCCTGGTCCGGGCTCTACAACGTAGCGGCGACGGCCGGGCACTGGCCGTTCACCGCCTGGCTCCTGCATTTCACCATGCGGAACTCGGTCGAGACCCACGCCCTGCCGCTCGCCGCGCCGCCGCTCGACGATCCCGCCCTCGTGGAACGCGGCGCCGGCCATTACGAGACGGGCTGCGCGCCGTGCCACGGCGCTCCCGGCTCGCCGGCCAACCGCATCCCCAACAACATGCTGCCGGAGCCGCCCTATTTGCCCGCGGCCGCGGGCGACTGGACCGCCGAGGAGCTGTTCTGGATCGTCAAGCACGGGCTCAAATATACCGGCATGCCGGCTTGGCCGGCGCAAAACCGCGACGACGAGGTCTGGGCGGTGACCGCCTTCCTCGCCCGGCTGCCGCAAATGTCGGCGGAGGACTATGCGATGCTCGCCAAGGGGGCAGGAACCGAGCTGCCGGCATCCGCCGGCGAGCCGCCGGTGCCGGAAACGCCCGGCGAGATTTTCACCCTCTCCGACGCGGCGCTGATCGGGGCATGCGTGCGCTGCCATGGGATCGACGGCGCGGGCCGGCCGAGCGGCGCCTTCCCCCGCCTCGACATCCAATCGCCGGACTACCTCGCCCGCGCCTTGGAGGAATATGCGTCGGGCGTCAGGCCGAGCGGCATCATGCAGCCGGTCGCCGCGGGGCTCGACGGCAACGGGACCGAGCGGCTTGCCCGCCACTACTCGGAACAATCTGCGGCAGCGCCGGTGCGGGCGGGCGAGGCAGAGCGCGACTTGCTGGAATTCGGTCGGCGGATCGCGGCGGAGGGATTCCCCGACCGGCAGATCGCGGCATGCAGCACGTGCCACGGTTTGCAAGGCGGACCGGAAAACCCGCTCTTCCCGGCTCTCGCCGGCCAGTATTCCGCCTTCACGATCCTGCAGCTGACCCTCTGGAAGGAGGCAAAGCGCGGCGGCGGCTCCTACTCGGAGATCATGGAGCCGATCGTCGCGAACTTGTCCCCGAATGAGATCGAGGCGGTGGCGCTCTATTACCAGAGCCTGCCGGGGCCCCGGGGAGCAGCGGCCGCCGAGCCGGAAACCGCCCCAGCGCCGCAGTGAAGCCATGCGCGCTGCCTTGAGCGGCGATACCACACGGGCTTGGCAGTCGGGCCCGGCGAGACCATCATGACGCAATGATACGCGGAGCAGCGTTCGCTCTGCGGAGGCGTCAGGCGCATGGAAAACCTCGACCCCGTTCTGCTCGCCCGCATCCAGTTCGCCTTTACGATCTCATTTCACATCGTCTTCCCGGCGCTGTCGATCGGCCTCGGCAGCTACCTCGCCGTGCTGGAGGGGCTGTGGCTCATTACCGGCCGCGATCACTATATCGAGCTCTTCCGCATCTGGGTGAAAGCGTTCGCGCTCGCCTTCGGCATGGGCGTCGTCTCCGGCATCGTGATGAGCTACCAGTTCGGCACGAACTGGAGCGTCTTTTCGGACAAGACGGGGCCGGTGCTCGGGCCGCTGATGGGCTACGAGGTGCTCACCGCCTTCTTCCTGGAGGCGGGCTTCCTCGGCATCATGCTGTTCGGCGTCAACCGCGTGCCGAAGCCGGTGCATTTCCTCGCCACCCTCGCCGTCGCAATCGGCGCGCTCTTCTCCGCCTTCTGGATTCTTGCGGCCAACAGCTGGATGCAGACGCCCGCCGGCTATTCGATCAACGAGGCCGGCCAGTTCGTGCCGGAGGACTGGCTGAAGATCGTCTTCAACCCGTCCTTCCCCTACCGGCTCGTCCACATGGTGCTCGCCGCCTACCTCGCCACCGCCTTCCTGGTCGGCGCGACCGGCGCCTGGCACCTTCTCAAGGGCCGCTACGGCGCCAAGACGCGCACCATGTTCTCCATGGCCATGTGGATGGCGGCGATCGTGGCGCCGATCCAGGTAATCGCCGGCGACCTGCACGGGCTCAATACGCTGCACCACCAGCCGGCCAAGGTCGCCGCCATGGAGGGACACTTCGAGGCCGAGCAGCAGGGCGCGCCGCTCATCCTCTTCGGCTGGCCCGACATGCAGGCCGGCGAGATGCGTTATGCCCTGCAGGTCCCGAAGCTCGGCAGCCTTATCCTGGCGCATGACGCCAACGCCACGATCAAGGGCCTGAAAAGCTGGCCGCGCGAGGACTGGCCGCGCGTGCCGATCGTCTTCTGGAGTTTTAGGATCATGGTCGGCCTCGGCCTGCTGATGGTCGCCACGGGGCTCATGAGCCTGTGGCTGCGCTGGCGCGGCATCCTCTACGACAGCATGGTTTTCGCCCGCTGGTGCCTCATCATGGGGCCGGCGGGGTTCGTGGCGATGCTGGCCGGCTGGTTCGTCACCGAGACCGGCCGCCAGCCCTATACGGTCTACGGCCTGCTCAGGACCGCCGATTCCGTTTCGCCCATCGCCGGCCCTGCCGTGGCCGGATCGCTCCTCGCCATCGTCGGCGTCTATCTCCTCGTCTTCGGGGCGGGAGTCTGGTACCTGCTGCGGCTGATCGGCGCCGATCCGGACGCGGCGCAAGCGGAGCCGCTGCCGCAAACCATCCGCGCCGCCGGGATCACGCCGATCCAGGCGGTCCGCGCCGATGGGGAGGTCTAGCCATGTCCGACCTCGCGCTGATCTGGGGCGCCATCCTCGCCTTCGCCGTCTATGCCTATGTCGTGCTCGACGGTTTCGATCTCGGCATCGGCATCCTCGCCCCCTTCGCCCGCTCCGATGCGGAGGAGGAGACGATGATCAACTCGATCGCGCCGGTGTGGGACGGCAACGAGACCTGGCTGGTGCTCGGCGGCGGCGGCCTCCTCGCCGCCTTCCCGCTCGCCTATGCGATCCTGCTGCCGGCGCTCTACGCGCCGCTCATCGCCATGCTTTTGGCGCTGATCTTTCGCGGCGTCGCCTTTGAGTTCCGCCACCGCCACGACGCGCATCGCCGCCGCTGGACCTTGGGTTTCGTGCTCGGCTCGTTCGTCGCCACCTTTGCGCAGGGTGTGGCGCTCGGCACCTTCGTCCAGGGCATCGACGTGGACGGCCGCGCCTATGGCGGCGGCTGGTTCGACTGGCTCACCCCGTTCAGCCTGTTCACCGGCGCGGCGCTCCTCTTCGGCTATGCGCTGCTCGGCGCCTGCTTCCTCATCATGAAGACCGAAGGCGAGCTGCAGGCGCGCATGTTCCGCCTGACGCTGCCGCTCGGCGCCGCCGTGCTCGCGTCAATCGCCGCGGTGAGCCTGTGGACGCCGCTCCTCGGCGCGGCCATCGCCGAGCGCTGGTTCTCCTGGCCGAACATCGCCTACCTCTCGCCGGTGCCGCTTCTCGTCGCGGCACTCGCCCTCGGCTTTTACCGCAGCGTCAAGGCGCGGCGCGAGCGCTGGCCGTTCGTCATCGCGATCCTCATCTTCCTGGTTTCCTATGCGGGTCTGGGGATCAGCATGTTCCCCTATGTGGTGCCGCGCGAGATCACCATCTGGGAGGCGGCCGCCCCCGACGAGAGCCTCGCCTTCCTGCTCGTCGGCACGGCGGTGCTGCTGCCGATCATCCTGGCCTATACCGGCTATTCCTACTGGGTTTTTAGGGGCAAGGTCGACCCGCATCACGGCTACCACTGAGGCGGTCCGGGCCATTGCTGCGATACGCGCCCATCGCCGGATTGACGCCACATCGAGGCAGAGGTCACGGTGCCACGCACCTGTTGGCCGTGCGGCTCCTTCTTGCCTGGGCAGAAGGAGATGCCAATGCGGCCGAAATCCCGGCCTTGCTCGCACCTCCGCTATTCGCAAGGGGACGAGTCTCGCTCGTTTTCCGTGTCAGCGTTCTTCTCTCAATTGCGGGTGCAGGTCGTCATTAAGGTCGAGACCAAAGACCCGCTGCACAGCGGCAAGTGCTTGGCCGAACCTTTGGTCCCAGGTGCCTGAAACCACAACATAGGGAAGCTTTCGAGAATCTAGCTCCTCGCGACAGAGCTGTGCCTTGAGTTGCCCTTTGACGACGGCAATGCGCTTTTAAAGGGCACCCTGAAAGGGTGTAGGGGTAGCTTCCAGCATGGACGGGTCGGACGCCAGAAATCTGCATCGCTGCGCCACGAACGTTGGCCGTAGAGACAGGAACCTCACGGAAGAGGGTCACAACGTGAACTTCTAGCCCTGCGCTCGTGCCGCCACGATCGTCGCGGATACGATTGACGTTGCGTCGGATTGAGTGAACGCTTGCATAGGCCCGCTCCATGTCAAACCCGGCAACTGGCGTGGTCCCCTGTTCGAGCGCCTCCGCAAGCTCAAGAATACGGTCGGCGCAATAAATCGCCTACGCCGCCGTGACCAACCGCTCGGGCAATTGAGTCAGCTCGCCACGTCGGCACTCGGTCGGCTCGTAGCGCCGTCGGCCGCGGACTCGTCTGTCTGATTGAGTGCGAGCAGACTGTCCGAAGCGTAGGTTAACGCGGCTGGGGCTCAACTGCCCCTTTTCTCTGAGCAAACGGGAAGGGCTAACAGCATGACGCTGATGTCAGTCTGACCGCTAGAAGGAAAACCCAATGTGCCGAGGATCTGCGGCCCTTATGCACCGAAGTATGGACTGGTATTCGACCTTCGCCGCCCCGACGAACCCGCGCCCCCGGCCGCATTTGCGCTCTGCACGGCCTCCGGCTTATCGCCGGGATCATCGGCGTTGCTGCTGTCGTTTGCGGCCGACCAGCCCCACATGCTCTTTCCCGAGCGCCAGGGATCCGGCTCAAACGGATCCGGAGCGTCCGCGATCATTGTCGCGGCTTCTTCGGGATTGTTCCGTTGCCATTCGCGCTCGTGGTGCCCGATCACCGCCGCAATGTGCTGCACCAACGACTTATGGACAACATAAGCGCCCGGGCGGCCTTGAATCGTGCGAGCCAGCCCCTTGGCGACATAGGCGGTCAGCTGGATCGCAAGAGTGCTCCTGCTCGCCGATCCTGCCCGGCGGACTTGCTCCGAGCGGAGATCGATGACGAATTCGGTACCGTTGCCGTCGCCGACGTCCTCCATTTGCAAGAAGCGCAGAAGGGTTTTTTGATTGCAGATAGCGGGAGGATCACCCCTGTGAATATCCGACGTAGCGCTCTGCGCCGCCTGGATCTCGTCCAGATCTCCTTGCGATCCGATGTGACCGGAGGCGTAGAGCGGAGTGACTAGCGAGGACGCTCCGATAAGCGCGGAACCCAGGATAAAGAAATCGATAGAGAAGGCGATCCCCGCGGCGAGCCAGGCCAGCTTGTCGCCCCGCTCCAGCGTCGCCCACGCCCGTTCGAAGTGGGATGTGGCGGGCGAGTTCTCCTGCTCCACGGAATCGACGAGATCCCGTTCGCCCGTGACGACATCATAGGGCAAGGTCGACAGCCCGATGCAGCTGCGCCCCTTGTCCACCATGGCCTTGACTGTATCGAGATTGTTGAAGCTCTCGTCGACCTTGCATTTCTCGGCCAGAGCCGTCTGCGCATCGTCGTAGCGCTGCAGCCGGTCCACATAGGGGGCGAAGGCGGACGTTTCGCAAGAAGCGCCATCGACCATGGCTTTCGTGGTCTCGTGCGCCGTCAGCTCCGCCAGGATCGAGCCGCAGCCTTCGGTGAAGACCTGAAACGCTTGCCGCGATCCGTCGCCCACGAACCGGTCGATGCCTTCGCGCACCCTCTGAACCAGGTCGCCCGAATCGGCGGGGGCGCCGCCAGGGCCGGCAGTCGCCATCAGGCCGTTGAAGCTCTCTTCCGCCTCCTTTTCGAGCAGCCGAAGGTCGCTGAGCTGGGACATTGCCGTTTGCAGCGCCGCCTCTGCGCTGTTCCTGCCGGATACCAGCTCTTCCTGCCTGGCCTTGGTCCTCGCGATTTCTTCCTCGATCCCGGCGAGCTCCTGCTTGCGTGCTTCGATTTGCGCAATCACATCGTCCTGGTCGCGTTTGAATCCTCGCCAGAACGGTCCTCTCTTCGCTGGCCGCCTCGTGCCGTCGGGGCCTACACCGCCCGCCTTTTCTTCCACATCCATCTTCACCTGCAGTTCGTCTGCCTGCCCTTGCAGTACGTCGATGGCGGCCTGCGTCTCGGCCCGGCGCTTGGTTAGTTCGGCGATGCGCCTCTCGACCGCCTCTACGTCGGAGGCTGTTTGCGTCTCGGATTGACCGGATTGGGCTTGAAGTGCGGCCTGAAGCCGGGCGACCTCATCCGCCTTCTCCTTGGCGTTTCTGCGCGCCTCGTCGAGCGCCGTCGTTGCCCGCGCGCGTTCGCGATTGGTCGCCGCGGTCAACAATTCGCGTGCTCCTTCCGCCACCTTGAGGATCTTGTCGACATTGCTCTTCCAAGCGATCCAGCCCTCGTCGGCTTCGAGCTCTTCGATGATCGCCTGGCGCTGGTCGGTGATCGTGTCGGACAAGCGTCCGAAAATACCGCCTATGTCGGATCGCGCCACCTTGAGGTTGGTCAGGATCTGCTGTTCCGGCTTGTAGACGGCATCGAATAGCGCGTCGAAGGAGAAGAAGATCGAGCAGGCCATCGCGAGGAACAGCATCGACGGGCCCACGATGCGCCCAGCGCCCTCCGCCTTGGCCTTGGCCTGCCGGACGGTCTCGGAGTCGTCATCGAGTTCCCGCTGGCGCAGGCGCTTGAGATAGGTCCGGTTCGCGCGGGCCTCCGCATAGATCCAGGCGGTGAGATACATCAGGAGCTGGATCCCGAGCGCGGTCACGAACGCCACCGTCCAATGAAAGTGGAAATTCGCGATGCCTATGAACGTCGTGACGAACGATGAGAACGACAGAAGGAGCGCGGCGATGACGGCCTGCCGCACCCTCGTCTGGCTTCGGAAAGCCCGAAACGCCCTTAGGGCGGGACCCGCGCCAGCCAGCCAACGGTTCTCCTTCTGCAGGTCCCCGTCCGGGCTGAAATCATAGCCCCGCTCGACAAACATGTCCGCCATCTGCCGCCTCCTGCGCTCTTTGCGCGCGGTGCCATCCGAGCAACACGTCCACAAAACGTTAACACCGATAATGCAGCTATGCAACGAGGATTTCTCCTCTTGCATTGGAAAGCCGGCTAGGATCCAGGGGCTCGATTCAGAGCAACGCCCGCGTGATCCGCCGCGCCTTCGCCTTCCCAGAACTGCTCAGTGCGTTACCTGTGAGCGCGCTACCGGAAACGGTGCCAAGCCAACGGCCCCGGAGTTCAGGAAGCGGAGCGGAATGGCGGGTATGTCGCTTTCCGACCGGTCGAGGCCCATCCTTCTGGGCGCTTCAAATGCGCTCCGCATGCGCAGGCCGGACAGCGCCAGAATGACCGCAGGCGTCCCGAAGAAGATGAAATGGCTGCGCCCGTGCGAGAGGAAGGTCGCCGGCTGACCCATCACCGGGATGAGGCCCAGTGCATTCGACCACGAGATCGCCCACTGGATCGCAATCATGATGGCGAACCCAACGCACGCGTAGGCCGCGGTCGACGCCGCCGGGCGTTCGAAGCTCTGACCGGGCAGCCATCGCATGATCAGGAAGCCGCAGCAGACCAACGAAGCCGCAAGGGCCCACTGCAAGGCGGCAATCACAATCGCCCCGTCCTTGCCATATAGCGCGATCAGCCATGTACCGACGAAGTCGCTCTGGATGGCGGGCATTCTGAGGGCGATAGCCTGGGGTGCAGTGTCATCGGAAACGACCGTGCAGTTGCCCTTGAAGAACACGTGCGCAACGCTCTCGGCGAGGTCGGCGATGGTATACCTGAGGGCGGTGGCGAAACCGTCGGCGCCGCCAGTTCCGGCAGAAAGGATGGCCGGCAGCCGGTCGCACTCGGCTGTGCCGATCGCCTCGCGAGAGCGCGCCACCTGGAGACCGACATCGGCAAATTCGATGGCAATACGGTCGTCCGACGCGGACCGTCCGTTGAACTCAATCCAGGAGATGAACCGCTCGATCGGCGTGCTGAAGGGGCCTCCCATGTAGCCGATGAGGTAGGCTCGCGACGCGTCCGTGTTTTGCAGCGCGCTGGCTCCGACCGACATCATCGCGAGAGCCAAGGCGAACGGCACCAGCAGCATCCACGTCTCAGGTCTGCGGAGAATAAGCTTCAGGCGTCTCCAGGTGATCGAGTGCAGCTTCGCGAACATGCGTTCCCGCCAGGGAGGCGGGTCGAACGCCGGTCTGAAATGGTCCGCGGGAGGACCTAGCAACTGGCGCGCCACCAGCATCCGGTCGCTGGTTTTGGCGAGAAGATGGATGACGAAGACTAGGAGGAAGGTCAGAGCCGCGGTGAGCACGAGGATGAGAAAGGGCGACAGATCGCCTCGAAACACCGGGAAGGCGACGATGACCACCAGCATTGCAACGATCCAGGAAAAGGAGTTCCAGAACGCATCGCGGCGCGCCAGCTGAATGACCAACCAAACGACGCCGAAGCCCACGCCAAATGCCGCCGACCAGACGCCGAGGGCCAAGCTGCTTGCCGCAGGAGAAACGAGGAGGCCGACCGCGGCTCCGGTGGCCAGTCCGACCACGAAGGCGACGGCCGTATGCAGAAGCCGCCTGCGGCTCTCTCGCCTGTCCGCCAGCCGGACATACAGGGCGGCATTCACTCCCCGTTCGCGGTCGAGGGCCAAGGTCACGGCGACCGCGAGGGCAAGGACGGTGAGCGTCTTGACGATCTCCGAGGGCTGCACGAAATCGGCAATCCCCGTCTCGGTGCCGAATGCGAGCCAGAGGGCGAGGATAGTGCCTGTCGCAGCAAGCAGGACGACAAATCCACGGGGCAACCGATTGAGTTTCAAACAGCGGCCCGCCGCCACCAGCGGCCTGAATAGGGCGGCGATGAAACGCGGGCTCGCCTGCGGCACTCGAATCCAGTCGCCCGGCGCTACCAGCGACCTAAAGCGGGCAGCGATGAAATACGGGCTCAGCTGCGAAGCGATGATCACGGCGCCAGCCGAGGCCGCGACGCAGAAGCTCGCGTCGTCGGCGAATCTCAGAAAGCGCATCTCCTGCATTTCGAGCGAAAGAGCGACCAGGGAGGCATGGCCTATGGCGACGAGAGCGGTCCAGATGACGAAGACCGCTCCCGTCGCGGGGGTCGCGCCGCGAGCCGTCGCCACGGCGAACCCAGCTGCGGCCCAGGCGACGACGGCGAACCGCGGCGGCGCGGGGGCGAGATGCGGCCCAGTGCGGCTCAAAATATAGGCGAATACGGCATAGGCGATAATGGCGACCCCCGCCCAAGATAAGATCAGGCGGAAGAGCCGTTCCAACCAGATTTCCGGAGCGGGACGGTTGACGGGGAAGCCGGCGCCCATGCTTGGCCACAAGGATCGCGCGAATGCCCAGGCCCCCGGTAGCAACAACAGAGGGCTGCCCGCCAGGAGCGCCCAAGATACCGCCAGCCGGTCGAGATGCATGCCTTTCCACGCCTCGGCCGCCCTGGGTGCTTGGCGACACCGCACCACGACTTGCTGACCCCATTCGCCCGGGCGGAACGCCGAGGACCCTTCATTGCAGACAAGCCCCGCCCTGGTCATGCGGTGGGTGCTTTGCTCGGGACGGATGACAAAGGCCGGACCGTTCTCCGCTTCGGGCCTCCAGGTCACTTTGTAGCGCGTGTAGCCTGCCACGAACGACTCGAGCTCCAGCGTTCGGCCCCCGAGATCGTGAAGGATCGCCGGTTGCTCGACCGAAGCGAGCGGCAGGGCACTTCCATTGCGCAGGACCGTCGCGGCGGGATCGGCGCCGGCCACGAGCACGAAGCCGAGCCGGTCGAGTTGGTTGAGCGAAACCGCTCCAAATCCGTTGTCGAGAACAGAAATCGCAGAAAGCCGGCCGGCCGTGCATGTGACGTTGCCGCCGAAGCCGAGAATGGGGAGCTCGGGCGGCGAATTCGCTAACGGTCTAATGACCTGCGGGATATTCGCCAGATGACCCCAGAGGCTCGCGACCGGCTCAGGCACGTAGGAAACCAGGTAAGCAAAAAGGCCGGCATTCTGGCAGGCCTGCAGGCGCGAGCCATCCTCCGAGACGATCGCGATGGCAGAACCCGCCGCTACTTCATAGGTCTTGCCGCCGGTGGTGAACGCGACCTTATTGGGATCGACGTGGGTGAACTCTATCTCGGCGCCGTTCGCCCCCCCGCTCAGGCGCAGCACATCGCCCGGCTCGAGCCGGAACCGGCTCGAGAAGAAGCTCAGCCCTCGTTCTCCGGGCGCCTGGTCGCGGTAGCTCAGGCTGAGCCGTCGGGTCGACGACACATTGGTGATCGACCACCCCGACGCGCCCTGCCGGAATCCGACATGCGGCTCGCTCGCCGATCCCGTCAGCTTGGGATCCTGCATCAATGCGGTCGAGCCGAGGGTAAACCGACCGGCGGTCTGCGACACCGCGATCTCTTCCAGCGCAACGCCCTCTGGCTGGCGCGAACCGAAATCATCCAGCAGTGACGCCCACGAGTAGCAAAGAGCGAGCACGGCGCAAAAGGTGATCGCCAGCCAGAATAGCCGCAACGCTTTCACGAAAATCGCCAGAAGCACCCCAATCGCCAGCGCCAGGTACCAGTATTCGATGCTGATAGCGAAAGCGGCGGCAAACACATCCATTTTTCACTCACCCCGAGGAAGCAACCGACGCGCCCTCGAGCGTTTCGAAAAGCATCCGCATCAGCGGGGCGCAGGTTTTGCCGCCGGCCGCCGTGTCTATCCTGACATGCGTGAGCATACAGGCGAAGGCGATGCGGCGCTCCTCGAATCCTTCGACCTTAAGGGCATCGATCCAGCCGACAAACCAAACCGTATCTCCGTCGGTCTTCGAGTCGGAAACCGCGGCCGTGCCGGTCTTTCCGCTGACACGGATCGCCAGATCCGGGGAACCGGAAAACGCGGAGGCGGCCGTGCCATGCTGCACGACATCGGCCATGCCCGCCCGCAATGTGCCAAGCATTGCGTCCGCCCTCGCTTGGTCGAGCGGCAGCGCGTCCGCCCAGGCCAGCGGATCGAACAGAGGCGCGCCGCGCATCGTGCGGCCGGGAGAATCGTCCTCGGTGAGCCGCGGCAGCGTGATGCTGCCGTTGCCGATGCTGGCGGCGATGCTGGCCATGGCGAGCGGCGTCGCTTGCGCCGCTTGGCCGATGCCGTTCTCCGCAACGCGGAGGAGCCGCGGCCCGTCCGGCAGCGTTTCGGCGAGCTGGATCGGCGTTGCACGCAAGCGTGAAAACCGCCGGACTTCCTCGTTCGGCAGAAGCGATGCGGCCTCTGCCGGCCACAGCCGCTCCGCCATCGTAGCAATTGCAAGCGGCGGAGCGGCGCGGCCCTGCTGGCCGGCGGGATCTTCACCGATTTCGACGCGGCTACCGCCCTTTCGATAGCTCACGGCATCGGCATCGAGCAGCAAGGCGAGGCGGGAAAAGTACAGATTGTTGGATCGAGCGATCATGTCCCTCATCCCGACCCGCCCGTCGGCGGCACACGGCTTGGGAGACACGTCCTGACAAAGACGGCCCGACCCAGTGGTGATGGAGTGCGTGCCCCGCAGGTCAGCTCCGGAGAGTCTCGGCACCTCGACGCGAGAGCTTAAGTAGCCGTAGCCGAATTCGTCGCCCGCAACTTCGCGGATTTCGGCTGCATTCAATCCACGGTTTCCCGCTTCGGCGCCCAGGAACTTTGCGACGGTTTCGTCTCCTCGGGCTGCGCGATCTATGGCGGCAAGGGCGATGACGAGCTTGAACGTGGAGCCCGGCGCATAGAGCCGGTCGTTTTGCGACCAGGCGCGCGCGGCCAAGGGGCTGCGTACCGGGCGAAAGAGTTGCATGGCCTCCAGGTCCCACTGGGACAGCCCCGACGAAACCTGCGGCCAGGTCGCGGCCGCAAGGATGCGCCCGGTATTCTCGTCGGCGCCGCCGCCCGCCGCCCCGGCGTCGAGGAGGACAATGGCGCCACGTCGGTCCGCGGATCGCCCCGACAGGAACGACGCGCTGATCTCCGCGTATCGCTCGCTCCCCTTCATGAGCTCTCCAAGCGTGGAGAACGCGCTCGCCTGAAGCCGCGGATCGAGGGTCAGGGAAAACTCGCGTTCGGTGCCGGAGGGCACGAAGCGGCGCAATTGGCCTAGCAACGAATCGGAATCCCTGTCGTCGATACCTACGATCGGCAATAAGCCAAGCTTGATTGCTTCTTCGGTCGCCACAACCCTGTAACGCGGCTTGTCCGACGGGCCGTTCGACGGGAAATCGACCGGTCGCGACAGGTCCTGCGGCATCGGCCCGCCGGTTCGAACCAGGAGCATGCCGGGATTGTCCCGGATTGCATCCGCAGCAGGGGCGGTCTCCTTCTGCCATTCGAGCACGCAGACGGGTACCGGGGGCGCGTCCTCGTTCGGGAGGCCAGGTGCGACCACGTCATCGCGATCCTCCTCGCCCACCAGAATCGCGTTCGGCGAAAGGCCGCGGCAATGGGCGACGATATGCTCAGTCAGCCGGATGGTGCGGGAAGGATTATGGACGATCCGGGCGCCTTCCTCTGGATCCACGAATGTAGCGCGAGCAAGCGTAGCGATGCGACCCTGAACGGCGCCGACTGGGCGAACAACGAGTCGGACGACGATCCTGCCGCCGTCCCCCAATTTGAAGACAAGCCGGTGACCGCGGGCCATGTGGGCGCTTTCCGGTTCGGCGATCTGCTGGATGCATTTTTCGCTCGCGCGAAACTGATCGCACAGCACCTGGTTGCTTGCAGGCGTTTCACCAGGGGCGTCGCCTGGCCCGCGCCGCGCCTCGGCGAAGATCACGTCGCCGGCCACGTCGA
This sequence comes from uncultured Alphaproteobacteria bacterium, assembly GCA_963846475.1. Lineage (GTDB taxonomy): Bacteria > Pseudomonadota > Alphaproteobacteria > Rhizobiales > Afifellaceae > DASWJZ01. The sequence goes on along the minus strand of CAWJVZ010000004.1, from coordinate 2,347,547 downwards.
CGGTAAGCGTGCGCGGGTCGCGGCTCCGTCTGGCGGGCTCCAGTACCGTGGTAAGCTCCACCACATTGGTCGAGCCGGAAGCGCCACCGAAACGGCGCCAGTCGCCGAATCCTGCGACGGGATCGCGCGCCAGGAATCCGTAGACTTCCGGCGCCGGCCGCTGGCCCTCGAAGACGGTGGCGAAGGTGCGCGCGTACTCGTCCGCCGCATTCAGTCCGGCGCTCCATCCTGCTGCCCACCTGTTGGGGTGGCATCCATCCGGCAGATAGTATTCGGAAGGCTCGTCGTTCTCGCACCTCATTCCGATGGCGCGGTTATCGCGCACCGCCACGGTGGTCGCGTTGCGGTTCCATCGTTCGACTTCGTCGAGTATCGTCGAGCCGAGATCGGTGTCGCAAAGCCTGTTCTTAAGGGCCTTTTCTGCAAATCCGCTCGGAAAACCCTGTTCGCGCGCCGCGCAACTGATACCGACGGTGAATCGGAGCGCGGCGTTGTCGAAGGCGATGACCCCCGAAATGACGAGGTCGCGAAAAAGTTCGGCTGTCAGCGGGCCTGCGCGAACAATCTTTCTGTCCTTGTCGGGGCCGTCGACTGCTTCCAGTTCGCGGCTGAAGCGGAAAACGGCGAAATAGCCGGGCGTGTAGGCGAGGACAGCCAAAAAAGCGGTTATGCAGAGGGCTATTACCAGGGCGACCAGCCTCCGCCGCAGGGCGAGGAAACTGCTCGATAACAGGAAAACCGACTCGCCGAGCTTCATTTGCGTGGACTCTCATGGTCAGGGGACCGGAATTCGACATAAAGCGGTCCGATTGCGCCGCGTTCTCCAGCTTTGATGGTGTACTCCTCGGGCTTCCCCCCGCGTCGGGGCGTCACGGTCATGTGGAGGGCGTGCCCCCTGTCCACCACCGAGACCGTATGCAAGCGGAACCAGTACCTCGGCCAGCCCCACGACCTGCCTCGAGACGACCACCTGGGCGGCTCGATTGATCCAGTCGAATCCGATCTTGGCGACGGGCGGCTGTATCAGGCCGCCATCGTTCTCCGGCATGCCCGAGACGTCGCCGCCCGCGACATCGAAATGTCCGAGTTCGCCAAAATCCGACACGGTGACCAGAGTCCAATCGCGCGTGCCGTAGATTTTGCGGTATTGCTTCTCGGCGCCCGCGTTGGCTTTGGGGTCCCTGGAGAAGAAGAGCCCCTTCGGGAACGGGCGCTGCTCGACGCGGAACCCTTGCCCAAGCGGAAGGTTTCGCCGACCATCGAAGGCGTCGCGCAGACCCGACCACCCCGAATCGTGGTGATGGTAGACCGCAAAACGCACGAACGGGTCGCACACCACTGAAGTGGCGGTGTCGGCGACTTCGCTGCCGCGCAAATGCGATTGCGAATCGAAATGTATCAGCCATCTGCGCGCGGAGCCGGTCAGCAGAGGGTGCCAGAACTTGACGGTCGGCAGGAGCAGCCCCCTTACGATAACCGCCGGCATTCCCGCAGGGGCTGGAAACGGCGAGAACCGGATGCAGCCGGTCCTGTTCGTCAGACGTATCCAGAGCGGGTGCGTCTCATGCCCGATCGTGAGACGCAGCGGCTGCCATTCGCCGTCCCTGCGCTGCCACCAATCCTCTCCCGCTGTCGCATAAGCGACGAACTCCCCTTGCACGACGGGGTGCAGCTCGATTTTCGGCAAGGAGGCGCGATTGCGCCGTCCGACAAACAGAACCGCCTGGGCAAGCGAGTCCCGGAAGGCATCGCTTGCTCCGGCGGGCAACGGCAGCGTGGCGGGTGCGGGATCCCCGGAAAAGCCCAAGACGATGCCGTTCTGGCCCGCATACCAACCTGCATCCTGCGAGCCCGACACTGCACCCAGCTTCGGGTGGATGACGTCCGCTTGCGGCCCGACCCAGGAAAATTCGAGGTCGGCCACCCGGACGTCGGAACGTACCGGCGCGAAGACGCCGTAACCGTAATACGCAATGGTGCTCGTCATCGAGGCGTCCTGAGCAGAATGAACTGCGAGCTCGACGCCGCTGGAAGCAAACTCGGTATCGAAGGTGATCTTCAGCTGGCGGGCTAAAGCGTGATCCGGCTCGTTCGGACCTTTCAGCACGACGTCGCGGAACGGCACACCGGCGCGAGCCACGCCCGGACGCCGCGTCATCGCGCCTCGCGCGGCGTTCGCGGCTCGCATCCTCTCGATCAGCGGCTCGAAATCCGGGGTCTTGTCGTCACGCCATTCGAGAGTGACTGCCTCGCAGAGATTGTCGGCCGGCACAGGCTGCCAGTTGCGCCTCTTCTTCCTCTGCTCGGCAGATTGGAGCTGGTCGTACGACGTGTTTTTCATAGGGAAACCGTAGCACGCGCTACGCTGGTTGCATACTACATCCGCATAAAATTCGTGCGGAACCGCTTCAGATTGCAAAGGTGCCGGAAAGGCGGATTGGGGATTCCGCCTCGCTGCCGGCCGGACCGGCTTTCACGCGAAGGACGATTTCCGTTAGCTCGTGCGCTACGGTAATCGATACCCGCGCATTCCGATCGGCCACCATGAAGTCGGACTGCTTCCAGTCGGGGCCGAGGCGATATGGGGACGACGCTCGTCCGTTTTCGCCTTTCAGATACAGGGGCCGCAAGCAGCGATGGAGCATGGAACGCGCGAAGCCGCTTTCCTCTGCGAGCCACTTTCCCGCCGTTTCTTCGGAGAGCCGCGGCGGCCGCATGGCCAAATACAGCGGGCCTTCATGAGGATACGGTTCGAGCTCGCTGATATCCAGAATGCGCTCTATGTGCGTAAAGCCGTCCTGGTCGAGGGCCCCCCTCACGAAGGCGAAGTTTGCCTCCACATAGGCTGGCCGCGGCAGGTATTCGTCGAGCCGAGCGCCGAATTCCGCTTGTGCCCAATAGATGGCGCCCTTGGCGACGATCTGTTTCATTTCGTCGGGAGGAATTTTCATGGAGAGATCGGCAGTCGCGAGGATCCCTTTTGCTCCGTCCAAAATTCTTTCCCGCAGTAGGGGAAACAGGCTGGCGCGCCCGGCCAGGACCACATGAGACCTTGCGTAGCCCGGGTCGGACGGACCGCAGTTCTTGAGAGTGGGCGTGACGATAAGGTCGACCACGGCTCGGGCGTAGGTCTCGAAATTCAGCATTTCGCCTTTGTGCTCTTCGAGATCGACGGTAAAGCTCCCGTCATCCAGTCTGATCGTCAGATACCGGTTCGAGCCGCAGCGTTTGAGGTTCCTCTTCGCGCTTTCGATCCCGTCGACATAGCGCTGCCATTCGATGCTGCCGGGTGCCGCTGACGGGTTAAAACGATGCGGGAAAAGCTTCTGAAAGTCCCGCAGCAGAGCGTCGTCGAGGACGTTTCCGCCCATCGGCACAGAGAAGCAGACCGTTTGGCTCAAAATATACGGACCGATTGTCTCTCCGGAGTGCCGGGAACCCTCGTTTTCCAGCGCCTTCGGAGGGACGAGTTCCACCGCGCTGACATCGACCGTGCCGGCGCCGAAATCGAAGAACACAAGCCTGTCGATGTGAGGGCCGTCGGGCTCGGCTTGAAAAATCCCCTGTTCGGGGTGGGCAATCGCATAGCACGCCGCCAGCGACTCCGGAACAATGTGGCAAGACGGCCTTAGATGCCCGCCGCCGGTAGAGACGACGATTCCCGCCTTTGAGCTGGCACGCTCCGCCGCCTTCTTCAATGCTTCTAGATAGCGAAGCTTGGCCGTTGCCGAAATCGATGGCGGATAGGTGGCAACAAACACGCAGGGTCAATTCGTGTCGGCGTAAACCTCTGGATCCCAGTGGATCAGATAGGTGTTGATCACTGCATCGATTGCTGCTTCCAAAAGGATCTCGGTCGGAACCTCAGCAATCGGTTTTCCGCCTACTGCCGCGCCGCTAGTCTCGGTCCAAAATACCCGCAAGCCGCCATTCCGTCCCAAAAGTATCGGTGGGATCGTTGCGCCACTGCAAGCGGCGAGCTTAACGGAGGGCAGCGCGACCATTCCGTAAACGGCGGGGTCCAATTCATGCTCGCGGTCGAGGAGGGGTGCGTGGAAATCGATTGGCAAACCGGAAGATTGCGCCCTTTCGAGCATGTCCCTCACCGGGTCCCTTATCTCGGTATGCCGTCGGCGTCGGCCGCCTATTTCAAACCCAAACTGCGCTGGAGTCACGAACCCTTGCGGATCGGCCAGCGAGATGCCACAGGCGGCCGAAATGAAGTCGCCTTCTTCCGACTCTCTTCGATCCGCGAGAGTTTCTCCAAATTCAGCGATCCGATCTCGCAGCTTATCTCCAATATTGGCAACCTGCACTCGACCAGCTCTAACCACGGCAACCGCCGTGGCCATCGTGCCGATGTCAATTCCAAAGATCTGCTCCGGCCCTTGCTCAACTAGTCGGTAGAACAACTTGCTGGTCAGGTTGTCGGTGAGCACATAAAAGAAATCGTCTGCAAACGATGGAACAAATTCCTTGACAACGAACAAACCGTAGGCCGGAACCCCAATCAGATCGGCGTCAGATTCAAATCCTGCGTACAGGAAGATGCTACTGTCACCGATGTTCTGGATCAAAAACTCTGTTTTCTCTCGTCTGCTGATTACTACCCCGGCTGTGCCCTCCTCCCAACCGCCTGAGCTAGGTAATACGACTGCTCGATCAGCCGAAGAGGCCGAAATTAGCAAATAGGAGCCTGACGAATGCTCTAGTGCCACACGAGCGACAATTTTGTTTGGTGGCAGGGTTGGCTTCACATGGCAACCAACTTCGATACGAAACGAATTGAAGGTTGAAAAATAATCTCTGACGTTGAAGCGGACCTCATTCAATTCAATGCAAACAGCGTACTGGCAGCCAACCTTTAGAACGTGGTCCAATTGGTAGTGCACAGTCGGCCGCGTGCTCGCGATGGAAATTCGACGCAGAGGACGGAGGCGCCAGTTCTCACCGTTGTCTTCGACGCTTATTTCGCACAGTATCAAAGGTGGACTCTCAGCCGCCAAGAACAAACCATGAACAGAGGCATTCGGCGCGTCGCCCCCGCCCTCGCCGGCCTCCGTCGGGTTTTGCATCGCCAAGGGCCTGAAAGCTCCGAGAATCGTCGTGCGGACGCTTGTCGGCCGCAGGGGTCCTGGGCTGTCCGCGACAACCTCAAATCCGAACAGCACCTCGCGGCGGAAACGATAACGTGCCTCCTCGTGAATGGTGATCTGCAGGTCCCCGGCTTCGGTCGGACCTCTTTCGTTGATTAGGTGGTCGATCTGCTTCTGGCCATCGAGGCCTATAACCGGCCGCCTCGGTATATATTGGGGCCAGATCGTCGCATTATAGGAAGGGGGTTTGCGAAGGCCGATCCCGATCAGCGTCGGCTTGTACGTGACGGGCTGTCCCAAATGCCGAGACTTGCCGTGCCCGGCAAACACTCTTCCGGTAGACACCTCGATTTCGACCTCCACGTCGCCGACGATGGTGTTGGACAGTTTAAGGTCGCTGTCGACGTACTTCCACAAGCCCTGCCTGAGGATGAAAAGGGAAATCGACGGCTTTATGGTATCGGTTTTGAAGGTGTCTGTCTTTTGCTCAAGCTGGGATGGTTCTGCTCCGTTCTGAAAGCCGATCCAGCTAAACGGAGGCTTGGCGGTGCCGGTGCCGGTCCGCACCTCAAGCTGCGTTTCGCCCACCGTAAATTTCAACTTTGCCGCGCGCACCTCAAGTTGAACCGCATTCGTGTATTCGGTGTCGCGAAATACGCGTATTTCGAGCAATCCTTCTTCACCTTCGCGGATCCTCATGTGACCGGTGCCCCTGTCCCCCCGTAGGATAGGCCGTTCATAAACGCATTTTCAAGCATTTAGGAGGGAGGGGATCCAGCAGGCCGCCCGACGCTGAGTTGCGTCGCTGATTTTTGACCTTTCGACCCGCGATTGTAGTCGATGCCGGCTTAGGCCGGGCGCGCTTCCCGGACGCGATGGATGCCGCCGCCAGCGGGGCGCCGGCTGGCCCGTTCGAGGGCCCGTCCCAGCGACCCGACAAAGCGCAGCTTGTCGGCCAAGCGATCATGCTCGGGCGGAATTCCGTCCGAGGAGCGGTCGAGCTTCAGGACGAGGTCAGCCAATGTGTCGCGCACAAGGTTCCAGCGCCCGCTGTCAATGAGAGTTTCGGCTACCGCTTCAAGCTGGCTCGTGTCGATTGCGCGACCGGTTTCCGTTTCGGCCCTGAAGACCTGCGCGAGGCACGCGGCATCCTCCCAATAGTAAGCCCAGTCCGTTGAAATCGAATGGTCGCGCGGCAGTAATGCTCCGGCCAGCCGGCGCATATGATTTTCGCCGCCATCCCGCGTCTTGCCTATGACCACCAGCGCGCGGCGCACTGGGTCAGCAAAATGCCGGTTCCCGGCGGCGATCTCCGCGGCGACCAGCTTGTGCAGGCCGGGGCTTGCGACAATCCTCGCCATGTCGTCGAACGAAGGGCACAGCTTCTGCGCCAGGTGCAGTCTGACCAGTTCCGAAGCGATCGATCGTGAGCGGTCGTTCGCCGGCGACGGGGCGAAGCAATCGGCCGAGTCGATGATGTCGAGAGCGGCGGCGACGTCGTCGAGGCGGGTTTCCATGGACGCGAGGCCGCAAATTAGCGGCCCGGGTGCAGCCGGCTGACCGTTCGTCTCGATGCGAAAATCGCGAGCTCGCCTAGGCTTCAGCCGCAACTCCTCCAGAACCCGTCGGGCGAGCAGAGGCGGCATGTGGGACGGCGGGCACTGCGACGGATCCGGCATGGCGATCGCCTCGCTCACATTCAACAGCGCTCGAACCTCCGCGCGTACGTGCGAATGAAACGGGCCGGCGATCGAGACGGGCGCCACCAAACCGTCTAGCTCCGGAAAGCGTGCTTCGTCGCTGATCGCCGCGCCCGTCCGGGATTGCGACATGGCCGGATGCCTGCCGAGGCAATCGAGCCAGTCCGCCACCGCGCCATCCGGGTCGATGCCACCCTCACCGTGACGCCAGGCTATCTGGAAGCCGTCGTCAGGGTTAGCCAGTCCGGTTGCGACGCTGACATGACCACGGAAGCAAGGGGGTAATCCGCCGAGCGCTTCCAGGTAACAGCCGAGAAACTCGCTTTCGGATGCGAACCAGCGATCATCGAGGCGCAATCGCATGCCCGCCGCGACAGACTCCGCGCATCACGGCTGCGGCCCGCGAAGCGGTGAGACCGTCCAGAGGGGGTGTCAGCGGGACCTGCTCTCGTGGGAGATTGAGACGCGTTTCGACGCCGATCCCGACGGGCACTCGTTCGGTGCGAAGCCGTCTGAAGGTGGGCGCAAGTCGAGGCGCGTATGCGCCGTACTCGTCCCATTGAAAGATCAGCGCGCGGGAACGGGTGGCATCTCCCGGCATGTGTTCACGATCTTCGTTGGGATAGAGCCGGAATCGCTGTGCGACCACCCATGCTCCATAGAGGTGGCCGGCACCGTCGCGGGCGTAAACCGGGCTTACGATCAGCGGCCCGTTTTCAGCGCCTTCCGGATCCACCAGATTTGGCAAAGCCGAAAAATGCTCGGCGACCCGTCCCAAAGTGGCGACCGTGAGGCAACCGCGGGGATAATTCGCAGTAGTACGAACGAGTTGCCGCCCGAAACGGCGGAGATTGCGGCCAGTCTCTCCGTTACAGAGGTAGCCGAAATCGATGGCGTGGCAAAACAGCCGGTCGAGCGAGTGAAGCATGATTGCCGGTCGCTTCCCGTGGTCCCTTTCAGTCCGATAAGCTCAGCCGGCACGGCTCGCTATGGTCCGGCGGCAGGAAAACGGGCGCTACGCTGCGTCCGTTCCATCTCGGCCGGCCGGCCGGTCACAGCCGCCAAGCGTATGTGGGCCGAAGGTCGGATTGCGTCGTTTCGCAATCATGATTATCGCACGTAAACAAACGGTTAACTAAATGTATTCGGCCACCAAAGCGAGGGGACGCGGCTCGCGCCGAGGCATCGTTCTATTACCATGGGCATCCGCATCAGAATTGCGCCGGGATTCCCTTGCGGAGCCCTGAACCAGAATGGGCGCTCAAGCGATCTGGCGAGCCTGCGAGCGCAGGAAGGCCTCGCTGCAATCTTGGATAGACAATACCGCCGTTCCAAGGAGCGTGGTGGCCTCCGGGCGCGTGACGCCGGAATTGTCCCGCGTCGCCAGGACCAATGCAAGCCTGTTGCCGGATGCGGCAATCGCCAGGGTCGGCCTCTCGTTGAGATATTCCAGCCCACCGACATCGAACACCATCGCATGAACGCGTGGCAGTCCCGCTAAGATCGGATCGCGCCGGTCGGGGACGAAGACAAAATAGCGTCCGTCATCCGGCATCTCGCCCGGAACGGCCACGATGTCCCTGACCGCCAGCATAAGCCCCTCCGGCCTGTCGGCATCAAGCTGTACTAGACGCTCCTGCGCGTCGCCGCGCGGCAGTGCGAGTTCAGGCAGATAATAAGGCCTTCTGAGGACAACCGGGAGACCGGCAGGTTCGCTTTCGCCCACCATGATGATCGAACCGTCGGGCTTGCGACTGACACGCAAGCTCTCCATCAAGCGCTTGCGGGCGCCGAATTCGGGGTCCTGCGCGTCCGGTGGTCCCAGGGAGGGCCGGTGCAGCGGCATCACCCCGCGATTTGGTGCCGGCCTGACCGGCTGCGGCTCCGAATTGTTGACAGCTGGATTGTTCATCAGCCAGTCGGTTGAAACGCCGTACTGCTGCGCATAGAAAATCGCCATGTCGTGCCGGATCGTCCGCGTGCCGTTTTCGTGGGCGAGGTAGGTTGGACCGGCAATGCCAAGTTGACGGGCCGCATCGCTCGCCGTCCGGAATCCGGCGTTGATGCGTGCCTGCCTAAGGCGCCTGCCCTGCTCCGCAGGGGTGGCTGCCCCTTCCACTTGGGGCCGGTCGCCTTTCCTGAGGAGACGGGTTGCCGGAAGGAGTATCGGTCCCCGGACCTCGACAGGCAGATCGGCGGGCACAGCCTTGCGGGGCGCTTTGGACGGTTGGTGTGATGGCATGAACGTTCCTCTGCTGCTGCGACCAAGTGAATCGCTCGAAGTTCCGACGATGCTCTGCGCATCTGGCGTCTTGCCCCACGCTGCTCAATGCATAACACGCCCGCTGGGGCGGACGGTGTCCGTCCGCGGGTTGCAGTTAACGATCCCAAACCGCCTTGTCGCAAGCGTTTGGCGGAATCGCGGGAAGCAACTTCGCCATCAGCCTACCCGGAGCAATCGGCGGAGCCGCTGAACAGAATTGCGCCTCGGGCTTGCCGAATGTTGAACGAGAAAGGCGCTCGTCAGTTGATAAGGTGTGATGCGATCGACCAACGCAGTGACGATCGGATCCGCGCAATAGTAAGGAACCACCCCGTCGTAGCGACTTGCATCTTTGCCGCCGGCTTGGCCCGCCGGCCTGGTGAAATGGTTGTGGCTGTCGTAGTTAAGCCAGCCGTGAGGATGCACGCCGCAGGGCAGGACGAAGCTGAACGCCATCGGTGGCACGCCCGGCCCTCGCGACCCCTCATAGTTCCGCGCCAGATCACCTAGGCTTCTCCGTCTCGCGATCGTCCTTTTGATTGCGCCGCGGACGTAATCCCTGTTCCGGACGAAATCACGCGGCGACCGTCCATGCGTTCCGCGCACGTTCGCCAACTCACGCTCGAATCCGGTAAGGGCGATCGCCACCCGTACGCCAATTCCGTCTTGCATCAGGCTTATCGCACACTTGCCAACCTCTTCGGCTGCGACATCGAATTCCTCACGCTCTGCTTCGCGTGCCTGGTCTTTGCTGGACAGACCTGCCGGGTCGATATCTATCGCAGTGAAGAAGACGATCCGATCAAAGCTCTTCCCGCCCGAGTTGTTCTTTGAAAAGTCCATCACACCTTGCTTATCGATCTTCTTCCCGCGACCAAATTCTGGGCCAAGCCTGACAAATGTCAGTTCATCATCTATCGATTCTCGCTCATTATACCTGCCGTGAACGGCCAGCCTGAGAGTCGAATCTGGATACTGAGACGCTGTGCCTGCCATTTCCTGTGCATGCGGAATATTTCCATCCGGCTGACCGCCCGGCTGCAAATTGAGCCAAGCGGGCCAGCCATTGACCGTCCATCGCAAGTCCCAACCCTTTGTCGACGGATGCGGCTCGAAGGGGCGATGGCCGGAGCCGCCGCTCTCCCATGAGGGCCCGATCGCGCGCAAGATCTCCGTAGCCGTTTCCTGCGGCTCCCCCCAGAACAAGATTAATACGTCGCGCTGCGACATGGGCTGAAGTTCTTGCGCTGATGCATAACGCAGTATATGCAAGGAGCATCAGTGTCAAGCTTCTTATTAACCGTATCCTATCCATAATCGGTTTGAAAGGTAGCCGCCCAATGGACAGAGCCACGACGGGGAAGATTGGGTGATCGCACGCTGGACCAGACGAGGCGCTTGTTTCCCCTGGAAAAGCGATTCTGCGCTAGCAACGCTGTGATCCGCTCGCATGCTTGAGCTGGCAAGGAATTCCGGTCGGGTCTTGCAGTTCGAGGCGTTCTGGTTCGGGCCGCATCCAGTTCGTTCCACGAGCGCGTCGCATCGCAGCACGCTCGTCCTCTTGCTGTTCACCGCGCCCATCCCGCCCGAAGCCTCGCTCCTTGCAATCGGAAAGCAGGACGATGGAAGGGAAGCTGGCCTCCTCTATGCGCCGGGGCGCCCCCACGATTCGCACCCCCGCACCTGGCTGGCATTCGCTGTCCCGCCGGCTTGGCGAGAATTCGAGACATATCTCCGCTGCGTCGAGACCGGCAGGGCGGGTCCTGCTCTCAAGTTGACGTTCAGCACCTCCGGGGCGGCGGAGGCAAGCCATCTCCCTGATCTCGCAACGATCGGCATGAATCACGGACGCATCAGCTTAGCGTTCGCAGGCGCGAACGAGGACGAGGCTGTCGCGGTCCTTCAAAGCCGCAGGGATGCTCGAGGACGCATCTTGCCGGTGGCTCACGCCGGGGGGGCCGACGGCGATCAGCTCAAGGCATGGGTAGAAACAACTGACCCGTACAAGGAGCCGTATGACGACGTCAAATACTCGTTGATACTATCGTCCGGCGCATCGCGACGCAACGTACGATTGAGGCAGCCCGCCGTTTGGCACATCAGGCGCAACCTCCTGGCAAGCCGCCGATCGGTGACGCGCCTCCTGGATGGGCCGGCGCCCGATGACGATATCGCGGAGCCCGCAAGGCCGATACCCGGGCGGAATCGCACGCGTTTCGAGATCAAATATCCGGCCCCGGGCGATTTCATCGTCTTGTTTCCCGAAGTTTCGACCGGGCTTGCCTTGTCCCGCTCCGACGCTGCCGGATTTCAGGCTTCCTTTGCGGTTCCCGCATCGAGCTGGCACGCCTTGCAGCTCGATCTCGATCTTGAGCCTGTGCCTTCCGATTTGCACGGTGAACCGCTTTCTATCGAAGGACTCCCCACCGATCGGCGGCTGCTGAAGATGCGGGATGCCGGGCTCCATAGATTGGAAGAGTGGATAACCGAACGAGTTTCCGGTCCGAGCTTCGCCTCCGAAGCAATTGGCCGGTTCGCCGGACTGCTTCAACACTTCCCTGGCGACGGCCTCAAGTCGGCCGCGTCTCGAGTGGAGGAATATGCTTTGATCCATGCGTTGGTCGATCGGCTTGGAGAGCGACTTCCGGGCGATTCGATGGCTTCGGGCCCGGTAGCGGCCAGCAGGGCGCGCACCGAGCTGGCTCAACTTATCAGTCCGCGCCGACAGCACTTTTTCGAGCGTCTGACAAATGCCGCGGTGGCCGAGGCCGCAAGCGACGGCGCTCTGCGCCTATCACTGCTGCAACGGATCGGCGGCAACGACGATCCGTTCCTGCCCGGCAGAGCGTTTTCAGCAGCGCTCGATGCCAGGCTTCGTGCCGACAATGTCGATCGGGCGGCAGCGTATCGGTGGCTCGAAGAGGCTGACGTCGAAGCTCAGGCGGCTCTGCTTTCGCTCGGTGGCGTAGAACCGAAGCCGGGGGAAATCATCCATGCCGGCCTACGGCCCGACTTTGACAGCCTCGGAAGCGGCATGCTGCTCGACACGGTGCTTCGGCTGAACGAAGTTCGCGCGCAATCATCCGACCCTGCTGTTGCCGACATGATTGCCTGGGCCTGCGAAGCCGCACTGATCCCGAGCGGGCGGGCCTCTATGTCGGATACCGCGGTGGCGCTCGGTGTGATTCAGCCTGCCAGGGAAAGCGTTTTCCAACTCGTCGCAGTGCCGCAAGCCGCCGCATGGCTGGATGCTTTGCAACTGGAGGCCCTTACCGAACCCCTGAGGGCGATCCGCGCGGCCCTAGGTGAACGCCTGCCGCCGCGTTTCGACCGGCGCAGTCTGGCCGGCGAAACGAGGACGGCCACGGACGACTACGTCAGAAGTCGTATCGGCGACTTTCCGATGCCGGATAGCCTGTCGAATTGGCTTGAGTGGGCCCCCCCGGCGTGTGCCGCGTTGCTTGCCGCGCTCCTCGCCCGCGAGCGCGAGGAGGCAGCAGCCGATCCGATTGGAGCCATCACCATCCACGCCGACGATTGGGTGAGGCACGATGACCCCAAGCAAGCGATCATGGACAGGGCGGCTGATGAACTGAGTAGGGCGTCTTCCACCTGGGCTCGGGAAATCCGGGACCGAATCCGGCGGAAGACGGGGGAGGTGGAGGGGGCGCTGCGGAAACACGCGACGGTTCCGCCGAACCGGGAGGAAGCTCTGAAGAGAACGGCGCAGTCGCGCGCGTTCGAGATCGTACGCGACGAAATCGAGGTCGACATAAGAAAGCGTCTCGCCGAGGCGTCCAGCCTACACAACCGCGTTGCCGCCCGCTTCGATGACGAGCGACCGCCGGTCCCATGCCCCGAATACTCCAAGCGCTATTCCGACTTCCTTGGGATAGAGAAAAGCTTTGTTGCCGGTCCGCAGAAGAAACTGCTTGCGGGCCTGAACTTGCCCGCCGATCGCTTTTTCAGCGCGGCGGAGGAAATAGAAATGATGCTCGAGTGTGTCGCGGCATTCGAGCGGGGCCTTGCGGACCTCGCCCGATGGTTCGATGACCCGCCGCGGGCCAACTGAGCCGCTACCGTTGCTGAGGGGCTTGGCCGATCCAGGGGGCGTGAGAGACGCCGCAAGTCGCCGTCCGTCTAAGCGCTTGGGCCGGTCCTCCCGAACGACCTGCCGCTAGCAATTCCGGCATGGTGACGCCGTCGGGATCCACCTCATCGGTCCAGGCCATAACGGTCGCGACGGTATTCGATCGTTCCGTCCCTGACAGGCCAAGCCGTCAGATAGAGCCAGATGACCGGAACCGGAACATTAAGCTTTATTGTCGGGCCGGCCCTTAAGCCGCCGTCGTGGCTGCGGATCTTTTGCTGCAAATCGGCCTTCGACCACGCGCCGCCGCCGCCGATCACCAGCACTGCAAGATCTTCGATGTTCTCGACGCGTCCGCAGCCGAGCGAGTTGAAGCGTACCGCGCTGCTGAACTGCCCGCGATCCGGCGTGGAATGCAGGTATACGGAATGCTTGTTTGGCATATCGAACCTCATTGCGCCAAGCGGGTTTCCGGCGCCCGGCCTGCGTTCCACGACATAGTTGCCTGCGGCCACGTCCAGCCCGTGCGGGTCGATCACCTCGCCCCTTTCGCCGGTCTTGCTTACGCGCCGGGCGTGGTAGCCGTTGCGCTCGAAATAGCTTGCATCGGCGCGCAATTTGGGAAGAATCTGAGCTCGCGCGTACCAGATTGGCGGCGTCCAGATCGGATTAAGCGTAATAGACTTGACGACCGTCGATAGTTCCGGGCTGGGATTCGTGATCATGCCGACCGTCGCCCTGAATTCACCTCCAACAATGCCGTTCTCGATGAACTGGACCCGGCTGGCCGGGATGTTCATCACGATGAACCTCTTCTTCCTCTGGAAGTCGAACCCGGCGGCGGGGCCGCTCCTCAGCCGGTCCAGCGACTTCCTCAGCGCATTGAGCTTATCCTTGGCAGAAATGTTGAGGAAGGAGAGGGTCGTTTCGCCGATGCGGTCGGACCGGCGCAGCTGATGATGGTGCTGGAAACGTTGCAAGGCCGCGGAGAGCCTTTCGTCATAAACGTTGCTGCAATATGTCCTGTCTATGTAGCCCTCAAGCGCCAGCCGTTCGCACAATGGCAAGGCCAGGGGGTGCGGATTGCCTGGTTCGAACGACGCGGTGCCGGCGAACGGCTTCCAGCCGCCGGCCGCGGCGATGGCTTCGTAGCGGGCAATGGCCCCTTCCATATCTGCCGCCATGTCGGGGTAGAAAAAAGGGTCGTGGCGCAATTCGGCAATCGGCCGCGGCCTGGGCGTCCGAGCAGGCTCGCTTGTGCTGGGCGCCGCACGAGGCGGCATCGGAACCGGCTCTACGATGTCCGTCGCGATCGGTGCTAAGGGGCCGCTGTCGCCGGCCCCTGCAGCCGTGGATCCCGTTTCGACGCAGGTGTTCCAGTTAGCAGTGTTCTTGCGGAGTTGAGCAAGGGTGGCTCCGCGCACATTTCCCGCGGGTTTTAGGCCGCTGCCGCTTTGGAAGCGCTTCACGGCGCCGGCCACCGGCCCGTCATAGACGACGCCCAGCCGCTGCTTCCGATCGAGCACCCCTTCGCCGACGAGAAGGCAGCGCAGGACCTCGACGTGGCGGCCTGTCTCGCCGAAAAGGATCTCTTTTCGCTCGCCGAAGTCGCTCGCCCAGGCGCCGCAGGAAATCAACAAGGCGAAAGCCGCGATCGTCTGCGTGATAATCGCCTCCGTCGCCCGGAGTGCGCCGAACAACCGCCCCGCTAGATGAGATAGCACGCTCAGCCAACGCATGTGCCGACCTCCCCTTGCAACTCCGCGCTTGCGAATCTCCACTGGGCATTATGCACACTGGATCACACTTATACAAGTCTTTTTTGCATTAAGCAACCCATGGGGATGGTGGATGCCGGATGGCGGCGGCCCACCGCACGGCTAACCGCCGCTGGGGGTCTACGACTTCCAAGATCCGTCGGCTATTCTCTGGCAACAGGGTCGATCCAACAGCTTGATCGGCGGTGGATTCGACCGGCGGCTGGAAATGATGGCGTTTATTCGCAGCCCTTTCGGTCTCGAACTGCCCCTGAAGTCATCCGACCGCGGAGAGCCGGTCACCTATTGGCTTGCCCCTTCTCGATACTGCACCGCGTGATTTTCCAGCACGGCTTACTTGTTCGACCGGCTCTCCGCCACATATGGAGCGTATCCCGAAAAGCTTGCCGGTGGTGGCAGGGCATGCTGGAGCCGTCGCGGAGAGTCGCACGAATGTCATCGCCTCAGGCGCTGTCGCCCTCGTCGCGATGCGTCAGTCGACAGCCCTCGAAATATTCCGGCTCCTGATGCGTCGCGAGCTGGGTGGTCACTTTACCTCCCACTTCAGCATCCTGGCTCGTGCGGAACTCGTGGCCGGGACACGCGAGGCGCGCTCGATCAATTGTTCGCGCTAATGTGAAGGCATGCGAGCCAACTCCCCCTGAACGCCGAAATCCGTAGAGACCAAGCGTTCGGGGCATAGCGCAGTCTGGTAGCGCACCCGCTTTGGGAGCAGGGGGTACTCCTATCCACTTCGTATTGCGGATCGCGGTGTCGGTGAGCGGCATATCTGGGGGTATGAGGCTCGGGGTAGCAGCGCCAATGCCCCCAATCGACCCCCAAACCGCCGCGATGCAATCGGATTGGTCGAGACCTTGCCGAACGCTTAGGCGCTGAACCGTCAATGAAATCACTCTCCCGCTGGACGACCTTGGACGGGTCTGGATGGGGAGATGGTGCCGCATGCCGGACTCGAACCAGCGACCCTCGCATTACGAATGCGATGCTCTACCGACTGAGCTAATGCGGCCCCGCGCCCGCTCCATACAAGCTTGCTCGCGCCCCGGCAAGCTGCACCGGGGCGCACGGGCCGCCGGCGCCGACGAGACGCCTCGGGTCACTTCGCGCTGGTGGTTGAAACCGGAGTTCCGATCTCAGGGTGCCGGCGCCAGTGCCTCGCGCGTGCCCATGCAACTGTTCGGGTGAACGACCAAAGGCGGACGGCGGGCTAAGCTCGCACTCGCTCTTCAAGACCACGGATGCCTGCAGCACGCCGTCCGCCGATCAGCCTACCTCAAGCAGGCCGCCGACAGACAAGGATGCCTGCTCTGAGTCGGTTCGGCCGATGCTCGTTCTAGAGCATCGCATGGTTCGGCCGTGTTCGGAATCGAGGATTTTCCGGAAAGCTGAACGGCAGCCGGACTCTATAGGAATTATTTCACGTGAAACATCGCGCGCGGGGAGCGCCGAACATCGCTGGCTCCGGCCCCCGACCGCAACGGAGGGCGCCCATGAATGACCTTTCGCGACGGCGGCACCTAGAACAGCCGGAAGCGGCGGGGCTCCTCTTCCGCCGGCTCGGCTTCGGGGATGCCGGGGTCGTCGGGCGGGCGCGGATGCTGAGGGTCGCTGAACGGCGGTTCCCGTTCGGCGCCGGGCGGCACCGCGCCATGCGGCGGCGGGATCGTTTCCACCGCCGTCCTGCCGCCGCTGCCGTTTGTCCGCTGCACCTCCGCCGCCGCCGGCAGTGCCGGCCCGGATTGGGGCTCGGCCGCGACGGGCGAAACGGCAGCGAGAGGCGCTGCCGCCGCTGCAGCGGGAGCGGATCGAGCCGGCGGCAAGGGCTGCTGGACATCGTCGCCCTGCCCGATCGGCGCCGCTGACGCGGCCCCTGCCTGTGCTTCCGCGGCGACGACCTCGTCGGTTGACGTGGAATCCGGCGCCGGCAAGGCGGCCGGCTGCAGCTCCGCCGCGTCGATCTCCAGGCGCGGCCCCTCCAGCTCGGCGACCGGCACCTTCCACTCCACGGCGTCGATTCGGCCGGTGACCGGCGAGGCCGGTGCCCATCTATCCAAAATCATCCCGTCGGCGGTCCACACCGGATCGCGCGGCGCGCGCACGCCTCTCGCCATCCATTCGCGGGCGCGGCCGCGGTCGCCGCTCTCGGCCTCTTCGAGCTCCGCCATGACCATCAGCGCATTCTGCGTCGGACGGGTGGTCAGCACCGGCGTCAGCACCTCGCGGGCGCGTGAGAAGTCGCGCGCGTCGATGGCCGCGCGCGCGACGGCGAGGCGGCCCTCGTCGGCATCCGGCCGCAGCCGTTGCAGCAGCTCCGCCCGCTTCAGCCGGTCGTTCGCCGAGTTGCCGGCGCGGATATGGGTGTAGGCGTCGGCGATGTCCGGGTGCGGGCCGGCCCTCCAGGTCGTTTCGAGGACCCGCGCGGCGCGGCGGATGTCGCCCTGGCGCGACAGCAGCCGGCCGGCTACGACGGCGGCCGGCACCAAATCGGGGGCGAGGTCGTGCGCCTCGATCGCTGCCTGGCGGGCGCGGTCGGGCTCGCCGGCCTCGCTGTCCAACGCCAGGGCGGTCAGGATGACGGCGCGCTGCCGGCGCGCCGCGCGCTTGTCGAGAATGCGGCCGTCGGCGGCGCCGGCGAGCGTCCGCAGCGCCGCGTCCCAGTCGGCGGCGGCGATCTGGTGGCGGAGCAGCGCCCGGGCCGCCCATGGCGCCGACGGCGCCTCGATACGCGCCTGCTCGGCAATGACATGCGCCGCATCGCGCTCGCCCTCCCGCTCCGCCTCGATGTAAAGGCCGCGCAGCCCGGCGATGCGGGTGGCGGGATCCTCGGTCATCTCCTGAAAGATCTGCCGTGCCGCGCTGCGGTCGCCCTTCAGCTGCGCCGTCTGCGCCTGCAGGAGCCGGGCCAGCGGCTGGCCGGGAATGCGCCGCGCCGCTTCCTGCGTGGCACGCTCGGCGGTGCGGAGGTCGCCGGCCGCGACCGCGATCAGGCCCTGGCTCGCGGCGTTGCGCCCGCGCTCGATATTGCGGTCGCGCCAGCGGCGCGCCAGGCTGCCCGGCGCGCGGATGAGCTCCTGCAGGAACCACAGGAGGCCCATCGTCAGCAGGATTGCGGCGATCAGCGCGACGGCGGCCGTCGTCAGGTCGACAACATAGGCGGTGTCGCCGATGGTGAGCGCCACCTCGCCGGAGGTGTCCTTCAGCCAGTGGAAGCCGAGCGCGACGGCGAACAGGACGGCGACGAGGATCAGGAACTTGAGCATGATCTAGCCCTCCCTGCCGAGGTGGGACAGGGCTTCCGACCGGAGCCTGGCCACCAACTCGTCGGCCGCAAGCCGTGCCTCGGCGGCGCGCGCCCAATCGGCCGTCTTCGCCTTTGCGTCTTCGGGAAGACTATTCCATTCGGCGAGCGCCGTCTTGAGGTCGCCGGACGACAGCGCTCCACGCATGCGGGCGACGACCGCGCCGGGGGCGCTGCCCTCGGCGGGGTGGGCAGGCCGGACCTCGACCAGCCCGCGCGCGCTCTGGACCAGGCGTTCCAGGGTGCCGGTCCCTTCCGGGATGGGCGTCCGCAGGTCGATCGTCGCAACGGCATTCTCGAAGGCGGAGCGGAGCTCGTTCAGCGTCGGCAGCCCGGTCTCCGCGCTCGGCGCCAAGCCGGCCAGCGCCGTCTCGTCCAGCCCAAGGCCGCGAAGCGCCTGAAGCTCGCTGGTGAACGGCGCACCCGCTTCAAGCGCCGCGCCGAGCGCATTGGCGGCGACCGCCGGCCCGAGCGCCGCTACGGTTTCGACCTGCGCGGCGGTCGTGCTCAGCTGCTCGGTGGTGTCGTTCAGCGCCGTCTCCAACGCCGCAACCCGCTCCTCAGTCGGCGCAGCCTCGACGCGCTCGGCAAGCTGAGCGAGCTGTTCCCGGATCTCGGCGATCGAGCTCTCCAGGCCGGTGACATCGACGGGTCCCTGCCCCTCCAGCGAGCCGAGGCGTCCGGCGATCTCGTCGATTCGCGTCGCGATGCCGGCCAGCGCCGGCTCCGTCGCGCCGGTTCCGCCGCTGCTCCGCAGCGCCTCGACCTCGCTCGCCAGCTCGCCGAGCCGGGCTTCCAGCGCCTGGCTCGACTCCGTCGAACCTGCAGCGGACGCCGCCTGCTCGAGCGCGGCCAGACGGTTCTGGACCTCACCGAGCAAGGCGGGGTCGCCACCTGCCGCGGGCTGGCTCCGCAGTTCGGCGATCGCCTGTTCCAGCCCGGCGACCTGCTGCTGCAGCGGCGCGACGTCCACGCCGACCTGCTCCCCTGCCGATTGACGTAGCGCCTCGACTTCGCTCCTGAGGTTCGCCAGCTCGGCCTCAACGGCTGCAGCGCCGGCATCCTCGCCCCGGAACGACTCCAGATACCCCATGCGGTCAAGCGCCGTGAGGGCGCCGACCCCGATCAGACCGCCAAGAATGGCGGCTGCGAGCAGCGCCGGAAAGGAAGTGCCGCGCCGCTGCCGGATGGTCTCGGCCGGCGGGATCGGGTCGGGGTGGGCGTGGGAGTCCGTTGCGGACGCGGAGGGGGTCACTGTCTCGTCGCGCACCGCCTCCTCGGGGGTGTCGGGCTCCGCAGCTACCGTGCCGGATCCGATTTCCCCACTGCCGGCATCGCTGGCGATGTCAGTCGACTCAGGCCTCCGTCGCTGGCCCCTCCGCGTCCCCAGGCTTGCGGATCTCCTCGGCTGGGAGGTCGATGATGACAGGCCGGCGCGTCTCGCGACTGGAGGCGCCGGAACCGCCCATAGTATCTGTCGCCAAATTCGTCTCCGTCGGATGCCAGCTAAGTATTGCCGGTCAAGGCGGCGCCGGCCGTTCGGTTCCATCTAAATCCCGCCAAGCGGGCGGGGCAAGGCGGGCTACGAGCCGTCGCCGGGGTTCAGGGCTGCCTCCCCCTCGAGCGAGGCGAACAGGCTGAGCTGGTCGGGGCGCTCGGCAATAACGATCCTTCCGCGGGTCACCGCTGGAAGCGGCTCCGCGACTGTGGCCGACAGGCAGAAACATGCGACGCCGGTTGCGAGCGGCGCCAGGCCCTCCAGCCTGAGCGCCTGGGCAAAGGCCTCGGCGCTTCGCCGCGAATAAAGGAGGATTCCCTCCGCTTGATCGCGCCGCAGCGCTGCTGCCGCGCTGGCCGCCAGCCGCATCCGGGCTCTTGCCCGGTAGACGACCGCAACATCGACCTCAAAGCCGAGCTTGCCGAGCTGGCCGGCGAGGTCGCCCGCCTGTACGTCGCCGGCGGCGTAGAGCAGCGGGCCAGCTGCGGGACTGAGCTCGGCCGCGACGCGGGCGACGAGGTCGTCGGTAGCCCCTCCGGCGGAGCGGGCAGCGCCGAATCCGGCACGCTTCGCCTGGAGCGCAGTGTGGTCGCCGACGGCGAACAGGAGCCGGTCCTGCAGCCGACCGCGGTCCGAATGATCGGCGAGCGCACGCACCGCGTTGGTGCTGGTCGCCAGCACGGCCTGGAATTCCCGGTCCGGGATAGCCGCCCTCACGTCGAGAACAATGTCCAGCATGGGCGAGAGGATCGGCTGGTGGCCGAGACGGGCGAGCGCCTCCGCGGTGCGGGCACGCGTCTGGCTCCGGCCGGGTGACGATGAGCCGCATCAGGCGAGACCGAGCCCTCGCAGAAAGGCCGCCGGAGCGCGCGAGAGGATTTCCCGACCGGCGGCGCGGCCGATTTCGACGGCATCCGATGCGTCGCCCGACAGCGCGGCCTCATAATATCGGCTGCCGTCGCGGGCCAGAATGATGCCGCGGAACTGAACGCCGCTGCCGCTGATCGTGGCGTAGCCGGCGATCGGCGTGCGGCAGGATCCGTCGAGGGCGGCCAGGAAGGCGCGCTCGGTGGCGACGGCGAGCGCGGTGGGGAGATGGTCGATCGCGGCGGCGAGGTCGCGGCTCCGGCTGTCGCCCGCCCGGCATTCGACCGCCAACGCGCCCTGGCCGCAGGCCGGCGGAAAGGCTTCGAGCGGCAGGCATGCGGCGATGTGGCCGTCGAGGCCGAGCCGCTTCAGCCCGGCGGCGGCGAGCAGCGTCGCGGCGAATTCCCCCGCCTCGACGCGGCGGAGCCGCGTCGGCACGTTGCCCCGCAGCAGCGCGATCTCCAGGTCCGGCCGGGCCCGCCGCACGAGCGCCTCGCGGCGGAGCGAAGCCGTGCCGATCCGTGCGCCTTGCGGCAGATCCTGCGAGGCCCGACACGCCCGGTGCGATGAGCGCGTCGCGGACGTCCTCGCGCTCAAGATAAGCGGCTATGGCCAGACCTTCGGGCAGAAACGTCTGCATGTCCTTGGCCGAATGGACGGCGAGGTCGACGGCGCCGGAAAACAGCGCCTCCTCGATTTCCTTGGTGAACAGGCCCTTGCCGCCGGCCTCCAGGAGCGCCCGGTCCTGGATGCGGTCGCCGGACGTTCGTATCGCAACGATCTCGAACGCTTCCGGCTCCAGCCCGTGCGTAGCGGCGAGCGCGTCGCGCACCGCGCCCGCCTGCCAGAGCGCCAGCCGGCTGCCGCGGGTGCCGATGCGGATCGTTTGCGCCATTGCTTCCCCGGATGTTAGGAGCCGTCCGGCTCGCAACGGAGCCCTAGTCCCTGGCTCGCCGAACTGCAATGAAGCCCGCAAGCGCCTTCACCGTGCTCGGCATCGAGACGAGCTGCGACGAGACGGCGGCTTCGGTGGTGCGGCGGGAGGCGGACGGGCGCGGCACCATCCTGTCCAACGTAGTGCTCAGCCAAATCGAGGAGCACGCGGTCTTCGGCGGCGTCGTGCCGGAGATCGCCGCGCGCGCCCATGTCGAGGCGCTTGACGGAGTGATCCGTGCCGCCATGCAGGACGCCGGTACCGCTTGGAACGAGCTCGACGGCATTGCGGTGACGGCTGGGCCCGGCCTGATCGGCGGGCTTCTTGTCGGGCTGATGAGCGCCCGCGCCATCGCGGCGGCACGAAATCTGCCGATGCTGCCGCTCAACCATCTTGAAGGCCATGCGCTCACGGCGACTCTGACCGACGGCACGGCTTTCCCGTACCTGCTGCTTTTGGTGTCGGGCGGGCACACTCAGCTCGTCGCTGTCGAAGGCGTGGGGCGCTACCGCCGTCTCGGTTCCACGATCGACGACGCGCTCGGCGAAGCGTTCGACAAGACGGCAAAACTCCTCGGCCTGCCCTATCCCGGCGGGCCGAACGTCGAGCGAGCAGCGCTTTCGGGCAATCCAAGCCGGTTCCTCCTTCCGAGGCCGCTGAGGGGGTCGCCGGGCTGCGATTTCTCCTTTTCCGGCCTGAAGACGGCGCTCCGGCTGGAGGCCGAAGCCGCCGCGCCGCTCACCGACCATGATGTTTCGGATCTCTGCGCCGGCTTTCAGGCCGCCGCGGCCGACGTGGTGGAGGATCGCGCCCGCCGCGCGTTGAGCCGCTTCGCTGCCGAGACGGGCCGGCCCGCTTCCGCGATGGTCGTCGCCGGCGGGGTCGCGGCGAACCAAGCGATCCGCCGCCGTCTCGAAGACCTCTGCCGCGCGGCAGACACTCCTTTTGTGGCACCGCCGCTTGAGCTTTGCACCGACAACGGCGCGATGATCGCCTGGGCGGGAGCGGAGCGCCTTGCCGCCGCCCTCCTGCCCGACCCCGCTCTACCGGCGCGCGCCCGCTGGCCGCTCGACGAGAACGCCGCGCCGATGGGTGGCGCCGGCAAACGCGGTCCGCGCGCGTGACGGATTTCCAGCAGGTCGGGGTCGCCGGCGCGGGCGCCTTCGGCACGGCGCTGGCGCTGGTCGCGCACAAGGCCGGGCGGCGCGTCAACCTGTGGGGCCGCGATCGCCAGCAGATCGCGGCGATCCGGGCGGCCGGCGAGAACGCGGCCTATCTGCCCGGAATCGCCGTTCCGCCTGCGATCGAGATCACCTGCGAGCCGTCCGCCTTCCAGGCCGCCGAAATCATCCTCCTCGCCGTTCCCGCCCAGGCCACGCGCGCCGCAGCGGGCAACCTTGCGCCATTTGTCAAGCCGGGCGTTCCGGTGATCGCGTGCGCCAAGGGAATCGAGCGGGCGACGGGTCTTTCACAGACCGAGATCTTGCGCGAATGCCTGCCGGGAGCCCGGCCGGCGGCGCTCTCCGGTCCGGGCTTCGCCGAGGAGATCGCGGCCGGGCTGCCGACGGCGGTGACCATTGCGGCCGCGGAGATCGGGCTGGCAGACGAGCTGTGCGCGGCGCTCTCGTCGGAGACTTTTCGGCCCTATGCGAGCGACGATCTCGCCGGCGTCGAGCTCGGCGGCGCCGTCAAGAACGTGCTGGCGATCGCCTGCGGCATCGTTATCGGGCGCGGTCTCGGCGAGAGCGCCCGGGCCGCACTGATCTCCCGCGGGCTCGCGGAGATGATGCGGCTCGGCACGGCGCTGGGGGCGCGACCGGAGACCTTCATGGGCCTTTCCGGCGTCGGCGACCTGGTGCTGACGGCGACGAGCGCGCTGTCGCGCAATACCGCGTTCGGGATATCGCTCGGCCGCGGCCGCTCGGTCGCGGAGCTCACGGGGGCCGGGGCGCCGCTGGTAGAGGGGGTCCACTCGGCCGGGATCGCCGACGACCTTGCCGCCCGGCACGGCGTGGAAGCGCCGATCATCGCCGCCGTGGCAGCAATTGTGGACGGGCGGCTCGACGTCGATACCGCCATGGCGACGCTGCTGGCCCGGCCGCTCAGGCGCGAGGCCGGCTGAGCTTTGCTGCTGGACAGGGCGGCCACGGGTCCGGACAATCGACCGCGCAGAAGGGAAAAGACATGGCCTATTGGCTGTTCAAGTCGGAGCCGGAAACCTGGTCCTTCGAGATGCACAAGGCGAACGGCGAGGCCGGCCAGCAATGGGACGGCGTGCGCAATTACCAGGCGCGCAACCATATGCGGGCCATGCGGAAGGGCGACCGCGGCTTCTTCTACCATTCCGGCGGCGAGCGGCAGGTGGTCGGAATCGTCGAGGTGATCGCCGAGGCGCATGCCGATTCCACCGACGACAGCGGCAGCTGGGACTGCGTCGACCTGAAGACCGTCGCCGCCATGCCGCAGCCGGTGACGCTCGACGCCATCAAGGCGGAGCCGGCGCTCAAGGACATGGTGCTGGTCGCCAATTCCCGGCTCTCCGTCCAGCCGGTGCGGGAGGCGGAATGGCGGCTCGTCTGCCGCATGGGCGGCCTCGACCCGGCTACTGCCGGCTAAAAGATGTTCCCGATCTCCGACGACAATCCGCGCCGGCACCTGACGCCCTACGTCAATTACTCGCTGATCGGCGCCTGCGTGCTGGTCTGGCTGTGGCAGGCCTCGCTCGGCCCCGCCGGCGAGGTCGCCATCTACAGCCTCGGCATGATCCCGGCGCGGCTCTTCGGCCATGCCGAGCTGGCGCCGGAGCTCGTCTACACGCCGGCCTGGTTCACCGTGCTCAGCTCCATGTTCATGCACGGCGGCTGGCTGCATCTCGGCAGCAACATGCTTTACCTCTGGATCTTCGGCGACAACATCGAAGATTCCATGGGGCATTTTCGCTACCTCGCCTTCTATCTCCTTTGCGGCACGGCGGCGGCCTTGAGCCAGGGCTTTGTCGATCCCGGCTCGCAGATCCCGATGGTGGGAGCGAGCGGCGCGGTGTCCGGGGTGCTCGGCGCCTATATCCTGCTGCATCCCGGGGCGACCGTCCGTGTGCTCATCTTCCTCGGCTTCTTCGCCACCGTCGCGCATGTGCCGGCGCTGATCGTGCTCGGCATCTGGTTCATCGGCCAGCTCGTCAGCGCCAGCATCACGCCGCTCGGCGAGCCGGGCATCGCCTTCGCCGCCCATATCGGCGGTTTCATCGCCGGACTGGCGCTGGTTTCCTTCTTCAAGCGCCGGCAGGTGCCGCTCCTGGAGAAGCCGCACCACCGGCCCTTCGAGCTGGAGCGCCGCCGCGGCCCGTGGGGATAGCGCGGCGTCCGGCGGAACTCCCGGCCGGCTGGAACATTTCAGAAACAAATTTTTCAGCGCGAGCACTCCAATGGCCGACAGCCAGCCCAAGACCAGCACGGAAACGAACACCGAGAAGGACCCGGAGGACTGGGTCACCGGCGACGAGCCGATGACCGGCGCGCAGGCCTCGTATCTGAAGACCCTCTGCGAGGAGACCGGCGAGGATTTCGACCAAAATCTCACCAAGGCGGAAGCCTCCAAGCGCATCGACGAGCTGAAGGGCCGGTCGCCCCGGCTGAAGGGGAGCTGAGCGGCTCTCAGGTTCGTGCAGTGCCCTCTCCCGCCCCTCGCGTGACCGCGAGGGGCACCCTCTCCCGCAAGCAAGGGGAGAGGGGGGCGTGCGTTTTCGTCCCGCGGCCTGGCCGGCCCGAGGTGATCAAAGAGCTTTTTGTCCTCCTCGCCTGAGGAGGGAGCGGAGCGCCTGAACAACGCCTCGCAAATTTAAATAATGGCGCCTCCAGGCGCCCCTGTACCGGTGATGGCCGGTGATCCTGCAAAGCTTGGCTCGGCGAAAGCGAAGCCGGCCGCACGCGCGCCCTCCGTGGCGCCGTAGCGGGCGGGCGGCTTCGCGGGTCCGGCGAATCGGCTCAGACAGGAGGACCGGGGCCGGCCGGCCGGGAGCGACCGAAGCGCCCCAGCGCCGCCGCTGTCAAAGCGGCGAGCACCACGCGCGGACATGTGCCCCGGCTGGCGGCTGCGATTGCAGGCCCAGTGGGGAGACCGCGCCCTTGAGCGCCAGGTACAGGGATCGGCCGACGTCGCGGCGGGCTCGTTGCGAGAACAGGGAGAGGAGCATGGAAGAACAGCCGATCTGGTATGCCGGCGTCGATTGGGCGTCGCAGGCGCATGTCGTTTGTCTGTCGGATGCGCAGGGGCGCGGCAAGCGCGTGCGCAGCTTCGCTCATGGCGGCGAGGGCCTGGCTGAGATGGGCGCCTGGCTGATCGCCGCGAGCGGCGCCGCGCCGCAAGCGGTGCATGTCGCCATCGAGGTGCCGCACGGGCCGGTCGTTGAGGCGCTCATGGAGCGCGGCTTCACCGTCTACGCGGTCAATCCCAAGCAGCTCGACCGCTTCCGCGACCGCTTCACGCTGGCCGGCGCCAAGGACGACAGCCGCGACGCCGAGGTGCTGGCCGATGCGCTGAGGACCGACCGGCCGCGCCTGCGTCCGTTGCGGCCGGCCGATCCGCTGGTCATCGAGCTGCGCGAATGGTCGCGGATCGCCGACGAACTGACCGTCGAGCAGGTCCGTCTCGCCAACCGCATGCGAGACCAGCTCTGGCGCTACTTCCCGGCCATGCTGGAGCTCGCCGATGATCTCGCCGCCGAATGGTTCCTGCAACTGTGGGAGAGCGCGCCGACGCCCGATAAGGCCCGCCGCCTCCGCCAAGCCAGTCTCGCCAAGCTCCTCAAGCGGCATCGCATCCGCCGCTTCGATGCGGCCGAGGCCTTGAAGCAGCTCCGCCGGCCGCCCATCCAGGTCGCCGCCGGCGCCACCGAGGCGGCAACCGCCCACATCCGCACGCTCATTCCCCGCCTGCGCCTCGTCAGCCGCCAGATCAAAGAGGCGCACGGCGAGCTCGATCGCCTGCTCGCCAGCCTCGCTGCGCCCGAGGAGGACGCGCCGGGGCAGCCGCAAGAGCAGCGTGACGTGACCATCCTGAGATCCCTGCCAGGCATCGGAAGGATCGTCTGCGCCACGCTGCTCGCAGAGGCCGGCGAGGCCCTGCGCGAGCGAGACTATCAGGCGCTGCGCTGCTTGTCCGGCGTCGCCCCGGTGACCAAGCAGTCGGGCAAGCGCCGCATCGTCCTGCGCCGCCGGGCTTGTCATCGCCGCCTCAGCGACGCCGTCCATCATTGGGCGCGCACCGCCATCCAGCACGACCCGCGAAGCCGCGCCAAATACGCCGCCCTGCGCCAACGCGGCCATTCGCATGCCCGCGCGCTTCGCTCCGTCGCCGACCGTCTGCTCGCCGTTGCCTGCGCCATGCTCGCCAGCCGCACCCTGTTCGCCACCGCAGCGGCAAGTCAAAAAAGCGCTTGCTAAACGGTGGGGAGTCCGCGCGGCGTTATACGTTCCCCAACTCGCCCTATCGTCTTCCCGCCCTGCCCCGTGCTTGCGCCCGAAGCAGGAACTCTAGCCGTGCAACATCCGGCACCGGGATTGCTCCCGAGGGGGGCCCTTCTGAGGAACGCCGTCCCGGCTCCTGACCGAGGCTCCGTGGCGGCGCCGCCCACTGCTCCCGAAAAGCTCCGGTCTGCGCATCCCGGTCCCTCGTCGAGCAGCGGTATTTCGCGAGCTAGCACAAACGAGGAGCCTTGTCTAGGACTTTTTTCACACAAACTTGTGAGCTGGAGGAAGGTCCGCTCCGCCTCAGGATCGTTGAGAGGCGCGGGCCTTTTTCCTCCCCCGTGGGGAGAGGCCGAGTCCGCGCGCAGCGCGGAGCCGGGTGAGGGTTCTGGCGCCGTGCTCGACGATCTTGTCCCTCACCCGCTCGCTTCGCGTGTGCAACCGGGGACATGGGTAACAGATCTGACCGACGACATGGGTAACACATTTCTGGCTTTGTTCAGGTCTGCTGTTGTTGCTGTTGCGGCTGTGGACCCTGTGGGCAACGCGCCGCGTTGTCCACAAGTCCACAGGCTTGTCGCGGTGGCTTGTTCAGGCGATGGCCGCCATGCGCGATGAAGCCGAGCGCCACCGGGCCGTAATGGGCAGCCCAGCAACCGTCCTCGCCTTCCGCCAGGCCGATCGGCTCGCCGGCCAGCGCCGAATTGATGTAGACGAGCTTGCCCTGCCATTTGATCTCGCCGTTCAAGCGCACTCGCCTGACCTCGACGTCGGCGGCATAGTCGGGTTCGCGCAAGACCCCGTCGAAGCGCCGCGGCGAGGCGGCATAGTGCTCGGCCGGCGTGGCGTTAGCCAGCGCCTGGTGCGGGCGCTCGTCGTTGTAGAGGCGCCGGAAGGCGCGGAAACGCTCGAGCTGTTCTCGCAGCGAGCGCGCCGGCGGCGTGGCGGTGTCCTGCAACAGCGTCAGGTGCAGCCGCTCCAGCCGGCCATTCTGCTGCGGCTTGCCGGGGGCGATGCGTTCCGGCGTCACTCCCGCCTTGATCATCTTGACGGCAAGCTGCGACAGCCCGCCGGCGCCGGTGGAGGCAAACGGCGGGCCGTTGTCGGAGCGCAGCCGCTTGGGCAGGCCGAACTCGCGGAAGGCGGCGTCGAGCACCGGCCACGCATGTCCGGTGTCGGTCTTCGGCAGAACCTGGCAGCGCAACAGATAGCGGCTGTGCGCATCCGACAACGTCAGCGGCTCGCAATGCGTCCCGTCGCCGGTCAGGAACCAACCCTTGAAGTCGATCGCCCACACGTCGTTGGCTGCCCCGCAGGCGGCAAACGGCGCGCTCGCCGGCGGCGCCCGCCTTCTCAGCCGCCGCTTCACCGTCAGCCCCTCGCGGTCGAACAGGCAGGCGATGCTGCTCGCCGCCGGCCAGCGCGTCTGCGGCTCCAGCCGCGCCAGCAGGGCACGCACCTTCAGCGGGCCCCAGGTCGGATGCAGGCGCCTTACCGCCAGGCAGCGCTCGGCCGTCTCCGGACTCACCTCCTGCCGATGATGCAGCGGTGCCCGCGAGCGGTCGAAGAGACCCGCCGGACCCTCCTCCCG
This sequence comes from uncultured Alphaproteobacteria bacterium, assembly GCA_963846475.1. GTDB lineage: Bacteria > Pseudomonadota > Alphaproteobacteria > Rhizobiales > Afifellaceae > DASWJZ01. The sequence goes on along the minus strand of CAWJVZ010000004.1, from coordinate 2,318,967 downwards.
GTAGCGCTCCAGCCATTTGTAGCCGATCCGCCGGCTCACCGCGAAGCGCCGGCACAACGCCGCCATCGGCTCTTCTTCCCTCTCTACCGCCAACACGAACCGCATCCGTTCATCCATGGCACAGGTCTCCCTCCATCCCATCGGCAAGGTCCTCCTCGCCGATCAGTTGACCTGTTACCCATGTCGCCGGTCTATTCTGTTACCCATGTAGCCGGTCAGGACCCGCGAGTCGGCCTCTCCCCGGAGGGAGAGGAGGGCGCCGTCCGCCGCCCGAGGGCTCAGCGCTTGCGCCGGGCGGCGCTTGGCCCTCTACAGGCCGAAATGGATGCGCAGCTTTTCATCCGGCAGAACACGGCGCTGATCGCGCCGCCGCTGGTGCCGGAGATAAAGCTCCACCTCGCGCACGAGGCGCTGCCTTTGTGGGAGAAGACCGAGGAGGAGCTCGGAAGAATCGGCCTGCCGCCGCCGTTCTGGGCGTTTGCCTGGGCCGGCGGCCAGGCGCTCGCCCGCTATGTGCTGGACCATCCGGAGGCGGTCGCCGGCCGAAAGATCCTGGATTTCGCGTCGGGGTCGGGGCTGCTGGCCATCGCCGCGAGCAAGGCGGGCGCGGCGGAGGTGCTGGCCAGCGAGATCGACGCCATCGCGCTGGCGGCGATCGCCATGAACGCCGAGGCGAATTGCGTGCGGATCGCCACGACCGGCGCCGACCTGATCGGCAGCGAGAAAAATTTCGACGTCGTCCTCGTCGGCGACATGTTTTACGAAAAGCCGCTCGCCGAGCGGCTGTTTCCCTGGCTGGTCTCGCTCCGGGAGCGCGGCGCAAAAGTGCTGATCGGCGACCCCGGCCGCTCCTATTTCCCCAAGACGAACCTCGCCCGCCTCGCCACCTACGAAGTGCCGGTCACCCGCGCGCTGGAGGATTCGGAGATCAAGAAAACCAGCGTGTGGGAGCTGACCGGCGGCCCGGCGGCACCTTGACCTGAAGTGGGTGGGGTCGGGCCCCTTCCACCTGCTCTCCTGTCCCCGCCGGCAGTATGGTCGGGTGTGGCTCGCTCGCATCCAGGGACTACGGCTATGATCCCCATCCGCCTCTATACCGGTCCGCTTTCCATGTTCGGCGCCAAAGCGGAGATCGCCTTGCTGGAGAAAGGGCTCGCCATGGAACGGATCATGGTCCCGTTCGACAAGGACGATCGTTACGAGCCGAAACATCCGGATGTCGTTCGCATCAACCCGAAGCGGCAGGTGCCGGTGCTGATCCATGGGAACGTCGAGATCTTCGATTCCACCCAGATCTTCGAGTATCTGGAGCACGCGTGGCCGGACCCGCCGCTGTGGCCCGCGACACCGCCACGGCGCGCCGAAGCGCGGCTCCTGGAGCTGAAATCCGACGAGGTCTACTTCCCCCAGATCATCCGGCTGATGAGCCTGGAGGCGACGCCGGACCACCCGGCGGCGGCAGCCGCCCGCGATGCCGCGGCGCGCTTCTGCGCCGATATGGACGTGCGGCTGGGAACCCGCGACTTCCTCGCCGGCGATTTTTCCTACGCCGACATTGCCTTCTTCATGGCGCAGCTGTTCGGCGAGCGGAAAGGCGCTGTGATGAGCGATGCTACGCCCCGCCTCCTCGCCTGGCGCGCCCGCATGCTCGCCCGTCCGGCCGTGCGCGAGGTCGCGGGCGCAATGGCAGATTGGCTCAAATCGCAGGGCCGCCCGGTGCCGGATTTTCTCGCGGCCGCATTTCCCGACAGATCGGCCTGACCGCGCCCCATGCTCGCGCGGCCGCGGGACATTGCCGTGCCCCGTCCTACTTCAGGCTCTCGCCACCGACCGAAGCGCCCAGCTCGGCGCCCACATCCGCCTCCGTGCCCAGGCATTTGGCGTGTCCGAAACCCGAGGCGCTCTTGTTCTCGTGGTTGAGGTCGTAGATCAGCCCGTCCTTGCGCTCGCCCGCCACGCCTGCGGGCACCTGGTCGAGTTGCAGCGCCGCGCGGACGCGCCAGGCGACGTTGTGGTCGGCGCAGGAGGAATCGCCGCTCACGCCGAGCCCGCCGACCACGCCGTTGCCGTCGTAGAGCGCCAGCCCGCCGCCGAAGACGACCACGCCCCCCAGGATTTTTCCGACCATGGGGTCGCTCTCGGTGCCGAACGCGGCGGGGTCGCCGCCGTAGAGCACGTCGGTCGCCGGCGGATGCGTCGCCTCCAGGCCGTAAAACGGCCCGCCGGACAGCGCGCCGGCATAGAGGTTGCCGGAGGAGAGCGCCATCGCGTCGACGCTCACCGAATTGGCGGTATTCGCCTTCTCCGCCGAAATCGCCCGGCTGCCCGGCCATTGATCTCCGGCCTCCGCGCCGCTGAAAGCCACGGCGCACACCGACCCGTCGCGCGCGACGACGCTCGCCCACATGTGGTTGTCGAAACCGCCGTTGCCGGGCCCGCCGGCCGGCTTGACGCTTGCCTTCAGCGCCGCCGCCAGCTGGTCCCAGGCGACCGGGCAGTCCGCCGCCTGCGCGCCGCCGGAAAGCGCGGCGCAGATCAGCGCGGCACCGAGAAAAAACCGCTTCATATTGCCGGATCGCATCCGTCGCCTCCCGTCAAAGCGATGGCTAAGTAGGGCCGGGCGCGCCGGGATCGAGAAGGCGCGGCGGGCAGGGCTTGAAGAAAGCCGTGCCGGCACCCCACTATGAAGCGGAGCGCGCCCCGCGGGCGCATCGGATGGAGCGGCACATGACCGACGAGCTTGGCGCGACGACCAGCCCCTATCTTTCCGCCTCCGGCTACGATCTTGGGCCGATCGCCGCCGGCGAGCGCGACCGGCTGGCGAAAAAACTCACGCCGGAGGAGCGGCACATCCTGCTCGACCACGGCACCGAGCGGCCCTTCTGCGGCGCGCTCCTGGACAACAAGAAGCCGGGCCTCTACGCCTGCCGGCTGTGCGGGCTGCCGCTCTTCCGCTCCGGCAAGAAATTTGAATCCGGCACCGGCTGGCCGAGCTTTTACGAGCCGTTCGACCGCGACCACGTCCGCTATCTCCGCGACAACTCGCTCGGCATGGCGCGCACGGAAATCCGCTGCGCCCGCTGCGACAGCCATCTCGGCCACGTTTTTCCCGATGGGCCGCCGCCGACCGGCGAGCGCTATTGCATGAACTCCGCGGCACTGGAATTTTTCCCCGAAGGCAGCGCGCCGCCGCAGATGGCCTGAGGCCCGCTCGCCGAGGCCGTCTGCGAACCAATGCCGGCCGGCCGGCGTTGTCTTCGGCGAACGACAGCAGCGGAGAGAAAAGATGCCGGACAAGGATACGGGCCAGGGGAAGAAGACGCACGAGCAGTTCCTGCGCAACGTCGAGCGCAAGGAGCCGATCGCCAAGCCCGGCGAAGGGGCCGAGGTGGAAGGCGCCCAGCCGACCGGCAGCCGCGCCCCGCGCGATCCGGCGGCCCGGCAGAGCGACGTCCCGGTCAGCCGCGGCGGCATGAACCAGGAGAGCCGCGACCACAACAAGCACAACAATCCCGGCCAGAGCGGCCATAAGCCGCAAAAGCACGGCCCCGCCGAGGAGAAGCACTAAGGCGGCAGGCGGTTAAACGGGATCGTCGGAAACCGCCTCGATGGCGAGGATCTCGGCCTCGCTCTGTCCCGCCGGCACGATCTCGCCGACCCGCTTGCCGGTCAGCGCGCGCGCCAGCGGCGACACATAGGACAAAAGCCCCTCAGCCGGGTCGGCTTCATCCTCGCCGACGATGCGGAAGGTCTGCGTCCGGCCGTCGTCGCGTTCGATGGTGACGCGGCTGCCGAACCGGACGGTGGAAGAGTCCTGGGTTTGCGGAACCAGCTCGGCGCTGGCGCGGCGCGCATTGAAATAGCGAAAATCGCGCGATGCAGCGGCAATGGCGGCGCGGTCGCCCCGCTGCTGCGCCTCCCTCAGCGCGGCGCGGCTCTGCGCCACCGCGGCGTCGAGGAGCGCCAATCCGCGCGCCGTGACGAGATTGGCGTGCGGGCTGATCGGCCGGTCGGGCAGCTCGTCGAAGACGTCCGCCCCGTCCGGCTCCTTCACGAAGGCGCGGCTCATGGGGGAAACCTAGGGCGGCGATGCCCTGAAGTCGAACCGGCCCTGCAGACGGGCCAGCATGCCCTTGGCGGCAGCCATTCCGGTGGCAAAGCTCGCCTGCAGCAAATAGCCGCCGGTCGGCGCCTCCCAGTCGAGCATCTCGCCCGCCGCGAACACCCCCGGTAGAGCGCGGAGCATGAAATTTTGGTCGAGCGCGGCGAAGGAGACGCCGCCCGCCGTCGAGATGGCGCGCTCCAGCGACTGCGGCGCCACGAGGGTCAGCGGCAGGGCCTTGGCGAGGCCGGCGAGCGCCGCCGGCTCCCGCGGCAGCTCCGGGCCGGCGACCTCGCGCATAAGATTGGCGGCCAGCGGCGACAGGCCGGCCTTGCGCAGGCGGTTGGCCAGCGATTGCCGCGCCGGCCCGCTCGCCAGCCGTCTTGAGAGGGCAGCCAGGGAAAGATCCGGGCGGAGGTCGAGGCTCGGCACCGCCTTGCCGTCGCGAAGGATGGCGTCGCGGAGCGCGGCGGAGAGCGCGTAGACGGCGCCGCCCTCGATGCCGTAGCGGGTCACGACGGCTTCGCCGCGGATCTTTTGGCGCGCAAAGGAAAGCGCGACGTTCTTCAGCGGCTGGCCGGCGAAGCGGTCGCGGAAAGTTTCCGTCCAGGCGATATCGAAACCGCAATTGGCGGGCCGGAGCGGGGCGATGGCGACGCCGCGCGCGGCAAGGATATCGGTCCAGGCGGCGTTCGAGCCGAGCTTCGGCCAGCTCGCGCCGCCGAGCGCCAGCAGCGTCGCGTCCGCGGCCGCTTTCTCCAGCGCGCCGTCGCGAGCGCGGAATTCAAGTCGGCCCTCCGCATCCCAGCCGCGCCATTCCCGCCGCAGGCGGAACGCGACGCCCCGGCGCGCCAGCCTTGCCAGCCAGGCGCGAAGCAGCGGCGACGCCTTGAGCGAGGCGGGAAACACGCGTCCGCTCGAGCCGACGAAGGTCGGCTGTCCCAGCCCCTCCGCCCAGGCGCGGAGCGCGGCGGGCGGGAATGCCTCGATGGCAGCGGCGAGGTGCGGCTCCGCCGGCCCGTAGCGCGGCAGAAATTTTTCCAGCGGCTCCGAATGCGTAAGGTTCAGCCCGCCGCGCCCGGCCATGAGGAATTTGCGCCCGGCCGAGGGCATGCGTTCGTAGATCGTGACGGCAAGGCCGGCTTCGCTCAGCGTTTCGGCGGCGATCAGCCCGGCGGGCCCGGCGCCGACGATGGCCACGTTCGGGCGTTCCCCGCTCATTCTGTCGCTCATCCTGAAGCACCGGGCCTTCTCGCCAGCAAGTCTTAACCACCGGTTCGGAAATGAGCAGCGGGTTAACGAAGCTGCATGGAATTTCGCGAATCTTCGGGCCGAATCCTCTGCGGAAGGGCAAGGTCGTGCGGCACATCTTTCGCCAGTGGCGGAACGAAGCCGGCAACGTCGGCATGATGTTCGGGCTCGCCATCATTCCGATCCTCGGCCTCGCCGGTGGAGCGGTCGACCTGTCGCGCCGGGCCAGCGTGGAGGGCCAACTGCAGGCGTCGGCCGACGTGGCGGCGCTCGCCGCGGCGCGGTCGATCCAATCCGGACAATACTCCTCGGACGACGATTGGGCGGAGCGCCGCGCGGCGGCCGCCGCCGCCGGCGAGAGGATGTTCGAGACCAATTTCGCGGCGCGGGTCGAGGGGATCGCGCCGGAGCCCGACGTCGATGTCGACGAGTTCAAGGTCAGCGTGACGGCGGACGTCGACGTTCCGACGTCCCTCCTCGCCGTGCTCGGCATCCGCAGCTTCAAGGCAAAAGCCTTTGCCGAGGTGGTCATTCCCAGCGCCGTGCAGATCGAGATCGCGCTCGTCCTCGACTATTCGGGATCGATGCAGGACAACGACAAATATGTGCGCATGACCTCGGCCGCCCAGGCGTTCATCGACAAGATCGCCACGGAGCGGCCAACGACGACGCAGATCGGCATCGTCCCGTTCTCCGAATACGTGCTCGCCACCGTCCACGGAAGAGACGTGCGGGGGACCCCGCTCGCCGATTCCGGCGACAGCATCACCGCCTGCCTGCGGAACCGCGACCATCCCTATTCGACGAGCGGAGAGACCCCCTACGCGGCGGTGGAGGCGAGCCGCTGGCCCGCATTGGCCACCGGCGATGCGGCGTGCCAGCCCTATGTCACCGGCTCGCTGAACGTGTTCGACCTCAGCGACGATTTTGCCGGTCTCTCAGATGCGCTGTCGGATATGCGCCCGACCGGCCTGACCAACATCGCGCTGGCGACGGAAATGGGATGGCACCTGCTTTCGTCGGAGCAGCCGTTCGATACGGCGGTCAGCCCGACCTCCGATCGCCCCCTCATGAAGGTGGTGATCCTGCTCACCGACGGCATGCAGACGGTGGAGGCCATGGGCCCGTCCGGCGACATTTCGGTCGCCGCCGCCAATGAGGGCACGCTGGAGCTCTGCCACAATATGGAGGCGGCGGGCCTGCGGGTGTTCACCATCGCCTACGACCTCGACGATCCCGCGGCCCGCACCCTGCTCACCGAATGCGCCTCGGCGAACGGCGCGTTCCACGAGGCGAACACCACCGACATCTCGCAGGTCTTCGAGGACATCTATCAGCAGATCGCCGAATCGATCTGGCTGAGCGGCTAGCGGCGGCTGCTCCCCCTGGTGCGCGCCGGCCACAGGCGGCGGGCTTCGCGACACCTATTCTGGACATGCGGCAGCCCGGGCCCAATATTGCCGGAAGCAACCTCGGGGGCTCTCATGATTCGCCGATCCGCCACGCTCGTGCTTGCGTTCTCCACCGCTCTGCTCGGCGCCTGTCAGACGGGCTCCATGCCGCAGATGTTCTCGACCGGCCCCCAACGGACCGCCCTCGACGGCCAATGGAGGTCCAGCGACGGCATCTTCGTGGCCTCGTTCCAGGGCGGCCAGTTCACCTCCACGGACGCGCGCACCAACGCCGTCCTGGCGCAGGGCAGCTACAGCGTTTCCGGCAACACCGCGAACCTGAGCTGGATCTCGGCACAGCGCCAGCAGCAATTCTCCGCCGTCTGCACGCTGACGAGCCCGAACGCCGTTCATTGCGAGCAGGCCGGCGCCACCGGCTTCGACCTCCGGCGGACCGCCTGAGGGCTTTTCAGCGCCGCATCTCTCCGGCATAGGAAGTGCACCGCAGCCGGCATTCTCCGCTGCTGCGACGCGAGCGGGGGTCCGGCATGGCGAACAAGACGGTCGGCTTCATCGGGCTCGGCCTGATGGGCCACGGCATGGCCAAGAACATCCTGGCGAAGGGATTTCCGCTCCTCGTCATGGCGCACCGCAACCGCGCGCCGATCGACGATCTCGTCGGCCGCGGCGCCCGCGAGGTGGCGAGCCCGCGCGCCATGGCGGCGGAGGCCGAGATCATCGTGCTCTGCGTCACCGGCAGCCCGCAGGTCGAGGCGCTGGTGCGCGGCCCCGACGGCATCCTGGCGGGTGCCCGTCCCGGCCTGATGGTGATCGATTCCTCCACCTCCGATCCCGTCTCTACCGGCGCGCTCGCCGAGGAGCTGCGGGCCGCCGGCATCGCCTTCGTCGACGCGCCGCTCAGCCGCACGCCGAAGGAGGCGGAGGCCGGCACGCTCGACTGCATGATCGGCGCCGACCCCGCCGCCTTCGAGGCGGCGCGGCCCGTCATCGCCTGCTTCGCCGCCAAGATCGTCCATATGGGCCCGGTCGGCTCCGGCCACACGATGAAGCTCCTCAACAATTTCGTGTCGATCGGCTATGCCGCGCTCTATTCCGAGGCGCTGGCGCTCGGCGCCCGCGTTGGCATCGCGCCCGCCCAGTTTCACGCCGTCATCGGCGGCGGCCGCATGAGCTGCGGCTTCTACGACACCTTTATGCAATACGTCGTCGGGCGCGACCGCGACGCCCACAAATTTACCCTGCAGAATGCCCACAAGGACATGCGCTACCTCGCCGGCCTCGCCAACCAGGCCGGCGTGGCGCATTTCGTCGGCTCGGCGGCGAAGAACTACCTCACCACGGCGGAGGCGATGGGCAAGGGCGGCGACTACCTGCCGATGCTCTCCGACCACGTCGCCAGCCTCAACGGCGTCAGCCTGGCGAAGGACTGAAGCGCAGCGCGCTCGGCCGGGATCCGGTGGAAACAGTAAATTGTCCCGGATCGGCACGGCAAGGTTAAGGAAAACGGCGAGCCGAGGCTCCCGCGGCTGAAGCTCGACGGGAACCTTTGTGTCTCGGCCCGTGCCCGACCACCACAGGCGGTGAGAACGGGCCGGGAATATCCACAGGCTCGCTGATTCGCCCCTGCTTCGTTCCGGACCTGTCCAGGTATGAACGCGGCCGCCGCAAAACACCGCGCGGCCCTTTACGGGGCAGTAACCATCCTGCTTCGCAAAACAACCTCATCATGAAGCCTCAAACTGCGCTCAGCCGTATACGCTCGCTCAGGGCTCTCCGTAGCCGCCCCCCGTCGGTGTCCTGACGATCACCGCCTCGCCGGCCTCCAACACCGTCTGATCGGCGCCTTCGAGCTCCTCCAGGTTTCCGTCGTTTCGCCGCACCCAGGTGGCGCCGAGCTCGCCGGGGGCGCCGCCATTCAGGCCGTGCGGACGGATTTTTCGGTGCGAGGAGAGGATGGCGCAGTCCATTTTTTCTAGGAACCGGATGGTGCGCAAGGTGCCGTTGCCGGCATTCCAGCGGCCGCGTCCGCCGGAGCCGGAAGCGGGGGACTGAGGAGTAGGGGGTGAGTGGGGGAGCGCGTCCGTCGCATCATTGCTTGAGGCGTGGCCCTCTCCCGACCCCCGGCTGAGGCCGGGGGCCACCCTCTCCCGCAAGGGGGGAGGGGCGCCTGCCGGAATCTCGTCGGGCTTGCGGCGGATGTGGAAGTCCTCCAGGAGCACGGGGAAGCGCATCTCCAGCACTTCCGGGTCGGTGAGGCGGCGAGTTGGTCATGTGGGTGTGCACGGCGTCGGTGCCGGAAAAGCCGCTGCCGTCGTTCAGCACGCCCGCCGGCGCGCCGGAGCAGATCGTCTCGTAATACTGGTATTTGTCGTTGCCGAAGGTGAGGTTGTTCATCGACCCCTGCGCGGAGGACAGCGCGCCGAGCGCGCCGAACAGCGCGTTGGTCACGTGCTGGCTGGTCTCGACATTGCCGGCGACCACGGCGCGCGGATATTGCGGCGCAAGCATCGAGCCTTCCGGGATGACGATCTCGATCGGCTCCAGGCAGCCGGCGTTCATCGGGATGTTCTGCTCCACCATGACGCGGAAGGCGTAGAGCACGGCGGCGCGGGTGACCGGCGCGGGGGCGTTGAAATTGTTCGGCTTCGCCTCCGAGGTGCCGGTGAAAAGTCGACCTTGGCGCGAGCGCTTCGCCTTGTCGACGCTGATCCTCACCTTGATCACCGAACCCTGGTCGGTCGGATATTCGAACTCCGAATCGTGCAGCCTCTCGATGACGCGGCGCACGCTTTCCGCCGCGTTGTCGCGCACGTGGACCATGTAGGCCTGCACCACCTCCAGCCCGAACTCCCGCACCATCTTCCTGATCTCCAGCACCCCCTTCTCGTTGGCGGCGATCTGCGCCTTGAGGTCGGCGACGTTCTGCGCCGGGTTGCGGCAGGGAAAGGGATGGTTCGGTCAGGAGCTCGTGCAGCTCCGCCTCGCGGAAGCGGCCGCGCTCGACCAGCCGGAAATTGTCGATGAGCACGCCCTCCTCGTCGACGGTCGTGGCGCGCGGCGTCATCGAGCCCGGCGCGGTGCCGCCGACATCGGCGTGGTGGCCGCGCGATCGCCACCCAGAACAGGATTTTGGCACCCTCCTTGTCAAAAACCGGCGTGACGACGGTGATGTCCGGCAGATGCGTGCCGCCGTTGTAGGGGGCGTTCAGCGCATAGACGTCGCCCGGCGCGATATCGGGGTTGAGCTTTCGGACGATGTCGACGGAGCGGTCCATCGAGCCGAGATGCACCGGCATGTGCGGCGCGTTGGCGACCAGCGCGCCGGTCGCGTCGAACAGCGCGCAGGAGAAATCCAGCCGCTCCTTGATGTTGACCGAATAGGCGGTGTTCTGCAGCGTCACGCCCATCTGCTCGGCGATCGACATGAAGAGGTTGTTGAACACCTCCAGCATCACCGGGTCGGCCTCCGTCCCGATCGCATGCGCGCGGGCGCGCGCGTACCACGCGGCGCAGCACGACGTGGTTCTTCGGCGTGATCTCGCGCCGCCCAGCCGGGCTCCACGACGATCGTCTGGTGCGGCTCGATGATCAGCGCCGGGCCGGAAATGCTTTGGCCGGGCCGCACGGCGTCGCGCAGGTAAATACCGGCGTCGTGCCACGTCGCCCTCCGAGAAGAATCGCGAGCGGGAGGCGGCGACGGGCTCCTCCTCTGTCAGCGCGGAGATCCGGCTCGGCGATCGCCGCGCCGCCGCCGACCGCCTCCACCTCGACGGCTTCGGCGACCAGCGGCTTGTCGTCATAGACGAAGCCGAAGCGGGCCCGGTGCTCCGCCTCGAAAGCCTCGCGCATTTCGGCCGCCGTCCCTGCCGGAACGGGGAGCGCCATATCGGTGCCGTCGTAGCGGATGTGCATACGGGCATAGATGCTGATTTCGGCATCGTTCAGGCCCTGGCTTTTGAGCTCGCTGCGAACCTCCGCCTCCAGCGCCGATCGAACCTTTTGAAGCTCCGCTTCGACGGCGGGCGACAGGGGAAGCACGACGGCGCGGCTGCGATTGGCGCGGATGTCGGCGAGGCCCATGCCGTAGGCCGAGAGCACGCCGGAAAGCGGGTGGATGTGGACGGTCTCCATGCCGAGCCGGTCGGCGATCATGCAGGCGTGCTGGCCGCCGGCGCCGCCGAAACAGGCGAGCGCGTATTTGGTCACGTCGTAGCCGCGCGCGACGGAGATTTTCTTGATGGCGTTCGCCATGTTCTCGACGGCCACTTCCAGAAATCCGGCGGCGATCTCTTCCGGCGTGCGGGTCCGGCCTTCCGCGGCGGCGATTGTTTCGGCGAGCTCGGCGAATTTTTCCCGCACGATCTCAGCGTCGAGCCGCTGGTCCTGGTCCGGGCCGAAGATCGCCGGAAAATGCTCCGGCAGGAGCTTTCCGACCATGACGTTGGCGTCGGTGACGGTGAGCGGGCCGCCGCGGCGGTAGGAGGCGGGGCCGGGATTGGCGCCGGCCGATTGCGGGCCGACGCGGAAGCGGCCGGACTCGTAGAAGAGGATCGAGCCGCCGCCGGCCGCGACCGTGTGGATGCGCATCATCGGCGCGCGCATGCGCACCCCCGCCACCTCCGTCTCGAAGGCCCGCTCCAGCTCGCCGTCGTAATGCGAGACGTCGGTGGAGGTGCCGCCCATGTCGAAGCCGATGACGCGCGAAAAGCCGGCCATCCTGGCCGTCTCGACGGCGCCGACGACGCCGCCCGCCGGGCCGGACAGGATGGCGTCCTTGCCCTGGAACAGATGCGCGGCGGTGAGCCCGCCGGAGGACATCATGAACATCAGCCGGGGGCCGTCCTCGATGCCGAGCGACGACGCATCGCTTATCTCGCCCCTCGAGGGGGAGATCGAGTCGCCGGACTCGGCGGGGCGAACCGAGTGGGGGGGTGGACCATCCGCGGGCGTGCCCCCTCCCGGAGCGGCTCCGCCGCTCTCGACCTCCCCTCAGGGGGGAGGTTATCGGCGTCCCCCGTCGGTCTGTCGGTCCGCACCCCGAGATCGCCCGCCACCTGGGCCACGTAGCGGCGAAGGATCGGGCTGAGATAGGCGTCGACCACCGTGGTGTCGCCGCGCCCGACCAGCTTCACCAGCGGCGAGACCTCGTGGCTGACGGAGACCTGCGGAAAGCCCAGCTCGCGGGCGAGGCGCGCCACCAGCGCCTCGTGCGCGGGATATTTCCAGGCATGCATGAAGACGATGGCGAGCGAGCGGTAATTCTCCGCGGCGAGGCTCTCCAGGACGCGGCGCACCTCCGCTTCGTCCGGCTCCGCCTCCACCGTGCCGTCGGCGCGCACGCGTTCGAGGATTTCCTCGACGCGGGAATAGAGGAGCTCCGGCAGCACGATATGCTTGGCAAAGATGTCCGGCCGCGCCTGGTAGCCGATGCGGAGCGCGTCGCGGAAGCCGCGGGTGATGAGGAGCGCGGTCCGCTCGCCCTGCCGCTCCAGGAGCGCGTTGGTGGCGACCGTCGTCCCCATCTTCACCGCGCCGATTTTTCCCGACGGGATCGGCGCGCCCGCCGGGACCGCGAGGAGGCGGCGGATCGCCTCGACCGCGGCGTCCCGATACGCGCCGGGGTTCTCCGACAGAAGTTTTGAGGCGTGCAGCCGGCCTTCCGGATCGCGCGCCACGACGTCGGTGAAGGTGCCGCCGCGGTCGACCCAGAAATCCCACTTTTCCGCCATCGCGCGCTCCCGGCCGCAGCGGCGTGAAGCTAGAGGCCAGGAAGGCGCCTGTCGATCCGCGGAACGCCCTGCCGCTTCGTGAATTGTCGGCTCGACCGAGGAGGTTTGGATGCGGACCAGTTCGATGCTGATTGCCGGCCTGGCCGTGCTGGCCCTGGCGGCCTGCGACGATGCCGAAAAGCCGGCGGCGGAGGCGCCCGAAGCGCCGGCCGGAGAGACGGCGGCGCCTTCCGGCACGGCGGGCGAGCGGGCCGAGCAGGCGCTCGGCGAAGCCGGCGAGGCGGCGCGGCAGACGATGGAGAGCCTCGGCGACGCCGGCAAGGCCGGCCTCGACGCCCTGGAGGAGAACGCGCCGGCGATCCGCGAGAACCTCGACCAGGCCGGCCAGCGGCTGAAGAACGCCGCCGACGCGCTGCTCACGGACCCGGCGCCCGTCGACGTGCAGGGCGACAGCTCTGCGGACGCGGACGAGGTGCCGGAGCAGCTGGAAGCTCCGAAGCAGTAGCGGCACTTCGTGCGTGAGAAAATCCGGGTTCGTCACCTGTTGGGTTTTGTGATGGAAGAAGGCACAACGCCGACTGAGGCTGGTGTCCTCGACGTGGTGGCGCTGCTCACCGACGCGCCGGCTGAAGGGCTGCGGCGCGGACAGGTTGGAACCATTGTGGAGCCGCTTGATGAGGCGACAGTGCTCGTGGAATTCAGCGATAATGAAGGACGCGCCTACGCGCTCTTTCCCTGCCGGCGCACCGATCTCCTGACCCTGCATTACGTTCCGCAGGCGGCTTGACGTCCTCAGGGGCAGGCGCGGGTTGACCTTCTCCCCAGTCGATGCCACCTGTCTCGTGCCAGCCGGCCGGACGGCCGCCTCGCTCTTCCGCAAGGACGGGCGGGGAGGAAAGTCCGGGCTCCATGGAAAAACGGTGCCGGGTAACGCCCGGCGGGGGCGACCCCAGGGAAAGTGCCACAGAGAGCAGACCGCCCCGCCTGCCGATCGGCCTGAGCTGATCAGACCGGTTCGCTGGCGGGGCAAGGGTGAAAGGGTGGGGTAAGAGCCCACCGCGCCCCCGGCAACGGGGGCGGCACGGTAAACCCCACCGGGAGCAAGACCAAGAAGGGACGGCGCGGGCCCCATTTGCCCCAGGGCGCTTGGGCCCGGCCTTTTCCAGGCCAGCCGTCCGGGTCGGTCGCGCGAAGCGTCCGGCGACGGGCGCTCCAGATGAATGGCCGTCGCGCCGCCGGGTTGGCCCGGCGGCCTTACAGAACCCGGCTTACAGGCCGGCTGGCAGTTTCTCCGCCGCGAACTCCACCGCGAAGGCGCGGCGAAAACCGACGCGGCCGGGCTCCGTCAAGCGAGCGCGCGTGTCCCGGGCCGCGAAGACGAAGTGTCGGCGCGGGACATTGCCGGCGCGTGCGGCCATTCTCGGCCGGACGAATTGAGAGTTCTTGATGCCCCCGCCCGCCACGAGTCATGCCCGGCCGCAGATCGCCGACTATGCTCTGCTCCTGCTCCTGGCGACGCTATGGGGCGCCTCCTACACCTTCATAAAGATCGGCGTCGCCACCATCCCGCCCGTCACATTCATAGCGGCGCGGACGCTGATCGCCGGCCTGCTGCTCGTCGCCATCATGCGGCTCCGGGGCGTGCTTCTGCCCAAGGATCTGGCCACCTGGCGGCAGTTTGCCTTCCAGGCGTCGATGAACAGCGTCGTGCCGTTCACGCTGATCGCCTGGGCGGAGCTGACGGTCGATGCGGGGCTCGCGGCGATCCTCAATTCGACGTCGCCGATCTTCACCTTCCTCCTCACCTTCGCGGTGACCCGCCACGAGCCGGCGTCGGCATGGAAACTTCTCGGCGTCGCGGCCGGGCTCGCCGGCATCGCGCTGATCATCGGCTTCGACGCCTTTGGCGGCTTCGGCGCGCACATCGTCGCAGAACTGGCGATCGTGCTGGCGACGATCTGCTACGCCATCGCCGCCATCTTCGGCCGCCGCTTCCACGGCCTCGATCCGATGGTGCCGGCGGCCGGCTCGCTGATCGCCGGGGCGGCGATGCTGGTGCCGCTCAGCCTCGTCGTCGACCGGCCGTGGAACCTCGACCCATCCGCCGCGTCGATCGCCGCTCTGTTCGGGCTGGCGATCTTCTCCACCGCGCTCGCCTTCGTCATCTTCTTCCGGCTGCTGAAATCGCTCGGCTCGGTCGGCACCACCAGCCAGGCGTATCTCCGCGTGCCGATCGGCGTGGCGATCGGCGTGATTTTTCTTGGCGAGGCGCTCGATCCGGCGGATATTTTCGGGCTGCTCCTCGTCGTCGCCGGCGTCGCGGCAATGACCTGGCCGGCGCGGCGCGCCTAGAGCATCATGGGTGTGCGGGAAGCGCCGCCGTGCTGAGCCGCCGGCCCGAAAAAGCTCGCAATCGGGGCCGGGGCAACCTATGTTAATGCCATCACCGGCTCGATGTTCTACATCAGGCCCCGGTGGCTGAGAGACTGCGCTGCGCTCCCGCCTGGAATGGGATGAGCCGTTGCAGTCCACGCACCAAAATCCGCTCATCAAAAAGCTGCACCATCTATTCCCTCTGACGCCGGAGGAGGAACACGTCCTGGAGCAGGCGTGCTCGCGCATCGCCGAGTTCCGCGCCGACGAGGACATTGTGGTGGAGGGCGACCGCCCGTCCGACTGCAATCTGCTGCTTGAAGGCATCGTCTGCCGCTACAAGCTCGTCGCCGATGGCCGCCGCCAGATCATGTCGTTCCATTGCGCCGGCGACATTTTCGACGCGCAGAGCTTCATCCTGCACAGGATGGACCACAGCATCGGAACGCTGACCGCCTGCAAGGTCGCGCTCATCCCGCACGGCACGATGCTCAGCATCACCGAAAAATTTCCGCGCATTGCCCGGGCGATCTGGAAGGATACGCTGGTCGACGCGGCGATCTTCCGGGAGTGGATGACCAGCATCGGCCGCCGCTCGGCCTATGCCCGGATCGCGCATCTCCTGTGCGAGCAATTTGTAAAGATGCAGACGGTCGGCCTCACCACGGATCATGAGTTCCCATGGCCGATCACGCAGGCCGAGATCGGCGACGCGCTCGGCCTGTCGAACGTCCACGTCAACCGGACACTCCAGGAGCTGCGCGCGGCCGGTCTGCTCACGTTGAAGAGCGGCTGGCTCAAGATCGACGATTGGGAAGGCCTTAAGGAAGCCGGCGAGTTCGATCCCGAATATCTGCACCTCCGCCCGGCGGAAGGAGCAGCGCGCCGGGGCGATGGCGGCGACAGCCAGCGGCCGGTTGCCGGGCAGGCGGTGGACTGACCGCCCCTTCGGGTTGCTGCGGAGATGGCCATCACTTTCCAGCCGGTCGCGGTTGAGACGGCGAGCGACGACAGCGAGGGGGTCCTGGTCCTCCATGAGGGCAGGCTCGTCGCCGTACTGGTGCGCCTTGCCGATCAGGTCCACGGAAGCGACCAGGGCGCCTGGCACCTTGAAGCCGGCTTCGGTCGCTGCTTCGAGCTGCCGCGGATTTTTGCCGATCTGCCCGAAGCGGAGATTTGGGTCCGCGACCGGCTCACGCGCCGCAAGTAACGCCGGCCGATTGCATAATCCCGCACCGCTTGTCGCGTCCGGTTCGGTCGCTTGATTAGGATCCGACGGAACTCACTCGGGAGAGTGTGAGTTACCCCCGGTTCGGGATTGCGGGACAGGGGAGTTCGTTGGCGGACACCGCCGCAATCTTCTTGCAACGGGCAGAGGAGTGCGCTCGCCAAGCAGAGCGCGCCGGCACGCCAGCCGAACAGACGAGCTGGCTGGAAATTAGAGAGGGGTGGCTGCAGCTCGCCAGGAGCGCGACGGAGACTCGCAACGGTCCGCCGCCCATCATGGACGGCTTCCCGGCCTTGCCTGAGAATTCAGACTGAGCGCCCGACCCGGATCAGGCGGGCTCCAACGCGTGCTCGATCGCGAAGAATTGCAGCGTCAAGACCGGGCGGCGGCTTTCGTCGGTGACGCGCATGACCCATTCCTCGCCCGACAGCGCCCCGTCCAACTCCCGCAGCATCTCGCCGGCAGCACTGATTGCTTCCGCACGAACGGCATTCATGTCCAGAAGGCGAAGGCCGTCGGTATCGGCAGGCTCGCCGTCAACGTCGAAGAAGTAACGCACCATGGCGGGCGGCCTAGCAGAATGTCGGCTACCTCACATTAACAAAGGCTAAGTCGGGCCGGCAGAATTCAGCAATCAGGCGGCCACCGCGTGCGGCCGGCTCATTTCCACCGCCACCCCCGAGGTTGCGGCGGCGGCGATGATCTCATTGACCACCTCCTCGCCGCTCATCCCGCAATTCGGATATTGCTTCAGGATGCGGTAGGCGTGTTCGCCGGCGCGCAGGAATCCCGTTCCCTGCGAAGCGCGGGAGACGATGTGCTCGATCTCCTCGCGGACGAGGATCTGGACGAGCCGGTGATCGGGGTTATGCATGATGACGCGTAGTGCTCCCTGGTTCACCCGCGAGCGGCGGCGGGAGGGAGATGAGGAACACCGCCGGGCTCGCGAGCCATCGCCTCGTCCGGCGAATGGCGGATGCTTAGCAGCTTAAGCCGGTCACCGCTTTAACACAGGGCAAGAGCGGGCCGGCAGGGGGTCCGCTCCTGGATTCTTTCTGGCCGCATTAACAAGGGATAAAGCGGGCGCGCCGCAAGCGCCCGTATGGTGAGGACCGGGGGCATGAGGCTGCGCACGCATGGCGGCTCGAAAGGCGCCGTGCTGCTGCGCAGGAGAGTGGGAAACGCGATGGCCCGGTCCGATTTCGCCGCTGAGTTCCAGCGGTCCCTCGACATCTATCAGGCGATCGAGGCGGTGGTGGCGCGCGCCGCCAGCGGCTCAGGCCTGATCGACGCCACCGAAGTGGTCCGCCACCTCATGGCGGAGCACCCCGGGATAACCATGACGGAGGCCGAGCTGGCCGAGGCGGTCGTCCAGGCGGCCGCCCATGCCGGCGTGCGGCTGTCCTATCGCGTGCCGATGCCGTAGCCAACGCTCAGCGCGGAGGATCGAGCTTGCCGGCCAGGCCGTATTCGTCGATCAGGGCTTGCATCTCATCGGCGACCGGCGGGCCGATTTCCGCTTCGACGCGCTCGACCTCCTTCGCGAGGGCGGCGGACCCCTTGGATTGCAGCGTTTCCAGGAGGATCCCGGCGGCGACGCGGCGGGCGCTCGCAGCCGCCGTCACCGAGGTGGTGATGAGCCCGATCAGGGAACCGTCGCTAGGCATTGCGCCGCCTTCCACGCCAGCTGTCCTGGCTTTATTAACCTAGGTTAACGCCCAGCGCAGGTTTTAGTTGCGACCGGCTTCTTACCGCCGCCGGGAATCGTCTAAGGGGCTTTAGGGCGTGCTCCGTCGAGAAGGGCCTAGGACAAAACGCTCCGCCTAGGGGCTCGCGTCTGTCCTCCTCCGAAAGGTTCTTTGTTCCAAAACCAAGCCGACTTGAGAGATTGGCTTTCCTTGTGCCGCCGAGCCGGCCGGGGCTGACTGGGCGCGGAGAGAATTCAAAAGCTTTGGAGTTCAGGAACCAATGCCGGAGGAGATATGGGTATTCATCGCCATCGGGTTTTTTGCGCAGCTGGTTGACGGGGCGCTGGGAATGGCCTTCGGCGTGCTCGCCACCAGCTCGCTGCTCGCCTTCGGCGTCCCACCGGCCACCGCCAGCGCGATGACGCATGCGACGGAAATTTTTACGACGGCGGCATCGGGCGCATCGCATGTGTGGCACAGGAACGTCGACTGGCGGCTGGTCGCGCGGCTCGCACCGGCGGGCATGATCGGCGGCGCCATCGGCGCCTACGTGCTGGCGAACGTCGATGCCGAATTCATGCGCCCGATCGTCTCCATCTACCTGATGGGCATCGGCCTCTTCATCATCTTCAAGGCGTTCCAGCCGCTGTGGCCGCGGGAGGTGCGCGACTGGATCGTCCCGTTTGTCGGGACCGGCGGCGGCCTGCTCGATGCGATGGGGGGCGGCGGATGGGGGCCGGTCGTGACGGGCTCGCTCATCGGTCGCGGTCACAACCCGCGCCGCGTCATCGGCTCGACCAACCTGACCGAGTTCCTCGTCACGACAATCATCTCCATCACTTTCGTCGTCAGCCTCGGCTGGTCGGAACTCAGCTCGGCGATCGGCCTGATCATCGGCGGCGTGCTTGCCGCTCCGCTCGGCGGCTTTCTGGTGAGCCGCATCCCCACCCGGCCGATCATGATCGCGGTCGGGATCGTCATCATCGCGTCGACTTTGCCGCGCTTGCTCATGGCCTGAGGCCAGCGAGGCCTGACGGCTTCATGCAACCGACGAACGCCCGTCCATCCACCACCCTCCGGCCCTGTCGCCTTACGGCAGGGCGGCGAGGAGCTGGTGCAGCGTTTCGATGGTGGAGCGGTCGGCGATGCCGTCGACCCGCGCCGGGCGGAAATGGCGCTGGAAGGCGACGATGACAGCTTCGGTGCGCTGGTCGAAGCTGCCGGTGATGTCGATGCCATAGCCGTAGAGGGCGAGCATCGCCTGCAGCGCCTCCACCGGCTGGCCGCAATCGCCGCGCTGGAAGAAGCGGCCGCCGCCGATTTTTGCCGGCTCGACGAAATGGCCGATGCCGGATGCGGCGAGGCGCGCCCAGGGAAAGCGCTCGCCGGGGTCGAGCTTTCGGCCGGGGGCCACGTCGGAATGGCCGAGCACGCGGTGCGGCTTTATTGTGTGGCGCCCGAAAATGTGGCGGCAGAGGGCGGTCAGCGCCTCGATCTGCGCGGCGGGGAAATCGGGGAGGCCGCCGGGATGGCCGGCATTGGCGATCTCGATGCCGATGGAGCGGGAATTGACGTCGGTATCGCCGGCCCAGGAGGAGGCGCCGGCGTGCCAGGCGCGCCGCTCCTCCGGTACCAGCGCCAGGACGCGGCCGTCCGCATGGACGAAATAATGCGAAGACACCTGGCTCGCCGGGTCGCACAGCCAGGCGAGCGCCTGCTCGTCATTGGGCATGCCGGTGTAGTGCAGGAGCAGCATGTCCGGCGGGCCGCCCTGCCGCTCGCCGTGATTGGGCGAGGGGCGCTGCTCGACGAGGAGGCTCATAAGACCCGCCAAGAGAGCAAGGATCGCCCTCCTCTGCCCTTCGGGGAGAGGCCGAGTGGCGTAGCCACCGGGTGAGGGACAAGATCGTAGAACCCGGCGCCAGAACCCTCACCGGGCCTCGCGCTTCGCGCGGACTCGGCCTCTCCCAACCGGGGAGAGGAGGGTGCAGCCCCCGGGTGAGGGACAGGATCGTCGAGAACCGCGCCAGAACCCTCACCCGGCTCCGCGCTGACGCGCGGACTCGGCCTCTCCCCACGGGGGAGAGGAGGGTAGTTGCTCGGCGCCGCGGCAGTGGGCATCAGGCGCGGGCCCTAAGAACTTCGATGCGCTCCCAGGCGGCGTTGATGGCGGCGAGGCGGTCGTTGGCGATGCGCAAGAATTCCTCGGGGACGCCGCGGGCGATCAGCCGGTCGGGGTGGTTCTCCCGCACGAGCTTTCGGTAGTGGCGACGCAGCCTTTGGAAATCCCAGGACGGGTCGGCGTCAAGAACGAGGTAGGGGTCGCCGAATTCGCCGGCGACATGCCGGGCGCGGATTCTTGCAAAACCGTGCTCGTCGAAGCCAAAGATCTCGGCGACCCGGCCGAGGTAGAGGAGCTCGCGCTCATGCACGGCGCCGTCCGCCTTGGCGATGTCGAAAAGGCCGTCGAGGATGTCCTCCAGCATCTTTGGGTCCTCGGCGAAGAGCCGCGCCACGTCGCGCGCATAGGCCTCGAAGCCGGCGACGTCGCGCTTGGCGAGGTTGTAGACGCGGCTGACGTTGCTCTCCTCGCCGGGCGGGATGGCGAAGCTGCGGACGAAGGCATCGATCTCCGGCCGCGTCACGACGCCGTCGGCCTTGGCCATCTTGGCGGAGAGCGCGATCATGGCGATGGCGAAGGCGGCCTGGCGGCGGAGCTCGCTGTCGGCAAGGCCGGCGAGGATGGCCCGGAGGCCCGACACGGCCGCGCCGACCTTGCCGGCGCCGCCGGCGAGGACGCCGGCAATGCGCGAGAATATTCCCATTCCGCTAGGGCCAAGGCAGCATCCGGCCGAGCCGGGGATTCGCCCGCAGCATAAAGGCGCGGCAACGGCACAGAAAGCCCGGCGGCGGCCGGCGGTCATTCTCGGCCGAGCGCAGCGAGAGCCGCGAACCCAGCGGGATCGGAAGTTCACTGCAGTGGGAGAGGGTTGCACCGCATTTCTGGTCCTCGGGTCTCGCTTCCCTCGCCCGAGGATACCGGTCAGGGGGTTTCCGGCCGAGCCGTTGCGGCGATTGACAGGTTCCGCCATGCCGGCCAATTTCGTCGCGCCCGAATAATCGGACAAATCGGGCGGGAGGAAATCATGAGACGTTTTGCTAGAATGGCGCTCCTGGCGGGCGCCGTCGGACTGGCCTTGACCGGCGGCGCCGCCGCGCAGGCCGACAAGCCGCTCACCATCATGGCGTCCGTGCCGGGACTGAGCTTTCCCTTCTTCGTGCACATGATGAACCAGATGAAGGCCGAAGCGGAGGCGCTCGGCAACATCACCGTCGTGGAAAGCGACGGCCAGGACCAGACGCCCAAGCAGACCGCCGACGTCGAGACGGCGATCACCCAGGGCGTCGACGGCATCGTCATTTCGCCGCGCGAGGTCGACGCCATGGCGCCGGCGATCCAGCAGGCGGTCGACGCCGGCATCCCGGTCGTCACCATCGATCGCCGCGTCGACAAGGTGCCCGGCATCCTGGCGCATGTCGGCGCCGACAACGTCAAGGGCGGCGAGGCCCAGGGCGAGCTGATCAAGAAACTGTTCCCCGACGGCG
Source organism: uncultured Alphaproteobacteria bacterium (assembly GCA_963846475.1). Lineage (GTDB taxonomy): Bacteria > Pseudomonadota > Alphaproteobacteria > Rhizobiales > Afifellaceae > DASWJZ01. Next base: position 2,297,578 of record CAWJVZ010000004.1, on the reverse strand, counting down.
CCAACATCATCAACCTGCAGGGCACGCCCGGCGCCAGCCCGGCGATCGACCGCAATCAGGGCCTGCACAATGTGCTCGACGCCGAGCCCGACAAATACAAGTTCGTCTTCGAGCAGACGGCGAATTTCCGCCGCGCCGACGGCCTGTCGGTGACCGAATTGGCGCTTGCCGGCATGGATGCGCCGCCCGACGTGATCGTCGCCGGCAACGACGACATGGCGCTCGGCGCGGTCGAGGCGCTGAAGGGCCGCAATTTCACCGGCGTGACGGTGATCGGCTTCGACGCGCTGCCGGAGGCGCTTGCCGCGGTGCGCGACGGCTCGCTGGCGGCGACCGTCGAGCAGTTCCCCGGCGGCCAGAGCCGCGGCGCCGTGCAGGCGCTGGTGAAATTCCTGCGCGACGGCACCCAGCCGGAGAAGCTGGTCCTGCTGACGCCGGTGGCGATCACCAAGGACAACATCAACGAGGCGGAGCGCCTCGGCGAAGTGCAATAGTTTTTGGGCGGCGGGGTCCTCTCCCCGCCGCCGAAAGCCCCGGCTGGAACAGTGCCCGTCATGATGCCTGAAGCCCCGGCCGCCGCGCCGCTCCTCGCCATGCGCGGCATCTCAAAGAAATTCCCGGGCGTGCAGGCGCTCGACAACGTCGACTTCGAGGTGGCGCCCGGCGAGATCCATGCGCTGCTCGGCGAGAACGGCGCGGGAAAGTCGACGCTCCTGAAAATCCTGTCGGGGGCGCAGAAGCCGGATGCCGGCACGATCGACTTCGCCGGCGAGGCGATCGCGCTCGCCTCGCCGCACGACGCGCAAAAGCTTGGGATCGTGACGATCTACCAGGAATTCACGCTCGCGCCGAACATGACGATCGCCGAGAACGTCTTCATCGGCCGCGAGCCGGGCCCAAAACCCTTCGTCAGCTGGCGCAAGATGGCGGCGGAGACGCGCGCCATCACCGACCGCCTCGGCCTGCCGGTCAGGCCGATGGCGCTGGTGCGCGACCTTTCCGTCGCCGAGCAGCAGATGGTGGAGATCGCCCGCGCGCTGTCCATGCGCTCGCGCCTCATCGTCATGGACGAGCCGACCTCGGCGCTGTCCACCACCGAGGTGCAAAAGCTTTTCCGCATCGTCCGCGACCTGAAGCGCGAGGGGCTTTCGATCATCTTCGTGACGCATCGCCTGGAGGAGGTGCTGGAGCTCTGCGACCGCTACACCGTGCTCCGCGACGGCCGCCAGGTCGGCAGCGGCAGGGTCGCGGACACGACCGTCGACGGCATCATCCGCTCGATGGTCGGCCGCCAGGTGAGCGCGCTGTTCGCGCACCGCGAGGCCGTCGAGCCCGGCCCGATAGCGCTTGAGGTCGAAGGCCTGACGCGGCGCGGCAACGCCCAGGACCCGCATGCCAGCGTGCTGGCCGACGTCGCGCTCTCCGTCCGCCGCGGCGAGATTCTGGGCATCGCCGGCCTGGTCGGCGCCGGCCGCACCGAAACGGCGCGCGCCATTTTCGGGGCCGACCCGTTCGATGCCGGAACCGTCCGCGTCGACGGCGAGCCGGTCGCCATCCGCACGCCGCAGGACGCCATCCGCCACGGCATCGGCCTGGTGCCGGAGGACCGCAAGCAGCAGGCGCTGTTCCTGTCGCTCGCCGTGCGCATGAACATCTCCATGGCGGCGCTCGGCCGCCTGACGCGCTGGCGCTTCCTGGTCGACGAGACGGCGGAAAGCGCGATGGTCGAGGAATACCGCCGCGTCCTCAACATCCGCATGGCCGGGCCGGAGCAGCTCGTCATCAACCTGTCCGGCGGCAACCAGCAGAAGGTCGTGCTGGCGCGCTGGCTGGCGCTCCGCCCAAAGGTGCTGATCGTCGACGAGCCGACGCGCGGCATCGACGTCGGCGCCAAGGTGGAGGTGCACAACCTCCTCTTCGAGATGGCGCGCTCCGGCATCGCCATCATCGCCATCTCCTCCGAGCTGCCGGAAATCCTGGCGATCAGCGACCGCATCGTCACCATGCGCGAGGGACGGGTGACCGGCGAGGTCCGGCGCGACGCCGCGAACGAAGAGATGCTGATGGCCATGATGACGCTGAATGTCGCGCGGGCGGCATGATCATGCGGGACGGCATTGGGGCGGGCGGAGAGGGCTCTGGCAATGAGTGAGGTGAAATCCGCCGAGCCGAGGCGCGGCTTCGGCAATGACGCCTTCGCCATCCTCGCCCGCTTCGCGCCGCTGATCTTTCTGGTCGTGCTGATGGCGATCTTCGCCATCATGGAGCCGCGCTTCCTCTCCTCGGTCAATTTGTTCAACGTGATGAAGCAGGTGTCGATCGTCGGCCTGCTCGCCGTCGGCATGACCTTCGTCATCCTCACTGCCGGCATCGACCTCTCCGTCGGCTCGCTGCTGGCGCTCTGCGGCCTCGCGGCGGCGGCGGTCGCCAAGGGCGGGCTGGAGAACCGCTTCTCGGTCGGCGCCGGAGCCGAAGCCGCAGGCTACGGCTGGGAGCTGGCGCTCCTCGCGGCGCTGGCGGTGGGACTCGCCGGCGGTTTCCTGCAGGGCTTTGCCATCACGCGACTGAAAGTGCCGCCCTTCGTGGTCACGCTCGGCGGCATGTCGGCGTTCCGCGGCGCGGCGCTGCTGGTCGCCGGCGGCGGGCCGATCAGCGGATTTGCGCCGGACTACACCTGGTGGGGCCAGGGGCGTATCGGCCCGGTGCCGGTGCCGGTCATCATCTTCATCGCCTTCGCCATCCTCGCGCATGTCGTGCTGCGCTACACGCGCTACGGCCGCCAGGTCTATGCCGTCGGCGGCAACCCGGAGGCGGCGCGGCTGTCGGGGCTGAACGTCCGCCGCGTCACGCTCAGCGTCTATGTCATCATGGGCTTCTTCGCCGGGCTCGGCGCCTTCGTGCTGTCGGCGCGGCTCAACTCGGCGGAGGCGGTGGCCGGCACCGGCTACGAGCTCACCGTCATCGCCTCGGTGGTCATCGGCGGCACCAGCCTGTTCGGCGGCGCCGGCTCGATCTTCGGCACGGTAATCGGCACGATCCTCATCGGCGTGCTCCTCAACGGCCTCGTGCTGATGAACGTCTCGTCCTACATCCAGCAGATCATCATCGGCATCATCATCGTGCTCGCCGTGGCGTTCGACACGTTTGCGAAATCGCGACGGCGGACCGGCTAGCGGCTACGCCGGAAGAGCTTTCTCACGGTCGGGAGTGCAGCGGCGAGAGCACGAAGCTCTTCGCTACGGCTTGCGATAGGCGCTGCCGTCCTCGGCCCGCGCCGGCCGCTCGACATAGCGGCCCGCCTCCGGCACCGCCACGCGGACGAAGTCGCGGGCGAGCCTCTGCAGCGCCTGCCGCATGGCTTCGCCCTGCATCGGGCGGCCGTGGCCGGCGACGACCAGATCCGGCTCGAGCGCCGCAAGCTTCTCCACCGAACGGCCGGCGGCTTCCCAGTCCGTGGTGAAGTACATGGGCGGCCCGTGCATCTCCGGCTCCTGCACCGCCACTTCGTAGGCGGATTCCTGCCCTGTCGTGACAAAAGCGTCCCCGACGATGAGCGCGCGGTCGGCGTCCCGCCAGAAGGAGACATGGCCGGGCGTGTGGCCGGGCGTGTGCAAAGAGCGCCAGCCCGGCATGAAGGGCACGCTGCCGTCGGCGGGCAGCAGCCGCAGTCGGCTCCCGACGTCGACGGGGCTGCGCGGATAGAGCGGCGACAGGCGCGCCATGAGGCCGCCGCCGACGCTCGGGTCCGGCGGCGGGTAAGACGCGCTTCCGGTGAGGTAGGGCGCTTCGAGCTCGTGCGCGACCACCGGCGCATCCCACTCCTTCGCCAACGTCTCCAGCACGCCGACATGATCGAAATGGCCGTGCGTCATCACGATCGCCGCGGGCCGGGCGCCGGCGCCAAAACGTTTTTCGGCGGCCGCGCGGATCAGCCGGGCGGTTCCGAAGATGCCGGCGTCGACAAGCGCCCAGCCGCGATCGCCGGCCCCCGGCGGGCCGACGAAGACGACGTTGACGATGGCGAGCCGCCGGTAGGCGAGATCGGGCGCAAGCTCATGCGTGCCGTCGTCGCGCACCGCGTCCCATTGCGGGTCGTCGGCGCGGACCTCAGGGCCGAGGGGAATCTGCCGGGCCATCGCAAGAGCTCGCGAGTTAAATGCTGCTTAGTGCCGCGCGCCAGCGGCCTGAGCGGCGGTGCCGGTGTCGTAGGGCCGCAGCGCTTCCGGCGTCCGCATATCCTGCGGAATGTCGAAATCGCGTGCTGCGCCGCGCATCTCCTGCGGCGGCCGCGGCAGGCCGCTGCGGTCGCTGTAGTCGCGGAGCGGCGGCAGCGGGCGAGGCGACTCGCTGCTCAGCTTCTGCGCGCAATAGACGTCGGCGGCGGTCGCGCCCAGCACCGACGCCATGGCGATCATCGCATTGCCCCGCTTCGGATTGTCTTCCGACAGGGCGGGGGTCAGCGTCGCGATGTCGAGCGCGTCGCCGCCGACGCGGCCCCAGATCCATGGCGTGGGATCCCGGGACGCCAGAATGCCGATGCCTGTCATGATCTCGCGCACGCCATACGCGAACACGAGCTGCTCGCGGCCTTCCATGCCGAGCGCTTTCGTAAGCTTCCGCGGCGCGGCGACTTCCGCCAGGCCGAGCGCGATAGAAAACCAGCCCAGGCCGCGGGCAAAATTGTCAGTCGCCGAATCGGCCTGGCCGCGCCGGCGGCTTTTCTCGCTGTAATAGCGCATGAGGGGACCTCTCAGGGCTTGAGGACGACTTTGATGCAGCCGTCCTCCTTGTCGCGGAATTTCCTGTACATCTCCGGCCCCTTCTCCATCGGCACGCTGTGGGTGATGACGAAGGAGGGGTCGATCTGGCCTTCCTCGATGCGGCGCAGGAGGTCGTCGGTCCAGCGGTTGACGTGCGTCTGGCCCATGCGGAACGTGAGGCCCTTGTTCATCGCCGCGCCGAACGGGATCTTGTCGATCAGGCCGCCATAGACGCCGGGGATCGAAAGCGTCCCGGCGGTCCGGCAGACATAGATCATCTCGCGCAGCACATGCGGGCGGTCGCTTTCGGCCATCACGGTCTGCTTGACGCGGTCGTACATCGAATCGAGATGGCTCGACGCATGCGCTTCCATGCCGACGGCATCGATGCACTTTTCCGGGCCCTTGCCCCTGGTGAGCGCGTCGAGGCGCTCGATCACGCTCTCCTCCTCGAAGTTGATCGGGATGGCGCCGCCCGCCTCGGCCATGACGAGGCGCTCCGGAACCCGGTCGATGGCGACGACCTGTTTGGCGCCGAGCAGGACGGCGCTGCGGATGGCCATCTGGCCGACCGGCCCGCAGCCCCAGATCGCCACCGTGTCGTAGGGCTGGATGTCGGCCTGCACCGCCGCCTGCCATCCCGTCGGAAAGATGTCGCCGAGAAAGAGCACCTGCTCGTCGGAGAGGCCGTTCTGCGGCACCTTGATATGGGTGTGGTCGGCGTAGGGCACCCGCACATATTCGGCCTGGCCGCCGGAATAGCCGCCGGTCAGGTGCGTGTAGCCGAACAGCCCCGCCGTGGCGCGGCCGAATGCCTTTGCCGCGACGTCCTTGTTGCGGTTGGTGACCTCGCAGACGGAAAAATTGCCGCGCCGGCACTGCTCGCATTCGCCGCAGATGATGGTGAACGGCACGACGATGCGGTCGCCGACCTTGAGCTTGCCTCTGGCCTCCGGCCCGACCTCCATCACCTCGCCCATGAACTCATGGCCGACGATGTCGCCGTTCTTCATGCCCGGCATGAAGCCGTCGTAGAGGTGCAGGTCCGAGCCGCAGATGGCGCAGGTCGTCACCTTGATGATGGCGTCGCGCGGATGCTCGATCTGCGGGTCGGGGACATCGTCGTAGCGGATGTCGCTTGCATCGTGCCACACCAAGGCTTTCATTCGGCTGCTCCTCTCGGACGGCAATGGGTCGCGGACGCGTCAGGAGAGCCGACACGCGGGACGGCGCCTCGGTTTTCCGGCTAAGTTGTTGGCGCGCTTGACGATTGGTTCGCCGCAATCGAGGTCAGGAACCGCGGGATTTGGCGTTGGTTCCGCTTGCCTCTGAGCTTTTTACTTTTACCGGGGACGCGCCACCTCTCCTGTCGTCATGCCCGGGCTTGACCCGGGCATCCATTCCGGACCGCTTCAGCTGGGCTCGGATGTTACGGAATGGATTGCCGGATCAAGTCCGGCAATGACGACATCAGATGTGGCGCGCTTCGAGAGCGACGTCGTCCCTGTTGATCCGTGCGGCTTCCGGGCGGTAGAGCGGGGTGCCGGCGGTTTCAGCGCCGGCGTTTCGATCCAAGGGCTCCCCGCCGTCATGACAGAAAAATTCCGGGCGGTGTTCGGCGCCGGCAAGCCGGTCATCGCCATGGTGCATTTCGGCGCCTTGCCCGGCGCGCCGCTCTACGACGCCGAAAGAGGGCTCGACGGTCTGCTGGCCGGCGTCGGCAAGGATCTAACGGCGCTGCAGGACGCCGGCTTCGACGCGGTGATGTTCGGCAACGAGAACGACCGCCCCTACGAGTTTTCCGTCGACACCGCTTCCACCGCGACGATGGCCTATGTCATCGGCAAGCTGCGCGCCGAGATAAAAGTGCCGTTCGGCGTGAACGTGCTGTGGGACCCGATGAGCTCGATAGCGCTCGCCGCGGCGACCGGCGCGCGCTTCGTCCGCGAGATTTTCACGGGGACCTACGCGTCCGACATGGGGCCGTGGAATCCCGACGCCGGCAAGGCCTTGCGCTATCGTGACCGGCTCGGCCGCCGCGACCTGGCGGTGCTCTACAACGTCTCGGCCGAATTCGCCTATTCGCTCGACCGGCGGAGCCTCGCCGACCGGGCGCGGAGCGCCGTGTTCTCCAGCATCCCGGACGCCATTTTGGTCTCCGGCGCGATCACGGGCGAGGCCGCCGAGATGGCCGACCTCGAAGCGGTCAAGCGGGCGCTGCCGGGCACGCCGGTGCTGGCCAATACCGGCGTGAAGCACGACACCGTCGGCGACGTGCTCAAAATCGCCGACGGCTGCATCGTCGGCTCGTCGCTGAAGGTCGACGGCAATACGTGGAACCCGGTCGACGCGGAGCGGGCGGCCGAGTTCATGCGCCTCGCCCGCCTCGCTCGCGGCGGCTGAGCGCGGCAATGGCCCGGCGCCCGACAGGATCTTGCCGATGAAGGATCGCCTCCAACGGCTCGTGTCCGAGCTGATGCTCATCCCCGGCCTCAGCGGCTATGAGGGCCGCGTCCGCCGGCATCTCGCCAAGACGCTGGACGAGCTCGGCATCGCCTCCCGCTCCGACCGCCTCGGCAATCTGATCGCGACGCTGGACGGCGACGCCGACGCGCCGAGCGTCATGCTGTTTGCCCACATGGATCAGCTCGGCCTGATCGTCCGAAAGATCGAGCCGAACGGGCTGCTGCGCGTCGAGCGGCTGGGCGGCGTGCCCGAGAAAGCGCTGCCGTCGCAGGAGGTGCTCTTCTGCATCGGCGAGGGCCGGGACCGGCCCGGCGTGATCGCCAACAAGAGCCACCACGCGACCGGGCCGGAGGAAAAATACCGGGTGCTTCCCTATCCGGAGCTCTATGTCGATGGCGGCTTCGCCTCGGCCGGGGAGGTGCTCGCCGCCGGCATCGATGTCGGCACGCCGGTGGTCTACGCGCCCCGCGTGGTGGAGCTTGCCGGCGGCCGCATTGCCGGGACCAGCGTCGACGATCGCGCCGGTTGCGCCGTGATCGTCGAGGCCGCTCGCGCGCTCCGCGACGCGCCCCGCCGGCCGACCGTCCATCTCGTCTTCTCCGTGCAGGAGGAGTTCAACCTCCGCGGGGCGCTCCCCGCGGCTGAGGCGCTCAGGCCCGACATCGCCATCCAGCTCGACATCATCCTCGCCACCGATACGCCGGACATGCTGGCGCGCGGCGACGTCCGCCTCGGCGGCGGGCCGGCAATGAGCATGTACTCCTTCCACGGGCGCGGCACGCTGAACGGCACCATCCCGCACCCGGCGCTCGTCGCGCTCTTCGATACAACGGCGCGCCAGGCGGGCGTTAACCTGCAGCGGAGCGCCCATGTCGGCGCGCTGACCGATTCTGCCTATGTCCAGCTGGTTGGCGCCGGCGTCGCGGCGATCGACCTCGGCTTTCCTACCCGCTACACGCATTCCTCGCTGGAAGTCTGCGACATCGCCGATCTGGAGGGGCTGACGCGGCTGCTGATCGAGGCTATCCCCCGCATCGGCCCAAGCTTCAGCCTCGATCGCGACGATTTCATCCAATGAACCATTTTTTGGGCATCGACATCGGGACCTTCGAGTCGAAGGGCGTCCTGGTCGATTCCGGCGGGCGGATCGTGGCGAGCGCCGCCCGGCCGCACAAGATGATCGTGCCGCAGCCGGGCTGGGCCGAGCATCGCCCGCGCGAGGATTGGTGGGACGATTTTACCTTCATCAGCCAAAAGCTCCTTGCCGACAGCGGCGTCGCCGCCCGCCGCGATCAGGGCGGTCGGCTGCAGCGCCATCGGGCCGTGCATGCTGCCGGTCGATGCCGACGGCGAGCCGCTGATGAACGCGGTGCTCTACGGCGTCGACGGCCGCGCCGCGCGCGAGGTCGAGGAGCTGACCGCCGCAATCGGCGAAAGCGTGCTCGTCGAAAGCTGCGGCAATGCGCTGACCTCGCAGTCGGTCGGCCCAAAAATCCTGTGGCTGAAGCGGAACCGGCCGGAGATTTTTGGGCGCGCGCACAAGATCCTGACGTCCACCTCCTACCTCGTGCACCGGCTGACCGGCGAATACGTCGTCGACCATTACACGGCGGCCAATTTCAGCCCGCTTTATCTCGTCGACGAGCAGGACTGGAGCCAAAAACTCGCGGCCGACATCGTCGAGCTGGAAAAGCTGCCGCGCCTCGCCTGGACTACCGACATAGCCGGCCAGGTGACGCGGCAGGCGGCGGCGGAGACGGGCCTGGCCGAAGGCACGCCGGTGATCGCCGGCACCATCGACGCCGCCGCCGAGGCGCTGAGCGTCGGCGTGCTGGAGCCCGGCGACATGATGCTGATGTACGGCTCGACGATCTTCATCATCATGCTGACGGAGAGCCGCGTCCGCGACCCGCGGCTGTGGTATGCGCCCTGGCTCTTTCCCGGCCGGCACGCCTCGATGGCCGGGCTGGCCACCAGCGGCACGCTCACCCACTGGTTCCGCGAGCATTTTGCGCGCGACCTCGCCCCGGAGACCGCCGTCGTAAAGCTCGCCGCCGAGGCCGAAAACTCGCCGCCCGGCGCCAACGGCCTGGTTTTGCTGCCGTATTTTTCCGGCGAGCGGACGCCGATCCACGACCCGCACGCCAAGGGCGTGCTGTTCGGGCTGAACCTCACCCACACCCGCGGCGACATTTTTCGCGCCGTCCTGGAAGGCATCGCCTACGGCACCAACCACGTCATCGAAACTTTTGTCGAGCTCGGGCAAAGCCCCAAAAGACTGCTGGCGGTCGGCGGCGGCACCAAGAACCGCGTCTGGTCGCAGGCGACCTCCGACGTCTCCGGCTTCGCCCAGATTTTGCGCAGCCGCACGATCGGCGCTTCCTATGGCGACGCATTCCTCGCGGCGCTCGCGATCGGCGACGTCAAGGTCGCCGACATCGAGAGCTGGAACCCCGTCGAGACGGAGATCGCGGCGAATCCGTCCGAACTCTATGCCAGGCAATACCGCGTCTATCGCGAGGTCTATGCGAGGACCAGGGACCTGATGCGGCAGCTCGACGCCTAGCGATCCGATGAAAACCATTCTCGTCACCGGCGGCAGCCGGGGAATCGGCCGCGCCACCGCGATGCTTGCCGGCGCCCGCGGCTGGTCCGTGGCGATAAATTATGTCGGCAACGAGCGCGCCGCCGCGGCGACGGCCGCCGTGGTCCGCGAAGCCGGCGGCCGGGCGGCGACGCTGCGAGGCGACGTCTCGGTGGAAGCCGACGTGATAGGCATGTTCGACGCGGCCGAAGCCGCGCTCGGCCGGCTCGACGGCGTGGTGGCCAATGCCGGCGTCGTAGCGCCGCCGCTGCCGCTCGCCGAGATGGGCGTCGACCGGCTCAGGCGCATGTTCGAGGTCAACGTCCTTGGCTCCTACCTGACGGCGCGCGAGAGCGCGCGGCGCCTGTCGCGCGACCGCGGCGGGCGCGGCGGCTCGCTCGTCCTGGTGTCCTCCGCCGCCGCCCGGCTCGGCGCGGCGTCCGAATATGTCGACTACGCCGGCGCGAAGGCCGCGCTCGACACGCTCGCCATCGGGCTTGCCCGGGAGCTCGGGCCGCACGGCGTCCGCGTCAACGCGGTGCGGCCGGGCCTGATCGACACGGAGATCCACGCCAGCGGCGGCCAGCCCGGCCGGGCCGAGCGCCTCGGCGCGGCGACGCCGATCGGCCGCGCCGGCCGGCCGGAGGAGGTCGCCGAGGCGATCGTCTGGCTCCTCAGCGACGCCGCCTCCTACACGACGGGCGCGATCGTCGACATCGGCGGCGGACGCTAGCGGCTCGAGCCGCAGCGTCCGCGGCGGTATTCCCTGACGATCCGATCCGGCCCGCGACGATCACCGGGAGAGCGGGTAAGATCGAAAGTGCCGTTCGAGGGACAGACCATGGCCGACGAACCCCGCTTGCGCCGATTTGCCGTGCTCATCGATGCCGACAACACGTCGCCACGCATCGCCGCCGGGCTTTTCGAGGAGGTCGCCAAGTTCGGCGAGGCGAGCGTCCGGCGCATCTATGGCGATTTCTCCAGCCCGCGCATGAAGGCCTGGTCCGAGATCCTGCAGAAATACGCGATCGACCCTTACCAGCAGTTCGCCTACACGACCGGCAAGAACGCGTCCGACATCGCCCTGGTGATCGACGCCATGGACCTCCTGCACAGCGACCGGTTCGACGGGTTCTGTCTCGTCTCCTCCGACAGCGATTTTACGCGGCTTGCGTCGCGTCTGCGCGAGCAGGGCGCCGACGTCTACGGGTTTGGCGAGCAGAAGACCCCCGAGAGCTTCCGCCAGGCGTGCCGCAGGTTCATCTACACGGAGAACCTGGTCCCCGAGGCGCAGGCCTCGCCTAGCGAAGAAGGGCCGGCCGCCCAGTCGCTTCGGACCCCCGCCGCGGCCATCCCCATCTTGCGGAAGGCCATCGCGCAGATGGAGACGGAGGACGGCTGGGTCGGCCTCGGCATGGTGGGGCAACGCCTGGCGAACATCGCCTCGGATTTCGACCCGCGCACCTACGGCTATCGAAAGCTCAGCGACCTTGTGCGCAAGACCGGAGCCTTCGACATCGAGCAGCCGGACGGCCGGTCGATGCGTATCAGGGCGAAGCCGAAGCCGCCGTCCAAAGCGCGCGCCAGGAGGATGGGCGGGGCAGCGGCCAAGCCACCGGACCCGACTTGATGGTGCCATAGGTGGTTGCCGCGCGCGGGCATCGCTCGCATCGGGACAGGCGCGATCGGGCGCGCCGCTGCGAAGCCGCGATGCCGCCTAGCCGTCGCGGGACGCGGCCCTCGCAGGCTCATGGCGGGCACGAAAACTGCGGACATTTTCCTCCAGGTGAGAGAGCTTGCCGGTTCCGGTCAGGACGATTCCGCTGCCCATCTTTTCGTCGAAGAAGCGGAAGGCGGCGCGTGCCGCCGCTTCCCGGTTTGCGGCATCGACGACCAGGCCGCCCATCGCGAAGGGCCGGTTGGCGATCGGAACGACCCGCTTCGCCCGGATCGCCGGCAGCAGCGGCAGGAGGTCGAGCGTGCTCCGGTTGAGCGGGAACTGCAGCGCGGAGTAAAGCCCGATCTCCAGCGCGCGAAGGCCGGCGTCGAGCGAGCTGACGCTCGCCCCGAATTCCGCGATGCCGCAGGCCCGGGCATGCTCGATGGCTGCGACGGTGTCCGGATGGTCCACCACCTCCAGCGTGGCCTTGTGGATCTGCAGGACGTCGATACGTCCCAAGAGTTCCAGGCTGCGGTCGATGCTGCGGCGCAAGGCGTCCTTGCTGTGATCGACGAAGCTGGTGCCGGCACCAGAATCCCAGTGCTCGCCGGCCTTGGTCATGATGACCAGGTCCGCGCGGGCGTCCGCCGGAAGCCCCGCCAAGAAATTTCCGAGCCGCGCTTCGCTGGAGGCGTAGGCGGGAGCCGTGTCGAAGACGCGGATGCCGAGCCGGACGGCGCCGGCCAGCAGCGCGGCGACCTCCTCCTCGGGCGGCGGCTCCTGTTGCGCCACGCCCCATTTGCGGCCGATCGAGACGAGGCCGAGGCCGAGCTGCAGGCCCGAGCCGGCTTGCGGAAGCTTCGCCATCCCTAGCCCGGCTCTTTCGGATGGAAGTAGGATTGCTGCCGCATCGGCGCCCCGGAGAACAGCCCGAAGGCCTCTATCACGCGGCCTGCCGGCAGTTCGAGGCCGCGGGCGACGCCGCTGCCCTTCAGGACGCCGCCGCGCCGGTCCGGGTCAGGCTCGCTGTAGGAGCCGCCATCGCCGAGGCGGCAATTCCGCACGCGGATCGGTCCGAGGATCTGCGCTCCGCGCCCGACGTAATTGCTTGAGGTGAGCGAGCCGCCGCCGAGCAGCCGCGCGCCGCCGCCCACGTGAATGACGTCTTCGGGCGCGTCCGCCTTGATCGTAAAGCCGCCCTCGTCGCCGATCTCTGCCGCCTCTCCGATGATCACGCTGCCGCGGCGGGCGAGGATGCGGGTGCCGGGGAAGAGGATTGCTCCGGACCCGACCGTCACGCACCCCGCATCCAGGACCTGAACGATGCTGTTGGGCCAGAGAACGACATCCTGGCCGAGCACGGCTTCGCGCGAGACCAAGGTGGAAAACGGATCGAGGACGAGCACGCCGGACCCCGCGAGGTCGGCCGTGTCCTCCACGCCCAGGAAGCCGGCGGCGTGCCGAGCGCGATTTGCCGAGGAGATCACATCGGGACTCACGTAAGCTGATCCGATCTTCTGCTTTCGGTGAGCCTCGCATGAATCCGATCAAGGTGCTTCTGGCCGGCAAATCCTGGGTCAGCACGGCCACTCACGTAAAGGGGTTCGATCGATTCTCGGCAAGCGAATACCAGACCGGGATCGGCGGCCTGCAGCGCGCGCTGGAGGGCAGCGAGATCGATCTGACCCATCTTCCCGGCCACCTCGTCCCGACCGGGTTTCCGATGACGCGGCAAGCCCTCGAGGCCTACGACGTCGTCGTGCTGAGCGACATCGGGGCGGATTCGCTGCTCCTGCACCCGGACACTTTCGTGCGCGGCCAGCGCACGCCCAACCGCCTGCGGCTGATCGCCGATTGGGTCGAGGCCGGCGGCGGCTTTCTGATGGTCGGCGGCTATTACAGTTTTCAGGGCATCCACGGCGGCGCCCGCTATCGCGGCACGCCGGTGGAGAGAATCCTGCCGGTCAGCCTGCAGCCCTACGACGACCGCGTGGAGGTGCCGGAGGGATTTGAGCCGGTGGTCGAAGGGGCGGGCGATCACCCGATCCTCGCCGGGATCGGCGGCCCCTGGCCATATCTGCTGGGCTTCAACGAGCTGCAGGCCAAGCCGGACGCAGAAATCCTGCTTCGGACGGGCGACGGGCGTCCGCTCCTCGTCGTCGCAAAACACGGCGCCGGCCGGACGATGGCATGGGCTTCGGATATCGGCCCGCACTGGCTGCCGGACGCTTTTGGCGCCTGGCCGGGATACGGCCGCCTCTGGCGCCAGGCCTTTGCCTGGCTCGCCGGACGATGACGGCGCTTACTTGACGGCGCCGGCCGTGAGCCCCTTGATGATGTAGCGCTCCAAAAAGATGCCGATGAGCACGAGGGGCGCGATCGCGGCCGTGGACAGCGCCGCCATTGACCACCAGTTGATGCCCTGCGAGCCGGTCTGGCTGGCGACCATGACGGGCAGCGTCTTGGCGTTGGTGCTGGTCAGCAGCGCGGCGAAGAAATACTCGTTCCAGCAGAGCACCAGCGAGAGAATGAAGGCGGCCACCATCCCCGGCATGGCGATCGGCAGCACGATGCGGCGGAAGGCGCCCCAGATCGTCGCGCCGTCGATCAGCGCCGCTTCCTCCAGCTCGATCGGGATGGTGCTGAACTGGTCGCGCATGATCCAGATGACGATCGGCAGCACCATCAAAGTATAGACGAGGATCAGCCCGATCCGCGTGTCGAGGAGCGCCAGCTCCTTGTAAAGGACCAGGAACGGCAAGGCGAGCACCACCGGCGGCAGGATCAGCTGCGACAGGAAGAAGAAGGAGATGTCCTTGTTCTTCATGAAGCCGAATTTGTAGTGGAAGCGGCTCAGCCCATAGGCGGCGAGCGAGCCGATGACGACCGCCAGGATCGACGCGCCGATCGAGGCGAGCACGCTGTTGCCGAACCGCTTCAAGAATTCCTCGCGCACCGTCGAGGTCTGCATGATCGTGTCGGGCGACAGGCCGAGCGAGCGCCAGCCGCGCCAGTCCGGCTGGAAATCGACCCAGGGGACCAGGTGGCCCTGCGTAACGTTCACCGCCACCTTCATGGAGGTCGTCACCGTCCAGTAGATCGGAAACAGCGAGATGAACGCCCAGGTGAGCAGCGCGCCGTAGATCAGCACTTTTAGCGCTACGTGCTTGATATCGCGGCCAAGGTAGCGCTCCGCGGCCTGTTCCGGCGCTCCTGCATCAATGGCCAATCGACCAGCTCCCTTCAATACTAGCGAATCGCGCGTGCCGGGGACGCGGGATTGGTTCCTCCCCCGTCGCGGCGCGACGGGGGAGGGGGACCATGCGAAGCATGGTGGAGGGGGCGGACACATCCCTCGCGCCCGCCCTCTGCCCCCTCCACCGCCTTCGGCGGTCCCCCTCCCCCGCTTCGCGGGTGAGGAACCCCTCGCCGGCGTCGCGCCTGTATGCGACCCACCCTCAGCCTCTCTACGTGACCCGCCGCATGAAGCGGCTGGCCCAGTGCAAAAGCAGCGTGACGAAGACGATGATGATGACGAGATAAAATTCCGCCAGCATCGTGCCGTAGCCGACATTCGAGCGGTCCCGGTATTCGCGATAGATGAAGCTCGACACGGTGTCGGTCGCCCCGCCCGGGCCGCCCGCCGTCACGTTGATGACGATGTCGGCGAGTTTTAGCTTGAAGATGATCCTGAGGATGATGGCCGTCACGCTGACCGGCAGCATCAGCGGGAAGACGATCTTCCAGAAAGCCTGCCAGGCATTGGCGCCGTCGACCTTGGCCGCCTCGGTCAGCTCCTTGGGGATCGCCTGCAGGCCGGCAAGCAGCAGGATCATGATGAACGGGATGGAGACCCAGGCGTCCATCGCCATGATGCTGGCCCGCGCCACCCAGGGCGAGGCGAAGAAGGCGGGATTGTCCCAGCCGAGCTCGCGCGCCAGCGTCGCCGCCGGGCCGAAGCGGTATTCCATGATCGACTTGCCGATCATCCAGCTCACCGCGACCGGGCTCAGCATGAACGGCAGCAGGAAGGCGACGCGGAAGAATTTGCGGGCGCGGATCTCGGCGTTGAGCAACAGCGCCAGGCCGAATGCTACGGCGTATTCCACCAGGACCGCCGCAACGTAGTAGATCATGTTGCGGAGCGCGTTCCAGTAATAGGGGTCGCTGACCAGCGAGCGAAAATTGTCCAAGCCGTTGAACTGCCGGCCGGTAAACGAGCTGAGGTTCCAGTCGGTGAAGGCGATGTAGAGGCCGAAGATGGTGGGAAAGATCACCATGGAGACGGTGAACAGCACCGCCGGCAGCACGAACAGCGCGCGGTGGCCGGCTTCGCCGCGGATCATCACCTGGCCGGCGCCGAGCGCCACCGCCCAGACGAGATAGGCGTAGAGGACCGGGCGCCAGTTTTGGAAGCCGAGCGCGATCGCGCCGCTCTTGTGCAGGATTTGCAGGAGGAGGATCGCCGCGAGCCCGAGCGAGGCGAAGAGGATGAGGGCGCGGCCGGCGCTCTCGCGGCGGACGCCGAGATCGGCCGGCGCGATCCTGTAGGGTCGGGCGGCCGTCAGCGGTGAGGAATTCGCCATCGCAACCGCGCTCAGTCGATCAAGGGTTTTGGCCGCCGCGACGCTTCATTAGAGCGCCGGCTGGCGGGACGATCGCCGCCAGCCGGGGAGCAGTAGAAAATCACACGCCGAGCGAGGCCTTGTAGAGCTCGATCTGCTTGTCGCGGCCGATCTGGTCGGTGAGCTTCTCCCACGCCGCCGCGATGGCGTCGGCGCCGGCCTGCGCATCCGACTGGCCGGCAAAGATCTTCGCCAGCTCGTCCTCGGCCACGCTGTAATACTGAAAAATGCCGGGGATGCGCGGCTCGATGGCGGCGTTCGGGTGGTTGTAGGATTCCAGCTCGGACTTCAGGTAGTCGGTGATGAACGCCTCGTCGTAGCCCGCCGCCACCCATTCCGGGATGTTGAAATGGCTGTTCCGGTAGGGCTGGAAGCCCGACGGGTAGGCCGCCATCCACAGCGAGATGTCCTTGCCGCCGAGATGCGCGGCGGCGCTCCACGCCGCCTTCTGCTTGACCGGGTCGCTGTCGACGCGGGACATGACGTAAACGCCCCAGCCGATATAGGCCATGTTCGGCGCAAAGTTCGGCCCGCTCGGCAGCGTGTCCCACTGTCCCGTGCCGGCATTGTAGACGTCGTCGGAGCCCGGCAGGATGTCGAAGCCGCAGACGTCGCCGATGACCGAGCTGTCGTTGGTCTTGGCGTTGGAACCGATGTCGCCCCACCAGGTGCACAGCGACCCGGTGCCGCCGAGGAACTGGCTGAAGCCGGTGGTGTTCGGATCGGCGTTGATCTGGTCGGGCGGCTCGTGCGGCAGCGCGTCGATGACGTCCTGGATCGCCCGCACCCAGGCCGGGTTGTTGATGCGCGGCTTCATGGTGTCGATGTCGAACAGCCAGGCCTTGTCGTCGGGATGCTTGGCATAGGCCGTGGCGCGGCTGCCGAGGAAGTAGAAGCCGAAGCCGCCCCACGGCTTCGGCGCGTCGAGATAGCCGTAAAGGTCCTGGCCGTTGAGCTGCTTGCCCTTGAGGAATTTTGTGACCGCCTGGACCTGCTGCCATGTCCGCGGCACTCCCCATTCGCCCTGACCGCCTTCCGCCTTCCACGCCTCCGCCAGGCCGGGATCGGAGAACACGTCGGTGCGGTAGTTGAGATTGTGGCAATCGCCGTCGATAGAGACGCGGTAAGTTTTGCCGCCCCAGGTGCCGACCGGCGCCTTCAGGTAGCCGACGTAATCGTCCATCTCGATCTGCGCCTTGACCCATTCCGGCATCTCCGATGCCAGGCCCTTGCCGCAGACGTCGCCCTCGAAGGGCGCGCCCATCTCGACGACGTCGAAGTCGACGGTGCCGGTGGCGATCGCCTGCTGCAGGCGCGGGTTGTAGTCGGCCTGGGCGAGGTCGATCCAGGTGATCTTGGCGCCGGTATATTCCTCCCACGGCCGCAGAAAGCCGCGGAACAGCACGTTGTGAAGATTCTGGTTGTTCAGCCCCATGAAGGAGAGCTCGACACCGTTGAACTCGCCTTGCGCGACATTGGCCTTGGTCGGATCGAGCGTCAGCGCGCCGACTTTCTGGAAGTCTGCGTCCGTCGGCTGGCCCGCGCCGACGCCCGGGATTTTCAGGATCTGCGTCCTGAGGTCGTCCTGCGCCAAGGCGCGCGACATCGGCCCGAGCACGCCGCCAGCGCTCAAGGCCGCGGCGGCGGCCGCCCCCTTCAGCACGTTGCGGCGGTTCGCCTGCATGCCGAGAAGCCTCTTATGATCTTGTATTCTCACGGCGATCCTCCCCTTTTTGCAGCTTTATTCTTGGCGAGTATGCAGCAGCCCCGATGGCTGTCAACAAATCGCCACGGGCACATCAGCGCGCCAACAGCGCCTCAACTTCCCTAAGGCTCGGCATCGAGGGCGCGGTGCCGGCGCGCGTCACCGAAATGCCCGCCACCGCGCAGCCGAAGCGGGCGGCGTCTTCCGGCGCGGCGCCGCGGGCGAGCGCCGCGGCGAAGCCGCCGTTGAAGGCGTCGCCCGCCCCGGCGGTCTCCACCACCGGCCCGGCGCGGAAGGCGGGGACGTGGATCGAGCCGCCCCTGCCGTGCAGGAGCGCGCCGGCCTCGCCCAGCGTGATCAGCGCCGTGCCGACGCCCTTGCCGAGAAACACGTCGCCGGCCCGCCGCGCGTCGTCGATATTTGTGACCGCGACGCCGGTCAGCAGAGTCGCCTCGCTCTCGTTCGGCGTCACAAAATCGCAGAGAGCGTAGATGGCGTCGTCGAGCGGCTCCGCCGGCGCCGGATTGAACACCGTAGTGACGCCCGCCGCTCTGGCGATCTCCAGCCCGCGCCGCGCCGCGGCGGCCGGCTGCTCCAACTGCGTGACGAAGACCGCGGCGCCGCGGATCGCGTCCGCCGCCGCCTCGACATCCGCCGCGGCGATCGTCGTGGCGGCGCCCGGCACGACGATGATGGCGTTCTCGCCGGTCGTCTCGTTGACGTAGATGAAGGCGGCGCCGGTCGGCTGGTCCGCCGTCTCGACCACCTGCGCCGCGATTCCCTCCTTCCGCCAGGTCGCGGCGGCGACGGCGCCGAACTCGTCGCGGCCGATCTTGGAGATGAAGGTCACATCAGCGCCGAGGCGGGCCGCCGCGACGGCCTGGTTGGAGCCTTTTCCGCCGGGGCCCATCTTGAAGCCGGAGCCGGCGACGGTCTCGCCGATTCCCGGCATGCGGCCGGCGCGGAACGCCAGGTCGGCGACGAAAATACCCAGGATGGCGACGCCGCGTTTCATCAGAGCAACAATCTCACGCGTTACTCCTCGATTCAACAACCAGTAGCTCCATCGAATTTTTCCCCAGATCTCTTTACCCATATACAAACGTACTTTCCGTCACGCACTTCATATCTATGCTCAATGTACTCAAATGCAGACAAGTGCCATAGCACGTTCAGAGAGGTTGGTCTGGTTGTTAGGTCTGCTTCAACCTCCGCACCGCCCATCTCGCCAATCTCTCTCCGTTCTCCATGTCTGTAGTGAAACACAATGATATCTCCATTCCCCGACGCGCCTCTGGCCCCACTGTAAAAAGGAAATATCACTTCCAGAAAGCCGGACTCTGATTCGCTTGCGTCAAACGGAAAATACTCAAATCTCGTATAAAAAGATAGTTTACCTAAATCTTCTGCGGGAACATCGAACCGGGTCATAAGTAGATCAAAAATATTTGAATTTACATTCTTATACACGGTATGTTTGGTGGTTGAGAAACTGTCGTTGTAGCCAGTAAAATATTTTAGAAAGTTGAACAAATCAGATATTACCGGATGAGAAGCGGCTCCAGCAACGAAACAAACAGCACATAGAATGAAACCAGGGCGGTTCATGGCCTTAATTTAATCGCTCGGCGCGATCACGCCCTTCTTGAAGGCAAAGCAGCCGTAAAAGCGCCGCTCGCCGGTCTGGATGACGCAATAGGCCTTTTTGGCGAGATCGTAGAAGGCGAAGCGCTCGACCGTGCCCATCGGCCAGGCCCGCCCCTCCGCCGCGTCGATTTCCTGCTGCACCTCCGCCTGGACCGGCGGCACTTCGTCGGGCTTGCCGACGATCTCCATCCGCAGCGCCGGCTTTTCCACAAAAGCGTCGAGCGGCATGACGGAAAGGATTGCCCGCGCCGCGCGGCCGGCCGTCACGCAATCGATCCGGAGGAGATCGCCCAAGACGGTCTGGCGGGCGACCGAATTGGCGGGAAAGTTCGTGTCGGCGATGATCAAATCGTCGCCGTGCCCCATCGACCGGAGCGCGTAGAGAACGTCCGCGTTCAGGATGGGATCGATCCCCTTCAGCATTTTTGGCCCCCCGTCCGGCCTCCGCCGATTCCGCCAGACTACATCGACTTCCGCGCCGGCGGGAACAGGCGCGCCGCGGCTCAGCCCGTGCCTTCGGCCCCGGCGCCGCAGACCAGCGCGCAGACGTGCTTCGCGCCGGCGAGCGCGGGCACCCCCTGGCGGAGCGCGGCGAGCGAGGCGGCGCCGGAGAGGTCGGCGGCGATGCCCATCTCGAACCACAGCCAGCGCGCCGCCGCCGCCATTTCCTCGTCGCTGACCAGCACGATCTTGTCGACGTCGCGCCGCACCATCTCGAAGATGCGCTCGTCGGTCCGCCGGCAGGCCATGGTCGGCACGCGCGTCGTCACCTCGGCCAGCGTCACGCAGCTTCCGGCATCGAGGCTCGCCTTCAAGGTCGGCGATCCCGTCGGCTCGACGCCGACGATCTTCACCGCGGGCCGCAGCGCGCGGATGGCGGTGGCCATGCCGGCGATCAGGCCGCCGCCGCCGATGGCGATGAGGATCGCGTCCATATCGGCGAGGTCCTCGAGGATCTCCAGCCCGAGCGTGCCCTGCCCGGCGACCACCAGCGGGTCGGCGAAAGGGTGGAAATAGACGGCGCCGGTCGCCGCGGCGAAATCGAGCGCCGCGGCGTTCGACTGGTCCCAGACGTCGCCGACGACCTCGACCCGGGCGTTCCACTCCTTCATCTTGGCGACCTTGGCGGGCGACACGCCGGCCGGCACAAAAATCGTCGAGGGCACGCCCGCGGCGAAGGCGGTGCGCGCCACGGCGAGGCCGTGATTGCCGCCGGACGCCGTGACGATGCCGTGCGCAGCATCCTCGGGGGGCGTGCCGCGGAGGCGGTTCATGGCGCCGCGCGCCTTGAACGACCCCGTCACCTGCAGGCATTCCAGCTTCAGCGTGACGCGCGCCGCCGTCGGCGGCGGCGAATTCAGCGCCGTCAGCGGCACCACCGGCGTGGCCCGCACGGAGCCGGCGATGCGCAGCCGCGCCGCCTCGATGTCGGCGAGGCCGATCATGCCGGCGCGCCAGGGTAGAGGGGCTTGAGACGCATCGCGGGGGTCTCATTCTTGTTGCGCGGATATTTTGGACCTGAGCTAGTGCAGTTAATTGCACTCCGGAAGCGTGGTTGGCTTCAAGGCCCCTGGTCCGCGGAGCGCTCCAACCTAAATTTTCCGGTTGATTGACCAGAGTTTCTGTCATCCATGAGCAGGCTCTAGGGTTCAGGGGAACCGAGATGCCTCACCATCAGCTTTTCATACGCGTTCGGGGAACTGTTCGAGGGAGGTGCGAGCGGGTTTCCCGCGATCGTGGCCCTCGTGATTACAGTCGGAATAGTCGCGGCGAGTTGGGTCATCGCTTTCCACCGGCCACGAGCTTGAGCGTTAGCGGAGGGTTGTCCGGTGGCTGTCGAGGCGGATCAAGGTCGCTGAAATTCGCCTTGCAGCCGGCCCGATATGGATGCCGTGCCGTCCGCGCCGGCCGTTAAATGCACTAGTAGGACATCCAAGGGGATCTCCCGCCCATATTTGGCAGCGAGCCTCGCCAAGCGGTAGCGTCCCTTTCTGGCGCACAGCTCGCAGGAGACGCGCACGAATCTATGTGCAAGGAGTGACAACGAACGGAGGAAACAATGGCTGACTACACTGTGTGGAAATGCACATGCGGTGAAATAAACGCTTGGGAGAAGAACTACTGCTCTAAGTGCGGGGGCCGATATAATAGCGATCGGGATATTAAGCTATGGCAGTGTAGCAGCTGTTTGAGGATAAATCCGTGGCAGACTACCAAATGCCAAAGTTGTGGTCTCCCCTATAGCTCAAGATAGGAGGTGTTTAGGAATAAAACCGCCTCTAGGTCTTCCCTCAGGGTCACCTGCGGCCCTTCGCCTTGGCATAGCCAGATTTACACGCGGCATACACGTCCCGTCTCGAAGCCACGAGCTTCTGAAGCGCAATGGAGTAGCGAACTCCTTCAAACACTTACTCTCCTTAAAGGAAAGCCCCGGCCTTTCGACCGGGGCATACTTTGTTCGGTCAGGAACTACGCTAGCTTTCACCGATCGCCTGGATCGCGATCCCGTAAGCGTTGCCGCAGGTCCTTAAAACAGCGGCGGACCTTCGGGGCCAGGCGAACAGCAGCATCAACGGCGCTCAGTGCCGAAAACAGCACTAGGATCCACTCTCCCATGCTTGTCGGGTCGAGGCGGTATTGTCTCTTAGCATCCCGTTTCTCCCAGCTATCCTGGGCTGTAACGTAGCGACGGCGGTGAGCGGCGCCAAGGCCAATAACGAGGAGTTGAAGACAGAATCTTCTACAACCTTGTTGAAATGCGTGCCAAGCCGCATCCGTCAGCATGTTCATAGGCGGGCGGCCCCGTGACTGAGTTTCTCGGCCGCGAAGCGTCTGGCCGGATACGGAGCGAGCAAACCGCGCGAGGATCGCTGCTCTTAATCGGTTCGGCGCTTGCTCGTTCTAGAGCATGCGCATGTTCGGCATTGTTCGGAATCGAGGATTTTTCCGGAAAGCTGAACGGCAACCGGACACTATAGGAATTGTTTCACGTGAAACATCGCGGGCGGGAGCCCCGATTGTTCGCTGGGTTTCGACCCCCCGCTCGCAACAGCAGGCAATCGCATTTGGCTCGGACAGGGACACTTTCCTCTCCCCTCCGGGGACTGTTGCGGGAATCGAAACGAGAACCTTGTTCTATTTCGCAACAGGCCCTTCCGGGGAGAGGCCGAGTCGCGAAGCGACCGGGTGAGGGACAAGATCGTAGAGCTCAGCGCCAGAACCCTCACCCGGCTCCGCGCTGCGCGCGGACTCGGCCTCTCCCCACGGGGGAGAGGAGGCGCACCATATGCGATCGCCCTGGGCTCGTTACGGGAGGACCTCTGTCATTCACCAGTTTGCGACGGCGGTTACGAGGGCTTCCGCGCTGCCGCCCGCGTCAGCCTGTCGTTGATCGCCTCGCCCAGCCCGAGCTCCGGGACCGGCATGACGGCGATGGCGGCGGCGCCGGAGGCGTCGAGCTCGGCGAGGTGGGCAAAGAGGTTTGCCGCCGCCTCGACGAGGTCGCCGGCGGGGCTGAGGTTGCGGACAGCGACCGCCCGGCCGGCGCCGGGAATTTTGGGGTTGCCGAAGGCGAGCAGCGCCTCGCCGGGTTTTACGGAGCTTGCGTCAAGCCGGACCGGCAGGCCCGGCGCGTAATGGCCCGAGAGCATGCCCGGCGCGATGACCGGGTCGCCGGCGGCGGCCCGCCCCAGTTTCGTGCCGAGCGCCGCCTCGATCGCCTCGGCCGGCACGCCGCCGGGCCGCAGCAGAAGCGGCGTTTTTCCGACAAGCGAGACGATGGTCGATTCCACGCCCACGGCGCACGGCCCGGCGTCGAGCACCAGAGAAACGGCGTCGCCGAGCTGGTCGACGACATGCCCGGCGCGGGTCGGGCTGAGCCGGCCGGAGCGGTTGGCGCTCGGCGCGGCAAGCGCGCCGCCGAACGCCGCGATGACCGCCTGGGCGGGCCCACGCGGGGCGCGGAGCGCGACAGAATCGCAGCCCGGCGGTGACCAGCGGATGCACCGGCGCGCCGGCCGCGAGCGGCACGACCAGAGTCAGCGGCCCTGGCCAGAATTCTTGGGCCAGTCCCTCTGCACGCTTGTCGAGGACGCCGTAGCGGGCCGCCATCTCCAGGCCGGTGACGTGGCAGATGAGCGGGTTGAAGCGTGGCCGCTGCTTGGCGGCAAAGATTTTGGCCACGGCCTCGCCGTTGGCGGCGTCGGCGGCCAGGCCATAGACGGTCTCCGTCGGCAGCGCCACAAGCTCTCCGGCGCGCAGCACCTCCGCCGCCTCCGCGACGGCAGCGGAAAGATTGTCGTCGTCGAGGCTGATGCGGCGCAAAGGGGTGACTAGCGTCTGATAGGACAGCGGCCTTTCGCTTGAGCGGTCTTTTGCGTCAAGCGCGCTGTGCTAGAAGCGGGAGGGGAGGAGGACGCATGTACCGCGCGCCCGTCGCCGAAATGGCTTTTGCGCTGAAACACGTCGCCGGGCTCGGCGAGGCGCTCCGCGACGGCCGCTTTCCGGGCCTCAGCGAGGACGTGATGGACGCCGTGCTCGCCGAGGCCGGGCGCTTTGCCGCCGAAAAGATGGCGCCGCTCAACCGGGTCGGCGACCTGCAGGGATCGCGGTTGGAGGATGGCGCCGTCGTCACGCCGCCCGGCTGGCAGGAGGCCTATCGCGCCTGGGTCGGCGCCGGCTGGACCGGCATTGCCGCGCCCGAAGAGATCGGCGGCCAGGGCCTGCCGCTGATCCTCTCCGCCGCCACCCAGGAGATGTGGAACGGCGCCTGCATGTCCTTCGCGCTCTGCCCGCTCCTCACGATGGGCGCGCTCGACGCGCTGCAGCAGCACGGCACGGACGCCTTGAAGGCGGCCTATCTGCCGCGCCTGGTCTCCGGCGAGTGGACGGCGACGATGAATCTGACCGAGCCGCAGGCGGGCTCCGATCTCGGCGCGCTCCGCACCCGCGCCGAGCCGCAGGGCGACGGCACCTACCGCCTGTTCGGCCAAAAGATCTTCATCACCTATGGCGAGCACGATCTGGCCGAGAACATCGTGCATCTCGTGCTGGCGCGGCTTCCCGATGCGCCGGCCGGCAGCCGCGGCATCTCGCTTTTCCTCGTGCCGAAATTTCTGGTGAACGCCGACGGCAGCCTGGGCGCGCGGAACGATCTCTTCTGCTCCGGCCTGGAGCACAAGCTGGGCATCCACGGCTCGCCGACCTGCACGATGATCTACGGCGACGGCCGCTTCGGCGGGCCCGGCGCATTGGCCTGGCTGGTCGGAGAGGAGAACCGCGGCCTCAACTGCATGTTCACCATGATGAACAATGCCCGCCTGATGATCGGCATCCAGGGCGTCGGCCAGGCCGAGCTGGCGCTGCAGCGGGCCACAACCTATGCGCAGGAGCGGCGGCAGGGGCGGGCGCCGGGCTCTTCGGGCGAGGGGATGAGCCCGATCGCGCTGCACCCCGACGTGCGCCGGATGCTGATGGAAATGCGGGCGCTCACCGCCGCCTCGCGGGCCATCTGCTACGCCTGCGCCTTCGCCGCCGACATGCATGCGCCAAAGCCCCACGCAGCGCCGGGCGGGCACCGCGCAGCGGCATGGCGCATGCGCGCGGAGCTGCTGACGCCGGTCGCCAAGGCATTCGCGACCGACGCCGCTTTCCACGTCGCATCGCTCGGCGTGCAAGTGCACGGCGGCGCGGGATTCATCGAGGAAACCGGCGCCGCCCAGACGCTCCGCGACTGCCGCATCGCGTCGATCTACGAAGGAACCAACGGCATCCAGGCGATCGACCTGGTGACCCGCAAGCTGCCGCTCTCCGGGGGCGCGGAGGTGCGCGAATACATCAAGGAACTGAGGGACATAGCCGAGCGGAGCCGGGCCGAGAACCGGCCCGATTTCGGCCGGATGGGCAGCCGTCTCGCCGCCTCGCTCGATGACCTGGAAGCCGCGACGGAGCACCTCCTGGCTTTGCTCGCCGCCGGCAAACAGGCCGAGGCGCTCGCCGGCGCCACCCCTTATCTCCGCCTCTTCGGCCTCGCCGCCGGCGGCGCCTACCTCGCCAAGGGCGCGCTCGCCTCGCTTGCCGATTCCTCCGCAGAATCAACGCTTCGGATCGCCACCGCCCGATATTTCGCCGAGCACCTCGCGCCGGAAACGGCAGCCCTCCGCACCGCTGTGGTGGACGGCGCGGAAGCCGTGCTCGACCTCGACCCGGCGCTGCTCGCAGGCTGACGCATGGCGGAAACCCGGGTCGAGCGCGACGGAGCGGTGCAAATCCTGCGCTTCGACCGGCCGGAGAAGAAGAACGCCATCACCAGCGCCATGTACGACGCGCTCGCCGACGCGCTGGAAGCGGCGAGCCGTGACGAAGCGGTGGGCGTCTGCGTCTTCCTCGGCTCGCCCGGAATTTTTACCGCCGGCAACGACATCGCCGACTTTATCCGGGTCACGTCGGAAGGCCGCGGCGTCGGAGATGCGGTGCTGCGCTTCCTGCGGGCGCTCGCCACCTCCGACCGGCCGCTCCTCGCCGGCGTCGACGGGCTCGCTGTCGGCGTCGGCGCCACCACGATCATGCATTGCGACTACGTGCTTGCCACGCCGCGCGCAGTTTTCCACACGCCCTTCACCGATCTCGGCCTGGTGCCGGAGGCTGGATCGAGCCTGCTTGCGCCTACGGTCATGGGGCACGCACGCGCCTTCGAGCTCCTGGTCATGGGCCGGCAGTTCGACGCGCAGGCGGCGCTTCTCGCCGGGCTGGTCAACGCGATCGTCGCGCCGGCGGAGATCGAAGCCGCCATCCTTGCCGCCGCCCGCGCGCTGGCGGCGAAGCCGCGCGAGGCGGTGCTCGCCGCGCGGCGGCTTCTGAAGGGCGACTCGGTAA
The DNA here is from genome assembly GCA_963846475.1 of uncultured Alphaproteobacteria bacterium. Classification (GTDB taxonomy): domain Bacteria; phylum Pseudomonadota; class Alphaproteobacteria; order Rhizobiales; family Afifellaceae; genus DASWJZ01. The sequence goes on along the minus strand of CAWJVZ010000004.1, from coordinate 2,271,258 downwards.
AGATCCTGGCGCGGATCGAAAAGGAGGCGGAGGTCTTTGCCGAGCGCCTCGCCTCGCGCGAAGCGCAGGCCGCGTTTGCCGCCTTCCTGCAGAAGGGAAAATCATGAGCCTTGCGGGCAAGACGCTCTTCATCACCGGCGCGTCGCGCGGCATCGGCCTCGCCATCGCGCTCCGGGCGGCCCGCGACGGGGCAAACATCGCCATCGCCGCCAAGACGACCGAGCCGCATCCGAAGCTGGAAGGCACCATCCACAGCGCCGCCGAGGCGATCAAGGAGGCCGGCGGCAAGGCGCTGCCGATCGGCACCGACATCCGCGACGAGGAAGCCGTCAAATATGCAGTGGGGCACGCGGCGGAAATGTTCGGCGGCATCGACATCGTCGTCAACAATGCCTCGGCGATCTCGCTCACCGAGACCCCGCGGACGGAGATGAAGCGCTTCGACCTGATGCACCAGATCAATACGCGCGGCACCTACATGGTGACCAAATACGCGTTGCCGCACCTGGAGAAGGCTGCGAACCCGCATGTGCTGATGCTGTCGCCGCCGCTTGCCCTGGAGGAGCGCTGGTTCGCTCCGCACCTCGCCTATTCCATGGCCAAATACGGCATGAGCCTTTGCGCGCTGGGCTTTGCCGGAGAGTTCCGTTCCCGCGGCATCGCGGTGAACGCGCTGTGGCCGCGGACGACGATCGCCACCGCCGCGGTGAAGAACCTGCTCGGCGGCGAGGAGATGGTCCAGGCGTCGCGCACGCCGGAAATCCTGGCGGATGCCGCCTACCTCGTCTTCAACAAGCCGAGCCGGGACTTTTCCGGCAATTTTTTGATCGACGACACGTTCCTCATCTCCGAGGGCGTGACTGACCTCGACCGCTACCGTGTCGATCCGAGCCGGGCGCTGCAGCCCGACTTCTTCGTTCCCGCGGACTCCGTCCCGCCGGTCTCGCTCGGACCGGCGACCGGTTGACCCCCCGTAGCCCGGATGGAGCGAAGCGCAATCCGGGATAGTCTCCACGGTGGTTCCCGGATTTCGCTGCGCTCCATCCGGGCTACGAGGGACACATGAGGCTCGACCGCTTTCCCCGCCACAAGCTCACATTCGGCCCGACGCCGATCGAAAAGCTGGAGCGCCTCTCAAAACATCTAGGCGGCAAGGTCGAGATCTTTGCCAAGCGCGAGGACTGCAACAGCGGACTGGCGTTCGGCGGCAACAAGGTTCGGAAGCTCGAATACCTGCTGCCGGAGGCGCTGGAACAGGGCTGCGACACGCTCGTCACCATCGGCGGCATCCAGTCCAACCATACGCGGCAGGTCGCCGCCGTGGCGGCCAAGCTCGGGCTGAGATGCCGGCTCGTCCAGGAGAACTGGGTCGATTATTCCGACGCCGTCTACGACCGGGTCGGCAATATCCTGATGAGCCGCGTCATGGGGGCCGAGGTCGAGCTGGTCGACGAGGGTTTCGGGATCGGCTTCAAGGAGAGCTGGGAGAACGCGCTGGAGGATGTGCGCCGGCGCGGCGGCAAGCCCTACCCGATACCGGCGGGCGCCTCCGACCACAGGCTCGGCGGGCTCGGCTATGTCGGCTTCGCCGACGAGGTGCGGGCGCAGGAGCGGGAGCTCGGCTTTCGCTTCGACTATTTCTTCGTCTGCTCGGTGACCGGCAGCACGCAGGCCGGCATGGTCGTCGGCTTCGCCGCGGACGGCCGCGCCGACCGGGTCATCGGCATCGACGCCTCCGCTAAGCCGGACGAGACGCACGCGCAGGTCCTGCGGATCGCTCGGGCGACGGCGGAGCTGGTCGAACTCGGCCGGCCGATCGCGGCGGAGGACGTCGTGCTCGATCGCCGCTACGCCTATCCGGCCTACGGGCTGCCTTCGGCGGAGACCAGCGCGGCGATCCGGCTGGCGGCGCGGCTGGAAGGCATGATGACGGACCCCGTCTATGAGGGAAAGTCGATGCAGGGGATGATCGACATGATCGGCAAGGGCGAGATCCCGGCGGGCTCGCGCGTCCTCTACGCCCACCTCGGCGGCGTGCCGGCGATCAACGCCTACAGCTTTCTCTACCGCAACGGCTGAAGCGAGGCCAAGCCGCTCTTCCTCTTCTCAATCGTGGTGTCGCTTTGCTCATTGTTGTTGTCGGCGGCCTTGCTTGCGCCAACTCAGCAGCCAGGCATTTCTTCTGGCTTAGTGACCGCGCCCTGACGGTGATCTCCTCGCCGGCGACGATGTCGGTAGTTCACCGTTGGTCGGTAGCCGTGGCCGCGGTCACGTCATCTGGACAACGACCTTGCCTTTGGCACGGCCCATCTCGAGATACGCAAGCGCCTCCTTAGCTTGATCGAAGCGAAATATCTTGTCGATCACCGGCCGAATGCTCTGCACTTTGAGAAGCTCGCCGATCTCAGCGAGCTGGCTACCGTCTGGGGTCATAAGCAGGAATGAATACTCGACGCCTCGCTTCTTGGCGAGGCGATGCGTCCTATAGCTCAGCAGCCACAGCGCGAACACCATGAGAAAGTTCATGCCCCGCGTCCGACCGAACGCGGCGTCAGGTGGCCCGACGATCGAGACGACGATGCTCCCGGGCCTCAGAATCTGGAAGGATTTCTCAAGCGATTCGCCCCCGAGGGTGTCCAAGACGACGTCGTAATCCCGCAGCACATCCTCGAATTTCTGCTTCTGGTAATCGATCACCTCATCGGCTCCCAGGCTCCGCACCAGATCCAAATTGCCGGCGCTGGTCGTCGTCGCCACCTGGGCTCCGAGGTATTTCGCGAGCTGGATGGCGAACGTGCCAATGCCGCCGGCGCCCGCGGGGATGAACACCTTGTGGCCGGGCTTGACGTGGGCACGCTCCGTCAGCGCTTGCCACGCCGTGAGTCCGACCATCGGGATGGCGGCCGCTTGCACGAAGTCCAGGTGCGCCGGTTTGAGCGCGGCGGCGTTCTCCATTACGACCGCGAGCTCAGCGAGAGCGCCCATGCGCAGCCCATCGATGCTGGCGAAGACAGCATCGCCGGGTTTGAAGCGAGTGACACTACCACCCACCTCCACCACGACACCCGCCAAATCGCTGCCCAGCGTGGCCGGTAACCGAAACCGGACGACCGCCTTCATCTTTCCACTCCGGATCTTGTTCTCGACCGGGTTCAAGCCGGCAGCTTGGACCTGAACGAGTATTTCGTCCGGCTTGGGCACTGGCCGAGGAATATCGGCAAACGCGATCTGATCGAGTCCGCCATAACGTTTGAAGACAAGTGCTCTCATGTTCCCTGTCTCGGAGGTATTCGGACCTGCGTTCAAAGGATGCGCGTAGTGACGCCTAACTGGCTATTGGCCTGACTCGCGGCGGTCAGCGTGCCACGGCACCGGTCGGTATAGCACGGACCGCCGTCGCCTGCCTGCAGGGCGACGGCCGCTCCCCCAGACTTGCAGCGCAGTATGGCGTACCTAATTGGGCTCTATTGGAAGGATTTCAAATGCATCAAGCGTGAGGCCATAAACCTGCTTGAAGGTGTCGTTCGCCCAGGCCTCGACTCTCTCCTGGGAGTAATTCTCCATTAGCCAGCGGTAATCGAAGACGAACGGACCGTCCATGAGAATCCACTGCCGCGTCAGGTCGTAAAAAGCCATGGTCCCGTAGAAGCTTTCGAATGTCTCTCGGACAGCCGCCTCGTCTCGGTCGGGCCACTTTCTAGGATAGATGCCGGGCTTTTCGGGGTGGTCACTGAAGAGGGAGAGATGGCGTAGCCAAAGTTCCATGATGTCGTCGGTAGCATTTCGACCAACTTTCCATGCACCGGGGGCGGCGCCCGATGTCGCCGTTCCAGCCGGCCTCGCTCGCCGTGGAACTCGCGTGCGTTTCGCGCTATGTCGCGGTCATGAGCCCTGCGGTGAAGTCCATCCTGGAGCGGGTGGCGTCCTGGCCGGCCGAGGACCAGGAGGAACTCTCCGAACTCGCCCGCGAAATCGAGGCGCGGCGCAGCGGTGTCTATCGCCTGAGCGATGAGGAGCGCGCCGCCATCGATGCGGCCCGCCGCGGGCCGCTCGCCTCCGATGAGGAGGTCGAGGCGTTCTGGAAGCGCCACGGCCTCGCATGAAGCTGCGATATCGGGCGCAAGCGCTCGCCGATATCGACGCCATCCACTTCTATCTCGAAGAACGGAGCCCGTCGGGCGCACGCTCGTGGTGCGGTTTCGGGCGGCCGGCTCAGTCGAACAGTGCGCCGCGCGGGCTCGGCCGCTTCTCGTCGCGCCAGCGGCGCATGAGCGCGTCGAGCTCGCCGTCGGCCTTGTCCGGCAGCACGATGCGCGGGGTGACGAGGAGGTCGCCATGGCCGGCCGGTTTGGGCAGGCCGCGGCCCTTGAGGCGGAGCACGCGTCCGCTGCTCGAATGCGGCGGCACCGTCACCTGCACCTTGCCGGAAAGCGTCGGGACGGCGATCTTTGCCCCGAGCACCGCCTCGTCCAGGCTGACCGGCAGATCGAGCCGGAGATCGGACCCCTCGACCTTGTAGAGGGGGTGCGGGACGAAGCGGACCGTGACCAGCGCGTCGCCCGGCGCGCCGCCGGAGAGCGACGCCTGGCCCTGGCCTTGCAGGCGGATCACCTGGCCGTCGGCGACGCCCTTCGGCAGCGTGAGCTGGACGGTCTTGCCCGACGGCAGCGTGACCTTCGGCTTCCGGCCGGCAGCGATGTCCTCCAGCGTCACGGCGACGTCGGCGCGCGTCTCGGCGCCGGGCGCGCCTGGAGCTCCGGTCCGACCCCCCCGGCCGCGTCCACCGCCAAGCCCGCCCAAGATGGAGCCGAGGAGATCCTCGTCGCCTTCGAAGCCGCCCGTCTCGACTCGGCGGCCGCCGCCCGGCCCGCCCGTCGAGAAGCGGAACCGGCGGGCCCCACCCCCGCCGCCGAGCCCGGAGAAAATATCGGCGAAGGCGCGCGGATCGATATTCTCGAAGCCGCCATGCGCGCCCTGGCCGGCCTGGCCGGCGCGAAAGCCTTCAAAACCCTGGAAGCGCGGCTTGCCTTCGGCGTCGATCTCGCCGCGATCGAACTGGCCGCGCTTGTCCTTGTCGCCGAGGATCTCGTAGGCCGAATTGATCTCAGAAAACTTCGCCTGCGCCTTCTTCTGCGCCTTGGCATCCCCGCTGTGCCGGTCGGGGTGGTTAACCTTGGCGAGCTTTCGATAGGCGCGCTTGACCTCGGCCTCGCTTGCAGACCGGCCGACCCCGAGCACGTCATATGGATCGCGCATTGCAGTTCATCCGGTATGGAAGGTTAGAAAATTCGACCGCTCCAATATGGTGCGGCGGTGCGGCGAGTTCCACCGGTCAGGAGCGGCGAGCTTCCTCGGGCGGATCGATCGCCACGATCGAGCGGCCGTTCTCGGCCCGGCAGATCTTTCCGGAATATTGATGCACGCCGCCGATGCTCGTCACAAGCGTGTTGAAAGCGCCGCAGAGCTGTTTCCCCGCGGTTTCGTCCGGCTTGCCGCTGGCCTCCACCGTGCCGGAAGAGCCGGTTGCCGAGTTCACCCAGTCAGCACGCTCGCCGCCCTCGGCTTGCCACAGCGTGGCGGCCGCCGCCTGGCCGATCTTCGCCGCGTCGGAATAAGCGAGCGTCTGCGGCAGGGGCTTCTGCACGTCGACCGGAGCGGCGATCGATCCCGTGGTGGCCGGTGCGTCATTGGAGCCCAGCAGCGGGACGGACATGGAGCAGCCCGCAAGCATGAGCGAGCCGGCCAGGAGGGCGACCCAGAGTATGCTCGCGCGCGGCAAGTGGCCGGTATAAAGAGGACGCAACAAAGATGCGGACCGCTGGGATGGCTGACGGCAACGAGACCGCCGAAATTCAGGATGCGGTCGCAAAGTTAACAACAGGTGACCTCTTCGCGGAGCCGGACCCGTTCGCGCTCTTCGCCGCATGGCTGCAGGAGGCGACCGCGAGCGAGCCCAACGATGCGAACGCGATGGCCCTCGCTACGGTGGACGAAACGGGGTTGCCCGACGTCCGCATGGTTCTGCTTAAAGGTTTCGAGCAGGACGGGTTCGTCGTCTACACGAACCTGGAGAGCCGCAAGGGACAGGAACTCGCCGCGGTGCCGAAGGCAGCGCTGTGCTTCCACTGGAAATCGCTGCGCCGGCAGGTGCGCGCGCGCGGCGCGGTGGAGCCGGTCACGCCGGAAGAGGCGGACGCCTATTTCGCGACGCGCGCGCGGCTCAGCCGGATCGGCGCCTGGGCGAGCCGACAGTCGCGGCCGTTGGAGAGCCGCTTTGCGCTGGAGAAGGAGGTGGCGCGCTACACGGCCCGCTTCGCCGCTGGCACCATTCCCCGCCCGCCGCACTGGTCGGGCTTTCGCATCGTGCCGCAGGAGATCGAATTCTGGCGCGACGGCGCCTTCCGCCTGCATGATCGCGTCCGCTTTGCCCGGACGGAAGATGGCGGATGGGCCAGAACGCGGCTGTTCCCCTGAGCGGGATTTTACGGCCGGGCCGAGGAACGGGCGAGGCCGGGTGCCGTTACTAAGCCGGGCAGGGAATCGCGCCTTCGAGGCCGGGCGAGCCCGATGACCGACCGATACGAAGCCGAACGGCGCCGCATGGTGGAGCGGCAGCTCCGCGCCCGCGGCATCCATGACGAGCGGGTACTCGCGGCAATGGAGCGGGTGCCGCGCCACGCCTTCGTGCCCGCCGACCTCGCCGAATTCGCCTACGACGACAGCCCCCTGCCCATCCCCGAGGGGCAGACGATCTCGCAGCCGTACATCGTCGCCTTGATGGCCGAGGCCGCGCAGATCGACCCTGCGGATCGCGTCCTGGAGGTCGGCACCGGCTCCGGCTATGCGGCGGCCGTTTTCGCCGAGCTCGCCGGCGAGTTGATCACCATCGAGCGGCACAGGGCACTGGCCGCCGGCGCGCGCGAGGTGCTGCGGCGGCTCGGCTACCACAACGTCGTCGTCGTCGCGGGGGACGGCACGCGCGGCGTGCCCGAACGGGCCCCGTTCAAGGCCATCCTGGTCGCCGCGGGGGCGCCCGCCCCGCCGGATTCGCTGAAGCGCCAGCTGGCGGACGGAGGGCGCCTGGTCATCCCGGTGAGCGTCAACTCGCACCAGGAGCTGCGGGTCATCACGCGGCGCGGCGACGCCTTCGAGGAGGAGGATCTCGGCGCGGTCCGTTTCGTGCCGCTGATGGGCGAGGAGGGCTGGCTGGAGCATGAGCTGGAGCGGGGCGGACCGCACCGGCGCGCCGAACGCCGCGGCGGTGCCGCGCCGCGGCTCATTCCCGCAGAATCCCTGCCGCGGGCGATCGCCGCTGCGGGGAAGGCGCTGCAGTCGATCGACGGCGACGACGTGGCTTCGCTCATCGACGACGTTGGCGATGCGCGCGTGGTGCTGATCGGCGAAGCCTCGCACGGCACCTCGGAATTCTATCGCGCCCGCGCCGCGATGACCCGGCGGCTCATCGAGAGGCACGGCTTCAACGTCGTCGCCGTCGAGGCGGACTGGCCGGACGCCACCCGCATCGACCGCTATGTCCGCCATCGCGAGCCGGGCGGCGACATCGAGCCCGCCTTCGCGCGCTTTCCCACCTGGATGTGGCGGAACGAGGAGGTGCTGGCCTTCATCGAGTGGCTGCGCGGCTGGAATGCCGACCGGCCGGCGAGCTGAGCGGGCCTCCTTCCACGGCCTCGACCTCTACGGCCTGTCGGCGTCCATCGCCGCTGTGATCGACTACCTGGAGAAGGTCGATCCGGAGGCGGCACGGGTGGCGCGCGAACGCTACGGCTGCCTCACGCCCTGGCAGAAGGATCCGGCCGCCTACGGCCGCGCGGCCCTGCTGGAGGGCAACCGCCGCTGCGAGGCCCCCGTCCTGGAGATGCTGCGCGACCTCCTGACCCGCCGGATGGAATATCTCGCCGAGGACCGCGATGCCTACCTCGACGCGGAGGGCAATGCCCGGCTCGTCGCGGCGGCGGAAATCTATTACCGCACAATGTATTACGGCTACGCCGAATTCCTGGAACCAGCGCGACACCCACATGTTCGAGACGCTGGAGCGCGTGCTGCAGGCGCGCGGGCCGGGCGCCAAGGCGGTGGTGTGGGCGCACAATTCGCATGTGGGCAACGCCGCGGCGACCGAGATGGGGCTCGTCCGCGGCGAGATCAACATCGGCCACCTCGCCCGCGAGCGCTTCGGCGACCGGGCCATCCTGGTCGGCTTCGGCACCGACCGCGGCCAGGTCGCCGCGGCGACCGACTGGGACGGGCCGATGGAGATCAAGAACGTGCGGCGGGCGCATGCGGAGAGCTACGAGGCGCTGTTCCGCGACGCCGGCGTTCCCGGGCTGTTTCTCCATCTGGCCGAAGAGAAGGAGAGGGACGTCGGGCACAGCCTGCTCAGGCCGCGGCTGGAGCGCGCGATCGGCGTCATCTACCGGCCGGAGACGGAGCTGGTGAGCCACTATTTCGAGGCCAGCCTGCCGCAGCAGTTCGACCGCTATGTCTGGTTCGAGGTCACCAGCCCGGTGACGCCGCTCCCGGCCAGGCCCGTCGCGGGCACGCCGGAGACCTATCCGTTCGGGCTCTAATTACGCCGTCGCCGCGCCGTCGCCGCGCCGCGATGTTCGGGTGAAGGAATTCCTATATCGTCCAGCTGGCTTTCAGCTTTCGGCGAAAATCCTCGATGCCGAACATCGCCCGAACATGCCATCCTCTAGAAAGAGGAAGCGCCGAACCGATTAAGAGCAGGCATCCTCGCGCGGTTTGTTCGCTCCGTTCGGGCCCACCGGCGGGGGGCTTCCGGCGGAATTCACCAGAACTTGCCGACGTTTTTGCTTTTCAGGTTGCAAATCGGGCGGCGGCGCGCTCCCTTGGGTCCGGGCATGGCGGACGAGGCGCGTGGAGGGCGGCGGAACTCACATTCCTGGAGCCGGCGTCCTGGCGGGCGTGCGGCTCAGCGAGTCCGGCCTGGCATTCAGCTCGCAGGCGCTCCTGCAGCTTTTCGAGAACATCCCGGTCGCCATCTGCATCACCACCGGAACGGATCACCGCTTCGTCTATGCCAACTCCCATTACCGCCGGGCCCTGGTGCCGGATTCCGGCGATCCGGCCGGCCGCCGCCTCAAGGATCTGTTCGGCGCAGCGCTCCGACCGCAGACATATGCCATCCGCGATCGGGTCCTGGCGGATTCTTGCGTGGCTTCGGTGTCCGAATCGCCGGTTCGCGATACTTCCAGCGGATCGGCGATGTACTGGGACATCACCTATTTTCCCGTCGCGGACGGCATTGCCGCCAAGCGCGGCATCCTGACCTTCGCCATCGACGTAACGGAGCGGGTAGCCGCCCGCCGCGAGGCAGAGGAGCGCGCCGCAGCGGAGCGGGCGCGGGCGGAAGAGGCCACCTACGACCGCGAGCGGCTGGCGCTGGCGGTCGAGGCGACCGGCCTCGGCATCTGGGAATGGAACGTCGAGACGGGCGAGACGCGCTGGTCGGACCGGCAGAAGGAGATCTGGGGCCTCTCGCACGAGGACGCGGCCACCTATGTTCATTGGCGGGCGAGCATCCATCCGGAAGACCGCGACCGCGTTCTCGACTCGCTGCAGAAGACGCTCGACCCGGCTTCCGGCGGGGCGCTGCGCCTGGAGCACCGCATCGTGCGGCGGGGAGGGGACGTGCGCTGGATCAACTCGCGCGGCCGCATGCTCTACGAGGAGGAGACGGGCAAGCCGCTGCGGCTGATCGGCACGGTGCTCGACGTCACCAACCGCAAGAAGGCCGAGGCCGAGCTGCAGGAGGCGTTGGCCAGCAAGGAGACGCTCCTCCGCGAGGTCAATCACCGCATCAAGAACAATCTGCAGCTGGTCTCGTCCATGCTCGGGTTGCAGGGCGGGCGTTCCGAGGATGCCGAAGTGCGGCGGCTGGTGCAGGAGGCGCAGGCCCGGCTGCAGATCGTCGCGGCGGTGCACGAGCGGCTCTATCTGAGCGAGGATCTAGGCTCGGTCGACCTTGACGTGTTCCTGGAGACTCTCTGCCGCGAGGTCGAGCAAACCGGCGTGGCCGCGGAGGACGCGATCGTCGTGAACGTCCGCGCCGACAAGGTGACGATCGGCAACGACCGCGCCGTGCCGGTGGCGCTGGTCCTCAACGAGCTGCTCACCAACGCCATCAAATATGCCTATCCCGGGCGGCGCGGGACGATCGAGGTGAGCCTCGCGAGACTGCCCGACGGGCAGGCGGCGCTTTCCGTGGCCGACGGCGGCGTCGGGCTGCCCGACAATTTCGCCGAGCGGCAGGGCGTCTCGCTGGGCTTTCGCATCATCGACGGCCTGGTCCGGCAGATCCACGGCGCGATCGAGATCGAGCCGCGCTCGCCGGGGGTGGCGTTCCAGGTCACCTTCCCGGCCGACCGCCCCTGAGGGGGATCGGAGCGCGCGGGCCGGCGTTATCCCGGCCTATGTCCTCCGAACTCCTCCGTTTCGGCCCGCTGACGGACCGCACTTTCCATCTCTGCGTCGATATGCAGAACCTCTTCGCCGAGGACACGCCGTGGCATACGCCATGGATGAAGCGCGTGCTGCCGGTCGTCGCGACCATCGCCGAGCGGCACGCCGAGCGGACGATCTTCACCCGCTTCATCCCGCCCGCCCAGCCGGATGAGCTGCCGGGCGCCTGGCGAAAATATTGGGAGCGCTGGCGGGAGCTTACGGTCGGCCGCATCGACAGGCGGCTCCTGGAGCTGGTCGAGCCGCTCGGCAAACTCGCGCCGCCGGCCACGGTGCTCGACAAGCATTTCTATTCGCCGTTCCACGGGACGAACTTGGCCCAGACGCTGCGCGAGCGCGGCGCCGACAGCCTGGTCATCAGCGGCGCGGAGACCGACATGTGCGTGCTGGCCGCCGTGATGGATGCGGTGGATCTCGGCTACCGGGTCGTGCTGCCGGTCGACGCCTTGTGCTCGTCCTCCGACGAGACGCACGACGCGCTGCTGAAATTCTACCGCGACCGCCTCAGCCAGCAGATCGAGACCGCCGACGCCGAGACGGTCCTGGCGTGCTGGCTATGACGTCTTCAGCACGATGCAGCTGGCGCCGGCCGACTTGAGTTTCGCGCACAATGCCTCCGCCTCGTCGCGGCTCTGAGTGGGCACGCGGACCTGGGTGATGGCGCGCGTGCCGCGGCCGCGCAGGCGGGCGGAGAGGATCATCGGCGGCCTGTCGGCGAGCAGCGCCGGATAGCGCTTTTGCAGGGCAGCATAGGCGGAGATCGCCCGCGCGCGCGAGAAATTGCCGGCGACCTGGACGCCCCACGGGCCGTGCGCCGTCTCGATCTCCGGGCCGAGATCGCGGCCCGGCACTTTCAGCAGCGCCGCGAGCTGCAGGCAGGTTTCCGGCGCCTTCTGATGCAGCGCAGCGGGCGGGCCGGCTTCGTCGGGCGCGGCCCAGGTCTGCGCCGGCACGCCGGTTATGGAGAGGACGTAATCCTGCGTCTCCCAGGGCAGGCTCCCCTCGTCGGCGAGCCAGTCGGCGACGCGCTCCGCGCCGGCATTGTAGGCCGCGGCGGCGAGGCCGAGATTGCCGAATTTTTCGCTGAGATCGGCCAAAAGATGCGCCGAGGCGGGGATAGCGGCGAACGGGTCGAACGGGTCGAGCAGGCCGCGCTCGGCGGCCGTGAACGGCATGAACTGGGCAATGCCCTGCGCGCCCTTCGGGCTCACCGCCTCGCTGTCGAAACGGCTTTCCTTCCACAAGAGGCGGGTGAAGAAGCCGACCGGGATTTTTTGGTCCTTGGCGGCGGCTTCGATCAGCGCGCAAAGCGCCTTTTCCGGCGGATCGTTGGACCGGCCTTCCTCCGGCGCCTTGGCGGGCGGGGTGACGGCGGTGTCAGCGTCGTCCGGCGGCTTTGCCGGCTGCTGCGGCTGCGCCGTCACGGCGCCGGCGAACAAGGAGGCGCAGCCGAACAGCAGGGCTGCCGTGCCCAGAATCATCGATCTGCGAAACAGGCGAAGGCGCATCGGGCTCTTGCAATCAACCCGTTGCCGGCGCGACGGGCTCATGCGGCTCCTGACGCTCAGCCAAGGGCCCCGGTTCCCGGAACGGCTCCTCGGAGCCGATCAGGCGCGCGGCAAGCAAAAGCCCGGCGAGGAGATAGATCGCGCCGGCGGGGACCCACATCACCAGGCCGGCAAGCTGCTGGTCCTCGATAGGCGTGAGGCCCCAGAGTTCGGCCCCGGCATAGGCGGGATAGAAGGGCCGGCCGGTGAGCGTGATCAGCGCGCCCAAAAGGCCGCTGTGGATCAGCGTGGCGAGCGTGGCGAGAATCGCAGCAATGCGGGTGGCGGGGCTGCGGGCCGCCACGATGACGCTTTGCCAGAACAGGAGCGCGGTGACGAAGAAGCTGGCGTGCTCGAGATCGTGCAGGAAGCGGCTCTGCAGCGCGGCCTGGAACGGGCCGGGAGCATGCCAGACCCACAAAGCCAGGCCGTGCAGCAGCGCCGCCGGGAGGGGACGGGCCAGCCTTCGCAGCATGGCGGCAAGCGCGCCGAGCAGGGAGCCAGAGAGGTTGCGCCGCGCCGGTCCGGGCAGCGCGAAGGCAAGCGCGGCGTCGGGCCTGCCGAGCAGGAGGAGCGGCGGCGCGGCGGCAACGAGGAGCACGTGCTGGACCATGTGAGCGGTCAGCAGGGTGCCGGTGAGCGCGTCCAGAGGCGAGACGATCGCGGCGGCGAGCATGGCCATGCCGGCGCCGAAGCCGAGCGCTTCGAGCGGCCGGACGCCGCGGCCGAATCCGGCCCGCCGCCACAGCCGGGCGATGCCAAGGACGTAGGCCACTGCAAGGCCGACGAGCAGCAAGGACGACAGCGGATCGGGGCGCCATTCCGCCCAAAATTCCGCCGGTGCGACCGGGTGGCCGCCATGCGCCAGAGCCGGCGATGCGTCGGCCAGCAAGGCGAGGACCAAGGCTGCCGGGGCAATCATTGGCAGACCGGGATGAGAAGGAACGGCAGGCCTTCATAGACGATGGCCAGAGCCGCCAGGGCGGCGACGCTGCCCGCCACGTAGTGGATGAACCGGTCGTTCTCCCCGGCCTCGTCCGGAGCGCGGTTCCTGACATGCGCACCGGCGCGAAGCAGGATGGCCGCGCAGCCGGCCAGCGCGACGAGGCTGAAGAGAGCGACGACGGCCTGGAGAGCGCCGAAGCCGCCCGCCGGATCCACCCAGCCGCGAGCACAGGCGAGCCCGGTGAGAGAGTAGATCGCCAGGAAGCGGACGGCCCAGATGACCAGGCCGCCGGTGAGGTAGAGGAAGGTGGGGGTGAATGCCGCCATTTGGTTCACCCGGCAACGCGAGGGAAGAGGTGAACGACGGCGAGCGCGACGAGACCCTGGATCACCGAATAGTGCCAGAGGAGCATGGTGCAGTCGAAGGTCTGACGGCGCACGCCGTCGAGCTTTTTGGCGGCGGACCGGGCGAGCACGAAAAGGCCCATCAGGACGAGGGCGATGACGTATTGGCTCTGCAGCGCAATAAAGGCGTAGACGATTGCGGCATAGCCGCTGTCGCTCGGCCGCAGGCGGGAGCCCAGCTGAGCGTAGAGATCGGCGGCAAATCCGAGCACGAGGAGGGGGATGGCTGCGGCGAGGAGCACACGAAAAATGCCCCAGGGGCCGTGGCGATCGCCTTCGGCGAGCTTCCGCCCGGCGAGCGCAACGAGCGCGCTGCTCAGGATGTAGAGGAGCGCGGCGGCGCCCGGCCAGGTCGCGTCCGGCAGCAGGCCCGCCGCCGGCCAGGTCTCCGGGTTCACCGTCCACAGGTAGAAATACGAAAAGATCAGGCAGCCGAAGATGGAGGCGGCGACAAGGATGAAGACGATGGTTGCCCACCAGGAATGCGAGGACGGGCCGGTCATGTAGTCCGGCACGGCGATGCCGCCGCCGAGCTCGACCTGGTGGCGCGTCGGTCCCGGATCGGTGTCCCACACCCAGACGAAGACGGCGATAAGGGCGATCACGCCGCAGGCGAAGCCGATCGTATAGAGCTGGACCGTCAGGAGCAGGAAGAAGGCGGCGGTGAACAGCGCCGCGATGAAGCTCGACCAGCTCGGCTCGCCGGGGATTTTCAGGACATATTGCGGCCGCGCGTCGATCGGGCTGGTGACGATGGCTTCGCGACCGCCGGTCGGCGCGCCGGGGAGATACCATGCGCCCCTCTCGACCTCATCCGGCAGGCCCGGCTGCGTCCACAGCGGCTCGCGGCTGGTCACATGGGGAATGCTGCGGGTGTTGTAGGTGTCGGTCGGCAGCCATTCGAGCGTGCCGGCATTCCACAGATTGCCGGCGTTGTCCTCGAAGGTCGGGCGGAAGTTCCGCGCCAGGTCGAAGACGAACAGCGCGACGCCCGCGGCGGCGACGAAGGCGCCGATTGTCGACGCCATGTTGAGGTGTTCCCAGCCGAGATCGGCCGGGTAGGTGTAGACCCGCCGCGGCATGCCGATGAGGCCGGTCAGGTGCATCGGGAAGAAGGTCAGGTTGATGCCGACGAAGAGCAGGCCGAAGACCCAGCGGCCGAGGCGCTCCGACATGGCGTTCTTGCTCGCCATCGGCGCCCAGTAATAGAAGGCGGCGAAGAGCGGAAACACCGTGCCGCCGATCAGTACGTAATGCAGGTGCGCGACGACGAAATAGGTGTCGTGCGCCTGCCAGTCGAACGGCACCATGGCGACCATCACGCCGGTCAGGCCGCCCAGCGTGAAGATGAAGAAGAAGCCGAGGATGAAGAGGGTCGGCGTCTTCATCTGCATGCGGCCGGCGGCGATGGTGGCGATCCAGGCAAAGATCTGGATGCCGCTGGGAATCGCCACGGCCATGCTCGCCGCGGAGAAGAAGCTCATCGAGATCTGCGGCAGGCCGGTGGCGAACATGTGGTGCACCCACAGGCCGAAGGAGAGGAAGCCGGTGCCGAGCACGGCGAGGACGACGAGCCGGTAGCCGACGAGCGGCACCTGCGCCATGGTCGGCACGATCATCGACACCATGCCGGCGGCGGGCAGGAAGATGATGTAGACCTCGGGGTGGCCGAAGAACCAGAAGAGGTGCTGCCACAGCAGCGGGTCGCCGCCCTTCTCGGCGATGAAGAAGGGCCAGCCGAAGGCGCGCTCCAGCTCCAGAAGGAGCGTGCAGAGGATCACCGCCGGGAAGGCGAAGATGATCATGCCGGCGAACACCAGCATGGCCCAGGAATAGACGGGGAGGCGGGCGAGCGTCATGCCCGGCGCGCGGGTCCTGAGCACGCCGACGACGATCTCGACCGCCCCGGCGATGGCGGAAATCTCGATGAAGCCGATGCCGAGCAGCCAGAAATCGGCGTTGATGCCGGGCGAGAATTCGATGGAGGTGAGCGGCGGATACATGAACCAGCCGCCGGCCGGCGCGAGGCCGAAGAAGAGGCTGGCGAAAAAAGCGTTGCCGCCGAAGAAATAGGCCCAGAAAGCATAGGCGGAGAGGCGCGGGAAGGGCAGGTCGCGCGCCGACTGCATGTTGGGGAGGAGGAAGACGGCGATGGCCTCGACCACCGGCACGGCGAAGAGGAACATCATCACCGTGCCGTGCATGGTGAAGACCTGGTTGTAGGTGCCCTCGCTGAGGAAATCGTTGCCCGGCACGGCGAGCTGCGTGCGCATGAGGAGCGCCAGGATGCCGGCGAGCAGGAAGAACCACATCGCCGTGCCGACGTAGAAGAGGCCGATATAGGTGTTGTTGACGGCCCCGAGCATCTTCCAGCCGCGCGGCGGCTCCCAGATTTTTTCCAGCTCCTCCAGCTCGCCGGGCGGCCGCGGCGTCGGGTTGGGGAGGGGAGCGGGCAGCGCTTCGGGGCTCACTTGAGGCTCTCCAGGTAGGCGGCGAGCGCCCGCAGGTCCTCGGCGGCGAGCATGTCGAAGGACGGCATCAGATTGCCGGGCTTTATTTCCTGGCTGTGCGCCACCCAGGCGGCGAAGGCGCCCGGGTTGTTGGCAAGCGTGCCGGCGGCGAGGCTCAGCCGGCCGCCGACATGGGTGAGGTCGGGGCCGATCGTGCCGGCGGCGTCGGTGCCGCGGATCGTATGGCAGGCGCCGCAGCCGTTCTCCGAAAAGACCTTTTGGCCGCGCGCCAGGAAATCGTCGGCGGGAGCGGCGGCGGGCCGGGCCTCCGCTTCAAGCCAGTCGGCGAACTCCGGTGGCTGATAGGCGACGACATCGAAGGCCATCAGAGCATGCTGCAGGCCGCAAAATTCGGCGCACTGGCCGCGATAGATGCCCGGCCGCGATGCCTGCAGGACGAGGCGGTTCTCGCGGCCCGGGATCATGTCGAGCTTGCCGTCGAGATTTGGAATCCAGAAGGAATGGATGACGTCGGCGCTGGTGAGCAGGAACTCCACCGGCCGGCCGGTCGGGATGCGCACCTCGTTGGCCGAGGCGACTTTTGGGCCGCCGCCGGCACCAAGATAGTGGACGCGCCACCAGAATTGCTCGCCGGTGACGGCGATGCGGAGCGGATCGGCGGGCGGCCTGACCATGCCGCCGGCCAGCGCGAGGCCGTAGACCAGGACGGCCGTAAGCACCACGACGGGAAAGGCGATGCCGCCCCAGACGACGACGGCCCGGCTGCCCAGCCAGGTGCGCGCCCGCGGTGGGGCGTAGATGGCCCAGGCGAGCAGTGCGAGGACCAGCACAAAAATCGCTGCGCCGGCGGCCGTCATGATCCAGCCGATCTCGGCGATCAGCCGGGAATCGCGGCCGGCCGGATCAAGCGCGGACTGCACCCCGGCGCAGCCGGAGAGGAGCATGGCGAAGGCCGCCCCGCAGACGCCCAGCCGACGTGATCGTGAATGCCGTCCGTTGCGAGAATGCAGCGCCGCCCCCCGAGCTCGACCCGTGCCGACTCGCGACGAGACGACATCAGAGGTTTCTATGGCGCAGGCGGCGCGGAACAAGGCCGGGCGGGGGGACACGGCATCGGCGTAAATCCCGCCCTGCCTCCCAGGGGGGAGGAAGGCGCGCCAAATCGTCCCGCGGCCTGATCGGCCCGAGGTGATCAAAGAGCCTTTTGGCCTCCTCGCTTGAGGAGGGAGCGGAGCGCCTGAACAACGCCTCGCAAATTTAAAAGTGGCGCCTCCAGGCGCCCCTGTACCGGTGATGGCCGGTGATCCTGCAAAGCTTGGCTCGGCGAAAGCGAAGCCGGCCGCACGCGCGCCCTCCGTGGCGCCGTAGCGGGCGGGCGGCTTCGCGGGTCCGGCGAATCGGCTCAGACAGGAGGACCGGGGCCGGCCGGCCGGGAGCGACCGAAGCGCCCCAGCGCCGCCGCTGTCAAAGCGGCGAGCACCACGCGCGGACATGTGCCCCGGCTGGCGGCTGCGATTGCAGGCCCAGTGGGGAGACCGCGCCCTTGAGCGCCAGTACAGGGATCGGCCGACGTCGCGGCGGGCTCGTTGCGAGAACAGGGAGAGGAGCATGGAAGAACAGCCGATCTGGTATGCCGGCGTCGATTGGGCGTCGCAGGCGCATGTCGTTTGTCTGTCGGATGCGCAGGGGCGCGGCAAGCGCGTGCGCAGCTTCGCTCATGGCGGCGAGGGCCTGGCTGAGATGGGCGCCTGGCTGATCGCCGCGAGCGGCGCCGCGCCGCAAGCGGTGCATGTCGCCATCGAGGTGCCGCACGGGCCGGTCGTTGAGGCGCTCATGGAGCGCGGCTTCACCGTCTACGCGGTCAATCCCAAGCAGCTCGACCGCTTCCGCGACCGCTTCACGCTGGCCGGCGCCAAGGACGACAGCCGCGACGCCGAGGTGCTGGCCGATGCGCTGAGGACCGACCGGCCGCGCCTGCGTCCGTTGCGGCCGGCCGATCCGCTGGTCATCGAGCTGCGCGAATGGTCGCGGATCGCCGACGAACTGACCGTCGAGCAGGTCCGTCTCGCCAACCGCATGCGAGACCAGCTCTGGCGCTACTTCCCGGCCATGCTGGAGCTCGCCGATGATCTCGCCGCCGAATGGTTCCTGCAACTGTGGGAGAGCGCGCCGACGCCCGATAAGGCCCGCCGCCTCCGCCAAGCCAGTCTCGCCAAGCTCCTCAAGCGGCATCGCATCCGCCGCTTCGATGCGGCCGAGGCCTTGAAGCAGCTCCGCCGGCCGCCCATCCAGGTCGCCGCCGGCGCCACCGAGGCGGCAACCGCCCACATCCGCACGCTCATTCCCCGCCTGCGCCTCGTCAGCCGCCAGATCAAAGAGGCGCACGGCGAGCTCGATCGCCTGCTCGCCAGCCTCGCTGCGCCCGAGGAGGACGCGCCGGGGCAGCCGCAAGAGCAGCGTGACGTGACCATCCTGAGATCCCTGCCAGGCATCGGAAGGATCGTCTGCGCCACGCTGCTCGCAGAGGCCGGCGAGGCCCTGCGCGAGCGAGACTATCAGGCGCTGCGCTGCTTGTCCGGCGTCGCCCCGGTGACCAAGCAGTCGGGCAAGCGCCGCATCGTCCTGCGCCGCCGGGCTTGTCATCGCCGCCTCAGCGACGCCGTCCATCATTGGGCGCGCACCGCCATCCAGCACGACCCGCGAAGCCGCGCCAAATACGCCGCCCTGCGCCAACGCGGCCATTCGCATGCCCGCGCGCTTCGCTCCGTCGCCGACCGTCTGCTCGCCGTTGCCTGCGCCATGCTCGCCAGCCGCACCCTGTTCGCCACCGCAGCGGCAAGTCAAAAAAGCGCTTGCTAAACGGTGGGGAGTCCGCGCGGCGTTATACGTTCCCCAACTCGCCCTATCGTCTTCCCGTCCCGCCCCGTGCTTGCGCCCGAAGCAGGAACTCTAGCCGTGCAACATCCGGCACCGGGATTGCTCCCGAGGGGGGCCCTTCTGAGGAACGCCGTCCCGGCTCCTGACCGAGGCTCCGTGGCGGCGCCGCCCACTGCTCCCGAAAAGCTCCGGTCCTAGGCATCCCGGTCCCTCGTCGAGCAGCGGTATTTCGGCCCTAGCACATTCCGAAACAGCTGTCTAGGACTTTTTTCACAAACAGTTCGCGAATTTATGAGGCTGCCGGGTCTCCTCCTGGTCCCGTGCTATGATTGTCCCGATTCTCGTGGGGAGGGGACCATGAGTTTTTCGGGCATGAGCTATCTCGCGGTGTTCGCCGCCGCCGCAGCAGCCTGGATTTTCGGGGCGGCGTGGTACATGGCCCTGGCAAAGCCCTGGATGAGCGCGAGCGGCGGGGCGAGCCAGGCCGAGATGCTCGGGCCGGGCGGCAAGGCCTCGCCGCTGCCGTTCGCCATCGCCTTCGTCGCCGAGCTGGTGATGGCGTATTTTCTCGCGGGGCTAATCGCCCATCTCGGCGAGGTCGATTTGTGGCGGAGCCTCGTCACCGCCTTCTTCGTGTGGCTCGGCTTCGTCGCAACGACGCTCACGGTCAACCACCGCTTCGGCCAAAATTCCTGGATGCTGACGCTGATCGACGGCGGCCACTGGCTCGGCGTCCTCCTCGTCATGGGGATCGTCATCGGCCTGATCGGCGCCTGACATGGCGACGCCCACCTTCCGCGGCGGCCGCAACATCGCGCTGAAATTGCCGGCGCGAAATTATGCCAAGACGCTCGCCTTCTACCGCGACGTGCTCGGCCTCGCGGTGCTGCACGAGGGCGAGAGCGGCGCCGTGATCGACCTCGGCCCGGTGCGGCTCTGGCTCGACCGCGTGCCGCACCAGTCGCAGCCCGACCTCTGGCTGGAGCTGATGGTGGACGACACGGCAGCGGCCGAGCGCCACCTCGCCGAGCACGGCATTTTTCGCTGCGACGAGGTCGAGAAGCTGCCGGACGGTTTCGACGGGTTCTGGATCGCCGCGCCGGCCGGCACCATCCATCTCGTCTCCACCGACGAGGGCTGAGGACACGGTCCTCCCCCGTCGCCTGCGACGGGGGAGGGGGACCATGCGCAGCATGGTGGAGGGGGCGGGCATGAGCGCCGCAGCCGGCATTCGCCCCCTCCACCGCCTTCGGCGGTCCCCCTCCCCCGCTTCGCGGGTGAGGAACAGATCGCCGCTTGACATTCCGCCACGGGCTTGCCTCTCAGACGTATGTCTGATGGACGGAATGCGCGCCCCTTCGCATAATGGCGGAAAGAGCGGGCCTGTCCCGCCCGGCGCATCCTGGGGAGGATGGAATGTCGGAACCAAAGCTCTATCCGGTCTCCGCGGAATGGGCGGAGCGCGCCTATATCGATGCCGAAAAATACCGGGAGATGTACCGGCGGAGCGTCAAGGACCCGGACGGTTTCTGGGCGGAGCAGGCGAAGCGCCTCGTTTGGATGAGGGCTCCGACAAAGATCAAGAACACCAGCTTCGAATATCCAAATGTGTCGATCAAATGGTTCGAGGACGGCACGCTGAACGTCTCGGCCAATTGCATCGACCGGCATCTGAAGGATCGCGCCACTCAAGTCGCCCTCATCTGGGAGGGCGACAACCCGGCCGAGGACAAGAAGATCACCTATGCCGAGCTGGCAAGCCATGTCGGCCGGCTCGCCAATGTGTTGAAGGCGCGCGGCGTCAAGAAGGGCGACCGGGTGACGATCTACATGCCGATGATCCCGGAATCGGCCTATGCGATGCTTGCCTGCGCGCGGATCGGCGCGGTGCATTCCGTCGTGTTCGGCGGCTTCTCGCCGGATTCTTTGGCCAATCGCATCGAGGATTGCCGCTCCGACTTCGTCATCACCGCCGACGAGGGCCTGCGCGGCGGAAAACCGGTGCCGCTCAAGGCCAATGCCGACAAAGCGATCTCCCGCGCCGCAGCGGACGGCGCCTCGGTCCGCCACGTGCTGGTCGTCCGCCGCACCGGAAATCCGGTCGACATGCAGGCGGGGCGGGACCTCTGGTACCACGACGAGATCGAGAAGGTTTCGGCTGACTGCCCTCCGGAGGAGATGAACGCCGAGGACCCGCTGTTCATCCTCTATACGTCCGGCTCTACCGGCAATCCGAAGGGGGTGCTGCACACGACCGGCGGCTACCTGACCTATGTGTCGATGACCCACCAATACGTGTTCGACTGCCACGACGGCGACATCTACTGGTGCACGGCGGACGTCGGCTGGGTGACCGGGCACTCCTACATCGTCTACGGGCCGCTGGCGAACGGCGCGACGACGCTGATGTTCGAAGGCGTGCCGAACTATCCGAGCGCCTCGCGCTTCTGGGAGGTGATCGACAAGCACGGCGTCAACATCTTTTATACCGCGCCGACGGCGATTCGCGCGCTGATGGGGCTCGGCGAAGGGCCGGTGAAGAAGGCCTCGCGGAAATCCCTGAAGCTGCTCGGCTCGGTCGGCGAGCCGATCAACCCGGAAGCCTGGGAATGGTACTCTAGGGTGGTCGGCGACGGGCGCTGCCCGATCGTCGACACCTGGTGGCAGACCGAGACCGGCGGCATCCTGATCACGCCGCTGCCGGGCGCCATCGCGCAAAAGCCGGGCTCGGCGACCTTGCCGTTCTTCGGTATCAAACCCTGCCTGGTCGACGGCGACGGGAACCTCCTCGAAGGGCCGGCCGACGGCAATCTCTGCATCGAGGATTCCTGGCCGGGGCAAATGCGCACCGTCTATGGCGACCACGAGCGCTTCGTGCAGACCTACTTCTCCATGTACAAGGGCAAATATTTCACCGGCGACGGCTGCCGGCGCGACGCCGACGGCTATTACTGGATCACCGGCCGCGTCGACGACGTGCTGAACGTCTCCGGGCACCGGATGGGCACGGCCGAGGTGGAATCGGCGCTCGTGGCGCACCCAAAAGTGTCGGAGGCGGCGGTGGTCGGCTATCCGCACGACATCAAGGGCCAGGGCATCTATTGCTACGTCACGCTGATGGCCGGCGAGGAGCCGAACGAGGGGCTGCGCAAGGAGCTTCGCGAGTGGGTCCGCACCGAGATCGGCCCGATCGCCTCGCCGGACCTCATCCAGTTCGCCCCCGGCCTGCCGAAGACGCGCTCGGGAAAGATCATGCGGCGGATTCTGCGAAAAATCGCCGAGGACGATTTTTCCAATCTCGGCGACACCTCGACGCTGGCCGACCCGACGGTCGTCGACAGCCTGGTGGACAACCGGCAGAACCGGCGCGCTTGAGCGCGAAATGTCAGTCTATTGAGGCGGGTTGGCGCCCGGGTCCGCCGCTGCTGCCGGCGGCCTGTCGGGCTGGGCCGGCGCGGCCGCTGTCGCCGGCGCAGGCGTCTCGGCCTGCTCCTGTGCGGCTTGCGGGGTCGCCGGCACCTCGGCGGGATCCTCCGGCCCGACGGGCGCGGGATCAGGATCCTGCTGACCCGCCGCCGAGCCGCCGCTATTGGAGCCGGCGGCCGCCTGAGGTGAGTCAGGCTGCGGAATCACCCGCAGAATTATTCCCGAGTTCTCGACAAAGGAAATGTCCTCCACCTGCAGCAGGTAGGTTTTCCCTTCCTCCAGCGAAATTGATATCTCCGCATCCAAGCTTGCGCCTGTATCGTCGCCAAACGCGATGATATCATTACCCAGATAAAGGGTGAGGACCGGGTCTGCTACGTCTTGCGCCACGGCAATGAAGTAGTAAGATCCGCTGGCCGGCGCCTTGAAGCTGTACCAGCGCTCCGCAGTTCCGGCTAACGAGACCTCCTCGCCGAGTTCCAACTGCACGATATCGGCACCAGGCGCGGTCGCCTCGGCGACCGCGACCCTTGCTGCGTCCGCATCTGCTCCGTCGGTTGTGCCGGCAGCCATTTTTTGCCCGAGCGGCTCGACCTTTATGGTCGTGACGTCGTCGTAGACGTATGAAATCAGGCCCTCTTGCCGCAGAAACTCGACGTCTTCGCGAAAGCGGTCGTCCTGCCCGTAGCGGTAAATCAATTCATCTTTTTCCGGACCCGACAAACCGATCAAGACTTCCAGTGCGCCCCGCTGCCGCACGCTCTCGAAGCTCTGGATGTCGCGCTCCTGCACAAGAACCTCGCGGACCTTTTTCACGACGTCATCCGGAACAGTGTCTGAAGTGAGATTGGGCCTCAGGCTTTGGTAGATCCGCATGGCCACATCTGGGGTGCGATCCAGTCTGGCGCTGGTGGGCGGTGCATTGGAGGAGACGAAGTCCCGATAGGTCTTGTCCGAGCCGGTGGCGAGCAGCGCGAAACGAATGATGTCGTTCGACGGAACGACGAGCGCGCCGATGATCAGGAATCCGAATACCAGGGTGAGCGCATTCGGGTTGCGGCTGAGCAGGGCAAGGATAATCGAAGTCCCCGCCAGGGTGAGCAGGAGCTCGACCGCACGCTCGGTCTGCCATGATGGGGTGGTGGTGTCGCGATAGAAGGTCAGGAGGAGGAAGATGCCGAGAGCCGAGAGGATCAGCACAAACAGCGAAGCGCCTTCGACCTGTCTGAGGAAAGCCGCGCTCGGCCCGGCGCGCTCGCTGATCAATGCCGTTAAACGATCCAACAGCGCTTTCTGCTCCTCAGGTGGGATATTGACCTGGACCGATCCGCTGGCAGTAAGCGGCGCGGCCGGCGGCTGTGGCGGCAGACTGTTTCCGGGCGGTGCTGCTGCCGGTGTGTTGGGCTGAACCGGTGGAGCGGAGGTTCCGTCCGGGTGGTTTGGATCTGCTGCCATTATGTCCCCCTGTCGATCGGAGAAATACAACGACGGGGTGAACGTGGGAAGCGCGATCAGGTGCAATGGTTTAGGCGCGACGCCGCCGGAGAGCAGGCCGCCTGCAGCAAGCTCAACGTGTCTCAGTGGCCGGCACGGCACCTGCGACCTGGAGAACGCATGGAATGTCCGCCACCGGCTTGCCCTCGTGGAGCGTCGACATCAGCCAGCGGAACGTCTCGGCCGGCAGCTCGCCGCCGGTGACCCGCCCGGTAACGTCGCCAAGCGCCTGACGGCCGAGCCAGACCACCGCGACGTAATGCGCGGTAAAGCCGGCGAACAGCGCGTCGCGGTGGCGGCTGCTCGTCCCGGTCTTGCCCCAGGCGGGATGCGCGAAGGCGGCATTGTGGCCGGTGCCCTGCGCCGACGTCACCTTCCGCAGCATGTGCATCAGATCGCAATAGGGCTGGTCCGCCGTGATGCGCTTTCGATCGAGCGGCGGCATGTGGCGGTAGATCACCTCGCCGTCGCGCCGCCGCGCATAGCGCACGGCATAGGGCTCGACGCGGACGCCGCCGTTGGCGAGGCCGGCATAGGCTGCCGCGAGATCGAGGAGCGGCACATGCTGGCTGCCGAGCACGGCGGTGGGCGATCCCGCATCGGCAAGCCTAATGCCGACCCGCCGCAGCACGTCGTCGAAACACTTGGGGCCGAAGCGGTCAAACAGCTCCACCGCCGGCGGGTTACGCGACCGCGCCAGCGCGACCTCCAGGCTGATCCTGCCCAAGAACCTGCCGTCGAAATTCTGCACCACCCAGCCGGGCCTGAACTCCTTGCGCCTGTCGGCGACCGGGCTGTCCGGCCGCATGCCGTGCTCCAGCGCGCAGAGCGCCATGAAGGGCTTCAGCGCCGATCCGGGCGAGACGCGGCCGTTCCTGACGATATCGACGCCGTCGTAATCGTGGCCGGTCGCCAGCGCGACGAGGGCTCCGTCCGGCTCCAGGACGATGATCGCCGAGCTGTCGTAGCCCGCGCTCCGCCCGCGATTGAGGAGATCGACGGCCGCCATCTCGGCGTAGAGCTGCGCCTCCGTGTCGATGGTAAAACCCATGACGACGGTGTCGTCGCGGTCGCGTAGCTCGCGCGGCACCATGAACCGCATCGCCACGTCGCGGAAGAGATAGGGGTTCAGGCTCCAGCTGCGCCCGCCGCGGGCGCGCGCCTGCCGGCCCTCGCCGGTCTCGTAACCCTCTTCCGCCATCGCGGCTATCAGGGCGCGGGCCTTCTTCTCCAGATGCGCTCGCCGCGACGACGGGTTGATTTGGCTCGGCCGCTTGACGGAGCTCGCCAGCATCGCCGCCTCGAGCATGTTGACCTTCGGCGCGTAGCCGACGCTGCGGCCGAAGAAGCGCCGCGCCGCGGTCTCGATGCCGTAGGCGCCGTCGCCGAAATAGGCGGTGTTGAGGTACATCGCCAGGATCTCGTCCTTGCTGAACATGATCTCGACGATCACCGCGAGGATCGCCTCGTTGATTTTCCGGTCGAGGGTCTGCTCCTGATGCAGCAGCAGGTTCTTGACCAGCTGCATGGTGATCGTCGAGGCGCCGCGCAGCTTTCCGGAACTTTCGGGCTCGCTCACATAGGCCCGGACCGCCCCCGCCAGGGTGACCGGATTGATCCCAAAATGCCACCAGCTGCGGAATTGCTGGTCCTCCTGGGCGATGAAGGCGTTCTTGACGAAATCGGGAATCCGCTCGGGCGGCAGGCTGAGGGGAAGCTCCAGCGCCGCATCGAAATTGCGCCCTGCGGGCCCGGCGACGCGGCTCGGCACGACATTCGCCTCCACGCTGCGGGCGCGCGCCGCCAGGCTGCTCCGCGACACGTCGAGACGTTCCACCAGGAAATGGGCGTAGAGGATTGTCAGGCCGAAGACGATGAGGGCAACGCGGAAGGCGAAGCCGAAAGCCCCCCGCAGCACCCTCCGCATCTCGCGCCTCCCCACGCCCTGCAAGCGTCTGTTAACCATATGTGCGCCGGGCCGCTCTCCCGCAACTCTGCAGGACCGGCCGCGGTCGCGAAGGCTGACGACGGTCAATTGGCAGCGCCGAAAAGTGGCTTATTTTGGAGCGCGAGGTGCGCCATGGCTGAAACCATCAACGTCGTCTGCCCGAATTGCGACGCGGTCAATCGCGTGCCGGCGATGCGCCTTGCCGAGAAGGACAAGGCGGTCTGCGGCAAGTGCAAGGCAAGGCTGTTCCCCGGCAAGCCCGTGGCGCTGGACGACGCAGTCCGTTTTCAACGGCATATCGAGAAGAGCGGCGTGCCGGTGCTGGTCGATTTCTGGGCGCCCTGGTGCGGGCCGTGCCGGATGATGGCGCCGGAATTCGAGAAGGCGGCCGGGCGGCTGGAGCCGAAGCTGCGCCTCGCCAAGGTCAATACCGAGGCCGCGCAGGGCCTCGGCGCGCGCTACGGCGTGCAGGCGATCCCGACCCTGATCCTGTTCCGCGACGGCCGAGAAGTGGCGCGGCAGAGCGGCGCCATGCAGGCGCCCGGCATCGCCCGCTTCGCCGAATCGCACCTCGGCCGCTAAAAATTCCGCCCGGGCCGCTCCGTCAGTCGGCGGCTTCGATCTGCGCCAGCTCGTCGGCGGCCTCAACCGCGCCGATCTCGCACCAGCCCTGCCGCGCGCGTCCGTCGTAGGGTCGCGCAAAGCCGCCCTCCACCAGCGCGTCGGCGACGTCGTCGCCTTCTGGGGTGACCACGTCGGCGACCACCCGCCCGTAGAATTTGTCGCCCTCGATCGCGGTCAGCACCACCGAGCCGCCGGCAACCAGGCGCCCCAGAGCCGCGGCGGCATCCTCCGCCCGCCGCTTCTCGCCCGGGCAGCGGCCGCGCAGCTCCGGCGCGTCGATGCCGCGCACGCGGACCAGGACGCGGAGATCCTGTTCGAGCCACACCGTCACGCGGACGGCGATCGTGTCGCCGTCCACAACCCGCTCCACGGCGCCGATATAGGGCCCGGCCAGCGTTCCGGCGCCCGCCGTGCCGCCATGAACGACGGCGCAGCCGAAAGCCGTTATCCGCAACAGTTGTAGGAACATGTTCCTTGAGATAGCGCAGCCTCGCCGTTCGCGCAAGAGCTAAAGCAAGAGGGTTGACGAAAAGTGGAGGGGAATAGGCCGACGAGTTTGTTAGCGCGGGACAGGAAAGCGTGGCGTGCGCTGGACCGTCAACGCCTCCGGCCAGCCGAAGAAATGCTCGAATGCGGCAATCGACAGCGAAGCCACCACCACGACTGCCATGACGATCAGCGTTTGCCGCGACGGCGGCCGCCGCACCCAAAGACTCATCCGCAGCAGCAGTCGGGCAATATCCATGCGATCGCTCCGGCCGCCGCCTCAGAAATCGACGGCGCGGCCCTTCACCTCCCAGTCGCCGTAGCGGACAGGCTCCTTGCCGCCGCGCCCATCGAACTCGCGTGGCGCCGGCGCTTCGCTCGCGGCGCGGCGCGCCGCCGCTTCCGCCAGCGCCCGTTCCGCGGCTTCCCGCACCCGGCGCTTCACTTCGCCCTCGGGTATTGCCGCGCCGTTCCGATTCGCCATGACGACAATTGAACCCCAAAAATTCCTTCCAACATATAGGCCGTGCGGGCCGGAGCCCAACCCGGCTGAGGCGAGGTCGAGCGATGAACATGATGAAGACGGCCATGCTGCTGGCGCTGCTGACGGCGCTGTTCATGGGCGTCGGCTATCTGGTCGGCGGCGCCGGCGGCGCCTTCGTCGCGTTCCTCGTCGCCGCCGCCATGAACCTTCTCAGCTACTGGAACGCCGACAAGATCGTCCTGCGCATGCACCATGCGCGCCCGGTCGACGCGCGAAGCGCGCCGGATCTCCATGCCATGGTCGGCGAGCTTGCCGGCCGCGCCGGCCTGCCGATGCCAAAAGTCTATGTCATCGACAATTCGCAGCCGAACGCTTTTGCCACCGGCCGCAATCCGCAAAACGCCGCCGTGGCCGTCACCACCGGGCTTCTCGCCCAGCTTTCGCGCGAGGAAGTCGCCGGCGTCGTGGCGCACGAGCTGGCGCATGTGAAGAATCGCGATACGCTGATCATGACGATCACCGCGACGATCGCCGGCGCCATCTCCATGCTGGCCAATTTCGCCTTCTTCTTCGGCGGCAATCGCGACAACAACAACGCCTTCGGCCTGATCGGCGTGCTGCTCGCCGCCATCACTGCGCCGATCGCCGCCATATTGGTGCAGATGGCGATCAGCCGGACGCGCGAATATTCGGCCGACCGCGGCGGCGCCGAGATCGCCGGCAACCCGCTCGGCCTCGCCAGCGCGCTTGCCAAGATCGACAGCCTGGCCCGCCGCGTGCCCATGCTGACGGCGGAGCGAAACCCGGCGACCGCGCCGCTGTTCATCGTCAACCCGCTGACCGGCCAGGGCATGGACAATCTCTTCTCGACGCATCCGGCGACGGCGAACCGCATCGCCGCGCTGCAGGAGCTGGCGCGCTTGAGCGGCGCAGGCGCGAAGAGCCGCCGACCGGCGCCGCCTTCCAGGACCGCAAGCGCCGCATCTGCCAGCCGCCCAGCCGCGGCCGGTGCACGCGCGGCCGCACCGGGGCCGTGGTCGCGCGCCGGCAGGACCGGCAGGCGCGGCCCTTGGGCCTGACCGAAAAGGCGCGCCGGGCGAGGAGCAAGACCGCTCCGCCGCACGCCGGGAACCGCAACGAGACGCCCGGCCTCGCCGTCCGCCGCACCGCGGCATCGATGCTGCGCCAGGTGATCGAACGGGGCGTGCCGCTCGACGCCCTCCTTGACGAGGGCCACGGCACCGAGCATTTCCGCGCCCTCGATCCGCGCGACCGTATGCTCGCCCGCGCCATCCTCACGACAGCGCTCCGCCGCCGTGGCGAGATCGAGGCCGCGCTCGCCCGCGTCCTGGACCACAAGCTGCCGGAGGATGCCGGCGCCGTTGCCGCGATCCTGCATGTCGGCGCCGCCCAGATACTCTTCCTCGATGTGCCGGACCATGCTGCCGTGAGCCTGGCCGTCACCCAGGCCGCGGCCGACCGGCGCGCCCGCAATGCACGCGGCCTGGTCAACAGCGTGCTCCGCCGGCTCGCCCGCGAGCGCGCCGAAATCCTCGCCCGCCCGGACGCGGCCCGGCTCGACGCGCCGGACTGGCTGTTTCAGCGCTGGAGCACCGCCTATGGCGACGCGACCGCGCTCCGCATCGCCGAAGCCCATCTGGTGCCTCCGGGCCTGGACGTCTCGGTCAAGCAGGATCCGGCGCTGTGGGCCGAACGGCTCGGCGGAGTCCTGCTGCCGACCGGCACGATCCGCATCGAGGGCATGCGCCGGGTCTCGGCTTTGCCCGGCTACGACGAGGGCGCGTGGTGGGTTCAGGACGCCGCCGCGGCGCTGCCGGCACGCCTGCTCGGCAACGTTGCCGGCAGGCGAGTCGCCGACCTCTGCGCCGCGCCCGGCGGCAAGACGGCCGCGCTCGCCGCTTCGGGCGCAAGGGTCACCGCGGTCGACCTCTCCGCAAACCGGCTGAAGCGGCTTGCCTCCAACCTTGCCCGGCTACGCCTGGAAGCGGAGCTGGTGGCAGCCGACCTCCTAGCCTGGGACCCGGCGCACAAATTCGACGCGGTGCTCCTCGACGCGCCCTGCTCGGCGACGGGGACCATCCGCCGCCACCCCGACGTCCAATGGCTGAAGCGGCCGGAGGACGTGGCGGCGCTTGCGGCGCTGCAGGCGGAGATGCTCGACCGGGCCGCCGATCTCGTCTCGCCCGGCGGGACGCTCGTCTATTGCACCTGCTCGCTGGAACCGGAGGAGGGCGAGGCGCAGATCGCGCCCTTCCTCGCCCGCCATCCCGAATTCGCGCTCGATCCGATCGCGGCGGGAGAGATCGCGGGCCTCGCCCACCTGGTCACGCCGGGCGGCCATCTGCGCACCCTGCCGTGCCACGGCTTCCATACGGCAAACGCGAGCGACGGAATGGACGGGTTTTTTGCCGCACGGCTGCGGCGCAACTGAGCCCAGCCGCCTTGCCACTATGGGCGAACAGGATTACCCCCTGTCTATGTCAGCACTTGCTCCGGCCGACCGCCTCCGGCTCGCTCTTCACCACGCAGGCCGGATCAGCCGCAAGTTGCGCTTCGGGGCCATAGCCGGCCCGGTAGGCCGGCTGCGGCGGTCGAGCGGCGGGCGCTCGCAGCTCGTCATAGCGCCGCCGGACCTGCGGACCGCCGACCCGACCGTCGCCGTGGAAATCTATGCCGGCCGTTTCGCGCTCGCCGGGCATGTCGTGGAGACGAGCGGCGACTCGCCTTTCGATGTCGCCCCTCCCTCTGAGGAATGGTTGCGCGAGCTGCACGGCTTCGGCTGGCTCCGGCACCTTCGTGCCGCCGACACGCCGCTGGCGCGGTCCAATGCGCGCGCCATCGTTGAGGATTGGCTGTCGCTCTACCGCCGCCCCGGCGGCGAGGTGGTCTGGGACGCCGAGGTGACGGCGCGGCGCGCCCTGTCCTTCCTCGCGCAGTCGCCGCTGATCCTGCACGATGCCGACCACGACCTTTACTGGCAATTCGTCCGCTCGCTCTTGCGCCATGCCAACGTGCTTCGCTCCGCGCTGGGCGCCAGTGAGCCCGGCCTGCCGCGCCTCCAGGCGGCGACTGCAATTGCGCTGATCGGCCTGTCGCTGTCCGACCAGGAGCGGCTGGCGCGGTCCGGCTTCGACCGGCTCGATGCCGAGCTGCAGGCGCAGATCCTCGCCGATGGCGGCCACATCTCGCGCAATCCTGCCGCGCTCGTGGAGATCCTCGTCGACCTCTTGCCGCTTCGGCAGGCGCTGGTGGCCCGCGGACTCGTGCCTTCCGACACGCTGATGAATGCTATCGACCGGATGATGCCGATGCTGCGTTTCTTCCGGCACGGCGACAGCGCCTTTGCGCACTTCAACGGCGTCGCCGCCTCCGCCGGCGGGCTGGTGGCCACGCTGATCTCCTACGACGAGGCGCTCGGCACGCCGGCCTCCAGTGCCGCCTATTCCGGCTATGAGCGCGTCCAGGCGGGCACGAGCCTGCTCCTGGTCGATGCCGGCGGCCCGCCGCCGATCGCCTTCAGCGCCGACGCTCATGCCGGAACGCTAGCGTTCGAGTTTTCGCGTGGGGCCCAGCGCATTATCATCAATTGCGGCGCCCCGGCCTCGCGCCACCATCACCTCCGCCGTGCCGCCCGCCGCACTGCCGCCCACTCGACGGCCGTCCTCAACGAGGAATCCTCCAGCCGCTTCTCCAGTCCGGCCGCCGATGCCAGGATCGCCACTGGCCCGCGCCAGGTTACCTGCAAGCGGCAAAACCCGCCGGACGGCGCGACGGTGCTGCAGATGAGCCATGACGGCTATGTCCGCCGTTTCGGCCTCGTCCATGAGCGAAGCCTCAGACTGGCCCGCGACGGAAGCCTGCTGGAGGGCATGGACCGCTTCACCGGAACGCCTCTCGCGCCGGAGCTCCGCTTCGCCGTGCGCTTTCACCTCCATCATGGCATCGCCATCCAGGCGACCGGCGAACGGAGCGCGCTCGACCTCCGCCTGCCCGACGAGACGGTCTGGCGTTTCGAGGCGAATGGCCCGGTCGAGCTTGAGGAGAGCGTGCACCTCTCCGACGTGTTCGGCAGCCGCGCCACGCACCAGCTGGTGCTGACCAGCGACGCCGGAGCGGAATACCCGGTGAAATGGCGGCTGTCGCTGCTGGCGTAATTCTTTGCGCCGCCGGCCCCGCATGCTAGTCGCGCGGGGACAGGACGCTGAGGAGGACCGGCCGATGGCCGCCGACGGCCCCGTGATCGCCGGCCCGGAATTGTTGGAGATCCGCCGGGCGCTGATCTCCGTCTCCGACAAGGCAGGCATCGTCGATTTCGCCCGCGCGCTGGCTGGGCACGGCGTCGAGATCCTCTCCACCGGCGGCACCGCCAAGGCCCTGCAGGAGGCCGGCATTCCGGTGACCGACGTGAGCGCGGTCACGGGCATGGCGGAGATGATGGACGGCCGGGTCAAGACGCTGCATCCGCGCATCCATGGCGGCCTGCTGGCGCTCCGCGACGATCCCGGCCACACAGCCGCGATGCAAAGCTTCGGCATTCGGGCGATCGACTGCCTGGTGGTGAACCTCTACCCCTTCGAAGAGAGTGTCGCGCGCGGCGCAGAGCCAGCCACGGCGATCGACAACATCGACATCGGCGGCCCGGCGATGATCCGCGCCGCCGCCAAGAACGCCGCCTGGGTCGCCGTGCTCACCGAACCGGCGGACTACGCTTCGGTGCTCGCCGGGTTCAATGAGGGCGGCGTGCCGCGCGCGCTCCGGGCAAAACTCGCGGCCAAAGCTTTTGCCCGCACCGCCGCCTACGATGCGGCGGTCGCCGCCTGGTATCGGCGCCGGCTCGGCGAGGACCTTCCGAGCCGCCTGGTCATCGCCGGCGGCCTGCGGGAAAAGCTCCGCTACGGCGAGAACCCGCACCAGCCCGCCGGGCTCTATCTGACCGGCGAGGCGGGCCCCGGCATCGCCACGGCGCGGCAGCTGCAGGGCAAGCCGCTCTCCTACAACAACATCAACGACGCCGATGCCGCCTTCGAGCTCGTCTCCGACCTGCCGCCCGAGGCGCCGGCCGTCGCGATCATCAAACATGCCAACCCCTGCGGCGTGGGGACCGGCGCGGACCTTGCGGAGGCCTACCGCAAGGCGCTTCGCTGCGATCCCGTCTCCGCCTATGGTGGCATCGTGGCGGTGAACCGTAGGCTCGATGGGGCAGCAGCCGAGGCGATCGCCGGGATTTTC
Organism: uncultured Alphaproteobacteria bacterium; assembly: GCA_963846475.1. Lineage (GTDB taxonomy): Bacteria > Pseudomonadota > Alphaproteobacteria > Rhizobiales > Afifellaceae > DASWJZ01. The sequence continues at coordinate 2,238,798 of CAWJVZ010000004.1, read as the reverse complement.
ACCGAGGTCGTGGTCGCGCCCGAAGCGGACGACGACGCCGCCAACATTTTCGTGGCAAAGCCCAATCTGCGCCTGCTGGTCACCGGCGGCCTCGGCGATCCCGCGGCGCGGGAGCTTCGTGTCAGGAGCGTTGCCGGCGGCCTCCTGGTGCAGGAGCGGGATTTTGCGCTGGTGGGCCGAGGCGACCTGACGATCGTCACCCGCCGCGCCCCTACCGAAGCGGAGATTTCCGATCTCCTCTTCGCCTTCCGGATCGCCAAGCACGTCAAGTCGAACGCCATCGTCTATGCCAAAGACGGCGCCACGGTCGGCATCGGCGCGGGCCAGATGAGCCGGGTCGATTCGGCGCGCATCGCCGCTATCAAGGCGGCAGAGGCGGCATCGGCCGCCGGCCTCACCGAGCCGCTGACGCGCGGCTCGGTGGTCGCCTCGGACGCCTTCTTCCCTTTCGCCGACGGGCTCTTGGCCGCGGCGGAGGCCGGCGCCACTGCGGTCATCCAGCCCGGGGGCTCGCTCCGCGATGCCGAGGTGATCGCCGCCGCAGACGAGGCGGGCCTCGCCATGGCGTTCACCGGCATCCGGCATTTCCGCCATTAGCAGGGGAGGGAGCATGGCGCTTTCCGTCATCGGGGCCGGATTCGGCCGCACCGGCACTCTGTCGATGAAGCTGGCCCTGGAGGCGCTGGGCCTCGGGCCGTGCCATCACATGGCGAGCGTCGTGGGCAATCCCGCGCAGCTGGCGCTCTGGCGGGCCGCGGCGGCGGGCAAGCTGCCCGATTGGGACGAAGCCTATGCCGGCTTCAGGTCGGCGGTCGACTGGCCGACCTCCTTCTATTGGCGCGAGCTGAGCAGCCACTATGCGGACGCCAAGATCCTCCTCACCGTGCGCAACCCCGAGAGCTGGTACGAGAGCATGGCGAAGACGGTCGGGCAGGTGATCGGCGCGGGAAACGACCCCGCTTCGTTCGGGGTCAAGATCATCGGCGAGACGATTTTCGGCGGCCGCTTCGACGACCGCGCCCATGCAATCGCCGTCTACGAACGCCATAACGCGGAGGTCAGATCCGCCTTCCCTCCTGAGCGCCTGCTGGCCTTCGAGATCGGCGACGGCTGGGACCCGCTCTGCGCGTTCCTGGAAAAGCCCGTTCCCGAAGTTCCGTTTCCGCAGACCAACTCGACGGAAGAATTCAGGGCGAAGGTCTTGACGAAGTAAAACCGCAACGAACGATGGGCCAGTGTGCGCGCCGCTCAGATCTCCACCAGCCTGTCGGGCAGCTCGTTCCTATCGTCGGGGCGGCGGGGAAAGTGCTCGGCCAGCGCCGTGCCGCAGGCCTCGACGGCGAGCACCAGCCCGTGCGCCAGCTTTCCGGCGGCGATCTCGCCGGTGAGGAGGTCGGCGATGCCCTGCCAGAAATTTTTGGGCATTTTCTGATCGATCGCCGTATCGGCGACGATCTCCACATGGTGCTCGGCGAGCGAGACATAGATCAGCACGCCGGTCCGCGACTGTGTCGCGTGCAGGTTCTGCGCCAAGAACTGCTCGCGCGCCCGGGCCGCGGCGCGGGCGTGGCGGGCGGCGCGCGGCACGAAGTGCACCCGCCAGGGCGGCACCAGCGCCGCCGCCGCGAGGAGCAGGAACACAAAACCCTGGCCGAGCGCCAGCGAGCCGGCCGCCATGCCCGGGTTCACTGCGGCCGCCACGAAACCGCCGAGCAGCGCGGCGAGCGCCCCCCACAGGATCGGCAGCATGCGGTAGTCGCCGCTCTGCGCCGCCACCACGCAAAAGATCTCCCCAGAGGTCCGCTCCTCGGCGCGGCGGATCGCCGCCGCGACGCGCCCGCGGTCCTCGGGGCTGAGCCGCATCACCACCGCCCGGAGGCGCCGCCGCCGCCGAAGGAGCCGCCGCCGCCGGAAAATCCGCCGGAGCCGCCGCCGCCGAAGGAGCTGCCGCCGAGGCCGCCGATGACCATCGGCCCCCAGCCGCGCCGCCGCCGCCCGCCTCCGAAGATCGACAGGAAGACGAACATGAAGAGGATGAAGACCAGCACGCTGACGGCGGAGCTGAGCGTGTCCTCCTCGCTCACCCGCTGCTTGGCGCGCTCGGCGAAGGCCGCCGCGTCGCCCTCCAGCACGGCGATGACGTCCTCCACGCCGCGGCGGATGCCGCCGGGAAAATCGCCGGCCTTGAAGCGCGGCAGGATGCTGCCCTCGATGATGACTTTTGTGATCGCATCGGTGAGCTCGCCTTCCAGGCCGTAGCCGACCTCGTAGCGCACCTCGCGCTCGTTCGGCGCGACGAGCAGGATGACGCCGTTGTCCTTGTCTTCCTGGCCGATGCGCCAGGCCCGGCCGAGCGCGACGCCGTATTCTTCGATCGCCTGGCCGTCGAGCGAAGGGATGGTGGCGACGACCACCTGGTTGGTCGTCTTCTGCTCGTGCAGCTCGAGAAGGTCTGCGAGCTCGCGCTCCGCGTCAGGGGGGATGATGTCGGCCGCGTCAACGACGCGGCCGGTCAGCGCCGGGAATTCCTGGGCGACGGCGATTCCGACGCTAGAGAAGGCAATCAGGCCTGCCAGAAGCAGCCGGGCCGCAGCCGAGCGCATCGTCGTGCCGCGCCGATCAGTTCGCCGGCGCGGGTGCAGGGGCCGGAGCGGCCGGAGCGGGCTCGGACGTGGGAGCAGGAGCGGCCGGAGCTGCCGGCGCCGTCGGGGCAGGGGCCGGCTCCGAGCCGAAATCAACCTGCGGCACGCGCGTCACCTCCTCGGCGACGGTGAAATTCGCCATCGGCTCGGCGTTGTACATGAGCGCGTTCCACCAGCGGCCGGGGATGGTGCGGATCTCCGTGTTGAACCGGCGGACCGCATCGATGAAGTCGCGCCGCGCCACGGCGATGCGGTTCTCCGTGCCCTCCAGCTGCGATTGCAGCGCCAGAAAATTCTGGTTGGACTTCAGGTCCGGGTAGTTTTCGGTGATGGCGATCAGCCGCGACAGCGCGGCGCCGACCTGGCCCTGCAGCTCCTGGTATCTTTGCAGCGCTGCCGGGTCGGTGAGGATGTCGGCCGGGATGGTCATCTGCGTCGCCCTGGCGCGCGCCTCGACGACGCCGGTCAGCACCTCCTGCTCCTGCCTGGCATAGCCCTTCACCGTCTCGACGAGGTTGGGGATGAGGTCGTTCCGCCGCTGGTACTGGTTGAGCACCTGGCTCCAGGCGGCCTTGGCCTCCTCCTCATAGGTGGGGATGGTGTTGACGCCGCAGCCGGCGAGCGAGGCGGTCAGTGCAAGAAGCGCGAAAAGGCGGATCATGAAAGCCGGCATAGCGTGCTCCCCAGCGACGCGATTGCGCGCCACGTCACGGCATAGAGCTAAGGGCGGAAATCCGGCTTCGCAATGGGCCCGAAACTCAAGCCCCGCCGATCGCCTGCCGCTCCACTTTGCGCATGCGCTCGCTGGCGCTCTTCAGCTGCCCGCAGGCGGCAAAGATGTCGCGGCCGCGCGGCGTGCGGATCGGCGAGGCGTAGCCGGCGCGGTTCACCACGTCGGCAAAGGCCTCGATCCGCTCCCAGTCGGAGCATTCGTAGGGCGAGCCGGGCCACGGATTGAACGGGATCAGGTTGATCTTTGCGGGAATGCCGCGCGAGCAGCCGCACCAGCTCGCGCGCCTCGGCGAGCGAATCGTTCACGCCCTTCAGCATGACGTATTCGAAGGTGATGCGGCGCGCGTTCGACAGGCCGGGATAGGCGCGGCAGGCGGCCAGCAGCTCGGCGAGCGGCCATTTTTTGTTGATCGGCACGAGCTCGTCGCGGAGGTCGTCGCGCACGGCGTGCAGCGAGATGGCGAGCATCACCCCCATCTCGGCGCCGGCGCGCGGGATCATCGGCACGACGCCGGAGGTCGACAGCGTGATGCGCCGCTTCGACAGCGCGATACCCTCGCCGTCGGCGGCGATGAGCGAGCGCCTCCCTGACGTTGTCGAAATTGTAGAGCGGCTCGCCCATGCCCATCATCACGACGTTGGAGACGAGCCGGCCTTCCGCCGGCACGACGGCGCCGGCCGGCATCGCGGCGTCGGGGAAATCGCCGAGCCGCTCGCGGGCGACAAGGATCTGCCCGACGATCTCTTCGGAGGTGAGGTTGCGCACCAGCTTCTGCGTGCCGGTGTGGCAGAACGTGCAGGTGAGCGTGCAGCCGACCTGGCTGGAGACGCAGAGCGTGCCGCGCCCTTCCTCGGGGATGTAGACGGTCTCCACCTCCACCGGCCGGCCGGCGCCGCGCGGCGGGAAGCGGAGCAGCCATTTGCGCGTGCCGTCGACGGAAACCTGCTCGGCGACGACCTCCGGCCGGGCCAGCGTGAAGCGGCTCGGCAAGATCGTCGCGAAGAGCCTTCGCCATGTTGGTCATGGCGGAAAAATCGGTGACGCCGCGGAAATAGAGCCAGTGCCAGATCTGGCCGGCGCGCATGCGAAGCTGCTTCTCCGGCACGCCGGCCTCCAGCGAGCGCGTCGCCGAGCGCCTGCGCGCGACAGCCCGATCAGCGAAGCCGGTCCGGCATTGCCGGGATCCCGCTCGCCTCTCCCCATTGACGGGAGAGCAGGGCGAGAAGCCGATGCGATCTCGAGAAAGGTCGAAGCCATGCCAAAAATCATATCACGCGCGCCGGGTGAAACGAAAACGGACCGCCCGCAGGCGGCCCGCTAGCGATAGATAGGAAGGCGGCGGCCGGAGCGCTACTTGCACTCCGACATGATCTTGTCGGCCGCAGCCGTCACCCCGGAGAGCGAATAATTGTAGGTGGTCTTGTTGCCGCGCCGCGACACGGCGGAGACGACCATGGCCTTGCCCTTCTTCATCGCGGCGAGGAGCTGCGGCTCCTCCGCCTTGTTGAGCAGCCAGGCGCTGTCGCCCTGCGTGAACATGGTGAATTTCTTGCCGTCGATGTCGACGGTGACCGAGGACTGCTCCTTGAGCTGGTAGCCGGCGACGAAATTCGCCTCGTTCTGCACGCCCTGGGCGGGGCTCAACGTGATGGAGAAGCTGACGCGGCCGTGGTCGAGCCCGTTCGGCTGCGCCTTCGACGGCTCCGAATAGATGTAGCAGACCTTGCCCTCGCCGTTGCCGGCATAGCTGCCGGTATAGGACCAGGCGGTCCAATCCTTGAAGGTGCCGACGAGCGTCGGCTTCGCGGCGCCCTGCGCAAGGGCACCGGAGAGCGTCGCCATCGCGAAGGCGGCGAAGAGGAGGATCTTGGTCTTCATCATGGGCGCGGTCTGAATGTCCGTTGCATGGGTTTCCGCTGCGGCCGGAGGAAGCCTGCTTGATCGCGCAGATTTCCCCGCTTTGGTTAACAAGCCGTCAACGGCGTCGCGTCGGCACCCGTTCCGGGGCGCCGCGACGGCCGGATTCTTCCGGAAAAATGGGCGATACTGTGGCTTCGGGCGGTAGCAATCCGCTCAGGCGAAATCCGGCCCGTCCGCCAGCGCCCGCCGGGCCGCCTCGCGGTGCTCGTCGCGGATCGAGCTCCGCACCGCCGCGAGCGCCGCCATCAGGATCGACGCGTCGTCGACGAAGCCGAGGCCGAGGATGAAATCCGGGACCACGTCGATGGGGGCGACGAAATAGGCGAGCGCGCCGATCAGGATCAGCCGCGGGCGGGCCGGCGTCCGCGGATCGAGCATGGCATAATAGGCGGCCACCACCTCGTCGATGAACGGAATCCAGCGGATCGCCTTCTTCACCGTCGGCCAGAAGCGGGCGCGGACCCGCGCCTCCTTCTCGTCGGCGTCCTCGGGCCCGAGGATCTCGATATTGGCAATCTTGCGCGCCATGTCTCTCCTCCTGGGCGGGAGGTAGGGCAGCGTCCGCGCTATCGCAAGCGCCGCGCGTTCTCTAAGAGGGCGCGGCGACTCGTTTAGGAGTTTTCGATGAAACTCGATTCCTCGCTTGCCGCCGTCGTCACCGGCGGCGCTTCCGGGCTCGGCGAAGCGACGGCCCGCATGCTCGCCGGCAACGGCGTGCGCGTGGCGATCTTCGACATGAACCGCGACAAGGGCGAGGCAATCGCAAGCGAGCTCGGCGGAATCTTCGCCGCGGTCGACGTCACCGACGAGCAGAGCGTCGAGGCGGGATTGGCGGCGGCGCGCGAAGCGCATGGCGTCGAGCGCATTCTCCTCAATTGCGCCGGCATCGTGCACGGCCGCCGCACGGTGACGAAGGACCGCGACACCGGCGCGCTCAGGGCCCACGATCTCGCCTCGTTCCGCAAGGTGGTGGAGGTGAACCTCATCGGCAGCTACATCATGATCGCCAAATGCGCGGTTGCGATGGCCGGGGAGCCGCTGCTGACCGAGGAGGGCGAGCGGGGCGTGATCGTCTCGACGTCCTCGGTAGCGGCCACCGACGGCCAGATCGGCCAAGCCGCCTATGCGGCCTCCAAGGGCGGCGTCCTCGCTCTGACGCTGCCGGTCGCCCGCGACCTGATGGGCTACGGCATCCGCGTGCTCTCCATCCAGCCCGGCATTTTCTGGACGCCGATGTTCGATCAGATCGCGCCCGACTACCGCGCCGCCATCGCCGAAAGCATCCCCTTCCCCAGGCGGCCCGGCAAGCCGCCGGAATACGCCGACCTCGTCCGATTCCTCTGCGAGAATCCCTACATCAACGGGGAATCGATCCGCCTCGACGGCGCGGTACGGCTGGCGCCGAAATAGCGCCACCGCCATGGTTCCACTCTTCCTTTTCTTCCTTCGGTGAGAGGCAATAGGCGGAACCGTGTCGCGGCAAGACGAGTTGCAGGAGTTCGGCGAATTAGGCGTCCCAAACACCGCCACGGGTCGCGATCAGTAGCCCATCTCAGATGGATCGCAACACAGAACACCGCTCGGGCGAGCCGGGCCGCTTTTTGGTCCCCGGTCAAAATTGCTGGCGGATCGAGCGGGCAAACCGCTTCGCCGTGATCGTCGACGCGGCGGATTATTTCGCCGCCATCAAATCGAGCGTGCTGAAGGCGCGCCGCACCGTCCTGCTGATCGGCTGGGATTTCGACACCCGCATCAAGCTCGACCCGGACCGGCGCAAGGCGTCGGGGCCGGACAGGCTCGGAAAGTTTCTGAGCTGGGTGGTCGAGAACCGTCCCGAGCTCGAAATCTACATGCTGAAATGGGACCTCGGCATCATAGAATCCTTCGGCCGCGGCTCCACGCCGCTGGTGATCCTCGACTGGATGACCGACCGCCGCATGCATCTGAAGCTCGACGGCGCCCACCCCGTCGCCTCGGCGCACCACCAGAAGATCGTCGTCATCGACGATTCCGTCGCGTTCTGCGGCGGCATCGACATCACCGCCGACCGCTGGGACACGCGAGAGCATCTCGACGAGGATCCGCACCGCCGCCGCCCGACGACGCGCCGCCGCTACGGGCCCTGGCACGACGCGACGACCGCTGTCAGCGGCGACGTCGCCCGCGCCCTTGGCGAGCTCGCCCGGCAGCGCTGGAAACGCGCTACGGGCGAGGATCTCGCCCCGCCCGCGCCGGAGGGCGATCCATGGCCGGACGACGTTCGCCCGACCTTCGAGGATGTCGACGTGGCGATCGCCCGCACCCTTCCCGAACATGAGGACCAGCGGGAGGTCCGCGAGATCGAGGCGCTCTACCTCTCGGCGATCGGTCGGGCGGAGCGCACGATCTACATCGAGAGCCAGTATTTTGCCTCCCGCCGCATTGCCGAGGCGATGGCGGCGAGGCTCGGCGAGCCCGACGGCCCCGAGATCGTCGTCGTCAATCCGGAATCGGCCGTCGGCTGGCTGGAGGAGGAGGCCATGGGCTCGGCCCGGGCAAAGCTCCTGAAGATGATCGGCGAGGCCGACGAGCACGGGCGTTTCCGCATCTACACGCCGGTCACCGAGGGCGGCAAGCCGATCTACGTGCATGCCAAGATCATGGTCATCGACGACTGGCTGCTCCGCGTCGGCTCATCCAACTTGAACAACCGCTCGCTCGGCTACGACACCGAGTGCGATCTTGCCGTAGAGGCGATGCCCGGCGATGCGCAGGCGGAGATCAGGACAGAAATCCGCGCGTTTCGCGACGATCTGCTGGCGGAGCATCTCGGTGCGACGAAGGAGGAGGTTGCCGAAGCAGGCCGCGCCGCGGCGGGCTCGCTGATCAAGACCATAGAGAGCCTGCGGAAAGGCGGCCGCACCCTGAAACGATTCGTGCCGCCGGATTTCGGCTCGCTCGGCGATGTGCTGGGGGAAAACGATCTCCTGGATCCCGAGCGCGCCGCCTCGCGCCTGCCACGGCTCGGCAGCTGGCCCGGGGCCCTGAAGCAGCGCCTGGGCAATGTGCTTTCGCGAGCCGGCTAGCACGCGGCCGATCCGCCGCGGCGGCTGCTGCCGGCCCTGCAGTCGGTGCGCGCCAAACAACCTTTTCTTAATCATCTTCGGCAAGCTTCCCGCAACTTCCGTGGCGAGCGGCGAGGGAACGCCGCCGGGCATTTTTCGGTGGAGCTGACGAGATGAGCATGACGCATATCGATTCCCTGATTCGCGAGCGCGCCTACGCGATCTGGGAGCGCGAGGGCCGGCCGGAAGGCCGCGAGCGGCAGCATTGGGAGCAGGCGGCCCGCGAGATCCTCGCCGCCGGCGAGCCGGCAAGGACTTCGCAGAAGGCAAAGCCCGGCAAGGCCGCCCCGAAAGCCCGGTCACGCAAGGCCGCTTAAGCCGCGACATCTCTCCGGTCTGGCGCTCACGCAGCACGGCCTCACGCGCCTTGTGATTGCCAGCTTCGGCTCCTTCGTCTACCGCCTCATTCGAGTCGGCCGTAAAGTCGGCGTCGCGGTCGAGCCGGCCCGACAGGAGAACCGGAATGGCGGAGGCCTTCATCTATGACGCGGTGCGGACGCCGCGCGGGCGCGGCAAGCCGGACGGGGCACTGCACGAAGTGCCGACGGTGCAGCTCGCGGCGACGGCGCTCCGCGCCATCCGCGACCGCAACGGGCTCGACACGCATCTCGTCGACGACGTGATCCTGGGCTGCGTCGACCCGATCGGCGAGGCCGGCGGCGACGTGGCGCGCGCCGCCGTGTTTGCCGCCGATTACGGCGCGCATGTGCCGGGCATGCAGATCAACCGCTTTTGCGCCTCCGGGCTCGACGCCATCAACATGGCCGCCGGCCAGGTTGCGACGGGGCACCACGACCTCGTCGTCGCGGGCGGCGTGGAATCGATGTCGCGCGTCGGCATCGGCGCCTCGGGCGGCGCCTGGCCGGTCGACCCGGCGGTGGCGATCCCGTCCTATTTCATGCCGCAGGGGATTTCCGCCGATCTCATCGCCACAAAATACGGCTTCTCGCGCGACGATTGCGACGCCTATGCCTTGGAGAGCCAGAAGCGCACCGCCCGCGCCTGGGGCGAGGGGCGGTTCGCGCGGTCGGTGGTGCCGGTCAACGATGTGAATGGCCTGCCGATCCTGGAGCGCGACGAGCATCCGCGGCCCGACACCAACATGCAGTCGCTCGCCGCGCTCAACCCTTCTTTCGAGATCATCGGCCAGATGGGCGGCTTCGACGCTGTCGCCGTTCAGGCGCATCCCGACGTGGAGAAGGTGAAGCACGTTCACCACGCCGGCAATTCCTCGGGGATCGTCGACGGCGCCGCGGCGGTGCTGGTCGGCAATTCTGCGGGCGGCGAAGCAGCAGGATTGAAAGCGCGCGCAAAGATCCGGGCCTTCGCCAATATCGGATCGGACCCGGCGCTGATGCTGACCGGGCCAATCGATGTGACGCGAAAGCTCCTCAAGCGGGCGGGCATGCAGCTCGCCGACATCGACCTCATCGAGATCAACGAGGCGTTCGCTTCCGTGGTGCTGCGCTATTGCCAAGCGCTCGAGCTCGACCCGGAAAAGGTCAACGTCAACGGCGGGGCGATCGCCATGGGCCATCCGCTCGGCGCCACCGGCGCGATGATTTTGGGCACCGTGCTCGACGAGCTGGAGCGGCGCGACCTCTCCACCGCCCTAGTGACGCTGTGCATCGGGGCCGGCATGGGCACGGCGACCGTCATCGAGCGGGTGTGAATCCATGAGCGGCCACGCAGCTCAGCCGCTCTGGCTCGGCACCCTGTCGCTGCGGCCCGGCCTGGCGGACTTGACCCGCTGGACCGATGTGGAGCGCGGCGCCGTGCAGGCCCATTTCGAGGCGCTGCAGGCGCAGGAGCGAGAGGGCCGGCTGGTCATCGCCGGCAGGTCGCAAGACATGGAAGCCGAGAACCGGCTCGCCGAAGACACGATGGGCATAGTGTTGTTCCATGCCGCGAACCGGGAGGAAGCCGAATCGATCATGCAGGCCGATCCGGCGGTCCGCGCCGGCGTGATGCGTTACCAGCTCAGAAGCTTCACGATTGCGGTCGCGCGCGCCGGCCTCGCCGGCGAGGAGGCCTGACATGCCGAAGATCGATATCGCCGCCATTCCCGTCCGGACCGGCACCGACTATCCCGAAGAATTCCGCCATGTCGTGGTGGGTCGCGAGCGGCAGCGGCTCGGCGACGCCGGCGGCCTGACGCAGTTCGGCGTCAACCTGACGCGGCTCCGACCCGGGGCGGCGTCGGCGCTCCGCCATTGGCACGAGGTGGAGGACGAGCTCGTCTTTGTGCTGGAGGGCGAGCTGGTGCTGTTGGAGGACTCCGGCGAGACCATCCTGCGGGCGGGCGATGCGGCAACCTTTAAGAGCGGCGCGCCCAACGGCCACCATCTGGTGAACCGATCCGGCCGCGACGCGGTGCTCCTGGAGATCGGCACGCGGCCGGAGCGGGACGTGGTCCACTATCCCGACATCGACCTCCGCCTCGAATACGACGAGGCGGGCGACCGATGGATGCACCGCTCCGGCGAGCCCTATCCCTAACCGTTCACTTCCAGGGACGACTAGATGGCCGAGAATTTCCGTTTCGAGGTGGATGCCGAAGGCATCGCGGTCATCACCTGGGACATGCCGGACCGCTCGATGAACGTGTTCACCATGGCAGTCATGGACGAGCTCGCGGAGCTGGTGGAGCGGGTGGCCGGCGACGCCGCGATCAGGGGCGCGGTGATCGCCTCCGGCAAGAAGGATTTTTCCGGCGGCGCCGACATCACCATGCTGCACGGCCTGTTCTCGGTCTTCCAGGCGAAGCTCCGCGACGACCCGATCGCGGCGAAGCAGGAGCTTCTTGATCAATCCAGCCGCATGTCGCGCCTCTATCGCCGCCTGGAGACGTCCGGAAAGCCGTTCGTCGTGGCGATCGCCGGCACGTGCATGGGCGGCGCGACGGAGCTCGCGCTCGCCGCGCACGGACGCGTCATGGCCGACGACAAGGGCACAAAAATTGCGCTGCCGGAGGTGAAGATCGGCATTTTCCCGGGCGCCGGCGGCACCCAGCGCGTCATGCGCATGGCCGATCCGCAGGCGGGGCTGGAATTTCTGCTGAAGGGGTCGAGCCTTGACGCCACGCGCGCGCTGGCGATGAAGCTCGTCGACCAGATCGTGCCGCGCGACAAGCTGGTCGAAGCGGCGAGGGCGATGCTCGCGGGCGGACTGAAGGCGACGAAGAAGTGGGACGAGAAGGGCTACAAGCCGGAAGGCGCGGCGCGGGTGTTCTCGCCGGCCGGCTTCCAGCTGTGGCCGGCCGCCAACGCGCTTTACCGCAAGGAGACCTACGACAATTACCCGGCGGCCCGGGCGCTCCTACAAGCCGTGTTCGAGGGCCTGCAGCTGCCGATGGACGCGGGGCTCCGGGTGGAGAGCCGCTATTTCGCGCATGTGCTGCAGACGAAAGAGGCGGCGGCGATGATCCGCTCGCTGTTCGTTTCCATGCAGGAGCTCAACAAGGGCGCACGGCGGCCGGCCGGGGTGCCGCCGCACACGGTAAAAAAACTCGGCGTGCTCGGCGCCGGCTTCATGGGCGCCGGCATCGCCTATGTCTCGGCGAAGGCCGGTATCGACGTGGTGCTGATCGACCGCGACCAGCAATCGGCCGACAAGGGCAAGGCGCATTCGGAGGCGCTGGTCGCGAAGGATGTGCAACGCGGCCGCGCGACGGCGGAGGAGAAGGAGGCGCTGCTCGCCAAGATCCACGCCACCGCCGATTATGCCGACCTCGCCGGCGCCGACCTCGTCATCGAGGCGGTGTTCGAGGACCGCGACATCAAGGCCGGGGCGACGCAAAAGGCCATGGCGCAGCTTTCAGACGCGGCGATCTTCGCCTCCAACACCTCGACGCTGCCGATCACCTCGCTCGCCGAAGTCTACAAGGACCCGAAGCGGTTCGTCGGCATCCATTTCTTCTCGCCGGTGGACCGGATGATGCTGGTCGAGATCATCGTGGGCCAAAATACCGGCGACGAGGCGCTCGCCGCGGCGCTCGATTACGTGCGGGCGATCAAGAAGACGCCGATCGTGGTGAACGATTCGCGCGGCTTCTTCGCCAATCGCTGCGTGACGGCGTATCTCCGCGAGGGTCATCTCATGCTCGCCGAGGGCGTCCCGCCGGCGATGATCGACAATGTCGCCCGCATGGCCGGCATGCCGGTCGGGCCGCTGGCGCTGAACGACGAGGTCGGGCTCGACCTCGGCTGGCGGATCGTCCAAGCGACGCGAAAGGACCTCGGCGAGGATGCCGTCGATCCCCAGCAGGCAAAACTCCTCGAAGAAATGGTGGTGAAGCGTGAGCGCCTCGGCCGCAAGAACGGCAAGGGTTTTTACGATTACAAGGGCCGCGACAAGGCGCTCTGGCCGGGAATTTCGGATATTTTTGCCGCCAGGAGCGCGGAAGAGTTCAGCATAGAGGAGTTGAAGCAGCGGCTCCTCGTGGTGCAGGCGCTCGAGGCGGCCCGCACCGTCGAGGAGGGCGTCGTCACCGATCCGCGCGAGGCCGATGTCGGCTCCATCCTCGGCTTCGGCTTTGCCCCGTTCACCGGCGGCACGCTTTCCTATATCGATGGGATCGGCGTGAAGGACTTTGTCGCGCTGGCGGAACGGCTGGCGGAAAAGCACGGCGAACGGTTCAGCCCGAGTGCGCTGCTGAACGAGATGGCGGCAAAAGGGGAAACCTTTTATGGCCGTTTTGCCCCGGAGGGGCCGAGACAGGCCGCTTAATGTGCCCGCAGAGCGGCGAAGCTCAATAGGCTGAGGGGAGGCAGAGTGGCGGAAATCGCCTTTTATTTTACGCTGGTGTCGCCCTACGCCTATCTCGGCCACCGGCCTCTCCTTGAGCTGGCGGAATCGCACGCGGCGACGCTCCGCTACCGGCCGGTGATGCTCGCCAAAGTGTTCGAGAATTCCGGCGGCCTGCCATTGGCCGAGCGGCCCAGGGCACGCCAGGACTATCGCTTCCTGGAGCTGCAGCGCTGGCGAGCCCGCCGCGGCGTGCCGCTGAACCTGAAGCCAAAGTACTTTCCCACGAATCCGGCCCTCGCCGACAAGACCGTAATTGCGCTGGTCGAGGCCGGGCGCGACCCCGCCGCTTATGCGGAAAGCGTGTTCCGCGCCTGCTGGGCGGAAGAGCGCGACATCGCCGACCGGCAGGTGCTTGCCGACAAGCTTGCAGCGGCGGGACACAATGCGGAAGCGATTCTGCAGGCCGCCGAGGGCCAGGACGTGCAGCGCCTATACGAGGCCAATACCGCGGAAGCGATCCGCATCGATGCGGTCGGCTCGCCGACTTACGTGCTAAACGGCGAGATTTTTTGGGGCCAGGACCGGCTGGACCTGCTCGCCGACGCGCTGCAGAGCGGCCGCGCGCCATATCGGGTGCCGACATGAACTTTTTTCTTCCTTTTGCTGCAAGAAGGACTATATTCCTCCGCGTCTCGAGGAGCGGGACTTGCCATGTGGAACCATGAATCGATTTGGGCCGCGATCGACGCGCTCGCGGCGAAAAAAGGCCTGAGCGCCTCCGGCCTCGCCAAAAAGGCCGGGCTCGACCCGACCGCCTTCAATCCCTCCAAGCGGCACGGCGCCGACGGGCGGCCGCGCTGGCCGTCCACCGAATCGATCGCCAAGATCCTGGCGGCGACCGGAGAGTCGCTGGAGAATTTTGTCGCTCTGGCGCGGCGGCGCGCGCGGGGAGAACCGAAGGGCCAGGGTTTTGGCGAGCGCCTGCGCGGGCTGATGCCGGTGCCCCTCCTTGGCCTCGCCCAGGCCGGCGCCGGCGGCTTCTTCGACGACGGCGGCTTCCCGGCCGGCCAGGGCTGGGATGAGGTGACGCTTCCCGGCATCGGCGACGAAACCGCCTATGCGCTGCAGGTCGCCGGCGAGTCGATGCAGCCGCTCTACCGAGACGGCGACATCATCATCGTCTCGCCGGCGGCAAAGATCCGGCGGGGCGACCGCGTGGTGGTGCGCACTAAGGACGGCGAGGTCATGGCGAAGATCCTGAAGCGCCGGACGGCGAAGGAGATGGAGCTCGCCTCGCTCAACCCCGATCATGCGGAGCGGACCGTCCCGGCCAAGGACGTCGATTGGGTCGCGCGTATTCTGTGGGCAAGCCAATAGGTCGGCCAGGCTGGACATTGCCGCCCGGCGGGCCATCATTCCGCCGATGCTGCGTGCCCTCCTGCTCGTCGTTGCCGGTTCTGCCACTGTTGCGGTCGCCTATCTGACGCTTGTCCCGAGCGGCGAGCGCAATTTGGCATCGCCGTCCCCGGCCGGCCCTGCCGGGGATCTGCGGCCCGGGGTGCCGCCTGCCGCCGAAGCGGCCGGCGAGGTGGTCGCTAGGAGCGTCCGCGACGTCACCCCGCAGGAGATCACCGCCGGGCCGGCGGTCAAGGGCCCGCTCACCCGGATCGCGCCGCCGGCAAGGCCGGAGGAGCCGAAGCCGGTTCCGCTGGCCCGTAGCGAGCGCCTGTTCAACCCCATCATCGCCTCGGCGGGCCTGATCAAGGCGCGCGGCCGAGATATCCGCCTGGCGGGCATCGCGGCGCCCGATTTCCAGGCGCGCTGCGGCGAGGGCCCGCAATCCTGGCCGTGCGGCAGCATGGCGCGGGCGGCGCTCCGCCGCTTTGTGCGCGGCCGCGCCGTCGAATGCGCGGTGCCTGCGGGAGCAGCCGAGATCCCCGATCCGGCAAATTGCAGCGTGGCCGGCCAGAACCTCGCCGAATGGCTGGTGGCGCAAGGCTGGGCCAAGCGCGACGGCCAGGATTTCGCCGAGATCGAGGCGAAGGCGCGCGAGCAAAAACTCGGCCTGTGGGGCGAGGCCCGCCCGGACGCTCAGCCGGAAGCGCCGGCGGCCGGGCTGGAGAGCGCGCCCGACAGCGCGCTGGCTATCAGCCCGCGCGTTTCCGCCACGCCGTAGATCGCCACGAACGAGCCGAAGCGCGGCCCGCGCTCCTGGCCGAGCAGCAGCTCGTAGAGGGTGGAAAAGAAGCCGAGGCTGACGCCCGGGCGGCCGTCCGGGCCGGGCTTGTCCTTGGCCTGGTAGCGCTCGAAGGATCGGCCGACGTCGTAAATGGCGGTCTGGATCGATTCCGCGTCGGCATCGGCCGGCAGCGCCGCAAGCGTCGCGTCGAGGGCCGCCAGCGCGTCGCGCTCCACCGGATCGGGAGCGCGGAAGCGTTTCTTGGGCTTCACGAAGTCATGGTAGTAGCGCACCGCATAGTGGACGAGCCGGTCGAGCGCCGGAAATTTTCCGCGATTCACCTCAGGCCGATGCCGCGTGACAAAACCCCAAAGAATCGCGGCATCCTCGGTGTTGGAGGCGCTCGCCAGATTGAGGAGCATGGAGAACGGCACCGGCAGGCGCTCCTCCGGCGGGTGGCCGGAATGGATGTGCCAGACCGGGTTGGCCAGCCGGTTCGAAACGTCCTGGCGGAAATAGGCGTCGAGGAACTGGTAGTAATCGTCGGCGGCGCGCGGGATCACGTCGAAATAAAGCCGCTTGGCCGCCTTCGGCTTCTGGAACATGAACAGCGACAGGCTTTCCGGCGAGGCGTAGGCCAGCCAGTCGTCGATGGAGAGGCCGTTCCCCTTCGACTTGGAGATCTTTTGGCCGGTCTCGTCGAGGAAGAGCTCGTAGTTAAAGCCGTCCGGCGGCGTGGCGCCGAGCGCCCGGCAGATCTTTGAGGCGAGCGTGACGGAATCGATGAGGTCCTTGCCGGCCATCTCGTAGTCGACGCCGAGCGCCACCCAGCGGAGCGCCCAGTCGGCCTTCCACTGGCATTTGACGCGGCCGCCGGTGACCGGCACCGTCTCTTCGTCGCCGGTCTCCGGGTCGATATAGGTGATGGTGCCGGCGGCGACGTCGCGCGCCACGGTCGGCACCTGCAGGACCACGCCGGTGCGCGGGCTGATCGGCAGGAAGGGCGAATAGGTGGCGCGCCGCTCCGGCCCGAGCGTCGGCAGGATGATCTCCTTCACCTCGTCGTAGGCGGCGAGCATCCTCAGGAGCGTCGCGTCGAAGCGGCCAGAGCGGTAATATTCGGTGGCGCTGGCGAATTCGTAGTCGAAGCCGAAACGGTCGAGGAAGGCGCGAAGCCGCGCATTGTTGCCGGCGCCGAAGGAAGGAAAACCTTCGTCGAAGGGGTCCGGCACCTCGGTCAGCGGCCGGCCGATATAATGCTGCAGGAGCTCCTGGTTCGGCACGTTGTCCGGCACTTTTCGGAGCCCGTCCATGTCGTCGGAGAAGCAGAGGAGGCGCGCCGGGACCTTGCCCTCGGTCAGGACGCGGAAGGCGTGGCGGACCATGGAGGTGCGCGCCACCTCCCCGAACGTGCCGATATGCGGCAGGCCGGACGGGCCGTAGCCGGTTTCGAACAACACCCGGTCCTTGCCGCTCGCTTCCAGCCGCCGGACGAGCTTTTTCGCCTCCTCGAAAGGCCACGCCTTTGAAACGCGCGCGGCTTGGACCCATTCGGCCGGAAAGTCTGTCATGACGTGCTGCTGATTGGGCCTAGGTCGGCATGCGGAGACTAGGGGCGGGCGGCGGAGGGGTCAACGCGCATGGGCTGCGCCGCGGTGCCGCGGTGGAGTGCTTACGTCGAGCAGCCGCTTCGGAAGCTTTTCGAGAACTGTCGAGGGGCTTTCACGGGCGGTAGTGGCCGCGATCCTTGCGTTGGACGCTGAGCACCGGCGGGAACAGCCGGCGCAAAGGCTAGATCGCGCGGACAGGAAATCCCCGTGTGGCGCCCCTCTCCGTCCCCGATTGAACAGGCGTGCGATTTGCACGTCGACCATTCCTGTAGCATGCGGCGGCGAAAGCCTGCCAGATCGCCGCGGATTCCGGCGCGGAGTGGAACCACTCGATGTGCCATTGCACGGCCAGGGCAAAGCCCGGATAATTCGCCACGGACACTGCTTCGACCAGGCCGTCCGGCGCCAGCGCCTCGACGGCAAGGCCTTTGGCTAGCCGCGAGATGCCCTGGCGATGCAGCGAGCTCACAGCCAATTGCCGGGTGCCGAGAAGCAACTCCAGCACCCCACCCGGCGTTAGCGTCACCGAATGCGCCGGCCCATATTGTAGATCGCGCGGCAGCGCGACATCTTCCCAGTGCGTGAAGCCGCCGGGCTTCGTGCTGAGATGGGCGTCAAGAGCGCCCCCGAGCGCGACGTTGAGCTCCTGAATGCCGCGGCAAATTCCGAGAATGGGGAGCCGCCGGGCCAGGGCACAGCCAATCGCAACCATCGCAACGCGGTCGCGCTCCGGATCGAGCAACATGGCGGCATCGCCGTGCGATTCCCCATAAAGGTGAGGCGCCACGTTCGATTCGGCACCGGTCAGCACGAGCCCGTCGAGGCGATCTAGCACAGTCGGAAGATCATTAGGTTCCATATCGAGGGGTAGAAGCAGCGGCAGCAGGCCAGCTGTGCGACGCAGAGCCTCACAATAGCGACTGCGCACCACGTCGTACGGAACCTCGCAGTCGTAGCGGCGGTCGCAAATCACGCCGACGACGGGCGTCGTGCCCTCCGCCGATCGCGGTGGCGCAATCATGCCTTGTCAAGCGCTAGGTGGAGATCGGTCAGGATATCGTCGATGTGCTCCAGACCGATGGACAGGCGAATGGTACCGTCCTTCACCCCGGCGGCAAGGCGTGCCTCGCGCGGCACCGATGCGTGCGTTGTCGAGGCAGGATGAGTGGCGAGCGTGCGAGAATCTCCGATATTGGACACGTGATAAAAAAGCCGCAGGCTCTCGATGAAGCGCTTACCCGCTGGCACGCCACGGTCGATCTCGAACTGGACGAGCGGACCACCGAAGCGGCCCATGTTCTCTTCGGCCTGCCTACGGATCGCCGGGTCAGCGAGCGACGGATACGTGACGCTCAGCACCTTGGGATGGGTGCTCAGCGCTTCGGCGACGGTCCGCGCATTCTCGCAATGCCGCGGCATGCGGAGCGGGAGCGTCTCCAATCCCTGCAGAAACAGGAAGGCGCTGAAGGCAGAGGCGCAAGCGCCCAGATCGCGCTGCAGCGCGTGCCGCATTTTAAGGAGGTAAGGGCTGCGGCCGTAAGGGCCGCCGATCCTGTCGGCAGCCTCCAACCAACGGATTCCCGCATGGGCATCGTCCGGCTCGGTGATTAGCGGCAGGCGCTCCGAATGGGCGGCCCAGTCGAAGCGCCCGCTATCGATGACGACACCGCCGATGGCTGTGCCGTGACCACAAATATACTTCGTGACCGAATGAACAATTATGTCGCCGCCAAGGTCGAATGGCCGGGAGACGTAGGGAGTGAGCGTATTGTCGAGGATCAGCGGAACCCCGATGTCGTGTGCAATCGCCGCCACGGAACGGATGGGGAACGGGATCAACATGGGGTTGGGAAGCGTCTCGGCGAAGAAGCACCGTGTGCGCGCGTCGGTGGCCCGCCGGAACGCCTCCGGGTCCGACGGGTCGACGAAGCGCGTCTCGATGCCGAGTCGCCTGAAGGTCGCCGAGAAAAGATTCCACGTGCCCCCATAAAGGTGGCTCGAGCTCACGATGTTGTCTCCGGCCTGGGCGAGGTTCAGGACGGCAAGCGTGGTCGCCGCCTGCCCGGAAGAGGTGAGCAGTGCCGCGACGCCGCCTTCGAAGGCGGCGATGCGCTCCTCAAAGACGTCGCAGGTAGGGTTCATCAACCGTGAATAGGTGCGCCCGTCGGTCCGCAGTTCAAATACGTCGGAGGCGTACTCGACGGTCGGGAACACGTAGGCGTTCGATTGGTAGATCGGCACGGCCGCCGCGAGCGTCGTCGGGTCGTGGCGGTAGCCGGTATGCAGCGCGACCGTTTCCGGGCGGCGTGCAGCTTCCTCGTCGCCCCGCGAGTATGCACGGGGGTCGCGTACGGCAAACGGCCTTTGCGCGACCGTCATGAGGCGTGCGCCTCGACTGGCATCTGGCCCCGCCCGGCGTCCAAGGCCACAGAGGCGTAGCGGCGCCGGTTCTCCGCCAGGATCAGCGACATGATGGAGGGAGCGCCGTCGAGACCCTTCTGAAACAGACCGCCGGTCTCCGCACAATGCCGGGCGTAATTGGCGTCCCGGAGGCGGATGCGGTGAGCTCGAGGCAACAGCCAGAACGGCGTCCGCGGATCGAGATGATGATCGAGATGATGGTGATCATTGTTGATCCCGGTTAGCCATTTTTCGATGTGGCGGCTGCGACGATTGCGCGCCATGTAAACATCGACTGTCTGCCGCTGTGTCGATGAGCAATGCTCCGACAGCTCTATAAACCAGCCGAGGATGTGGAACGACGTGAGGTAGGGGACAATCCAGAACATCAGAAATTCCAGCACGTGTCCCGTTGCGGCAAGGATCGCCAGCCCGACGACCCAGAAAACGACGAAGCCGTGGCTGTCGAAGCGCTGTCGCCACGAGATCACGGACGGCCGGGCTGCCGCCGGTTCGGCCCGATCCTCGCTGCGGCCGGTCAACTTATTGAAAAAGTAAAGGTAGCGGTTGCGCACCAGATATTTCATGTAGGCCCAAGTTTTCGAGCCGAGCATCGGCAGGATGACCACTCGCATTAGGTACAAGCGCGGAGGCGCCGGCACGAAGACCCCCTCCTCGATGAAAAACGCGAGGTCTGGATCAACGTCCGAGCGGCCGAGATAGGTGTGGTGGGTGCGTACGTGAGAATTGCGATAAGCGTAATAGCGCTGGAAGATCGGCCAGGCGGTGGAAACCGTTCCGAGCAGGAAATTAAGGGATCGGCTGCGGGTGAGCACGCCATGCGCGGTATCGTGCAGGATGGTAGATATACCACGCTGATGTGCACCGATCATGAGTACACTGAAAGGATAGATCCACCAGCCCACAGCATAGGGCGCGAGGACCCAAGCCGCTATGAGGGCATAGTCTTTCAAAAGGTAGATAATTCCATGAAAATTATCGGGACACAGGCCTCCAATTTCGGAGCGAATATCTGGGGAGAAACGATAATGAGCCATGCGCCGGTCCGCCGGCAGGCCGATACTTGCAGCAACACTGTCTGCCACAGAGCGCCTCCGTCGTTGGCCCGCTCCGAACCGCAACCAGCGTATCGCAACCGACGCATGTGGACAAGCGTGGAAAAGGGATGATAGCGTGTGGTGATGCATCTGTAGCTTAAACGGAGAACAAGTGCGGCATGGTGACGGCCGTGAAGCCCGGCAATGACGACGTGATTCACCAGGGCATCGTTGCGAGATCTGAACCGGAGGGATGGCCGTCAACCCGAAGCGCTTTAAGAGCACCGGCTTTGGGAGCTGGTAGGTGCGGGTTCGAGTCCCGTCAGGTGCGCCAAATAAGCCAAGGAGCGGCGGCGGCGAAGCGTGATCTGGCCGCGCTCCCACTGCGCTATGAGATGAAATCGCCGCGAGTTCGACGCGACCGCGGCCCAGCAACTGGTTGTCTCTAAGCGGATCGATTCCCGCGGAGGCGATCGGAGGTGCGCAACGGCGCAGGAAAGGAGGTGAATTGCGGATATGGCCACAATGCCAGAAACGGATCT
This sequence comes from uncultured Alphaproteobacteria bacterium, assembly GCA_963846475.1. Classification (GTDB taxonomy): domain Bacteria; phylum Pseudomonadota; class Alphaproteobacteria; order Rhizobiales; family Afifellaceae; genus DASWJZ01. The sequence goes on along the minus strand of CAWJVZ010000004.1, from coordinate 2,217,861 downwards.
CAACCCAGCCGCGCTGGGACCAGAGACCGCCCCACCGGCTGGCCCAGAGGAGCTCATCGCGTCCTTCGGTCCAGTCATGGAGAACCTCGGCGACGCATTGGCTGCGATCACGGGTAACGTTCCAGATCGTCCAATGCTGCCAGAGGACGACGTCCCACAAGTGCCAGCAATGGCGCCAGCGGCGGACTCGATCTCCGTGTCGATGCCAGAAGTCGCTTCAGTGATCCCACTGATGCCAGACATACCAATCGACGCCCCAGCAGCCCCAATGTGAGGGTGGCGCGTCAGGCGGTAATGGCTCGATGAAATGGATGCCCTGGAATGGATGCCCTGGAATGGATGCCCTGGAAGTAAATTGGAAGCCGGACCCGCCGCGGCTCGCCGCCCTGAGCCCGGCTTCCGTCAGCCCAGCCGAATATCTGGCGGGGCCGCGGCATTGGCCTGCCAATACCAATAGATGAGCACGGGCCTTAATGCTCGGCGGCTCGCCCCCTCTCTCCGTTGGCCAGTTCCTCGACGGCCTCGCCGCTCGCCTCGGCGGCTGCGGCAGAGTGGCGCGCGTCGAATTCCGCAGCAATCATCTGCCCACCGCCGACCTGCGCATCTTCTTGAGCGAGGAACCAGCCGGACTTGAAGCCTGTTTAGAAGCATTGCGAAATGAGGCTTGGTTCAGCGAGGCCCGGTATAGAAGGCGGGTGATAGAGCTCCGCTTAGCTGATGACATCGTCGCGCGGCTCGCTGGCGCGCTGTTGACGAGCGAGATGAGGGGCGGCCCCGACAATCCATGGCCGCACCGCTCGGTAATCGTGCAATTTATCGACCCGAACGCCACCAAGGCTTTTCATCTCGGCCATTTGTACGAGGCCGTACTGGGTCACAGCCTTGCCTCGCTGCTTGAGATGCTCGGCGCGTCGGTCTTGCGGCTCTGCTTCGTTAGCGACATCAGCCGCAGTGTGTGCGAGGCCATGGCCGGCTGGCGCGAGGTGAAGGCCGAGATCGACATCAACAGCATAGGGCGGAAATCTGACCATTTCGTTGGCGATCTCTACGCGAACTACACTCTGGGGTACTACAGAAGTCATCCTGAGGAAGCGGGGGACACCGATCCCGTGCGCCGGGAGACTCGGCGTAAGGGGGACGCCGCCGACCAGTACATGGATGCCTATCTGCGTCGCGACGGGCTGTTCATCGAGGATTGGCAGCTGCTTCGCCGCTGGGTCATGGAGGGCTGGCGAGACACGCTCGCGGCCTACTCGCTCCGCGTGGACCTGTTCGAGTACGGGTCCGAAATAGAACCGATGATTGCGGACCTCGCGGCGCGGGGCCTCGCTGCGGGTATTCTGGAAAAGGACGCGGCCGGAGCTCTCCTCTATCGCAGCGGCCGAACAGAGTATGAGGTCGTAGTCCTGTTGCGCGAAGACGGCTTTCCTACTGAGCACGCGCGCCAACTCGGTCACATCATGCACACAACGCCGCGCTGCCGTGACCTCGACTTCTACATTTCCTACATGGGAATGGAGTGGAAGCCGGCCTTCACAGTGTACGAAAACCTTATCCGCGCCTACGGGAGCAGCCCCTATCATGACATGGTCGAGATGATCTGCCATGGCATGGTACTTGTCGAGGGCTCAAAAATGAAATCGAGTGAAGGCGGAGCCCTGCTCGCCGATGATCTCCTGGCACAGGTCGCCACCTCCCCCAAGGTGACGCGTCTAGCTGAAAGATGCTCTAGTCTCCTCGACAGCCGCGGCCTAGCGAGCTTACTCATCAAGACGTATTTCTTGTCACGCAAGCCGGGCAAAGACGTCGTCTTCTCCGACGCATCGCTGTACGACGAAAGCAGCAATCCGGGCTGGCGGATCGCTCAAGCGATAGCCACTGCCAATCAAGTGCGGCTCGGGGGCGGTGCGACTGCCGATGCCGCGGCGCACCCGCATGGACGCCTATACGTCATGCAATGGTTGGAGCTCCGCCGGGTGCTTCTACATGCCGCTGAAACGCGCAACGCTGCGGCTGCTCTACGGTTTGCAGGCAGGCTGGCGGACGTCTATCTCGCCGCGCCGGACGCGGCGGGGAATGCGGGACTATTCTTGGCCGTGCAGCAGGGCGCCCTTGCTGCAATGGGTGTGCTGCCCTTCGTCGCCGACACGGCATGATTGGCCACCGGTCGCATTAACCAGCGCCCCGCGGTAGACTCACGCCCTGCCCGAACGGCACCGACTGCCGAAACTTAAGCGCCGAGCGCTTAGACGGGCCGGAATAGTGCATAGAACCTAAGGATTGGTGCCCAGGGGCGGAATTGAACCACCGACACGCGGATTTTCAGTCCGCTGCTCTACCAACTGAGCTACCTGGGCTGACTTCCGGCCGGATTTCCCGCTGGGAGGCCCGGATGAAGGCGACGGGTATATATCGGCTCGCTTTCGGCCTGTCCACTCTCTCGGGCGCGGCGGCTTCGGCGCCCCCTCGTCCGGGGTGGCCGCCGCCCTCGCCGCTGCGGCGCTCTGTCAATCCTCGCTGTCGGGCTCCGCCTCGCCTGGCGCTTCGGCGCTGGGGATGACATAGGCGCCCTTGAGCCAGCGGTTGAGGTCGACGTCGGCGCAGCGCCTGGAGCAGAACGGGTAGGCTTCGCTGCTCGCCGGCTTGCCGCAAATGGGGCAGTCGCGCCCGGGGCGGAAGGCCGCGTCCGGCCTGTCGTCGGCGCCCGTCATGCGGGGATCATCCAGCGGTCGTAGACCGGGTAGCCTTCGCCCATCAGCAGGCTCATCGTCTCGTAGAGCGGCAGGCCGACGACGTTGGGGTAGGAGCCGATCAGCCGGGTCACGAAGGCGCCGGCGCGGCCCTGGATGGCGTAGCCGCCGGCCTTGCCCTCCCATTCGCCGGAGGCGAGGTAGGTCTCGATCTCCTCCCGCGACAGCCGCTTGAAGCGGACGCGCGTCTCCACCACGCGGCTCCGCACCTTGCCCTTCGGGGTGACCAGGCAGAGCGCGGTATAGACCCGGTGGGCGCGGCCGGAGAGGAGCCTGAGACACGCCGCCGCCTCGTCGGTCAGCTCCGGCTTCGGCAGGATGCGGCGGCCGACGGACACCACCGTGTCGGCGGAGAGGATGAACGCGCCGCGCAGCTCCGGATCGCGGTCGAGATTGTGGCGGGCGACTTCCGCCTTGGTCTCGGCGAGCCGCATGGCGAGCGCGCGCGGCAGCTCCTTCCGCTGCGGCGTCTCGTCGACCGAGGCCGGCAGCAGCTTGTCCGGCTCGATGCCGATCTGGCTGAGGAGCTGCAGGCGCCTGGCGGAGGCGGAGGCGAGGACGAGGCGCGGGCGGTCGGGAGCGGTCTGGAGCATGGCCGGCGATCCCTAGCCCATTGCGCCGGCAGAGGGAACCGAGGAAGGCGCCGGCGGAAAGCGCTCGCGGAGGCGCGCGGCGAGCCGGTCGCGGAGGTCGCGATAGGCGGCGAGGATCTGCGCCCGCGAGCCCGTGGCAAGCGTCGGGTCGGGAGTCGGCCAGTATTCGACGTCCATCGCCTCCGTGCGGGTCAGCTCCAGCGTGCGGTGATGCGCCTCCGGCGACAGGGTGACGGCAAGGTCGAAGCTGAAATCGTCGAGGTCCTCCAGCGCGCGCGGCCGGTGCTGGCCGAGGTCGATGCCGATCTCGGCCAGCACCGCGTCGACGAAAGGGTCGCGCTCGCCTGCCGCGACGCCCGCGGAAGCGGTGTAGAAGCGGCCGGGAAAGAGCTTTTCAGCCAAGACCCGGGCCATCGGCGAGCGCACCGAATTGCGGCCGCAGACGAACAGGATCGAGGACGGACTGGCTGTTGCCACGGACTAGCCGCGCCAGTGCAGCACGCAGACGAGCGTGAACAGCCGGCGCGCCGTGTCGAAATCCACCTCGATCTTGCCCCTGAGCCGGTCCCTGAGGATCTCGGAGCCCTCGTTGTGAATGCCGCGCCGGCCCATGTCGATCGCTTCGATGCGGCTGGGCGACCCCGTCCGGATCGCCTGAAAATAGCTTTCGCAAATGAGAAAGTAGTCCTTCACGACGCGGCGAAAGGGCGTCAGCGACAGCGCGTGGCTCATCAGCGCCTCGCCGGCCTCGGAGCGGACGTCGAAGACGAGCCGCTTGTCGGCGAGCGCCAGGACGAGCCGGTAGGGGCCGGGATGGTCCGGCAGGGCAAAAGAATTGTCCTCGACGAGGTCGTAAATGGCCACGGCCCGCTCGTGCTCGACGTCGGGGCGCGCCCGGCCGATCGAGGCGTCGTCGAGCGTCACAGCGACAAGACGGGAGCGTCGGTCGGCGCCGCTCATGTCGGCCGGCTAGAGGTTCAGCCTGACGGCGATCGACCGCGCATGGGCCTCGAACCCCTCCGCCTCGGCGAGCGCAATGGCCGCCGGCGCGAGCGCGCGGAGGCTCGCGGGGCTGAGCTCGAGGAGCGACGTGCGCTTCAAAAAGTCCGGCACGGACAGGCCGGAGGAGAAACGGGCCCAGCGGGCCGTCGGCAGGACGTGGTTGGAGCCGGCCACGTAATCGCCGATCACCTCCGGCGTATGGCGGCCGAGAAAGATGGCGCCGGCGTTGCGGATCGACGGCAGCAGCGCCCGCGGATCCGCTGTCGCCAGCTCCAGGTGCTCCGGCGCGAGGCGGTCGACAAGCGGCCCGCACTCGGCGAGGTTCTTCACCTCGATGATGGCGCCGAAATCGCGCCAGCTGGCGGCCGCGGTTTCCGCGCGGGGCAAATTCGCGAGCTGGCGCTCCACTTCACGCTCGACCGCGTCGGCGAGAGGAACGTCGTCGGTGATGAGGATCGCCTGCGCGGCAACGTCGTGCTCGGCCTGGGCGAGGAGGTCGGCGGCGATCCAGGCGGGGTCGTTGCCGGCATCGGCGACGACGAGCACCTCGGAGGGGCCGGCGAGCATGTCGATGCCGACGCTGCCGAACACCTGGCGCTTGGCGGCGGCGACATAGGCGTTGCCCGGGCCGACGATCTTCGCCACCGGGGCGATCGTCTCGGTACCGTAGGCGAGCGCCGCGACGGCCTGAGCGCCGCCCACCCGAAAGATTTCGTCAACGCCGGCGAGCCGGGCGGCGGCCAGCACAAGAGGGTTGAGCCGGCCCTCAGGGGTCGGCACCACCATTACGATGCGCGCCACGCCGGCGACTTTGGCCGGAATGGCATTCATCAGCACCGAGGAAGGATAGCTCGCCGTGCCGCCGGGAACGTAGATGCCGACCGACTCGATGGACGTCCAGCGCCAGCCGAGCGTCACGCCGAGCGGATCGACATAGGAGTGGTCGGTGGGAAGCTGGCGTCGATGATAGGCCTCGATCCGGTCGCGGGCCAGGTTCAGCGCGTCAAGCACCTGCGGGGGCGCACCTTCGTAGGCCGCGTCGATCTCGTCGGCGCCGACCCGCAGCGTCGCGGCCGTGCATTCGTGCCGGTCGAAGCGCCTGTTGTAGTCGAGGAGGGCGGCGTCGCCGCGCTCCCGCACGTCGGCGATGATGGCGCGCACCGCGTCGTCGACGTCGGGAGCGTTCTCGCGCTTGGCCGCCACGAGCGCCGCGAAGCGCGCCTCGAAATCCGCATCGCCGGAATTGAGGCGCGCGACCATCGATCAGGCCAGGCTGTGGCGCGGCAGGAGCGGGGTCGACCAGGCCGGGCCGAGATCGGCGAGCTGCGCCTCCAGGCACTCCACTGAGAGGCGCAGCGTCGCGCCGCCGGCAAAGTCTAGGAGAACGTCGCCGGAGGGGTTTTCGCGCGGCTCGAAGCGGATGGCCAGAAGCTCCAGCACGGTTTCCTTGGCGTCGCGGTCGAGGCCGGTCGACTTCACCGCCTCGACCCGTTCGAAATGCAGCGCCGAGCGGCGGCGCTGGTATTCGCGCCGGCGCCCCCGCTTGCCCGCATGCTCCCAGGCGAAGCGGTTCATCGCCAGGACGAAACGCTTTTCGTCAGGAATCCAGCTCATCTCGCCCACCTTCAGGACCGCGTCCTGAACATGGGCGGATAGGATTGCCAGATCTTCCGTATCGAGCGCGATGAGGCGGAGGCGGTCGTCAGCCGTCATTTCGGTTCCGGCGGCAAATGCAATGCCGGTGTGGTAGGGCGTTGCCGCCGCCGCATCAAGGCGCGCGGGCCGCTCAGCCGCGCAGGCGCTCGATCTCCGCCCCGCAGGCGGAAAGCTTTTCCTCCAGCCGCTCGAAGCCGCGGTCGAGGTGGTAGACGCGGTTGACCACCGTCTCGCCTTCCGCGGCGAGGCCGGCGATGACGAGCGACACCGAAGCGCGCAGGTCCGTCGCCATGACCTGAGCCCCCGTCAGCCGCTCCACGCCCCTGACGATGGCCTTCTGCCCGTCCAGGCGGATGTCGGCGCCGAGCCGCGCCAGCTCCTGCACATGCATGAAGCGGTTCTCAAAGATCGTCTCGCGGATTTCCGACGTGCCGCGGGCGCGCGTCATCAGCGCCATGAATTGCGCCTGCAGGTCGGTCGGGAAGCCGGGGAACGGCTCGGTCGTGACGTTCACCGGGGCGAGCCCGGCGCCGTTGCGGCGAACCCGGATGCCGGCGTTCGTCTCGGAAATTTCCGCGCCGGCCGCCGTGAGGATCTGCAGGACCATGTCGAGAAGCCCGGCCTGGCTCCCCTGGAGAAGCACGTCGCCGCCGGCCGCCGCGACCGCCATGGCATAGGTGCCGGTCTCGATGCGGTCCGGCAGCACGCGGTGAACCGTCCCGTCCAGCCGGTCGACGCCGGCGACATTGATCGTGCGGGTGCCCGCCCCCTCGATACGCGCGCCCATCTTGACGAGGCATTCGGCGAGATCGCGCACTTCCGGCTCGCGCGCCGCATTCTCGATGATCGTTTCGCCACGCGCCAGCGTCGCCGCCATCATGATCGTATGGGTGGCGCCGACCGAGACGTGCGGGAACCGCACACGCCCGCCGGTCAGGCCGCCGGGCGCTTTTGCCACGACGTAGCCGCTGTCGATATCGAGCTTGGCGCCGAGCGCCTCCAGGCCCATCAGGAAAAAGTCCACCGGCCGTGTGCCGATCGCACAGCCGCCCGGGAGCGAAACTTTTGCCTCGTGCATGCGCGCCAGGAGCGGCCCGATCACCCAGAAGCTGGCGCGCATGCGCGACACCAGCTCGTATGGCGCCGTCGTATCGACGATGGTCTCGGCGCTGAGCGTCAGCGTCTCGCCGGGCTGGGTGGCCTCCTTCGCCCGCTTGCCGCTCACCAGGTAATCGACGCCGTGATTGGCGAGGATACGCTTCAGGAGCCCGACATCGGCAAGATCCGGCACATTCTCCAGCGTGAGCATTTTGTCGGTCAGCAGGCTGGCGATCATCAGCGGCAGCGTCGCGTTCTTGGCGCCCGATATCGGGATCGTGCCGTTCAGGCGCCGGCCGCCGGCAATTCGGATTCGGTCCATCGCTCGGATTCCTTACCTTTCGCCGCTCGACGCAGGGCCCGCCGGGCCGCCCGAGCCTTGCTCGCCCAAAGCATCGGCAGCCGCGCCGGCCGCGGATTTCCTGCGCCTACCGTCCCTGCGACGCTTCAGATTGGCCCGAAGCGCCTCGGCGAGGCGCTTCTCCCGCTCCGCGCGCGGGTCAGGTCGTTGCCGAGAGCTCTCGCGCATCGGCGGGATCTAAGCGAAGCTCGTGGCGCTTCAAAGGCGGCCCGCCACGCGCAGCGGGATTCCGCTTTCGCGTGACCTCTAAAGCACAGTCCGCGGCAATGCGGATGCGCCTGTCTGGCGCTCCAGCAAGAACCACCTTAGAATTGCGTTCTAGTCAAAGTTTCGGAAGCCGCAGGGGATTTTATGCGGGTATCCGACTACCAGCATGCCTCGCACGCCGGCGGGCCGGCCTTCGTTCCGCCACGCGGCCAGATTCGCTCCGATCAGCGTCGCATCCGAGGCATCACGGCGTTTGCGCCGCGCTTCTCCGGCCGCGCCTCGGCGCTTCCGCCGGACGTCGCGTTCCTCGCCGGGCAGGGCATTCCCGAACAGATCCTCCGATCGGCGGCGCTTCTGGCGGAGTACCGGGGAACGCGGCCGAGCCAGGAGCTGTTCGCCGCAGGTTTCGAGCGCCGGCGCTATTGGCAGATGCTCGCCGAGCATCTTGGGCTTCGTTTCATCGCCGATCTCACGGATGCGGCGCTCTACGTGCACGGGGGGACACTGACGACCGACTCGGTCGGGCTCGCCGCTTCCGTCCGGATCCTCCTGGATGGCGCTCCGGTCCTCGTCGTAGCCCCGGGCTGCGACGAGATCCCCCGGCTCGCCGAGCATCTCCGCAAAACCCCCGCGGCGGCCCGGCAGGTCGCCATCGCCGCGCCGGAAACGATCCGCGCCTTCCTGGTCGCGCGCCGGCACACGGCGCTCACCCATTATGCGGTGAACCGGCTGTCGCGCGTGCTGCCCCGCCTGTCGGCGCGCCGGTTCGGCCCGGGAGCCGAGCCGAAAGGGCCGGTCACGCTGATCGGCGCCCTCCTGGCGCTGGTCCTTCTGGCGCCCGCTGCCGGCATCGCCGCCTGCGGCACCCTCCTCACCTTGTTCTTCGTCAATTGCGCGATCTGGAAGCTTGCGGCGGCGTTCTGCCGTCCGCGGCCGCTTCGCCTGGAGCCGCTGCCGTCGTCGATGCTGCCGAGCTACACCGTGCTGGTGCCGCTTCACGACGAGGAAGGCGTGGTGGCCGAGCTTTTGCGCCGGATCGCGGCGCTCGACTACCCCGCCTCTAAGCTCCAGGTCCTGCTGCTCCTGGAGGCCGACGACGTCGAAACCTCGGTCGCGGCGGCTTTCCATGCTAGGCATCCTGCCTTCGAGCTGATCGCCGTGCCGCCCGGCGGGCCGCGCACCAAGCCGAAGGCGCTCACCTACGCGCTGCCGTTCGCCCGCGGCGATCTGCTGGTCGTCTACGACGCGGAGGACAGGCCGGAAGCGGACCAGCTTCGCAAGGCGGCGGCTGCCTTCAGGGAGCGGCCGGGCCTGGGATGCGTGCAGGCCCGCCTGGCCCCGGACAACGAAGGGGGCTTCCTGGCCAAGATGTTCAAGCTGGAATATGCGGCCAATTTCGAGATTCTGCTGCCGGCGCTCGCGGCCTGGCGCGTGCCGCTGCCGCTCGGCGGCACCTCAAACCATTTCCCCCGGCTCGTGCTGGACAGGGTCGGCGGGTGGGATCCGTTCAATGTGACGGAGGACGCCGACCTCGGCATCCGCCTCGCCCGCTTCGGCTACCGGACCGCGACGATCCTGTCGCGCACCTACGAGGAATCGCCGATATTGCTGCGGCAATGGCTGGCGCAGCGCCGCCGCTGGATCAAGGGGTGGATCCAGACGTCCCTCGTCTGCCTGGGCCGCGACATCCCCGTGTCGCTCCGCCTGCCGATGCGCGAATGCCTGGCCGTGCACGGCATCCTCACCGCCGGCGTGCTCGGGCTGCTGCTCTACCCGTTTTCGCTGCTGGCGGTGCTCGCGACCGCCCTGGCATTCGCCCGCGGCGAGCTGCCGGAGACCGTCGCATTCAAGGCGCTGCTTCTGTTGAACTGCGCCAACATCGCCGCGATCCTGATCGCCGGCGCCGTCTCCGCCTGGCGCGGCCTTCGCCTCGCCCGGGCGCCTCATCTGGCATGCTGGATCCCGGCGCTGCTTGCCTATTGGCTGCTGATGTCCTTCGCCGCCTGGCAGGCGGTGCTGCAGTTCCTCAAAGAACCCTCCCGCTGGGAGAAGACGGCGCACGGCCTGGCGCGCGACCGGCGCACGCCCTCGTTCCAGACTTCTTAGTGCCGAGAATTCTCGATGCCGGCGGGCTAGATGAAGTTCTTCGAATGCCGGCTCCTGACCAGAGCGACCTTACGCTCGGTATTGCCGGTCATCCTGCTCCATGCTCTCCTGTGCAACCGCCACACCAGTGGCGCTCGCGCCTGAGGGACTCCACGAATGGCACAGTTTTTGTTGAGTATCTGCGGTGTCCTGCTCGTCACTTCGGGTTTCGCCGGATGCCGGTCAGGTGATTCTGTCGAGCAGGGCCGCCAAGATGTTCAGGAGGTCTCGATGCCGCGTCCACCAGACGGGCCGGCCTCACCAGATCCCGCCTGCTCGCCCGATAGCCCGTCTTGCTGATCACATGACTGGAATGCCCCACAACGCGAGGGTAATTGGGGGCAAGGGGGAGCAGAACGCGCCGCCGTGCTCCAGCTCTCCCGGTCTCAGCAGCACTACGCCGACCGGCAGACCGCCATTAGCGGGGCAGACGAAGCTCAATTCTTTCAGATGCGCTGATATGCTGGCGCGGAGGCTACTCCCGCGGTGCGCGCCCAGACGGAGGATGAGACGGTGACGTTGTCCGGATGCGGCAGCGAAGTCGATCTTTACGGGGCCGCCTATCGAGACTTCTCAAGCACGTTCTATACGGACATTCGCCGCGAGGCGTTCGGTATCGACATCGGCCAGACAGGATGGTTGACCGCCGAAGAACAGGACCTCTTCATAGAGTGGTTGAAGTTGACCCCGTCATGCCGACTCCTTGACTTGGCATGCGGTTCGGGCCGACCGACCCTGCGGATCGGCCAGAAGACAGGATGCCGCGTCTCGGGCCTCGATCTGCACACCGAAGGAATTGCTAGTGCGCAAGCGAGCGCAAAGGAAATTGGATTCGAGGATCACGCCGATTTCCGTTCCGGCGACGCCGGCGCTCGGCTCCCTTTCGAGGAGTCCCGCTTCGACGCCATCACGTGCATCGATGCAATCAATCATCTACCCGACCGGCTACGCGTGCTTAAAGAGTGGCGCCGCGTACTGAAACCAAGCGGACGTTGTTGTTCACGGACCCCATTGTCCTGACTGGTCAAATGACCAGCGAGGAAATTGCGATCCGCGCGTCGATCGGCCTTTTCGTGTTCGTTCCGGCGGGGCTGGATGAAGCACTCTTGGACCAAGCCGACTTCGAGGTCGAGCGCGTTCAGGACCGCACGCAGAGCATGGCCGAGAACGCAGCCGCGTGGTTCGATGCACGATCCAAACGGGAATCGGATTTGCGCGCGATCGAAGGCGACAAGACTTTCGATGGCCAGCAGCGATTTCTCAAGACCGCTGCCACCCTCGCAAAAGAGAGGCGCCTTTCACGTATTGCCATACTCGCGCGCAAGCGTTCCTAGCTATACCCTGACGCGGCTGCGTCCATCGCTCCAAATTCTGCTTGGCGCAGAGCAGACCTACTCGGATGACGGCTTCTGGCCGAAACGGACCGTCTGCTGTTGCACAACCAAGGCGCGGAACCGGCCGTTCGCTTACGGAAATTTACTTGCGAAAACTCCACCATCCCTCGCCCGAGCGCAGGATCTGCAGAGTCCGATTGACGTGCACAATCGACACGCCGATGGGTTGCCCAGATTCGTTTGCGTAATCGGGAGATCGCAGGTCTGCTGCTTCCAGGAATGCGGCGGGATCTGCTGTTATGCCGGTCGGGGCCGCGGCTTGGCGGCTCGCCAGGTGACTGGACGATCTCACGTTGGCGTCATCCGGGCGGCGTGGATCGGGGGCAAGCCGTGGTTCCAGATGCCCGGCCCGGAACCCGCTGCTTCCTCGAGCTGCCGCGCCACCCTGAGCAGGATGTCATCGCGACCGAATGCGGCAACCAGCTGCGCGCCGATCGGCAGGCCGTCGGCGCTCATGGCGATCGGCAGCGAGATCGCCGGCTGGCCGGTCGCATTGAACAGCGACGTGAAACTCTCCTTCGGCTCCATATCGGAAAACACCTCGTCGATACCGATTCCTTCACGGTTCGGATCGAACGTGCCGATAGGCTCCGGAAGGATCGTCGCGGTCGGCGTGAGCAGAATATCGTACTCCACCAGGAACGGCCCGATCCCTCGGGTCACGCTGTCATAGACGGACAAGGCCTCGACGAGCTCGGCGGCGGAAATTCCCACACCGAATTGGTAAAGCGCGAGCACCGTTGAGCCGAGGCTCTCGTCGAGCGGACGGCTGAACATTTTGGCCAGAGGCGGCAAGCTTGCGGCGCTCGGCGCGCCAGATCACCTTCTGGGCGCGGAAGAACGCGTCATAGTCGAAATTGGGCGACGCTTCCTGGACGTGATGACCCAGGTTCTCGAGGATCGCGGCGGTGGCGCGAACCGCCGCCGCCAGCTCCGGATGGACCGGGTAGCCCGACCAGGCTTCGACCCAGAGGGCGATGCGCAGCTCCCGGGGGGGGGGGGGCGCCTCCTCGATCAGGCTGGCATACGGTCCCGGAGGTGGCGGGATCTCGAAACCGTCGCCGGCCTCCGGCCCGTGACAGACGTCGAGCAGCAGCGCGGTGTCCCGCACGGACCGGGTCAGCATGAAAGCGGTGGCGAGGCCAAAAAGCGGTGCATTGGCCGGCTGGAGCCCCGGAAACGCGGCCGCGAGAGGGCTTAAGTCCGATAAGGCCGCAGAACGCCGCTGGATTGCGGATCGACCCGCCCGCATCGCCCCCTTGTGCGAAGGGGACTATGCCAGCCGCGACCACCGCGCCCGCGCCGCCGCTGGAGCCCGCGACCCCGGCCCCGAGTCGCCAGGGATTATGGGTGGCGCCGTAAAGGGGGGACTCCGTGGCTGCGGCCACGCCGAATTCCGAGCTGGTCGTGCGTCCGACATTGACCAGTCCGCCAGCTCGCAGGCGCGCCCAATAGGCCTTGTCATGCCGCGCCTTGAGACCCTGGGTCAGCCGGCTGCCGAACTCGGCCGGCCGCCCCCGCTCTACCGGAAAATCCTTGGTCAGAACGGGAATTCCGCCGAATGGAGTTTCGGACCTTTGCTCCGGAAGCGCGTCCAAAGCGTCGCCATAGAGTTGGACGACGGCGTTCAGGGCCGGGTTCAATGCAGCTACGGCTTCGGCTACGCAGGCGCCGAGCTCAGTCGGCATCACTTCGCCACGGGCGAGAAGCCGGCTGAGCCCGACGCCGTCTTGGGCGGAATATTCGTCAAGACGCATGCGCGACGTCCTCGGCTGGATGGGTTTGCGTTTGCCTAGGCTGGAGGCGTGTCAGGGACTCCACCAGCTCCCGGGTATAGGGATGGTCGGGGTGGGTGAGGACCTGCCGCGCCGACCCGGTCTCGACGGTCCGCCCGTCCTTGAAGACGTACACGCGACGGCAGAACGAGGAAACGACCGACAGGTCGTGCGAGATATAGAGCAGGGTCAGGCTCCGCTCCCGCTGCAGGCGAGACAGCAAGGCGAGGATTTGGGCCTGCGTGGTGACGTCCAGTGCGGAGGTGATCTCGTCGGCAATCAGCAGCTGCGGGTTCAAGGCCAGCGCGAGTGCCAGGCCGACCCGCTGGCACTGCCCTCCGGACAACTGCCGGGACCTCCGATTGCGCAGCGCCGCTGGGAGCTCGACCATGTCGAGGAGCCGGTCGGCTTCAGCGGCTGCGCCGCGGCGGTCCGCCATACCGTGCCGCCAGATCGGCTCGGCGACCGTGTCGGCGACCGTCATCCGCGGATTGAGCGAATTGTACGGGCTTTGGAACACCATCTGGGTGCGCCGGTGGAATCGGGTGAGGTCGTCTTTTTCGAGCTGCGCTATGTCTTCGCCGGCAAACCGGATGGTCCCGCCGCTCGGCCGGTTCAGTCCGACGATGGCGCGGGCGAGTGTGGTCTTGCCTGAGCCGCTCTCGCCGACGATACCGACCGTCTCCCCTTCCGAGACGCTGAGGTCGACGCCGTCCAGCGCGCGAAAGACACTCCCGCCCGCCAAAAAGCCCGCCCGCGCCGGAAACGCGACCGTCAGGTTTTCCACCTTCAGGAGCGGCTCGGGCGGCGCAGAGCCTACCCCATTGATGTTGGGCTGCCGGCGTCCGGGCTGGGAGTCGACGAGGAGCCGGGTGTAGGGGTGGCTGGGCCGCGCGATCACATCGGCTATCGGCCCCTGCTCCACCACCTCTCCCTGGCGCATTACGATCACGAACCCGCAGATATCGGCGACGACGCGGAGATCGTGCGAAATCAGGATGATCGCCAGCCCGCGCTCCCGGTTCAGCCGCTTCAAGAGCTGCAGGATCCGGGCCTGCACCGTCACGTCGAGCGCGGTCGTCGGCTCGTCGGCGATCAACAGCTTCGGGCCGCAGCCGATCGCCGCTGCAATCATGGCCCGCTGCTTCATGCCGCCGGAAAAGTGGTGCGGATAGGCCCGCGCCGCCCGTTTCGGCTCGCGTATGCCGACAGCCTCGAGCAGGCCGACCGCACGGGCCTCGGCTTCCCGGCGCGACAGCCCGAGGTGGCGGCGCATCGGTGCGGCGATCTGACGTCCGATGCGCTGCAGCGGATTGAGATGCGAGGAGGGGTTCTGGAAGATCATCCCCATTTCCGGGCCGCGATAGCTGCGCCAACCTTGCTCCGGCAGGGTCAGGAGCTCGCGGCCGCTCCAGCGCACGCTGCCGCTCACCTCGGCGCTGCACGGGAGGAGGCCCATACGGGAGCGGCACGTCACCGATTTTCCCGAGCCGCTCTCGCCCACGATGCCGAGGATTTCGCCGGGCGCCACGCTGAAGGAGACGCCACGCACAGCGGAAACCCCGCCAAACGAGATCGTAAGCCCCCGCGCCTCCAGAAGCGGGGTGGAGGGGCCGGGGCTGCTCATGCGGCGACCTGGCGCCGCTGTATCTGCCCAAGCGCATCGCCGAGAAAGGCTAGGCCCAAGCCTAGTGAAACCGCCGCCAGCCCCGGGAACAGGCAAATCCACCATGCCTGCTGCACAAAGGCCTGGCCGTTGGCGATCATCACGCCCCATTCGGCTGTCGGCGGCTGCGCTCCCATGCCGAGGAAGCCGAAGCTGGCCCCGGCGAGCATGACCAAGCACGGCGTCGCTCACTCCATAGGCCATGATCGGCCCGATTGCGTTCGGCAGGACATGCCTGAGCAGGATCGTGAGGTGGGTAAAGCCCAGACAGCGCGCCGCCTGGACGTATTCGCTTTCGCGGATCGTCAGCACCTCCGCCCGCACCAGCCTCGCATAGGTAATCCACCCGACCAGCGTCAGCGCGATGATGAAGTTGGTCAGCCCGGGTCCGATCACCCCGACAATCGCCAGCACCAGAACAAAGAAGGGGAAGGCGGCCGTCAGGTCGTAAAGGCGCATGAGCAGGCTGTCGACAGTGCCGCCGCAATAGCCGCTGAACAGCCCGACCGCCGTGCCGATGACCATCGGCGGCAGCACCCCCGCAACGCACAGGAACAGATCGACGCGGGACGCGTAGAGCACGCGCGAGAACACGTCGCGTCCGACCTGATCGGTGTCGAACCAGTGCGTGCGGCTCGGGCCCTGGAGCAGGTTCATGATATCGATGGCGTCGGGGTCGAACGGCGCAATCAGCCGCGCGGCAAATGCGACCAGTATCCAGCCGCCGACGATCGCCAGCGCGACTGCCATGGTTCCGCCGACCCGGCGGGGGAGCGTGGAGGGACCAGGGGCCGCTGCCGCCTCGCTCACGCGCGCACCCTCGGATCGATGACGGCCGTCAGGATGTCGATGAAGAGCGTGATCAGCACGGTCGAGATCGCGAAGACAAGCGTCAGCCCCTGCACCACGTAATAATCGCGCCCGAGCAGCGAATTCACCATCAGTGAGCCAAGCCCGGGGACGGCATAGACGGTCTCGACGATGATCGTGCCCCCGATCAGGAATGCGACCATCACGCCGAGCAGGTTCAGCGTGGGCAGCACAGCGTTCGGCAGGATGGTGGACCAGAAAATTTCCCGCTCGCCGGCGCCTTGCGCGCGCGCCGCAGTGACAAAGTCGGCGGTGGTCTTCTCGATTAGAGCGGCGCGTAAGCTCTGCGTGAGAACCGGAACGAGCCAGATGGCGGTCGACAAGGCGGGCAGGAACAGGTGATGCAGGTGCTCAGCAGCGGTCTTGCCGTAGCCGGAAACCGGGAACCAGCCCAGTTCGACCCCGAAGAAGCGCGATATCATGATGCCGAGCCAGAAGACCGGGATGGTGAGGCCGGCGACACCGACGATCCGGATGACCTGATCGGCCGTGCTGCCCGGCCGACGGGCGCCCATGATCGCGAGCGCCACCGTTGGCGGTACGGCCAGGCAGATCACGTAGCCGGTCAGGAACAAGGTCGGCCACATGAAGGACTGGATCAGATCCGATACCGGGCGCTGGAACCGAATGGACAGGCCGATGTCACCGCCGAGCAGGTTCAGCACGTAGCTCGCGAACTGTCGCCAAAGCGGCTGGTCAAGCCCGTAGCGCTCCCGCACCGCGGCGAGCGCCTCCGGGCCCGCTTTCTCCCCGACCAGGAGCCGCGCCGGATCGCCCGGTGCGAGCTGAAGGAGGAGGAATGTGACCAGGCATATTCCGAAGAGCACGCCGACAAGGTGGACCAGGCGGCGCGCTAGGAAGGAAAGCAGGCGCATGCCTCGTCGAAGGTGCCGGGCTGGTCGGCCCAGCCGTTGGCATACACCCTAACCCGTTCGCGCGTAGCTCCGCCAAGGAGGTTGTAGAGGGGCAGACCCGCACATTTGCCGACAATGTCCCACAACGCGATCTCGATCGCGCTCCAGGCGGAAAGGAAGCCGAGCGAGGAGCGGCGGATGACAAAATCGTCGAACAGGACCTGCCCGGTGTGGCGGATGCTGAACGGGCTGCGGCCGATGAGATGCGGCGCCATCGCGCGCAGATATTCATCGACTGCCTTTTCCTTTTCGGCAGTGACATAGGCTTCGCCCCAGCCATGCAGGCCGTCGTCCGTCTCGATGCGGCAGAACAGCAGGTTCCGCGTCTGCCCCGGATTGAAGAGGAAGCTCTCAACAAGGGCGATTTGCACAAAGTTCTCCGGTACGTTCTGACATGCATGCGCAGCCTCGGCAGCGCAAAGCTGCACAGATGCACACGCTAGCTCAAGCGTGAAGGAAGACCGTCAAGGCTGTTGGCTTAGGTCAAACTCGGACGAACGGTTCATGGCGGTGCGGATGTTGGCCATGTCGCCATAGGCGGAGACGATGACTGTCGACAGCTTTTCGTCGGCTTCCTGCAGCTTTTGCAAGAGCGACAGCCCGTCCATCCGCGGCATGTTGATATCGCTCACAACCATGTCGATGCCGCCGTTCGCCGCCACGACGGACAGCGCCTCGACGCCGTTGCGCGCGAACAGGAAATTCATGGCGCCGTCGCGGATCTGCCGCCGGAACTTTTGCACGACCAGGTCTTCCAGGTCGGGCTCGTCGTCGACCAGGAGGATGGTCGCAGTCACGCAGCGCGCCCGACCCGCATGTCGATTTCGCCACGCAGCATCGCGAAGTCGATCGGCTTGGTGAGAAGCGCCTCGGCGCCGTTCTCCAGCGCCTTGCGCATCGTCTCCGCGTCGCCGTAGGCGGTGATCATGATGACCGGCACA
This sequence comes from uncultured Alphaproteobacteria bacterium, assembly GCA_963846475.1. Taxonomy (GTDB): domain Bacteria; phylum Pseudomonadota; class Alphaproteobacteria; order Rhizobiales; family Afifellaceae; genus DASWJZ01. The sequence continues at coordinate 2,200,489 of CAWJVZ010000004.1, read as the reverse complement.
TCCGGGCGCGCCGCCTTCGCCTTGGGCAGAAGCTCCAGGCCGCTCATCCCCGGCATGTTGATGTCGGACAGGATTAGAATGAGCGAGGCGCCGTCAGCCTGAACGATGCGCTGCAGCGCCGAGGCGGCGGACTGCGCGAACTCCATGGTGAAGCGGCCTTCGCGCAGCTCTCGCCGGAATTGCTGGCGGAACAGCAGCTCGACATCGGGTTCGTCGTCGACAACGAGGATGAGAAGTGTCACGCGCGTTCTCCTGACGTGCCGAGCGACGCGGCAGCGCGCGGCAGAACGATCCTGAACTCCGTGTACTCGCCGGGCTCGGTATCGACGTCAATGGACCCGGCGTGCTGCTTGACGACAATGTCGTAGCTCAGCGACAGACCGAGGCCGGTCCCCTCCCCGGCCGGCTTGGTGGTGAAAAACGGATTGAACATTCTGTCGCGCACCTCCGGCGGAATGCCGATCCCGTTGTCTCGGATCCTGATCTCGACGCTGTCGCCCAGGTCTTTGGTCGCGGCGGAAAGCTTGGGTTCGTACCCCGCGCCGTCTGCTTGCGCCTTGCGCTTTGTTGCGGCGTAGAAACCGTTGGATATCAGGTTCAGCAGCACCCGGGTGATTTCCTGCGGGAAAAGATCGACTTCACCCGCTGCGGGGTCCAGCGACTTCTCCAACGTGATGTTGAACCCTTGTCGCTCGGCGCGGGCGCCGTGATAGGCAAGGTTCAGGCTCTCCTCCACGATGGCATTGACGTCGGCGGGCCTGTGCTCGCCGGAACCCTGGCGCGAATGCAGGAGCATGTTCTTGACGATGGAATTGGCACGCTTCCCGTGCTGAACGACCTTGTCGAGATTGCCGCGCAGCATGTCCGTGAGCTCGTTTATTTCCGCCCGAAGGCTGTCGTCGAGAGACGCGCCCTTGAGCGCCTGGCGCAATTCGTCCACCAGCTCGCCGGAAAGGGCGGAGAAATTGTTGACGAAGTTGAGCGGGTTCTTGATCTCGTGGGCGATGCCGGCGGTCAGCTGGCCAAGCGAGGCGAGCTTCTCAGTTTGGATGAGGCGATCCTGGGCGGTCCTGAGATCTTCGAGCGAGCGCGAAAGCTCCTGCGTGCGAGCCTGCACTTGCTCCAACAGACGGACATTCGCCATCGCAATCACCGCCTGGTCGGCGAGGGTCTGGACGAGCTCGATCTGCCGGTCGGTAAACGGCTCGATAGTTTTGCGGAGAAGCACGATCACGCCGATGACATGGCCGTCCTGGAAGAGCGGCACGCCAAGCATGGAGTGAACCTCTGAACCCACGACGCTGCTGAAGTAGCTGTATTCGGGGTCCACCGTGATGTCCGCAATGTGAATGGTGCGCGCCTCCATTGCCACCCGCCCGGCAACCGAAGACCGGTCGGTCGGCAGGATCGGATGTTTCTGCGAGTGGCTGACGATGGCCGGATCGTTGCGCTTGCTCGACGCGACATGGTGTAGGGCGCCGTCGCGCAGCAGCCTCACTGTTGACATGTCCGCACGGCAAAGGTCCGCCGCCGTATCCACGACTGCATCGAGCACGGGCTGCAGCGTCGAGGCGGAACGGCCAATGATCTCAAGCACCTCGCTCGTCGCCTTCTGGAATGTAAGGGCCTCCTCCAGGTCGCGCGTCTTCGCTTGCACCTCCTCAAAGAGCCGCACGTTCTCAATGGCGATCACCGCCTGATCGGCGAAAGTGGTGACAAGCTCTATCTGTTTTTCGGTGAAGGGTCTTACGACGCTGCGCATCAATCCGATCACACCGATCGTCACCCCGTCCCGGAGGAGCGGAACGCCGAGCGTCGTGCGATATTTCCCAACCTGCTGGTACTCGAGCACAGTGTATTCGGGATCGGCGAGGCAGTCCGGAAAATGGATCGTGCGGTTCTCAAGCGCCGTCCGGCCGATCAGGGAGCCGCGTCCGGGCACGAGGGGGTGCTCCCGAGCGTATCTTACAAAATCCCCTTCAGCATTGTTGGCGGCCACAACGTGGTACTTACCCTCCTGCCGCATGTATACGAGCGCATACTCCGCTTCGCAGAGACGCGCCGCGGTCGCGATAATTGCGTCGAACACAGGTTTCAGCTGTGACGGTGCGCGGCTAATGACATTGAGCACCTCACTCGTCGCGGTCTGGTAATCGAGAGACTCCTGCAACTCGCGAGTGCGCGCCTGCACCTCGTCAAAAAGCCGCACGTTTTCGATCGCGATCACTGCCTGGTCGGCGAAGGTGGTTATCAAATCTATCTGTCCGGCGGTGAAAGGCCGAACCTCGAGCCTGTAGATCACCAGGACCCCAACCAGATCGCTGGCCTTCAGCATCGGAACTGCCAGGAGGGTCCGGATACGGCCGACCTGGGCGCCCCCTAATGTGTATTCAGGGTCCGACCGCACGTCCGGTATGTGAATCGTATGCTTCTCCAGGGCGGCTCGTGCCGCACCGGAATGGCGGCCTGGGGAAATCGGGTTCCGTGTCGCGAATTCCATGAGTTCCGGTGATGCGTTGTGAGATGCCGCGACGCGTAGGACCGCGCCGTCGTATCGATAGATAAACGCTCTCTCTGCATCGCAAAGGCGCGCTGCGGTCTCGACAATGGTGTCGAGAACAGGCTGGATATTTGCAGGCGACCGGCTGATGACGTTCAGCACGTCGCTCGTCGCCGTCTGATAGTCGAGCGCCTCCTGCAGCTCCTCCGTGCGCGCCTGCACCTCCTCGAACAGCCGGGCGTTTTCGATGGCGATCACCGCCTGATCGGCAAATGTCTGAACGAGTTCGATCTGGTTGCCGGTGAAGGGCTGCACCCTTGTTCGGGTCAGCACCATGACGCCGATTGCGGTACCCTCTCGCAACAAAGGAACGCCGAGGGTGGTGCGAAATCCTCCGCGCCGTTGGCCTTCCGTCATAACGTAATCCGGATCGGCAAGCACATCGGGAATTTGTACGATCTTGCCTTCGAGCAGGGTTCGGCCGGCCGTGGTGCCGCGCCCGGGGCGCTGCGGATAGTTCTTGGTGTATTCGTTGAACTCCGCCGGAAATCCGTAGTTCGCAACTCCGTAGAACTCTGCGCCCTTCGGTCGGTTGATTGAGACCATATCGGCTTCGCAGAGGTGCGCCACGGATTCCGCTAGTGTCTCGAGCACCGACTGGAGGTCAAAGGAAGACCGGCTGATGATCTTGAGCACATCGGCCATCGCGGTCTGTTGCTTCAGCGACTCGCTTAGCTCCTCCGTGCGCGCCTCCACCTCCCCGAAGAGCCGCACATTCTCGATGGCGATTATTGCCTGGTCGGCGAACGTTTCGACCAGCTCGATCTGTTTCGGCGTGAACGGGTTGACCTCCGGCCGGGTCAAGACGAAGACGCCGATCGGAGCGCCGTCCCGAAGCAGCGGCACGGCAAGCAAGGTGCGGTAGCCCCCCAATCGCTGGTAGTCGCTCAACGTGTATTCGGAATCGGCGAGCACATCAGGGATGTGGATTGTCCGGTGCTCCAGCACGGCTCGCGCGGTACCGCTATGGCGTCCGGCCATCAGCGGATGGGCCTCCGCATACTCCGCCAATTCGCGCGAGAATCCGGCGTTGGCGGCGAACCTGTAGAGTTCGCCATCCCGCCGCATGATGCAGCCCATGTCCGCCTTGCAGACGCGTGTGGCAGTTGCCGCCAAGGCATCGAGCACCGCCCCGAGATCGATAGCCGACTGGCTGATCACCTTGAGGACTTCGGCGGTCGCGGCCTGCTGCTCCTCCAACTCACCGACGCGTTGCGTTAGGCGGGCGACCTGCTCTTTGAGCTCGGAGCTGGACTCGTGCGGCGACTGGCCTTTCCGCATGATAGCATCTCCGCGCTTCCCTCGGGTGCTTCGGTGAGCAGTGTAGACCCGGTGGAGGTCGGAACTCCACCGGAGCTTCAAGCTGTGCTGCGTGAACGACGAGTGTCATCGGTGCAATCCGGTAGAGGAAATCACCGGCTTTCCTGCGTGTAGATGACGCGGCCGCCTCTCTCCGTAGGGAGCCTGGAGGCGCCATAGTTAAATTTGCGAGGCGTTCTTCAGGCTCCGCTCCCTCCTCGCAAGAGTGGGACCGAAAAGCTCTTTGATCGCCTCGGGCCCAAAAAAGCCGCGGGACGAGAACGCGCGCCCCTCTCCCACCCAACTCGCGTGTTCCCGAGTTGGGCAACAAGGATGCCGGAGCCGGAAGCATCCGGCTCCGGGTGGGAGAGATACCGTGTTGAAGGTCAAGAGGGCATTGAAGGAAGATTTGGATTGAAGGGTGTGCCGTGCTTGACGACGGCGTGGGCGAGGACGAGCAGTTTCCGGGCGACGGCGACGAGGACGAGCTTAGGCGACTTTCCTGTCGCGGCGAGGCGTGCGGCGAAGTCCTTGAGGACAGGGTTGGCGCGCTTGGCGGAGAGTGCGCAGAGCACCATCGTGGAGCGAACGAGGGCGTTGCCGACGCGGCTGATGGGGCTGGACGTCTGAACATGGGCTCCGGAGCTTGTCTCGCCGGGGGCGATGCCGACGAAGGCGGCGAGCTTCTTGGCATGCGGGAAGGATCTGAGGTCGGGCAGCTCGCCGAGGATGACGGCGACGGCGCGGGGCCCAAGGCCGGGAATGGAGCGCAGGAGCTCGGCCTGGCGGGTGAGCTCGGCGTCGTCGGCGATGGCCTGAGCGGCGGCCTTGGTGATGATGGCGATCTCCGCGTCGAGGAAGGCGATGAGGCGCTCCACCGAAGCCATGGCCTCCTCGGAGACGGCACCGCTCTTCATGCGGTTGATCTCCTGGGTGCGCATCTCCTTCAGCGCAGCGCAGCGGCGAACCAGCGAGCGCAGCCGCAGGACGGCGTCGGGCGGCGGCGTCCAGGCCGGTGGCGTCATGGCGCGGCAGAAGCGGGCGATCAGCGCGGCGTCGATGCGGTCGGTCTTGGAGCGCAGCAGCTCGCTTCTGCCGAAGGCCTTGATCTGCGCCGGGTTGATCAGACTGACCTTGTGGCCCGCTGCCGCCAGGGCCTTGGCGAAAGCAAAGCCATAGGCGCCGGTCGCCTCCAGGCAGACATGCAGCGCTTCCGCCCCTGCCTGCCTGGCCATCCAGGCCTTTATGGCGGCGTATCCTGCCGCATGGTTGCCGGCCCGAAAGTGCTTGCCGCGCTCTCCTTCCAGCATGGCCACGTCCAGCCAGGCCTTGCTCACATCCACTCCGACATGCCGCGTCATCATCGCCTCCGTCGCGCTTGCCACGACGCGGCAACCGGTGCCTGGCCGACCTTGCATTCAGGCTTGCCGGACGAAGCCGGCGCCCAGCATACCGTGCAGCCTCAGGGCCCGGCGATGCAGGGGCGGCCCAATCTCTCCCACAGCTTCGAAAACCGAGGGGTGGCCAGGCTCATCCCCTGCATGCCTGCGTCGCCCCGTTGTAGCCGATAGCGACAATCTCAACATGCAAGGGTGGCGCCGAAGGCGACGGGTGAGGGCGTACGGCGTCTGAAATTGGGCGCCATAACCGCCACCGCTGCACGCCCCCGTCCGGCCGCTCCGCGGCCACCTTATCCCCACGGGAGAAGGGGAAAGCGCGCTCCCTAGCGGAAAAGCCGCGACCAGGCGCGGCGGAGCGCCGGAGTGCGGCTCCGCAGGATGGCGGCAAGGTCGACGAAGCTCCTCACCACCGGCAAGCCGGTAGCGCCGGGCGGCGGCTCGGGCGACAGCGCCAGGCCGGCCGCGGTGACGGCGCCGCTCTCGTCGGTATCGCGGACGATCAGCTCGATCGGACCGAGGGCGACGCGGTCGCCGACCTCCGCCCGGCCGCCGAGCCGGTCCAGCAAAAAAATGCCGATCGGGGTGGCGGGGTCGGCGGCGAGCTCCACGCCGTAGGCCTGGGCCAGCTGGCCGAGCGCCTGGGCGGTGTCGATATAGAACTCGCCGAAAAATTCCTTGTCGTCCTCCTGCAGCCGCGCCGGGCTGGCGAACAGCCGGTCGAGGAGGCGGATGTTGCGCGGCGAGGTGAAGAGATAGACGTGGTCGCCGGCCTGGATGCGTCCGGCGTATTGCGGGCGCATCGACTGGCCGTCGCGGATGACCAGCGACGGCCGCGCCCAGCGCGGGATTCGCTCGCCGCGGGCAACCGGGCTGTCGGCGACGACGTGATAGGCGACCAGCTCGTGATTGGCCGTGCCGGGAAGCTCCAGCTCCACCTTGTCGACCGGGCCGATGGTCGGCGGGATGATCAGCCCGAGCTCGTGGGCCATCGGCTTGATCGTCCAGCCCTGCACCAGCAGCGAGGCGAGCACGGCGATGAAAGTGACGTTGAAGATTTCCTGGCCATGCTCCAGGCCTGCGATGAGCGGCAGCATGGCCAGGAGCAAGGACACGGCGCCGCGCAGGCCGACCCAGGCGATGAACGCCGTCTCCTTCGGCTGGAAGCGGAACGGCCACAGGCTGAGCCAGATCGCCAGCGGCCGCGCCACGAAAATCAGGAAGGCGGCGAGCGCCAGACCCTGCAGCGCAACGCGCGGGAATTCGGAAGGCGTGGCGAACAGGCCGAAGACGACGAACATGGCGATCTGGGCGAGCCAGGTCATGCCGTCCTGGAAGCGCCGCAGCGCCAGCGCCTGGCGGAGCCTGCGGTTGCCGGCGATCAGCCCGGCGACGTAGACGGCGAGATAGCCGCTGCAATGCAGCACGCCGGCGATGCCGAACAGCACCAGCGCTGCTGCCAGGACGACGATGGGATAGAGGCCGGATTCCAGATCGAGGCGATTGACCAGCCGGACGATCGCATAGCCGCCGGCGACGCCGAGAAGCAATCCGAGGCCCATCTCGCGCACGAACGCGACAAGGAAATCGGCGGTCAGGCCGGCATTCGACGGGCCGGCCGTGATGAGCTCCAGCAACGTCACCGTAAGGAAGATCGCCATCGGGTCGTTGAGGCCCGATTCCACTTCCAACGCCGAGCGCACGCGGTCCCGCAGATGAATGCCGCCGACCCGGAGCAGGAAGAAGACCGCGGCGGCGTCGGTCGAGCTGACGATGGCCCCGACGAGAAACGCCTCCAGCCAGGGAAAGCCAAGCACCAGGCGAGCCCCCAAGCCGACGAGGCCGGCCGTGACCAGGACACCGAGCGTGGCGAGCACGCCGGCGGGAAACGCCGCCTGGCGGAAAGCGGCGAGCCGCGTTCCGAAGCCCGAAATCGAAGAGAATGATGGCGAGCGCTACGTTGCCGAGGAAATAGGCCACGCCGGAATTGTCGAATTCCAGCCCGAGGCCGTCCTCGCCGGCCACAAGACCGACCGCCAGGAAGATGAGCAGGAGGGGGGCGCCGAAGCGAAAGGCGATCCAGGTGGTGAAGACGGCTGCCATCACAAGCCCGGCTCCGATCAGGATCGCCAGGTACATGGATTGGAGCATCAGGCCGCCTTCGCTTGGGTATCGCCTCCTGATAAGGGCTAATGCAAGAAGCGGTCCAGGGGCGGCGACGATTTCGGCCGCGTCAGTGGCGGAATTTTCGTCGCGGGCCGCGCCGGTCCGCTAAATCGTCACCTGGGCGCCGATCTCGACGACGCGCTCGGCCGGGATGTGGAAATAGTCGGTCGCCGAATTGGCCGAGCTTGCCAGCGCAATGAACAGCTTGTCCTGCCAGACCGGCATGCCGGAATGCGGCGACGCCTTCAGGCTCCGCCGCGACAGGAAGAACGAGGTCGCCATGATGTCGAAGGTCAGCCCCTGGCGCCGGCAGGCGGCGACGCCCTTCAAAATGTTCGGCGTCTCCATGTAGCCGAAATTCATGGTCACGCGCTGGAAGCTCGGCGACAGCTCCTCGATTTCGACGCGATCGGCGGCGGCGACGCGCGGCCGCTGCTCGGTGCGGATGGTCAGGATGATGTTGCGCTCATGAATGATCTTGTTGTGCTTCAGATTATGGAGGAGGGCGCTCGGCGCGCCGCTCGGATCGCCGGTCAGGAAGATGGCCGTGCCGGCGACGCGGTGCGGTGACTTCGTCTCCAGCTTATTGACGAGGTCGCGAAGCGGAACCTCCTGCCGCCGCGCCTTCTCCGCAAGAATCTTGGTGCCCTTGCGCCAGGTCAGCATCATCAGCACCAGGAACCCGCCGAGCAGGATCGGCACCCAGCCGCCATTGGCGATTTTCAGGCTGTTGGCGCCCACAAAGGCGAGCTCGATGATGAGAAACGGCCCGATGACGGCCGCCACCAGCCCGGCCCGCCAGCGCCAGCAAATCCTCAGCACGACAAAGGCAAGCAGCGCATCCACCACCATGGCTGCCGAAACAGCGATGCCGTAGGCGGAGGCCAGGTTCGACGAGGATCCGAACAGCAGGGCCAGGACGACGACGGCGGAAAACAGCAGCCAGTTGATGCGCGGAATGTAGATCTGGCCGGTCGTCGTCTCCGAGGTGAAGAGGATGCGCATACGCGGGAACAAGCCGAGCTGAATGGCCTGCCGCGCGACCGAATAGGCGCCGCTGATCACCGACTGACTGGCGATGATGGTGGCAGCCGTGGCGAGCGCGACCACGGGCACGAGCGCCCATTCCGGGAAGAGCAGGAAGAACGGGTTCTGGCGGGTCGACGGTTCGCTGAGGATCAGCGCCGTCTGGCCGCAATAATTGAGCGCCAGCGCTGGGAACACGAAGCTGAACCAGGCGATGCGGATCGGCCGCCGCCCAAAATGGCCGAGATCGGCGTAGATCGCCTCGCAGCCGGTGACGGCCAGGAAGACGGCGCCAAGCGTGATGAACCCGACGATCTTGTGCACCGCCAGGAAGCTCAGGGCATAATAGGGATTTGCGGCGGCGAGCACCGACGGGTCCCGCATGAGCCCGAACACGCCGGCGGCGGCCAGGACGCAAAACCACAGCGCAGTGATCGGCCCGAAAAAGGCGGAGACGCGGCCGGTCCCGGTGCGCTGCACGGCGAAGAGGCCAAACAGAATGACGAGCGTGACCGGCACCACGAGCGGCTGCAGCCGAGGCGCGGAGACGGTGATCCCCTCCACCGCCGCCAGCACGGAAATCGCCGGCGTGATCGTCGCGTCGGCAAAGAAAAGCGCGGCTCCCGCTATGCCGAGGACCACCACCCACTTGGTACGCCGGCCGTTCAGGCCGCGTTGCGCGAGCGCCATCAGCGACAGCGTCCCCCCCTCGCCGTGATTGTCGGCCCTGAGCAGGAGCGTCACGTATTTTATGGAAACGATGAGGATCAGGGCCCAAAGCATGAGCGACAGGATGCCGAGCATCGTCGCGCGGTCCGGCACGGCGTCCTCGGCGACTGCCGCGGCAGTGGCCACGCGGATGGCATAGAGGGGGCTGGTGCCGATGTCGCCGAAGACGACGCCGAGCGATCCGAGCACCAGCGCAAAAAGGCGGGGATGGGCGGATGGGCCGGCCCCGTTCTGCCCTGCCTCCGCGAGGTGGCGCGGCGAGGACGAGGAGACGGCCATCAGGAAGCTACCGAACGCATCGGCGCGTGCTTTAGCAGAGCGCGCCCGCCGTTGCACCACCCTGCATCAGGCCGGCGGACCGGGTCATCGGGTCGCTCCGGCCGAAAAGGGGGTGCCGCGGAGGGGGCCGCTGCCCGGCGGTCAGCGCGAGGTGCCGGGCCCGCTCTTGCCGTTCCGGCCGGGCCCGGCGGCGTTGCCGCGATCAGGCTTCCGGGCGCCGCCTGTGCTTTCCGGTTTGCGGGATTGCCGCTTGAGCTCGTGCTCGACGACCTCGCGCGAGCCTTCGGGCGGATCCTTCTGCAGCTTGTGGGTCTCGTCGGCCATGGCAGCGATCCTGCGGCCCGTCATGGGCCCGCGCGGAGAACCCGCCGGCGCGGCTCCGGTTCCGCTCATCCCCCGCTGGGCGGCGCCCGCGCGGATCAGTTCATCGGGAGGCCGGCCGCCGCCGCTTCTTCCTGCAGCGCGTCGAGAATTTGGCGGCGCGAGAAGCCGGAATGCGGGAACCGCGCGAGGAGATTGTCGGCGCAGCCGGAAAGGTCCAGGGCGTCTTGCGACGCCTTTGCCTGGATGACGATCCGGCCGATGTCGACCGCTACGTCAAGGGGCGTGTTCATCGACACCTCCCGGTGCTCGTGCCGCTCGGGCGCCCCCGGATCCTGACCCTCGCCCCGGCTTCTCCCAGAACTCTGTGTCACAAACATGACGTAGCGGAAGGGGGTGCCGGCTCCCCGCCGCCGGCATAGCCGGGCCTACGGCTGCCGTGGCGCCGAAGACACGTCCACTGCGTTGTGGAGGGACGCACGGATATCGTTCAAAATCTCGTCGAACGGAGCGAAACGATAGACGTCTTTGTCGAGGAGAACGCGCTCGAAGCCCAGGCGCGCCACGCCCTCGACGCTCCTGTCGGGAACCGATTCGCGCCGGCCGCGCCAGACGACCAGCTGCGCCTGCGGCCTCGTCGTGCGAAACCGGTATTGCTGAAAGAAAGTCTCGATGAAAAACACCAGCCGGTAGACATCGCCCATCCACGATCCGGCTATCTCCTTGTCGTTCTGCCGCAGCGTCCGGAACAGAGCCAGGTCGCCGAGCGAGGCGAAATACGAGACGGGCACCACATCGTCGATCAGGATCGTGCCTTTCTCGGAGAGGAAATGGATCGCATTGGCGAAATCCCGCAGCGTCTGCTCGAACGTGTGCAGGCCGTCGAGGAAGATCACGTCGAACTTGTCCGACGGATTGGCAATCCGGCCAAAATAGGTGTCGCTGGTTACCTCGTGATACGAGGATTCCGGGTATTTTTCGCGCGCCTTGCGGGTATTGAACTGGAAAACCGGATCGACGGCCACCTTCCTGGCGGCCTCAACCGCAAAAAACCTTTCGCCGGCCCGGACCCCGATCTCCAAATAGCGCGGCGACGGGTGAAGCGACAGCAGCCCCCGGAGCACATCCGCTTTCCTGTCCTTCATCTGGTTCGTCGACCCCTGATGTGATGACGCTTGAAGCCACACGACCAACGAAGCTGCAAGCCATGCGTTCGGCTCCCGAGGAGGAAGCCGAGGCCGCCGGCGGCGCCCGGGCGGAGGCACCGCAGGTCCGGTAAAGTGCACGACCGTGGATCTGCGTCAGGCTAGGCGCTTGAAGGATTGGAGCGGGCGATGGGGATCGAACCCACGACATTCAGCTTGGGAAGCTGACGTTCTACCACTGAACTACACCCGCGCTCGCTCGCGAAAATCCTTTGCGCGGCGCGGCGTGTCAAGCCACAAGCGCGGCACAGGGCTAATGGCCCCCAGGCGAGGGGCGGCCGCATCGTTGACTTGCCCGACCACGGCGGGCTAGCTGCCTGGCACGGCCAGCCGCCCGATTTGCGGCGAAGCTTGGGGACGGCATGCGATGAACCGGCCGGAGCGCTTCGGCAGCGAAGAAAGCGCCGACGAGGTCTTGCCGGCGCCGGCCCGCTCCGCAACGTTCCCCGTCGAGGCGGGCGGAATCTACGCGCTCCGTGTGCTCCTGCTCGGCGACGGCCGAGGACTGATTGCCGGCGCGGCGGCGCTTCGCGCAGAATTTTCCGACAGCGAGGGCTTCGTCATACCGCCGGAATACGACCGTCTCGTTGCCGCCGCCGCCGATGCCCGGACCATCCCCGTAGAAGTCTATTCGCGCCGGTCGGAAAGCGCCCTCGATGCGGCCGGCTACACGGCGACGCGGCTGCTCGTCGCCCCGCCGCGCGCCGCCGCCGTCACGCTCGCGCTGGTCGCGGCGGCGGAATGCGAGTTGCGCCGCATCGAACTGGAGCGGATCGGCTTCGCCGACCTGCAAGGCGGCGCGGGTGAAAATCCCCTCGTCGAGGCGTTCGGGGCGCGGATCGATCGGCTGCGCGTTGCGCTGCTCAGCTCCGGCGAGGATTTTCCGCCGGGCGTCGACCTGCGCCGGCCGCTGCAGGACCAGATCGCAGCCATTGCGCCGGCGCCCTCCGAGTTCGACTGGAATGCGCTTCGCAAGGACGTTCTGGTGCCGCGCGCCATGGAGCTGATCGAGAAGCGCCGCCGGCTCGCCTCGCGAGAGAGCATTTTCGCCTTCATAGGCAGCGAGCGCCTTTATCATAAGCTTGCCTCGCACGCGAAAATCCTGCTGGTTGCGGAAACGGCTGCCGCCGACGCCCTCGACCTCAGGCCCGATGCGCTGATCGTCGAAGCCTGCGTGGAATCCCTGCTCGGCGCATGGGCGCAGCAGCTCTGCGGCGCCAGCGGCCAGCTCGGCGCGCCGGCGGCAAAGCTTTTTGCCCGGGCCAGGCAGCTGAAAATTCCGCTTTATGTGATCGCGCCGAGCCGTCGCGACCAGCTAAATCTCTATCGCGAGCTCCTGGCATCGGCCGACCTCGTCCTTCTGGAGGGTTTTGACGGAGGCGAGCTCCCGGTGGAGTGGCTGGCGCCGGGAAAAGTGGCGGCGGTGCCGCGCAGCTTCGACCGCATGGTCGCCGCCCCGGTCGTCGACATGGCCTATCCGGGCTTCCGCCTCATGGTGGCGAACGCCGCCTCCATTTTGGCGAACGAGGAGTATGCCCGCCTGATCGCCGGGCTCGACGGCCCAAATCTTCTGCTCGCCGAGCCCTTCATGGATCTGAGCGAGACGCAGATCTCCAATCTGCTGCCGTTTTCCAGATCGGTGCTCGTCGGCACCTGCCGCCACGTCGAGCTCCTCTATTACCTCCAGCATTCCGACGCCGTGCTGCTCTTCATGGATTCTCCCGCGCTCGACCAGGAGCTGCAGGACCTCATCCTCGACGCGACGGCGTGCGGCGCCATGGTCATCGCGATCGGCGACACGACGCGGCTCGGGCCGCTTGCCGAGTTCGTCACGCCGGCGGCCGAGCCGTCGCGCATCCACGAGCTGATCGCCCTCTACGCGCACGTCCACTATCGCGAGCAGCTCTGGCTGACGCTCTATCGCGCCCTCTGCCGCGACTACGGCTTCGAACGGGTCATGCGCCTCCTGGATTCAGGGCGCGGCGGCTCCCGCCAATCCGACCTGCCGCTCGCCAGTATCGTCACCGCGACGAAGCGGCCGCATCTCCTAAAACAGATCCTGGAGAATTTTTCCCGCCAGACCTACTTCAACAAGGAGCTGATCGTCGTCGTGCACGGCGCCGAGGGCGCCGCCTGCGAGATCCCGCCGGAGCTCGCCGGCTCCGTCCGCGTCATCCACGTCCCGGCCATCGTCAATCTCGGCTTCTGCCTCAACGAGGGGATCCGCCAGGCGGCGGGCGATATCTGGTTCAAGGTGGACGACGACGATTATTACGGTCCGCATTACATCGAGGACCTGGTCAACGCCTATCGCTTCTCCGGCGCCGACATCGTCGGCAAGCCGACCTACCTGGTCTATCTGGAAGGCGCCGGGCAGACCGTGTGCCGGACGGTGCGCGAAGCGCGCAAGCGGAAATTCTACAATCACCGCCCCAACAAGGTGCCGCGGCTGACCGGCGCGACCCTCTCGGCGCGACGCGGCGTCGCCGGCCCGTTCTCGCTGCGCCGCCGCAGCGGCGTCGATTCCGAATGGACCGAGCGCATGGCCAATGAAGGCAAGGTCCTGTTCAGCTCCGACTACCTGAACTTTGTCGTTTACCGTGGCGCCGACAAGAGCCATCACACCTGGACGATGGCGGACGACCGGTTCTTGAGCTCCGGCACGCTGATGGGGAGCGGCCTTGCCAGGCACATGGCGTGACCGCCGCCCGGCGAACTAGGATTCTTGGGATGCAAGGTTCCGGCGACGAAAGGTCGATGCTGGCAGCCGAACGGGCGGCCGAGGACCAGCGGCTGGTGACGCTCGACGCCGAGCTCAGCCGCTACAAGGTGCTGCACAAGCAGCACGTCATCACCATTTCCGAGCAGAAGCGGAAGCTCGCCGAGGCGGCCAGCCGGGAAGAGCGGCTTCTGGCCAAGAACGAATCCCTGGAGGGGCTCAAATCGGGCATCGCCTACCGGACCGGCCGCGTCGTTCTCGAGGCGTTCAACAAGCCGCTGACACGATTGTGGCGCCTGCCTTTCTCGCTGCTCAGCCTCTATTGGAAGAGCCGACAGGAGAAGAAGGGCGGCGCCAAATAAGTTCGCGGGCCTGCGGAATTCCGGGCCCTAAGGCGTTTTGAGCGCCGCCGGCGCCGCCGCCGCGCGAAAATGCTTGGAAAGTTTCAGGCCCTGCGCCTGGTAGTTGGAGCCGAGCGCCGCGCCGTAGAGGTTCTCCGGCGGCGCCGCCAGCGGCTCGTAGACGAGCCGCCCGATCGTCTGGCCGTGCTCCAGGATGAATGGCACTTCGTGGCTGCGGACCTCCAGGACGGCGCGGCTGCCGTGGCCGCCGGCCGGTCCGTGGCCGAAGCCTGGATCGAAAAAGCCGGCATAGTGGACGCGGAATTCGCCGACCAGCGGGTCGAACGGCACCATCTCCGCCGCGTAGCCCGGCGGCACATGCACCGCCTCGCCGGAGACGAGGATGTAGAACTGGGCCGGGATCGAGCACGATCTCCGGCCGCTCGCCGCGGCGGATCGGCTCCCAGAAATCCGCGACGTCGTAGGCGCCGACCCGGTCGACGTCGATCACGCCGGTATAGCGCTTGGCGCGGTAGCCGACGAGGCCGCCACGGCCGCCGCCGAGATCGCCATTGAGGTCGATCGACAGCGCCAGGCCGTTGATGAAGCGCGGGCTGCCGCTCGCCAGCACCTCGCTTGCGTGCAGCTCGGCGAGCGCGGCATCGTCGAGCACGGCATTGCCGCGGCGGAAGCGGATCTGCGACAGCCGCGAGCCTTTCCTGCACCAGGATCGGAAAGGTGCGCGGGCTGACTTCGAGGTAGAGCGGGCCGCAATAGCCTTCCGGCATCTGGTCGAAGGCGCGCGCCTGGTCGGTGATGACGCGGGTAAAAACGTCGAGCCGCCCGGTCGAGCTTTTCGGGTTGGCGCTTGCCGCGATGTCGGCGGGAAGGGCCAGGCTTTCCAGGAGCGGCACGATATAGACGCAGCCGGTCTCCAGCACGGCGCCGCCGGCGATGTCGAACTCGTGCAGCGCCAGCTGGCCGAGTTTTTCCGTCACCGAGAATTCCGGACCGGGCAAGAAGCTGGCGCGCACCCGCGTCGCCTTTGCCCCGAGGCGAAGGTCGAGGCTCGCCGGCTGCAGCTGCCCCTGCGCCGCCGGCTCGGCGAGATCGATATGTCCGGCCGCGATCAGGCGGCGGATCTCGCCGTCCGGCAGGATGCCTTCGTCCTTCGCTGTCGCCGCTGCCGCCATCGCCGGAGCGATAGCCGAGCCGGCCATTGACGCCAAGGGCGCGAAGGTCTAAGCGGCGATTGTTCCGTGGTGATTTGATGCCGGCCGGCTTGCAGCCACGTTAAACAAGATGCTAAAAGGCCGGAGGTGGAAACCCCCGGTCTTGTGCTTTCTGAGGAAGCGCGGCCGGGTTTTTTGTTGGAGGTTTCCATGGCGTCCCGCCCGAACCGGCAAGCGCTATCGCCCCGCCACCGAGCTCGTGCATGGCGGCACGCTGCGCTCGCAGTTCGCCGAAACCTCCGAGGCGATGTTCCTGACGCAGGGCTTCGTCTATCCCGACGCCGAGGCCGCCGAGGCGCGCTTCAAGGGCGAGGATCCCGGGCTTCGTCTATTCCCGCTACGCCAACCCGACCGTCGCCATGTTCGAGGAGCGGATGTGCCTGCTCGAAGGCGCCGAGGCGAGCCGCGCCATGGCGAGCGGCATGGCGGCGGTCACCGCGTCGCTCCTCTGCGAGCTCAAGGCCGGCGACCATGTCGTGTCGTCGCGTGCGCTGTTCGGCTCCTGCCAGTATGTTATCGCCGATTTCCTGCCGCGCTTCGGCGTGTCCTCCACGCTGGTCGACGGCCGCGACCTCGACGCCTGGCGGAAGGCGGTGCGGCCGGAGACGCGCGCCTTCTTCCTGGAAAGCCCCTCCAACCCGACGCTGGAGCTGATCGACATCGCCGCCGTGGCGGAGATCGCCAATGAGGCCGGGGCCCGGCTCATCGTCGACAACGTTTTCTCGACGCCGCTTTTCCAGAAACCGCTCGAGCTCGGCGCCCACATCGTCGTCTATTCCGCCACCAAGCATATCGACGGCCAGGGCCGCTGCCTCGGCGGCATCGTGCTTTCCGACGAGGAATGGGTGGAGGAGAAGCTCTTTCCCTATCTGAAGCACACGGGGCCTTCGCTCAGCCCGTTCAACGCCTGGGTGCTCCTGAAGGCGCTGGAGACGTTGGAGATCCGGGTGACGCGCCAGGCGGAGAGCGCGGCCAAGCTTGCCGAAATGCTGGCCGACCATCCCGTCGGTCGAGCGGCTCTATTATCCCGGCCACGCAAGCCACCCGCAGTTCGAGCTGGCGCGGCGGCAGATGAGCGTCGCCGCGGCACGATGATCTCGTTCGAGGTGCGCGGCGGCAAGCGCGCCGCCTTCGATTTTCTGCCGCGCGCTGGACGTCATCAAGATCTCCAACAACCTCGGCGACGCCAAGAGCCTCGTCACGCATCCGGCGACGACGACGCATCAGCGGCTGAAGGAGGAGGAGCGGGCAGCGCTCGGCATCGGCGACGGGCTGATCCGGCTTTCGGTCGGCCTGGAGGACCCCGAAGATCTCGCCGACGATCTTCTGAACGCGCTCGCCCGCGCCGCGGCCCCCCGCGTCCGCGCCGTGTCGCGCTGAAGCTCGGCTGCTGTTGGCGGGTTCATGCCTTCCTCTCCCCCGTGGGGCCTGTTGCGAAATTCGCTGGGTGTGATTCCCTGGGGATGGATTTCGGGGAGTCGGGCCGATGGCGGTGAAACGGACGGGGCAGCTGGGTTTTGTGGATGCGCTTTTGCCGGTGAAAGCCGGCGGCAACGCACATCTGGATCGGCTGGACGGTCTGGTGAAGTGGTATCGGTTCGAGAAGCTGCTTGCTCATTTGCGCGACGAGGCCAGCCCCGGGCGGCCTGCCTATCCCGTCTTGGTTCTGTTCAAGGGCCTGCTGCTGCAGGCGCTTTACGGGCTGTCGGAACGGGAGCTGGAGGAAGCCCTGAACGACCGGCTTTCCTTCCGGCGCTTTGCCGGGCTGAGCCTGGAGGAGGCGGTGCCCGACCACACGGTGCTCAACCGCTTCAGGAACCGGCTCATCGCCGAAGGGCTGCTGGACAAGCTGTTCGGCGAGCTCGACCGGCAGCTGGACAAGGCGGGGGTGATCCTCAAGCGCGGCACGATGCTGGACGCCAGCCTGATCGAGGCGGTTTCGGCGCCGCCCAGCAAAGACCGCCCGTCGCAGGATCCGGATGCCCGTTTTGCCAAGCGCCAGGGCCGCAGCGGCTGGACCTTCGGCTACAAGGCGCATGTCGGCGTGGACGAGGGCTCGGGCCTGATCCGCTCGCTGATCACCACGCCTGCCAACGTCAACGACACCATCCCGGCGGACGACCTGATCCGCGGCGACGAGCGGGCGGTGTGGGCGGACGCGGCCTACGATACGCACGCCCGCCGGGCGCGGCTGAAGGCGCAGGGCAGGAAGCCGCGCATCGCCCGGCGGCCAAACAAGCACCACCCCGATCTGCCACCCCGCCTGAAGCGCTACAACCGCCTTATTGCCCGACGACGCGCCGCCGTGGAAACGACCTTCGCCACCCTCAAGCGGCGCATGCGGCTGACCAGCATCCGCTACATCGGCCTGGCAAAGGCCGGCGCCCAGCTGCTGATGGCGGCGATCGCATTCAACATGCGTCGCTGGGCTGCCATTGCGCCCTGATTCCGCCATCCGCCGGCCAACCGATGCTCCGCAGCCCCGCAAGGGCCAGGAGCAAGGCAATAGAATGCCCCATCCAATCCGTCCCCGGCCGACATCAGGCCGGTCAATCTCCCAAAGCCCCATTATGCAACAGGCCCCCGTGGGGAGAGGCCGAGTCCGCGCGAAGCGCGGAGCCGGGTGAGGGTTCTGGCGCGGCGGTCTACGATCTGTCCCTCACCCGGTGGCTACGCCACTCGGCCTCTCCCCGGAGGGGAGAGGAGGACGCCACTGTCGAGCTCAATGGGAGATTCTCGCGAGGCTTCGAGAGGCAGCGGGTCGGCAAAGATACCTAGTCGAACGTCCGCACTGCTAGCGCAATGCGTGCCGCCGCGGTGACGAAGCACGCCGCGGCGAAGACGTAGGCGAGCACCGGAAACGCAGCCGGGAAGAGGCAGGCCAAGCAGAAGACGGCGACGGTCTCGGTCGCTTCCGCCAGCCCCGTGGTGAAATAAAGCGATTTCTGGCCGCGCGCCGCGCCCGACAGGCCGCGCTTTTGCGCCATGACGGCGTAGGCCAGAAAACTCGCGCCGTTGACGTAAAAGCTGGCGAGCAGCACGGCGCCGGCGACGGCGTTCGTCTCCGGACGCGCCAGCACGAAGGCGAGCGGCACCGCCGCGTAGAACGCAAAATCCAGGACGATATCCAGAAACCCGCCGCGGTCGGTGCGAAAACTGTGGCGGGCCACGGCGCCGTCCAGGCCGTCGCACAGCCGGCTCGCCAGGATGAGGAGAAGCGCGGCGGCGTAGAACTCCGCGGCAATGGCGCCGGCGGCGGCGAGGCCGATGACGAAACCGGCGACGGTCACCTGATCGGCGGAGACGCCGCTCCCGGCGAGCGAGCGCCCGAGCCGGTCAAGGCTGGGGCCCAAGAATCGCCGCGCCACGCCATCGAGCAAGGATCGTTCTCCGCGACCTCAAGGCGCTTCCGGTTTAGGTGAGAATTGGCGACAATGCGACCTCCGCCCGAATCTCCGCCCAGCAGACGCCGTCGAATGGTCCTCCGCTTCCTCCTCGCCCCCGCGCTTTTCGCCGGCTGGATGCTCGGCGCGGCGGGCGTCTTGGCCCAGACCCCCACGCCGGCGCCGCCGCCGGCCGTGCAGGTGCCGAATTTCTGGGATCCGCGCGCCCGCCTGGAGCGCCCTTCGGCGGCGGAGATCGGGCCGATCCGTTTCCTCACCGTCGACGATTTCCCGCCCTTCTCCTTCCGCGACCGGCGGGGCCAGCTGATCGGCTTCCACATCGATCTCGCCGAGGCGATCTGCAAGGTGCTGAAGGTGCAATGCGCCATCCAGGCGCGGCCCTTCGACACGCTGAAGGCGGGCCTCGCCGACGGCACCGGCAACGCCATCATCGCCGGCCTCGACCCGGAAAAGGCCGGCGCGGAAGGGCTCGTGGCCACGCAGGTCTACCTGAAAATCCCCGGCCGGTTCGTGGCGCGCAAGGACGGCGCGTTCGACCCCGCTCTGCCGGCATCGGCCGGACCGGTCGGCGTCGCCTGCGGCAGCGCCCATCAGGCCTTTCTGGCCCGCTTCTTCCCGAAGCTGCAGGTGAGCTGCCAGGCGAGCGCCGGCGCCGGGCTCGCCGAGCTGAAATCGGGCAAGCTCAACGCCTTTTTCGGCGATGCGCTGGGGCTTGCCTTCTGGCTGCACGGGCCCGATTCGGAGGATTGCTGCCGCTTCGCCGGCGGCGCCTATATCGACGACCGCTATTTCGGGGCGGGGCTGTCGATCGTGCTCAAGGCGGAGGACCGCAACCTCAAATTCGCCCTCGATTATGCGCTCCGCGAAGTCTACCGCTCCGGCACTTACGAGGAGATCTATCTCCGTTATTTTCCGGTGAGCCTGTTCTAGCGGCGGGCCCGGCCGGCCGGGTTGTCCGCCGCCCGGGTGACGCTTAAACTGTGGCGTCCCTTGGAGCAGGACGTCGACAAGGCATACGAATGGTATCGGCGCGGCGGGCGAGGCGGGCGCGGAGGAGGCGCTCGCGGCGCTCGACGCCGACTCCGGCTGCCGCCGGAGTCCGCCCTCCCCCGCAAGGGGGGAGGGGGGCGCTAGCGTCACTTCGCTTCCTCGATCTTGCGGAGCTCCCTTTCGGCTTCCAGCAGCGCCATGTCGATGAGATAGGGAAGCAGCGGCAGCTCCCACGCGGTGGCCTGGCGGACCAGCCGGGCGAGATCGAGCGCGATCATCTCAAGGGCAATCGCTTTCTCGGAAGGGCGCGGCATCCTAGGCACCCCGGCGCATCCCAGGCTGCCGAGAGTTCTCGACAGCGTGCCGCAGCCACAACCGCGCCACAGCGTCCCTGGGCGTCTTGCCTTCGCTGACGTTCTTGTCTCCGACGGCGTACCAGATCCTCTTTGCGTTGATCAGCGCCCGCAGATGGTGCCCGCTCGCCTCGACGACCTGGCTGAGCGTCGGCGCCGTCGCAATATCGCCGGCATTCTCCGGGTTCACCGCCTGCTCGTAGCGCGGGAACTGCGGAAATCCTGCGTCGCGCAACATTCTGGCGAGAACCCAATCCACCCGGCAGCTCTCAGTTTAATATGCTCCTGATATTTGAATTTTTGAACATTCGAAAGGGTCTCGTAAGGGGCGTGCCTCCACCGGAGGCGCAATGCCGCGCACCTTGCGAACCCCCCGACATGAGGCGCTTCGCCAGCTCCTCATCAGAAAACGCAAGGAAGCCGGTCTCACCCAAGTCGAGCTTGCCAAGCTCCTGGATGTCTACCGCTCCTATCTCGCACACATCGAGCGCGGGCAGCGAAGGGTGGATGTGATCGAGTTCCTGGAACTTGCGGACGCCATCGGATTTGATCCGGCAGAGGCGATACGGGCGATCCACGCCAATTAGGGCCTGGCGACGATACTTCTCCGGCACTAGGGCAGCGCCGGCGCCGGCCTCGAAGCGGGCGACCACCCGCGCCCGGACCCCCGACACCAAACCTGCAAGCGCTTGTTTCATTCCGCACTCATGCCATCTGCGGCTGGCGGCAAAATAGACAATTTTTGTCTAGATGGGAATTGTCTTTATGCGGCGCGAGCTATGCCGCGTTCGCTGGGTTCCCCTCACCACGAGGCGCTGAGGCTTTTCCTCATCAAGAAGCGCAAAGAGGCGGGTCTCACCCAAGCCGAGCTGGCCGCAGAGCTCAGTATGCACCAGCCGCACATCTCGCTCATCGAGCGAGGGCAGCGGCGGGTGGATGTGGTCGAGTTCCTGCGCCTTGCCAAGATCCTCCAGTTCGATCCCGCAGAGGCCATACGAGCCATCAACGCCAAGTAGGGCCTGGCGACGATATTGCTCCCGCACCAGGGGAGGGCCAGCGCCGGCCTCGAAGCGGGCGACCACCCGCGCCCGGCCTCGCGCCACAACCCTCCACCCTTGTGGGGGAGGGTGCCCCTCGCGTTCACGCGAGGGGCCGGAGAGGGGTCGATCAGTGTGGCGCGAAGCGCCACGCAACAGGCGCGACCAGCGCCCGCCCTCGCCCCCCTGCGGGGAGAGGGCTGCCGGTCCGAAGGACCGGCTGGGTGAGGGGTAGCGCCGACGCTGGGCAAGCACCCGCGGGCGGCCTGGCGCCAAAAACCCTCTCCCGTGTTGGGGGGAGGGTGCCCCTCGCGTTCACGCGAGGGGCCGGAGAGGCGTGGATCAGTGTGGCGCGAAGGGCCACGCAAAGGCGCGACCAGCGCTCCTCCCGACGCGGCGCTGGAGGCGGGCTGGTTGTTCGCCCCCTTGGGCTCGATTCGGCGCTCCTCGTCTCGGTCTCCGCCCCTCGTCTAGACGCGCTGATCCAGCGCTACCAAGCCAAAGCGAGGCACGATCAATACCGGCTACGCGAACCGCGACGCGATCTGCACCGCCTGCGGAACTGTTGCCTTCTTAGTCTGATCACCGTCCCGGTAATATGCATCACCATCATAGTACGAGATTTCTCGCTGGGCAGGCACTGTGATCATCAGGACCGAAAAGCCATTCAACTTAACCACGTCCAGATTTGCTACTATATCGTCTCGAAGTCGGCCTGAAAGGCTCGACCGGGATATCGCATCCCTCCACCTCTGGAAATACCCCTCAATCGACACGCCCATTTTGCTCGCCTCACGATCGAATCCGACGATCCAAAACGGTCCCAATTGCACTGGCTCGATCCCATACAGCTGCCGGATGCGCTCGGCATCATTGTCCGAATCAGCTACCCCGATAAATATCGACCCGGAACTCCCTGGTCCGATATTGGCAATAGCACAGCACGTGGTTAGAACACGCGGGATAACCTGCTGATCGACGTCAAAGGTTCCGTCCAGCCTGATTAAGCCCTGCTTGTTCTCGATTCTCTGGCGTCTCAATCTGCGCTCTCCTGATCGTATTCGCCACATCTAAGACTCTCCTGTGGCCAAACGCCAGGGTAGATACGTCTCCAACCACAAAGCTGTCCGCAAGGAGCCCTTTAACAGTATTTATGTTGTTACGACGCTCCTGCGGCTTCAACGAGTCGCGTCGCGTATTTATGCGGCGCTGCAAATTTGTCAAAGCGTCGGCAGCGCGCTTTGGATCGGATAATACCTTCCCCTCGCTAAACGAAATCTCATGAACCGCCAAAAGAATCGTTGAGAACACCGTCGGAAACGCATTGGTCGTCTTGTTCTCGAAGATCAGCCTCCTCAGATTGCGCTGGTCCGAACTCTCAACTACGCGCGAGATGCATTCGATGCAGTACTTAATTTCCTGAGCTAATCTCTCACTATCATACGCTTGAAGCGACGCCTGGACGCGCCGTGATGTTTCGGACACGCCCTCATAAATATCATCGAGAGCATCCTTCGAGCGTTCAATCACTTCATCACTCACGATCGACGCAACAATGTCAGCCAAAGTCTGCTCATCTAAACTATCCCGGAGGTCTGTGGAGCGGAGTATACCTTGAGATACCCAGAACACCTCTTCTTGCCTGTACGCGATAACCGTATTTCGTCTTGGGTAAATCGACGCTTATTTCCGGCATCCGGAAGAGCTCCACGGTTTCGAGGGAGACGTCGCCCCGTATATCGCACGCAATTCCCCGTATAAACCGCGCGAAATTATTAAGCAGCCCCGCTTGGCGCCGTTCCTGGTCGCTAAGTTGATGACCGTATGAGTTAATTCTCCCAAAAACATCATTAATATCTTGGTAAGAAGCACCGCGCATAATCGAAACTGGTAAAATATAATCGAGATACTTTGCGACGAGCTGTCGCCCTAGCAAGCCCTCGGCGCTATTGGGTGAAAAAGATCCGTTGTCTGCCTCGAATTTTGCGCGAACGAACTGGTTAATGTCAAAATATAACCCATCCAGTGCAGGGAAGTTCTGCTCTATGAAGGAGACAAGGGTATGCAGGCGCTGAAGTCCATCTATTATTTCAAAATACGACTTGCCGTCTATGGTCTTCTCCCCTAACAAGACCAGCGGGATCGGATAGTCGCGTAGAACGCTGTCCACTAGCTTCTGTTTTTCCTCCAGCGACCAAACGAGCTTTCTCTGATACGTCCTATTTACAATCAGTTTACCATCACGATACCAGCCATATATGGCCTGAATAGGGGTTGGCTGAGAGGAAAGCTCGGACATCGGAAGTACTTCTCGTTGAGGATTCGTGCTCGGCGTGTGGTAGTAGATGCTGTGCAGCTCAATATCAAGGGCGGCGTCTACTCCCTGGCCCCTGAAGCGTGCTGCTCGTAATAAATGGAGCGCCTCACCCCATCATCCGATCCACCGCCTCGTGCGGGTCGAGCCGATCGCCTTAGCGAGGGCGAGCAGCTCCACCAGGTCGACACGGCGCTGGCTGCGCTCGATGTCACGACGAGCGATTGGTGACGCCCGACCCGTGCCGCCACGTCAGCTTGGGTGAGACCGGCCGCCTTGCGCCCTATCTCATCGACATGGCGCTCCTGGAAGCCGAGCGCCTGCTCCGCGACGGCGACTGAGCCGGGCGGGAGGGCACCTCCTCTCCCCTCCGGGGAGAGGCCGACTCGCGACGCGAGCGGGTGAGGGACAAGATCGTCGAGCTTTGCGCCAGAACCCTCACCCGGCTCCGCGCTTCGCGCGGACTCGGCCTCTCCCCACGGAGACCTCTGCGAAAAGGGCGTCGTGAGGGTGCGCAGGCTTGTTCGGCAGCGTGGGAGGCGGATCGGCGCTGGTTTGGGTCGGCATGGCTGGCCGGCTCGCTGCGTCTCAGGCGGTGAGCGCCAGAGCGCGCCTGAGATTGAAGGCGATGGCGAGGAGGTGGAGCTGGGTGGTGTTGGCGGCGAGCGAGAAGTAGCGAACCTGCCGGTAGCCGTAACTTCGCTTCAGCGTCCCGAACACCCGCTCCACGGCGGCGCGGATCGGCGAAATCAGCAAGTTGCGCCGCGCCTGCCAACGCGGCAGGCCGGCCTGGTTCTTGTGCGAGCGGTGCATGATGCGGTCCTTGATGCCGGCCGCCTTCAGCCGCGCCCGCCGCTGCTTGTGCTCGTAGGCCTTGTCCGCATAGACGGCGGCTTCGTCGCCACAGACCAGCCGATCGGCGACCTCGCTCTCGTAGATCTTCGCCGAGGTCAGCTCGACGCGGCGGATCAGGCCGGAGCCGCAATCGACGCCGACATGCGCCTTGTAGCCGAAATGGCTGGTGCCGCCGCGGCGGGTCCAGTCGGCATCGGGGTCGACCTCGCTCCTGGCGCCGGCGGCCGCCTCGCCGCTCGGCTTGGCTGCCTGCGCCTTGACCAGGGTCGCATCGATCAGCGTGCCGGAGCGCACGATCAGGCCGCGCTCCTGCAGCTGGCGCGCCACCAGAAGGAATGCCTGCTCCGCCAGGCCCGCCTCGCTGAGATCGTTGCGGAACCGGCACAAGGTGGTCTCGTCGGGCGTGCGCTCGTCGAGGCGGAAGCCACAGAAGCGGCGGAACGACAGCCGGTCCGACAGCGCCTCCTCCAGGCCGGGATCGGACAGCCCATACCATTGCTGCAGCAGCAGCGCCCGCAACATGGCCATCACCGGATAGGGCGGCCGCCCGGCCGCGCCCGGCCGCAGCGGCTTCAGCAGCTTCTCCAGCGCCGCCCAGTCGAGCAGATCGGAAATTCCCTCCAGCCGCCGGTTGCGTCCCGCATCCGCCGCCAGAAACGCCTCGGCAAAACCAATCTGGTCCTTGCTCATCGCCGTCCGCCCGCCGCGATTCACCTGAGAGAAGTGAATCACGGCGTGCCGCGCAAGGCCAGTTTTGCAGAGGTCTCCCACGGGGGAGAGGAAAAGGCCCGCACCTCTTAACCCTGTCGTCATGCCATGGCTTGACCATGGCATCCTTTCCGGACCGCTGGTGCGACCCGCAGCCGTTCCGGAATGGATTGCCGGGTCAAGCCCGGCAATGACGACAGTCCTGAGGCGGAGCGGACTTTTCACAGGTTTGTGAGAATAAAGTCCTAGACACGCCTCCTCGTCTGTGCTAGCTCCCAAATTACCGCTGCTCGACGAGGGACCGGGATGCCATGGACCGGAGCTTTTCGGGAGCAGTGGGCGGCGCCGCCACGGAGCCTCGGTCAGGAGCCGGGACGGCGTTCCTCAGAAGGGCCCCCCTCGGGAGCAATCCCGGTGCCGGCTGTTGCACGGCTAGAGCTTCTGCCCACGGCGCAAGCACGGGGCGGGACAGGAAGAGAAAGGGCGAGTTGGGGAACGTATAACGCCGCGCGGGGCGCCTGGAGGCGCCACTTTTAAATTTGCGAGGCGTTGTTCAGGCGCTCCGCTCCCTCCTCAGGCGAGGAGGACAAAAAAGGCTCTTTGATAGCCTCGGGCCGCTCAGGCCGCGGGCCGATGAAACGCGCCCCTAACCCTCTCCCGTGGGGAGAGGGTGTCGCCGAAGGCGACGGGTGAGGGCGTACGGCGCTCGTCATAAGCCTGACAACCTCCACAACCGCACGCCCTCATCGGCTGCTCCCGCAGCCACCTTCTCCCCACGGGAGAAGGTGAGCGAGCCGGAAACATCCGGCTCCGTGGGGAGAGGGTGTCGCCGGAGGCGACGGGTGAGGGGCGTAGAGCGTCTGCGATTGGCCCCCTCACCACCACCGCCGCACGCCCTCATCCGGCGGCTCCGCAGCCACCTTCTCCCCCCGGGAGAAGGTCAACCAAGAGCGCCCGGGTCACCCCTCCGCCAGCCGCCGGGCGAATTCCGCCACCGTCTGCGAATAGACCTGCGACTTGTTCCACGCCTTGATGACCTCGAAATTGCCGGTGCCCTCCGTCCAGGGCTGCCCCGGCTGCCAGCCGTAGCCGCGGAGGTAGTTGGCCGTCGACGCCAGCACGTCCGCCGAGCTGCCGAGGAGGTCGCGCCGGCCGTTGCCGTCGAAATCCACGGCGAAGGCGACATAGGAGGAGGGCAGGAACTGCGTCTGCCCGAGCTCGCCATGCAGGCCGCCGCGCATCTGCGCCGCCGACAGGTCGCCGCGGTCGATGATGCGGAGCGCGTCGATCAGCTGCCCGGTGAAGAAGGCGGAGCGGCGGCAGTCGAAGGCAAGCGTCGCCAGCGAGCGAAGCGTGGAGGCGTTGCCCTTGACCGCGCCGAAATCGGTCTCCAGCCCCCAGATCGCCACGACCACCTCCGCCGGCACGCCGTATTGCTGCTCGATGCGGCTGAGCGTCGAGGCGTGCTGGTTCAGCATGTTCCGGGCGCGTTTCATGCGCGGCGGGATCATGCGCCCGGAAAACTGCTCAAAGCTCTGCTTGAAATGGCTCTGGTTGCGGTCCGCCTTGATCACCTTCGGGTCGTAGGTGAGCCCCGAGAGCGCCGATTCGACCGCCTGGCGGGAGATGCCCTGCGCCAGCGCGTCCTGCCTGATGCTGACGAGCCAGTCGTCGAATCCGGCAGCCGTGTCGCTGCAGGCCGCAAGAACCGGCGCCGCCGAGACGGCGAAAGCCGCCGACAACGCCAGCGCCGGAAGTGTCAATCTGAAGAACGCCATGGTCGCTCCGCCAATCGTGATTCCGAATGCTATGTCGGCAGGCCTGCCGCGCGCAACCGAGCGGGCCGCAGCCCAGATTGTCTTGCATCCGGCCTTGCTCTAGCACTCCGCCATGCCGGCGAACATTCCTCACCGCGCCGCCGCTGCCGAAAGCGATCGCGGCGGCGGCTTTGCGGATCTGCTCCGCCGCTGGCGCGACGGCGGGCGGGCGAGCCCTCCGATCGTCATGGGCATCGTCAACGTGACACCCGATTCGTTCTCCGACGGCGGCCTGTTCGCGGATGTCCGCACCGCGGTGGCGCATGGCCGCAAGCTCGCCGGGCAGGGCGCCGCCATCCTCGACATCGGCGGGGAATCGACGCGCGGCAACGCGACCGCCGTCCCTGACGAGGACGAAAAGCGCCGCGTCCTCCCGGTCATAGAGGGAGTCGCGGCCGCCGGTGCGCTGATCTCGATCGACACGATGAAGGCTTCTGTCGCCGAGGCGGCCATCGCCGCCGGCGCGCATATCGTCAACGACATCCGCGGCCTGCAGGGGGACCCGGACCTGCCGCAGGTCGCGGCGCGCCACGGCGCCGGCGTGATCGCCATGCACAATCCCGGCCTGCTCGGCTCGACAAAGCCGCTGCCGGGCGACCCGATCGAGGCCTGCCTCGCATTCTTCGAGCGCTCGCTCGCCATCGCCAGGCGCGCCGGCATTTTGGAAGACCGCATCGCCTTCGACCCCGGCATCGGGTTCGGCAAGTCGGCGGAACAGAACCTTGAGATCGTCGCCAGGACGGCGGAGCTCACCGCGTGCGGATTTCCGATCCTGATCGGGACGTCGCGAAAGGGCTTCATCGGCCAGGTGACGGCACGGGAGGCGCAGGACCGCGTCATCGGCACGCTGGTCACCAATGTCGCTGCGGCGCTGCATGGCGCCGCGATCGTGCGCGTCCATGATGTCGCCGAGCACGTCGAGGCCATGAAGATGGCGGCGGCCGTCCGCGGCGCCGCACCCGGCCCGCCGGCTTGACCGTCGCGGTCCTCGGGCTTGGCGGCAATATCGGCGACAGCCGGAAAACCTTGGCCGCTGCGCTCGACCTGCTGGCGCGCCACCCCGGTATCGGCGTCGAAGCAGTGTCGGCCCTCTATCAGACCCCGCCCTGGGGCAAGACGGACCAGCCGCCCTTCCTCAACGCCGCCGTTCGCATCGAAACGTCGCTGACGCCGCGCGGCCTGCTCGACGCCGTGCTTTCGGTCGAGCGGCAGCTTGGCCGCGAGCGGAGCGAGCGCTGGGGGCCGCGCACGGTCGACATCGACATTCTCGTCTTCGGCACGGAGGCGATCGACGAGCCCGGGCTGCACATCCCGCATCCGCATCTGATCGAGCGCGCCTTTGCATTGGCGCCGCTCATCGACGTCATGCCGGACGCCGAGCTTTCCGGCCGCCCAGCCGCCGACTGGCTGAAGGACGCCGACCGGGCCGGCATGGCCCGCCTCGCGGAACCGGAGTGGCACCGGGCGGGCTGACGCAAAGCTATCTAGGCAGCGAAAATCGTCGCGGCCTCGCTGGGTGTCAGGCCGCACCCCTGTCGCTTAGTGGCTGCGGCGGGCCTCGTTCCTTCGAAACCACGGATCACGCTTCCGACACGCGGGCATAATCGTGCCACCACCCAACGAAGCGCGCCAGTCCGGTCTCCAGATCCGTGGCCGGTGCCCAGTTGAAATCACGCTGCATGGCGGAAATGTCCGCGTAAGTGCTCGGCACGTCCACCGACTGCATCGGTTTCATCACTTTGACGGCTTCCGTATCGAGCAGCCGTTCCAGCGTCGTGACCATCTTCATCAACGGCTCGGGCCGGCTGTTGCCGACGTTGTAGAGCCGGTGCTCGCCCGCCGCGGCCGGCGTGTCGAGCACCGCGATAATCCCGCCGACAATGTCGTCGATATAGGTGAAATCGCGCTCCATGCGACCTTCATTGAACAGCTCTATCGGCCGGCCCTCGAGGATCGCCTCGGTGAACAGCCAGTAGGCCATATCGGGCCGGCCCCAGGGGCCATAAACCGAAAATAGCCGCAGGCCCGTCACGGGCAGGTCGAAGAGCCGCGAATACAAGCCGCTCATCAGCTCGTCGGCGATCTTCGTGGCGGCGTAGAGCGAGGTCGGCCGATCGACAGGGTCGGTTTCGCGGAACGGACCGTTCATTCGCGACCCGTAGACGGAGCTGCTTGACGCGTAGACCAGATGGCGGATCCGCCCGCGCGCCCGCCGCGCCGCCTCAAGCAACGAGAGATGCCCGGTGACGTTCGATTCGGTGTAGACGAACGGAGCCTCCAGCGACCATCTCACGCCTGCTTGCGCGCCGAGATGCACCAGCCTGTCCACCTCGCCGGTTTCGACCAAGCGGGCGATGGCGTCGACATCGGTAAGCTCCAGCCGGTGGAAATCGAAGCTGCCCTTGCCAGGTTCTGTAATCCACGCCAGGCGTTTCTCCTTCAGCCGCGGATCGTAGAAGCGGTTCAGGTTATCCACGCCGATCACCCGTTCCCCACGGGCCAGGAGCGCGCGCGCAAGGTGCGAGCCGATAAAGCCGGCGGCGCCAGTAATCAGAACGGATGACATGGTCAGGCGATCGCAGCAGCCGCCGGCGGCGCTCGCATACGATTCACGTCCCGGCCAAGCAAGCCGTCGCGGAGCACGCGATGGAGGTGCAACATCTCGGTGCCGGTGGCGAGGTTCCAATGCGGCGCCTTCGCGGCTGCGCAAACCGGGCACACGCGGCGCACCACGCGATCGACTGCCTTGCTGTGCACTTTCTCTCCTACCTCCGTCTTCCCAGCACGATGGGTCTCGATGCTATACGTTCACGGCACCCGATGTCGGTCGACCTCGTAGGAGCTTGGTGCGGTCAAGGCAAGCAGCCTGCCGGGGTGCTTTGCCCGATCCGACCAATGGCCCGCGATCCTCATCGCCGGGGGGCGACGCGATCACGTCAGGTGCTAGCACCCTCGTCGCGGACGCTGCCCTGGCGTTAAGGATAATGGAAGACCATCTGCCGCTTTGTCTTTTAAAACTTCGGCAAACTTGCTTGAGTGCAGCTCGGCGCAGGGCCGAAACCTCTAGCTCACTGCTGGTTTGCGGTTATCTGCCCTTCGTAGTTGCTCTGCTTGGTAGGACTGAACGCATCATGGCTCGCATGGCCGCAGGAATAGCACTGGTCTGTGGCGCGGGAGGCTTTATCGGCAGCCATCTCGTGCGGCGCTTGAAGGCGGACGGGTTCTGGGTACGCGGCGTCGATCTGCAGTTCCCGCAATTTGCCGATACGGCGGCCGACGATTTCGTCATCGGCGACCTCCGCGACCCCGCCTTCTGCCGCCAAATCGTCGATCGCCGGTTCGATGAAGTCTACCAGCTTGCGGCCGACATGGGCGGTGCCGGTTACATCTTCACCGGCCAGCACGATGCGGACATCATGCACAATTCGGCGACCATCAACCTGAACATGCTGGACGCCTGCCGGAGACGCAATATCGCCAGCGTTTTCTATTCCTCTTCCGCCTGCATCTACCCGGCGTACAATCAAGAGGATCCGGAAAATCCGATCTGTTCGGAAGCATCCGCCTATCCAGCGGCGCCCGACAGCGAATACGGCTGGGAAAAGCTGTTTTCCGAGCGGCTCTACCTTGCCTACAACCGCAATCACGGCATGCGCAACCGCGTGGCGCGCTATCACAACATCTTCGGCCCGGAAGGTACCTGGCACGGCGGCAAGGAAAAAGCGCCGGCGGCGATCTGCCGGAAGATAGCGATGGCCCCCAATCACGGCACTATCGACATCTGGGGCGACGGCTCGCAGACACGCTCATTCCTCTTCATCGACGAATGCATCACCGGGACGGTTCGCCTGACCCGCTCCGACTGCGAGGGCCCCCTCAATATCGGCTCGGAAGAGATGGTCACGATCGATCAGCTCGTCGACCTCGTTGCCGACATTGCCGGTAAGGCGATCAACAAGAACCACATCGTCGGCCCAACCGGTGTTCGCGGCCGCAACTCCGATAACCGCCTGATTCATGAGAAGCTCGGCTGGAAGCCGTCGGCGTCGCTCCGCGCCGGGCTCGAGGCGACCTATTTCTGGATCGAGCGGCAGCTGCAGCGCAATGCGTTGGCGGCGTGAACTAGCCGTTTTTCCCACCGCCAGGTGAGCTTGTAGGGGTCCCGAGCCCGCTGCCGGCCGGACGACATGCCCGGCGCAGCGGCATTGACGGCTTTCGCACCGCGGTGCAGAAGGCCGCTCGAATGCACCCTACCACCCGAAACCGGCAGTCACGATTTTTTTGCCGCAAAGGTCTGGCCTGCAATGCGGCGCGCCCGACGCCCCGCCCGCCAGCCGGTTGAGCAGGGCGCCAGGCCCGATCCGCGCGATCCAAGAATTTCAGGTCAGACATGCCCCACCGTCACCGTATTGCTGTCATTGGGCTCGGCTATGTCGGCTTGCCGCTTGCCGTGGAGCTGTCGAAGCATTTTTCCACCACCGGTTTCGACATTTCCGCAGCCCGCGTTGCCGAGCTTCTTCAGGGGCACGACCGCACGAACGAGGTCGAATCCTCGGTTCTGCGCGCCGGAACTCTGACGATTACCGCCGATCAGCAGGCGCTTGCCGATTGCAACGTGTTCATCATCACCGTGCCGACGCCGCTCGACGAGCGCAATCTGCCGGATCTCGGCGCGGTCATCTCGGCTTCGGCCACCATCGCGGACTTCCTCAAGAAGGGCGATATCGTCGTGCTGGAATCGACCGTCTATCCCGGCGTGACGGAGGACGTTGTCGGCCCAACCCTGTCCGAACGCTCGGGGCTCGTCTCCGGCGCCGACTTTTTCCTCGGCTACTCGCCGGAGCGGATCAACCCCGGCGATCGCGTGCATTCGATCGCCAAGGTCACCAAGGTCGTTGCCGGTCAGGATGAGCCGACCACCGACGTGCTCGCGGAGATTTACGGAAGCATCACCGGCGGCAACATTTACCGCGCGGCAAGCATTCGCGTCGCCGAGGCTGCCAAGGTCATCGAGAACACCCAACGCGACGTCAACATCGCCTTCATCAACGAGCTTTCGATGATTTTCGGCAAGATGGGCATTTCCATCTACGACGTTCTCGACGCAGCCTCCACGAAGTGGAATTTCCTGTCGTTCGTCCCCGGCCTGGTCGGGGGGCACTGCATCGGCGTCGATCCGGTCTACCTGGCGGAATCATCGCTCAAGGCGGGCCACCTGCCGGAGCTGATCATGGCCGGGCGCCGGATCAACGAGTTCATGTGCCAATACATCGCCGATCGGATCTCGGCGCGTATCGCGGCAAAATACCCTGCCGGGCGGCGAGCCCGGGTGCTTATTCTCGGCGTGACCTTCAAGGAGAATGTGCCGGATATCAGAAACTCGAAGGTTTTCGATCTGATCGGCTACCTTCGCGAGCACGGTCACGACGTGCATGTCCACGATCCTCACGCCGATCCCGACGAGGTACGGGGCGAGTATCGGGTCGATATGGCGCCGACGCTGGAGCCGGCCATGTCGGCGGATTGCCTCGTGCTTGCCGTGCAGCACCGCGAATACCGCGACATGCCGGCCGAGGCGCTGTCGCGGCTGGTGGTGCCGAACGGCCTGATCTATGACCTGAAGGCGCTCTGGCGCGGCCGGCCCGGGATGGAGCAGTTCGAATATGTGACGCTTTGAACCGCCGTGGCGCGCGGGCGGTCACGACGCGGTGGCGAGAGCGAGCTCCTGCTGGAAGAAGGCGATGGTTCTCTCCAGCCCCTGGCGAAGTTTTATCCTGGGCTCCCAGCGGATTTCTTGGCGCGCCAGCGAGATGTCGGGGCAGCGCTGGCGGGGGTCGTCGACAGGCAGCGGCTTGCGGACCAGCTTGGAGCGCGAGCCGGTCAGCGCAATGACCTGTTCGGCAAGCTCCAGAATGGTGAACTCGTCGGGGTTGCCGAGATTGACCGGGCCGGTGAATTCGGCCGGCGTCGCCATCACCTTGAGGATGCCGTCGATCAGGTCGTCCACATAGCAGAACGAGCGGGTCTGGCTGCCGTCGCCGTAGATGGTGATGTCCTCGCCCCTGAGCGCCTGCACGATGAAATTCGACACCACCCGCCCGTCATGCGGGTTCATGCGCGGCCCGTAGGTGTTGAAGATGCGCACCACCTTGATCTCGACCCGGTGCTGGCGATGGTAGTCGAAGAACAGCGACTCGGCGATGCGCTTGCCCTCGTCGTAGCAGGCGCGCGGCCCGATCGGGTTCACGCTGCCGCGATAGCTCTCCGTCTGCGGATGCTCCTCAGGGTCGCCGTAGATCTCCGATGTGGAAGCTTGCAGGATCCGCGCCCCGGTGCGCTTGGCGAGACCCAGCATGTTGAGCGCGCCGAAAAAGCTGATCTTCGCGGTGGCGATGGCGTTCTTTTGATAATAGGCCGGCGAGGCCGGGCAGGCGAAGTCATAGATCAGGTCGAACTCGCCCCAATAGGGCTGCCGCACGTCGTGGCGAACCATCTCGAAATGCGCATTGCTGAGGAGATGGGCAATATTTTCCTTGCGGCCGGTGAAATAATTGTCCAGCCCGACGACGTCGGCGCCCGCCGCGACGAGCGCGTCGCAGAGATGCGAGCCCAAAAATCCCGCCGCGCCGGTCACCAGAACGCGCGGCCTGGCGAAATCCGGCTCCTCGCTCATTCCGCGGCCGCCCGCAGGCCAGGCTCGCCCTCCTGGCGGCCGAGCGCCACATATTCGAAACCCTGGCGCGCCATGTCGGCGGCCTCAAAAATGTTGCGAAGGTCGACGACCAGCGGCTGCCGCATGGTCTTGGCGAGTTTCTGCCAGGGGAGGGCGCGGAACTCGCCCCATTCCGTGAGGATGAGGGCGGCGTCCGCTCCTTCGAGCGCCGCGGCGGCGCTCTCGGCCAGATCGAGGCCGGGCAGGAGCGCCTGCGCCTGCCGGCCCGCCGCCGGGTCGTAGGCCGTCAACGCCGCGCCCTCCGCGGTGAGCAGCGGCACGATGGTAAGCGCCGGCGCGTCGCGCATATCGTCGGTGTCGGCCTTGAAGGCAAGGCCGAGCACGCCGATGCGCCGCCCCTTCAGGCTGCCGCCGAGCGCCTTGCGCACTTTCTCCACCATCTGCGCCTTGTGAAAATCGTTGGCGCGGATCACCGTCTCGACGATTTCCACCGGCGAGCCGAAATCGCGCGCCGTCTTGACCAGCGCCCGCAGATCCTTGGGGAAGCAGGAGCCGCCAAAGCCCGGGCCGGCGGCAAAGAATTTCGGGCCGATGCGGTTGTCGAGACCGACGCCGAGCGCCAGCTCCTTGATGTCGGCGCCGGCCAGCTCGCACAGCCGGGCGATCTCGTTGATGAACGTCACCTTGGTGGCCAGAAATGCGTTCGCCGCATATTTGACCAGCTCCGCCGTCTCCACGCTTGAGGTGACGACCAGCGGCCGGCCTTTGCGGGTCAACGGCATGTAGAGCTCTTCCAGGAGCTTTCGCGCCCGCTCCGAATGCGACCCGACGACGATGCGGTCCGGCTCCATGAAATCGGCGATGGCGTTGCCCTCGCGCAAGAACTCCGGGTTGGAGGCGACGGCGAAACGCTCGGCGGAGAGGTAAGCGCCGGCGAGCGCCGCCACTTTGCGGCTGGTGCCGACCGGCACCGTCGACTTGGTCACCAGCACCGTGAAAAGATGCTCCGGCGCGTGCTCGCCGGCGATGGCGCGCGCCGCCTGCTCGACTGCGGCGAAGACGAAGCCGAGATCGGCGGCGCCGTGGCCGTCGCTCGGCGTGCCGACCGCGATGAACAGCACGTCGACGCCGCCCGCCACTGCCTCCTCGATGGCCGTAGTGAAGCGGAGCTGCCCGCGCTCGACGGTTTCCGCCACCAGCTTGTCCAGCCCCGGCTCGTAGATGGGGATCTCGCCGGCCCTGAGCCGGGCGATCTTCAGCGCGTCGGTGTCGACGCAGACGACGTCGTGGCCGAGCTCGGCCAGGCACGCCCCGGTCACCAGCCCGACATATCCCGTGCCGATCACCCCAACCCGCAATACCGTCATAGCCCGAATTCCCTTGGTATGGCCGGACTTGGCCAGCCGCGCCAGCATGGCAGCTGCCATGCCGCATTGCGACCCGCAGCGCAAGCGCTGCACGGCAACGAATGCGGCAGCTGGTATACGAGCTGCCGCCCGCCCCGGCACCTGCTGGCCGGCGGGTTGCGGATCGAGGATCGAATAGCTAGACCGGCGGGATGGCCCTACAACTCACCCCGCGCATGACGGCGGACGAAATCGCCTGCTTTCTCCGGCACTTGCAGGACGCGCAGGTTTATCTGGAGTTCGGCTGCGGCGGATCCACCAGGCTGGCGGCCGAATCCGGTGTCGCCAAGCTCTTGTCCGTCGACACTGACCGGGATTGGATCAAGCGGTGCAGAAAACATCCGGCGATCGCGCCGCTTGTAGCCGAAGGCCGCGCGACGCTTAGGTGGGTGAATGTGGGATTGATCGCCAAGTGGGGGTACCCGGCCAATGAAGAGCATGCCAAGAGCTGGCCCGATTATTCCCTGGCAATCTGGACCGACATTGGCGAGGGCTTGCCGGATGTGGTTCTCATCGACGGGCGGTGGCGGGTTTCCACGACAGTGCAGGCCCTGCTCAGGTGTGGGGCAGGAACCATCATGATGTTTCACGATTTCCCGCTTCGCCAGAGCTACGCACAGATCCTCCCGTTCATCGATGTCTTGGAGCAAATCGACACGCTGTTGGTGTTCCGCCGCAAGCCGGAGATCAGTCTGCTGGACTTGGCCGACCTCGGCTTCAGAACGTTGATGATCCCTCGCTAGGTGCCGCTCCGGTCGAGCAATGCGGTCGAATCATGAAGACGAGCTACGCCCAACGTGAGAAATTTTTCCTCGAGAACGCTCATGGACTGCCTTCCCCTCAGGGAGAATAAGCGAAGGGATTTGAACGAACCAGCTGGTTTCGCCAGTCGCCACAAGGGCTCGAGTGGGATATCGCCTGTTCATTTTGGAGTTACATGATGCCGAAGCGAGGTGCACCATAATGGCAACACAAAGCATCAATTTAGGATGCCATGTATTTAATGAACCGGAGTCCTTTCCACCCGAGCGGACGATCGTTGTTCTCGGTATTGCGCGGGGCGGCACATCTTTCTTGGCGAGCACGGTTGCGCATCTCGGCATTCCGTTCGATCAAGAGCCGCCGAACTACGATAATCCGGAGCTCAGCGCGGCCATCAGCGGCGGGGACTGGGACAGCTATCGGCAGCAAGTCGAGGCGATAAATGCCCGGTATCCCGTCTGGGGCACCAAGATCATGGCCAACGCAGCACAGTCGGCGCAGGCGATCTCGATGCTCCGCAACCCAATCTTGCTGTGCGTGTTCCGGGATCCATGTGCCGTCGCGGTCCGCAAGCAGATGGTCGGCAGGCCGAATTACACCCAGGTTCAGGCTGGGGTGAAGGCGTCTCTGAAGCAATACATACGTCTTGTCGACATGCTCGCTTTGGCGCCGCCCCACCCAATGATGTACGTGTCCTACGGGAACGCAGTTCAGAGCGCGGGCGCGTTCGTCGGAATGGTGAATGAGTTCCTCGGGCATCCGATCGCAGACCTGCCGCCGGCCCGGGCGATTGACATCGCCCAAGACATCCTGGGAGAAGGCGCCGAATATCGGCGAGCGAAGACGCGAAAGGCCCGCCGACAGGCGAATAAGTTTCAGGAGGCTGCTCGGGAATCAGGGCTTTCCTTGGAGGAAACGGGACGGCTTGCGCGCGCGGAGGCGCGGCGGCTCAGGCGGCGGGAGCAAGCCGAGCGGAAAAAGCGGGAATTGAAGCGGTTGAAAGACGAACTGAAGCGGCTGAAAAAAGTGCAAGCGAAGGCGCAACACGCGCCGGTGCGGCAGAGCGCCGCTCGGCGGTTGCTTTCCGCCGCGGCGAAGGCCCTGCGGGTTGGCGTTTAGCAGACGCCGAAAGGCGGTTCTCAAAAGATTGCCGAATGCGACCTGAGCTTCAGCTTGTGCGCTCCCGCCGTCGCGGCGATGCCGTCCAAGTCTATTTCCTCGTCCAGTCCGACGACGATCAGGATGTCCCGGTGCAGTTCACGGTCAAACTCGACCGAGGGCTTGGGAGGGTCGCCCTCCTGCCATTTGTTGGCGCGCCGAGGCGCGATTGCCGAATGCACCCATGGGCTGTCGGACGATCGAATGGGCAGCTTACCGTAGATAACGAAGTTCCCTAGTCCCATGTCCCACAACATCTGCATGATGTCACGCGTAGCGAGCCTGGTTGTGTGGCTTGCCATCATCATATGAGTCATCTTAAGGCCTAGGTCATAGAAGTATTGAGCTGCGCTGAAGTCCGGCTGGTCGATAACGATGAACTTGCGACAGAACTGCGCCAAGCGCTCGACTATGAGATACATCACATGTTTGTTCGGCATATGCTCTAGAACGTGCGAGCACACAGTGAAATCAACCGAACGTGGGATCACCGGCAGGTTGAATACATCCCCCGAAAGCACATAGTGGCCTTGCTTGTACAGATGCCGGCATTTCAACTCCTCGATTTCGACGCCGAGGCCGAGGCGCCCCCCAAATCGGCGGCCGCTTTCCAGTCCGCCGCCTTTATGTGTGCCGAAGTCGAGGAAGTCGAAGGCGCCGGCTTTAAGGGCCGTGATTAACAGGTTATTGCGCTGTTCGCGAGGAATATCCCCAAGTGTCTGCGCGGGCGGTAAAATGCTGCTGACGGTATCCATGGCGGTGTGACTCCTGGCTATAGAAACGCATGAGTTTACCCCTGCTAGGCGGCGGCGATCAATCTCGGCATAGTGCCGATCGGACATTCTTGAAGCGATGGAGCCAAAATCGTCCGCTATTCACTTCGGCTTGCGAAAGCTGACCCAAGTCGTTACGGGCCAACGCTTGTCGTTCCGTCTTGCTAGCTCAAAGACCGGGTTGCCCGCGACCTCCGGTATCTTGGACATGCGGTAACCCAGTTGCATGTAGGTCCAGGCGTCGCGATTTCCCCACGCTCCGGTTTTGACATCCACTGCGTTGGCCGAGCGGGCCAGCAATTCGAGAGCGGCCTCGGAGAATCGCCAGAAATCGAGCGGAAGCTGGTGCAGAAAGTTGATGAAGCAGGTGGTGTGGACGCCTGCGCCGCCGGGCTTGAGGACCCGCATCGATTCCGCCATCGCGGTGAACGGGTCGCCGTTCATATGCTCCAGAACCTGATCGGAAATTACAAAATCAAAAGAGCTATCGGCGTAAGGTAGAGCGAGCATGTCGACGTCGGGATAGCGGGTAATCACCTTCTCGGTAGAGGAAAGGCCAAGAATTTCTGCTAAAGCCTGCGACTGAGACACACAAAGGCAGGTCTTTTCCGGCAAGTCTTCTTCCGCGAAGAGCCTTTCCAGCGCACGGTACATGGCGACACGGGTAATATGCCAACGGGCTGGCCCGCGTTTATCGGAAAGCGCATATTTGATCAGCTCGTGGAGGAGGGTGGGTTCCGTAGAGAACATAGCGATTTCCATTAGCAGCAGTTCCGCGCCGCGGCAAAGGGCGCATTGGCCGGGCGAAGCTGGTTGGGATGCTCGGCTGCCATCGTCCAGCCGCTGCGCTGTTTGCTGGCTGGGAACGGACCCTCAGCCGCTCTCCGGCGCTGACGCCGGTACACGTGCGCTCGTCACGGCGGTCGCCTCCGCGATCAGCATCGAGATCGCCTCTTGGAACGGCGCGATCGGGCAGACAATGTCCGCATTGTTCGGGTTTGTCGCACTCCAGCGGTTCTGGACGGTCTCCCCGCAGAGGTAGCCGTAGCCGAGCTTGCATAACGTGGCCAGCCGCATGAAGGAGGAGGAGTGCAGGCCGCCTCGTGGAAAGATCTCCAGGATGCGGGCGCCCGGCCGGCAGAACATCACATTAGTGAGGCCGGCACCGTGCGGGCTGACGACCACTTCCGCCGTCCGGAACAGCGAAATCTGCTCAGCCACTGACAGGTCCTCAAGTGCCAGTGTGACGAACCCGTGGCGGTCCAGGATTGGAGCGAGCTCGTCCTCGTTGAGCATCCGGCGCATCCGCGTCTTCGCGCGCGAGATATAGATTCGCCTGTGGCTCGGCCGCGCGCTGCTCGCAGCGCTGCTCGCGTCCAGGCGGTCGAGCACGAAGCGGCGGAAGGACCTCACCTTCTCGGAAATGTTCTGACCGCCGGCATAGGTCAGGCCGGAGCTAATGTAGAAGTCCCCGTGGAGGAGATCCGCGTCCGGAAACTCCGTCTTTCTCGACAGATCGAGCGCGGACAGCGTGTCCTTCTGGAACGAGGTGACTTGGCCCGAAATATAGCGCATGGCTGAAACAGGAGTGGAATGCAGCTCCCGCGCGGCATCGAAGATGAAATATTTCGAGACTTGGTCAAGCCACCACCGGCAGTAATTGGCATTGCGCTGATTGCTGACGATGAAGCAGCTTTGGCCGTCGCCGATCGGGGCAGCGGCAGCGAAATCGATGCTGTCGTAGCGCAAGGCCACTCCGTCCCGCAATTGACCTTTCATCGCCGATTCTTGAATGAATTGGCGGTCGCGGGTGAAGGCGAATCCGGTGCTTGGCTCGACAAAGCCGTCTCGC
Source organism: uncultured Alphaproteobacteria bacterium (assembly GCA_963846475.1). GTDB lineage: Bacteria > Pseudomonadota > Alphaproteobacteria > Rhizobiales > Afifellaceae > DASWJZ01. The sequence goes on along the minus strand of CAWJVZ010000004.1, from coordinate 2,161,113 downwards.
ACCAAGGTTACGAACACCGGCCCGGAGCGAAACGACGGGGGGATCGCGTCCGGCGGCGCATCCGCGTAAATGGGCTTCTGAAGGAGATACTCCTTCCTGTCCTCCAGGATCCAGGTTGTGTAGCGCCCCTTCGGGTCCTGCGGGCCGCGAATGACCTTGACCGTATCCAAACCTCACCTCCCAAGCTGTGGCGGCCAGATTCGGCGTGCCACATTGCTCAGTTGTGGCGTGTGAGCGGATTTGAGAGCGGCGAGCCACCTGCTGACACGTGCGATCATCCGCAACGCCCCGCACGGCTTTGCTGCCCGGCGACGTCATCAGCCATGCACTGGTACCATGCCGCGGAAGAGGCGCAGTTCCGACAGGGCCGCCCGTCTGATCGAATACTGGGCGGCCGTTTCCAATGCGCTCTGGCGCATGGACGCGCGCGATTGCGGCGTCATCTTCACGAAGTTCTCCACAGCCTCCAGGATTGCCGCGTCGCTGCGCGTGTCCACTACATAGGCGTTGCGGCCGTGGACCGCGTATTCGGCGGAGCCGCCGAGCACCGGAACGACCGGTACGCAGCCGCAAGCCATGCTTTCCAGGCCGGTTCTGCCGAAGGCCTGGAAGTCCGATAGATCCAGGAACAGATCCGTCGAGCGGCTGACCCCGGGCACCTCGTCCTTTCGCAAGCGCCCGAGGTTTTCCACTCCCGGCGGAAGCACCAGGCCGACCGCGTCCAGCTCGGCCTGATCTGTGCCGAACACGTTGAGCCTGGCCGAGTCCCCCAGCCATGCCGCGAGCGCCTGCATGATGCGAAGCGTACGCCTAGGCGCCCTTCGCGGCGTCTTCGGGCGCAGCATGGCGGTGATCGTCAGGCCGCCGTTCCTGAGACGCAGGTCGGGATAGAAGATCCGGTGGTCGATAGACGGCTCCACTCTCGCCACCCGCACGCCGTGATTCTCATAGACCATGTTGCAGATCCAGTCGGTCTTGGCGAACAATGCCGAGTTCTTGACGGCCGTGTAGGAGGAATGTGCCCGCGTCCACTCCTGGGTGCCCGGAGCGTAAAAGAACGGCTCGTAATCCTGGACATAATAAGCGACCTGCACCCGGTTCGATCGTCTCCCCTGGAGGAGGGCGCTGGCGTTCCTAATATGGAAGACCGACTCGTTCGTGGTTGCGACGGCAATGTCTGTGCTCACTAGGATACCGGCCAACTCCTCGTCCGACGCGTAGCGCAACACGCTCAGCGCCATGTCATCGAGCTCCGGATAGTTGGCGGCAAACAGCTCGTGGTTCCTCTCGTCTACGGCGATGCGCACCGGGACGCCGAGCTCCGCCAGGCCCACCGATTCCTGCACCACGGAATTGGCGCCGCCGCTCGCTCCGGCAGCCGGCAGCACAAAGACGATATCCGGCGCACCCATCAGGCGACTTCGCTGCTGGCCGGGCGTGAGATTTGGTTGAGCCGGCGGCGCAGGCTCTTGCGCAATTCGGTGAGCGCGCCGAGTTCAGCCATCTCCTGCTGCAGCTTCTGCATGTCGGCATTCGGGTGCTTCGCGAGGAGCCGCTCGGTCCCCCGCTTGGAAAGCTGATTGCGCCGCTGCGGGCCGAAGCTCGCCGACTTCACATGATAGACATAGACATGATCGGCCAAAGCGAGGCGGTGGCCGGCCGTGCGGGCTCGCAAGCAGAGGTCGTTCTCCTCGCCATAGCCTTGCGGAAAATTGACTTCGTCCAAAAAGCCGAGTTCCTCGACGGCGCGACGGCGCATCATGGTGCAGAAGCCGTTGAGCAGAGGCACTTCCGGAAACTGACGCGGTGACAGCTCCGCAACGAGAGCGGCCATTTCGTCGATCGACATTCCTTCAGGGACGACGTTGATCTTCCAGCCCGATGCCGAATCGCGGACTTCCGGCACCGATTGCCAGGATGCCGCATTGGACAGCGGGCCGATGAAAGAGACGTCGGGCCGCGCGTCGACGACGTCGAAGAATCCGTCGATCCAGCCGGGCGTGACGATCGTGTCGCTGTTGAGCAGCACAAGCCACTCGGCTGCCGCCGAGCTCAACCCGGCATTTGCCGCTTTCGTATAGCCCAGCTGCGTCTCGGACTCGATCAACCGAATCCACGGGGCGCCTTGCGCATAATGGCGCAGCTGAGCCCGCGTGCTGCCGTTGGAGCCGTCGTCGACCACCGTCACGATGTGGGGAAGCGTCGTGCAGCGCTTGACGGAATCCAGGCAGTCGAGCGTCTCCTCCACCGCATCGTGCACGCAGATCACGATTTCCAGCGACCGGCCCGGCTGCGACGGCCATTGCCATTTCGCAGTTGTGGATACGGAGGCCGGCCTCCCCCCGTGCTGGGAGACCGGAACCGGCAGCGCGTCGCGCGAAAGCCAGTGCTCGACGCCGCGCAACGCCGGAATCTGCGCCGCGATGTTGTCGTTTTCCAGGCCGATGCGATGCGGCCGCGCTTCGACGCCCGCCTCTTCTTCGGCCACCGGCGTCAGCGATACGTTGGCGATGACGCAGTCGACGGACGTGGTGAACTCGAAAACCAGCAGCAGCCGCCGCTCCCCGTCCTGTTCTGTCGCCGCGGATTGCAGCTGCAGCAAATCCAGCTGCTCGCCGCCCACGTTGAACTGGAAGAACTTCCCCGCAGGTGGGATCTTCAGCTTCTTTGCCAGTGTGCATAACCGCCGGTCCTCAGGCGGCTCGTCCGGACTCGAGCCGAAGGTGCGTTCGACGAGGGAAACGCTGCCGATGAGCGAGACCGGCGGAGCGGCCAGAGTAGGGTGCTGTTGCAGCGCGGAGGCCGGTCGCGCAAAAAACGCCAGCCGCTTCTTCGACCCGGCGGCCAGCGATTGCCTATCCAAGCGCGTCAACAGGCGGACATACTTGCCGGGAAGGTCGCCGAACAACGCCGTGCCGTAGCTCAGCGTCCCTTCGGATCCGGAGAGGATATCTCGCGTAATCACCTCGGTGAGCCAGGCAGAGACCTTGGGATTCGGCTTCTTTCCCTCCAGGAACCAGCCGTCGGCGAGCGGGATCGATCGCGCATTGAGCGTTTGGCGGAAGGGTGCCGACCAGTGCGTGAAGCGGCCGTTGGCGACCGCGTCGACGCGCTCAGCATTGTCGGCAAGCACAGCAGGCCCGTCCGCCTGGTCGGGCGCGATGAAGGCGTAGAGCGGTCGGCTGGGATTGACCCGGAGGGCGGGCTTTTGGAGGGCCGGAAGAGGATCGAGCTTGACCTCGGCAATCGGGTTCGCGAGCTCCCAGCCCGTCTGCCGCTCAAACGCGCCGATCCTGTGCGTCCGCCCGTCGAGGGCCATCTCCGGTATTTTGACCTGGAATGCATGCGAGCCGTCGCCGATTCCCGCCCGAGCCAGATCGGCCCTCGACAGATTTGCCGTGCAGCTGACCGCCACAGCGCCGTCGATCTGGATATCGATGTCGAGGTGCCGGTCAGGTGCGGACGGATCGAACGCCCAGCCGTGCAGCGTCCTTCCCTCGATCCGTTCAATGCGACCTTTGATAGGCCGCCGTTTGCGGAACCCCGGTATGTGCGCGGCAAAAGACCGGAAAGTCACGCTTCGAAGCACCATTCCCATCGTGTGAGTGCCCCTTTAGACACAGTCGCCTTTGCTGGCAAGGCGGTCGCCGAGTATGGCGAGGACGCCGCGCGGCCCGCGCCGTCCGGCTTGCCGGCGGGGGCGGGGTTGCGCGACGCGACGTGGACCGGTATTGATCGAGCAATCTGGGGCAGTAACGGGCGATTCGGCCGATGACCGACGACGCGGTTGAGAGCATGGCGCGGCATCTGCATCGGCAGCATGCAAAAACCACGTACGGGCTGGGCGAGAACTGGGGAGCAATCAGCAGCGACAGGCGCTCCTATTGGCGCCATTTGGCTCGCTCGGCTCTGCAGGCGGTCGGAAAGAGGCCACGCATCGCACTTCGCGTCTTCAGCCGCAATCCGCCCTGATCGGCCGTTGGGTCGGAGGGGGCGGCAAGGCGCACCCGCCCGCTTGCAACGCGAGCAATACATCCGGCAACGCTGGCGGCAGCCAACAAGTGCCTGCCGCTTCGGCGCAGGACGCAACGGAAAACGCGCGATACGAGGCTCGTCGACTGGTTTCCGTGCTGCTATGAGAGCCCTTCGGGCTACTCGGCCGGCATTCCTGCGACCTGGCGCGCCTACGGCCGCTTTTCAGGTCCCATCGGGATACACTGCCGCGACGGTGATACCGGCATAAATTTGGGATTTTCTCGAGCTCATGTGATGTCAAGCAGTAGAATGCCGCAAGTTTCAGTGGTGGTGATTGTATACAACATGGAGCGGGAAGCTCCGCGGACACTTATTTCCTTGTCCGCCGCTTATCAGCAGCACATTCCGGCCGAGGATTACGAGATCATCGTCGTCGACAACGGCTCCACGCCGGCTTTTCCCGAGACGGCGCTGGCGGGCCTCGAGGGGAATTTCCGAATCATCCGCATCGACGCCGCCATGCCCTCGCCCGCGGCCGCGATCAACCGGGGCCTGCGCGAGGCCCGAGGCCACGTAATCGGCGTCATGATCGACGGGGCCCGCATCGCCACGCCGGGACTCCTGCATTTCGCCCGGCATGGCGCCGCGCTTTACCCAAGAGCCGTCGTGGCAAGCCTCGGATGGTACCTTGGATCCGACCTGCAGAAGTTCGCGATCGAGGCAGGTTACAATAAGGCTCGGGAGGATGCTCTGCTTGCCTCCATCGGCTGGCCGGAGGACGGCTACAGGCTGTTTGAAATCGGCACGATGGACGAATCGTCGGTCGATGGGTGGTTCCGGCCGATACCGGAATCCAACGCCCTTTTTCTCCGGCGCGAATTGTGGGACGAGCTGGGCGGCGTCGACGAGCGCTTCCAGGATCCGGGCGGAGGTTTCCTGAACCTTGACACCTACCGCCGCGCCGTAGAGCTGCCGGAAAGCAAGGTGGTGGTCCTTCTGGGCGAGGGGACTTTCCATCAGCTGCATGGCGGTACAGCGACCAACGCGATCTTGGAGCCGCACCGCGCCAACGTCGAACGCTGGCGGGCCGAATACACAGCGCTGAGAGGCGCTCCCTTTCGGGCACCCGCATTGGCTGCGCCGCCGGCCTATATCGGCATCCTGCCGCCAAATGCGTTTTTGCGGTTCGCGGGAGCGGTTGTCCGGCCGATCGCCTCGGCCCCGCTCGGAAAATCGTTCAACCAGGAAAACTGGTCCCTCTCACCCGCTGTGAAACCGGCAAATACACGAATTCGCCGGCTGGTTCGGCTTGCTCAGGCCGAGTTTCGCGCCGGGCGGCTTCAGGCTGCCGCTGCGGTCGCGCGGATCGCTCGGACCCATGCGCCCGCGGAACCGGAGCCTCAACGGCTCCTCTCCCTCGTCGGACCGGCCCTTGGCCGTCGTAGTCCGACCAAAAGCACTGCCCAATTTCATGCCACCGTCGGAGAGGCGTACCTCGGCGTCGGGGATCTCGAGCGGGCTGAATCGGAGTTTCGCGCCGCCATCGCGGCCGACCGCTACGGGGCCTCCGGCTATGCGGGGCTTTCGAAGGTGCGAATGCCGGGTCCCATCTATACGAAGTGGCTGGAAGACCTCCACAGCCTCCTTACGCCCGAATACTATGTCGAGATTGGCGTCCGGAAGGGAGCAACGCTGGCTCTGGCGCGACCCCCGACCTTTGCCATCGGGGTGGACCCGGTGCTGGACATCAAGTCTCCTTTTACGACGGAGACCCAAGTCTTCCCGGAAACCAGCGACGAGTTCTTCGCGCGACGGCGGTTGGATCGGCTCCTGGGCGGGCGGCCGATCGGCCTCGGGTTCATCGATGGGCTGCACCTCTTCGAACAGGCCCTTAGAGATTTCATCAATCTCGAGGCCTATTGCGGTCCGCGTTCGGTGCTGGTGCTGCACGACACCTTTCCGATAAGCGAAGCGGCCCAGGATCGCTCGCGCGAATCGCGTTTCCACACGGGCGACATCTGGAGAACGGTCCTATGCCTCAAGCATTTCCGACCCGATCTCGATGTGTTTACGATCGCAACGCCTTGGTCCGGGCTGACCGTCGTCTGCGGCCTGGACTCGAGTTCTCGCGTCTTGCAGGACAATTTCGATGCGGGGGTGGCGCGTTTCATGGACGTCGCATTCGCGGACGTGGAGAACGACCTGGACAACCGGCTCAGCCTCATCCCGAACGAATGGAACGAGGTGGTCGCCCGCCTTGCAGCCAACGGGATCGTGGCAAAGTGAGCACCGAGCACGCGGCACGTGATCTTACCGCGATCTCCATATCCGGATTCTGACCATCCCTTGGAGGGGCGGATGAGCCTCGTCGATGACGGCGGCACTATTTTGCCCGTGCGCGACATCGAAATCTGCATAGCCGATAGTCTCGTGTTGCCCGACAGTAGCTTGCGCCGCATCTATCTCTACAAGGACAGGACCCTCCTCAGCACGATGGCCGCAATTGTAGAGCAGGTGGCGCCGCGGCGGATGTTGGAGATCGGCATAAAGGCCGGCGGCAGCACCCTCTATTGGGCGGAGCGCTTCGCGCCGGAACGGCTGATCGCTATCGACCTTGCCAAGGATGCTCCTTATCTCGTCGACTATTTGCGCCGCCATGCACTTACCGAGAGGGTCCGTCCCTTTTTCGGCGTCCGCCAGGACGACGCAGAAACGCTCCGCTCGATCCTTCATCGGGAGATTGGCGAGGCCAGGCTCGACCTCATTATAGACGATGCATCGCACGCCCAGTGGGAGACGCGGGCCTCTACGGAGGCCCTGCTGCCGTTCCTGCGGCCGGGCGGCTGCTACATCATCGAGGATTGGGCATGGGCACAGCATCGCGCCGCGTTGGGCGGGAAATTCCAAGCTATGCTCTCCATGTCGCCGCTCGTGACGGAGCTCACGCTGATCTGCGGCCGGCGCGGTGGGGTGATCAACAGCCTTGACATCCGTCCGCAATTTATCGTGCTCTGGCGCGGCGACGCGCTTCTGCCGACCGACGGGAGTTTCAGGCTGACGGACCACTATTCCGTTGATGAATAAGCCGGGCGCGATTTTCCGCGCCTGCTTGAATGCGAACCTACCTTTCGGCACGATTTTTCCACCGTGTCGGTTAGATCTGCTTGGGAGCATCCAGCACGGGGTGCTGCGGGCCCGCGGTGGGTGCCTTGACCCTTTTTTGCATCTTGGCTATCCCGAGCGCAGGCGGAAATCCGGCGAGCCCATAATCCGCACAACCTTCGTCGGTCGAGTGTATGGCAGAGCGCGTTACGATTGGGGTGCCTATTTACCGCGGCAAGGCTTTTCTCAAGGAATCTCTCGATAGCGTTCTCAATCAGACTTACAAGGACTACCTGGTAATAATGTCTTTGGACGAACCCGATGCAGAATCGGAGGAAATTTGCCGCACGTTCTTGAACGACACTCGGTTTAGGATGGTAATCCAGCCACAGCGACTTGGCTGGATGGACAACATGAACTGGCTCATGTCGCAAGTCGAGACTGACTTCTGGCATCTGCAGGAGCAGGACGATGTGATCGCGCCGAGCTTTCTTGAGGCCCTGATGGACTGCGCATCCAGAAACCCTCAGGCCGCGGTCGTCTACTCGGATATTCGAGTTTTCGGTACCAGAGACTTCCCTATCATTCAGAATTCAGTGGTGGGAAATGCTTATGTTCGGGAAATGACGCTGCTTCACGACCATCTCTCGGCGGTTGCTCTGGTGGGTGTGAGCCGAACCGAAGCCCTGCGCCAGGCCGGAGGCATCCCGGGCAATGAGATGGAGAATGTTTTCGCCGAGGTTGCGTGGATGGCCGGAATGGCCGGTTGGGGCGAGCTCCACCGCGTTCCCGGGGAGCTTTTTTACAAGCGTTTCCATGGCGATAACACTGTGACGAAGTGGTTTGGCTGGCCGCGGCCTCAAAAGCTGCTAGCCTGGGAGATTCACTGCCTCAGCATGTTTCACCAGGCAGTGAGGATCGATTCGACGCTACGGGAGCGCCGCCTGCTTTTTTTGGCGGCAGTCGATCGCCTTCTCTCTCCCACGAGGACAGGTACTTTCATTAAAAACGCAACCCCCGTGGAATGCGCGACGATGCTCGATGGATTCCTGGGTCGCGCGCCGGCCGCCAGCCAGGTCTCCCTGCCGAGTCTGCTCGAAGCCGATTGGAATGAAATCGAGGGATGGACGAGGGCGATCTGCTCGGCGGAGCGGCCTTTGGTAGCGCGGGACGCAGCGGGCGAGGGCGGTGTTTTGGTTCGCTGATGGGCAGCGTTTTGCGTATCTCGCTCGCGAGAGTGTGGTGCTCGACGGATGTGACGAGAGAGCAATTGCACGATTGTCCAACCTGCCCTATTCAGGCTTGAAAACGCCATTGAAGATGCTCCGAACGGGGCATTCGGCAGGGTCGATGCGCCGCTTCCCGGAACAATAGTGAATTCCCGACTTGCGGCGGGGTAGTGGTGATTGTGAGCTGGATGCCGAATGTCCGAAACCGTTACGATTGGCGTCCCTGTCTATCAAGGAAAGTTATTTCTTGAAGAGGCCCTGAACAGCATCAGAAATCAGTCGTATGCAGATTACGTGGTAATAATCTCAGTTGACGGTCCAGATAGCGCATCCGAAGAAATTATTGCCAGGTTCTTATCCGATTCCAGATTTACATTGACAATTCAGCCCCAGCGCCTCGGCTGGGTAGGTAATATGAATTGGCTGATGTCACAGGTCCAGACTAAGTTCTGGCATCTGCAGGAACAAGACGATGTCATCGAGCCTAATTTCCTTGAGGTCCTTGTCGATTACGCTCAGCGAAATCCTTCTGCGGCCGTCGTCTATCCCGATATACGCCTTTTTGGAAAAAAAGACGACCGTATCGGGCGGCGATCTGTGGTGGGCAGCCCATTCATCCGGCAGATTTCGATGCTGCATGAGCAGTTGCCGGCTGTACAGCTGATAGGGCTTAGTCGCGTCGAAGCGTTGCGTAAGGCCGGCGGTATCCCGGGAAACTCTATGGACGATTTCCTCGCCGAAGTGGCCTGGGTGGCCAGGATGGCATGGTCGGGGGAGCTTCACCGCGTTCCCGGCGAGCTTTTTCGCAAGCGGATCCATGACACGAATACTCACGCAGGGTGGGTGCAATGGCCCCGCGACAAGCGCATCGAAGCGTGGCAGGTTCACTGCCTCAGCATGCTGGAGCAGGCCCTGCAGATTAATGCTACGGTCCAGGAACGCCGGCTCTTGTGGCTCACGGCAGTTGGGCGGCTCATCTCCCGCCGAGCATCAGGGCCGCTCGTCGCCGAATTGACCTCAGACGAGAGCGCGACGATGTTTGAGGGTTTCTTGCGTCGCGCTCGGGGCTTCGGTGCAGTGGATATAGCCGGCTATTTGGGCGCCGACTGGAATGAGATTGAGAGTTGGACGCGAGGCATTTCCGCGGCACCTCGCGCTACAGCTTGACCCCCGGCCGTTCTGCGGCGCCGAAGCCGATGGGTGTGCAGCACATGTCTCAGAGGAGTAGATGATGCTCGATAAGGTGCGGCAGCTTTACCTCGACCTCTTGATTAAAATACTGGTAAACACCATTTACCAGGACCCCTCTATACACCCGCACAATACTGGTCCCTTCCAGATGAAGCTCAGGTCTGAGGGGCACGACTGGCCATCTGCGGCGCACACAATGGTAGGCTTGCTTCGGCTGGAGAACGTGCGCGAGCTTACGCAACGGGTGATCGACGAGAATATCCCCGGGCATTTCATTGAGACGGGGGTTTGGCGCGGCGGCTGCTGTATCCTCATGCGGGGCGTTCTCGCCGCCAATGGCATCGAGGATCGCAAGGTTTACGCGGCGGACTCGTTTGAAGGGCTGCCGCCGCCCGACCCGGCGCAATACCCGCATGATGAGGGCTGGAATTTGGACAAGTATGCCCAACTCGCTGTTTCGCTGGAGGAGGTGAGGGAGAACTTTGCGCGCTATGGATTCTTGGACGATCAGGTGGTTTTTTTGAAAGGGCTGTTCCGCGATACGCTGCCTTCGCTTGATGTCGCCCCGTTCGCCTTGATACGGCTGGACGGTGACCTCTACGAATCGGTATGGCTGTCGCTGGAGACGCTTTACCCGAAGCTCTCCCCGGGCGGGTTTGTGATCATAGACGACGTCAATTTCCTGCCGCCCTGCAAACAGGCTGTCAGCGATTACCGTTCCCGCATGGGGATCACAGCGCCGATGCACAAGGTCGATTGGAGTGCCAGCTGGTGGCGCAAGGAGTGAGCGGCTTCGGGCGCGTGCGGGTCCTGTATGGGGTATGACATGGGCATGGTTGTTGGCAGCAAGCGGCGGGCCCGGGATTTTGCGACGCCCATTCCGCCGGAATTGCTGCAGACGATTCATACTGGCTCGTTGCGGACAAGGTATCGCGGCATTCCCTTCGTGAAGGGCCCATTCGAGATCGTGCTGTACCTCCAGCTGCTGCACCGCCTTCGTCCGGCCACCGTCATTGAGATCGGTTCGTATCATGGCGGCAGCGCGCTGTGGTTCGCCGACATGCTGGTTGCGCATGGGATCGACGGCCGGGTCATCTCCGTGGACATCGAACCGCCTTCGCAGGTCGAGGATGCGAGGATCACCTTCCTGCAAGGCGACGCGAACGATCTGGCCCAGGCGCTGTCGGAGGATTTCTTGTCGGGATTGAAGCGCCCGTGGCTGGTGATCGAGGATAGCGCCCATTACTACGAACCGTGCCTGGCGGTTCTCCGCTTCTTCCATCGCTACCTGAAGAGCGGCGATTATTTGGTCATGGAGGATGGGATCGCATCGCAGCTGCCGGACGACATCTATCGAATTTTCGCCGATGGCCCGAATCGAGCCATCGGCGAGTTTCTTGCGGAGCACGGCGGCTCCTATAGTGTGGACACCAAACTCTGCGACTTTTTCGGTAAGAATGTCACCTTCAACCCGAACGGGTGGTTGACAAGGCGATGATGAAGCCGGGCGCCCAAGCTTGGGCGCCCTGACCCGGTTGGCGTCAGTTCAGGTTCACCTGGGGGATCGGCGTGCCGTCATTGCCGTTCCCGTTGATGTAGTTGTCCTTGTAGGACAAGAATTGACCCGATCCGATTATGCTCGCGCCGGTGACGTTCAGGGAAACATTCGAGTCGCCCATCCGGATGACTGCGCTGCCAATTCCGGTCCCGCCGGCAGCGCCATTGGAGCTCACGCCCGTGCCATTGCCAACAATTGTTGTAGAGTTGATTGCAACCTTTATAGGCGCCTGATTGAGGGGCGACACGGCCGCAATGCCATTCGCATTCCCCGACACATTGCTTCCCACTATGGTCACGTTGACGCCCGCTCCTTGGTTGCCGTTCGTGCTAATGAGAATGCCGTTGTTGGCGTTGTTGGCCACGGTGACGTTTCTGAGGACGACGTTGGCGGTGCCGCCAGCCCCGGTCGGTTGGATAAGGATGCCGCCGCCGGTTGCTCCGTTGCCGTTCTCGCTGATGTAGGTGTCGGTGACGAACAGCTTGGCAACGCCAGTCGGCTGGAAACTGATGCCCTGGCTGCTGGCGGCATTGAACCTTGCAATCTTGGTTTCGATGACGTGCAAGGTCCCCTGGTTGACGAACCGGATGCCGTTGGTCGGCGGGTTGACGCCGAAGATGTCCAGGCCACGAATCACCGTGACATCTGTCGTGGCCGGCATGTTGACCACGATGCCGTTGCCGCCGGCGAGCGCGCCGCCTTCCGTGTACTGGCAGGCGATGGTCATCGACTTGATGATGGTGACCGCGCCGAAGCCGCCCGGATCGAGGCAGTTGATCTCGCCGCCCGCCGCGGTCTTGGAAATCGCGCCGGCAAAGGTCTTGCATGGCGCCGTGCGGCTGCACGGATTGACGTCGTCGCCGACGCCGGAAACCCATGTCCGCGTCGCTTGCGCCTGCGCCGGTGCGGCGAGCATCAGTGTCGCCGCGCCGCCGGCCAGCACAGCACATACTAGGGCAAAGCTTCTCATTTCGTCCCCTCCTCCCCCAGAGCCCAGGTCAGGCTCACATGCGAGTGAGCGGCGACCTTACACGGAAGCCGGAGGTCGCGCAACTCGCGGGGGAGACAAGTTTCTCCAGGTAGGTGAAACGCCCGGCGCGACGGGGGCGGAGGTTGCGGCCGTCTCCGCCGAGGCGCCGGTGCGGCGCGCCAATCGTCGTTAACTCGCCGCGCCGCTGCGGCGCGACCGGCGGCGTGCGCTAGAATCTATAGTTCAACCCGAAACGCAGCAGCTGCAGCGTCAGCTCGTCCTCCGCTGCGGCATCCTGGTGAAAGACATCGGTAATGTCGATATACGTACCGAGGTCGTGCTCCTCGGTTCCCAGGTCGGCGAAAAGATATTCGAGCCTTGCCGAAATGTCCCTTGTCACGGCGCCCTCCACTCCCGCGCCGAGCGTCCAGCCGATACGCGTGTCGCTGTCCGATTCGGACACGGAAACGACGGTACCGTCGAACAGCGCCGAAAACGTCGTTTCGCTGGTCGTCTCGGCGACAGCGAGGCCGCCTGTCGCGTAGACCAGCACCCGTTCCGTCCCCAGGCCGACACGGCCGCGGAAGGTCGCCAGCCAATCGACCTCGTGCTCCTGTTCGCTGACGAAGCCGTCAACGGTCTCGACGATGGCGCCGACCCCGGCCGCAGTCGAGCTCGGCGGATGAGATTGAAAAATCCGTGCGGTCGCGAATGCCCGTCCAGGAAAAATCTCCCTCGACGCCGAAAACGAGCCGGCGAGCCTGGATATTGTAGCCGGCCTGCACACCCGCCAGCAGGCCCTCGTCGCGCAGATCCGGACCGTCGAAGGACGCGCTGCTGACCAGGCCGGGCGTGGTGTCGGTCGGCAACGTCTCGGCAGTAAAGCTGGTCTCTCCCTCGAACCGAGCGGAAAGACCGCCGATATGGCCGCCTATGTATGGTCCTGCCCAGGTCGTCCCGATCGAATCGGGGACCGGCAGGTCCACCGCATCGGCGGGGCGAGGGCTGACAAGGCATGCTGCAGCGATCGCCGCTGCAATGGATGGAAGCCGCATGTCTCTCCTGCCCAGGGGGTTCTAATGCCCCGTCCGGCGCACTGCGCGACGACAACCTACCGGGCCGCCGCCGCGCTGTCAGTGTCATAAAGGCCACAGCCGACATTAGAATTGTTGATCGGAGTGGGCCTATCGCGGGTGTTCCTATAAGGCTAAACTGATTCCAGGTGCGAGGGGCGCCTCCTTTCCAGAAAGTTCGTTCTATGGCCGTCACTATTACGCGATACCCCATCGGGGGCGGGAACTTCCGTACGGTTTACACTGGCGATGCCAACGCCAACAACGTTACCGGAACGAACGGCAGCGATCAGTTCCGCGGCAGGGGTGGCAACGACCGGTTCGACGGGCGGAAAGGCTTTGACATCGCTGTCTTCAACAAGCCGATCGAATCCTACGACTTGAGATGGGTCGGAGATTCGCTGATCGTTACGGATCTCTCGGGCGAGGAAGGCAGCGACACTCTCGTTAATGTCGAGCAGCTGAATTTCGCCGGCACGTTGTACAACGTCGCCGACATCGGCACGAACGAGGCGCCGTCGGTGCCGGCGGACGCCAACGGCGCTGCCAACAGCATCCTGGAGGGCGCGGCGAACGGCACGGCGGTGGGGATCACGGCGTCGTCGACCGACGGCGATGGCGACGCGGTGACCTACTCGCTGACCAACAATGCCGGCGGGCGTTTTGCGATCAATTCGACAACCGGCGTGGTGACCGTTGCCAATAGCGCGCTCATCGACTTCGAGAGCGCGTCCGATCACGCCTATGGGATCACCGTTCAGGCCAGCGACGGCACCGCAACAAGCACGCAGAACTTCGTCATCGGGGTGACGAACCGGGCTCCGTCGGTGCCGGTTGACGTCAACGGCGCGGCCAACACCATCCTGGAGGGCGCGGCGAACGGCACGCCGGTGGGAATCACCGCGTCGTCGAGCGACCTCAATGGCGGGCCGGTGACCTATTCGCTCGCCGTCAATGCCGGCGGGCGGTTTGCCATCAACCCGACCACCGGCGTGGTGACGGTGGCCAACGGCGCGCTCATCGACTTCGAGAGCGCGCCCGGCCACGCCTATGGGATCATCGTTCACGCCAGCGACGGCACCACGACGAGCGAGCAGTACTATGTCATCGGGGTGGCGGATAGGGCGCCGTCGGTGCCGGTTGACGCCAACGGCGCGGCCAACCTCGTCCTGGAGGGCGCCGCGAACGGCACCGCGGTGGGAATCACCGCGTCGTCGAGCGACGTCAACGGCGGGGGCGTCACCTATTCGTTGATCGCCAATGCCGGTGGGCGGTTTGCCATCAACCCGCATACCGGCGTGGTGACGGTCGCCAACGGCGCGCTCCTCGACTACGAGAGCGCGCCCGGCCATGCCCACGGCATCATCGTCCAGGCGACCGATGGCACCGCGACGAGCACGCAATATTTCGTCATCGGGTTGGCGGACAAGGCTCCGTCGGTGCCGGCGGACGCGAACGGCGCTGCCAACAGCGTCGCGGAAGGCGCGGCAAACGGCACGGCGGTGGGGATCACGGCATCGTCGAGCGACATCAATGGCGGGGGGGTCTTCTATTCGCTGATCAACAATGCCGGCGGGCGGTTTGCGATCAATCCGCATACCGGCGTGGTGACGGTCGCCAACAGCGCGCTCCTGAATTTCGAGAGCGCGACCAGTCACCAGATCACCGTGGCAGCCACCGACGGCACGCTGACGAGCGCGCAGAATTTCACGATCAACCTGACCGACGTCAATGCGGCGCCGGTGATCACCTCCGGGGCGACGGCGAGTACGCCGGAGAACGTTGCCACGACGGCCGTGGTCTACGACGCCAACGCCACGGACGATGGCGAGAACAGCGGCACGCTTGTCTATTCGCTGACCGGCGCCGACGCGGCAAGGTTCACCATCGACGCCAATGACGGCGAGGTCCGCTTCAACGCGTCGCCGAATTTCGAGGCGCCGGCCGATGCCGGCCTGAACAATGTCTACGACATCGTCGTGCATGCTAACGACGGCACGCTCGACACGACCAAGGCCGTGGCGATCACGGTGACCAATGTGAACGCGGCGCCGGTGATCACGTCAGCTGCGACGGCGAACTTTGCCGAAAACACCGCGGCTGCGACGGTGGCCTATGACGCCAATGCGACCGACGACGGCGAGAATGGCGGCACGCTCCTCTATTCGCTGACCGGTGCCGATGCGGCGCTCTTCACCATCGATACCAATGACGGCGAGGTTCGCTTCAACGCGGTGCCCAATTTCGAGGCGCCAGCTGATGCTGGCAGCAACAACACCTACGACATCGTCGTGCATGCCAGCGATGGGACGCTTGACACCACCAAGGCGGTGGCGATCAGCGTCACCGACCTGAACGACAACGCGCCGGTCTTCGCGTCCGGCACGACCGCGAGCACGGCGGAGAACGTTTCACCGGCAACGACAGTCTATGACGCCAACGCCAGCGACGCCGACGGCACTGCTGCCAACAACACCATCGTCTATTCACTATCGGCGGGCGGCGACAACGATCGATTCAATATCAATTCGTCGACCGGGGTGGTGACTTTCAAGGTCTCGCCGAACTTCGAGGCGCCGACGGATGCCGGCGCCAACAACGTCTACAATATCGTCGTGCACGCGGTGAACGGCGCGCACGATGTTACGCAGAACGTCGCAATCACCGTCACCGACCTGAACGACAATTCGCCGGTTTTCTCCTCGGGGACGACGGCGAGCACGGCGGAGAACGTCTCAACGGCGACGACGATTTATGACGCCAATGCCAGCGACGCCGACGGCACCGCGGCCAACAACACCATCGTCTATTCACTATCGGCGGGTGGCGACAACGATCGCTTCAATATCAATTCGTCGACCGGCGTGGTGACTTTCAAGGTGTCGCCGAACTTCGAGACGCCGACAGATGCCGGCGGCAACAACGTCTACGACATCGTCGTGCACGCCAATGACGGCGCCCACGACGTGACGCGAAACGTCGCGATCACGGTCACCGACGTGAACGACAATGCGCCGATCTTCTCGTCGGGTCCGACGGCGAGCACGGCCGAGAACGTGTCGACGGCGACGGCGGTCTACGACGCCAATGCGAGCGACGCCGACGGCACGGCCCCGAACAACACGATTACCTATTCACTGACCGGTGCCGACGCGGCGCTTTTCACCATTGACAGCAATGACGGCGAAGTTCGCTTCATCAACTCGCCGAATTTTGAGTCACCGGCCGATGCCGGCGGCAACAACGTCTATGACATCGTCGTGCATGCGGTGAACGGCGCGGACGATGTCACGCAGAACGTCGCGATCACCGTCACCGACCTGAACGACATTGCTCCGGTTTTCTCCTCCGGGACTACGGCGAGCTTTGTGGAGAACACTCTGGCCGCAACAGTCGCCTATGACGCCAACGCGACGGATGCCGACGGCACGGCCGCCAACAATACCATCGTCTATTCGCTCACCGGCGCCGATTCGGCGCTGTTCACCATCGACTCTGATGACGGCGAGGTCCGCTTCAACAGCTCGCCGAACTTCGAGAGCCCGACGGATGCTGGCGGCAACAACACCTACGACGTCGTCGTGAACGCCTTTGACGGCGTCAACAACACGACGCGCAACGTGGCGATCAGCGTCACCGACGTGAACGACAATGCGCCGATCTTCTCATCGGGCCCCACGGCGAGCACGGCAGAGAACGTCTCGACCGCGACGACCGTCTACGACGCAAACGCCAGCGACGCCGACGGCACGGCCCCGAACAACACGATCACCTACTCGCTGACCGGGACCGACGCAGCGCTGTTCAGCATTGACAGCAACGACGGCGAGGTCCGCTTCGTCAACTCGCCGAATTTCGAGGCCGCGGCCGATGCCGGCGGCAACAACGTCTATGACATCGTCGTGCATGCGGTGAACGGCGCGGACGATGTTACGCAGAACGTCGCGATCACCGTCACCGACCTCAATGACATTGCTCCGGTCTTCTCCTCCGGGACGACGGCGAACTTTGCGGAGAACACGCTGGCCGCAACAGTCGCCTATGACGCCAACGCGACGGATGCCGACGGCACGGCCGCCAACAACACCATCGTCTATTCGCTGACTGGCGCCGACGCGGCGCTGTTCACCATCGACGCCAATGACGGCGAGGTCCGCTTCAACAGCTCGCCGAATTTCGAGAGCCCGACGGACGCCGGCGGCAACAACGTCTACGACGTGGTCGTGAACGCCTTTGACGGCGTCAACAACACGACCCGCAATGTGGCGATCAGCGTCACCGACGTGAACGACAATGCGCCGATCTTCTCCTCCGGCACGACCGGTTCACAAGCCGAGGGAACGCCCACGACGACCGTGGCGTATGATGCAAATGCCAACGACGCCGACGGCACCGCGGCCAACAACACCATCGCCTATTCGCTGACCGGCGCCGATGCGGCGCTGTTCACCATCGACTCCGATGACGGCGAGGTCCGCTTCATCACCTCGCCGAACTTCGAGAGCCCGACGGATGCCGGCGCCAACAACGTCTACAACGTCACCGTGAACGCCAGCGACGGCACCAACACCGCCATCCAGAACGTGGCGATCACGGTGACCAACCTCGCGCCGGTTTTCGACACTCCGGCCGACGGCAATGCGGCTGCCAATGAGGTGTCGAACGGCTCCGGCGCGGGCGCCGCCACGGGCATCGACGCCAATGCCAACGATCCGGCCGGCGGCACCGTGACTTATTCGCTCGACGACGATGCCGGCGACCGTTTCGCCATAGACCCAACGACCGGCGTCGTGACGGTCTCGGGCGTCACGCCGATCGTGTTCACCGGCACGCCCGCCGACGTGCACACGATCACGGTGAAGGCGGCGGACGCGAGCGGCTTGTTCAATACGCAGGACTTTACCATCACGGTGACGCCGAATGCGGCGCCGACAGTCGATGTTGATGCCGCGCTTGCCTACACGGAAAATCAGGTGGCGACCGCCATCGACACCTCCATCACGGTGGCCGACGCGGACGACACGAATATCGAGAGCGCGACCGTTCAGATCACCGGCAATTATCAGAGCGGTGCGGACGTCCTGGCCTTCACGCCCATCGGCAACATCACCGGTCTGTTCAATAGCGGCACGCTGACGCTCACCGGAACCGATACTCTGGCCAATTACGAGACGGCGCTGGAATCGGTCACCTACTTCAACAACAGCCAAGATCCGTCGGGCCTTTCCCGTACGGTGACCTTCATCGTCAACGACGGCGCGGCGAGCAGCGCTCCCGATACCGCCACCATCAACTTCACGCCGGTCAACGACGAGCCGGCGCTCCTGGCCACGGCGCTCAGCCCGACCTTCGTCGAGGGCGACGCCGCCAAGGACCTGTTCTCCAGCGTCACCGCCTCAGCGGTGGAAGCGGCCCAAAACCTCGACCAGCTCGTCCTCACCGTGTCGAACGTATCCGGCACTGCGGCCGAGACGCTGACCGTTGACGGCACCATCATCCAGCTCACCGACCTCTATAACGAGCCGAACACCGCCACCAACCAGATGCAGGTTGCGGTCGCCGTCAACGCGGGCACCGCGACGGTGACGATCAGCAAGTCAGGCGGCATACTCTCCACGGCGATGGGAACGCTGATTGACAACCTCGCCTACCGCAACACCAGCGAGGACCCGAGCGCCCTGAACCGGGTGGTCACGATCACCTCGCTCCGTGACACCGGCGCCAACGGCGGCGCCGACGACAACATTGCTGCGCTGAGCCTCGCCTCCACCGTCGCGATGACGCCGCTCAACGACGAGCCGACGCTGGGCACGAGCGGGACGAACCCCGGCTTTACCGAAAACGGCGCACCGGTCGACCTGTTCACCACGTCCGTGACGATCTCTACGATCGAAGCGGGCCAGACCCTCGACGAGCTCGTCCTCACCGTCACCAACGTCTCCGGCACGGGCGCGGAGACGCTGCTCATTGACGGCTCGACGGTAGCGCTGACCAATTTGAACGCGGTCGTCACCGGACCCAACGCCCTGCAGGTCAACGTCTCGATTTCGTCGGGCACCGCCACGGTCACGATCGGCAAGCCCGCCGGCATCTCGCCGGCGGCCATGCAGGCGCTGATCGACGCTCTCGCCTACGGCAACACCAGCGACAATCCCGGCAACCTTAGCCGCGTCGTCACGCTCACCTCGCTGAGCGACAACGGCGCCAGCACTGGCTCGAACGACGACACCGCCGCATTGAACATTGCCTCCACCGTCGCCGTGACGCCGGTGAATGACGTGCCGGTGGTGGATCTCGTCTCCGGCGGCGGCGTCGACAATACCGCGACGACTGCGACCTTCACCGAAGGCGCCGGTCCGCCGGCGACCCCCGTGGCGGTCCTGCCGAACATCGCGCTCACCGATCTCGACAACGCCAGCCTGACGGGCGCGACGGTCACGCTGACCAACGCCAAGACCGCCGACGTGATCACCGTGGGCGGCAGCGCCGGGCCTGGTTCCGTCGGAGCCGTCAACTTCGCGATTTCCGGAAGCACTATCACCTTCAACGGCAGCGCCACCGTTGCGCAGTACGAGACGGCGCTGAAGGCCGTGCAGTTCAGCAATACCAGCCAGAACCCGGACACCACGGGCCGGACTTTCGAAGTCCAGGTGAACGACGGCATCGACCCGAGCACCGTCGCCACCGCCACGGTGAACGTCACCGCCGTCAACGACGCGCCGGTCAACAACGGCGTGCCGGCGCAGGTCGTCGTGCACTCTGCGACGGCCCAGGCGATCACCGGCCTCTCCATTAGCGACGTCGATGCGGGGAGTGCTTCCAACATCACGACCACATTCACGGCCGCTGCTGGCACGGTCGCCATCGGCGACGGCACCAGCGGCGGTCCGGCCGGAATCAGCGGCGGTGCGACCGTCACGACCAACGGGACCGGCACGGTCGTATTGACGGGCACCATCGACCAGATCAACGCCTCTCTCGCCGGCAACAACGTCCGCTATACGGCGGTTGATAATATCGTGAACCCGACCACGACCACGCTGAACATCACGACGCGTGACGCCGGCAATACAGGTCAGGATCCCGGCAATACCGGCGACGGCACCCACGAACTGGACAGCGACACCATCCAGGTCGGGGTGCTGCCGCAGGTCTGGTTCATCGACGATGACTACGCCGGCCCGGTCAGCGGCCCGCCCGGCTCGCAGTTCAATCCCTTCAGCACGCTCGCGCAGTTCAACGCCTCGTCCGCCGGCCCCAATGACTACATCTACATCAAGGAAGGCACTTATAGTGGCGGCCTAAACCTGCAGGATGGTCAGACGGTGCTCGGGGATGACCAGCAACTGTCGTTCACCAACCCACTCGGCGGCCCGGATATCGTCATCGAGACGGCGAGCGGCAACCGTCCCACCATCAACGTGCCGGCCGGTGACCAGGGCATTGATCTGGCGTCGAACAATACGATCCGCGGCTTGAACATCGTCACTCAAGCCGGCAACGCCAGCGGCATCGACGACGTCAACAACAGCGTCGGCAACCTTACGATCAGCAATGTTCAGATCTCCGGCGCGGGCCAGGTGGTCGACATTGACCAGGGCGGCACTCTGAACGTGACGTTCGACTCGGTCGCATCGAGCGGCTCAAGCACCGCCAGTGGCGGCGTCGTCGATCTCGCCGGCGTCACCGGCAGCTTTACCGTCGGCGGCACAACCACGATTACGGGGACTCACGCGCAGAACGCGATCGACATCGGCGGGGCGAGCACCAACCTCGCGGTCAATTTCCAGGGCCTCACCACGCTTACCCTGAACGGCTCGAACGGCGTCAACCTCACCACCAATGCCGGCAGCACAACCTTCAACGGCCTGGACATCAACAGCGGCACCGGCGCGGCGTTCGTGGGCAGCTCGGCCGGCACGCTGACCATCACCGGCTCCGACAACGACATCACGACCACCACCGGCCAGCTGTTCAGCCTGTCCGGCACGGCGATCGGCGCCAGCGATGTCGCCTTCGACGACCTGAGCGCCACCGGGACGGTGTCCGGCTCTCAGAACGCATTCGAGCTGGTCAATGTCACGGGCAACGACATCAACATCGACAGCGTGAGCGTCGTCGGCACCGCCGGCGGCGACGGCATCAACGTCCGCACCGGCACCTCGACCAACGTCAACGTCACCAGCGCGACGATCGACAATACAGGCGGGGACGGCATCCAGCTCGACGGCCACACCGGCACGTTCACGCTGAGCGGCGGCAGCATCGGCAGTACCAACGACCCGACCGGCAATGCCGTCGACATCAACGCCGGCAACGGCAACGTCACCATCGGCGCCACGCTCACCAAGACGAGTGCCGGCCTGGTCGTCGATATTACCAATCGCACCGGCGGCAGCGTCGATTTCAACGGCCACGTAACGTCCAGCGGCGGCGGCGGCGTCAACTTGCAGAGCAACAGCACCAACCTGACCCGCTTCGACGGCGGCCTCACTTTGTCGACCGGCGCCAACAATGCGTTCGTCGCAACCGACGGCGGCACGCTGGCGATCGTCGATCCGGGCGGCACCAATTCCGGGATTGACAACACGATCACCACCACCACCGGCACCGCGCTGAACGTCTCGCTGACGACGATCCACGCCGATGACCTGACCTTCAAGAGCATCTCGTCGAACGGCGCAGCCAACGGCATCGTGCTCAACACCACGGGCACCCTCGGCGGCCTCACGGTCACCGGCGACACGGGCAGCACCAACAACGGCTCCGGCGGGATCATCAATGCCTCGACCGGCGACGGAATCAGCCTGACGAACACGATGGACGTCAATTTGAGCCGGATGGACATTACCAATAACCTCGGCGATGGCATCGGCGGCTCCGGCATCAACGGCTTCCTGCTGAACCGGCTCGATATTACCGGCAACGGCAACAGCACCACGACGGACGAGTCCGGCATCAACATCGCCAACCTGACGGGTACCGCCTCCGGCGGAGCCCACGCGACGGCGATCACCAACTCCAACATCAGCAACAACTACGAATTCGAAGTTCAGATCACCAACAGCTCGGGCACGCTGACGAATTTTCAGGTCGCCAACAACACGATCTCGAGCAACGGCGCGACTGCCGTGCACGGGAACCTGCTCAATTTCCTGTCGCTGGGCACTGCCACGATGGGTTTGACGGTGAGTGGCAGCACGTTCGATGGCAACACGGTGGTCGGCGCGCTGACCGGCACGGCGGTCCACGTCGACGCGTCGGGCGGCAGCATCACCGCCGACGTCGGCACCAGCAACTTTATCGACAACAACGTTGCGGTCAACATGTCGACCGCCACCAACGGTACGCTCGATTTCGACATCCACGACAACGCGCAGATGACCGGCAACCGCGCAGCCGGCATCGTCGTGTTCTCAAATGCGAATGCCACCGGCACGATGACGGGTACGATCACAGACAACGTGATCGGCACGCAGGGCGTGGCCGGATCCGGATCGGCGCTCGGCAGAGGTATCCAGGTCTCGATGGAAGGCGGGGGCACGACCACCCTCCTGATCGACGACAATACCGTGCAGAGCGTCGCCCAGTTCGAAGGCATCAGCGTCGTCGAGAACGTCACCGCCGGCACCGTCAACGCGACCATCACGGACAATATCACCAGAGATATTGCCGCAGACCGCGGGATCATCGTTTCCGTTACAAACACCGGCACGCTGAACGCGAATATTTCCGGCAACTCCTTCATAAACGTGGCCGGTCTCGCCGGCGATCCGAACCAGACAGCCTTGCGGGTCAATGAGGTGGCCGGCGGCACGCTTAATATTGTCCAACTCGCGCCGACGGCCGCAAACGTTGCCACCGAACTCGACAACGCCAACAACCTTGCCAACACGCGTGTTTCGGTCGGCGGGACGCCGCAATTCGGTCAGCCGGCGCCGCCGCTGCCCTTGCTCGCCGCTTCGGGCGGCGTGGAAGCGGCCGCCGTTCCCGCCCCCGTATCCCACATCCTCGCGCCGGGCGAAGAGAGCCTGACGCTGGCGGGCAGCGCCGACGACAGCATCAAGGGCAACGAGCTCGACAATTTGCTGACCGGCAATTCCGGCGACAACCGGCTGAACGGCGGCAATGGCGGCCGCGACACCCTGACCGGCGGCGCTGGCGTCGACACCTTTGTCTTCGGCGACTACGACGGTGTCGATCGCGTCACCGACTTTGAGAACGGCAGGGACAGGATCGAAGTCAGCGCGGTTGACGGCGTCGACAGTTTTGCCGACCTCCGGCTCGTCGACACCGAGGGCGGCCTTGTCGTCGGCTTCGGAACCGGCGGCGTGTTCCTCGCCGGCGTCTCGAAATCGTCGATCGACGCAGGCGATTTCGTCTTCAAGGCCGACCAGCAAGCCAGCCGAGTGATCGCCGACGACGGCGTGCTCTCGCAGGCCGAGCTCGACTTCATGGTGGATGCCGCGATCGCCCGCTGGGCAGAGGCCGGCGCCTCCGCCGAGCAGGTCGCCCTGCTGGAATCCGTCGATTTCACCGTCGCGGAACTGTCCGGTGCGCAATTGGGGTCGTCCGCGGCGGGCCAGGTGGCGATCGACACGGATGCGGCGGGCTACGGCTGGTTCATCGATGCCACGCCGCGCGACGATTTTGAGTTCGGCAATGTCCTGTCTCCCACGCAGCTGCAGACCGACCCCTACGGAGCTCCGGCCGGCGACATGGACCTCCTCACGGCGGTCATGCACGAGATGGGGCACCAGCTCGGTCTCGATGACCTCCACGCGGCGGCGGACGGCGATGGCCTGATGTTCGACCATTTGGTCACGGGCGAGCGCCGGCTGCCGGACGCCGGAGCCCACGACGGCTGGATGGTGTAGTCGCCTGAATTTGACATCCTCCGGCCGGCACCCCGCGCCGGCCGGACTTTCGCCCGCTCGGTTCGGGCTCCCCCGCTTCAGGCTCACTCGGGACCGCGTATTCGATGGACCTTGAGAAACTTACCGCCGCCAACTTCTCCGACCGGATGCAGGACAAATTCACCTTGTCCAGTCCGCCTGGGCCGCTCGACCTGGTGCTGGCGGAGCTGGAGGAATTCGGCCCGGCCCCCAGCGGCCGCAACGCCTTTTCCCTGCGCTTCCTCGGCCCATCTCGGCCAATCCTCCCGCAGGCCATCTACCGCCTGGAGAACGCCGCGATGGGCCCGCTGGAGATCTTTCTGGTTCCCCTCGGCCCGCACCAGGGCGGCATGCGCTACGAGGCCGTCTTCACCTGATCCATGGCGTCCGAGCTCTCACCTCCTTTCGCCGGAGGGGAGAGGAAGGGCCCCGCTGGCGTTCCTAACCCGCTCCCACCGCATCAGGTCGTAAGCCCCCGTCTCCCCCACCCTGACAAACCCCAGCCGCTCATAGAGCCGCTGCGCTGGATTGAACTTTTCCACATGGATCGACAGCGCCTTGCCGGCGGCTGCGGCCTCGTCGAGGAGATCGCGCATGACAGCCGTGCCGAGGCCCTGGCCCCGGTGCTCGGGCAGCAGCGCGATATCGACCACCCGGTGCTCGCGCGTCCAACGGTCGATATAGAGCCGGCCGGCGGGCTCGCCGCCGCGCAGGATGACCAGCCGCTCCACAGTCTTGTAATGCTGCTGGTAATGCGCGTGCTGCGCCCGGAACTGAGCGTCCAGAAAGGCGGCCTTTTCGGCCTCGGACCACGGCACCGGCGCCAGCTCCTCCAGCCGCGTCGATGCGTAGACGCGGCTCAGGAACGGCAGATCGGCCTCGCTGACCGGCCGGAACGTCACGCCGGCAGCGGCGGCACGCTTCCAACCGGCCGGGCCCTGCGGCTCTCCGGCCTCCTGCTCCATCGTCCCTTGAGCGGCTCAGCCGCGCGGCGGGAAAACCCCCTGCAGGGCGATACAGAAATAGAAGGTCAGGTAGGGCTGCAGATTGTTGTGCGGCTGGTCGCCGCCGGCCGGCGCGAGCGACTCCGGCCCCATCTGGACCGGGTTGGCATTGGTTGTTTGATAAAGGTTACCGGCCACCGACCTGGCGAGAATGACGTCCGGTGTCAACGAGCCTTGTGTGCCGTTCTCGAACGTGGTGCCGAAGATGTGATTATGCGCGGGAATCTCGCTTTCGAGCAGAGAGACGGTTTCCGACCCTCCGGTCTCGCCCAGATCGTGCAGCGACAAGCCGGGGCCCTGCCCCGGATGCATCGGCGCCCGGCCCTGCAGGTCGGGCAGGGCAAAATTGCTCTTGCCGTTGCCGCCATAGGTAGTGCCGAGCAGCGAGAACAGCGCCGTGTTCTGCGATAGCGGCAGGAGCTGACCGTCGCACCACGCCCAGCCTTTGGGCGCGAAATTGAACGGAAAGATGCGGATTTCCGCGACGAACGGATCGGCCACGGCTTCCTCCTAGGTCGGGCTCGGGAAGAGCCCGAACAGCGAGATGATGAAATCGACGCAGAGATACGGCTGGAAATTGGTGTGCGGCTGGCTGCCGCCGACCGGCGAAATAGTCGTTGCCACAAGGCTGCCAGAGATAGACTCGACGGCATACGGTTGTACGACCGTCGAGGTAGCCAGAACATTTCCGCTGGGATTCGGATCGCTGGCGTTGGCCGTCGAGCCGAGAAGCGGGTGGCTGTGGGCAGGGATTTGGTTGACCGTCAGCGTGATCTCCTCGGCGCCGCCGGTCTCGGCCAGGATGAAGCCGTTGCCCTGGTGGATGGGAATGCGGCCGCGCAGATCGGGGAGCGCGAAGGTGCTCTGCCCGTCGCCGCCATAGGTCGTGCCGATGAGCTGGAACAGCGTCTCGTTCTCCGAGATCGGCAGCAACTGGCCCTCGCAGAACATCCATCCGGCCGGGGCGAAATTTCCGGCGAACATGCGGATCTCGCCAACATAAGGCTGTGCCATGATGCGCCTCCTTTAGTTGGGCGAGGGGAAGATGCCCTGCAGGGCGATGCAGAAGCTCAGGGTCAGGAAAGGCTGCATGTTGAGGTGCGCCTGGCTGCCGCCGGTGTTGGTGATGATGGCCGGGTTCAGCGCCTGAAGACCGCCGGATGCCAGGCGGTAAACGTTGCCGACCTCTCGGGCCAGACGATTCCCGGTTGGCGTATTCACATCGCCGTCCGACCCCGAGGCATTCACTACGTGCGTGTGCGTCGGCAGCTCGGCGATCGACAGCGTGTGCGCCTGCTCGCCGCCGCGCTCGCCGAGCGTATGGCCGCTGCCGACATGGATCGGCGTGCGCCCGCGCAGGTCAGGAAGGGCGAAGTTCACCCGCCCGTCGCCGCCGAACGTGGTACCCAGCAGCGAGAACAGCGCCTGGTTCTGGTTGATCGGCAGCAGCTGTCCGTTCGCCAGCGCCCAACCCTTCGGGGCGAACACGAACGACATGATGCGGATTTCGGAAAGAAATGGCTCGGCCATGTCGCCCCCCCGGACGAAGGTCCAAAGACTTGATGTCCTGAAGCGCAGTAAACCCGCGTTTACGCACCCGAGTCAAGCACCTAGTGTGGCGCAACTATTGATTTAAGATACCTCGTGCCTGCCGCGTTGCGCCCGGCGGCTCCTTGCGCGGCCGGAAAACGCCGCGTGTGCAACGGCTTAGTCTGCGCGGGCACGGCCGCCGGCCGGGCCGGTGAACGCGTTGCCGTGCTTGCAACCGACGACCGCGCCTTATCCTGCAACGGGCGGGGTGCGAGTCGCGAGCCCATCGTCCACGGGACCGGACATGGCTTGCAGGCACCGAACTCCGGTTGCCTCATGGTCCGCCGCCGCGGAAGCTTGCTGATGGGCGGCGGAGCTGGGCCGCGTCCTGTCGATTACGATCTCCTCCGTCTCTCCGGCTTGGGTTCGCGCCGAGACTTTGCAGCGCTGACGCCGGAGCCGGAGTTGGGCGCGCCACTCAGCGCAACCCCTTCAAAACAGAACCAAGCAATCCAGCTCATTGCTCGACGACCCTCCGCCGGCTTGGAACGTTGCGATGGACGACAAAATACGGCCAAACTAGAACCGCACTCTTGGGGCCGTCCCAAATACGCGGGCAACGGCACGACGGCGACGATCCGGCCGAATCGATCGGAAATGCCGGACCGCGATGGGCATCGGCTGCTCGTAGCGTGGCCCGAGGGAAGGTGATAGGTAGGGCCGCAACAAACGCCAACGGGCTAATTCCACGATGAAGGATTTCACTGAGGCGCTCGCAATCCAGGGACGGGTCCTGCTTGCTCTGATGCTGCGCGAGGCCCGCACGCGATATGGCCGCCAGCAGATCGGCTATCTGTGGGCGATCATCGAGCCGATGATTCACATCACGATGCTGATGGTTATTTTCTCTTTCATCGGGCGTGCATCGCCTTTGGGCGACAGCCTGCCGATGTTTCTTGCAACGGGCATCGCCACCTATCTCGGCTTCAGAAACGTCTACAGCCGCACCAAGGGCGGCTACGGTTCCAACGAAGCGTTGCTGACCTATCCGGTGGTCAAGATCGTCGACGTTTTCCTGGGGCGTGCCTTGCTCGAGCTTGCCACCTGGATCGTCGTGATGATGCTCCTGATCAGCGGTCTCATCCTCTTGGGGCATGGTTCGCTGCCGCACGCCCCGCTGCTGATGCTTGAAGCCGTCGCCGCCCTCTTCTGCCTCGGCTTCGGAGTGGGCATGTGTCTCGGTCTCCTGTCGGAGTTCGTTCCCTCGGCGAGCTCGTTCCTCACCTGGCCGATGCGCATTCTCTATTTCGCATCAGGCGTGTTCCTCCTGCCGGACAGTATGCCTCCCGTCGTGCGGGACATCATCGCGTGGAATCCCGTCATGCACGGCATCGCGCTGTTCCGCGAGGGCTATTACCGGATGTACGACAGCCATATGCTCGATGTGGCATACCTCTGGAAGTTTGTTGTTGCGCTGCTCCTCATAGCGTTTGTTGCCGAACGGATGGCGCGCAGGCCGATCCGCAACATCGTATAGCCGTCCCAAACGAGCGAGCGCCTCTGTTGCAAAGCGGACTGGCGGGCACGGGCCGCGGGGTGGCGCTTTGTGGTTCAGCCTGGGCCATGGCTGCTCGAAAAGCTTCCCCGCTCACTTCGGGGCTTGCCCAACGAGCCCCGTTGGGCCAATCACAGGGACCGACGAGCCATGACAGCCCTGACCGGCGGGACCATGGCGTCGACTGTCCCTGGCCGGCCGGTGCGCCAGGTTTTCGAGCTGCTGCGCAAAGGAAATTGCTGCTCTTAGCAGGAAGCCCGCCATAATGCAGGACACTTCGCAGGTAAAAAAATGGTATTTTGGAATAAACGAGATTGGCATCCCCCGCGCCTACCGGTTGCTCCGCGCGGCAGTAAAATCGTGCCTGGTTAATACGCCGCTGTCGGCGCACTGCCTGTACTCTGGCGCAGAGAACAAGTACATAAGAGGTCTGCAGGCGTTGGGGGTGCAGGTGATCTTTCACACTCCCAGTCTGCAGGAGGAGCTGCGCGTCGGCTATGGCGACGAGTATGAAAAATTCGTTGGCCACTGGCTAAGAGCGGATCTGCCGTTGATCGAAACTGACGAGGAATATATTCTCTACACCGATATTGATGTTTTATTCCAAAAATGGGATCCGCAACTCGTCACTTTGCCGCGCCTGTTGGCCGCCGCGCCGGAGGAAAACATAGAGAGCAGCCATAAATTCAACAGTGGGGTCATGGTCCTCAACCTGCCGAACATGCGCAGCGAGCTGCCTCAGTTCCATGCCGCAATTCGCCGCCGCCTGCTGAATGATTTCAAATACCCCAATCACGATCAGAAGAGCTTCAACGATTTCTTCCGGAGCCGCTATGACGCGCTCAGCCCGCTGATGAACTGGAAGCCTTATTGGGGGCGAAACGACGCGGCGGCCATCATCCACTTTCACGGGCCCAAGCCCCGCCAGCTGGCAAAGATCAAAGCCGGAAACTATCGCGGAAAGCGCAACCTCGTGTCGCTCTGGTCGCGTCAGCCGGCGGCCTATGACCATTACTGCGAGCTCTGGGCGTATTATAGCAGGCTGAAGATCAAGGGCCGCTAGCGCTGTCGGGCCTGCGCTGTCGGATCTCGGTGCCCGCAGCTCGCAGCTCGCTGCTTGTCTTCTCCGGCTCCGCCGGGCCGCCTAGAACATGTCCGCCGGCAGCGCCATCAGCGTATCCGCGCCCGCGGAAATCCGCGCCAGGTGCGCCGCCGATTCCGGCATGGTCCGCTCCATGAAAAAGCGCCCGAGCGTCAGCCGCGCCGCATAGAAATCGCCCCGTCCATCGGCTCCGTCGCGGAGTTTTTCCGCCGCCGCCTTGGCCATCTGCGCCCACATGTAGCCGAGCGCGATGAGGCCGAAGAGGTGCATGTAGTCGGTCGAGGCCGCGCCGGCATGGTCGGGCCTGGCCACCCCGTTCTGCATGAGCCACATCGTCGCCTTCTGCAGGTGGTCGAGCCCCTGCCCGAGCGGCTTCAGGTAGGGGTTCAGCGCCTCGCTGTCGGCGTTCTCGCGGAGAAACCCGCCAACCTCGTTGAAGAACGCCACGATGGCGCGGCCGCCGTCCTTCGGCAGCTTGCGTCCCACCAGATCGAGCGCCTGGATGCCGTTCGCCCCCTCGTAGATCATCGCGATGCGGGCGTCGCGGACGAACTGCTCCATGCCGTGCTCGGCGATGTAGCCGTGGCCGCCGAACACCTGCTGCGCCTCCACGGCGTTGTGAAAACCCCTGTCGGTCAGGACGCCCTTCAGCACCGGCGTCAGCAGGCCCAAGAAATCGTCGGCAGACTGGCGGTCCTTGTCGTCGCCGGAGCGGCGGGCCACGTCGGCCCGCAGCGCCGTCCACAGCACCAGCGCCCGCGCCGCCTCGTTGAAGGCGCCGACCGACATGAGGGTGCGGCGGATGTCGGGATGGACGAGGATCGGATCGGCCTTCTCGCCCGGCTGCTTCGCGCCGGATAGCGCCCGGCCCTGGCGGCGTTCGCGGGCGTAGGCGACGGCGTTCTGGCGGGCCACCTCCGACATGGCGAGGCCCTGCACGGCCACGCCCAGCCGCGCCTCGTTCATCATGGTGAACATGGCGCGCAGGCCCTTGTCGGCCTGTCCGACCAGCCAGCCGGTCGCCCCGTCATAGTTCATGACGCAGGTGGAATTGCCGTGGATCCCCATCTTCTCCTCGATGGAGCCGCAGGAGACGGCGTTGCGCGCGCCGATTCTGCCGTCCGCCTCGGCCAAAAATTTCGGCACGACGAAGAGCGAGATACCCTTGGTCCCCTCCGGCGAGCCCTCGATGCGGGCGAGCACCAGGTGGACGATGTTTTCGGTAAGATCGTGCTCGCCGGCCGAGATGAAGATCTTTTGCCCGAAGATCCTGAAACTGCCGTCCGCCGCCGGCGCCGCCTTGGTCTTGATCAGGCCGAGGTCGGTGCCGCAATGCGGCTCGGTCAGGTTCATCGTGCCGGCCCACTCGCCGCTGACGAGCTTTGGCAGGTAGAGCGCCTTCTGCTCCTCCGTGCCGTGCTGGACCAGCGCCGTGATCGCCCCCTGGGCCAGGCCGGTATACATGCCCCAGGCCATGTTGGCGGACGTCACGAATTCGTTGAGCACGGCCCCCAGGGTGTAGGGCAGGCCCTGGCCGCCATATTGCGGGTCGGCGGCAAGCCCCACCCAGCCGGCCGCCGCGTAGCTCCGGTAGGCCTCCCTGAAACCCGCCGGCGTGGTGACCGAGCCGTCGGGACGGCGCGTGCAGCCCTCCTGGTCGCCGGAACGGTTGAGCGGCTGCAGCACCTCCTCGCAGAAGCGGGCCGCCTCGCCGAGCACCGCCTCCACCGTGTCGAGCGGCGCGTCGGCGAAGCCGGGCAGGTTGGAATAGCGCTCGTAGCCGAGCACGTCCCTGAGCAGGAACATGACGCTGTCGACCGGAGCCTTGTAGATCGGCATTTTTGCGCGCTCCACGAGCTGACGTTTACGTAACCGCCATGCCTCTTATGCGGAAAATTCCTGACGGGCACGGAAACCTATTCCGCGGCCTCGCTCAGCGCGTCGGGCGTGCGCCCGGCCTCGCGGTCGCGCAGCATGCCGGAGACCACCTCCATGGTGCGCGTCAGCTCGTCCAGGGCCTGCTCGATGTCCCGCTTCTGCTGCTGCAGCAGCCCGACCTGCCGGCCGAATTTCTCCAGCGCGACTTTGAGCTGGGTGACCTGCCCGTCCTTCAGATCGTAGAGGTCGAGCATGTCCTTGATCTCGGTGAGCGAGAAGCCGACCTTCTTGCCCATCAGCACCAGTTTCAGGCGGGCCCGGTCGCGCCGGCTGTAAAGCCGGTTCATGCCCTGCCGTTTGGGATTGAGGAGCTGCTTGTCCTCGTAAAAGCGAAGAGTCCTGAGCGTCACGCCGAATTCGCGCGACAGATCGCCGATGGTGAAGCTTGTCTTCATGTCCTGTCCGGATGGTCCAATGAGCGCACCGCGCCGAATCGGCGGCTCGATACAAAGGGTGGCGGGCGCCTAAATGACGCTGACGTTAAAATCAACGATAGGCATGTTCCTAACTCGCGATTGGGACCCCGGTTTCACAGCTGCGGCGCGTCACTAAGGCGCAATTCGCGCCGCGACAAGTTCCTGCAGGAGCCACAGATGGCGGTCGTGTATCCCGCGCGCTTCGAGCTGCGCCACCGTATTCATGAGGTATTCCGCCCCCGAGCCCCAGTGCCCGCAGGCTTTGGCGAGGATATCGGCGGTTTCCTCAGGCGACAGCTTGCCGCAATAGGCGCGGGCGCGCCTGTTCATCACGAAGGCGATGGCGTTGATGCGCTCGCCTTCGGCGTCGACGACGATCCAGCGCGGCATGCTGTTCGGCGGCTTGACCGTGAACTCCCGGCGAAACAGCTTTTCCAGCTGCGCAGGCAAGGGCTCGCCGGAGAGGCGGTAGAGCACCCCGCGGCACTGGCCGCCCCGGTCGAGCGCCATCATCAGCCCCGGCTGCTCCGGCGTGCCTCGAAAACGTGTGACCCGGAAGCAGAAGGCCCGGTGCCAGCCGCGCGCCGTGCCCGGCCGCTCCTCGCCATGCTCGATCTCAGGCTTCCAGATCAGCGAGCCGTAAGCGAAAAGCCACACCGGGTCGCCGTCCCGATGCGAGGAGAGGATCTTGCGCACCGCAGCCTGGTAATCCTCGTCGGTGTGGTAGGCGAGCCCCGGCTCCGGGCCGCCATCGCGGACGTCGCGATGCACCCGGCTCACCAGATCCGGAGTAAGCGCCATCTGCCGGGTCGTCATTCCTCAGCCTTCGCAGCCATGCCGACACGACCGGTAGTGCCTCAGTTTGAAATCTACCGCCCGCCGCTCGTTCGCTTGCGGTGCGAGTCCTCAATGTCCTTAGCGATCGCCCCCAAAGCCTCGGCTAAGTCTCTAAGTGTGGCAGGGTCTGCGGGCATCTCGAACGTTTCGCCTCTAGCAGATTTCAGGCCCGCAAGATCGAGCCATACCTTGGAACGATTGTCCGTGTGAGCATAGATGCCAGTGGGCGTCTCTCCGTCCACGGTGAATCCCCGACTGTCGAATATCTGAGCCGTCCAACCATTCTTGACCTTCCTTGGCATAGGTCTCCTCACGCTCGCATTCCCCCTTATTGGTATGATGCTTAGCGCAAAGCAGGCGCTAAGGCGATGCGCATTTGGCTTGCTGAGGGACGGCTATGGCGAGAGACATCACTGAGTTCGAACCTTCCGAAACGCCCCCGCGACCGTAACCAGCTCGGCAACCTCATCGTGGACACAAGCGTTGGCGAAGCGGAGGATCACGTTCCCACGCCGGAGGATGAAGGCAAAGACCCGGCTGCGTCTCTTTGGGCCGACGCGGCGGCGCGGCGCGGGCGCGGAGCATGACGCCGGAGAGGAGAGCGGAGATCGCTCGGATTGCGGCCGCTAAGCGGTGGGGAAAAGGTCCGGCTGCTCGGGGGAAGAAAGGGCCAGTTTAGCCTCTTCGTTTACGATCGCGTCTCGAATACCTCTCATTATAACGTAGGGCTGCATTGCAGGATTGGCAAACCTAAACCTATATGATCGGGCCTCGCCCGTACGTCCAAGGATCCGCCCACGTTTTTCGGCAAAATCACGAAGCGTATCTTGAAAGTTCGCTATCTCCATGCTGCGCTTGAGAATGCTTGAAAGCGGGTCCCGAACAGCGGCAGGCGTGAAGTATCCAGCATCGTCTACTTTAGCCAGCGCGCAGGCGGTCAACACATGACGGAAGAGCGCGCGAGCTTGATTGCTGCGGGTCGCCGCTTCATAGGAATCTTTCAAGGTTTGCTGTGATGATTGTAGGACAGCGTTGATTGCATTGTCTACATCGGCCTCAATAACACTAACCCGGCCCGAGTCCAGCGCGCTGTAGACTGCAAATTTACCTAACGCGTGAACATACGCAGGAAGCCCCTTAGACAGATTGATGACCTTCCACCGACCATCGACGGTCATTGACATGCCGAGCTGTCCGAGACGCTTTTCCAGAACCTCTTTTCTTTCGTCTACTGCCATTCTTGGCATATGAATCTGCTCGGCGCAGCGTTCGATCGACTCATGCTTCTCGATGAGAGAGCCAACGCTGTCTGCAACGCCAACTATCAACATGGTCACATTGGTCCCTTCGTCTGATAGAGACTTGATGATATTTGCCACGGTTCGGCTAGCCCCAGGATCATCAATCTCATTGAATTCATCAATGATAATAATGGGAATCTCAGTCTCTTTAAACATCCGCATTTCGTTTAGAAAGTCATCGATTGTAACGGTGGTTGGGTAAAACTCACCCGCGTTGTAGACCTTCTCGCCTTCGCCATAGTCACCAGCAAAACGTATCTTAGCGAAGATACGGCGAGCGATGACGGAAAACGTGTCTCCGGGGAATGCTTGCACTCTAATGTGGCGGACAGCACGAGGACCTGGTGGAATAAAATAGGGAATAATCTGGGCCATCGATGATTTTCCGACCCCGCGCTCGCCGAACATGATGACGTGGCGACCGCGTTCCCCGACAGCCTCGACGATCTTTGCGGCTTGCTCTTGGCGACCCGCAAACATCTCGGCAACTGCAATCGGAGCAGAGGGGGTAAATAGCTGATTCGCCTCAAATTTCTTTGCCGCAACGTCCTCTGCGGTGAGCGCCCGCCTAGCCATTCTGAGCCACCCTAGTTGACCAAGTAGCCGCGGGAGTTGGTAAAGTAGGTGGCCTAGTTGGTCAACTCCTTATTAAAAAGCCGCTGCGTGTCGCTCCGGCGATCGCCGCTGGCGTGATGGATCGGCTTTGGACGGTTGCCGACATAGCGCGGATGTCGCCGAAGCCGCCGAAGCCGGGGCGCCGTTCCTAAAAAAAGCGCGAAGCGGCAATTTCAAACAGAGGCACTACCACATGACCGGCGTGATAGCATCGCGCCGCCCGCTGCTGCTATCCTGCCCGAATGTGCGGCCGCTACGACAACCTGATCGCCCGCGAGGCCTACCGGCAGATCTTTCGGGCCGAGCGCCTGCCGCAATCGAATTTCCCGCCCCGCTACAACGTCGCGCCCACCGACCAGATTCCGATCATCCGCGTCGACCCGCGCGACGGCCGGCGCGAGCTGGCGATGGCCCGCTGGGGCCTCGTCCCCGGGTGGCTGAAGGAGATGCCCAAAATCCCGCACATCAACGCCCGCGCCGAGACCGTCCACCAAAAACCGCTGTTCCGGGAGGCCTTCGCGAAGCGGCGGGCGCTGATCCCGGCGACCGGGTTCTTCGAATGGCAGAAACGCGCCGACGGCAAGCAGCCCTACCGCTTCCAGCGCCAGGATCTCGAGCCTTTCGCCTTCGCCGGGCTGTGGGAGTTCGCCCGGCTGGGCGACAAGGAGATCCTGTCGGCCGCCATCATCGTCGGCGAGCCGAACCCGCTCGCCGCGGCGGTGCACGACCGGATGCCGGTAATCCTCGACCCGGAGGATTACGACCGCTGGCTCGATCCGGCCGCAACTGTCGAGGAGCTCAGGGCGCTGCTGCGGCCGTTTCCGGCCGAACGCATGCAGGCCTACGAGGTCAGCCGCGCGGTCAACAGCGTCAGGAACGACACGCAGGAGTGCATCGAGCCGGCTTGATCGTGTCGCACGACACAGCGTTTTGCCCGCCTCGGGGAGGCCCGCCGGCCCTCGTCTGGTAAAGGTTTTGCCAAGAGACGTGGTTAATTTTTTAAGAATTCTGGGGTCTGGTTAACCACCTATTTACCTTCCCCGCGATCATCTTCAATTTGAGGCGGGACATTTGCCGATTCGAGATCGGGAGCAGCGCGCTCCTGCGTTATATCCGCCCGAGGAGCCTTGATGAACGCGCGAACCTCGTGGAGCGCCAAGAAGGACCGCAGGTCCACCGAGAACACCGATGAGGCCGGTGACGGCCCCGCCATGCCTCTCGACGACATCCTCGACGCCCGTTTCGACGAAGCGGGCCGGCTTTCGCAGGTCGGTCGCGGCCCTCGCCAGCGCACCGCCGAGCGGCTCGACCCGCGGCCGCCGGCAATCAGCCCCGACGAGCTGGAGCGCGCGGTGAGAAAGCTCGCGCTCGGGTTGGAATCGATCGAGCGGCAGGGCGTCGCGGTGCGTCCGCCGGAACCCCACCGGCCCGCGCCGGCTGCCGAGCCGGCGGCCGCCCCGCAAAGCCGCGACTTCGTCACCTACAGCCTGGACCGCCTGGAGGCGCGGCTGGAGGCGCTGAGCAAGCGCCTGGAGCAGCGCGCCGGTTCCGCCTCGCACGGCGAAGCGGAAGCGGCGAAGCCGGGCAGCACGGCCGCGTCCGACGACCGGCACTCCCAGCATCTGCCGCCGCGCGCCACCCAGGCTGCCGATGTCGCCACGCCGGAAGACTGGCACGGCGAGCCTTCCTTCGCGGTGGAGCCGCGGCACGGCGCGGCCGACCTCGCCGATTTGGATCGCCTCCGCTTCGAAGCCGCGGAAGCGGAGCTTCGCGGCGCTTCCGCCGAAGCCGAACGCCTTGCCGCGGCGGCTGAGGCCGAACGCATTGCCGCGGCGGCCGAGGCCGAACGCCGCATCGAGGCGGCCGAGGCGGCGCGCCGCGCCGAAGTCGCCGAAGCCGAGCGCCGCGCCGCGGCGGCCGAAGCCGAACGCATTGCCGCGTCCGCCGAGGCGGCCGAAGCCAGGCGCCGCGCCGAGCTGGCCGAAGCCGAGCGGCGCGCCGAGGTGGCTGCCGCCGAACGGCGTGCCGAGGCGGCCGAGGCGAGGCGTCGCGCCGAAGCCGCTCGTGAGGCCGAAGCGCACGCCGACATGCGCCGTCAGCTTGTTATGCTGGCTGGGCGCGTCGAAGCGCTCCAGCAGAACGGCAACGGCGAGGAGATCGCCGAGCTTCGCAGCGACCTCCACGAGGTTCTGCAGCATATCGGCGACATCGGCCGCGACGGCCATTCCATCGCCGGCGCCGTGGCGCAGATCAGCGCCAGGCTCGACGCCATGGAGCCGAAGGTGAACGCCGCGCGCAACATGGCGGGCAACCGCCTGGGCGAGCTGCAGGACCGCCTGTCCGGGCTGACGGAGCGGCTCGGCGACATGGAAGCCGAGATTCCCGGCTTCGATGCCGTGCGCGAGAACCAGACCGCGATCCTGGAGCGGTTCGACCGGATCGAGGGCATGGTTCACCGGCTGGGTTCGCCGGAGGATCTGTCGCAACGCATCGACGTGCTGCGCGGCGAACTGCAGAACGTGGCGTCGCAGCCCGAAGTGGCGCGCATCGGCGCGGAAATCATCGGCCTGGCGGAGCGGCTTGAAGCGCTGCCGGGCGAGCTCGGCGATCGCCCTGTGCTGGAGCGCATCGAAGCGCAGCTCCAGGCGCTTGCCGCCGAGTTCACCGAGACGCGCCGCGAGCGCGATGCCGGCGCGGCCGACCTCGACCGGCATCTGTCGGAGCTTTCTGCCGCCCTCAAGGGCATCGGCGAGCTGGGGCGCGCGCCCGACCTCTCCAACCTCGATGTGCGCCTCGCCGACCTGATGGCGCGGCTCGACCAGGACCGCCGCGCGAGCGGCGAGACGCTGGCCCGGCTGGACAAGCGCCTGGCCGGCCTGGCTGCCGCGGTCGAGAAGCAGGAAGACGATGCCGCGGCGGAAATCCTCGCCGGCATCACCCAGAAGATGGACGCGCTCGCCGGCGCGATCGAGGCCCAGGATGTCCGCGGCGCCCGCCGCGACCTGGAGGGACTTGATCGCAAGCTGGATCAGCTGGCCCATTCGCTGACCGACCAGGCGGAGCACCTGTCGCGCCGGCAGATGGAGCCGCTGGAAGAGCGGCTCGACCGGCTGCAGGCGCAATTGGAGGAAATCGCCCGCGTCCAGGCCTCCGCCGAGCAGTTCGGTCCGTTTGCGCAGCAGCTGCAGGACATCGCCGAGCGGGTCAGCAGCCTCGATTTCAGCGACGTCGATACCAGCCCGATCACCGCGCGGCTTGCCGCGATCGAGGACCGCCTCGCCGGGCTCGGCAAGGCATCGGACTCCCGCTCCTACCACAACCAGCTGGAAGGCATCATCAGCCGGCTTGAGCTGCTGAAGGGCAGGAGCATCGACCCCGCCCGCCTGAACGACTTGCTGGACCGCCTCGACGGCACCCTGCAGGGCGGCCTCGGGGACGACCGCTTCGAACGTCTCGAGCGGAAGCTCGACGGCATCGGCAGCGTGCCGCAGGAGCGCTTCGCACGGATGGAGGAAATGCTCGGTGCGGGCGCCCAGGCGGGCCTCGCCGATGAGCGCTTCGCACGCCTGGAGCAGAAACTCGACGATTTCGGCGCGGCCATCGGGGTCGGCCCCGAGGTGCTGACGCAGGAAGACCTGGCGGAGCTCCGCAACGATATCGTCGCGCTCCGGCGCGAGCTCCGCTCGCTGCCCGGGCTGGGCGAGGGCGAATCCAGCCTCAGCGGCGTGCTGCAGACCATTGCCGCGCGGCTGGAGCGGCTTCCCGACGAGCCGCCGGCGACCACCGCCGAGCTGGAGGCGCAGATCGACCGGATCGCGCAGCTCCTGGAGGATCCGACCCACAGCCGGCTGGCGCTCGCCCACATCGAGGCAAGCCTGCACGCCATCTCCGAGCGCCTCGACGAGACGCGGCGGTCGATGCTCTATCGCGCCGCCGATCCCGACGGCGAGGCGGGCGAGGCGGCCATCGGCGGCGTCGCCGACCTGGCGCGGGCGCTGTCCGACGACGTCACGGTCCTGAAGAGCGAGACGCAGGCGTCGGAACGCAAGACCCGCGACGCGCTGGAAGCCGTCCAGGGCACATTGGAAGCCGTCGTCAAGCGCATGGCTTTCCTGGAGCGCGATGCCGAGCCGGGCGCGGCGGGCCCTGCCGTGGTCGCCGCCGCGGCCGCCGAGCCTGCACACCCGGTCGTGCCGGGCGCTGCCGGGCAGGCACCAAGCATTGTCGCCGAGCATGCGGCTCCGGCGCTCCCGCGCGAATCCGGATCTGCCAGTCTTTTCAGCCGCTTGACCTCGAGCCAGCTGCTCCGCCGCGCGACCGGCGGCCGCGCGGATTCGTTCTCCCCCGACACCGACGACAGCGAGGACGCCGACCTTCCTTTGGAGCCAGGCACCGACGCTCCGTTGAATTCCGCGCTGACCGGCGCGCCGAGTTCCGACACCGCACTGATGTCCGGCAACCGGAGCAAGGCCAGGGCCGCGAGCGGCGGGCGCAACGCGGATTTGGAGCCGAGCCGCCGCCGGGCTTTGTCCGAGCCAATGGCAGGAGACGACTTCCTCGCCGCCGCCCGTCGCGCCGCCCAGGCGGCTGCGGCCGAGGTGGCGGAGGCCGAACGCGAGGCGGAGGAAACGCGCGAAGTGTCCAGTCTCAGCCGCATGCTGGGCCTGGTCAAGGGCCGCCGCCGGACCCTCCTGGCGAGCGTGCTCGCCGTGGCCGTGGCCTTCGCCGCCCTGCAGATCATCCGCGGCATCGTGGACGCCGACTCGGTCGAGATGGCGGCGCGCCCGACGCCAGCCGTCACCGAGCAGGCGCGCGTCCCCGTCTCGGCTCCCCGGGCGGCTGCGCCTGTCGCGGCGGCCAAGCCGGTTGCCGCTCCCGCTGCACGGACCGAGCCGGTCGTCGAAGCGGCTGCGCCCGCCAGTCCGCCCCCGCAGGAATCCGCAGCTTTGTCGGCAGCACCGGCCGTAGCCGCACCAGTGCCGCCGACGCCGGCGCCCGCGACGACGGCCTCTCTGCAGACTTCGGCCGGCAACCCGGCTGGCGAAGCAGCACCCGCCGTAGCGTCGCTGCGCGGGCCTGAAGTCTCGGCTGCGTCTCAGCCGGCAACCCGTCCGCTACCCGTTTCGCTTCCCGATGTGATCGGGCCGGACCGCCTCCGCAATGCGGCGATGGCGGGCGACCCGGTCGCAGCTTTCGAAGTGGCAGCGCGATATGCGGAAGGGCGCGGCGTCGGCCAGGATCTCGGCGCTGCGATCGCCTGGTATGAGCATGCCGGCGAGGCGGGGCTCGCGCCGGCGCAGTACCGGCTGGGCTCCATCTACGAAAAGGGGCTCGGCGTCAGCAAGGACCTGGTCAAGGCGCAGGAATGGTATCGTCGCGCCGCCGACGCCGGGAATGCCAAAGCCATGCACAACCTCGCGGTCCTTTATGCGGAGGGCGCGGGTGGGGAGCCGGACCTGGAGCGCGCCGCGGCGTTGTTCAAGCAGGCCGCGCAGCATGGGGTTCGCGACAGCCAGTTCAATCTGGCGATCCTGCACGCGCGCGGCCTCGGCGTTCCGCAGGATATGCTCGAGGCCTACAAATGGTTCGCCATCGCCGCCAGTTCCGGCGATGCGGAGTCGGTGAAGCGGCGCGATATCGTGGCGGCTGCGCTTTCGGAGGCGGAGCTTGCCAGGGGGAAGGCCGCCGCCGAGGCCTTCGAGCCGCTGCCGCTGGTCCCGGAGGCGAATGACGTGGCCATGCCGGACGGCGGCTGGGGCCAGGAGACGACGCGCGTAGATCTGCTGTCGGAAAACGATCGTGTGGCGCTCGTCCAGAAGCTCCTGGCCGACAAGGGCTTCGATCCCGGACCCGCCGACGGTCTGCTCGGCGAGCAGACGATCCAGGCCATCGGTGCGTTCCAGGAGCAAGCAGGCTTGCGGCCGACCGGGCAGATCGACGATGAGCTCGTGGCCGCGCTCAAGGGAAGTTCGACCTGAGGCGCGCGACGCCTGCTCTAAATTGACAGCGCCGCCTCAGCGGCGCTTATTCGTTTTGGGGCCGCAATAACGAGAAACGAGCGTACGGGCGCCGCCGGTGCAGCTTTATCTCCCGATCGCCGAGCTGACGGTCGACATGCTCCTCTTTCTGGGCATGGGCGGGGCGGTCGGCTTCCTCTCCGGCATGTTCGGGGTGGGCGGCGGATTTCTGCTGACGCCGCTCCTCATCTTTTCCGGCATTCCTCCGGCCGTCGCGGTGGCGAGCGTCACACCGCAGATCGTCGCGTCCTCGACGTCCGCCGCTTTGTCCTACTGGCGCCGCCGCCTCATCGACGAGAAAATGACGCTGCTGCTCGGCGCCGGAGGGATGATCGGCTCCGCTCTCGGCGTCTATGCCTTCCGCGCGCTCCGCTCCGTGGGCCAGCTCGATCTGATTCTGGGCCTCGCCTATGTTACCTTCCTGGGCTTCATCGGCACGATCATGCTGCGGGAATCGCTGCGCGCCATGTGGCGCTCGCGCACCGGTCGGACCGCACAGCTCCGCCGCCCCGGCCAGCACAATTGGATCCACGGTCTGCCGCTGAAGACGCGGTTCCGCCGGTCGAAGCTCTATGTGAGCATCATCCCGGTCATCGCACTCGGCTCCGGCATCGGCTTTCTGGGCGCAGTTCTCGGCATGGGCGGCGGCTTCATCATGGTGCCGGCGCTGATCTATCTCTTGCGCGTGCCCACCAACGTCGTGATCGGCACGTCCCTGGCTTACACGCTGATCACCATGGCTCTTGCCACCGTGCTCCACGCCACCGCCAACAAATCCGTCGATATCATGCTCGCCGTCGTGCTGATGCTGGGCGGCGTCGTCGGTGCGCAGTTCGGCGTCCAGGTCGCCCAGGCGCTGCGCGGCGAGCAGTTGCGCGCCCTCCTTGCCCTCCTGGTGCTGCTCGTCGCGCTCCGCGTCCTCGTCGGCCTGTTCCTGACGCCTGAGCAGGTTTTTTCGCTGAGCGAGGCCGGCGGACCGATATGAGACGCCTCGTCGCGCTCACCCTTTTCGCGGCTCTCCTGCCCTCGTTCGGCGCGGCGGAAAGCCTGATCTCGACGCTGTCCGACGATGACGTCGAGATTACCTCCAGCTTCACCGGCGAGCAGATCGTCGTCTTCGGCGCCGTCCGCGGCGCGCCGGAGGGCGATCCCGGCTATGAGGTGGCGATCGTCGTCCAGGGTCCCGAGCAGGATCTGATCGCCCGCCGCAAGGAGCGGCTGCTCGGCATCTGGGCCAACCGCACCTCGCGCGAGTTCCACGACGTGCCGTCGTACTATGTCATGCATCTCAGTCCGAATTTTTCCGGCGCCGGCAATCTGACCAAGCTCAGGGAATACCGCCTGGGCATAGCCAGCCTGCCTTTCGTGCAAGCGGCTGCCGACAAGACGTCGGAGCTCTTCGCCAAGGCCGTGATCGACCTGAAGACCGCACACGGCCTCTTCGTGGAGCGCCGCAGCGCCGTCCAGTTCCTCGCTCCCAATGTCTTCCGCACGACCTTCTTCCTGCCGAGCGAGATTCCCACCGGCGAGTACCGGGTGAGCGTCTATCTGTTCCGCGGCGACGCATTTCTCGCCGGCCAGACGCAGACGTTGAATATCGAGAAGCGCGGCTTTTCCGAGCGGATTGCCCGTGCCGCCGACAACCAGCCGCTTCTCTACGGGCTGACCTGCGTATTCCTCGCCGGCTTCACCGGCTGGCTCGCCGGGGTGATTTTTAGACGGCCGTAAGGAGAGGGCTCAGCGCCCGAGCACGATCGACAGGAGGCGCGCCTTGGCGCATTCCAGGCCGCCGACGAGGCCGTACGAGCCGACGATCCCGGCATAGGAATAGGAGGCGCCCTTGTCCTTGTGGAGGTAGGTGCCGGCCATGCCGACGAT
This sequence comes from uncultured Alphaproteobacteria bacterium, assembly GCA_963846475.1. Lineage (GTDB taxonomy): Bacteria > Pseudomonadota > Alphaproteobacteria > Rhizobiales > Afifellaceae > DASWJZ01. The sequence goes on along the minus strand of CAWJVZ010000004.1, from coordinate 2,118,927 downwards.
CTCGCCGGAGCGCGCCAGATCGAGAAGCCGCTCGATCTCCTCGACGAGCCTCTCGTTCGGCTCCTGTTTTGGCGGGTGATATTCGCCCCTCAGCGCGACAACCTTGTCCGACATTGCCTGACCTCTCGACGGCACCTCACGCCCGTGTGGAAGCAAGCATCATTCCACGGCCATGGTTAAGACTTGGTAAGGAGTGCTCTCCGCCGATGCGCGAAAATTCAGTCCGGCGCCAGCGCCGAGAAGGCGACCGGAAAGAGCCGGTCGCCGCCGATCAGGACGGCTTGCAGCGCCCCGGCCGCAAACAGCGGCGCGAAGGCGCGGTCGAGCACGTTCAGCCCGCCGGTGAGCACGCCGAAGGCCGGCAGGACCATCCTAAAGCCATCGGTGGCGAAAGCCCGGCAGCGCACCGCCCGGCCGCGGCTGCGGATCTTTGCGGCGGGGTGGAGGTGGCCCGCGACCTCGCCCGGCGTCATGCCTGGCGTGGGCTCGTGCCGGAAGCGGAGCCCGTCCGCAAAGAACTCGGCAGCGACGTCGCCGCCGATCTCCGCCGGCAGCTCCGGATCGTGGTTGCCCTTGACCCAGATCCAGTCGCGGCCCCGCTGCAGCGCCGCCAGTCGTAGGCCGTCGAGGTCCGTGAGCCGGCCGAACCCGCCGCGATCGTGGAAGGAATCGCCGAGGCAGACGACCCAGCGCGGCTCGCGGCGCGTCACCAGCTCCGCAAGCAGCGCCAGGGTCGCGCCCGTATCGTAAGGCGGCAGCAACATGCCGCGCCGGGCGAAGGACGAGCTCTTCTCCAGATGCAGGTCGGCGACGACGAGCGTCCGGCTCGCCGCCAGCCATAGCGCTCCCGCCGGGTCGAGCACGGCTGCCGTGCCGGCGATCGCGACGCGCGCTTCAGCCATGCCGGGCGGCTCCCGCGGCGGCGAGCTTCGGGACGACTTCAGTGCCGGCTGCGGCTGCAAGCTTAAAATCCTCGCCCATGGCTTCGCGGATCAGCTCTTCCGCCGCATCCGCCAGAATCTCGGTCTGCGCCTCGCCGAACACCGGCTCGCGGCCGATCTGCATCATCACCGGGACAGAGAGCGGCGAGACGCGCTCCAGCCTTTGATGCACGATTCGCTCCTTCACGCGCGAGAGCATTTCGCCGAGCCGGCGGATGTCGAGGAGCCCCGTCGCGGCGTCGGCGCGGGTCGCCTGCAGCAGGATGTGGTCCGGCTCGTGGGTCCGCAGCACGTCATAGACGAGATCGGTGGAGACGGTCACCTGCTTGCCGGTCTTCTCCTGGCCGGGATGCCGCCGCTCGATCAGGCCGGAGATGATCGCGCAATTGCGGAACGTCCGCTTCAGCAGGTAGGATTCGGCGAGCCACGCCTCCAGATCGTCGCCGAGCATGTCCTCGTCGAACAGCGCGGCGAGCGACGGCCGGCCCGCCGCAAAGATCCCGCCGAGGTCGCGGAGCGCCCAGATCGCCAGCGAGTAGTCGGTGGCGACGAAGCCGAGCGGCCGCGCGCCGGCGCGCTCCAGCCGGCGGGTCAGCAGCATCCCAAGCGTCTGGTGCGCCAGCCGCCCCTCGAAGGGGAAGGCGCACATGTAGAACTTGTCGCGGTGCGGAAACGTCTCGACCAGGAGCTCCGACGCGCCGGGCAGCACCGAGCGCTCCTGCTGGTACTCGAGCCATTCGCAGACCTGCGTCGGCAGCGCCGCCCAGCGTTTTGGGTCGGCGATGATCGCCCGCACCTGGCTGGCGAGATAGGTGGTCAGCGGGAATTTCCCGCCGGCATAGGAGGGGACCAGCGGGTCCTCCGCCTGGGCCATCGTTGCGTAAGCGATGTTCTCGCGGATGCCTTCGAAGCGGAGCGTCCGCCCGGCGAACTGGAAGGCGTCGCCCTGCCGGAGCGTCTCCAGGAAATTTTCCTCGATCTCGCCGAGCGGGCGCCCGCCGCGCATCATGCCGTTCCGCGGCCGTCCGAGCACCACCTTCAGCATCGGCGCTTCGACGATGGTGCCGACATTCAGCCGGTATTGCTGGGCGAGGCGCGGATGGGTGATCCCCCAAAGACCCTTCTGCGGACCCTCCTTCCGCCGCCGGATCTTTGCGTAGCGCTCGTAGTTGCGGAGCGCGTAGCCGCCGGTCGCGACGAAATCGACGGCGCGCTCGAACGTCTCCCACGGCAGGTTGCGGTAGGGCTCCGCGGAGGTGACCTCGTCGAACAGCGCCAGCGCGTCGAACGGCTCGGCCACCGCCATGCCCAGAATGTGCTGGCAGAGGACGTCGAGCGCGCCGGGGCGGAGCGGCGGCGTGTCCTGGTGCCCGAGGTAGTTGGCGTCGAGCGCGGCGCGGCATTCCAGCACCTCGAAGCGGTTCGACGGCACCAGCATGCCCTTGGAGGGCTCGTCCATGCGGTGGTTGGCGCGGCCGATCCGCTGCGCCAGCCGGCTCGCCCCCTTCGGCGCGCCGACATGGATGACGAGGTCGACATCGCCCCAGTCGACGCCGAGGTCGAGCGTGGAGGTGGCGACGACGGCGCGCAGGCTCCCGGCCGACATCGCCGCCTCCACCTTGCGGCGCTGCGTCCGGTCGAGCGAGCCGTGATGCAGCGCGATCTCCAAAGAATCGTCGTTGATGCGCCACAGCTCCTGGAACAGGAACTCGGCCTGCCAGCGCGTATTGACGAAGAGGAGCGACGTCCGGTGCGCCTTGATCGCCTCATAGATCTCGCGGAGCGCGTAATGCGCGGTATGGCCTTGCCAGGGCACGTGCGCTTCCGATTCCAGGATGGAGAGCTGCGGCGCCGCCCCGCCCTCCACCACGATCCTGTCGGCCAGCCGGCGCGCCTCGCCGGCGCGCTGGCCGACCAGCCAGGCGCAAAGGTCGTCCGGCTCGGCGACGGTGGCGGAGAGCCCGATCGTCTGCAGCCCCGGCGAGAGGGTGCGGAGCCGCGCCAGGCCGAGCGAGAGAAGGTCGCCCCGCTTGGAGACGACGAGCGAATGCAGCTCGTCGAAGATCACCGTCCTGAGCCCGCCGAAGAAGCGCCGCGCATCCCTGGAGGCAAGCAGCAGCGCCACCTGCTCAGGCGTGGTCAGAAGGATGTCGGGAGGATCGAGTTTTTGGCGCTGCCTTTTGTGGATCGGCGTGTCGCCGGTCCGCGTCTCGATGCGGATCGGCAGCTCCATTTCGGCGATCGGCCGCTCCAGATTGCGCTGGATGTCGACCGCCAGCGCCTTCAGCGGCGAGACATAGAGCGTGTGCGGCCCGAAGAACGGCTCGCCCGGTCTCACCGGCCCGCGCCGCATCAGGTCGACGAGGCTCGGCAGAAAGCCGGCGAGCGTCTTGCCGGCGCCGGTCGGCGCGATCAGCAGCACCGAGCGTCCCGCCTCCGCCTTGGCCAGGAGCTCGATCTGGTGCGGCCGCGGCGTCCAGCCCCGCGCGGCAAACCACCCGCCGAATTGTTGGGGCAGCAACTCGGTCGCGGCAAAGGCGAGGGCAGGGGTCGTCATGGACGAGAGGTAGGCGCAGGAGGCGCAACTGTCGAGTTCGCGCGAGCCGCAGCTTCGTTGCGGTCTCGGCGGATTGGACTACGGTGAGATGCCCAAGCCGCGCCAGGCGGGCGGGGGGCAGAAGTTGTTCCCTCCCAAGGGGCCTTTAATGATGACGCACTTAGTCGCGCAAGAGGACGTCGTCCGAATACGCCTGATAATGCAGGCCATCGCGGTTCGGGATGAGAAAACACTTTCCATGCTGATAGATGATAACCGGGAAGACATGCAGAGCGTTTGGGAGTTCATCGATAGCCTGTACTTCGCGATCGCCACCCCTACGGCTGATTTCGATCAATGGACGGAAATCTATCCTGCCGAGGGCGGATTGGGTGTTGATGCCAGGTTCCCCACCACGGATGGCGAACCCAGTGACTTGGTGGTAATGCTGGATATCGTTACCACCGTACACCCGCATAAGTTCATTCTGAAAGGGATTGTAACCTGAGGGCTCGATCAATTTGGCTGAGGTCGCACGCCAGCGTGCAGAGCGCGACCCAAACGTCACGCTCTGCACTGCTAATTCATCATCCAGAGGTACTCCGCATATGCACACAAACGGGCGGGATGATGCAACCGAATCGTGCTACTGTTGTACAGAAGCGGAATGGGACTGTTATTTGGTAATATTTATCGAACAGCCGTGAGTAATGGTAGAAATAAATATCAATCGCGAGAAAACCGCGCCGCGGTACGCGAGATACTAATGCGTGAATGGGATCCAATAGGTGTAAAGGACCTACCCGGAGCGGAGGGGGAATATGACGGCTATGTTGGTGAGGTGTACATTTTGTTGAGGGACAAGAACGTGTCCGAGGAAGACATCGCATCACACTTGATCAATAAAGCAACTTCCCACATGGCGTTGATGACAAGCCCGGAACTTATTGAACGAAGCCACCGCGCGGCTGCGAGGTTGGTGGGATTGCGGCCGACGCTGCAGCTTCATTGACAGAAGACGAGGCGTACGCGTTCAGGCCAATTGCTGCCGCGCGATACCGGGGCGGCGGCCCTGAACACCCTCTTCCGCTACGACGGCCTCGATCGGCTGGTCGTGCAGACGCATCTGGACGGATCAGGTCCGCTGCCGAGCCGTTGGTATGAGTGCGCGGATCTAAGGCTCGAGAATGCCGGTCGCCTTGCCGTCCGCGCCTTTAGTCGGTCACCCTGAACTGCGACCGAAACTCGTCCATCTCCCCACTGACCAGATCTCTCGCCGTCAGACCGATAATGTAGTTGTTGTTGGGCGGAAAACCGGTGAGCTCGACGTCCACGTCCAGATAGAGCTCCCGAACCTTTGCGCGGCCCTGATAATCGAAACGGCTGAACCCCTCCTGGCTAAAAAGCTCTTTGCCGGATTCATCGTAGAGAGCCAAATCGAAGGCCAGTTCTATGACGTTCAGGCGTCCCTGAGGTCTGTAAGCGAAGCCGACGGGCTCTAGATAGAGGTGGAGCTTTTCGCCGGGAGTGAAAATGTTGTCCTCCCGGGGGATGTAGGAGCCGAAAGCCGTGGCAGGCCCCTCAACGAATATTCCCTTGCGAATGGTCAGCGGGACCGCATCCCACGCGGCTTGGTGAGCGGCTTCTGCGGCGTCCAGGTCTTTCAGCGCATCGTCCATCTGAGCACTATCGGTGTCTGCAGCGGATTGCGCCATTGCCAGCTGAGCCGTCAATGCCAGAAGAGTGAGGGCCTTGGCCAGTTTGCCGATCATGCTATTGCCCACACCGAGGCTCAGTAACGTAACCAGGCTTCGAACAGCGCGGCAATCTGTGGTCGGCGGGATATTACTGGGCGCGCCGTAGGGTCCGCTGCGTAGCGGCTGTGCACCACAGTGTGCGACTTGCTCCGCTCGGCAAGGTGCGGTTCTCTCGGGTTTCTCGAAGATGATGAAGGACGCGTTCAGATTGGCAACTAAACTGATCGACCGGCAAAGCGCCGTCTGTAGGGACTATGGTGCAGAGTGCTTGCCGCCTCTCGTTGGATCGAAGGTAGGCATAGCAGCAAACGTCCGAGAGGACGTGCTGCCGATAAACGGTCTAAGGCAGACCCCCAAAGGGGACACCAATGGTTGGTACATCTGGGCCGGGCAAGAACTCTCTGAAGATCCTGATTTCTTTCTTCCCTTGCATGTCGGGCATTTGCAGGATTGGTCTCCCGCAATTCTGGACTACCTGGCCCTACCACCCGGATGGAGATTCCTGGTTGCCGGAGACTACATTGACGTCTGATCCAGAGCTCCTGAAGGTCTAGCGAAGAGCGTCGACGGCGCCCTGGTCGGCTCGCAGACCTTCCACGACGGCGAGGGACGGCTGGCCAAGCAGGCCTGGACGGTCGATGATGTCGCCTAGACCGCGCAGCGCAACGACTTCTTGATAGTCTGTTTCAGGAGCTTGGCCCATTATGGCAAGACAACGGCGACAACAGAGGCGCGTAAACGACATCATTCAAGTGGACTTGGGCGACGGCGAGTGCGCCTATGGCCACGTACTTGAATCGCCTCTGATTGCGTTCTACGACTTCAGCTCCCGATGTGGGGAAGCTATCGAGAAGATCGTTGAGCAACCGGTTGCTTTCAAGATCCTGGTGCACAACGATGCAGTCAAGAGCGGCAAGTGGCCGGTAATCGGCAATGCTGCGCCGAGGATGGGTGTCGCGGATTGGCCGTGGTTCTTTCTGCAGGACCCTATCACACGGGAAATCTTTGTGACACGGGACGGATCGGAACGCATTCCCGCTTCAGCGGAACAGATACGAGATCTCGAATGCGGGGCAGTATGGGACGGAAATCACGTGGTTGATAGGATACGAGACCACTTGGCAGGAAGAAAGAATATTTGGGTCGAATCTTTGAGACCCAAGCTGACGACACATTGAACTGAATATCCTCGGTTTTTGCATTGCGTTGCCGCGGATCACAAAGGCGAGGGCGGCTGCCCAGGACCGTCGACGGTGTCACCTACACCGGAACGACCGGCTTCCTTGTCCAGCGGGTCACGGATAATTGTGGTGCATGTTGCGAATCCAGCCAAATGAAACGATCATCACCGGGGCCTGGAACGTTTTGGATGGCCGAGCCGTCGCGGATGAAGCGGCTCGCCGCATTGAGGAATTGGTACATTCCTACTTGCGGTTCATAGGCACTGACGAAAGCGGGTGGGATAGGCTGTATCAGGATCCTGCCGATAAGCGGGTACTGGGAGTTGATTTATCCTGAAAGTCATCTGCACGGTGGGGGCCCCCCTCAAATACGAGTGATCGTCGCATCTGAGGCTCAGCGGAAGTATGGTCACATAGAGGAGGGATGACCCCTTTCTTGTTTGTCATGTCGCACCTGCAATAGATCGAGAGGCCCGCGCACGCCTTATGAATGGAGGAGTAAAAAAATGGAGCGTGCTGCTTTCGTATGCTCACACGTTTTCGAGAACAGCCGCCCGGTGCGTCTCGTTTCTCGTGTGGATGGCGACAGGCAGTTACTTTGTGGCCAAGGGCATGATACGAAAGAAATACCTCGTTTGGTGGGATTGAACCATCTCTGGGAGCGCGATCCCGGCCTGTATGAGTTGAGTGATCTACCAGTGGACTGGGAAGCTGAGCGCGAAGCCGTAGGCAAACCGTGGATCCGGACAAGAGCTAAGCCTGCCGCATGAAGCCACGCTCATCCTGCTCGATTATTAAACGCAAAAGCTGCAGGGTCATTCCGCCGCGACCAGCGCCTCCTTCGGCCGGCGATACGGGCCGTCGATCCGCGCCCAGTCCGGCCTTTCGAACAGGAACTTTCCGTAGCCGGTCCATTGGATGAGCGCGTAGAGGACGATCGGCCCCAAAATGCCGGAGAGCGTCACCAGCAGAGCTACCGTGCCGAGGTCGGGGATGATGCCGGTCTTCAGCATGATCGTGCGGCTCACCGCCATCGGCAGGAAGAAGGCGAGATAGACGACGATGGAGTGCGCGCCGAGCCAGGCGAAGGCGGCGGCGGCGCGCGTCCGGGCCAGGAACACGGAGATCGCCACGACCGCCATCGCCCCCGCCATGCCCAGCGATAGGCTGACCAGCGGCAGGTCGGCGAGGCCGTTGAAGACCAAGAGCCCGTGCAGAATCGCCCACAGCGCCAGGCCGGTCAGCGCCGTCAGCCAGTCCAGGCGGATCTCGTCGGCGAATTTGAAGACGTGGCTGGCAAAGATGTAGCCCGTGTAGAAATAGACGAAGCGGCTGGCGAATTCGTCGATCAGCACCGAGCCCGTGTGGATCGGCGCGATTTCCAGCGCCGCCGCGCCCAGCCAGACGAGCTGCCACGGCACGTTTTTCAGGAGCTTTGTCACTACCAGGAACAAAGCGAGGTGGTAGATGAACCACAGCGTGCCCCAGGGCTCGATGAAGGCGAGAAAATACTGGCCGACGACGCCCTCCCAGCCGAACTCGGCGGCGAAGCCGGGTGCCTTGAAGGCGAACTGGATGGTCAGCCACAGCACGTAGAAATAGACGAAGTGCAGCACTTTCCGGTCGAGATAGAGCCGCCACGGCGCATCGATACGGCTGGCCAGGAACAGGCCGGCGATCAGGAAGAAATCCGGCATGCGGAAGGGGCGCGCATATTCGACGAACCAGGTCATCCAGCCGGTCTCGCCCGCCGCCTTCTCTACGCCCAGCGTGGAGTGCATCATGACCACCATCACGATGCAAAAACCCTTCGCGATATCGACCCAGTCGACGCGTTCGCTCATGGCAGGCGCTCCTCGTTCCGCACGGAGGCCATACGTCCGCGAAGCCCCCTTGTCGCCCCGATCGTGAAGAGACGGTAAATGCGGGGTCGCAGCTGGGCTTGTTGTTAGCTCCACCGCTGGGCGGCAAGCGCGCGGGGCGGTCGCGCTACGGTTTATCTATCGGCCAAATATAATCTTGCAGTTGCGAACCGATCGTGCCATTGTGAATGCGATCCGGGTCCGATCCTTCGCGAGATCGATCGTGCCAATCCTACTTCCCGGCGCCAATCTCCGGCTCAGCTTCAGCCGCCGAATGACACCCGCAGAGGGTAGCGGCATCCGCGCGGACTCCGGACACGCGCGCATCGTAGCGCCACAGGGAGAACCCAAATGGCATTGATCACACCCGTAACACTGACGATCGACGGACTCGCGAACCCACAGGTAAATATCCAGGTCAGCTATCAGGTTCATGGCAGCCCCAATGACATTGCCAATGGGCAGCACTATCATGAGCTCTGTCAGCTCATAGGGGATGATACCCCCGGCGACGGCGCCGACGATCTCATTCGCATCCCCGGGGCGCGCGGCCCCTGGGCTTTCGACGGGATCACCGTCTTTACTAATTCGGCCGCCGGCCGCAGCTTCACCCGCGTCCTCTCCTTCTCGTTGCCGAGGAGCCTGCTCGATGAAGACCAATCACAGATGTCGGAAGTTCTGGTAGAGGACGAGATCCGGGCGCGGGTGACGTTGACACCAGTGCAGCCTAGCCGGGAGAGCAACTTGGTTAAAGTTGGGGGTCTCGGCGACCTACACGCATAGAACGGCTGAGGCGGACAACGTCCTGACGGCGGGTCATTTCCGCCGTTCGGCGGCGAAGTGAGCAGCGGCTCGAAGCATCGAGGTGTCGGCGTTCAAGCCCTCGAGGTAGCGCTCGCAGTCCTCTACGGTCCCGGCGAGGAAGGCGCGCGCGCCCTCCTTGCCGCGCAGGCTGACGAACGTCGCCTTGCCGTGCCCAACATCCTTGGCAGTAGCCTTGCCGAGCTCGGCGGGGGAAGATTCCACGTCCAAAAGATCGTCGGCGATCTGGAAGGCGAGGCCGAGCGCCTGGCCGAAATTTTTGATCGTCGCCCGGTCGGCCGGCGCCGCGCGCCCAAGCACGGTGCCCATCTCGCAGCAAGCGGCGATGAGCGCGCCGGTCTTCATGGCCTGCAGGCGGCGCACCTCCGTCTCTTCGAGCGCCTGGTTTTCCGCCTGCAGATCGAGCATCTGGCCGCCCGCCATGCCGCCCAGACCCGCGGCGCCCGCCAGGATTTTTACCAGCTCGATCCGCACGCCGGCGTCCGGGTGCAGCTCCGGCCGCGCCAGGACGTCGAAGGCGAGCGTCTGCAGCGCGTCGCCGGCGAGGATGGCGGTGGCCTCGTCGAACGCCTTGTGCACGGTCGGCGCGCCGCGCCGGAGATCGTCGTCGTCCATGCAGGGCAGGTCGTCGTGGACCAGCGAATAGGAATGCAGGCACTCCACCGCCGCCCCCGCCAGCACCGAACGGGCCGGTTCCAGGCCGAAGAGCCGGGCCGATTCGATCAGCAGGAACGGCCGGAACCGCTTGCCGCCGGCAAGCACCGCATGCCGCATCGCGGCGGTGAGGCGCGGCGGCCGGTGGGTCTCGCCGGGTCCGGGCGCATCGCCCAGTAGCACGGCAAGCTCTGCCTCGACCAGTGACGCTGCCTCGGCAAGCCGCCGCCGGAATTCGGCACCGTTGTTGGAAGAGAGCATCTGAATATTTGCTCGCGAGCCGGGCGTGGTATGGGAGCCTCGAACAGGCGGGAGCGATGGCGGAAAACGGCGCCCTGTCAAGCATTGCGGCGAAGGAGAGACGCGTGCCGAGACGTCGCCGGTCGAGCCTTTGGCGCGCTCTGCGGCGCGTCTTCTGGGCGATTGTCGTGGTCGCGGGGCTGCCGCTCGTCCTGCTGCCGCTCTACGGGACTGTCAACCCGCCGGGCGGCACGGTCATGCTGTGGAAGCGGCTCGCCGGCGCGCCCATCGAGAAGGACTGGGCCGACCTCGCAGATATCTCGCCGAACCTCGTGCGCGCCGTGCTCGCGTCAGAGGATGCGCGCTTCTGCTCGCACAACGGCATCGACTTCGTCGAGCTGCAGAACGCGCTCGACGACGAGGACGGGCGCTTTCGCGGCGCCAGCACCATCACGATGCAGACGGTGAAGAACCTCTTCCTGTGGACGGGGCGCGATTGGGTCCGCAAGGCGATCGAGGCGCCGCTGGCGCTCTATGCCGATTTCGTCCTGCCCAAGCGGCGGATCATGGAGATCTACCTCAACATCGTGGAATGGGACACCGGCATCTACGGCGCCGCGGCGGCTGCCGAGCACTATTTCGGCGTGCCGCCGGCAAAGCTTTCCGCGACGCAAGCCGCGCGGCTCGCCGCCATCCTGCCGTCGCCGGAGACACGCGACGCCGCCAATCCCGGCCCCGGCACGCGCCGCATCGCCAACCGTATCGCCGCGCGTGCGGCGCAATCGGCGGCGTACGCCGCCTGCGTCCTGGATTAGCGCGCCGCGTCTGGCCAAACGCCGCGCGAGCCTCTATATCCCCGGCAGAATTCCGCCGGCTCCCGTGCCGCGGCCGGCCTGTGCCGGAAATCCCCTTGGAGCAAGAAATGCCAGTCCCTAAGCGAAAAACCTCGCGCATGAAGCGCGGCTTCCGCCGCTCCCACGACGCGCTCACCGCGCCGACCTATGTGGAGGACAAGGAATCCGGCGAGCTCAGGCGTCCGCACCACATCGACCTGAAGAGCGGCAAGTATCACGGCCGCGAGGTGCTGGAGCCGAAGGAATCGGCCTGAGCGTCTCGCCACAGCGAAAACCGGGCCGGCCGTCGCGCCGGCCTCTTTCTTAGGTTGCGGAGAAGCATGCCGGGCTGCTTAGCTGGAAGCGCCCTGGCCCGAGGCCGAAGATGCGCTACGTCCCGCTGCTCGTCATCCCGCTCCTCCTCTACAACGCCTTCGCGTTCCTCATCTTCGAGGATCCCGCCGTCGATTTCCGCGACGCGGTCATGTTCAGCGCCACCATGCCGTCGGGGGCGCTCTTCACCCTCACCGTTAGCGCCACAATCGTCCTGATGGCGCTGCTTCTCCTCGGCGTGGAAGTGGTGAAGGCGACCCGCATCGGCTCGTCGTCCGTCGTCGACCACGTGCTGGCGACGATCGTCTTCATCGTCTTTGGCGTAGAGTTCCTGCTGGTGCCGGAGGCAGCCACCAGCACGTTCGTGATCCTGATGGCGATCGCGCTGATCGATCTCCTCTGCGGCTTCGCGGTTTCGCTCAAATCGGCGACGCGCGACGTGAGCTTCTACGAATAGCCGCTCGGCGTCCGCGCCCCTCGCGGAGGAGCCGGCTATTTCCGTTCGGCGATCGTCTCGATGGTCTTTTGCATTTCGCGGAGCTGCCGCCGGAGCGACTCGATCTCCTCCTCGCGCGCCGGCGGCTTCTGCACCTCCGGCGTTCCGCCTGCGGGATTGCCACCGGCCGCAAATGGCATCCACATCCGCATCGCCTCACTGAACATCTCCATGCTGCGCCGCGCCTGGTCCTCAACCAGCGTGAAATCGCCCTTCAGCGCCCGGCTCATCTGCTCGCGCAGTTCGTCCTGGTTGCGCGTGAAGGCGGCGAGCGAGCTCTCCAGGTAGCTCGGCAGCACCGCGCCCATGGAATTGCCGTAGAAGCGGATGAGCTGGCGCAGGAATGCGATCGGCAGGAGGTGTTGGCCGCGGCCCTCCTGCTCGAAGATGATCTGGCCGAGCACCGCGCGGGTGATGTCCTGGCCGGTCTTGGCGTCGGTGACGACGAAATCCTCGCCGCTCTTGACCATGCGTGCCAGGTCCTCCAGCGTCACGTAGGTCGAAGTGCCCGTGTGGTAGAGACGACGGTTGGCGTATTTCTTGATGACCGTCGGTTCGGCGTCCGCCATCGAAGACCTCTGCAGCGTCTTCCCTTGGAAGGATTCTTGGCAGGATAGGAACGAAGCGGCACGCCGGTCCAGCGATTTCGCAGTTGCGGTATGCCGATCGCGCCCCGCTGGCGTTGACAGGCGTGCCGGCGGCCCTCTTTAACCCTTTAGGACGCTGCCGCGCGTCGATGGATGCCGGCGCCCGAATGGAGGTCTCCCGTGAAAGACATCGTCATCGCGAGTGCCGCGCGCACCCCGGTCGGCTCCTTCAACGGAGCCTTCGCCACCCTTCCCGCGCATGAGCTTGGCGCGGTCGCTATCAAGGGCGCCCTGGAGCGCGCCGGAGTTGCCCCCGACGAGGTGCAGGAGGTCATCATGGGCCAGATCCTCACCGCCGCGCAGGGCCAGAATCCGGCGCGCCAGGCCGCGATGAATGCCGGCGTTCCCAAGGAGGCGACCGCCTGGGGGCTCAACCAGCTGTGCGGCTCGGGGCTGCGGGCCGTGGCGATCGGCATGCAGCAGATCCAGACCGGCGACGCCGAGGTGATCGTCGCCGGCGGCCAGGAATCCATGTCGATGGCGCCGCATGCGGCCTATCTCAGGGCCGGCGTGAAGATGGGCGACTATGCGATGGTCGACACCATGCTGAAGGACGGGCTGATCGACGCGTTCAACGGCTACCACATGGGCATCACTGCCGAGAACGTCGCAAAGCAGTGGCAGATCACCCGCCAGCAGCAGGACGAGTTCGCCGTCGCCTCGCAGAACAAGGCGGAAGCCGCCCAGAAAGCCGGCCGCTTCAAGGATGAGATCGTGCCGGTGACGGTGAAGACCCGCAAGGGCGACATCGTCGTCACCGAGGACGAATATATCCGCCCCGGCACGACGCTGGACAGCGTCGGAAAGCTCCGCCCCGCCTTCGACAAGGAGGGCACGGTGACCGCCGCAAACGCCTCCGGCATCAATGACGGCGGCGCCGCCGTCGTGCTGATGTCGGCGGAGGACGCCGAGCGGCGCGGCATCGAGCCGCTTGCCCGCATCGTCTCCTGGGCGACGGCGGGCGTCGACCCGGCCATCATGGGGACGGGGCCGATCCCCGCCTCGCGGCGCGCCTTGGAGAAGGCCGGCTGGAGCACCTCCGACCTCGACCTCGTCGAGGCCAACGAGGCGTTCGCCGCCCAGGCTTGCGCGGTCAACAAGGACCTCGGCTGGAACACCGAAATCGTCAACGTCAATGGCGGCGCCATCGCCATCGGGCACCCGGTCGGCGCCTCGGGCGCCCGCGTCCTCAGCACGCTCCTCTTCGAGATGAAGCGGCGCGGCGCCAAGAAAGGCCTGGCGACGCTCTGCATCGGCGGCGGCATGGGCGTCGCCATGTGCGTCGCCCGCGACTGATTTTTGGGGGCCGGCCGCGGCAGCCGGCCAGGACCCGCCAGGGAGGGCCGAAAACAGGAGGAGCGCCATGACCAGGGTCGCGCTGGTGACCGGCGGAACGCGCGGGATCGGCGCCGCAATCGCCAAGGGGCTCGCCGATGCGGGCCACCAGGTCGCTGCCACCTATGCCGGCAACCGCGAGCGCGCCGAGGCCTTCAGCAAGGAAACCGGCATCGTCGCGTTCCAGTGGGATGCCGCGGACGAAGCGGCCTGCGCGGCGGGCGTGCAGCGCGTCGAGGCGGAGGTCGGCCCCGTCGATATCCTGGTCAACAACGCCGGCATCATCCGCGATTCCTGGTTCCACAAGATGGATCTTGCCACCTGGTCGGCGGTGCTGAAGACCAATCTCGATTCCATGTTCACCATGACGCGGCCGGTGATCGAGGGCATGCGCGAGCGGAATTTCGGCCGCGTCGTCAATATCGCCTCGATCAACGGCCAAAAAGGCCAGCTGGGCCAGGTCAACTATTCGACCGCCAAAGCCGGCGTCATCGGCTTCACCAAGGCCTTAGCGCTGGAGAACGCCCGCAAGGGCATCACCGTGAACTGCATATGCCCCGGCTATATCGACACCGACATGGTGGCGAACGTGCCGGAAAAAGTGCTGGAGGGGATCGTGGCCGCTATTCCGCTCCACCGCCTCGGCACGGCCGAAGAGATCGCCGGGCTCGCCGTCTATCTCGCCTCCGACTCGTCCGCCTTCATGACCGGGGCGGTTCTCTCCATCAATGGCGGGCAATATATGGCGAACGGCTGATTCGCCGCAGGCGCGCCCGCCGGCGCGCTCCTACATCCCAAAAGGCCGGAACGCTGGTCCGGCCGCCACCGTTCCCGGATTGGAAGACATGGCGGAGACGGAGTTCAGGCCCGACGAGACCCGCAGCCGGTATTTGCCGGAATGGGTCGCCGTGCCGGATTGGTGGCGGCCGATCTGGGCGATCCTGCACGATTCCATGGACGGCCTGGTCCGCCACGACGGCATCATGGTAGCGAGCGCCATCTCCTATTCGCTGATTTTTGCGCTCTTCCCCTTCGTCATTTTCCTGGTGGCGCTCGGCGCCACCTTCGGCGGCGCCGATCTTTCCGACTACATCAGCCGCGAGGCGCTGGCCGTCCTGCCGGCGCACGTCATACAGACGCTGGAGCCGGAGCTGAAGCGCATTTTTGCCCTCGCCGGCAGCGCCAGCCCGCTCACCATCGGCCTCCTCGTGACGCTGATTTCCATCACCGGGGCGGTGGAAGCGATCCGCGACGGCCTCAACCGCGCCTATGGCTGCGCCGAGGACCGCCACATGTTCCGCCGCTATTTCAGCAGCCTGTTCTTCGTCCTGGTCGGCATGGCCTTCCTCCTGACCGTCGCCGCGCTCGGCATCGTAGTGCCGGTCGGCCTGGAATTTCTGCACCGCTATTTCCCCGAGATGAGCAACGAAGTGACGCTGCTGGAGATCGGCCGCCAGGGCCTCCTCGTCCTCGTCACCTTCGCGATGCTGCTCGCCTTCCACCTCCTGCTGCCCGCGCGCCGGCGGCGGTGGAAGAGCGTGGCGGGCGGCGTCTTCCTGACGCTCATCTTCTGGTGGCTGGCCGGCAAGCTCTTTGGCTTCTACATCAGCAAATTCGCCAATTACAGCGCCACCTATGCCGGCCTCGCCGGCATCATCGTGCTGATGTTTTTCCTCTACATCCAGTCGTTGATCTTCCTCTACGGCGCCGAGGTGAACCGCTCGATCGCCGATTTCCGCGGCAATTCCATGTGCCGCAAGGGCGCCTGAGGCGAGGGCAGCGCCGGCGGCGAACCGCCTCGCCAGCTTCTGCGACTGTCATCCCGCAGGGCGAAGCCCCGTCGCGAGATCCGGGACCCAGCGCAAGGAGGGCGGCGCGGAGCGCCGCTCAACAGGTGCGCCCCAGCACGACTCCCTACTCCCTACTCCCTATTCGCCGCTCCCCCCGATCCTTCTCCGGCACTCCGCCTCGTCCTCGCATTCCAGCCGCCGCGCCTTGGCGCAGCGGCAGCCGCGCGCCAGCTGCTCGGCGATGTAGCTCTCCCCCGCCGCGGCGATGCTGCGCGGCAGCGTCAGCACGTCGCCGTTCGCCTCCCGCCAAAGCACGATCGCGTAGCTTTCACCCCCGCGCTCTTTCTCCTGCCTTGCGCGCCTTTGCGCCGCGTCCTTTTCGCGCCGGCGCCGCTCCCGCTCTGCCGGCGAAAGCTTCTTTTCCGCTTCCTCCTCCGCCGCGTTTCGCGCCTGGCACCAGGGGCCGAGGAGGACGAAACTGCCGTACATGCCGTGCCCGACGGCGCGCCATTCCGCCTCGCTCATCGTCGGGCAGTCGCCTCGCTCCTTGTGGATGTTGAAGCCGGGCATCATCCGGGCGAGGCACTCGCCGCGCCGTCCGCAGCTCTTCCGCGGGTAGGTCTCGGCGCGCGCCGAGGCCAGCGCCAAAGCGAACCGGCCCCACAGCTGCCGGTTCCGGTAGGTCGAAGCGTCGCTCATGGGGCGGATTTTACCCCCGCCCAAAAGCCCCGAGGATTACTTTTTCGCTTTCCTCATCGCAGCGCCCCGAAATCTATCCCCGCAGAGCGCGCGCCGTCCCTCCCCTTGCGGGGGAGGGCAGGGAGGGGGGACAGATGCCGCCCGCAGCGCCATCCGCCTCCTCCCGTTGCGGAGAGGGTCGGGAGACGGCGACGCCAGCCGGCCGCCCTGGCGCCAAAAACCCTCCACCCTTGTGGGGAGGGTGCCCCTCGCGTTCACGCGAGGGGCCGGAGAGAGGTGGATCAGTGTGGCGCGCAGCGCCACGCAATAGGCGCGACCAGCGCCCGCCCCTCGCCCTTGCCGGGAGGGGAAGAGGAGGGCGATCTAGGGCGGAAGCGCCTGCAAGCCCTCTCCCGACCCCTTACTGACGTCGGGGGCCACCCTCTCCCGCGAGGGAGTGGGGAAATCCGCGCTACTGTGAAAAAAGTCCTAGACAAGCCTCCTCGTTTGTGCTAGCTCCCCAAATACCGCTGCTCGACGAGGGACCGGGATGCCATGGACCGGAGCTTTTCGGGAGCAGTGGGCGGCGCCGCCACGGAGCCTCGGTCAGGAGCCGGGACGGCGTTCCTCAGAAGGGCCCCCCTCGGGAGCAATCCCGGTGCCGGATGTTGCACGGCTAGAGTTCCTGCTTCGGGTGCAAGCACGGGGCAGGGCGGGAAGACGATAGGGCGAGTTGGGGAACGTATACCGCCGCGCGGGGCGCCTGGAGGCGCCATTATTTAATTTGCGAGGCGTTCTTCAGGCGCTCCGCTCCCTCGACAGAGGGAATTTTCGGGCCGGCGACACCGGCCAGGCTCTTTGATAACCTCGGGCCGGCCCGGCCGCGGGACGATAACGCGCGTCCCCCTCTCCCCACCCAACTCGGGTGTTCCCGAGTTGGGCAACAAGGATGCCGGAGCCGGAAGCATCCGGCTCCGGGTGGGAGAGGGTGTCGCCGAAGGCGACGGGTGAGGGCGTACGGCGCCCGCGATAAGCTCGCGAACCGCCAGTCGCCGCACGCCCTCATCCAGCTGCTCCGCAGCCACCTTCTCCCCACGGGAGAAGGTTCGGCAATGCACGCGGGCGGGTGTCTGGGCGGCAGCGGCCGGGCAGTTGCGCGACCGTCGGATTTGGCTTCTTAGACCTCCATGACCAACCCCACGATGGCCGGCGCCGCGCGCCCGCTACCAGCGCCCTCGCCCGCCGAACGAAGGCGGGCAACCCTGATCGGCTTCTCGGCCATCCTGATGTGGTCGCTCCTCGCCCTCTTCACCGCGGCGAGCGGCGCCGTGCCGCCGTTCCAGCTCGCCGCCATGACTTTTGCGATCGGCGCGCTGGTCGGCTTCGCCTGGATCGCCGCAAAACGCCGCTGGCGCGATCTTCGCCAGCCCGGGCGGGTCTGGGCCGTCGGCGTGCTGGGGCTGTTCGGCTATCACGCGCTCTATTTCACCGCGCTCCGCAACGCGCCGCCGGTGGAGGCGGGGCTCATCGCCTATCTCTGGCCGCTCCTCATCGTCGTGTTCTCGGCGCTGCTGCCCGGCGAGCGGCTCCGCTGGTTCCACGTCGCCGGCGCGATCCTGGGGCTGGCGGGGACGATCCTCATCGTCTCCAAGGGGGGCGTTGCCTTCGAGCCGGCTTACGCGCTCGGCTATCTGGCGGCGCTCGGCTGCGCGCTCACCTGGTCGGCCTATTCGATCCTGTCGCGGCGCTTCCGCGACGTTCCCACGGCCGTCGTCGCCGGCTTCTGCCTCGCCACGTCGCTCCTGTCGGCGCTGGCGCACATTCTGTTCGAGCCGACGATCTGGCCGGAAGGTGCCGGCGAGTGGCTCGCAGTAGCGGGCCTCGGTCTGATGCCGGTCGGCGCCGCCTTCTACGTCTGGGACCATGGCGTGAAGAGGGGCGACATCCAGCTCCTCGGCGCCGCCAGCTATCTCGCGCCGCTCCTGTCGACGCTGATCCTGATCCTCGCCGGCTTCGGCGCCTTCTCCGCAAAGATCGCGGTGGCGGCGCTGCTCATCACCGGCGGCGCGGCACTGGCCTCCCTGGAGGTGCTCAGGAAGGCAAAGGGACGCGCTCCGGCGAGCCAGGCCGGCTAGGCGCGCTTGCTCCGGGGAGCCTTTGGCCCTACCGGGGCGCAGTTCCGCGCCGGCGCGGAACCGATTGGGAACAGAACGCGATGACAACAGCGACCGACGACTCGCGCATCGACCGCGGCATGGCGGCCCAGCTTGCCGCACGCCGCAACCGGCTTCGCGTAGGCGACAGGCCGATCGGCTGGAAGGTCGGCTTCGGCACCCAGGCCGCGATGCAGCGTTTTGGGCTGGCGGCGCCGCTCGTTGGCTTCCTAACCGACCGCGGCCTTGTGCCATCCGGCGGCACGGTGTCGCTCGCCCGCTGGAGCAGGCCCGCGGCCGAGCCGGAGATCGCCGTAGAGATGGGTCGGGACCTTGCTGCGGACGCTGACGAAGCGGCGGCCCGGGCAGCGATTTCCGCCCTTGCTCCGGCGATCGAGCTGGTCGATCCCGACCCTGCGGTCGAGGACGTCACAGCCATCCTGGCGGGCAATGTCTTTCACCGCCACGTCATATTGGGTGCGGCCGGCACCGCCTTCGCCGGCGGGAACGTCGAAGGCCTCACCGGCCGGGTGCGCCGTAACGGCACTGAAGCAGCGGCGACGTCGGACCTGCAGGCCAATGCCGGAAGAATCGTCCCGATCGTCCGCTACGTCGCCGATCTTCTGGCGCGCTCGGGAGAAAAATTGCGGGCCGGCGATTTCATCATCGCCGGATCCGTCGTGCCGCCGATCCAACTCGATGCGGACGATGAGGAAATCGCCTTCGATGTCGGGCCGCTCGGCAGCGTCTCGGTGCGTTTCGAGCGGCGCTGATCCGGCGTTTGCCGGGATTTCAGTCCCGCTATCCCCGCTCTTCACAGAGGACGAAATTCCAGCCCTCGACGGCGGGCGTTTTTGGGCAGAGCATCGAGATTGTGAGAGGGCAGACGGTTCGACAACGGGCAAGTCGGACGACACGTTTGGATCTCTCGACCGCGCCGGCTCTTACGACGCAAGTCGGAACCCGGATGCCCCGCGGTTCACCTGACCGGCAAGGTGCCGCAGCAATGCGCTCCGCGCTTCAGGTGGCCCGATGCTCCATGAACGGCGGTCAATCCGTTCGATGGTCTGGCAGATCCGCAAGGATTATGCCGAAGCCTGGACCTTAGCGCTGAGGCGCCAGGTTCAGACCCAGGCGATGGGGTTTTGTGCCGAAAGGCGCGAAGCCACGGACCCGGGCTGACAGGGAGGCGTTGATTGGCTCGTCCAATCGACGCCTTTCCTGTTTTCGCCTCAGGCCGCCAGCTTTTCGTTCAGCCGCCGCTCCACCCTGGCGATCAGCCCCAAGGCGTCGAACGGCGCGCGCACCTTCGCGTCGTTGTCGAAGAAAACGAACACGTCGCGCTGCGGCAGAGGCGGCGCGGGCCCATCGGCGCGGATCGCATCCGCCGGCTCGCCGCCGCGCGCCCAGGCGACAACCCGCTCCGCCCAGGCCTCCAGCGCCTCGTCGTCGTAGCCGCTGACATAGAGCTGTTCGGAGCCGTGCAGCCGGCAATAGACGAAGTCGAAGGTCACATCCATCAGGAGCGGCCATTCCACCGTGTCGGCGCAGACCAGTGCGATGTCATAGGCGCGCAGCAGTTCGATGAAGGCCGGATCGACGAAGCTTTGATGGCGGATTTCCACGGCGTGGCGAAGCGGCCGCTTGGCGTCGGCTTCGGTGCAGGCCCGCCCGGCGACGCGCGAATCATGGAGGCAGGCCAGCCGGGCCGCGGTCTCCGTATCGCGCGGCAGCAGCTTGAAGAAGCGTTCCAGCCGGGCCGGATCGAAGCGGAAGATGGGCGGGAATTGCCACAGGAAGGGGCCGAGCTTCGGCCCGAGCTTCAGGAGCCCCTGGGCAAAAAAATTGGCGAGCGGCGCTTCGATGTCGATGAGCTTCTTGGCATGGGTGATGAACCGCGAGCCCTTGATCGCGAATGTGAAATCGTCCGGCACAGCGGCCGCCCAGGCCTCGAAATATTCCGGCCGCTGCAGCGAATAGAAGGTGCCGTTGATCTCCAGCGCGCGAAAAGTCTCGCCGCAGAAAGCGAGCTCGCGCCGCTGCGGCATCTTTTCAGGATAGAACACGCCGCGCCACCCGCGGTAGCGCCAGCCCGATATGCCGATGTGGATGTCGCCGTGCTCAGCCATGCCAGAATCCCGCCGGGCGGAAACGCGTAGCGCGCCGGGATGATCCGCTCAGCCCCTATCCAGCCAAGTTCTTGAAGTGCCGGGGCCGAAACACTAAACCGGCTCTCCCAGGGAGGTGCCGTGGACAAGCCGACCGACTTTCTCGCCAATGCGCGCCTTGCCGCCATCGTCGGCTCCTCCGACGACGCGATCATCGGCAAGGACCTGAACGGCATCATCACGGATTGGAACAGCGCCGCGGAAGAGCTCTTCGGCTATACGGCCGAGGAGGTGATCGGCCGGCATATCTCCACCATTGCGCCGCCCGGCCGCGAAGGCGAGATGGCCGACATCATCCGGCGCATCTCGAAGGGCGAGCGGGTCTATCATTTCGAGACGCAGCGCCGCCACAAGGACGGCCATCTCCTCGACATCTCGCTGACGGTATCGCCGATCCACGATGTGGAGGGGCGCGTGGTCGGCGCGTCCAAGATCGCCCGCGACATCGGCGAGGAGAAGCGCGGGCGCGCTCAACGCGGGCTTCTCGCGGCGATCGTCAACTCGTCGGACGACGCGATCATCAGCAAAGACCTCGACGGCATCGTCACCAGCTGGAACGCCGCCGCCGAACGACTGTTCGGCTACTCCGCCGACGAGATGATCGGCAAGCCGATCTTCGTCATCGCCGTGCCGGGCCGGGAAAGCGATATGCTCGCCATCCTGGAGCGGATCCGCCGCGGCGAGCGTGTCGAGCACTACGAAACGCAGCGCCGGCACAAGGACGGCTCGATTAAGGACATCTCGCTCACCGTATCGCCGATCTACGATGGCCACGGCCGGATGATCGGCGCGTCGAAAATCTCGCGCGACATCTCGGAGCGGCGGCTGGCCGAACAGCGGCTGCGGCTGCTGATGAGCGAGCTCGACCACCGTGCCAAGAACGTGCTGGCCGTGGCCCAGGCGATCCTCCGCCTCACACGCGCCGACACGCTGCCCGATTTCATCACCGCCGTCGAAGGACGCATCAAGGCTTTGGCGCGCGTGCACAGCCAAGTTGCCGAGAACCGCTGGGAGGGCGCCGAGCTCCGCACGCTGGCGACGAGCGGCCTGGAGACGTTCGGCGACCGAGAGGGCCGCGCCACGGTCGAAGGGCCGCGCGTCTGGGTTTCTCCGGCCGCCGCCCAGGTGATCGGCATCCTGCTGCACGAGCTTGCAACCAACGCCGCCAAGCATGGCGCGCTGTCCACACCCGAGGGCAGCGTCGATGTCCGCTGGTGGCTGGACCCGGCCGGGGACCTTCGCCTCGCCTGGGCGGAGCGGAACGGCCCGCTTGTGTCCCCCCCGTCGCGGCGGAGCTTCGGCACTCAGGTGATCGAACGCAACATCCCCGACCAGCTCGGCGGGACTGCCAATGTCCGCTGGCTGCCGGTGGGACTGAGCTGCGAATTCGTGGTACCCGGCGCCTACATCGTGCAGATGCCGCAGGGCCGCCGGGAGCAAGCGGCCGGCGCCTAAGCTGGAGCCGGCACAATGGTTTGCCGGCTGAACGGAACGCTGGGACCTGTCGAGTCGTTGTGCACTCTGTTCCGTAACTGCGTCCTCAGGCCCTCCCATGCCCGCCGCCCGCCCGACCTGGAAAGGCCATATCAGGCTCTCGCTCGTCTCCATCCCCGTCGAGCTCTACACGGCGACCAAGACGACCGAAAAAATCTCCTTCCGCCAGATTCACGAGCCGACCGGCAAGCCGATCCATTACCAGAAGGTCGTCGCCGGCGTCGGCCCGGTCGACACCGACGAGATTCTGAAAGGCTTCGAGTATGAGAAGGGCCGCTACGTGCTGCTCAGCGAAGAGGACATCGACGCGGTGCGGCTGGAGACCAAGAAAACCTTCGACCTGACGCAGTTCGTCGGCGCCTGCGATATCGAGCCGCTCTATTTCGACAAGCCCTATTTCGTCGTGCCGCAGGACGAGCTCGCCGAGGACGCCTACCGGGTGATCCGCGACGCGCTCCGCGAGAGCCAGATGGTCGGCCTCGGCCAGCTTGCCATGCGCGGCAAGGAGCACATCGCGGCGCTGAAGCCATGCGGCAAGGGCCTGCTCCTGGAGACGCTGCATTACGAGGAGGAGATCCGCAAGGCGGACCCGTATTTCGCGGAGATCAGCGACGAACGGGCCGATCAGGACCTTCTCGCTGTCGCCCAGGAGCTCATCAAGCGCAAGACCGCGCCGTTCGACGCGGCCGCCTTCAAGGACCACTACACCAAGGCGCTTCGCTCGCTGATCGACCAGCGCCTGAAGGGCAAGGCGCCGAAGGTGGAGACGGAGGACGAGCGGCCGAGCGGCGGCAACGTCATCGATCTTATGGCGGCGCTGAAGCAGAGCCTCGAGGGCCCCGGCGGCGCCTCCAAGGGCGGCGGCCGTGCAGACGGCAAGTCCAGCGGCAAGACCAACGGCGCAAGCAAGGCCGCGCCGAAATCGGCCACGGGTTCTAAGCCCCGCGGACGCAGCCAAATCGGCCTCCAAGGGCGGCGCGCGGGCCAAACCTGCCCAGAAAGCACGCAAGTCGGCCTGAGCGATGGCTGTGAGGGCCGAAGCCGACAGCCTCGTCGAATATCGCCGCAAGCGGGATTTTGCCAAGACGGCGGAGCCCGCCGGCAAGGTCGTGGCGCGGCAGGGCCGGAGCTTCGTCGTGCAAAAGCACGCAGCGACGCGGCTCCATTACGATTTCCGCCTGGAGCTCGACGGCGTGCTGAAGAGCTGGGCCGTCACCAAGGGGCCCAGCCTCAATCCCGCCGAACGGCGGCTTGCGGTGCGCACGCGAGGACCATCCGCTCGACTACGGCGGCTTCGAGGGCACCATTCCCAAGGGCGAATATGGCGGCGGCACGGTGATGCTGTGGGACCGCGGCGCCTGGGAGCCGGTGGGCGATCCGCATGAAGGCCTGGAGCAGGGCCGTCTCAAATTCCGGCTGAAAGGCGAGCGGCTGAAGGGCGGCTGGATGCTGGTCAGGATGCCGCCGCCGGCGCGGCGAGAAGCGCGAGAACTGGCTGCTGATCAAGGAGCGCGACGAATACGTGGACGAGAGCGATCGGCTGCTCGAGGAATACTCCACCAGCGTTGAATCGGGCCGGACGATGGACGAGATCGCGCACGGCGATTCCGCCGTCTGGCATTCGAATCGTCCGCCGAAGACGCGAAGCGCCGGCGAAGCCGCAGCGGCGCCGCGCCGCGCGAAATGATCTGGCGACGCCGCAATTCCGCCCGCCCCAGCTCGCCACCCTGGTCGAGGAGCCGCCCGAGGGGCCGGACTGGGTCCACGAGATGAAATTCGACGGCTATCGCACGCTGATCGCCGCGAACGGCAGCGAGGTGCGCTGCTATACGCGCAGCGGCCAGGACTGGACCAAAAAATTCCGCGGCGTCGCCGAGGCGGTCCGCGCCATGGACCTGCCGGCCGTGCTGATCGACGGCGAGATCGTCGCCTTCGCGCCGGACGGCCGCCCGGATTTTTCCACCCTGCAGAAGGCGCTGAAGGACGATGCGCCGCTGCAGTTCTTCGCCTTCGACCTCCTCGAGGAAGGCGGCGAGGACATCACCGGCAAGCCGCTTCTGGAGCGCAAGGACCGGCTGCAGGCGCTCCTCGACGATCTGCCGCAGGGCAGCGCCATTCATCTCAGCGTGCATATCCGCGGCGAGGGCAAGGCGGTGCTCAAGAACATCTGCGACGCCGGGCACGAGGGCATCGTCTCCAAGAAGGCGAGCGCGCCCGTACCGGAGCGGCCGCGCCAAGAGCCTGGCTGAAGATCAAGTGCGGGCGGCGCCAGGAGTTCGTCATCGGCGGCTGGACGCCGTCCGACAAGCGGAACGGCTTCAAGTCGCTGCTGGTCGGCACCTGGGAGGACGGCAAGCTCGTCTACCGGGGCCGGGTCGGCACCGGCTTCGACGACAAGGCTCTGGCGGAGCTCAGCGCCCGCTTCAAAAAGCTCGCCCGCAAGGATTCGCCCTTCGCCGAGGTGCCGCGCGAGGTGCGCCGCTCCAAATGGGTCGAGCCGAAGCTGGTCGGCGAGATCGCTTTCACGGAATTCACCTCCGACGGCATCCTGCGGCACCCGTCCTTCCAGGGTCTGCGCGAGGACAAGTCGGCGAAGGAGGTGCATGTCGAGGAGCCGACGCCGGATCGGCGAGCGCGGTGGGTGACGACGGCGACGAAATCGTCCGCGCCGGAATCCGCATCACCAGCCCGCGCAAGATCGTCTTCCCGCGCCAGGGTCTTACCAAGGCCGACATCGTCGGCTATTACGAGGCGATCGCCGAGCTGATGCTGCCGCATCTGGACGGTCGGCCGCTCAGCCTGGTGCGCTGCCCGCAGGGACAGGGCCACAAGTGTTTTTACCAGAAACACGACAGCGGCGGCTTTCCGGCCGAGCTGAAGCGGGTGATGATCACCGAAGGCTCGGGCGAGACCGAGGAATATTTTTACATCAACGACCTCAAGGGCCTCATCGCCGGCGTGCAGATGGGCGTGCTGGAGTTCCACATCTGGGGCTCGCGCGTCGACCAGCTGGAGAAGCCGGACCGCATCGTCTTCGACCTCGACCCGGATGTCGGGCTCGGCTTCGAGGACGTCCGCCGCGCCGCCTTCGACCTCCGCGACCGCCTCCAGGATATCGGCTTAAAAACGTTTCCGATGCTCTCCGGCGGCAAGGGCTTTCACGTCGTGGCGCCGCTGCAGCGCCGGCTCGAATGGCCTGAGGTGAAGGCGTTCTGCAAGGCATTCGCCGTCAAGCTCGCCGATGAGGCGCCGGAGCGCTACGTGTCGGTCATGACCAAGGCCCGCCGCAAGGGCCGCATTTTTGTCGACTACCTCCGCAACGAGCGCGGCTCCACCGCGATAGCCCCCTATTCGACGCGCTCGCGCGACAATGCCCCGGTCGCGGCGCCGATCACCTGGGAGGAGGCGGAGAGCGTTGCCGGCGCCAACATCTTTACGGTCGCGACCATGCCGGAGCGGGCGCGGACGGTCGGCGATCCCTGGGACGGCTATTTCACTTTAAAACAGTCGATCACCAAGGCGATGCTGCGGGCGGTCGGCGCCGAGTGACGCCATGGCAGCGCGGTCGCTCCCTCCCGTTCCGGCCCCCGACTTCCACCAGGATCCCGGCGCGAGCGCAAAAGCCTTGGCCGACCGTGCGCCGCCGGGCCTCGACCCCGGTCGCCATGCGCTTTTCCTCGATTTCGACGGCACCTTCGTCGATTTCGCGCCGACGCCGGATTCGGTGGAACTGCGGCCGGGCAGCAAGGCTCTGCTGGAGCGGCTGAGCCGGCGCCTCGGCGGCGCGCTCGCCATGGTGTCGGGCCGAAAAATCGCCGACATCGACGGTTTTCTGGCGCCGCTGAAGCTGCCGGCATCGGGCGTGCACGGGCAAGAATTCCGCCCCGCCGCCGGCGATTTTCGCAAGCAGCCGGCGACGCCCGACCTCGACGAGGCGCGCCGGCGCCTGTCGCATCTCCTGCGGCCGGACGATCCGCTCCTGGTGGAGGACAAGGGCGGCGCGCTGGTGCTGCATTTCCGCCTGCATCCGGAGCAGCGCGAGCGCGCCGAGCGGCTTGCGCAGGAGGCGGTGGCCGGGCTGTCGGACCTGCATGCGCTGGAGGGCCACGCCATCTTCGAGATCCGCCAGCGCGGCATCAGCAAGGCGCTGGCGCTGCAGCTTTTCGGCGATCTGGAGCCCTTTGCCGGACGGCTGCCGGTCTTCATCGGCGACGACACCACCGACGAGGACGGCTTTCGCGCCGCCGCCAAGGCCGGCGGCTTCGGCATCAAGGTCGGGCCGGGCGTCACCGAGGCGGCCTACCGCCTGCCCGACGTCACCGCCGTCCATGACTGGCTGAAGCGGATCGCCTGAGGCGGCGCAAATTTCCCCTCCCCCTTGTGGGGAGGGGTACGGGGCGGGGTCTTCGATGCCGTGCTCGACGTGAGACGACCCCTCCCCCAGCCCCTCCCCACGAGGGGGAGGGGGGCGCGCCGCGGCGGGGTCTCCGATGCCGTGCTCGACGTTTGACGACCCCTCCCCCAGCCCCTCCCCCGTGGGAGACCTCTGCAAAACTGGCCTTGCGCGGCACGCCGTGATTCACTTCTCTCAGGTGAATCGCGGCGGGCGGACGGCGATGAGCAAGGACCAGATTGGTTTTGCCGAGGCGTTTCTGGCGGCGGATGCGGGACGCAACCGGCGGCTGGAGGGAATTTCCGATCTGCTCGACTGGGCGGCGCTGGAGAAGCTGCTGAAGCCGCTGCGGCCGGGCGCGGCCGGGCGGCCGCCCTATCCGGTGATGGCCATGTTGCGGGCGCTGCTGCTGCAGCAATGGTATGGGCTGTCCGATCCCGGCCTGGAGGAGGCGCTGTCGGACCGGCTGTCGTTCCGCCGCTTCTGTGGCTTCCGCCTCGACGAGCGCACGCCCGACGAGACCACCTTGTGCCGGTTCCGCAACGATCTCAGCGAGGCGGGCCTGGCGGAGCAGGCATTCCTTCTGGTGGCGCGCCAGCTGCAGGAGCGCGGCCTGATCGTGCGCTCCGGCACGCTGATCGATGCGACCCTGGTCAAGGCGCAGGCAGCCAAGCCGAGCGGCGAGGCGGCCGCCGGCGCCAGGAGCGAGGTCGACCCCGATGCCGACTGGACCCGCCGCGGCGGCACCAGCCATTTCGGCTACAAGGCGCATGTCGGCGTCGATTGCGGCTCCGGCCTGATCCGCCGCGTCGAGCTGACCTCGGCGAAGATCTACGAGAGCGAGGTCGCCGATCGGCTGGTCTGTGGCGACGAAGCCGCCGTCTATGCGGACAAGGCCTACGAGCACAAGCAGCGGCGGGCGCGGCTGAAGGCGGCCGGCATCAAGGACCGCATCATGCACCGCTCGCACAAGAACCAGGCCGGCCTGCCGCGTTGGCAGGCGCGGCGCAACTTGCTGATTTCGCCGATCCGCGCCGCCGTGGAGCGGGTGTTCGGGACGCTGAAGCGAAGTTACGGCTACCGGCAGGTTCGCTACTTCTCGCTCGCCGCCAACACCACCCAGCTCCACCTCCTCGCCATCGCCTTCAATCTCAGGCGCGCTCTGGCGCTCACCGCCTGAGACGCAGCGAGCCGGCCAGCCATGCCGACCCAAACCAGCGCC
This sequence comes from uncultured Alphaproteobacteria bacterium, assembly GCA_963846475.1. GTDB lineage: Bacteria > Pseudomonadota > Alphaproteobacteria > Rhizobiales > Afifellaceae > DASWJZ01. The sequence continues at coordinate 2,091,392 of CAWJVZ010000004.1, read as the reverse complement.
GATCCGCCTCCCACGCTGCCGAACAAGCCTGCGCACCCTCACGACGCCCTTTTCGCAGAGGTCTCCACAAGGGGGAGGGGTACGGGGCGGGGTCTTCGATGCCGTGCTCGACGTGAGACGACCCCTCCCCCAGCCCCTCCCCACAAGGGGATCGTTGCGAATTTCTGTGGTTGTGATTCAACGGGGAGCAGGAATGCTTTTCGGGAGCCATGGCATGGCCGGTCGCGATCAGCTGAGCTTGTCGGAGGCTTTGGTGGCCTCGCAAGTGGGACGCAACGAGGCGCTGGAGAAGCTGGCGCAGGCGGTGAAGTGGTATCGCTTCGAGAAGCTGCTTGGGCGGCTCAAGCCGGAAGCGGCGGGGCGGCCGCCCTTCGATCCTCTGCTGATGTTCAAGGCGTTGTTGTTGCAGCAATGGTACCGGCTGTCGGATGCCGAGCTGGAGGAGGCGGTGAACGACCGCATGTCGTTCCGGCGGTTCTTGGGCCTGTCGCTGCAGGATGCGGCACCCGATCACACGACGCTGTGCCGCTTCCGCAACCGCTTGTCGGAGGCGGGTCTGGCGGAGAAGCTGTTTGCCGAGTTCGAGCGCCAGCTGGAACGCAGCGGTCTTCTGTTGAAGCGCGGCACGATGATCGACGCCACTCTGGTGGCGACGCCGTATCGGCCGGGCCGCAGCGGCGCCGCGTCGGAGGAGGCCGTGCCTGCCGTCGATGGCGATGCGGCGCTGACCGCGCGCAAGGGGCAGCGCGGCACCCATTACGGCTACAAGGCGCATGCCGGCGTGGACGTCGACACACGGCTGATCCGCAGGCTCCAGCTGACGCCGGCTAACGTCAACGAGACGGTGGTGGCCGATGCGCTCGTTTGCCGCGACGAAGCGGCGATCTACGCCGACAAGGCTTATGCCAAGCGGCAGCGGCGGCAATGGCTGCAGGAGCTGCGCATCAAGGACCGCATCATGCACAAAAGCTGGGGCGGGGGGCCGCCGCTGCGCGCTTCGCAGAAGCGCCATAACGGATTGATTGCGCCGGTCAGGGCGCAGATAGAAGGGGTCTTCGCCACGCTCAAGCGCTGGATGGGTTTCGACCGCGTCCGTTATGTCGGCCTTGCCAAGAACACGGCGCATCTGCACCTCGTCGCGCTCGCCTACAACATGACCCGCTCGCTCAAGCTTTCCGGCTGACGGGCGATGTGCGCCCAAATCCTGCCCGCGATGCCCAATGGCCCCGAACCAACCCGGAACAAAGGCCTCAAATCCACCTGCCGAACCGGCAAAACACCGCCTCAAGCCAGCAACCACTACAACTGGCCAATTTCGCAACGATCTCCCCAAGGGGAGGGGAGGGAGTCCGACTCACTCGCCGTCGCGGAGGAGGCGCTGGGCCTCCAGGAGCGCCATGTCGATGAGATAGGGAGGAGCACGGTTTGGAGCGCTTGCGCCTGGGAGCGGAGGCGGTCGAGATCGGCGGCCAACGTGCGAAGATCCGCCTGGGCGCTCCGCTGGCGCAGGAGCCACAGCCGCGCGACCGCCTCGGCGAGCGTGGCGCCTTCGCATAAGGGCGCGCGGGCGTGCGCCCGCCAGCAATCGTCGCCGCGCGAGAAGCCGCCCAGAAAATCGCAGCAGGCGTCGACGAGAAGGGGGAGGTCCGGGACCCGTCGCGACGTCCTCAGGGTTCTCGGGGTCGGCGACAGAATTGTGCCGCGGCTGCTGCGGGAACCCCGCCTCGCGCAATTCCTTCGCGAGCTCCCAGTCCATGGCGCAGTCTCAGGTTTCCTGCACAGCCGGCAAATCGGGATTTTCGATTCGATAGCCCTTTTAATCGACCTTTTCGATTAACGGTAGCCTGACTTAACGCACCCGCCTCCGGAAAAGGAGGCGGGATGCCGCGTACCTTGCGTTCCCCCGGGCACGAAGCCCTGCGGGTGTTTCTCGTCGAGAAGCGCAAGGCCGCCGGTCTCACCCAGGCTGACGTGGCGGCACGCGTCGGCCGTCACCAATCGCTCGTGGCCGACATCGAGCGGGGCCAGCGCCGCGTCGACCTGGTGGAGCTGCTCGCGCTCGCCAAGGCGATCGGCTTCGATCCGCACGAGGCGGTAGATCGGATGATGGGGTGAGGGGCCCAGTTATCGGCGCCTGGGTGTTCGCGTCCGATATGCGCCCCATCTCGGCCGAATCGTGCGGTGCAACTGCTGCTCCAAAGCGGACGCTGCGCCGTGATCGGTCAGGGAAGCGCCAGGAGCAGAACTAGGATTACCGCCGAATGGTCTGGTATGCGCTCATTCCCGCCAAGCCAATTAGCATACATCCAGCCCGAAACGGCGCACCGCCGCCATCCAAGGGGAGGGGTCACCAAACGAGGAAAATCTGCTATAGGAGGCGGAACGCGAACAATCTTGAGCCGCTTAGGGCATGGCCACATTTCACATCGAGATCGTCAAGCCTTCGCACTACGACCGCGACGGTTACGTGATCCAGTGGTGGAGGGCATGGATTCCGTCGAACTCGATGGCCTGTCTCTACGCCATCGCCAAGGATTGCGCGGAACGGAGAATTCTCGGCGAAAACACCGCCATCGAGGTCGATGCCTTCGACGAGATGAACACCACGATCCCAGTCGACAAGATCGCGGCCCGCATCAAGGCGCCGGGCCATACCGGCATCGTCTGTCTGGTCGGCGTTCAGTCGAACCAGTTCCCGCGCGCCATGGCGCTCGCCCGTCAGTTCCGTGCCCGCGGGGTGCAAGTGGCTATCGGCGGATTCCATGTCAGCGGCTGCCTGGCGATGCTGAAAGAGCTGACGCCGGACCTCAAGGAGGCGGTCGATCTCGGCGTCATTCTTTTTGCCGGCGAGGCGGAGGAGCAGTTCGAGCCGTTCCTCCTGGACGTCCATGCCGGCACGGCGAAGCCGGTCTACAATCACATGGACGACCTGCCGAACCTTGAGGGCCAGACAATTCCCTGCCTGCCGGAGCGGCTGGTGCAACGCTACGACGGAAAGCTGTCGTCGTTCGACGCGGGCCGCGGCTGCCCGTTCCAGTGCTCCTTCTGCACGATCATCAACGTGCAGGGGCGCAAATCGCGCTGGCGCGGCGCCGACGACATCGAAAAAATCATCCGCGAAAATGCCGCGCAGGGCATCTCGCGGTTCTTCATCACCGACGACAATTTTGCCCGCAACAGGAACTGGGAAGCCATCTTCGACCGCATCATCGAGCTTCGCGCCTCCGCCAGCCTTGAGATCACCTTCCTAATCCAGGTCGATACTCTCGCCCACCAGATCCCGAACTTCATCGAAAAGGCGGCACGGGCCGGCTGCCGCTACGCCTTCATCGGGCTGGAGAGCATCAACCCCGACAACCTGGTTCACATGAAAAAGAACCAGAACCGCATCACCGAGTACCGAAAGATGTTCCAGGCCTGGAAGGAGGCCGGGATCGTCACCTATGCCGGCTTCATCATGGGCCTGCCGGGCGACACGCCGGAGACGATCCGCCGCGACGTGGAGATCGTGCAGCGGGAGCTGCCGGTGGACCTCCTGGAATTCACCATGCTGACGCCGCTGCCGGGCTCGGAGGACCACAAGGTCAACATCGACAACGGCGTCTGGATGGATCCGGACCTCAACAAATACGATCTGGAGAACGTCACGGTCGCCCATCCGAAGATGACCGCGGCCGAGTGGCAGCAGGCCTATCACGACGTGTGGAACTGGTACTATTCCGACGAGCACGTCGAGCGGCTGATGAAGCGGAACATCGCCTACGGCATCAAGCCGGTGAACATCTGGCGCTCCGTGCTGCAGATCTACGGCGCCATGAATTTCGAGGGCGTGCATCCGCAGCAATGCGGCTATCTACGTAGGAAAGACCGGTCACAAAGGCGGCCGGAGCTGCCGCGCGTGCCCGCCGTGCTGTTCTACCCGCAGCACGCGGCGGAGACGCTCGTCAAATATTGGCGGTTCGCGGCGTATGGATGGAAGATCCACCGCATGCGAAGGCGCCTGCAGAAGGACCCGGCGAACCGGTCCTATCGCGATTTCGCGATCTCCAGAGTGACCGACGCCGAAGCCGAGACGCTGGAGATGTTCGATCTCAATGAATCCGCGCGAGCCGCGGTGGAGAAGGCGCGTCGGCAGGCGGATGGCCGCAAGGAACGGGCTAAGCGGCGGGTGGCCGAGGCGCCGCAGGTCGAGGCCGCCGAATAGCGCGACCATCCGCAGCTGAACGGTAGCCTAAGGTTGCCGATCGTTTGCGAAGCGAAGGCGCGGGCCAGCAATGGCTTGAAGCCGAGAAGGCGCGGCTCTCTGCTTGACCAGGAGATTGTCCGAGCGAAGGATAGGCCTGATTGCTGAGAAGGCCAGCCGCGTTACAACGGGTCAATGCGGAAGCGCGCGAGCAAGGTCCAGGCAAGGAAGGAGCAGCGCCGCCGCGGCGAGGTGCCGATCCGCGACCGCATCGAATATGCGGCGATGCGAAGCCTGGCCGCGCTCCTCCGCATTTTGCCCTTGAGTGTGGGCTCAGCCCTGGTCGGGGCCGCTTGGCGGCTGGTTGGACCCTTTACGAGCCGCCACCAGCGGGCGCTCCGCAATCTCGAACTTGCCTTCCCCGACCTCGACCCGGCGGAGCGCAAGCGAAATCGCGGCGCAGCAATGGGACAATCTCGGCCGCACATTTGCGGAAGGCTTCCTCATCGACCGCATCGTCGCCGAGCCGAGCCGTCACGAACTCGCCGTCAGCTCCGAGCTCGACAAACGGCTGCGGGCCCCGGGCGGTTTTATCGGAACGTCCATGCATGCGGCGAACTGGGAGCTCGCCGCATTCCCGCTCCGCCGCTATCGCGCAGTTGCAGGCCTCTACCAGGAGCTCAGCAATCCGCTCGCCGATGCCTAAGTCGCAACCTTGCGCCGGCACGTGTTCAATGGCGGGCTGTTCACCAAAGGCCTGAAGACGCCCGGGCGCATCATGGAATGGCTGCGCGACGGCAACGCCATCGGCATGCTTGTGGACAGCCGCGAGGGCCGCGGCATTCCCGTCACGGCCTTCGGCAGGCCCACTTTGGCGAATCCGTTTCCCGCAATGGTGGCGCGCCGGCTGGGCATCCCGTTGATTGCGGGGCGCCCCAGCCGGTTGCCGGGCAGCCGCTTCCGGCTGGAGCTGGTGGAGATCCCTGTGCCCGTCACCGACGACCCAAAGGCGGACGTTGCGGCAGCGACGCAGGCGCTCACGGACCAGCTCGACGCCTGGATCCGCGAGCGGCCGGGCGAGTGGATGTGGGTGCAGAACCGCTGGCGCGATGACGGCGGCAAGCGGCAGCGCCGCCCAGCGAGCCAATAGAGTTCGATGTGCGCTTGTTGGCTTTGGCTACGCGAAGCGCACCGGCCGCTTTCGGGCCAATCCCGGACAGGCACAGGGGGCCGCGGTTGCGCGCCGGAATTGATCGCGACACTTGGAGGTGCGACGGAGGGCGGACGCTGGTCGCGCCTGTTGCGTGGTGCTTCGCGCCACACTGATCCACCCCTCTCCGGCCCCTCGCGTTAACGCGAGGGGCACCCTCCCCCACAAGGCTACGACATTCACACATCTTTTGAATGGGGTTGCGCGGCGGGGGTGGTTCTGACTCGCTCTGGCGGTGATTCGCTTGGAGCGGAGCATTGCAATGGACGCGATGGGGCTCGGTCGGTTTGGCGACCGCCGGCTGCAAAAAGGGGGGTCTTCCTGCTGGAGCGGCTGGTTGCTGGAGGGCCGGCGCGGGTGCGCCGGCTGGGGGGCGACCGCGCCGGCGAGATGCGCATCACCCGCTTCCTGCGCAATTCTGCGGTGACCGTCGCCGAGATGGTGGCGAGCGCCGCCCGGCGCACTGCAAGCGGGGTGGCGGGACGGCATGTTCTGGCCATCCAGGACACCACCACGGTGCGCATGGCAGCGGACGGCAGCGGCATCGCGCTGCATCCCACCATCGCCGTGGATGCGCTCACCGGCTCTCTGCTTGGGCTGGTGCATGCCGAGTTCCTGCCGATGGGTGAAGGCGACCGGCACCGGCGCAAAGAGCGCGGCTTTGCCGAGAAACAGAGCCGGCGCTGGCTGGCGGGAGCGGAGCGCGCCGCCGAGCTGATCGAGGCGGGGGCGGCGCGGGTCACCGTCGTCGCCGATCGCGAGGGCGACATCTATGAGGACTTCGTGCTCAAGCCGTGCGGCGTCGAGGTGCTGATCCGCGCCGGCCAGGACCGCTCGCTCGCCGACGGCGCCCGCCTGTTCGCCCGGGCCGAGACGCTGCCGGAGGCCGGCCGCATGACAGTCGAGCTTCCCGCCGCCCCCGGCCGCAAGGCGCGCACCGCCACCCTTTCCCTTCGCTTCGCCGAGGTGGAGATCGCCGCTCCGCAGAACCGCCGGCCGGGTGACCGCGCCGCCCTGCCGAACAGCGTGCGGCTGACGCTCGTCGCCTCGCGCGAGATCGAGCCGCCTGAAGGCGCCGCCGCCGCGCACTGGCTCCTCCTCACCAGCCATGCCGTCAACGACATCGCCGACGCCCGCCGCATCGTCGGCTTCTACCGTGAGCGTTGGACCATCGAGCAGCTGTTCCGCACCCTCAAGACTAAGGGCTTCGACATCGAAGCACTGCGCATCGCCGACGAGGAGCCGTTCGAGAAGCTGGCCGCCGCCGCCCTGATTGCCGCAATCATCGTCCTTCAGCTCGTGCGCGAGCGCGACGCCGCTGGGCGGCGGCCGCTCCAGGACGCCTTCGACCCGGACGAGCAGCCGATCCTGGAGGCGGTGAGCGAAAGCCTTGAAGGCAAAACCGAACGGCAGAAAAACCCCCACCCGAAAGGCTCGCTCGCCTTCGTCAGCTGGGTCTTCGCCCGCCTCGGCGGGTGGACCGGCTATTACGGCAAGCCAGGACCCGTCGTCATCTTCAACGGGCTCATCCGCTACCACGCCATGAAACACGGATGGCTCCTCAGAAATGTGTGAATCCGGTAGCCCACAAGGGGGGAGGGTTTTTGGCGCCAGGCCGGGGGCGGGGGTGGCTCGCCCCTAGCGACGGCGCTACCCCTCCCCTAGCCCCTCCCCGCAAGGGGGAGGGGATCGCCCTGGTCGCGCTGGACCTGCCGGCCGTGCCGGTTCCCCTTCGAGCGGCCAGTGGATTCTGCAGCGGGCCGGCGCGGGCGAAAACTTTTTGATGTGCCCGCGGCAATTCAACCGCTAGCCTTTGCGCCTTCCGCGCGTGGGGGATGATCATGTTCAAGCGAGCCCGCCTGCTCCTGGCGGCGCTTCTCATCGGGTGGGGGATAGGCGCGAACGCGGCGCGCGCTGAGGACGTGCCGAACATCGCCGCCGCGTCGGACCTGCAATTCGCGCTGGAAGAGGCCGCGGCCGCGTTCAAGGACGCGACGGGGCGCGAGGTGAAGGTCGCCTTCGGCTCGTCGGGCAATTTCCTCCGCCAGATCCGGCAAGGCGCGCCGTTCCAGATGTTTTTGTCCGCCGACGAGACATTCGTGCTCGACCTGGCGAGCGAGGGGCTGACGGAGAGCGAGGGCGACCTCTATGCCGTCGGCAGAATCGTCATCGTCGTGCCGCAGGGATCGCCGCTGAAGCCCGACGGCACGCTGAAGGATCTCAAGGACGCGCTCGCCGACGGGCGCGTGAAAAAGTTCGCCATCGCCAATCCGGAGCATGCGCCCTATGGCCGCCGCGCCGAGGAGGCGCTCCGCCATGCCGGCCTGTGGGATCAGCTCCGAGGCAGGCTGGTGCTCGGCGAGAACGTCTCGCAGGCGGCGCAATTCGCGACGTCGGGCGACGCGGAGGGCGGCATCATCGCCTATTCGCTGGCGCTCTCGCCAAAGATCGCGGCGCGCGCCGAGTACCAGCTCATCCCCGGCGATTGGCACCAGCCGCTCCGCCAGCGCATGGCGCTCGTGAAGGGCGCCGGCGAGACGGCGCGGCTGTTCTACGCCTTCGTGGCGTCGCCGCCGGGCCGGGAGATATTGAAGCGCTACGGCTTCGTGCTGCCCGGCGAGACCATGTAGTGGACTGGACGGCGCTCTCCCTTTCGCTAAAGCTCGGCGGGCTGACGATGCTCGTCCTGCTGCCCGTCGCCGTGGTAATGGGGCGCTGGCTGGCGGTGACCCGGATGCGCGGGCGCAGCGTCGTGGAGGCGGCGCTGGCTCTGCCGCTCGTCCTGCCGCCCACCGTCATCGGCTTCTACCTGCTGACCGCCTTCGGCCAGAACGCCTGGCTCGGAAAGCTTTGGCGCGACATCTTCGGCAGCCCGCTGGTCTTCAGCTTCGAGGGCCTGCTGATCGCCTCGGTGATCGTCAACATCCCGTTCGCCGTGCAGCCGGCGCAGCGCGCCTTCGAGGCGATCGGCCCAGAACTCCGCGAGGCGGCGGCGAGCTGCGGCATGCCGTTCCGGCGGGCGCTGTGGCGGATCGAGCTGCCGCTCGCCTGGCCGGGCATCTTGACCGGCATGGTGCTGACCTTCGCCCACACGCTTGGCGAGTTCGGCGTCGTCCTCATGGTCGGCGGCAGCATTCCGGGCGAGACGCGCACCATCGCGATTGCCATCTACGACCGGGTGCAGGCCTTCGACGACGTCGCTGCGGCGCGCATGTCGGCGGTGCTCCTCCTCATCTCGCTTGCGGCAATCGCGCTGAGCTTCGGGCTGTCGCAGCGGATCGGCCGGCGCCATGGCTGAGGCGGCGCCGGCCCGGACGGGCCTCAGCGCACGCATACGCCAGCAGCGGCCCATTCCGCTCGATTTGGCGCTGGAGGTCGAGCCGGGCGAGATCCTGGCGCTGGTCGGTCCGTCGGGGAGCGGCAAGACCACGACGTTGCGCGCCATCGCCGGGCTTTATCACACGGAAGGCGGGTCGATCGCCTGCAACGGAAAAATCTGGTTCGACGCGGCGGCGGGCGTGGCGGTGCCGGCGCGGCGGCGGCGGGTGGGGCTGGTGTTCCAGTCCTATGCGCTGTTCCCGCACCTCACCGCGGTGGAGAACGTCATGGAGGCGCTCACCGACATCCCGGCTCCGTCCCGCCGGGCGGAGGCCAAGGCCTATCTGGCACGCGTCCATCTCGACGGGCTGGAGGAGCGCCGGCCGGCCGAGCTCTCCGGCGGCCAGCAGCAGCGCGTGGCGGTCGCCCGGGCGCTCGCCCGCCGGCCCGACGCGCTCCTCCTCGACGAGCCGTTCTCGGCCGTCGACCGCATGACGCGCTTCCGGCTGCAGCGCGAGCTGGCCGAGCTCCGCGACCATCTCTCCATGCCGGTGATCCTGGTCACCCACGACCTGGAAGAGGCGGCGCGGCTCGCCGACCGCATCGCCGTGATGCACCGCGGCGGCATCCTGCAGACGGGCGACGTCACCGAGGTGATGACGCGCCCGGCGACGCCGGCGGTGGCGCGGCTGGTGGGCATCCGCAACGTTTTCGACGGGGTTGTGCTGGACGAGCGGACGGCCGGGAACCTGTCGATCGGCTGGCGCGGCCATCGGCTGGAGACTGCCATCGCGGACGGTTTTGCGGCGGGGGAGCCGGTGACCTGGTGCATTCCCGCGGACAACGTCATCGTGCACCGGCGCGATCGCCCGTCGCGCGGCGAGCATGAGAACCCAGTGCAGGGGCATGTGCGTAGCGCCGTCCGGCTCGGCGAGACGACCGAGCTCGTGGTCGAGGTCGGCGGGCCGGAGGGCCACCCGCTGCATTGCGCGATCCCCACTCATGTCGCGCGCCGGAACGGCATTCAGGCGGGCCTCACGATCGGCGTGTCGCTGAAGGCCGACGCGATCCAGCTGATGCGGCCGGAGACCGAGGAGCCGTGATTTCGCGCGCCGACGCGGCTTGCGGGGCGCGGGCGGGGCTCTGTAGGCTGCGCCCGCTCGATGCGAGCGGGAGCGCGGGGGGACAAACGTGAAGATCGGCTTCTGCATGCTTCTGTGGACGACCTCCGTCACCGAGCAGCACCGCGCGCTGCTGGAGGACATCAAGGCCACCGGCTACGACGGAGTCGAGATCCCGATCTTCGGGGGAGCGCCCGACGACTATTCCCGGCTCGGACGCATGCTGGACGAGATCGGACTGAAGCGGACTTCTATCACCGCCTTCATCTCGCCTGGTATCAACGCGCTGTCGGAGGACGCCGCCATGCGCCGGGAGGCAGCCGACTTTGTCAAAAACTGCATCGACTGCTCGGCCGCGCTCGGCTCGCCGCAGCTGATGGGCCCTCTGCACCAGACGCTGGGGGTCTTCTCGGGCGCCGGCCCGACTGAGGCGGAGCAGAGCCGCGCCCGCGATTTTCACCACGAGATCGGCGACTATGCGGCCTCAAACGGCAACCGCATCATTCTGGAGACGCTGAACCGCTTCGAGTGCTACTTCGTCAACACCATGGACGACCTTGGCGCCTATCTCGACAGCGTGGCCCATCCGGCGATCACCGGCATGTACGACACGTTTCACGCCAACATCGAGGAGACGGACCCGGTCGCGGCGATCGGCCGGAACATCCGCCATATCGGCCATGTCCACATTTCGGAGAACGACCGGGGCGTCCCCGGCCGCGGCCACGTGCCCTGGGCGGCGAGTTTTGCGGCACTGAAGCAGGCAGGCTACGACCAATGGCTCACCATCGAGGCCTTTGGTCGGAGCGTGCCCGAGCTCGCCGCCGCCACCCGCGCCTGGCGCGATTTTGCGGAAAGCCCCGAGGCGGTGTACCGCGAGGGTTTTCGAACCATCCGCGAGGGGTGGGCGGCGGCATAAGCCCCTCTCCCTGAGTGAGAGGTCCGTCTCTATCCCTTGCGCCTTGGCGCCCTTTGCTGCATTGCAGCATAACGGCCGTGCTAAGGGCGGGGGGCCCGTGCAAAAATTCCGGAAAATCCTCGTCGCGAACCGCTCGGAGATCGCCATCCGGGTGTTCCGCGCCGCCAACGAGATGGGGGTGAAGACAGTCGCGCTGTTCTCCGAGGAGGACAAGCTGGCGCTGCATCGCTTCAAGGCGGACGAGGCCTACCAGATCGGCCGCGGGCCGCATCTGGAAAAGCCGCTCGGGCCGATCGAGGCCTATTTGTCCATCCCGGAGATTTTGCGGGTGGCGGAGAGGGCCGGCGCCGACGCGATCCATCCCGGTTACGGGTTCTTGTCGGAGAGCCCGGAATTTTCGGAGGCCTGCGGAACGGCGGGCCTGACCTTCATCGGCCCGTCGGCGGCGACGATGCGGCTCCTCGGCAACAAGGTCGCGGCGCGGAGGCTTGCCGTGGAGAACGGCGTGCCGGTGATGCCGGCGACCGGGCCGCTACCGGAGGACGCGGCGCTGTGGCCCGGCCTCGCCGAGGCGATCGGCTATCCGCTGATGCTGAAGGCGTCGTGGGGCGGCGGCGGCCGCGGCATGCGCGTCGTCGGCGACGCGGCGCGCCTGGCCGGCGACGTAACGGAGGCGAAGCGCGAAGCCAAGGCCGCTTTCGGCAAGGACGAGGTCTATCTGGAAAAGCTGGTCGAGCGGGCCCGCCACGTCGAGGTGCAGATCGTCGCCGACAGCCACGGCAACGCCGTCCATCTCTTCGAGCGCGACTGCACGGTGCAGCGGCGCCACCAAAAAATCGTCGAGCGCGCGCCGGCGCCTTACCTCGACCCGGCGAAGCGCGAGGAGGTATGCGGCCTGGCGCTGAAGATCGCCCGGGCGGCCGGCTATTGCGGGGCGGGGACGGTGGAGTTCTTGATGGACGCCGCCAGCGGCGCCTTCTTCATCGAGGTCAATCCGCGCATCCAGGTCGAGCATACGGTGACTGAGGTCGTCACCGGCATCGACATCGTCAAGGCGCAGATCCGCATCGCCGAGGGCGAGGCGATCGGCACGCCGGAATTGGGCGTGCCGGCGCAGTCGGATGTCAGGTTGAACGGGCATGCGCTGCAGTGCCGGATCACCACCGAGGATCCCGAGCAGAATTTTATACCCGATTACGGCCGCATCACCGCCTATCGCGGCGCCACCGGCTTCGGCATCCGCCTCGACGGCGGCACCGCCTATTCCGGCGCGTTGATCACCCGCTTCTACGATCCGCTGCTGGAGAAGGTCACCGCCTGGGCACCGTCGCCGCAGGAGGCGATCGCCCGCATGGACCGGGCCTTGCGCGAGTTCCGCATCCGCGGCGTGGCGACGAACCTTGCCTTCCTGGAGAACGTCATCGCGCACCAAGAATTTCGCGACGCGAGCTACACGACCCGCTTCATCGACGAGACGCCGGCCCTCACTTCGGCCGTGAAGCGGCGCGACCGCGCGACGAAACTTTTGAACTACATCGCCGACGTGACGGTGAACGGCCATCCGGAAACACGCGGCCGCCAAAGACCCGATCCGACCGCGCCGGCTCCCATCGTGCCGGTTTTCCCGGGCCGGCCGGCGGAGGGGACGAAGCAGCGCCTCGACCGCAACGGCCCGGAGGCCTTCGCGAGGTGGATGCGCGGGGAAAAGCGCGTGCTGGTCACCGACACGACGATGCGCGACGCGCACCAGTCGCTGCTCGCCACGCGCATCCGGAGCTACGATATCGCCGCGATCGCGCCCGCTTACGCCGCAGCGCTGCCGCAGCTTCTGTCGCTGGAATGCTGGGGCGGCGCCACCTTCGACGTCGCCATGCGCTTCCTCACCGAGGACCCCTGGGAGCGGCTCGCAAGCATCCGCGCGAGCGTGCCCAACATGCTCTTGCAGATGCTCTTACGCGGGGCTAACGGCGTCGGCTACACGAACTATCCCGACAACGTCGTCCGCCTCTTCGTGCATGAGGCGGCGGCTGCCGGCATCGACCTCTTCCGCGTCTTCGACTGCCTCAATTGGGTCGAGAACATGCGCGTCGCCATGGACGCCGTGCGCGAGGCCGGAAAGCTCTGCGAGGCGGCGATCTGCTATACCGGCGACATTCTCGATGCGGCGCGGCCGAAATACGGCCTTCGCTATTATGTCGGCCTGGCCCGCGAGCTGGAGCAGGCCGGGGCGCACATCATCGCGGTGAAGGACATGGCGGGGGTGCTCAAACCCGCCGCGGCGCGCATCCTCTTCAAGGCGCTGGGCGAGGAGGTCGGCGCGCCGATCCATTTCCACACCCACGACACTTCAGGGTTTTCGGGCGCGACGGTGCTTGCCGCCGTCGAAGCCGGTGTATCCGCCGTCGACGCGGCGATGGACTCGCTTTCCGGCCTGACGTCGCAGCCCTGCCTCGGCGCGCTGGTTGCGGCGCTCGCCCAGACGGAGCGGCCGACCGGCCTCGATCTGCAGGCGATCCAAAAAATCTCGCTCTATTGGGAGGCGGTCCGCTCCCAATATCGCGCCTTCGAGGGCGAGCTGCGCTCCGGCGCCTCGGAAGTCTACCTGCATGAAATGCCGGGCGGGCAGTTCACCAACCTGAAGGAGCAGGCGCGGGCGCTTGGGCTGGAGGGCCGCTGGCATGACGTGGCGCGCGCCTATGCCGAGGCGAACCGGCTGTTCGGCGACATCGTCAAGGTGACGCCGTCGTCCAAGGTGGTCGGCGACATGGCGCTGATGATGGTCACGCAGGAGCTTTCCGCCGCCGAGGTGCTGAACCCGGAGCGCGACATCGCCTTCCCGGATTCGGTGGTGCAGATGCTGCGCGGCGAGCTCGGCCAGCCGCCGGGGGGCTGGCCGGAGGCGATTCAGCGGAAGGTTCTGAAGGGCGCCGCGCCGATCGACGTGCGGCCGGGCTCGCTGCTCGGCGAGGCCGATCTGGAGGCGGAACGGCAAGCGGCGGAGGCTCGCATCGGCCGCCGCGCCGGCGAGCGCGACCTCGCCTCCTATCTCATGTACCCAAAGGTTTTTTCCGATTTCGCCGCGGCGCAGGAGGCCTACGGCCCGACCGAGGTGCTGCCGACGCCCGTCTATTTCTACGGGCTGCAAGCCGGCCAGGAAATCGCGGTGGAGCTGGAGAAGGGCAAGACCCTGGTGATCCGCTGCCAGGCCGTCGGCGAGGCGGATGCGGACGGCCAGGTGCGCGTCTTCTTCGAGCTGAACGGCCAGCCGCGCATCGCCCGCGTGCCCGACCGCGCGCACGGCGCGGCAGGGGCGGCGCGCCGCCCGAAGGCCGTGCCGGGCAATCCGGCGCACGTCGCGGCGCCGATGCCGGGCGTCGTCTCCGGCGTCTCGGTGCAGGCCGGCCAGGCGGTGCAGGCCGGCGACGTGCTCCTCTCCATCGAGGCGATGAAGATGGAGACGGCGCTCCACGCCGACCGCGCCGGCACGGTGGCGGAGGTGCTGGTCAAGGGCGGCGACCAGATCGACGCCAAGGATCTGCTGGTGCGGTTTCAGGCATGACGGAGCGCTCTTCCGCTCAGCCACGCATATTGAACGCGTCGGCGCCGTCGTTGTGGCGGGCCATGTAGATGCGAAACCACGGCGTGTAGCGTTCCGGCCGGACGGCGATGTCGGCGGCGATCGCGCCGAGGCTCAGCCATTCGACCGCCTGCACCTCCTCGGGATTGAAGGCGAATTCTCGCGTCTCCGGCGCCTCGCCGCGAAAACAATGCACCACCTCGTTCTCGAAAAGCTTTCCGACCGGCGCGGCATACTCGGTCACGCCGACATGGGTCAGCGGCACGCTGAAGCCGAGCTCCTCCACGATCCGCCGCGCGGCGCAGTCGGCCGGGCTTTCGTCCCACCGCGGATGCGAGCAGCAGGAATTCGCCCACAGCCCGCCGGAATGGTATTTGGTGTCCGCACGCTGCTGCAGCAGCAGCCGGTCGCCCGACCAGATGAAGACCGAAATCGCCAAGTGGCGGGCGTTCTGGACATGCGCTTCGAGCTTGCCGATCCGGTAGCGGCCGCCGCTCTCGTCCAGGCCGACGATCGTCTCCAAATCGGACGGCCGCGGAGCCAGTGCTTCGGCGAGGCTCATGATCGTGCCGAGCCTGCGGGCAATGCCGCCCGAACCAGGAACCAGAGGGCGAGCGGCAGCAGCGCGCAGAGCGCGATTGTCATGAGCGGATCGGCAGAGCCGGCATAGCCGAGCCCCGCGACGATGAAGCCGAACGGCGCCGCGCCGCAGACCAGCGCCAGCAGGAAGACGGGGAGGGGCATGCGCGCCAGCCCGGCCATGCAGGAGATCGCTTCCGGCAGGATGGGCAGCCAGCGCGACGCAGCCACCAGCAGGCCGCCGGAGCGGGCGAAGAACACTTCTCCGGCGTGCAGATCGGCCTCGCCAAGCAGCTTTTTCGCCAGCGGCCGGCCGAAGCGGCGGCAGAGGCCGTAGCCGAGCAGGCCGGAGAGGCAATTGCCGAACGTCGCGACGAGCCCGCCGATCAGCGGCCCGTAGATGATGCCGAGCGCCGCGATGACCATGGTGTTGGGGATCGGCAGCACCAGGTCGGAGACGAGCAGCGCGACAGCGACGAGCCAGGCAAGACTTCGGTAGGATTGGAACGCGGCGACCAGCCCGTCCTGATGGAGAAATGCCTCGAGTTGCTCGCCGAAGAGGAGGAATGGCAACGCGATCAACAGCGCCAGCGCAAGGAAGGCCGCTATCATCCGCCAGGGCGTGCGAAAGCCCGGCTCGCCGGCCACGTCTCCCGAAAGCCTCATTCGATGACGAGTTCTTCGAGGCCGCGGCGGCTTTTCGGCTCCTCGATCAGCGCCTCGCGGCCGCCGCGCAGCACCGAATTGCCTTCGTAGAGGGTGCGCTGGTCGATCGCCGGCGGGTCGAGCCAGTCGGCTTCCCGCATCTGGCCGCTCTGCCCGTAGGCGGCGAGCGCGTTCTGGTAGCAGGCGAGCCGCACGTCGCGCTCCGGCACCCCGCGCTCCAGCGCCAGCTGCGCCGTCTTCGGCACGCCGAGCGGGTCGGAGATGCCCCAGTCGCAGGCGGAATCGACGATGACCCGCTCGGCGCCGTATTTCTTGAGGATATCCACCATGCGGACGTTGCCCATCTTGGTGCTGGGGTAGATGGAAAAGGCCGCCCAGAAGCCGCGCTGCAGCACCTCGCCGACCGTCTCCTCGTTGTTGTGGTCGACGATCACCTTCGACGGATCGAGGCCGTGCTCCTCGCAGACATCCATGGAGCGCGTCGTGCCGCGCTTCTTGTCGCGGTGCGGGGTGTGGATCATGACAGGCAGGTCGAGCTCCTTGGCGAGCTCCAGCTGCAGCCGAAAATATCTGTCCTCCAGCTCCGTCTGCTCGTCGTAGCCGATCTCGCCGACCGCCACGACGCCGTCCTTCAGCGCGAAGCGCGGCAGGATCTCCATGACGCCCTCGGCGAGCTCCTGATTGTTCGCTTCCTTCGAATTGAGGCCGACCGTGCAGTAGTGGCGGATGCCGAACTGGCCGGCCCGAAAACGCTCGAAGCCGACGATGTGGGAGAGGTAGTCGACATAGGAGCCGACATAAGTGCGCGGCTGGCCGATCCAGAACGCCGGCTCGATCAGCGCGACGATGCCGGCGGCGGCCATCGCCTCGTAATCGTCGGTGGTGCGCGAGATCATGTGCGTATGGGGGTCGATGAACATCATGAGGAAGCGCCCTTCAGGAAAAAGCGAACGCGCGAAATCGTCCCGCGGCCTCTCGGCCCGAGGTGATCAAAGAGCTTTTTTGGCCTCCTCGTTGAGAGGAGGGAGCGGAGCGCCTGAAGAACGCCTCGCAAATTTTTTAGTGGCGCCTCCAGGCGCCCCGCGCGGCGGTATACGTTCCCCAACTCGCCCTTTCTCTTCCTGTCCCGCCCCGTGCTTGCGCCGTGGGCAGAAGCTCTAGCCGTGCAACAGCCGGCACCGGGATTGCTCCCGAGGGGGGCCCTTCTGAGGAACGCCGTCCCGGCTCCTGACCGAGGCTCCGTGGCGGCGCCGCCCACTGCTCCCAGAAAGCTCCGGTCCATGGCATCCCGGTCCCTCGTCGAGCAGCGGTATTTCGGCCCTAGCACAAACCAAAAGCGTTGTCTAGGACTTTTTTCCTCTAGGCGCAAAGAGTCAAGTTGGCGGGTCGTGGATGGCATCAGGTTACCCACCGAGACTGTTCCAGGACAGGCGCCCCGCCCTGACCATCGCGGCCTCGTCCGGAAGACGCGACAGCAGTTCTGCTGCACGTCCGTCGCGGCTGGCGGAAAGGGCGAGAGCGGCGGCGCCCCGTTCCCGGCGATCCGCGCTCTTCGCCAGCTTGGCCAAATCGTCCACCATGTCGCCCTCAGCGAAGGGGCCCAGGCAGCGCCACAGCTCCGGCGTGACCGGCCGGCCCGCCGCCCAGCGCTCATGCGCATAATCGCGGAGGATGCCGGCGAGCGTCGGGTTGCCCCGCCGGTCAAGGCCTTGGATCGGGTGGAGCGTCGAGCCGATGAACAGCGCCTTCAGCACCATGTGGTTCCAGCGCTCTTCGGAAAAATTCTCCGCCGGGAAGGGGCTGCGGTGGGCGATCGCCTCGAAGACAGCGCGCATGGAGGTGCGCAGGCCCTCGCCGGCCTGCCATTCCAGCTTTTCGGGCTGGGGATAAAGCGGCAGGCCGCGATAGAGCGCCACCGCCTCGCCGACTTCCGCGGTCCGGCAGATGTCCATGAAGGTGGCGGCAAAGTTGTCCGTCGCCTGGGCAAATTCCAGGAGCGCCAAGATTCGGGCGGCATCGTCCATCGTCCATTGGCGCGGATCCCAGCCGGCCCGCGCTTTGTCGGCGGCGGCGAGATCGTCGGGCAAAAGCTCCAGGTCGGCGCGGCCGAGCCGGCGCGGCGCCAGGCCGAACAGGATGTCGAGCGCACGGCGGTCGCCGGCCCGCACCTTTGTAAGCTCGCCGCCGAGCCAGGTCAGCTGCGGGTCCGGCAGCTGCCGCTGCAGCCAGCTCCACAGGCCGCTACGCACCGCCTCGCTCAAACTTTTCTCCGCTCGTGTTATGACCGCACCATAAGCGCCGTCGCGGAGGACCGAAAGGGGAGCGCCGCAGCTCGCGCGCCGCGCTTTGCGGATGCGAAAACGGGGCCGAGTGGTAGAGAGGCTCTCCCGGAATCGATCTGGAAGCGTGTAGCGTGAAACCGACCCTCGTCATCCTTGCCGTAGGCCTCAGCCCGTCGCTGCTCGGGCCGCATACGCCCAATCTCAACAGGCTCGCGGCACGCGGCGGAACGCGGCCGCTCGCCACCGTCGTGCCGGCGGTCACCTGCACCGTTCAAACCACTTTGCTCACCGGGCTGATGCCGTCCGGCCACGGCGCGGTGGCGAACGGCTGGTATTTTCGCGACTTGGCCGAGGTGGCGCTGTGGCGGCAGTCGAACCATCTCGTCGCCGGCGAGATGATCTGGGACGCCGGCAAGAAGCGCGATCCGGCCTTCAGCTGCGCCAAGATGTTCTGGTGGTACAACATGTATTCCTCGGCCGACTGGAGCGCGACGCCGCGGCCGATGTACCCGGCCGACGGGCGGAAAATCCCCGACCATTACGCAAACCCGCCGGCGCTGCACGACGAGCTCGACCAAAAACTCGGGAAATTCCCGCTGTTCAAATTCTGGGGGCCGGCGGCCGACATCGAGTCGAGCCGCTGGATCGCCGCGGCGACGCTGCACGTCATGCAAACGCGGGAACCCACGCTGACCCTCTGCTACCTGCCGCACCTCGACTACAATCTGCAGCGGCTCGGGCCGGATCTGGCGCATCCGCGCCTGCAGAAGGATCTGCAAGAAATCGACCAGCTCTGCGGCATGCTGATCGAAGCCGCCGAGCGCTCGGGACGGGAGATCGTCGTCGTCTCCGAATACGGCATCACGCCGGTCCGCGACGCCGTCCACATCAATCGCGCTCTGCGGCAGGCGGGCTTCGTGGCGGTGCGCGAGGAGATGGGGCGCGAGATCCTCGACGCCGGCGCTTCGGAGGCCTTTGCCGTCGCCGACCACCAGCTGGCGCATGTCTATGTCCGCTCGCCGGAGAAAATTCGCGCCGTGGCGGAGCTGCTGCGCGGCGTCGACGGCGTCGAGGCGGTGCTCGACGAGGAGGGCAAGCGGGCCGCCGGCCTGGACCATCCGCGTTCCGGCGAGCTGGTGGCGATTTCCGCGGCCGACCGCTGGTTCAGCTATTATTACTGGCTCGACGATGCGCGCGCCCCGGATTTTGCCCGCACCGTCGATATCCACCGCAAGCCCGGCTACGACCCCGTCGAGCTCTTCGTCGACCCGGCGATCCGCCTGCCCCCAGCGGCGATCGGCTGGCGGCTGGCCAAGCGAAAGCTGGGCATGCGGACGCTCCTCGACGTGATCTCGCTCAAAGACACGCAGCTGGTGAAGGGCTCGCATGGCCGGCTGACGGACGATCCCGAGGACGGCCCGATCGTCATCAGCTCGCGTTCGGATCTCTTGCCGGAGGGCACCGTCGCAGCGACCGATTTCAAGGGGCTGGTGCTTCGGCACATATTCGAGTCGTAGCCCGGATGGAGCGAAGCGCAATCCGGGTTTCCCGCATTTCATCGCCGCTCCCGGATTTCGCTACGCTCCATCCGGGCTAGGGATCACGGCAACGGGTCAGGTGCCCCGCACGAAGCGCTGCAGCGCCAGCGTCAGGACGAAGCCGAGGGCGGCGAGGAGAGCGAGCCCGAAATAGCCGCGCCCGGCTATGAGCAGGGCGTCGAGCAGCGAGATGGCGGCGATCAGCGTCATGACCGCAAACCCGACGTCGCCCGGGCCGCGCCGCCGGACGGCCCGCAATGCGACGAACAGGGCAGCGGCCAAGGCGAGCCAGAACACGATCGCCACGGGCTCGCGAAGGAGAATGGCAAGGCCGTAGGCGAGCGGCGCGACCAGAAGTGCCAGCGGCCACAGATCTTCCGCCCGAGCGCGCAGCTCGTGCTTGGCGATGTAGGTCAGGCCGATAAGGTGGCAAAACAAGAGCAGGGCACCGGTCCATAACGGCAGGGGCGGCGCGGCGGTGACGCAGAACGCCGCCGCGACGTAGACCAGCACCCGGCAGAGCGCCATGAGGACGGGGCTGAGCGGATTGTCCTTGTGGTGCCAGTCGTAGAAGACGATCGCTGCGGCGAGGGTGATGCCGGCCCAGGCGGGCCGCAGGCCCGTGCCGCTCCAGGCGCCGATCAGGCCGAGGCATAGGATGCTGGCGGCCAGCATGGCGAAGCCGGAGAGGAACACCGTCCGCCGGTCGACGGCTCCCGACGGGATGGGCCGCTCGGGGCGGCGGACGGCGTCGATTTCGGCGTCGAAGGCGTCGTTCAGGAACATCCCGCCGACATAGGCCAGCGACACTGCAAGGAGGAGCAGCAGGAGCGCCGCCGGATCGAGCCACCCACCCGCCAGCACCAGGCCGGCGAGGGCGTTCGTCCACACCGTGGGAAGGTTGGAGACGCGGCCCAGCCGGAGCGCTACGGCAAAATTCATGCGCCGAGCTGGCTCTTCACCCAATTCAGCTCGCGGGCGATGGCCGTCGACACCGGGACGCCGCGATAGCGCTCCGGCAGCACGTCCCAGGTATAGGTCTCCGCTTCCAGGTGCTGCGAGATCGGCTGCTCGCGATGCAGCGCAAGAATGTCGCAAAGAAAATCCTGGGTCGTGGAGAAATGCTCCATCTCGGCCAGAAACACCGGCACGTGGAAATGCACGCGCCACTCGCTGCCGAGCGTGCGGTCGAGGTCGGCGAGCGCCTCGGGAAGGTCGAGGTAGCGGACAAGCCCGGCGCCGTTCCGCGCCACCACCTGATGCAGATAAACCGGCTCGTCGAAGGGTTTCAGCTGCGCGGCCGTGTTGCGGTCGATGTTCCGGACCTTCAGCGCCGAGCTGAGCTGCAGCTTCGGGATCGGGATGCCTTTGCTACGGAGCAGTGCCAGGTTTTCCCGGGCATCCTCGAACTCCACCGCCGCATGGCACACATCGTAGCAGACGCCGAGATGGCGGCGGAGCGCGTCGGCGGCTTCGCCGCGCGAGAGGCCGGTCAGCTCGGTCATCAACGCCGCGGCGCTCTCGCCATAGAGCCGGGTTTCAAAAAAATCCGCCGTCTCCGCGATGGTCTCCAGGAGGCAGGCCGGCTCCGGCTCCAGCGCAAGCGCAATGATCAGGCCCTTCTCCTGCGAGATAGCGTGGAGGTAGGCGGCGTGCCGGACCAGATTCCCGGCGATGGCCTCGACCCTCCCGTCGGCCCAGGCGGCAAATGTGCCGGGGACGGTGCTGATGCTGCCGGACATGCCGGCGGGCAGGAGTTTTGCCAGGAGATCGGCGAGCCGGTTCGTGTAGGCCAGCCGCTCCGGCGTCGACCAGTCAGGCGTGTAGACCTGCTCCTTGACACGCTGGCCGTGGAAGCTGCCGTAGGGGAAGCCGTTGATGGTGAAGACGTAGGAATTCTCGGCGGCGAGCAGCGCCTGCAGCTCGCCGAAGTGAACCGGCTTGGCCAGCGCCTCGGCCGCCGGAGCGCCGAGCCGGAGCCCCAGGCCGAAGGGCTGCCCGGGCGCGACCTCCCGGCGGATGGCCGGCAGGTGTGCCTTCAGGGCGGCGTGCACCTCCGGCCAGGTCGCGCCGGGGTGGATGTTGGTGCAATAGGTGAGGTGGCCGAGCTCGGGGCGGTCGGAAAGCTGCATCAGGCGGCGGCCTGCTTGAGCCCGTCGATGGCCTGCCGCATCAGCGCCTCGTCGATCTCATGCACCTCTACGCCCACCCCTATGTCGGAGAGGAGCGTCACCGTCAGCTCGCCGCCGAGATGCTCGCGGAATTCTCTGAGCCCCTCCAGCACCGCGTAGCGGCCGTTCGCCATGCGGTTCTCCAGCGCCGAGTGCCAGAGACGGAAGCCGAGATGCTCCAGGAGGAAGCGGATGCGCTGCTCGGCGGCCGCGTCAAGGAGGCCGGCCAGCACCGCATAGCGGGTGTCGAGGGCCATGCCGATCGCCACCGCCTCCCCATGGCGGAGATGGTACTTGGTCAGGGTCTCCAGGCGGTGCGCCGCCCAATGGCCGAAATCGAGCGGCCGGGCGCTGCCCGTCTCGAAGGGATCGCCGCCATGGGCGATCTGGCGCATATGCAGCTCGGCGCAGCGCCGGATCATATAGGCCATGGCAGCGCGCTCGAAGACGACGAGAGCGTCGGCGCTCCGCTCCAGCCAGCCGAAGAAATTTGCGTCGCGGATCAGCGCGACCTTCACCGCTTCGGCCATGCCGGCGATCTTGTCCCGCTCAGGCAAGGCGTCGATGAAGTCGAGGTCGTTCAACACCGCGAATGGCGGCGCGAAGGTGCCGACGAAATTCTTCTGCTCGTAGAGATTGACGCCGTTCTTCACGCCGACGCCGGAATCGTTCTGCGACAGCACCGTCGTCGGCACGCGGATGTGCCGCAGGCCGCGATGCGTCGTCGCCGCGACCAGGCCGACGGCGTCGAGCACGGCGCCGCCGCCGACGGCGATGACGTAGGAATGGCGGTCGATCCGGTGCTCGAAAAGCTGCCGCTGCATGGCCTCTACGAAATGCAGCTCCACCTTGATCTTCTCGCCGCCGGGGATGACGATCGGGTCGGCAACCAGCGCCATGCGGTTGCCGTGCCGCGCGGCGTAGGCGCGGATTTCTTGGGCAAGAAGCGGCCGCACCGCCAGCAGGCCCTCGTCCAGGAAGACGATGCAGCGATGCTGGCGGTCCGGCTCCAGACGGCACAAAGTATCGATCAAGACGGGATTTTCCGCCGCGAACAGGCCCGACGTGAACACGACCGGGAATTCGTAGGAGACGGTGAATTTTTGCAGGTGGGTCGAGGTCTCGGGAGATGCGGCCACGCCGGTCGCCAAAACTTGATCTGCCGCCGCTTCGGGCGTACGTCCGAGCATCGTCACGTCTCCTGAGCGGGTGTCCGCTCGTGGGCCGCACGGTAGTGCAAAGGGAAGACGGGAATCAATTGCCCGTCCTAACGCGGGAGTGGAGGCGCTGGATGCGCTACGTCTTGGGTTTTGTCGCCATCGTGATGCTGCTGTTCGTGCTCGTCCAGTACAACGACCCCGACGGGCCGCTCTGGATGGTCTATTACGGCGTGGCGGCGATCTGGGCCGGGCTGGCGGCCTTCAGGCCGCGCATCTTCGCCGGACAGGTGGCGCGGGCGCTGCTGCTGGCCTCGCTAGTCGCGGCAATAGGGTTGACGATCTTCTACTGGCCGCCCGCCGAGCACTGGTGGGACATGGACGTCTGGTGGGAGAGCGAGGAATCGCGCGAAGGTATGGGCATGATGATCGTCACGCTCGCGCTCGCCGTCACGGCCGCGACGGCCTTCTCCGGCCGCAGGAGGCTTGCGGCCAACCTTCGCTGACAGGCCTTGCTGCAAGTTAACCTGGCTGGGAATCGCCCGAAGCAATTGTGAATTCCACCGGTTTCGCGCCCTGCGAGGCGATGGACAAGGCCGCGCAATTGCGATTACGTTTCGCCGACGCCGGCTAAAGCAGACCATGGTCTCCGGCGATCGGCCGCGGCGGGTTCCGCCGACGCGCAACGAACCCTTGGGAGGAATAAGATGCGACTGAGAACCGCCTTGCTTGCGGGCGCCGTGATGGCTTTTGCCGCTCCCGCCGCTGCGCAGGTGAACGTCACGCTTGAGCCTTACGTCACCGGCGTGAACTCGCCGCTGGTCATGGTGCAGCCGCCGGGCGACGACCGCAAGTTCGTTGTCGAGCAATGGGGCCGCATCCGTATCATCGACGGCGATGGCGAGCTTCAGGGCGAGCCCTTCCTCGACATCCGCGACAGGATCGTGCCGCTCTGGGGCGATTTCGACGAGCGCGGCCTGCTCGGCCTTGCTTTCCACCCGGAGTTCGCGACGAACGGTAAGTTCTACGTAGCCTACAGCGCGTACACCAGGTTCCAGAACGATTTGGCGAAGATGTTCTGGTGGGACCACACGAACGTGGTCGCCGAATACACCGTATCGGCCGACGATCCGGACAGGGCGGACCGCGAATCGGAGCGACGCATCAGCTCGATCGACTGGCCGCAGTTCAACCATAACGGCCATTGGATCGGCTTCGGCGGCGACGGCATGCTCTACGTCTCGACCGGCGACGGCGGCTACGCCAACGACTGGGGCATCGGCCACAACGTGACCGAAGGCAACGGCCAGGATCCGGACGACCTGCACGGCAAGATCCTTCGCTTCGACGTGAACACGCCCGGCGCCGAGCCGGAGATCTATGCGTTGGGCTTGCGCAATCCCTGGCGCTGCTCGTTCGACATGGCCGACAACTCTACCCTCTATTGCGGCGACGTGCAGCAGAACAGCTATGAGGAAATCTCCGAGATCGCGCAGGGCGACAACCTCGGCTGGCGCAAGATGGAAGCGACGCACTGCTTCGACTACACGCAGCCCGACAACCATCCCCCCCAGTGCGACAAGACCGGGCTCAAGGACCCCATCCTGGAATACAACAACTGCACCGCCAAGGGCCCGGATTGCCAAGGTATCTCGGTGACCGGCGGCTACATCTATCGCGGTGCCCATGCGGATTGGGACGGCAAATACATCTTCGGCGACTGGTCGAAGTCCTTCGCCGCCATGGACGGCCAAATCTTCATCGGCACCAAGGGCACGGACGGCACGTGGTCGATGGAAGTCGCCACGACCAACATGGCCGGCAAGAACCCCTACGTGCTGGCGTTCGCCCAGGATGCCGACGGCGAGGTCTACGCACTGACTTCGATCAGCACCGGCCCCTACGACAGCAACCTCGACACGATCTACAAGATCGTGCCGGCCGCCGCCCCGAGCGGCGGCGCTACGGGGAATGCTCAGCCGGCAGACGCAGCCGCCGAGGAGCAGAATCCGGAAGCGGCAGCCGGCGAGGAGCTGAAGGAGGGCGAGGAGGCCACGCAGCCGCAATAGCAGAACCAATCTGCGGCTCTGCACGTTTGAGAAACCGGGGGGCGTCGCACGTTTCGCGACGCCCCTTCTCGTGAAGCGGTCATGACAAGAAGGGCAAAGCCCATGCTGGTTTGGAAGGGTTTGGTATTGGCGGGCCTCGTGTCGTCGTCGGCGATCGTCGCCGCGAGCTTGGCCCCGGCCGGTGCCGGATCGAGCGATGCGGCAGCTGCAGCTTTCGTCCGGCTCGCGCAGAACGACGCGCCGGCGGCCGCCGCGGCAGAAACACCGGCAGCAACCGAAGAGGCCCCCGCGGAGGGCGCAGCCACAGCGGAAGCCGCGGCGACGGAGGAAGGTGCCGCTGAAGGCGAGGAAGAGGAAGTGGCGGTCTTCACCGAGGAGTTTCTGGCCGACCCGGCCCATCAGGAATCCGGCAAGGTCGTCTGGGAGACCTGCGCCGGCTGCCACGGCGCCCGGGCCTATCCCGGCAAGGCCCCAAAGCTGAACCCGAAGAAATATACGCCCGACTTCGTCTTCGACCGGGTCACCCACGGCTACAAGAAGATGCCGGCGTGGAAGGACGTCTTCACCAAGGAAGAGCGGATGGACGTGGTCGCCTATATCCTGAGCCCCGATTTTTCGCCCTGATCCGACGGCCATCGACGGCGGCAACCTTCATCGTGATTGCCGGGCGCGATCCGGCAATCTATTCCGGGCCGGACGCGGATAGCGCAACGTCTGAGGGGCCCGGACATGGAGAGTTTCGACGGCGTCACCGTCATCGACCACCCGCTGGTGCAGCACAAGCTCACCATCATGCGCGACGTCGAGACGTCGACACGCGGCTTCCGCCAGCTGCTCCGCGAGACGGCGGCGCTGATCTGCTACGAGGCGACACGCGACCTGCCGCTGGAGACGGTGCAGATCCGCACCCCGCTGACCGCCATGGAGGCGAAAAAAATCGCCGGCAAGAAGCTCGTCTTCGCCTCCATCCTGCGCGCCGGCAACGGCCTCCTTGAAGGCATGCTCGACCTGGTGCCTTCGGCGCGCGTCGCCCATGTCGGCATCTACCGCGATCCCGAGACGCTGCAGGCGGTCGAATATTACTTCAAGGCGCCGGAGGATCTTTCCGAGCGCACCGTGATCGCCGTCGACCCGATGCTGGCGACGGCCAATTCGGCGGTGGCCGCGGTCGACCGGCTGAAGAGCCGCGGCGCCAAGGACATCCGCTTCGTCTGCCTGCTTGCCGTGCCGGAGGGCATCCGCCGCTTCAAGGAAGCACATCCGGAGGTGCCGATTTTCACCGCGGCGATCGACGAGCGCCTCAACGACCACGGCTACATCGTGCCGGGCCTCGGCGACGCCGGCGACCGCATGTACGGGACGAAGTGAGGGCCGCCTGGCGGCGGCTCCCGAATGTGCAACTGGCCGTCTAAGGTGTAGGCATGTACGCGGTTGCGAGGACCTTCTCCGCGACGTTCACCCCGGCCTCTTCCCCGGAGCTTGCGTCAAATTGCCAGTGGACACCAAGGTAGACGCGGCTCCTGCTGTTCTGCCCGATCAGGCTGACGTCATCCTCATCCTTTTTCGTTGGGTCGTTGCGGATGACTTCAAGCTTGATGCCATCAACAGGATTCGCCGCATCGTTGGCGGGGACCTTCGGTCTGGCGTCCTCGTTGTAGGGATCGAGCGAGGTGCCGTTGAGCTCGTCCGAGATAAACCCGGTGAGGGCCGCCTTGACATCGTTAGCTGTCGCATCGGACCCGAGTTTCGCTTTCCGGACTGTGAAAAGCGTCGTGAAGCAGGCGGCGCCGAAAGTGGCATGGCCTGACGGGTAGGCGGGGAAGTTCGGCGTGAACTGCGGCTCAGTATCGGCACCCTCGATACGCTCCGGGCACATCCTCATGGGTTGGCCGCCGTTTGGCTGCTCCGGCTCCTCCGGTTGCCCGGTGATCCGGAACGGGCCGGCGCCGAGCAAGGATTGGGCGCTCTCCGCAGGAATTCCTGCGGCCTGGAAGAAAGCGGCGTCTGACGCGCCGAGCAGGGACTGGGCTGCGGCTATCTCGGGTTGACCCGTCGGTGGCGGCGATGGCAGCGTGCCGAACCCGACCGGATTGGTCTTCGGAGCGCCGACCGGCCGCCAGCAGGGATCAGGGTTTTTATCCGGCATTGCATTGTGGATGCCAAGAACCGGCCGCCATACGTGGTGCCTGTACTTGCCTCGCCAAGCGACGATGCCGGCATCCGCCATCGCGATGTTACAGAGCGCAAAGAGTCGTGCCATCTCGGGCACGGTGAGATTGTCGTAGCCCGCCACGTTCCTGAGAATTTGGTTGTAAAGCCTTGTCGGCGTGCCGATCAGGCGGGCGCCGTCATAAGCCCAGAAGAGCCCAACCTTGACCTCTCGTGTGAAATCGAGTTTTCCCATGTCAGATGTATCGACGTATTGTCCCTTTTGTCTGACATCCTGCAGGTCGTCATCATAATCTGAGCTGCCCTCTGCGGGCGGCTCTTGTGGCACCGCGCCTTCAAGGTCCGCGTCATTGAGGGCCAGACCGTGCTGCAGGTCACCCCAGCGCTGCCCGTAAAAGCCCTGCCCTGAGTTGTAGGGGTCCACATTGTGGCTTCGCGGCCTTGTGATATAGTCCGATGCTGGTGGGACCAGCCTCTCGCGAATTGCCTGGTCACTGGCCGCGCCCTGCGCATCGGCCCACGCCCACTCGCCATCCCAGACCCACTTCTCCGTGAACTCATTTACGGCCGGATCACGGGAGAAGTTCAGCCCGTGCTGCCACCAAACAAGTTGGAGCGGGACAGAGTCGTCGAGGGCGTCGTTGATGGCCTGGAAGAACTCCTGCCGCCGGAATTCAATGAGCTGGACGTGAGCTGGCGTCGTATAGATATGGGCGAGGAGGCCGGCGGCCGCACCTGCGACAAACAACTCCTTCGATCCGTCGAGAGCATTTGGATCAGGCTTCGCACCCGGGTAGGTTTTCTTCAGGTGCGGCATGTACCCGACCGACTCAGGTCCCCCACTATAGGCGTAGTGCACTGCATCGGCGATGGCCGCGTGAACGAGGCCCAAGGCCCAGGCGCCGGCGCATGGACCGGGTGCGCGCGCGTCCGGCGCAGGAAGCGTGTGGTCCAGCGCGTTAAGGTCGAGACTCACGCCGTTCCAAAAGAGCACCGGGTTCGGCAGGAGAGGCGTGCCGCCAGCTCCCCCGGCGGCTCCTGCCGCCGCCTCTGTTCTCCGGAGTGAATTGATTGTGAGCGTATAATCGTCACCCTGCGCGCCCGCTGCGCTCGGCGCCGCAATCGCCGCGCCGGCCAGGAGTCCCAGCTTCAAGGCGGACCGTCTGTCGAGCTCGTTCATTGTTGCCTTCCCTTTTAGAGACAAACGGGAGCATTCAGCCGCTGCAGGCTGGCTAAGACTTGCGTAGCGCGCGTGATTGCAAGCAGCAGCTCGCGCCTAGGCGAGCTTCGACTGGCTCCCACCTGTCGTATTAACCTGAGATTATGCACGTCAAATTAGCAACCGCAACTGCCGCAGGACGAATATTTTTGTTTCGACCGGAGGGCGCTGTCTTTACAGCATCCATTTCAGCGGCATTTGCGCCCACCGACAGCCTCACCACGCAACGACGTCGTCCGCTGTCCGCCTGCCGCGCTAAGCTTTTCTTTGCAGAATTCTGCGAGCATTGCGGCGAGGAGTGCCTATGCGCCAGCTGCTTTTCGCCTGCATTGTCATCGCGGTGACCGCCGCGGCCGCGCCGGGGCTGTTGACCCGCTACATCGACGGGCAAAGCGGGGCCGTGTCCCCCGCGGAGGAAGCGGCGTCCGCCGGGTCGGGGTCTTCGCCGGTCAGTGCGCGCCAGGTGGAGATCGAAGCGGAGCGCGACGGCCATTTCTATGTCGATGCGGAGATCAATTTCCGCCCGGTGCGGCTGATGGTCGACACCGGCGCCACCGTCATCGCGCTCCGCCAGTCCGATGCCGCCGCCGCCGGCATCCGCCCGCGCCGCGCCGATTTCGAGCACCCGGTGCAGACGGCCAACGGAACCGCCTATGCGGCGGCGGCGAGTCTCGACAGCGTCGCCGTCCGCGATATCGAGGTGAGCGGCGTGCGCGCCTTGATCCTCCCCGACGACAAGCTCTCCATGAGCCTGCTCGGCGGCAGCTTCCTCAACCGGCTGGCGCGATTCGAGGTCGCCGACGGAACCTTGATCTTTGAGAATTGATTGCGCTGGGGCATAAACGCCGGAACCTCAGGGAGGCGTCATGTTCCCAACCCCGAAAGCCGCTCTCCAGCCAAACACCCAGGCCTACGAGTTGGAGCCCATGGTCAAGCCCACGGGGTTTCGCGAATATGACGCGCGCTGGCTGTTCGAGAAGGAGATCAACCTCATGGGCGTGCAGGCGCTGGGGCTCGGCCTCGGCGCGCTGCTGCATGAGATGGGGGTCAAGCCGGAGATCGTCACCGGCCACGATTTCCGCTCCTATTCCGCTTCGATCAAGCTGGCGCTGGTGACCGGCCTGATGGCGGCGGGCGTCAAGGTGCACGACATCGGCATGGCGATGACGCCGATGGCCTATTTCGGCCAGTTCGAGCTCGACGTTCCCGCCGTCGCCATGGTGACGGCATCGCACAACGAGAACGGCTGGACCGGCGTCAAGATGGGCGCCAACCGGCCGCTCACCTTCGGCCCCGACGAGATGGGCCGGCTGAAGGAGATCGTGCTCGGCGCGAAGTTCGAGGCGCGGGGCGGCGGCTCCTATCGCTTCGTCGAGAACTTTGCGGACCGCTACATCGCCGACCTGACCGGCCGGCCGCAGCTGAACAATGCGATCAAGGTGGTCGCCGCCTGCGGCAACGGCACCGCGGGCGCCTTCGCCCCGAGAATCCTGGAGGCGGTCGGCGCCGAAGTGATCCCGCTCGACGCCGAGCTCGACTACACCTTTCCGCGCTACAACCCGAACCCCGAAGACCTCAAGATGCTGCACGCCATCCGCGACGAGGTGCTGAAGACCGGTGCTGCGGTCGGGCTCGGCTTCGACGGCGATGGCGACCGCTGCGGCGTCGTCGACAACGAAGGCGAAGAGATCTTTGCCGACAAGGTCGGGGTGATGCTCGCCCGCGACATTTCCACGCTGCATCCCGGCTCGCGCTTCGTCGTCGACGTGAAATCGACCGGGCTCTTCATGACCGACCCGGAGCTGATCAAGAACGGCGTCAAGGTGGACTACTGGAAGACCGGACACTCCTACATCAAGCGGCGGGTGAACGAGCTCGGCGCCATCGCCGGCTTCGAGAAATCCGGCCATTATTTCTTCAACAAGCCGATCGGCCGCGGCTACGACGACGGGCTCGTTTCCGCGCTCGCCATCCTCGACATGCTCGACCGCAATCCCGGAAAGTCGATGGCGGACCTCCGCCGCGCGCTGCCCAAGACCTGGGGCTCGCCGACGATGTCGCCGCATTGCGACGACGAGAAGAAATACGGCGTCGTGGACAAGGTGGTAAAGGATTTCCAGGACATGCGGAAGAACGGCGGCAAGGTGGCCGGCCAGCCGATCCGCGACCTCGTCACGGTGAACGGCGTCCGCGTCGTCGCCGAGGACGGCACCTGGGGCTTGGTGCGCGCCTCCTCCAACAAGCCGGAGCTCGTCGTCGTGGTGGAAAGCCCGGTATCGGAGGAGCGCATGCGCGACATGTTCAAAGACGTCGACGCGGTGCTCCGCCGCAATCCGGAAGTGGGCGCCTACAACCAGACGATCTGAGAATGACCGGGGGCTGGCAGATGCCCACGCCGCGCTGGCCGCTGCTGCTCGTCGCAGCGTCGCTTGTCGTGGCCTGGACCGCGCCGGCCGCCGCTCAGGATTCCGGCGATCCGCTGCGGTTCCTGCGCCCGTCGGTGGAAGGCGAGGCGCCGCCCGATGCGCCACCGGCGGCGGAGACGGTCGGGCCCGCCGCTCCCTCGGTGCCGGTTCTCGAGCTGCCGCCCGAGATCTTTGTCGACCCGCCGGGCACGGCCCTGCCGCTCGACGAGCCCTTGGCGCAGCCGCTGGCGGCCGAGCCGGCCTTCACGGACGGCGAGGCTACCGAGCCGCCGCAGGAGCCAGCCGCGGATACGCAGGAGCCAGTGCCGGTAGCGGTACCTGCCGAGTTGCCCGCATCGGAGCCGCCCACATCCGCCGCGGCGTCCCCGGCCGAACCCGATCCCGAGCCTACCGCCGGCGCCGCGGAACCTGCACCGCTGGAATCTGCCGCCGTGCCCGATTTGGACCGGCCGCTCCGCCTCGCCGTGCTTGCCGGCCGTGACGTGATGGCCACCATGGCGGCGACCGAGCCGCTGGCGCAGGGCCTGCGGCAAGTGCTCGGCCGGCCGGTGGAAATCCTGCCCATGTCGTCGTTCGGCGCGATGATCGACGCGCAGGCGACGCAGCGGATCGACGGCGGCTTCTACTCTGCCGCCGCCTATGCCGCAGCCGAGGCGGCTTGCGGCTGCCTGGAGCCGCTCGTCGCCCCGGCCGCCGCGGACGGCACCGCGGCCTACCATTCCATCGTCGTGGCGCGGGCGGATTCCGGCATCAAGACGCCGGGCGACCTGGCGGGCAAGGTCGTCGCGCTCGGCGCGGCGGATTCGATCGGCAGCCGCCGCATGCCGCTCGCCGGTCTGATGGCCGAAGGAATCGACCCGCAGCTTTTCCGCGGCGTCCGCGAGGTGGCTTCGGCGGAAGAGGCGGTGCGGCTGGTCGCCGCCGGCGCAGCGGATGCCGCCTTGGCCTGGTCGTCGCTCGCCGGCGATGCCGCCGGCGGCTACTCGCGCGGCACGCTCGCCGACCTCGTGCGGCGTGGCGAAATCTCGATGGCCGATCTTGCCGTCATCTGGCGCTCGCCGCCGGTGGCGCACGGCCCCTTCGCGGTGCTGAAGGGGCTGCCGGAAGCGGACAAGCGCGCCATCGAAACCTATCTCCTCGCACTCGATGCCGTAGCACCGGCCGCCTACGACAAGCTCGATCCGTACTATGGTGGGGGCTTCGTGGCGGTCGAGCCGGGCGACTATGGCGGGCTCGCCGTCCTCACGGCACAGAAGGTCGATGCGCTCCGCCTGCCTGCGGCCCCGGCCCTTCCCGCGGACATGCCGTTGGCGGAATAGGCGCGGTCAGACCGACTCCATGCAGCTGGCCTCGTCGTCGGTCGGGCAGATCTTCACCTTGGAAGAAACCCGCGGCACGAAATACATGCGGTCCTCCAGTTCGACGTCGCTGGTGATTACGTAGCCGATCGCCGGCTGATAGGTATAGAGCACCTCCGCCATGATGATCTGCGATTCCGTGTCGCTCGGCGGCCGCAGAGACGCCGGCACGGAATTGTTCACCTGCGTGTCCTTGGCATAGGCCGTCATGCCCCTGGCGCGGCTCCAGGCGACCTTGGCGTTGCCGTTCGTCTCGATGGTGACGGCGGTGATGCGCATGGCGATGCCGGTTGCCTCGTAGGGGAACATGGCGGCTTCGGCGAGGTCGAAAATGTCCTCGATCCGCGAATAGGGGATCTGCTTGGTACGCGACACCAGATCGCCCATCGAGGAAGCGAAATTGTTGAGGCGCCGGTCGATGCTGAGCCCCGAGGTCACCTCCACGCCGCCGATCCACAGCACCAGCAGGATCGGCAGGACCATGGCGAATTCCACCGCGGCGATGCCGCTGTCCTGCGACAGAAGCCGCGAGAAGGAGGCGCGGAGGCTCCGGGCGAATGACCGGTCTCGTGCGCTCATCGTTCGCCCTCAGCCGCATTCATTTGACGGTCCGCCCGACTGAAAGGGCTCGTTGCAAAAAGCGGCGAAGGAGCCGATCAGATGCTTGCCGTTGCCGAGGCTCCGGCTCGCCAGCGACATGTCCCCGAAGATCGGGTTCGTCGGCCACTGGTAGTAGGCGCGCACGATGACGATGTCGCCGGGCCCGCCGAACTCGAAGGCGCCGGGATCGGAGAAGGTCGAATCGTCCTCGAGGGGCGTTGATGTGTCCATCTCGGCGAAGGAATCGTAGGACTTAATGTCCAGAAAGAAGTCGCTGCCGTCGCAGTCGATGAAGATGGACATGCTGCCGCAGACGGCATTCCTGAACTCCGCCTCGGTCATCGGGCGGGGATCGGCGTCGGCGTCGGGATTGGGCCACGTGCCCTGCTGCGCCTGGCCGGTCCTGATCAGCCGAGCCGTCTCCAGCAGGGCGTTGTCCATCACCTGCTCGGCGATGAAGATCATCGCCGTCTCGGCGATGAGGAACATCAGGAAGAAGAAGAAGGGTGAGACTAGGGCGAACTCGATCGCTGCCGAGCCGCTTTGGCTTCGGCACAGTCGTGCCAGCCAGCCGGAGCGCCGCCCCAACCGATTGCGCAGTCGTGCTAGGAAAAAGAGGCGGTTCGTCACGTTCTCATGTCTCTGCGACAGGCCGATCTACGCCCTATAGCAGGGCTCTTTCTGGAGAAATTTAAAGGAATACCGCTTGGGCGGGTTAGATTGCCTTTATTGTAAACACTACCTGAAAACCTTACTGCCCATTGGCGAATTGTGTGCGCTTTTCGATCTGGCTCTTGGCGATGTCAAAATTTTCCGGATTGTCGCCGACCGAGATCACCTGCTCGCAGTTGGGCGAGCAGGAAAAGGTCTGCCGCTTGCTGCCATAGAAGACGGTGGTGAGCTGCCTGATGTCGGACGAGACACGCACGACCAGGTTGGCGACCTCCGCGCCCTTCTCGTCAAGCGCGATAAGGTTGGTCGAGCCGGCGGTCTTGCCGGTGAGGATCAGCGTCTTCTCGTCTTCCACCGTGGCGTCGGCGATGCCGGGATTGCCGATCACCAGGGTCGTTGCCGGACGGTCGAGCTTCATGATCTTGGCAAAATCGATGGTGACGTTGATGACGTCGCTGGCAAACGCCGCGCCGCCGTTTGCCGCCGCAGCAAGGCCGAGCAGCGCCGCGCCGATCAGCCTACGTGCCTGCGCGCCGAGCTGGGATCTCATCGAACACTCCTGTTGCACGTGACGCCCGCTACCGGCTCGCTCGATCTGATGCGTGGGTGCTGCCGGCTTGCCGCCGCCGCGACCGGCGCATGGCTGTTCCTTGTATATTCACCCGACCGGGTTAATGGTCGCTTAAAAGCAGATACGCATGCCCCGCCATCTATGTAACAACGGGAAAAAGTCCTTTTTGATAAAATTGTCTTTATTTTTACCATTGACGGCGAATGCCATAGAGAACCGCGGATTTTCGCTCAAATTAACTTTGGCGCAAGCAATGGATGCTAGTCAGGACGGCAGTTTCGGCGGCATGACCATCGAAGCAGGGCCACGGTAAGTGGAGTTAGGAGCAAACAGATGAAGAACCTTGTCACACGCTTTGCGAACGACGAGTTGGGCGCGACCGCCATCGAGTACGGTCTGATCGCGGCTCTGATCTCGGTCGTCATCATCGGCGTTTTGTCGACCCTCGGCACCAACCTGAACGACAAGTTCACCACGATTTCCGACAAGCTTGCCGAGGAGTAGGAAAAGCAGGTCAAGACAAGGCAGCTAGAGCACCCTGCTCGGCCGCCGCCCAAGTCTCGAGCCTGGCTGCCCATACCCAAGCGGACGCGGAGGTCTCATTCCGCGTCCCTTTTTGCGCGTTTGGCATTCACCCCGCCTTAACAGGATTTCAGGCAGCATGGCGGCGTGCTTCGCGACGGTTGCCCCGGTTCCATTAGGCCCAGCGCGGCGCGATGCTGTCATTGCAGCCTGATCGGAAATCGACCTTGGACGCTTCCGTGCTACTGCAGAAGCCATTGACATGACGGTGTCGGCGCTCGCGGCCGCGGCCGGCGTCGTCCTCTTCCCGCTGGCCGTGGTCTATGCCGGGGTGATGGATCTCGCCACGATGAAGATCCGCAACTGGCTCGTCCTGGCGCTCGGCGGCGGTTGGCTGGTGCTGGCGCCGCTCGCCGGTTTCGGCCTGACCGAGCTCGGCTGGAGCGTGGCGGTCGCCGGCTTCGTCTTCGCGCTCACCTTCACCTTTTTCGCCCTCGGCTGGATTGGCGGCGGCGACGCCAAGCTAGCGGCAGTGACCGCTTTGTGGTTCGAGCCCACTCAGGCGCTCCTCTATTTCACCTATGCGTCGTTGTTGGGCGGATTGCTCACCCTCGTCATCCTGCAGCTCAGGACCAGCATGCTTCCGGCGGTTCTCTACCGGGTGCCGTTCGTCGCTCATCTGCGGGATCCGAAGGCGGGTGTGCCGTATGGCGCCGCGATGGCTCCGGCGGCTCTGATCGTCTTTCCCGATACACTGTGGCTCGCTCACGCCGCCATGTAAATCGCGGCCGACCCGCGGCGCTCGGGCCGATGAGCAAGCCCCCGCGAATGGGGCGGAAATCCGCAGCCCAAGACACTTGGCGGCGAGCCCCATTAACCATCCTTTGACCTTTCCCCGCGACACTGAAGGACACCGACGGCCGCGTTCGCGGACCGGACAATCGAGGCATTCACGATGAAGCTGTTTCGCGTGCTCGTTCTCGCAGTGGCGCTCGTTGCCGGCGGCATCGCCGCCTATCTGGCGCTGAACCTGGGGCCGAGCCGCGCGCCGGCCCCGACCGTCGTGGAGCTTGCCCCGCAGATACAGTCGCAGGACGTGCTCGTGGCGGCCGCCGACATCGGCCAGGGTCAGAAGCTCACCGCCGAGAACGTCCGCTGGCAGCGCTGGCCGGACGAGGCGATCAACGCCGCCTACATCCAGAAGCAGGCGATGCCCGACGCGCCGGAAAAGCTGCAGGGCTCGGTCGTGCGCAGCCAGTTCATCGCCGGCGAGCCGATCCGCGAGGTGAAGCTGGCGAGGCCCGAGAGCGGCTTCCTGTCGGCGATCCTGCCGGCCGGCAAACGCGCCATCGCGGTCCGCGTCTCGGCGCAGAACACCGCCGGCGGCTTCATACTGCCTAACGACCGGGTCGACGTCATCCAGACGATCAGCCAGCAGACCAATCCCGACGTGGCGGCGGAGAGCGTCAGCCGCACGATCCTCACCAACGTCAAGGTCCTGGCGATCGATCAGACGATCGAGGAGCAAAGCGGCGAGGCGGTGGTGGTCGGCAAGACTGCCACGCTGGAGCTTGACCCCGGCCAGGTCGAGCTGATCACCGCAGCGGAAACCGCCGGAACGCTGTCCCTGTCGCTGCGCAGCATCGCCGATACCGACGCCGTCGTGACGGTCCGCGAGGAGCGGCAGAGCGGCACGGTGAAGATCTTCCGGTCCGGCCGCGGCCAGGTCGTGACGACCCAGTGAAATCGCGGCTTGAGGCCGGGGAGTGATCAAAATGACCGCGCTAGGACGTATCCGCGCAACCGTGCTGACGATGGCATTCGCCGCATTGGCCGCCTTAGCGGCGATTCCGGCGGCGGCGCAGAGCCCAACCTACATGCGCCTGTCGGCGGCCGACGCCCTCAACACGCCGATCTATCTCGGCGTCAACAAGTCCATGGTGATCGAGCTGCCGCGACCGGCCGGCGACGTGCTGGTGTCCAATCCGGCAATCGCCGACGCGGTTCTCCGCACGTCGACCCGCCTTTACCTGATCGGCGTCAAGCTCGGTCAGGCCAACATCTTCCTGTTCGACGCAGCCGGCGCGCAGATCGCCAGCTTTGACGTCTATGTCGAAGCCGATCTGGGTGCACTCAATCAGCTCCTCGCGGAAGCCATTCCGGAGGGCTTCGTTCGCGCCGACGCGATGAACGGCAACATCGTCTTGCGCGGCCAGGTCCCCTCCGCAAGTGCCTCTGCGCGCGCCACGGAGATTACCGTCGGCATGCTCGACGGTTCCTCTGCCGGCAGCGACGAGGACGGCGGGACGGTCGAAAAGCATGTCGTCAACCTTCTCACCATCACCGGCGAGGAGCAGGTGACGCTCAAGGTCACGATCGCCGAAGTCCAGCGCGAGGTCGTGAAGCAGCTCGGAATCAACCTGTCCGGCGTGCTGAATGAGGGCAACTTCAGCCTGTCGACGGTGGCGGGCGGCTTGAGCCCGCTTGCGTTCCCGCCAACGGGTGGTCTCAATCTCGATTTCACCAGCGGCAACGATTCCATTCACGCGACGCTGGAGGCTCTCGACGAGACGAGCATGCTGCGGACGCTCGCCGAGCCGACCTTGGCCGCCGTGTCCGGCGAGACCGCAGACTTTCTGGTTGGCGGCGAGTTTCCGTTCGCCGTCGATAACGGCCCCGACGAGCCGGTCACGGTGGAGTTCAAGAGGTTCGGCGTCCAGCTGGCCTTCACGCCTGTCGTCCTGGCCGCCGGCCGCATCAGTCTGAAGGTCCGCACCGAAGTCAGCGAGATTTCCGACCTGTTCCAGGGGATACCGGTGATCAGCTCACGACGCGCGGAGACAACGGTAGAGCTTCCCTCCGGAGGTGCGTTCGTCATTGGCGGTCTCGTTCAGGAAAATACCCGGCGGGCGGCCACCGGCTTCCCTGGTCTGCAGAAACTCCCGATTCTGGGGGCGCTGTTCTCCTCGAAGGAATTCTCCAATCGGGAGACCGAGCTGGTGATGATTGTCACGCCCTATCTGGTGAAACCGGCATCGCCCCAGGCTCTGGCGCGTCCGGACGACAATCTCATGCCGTCCGGCGATGCGGAGACTTATTTCATGAACCGCCTGAACAAGGTCTACGGCTCGGCGAGGCAATCGCCCGCTCAGCCGGCCGGCCAGGTCGGCTTCACCTTTGATTGACGGGAGGGGCAGGTGGGAAGCTCGATGATGCGGAACTCTTGCTCTGCCGGGCGCGGCGCCCTGCGCAAGGCCCTTCGCGGCGGCGGAGCGCTCGCCCTCGTGGCAGTGCTCTCCGCCGGCTGCAGCACGACCTCGACGTCCGACGTCGACCCGGCTGAATACGATTACCGGCTGCGGCATCCGATCATGATCTCGGAGGAGCCGGAGGTGCTCGATATCCCGGTCGGCATGAACGGGCCGGCGCTGTCGCCGCAGATCGAGATGGCGATCCGCAACT
This sequence comes from uncultured Alphaproteobacteria bacterium, assembly GCA_963846475.1. Taxonomy (GTDB): domain Bacteria; phylum Pseudomonadota; class Alphaproteobacteria; order Rhizobiales; family Afifellaceae; genus DASWJZ01. The sequence continues at coordinate 2,053,603 of CAWJVZ010000004.1, read as the reverse complement.
ATGTGGCCGGCTACCAGGTCGACGGCACGGGTGCGATCACCATCCAGGTGCCGACCGCTTCGGCCAACCAGGTCGCGGCGACCTCGACCGGCCAGGCCGTGCACTATGCGCTGGTGCGCGCCGGCGTGCCGCACGCCCACATCGTGGTCGCGCCCTATTATTTCGGCAACCACGCCCGGACCGCCTCGCTTCGCCTCTCCTATCTGCGCGTCAAGGCGGTAACGCCGAAATGCGGTTTGTGGCCGGAGCGAAGCCCCAACACCTACCGAAACGCGAACTACCACAATTTCGGCTGCGCCTATCAGCAGAACCTCGCCGCGATGGTGGCCAATCCGGCCGATCTCCTGGCACCTCAGCCGATGAGCCCCTCCAATGGCGCTCGCCGGGCCAAGGTCATCACCGATTACAGCACCGGCAAGGAGACGAAATCTGAAACGACGCTGATCGAGAGTGAAGTCGTAGGATCGCAACAATGACCAACCTCGCCTATGACACCAGGCTCGATGCCGAGGAACCCGTCGTCCGTCCGGCCGACGCGCGGCCCATCCCGCGCATCACCATCCAGGCCTTCTGCGATACCCCGGAGATCGCCGGAACGATCGAGACCGCGGCGATGGACCGGCGCATGGCGCGTGCCCACGTCAAGGTCCACACCGGCGGCATCGGCGCGGCGGCGGAGTTCTACCGCACCGCGCCGACGCCGAACCTGATCCTGGTGGAGAGCCGGCTGCCGGTCGACGACCTGATCGCTGCGCTCGACAGCCTTGCCGAGGTCTGCGACGCCGGCACCAAGGTCATGGCCATCGGCCATTCCAACGACGTGCGGCTCTACCGCGAGCTCCTGAAACGCGGCGTCTCGGAATATCTGGTCGCCCCCGTCGACGTGATGGCGATCATCACCGTCATCTCCGGGATCTACCGCGATTCGGGCGCCGAGAAGCTCGGCCAAGTCTACTCGTTCATCGGCGCCAAGGGCGGCGCCGGCTCCTCGACCATCGCCCACAACGTCGCCTGGACCATGGCGCGGCTGTTCGGCTCCGATGTGATCCTCGCCGACCTCGATCTGCCCTTCGGGACCGCCGGCCTCGACTTCAACCTCGATCCCACGCAGGGTATCGCCGAGGCGGTGTTCGGCTCCGATCGCCTCGACGAGGTGCTGCTCGATCGCCTGCTGGCCAAATGCGAGGACCATCTGAGCCTCCTTGCTGCACCGGCGGTGCTTGAGAAATCCTACGATTTCGGCGAGGCGGCTTTCGACCAGGTACTGGAGATCGTCCAGGCCAACGTGCCTACCGTGGTGCTCGACGTCCCGCATCTGTGGACGTCCTGGGCGAAGAAGACCCTGGTCGCGGCGGACGAGGTGATCATCACCGCCGTCCCCGACCTTGCCAACCTCCGGAACGCCAAGTCGATGGTGGATTTTCTGAAGCAGGCGCGCCCGAACGACGCGCCGCCGAAGCTCGTCCTCAACATGGTCGGCGTCCCGAAGCGGCCGGAGATCAAGTCGGACGATTTCGCCGCCGCGCTGCAGCTGTCGCCGATCGCCACGCTGGCCTTCGACCCGCTGCTCTTCGGCACCGCCGCCAATAACGGCCAGATGATCGCCGAGGCCTCGGCCAAGACTACCGTGTCGGACATTTTCGCCGAGATCGCGCAGGTGGTCACCGGCCGCAAGGAGCTGAGGAAGAAGGCCAAGCGCGGCTTCGATCTGGGTCCGTTGCTGCAGCGGCTGAAGTCCCGGCCCAAGGCGAAGCCCAAGGCCAAGAAGGCGAGCTGAGCGGGGAAGGGCCAAAAATGTTCGGAAAGCGCAGCGCAGCCGAGATCGCGGCCGAACGGCCGCTGAAGCCGGTTGCCCGCCCGCCGGCCGATGCGGCACCCGCCCCGGCGGTCGTGTCGACGCCGGCCGCGCGGCCTGCCCCTGCGCAGGCTGCCGTGGTGCAGGCGCGGCCGCGCAAGACCGACGAGTATTACGACCTCAAGACGCAGATCTTCGGCGCCCTGATCGACACGATCGACCTGTCGCAGCTGTCCAAGATGGACGTCGATCAGGCGCGCGAGGAAATCCGCGACATCGTCAACGACATCATCACCGTGAAGAACGTGGTGATGTCGATCGCCGAGCAGGAAGAGCTGCTGGAGGACATCTGCAACGACGTCCTCGGCTACGGCCCGCTCGAGCCGCTGCTTGCCCGCGACGACATCGCCGACATCATGGTCAACGGTTCCGGCCGCATCTTCATCGAGGTGAGGGGCAAGGTCCAGGAAACCGACATCCGCTTCCGCGACAACGGCCAGCTCCTTAATATCTGCCAGCGCATCGTCAGCCAGGTCGGCCGCCGCGTCGACGAGTCGAGCCCCATCTGCGACGCGCGCCTGCCGGACGGCTCGCGCGTCAACGTCATCGCCCCGCCGCTCGCCATCGACGGCCCGGCGCTGACCATCCGAAAATTCAAGAAGGACAAGCTGACGCTCGACCAGCTCGTCCAGTTCGGCTCCGTCAGCCCGGAAGGCGCCACGATCCTGCAGATCATCGGCCGCGTCCGCTGCAACGTGCTCGTCTCCGGCGGCACCGGCTCAGGCAAGACGACGCTGCTCAACTGCCTGACGCGCTACATCGACGCCGACGAGCGCGTCATCACCTGCGAGGACGCCGCCGAGCTGCAGCTGCAGCAGCCGCATGTCGTCCGGCTGGAGACGCGCCCGCCCAATATCGAGGGCGAGGGCGAGATCACCATGCGCGACCTGGTCAGGAACTGCCTGCGCATGCGCCCGGAGCGGATCATCGTCGGCGAGGTGCGCGGACCGGAGGCCTTCGACCTCCTGCAGGCGATGAACACCGGCCATGACGGCTCGATGGGCACGCTGCACGCCAACTCGCCGCGCGAAGCGCTGTCGCGCATCGAATCGATGATCACCATGGGCGGCTTCACGCTGCCATCCAGGACGCTGCGCGAAATGATCGTCTCGTCGATCGACGTGGTCGTCCAGGCGGCGCGCCTGCGCGACGGCTCGCGCCGCATCACTCACATCACCGAAGTGCTCGGCATGGAAGGCGACGTCGTCATCACCCAGGACCTGTTCATCTACGACATCATGGGCGAGGATCCGAACGGCCGCATCATCGGGCGGCACCGCTCGACCGGCATCGGCCGGCCGGCCTTCTGGGACCGCGCCCGCTATTACGGCGAAGAAGCCCGTCTCGCCGCGGCCCTCGACGCCGCCGATACCGGCGAAGGCAGCAAGTAGGGCCGCCATGCTGTCGCCGCTCGCCGTCCAGGTTGCCGTCACGCTTCTCGCCATCTTCTCGGTCGGCGGCATCCTGGCGGCGGCGCTTTATCCGCGCCTTACCGGCGGGACGAAGAGCGACAAGCGCATGGAGTCGATCGCCACGCCGAAGCGCAAGGCCGCCGACCGCCTCGCCAACGCCGACGAGAACCGCCGCAAGCGCAGCGTCGAGGATACGCTGAAGGAACTGGAGGAGGCGCAGAAGGCCAAGGCGCGGCGAAGCCAGAAACCGTCGCTGATGACGCGCATGCGCCAGGCCGGCATTTCCTGGAGCAAGAAGACCTATTTTCTGGTCTGCCTGATGGCGGGCCTCGCCACTTTCGCCTTCGCCCTCGCGGTCCTTCGCTTCGGCCTGTTGCCCTGCCTCGCCTTCGGCCTCTCGGGCGGCGTGCTGCTGCCGCACTTCTACGTCAACTATCAGCGCAAGAAGCGGCTCAAGAAATTCAGCTACGAGTTCCCCAACGCCGTCGACGTGATCGTGCGCGGCGTCAAGGCGGGCCTGCCGCTGATCGACTGCCTGAAGGTGATCGCGGTCGAGGCGCAGGAGCCGGTGCGCTCGGAGTTCCAGCAGATCATCGAGGACCAGACCCTGGGCATGCCGCTTCAGGAGGCCGTGTCGCGGCTGCCGGAGCGCATCCCGCTCGCCGAGGCGAATTTCTTCGCCATCGTCATCATCATCCAGTCGCGTTCGGGCGGCAGCCTTTCCGAAGCGCTGGGCAACCTCTCCAAGGTGCTCCGCGACCGCAAGAAGATGGACGCCAAGATCCGCGCCATGAGCGCCGAGGCAAAATCTTCCGCCGGCATCATCGGCTCGCTGCCGGTGGTCGTCACCGTGCTCGTCTACTTCACCAGCCCCGACTACATCCTGCTTCTGTTCCAGACCACGACGGGGAACATCGTGCTGGCCGGCTGCGGCCTGTGGATGCTCATGGGCATCCTGGTGATGCGCAAAATGATCAATTTCGACTTCTGAGGACCGGCTCCGTCATGCAAGCCCTCGCCGACAACCCGCAACTGATCGTCGCGCTCTGCGCGGCGCTGTCGGTCTTCTCGGCCATCGTCGTCATCTCGTGGCCCTATCTGGCGCGCGACGATCTCGGCACCCGCATGCGGCAGGTCTCCAGCGAGCGCGAGCGCATCCGGGCGCGCGAGCGCGCCAAGCTGGAAGCGCAGAAGAAGCAGGCCTCGCTCAGGACCGAGCCGAAAAAATTCTTCAAGGACATGGTCGACCGCTTCAACCTCGCCAAGCAGGCGGAGGACGGGGCGATGGTGAGCATGCTCCGCCAGGCGGGCTATCGCGGCCAGAACCCGGTCTTCGTGTTCCTGACGCTGCGGCTCGCCATGCCGGTGCTGATGTTCGCGCTGGCGGCTCTCTACGTGTTCCTCATCCTCAACCTGGACAAGCCGCTGTTCATGAAGCTCGCCATCGTGCTCGCGGTCGCCTACCTCGGCTATTACGCGCCGACGATCTATGTGAAGAACCGCATCGGCAAGCGGCAGAACGTCGATCCGCCGCGCCTGGCCGGACGCGCTCGATCTCCTGCTGATCTGCGTGGAATCCGGCATGGGCATCGAATCGGCCTTCCGGAAAGTGTCGGAAGAGATCGGCGCGCAGTCCGTGGCGCTCGCCGAGGAGCTGAGCCTCACCACCGCCGAGCTGTCCTACCTGCAGGACCGCCGCAAGGCCTACGAGAATCTCGGCCTGCGGACCGGCCTGGAGGGGGTGCGCGGCGTCGTCACCAGCCTGATCCAGGCGGAGAAATACGGCACCCCGGTCGGCCAGTCGCTGCGGGTGCTCGCCCAGGAGAACCGCGACATGCGCATGTCGGAGGCGGAGAAGAAGGCCGCCGCGCTGCCGCCGAAACTCACCGTGCCGATGATCCTGTTCTTCCTGCCGGTGCTGTTCGCGGTGATCATCACCCCGGCCGCCATCCAGGTCTCCAACATCCAGTAGCGGGCGCGTACCTGTCTCCTCTTGCAGAGGAAGTCGCCCTCGGCCTTGGGGGAGGCCGGAGAAGGGGTTGGAGAAACCCTGCAACGACGACAATCCCAAGCGCTGGCGGGGATAAGATTTCTGGCTTCCGCCGGATAAGTCTTTGCTTCGGCATCAATTTCCAAAATAGTTTTAGGAATGTTATCCCCGTCCCGAAAACCTGTGCTATATCCCTCCTGCCGCTCTTCACCGGAGGGTCTGTGGTAGCTACCGGAGCTCCATGGGAAGGGCGGGCGGCCCCCGCGGCTGAGCCGGTTTTCCGGACCGGCGCTTCCCCGGGAGGTCCCGAGAGCTTCGCCCGACCGGCACTACGACCGGTCTGTCGCGGTGTGCGGCTTTAAACCCGGAGGATCGCTTCGGCTTGATCCGACGATGGGGGAAGCGCGAAGGAATGGGGCCTGATAAGCCGCGCGGGGCGCTTGGGAGCGCCAGTTTTGTTTTGTTTTCGCGAGGTGTTCTTTAAGCGCCCCGCCACCCCTCCTCAAGCGAGGAGGCCCAAAATTCTTCATAGCCTCGGGCCAACCCGGCCGCGGGAGGTCTCTTCGTGCGTTCATTGTCTCCCCTTGAACGGGAGAGCATAGGCCCGGCTTCAACCGCTCTCGGCGAGCTCCTTCCAGACGTCCTGCTCGGCCGCCGGCGGCTTCAGGGCCGCCTCTTCCGCCGGCTCCGGAATGACGCTTGCTGCCGCGGGGGCGTCGGCGGTGGCGGGCTGCTTGCCCTGCATGCCGAGCACAAGAGCCAGGTTCTGCTTGACCTTGAGCGTCGCCCGGGGGCTCGCGACGGCGCGCCGCAGCACTTCCTCCGCCTTGTCGAGCTCGCTCGTCAGCAGGTACGAAAGGCCGAGATTGTTGAGGATCTGCGGCTCGCCGGGCGCCAGCACCAGCGCCTGCCGATAGAGTGTTCGCGGCCGTCTCGTGGTCGCCCGAGCGAATCGAGGATGCCGCCCTCGGTCGCGAGCAGCTGCCAGTCCGGATTGTCCTCGCGCTGAGCGCGGCGAACCGTTTCGAGCGCCTCCTGGAACTGGCCGTTGGCGGCGAGCGCCTTGCCGAAGGCGGCCAGCACCTCGCGGTCGGTCGGATGGTAGATGGCAGCCTTGCGCATGACCGCGACGGCCTGCCTGGTCTCGCCGGCGGCGCGGAGCGCGGCGGCAAAATTCAGCGCCGCTATCTTGTCCTTCTCGTCGCGTCCATAGGCGCTGCCCCACCGCTGGATGGCGGCGAGCGCCTGCTCCGGGCTGAGGTCGGACGAGGTAAGGACGGCGCTGGTGCCGATCGAGCCGGTTTGCGCCGGGTTCTTCGATCCCGGGGTCTGGCAGCCGGCCAGCGCCAGCGCCAAAAGGGAAGCGGCAAGCGCGCTGCGCAGGTGCTGCCGCTGCACTGGCCCGCCGGTCCGGTAGCCCATCTCCCGTCGCCCCGAATGCGATTCCTCTCCGCAAGCGTTAGGACCCCAGTCGCTAAGGGTTCGTTAACGTTGTTTGAACATTGCAGGCCCGGCGGGCCGGCCCTAATCAGGGCGCGATCCGCAACAGGTCGAACATGACCGACGCTTCGACGATGCCCCGAGGCCGGCGATGCCGCCATTCCGATCCACGCCGTCCGGGCGGAGGAGCTCGAGACGTTCCTCCAGGGCATCGACGAGCGCGAGCGCGGCTTCGCCGCCGCCCAGAATTTCAAGGCGGAGGCCGGCACGCATGTTCTCCTGCCGGACGGCGGCGGGAATATCGCCCGCGTGCTGTTCGGCCTGGGCGGCCCCGACGCCGATCGGAACCCGCTCCTCATCGGCAAGCTTGCCGCCGGCGCTGCCGAAGGGCGCCTACCGGCTGGCCGGCGGTGACGACGATCCCGCCCTTGCGGCGCTCGCCTTCGTGCTCGGCACCTACCGCTTCGACCGCTACCGCAAGCCGAAAGAGAACGGCGTCGCGGCTCGCCCCGCCGGACGGCGTCGACGCCGCCGCGCTCGAGCGGATCCGCGAGGGCGTCTTCCTCGCCCGCGACCTGATCAACACGCCCGCCAACGATCTGTCGCCGCACGATCTGGCGCACGCCGCCGGCGCTCTCGCGGCCCGTTTCGGCGCGAGCCTCTCGGTCGTCGATGGGGAGGCGCTGGTGCGCGATTTCCCGATGGTCCATGCCGTCGGCATCGGCAGCGATCGGCCGCCCTGCCTGATCGACATCCGCTGGGGCTCCGACAGCGATCCGAAGGTGACGCTGGTCGGCAAGGGCATCGTCTTCGACACCGGCGGGCTCGACATCAAGCCGCCGAGCGGCATGGCGCTGATGAAGAAGGACATGGGCGGCGCCGCCAACGTGCTCGGCCTCGCCTCGCATGATCATGGATGCCGGCCTGAAGCTCCGGCTGCGGGTGCTCATCCCGGCCGCCGAGAACGCCATTTCCGGCCGCGCCTTCCGGCCGGGCGACGTTCTCAAGAGCCGCAAGGGTCTGAGTGTGGAGATCGGCAATACCGACGCGGAAGGCCGGCTGGTGCTTGCCGACGCGCTGGCGCTGGCCGACGAGGAGGCGCCGGAGCTCCTGGTCAGCATGGCGACGCTGACCGGCGCCGCCCGCGTCGCGCTCGGGTCCGGAGCTGCCGCCGTACTTCTGCGACGATGCGGACTTCGTCGGCGCGCTCGAAGCCGCCGCCGCCGAGGTGCACGACCCGGTCTGGCGCATGCCGCTTTGGAAGCCCTACGACAGCTGGCTGTCCTCCAAGATCGCCGATCTCAACCACATCTCGAGCAACGCCTTTGCCGGCTCCATCGTCGCCGCCCTCTTCCTCCGCCGCTTCGTCGCCGCGGCGACGACCTTCGCCCATTTCGACATCTTTGCCTGGAATCCGACAGCCCGCCCGATCGGTCCGGAAGGCGGCGAAGCGCAGGCGATCCGCGCTTTGTTCCGCTATCTGTCGAAGCGCTATGGCTGAGCCCCTTGCCCATTTGCCGCTTCGCCGCGTCTAATCGGTTCGGCTCCGAAACAACCCGCGCGGTTGGGCATGGCCGTTCAGATGCGACCCGGACAGGCGCTCAGGCTGTGGCACGACGTGTCGCTCGCCCTGGTGCGCGGACGACGAGCCGGACCTTTCGGCCCGGCAGATCACGCGTGCTGATCACCATCTACCTCGACCCGCAGCCGCACACGGTGCGGGCGCTCGCCGCCAAGCTCGGCGTCACCAAGCCGGTGATCACCCGGGCGCTCGACACGATGGGGCGCCACGGCCTGGTCACCCGCAAGCGCGATCCGGCCGACCGCCGCAACGTGCTCGTCCAGCGCACGGTGAACGGCGCGCTTGTTCCTGGAGCGGCTCGGCGACCTCGTCGTCGCCAAGGCGGCCGCGCTGCCGTCCTGATGCGGACGGATCTGCCGTGAACGCCCTCGATCCGCGTCTCAACGCATTCCGCCCCGACCTCGCCGACGCTTGCGCTGGCGGGGAAAGTCCAGGCGGCGCGTTTCGTGCGTGGCGAAGCGCTGCGGGTCAGCGCGCCGCAGGCGCCGGTGCGCGAGCGCCCCCGCGGCGGACGCCCGGCTGGAAACCGAGGCGCTCTGCGGCGAGCCCGTCACCGTGTTCGAGACGACGGCCGAGGGCTGGGCTTGGGCGCAGCTGCGAGACCGACCGTTATGTCGGCTGGATTCCCGTCGACGCGCTGTCCGGAGACCTGGCCCGAGCCCACGCACAAGGTGATCGGCGCTCCGCACGCTTCGCCTTCGCCGAGCCGGACATCAAATCGCCGCCGCTCGACCGCCCTGCCGCTCGGCGCGCGGGTGGCGGTCACCGGCGAGGCGGAGGACAAGAACGCCCGCTACGCCCTGATCGCGCCGGCCGGAGCGATCGTCGTCCAGCATCTCGCGCCGCTCGACCGCCTTCGAGCACGACTGGACGTCCGTCGCCGAGCGGTTTCTTGGCACGCCCTATCTCTGGGGCGGCAAGACCAGCTCTCGGCATCGACTGCTCCGGCCTGGTGCAGGTCGCGCTGCAGGCCTGCGGCATCGCTGCGCCGCGCGACACCGACATGCAGGAGGCAGCGCTCGGCACCAGGCTCGGCAACGCGACGACGGCACTGCCGCCGCTTCGGCGCGGCGACCTCGTGTTCTGGAGGGGCCATGTCGGCATCATGCGCGACGGCACGGAACTGCTGCACGCCAATGCTCACCACATGGCGGTGGCGGTCGAGCCGCTCGCCGAAGCCGTCGAGCGGATCGCCCGGCGCGGCAGCGTTGTCACGTCGATCCGCCGCATCGAAGCGCTTTAGCCGCTGCAAGCCTTGCCGAGACGGGCTATACAGGCCTCGTAAATTCCGGCTGTCCGACGTAACCCGGTGCCGCAGTCCCAATCACTCACTGCCGCGGCTGCAGAGCCGTCTCCTCCTTCATTACCACCGCCTGGCGCTCTCCTGGCATGCCAGGCGGAACGGCCGCGGGCGGGCGGTTTCGCTGCAGCGTGATGCGGGTCTGCTGCGCGTCGATGACGGGCTCCGCGCAGCTCTGCATCCCGCATGTCAGCTGGGCGACGCGTTTTCGAAGCGGCATCAGCGCCGAGCTCGACGCCGTCGCGGACAAATATGTCGGCGGCACCGGCTATGTGCCGCGCGAGGGCGACGTGGTCGTCGATATCGGCGCCGGGATCGGCGAGTTCACGCTCTGGTGCGCCGATGCCGGCGCGCAGCGTGATCGCGTTCGAGCCGGATCCGCTCGCCTTTGCCTGCCTGGAGCGCAATCTTCGCGGCGCGGGCCGACGTGCAGAGCCTTCCGCTACGCGCTGTGGAAGGAGCGCGCGCAATCTGCGCCTGCACGGCTCGGCCGATACCGCGGAAAGCTCGCTGATCGAGGACGGCAAGGCGAATTCGCGGCTACGCCGACGTGGAAGCCTGGCCGCTCGACCAGCTGCCGCAGTTCATGACGCGCCTGCCGGTCATCGATTTCATGAAGGTCGACGGCGAAGGGGTCGAGCCGGAAATCCTCGCCGGCGGCATGCGCACGCTGCGCCGCACGCGCGTCATCGCGGTGGATGTCGCGCGCCACCGACAAACGGCCGAACCTCAGGGCGCGCGTCGGAGTCGATTCTGGAATCGCTCGAGCTTCCAGTCGCTGCCGCACGACCGCAGCGACACGATCCTGGCGCTGAACACCGCGATGGTCGGGCCGTTCAGTAGCCGCGTCGCGGGTCGACGCGGTTCTTGAGCTGCTCGCCGCGCTCGAAAGCCTCGATCTGGCCGGCGATCTGCCCGGCGAGCGCCTGCGGGTCGGAGACCGCCGCCACATGCGGCGTGATCACCACATTGTCGAAATCCCAGAGCGGGCTGTCGGCCGGCAGCGGCTCGGTCTCGAACACGTCGAGGCTGGCGCCGGCGAGCGTGCCGTCGCGGAGCGCCGCGACGATGTCCGCCTCGACCTGGCTGCCGCCGCGTCCGGCATTGATGAGGATCGGGCCGCCGAGCGGGCCGTCGCGCCGCAGCTTTCGCAACAGCGGCAGATCGATCAGGCCGCGTGTCTCCGGCGTCAGCGGCAGCAGCGAGACCAGGATGTCGGTGCCGGCCAGGAAAGCGTCGAGCCCCTCCGCTCCGTGGAACGATTTCGACGCCCGCCATCGTGCTTCGGCTGAGCGCGTCCAGCCGCGCACCGTGAAGCCGAGCCGGAGCAAGCACCTCTGCGGCGCTCGCGGCCCATTACGCCGAGGCCCATGATCCCGACAGTGACCTGGTGCGCGGCCGGCTGGTCGACTCGCGCCAGACATGCTGCCGTCTGGTGCCGCCGCATAGGTCGGCGCCGCAGCCGCAGATGATGCAGCACTTGCCACACGACATATTCGGTCATGCGGGCCGTCAGGTCGCGGATCGACGATCCGCACGATCGGCACGTCGGGAAGCCGCGCCAGCGCGAAAATGTGGTCGACGCCGGCGCCGAGCGAGAAGATCACGCGCAGGCTCGGCAGCCGGTCGAGCGTCTCCTGCAGCGGCTTCCAGGCGAGGATGTAGTGGACGCCGGCAAGCGTCCTCGTCGGCGCCGTGATAGATGCCGGTCGCGGTCGGTGCAGCAGGATGGGACGCTCGGGCAGGAGCGGGCGGATGCGCCGCGCCCAGCTCTCCGCGTCCCAGCCCTTTGTGGCGACCAGCAGCGCCGGCTTCATGCGTCCCAGAGATTATTCGCGCACGGCGGCGACGTGCGCGACCTGCAGCGAGAAGGCGGCCGCCATCAGCGCGCGGGTGTAGTCGGTCTGCGGGCTCGTCGAAGATCTCGTCGGCCGTGCCGGCCTCGACGACCTTGCCGTCGCGCATGACGATCACGTCGTTGGCGAGCGCCCGCACCACCTTCAGATCGTGGCTGATGAAGAGGTAGGAGAGGTTGTGCCGCTCCTGCAGCTCGCGCAGGAGGTCGACGACCTGCGCCTGCACGCTCATGTCGAGCGCCGAGGTCGGCTCGTCGAGCATGACGAAGCGCGGCTCCAGCACCATGGCGCGGGCGATGGCGATGCGCTGCCGCTGCCCGCCGGAGAATTCGTGCGGGTAGCGGAAGCGGCTCTCCGGATCGATGCCGACTTCGCTCGAGCGCGCGGACGACGCGCGCGTCGCGCTCCTCCGCCGCCAAGATCGGGCTCGTGCACCCGCAGCCCCTCCGCCACGACGTCGCCCACCACCATGCGCGGGCTGAGCGAGCCGTAGGGGTCCTGGAAGACGATCTGCATGTCGGCGCGGAGCGGCCGCGTCTCCTTGAACCGCGTCTCCTGGATGTCGCGGCCGAGGAAGACGATGCGCCCCTCCGAGGAGATGAGCCGCAGGAGCGCCAGCCCGAGCGTCGTCTTGCCGGAGCCGGACTCGCCGACGACGCCGAGCGTCTGCCCTTCGCGGACGGCCACGATCGATGCCGTCGACCGCCTTGATGTGGCCGACGGTGCGGCGGAGGAAGCCGCGGCGGATCGGGAACCAGACCTTGATGTCGTCGCCGCGCATGATGATCGGCGCGTCGGGCTTGCGCTCCGGCGGGCGGCCCTTCGGCTCGGCGGCGAGCAGGTGTCTTGTGTAGGGGTGCTGCGGCTTGGTGAACACCTCTTCGGTCGGCCCCGCTCGACGATCTCGCCCTTGGTCATGACGCAGACCCGGTCGGCGATTTTCCGCACGATGCCGAGGTCATGGGTGATGAACAGCATCGCCAGGCCGGTGTCGGCCTTCAGCTGGGCGAGAAGCTCGCAGGATCTGCGCCTGCACGGTGACGTCGAGCGCCGTCGTCGGCTCGTCGGCGATCAACAGGTCCGGCTCGTTGGCGAGCGCCATGGCGATCATGACGCGCTGGCGCTGGCCGCCGGAGAGCTGGTGCGGATAGGAGCCGAGCCGCTTCTCCGGCTCGCGGATGCCGACCTGGTTGAGGAGCTCCAGCACGCGCGACGCGCGCCGCCGCGCCGCTCATGCCGCGATGCACGTCGAGAATCTCGCCGACCTGCCGCTCCACCGTGTGCAGCGGGTTGAGCGAGGTCATCGGCTCCTGAAAGATCATCGAGATCTGGTTGCCGCGCACCTTTCGAAGCGTCGCCTCGTCGGCGTCGATCAGCTCCTCGCCCTTGAAGCGGATCGACCCCGCCGGGATGGTGCGCCGGCGGGTAGGGCAGGAGCTTCAGCACCGACAGCGCCGTCACCGATTTGCCCGAGCCGGACTCGCCGACCAGCGCCACGGTCTCCTTTTCCTGCAGGTCGAAGGACACGCCGCGCACCGCATGCACAATGTCGCCGCCCTGGCGGAAGTCGACATGCAGGTCGCGGACGGAGAGGAGGAGGTACGTCAAAGCGCGCGCTCGATCTCGACCAGAATATCCGGATGGGCCAAGTCGCCGCCCTTGAAGAGGAGTGGCTCTCGCCGCGCCTTGGCGAGCGCGTAGGCGAAACAGTCGCCGAGGTTGAGGCGCGCCGGGTGCTTGCCCGTGCCAAAGCGACGATAGGCGTGGCGGGCGATCATCGCTTGTTCGGGGGTAATCGAGGCCAATCTGACGTCAAACCGCTGAATGACCTCGTCGAGAAATTCGCCGCGACGGGGATCGCTGTCCCGATCGGCTCGAATTGCCGCCTCGACATAATTGACGGGAGACACCGACGAACTCGCCGACCGCCCGAGCGACAAGTAGAAGCGCTCGCGCGGTCGTCCTCGCCGAGCACGATGGCAAGAAGTGCGGACGCATCCACAATCACGCTGGCAGGCCGGGTTCGTCATAAAGATCGGAGTGGTCGCTCGTTAAGCCCGGAGGTGGCGGTCCAAGCTCCTTGAGGCGGGCTTCGAGCCAAGCCACCTTCCCCGTCACTTCGCGGTCTTGCTCCAACCGCGTCAGCTTGTCTTCGAGCGCTTCCTCTATCACCGCCGTCAGGGTCTTCCCCGTCGCTTGGGACAGAATGCGGGCCAGCTCATGCACGCGATCGTTTTTGATGTTCAGACCCATAGCCGCTTCTCAGGCAAACGTCTTGCGCGGGTCGAAGGCGTCGCGCACCGCCTCGCCGACGAAGATCAAGAGCGACAGCATCAGCGAGATCACGATGAAGCCGGTGATGCCGAGCCACGGCGCCTGCAGATTGTTCTTGCCCTGCGCCAGAAGCTCGCCGAGCGAGGGCGAGCCGGGCGGCATGCCGAGGCCGAGGAAGTCGAGCGAAGTGAGCGTGGTGATCGAGCCGTTCAGGATGAACGGCATGAAGGTCAGCGTCGCCACCATGGCGTTGGGCAGCAGGTGGCGGAACATGATGGTGAGATTGCCGACGCCCAGCGCCCGCGCCGCCTTGACGTATTCGAAGTTGCGCGCCCGCAAAAACTCCGCTCGGACGACGCCGACCAGCGCCACCCAGGAGAACAGGAGCAGGATGCCGAGCAGCACCCAGAAACCTGGCACCAGCACCGAGGAGATGATCAGCAGCAGGTAAAGCGACGGGATCGACGTCCAGATCTCGATGAAGCGCTGGAAGAACAGGTCGACGCGGCCGCCGAAATAACCCTGCAGCGCGCCGGCCGTCACGCCGACGAAGGACGAGACGATTGTGAGCGCGAAGCCGAACAGCACGGACAGTCGGAAGCCGTAGATGAGCCGGGCCAGCACGTCGCGCGCCTGGTCGTCGGTGCCGAGCCAGTTCCAGTTCCAGATCGTGCAGTTCTTGTCGTTGACGCCCTCCGCGTAGGCCCTGCAGCGCGTCTCCTTGTCGAGCATCCACGAGGGATGCGCCGGCGCCGGCTCGGGGATTTCGCTGTTGATCGTCTGGTAGGAATAGCGGATCGGCGGCCAGATCATCCAGCCGTTCGCCTCGATCTCGTCCTGCACGAAAGGCGCCCGGTAATCCGTCACGGCGAGAAAGCCGCCGAACTTCTCTTCGGGATAATCGATGAAGGTGGGAAACAGCAGCTCGCCCTTATAGGAGGCGAGGATCGGCCTGTCGCTGGCCAGGAACTCGGCGAAGAGCGACAGCACGAACAGGACAAGGAAAATCCATAGCGACCAGAAACCGCGCCGGTTGGCGACAAAATTCGCCCAGCGCCGCCGGTTGATCGGCGAGAACGCGAACCGCGTCCGCTTGGGCGGCGGCATCTCCTGCCCGGGAAGCGGCGTGATCGTTTCCAGCGGCGTGTCGGGTCCGGGTGCGTTCGGCGGCGTCCTGGCGTCCACCTCACACCTCCCGGCTTTCGAAATCGATGCGCGGATCGATCCAGGTGTAGGTGAGGTCGGAGATAAGCTGCACGAACAGGCCCATCAGCGAGAAGATGTAGAGCGTCGCGAAGACCACGGGGTAGTCGCGGTTCATCAGGCTCTCGAAGCCGAGGAGGCCGAGCCCGTCGAGCGAGAAGATCGTCTCGATCAGCAGCGAGCCGGCGAAGAAGGCGGAGATGAAGGCGCCCGGGAAGCCTGAAATGACCAGGAGCATGGCGTTGCGGAAGACGTGGCCGTAGAGCACTTCGCGCTCGCCGAGGCCCTTGGAGCGCGCCGTCACGACGTATTGCTTGCGGATCTCGTCCAGGAACGAGTTCTTGGTGAGGAGCGTCGTCGTCGCGAAGGCGGAGAGGGCCATGGCGATCAGCGGCAAAGCGAGATGCCAGAAATAATCGGCGATCCGCTCCGGCCAGGACATCTGTGCCCAGGTGTCTGAGGTAAGGCCGCGCAGCGGGAACCAGTCGAAGAAGGTGCCGCCGGCGAAGAAGACGATGAGGAAGATGGCGAACAGGAAGCCCGGCACGGCATAGGCGATGACGATCAGCCCCGACGTCCACACGTCGAAGCTGGTGCCGTCCTTGACCGCCTTGCGGATGCCGAGCGGAATGGAGATCGAATAGGAGATCAGCGTCATCCACAGGCCGAGCGATATGGAGACCGGCAGTTTTTCTGCGATCAGCGACAGCACCGAGACGTCGCGGAAATAGCTCTCGCCGAAGTCGAAACGCGCATAATTCCAGATCATCAGGAAGAATCGCTCGTGCGCGGGCTTGTCGAAGCCGAACTGCTTCTCCAGCTCGGCAATGAATTCCGGGTCGAGGCCCTGCGCGCCGCGATATTTGGAGTTCAGCGCCGCATCCCCACCCCCCGTCGAACCGGCTCCCGACGCACCGAAATCGCCGCCGCCGCTGCCGCTGATCCGCGCCGTCGCCGAGACGTCCGTCCCTTGGATCTGGGCGATGACCCGCTCGACGGGGCCGCCCGGGGCGAACTGCACGACGAGGAAGCTGATCGCCATGATCCCGAGGATGGTCGGGATCATCAACAGGAGGCGGCGAAGGATATACGACGCCATGCTGTTCTTAGCCAGCCTTGCCGATGCGCGCCGCCTTTTCGGCGTCGAACCACCAGGTGGACTCGACGGGGAAGGCGTAAGCGGGCTTCCGTTCCGGCTGCCCGAAGATGTCCCACATGGCGACCCAATGCTCGCCCTTGAACCACTCGGGGACGCCGTAATAGCCGGCGCGCAGCACGCGGTCGAGGGCGGACAGGACCGTGCGATGCGTCTCGCGGTCAGGGGCCTGCAAGGCCTGCTCGACGAGCGCATCGACAACCGGGCTCTTGATTCCCGCGAGATTATTGGAGCCCGGCGTGTCGGCGGCGCTGGAGGTGAGCAGCGGCTTGAGCACCTCCAACGGGGTGGCCCCCAAGACCAGGCGCTGGTTGATCAGATCGAAATCGAACTCGTTCTGCCGCAGCTGATACTGCGCCGCGTCCACCAGCCGGATGGTTGCCGCCACGCCGATCGTGCGCAGCGCTTCCACATAGACGTTGAACACCCGTTCCCACAGGGGATCGTCGATAAGGAACTCCGCGGTGAGGGCGACGCCGTTGCGCACCATCCGGGTGCCCTGCCGCTCCCAGCCCGCCTCCTTGAGCAGCCGGGCGGCCTCCCCGAGGAGCTTCCGGTCGCGTCCCGAGCCGTCGGAGCGCGGCGGTACATAAGGCTCCGCGAAGACCTCCGCCGGCAACTGGGCGCGGTAGGGCTCCAGAAGCGCCAGCTCAGCCGGCGACGGCGGTCTGGAAGCGGCGTATTCGGAGCCCTGGAAATAAGAGGAGCTCCGCTCGTAAAGGCCGTAAAACAGATTGGCGTTGATCCATTCGAAATCGAAGGCCAGCCCGATCGCCCGGCGGGTGGTCGCATCGGCGAATTGCGGCCGTCGCGTATTGAAATAGAGGGCCTGGAAATCGGCCTGTGCCTCGCCCGGAACGACGGTCTTGATCACCTGGCCGCTGGTGAGCGCCGGAAAGTTGTACTCCGTCGCCCAGGTCTTGGAGGTGAATTCCTGGCGGAAGGTGATTGCCCCCTTCTTGAAGGCCTCGAAGGCAGCGATGCGTTCGCGATAGAACTCGACGCGAATCACGTCGAAATTGTTGAAGCCCTGGCTCACCGGAAGATCGGCGCCCCAATAGTCCGAAACCCGCTCGTATTCGATGAACCGGCCGGCGCTCATCTGGCCGACCTTGTAGGGGCCCGAGCCGAGCGGCGGCGTCAGCGTCGAGGCCTCGATATCGTTATCCGCATGGTAGGCTTTGGAGAAGATCGGCAGGGCGGCGACCAGGAGCTTCAATCCGCGCGACTGGTTGCCGCTGAACCGCACCAGTAGTTCCTTCGGGCTGGCGGCCTGCACGTCCTTCACCTCGGCGAGCGGCAGCCTCGTCGTAGGATGCCCCTTCTCCTTCAGCACGCCGATCGAGAAGGCGACGTCCTCAGCGGTAAGGGGCGAGCCGTCGTGGAAGCGCGGTTCGTCGCGGAGGAAGAAACGAATCTCGTTCTCGTCGTCGGAGACTTCAACTTCCTCCGCAACCAGCCCGTACAGAGAATCCGGCTCGTCGGCCGCGGTCGCCATCAGGGCAGTGAACGTGAGCTCCATACGCGGCGGCGCGTCGCCCTTGGTCACAAAACTGTTCAGCGTGTTGAAGGTAAGCGGATTCTGGTTCCAGCCCCAGTTCGGCGCCGTGAAGATGATGCGGCCGCCCTTCGGCGCATGCGGGTTGACATAGTCGAAAGCCGAAAAATCCGCCGGGTATTTAAGATCTCCGAACAGCGACAGTCCATGCCTGCGCCCCGCCGCGAGGGCAAAGCGCGGGGCGAGCCAGGCGCCCGCCACCGCGCCGGCGCCGAGCTTGAGCACCCTCCGGCGCGTGAAGCGGCTCATTTGGCGGCGATCTTCTGCGCCCGCTCCGCGTCGTACCACCAGGTGTCCGGGAAGCCGGGCGTATATTCCGATATCACTTCGGGGCGGCCGAACCGGTCCCAGCGCGCCGTGCGGTAGACGTCGCTGTAGAACTGCGGGACCATGAAGTGATTCCACAGGAGAACTCGGTCGAGGGCCTTCGTGGCGGCGACCAGCTCCTCGCGATCCTTGGCGTAGATCACCTTGTCGATCAGCGCGTCCACGGCTTCGTTCTTGATGCCGGCGTAATTGCGCGAATTCTGCTCGTCGGCCGACTGGCTGCCCCAGTAGCCGCGCTGCTCGTTGCCGGGGGACAGCGACTGCCCCCACACGCCGACGATCATGTCGAAGTCGCGGTTGCGGACCCGCTCGATGAATTGCGGCGTGTCCACGGACCGGAGCCTCATCGTGATGCCGATCTTCGCAAGGTCCTGCTGGTACGGCAGCATATAGCGTTCCTGCGAAGGGTCGCTGGTGAGCACTTCGATGGTAAAGGGCTGGCCTGTCTTGGAATTTACCAGCTGCCGTCCGCGCAGCTCGTAACCGGCTTCCCGCAGCAGCTCGAGCGCTTCACCCAGATTCTTGCGCTTGGCCGCCGGCGTGTCCGACACCGGATTGGCGTAGGGAGTGGTGAAGACTTCCGGGGGGACCTTGTCGCGGACGCTCTCCAGGATCTCCAGCTCGCGGCCGGTCGGCAGCCCAGACGAGGCGAGCTCGGTTCCCGCGAAGTAGCTGTTGATCCGCTTGTATTGCCCGAAGAATATCGTCTCGGCCAGGCCTTCGAAGTCCCAGGCAAGATTCAACGCGCGGCGGACGCGCGGATCCTGAAACTTCTCCAGCCGCAGATTCGGCACGAAGGCCTGCATGACACCCGAGGCTTTGTCGGGGAACTCCTGCAGAATGACCTTGCCCTGCTCGCGGGCCGGAAAATTGTAGCCGGTCGCCCAGTTCTTCGCCGAGTTCTCCAGCCGCCAATCGTACTGGTCGCCTTTGAAAGCCTCCAGCAGGACGGCGCTGTCGCGGTATTCGTCGAAGCGGATTTCGTCGAAATTGTAATATCCGACATTGACGTTCAAATCCTTGGCCCAGTAGTCCGGGACCCTCTCGTAGACGATGGTGCGGTTGGGTTCGAAGGACTTGATCCGGTAGGGCCCGGAGCCGAGCGGCGGCTCCAGCGTCGTCTTGCCGATGTCGCGCTGGCGCCGCTGGGAATCCTGGCCTTCCCACCAATGCTTCGGCATGACCTGCAACTGCCCCATGATGTGCGGCAGCTCGCGGTTGCCCGGCGCGTCGAAGGTGAAGGTCACCTCGCGCTCGCCGGTCACCTCCGCTTTGGCGACGTGGCTGTAATAGAAGCGCTGGTTGGGATTGTGCTCGATGGTCTTCTCGAAGCTCCAGACGACGTCCTCCGCCGTGACGGGCTGCCCGTCATGCCAGCGCGCCTCGGGGCGAAGACGGAACGTGACGCTGGAAAAGTCCGCTGGGAATTTCACTGCCTCGGCCAACAGCCCGTATTCGGCGCTGATGTTGATCTCGTCATAGGAGGGCGCCATCAGCGTGTCGTAGAGATAGCCGATGCCGGGGGCGACATTTCCCATCGTGTCGAGAATGGGGTTGAAGGTGTCGAAGCCGCCCTGCGAGCCGAAGCGGACGAGCCCGCCCTTCGGCGCATTCGGCTTGACATAGCCGAAATGCGCAAAGCCGGCGGGGTATTTCGGCTCGCCCGTCAGGCCGGTGGCGTGCCGCCACTCGCCGTCCTGTGCCAGGGCCGCGGCCGAACCGGCGAGGAGCCCAAGTGCCGCAACAACAAGGCGTGTCAGCATGGAGCGAGAATCCTAAGCGTTATCCTCCCGCCATATAGAGGCACACGGACGCTGCGGCACCTGACAAAATTTTAATGCGTTCGGAAGCCGGTGCCCGGCCGGCGCCCAAAATATTCGCGCGGTCTTACTGCAGCGGCGCCGGATTGTCCGACAGCGTGTGCAGGTAGCCGATCAGATTGGCCCGGTCGTCTTCCTTCTTGAGGCCTGGAAAGGCCATCTTGTTGCCCGGGACGTGCCCCTTGGGGTTCTCCACAAAGGCGCTCAGCTCGTCCACGGTCCACAGTTTCTGGCCGCCTTCGGAGAAGGCCTTCATCGCTTCCGAATACTCAAAATCCGGCACGGAGGCGATGGGGCGGTTCACCACGTCCCACAGCACCGGGCCGATCTTGTTGGCGGCGCCTTTGTCGAAGTTATGGCACGCGGCGCAGCGCTTGGAGATAGTCTGGCCCTTCTTGACATCGGCCGCTGCGACGAGCGCCGCGAAGCCGCTCCCCACGCCGCCTGCGGCGGGGGCCGCAGGGGCCGCTGCGGCAGGCTGCTCCGCCGCAGCCGGCTCAGCTGCGGGCGCTGCAGGCTCAGTCGCCGGCGCGGCCGGCTCAGCCGGGGTGTCCGCCTGCGCCACCTGCTGCTCCGCTGCAGGGGCGGCCGCATCGGCAGGCGCTGCCGGCTGTCCGGCCGGGGCCGGCGCTTCGGCCGCCTGCTGTTCGGCGGGGGCCTGGACCGGCTCGGCGGGCTGCTGCGCTGCCTGTCCGCCGGTCGGCTCGGGCGCGGGCTGCTCGATCGGCGCAACCTGCGGCACCGCGCCCTGCTGGTCGGCGGTGGTGGAGTCGATCGGGCCGAGCGTGCCCTGCGGCTGGCTCACCTGCGGATTCGTGCCGCCTTCGCTCGCCGGTTCGCTCGGCACGGCGGCAACCTGCTCGCCGCCGGTAGCCGCGCCCTGCTGCTCCGCTGGAGCGGGCTGCTCCGCCGGTGCGGGCTGCTCCGCCGGCGCGGCAGCCTGTTGTTCTGGGGCTGCGGCAGGCTGATCCGGTGCGGCAGCTGGCTGCTCCGCCGCTGCGCCGGCCTGCTGGACGGGCGCGGCATCGTTTGTGGCGGGATCCTGTGCGGCGACGCCGGCGACCTCCGCCGCTGCGGCGGGCTGCTCGGCAGCAGGTGCGGCGCCATCGGCCGGTGCCTCTTCCGCCGCAGCCGTTTCCGCGGGCGCTGCTTCAGCGGTGGCTTCCGCCGGGCCGGCGTCTGTTGCCGTCGTGGCTTCGGCCGCCGCCGTGACCGCCGGCGCCTGAGGCAGCGGCGCGGGGCTGGCCGCCAATGTCCGCAGATAGCCGATCACGTTGGCCCGCTCCGCATCGTTCTTGAGGCCGGCGAAGGCCATCTTGGTCTTCGGCACGGTGGTCGGCGGGCTGTGCAGGAAATCGTCGAGGTGGTCGTAGTCCCAGACCTTCGCCTCCGCCGCGTAGGCGACCATCGCCGGCGAATATTCGTAGTCCGGATGCGAGGCGATCGGCCGCATCACCACGCCATAAAGGTTGGGGCCGACCTTGTTGGCCTCGCCTTCGCCGAACGTATGGCAGGTGCCGCATTTCTTGGCGGCCGCCGCGCCGGCGCCGGGATCGGCGCTGGCCAGCAGCGTCGCGACATGCGGCCGTTCCGCCGCCGCTTCGCCGCCGTCGCCGTGGCCTTCGGCCGACTGGGCCACCGCGATCATATAGCCGGGCGCCTCGGGCGCCTCGGTCTCGAAAATCATCTCGGAAGCGATGCTCAGGCCGAAGCTGACGAGGAGCGCGAACAGCACCGCGCCGAAGATCTTGTTCAGTTCATAGGAGTCCATGGGAGGGATGCTCCTCTCGACCTCGGCAGAAAGTATTCGCCCCTGGAATGGTTCCGGTGCCGGGGCGTGAGAGCTATCGCTTTTGCCAAACGCCAGCAAGCCGTATAAGCCGCGCCTCCTGAGACTTTTTGCCACCGATCGGCCCTCCCGACCTGCCCGATGAACCCGGTCGTCATCATCCCGGCGCGGCTTGCCGCAACCCGCCTGCCGAACAAGCCGCTCGCCGACATCGCCGGCCGGCCGATGATCGCCCATGTCGTCGACCGCGCACTCGAAGCGGACATCGGTCCGGTCGCGGTTGCCGCCGATTCGGCGGCGATCGCCGAGGCCCTCGGCGCCACACGCGCTTCCGTCGTGATGACCCGCACGGACCACCCCTCCGGCACCGACCGCATCTTCGAGGCGCTCGGTCGGCTCGACCCCGACGGCCGCCACGACGTGGTGGTGAACGTGCAGGGCGACCTTCCAACACTATCGCCGGCCGCCATCGCCGCTTCGCTCGGGCCCCTCGGCGATCCCGCAGTTGCCATCGCCACCATCGCCGCGGAGATCGTGCGCGACCACGAGCGCACCGATCCGAACGTCGTAAAAATCGTCGGCTCGCCGGTTTCGGAGCGGCGCCTGCGCGCCCTCTATTTCACCCGCGCCACGGCCCCCTCCGGCGACGGGCCGCTCTACCACCACATCGGCCTTTACGCCTACCGCCGCGATGCGCTGCGGCGCTTCGTCGGCCTGCCGCCGAGCGTCCTGGAAAAGCGCGAGCGGCTGGAGCAGCTGCGGGCGCTGGAAGACGGCATGCGCATCGATGTGGCGCTGGTCGACGAGGTGCCGCTCGGCGTCGATACGCCCGCCGACCTGGAGCGCGCCCGGGCCATCCTGGGCGTTGCCGCATGAGTAGGGGAAAATGCCGTGGCAAAGAAGCGCGTCGTTTTCCAGGGGGAGCCGGGCGCCAACTCGCATATCGCCTGCGTGGAAATGTTCCCCGAAGCGGTGCCGGTGCCGCAGCCGACCTTCGAGCATTGCTTTCAGGCGATCGAATCCGGCGAGGCCGAGCTCGGCATGATCCCGATCGAGAACTCTTTGGCCGGCCGCGTCGCCGACATCCATCACCTGCTGCCGACCTCCAACCTCTCCATTATCGGCGAGTATTTCCTGCCCGTGCACCACCAGCTCCTCGGCGTTCCCGGCGCGAAGATCGAGGACCTGGAAGTGGTGCAGAGCCATGTTCACGCGCTCGGCCAGTGCCGGCGCATGATCCGCGAGCTCGGCGTTTCCGCCGAGGTGGCGGCGGACACGGCCGGCTCTGCCCGCTTCGTCGCCGAGCTCGGCGATCCGAAGCGCGCCGCGCTGGCGCCGCGGCTGGCGGCGGAGATCTACGGCCTGAAGATCCTGCGCGAGAACGTCGAGGACGAGGACCACAACACGACGCGCTTCGTCATCCTGTCGCGCGAGGCGTTGCGCCCGCCGGCCAAGAACGGCCCCGTCATCACCTCGTTCATCTTCCGCGTCCGCAACGTTCCCGCCGCCCTCTATAAGGCGCTCGGCGGCTTCGCCACCAACAACGTCAACATGACCAAGCTGGAGAGCTATCAGCTCGGCGGAAAATTCTTCGCCACCTTGTTCTACGCCGATATCGAGGGCCATCCGGACGACCACAGCGTCGCGCTGGCGCTGGAGGAGCTGGAGTTCTTCTCCGCCGAGTTCCGCATCGTCGGCGTCTACCCGGCGAGCCCGTTCCGCGCCAACATCGCCGAGCCGGCCGAGAACCGCGACCTCCGCCCCCAGGCGCCGCACGGGTAGCCCGGATGGAGCGAAGCGAAATCCGGGACTCCGTCTAGCGCGCTGCTAACCCGGGATTGCGCTCCGCTCCATCCGGGCTACGCTTGCCAATCCGCGAAGGCGGCGATCAGATTGTGGGCGATCGCCATCTTCGGCGGCACGATCAGCCCCTGCGGATGCTGCCCCCGCATCATCAGGCGGACCTCCTCGCGCTCGAACCAGCGGCAATCCTCCAGCTCCGCCGCGTCGGGCGTCAGCTCGGTGGACAGCGCCTCGGCATGGCAGCCGATCATCAGCGACGACGGAAACGGCCAGGTCTGGCTGGAATGATAGAAAACCCGGCCGATGCGGATGCCGGCCTCTTCCCTCGTCTCCCGCCGCACCGCCTCCTCGATCGTCTCGCCCGGCTCCAGGAAGCCGGCCAGCGCCGAATACATGCCCGGCGCGAAACGCGGCTGCCGGCCGAGGAGGCAGCGGCCGCCGTCGACCGCCAGCATGATCACCACGGGATCGACGCGCGGAAACGTCTCGGTGCCGCAGGCGCCGCAGTGCCGCGCCACGCCGCCGCGCAGCATCGCGAGCGGCCCGCCGCAGCGGCCGCAGAAGCGGCTCGTAGCATGCCAGAACAAATACGAGCGCGCCTGCGCCAGCGCCGCTAGGTCGGCCGCATCGAGCGCGCCCTGGATGGCGAGCGAGCGGAGGTCGATCGGCTTGAGGCCCTCCGGCCGTTCGACGCCGGCCCGCACCAGCCCGGCAAAGCGCGGTCCCTCCGGCGTGATGCCGAGGAGGATCAGGCTCTCCGGATCCAGCCCGGCACGCTCCGCCGCGTCCGGAGTGAACAGCGCCCGCAGCCGTTCGCCTTCGACGCGCATGAGCGGCGCGTCGTCCAGCAACAGGTAGATGCCGGCATCGGGGGCGGCGATGGCGCCGGCCAGGCTCGCCTCGTCGCGCGCCTCGCTCCAGCGCTCGATGCGGTTCCCCGAAAAGCCGTTCTCATGGCTCGCTTCGCGGAACGGCCGATCGTCGAAGAAGGAGCTCATGCAGAACCTGGTCCGGATTCTAGGCGGCGGCGGGGGGACGCGACGGGACCCGATTGCTTCGCATTTTGCAAGCGGATTGGACGCCGGCCCGGCTCCGCGGAACCGTTCGGATCGTAGCCCTGAAAGGGGCCAAAAGAGAGCGTGCTTCCGACAATTGCTTCCACCACACGGCCGAACGGATCGCCCTGTTCGTCTCCTGTTACAAAACTTCTGGACCGTGCTATCTTGGCGTGAACACCGGCGGGGAGGCCGCAGAAGTACCTGACCCTGGGAAGGGGAGAGTGCGATGGTGGTATCGATCATTTCGGGCGTAGCGATCAATCCCGTCGATTTCGACGACGGGATCGACAACCCGTACCTGCCGCTCCGGCCGGGATCGGTGTGGATCTACCGGGGGGAAGAGTCCCTCGACATCGTCCGCGTCACCGACAAGACCAAGACGATTCTAGGCGTGGAGACGACTGTCGTCTTCGACGTCGCCTTCAGCGAGGGCGAAGTCGTGGAAAAGACCTTCGACTGGTTCGCCCAGGATGAAGAGGGAAACGTCTGGTATTTCGGCGAGGATACGAAGGAGTTTGAGGACGGCAGGGTGGTCAGCACCGAAGGCTCCTGGGAAGCCGGCGTCGGCGGGGCAAAACCTGGGATCGTCATGCAGGCCGACCCGCAAGTCGGCCAGAACTACGATCAGGAGGATGCGCCCGGCGTCGCCGAAGACGAGGCCACCGTACTGAGCCTGCAAGTCGAAGAGGAGGTCCCCTTCGGCGCATTCACGAGTGTGCTGAAGACCTACGAGCGCACGCCGCTCGATCCGAGCTCCCAGGAGAGCAAGTTCTACGCCAAGGGGGTCGGCCACATCCTCACCATTGACGAGCCCACCGGCGAACGCGAAGAGCTCGTCTGGTTCTCCGATGGAGGCGAGGACTTCGCCCGCGGCGACGATCATGCGGGCGGGGCGCGCCTCCTCCACGGCTTTGCCGGGCGCTGGGCCGACCATTTCGATCTCGCGTGATCACCCCGGGCGCCGGGGCTATCCTGGCGCCTGACATCACCTCAGCCGCGCCGCAAGGGCTGCGGCGAACGCCTCCGCCTCGCCGGGCCTGTAGGGCTTTGGCGGCACCGCGCCCCAGACCGGCTTCGGCCAGGCCGGGTCCCTCGTCCGGCGGGCGATGACGTGCACATGCAGCTGCCGCACCATGTTGCCGAGCGCCGCGACATTGAGCTTGTCGCAGGGCGCGACGGCGCGAAGCGTCGCGCTCGCCAGCGCGATCTCCGCCATCAGCTCGCCGCGTTCCAAGACAGCGAGATCGACGATCTCGGCGAGCCGGGCCCGGCGCGGCACCAGGATCAGCCAGGGATAGTTGGCGTCGCGCATCAGCCGCACGGCCGAGAGCGGCAGCTCCACGACCGGAAGACTGTCCGCCGCAAGCTGCGGATCGAGCACAAAATCGGCCATCCCGGCGCTCCTCGGCGCGGTTGACTGTCCGGCGGCGGCGGCTAAGGTCCGCGCCGCATCCGCCGGAGACCAGATGAGCGACATCGCCCAGCTTCAGACGATTGTCGAGGGCGCCTTCGAAAAGCGCGATACGATCGGGGCGTCGACTTCCGGCGAGGTGCGCGAAGCGGTGGAGGCCGCGCTCGATCTCCTCGATTCCGGCGCCCTGCGCGTCGCCGAGCGCGACGCGCAGAATTCTTGGCGCGTCAATCAATGGCTGAAGAAGGCGGTGCTCCTGTCGTTTCGTCTGAGCGATATGAGCGTGATCCCCGGCGGGCCGGGCGATTCGGTCTGGTGGGACAAGGTGCCCACGAAATTCCAGGGCTGGGGCGAGAGCCGCTTCCGCGCGGCGGGCTTTCGCGCCGTGCCGGGCTGCATGATCCGCCGCTCGGCCTATATCGCGCCCGGCGTGGTGCTGATGCCGTGCTTCGTCAATCTCGGCGCCTATGTCGATGCGGACACCATGGTCGATACCTGGTCGACGATCGGCTCGTGCGCCCAGATCGGCAAGCGCTGCCACATCTCCGGCGGCGCCGGCATCGGCGGCGTGCTGGAGCCGCTGCAGGCCGGCCCGGTCATCATCGAGGATGATTGCTTCATCGGCGCCCGCGCCGAGGTGGCGGAAGGGGTCATCGTCCGCCAGGGCTCGGTTCTCTCCATGGGCGTCTATCTCGGCGCCTCCACCCGCATCGTCGATCGGGAGACCGGAGAAGTCCTTTACGGCGAGGTGCCGCCCTATTCGGTCGTCGTCTCCGGCTCGATGCCCGGCGCCTCGGGCGGGCCGGCCCTCTATTGCGCCGTCATCGTCAAGAAAGTCGACGAGCGGACCCGCGCCAAGACCGCCATCAACGAATTGCTGCGCGACTAGCGAAGTGCCGAGCCTGCAGGCCTCACAGAAGCGCTCGCCCATCCTCTGGCTCTTCTTCGGCCTCAAGGGGCGGATCTCCCGGTCCGTCTACTGGCTCGCCTGCTTCCTGCTGATCGCGTTGAACTCGGTGCTGATCGGGCAAATCATCGGCGGCGAGGAGGCGAGCTACCATCGCTTGGCCGAGGCGCTCGGTCCGTTCGTGATTATCGGCACGCTCTATGCGAATTTCGCCGTCGCGGCGAAGCGGCTGCACGACATCGGTTATGGCGCCCTGCTCGCCCTCGCCATCTTCGTGCCGCTCGTCAACCTGGCCTTTACCATCTGGGCCGGCATTGTTCCCGGCACGGCCGGGCCGAATAATCACGGCGAGGCGCCCGACCGGCCGCCGGCATGACGACGCGGCGCCCAGGCGGACGATGACGATACCGAGCGCGAGCGACCTCCTCGTCGATCTGGTGCGCGCCCCTACCGTGACGCCCCGGTGCGGACCGGCCTTCGACGTGCTGGAACGGCGCCTTGCCCCCTCCGGATTCTCGGTGGATCGCCCGGTCTTCTCCGATCCCGGCTCGGAGCCGGTCGAGAATCTCTTCGCCGCGATCGGGGAGGGGCCTAAGCACCTCACCTTGGCCGGGCATGTCGACGTGGTTCCGCCGGGCCCGGAAAGCCGCTGGCGGCACCCGCCCTTCGCAGCCGAGATCGTCGACGGAATCCTCTACGGCCGTGGCGCGGTCGACATGAAGGCCGGCGTCGCCGCGATGCTTGCCGCGGCGCTCCGCTTCGTTGCAAGGCGCGGCGGCGGCTTCGGCGGACGCCTCTCGCTGCTGATCACCGGCGACGAGGAGGGGCCGGCGGTCAACGGCACGACGAAGCTCTTGGAATGGGCGGCGGGGCGCGGCGAGCGCTTTTCCGCCGCGCTGGTCGGCGAGCCGACCAGCGCCCGCGAGCTCGGCGACCAGATTAAGATCGGCCGCCGCGGCAGCTATTCGGCGACGCTCACCGTCGAGGGCCGCCAGGGCCATGCTGCCTATCCGCACATGGCCGACAATCCGGTGCGTGGCCTCACCCAACTCCTCTACGGCCTGCAAGCCGCGCCGCTCGATAACGGGGCCGAGCATTTTGACGCGTCGACCCTCGAATTCGTCAGCGTCGACGTCGGCAATCCTACCTGGAACGTTATCCCGGCCATCGCCACGGCGCGGCTGAACAGCCGCTACAACGACAATTGGACCAAGGCCACGTTGCGCGCCGAGTTGGAACGGCGGCTCGCTTCCGCCGCCGAGGATCCGCGGCTCGGCGCCCGCCTCCCGGTTCGCTGGAAGCTGGCGGAGGAACCGGCCGGCTCCGACGTCTTCCTCACCCGCGACGAGGCGCTGATCGGCACGATTTCCGCTGCCATAGAAGCCGTCACCGGCCGGCGGCCCGCTTTGTCGACCAGCGGCGGCACGTCGGATGCTCGCTTCATCAAGGATTTTTGCCCGGTGGTGGAGTTCGGGCCGGTAGGCGCCACCATGCACCAGATCGACGAGCGCGTTCCCCTGGCGGATGTCGAGGATGCGGCGCGTGTCTACGAAACATTCCTCGACCTCTATTTCCCGCCATGACCGGCTTGCTGGCCGATCTTGCCGACAATCTCGCCGGCGCCTGGGCGATCATGCGCGGCCGCGCCGACGGGCTGACCCGCCTCGATCTATCGCTCGAGGGCTTTTGGCGCTCCTTCGCGGCGATCGTTCTCCTCGCCCCCTTCGCGGTCCTTGCCCTGATCAGCCAGCAGCGGCTTGCCGCGGCCGCCGGCGAGGACCCGGCCACCGGCGGGATCGGGCTCGCGGGCGTTGCCCTTCTCGTCGACTGGCTCGCCTTTCCGCTGATCTTCGCGATCCTGGCGCGCCCGCTCGGCGTCGGCGCGCGCTACGTGCCGTTCATCGTGGCGCGCAATTGGGCCTCGGTGATCATCGCCGCCATGGTGGCCGTGGTGCATGGCGCGCACATCCTCGGCCTTGTGCCTTCGCAGTTCGCCCCGGTCCTCTTCTTCGTCGCCGTCGCGGTGGCGCTTCGCTTCTCCTACGTGATCGCCCGCACGACGCTCGGCGTACCGGCTGCCGTGGCGATCCCGATCGTGGTGCTGGATCTGCTCATCAGCCTCACCGTCTGGGCGACGCTCGACCGCCTCGTCTAAGGCTCTTCCGGATAGTCGACCCTGGCGAGATAGAGCCCGTCGGGCGGCGCTACCGGTCCGCAGGCCGTGCGGTCGCGCGCCTTCAGCGCCGCCGCGACTTCCCGCGGTCGCCACTTGCCCTCGCCCACCAGTTTCAGCGATCCCGCGAAGGAGCGGATCTGGTTGTGCAAGAAAGAGCGGGCGGAGGCCTCGATCACAATCTCCTCGCCGGCGCGCCTGACGTCCAGCCGGTCGAGCGTCTTCACCGGGCTCCTGGCCTGGCATTCGGCGGCGCGGAAGGTGGAGAAGTCGTGCGTGCCGACGAGATGCTGCGCCGCTTCGTGCATCGCCGCCTCGTCCAGCCGGCGCGCCACCAGCCAGGCGCGGCCGCGGTCCAGCGCGAGCGGCGCGCGGCGGTTGACGATGCGGTAGAAATAGTGCCGTCGCACGGCCGAGTAGCGGGCGTCGAAGTCTTCGGCCGCCGCCTCGGCCGCCAGGATCGCCACCGGCTCGGGCCGGAGATGCGCGTTCAGCGCGTCGCGGAGCTTGCCGCCGGCCCAGGAGCGGGCGAGGTCGACATGCGCCACCTGGCCCAGCGCGTGCACGCCGGCATCGGTGCGCCCGGCGCCGCGGATCGTAACTTGTTCGCCGGTCAGCTTCAGGACGGCGTCCTCGATCGCCGCCTGCACCGACCGTCCGTTCGCCTGCCTCTGCCAGCCGACGAAGGGGCCGCCGTCATACTCGATCGTCAGCTTGTAGCGCGGCATCGGCGGCATCGTCGGACAGCGCGGCGAAGGCTTGCGGGTAGACCAGCCGCCCCTCCCACGGGGCCGCGCCGAAGGACAGCGCCATCAGGTAGGGCGACTGGTAATCGCTCTCGAAATAGGTCGCGCGGCGATGGCTGTAGCCGAAGCGGTTGTAATAGGCGGGCTCGCCGACCACCACGGAAAGCGTCTCGCCCATGGCGGCGAGGCAGGCATGGCCTTCGCGCACCAAGCGGGTGGCGATGCCCTGCTGCTGGTATTCGGTGTAGACGGCAAGCGGCGCCAGCGCCACCGCCGGTGCGGTGCCGTCGTCGCCCTCCACGTTGAGGCGGGAGAAGGCGATGTAGCCGACCACGACGCCCTCGTCCTCGGCGGAGAGCGACAGCACGATGTCGCCGTCGCGCCGCAGCGTGTCGACGAGATCGGCCTCGCCGAAGCCGGGAAAGCACGCCTCCAGGAGGTCGCGGATTTCCGCCGCGTCGCGCTCCTCCTCCAGTCGGATCGCCACCATGCCGGTCCGCACCTCAGGTTTTGCGGTCAGGAGCGTATCGGAAGGCTTCCAGGGCAAATCTTCACTCCGCCGCGCATAAAAGCATGGTTTTCGCAAATGCCGGCAACGTCAACCGGCGAGATGGCGACCCTGTGCACGATGTCCCTCGGGCGGTGACAACGGCCGGTCCGTCAGCCGAGCACGGCGCCGGCGGCGAGCCGCGCCCCGCGCAGAAACTCCTTCGCCGCGACGGCCTTCCTGCCGGCCCGCTGCAGCTCCAAAAGCTCGATCGCCCCGTCGCCGCATGCGACGCGGAGCGGCGCCAGCGAGAGCACGGCGCCGGGTGCGCCGGACCCTTCGGCGGTTTTCGCCCTCAGCACCCGCACGCGCTCCGGCCCGCCGCCGAGCGTCATCTCGCACCAGGCGCCCGGGATGGGAGACAAGCCGCGGATCAGATTGAGGATTTGACCCGCCGGTCGGGTCCAATCGATGCGGCTCTCCGTTTTGTCGAGCTTGGCCGCGTAGGTCGCGCCCGCCTCGCTCTGCGGCGAGCAGGTCAGCGCGCCCCGCTGCAGCGCCGCCAGCGCCCGCGCCATGAGGTCGGCGCCAAGGATCGCCAGGCGGTCGTGCAGGCTGCCGGCAGTCTCGTCGGCGCCGATCGGCACCCGCTCGGCAAGGCACACCGGTCCGGTATCGAGCCCCTCCGCCATGCGCATCACCATCACGCCGGTCTCGCGGTCGCCGGCCATGATGGCGCGCTGGATCGGCGCCGCGCCGCGCCAGCGCGGCAGCAGCGAAGCATGCAGATTGAGGCAGCCCTCGCGCGGCGCCTCCAGGATCGGCTTGGGGAGGATCAGCCCATAGGCGACCACGACCGCCACGTCGGCGGCGCGGGCGGCGAATTCCGCCTGCACATCGGGATCGCGGAGCGTCTTCGGCGTGAACACCGGGATGCCGAATTTCTGGGCCGTCTGGTGCACCGGCGAGAGGCGCTCCGCCATGCCGCGGCCGGCGGGGCGGGGCGGCTGCGTGTAGACCGCCGCCACCTCGTGCCCCTGGCCGACGATCTCCAGAAGAGTCGGCACGGAAAAATCCGGCGTGCCCATGAAGACGATTCGGAGCGCCACTGCTTCAGATCCGGTGCTGGCGCTGGCGTTCCTTCTCGCGTGCCGCCTTGGCGAATTTCTTGACCACCAGATCGCGCTTCAGCTTGGAGAGGTAGTCGATGAACAGCACCCCATTCAGGTGGTCCACCTCGTGCTGCACGCAGGTGGCGAGCAGCCCCTCCGCGTCCTGCTCCTGAAGTTTTCCGTGATAATCGACATAGCGGACGCGCACCTTCGCCGGCCGCTCCACCTCGGCATAATAATCGGGGATGGAGAGGCAGCCTTCCTCGTAGGTCGAGCGCTCGTCCTCCGACGACCAGACGATCTCCGGATTGATCAGGAACAGCGGCGTCTTCGGCCCCTCGTCGCGCGCCACGTCGAGGGTGACGATGCGGCGCGGCTCGCCGACCTGGATGGCGGCAAGCCCTATTCCGGGCGCCTCGTACATGGCCTGGATCATCCGATCCATGAAGCGCCGCGTCTCGTCGTCCACCTCCTCTACGGGGAGGCTTTTCTGCCGCAGCACCGGGTCGGGAATCGTCAGGATCTCGAGTTTCTGCATGACGCGCGCGAGATAAGGGCTGCCGCGGCGGGGGTCAATTGCGGCGAGGGCGGGCGGAGCGGCAGCTCACTCTTCACGCGTCTCTGCGAAATTGCTAAACCGCATCCTCGGCTGTCACGCGCCTAGGCCAGGAGTGCAGGGATGGATCGCCTTACCATCATCGTCCGCGCCGACTGGGACGATGAGGCGAAGGTCTGGGTTGCCACCAGCTCCGACGTTCAGGGGCTCGCTATCGAGGCCGATACTCTTGAGCAGCTGGCGGAAAGGGTGACCGGAGCCATTGCCGATCTTATCGAGCTGAACGGCTTTGAATCCTCGCTTCCGGAAATTCCGATCCAAATCACCGCAAACCAGCTGACGAGGGTTGCAAACCCGCGCTTTGCCTGATGGCCGGCTATCGCCGCAAGCTGATAGAGCTCCTTTCCGCAGCGGGCTGCCGGTTCCACAGAAGGGGCCGCGGCGACCACGACATCTGGTACAGTCCGATCAACGGACGCTATTTCACGGTAGATCACGGCGTGAAATCGCCGCACACGGCCAATCAGTCCCTTAAGGATGCGGGCCTTCCCAAGCACTTTTGATCAGCACGTCCGGCTCTCGCGATCCGCGCAGCGTTGAATGCCAATCGGCTGCGCGCTCCGCCGATGGCTTTTCTACTGGAAACGAATTACAAGACTCACGCTCGAATGGCGCTGCGCGGGAATGGGGCATGCCGGAACGGAACCAGGTTTTTCATCTCGTCCTGATCAAGCCCACTCATTACGACGACGAGGGCTACCCGCTGCAATGGCGGTATTCGACGATTCCGTCGAACGCGCTTGCCTGCATGAACGGCATCGCCGAGGACTGCCGCGAGCGCATGGTGCTGGGCGAGGACGTCGACATCCGCGTCCATGCGATGGACGAGACGAATTGCCGGCTCTCTCCGAAAAAGCTGATCGCCATGATGGGCCACGACGGCGGCCGCGGCATGGTCGGCCTGGTCGGCGTGCAGTCCAATCAATATCCCCGTGCCCTCGACCTCGCCCGCCCGTTCCTGAGGGCCGGCATCCCCGTCTGCATGGGCGGCTTTCATGTTGCCGGCTCGCTCGCCATGCTGGAGGGAATCCCTCCCGAAATCGCCGCCGGTCGCGACATGGGGATCAGCTTCTTCGTCGGCGAGGCGGAGGATGGCCGCTTCGACGAGGTTCTCCGCGATGGCTATGCCGGCAAGCTGAAAGACTTTTACGACTACCGCGACCAGATGCCGAACCTGCAGGGCTCCCCCATTCCCGTCCTCGGGCCGGAGGAGGTGAGCCGCACCTACGGCGCCTATTCCAGCTTCGACCTCGGCCGCGGCTGCCCGTTCCAATGTTCCTTCTGCACCATCATCAACGTCCAGGGCCGGGTCAGCCGCTTCCGCTCCGCCGACGACCTCGAGCGGATCGTCCGCAGCAATCACGCGATCGGCGTCAACCGCTTCTTCCTGACCGACGACAACCTCGCCCGCAACCGCAATTGGGAGGCCTGCTTCGACCGGCTGATCGAGCTGAAGGAGAAGCACGGGCTGGCGGTCCGGCTGCAGGTCCAGGTCGATACGCTCTGCCACAAGATCCCGCGCTTCATCGACAAGGCCGTCAAGGCCGGTGTCGACCAAGTCTTCGTCGGCTTGGAGAACATCAACCCCGACAATCTCATCGCGGTGAAGAAGAACCAGAACAAGATCACCGAATACCGCGAGATGTTCTTGCAATGGAAGCAGCACCCGGTGGTGATCACCGCGGGTTACATCATCGGCTTTGACAACGACACGCGCGAATCCATCCTGCACGACGTCGAGGTGATCAAGCGCGAGCTGCCGATCGACCTGATCTATTTCACTAATTTGACGCCGCTGCCGGGCAGCGAGGACCACCAGAGGCTGACGCGGCAAGGCACCTGGATGGATCCGGACCTGAACAAATACGACCTCAACCACCGCGTCACGCATCACGCAAAAATGTCGGACGAGGAGTGGGACCGGGCCTACGCGGAGGTCTGGCAGCGCTTCTACACCTTCGAGCACATGGAAACGATTTTGCGGCGGATGGCGGCGCTCGGCTCCAACAAGAAAGGCGCCACGCTCAACCGGCTGCTCTGGTACCGCGATTTCTACCGTCTCTACAAATGCCATCCGCTGGAAGGCGGCTTCTTCCGCGTCAAGGCGCGCCGGGACCGCCGCTCCGGCATGCCGTTAGAAAACCCGGTGTCCTTCTACGCAAAATTCGCCGTCTCCGAGATGCGCAATCTCGGCTCGATGGCGCTCACCTATATGCGCCTGCACCGGACGATGAAGCGGATCCGCAGCGATCCGGCGCGCCGCGCCTATCGCGACATCGCCATCACGCCGCCGGGCCACGACGAGCTCAGCCTCGGCCTTTACGCCGAGACGCGCGGCACCGCCGCGGCGATGGAGCGGCAGACGCGCCAGAACGCGATCATCCGCGCCGCGCAGGCCAAGGGCGGCACCAAGCGGGCGAAGGCCCCCGCGCTGGCGCGAGCGGGCTGAGCCGCTGCGGGACACGCGGCAAGCGGACGTATCGTTCAGGCGCCCCATGGGGCGCTGCCGAGAACAAAACTAGTATATCAGGACCGCCCGCCTGCCAAATCGGCTACGCTCGGGCCATGAACGCACTCTTTTCACGATGGCGGGCTGGCCGGTCCGGCTTGGCGTCGCCATTGCCGGCGGCGCGATCTGCTTCCTCCTGATCTGCCTCATCCTCCTCTGGCGCGCCCGCCGTGCCGGCAGACGGGCCGAGGCGGAGGCGGCGGCGCATGCGGCGGAGCTGGAAGGCCAGCTCGGCGCCCTCCTCTCGGCCCAATCCGAGATGACCGGCCGCATGGCCGCGATGGCCGAGATGCTCGGGACCCGGCAGGCCGATATGAGCAGGGCGGTCTCCGAGCGGCTCGACGGCATGAGCCACCGTCTCAGCCAGTCCGTCGGCGAGGCGACGAAGAACACGCATGAGAGCCTGAAGGGCCTGCACGAGCGGCTCGCCGTGCTCGACGCCGCGCAGCAGAACATTTCCGACCTCACCGGCCAGGTCACGACGCTCTCCAACATCCTTGGCAACAAGCAGTCGCGCGGCGCTTTCGGCCAGGGCCGGATGGAGGCGATCGTCTCGGACCACCTGCCGCCCGGCGCCTTCACCTTCCAGTTCACCCTGAAATGCGGCGCGCGGCCGGACTGCGTCGTCCACCTGCCGAACGGCGCGCCGCCGCTGGTCATCGACGCAAAGTTCCCGCTGGAGGCTTTCAACGCGCTGAAAGCCGCCGAGACGCCGGAGGCGCTCAAGGCGGCGCGGCAGCTCTTCCGCACCGACCTGATCCGCCACATCAAGGACATCCGCGACAAGTATCTCGTGCCCGGCGAGACGCACGACACCGCCTTCATGTTCGTGCCGTCGGAATCGGTTTTTTGCGAGATCCACGAGCGGTTCGACGACATCGTGCAGCGCGCTTATCGGGCGCGCATCGTCATCGTCTCGCCGTCGCTCCTTCTCCTCTCCATCCAGGTGATCCAGGCGGTGCTGCGCGACGCGCGGCTCCGCGAGCAGGCGCATGTCATCCAGGCCGAGGTGATGAAGCTGATGGACGACGTCGAGCGGCTCGACGAGCGGGTGAGAAAGCTCGGAAATCATTTCGGCATGGCGCAAAAGGACGTGGAGATGATCCTCATTTCGGCGGAGAAGGTGACCAAGCGCGGCCGCTCCATCGAGGCGATCGGCCTCAGCGACGCCGAGCCGGAGCCGCAGCTCCTGGCAGGGGAGTAGGAGATGATGCGGCAACGTCACCGTCTAGGGAGAAGAGGGCTGCCCCGATGAGCGGTCCCCCCGCGATGGCCGTGGGAATCCCGTGGTACCGGAAGGAGGACTGGGAGCGGCTCCTGGAGATTTTCGAGGACTCCGAAGAGCTCCACGGCACATTCGAGGAATGGCGCCAGGACGCCGGCCAACTGGAAAGCAGCCTCCGCAGCCAAGGGCTCGTTGTGGAACGAGTTTATATCGATCCAGAAACGTTCGCCGGGTGGTGCAGGGATAACGGCCTGAGGGTGGATGCGAGTGCACGCAGCCGGTTCGCCAGCGAGTTCGCTTACAAGACGTGAGACCAAGATATGAAGAAAGTCCTAGACAGCTACTCCCGTTTGTGCTAGCTCCCAAATTACCGCTGCTCATGAGGGACCGGGATGCCATGGACCGGAGCTTTTCGGGAGCAGTAGGCGGCGCCGCCACGGAGCCTCGGTCAGGAGCCGGGACGGCGTTCCTCAGAAGGGCCCCCCTCGGGAGCAATCCCGGTGCCGGCTGTTGCACGGCTAGAGCTTCTGCCCACGGCGCAAGCACGGGGCGGGACAGGAAGAGAAAGGGCGAGTTGGGGAACGTATAACGCCG
This sequence comes from uncultured Alphaproteobacteria bacterium, assembly GCA_963846475.1. Taxonomy (GTDB): domain Bacteria; phylum Pseudomonadota; class Alphaproteobacteria; order Rhizobiales; family Afifellaceae; genus DASWJZ01. The sequence goes on along the minus strand of CAWJVZ010000004.1, from coordinate 2,017,400 downwards.
CGCGGGGCGCCTGGAGGCGCCACTTTTAAATTTGCGAGGCGTTGTTCAGGCGCTCCGCTCCCTCCTCTCGCGAGGAGGACTGAAAGGCTCTTTGATAGCCTCGGGCTGATACGGCCGCGGGCCGATGAGGCATGCGCGGACAACCCTCTCCCACGCGAAGTCGGGTGTTCCCGACTTCGCCATCAAGAGTGCCGAAGCGGGGAACACCCCGCTTCGTAGGAGAGGGTGTCGCCGGAGGCGACGGGTGAGGGCGTACGGCGATCACGACAAGCCTGGCCGACCACTACCCTCGCAGGCCCCCATCCGGCTGCTGCGCAGTCGCCTTCTTCCCACGGGAGGAGCGGCGGAGCGCCAGGGGCGCCGCGAGGTAGAGCACCACCGCGAGCGAGACGACGGCGGTGAAGCCGAAATGGATCGCCAGCAGCGTCGCCAGGATGGCGGAGATCACCGAGGCGCAGCCGTTGATGCCCCAGGCCCAGGGCACCAGATCCGCGCCGGCGCGCGCCACCTCGGCAATGCCGAGCGGGAAGGGCATGCCCATGCAGCAGGCGAGCGGCGCGATCAGAGCCAGCGAGATGGCGATCTTGGCCGCGTCCGGCAGGGCGATCAGCGCATCGAAGAGCGGCGGCAGCAGAATGAGATAGAGGACGGCGATGGCGCCGATGGCCGTTGCCGCCAATTCGATGGCTCCCCAGCGATGGACGGTTGGCGCCCGATTCTCCAGGGCGCGCTGCAGGCGGGGGGCGAGCGCGCTGCCGATCCCGGCGAAGACCAAAAACCCCGCGAGCACCACGGCGACCGCATAAAGGGGATGGCCGAGGAACAGGATGAAGCGCTGGATGTAGGCGATCTCGATGAACAGGAAGGCGAGGCCGACAGCAAAGAAGTAGCCCACAATCCGCGCCTTCGGGGCGGCGGCGCCGAAACGCCGGCGCTTCAGCGCCAGCGGCGCAAGGATGAGCAGCAGCGACAGACTCCCCGCCTGGACCAAGGTCGCGAGCAGGATCAGATAGCCCATGTCGAGCATGGAGGCGGCGCCCTGGGTGCGGAGCGCCAGAAGCTCCGGCAGCGATGCCCATTTGAAAAAATCGTAGAAATACGGCCGATTGTCCGTCGCCGGCCCGATGGCGAACTTGTAGCGGTCGATAAAATCCCGCCGCCCGGGGCCGATCAGCGCCGTCGCCGCCTCATAGAAATAGGGCTGCTCCAGAAGATTGTAGCGGTTGGGCTCGTCGGGCGCGATTCCCGGATAGTAGGCCACGTCGAAGGAGCGCCCGGCGGCGAAGTCGACGATCGCGTCGATCTCCCGCGGCTCGAAAACCCCGTTCTTGACGAGGAGGGTCGTGGTCTTCCAGCTGCGGATCAGCGCCAGCTGATTTTCGGGATTCTCGACGCCGAGCCGCTCCAGCGCTTCGACGGCCGTCGCGAAGAGCTTTGGCGTGTCTCGTGGCGGCAGCTTCAGCCAGAGCGTGATGGCGAGGAGGCCCCCCGGCTGCAGCGCCCTAAGATAATCCTGCATGGCCTCGATCGTGTAGGCGTAGCTCTCGTGCAGGCCCTGCGTCCCCGATGCGGCGGCGGCGGACGAATAGAGAAGCGGGATCTGGATGAGGTCGTAGCGCTCAGCACTCCGCCGCACGAAGCTCCGCGCCTCGCCGACATGCACGTCGACCTCGGGCCGGTCGTAAATGCGGCCGGAAAAGTCCCCAAAATCCTCCGCGACGAGGTCGAGCACCTGCGGATCGATCTCCACCGCGTCGATTTCGCGGGCACGGTGGTAGAGCGCCAGCAGCACCTGCTCGCCGCCGCCGGCGCCGAGCACCAGCACCTTCGGCCGGTCCAGTAGATGATAGGGGAGGGCAGTCGTGGTGTAGTCGAGATATTCGAGCGCCTCCAGATCGCCGGCGAACTGCGTGATCGCGCTGAGCGATTCGGCGTCGGTAAAAATCCCGAGCTGGAGGGGCGGCTCGGCGAGGTTGTTGAGCGACAGGCCGGGCGCGTGGCGGAACGGGATCGTCGGGCTTTCGACGACGCTGATCAGGCCGAGCGGGCTGGAGCGCTCCTCGACGATCCTGGCGTCGGGCACCAGCAGCGCCGTGGCCAGGCCCTTGTACTGCGAGATGTGCGGATGCAGCGCGATCAGCTCAGGCGGCAGCCATAGGCCGGTCCCCACCGCAAGCGCCGCAAGCGCCGCGCCCAGCGGGCGGGCGCGCGCATGGCTCGATGCAGCGAGCGCCAGCGCGGCTGCGACAAGGCCCGCGGCGGCGATGAGGCGGAGCGCAGCCGTCGGCGACAGCACGAAGAGCACGCCGACGATACCGAGCGCGCCGAGCCCGGCGCCGATGAGGTCGAAGGCGTAGACACGGCCGATCTCGTGGGAGAAGCGCGAGAAGGCCAGCCCGATGGCGCCGCCGCCGAAGAAGAACGGCAGGATGAGGAGGAGATAGGTCAGGCCGAGCCACAGGAGCTGCCGCGCGTCCCAGACGATCGCCAGGGCATTGAACGGGAGCCGCATGGCGGCCGCGAAGCTCAGCACGGCAGTCGTGGCGAAGAGCCCGGCGCCGGCCGCGAACACGGCGTGGAAATGCCGGATGAGGCGGTCCTGCGTCAGCGCCAGCGCCGTGCCGCTCGCGCCGAAGCCAAGGAGCGCGATGGAGATGATCATATAGGCGAAGTGGTGCCAGCCGATGATCGAGAAGAGCCGCATCAGCAGGACTTCGTAGGCGAGGATGGCGGCCGAGATCGCGGCCACCGCGGCGAGCGTCGCCCGGCTCACTTCCTAATCCGCGCGGGTGAACGGCACGAACTGCACCGGCAGGAGCTGGCGCGTCGTGACGCCGCCGTCCGGGAGCTTCTCCACCAGCATGAGATACTGCGAGGCGAAGGACCCGCCGATCGGGATCACCATCCGCCCGCCGGGCTTCAGCTGCTCGATCAGCGGCGGCGGGATGTGGCTCGCGGCGGCGGTGACGACGATCCCGTCGAAAGGCGCCGCCTCCGGCCAGCCGTAATAGCCGTCCGCCACCTTGGTTTCGACGTTGCCGAAGCCGAGGCGCTGCAGCGCCTCGGCGGCCCGGGCGCCGAGCTCCGGCACGATTTCGATGGAATAGACCTGCTCCGCCAGCGGCGAGAGGATCGCCGCCTGGTAGCCTGAGCCGGTGCCGATCTCCAGCACCTTGGCGCCCGCTTTCAGGTCGAGGAGATCCGTCATCAGTGCGACGATGAAGGGCTGCGAGATGGTCTGGCCGTAGCCGATCGGCAGCGGGCGGTCCTCATAGGCGTGCCCGCGGACCTCCTCCGGCACGAATTCGTGGCGGGGCACGCTCCGCATGGCCTGCAGCACCGCCGGGTCGAGCGTGCCGTCCTCGACCGCCCCCGGTGCATAGCGGGCGTGGGCCTCGATGTCCTCGATCATGGCGGCCCGCTCGTCGGTGCGGGAATCTTGCGCGTACACCGGCGCGGCAAGGACCAGGGCGGCAAGCACCGCGAAGAGGAGATGGGGCGGCCTGCGCATGGGCACCAATCCGGCTGTGCTGATCGGGCTGTGTCGGGAACGCTGCGGCCTCGCCGGCCGTTCCCGCCCGAAAAGGCGAGGACGGCTATGCTCAATGGTGCACTCCCCCGGCGCGCCGTGCTCATGGGCGGCGCCGCCGCGCTCGCGGGATTGGCGGCGCCGCGGATGAATTTTTCTGCGCTGGCCGAGGAGAGCGAGGCAACGCGCCTCGACGCGGCAGAACGCCGCGCAGTCGAGCTGATCGAGGCGGCGGCCGAGCCGCTGCCGGACATCGCCGACCCGGGCTTCGGCGCCTTCATCGACCGTTTTGCCGATGCCAAGGTCATCCTGCTCGGCGAGTCGACGCACGGCACAGACGAGTTCTACCGCGCCCGCGCTGCGATTACCGAGCGGCTCGTTCGCGAGCACGGCTTCACCATCGTGGCGGTTGAGGCCGACTGGCCGGATGCGGCCCGCATCGACGCCTATATCCGCGGCCGCACCGACCTCCCCTCGGCGCTCACGCCGTTTCAGCGCTTCCCGATCTGGATGTGGCGAAACCGGGCCATCCGCGACTTCGTCGACCGGCTGCACGAGATCAATGCCGGCATAGCTGAGCCTGACCGCAGGCTCGGTTTCTATGGGCTCGACCTCTACAGCCTGCCCTCCTCCATGGACGCCGTGGTGGATTTCGTCAGGCGCTTCGACCCGCAGGCCCTGAAGGAGGTGCATGCGCGCTATGGCTGCCTTGCGCCGTTCAAGGAGAGCCCGGAGACCTACGGCGCGCTGGCGCGCGGATCGGCGGTCGACACCTGCTCGGAGGACGTCCTTTCGGTCATCGACGAGGTGCTGAAGGAGCGCATGAGCTATATCGAGGGGAACGACGCCGCGCTTTTTCACGCGGTGCAGAACGCCCGCGTGGTCGCCGCCTCGGAGGCCTATTACCGCGCCATGTACGAGGGCTCCGTGGCCTCGTGGAATCTGCGCGATACGCATATGTTCCAGACGCTCCAGGCCGTGCTGGAGGCGCGCGGCCCGGACGCCAGGGCGGTGGTATGGGCGCACAACTCGCATATCGGCGACGCCGCCGCGACCGACATGGGCGAGGGCGGCGAGATCAATATCGGCCACCTCTGCCGCCGCGAATACGGCGACGCCGCCGTGCTCGTCGGCTTCGGCACCCACCACGGCACTGTTACGGCGGCGAGCGAATGGGGCGGGCCGACCGAGACCAAGAAGGTGCGGCCGTCGCTGCCCGAAAGCTGGGGCGCGCTGATGCGCGAAGCCACCCCTGACCGGTTCGTTCTCGACATCCGCAACGCCGCGGGTCCGCTCGAGGCCGTGCTTCGCCCCAGGCGGCAGGAGCGCTTCATCGGCGTCATCTACCGCCCCGAGAGCGAGCGGGTCAGTCACTATGCCGGCGCCTCCCTGGCGGATCAGTTCGACGCGTATGTCTGGTTTGAGGCGACGAAAGCGGTCGAACCCCTCCCGACGACGGAGATCGAGGCCATGCCGCAGACCTATCCCTTCGCCATGTGACGGATCTCATGGAAGCCGACGAGCCGAACGCGGTCCGGTCGCATGACCGTGGCCTGCACCGCCGTTCGGTGCTCGCCGGCCTGGCCTCCATTGGACTGTTTCCGCTCCGCGATCCGAGCGGCTTTGCGGCCGCAGAACCGCTCCCGAAGGATGATGCCGTGCCCAACGACAGCTTGCCGCTCCGCGACCTCGGTTATGTGCTGAAGAAGCTCGACTGGATGCGCGCCGAGCGCATCTGGCCGAACGGGCTCCGCTACCTCTGGACCGACGCGTTCGGCCTTGTCCTGATGGTTTCGCTCTTTCGGGAGCTGGGCGAGCAGCGCTGGCTCGACGAAGCCAGATGGCTTGTCGGTGAGGTCGAGCGGGTGCTCGGGCGCCAGCGGGGCATCCGCATCGGCGAAGCGCCGGACCGCGACGGCCAGTATTTCCATTATCTCGCGATGTGGCTCTATGCGCTCGCCAGGCTCGGCCGCATCGAGCCGCAATACCGCGACCGCGCCGTCGCGCTCGCCAAGGCCATCCACCCCGCCTTCGTGCTGCCCGGCCGCGGCGTGATCTGGAAGATGAAGGAGGACCTGAGCGGGCCCTATCCCGGCTTCGGTCTTGGCGCCATGGACGCCTATGACGGCTACGTCTCCTATCGCCAGCTCGACGAGGAGGCGCTCGCTGCCGAGATCGCGGATATGCAGGCTCTCATGGATGCCACTTATCGGGACCTCGTCATCACGCAGGACCTTGGCGCCGGCATGATGCTGTGGCTCGCGCATTTCCATCCCCGCGAGCCATGGGCGGAGCTGCAGCGTTCCCGCGCCCTCGAGGTGCTGGACGCGACGTGGATCGACCCGCCGGGCTATTTCTGCCGCCAGCCCGGCCTCGAGGAGGTGCGCTTTGCCTTCACGAATTACGGCATCTCGCTCGGCCTGCAGGCGCAGCGCCAATGGCCGGCCCGCGTCGGGGAGCTCAACCGGTATTTCGAAAAATACCGCTCGGGCGACGAATACGACCGCGAGGCGATCACCCATGTGATGTCCTGCACGTCGCATTTTCCCGGCGAGTTCCTGCCGGGGCCATCGGATACGCATTAGCTGCCCGGCTTTTCTCTGCCGCCGAGGAAGCGCGATACGGTGGGCAGCTCGCCCAGCAAACCCTGCGGCTTCAGGAGCAGCACCAGCGTCAGCATCACGCCGATCGCCACGATCTGCAGGGCGGCGCCGCGCGCCTGCTGCTCGGTCGGGAAGATCGCCGCGACGAGGCCGCTCGACAGCGTCCAGAAACCCCAGACCACGATGGCGCCCAGCAGCGCGCCGCGATTGTTGCCGGAGCCGCCGACGATCAGCATCGCCCAGACCTGGAAGGTCAGAGCGGGCACGTAGTTCTCCGGCGCGATGAAGCCGATGAAGTGCGCCTGCATGGCGCCGCCCAGCCCGAGGATGGCGCTGCCGATGACGAAGGCCTGCAGACGGTAGGCGGCGGGGTTCTTGCCGAGCTCGGCGGCGGCCGCCTCGTCCTCGCGAATGCCGCGCAGCACGCGTCCCCAGGGACCGCGGACCAGCCGCTCCAGCGCCCAGTAGACGGCCAGCGTCAACGCCAGGACGAGAGCCAGGTTCGCCAGGTTGAAAGCGAGCGCGTTCCCCTGCAGGGCTGCGAAGGGCCGCGGGATGAAGCCGATGCCGAACGGGCCGCCGGTCAGGCCTTCGACGTTCAGCGCCACGAGGTGGATGCAGACGGCGATGCCGAAGGTCGCGATGGCCAGGTAGTCGGCCCGGAGCCGCAACGTGACGGCGCCGATCAGCGCCGCTGCGATCCCCGCCGCAGCCATCGCGCCGAGCCAGCCGACGCCGATCGGCAGCTCGATAGCCGCCGACGCGGCCGGCGAGTCTCCGGCGTGGTCAGCAGCGCCGAAGTATAGGCGCCGATCGCGACGAAGCCGGCGACGCCGACATTGAAGAGGCCCGTCTGCCCCCATTGCAGGTTCAGCCCAAGGCACATGATGCCGTAGCTCAGCGCGGTCGCCAGGAAGAACGCGGCATAGCCGAGGAGGTCGAGCATCAGTCGCGCACTCCGAACAGGCCGGTCGGCCTGACGAGCAGCACCGCGATCAGGCAGCAGGAAGGCGATGGCGGCGCGGAATTCGGCCCCGACGATCTGCACGGCGGCGGATTCGCCGAGGCCGACGATCAGCCCGCCGATCACCGCGCCCGGCACGCTGCCGATGCCGCCGAGGATCGCCGCGGAGAAGAGCGGCAGCAGCAGGTCGAACCCCATGTAGGGCCGCACCTGCACCGTGATGCCGGCCATGATGCCGGCCGCGCAGGCGAGCGCGCCGCCGATCAGCCAGGTGGCGCGGATCACCCGGTCGACGTCGATGCCCGCGACCTGCGGCGAGCGCCGGGTTCTCGGAGACGGCGCGCATCGCCCGGCCGATGAACGTCCGCGTCATGACGAGGTGCATGGCGACGACGAGCAGCACGGTCAGCGCGAGCATCGCCAGCTGGTCCGGCGTGACGCGGATGCCGAAGCCGAGCGGGATGGCGAACTGGATGGCGCGGCTGAAATAGGCGGGCCGCGACGAGAAGGCGAATTCGAGCAGGCTCCGGAGCGCCATCGAGGCGCCGAAGCTCGCCATGACCATGACGATGACGTTGCCGCGGTTGCGGAGGCGCCGGAACAGCAGCCAGTCGAGCGCGACGCGCGAGGAGCCCCGTCAGCGCCATGGCGAGGACGCCGGCGAGGAGCACGTGCCAGCCGAAGGAAAACGGCCCGAGCGGCTCGATCTTCTGCCCGACGAGAGAGCCGATCGCGCCGGTCAGTGCCAGCGCCGCATAGGCGCCCCAGGCTGATGAACTCGCCATGCGCGAAATTGGCGAAGCGCAGGATCGAATAGGTGAGCGTCACGCCGATGGCGCCGAGGCCGATCATGGCGCCGATCAGCAGGCCGTCGGCGACGAACTGCAGGTTCATGGAAGCGGCTCCAGCGCCGGCAGCCGATCGGCGAGGCCGAGATAGAGCTTGCCGATCACCGGATCGTTCCACAGCTCCGCCGCCTTGCCTTCATGGGCGTTGCGGCCCTCCGCCAGCACATAGGCGCGGTCGCCGATGGCGAGTGCGGCGCGGGCATTCTGCTCGACCAGCAGGATCGTGGTGCCGGCTTCGCGGATGTGCTCGAATCTTGGCGAACACCACCTCGACGAGCTTCGGCGACAGGCCGGCCGAGGCCTCATCGAGCATCAGCAGCTTCGGCTCGACCATCAGAGCGCGCGCGACCGCGAGCATCTGCCGCTGGCCGCCCGACAGCCGGCCGGCGCGCAAGGCCGCTTTGCCGCGCCAGGTCGGGGAACAGCGACAGCATCGCGTCGATGCGCCGGCGGCGCGCGTTCTTCGGCAGCACCGATGCGGCGAGCTGGAGATTGTCGTCGACGGTCATCGCCGCAAAGACGTTCTCGGTCTGCGGCACGAAGGCGAGGCCGTGGCGCACCATCTCGTGCGGCTTTGCGTGCGTGATGTCCTCGCCGGCGAGAAACACCCGGCCGGAGAACTTTGGCACCAGCCCGGCGATGGCCTTGATCAGCGTGGATTTGCCCGCGCCGTTCGGGCCGAGGATGACGACGATCTCGCCGGCCCGAACCTGGATGCTCGCCCCGCGCACGATCGGCACGCCGGGCTCGTAGCCGGCGACGAGATCGTCCACGGCAAGGATCGCGCGGTCGCTCATGCGCGACGCCGCCGAGATACGCCTCGATGACCCGCTGGTCGCGCCCCACCTCGTCGGGCGTCCCTTCGCAACATGAGGCGTCCGCTTGCCATGACCAGGACGCGCCGGCAGAGCCGCGCGACGAGGTCCATGTTGTGCTCGATGATCAGCAGCGTGACGCCGCGCGCGGTTGATCTCGGCGATTCGCGCCATGATGACTTCGAGCAGCGTCGGGTTGACGCCCGCGGCCGGCTCGTCGAGCAGGATGATCTTCGGGTCGGCCATCAGGATGCGGGCGAGCTCCAGGAGCTTTCGCTGGCCGCCGGAGAGGATGCGCGCCGGCTCGCGTCGCCATGTCGGCCGAGCGTCACGAAGCTCGAGGAGCGCCATCGCCTTTTCGACATTGCGGCGCTCCTCCGCGGCGACGCGGCCTGGCGCTAGCCAGTTCGGCAGGATGCGCTCGCCGCTCTGCTTCTGCGCGGCGAGGAGCACGTTCTCCAGGAGCGTCATCCCGGCGAACGGCCGCGGGATCTGGAAGGTGCGGCCGAGGCCGAGCCCGATGCGCGCATGCGGCGGCGCCTTCTCGAGGGGCCTGCCGTTCAGCAGGATCTCGCCTCGCGCTCGGCCGGAGGCTGCCGGCGATCAGGTTGAACAAGGTCGTCTTGCCGGCGCCGTTCGGCCCGATCAGGCCGACGATCTCGCCCCGGCGCAATGGCGGCGGAGACGCCGTCGACTGCTATCATGCCGCCGAAACGCTTCGAGATGTTCCGGATTTCGAGCATTCGCTCCACGACGGTGCTCCGGCTGGACGGCGTATGCTGTTTGAATCCCCGCCGGCTTGGTATCATAGACTTCCCGCGATGCACCACTTCGGGCGCGTCCTTTAAACCCTCGGACTTCGTATGACCGACGATCGGGACGACAGCTTCGTGCTTCACGATCTGCGGGTGGAGGTCGTCGCGCCCCCGGGGGCAAAGATTTATTGCGGCGCCAAGCCGGGCGACCATTTCGAGCTTCGCGGCGAGATGCTCTTCCTGCCGCCCGGGCAGGGCTTTTCGATCTACTCCCTCGCCGCGCTCTTGCCGCTGCTGCCGGCCAAGCAGCGGGCCACAGACCCCAATGACTGGATGAGCACCGACGCGGAAGTCGCCTGCCCCGACCCCAACTGCCCGACACGCTTTCGCATCAGCCGCATCGGCGAGCGCCGCTTCCGCCATGCGGAAACGACTGCAGTGCCGCTGCCGAAGGAGCGTCTCACGTGAGCCCGGTCGAAACGTTCGAGCTCCGTCCCGGTTACGAGATCTCCCGGATCATCCGCGGCGGCTGGCAGCTCGCCGGCGGCCATGGCAGCGTCGACCGTAACAACGCGATCGCCGATCTCGTTGCGGCCTGCGAGGCCGGCATCCTCACCTTCGATTGCGCCGACATCTATACCGGCGTGGAGGAGCTGATCGGCGCCGCGCGCGGCGAATATGCCCGCCGCCATGGCGAGGCGGCGCTGGGACGGGTGAAGGTCCACACCAAGTTCGTTCCCGATCTCGCTATCCTCCCCATCATCGACAGGCGGCATGTGCATAAGGTGATCGACCGGTCGCTGCGCCGGCTCGCGTACGGAGCGTCTCGACCTCGTGCAATTTCACTGGTGGGACTACGATGTCCCCGGCTGCATCGAGACCGCGCTGTGGCTGGAGGAGCTCAGGCGCGAGGGCAAGATCGAGCTTCTCGGCGGCACCAATTTCGACGCGGCGCACACCGAGGCGCTCGTCCGCGCCGGTGTGCCTCTCGCCAGCATGCAGGTGCAATATTCGCTGTTGGACGACCGTCCCGAGCACGGTCTCGTCGAGGCCTGCCGCCGCGGCGGCGTGCATCTCCTCTGCTACGGCTCGGTCGCCGGCGGTTTCTTGAGCGAGAAATGGCTCGGCGGGCCGGAGCCGCAGCCGCCTCTGGAGAACCGCTCGCTCACCAAATACAAGCTGATCATCGACGATTTCGGCGGCTGGGATCTGTTCCAGGAGCTGCTGCGGACGCTCCGCCGCGTCGCCGACCGGCACGCCACCGACATCGCCACGGTCGCCAGCCGCTGGGTCCTGGAGCGGCCCCAGGTCGCCGCGGTGATCGTCGGCGCCCGGAGCCGCGAGCACCTGGCCGCAAATTTGGCGATTTCCGCGATCCGCCTGAGCGCTGCGGACCACGCGGAGATCGCCGCCGTTCTGAGCCGGCGGACGGGGCCGGACGGCGACACTTTTGCGCTGGAGCGCGATCGCACCGGCCGGCACGGCTCCATCATGAAATACAATCTGAACCGGGAAGTTGCCTGACACGCTCAAGTGGCCTGCGTGGAGCGGCTGGCCAATGCCTTCCGGCGTAGAGCAAGAAAAAAATCCTAGACAGCCGTTCCGGATTGTGCTAGCTCCCCAAATACCGCTGCTCATGAGGGACCGGGATGCAAGGACCGGAGCTTTTCGGGAGCAGTGGGCGGCGCCGCCACGGAGCCTCGGTCAGGAGCCGGGACGGCGTTCCTCAGAAGGGCCCCCCTCGGGAGCAATCCCGGTGCCGGATGTTGCACGGCTAGAGTTCCTGCTTCGGGCGCAAGCACGGGGCGGGACGGTAAGAGAAAGGGCGAGTTGGGGAACGTATAACGCCGCGCGGACTCCCCACCGTTTAGCAAGCGCTTTTTTGACGTGCCGCTGCGGTGGCGAACAGGGTGCGGCTGGCGAGCATGGCGCAGGCAACGGCGAGCAGACGGTCGGCGACGGAGCGAAGCGCGCGGGCATGCGAATGGCCGCGTTGGCGCAGGGCGGCGTATTTGGCGCGGCTTCGCGGGTCGTGCTGGATGGCGGTGCGCGCCCAATGATGGACGGCGTCGCTGAGGCGGCGATGACAAGCCCGGCGGCGCAGGACGATGCGGCGCTTGCCCGACTGCTTGGTCACCGGGGCGACGCCGGACAAGCAGCGCAGCGCCTGATAGTCTCGCTCGCGCAGGGCCTCGCCGGCCTCTGCGAGCAGCGTGGCGCAGACGATCCTTCCGATGCCTGGCAGGGATCTCAGGATGGTCACGTCACGCTGCTCTTGCGGCTGCCCCGGCGCGTCCTCCTCGGGCGCAGCGAGGCTGGCGAGCAGGCGATCGAGCTCGCCGTGCGCCTCTTTGATCTGGCGGCTGACGAGGCGCAGGCGGGGAATGAGCGTGCGGATGTGGGCGGTTGCCGCCTCGGTGGCGCCGGCGGCGACCTGGATGGGCGGCCGGCGGAGCTGCTTCAAGGCCTCGGCCGCATCGAAGCGGCGGATGCGATGCCGCTTGAGGAGCTTGGCGAGACTGGCTTGGCGGAGGCGGCGGGCCTTATCGGGCGTCGGCGCGCTCTCCCACAGTTGCAGGAACCATTCGGCGGCGAGATCATCGGCGAGCTCCAGCATGGCCGGGAAGTAGCGCCAGAGCTGGTCTCGCATGCGGTTGGCGAGACGGACCTGCTCGACGGTCAGTTCGTCGGCGATCCGCGACCATTCGCGCAGCTCGATGACCAGCGGATCGGCCGGCCGCAACGGACGCAGGCGCGGCCGGTCGGTCCTCAGCGCATCGGCCAGCACCTCGGCGTCGCGGCTGTCGTCCTTGGCGCCGGCCAGCGTGAAGCGGTCGCGGAAGCGGTCGAGCTGCTTGGGATTGACCGCGTAGACGGTGAAGCCGCGCTCCATGAGCGCCTCAACGACCGGCCCGTGCGGCACCTCGATGGCGACATGCACCGCTTGCGGCGCGGCGCCGCTCGCGGCGATCAGCCAGGCGCCCATCTCAGCCAGGCCCTCGCCGCCATGAGCGAAGCTGCGCACGCGCTTGCCGCGCCCCTGCGCATCCGACAGACAAACGACATGCGCCTGCGACGCCCAATCGACGCCGGCATACCAGATCGGCTGTTCTTCCATGCTCCTCTCCCTGTTCTCGCAACGAGCCCGCCGCGACGTCGGCCGATCCCTGTACTGGCGCTCAAGGGCGCGGTCTCCCCACTGGGCCTGCAATCGCAGCCGCCAGCCGGGGCACATGTCCGCGCGTGGTGCTCGCCGCTTTGACAGCGGCGGCGCTGGGGCGCTTCGGTCGCTCCCGGCCGGCCGGCCCCGGTCCTCCTGTCTGAGCCGATTCGCCGGACCCGCGAAGCCGCCCGCCCGCTACGGCGCCACGGAGGGCGCGCGTGCGGCCGGCTTCGCTTTCGCCGAGCCAAGCTTTGCAGGATCACCGGCCATCACCGGTACAGGGGCGCCTGGAGGCGCCATTATTTAATTTGCGAGGCGTTGTTCAGGCGCTCCGCTCCCTCCTCAGGCGAGGAGGACCAAAAAGGCTCTTTGATAACCTCGGGCCGATCAGGCCGCGGGACCCTTTCTGCTGTCTCGTCACTCCGGTCGGCGAGCCCCGGAGTCCCGCGTCGAGCGGCGGACCGAAGGTGGTGCGCCACGGCATCACCTCCAAACCCTCTCGCCAGGGGCCATTGAAGATCGGCGGCGCGTCGGCTAAGCCTCGGATTGCCGGCGGGGCAGTTGACGAGTATTTCCCGTGGGACGAGGCCGCGCTGCGATGAAGCGTGAGCCACATTCGAGCAATTTCAATCGGGGGACGTCATGGCCAAGAAAGAAACTGCCAGCAAGTCCGGGAAAGCCTCCACGGCGAAGAAGGCGTCGACGCCGCGGAAGGTCAATCCGGCCCTTATGAAGCCGCTGACGCCCTCCAAGGAACTCGCGGCGATCGTCGGCGCCGAGCCGCTGCCGCGCCCGCAGGTGGTCAAGAAGGTCTGGGACTACATCAAAGGCAACAACCTGCAGAACCCGGCCAACAAGCGCGAGATCAAGGCCGACGACAAGCTCCGAAAGGTGTTCGGCAAAGACAAGGTGTCCATGTTCGAGATGAACAAGCACCTCGCCGCGCATCTGAAATAAGGACGGCCTCACGCGCCCGCCGCGGATCGCACTTCCGCACAGGCCGTCGTCGAATCTGACGATTCCGGCGACGGTGCCGCTTAGGCCTTCCGCGGCGCCGGGCTTCAGTTCCGCGACGAGGAGCCTTGCCGGGTCGACCGGGCCTGGCATGCGTACCCGACCCGGCGGCAGCGGGCGGAAGCCGAACGGCGCGTAGTAGGGCGCGTCGCCGACCAGCAGCACGAAGGGGCAGCCGGCTTTGCGCCCCTCCTCCAAAGCGAGCCGCATCAGCGCCTTGCCATAGCCGAGATTCGTGTGGGCGGGATTGACGACCAGGGGCCCGAGCAGCAGGCCGCGCTGCTCGCCGACCCGGATGGGCGTCAATCGGACCGAGGCGATGGGCTCCCCGTCCGCCTCGGTGACGAAGGAGAGGCTGCGGTCGTGCGGAGCCTGCTCGCGCACCCGGAACGCCGCCCGCGCATAGGCGCCGGGCCCGAAGGCGAGACGCTGCAGGGCCGCGATTCTGTCGTCGTCCGACGGCCGTTCCGGCCGGGTCAGGATTGTCTCGGGCATTCTAGCGGTCCGCGGTGCGAGAGAATGGCCGCGGATGGCCGGAACGGCGTCAGCGGGGCTGGATGACGGCGCGTGCGGCGGCACGCCTGCCGAAAACCCTTCGTCGCGAATGGAGGCCGATGCCCTTCATGGCCGCGCGCCCTATCATGGCAGGCCGGGCACGGCAAGCTGGAACGGGCCGCCCGCGCCGGCCGTTCAGCCCTACGCTCCATGGCTTGCCGCGGTCGCGCCGAAGGCGCATGAGGCAGGCCGGGAAAACGTTCGAGGGACGATCGGCATGGGGGTGCTCGTCGAGGGCAAGTGGCAGGAGAAGGCCGATGCCAGGCCGGCCGGCGGCGCCTTCGTCCGCCCGCCCGCGCGCTTCCGCAACTGGGTGACGGTCGACGGCGCGCCCGGGCCGAGCGGCGAAGGTGGCTTTAGGGCCGAGCCGGACCGCTATCACCTCTATGTCTCGCTCGCCTGCCCGTGGGCGCACCGGACTCTGCTCTTCCGCAAGCTGAAGAAGCTGACCGAGACGATCGGCGTCTCCTGCGTGGCGCCGCACATGCTGTCGGACGGCTGGGAATTCAGCGAGGACTGGCCGGACCACCTCTACGGCTCGCGCCGGCTCTATGAGATCTATCTGAGGGCGGACCCGCGCTATTCCGGCCGCGTCACCGTGCCGGTCCTGTGGGACAAGCATCGCGAGACGATCGTCTGCAACGAATCGGCCGACATCATCCGCATGCTGAATGCCGCCTTCGACGAATGGGGCGACGCCACGCTGGATTTTTACCCCGAGCCGCTCCGCGTCGAGATCGACGCGATCAACACGGCGGTCTTCGAGAACGTCAACAACGGCGTCTACAAGGCCGGCTTCGCGACCACCCAGGAGGCTTACGAGAACGCCTTCCGCGCCCTGTTCAACACGCTCGACGAACTCGACGCACGGATCGACGAGCAGCGCTTCCTCATGGGCGACCGGCTGACCGAGGCGGACTGGCGGCTGTTCACCACGCTTTTGCGCTTCGACGTGGTCTATTACGGCCATTTCAAATGCAACCGACGGCGGATCACCGAATATCCGAACCTCTCCGGCTATCTCCGCGACCTTTTCCAGGTTCCCGGCGTCAAGGACACCGTCGATTTCGAGCACATCAAGCAGCACTATTATTACAGCCATCAGCGGATCAACCCGACCCGCATCGTGCCGCTCGGGCCGCTGCTGATCCTCGACGCCCCGCACGACCGGGACCGCTTCCGTGGCATCGGAATCCCGACGCGCTGAGGCCCGCCTACCAGTCGGCCGAGGGCGGCTCGCCGCGCAGCACCTCGCCGATGCGGGCGAGCGTCGCAGGCGTGGCGTCCGCCGGCAGGCGATCGAGCGGGAACAGTTCTGCAGCGACGATCTCCCGCCTAGGAACCTTGAAGGTGGCATCCCTCTGCCAGTCGCGGCACACATAAAGCGCGACGTGATCGCGCCTATCCGCCTTGGCATTCCGGTAGACGCCGAACAGGTGCGGCGGGCCGGTGAGCGTCGCGCCCGCTTCCTCGCGGATCTCGCGCGTCAGCGCCTCGGCCATGACTTCGCCCGCCTCCACGCCGCCGCCCGGAAAATACCAGCCCGGCACGTAGCTGTGCTTCACCAGCAGGATTGTCTCCCCCTGCAGCAGCATGGCGCGCACGCCGAGCGTCATGCCGCGGCTGAGCCGGCCATAGGCGAGCAGGCCGCGCTGCAGGAGCCGGTGACGGAGCTTCAGCGCCAACCGGCCAGCCCCGCTCCGCGGCGCCGCTGGAGATAGGCCCAAAAATGTTCCGGCTCGCTCATATCTCCGACGTCCATCTCGGCGCCGTGCCGGATCTGCGGCTGCGGGATTACGCGTCGAAGCGCATCGTCGGCTATACCAATTGGAAGCGCAATCGCGCCGCGGCGATGACGTCGGCGACGCTCGACCGGCTGGTCGCAGATCTCCACGCCCAGGCGCCGGACCATATCGTCGTCACCGGCGACCTCACCAACATCGCCATGCGCGAGGAGTTCGAGAACGCTCGCCGCTGGCTGGAGGCGCTCGGGCCGCCGGAACGGGTCACCGCCATTCCCGGCAACCACGACGCCTATGTGCCGCGGGCGCACCGCCTGTTTCGAAAACTCTGGGCGCCATGGATGGTGAGCGACGATTCCGAGCATGTCGGCCGGGCGCTGTTTCCGTTCATGCGCCGCAAGGGCCACGTGGCCCTGATCGGCGTGTCCTCCGCGGTGGCCTCGGTGCCGTTCATGGCGACGGGACGCGTCGGCGGCAGCCAGACGGAACGGCTGGTGCCGCTGCTGCGCGAGGCGAAGGCCGAGGGTCTCTTCCGCGTCATCCTGATCCATCACCCCCCCAAGCTGATCGACCCGCGCAGCACCTGGCGGAAGCTCACCGACGGCAAGCGCTTCCGCGCCACGATCGAGCGCTTCGGCGCCGAGCTGATCCTGCACGGCCACGAGCACGTGCGCATGATGACGGCGATCAAGGGCGCGACCGGGATCGTCCCGGTCGTCGGCGTGCCGGCCGGCAGCGGCCCGGCCCTCGGCGGCCCGCGCGCCGGCGGCTATGCGATCCACGAAATCGCCGAGAACGGCCCCTGCTACGAGCTGACGGTGATCCACCGCGGCTATTCGGCGGACGGCGAGATCGTCGAGACGGCGCGGGTCGCCTATTCGGTCAACCGGCCGTGAACCAGGCATAGGCGACGAGCAGCACCATGCCGGCGATCATGCCGAGGCCGAAGCCCGCAATGCCCCAGATCATTGCGACGTTTTCCGCGACCCGGTGCTGGGCCGGCGCCGCGCCGGTCCGGTTGCGGACGGCCTCGCTCAGCCAGTCCGCCTCGATCGCGCGCTCGCGCTCGACCAGCCGCTCCGCCACATAGCGGGTGACCGTGTCGGCGATCGTCTCGACGCTGGCGCTTTCGGCGAGCACCGTCCGCCCGAGGCGGGTGTCCTTGACGAACTGGTACTGACGCTTGTCGCGGCCCATGGCGACGAAGCTGGTCGCGTCCACCCAGAAACGCGGCGGCTGGCCCGGCAGCACGCCCAGCATGAGCTGCTCGGCATCCTGCGGAAGATCGTCGAAGACTCCTTCCAGCGCCTCGGCGAGGAGCTGCAACCGCATCTGCTCAGCCTCCCTGAGCTCCACGATCACGTCGTTCCGTTCGGCATGGGCGATCCGCACCTCGCGCAGGACACGCTTGAAGTCCGCCGCCGGCTTGCCCTTGCGCTCGATCATGACAACTGACCTTCCATCCTGCCGCGTCTCAGACTAGCAGTTTCCCGGCCGGGGGCCATTGGCCGCTCGGATGTCCGTCGCCTTCCCGGAGTCTCCATGGAGAAGATGCGCAGTACCGACCGCGTGCGGGCCGCCGCCCGCGAGGCGGGGCTCGAAATCGCCATTCGCGAGATGCCGCAAAGCACGCGGACAGCGGAGGAGGCCGCGGCGGCTTGCGGCACGGCGGTGGGCCAGATCGTCAAGTCGCTGGTCTTCCGCAAGGCGGAGAGCGGCGAGGCGGTGCTGCTGCTCGTCTCCGGAGTGAACCGCGTCGATCAGAATGCCGTCGCCGGGACGATCGGCGAGCGCCTGGAGCGGATGGACGCCGGCGAGGTGCGGCAGCTGACCGGGTTTGCCATCGGCGGCGTCGCGCCGCTCGGCTCGTTGTCGCCGCTCGCCACCTTCATGGACGAGGACCTGCTCGCCTTCGAGACGATCTGGGCCGCCGCCGGCGCGCCCTACGCCGTCTTCGCGACAGCTCCCCAGGCGCTCGCGGCAGCAACCGGCGCGCGCATCGTCAAGCTGCGCTAGCGGTCTCTCGCCAGCGACCCCGGCTGGGCCGCCCCTGCGTGGCGCGGCTCAGTTCGTCACGACGATGCGAACATTTCCACGTCCATGCGCCAGGACCAGATTGTAGAGCGTCCTGGCGTTGCCCGGAGCCAGCCGGACGCAGCCGTGCGAAGCCGGCCGGCCGAGGCTCTTGACGTAATCGGTGCCGTGGATGGCGTAGCCGCCGTGGAAAAAGATCGAATGCGGCATCGGCGACATGTCGTATTTGCGCGAATACCACATCTTGTGGAGACGCGTCGGCCTGTAGGTGCCGCGCGGCGTCCGGTAGCCCTTTCGCGCCGTCGACACTTTCCAATGGTAGAGAACCGCTCCGTTCTCCGACACCGTCATGATCTGTTTGGAGACATCGATCCGGGCTACCAGCCCGGCTGAGGCGTTCGTGACTGCGAACGCCAGAAACAACACAACCCAGCCAAGTTTACGCATGACACACCCCCAACTTGGGTAAAGCTATCGCGGTTCCTGGGACTTCGACAATCCCACAATGATGTGAAGGTGAACCGGGTGTAGCCGCGAGAGCTGCTGCGGGAATTGCACGGGCGCGCCGGTGAAAAGCGCCCCTGCCGCGCCAGCCCTCAGGCTAACCGCCGGTCTTCTCGACGGCGATCTCGGCCCGCTTGATCAGGATGATGATGACCAGCCCGAGCAGGGCGGCGATGCCGCCGATGACGAACTGGCCGAGCCCGGCGGCGACGCCCAGCGAGCCCGCCAACCACATCCCCGCCCCGGTCGTCAGCCCCTGCACGCCGCGGCGGTTCTGGATGATGGCGCCGGCGGCCAGGAAGGCGACGCCGCTCGTCACCGCCTCGATGACGCGGATCGGATCGGCCTGCGCCGTGCCGTCGCCCTGCAACATGTCGGAATGCAGGATCTCGCCGGTCAGGATCGTGAAGACGGCGGCGGCGAGCGCCGTCAGCATATGGGTTCGCAGCCCCGCCGGGCGGTTTCGCCATTCGCGTTCGATGCCGATCAGCGCGCCGAGGAGTGCGGCGACGACCAGCCGCAGGCCGATGGTCCCGACCGGCAGATAGGTCGAGACGGAGAAGTCCTGAAAGATGTCCATGGAAGCCTCGCTGCCGGATCGGCGGGCGCACACGCTCCCGCGCCGAACCGCATCGTGGCGCTGGGGCTTGTCCCGTCAAGCGTCTCAGGCTGCCGCCGCACGGTTGATCTTCCTCCCGAACTGGCGCAAATCCGGCCGCCAGCCGCGTGACCTGCGGCAACGCAGGGAGCCGCATGGACGTCAGCCCGACAGCCGCCCGGCGCGCCCGCTGGGCCGTGGCCGCGATCTTCTTCGCCAACGGATTTGTTCTCGGCAGCTGGGCGGCGCAGATCCCGCTCGTCAAGGAGCGGCTGGCGATCGGCCATTCCACACTCGGCTTCGCGCTGCTTGCGATGGCAGCGGGGGCGCTCGTCGCCATGCCCATCGGCGGCGCCGTCATTGCCCGCCTCGGCAGCGCGGCGGTGACGCGGTGGGCGGCAATACTCTGCTTCGTGGCGTTTCCGCTCGTCATCCTCGCGCCGGATCCGTTTCTACTCGGCGGTGCGCTCTTCCTTTTTGGGGCCGCCAACGGCGTCCTCGACGTGGCCATGAATGCGCACGGCGTCGCCGTCGAGCACCGGCTCAACAAGGCGGTCATGTCGTCCTTCCACGGCATGTTCAGCCTGGGCGGGCTCGTCGGGGCGGGCATCGCCGTGCTGCTCCTGCCGGTCATGCCGCCCATCCTTCATGCAAGCCTGATGGCGGCGATCGCCTTGCTCATGACCGTCGCCGCTTTCCTCCACCTGCTTCCCGCCGAGACGGACAAAGGCGGCGGCGGCTCATCCTTCGCCCTGCCGAACAAGGCAACGCTCGGCTTGGGATTGCTGACTTATCTGGCGCTGACCAGCGAAGGCGCGGTGCTCGACTGGAGCGGGCTGCACATGCGGGAGCGGCTTGAAGTCGGAGCGGGCATGGCGGCGAGCGGCTTTGCCTCCTTTTCGGCGACCATGGCGGCCGGGCGTTTCGCCGGCGACTGGCTGCGCGGCCATGTCGGTGCGGTTGCGTTGGTCAGGGCGAGTGCCTTCCTTGCCGCCGCCGGGCTCGCCTTGGCATTGCTGGCACCGGTACCGGCCCTTGCCGTGGCGGGGTTCGCGGTGGTGGGCCTCGGCATGTCGAACCTCGTGCCGATCTTCTTTGGCGCCGCCGGCCGCATTCCCGGGCAATCCGCCGGAACCGGTATCGCCGCCGTCGCCACCATGGGCTATGCCGGCTTCCTCTCCGGTCCTCCGCTGATCGGCCTTGTCGCCGAGGCGACCAACCTCACCATCGCGCTCGGGCTGATCGTGCTGGCCTGCGTCCTGGTCGGCGTCGGCGCTACCGCGGCGGCGCCGGGCCGACGCCGCGCAGCGGTCCGGGAGATCGCATAGACGTGCCGGGCTTTGGACGGCCCCCTTGCCGGGACGTCCTGTCACGTTGAGGAAGCAATCCTATCGGCGCAGATGCCGGCGAAATAAGGCGTCATCGTCAGCTTGCCCGGATCGACGGAATGATAGCGGCCGCGGGACGTGACGCCGATCTCGAAGCGCCGGTGCAGCTCGCTGCGCGGATCGTCGATGTCGCTGCTCCCCCAGGCAACAATGACGCCTCCCTTCACCGATACCTCGGAGAATGCCTCCGGCATGACGTCGCGAAGCGCGAGAACTGTGCCGCCGAGGCCGCGAATTGTTTTGGCCAGCAGCTGCGAGCGGAAGGGTTCCGGAGGCGGCATGGGCCATTCGGGCGGCACCAGAGCGTCGGACGTGCCGACGAGCGACGCCGGATACCACATCAGGTAAAGGCCCCCGTCGAGGCAATTGACCACCTCGCCGAACGCTCCCACGACCAAGGTCGTTGTGGGTGGCCGCCTCGCGTCCGAAGGCAGGTGCACCCTCATTCCATAGCGGAATCGGTGCATCCAGGGTCGCGAGGGCCGGAAGCCGAGCGTCGCGTCGATGGCAAGGCGAGCTTCCCAAAGCGCATTCACCACGTGCTCGTAGCGATCTCGGCTAGCTCCGCCCTCGCCGTCGCTCGCCACTGCGAGCTTCTCACCATCCTCCTCCACGCCAGTCACGAGCCGGTTCAGTCGCTGCTCGATGAGCGGCTCGGCTGCGATGCGGGCGCGGACGGCTTCGGCGAGCGCGGTCGACTCGATAGAAACCTCCGGCGTCTCCAGCGCCGCAACTGCATTGCGGCGGTCATATTCCCGCTCGAGCTCGGCAGCCGACCACCGCCGCGGCGGATCCCGGAGATCGAGGCCGAAATACGCGTCCGGCCGACCTGCGGCCGCCTCCAGAATAAGCGCGTGGACGGCCCCAAAATAGCCGGACAGATCGTCGAGGGATCGTAGGCCGTCGCGGTGCACGACATAGACCGTAGGCGTCGAGGATGGCATTTGGACGGTATCGACGCCGACGTGCCTCGCCAGGAACGGCGCGAAGGCTAGCGCACCGCACATCATGGTCCGTGCCGTTGCCAGGCTCGGGTCGGCGCCGTACATGAAGCCGAGGTGGATCTTCCCTTCATTGTTGACGGCGGCCCGGCTCATCAAGCTGCCGCGGCGCTCGATGAGGGTGACGCGAATGCCTTTCGATGCAAGGGCCAGGGCGATGAGGCAGCCCTGCATCCCGCCGCCCAGGACGGCTACATGCATTCCCGACACAGCTCCGGCGGAATCATCCTCTCCATGCCCGAAAAGGCTGGCACGCGCTGCCGGCGCTGTCTACCTTCGGCCGATCCTCCCGGACTACGGACTTCATGGCCAGGTACAATGGCGAACATCCCGCGATACTTATTGGCGTCCCGGTTTTCCAGGGGTCGGCCGTCGTCGCGGAGACACTGAATTCGATCCGCAATCAGGACTTCCTGCATTTCCGGGTGCTGATATCGGTCGACGGGTCCGATACGAGCTCTTACGACGCATGTTTGCCATTCACGAAAGATCCTCGATTCGAGCTGGTCTTGCAGCCGCGGCAACTTGGCTGGAAGGGCAACGTGAACTGGCTGGCAGGTCGGCTGCGCGAAGAGTTCTTCGTATATTGGCAACAGGACGACCTCTGCGATCCGAGTTACCTCCATATTCTGATCGAGCACGCCCGCAAGCATCCCGAGGCGTCGTGCGTCTATTCCGACGTCCAGCATTTCGGGACCCGAAAGAGATTCGACGCCTACCCATCACTACGCGGCTTCGCAGTGCAGCGGGTCCTGGAGCAGATCCAGAAGAACGGACTGCCGCCGCACCGGGGCCTCATCCGGCGCGATGCGATGCGGGCCGCGCTGCCGATCCTCCAGCCCGGGCCCTGGGTAGCGAGCTTGGCGCGGGCCGGCGAGCTTCATCGGATTGCGCTGCCGCTCTATCATCGAAGACGGTGGAGTGGATCCCTAAGCGCCCGGCTGAAGGTCGCTCCAGAGCTGCTGCGTGACGGAACGCTGGAATGGGGGCTTGGCTGCCTGCGCGCCGCCCTGCCGATCGTGCCACGCTCCGACCGTACGCAGATCCTGGCTTTCATCGCCGATCAGCTTGTCAATCACCAGCCGCTCGGCGGCTTCCACTACAAGGCCAGAACGGCCGGCGACGGCGAGCCTCTTCGCTTCATTGCAGACTTCCTGCGCGAGGCGCGATCGCGATACGGCATCGTCCCCTTTGCCGAATTGCTGGCTGACGACAATGCCGCGCCGCGCCTTATTGAGCGCAAGGCCGAATATTCCGGTGAGGCAGCCGAAATCTTGATCCTCGAAGCACTGCTGGACGACTTGGAAGCATTCCGCAGCGCCGCAAATTGCGGATGGCTTCGGACCGCGACGAGATCGATCGGCGGAATATTGCGGAGCGGCCGCGACGCCGCTTACTCCCTTGAGCAGGTGTGGCGTGGTGCCGTCAATGCGCGCTGGAGGAGCTGGTTCTAAGGCCTCAACGGCGGCAGGTTCGCAGCTGCGCCAAGCTCTCGGCCCACCCCAGTGCCGATCAGGTGCGCTGATAGGCGTCCTCGTAGCGGACGATGTCGTCTTCGCCCATGTAGTCGCCGAACTGCACCTCGATCAGTTCGACGTCTTCGATGCCGAAGTTCTCCAGCCGGTGCACCGCACCGAGATAGATGTCGATTGACTGGCCGCGGGTCATCGTCTGCACGCTCTCGCCGACCGTCACCGTCGCCTCGCCGGCGACGACGACCCAGTGCTCGGCGCGATGCCTGTGGCTCTGCAGCGACAGCCGCCCCTGCGGCTTCACCATTATGCGCTTCACCTTGAAATCCGCGCCCTCTTCGAGGACGCAGAAGCGGCCCCAGGGGCGCTGCTCGTCCGGGCTACGACGGGGAACCGCTCGACCGGTCTTACGGCGCACAAGGCCTGAGAGGACGACGTCGGTCATGCGGCGGCTCCGATGTGATCGCAACCGGCTTCTATCATCGCATCGCGCCGACGGGTTGGAAACGCCTCGTTAACCTTTCCGACCGGAATCGCTCGGCTCCGCCGGTTCGCTCGGATCGCCGCCTTTCGCGGATCAGTCGATCCGCTGCTCCGTCTGCGGGTCGAAGAAGTTGGCCCTATCCATGTTGAAGGCGAGAACTGTCTCGCTTTTCGGCGCGACGGACACGTCGGAGCGCATGCGGGCGACGAAATCGCGGCCGCCGAGATGGGCCACGACGTAGGTATCGGAGCCGGCCGGCTCGACGACTTCGGCGGTGCACGGCACCTGCACGACGTTGCGGGCAAGCCGGTCGGCGCCGTCGACGTCGGTCACCGCCTCCGGCCTAATGCCGAAGACGACGGTCTGCCCGACCTTGGCCCTGAGACCGGGGCTGGCGTTGGGGACCGGCAGCAGCACCGGCTCGCGCCCTTCGCGCGCGAGCGCGACCGCGACGCCGCCATTCGCGCCCGTCACCGGCACAGGCACAAGGTTCATCGACGGCGAGCCCATGAAGTCGGCCACGAAGACGTTCGACGGCCGGTTGTAAATCTCCGCCGGCGTGCCGAATTGCTGGATGGCGCCGTCGCGGAGCACCGCGATCACGGTGGCAAGCGTCATCGCCTCCACCTGGTCGTGGGTTACGTAGACGATGGTGGTGCCGAGATTCAGGTGGAGCTGCTTGATCTCGGTGCGCATGTCGACGCGGAGTTTTGCGTCGAGGTTGGACAGCGGCTCGTCGAACAGGAACACCTGCGGGTTCCGCACCAGCGCCCGGCCCATGGCGACGCGCTGGCGCTGCCCGCCGGAAAGCTGGCTCGGCTTCCGTGCCAGGAGCGGCGTGATCTGCAGCGTCTCCGCCACCTCGCGCATGGCGCGCTCGCGCTCCGGTTTCGGCACGCCGCGCATCTCCAGCCCGAAGACGATGTTCTGCGCCACCGTCATGTTGGGGTAGAGCGCGTAGGACTGGAACACCATGGCGATGTCGCGCTCCGACGGCCTCAGCTCGTTCACCCGCCTCCCATTGATGCGGATGTCGCCCTCCGACACCGTCTCCAGGCCGGCGATAGTATTTAAGAGCGTCGATTTCCCGCAGCCCGACGGGCCGACGAGGACGAGGAAGCCGCCCTCCTCGACCTGGAGGTTGATCCCTTTCAGCACGTGCACGGCGCCGAAGCGCTTCACCAGATTGCGGATTTCCAGAAACGCCACGTTCAGCCCTTCACCGCGCCGGCCATGAGGCCGCGCACGAAATATCGGCCCGCGACGATATAGACGATGAGCGTCGGCAGCGCCGCCATGATCGCCCCGGCGAAATGCACGTTGTATTCCTTCACGCCGGTCGACGAAGAAACCAGGTTGTTGAGGGCCACGGTCATCGGCATGGAATCGACGTCGGCAAAGGAGGCGCCGAACAGGAAATCGTTCCAGATGTTGGTGAACTGCCAGATCACCGTGACGACAATGATCGGCCCGGAGCTCGGCAGCAGGATGCGCCAGAAAATGCGGAAGAAGCCGGCGCCGTCGACCTGCGCCGCCTTGACCAGCTCGGTCGGGAACGCCGCGTAATAATTGCGGAAGAACAGGGTCGTGAAGCCCAGCCCGTAGACGACATGGACGAGGACGAGGCCGGCGGTGGTGCCGGCGAGGCCGATGATGCCGAGAATGCGCGCCATCGGGATGAGCACGATCTGGAACGGAATGAAGCAGGCGAAGAGCATCAGCCCGAAGATTATGGTGTCGCCGCGGAAGCGCCATTTCGTCAGGATGTAGCCGTTGATGGCGCCGAGCAGCGTCGAGATGGCCACCGCCGGCACCACCATCAGTACGGAATTCAGGAAATAGGGCTTCAAGCCCGTCGGCTCGACGCCGATCTGCGCGCTGCTCCAGGCGCTCAGCCACGGCACGATGGTGGCCTCGCGCGGCAGCGCCAGCATGTTGCCTTCGCGGATCTCCGCCAGCGGTTTCAGCGAGTTCACCACCATGACGAAGAGCGGTAGCAGGTAGTAGACGGCGAAGAGGATCAGCACGGCATAGATTGCGGCGCGCGCGAAAACCGCGGAGGCGTCGCGCGGCTGGACGGCGGCGGAATCGCTCATGCGCGCGCCTCCCGCGTCCGGAGCTCGCTGTAGAGGTAGGGCACGATGATGGAGGCGATCATCGCCAGCATGATCACCGCCGAGGCAGCGCCGACGCCCATCTGGTTGCGGGTGAACGTGTAGGAATACATGAAGGTCGCCGGCAATTCCGTCGCCCGGCCGGGGCCGCCGCCGGTCAGCGCCACGACGAGGTCGTAGGCCTTGATGGCGAGGTGCGCCAGCACCACGAAGGCGGAGAGGAAGGCCGGGCGAAGCATCGGGATGATGATGCGCCGGTAGAGCTGCAGCGGCCGCGCGCCGTCGATCTCCGCCGCCCGCATGATTTCTACGTCGATGCCCCTGAGGCCCGCCAAAAACATGGCCATGACGAAGCCGGAGGACTGCCAGACCGCGGCGATGACGATCGTATAGATCGCCATGCGCGAATCCTTGATCCAGGTGAACGAAAAGCTCTCCCAGCCGAGGTTGTGCATGGTGTGCTCGAGGCCGATGCCCGGGTCGAGGAACCACTTCCAGGCGGTGCCCGTCACGATGAACGAGAGCGCCATCGGGTAGAGGTAGATCGGCCGGAGCAGCCCCTCCACGCGGATTTTCTGGTCGAGCAGGATCGCCAGAAAGAGCCCGAGCAAGGTGCAGATCACGATGTAAAGCGTGCCGAAGATCGCCAGGTTCTTCAGCGCCGTCCACCAGGCCGGCTGGGCGAACAGTTTGGCGTAGTTGAGGAGCCCGACCGAGTTGAAGCTCGGCATCATCGTCGAGCCGGTGGTCGACAGATAGGCGGTGAAGAGGATGAAGCCGTAGACGAAGATCAGGATGACGGCGAAGCTCGGCGCCAGGACGAGGCGCGGCAGCCAATCCTGGAGTTTCCGGCGGACGTCGGCCGGTCCCCTGGAGACTGCAACGACGGGCGCGGTCAGCGGCGTCGAGGTCATGCCATCCCTCAAGATTCTCCCGCTTGGGGAGAACGGAAAGGCCCCGGCCCGGTGGGGTCGGGGCCTTCGCTTCGGGAAGCGAGCTTACTTCGCCGCGGCGACCGCGTCCACGAGGGCCGTCACGGCCTCCTCGGAGGTGGCGATGTCGCCGTTGAGGTGGCGCGTCACGACGTCGTAGACGGCGTTCTTCACCGCCGCCGGGGCGCCGTGGCCGTGCGCCAGCGAGCCGTAGAGCGTGCCCTTCTCGGACGCCTCAGCCAGGTCCTTCATGCCCTTCTTGGCGCAATCGTCGAACTCGGCGTCGGAGATGTCGGTGCGCGCCGGCACCGAGCCCTTCACCTTGTTGAAGGCGATCTGGAACTCGGGCGACAGGATGGCGCTGGCGAGCTTGGTCTGGTTGGCCGCCTTCTCGTCGCCGACGCCGAACATGACGAACTGGTCGGCATTGAACAGCACCGTGCCCTGGGTGCCGGGGAAGCGGGCGCAGAGGAAGTCCGTGCCGGGCGTCTTGCCGGCGTTGATGAACTCGCCCTTGGCCCAGTCGCCCATGAACTGGAAGCCGGCCTGGCCTTCGATGACCATCGAGCTGGAGAGATTCCATTCGCGGCCCGAGAAATTCTCGTCGAAATAGCCGCGGAGCTGCGTCATGCGGTCGAAGACCTGCTTCATCGTGTCGGACTTCAGCGCTTCCTCGTCGAAGTCGTTCAGCGCCTTCTTGTAGAATTCCGGCCCGCCGGTGGAGACGACGACCGCCTCGAAGACGGTGGCGTCCTGCCAGGGCTGGCCGCCATGGGCGATCGGCGTGATGCCGGCCGCCTTCAGCTTGTCGAGCGCGGCGATGAGGCTGTCCCAGTCGGTCGGCAGCTCGGCGATGCCGGCCTTGTCGAGGGCTGCCTTGCTGGCCCACATCCAGTTCGTCGAGTGGATATTGACGGGCGCGGCGATCCAGTGGCCGTCGAACTTGGAAAAATTCTGCAGCGCCGCGGGGATCACGTCATCCCAGCCCTTCCTTGGCGGCCAGCTCGTCGAGATTGCCGGCGACGCCGAGGGCGCCCCAATCCTGGATGTCGTAACCCAGCATCTGCGCGGCCGTGGGCGGGTTGCCCGCAGTGGCGCGCGAGCGCAGCACCGTCATCGCCTCCGTGCCGCCGCCGCCGGCGACCGGCATGTCCTGCCAGGCGACGCCCTGCTTCTCCAGATTCTGCTTGAGGACGTTGAGGGCCGCGGCTTCGCCGCCCGACGTCCACCAGTGCAGCACTTCGACGCCTTCCTGGGCAAGCGCTACGCCGGTCATCATGGCGAGGCCCGCCACACTGCCGATCAGTCTCGGCAGAAGAGTTTTTTGCATAAGAAACCTCCCGATAGGTCAAGGCGCCCGCCATCGCAGATGGTGGCGGGCGCAGCCGCGCTATCTCTAAGGATGCCCCTTCGCCGAAGTCAATCGGATGCGGTCGCGCCGGCACCCTCCTCTCCCCTCGCGAAGTCGGGTGTTCCCGACTTCGCCATCAGGATTGCCGAAGCGGGGAACACCCCGCTTCGGGCGGGAGAGGCCGACTCGCGAAGCGAGCGGGTGAGGGACGAGATCGTAGAACGCTGCGCCAGAACCCTCACCCGGCTCCGCGCTCCGCGCGGACTCGGCCTCTCCCCACGGGGGAGAGGAGGCGCGAACCGGATGGGCGAATAGCGTTCCTATTCGGCGGCGACGCGCTTGTCGCGGCCCTGCGCCGGCTCGACCTCGCGGCTGCCCTGGCCCTTCAGCGGCGGCAGCTTGTTGACGCCGTTGGAATCGTAGGTGGTCAGCTCGACCTCGCCGTCGGCCGCTTTCAGCGCGTTGAGGAAGGCGTTCAGTTCCGGCAGGGTCATGCGCAGATAGGCCTCCGACGCCTGTCGCTTCTTGCTCTCGTCCAGCACGGACAGCGAAAAGCCCATGCGCTCCAGATCGAAATCCCGGATCTCTATGCCGATGTTGAGGGTGCTCATACCGTGTCTCCCTGTGGAATTCTCCGCCGCGCCATCCGATTGAGCTCTTCCAATGCGGCCCCCGACGATGAAACAGCGCCGGACATTCCTGCACAAGAGCCTTTGCGTTCCCTTAAGCGGCAATCGCCCGCTTCCGCATGCAGCGCCCCATAGCACGGAGCGGCGGCCGGGGTTAGCGGTCGGCGCAGGAATTCGCTAGAATGCCGTCTCGACCGATGCGCGAGGCGAATATGCGTGTGCGTGACGGAGTGCTGCTCCTCGCCCTCCTGGCCGGATTTTCGCCGGCCGCGTCGGCGATATCGTTCGAGGAGGCGACCGCCGAGCTGGACGGCGCCTGGCGTGGCGACGACTTCTTTCTGCGCGTCGACGCGGAGCGGGCTCAGGCGAGCCTCGATCCGGAGCGGCCGTTCCAGTGGCAGCGTTTTTTGGTCAAGGAGGTGGCAGGGTGGAAGGTGACGTTCATGATCGGCTCCGAGCTGTTCCAGGCCATCATCGGACCTGACGGCCTGCTTGTGACCAGCACCAGTTTCCGCGGCTCGCGGCTGCTTCGCCGCGAGGCGGATTCGGCGGCGGGCCCATGAGGCCAGGCAAATGGATGCTCGCCGGCATCGCCGGGGCGGTCATCGTCGGCGCCGCCGGACTGTCGGTCTGGGCGGCCGAATACAACCAGGCGCGCGAGAAGCGGCGCTGGGCGGCCGAGCTGACCGGCGGCAATCCCGAAGCGGCGGAGACCCACATGCTCCGCTACGGCTGCGCCGGCTGCCATACGATCCCGGGCGTCCGCGGCCCGGAAGGCCTGGTCGGCCCGCCGCTCGCCGATGCCGGCCGGCGCGTCTACATCGCCGGGGTGGTGACCAACACGCCCGACAACATGGTGCGCTGGATCGTCGACCCGCCGTCGATCGACCCGCAGACGGCCATGCCGGTGACCGGCATCAGCGTCGCCGAAGCGCGCGACGTGGCGGCATACCTCTACAGCTTGGAATAGGGGCCGGGTACGCTCCCCTCTGCCCGTGCGGGGATTGCTTCTCTGCAATCTCTTTATTAGCGCGTAACCCGCTTTGCATGATTCCGGATGGCCATCGGGATTTAGCTGCCAGCCTCCGGCACTTTGGCGACGACCTTCCCCTCCAGACTCTGCTGCACGAGCTTCCCCAGAAATCCGGCGAAGGGGACGATGTTCTGGCGAACGCTGGCGTGCTCGAGCGCTGCCATGTAGGCGTCGCGCTGTTGCAGCGGCACGATTGTCCATGGATAGCCGCCGGCCGCCAACATGACATTCATGAGGAAGCGGCCCATTCGGCCGTTCCCATCCATGTAGGGATGGATGTAGACGAATACGAAATGTCCGAGCACGGCGCGGACAGCCGCATCGGTCTCCTGCTCCAGCATCTCCAGCAAAACCGGCATGGCATCGCGCACGGCGTGATAGGGCAGCGGCACATGCATGGAGCCGCGGATGTAAACCTGACCGTCGCGGTAACCGGCAAGGCTTGCCGCCGGGACGAGACCTGCCGCGACGCTTGGGGCAAACATCTGACGATACCATTCGCCGTGATCGCGATCAGCAACAGCGCCGGGATTTTCGTTGTTGAGGACGCTCCTCACGCTATCCTTGACGCTCTGAAAGGCCTGCCAGTAGCCGCGCGCAGCAAGGCCGTTGCTGAGTTCCCGATCCTTCTCGTCGCGATCCGGATTCCAAGCGCCGCTGCGGACGCGCTCGATCAGCTCGACACTGACGCGGTATCCCTCAATTGAAAGCGAATGATAGGCGTCGGTGACATAGACCTCCTCGACGCGCTTCAGGTAGGCATCGATGTTATCAGGACGGCCTGGCGACTTTGGAAAATGGTCAATGGCCGCTTGCCGCATCTGCTGCCACATCAGCCGGATTCGGCCGGCATAAGGTGATACCGCGCGGCGGGGCAGATCGAGGTTGATCCGGTAGGAAAAAGGATCCTGTTCCCGGACGTCATAGCCCGCGGCCTTCATGCTCTTGAGAATGTCTTCCGCTATCCGATCGCGGCCGATATTGCGGAAGGCGCCGGCGAGCCGTCCGGCGACAACGCTGTGCCCGCCCGCTAAAAGACGCTCGAGCACATCGGAAGCATCTGCGATGCTGGCGAGCGCAGTGCGCGCATCGAGCGGATTCTGCTCAAAATATCCAGGCGAGCTTTCGAGAAGGGCGGCGGGAAGCGAGAAAAGCCGCATGCCCTCCTGTTCTATGATGTCGCGTTCGGCCGGGAGGTTCGCTCGCACGTCGAAGATTGATGTGCCGTGGAGAAGCTGTGTCGGCTTGTTGCCTCCTTTCGGGGATCGGACCAGAAGCTGTTGCGGCACGGCGCGGTTGCCCGAATGCAGCGATAGGGATTGCTCAGGGGACAGGCTCCATTCGTCACCGAAGCGCTCCCGCAGATAGGAAGCGCAGAAATCCCAGAACGACGCATACCATGCCGTCGTGTCGCCGGCCCTCTCGTCAGGGCGGGCGGGGATATACCATCCTTTCATGACCTCCCGCAGGAAGCCGTTCTTGAGAAGGCGCTCCCGATGCGTCCGTGTCAGGTCACCGGCACGGATTGCCCCGATGCCGCGGTCCTGAAGGTCCTTGAGGACTTCAAGCGATGCTGCGAGTTTTAGCTGCGGCGTTGCCACGTCTGTGCCATTATTAGGTTTTGAGGCCGTACTGTTTATAGGTTTTTGTGATGTGGCTTCGTTAGGTTTTCACGTTGTATCATAATTAGGCTGTCACGTCGACAATTCAGATCTCGGACCTCCAGCCCGGCGTGGCGGCGCAAGACAACTCGCCCTCAGTCTCAGGCCCGCTGTAAACCGGACAGCCCTGGGTCAAGCCATTGGAATCACGACAATTAGGCCAGCGCTGTGCGACGGGGTCATGCCGCCCGCAATCACCGCTTCGTGACGCCAAGGAAAGCATCGAGCGCCGCCGCGTCGTCCCGGAGTGCGGCGCTCTCTCCGGCATGGACGATGCGGCCACGGTCCAGCACGATCGCCGCGCCGGTCATTGCCAGCACGCGCCTGGCGTTCTGCTCGACGATGATCGTCGCGACGCCCTCATCGCTGACGATTTTCTCCAGCGCTGCCGAAAGCTCCTCGACGATGATGGGGGCGAGGCCCTCGAACGGCTCGTCGAGGAGGAGGAGGCGCGGATTGACGACCAGCGCGCGGCCGATCGCCAGCATCTGCTGCTCGCCGCCGGAGAGCTGGCTGCCGGCGTTTTTGCGCCGCTCCTGCAGGCGCGGGAACATCCGCCAGACGCGCGCCACGTCCCAGGCTCCCGGCCGGGCCACCGCCGTCAGATTCTCCTCCACGCTGAGCGAGCGAAAGATGTTGCGCTCCTGCGGCACCCAGCCGAGGCCGAGGCGGGCGCGCTTCTCGCTGGCGAGGCGCGTCATGTCCCGGCCGGCGAGCGCCAGCCGGCCGCCATGCACGCGCGTCTGGCCCATGATCGTGTTGATCAGCGTCGTCTTGCCGACGCCGTTGCGGCCGAGCACGGCGAGCGCGCCGTTTTCCGCCAGCGCCAGCGACACGCCGTCGAGGATGACCGCCTCGCCGTAGCCGGCCGACACGCTTTCGAGCTCAAGCAGCGGGGGCAATGAGCGTCTCCCCGAGATAGGCCTCGCGGACGCGCGGATCGGCCGCGACCTTATCGGGTGCGTCGTGGACCATCAGCGCGCCGCCGACCAGCACCGCGATCCGCTCGGCGAAGCGGAAGACAAGGTCCATGTCGTGCTCGATCAGCAGCACCGCGACATCGCGCGGCAGCGCGGCCACCATGGCCATGATTTGCTGCCGCTCGGCTTGCGGCACGCCGGCGGCCGGTTCGTCGAGGAGGAGGAGCCGCGGCCGGCAGGCGAGCGCCAGCGCGATTTCCAGCTGCCGCCGCCTCCCATAGGCGATCTCCGCGGTGCGCCTGTCCATCGCGTCGGCCAGGTTGCAGCGGGCGAGGAGCGCCGCGGCTTCATCGACGATGCGCGTCTGCCGCCACAGCGGGCGCGCGATGGAATTGGCTTGGCCCTCGCGCTCCAGGATGGCGAGCATGACCGCCTCCAGCGGCGTCATATCGTCGAAGAGCTGGTTGATCTGGAACGTGCGCGCGATGCCGCGGCGGACGCGGGCATGGGCGGAGAGGCGGGTGATATCGTCGCCGGCGAAGCGGATGCTTCCGGAGCTTGGCGGCAATACGCCGGTCAGCAGATTGATGAACGTGGTCTTGCCGGCGCCGTTCGGGCCGATCAGCGCCTCGCGCGCCCCTTCCGACAGCGAGAAGGTCACGTCGCGGACGGCGACGAGGCCGCCGAAGGCGCGGCTGAGGCCGGCCGTCTCAAGCAGCGCTTCCATTTAGTCTGCGCGGCCCCGGCGGCGTTGAACCGTCGCGGAAAACTGACGCCACAGGCCCAGGATGCCGCCGCGGGCGAAGAGGACGAGGAGGACGAGCGCGGCGCCGAGCCAGAACTGCCAATATTGCGGCGTCATGCCGGAGAGCCAATCCTGCATCAGCCGGAAGGCGACGGCGCCGAGGAAGCCGCCGTAGAGGGCCCCGCTGCCGCCGAGCACCAGGACGAGGAGCGCCTCGGCCGAGCGGTGGAAGGCGAGCACGTCGAGCGAGACGAACTGCGTGGTCTGCGCCAAAAGGCCGCCGGCGATGCCGGCGAAGAAGGCGCCGATCGTATAAGCGCGGACGAGGTGGCGGTTCACCGGCGCGCCGATAGCCTGCATGCGGAGGCGGTTCGCCTTGATGCCTCGCAGCGTCAGCCCGAAAGGCGACACGACGATCGTACGGATCGCCAGGAACGACAGGAACACAACCGCGATCGCGTACCAGTAGGCGGTCCGCCCGAAGATATCGAAGTCGAAGCGGCCGAAGAGGGGCCAGAACGTCACGCCGCTCAGCCCGTCGGCGCCTCCCGTCACCCAAGCGGCCTTGTTGGCCGCCTCCAGGAGCATCAGCGAGACCCCGAGCGTCACCATGATGCGCGTCAGGTCGGTGCCGCGCAGCACCAGGAAGCTGGTGAGGAAGCCGAGCACCGCCGCGACGAATCCGGCGGCCAGCAGTCCCGAAACCGGCTCGCCCCAGCCATTCGCCGCGAGCAGCCCGGCGGTGTAGGCGCCGAGGCCGAAGAAGGCGGCGTGGCCGAGGGAGACGATGCCGGCATAGCCGAGGACGAGGTCGAGCGAGAGCGCGAACAGGCCGAAGATGGCGATCTCGGTGAGGAGCGGCAGCCGGAAGGGAAAGAGGAAGAACGCGGCGACCGGCAGCAGCCAGAACAGGATTTCGAGAGCGGAGAAACGGGCGCGCGCGCGAAGCGCGGCGGTGGCGGCGGAGAGCGGCTCCGCCGGCCCGGCCGGAGCGGCGGGTATATCGGCGCCGCTCACCGGGCCCCCCTGGCAGCAAACATGCCCTGCGGGCGGATGATCAGGATGACGACCATCATCGTATAGATCATGAAGGCGCCGAACTGCGGCAGATAGTACTTTCCGGCTATGTCGCCGATGCCGAGGATGAGCGCCGCGAGGAACGGGCCGGTGACGCTGCTGGTGCCGCCGACCGCCACGACGACGAGAAAATAGATCATGAATTTGATCGGGAAGTCGGGGTCTAGCCCGAGGATCTCGATGCCGAGCGCGCCGCCGAGGCCGGCCAGCCCCGAGCCGACGGCGAAGGTCGCGGCAAAAATCACGTTGACGTCGATGCCGAGGCCGCGCGCCACGGCGGGATCGTCGACGGCGGCGCGAAGCCGGCTGCCGAAGCGCGTCCGCATCAGCACCAGCTGCAGCACGATCGCGAGCAATGCGCAGAGGCCGATGATGAACAGCCGGTAGACGCTGATCGACGTGCCGAGGAAGCGGACGTGCCGGCGCAGGAAATCCGGCAGCTGGATGAGCTGCTGCTGCGCCCCCATAAAATAGTCGACCGCGGCGACGGCCATGAAGACGAGGCCGATGGAAAACAGCACCTGGTCGAGATGGCTCTTGCCATAGAGGCGGCGGTAGAGGGTGCGCTCCAGGATCAGGCCGGCGATGGCCGTCGCCGCGAAGGCGATCGGCAGGCAAAGGAGGAACGGCACGCCGAGCCGGTTGACCAGCACGACGGTGACGTAGCCGCCGGCCATGGCGAAGGCGCCATGCGCCAGGTTGACGAAGTTCATCAGGCCGAGGGTGACGGAGAGCCCGGCGGCGAGCACGAAGAGCAGCATGCCGTAGGCGATACCGTCGAGGAGGACGGTCAGCACGGCAGGCATCTTCCTCTACCGGGGGGACGGGAGAGGCCGAGTCCGAGCGCAGCGAGGAACCGGGTGAGGGTTCTGGCGCAGAGTTCTATGATCTTGTACCTCACCCGGTGCCTGCACCCTCCTCTCCCCCGTGGGGAGAGGCCGAGTCCGCGCGCAGCGCGGAGCCGGGTGAGGGTTCTGGCGCAGAGTTCTACGATCTCGTCCCTCACCCGGTGCCTGCACCCTCCTCTCCCCCGTGGGGAGAGGCCGAGTCCGCGCGCAGCGCGGAGCCGGATGAGGGTTCTGGCGCAGAGTTCTACGATCTGGTCCCTCACCCGGTCGCTTCGCGACTCGGCCTCTCCCCGGAGGGGAGAGGAGGGGCCGCCGCGGCGCATGCGGTCGGCCAGGCGCTGACTTGCGAGAATTACTGCCCGGCCTTTACCGGGTCCTTGACCTGCTCGACGGTGGCGAATTCCACGTTGTGCAGCTCGCCCTCGACCTCCTTCACCTCGCGGATGTAGATGTTCTGGATGATGTCGCGGGTCTCCGGGTCGATGGTGATGGGCCCGCGCGGGCTCTCCCAGCTGAGCCCCTTCATCGCCGCGATGAGCGCGTTGCCGCTGGCGTCGCCGCCCGTCTTCTCCAGGGCCCGGTAGATCAGCTGCATGCCGTCATAGCCGCCGACGCCCATGAAATTCGGCCGGCCGCCGTTGTGGGCCGCCTTGAACGCCTCGACGAAGGCCTGGTTGGTCGGCGAATCGTGCGCCGTGGAATAATGGTGCGAGGTGACCACGCCGAGCGCCACGTCGCCCATCTGGTCCAACACCTCGTCGTCGGTCACGTCGCCGGTGCCGATCAGCTTGATGCCGGCCTCCTTCAGGCCGCGGTCGGCGAACTGCTTCATGAAGGCGGCGCTCTGGCCGGCCGGCACGAAGACGAACAGCGCGTCCGGCGCGGCGTCCTTGGCGCGCTGCAGGAACGGCGAGAAGTCGGGGTTCTGCAGCGGCACCTTGAGCTCCTCGACGACCTCGCCGCCCGCCGCGGTAAAGTCCTTCTTGAAAGTCTCGGCGGCGTCGTTGCCGGGCGCGTAGTCGGTGACCAGCACCGCGGCGCTCTTGATGCCGTTCTCCGCCGCCCAGGAGGCGATCACCGTGGTCGCCTGCGGCAGGGTGAAGCTGGTGCGGGCGATATAGTCCGACTTGGTGGTGATGATCGCCGTCGCGGCGCAGGTGACGACCATCGCCACCTTGGCCTGCTGGGCGATCGGCGCGGTGGCCAGCGCCAGCGGCGTCAGCCCGAAGCCCGCCAGGATATTGGCGCCCTGGCGCACGATCAGCTCCTGGGCGATCCGCTTGGTGTTATCGGCGACGCCGGCATCGTCCTCGACGATCAGCTCGATCTTCTTGCCGGCGACCGTGTCGCCGTGCTCCTGGACGTAGAGCTTCATGCCGGTCTCCGCCTGCCGGCCGATCGGCGCGAAGGGTCCGGTCAGCGGCAGGATCACGCCGATCTTGATTGTCTCCTGGGCGGCTACGGCGCCGCTCGCCAGCATCGCGGCCGCCAGAACGGCGCTTCTCAGCAACGATCTCATCATGTTCCTCCCGAGCTTCTCAGAGCTTGCGGACGCGATCGCCCGAAACGCATGATAGCGCGTTTTCAGGAACAGCCGGAAGCCGAGAAGCCCGGCGTCGACGGGGAGAAGACGATGGCAACCAGAGCGCCGTTCCGCGCCGACGAGGTCGGCAGCCTGCTCCGCCCGGCGGAGCTGAAGCAGGCGCGCGCCGACCGCGCGGCCGGGCGGATCGGCGCCGACGAGCTGCGCGACGTGGAGGACCGTTGCATCCGCGAGGTCGTCCGCAAGCAGGAAGAGGTGGGCCTGGAGGCGGCGACCGACGGCGAGTTCCGCCGCGCCTGGTGGCATTTCGATTTTCTGGACGGGCTGGAGGGCGTCGACCTGGTGGAGAGCGACCACGGCATCCAGTTCCAGGGCGTCGAGACCAAGGCGCAGACCCTAAGAGTGTCCGGCAAGGTGGATTTCGACGGCCATCCGATGCTCGACCATTTCCGCTTCCTAAAGGAAGTGGCGAACGTCACGCCGAAGATGACCATCCCGTCCCCTTCCGTCCTGCATTTCCGCGGCGGCCGGCAGGCCATCGACAAAGACGTCTATCCCGACATGGACTCCTTCTATGCCGACACCGCGGCGGCCTATCGTAAGGCGGTCCGCGCCTTCTACGATGCCGGCTGCCGCTACCTGCAGCTCGACGACACGGTGTGGGCCTATCTCTGCTCGGAGAAGGAGCGCCAGTCGGTGCGCGACCGCGGCGAGGATCCCGACGCGCTGCCAAATATCTACAGCGACATGATCAATCACGCGATAGAGGGCCGGCCGGACGACATGGCCGTCACGACGCATGTCTGCCGCGGCAACTTCCGCTCCACCTGGATTTCCGAGGGCGGCTACGAGCCGGTGGCGGAGACCCTCCTCGGCGGGACGGATTACGACGGCTATTTCCTGGAATACGACACCGACCGCGCCGGCGGGTTCGAGCCGCTCCGCTTCCTGCCGAAGGGGAAAAAACGCGTCGTGCTCGGCCTGGTGACGTCGAAGAGCGGCACGCTGGAGGACAAGGACGCCATCGAGCGGCGCATCGACGAGGCGACGAAGTTCGCGCCGATCGAGCAGTTCTGCCTGAGCCCGCAATGCGGCTTCGCCTCCACCGAGGAGGGCAACATCCTGGCGGAGGACGAGCAGTGGCAGAAGCTGCGGCTGATCGTGACGATCGCCCGCGAAGTGTGGGGCGAAGTGTAGCCGGAACCGCCGCTGGCCCGGTTCGGTTCAACGGCCGGACCCGCCTACGCCTCAAGCACATTCTTCTCCACAGCGTTTCCGAGGATTCTCTTGTCCAGCGCAAACCTTTCCCTCGATATCGCCGATCTGGTGGCGCGCGCCCGCGGCGGCGAGCCGATCGACACCACCGCGAAAGGCAAGGAGCTTGCCGCCAAGTATCCCGACCTCGGCATGTCGGGCGAGCTGATCGGCAGGGCGATCGCCCGCGCCGCCGACATGCTGGGCGTGGCGTTGGAGGGCGCCGAAGAGGCGGCGCCTCCGCCGGGATAGCTTCCGCACCCCGCCACGCTTTGTTCCGGCCACGAAAACATCCGGAAACATGAATGGCCTATGGTCCGGTCGTCAGAGCTCGCGCGCGGGAGCCCGCAGGATTCGCCGGCCGAAGCCGCCAGGCCAGGAGGATTAGCACCATGATGCAGCTTCAGAGCGTTCCGCAATGGCTGTTGGAGCCCTATGGGGCGCCCTGTCCGAGGACGTCCGAAGTGAGCCGCTGCGTCGGCTACTATAGCGTCGAGGCGCTTGTCGCCTTCGGGACGGCCATCTGCCGCTAAAGCCTGAGGGGTGAGCATGCCGTCCGGACCGGATTGCGATGCCGTAGCCCGGATGGAGCGAAGCGCAATCCGGGTTTTCCGACGCTCCTACCCACAGCATTCTGCTCCGCTTCATGCGGGCTACGGATCTTGGCCGTGACGATAGACCCTCTCGACGTTGGTCCGATTGTATGACACCTTCGAAATGCTAACATTACAGCCGCGCGCAGAACGCGGCCGTGAAGCCGGACCGCCGGAGGAAAGCGGGCCGTCATCCAGAGGGAGGGTCATTCATGAATCGGTTTGGAATCCGCGGCGCGATAAAACTTCTTGCCACTGTATCGGTGCTCGGCGTGCTGTCGCAGGCCGCCTGGGCGGAGCCGGAGATCGTCCCCGGCCCGGCAGCCGAGCCTGAATGCTTCGTGCCGTGGTCGGCAGACACAAAATTCTTCAAGTTCCCGGCCAAGGAGCCGCCCTACCGGATCGCGCTTGCCAACGGCTATATCGCCAACACCTGGCGCATCCAGATGATCAAGACGGCGAAGGCCTATGCCGAGCAGCCGGAAGTCGCGGCGAAGCTGGAGGAGTTTAAGGTCGTCTCGACCGGCGAGGACGTCGCCGCGCAGATTTCGGCCATCAACAATTTCATCGATTCCGGCTATGACGCGATCATCGTCAATGCGCAGAACCCGACCGCCTTCGGCCCGGTGATCAAGCGCGCCAAGGAAGCCGGCGTCATCCTCGTCGCCTTCGACAACATTTTGGACACCGAAGACGCGATCAACGTCAACGTCGACCAGAAGGGCCTCGGCGTGCTCTGGGCCAACTGGCTCGCCAAGCACCTTCCGGAGGGCGGCAAGATCCTCGAGGTGCGCGGCGTCGCCGGCACGTCGGTCGACACCGACCGCCACGACGGCATCCACGAGACGCTCACCGCCACCGGCAAGCCGTGGGAGATCGTCGAGGTGATGGGCAAGTGGGACGACCCGACGGCCCAGAAGGTCACCGCCGACGCCATCGCTACCCACAAAAAATTCGACGGCATCACCGCGCAAGGCGGCGACACCGGAGTCGTGCAGGCGATGATCGACGCCGGCCATCCGTTCGTGCCGTTCGGCGGCGAGACGGAGAACGGTTTTCGGAAATTCTGCGCAAAGCATGCCGCCGAGGGCCTGAAGTGCTCGTCCGCGGGCACCGGCCCGGCGCAGGTCGCCGTCGCCATCAAGACGGCGATCGCCGCGCTTGAAGGCCAGGTGGTGCCGCAGTCGGTAAAGCTGCCGCTCGCCATCGTCGAGGATCCCGGCTTCAAGGAAGGCGAGGATTTCTATCCCGACCAGTCCGACAATTTCTTCGTCGGCAATGCCTTCCCGACCTGCGGCATCAATTTCACCGCGCAGGAGATCATGGGACAGTCGGAAGCCAACATAGAGTAGGCTGAAAGCGGCACCTGATAGCGCCGCGGGGGCTCTCCGCGGCGCTTGTCATGGGGATGGGGATGGACGCCGCCAAGATTCCGCTGTTCCGCATGGAAGGCGTGTCCAAGCGCTATGGCGGCGTGCGGGCGCTGGAGAAGGCCGAGCTCATCGTCGAGAGCGGCAGCGTCCACGCCATCCTCGGCGAGAACGGCGCCGGCAAATCGACGCTGATCAAGATCATGGCCGGCGTTGTCGAGCCCGACGAGGGGCGCATGCTCCTGGAGGGCAGCGAAGTCCGCTTCGCCAGCCCGGCCGCCGCCAACCGCGCCGGCATCGCCTGCATCTTCCAGGAGCTGTCGCTCATCCCCGATCTGTCGGTCGCCGACAACATCGTCATCAGCGACCCGCCGAAGCGCTTTGGGCTGATCGACCGGCGCGCCCAGCGCCGCATCGCCGAGGAGGCGCTCGCCCGCGCCGGGGCGGAGGACGTGCATCCCCTCGCTCCCGTCAAAGACCTGCCGCTGTCGCGCCGGCAGATGGTGGAGATCGCCAAGGCGCTCGCCCGCAATCCGCGCATCCTCATCCTCGACGAGGCGACCTCGGCGCTGACCGCCGCCGACGTGACAAAGGTCTTCGCCGTGCTGAGGCGGCTCCGCGCCGAAGGCCTGGCGCTCCTCTACATCTCCCACCGCATGCACGAGATCGCCGAGCTCGCCGACGAATGCACGGTGTTCCGCAACGGCCGCAACGTCGCGACCTACCGCGCCGGCGCCAAGACCGACGCCGAGGTCGTCGAGCTGATGATCGGCCGCGAATACAGCCATGTCTTCCCGCCGAAGCCGCCGCCGGTTCCGGCCGATCGCCAGCCGGTGCTGGAGATCCGCGATTTTTCCTGGACCGACCGGCTAAGAAACATCTCGCTCGCCGTGCGGCCGGGCGAGGTGGTCGGCCTCGGCGGCCTCGACGGCCAGGGCCAGCGCGAGCTGCTCCTCGGCCTGTTCGGCGTGCTCCGCGGCGTCTCCGGCGAAATGCTGATCGACGGCGAGCGGACCGCGGTGACGAGCCCGCGCGCCGCCAAGAGCCGGAAAATTGGCATGGCGCTGATCCCGGAGGACCGCAAGACCGAAGGGCTGATGCTCCCCATGTCGGTCCGCGACAACCTCTCCTTCGCCGCGCTGCACCGGCTGTCGCATGGCGGCGTGGTCGACCGCACCGCGGAGCGGAACGCCGTGGAGGAGATGATCCGCCTGCTGGCCATCCGCACCGGCGGGCTCGACGACCCCGTCGCCTCCCTCTCCGGCGGCAACCAGCAAAAAGTGGTTATCGCCAAATGGCTGATGGTGACGCCGCGCATCATCTTGTTGAACGATCCGACCCGTGGAATTGACGTCGGCACCAAGCAGGAGATGTACCAGCTGCTCAGAAAACTCGCCGATTCCGGCGCGGCGATAATCTTCTATTCCACCGATTACGACGAGCTGATCGGCTGCTGCGACCGCGTGCTCGTCCTCTATGACGGCGCCGTCAAGCGCGTCCTCGTCGGCGCGGAGATCACCGAGCGGGCGCTGATCGGCAGCGCGCTCAACATCGCCATCGAACCGGGGGAGGCCATGAAGCTGGCCGTCGGTACGTGAGGGACTGGCGCTACCGCCTCGCCGAGCACAAGGGCACGCTCCTTGCCTTCGCCATCCTCGTCGTGATGTTCGTCATCTATGTCAGCAACCACCCCGCCGGCTTCACCTCCAATGTCGTGCAGACGGCGTCGAACAAGGGCGTGCTCCTGGCGCTGGTCGCCATGGCGCAGACCCTCGTCGTCCTGACCGCCGGCATCGACCTCTCCGTCGGCATGGTGTTCATCTTGGCCAACTGCCTGGCGTCGTGGATCGTCGTCGGCAGCCCGCTGATGACGACGCTCGGCGTCATCGGCGTGCTCGGCGCCGGCCTTCTTTGCGGCGCGCTGAACGGGCTGATCGTCATCTACGGGCGGCTGCAGCCCATCGTCGCCACCATTGCCACAGGCGCCATCTACTACGGCATCGCGCTGACGCTTCGGCCCTTTCCCGGCGGCGAGGTCAATTCCACGCTCGCCGATGCGCTGACCGGAAAGCTCCCCGGAGGCATCCCCGCGAGCCTCGTCGCGCTGTCAGCCGTCGTGCTGGTGATCTGGGTGCCGTGGCGCCGCTCGGCGCTCGGGCGCGCCGCCTATGCCGTGGGGTCGTCGGAGCAGGCCGCCTACATGTCGGGCGTGCCGGTCCGCCGGGCGAAATTTTTGGCCTATGTGCTCTCCGGCCTGCTCGCCTCCATGGCCGGCCTCTTCCTCACCTTCTTCACCTATTCCGGCGAGGCCTCGGCGGCGAACGGCAACACCTACACGCTGTTCTCCATAGCGGCGGTGGTGCTCGGCGGCGTCTCGCTGTTCGGCGGAATCGGCAGTGCGGTCGGCGCCATCTTCGGCGCCTTCGCCTTCCGCACCATCGGCGACCTCCTGTTCGTCTTCGACTTCGAGCCGCTGTGGCAGCCGCTCTTCCAGGGCGTGGTGCTGCTTCTCGCCGTCTGCCTCGGCTCGTTCGCGCTGGTGCGCATCCGCAACCGCCTGGATCTCTTCGGATGAGTTTTCATGAGCACTGACGAAGCGCGCCGCCCGGCCATGCGGCTCCCGGCCTTCGTCCGCCGCGTCGATCCCGCTGTCGCCACCTCCTTCGCCTGCATCGTCCTCCTACTCTTCCTCGGCAGCCTCTACTCCACGAGCTTTCTGTCGCCCGATTACCTGCTGCAGCAGCTGAAGGTCGCCTCCTTCCTCGGCGTCATCGCCACCGGCATGATGATCGTCATTCTCCTCGGCCAGATCGACCTCTCGGTGCCCTGGGTGGTGGCCGTGGGCGGCATGATGGCGGCGGCCGCGACCGCCTATGGCGGCCTCGGCGAGGCGCTCGCCATCCCCTTCGGCGTGCTCTGCGGGGTGGCGCTCGGTCTCGTCAACGGCGTTGGCGTCGCCTACCTCCGCATTCCCTCGATGATCGTCACGCTCGCCGTCAACGCCGTCGCGCAGGGGCTGATGGTCGTCTACACCGGCGGCTTTTCGCCCCAGGATTCCGCCTCCGACGCGATGCGCTTCCTCGCCACCGGGCGCACCATCCTCGGCATCCCCAATTCGCTGATCGTCTGGGCGGTCATCGGCGCCGCCGCCGTGTTCCTGCTGACCCGCACCACCTTCGGCCGCGCCGTCTACGCCATCGGCAACCGCGAGCGCGCCGCCTACCTGTCCGGCGTCGGCACGCAGCGCATCGTCATGATCGCCTTCGCCATTTCCGGCGGGCTTGCCGCCTTCGGCGGCGTGCTCCTGGCCGGCTATGCCAGCAAGGCGGCGCAGGCGATGGGCGACGCCTATCTCCTACCTTCCATCGCCGCCGTCGTGCTCGGCGGCACCTCCATCCTCGGCGGCCGCGGCTCCTATCTCGGCACCGTCGCGGGCGTCATCCTGATCACCCTTCTGGGGTCGATCCTCTCCGTCATGCAGATGCAGGAGGCGGGGCGCCAGGTGATCTACGGCGCGGTGATCATCGGCATGCTGCTTCTCTACGGCCGCGAGCGCCTGTCGCGATAAGCCGAAGCGCGTGAAGCGCGGTTAGGGTGGCGGCTCATTCCGCTCCAGCCAGCCGCAATAATGGACGACGAGCCCGCAGCCCGGCAGCGAGATGGGCACGTCGAAATGGAAGCGCCCGTCCTCCTCCCATTCGCGGGCGATCGAGCGGGGCGCTAGCGCGAGCGGCAGCCGGATCGGCCCAAGCCACCAGCGTTCGATATGCATCTTCAGGCCGGTCCCGTCGGCTTCAAGGCGGAAGCCGAACCGCACGGGACCGAAGCGCTCGTGGAGTGCGCCGGCGCATCCCGAAAGCGAGCTTTGGAACGATTTTCCGGAAAAAGTGCGGGTCCATGTCTCGACTCCGTCGTGCTCGGCAAAGGCGACGTGGAGATCGTGTTCCCCTTTGGCAGGGAAACCCATGAGGGCGGCGAGCATCCGGGCCAGAGGATGACGGCCCCGCCTGACCCAGGCGCGGCCCGACGCGCCCTGATCGCGGAGCACGTCGTGCATGGCACGCACGGAGGCGGGCAGCTCGTCGAAGCGGGACCCGAGGACCCGGGCATAGAGCGGCGGCGAAAATTCCGTTTCGACCGTCTCGTGGCGGATGCGGAGGGCCGCGAAGGCCGGCTCGAAGTCCTCCAGGGCCAGGAGCGTCCCGGCATCGCGCGCTCCGGGCCCTAGCGTGCCCTCCAATATCCGGCGCAACAGGATCGGCACGGCGAGCGCCGGGATTTCCGGCCCGGTGCCATGATTGGCGATGAGCGTCCATCGCCGCTCCACCTCCCGCCCATCCGCGATCCCGAACATGCGGACGATCATCCCCGAACGGGCCGTTCCGAGAGGCGCCATAAGCCGCTGCACCCAAAGAACCGCCGGGATGAGCGCCTGCGGGCGTTTGATCCATCCCCTGCGCACCAGCCGGCTCGCGGCGGTAAGCGCGCGATTCTGCAGCGCGAGCTCCGTCCCGGCTCTGAACGTCGCCGCCGGATTGCCCGGCAGGCGCTCAGGCAGGAGCGTCAGGTCGGGCACGTCGGCCAATCCGACCAGCCGCCCCTCGAGCGATTCTTCGCCGGCGACGGAAAAACTTTCGCGCCGCATCTCCTGCCAGCCGTGCCGGACCGTCCAGCGCTGCCCCCGCCAGAGGCGGATCGGCCGGCCAAGATAGGAGATGATGGCCTTGGTCAGCGACGGGCCGGCAGTTGCCTTGCTCGACGCGCTGATGGCGATCTCGACCGAGCGGATGATTGTCATGCCTTGCGCCAGGCTGGAGACGACGGCGCCCGACAGCGCCGGCACGCTGGACGCGCCGGAGACGATGGCAATGCCGGCCCCCCTCGCCACCGCGTCGAGGACGCCGATGCCGGTGACGAAGTCCCGCGCATCGGCGATGTCGAGGTAATGGCAGCCGGCCGCCATGCAGGCGCGCGGCGCGTCGTAGGGCGCGCCTTGGAATGGACCCGCCGCGTCCACGACCGCGAAAGGTTTATGCCGTGAGAGCTGCGCGGCGAGGTCCGCGTCGCGGTCCAGGCGGAGCGGCAGCAGGTTCGCCCGCCCGGCACAGAAACGCTCCGCCCGCTGCCGGTCGCGCCCGGCGACCAGCACCTCCCATCCCTCGGCCGCCAGCCGCCGGGCGATGCGGCCGCCGAAGCCGCCGTAGCCGCCGAGCACAAGGACGCGCTTCACCCAGGGCGCCGCGGGTAAAGCCCGAGCCGCTTCAGCGGGCCGCCGATCAGGCCGCTGACCATGGCGGCGAGGATCGCGGTCGCCGGCCAGAGCCTGGCGAGCGGGCCGGCGATCCGGTCGCGGAGCCACGGAAGCGCCCGGCTGTCGGACTGGTAGACGGGCGTGAAGAGCGCGCTCATGCCCTG
This sequence comes from uncultured Alphaproteobacteria bacterium, assembly GCA_963846475.1. GTDB lineage: Bacteria > Pseudomonadota > Alphaproteobacteria > Rhizobiales > Afifellaceae > DASWJZ01. The sequence goes on along the minus strand of CAWJVZ010000004.1, from coordinate 1,972,446 downwards.
ATAGAGGCGCACGTGCCCGCGGCGCAGCCGCACGGCGCGTCGCGCCGCTGCCGAAGGATCGCCGGCTTCTTGCAGCGCCTTGGCGAGGGCGAATGCGTCGAGCAGCGCCATGTTGGCGCCCTGGCCGAGCTGCGGGCTTGTCGAATGCCAGGCATCGCCGATGTGGATCAGGCCGGGCGCGGCGGGGCTCGGCAGCGTCCGGTGCGCATAGCGCGCGTAGGTGAGCTGCTCGGGCGAGACGATCTGCTCCAGGAATGGCGCGGTCGCCGGCCAGACCCCAAGCACCTCGTCCTTCCAGCGGCGGAGGCCGCCGCTCCGCCAGGCCTCGACCTTGTCGGCGCGGATCGACCAGAAGAACGCCGCCTTCGGCTGCGGCGATCCCGGCGCGCGGCCGATCGGCAGCACGCCGGCCATGATGCTCGCCCGGACATAACGCTGCTCCAGCGCGGCGGCTTCGAAACCCGCGCCGGCGGGCCAGTCGAGGCTTGCCCACAGCGCCCCGTAGGCAAGATCCCGACCCACCTTGGGAGCCAGCGGGCTCCCGGTGCCGAGCGCGTCGACGACGAGGTCGAACGGACCGGCGCGGCCGCCGTCGGCGAAGGCAAGGTCGCGCCTGCTTCCCGCCGCCGGGGGCGCCGCGACGATTGTCCTGCCGGTGGCGATGGGAATTCCCGCCGCCTGGACGGCCCGATAGAGGACCTCGAAAAGCGCGGCGCGATGCATGCCGATCCCAAAACATTCCCGGCGGCCCAAAGCGGCATAGCGGACATCGAGCACCGTCCGCCCTGAGAGCGCCGACTGGCCGAACAGCCTGTCGATGCGCGAGCCGGCTGCGAGGATTTTTCCGTCGAGCCCCATGGCGTGCAGTACAGCGAGCCCGGTGGGCTGGATCATCAGCCCGGAACCGACGGGGTGCGGCTCCTGGAACCTCTCGAACAAGCTGACGTCGTGACCGCTCCGCTGGAGCAGCAGCGCCGCGGATAGTCCCGCCGGCCCGCAGCCGGCCACCGCGACGCGATATCTCTTCATCCCCGCAGCTTCGGAGATGACGAGGCTGCTGGCCAGCCGGCCGTTTACCGCAGGCTATCGACAGCACTGCCGGGGAGTCGCTCCCGCGCCGCCGCAATCGGCAATGCCCGTTAACGTTTAATTAACCAATATTGCACGCAGATGAACCCGCGGTTCCGAAGGAGCACCGCGGGTGACGAAGGAATGATCATCTCAGGCAGCCATGACACGCGGCTGGTCGTCCTCTCGATGCTGATCGCGTGCGTTGCCTCCTACACGGCGCTCGACCTTGCCGGGCGGGTGCGTGCAGGCGGTGCCGGGCCCGGAAAATATGCCTGGCTCGCCGCGGCCGCCTTTGCGATGGGCGGCGGCATCTGGTCCATGCACTTCGTCGCCATGCTCGCCTTCGAGATGCCGATGCCGGCGAGCTACGATCCGTCGCTGACCGTCCTGTCGCTGCTCCTCGCCGTCGGTGCTGCCGGCGTCGGCTTCTTCGTGGTCAACCGCAGCGACGCCGGGCCGGCTTCGCTGGGGCTGAGCGGCGCCTTGATGGGCCTGGGCATCGTCGGCATGCACTACACCGGCATGGAGGCGATGCGCATGCCGGCCGAGCTTTCCTATCGCGACGGGCTCGTGGCGGTTTCCGTCCTCATCGCGATTGCCGCCGCCACCGCGGCTCTTTGGCTTTCGTTCCGCGCGACGATGATCGCCCAAAAGCTGGTTGCCGCAAGTGCGATGGGGCTAGCGATAGCGGGCATGCACTACACGGCGATGCGCGCCGCCACGTTCACCGCGCATTCGCCGCTCCGCGCGGCGCATCCCCAGGCGTGGCTGGACCAGACCAATCTCGCGCTCGCGCTTGCCGCCACGACCTTCCTGATCCTGTTCCTGGCGTTGATCGCGGCAATGTTCGACCGCCGCTTCGCCGTGCTGGGGGCGCGAGGCGCAGGCGCTCCGCGAGAGCGAGGAGCGGTTTCGCACCCTCTACCGGAAAACGCCCCTGCCGCTGCATTCGCTCAACGTGGAAGGCCGCATCGAGCAGGTCAGCGATGCCTGGCTGAGTTTTTTGGGCTATGCGCGACAGGAGGTGATCGGGCGCCCGCTGGTCAATTTTATGACCGAGGCCTCCGCCCGCCAGCGCATCACCATGACCGGCCTGCAGCTGGCGAGCGCCATCCGGCAGGCTTGGCCCGGACTGCCGGTCGTCCTGGCCACCGGCTATGCCGAGCTGCCGGAGGGCGCCCTCCACGATCTCTGCCGGGTCAAGAAGCCCTTCGACCAGGAAGCTCTCGCCCGAATCATCCGGGCCAGCCAAGCCCCCGCCCCGGCCCCGCAGAACGTCGTGCCGCTTCGCGCCATGCAGGGCTAGGCAAGCGCCGCCAGCTAAGCCAAGCAGCTGCTTAGTCGTGATCTGTCAAACCTCAGGAGGGCGGGCCGATCCGCGCCCTCCCGGGGGCTTCGTCTCAGATGCGCGAGCGGTCGCGCGAAACACCCGTACGCGTCGTGCCGCGCTCGTCCTCGATGTCCACTTCCGTGTGGCGCACCGTGTCGGAGATCGTCTCGGTGCGCTCGCCGACCTCTTTCTTGACCACCAGCTCCTCGCGTACGCGGGCCTCCTTGGCCACCACCGCCTCTTCGGCCCGCTCCTCCACTTCGATGGTGCGGTCCTCGAACAGGCGGTCGCCCGCCGTGAGCGGCCGGTCGACCGCCCGGCGCTGCACGGTGACGTTCTCCTCGCGGAGGTTGACCTGCTCGCTGACCGGCGTCTCGACCACGTAGCTGCGCACCCGGACGCGTCCGTGGCTCACGTCGCGCTTGCCGACGCGCAGCTCCTCCTCGGCGACCGGGATGACCTCTTCGTCGCCGGTCCTGCCGGCGTAGGCGCTCGAGCCGCTCGCGCCGGAATAGCCGCTCCAGCCTTCCGCCCGCCACGACTGCTCGCGCTCGCCGATATCGATCGTGCCCTCGTCGTCCAGGATGTCGAGCGCCCGGTCGTAATCCGCAGCGCCGGCCGTCACACTGACCAGGTAGCCGCCGCGGCGGAGCCCCTCGGCGTAGGTGTAGCGGTCCTCGTCCGGCATGAAGAGGTCGGAGAGCGTCTCCCAGAACCCGCCGCCGCTCGTGCTGCCCTGCGCGGCGGTCGTGGACGATCCGCCATCGCCGGCGACGAGCCGGATCTGGCCGCGCGGAATGCCGGCGGCGACCAGCCGCTCCACGGCGCGGTCGGCTTCGCTGCGGTCGTCGAAGAAGGCGGTGATGGTGGAGTTGCCGTAGCCGGCCGTGCCGGTGCTTGCTTCATAGCTCATTCTCAAGAACTCCTCGTCTTCGGGTGGATGGCCGGGCGTCTCGATCCGCTCCACGACGGCGCGCTGCCGCCGCAGGGTGACGGGCATTTCGACCGTTTCGGTCGTGACGTCGCGGCGGATGTGCAGCTCCTCCCGGAGAACGAGCTGCTTCTCGACGACCAGAACTTCCTCCAGCACCGGCACGATGGTGACGCCGTTCTCCGTCCGCACCGCGGGGACTTCCGTAACCACCCGTCCAACCGGGACGCGGGTCACGCTCACCTGCTCCTCGCTGAGCGTCGCCGCAGCGATCTCCTCGACAGAGTCGACGATGGTGCGGATGCGCACCTTGCCGGTCGCGACCTGCCGCTTCTCGATCTGCATCTCTTCCTGAAGAAGAGGCACGATCTTGTCGTCAGGCCCGGCGGCAGGCGCCGCTCCTCCACTGTCCCGGATCATAGGGTTCCGACCTTCGAAGTCGCCACAACGACTGCGCGGACGCTATGTTCCGGCGCTCTATCGTATTGTGAAGGGCAGCCGGATTTTATTGTGAAGGCAGCCGAAACTTGCCATGGCAAGTATTGTGCTGCACTCCTGCTTTGGCTGTTCAGCGCGACGGCATTGCGACCAGTCTCGGGGGCGCCAGGCAACCTTCTTCCTCCGCTCCGGTTGTAGCCCGGATCGACGGGAGGATTCTTCATGGGCTTGCTCGACAACATGCTGGGCGGCGGCCGGCGCGGCGGCCGCGGCGGCGGGCCGTCCGCCATGACTCTCGCCCTCATGGCGCTCCTCGCCTACCGCACCTACCACGGCAAGGGACGTCTGGCCGACATGATGGGACGAAGCGGCCCGGGCTCCGGCGCCCCGGACGCAGGCGGCGGCTTCCGCGGCGCCGAGCCCGATAGCGGCGGGCTAGGCGGCCTTCTCGGTGGCATCTTCGGCGGCCAGCAGCCCGGCCGCGCCGGTGCGTCGGGCGGCGGATTGGGCGATCTCCTGCGCGGCGGCGGCCTCGGCGGGTTGCTCGGCGGCGCGGCGGGCGGCGGCTTCCTCGGCGCCGGGCTGAGCGAAATCATCGCCAAGATGCAGCAGAGCGGCCATGCCGAGGCGGCGAACTCGTGGGTCCGCACCGGGCAGAACAAGCCGGTCTCCCCCGATCAGCTGGAGCTGGCGCTCGGCCGCGACACGCTGGAAGAGCTCTCGGCGGAGACGGGCAAACCTTATGACGAGGTTCTCTCCGAGCTGAGCCGCGAACTTCCCGACACTGTGGACCGGCTCACGCCGGAAGGCCGCCTGCCGACCGAGGAAGAGCAGGCGCGCTGGCTCTGACGATCCTGCCGAGCCGGCGCCGAAGGGAAGGGCGGTCGGAGAGGCGCTGCCGGCAGGCGCTGGACCTTCTCATGGATGGACGGCGGGTCGACCTTGTCATCACCGACCAGGCCATGCCGGGCATGACCGGCCTGCAGCTCGCCAGCGCCATCAGGCAGACATGGCCTGGGCTCCCGGTCGTTCTGGCCACCGGCTATGCCGAGCTGCCGGAGGGCGCCCTCCACGATCTCTGCCGCGTCAAGAAGCCCTTCGACCAGCAAGCTCTCGCCCGCATCATCCGGGCGAGCCAGGCTCCCGCCGCGGCCTCGCAGAACGTCGCGCCATGCAGGGTTAAACCTGGGGGGTGCTTCGCGCCTGCGTTGCCCGCGTTCCGGATATTGCTTCGATGATTCCCGTTATGCGCGGGCTGGGTGGAGGGAGACCTATGGCGCGGTGATCCTCGGCATGCTTCTGTCCGGCGGCGAGCGCCTGGCGCGCTGAAGAGCGGCTTTATTGAAGTTCTGCTCCGCGTTTTGCGTACGTATCCGTTCCGATCGTCTTTGCGAATTCTCGTGCGAATGCGAAGTCGTCGACCGGTGAAATGACAAAGCGGCTGGCCATAAATACCTGTCCGGAATTCTCGCTTTCGACCATTTCATCGTCCAGCGAAACAGGCGAGAGGCAGCCATCCAGCGCATCAATCTTTTTCCAGTATTCGCGCTCGTGACAAAACATGATGATGTCGGGTGCTAGCGGATAAACCGCATAGCTTCCTTCCGTCACGAATCCAACCTTAAGCCACATGGCATTGTCCTTCGTCCGGAAGGCAACCGGATTATCGGATGTAAGGAAGGGGGTTGATGTCTCATTCCTTGCAAAAATCCAGATCGCCTCCCTGATATGTCCAGCGATCCGGTCGACGGTGGCGAGATCCCAGATTAATTCCGTGTGCAATCCCGTGCGCTCCTCTTTGGACAACCGCTTGTCGGGATGATCGGCTTCATGCATGGCGCTTAGGATGTCGCGTGTGTCAGCCGTTCGCAGGAACTGGACAGCTATGAACTGCGAGACGATTTCACGGTTCGGCGCAGGAATCTCGATCGGTTGACCAGGCTCAATGGTCCGTAGCCAGCCTAGCCATTGCTCCGTAATAAGGGACATCTGCGCCTCCATCTCGGAAAGCTGCCTTTCCATGGTGAACGGATCATGTCCAAGCTTCTCGAAATCATGTAGCCGATAAAAGTCAGCTTCCACGGCGACGGACCCGGGCTTGGTTTGAAACACTCGGTCAGACACCTTGTCCCAGACCCAGAGACGGCCATGGGTGTCTGCGAAGCGCCGCTGGTGAAACTGCGGCACGTAGTGGTGGCGCCGTGGATCGGTCATACGCGGGTCTCGCCTTAGTCGCGGCGCATAGCTCGGTGATGGTCCGGCGCACAATGACGATTCCTCCCGAAATCGCCGGGGTTCAGGCACGCCAACATTGCGCCTTCCATCTTACTCCCCAATTGCCTATTTCTGGGGCCATGACAGATCCGGAGCCCTACGCGAAGACAATCCTATGCCTTGCCAATTCCCGCCGCCCCGATGGGCGCTGCTTCGCGGGAAAGGAGGTCTCGAGAGGCGTTACTGGTGCCTGGATTCGCCCCATCAACGCTGCAAACCGCAACGCTATATCCGAAGAGGACCGTCAGTATAAAAATGGGACTTTGGCGGATGTCCTGGACATCGTGACTGTCCCGATGCAAGCTCCGCGGCCAAATGCGCACCATCAGGAAAACCATCAAATCCGGGCGGATCACTATTGGGAAAAGGTTGGCCGTGCAACGTGGCAGCAAATTGCCGCGGCAACCGACACAGTCGCGGGCTCACTTTGGCCAAACGAAGCTTCCAGTTACCATGGATTGCACGACAAGGTATCGGAGGCGACCGCCGTCAGCCAGCTGGGATCGCTCCTGCTCATTTCGCCGACCCGATTGGACCTCGTGGTCGGGATGGAAACGCAGTACGCTGGACCCGACCGGCGACGGGTCCGCGCCAACTTCAGTTTTAACGGCGACCGCTACAATTTCGTTGTTACAGACCCGTGGGTCGAAGAGAAGTATTTTGCTGGCGATAACGGAACCTACCACGTTGACGCTTCGCGTCTGTGTGTCAGCCTTCCCGAGGTAATCAACGGATTCTCCACCAAACTGGTCGCTGCAGTCATAACGCCCGAGAGGGCGGCCTGACCATGTCAGAAGCCGTTTACACAGTTGGTCACTCCACCAACTCGATTGAACGCTTCCTCGAGCTGCTGCGGTTACATTCGATCACGGCGGTCTGTGATGTCAGATCGAAGCCCTACAGCCGGATGAACCCGCAGTTCAATCGTGAGCCGCTCAGAAAGGCTCTCGCATCCGCGGGCGTGAAATACGTGTTCCTCGGAAAGGAACTGGGCGCACGCTCGGAAGACAGAAGGTGCTACCGGAATGGCCAGGTGCAGTATGGGCTCTTGGCACAAACAGACTTGTTCAAGCAAGGCATTGAGCGCGTCAAAATCGGAGCCGTTGCCCATCGTGTTGCTCTGATGTGCGCGGAAAAGGAACCCTTGGATTGCCACCGGACAATTCTCGTCTCCCGCCGCTTGAAGGAAGAAGGCGTGGCCGTGAAACATATTCTCGGCGATGGTCGGCTTGAAGAGCACGAGGATGCGCTGAAACGCCTCGTCGCCATGCTCAAAATCCCTAGTTCAGACATGTTCCGCCCTGAAGAAGTTGTGATTGAAGACGCATATGCTCGTCAGGGCGAACACATAGCCTATCGGGAACAAGCGCCCGACACCGTCACTTCCAATGGCATTATGCCTCTCAGGGTTTCCGGGGCTGCAGAATGAAGCTCTTCACCATCGGCTTCACCAAAACATCCGCGGAGGGGTTCTTCTCCCGCCTCTCGAAAGCCAACGTCAACAAGGTGATCGACGTGCGCCTAAACAACGTCTCGCAGCTGGCGGGCTTCGCCAAAAAGGACGACCTTAGATTCTTTATGAAAGCAATTTGTAACGCTGGATACGAGCATATTCCGGCACTCGCACCGACGCAGGGCATGCTGGACGAGTACAAGAAATCGAATGGCAGTTGGTCAACGTACGCCGAGAAGTTTCTTGAGTTGATGGCGCAGCGCAAAATCGAAGCTATTGATCGTTCGCGGCTAGATGGAGGTTGCCTGCTTTGTAGTGAAGACAAACCGCATCACTGCCACCGGCGTCTTGTCGCCGAATACCTCAAAGAGAAGTGGGGGGATGTCGAGATTCAGCACCTTTGAGAAGACTCGTCCAAGTTTGGGCTGTGATCGCCCCTACATCCGCAGCGTGTTGCACAGCCTGAGAACCGCCTTGCGGGCTGATGGCCCATCATGCAGAAGCGTTCGGCGCGACCGCGCCGGCCCGGGTGAACTCTGCCGGCCTGCCGGCCCCGCGCCCTTCGCAAATTCGCCGCCTTGGTTCAGCACGAAACGAACGGAATGGATCAGCCTCTGCCGACATCAAGCGATTCGGGCCCGCGCTATGTGCGGGTGTCGCCGCGCGAGCGGCCGCGGCGGCCGGATTTGTACGCGCGGCGCCTCTCCGGCGTCGCCACCCCCCTCCTCGGCTCCCGGCTGCTGTTTCCGAGAATTTTCGATAAGGCGGTAGAGCGGCTCCTGGACGGATCTGACGATGTCCTGGTGCTGCCCGACCACGCCCGCTGGTATTTTGGGCGGGCGCTCAATTTCAACATCGATCCCGCCCGCCTCACGGCCCGCCTCAGCGATTTCGTCCGCGACGAGCGCGGGCCGCACTGGATCGGCACCTCGTTCCTCGACACCGGCGACTGGAGCAAGGCGGTGCGGCCGCTCGCCCGCTCGCCGGTGCATCGGGAGGTGAGCGAGCTGGTCGCCGCCGACCTCGATTTCACCAAAACCCGGGCCTACGGGGAGCTGCTGGCGGCGGCCGGGCGCGGCCGCCCGGCCAGGCGCTACGGCGTGCCGCTCGCCGGCCCGGCCGAGGTAGACGCCTACTTCCGCTATTGCGTCGACCTCATCCGCAGCATGCGCAAGCACGGCATCGTGCCGCGCCGCGAGTTCCGCAGTTTTCGAAAACGCTGGTTCCGCCACCGCGACGTGCGGCCGCCGAAATTCGAGGGATCCGAGCGCGATATCGGCGTGGCGATCGGCGCCGGCGGCGAGCTCGTCCGCCATCTCGGCGGCAAGCACCGCACCGCCATCGCCCAGGCCGTCGGGCTGCACAGCATTCCCATCGAAATCCGCCTGGTGCATGTCGGCTGGCTCGCCGGCGAGATGGAGCGAACCGGCCTCCCCGCCCATCAGGCGCTCGGCCAGGCGCTGAGGGCCTTGCGCGAGGATCCCCTCTCCCGTGGGGAGAGGGTGTCGCCGCAAGCGACGGGTGAGGGCGTACGGCGCCTGTGATTATCTGAAACACTACCGCTGCCTGAAAACGCGCGCACCGGCCACCGCCGCACGCCCGCCCGCTCCGCGGGCACCTTCTCCCCACGGGAGAAGGACAACCTCTTACGTCAGATCGCGCCCGCGGCCAGGGCCGGCGGGCTCGCAATCACCGGGCCGCTCAGCAAGGACCGATAGAGCTCGTCGTAGGCATCGGCCATCCAGGCGCAGTTTTCCGCAGCTCCGGGACCCTCCTGCCACGCGGCGACCTCGGCGAGCCTTTGCTCGAAGGCGGCGCGGTCCGAGACGATCGCCTGCAGTGCCGAGAAGGCCGCCTCGGCCGTCACCGGGCTGATCAGCCAGCCGCCGCCGTGCCGGCGGATGCGTTCGCCGACCGCCCCGAGGTCGAAGCCGGCGACCGGCAGCCCGGAAGCCCACATCTCCGTCAGCGTGTGGCAGAACGTCTCCGGCCAGATCGACAGGACGACGCCGAAATGCGGCGCGATTCTTGTCACCCGCTCGCCGAAATTCCTGCGGTCGTAAGGCCCGTGGAAAACCAGGTTGGGCGTGCCCTTCAGCGCGGCGGCATATTGGCCGATCAGGTGGAATTCGAAGCGGCCGTCGCCGTTCAGCGCCTGCAGCTTTTCGAGGATCCGCGCCCCCTTGGTGGCAGAGATGTTGCCGGGGACCAGAACCCGCACCTTCTCGCCCGCCTTCGGGAAGCGCCCGACCCGCTCGAATTTCTCGAAATCCCTGCCGTGCCCGATGATCGGGAAAGGCTTCTGCCGGGTGACCGGAAAAAAACGCTGGATGAGGTCGCGCGTGCTCGGCGAGGTCGTCACGAAGGCATCGCAGGCGGCGAGCATCGGCGCCATCGCCTCCCGCCAGCGGTGGACGGCGGCGTTCTTCAGCGGCGGAAATTTTTTGGTCTTCCACAGCTCATGCTTGCACTGGCCCGTCGTGGCGGTGCAGGTGCCGCCGCAGAAGACGTCGTTCTCGTCGGTCAGCCGGATGGTCGGGCAGACCGTATAGAAATCGTGGAAGGAGAAGACCACCGGGATACCGAAGGCCTTGGCGAGCCGCGGCAGGGACAGGCTGTGCCAGACCAGGTGGCGGATATGGACGATGTCGAACTGGTATTCGGCGAGCCAGCCGGCGACCACCCGGTCGTAGCTCTCGTCGACATGCGGGAACGGTTCCAGCCGCTTCGGCAAGCGAACGTGGTGGAGGAGTTCTGGCGCCTCGCCGGTCCAGCGGAGCAGCGACACCCCCTTGGAGTCGCAACGCAGCAGGTAGCAATCGGTGCGGCCGGCGAGCGCCCCCATCAGATCCTGATTGGTCTGCGGCGTGCCGCCGGTCTGCGTCGAGACGACGAACAGCGCGCGCGTCCGTTGTTCGTCCGCTAATCGCGCTTTGGTCGCGCTGATCGGCAGGTTTGCCGGCGAAGAAGCGGTCGAGCGAGCGATTTGGTCGTGCCTGACGTACACGCAGGAATGCTCGTCGATCCGGCTGACCTCCTGAGCTTCCTCGCCTGAATAGGCTGCCAGCCGCAGTTTTTGCAGCCAGCGCGGGCCTGCGTGCGCCATGCTGCCGAGCACGACCGCGTCGGCACCGGGTGCGAGCACCGCGCGCGCAGCCAGGACGTCCCGGAGCGTTTCTATCGGGCCGTCCGTCCAGATCACCCGGGCATTCGCCGCTCCTGCGAATTTCTCCAGCGAGATCCGCAGCTTAGCCCCGGAGCTTCGAGACGCGAGGAGGACCAGCTCGCAGGGCACGATTGCATGCCGCGAAATAGCCTCAAGTCGCCCCTCCAGCCCCTCCGCCGTCCGGCAAACGATCGCCACAACGGGTGGCGGGCTCTCCGTAAGCTGTTGAGAAACCTGCAGATAATCACGTCCTTGTCGTTCGAACTCGCGCCTCGCCGTGATGCCCGGAGGCATGCGGAAGAAGCGGCCAAATCTGCGCAGGGCCTGGGAATAAGGCAGCATGATCGGGGACACGCGAACGGCCCGGCCTAGGCCGGCTCGACCGGGATATTCAGCTTTTCGCAGACGGCGCGCAAGCTATGAGCGTGCGGGTCGGCATCGGAAACCTGAGTTCTTTCAATAGCATAATACACGAGCCAGTCTGCGAGGATGCCTGCCACACCGCTGTTGGGCCCTGCCATTATTGCCTCCGGACCAGGCGCCAAGGCGGCGCGGTCCACGAGTCGCGGCGCTTCCCCGGCGTCGCCCCACACAAAAAGCTCAATGAAGCCCTGCCGATAGGCCATCGAAAGCGGCTCCCAGCCTGGCAAGCTTTGCGGGTCGGGCGCGGCGCTCGCGACTGTCAAAATCCGTGGCCTCACGGCGCGCCGCGAGGCCGGATCGACCGCCAGTGCCGCCCCGATCCTCTGCCTAACTTGTTGAAGTTCCGGGTTCTTTTCAAACCGCCGGACGAGGCCTGTATAATCCGGGTAGCGCCGGTCGAGCACCGCTCGCCCCGCCCGCAATAGATCGTTACGGGCATCGCCGAAGCTGGCGGACCGCACGTGGTAGATGAGCGTCGCGTCGTCGATGACATGCGTCCACCCGTCGCGTGCCGCGCGCATGCAGAAATCGTTTTCTTCCCCATATCCCCGCGGAAAGGCCTCTGCGTCGAAGCAGCCGATCCGGTCGATGCAATCGCGTCGTATATACATGCAAAATCCGCTGCCGGTCGGGACCGAGGGGTAAGTTCGCTCCGACACTTGCGTGATCAGCCTCGCGTAATTTTCGAAGGCGAGCCAGTCCGGCAGCGGATTGTCCTTGCCGGGAACCGGAGCGGAAAAGGCACCGGCATTGTTGGAGAGCGGCGTGACCGTCGCGACACGCGCCCCCGAATATGCCGCCAGCCGCAAATTCTCCAGCCAGCGCGGCGTCACCTCTGTGTCGGAGTTCAAAAGCACCACGTCGGAGCCGCCGGCGATCTCGATCCCGCGATTGACGCTCCGGGTGAAACCGAGATTGCACTCGTTACGGTGGACCTCGATGCTGGGACGATCCTGGTATTTGGCCAGCACCTCGTCAACAAGCGGATCGAGGCTGGCGTCTTCCAGCAGGATGATCCGGCATTCGCCCGGCGTGTGCTTTAGCAGCGCCGTTATGCAGGCGTTCACCTCGGCCGGCGCGTTGTGGATCGGCACGACGATAGCCGGCCGGCGCCCTGCCATGCGCTCAAGCGTGGTTATGAAGCGCCCACCCGGCGCAGCAGAACGCGGCTCAGCGCTTCGTCCAAGCCGGACTTGCGTCGCGCCCGGTACGCCTTCTCCCGAGACGGGGTCTCGCCGCCTCCGGCGGACTTGTCGAAGCAGATCGCGCAGCACCTTGCGCCTCGATGTTCAGGGGCGCAGCGGAATGGGTTCGCGGCCTTCGCCGCGACCGAGCCGCTGAAAATGCGAGAGCGGGCCGAGCTCGGATTTCTCTGCGGCCTGGAAGCCGACGTACCAGCAAGTGCGGAAGAAGGGGCTCGGATTGCGACCCGACTTGGAACCCGTGCGGACGTAGTCGAGAAGCGGATTCACGCGCCCGCCGACTATCGTCAAATAGGTCCGGGAGTACCAGTCGGAATTGAAGTCCGGATTTGGATCGCGGCCGTCAAAGCCTCCGTACCGCAGATAGTGATAGAGCGGGTCCATACCGGATCGACCGACATCGCGGTAGCGGGCCGTATACCAAGCGGCATCGAACAAACCGCTTCTGCGCAACTCTCTTAGTTCGTTGCGGATCCGCCGCTTTTCGCGCCACCTTTCGAGGCCTCGCCGGAACGGCCCTGGCAGCGGCACGCGTGGCCCGGCCTTGAGGCCGGCGATTTCATCCCGCAGAGCTTTTATCTCGGCCAGGTACCTCCGCCTCTCGGTTTTCGCCGCGGCATTTTGCAAAGCGATGTGCTCGCGCACCCTGGCCAGCTTGCCGTCTATCTCCGCAATGGCAGCAGCATTCTCCTTCTGCTCGTCAGAGTCCCGGCGGAGCGGTTGACGCTCGTCGCTCACTCCCCGGCGCCCCGGTCCCAATCGACGATCATTCATGCACTCCGCGATCAAGTCCAAGATCGTTTAGTCTATCGGCCGGACTGTGGAAACCCGAGTTCGAACTTCGCATTGGCGCCGAGGCTAGGCTTCAGCCTTCGCCAGCGTGGTCAGGTATGATCCGTAACGGGTCTTGGCGAGTTCGGCGGCGAGCCTTCTCAGCTGACCGTGATCGATCCAGCCCTGCCGGAAGGCGATTTCTTCCAGGCAGGCGATCGGCAGCGCCTGGCGGTGCTGGATGGTGCGGACGAATTCGCCCGCCTCCATCAGGCTGTCGCATGTGCCGGTATCGAGCCAAGCGAAGCCGCGCCCTAGCCGCTCGACATACAGCTCGCCCCAATCGAGATAAGCCCTGTTCACGTCGGTTATCTCGAGCTCGCCGCGCGGCGACGGCTTCAGCTGGGCAGCAACGTCGACTACTCGGTTGTCGTACACGTAGAGACCAGTCACCGCCCAGTCGCTTTTAGGTGCTTGGGGCTTTTCCTCCAGGCCGACGACGCGCCCGTCCGCATCGAAGCTGACGACCCCGTAGCGCTCCGGATCCCGCACTTCATAGGCGAAGACGGTGGCGCCCTTCTGGCGGGCGGTCGCCTGGCGCAGAATTTCGGTGAGCGAGTGCCCAAAAAAGATGTTGTCACCGAGCACCAGCGTTACCGCGTCGTTGCCGACGAAATCGCGGCCGATTATGAAAGCCTGTGCGAGCCCGCCCGGGTCCGGCTGCACGGCATAAGCGAATTTGATGCCGAGGCGGGAACCGTCGCCGAAAAGCTTCCGGTAGAGATCGACGTCCTCCGGCGTGGTGATGATCAGGATCTCCACGATGCCAGCGAGCATCAGCACCGAAATGGGATAATAGACCATTGGCTTGTCATAGACGGGCAGCAGCTGCTTGTTCACCGCCCGCGTGATCGGATGCAGGCGGGTGCCGGAGCCGCCGGCCAGAACGATGCCCTTCATGCGGCGCCCTTCGCTTCGGCCGGGCCTAAGAGCTCGTCCAACACCGCCGGCAGGGATGCCTCAAAACCGGGCAGCCGCACGCCGAATTCGGCGGCTATCCTGTCGCTGGAGAGCCGGCTGTTCAAGGGCCGGCGCGCCGCGGTCGGATAATCGCTGGTGCGAATCGGATTGTTGCGAGGCCGCGGCAGCCCGCGCGCGGAGAGCTCGACAAAAATCGCCTCGGCAAAGCCGTGCCAGGTCGTTTCCGAGGCTCCGGCGAGGTGATAGGTGCCGGACGGCGCAGCGGGATCGAGCATCTGCGGAACGAGCCGGGCGAGCGCATCGGCAATGTCGCCAGCTGCGGTCGGGCAGCCACGTTGGTCGACGACGACGCCGACCTCCGCGCGAGTAGCCGCCAGCCGCAGCATCGTGCGAACGAAATTCGCTCCATGCGCACTGTAGACCCACGAGGTCCTCAGGATCAGGTGACGGTGATTGGCCGCTCGCACCCGCTCCTCGCCAGCGAGCTTGGTCCGACCGTAGGCGCCCAGCGGGCGGACCTCGTCCGACTCCGTATATGGACCGTCCTTAGTGCCGTCGAAAACGTAGTCCGTGGAGACATGGAGCACCGGAATGTCATGCCGTGCCGCAGCGGCGGCGATTACGCCGGGAGCCGCGGCGTTGACGCGGGCGGCGAGGTCCTCCTCACCCTCCGCCTGGTCGACCGCCGTATACGCGGCGGCGATGATCACGGCGTCAGGCGCATGCGCGTCAACGAGCGGTCCGAGACTTCCGGGGCGGGCGAAATCCGCCGCGGCCCGGTCGAGACGGCAGACTACGGTGCCGCTTTCCCAATCTGCCCGGCCAAGCTCCCGCGCGACTTGCCCGGTCGACCCGAAGACAAGCACGCGCATGCAATCATACCCTCGCGCGCTGCGGCTGGGGTGTGGCGCCGAGCCGCTCGCCCCTGTACCGTTCGATCAGTGGCCGCCACCAGGCTTCATTCGCCAGGAACCAGCCGACGGTCTCTCGAAGGCCCTCATCGAAGGTCCGCGACGGCTGCCAGCCGAGATCGCGCTCGATGGCCGAAATGTCCATGGCATAGCGGAAATCATGCCCCGGCCGGTCGGCCACGAAGTCGATCAGTTCGCGGCGAGGCCGCCCGGAGGCGAGCGGCTTCGCCTGCTCGTCGACAAGGTCGGCGATCATCCTCACCACCTCGATGTTCTTCTTCTCCGCCCCCCCGCCGATAAGGTAGGTACGGCCGGGCCTTCCGCGCTCCACCACAGCGACGAGCGCTTCCGCGTGGTCCTCGACGTAGAGCCAGTCGCGGACGTTTTCGCCTTTTCCGTAGACCGGCAGCTTCTCGCCCCTCAGCGCCTTGATGATGACGAGGGGAATAAGTTTCTCGGGGAAATGGTACGGCCCGTAATTGTTGGTGCAGTTGGTGACAATCACCGGCAGGCCGAATGTGTGCCACCAGGCGCGCACCAGGTGGTCCGAGGCGGCCTTGCTTGCCGAATAGGGCGAGCGGGGATCGTAGGGAGTGGTCTCGGAGAAGGGCTCATCGTCTGGCCCCAGAGCGCCGAACACCTCATCGGTGGAGATGTGGTGGAAGCGGAACTTTTGCCGTGCATCCGCCCCAAGCTCGGAAAACCAGCAACGCGCCGCCTCCAGAAGACGCGTCGTGCCGACGACGTTGGTGTGAACGAAAGCCTCGGGCCCTTCGATGGAGCGGTCCACGTGGCTCTCGGCGGCAAGATGCATCACTGCGTCGGGGCGAAAGTCCCGAAAAGCTTTGGCGAGCGCAGCCTGATCGCAGATGTCGAGGTTGCGAAAGCCGTAGCGCGGATGGCCGGCAACCGCAGCGAGCGAGTCCTGCGAGGCGGCATAGGTCAGCTTGTCCACGTTTAGGACGACGTGCTCCGTCTGTCCGATCAGCCGGCGCACGACAGCGCTGCCGATAAAGCCTGCCCCGCCCGTGACTAGAATGCGCATTAATGCCTGCCTTGGAGAAATGAAGACGCGACGCTCGGCCATCAGCACGATGGAAGAAGCCTTCCCGCGTCTTGGCCGCTTCTATGTGTCCGCATTAAGGATATCAAGCCATTGGGCCGCAGCTTGGCCAATGGCATCCATGGAAATAATATGCGCACGCGTCCGCTCGGCGCGCTCGCGTGCGGCACCCAGGTCCGCCAAGTCGCTCTCGATGCGGGCGCGCCATTGGCGCGGCTCACGGTCGACGAACAGATCGGCAAGTTTTGGGCCGGCTGCGTCGCGTAGCGCCGGAACAGGCGACATCAACGCAGCGGCGCCGGTAATCGCCTGCTCGAATAGCTTGTTGGAGGATCGCGCTTCGTTGAACCGGCCTGCCTGCAGCGGATACAGCGCGAGGTGGAAGCGGAGCCACGGCAGAACGTGCTTGTAACGCCACCACGGCATCGGCCGGCGGGATCTCACCTGTGAGTGACGCCGCAGTTCCTCGGGAGCGTCCGCGCCGGCGAAAACCGTCAACCGCGCATGCGGATGGGTGTTGAGAACGTCGACGAGGTCGCCGGCGATCGGAGCAAGATCGGCACGGTGCGAGCCGGTTCCGATATGCACGATGTCGATGCGCCGCGGCCGCGCGAAGTGGTCGGTCGATGCCGGTGACATGGGCCACGCTGGATGCATGATGCGCGCCTTGGCACCGTAGATCGCGGCCAGCGCCGGACTGGGGACGATGACGACATCGGCCGCTTTATGCAGCGCCGGCCAGGCATTTCTTGCGAACGCCGCAAGCTTGGCCCGGTAGGCGGGCGGCAGGTTCGGATCGGCAGCTCCCGCTTCGAAATCGTCGTCAGCGATATAAACGATCTGGCGAACTTCGATTGCCCGCAGCCGCTGGACATCGCGCGGCGAACCGTAGCGGCTGACGATGGCGGTCCTGCCGATGGTGAAGACGTTAGGGGCAATCGCCTTTAGGCGCGGCAGCTGGGCCGCGCGCTTGTCGTGACGCCGAAGATGCCGCACCGGGTTGAGGAAATAAAGGTCCGTCGTCGGGATGCGGCGTCGATATTCGTGAAGATCGTGCAGCGAAACGAGATTCATCGCGCGAAGAACGTCATGCGATGCATTCGCCGCCGTCGACCACGAGGGCATGGCCGGTCATGAACGAGGAGCGGCCGGACGCGAGAAACAGGATGGCCTCGGCGATTTCCTCGGCGCTGGCGAAGCGGCCCATCGGGATCTTGTCTTCAATATAGCGCAGCAGCGCCTCGCGGCCGCCCATCTGCCGCGTGAAAGCGTCATTGAAGGGCGTGTCCACCCAGCCGGGGCAGAGCGCATTCACGCGAATATTGTGCTTTCCGTAATCGATGGCGATCTGCTTCACCATTGCGACCGCCGCATGCTTCGAAGTGGCGTAGGCGATCATCTCGCGGTCATAGAAGATCCCCGAATTGGACGCCGTCACGATGATGGAGCCGCCGCCCTGTGCGCGCATGGTCGGCATCACGAGGCGGGCGAGCATGAAGTGGGCGCGGACGTTGATCCGCCACGAGGCATCCATTCCGGCGGGCTCGACCTGCTCCAACGGTCCTTCGACCTGAATTCCCGCATGGCTGTGCAGGATGTCGATCCGGCCGAACGCTGCGATCGTCCGGTCAACCAGCCGCTCGAGCGCCTCGTCGTCGCCGACATCCGTCTGGACCGCCAGAGATCGCTCTCCTCCGAGCACGATGCGGCGGGCCGAGTCCTCGCCAGCGTTCGCGTCGCGGTCGGCGATCACCACGATCGCGCCTTCTCGCGCCATGATCTCCGCACCGGCGCGGCCGATGCCGGAGCCGCCGCCGGTGACGATTGCGACCCGATCCTCAAGGATCATCGAATGCCCCGCTGCCCTGCGGACGTGTCAGTTCCCGTGGCCCTCGTGTCAAGTTCCCCTCCGCCGGACCGCGGCGGATTCGATCGGGCAGAATCGCTTCGCAAAACTCGGGTAATTTCAGAGTGCGAGCCCCGCCGCAGCCGCTCAGCCCAGCAGCGCCTCCGCCTCGATCTCCACGTCGTAGTCACCGACGAGATTGGCTTCCACCAGCGTGTTCGTGGGCCGGGTATTTGCGAAGTAGCGGCCGTGGACCCGGGCGACGGGCTCCCACTGGCCGGCATCACGGAGATAAATACGGGTGCGCACGACGTCGTCGAGCGCGCCGCCCAGCGCCTGGATGCTCGCCGAGATCTTGTCGAGGATATAGACCGCCTGTCCGTGCGGATCGCCGCGGCAGACCACCTCGCCGCTGCCGTGCGTGGCCGTCGTGCCGCTGACCAGGATGCGCTTGCCAATGCGGACGGCGCGGCTGTAGCCGGCGATGCCTTCCCAGACGCTGCCGCTGTCGATTCTGCAGCCGCTCCGGGCGGCCGGGCAGCGGCGTCGCTTGGAAGACGCTCGGGAACGACTGGAGGTGATGGCTGAGATCGCCTGAGGCGGTCAGGTAAGGCGGGCGGCGATATTCCTGGCCGCAATCGCCGGGAATGCGCGTGGTTTTGGCCAGTGCGGCGTCGATCACCGCGCGGTCGTCCTCGTCGAACTCGAAAGCGAAAATTCTGAGATTGTCGGCGCGGTGCTCGCGCTCGCCGAGCCGCGCGCCGATGATGATCGCGCCGACCGCGGGCTGATCGAGCACCCACCGCGCCGCCACGTTGGCGATGGAGACTCCGTGCTTGCGGGCAACGGTCTGGAGCGCCAGAAGCAGGTCCTGCAGAACTTCCCAGCCGCCGATCCGGTCGACGAAGCGCTTGTATTTCTGCATGCTCCAATCGGCGATGTCGGCAGCGGCAGGCTCCGGCTTTCCGAGCCATTTCTCGCCGAGAAGGCCGCCGGCGAGCGTGCCGTAGGCGAGGAGCTTTATGCCGTTCAGCCAGGCAGAATGCGCGTCATCTCCTCCGCCGCGCGGCGGTCGAGCAGCGAGAAGGAGACCTGGTTGGAGGCGATGCGAAATGCCCTGCCTGACCAGGACCCGCAGGTGATCGGTGTCGAAATTCGTGACGCCGAGATGGCGGATCAGACCTTCGGCCTGGAGCGAAGCGAGCTCGCGCATCGCGTCGAGATAGGCCGGATGCTCGAACATCCACCAATGCAGCTGCAGGAGGTCGATCTTCGGGGTCTGCATGCGGCGGAGGCTGCGCTCGACAGCGGCGCGAACCGTGGCGGCGTCCATCTCGCCCGGAGTAGGGCACCATTTGGTGAAGGCGCCCGGGCCGGCGCTGCCGATCGTCTTCACCCGGCCGGCGGCAACGAGCCGGTTGAAACGGCCGGCTATGTCTTCGGCGCTGCCGTAGTGGTCGGCCATGTCGAAGGTGTCGAAGCCCGCTTCGGCATAGCGCGCCATGTCGGCGGCGGCCGCGTCGAGATCGAGCGTGCGCCCGTCGCGCTCCATGTCGGCGACCTGCCACAGGCCGGTGACGATGCGGCTGATCTCCAGGCCGGGCGCCAGCTCGATGCGCTCAGGTGCGGTCACCGGCATGTCCACTCTTTCTCAGGAAACGGGCGCCGCAAGGGGCGCCCTCAGAGAAAGCCGGAGGCCCGCCTTACTGGGCGATCTCCTCCTTGATCGCGTCGACGTCGGCCGTCGACATCTCGCCACCGTGGTGATCTCGCCGTTCTGGATGCGCCACAGCCGGAAGGGGCCGGTGATGTCGCCGTACTCGTCGAACTGGACCGGGCCGATGACGCCCTCATAGCTTGATCGGCTTGCCCTCCTTGATGAGCTGCAGCGCCTTGGCGAACTCGTCCTTGCCGGCGTGGATCACCGTCGCCGTTCGGGTCGAGCACTTTGCGGATCGCGTCCTTGATCGCGGCAGGCTCGGCCGAGCCCGCCTGCGCGATGGCAAGGCCGACGATCGCGCCGGCGTCGTAGGAGCGGTCGGCGGCCGGATTGCTCGGCTCGAGGCCGGAAAAGGCCTTGTAGTTCGCGTTGAAATATTCGGTCGACGGCGGTCGGGTTGGTGCCCGACGAGGTGCCGAAGGCGTCGTTCAGATATTCCGCGCCGACGCTGGCGATGAAATCGGCGCTGTTCATGCCGTCGTTCAGCAGGAATTTCTGCGGACCGCCCTGCGAGATCCACTGCGCGCGCGATGGTGGCGCCGTCGACGGGGTAGCAGATGAGGTAGAGCGCCTCGGGGCCGCCCTCCAGCGCGGCGGTCACTTCGGCCTGATAGCTCGCCTGCTTCTCGTTATAGGGCGTCACCGAGACGATCTCGCCGCCGAGCGCCTTGTAGGCGTTGGAGAACTCCTTGACCATGTTCACGCCGAAATCGTTGTTGACGTGGATGATCGAGAGCTTCTTCAGGCCCTGATCGAGCGCGTATTTCGCGGCGGCGACGTTCCCTGCAGGGCATCCGACGTGATGGTGCGGAAGAACACGCCGTTGGTCTTGCCGTCGCGGCCGAGCGCGGTCAGCGTCGGCGACGATGAGGCGGGCGACACCTGCACCACGCCGGCCGGGGCCGTCACCGAGGTGAGGATCGGGATCGACACCGACGAGATGATGCCGCCGATGATCACCGGCACTTTCCCGACCTGAACGAGTTGCGTCGCCGCGTCGACCGCGACATTGCCCTGGCTCTGCGAGTCGCGCGTGTCGGTGACGAGCTTGCAGCCGTTGACGCCGCCGGCGTCGTTGATGTCGCGGAACGCCATCTCGACCGATTTCGCGCCGGCCTGGCCGTATTCGCCGGCCGGCCCGGTCAGCTCCATGACGACGCCGACCTTGATTTCGCAATCCTGCGCCCGGGCGAGCCCGGCAAGCGCCACCAGGGCCGAAGCGGCCGTCATGGCGAAAAGCATTTTCCTCATGAGCATCCCTCCCAGGTCACGACTGGACCTTGGACGGCACGTTATTTTGGCCGCCTCATTCCAGCAAGGCTCAGTTCCGGACCGGGACCAGGCGCGTTCAATCGTCCCGCGGCTTTTTGGGCCCGAGGCTATCGAAGAACCTTTGGTCCTCCTCGCTATGAGGAGGGAGCGGAGCGCCTGAACAACGCCTCGCAAATTAAATAATGGCGCCTCCAGGCGCCCCTGTACCGGTGATGGCCGGTGATCCTGCAAAGCTTGGCTCGGCGAAAGCGAAGCCGGCCGCACGCGCGCCCTCCGTGGCGCCGTAGCGGGCGGGCGGCTTCGCGGGTCCGGCGAATCGGCTCAGACAGGAGGACCGGGGCCGGCCGGCCGGGAGCGACCGAAGCGCCCCAGCGCCGCCGCTGTCAAAGCGGCGAGCACCACGCGCGGACATGTGCCCCGGCTGGCGGCTGCGATTGCAGGCCCAGTGGGGAGACCGCGCCCTTGAGCGCCAGTCCAGGGATCGGCCGACGTCGCGGCGGGCTCGTTGCGAGAACAGGGAGAGGAGCATGGAAGAACAGATCTGGTATGCCGGCGTCGATTGGGCGTCGCAGGCGCATGTCGTTTGTCTGTCGGATGCGCAGGGGCGCGGCAAGCGCGTGCGCAGCTTCGCTCATGGCGGCGAGGGCCTGGCTGAGATGGGCGCCTGGCTGATCGCCGCGAGCGGCGCCGCGCCGCAAGCGGTGCATGTCGCCATCGAGGTGCCGCACGGGCCGGTCGTTGAGGCGCTCATGGAGCGCGGCTTCACCGTCTACGCGGTCAATCCCAAGCAGCTCGACCGCTTCCGCGACCGCTTCACGCTGGCCGGCGCCAAGGACGACAGCCGCGACGCCGAGGTGCTGGCCGATGCGCTGAGGACCGACCGGCCGCGCCTGCGTCCGTTGCGGCCGGCCGATCCGCTGGTCATCGAGCTGCGCGAATGGTCGCGGATCGCCGACGAACTGACCGTCGAGCAGGTCCGTCTCGCCAACCGCATGCGAGACCAGCTCTGGCGCTACTTCCCGGCCATGCTGGAGCTCGCCGATGATCTCGCCGCCGAATGGTTCCTGCAACTGTGGGAGAGCGCGCCGACGCCCGATAAGGCCCGCCGCCTCCGCCAAGCCAGTCTCGCCAAGCTCCTCAAGCGGCATCGCATCCGCCGCTTCGATGCGGCCGAGGCCTTGAAGCAGCTCCGCCGGCCGCCCATCCAGGTCGCCGCCGGCGCCACCGAGGCGGCAACCGCCCACATCCGCACGCTCATTCCCCGCCTGCGCCTCGTCAGCCGCCAGATCAAAGAGGCGCACGGCGAGCTCGATCGCCTGCTCGCCAGCCTCGCTGCGCCCGAGGAGGACGCGCCGGGGCAGCCGCAAGAGCAGCGTGACGTGACCATCCTGAGATCCCTGCCAGGCATCGGAAGGATCGTCTGCGCCACGCTGCTCGCAGAGGCCGGCGAGGCCCTGCGCGAGCGAGACTATCAGGCGCTGCGCTGCTTGTCCGGCGTCGCCCCGGTGACCAAGCAGTCGGGCAAGCGCCGCATCGTCCTGCGCCGCCGGGCTTGTCATCGCCGCCTCAGCGACGCCGTCCATCATTGGGCGCGCACCGCCATCCAGCACGACCCGCGAAGCCGCGCCAAATACGCCGCCCTGCGCCAACGCGGCCATTCGCATGCCCGCGCGCTTCGCTCCGTCGCCGACCGTCTGCTCGCCGTTGCCTGCGCCATGCTCGCCAGCCGCACCCTGTTCGCCACCGCAGCGGCAAGTCAAAAAAGCGCTTGCTAAACGGTGGGGAGTCCGCGCGGCGTTATACGTTCCCCAACTCGCCCTATCGTCTTCCCGTCCTGCCCCGTGCTTGCGCCCGAAGCAGGAACTCTAGCCGTGCAACATCCGGCACCGGGATTGCTCCCGAGGGGGGCCCTTCTGAGGAACGCCGTCCCGGCTCCTGACCGAGGCTCCGTGGCGGCGCCGCCCACTGCTCCCGAAAAGCTCCGGTCCTTGCATCCCGGTCCCTCGTCGAGCAGCGGTATTTGGGGAGCTAGCACAAAGCGGGAGAGGTGTCTAGGACTTTTTTCACAATAATCCCGGGCGAAGGACAGCAGGTGCGCAGACCGAGCCGTTCAGGCGGCCAAATCGGCGCCGCCGAACCACATGAGAGCGATGGCGAACCCCCACACCAGGGCGGCCAATCCGGCCGTCCAGTGCGCGAACCACAGGAACGCGTCACGCAGCGCGCCGCTCACCGCGCGGCCGGCGAACCGCTCGTCCGGGCGGTCGCCGCTGTCGAGAAGCAGCCAGGTCTCCGTGCGCCGGTAGTCGGTCGCGCCGACGCGCTGCGCCTTCAGAAGCAGCACGGCGAGGAGCAGCAGAAGCAGGATCCCGCCGCTGCGCAACGCCAGCAAAGGATCGAAGCAGAGGCCGACCATGACGGTGAAAATCGCCAGGCCGGCGAAGGCGACGCCGCGCCCGACACTCAGGAAGGCAACCTGCCGCAGCTTGTCCATGGGCGGCCTCACCCCTTGCGGAATAATTTGCCGATCCGCTGGAAGACGCAAGCGCATTTCCGACCGGCAGCCTCCAGGCCCTCGTGAGATAGGGGAGGGGACGCCGCGGTGAAGTGGGCCTGAAGCGGCTTCCGTCAGATCACCTGCGCCGCCGCCCTGAGCAGCGCCGGCAGGCTGATCACGACGGCAGCCGTGAGCCAGATTGCGTATGAGGCGGTGTCCGTCTCCCGTCGTCCAGTAATCCGCTCGAAGAGGGCGGCGGGAACACCGGCCAGCATGATCGTCGCCGTGGCGGCGATCAGCGACGCCAGGAAGGCGGTAATCCGCGGCCCGGCCAGGATGAGGAGCGGCATGATCGCGGTGATCATCACCTGCGCGGTGATGACGAAGAACGGCGAAAAAATCCCGTTGAGCATGCCGACGGCCATGAGCGCCACGATGAACGGATTTGCGGGCATCGACTCAGCCGGCGACGCGCGGCGCGAGCCCGGCGGTTATGAAGCCGACGAGAAGCGCGAAGCGGACGATGATGAGCCAGATCGCCGCCAAAAGCACGGTGAGGAGCGGCGGCACCGACCGGGGCGTGACGAAGCGCACCGCAACAAGGATCGGATCGGTCAACCGAACGAAGGCCCGATAGATGTAGTTGCGGGAATCCGGCGCGAAGACGAAGGACAGCAGGAAGCGCGCCATGAGGGAGTACATGAGGGCGGCCAGAACATAGTTCGGCACATGGAAGTACCAATATTCGTAGAATCGGACCGACGTGTCCAAGACGATCCCTCGGCGCCGGCGGCGCTAGCCCGGAACGGCGCGGCCGCCGGAGAGTGCTTCCCGCAAAAGAAAGGGCGGGGTCAAGCCCCGCCCTCTCCAGCTCACTTCGACGGGTCAGACCGTCTTTTCCTGCATGACCGTCTGGCCGCGCGGGCGGCGGACCTCGTCGATGAAATTCTGCATCTCCAGGCTGGGCGCCTTGGTGAGCAGGCTCACCACGATCATCACAATCGCGCCGAGCGGCAGTCCGAAGATGGCCGACGAGATGTTGTTGATGTTGAACCAGCCCACCTTGGACGCAAGCGTGGTGTAGGCGGCGGCCGGATCGCCCGCCAGCGCCGCCGCCACATCGACCACCGGCGCTCCGGTGACCGGGTTGAGGAGCGAGGTCATGCCGAGCGCTTCGACGCCGAACACCGGATAGTAGCGGGTCACCACCAGGTAGAGCAGCGTGATGCCGAAGCCGGCGATGATGCCGAGCACCGCGCCGGGGGCGGTCGTCCGCTTCCACCAGATGCCGAGGACGAGCGCCGGGAAGAGCCCGCCGGCGGCCAGCGAGAAGGCCCACGCCACCATGGCCACGATGTCGGCCGGACGGAACGAAGCCGTGTAGGCCGCGATCACCGCCACGACGACCAGAAGCGTGCGGGCGACGATCAGGCGGCGATGCGTCGGCGCGTTCGGGTCGATCATCTTGTAATAGATGTCGTGGCTGAGGGCGTTGGCGATGGCGAGCAGCAGCCCGTCGGCGGTCGACAGCGCGGCGGCGAGGCCGCCGGCTGCGACGAGGCCGGAGATCACGTAGGGCAGGCCAGCGATCTCGGGCGTCGCGATGACGATGGCGTCATTGTCGAGCTTGAGGTCGGCGAGCGTGATCACCCCGGGATGGTTGGCGACGGCCCCGCAGGCGTCGATCACCGCCTGGGCGCTTGCCGCATCGACGCCGCAGATCTTCACCAGGCCGATCTGGCCCCACTTGAACACCCAGTCGAGCGCCTGCGCTGCTTCGAGGCCGGCGAGCGGCTGGCCGATCACCGTCGTGTAGACCTCCAGCTTGGCAAACGCGGCATAGGCCGGCGCCGTGAAGTAGAGGATGAAGATGAACAGCAGCGACCACGCCACGGATTTGCGCGCGTCCCGCACCGAGGGGGTGGTGAAGTAGCGCATCAGGACGTGCGGCAGCGACGCCGTGCCGACCATCAGGCAGAAGATCAGCGCGAAGTAGTTGACCATGGAGAGGTTGAGGAACGGCTCGACATGCGGCTTCAGCGCGGCCGCCGTGGCGAGGCCCTGCGCGACCATCTCCTGCTCGCGCGCGGCGATCTCCTGCAGCACCTGGCCATAGGTGAGCTGCGGGATGGGCAGCCCGAACTGCTGTGCCGACAGGATGACGACCGGGATCAGGTAGGCGATGATCAGCACGATATACTGGGCCACCTGCGTCCAGGTGACGGCGCGCATGCCGCCGAGCATCGAGCAGACCAGGATGCCGAGAAGGCCGACATAGACGGCGACCTGGAAGTCCATGCCGATGAAGCGGCTGGCGATCAGGCCGGTGCCGACGATCTGCGCCACCACATAGGTGAAGGAGCAGGAGAGCAGCACGATGATGCCGAGGAAGCGCGCAAAATTGCCGCCGTAGCGGGCCGACAGGAAGTCGGGAACCGTATAGGCGCCGAACTTGCGGAGGTACGGAGCGACCAGCACCGCGACGAGCACGTAGCCGCCGGTCCATCCGAGCACGTAGGCGAGACCGTCATAGCCGAGCGCGTAGAGCGTGCCCGCCATGCCGATGAAGGACGCCGCCGACATCCAGTCGGCGCCCGTCGCCATACCGTTGTAGACGGCCGGAACGCGGCGGCCGGCCACGTAATATTCCGACACCTGCATGGTCCGCGAGACGATGCCGATGATGGCGTAGACGGCGAGCGTGAAGAACACGAAGAGGTAGCCGATGACGCGGTCCGGCACGCCGACCTGCTCGAGGATGGCGAGGAGGACCACGAAGGCGAAGAAGCCGCCGGTATAGATGCCGTAGATCTTGCCGAGGTTGCTGGTGAAATCGCTTGCGCCTGCTTGCGTAGCCATTGACGCCCCCTTAATCGACTTCCGCCATGCCGCATTCGCGATCGATCGCGTCCTGCCGGCGGGCGAACCAGAAAATCAGCGCAACGAAGACGATCAGCGAGCCCTGTGCGGCCATGTAGAAGCCGAGCGGAAAGCCCAGGATGACGATCTCGTTGAGCTGGCGCGCGAAAAGATGGATGCCGTAACCGAAGATCGCCCAGATCACCAGGCAGATGATCATCAGGCGCTTGGTCTTGGCCCAATATTCGTTCTGATCTGTCAAGGCTGGTCCCTCCCCCAAGCATGACATCCTTGCCCGGCGTGAGCCGTCGCGCGGCCAGCCGAACCGCCTGCACGTGCCGCGAAAGACACGTGTGGTTGCGTAAAGCGTTAGTGGGGTTCGAATTCGTTCACCATATCGACTTTAGTCGTAGGTGCGGCGCGCCACCTGCCGGCAGGCCAGGCCGCGGATCGGCACCCGCCTATACGGGCGCGGCACGGCGGAATAGGGTGCCGGCGGGCAACGGGGCCGCCATGGGACTGCTCGATCTTTTCCGCCGCAAGCCGCCGATCGCCAGCGCGGCCGGCCTGGAGGATTTCCTCGACGCGCAGTCGGCTTTCCTGGTGCAGAAATGCATCTTCGAATATTCGCGGGCGCGGTCGGGCGTGCTGTCCTCAAAACTGTTCAAGGAGCCGGCGTTCCGGGCGGCCGTAGAGACCGCGCGCTGGCGCAACTACCCTCTCTGCCTGCAGAATGTTGCGGTGATGGCGGAGCATGCGCTGCGCCCGCACGCGCGCGATGCCATGGCCATGCGGCTCGGCCTGATCGCCGCGGTCGGGCGGATCTGCCGCCGCTATCCCGTGCCGGTCGGGTTCGACCCAAAATTCTGGAGCGAGGCGGAGGCACGGATCGGCCGGCGCATCCAGCGGGCCGGGCTTGCCGCGCCGCATGCGGTGAAGGACCTGCCGAAGGAAACGGCCAAAGAGTTCTTCGCCGGGCTGCCGATCCACGCCGACCTGCGCGGCTACGATTTCGAGCTGGTGACCAACAATATCCGCGTCAATCTCTGCCGGGCGCACGAGGATTTTTTGAAAACGGCGGACCTCCCGGCCGTCGCCCGGGCGCTGGCGGCCGAAGGAGCGGAGCTTCGGGCCTAGCCTCGCTTCGCGGCCGGCTCGTCCGGCTGGGCATCGGCACGCCGTCAGGGCTGCGCCGGCGAACCCTGATCCGCCTCGTCATCCTCGATCGGCGGCAGCGGCCGGCCGCTCCGATACGCCAGCGCGCCGTCATGGTCCGGCAAGGCGGACAGCGCCTCCGAGACCGCGCCCGGCGCAAGCGGCAGATCGGGGCGGAGGTGTTCGATTGCGGCGGCGAGGAGATAAGCGTGGCGGCTGCGAAAGCTGTCGAGCGCCACCAGGACATGGGGGCCGAGCTCCGCCAGCTTGCGGAGCGGCACGGGCCCGACGGCCCGAAAATCGCCGGAGCCGGCCAGCATGGCGGCCGCCTCAGCGTGCGAAACGATCGCCACGTCGAGCTGTCCGGTCGCCAGCAGGCTGGCGATGCGGACGGGATCGGTCGCCCGGGTCGTGCGGGCGTGGCTCTCGGGCAGCTCCGTGGCGAGGCCCTTGGCAACGGACCGTGCGAGGTCGAGCGCCGCGGGATCGGTGCGGCTGGCGACGATGAACAGGTTGCGCTGCCGGTAGACGGTCCACTGGCCGTAGGGCGTGTGGCCGCCGAAAAGCACTGCCCCGAGGGCCGCCGCGGCCAGTTTCACCGCGCCGCGCCGGCTGAAGATTTTGGGGGCCGGGAGGCCGGCACCGCGCCCGCGCGTCATTCGCCGGCGTCGAAGATTTCCAGCGGCAGGAAGGCCGAGACGATGAAGTTCGGCACGTCGACGACCTGGCTGATGCGGAGGTCGACGGCGACGCTCGCCACGACATAGGCCTGCTCGGGCGTCAGGCCGTGGTCGCGCACCATGTAGTCGATCATGGCGATCAGCGCGTTGCGGGCGGCGAGCGTCAGGTCCTCCGACAGGTTCATCAACGGGCCGATTTTTTCGCCGTCGATATAGGTGACGTAGATCGGCACCTCGCCGGCCTCCTTCAGCGGCAGGCCGATGGTGGCGTAGAAGCGCGACGGGGCGAGCGTCTTCAGCTGCGCGCCGCCCTCGAATTGCGGGACCGTGATATTGGCGCCGGCGCCCTTGCGCACGTCGACGCGCACCGTCACGCGGGCGCCCATCTCGATGGCGGTGCCGGACACTTCGCCGTCCCCTTGCGCGTAATGCACGTCGCCAGCGAACAGGCCGCAGCCGTCGACGAAGCAGGGGAGGAGCAGCGTCGTGCCGACCTGCATCTGCTTGACGTCCATATTGCCGCCGTTCTCGCGCGGCGGGATGGTGCGCAGGCACCGGTCCTTGTCGCTCCCCTCCGGTCCGCAGATCGCGGCCGGCAGGGCGCCGATCGGCTGCGGACCCAGCGCCGCGCCGCCGGCGGCGGCGAGATCCGCCTCGCGCTTCAGGTAGAGGTCGGTCTCCGCCTCGCCCGGCAGCACGCCGACCGAGCCCATGAAGGCGGCGATCGGGATGCTGACCGAGGGGATCTGCTCCGACGTCGCGGCAATCCGGTCGAGCTGCCAGTTGGCGATGTAGGGATCGGGAAAACGGTCGCGGAGGAACCCGAAGCCGGGCACGACGACCGTATAGCCGTACTGGTCCGGCTCGACGTCGAGGAGGGTGACGGCCAGCACGTCGCCGCGCACCGCGCCCTCGATGGAGATCGGCCCGGTCATCGGGTGGACGAGATTGAGGTCGAGAGCGGTGACGTCCTCCGCCGTCGACTGCAGGGTCAGGTTGCTGTCGAAGGCGTCGCGCGTCTCGATGACGACGATCTGTCCGGGCGCGGCCTGCGCCACCGGCTCGATGCCCGGGTGGTAGCGGTTGAAGCAATTGGGGTCGTCGGCGCAATGGGCGCCGCTCTTCTCCACGACGACAGGCGTCTCGTGGGTGACGTCGCTGGTGTCGGCATTGGCGGCGGCGGCGAGCGCCAGGAGCAGAGGCGCCGCCCAGCGGCTGGCTCGGAACGTTTGCATCGCGTGTCCCCCCTTCGCGACCCTGTCGCGGCCGGCAGGGCCAAGGAGGGGAGCTTAGCCGGGAATCTTGGCGGATGCCAGTTCCGTGGAACCGGAGCTGGCGACCGGCGCTCGCCGCCGCGATGTTCAGGATGAAGCGATTTTTGTAGGGGCCGGTCGCCGTTCGATTTTCCGGAAAATTCCTCGATGCCGAACATCGCCCGAACATGCCATGCTCTAGGACGAACGTGCGCCGAACCGATTAAGAGCAGCCATCCTCGGACGGTTTGTTCGGCATGTTCGGGCGAAGCACCGTCGCCGGCACCGCTACGGGCTAGTTGTCGCCCCGGCGGAGGTAGGCTTCGATCTCATCAAGCGTGGCTTGATAGCCCTTGCCGCTGACGTCCAACGGTCCGCGGCCGGAGGTCGCGCCGAACACCGCAACCGCGCGGCTGGCACTGTCGAAAAGCATGTAGCCTCCGGCGCTGTCGCCGTCAGGAGGTTGGTGGCGCGACTTGGCAAGAACCAAACCCTGACGAGCGGCCATTTTCCTGAGGCGGGATTCGCGAGCTTTGTCCTCACCAGCCATCGGGCTCTCACGGCGTGCGAGCTGTCACTGCGTGCGATTTGATAGAATCAAGCAACAGCAAAAAGGTGACGATAACAAGAATTTTGTTGGCGTTTGACGGCGTGAATGCTGTTCAACTGCCGTTGGGGCAGATAGCGCGGAAGTTGCGGTGGTCGATTATTCTGGAGTTTTTGAGAACAACTTCAGGAGCTAATTTAATGGATGATCACAGCTTAGGGATGATCTACTTAGAGAGGTCGCCAGATCGCAGGCGCAACCAAGCGCTTCAGGGCAGCAGAGGCCGTAGCGTGCTTGAAGGGCAGCCGGGCGGGGTTCGCCGCTTAACGCGCCTCGCGGTACCACAGCGCCGCGAAGGCGCCGACCAGCAAGGCGAGGCCGAGAAGGCCGCCGAAAAGCGGCAGCTGGTCGACGCTTTTCAGCACCGTCGCTTCGGAGCGGCGGAGGCCGAGCCAGTCGCGCCCGGAGGCGGGGGCGCGGGACGAGACGGCGGAAATGCGCGGCAGCGAGATGCCGGCGCCATCGCCGATGCGGCGAACCGAGCCGCCGGTCGCCTCGGCGATCGGGGCGAGCCGCTCGGTCGTGGAGATCACGTCCTGGAATTCTGCCGGGTTGGCCGGGCCGATATGGGCGAGCACCGTGAGGGCGCCGTCCTCCGCCCGGTGCAGGCCGAGCGCCGCATCCTCCACGACGCCGCGCCACAGGCCCGGCTCGGCCTCGCTCAGCGTCAGCGGCTCGGGATTGCCGGCGGGATCGCTGAGCGAGACCTCCGGCATCGTGTCCGCCAGGCGTCTGGCGCTCCACCACGAGGTTCTTGCCCTCCGCATGGGCGGTCAGCGCCTCCTCCTCCAGCTCCGGCTCGCGCATCAGCCAGTGCAGCAGGCGGCGCAGCAGCGCGGCGTGCGGGCCGCCGCCGTCATAGCCGCGCGCCCACAGCCAGGCATGGTCGGAGAGCAGCATGGCGACGCGGCCGTCGCCCTCGCGCGACAGGACGAGGAGCGGCCGGTCGCCGGGGCCGGTCATGGCGACGTCGCCGGCGATAGCGTCTGCCTCCACCAGGCGGAACCAGGGGCTCCAGGCGGGCGGGGTCGACTTCGATGCCCGGCAGATCGCGGGTGACGGGATGGCGCGTGCCGACCAGGCTGATCGCCGCGCGGTAGGGCTCTTCGACGATCTCGCCGGTCGGCACGGCCGGCAGGACCGGCCCGAGCGGCGTGCGGTAGAGGCTGCCGCCGGCAGCGTAGTCGGGGCCGGCGGCGACCAGCACGGCGCCGCCGTTCCGCACGTAATTGGCCAGGTTGTCGTAATAGATGATCGGCAGCACGCCGCGGCTCTGGTAGCGGTCGAAGATGATGAGGTCGAATTCCTCGATCTTCTCCTCGAACAGTTCGCGGGTCGGGAAGGCGATCAGCGACAGCTCGTTGATCGGCGTGCCGTCCTGCTTTTCCGGCGGACGCAGGATGGTGAAGTGGACGAGGTCGACGGCGGCGTCGGATTTCAGCACGTTCCGCCAGGTGCGCTCGCCGGCATGCGGCTCGCCGGAGACGAAGAGCACGCGGAGATGCTCGCGCACCACGTCCATCTCGGCGACGCCGACATTGTTCTCCAGCGCCAGCTCGTCCGCCGCCGCCTCGACCTCCAGCTCCACGATGGTGCGGCCGCCATGCTGCAGCGGCAGCGTCGATGGTGTGGTTCTCGCCGACGGCGACGCGGTCGGTGGCGACCTCGGTGCCGTCGATCCGGAGATGCACGGTCACCTGCTCGCCGGGCGCGAGGTCGGGGTCGAGCACGCGAAAGTCGAGGCTCTGCGGCTCGTCGAGGATGGCGAAGCGCGGCGCGCGGTCGAGCACGATGCGGCGGTCGTGCTCGCCTTCTTCGCCGGTGATCAGCGCATGCAGCGGCGCATTGAAGCCGAGCGACGGCGGCATCCTCCGGCACGTCGGCGACGATGCCGTCGGTGATGAAAATCGCGCCGGCCATCTGCTCGGGCGGCACGTCGTCGACGAGGCCGGTCAGCTCGGAGAACAAGCGCCGTGCCGTCGCCGTCCGGCCGGTCGGCGGCATGCACCTCGCGGATCTCGAAGTTGCCCAGCGCCTGCAGCCGCTCCTTCAGGGCGGCGACCGCAGCCTCGGTCTGCGCGGCGCGGTCGCCGAGGCGCTGGCTGGCGCTCTCGTCGACGACCAGCGCGACGATGCCGGGCAGGCCCTCGCGCTCCTCGCGCTGCAGCACCGGATTGGTGAGCGCCAGCACGATCAGCGCGGAGGCGAGCGCCCGCCACCAGACGCCGCGCACGCGCTGCCAGGCGAGCAGCGCCAGGACGACGACGAGCAGGCCGGCGAGCCCGGCGATCAGCGGCCACGGCAGGATCGGCTCGAAGGCGAGGTGCGAGCCGGTCATGCTTGCGCTCATTGGCCGAGCCTCTCAAGCAGCGCCGGCACGTGCACCTGGTCGGCCTTGTAGTTGCCGGTCAGCGCATACATGACGATGTTGACGCCGGAGCGGAAGGCGAGGTCGCGCTGGCGCGGATCGGCGGGAACGGTCGGGTAGAGCCAGAGCCCGTCGCTGTCGACCGCCCAGGCGGAGGCAAGATCGTTGCCGGTGATGAGGATCGGCGACACCCCGTCGCCGCCGCGCGCCGGCCGGCTCGGGATCCTCCGGCGCGTCGCTCAGGCTCTCCACCCAGAGGTCGGAATTTTCCCAGCGGCCGGGAAAATTCGACAGCAGATAGAAGGCCTTGGTGAGCACGTGGTCGGGCGGCACCGGCTCGAGCGGCGGCACGTCGACGAAGGCGAGGATGTCGCGGAGTTTCTGGTTTTCCGGCGTGTTGCCGCCGAAATCGGACCCGGAGAACCCGCCGGCGTCGCGGGTGTCGAAGAGGATGGTGCCGCCGTTCTTCAAAAAGGTGTCGACGCTTGGCCATGGTCTCCGCCGAGGGACCGGCTGGTCGGGGTCGATCGGCCAGTAGATCAGTGCGTAGAAGGCGAGCTCGTCGGCGGCGACGTCGACCGGCGCCGGCTCGCCCGGCTCCAGGGCCGTCCGGTCGGCGAGATACATGGAGAGGCCCTCGAGCCCGGCGCGGCTCGTCTCGTCGAGCTCGGCATTGCCGGTGACGACATAGGCGAGCTGCGTCTTGGTCGTCGCGGCGAGCGCCTTCTCCATGTCGGCGATCTCGCTGTCCTGGGCGCGACGCAGGGTCGAGGCCGGGTATTGCCAGCGCGAAGGCGAGCGCCAGCGCCGCGGCGCGGGCGAAGCGGCGCGACAGGCGGCCGGAAAGCGCCAGCACGGCAAGGCCGTCGAGGACGGCGAGCAACGCGGCGGCGGCGAGGAGCCACGGCCAGATCGGCGTGGCGGGGCGCGGCTCCAGCGCGGCGCTGCGGCCCTGCCAGCCGATGGAGCTTGCGGCACCAGCGGCTCCAGCACGGCGCCGGCGGCGACGGTGTTCAGGGCGAAGACGGTGCCGTCGCGGTCGTAGATGCCGGGCGGCGTCTCGGCGCTCGGGCTGGCGTCCTCGATGATCGGCGACGAGCGTGGCGCCCGGCTCGGGCGGCCCGAGGTCGCCGTAGCCGTCGAGCACCTCGACGGGGCGCCACGGCGCGGCGGCTTCGGCCGCCTCGGCGGTCTCCCCGGCGGGCCGCGCTACCATGCCGGCAACTGTCGACGATCGCGTTCAGCATCTCCACGAACGCGCCGGAGAGCGGCAGGTTCGACCAGCGCGGATCGGCGGTGACGTGGAAGAGCACGATGCGGCCGTTGCCGCGCATGCGCGACGGTCACCAGCGGCGTGCCGTCGCGGAGCTCGGCCCAGACCTCCGCGTCGCGCAAGCGCATCGGGGTCGGCGAGCACCTGCCGGTTCACCGCGCACGTCCGGCGGCACCGCGATGCGGGCGAACGGGCCGTCGGCGGGAAACTCGCCGATCGGCTGCGGCTCCTCCCAGGAGAGCGAGCCGCCGAGCGCCCGCTCGCCTTGCCTGAGCCGCACCGGCAGCAGCTCGTCGACGGTGGTGGCGGCGAGGTTCGGGCTGGCGAAGCGAAGCAGCGTGCCGCCGGCCTCCACCCATTCGACCAAGCGCCTGCGGTGGTGTCGGGCGGCAGCGTCCCGGTCTCGGTCAGCACGATGATCGAGGCGCCGCGGTCGGATCAGCGCGGTCACCGCCTCGCTCGTGCTCGGCGGCGTCGGAGCGGAGGAGATCGGCCGTCGGCGCGAGCGCCCGCTCGACATAGGTGAGCGGCTCGAGCAGCGGCTGCGACCCGCCGGCGCTCTCGCCGACGATGAGGCCGACCGACTTCCGCTGCCAGCGCCCGTCGAGGAGCTGCACCGCGCCGGCGCTGTCCTCGCCGGCGACCGCGAAGCGCGCCAGCGAATTGCGGATCTCGGCGGGCAGCGCGATCTCGGCGATGCCGCGGCCGTTGCCGCCGATGGCGGCGGCGCCCTCGACGATGCGCCGGCCCTCCTGGTCGAAGCCGGCCACCGCCGACGTCGCCCGCTGCCGCCCAGCCGGGTGACCGGCACGCGCACGGCGTTCGGCGCCGTTCTCCGGCGGCCGCAGCACCGTCAGCGGGCGCGCCGACTGCATGATGGTGCCGCGCGCCGCGATGCGGTTGAGCGGCGGCCGCGAGGGACGCGGCGTCGCCGCCGTCGAGCGCGCCGGCGAGCCAGAGCACTTCCACCGAGCGCTCGGCGAAACGCTTCGTTGAGCCGCGCCGCCAGCGCGTCGCGGTCGGGGAGATAGGGGCGCGGCACGATCGCGGCGAGCCGGCGCAGCGCGGCGTCGGCGTTCTCCGCCGCCAGGCTTTCCGCGCGGGGCTCGGCGGTCGCGACCAGCGAGACCGGCCGGCCGTCGCGGGCAGCTTCGGCCATCGCCGTCTCGGCCGCGGCGATGCGGTCGGCGAAATCGGGCGCAGTATCCCAGCCGTTGTCGAGGACGACGAGGAGCGGCTCGCTGCCGGTGGTCAGCCGCAGATCCGGGCGCAGGATCGGCTCGGCCAGCGCGCCGATGATCAGCGCGACCAGCGCCAGGCGGATCAGCGTCAGCCACCAGGGCGTGCGCGCCGGCGTGCGGTCGCGGTCCTCCAGCCCGAGCAGGATGCGGGTCGGCGGGAAGTCAACCAGCCGCGGGCGCGGCGGCGTGAGCCGCAGGATCAGCCAGATCAGCGGCAGCGCGGCGAGCGCCACCAGCATCCACGGCGAGAGGAAGCCGAGCGCGCCGATCATGCCGCCGGGCGCTCCCATTGCGCCGCGCCGCCATAGACGGCGTTGACCGGCGATCCCGACAGCCGCGCCTGCAGGAACAGCAGGCCCTCGGCGGCGGGCCGGTCGGTGTGGTGGACGCCGAAGGAGAAGCCGGCCGAGCGCGCGAAGCTGCGGATCAGCTCGCGATGCGCCTCCAGCCGCGCCCGGTAATCGGCGCGCAAGCCGCCGGCGCGCTCGGTCAGCCAGGTCTCGCCGGATTCCGGATCGCGGAACTCCAGCCGGCCTTCATAGGGAAAAGCTTCTTCCGCCGGGTCGAACACCTGCAGCAGGTGCAGATTGGCGCCGCGGCCGGCGAGCGAGCGCAGGCGGTCGCTGCAGGACGTCGGGGCCGACGAGGAAGTCGCTCAGCATCACCACGTCGGAGAAGCGGCCGACGCGGTCGAGGCTCGGCCAGTCCGCCGTGACATCGGCGCGCGCCAGCACTTCGGCGAGGCGGTCGGCGGCGTCGCGGCCGATGCGCGGCTCGGCAAGTCCCGGCATGCCGACGCGCTCGCCGCCGCGGCCGAGCATCTCGGCCAGCGCCAGCATGAGGATGATGGCGCGGTCGAGCTTGGTCGTCGTGGAAAGCCGCGAGCTGAAATCCATGGAGGCGGACAGGTCCGCCCACAGCCAGACGGTCTGCGAGGCCTCCCATTCGCGCTCGCGCACATAGAGGTGGTGGTCGCGCGCCGAGCGGCGCCAGTCGATCTGCCGCGCCGGCTCGCCCGCGACGTAGGAGCGGAACTGCCAGAACGTTTCGCCCGGGCCGGGATGGCGCCGCCCGTGCAGGCCGAGCAGCACGTTGGCGGCGATGCGGCGCGCCGCGACGAGCAGGTCCGGCAGGCGCGCGGCAAGCGCTCCGCGCCGTCTCGACGCGGCTGCGGCTCAGCGCCTGCCGGCCGGAGCGGGTTTGGCCATCGGCTAGAGCGTGGCCTTCACGCGCGGCGGCGATCAGGTCGCGCACGCTGACGCCGTCGGCCCGCGCGGCGAAGGTCACCGCCATGCGGTGCTGCAGCACCGGAACGGCCAGCGCCTCCACGTCGTCGAGCGAGGGCGCGAAGCGGCCGTCGAGCAGCGCGCGGGCGCGCACCGTCAGCATCAGCGCCTGGCTGGCGCGCGGGCCGGGACCCCAGGCGATCTGCTCGGCGACGTCGGCGCTCGCCTCGCCGGGGCGGAGCGACGCGGACGAGCTTCAGGATCGCCTCCACGACCGCCTCGCCGACCGGCATGCGGCGGACCAGCGCCTGGATCGCCATCAGCTCGGCGCCGCTCAGCACGGCGCGCGGCTGCGCCTCCTCGGCGCCGGTCGTCTCGAACAGCATCCGCCGCTCGGCGTCGAGGTCGGGATAGAGCACGTCGATCTGCATCAGGAAGCGGTCGAGCTGCGCCTCGGGCAGCGGATAGGTGCCCTCCTGCTCGATCGGGTTCTGCGTGGCGAGCACGTGGAACGGCCGTGGCAGATCGTGGCGCTGGCCGGCGATGGTGACGTGGTGCTCCTGCATCGCCTGCAGCAGCGCCGACTGGGTGCGCGGGCTGGCGCGGTTGATCTCGTCGGCCATCAGGAGCTGCGCGAAGACCGGGCCGCGGACGAAGCGGAAGGTGCGGCGTGCGGTCGGCGCTCTCCTCCAGAATCTCCGAGCCGAGGATGTCGGAGGGCATCAGGTCCGGGGTGAACTGGATGCGGCCGGCGGAGAGGCCGAGCACCGTTCCCATCGCGTCGACGAGCTTGGTCTTGGCGAGGCCGGGGACGCCGACCAGCAGGCCGTGGCCGCCGGAGAGGACGGTGGTGAGCGCCCGCTCCACCACCATCTCCTGGCCGAAGATCACCTCGGCGAGCGCCGCGCGCGCCTCGCCGAGCCTGGCGGCGGCCTGCGCGGGCTTCCTCGACGACGATGTCGGCGTTTATCGGGGCGGTGGCGATTGCGCTCATGCGGCGGGATCCGTAACTGAAAGCGGATACAGAAATTCCGTCAGGTGATCTGTGTCATCCGTCGGGCGATAATGTGAATCGAAGCACGCGGCGGGTCAGCGATGAAAATCGAGGCGAACGAGGCCGGAGGTGCCGGCGGGACTGCCGGCGGGGCTGGCCGGGCTTGTCGCACAGGCGGGCGAGCCGGCCAAGCCGCGGCCGGTGGAGCGCTGGAACCCGCCCTATTGCGGCGAGATCGACATGCGGATCGCCGCCGACGGCACCTGGCTCTACCGCGGCAGCCCGATCGGCCGCGACGCCCTGGTGCGGCTCTTCGCCTCGATCCTGCGGCGCGAGCCGGACGGCTCGTCACGTTCTCGTGACGCCGGTGGAGAAGGTCGGGATCGCGGTCGAGGACGCGCCGTTCCTGGCCGTCGAGATGCGCGCGGCGAGGGCGAGGGCGAACTCGCCAGCTCACCTTCCGCACCAATGTCGGCGACATTGTTGCGCGCCGGGCCGGAGCATCCGATCCGCTTCGCCACCGAGCCGGCGACGGGCGGGCTGAAGCCGTATCTCCGCGTGCGCGGCGGACTGGAGGCGCTGGCGACGCGCTCGCTGGCGCAGGACCTCGTCGGCGATCGCCGACGAGAAGGACGGCGCGCCGGGGCTCTGGTCGGGCGGCATCTTCTTCGCCTTTCCCGGACCTGCCCTTGGCTGAGCCCATCCCCTATTCGGCGGAGGATTTCCGCCGCCGCGTCGCCGAAAGGCTGTCGCCCGACCGCGGCGCCGCCGGCGGCGACCATTCCTTCAACCCGGACATCGCCGACATTTTTGTGACGATGGAGCGGCGGCCGGCGGCGGTGCTCATCCCGGTGGTGCATCGCCGAGCCCGAGGCGACCCTGCTGTTCACCGAGCGGACCAGCGGGCTCCGCTCGCATGCCGGGCAGATCGCCTTTCCCGGCGGCCGCATCGATCCGGAGGACGCTGGGCCCGGAAGCAGGCGGCGCTTCGCGAGGCCGAGGAGGAGATCGGGCTCGACCCGAAATTCGTCGAGACGCTCTGCCTCGGGCCCGATTACCTGACCGGCTCCGGCTACCACGTGGCGCCCGGTGATCGCCATCGTCCGGCCGGGCTTTCGCCTGAAACTCAATCCGGCGGAGGTGGCCGACGCTTTCGAGGTGCCGCTCTCCTTCCTCATGGATCCCGACAACCACCGCATGGGCAGCCGCGTGTGGCAGGGCGCGACGCGCAGCTTCTTCGAGATGCCGTACCGAGGACCGGCACATCTGGGGGATCACCGCCGGCATCGTGCGCATCCTCTACGAGCGGCTCTATGCCGAGACGGCCGAGACGGTCCGGTGAAGCCGTCGCTTCGCGACTGGGCCTTGCTGAAGGAGCCCGACATGCGGGCCGTCCTCGCCGCGCTCGACGGCGGGAGGGGCGCGACGCGGATCGTCGGCGGGGCGGTGCGCGACGCGCTGCTCGGGCGGAAAGTGACCGACGCCGACCTCGCCACCGTGTTTGCGCCGGCCGAAGTGATCGCGCGCGAGCGAAGCCGCCGGGCTGAAGACCGCGCCGACCGGCATCGCGCATGGCACCGTCACGGTGATCGCCGATGGCCGCCCCTTCGAGGTGACGACGCTTCGCCGCGACGTGGAGACCGACGGGCGCCGCGCATTGGTGAAATTCACCGACGATTGGACGGAGGACGCCGCGCGCCGCGATTTCACGATGAACGCGCTCTATTGCGACGCCAAGGGCGAGATTTTCGACCCGCTCGGCGGGATCGGCGACCTCAAGGCGGGCCGCGTCCGCTTCATCGGCGATGCGGAGGATCGCATCCGCGAGGATTATCTCCGCATCCTCCGCTTTTTCCGGTTCTTCGCCTGGTACGGCACGGGGCGGCCGGACCCTGAGGGCCTGAAAGCCTGCGCGCGGCTGAAGGCCGGCGTCGCCACGCTGTCGGCGGAGCGGGTCTGGGCGGAGCTGAAGCGGCTCTTCGCCGCGCCCGACCCGACGCGGGCTATGCTGTGGATGCGCACGACGGAAATCCTGCACAAGGCGCTGCCGGAAAGCTGGGGCATCGACGCCATCCACCGCCTCGTCGCGGCGGAGCGGACCGAGGGCCTTGCGCCGGACCCGCTGCTGCGGCTGCAGGCGATCCTGCCGCCGCACCGGGCGCGCATCGACGGTTTGAGCACGCGGCTGCGGCTGTCGAAGGCCGAAATGGCGCGGCTCCTCGCCTGGGCCGACGCGCCGGAGCCCGACCCGGCCTGGTCGGAGCAGGACCTCGCCAAGGCGCTCTATCGGGCGGAGCCCTCCGGCGTGCTCGACCGGCTCAGGCACGCTCTGGCGCGCGAGCGCGACGCCGGCCACGCCGAGGCGGCGGAGAAACTGCGCCGCCTGATCCGCTTTGCCGAGGCTTGGCAGCGGCCGACATTTCCACTGAGCGGCAAAGACATCGTGGCGGTCGGCATCGCACCCGGCCCGGAAGTGGGGCATAAACTCAAGCAGCTGGAGGAGCGCTGGATCGACAGCGGGTTTGTTCTCAATCGAGAAGAGCTCCTTCGCGGATAGGATCCGCTGAACGTGAGCCGGTCCGGAGCTTGCTTCGGGTCTCGAATGAATCGGACCGGTTAAGCCGCTATCGCGATCCGATCTGCGCCGCTATATGCGTGGGGAAAGCATCAGGGCGGACAGGCATGGCAGGGACGTTTGGGCCGGTTAAGGACCGCCGGAAGAAAGCTCCGGTGAAGCGTGTCGCCGTCTCAGCGGAGGCCCGGAAAGCTTACGAGGACACGATGCGGCAGCAGGACCAGCGTGGCCGGGATCACACGCAATTCCTGCCGGACGAATACAAAGGCAAGCGGTGAGGTGCGCCAGCTTTCGATTGCGACGGCGGTCAGGTCGCGGGCTCGAATTCGATGCCGTCGCCGACCTCCTCGATGGTGATCGGCTCACGTGACGGCAAAGTTGCCGATCGCACCGTCTCTTCGTCGCTCTCGATTTTGCCGCTGGTGAGTTTCGATTCGCCGGTCGAATAGTTGATGCTCGTGCCGCTGGTCTCGCCGGTATTGCGTTGCGTCTCGTCGCGATCGAAGCCGATCAGCTCGAAGCGGCCGTTCTGGTGGCGAAAGGTGTAGGTCGTCGTCGACGTCCCCCACGAGCCGGCGCTGGCAAAGAAGCCCAGGCTCACGCGGAGCGTGCCGCCCTCGATGGCGATGCCGCCTTCCGACAGAGGATCTTCGAGGGTCGGCACCTCGCGCCGCGGAATGAGCGTGTGGTTCTCCAGCGCCAGAACATAGCCGCCCGATCGGTCGCCGAATGCGACCGCCAGGATGCGCGGATTGGTGTCCAGCGGATTTTCGCCCAGCCCATTTTCGTTCGGGACGATATTTTGCGGATTCCGCTCGTGCAGGACGAGCGCGAGGTCGGCGACGCCGTCGCGGTTGAGATCGCCCGAGACCTGCGATTCCAACGCCCATCCCGCCGGCACGAAACCATCGGCCGACGCAGCCTGCCTGGGCAAGGCCGGATAGATCGCCTCCGGAATTTCAATATCCTGTGCTGCCGCTCCGAACGGCAGAACAATTCCGGCGGCAAGGAGCAAAGCGACAGTTCGGCGGTGCATAGAGCGCTCCCAGGTTTTACGGCCATTTCGCCAGCGGCGGCAGTGACGAGAGAATCGCCTCGACATGCCCGCCGGTCTTCAGCCCGAAGACGGTGCCGCGGTCGTAGAGGAGATTGAACTCGACATAACGGCCGCGGCGGACGAGCTGTTCCTCGCGGTTGGCCTCGCTCCAGAGCGCCCCGAAGTTGCGGCGCACCAGCTCCGGATAAACTTTTTCGAAAGCGCGACCGATGTCCCGGGTGAAGGCGAAATCGGCGTCCCAGTCGCCGCTGTCGAGATAATCGTAAAAGATGCCGCCGATGCCGCGCGGCTCGCCCCGGTGTTTTAGCCAAAAATATTCGTCGCACCAGGCTTTGTAGCGGGCATAGTCGACATGCGGGTGCGGCGCGCAGGCGGCCCGCATGGCGGCGTGGAAGGCGAGCGCGTCGGGATCGTCCTGGCTGCGCCGGCGGTCCAAGACGGGGGTGAGATCGCCGCCGCCGCCGAACCAGCTTTTGCTGGTCACCACCATGCGCGTGTTCATGTGCGCGGCCGGCACGTGCGGGTTCTGCGGGTGGGCGATCAGCGAGACGCCGGAGGCCCAGAAACGCGGATCCTCCAGCGCGCCGGGGATCTGGGCGCGGAATTCCGGGGCGAACTCGCCCAGGACGGTGGAGACGTGGACGCCGACTTTTTCGAAGACCCGGCCGTGCATGACCGACATGATGCCGCCGCCGCCCGGGGCGCCGGTATGGTCGGTGCGCTGCCATTGCGTGCGCACGAAGCGGCCCGGCGGCTGCTGGGCGAAGGAAAGGCCGGCAGGCAGAGCGTCCTCCAGCGTTTCCAGCGCGGCGCAGATCCGGTCGCGGAGCTCAGAGAACCAGGCGGCGGCGCGGGCCTGCCGTTCGGCGAGGAGCAAATCGGGACCGGGCTTCTCGGAAATGTTCATGGTTGCCGCGAGGCTTAGCGGGCGGGGAGCGGAGAATCCAGCGACGCGCCCCGGCTCAGGCGTGACTAGGCTGGCGGCGGCCGATCATGGCGATGCCGCCGAACAGGAGCGCACTCGTCAGCACGACGGCGTAAAGCGCCAGCGCGCTGATGACGGCGTCCGACCACGGCACGCCGGCCTGGCTCAGAGCGGCCGCCCAGGCCGCCTGCGACGGCCCGAGCCCGGCGATGCCGTTGATCGGCAGGGCGAAGGCGAGATTGCCGGCCGACGCGCCGAGGAGCGCGACCGCGGGCGAAATGCCGTCCACCACGGCGTTGGCGGTCAGGACGGCCAGCACGCCGAAGGTGAGCCAGACGGCGAAGCTAAGGCCGATGGCGGCCAGCCGAGCCGGGCGGGTGCGAAGGGCGGCGGACGAGGCGGCAAGCGGGCCGGCGAAACCGCCCGCGAGAGGCAGGCGCGATATCGCCGGCCCGGCGGCATTGGCGGCCAGCACCAGAATGGCCGGAAGCAGCGCGAGCGCCGCAGCCGCAAGCGCCAGGAGGAGGGCAGTAAAGCCCGCGCCGGCCAGGCCGAGCCAGGCCGCGGTGCCGAGCAGGATCGCTCCGACCGTGCAGAGGTCGAAGAGCCGGGCGAGGAGCAGCACGCCGGCGGCGTCGAGAAACGGCTGCCCGTAGGCGCGGCGCATCAGCACGGGATAGCTCAGCTCGCCGAGCCTGAACGGCAGCACGAAATTGAAGAAATTGAGCTGGAAGGCGATGCGCACGACGCCCGCATTGGGAAACGCCAGGTCGCCGCTGGTCATGATGCCAAATCGCCAGGCGCGCAGCCATTGCACCGCGGCGCTGAGCGCCATCGCCAAGGCCAGCGTCCACCAATCCGCGCGCGCCAAAGCGAGCCGCAGCTGCGAAAACGTGCCGGGCTCGATCAGGTACCAGAGCGCCGCCGCGGTCAGCAAGGCGGCGAGAGCAAGGGAGAGAGCGCGGCCGATCATCTTTCCGCCGCACCGCCGATTTTCTCGGCGATCAGCTGGTCGAAGCGCACCAGCCGCGGCGAGCGGCTGACGATCAGCTCCGCCAGGAGGCCGAAGAGGAGGAGCTGCACGCCGATGACGTCCAGAAGAATGCCGAACATCAGCAGCGGCCGGCCGCCGATGTCGGCTCCGGTGAAGAGTTTCAGGCCGGCGAGATAGGCGAGGATCAGCGTGCCGACCAGGATGAGCAGCGTGCCGATGCCGCCGAAAACGTGGCTCGGCCGGTAGGCGAAGCGGGTGATCATCAGCACGGTGAGGAGGTCGAGGAAGCCGCGGAGGTAGCGCCGGAACCCATACTTGGAGCGGCCGAAAATCCGGGGGTGGTGCCGAACGGGAATTTCCGCGATGCGGTAGCCGAGCGCGTGGGCAAGCACCGGGGCGTAGCGGTGCAGCTCGCCATAGAGCTGGACGGTGTCAAAGATCTCGCGGCGATAGGCTTTGTAGCCGCAATTGAAGTCGTGCAGCTTTATCCCGCTCATCCAGGCGGTGACTCGGTTGAAGAGCCAGGACGGAATGGTTTTGGAGAGCGGGTCGTTGCGTTCCTGCTTCCAGCCGGAGACGAGGTCGTTGCCCGCTTCGATCATGGCGATGAAGCGCGGCATTTCTTCCGGGTCGTCCTGCAGGTCGCCGTCCATCGTGACGACGATGTCGCCGGACGCAACGCCGATGCCGACCATCAGCGCCGCCGCTTTACCGAAATTGCGCCGCAGCCGGACTGCGCGAACCTGACCGTGGGAGGCCGCGAGGGCCTGCATCGCCGGCCAGGTGCCGTCGCTGCTGCCGTCGTCGACGAGGATGATCTCGGCAAGCGCCAGCCCGCTCCGCGCCGCGACCGCGGCAACGCGCTCCACCAAGATCGGCAGGGACGCCTCCTCGTCCCTCACCGGCACGACGACGCTGATCGTTTGCCGGGAAGGCGAAGGCAGCTCGCCGGCAACAGGCGCGGCGAGGCTGGCAGTCTTCCCGGCGGCGATCAGGTCGTTCATCGGCAGTCTCCGTTCGGCCCATCATAAAGCCGGAAGCCCAGCCTGTATTCCCGCTTCGCCGACCGAAACATTCTTGCCGACGCCGTGCCGGCCCGATGCGGCGCGGCGGAGTCGCCGTCGAGCGCCTGCGCCAGATAGGTCTGCAGCTGCTCCGAGCTGCGCCGGGTCGCCGCCGGATCGTCGCGTTCCTGCCAGAGAAGCAGGCACTGCGCCTCGCCCTGCGGGGCAGGCCATTCGGCGAGCGGAAAATCCGCATCGACGATGCGCGCCTGCGGGAAGAGCACCCGCATGTTGCCGCCGATGTGCAGGCCCTCGGAGAGGATCGTGCCGCGGCCTGAGAAGCCGGCCGCTTGCAAATCCTCCGCAAGCGCATGGAACGGCGCCATGGCGCGGCAGCTGCCGCAATGGTCGGCACCGCGGAGATAGATCGCGGCGCGTGCCGCGAAGGTGCCGAGGG
Organism: uncultured Alphaproteobacteria bacterium; assembly: GCA_963846475.1. Lineage (GTDB taxonomy): Bacteria > Pseudomonadota > Alphaproteobacteria > Rhizobiales > Afifellaceae > DASWJZ01. The sequence continues at coordinate 1,928,429 of CAWJVZ010000004.1, read as the reverse complement.
CGAGGAGCGCCAGGATAAGGGCGAAGAGGTTTACCGCGCGCGCCGAGGGCCGGCCGCGCTCGATCAGCATGAACAGCCAGAGCGGCAGGATGAACAACGCCGGCTGCATCAGGCGCTCGCTGAATTCGCTCGCCCCGAGCAGCGGGACGAGCGCCCAGTGCAGCGCCAGCGAGGTCGCCATGGTCAGACCTATCAAAGCGGCATCGAGGCGGTCGGCGCCGGCCGGCGGGTCCGGATCGCGGGCGCGGAGGCCGCGCCAAAGCGGCAGACCGAGCACCAGCACGACCAGCACCAGGAGCGGCTGGGGATAGACGACGGCGGCCTTCAAGAGCTGGAGAGTTCCTTCCGCCATCTGCCGGAACGAGAAGCCGGCTTCGTCGCCGACCACCGAGCGGAGATCGTCGCCCGGGGCGGGTCCGGCTTCGATGGCGGCGATGATGGTCGGCAGGACGACGAGCGCCGTGACGAGCGCCGCCGGCACGATCTTCCACGTCAGGACGAGGTGCCGGAAGCGGGGGTGCAAAAGGCAGGCGAGCGGCAGCGCCGCGGCGAACATCGCAAAGTTCCACTTGGCGAGGAGCCCCAGCCCGAAGGCGGCGCCGAGCCCAAGATACCAGCCGGGCGCCGGGGCGGCGGCGAGCCGCACGAACACGTACCATGCGGCGGCGAGCATGGCCGACAGCGCCGTGGTATGGGTGAGGTCGTGGTGGCTGTAATAGGCAAAGATATAGATCGCCGCGAAGGAATAGACGCTGAGCGCCGCCAGGCGCGGATCGGCGATCAGGCGGCGGGCGGTGAGATAGACGACGCCGAAGGTGGCGGCGAGGAGGGCGTAGCGGATCAGGCCGATCGCCACGATCTCGACGCCGATGACCCTGCCCAGCGCCAGGAGCAGCCAGGTGAAGAGCGGCGGGGCGCGGAAACGGTAGCTCCACGAAAATTCCTGGGCGAACAGCGCCTGCTCCGCATCGTCGATGCCGAGCGTCGGCCACATGGCCATGCGGAGCGCGAAATGGCTGGCCAGATAGGCGAGGATGACGAGGGCGACGACTTTTGGCTTGGCCCAGAAGGGTGGCGGCATCGGCATTTTTTGTGGCGTGCGCAGCAGGCGGTTTAGGCGCTTTGCCAGGGGAACGCCACATCAGGGCTCCCGGGAGAGCCGGCCGACTCACGGGAGCTGGCTCGTCTGCCGGAGCGCCTCGTAGAGGCCGATCGACGCGGCGGCGGCGACGTTGAGCGAACGGTTGCCGGGCCGGATCGCGATGCGCAATGCCGCGTCGGCGGCCGACTTGACGGCCTCCGGCAGGCCGGCGGATTCGCGGCCGAGGAGGAGGACGTCGTCGGTCCGGAAGGCGAATTCGTGCAACGCGGCGTCGCCGCGCGTCGTCAGCGCTACAAGGCGCCGCCCGGACTGCTGCCGCCAGGCCTCAAAGCTCGGCCAGTCGGCGTGCCCCACCAGCACGGCGCGGTCGAGGTAGTCCATGCCGGCGCGGCGGAAATTGCGGTCGCTCAGCACAAAGCCGCAGGGATGGACGATGTGCACGGTGACGCCGAAGCAGGCGCCGAGGCGGAGGATCGCCCCGGCATTCTGCGGAATATCGGGCTCGAAAAGCGCGCAGTCGATCATTAGATTGCCGGAAGAGTTTTCGCTTGCCGCCCGCTTCTGCCCCGCGGGACAAGGCCCGGAGCAGGATCGGTGGTCTCCTTCCTACGACGCTTTTTGACTTACGGCGGCATGGAGCGGTGGATCGATCCGCTGGCGCCGGGGCGCGTCGAGCAGCCGCCCGCTGAGCTCCGACAGTTCTTCCGGCATTTTTTGGCGCCGATGAAGGGGCTGATCGCCGTCACCCTCGTCGTGGCCCTCGTCGCCTCGGTGGTCGAGCTCGCCATGTTCGGCTTCCTCGGCTCGCTGGTCGACCGCATGGCGGCGTCGAGCCCGGAAAACTTCGTCTCCGACAATCTTTGGCTGCTCGTCTTGATGAGCTTCGTGCTGCTGGTGCTGCGGCCGGTGTCCACCATCCTGTCGCGCGGCCTGGTCAACCTGGCGCTGGCGCCGAACCTCGCCACGCTGGTGCGCTGGCAGAGCTACCGCTACGTGCTGCGGCAGACGCTCGGCTTCTTCCAGAGCGACTATGCCGGCCGCATCAGCCAAAAGGTGATGCAGACCGGCATGGCGCTCCGCGAGAGCGTGGTGAACGTCGTCGACGGCGTCTGGTACCTGGCCGTTTACATCGTCGGCACGCTCTATCTGCTCGGCGGCTTCGACTGGCTGCTGCTCCTGCCGCTGTTCGCCTGGACGATCGCCTACGGGGTGGTGATCGTGACGCTGGTGCCGCCGGTGCGGCAGCGCGCCGTGGCGCTGTCGGAGGCGAATTCCAGCCTTTCCGGCCGCGTCGTCGACGGCTTCACCAACATCCTTTCGGTAAAGCTTTTCGCCCATGCGGAGCGCGAGGAGGCTTTTGGGCGCGAGGCGTTCGGCCGCCAGCTCGCCGCCGCGCAGGCGATGAACCGCGCCATCGTCACCATGACGGCGGTGCTCACCATCATCAATTCGCTGTTCATCTTCGCCGTCGCCGGGCTGTCGGTCTGGCTGTGGACGCAGGGCGCGATCACCCTCGGCGCCATCGCCGCCGCCAACGCGCTGGCGCTCCGCCTCAACCAGATGTCGGGGTGGATTCTCCGCTCGATCACCTCGCTGTTCGAGAACGTCGGCACCATCGAGAACGGCATCGCCACCATCGCCCAGCCGAACGCGCTGACCGACCGGCCCGGCGCGGTGCCGCTGGTCGTGCGCGAAGGCGCCATCCGCTTCCAGGACGTGACGTTCCGCTACGGCGAGGCGGCGCGCGTGGTGGAGGACTTTTCGCTTGCCATCCGGCCGGGCGAAAAGGTGGGGCTGGTCGGCCCCTCCGGCGCCGGCAAGTCGACGCTGGTCAATCTGCTGCTCCGCTTCTATGCGCTCGAGGAGGGCCGCATCCTCATCGACGGGCAGGACATCGCGCGCGTCACCCAGGATTCGCTCCGCGCGGCGATCGCCATGGTGACGCAGGACACCTCGCTGCTGCATCGCTCGGTCCGCGACAACATCAGCTATGGCCGGCCGGACGCCGGCGAGGCGGCGGTGGTCGGCGCGGCCGAAGCGGCGCGCGCCGACCGCTTCATCGCCGGCCTGATCGATCAGCGCGGCCGCGCGGGCTACGACGCGCATGTCGGGGAGCGCGGCATAAAACTGTCGGGCGGCCAGCGCCAGCGCATCGCCATCGCCCGGGTCATCCTCAAGGATGCGCCGATCCTGGTGCTCGACGAGGCCACCTCGGCGCTGGATTCGGAGGTCGAGGCCGTCATCCAGGAGGGCCTGAAAGCGCTGATGGCCGGCAAGACGGTGATCGCCATCGCGCACCGGCTGTCGACGATCGCCGCCATGGACCGGCTGGTGGTGATGGACGAAGGCCGCATCGTCGAGGAGGGGACCCACGAGGCGCTGCTGCGCGCCCGCGGCCTCTATGCGCGCCTCTGGGAGCGGCAGTCCGGCGGCTTCCTCGCCGCTACCGACCGGGCGCTGAAGATCGCCTGATACGGGAGCGCGCGGCGCCCGCCTCAGCGAAAAGTCCTAGAGGGCCGGCGCACGTTGCGACATGTTGCCGTGTCCGCGGCGGCTCGACTGGACACTCTTATCCGACTTTGACAAAAGGCGGGCGGCGGGAAGGCCGTCCGAGGCGGTGTCAGCGGCCACCTCCTGTTCAGCCCCGCCGGCCGAGATGCGGCGTCCAGGTGCGCCGCTCGAATGCGAGGGCATGCTTTGGCTGAGACGACGACCCATCCCATCACCGCCAGCCCGGCAGCCAAACGCATCGAGCCGCATGAGGCCGGGATGGACATCACCCGGCGCGATTTCCTGCTGATTTCTACCGGCGCGTTCGCCACGGTGGGCCTCGCCGCCACCTTGTGGCCGTTCATCGACCAGATGAACCCGGACGCCTCGGCCCTGGCCCTCGCCTCCATCGAGGTCGACGTCGCCGCGATCGAGCCGGGCCAGGCGATCACCGTCATGTGGCGCGGCAAGCCGGTGTTCATCCGCAACCGCACCGAAGCCGAAATCGCCGCGGCCCGGGAAGTCGACATCGACCAGCTCAAGGATCAAGTGGCGCGCAATGCCAATCTCGACCCGGATGCGCCGGCGACCGACGAGAACCGCGCCGCCCCCGAGAAGGAGGCGTGGCTCATCATGGTCGGCGTCTGCACGCATCTCGGTTGCGTGCCGCTCGGCCAGCAGGGCGAGTTCGGCGGCTGGTTCTGCCCCTGCCACGGCTCCGCCTACGATACGGCGGGGCGCATTCGCCGCGGCCCGGCGCCGGAGAACATGCTGATACCGCCCTTCGCCTTCTCCGACGACACGACGATTCGCATCGGCTGAGCCCCAGCGAGACCGCAACCCCATGCAGCACGATTATTTCCCCCGCTACGCGCCGAGGTCGAAGGTCGGGCGCTGGTTCGACGAGCGCCTGCCGTTCACGCGCCTCCTCTACGACAGCTTTGTCGCCTATCCGATCCCGCGCAATTTGAACTACTGGTACACGTTTGGCGGCATCCTGAGCTTCATGCTGGCGGTGCAGATCGTCACCGGCATCGTTCTCGCCATGCACTACGTGGCCGATGCCGACATGGCGTTCGAATCCGTCGAGCACATCATGCGCGACGTGAATTACGGCTGGCTGCTGCGCTACCTCCACGCGGTGGGCGCGTCGATGTTCTTCCTCGCCGCCTACATCCACACCTTCCGCGGCCTCTATTACGGATCCTACAAGGCGCCGCGCGAGGTGCTGTGGATCCTCGGCGTGCTGATCCTGCTCCTGATGATGGCGACGGCCTTCATGGGCTACGTGCTGCCCTGGGGTCAGATGAGTTTCTGGGGCGCCACCGTCATCACCAATCTGTTCTCGGCGATTCCGCTGGTCGGCGAGGCGATCACCACCTGGCTGTGGGGCGGCTTCGCGGTCGGCGATCCGACCCTCAACCGCTTCTTCTCGCTACACTATCTCTTGCCCTTCATCATCGCCGGCGTGGTCATCCTGCATGTCTGGGCGCTGCACATCGCCGGCCAGACCAATCCGACCGGCCTTGAGGTGAAGTCGAAGCAGGACGTGGTGCCGTTCACTCCGCATGCGACGATCAAGGACGCATTCGCGCTGGTGGTCTTCCTGCTGGTCTTCGCCTGGTTCCTCTTCTACATGCCGAACTATCTCGGCCATCCCGACAACTCCATCAAGGCGAACCCTTTGGTGACGCCGGCGCATATCGTGCCGGAATGGTACCTGCTGCCGTTCTACGCCATCCTGCGGGCGATCCCGTCGAAGCTCGGCGGCGTCATTGCCATGTTCGGGTCCATCGCCGTGCTGTTCCTGGTGCCGTGGCTCGATACGTCGAAGGTGCGCTCGGCCGCCTACCGGCCGCTCTACAAGCAGTTCTTCTGGATCTTCGTGGTGGTCGCGATCGGGCTCGGCTATCTCGGCTCGCAGCCCCCCGAGGGCGGCTACGTCATCGCGGCGCGCGTGCTGACCACCTACTATTTCCTGCATTTTTTGGTCATCATGCCGCTTCTCGGCCTGTTCGAGACGCCGAAGCCGCGGCCGGCCTCCATCGCCGACGCAGTGCTGGCGAGCACGGGCGGCGCGGGGCGTCCGGCCGGCAGCGCCGCGGCGCCCGAATCGAGGGGCTGAGCGGAACATGCCGATGCAGCACAGAATGCTCCGCTTTGCCGCCGCCGCGCTGACGGCGTTTGCGCTTGGCGCCGCCGCCCTCCCGGCGACTGCCCAGGAAGGCGAGACGCCGCACTACCCGCTGGAGCACCCGCATCACGTCGACTGGTCGTTTGCCGGGCCGTTCGGAAAATTCGACCCGCAGCAGCTGCAGCGCGGCTTCCACATCTACCGGGACGTCTGTGCCGGCTGCCATTCGCTGAGCATGGTGGCGTTCCGCAACCTCGCCTCCGAAAGCGGCCCGCACTTTTCCGAGGAAGAGGTCGCGGCGCTTGCCGCGGAGTACCAGATCGCCGACGGTCCCGACGCGTCAGGCGAAATGTTCGAGCGGCCGGGCCGCGCCTCGGACTATTTCCCGCCGCCCTATGCCAACGAGCAGGCAGCGCGCGCTTCCAACGGCGGCGCCTATCCCCCAGATTTGTCGCTGATGGCCAAGGCGCGGGCGGTGGAGCGCGGCTTTCCGACCTTCGTGTTCGACGTTTTTACGCAGTACCACCAGGAGCTCGGGCCGGACTACATCTACTCGCTGCTGACCGGCTACGAGGAGCCGCCGGCCGGCGTCGAAGTGGCCGAGGGGCAGTATTACAACCCGCATTTCATCTCCGGCCCGTCGCTCGCCATGCCGCCGCCGCTCTCCGACGGCCAGGTCACCTATGCGCAGAACGAGGACGAGACGGAGGTCAACGACGTGCCGGAGACGGTCGATCAATATGCCAAGGACGTCACCGCGTTCCTGATGTGGGCGGCCGAGCCGCACATGACCGACCGCAAGGCGATGGGGCTCACCGTCATGGTGTTCCTGATCCTGCTGGCCGGGCTCGTCTATTACGCGAAGAAGAAAGTCTGGGCCTATTCGCCGGGCGAGGGCGCAGCTTAGCTCGTTTGCGCGCTTAGCTGGAACGTAGCTACGGCGGAAAGCACCCCGCGTCCTCCCATTTCATGACCCCTACCTTGACCGGGGAATGTTTTGCTGGCCCTAATCAACCCTGTGACGATCATGCCACACGGCGCGATCGTCGCGCCGGCCGTCGGCGATCGGAACGGAAGGGAGGCAGGACATGCTGAACGCGCGCATCTTCGCGGCGGCCGTGACTCTTATCGTCCTGGCCGGTTGTTCGGCCGCGGACAATTCTGCCACCGGAGGCGCGCAGCCCGCGCCGGGCACAAACGCGATAGCGCCGTCAAATCCGGGCGAGCCGGTCGAGACGGTGGCGGCGAGCTGCACGAAAATCGGCACGTATGAAGGTGTTGCGGTCTTCCGCGCCCCGAGCGGTATCGTCAGCTTCCGCGCCGACGTCGACGTTAACACGGACGGCGCACTGGAGTCGTACAAGGCGGATGATCTTGGCAATTTCGACGGCGGCCGCCTCAATACGCGTTCGGCGCTGAACACGATCTGCAATGGCGTCAACATCCGGAGCGCCTCGAACGCGCTCGTCTTCAGCGCCTCCCAGTGCAGCAGGCTCATTCCCGAGTTCGAGCGCATCCGCGATTTCGGATGGCTGAAGCCGGGCGAGAACTACGTCGACTTCTATGCCATCGCGCTCATTCCCGGCACTGAGGTCGCCGGCAAGAATAAGGGCAAGCCCTGCGAGAAGGACGGCTTCTACGTTTCGCAGACCGCCCGGCCGATTGATTCTTCGAAGGGCGTGTGCGACCCGGCGCGCTGGGTCGACGCGCTTCGCATTCCGGCCATCGTCCTGCCTCTCGACGACAGGATGGCGGCCGCGGGCGTGCGCCACCACGACGTGGCGGCGGTTCGCGCGGCGGGCGGAAACGCCTGGCACGGGGCCATCGTCGGCGACACGAATCCGAAGAGGATCGGCGAGGGAACCGTCCTGCTCGCCATGCAGCTCAGGGGACAGTCGGCGATACCGGCGAACTACCGCGACACGGTCCGGCTGAAGCTCGAGGAGGCCGACTACGTGGTGTTTCCCGGCTCCGCGTCCTCCCTGCCCGGGCTCTCCAATGGCGACGCGGCCCGCATTGACGCGAAGGCGCAGGCCCTGCTTGCGGCGAACGGCGTCGGAGGGTCGACGGCAATCTGCCGCTGAGTGCCGCCGCCCGGGTGTTGATTTCACCGCGTGCGCGCCGGGCTTGGCGCGCGCGCCTGTCGCCGCTACCGTTGTTGCGCAATTTTCGGACAGGTGGCGGCCGCCGTGCAGGCAGTTCTGGGCATTGTCGGTGGCTCCGGGCTCTACGACCTGCCCGGTCTGGAGAAGCCGGAATGGCGGCTAATCGAGAGCCCCTGGGGCGAGGCGTCGGACGAAATCCTCTTCGCCGAGCTTGACGGCCTGCCGCTCCGCTTCCTGCCGCGCCACGGGAGGGGGCATCGCCTGTCGCCGAGCCATATCGACTACCGCGCCAACATCGACGCGCTGAAGCGCGCCGGGGTGACCGACCTCGTCTCCGTCTCCGCCGTCGGCTCGCTCCGCGAAGACCTGGCGCCCGGCGCCTTCGTGCTGGTCGACCAGTTCATCGACCGCACTTTTGCGCGCCAAAAGAGCTTTTTCGGCGCCGGCGTCACCGCGCATGTCTCCATGGCGCACCCGGTCAGCCCGCTCCTCGTCGACCGGATCGCCGCCGCCGGCGGGGCGGAGGGCATTCCTTGCCGCCGCGGCGGCACCTACATCGTCATGGAAGGCCCGCAATTCTCCACGCTCGCCGAAAGCCGGCTCTACCGCGCCTGGGGCTGCGACGTGATCGGCATGACCAACATGCCGGAGGCAAAGCTCGCCCGCGAGGCGGAGATTTGCTACGCCACAATCGCCATGGTCACCGACTACGATTGCTGGCACGAGGAGCACGGCCAGGTCGACGTGCAGTCGGTGTTAAGAGTCATGGCGGAGAACCGCGAGCGCGTGCAGCGCCTCCTCGCCCGCCTTGCCGGCGATTTTCCGCGCCAGCATGAGCCCTGTCCGATCGGCTCCGACCGGGCGCTCGATTTCGCCGTCATGACGGCGCCGGAAAAGCGCGACCCGGCGCTGCTGGAAAAACTCGACGCGGTCGCCGGAAGGGTGCTGCGGCAGAGATAACGCGTTGCAGACGCCCCGGTCGCCGCCGATGGAACCGTACGGCGCGAGACCGTCTTATGCAGGCTTGCCGCCGACGGAGTCTTGATGCGCGCGTGGATCGAAGGCCTGGCCAGGACCGGCTATGCGGCGCGCGGCCTCGTCTACCTCGTCATCGGCTTCTTCGCCGTGCTCGCCGCCTTCGGCCGGTCGCAGGCGAAAGGCACCGCAGGCGCGCTGGAGGCGCTATTGCGGCAGCCCTTCGGCACCATCCTGGTCTGGCTGGTCGCGCTCGGGCTCGCCGCCTTCTGCATCTGGCGCCTCGTCCAGGCGATCCGCGACACCGATCATCACGGCAGCGAGGCCAAGGGCGTCGCGATCCGCGCCGGCCTTGCACTCGGCGGGCTCAGCTACGCCGCGTTGGCGCTGCTTGCCGCGGCGATCGCGACGGGATCGCGGAGCGCCTCGGAGGAGGGCGGCTCGGGCGGCGGCGGCGATCCGACCGGCGGCTGGCTCGCGGCGATCCACGAGGCCGGCGTCGGCTGGCTGCTCGTCTACGGCGTCGCGGCGATCCTCTTCGCCGTCGGCATCGCCCACATCGTCAAGGGCGTCCGAGCCGGCTTCGAAAAATACTTCCGCTGCGGCGAGGACGTGATGAGCTGGCTGCGACCGCTCAGCCGTTTCGGCCTGATCGCCCGCGGCATCGTATTCCTCGTCATCGGCGGCCTCGTCGTCCGCGGCGGCCTCGCCTACGACGTCGAGGAACGGCCCGGTCTCGCCGAGGCGCTGCAAGCCGTGCAGGGCCAGGACTCCGGCTGGCTCATTTTGCTGGCGATCGCGCTCGGGCTGGTCGCCTTCGGCCTCTACAGCCTGGCGGAGGCGCGCTACCGCACCGTCTCGCCGGACTGACCGGGGAAGATTCGCCTCGCCGCGCTGGCGAGCCGTCCGGGCGCGTGATAGGCGCGGCGGCTATGAATCCCGGCCGCGGCATCGCGCTGAAGATCGCCTCGACATTCGTGTTCACGCTCATGCTGGTCTGCGTGAAGGCGGTCGCGGACCGCATCCCGCCGGGCGAGATCGTCTTCTGCCGTTCCTTCTTCGCGCTCATCCCGATCGTCGTCATGCTGGTGTGGCAGGGCCAGTTCCCCGAAGCGCTGCGGACGAGGCGGCCGTGGACGCACTTCAGCCGCGGTCTGGTCGGCCTGTTCAGCATGACCTTCAACTTCATGTCGCTGGCCTTGCTGCCGCTGCCGGAAGCGATGACCATCGGCTACGCCTCGCCGCTGATCATCGTCGTGCTTGCCGCGCTCCTCCTGCACGAAAGGGTGCGGCTGTTCCGCTGGAGCGCGGTGGCGATCGGCTTCGTCGGCATCGTCATCATCTTGTGGCCGCGCTTCACCGTGCTGAGCGGCGGGACGATCGGCGACGCGGCGCTGCTCGGCGCCATGCTGGCGCTCGCCAGCGCGCTGTTCTCCGCCTTCGCGGCGATCTTCATCCGCTCGATGACGCACACGGAATCGACCGGCACGATCGTCTTCTACTTCGCGCTGAGCTCGTCCATTCTGTCGCTCGCCGTATCGCTCCCCTTCGGCTGGGCCGTGCCAAGCGGCTGGGACGCCGCCATCCTCGTCCTCATGGGGCTCCTCGGCGGCGTTGGGCAGATCCTGATGACCTCCGCCTACCGCCACGCGCCCGCTGCGACAGTGGCCTCGTTCGAATACGTATCGATGCTGTGGGGCCTCGCCTTCGGCTATCTGCTGTTTCGTGAGGTGCCGACGTCCAGCGTGATCTTCGGCGGCGCGATCGTCATCGCCGCCGGCATCTTCATCATATTCCGCGAACGCCGGCTCGGCCTCGAGCGCGCCCGGCAACGCAAGGCCATGGGGCCGCCGCCGGGCTAGGTCAGACCGTGCAGAAAGCTCAGGTCCCGCCGAACGCCACGACGCGCTGCCGCTGCTTGCCGAGCTTTTCGACGCCGAGCTCCATGACGTCGCCCGGCTTCAAGAACACCGGCGGCTTCTTGCCCATGCCGACGCCCGGCGGCGTGCCCGTCGTGATGATGTCGCCCGGCTCCAGCACCATCTTGCCCGACGCGTAGGCGATCAGCTTGGCGACCGAAAAGACCATCGTGCGCGTGTTGCCGGTCTGCATGCGCTGGCCGTTCACGTCCAGCCACATGTCGAGTTTCTGAGGGTCGCCCACCTCGTCGGGCGTGACGAGCCACGGCCCGAGCGGCCCGAACGTCTCGGCGCTCTTGCCCTTGATCCACTGGCCGGTGCCTTCGATCTGCCAAAAGCGCTCGGAGACGTCGTTGCAGACGAGGTAGCCGAAGACGTGGTCGAGCGCGTCGGCCTCGCTCACATAGGAGGCGCGGCGGCCGATGACGAAGGCGAGCTCCACCTCCCAATCGAGCTTCTTTGAGCCTTTCGGGACGATGACCTCGTCGTCGGGACCGCACACCGAGCTCGGCGCCTTGGAGAATATCACCGGCTCCGCCGGCACCGGCAGGCCGGATTCCGCGGCGTGGTCGGCATAGTTGAGCCCGATCGCGATGAAATGGCCGGGGCGGGCCAGCGGCGGACCGAGGCGCGCATTGCCGGATACAGAGGGCAGCCGTTCCGGGTCGAGCCGTGCCAGCCGGTCGCGCAGCTCAAGCGTCATCGCCTCGGCGCGGAAGTCGGCCGTTTCGCCCGACAGGTCCCGGATCTTTCCCGCCGCGTCGATCAGGCCGGGTTTTTCGCCGCCCTTCGGGCCGTAGCGCACCAGCTTCATCGATTGCTTCCTCCAGCGTTCGAAGGGTGCTTCGCACCGGCCTTGAGGATTGGCAAGGGGCGGCCTCGGTGGGCGGGCCGATCCGGAAGAGCCCGATCGCGGTGTTGCCGCGCCGCAACGGCAGGCGCGAGAAAGGAAGCAGCAAGGTTTTGGGAGCAAATTGACCTTTGCGTCACCATAAGAGTTGGTGACCTACTAAAAGTTGATTCGGGAATTTTGGCCTGCGCCTGGGGGAACGACGAATGAGCAACAGACATCGGCCGGCGATCTGGCTGGTCTCCGCCGCCGCGGTGGCTTTGCTGGGCGGCTCCGCCGCGCAGGCAGGGGGCTTCTCTATCCGCGAGCAGAGCGCCTACGGCCAGGGTTCGTCCTTCGCCGGCATCGCCGCGGGCGGCAGCCTGTCCTCCATGTACTGGAACCCGGCCACGCTGGGCGGCATCTCGGTGTTCGAGCTGGAGGCCGTGGCGACGGGCGTTTTCATCCACACCGATGTCGATGTGCTCGGCCCCGAGACGGTGCAGCTGCCGTCACCGCCGTTCCCGCCGTTCCCCATCCCGACCGGCGCGCCGCACGACGAAGGCGACATTGGCCAGGACGCGCTTGTCCCGGCGATGTATGCCGGCTACCGCCTGACCGATAGGGTGGTGCTCGGCATCGGCATCAACAGCCCGTTCGGCCTGGTCACCAACTACACCGACAATTCGCCGCTTCGTGACTTTGGCATCTCCGGAACATCCGACATCTTTTCGCTGAACGTCAACCCGGCGCTCTCCGTCGAGGTGACCGAGTGGTTGACCCTGGGCTTGGGCGCGCAGATCCAGTTCATCGACCTCCGCCTGACCGACCAGTCGACTCCCAGCACCCCAGTCATAGACCAGATCGACGGGGACGATTTCGGCTTCGGTCTCACGGCCGGCGTGTTGATCACGCCCATGCCGGGCACCGAGATCGGCCTGGGCTATCGTTCGTTCATCAACCACGACCTCGACGGCGAGGTCACGATCGACGGTGTTTCGGCAAATTCCTCGCTCGACGATTTCGACCTGCCCGACATCGTGACTTTCGGCATCCGCCAGCGGATCACCGACCGCTTCCGCATCATGGCCGGTGCGGAATGGTCGAATTGGAGCCGCTTCGAGGAAGCGACGCTGACGTTCGACGACGTCGAGGAGCCGCTGCCCTTCGAATGGAACGACGGCTGGTTCTTCTCGCTCGGCGGCGAGTTCGACGTGACCGAGCGCCTCGCTTTGCGCGCCGGCATCGGCTACGAATTGTCGCCGATCGACGAGGAGAACAGGCCGTACCGCCTGCCCGACAGCGACCGCATCTGGCTCTCCGCCGGCGCCACCTTCAAGGCGAGCGAGCGCTTCTCCTTCGATCTAGGCTACACCTTCATCAAGGCCGAGGAGGCGGATCTGCTTGCTTCCGAGGATTTCGGCGGCGACGGACCGGATGCCAACGGCTTCTTCTTCGGCGAGGCGGATTCGCACGTCCATATCATCGCGGCTTCCGTGAAGGTGAGGCTCGGCGCCACGCCGCCGCCGGCGCCGCCGGCGCCGGACCAGCAGATGGTGGTCAAATACTGAGGCGCGATACGCGCCAGGGCAGCAGGGGCCGGCGATGTGCCGGCCCTTTCGTTTTGCAGCGCGAGAGGTTGCCGCAGCGCCCATTCTGTGGCGTCATGAGAGCGAAACGGGAATCGTGGTAGAGGCATGCCATTGTGAGCGCCATGCCCACAGAGCCGGCCGTGCGCCAATTCCGCACGCTGTTCATATCCGATGTGCATCTTGGCACGCGTGGTTGTCAGGCGGAGCTCCTCCTCGATTTTCTCCGCTGCCACGAGGCCGCAACCGTCTACCTGGTCGGCGACATCATCGACGGCTGGCGTCTGAAGCGGACCTGGTACTGGCCCCAATCGCATAACGACCTCGCCCAGAAAATCCTCCGCCTTGCCCGCAAGGGCGGGCGGATCGTTTACATACCGGGCAATCACGACGAGTTCCTGCGCGACTACCTCGATACCCATTTCGGCGGCATCGAGTTGTGCGACCGGGCGTTCCATGAAGCGGCGGACGGGCGGCGGCTCCTTGTCATCCACGGCGACCAGTTCGATGTCGTCGTGCGTCATGCCCGCTGGCTGGCGTTCCTCGGCGACTGGGCCTACGCCACGGCGCTTGCCCTAAACACCTATGTGAACCTCACCCGCCGCCGGCTCGGCTTCTCTTATTGGTCGCTGTCGGCGTGGGCGAAGCTCAAGGTGAAGAATGCGGTGAACTTCATCGGCGCTTTCGAGGAGGCGCTGGTCCGCGAGGCGCGCGAGTGCAGCGTCGACGGCGTGATCTGCGGCCACATTCACTACCCCGCCATGCGCGAGGACATCGGCATCGCCTACCACAATTGCGGCGATTGGGTGGAAAGCTGCACGGCTCTGGTCGAGCATCATGATGGAAGCTTCGAGATCATCCGTTGGACCGAGCCCTCGGCCCAAAACTGGCCGAGAGCGCTGCGGTCGAAACGCGAGCCTCTGGCCGCCTGAATAATCTGCCGATGCGGCTTGCCCTCGTCACGGACGCCTGGTTCCCGCAAGTGAACGGCGTGGTGAATTGCCTGGATCGGCTCGTCCGCATCCTCGGCGAGTGGGGCGACGAGGTGACAATTATCGCCCCCGACCGCTTCCGCACCTTTGCTTGCCCGACCTATCCGGAGCTTCGTTTGTCGCTTGCCCGCCCGGGCGAGGTCGCCAGGCTGATCGAGGCAAGCCGGGCCGACTTTCTCCACATCGCCACTGAGGGCCCCCTGGGAGTGCTGGCGCGCCGCCACGCAATGGCCCGGGGCGTGGGCTTCACTACGAGCTACCACACAAAATTCCCGGAATATGTGTCCGCGCGCGTGCCGGTGCCGGTGTCGTGGGGCTACGCCTACATGCGCCGATTCCACAACGCCGGGCTCGGCTGCCTGGTGGTGACGCCCTCGGTGCAAGCAGAGCTCGAACAAAGGCGCTTCCGCAATCTCATGCGGTGGTCGCGCGGCGTCGACCAAAAACTGTTCAGGCCGCGCCCCGGCGCCGATCTGGGCTTGCCTCGCCCGGTCTTCCTCTATGTCGGCCGCGTGGCCGTGGAGAAGAACCTCGAAGCATTCCTCCGCCTCGACCTGCCGGGCTCGAAGGTGGTGGTCGGCGACGGGCCGGCGCGCGCCGCGCTGTCGAGCGCCTATCCCGAGGTGCATTTCCTCGGCGTTCTGCATGGCGAGCAGCTTGCCCGGGCGTATGCGGCGGCGGATGTCTTTGTCTTTCCCAGCCTCACCGATGTCTTCGGCAATGTGATGCTGGAGGCGCTGGCCTCCGGCGTGCCGGTCGCCGCCTTTCCGGTCAGCGGGCCCGTGGATCTGATCACCGATCCTCAGGTAGGAGTGCTCGACAGCGATCTCCGCAAGGCGGCTCTTGCGGCGCTCGATCTGCCGCGCAGCGCGGCGCGCGCTTTCGCCGAGCGCTTCACCTGGGACGAATGCGCCAGGCTGTTCCGCACCAACATCCTCGCCGCGAACCGCGCCGCGGCATGGGCCGCGGCGTGAAGCCTGCGCCGCAGCCAAATGGGGCAACGATGCGGCGATCGGTTCCTCACCCGCGGAGCGGGGGAGGGGGACCGCCGAAGGCGGTGGAGGGGGCGAGTGCCGGGCGCCGCGCTTGAACTTGCCCCCTCCACCATGCTCCGCATGGTCCCCCTCCCCCGTCGCTCCGCGACGGAGGAGGAACCAGACGCCGAGTCCGGTTCGTGCGAAAGCGGGTACTAGCTCAGTTCTGCACGACCACCCGGGTGCCGACCTGCACCATGTCGTAGAGGTGCGTGACGTCCTCGTTGACCATGCGGATGCAGCCGGAGGAAACGGCTTGGCCAATGGTCCAAGGCTCATTGGAGCCGTGGATGCGATAGAGCGTCGAGCCGATATACATGGCGCGCGCGCCGAGCGGGTTCGCCGGTCCGCCCTCCATGTAGGCCGGCAGGTCCGGGCGGCGCTGGCGCATCGCCGCCGGCGGCGTCCAGCCCGGCCATTCCGCCTTGCGGGTGATCTTGTTGGTGCCGGCCCACTGAAAGCCCTCCCGGCCGACGCCGACGCCGTATTTGATCGCCGTGCCGTCGCCCTGCACGAAGTAGAGGCGCCGCTCGGACGTATCGATGACGATGGTGTTCGGCCCATAGGGACCGTCATAGGCGACGATTTCGCGCGGCACCGGATTGGCGCGCTTGCCGCCCCCGCCAATGCTCGGCCCGTATTCCACCCAGCTGCGGGTGATCGGATCGAAGAACCGGCTCGCGCCGGCCGCGGCAAAGGCGCCGGAGGCCTCGACGAGAGAGATGCCAAACGCAACAGCGGCGGCGAGCAAAGCCAGCTTTTTCATGGAATCTCCGGAAAGGTCGCGAGCCGAATTGTGGTCGAGATTGTTTGGCCAACCCGTTAAGAGGACGCAAGAATTCGTTCCGGATGACGAGCGGGGCTCGTGCGATTTTGCGGACGATGTGGCAGCGCTGCCACGATCCGGCCACGATTTCGCACCGCCGCAGTTGACGCATGCGGACCTGCACCCGCATGGACAACGATCCCCTTCCCGATTAACCGCATTGCCGTAGCATGGCTTCCACGCCCCTTCCGGAACCGGCGCATCCGGCGCTGCCGCGTCCCTCGCCGAGCGGCGGCGTGCTGGCGCGGCTGGCGCGGCGGAAGCTCGCGCTCTTCGGCGTGGTCATCGTCGTGCTGGTCGCCGTCCTCGCTGCCGCCGCCCCTCTGGTCGCCCCCTACGATCCCGCCGAGCAGATTTTTGACGGGCTGACGCTGGAGGGGGCGCCGCTGCCGCCGAACCCAGAATTCCTGCTCGGCACGGACCTCCTCGGCCGCGATCTCCTCTCCCGCCTGATCCATGGCGCCCGCACCTCGCTCGTCATCGGCGTGGTCGCCAACGGCATCGCCGTGGCGATCGGCGCGCTGGTCGGCATCGTCGCCGGCTTCTTCCGCGGTTTCGTCGGCACGGTGCTGATGCGCTTCACCGATCTGATGATGGCCTTCCCGGCGCTGCTCCTCGCCATCGTGCTGGCGGCCATGTTCCGGCCGAGCCTGTGGATCGTGGCGCTGGTGATCGCGCTGGTGAACTGGGTGCAGATCGCCCGCATCGTCTACACGGAGACGCGCTCGCTGGCCGAGCGCGAGTTCATCGACGCGGAGCGGGCGCTCGGCGCCGGGCCGCTGCGGATCCTCTTCCGCCACATCCTGCCGCACCTCTTCCCCACCCTCATCGTCTGGGGCACGCTCGGCATCTCCACCACCGTGCTCCTGGAGGCGACGCTCTCCTTCCTCGGCATCGGCGTGCAGCCGCCGACGCCCTCCTGGGGCAACATCATCTTCGAGAACCAGACCTATTTCACCTCGGCGCCCTGGCTGGTCTTCTTTCCCGGCATCTGCATCATCCTGCTGGCTCTCGCCTTCAACCTGGTCGGCGACGCGCTTCGAGAGATCCTCGATCCGACGCAGAAGGGGCGCTACTGACCGATGCCCGCCTATCTCGCCCGGCGGCTTCTGCAGGCGATGCTGATCCTGATCGGCATCACGCTGGTCACCTTCTTCCTGCTGTTCGTGCTGCCGGCCGACCCGGCCCGCCAGATCGCCGGCCGGGGCATGGCGACGCCGGAGATGGTGGAAAACATCCGCCGCCAGCTCGGCCTCGACCTGCCCTTCTACCAGCAATACTGGAACTACCTGCTCCGCCTGGCCCAAGGCGACCTCGGCCGCTCCTATCTGCAGCGGAGCGAAGTCTCCGAGCTGATCGCCTCGCGCCTGCCGGCGACGCTGTTACTGATGGCCGGCGCGATCTTCTGCGAGCTGATCCTCGGCCTCACGATGGGGATCATTGCAGCGCTCAAGCGCGGCCGCACCGCCGACCAGGTGCTGATGGTGCTTTCCTTCATCGGCGTCTCGGCGCCGCAATTCGTCGTCGGCATCCTGCTCCTCTACGTCTTTGCCGTGAAACTCGGCTGGTTCCCGATCGGCGGCTACGGCACCTTCGCCCACCTCGTCCTGCCGGCGCTCACCCTCGGGCTCCTCGGCGCCGGCTGGTATGCCCGCATGATGCGCTCCTCCATGCTCGACGTGCTCCGCCAGGACTATGTCCGCACGGCGCGGGCCAAGGGCCTGCCGGGCTGGCAGGTCGTGCTCGGCCACGCGCTGCCCAACGCGCTGCTGCCGATCGTCGCCATGATCGGCATCGACATCGGCATCTTCATGAGCGGCATCGTCGTGGTGGAGAGCGTCTTCGGCTGGCCCGGCATCGGCCAGCTCGCCTGGCAGGCCATCCAGCGCATCGACATTCCGATCATCATGGGGGTGACGCTGGTCTCCGCCTGCGCCATCGTCATTGGCAACCTCGTCGCCGACTTGATCGCGCCGCTGATCGACCCGCGCATCAAGCTGAGATGACTCGTAGCCCGCATGGAGCGAAGCGCAATGCGGGGATGCGGCGCATGTGGGTTGACGTCCCGGATTTCGCTGCCGCTCCATCCGGGCTACGCTCCGGAATCGTTCGTCAATCAAAAAAGGGGAGGACTATGAGAAAGCTTCTTTATTCAGGCGTCGCCGCGCTGGCGCTCGCCGTCGCGGCGCCGGCCTTGGCGCAGGACCCGCAGGGCGGCGAGATCGTCGTCACCTACAAGGACGACGTGGCGACGCTCGATCCGGCCATCGGCTACGACTGGCAGAACTGGTCGATGATCAAGAGCCTGTTCGACGGGCTGATGGATTACGAGCCGGGCACCTCGACGCTCCGGACCGACCTCGCCGAGAGCTACGAGATTTCTCCCGACGGCATGACCTTCACCTTCAAGCTCCGCCCCGGCGTGAAATTCCACAATGGGCGCGAGATGACGGCCGAGGACGTCAAATATTCGATCGAGCGGGTGGTGAACCCGGCCACCCAAAGTCCCGGTGCCGGCTTCTTCGCATCGATCAAGGGGCATGAGGCCGTGGCGGGCGGGCAGGCGACGGAGCTGGAAGGCATCACGGTCGTCGATCCGCAGACCATAAAATTCGAGCTGTCGCGGCCCGACGCCACCTTCCTGCATGTCATGGCGATCAATTTCGCCCATGTCGTACCGAAGGAAGCGGTCGAGGAGCACGGCGCCGATTTCGGCAAGAATCCCGTCGGCACCGGCGCCTACAAGCTCGCCGAGTGGACGCTCGGCCAGCGCCTCGTCTTCGAAAAGAACCCGGATTACTGGCGCGAGGGCGTGCCCAACCTCGACCGGATCACCTTCGAGATCGGCCAGGAGCCGAACGTGGCGCTGCTCCGCCTGCAGCAGGGCGAGGTCGACATCCTCGGCGACGGCATCCCGCCCGCGCAGTTCCTGCAGGTCAAGGACGACCCGCAATACAAGGACTGGATCGTCGAAGGCGGCCAGCTGCACACCGGCTATGTCACGATGAACGTCACCAAGCCGCCGTTCGACAACGCAAAAGTCCGCCAGGCCGTGAACATGGCCATCAACAAGGATCGCATCGTCCGCATCATCAACAACCGCGCGGTGCCGGCCAACCAGCCGCTGCCGCCCACCATGCCGGGCTACGCCAAAGACTATCAGGGCTACGCCTATGATCCCGAGAAAGCGAAGGCGCTGCTCGCCGAGGCCGGCCATCCAGAGGGCTTCGCCACCGAGCTTTACGCCATGAACACCGATCCCAATCCGCGCATCGCCCAGGCGATCCAGCAGGATCTGGCGGCGATCGGCATCCAGGCTGAGATCAAATCGCTCGCCCAGGCGAACGTCATCGAGGCCGGCGGCAACGGCTCGGCGCCGATGATCTGGTCGGGCGGTATGGCCTGGATCGCCGATTTTCCGGATCCGTCGAATTTTTATGGGCCGATTCTGGGCTGCGGCGGCGCCGTGCAGGGCGGCTGGAACTGGGCCTGGTATTGCAACGAGGAGCTCGACAAGCAGGCGGCCGAAGCCGACGCCATGGTCGATCCCGCGAAGAAGGCCGAGCGCGAAGCGCTGTGGAGCTCGATTTTTACCAAGATCATGGAGGACGCGCCCTGGGCGCCGGTCTTCAACGAGCAGCGCTTCACCATGCATTCGCCGCGCATGGGCGGCGATCCCTCGCTCTATGTCGACCCCGTGCATATCCCGATCGCCTACGACAACGTGTTCGTGACCGATGCCCAATAGGCACGACCACACGATCCACGCGCGCCATCATCATTTCGGCTGGGACAATTCGCTCCCGCCGGTGGCGCGCGTGGCGCCGGGCACGACGCTGGAATTCGAGTGCAACGACGCGTCGGGCGGCCAGCTGACGCGGGGGAGTGCGCTGGCCGACATCGCGTCGCTCGATTTCGGCAGGATCAACCCGGTCACCGGGCCGATTTTTGTCGAAGGCGCCGAGCCGGGGGACGCGCTCAAGGTTACGATCCGGGATTTTCGGCCGTCCGGCTTCGGCTGGACGGCCAACATCCCGGGCTTCGGGCTGCTGGCCGATCAGTTTCCCGAGCCGGCCCTGCACCTCTGGTCCTATGACGTCGCGGGCAATGAACCTGCGCTGTTCTCCTCGAATGCTCGGGTGCCGCTAAAACCTTTCGCCGGGACGATCGGCCTCGCCCCGGCCGAGCCGGGCCTGCACTCCGTCGTGCCGCCGCGGCGCGTCGGCGGCAATCTCGACATTCGCGATCTCGCGGCCGGCACGTTGCTCTATCTGCCGGTAGAGGTGGAGGGGGCGCTGTTCTCGGTCGGCGACACCCACGCGGTGCAGGGCGACGGCGAGGTCTGCGGCACGGCGATCGAGAGCCCGATGAGCGTGGCCCTCACCTTCGATGTGGAGAAGCGGGCGAACCTCAAGACACCGCGCTTCACCACCGCCGGTCCGGTCACGCGCCACCTCGACGGCAAAGGCTATGAGGTGACGACCGGCGTCGGTCCCGATCTGATGCAGGGAGCCCGCTCGGCGGTCATGCAGATGGTCGACCTGCTGTCGGCCCGCCACGGCCTGGCGCCCGTCGACGCCTACATGCTCTGCTCCGTCTGCGCGGATCTCCGCATCAGCGAAATCGTCGACATGCCCAACTGGGTGGTGTCGTTCTATTTCCCGCGGGTCGTGTTCGAGTGACGCCGCCCTCGTAGCCCGGATGGAGCGTCAGCGAAATCCGGGAGCGGCGCTGGTTCGAAAACCCCGGATTGCGCTCCGCTTCATCCGGGCTACGAGTGCTGCGTCATGATCGACCCCTCCACCCCCGTCCTGTCCATTCAAAACCTCACCACCGAGGTGGCGACGTTTGAAGGGTCGCGTGTCGTCGTCGACGATCTCTCCTTCGATCTCGCCGCCGGCGAGACGCTCTGCATCGCCGGCGAATCCGGTTCCGGCAAATCCATGACGGCGCTCTCCATCATGCGCCTCCTGCCGGAGCCGATGGCACGGATCGCCGGCGGAAAAATCCTGCTCGGCGGCCGCGATCTCGCGGCGCTTCCGGAAGCCGAGATGCGGCAGGTGCGCGGCGGCGACGTCGCCATGGTGTTCCAGGAGCCGATGACCTCGCTGAACCCGGTGCTGAGCGTGGGCCGGCAGCTCGTCGAGGCGATCCGCGCGCATCGCGAGATCGGCCGGGCGGCAGCGCGCGCGGCAGCGCTGGAGGCACTGGCGGCGGTGCGCATCGGCGAACCGGAGCGGCGGCTGAAGCAATATCCGCACGAGCTTTCCGGCGGCATGCGCCAGCGCGTCATGATCGCTATGGCGCTCGCCGGGCGCCCAAAGGTGCTGATCGCCGACGAGCCGACCACGGCGCTCGACGTCACCGTCCAGGCGCAGATCCTGGAGCTGATCCGCGGCCTCAAGCGCGACTTCGGCACGGCCGTCATCCTGATCACCCACGACATGGGCGTCGTCGCGGAAATGGCCGACCGCGTCGTCGTCATGCATGAGGGTCGCAGGGTCGAGGCGGGCCCGGTGAAGCGGATTTTTTACGAGCCGCAGGCGGATTATACACGGGCGCTGCTCCACGCCGTCCCGCGCCTCGGTTCAATGGCGGGACGGCCAGCGCCGCTTCGCGCCCGTAGCGCCGCGCAGGAATCCGCGGAGGCCGCCCAGCCTGTCCTGAACGTGCGGGATCTCACCGTCGGCTTCGACATCAGGGGCGGCATCCTGCAGCGGCCCGTGGCGCGCGTGCATGCGGTGGAGGGCGTGTCATTCGATCTCCAGCCCGGCGAGACCCTTGCTCTGGTCGGCGAGTCCGGCTGTGGCAAGTCGTCGACCGGCAAGGCGCTGCTTGGCCTGGTGAAATGGGACGGCGACATACGTATCGCCGGCGAGGCGACGCGCGGGCTCGGCGCCCGAAAGATGAAGGCGGTGCGGCGCAACATCCAGATGGTGTTCCAGGATCCCTACGGCTCGCTCGACCCGCGCATGAATGTCGGCGATCTCGTCGCCGAGCCGCTGGTGATTCACGGCATAGCGTCGGCAAGCGAGGTCGCCGACCGCGTCGCCGCTTTGTTTCGCCGCGTTGGGCTGACGCCGGAGCAGATGCGCCGCCATCCGCACGAATTCTCCGGCGGCCAGCGCCAGCGCATCGCCATCGCCCGCGCGCTGGCGCTGTCGCCAAGAATCATCGTCGCCGACGAGAGCGTCTCGGCGCTCGACGTCTCCGTGCGGGCCCGCGTGCTCGACCTCCTGCAGGAGCTGCAGGACGAGCTCGGCGTGGCCTATCTCTTCATCTCGCACGATATGGCGGTGGTCGAGCAGATCAGCCACCGCGTCGCCGTCATGTATCTCGGCCAGATCGTCGAGATGGGCACGCGCCGCCAGGTTTTCGAGGATCCGCGCCACGCTTATACAAAGCGCCTCCTCGAGGCGGTGCCGATCGCCGACCCGGCGCGCCGGCGCGACCGGCGCGGCCTGACCGGGGAGCCGGCCAGCGCCGTGCTGCCGCTCGGCGCGAGCGTCGCGCGTCTCGTGCTGCGCGATGTCGGCGAGGGCCACTGGGTCGCCGCTTAATCCTGTCGTTCAGCGCGGGCTGACCAGCTTGGCCCCGGCGAGGACCGCGAAAGCCAGCAGAGCGGGAAACAAAGCGAGCCAGGTGCCGTTGGCGGCGAGTCCGGCGGCGGCCGCCCAGGAGATCGAGGAGAACGCCTCCGCAAAGGTCGCCATCCGCGAAGACGTCTGGCGGCGGCGGAAGTGGCTCCGTTTCGCCTGCTTGCGGAACCACAGCTGGATCAAGGTCGCCGCGGCGGCGGCCGCCACGATGCCGCCCGCGGTGACCAGCGCGCTCCGCGGCGAAACAAGCGCGAAGGCGGCGACGAAGGGCAGCATGATCAAAGCGATGGCGCCGATCACCGCCTCCAGCTTGGCGCGGTGCAGGCTTGCGGGGGAGATCGGCGCGGTAGCCACGAGGTCCGGCGCGTCCTCGCCCGACACGGCCAGCCAGGCGAGCCCGCCGGCGAGCTGCCCCGCCGCCATCACGAAGACGGGGACGAGCACGACAAGGGCGCCGGCCTCGCCGCTGAAATTCCGCCACAGCAGCAGCGCCGGCGGCAGCAGATAAAGCACCTGCATCAGCGTCTGCGACACCAGCCATGGATCGCGCCTGAGCAGCGTCCATTCCTTGCGGCGCAGCATGCGGGCGGGCGTCGTTGGCCGGAACAGGGGCTTGCGAGTGCGCTGCCGCACCGACGCAGCGGAAACGCCGGCGGCGGCGGTGGCGTGCTCGCCGAAGCGTCCCGAGAAGATCGCGACGGCCGCGACAAGCATGGCGGCGCTTATTGCGACGACGCCGAGCAGGGCGGAAAGATCTCCCATGATGGCGCGCGCCGGCCACCAGAAGCCGCTCTCCGGGCCCGGCGCCAGCATTCTCAGCGCTTCCGATTGGAGTGCAGCGATGCGCGACAATGTGTTGCTGGAGAGGATCGCCAAGGCCTGCACGCCGATCACGAAGACGGCTCCGACCACCGCCGCGATGATCTGGGCGACGAGCCGCGTCCGCCGCGGGCCGAGAAGGCGGAACAGGCCGACGGTGAGCCCCACCGCCAGCGCCGAAGCGGCCAGTCCCATGGCTACGACCACACCGTAGGCGCCGAGCCAGCGTGGCCCGCCGGAATAGGCGAGGGCGTTGATGAACGGCGCGCCGAGCGGCACGGCGAGCGAGATGGTCGACAGCGCGATTGCCGCGATCCGCACGGCAAACACCTTGCGAGCCGAGATTGGCGACGACAGGACGAGGTCGAGATCCTCGCGCGCATAGAAGGCGCGGGTCACCATCTCCATGGCCTGCGACAGCGTCAGCGACCAGGCGAGCAGCGCGCAACCGGTCACCAGGATCAGCGTCGCGCGCTCCGGGTCGATGCCAGATGGCGCAGATCGGCCGATCAGGTGATAGGCGAGGAGATGCATTGCCCCGGCAACGGCGACGATGACCGCTCCAACCGCCCAGACGCGGCCCTGCCTGCCCCAGGCGAAGAGGCCGAGCCAGTCGCGCCACGCCAGGCGGAGCTCGTGCCGCGCGATCCAGAGGAGCGAGCCCGGCTCGCTCATGCCGCCGCGGCCGGCTCGGCGACCAGCGTCAGAAAGATGTCTTCCAGACTGGTGTCGTTGCCCCCGGCGCGGCGGCGGAGATCGTCGAGCGTGCCCTCGGCGATAAGCCTGCCGCCGGCGATCACGCCGATCCGCTCCGCCATGCGCTCGGCCACTTCCAGGATGTGGGTGGTCATCAGCACCGTAGCGCCGCCGCGCACGCGGGCGAGCAGCACGTCCTTCACCGCTCGGGCGGAGCCCGCATCCAGTCCGGTCAAAGGCTCGTCGAGGATTATGAATTTCGGTTCGTGGACCAGCGCCCCGGCGAGAGCCACCTTCTGGCGCATCCCCTTGGATAAGCCTTCGCAGCGCTCATGCGCATGCTGGCCGAGCCCCAGCCGGCCGACGAGCTCGGCGGCGCGGGCCTGGGCCGACGCCCCGTCGATCCCCCAGAGCCCGGCGACGAACTCCAGGTTCTCATAAGGGGTCAGCTTGTCGTAGATCATCGGCTCGTCGGAAACCCAGGCCATGATCCGCTTGGCGGCCACCGGGTCGGCCAACGCATCCACCCCGAAGACCCGGATCGATCCGCCATCCGGTCTGAGCAGCCCGGCAATGAGCCGCAACGTCGTCGTCTTGCCCGCGCCGTTCGGGCCTAAGAGCGTGTAGAACTCGCCGGCGCGCACGATCAGATCGAGTCCGTCGACGGCTGGGCGTTCGAAGCTCTTCCTGAGCCCGCGGACGGCGAGCGCGGCGGGTGGCGGTTCTTGGCGCATGAGCCTCGGTCGCGTGAATGTCCCATCCGCTTTAGGGGAGCGGGGTTTCAGCCGGGTAAACCAGGAATGCTTGTTCCAGGGGCGCATCGCGCTGAAAGACGGATGCCTCAGCCCGTCAATCCGCTTCGCGCCGCGGAAGCCCCGACGGGCACATCCCAGATCTCCTCGGCATAGGCGCGGATCGTGCGATCGGAGGAGAACCAGCCCATGCGCGACGTGTTGAGGATGCTGGAGCGCCACCACGCCCTACGATCCCCCCAGCGGGCGTCGATCAGCCGCTGGGTGGCGTAATAGTCGTCGAAGTCCGCGGTCACCATGAACGTGTCGTAATGCCGGAGGGCGAAGAGCAGCGGCTCGTAGCGATCGGGCTCCTCGGGCGAAAACGCGCCGGAGGCGAGCAGATCGACCGCCGACCGAAGCCTCGCCGATCCGGCAATCTGGGCGGCCGAATTGAAGCCGGTCCGGTAGCGTTCCTGAACCTCCGCAGCGGTCAGGCCGAAGATGAAGATATTGTCCCCGCCCACCCTGTCGCGGATTTCGATGTTCGCGCCGTCGAGCGTGCCGATCGTCAGCGCTCCGTTCGAGGCGAGCTTCATGTTGCCCGTGCCGGACGCCTCCATGCCGGCGGTGGAGATCTGCTCGGAGAGGTCGGCCGCCGGCATGATCTCTTCGGCCAGGCTCACATTGTAGTTCGGCAGGAACACCACCTTGAGCAGGTCGCGCACGGCGGGGTCGTCATTCATGACCTTGGCGACGTCGTTGGCCAGCCGGATGATCAGCTTCGCCTGGGCGTAGGTCGCCGCCGCCTTGCCGGCGAAAATCTTCACCCGCGGCACAAAATTGCCCGCAGGGTTCGTCCGGATGGCATCGTAGAGAGCGATCGCCTCCAGCAGGTTCAGCAGCTGGCGCTTGTATTCGTGGATGCGCTTGATGTGGACGTCGAACAGCGCGCTCGGATCGACCGCTGTGCCCAGCCGGTCGCGAATGGCGCGCGCCAGCGTCAGCTTGTTGGCGAGGCGGACGGCAGCGAGCTCCTCCTGCACGGCCGGATCGTCCGCGACGTCGGAAAATCTCTCCAGGAGGCCTGGATCGTCGAGGACGGCTTCGCCGCAGTTCTCGACAAGCAGCCGGGTCAGGCCCGGATTGGCCTGGTGCAGCCAGCGCCGGAGATTGATCCCGTTCGTCTCGTTGCAGATCCGCTCGGGATAAAGCCTGTGGAGGTCGCGAAAAACCGTCTTGCGCATCAGTTCGCTGTGCAGGGCCGAGACGCCGTTGACCTTGTGCGAGCCGACGAAGGCCAGGTGGCCCATCTTCACACGGCGCCCGTGGCGTTCATCGATGAGCGACACCGATGCAAGGTATTCGTCGCCGCCGAGGCCGCTCGTCTTCAGCTCCTCGAGATGCCGCGCGTTGATCTGGTAGATGATCTGCATGTGCCGCGGCAGCAGGCGCTCGAACAGCGGCACCGGCCAGGTCTCCAGCGCCTCCGGCAGCAGCGTGTGGTTCGTGTAGGACAGCGTCCGCACAATGATGTCCCAGGCTTCGTCCCAGGCAATGCCGCGGACGTCGACGATGATGCGCATCAGCTCCGCCACGGCGACGCTCGGATGCGTGTCGTTGAGCTGGATGGCGGCCTTGTCGGGCAGCGAGCGGATGTCGCCGTACATGCGCATGTGCCGGTTGACGAGGTCCTGCAGCGAGGCGGAGACGAAGAAATATTCCTGACGAAAGCGCAGCGCCTGGCCGGCGGAGGTGGCGTCGCTGGGATAGAGGATCTTGGAGATCGCTTCGGCTCGCGCCTGTTCCGTGAACGCGCCGAGGTGGTCGCCGCTGTTGAACACATCGAGGCGGAGCGGGTCGACGGCCCGCGCCGACCACAGCCGGAGCGTGTTCACATGCCGGCCCCGCCAGCCGACCATCGGCGTGTCGTAGGCGACGGCCTCGATCGTCTCTTCCGGCTGCCACACCGAGGTCGCTTCGCCGGCCGCGGTGCGGATCGTCTCTACCGATCCGCCGAAGTGAATGTCATGGGTGACCTCCGGCCGCTCGAATTCCCAGGGGTTGCCGAAGGACAGCCAATCCTCCGGATATTCCTGCTGGACGCCGTCCTTGATGACCTGACGGAACAGGCCATGGTCGTAGCGGATGCCGTAGCCGCGGGCTGGGATGGACAACGTCGCCATGCTGTCCATGAAGCATGCCGCGAGACGGCCAAGGCCGCCATTGCCGAGCGCCGCGTCGGGCTCGGCAAGCCGCAACCGCTCGAGGTCGACTCCCAGGTCGCCCAAAGCGGCGTCATAAATCTCCGCGAGGCCCAGATTGTACAGCATCTCGCGCAGCAGCCGGCCGAACAGAAATTCCAGCGAGAGGTAGTAGACGCGTTTGCGATCCTCGGTCCGCGTCCGCCGGTTCGTCTGGAACCACGGGTCCACCACGTGGTCGCGCACCGAAAGCGCCGTGGCGATCAGCCAGTCGCGCTCGCTGGCGGTTTCCGGCGTCTTGCCGACGGCCAGCCTCAACTTGGCCAGGATGGCGCTCTTTGCGCTCTCCACGTCCGCCGTGCCGAACGGCGTGCGAGAGCTGGCCGGCTTGGCGTCAGGAGCGGGTCGTCCAATATCGTTCAAGCATCGATCCTTGACTGCAGCGTGACGCCGTTCTGGGCCTGGAAGGGTGCGGCAACCAGCATTTGAGCCCCGCACCCGATCGGCGGTCGCAGAGTCGGGACCCGCAGCTTTCGCCGGCCGGTTCGCACGATTCAAGCGAAATCCGTGCGCTAAGTGTTTCCCCCAAACGCCGCGATTTCTGCAAGCCGGTCCGAAAGACCCTGCCGGTTGTGCCGCGGCTCGTATAAAAGTGCTCCGCTGACGGAGGACCGACCCTTGCGCATCGTCGAAATCAGGGAACGCACTGTTCCGATCGCCTCGTCGATCGCCAATGCCTACATCGATTTCTCGAAGATGACGTTGAGCCTCGTGGCGGTCGTGACGGACGTGACCCGCGCCGGCCGGCCGGTCATCGGCTACGGCTTCAATTCCAACGGCCGATATGGCCAGGGCTCCCTCATTCGCGAGCGGTTCGTCCCGCGGATCCTGGATGCCCCGCCTGAACGACTGCTGAACGACGAAGGCGACAACCTCGATCCGCACCGCATCTGGGCCGCCATGTTCCGCAACGAGAAGCCCGGCGGCCACGGCGAACGTTCGGTGGCCATCGGCACCATCGACATGGCGGTATGGGACGCGGTGGCGAAGATCGCCCAAAAACCGCTGTTTCGCCTGCTCGCCGAGCGCTACGGCGATGGCCACGCAGACCCGCGCGTCTTCGTCTATGCCGCCGGCGGCTACTACTATCCCGGCAAGGATCTCGACAAGCTGCGGCAGGAGATGCAGAGCTATCTCGACCGCGGCTATTCCGTCGTGAAGATGAAGATCGGCGGCATACCCTTGCGTGACGATCTGAAGCGGATCGAGGCGGTGCTCGCCATGCTCGGCCAGGGGCAGAGCCTCGCCGTCGATGCCAACGGCCGCTTCGATCTGGAGACTGCCGTCGCCTATGCGAAGGCGCTCTCGCAATATGACCTGTTCTGGTACGAGGAGGCGGGCGATCCGCTCGACTACGCGCTGCAGGCGGAGCTGGCCGAGCATTACCCGAAGCCGATGGCGACGGGCGAGAACCTCTTTTCCATGCAGGACGCGCGCAACCTCATCCGCTACGGCGGCATGCGCAGCGACCTCGACTGGCTGCAATTCGACTGCGCGCTGAGCTACGGCCTCGTCGAATATCTGAGGACGCTCCACATGCTGAAAAGCCACGGCTGGTCGCCGTCGCGCTGCATCCCGCATGGCGGCCATCAGATGTCGCTCAACATCGCCGCCGGCCTCGGCCTCGGCGGCAACGAATCCTACCCGGACCTCTTCCAGCCCTATGGCGGCTTCCCCGACGGGGTGCGCGTGGAGAACGGCTTTATCGCCATGCCGGACCTGCCCGGCATCGGTTTCGAAGGCAAATCCGACCTCTACGAGGAGATGCGCAGCCTGGCGGAGTGAGGACTCTTGCCGTTGACGGATTGTCGGCCTGTCCACTTGTCATTACAATAATGTAAGCGCGCAATGGCAAAGTTCGAGTGGGATCCGGCAAAGGCGCGGCAGAATCTGGCCAAACACGGCGTCTCATTCGAACTCGCAATGCGGGTTTGGGATGATCCGCTGCATGTTGTCCTGCCGGACCTTTCCGAGCCTGAAGAGGAGCGCTGGTACGCCGTTGGCGCAGCGGCGCACCTTGTTTTCCTCGTTGTGGTGCACGTCTACCGGTCGCGCGACGACGAGGAGCGGGTCAGGATCATCAGCGCTCGAAAGGCGACGCCGCGCGAAAGGAAGCGATATGAGCAGGAAAGACTTTAGTCGAGACGAGCGCGATCAGCTTGCGGCACTGGCTGCACTGCCTGACGACCAGATCGACACGGTCGATATTCCCGAAATCCCGGAGGAAAGCTGGATGCTCGCGCGTCGCGGCGAGTTCTACCGTCCCCGCAAGCAAGCGGTCACGATCCGGCTGGATGCGGACATCGTGTCCTGGTTCAAGGAGCATGCTTCAGGACGCGGCTATCAGACCGAGATCAACCGTGCGCTTCGGCAGCACGTTGCGAGAGCGGAGAATAGCAACACAAGCTGACACGAAGCGTGTGCGCTCGATCGCCAGGAGCGTTCCAATGACCCCCACCATCACCGCTTTTGAACGGTCGCCCGATCGCGGTCAGGGACTGGCGCGTGACATGCGCGTTCGCTGGGCGCTTGAAGAAGTGGGCCAGCCTTACGACGTTCGTCTACTTTCGTTTAGTGAGATGAAGGAACCCGCGCATCGTGCGCTTCACCCTTTCGGGCAGATCCCGACCTATGAAGAAGGCGATCTTGCCCTCTTCGAGACGGGGGCGATCGTATTCCATATCGCCGAGCGCCATGCGGGTCTGCTGCCGGACGATGCGAATGCCCGGGCGCGCGCGATTACATGGATGTTTGCCGCGCTTAACACGGTGGAGCCGCCGATCCTTGATCGCGAAATCGCCACTCTCGTGGAACGCGACAAGACCTGGTACGAGGCGCGCCTGCCTATCCTCGAGGATCGCGTCCGTGTACGGCTGAACGACCTTTCCGGGCAACTTGGCGATGCCGACTGGCTCAACGATGCGTTCAGCGCCGGTGACCTACTGATGGTGACAGTGCTGCGCAGGTTGAACGGGTCGGGTATACTGGAGAAATATCCGAATCTCTCCGCCTATGTCGCGCGTGGCGAAGCGCGGCCCGCCTACAAGCGTGCTTTCGACGATCAATTGGCGGTTTTCACTGGCAAGCCGCCGACCGGCTGAACGTACTCTCTGGGCTCGAAGCGGTCATCGCGTTGCCCGCCGAATTTAATAGGCCCCGACCCTGATCGCCGGGAAAGCGCGTTCATTGACCGTTGCTCTTCGCCACTCGAACCTGAATAGTAGCCCCGACCAACGGCCTGGGAGGATATCGTCATGCCGGCAGGCGAAATGTCGAGTCGCCCCCTGGCGCGCGACGCGATGGCCTATGTACTGGCCGGAGGACGCGGCAGCCGGCTGATGGAGCTGACCGACAAGCGCGCCAAGCCTGCCGTCTACTTCGGCGGAAAATCGCGGATCATCGACTTCGCGCTGTCGAACGCGCTCAATTCCGGCATCAGGCGGATCAGCGTCGCCACCCAGTACAAGGCGCACAGCCTGATCCGTCACCTGCAGCGCGGCTGGAACTTTTTCCGGCCCGAGCGCAACGAGACCTTCGATATCCTGCCGGCCAGCCAGCGCGTCTCCGAGACGATGTGGTACGCCGGCACAGCGGACGCGGTCTACCAGAACATCGACATCATCGAGAGCAACGAGCCCGAATACATCGTCATCCTCGCCGGCGACCACGTCTACAAGATGGACTACGAATTCATGCTCCGGCAGCACTGCGAGGAGGATGCCGACGTGACGGTCGGCTGTCTCGAAGTGCCGCGGATGGAGGCGACCGGCTTCGGCGTGATGCACGTCGACGAGAAAGACCGCGTCACGTCGTTCCTGGAGAAGCCCAAGGACCCGCCCGGCATACCGGGCAACCCCGACCACGCCCTGGCCAGCATGGGCATATACGTCTTCCGCACGCGCTTCCTCATCGACCAGCTGAAGCGCGACGCCGCCGATCCAAAATCGAGCCGCGACTTCGGCAAGGACATCATTCCCTACCTCGTCAAGAACGGCAAAGCGGTGGCCCATCGTTTCGCCCGCTCCTGCGTGCGGTCCTCGCACGAGGCCGAGCCCTATTGGCGCGACGTCGGCACCATCGATGCCTATTGGGAGGCGAACATCGACCTGGCGGCCCCGCTGCCGGCGCTCGATCTCTACGACCGGGCATGGCCGATCTGGACTTATGGGGAGATCACCCCGCCGGCGAAATTCGTCCACAACGATCCGGGCAGGCGAGGCGAGGCGGTGGATTCGCTGGTCTCCGGCGGCTGCATCATCTCCGGCTCCCCGGTGGTTCGCTCGCTGCTCTTCACGGGCGTGCACGTCCATTCCTACGCAAGCATCACGAATGCTGTCATCCTCCCGCGTGTAGAAGTCGGGCAAGGCGCCCGGCTGTCGAACGTCGTGGTGGATTCCGACGTCAAGATCCCGGAGAATCTGGTCATCGGCGAGGATCCGGAGCGCGACGCGCAGCGCTTCCGCCGCACCGAGCGCGGCATCTGCCTGATCACCCAGCCGATGATCGACCGGCTCGTCCACTAGCCCGGGATGAAGGTTCTCTCGGTCGCCTCCGAGATCTTTCCGCTCGTCAAGACCGGCGGGCTGGCGGACGTGGCCGGCGCGCTTCCCGGCGCTCTCGCCGGCAAGGGCGTCGAGGTGCGTTCCCTGCTGCCCGGCTATCCCGCCGTCCTCGACAAGCTCCCGGATGCCGAGGAGGCGCACGCCTTTCCGCGTCTCTTCGGCGGGCCCGCACGGCTTATGGCCGGCACGGCCGCCGGGCTAAACATCTATGCAATCGATGCTCCGCACCTCTACGCAAGGCCCGGCAACCCCTATACGGACCGCGACGGCCGCGACTGGCCGGACAACGCCCAGCGCTTTGCTGCCCTGGCGCAGGTCGCGGCGGCGATCGGGCAGGGCGTTCTTTCAGGTTTTGCCCCCGATGTGGTCCATGCGCACGACTGGCAGGCGGGGCTCGCGCCCGCTTATCTCCACTATTCGGACGGAGCGCGCCCCGGCACCGTCATGACGGTGCACAATCTCGCCTTCCAGGGCCGCTTCCCGGCGGAGCTTCTCGCCATCCTCGGCCTGCCTCCCCGCGCCTTCTC
This sequence comes from uncultured Alphaproteobacteria bacterium, assembly GCA_963846475.1. Classification (GTDB taxonomy): domain Bacteria; phylum Pseudomonadota; class Alphaproteobacteria; order Rhizobiales; family Afifellaceae; genus DASWJZ01. Next base: position 1,896,236 of record CAWJVZ010000004.1, on the reverse strand, counting down.
CATCGACGGCGTCGAATATTTCGGCGGCATTGGCTTCCTCAAGGCGGGACTGCAGCTGGCGGATCGCATCACGACCGTTTCGCCGACCTATGCCGCCGAGATCTGCACGCCGGAGGCCGGCATGGGCCTGGATGGCCTGCTGCGGGCCCGCTCCGCTGTGCTGTCCGGGATCCTCAACGGCATCGACGAAGGGGTATGGGACCCGCAAACCGACCCGCATCTGCCGGCGCGCTTCTCCCCTAAAACGCCGGAGCGCCGCCAAACCAACAAGCGCGCTCTGCAGGAGCGGCTTGGCCTCGCCGCCGATTCCGGCGCAATGCTCCTGGGTGTGATCAGCCGGCTGTCCTGGCAGAAGGGCCTCGACGTTCTCCTCGACGCCCTGCCGTCTCTCATGGGCGAGGACACGCAGCTGGCGTTGCTGGGGGCCGGCGACGCGGCTTTGGAGCAGGGTTTTGCCGGCGCCGCCGCTTCCTGGCCGGGGCGCGTCGGCATTCTCATCGGCTATGACGAGGCGCTGGCGCATCTGATCCAGGGCGGCGCCGACGCGCTCCTGGTGCCGTCGCGCTTCGAGCCGTGCGGGCTGACGCAGCTCTGCGCGCTCCGCTACGGCTCGGTCCCCATCGTGGCGCGGGTCGGCGGGCTGAACGACACGATCGTCGACGCCAACGAGATGGCGCTCTCGGCCGGCGTGGCGACGGGCTTCCAGTTCGCCCCGGTGAATGCCGCCGGGCTGCGGCGCGCGGTGCAGCGCGCGGTGGCCGCCCGGGCGCACCCGGCGACGTGGCGCACGCTGCAGCGGAACGGCATGAATGCCGCCGTCGGCTGGGACCGCCCGGCCGAGCAATACGCAAACCTCTACCGGGAGATCGTCGCCGGACGGCGGTAAAGAAGTCCCCGCGCGGCCGGCAAGCAGGTCGCTGAGCGCTGGGCCGAGGGGCTGCTGTCGCGGCTCCGCGAGCCGCTGGCCGTCGGCGGCCGGGCGATCGCCGTGCGCGTCTCCGCCGGGCTCACCGTGTTTCCCGGCGAAGGCGACGGCGGCGCGGAGCTTCTGAAGAACGCCGACCTCGCCGTCTATGCCGCCAAGGCGCGCGGCCGCAACCTGCTGGTCAGCTACGATGCGAGTCTGCGCGAGGAAAGCAGCCGCCGCGTCGCGCTCTGCGCCGAGGTCAAGGACGGCCTCGCCGCCGGCCGCATCGTGCCCTTCTACCAGCCAAAGATCTGCCTCCGCACCGGCCAGCTGGTCGGCTTCGAGGCGCTCCTTCGCTGGGACCACCCGGAGGGGCTGCGCACGCCCGGCGCGATGCGCCCCGCCTTCGACGTCCCGGAGCTGTCGCGGGCGCTCTGCGGCCGCATGCCGGACAAGATCATCGCCGACCTCGCCGCCTGGCAGGAGCGCCGCCTGCCCTTCGGCCGCGTCGCCTTCAACGCCTCGTCGTCGGAGTTTGCCGGCTTCGACCTGGTCAACCGCGTGCTCGGCCAATTGCAGGCCGCCGCGGTGCCGCCGTCCTGCCTCGGCCTGGAGGTCACCGAGACGGTGTTTTTGGGCGGCGGCTCCGGCGCCATCGGCCCGATCCTGCAGGAGCTGCACAAAGCCGGCATAGAGATCGCCCTCGACGATTTCGGCACCGGCTACGCGTCGCTGACGCACCTGCAGGAATACCCCGTCGACGTGATAAAAATCGACCAGTCCTTCATCCGCGGCCTGATCACCGATTCCGCCAGCCAGGCGATCACCTCGGTGGTGCTCGGCCTCGGCCGCTCGCTCGGCATGAAGGTGGTGGCGGAGGGGGTGGAGACCGCCGAGCAGGCGGGCTGCCTGAAGGCCGCCGGCTGCGACCAGGTGCAGGGCTATTTCTTCGCCCGGCCGATGCCGGCCGAAAGCGTCCCCGGTTTTTTGGCCGGCTGGCGCGGCGCCGAAGAGATTTCGGCCTTAAAACACGGCACGGTGCTCCTCGCCAACGCCGCGGCGTACGCCGCCTAGCACCCGCCGTCGCAGGGACCTGACTCGGCGCCTGGTTCCTCCTCCGTCGCGGAGCGACGGGGGAGGGGGACCATGCGCAGCATGGTGGAGGGGGCAAGTTCAAGCGCGGCGGCCGGCCTTTGCCCCCTCCACCGCCTTCGGCGGTCCCCCTCCCCCGCTTCGCGGGTGAGGAACCGATCGCCGGCCGTTGTGCATGTAACGGCGATTCCGCGGGACGCGAGCGGGTGAGGGTCACGAGCGTAGCGCGGCTCTATGCGGGGAGGCACGGGCCCGGCGGGATTTGAACCCGCGTTTCCGGATAGACAATCCGGCGTCCTTGCCGCTGAACGACGGACCCATATTGGAGGCCCGGCTGCGGAGTTGAACCGCAGCTAGCCGGCGATGCACCGTCGGCGGGTATCCGCTCCCCCACCGGGCCGAAAAAATGGAGCAGGGAGCTGGAATTGAACCAGCGCTTCCGGGCTGGACGCCCGGCGCTCTGCCGTTGAGCTATCCCTGCCTTGGCGCCCCCAGCCGGATTTGAACCGGCATTTGCAGATCGAACATCTGCCGTCCTGGCCTTTAGACGACAGGGGCGTCGCCGCCGTTTTTATTCAAAAAGCAGGAAAAGGCGCGCCCCTTGTCGGCAGGTGGTTAACCCGGCCCGCCTTGCCTTTTTCCTCTCCCCGGAGGCCCGGAGGGGAGAGGAGGGCCGATCGCCAGGCCGCCGGGCGGTGCGCCGGCCTAGTGGACCACCACGTGGGCGCCTACCGGCACGCGCGCATAGAGATCGACGATGTCCTCGTTGCGCATCCTGAAACAGCCGGAGGAGACGGCGCGGCCGATGGTCCACGGCTCGTTGGAGCCATGGATGCGGTAGAGCGTGTCGCGGCCGTTATCGTGGAGGTAGAGGGCGCGGGCGCCGAGCGGGTTGTCCGGGCCGCCGGCCATGGAGACCGGCAGATGCGGCTGCCGCTTGCGCATCTCCGCCGGCGGCGTCCATCTCGGCCATTCCGCTTTGCGGCCGACCGTCACCGTGCCGGACCAGCCAAACCCGTCGCGGCCGACGCCGACGCCGTAGCGCCGCGCCTTGCCGCCCGCCTGGACGAGGTAGAGGTAGCGGGCGGTGGTGTCGATGATCACCGTGCCGGTGCCATGCTTGCCGGCATAGTCGACGATCGCCGGCAGGAAGGCGGGGTCGACCTCGCGCGGCTGCTGCGCGCCGGCGGGGGCGCGGACGACCGCGTCGGGCGGCGTGAGAAAAATGTTGAGGAGGCCGCCGCGCGGCGTGCCGCGAAGGTCGATCGGGGCATTGCGGCCGTAGACGGCGGGCGGGGCTTGGAGCTGCGCTGCCCATTGCGCGTCGATCAGCGGATCGCCGCGCAGCGTCGCGCGGTAACCCGCCGAAGCGGCGGAAGCGAAGAACGGGATAGCCAGGACGAGGAGGAGAAGCGCGCGCTGCATGGACTGGACTCCGAACGAGGACTGTCAGCGACCTGCTGGTCCGCGGAGGCTAGTCGGCAACCGCTCTCGCTTCGTAAAATCCGGGCCGCGGGGCGGGGGAAAATGCGGCGATCTTGCGCTATGGTTAATGTCAGCCGCGCCGGCCGATGTCGGCGAGCACGGCGGGCAGCACCGCCTGGGCCTCCGCCTGGCGCATGCCGTGGCGGATGCGCGGGTGGTAGAGCATGTTGAGGAGCGTCCGGTCGAATCCGGTGAAGCTCGAATGCCGCGAGCGGTCGTTGAAGACGCTCTCGCTGAGCGTCGCGTCGTCGTTGACCGGGCCGAGGCCCTGCAGGATTTCTTCCACCAGGCAGCGCTTGAACAGGAACTCGCCCTCGTCGGCGACGATCACCGCGTCGGAGCGCTCGATGCCGTTGCGGCCGGAAATGACGCGGACCAGGCATTTGCCGGGCGCGAAGCCGGAGCTGAGGCCGCCATAGACCTCGCTCGCGACGATGCTCTTATAGTCGACGCGGTCGATGATGAAGATGCGGAAATTCGCCCGCCGCGGATCGTCGACGATCGCCGCGTCGAGTCCCCTGATCTGGCGCGGCAGCGAGCGCAGGAAGCGCGTCGCCTCGCTGCGCCGGCCGGCGGCGGAGCGGTCGTCGATATAGAAGCGCACCGGCCGCGTATATTTCTTCACCTTGTAGGACTGGGTCCCCCAGGTCGGGAACTCGGAGCCAAAAATCGTCCTGACGAAACCGTCGATCAGCGCCGCGTCGCTGAAGGCGCGGCCGGGCGAGGCCGGCAGCAGCAGCGCGACGGCGACGAGGAGGGTCGGACCGATGCGCATGGCGAAAGCGGCAATCCTGTGCAAGGTGATCCCCGGCGCTCTTGATAAAGCCAAGCGCGCCGGCCGAAAAGACTTACGTGCAAAAGTTCTGGAATTGTTGCCGATATGACGCTCCGTGACGGCCTGATCGCCGGATCCGACGCCGGAATACGCTGCGCGTGGCCGGGCGCCGACCCGCTCTATCTTGCCTATCACGACGAGGAATGGGGCCGGCCGGTCGGCGACGACCGAAAACTCTTCGAAAAGCTCTGCCTGGAAGGGTTCCAGGCCGGGCTCTCCTGGCTGACCATCCTCAGGAAGCGGGAGAACTTTCGGGCCGCCTTCGCGGATTTTGATTTCCGCACGGTGGCGGAGTTCGGCCTGGCGGAGGTCGACCGCTGCCTCGCCGACGCCGGCATCGTCCGCCACCGCGGCAAGATCGAGTCGGTCGTCAACAATGCGCGCCGCGCGCTGGAGCTCGTCGAGGAAGCCGGCTCGCTGGCCGCCTTCGCCTGGCGCTTCGAGCCGAGGCCGCAGGACCGCCCGGCGCGTCTCGACTGGGCGACGCTGAGGAGCATGGCGAAGACGGCGGAATCGACGGCGCTCTCCAAGGCCCTCCGCCAGCGCGGCTGGTCGTTCGTCGGGCCGACGACGGTGTATGCGTTCATGCAGGCGATGGGTCTGGTCAACGATCACCTGGAGGGCTGCATCTGCCGCGAAAAAGTGGAGGCGGAGAGAAGGTCGTTTCAACGGCCGGGGTGATTTCAGCTTCAGGCAAGTGAGCATATGATCTTGATATCATATTGCTTGTAAGGTATGTAAGATTGGAGCGCCGGAATGATCTGGGAGGTGCTCTTTGATGACGAGTTCCTCGAAGAGTTCCAGAGCTTTCCTGCCGAAGCCCGGGAAGCGATCGCGGCAAAGTCGCTTTTGATAAGGCAGTTCGGTCCGCACCTGCCGCGCCCGCATTCCGATACTTTGAAAGGCTCCCGGTATTCGAACATGAAGGAGCTGAGGCTCGGTCTCCTCAACCAGGTCTGGCGCGTCGCCTACGCGTTCGACCCGCAGCGTCGGGCCATTCTGCTGGTGGCCGGCAACAAGCAAGGAGCGGATGAGAAGCTTTTTTATCGCGAGCTGATCCGTCGAGCCGATGCGCGCTTTGCAAAATATGAAGCACAGAACCGATGAGACGGAGAGTTCACATGCCAAAGAACTCTCGACGAAGTAATCGCGGATTTTTCGCCGGAAAGCCGCGCGCGGATCGAGGCCGAAGCCGCCCGAATGGCGGCGGAGGTCATGACGCTGCGGGAGATCCGGCAGGCCTTCCGACTGACCCAGGAAAGCCTCGCCAAAGCGCTTGACATGGAGCAGGAAAGCGTCTCGCGCATCGAACGTCGGGCCGATCTGCTCTTATCGACGCTGCGGAGCTACATTGCTGCAATGGGCGGCACCCTGAAGCTAGTCGCCGAGTTCCCGGACCGGCCCTCAATTCAGATCGAGACGCTGAGCGATCTCAGTGGCGAGGCGCAGCGGCCCGCCGGACGTGCCCGCCGCGCCCAGGCCAAGGCTTCATAGCGATACAGTAACAGCCAAGGAGACCGAATGCCTGAAGCCCAGAAATATGCCGGCGGGTGCCATTGCGGGCAGGTGCGCTACGAGGTTGAAACCGACCTCGGCCTGGTCGTTTCGTGCAATTGCTCGATCTGCAGCAAGAAGGGGCTGCTGCTGACCTTCGCGCCGGAAGGCAAATTCTCGCTCGTCTCCGGCGAAGGCCACCTTGTCGACTACCAGTTCAACAAGCACGTCATCCATCATTTTTCCTGCCGGCGCTGTGGCGTTGAGTCGTTTGCGCGCGGCCAGATGCCGGACGGCACGCCGATGGCGGCGATCAATGTGCGCTGCCTCGACGGCGTGGAGATTTCCGAGCTGACGCTGACGCCCTTCGACGGAAGGAGCCGGTGAGAGCGAGGGAAACGCGGCTCTCCCGCCCGGTTGTTGGGCGCGGCGGCTTGGTCTAGGAAGGCCGCGCCCGCCGCTCCGGCCGGCGCTCGCGTTTCCTAATCCCTCGAAAAATTTGCGCCATGGCCGGCCCGAAGAAGCAGAAACTGCAACCAAAGCTGCCGCGCGGCTTCGCCGATCGCGGGCCGGAGGATATCCGCGCCGTCGAGCGGATGATGGACAAGATCAAAGCGGTGTATGAGCGTTACGGCTTCGAGCCGGTGGAGACGCCGTTCGTCGAATACACCGAGGCGCTGGGAAAATTCCTGCCGGACCAGGACCGGCCGAACGAGGGTGTTTTTTCCTTCCAGGACGACGACGAGGAGTGGCTGAGCCTTCGCTACGACCTGACGGCGCCGCTCGCCCGCTATGTCGCCCAGAATTTTGACGCGCTGCCGAAGCCGTACCGGAGCTACCGGGCGGGGTGGGTGTTCCGCAACGAGAAGCCGGGGCCGGGGCGCTATCGCCAGTTCATGCAGTTCGACGCCGACACGGTGGGGGCGGCGAGCGTCGCGGCGGACGCGGAAATCTGCATGATGGCCGCCGACACGATGGAGGCGCTGGGTTTTCAGCGCGGGCAATACGTCATCAAGGTGAACAACCGGAAGGTTTTGGATGGCGTGATGGAGGCGATCGGCCTCGCGGGGGATGAGAATGCTGGGCGAAGGCTGACGGTGCTCAGGGCGATCGACAAGCTGGACCGGCTCGGCGTGGAGGGCGTGCGGGAGCTACTCGGCGAAGGTCGCAAGGATGAGAGCGGCGACTTCACGAAGGGGGCAGGACTGGACGCGCAGCAAATCGACCGCACGACGGCATGGCTTTCGCATCGAGTTGACACGACAGAAAGGGACGTGCCCGCCCACACGCTAGGTGTGCTTACAAGGACAGCGTTGAACAATCCGATTGCCGTCGAGGGAATCGGTGAACTTCAGCAGATTGCCGATCTGGTCGCTGCAGCTGACTACGCTAATCGCGTCTACGTAGACCCTTCCGTCGTCCGCGGCCTCGAATATTACACCGGCCCGGTGTTCGAAGCACAGCTCACCTTCGAGGTGCCGAACGAGAAGGGCGAGCCGGTCGTCTTCGGCTCGGTGGGCGGCGGCGGGCGCTATGACGGGCTGGTCGGACGGTTCCGCGGCGAGGACGTGCCGGCGACGGGATTTTCGGTCGGCGTGTCGCGGCTGGCTGCGGCGCTGAAGGCGGTGGAAAAACTCGGCGGGGAGGGGGCGAGCGGCCCCGTCGTGGTCACCGCGATGGATCGCGACCGCATGGCCGAATACCAGAAGATGACGGCCGAGCTGCGCGCCGCCGGCATCGCGGCAGAAATGTATCTCGGCGGCTCCGGCATGAAGGCGCAGCTCAAATATGCCGACAAGCGGAATGCCCCCTGCGTCATCATCCAGGGCAGCCAGGAGGCGGCGGAGGGCAAGGTGCAGGTGAAGGACCTCGCGGCCGGCAAGGAGCAGGCGGCGGCGGTTGGCGACAACCGCGCCTGGCGCGAGGAGCGGCCCGGCCAGTTCGAGGTGGCGCGCGAGGCGCTTGTCGCAACGGTGCGCGAGCTGCTTCAGCGGCAGCGGGCCGGCTGATCCCATGCCTTTCCGTTTGTGCGCACGAACGTGCCGAAACGCCTTCTTCTCCCCCTTGCGGCGAGACGCTGCCGCCCTCCTCTCCCCTCCGGGGAGAGGCCGAGTCGCGAAGCGACCGGGTGAGGGACGAGATCGTAGAACTCTGCGCCAGAACCCTCACCCGGCTCCGCGCTTCGCGCGGACTCGGCCTCTCCCCACGGGGGAGAGGAGGCGCCGACCGGCGGCTGAATGACGGCGCTCGGCAAGGCCGATGCCCCGTCCGCCCGCCTGCGCGCGCTCTACGACCGGGCCGGGGCGCGCTGGGTCGAGCTGCCCGTGCTGCATCCGGCCGATCCGTTCCTGGAGACGGCGGGGGAGGATATCCGCAGACGAATGTTCGTGACGGAGGGGAGCCGCGGCGAGCGGCTGGCGCTCCGGCCCGATTTCACCATCCCGGTCTGCCTGGCGCATCTCAAGGGCGGCGCAGGCGCGGCGCGTTACGCCTATGAGGGTTTTGTGTTCCGCCGCCACGACTTTGGCGCGCCGGAGCGGCTGGAGACCGGCTACGAGGACATCGGCCGCGGCGAGCTCGTCGCCGCCGATGCGGAGACGCTGGCGCTGGCAGTCGCCGCCGTCGCCGCAATCGCGCCGGGGCCGCTAAAAGTGCGGGTCGGCGACATCGGCCTGTTCGTCGCGCTGCTCAATGCGCTTGGCCTGCCGGAGCCGTGGCGGCGGCGGCTCCGCCGCTCGTTCGGCGTGCCGCGGACGATGGCGGCCAATCTCGCCCGCCTCTCCGCGCCGCGCGGACCGGAGGATTTTCGGCTCGACCCAAGAATCCGCGCCGCGGCCGAGCGGCACGATCGCGACGCGCTGGCGGCGCTCCTCGGCGAGCGGCTCGCTTTGGATGGCCACACCGAGGGGCTCGGCCGCTCGGCGCAAGAAATCGCCGCGCGCTTCCTCGACCAGCGGGCGCTGGCCGAAGCGCATATCGAGCCGGAGGCGCTTTCGACCTTGCGCGACTTCCTTGCCATGGCGGCGGATTTTGCCGGTGCCACCGAGGCGCTCCGCACCTTTGCCGATGCGCGCGGCGTCGACCTCGACCCGGCACTGACGCAATTCGCCGAGCGCGCCGACGCCATCGGCGGGCTGGCGCCCGCAGCGTCGATCCGCTTCGAGGCGGGCTTCGGCCGTCCGCTCGACTATTACACCGGCCTCGTCTTCGAGGTCCGCGCCGAAGGACTCTCGGCTCCAATCGCCGGCGGCGGCCGCTACGACCGGCTGATGGAAATGCTCGGCGGTCCGGCGGTCCCCGCCGTCGGCTTCACCATGCGCCTCGACATGACCGAGGCCGCCCGGTGAACGGCGCGCTGGTCCTCGCGCTGCCCTCCAAGGGCCGCCTGCAGAAGGAGGCGGAGGCGCTGTTCGCCCGCGCCGGCTTTGTTGTGGAGAAGCGCGGCGGGCGCAATTACCGCGGCGGCATCGCCGGCACGGAGATCGAGGTGGCCTTCCTCTCCGCCGCGGAGATCGCCCGCGAGCTCGCCGCCGGCACGGCGCATCTCGGCATCACCGGCGAAGATCTTGTCCGCGAGACTGTCACGGATGCGGACGAGCGGGTCGCGCTGCTGGCGCCGCTCGGTTTTGGGCAGGCGGACGTCGTCGTCGCCGTGCCGGAAGCGTGGATCGACGTGTGGACCATGGAGGATCTCGACGACGTCGCCGCTGGGTTCCGCGCCCGCCACGGCCGGCGGCTCCGCATCGCCACTAAATATTGGAACCTGACGCAGAACTTTTTCGCCAGCCACGGCATCGCGCTCTACCGGGTGGTGGAAAGCCTGGGCGCGACGGAGGGGGCGCCCGCTGCCGGCACGGCGGACGCCATCGTCGACATCACCACCACGGGGTCGACGCTCGCCGCCAACCATCTGAAAGTGCTGGAGGACGGGCTGATCCTGCGCTCGGAGGCCAACCTTGCTTTGTCGCGCAGCGCCTCGTTCACTGACGAGGCGCGCCGCGCCGCGTCGGAGCTCCTCGCAAGTCTCGCCCGCGCCGGAATTTCCGTCCAATTCGAGGCGCTTTTGACCGCCCGCTCCGCCCCGGCCGGCTAAATAAAGCCAAAGCAATACTGCTCGTTAATATTTCAAAAACTGCGCTAGCACAAATCAGGACGCGCTGACGCAAAGCAGGAACGGAAGATCGTAGCCGGACTTCTCTGACGAATTGTCGGATCGCTGGGACTTCGACTGAGAGAGAAGCGGAGGCTTAAGATGAAAAAGCGGGAGATGACGGTGTTGACGGGCGTCCTTGTGGCGCTCGCGCTGGCCCAGGCGCCGGTACGCGCGCAGGGCCTCAACGTGGACGCCGACGTGAATATCGGCGGCGGCGGTGGAATCGCGGCGGATGCCGATGTGAATATCGGCGGCGGCGGTGGCGGCGGCGGAATCGCGGCGGATGCCGACGTGAACGTTGGAGGCGACGGCGGGGTTGCGGCAACTGCCGACGTTGATGTCGGCGGCGGTGCGGCCACTGCGGATGTCGATGCGAGCGTCGGCGGCGATGGCGGCGCCACGGCCGATGCCGATGCCAATGTCGGCGGCGGCGGCGGGGTCTCGGCAGATGTCGGGGCGGACATCGGCGGCGGCAGCGACAGCGGCGGAGCCAGCATCGACGCCTCGGTGGACGTGGGCGGCGGCAGCGATGCCGGCGGCGTCTCGGCCGACGTGGATGTCGGGCTGGGCGGCTCCGACGGACTGAACGGCGATGTGTCGGTGGGCATCGGCGGCACCGACGGCGTCAACGGTGACGTATCGGTGGGAATTGGCGGCTCGGGCGGCGCTGACGCCGGCGTGGATGTCGGCATCGGCGGCTCCGGCGGCGCTGATGCCGGGGTCGACGTGTCGATCGGCGGCGGCAGCGACGGCCTTGGCGGCGGCGGCATCGGCGGCATCGGCGCCCCCGGCTCGGGCGGCGATGGAACGGTTGGAGTGGGTATTGGGAGCGGCAGCGGCGGCGGCGCCGGCGGCGGCGGTGTGACGGCCACGGTCGGCACGGGCAGCGGAGCGGGCGCCGGCGGCGCCGGCTCGATCGGCGATCCGGCGACGGTCGGCTCGATCGGCCCGTCCTCCGGGGCGGCAGCCGGCACGGGCGGGACGGGCGGGGCGGGCGGCCCGGGCGGCGGTCCCGGCGGCGGCGGCGATTTCGGCCTTGGCGGCCTGGCCAATCTGCCGCCGGACGTGCTGCGCCAGACGCTCAGCACCCTCGACCAGAACGACGTCATGAAGCTGAAGAAGACCTGCGCCGAGGTCTTGGGCAATCCGGGCGCGCACAGCGCCAGCGCGGTGGCGGTCTGCCAGGCGATCGCCTCGCTCTGAGCGGCACCTCGCCTGCAATAAAAAACGGGGCCCCTCGGGGCCCCGTTCGATTCTGCGCTTGAGGGGGACTCTCTTTAGAAATCCATGCCGCCACCGAAGTCGGCTGTTGTCGACTTCGGCAATTTGGATGATGGGCGGCTTCTATGGACTTCCTAGAAGTCCATACCGCCACCGAAGTCGGCTGTTGCCGACTTCGGCAATTTGGATGATGGGCGGCTTTTATGGACTTTCTAGAAGTCCATGCCGCCACCGAAGTCGGCTGTTGCCGACTTCGGCAATTTGGATGATGGGCGGCTTTTATGGACTTTCTAGAAGTCCATGCCGCCCATGCCGCCGCCGCCCATGCCGCCGCCCGGCATGCCGCCGCCGGCCGACTCCTTCTTCGGGTGCTCGGCCACCATGGCCTCGGTCGTCACCAGCAGGCCCGCCACCGAAGCGGCATCCTGCAGCGCGGTGCGCACGACCTTGGTCGGGTCGATGATGCCGCTCTCGATCATGTCGACATATTCCTCGGTCTGCGCATCGAACCCAAAAGTGTCGCTGTCGCTCTCGAGGACCTTGCCGACGACGATGGAGCCGTCGACGCCCGAATTCTGGGCGATCTGGCGGATCGGCGATTCCAGCGCCTTCAGCACGATCTTGATGCCGGCCTGCACGTCGGGATTTTCGGCGGTCAGGCCCTGGATCGCCCGCTTGGCGCGCAAGAGCGCCACGCCGCCGCCCGGCACGATGCCTTCCTCGACCGCCGCGCGGGTGGCGTTCAGCGCATCGTCGACGCGGTCCTTCTTCTCCTTCACCTCGACCTCGGTCGCGCCGCCGACGCGGATCACCGCGACGCCGCCGGCGAGCTTGGCCAGCCGCTCCTGCAGCTTCTCCTTGTCGTAATCGGAGGTGGTCTCCTCGATCTGCGCCTTGATCTGCGCGACGCGGCCCTCGATCTCCGACTTGTCGCCCGCCCCGTCGACGATGGTGGTCTCGTCCTTGGAGATGGTCACCTTCTTGGAACGGCCGAGCATGTCGAGCGTGACGTTCTCAAGCTTGATGCCGAGATCTTCGGAGATGACCTGGCCGCCGGTCAGCGTAGCGATGTCCTGCAGCATGGCCTTGCGGCGGTCGCCGAAGCCCGGCGCCTTGACGGCCGCGACTTTCAGGCCGCCGCGCAGCTTGTTGACGACCAGCGTGGCGAGCGCCTCGCCCTCCACGTCCTCGGCGATGATAAGGAGCGGACGGCCGGACTGCACGACGGCTTCCAGCACCGGCAGCATAGCCTGCAGGTTGGAGAGTTTCTTCTCGAACAGGAGGATGTACGGATCCTCCAGCTCGGCGACCATCTTCTCGGCGTTGGTGATGAAATACGGCGAGATGTAGCCGCGGTCGAACTGCATGCCTTCCACGACCTCGAGCTCGGTCTCCATCGACTTCGCTTCCTCGACCGTGATGACGCCCTCGTTGCCGACCTTCTGCATGGCCTCGGCGATCATCTCGCCGACGGTCTTGTCGCCGTTGGCGGAAATGGTGCCGACCTGCGCCACCTCGGCGGAAGTGTTGATCTTCTTCGACTGCTGCTCGAGGTTCTTGACCACGGCGGTGACCGCCTGGTCGATGCCGCGCTTCAGGTCCATCGGGTTCATGCCGGCGGCCACCGACTTGGCGCCCTCCTTCACGATGGACTGGGCGAGCACCGTGGCGGTGGTCGTGCCGTCGCCGGCAATGTCGTTGGTCTTCGAGGCGACCTCGCGCACCATCTGCGCGCCCATGTTCTCGAACTTGTCCTCAAGCTCGATTTCCTTGGCGACCGTCACGCCGTCCTTGGAAATGCGCGGCGCGCCGAAGCTCTTCTCCAGCACGACGTTGCGGCCCTTGGGGCCGAGCGTCACCTTCACCGCGTTGGCCAGGATATCGACGCCGCGCAGCATCCTTTCGCGCGCGTCGCCCGAGAATCTTACGTCTTTCGCTGCCATTGTCTTACCTCTTGTTCATGGGATGGGAATGCGGGAGCTCTAGGCGGCCTTTTTCTTGGAAGCGCCGGCCGGCTCGATGATCCCCATGATGTCGGATTCCTTCATGATGAGGAGCTCTTCGCCGTCGAGCTTCACCTCGGTGCCCGACCATTTGCCGAACAGGATGCGGTCGCCGGCTTTGACGTCGAGCGGAATGACCTTGCCGCTCTCGTCGCGGGCGCCCGGACCGACGGCGATCACCTCGCCTTCCTGCGGCTTCTCCTTGGCGGTGTCGGGAATGATGATGCCGCCCTTGGTCCGCTCTTCGGACTCGACACGGCGAACGACCACACGGTCGTGAAGCGGGCGAAATTTCATTGTTTTCCTCTCGTCCAGATGGAGGGCTCATGCCCCATGAATGGCGGCTGTTAGCACTCGCTTGAGGGGAGTGCTAACAGGCGCCGTCGAGATAGGGAAAGCTGCTTCTTCTGTCAATCCCGCAGCGCCCGCTATGACGGCCATGAAGGAGGGCCGGGCGCCGATCCGGCGACAGATTGTTCACCCGCCTGTGGGGAGGGCGGCGCCGCGCTTATCTCCGCTTGAACGCATTTCGCGAGGCTGTCGTGACCAAAACCCTTGTCCTCTATTATTCCAGCTACGGGCACATCGAAAAAATGGCCGGGGCGGTAGCCGAAGGGGCGCGGCAGGCGGGCGCCGCGGTCGACGTCAGGCGCGTCCCGGAGATCGTCCCCGACGAGATCGCCAGAAAATCCGGCTACAAGCTCGACCAGGCGGCGCCGGTCGCCACCGTCGACGAGCTGGCGAATTACGACGGCATCGTCCTCGGCATCCCGACCCGCTACGGCGTCATGGCCGCCCAGATGAAGAATTTTTGGGACCAGACCGGCGGCATCTGGATGAAGGGGGCGCTGGTCGGCAAGGTCGGCTCGGTGTTCGCCTCCACCGCCACCCAGCACGGCGGCCAGGAGACGACGATCACCTCCACCCACGCCATGCTCCTGCACCACGGCCTGGTCATCGTCGGCCTGCCCTATTCCTTCCAGGGGCAGATGCGCATGGACGAGATCACCGGCGGCTCGCCCTATGGCGCGACCACCATGTCGGGCGGCGACGGCTCGCGGCAGCCGAGCGAGACGGAGCTGGAGGGCGCCCGCTTCCAGGGCCGCCACGTCGCCGAGATCGCGGCAAAGCTCGCCGCGTGAACTCTTGGGGCGGCCGGTCCGCCGGCCCCTAAGCTGTTACGGCGCGGCGATGGCGAACGGCACCTCGAACGTGCCGCTCTTCTGCGAGTTCTGGTCGCGGAGCGTGATGATCGCCTTGTAGTCGCCCGGCCTGATGTAGGGGGCCGGAAAACTCACGGTCAGCCCGAGATTGCGGAGGTTCGGCCGCGTTTTGGTGGAGAATTTCAGGGCATCCTTGGTGTCGGAGATCACCTGGCCGGTACTGTTCTCGATCGTCATGTCGGCGTTGAGGTCGACGGTTGCGCCGTCGCCGGACTGGCCGTAGCCGAAGCCGACCGGCTCGACGTAGATCAAAATCTTCTCGTCGGGCTTGTAGGTGGCGTCGGCGCGCTCCTCATAGACGCCGAACCCTTCCGAGGAATCGACCAGCGCCACTTTGCGGAAGGCCAGCGGGCTCGCCTCCCAGAGCGCCGCGGCGGCCTCGTTCAGCGCGTCGAGCGCCTCGGCGGTCTTGCCCTCCGCCTGCAGCGCCTCGGCGCGCGTCGCGGCATCGACGACCGGCCCCGCGCCGGCCGCCGGGCCAAAACTCAGGACAAGCATTGCCGGCAGCAATGCGGCAGAAAATTTCATGATCCCCTCCATGACCGAAACGGCCACCTCGCCGGCATCGAGAGCAGGAAAAAGCGCGCCTCGCAAGTGCAGCGTTAAAAAAGGGTATAGAACGGAGCGGCTTGCGGCGATTTGATCCAGCGGAGGGACGCAGTTCCGCATTTCGCATCACACCCTCCCTCCGCAAGTGGTCATCCGCGACCTCATCTCCCACCGCTACCGGCCGAAGTGACTACGCCGTGCAGATGCTACTTGGGCTTGCACCAAGAACAGAATCGTCTACTCTCCCCCGGCGGTCAGGGTGATAAAATCTTGGTCAACGAATACTCAGGGGGGATGAAATGCAGGTACAAGGCGGTGGGCTTCGATCCTCCAGCAAGTCGGGACGGCACCGCGGGTGCCGCCGCCTCGGCGCTTGAAAAAGTCATAGCGTCGCACGAGGCCAGTGGGTGGGAATTTATGGGACTCCAAAACCACAGTACCGTCGTGCCGGGAAGTGCTGGATGCTTCGGAATCGGGGCTACAAGCCCCTACCCGCAGACCCTGTCTATTATCGTATTTCGAAAGTGAAATCGGCTCTGATCGGCTTGATCCTGGTATACCAGCGTCTGGCGCCACAATCTTTGCGGGACCGGTGTATATTCTCTGAGAGTTGTTCGAGTTTCGTTCTGCGCGCGACCCGCGAGAGTGGCGTTATTGCAGGGTTGGCAGCGTTAAAGCTGCGATTTCGGCGCTGTCGGCCCGGATACTTTCAGCTGCCAAACCCCAGGGCGTACTTAGGTTTAAACGCGCCGGTGCGCTTAGCAGATGGATCCGTTGTCGACATGACCGAATTGTCTGCGCGTGTGGCGATCGACTTGTGCCGAACAGCTGGCGGCGCGCAGGAGGAGGCGCAACGAGCGGCGATGAATACCCCAATTTCTCAGACGCAATCCAGCTGTCGCCACTGACCTTCTCCCACGGGAGAGGGGGCGCACCTTTTCGGCCGCGGCGTTGGCCGGCCCGAGCCCCATCCCTTGCATTTGCTCCGGCGAACAACAAATTGCGGGCGGCGCGGTCGATTTCCTCGCGGCCGGGCGACGCGAGCACCCGGCGCGGCGGACGGGTCGCCTCCAAAAGTCTCTCCCAAGGCAGCAGCCGATGACTATGCATTTGCCCTTCGACAACACCTATGCCCGCCTGCCGCGGCGCTTCTTCGCGCCGATCGCGCCGACGCCCGTGGAGGCGCCGCGATTGATCCGGCTGAACCGCCAGCTTGCCGTGCAGCTCGGCCTCGATGCCGACTGGCTGGAGAGCCCGGAGGGGGTCGAGATGCTCGCCGGCAAGCGCGTTCCCGACCGGGCCCAGCCCATCGCCATGGCCTATGCCGGCCACCAGTTCGGCCAGTTCGTGCCGCAGCTCGGCGACGGCCGCGCCATCCTGCTCGGCGAGGTCGTCGACCGCGACGGGGTCCGCCGCGACATCCAGCTCAAGGGCTCCGGCCCGACGCCGTTCTCGCGGATGGGCGACGGGCGGGCGGCGCTCGGCCCGGTGCTGCGCGAGTATGTCGTCAGCGAGGCGATGGCGGCGCTCGGCATCCCGACCACCCGCGCGCTCGCCGCAATCACCACCGGCGAGCTGGTCTATCGCGAGAAGCCGCTCCCCGGCGCGGTGCTGACCCGGGTCGGCGCGAGCCATATCCGCGTCGGCACGTTCCAGTTCTTCGCGGCGCGCGGCGACACGGAAGGCGTGCGCCTCCTCGCCGATCACGTCATCGCCCGGCACTACCCGCAGGCCGGCGCCGGCGTAAAACCCTATCGCGCGCTCCTCGACGCGGCGATCGCCGCGCAGGCGGAGCTTGTCGCCCGCTGGCTGCTCGTCGGCTTCGTGCACGGCGTGATGAACACCGACAACATGTCGGTCGCCGGCGAGACGATCGATTACGGCCCGTGCGCCTTCATCGACGCCTACGACCCGGCGGCGGTCTTCAGCTCCATCGACAGTTTTGGGCGCTACGCCTACGGCAACCAGCCGAACATCGCCAAGTGGAACCTGGCGCGGCTCGCCGAGACGCTGCTGCCGCTTCTCGCCGACGGCGAGGCGGCGGCCATACGCCAGGCGGAGGAGGCGCTCGACGCCTTCGCGCCGCAATTCGAGGCGGCCTACCATGCCGGACTGCGGCAAAAACTCGGACTGTTCACCGAAGCCGCCGAGGATTTGGGGCTGATCGGCGCGCTCCTCAACGCGATGGCGGCGAACCAGGCGGATTTCACCCTGACGTTCCGGCGGCTCTGCGATGCGGCGGCGGATCCGCAGGCGGACGCGGCCGTGGCCGGCCTGTTCGAGCATCCGCCGGCCTTTCACGACTGGGTTTTGCGCTGGCGCGAGCGGCTCGGCCGCGAGCCGCAGGATGCTGCGACGCGCCGGGCGGCGATGCGCGCCGTGAACCCGGCCTATATCCCGCGCAACCACCGGGTCGAGGCGGTCATCAAGGCCGCCACGGAGCGCGACGACTTTGGGCCGTTCGACGAGCTCGTCACGGTCCTGTCGCAGCCTTACGCGGACCAGCCGGAATTTTCCCGCTACGCCGATCCGCCCGAGGCGCACGAGCGCGTGCTCCGGACTTTTTGCGGGACGTAGAGGGCGGCGCCACGAAGCGGGGCGCATTTATGGGCTGCGGCTTCTCCGGCCAGAGGTTATCAACACAAGGGAGCGGAGCGCCTGAAGAACGCCTCGCGAATTTAAGAGCGGTGGCCTCAGACCCCGCGCGGCAGTTAGGTTCCCCAACTCGCCCTTTGCGGCAGAAACGGCCACCTCGTCGGCATCGAGAGCAGGAAACCGAAATGACGAGATCATGGGCGTGACCGCGAGGGGACCTCCCGCAAAGGGGCGCGGCGTGATAGGCTGGAGCGCATCGGCGACTGTACAAACGGGCCAGCGAGGGGGCGGCAGCCGACCGAAACGATCTTGTCGCACTCTGCTGGAAAGCTGACCATTAAATCGGCGGCAATGATATCCGAAACCAGACCGCTAATTCTAAGTGTCGCGCCTCGCTGGATGAACGTCATCCTCACGGGGGAAAAAACTGTCGAGCTCAGACGTCGCCCACCTCCGATCGCATCACCCGTGCAAGGCTACCTTTATGAGACCCGTCCCAAACGCCGGCTCCGAGCGCGTTGTCTTCTAGGTCCGGTGCTCTCCACACCCGTATCGGCGCTCTGGGAACGGGTCGGCACTCTATCGTGCGTCCCTCGCCCAGAGTTCGAGGCTTACTTCGCGGGGTGTACGCTTGGGCATGCAATCACAATACGGGCCGTTGAAGAGCTATCAGACCAGTTCGGCCTTGATGCGCTCCGCGCCGAGCTGGGGTTTACGCCGCCGCAATCGTGGTGTTGGGCTTCTTCTCGACTAATTCAGCTAGTAGGCATGCAGAGATGATTGTATTCGCGTGCGGTTTGTCGCGATCCGGGAAATCAACGCTTATTGAAGCCGCCGGTGTTGAACAGCTTGGATTCCGTCTTGAGCGGGCCAGCCATTTGCTACGCTCAGCGGGACGGCCTACCGCGCAACTTAAAGCGGCTGACGTCCTTCCAAATCAGAATTCATTCGTAGCAGCCCTTCGCGAGAAAATGGGGCCCGATAGTCCAATTCTAATTGACGGCCACCTGCTTATCGAAACCGTTGAAGGACCTCAGCTCGTTCCGGAGGCTTGTCTGGACCCGCTACCGATCGGAGGGGATTCTCGTTGTTGAGGCATCTCCAGAAGAGGTGTTCATTCGAAGAATGGGGACCGAGCTAAGCAATACAATTGACGAGCTCGCGGACCGGATGGTGCTTGAACGCATCCAGGCGCAGCGGCTAGGACGGTATCGCAAAGTACCGGTTTACACCGTGATGTGCAACGACGTACATGGCTTTTGTTATGCAATCGGAGAGGTGCTACGACTTGTCAAGGCAGACGACCGTTGAAAACTATTTCAACTCTTGGCCCATACCTTCCATCGAGCCGCTGTACCTCATGAAAGTTCCAGCGGCTCAATAGTCCTTGAAATTCAGATAGCCGATGCTCTGGCACCGTGAAAAGAGGCCTGTTTGTACCTAACCACTCGAAGGCCTCCTCTCCCAACTGAGCACCCGTTCCGGACGCTCTTGCTATCGGATCGACCCAGAGGGTGCAAAGCTTTCGCTCCTCGATGGACCGCTTGGCAATGGCGATGCCCGTCACGTGATTGCCATCCAAATGAAGGAATATTGCCCGGTCCTGGTCAGGAGCGGGGTAGGCAACTTTAGTGAAAAACCAAATGTGGAAATCAGGGTAGAGTTCTTCCAAGAAACTGAGAGAAGAATATATCCAGGGGATAAGTTCCGTATGCCGAATGTGCAATGCCGTGGTCCGGCCTATTGCAAGGCCTGTGCCTAACACCGTACTCACCTATGCGAATCCGAGGCGGCTCGAGAAGTGAAGAAAAGCATCAAGCGTCGCCGAAGATTTCCCATCGACCGGGAAATCTTAGCAAAAATCTCTCTGGCGATTAAGATAAACCAAATCGCTAACACAATACAGACCAGCAATCCGACTATCGCAAGCTGTGTACCCCAGGTATTGTGAATATATAGCCTATCCTGTGCGAAATTTGTTAAAAACGCCTGTGTGGCACTCCCGCCCGCACCCAGGAGCAGAATTGCTGCCATGTATAGAAGCGGGTTAGCTTTCGCTCGCCGAAAGATCGTTAACGCTATGAAGTCGGTGGCCTTAGCGCCCGTCTCTTGCGCGGGCGACCTCCAATGGTATATGATCATACTTTCTGGTCGGGGACTGCCTAGTTCTTCGAGGTAATGTTCCCAAAGGCTTGGCTCCAATCGTCTCATTTTGCGAAAGGCCGAGTGCTGTCGTATAATTTCGACACTCGTGCCACGAACCAGGAAATAATGAATGAATTTGAAACAGGGGAATATAATCGGATTGTACTTGTCACGAAGCGCGGGTGGGATGTTTCTCTTTTCATTGACCCGGAATTCCACCATCTCGGTTTTATAAAAAGAGCTTAGAAACATGCGATCGGAGAACAGCCTTGCTGATAAAAACCCTTTCTAAGGCACGGCTCAACACAACTCGCAAGCGAATATAGTTGGCCGTGGATTTCGACAACTTAGCTATGGTTGTGCAGGGCAGTTCTAGAACAGTCCCAACGAGTCCATCTGTGAGGGTCAGTGGCTCGATGATGATATCGTTGTCAACGTCGATGTGGGCCACATGGTACTGAGTGCCGTTCTGGTCTTGGGCGTCAAAGCCTGCGCTCGTACGAGCCCCAATCGTCAGCAGCTCGTTGAACACGGCGGACAGAGTGGTGTCGTCCTCTAAGGTCCTAGACAGGTCACAAACGCAGGCGCGTGGAACAGGAGCGGGAATGTATACAAAGATCCGCCGAGCGCGCGCGCCCTCTCTAATTAGCAGCCCGATATCAAGCGTACTCCGGTGCCTTCTGGGAAGGTCGGACCATATGTTCACGTGTAGTTCGCCGAAGTCGTTGCAATCGTCAGCTCCGGGCTCGAGCTCCCACCAAAGTGCGAGGGTGCCACGCATTGGCCATCTCAGTCGATGATCGCTTCCTTAGCAAGAGATTGATTCGCGATTGGCTGCAACATGGGGTCTAGCCTCATTTTAAGGCTTCGGCCCGCGTAGGGGGCCCAGGCACTTTTCCACCGCACGCGGCCCTTCCCGACATCGGGAGCAGGAGCGGCGCAGGCCCTACGAGGCCCCGGCCCGACAGTGACCACCGAATCGGCCCCGCCATAGATGCGTTTTGCCATCCGGCGGATGTCGTCGATCGTCACGGCGCGGATGAGGTGGCGCTGCGCTCGATGGAGGCGATGCCGAGGTTGTCGAGCTGGAACTGCAGGAGGTTGCGCGGAGCGGTGCGGTCGCAGCGGCGCCTCGGAATGGCTTGCCGGATCAAGTCCGCCAAGCAGCCCAAGCCTAAAGCTTGAGGTCGAGCAGCGGGATCTCGCTGTAGAGGTGGTCGATCCGGGCCGGCGGAAGCGGCGAGCGGTACCAGCGCCGCAGCGGAAGCACCTCGGTCTCCCAGGGCATCGGCGCCGGCAAAAAACGCTTGTCGACGGCGAGCACCGATCTGCCCGGCGGAAGCAGCGCGTCGGCGAGCCCTTGCGCATTCTCGGCGAAGAAGGCGGCGTCGCCGATATGCAGGATCTCGTGATAATCGACGTCGTCGCCCTTCCGCTTCACCTGCAGGACGACGTAGCAGGCGCGGCCGCCGGCGCGGACGAGGAGGTGCCGCAGGTTGAAGGCGCGGTGGGTCCGGAAAATCTCTCGCGCTTCGCCGTCGAGCCGGGCTTCCAGGCTGTCCGGGTCTTCGATCCATTCGAGGCCGGCGGCGGCGCCCGGCCGGCGGCGCAGGATGTAGCGCTCCGCGTCGAGCACCCGAAAACCGTGGGCGGCGAAGGCGCGGCCGGTCGCGGCGGTGGCCGTGAGGATCGTGTAGGTGGTTTTTGGGTCGGCGATGCTTGCGAGCTGGATTTTTTGGCCGATGCCGCGCCCGCGGTATTCCTTCAGGAGATACCAGGCGCAGATGTTGCAGAAGCGCTCGACGCGGCCGCCGACCAGGCGGTCGGCGGTGACCAGGCCGAGGAAGCCGACGATGCGCCTGCCGTCGAGCGCGACCATGCCGCGCGGGGCGTCGGGCGGCCGCCAGGGATAGTCGAGGAGCTTGCGCCAGCGTTTTGTGTCGATCCGGGCGCTCATATTGGCGTGCAGGAGGTCGGAGACGCCGTCGATGTCGGCTTCCTCCGCCGGGCGGACGAGGACGGTCACGGCGGGCGCCCCGAAGCGGCGCCGGCGGCTCCCGGCTGGAGGGAAAAGACCTCGGCGATCGTCAGCCAGCGCGCCGCCGCATGGCTCGACGTGATCTCCAGGAGGCGCTGCAGGAAGGCCCAGGTCGCAGCGTCGTGGTCGCGGTGGTGGGTCAGCAGCCCGAGCGGCTCGTCGGGATCGGCCCCGCTGGTCCGGCGCGCCTGCAGCTCGCCGATCAACGAGGCGAGCGCCTTGCCGCGGCCGGCGAAGCGCGCGCCGCCGCGCCAGTTCAGCGGATCGACATGGATGTTGGCGATCGCCAGGCCGGGCGCGGCGTTCCAGAAGCGGCGCGGGCCGATGGCGGAGGCCCCCAAAAATCCCGCTTGCGGGAGTTTTGGCAGCACCGGCGCGTCGATGCGGTTCCACGGCGCCGCCAGGATGGGCGCGAAGCGCCCGCCGAACATTTTTGCGAGCCCTCGGAAACCGAGCGCAAGCTCGGCAATGACCTCGTCGACGGGACGATCGCCGCCGCATTCGACGGCCGGCCGGCCGGGGGCGGCGTGATTGTCGTGGCGGTAGCCGTGCTGCAGCACGCAAAAGCCGGAGCGGCCGGCGAGGGCATCGGCGAGCTCGCCGCCTGTTCTCGCAGGGACGACGGCGAGGCCGAGCTGGACGCCGAATTTTTGCGCCAGGCCAAGCAGGCGCGCCAAGGCTGGCCCGCATGCCTCGGCGTCGTCGTCGCGCCACCAGAACGCGGCGAGCCGGCCGGCCGCCGCCCACAGGTCCAGCTCGCGCAAAAAATCGTCCCAGTCCGGCGGAGCGCCGCCCGATCTGTGCCCGGTTCCGGCGGCTCCGGCGCGCAGCGAGCGATCCGGCCTCAGGACTCGACGGGGCCGACGGTGACCACCGAGACCGGGCCGCCGTAGATGCGTTTCGCCACCCGGCGGATGTCGTCGATCGTCACGGCGCGGATGAGGTCGTTGCGGCGCTCGATGTAATCGATGCCGAGGTCGTCGAGCTGGAACTGCAGCAGGTTGCGGGCGATCTTCTGCGAAGAATCGAAGCGGAGCGCAAAGTTGCCGACCAAAAAATCCTTGGCGGCGGCGAGCTCCGCCTCGGTCGGGCCCGCTTCGGCGAAGCGCCTGATCTCGTCGAGCATGATTTGGAGCGCGGTCTGGGCATTCGCCGCGTCGACCGAGGTCGCCACGATGGTGGCGCCGGAATGGTCGTAGGGGATCAGGCCGCTGCCGACGGAATAAGCGAGGCCGCGCTCCTCGCGCACCTTTGTGTAGAGGCGCGAGGAAAAGGTGCCGCCGCCAAGGATCTGGTCGGCGACATAGGCGGTGATGAAGTCGGGGTCGTCGCGCTTGATGCCGATGCCGCCGAGGCGGATCGCCGTCTGCGGCACGGAAAGCGCCAAATGGCTCGTCGCCCCGACTTTTGGAGTGATCTCGGCGACCGGCTCGAGCTGCGCACGTTCCGGCAGCGCCGAAAACATCGTGTCGAGCGCCGCCTCGGCGGATTTGCGGTCGATGGCGCCGACGATGACGACGTGGAGATTGTCGCGCGCCATGGTGCGGGCGTGGAATTTTTTGAGGTCCTCGGCGGTGAGCTTTGCAACGCTCTCCGGCGTGCCCTCCAGCGGCTTCCCGTAGGGGTGGTCGCCGAATAGGGTCTTGGCCCACAGCTTCCCCACCATCTCGTTGGGGTTCGATTCGGCCTGGCGGAGATTGGCCATGACCTGGCCGCGGATGCGCTCCACCGGCTCGGCGTCGAAGCGGGGCTCCGTGACGGCGAGGCGGAACAGCTCGAAGGCCTCGTCGGCGTTCTGCTGCAGCGTGCGAAGGTTGCCGTAAAAGGCGTCGCCGCCGGCGTCGAAGGAGAGGTTGATCGAAAGATCTTCGAGCTTCGCCTGGAAGGCGCGCGAATCGAGCGGCCCGGCGCCCTCGTCGAGGAGGCCGGACATGAAATTGGCCAGGCCGGCCTTGCCCTCGGAATCCTGCGCGGCGCCGCCTTCGAAGGCGATGTTCATCGAGATCACCGGGACGGTGTAGTCCTCCACCAGCCAGGCTTTGATGCCTTTCGGGCTAACAATGTCCTGGATGGTGGCCGCCCTTGCGGGGATGCTGACGAGGGCGACGGTCATGAAAACTCCGATGAGGAGAGCGGGGAGGCGGCGAAGCATTTTTAGCTCCTCGCCCCGAGCGGCGGTTCCAGATAGCCGGTGGCCGAGCTTTCCGGCTGCAGATATTTTTCGGCGACCGCCTGCACCTCCTTGGCGGTGACCGCCTGGATGCGCGCCGGCCAGGTCTGCACGTCCTCGAGCGTGCGGCCGACGGTGAGCGCCTGGCCGACGATGTTGGCGAGCGCCGTCTGGTTATCCAGCGAGTAGATCGCCTGGGCGATGGCCGAGCGCTTGGCGCGCGCCAGCTCCTCCTCGTTGACGCCGTTCTCCTGCAGGTCGGCGATCACCGCCTCGATGCGGGCTTCCAGGTCACGCAAGCTCGTGCCGGGCTTGGGCAGGCCGTAGACGACGAAGCGCATGCGGTCGAGGCCGCCGCTCTGGTAGCCGGCGCCGGCATAGGTGGCCGGGCCGTCGCCGCGGACCAGCCCGTCGTAGAGGCGGCTGGTGGCGCCGCCGCCGAGAATCTCGGCGAGGAGGCTCAGCGCCTCCGCCTCGCCCGGCTCGCCGCTCGCCGCGGAGGGCACGATATAGGCACGCTGCAGCTGCGGCTCGCGGACGTTCTCGTCGCGCACGGTGACGGTGCGCGGGCCGATGCCGGGCGGCTCGGCGGGACGCGGCGCGCGCACCGCTTCCGGCCGCGCCGGGATCTTTCCGTAGCTCGCCTCGGCGAGGCGGCGCACCTCGTCGGGATTCACGTCGCCGGCAACAACCAGCACGGCGTTGTTCGGCGTGTAATACCGCGTGTAGAAGCCAAGCGCCGTCTTTCTGTCCAGCGCACGGATCTCGTGGTTCCACCCAATGATCGGCCGCCCGTAGGGGTGGTTGAGGTAGAGGATGCGCAGCAGCGCCTCGTTCAGCATCGCCTCGGGGTTCTTCTCGACGCGGTCGCGACGCTCGTTCAGCACCACGTCGCGCTCCGTCGCCACCATCGGCTCGGTCAGCACGAGGTTGGTCATGCGGTCCGCCTCGAACGCCATCATCTCCCCGAGATTTTCCTTGGCGACGCGCTGGAAATAGGCGGTGTAGTCGGAGGAGGTGAAGGCGTTCTCGTCGCCGCCGATCGCCGCCACGCGCTGGCGGAATTCATCGCCGGGATGCTTTTGGGTGCCCTTGAACATCAGGTGCTCGAGGAAATGCGCAATGCCCGACTGGCCGCCCGTCTCGTCGGCCGCGCCGACGCGGTACCAGACCATGTGGGTGACGACCGGAGCCCGGTGATCCGGGATGACGACCACCTGCATGCCGTTAGAGAGCGTGAACTCCACCGCGTTCGGCGCCATCTTGGGGATCTCCGCCGCGGCGGGCTCGGGCGTCGGCGTCTCGGCTCTTGCGGGCAGTGCGGCCATCAAAACTCCCAGGGAAACAAGGATCGGCGCGAATCTCTTCATCGGGGCAATGCCCTCCGGAGGCAAGCTTTGGGCGCGAATATAGGCATGAAGGCAAGAGACTTGAATGAACTTTCCTTCATGTTGCGGCGGGCGCCCCGCCTTCGTTGACGGCGCTTGCGGCGGAGGCTACGCCGCGCGGCCGGCTTTTTCGCGGGAGAGACGATGCGGCGGGTGACGGGCCTGAGCGAGCTTCGCGGCAGCTACGATTCGCTCCTTTGCGACGTCTGGGGCGTGCTCCACAACGGCGTCGCCGCCTTCCCCGCAGCCGTCGAGGCGCTCCGAAGATTCCGCGCCGAGGCGGGGCCGGTGGTGCTCCTCACCAACGCGCCGCGGCCGGCCGGGCCGATCCGCGAGCAGCTTCGCCGGCTCGGCGTGACGGAAGATGCCTACGACGCGGTGCTCACCTCCGGCGACGTCACCCGCGAGGTCATCGCGCAAACGCCGGGCGCAAAGCTCCTGCATGTCGGGCCCGATCGCGACATGTCCTTCTATGAGGGGCTCGACATAGAATTCGTTAGCGAGGCGGAGGCGGAGCTGGTCAGCTGCACCGGGCTCCTCGACGACGTCACCGAGACGCCGGACGACTACCGCGCGCTGTTCCAGCGGCTCGCGGCTCGCGGCTTGCCGATGGTATGCGCCAATCCGGACCTCGTCGTTGAGCGCGGCGAGCGGCTCGTTTATTGCGCCGGGGCGCTCGCCCGCCTCTACGACGAGCTCGGCGGCACGGCGATCCTCGTCGGCAAGCCGCATGCGCCCATCTACGCCGGCGCCCGGCGACTCATCGCCGATTTGGGCGGGCAAAAAATCCTGGCGGTGGGCGACGGCCTGCCGACCGACATCCGCGGCGCCGTCGACAACGGGGTCGACGTGCTCTTCGTCACCGGCGGCATCCATGCTGCGGATTTCGGCCCGGCCGACGCGCCGGAAGGCGAGCGTGTCGCCGCGCGGCTTGCCGCCGAAGGGCTGACGGCGGTTGCCTACATGCCGGCGCTCGCCTGGGACGGCGTGGCGCCGGCGCGCCGCGCATGAGCGCGCCCAAGGCGGCACGCGTCGCCGCGCTGGAGACGCTGCCGGAGGAATGGCGCGGCGCAGTCGTCGCGATCGGCAATTTCGACGGCGCGCATCGCGGCCACCAGGCGGTGCTTGCCGCCGCCCGCGCGGAGGCGGAGCGCCGCGGCGTCGCCTGCGTCATGCTGACCTTCGAGCCCCACCCGCGGGCCTTCTTCTCGGGAAAAGAGCTGTTCCGCCTCAGCCCGGCGCCGCTCAAGGCGTCGCTCGCCGCGGCATTGGGCTTCGACGGCATGCTGGTGCTGCCCTTCGACCGGGCGCTTGCCGACAGGCAAGCAGAAAATTTCGTCCGCGACACGCTGGTGGACCGGCTGCAGATCGGGGCGGCCATCACCGGCTACGATTTCCATTTCGGCAAGGCGCGCCGCGGCACACCGCAATTTTTGGGAGAGCAGGGCAGGCGGCACGGCTTCGCCGTGACCGTCATCGAAGCCTGCATCGAGGCGGGCGAAGCGGTCTCTTCCACGCGCATCCGCGCGGCGCTGGGCGAGGGCGACGTGGCGGCGGCCAATCGCTTGCTCGGCTGGCACTTCGCCGTCGCCGGCACGGTGATCCGCGGCGAGGCGCGCGGCCGGACGCTCGGCTATCCCACCGCCAACATGGCGCTCGACCCGGCCACCGGGCTCGCTTACGGCATCTATGCCGTCCGTTATCTCCGTCCCGACGGCAGCCTGCACGACGGCGTCGCGAGTTTCGGGCGGCGTCCGACCTTCGACGATGGCGGCCCGCTGCTGGAGACGTTGCTGTTCGATTTTTCCGGCGACCTCTACGGGGAAGCCGGGCTGGTTTCGCTCTACGCCTTCATCCGGCCGGAGCGGAAATTCGATTCGGTCGAGGCGCTGGTGGCGCAGATGGACGAGGATTCCATCGACGCGCGCGCCCATCTGGAGCGCCTGCCGCCGGGCGAGCTTGACCGGCGGCTCCATGCGGCATGGGCGGGAATGGCGCGGAGCGTATCCAACTAGCTAGAGCCGTTGCAGGACGGCCAATACCGCGATGCCCGCCACGACGATCGTGCCGAGACCTAGGGTCAGCCGCAGGGCGAGATTGTCCATCGACACCTGAAGCTCCTGCTTCAGCGCCGAAAGATCATGCTTAATTGCTAAAAGGTCGGATTTGGTAGCGAGCTCCGCCATGGTGAAATCCCGCGCGGCTTCAGCTTCAGCCTCTGCTATATGAGGCTGAACGCCTGCCTCGCGCAAACGTTTCGCATATCCCAACGCATCGAATGCGAACGCCGCAGAACCTCCCCGACTCGTCCGGTACCATTCAATATCGCGAACTCTTCACCCGGCTTGGCTCCGACGGGGCCGGGCCGCCCCATATCGAGCGTGCGCCGCGCCGGCGCTGTCCTCGATCGCCGCTTCGGCCGCGAACATGTAGTCGCGTGTGAACGGCAGGGCGCTGAAATTCCTGGCGATCTGGATCTGGAACACCATCATCGACCCGACGCGGAACGCCGCCTCGCAGCTGGCGAGGTAATAGTCCCACATGCGGCAGAACCGCTCGTCGTAGAGGCGCGCCGCTTCGTCCCAATTGCCGCGGAAGCGCTGCCGCCAGGCCGCCAGCGTGTCGGCATAATGGTGGCGCAGGATTTCTACGTCGGCCACCAGCAGGCCGGCCTTCTCGATCGCCGCCAGCACCTCCGACAGCGCCGGCGCATAGGCGCCGGGAAAGATGTACTTGTCGAGAAACGGCGTGTTGGTCGCGGGCGGGCCGAAGCGGCCGATGGCGTGCAGCAGCATCACCCCGTCCGGCCTGAGCAGCCTCGCGGCCGTGCGGAAGAACTCGCCATGGCCCGCCGCGCCGACATGCTCGAACATCCCGACCGAGACGATCCGGTCGAAGTCTTTGTCGAGCGCGCGGTAATCCCTGAGCTCGAAGCGGACCTGCCCGTCCCGCCCCGCGTCGCGGGCCCGCCGGTTGGAGACGCGGTGCTGCTCGGCGGAGAGCGTCACGCCGGTCACGTTCACCCCGGCGTGTTCCGCCAAAAACAGGCCGAGGCCGCCCCAGCCCGAGCCGATGTCGAGCACCTCCTGGCCCGGCTCCAGCGCCAGCTTGGCCGCGATGTGCCGCTTCTTGGCCCATTGCGCCTCGTCGAGGTCCGCGCCCGGCGTCTCGAAATAGGCGCAAGAATATTGCATGTCGGAGTCGAGGAAGAGGCGGTAGAGCCGCTCGTCGAGATCGTAGTGATGGGCGATGTTGCGGCGCGCCCGCCACATCGAATTGTCCTGGATCCAGCGGCGGCAGGCGTAACGGATTTTTACCAGAGCGGCGACCAGCGGGACGCTCTTGATGTGCTCCAGATTGGCGTTGGCGAGCAGCAGGAAATCGCGGAGCGAATCGCCGGGAAAATCGATGCTGCCGTCCATGTAGCCTTCGCCGAGCGCGAGCTCGGGGTTGCGCAGCAGCGCCCGCTCGGCGCTCGCCTGGAGGAAGCGGAGCCGCGCCGGGTGCCCCTCCGCTTCGCCGTAATGGGAGACGCTCCCGTCGGACCAGGTCACCTCCAGCCGGCCCTGCCGGACGACCCCAGCGATCAGGCGATCGAGACGACGATTCATGGCACACCCGCCGTACACAACGCGCAACGGGGGGCATTCAAATCCCGGAGCTTGCCGGGCGCAAGACCCGCCTTCGCAAGGCGGCTGGCGCGCAACGGACGCGGCTGTCCGCATCAGGGTTCCGTAGCGTACGGGGCGGTGGGAAGAGATCGGCACGGCGGGCAAACACGCCGAGAAAGCTGGCGCCCACGGGGTGCCCTACATGCACAATTGGCGAAATCAGGCGGATTTTTCAGCCCGAATGGTCGGTATGGCGCTGACGTCCACATTCTGCTCGGCCTGCCACGTGTCGTAGGCTGCCTGCATCCGCACCCAGATGCCGGCGCCGTCGCCGAAGAGCTTGCCGAGGCGCACTGCGACTGCTGGAGACACGGGCTTACGCTCTTCCAGAATGTCGTAGAGATGCTGCCGGGAAATGCCGAGCAGTGCGGCAATCTCCGTCTTGGTCCGGCCGGTCGCTGGGATCACGTCCTCGCGAAGCAGTTCACCCGGGTGGGTGGGACAGCGGTCGGGAGCCCGCTCTGCGCTATAATCCGTCATCCTGCATCCTCAGAAATCAGTGGTACTGCTCGAAATCGACTCGGTAAGCGTCACCCTCCCTGAACTCGAACGTGATGCACCACGGGCCGTTCACGTGGACCGTATAGCGAATGGGCGCAAAACCCCTCAGAGCGTGGAATTCGAAGCCAGGAAGATTCATTTCCTCCGGCCTTGCAGCTACGTTCAATCGATCGAGACGAACCAGGGCGCGCCTTTGCATCTTCGCGTCAATCCTGGCGGTCCGGCCGGTCGACCAGAGTTCTGCGAGGGCCTTGCTTTTGAACGACCTGATCACGGTGTAAGCTATCCGCTTACATTCCGCGTCGTCAAGAGAGCGCAAAACGGTCCTGCGCTTGCGAACGCGGAGCTGGTGCTCGCCTGATGCGACGGAGTTAATATTTTCCACTGCGCCCGCGGCGATGCTAAGCGACCGCCGCGGGGCAGGGCGGGGCGGCGATGCGGGTGCTTTTGATCGGATCGGGCGGGCGCGAGCATGCGCTCGCCTGGGCGCTGTCGGCCTCGCCGCTGCTCACAAAACTCTACGCCGCGCCGGGTAATGCCGGCATCTGCTACATCGCCGAATGCGTTGCGCTGGACGTCGCCGATCATGCGGCCGTGGTCGCCTTCTGCCGTGCCCAAAAAATCGACCTGGTCGTCGTCGGGCCGGAGGCGCCGCTGGTCGCCGGCCTCGTCGACGATCTCCAGGCGGCCGGCATCTGCGCGTTCGGGCCAAGCAAGGCGGCGGCGCAGCTGGAGGGTTCTAAGGGTTTTACCAAGGACCTCTGCCGCGACGCCGGCATCCCCACCGCTGCCTATGCGCGCTTCGACGATGCCGCGGCGGCCCGCGCTTATGTCATGCGGCATCCGCTCCCCGTCGTGGTGAAGGCGGACGGGCTCGCCGCCGGCAAGGGCGTCACGGTTGCCGCGGACCGCGCCGCCGCGCTCGCCGCGCTGGACGAAATCTTTGCGGCGCCGGGCGCCTCCGCCGTCGTCGAAGAATTTCTGGAGGGCGAGGAGGCGAGTTTCTTCGCGCTCTGCGACGGCAGGAACGTGCTCCCCTTCGGCACGGCGCAGGACCACAAGCGCGCCTTCGACGGCGACGCCGGCCCCAATACCGGCGGCATGGGCGCCTATTCGCCCGCTCCCGTCCTCACCGGCGAGCTCGTCGAGCGAACGCTCGCCGAGATCGTCCGGCCGACGGTCGCGGCGCTGGCGCGCCGCGGCATTTCGTATCGCGGCGTCCTCTATGCGGGGCTGATGATCACGCCGGAGGGCCCAAAGCTCATCGAATACAATGCCCGCTTCGGCGATCCCGAATGCCAGGTGCTGATGCTCCGGCTGAAGGACGACCTCCTCACCATCCTCAACGCCGCAGTGGACGGCGTGCTCGACCAGGTCGGCGTGCGCTGGCGCGACGAGGCGGCGCTCGCCGTCGTGATGGCCGCCAGGGGCTATCCCGGGCCGTACCAAAACGGCTCGGAGATCCGCGGCCTCCCGAAGGCCGCCGCGCTGCCCGGCGTCGAGATTTTTCATGCCGGGACCAGGCGCGACGACGGAAGAATCCTCGCCGCAGGCGGCCGCGTCCTCAACGTTGCGGCGCTCGGCAAGGACGTTGCCGAGGCGCAGGCGCGGGCCTACCGGGCCATCGACCTGATAGACTGGCCCGACGGCTTTTGCCGGCGCGATATCGCCTGGCGCGCCGTGGCCCGCGAAGGGCGCGGCTGAGCCGGCGCGTCAGTTAACCGCATATATCAATATTAGGCGCAAACTCATGTTGTGTTGACGGCGTGTCGCCGCCAGATTTCCTCGCGTAAGGGGAAGCGTGATGGCGTTGGAGTCGCGTATCGGTCTCGCGCTGGGCGGCGGCGGTGCCCGGGGCATGGTGCACATTCTGGCCTGCGAGGTCTTCGACGAGCTCGGCGTCAAGCCGGCCGTCATCGCCGGAACCTCCATCGGCGCCATTATCGGAGCGGGCTACGCGGCCGGCGTCAGCGGACGCGAGATGCGCGAGCTCGCCTGCGCCTTCTATGCGCAGCGCCGGCAGGTGCTCGCCAGGCTGTGGCGGGCGCGGCCGCTGGCCTTCACCGACCTCCTGCGCGGCCGCTCGCTGTCGGCGCAGTTCGATCCGCGCCTCATCCTGGAATCCTTCGTGCCGGGCATCGATCTGGTGCCGGAGACGTTTGAAGAGCTAAAAATCCCGCTGAGAATCGTCACCACCGATTTTTATAGCTGGACGGAAGCGCTCCTCACCGAAGGGCCGCTGAAGCCGGCCATCGCCGCCTCGATCGCCATCCCCGCCGTATTCCGGCCGATGCAGCTGAACGGCCGCTTCCTCATCGACGGCGGCGCCTGCAACCCGCTGCCGTTCGAGCACGTCGCCGACTGCGACATCACGGTGGCTTGCGACGTGACGGGCGGCCCGGCCGGCACGCCCGAGCGCGCCGCGCCGGGGCTGATGGAATGCATCATCGGCGCGGCGCAGATTTCTATGCAGGCGGTGATCCGCGAAAAGCTCAGATGGCGCCAGCCCGACATCTTGGCGCGGCCGGTGATCAACGGCGTCTTCGTCCTCGATTTCCTCAAGACGCAGGCGCTTCTCGACATGAACGCCGAGTTCAAGGACGACCTCAAGCGGCGCCTCGACCACGCCATCAACGCGCCGGTCGCGCTCTCCGAATCAGCGCCGGTCGCGGAAGAACCGGCGAAGAAGCGCGGCCGCTTCCCGCTCGCCGATTCCGGAATAAACCTCTGGCGCATGGTGGCAGGTGGGCGAGCCAAAGAAGCGGACGCCGTTCTCGACCCCGCCGCCCTTGGGGTCGGCCGCCCCGTAATAAAGCCGGCGGAGGCGCGCGAAGGAAATGGCCGCGGCGCATAGAGTGCAGGGCTCCAGCGTCACGTAGAGGTCGCATTCGCTAAGCCGCTCCGTGCCGAGCTTTGCCGCCGCGGCGCGGATCGCCAGCACCTCGGCATGCGCCGTCACGTCGGCGAGCTCGCGGGTGCGGTTGCCGGCCGCTGCAGCGACTTTCCCGGCGCAGACCAGCACGGCGCCGACGGGTACCTCGCCGCGCGCCGCGGCTGCCGCCGCCTCGGCGAGCGCCAGGTCCATGAAGCTCGGCCCCTCCGGCGCGTCCCGCTGCATCTCGCTTCGCTCTCCTGGCTTTGCTATGCGGAGCCCATGAGTGGCGGCGGCGAGGCGGAAAGACAAGCGGCGAGCGAGGCCAAGGGCGAGCGCATCGCCAAGGTCATCGCCCGCGCCGGCATCTGCTCGCGCCGCGACGCCGAGCGGCTCATCGCCGAAGGCCGCGTCGCCCTGAACGGCCGCACGCTGACGACGCCGGCGATCACCGTCGGCCCGCGCGACCGCATCGAGGTGAACGGCAAGCCGCTCGAGGCGCGCGAGCGGACGCGGCTGTGGCTCTTCCACAAGCCGAAGGGGCTGGTCACCACCAATCGCGATCCGGAGGGGCGGCCGACGGTCTTTTCGGCGCTGCCGCCGGACATGCCGCGTGTCCTCTCGGTCGGGCGGCTCGACCTCAACACCGAGGGGCTCCTGCTTCTCACCAATGACGGCGGCCTGGCGCGCATCCTCGAGCTGCCTTCGACGGGTTGGCTCCGCCGCTACCGTGTCCGCGCGCACGGAAAAATCGAGCAGCAGGCGCTCGACGCGCTTCGCCACGGCGTCACCATCGACGGCATGGTCTATGGCGCGGTGGAGGCGGAGATCGACCGCGTCCAGGGTTTTAACGTCTGGCTGCTGGTCGGCCTGCGGGAGGGCAAGAACCGCGAGGTGAAGCGCGTCCTGGAGCATCTCGGCCTCTCGGTGAACCGGCTCATCCGCATCTCCTACGGGCCATTTCAGCTCGGCGACCTAAAACCCGGGGAGGCGCGCGAGGTGCGCGGCCGGGTGCTCCGCGACCAGCTCGGCGAAAAGCTCGCGCGCGCCGCCGGCGCCGATTTCGACGCGCCCCTCCGCGAGCCGCAGGGGAGGGAGGAGAAGCGGCCGAAGACCCTGCGCGGCCGCAAGGCCGCGGACGAGCCCAAATCAAAACGTGGGGACAAGCCGGAAGCGCGGGTGCGAAGCGGAGCCGCGGAGCCTCGCCCACCCCATAGGCCCGGGCGTGCGCCGGGCGGCCCCCGCGCAGCGGACGGCGCACGGCAGCGCGGCAAGCCGCCGCACGGCGCGAGAGGCGGCGGCAGACCCGATGCGGATCGTCGGCGGTAGGCTGCGCGGCCGCGGCCTCGCCGGCCCGCGTTCCCGCGACATCCGCCCGACCAGCGATCGCCTGCGCGAGTCGCTGTTCAACATCCTTCATCATGGCTACGGCCTGCCGGAGGAGGGCACCCGCGTGCTCGACCTCTTCGCCGGCACCGGCGCGCTGGCGCTCGAGGCGATCTCCCGCGGCGCCGCCAGTGCGGTTCTCGTCGAGACCAGCGTCGAGGGCCGCGGCCTGATCCGCCGGAACATCGAGGCGCTGGGGCTCACCGGCGTCGCCCGCATCCTCCGCCGCGACGCGACCGACCTCGGCCGCGCCGGCACGATGCCGCCCTTCGACCTGGTCTTCTGCGACCCGCCCTACGGCCGGGGCTTTGGCGAAGCCGCGCTCGCCAGCGCCGCCTCCGGCGGCTGGCTCAAGCCGGGCGCGCTCTGCGTGCTGGAGGAGCGGGCGGATGCTGAGATCAGCCTCGCCTCCGGATTTGCGGTTCTGGAGCGGCGCGAGACCGGCGATACACAGCTGCTGCTGATCCGAGAGGAGGAATTCGGATCGGAAAGGAAGTCCAGCTCTTCGACCGTGTAAGGCCACATATGAGGATCCTGATGCTGTGCAGGCCTAGGGACGGAGGCCGGCGGCTTGCCGGGCAAGAATCTCCAGCCTGAACGGATCGATGCCCAGCTCGCGGAGCTCGGCGGCGGAAAAATCGCGCAGCTCGCGGAGAATCTGACGGTATTTCTGCCGCTGCTTGGTCCAGTCGGACAGCGCGGCGCGGATCCGGGCGGCCAGCGATATCTCCGGAGCGAACGCGGATTCCTGCAGTCCGATCATCGGTTTACTCCATTCATTTGCACATCGGGGATGTGGGCCTGTCAGCCCGTCGCACAACGGCCGATACTGCATTGCAGCATCAACCTCAGCGCATATTGCGGGGAGGCGGTGCCCAGGAAAGCGGCGGCGGCTGCCTGCCGAGGCCGCAACCGCTCAGCTGACCAGGGATGCTCGCCGTTTTCGTCCGGCGGGAGCAGGACGCGCCTGAAGCGCGTTTCTAAGCGATCGCTGCGGTCGCCTTAGCGCAGCCGCCATCCAGCCGCCGCGAGGTTTTATGGCGCGACGCAATTGCTATTACAGCGGTGAGACGTCGGACCATTTCGACGGGCTCCGCTTCCATTGCCCGGCCGAGCCGCCGGAAAAAACCGGCATGGAGCTGATGTGGATGCTCCTCGGCAAGGCGCGAAAACGCTGGCCGGCCTTCTATCCGAGCCCGCACATCGACAAGCCGCCGGAGCGCGTCGAGGCGCTCAGGCTGACGCTGGTCGGCCATTCGGCCATCCTGCTGCAGATTGCCGGCCTCAACGTCTTGGTCGATCCGCTTTGGTCGAGCCGCGTCAGCCCGGTGAAGTTCGCCGGGCCGAAGCGGGTGAACGAGCCGGGGCTTGCCTTCGACGACCTTCCGCCGGTCGACGCGGTGCTGGTCACCCACAACCATTACGACCATCTCGACCGGCCGACGATCGAGCGGCTGTGGCGAAAATTCCGGCCGCGCATCGTCGCGCCGCTCGGCAACGACCGCATCATCCGCCGCTACGATCCCTCGATCGAGGTGGAGACCTACGATTGGGGCGAGAAGACCGCTCTGTCGGAGCGGCTCGACGTGCATCTGGAGCCGGCTTTCCACTGGTCGGGGCGCGGCATTCGCGACCGCCGCATGGCGCTCTGGTGCGCCTTCGTGCTGACCGGCACGCAAAGCGTGCTCTACCATGTCGGCGATACCGCCTATGGCGACGGCAGCATTTTTCGCGCGATCCGCGAGAAATACGGGCCGCCCGACGTGGCGCTCCTGCCGATCGGCGCCTACGAGCCGCGCTGGTTCATGGCGGCGCAGCACGTCAATCCGGAAGAGGCGGTGCGGATCATGCAGGATTGCGGCGCCGGGCAGGCCTTCGGCCACCATTGGGGTACGTTCCGGCTGACGGACGAGCCGATCGAGGCGCCGGCCCTGGAGCTCGCGGCGGCGCTGGCGGAACAGGGCATCCCGCCGGAAAGATTCCAGCCGCTCAGGCCGGGCCAGTCGGCCGAGTTGGATTGGCGGTGACCCGTAGCCCGCATGAAGCGGAGCGGAATGCGGGGCGGCGCCTGACCCGCAGATGTGGCCCTCGGATTGCGCTTCGCTCCATCCGGGCTACGCGCTTAAAGCAGCGGCGAGAATAGCCGCGCGGTGGAATCGCGGAAGCGCCGCCACGAGCGCGACCGCTGATACGCTTCGAGCGAGAATTCCTCGCATTCCTCGCGGTCGCGCAGGAAGTCGCGTTCAAGCTGCCGGGTAATTCCCCGGTCATAGATGACCGCGTTCAGCTCGTAATTGATGCTGAACGAGCGGATGTCCATGTTGGCCGAGCCGACCGAGCAGATCTCCGAGTCGATGCTGATCGTCTTCGGGTGAAAGTAGCAATCGCGCCGATAGAGAAAGAACTTGGCACCCGCACTGGCCACCTCGGCCATGTAGGTGTTGCCCGCCCAATAGGGCAGGCCCCAGCCGGCGCCGACGTCGCCGAGCATGATCTGCACGTCGACGCCCGACAGCGCCGACGCCTTCAGCGCTTCGGAGATGGTCGCGTCGAGGATGAAGAACGGCGACTGGATATAGACGTGGTGGCGCGCCGAATTGATCAGCGCGAAGTAGAGTTGGCGAATCGCCCGCCAACGCGAATCCGGGCCGGAGACGGTGATCTGCACCGGCACGTCCTCCTGCGACGTATCGGGGGGCACCTCCGGAAAGTATTCCGGCAGCATGAGGTTTTCGTCGACGGCGTTCGCCCAGTCGACCGCGAACACCGCCTGCAGGACGAGCGCGGCTGAGCCGACGAGGCGAAGATGCGTGTCGCGCCAGCCCTGGAACGCCGAGCCGCCGTCGACCTGCTCCTGGCCGATGTTGAGGCCGCCGGTATAGCCGACGATGCCGTCGATGACGGCGATCTTGCGGTGATTGCGGTAGCTGATCGTGTGCAGCCGGTACATCCGCGACGTCGGCACCACCTGGATGCCGCCCGCCTGCAGCTCCCAGCGATAGCGCGGGTCCATGCGGAAGAACGAGCCGAGCGGGTCGTAGAGGATGCGCACCTCGACGCCCTCGGCTGCCTTCCGGAGGAGAATCGGCTTCATCTCCTGACCGATGGCGTCGGAAGCCCAGATGAAGAACTGCAGATGGATCGAGCGCCGCGCGTTGCGGATGTCCGCGATCAGGCGTGGATACGCCTTGTCGGCGTCCTGCAGGATCTCGACACGGTTCTCCTTGGTCAGCGCGGAATGCGAGTTGCTGCGCACCAGCTTGGCGAGCCTGCCCTGCGGCCCCTTCTGGTCTTGCAGATATTCAAGCGTCTCGGTCTGCGCCTCCAGGAGGGGACCGAGGATATGACGCGGGCCCTCATTGAGATCATGGGTGATCATGCCGCGCGGGCGGCTGAAGGCTTTGTGGTCGCGCCCGAACAGGACGTAGATGACCGGCCCGACAGGCGGCAGCAGGATGAACAGGAAGATCCAGGCGAACGTCGCCTGCGGCCGCCGGTTCTCGGCGATGATGAAGGCGGCTGCCACGGCCAAATAGACCCAGTAGGCCGCGAAGATGATCCAGGAGACCATGGCGCCCTATAACGCCGGCAAAGCGGGAGCGCTCCACGGCGCCAAGCTCTCCAGCGTAGCCTGGATGGAGCGAAGCGCAATCCGGGGCTTCTTTAGTGCCAACCCCGCATTCCGCTCCGCTTCATGCGGGCCGCGGCCCGCCGCTGCTCAGCCGGCCGCGGCCTGCAGGCGGAGCGGCATCTTGCCGCCGGTCGGAGTGGGGATCTCGATCTCCACCTCCAGCGTCGACATTGCCGAGCCGCGGTCCATCTTCACCAGCACCTTATCGGCATCGACCTTGATGTGCTTGGTGATGACCGCCAAAATCTCTTCGCGCAGGATCGCCACGAGATCCGACTGGCCGGCGAAGGTGCGCTCGTGGGCGAGCAGGATCTGCAGGCGGTCCCGCGCCACGGGGGCGGAAGAGCGCCGGGTGAAGAACGACAACAGGTTCATGCCGCCCTCCGCGCGAAAAACTTGCCGAACAGGCTCCTCCTGTCGCTCGGGATGGTCATCTCCACCGTCTCGCCGGCGAGGCGCCGCGCCGCGGCGATATAGGCCTGGGCCGGGGCGCTCGCCGGGTTGCTGAGCGTCACCGGCGTGCCGAGATTGGAAGCGCGCAGCACTTCCTGGCTCTCCGGGATGATGCCGAGGAGCGGAATGGAAAGGATTTCCAGGACGTCCTCGGTCTTCAGCATTTCGCCGCGCTCGGCCCGGGCCGGGTCGTAGCGGGTGAGCAGCAGGTGCTTTTCGATGCGCTCGCCCCTTTCAGCCCGCTCCGTCTTGGAATCGAGGAGGCCGATGATGCGGTCGGAATCGCGCACCGAAGAGACTTCCGGATTGGTCACCACCACCGCCACGTCGGCGTGGCGCATGGCGTGCGTGGCGCCGCGCTCGATGCCGGCCGGGCTGTCGCAGATCACCCAGTCGAATTTCTCGCGGAGCTCGGCGATGACGCGGGCGACGCCCTCTTCCGTCAGCGCATCCTTGTCGCGCGTCTGCGAGGCCGGCAGCAGCGACAGCGTCTCGATGCGCTTGTCGCGGATTAGCGCCTGCGGCAGCTTGGCGTCGCCCTGCACGACGTTGATCAGGTCGAAGACGACGCGCCGCTCGGCGCCCATCACCAGGTCGAGATTGCGCAGGCCGACGTCGAAGTCGACCACCACCACGTTCTTGCCCGAGAGAGCGAGCGCGGCCCCGAGCGCTGCGGTCGAGGTCGTCTTGCCCACGCCCCCCTTGCCCGAAGTCACGACAAGAACTTTCGCCATGGTCATTCCCCTCCTCGCGCCTTTCAGTTCAGCGCCGTGATCCTGATTGTCTTGCCGTCCAGCCAGGTCTGGACGGGCTTGCCGTGAAACTCCGGCTCCAAGGTGTCGGCGGTCCGGTAGAGGCCGTCGATGCCGAGGAGCTCGGCCTCCAGCTTGCCGCAAAAAATGCGGGCGTCCGGATTGCCGGTGGTGCCGGCGACGGCCCGGCCGCGCAGCACGCCGTAAACGTGGATCGAGCCGCCGGCCACCACCTCGGCGCCGGAGGCGACGGAGCCGATCACCGTCACGTCGCCTTGCGGATAGAAGATGGACTGGCCGGAGCGGACCGGCTCGCGGACGAGAAGCGAGCGGGCCGGCTCGCGGACATGGCTTGCGGCGGGCACTTCCTTGCGCGCCGGCACCTTGACGGCCGGCTGGGCGTCGGGGACCTCGACGCTGTCCGCCTGGCGGCCGCCGCTGATCAGCGGCGGCATGCCGAGGCCGAGGTAAGAACCCTTGGTGCCTTCGATCCCCATCAGCCGGACGTCGCGCTCGGCAAGGTCGGCGACCAGCGCGGCGATGCCTTCCTTGTCGAGCGGCACGGCGCCGACATCGAGCACCACCGGGCGGCCGCGGAAGAAGCCGGGCGAGCGTTTTAGCCAATCGTCGACCTCCGTCAGCCAGTCGGCGAGCGGCGGTTCCGGCTGCAGCACCAGCGCCAGGAAGGAGCGGCCACGGAAGCGGAGCGACGGAAGGGTTTTGGCTGCGGCGGTCACGGCGTGTTCGCTTTGTGTTAACCACGCTGATTTGGAAGGTTTGGAGTTAATGCCGGGTTAACGGGAGAGCCTGTCGCGCAGGAAACGGTAAGACTTTTTAAGCGGACGTTGATGGCCGCTAGGCCCGCTGAGTTTTTCAGGTCCGGTCCGCCGCTCTCCCAGCCGGCCTGCGCTTACCCGCCGGCCGAAGCAGCGGCTGCAGCCTGGTGCGGCCGTGCTCCCCTTCTGTCTCGGTCAGCACGGGCTAGTCTCATAAGCCGCCGGCCCTCTATTAACATTAACATAGTAGGATTAACCAGCTCTTAAGCGATAGTTTGACCTAAGCAGTACAAGAATATTTGTTGGCTCTGCACTTGGTGCGCTCACAAACGGAGTTTCGATTATGATTAAGATGCGTGCGTTTCTTTTTGCGGCTGCGGCCGTGATGGCGCTCGGCTTCATTGCCGCGCCGGTTCAGCTGGACAGCAGCGGCCTGAGCTTCGACACCGCCGCGGCGGCCGGCAAGGGCGGCGGCCACGACGATTGCGCGCCCGTCAAGAAGAAGGGCAACAACGGCTGGGGCAACGGCGGCGACGACGGCACGAACAACGGCAGCGACGAAGGCACTCTCGCACAGTCTTCGACCAAGAGCGCCGACGAGGACCGCTAGAAGGTCGCTGAAAATGCCTGACCGGCTCGGCTGACGCCGGGCCGCGGTAGGGAGATCAGCTGAGATCGAGGGGCGCCGAGCAGGCGCCCCTCGCCTTTAAACGCAGCGTCGAGCCGGGTTGCAGGACACGATTGCCGGGAAAGACCTCGGTCGCTCGCCACGATCAAAACCCCCGCCGGACAAATCCGTAGGTGACCACCGATTTTGCGTTCGCCGGCTCGCCTTCGTCATTCCCTTCGGCACGGACGACGTCTTCGTAGTAGGTCACGTCGACGCCCAGGGTGAGGCCCGGGGCAGGCCTATAGTCGGAGCCGACGGTGACCCAGAATCCTCGCGAGTTCCACTGCAGCGCTTCCGTATCGGTCGTCGTGCGGTAGGCCGAGACCGTCGCCGCCGACCTGATCCGCGGCGACCAATAATGCTCGTAGGAAACGAGGCCGGAGACGCCCGACGACAGCCGCAGCTCCCCGGATTCGTCGCGGATGTAATCCGGCGCGTTCAGCGGAATCCCGAGATAGTCGAGCGCGCCTTCCGCAATGGCTCCGGTGACCAGGAAGCGCCCGCTGGATTCCTTGCGGTAGCGGAACGAGCGCATACCGCCGAGAATGGCCGCCCAGCCCGCCTCCTGCGATCCGCCCCTCAGGTCCTCGATGTGGTGGAGGGCGAAGGCGGCATGTACCCAGGCGCGCTCGGGCTCGTAGTCGATCGCCGCGACGAGATCGGGGATCTTCTGCCCGGCGTATTGCGCCCATACGCCGTCTTCGAAGCGGCGATAGGTCGTATCCTCGAGGGACGCGGTGACGCTGAGGTTGGGACCGAGGCTCTTCGTGTAGGCAAAGACGATCGTATCGCGGTCGG
This sequence comes from uncultured Alphaproteobacteria bacterium, assembly GCA_963846475.1. Classification (GTDB taxonomy): domain Bacteria; phylum Pseudomonadota; class Alphaproteobacteria; order Rhizobiales; family Afifellaceae; genus DASWJZ01. The sequence continues at coordinate 1,855,428 of CAWJVZ010000004.1, read as the reverse complement.
AGCTCAGCCCGGCGGTCTCGTTGTAGCCGGTGCCGAAGTCGAAGAGCGAGTAGCGGAACCCGGCCGCCAGCCCCGCCCACTCGATATAGGCCTCCTTGAGCTCGAACGTGTCGGAATCCGTGCCGCGCAGGCTGAGCGCGGTGAAGAGCGGTCCGTGGGCGGTTTCCGACCTCGCCCGCAGCCTGAGCGTGCCGTACGAGGACGGGCCGTTGAAAATGTCCCTGATCCCCTCGGTGCGGTATTCCGCCGTCGGCGCTCCGTTCTCGTATCCGGTCGTGAAGCTGATCTCCCGTCCGACGCCGACACTGTAATCCGCATAGACGTCGCCGCCGATCCTCAGGCAGAGATCGGTTCCCGGGACGCGAAAATAGCCGGTCGCACCCGCGTTGCAGATCTCCACCCCTGCTTCGGGCTCGGCGACAGGCAGTTCGGCCGCATTCGCGGCCACCCCGGTCAGGAGAAGCAGCCCCGTGCTGAGACGGCCCAGCAGTGGTCGAATCCGGAGGGCTTGTCGGGAGCGGAAGGGACGCATGACCGGAATGAGGCCTAGGGGCGGACCGACGCAGTCTGACGCCCGGAGGTGTCCTTGTGGTTAACGGAATCGGACCAGCACCATTTTTTTTAGGAATCTATTCCATTCCGCTTGCGGCCGTGCTATATCCCTCCTGCCGCTCTTCACCGGAGGGTCTGTGGTGCACCGGAGCTCCATGGGAAGGGCGGGCGGCCCCCGCGGCTGAGCCGGTTTTCCGGACCGGCGCTTCCCCGGGAGGCCCCGAGAGCTTCGCCCGACCGGTCCTAGGGCGTATCGACATTCAGGATTCACGAGAGGATGGGGCGGTGATTCCTTGTGTTCCGGATCAGATGATTCGGAGCACGGGCCATGGCCAAGCGATACGAACTGTCGGAAGCACAGTGGCATCGAATCGAGCCGTTCTTGCCCGGCAAGGCAAGCGACCCAGGCCGGACCGCTGCGGACAACCGTAATTTCGTCAACGGCGTGCTGTGGGTGCTGCGCTCGGGGGCCCGATGGTCCGATCTGCCGGAGCGCTACGGTAAGTTCAAGAGCGTGCATAAGCGCTTCGCGCGCTGGGCGGCTAAGGGCGTCTGGGACCGTATCTTCGAGGATCTCACCAGAGATCGGGAGAACGATTACCTGATGATCGACACCACCATTGTCCGCGCGCACCAGCAGGCCGCGACTGGAAAAGGGGGGCTCAAAATCCGGCTCTGGGGCGCTCCCGAGGAGGGCTGAGCACCAAGATCCATCTTGCCGTCGATGGCCGCGGCAGGCCGGTCCGCTTCATCTTGACCGGCGGCCAAGTCAGCGATGTCACACAAGCTCACAATCTGATTGCCGGCTTCTCCCCGCTTCGGGTGATCGGCGACAAAGGCTACGACAGCCGAACCTTCCTCGATGCCGTCGAGGCTGTCGGAGCCGCAGCCGTGATCCCACCCCGAACCTGCAGCATGCGCCCTCGCGCCTTCGATCCGCACCTCTACAAGCAGCGCAACCTCATCGAGCGCACCGTCAACAAGCTCAAACAGTTCCGTCGCATCGCAACCCGATACGACCGCAATCCGGAAAACCTCAGGGCTTTCCTACACTTGGCTGCCGTTACAGTGTGGATCACCTGAATGTCGATTCAGCCTAGGACCGGTCTGTCGCGGTGTGCGGCTTTAAACCCGGAGGATCGCTTCGGCTTGATCCGACGATGGGGGAAGCGCGGAGGAATGGGGCCTGATAAGCCGCGCGGACTCCCCACCGTTTAGCAAGCGCTTTTTTGACTTGCCGCTGCGGTGGCGAACAGGGTGCGGCTGGCGAGCATGGCGCAGGCAACGGCGAGCAGACGGTCGGCGACGGAGCGAAGCGCGCGGGCATGCGAATGGCCGCGTTGGCGCAGGGCGGCGTATTTGGCGCGGCTTCGCGGGTCGTGCTGGATGGCGGTGCGCGCCCAATGATGGACGGCGTCGCTGAGGCGGCGATGACAAGCCCGGCGGCGCAGGACGATGCGGCGCTTGCCCGACTGCTTGGTCACCGGGGCGACGCCGGACAAGCAGCGCAGCGCCTGATAGTCTCGCTCGCGCAGGGCCTCGCCGGCCTCTGCGAGCAGCGTGGCGCAGACGATCCTTCCGATGCCTGGCAGGGATCTCAGGATGGTCACGTCACGCTGCTCTTGCGGCTGCCCCGGCGCGTCCTCCTCGGGCGCAGCGAGGCTGGCGAGCAGGCGATCGAGCTCGCCGTGCGCCTCTTTGATCTGGCGGCTGACGAGGCGCAGGCGGGGAATGAGCGTGCGGATGTGGGCGGTTGCCGCCTCGGTGGCGCCGGCGGCGACCTGGATGGGCGGCCGGCGGAGCTGCTTCAAGGCCTCGGCCGCATCGAAGCGGCGGATGCGATGCCGCTTGAGGAGCTTGGCGAGACTGGCTTGGCGGAGGCGGCGGGCCTTATCGGGCGTCGGCGCGCTCTCCCACAGTTGCAGGAACCATTCGGCGGCGAGATCATCGGCGAGCTCCAGCATGGCCGGGAAGTAGCGCCAGAGCTGGTCTCGCATGCGGTTGGCGAGACGGACCTGCTCGACGGTCAGTTCGTCGGCGATCCGCGACCATTCGCGCAGCTCGATGACCAGCGGATCGGCCGGCCGCAACGGACGCAGGCGCGGCCGGTCGGTCCTCAGCGCATCGGCCAGCACCTCGGCGTCGCGGCTGTCGTCCTTGGCGCCGGCCAGCGTGAAGCGGTCGCGGAAGCGGTCGAGCTGCTTGGGATTGACCGCGTAGACGGTGAAGCCGCGCTCCATGAGCGCCTCAACGACCGGCCCGTGCGGCACCTCGATGGCGACATGCACCGCTTGCGGCGCGGCGCCGCTCGCGGCGATCAGCCAGGCGCCCATCTCAGCCAGGCCCTCGCCGCCATGAGCGAAGCTGCGCACGCGCTTGCCGCGCCCCTGCGCATCCGACAGACAAACGACATGCGCCTGCGACGCCCAATCGACGCCGGCATACCAGATCGGCTGTTCTTCCATGCTCCTCTCCCTGTTCTCGCAACGAGCCCGCCGCGACGTCGGCCGATCCCTGTACCTGGCGCTCAAGGGCGCGGTCTCCCCACTGGGCCTGCAATCGCAGCCGCCAGCCGGGGCACATGTCCGCGCGTGGTGCTCGCCGCTTTGACAGCGGCGGCGCTGGGGCGCTTCGGTCGCTCCCGGCCGGCCGGCCCCGGTCCTCCTGTCTGAGCCGATTCGCCGGACCCGCGAAGCCGCCCGCCCGCTACGGCGCCACGGAGGGCGCGCGTGCGGCCGGCTTCGCTTTCGCCGAGCCAAGCTTTGCAGGATCACCGGCCATCACCGGTACAGGGGCGCTTGGGAGCGCCGTCTTTGTTTTGTTTTCGCGAGGTGTTCTTCAAGCGCCCCGCCACCCCTCCTCAAGCGAGGAGGACCAGAATTCTCAAAACCTCGGGCCGGCAGGCCGCGGGACGATTTGGCGCGCCAAAAGAACCCTCTCCCACGCGAAGTCGGGTGTTCCCGACTTCGCCATCAAGAGTGCCGAAGCGGGGAACACGCCGCTTCGGAGGAGAGGGTGTCGCCGAAGGCGACGGGTGAGGGCGTACGGCGCCAGCCACTAGCCTGCCACCACCACCGCCGGCCAGTGCGCGCCAATGACTACCGCCGCACCCCCTCAACCGGCTGCTCCGCAGCCACCTTCTCCCACCCAACTCGGGTGTTCCCGAGTTGGGCATCGAGGATGCCGGAGCCGGAAACATCCGGCTCCGGGCGGGAGAAGGTCAGATCAGCCCCAGCCCCTTAAAACTCGCGTGGCCCTCGCGGCCGATGATCAGGTGGTCGTGGACAATGATGCCGAGCGGCTTGCCCACCTCAACGATCGTCTCGGTCATCTGGATGTCGGCGCGCGAGGGGGTGGGATCGCCTGAGGGGTGGTTGTGGACGAGAATGAGGGCCGTGGCGGAAAGCTCCAGCGCGCGGCGCATCACCTCGCGCGGATAGACCGGCGTATGGTCGACCGTGCCGCGCTGCTGCACCTCGTCGGCGATCAGCACGTTCCGCTTGTCGAGGAACAGAATGCGGAACTGCTCGCGCTCCTCGAAGGCCATGGCGGCGCGGCAATAATCGAGGAGGGCGGACCAGGAGGCGAGCACCGGGCGCTTGCGCACCGCTTCGCCGGCCAGCCGCTCGGCAAAAGCCTTGATGAGCTTCAGCTCGCCGACGACGGCGTCGCCGACGCTCTCCACCTCCTTCAGCCGCTCCGGCGGCGCCGACAGCACTTCGGCAAGACTGCCGAAACGCTTCAGCAGCGCCTTGGCGAGCGGCTTGGTGTCGCGCCGCGGCAGCGCCCGGAACAGCGCCAGCTCCAGGAGCTCGTAGTCGGCGAGCGAGGCGGCGCCCTGGTCGCGGAAGCGGGCGCGCAGGCGCTCGCGATGGCCATGGAAGTGCGGGAGCGCGCCGGCCTCATCGAGCTCGCCCATCGCACCCGCGCCCGCTAGCTTCGCCAGGGCAGCCAGGAGCGGCCGGACGGCGAATGGGTGAACACCTCCACGCCGGTCTCGGTGACGCCGATCGTGTGCTCGAACTGCGCCGACAGCGAGCGGTCGCGGGTGACGGCGGTCCAGCCGTCGGAGAGGAGCTTTACGTGCGGGCGGCCGAGATTGATCATCGGCTCGACGGTAAAGATCATTCCCGGCTTGATCTCCAGGCCTTCGCCCGCGTGGCCGTAATGCAGGATGTTGGGCGGCTCATGGAACAGCCGGCCGACGCCGTGGCCGCAGAAATCGCGCACCACCGAGCAGCGCTCCGATTCCGCATAGGACTGGATGGCATGACCGATGTCGCCGAGGCGGCGGCCGGGACGGATCGCCGCCACGCCGCGTAAGAGGCTCTCATAGGTTACCTCGACCAGCCGCTCGGCGGCACGCTTCAATTGGCCCGCGGGGTACATCCGGCTGGAATTGCCGTGCCAGCCGTCGAGGATGTAGGTGACGTCGATATTGACGATGTCGCCCTCGCGGAGCGGCTTGTCGTTGGGGATGCCGTGGCAGACGACATGGTTGATCGAGGTGCAGCTCGCCTTCCGGTAGCCGCGGTAGTTCAGAGTTGCGGGAAACGCTCCGTGATCCATGCCGAAATCGAAGATGAAATCGTCGATCCGCTGGGTGGTCACGCCCGGCCTGACAAGGGCATAGAGCTCGTCCAGGCAGGCGGCGGCAAGCTGGCCGGCCCTGCGCATGCCGGCAAAACCCTCCGGGCCGTAGAGCGTGATCGCATTGGCCTGGCGCGGCGCGCCTGTCAGAATCTCCTGCATGTCCCGTCCGGCTGGAATTTCCCGCGGCGCCTAAGCTAATGCATTGGCGGGCGAGTTTTAAGGGGATTCGCGGCGGCAGCTCGCACCCACGGTCCGCGGCGCTGGGAGAAAGCCCGCACCGCAGGCTAGAACCGGCCGTGTGACGAGGGATTTTCATGTCAGACACCAAAGCGCCGACTGCCGCGATGCTGGTCATCGGCGACGAGATTCTTTCCGGCCGCACCAAGGACAAGAATATCGGCTTCGTCGCCGACACGCTGAGCGATATCGGCATCGACCTGGAGGAGGTGAGAATCGTCGCCGACCGCGAGGCGGCGATCGTCGAGGCGGTGCTGGCGCTCGCCGCCCGCTACGATTTCGTCTTCACCAGCGGCGGCATCGGCCCGACCCATGACGACATCACCGCCGATTCGATCGCCCGGGCGTTCAACCTGTCGATCGACGTCGACCCGCTCGCGGCGGAGATTCTCCACGCCTATTGGCAGGAGCGCGGCATCGAGCCGAACGAATTGCGGCTCCGCATGGCGCGCATTCCGGACGGGGCGCGGCTGATCCCCAACGCCGTCTCGGCGGCGCCGGGCTTCGTCGTCCGCAACGTCTTCGTCATGGCCGGAGTGCCGTCGATTCTGCAGGCGATGATGGACGAGGTCGTCAAGATGCTGCCGGCCTCCCGGCCGGTGCTGAGCGAGACCATCGAGGCGCATCGCGGCGAGGGCGATATCGCCGTACCGGCGGCCGAGGTCCAGGCGGCCTATCCCGACGTTCGGATCGGCTCCTACCCCTATCACGACGGCACCCGTTTCACGACGCGGCTGGTGCTCCGCTCGCGCGATGCGGAGGCGCTCGCCGCCGCGCGTGCGGCCATGGACCGGGCGCTGAAAAACGCCTAAGGGCAAGTCGGGGATGTGGGCCGTAAGGCAACGAGAGGGGCAGCGGGGCGTGACCTCGGAAAAGGCTTTTCCGGTCTCCTGGGATCAGTTCCACCGCGACGCCCGCGCGCTCGCCTGGCGGCTTTCCGGAGCGGGGCCGTTCCAGTCGATCGTCTGCATCACCCGCGGGGGGCTGGTGCCGGCGGCGATCGTCTCGCGCGAATTGGAGATCCGGCTGATCGAGACCGTCTGCGTCGCCTCCTATCACGACTACAAGAGCCAGGGGGACCTCACGGTGCTCAAGGGGGTCGGCGCCGACGTGCTCGCCTCGGGCGGCGCGGACGGCAGCGGCATCCTCATCGTCGACGACCTCGTCGACACCGGCCGCACCGCCGCGATCGTGCGAAAAATGCTGCCCCAGGCGCATTTCGCCACCGTCTACGCCAAGCCGATGGGGCGTCCGATGGTCGACACCTTCATCACCGAGGTGTCGCAGGACACCTGGATCTATTTCCCCTGGGACACCGGCCTGTCCTTCCAGCCGCCGATCGTCGGCAAGGGTGCGTAGCTGGAGGACATTTTCTCGCACTATATGATGTCGCGAGCACGATAATTGGACAGAGGAGATACCTGTCACCACTACCAATTGCCATCCCGAACGAGTAGCCGATCTTCTAAATTTATGCTAGAAGCGAATTTTATTAACACCGGTAATCCGTCAGCGTCATCGGAGGAGCAAGTTGACCAACATACTTCGGGACAAACTTGAAGTTACGGGCAGGGAACTGTACAGCCGGCTTCTGGTAATCGAACAGAAGGCTAGAGACTTACTCGAGTATTCCCAAGGGGGTTCACATTTAACGTATACACCTCACGGCCTGAGTCACATCTCAAAAGTTGAGGAGAATCTCACGTGGCTGATTGAGGTTTCTGATCTAATCGGCTTCAACAAGACCGAAATCTTCTGCCTTCTTGTCGCCGTCCAGTTCCACGACGCCTTCATGATCCCGAAAAAGCCTGGAGACGAAGCCAGATCACGCGCCCAGCACGCCTCTCACGCCGCAGAATTTCTTGTAAAGACCTCAGGGAACGTTGGACTCTCCATCCATGAGGCACATTGCATTGGCGAAGTCATCAAAGGTCACGGCGTAAAGACTCTCACCGAAATAGAGCCCGAAACTGTAATCGGATCCGACCTCGTGGACCAAAGAAAACTCGCCGCATGCCTGTCTCTCGCAGATATCTGCCATGCGGACGCATCACGAGCACCGCGTATCGTCTCGGAGTACCTCGATCTAGATCCAGAAAGCCTCCTCCATTGGAGGCGCCACCTTCAGATCGGCGGGATTACTAGAAAGAATGATAGACTTCTGATCAGCGGAACCGTATTTTCAGACGAAGGGGAGAAGGCCGTCCGAGCGTACTGCGACGATATCCGGCATCAGCTCCAATCCGTAAAACCATATTTTCACTCTATTCTGACGCCTATTACCGACGTTGATCTCATAATTAGCCAAGCCTCCTCCCCAGTAGAGCGTCGACTATCGTTTCGAGCTGACATGTCGAAGCTTCTGGACGTCCTCATCCGCTCCGTATATTCTGATAGAAACGTCTTTTTGCGTGAGCTTGTCCAGAACTCACTTGACGCATGTCGGATACGCGAAGCCAGTCTGTCCGATTTCCACCCTTATAGGCCCCAGATTGTCTGCACCGCTCTTTTCCGAGAGGGCGACGAGTTACCTTGGGGGGTCCGTGTAGATGACAATGGGATCGGGATGAGTATAAACGATTTCGAAGACACTGTTTTATGGCTTGGCAGAAGCATCTCCTCAAGCGAAGATGTTAAGGCGATCCTTGCAGCACGAAACGCCGGTAATCTAATTGGTGTTTTCGGTATTGGCATGATGTCGTGTTTTGGAGTCGCCGAAGAGATAATAATTCGATCGGCCAAGGAGAATTCCCAGGCTTTTGAGGTCCATATTCGAACGATTTTTGACAACCTTACCCCACATCCGAGTATGGACGTCCAAGTTGGAACGTCGGTAATCGTTTCTTTGAAACCGGATGTGCGTGTGTCGGTGTTTGCCATTCTAGATAAGTACTTTCAGAATGTCACCACAGCTGTAATAAAGTATGGTGAAGACGTTTGTCAGCCGTCTTCGCTAATTAACAGAGAACAGGTGTTCGTCCAGTATGAACACTTTGAGAGCCTTAAAAAGAACATTGCGCTAGTTCCTTCTAAGGCGACCGAATTCTTTTTTGAAAGTGGTGCGTCGTTCGGAGGGCTGTACCTGTGGTATGACAGTGACGAGCCCGTAGGCTCCGAGTACATTGGGGATATAACGGTGCTGTGCGGTGGCATATTTGTCTGTGAGACGAAGGCCGACAAGTTTCTACCAAAGGGCTGGACGATGTTGAGTGGGGCAGCAGACATAAGTATCGGTGGAGTAGATCTAGCCGCGTCCCGGGAAAACTTTGTGAGAAATGATAAGCTGGAGGCGGTCAAAGAGGAAATACGATCGAAGTTTACCGATGTGATCCGGACATTGGTGAAAGCAGCCGAGGGGTCAAGGTCCGACTTGTATCGGTATCTGCTGTGCCTGATTTTTTCGCAATTGGAGTTTGCCGAGAAGGCGGAGTTTTACCAAGCCGTCGGGAGCTATCAGGTGAGGCGGTTTGGTGCCAAGGTGGCGAGCTTGGCAGAGTGTGCGAACGAGCATGTTATCTATATGTACGAACCGAGGGGCCAATTCGTGGAGAGTGTATGTTCATTTAATGATGATAACTTTTATAAGGAGCGCAGCGACCTTAAAGAGTTTAGGCGATACTCCCTAGAGCGTAAAGGCTATACTGTCTTAGCTTCTCGAGTATTAAGGGAAGATCCGGAGTTTCGTGACACCACGATGATGACGGGTTTTCTGGAACATCACGGTGTGGAGGTTATCAGTGTTTTGGCCGGTGAGTTGGACGAGGCGGAGGTTCGGTCCCGGCCGGTTTCGGCGGCGGCGCGGAGGGTATTAGGTCAGGATGTTAAGTTTGTTGATTTTGGAGACGCCATGGATGAAAGTTCTTTGTTTGTTGGAAGGAATTTATATTTAAATCTTAGGGCACCAGAAGTGCAGGACGTTTTGTCATTTCTGGAGAATGGGCGGGGCGAGGAAGCTGAATGGATTGCACAGGCATTCATTAAGCTGCACAAATACGACCTTGAAGGACTTGAGAGATTGTTAGGGCGTCTGATGCGAAGCGCTTCGCTTAGGAGGGGTTGACGGGGTTTGAGCGCGTTCGGTGCTGCGGCGCACAGGGGTGTACCTGCTCCCTATCGATTTGGCGCTGTTCCCGAATTTGGACCCCGTCTTGATCTCCGCCCGCGCACGCCGTACGCACCTTTGGGCGCGGGCGTGGCGAAACCGGTAGACGCAAGGGACTTAAAATCCCTCGGCCAAAAGCCATGCGGGTTCGAACTCCCGCCGCCCGCACCAAACCCAACGCTGAGTAAAGCAGGCTTCGGCCGGCTAGGCTTCGGGCGCGCTGGAGGTTTCCCGGGCAGCCCGCGCCGTCTCCGCGCCGCTCTTTTTGCGGGACGAATAGTGCGTCGTCGCGGCGACCGCCACGGCGGTGACCACCTGCGCGCAGACGATCGCCAGCCAGGTCGCGCCGGTCAGCGGCCCGATCTGGATGCGCAGGACGCCTAAGGTCAGCAGCAGCGCGATGACCAGGCAGAGCACCGTGACCGCCCAGCCGATGCGCGGGTCGATCGAAGGAAAGGACTGAGAATCCCACCCCGGCAGGGCCGATCGATCATTGCCAAGAAACGCCATGATTATCCTCGTCCAACTGAAGTTATTGCCGCGCCGATATCGCCCCCGGAGGGGCTAACGCGTGCTTAATGCCGATCAAAACAGCACGGCTTCCTTAACCAATTCTTTCATCGCCCCGCAATGAGCGGCGGCACCGCAGCTTCGGGAGCTCGACGGGCAGATTCGGCATTGACGGTGCTGTCGCATGCCGGCCACGGCTCCTATATGCTTAACGGGCAGAGAGTGGAGGACTGACGTCCGCTTCTATTCATGTCAGCGCCCGTCCCTCGTCGTATGAGCGCCGAATCGGTAAGCGGAGGCGTTCCCGCAGGCGTAACACCGCCGGTTCTCTGGATTGTCCAAACCAATCTCGGCGGCCAATCCGATATCGCGACATGGCTCGGCGCTTTGGACGCGGAAGCCATATCTTACCGGCGGTTCGATGTCGTGCCGTTCTCTGCGGCACTCCCCGATGTTGACTATGACGGGCCGGTCGTCTGTTACGGCTCCACCAATTTCGTCATGAACTGCCGCGCCGCAGGCCGCTGGATCCCTGGCGTCTGGCATGACCAAGAGAACTTCACCTGGTCGGCCTGGGCCAGGCATCTGGGCGACTTGCTGCTGAACTCCCCCGACACCTGCGAACGGACGACCATTGGGGCTCTGCGCGGCTCATCCCGGCCCGATGACGAATTGGTCTTTGTGCGACCTGACAGGGATCTGAAGGAGTTTTCCGGCGAGGTGGCCGAAGTCGGCACGTTTCGGGCCTGGTGCCGTGATGTGGCGGAGGGTGCGTTTGAGCCGCTTGGACCCGACACCCCGATTGTGCTCTGCACGCCGTTCCGCATCAGGACGGAATGGCGCCTCTTTGTTGTCGATCGGGCGGTGGTGACGGCATCGCAATATCGCCGTGACGGCCGGCTGAGCGTGCACGCCGGAGCTCCTGGTGATGTGCTCGCGTTCGGCGGGGCGGTCGCGACCCGGTGGTCGCCTGCCTCTGTCTTTACGCTGGACGTCTGCCGATCCGGCGAATCGCTCTTCGTGCTTGAGGTGCAGGGGTTCAACAGTGCGGGGCATTACGTGGCCGATCTCAGAGCTCTCGTGCGCGCGGTCTCCGCGCAGGCCGCGCGGGAGTGGCATGCCGCACAATAATCGCAATCCGCCCGGGCCGGACCAATCGGGCACTCGCCCCGGATTTGGTTGACCTCCCTCGTCCTGGCGTCGAGTCTCGGCGAGAGCATCGAATCAGCAGACGGATCGAAGATCATGCGGGGCGCAATCCTATTGGCCACCATGGCAGCGTTTTGGGCCGGCTCGGCAGCGGCCCAAAACTATTCCTCCTGCGTCGCCGGCCTGAAGGCGGCGGCGGTGAAAGCCGGGGTGAGCCGCGATCTTGCGGCGCAGGCGCTCGACGGCGCCCGCCCCGACGAGAAAGTGCTGCGCCTTTCCAAGTCGCAGCCGGAGTTCAAGACGCCGATCTGGGATTATTTCGGCTTCCTCATCGACGAGCAGCGCGTCGCCGACGGCCGCGCCATGATGCGGAAATACGACCGCGTGCTGCGGGCGGCCGAGCAGCGCTACGGCATAGACCGGCATGTGATCGCCGCGGTGTGGGGCGTGGAGACCAATTACGGGCGCGAGGGCGGCGACAGCTTTCTGCCGCATGCGCTCGCCACGCTGGTGTGTCAGAGCGGCCGGCGGAAGGATTTCTGGCGCGGCGAGCTGATCGCCGCGCTGAAGCTGGTCGAGGCCGGCGACGTCAGGCTGAACGAGCTCTACGGATCCTGGGCGGGCGCCTTCGGCCAGACGCAGTTCATCCCCTCGACCTACCAGCGCCTCGCCGTCGATTTCGATGGCGACGGCCGCCGCGACCTCGTCGGCTCGGTCGCCGACGCGCTCGGCTCGACGGCGAATTACCTGGCGCGGGCGGGCTGGCGGCCCGGCCAGCCCTGGATGATCGAGGTCAGGGCGCCGGCCGGCTACAATGGGCCGACGGGCCGCAAGGCCAAGGCTTCGCTGGCGACCTGGGGGAAACGCGGGTTTGTGCGCGCCGACGGCTCAAGGCTGTCCGGCGGCGGCGAGGCGGGGCTCCTCCTGCCGGCCGGAGCGGGCGGGCCGGGCTTCCTCGTCTTCCGCAATTTCGATGCGATCTATTCCTACAACCAGGCGGAATCCTACGCGCTGGCGATCTCGCATCTCGCCGACCGGCTCGCCGGCTATCCGACCTTGCGCACGGCCTGGCCGACCGAAGATCCCGGCCTGTCGCGCGCCGAGCGGCTGCACCTGCAGCAGCTGCTGCTGGCCAACGGCTACGCCATCGGCGAGGCGGACGGCAAGATCGGCCCCGCCACGCGCGCCGCGATCGCCGAGGCGGAGAAGCGTTTCGGCATGCAGCCGACCGGCCGCGCCGGGCGAAAAATCTATCAGGCGCTCGGCGGCGGATAAAGGCGCCGCGAGCGCTCCGGCGGCAAAACTGTGCGGCCTTGCCGCAGGGACGGCGAACGCGCAATCTCGCCAAAATGCAGCCGGCTATCGGCTCCAGGTGGGAGGGCAAGCGGTGAACGCGATTCCGCAATGGCGTCTGGCCGGCGATTGGTTCGACATCTGCAGCTGCGACATCCCGTGCCCGTGCGAGTTCGCCCAGGCGCCGACGAACAACGCCTGCGAGGGCATGCTCGCCTGGCATGTCCGTGAGGGCCGCTACGGCGACGTCAAGCTGGACGGCCTCAATGTGCTGGCGCTCGGCGCCTTCGAGGGCAACCTGTGGGCCGGCGAGGCGAAGGCCAGGATGGGCATGTTCATCGACGAGCGCGCCGACGAGCGGCAGCGCCGGGCGCTGCAGGCGATTTTTGCGGGTGAGGCGGGCGGCTGGCCGGCCGGCTTCGCCGCCACGATCGGCGAGTTCCGCGGCATCGAGTTCGTGCCGATCGAATTCGGGGTGGCCGACGATCTCGCTTATTGGAGCGTTGCCATACCGGGCCGGGTCGTCGGGCGGGCGGAGGCGCTGACCGGTCCGACCACGCCGCCGGGCAAGCGCGTGCAGACGCTCAACCCGCCGGGCTCGGAGGTCGGGCCGGGCCAGGTCGCCACCTGGGGCGTGTCATCCGAGGCGCGCATGGAGGGGTTCGGCTTCAACTGGACGGGCGAGAGCCGGTCCAGCAAGCACATCCCCTTCGACTGGACCGGCCCCGGTCCGGCCTGAGGCGGGGCGGCGGATTGCCCGGGCCCGTCGGGGATCTCGACCGCGCCGGCTGGCTCCGCCCGGCCGCGCTGCTGCCGCGCGCTCGCCTCGGCCTGCTCGTTTCGCTCCTGGCGCTCACGGCCCTCGCCTGGGCGCTGACCCTCTACCAGGCCGTCAGCATGGACATGCCAATGGGGATCGCCGTTGCCGGCGGCGGCATGCACGAAGGCATGGCCGGCATGGGTGGCATGGCGATGGGCGGCATGTCGGCCGCCGGGTGGTCGCTTCAGCATGCGGCAATCTTCCTCGTCCTCTGGACGGTCATGATGGCGGCGATGATGCTGCCGGCCGCCGCGCCGATGATCCTGATCTTTGCTGCCGCCCAGGCGCGGCGGGCGCGCGGGACCGCCATCCCGACCTGGATCTTCGGCGCCGGCTACATCCTGGTCTGGGCGGCCGTCGGCCTCCTCGTCTACGTCCTCGTCCAAATCGGCAGCGAGATCGCCTCCGGCCTCGCCGCCGCGGATCGCGCAACCTGGGCGCCGCTGGCGCTCGGCGCGACGCTGGTCGTGGCCGGGCTCTACCAGTTCACCCCGGCCAAGCGCATCTGCCTCAGCCATTGCCGCTCGCCCTTCGCCTTCGTGGCGCAGCACTGGCGCGACGGCAGGCTCGGCGCCCTCGGCATGGGGCTTCGCCATGGCGCCTACTGCCTCGGCTGCTGCTGGGCGCTGTTTTCGGTGCTTGTCGCCGCCGGGGTGATGAGCCTCGCCTGGATGCTCCTGCTGACGCTGGTCGTCTTCGTCGAAAAGGTGCTGCCGCAGGGCCGGCGCGCCTCGGCGCTGATCGGCGTCGCCCTGGTCGCGCTCGGGTTGCTGGTCGGCGGCGGCGCGCTGCCGCTATCGTGGTTTGCCTGAAGACGAACGCCGGAGCCGAGGGAGAGGGGAAATGGTCGACTGGTACCTTGAAGGCATCTCCTTCGGTAATTGCAATTGCGACTACGGCTGCCCCTGCCAGTTCGAGCTGCGGCCGACGCACGGCAATTGCCGCGGCCTGGAGATGGCGCGGATCGACAAGGGCCATTTCGGCGACGTGCAGCTCGACGGCCTCTGCTTCGCCCTCCTCTATGCCTGGCCCGGCGCGGTGTTCGAGGGCGGCGGCGACATGCAGGCGGTCATCGACGAGCGCGCCGACGAGGCGCAGCGCAAGGCCCTCCTCACCATCCTGGAGGGCGGCGAGACCCGCGAAGCGGCGACGCATTGGTGGGTCTACCGGGCGATGTCGAGCACGGTCCACCCGCCGCTCTTCAAGCCCATCCACCTCGACGTGGACATCGAGAGCCGCCGCGCAAAGGTATCCATTCCGGGCGTGCTGGAATCCTCCGGGCGTCCGATCGTCAGCCCCGCCACCGGCGAAGAGCACCGGGTGCGCATCGACCTGCCGAACGGCATCGAGTTCGAGATCGCCGAGATCGCCAGCGGCTCGACGCGAGCGTCAGGCTCCGTCGTGCTGGAGCTCGACGACAGCTACGGCCAGTTCAACCGTCTCCACCACACCGGGGAAGGCTTGGTCCGCGGCGCGGCGTGAGCGGTAGCCTCCCCACGCGAAGTCGGGTGTTCCCGACTTCGCCATCAGGAGTGCCGAAGCGGGGAACACCCCGCTTCGTGCGGGGAGGCACGAGAATCCGAGCCGGAGGCCGGATTCTCGGGAGGGGGTCCTTTCGGGAGAGCGCTGCGCCCGTCCCAAGCGCCGCGCCCCCTCCCGGACCGGCTGACGCCGGTCTCGACCTCCCCCCGAGGGGAGGTTACGCGCATATTCGTCTCGCCGCTGGAGCAAGCCGGTATGATTTTCCCGCTTGTCCGGAGGCGTTTTTTCGGTGAGGTGAGGGGCGTTCAAAGGTTCAGCCGCGCGTGCGGCGAAAACGGGAGGAAGTAATGCAGAGACGGACATTTGTACATCTGGTCGCCGGCGCGGCTCTGGCGCTCGGCTTCGGCTTCGGGCCTGCCGGCCCGGCCGCGGCGCAGAACAAGGAGATCGTCTATCTCACGCCCGGCCTCGACCTGCCGTTCTGGCGCTATCTGTCGAAGGGCATCGAATCCGTCGCGACGGAGAAGGGCTACACCTACCAAGCGCTCGATTCGCACAACGACGCGCAGACGCAGCTCCGCAACGCGCAGGACGCGATCGCCCGCGGCGTCGCCGGCATCATCATCTCGCCGACCGACAGCTCCACGGCGCCGAGCGTGCTGCAGCTGGCGCAGAACGCCAACATCCCGGTGGTCGTCGCCGACATCGGCACCAATAGCGGCGAATACGTCTCCTTCATCATCTCCGACAATTACGAGGGGGCGCACGGCGTCGGCGAGGCGCTCGCCGCGGCCATGAAGGCGAAAGGCTGGGAGGGCGGCTCGGTCGGCCTGGTGACGATCTCGCAGGCGCGCAAGAACGGCCAGGCCCGCACCAAGGGTTTTAAGGACGCCCTCGCGGCCGCCGGCATCACCAAGGAAGCCGGCCTGCAGCAGATGCAGTCCTACACGGCGGACGAGACGTTCAAGTTCACCCAGGACATGCTCACCGCCAACCCGGACATGCGCGGCATGTTCATCCAGACCGACCAGCCGGCGATCGGCGCCCTCCGCGCCATCAAGGCGGGCCGCCGCGACGGCGAGATTCTCGTCGCCGCCTTCGACGGCATCCCGGATTTCGTGCCGCTGCTGAAGTCGGGCGAGCTCGTCGTCTCCGGCATGCAGCAGCCCTATCTGATGGGCGTCCGCTCGGCGGAGGCGATGATCGAGCACATCGACGGCGGCACGCCGGAGAAAGAGATTCTGGTGCCCATCCTCGTCGTCACCAGCGAGAATATCGAAGAGCTGCTGCCGACGGTGAAAGAGACCGTCTTCGCCAACGAAATGCAGTAGGCTGACGCTCGGCGGTCCGGCCTCGCCGGGCCGCCTCCTCTCGCATTCCACAGGCGCTTCGAAGGGCCCAGTGTCGGACCGACCGCCCATCCTCGTCGCGAGGAACGTCGACAAGACCTTCGACCGGACGCGGGCGCTGGCGGGCGCCGGCCTGGAGCTCCGTTCCGGCGAGATCCATGGCCTGCTCGGCGCCAACGGCGCCGGCAAGTCCACGCTGTCGAAGGTCATTTCCGGGCACGTGACGCGCGATTCCGGCGAGATCGTCTACAAGGGTAAGCCGCTCAACCACCGCTCCACCCGCGAGGCGCTCGACGCCGGCATCGCCATCGTCATGCAGGAGACCAGCCTCGCTCCCGACCTGTCGGTGCTTGAGAACATCTTCTTGCCCGAGCTCGGCCGAAAAGGCCTCCTGTCGCATGCCTCGATGCGGCGGCGGGCATCAGAACTCCTGGCGAATCTCGGCCATGAGCACGCGCTGCCTCTCAACCTGGAGGTCGCCCGCCTCTCCGCCGCGCAGCGCCAGCTGGTGGAGATCGCCAAGGCGCTGGCGCTCGACGCCGACCTCATCATCTTCGACGAGCCGACCGCGTCGCTCAGCCCGAGCGAGGTGGAGCGGCTGTTCGACATCATGACGAAGCTCCGCGACGGCGGCCGCACGCTGGTCTTCGTGTCGCATCGGCTGGAAGAGGTCTTTGCCATCACCGACCTGGTGACGATCATGCGCGAGGGCCGCACGGTCGTCGCCTCCACCGACACCGCCACGCTCACCCAGGCCGACCTCATCCGCCACATGGTCGGCCAGGAGATCGGCGCGATCTACGCCACGCCGGGCCTCGCCGGGGAAGCGAGCACGTCGCCCGTCATTTTCGAGGTGGAAGGGCTGAGCACGCCGCCCGCCGTCCGCAATGTCTCGTTTGCGGTGCGGCGCGGCGAGATCCTGGGGCTGGGTGGGCTGGTCGGGGCCGGGCGATCGGAGGCCGCGGAGGCGATCTTCGGCCTTCGCCCGCGCAGCGGCGGCGTGATCCGCCTCGATGGCCGCGAGATCGCGCCGCGCAAGCCGGCGCAGGCGGTGAGGGCGGGCATCGGGTTCGTCGCCGAGGACCGCCGGGTGCAGAACATCGTGCCGGACCTGTCGGTGAAGGAAAACCTGCTTCTCGCCCATCTCGGCGCGCACCGCGGCTTCGGGCTCGGCTACCGCAAGCGCGAGAAAAGGGTGCAGGACCTCCTCGCCAGCCTTGGCCTGCCCAGGGAGCGGCTCCTCGACGCCAACATGCTCAATTTCTCCGGCGGCATGCAGCAAAAGATCATCATCGCGCGCTGGCTGCTCCTGGAGCCGAAAGTGCTCATCCTCGACGAGCCGACCAAGGGAGTCGACATCGGCACGCGCGCCTCGATCTATGCGATCCTCCGCGACATCTCCGAGCGCGGCGTCGCAGTCGTGCTGATCTCGTCGGACTTCGAGGAGCTGTTGGGCGTCTGCGAGCGCGTCGTCGTCGTCAGCGACGGCTACAGCGTCGCCGACGTGCCGAGCCGGCTCCTCGACGTGGAGAAGCTGACGCTGCTTGCCGCGCCGCGCACCTCGATGCGGCGCAACAGCGAGGTGCTGACCCAACTCACCGCCGATTGCGGCGGCGCGGGGTTCTGGACGCTGCTCGACGGCGAGCAGCTCATCTGCCTGAACAGCGTGGTCGCCGACCGCTCCGCCGATCCGGGGCTCCGGCCGGGCGAGGCGAAGACCATCCACGAGACGCGCATCCCGGCGGCGCTGAACCGGCGCGAGCCGCGCTTCGTCGCCGAGCCCGACGGCAGCCGCTCGACCATCCTGCTGCCGATGCGGAGCCGCCGCGGCCACGATTTCGGCTGGATCGGCCTGACGGTGCCCGGTAGCGGCCCGCTCCCCGCGCCCGAGACGATCGCCCGCCGCATCGAGGGACTGACCGAGGCCGCCTGATGGATGCCGCCCACAACCGGAGCAGCCCCCAGGCCGCCGCCGCTCCGCCGCCCCGGCAGTCGATCGCCAGCCGCCTGACCAAGCGGCTGGAAGTGCGCATGCTTGGCCTGGCCTTGCTGATCGCCATCGGCCTGTCGTTCATGTCGCCTTACTTCCTGACGCAGAACAACATCCTCAACATTCTCGACCAGTCGGTGGTCATCGGCATCGTCGCGGTCGGCATGACCTTCGTGATCCTGACCGGCGGCATCGACCTTTCCGTCGGCTCGGTGGCGGGCCTCACCGGCGTGATATTCGGCCTGGCGATGCAGCGCTTCGGCATCCCCGAATCGATGCTCATCGCGGTGCTTGCCGGCGCCGGCATCGGCCTCTTCTCCGGCATGCTGATCGCCTATTTCGGCCTCGCCGCCTTCGTTGTCACGCTCGGCGTGATGGCGATCGGCCGCAGCCTCGCCTACATCCTGTCCGGGCAGACGGCGATCTCGACCATTCCCTCAGAACTGTCGAACATCGTCTACACGACAGTGCTCGGCGTCCCGACCAACGTCCTCTTCCTCGGCCTCGTCTACATCCTCGCCTGGGCCTACCTCACCTATACGAAGGGCGGCCGGACGATCTACGCCATCGGCTCCAACAAGGAGGCGGCGCGCGCGGCGGGGCTCAGCGTGCTCTTCTACAGCGTCCTTCCCTATGTCGTGTCGGGCGCGCTCGCCGCGGTCGCCGTCACCTTTTCCATCGCGCAGATCCTCTCCGTCGACCCGCTGACCGGCACGGCGATGGAGCTCGACGCCATCGCCGCGGTGGTGATCGGCGGCGCCAGCCTGTTCGGCGGGCGCGGCTCCATCATCGGCACGCTGATCGGCGTGCTCATCATGGTGATGATCCGCAACGGCCTCAACCTGATGGGCGTCTCGCCGTTCTGGCAAGGCTCGGCGATCGGCGGGATTATCATCCTGGCGCTGCTGGTCGAGCGCCTCGTCAGCGGGCGTGCCGCGCGCTAGCGCCAGGGGAGGGGCCATGCTGCTCGGCTGCATCGCCGACGATTTCACCGGCGCGAGCGACCTCGCCAACACCTTGGCGAAGGGCGGGATGGCGACGATCCAGTTCGTCGGCGTGCCGGCATCCGGCGACGCGCCGGACTGCGAGGCGGCGGTCGTCGCGCTGAAGACGCGCTCGATCGCCCCGGTCGACGCAGTGGCGCAGTCGCTCGCCGCCTTAGACTGGCTGCAGGCGCAGGGCTGCCGGCAATTCCTGTTCAAATACTGCTCGACCTTCGATTCCACCCCGCAGGGCAATATCGGCCCGGTCGCCGAGGCGCTTCTCGACGCGCTGGACGCGCGGGTCGCGGTGGTCTGCCCCGTCTTCCCGGCGACGGGACGCACGCTCTACATGGGCCACCTCTTCGTCGGCGGCCGGCTGCTCAGCGAATCCGGCATGCAGAACCATCCGCTCAATCCGATGACGGATCCGGACATCCGGCGCTGGCTCCGCCTGCAGACGCGCGGCGATGTCGGGCTCGTGCCCTATTCCGTCGTCCGCCACGGGAGCTCGGCAATTGCCGCCGCGCTCGATGCCGAGGCCGCCGCCGGCCGGCGTCTCGCCGTGGTCGACGCCATCACCGATGACGATCTCCTGGCGATCGGCGCCGCCCTGGACGGCGCAAAGCTCGTCACCGGCGGCTCCGGCATCGCCCTCGGCCTGCCGGAAAATTTCCGCCGCGCCGGCCTCCTCGCTGGAGAAGGGTCGGGCTTCACGCCGATGAGCGGGCCGGGCACCGTTATTTCCGGCTCCTGCTCCTCGGCATCGATGACGCAGGTAGCGAATTACCTGCAGAACCATCCGGGCCTTGCGGTCAGTCCCGACCGCCTGTTGGACGGCTCGCTCACGGTCGACGGCGCGCTCGCCTTCGTGAAGCAGCATTGGCCGAAAACCGCGATCGTCTATTCCACGGCGGAGCCGGACGTAGTGAAGGCAGCCCAGGCGCGCCACGGCCGCGACAAGGTGGCGGAGGCGATCGAGAGATTCTTCGGCGCGCTGGCGGAGGGTCTCGTCGCGGCGGGGGCGACGCGCATCGTCGTCGGCGGCGGCGAGACGTCCGGCGCCGTCGTCACGGCCCTCGGCCTCGACCATTTCCGCATCGGCCCGGAGATCGATCCCGGCGTTCCGGCGCTCGCCAGCGAAGGGCCGCGGCCGCTCCGCCTGGCGCTGAAGAGCGGCAATTTCGGCGCGCCGGATTTTTACGCCAAGGCGCTTCGCGCGCTGGGGTCGCCATGAGCGAAGCCGCCCTCCGCGACGAGATCGTCAAGTGGGGCCGTTCGCTGTTCGAGCGCGGCTACACGGCGGGCTCGTCCGGCAACATTTCTGCCAGGATCGACGACGGCTTCATCGCCACGCCGACCAATTCCTGCCTCGGCTTCCTCGATCGCGACCGGCTCGCAAAGCTCGATCGCGACGGTTCCCACCTTTCCGGCGACAAGCCGACCAAGGAGCTCCCGCTGCATCTCGCGTTCTACGACACGCGGCCCGCTGCCGCCGCGGTCGTACACCTCCACTCCACCTATTCGACCGCGCTCTCGTGCCTCGCCGACGTCGACCCCGACGATGCTGTGCCGCCGATCACCCCCTACGTGGTGATGCGCGTCGGCCGCGTGCCGGTCGTGCCCTATACGCGGCCGGGTTCGGCCGATGTCGCGCCGCTCATCCGCGCCAAGGCGCCGGACCATCCGGCCGTCCTTCTCGCCAACCACGGCCCGGTCGTCGCCGGCACGTCGCTGGAGAGCGCAATCTTCGCCATGGAGGAGCTGGAGGAGACGGCGAAGCTGGTCTTGCTGACGCGCGGCCTGCAGGTCCGTCACCTGTCGCCAGAACAGATTGCCGACCTGAAAGCCGTCTTCCGGTAGCCCGTCCCGAACTCTTCGCTCAGCCGGACGGACCGAGGCGGTATTCGGCTGAAACCAGATTTCCGACGCCCAGACATTCGGTCGAAACACGCGGGCCGCATTTGAGCAGGTCTGGACGGCCCACACAGCCGTTCGCCCGCTTCGCGCGGCAGCTGCTGTGCCGGCTGGCGCGCATCTTGAAGGCCTTGCGAGGCCTAGGTTGAGGAGAACACCCATGGCGATGCTGGCCAGGTCACCAAACGAGGCAGCCGAGCCGAGCGTAAGAACGGCGCAAACGGGCGACGCGCCACGCGTGTTCGCCATACTCACCTCTGCGTTCGCCACCGATCCGGCGGTGCGCTGGATGTACCCCGATCAGCAGCAATATCTCCGGTTCTTCCCCGCGTTCGCGGAGGCATTCGGAGGAGCCGCCTTCGCCCGAAGGACAGCGCTTCTAAGCGAGGGCAACTCCGGCGCGGCGCTGTGGCTGCCGCCCGGCAGCGCGCCTGACGAGGAGGCCTTGACCGCCCTCCTGGAGGAGAGCGTCGCCGCGCCGGAAAAGGACATATTCGCGTTGCTCGAAGAGATGGGCAGCTACCATCCGGCGGAGCCGCACTGGTATCTGCCGCTCATCGGCGTGGAGCCAGGGCGCCAGGGCCAGGGACACGGGTCCGCCATGTTGGCCTATGGCCTGCGGCCGTGCGATCGGGCAGATCTGCCCGCCTACCTGGAAGCGACGAACCCAATAAACATCCCGCTCTACGAGCGGCATGGGTTCGAAATTCTAGGCGAGATCAGGATCGGACGGTGCCCGCCGGTTTATCCAATGCTGCGCGCCGCCAGGAAATTCTTGCCGTGACGCTTCAGGAGCTCTCGCCGCCTTCCAGCTCGGCGGAGCTCTCCGGCGCCTTGGCCGCGTGCCAGAGGAGCATCTCGACGGGGATGTCGAGCGTGTCGGCTATGGACGCCAGATAGTCGAAGGAGAGCGCGCCGCCCGCCTCCGCCTGTTCGATGTCTTCCGGCGGGACCCGCGCCGAAGCGGCAAGCTCCTCGATCGCCAGATCGCGGTGCGTGCGGAATGCCTTGAGCAGCGGCACGCCGCCGGCGATCGCCGCCAGGGCAACGCCCTGAATTTCGAAATCCGCATCCATTCCGCCACGCTTACCACATCGAAGCGCCGGCGCGAGTCCGGAATCCTTCGCCGGCTGCCGTGCCGCTGACGGCTCCGCTCAAAAGACCACGACGCTGCGGATGCTCTCGCCGGCATGCATCAGGTCGAAGCCGCGGTTGATGTCGTCGAGCGGCAGGAGGTGCGTGATCATCGGGTCGATCTCGATCTTGCCCTGCATGTACCAGTCGACGATTTTTGGCACGTCGGTGCGGCCCCTGGCGCCGCCGAAGGCCGTGCCCTTCCAGACGCGGCCGGTGACCAGCTGGAACGGGCGCGTGGAAATCTCCGCGCCGGCCGGCGCGACGCCGATGACGATCGACTGGCCCCAGCCGCGATGGCAGGCTTCCAGCGCCTGGCGCATGACGTTGACGTTGCCGGTGCAGTCGAAGGTGTAGTCGGCGCCGCCGATCTGGTCGGCGCCGCTCTTCGTCATGTTGACGAGGTACGGAACGAGCTCGCCGCCGACCTCCTTCGGGTTGACGAAATGCGTCATGCCGAAACGCTCGCCCCATTCCTTCTTCGCAGGGTTCAGGTCGACGCCGACGATCATGTCGGCGCCGGCGAGCCTCAGCCCCTGGACGACGTTGAGGCCGATGCCGCCGAGGCCGAAGACGATCGCCTTGGCGCCGGGCTCCACCTTTGCGGTGTTGATCACCGCGCCGATGCCCGTGGTAACCCCGCAGCCGATATAGCAGACCTTGTCGAACGGGGCGTCTTCGCGGATTTTCGCCACCGCGATCTCCGGCAGCACGGTGAAATTGGCGAAGGTCGAGGTGCCCATGTAATGGTGCAGCTTGCGGCCTTCGATGGAGAAGCGCGAGCTGCCGTCCGGCATGACGCCCTGGCCCTGCGTCGCCCGGATGGCGGTGCAGAGATTGGTCTTCCGCGACAGGCAGGACGGGCACTCGCGGCATTCCGGCGTGTAGAGCGGGATGACGTGGTCGCCCGGCTTGACGCTGGTCACGCCGGGGCCGGTCTCGACGACGACGCCGGCGCCTTCATGGCCCAGGATGGAAGGGAACAGCCCCTCGGGATCGGCGCCGGAGCGCGTGAACTCGTCGGTGTGGCAGATGCCCGTCGCCTTGATCTCGACCAGCACCTCGCCGGCGCGCGGGCCGTCGAGCTGAACCTTCGTCACCTCCAGCGGCTTGCCCGCCTCGAACGCCACCGCCGCACGCACATCCATGATGATTGCTCCCTGATTGCTTAGACTCTTGAAGATGATGCATCGCCGAGCTCGCGAGACTCCGCCGGCAACAATCCGGCCAGGTTCGCCACGGTCCAGGCAGCAGCCGACCGCGCCCAGCTCGCCATCTCGGCCTTGCCGCGTGCTTCGGCCGAAGTTGCAAGCGCCCGCTGCCGGGCCACTGCATAGGCGGCGATCCGGGACGCCGAGCAGTTCGGCAGATCGTAGGCATCCGCGAAGATCGACAGCCGCCGCTGCTGCTCGTCGGCGGTGTAATCAGGATCGCCGAGGTCGAGCCACGCGAAAGCCGAATAGCCGAGGTCCCACAGGCGCAAACCGGGCGCGATCGTATCGAAGTCGATCATCCCATAGGGCAGGCCATCCCGGAACACCGCGTTGGGTGGGCCCCAGTCGTTGTGGCACATCGCTTCCGCGCCTGCCCGTCCGACCGGCTCGAATGAGGCCGTCGCGTCGTGGAAGCGTCGCAACAGAGCGGCAGCGCCGGCGAGCTGCGCATCGCTGAAATGGCCGAGGTCGCGCGGCACCTCTCCGGGCAGAAAGCTCAGGATCTCGCGGTCCTGCTCATCGACCCCCAGGAGCCGAGGCGATCCGTCAAAACCGCTGCGCTCCAGATGAGCTAGCAGGGCATGTTGCAGGCTCCGGTCATTGGAGATCGGCCGCCGGACAGTTGCGCCGAGGCGTACCACGCCGGCCGTCACGCGGCCTCCAAGGAGCGGGATCTCGGCCTTGCTCATCATGATGCGCCTAGAACGCCACCTGGTCGCCGCCCTTGAGGCTGAGGATCTCGCGCGCCTCGGCCGGGGTCGCCACCTCCTTGCCCAGGCCCTCGATGATTTTGCGCGCCAGCGCCACCTGCTCGGCGTTGGATTTCGCCAGCCTGCCCTTGCCCGCCCACAGGCTGTCCTCCAGGCCGACGCGGATGTTGCCGCCCATCGCGGCGGCCTGGGCGGCGATGCGGAGCTGGCTCGCCCCCGCGCCGAGCACCGACCAGCGATAATCCTGGCCGAACAGCCGGTCGGCGGTGCGCTTCATGTGCGCCACGTCCTCCGGATGCGTGCCGATGCCGCCGAGGAGCCCGAAGACGGACTGCACGAAGAAGGGCGGGTTCACCAGGCCGCGCCCGGCGAAATGCGCGAGATTGTAGAGGTGGGCTATGTCGTAGCACTCGAACTCGAAGCGCGTGCCGTTCTCCGAACAGGTCTGCAAAATGTATTCGATGTCGGCAAAAGTGTTGCGGAAGACGAGGTCGCGCGTGGCTTCCAGGTGCTTCCGCTCCCAGTCGAACTTGAAATCCTTGTGCTTGGCGAGGAGGTGGTAGAGCCCGAAATTCATCGAGCCCATGTTGAGCGAGGCAACCTCCGGCTTGAAGGTCGCGGCGGGCAGCACGCGCTCCTCCACCCGCATGTAGGGGCTGCCGCCGCTGGTGATGTTGATGACGGCGTTGGTTGCCTGCTTGATGCGCGGCAGGAAACGGCCGAACGCCTCCGGCGTCTGGTCGGGCTTGCCCGTCTCGGGGTCGCGGGCGTGGAGATGCAGGATCGCCGCGCCGGCTTCCGCGGCGGCGAGCGCCTCGGCGGCGATCTGATCGGGGGTGATCGGCAGGTACGGCGACATGGTCGGGGTATGGATCGCCCCGGTGATCGCGCAGGTGATGATGATCTTGCCTTCCGCCGCCACGCTTCCCCCCGCCTACTCGCCGATGTCGCTAGCGGCCCGGCGCTTGTGCGCGGCAAGCGCCATGAGCCGCCGGTCGCGCCAGATCTGCCGATCCCGGAGGTTTGGTTCCGGCACCAGCGCGCGGCGGTCGCGCTCCACCGCTTCAAGCACCTCCCCGGCCCAGTCGACGCGCCGCTGCATCTGCGGGAACAGCCGCTCGTAGATCGACTGGTAGCGCGTCACGTAGTCCCGCACGCCGCCCGGCGCATTGAGGTCGATGGTCTCGAACGGGCCCATGAAGGACCAGCGGAGCGCCAGGCCCTCGCGAAGCCCGATGTCGACGTCCTCGACGCTGGCATAGCCGTCGGCGACGAGCCGGAACGCCTCCTCCAGCAGCGCGCCCTGCAGCCGGTTCATCACGAACCCGTCGATCTCGCGTGTCATGACGATCGGCGCATGGCCGGCCGAGACCAGGAAGGCGCGGGTCCGTTCGACCACCTCGCCGGAGGTCCACGGTGCCGGCACGATCTCCGCGGCCGGCACCAGGTAGGGCGGATTGATCGGGTGCACGACGAGGCAGCGCTCGCGCCCCGCCAGCCCCTCGGAGAATCTCGACGGCAGGATCGCCGAGGTCGAGCTGGCCAGCACGGCGCCGCGCGGCGCCAGCGCATCGAGGGCGGCGAAAACCGTCCGCTTCAGCTCCAGGTCTTCGGGCGTGTTTTCCTGGACGTGGTCGGCGCCGGCCAGCGCCGCGCCGAGGTCCCGCTCGATGGCGATCAGCGACAGCACCGCCCCAGGATCCTTGCCGGCCAAAAGGTCGCTCTCGGCCAAGTCCGGCAGCACGGTCCTGGCGAATTCCACGGCCGCTTCCGGCGCCGCCGGGTTCTCATCCCACAAGGTCACCCGGTGGCCGGCGCGGGCGAAGGAGATCGCCCAGGCCCGGCCGATGAAGCCGGCGCCGACGATGGTCACCTTAGCCATGCGCGCCCGCGATACCTGGCTTCCCCGCTCCGCTTGCCGTCGACGCTGTTTCCGCCATTCCCATCCCCCGACGCTCATTCCGTAAGGGACCCCCTCCCGAGCGGTCAAGCGCAAGCTCCGGCGGCAACCATCGCCGCCATGGCCCGTTCCTGCCGCGCCGTGGCGAGCGAGCGAGACGGCCCGGAGCGCACGGGGAGGACCTCTCATGAAATTCCTGCTCGGCTGCGATCTCGCCTACGACGTGGCGGAGCCGACGCTTTTCGTCATCAGCGTCGAGGTCGCGGAAATCGCCGGCCATGCCGATCTGCGGGACTCGCTGAGCATCGCTCCGCAGGTGGAACGCCGGACCTATACGCGGCCGGAGACGCAGAACCGCATCATGAGCTTCGTCGCGCCGGCGGGGCCCCTCTCCGTCCGCTACGAAGCCTCGGTCAACCTCCGCGTCGTCCGCGCCGACCCCGCCGAAATCGCCGAGCTGCCGGTCGCCGAGTTGCCGCTTCAGATCATGCCCTACCTCCTGCCGAGCCGCTTCAGCCCGTCCGACCGGCTCGCGGCCTTTGCCGCCCGCGAATTCGGCGCGCTTCAGCCGGGGCACCGGCGCGTCGCCGCCATCTGCAACTGGATCTGCCAGAACATCGACTATCGGCGCGGCGCCAGCGACGCGGAGAGCTCGGCCGTCGACACGCTGGTCGGCCGCGCCGGCGTGTGCCGCGATTTTGCCCATCTCGGCATCGCGTTCTGCCGCGCCCTCGGCATCCCCGCGCGCTTCGTCAGCTGCTATGCGCTCGGCCTGGAGCCGGGCGATTTCCACGCCGTCTTCGAAGCGTATCTGGGCGGCCACTGGTGGCTGTTCGACCCGACCCGCCAGGCCGCGCTCGACGGCCTGGTGCGCATCGGCATCGGTCGCGACGCCGCCGACGCCTCCTTCGCCACGATCTTCGGACAGGTGCGGCAGACCGGCATGCAGATCTGGATCCGCCCGGCGGAAGGGGAGATTCTTCCGGCGGAGCGGACGGTGGAGGCGATCCGGGTGGAGTAGGGCGCCCAGCCTGACGAACTCAGCGGCTGAGTGGAAGCGCTTCTGGATTGTTGCCCTTGCAGATCCTGCCGCCATGTTGAAGCGCAATTGCGGGCGAGCTAGGGTGAGCCTTCAGCTTAGGAGCTGTCATGGTACGCTCGCCCTATTCTCGGCTCGCCAGGTTGATTGCGGCCCTACTCGGCTTCTTCTCCTTCACCGCCACCGGGTCGGCCCAATGCCTGGAAATAGAGGAGCTGGAGCAGATCCGCGACAATCTCAGGGGGAGCTATTGTCTCGCAAAGAACATCGACGCGGCCGTTTCCGAACAGGATGGGGCTCCCGGGTTTGTGCCGATCGGAACCAAAGACGATCCCTTTATAGGAACGTTCGACGGGCGGGGTCACGTGATCGACAAGCTGACGGTTGAAAGATCAAACGGCGAGCATGTGGGATTGTTCGGCTATGTGGGCAGTGAAGGGCTGATCGAAAACGTTGCACTCAATGACGTGAAGATCAGCGGCACGGGATCGGTGGGGGCATTGGCCGGACACAATGCCGGCGAGGTCCGGCACAGTTCCGCAAGTGGCACGGTTTCTGGCATGGGCTATGTCGGTGGCCTCGTCGGCGAAAACAGCGGCACGATCTCGAGTTCCTTCGCCACTGCAGCGGTCAAGGCGACCGGATCGGGAGGTGGATTGGTTGGCTACAACACCAACCTTATCCAGCAGTCATTTGCTTGGGGATCCGTCGATGCAACCGGCGAGGAAAGTTCGGCAGGGGGCTTGGTTGCCCGGAATCACGGCGGCACCATCGAGCAATCTTACGCGAGCGGGGCGGTAACGGGTGCGTCCGCCGCCGGTCTCGTCCGGCTTTCTGGCCCAGGGGGAACCATCAAGGAGACCTACGCGGCTGGGCGCGTACAGAGCGTGAAAGCGGCCGCTGGATTGGTGCTGGAATCCGATCGAAGCAGCATCTCCTCTTCATATTGGGATTTGCAGGCGACCGGTCAGAGCGGAAGCGCGGCGGGAGAGGGCCTGACTACCGCCGAGCTTCAGACCGCCCTGCCTGAGGGATTTGACCGAGGCGTCTGGGGAATCCTTTCGAACAAGACCTATCCGCGCCTGCTTGCCGGACCTTTCACGTTTCCGCTGGCCGATGACACCGCCTCCACGGCGGAAGTGACGAGCGTCTTCGATCACAGCATGAGAGGCTCTGAGAACGGGTCAGCAGGCCCTTACAGATGCGACGAACAGGTCTTGGCCCGGTCTGGCGATGTGGGTACAAAAATAAACGGATCCAATGGGAAATTCTGCAAAGATCATCCCGGCTATGCCAAGGCCGGCAACACCGCTTTTGAGGTCAATGGTCTGAATTACGTCGGCTCCGGTGGGGCAAACAATTATCTGAATTATGACGGACACCCCGGTTATGACTACAGATCCAAGTGCGGAACGGAGATATACTCCGCCGTCGCGGGGGAAATTCACTATCCGACAGAGATAGTCGGAGCGAGCGGCAGGGCCAACCATGTGCTGGCACTGACGCCAGATGCCGATCCGACATACCGGATCTACTATTTGCATCTCCTTACCTATCCGAACTCGGCTGCGTCGCAGGCCGAACCAACTCTCTGCGAAAGAAACCGCCCCGGCCCCTATCCTCTCCGCGCCCGGCCAGGATGTTACAAGGCCAAGAAAGGGGAGTTCACCCAAACGACCCTTCCTTTGGAGCAGGGCGTTCACGTCGAGCCAGGATGCCTCATAGGGCTTTCCGGAGATGCCGGCGGCGTCCCACCGCACTTACATTTTGAGGTCCAGCGGGCAATTCCCCGCTCATTGGTCGGCGACGCGGTGGGGCATCTCCACTGCAAGGATTCGTCGCTCGGGAGTCAGGTATGCCTCCCCTTGGACCCCTATGGCTGGGAGAACCAGAATACCCGCTGCACCGGTTCGTGGAGTGGCGACGAGTACCGAATGCCTCACCGGCATCCGAAGCCGGAGGCTTTGGGCCAACGAATTCAGCGCCGCCCAGCAATAGCTGTCGCTGGCGGCCATGGCGGCCTTCGACCGAACGCCCACTCCAAGTCTGGCGGGCGGTGCGGATCGGCGTCGGCCCAGATGCCCCGCTGGATGGCCTGGTGCGCATCGGCATCGGTCGCGACGCCTCCTTCGCCACGACCTTCGGCAAAATGCGGCAGACCGGAATGCAGATCTGGATCCACCCGGCGGAAGGGGAGACTGCGCCTGCGGAGCGGACGGTGGAGGCGAGCCGGGTGGAATGACGGAGAATCGAGGCGTATCCTTGCGGCGCTGAAGGCGGCCCGCACTCTAATCGGAAGGGTACCACGGAGCATTCGGACTTTCGGATCGGCGGCGAATTCCTGACCGCCGCCGGCCGATGGCGCTGCACGGCGTCGGGACGCGGACGATTGCGGCCATCCGGCTGGACCTGGACCATGATCCGAGCTGGTACAACGGCCCGTCCTATGGGATGGCCGAACACGTCTTTGATGAGAACGCAATGGAAGGCTGCGACCCTGCGCCTGCGGAGCGCGCCTACGACGATAGCGGACAGTCGAGGATCGTTTCCCGGTCCGCCTGATCGCGAGCTAGGGGCGCCTATCCTGGTCGGTTTCCCTCAGAATACCGGGATGATTCGGTCGGCCCGTCTGGACCCCGGATGGCGGCCTCGTTAAGGAAGGTTATCGGGTGGGGGCGAACGGGGAGGGGGCCCAAAAATCCTGGATCATGATTGACAGACGTTCCTGTTATGTTCCAGAGAGTCAAGTGCGGCGCGGCCAATCTCTCCATCAAACCCCGAGGTGAAAACGCTTTTTTGAGCAGCTGCCCAGCGTCGCATTGAGGTGGACCCGATGCTGAGTGGAATTGTGTAATGCGCTTCCCGCCTCACTTCCTGGACGAGATCCGCGCGCGGGTTCCGATCTCGCAGGTGGTCGGGCGGCGCGTGTCCTGGGACAAGCGCAAATCCAATCCCGGCCGCGGCGATTTCTGGGCCTGCTGCCCCTTCCACGGCGAAAAAACCCCGTCCTTCCACGCCGAGGACCGCAAGGGCCGCTACCACTGTTTCGGCTGCGGCGTCTCCGGCGACCATTTCACTTTTTTGGTCGAGCAGGAGGGGCTGAGCTTCCCGGATGCCGTGGCGCAACTCGCCGCCGAAGCCGGCATCCCGCTGCCGGAGCGGAGCGAGGAAAGCGAACGGCAGGAGGCTCGGCGCGCCAGCCTGCACGAGGTGCTGGAGAAGGCCGCCAAGTTTTTCGAAGCCTCGCTGCAGAATGCCGAAGGCAGCAAGGCGCGCGCCTATCTCCGCGAGCGCGGCGTGACGCCGGAAATCCAGAAGCGGTTTCGCATCGGCTACGCGCCGGCGAGCCGCAATGCGCTGAAGGAGCACCTCGCCACAGCGGGCGTCGCCCAGGAGCAGATGATCGAGGCCGGCCTGCTGATCGCCGGCGACGACATTCCCGTCTCCTACGACCGTTTTCGCGACCGCATCATGTTCCCGATCGCCGATTTTCGCGGCCGCGTCATCGCCTTCGGCGGCAGGGCGCTGGCGGCCGACGCCCAGGCCAAATACCTGAACTCGCCGGAGACGCCGCTCTTCTCAAAAGGCCGCGTCCTCTACAACGGCCAGGCCGCCCGCGCCGCCATCCGCAAGGGCGGCCATGTAATTGCTGTCGAGGGCAATTTCGACGTGATCGCCTGCGTCGCCGCCGGCTTCGAGGCGACGGTCGCGCCGCTCGGCACGGCGCTGACCGAAGACCAGCTTCGCCTCCTCTGGCAGATGGCCGACGAGCCGATCCTCTGTTTCGACGGCGACGAAGCCGGCCTGAAAGCCGCCTTCCGCGCCATCGACGTGGCCCTGCCGCACCTCAAGCCCGGCAAGAGCCTCGCATTCGCGCTGCTGCCGGAGGGCCAGGACCCCGACGACCTCATCCGCACCGAGGGCCCGGAATCGTTTCGACGGGTGCTGGAAACTTCCAAGCCCCTGGTCGAAGCGCTCTTCATGCGCGAGACGCAGGGTCTCGACCTGTCGACGCCCGAGCGCCGCGCCGGCCTGGAGCAGGCGCTCCGCGCCGCGGTGGCGAGCGTCGGCGACCCGGATGTGCGCCGCCACTACGATTCTGCCATCCGCGACCGGCTGGCAAAGCAGTTCGACGCCGGCCGCAAGCCGCGCCGCGCCTTCGCCGGCAGCGGCCGCGGCCCCGGCCCGGCCGGACGCGGCCCCGGCGGACGCGGAAGATCGTTTCAGGAGCCGACGGGCCCTTCCGCAAGCCTCCTGGCCAACCCGCTGGTCAAAGAAAGACCGCGCGGCGCCGCCGCCGGCCCCACCCTCAGCGACGCCGTGCTGATCGGCACGCTGCTGCTGCATCCCGAAATCGCCGCCGAGCGGCTGGAGGAACTCTCCCACGTCGTGTTTGCCGGCAAGGGCGTGGCGGCGCTCGCCCATGCTCTCGCCCTCAGCCTTGCCGAAGAGCCTGGCCTCGCCGCGGATGCGCTTCGCGCCAGGCTGGAGGGCGAAAACCATGGCCCGGCGATCGCCGCGGTGCTGCAAAAACTCCGCCGCGACGGCTTCGGCGGTCTCGGCCAAGGCGATGCGGAGCGCGCCGCCGCGCTGTGGGACGACGCTGCCCACTTGCGTCTGCGGGCCGGCGCGTTATCTATCGAGCGTCAGGCAGCCGCCATGGCGCTCGGGCGCGAGACGAGCGATTTCCATCTGAGCCGGCTGCGGGACATCCAGGAGCAGGATCAGCGCAGCCTCCGTCCGGACAGTCGAGACGAGACGGGCGATGCGGTGATCGTGCATCCGTTCAAGCCGCGTTGACCGGCCGGCCTTGCAGCCGGGCGGTCCGATGGTTGTTTTGAGACGAGGCGAGGAGAAGCCGGCGGCGTGGTTAAGGCGACCTTTACGGCGCGCCCTTAAGCTCTAGCTTCCCTTCCCCATGACGCGGCCCCCAGGATCGGGTGCGGCTGCAGAGACTTGGACAGCATGGCGACGAATACACAGACGGCGGCCGAAACCAAGGACGAGGCGCCCGAGGCGCCGCAGCAGGACGGGCCGCTCCTCGATCTTTCCGACGGCGCCGTCAAGAAGTTGATCAAGGAGGCCAAGAAGCGCGGCTACGTCACCGTCGACGAGCTGAACTCGGTGCTCCCCTCCGAGGAGGTCACCTCCGAGCAGATCGAGGACACCATGTCGATGCTCTCCGACATGGGCATCAATGTCGTTGAATCGGACGAGCAGGAGGAGGGCGAGCGCGAGGCGGCCGAGGAAGAGGCCGAGGAGGAGCCGGAGGGCCGTGAGGTGATGGAGGCGGGCTCCACCGCCGTCGCCAAGAAGGCCAAGGGCCGCGAGCCGACTGACCGCACCGACGACCCCGTCCGCATGTATCTGCGCGAGATGGGCTCCGTGGAACTCCTGTCGCGCGAGGGCGAGATCGCCATCGCCAAGCGCATCGAGGCCGGCCGCGAGGCGATGATCGCCGGGCTCTGCGAAAGCCCGCTCACCTTCCAGGCCATCATCATCTGGCGCGACGAGCTGAACGCCGCCAACGTGCTGCTGCGCGACGTCATCGACCTGGAAGCCACCTATGCCGGGCCGGATGCCAAGAAGCCCGAGCCGGCGCTCCCGCCTCAGGCCGCCGCTCCCTCCGAGGCCGCCGCTCCGCCCGAGGCCGCTCTGCAGCCGGCCGCCGCGGCCGCCCAGCCGGGCCTGCGCGGCGACGATGACGACGAGCCGCCGCCGCCGCCCGAGCTCGACCCCGACGACGACGAGGATTTCGAGAACGCCATGTCGCTCGCCGCCATGGAGGCGGAGATCAAGCCGCGCGTCCTGGAGACTTTTGACCGCGTCGCCGACAATTACAAGAAGCTCAGGAAGCTGCAGGACGCGCTGGTGCAGGAGGCGATGCAGAGCCGCTCGCTGTCGCCGTCCCAGGAAAAGCGTTACAAGAAGCTGACCGGCGAGATCATCGCCGACGTAAAATCGCTGTCGCTCAACCAGGCGCGCATCGATTCGCTGGTCGAGCAGCTCTACGACATCAACAAGCGGCTGATCTCCTTCGACGGCAAGCTGATCCGGCTCGCCGAATCCTACGGCGTCGACCGCATGGAATTCCTGTCGCATTACCGCGGCAGCGAGCTCGACCCGCAATGGACGCGGCGCGTCGCGCGGCTGACCTCGCGCGGCTGGAAGGAGTTCTGCGCCCACGAGAAGAAGGCGATCGACGAGCTGCGCGGCGCCATCCAGAGCCTCGCCGCCGAGACCGGCCTGCAGATCAAGGAATACCGCGACATCGTCCACAAGGTGCAGAAGGGCGAGCGCGAGGCGCGCCAGGCCAAGAAGGAGATGGTGGAGGCGAACCTCCGCCTGGTCATCTCCATCGCCAAGAAATACACAAACCGCGGCCTGCAGTTCCTCGACCTGATCCAGGAAGGCAACATCGGCCTGATGAAGGCGGTCGACAAGTTCGAGTACCGCCGCGGCTACAAGTTCTCCACCTATGCGACCTGGTGGATCCGCCAGGCGATCACCCGCTCGATCGCCGACCAGGCGAGGACCATCCGCATCCCCGTGCACATGATCGAGACGATCAACAAGATCGTCCGCACGTCTCGGCAGATGCTGCACGAGATCGGCCGCGAGCCGACGCCTGAGGAGCTTGCCGAAAAGCTGCAGATGCCGCTGGAGAAGGTGCGAAAAGTCCTGAAGATCGCCAAGGAGCCGATCTCTCTGGAGACGCCGATCGGCGACGAGGAGGATTCGCATCTCGGCGACTTCATCGAGGACAAGAACGCCATCCTGCCGATCGATGCGGCGATCCAGTCGAACCTGCGCGAGACGACGACGCGCGTCCTCGCCTCGCTGACGCCGCGCGAGGAGCGCGTGCTGAGGATGCGCTTCGGCATCGGCATGAACACCGACCACACGCTGGAGGAGGTCGGCCAGCAATTCTCGGTCACGCGCGAGCGCATCCGCCAGATCGAGGCGAAGGCGCTCCGCAAGCTGAAGCACCCCAGCCGCTCGCGGAAGCTGCGGAGCTTTCTCGACAGCTGATTAGGGGTAAGGGGTACCCGGTTTCGCCAACTTTTGTCGTCATGCCAGGGCTTGACCCTGGCATCCATTCCGGAACCGCTCCGTTTGACTCTGCCGTTACGGAATGGATTGCCGGATCAAGTCCGGCAATGACGACAAAGCGAGGGCGCACTTAGCTATCGTCAATGTGCGGATTGGGAATGATCGAGCTCATCAAGGTGGTTGAGGCCAAGCCCCTGGATGCCACGCGCCTGTGGCTGCGCTTCTCCAATGGATCGGAGGGCGTGCGCGACCTCGCCGACGTGCTGGCGGAGGGCGGCGTCATGGTGGAGCCGCTTCGCGATCCCGCCCTCTTCCGCCGGGTTTTCGTTGAATGCGGCGTGCCGACCTGGCCGAACGGCTTCGACCTCGATGCCATCGCGCTGTATCGGGAGATGCAGGAGCAGGCCCTCTTGTCTCGCCCGGCGGCGTGAGGCCGCCGCCGCCCTGAGGGCGGGCCCGCGCCCATCCGCATCCGGTGCACAGTTGAAGCACCCGAGTTGCTCGCGAGTTTCCCTCGACAGCTGAAAGTTCCATCCTTGGGGTTGGCCGTTGCGCTTGCGCGACAACGGGGAGGGCTTTCCACCTGCTCCCGGCCCCCACACAAATGTGATGCCGGCAAAGTTTCTTCCCCGCTAACATTCCTCCTGGCCGACTGTTGGCCGCTTGAATCGTGGGAGAATGTTCATGAAAAGAATCCTTGCCGCCGCTTTGCTGCTTGCTCTGTCCAGCCCGGCCTTCGCCCATCAATGTCCGTCGCTGATGAAGCAGATCGACGAGAAGTTGGCGACCGCGCAGCTTTCCGACGCCGACAAGGCGAAGGTCGCGGAGCTCCGCAAGGCAGGCGAGGAGCAGCACGCGGCCGGCGCGCACGACGAATCCGAGGCGTCGCTTCAGGAAGCGCTGGCGCTGCTCGAATAGATCACCTCCGACCCAGCATACGGCTCTAGCTTGAGGGCAGGGGCGGGGCCGTATGCGTTCATAGTCGAACTACCGGTCCGCCCGGAATCCGGCTTAAAAGAATGCCGGCTCCCTACCGGCTGCGCCGATGGGCGATAGCGCCAAAAAATACCAGCAGGCCCAGATCGCCGGGGCGAGGTGCAGCGCGAAGGGGATCTTGCGCTGCCGCGGCCAGGCGCCGTGCAGCCGGCTGAACAGCGCCACGGTGGCGAGCGCGCTCAGCGCGGCGAGCATCACCGCATAGGGAAAGCCTTGCCAGCCGAGCCAGATGCCGCCCGTCGCGGCAAGCTTTACGTCGCCGAGGCCGAGGCCGTCGATACCGCGGAGCCGCATAAACGCCTCGCGGAGAAGCCACAGCGCGCCGCCGCAGAGGGCCCCGTGCAGCGCCGCCGCGCCGAGCGCGGCAAGCGCATCGGAAGCCACCGCAAGCCAGACCGTCAGCAGGCCGGCGAGCGCGGCTAGAAAATTCCAGGAATCCGGCACGCGGAAGCGGCGGAAATCCTCCGCCGCGATGGCCGCCATCGTGCCGCCGAGGACGGCCGAGGCGGCGATCTGGAGCGGGTCGCCGAGCGGAGCGGCGGCCAGGCCGGCAAGCAGGGCGGCGCCGGCCGCAATGGCGGAAAGTGGCCAGGCCACGAGGGCCGGCATCACTTCCCTCCGGACCGCTCCGTGTTCCACATGCGGCCGCGCAGCGCCTCGGCTACGCGCTGGGCGTCTTGGCCGTCGCGGATGACGGTCGGCCGGATCATGATGATGAGCTCGATGCGGTTGGTGCCCTGGCTTTTCTGGCCGAAGAGGCGGCTCAGCCCGGGAAGGCCGCTCCGCCCGCGGTCGGTCTGGTCGCTGATCAGGCCGCCGAGCAGCACCGTCTGCCCGTCGACCACCGAGATCGAGCTGGAGACCTTCCGGTTGGTGATCACCGGCGTGAGGGCGGCGCCGCCGGCGACCGCCGAGATCTCCTGCTCGATCTCCAGCTGCACCAGGCCGTTCTCCGAGATGCGCGGCTTCACCTGCAGGATGATGCCGGTGTCGCGGTATTCGATCTCGTTGCTGACCGGCGCCGTGCCGCTTTCCACCGGCGTCACCGTGCGCGTGGTGATCGGCACTTGGTCGCCGACCTGGAAGTTGGCCGTCTCGTTCTCCACCACGACGAGCGACGGCGAGGAGAGGATCTGCACGTCGGTGATCTCGTCGAAGGCCGTGATGATGACGTCCGGGTTGCTCTGCGAGCCGAGCAGGAAATTGAAGCCGGGGGCCGCTTGGCCGATCGCCGCTGCGGTGCCGCCGAACAGGCCGAACGAGCCCTCGTTGTTCTCCAGGAAGAACTGCACGCCGTAGCGGAGCTGATCGGTCAACCGGACCTCCGCCATCGTCACGTTGATGGCGACCTGCAGCTGCGGCACGTCGATATGGCTCAGCGCCGCGAGGATCTCCTGGCGGGTCTCGGTATCGGCATAGATGACGATCGAATTGTTCGACGGGTCGGCCTGGATGCGCGTCTCCACTGCCGGACTTTCGGCGACGCCGGTGGAGAAGCCCGTCGAAATGACGCCATCGGCCGGTTGCGCAACCAGGTCGACGTCGGCGACCCCGCCCTCGGTGACGACCGCCGCGGCGTCGGGTTCGATCTGCGCGCCGGCCGAATCGGCGCTCTCCGTCGCGCCGGAGGCGAACAGTTGGTTGACCAGCGCGGCGAGTTTTTGGGCGTCGCGGTATTTGACGCGGTAGACGTAGACCCGGGCGTTGAGATCGGCGTCCTCGCTGTCGAGGCGCTGCACCCATTCGGTGGCGCGGTCGATCATGCCGCGCTGCGCGGCGACCACCAGCACCGCCTTCAGCCGCGACATCGGGATGAACTGGACGACGTCGGCGCCGAGGTCCCCCTGGCTCGTCTTGAAGATGCGCTCAAGCTCCGGGATGAGGACCTCCGGCTTGGTGTTGCGCAGCGGCACGATGGCGACCGCCTGGTCCTCCATCCAGTCCTGGTCGAAGGAAAGCGCCGTCTCGATGGCCGCCTTGCGGTCCGCGCTGGTGCCGAGCACGATCAGCAGGTTCCGAGCCGCCTCCGCTCTGACCGTGCCGGCCGGAGCGGCGAAACCGTCGATCAGGCTGATCACGGTGCGCGCCGAGACATGGCGGAGCGGCAGGACCGAAATGCCGAAGCCTGGCCCCGCATCGCCGAAATCGGCCCAGCCGGCGACCGCCGCCGTCTGCTCGACCACCTTGTAGCCGTCGCCCTCGCGAACCAGGGCGGCGCCGTTCATCTTCAGCACGCTCTCCAGAACCGTCAGCAGGTCATCCGCATTGAGGGGCCGGGCGGACGAGATGGTCACGGTGCCGGAGACCTTCGGGTCGATCGAGTAGTTCAGCTTCAGCGCCTCCCCGAGCACCGACTGCACCACCTCGCGCAGGTCGGCATTCTGGAAGTTGAGGCTGTACTCGCCCGGATCGTAGCTTGTGGCGGTCTCGTTGGAGGCGGCGCCGCCGGAAGCGCCGGAGCCGAGATAGACGACCTCCCGCGAGGCCCGGGTTCCGCCCGCTTCACCCGACGCAGATTGGCGCGGCTGACGGGCGGCGAAGTCGGCGCCGAACACCGAGTTGAAGACGGAGTTTTTCGAGCCCGGCGCATTGCCGTCCGACGCGCAGGCGGTGACCAGCAGAGCGAGCGCACTCAACAATACCAAGCTGCTCCGCAGCCTACACATCGAACTCGTCCTCCCTCGCCCCACACAAGCACAGACCAACAAAGCGGGCGCAATCCGATCCGCCCTGCTCCATCCGGAAGCCAGGAACGGCTCAACCCAGTTGAGGCTGGAGGGCGACGTCGTCCGGCTCAACCACCGGTCCGAGCCTCATGCCGCCGCCCTTCGCACGGCGTTTCCCGGACGCCGCCTCAAAAACATGGTCGCACCGGCAGGCTTCCTGCAAGCTAAACCTGTCGGTCGAGCATTTCCGGCACGCCCAAGCGTGCTCTTGAGGCACGCCGTTAACACATCTCCCGTTGAATTGCATGCCCTTTCGAAAAAGCTACGCTGGTTAACCTTTGGCGCCGATCTTCGTTCATCGCTGACCTGCTTGCAGGGCAGTCGATTAATTGTGCAATCGAACGGAAACTCGGTCCGCGCGGCTTAGGTGACGCGATCGGTAGCGGCAGCAATCGACCTGGACGGCGAGGCAGCCGTATCCGGAGGTCGCAACGTCGCGATCGCCAGAATGAGGGCGAGCGCCAGAACCGCGATCTTCCAGGCGTCCGCCCGCCGCTTCAACCCCGGCAGGCCGAGCGGATAGATGAGCTGCACCAGCATCAACAAACCCAGGATCAGTGAAAGCGCCCTCGTCATATCCAGTCCTAACGGTAACAGCGGTCATGCGACGATGTTCTAGCGGAATTATCGCGGCGAGGCGCCGTCTCCGGAATGTCCGTAAATTCCCGTCCGTCGACTTACGGTGGCATGCGAGATGCGGCGTAAAAACTTGATCGGCTCGGCTGTCGCGGCCACGGGAATGATTTTGCACTGATCAAACCGCGCCAAGCACTTGCGTACCTTGCGAATACGTGGAACATTTACCCGCCCTGTTAGAGGGGGCGCATGGGGGTTGAGATGAAAACGCCGTTGACGTCGCGGCTCAGCCGCCGCGCAGCGCTGGGTGCCGGGGCGGCCGGCCTCGCAGCCTTGGCCCTGCCGGATATCGGCTGGGCGCAATCCAGCACAATCACCGTCCGGGTCTACCAGGGCTATTTCAAGACGGTGTTCGAAGCGGATGTCCTGCCGAAATTCACCAGCCTGACCGGCATCGCCGTCAAGACGGTGGGCGACACCACGAGCGCCAACTGGCTGGTCGAGCTGGAGAAGGCGGCGCGCATCGGCGTCGCCGCGGCGGACGTGTCGATGATGTCGCGCGCCAGCACCGCAGCTGGCATCAAGACCGGGCTTTGGGCGGCGATCGACCTGGCCAAGGTTCCCTATTCCAAGTACCTCCTGTCCACGCACATCGCCAGATATCCCGACGGTCGGGTCGCCGCGGTCGGCGCGTCCACCTGGACCACCGTCGACGACACCGCGTCTTGGGCCGTGTCGAAGGCCTCGCGGGCGACGGCGCAGACGCAAGCCTTTATCGATTACATGTGCAGGCCAGAGACCCAGAAGCAGCTCGTCGCTCTGCTGGGTGTCGATCCGACGATCGCGGTCTAAGCACCGGCCGCACTCCGCAAAACCTCTCCTGCCGTGGCCGGCCGCGGCGGCCTGGCCTGTCCGCCGGCGAGAATGTAACTGCCCGTCTTCGCCTTGCGTGGGCCGCACGCCTTACGGTCGCCACAGGGGAATGGTCTTTCGGCGCGGCTTGCGGCAAGCTAGCCCTGGCAATCGTCGTGGAGCCGCCGCGGGCAGAGGCAGATGCTGTCGAGTAACACATCGGGTCCGAACGGAGCCTTCGTCGCCTTCCTGAAGGAGAGCGCGCCGGTCAAGGACCGTGTGGACTGGCCGGCACTCGACCGCGACATCGCCGGCCGCCGCGACGCCTATCACGATCTGTGGCAGGGCGGCATCCTGAGCGGCGGCGAGCTGGCCGACGCGGTGGCGCTCTTCCACAATCTGCCGCGGGCCAAGGCCGACCAGATCCAATACCAGGCGGAGCTGTTCAAGGGCCTGTCGCGGCGGTTCCTGCGCGAAGTCCTGGATCTTTCCGTTTCTCGACGAGGGCGAGGTGGCGCTCGCCGTGGCCGACCCGACCAAGGACGAAGCGATCCGCGCCGTCATGGTGGCGCTCGGCGAGCCGGCGCCGCTGCACGTCGCGGCTTTCGACGAGCTCGCCGTGCTGTTTGAGCAGGATTCCAGCGCTCAGAGGTCCGGCGACCTGAAGGATGGCGCCGCGCGGGCGGAGGACGACGGCGAGGCGGGGCCCGAGGAGAACCTGGAGCGGCTGCAGGATCTGGCGAGCGGCGCGCCGGTCGTGCACGCCGTGGATGCCATGCTGGAGGCGGCGGTCGAGCTTTCCGCGACGGACATCCATATCGAGCCGACGCGCGACGGCGTGCGCGTGCGGCTGCGCGTCGACGGGCTGCTCCGCCCCTACCAGTCGCTGCCCGGCCGCATGGCGCGCGCCGTCGTCTCGCGGGTGAAAATCCTCGCCGGGCTGAACATCGCCGAGCGGCGCCTGCCGCAGGACGGCCGCGCCCGCGCCCGCATCGGCGACATCGAGGCGGATCTGCGCATCGCCACCATGCCGGCGCTGCACGGCGAGGCGGTGGTGATCCGCATCCTCGTCAAGGAAGCGCGCGCCCTCGACCTGTCCCGCCTCGGCATGGTGGCGGCCGACCTGAAAGCCTTCAGCGAGCAGCTCGCCGAGCCGCATGGGCTGATCGTCGTCTCCGGGCCGACCGGCAGCGGCAAGACGACAACGCTGGCGGCGGCGCTGTCGACGCTCAACGATCCCGAGCGCAAGATCATGACTATCGAGGATCCGATCGAATACCAGATCCCCGGCGTGCACCAGACGCAGGTGAAGCCGTCCATCGATCTGACCTTCGCCAGCGCGCTCCGCTCGTTCCTCCGCCACGATCCCGACGTGCTGATGGTCGGCGAGATGCGCGACCGGGATACCGCGAGCGTCGGCATCCAGGCGGCGCTGACCGGCCATCTCGTCCTGACCACGCTGCATACCAACAGCG
The DNA here is from genome assembly GCA_963846475.1 of uncultured Alphaproteobacteria bacterium. Lineage (GTDB taxonomy): Bacteria > Pseudomonadota > Alphaproteobacteria > Rhizobiales > Afifellaceae > DASWJZ01. The sequence continues at coordinate 1,814,779 of CAWJVZ010000004.1, read as the reverse complement.
CCGCCGACGCCGTCGTCAGGCTCGTCGACCTCGGGGTGGAGAATTTTCTGCTCGTCTCGGCGCTTCGCTGCGTCGTCGGCCAGCGCCTGGTGCGCAAGCTCTGCGAGCGCTGCCGGACCGAGACCGACGAGCTGCCGCCGGCGGCCATGAGCCTGGTCGACAAGGGCGTGCTGCGGCTGCGGCCGGGGGAGACCTTCCACACCGCGCCGGGCTGCAATTGGTGCGGCAAGACCGGCTACCGCGGCCGCCTCGGCATCTTCGAGGTGCTGCGCATCGATGCGGAGCTGCGCACCCTGATCAGGACGCAGGTCGATCCGCACCAGATCCAGCGCCGGGCCGTCGCCGCCGGCATGACCACGATGCTGCAGGACGGCATCGCCAAGTTCCGGGCGGGAGTAACCTCCATCGAAGAGGTGCTGCGCGCCACCACCTGACGGCGGAGCGGGGCGTCAGAGCTGCGGCTCGGGAATGACCGTCGGCTCGCCGCCGCTCGCGCCGCCCATCGGCTCGCCGCCGGTCCCCCCGCTGAAATCCTCAAACATCGTCAAGGTGTGCTCGCGGCCGTCGTTCTCGAACGCCACCGTCCGCCCGTCGACGATGTTCAACGTCCAGCCGTCGTAGCTTTCGCCGGCCCGCAGGCGGTGGATCATCCCCGTTGCCTGGTCGGCAAGCAGGGCCACCTGGTCCGCCTCCGTCATCACCACCCCGACCAGCCGGAGGGCCGGCGGAACCGGCTCCGGCTCGACGTAAATCTCCGGCTCCACCGCGACGATTTCCGGCTCGACCGGCTGCTCCACGACCGGCGCGCTGCGCGACGGCGTGAACAGCGGCAGCGTGCGCGTCGCGGCAAGGCTCTCCAGATCCAGCGCGGACAGGGGATTCAGGCTGACGCCTGGCGAGTTGGCCGGATCCTGTGCCGCGGCCGGCGGAGCGATGCTGCCGGCGGCAAGGAAAACCGCAACGAACAGCCGCGGCGCCGGTCTCATTCCGCCGCTTCCCAAAAACCGCCGACGAGCATGTCGACGCGCAGCGGCGGGTTGGCCATCGCGGCGATCTCGGTCGCGCCCGGCGATTGCACCGTCAAGGTCCGCACCAGAAGAATGGGCAAGCCGCTCTCCAACTCGTAGAGAACGCGCTGCAAGCCGACGATATCCGTTTCGAACGACACGCGCAGATCGACCCGGCCGGGATCCTCCTCGGCGGCGTCGACCGGCGCGAATTCGCTTTCCACGAGACGGCCGCCGGCAGCGGCGATCGTGTCGGCGACCAGCCGCTGCAGAGCCGCTCCCGCGACGGCGGCGGTGCCGCCGGGCAGATGGACGCTGGCGCCTTCGCCGGGTGCTGCGGCGCCTGTCGGGCCGCCGGCGAGCGCCGCCAGACGCTCGTTCAGCCCGGCGAGCACGGCCGACTGGCTGCGCACCGTTTCCGCCACGACCGACGCCGTATGGAGGCTCCACGCGGTCCAGATCGCCGGGATGAGGACCGTGCAGGCGACGATGACCAGCGCGACGGCGCGGCGCGTGCTCACGGCCTGGGCGACGATCGCCTTCATTGCGCTGCGTCGGCCGGACCGGCGATGCGGGCGAGGATCTCGAAGCGGTCCTGCGCCGCATTGTCGTCGCGGATCGTCGGCCCGGTGAACCGCACGTCCTCCAGGATATCGGCCTCTTCCAGCATGCCGATCAGCGCCGGCGCGTCGCCGGACAGGCCCGCGAGGCGGAGCTCTTCGCCGTCGACCGTCAATTCGGTCAGGTAGGTGCTGGTCGGGATCATCGACGACAGCCGCTCGAGCAGGATGACGCTCGGCATGGTCTCGCGCTTGCGGGCAATCAGCGCCGCACGGCTTTCGGAAAGCTGGCGCCCGGCCATGGCGTCTTCGATCGCCTGGCGCGTCGCGCCCATTTCCGCCTGCAGCGTATTTGCCGCCGCATTGACCGAATAGAGGCGCCAGGCGGCCGCGAAGCTCATCGCCACGCCCACGGCCGCGATTGCGGCGAGCCCGACGACCACGGCACGGCGAAGGGCGCGCTGCCGTGCGGTCCGCCCGCCGCGGAAGAGATTGACGGCGCTCGGCTGGTCCAGCGGATCCTCGGAGGTGCCGACCACCTCCGGCTTGATGCCGGCTTCCGCCAGCCGCTGCATGGCGCCGTCGAAAACCTCGCGCGAGGTGGCCACCAGCCGGACGCCGATCTGGTCCTTGCCGGGCGGCGGGTCGTCGGCGAGCTCGTAGTCGAAGACGACGCGGTCGGCCGCCCACGGCGTGTTCCGCTCCACCTGGTGGGCGACGATGGAATCGAGATAGTTCCGGCTTGCCGCGGGCAGCTGCAGGAGCTTGCTGAGCACACGGCTGCCGTCGAGCCGGACCTCGACGGGCTGCGCGAAGACTTCGCGGGGAAGCTTCGCGCGGGCGAGGTCGTCGAGATCGCCGCGTTTGACCAGCACCGGCCCGGTCTTGTCCAGGCGGTAGAGCTCGTATGCGCCGGCGCGCTCGACGAGCGCGAAGCGCGGCCGGCGCGGCATGCCGATCTGCAGCGGCTCCAGCATCGCGGCCAGCTCGTCGACAAGGCTTTGGAGGCCGGCATTGACCGACAGCATGGAGGGGATCACCGAAGACCTGCGCGGCGCTGCTCAGGGACCAAGCTTGGACCAGGCCACTATACGGAAATCCGCGGTCTCGTCAGCCGGAGCCATGATGACCGCCTCGGCTCCCGCCGTGTATCCCGTTGCCAGCCGCGCCCGGACCCCGACCCGGAAAATGTCTGGGCCGTCTTCGGACAAAGTGCCGGCATGCGGCGCGATCAGCGCCGCGAGCGCTTCCGCGCCGGCCGGCCCGGCCTTGCGCAGCTCGACGATTTGCTCCGCCTCCGCGTCGCTCAGGTCGGGGATGGCGCGGAGCACGGTCAGCGGCGCGGAGAGGGGGTCGACGATATTGGAGGCGCTGAAGATGGTGACGAAGGGCAGAAGCCGGGCGGCATCGTCGCGGCTGAGCTCCAGGATGAAGCGCAGATCCGCGACCGAGCGGAACGGGCCATCGCTCGGCGCATAGCTCAAATCGGCGCTGGCGTAGTCGGCAGCCTCGGCGCCGCCTTCGCCGCGCTCTTGGTCGCGGTCGCGCCAGTCGACGATTCGCGCGGCGAAGGAATCGGCCTGCATCGATTTGCCTCCGGTGGCCGCAAAGAGGCCGGCGAGAACGGCCGGTTCCGCCGCATTGAGGTCGATCCGGCCGCTCTCCTCGGCCACCGCCAGCCGCACCGTGCCGCCGCGGAAGCGAAATGCCATGCCGTCGACGACGGCGGGCGGCTGCTCGGCGGCAAACAGAAGGTAGCCCGCCGCATTCAGGCCGGCGTCGACGAGGCTTTCGGCGGCGACTTGGTCGGCGCCGATCCGGGCGAGGCCGAGCGCCGGATGGGCGACGACGAGGAGCGCCGAGACGATGCTCGCCAGCAGCCCGGCCATGACCAGCACGGCCAGCGTGATGTAGCCGTCAGAGCTCGGTCGCGGCATTCGGTTGCTCGCCGTTCGCCGGTCCGGCCGGCCGGCCGGTGCAGATGCCGTTCTCCGCCTCCGGGCAGCCTGGCGCGGAATCGACGGGGATGCGCGTGACGAGCGGCGGCAGGACGCGCTCGCCGGTGTTCCGTTGGAGCACCTCCACACGGATCAGGTCGGGCATTTTTTGCGGGATGGACCAGCTCTCGGTCCAGGCCACCGGTGCCGCGCGCTCGGCGTAGGAGAAGCGGTAGGCCCAGGGGCCGGTCAACACGGCCGTCGCGTCGCCGAAGGGAACGGAGGCGAAATCGGCTGTCTGCGGCAGGAGCGGCGCCGCCGACCTGACCAGCAGCCCGCGCTCGTCCTCATAGCTCGCGGCCATCCAGATCACGCTGTCGCCGGCGCCGCTTTCTCCACCGGCGCCGCCGACGAAGCCGAGCGAGGCCGGTCCTCCATGGAAGAGCAGCGGGCCCTTGAGGCTGCCGATCGGGATGTGCTTGGCGGTGGCGATATCGCGGGCGAGCGCGGCAAGGCCGGTCGCCAGCGCCTCCATCTGGTTGACCCGCCGGCTTGCGGCGGCGGAGTTGCGGGTGACGAGGTCGGCGGCGATCACCAGGGTGAGGACGACGAGGGCGCTCAGCGCCAGCACGGCGAGCGATTCGATGAGCGCGAAGCCGTCCTGCCGGTCTGCCGGGGCGCGGCTCATTGGGCGGCCCCGATGCGGACGGTCTCTACTTCGAGCGCTGCTTCGCCTGAGACGGCGACGGCGACGCGGACGTCGAGGAGGATTCTGTCGGTCCCTTCGGGCCGGACCGCAAGGATCCGGCTGGGCGCGATCACGGCGGCCCAGCGGTGCCCGTCCAGCGTGCCGCGGCGGGTTCCGGGCCGCAGGTTGCGGTCGGCCAGCTCGGCGTTCAGCACGGCGTCGGCGACCAGCCCGGCCTCGAGCCAGTCCTGCGACCTTTCGATCGCGGCGCGCGCCGAGACGAAGCTCCGCGGGATGATGCCGACGAGCGCGGCGAGGATCGCCACCGCCACCAGCATCTCCAGGAGCGTGAAGCCCCGCTCGCCGCGCTGACCTGCCTTCGAACAGCGGCGCCGCGGCTCCGCGCCGCTCCTCATGGCGCGGGACGCGGTTCGGCGCTGGCGACGAGCACGCCGCCGGTCAACCAGTTGACGGCGATATCGTAGCCCGACGCGCCCCGCCTCATGCTGAGGAAGCCGCCGGACGAGCCGCCGTCGGGCAGGAACCTGATGCCGCCCGCGGCGCCGCGCTTTTCGCGGCTCGATTGCACGAATTCGATCTTGATGCCGTCGGGGATGCGAACGCCGCCGCCCGAGCCGCCGGAGGTCACGATGCCTTGCGCGACGTCGATGCGCGACACCACCTCGCGGCGGTGGCGAAGCGCCGAATTGCGGTCGGAGCGGAGCAGCGCGGCGATCTCCTGCGCCGTCGTGCCGAGCTCTGCCGGCCCGGGGCCGCGGGCAACGCGCGGGAATACGATCCCAGCGACGAGGCCGAGGATGGCGAGCGCCAGGACCAGCTCGAAAAGCGCGAAGCCGGCCTCGGCCTGCCTATTCGTTGGTGATGTCGCTCGCATCGTCGGTGCCCCCCTCCCGGCCGTCGGAGCCCAGCGAGACGATCTGATAGGCCGTCTTGTCGCCCGGGATGCGATATTCGTAGGGGTTCCCCCAGGGGTCGAGCGGCAGCGCATTCTGCTGCAGGTACGGCCCGTTCCAGTTCTCGACGCTCGGCTTGCGGGCGATCAGCACGTCGAGGCCCTCCGACTTCGACGGGTAGCGGCCGGTGTCGAGATAGAACAGATCGAGCGCCGCGGAGAGCGAATCGATCTGCAGCTTGGCCGACTTCGCCCGGGCGTCGGAGAGGTAGCTCAGCACGCGCGGCCCGACGAGGCCCATGATCAGGCTGAGGATGACCAGCACGACGAGGAGCTCGACGAGCGTGAAGCCGCCGTCGCGGTCGCGCTTCAGTCGGGGTCTCCGCAAAAAGTTTTTCAACGCAATCTGCACCGGCACAACCTTCAAAGGATCAGCTCGTTCATGCTGAGGAGCGCCGACATCACCGAGACGATAAGCCAGGCGATGAGCATGCTCACCAGGACCATTATAGCCGGGCCGAGAATGCTTGTCAGGCGTGTCAACGCCCGGTCGAGCTTCTCCTCGTAGAAGCCGGCGACGCGTATGGCGGCGATGTCCAGCTCGCCGGATTCCTCGCCGACGCGCAGCATGTGCACGGCATAGACCGGCAGCAGGTCCGATTCGGCGAGCGCTTCGCTGAGCCGGTGGCCCTGCCGGACGCTCGCCACGATGCGGTCGATCTTTTCCGCCGACCGCCGGTCGCGCATCAGGTCGCGGATGAGGCGGAGCGACGTGGAGATGTCGACGCCGCTCCGGCTCAGCGTGCCGAGCGTCGCGCAGAAGGACACCGCCTGCTCGTGGCGCAAGACGTCGCGGATGCCGGGAATGCGGCCGAGCGCCTCCATCAGCATGCCCTTCACCGCTCTGCTTCGCCCGGCCGCCCAGACCGCGACGATGACGGCGATCGCCAGGACGGCGAACAGGTCGAGGTTCTCGCGGAGCGCCCGCGACAGCGCAAAGACCAGCTGCGTAGAGCCCTCCGCTTCCGATTGCAGGCCCGTCAGCGCCCGCTCGAACTCCGGGATGATTTTTACCAGCACGAACACCAGGACGCCGCCCGCCGCCACCATCAAGAACGTCGGATAGGTCAGCGCCGACATGATCCGGCGCCGGAGCTTTTCGCCGCGGCTTCGCTCGTGCGCCACGACGCCGAGCGTCTCGTCGAGCGTGCCGGCGAGCTCGGCGACCTCCACCATCTTGGCATAGGTGCGCGGGAAAAGGTCGGGATGGGCGGCGACCGCCTCCGCCAGGCTGTGGCCGCTGGAGATGGCGCGGTGGAGGTCGAGCATCAGCTTGGCGAGCGCCGGGCGCGCGCTGGTTTCCGACAGGATGAGGAGCGCCCGGTCGAGCGTCACGCCGCCGCGGATCAGCGTCGCCAGGTCCTCGGTGATGCCGGTGATCTCCTCGCGCGTCGGCCCGCGCGCCAGAAACTGGCGGAGCGACCGGCGGGTCTCGCCGACGTCGCTGATCTCGATCGGCAGGACCGCGAGCTTTTCCAGCTCGGGCAGCACCGCTTCGTTCGAGGCAGCCTCGATGATGCCGACCCGCATCTGGCCGGCGGCATCGAGGGCCCGGTAGCGGAATTTGGGCATCGGGTCTGCTTGGAATCCTTTCCGCGACTATAGCCGATCTTTGCGGTCGGTTCCTCACCCGCGAAGCGGGGGAGGGGGACCGCCGAAGGCGGTGGAGGGGCGGATGCCGGGCGTGGCGCTTGAACTTGCCCCCTCCACCATGCTTCGCCAGGTCCCCCTCCCCCGTCGCGCCGCGACGGAGGAGGAACCCGGCGCCGAGTCAGGGTCTTGCGAAGGGGGAAATAGTGCCTGAAATCGCAATCGGATGGCACAGCGGCGCAGGCGCTCGGTTCCTCACCCGCGAAGCGGGGGAGGGGGACCGCCGAAGGCGGTGGAGGGGGCAGATGCCGACCGCCGCGCTTGAACTTGCCCCCTCCACCATGCTTCGCAAGGTCCCCCTCCCCCGTCGCTCCGCGACGGAGGAGGAACCCGGCGCCGACTCAGGGTCTTGCGAAGGGGGAAATAGTGCCTGAAATCGCAATCGGATGGCACAGCGGCGCAGGCGCTCGGTTCCTCACCCGCGAAGCGGGGGAGGGGGACCGCCGAAGGCGGTGGAGGGGGCAGATGCCGACCGCCGCGCTTGAACTTGCCCCCTCCACCATGCTTCGCAAGGTCCCCCTCCCCCGTCGCTCCGCGACGGAGGAGGAATAGTGCCAGAAATCGCAACTGGACGGCACAGCGGCGCAGGTGCTCGGTTCCTCACCCGCGAAGCGGGGGAGGGGGACCGCCGAAGGCGGTGGAGGGGGCAGATGCCGACCGCCGCGCTTGAACTTGCCCCCTCCACCATGCTTCGCATGGTCCCCCTCCCCCGTCGCTCCGCGACGGAGGAGGAATAGTGCCAGAAATCGCAACTGGACGGCACAGCGGCGCAGGAGCTCGGTTCCTCACCCGCGAAGCGGGGGAGGGGGACCGCCGAAGGCGGTGGAGGGGGCAGATGCCGACCGCCGCGCTTGAACTTGCCCCCTCCACCATGCTTCGCATGGTCCCCCTCCCCCGTCGCTCCGCGACGGAGGAGGAACCCGGCGCCGACTCAGGGTCTTGCGAAGGGGGAAATAGTGCCTGAAATCGCAATCGGACGGCACAGCGGCGCAGGCGCTCGGTTCCTCACCCGCGAAGCGGGGGAGGGGGACCGCCGAAGGCGGTGGAGGGGGCAGATGCCGACCGCCGCGCTTGAACTTGCCCCCTCCACCATGCTTCGCATGGTCCCCCTCCCCCGTCGCAGGCGACAGGGGGGAACCAGGCGCCGAGTTCAGGGTCTTGCGAAGGCGGCCACTAGAGTGGTGGAATTCGCGGCGGGTCGGAAAGCACGAGTCGGATGGCGGACGCACAAGACTACACCGCCGCGAGCCCGCCGACGCGCGGCGCGGCGCCGGAGAGCTGGATCGATCTGCTGCGCGAGCTCTACGAGGGGGATTCGCCGCGCGCGCACAGTTTTCGCTTCGGCCTGCTCGCCTTCGACGTCGGCACGATCCTGTTCATCATCGGCACGTCCTTCCTGCCGCGAACCACCTATTTCGAAGCCATCGACGTGGCGATCGGCGTCGTCATCCTGGCGGATTTCGCGGCGCGCCTGCTGATCAGCCGCAACCGCGCCCGCGATTTTTTGCATCCCGCGACCCTCGCCGACATCGCCGCGATCGTCTCGTTCCTGGCGCCGGTCAGCGGCGAAGGCGCCGCTTTTTTCCGCATCCTGAGGACGCTCCGCTTCCTCTACACCTACCAGCTGATCGCACGGCTGCGCGAGAAGAGCCCCTTCGTGCGGCACAACGAAGACCTCCTGCGGGCCATTCTGAACCTCTCCGTGTTCCTCTTCGTCATGACCGGCATCGTCTACGAGACGCAGCACTGGACGAACCCGGCGATCGGCAACTACGCCGATGCGCTCTATTTCACCGTGACGGCGCTGACGACGACCGGCTTCGGCGACATCACCCTGCCCGGCACGACCGGCCGCATGATCTCGGTGCTGATCATGATCTTTGGCGTGACGCTGTTCTTGCGCCTGGCCCAGGTGCTCTTCCGGCCCGACAAGGTGCGCTTTTCCTGCCCGGCCTGCGGCCTTCTTCGCCACGACCGCGACGCCGTGCACTGCAAGGCCTGTGGCAGCATCCTCAAAATCCCCGACGAGGGCGCGGTCTAGGAACCGCCGCTTCCGCTCACCGCTCAACTTCGCAAGAACCCGAACAAGCCGCGCGAGGATGGCCTGTTCTGATCGGCTCGGCGCTTGCTCGATATAGAGGATCGCATGTTCGGGCGATGTTCGGCATCGAGCATTTTCCCGGAAAACCGAATGGCAACGGGACCATATAGGGATTCCTTCATCTCGAACATCGCGCGCGGCAGCCGCGCGGGCGCCGCGCGCGTGCGGCGCGCGCGCGGCGGCGTAGTTAGCTGGCGCGGGCGACGGCCGGCCGGCGGCGGACCATCTGCTGCACCATCTGGGCCGTCATCGGCCGCCCGTAGAAGAAGCCCTGGACATACTCGCAGCCCGCCTCGACCAGCTCCTGCACCTCGGCTTCGCTCTCGGCGCCCTCCGCCACCACCTCCATGCCCAGCTCGTGCGCCAGCGCCACGATGGAGCGCAGGATGATCGGCCGCGCCGCCGAGCCGTTGGCGCGCACGAACGAGCGGTCCACCTTGATCGTGTCGAAGGGAAACCGCTGCAGGTAGGAGAGGGTGGAATGGCCGGTGCCGAAGTCGTCGAGCGCCAGGCCGGCGCCGAGCTCGCGGATGCGCGTCAGCACCTTGGCCGCATATTCCGGGTTCTGCATGACCAGCGATTCGGTGATCTCCAGCTTCAGCGTCTCCGGCGCCACGCCCGAGCGGGCGAGCACCGCCTTGACGTCGTTGATGAGGTCGTGGCGTAAGAGCTGCCGGCTCGACACGTTGATGGAGACGAAGGGCAGCGGGTCGCTCTCCATGGCGCTCTGCCAGGAGGCGAGCTCGCGCGCGGCGCGCTCCAGGACATAGAGGCCGAGCTGGACGATCAGGCCGCTCTCCTCGGCGGCGGCGATGAATTCGGCGGGCGGGATGCGGCCATGCAGCGGGTGCTCCCAGCGGGTCAGCGCCTCGAACCCCGCCACCGAATTGTCGGCGAGGCGGATCACCGGCTGGTAGACGATCTCCAGGCTGCCGCCGTCCAGCGCCTTGCGGAGCTCCGTGTCGAGATCGATGCGGCGCGAGCGCATGCCGAACACCGGCTCGTAGACCTGGATGTAGTCGCCGCCGTAGCGCTTGGCCTGGTAGACCGCCGCCTCGGCCTGGCGGAGCTGCTCGTCGGGCGTCTGGTCGCCCATCTGTGCGGCGACGCCGACCGAGGCGGTGAGGAAGACGTCGCGGTCGCCGATGGAGATGGCGGCCTTCAGGACGCGTACCAGCTCTTGCGTGAACTGGGCCGTGGCCTCCGCCTCGGTCTCGGAGAGCAGCACCACGCCGAACGAATCGCCCTGCAGCCGGGCGAGCGTATCCTGGGGCCGGAGCAGACGGCTCATCCGGCGGCCGAGCGCCAGCAGCACCGAATCGCCGACCGAATGGCTGAACTCGGCATTCACCCGCTTGAAATTGTCGAGGTCGATGACGATGACCGTGGGCGGCTTGGCGCCTTCGCTGCGGCTGCGCACCTGCGCGACTCCGAGCCGGTCAATAAATATCTGCTGGTTCGGCAGCCCGGTCAGGTTGTCGTGGAACGCATCGTGCAGCAGCCGCTCCTCGCTGAGCTTGGCGTCGGTGATGTCGGCGATGGTGCCGGCGCAGCGCATCACCTCGCCGTCGGAGCCGACGATCGGCCGGGCCTTGAGCGAAAACCACAGAAAGTGCCCGTCCTCCGCCCGCATCCGGAAATCCATGTTGATGCGGCCGCGGCGCTGGATGACGATGGCGTCCAGCACCGCGCGGAAGACGTCGCGCTCGCCCGGGTGGATGAGGCCCAGCCAGTTGCGCGCCGGGCCGTCGAGCGCGCCGCGCTTGAAGCCGAGCGCCTGCTCGATCTCGCGGCCGGTCTCGATGCGGTCGCGCGCCGTGTCCCAGTCCCAGATGGCATGGCCGGCGCCGACCAGCGCCAGCGCCTTGCGCTCCGCATCGCTGATCAGCCCCTGGGCCAGCGCCCCGCCGGCAAAGGCGTGCTGCATGATTGTGAAGGCGATCAGCATGACGACCAGGACGAGGCCGCCGGCGAGCGCCGGCTGCACGACCGGATGGTCGATGCGGCCGGTCACGGCGAGATAGGCGGCGGCGACCCAGAAGATGAGCACCAGCCAGGTCGGGATCAGCATGATCGCCCGGTCGTAGCCCCGCAGCGAAAGATAGAGGACGACGGCAAGCCCGACCGCCGCGGTGCCTCCGAGCGACATCCGCGCCACGCCGGCGGCGACGCTCGGGTCTATGGCAATGACGCCGGCGAGCACGGCAAGGCCGAGCAGCCAGAGGACTGCCACATGGCTGTAGCGCACATGCCATCGATGCAGGTGCAGGTAGGTGTAAAGAAAGATGACCAGGGCGCCGGCGAGCACTACTTCCGTTCCGGCGCGCCAGGTATTGACGTTGCCACCGGCCGTCTGGAAGAGCCGGCTCCAGAAGCCGAAATCGATGGAGATGTAGGCAAGCACCGCCCAGGCAAGCGCGGCGGTGGCCGGGAACATGGCGGTGCCCTTGACGACGAAGAGAACGCTGAGGAAGAGGGCCAGCAGGCCGGCGATCCCCAGCACCACGCCGCGATAGAGCGTGTAGCTGTTGACCATGTCCTCGAAGGCCTTCGGCTCCCAGAGCAGCAGTTCCGGCAGCCTGGGGTCGCCCAGCTCGGCCACATAGGTGACGACGGCGCCCGGGTCGAGCGTGATGCGGAAGACGTCGTCCTCGTTGCCCGGCAGCCGCACCGGGGCGAAGCCTTCGCTGGGCGTCACCGCGCGGATGCGCTCTGAGCCGAGGTCGGGCCAGATCAGGCCGGAGCCGACGAGCCGGTAGTGCGGCGCGACGAGCAGCCGGTCGATCTGCTCGTCGGAGGGATTGGCCAGCGCGAACACGATCCAGTCGGAGGTGCCTTCCGGGTTTTCCGAACGCACCTCGATGCGGCGCACGATCCCGTCGGCCCCGGGCGCCGTGGAAACCTGGATCCGTTCGCCCTGGTTGAAATAACGCTCGATCGCGCCTCGGAGATCGATCGTCGGCGTCTCGGGGGGGAGAGTGAGGGCCTCCACCGCCATAGCCTGCCCGCAAAGGAGCATCGCTGCGATCGCCAGGAGAATGCGCTTGAAGATATGTCCGGCGCGCAACGCGCAACCTCCGCCGCGATCGTTCACGAAGCAGTAATGCCCGCCGACTGCGTTCACAAGCCGGCAACATACGGCGCCAATGTGGCGCCCAGGATATTGCCGGAAGGGTTCCGGCAGGCCCGCGTCAGGGCAGGGGATCGTCGGACAGCAGCGCGAAAACGATGTGATCCTGCCAGCGCCCGTTGATGCAGACAAGGCCGCGCGCCAGGCCCTCGCGGCGGAAGCCGACCTTCTCCAGGAGCCGCATCGAAGCGCCGTTGTGCGGCAGGCAGGCCGCCTCCAGCCTGTGGAGATGCAGGGTGCCGAACGCAAACGGCGTCAGCGCCCGCACGGCGCGCGTCATGCCGCCGCGGCCGGCGTGCCGCTCGCCCATCCAGTAGCCGATAGTAGCTGTCTGCGTCATGCCGCGGGTGACGTTGGATAGGGTGATGCCGCCGAGGAGGGTATAGTCCGACTGGCGGAAGATGAAGAAAGGATAGGCGTGGTCCTCGCGGATTTCCGTGAGGTAGCGCCGGATGCGGCGGCGGAACGCGGTGCGGGTCAGGTCGTCGGCCGGCCAGGTCGGCTCCCAAGGGGTGAGGAACGCCCGGCTCTCCGCCCTGAGCTCCGCCCAGACGGGGTAATCGGCAAGGCTCGGCGTGCGCAGGAAAAGACCCTCCCCGGCGATGACCGGGCTTTCATAGGGGGACGTGGCGCGCAGGAAGGCCATTGCTACCAGCCGACCGCCGCCTTGCGGCCATCCATTCCCGCCGACAGATCGGCTCGTCTCGGCAGCGAACCGGGCGGGCCGATGGCGGCAAGAGTGGGCTCGCTTGCCAAGGTCGCCGCGGCGAGGCGCGCCAGGTCGGCGGCGGCAACGGCTTCGACCTTCTCCACCATCTCTTCAAGCTTGAGCGGCCTGCCATGGATGAGGATATGGCGGCCCATCTGGCTGGCCCGGGCGATCGGGCTCTCCAGGGTCATCAGCAAGCCTGAGCGGAGCTGTGCCTTGGCGCGGCGGAGCTCCGACTCCGTGATGCCGTCCGCCATCTTGCCGAACTCGTCCATGATCACCGGCACCAGCTCCTCGACATCCTCCTCCGACGTGGCCGCCTGGATGCCGAAAAGGCCGGTATCGCTGAACGGCCAGTAGAAGGACGAGATTGAGTAACAGAGCCCGCGGTTCTCCCGCAGCTCCTGGAAGAGCCGCGAGGCCATGCCGCCGCCGAGGATGGCGGAGAGGAGATGGGCCGCGTGGAAGGCCTGGTCGTGATAGGAAGGCGCCGCGAAGCCCATCAGGATCTGCGCCTCCTGGACCGGGCGCTCCTCGGTCCATTCGCCGCCTTTGTAGGAACCGGGCTCCGGCGCCTTCGGCTGATGCGCGGGGAGACGCTGCAGGTGCTCTTCCGCGAGGCGCACGACGGCGCCGTGGTCGAGGTTACCCGCCGCCGCCAGCACGGTGCGCGGCCCGCTGTAATGCGTCGACAGGAACTGTTTCAGGCCGGCGACGCTATGGGAGCGGATCGAGTCCGGCGTGCCGAGGATGGAGCGGCCGATCGCCTGGCCCGGGAAGGCCGCCTCCTGGAAAAGCTCGAACACCCAGTCCTCCGGCACGTCCTGGGCGGCGCCGATCTCCTGGATGACGACGTGCTGCTCGCGGGCGAGCTCGTCCGGATCGAGGAGAGGCTCGCTGACGATGTCCCCCAGCACGTCCAGGCCGAGCGGCAGGTCGTCCTTGAGGAGCCGCAGATAAAAGGTGGTGTGGTCGACGCTCGTCTCGGCGTTCATCTCGCCGCCGACCGCCTCGATCGCCTCGGCGAGCTCGCGGGCGCTCCGCCGCCGCGTCCCCTTGAAGGCCATGTGCTCGAGAAGATGGGAGATGCCGTGCTCGGCCGGCAGCTCGGAGCGGGCGCCGGCGCCGATCCACAGCCCCATGGCGACGCTTTCCAGATGCGGCATCCTGTGGGTCGCCACGGTCACGCCGTTCCGCAGCCTGGAAACCTCGACCGGCATCTCAGGCCAAGGCCTCCGCGGCGCGCGTGCGCGCCTCGATCGCCGCTTCGACGGCGGCCAGCTCGGCCGGCAGCACCTGGTAGACCTCCTTGCGGGAGAGCATCGGCCGCGCCCAGTCCGGCAGCTCCGGGCGGATGCCGGAGGCGGCCTCCACCGCATCCGGGAATTTTGCCGGATGGGCGGTGGCGAGCGTCACCATCGGCGTGCTGCCGAGATGCTTTTCCGCCACGGCGATGCCCACCGCCGTGTGCGGGTCGACGACGAGCCCCGTCCCGACCAGGGTACTGGCGATCGTCGCTGCCGTAGCCGCCTCGTCCGCCGAGCCTGAGGCGAACAGTGGAGCCAGGCCGCGCTGCGCCGCGTCGCTGAGCGTGAAGGCGCCCGATTGGCCGAGGCCCGCCATCAGCCGCCGCACGGCGCCGTCGTCCCGCCCCTCCGCCTCGAAGAGGAGGCGTTCGAAATTCGACGAGACCTGGATGTCCATCGACGGCGAGGAGCTGGCGGTGACCCCCGCCACGGCATAGCGGCCGCTGGAGAAGGCCCGGTGCAGGATGTCGTTGACGTTCGTCGCGACCACCAGCTTTTCGATGGGCAGGCCCATCCGTGCTGCCGCATAGCCGGCAAAGACGTTGCCGAAATTGCCGGTCGGCACGGTGTACGAGATTTTCCGGTGCGGCGCCCCGAGGGCGACCGCCGCGACGAAATAATAGACGATCTGCGCGACGATGCGGCCCCAGTTGATCGAGTTGACCCCGGACAGGCGGACCCGCTCGCGGAAGCGGAAATCGTTGAACATCGCCTTCACCAGCGCCTGGGCATCGTCGAAATTTCCGTCGATGGCGATGGCCTGGACGTTCTTTTCGCGCGCCGTCGTCATCTGCCGCCGCTGCACCGCAGAGACGCGGCCGTCGGGAAACAGGATTGCCACGTCGATGCGTCCGCGGCCGCGGAAAGCCTCGATCGCGGCGCCCCCGGTGTCGCCGGAAGTAGCGCCGATGATGGTCGCCCTGGCGCCGCGCTCGGCGAGCACATGGTCCATGAGGCGGGCCAGGAACTGCATGGCGACGTCCTTGAAGGCGAGCGTCGGCCCGTGGAAGAGCTCCAGGAGGAAATGGTTCGGGCCGATCTGCACGAGCGGCGTCACCGCCTCGTGGCGGAACGTGGCGTAGGCCTCGTCGACCATGCGGCGGAGCGCGCGGTGGGGAATTTCGTTGCCCGCAAACCGGCTGACGATACGGAATGCCGCCTCCGCGTAGGAGCGGCCGGCAAGCTCGGCGATCTCGGCGCTGGTCAGCTCCGGCCAGGTCTCGGGCACATAGAGGCCGCCGTCGCGGGCGAGGCCGGCCAGCACGACCTCGCGGAAACCGAGGCTCGGGGCTTCGCCGCGGGTCGAGACATAACGCACCTTGCGGAAACTCCGTTGTAGCGGGAGGCGCACTATAGGCCCGGCAGAGCCGTGGAAATCAAGCCGCGAGAGGGAGCATCGTCAATCGGCCGGCGGCGTGACCGTAAGCCGCTCCAAGGCGGCGGCCAGGCGCCGCAACAACGCTTCCGCCTCGACGACCGAGATATCTGCGTGCGCGCCGGTGCAGAACTGGTCGAGCAGATGGCGGAGCAGGATGAGCTCGCCCGTGGTGAAACGGACGTCGACCTGATCCTCGTCATGGCTCAGGATCTTCATCCCGGCGAACCCCCTGGTGCAAGCCTAAGTCACAAAAGCCGGAGAGACCAGCTGCAACCCCTTCAAGCCCGCGGCGTTTGCCCAAAAGGCCGCGAAAGCCAGGGAGGCTCACGTGACGAATCGACCGGGCGACAACAAATCCGCCGACAATACACGGACCCGCCCCGCTGCCGGCGACGACGCCCTGCCCGGAACGCCGGGCACCGGCGAGAACGTCTGCCCCGAATGCAATGGCAGCGGGCGGCTCGGCAACAAGCAGTGTCCGCATTGCGGCGGCACCGGCAAGGTGATCGAGGGCATCGGCGGCGCCTGAGGCTTGCTCCGGGCCTGAAGCCTGCTACACGGGCGCGCCATGCTCATCATCTTCGACTGCGACGGCGTGCTCATCGATTCCGAGATCATCTCGGCGCGCGTGGATTGCGAATTCCTGCGCGAATACGGCTACGAGATCACGCCGGAGGAGCTGGCGCACCGTTTTGCCGGGTTCACCACCGAAAGAATCTTCCAGCTCGCCGGCGCGGAGATCGGCCGGCCCATCCCCAAGGAGGTGATCCGCCGCGCCGAGGTGGAGACCGACCGTCGCCTCGGCGAGGAGGTGGACCCGATCCCCGGCGTGCACGACATGCTCGACCGCCTCGACGGCCCCCGCTGCATCTGCTCCAATTCGCGCCCCGAGCGGCTGCAAATTTCGCTCGCTAAGGCCGGGCTGTGGGACCGCTTCCGCCCCTATGTGTTCTCCGCCCGCAATGTCGGCGAGGGGCGCGGCAAGCCGGCCCCCGACGTCTTCCTCCACGCCGCGCGCGAGCTGGAGGCCGACCCCGCCGAGACGATCGTCCTGGAGGATTCCGTCGCCGGCGTGACCGGCGGCGTGGCGGCAGGCATGCGCGTCGTCGGCTTCACCGGCGCGTCGCATTCCTGGCCCGGCCACGGCGAGGCGCTGATGGATGCCGGCGCGCTCACCATCATCCGCTGCCTGAGGGATTTCCCCGCCACCGTGGAGGCGTTGCGCGAATGGCGGCCGGAAACGGTCTAGGCGAGGCGCCCGCCTTCATCGTCACGCTGGAAATGGACGGCGCAGCCTTCGCGCGCTTCGACGAGCTGCGCCGCCGCTATTTTCCGCCCGAGCGCAATCTCGTGCCGGCGCATGTCACGCTGTTCCCGCGGCTGCCGGGCGAGCGCGGCCGCGACATCAAGGCGCTCCTGCGCGAGCTTTCGGCCGGCCGGCGCCCGATCGACGTGGAGGTCGGCGCGGCGAAGGCGTCGGAGCGCGGCGTCGCCATCCAGCTCCGCTCGCCGCAGCTCAATGCGTTGCGCGACGAGCTCGCCCGCGAGTTCCGACCGTGGCTCGGCCCCGACGATTCCTTCCGCCCGCACATTACCGTCCAGAACAATGTCGGCCCGGTCGAGGCGCGGCGGACCGAGCGGGAGATCGCCGCGACGTTTTTGCCGAAGCGGCTCACAGGCCTCGGCCTGCATCTCTGGCGCTATCGCGAAGGCCCTTGGGAGCACGTCCAGCTCTTCCGCTTCCGGTAGGGAGACGCCCGATGCCGATCGTCACCGCCCGCCTGGAGCTGATCGAGGCCATGCCTGCGATGATCCGCGCCGAGCTGGAAAGCCCGGAAAAGCTCGGTGCGCTCCTCCACGCCGCGATGCCGGAGGCGTGGCCGCCGGAATTTTTCGAGCGCGACGATCTTGAGCGCGCTCTGGCGTGGGCGGAAGCGGAGAACTTCGACCCGGCCTGGGGCATGCGCTATTTTCTCGCGGATCGGCCGCGCCGGCTCGTCGGCGTCGGCGGTTTCTTCGGCCCGCCCAAGGAGGGCGCAGTCATGCTGGGCTATGCCGTCGCGGCCCCGTTCCGCGGCCAAGGGTTTGCGACCGAGGCGACGCTCGGCATGCTTGCCTTCGCCTATGCCGATGCACGCGTCCAGTCTATTCTGGCGGAGACGCTGCCGGAGTTGGCGGCTTCGATCCGCGTCCTTGAAAAGGCCGGTTTTGGACCCGGCGGCCCGGCCAATCATCCCGGCGCGATCCGCTTCGAGCTCCGCCGCAACGATGCGGCGGCTCGGCAAAGATGAAGGCGAGGTGACGGCAGCATGGAAGGCGACGTCCTCGCTTCGCTCACCGTGCGCCTCGCGCCGCACGGCCTCATCTTGCGCGGCGGTTTTCACCCCGATCCGCAGGAGCGGCTCGGCGCCACTTTGCTCCTCGTCGGCAATGCCGGCGGCGCGATGTGGCAGAGCTTCGAGCCCCATATCGACGATTTCCCCGACCCGCTGAACCGCTGGACGCGCCAGGTGATCGAGCCGGTCGCGGCGGAATTCGGCGCCGTCCCAAGATACCCCTTCGGCGAGCCGCACTGGCCGTTCCAGCGCTGGGCGGCGCGCGCCGAAACGCTCCACCCGTCGCCGCTCGGCCTGCTGATCCACCCGGAATTCGGCCTCTGGCACGCCTGGCGCGCCGCGCTCGTCTTCGCCGAACGCTTGCCGCTGCCGCCCCGCTCCGCCGCGCCGAGCCCCTGTGAAAGCTGCGCCGCAAAGCCGTGCCTGAGCGCCTGCCCTGTCGGCGCCTTCACCGGCCAGAACTACGACGTCCCCGCCTGCGCCGCCCACCTGGCACGTCCGGATGCCGCCTGTCCGGAGGTGGGTTGCCACGCCCGCAATGCCTGCCCGGTCGGCGCCAAATGGCGCTATCCCGACGCGCAGATCCGCTTCCACATGGCAGCCTTCGCCCGCTCCGTCGCCGCCGCCGGCGCGGCCGGAACCGCCGCCGGACCGGCCCGTTGAACTCCCGTCATCAGGGAGGCGCGCCATGAGCTGGGACCGCATCGAGGGCAACTGGAGAGAGCTGAAGGGCCGTGTCCAGAAACAGTGGGAAAAGCTTACCGACGACGATTTCGACGGCATTGCCGGCCGCCGCGACGACCTTTCGCGCCGCCTGCAGGAGCGCTACGCCATCGAGAAGGCCGAGGCCGACCGGCAGATCGACGACTGGATGAAGGAGCCGGGCGCGCTCGACGACTGGAACGACCGCCGCCCCATCCTGGACATGTGAGCCCGGCTTGTCGCATCTCGTTGAGGCCTGCGGCCCGGCCGAGCGGCTGAGCTACCGCGTCACCTGGGCGGGCCAGGTGCTGCGCGGGGTGCGCCGCGTCAGCGGCCTGAGCCGGGTCACCGAGGTCGTCGAGCACCGCGAGGGCGGCGCCGGCCCGCTCGACCCGCCGCTGAAGCTGCCCGGCCGCACCGATTTCGGCCCGGTCGTCCTGGAGCTCGGCCCGCCGCGCAACCGCCGCTTCGAGAACTGGGCGCAGGCGGCGGCCGGCCTCGCTCCGCCGAGCCCAAGGCTCGCGGCGCGCCAGGACATCTGGGTCGAGCTCCTCGACGAATCCGGCGGCATCGTCCTGTCCGCCCGCCTCTTCCGCTGCTGGGTCTCCGAATACAGCCTGCTCCCCGACCCCGCGCCCGGCGGCGACCGTTTTGCCATCCAGCGGTTTCGGCTCGAGCACGAGGGGTTTGTCCGCGAGGTCTGAGGGGAGGGCGCCGCGAGCGCCTTCGCGCCTCCGGTAATCGCCCGCGCCCAACTTCCGCGACTGTGAGGCGCATTGTACGCTCGCTCTCGCCGCCTTGCGAGGAGGGGCTGGTGGGGAGTGGCGCTCGGCCTTAGCCGAGATAAGGCAATGCGAGGAAAGCGGTTGCGGTTGCAGTCAGGAGAATAAAGGCGGCCGTCCGGATGGCCAAATACCGGACAATTGAGGTCTCGGCCGCCATTTGTGTCGCTCTCCCTAGCGGTCGCTCCGAGGCGATCTCCGGCCGTCATGGTGAAGTATATGGAAGCGAGGCGGGGTTGGGTAAACGGGCCGGCAGAGCCGCCGGCCCGAACGCTTTCTCAGCCCCTTACTGAGCGGCCGTCATGATCTCCGCGGGGGTATTGCCATCCACCTCGGGGAATTGGTCATTGGCCGTGAAGGCAGGGAAGGCGACGATCTGCTCGTCCGTCACGTTGGGAATGACGATCTTGTCGCCGCTGAGGATCATGCCCTCCAGAGACAGGGCGACCTGCTTCTTGTCGAGGCCCAGGAAGCCGTCCTGGTTGATTACCAGGAAGAGCTTCTTATCCTGCGCGTTCTGCACGACCCCTTCTGCGGTGCCGATCTGCTCGCCCTTCGCGTTGACCACGACCATGCCCTCAAGATCGGACGCAACGATCTTCTGCATCTGGCCGGACGCCTGCCCCGTTGCCTGGTTCGCATCGCCTGCCTGGGTCGCCGCGGCCTGCTGCTGGCCTTGTGCTTCAGCGTTTGCATTCTCGGTGGAGCGCAGCGCGCCGGCGGCCTCGCCGGATGACGGCTCCGTCTGCTCGACGCGGATCGTCGGCTGGCCCTCCGCCTGATTGATCGTCACCTGCGGCTCCTCGCGGTTGTAGGTGATCTGCGCCTCGCCCACCTGCTCGACCTGAACCTTTGCGCCTTCAGGCTGGGCCAGCGAGACCTGCGCCTGACCGCCCTGCTCCACCTGCACCTGCGGCTGTTCCGGCTGGACCACCTGCACCTTGGGCTGAGCCTCCTGCACCGAGACCTGCGGCGGGGCCTGCTCCACCGTCACTTCCGGCTGCGGCATGCGCACGGTGATTTCCGGCTGTGGAATGTCGATGGTGATAACAGGTGCCGGCTGGTGCACGACGATTTCCGGCTGAGGCTGCCGGACCATCACATTCGGTGGGGTCTGCTGGACCGAGATCTGCGGAGCGGGCTGGTCCACTGTGATGGTCGGCGCCGGTTGCTGCACAACAATGTTGGCACCCTGCTCGCCTTCTGCCTGGCCCTCCGGCTGGCCTTCGGTCTGGGTCTGCTGCTGGCCCTCAGCCTGGGTGGGCTGCTGGCCCTCGGCCTGGGTGGGCTGCTGCGCCGTTCCTGCCTCGGCATTGACCTGCTGGAGCGCTTGGCGGCAGGCATCTGCGTCCTGCTTGGTCTGCATGGCGCGGGCGTCTTCCAGGGTGACCTGAGACCTGGCGCTCTCGTTCTGTTCAAGGAAGGCGATGAGCAGATCGCAATCGTTGCCTTGGGCGAGAGCCGAGACCGGGAAAAGTGCCGTTGCTGCGAAGAGTGCCGACGACAAAATCCTTTTCATGGAGACCTCCTGTGTCCTGCCAACTCCAACCGTCCCACACGGGGAAGCGGTTGAAAGCGAGGGACAAGTGATTGGCCGGAGGCACTCGGTCAATGATCAGGAATGACTGTTTTATTAGTTGTTTTTACCCACGCGATGTCGGGCTGCCGGCCTGACCCGAGCCCGACAGTCCCCCGTTCGCGAGGCCAGATCACAACGGTAGCTCTTTGTACCAGGTCGGCCCGCATCCATCAGTCTGCTTTCTGGAAGGCAACCGCCAGGCCTCGTGCCGCCGCCGCGCGTACCACGGCCTCGACAAGCTCGGCGGGAGACATATCCGAATCGGGAAAGCTTGACTGGAGCTCTCGTACGGCGTCGCCGGTCCAGATTATCTTGCCGGATTCTGCAGCACGAGAAACCAGATTCTCGACTGCACGGTCCAAACCCTCGGCGAGTTTCATTCGTTTGTCGATTTTTTGCTGGCCCATCTCCTCCTCCTCTACAGCCAACACGCCAGAGATGCTGGGGATGTTTTCTAGGCCGCATCGCCGCGGCAGCTTTCATCGAGCAAAGCATCCTGCCTTGGCTCGCGACAAACTTGGCGGCGTCAGCCCGCCTGATCACAAGGCTTTCGAGACTTCCACCCAGTCCCAAATGGGGCCAGTCTCAATTTGGCCCCAGGTGGGGAAAGCGAGGGACAAGTGATTGGCCCAAGGCTGTCCGTCAATGATCAGGAATGACTGTTTTATTAGTTGTTTTTTACCCACGCAATGTCGGGGCCCCAGCCTGACCGGAGGCGCCATCAATCCCCCGTTCGCGAGCCCAGATCACAACCGCGCTTCGGCGATTTACACCTAGCTTCTTGTACAAGGATGCGACGTGGTTGCGGACGGTATGAGGCGAGAGCTTCAGCTCATTGCTGATTTCACCGTCCCCTGCGCCTCTGCAGATCAAGGTGAGTATGTCGCGTTCTCGCCTCGTGAGATCCTCCAGCTTGACAGAGGACGCTACCGGTCCGGACAGCTGCCGCAACCCAGCTAGCTTGTCCATCACCCCGCGGCTGAACCAGGCCGTGTCGGCCATCGCCGCCTCAATCGCAGCTACAAGCTCGCCTTCCGTCCGTTTTCGTTCCGTAACGTCCTCGAAAACAGACAAGATGCAGGGCTGATCGCTGATGGCGACCATCTCTGCCGAGACCAGGCAATCGATCTCCCGTCCGTCGTTCGTTTGGAATTTCGCTTCACGTCCGCGCACGCTTCCCGTTCGTGACAGGTCTGCCTCAAAAGACTTCCTCAGCTCGCGATCAGTCCAAAGCTCCAGTTCATCGGCGCTGCGGTTGACAACCTGCTCCAAACTGTATCGCGTAGCCGCAAGAAACGCGGCGTTGACCTCGACGAACTTATGTTCAGGATATAAAGCGAGTGTGGTCGGAACCGGCGTAAGCTGGAATGCTTTAGCAAAGCGCTCTTCGCTTTGCTGCAGCGCGACCTCGGCCTTTCGGCGATCCTCGAGGTCGGCGAAGGTGAAAAGCATGCATGGTTCGTCTCCCACTTCGATCGGCTGCCCGGCAACGATAACGTAGCGTTCAGCGTCGTTAGGGACACGAAGGCAGGCCTCCATCTGCGGGATTGTTTCTCCCGACTTCAGACATTGGATGGCGAAATCCCTGTTCTCCGCGTTTTCCAGCACGTCGATTTCGTAGACTGATCGGCCAAGAACCTCGTCGTGATTGAAGCCCGTTAGTTGCAGGAATCCCTCGTTGAGCTTGATGAAACGAAAGTCGGACAGGCGGCAGATAACGGCGGGAGCCGGATTCGCCGCAAACGTCCGCTCGAACCGCTCCTCAGCGGCGGCCTGTTCGGTAGCGTCATGGACTATGAGCGCGAGGCGTTCGGTGCGGCCTTCACGGTCTCTTATGATCAGGCTTCGGATACGGTGCGTCCAGTCGACTTCGTTTCGCGAGCGATGCCGCACCTCCACTATGACGTCGTCGAACGCCTCGCCTGCAAGCACCCGATCGATGGGGTGCTGGCCGTGGTCGAGCTCCCGTCCATCAGGAAAACGCAGGACGAAATTCGCCTGGTACTCCTCGACAGTAGAGCCGAGTTCTTCAAGCGTTTGAACGCCGTGCATCTCTAAAGCAGCCTGGTTTGCCCACACGAGCCGGTGGCTGGGCTCGATTAGGATCACGCCTTCGGTCAGTCCGGTGACAATCTGTTCGAGTTGAGATTGGTCAGCCGGTGGCGGCAAGCTGTTCAGGGCGGCGGACGGTTTCACGGCGTCTTCCGAGTGAGCTTCTCTCGACAGTGACGCAAGGAGACCTGGCGAGCAAGAAGGGCTGTCCGTCCACTCTTTTGGCGAGGGCCGGCCGCGCAGTCCGCTGCTGCCCAGAAGCTGCCCTCCGTTAGCAGTCACTCGAACGACTGAGGCGGCGCGCTCCGCGCGCTTCGGGCAGGGCGGCTCCCCCTCCAGTCGTCATGCCATGGCTTGACCATGGCATCCATTCCGGACCGCTGGTGCGACCCTCGGCCGTTACGGAATGGATTGCCGGGTCAAGCCCGGCAATGACGACCGTCCTGAGGCGGAGTGGGCCTGCTCACAAGCTTGTGAGAAGAAATTCCTAGACGAGCCTTGCCGAATGTGCTAGCTCGCGAAATACCGCTGCTCGACGAGGGACCGGGATGCCTAGGACCGGAGCTTTTCGGGAGCAGTGGGCGGCGCCGCCACGGAGCCTCGGTCAGGAGCCGGGACGGCGTTCCTCAGAAGGGCCCCCCTCGGGAGCAATCCCGGTGCCGGATGTTGCACGGCTAGAGTTCCTGCTTCGGGCGCAAGCACGGGGCAGGGCGGGAAGACGATAGGGCGAGTTGGGGAACGTATAACGCCGCGCGGAACTCCCCACCGTTTAGCAAGCGCTTTTTTGACTTGCCGCTGCGGTGGCGAACAGGGTGCGGCTGGCGAGCATGGCGCAGGCAACGGCGAGCAGACGGTCGGCGACGGAGCGAAGCGCGCGGGCATGCGAATGGCCGCGTTGGCGCAGGGCGGCGTATTTGGCGCGGCTTCGCGGGTCGTGCTGGATGGCGGTGCGCGCCCAATGATGGACGGCGTCGCTGAGGCGGCGATGACAAGCCCGGCGGCGCAGGACGATGCGGCGCTTGCCCGACTGCTTGGTCACCGGGGCGACGCCGGACAAGCAGCGCAGCGCCTGATAGTCTCGCTCGCGCAGGGCCTCGCCGGCCTCTGCGAGCAGCGTGGCGCAGACGATCCTTCCGATGCCTGGCAGGGATCTCAGGATGGTCACGTCACGCTGCTCTTGCGGCTGCCCCGGCGCGTCCTCCTCGGGCGCAGCGAGGCTGGCGAGCAGGCGATCGAGCTCGCCGTGCGCCTCTTTGATCTGGCGGCTGACGAGGCGCAGGCGGGGAATGAGCGTGCGGATGTGGGCGGTTGCCGCCTCGGTGGCGCCGGCGGCGACCTGGATGGGCGGCCGGCGGAGCTGCTTCAAGGCCTCGGCCGCATCGAAGCGGCGGATGCGATGCCGCTTGAGGAGCTTGGCGAGACTGGCTTGGCGGAGGCGGCGGGCCTTATCGGGCGTCGGCGCGCTCTCCCACAGTTGCAGGAACCATTCGGCGGCGAGATCATCGGCGAGCTCCAGCATGGCCGGGAAGTAGCGCCAGAGCTGGTCTCGCATGCGGTTGGCGAGACGGACCTGCTCGACGGTCAGTTCGTCGGCGATCCGCGACCATTCGCGCAGCTCGATGACCAGCGGATCGGCCGGCCGCAACGGACGCAGGCGCGGCCGGTCGGTCCTCAGCGCATCGGCCAGCACCTCGGCGTCGCGGCTGTCGTCCTTGGCGCCGGCCAGCGTGAAGCGGTCGCGGAAGCGGTCGAGCTGCTTGGGATTGACCGCGTAGACGGTGAAGCCGCGCTCCATGAGCGCCTCAACGACCGGCCCGTGCGGCACCTCGATGGCGACATGCACCGCTTGCGGCGCGGCGCCGCTCGCGGCGATCAGCCAGGCGCCCATCTCAGCCAGGCCCTCGCCGCCATGAGCGAAGCTGCGCACGCGCTTGCCGCGCCCCTGCGCATCCGACAGACAAACGACATGCGCCTGCGACGCCCAATCGACGCCGGCATACCAGATCGGCTGTTCTTCCATGCTCCTCTCCCTGTTCTCGCAACGAGCCCGCCGCGACGTCGGCCGATCCCTGTACCTGGCGCTCAAGGGCGCGGTCTCCCCACTGGGCCTGCAATCGCAGCCGCCAGCCGGGGCACATGTCCGCGCGTGGTGCTCGCCGCTTTGACAGCGGCGGCGCTGGGGCGCTTCGGTCGCTCCCGGCCGGCCGGCCCCGGTCCTCCTGTCTGAGCCGATTCGCCGGACCCGCGAAGCCGCCCGCCCGCTACGGCGCCACGGAGGGCGCGCGTGCGGCCGGCTTCGCTTTCGCCGAGCCAAGCTTTGCAGGATCACCGGCCATCACCGGTACAGGGGCGCCTGGAGGCGCCACTTTTAAATTTGCGAGGCGTTCTTCAGGCGCTCCGCTCCCTCGACAGAGGGAATTTTCGGGCCGGCGGCGCCGGCCAGGCTCTTTGATTACCCCGGGCCGCCAGGCCGCGGGCCGATGAATCTGTTCCTCTCCCCTCCGGGGAGAGGCCGACTCGCGAAGCGAGCGGGTGAGGGACAATATCGTAGCGCGCCATCTCTGAATGTCGTCATGCCATGGCTTGACCATGGCATCCATTCCGGACCGGCGCAGCTTGGCTCGGCCGTGACGGAATGGATCGCCGGGTCAAGCCCGGCGATGACGACAAACGTTGGGGTGACCTGGTCGGCCCGCTCACTCCCGCCCCAAATATCCGTCGAAAAACCCCAGCGAATCCGCCACCGCCTGACGCTGCACCGCATCGGGCGCATAAGCCCCCTCAGAATTCCGCTGGACATAGACGAAACCGTGGACGTCGTGCTCGTAGGTCGCCCAGCGCGCCTCCTTGCCTAGCTCGGCGAGGAGGTCGTAGCAGACCCGAAAGATGCCCTGCAGCTCGTCGCTGTTGCGGCCCTGCACGAAGATCGGCGTCGCGATCGGCGCGATCCGGGCCCGCGCCACCTCTTCGGTGATGCGCGCACGAACCTTCGCCGGCTCGCGCATCAGCATGCGCTCGACATTGAGGAGCCCCGTCTCCGGGTTGATCCCCGCCGTCTCGTCCGGCCGCAGCCGCAGGAATTCGTGCGCCGCCGGCTCGCTGGCGATCATCGCCCGGAACCCGCGATATTCCGACGCGATCTTCAGCGCCATCTCGCCGCCGTGGCTCATGCCCATATAGAAGAGCCTTGCCGCGTCGATCTCCGGCAGGCGCTTGACGGCCTCGGCGATGTCGATGACGTCCTCGTATTCGAGCGGCCCGCGGTTGAGGAGCTGGCGGTTCTGCCGGCGATCCTCGACGAGTTTTCCGATCCTGTCGTAGGCGTAGTCGACCTCGGCGCGGTAGCGCAGCCACGCCACGGCATAGCCGCGCCGCAAGAACTCCTCCTGCGTGCCGCTGCGGTTCTGCGTGAAATCGCGGATCACGGCGAGCCCGCCGCCGCCGTTGCCCGAGGCGAAGAGGACGAGCGGAAACGGCCCGCCGCCCGGCGGCACGCGGAGCCCGATCGGCGCATAGAGCCCGTCGATTGTCTCGCAAAGCATCAGCCGCACGGGGATGTTTGAGCCGCGCACCGCCTCGGTGGCGATGGTCAGCGGCTCCTGGCGTGCTTCGAGATTTCCATCCATGCGGCCTGCTCCCCCTGATTCCAGCCGGCGAAACTACCCGCCTAAAGTCACGGCGCAATGGCAAATCCGGCGGGCGGGGCGATCCGCTCTGACGCCGGCTGACTTCTCCGCGACGCTGGCGGAATTGCCGGCGGTATGCTGCCCTGTCATGAGAGGACACGAGAGCCCGCCGCGAGACGCGCTATGCATTTCGGCCTGACGCCCGAACAGGAGATGGTGGTCGCCACCGTCCGCACCTTCGTGGAGAACGAGCTCTATCCGCTCGAGGCGGAGGTCGACCGCACTGGCGAGGTCCCGCGCGAGCTGGCCAGAGAAATCCAGCGGAAGGTGATCGAGCTCGGCTTCTACGCCCCCAACATGCCGGCGGAGCTCGGCGGCGGCGGGCTCGACACGCTGACCTTCACGCTGCTGGAGCGCGAGCTCGGCCGCGCCTCGCTGGCGCTCGCCACCTATTGGGGGCGGCCCTCCAACATCCTCATGGCGTGCCAGGGCGAGCAGCGCGAAAAATATCTGCTGCCCTGCATCCGCGGCGAGAAGATGGATGCGCTCGCCATGACCGAGCCGGACGCCGGCTCCGACGTGCGCTCGATGAAATGCGCGGCGCGGCGCGACGGCTCGGACTGGGTGGTGAACGGCACAAAACACTTCATCAGCCACGCCGACGCCGCCGATTTTCTGATCGTCTTCGCCGCCACCGACGAGGAGCAGACCCCTTCCGGGGTGAAGAAGCGCATCACCGGTTTTTTGGTCGACCGCGACACGCCGGGCTTCGAGATCCGCCCCGGCTATCATTCGATCTCGCACCGCGGCTACCACAACTCAATCCTGAATTTCGACGAGTGCCACCTCCCGGCGAGTCAGGTGCTCGGCGAGGTTCACGGTGGCTTCGAAGCGATGAACCGGTGGCTCTCCGGCACGCGCCTGACCGTCGCCGCGATGTGCGTCGGCCGCGCCCGCCGCGCGCTCGACCTTTCGCTGCACCAGGCGGCGACGCGAAAGCAGTTCGGCCAGCCGATCGGAAAATTCCAGGGCGTCTCCTTCAAGCTTGCCGACATGGTGACGGAGATCGACGCCGCGGACTGGCTGACGCTTTCCGCCGCCTGGCGGATGGACCAGGGGCTGGAATCCACCCGGGAGATTTCCTCCGCGAAGCTTTATGCGAGCGAGATGCTCGCCCGCGTCACCGACGAGGCCATCCAGATCTTTGGCGGCATGGGGCTGATGGCGGATTTGCCGCTGGAGCGGTTCTGGCGCGATGCGCGTGTGGAGCGGATCTGGGACGGCACGTCGGAGATCCACCGCCACATCATCAGCCGCGACATGCTGCGGCGCCTCGGCGCCTGATGGCGAAAAATCTGGAGCGGCTGTTCCGGCCGAAATCGATCGCCGTCTTCGGCGGCCGCGAGGCGGCCCAGGTGATCGTGCAGAGCGATCGGATGGGCTTTGCCGGAAACATCTGGCCGGTGCACCCGACGCGCGACGAAATGCACGGACGCCGCTGCTTCCGCTCCGTCGCCGAGCTGCCTGAAGCGCCGGACGCGGCATTCGTCGGCGTGAACCGGACTGCCACTCTCGACATCGTCGGCGAGTTGGCCGCGCGCGGCGCCGGCGGGGCGATCTGCTATGCCTCCGGTTTTCGCGAGGCGTCCGACGGCGCCGCGCTGGAAGAGGCGCTGCTCCGCGCCGCCGGCGAGATGCCGGTGATCGGCCCGAACTGTTACGGCGTCATCAACTATGTCGACGGCGCGCTGCTGTGGCCGGACCAGCACGGCGGCACGCGGGTTGAACGCGGCATCGCCATCATCACGCAGAGCTCCAACATCGCCCTCAACATGACGATGCAGCGGCGGGCTTTATCGATCGCCTATGTCGCCACCGCCGGCAACCAGGCACAGACCGACCTCGCCGAGATCGCCATGGGGTTTCTCGACGATCGGCGCGTCACGGCGGTCGGTCTCCACATCGAAGGCGTCAAGAATGGGGCCGGCTTCGAGGCGATGGCGCGGCATGCCCGCGCGCTCGGCAAGCCAATCGTGGCGATGACGGTCGGCCATTCCGAGCAGTCGCGCGCCGCCGCCATCTCTCACACAGCTTCGATTGTCGGCTCGGAGGTTGCCACGGCCGCCTTCTTCGACCGGCTTGCCATCCCGCGCCTCCGCTCTATCCCGGAATTCCTGGAGGCGCTCAAACTCCTGCACGTGCACGGCCCGCTGCCCGGCGGCGACCTCGCCTCGATGAGCTGCTCGGGCGGCGAAGCGTCGATCATGGCGGATGGGGCGGTGGGCCGGAGTGTCCGCTACCGGTCGCTCGACGCCGGCGAGCGGGCGCGGGTGGCTGCGACGCTGAGCGACCTCGTGACGTTAGCCAACCCGCTCGACTACCACACTTTCGTCTGGGCGAAGGAGGAGGCCATGACGGCGACCTTCTCGGCCATGATAGGCTGCGGATTCGATCTCTCCATGCTGGTTCTGGATTTCCCCCGATCAGACCGCTGCAGCGACGCCGACTGGGACATCGCCGTGCGTGCCATAGCCCAAGCTGCCGCAGCAACCGGCGGCCGTACGGCCGTCGTTGCGTCGCTGCCGGAAAACATGCCGGAGGAACGGGCCGCGGAATTGCTGGCTCAAAACATCGCACCGCTCTGCGGGATCAATGAGGCACACGGCGCTGCGGAGGCCGCTGCCTTCATCGGCCTGCGCTGGAAGGAGCCGCTGCCCGCGCCCGTCCTGGCGCCGCTAGCAGCCCCTGCGCCAAAGCGCATCCTGTTCGAAGCGGAAGCGAAGCAGGCGCTCGCCGATTTCGGCGTGCCGGTCCCGCGGAGCCGAGTCGTCTGCGATCCGCGGCTAGCGGCCGGCGCGGCCCACGAGCTCGGCTATCCCGTGGTGCTCAAGGCGCTCGGCATCGCCCACAAAAGCGAGAGCGGCGCCGTTCGGCTGAACCTCAAGAGCGCCGCCGACGTGGAAGGCGCGGCGCAGGATCTCGCCCGTGTTGGCACGGGCCTGCTTGTTGAATTGATGGTGACCGACGCCGTGGCCGAGCTGCTGATCGGCGTCACCCGCGACCCGCAATTCGGGCTGCTGATGACGATAGGCGCGGGCGGTGTTCTGGTCGAGTTGCTGGGCGAAGCGGCGTCGCTGCTCCTCCCGGCCACGGAAGACGAGATTCGCCGAGCCATCCTGTCATTGAAGACCGCGCCGCTCCTGCAGGGGTTTCGCGGCCGTCCGCGCGGCGATCTGGATGCAGCGATTGCGGCCGCGGCCGCCGTCGCGCGTTACGCCGAGGCGCACGCCGACACGCTCGACGAGCTGGAAATAAACCCGCTGCTCGTCCGCCCGGAGGGGCATGGCGCGGTGGCCGTCGACGCGCTGATCCGCATCGGGGATGCTGCATGAGCGACGCACTCAGGACCCGCCGCGACGGTGGCGTGCTGGAGGTCACGCTGGACCGGCCGAAGGCCAACGCGATCGATCATCCGACGAGCCGCGCCATGGGCGAAGTGTTTCGCGCCTTTCGGAACGACCCGGAGCTGCGCGTCGCGATCATCACCGGCGGGGGCGAAAAGTTCTTCTCCGCCGGATGGGACCTGAAGGCCGCGGCCGCCGGGGCGGCCGTCGACGCCGATTACGGCGTCGGCGGTTTTGGCGGGATCCAGGAGCTCCGCGACCTCAACAAGCCGGTGATCGCCGCGCTGAACGGCATGGCGGTCGGCGGCGGGATGGAGCTGGCGCTTTCCGCAGACCTGATCCTCGCTGCGGAGCACGTCCGATTCGCCCTGCCGGAAATCCGCGCCGGCACGCTGGCCGATGCCGCGACCGTCAAGCTTCCCAAGCGCATCCCCTACCACGTCGCGATGGACATGCTGCTGACCGGCCGCTGGATGGATTCTGCCGAGGCGCATCGGTGGGGTCTCATAAACCACGTGCTCCCTGCCGATCGCCTGCTCGACCGCGCCTGGGACATCGCCCGGACCCTCGCGGGCGGCCCCCCACTGGTTTTTGCGGCGATCAAGGAGGTGGCACGTGCCGCCGAGGCCGAGAGCTTCCAGACCGTGATGAACAAGATCGCGCGGCGGCAATTTCCGACGGTGGACATGCTCTACGGCAGCGAGGACCAGAAGGAAGGCGCGCGCGCCTTCGCCGAAAAACGCGATCCGGTGTGGAAGGGACGATAGCCCTTCAATCGCGCAGCTGCAGCAGGTCCCAGCGGTTTCCGTAGAGGTCTTCGAACACGGCGACGGTGCCGTAGTCCTCGCGCCGCGGCGTCTCCCGGAAGCGGACGCCGCGCCATTTCATATCGTCGTAATCGCGCCAGAAATCGTCGGTGTGCAGGAACAGGAGCACGCGGCCGCCGGCCTGGTCGCCGATCCGCGCGTCCTGCTCGGGCGTAGCGGCTTTCGCCAGGAGGATGCGGGTCTCGTTTGATCCCGGTGGGGCGACGAGCACCCAGCGGCGGCCGTCGGCAAGCGGCGTATCTTCGACCAGATCGAAGAGGAGCATCTCGGTAAAATATTTGATCGCCTCGTCGTAGTCGCGGACGAGGAGCGAGACATATCCGATCTTCTGCGGCATTCCCGCTCGCGCTCTGTCGGACTATCCGCCGGCTGCCCGCATCAGTTCCCGGCGCTGGCCATACGCCGCGTCTTCAGCACCTTCTCCAGCCAGCCGATCTCCATCTCGGGAACCGAGGAGAGGAGCAGGTCGGTGTAGTCGTCGAAGGGCGGTGAGAGCACCTGCTGCTTCGGCCCGAAGCGCACGACCTTGCCGCGGTGCATGACGGCGATGGAATTGGCGATCGCCCGCACCGTGGCGATGTCGTGCGTGATGAAGAGGTAGGAAACCCCGGTCTCCGCCTGCAGCTTCATCAAAAGCTTCAGGATGCCGTCGGCGACCAGCGGGTCGAGCGCCGAGGTCGGCTCGTCGCAGATGATAAGCTTCGGGTCGGCGGCGAGCGCGCGGGCGATGCAGACGCGCTGTTTTTGGCCGCCGGAGAGCTCGGCCGGATAGCGGTCGATGAGGTCGCGCTTCATCTCGATCTGGTCGAGGAGCTCCAGCACCCGCCGCGTCTTCTCCTGGCCGCGGATGCTGAAATAGAAGGTGAGCGGCCGCCCGATGATGGTCCGGATGGTCTGGCGCGGATTCATCGCCACGTCGGCCATCTGGTAGATCATCTGCAATTCGCGCAGCTCGTCCTGGCTGCGGTCCTTCAGCCGCGGCCCCAAGACCTTGCCGTCGAAGGTCACCTTGCCGCGCGAGGGCGGCAGCAGCCCGGTGACGACACGGGCGAGCGTCGATTTGCCGGAGCCGGATTCCCCGACCACCGCCAGCGTCTGTCCGGGCGGCAGGTGCAACGACACGTCGTGCAAAATCTGCAGCTTGCCATAGGAGGCATCGACATCCTCGATCCGCAGCAGCGCCGCAGACTGGTCGGCCGCCTCTGCCTTGAACGTCTTGCGAATGGAAACGAGCCGGCTCGTATAATCCTCGCGCGGCGCCTCGATGATCTGCTTCACGGGGCCGTATTCCACAGTCTTGCCGTGGCGGAGCACCATGATGTCGTCGCTCACCTGCGCCACGACGGCGAGGTCGTGCGTAATATAGAGCGCCGCCGTGTGGGTTTCGTCGATGGCGCGCTTGATGGCGGCCAGCACGTCGATCTGCGTCGTGACGTCTAGCGCCGTCGTCGGCTCGTCGAAGACGATCAAATCCGGCCTCGGACAGAGCGCCATCGCGGTCATGGCGCGCTGCAGCTGCCCACCCGAAACCTGATGCGGAAAGCGCTCGCCGAACGTGTCGGGAGACGGCAAAGCGAGGATGCGAAAGAGCTCGCGCGCTCTGACGGTCGCGTCGCGGCGGCTCATCAGCCCGTGCCGCACGGCCGCCTCGACCACCTGGTCGCCGATCCGGCGCGCCGGGTTGAAGGCGGCTGCCGCCGATTGCGCGACATAGGAGACGCGATGGCCGCGGATGTCGCGGACGCCCGCCTTGCCGAGCGCCAGGATGTCGATGCCGTCGATCAGCACCTCGCCGCCGACGATGCGGCAGCCGCCGCGCCCATAGGCCATGGCGGCGAGGCCGATCGTCGATTTTCCCGCGCCCGATTCGCCGATCAGCCCGAGCACCTTGCCCTTGCCAAGGGTGAAGGAGACACCGTCGACGATGATGACGTCGCGCGACGGCTCGCCCGGCGGGTGGATCGTCGCCTCGATCTTGAGGTCGCGGACGACGAGGAGAGGATCAGACATCGCCGCGCCCTCCTTTCAGGCTGGAGGTCCGGTTGAGCGCCCAATCGACGACGAGGTTCACGCATATGGCCAGCGTGGCGATGGCGAAGCCAGGAACAAGCGCCGCGGTGATGCCGAATACGATGCCGTCCTTGTTCTCCTTCACCATGGAACCCCAGTCGGCGACCGGCGGCTGCACGCCCAGCCCGAGGAAGGAGAGCGAGGAGAGGAAGAGAACGGCGAAGGCGAAGCGCAGGCCGAACTCGGCGATAAGCGGCGATAGCGTGTTGGGCAGGATCTCGCGGAACATGATCCAGCCCCAGCCCTCGCCGCGGAGCCGCGCCGCCTCGACGAAGTCCATCACGGCGATATCGACCGCCACGGCCCGGCTGATGCGGAAGACGCGGGTAGAATCGAGCACCGCCATGACGAGGATGAGGATATAAAGGTCGGTCGGCAGCACCGACAGGACGACCAGCGCGAAGATCAGCGTCGGGATCGCCATCATCAGGTCGTTGAAACGCGACAGGCCCTGATCGGTCCAGCCGCGCAGGATGGCGGCAAGGAAGCCGAGCACGACGCCTAGCGCGAAGGCGATGAACGTCGCCGCCGTCGCGACCAGGATGGTGATCTGCGCGCCATAGATCAGCCGGGACAGGAGATCGCGGCCGAGATTGTCGGTGCCGAGCCAGAAGGCAGCCGATGGCCCCTCCCAGACACCGCCGACGACTTCCGCCACGCCGTAGGGGGCGATCCACTGGGCGAAAAGCGCCAGGAACAGGTAGAAGCCGAGCCCGGCCAGCCCGATGATCGCGGACATCGGCATGCGACGGAACACGGTCCTACCTTGGATGCCTGAGCCGCGGATTGGCGACCACGGCCGCCACGTCGGCGATGATGTTGAGGCCGATATAGACTGCGGCGAAGACGAGGCCGCATGCCTGCACCACCGGCACGTCGCGCTTGGAGACGTGGTCGACCATGTACTGGCCCATGCCGGGATAGACGAAGATGACCTCCACCACGACGACGCCGACCACGAGGTAAGCGAGGTTGAGCGCCACCACATTGACGATGGGCGCCAGCGCATTCGGCAAAGCGTGCTTCCAGATGATGCGCGACGGCGTCAGGCCTTTCAGCTCCGCCGTCTCGATATAGGCGGAGGAAAGCACGTTCAGCACGGCCGCACGCGTCATCCGCATCATGTGCCCGACGACGACGAGGACAAGCGTCAGCGTCGGCAGCGCGATCACGTAGAGCTGCTGCCCAAGACTCATGGAATCGCGGATCGTCGCGGTGCTCGGGAACCAGCGGAGCTGTACCGCGAAGAGCAGGATGAGGAGGTAGCCGGCGAAGAACTCCGGCAGCGACACGGTGGAGAGCGTCACGATCGAGATGAACCGATCGAAGAAGCTGTTGCGGTAGCGGACCGCCAGGACGCCGAGGAAGATCGCCAGCGGCACCGCGATGGCCGCCGCGGCGGAGGCGAGGAAAAGCGTGTTTCCGAGCCGCCGTCCGATGTTGGTGGCGATGTCCTGGCGGTTCGTGTAGCTGACGCCGAAATCGCCGGTCACCGCTCCGGCCAGCCACTCGAAATAGCGGACGACCGCCGGCTTATCGAGGCCAAGCTCGGCGCGGATGTTGGCGATGGCCTCCGGCGTCGCCTGCTGGCCGAGCATGGCCGTGGCGACGTCGCCAGGCAGGATCTGCGTGCCGACGAAGATCAGTGCCGATACGGCCACCAGAAGCAGAAGGCCCAGGCCGATGCGCTGGGCAATCATTTTCGTCAGAGGCCCGCCGAACGTCCGGACGGAGAGCAGGCGTCGAGGCCTGCCCTGAAGCTCCGCGCTGGTCTGGCTGACCGTGACCATTTGCGCGGCTCGCCTACTGGGCGAGCCAGACGCGGATCGGCGCGCTGAGGCCGGACATCTCGTAGTTCGGGTCGCGCACCCAGCCCTGCACCTGGTCGGTATGCGCGTCGATGAAGTCGTTGAACATCGGCAGGATCAGGCCGCCGTCGTCGCGCACCATGATCGCCATCTGGCGGTAGAGCTCCTCGCGGCGGGCCGGGTCGAGCTCGCCGCGCGCCTCCAGCAGCAGCTTGTCGAAATCCTCGCGGAAGAAGCGCGTGTCGTTCCAGTCCGCCTTGGAGTAATAGGCCGTCGAATACATGGAATCCTGCGTCGGCCGGCCGCCCCAGTAGGAGGCGCAGAAGGGCTGCACGTTCCACACCTGGTCCCAGTAGCCGTCGCCCGGCTCGCGCCGCACGTCGATCTGGATGCCGGCTGCCGCCGCCTGCTGCTGGTAGAGCACGGTCGCGTCCACCGCGCCGGGGAAGGCGACCTCCGAGGTCCGCAGCAGGATCGGGCCGGAATGGCCGGATTTCTGGTAATAGTGCTTCGCCTCTTCCGGATCGTAGACGCGCTGCTCGATGCCCTCGGGGAAGAACGCATAGGCCTCGTTGATCGGGAAATCGTTGCCGATCGTCGCGTAGCCCTGCAGGATCTGGTTGACCATCGCCTCGCGGTCCATCGCCAGCTTCAGCGCCATGCGCAGGTCCTTGTTGTCGAAGGGCGGCGTGTTGCAGTGCATGATGAAGACGTAATGGCCCTTCGACGGCGCCCGCTCGATGATCACGTTGGGCGAGCCCTTCAGCAGCTCCACCGTCTTCGGCTCGACGCGGTTGATGATGTGCACCTGGCCCGATTGCAGCGCCGACATGCGCGCCGTCGTGTCGTTCATCACCAGGATCTCGACGCTGTCGACGAAGCCCACGTCGTCGCGCCAGTGGTTCTCGTATCTGGTGCCGACGTGGCGGACGCCCGGCTCGTTCACCTCCACCTTGTAGGGGCCCGTGCCGATGCCGGCGGCCGGATCGTCGACGCCGCCGTTCGGCTGGATGACCAGGTGGTAGTCGCTCAACAGAAGCGGCATGTCGGCGTTGCCGCTCGCCAGCGTGATCACGACGTTGTCGCCGTCGGCCTTGATGTCGCCGATCCCTTCCATGATGCCGAGCGCGCCGGACTTGCCCTCCGGGTCGGCGTGCCGCTTCAGCGTCGCCACCACGTCTTCGGCCGTCATCTCCTTGCCGTCGTGGAAGGTCACCCCTTGGCGGATCTTGAAGGTCCATTGCTTGACGTCGTCGGAAGCAGTCCAGGATTCGGCCAGGAGCGGCACCGGCGAGCCGTCTTCCGGGTTGGAATAGACGAGGGTCTCGCCCCAGGTCTTGCCGAACACCTGCGGCACCTGGCTGAGCCACGAGGCCGGGTCGAGGCTGTTGGTCGACTCGCCGCCGACCAGCCCGACGATCAGGTCGCCGCCCTTCTGCGGGCCCTGGGCCAGCGCGGTCGACGACAAAAGCTTCGACGCGACCGGCAGGCTCAGCCCCAGCGCCGCGGCGCGGCCCAGGAAGTCGCGGCGGTTCAGCCGGCCGCGTACGGCCTCGCGCGCCAGAAATTCAATTTCCCTCGACATGTCCCCCTCCAGTATTCTTATCCGCCTTACGATTCTGGCGGTGTTCTTCTGTCCCCTTGAGCACGCTACAGGGCGGTGAAATGCTCCTCAAGCGCAATTGCGACCTTCCGCGGCGTCAGCGGAATAAGACCGGAGCATGCATGGAATCCGGCACGGCAACGCCGATTCGGGCCAGTGTGGTGGGCGCGACCGAGAGCTGGTCGAGCACCCGGTCCGGCTCCGGGCCGCTACCGGCGCCGAAATAGTAGAAGGCGACCTCGCGCTCGATCGGGTCGGTGCCGCCGTGGTGGCCGTCGCCGTTCATGCCATGGTCGGCCGTGACGAAGATCTCGTAGCCTTGCTCGAGCCAGAGCGGCAGCGTGCGCGCCAGCGCGTTGTCGATCCGCCATGTCTGCTCGCGGTATTCCGCCGAATGCGCCGTGAAGGTGTGGCCGAGCGTATCGGCCGAGCAGGTGTGGAGGAGCGCATAGTGCGGGTCGTGGCGGCGGAGGAGGAGCGTCAGCTGGGCGCAGAGGTCGATCTCCGCCGGCGCGCAGGAATTCACCTTGCCGTAGCCTTCCTGCGAATAGAAGCGGCCGTGCTGGATGCCCGGCGCGCGCTCGTCGTCGATCTCGATGTCGTCGATAAGATCGTAGGGGCGGCGATTGTAGAGGGTGAAATACCAGGCGTGCGACACCGCAGCCGTGCGGCCCCCCGCGTCTCGGACCGCGTGGAAGACGTTCGGCCGGCTGGACGGCCGCAGCGCTTCGTTGGCGGTGATCCCGTGCTCGGCGGGCGACAGACCGGTATGCAGCGTCTCGTAGAGCGGCGCCGAGCGGGTCGGGATCGCAGCCTGCATTTTCCAGCGGCGCGCGCGGCCGGCTTCCACCATCCCTTCCAGGAAGCCGCATTGGCCGACCGCGGTCGCGTAGCCCACTCCATCCATGATGACGAGGATCACCTTGCCGTTCATTGGTCTCCTCCAAGCCGGTCACGATCGAGCAACGGATTTCCGCCCCGCCGCGCGTCGCCGACCGCCGACGTAAGCGCGTTCAGCTAGCGACAGCCCGCAATGCGGAGCAAGCGGCATGTTGCGTCGGCTTCCCGACTTGCCGCGGGAACCCGCAGGAATGTGGCGCGTTGGAGTCGGCCGCCGGTGGGACCGGAGGCGCAGGGGGGCGAAAGCGCCGCGAGCAACGTTTGGCGCGGTTCACCTTTCGTTGGAAGGTTTGGCACAGGCTGGGAAAGCTGCCCGTTTTCGGTTTAGAAGGCGGCTCCCCAAGACCTCCTGTCGAGTGCGTGGTGTCTGGAGGCTTTATGAACGAAGCGGTTTTGGCTCTGCAAAATCCGGTCGGCGGCTTTCCCGGTGGCCCGGCCTGCCTTCTCGATATGCCTCCCGCCATCCTGGACATGCTGCCGGTCGCCATCTACGCCTGCGACGGCGACGGGCGCGTCCTGTGGTTCAACCACCGTGCGGCGGAGCTGTGGGGGCGCGAGCCGCGCATCGGCGACGACAACGAGCTCTTCTGCGGCTCCCACAAGCTCTATTTCGACGGGCGGCCGATCAGCCGCGACGAGACCCCGATGGCGCGGGTGCTGAGGACGGGCGAGCCGGCGCACGGCCTGGTGGGACTTGTCGAACGGCCTGACGGATCGCAGAGCTGGGCGATGGTCCATATCGACCCGGTCAAGGACGACGCCGGAACCGTGATCGGCGCCATCAATTGCTTCCACGACGTCACCGCACAGAAGCGGACGGAGCAGGCGCTGGCCGAGAGCGAGCGCCGCTCGCGCGAATTGCTCGATGCCTTGCCCGCGGCCATCTACACGACCGACGCCGCGGGGCGGATCACCTTTTATAACCAGGCGGCCATCGAGCTTTCCGGCCGCAGGCCGGAACTCGGCAGCGACGAATGGTGCGTCACCTGGCGACTTTACAACCCGGACGGCACGCCGCTGCCGCACGACCAATGCCCGATGGCGCAGGCGCTCAAGGAGAACCGGCCGATCCGCGACGCCGAGGCGGTGGCGGAGCGCCCCGACGGCACACGCTTCCCCTTCATTCCCTATCCGACGCCGCTCCGCGACGAGACCGGCGCGCTGGTCGGCGCGGTGAACATGCTGGTCGACATCAGCGAGCGCAAGCAGGCGGAGACCAGGCAGCGCGCGCTCCTCGACGAGCTCAACCACCGTGTGAAGAATACGCTAGCGAGCGTGCAGTCGCTCGCCGCCCAGACCATCCGCGGCGACGGCATCCCGCCGGAAATCCGCCTCGACTTCGACCGGCGCCTGTTCGCCCTGAGCAGCGCCCATGATCATCTGTCCCGCCAGGGCTGGGAATCGGCCGAGCTGTCCGCCATCCTGGCGGATCTCTTCGCGCCGTTCGGCAGCGCGACCGCCGAGCGCATCCGGCTTGCCGGCGAGCCGGTCGAGCTGCCGCCGCGATCGGCGCTGACGCTCGCCATGGTGCTGCACGAGCTTGCCACCAATGCGGCGAAGTACGGCGCGCTCTCGGCGCCGGACGGGTCGGTCAGCGTAGCGTGGACTGTCGAGTTGGGCGAAGCGGGCCGCGACCTGGTCATTCACTGGAAGGAGTCGGGCGGGCCGGCGGTCGGCAAGCCGGGACGGGTCGGCTTCGGGACGCGGCTCGTGGAACGCGGCATCACGCGGGAACTGGGCGGCACTGCGGATATCCACTTCGACCCCGCCGGCGTCCGCGCACTCATCCGCATCCCGCTGCAACGGTCAGCGGCGCCTGAGTGAGCGAGGTCCGGTCCGAGCAGACGCAGTTTGCCGGTCTGAAGGTCCTCCTCGTCGAGGACGAGACCCTGATCTCCTTCCTGGTCGAGGATATGCTGCAGGAGCTCGGCTGTTCGGATGTCTGGCACGCCAGCGGTGTGAGCCAGGCGCTGGCCATCCTCGGCGAACGCCGGCCCGACGTGGCCGTGCTCGACGTCAATCTCGGCGGCGAGCTCGTCTATCCGCTGGTCAGCCAGCTGGACGCGGCGGCAATCCCCTTCCTGTTCGCGACGGGCTATGGCCGGACGGGCCTGCCTCGCCATTGGAACGAACGCCCGGTGCTGCAGAAGCCGTTCGCGCTGGACACGCTGGCGGCAGCGCTCGGATCCGCCTTGCGCGGCTGATCGCCTGCCCCCGGCGCGCGTTCTGCTCGCAGGGGCCGGTTCTGGCGCAACAGGCTGGAATAGGCACACGGCCGGCATATCTTAGGCCGGGGAAGATAATCAGTGCTCAACAGGATAGCAGCAAGCTCCGACTCGCGGCGCGACGTGCTCAAGGCCGTGCGCATGCCGGCGGCGCACCCGCCCGTGCCGGCCAAGCGCATCGGCGTTCTCCTCGTCAACCTCGGCACCCCTGAGGGGACGGGCTACTGGCCGATGCGCCGCTACCTCAGCGAGTTCCTCTCCGACCGCCGCGTCATCGAATGGTCGCCGCTGTTCTGGCAGCCGATCCTGCAGGGGATCGTCCTCAGCGTTCGCCCGAAGAAGAGCGGCCGCCTCTACGCGTCCATCTGGAACCGCGAGCAGAACGAATCGCCGCTGCGGACCTTCACCCGCGCCCAGAGCGAGAAGCTTGCCGCCGCGCTCGCCGCCGAGGACTCGCTGATGGTCGACTGGGCGATGCGCTACGGCAGGCCGTCGATCGCCGAGAAGCTGCGCGCGCTGCAGGCCGGCGGCTGCGAGCGCGTGCTGCTGTTCCCGCTCTACCCGCAATACAGCGCCACCACGACCGCCACGGTCAACGACGCCGCCTTCGATGCGCTGAAGGCAATGCGCTGGCAGCCGGCGCTGCGGACGGTGCCGCCCTATTACGATGAGCCGGTCTATATCGACGCGCTCGCCGACAGCATCGAGACGCACCTCGCCGGCCTCGCTTGCGAGCCGGAGGTGGTGCTCGCCTCCTATCACGGCCTGCCCGTCTCCTATTTCAGGAAGGGCGACCCGTATCACTGCCATTGCCATAAGACGACGCGGCTCC
Organism: uncultured Alphaproteobacteria bacterium; assembly: GCA_963846475.1. Classification (GTDB taxonomy): domain Bacteria; phylum Pseudomonadota; class Alphaproteobacteria; order Rhizobiales; family Afifellaceae; genus DASWJZ01. The sequence goes on along the minus strand of CAWJVZ010000004.1, from coordinate 1,774,593 downwards.
TCGGCGAACGGCTTGGATGGCCGGAGGGGCGGCTCATCACGACCTTCCAGTCCCGCTTCGGCCCCGAGGAATGGCTGCAGCCCTATACAGACAAGACGGTGGAGCGGCTCGCCGCCGACGGGGTGAAGCGGATCGCCGTGATCAATCCCGGCTTCGTCTCCGACTGCCTGGAGACCCTGGAGGAGATCGCCGTCCAGAATGCCGAGATTTTCCGGCACCACGGCGGCGAGAGCTTTTCCCATATCTCCTGCCTGAACGACTCGCCCGCCGGCATGCAGGTCATCACGGCATTGGTCCTGCGCGAGCTGCAGGGCTGGCTTTGATCAGTTCGCCCGCCGCCCGAGAGCCGCGGCGACGGCCAGCCGCAGCGTCTCGGCGGCTATCGGCTTCTGCAGCACCGTCGATCCGGGCACGGCGTGCTCTATGCGGTCGATCGTTCCCCGGTCTCCGTAGGCCGTGATGAAGATGACCGGGATGCGCTGAGCCTCGGCAATGCGCCGGGCCGCTTCGATGCCGTCCATCCTTCCGGCGAGGTTGACGTCCATAAGCACGAGGTCGGGGGCCAGATCGCTTGCTTTTGCGACGGCGTCCTCCCCCCTCGCAGAAATGGCGCAGACATGATGGTTCATGCTCTGGACGATGTCTTCCAGATGCCAGGCGATGAACAGCTCGTCCTCGACGATGAGGATGTGCGGCACCTGCCGGTTCGTGCGCTCCTGCCGTCCCCCACGGCCAAGCTGGTCGCCGTCGTCGCGCTCGCCGCTGCCGAGCCAGACCTCGGCCAGACCGCCCAGGCGAACGGTCTCTCGAGGAGTACCGCCTAGCTCAACCAGAATCGCCACGATCCGCTCCTGCAATCGCTGAGGCCGGGTCTGCAACGCCGGAGCCACTTGGCACACGACCCCGCCGCAGGCAAGGGGCCGCCGCGCCCGGATGAGGCAGAAAGGCGCCGAAGCGATCCCAGCCGCTTCCGCATGGTCGCTGCCGCATTTGTTAACCTTGACGCAGGTGAGCGAAAGCAGACGGGCAATGCAGCCTGGTTGGAATTAACCAGCGGATAACCATTCTGTTGTCCTGCCCCGTCGCAATCCTTAGCAGAGTGCCGAACGCGTATGGTCAGGGAGGCTCCAATGGCCAAGGTGATCGGCACCAACATCTCAGAATTCCTTAACGGCTCGGCGGATCGGGACTGGATTTTCGCTCACGACGGGGACGATCATCTCCAGGGCGGCAGGGGAGGCGACTTCATCTTTGGCGGAAGCGGCGCGGACTACCTAGAATTTGCCGACCTCGATCAAGCCGTGTGGATTCATCTCGAGCGCGGCGGCTCGCGGAGCGGCGATGACGTAGACCGCTTCGCGTCGGTCGAACACGCGATCGGCACCAAGTTCGATGACAGGATGATCGGCACCACGGGAACTAACCTCCTCGACGGCGGCGATGGCGCCGACCTCATCTGGGCGTCGGCCGGCGACGATGTCGTGCAGGGGGGCGCGGGTGAGGACTACCTGAAGGGCGGCCTCGGCAACGATCTGATCGACGGCGGCGCCGGCGACGACTTCATCACGGCGGGGTCCGCCGCCGGGGAAATCGACACGATCATCTTCCGCGCCGGCGACGGCGACGACGTCGTGGAGGGCTTCGACGTCGATCTCGACCAAATGGGCCTCGTCGGCCTGACCGCGGATCAGCTCGCGGTGCTCGATACCGACACCGGCACGCTGGTGCAGGCTTCGACCGGCGACAGCATCTTCCTGATCGGCGTGCACAATATCGGCGTAGGCGATCTGATCCTAGTCTGAACGGCAAAGAGCCGCGTCCGCCCGGCCGCTCGATTAGGCCACGCGCTTTCGCTGGGCAGGGGCCGCCTCGGGCGCCGCCTCGGCATGGCGGATTTCGGTGCCGAGCACTTTCAGGCATTCGCGCATGAACGCCGCCAGGCCCGGCCAGCCCTTGCCGGAGACGAGCTTGCCGTCGACATGCGCGCCGGTCGGCGGCACGTCGATATAGATGCCGCCGGCGAGCCGCACCTCCGGCTCGCAATATTGCAGCGCGGCGACCTCCTTCCCCCGCACCACTCCGTCGACGGCGATGAGGATCTGCACGCCGTGGCAGATCGTGAAGATCGCCTTGTCGGCCTCATGGAAGTGGCGGACGATGTCCTGAACGCGCTTGTCGATGCGGATATATTCCGGGCCGCGCCCGCCCGCGCAGTAGACGGCGTCGTATTCCGCCGGGTCAACCTCGGCAAAGCTCTTGTTCAGGATGTAATTGTGGCCGGGTTTTTCCGTATAGGTCTGATCGCCTTCGAAATCGTGCAGCGACGTCTTCAGGATGTCGCCGGCTCGTCTGTCGGGGCAGACGACGTGGACGATGTGGCCGACGGCGTGCATCGCCTGCTCGAAGACAAAAATCTCGTATTCCTCGGTGAAGTCGCCGACGAGCATGAGTATTTTCTTGCCGGGCATGCGATGCCTCCTTCGTTGATATGCTTGGCCGGGCGCCAGCTCAGGACATCCTACAGAAGATGAAGCGCGCGAAAAAGGGCGGCGCAGACGCGCCGGTGATTTTCAGTCGCGGCGAAGCGCCGTCTCACGACTTCATGAACTCGGCGAAGGCCTCCTTGAAGTCGGGATGCCAGCGGGAGAGGGCGGGGCGGTTCTCGATCAGGTCATCCGCCGCCCAGCGGATCCGCTTCTCGTCGATTTCACGGGTGACCTCGTTGTCCGGGCACAGTACGTAGAAGTCGCCTTTCGCCACGGCGGGCAGCAAGAAGTCGATCACCTCGGCGGGCGTCCAGGCGGCTTGCGGCTTGGCGCTCGCCGCGGTCAGCCCGGTGAAGGTGAAGCCGGGAACCAGGAGATGCGCGGTGACCTGGCAGCCTTCGATGTTGCGGAGCTCGTGGGCGAGCGCCTCGGTGACCACCTTCACGCCGGCCTTCGTCACGTTGTAGGCGGTGTTGCCGGGCGGGCAGGTGATGCCCTGCTTCGATCCGGTATTGACGATCGCCGCGGGCGCCTTCTGGGCGATCATCGCCGGCCCAAACACCTGCACGCCGTGGATGACGCCCCAGAGATTGGTGCCGATCAGATCCTCCCAGCGTTCGAGGCTGCCGAAAATGCCGCTGCCGCTCCCTTCCCGGCCGGCATTGTTCATCAGCACGGCAACCTCGCCGAAGCTTTCGTACACGCGCTCCTTCAGGCGCTCGACCTCATCGCGCCGGCTGACGTCGGTCGGAACGGCGAGCACGTTCGCCGTCCGGTTCGTGCGGCCCGCCACGTCCGCCGCGGCGGCGTCCAGCGCCGCCGCATTGGCGTCGGCCATGCAGATTTTCATGCCGAGATCGGCGAAACGCTCCGCCGCGGCAAGGCCGATGCCGCTCGCTGCCCCGGTGACCACGGCGACACGGCCTGCGGCGACGGCGGGATGCTGGTTCATGCAAGTCTCCTCATGACGCAGAAAACGCGGCACGCGCTTCATCGTCCCGCGGCCGTGAGGCCCGAGGCTATGAAGAATTTTGGGTCCTCCTCGGATGAGGAGGGGTGGCGGGGCGCTTAAAGAACACCTCGCGAAAACAAAACAAAACTGGCGCTCCCAAGCGCCCCTGTACCGGTGATGGCCGGTGATCCTGCAAAGCTTGGCTCGGCGAAAGCGAAGCCGGCCGCACGCGCGCCCTCCGTGGCGCCGTAGCGGGCGGGCGGCTTCGCGGGTCCGGCGAATCGGCTCAGACAGGAGGACCGGGGCCGGCCGGCCGGGAGCGACCGAAGCGCCCCAGCGCCGCCGCTGTCAAAGCGGCGAGCACCACGCGCGGACATGTGCCCCGGCTGGCGGCTGCGATTGCAGGCCCAGTGGGGAGACCGCGCCCTTGAGCGCCAGGTACAGGGATCGGCCGACGTCGCGGCGGGCTCGTTGCGAGAACAGGGAGAGGAGCATGGAAGAACAGATCTGGTATGCCGGCGTCGATTGGGCGTCGCAGGCGCATGTCGTTTGTCTGTCGGATGCGCAGGGGCGCGGCAAGCGCGTGCGCAGCTTCGCTCATGGCGGCGAGGGCCTGGCTGAGATGGGCGCCTGGCTGATCGCCGCGAGCGGCGCCGCGCCGCAAGCGGTGCATGTCGCCATCGAGGTGCCGCACGGGCCGGTCGTTGAGGCGCTCATGGAGCGCGGCTTCACCGTCTACGCGGTCAATCCCAAGCAGCTCGACCGCTTCCGCGACCGCTTCACGCTGGCCGGCGCCAAGGACGACAGCCGCGACGCCGAGGTGCTGGCCGATGCGCTGAGGACCGACCGGCCGCGCCTGCGTCCGTTGCGGCCGGCCGATCCGCTGGTCATCGAGCTGCGCGAATGGTCGCGGATCGCCGACGAACTGACCGTCGAGCAGGTCCGTCTCGCCAACCGCATGCGAGACCAGCTCTGGCGCTACTTCCCGGCCATGCTGGAGCTCGCCGATGATCTCGCCGCCGAATGGTTCCTGCAACTGTGGGAGAGCGCGCCGACGCCCGATAAGGCCCGCCGCCTCCGCCAAGCCAGTCTCGCCAAGCTCCTCAAGCGGCATCGCATCCGCCGCTTCGATGCGGCCGAGGCCTTGAAGCAGCTCCGCCGGCCGCCCATCCAGGTCGCCGCCGGCGCCACCGAGGCGGCAACCGCCCACATCCGCACGCTCATTCCCCGCCTGCGCCTCGTCAGCCGCCAGATCAAAGAGGCGCACGGCGAGCTCGATCGCCTGCTCGCCAGCCTCGCTGCGCCCGAGGAGGACGCGCCGGGGCAGCCGCAAGAGCAGCGTGACGTGACCATCCTGAGATCCCTGCCAGGCATCGGAAGGATCGTCTGCGCCACGCTGCTCGCAGAGGCCGGCGAGGCCCTGCGCGAGCGAGACTATCAGGCGCTGCGCTGCTTGTCCGGCGTCGCCCCGGTGACCAAGCAGTCGGGCAAGCGCCGCATCGTCCTGCGCCGCCGGGCTTGTCATCGCCGCCTCAGCGACGCCGTCCATCATTGGGCGCGCACCGCCATCCAGCACGACCCGCGAAGCCGCGCCAAATACGCCGCCCTGCGCCAACGCGGCCATTCGCATGCCCGCGCGCTTCGCTCCGTCGCCGACCGTCTGCTCGCCGTTGCCTGCGCCATGCTCGCCAGCCGCACCCTGTTCGCCACCGCAGCGGCAAGTCAAAAAAGCGCTTGCTAAACGGTGGGGAGTCCGCGCGGCTTATCAGGCCCCATTCCTTCGCGCTTCCCCCATCGTCGGATCAAGCCGAAGCGATCCTCCGGGTTTAAAGCCGCACACCGCGACAGACCGGTCGTAGTGCCGGTCGGGCGAAGCTCTCGGGACCTCCCGGGGAAGCGCCGGTCCGGAAACCGGCTCAGCCGCGGGGGCCGCCCGCCCTTCCCATGCAGCTCCGGTAGCTACCACAGACCCTCCGGTGAAGAGCGGCAATTCACATTGTAAAGGGGGTTTTCGGGCCGGGGATTACTTTTTTGCATTCGTCATCGCAGAGGTCGGAAATCTATCCTCGGTCATGGCCCTCTCCCGGCCCCTGACTGACGTCAGGGGCCACCCTCTGCCGCCCCGAAGCGGGGTGTTCCCCGCTTGGGTACTCGGGATGGCGAAGTCGGGAACACCCGACTTCGCGTGGAAGAGGGCTGCAACGGAAATTGCGCGCAACCGCGACTCCCTCCATATGATTCGACGGGCATCTGGAGGCTCCGTGCATGACTGGTTTCGATATCGTCGTCATCGTCCTCGTCGTCTTCATCATCATCGTCCTGTTCTCGGCGGTGAAGACGGTGCCGCAGGGCTACAATTACACGGTCCAGCGTTTCGGCCGCTACACGCGGAGCCTGTCGCCCGGCCTCAACCTGCTCGTCCCGTTCTTCGACCGCGTCGGCGCCAAGATGAACATGATGGAGACGGTGCTCGAAGTGCCGAGCCAGGAGGTGATCACCCGCGACAACGCCACGGTGACGGCGAACGGCATCACCTTCTACCAGGTCATGGACGCGGCGCGGGCGGCCTACGAGGTGAACGACCTGAAGAACGCCATCCTCCAGCTCACCATGACGAATATCCGCTCGGTGATGGGGTCGATGGACCTCGACGAGCTCCTGTCCAACCGCGACGAAATCAATACGCGGCTGCTTCGCGTCGTCGACGCCGCCGCTTCGCCGTGGGGCGTAAAGATCACCCGCATCGAGATCAAGGACATCGACCCGCCGCGCAACCTCGTCGATTCCATGGCTCGGCAGATGATGGCGGAACGCGAGAAGCGCGCCGCCATCCTGGAGGCGGAGGGGAAGCGCGCGTCGGAGATCCTCAAGGCGGAGGGACAGAAGCAGGCGCAGATCCTTGAGGCGGAGGGGCGGCGCGAGGCGGCGTTCCGCGACGCCGAGGCGCGCGAGCGCGAGGCGGAAGCGGAGGCCAAGGCGACGGCGATGGTGAGCCAGGCGATCGCCGAGGGCGACGTGCAGGCGATCAATTATTTCGTCGCGCAGAAATACGTCGATGCGCTGACCGCCTTTGCGCATTCGCCGAACCAGAAGACGTTTTTGATGCCGGTCGAGGCTTCCGGCATCCTCGGCGCGCTCGGCGGCATCGGCGAGATCGCCCGCCAGGCTTTCGGCGGCGAGCCGCCGCAGCCGCCGCGCCGGCCGGCCGGACGGGTGCCGGTCACCGGCCCGGCGCCCGCGTCGCGAAGCGGCGGCGCCACCCTGGAGCCCTGACCATGCTGATGACCATCATCGAGACGCTCGGCGGCTGGTCGTGGTGGGTGCTCGGCCTGATTCTTCTCGCCATCGAGGTGGTCGTTCCCGGCTTCTTCTTCCTGTGGTTCGGCATCGCCGCCATCCTGATCGGAGTCAGCGCGCTGTTCATCGACTGGCCCTGGCAGATGCAGGTGGTCGGCTTCGTCGTGCTGTCGGTCATCGCGGCGCTGGTTGGGCGGCAATTCGCCGGCAACCCGGAGGTCGACACTGCCGATCCGCACCTCAATCTGCGCGCAAGCCGGCTGCAAGGCCGCACCTTCGTTCTGTCGGAGCCGATCGTCGAGGGGTCGGGGCGGGTCCGTATCGACGACACGGTGTGGCAGGTGCGCGGGCCGGATGCGCCGGCCGGGGCGCGCATCGTGGTGACCGGCGCCGACGGCGCGGTCCTCAAGGTCGAGGGAGTTTCCGCCTGATCCCCGTCGGCGCGGCCAGCGCGACAGCGCCCGGGGGTAAGGTCTCGTTAACCATACGTCTTTACTTCTTGCCCGGGGGGCAAAGCGGGTGAGGCGCCGCCGCGTCGTCACGGCCCCGCCCGGATGAACGATGCTGCGCTTCGCACTCCTTGCCCTTGCCCTCGTCGCCGCAGCCGGACAGGCGGCGGCGCAGGATGCTGCGGGGATCGCCGACGGCGGCGATGCCGGCGTGGACTTCATCCTGCGCCCCACCGAGAACGCCGCCGGCGACGCTTTTCTCGACGACATCTGGGCGGCCCAGACCCCGCCCGAGGAACCGGCGACTGTCGGCGCCATCGGGGCGCCGATGGCCGGTCCGACGGCGAACGAGCCGGTCGGGCCCGCGCTCGCCGGCCCGGCGCCGGCGCAGCCCGTCCAGCCCGTGCAGCCACGGCCGGCCGACAGGCGCGCGGAGGAGCTGGAGCCGTTCGCGGCGACCGGCAAGCGGCTCGGCACCTTCATCCTCCGCCCTGCCATCGAGATCGGCGTCAGCTTCAGCGACAACCCCGCGGGCACGGGGGAGAGGAAGAGCGCCGTCGGACTCGATCATCGCGCCGGAACTCACCGCCATATCGGAGGACGAGGATCACGAGATCGCCGCCCAGCTGCGCGGCGAGGCCATCCTCTACGGCGAGCAGGAGCTCGACGAGCGCGAGGCGGAGGCGCGGATCAGGGGCCGCTTCGACCTTTCCGACCAGACGTCGCTCGATGCGGAAGCCGGCTACGTTTACGAGCTCGACCGCTTCACCGACCCCGACACGCCGGGCGCGGCGGCGGAGCGGCCGGCGGTGCACAATTTCGACGCGGCACTGGGGATCACCCGCGAAGCCGGGCGGATCGGCGTCGGGCTGGCCGGCACCGTCGAACGCGAGATCCACGAGGACGTGCCGCTCGCCGACGGCGGCACCGCCTCGCGGGCCGAGCTCGACAACACCGAATACGGCTTGCGGCTCCGCACCTTCTACGCGGGCGGAACCGCTCTGCGGCCGTTCGTCGAGGCGGCGGTCGGGCGGCGCGATTTCGACCAGGAGACCGACGACAGCGGCTTCCGCCGGGCGAGCGTGTGGGGCGAGCTGCGCGGCGGGCTGATCTTCGACTTGGGCTCGAAGCTCAACGGCGAGGTCTCGGCCGGCTGGCGGCGCGAGGACATCGACGACGAGCGGCTGGAGGATATCGATGCCCTCACCGCCGCGGCCGCCATCCTGTGGTCGCCGCGCCGGCTGACGGAAGTCCGCTTCGATTTCCTGACGGAGATCCAGCCGACCAGCATTGCCGACGTGTCGGGCTCGGTCCTTTATTCCGGCACGTTCTCGGTGGCGCGCCGGCTCAGCGCGCGGCTCAGGGCCGAGGCGGGCGGCGGCGTCGACCGCGAGCGCTTCGTCGGGCTCGACCGGGACGACGTGACCTTTTTCGGCTATGGCGAGCTCAGCTATTCCTTCAACCGGACGGCCGCGCTGAAGGCGCGCTACACCTACGAGCGGACCGACAGCACCGATCCCGCCGCCGACGCGGAGGAGAACATGGTCGGCCTGCGGCTCCGCCTGCAGCGGTGAGGATGAGCGCGACCACCCGTAGCCCGCATGAAGCGGAGCGGAATGCGGGGTCGCGCACCGAGATTAGCGGCAGAGCTGGCCCCGGATTGCGCTTCGCTCCATCCGGGCTACGTCACTGCTATATGCCCTTTCACGAGCCCTCGTCGCCGAGGAGCGCGGTCAGCTCGGCGCGGAATTCCGGCCCGACGTCCGGCCGCGTCAGCGCGTAGGCGACGTTGGCCATCAGAAAACCCGTCTTGGTGCCGGTGTCGTAGGTGCGGCCGCGGTAGCGGTAGCCGGTAAAGCGCTGCGTTTCGGCAAGCCGGCGCATGGCGTCGGTCAGCTGGATCTCGCCGCCCGCCCCGGGCTTCTGGCTGCCGAGGAGGTCGAAGACGTCCGGCTGCAGGATGTAGCGGCCCGATATGAAGAGGTTTGACGGGGCCTCCTCGCGCTTCGGCTTCTCCACCATGGCGGTGATGCGGAAGCCGGTCTCGTCCTCCTCGCCGACGCCGACCACGCCGTAGCGGCCGACCTGGTCCCAGGCGCATTCCTCCACGGCGATGACGTTGCCGCCATGGCGCTCGTAGGCGGTGAGCATCTGCGTCAGGCAGCCCGGCTCGGAATGCATCAGCATGTCCGGCAGCAGCACGGCGAACGGCTCGCGGCCGACGATGTCGCGCGCGCACCAGACCGCATGGCCGAGGCCGAGCGGCGCCTGCTGGCGGGTGAAGCTGATCGTGCCCGCCTCCGGCAGGTCGCGCTCCAGCTTCTCCAGCGCGTCGGTCTTGCCGCGCTCGCGCAGCGTCGCCTCCAGCTCGTAGGCGATGTCGAAATGGTCCTCGATCGCCCATTTGTTGCGGCCGGTGACGAAGACGCAATGCTCGATTCCCGCCTCGTGCGCCTCGTCGACGACATATTGCAGCGCCGGGCGGTCGACGACGGTGAGCATCTCCTTCGGCGTCGCCTTGGTGGCGGGGAGAAAGCGGGTGCCGAGCCCGGCTACCGGGAAGACGGCCTTGCGAACACGATTTACCACACTTCGACCTTTCGATTTGCTGATGCTTTCCAATGCCTTACTTTCACGCTCAGCGGTCCGTCGAGAGATCGCGATGCGGGGCTGAGCGTATGAGCGTACTCGTGACCGGCGGCGCCGGCTATATCGGCAGCCACATGGTGTGGGAGCTGGTCGGCCGCGGCGAGAAGGTAGTCGTTCTCGACGACCTGTCCAGCGGCTTCGACTGGGCGGTGGCGCCGCAGGCCGAGCTCGTCGTCGGCGACATCGGCGATCGCGTGCTGCTCAACCGCCTGATGCGGAGCCGCGGCGTCGAGACGGTGATGCACTTCGCCGGCTCCGTGGTGGTGCCGGATTCGGTCGCCGATCCGCTCGGCTATTACCTCAACAACACGGTGAAATCGCGCGAGCTGATCGCCGCGGCGATCGCCAACGGCGTGGAGAACTTCGTCTTCTCCTCCACCGCCGCCGTCTACGGCGATGCCGGCGACCGTGCCGGTGCCGGAGGAGGCGCCGCTCGATCCCGCTATCGCCCTATGGCGCCTCCAAGGCGATGACGGAGCGGATGCTCGCCGACGCCGCTGCCGCCTACCAGCTCCGCTATGCGGTGCTCCGCTATTTCAACGTGGCGGGGGCCGATCCGCAGGGGCGCACCGGCCAGTCGACCAGGGGCGCCACGCATCTCCTCAAGGTCGCCATCGAGGCGGCGACCGGCCAGCGCGAGCATGTGGCCGTCTTCGGCACCGATTACGACACGCCCGACGGCACCGGCCATCCGCGACTTCATCCATGTCGCCGACCTCGGGCAGGCGCACGGGGCCGCGCTCGACCACCTCCGCGGCGGCGGCAAGAACCTTGTGCTGAACTGCGGCTACGGGCGCGGCTATTCGGTGCTGGAGCTGCTCGACGCGGTGCAGCGCGTCGCCGGCCGGCCGCTCGACATCCGCGCCCGCGCGCGGCGCACCGGCGACATCCCGGTCATGGTCGCGGCCGCCGACGCGATCCGCAGCGAGCTCGCCTGGGAGCCGCGCCATGACGATCTCGGGACGATCGTGGAGCATGCGCTCGGCTGGGAGATGAAGCTGATCCGCCGTCTCGCCGCCTGACGGTCACCTTTCCTCAACCATAACCTCGCCAGAATTGGCGCTTCATGGTGCGCGCGAGCCCCAATTCGCGCGGGAGAGAGGGAAAGATGCGGCATCCGCTCCATCTGATTGCGACGATTCTGATCGCCGCCTGCCTGTCTGGCGCCGCCCGCGCCGATGCGGGCTTCGACGCATGGGTGCGGGATTTCTGGCCCGTCGCCCAGGCCGAGGGCATCTCGCGGGCGACCTATGAGAGCGCCTTCCGGGGCGTGATCCCCGATCCGGAGGTGCTGGAAAAGGCGCAGCTACCAGGCGGAATTCGTCAAGCCGCTCTGGGAATACATCGCCTCCGCGGCATCGGAGAAGCGCGTCGCCAACGGGCGCGAGATGCTCGCGCAGTATCGCCCGGTGCTCGACCGCATCGAGCAGGCTTTCGGGGTCGACCGCCACATCCTGGTGGCGATCTGGGGCATGGAATCCTCCTACGGCGAGGCGCTGAGCAATCCGAAGATCGTCAAGGGCGTCATCCGCTCGCTCGCGACGCTCGCCTATGCCGATCCGCGCCGCGGCAAATTCGGCCGCCAGCAGCTCATCGCCACCCTAAAGATCCTGGAGCGCGGCGACGTCTCGCTCGCCGGCCTGACCGGCTCCTGGGCCGGCGCCATGGGCCACACCCAGTTCATCCCGACCACCTACCAGGCCTACGCGGTCGATTTCGACGGCGACGGACGCCGCAACGTCTGGACCTCGCCGGTCGACGCGCTCGCTTCGGCGGCCAACTACCTTCGGGAATCCGGCTGGCTGGCCGGCAAGACCTGGGGCTACGAAGTGGTGCTGCCGGGCAATTTCGACTACCGGATCGCCGACGACGACGCGGCGCGGCCGCTCGCCGAATGGGCGCGCCTCGGCGTCGTCAGGCCGCGCGGCGAGGGCTTTCCGCGGCCGGACGACAAGGCGGTGCTGCTCGCGCCGGCCGGCGCGAGGGGTCCGGCCTTCCTGCTGCTGCGCAACCATTTCGTCATCAAGCGCTACAACAACGCCACCGCCTATGCGATCGGCGTCGGCCATCTGGCGGACCGGCTGCGCGGCGGCGGCGCTTTCGTGCAGGCCTGGCCGAGCTCTGACCGGCCGCTGAACGCGGCGGAGCTTGCCGAGCTGCAGGAACACCTGGCGCGGGTGGGCCTTTATGAAGGGTTGATCGATGGTAAGATCGGCCCGCGCTCGCGGGCGGCCATCCGCGCCTACCAGAGCGGGCGCGGCATGGTCGCCGACGGTTTTGCCGGACTGCAGCTCCTGGAGACGCTGCGCAGCGGCTGAGCCGCTTTGCATGGAGGTGGAATGAATCGCGCCGGCCGGATCCTCAGTCTCGCAATCGCGCTGGTCTTTGCCGCCGGCGCGATCGGCGCCGAGGTGCGGGCGGAGGCGCCGGAGGGCACGATCATATTGGCGCAGGCGGAGGGCCAGCGGCCCGGCATATTCCGCTTCCTGTTCCGCGACCGCAGAGCGCCGCGATACGTGCCGCCGCAGGCGGTGCCGCGGCAGCAAGCCGTGCCCCGCCAGCAGGCGCGGCCGCGCCCGCAGCGCCAGGCAGCGCCGGCCCGCCCGCGCAAGAAGCGCGCCGCCCGGCCGCAGAGGGCCGCACCCGCGCCGCGCGAGGTCGCGGCGGTGGAGAAGGCGGCGGACGCCAAGCGCGTCCTGGTGATCGGCGATTTCATGGCCGGCGCGCTCGCCAAGGGCCTCGCGGACTCCTACGCCCAGAACCCGAATGTCGTGGTGGTCGATGCGAGCAGCGGCTCCTCCGGCCTGGTCCGCCAGGATTTCTACGACTGGCCGGGACAGCTCCCGGGCATGGTGGCGGAGCAGAAGCCCGATGCCATCCTCGCCTTGCTCGGCGCCAATGACCGCCAGGGCATAAGCACGGCGACGGGGTCGCACGTCCTCGGCAGCGATGGCTGGCGCGCCGCCTATGGCGGACGCGTCGCCAGCCTTGCCGATGCGTTGAAGGCGACGGGCAAGCCGATCCTCTGGGCCGGCCTCGCGCCGGTCCGCTCGAGCGCCATGTCGCGCGACTACAGCACCTTCAATGGCATTGTCCGCGAGCAGCTCGACGGCAAAGGCGTCCGCTTCATCGACGTATGGAACGGCTTTGCCAACGAGGAGGGGAAGTTCGTCGCGTCCGGCCCCGACGTGAGCGGCCAGCCTGCGCAGCTCCGCGACAGCGACGGGCTGAATTTCACGCGCGCGGGGCAGCGGAAGCTCGCCTATTTTGTCGAGCGGGAGCTGAACGATCTCCTGGGCGGCGCCACGCCGATCCTGGTCTCCACCGGCGCGGCAGCGACCGACGCGGCGATGACCGGCGTGGCTCCGCCGATGGCGCTCGCGCCGGTCGAGCAGGGCCCGAAGATCGGCCCGATGATCCCGCTCGACGCGTTGACCGCGGCGGGCGGCACGGCGCTGTCGACCGCTGCTGCGGCCCCGGCGGCGGCGAGCGGGGACGTCGCGACGACCGTCGTCAAGCGCCTGGCCGGGGATGCGAAGGCGATGCCGCCGGCGGGGCGGGCGGACAATTATTCCTGGTCGGCGGAGGCGACGCCGTAGCCGGCGCGGCGCCGCGCCGCGCGATTCAGCGCGGCAGCGTGGTCGTTCCCATCAGGAACTCGTCGACGGAGCGGGCCGCCTGGCGGCCCTCGCGGATTGCCCAGACGACCAGCGACTGGCCGCGCCGCATGTCGCCGGCGGCGAACACCTTTGGCACCGACGTCCGATAATCCTCGGTAGTCGCCTTGGCGTTGCCGCGCTGGTCGAGCTCCAGGCCGAGCTCGGCGATCATGCCCTCGTGGATGGGCGAGACGAAGCCCATGGCGAGCAGCACGAGATCGGCCCGGAGCTCGAAATCCGTGTCCGGGATCGGCTTGAACGAGGCATCTGCGCGGACGCAGTGCAGCCGCTTCACGCGCCCGTCCTTGCCGCTGAAGCGCGTCGTCAGCACGGAGAAATCGCGGTCGGCGCCTTCCTCGTGGCTCGACGAGGTCCGGAGTTTCAAGGGCCAGTTGGGCCAGGTCAGCAGCTTGTCCTCCCTGGCCGGCGGCATCGGCATGATCTCCAGCTGCAGCACCGAGACGGCGCCCTGCCGGATTGCCGTGCCGATGCAGTCGGAGCCGGTGTCGCCGCCGCCGATCACCACGACGTGCTTGCCGGAGGCGAGGATCGGCTCCCCCGCGCCCTGCGGCTCGCCGGAAACACGCCGGTTCTGCTGCGGCAGGTAATCCATGGCAAAATGGATGCCGTCGAGGTCGCGTCCTTCGATGGGGATGTCGCGCGCCTTTTCCGCGCCGCCGGTCAGCACGATTGCGTCGTGCGCGTCGAGGAGCTCTTTGGCGGAGATTGTGGTGCCGACCTCGACGTTGCAATGGACGACCACGCCCTCGGCCTGCATCTGCGCGACGCGGCGGTCGATGATGTGCTTCTCCATCTTGAAGTCGGGAATGCCGTAGCGGAGCAGCCCGCCGATCCTGGCGTTCCGCTCGTAGAGGTGCACGTCGTGGCCGGCGCGGGCGAGCTGCTGTGCGCAGGCCATGCCGGCGGGGCCCGAGCCGATCACCGCGACGCGCTTGCCGGTCTGCTGGGCCGGGCGCTCCGGGGCAATCCAGCCCTCGGCAAAGCCGCGGTCGGCGATGGCCGCCTCGATCGTCTTGATCGTCACCGGCGAGTCCATCAGGTTCAGCGTGCACGCCGCCTCGCAGGGCGCCGGGCAGACTCTTCCGGTGATCTCGGGAAAATTGTTGGTGGACTGCAGGTTGGCGAGCGCCTCGCGCCAGTCGCTGTTGTAGACGAGGTCGTTCCAGTCGGGGATCTGGTTGTTGACCGGGCAGGCGGTGTGACAGAACGGGATGCCGCAATCCATGCAGCGCGCCGCCTGCTTCTGCGTCGCCTCCTCGCCGAGCGGCAGCACGAACTCGCGAAAATGGCGGACGCGATCGCCGGCCGGCTGGTAGCGCCGGTCGTTGCGGTCGATCTCCAGGAAGCCGGTTACCTTGCCCATATTGTTCTTCAGCCGATCCGTTTCAGTGCTGCTCGGTATGAACCAAGTCGCGCTGGCGCACGCGGCCAGCCTCTATGATCGTAAGCTGCCCCACTACCCGTTCTCCTAGCCCACCGAGAACTCGACATACAATTCTCGCGACCGGATCCGCCCTGAGGTCGGGCATGGCGACGATCACGACCCCATACGCTGGTTCGTTGAGCCGTATCGCCAATTGACCAAAACCCTGATCCTCCGTCAGGAGGACCCGTGAATCTGAGTGCGACCGCGCAAGTACCTCTGGATCGGGCTCGCCCGGCCGAATCTCCTTCATCCAGAGAACGTCGTGCTTGTCGCGGCGCAGGGCGGCGACGAGTTGCCCGCTGACGCACTCATCCGCGAGGATCCGCACGTCACTCGGCCGCTACGACTCGGAAGCCTTCCAGATAGTCTGCGGCGAATGCCTGTGCGGCGAGGATGTCCTCTCTAGTGATATGCGGATACGCCTCCAAGACCTCTTCGACAGACCAGCCGGCGCCGAGCTTGCGGAGAATAATCTCGACCGTAATGCGGGTGCCGCGGATAACCGGTTTCCCCACCATTACGTTGGGATCTTGCGATATGCGCGGATGATCCATTCGGACCTCCTCCGATGTTGCGCGTCCAAGCCGCCGATAGCCATTTCTCAACCTTCAGTCCCGGCGCGTAGGGGAACTCCTTCAAAAGGCTTGTTAAATGGCGCCACGCGAGGTGCGCCACCCAGCCGCCAATCAGCTCCGCTCCGCGTTATCGTCCCTAAGCGGATTGAATTCGCGCCACGTCACCTCTCGTCCGTGATCGGTCCCTGGAAAGATCGTGATCAGCCCATCCCGCTCTTGGCGCAAAATGATGGACCTGCCTTCCAAAACGAATTCCTTGGGCAGTATCACCGCACGACCGAGATCGGTTTGCAGCAACTCTGTTCGTACTTCCTTTGGCAACGGCTGCATCGGCGTCTCCATTTCTGAGAGCGGCCCGAATAGGTCAACTGCAAACTGGTTCGAAAATCTCATTCCGCCGCCATCGCGGTGCCCATCCGCGCCTCCTGCATTTCGCGGATGGCGCGGCGGTATTCGACCGGCATGATCTTTACGAACTTCGGCCGGAAGTCCGCCCAGTTCTCGACGATGCGGCGGGCACGCTCCGAGCCGGTGTAGCGAAGGTGGTTCTTGATCAGGATGAGGAGCCGCTCCTCGTCGTGGCTGGTCATGTCGGAAGAAACGTCGACGCGGCCGTGGAACTCGATGTCGCCGCCGTGGTGGTGCAGCTGCTCCATCAACTCGTCCTCCTCCGGCACCGGCTCCAGGTCGACCATGGCGAGGTTGCAGCGGCTGGCAAAACTGTCGTCCTCGTCCAGGACGTAGGCGACGCCGCCCGACATGCCGGCGGCGAAATTGCGGCCGGTCTTACCGATGACCACGACGATGCCGCCGGTCATGTATTCGCAGCCGTGGTCGCCGACGCCCTCGACGACGGCGATGGCGCCTGAATTCCTCACCGCAAAGCGCTCGCCGGCAATGCCGGAGAAATAGCATTCGCCTTCGATGGCGCCGTAGAGCACGGTGTTGCCGACGATGATGCTCTCGTCGGGCGGGAAGCCGGCGTTCGCCGGCGGGCGCACGACGAGGCGGCCGCCGGAGAGGCCCTTGCCGACATAGTCGTTGGCGTCGCCAATCAGGTCGAGCGTGATGCCTCGCGCCAGGAAGGCGCCGAAGGACTGGCCGGCATTGCCGGTCAGCGTGGCGACGATGCTGCCGTCGGGCAGGCCCTCGTGGCCGTAGCGCCTGGCGACCTCGCCCGAGAGCATCGCTCCGACGGAGCGGTCGACGTTGCGGATGGGCGCTTCGATCAGCACCGGCTCCCGCCGCTCAAGCGCCGGCGCCGCCTCGGCGATGAGCCGGCGGTCGAGAACGTCGGCGATCGGGTGATGCTGGCCCTTCGAGCGGCGCATCTCTTCGGGAGCGGCTTCGGGCTTGTAGAAGACGCGGGAGAAATCCAGGCCGCGGCTCTTCCAATGGTCGATCAGCGGCTGCGTATCGAGCCGGTCGGTCTGGCCGATCAGGTCGTCGAGGCGGCGGACCCCCATCGACGCCATGATCTCGCGCACCTCTTCCGCCACCATGAACAGGAAGGTGATGGCGTTCTCCGGCGTGCCGACGAAGCGCTTGCGGAGCACCGGATCCTGGGTGGCGACGCCGACCGGGCAGGTGTTCAGATGACACTTGCGCATCATGATGCAGCCGATGGCGATCAGCGGCGCCGTGGCGAAGCCGAACTCGTCGGCGCCGAGGAGCGCCCCGATGACGACGTCGCGGCCGGTCTTCAGGCCGCCGTCGACCTGCAGCGCGATGCGCGAGCGGAGCCCGTTCTCGACGAGGATCTGCTGCGTCTCGGCAAGCCCGATCTCCCACGGGATGCCAGCGTGCTTCAGCGAGGTGAGGGGGCTCGCGCCCGTGCCGCCGTCGTAGCCGGCGATCGTCACATGGTCGGAGCGCGCCTTGGCGACGCCTGCTGCGACGGTGCCGACGCCGACCTCCGACACGAGCTTCACCGACACCGCCCCGTCGGGGTTGACGTTCTTCAGGTCGAAGATGAGCTGCGCCAGGTCCTCGATCGAATAGATGTCGTGGTGCGGCGGCGGCGAGATCAGGCCGACGCCCGGCGTGGAATGGCGCACCTTGGCGATCACCGCGTCGACCTTGTGGCCGGGCAGCTGGCCGCCTTCGCCGGGCTTGGCGCCCTGGGCGATCTTGATCTGCATCATGTCGGAATTGACGAGGTATTCCGCCGTCACCCCGAAGCGGCCGGACGCCACCTGCTTGATCGCCGAGCGGCGGGAATCGCCGTTCGGCAGCGGCCGGTAGCGCTCCGCCTCCTCGCCGCCTTCGCCGGTGTTCGACTTGCCGCCGATCCGGTTCATGGCGATGGCGAGCGTCTCGTGCGCCTCGCGCGAGATCGACCCAAAACTCATGGCGCCGGTGGAGAAGCGCTTGACGATTGCGGCGGCCGGCTCGACCGCGTCGAGCGGCACGGGCTGCAGTCCCACCTCTGCCGCTTCCTTGATGCGGAACAGGCCGCGGATGGCAAAATTCCGCTGCACCTCGCGGTTCATCAGCGTCGAATATTGCCGGTAGGTGTCGACCCCCTTGCCGCGCACGGCATGCTGCAGGAGGGCGACGGCGTCGGGCGTCCAGATATGGTCCTCGCCGCGCAGGCGAAAGGCATATTCGCCGCCGACGTCGAGCGCGCGGCGGAGCACCGGGTCCTCGCCGAAGGCGCTGTCGTGCCGCCGCACCGTCTCCTCGGCGATCTCCGCCAGGCCGGCGCCCTCGATCGTCGTCGCCGTGCCGAAGAAGAAGCGATGCACGAAGTCGCTCGACAGGCCGACGGCATCGAAAATCTGCGCGCCGCAATAGGACTGGTAGGTGGAGATGCCCATCTTGGACATCACCTTGAGGATGCCTTTGCCGATCGACTTGATGAAGCGGTAGACGACCTCGTCGGCGTCGACGACCTCCGGGAAGGCGCCCGCCGCATGCATGTCGAGGAGCGTCTCGAAGGCGAGATAAGGGTTGATCGCCTCCGCGCCGTAGCCGGCCAGCACGCAGAACTGGTGCACCTCGCGCGCCTCGCCGGTCTCCACGACGAGGCCGACCGAGGTGCGCAGCCCCTTGCGGATCAGGTAATTATGGACCGCGGCAGTGGCGAGCAGCGCCGGGATCGCCACCCGCGTAGAACTCACCAGGCGATCGGACAGGATGATGATGTTGTAGCCGTCGAGCACGGCGCGCTCGGCGCGGCCGCAGAGCCGCGTGAGCGCCATGTCCATGCCGTCGGCGCCGCGCTCGATCGCGTATGTGATGTCGAGCGTCTGCGTCTGGAATGCGTTCTCGGCGATGTCGCCGATGGCGCGGATCTTTTCCAGATCGGCGTTGGTGAGGATCGGCTGGCGCACCTCAAGGCGCTTCTTCTCCGACACGCCCTGCACGTCGAAGAGGTTCGGCCGCGGCCCGATGAAGGAGACCAGGCTCATGACGATCTCTTCGCGGATCGGATCGATCGGCGGGTTCGTCACCTGGGCAAAGTTCTGCTTGAAATAATTGTAGAGAAGCTTTGGCTTCCGCGAGAGCACCGCCACCGGCGTGTCGGTGCCCATCGAGCCGACCGCCTCCTGGCCAGTGACGGCCATCGGCGCCATCAGCAGTTTTAGGTCCTCCTGCGTGTAGCCGAAGGCCTGCTGGCGATCGAGGAGCGATGCGTTGGTGCTCGGCGCCCGTGCGCCGACTTTCGGCAGGTCCTCCAGGACGATCTGCGTGCGGGCAAGCCACTGGCGATACGGATTCGCCGTGGCGAGCCGGTGCTTCAGCTCGGCATCGTCGATGATGCGTCCCGCTTCGAGGTCGATGAGCAGCATCTTGCCGGGCTGCAGCCGCCACTTGCAGACGATGTTCTCCTCCGGAACGGGGAGCACGCCGACCTCGGAGGCCATGATGACGAGATCGTCGTCGGTCACCACATAGCGCGCCGGCCTGAGGCCGTTCCGGTCCAGCGTGGCGCCGATCTGGCGGCCGTCGGAGAAGGCGATCGCCGCCGGGCCGTCCCACGGCTCCATCAGCGCGGCATGGTATTCGTAGAAGGCGCGCCGGTCCTCGTCCATGAGCGGGTTGCCCGCCCAAGCCTCGGGAATGAGCGTCATGGCCGCATGGGCCATCTCGTAGCCGCCCATGATGAGGAACTCGAGCGCGTTGTCGAAGCAGGCGGTGTCCGACTGGCCCTCATAGGAGATCGGCCACAGTTTTTCGATCTCGTCGCCGAAGAGCGGCGAGGAGACGGAGGCCTGCCGTGCCGCCATCCAGTTGACGTTGCCCCGCAGCGTGTTGATCTCGCCGTTATGGGCGACCATGCGGTAGGGGTGGGCGAGCTTCCAGGACGGAAAGGTGTTGGTGGAGAAGCGCTGATGGACGAGCGCCATGCCCGAGGCGAAGCGCTGGTCCTGCAGGTCGCGGTAGTAGGAGCCGAGCTGGTAGGCCAGGAACATGCCCTTGTAGACCACCGTCCGGCATGACAGCGAGACGATGTAGAAACCCTGGTCGACGCCCTTGGTCTCCTCGTGGATGGCGTTGGAGATCACCTTGCGCAGGATGAACAGGCGCCGCTCGAAGGCGTCGCCCGCTTCAGTGGCGTCGCCGCGGCCGATGAAGAGCTGGCGGTGCGCCGGCTCGCTCGCCCGGATCGCCGGACTCTGCGAAAGACAGGAATTGTCGACCGGGACGGTGCGCCAGCCGAGGAGCTTTTGCCCTTCGGCCGCGACGATCTGCTCGACGATTTCCTCGTAATGCGCGCGGAGCGCCGCGTCGCGCGGCATGAACAGGAAGCCGACGCCGTAATCGCCGGGTTCGGGCAGGTCGAAGCCGAGTCCGGCGCATTCCGCCGCAAAGAATTCGTGCGGGATCTGCACCAGCAGCCCGGCGCCGTCGCCGACCAGCGGATCGGCGCCGACGGCGCCGCGATGCGTCAGGTTTTCCAGGATCTGCAGGCCGTCCTCGACGATGCGGCGCGACTTGCGCCCCTTCAGATCGGCGATGAAGCCGACGCCGCAGGAGTCGCGGTCGAGCCGCCGGTCATAGAGGCTGGGGAGCCGGACGGCCGCTCCATCGCGGCCCGCAGGGCCGGCGCGTTTGGCGGCGGCGCGCGCTGCCGCTGCGTGCCGTTGCCGTGCCTGTCGTGCCGCCATGCGCTCGGTCATGACACCCTCGCCCCATGTCGCGGGACCGTCCCGCCTGCTTGTCCGGGGGCACCTCGCCTGTCCGCAGGTTCACTGCGCCTGGAGCAGAGCAGGGGCCCAAATCTGCTGTTGTTCGGATGGCGACTATCCTGCCGCCTTGCAATCGGCATGCCACCTGCCGCCGCCTGCGTCGCATCCTAATCCAAGACAACGACGCCGTCAGCGCGGTCTGCACCAAAAAGGACAGCATACCTGTCCCTTTTGGACCATGGCGCATCTTGCGCACGGCGGCAAGCCCCGCAGCGGAGCCTTTGGTCGAATATATCCTCGTTTGCCGGTCCGGCGACGAGACATTCAAAGCCCCGCCCTGCGGCTGGGCAATTGCATTTGCGATTGGCAATGCCTCTCCCGGGAGAGGCCGACTCGCGGAACGCGAGCGGGTGAGGGTCACCAATCGTGGAGCGCGGCTTCGGGCAACCTTCACCCGGCTCCGCGCTGTCGCGCGGAATCGGCCTCTCCCGTCCCGGGCGAGGAAAGAGGCGCCGCCTTGGTCCATATGCGCCCGGCCTCCTGTGGGGCGACACTTTTCGTTTCCCCGCCTTGCGGCGCCTGCTTTCGACCTCTAAGGCTCCCGCCCCATGTTCTTTGCCAGCGACAATTGGGCCGGCGCCGCGCCGGAGATCGTCGAGGCCGTGGCGCGCGAGGCGGCCCGCTTCGGCAACGCCTATGGCGAGAGCCCGATCGACCGCGAGGTCGAGGCGCATTTCAGCGAGATTTTCGAGCGCGACGTCGCCGTCTTCTTCGTCGGCACGGGCTCGGCCGCCAACGCGCTCGCCCTTGCCGGCGTCAACCGGCCGGGCGGCGTCGTCTTCTGCCACCGCGAGAGCCACATCGTCGAGGACGAATGCGGCGGCGTGGAGTTTTTGACGGGCGGCGCACGGCTGATCGGCCTCGACGGCCCCGTGGGAAAGCTGCTGCCGGTGGCGCTCAGCGCCGCCATTTCCCGCTACGCGCCGGGCTTCGTCCATTCCGGCCAGCCGATGGCGGTCAGCATCACCCAGATGACGGAGGCGGGCGGCATCTACACGCCGGCGGAGATCCAGGATGTTTCGCGGGTGGCGCGGGAGCGGGACCTGCCGCTCCATATGGACGGCGCGCGCTTCGCCAATGCGCTCGTCCACCTCGGCGTCTCGCCGGCCGAGATGACCTGGAAGGCCGGCGTCGACATCCTCTCCTTCGGCGGCACCAAGAACGGCTGCATCGGCGCCGAGGCGCTGGTCTTCTTCGACCCGGAGCGCGCGCAAGACGCGCCGTATCTGCGCAAGCGCGCCGGCCAGCTCTTCTCCAAATCGCGCTTCATCGCCGCGCAGTTCGCCGCCTATTTCCGCGACGGCCTCTGGCTGGCGCTGGCCCGCCATTCCAACGGCATGGCGGACCGGCTGAGGGCCGGGCTCGCTGCCGCGCCGCATGCGCGGGAAGCCTGGCCGACGCACGGCAACGAGGTGTTCGCGGTGCTGCGGCGGGCGGATGCCGAGCGGCTGCGGCGTGCCGGTGCGTTCTTCCACGACTGGGCGGAGCCGCGGAGCGCCGAGCTCGGCCTTGCCGCGGACGAAGTGCTGGTGCGCCTGGTCGCCGCCTTCGCCACGCGGCCGCAGGACGTCGACGCCTTCCTGAGGGAACTCGGCGCCTGGCATGAAAGCGCCCCGGACGAAGCCGGGGCGCAAAGCGTTGGCCGAAGCCGCTGATCGGGAAGGTTAAGCGGCCTTCGCGTCGATCTGCTTGCTGTGGCCGTTGCCGCCGATGGCGATCTTGCGGGGCTTCATGGCCTCCGGAATCTCGCGGACCAGGTCGATATGCAGCAGGCCGTTCTCCAGGCTGGCGCCGGTCACCTCGACATGGTCGGCCAGCTGGAAGCGGCGCTCGAAGGCGCGGGCGGCGATGCCGCGGTAAAGAACCTCGCGCTCGCCTTCCTGCTTCTCTTCCTTCTTCTCGCCCTTGACGGTGAGAACGTTCTCCTTGGACTGGATGTCCAGGTCGCCCTCGCTGAAGCCGGCGACAGCCAGCGTCACGCGGTACTCGTTCTGGCCGGTGCGCTCGATGTTGTAGGGCGGATAGGGCTGGGCAGTCTCGTTGCCGGCCGCCGTGTCGAGCAGGTTGAAGAGCCGGTCGAAGCCGACGGTGGAACGATAGAGCGGGCTGAGATCAAACGTACGCATGTTTTGTCCTCCTTGAGCGACATTTTGCGATCGGCGGTGGCTCCCCAATTGGCGAAGCCGGCCGGTCCTCGGGTCCTTGCGGCACCCGCACCGAAAAGATGGGAATGGACAAAAAGGCGTTCAAGTCCTCGGAAGCCCGGAAGCGCCGCAAATCCGACGATTTCGACCACGATTGTGAACCCGATATGAACGGGCCGTTTCGCCCCGTTCAGCGTTTATTCCCTAGAGCGGGCGGCGACCTGCCGGGGTCCCTGCAACGAGGTGGACACGATGTTGAGGACAGCGCTCTTGGCCGCGACGTTCACAGTGCTCGGAGCCGCGGCGCCCGCAGCAGCCCAGTCGTGGGGATTCGGCGTAGGCGTCGGTTACGGCCCGCCGGTCTTCTGGGGGCCGCCGCCGGTCTACTACGACCGGCCGGTCATCCGCCGTCGGGCGCCGCCGGCCTATTATTACGAGGAGCCGCCGATGTTCGTCCCGGCGGAGCCGCCGCCCGTCTACCGCATGGTCGGCCCCGACGAGGTGTTCGACATGCTCGATGCGGCCGGCTATCGCGAGCTGAGCCCGATGGCGCGGCGCGGCGCGGTCTACAGGCTCAACGCCGTCAATCCGGACGGCGACCTTGTCGCGCTGGACATCTCCATCTTCAGCGGGGCTATCGAGCGGGCGCGCGTGATCGAGGCGCGCTACGCCGCGCCGCCTCCGGCCGCGCCGCCGCTGGCCGTCGTCCCACCGCCTGCGCGGCCGAAGCCGGCCCGGCAGGCCGCTGCGGCGCCGGAGCCGGTTCCGCCGCCCGCCGCCGCGCCGAAAGCCGCGCCGACCCCGTCCGGGGCCGCCCCGGCGCCGCTGAAGGACCGTCTGCAGCCGGTGCCGGCCGAGCCGGCCGGCGACGAGCCCGATCCGCTCGTCGTCTACTGACGAGCTCGGAAGACCGCGAGCGGGCCGGCGGATCGGCCGGCCCTCTTTGATGGCGCGCAGCGCCCAGTTCCCGTGAACCGCGGATGAATGCCGCCTTCCGCCTCGGTTCAGGGGCTCTCCTCCAGATTGGCCGCATCGTCATCGGGAATAGACCCGGTGACCCCTGATTTGGAGGCGAACATGTTCTCGAAGAAGACGATTGCAGCGGGTATCGTTGCTCTCGGCGCAGTTGCCGCCAGCGCGCCGGCCAATGCCGGCAGCCTGAGCTTCAGCGTCGAGGTCGGCCGGCCGATCGTGGTCCACGACGACCACCGCGGCTACGGCTACGGCTGGGACGGCCATCATGGCCATCACAAGGCCCTGTCGGCCAGCGAAGTGCGGCGTATCCTGCGCCATCGCGGCTACCGCGACATCAGCTACCTCGACCGCCGCGGCTCCATCTACCAGGTGCGCGCCCGGGACTATCGCGGCCGCCGCGTCGGCCTGGTCGTCAGCGCCCGCAACGGCGCCATCCTCACCGCATACCGGCTCGGCTGAGCTCGGCCCGCAGCCGGCGTGAGCTCGGCTGCGGGAGAGATCGGGCGCCGCCAACGCCCCCTCCGGCGTCCGATAGGCCGGCGGTCCTCGCGACCGCCGGCCGACCTTTTTCGCGCGGCTTGCCAGTCCGGCGTGCACGGACTATCTGCGGGCCGTCTCCGGCACCGGCCGCGAGCCGAACGCTTCAGGTGCCGCTTGGCCGGTCTCGTCGACCTCCCCAACAATCCCGTCCCGCGCGGCGCAGTCTGCGAAACCGTCACCACGGACGACGGCGTCGGGCTCCGCTTCGCGCGGTGGCCGGCCAACCGCTCGCCGGTCCGCGGCACCGCGATCATCCTTTCCGGCCGCACCGAATTCATCGAGAAATATTTCGAGACCGTCGGCGACCTGCGCCGCCGCGGCTTCGCCGTCGCCATTTTCGACGCGCGCGGCCAGGGCGGGTCGGCACGGCTCCTGGGCAACATCCGCAAGGGCCATGTGCGCGATTTCGCCGACTACGTGAACGATTTCGAGACGGTCATGCAGGAGATGATCCTGCCGGATTGTCCGCCGCCCTATTACGTGCTGGCTCATTCGATGGGTGCCGTCGTGGCGCTCCTCGCCGCGGCGCGGCTCAGGACCCAGATCGAGCGGATGGTGCTGACGGCGCCCATGATCGCGCTGTCGCGCGGCTCGCCCGAGTTGTTGGCGCGGTTGTCCGGCTTCCTGATGTATTTCGGGCTGGGCGAGGCTTTCGTGCCGGGCGGCGGGGCCACCATCGTCCAGACGCGCCCGTTCCAGGGAAATCCCGTAACCAGCGATCCGAACCGCTACCGGCGAAGCGTCGACGTCGTCGACGCCGACCCGTCGATCGGCATCGGCGCCCCGACCATCGGCTGGCTGAACGCTGCCATGCGGGTATCGCTTCGGATGGCGGAGCCGGATTTTTCGAGCGCCGTGCCGATGCCGGTGCTGATGGTGCTCGCCGGCGCCGAAAGCATCGTCAGCAACCGTGCCGCCGAGGATCTTTCGCGCCGCATCAAGACGACGGCGCATCTCCGCATTCCCGGCGCGCGGCACGAAATCCTGATGGAGCGCGACGTGTTTCGCGACCAGTTCTGGGTGGCGTTCGACGCCTTCATTCAAGGCCGCACGTAACCGTTCCGCCGCGCGCTGCCCGCTTGAGTTGATCCTCGCCCGGCCGACGCACTCACTTTTTTAGGCAGTCGCGCAATTGCTGCTTGCTTATTGTGCGCAGCAGCATAAATTGTGCACTGCGATACCCGTATCGCCGCCCTTGTCGGGCGTTTCCTCCCTAGACTTGGGCCGCAGCGATGCGGCCCTTTTTTATTCCGCGGCCTCGCGGGCTTCTTCCGCCTCCACCAATTCCAGCAGCGCTTCCGCCAGCCTGAGCAGATCCGCGCTGAGGCGATCGAAGCCGTCGTGCGGTTCGAGCCGATGCTCGTCCATGTAGAGGCCGCGATTGATCTCGATCTGCAGGGCATGCAGGCCGCGGGCCGGCCGCCCGTAATGCTCGGTGATGAAGCCGCCGGCATACGGCTTGTTGCGGCAGACCGTGTAGCCGAGCTGGTGCAGGATGGAAGCGGCCCGGTCGGTCAGTTCCGGCATGCAGCTCGCCCCAAAACGGTCGCCCAGCACGAAATCGGGGCGGAGCCGCATCTGGCCGCTGCCGCGGATGTTGGACGGCATCGAATGGCAGTCGACCAGCACGGCCAGGCCGAAAGCCACATGCGTCTGCGCGAGGAGACGCCGCAGCGTATCGTGATAGGGCCGGTAGATCCGCTCGATGCGGCCGAGGGCCTCCTCCACCGGAAGCGGTCCCCGGTAGATGTTGGCGGTGTCGCTGACGACGCGCGGGATCGTGCCGAGGCCGCCGGCGACGCGAAGCGACCGGATGTTGGCGAAGGAGGGCAGGCGGCCGGCGAACATCTTTGGGTCGAGCTCGTAGGGCTCGCGGTTCACGTCGAGATAGGCGCGCGGATAGACGGCGCTCATCAGCGGCGCGCCGAGCTGGACCACCGGCGAGAACAGCCGGTCGACCAGGAGATCCTCGGAGCGGCGGATTTCCTGCCGGTCGAGGCAGGTGGCGGCAAGGAAGTCGCCGGGATAGTAGCGGCCGCTGTGCGGCGAGTTGAAGACGAAGGGAACCGTCTGCTCCTCGGGCAGGTGGATCTCGCAGGCCGGCGGCATGGACTCCGCCGTCGCCGGCCCGCTCTCCGCCTCGTCACGCATCGATCACACCCTGCATTCCCGCCCGCCAATCTGCCGCGCCCGGGCGGCGCTGTCCACAGCCGGACGGCGCGTTCGCCGCGTTGCGAGGGCCGCGCTTACCCGATATTTACTGAGCCGCACCATTGTGCAGCCATGAATGCGATCGACCAGCCTTTCCGGGGACGCCTGATGGCCCGTATCCTGCTCGCCGAAGACGACGAGGACATGCGCCGCTTCCTCACCCGCGCTTTGGAGCACGCCGGCTATCAGGTCGTATCCTTCAACAACGGGCTGAGCGCCTATGAGCGGCTGCGGGAAGAGCCGTTCCACCTGCTCCTGACCGACATCGTCATGCCGGAGATGGACGGCATCGAGCTTGCCCGCAAGGCGAGCGAGCTCGACCCGGACCTGAAGATCATGTTCATCACCGGCTTCGCCGCGGTGGCGCTCAATCCCGACATGCAGGCGCCGCGCAACGCCAAGATTCTGTCGAAGCCGTTCCACCTGCGCGACCTGGTCGGCGAGATCGGCCGGCTGATCGCCGCCTGAGGGAAGAGCGAGAGCCTTGCGCCGCCTGGGGGCAGAAGCTATATCGGCCCGGCCGCCAAGGCGGCAGACCCCCCATCAGGGCGCGTAGCTCAGCGGGAGAGCACTACGTTGACATCGTAGGGGTCACAGGTTCGATCCCTGTCGCGCCCACCATTTTCGCTTCACTCTCCGGCGGCCCGCATGATCATGCCACGGCGCAGGAATAGGGGCCCGAATGCTGTCTCTCTCCGAGCTCCTGTCGTTTTGCAAACGGCGCGGATTCATCTTCCAGGCAGGCGAGATCTACGGCGGCTCGAACGGCTTTTGGGACTACGGCCCGCTCGGCGTCGCCTTGAAACGCAACATCCGCGACGCCTGGTGGTCGGACATGGTGTCGCGTCACAATCCGCTGGTCCAGCCGCCGGGGGCGCCGGCCTCCTATGAAATGGTCGGCGTGGAGACCACGATCATCACCCACCCGCAGGTGTGGAAGACCTCCGGCCATTACGACCTCTTCCACGATCTGATGGTCGATTGCCGTGAGACCAAGCTCCGCTATCGCTACGACCAGCTGCGCGGCCGCTGGGCCGCCGCCTCCGGCCGGCGCGTCTTCGTCACGGTTCCGCCCGACAGCGAGGACGAAGAAGCGACGGTGCGGCAACGGGCGGCGAAACTGTTCGGATTGCGGTCCCGGCAGATCGACGCGCTGACCTTCGAAGGCGAGTTCCTGTCGCTCGACCGCTTGGGGGTCGACCTCCTCGCCTCCGTTCTCGCGCCGCACGCCGCGGAGGCCGGCACGCTCACCGAGCCGCGCGAGTTCAACCTGATGTTTCAGACCCATGTCGGGCCGCTCGTGTCGGAGAGCGAAACGGCTTTCCTCCGTCCGGAAACCGCCCAGGGCATCTTCATCAACTTCAAGAACGTGCTGGACAGTTCTCGCCACAAGCTGCCGCTGGGCATCGCCCAGATCGGCAAGAGCTTTCGCAACGAGATCACGCCGCGCCACTTCATCTTTCGCTCGCGCGAGTTCGAGCAGGCGGAGATCGAGTTTTTCTGCGCTGCCGCGGAATCCGAGAAATGGTACGAATACTGGAGGGATCGGCGCCTCAACTGGTATACGGGGCTAGGCCTCTCCTCTGAAAACCTGCGGCTCCGGAACCACGAAAAATCTGAGCTCAGCCACTACTCGCGCGGCACGGCCGACATCGAATACGCCTTTCCGTTCCTCCCCGCCGGAGAGTTCGGCGAGCTGGAAGGCATCGCCCACCGCGGCGATTTCGATCTTCGCAGCCACATGGAGGGAAAGCTCGACCCGGCGAGCAATCCCTTGGCGGTGGAAACCAACCCGGACGGCACGCCGCGCTTCCGCGGCAGCGGCAAGAACCTTCGCTATTTCGACCAACAGGCGGGGGAAAGCTACGTGCCGCATGTCATCGAGCCGTCGGCCGGCATCGACCGCGCTTTGCTGGCGTTTCTCTGCGACGCGTTGCGCGTCGAAGCTGTGCAGGCCGGCGCCGACAAGATGCAGGAACGCACCGTGCTGCACCTCCATCCGCGCCTGGCGCCGGTGAAGGCCGCCGTGCTTCCGCTGGTCAAGGACGAGCAGCTGACCGGCATCGCCCGCAGCCTCTATGGCGGCCTGCTCAAGAGACATGCGGTGCAATACGACGAGAAGGATGCGATCGGCCGGCGCTACCGCCGCAACGACGAGATCGGCACGCCGATGTGCATCACCATCGACAACCAGACGATCGACGACCGCACGGTAACATTCCGCGATCGCGACAGCATGCGGCAGTGGCGGGTCAAGCTGGACGATTGCGAAGCCGAGCTCGACGGCGTGGTCAACGCCGACAGGTCGTAGCGCCCCACTCAGCCGGCTGGCTGGCGATTCTACCGGGACAACTTCTGCTGCAGCACGAGCCGGATGAACAGCGGGCCGTAGACCACATAGCGTCGCCAAAGACGCCGCGGCTCCTGCACGAAGCGATAGAGCCATTCGAGCCCCATCCGGTGCACCCAATCGGGCGAGGCGCGTTTGGTCCCGGCGACGAAATCGAAGGCCGCCCCGACGCCGAGCATGAACGGCTGCACCCGATGACGATTGCGGTACATCCACCATTCCTGCTTGGGGCAGCCCAGGCCGACGAACAGGATGTCGATGCCGGCCCGATTGATGGCCTCGGCAAAGCCGGCATCGCCGAGCTCCGAAAGCCCGCCAAAGGGCGGGGAGAAGCTGTAGCCGATCTCGCAGCCCGGTATCTCGGTCCGGAGGCGCCGCTCCAGCTTCGCCAGCGTCTCTTCGCTGCCGCCGAAGAAGCCGATCCGCCTGGCTTCCGCTGTGGCCGCGCGGGCGACGTGGAGGAGGAGGTCGGCGCCTTTCAGCGTCGGCAAAGCGGGAACGCCGTAGAGAAAGCGCCGCGCCAGATCGAGGATCCGGCTGTCGGAAAGGCGAAAGGTTGCGGCGCTCACCGCCTCACCGAACGACGGGTCCTTGTGCGCCTCGACGCATTGATGCGCGTTCGGCACGCAACAATAGCCCGGGCCGACGACGCTGCGGCCGAGCAGCAGCCGCACGAATTCGTCTGGCGTGAGGTAATCGAGTTTTAGGCCCGCAACGTCATGCTGCGCGAGGCCCGCTTCGATATGGAGCGCGTCTGGACGGGGATTCACGTTGCCACCGCATTCTGCTGCAGCTGGCGTTCGCTGTGGTTGATCGTAGCCATCTTCTCCGGTCGTCCAATATTGGCTTAGAGCTGCACTCAAGCAATTTGGCTAAAATTGAAGAGAGCTGCCGCGCATTCCTAAATCATCGTTAACGCTGGGCGACGTTTGACCGCTGCCCAGGCACAAGACCTGTTTCTCACCGCCCGCCTGCAGCGGGATTGCAGACTTCCTCGCCGTATTTGGAGCGCGTGTAAGGCTCCTCCTCTTGATCCGCGGCTGCCGCTGCCGTAATAGTTAAGGAAGCGTTAAGTGGTAGCCTTATGTTTCGCGTGGCTGATATTGGCGCTGCGTTTGCGTCGAGTTCCCGTCCGTCCAGCAGCATCCCTCCGGATGAGCCGCCGCTCGCCTCCCCATCCCCGGATGACGTTCCCAAGAGTCCGTATCTCGGCTCGCCGGCCAAACGGGCTGTGGACGTCCTGTTCGCTCTTTCTATTCTGGTTGTGTTTGCGCCCCTGCTTGTCGAAACGGCGCTGCTGATCAAGGCGACAAGCAAAGGCCCGGTCTTTTTCCGGCAGCCGCGGAACGGGACCGGCAAGCAGCCCTTCGAAGTCCTTAAATTCCGCTCGATGCGCATCGACGACGTCGCGGCGGCGCCGTTCGCCCAGGCCAGGCGGCGCGATCCGCGCGTGACCTTGCTGGGCCGTTTCATCCGGCGCTGCAGCATCGACGAGCTGCCGCAGCTCTTCAACGTGCTGAAGGGCGACATGTCGCTGGTCGGGCCCCGCCCGCATCCTCTTCCTCTCGACGAGGCCTACGCGGCCTATATTCCCGAATATTCGGCGCGGTTCGCCGCCCGGCCCGGCCTGACGGGATTGGCGCAGGTGCAGGGTGCAAGGGGGGAAACGCCGAGCGTCCACCACATGCAGCGGCGGGTCAGCCTCGACCTCCACTATGTCGGCAACGCCTCGCTGGCGATGGATCTGGTGATCCTGTTGAGGTCGGCGCGCGAAATGGTTGCCTCGAAGCACGCCTACTGAGCCGTCGCGCGGGCTGCCGCGACGGCCGGCGGCCGGGCCTCCGCAGTAAACCATAGCCCCCGCTTTCCCTTGTGAGATCAGGGCCTTTCCAACAGGTTGAGGCGTCTCGCACTGCCGGGACGACCCGAGTCGCTGGGGCCCAAAATTGTCCGCTTCATTTGCCGCCATCCCCGAGGGCGAAGCTCTCCAGTCCAATCCCCTCGCCGAAGTCCAGGCATGCGATCCCTGGGACGATTCTCCTGCGGTCCGCGCATGGGAGCGGGACAGCTTGTCGGCGGATGACCTGGCGTATTTCCAGACGCCGGCCTGGGCGCGCGCCGCCGCCGCCTACGACAAGGCGATAGGGCGGGTGCCGCTCCTGCTGACCTCTCATGAGCCGGGCGGCGCGGATTTCTTCCTCCCCTTGTCGATCGGGCGCGAAAGTGGCCTCACGGTTGCACGCATTCTCGGCGAACAGCTGGCCGAGTATGCCCACATCGTGGGGCGGCAGGTCACGCCGGAGGGCCTGCGGACGGGCTTCTCCCTGCTGCGCCGGCATCACCGCGTCGACCTTGTCGCGCTGCGCCGGGTTCCCCAGGGCACAAGCCTCGACGTCGCGCTCGATCGGATCGGCGCAACCAGCGAATCGCCGCAGATCGCCCCCTGGATCCCGCTCGGCCCGCAAGGCCCGCTTCTCA
The DNA here is from genome assembly GCA_963846475.1 of uncultured Alphaproteobacteria bacterium. Taxonomy (GTDB): domain Bacteria; phylum Pseudomonadota; class Alphaproteobacteria; order Rhizobiales; family Afifellaceae; genus DASWJZ01. The sequence goes on along the minus strand of CAWJVZ010000004.1, from coordinate 1,743,186 downwards.
ACGCGAATGGCGGGCTTCCCGCAGGCTTTCGCGACGGACGCCGCCGTCGAAAGCGCCTGCAGCAGGAGGAAGGGTACGAATTCCAGGTCCATCAGGCCGGGCCAAGCGCGAAAATGCTGATGAGCCTCGCGTTGAGCTGGAAAAAGGATTGGGTCCGGGAACGCGGGCTGGTCAGCCGGGTCGGGACCGACGCTCTGGACACGACCATCTGCTCGCTGATGAACACGACAGGGCTGGGCAGTGCGCTCGGGGTGCTGCGAATCGGCGCGGAGCCGGTCGCCGTCGCTTCCGGATTTCACTATCGCGACCGCTTCTACTGCTTCGTCCGGGCCTATCGGCCGGATCGGGCCGCGCAGAGCGTCGGCCGGATCGTGGTGACGGAATTGATCGAGTGGTGCGCCGCGCAGGGCGTGACGGCGTACGATTACGGCCCGCCCGCCGACCCATTCAAGCTCGAATGGACCGACCATGTCAGGCCGGTCGCGAACCGGCTCGTCCCGCTGTCCTTCCTCGGCCGTCTGCATGGGCGGTTCTTCGAAGGAAAGGTGAAACCTGCGGCCCGCGCGGTCGTCGCATCGCTGCCCGCGCCGGTCCGCTCGAGATTGCTGCGGCTTACCCGCTATACGCATTGAATCCCGGCATGCTTCTCGAAGAGGGCAACGAGACCTCCGAGCGTGCGCCGCAACTGCTTGGCCGGCGCGGCGCCAGCCAGTTCGGACTCGCTCTGTTCGATCAGGGCGTGACGTCGTTCGGCTCTCTGGCCCTGCAGGTCGCCTTGGCAATGCTGCTTGTCCCGGTGGAGTTCGGCTCGTTCGCCGTGGCCGCGTCCCTCCAGGGTGTCGCATATCTGGTCATCTACGCCGTTCTGCTAGAGCCGATGGCAGTCGTCGGCGCGCAGCGATCGACTGAGGACGCACACTTGTATCTCGTCAGGGCACTGGCAGCCCTGGCCGTGGCAAGCATCTGTGCGGGAGCCGCGCTGGGACTCCTCGCTCTGATCTCCGCTGCATTCAGCGTGAGCGTCGCCTATGCTCTGGCGGGCGCCATGCTCGGCCTGCCCGGCATGGTCCTTGGCTGGTACGCGCGCCGTGCGGCGTATCTGCAGTCGCGGATCGCCCTGGCGCTTGTCGGCAGCGTAGCCGCCGCCGCTCTCATGCTGGCCGGCCTGGTTCTGCTCTACCTGACCGGCCGGCTGTCGGCCGGGACGGGCTTGGCCGTATCGGGGCTCGCCAGCGCAGCCGGAGGGGTCCTGTGCCTCGTTGCCATGAAAATAGGGGCGGCCGAGACGGCCCGCGCGATTCTAGACGGCAGCTGGCGCGGAATCCTGCGGGAGCACCGGCCGCTCGCCGGCTGGGGTCTTCTCAACGCGCTCTCGGCCTACGCCTCCCGCGATCTCTATGCTCCGCTCCTGGCGGTCATCGGAGGCCTGGAGATCGCCGCCGTTCACCGGGCAGCCATGATCGTGGGGTTGCCGATCGCCAAGCTGTGCGGCATCACCAGCATGTTCCTGCAGCCGCACATATCGCGGGCTGCGCTCCGCTGGACGCCCGCCGACATAAAGCGCGTCCTTTATTGGACCTTCGCCGGGGTTCTGGCGCTTTCGCTCGCCGCGGGCCTGCTGCTCTGGCCGATCCTGCCGCCGCTTGTAGCGCTTGTCTTCCCGGATCCTATCTACACAGGCAATGTGTTCTACTTCTATGTGGCCGTGATGGCGTCGATCGGCTTCTTCCTGATCGACGCTTCCGTAAACGTGGTGCTTCGCGCGCTCCGGCAATTCGACCTGATCTTCTGGCCGGCCCTTGCCTCCGGACTGGTGGCCGCGATCTTCGGCGTCCTCGGTGTCTGGCTGGCCGGCCTGCAGGGAGCCGCCGCCGCGCTCGCCGCCAGCGCTCTCGTCCTCATCCCCGCCGCCATGATCGCCTGCGCAAGCCTGTTGAGGCCGCTCCGGCGCGGCCACGTCGCAAGCCCTGAGGTCGCCCAGAATGCTCATGGCGGTTGATCGCCCGTTGACGGTCGCCTGTTTCGACAGTCTGGCCGATTGCGGCGTCGGCGAAACGGAGTGGGACGATTTTCATGTCCGCCAGCGGGCGGAGATCTTCCACTCCTATCGCTGGGTGCGGACCTGGCTCGCCACCTACGGGGCCGGCCGCACTTTGCGTCTGTTCGTCATCAGGCGGGGAGACGCGCTCGCCGGGATCCTGCCGCTCTTTTACGAAGATCATCCATGGTTCGCCTCCGGCAGCCGCGTGGCCAAACAGGTCTGCGCCGATTTCGGCATTGCCAGCCTTTCCCTGCCGATCGAGCCTGACGCCCTTGCCACGGCCTTGGAAGCCGTTCTGAACCATCTCTTCCGGGTGGATTCGTGCCATGCGGTGCAGTTCGGCGCCTTGACCGGGCAGCCCGAGATCAGGGACATCCTCGGCGACATCGCCCGCCGCAACTGCTTTCCTCCGCCCGAGGAATCGCCGAGCGGGACCTCTTCACAGCTCAGCCTGCCGGACTCCTTCGAGGCGTATCTCGCTTCGTTGAGCAGGAATCACCGCCAGAACTTCCGCCGCACCTGGAACCGGCTCACACGCGAATTCAACTGCGCAGTCGAAGTGATCTCCGATGAGGCCGAAGCCCCGGCCGTCTTCGGCGATTTCGTCGAAATGCATGCGCAGCAATGGCAAGCGCAGGGCGAGGGCGGACACTTTTCTGACTGGCCTCGAGCGCTGCAATTCCATCAAGCCTTGCTTCAGGAAATGGCCAGGCAGGGCCGGCTGCTGCTGGTCGTGCTGAGGGCAAACGGCCGGGCGATATCGTACCAATATTGTTATGGGCTGGGTGAGCGGCTGTTCTGGCTGTTGCCGGCCCGCCTCGTTGCCGAAGAGTGGGAGCGGCATGGGCTCGGCCGCGTGGGTTTCGTGATGATGACCGAAGCTGCCATCCAGCACGGCTATCGCGAGATCGATCTCGGCGGGGCGTATTGGCAGGTACAAGAGCGATCTTGGGGGCGAAGAACGGCCGTCGAGCTCCATTCTCGTCTGTCGCGATCGCGTCAGCCGCGCGCGAGCGCTGTGGCTTCGCCTTTACGCGACCGCGCTGGACATTCCGTATTACCGGCTGTGGTTCAAGCGCCTGGCGCCGCGCATGGGATGGGAGCGCGGCGCGCTCTGGCCCCATTGGGTGCGGGTCGCTTCCTTCATCTGGCGGAGACGCTGACCGAGCAACCCGCGCGAGGATGACTTGTTCTGATCGGTTCGGCCGATGCTCGTTCTAGAGCATGCGATGTTCGGGCGATGTTCGGCATCGAGCATTGTCCCGGAAAACCCAATGGTAACGGGACCATATAGGAATTCCTTCACCCGAACATCGCGCGCGGCAGCCGCGCGGCAGCCGCGCGCGAGCGGCGCGGAACGCGGCGCGTGCTAGGTCGGCGAGAGGTGCGGCCGGCGGAGCCTGCGGGCCGGCGCCGCGGCTTCCACGGCGCTATCCCACGAGCCGCCCGGCAATGGCCGGGCGAGAGCCATCACCAGCACGAAGAAAGCAAAGCCCGGCATGAAGAGAATGGAATTGAGCATGCTCTCGATCAGGAGGATCGGTGACAGAGCGATGAGAAATCCGTCCCGCAAAGAGATGCTCCGTCCGAGCCAGATAAACAGGAACAAGAAGAACAGAGCAGCGCCGAGAATACCGGTGCCGGCCAGCACCTCGAAAAAGGAATTGTGCGCCGAGCCGGACCAGCTGAACGTGTCGATGATGTGGTAGCGCAGGTTGAAATAGCCTACCCCGCTCAGCAGATGCTCTGAAGCCACGCGCAGGACGAGGCTCCACAGCTCCGTTCGCCCGTTGAGCGTCGCATCGTCTCCCGCCAGCGCCATGAACCTCGCAGCAAACCCCTCCTGCAGGCTGAGATAGATGGATATGGCAGCCCCGGCCATAAGCAGAACGATGGTGAGCGCCGCGCGCGGCGCGGGGCGGCTGGAAACCCCTATGGCCGCGATGAGCGCCAGGATCGCTCCCAAGGTGAGGCCGCGGGCATTGCACAGGACGAAGAGCGTGCCCAGGGCAATCTCGAAAGCGACAAGCACCAGCACGGGCAATCGTGCAAACAGCACTGCGACCATGCCGATCGCCAGCAGAAGCGCCGAGGCGAGCGGGTGATTGAACCCGAGCATCAGCCGGACCCGGTATTCGCCTTCCGTCGGCAGCATCGGCAGCAGCTCGCCGTAGATCGGGATATTGGCGGCGAGGAGAAGGAGCGTCGCGCCGACCACCGCGAGCGCGACGATGCGCGGTGTCGAGCCGGGCCGCAGATTGGGATCGGCCTTGCTGGCATAGGCGACGAGAACGAGCGCCAGGAGCTCCGCCGCCTTGACGATGCCGGTCGGCGACTTCCCGGCGAAAACGGACGTGAGCGCCGCCCAGACCGCAAAGCTTCCGACGACAAGCGAGAGGCCGGCATTCCGCGAGGCAATTTCGATCAGCCGCGCCGGGGGCGCGAAGATGAAGGCTGCGATGAAGGCGAGGGCGAGCAGGCCCAGTTCCATCAGCCGCGAGGGAGAGGCGTCCAGCGACAGGACGCCGGCTCTTGGAACCAGCGGCATGAAGGCGAGAATCATGGCGCAGACGATGCCCGTCCAGGCGATTTCCGCCCGCCTCGCGGCCGCGGATTGACGCCGGTCGGCTGCCGTTTCGTCTCGCACCGCGAGATCTCCCCTTCGCCTCACGCGGGTGCGTGCACCGGGGCAGGGTCACGAGCGGGGCGGCGCGATCCGTAGGACCTCTGGAAGCCATAGGGCGCTTCCGCCGGCCGGCTGACGTGGCTCAACACCACGCCGATCGGCGCGTCGGTCGCCCTGCTGATCAGATCCAGTCCCATGCGGGCGCTGCGGCGCGGCGTGCTCCTCCAGCGGATCAGGTAGATGACGAATTCCGCCAACGGGGCGAGCACCCTCGCATCGGCCACGGCGAGGGCGGGGGGCGTGTCGATCACGACGACATCGTAGGCTTTGCGGAACGCACTGAGCAGGGCCTCGATCTCGCCGGAATCGAGAAGATGCGGCCCCGACGCGGCTGGATTGCCGGCCGCGATGATGTCGAGCCCGGACTCCCGTTCGGTTCGGACCGCCTCCCTCCAGGCGATTTCCTCGCTGAGGATTTCGGCGAGGCCGGGGCCGCTCGCCCCGATCATTCTGGCCAGGCGCGGGCGGCGGAGATCGGCTTCCAGGAGCAGCACCTTCTGGCCGGCAAAGGCCGACAGCCGGGCGAAGGTCAGCGCCCCCGTGGTCTTGCCTTCTTCCGCCAGCGAGGAGGCGAACAGGATTACGCTCGGCTGCGGCTCGTTGGCCCGGAAGTAGGCGCGCAGGCCCTGCATAGCCTCCAGATAGGCGTTGGCGTCGCGCCGCGGGTTGAAGGACGGCGCGAGCGCCTTGCGGCCGACCGCCGGCAGCAGCCCGAGGAGCCTGCCGGCGATCATCGGCTCAAGGTCCGACAAGGATTCGTAGCCGCGTGCCATCGCGCTCCGCAGCAGCACGGCGGAAAATGCCATCATGGTGCCGATGACAACGGCCCCGAAGATGGGGATGAGGCGGGCCAGCGACCGACTCGCGGTGGCCGCCGGAGAGATGACGCTTGCGTAGGAGGTCTGCAATCCGATCTGGTGCGACACCTCTTCGACGCGGTTGAGAAACTGCTGATAGAGGCCGCGCTTGGCGTCCGCCTCGCGCGTCAGCTCGCGAAGCCGCACCTCGGCGGTCTGCTTGGAGGCGACCTCTTCCTCGACCTCGCCGATTGTCTGTCGCACGGCGGTCTCTTCGGCTTCGGCCGCGGCCAGCTGGCTTTCCAGCTGGCGGAGGACCTTGCGCGTCTCGGCGGCGAGATTGGCGCGAATCTGCTGGAGAGCCGCGGCATTCCGCCCCCGCCCGGGATGAGCCGGCCCGAGGGTGGTGGCGAGATCGGCCGCCTCGGCTTGCAGCGCAGCCTCGCGGACGCGCAGCTGCTGAATGACGGGAGACGCCAGGACCGCCGCGGCGGCGTCGGAATCCACGCCCGCGTCGCGCGCCGCGCGAAGCTGCGCGGCGAGCGAGGAGACCTGCGACTGGGCAGCGACGAGCCGGCTGTTCAGCTCGATCATGCGTTGCTCACTGACGTCGGCGCCGCTGCTCGTCGGCAAATTTTCCTGGGCGCGGTAGCGTTCAACCGCCGCTTCGGCTTCCGCTACGTCCGAGCGCAGCCCGTCCACCCGGTCGAGGAGGCTCTGCAGCGCCATCTGGCTGGCCTGCCCCCGCTCGTTGCCGGAAAGGGCGGCATATTGGTCGGCGATCGCGTTGACGACCTCGACGGCGCGCGCCCGACTTTCCGCCTGATAGGCGATCTCGATGGCCCGCGACGGGCCGACATTCGTCGCGTCGACGTTCTTGGCGAAGGCCTCATAAATCTTGGCCCGCTGTGTCTCGCGGTCCAAGCCGGCCTCGGCCTTCGGGAAAAACGAGGCCAGCCAGCCGGGCTCCTTCACGTAGTCCGCGTCTTCGGCGACATTCAGCTGCGAGAAGACCGGCATGAGCACCTTCTTGGAGAGGATCAGCTCACGCTCGCTTGCCATGTCGGTCTCTATCGCAAACGGGTTGGGCGGCGACGTGTCGAGGACGGGCGCGATATCGATGACGCGCTGCGGGCGTCCCTCGATTAGCACTACTGCCCGGGCGACGTAGCGTTGCGGCATCGAAAGCGACACCGCGATTCCGGCGAGCACGCAGCCGAGGATCAGCAGGCCGAAGAGCAGGCGGTAGCGGCCGATGAGATCGAAGAGCTGTCGAAATCCGGAATCCTCTGCGGCAGCCTGCCAGCCGCCGGCTGGGCCGAGATCGGCGGCGCGGCGGGCCGGCAGGTTCGGAGCAGCCTGCCAGTCCGCAATTGTCCTGATTGCCATCCGCTCTTCCTCCAAACTATGCCGAAGCCGCGCGCTTCAGCGCCGCATCCGGACTTGCCCGGAGCGAGCGCAGCGCAGCGCCGAGGCGATCCAGGAAACGTTCCGTGGTGAAGTTTTCCAGGTATTTCTGGCGGCCCCGCCTGCCCATGGCGACCCGGAGCTCCGGGTCGCAGATCAACCGGTCCAGGGCTTCGGCGAGGCGCAGGTCGTCGCCGGGGGGAAACAGGAGGCCAGTCCCCCCATCGTCGACGATTTCGCGAATGCCGCCCCAATCGGAGGCGACGACGGGCAACGCAAAGCTCATCGCCTCGATCGCTACCAGGCCGAAGGATTCGGTCGGATGGCAGCTCGGGAAGCAAAAAATATCCGCTGATGCATAGGCAGCGGCCTTTGCCGCGCCGCTGAGCTCGCCGGGCAGCGTCACGATCTCGCGCAGCCCGAGATCGTCGATAGTATACTGGACCTCTCGCCGAATAGCATCGGAGGCAAACGGCCCGACGATGTTGGCCACCAGGGATCCCGGCCTGGTCGTCGCGATGATCTTCACTGCCTGAAGAAGCGTGAGGACACCCTTCATCGGCGAGATCTGGCTTAGGTAGAGAATCGTGGCGGGACGAGCCCGAGGCCGGTCGAGGGCGACCGATCTCGCCTCGTCAGGCACGCCGTTGGGGATCACGATCTCACGAGCGGCACGGAGCGGGGTCGCGTCGTGACCGCCCCGGCCGGCGGGCCTGATGGCGAGGTCGGCGCCGGAATAGGCCCAGCGGAAGAATGGCCGCAGCAGCGCCGGCGCGTTGTTGTAAACGGCTCCGATGCCAAGGGCGTGGAAGTGGAAGACAGTGAAACGAAACATCCAGCGCGTCAGCAGCAGGATGACGATATCGCGGGCGATCGGGATCCTGTTGCCGCCCGCCGGCGGGTAGAAGAGGACGTCCGCCCGCCAGCGCAGGCGTTCCCAGGCGATGAGGGCCACGACGCGGGCGAGCTCAACGAGCTTCTTCCAGCGGAAGCGGCCAATCTCGTCGACTTCGGCGGAGAAGCGCATCGGCACGTGCCGCAGCGAAATGCCCGGGAGATCGGCGTCCAGGATTTGCGCGATGACGACCGCCTGCCCGGTAATGGGCGGCGGCGTCTGGCCGACGACGAGTACCCTCATGGCGTTCCGCGCCCATTCGCAGAACGGGGGGGAGTCCGATTTGCAGGGCGAGGCGCACGGGAAAGCGGCTGATGATGCGGCGCGGCGAAATTTCCCGTATGGACAGCTATCCCGACCATGTTCACTCGTTTCCTGACGATCGGTTCCGCGACCGCGATCATCCTCGGATGCACCGGTTCGGTTGGCACAGCGAATCTAGGCCATCTCGCCGACCCGGTGGTCGCCTGCAACGCTCCGACGATCCTACACGGGGTGGCGCTGCGGCGTATGACTGCTCGACAATTTGGTTAAAATCGAAATAGATCATTAACTATACCAAAGCGGGGCAACCAGATGTCCACGCGAATTAACTAAAACTTTACTAAACTTACCCGCACCACCGCTGTCCTCTTAGACATATCGCGCCAAGGCAAAGCAGGCGCGACCATGAGCTCGACAGGAGACGAAAAGCACTATCAGGGGGGCGCGGCCTCAGGCTCGGAAGCTGTGCCGGACGAGATTCCGCTGCGGGAACGGCTGGCGATTAACGCGCTGGCGATGCTTTGCTTGGCAACGACGCTTGCCTGGCTGACATTCCTCGCCTGGCTGTTCGGCTGGCTTGTCGGCCTCTGGTGATCTCCTTCGCGCCCGCACCTCAGATCTGCGCGCCGGCAAATCAGCGGGCATTCACTTGCGCGACACTGCTTGGATCGGCGCCGAGATCGCTCCCATCGGCGGCGGCGCCTTTGATCGGCGAGCCGGGGGAGACCGAAAGCTCTCCCGCTTCCGATAGAACCAGCACCGGGTCTGCTTCAACGTTGTGCATCGGCGCGCCGTAGGCCCGTTCCAACGCGTCATAGGTGTCCAGGCGATTGTCCAGGCCCCAGGATACGAAGTCCTGGCGTTGGCGGCCGAAGCAATTGTGATGGAACAGGTTGCCGGATGCCTCGGCCCCCCAGCTGACGAGCAGCTCGATGCGGTTGTCGACGGCGATGTTGTTGTAAACTTCGTTGTCGCGAAAACCGTAGAGGTCCCGCTCGCCGCCCCATTCTCCGGTGATCCACAGGCCGTTGCCGTTGTGGAGCGCCGTATTGTTGCGGACGACCGCGCCGGAGGTGCGCCGGGCGAGAAGGACCCCCGTCTCGTTGCCGTAGGCGAGATTGCCTTCCAGCCCGCCCGAGCAATCGGGGCCGCCCCATTCGTAGTAAACGCCGGATTTCGCATTGCCGAACGAGCGGCAGTTGCGGACAAAACTTCGCGGTCCGGCGGTGTCGAGCCAGATGCCGTGACCGCGTTCGGACGACACGATGGTCCTGCCGTCCGGGTCCTTGCCGGCCGAATGCGACACGCATTGCTCGATCAGGCAGTCCGCAGGGCGGTTCTGCGGCACCTCTTCGGTGCCCGGAACGAAGTCCGATATGATCCGGATGTTGCCGGAAAAATCGCCGGGGCTTTCGGATTGGCAATTGTGGTGGGCGACGCTCCTGAGGATGCGCATCCCGGTCACACGATTGAGCCCGACGATCCCGCTCCCCAGATTCCAGGCCGCGCGGCATCCGATCACCGCCACGTCCGGGTTCTCGATCGTTTTCTCGCCGGCGTTGCTCCCGTCACCGACATGGATGCCGTTGCCGCCGTTGCGGAGGAACTCGCAGCCGATCGCCTTGAGCCGGGCTGCGCCGTCGCGTCCCTTCAGGCCCCAACGCCGGGCCTTCTCGAAGACGATGTCGCGCACCGTCACATCCGCAATCCCGGCGATCTCGCAGCAGAGCGCTTCCTTGCTGACCTCGATCCGATGTCCGGCCGGATCGGCATCGCGGCGCAAGCGAACATGCAGCCGCCCGCCGGCCGCGTCCCACCAGAAGCTGCTCTCTTCCATATCGCGGCGCGAGGTCGCGGGACTGAGCCGCATGTCGTCGACGAAGACCTGCTCGCCGGGATCCTCTTCCTGTCTGACGGAATAGGTTCGCCATGACCGGCTTTGCCGGCGCGCGGAATCCAACGGGCCGTCCTCGATCCACCTGACCTTCAGTTCCGCCCCGCAAATGATCGGCTTTGCCCCGGCGCCGTAGGGAACGAAGGTCATTCGCGGCGCCGGCACGTAAAGAGCCTCCCGCCAGAGGCCGCCCCGGGCGAGGCCGACGACTTCGCCGGCCGCGCCGCTGCCCAGCCGATTCACGCGGGCAAGCGTCCGCCATGCCGTATCCGGCGTGCGCCCGTCGCGGCCGTCGTCGCCGCCTTTCTCGTCCACGAAGAGGGACGGACGCGGCAGCGCCTGCGCCGACCACGCGCGGACAGGCAAATGGGGCAGGGCCCCGACCGCTCCGAGGCCGATCAGCAGATCCCGGCGGGTAGGTTTTATTGCCATGTCGTACTATTGCACTGGGGATTTCGCGGCGCAAAGGCCATTGCGCTCGGCGCCGGCGGATGGTGTAGCTCCGGCCCTCGTGGCAATCACGAAAGTGGTGGCAATGCGTCCGATCCGTCTCACCATCCAGGAAATCGCCTCGCCCGGCTCGGTCGAGACCGTGGAGAACGCCCTCCGCCTGGTCCCCGGCGTGATCAGCGTGCATGCCGATCCGGCGGCTCACAGCGTCGTGGTGGAGGCCGGCGACAGCGTCGAGATCGACGAGCTCATCGCCGCGGTGCAGAAAGCCGGCTATATCGCCACCCTTGTCGGCTGAGCCTGTGCCAAGGACGACTCCAATGCTCGTAAAGAACGACCCGGTGAATGCTTTCCTGCCCTATAAGGCGGTCGAAGTGCCCGCCGCCGCAACGGGCCCGCTGAAGGGGCTCACCTTCGCGGTGAAAGACCTCTACGACGTGGCCGGCTATCCGACCGGCTGCGGCAGCCCCATCAAGGCAACCGAAAGCCCCATCCACACCGAGAGCGCTTCCATCGTCACCGCCATGCTGAAGGCGGGCGCGCGATTCGTGGGCAAAACCCAGACCGACGAGCTCGCCTTCTCGATGAACGGCCAGAACAAGCATTTTCCGGAGCCGATCAATGTCCGTGCCGAGGGGCGGATCACGGGCGGCTCCTCGTCCGGCTCCGCAGCGGCGGTCGCCGCCGGCCTCGCCGATTTCGCTATCGGCTCGGATACCGGCGGCTCCGTGCGTGCTCCGGCGAGCTATTGCGGGCTGTGGGGGATCAGGCCGACGCATGGCCGCGTGCCGCTCGACCGCACCATGCCGCTCGCCCCGTCCTTCGACACGCCGGGCTATTTCGCCGACAAGCCGGCCATTTTCGGCAAAGTCGCGCCGGTCTTCTTAGGCGACGACAAGCAGGAATTTCAGATCGGCCGGCTGCTGCGGGCCGACGACACTTTCGCCAAGCTCGTTTCCGACCGGGAGCGCGAGGCCCTGAAGCCCGCCGAAGCCATGGTCGAAGCGCCGCTCGGGCCGGCCGAGCACGTCACCGTGGCGCCGGAAGGCCTGCAAGACTGGTATTGGACGTTCCGCCACCTGCAGGCCGTGGAGGCCTGGAAAGCCCATGGCGCCTGGATCACCGATCGCGACCCCGACATGTCGCCCGGCACGCGCGAGCGCTTCGAATACGGCCGCGACATAACGCCGGACGTGCGACGCAGCGCGGAAGAGAGACGCCGGCGCCAGCGCGCCCGCGTCGAGGAGCTCGTCGGCTCAAACGGCGTGCTCATGCTGCCCACCACGCCGGCGATCGCGCCGCAGCGCGACCTGGCGGGCGATGCGCTGCAGGCCTATCGCGAGCGGGCGCTCTCCATCCTGTGCATTGCCGGCCTCTCCGGCCTGCCGCAGGTCACTATGCCGCTCGCCAGCCTGGACGGCATGCCGCTCGGCCTGTCGCTCATCGGCCCGCGCGGCGCCGACCGCGCGCTGGTCGACCTGGCGCTGCGGGTCGCCGCGGCCGGAAGCGCGTAGACCCCAGACCGGCCGATGTTCGAGATGAAGCCGTTCCTGTAACAGGCCGACCGCGCTGCGATTTCCGCGAAAATCCTCGATGCCGAACAAGGCCGAACAACGAGGTGCTCTAGAACGAGCACGCGCCGAACCGATCAGAAATGGCCATCCTCTGGCGGGCTGCTCGGCATGCTCCGGCTGACTAGCGCGCCAGCAGGTTCCGCTCGGCGAGGGCTCTCAGGGCCGCGGCCGGCTCCTCGCCCGGGACAATGACTGCGCCGGCGCGCTCCAGGATCGCAACGTGCTCCAGGAAGGAGGCGCTGTCTTCCCGCCCGGAATGCTGCGGCACGAGCGCCACGTCGGCGTCGGAAAGTCCCAGGCCATCGGCCATGAGCTGCGGCTCGATCTCCATCACCACGATGCCGACGGTCGGATCCTCCGTCAGCAGCATGTGTGCGTCGTGCAGCGATTTAGGCCGGGCCGGCAAGGCAAAGCCGTCCACTGCCAGACCTTCGCGACCGGCGATCCCGACGCGCAGGCCATGCTCGCTGCGCAGGCGCTCCGCCAGCTCGCCCGCCCGGCCCGCCGGCTTGCTCCCGTAGAGAAGGACGACGGGAACGCGCCAGCTGGGATGCCTCCGGAGGAGGGCGTCCAAAAAACCGTCGATAACCGCCCCGGGCTCGCCGCCCGCCGCGGAAAGATGGGTGCGGAAGGCGGGCCTGGAGTTGATCTCGCAAATGCCGCCGCCGGCCTCCGTGTAGCTTTGCGCGATGTCGGGCGTGATGAAGTCGATGCCGGCGACGTCGAGCCCGACGATCTCGGCGGCGCGCACGGCCATCCGCGCATTGTCCGGATGGATTCTTGTGGTCACGTCGACGGAGGTGCCGCCGGTGGACCGGTTGGCGCTCGATTTCAGCACGATCCTGTCGCCGGCCGGCGGAACGCTCTGCAGATCGAGATTGTGGGCCGCGAGCAGCCGAAGGGTGTCGGCGTCGACGACGATGGGGCTGAGCATAGTGGTCAGGCCGGGCGAGCGCGCCGGGTTGCGATTCTCGATCGCCACGAGATCCGCGACGCTGTGAAGCCCGTCGCCCACGACATGCGCGGGGCGCCGCTGCGACACGGCAACGACCTGGCCGAAGGCGACCAGGATGCGGTGGTCAAGCCCCGCAATATGCTTCTCCACGACCGCGCGCGGGTCGGCGAGGAGCGCGGCGTGCGCGGCTTTCTCAACCTCTGCCCGCTGGCGCAGGCCGGTGCTGACGGCTTTGCCCTTGCGCCCGCTGCGCGGCTTCACCACGACGGGCGGGCCGAGCCGGGTCGCTGCCGCCCAGGCCTCGGAGGTCCGCTGGATCGCCACCTGCCTGGGGACCGGCAGGCCGTGGCGGGCGAGCAGCAAATTGCTGGCGACCTTGTCGGATGCGGTGCGGCTCGCATGCAGGCGCGTCTCCGACGTTTCGGTCAGATCCAGGCGGATCTGCCGCGAGCCTTCGCCGATCTGGGTGATGCGGCCGCTCCACGGCAGCAGCCGCCACGGCACGGCGCGCCTTCGGCATTCCCGTTCCACCGCGCGCATCTGGATGTCGGGACGGAGCCGGTCGAGGAGCGCCCGCAGCGCTTGCAGCCTTCCCCGATGCGGCTCGTCACCCGGCTGCCCGGCCAGGGCGGCGGCGACGATGCCGACCGCAAGCTCGGCGATGCCGGCCGCAAGCTCCTCCGGGTCGAGCGGGATCAGGAACAGCGCCTCGCCTGCCGGAAGCGGCTCGGGCGAGGCCCAATCCAGCCCGAGCCCGCCGCGGATCCTTCCGGCGATGGCCTCGACATCGCGGGGCAGCGGCGCGTCCTCGCCGGGCGCGTCGGCAGGCAGCAGGCCGAGCTCGCCAAGCATGGCCTGATAGCGCTCGATGGCCGGACCGCGCTCCGTCGCGCCCGCGGCCGTCGTCATCTCCAAAGTGCCTGCCAGGAGCGAGGACCTGGAATAGCGGTTGGCTCCGCGCAGCGGCTGAAGACGGGCGATCCTGAGCAACCGGGCCCCCATGGGAACAGGCTTGGATTTGACGATCCGCACTCCGCCCCGTCAACCGACCAGCTCGCGCTTCGGCTCAATGTGTCCACCCCTCGGACATCTGCCCATCCACCGACGGGTGGCCTAAGCTGGCCGGAAGCTGCCGGTCCGCTTTGGGCAGGGCAAGCTCGGAAGCGGACATTCGCTTTCCGAGTCCCGCTCAACCGGGGCCCGGGCCCCTTGTTCCGCGGTCCGGTCGTTTCAAGGCACCTTCATGCGCTTTCCGCCAAGCTAGACAACCTGACGGTTACCCGCCTGAAGGGATGGTCGTGGAAAAGAGGCCTGTCCAAGTAGCGAAGGTCCAGGCGATGCACTGAAGGGCGTTGGCGAGCGAGGTCGGTGTGCAAACGTACTCGGCCCGCGTCTCACACCGAGCACGCACCCCGGGGACAACGCGCAACTCGGCCCAGCTTCAGCTTGCAGCCCCGTCCCGGCTGCAGCTACCGAGAGAGCACATCGTGAATGCAGGGCCGTCCAGCCTCCCGGCGGCGGCTTCCTTTACATTGCTGTTGGTTGATCTCGGGCTCGACGAGTTTAGTAGCTGCTGCCGAGGTGGCAGGCAGTCCGTGATATCCAGTTTCTCGCCTAGCCCTGAAACCTTGATCACACGATACGAGCCGAGGAGAAAGTCGCGCTCTGGTTCGGCACCGCGCCGGTCCATGCCCGCGAGACACGCCGCGCAATCGACCAGTGAAGCGGCGCAATAATAGGGGAGAGACGTGGCCAAGGCGCATCGCCAAAGAGTTTTCCACAAACGCCGTTCAGGGAGGATAAACCCAGTAAAATAAGTCCTCTTCACCTACACGAACGGGCATCTTCCGAAGCGTTGCATTGCGCTGATCCGGTGGGTGGAGCCCCTGCGTCAAAAGGCGATCGATATCTTCCAGAAGCGTCCTGTTTTCGGCATACTCGCTGTGGTTCAGCGAAAAGAACCCAGTATTCAGCGCGGTTGCATCTATTGCTTCCACTGATCGGATTACAACAGGTGGAACATCGCCTGCACGCGGGACCCCGCGCGCGTAGGAACGTGCCGCATCCATAGCACGATCCTTGCCAGACGCGTAAAGCGTTATATTTCTTGAGAGAGCTGGAAGGTGCTTAGCCAGTTCAAGGTAGAGGTCTTTATCAATATCTGGGGCAACAAGGATGATCTCTTTGACCTTCTCAACGCCGCTAATAGTATTATCGCGGGAAAGATTCCTAATCGCTTCTAGAAGAGGATCATTACCGAGACTATGTGCAATGATACTTACAGAGTCAATATCCTCCATAGACATGACAAGACGCAGGAAGGATTCTAAATAGGCTACCGCATGGCGCGCGCTTTGCTGGTCATACTCATAATCTGCGAGATTTCCCCTTGACGGCCAGCTGAAAAAAAAGGGAGCACCGTTGAATTGAATGTCGTGAACAATTTGGGCCACCCGAAAAGCAACATCTGCAAACTTCACATTGTAGCCGTGTATAAAAACTAGTGCCGTCCTTTCCCCAGAGTCAATCCTGGAAAGCAGGTTGGTGGCCTCTTTGCGAAAATCTTCTTCTGTTAAGATATAAGTGCGATTGAGTAAGAATATTTCACTCGGATCATCTCGCCGCCAAATCGTCCATTTAGTAGGGCGTTCAACTTGCCCGGTCACGTGTTTGACAGGGATCGTTACTATTAGGGATCCCAAAGAAAGTTGGGTGCCCCTTCTATCGCCAAAACTCGGTGACTCGAAATCACCATCGTTGATCCTGTTTGTCCCGAAAAAGACCTGCACAGAATAGTAGCCGGTTGACGAAAGATCGGCCCTCAGCGCGGGATAGTTGCTGGGCGGGGTAATTCCCCTCGCACGCCATTCCTCGACCAATGCCTCGTAAGCGGGATCGGCTGGACCTGCTTCGTCACCTGAAACTGCCCTATCATCAGGCTCTGTGGCCGCCATCTGCTGGCCGGCGGGCTGCTCGGTCGTGGCCGCCGCCTGCTGGTCGGCATTGGCGTCGGCGGAGGCCATTGTCTGGTCTTCCCAGGCGGGAGCCTCCTCGAGCTGCTGCTTGCTCAGCGCCACCTGGAGGCGCGGCTCGTCCGGATTGTCGGGATTCTGCGCCACCTCGATCTCGTTGAACGGGATCGCGACGCGCTTCTCGCCGACGCCCAGGAAGCCGCCGACGTCGACGGTGGCGGCACGGGTCTTGCCGTCCTCCTGCAGGACGAGGTCGGCAACCTCGCCGATGCTCTCATTGTCGGCGCCGTAGATCTCCTGGCCCATGATCTTGCTGGCGCGGACCTGCTCCGCGTTGAAGCTCATGAACAAGTCCTCGCCGCCTTGGCTGGTCGCAACCTGCTGCTCGCCGGTCGCGGGCTGCTCGGTTGTGGCCGCCGCCTGCTGGTCTGCCGGCTGCTCGGCCGTAGCTGCTGCCTGCTGGTCGGCCGGCTGCTCGGTTGTGGCTGCCGCCTGCTGGTCGACCGGCTGCTCGGTTGTGGCCGCCGCCTGCTGGTCTGCCGGCTGCTCGGCCGTAGCTGCTGCCTGCTGGTCGGCCGGCTGCTCGGTTGTGGCTGCCGCCTGCTGGTCGACCGGCTGAGCCGCCATATCGGTGGCCGGAGCCGGGGTCAGTCCGGTATCCGCAGCCGGCGCGGCCGCTTCGGCCTGGGCCGCCTGCTCTTCCTGGAAGCGGGCGCGCGGATCGTAGGCCGTGCGGTCAAACGCCTCGGCCGCCTCGAGCTGCTCCTTGGTCGCGGCGTAGACCAGGCGGATATCGCCCTCGCGCTCGACGACTGCCAGCTCCTCGAAGGGCACTGCGACGTCCTTCTCGCCGATCCCCAGGAACCCGCCGACGCCGATCACGGCGTGGGTGATCTTGCCGTCGCTGCCGATGATGAGGTCGTTCACCTCACCGATTTTGTCGGATTCCGGATCCTCGCTCGAATAGACGTCCTGGCCGATGAAGGCTGTGGCTATCGTTGGCTGGACGGGAGTAAGGGTCGGCTCGGGCTCAGCGGCCAGTCCGACCCGTCTTCCGGCTTGGTCGGGCATCGGCAATTCGGCGGCGCCCTGAGCCACCCCGGTCGTCACACCAGCACCTGCTCCGGTGGCCTGGTCGGAGGCCACGGGCATCTCGGCGGTAGCGGCGACCTGCTCCTCGCCAACCGGCATTTCGGCGGCACCCACTGCCGCGCGTTCGGCGAGAGCATACGTGGCAAACACGAGTGCGATGCCTAGAAGGCCGGCCGCTGTATGAGCGACGATCCCTCGGGAACGCAACCAGACGGGAAACGCCTGCATGAGCCTGATCTCATCCAGATAACGACTGAGAAAGCTTACGACCGAAGGTTGGCGGAGAAAAGGGCTAATCCGCGCCCGACGAGAAGAGAGCAGCGGCCAGTCCGCCGGCACACCTCGCAGCCGACACGGACCAGGTCATTAAGGAAATCAGCCAGCCGGCGGTCAGGCTCTACCGCCACCAGCCGCCCGGGTCGGTGCCCCAGCAAAGCGGCAGTTGCTAGCCCCGTGCCGGCGCCGATTTCCAGAATGTCGATGCCAGACCTTAAACCAGCGCGCTCCCGCAATGCGGCCCATGTGGCTTCTGGATAGCGAGGACGAGCACTGTGATAGTTGGCGGGATCAAGACCGAAGGCTTCGCGACCGAAATTTCGGTCGATGCTTGCGCTGTCCCGCTTCGTCTTCGCGCACACGCACATCTCTCTTTGTTTGCCGAACATGTGCGGTCGATCAACATAGGGTCAACCCCGATGACCGCTTCCAGGCGCGTTTCGGAAGTGCACCGGACGTTTATCGGCTTCCGGAGATCAGCTGATAGCGACACTCGCGAGCCATCAGGAGCCCCAGTGTTTTTAAGTTCACGGCCTAAAGTAGCGGTCGGATCGGTTTCGCGCGCTCGTCAAGAGCGGTGACGTTCCCACGTCATGCGCATCCCCGGCATCTCGCCCTCGTGGTGCCAGACGGCTGCCGCCACCACCCCGCCCGGACGGATCCCCCCGACCATCTCTGCCAGGCCTTCTTCGCCTCCGGCAAGAAATGCAGCACGAGCAGCGCAGGAGCGCGATCGAACCCGCCGCCGGCTTTGGCCGCTGGCGATCCGAGCGAAGGGTACCCCCTTCGAACCCGTCGCCCCTTGTTCAGGATTCCTTGACCCTGACGACGTTCCACGACGCGGGTAGCAACTGTAGGCGAAGCTTGTCCTCGTTCGCGCTTACATCTGATAGCGCCACTGGCGCAACCGTGCCTGGACATTCTTTCGTATTCACAGCCTCAAGATCGGGATGTGAAAGGCTGGTCGCGCGGTCGACGGTCAGGTTGGTGAACCCGCTCGCTGTGATCTCCACCGACATTTGCTCGTCAAGGCTTCGGTTCAGGAGAAAGAAGCTCAGCGAGCGATCCCGGTCGGAGTGGACAGCAGCGGCCTTGAGGAACGGCACAGCGGGCATCGGGAACTCAAGGTCCGTGGTCCCGCGCGGGTCGTGATAGGTGGCGGAATAGGTCGGGGACGCGACGTCGCACAAGAGCACCGTGCCGCGTCCGAAGTTGCTAAAATCCGCGAATGGAAAAAAGGTCGTCTGCCGCCACGCAGGCCCGCCAGTTTCTGTCAAGATCGGGGCGATCGCGTTGACCAGCTGTGCAAGGCACGCAGCCTTGACGCGATCGGCGTGGTTAAGAAGCGAGATGCAGGCGCCGCCGAAAGCAAGCGCATCCTTCATCGAATAGACTTCCTCCAGGATTGGCGGAGCAATCGGCCAGCCCTCGATCGTGCGCCCGTTGCGGCGGCGCGTGCGATACCAGACGTTCCATTCGTCGAAACTCAGCATGATACGCCTCGTCGACCTCTTCCTAGCCGCGACCTCATCGGCAATCGCGACGACTTCCTCGATGAACTCGTCCATCAGGTCGGGGCTCGCGAGGAGAGCGGGCGTGTCGGCGGCATAATCGTTGAGATAGGTGTGAAGCGAGATGAACTCGACATAGTCAAACGTATGGTCGAGCACCTCGCGTTCCCAGGCGCCGAAGGTGGGCATGTTGCGGCCGGACGAGCCGACCGCGGCGAGCTCGAGCGTCGGGTCTGTGAGGAGCATGAGCTTGGCCGCCTCGGTCGCGACGCGCCCGTATTCAGTCGCCGTTTTGGCCCCCATCTGCCACGGGCCGTCGACCTCATTGCCGAGACACCAGAACTTCACCCCGTGCGGTCTCTCCCATCCGTGCTTGCGCCTGAGATCGGAGAGCTGGGTCCCCGAAGGATGGTTGCAATATTCGACAAGCCGGCGCGCATCATCCGGCCCTCGCGTTCCGAGATTGACAGCGAGCATCGGCTCGATTTCGGCGAGCCGGCACCAGTCTATGAACTCATTGGTGCCGAACGTGTTGGGCTCAAGGGAGAGCCAGGCGAGCTCCATACGTACCGGCCGCTCTTCTACCGGCCCGACGCCGTCCTCCCAATTGTAGCCGGAGACGAAGTTGCCGCCAGGATACCGCACGATTGTCGGGGCCAGCTCGCGGATCAGCTCGAGCACGTCGCCGCGAAAACCCTGCGACGTCGCGGTTGGATGCCCCGGCTCGAAGACACCGCCGTAGATGCAGCGCCCCAGGTGCTCTACGAACGCCCCGAAGAGCCGCCTGTCCGTGGTACCAATCGCGTTGTCGCGGCTGAGCCTCACCTTCACTTCACGCATGACTGTCGCCCCATGTTTATGGTCTGCCCGCCGGGCCGGCGACAACGCATCCGAGCGCAGCGTCCGGAGAAAGCACCGAGGACTTGAGAAGAATCGAGTAAGGGTGCTGGGGCTTGTCGAGGACAGCGCGCGCGTCGCCTTCCTCCACCACCTTGCCCTTCTGCATGATGATGATGCGGTCGCTGATGTAGTAGGCGGTCGCGAGGTCGTGGGTGATATAGATGATCGAGACGCCGAGATCGTCGCGGAGCGCCCTGAAGAGGTTCACGATGGCCATCCTCAGCGATGCGTCGACCATCGAGACCGGCTCGTCAGCAACGATGAGCGCGGGACCTGGGATGAGCGCGCGCGCGATCGCGACGCGCTGCAGCTGGCCACCGGACAGCTCGTGCGGATAGCGGCGATGGACCTCGACGAAGGAGAGGCCGACCTTGCGGAGCGCTTCGTCGGCGAGGTGCTCCGCCTCCAACCCCCGCCGCGCTCCGGCGAGGCGCCGTGCCGTGTGGAGCAGGTAGCCGTCGACGCGGTTCAGGGGATTGAAGGCTTCGAACGGGTTTTGGAAGATCGGCTGCACTGCCGCCATGAAGCGCATGCGGGCGCTTCGTCCGCGCGCATGGGTCACATCGATGCCGCGGAAGCGTATCGCGCCTGCCGTCGGGGCGACGAGGTTCAGGATCATCCGGGACAGTGTAGTCTTCCCGCTTCCGGACTCGCCGACGATGGTGAAGATCTCAGACCGCCCGGCCAAGATCGAGAAGGTCACGTCGTCAACGGCGTGAAAGGCACCGCCGCCGAATAGGCCGCCCCGCGAATAGGTCTTGGAAACGCCTTCCACAGCCAGGAGGGGCTCGCTCATGGCACGGCCTGGAGTGGCTCGTTGTGCGGCGCAGGCTTGACTGCAGGGCTCGCGGCAAAGCAGGCGACCCGGTGGCCCGGCGCGAGCGTCGTCAGCGCCGGGACCTCGCGGCGGCAGACCTCCATGGCCAGCGGGCAGCGCGGGTGAAAGCGACAACCGGGCGGGGGAGCCGAGAGGTTCGGCGGCGATCCGCTGAGCGCCTTTTTCGTGCCGACGTCCCCGATCCGCGGGAGGCTTTCAATCAGGTGGCTCGTATAGGGATGAAGAGGCTTCGTGAAAAGCGCGCGCGTGGGCGCTTCCTCCACCAGCCGGCCGGCGTACATGATGCCGAGGCGGTCGGCCATGTTAGCATGGACCGACATATCGTGCGTGACAAACAAGATTGAGGATCCGAGCTCGCGCTGGACTTCGCGAATCATCCCGAGAACGCCCTTCTGGACGACCACGTCGAGCGCGGTCGTTGGCTCATCGGCGATGATGAATTCCGGCCCGCAGATAGTGGCGAGCGCGATCGTGACCCGCTGGCGCATGCCGCCTGAGAGCTCGTGCGGAAAGGCGTCGAGGATTGAGGGCTCGAGATGAAGCCGCTGCAGGTGCCCCCTGACGATGTCGAGGAATTCGGCCTTCGGCCGCCCGATATGCCGGAACGCGAAATCAAAGAACGAGTGCCTGATCCGGCGCACCGGATTGAGCACGTTCATCGATCCTTGCATGATGTAGGAGAGGTGCTTCCAGCGCACACCCGCGAGCGCGTCCCGGTCGAGCTGGTGGATATCCCGGTCGAGGAAACTGAACCTCACCGAGCCGCCGACGACATTGAGTGGCGGCCGGTTCGCAGCGGCGATCGTCTTGATAAACGAGGTCTTGCCCGAGCTCGATTCGCCAGCGAGACCGTAGATCTCGTTTCGGTCAATGTGGAGCGTGATGTCGTCGACGGCGCGGACCTCGCGGTCTATGCCAAAATAGTTCATCTGATAGTACGCGCGCAGGTGCTCGACAGAAAGTACGGGTGCCCCGCCGGAATGCGGTGAGGCCGCCATCAGGCCGCTCCCTGGCCCATTCGACTCAGCCGGCTGCGCGGGTCGATGTATTCGTTCATCGACACGGCGAGCAGGAAAAGCCCGAGGAAGGTCATCGTGACGAAGATGGTCGGGAACGTGAACCACCACCACACGCCCGAGACCATTGCGCTGTGCTGGTTAGCCCAAAAGATCATCGTGCCGACGGTCGGCGTGTCGAGATCGGTGAAGCCCAGCACTGAAAGCGTTACCTCCAGCCCAATCGACCAGTTGATGTTGTTTAGGGTCGTGGAGAAGACGATCGGCAGCACGTAAGGCAGGTGCTCGCGCAGCACGATCGTCCGCATGCTCATGCCGGAGAAGATACTGGTGCGGGTGAACTCGCGCTCCTTGAGGCTCATCATGATCGAGCGGATAAGTCGCGCGTCGTAGGCCCACCCGAGGCACGCCATCACGAGCGCGAGTAGCGCCCAGGACATGTAGTCCCGCATGACGAAGTAGAAGAGGACGAGAAGCGGAAAGAGCGGGATGACGATGAAGGTGTCGTTGATTGACATCAGCACGCGGTCGGTAAGCCCCCCCACATACCCGGAGATCAGGCCGACAATGAGCGAGAGGAGGCGGCTCAGGATCGCCACGGCGAAGCCGAAGAGCAGCGTATTCCGCATCGCGAAGGTGAGAATCCAGAACGTGTCCTGGCCGCGCGACGTGGTTCCGAACGGATATGCCCATGAGGGTGGAACATCGAGAGGCGCGACATAGGTGTCGAGCGGGTTGTAAGGCGAGAAGAGCGAGAGGACGGCGATGCCGACCACCAGTGCCGTGAGAAGCGAGCCGAGTGCAAACTCGCGGTTATAGCGGAAGAGATCGCGGACTATTTTCAGCATAAGGTCACGCGAGCTGCACGCGCGGATCGAAGATGGGGTACAAGATGTCGATCAGGAAAACCGATGCGGCGACAGCTATAATTGAGATCGCCGTGACGCCGAGGACAAGGCTGTAATCGGCCGAGTAGACGGCGCCAATGAGGAGCCGCCCGAGGCCCGGATAACTGAATACCTGCTCGACAATGATGGCGCCGTTGAAGATCGCGCCGAGTGACATGGCGAGGCCCGTGATCTGCGGCATGAGCGCGTTGCGCATGACGTAGAAGGGCAGAATGCGGCGGCGCGGGACTCCGCCGAGCTCGGCATAGATGACATAGTCCTCGCTCACGATGTTCGAGACGAGCGCGCGCATGCCGAGGAACCAGCCGCCGATGTTGACCAGAATGATCGAAAGCGCAGGCAGGATCGCGTGCTGCAGCACACTCTGTGCGTAGGCTGGTGTAAAGGCTTGCGGAACGTTCTGCCGCGCGCCGCCGCTGATCGGCAGCACAGGCCAGAGATAGCCGAAAATGATGAGAAGGATGAACGCGATGATGTAATAGGGGATGGGGTGAAAACCCATCGCCAGCACGCCCAGAACCTTAAGGATCCGGCTGTTACGATAGTAGCCGGCCAGTCCGCCGAGCACGTTGCCGAAAATCCAGGCGATGAGTGTGCAGGTCAGGAGGAGTCCGATCGTCCAGGGAAGCGCCCGGCCGATTAGTGTCGAGACCGGCGTCGGGAAAGCTGAAAGCGACGGGCCGAAATCAAGCCTCAGCATGCGGCCCCAGTAGACGAAGTACTGGTCTAAGAGGCTGCCCTCGATGCCGTAGAGTTCCTGCAGTGCCTCGCGCATCAGCAGGACCGCGTCCGGGCTCGTGTCGCCGAAAGCGGTCATCGAGGCGATCATCTGCTCGACCGGGTCGATCGGGGTCAGATGCGTGATGAAGAATGTCAGGGATATGCCGATGAAAACAACGAGCACGAACTGCACCAACCGCTTGGCGACATAGAGCCCGTAGCGTCGCATGTTTTGAACCGGCATGGCTTGGGAAGACGGGGCGGCGCAGGCCCCGCCCCGCTGTGACCGGCTATTGGGCGGCAGGCTTCAGCCTGACCATCATGTAGCGCGAGTTGCTCCAGTTCGGGACCGGGTTCGTGTACGGATTGTCCGCTGTCGGATAGCCCGTCCAGTACTTCTGATCCATGATCGTGAAGACGTTGTAGGACATCAGCGGGATAATAGGCATCTCCTGGACGGCGAGCTTGATAAACTCCTTGCCGAGCTCGATCCCCTTCGGATCGTCGAACGAGATCTCGCGGATTTGCTCGATGATCTTGTCAAGCTCTGGGTTCGACCAGCGCGACCAGTTGCGCGGGGTCTGCACCGTGCCGGCCGGCTGGACAAACTGGGAGTGCCAGCTGTCGAGGAAGAAGCTGAGATCAGGATGGCCGCCCCAGGTCTCCACGCTCCACGAGATAATCACCTCGAAATCGCCGCCGTTGCGCCGCGTCAGGAACGCCGCTTGTGCGGATTCGGTGGTGGCGTCGATGCCGAAGCGCCGCCACTGCTCCGCGATCATCGATCCGCTGCGGGTCATCACCGGCCGCGCCTCGCCCTCAACCACGACCGTGATGGAGAAGCGCTCGCCGTTCGGCATGTACCAGTCGTTGCCGCGGCGTGTAAATCCGGCGCGCTCGAGGAGCTGTGCCGCCGCCTCCTGGTCCTGCTTCCACCAGCCGAGCCCGAATGCGGCGCCGATCTCCTCCGGGTCAGTCGGGATCTCCTCGCCCATCGAGGGCCGCAGCATATCGGCGATCTGCTGCCCCATCGTCGCATCATAGGGCTTGATCACCTTCTTTCCGGTGTCGATCTCGAAATCGGAGAGCCATTCCTCCATCGGCTTGTGATAGAAGTCCGGATGGGTGCCGGTCGGCGGAACCGCGATCGCTGAGATGGTGGCTGCACCGCGATAGCCCGCCATCGCGATCGCCTTGATATCCAGTGCCAGGGCGAGGGCCCAACGGACGTCACGGTCCTGGAACTTCGGGTTTTGGTGGTTGAAGATCACCTGCGGGAGTGTCGGGTCCGGGTGTCCGTAGGGAAAGCCGTCGAACCAGCCGATAGAGGTCGGGAACTCTTTCACCAGGGTGAACACGCCCTCGGGCGAGGTGTCATGGATGATGTCGAGCTCGTGGTTGAGCTGGGCGATGACGCGCTTGTCGGGCGGACCCGGGTCAAGATAAGTCACGTACTTCGGCCCCGGCTCGCCGAAGCGGCCGAGGGAAGTGCGCTGCCAGTCTTCTCGCTTCTCCCAGGTGAACCACTGGCCGTTCGGGTCGTAGCCGTGAAGAACGTAGGCCCCGATCGAGACGGGCGGATTGAAGTCGAACTGCAGCGGGTCCTTTCCTTCAAAGATGTGCTTCGGCATGATCCACATCGCATTCCAGCGCACCGTGAAGAGCGCGTGGAAGCGAGAATTCGGCTTCTTCAACTTGAACACGACCGTTTGCTTGTCCGGAGCAGTGATGCTGTCGACGTTGAGCTGCACCTGGGCGCTGCGCACCATGCCATTGGTCTTCAGATGCGTCTCGATGGTGAAGACGACGTCGTTGGAGGTGAACTCGACCCCATCGCTCCAGAAGATGTCCGGTCGTAGCTTCACCGTCATCTCTGTGAAGTCGGCGTTGTAGATCGGCGGTTCAGAAGCGAGCGAGTTGTCCCAAACTCCTTCCAGGCCGCGGTCGGGATCGATGTACCAGAACGTGTCCAGCGCGAGCTGATGTAGGCCAGTGGACTGGCCGCCGGCATTGACCGCCCAGATGTTGAACCAGCCCGCGTTCTTAATCGTCCCTTCCGGGTTCTCCACGATCAGGGTGTCCTCGCGCGGAATATCCGATGTCACACCTTGCGCGAACGCGGAGACACTGAGTATCAGGGCGCCGGTGGCGAACGCCAATGACCGCCAGAGTTGCATGTGTTCCTCCCTGAATTGGCTCTCCGGGGCGAGAGCTCCTTTTCGCTGCGAGCAGTAGATTGCTACGCTCTAGGTCATATGTAAAGAGAAACGGGCCTTTGCAGGCGCGCAAACCGTGGTCGTTCAGTCTCGACCTGAAAGTGCCAATGGAGTTCACCACCTCCCTGCCCAACGGCTTTGCTCGCCAAGCGGTCGACACCCTCGGGCGTTGGATCGTCAACGATACTTTCTCGCCGGACCGGCCGATTCCGACCGAACCCGAACTAGCGTTATCGCTCGGGGTCAGCCGCGCGACCGTGCGCGACGCGATCAAAGTGCTTTCCGGCAAAGGTCTCGTTAGGACCGCGCGTCGCTACGGAACGCGGGTGTTGCCGGTCGAGGACTGGAATCTCCTCGACGGAGACGTTGTCGCTTGGCACCGACGTGAACACCCGCGGATGGGCCAGATCTTCGCCGAGACGACAGAGCTGCGGACGATCATGGAGCCCGCGGCCGCGGCGCTTGCGGCCGAAAGGGCCACGGAGGCGCAGATTTGCACGGTACTCGAGGCTGCCTACGCAATGCATCCCGAGACGGGGGACGTGCAGGCGCTCTTTAATGCAGACTGTCGCTTCCACGTCACCATACTCGAAGCGACGCACAACCGCGTGATGCGGCAGCTTCGGCAGATCATCATAACAATGCTTCGCGTCTCCTATGATTTCGGGGTCAGCCGGCCGGAGAACGATCCGGTGACACGCCAGGGGCACATATCGGTAGCGGAGGCGATCCGAGCCCGGGACAGCGACGCTGCTCGCAGGAGTATGTCAACGATGCTCGAGAAAAACAGAAGTCTGGCTAGAGTCGAATACGACGAGAGATGACTTGCAGGAGCCGATTACTGAAAGAGAGGCGCGAGAACCAGACGCCCGTTTATAGATCATTCCGAGACTCCGATTTGAGCGAATGTCTGTTCTGATCGCTGGCTGCGCAAAGCGGACTGGCCGCTTGCGGCCAACTTCGCCCATTCCGCTTTGCGCCCATCTGTTCAAAGCTGGCACACAACTGCTGCTCCAACCGAACACTCTGCGTATTCCGCCGTCTACAACACCTTGAACCTACCAGCCTCACCTCACCTCCCCTCGCACTGCGCGTCTTCAGAGCTAACGCCATGGAGCACTGGCGCGCACCGTGGCGGCGTAGGGCAGAGTCTCCTGTGGCGCCTCATGCTCGGCTGGCCAGAGCCGACAGGAGAAATCCGCCAGAGGGAACGAGATCTTCGGCCAAAAAGCAGGAACCGTCGGCTGTGGCAGCCTTGCCAAGGTCACCATTCGTCATACACTGCTCGGAAAATCGGAGGCTCGGACTCGTCGAGCCGAATACTCGGAATGTGAGGTCCGATGCCGCACGGGAGGCCAGGGCCGCCGCTCGGGGCAGTTCCCGAGCTGATGGCGTGCGATGCAACGCCGGGGACGATGAGGTGACGATCCTTAGGCTACCGGAGGATTTCGAAGTATCCTGCAAATGATGGGCGAGCCTGGATACGCTTGATGATCCTGCCCACCCGGGTCGATAATCGCCCTAGGGAGTAGCGGATGACGAGAAAGAACGCCCCAGCCCAAGGGGAGGGCTTCGACCGGCGCGAGGTGCTGCTATCAGGCTCGCTTGCCGTGGCGGCTACCCTGGCCGCGCCGCCCACCCTCGGTGTCGCTGCCACGCCGGCATCCGAAAGGCCCAGGCAGGGCGATCGCCTCGTCATCGACTCCGCGGACGAGAGCAAGGGCAAGCCAGTGCTGCTCGACATGGTGCCGGCGGGAGGTCCACTGGTGTTTGCGCTGCCCGCGGATGCCGCGACGGGGACAGTGCGGGATCAGTCCCGCTTCAACAAGTTGGTGCTGATCCGGTTGGCTCCCGATGATCTCGACGAGGCGACCCGGAGACATGCGGCCGAAGGAGTTGTGGCTTACTCGGCCATCTGCACGCATCAAGGTTGTACGCTCAGTGGCTGGAAGGCAGAAGAGCGGACGCTGGCCTGTTTCTGCCATCTCTCCGAGTTCAGCGCGGTTGAAGGAGGTCGCGTTATGAAGGGTCCTGCAAAGCGGCGCCTGCCGATCCTGCCGCTCGCGGTAGGCGATGGCGGGGAACTGGTCGCGGCGGGTGAGTTCACCAGCAAGCCTGGCTTCAAAGCGTAAGAGCTGAGGGAAGCGTTTGAATGGCTCTGTGACTTGTTTTGGCGACACACTTCTGGCGCGTTGCCGAGAAGGAAGGGAGGACCAAATGCGCGTTCTTATCGAACGTATGGGTCTTATGGCTCGAACAATCGGCCTAGCCGGCCTGCAGATCGTAGTTCTGGCCGGCGCCGCGACGTCGGCATTGGCCCAGGAGGCAACACCAGCTCAGGACGCCGAGGCGGCCGCACAGGTGGCTCAGCCGGCTCAGGAGAGCCGGACCTACACGCCGGTTACGGATGAGCGGCTGGCCAATCCTGAACCGGAGAACTGGCTGCAGTGGCGCGGCAATTACGAGGGCTGGGGCTATAGCCCGCTCGACCAGATTACGAGCGAGAACGTCAAGGAGCTGGTGCCGGTCTGGACCCTTTCGACTGGTGTCGCGGAAGGCCATGAATCGCCGCCCATCGTGAATAACGGCTTCATGTTCGTGAGCACGCCGGAGAACCAGGTTCTTGCCGTCGATGCCAGGACGGGCGATCTCCTCTGGCGCTATCGAAAGGAAATCCCGGAGGAGCTTTTCCAGCTCCATCCGACAAACCGCGGTGTCGGCCTTTATGGCGACAAGGTTTACCTCGCAACGACCGACGCCTGCGTCGTCGCCCTCCACGCCGATTCAGGCGAACCGGCGTGGGAGAAGTGCATCGCGGACTGGCAAGACGGGTATTACATGACGCTCTCGCCACTGGTGGCGAAGGGCAAGATTGTGGTCGGGGTCTCGGGCGGTGAGTACGGGATCCGCGGGTTTATTACGGCACTGGACGCTCAAACGGGTGAGGAAGTCTGGAAGACCTACACGGTTCCAGGTCCCGGTGAACCCGGTCACGAAACATGGAAAGGTGATGCGTGGAAAACTGGCGGCGCGTCCGTGTGGATCCAGGGCACCTACGACCCGGCCAGCAATCTTGCATACTTCGGCACGGGCAACGGCGGCCCGTGGATGCCGGACACCCGTCCAGGTGACAATCTCTATGCCACATCGGTCGTCGCTGTCGACGTGGACACGGGCGCTATTAAGGGCCACCATCAGTACCATTGGAATGACGCCTGGGACTGGGATGAGGTCTCGCCGCCACTGCTCTTTGATATTGAACGGGACGGCAGGACTATCCCGGCCGCGGTGCACGCCGGCCGTAACGGTTATCTCTGGGTTCTGGAGCGGACCAGCGAAGGGCCGATTAAGTTTGTCGATGCGAAGCCGTATGTCCGCCAGGAGGTCTTCGCCTCTATCGATCCTATCACGGGTAGGCCGACGTACGTGCCCGAGCAGACTCCTGGCACAGACAAAACAGTGACCTTCTGTCCGGGTCTCTGGGGCGGCAAAGATTGGCCGCCGGAGGCCTACAACCCCAACACTAAGCTGTTCTACATTCCCGCAAACGACAATCTCTGCTCGGAGCTGGGCGGGGTCTCTATTGGTGATCGGCAGCCGGGCGAGCTCTACATCGGCGTGCCTATCGATGTGATCCTCTCCAGCCTGCGGCTGCACGAGAGCGTCGATGCGAGCAAACCTGTAACGATCGGAGAGGTTCAGGCCTGGAACGTGGAAACGGGCGAGAAGGTCTGGAGTCATCCTTTCGCGAACAGCGCCAATTGGGGGCCGATCCTCACGACGGCCGGGAATCTCGTCTTCGCGGGCGGCACCAGCGACCGCATGTTCCGCGCATTCGACGCCAAGAGCGGCGACCTGCTCTGGCAGAGCAAGTTAAACTCCGGCGTTGTTGGTGTTCCTTCGACCTTCATGATCGATGGTGTTCAATACCTCGCGATCGTGGCAGGTTGGGGCGTCGACGCGGACCGGATGCTCAATGGCCTCGGGACATTGCTGCCGCAAAAGGTGCAGGCTACTCAGGGAGGCGTGATCTGGGTATTTGCCCTGCGCGACCGGGTTGATGCCGCCCAGCAGTAAGGGATGATCATGTTATCGCGGTTTCTGCAGTGGGCTCACAACAGAGGCGGGGTACGACGCCGCCTCGCTGTCGCGCTCATGTTCGCTTTCGTCGGCGGGGCCAGCGCTGCCGGCCCACTTCCGACAACCGAGCAAGAACTCGTCTCGGCGGTGAGGACCGCGATTGCCGAGCGTGACATGTCAAGGTTCGAGGAGTTGATCAACTGGGGGGGTGCATCCGAAATCAAACGGCGGATCGTCGGATTCGAGGTCCGTCGGGGATTCGGGCGGCCGATCCGCTCCATCAGCCTTGAGCCTTTTCCGGAGAACGGTTTGCGCGACATTGAGGCTCGCGGCATGCTCAAGGCTAATATGCCGGTCTCTCACCAACTTCGGGTGGTCTACGACGAGCCCCCGATGGAGGGCTATGGCACGCCGCCGACCTCAGTGTTTCTGATCGGCCGAGAAGGTGACGCATTCCGCATCGCCCTCGTCGTCCGTGCCGAGAAGGATAACGACTGATCGTTGCGACAGCAGAGGCGCAGCGTCGGCGACCGGCGCGCGCAGCACGCCAGCCCGCCTCTAGCCTGTGGCCCGCCTCTCGGCAGCAAGCCGAGTCTGAGGCTGACCCCGCGCTATCGCCAGGGCTGCGCCGGCGCGGATTTGGGCGGCGGATCCGCCCCAAGGCTCGGGCCCAGCCGAGGAAAGACCTGTAGAGCGGCTTTCTCGCCGCAACTGCGGCTGGATCGCCAAGGCAGCTTTTTGCTCAAAGCGGACTGGCAGGTTCCGGCCAGAGCTCGCCCTGCACCCTCCTGGGTTCTCCTAATGGCCATGGCGGCCGACAAGGAGACCGACGATGGGACACTCCGAATATGACCCGGCCTTTGCTGAACGACGGCCGTGCAATTACGGGACGGAAGCTCGGCGCTAAGCGGGCGCTGAAACCGCAACAGGTATGGGCGATCAGGTTCTGGCTGGATAGCGAGCGCCGACTCCGTGATCGGGCGCTATTCGACCTGGCTATCGACTGCAAGCTTCGTAGCTGTGACGTGGTGAAGGTCCGGATAAGCGACCTTGTCAGCGGGGGTCGGGTGCGCTCGCGCGCAATTGCCCTTCAGCAAAAGACCGGCCGTCCCGTGCAGTTCGAGCTGCTTGAGCCGGCGCGCACCAGCATTCTCGCTTGGCTCGAGCACCGCGGAGGGTCGCTCAACGATTACGCCTTCCCGAGCCGGATGACCATGCAGATCACATCAGTACGCGACAGTATGCGCGGCTTGTGGACAATGGGTGACCGCCATCGGCTTGCGGCGGGAAGATTACGGCACGCACTCACTACGCCGAACCAAGGCGTCGATCATTTACAAAGCGACGGGCAATCTCCGCGCCGTGCAGATCCTCCTCGGTCACACCAAGATCGAGAGCACGGTGCGCTACCTCGGGGTGGACGTCGAAGACGCGCTTATGTTGGCGGAAGGCACGGAGGTTTAGCCCGCCCTTGAATGCTCCTCGGCGATAATGCCGAGGAGCACTGAAGCGAATCAGCCCCACTTGCAGAACCTTCGGCGAGCACTCCTGGAGGTCCGCTGCGCGCCGATTGTGTTGAAGAAGTCGGCCCGTAGAGGGAGCTGAGGTTGGTGCCGGATTGGCGCGAGCAGGGGTTTGGCGCTCAGGCAGGGGCTGCCTGCATCGGCAGCGGGATGATCTTGGCGAGTTTCCGGAGGTTCTGGGCGGTAGCGGCCAGGAGGAACTCGTCTTTTGCTCCGTTAGGACCTCTCAGGCGCAGTCGGTCGAGCTTGAGAATGCGTTTGAGGTGCGCGAACAGCATCTCCACCTTCTTCCGCTCGCGACGAGAGGTCAGATAGGCATCGGTCTTGGCGATGTCGCGAGCGAAGTTACGAGCACCCTCGTGGACCGAGCGCAGGACTTTGCGCGAGGGCTCCTTAGGACAGCAGCGCGGCTTGAGCGCACAAGCGTGGCAGTCGTGCTTGCTCGCGCGGTAACGGAGCTGCCCGTCATTGTCCGACACGCCGGTCGTGGTGAGCACCTTACCGCCTGGGCAGCGATAGACGTCGGCCCGTATGTCGTAGGTGAAGTCACCGCGCGAGGAGAAGATGCCGTCGGTGCGCACACTCTTTCTCCCACACCGGGATGTGCGGCTCGATATCGCGCTCGTGGACGAGCCAGGCGAGGGTCTTCGCAGATCCGTAGCTCATGTCGGCCGCGAGCCGCTGCGGCCAGATGCCGAATCGCTCCTGCGTGCGGTCGATCATCCGCTTGGCCGCCTCGATCTCGGCGGGCCTGACCGCGGTGGTCGCCTCAACGTCCATGATGACGGCGTGTTTGAGATCAATGAGGTAATTGTCCGAGTAGGCGAAGAAGGCCAGTCCGCCGTTCGCACCCGTCCAGCGCGAGGCCGGGTCGGCGGGCGAGATGAACTTAGGCACGACCGGCGTGGCCGCGCCAAATGCCGCGTCGTCGAGCACCGCCAGATACTCGCGCACGGCATGGTTCACCACGTCAGCCGGAAGCCCCTCCGCACCGGGTATGGAGCGCTGGCGGTTGGCGTCGGCCTTGATCATGCTGGCATCGACCGCAAAGCCCTCACCGCCAACCAGCCCCTCGGCCATGCACCTCTCCACCGTCGCTTCGAACAGCCGCCGGAACAGATCGCAGTCGCGGAAGCGGCCGTGCCGGTTCTTTGAGAAGGTCGAGTGGTCGGGCACAGCACCGTCCAGCCCGAGCCGGCAGAACCAGCGATAGGCGAGGTTGAGGTGCACTTCATCGCATAGCCGCCGCTCCGAGCGGATGCCGAAGCAGTAGCCCACCAGCAGCATGCGGATCATCAGTTCGGGATCGATAGAGGGCCGCCCGATGGCGCTGTAGAACGGCGCGAGCTCCCGCCTCAGAGTATCGAGTTCGACAAACCTGTCGATCGATCTCACGAGGTGATCGGCCGGCACGTGACGGTCGAGCGAGAACTCGTAGAACAGAGCTGCCTGGTCGACCTGCCGCGCCCCCATCGTCGACTCAGTCCCTCCGCTTCAGAGGAACTGAATCAGCCCACCCCGGCCACCGCAATTGCCGCCTTTTTCAACGAAATCCGCCCATCTCGGCCAAAATCGTACGTACTTGTGCTGCTCCATAGCGGACCTTAAACGACCGGCTCAATAGATCGGGGAGGCGCCAAGAACAGACATTCGTGGCCGCGACCCTTCCAGTGCGTCGACGTGACCAAAAGCTGCGAGGCGTGGAACTAAGCGGATTTGGGACCTCGAACCCTCGGTTACGCGGCTGCCGGCGCCAAATGGATCGCCAGGGATGTTTACCTCGTCAGAAGTCACCTGTAGCCTGGACGATTGAGGGCGGCGGCCGGTTACATTCTCAGAGGCCTCGTGTCGGCGAGCGCCTCTCGACCCCGCTATTGGCAGTGTGATGAGGCCTGATGTGATCGAGACAGCGGATATCTCACGTCCTCCAAAAGACCTGGTCGAAGCGCTAGGACAGATCGGCAGCGCCACTGCCAGCGCCGAGTTGAGCCGGCTCGGGATCCGTGACGCCCATATCCGCGGTCCGGTCCCCTACACGCCGGGGAAGGCCATTGCGGGGCCCGCGCTGACCTTGCAGTTCATGCCGAAGCGCGAGGACCTTTATGGCGAGGACGAATACGAGAATCCCGAAAAGCAGCTGCATCGGCATGTGCTCTACCACACCCAGCCCGGCGACGTCGTTGTCGTGGATGCGCGCGGCGACATGGGTAGCGGTATATTCGGCGAGATGATGCTGACCTACTTCATGGGCCGCGGCGGAGCGGGCGTGGTCATCGATGGCTGCATCCGGGATTATTCAAAAGCAAAGGACCTGGGCGTCGGCCTGTGGCTCCGAGGAGTGACCCCCAACTACCACGCGCAAACCAATATTATCCCGTTCGCCGTCAACGTGCCTGTCGCCTGCGGCGGCGCCCTGGTCATGCCCGGCGACATCATCATCGCCGACGATGACGGCGTCGTCGTGGTGCCGGTCGCAATGGCGGCGAAGCTGCTCGAGGTCGGCAGCAAACATGCCGAATGGGAAGACTTCTCGCGCCTTCGGCTGTCGCAAGGCGGCGATCTCAGGAAGTACTATCCTCTCGCTCCCGAAGTTCAGGCTGAATACGAGACTTGGCGCGCCAAGCAGTCGTGACGATCCCTACGCCGTAGCGAGCGTATCAGTGAAAATCGTCGATCTCAGATGCGCGATCCTGGGCATGAGCCCCGTCGTGCGGATCGTCACGGATGCGGGCATCGACGGTTACGCTCAAGCGGAGACGTGGAAGACCTTCCTGAAGCCGCATATCCTGAACTTCCGCGAAGCCCTTCTCGGTGAAGATCCCACCGACGTAGAGCGGGTGATGCTGAAAATCCGGCAGCGAGGCGGCTTCAAGCCGTGGGGCGCTGCCGTCAGCGTCATAGAGATCGCGCTCTGGGACATAGCCGGCAAGGCCGCGGGCCTCCCCGTCTACAAGCTTCTCGGCGGCAAAGTGCGTGACAAGGTTCGCGTATATAACGGCGCGGTTCGTTTCCCCTTTGCTGGTTACGAGCCGGATGACTACGCCGAAGACGTTCGGCAAATGGCGGCCTCGCCCGAAGGTTTCACCATCGTGAAGCAGCCGATTGGCTTCCATAGCCCGATGAAGCGGGAAATTCCGGGCTTCTACTATGGCGAACCGGGCAAGAGCGCCTTTCACGGCGCGCTGGACCGCGGGCTGGTGACCGAAAGGGGCTTCAAACACGTGGTCGCCTGCGTGGAGGCGATGAAGAACGTGCTCGGCGACAAAGTCGGGCTGGCGCTCGATTGCGGCCCGGGTTGGGCGGTTCCCGACGCCATCCGGCTTGCCCGCGCCCTCGAGCCGTACAACTTGATGTGGCTGGAGGACCTGATCACCGGCGACTACGTCCCTTACGTGAACGCCGACCTCTATCGCGAAGTGACCCGGGCGGCATCAACGCCTATTCACACGGGGGAGCAAATCTATCTGCGCCAGAACTTCAAACAACTGATCGAAGGCCATGCCGTGCACATCATCGGCCCCGATCCGGGCGATGTCGGCGGTATAGCCGAGCTGAAATGGATCGCGGAGTACGCCGATCTGCATGGGATTCTGATCGCGCCGCACGGCACGGCGAATGGGCTTCTCGGCCTCGCGGCGCTGGTCCAGGTCTGCGCGACGTTGCCGCACAACTTCATCGCCTTCGAATATACGATCGGCGAGCCGTATTGGTGGTACGAGATTGTCGAGGGACTGCCCGACCCTATCGTGAAGGACGGGATGATCACCGTCTGGGACCGCCCGGGCATGGGAGTGGATCTGATACCTGATAAGGCGCTGCATTATCTCGGCGAGGAGGATCGCGAATTCTTCAGCTGATCCCGGGCGCTTTCCCCATTCGGCCGGTTGGCGGCCCTAGTCCCAGCCCGGCGCCTTGGTTGGATTGACGATACGGCCACCCCTGTCGAGCGCCGCGATCTCGTCCATCTCGGTCTCTGAAAGCGACAGATCCATTGCCTTGAAGTTGCCTTCCAAATTCTCGCGGCGACTAGAGGCCGGTATGATGATGATGCCGAGGGCAAGCAGCCAGGCGAGCGCCACCTGCGCGGGCGTCGCTCCGTGGCGTCCGGCGATGCGCTGCAGCACTGGATCATCGGCCACCGCGCCCTTGGCCAGCGGCATATAGGCCGTGACCGAAATGTTGTTGCTGCGGCAGTAGTTGCGGAGCCGCCGCTGCTGCAGGAAGGGATGCAGTTCGACCTGATCGGTGGCGATCTCTCCGACCCCCAGCAGCGCGATCGACTTTTCCAAATGGGCGATGGGGAAATTAGAGACGCCGATCAGGCGCGTCATTCCCGTCGCCTTCGCCTCCGCCAGCGACCCCATGTAGTCGGCGAGCGGCACGGCGCCGCCCGCCGACGGCCAGTGAATCAGCGTGAGGTCGATCCGGTCGACCCGCAGGTTCTCCAGGCTTCTGCGCAGGCTCGGCATGAAATCCTTCGTCGCCAGATTGATATCCGCCACCTTGGTGGTGATGAATATGTCCGCACGAGGCAGCCCGCACTCGGCGACGGCCCGGCCGACCACTTCCTCCGTGTCGTAGGTCTGCGCCGTGTCGAGGTGCCGGTAGCCGAGCTCCAGGGCCGTCAGGATGGCGCGGAGGCCGGCTTCGCCAGTCCGGCCATAGGTGCCCAAGCCCATTTGCGGAATGCCGTTCACGGTTCTCGACGTCAAAGCAGGACCTTTCTGGCTGTAATGCTCGGATCGACCGGCAGGACGCGGGCTGAGCCGTGCCTCGCTAGCCTTTGACCGCGCCGGCGGTCAGGCCGCCGATGAACAGGCGCTGCATGGCGAGGAACAGGAGCGCGATCGGCAGCGTCATGACCACCGAGGCGGCCATCACCGCGCCCCAGTCGGTGTTGAACTCGGTCGAGAATTCGGCGATGCCGATCGGCAGCGTCTTCACCGCGCGAATCCGTGCGCGAAGCAGAGGGCGAAGATGAACTCGTTCCAGGTCGTGACGAAGGCGTAGACCACGACCGCCACGATGCCGGGCAGCGACAGCGGCAGCGTGATGCGGAACAGCACGCCGAGGCGGCGACGCGCCGTCGATGATCGCCGCCTCCTCCAGCTCGATCGGGATCGCCTTGAAATAGCTGGTCAGCATCCAGACGCTGAGCGGCAGCGTGAGGATCATGTAGACGAGGATCAGGCCGAGATAGGTGTTGACCAGACCGAGCACAGCGCAGCGTGATGAAGAGCGGCACGATGATCGCCGCGGTCGGCAGCAGCTGCCCGACCAGCACGAAGGCCTGGTAGACCGCTCTTGCCGCGAAAATTGAAGCGGGCAAAGCCGTAGGAGGCGAAGATCGCCAGGATCGAGGGCGATCGCCGTCGAGCCGAGCGAGATGATGACGCTGTTCAGGAAGTAGCGCGGGATGTTCGATTTCGAAGAGCACCTTGCAGTAGTTGTCCAGCGTCGGCGTCTCCGGCAACCAGTGCGGCGGCACGGTGTAGAGCTCGCGCAGCGTCTTGATCGACGACAGCCCCATCCACACGAACGGGAACAGGCAGACGACGACGAGCAGGAGCACGGCGAAAGCCAGCACCGCCTGGGAGAGGAACAGGCGACTGCCGGTGTCGCCGACGCGTGCGTCTGCCGCCGCCATCAGGCTTTCTCCTCCTTGGGCACGCCGAAGGCGCGGATGTAGATCGCGACGATGACCGATCGCGACGGCGAAGAACATCACGCGACAGCGCCGCGGCCTGGTTGAACTGGAACGATCTCGAAGGCGTGCCGGAAGATCTGGATCGGCGTGATCAGCGTGCGGTTGGCCGGCCCGCCGCGGGTGATCGCGTAGATGATGGTGATGGCGTTGAGCCCCCAGATCACCAGGAGCAGGGTGATCGCGACCAGCACCGGCCGGATCTGCGGCAGCATGACGTGCCGCACCTCGTCCCAGAAGTTGGCGCCGTCGATGCGCGCGGCCTCGTAGAGCGTCTCCGGGCACGGACTGCAGGCCGGCGAGCACCATGATCGCGACGAACGGGAACAGCTTCCAGACGTTGATCGCGATCAGTGCCGGCATCACCGTGTTGCGGCTGGTCAGCCAGCCGACCGGCTCCTCGACAACCTGCGAGGCGGTCAGCATGTAGTTGATGATCCCGAACTCGGTGTGGAACATCCACGCCCAGGTCGTCGCCGCGACGATGCCGGGAATGACCCAGGGAATGAGCGTCACCGAGCGCGCCGACGGCCGCGGCCGCGGAATTTCTGGTTGAGCAGGATGCCGGCCGCCGTGCCGAGCAGGACCTGGAAGACGATCGAGCCGCCGACATAATAGGCGGTGTTCCAAACGGCGTGCCGGTCACGCGCGCCGAGGCCATCGCGGCTGTAGTTCTTGAGGCCGACGAAGTCGCCCTGCTCGTCGGTGACGCTCAGGACACCGTATAGCCGACCGGATAGGCGATCAGCACGGCCAGCACGATGATCGCCGGCAGCGATGAAGAGAAGGCCCTGACGGCGCCACATGCCCGATCCCCCTCCGCTTGTGGAAAGCTGCCCTGGAGGACGAAGCCCCCAGGACACGTGGACGGCCTATTGTTCCAGCAGCGCCTGGATCTCTTCGGCGGCGTCATCCATCGCCTTCCTGGACGGTCGCCTCCTCCGAGCAGGATGCGCTGGATGCTGTCGAAATAGGCCTGGACGATCTGCACCCAGTTCTTGTGCGGCGGCACGCGGCGGCCATGCGGGCAGCATCTGCCTTGAAGGCGTCCAGGATCGGATCCTCGAAGCGCGGCAGCTCCATCGCGGAGATGCGCGCCGGGAAGGTGTCGGTGAAGAAGCCCATGTTCTCGGACTCGACGAGGAACTGCGAGGAACTTCTTCGCCTCCTCTGGATTCTTGCGCGTCCTTCGGGATGATGAAGCTCCAGCCGCCGAGGATGGCCGCGGTCTCCTTGCCCTCGGGATGCGGGATCGTCATCACGCCGATGTCGATGTTGGGTTCTCCTTCTGGATCGAGGGGAGGTCGAACTGGCCCGACTGGTACATGGCGACGGTGCCGGCGATGAACAGGCGGCGATTGGCGGTGCCGTCGTTCTGCAGTGTCGAGGGCGGCGACACGCCGAGCTCGGTGAACATGTCGGTGTAGAACTTGACCGCCTCGACGGCGGCCGGCTCGTTGACGACCGCCTTGGTCATGTCGTCGGTGATGATGGCGCCGCCGTTCATCCAGATGAAGGGCAGCGAGCGGAACAGCGTGTTGCCGACCTCGCCGCCGCCGGTGATGGCGAAGCCGTATTGATCCTGCCCCTCGGCGTTCTTGCCGGTGAGCTTCTTGGCGGCGTCGATCAGCTCAGGCCAGGTCTGCGGCGGCTTCTCCGGGTCGAGGCCGGCGTCCCTGAAGGCATCCTTGTTGTAGATCACCGCCGTGGGTCTCGATGCGGTAGGGAATGCCCCACAGCTTGCCGTCCCAGGTGATCGTATTCGAGCGCGGCCGGCACGTAGTCCTCGCGCTCCTGTGATCACATCGTCGAGCGGCTGCAGCAGGTCGGACTGCGCGATAGGGTACACCCAGCCGTGCTGCCCCTCGATCAGATCCGGCGGCGAGCCGGAGCGGAGCGCCACCAGTATGCGGTTGGCCAGGCCGTCGGAGACAGTGATCTCCAGCTTGACGGTGATGCCGGGATTGGCCGCCTTGAATTTCTTGATGAGCTCCTCGGCCCGCGCCTGGCCCCAGTTCGGGGTCCACCAGACGATCTCGCCAGCTGAGGCTAGATTCGTCTGCAGCAGCAGGGCAGCCGCTGCGGCAGCCCACGGAGTTCCTCGACGTAATGACTTCATCATTTCCTCCTTGGCTTCTATTCCACTCGAGTTCTGGCTTTCAGCTCTACGCTGCGTGAGAGTGCGCCGCCTGCTCGTCCGGCAGCGTCCCTGAGGTCCGTGCGGGACCCAGTGCCTCGGCGTTATTGACGAGCGCGCGCATGTAGCCGAGCGCATAGGCGTTTCCGGCGTGCCAGGGCGCCGGGCATGTCGGCTCGGGCGCATGATCCGGGACCAGCACGCCGTCGTAGCCTTCGTCCCGCAGGATGCGGACGATCTCGACCATGTCGATGTCGCCGTCGTCCACGAAGGTCTCGTGATATTTCGGCACGCGGCCGCGGACGTTGCGGAAGTGGACGTAGGCGATCTTCTTCTTCCGCGCGAATTTTCGCGTAATGGCATAGATGTCGGTGTTGGGCATCTCCTGCAGCGAGCCGATGCAGAATTCCAGCGCATTGGCCGGGCTGTCGACAATGGACAGCAACCGGTCGTATTTGTCCGCTTGGTTGACCAGACGCGCGGTGCCCCTCAGCTGCTGGGCGGGCGGATCGTCGGGATGGGCAGCGAGCGTCACCCCGGCCTCCTCGGCCACCGGCAGCATAGCTTGGAGAAAGTCCGCCAGCCGCTGCCACAGCTCTTTGTCGGATACGGCGACCGGCGGCCCGCCGGCACGGGGAGCGCGGTAGCGCATGTTCCACACCATGCCGTCCGGGATCGGCTGGTCGGCCTCGATACCGGCCAGGTCGAAGGCAGCCGTTACGGCGCC
Organism: uncultured Alphaproteobacteria bacterium; assembly: GCA_963846475.1. Taxonomy (GTDB): domain Bacteria; phylum Pseudomonadota; class Alphaproteobacteria; order Rhizobiales; family Afifellaceae; genus DASWJZ01. The sequence goes on along the minus strand of CAWJVZ010000004.1, from coordinate 1,703,603 downwards.
GCCACGCGCCAGCGGACGCCGCTGCCACCCCCACACGCCGGCGATGGAGAAATTGTAGCCGATGCAGGGCACGCCGGCGCGGCCCGCGTCACGGATGAGCTGCTTCAGCCCCTCCAGCTGGGCCTGCTTCGCCGGCCCATCGAGCAAGACGTCGTGCCAAAAATTTGGCGAGAAATTCTCCAGCGCCGCAAGCCGCAATCCGTGGGCGCCGAGCATCGCGACAATGCCGCTCATGTGCTCGTAGGTCCAAAGCCGCTCGCCGGAGCAGTCCCCGAGAATCGGCCCGACCTCGCCGGCCAGATAGGCGGCGGGCTCGGCATTACGCGAGTAATCGGTGAGATGCGCGACGACGTCCGTCGCACCCATTTGCGCGGCGAATTTTGCGCCGTCGGAGCTCAAGAGATCTCCGAAAAGCGTGATGCCGACCCTCATCCACTCCTCCCGTCGCGGCGGTTTGTGCCGTTCCGCTTGGCGGCACCGGCCCTGAAGCGTCGCCGGGGCCAAGGCCAGGAGGGGCGTTGCTCTCGCCCTCGGCCAGTTCACATTTGAACAGCATCAGTTCTCAAAGGAACAATAGGCGCCTTTCCCTTAGCTTGTCAACATTCGGCGGGTTCCGGTCTCGGGCGCCGCCTTTCCGATTAGCTCGCCCGAAGCCGCGCGATCGCCTCGGACTGCATGCTGTCGGCTGCCATCTGCATCAGCTCGATGCGGTTGCCGTCCGGGTCCTCGATCCAGGCCTGCAGATTGCGATCGAGACCGAGCTTCTTCTCGCGGGCGAGCGGCACGCCGCGTTTGCCCAGCTCGTCGATGACGAGGTCGATGTCGTCGACCTCCAGGCAGAGGTGGTTGATGCCGTTCGCCTCGCGCGGCGGCGCCCGTTCCTCAGCGGCGTCGGGAAAGATCTCCAGGTACTGCTCGTCAGTAATGCGCAGATAGATCAGGAACAGGCTTCCGTCGGGGTGATGCAGGCGCATCATTTCGGGGAAGTCCAGCTTGTTCACATAGAAATCCAACGTCCGCCCGACGTCCCTCACCCGGATGGCCACATGGCCGATGGCTTCGATGCCTTGCATGTCGTTTCCCTTTGATACCCATCATTCGGGTTTTGGCGTGCGGGCGCCGGCTGCGTCAGCGCTGTCCAGATCCGACGACCGCCGCCCCGGTGGCGATCCCTGCGACGTTCATCGTGCCATCGAACAGCGGCATGTCGGAATCGACAAACGGGTGGTTCTCGCAGGCTTCCTCGTTCAGCTCGACGCCGAGCCCCGGCGCGCTCGGCACGATCAGCTCGCCGTCGCGGAACTCCAGCGTCTCGCGCACCAACTCGCGCCGCCACGGCACGTCGATCGATACCGTCTCGAAGATGCTGAAATTCGGGATCGAAGCCGCGAAGTGCAGCGTCATGGCGTTCATCACCGGCCCGGTCGGATTGTGCGGCGCTATCGGCAGGAAACGCGTATGGGCTATCCCGGCGACCTTCTTGGCCTCCAGCATCCCGCCGATATGGGCGACGTCGGGCTGGAGGATGTCGGCGGCGCGCTTATGGATCAGCTCAAGGAAGCGCTCCGGCTCGAAATAGCGCTCGCCGGCGGCGATGGGCACCGGGCTGTTCGCCCGCACATCGGCGAGCGCGTCGATGCTCTCCGGCGGCACCGGCTCTTCGATCCAGCGCAGGTCGAAGCGCTCCAGCGCGCGCGCCATGGCGATTGCCGTCGGAACGTTCAGCCGGCCGTGGACGTCGAGCATCAGATCGACGTCGGGGCCGACGGCAGCGCGGACCGCTTCGACGATCGCGATCGTGCGGCTTCGCTGTGGGCGATCCATCTCGAGGTAGGCGGTCTCGAAGGGATCCCATTTCAGCGCGCGATAGCCCATTGCCACGGCGCGGCGGGCGTTCTCCGCATATTGCTCAGGCGTCTCGGCGCCGAAGAACCAGTGGTTGGCGTAGCATTTCAGCGTGTCGCGATGCTTGCCGCCGATTAGCTCGTAGACGGGTACGCCGAGCGCCTTGCCTTTGATGTCGAGGAGGGCCGCCTCGACCGCACCGAGCGCCGTGCGGAACACTGCGCCGGTGCGCCAGTAGGAATCGCGGTGCAGGTTTTCGATGATGGCCTCTACCGCGAACGGATCCTTGCCGACCAGGAAGCGCTCGAGTTCCTCCAGGGCGGCGACAACAGTCCTCGTTTTCCATTCAAGCGTCGCCTCGCCGACCCCGTCGATTCCGTCGTCGGTGTAAAGCTTGACGAACACGAAATTCGTCCGCGAGGCGTTGGCGACGAAAATCTTCTGGCCGACGATCTTCATGAAAAATCCTCAGCGGAAACCGCGCTCGGCAACTCTCGAACCCGCACTGGGGCCGGTCCTCCTTTACGCGACCAGCGGCAACGTGACCCCCTTCCCAGTCGCGGTCAGAAGGCTATTTTTGCCGGGCAGGTGTTCAAATGTGAAAACGCTCTGTTCTTGTGTGGATCATATTTTGAGACGAAGATGCAAGTCAATTCGACCGTTCAAGGTGGCGATTGCCAGGTGAACCCATGACCGACGATGCCTTTTCCTCAGCGCTCGACCGCCATCGGATCCCGGTCATCGACCGCATGATGGAGATGCTGGGCCTCCTTGAACGGCGCCCAAACGGAGCGACTATCCGCGACCTGGTCGAGCTCCTCGGCCTGCCGCGCACCACGGTGTACCGCATCCTCAACACACTCCAGCAGCACGATGTCGTGCGCCGGTCGGCTGAGGGTAGCTACCGGCTGGGCCCGCGGCTCCTATCGCTGGCGGCCCGCGCCGTGGGCGACGATCAGGGCTACGACATTGCCGCCTTAGCCCTGCCGCACATGGAGCGCCTGTCGGATGAGACCGGCGAAGGCACGAAGCTGTCTGTCCGCGATGGCTCTGGCGTCGTCGTTGTGGCAGCCACTCAGGGCAAGGGGGGCTATGCGCTCTCGGTGGCCCCCGGCCAGAGGCTGCCGATTCACGCTGGCGCCGCCAGCAAGGTGCTCCTGGCGCATATGCCGGCGGAACAGGTCAAGGCGATGCTGCAGGGGCCGCTGGTCGGCTATACCGGCCGCACCATCATCGACCCCAAGCGCCTGGCGAGCGAGCTTGCCCGCATCCGCCGGCAGGGCTGGGCGCAGGACAAGGGCGAATACGCCCCGAGCATCTGCGCCTTCGCGGCGCCGATCCTTGATCGCTCCGGCAGGACCATCGCGGCGCTCAGCGTGCCGTTTCTTGCCGGCGCCGACGCCGCTCGCCGGGAGCGGATCAAGGTCTCGGTGATCGCGGCCGCGTCTGCGATCGCTTCAGACTTGCCAGAGCGCTGATCGTTCGCGCCATGAAGAAACTTCATTCGGATATGCAGACCGCCGAGACCGACCCGGCCACGATCAAGCTCTTGCGGTCGGTGACGACCGATACGATCGCCGGGCTGCTGATCAAGATGGGTGGCATGCGGACACGGGCGATCCGCGGCGTGCGGCCCCTCAATCCGGGGCGATGTCGCTTCGTCGGGCCCGCCTACACGCTCCGCAACGTGCCGATCCGGGAGGATCTGACGCACCGCGCTAGCATGGCCAATCCGGGCAGCCACCTGCACGGCACGCTCGATACAATTCCCGCCGGCAGCGTGCTGGTGATCGACATGCTGCGCGACGACAGCTGCGGCGGTCTCGGCGATGTGCTGGTGGCGGCCCTAGTCGCGCGGGGCGTGGTCGGCATTGTCGCCGACGGCGGCATGCGCGACGGCAAGGCCATCGGCGAGATGACGATCCCCGTTTTCGCAGCGGGGATCGCCCCCGCCCCGAGCAATCGGGCGCTACTGGCCGCCGACGTCCAGCAGGTGATCGGCTGCGGCGGCGTCATGGTGGTGCCGGGGGACATCGTCGTGGGCGACGAGGACGGGGTCGTGGTGATCCCGCAGCACCTTGCCGATGAGGTAGCCCGAACGGGGGCGGAGCAGGAGCAATTAGAAGCCTGGGTCAAGCGGCGGATCGAACTCGGCGCGCCGGCCACTGGCCTCTATCCACCGGACGCGGAGGTACAGGAAGACTTCCGGCGCTGGGTCGAGGCCGGCCAACCGGATCTGACCTGAGCAAAAGGGTGTCTGCGGGAGACGCAGGCGCTGCGCATCTTGAGCTAGGTAGCCGGGCCGGTCGCGCTTGGGTGGAAATCTGAAACAGCGTAGTTCTTGCGGGGGAACTCTTCCCAATAGTGCCTCAGGCCCTTGGGCGGAAAGCTCCGGTACGGGTGCTGCCTCAGCCGCTCGACGTCGATATCGATGCCGAGGCCCGGGGCAGTCGGCAGCTCCGCCCAGCCGGCTTCCACCTTGATCGCCGATAGGGCGATCTCGTCGCAGGCGCTCAGCCGGTCGACGAAGCACTCCGCAATCAGAAAATTCGGAATGACGGCGCAGACGTGCAGGGTCGCCGCCAGGCCGGCGAGCGTGCTGTTGTTGTTGTGCGGCGCGATGGCCACGGCGTGCGGCTGCGCCATCGTGGCGATGTCCAGCAACGCGCCGATGCCGCCGATCGCACAGATGTCCGGGTTGAGGATATCGGCGGCGCGGCTGTCGAAAACCCGGAGATAATCCTCCTTGGTGTAGAGCGTCTCGCCGGTGACGATCGGGATCGGCACGTTCCGCCGCACTTCGGCGACCAGCTCGATGTTGTCGGAGAGGCAGGGCTCCTCATACCAGGCGATGTCGAATTCGGCGAAGCGGCGCCCGAGCCGGATGGCTGCCGCCGGCGCCAGCCGGCGATGCATTTCAATGAGCAGCTCGACATCGGGGCCGAGCGCCTGGCGCATCCGCCTGACGTAATTGACGGCAAAATCCTCGTCCTCGCGGTGAATGTAGGTGCGCCACGGGCCGGGTAGCGGGTCGAATTTCAGCGCGGAATAGCCAAGCTCCTTGACCTTGAGGGCGCGTTCGATGTTCTCGTCGAAGGTGCCGGGCTGGTCGGCCCAGCCGTTGGCATACACCCTGACCCGTTCGCGCGAAGCTCCGCCAAGGAGGTTGTAGAGGGGCAGACCCGCACATTTGCCGACAATGTCCCACAACGCGATCTCGATCGCGCTCCAGGCGGAAAGGAAGCCGAGCGAGGAGCGGCGGATGACGAAGTCGTCGAACAGGACCTGCCCGGTGTGGCGGATGCTGAACGGGCTACGGCCGATGAGATGCGGCGCCATGGCGCGCAAATATTCATCGACTGCCTTTTCCTTTTCGGCAGTGACATAGGCTTCGCCCCAGCCATGCAGGCCGTCGTCCGTCTCGATGCGGCAGAAGAGCAGGTTTCGGGTCTGCCCCGGATCGAAGAGGAAGCTCTCAACAAGGGCGATTTGCACAAAGTTCTCCGGTACGTTCTGACACGCATGCGCTCCGTTGGTAGCGCAAAGCTGCACCGATGTACACGCTAGCTCAAGCGTGAATCGAAGACCTTCAAGGCTGGCGGCCTTGGGTCAAACTCGGACGACAACCCGACTTAGGCGAACGTCCGAATCTGCGCCTCGGTTGCCGAAAGCGGACAGGCCGCATTCGGCCAAGAGCGGTCGTCGGTGTTGCTCGGGCTATGGTCCGCTACGGGTCACGAGCGGAAGTTTGGTCCCGGAGCGCTGTCGCACATCCGATCACCTCTGCGACACGTGTGTGGCCATTGTGGCGCCCTAAGCGGACACATCCTGGGTCGGCAAAAACTTGTTCCGGGATGCCGGGCGCTCAGGTGCCTAGCATCTCTGCAAGGCCAAGCGCGCCGACTGTGCGGCTAGCGCTCGCCACAGCCCCGCCGCCGCTTAAACGAAACCAATTAGCCGAGAGCGCGGCTGTTGAGACATGCGCGCTCCGAAACATCGCTCCAATCCAAGGCCCGGCCGCGAAAGTCACGGTAGCTTGCGAGGATTCTCCCCGAGATAGCGTCGATGCTGCAATCTCGGCGAGCACTTCCTCGGCGAGCTCGGAGAACGCCCTTAGCATCGATTCATCGAACTTCATGATTCTGACAACGCCATCCTCTCGCAATTTGCGAAGCGCCAGAGCGTTGTTGGCGCTGAACTCGGCGAGCGAGTTCGCGTATTCGGCGGCGGCCGCCGCTTCGATCACCCGTCGGTCGTTGGCGTCGAGGCTCTCCCAGACGCCACGGTTGATACCGAGCGTCTGCGCGCTGCCGGGCTCATGCCAGGCCGGGTAGTAATAGTAGCCGGCGACCTCGTGCAGGCCGAAGGCCATGTCGAGCCACGGGCCGACCCATTCCGCCGCGTCGATGGCGCCGGATTTGAGCGACGACAGGATCTCGCTGCCGGGGAGGACCACGACGATCGCGCCGAGCCGCCGGAGCACCTCGGCGCCGGGGCCGGCCATCCCGTAACGGATGCCCTTGAACCTCCCCAGCGAAGTAATCTCGCATTGAACCAGCCGTTCATCTGCGGACCAGTGCTCAAGGCAAGAAGCGGCTTTATTTTGAATGGATCGCTCAACTCGTCCCACAGTTCCTGCCCGCCGCCATAGCGCACCCAGGCGAAGAGTTCGTCCGGGGTGAAGCCGAACGGGACGCCCGAGTAGAAATGGAAGCCCTGCGACTTCTTCTCAAAATACCCGGCGAACGAGTGGTACATGTCGGCCACGCCGGCCGAAACGGCGTCGAACGTCTCGAAGGGTTTGACCAGCGCGCCTGCGGCAAAGACCTCGATCTTTAAGCGGCCACCCGTGGCGGTGCCGATAGCGTCCGCTAGCTGGCGCGCGCTCGGCAGCAGACCGGGCAGCGATTCGGGCCAGTCCGTCACCATCGTGAGCTCGCGTATTCCCTGCGCGATCGCCGGCGCCGGCGCAGGCCTCGGAACTCGCCGCCTGGAACCGCTCCCTCGAGACACGGGTCGCCGAGCAAGTGACGGAGATCGAGCGGGCAGGCCGGCTCAGGCGCTTCCTGCCGCGGCAAATTGCAGAGCTCGTCATGACCAACGGCGGCGAAGGCCTGCTCGAAAGCCACCGCAGCGAGGTGACCATCCTGTTCTGTGACCTGCGCGGTTTTACCGCCTTCGCCGAAGTGGCAGAGCCGGAGGAGGTGATGGCCGTTTTGACCGAATATCACCGCGGTCTAGCCGGCTGATCGAGGTTTATGAGGGCACGCTTGCCCACTTCGCCGGCGACGGCCTGATGGTCCTCTTCAACGACCCTGTGCGGTGTCCCAATCCCTGCGAGCGGGCAGTACGACTGGCAATCGAGATGCGCGCGGCGGTCGAGTCGCTCGAGCTCGGATGGCGGAGGTTCGGCCACGAGCTTGGCTTCGGCGTTGGTATTGCCCACGGCTATGCCACTCTTGGCTGCCTTGGGTTCGAAAATCGTTACGAATATTCGGCGATCGGCACCGTCGTGAACCTCGCGGCCCGCCTTTGCGGAGAGGCCGAGAGTGGGCAAATTTTGGTTGACCGCAAAGTGCGGGCCGCCATCGGGGGTTTGGCCGAGATGGAGGCTGTCGGGGAACTGTCGCTAAAAGGTTTTCGCAAGGGTGTGCAGGCATTCATCCTCCGCCGCATCGGCGGCTAATAGAGGCTGACTGCGACCGTTTGGCTTTTCGGTCGAAGCAGGCCAATGTTCTCGAGTCTGACGGGGGCCGGGGCTGGCGCGGCTGTGGCGGTCGTCTCGCTTGCTCTTTGATGTGGAGCCCTCTTGCTCTCCTGTGGAGGCACCGATTTGCTCTGCTCCTTCTGCGGTACCGGTTCGCCTGTTCACCTGCCGGAACGAAATCCGTTCGGCCGCGGAGTGGCCGGATATAGAGCGATCGGGCAGGAAACCAGCGAGAGCTTCAGATAGCCCTTCCAATGCGAACGCGCGGCCATTCGATACTCCAACACAGGAATGCCACGACCAATGCATACCACAAGTGACTTGATCTTTTGAGTCGGCCCGGGTCTCAGCTTCGGCTCGAGGGTTGAGGGAGCAACTGGCAGTCTGATGAACCTCCGTATGGTCGGGCATGGATGCAAAGCCGCCACGTCGAACATGGCGACGAGATCCCACCGGCTGGCGAGAGCCTCGTCCCAATCGACGAAGCGGACCGACTGCGCGGACCTCGGATCATGTGTCACACCAAACCGCGCAGAGCAGATCGTGGTCGCCGCAAGGTAGTATAGGCTATCGGCGAGATAAGGTCGGCCGAATGCCAGCACTACTTTCTACGATCCTTGGTAGGATCCTGGAGGGACCTTCAACCTATCTACCATTCGACAAAGCTCCGCGAGCGATTTAGCTCTGATCTTCCGCATCACGTTGCTCCAAGGACCTTCACAGTCGTTTCGGTGATCTCCAAAATCCCCAGCGATCTGCTTGTTCAGCCGACCATCCACTACTTGCATCATGATCGCGCATGCTCTACCGCCGGCTTGGCGTGAAGGCGGCCCCGGTGCTTGCCGCGTCCCATTTGTAGCCCTCGCTCGCGGCAAGCAGTGCGCGCGTGTAGTCGGTGGCGACTTCATGCGCGGCGAGCGCGCTGGTCTCCAGCCGTTCCAACGCAACGCCGTTCTGCATGACGATCAGCCGCTCGCACATATGGTCGATGACCGCGAGGTCGTGGCTGACCAGCACATAGGTGAGGCCTTTCTCCGCGCGCAGCCGCGTGAGGAGATTCAGCACCTCCGCCTGCACGGAGGCGTCGAGCGCCGAGGTCGGCTCGTCGAGGAGGAGGATTTCCGGCTCCAGGATGAGCGCCCGGGCGATCGCCACGCGCTGCCGCTGGCCGCCGGAAAGCTGGTGCGGGTAGCGGAAGCGGAAGGCGGGGCCGAGCCCGACATCGCGAAGCGCCTGGACCACGCGCTCCTGCTGGCCCGCCACGCCGTGGATGGCGAGCGGCTCCGAAAGCACCCGGTCGACGGTGTGGCGCGGGTGCAGCGAGGCGTAGGGGTCCTGAAAGACCATCTGGACGCGGCGGGCGAACCTGCGGCCGCGGGGCGTGGGGAGCGGCTCGCCGTCGACCAGTATCCTTCCGGCCGCCAGCGGCATGAGCCCGCATATCGCGCGCAGCACCGTCGACTTGCCCGAGCCGGATTCGCCGACGATGCCGAAGGATTCGGTCGCGGCGAGCGCGAAGCTGACGCCCTTGACCGCTTCGACGCGCTGGGCCCCGTGGCCGAAGACGATGTGGAGGTCTTCGACTTCGAGCTTCGGCGCAAGCCCATTCGACATCGCGCGGCTCACGCGCTCCACGCCGAGTCGCGGTCGAGCACCGGCAGCGGCGCCTTGCCGCCGCCGATTTTTGGCAGGCAATTGAGGAGCCCGCGGGTATAGGGGTGGTGCGCCTCGTCCAGCCGGCTCGCCTCCAGTTCCTCGACGATGCGCCCGGCGAACATGACCAGCACGCGGTCGCAGAAGGTGGCGACCAGGTTGAGGTCGTGGCTGATCAGGATCAGGCCCATGCCGCGCTCGCGCACCAGAGCGTCCATGATGCCGAGCACCTGCCCGCGGACCGTCACGTCCAGCGCCGAGGTCGGCTCGTCGGCGATCAGGAGGTCCGGCCCGGGGATCAGCATCATGGCGATCATGACGCGCTGGCCCATGCCGCCGGAGAGCTCGTGCGCATAGGCTCGGAAGACGCGCTCGGGATCGCGGATCTGCACCGCCTCCAGCATCTTGAGCGCCCGGCGCCGGCGCCTCCGAATGAGAAACCCTGGTGTGGACCTGCAGGGCTTCGACGAGCTGCCGGCCGATGCGCATTACCGGGTTCAGCGAGAATTTCGGGTCCTGCATGATCATGGCGATGCGCTCGCCGCGGATTCGGCGCATCTGCCGTTCCGACGAGCCGGAGGAGGTCCTGTCCGTCGAGCGCGATGCGGCGCGCCTCCACGATCCCCGGCGGGCGGATGAGGCGGAGGATCGCGCGGCCGGTCATCGTCTTGCCCGAGCCGGATTCGCCGACGATGCCGAGCCGCTCGCGGCCGACCTCGAAACTGATGCCGCGCACCGCCTCGACGGTTCCGCTGCGGGTCGGGAAGCGGACGCGAAGGTCTTCCACCTGCAGGAGCGGCTCGGCTGCGGCGCGTGCGCTCATCGCTCGGCGCCGCGCGGGTCGAGCACGTCGCGGAGGCCGTCGCCGAGAAGGTTGAAGCCGAGGCTGACCACGAAGATGGCAATGCCCGGCATGGTGGCGACCCACCACTGGTCGAGCAGATATTGCCGCCCGGTGGAGATCATCGCGCCCCATTCGGCGAGCGGCGGCCGCGCGCCGAGGCCGAGGAAGCCGAGCCCGGCGGCCGTGATGATGATGCCCGCCATGTCGAGCGTCACGCGGACGATCACCGAGGGCAGGCACATCGGCATGACGTGGCCGAGCACGATGCGGACCGGGCCGGCGCCCTGCAGCCGCACCGCGGCGATGTAGTCGGAGCGCCGCACCGTCAGCGTCTCCGCCCGCGCGACGCGCGCATAGGGCGGCCAGGCGGTGAAGGCGATGGCGAGCACCGCGTTCTCGATGCCCGGCCCCGAGCGCGGCGACGAAGGCGAGCGCCAGGATGAGGCGCGGGAAGGCCATGAAGATGTCGGTGATGCGCATCAGCACGCGGTCGGTCCAGCCGCCGAGATAGCCGGCCGCGGTGCCGACGACCAGGCCGAAGACCGGCGCGGTCAGCGCGACAAGCGCGACGATGGTGAGCGTCGTGCGCGCGCCGTAGACGATGCGGCTCCAGATGTCGCGGCCGAGCTGGTCGGCGCCGAGGAGATGCCCGCCGGCGCCGGGCGGCAGCAGGCGGTCCTGCAGCGCCTGGGCGTTCGGGTGGTGGGTGGCGAGAAAGGGCGCGAAGACCGCCGTCAGGATGAGTGCGGCGATGATCGCGAGCCCGAGCATCGCCATGGGGTTCCGCAAAAACCTCAGCCAGGCGAGATAGGACTGCACGGCGCGCGCCTGCAGCCGGGAGCCCGGCGTGTCGGTGGTGAGCCAGGCCCGCCAGCCGGCGGCATTACCCACCGGGGCGCTCATGATCCGTAGCCCGGATGAAGCGAAGCGTAATCCGGGGGGCCGGTTCGCGCAACGTCTCTCGTTCCCGCATTCCGCTCCGCTCCATGCGGGCTACGGTTGCTCACCGCGCCCTCGGGTCGACGAGCCGGTAGAGGAGGTCCGACAGAAGATTCAGGCCGATGAAGGCGAAGCCGACGACCACGGTGCCGCCGAGCACGGCGTTCATGTCGGCGGAGAACAGCGCGTTGGTGATGTAGAGGCCGAGCCCCGGCCAGGCGAACACCGTCTCCGTCAGCACCGAGCCCTCGAGCAGATAGGCGTAGGAGAGCGCGATCACGGTGATCAGCGGCACGAGCGCGTTGCCGAGCGCATGCACCCAGACGACGCGCCATTCCGGCACGCCCTTGACGCGCGCCGTGATGACGAATTCCTGGCCGAGCTGCTCCAGCATGAAGCTTCGCGTCATCCGGGAGATGTAGGCGAGCGAGAAATAGCCGAGCACGCCGGCCGGCAGGATGATGTGCGAGAGCGCGTTGGCGAAAACGTCCCAGGCGCCGGAGAGCGGCGCATCGATCAGGATCGACCCGGTCCGCCGCACGACGTCGAATTCGTAGGCGAGCTCGTAGGAGACGTCGAGGCGGCCCGGCCCTGCGACCCAGCCGAGGTTGCCGTAGAAGACCAGCAGCCCGATCAGGCCGAGCCAGAAGACCGGCACGGAATAGCCGATCAGGCTGAGGAAGCGAATGAGCTGGTCCGGCCAGCGGCCGCGCTGCGTCGCCGCGGTCACCCCCGCCGGGATGCCGAGGAGGACGCCGATCAGCGTGGCGATGGTGGCAAGCTCCAGGTCGCGGGAACGACGCGGGCGATGTCCTCCGCAACAGGGCGGGCCGTCAGGATGCGACTTGCCGAAATCGCCGGTCAGCACGTCGCCGATATAGATCGCGAATTGCTTGATGAGCGGCTGGTCGAGGCCGAGCGCCTGGCGGGCCGCCTCGTATTGCGCCTGGCTGGCGCGTTCGCCGACCACGGCCAGCGCCGGGTCGATCGGGATGATGCGGCCGATCAGGAAGGTGACGAGGAGCAGGCCGAAGAAGGTGATGAGCAGGCTGAGCGCCGTCTGCGAGGCGCGCCAGGCGATGCCGGGCAGCCCCATGCCGCCGCCGAGCCAGGAACGCCGCAGCGCCAGGCGCGGCGGAGGCTCTTCCTCCAATCTTGCCGCCGGCGTGCCTGGGTCGCTCATCTGCGGGTCACCGCCGCGCCCGGTCGCTTCACGGCCGGGCGCGGCGGCGTACGGTGCGTTACTTCGTCACGGTCCAGTAATAGGCGGAGCTCACCGCGGCGCCGGTGGAGAAGCCCTCGACGGTCTTGCCCATGCCGACCTGCTCGGTCTCCTGGAACATGCAGATGATCGGCGACTGCTGCTGGTCGATGCGCTGCATCTCCAGATACATCTCCCGCCGCTTCTCGGTGTCCTGCTCGACCACGGCGGCCTGGACCATGTCCTTGGTGCCGTCGGCCGGATAGGCATTCCGCCAGGCGAGGTAGCCGGTGTTCTTGCCTTCGTCGGCATTGTCGGGGTTGTCGGCGAAGGTGCTCGCATTGGTCTGCGGGTCCGGATAGTCCGGGCCCCAGTTCTGCACGATGAGCTCGTGCGTGCGGGCGCGGTAGGAGTCGAGGATCTCGGCCCCGGCGCCGGCTCTTGATCGTGACCCTGATGCCGGCCTGCGTCAGCGTGTTCTGGATGGACTGCGCGATGTCGAGGGCAGGCTGATTCGTTGCGGACGGAGATCTCGACGTCGAAGCCGTCCGGGTAGCCGGCCTGGGCGAGAAGCTCCTTCGCCTTCGCGACGTCGAGCTTGTAGGGCTTTTCCTCGAGCGCGCCGAGGAAGCCGATCGGCAAAAAGGCCTGGTGGACGACGAACTGGCCCTTCAGGATCGAGTTCGCCATGCCGTCGTAGTCGATGAGATATCTGAGCGCCTGCGACCACCTCCGGCTTGGCCAGCGCTTCGTGCTTCTGGTTGGCGCCGAGGTAATAGATGCGGCCGCGCTGCTCCTCGAACAGCTTCAGCTCCGGATTGGCGGCGATCGCCTCGGCGTCGTTGGGCGTCAAGCGGCGGGCGATGTCGGCGTCGCCGTTCTCGACCAGGAGCCGCCGCGAGGCGCTCTCCGGCACGTGGCGGACGAAGACGCGCTTCAGCGCGACGTCGCCGCCCCAATAGCCTTCGACTTCCTCCAGCACGATGGAATCGTTCGCCTTCCAGGCGCGCAGCATGTAGGGGCCGGACCCGGCCGAATTGGTCTTCAGCCACTCATAGCCCATGTCGCCGTTTGCCTCGTGCTCCATCGCGACCTGTCTTGTCGACGACGGAGGCCACGATGGCGGTGAGGATGTTGTAGAAGAACGACTGCGCGTAGGCCTTGTCGGTGGTGATGGTGAACTCGTTCGGCCCGGTCGCCTTGATCATCTGGTCGACGTTTTCCGGCGTGAAGCCGAACTGGGTCAGGATGAACGACGGCGTCTTGTTCGAGCTTTACCACGCGCTGCAGCGACCAGGCGGCGTCCTCGGCGGTGATCGGATTGCCGCTGTGGAATTTCAGCCCCTCCTTCATCTTGAAGGTATAGGTCTTGCCGTCGTCGCTGACGCTCCAGCTTTCCGCCAGTCCTGGCTCCAGCTGGAAATTGGTGGCGGGCCGGATCTGGATCAGCCGGTCGTAGACGTTCTCCAGCGCGTCCTGGCCGGAGAACTCGAAGCTTTCCGCCGGGTCGAGCGAGACGATGTCGTCGATCGCGTCGGCGATGACCAGCGTGTCGGCCGGCGTCTCGGCCCAGCTGGGGGCGGACAGGCTCAGCGCCGCGAATGCCGCAAGCGCCAGGGTGAAATGTCTCATGGTGCGTTCCCCTCCCGGAGATCGGAGCCAACTGCCCCGTCGGCCGAATTTGATCGGCTTACGCCGCTCTTGTCCAGCCTGCGCATGGCATATGGACCAAGGCGCGCTTTTCTCCTCTCCCGGGACGGGACTGTTGCGAAATTCAGAATCCGAAGGAACATTTCCGAATCCGAAAGGAACTCCTCGGAATCGAAACGAGAACCTTGTTCTATTTCGCAACAGGCCCGGGACGGGAGAGGTCGAGTCCGCGCGCAGCGCGGAACCGGGTGAGGGTTGCCCGAAGCCGCGCTCCACGATTGGTGACCCTTGTAACTCTCATTTGGCCGACTCTGGCATGATGGCCGGCGCGGTGGCGGGCGAGAGACCGACGACCCTGAGGGACGCCAAGCCGTGGGTGAGCGTGGGTCATCGCCCGTCGTTCCATCGAACCCGAACAGTCGCTTGGGCCGCCAGCGAAGCCCGCTTGCGCAAGGATGGGAGAAGATGGACGCCATCGTTGGTATCGATGTTTCGAAAGACCAGTTGGATGTGGCGGTGCGGCCGACCGGCGAGGTTTTCGCAGTAGGGCGCAATGCCGAGGGGCTCGACAGCCTCATCGCCCGGCTCGTGCCGCTTGCTCCTGCGGCGATAGCGGTGGAGGCGACCGGCGGATACGAAACGGTGGTGGCAGCGAGCCTGGCGGCGGCCGGGCTGGCCGTCGTGGTGGTCAACCCGGCGCAGGTGCGTTCCTTCGCGCAGGCGCTCGGGCGGCGGGCCAAGACCGACCCGATCGACGCCGCCGTGATCGCCCACTTCGCCGAGGCGACCAAGCCGGCGATACGGCCGCTGCCGGACGAGGAGACGCGGCTCCTTGCCGATCTCGTCGCCCGCCGCCGGCAGATCGTCGCCATGATCGGCGCCGAGCGGCAAAGGCAACAGCGGCTGACCAACAAGCGCTTGCTGAAAAGCATCGCCCGCCTTCTCGCCGCCCTGCAGAAGGAGCTCTCCAGCTTGGAGAGCGACATCGACGAGACCGTGCGCGGCTCGCCGGCCTGGCGGGCGAAGGAGGATCTGCTCGCCTCCGTGCCCGGCATCGGCAAGGTCATCGCCCGCACGCTCATTGCCGAGCTGCCGGAGCTCGGCAGCCTCGACCGCCGCCAGGTGGCAGCCCTGGCCGGCCTCGCCCCATGGACCCGCCAGTCCGGGCAGTGGAAAGGCAAGAGCTTCATCGGCGGCGGCAGAGCCGACGTGCGCAGCGCGCTCTTCCTCGGCGCCATGGTCGCCGCCCGGCACAACCCCGAACTCAAAGCCTTCCGCGACCGCCTGGTCGCCGCCGGAAAGCCAAAGCTCGTCGCCCTCGTCGCCACGGCCCGCAAGCTGCTGACCATCCTCAACGCCATTCTTCGAGACCGCAGACCATGGCAAAGCGCTTGACAGCCAAGACAGTCGCTCACCCGCTCGCGTTCCGCGAGTCGGCCTCCCCTATCCCTTGACCCCGCCGCAGGACAGGCCTTCCGTAGCTGGCGCGGAGACTTGGAGAGCCGACATGGAGATCAAGGCGTGCGGATCGGTGCCGTCGCGGCGCGGGCCGGCCAACTGGTTCACCGGAACGGTGTGGCAGGATCCGATCATTGAGGCCGCGGCGCCGGCACGCCTCAGGGCCACGCTGGTGCGTTTCGACCCCGGCGCCCGCACGGCGTGGCACACGCATCCGCTCGGGCAGACGCTCTACGTCACCATGGGCGCCGGTCGGGCGCAGGTCTGGGGCGGGCCGATCCGCGAGATCCGCGCCGGCGACGTGATCTGGTTTTCGGCGGGCGAAAAGCACTGGCACGGCGCCAGCCCAACGACGGGATTGACGCACCTGGCCATGCAGGAGGCGCTCGACGGCGCGGCGGTCGCCTGGCTGGAACACGTCACCGACGAGCAATATTCCGCGATGAGCTGACCTCTTCAGCCGGACCCGCCGGGCCTGGGGCTAGAAGCCCGCCACGGTCATTGCATCGAGCCGCATCAGCACGGAGCTTGCCTCGCCGGTGCGGGTTTCCACGACGAGGCTCGGCTCGGCGGCCACTTCGTATGCGGTGTCGATGCATTCCGCCTGCACGTCGGCGCGGAATGGGCCGGCGCAGCCGATCGGCAGCAGGTCGCCTTTCTCCGCCATCGGGATGGCAACGGGCTCGACGGGCGGCATCTCGGCGACGATGCGGAACACGTCGTCGACGCGCGTGTCGGCATAGGCGACGATGCTGTCGGTCGGGACAAGCGGGTCGGCGCGGGCCGGATCCCGGGTGAGCTCGACAGTCGCGATACCGGTCGTGACGATCAGTGCTACCAGGGCCAGCACCTTCTTCGTCTGCGTATCCATCTGACGCTCCCTCGACCCATGCAGGGTTCTCTTGATCCGCAAAGCTAGGGCCGGCCTGCTTCGGGCTCATTACGCGCGAGGGGGGAAATGGTTTCGCTGAACGCCCGGATTGTTGCGTCGGCGGGGCGGCGGAGAAATGAACGGAGCTCTAAACCCTCTCCCGTGGGGAGAGGGTGTCGCCGAAGGCGACGGGTGAGGGCGTAAAGCGCTCGCGATAAGCGTGCTACCCACCGCCGCCGTACGCCCTTATCCGGCGGCTCCGCAGCCACCTTCTCCAGCTCCAAGTCGGATGCTTCCGACTTCGGTCCTAATTGGTGCCCAACTCGGGAACACCCGAGTTGGGTGGGAGAAGGTTAAATCACCCCGTCAGCAGGCGGTCCTCGGCGAGCTCCTGGCCGCGGGCCTTGCGGAATTTTGCCACGAGGTCCTCGATGGTGAGCGCGCGGCGCTCCGGGTCGCGGACCTCGAAGATGATTTCACCCTCGTGCAGCATGATGGTGCGGGTGCCGAGATCGAGCGCCTGGCGCATCGAATGCGTCACCATCAGCACGGTGAGGCCGAAGCGCTGGGCAAGCGTGGCGGTGAGCGCCAGCACGAATTCCGCGTTGGCCGGGTCGAGCGCCGCGGTGTGCTCGTCGAGGAGCACGATGGAGGAGGGGGCGAGCGTCGCCATGACCAGGGCGAGCGCCTGCCGCTGGCCGCCGGAGAGCGAGCCCATCGGCTGGCTGAGCCGGTGCTGCAGCCCGATGCCGAGCTCGGCGACGCGCTCGGTGATCAGCGCCAGGCGTTTGCGCCCGAGCGCCGGCCCGAGGCCGCGCCGGCGGCCGCGGCTCGCCGCGAGCGCCAGGTTCTCGCCGATGGAGAGCTGCGCGCAGCTGCCGGCGAGCGGATCCTGGAAGACGCGCGCCACCAATCCCGCCCGCCGCTCGGCGGAGAGCCGCGTCACGTCGCGGCCGGACAGCACGATCTTTCCGGATTCCGGCAGGACGTCGCCGGCCAGCGCCGACAGGAGCGTCGACTTGCCCGCGCCGTTGGAGCCGATCACCGAGCAGAACTCGCTGTTCGCCACGTTCAGCGATACGCCCTTCAGCGCGCGGCGCTCCAGCGGCGTGCCCTTGTTGAAGACGACGGAGAGGTTCTCGACGGAAATCACGCCGGCGCGCCCCGCTGCCGCAGCCGCGGCAGGATCAGCGTGAAGAGGACGAGGAGCGCGGTGGCGAGGTTGAGGTCGGAGGCGCGGATGCCCAGAAAATCGAGGGTCAGCGCCAGCTGCACGGCGAGACGGTAGAGGACCGAGCCGAGGACGCAGGCGACGACGGCGACGAACATGCCGCGCCGCGGCAGCAGCGTCTCGCCGACAATGACCGCGGCGAGGCCGACCACGATGGTGCCGAGGCCGGAGGTCACGTCGGCAAAGCCGTTGGTCTGGGCGAACAGCGCCCCGGCGAGCGCCACCAGGGCGTTGGAGAGGGCCACGCCGGCCATGATCGCCGCGCCGACCCGCACCCCTTGCGCCCGCGCCATGCGCGGATTGGCCCCGGTGGCGCGCATCGCCAGCCCGACATTGCTCTTCAGGAACAGCGCCAGCAGGATGGAAACCCCGGCCACCAGCAGGAGGAGGAAGCCGGGGCGGACGAGGTAGTCCCGCACGCCCAGCCCATAGAACGGCGTGAGCACGGTCTCCTGGTTGAGCACCGCAACGTTCGGCCGCCCCATGATGCGGAGGTTGATCGAGAACAGCGCGATCATGGTGAGGATGGACGCCAGGAGATGCAGGATGCGGAAGCGCACGCTGACGAAGGCGGTGGCGAAGCCGGCCGTCGCGCCGGCAACGCAGGCGAGTCCCGTGGCGGCCCAGGGGTTCCAGCCGTGGATCAGGCTGACCGCCGCCACCGCCGCGCCGAGCGGGAACGAGCCGTCGACCGTCAAATCGGGGAAATCGAGCACCCGGAACGACAGGAACACGCCCAGCGCCACGAAGGCATAGACGAGGCCGAGCTCGACGGCCCCGAAGAAGGCGATGGCGGACATTTTTGGCGCGATGCGGATAAAGCGGCGGGCCTTCCCCGCCGCCCTGAAATCGGCGCGCGCTATTCGACGACCTTGCTGGCGCGGTCGAGCACCGCCTGCGGCAGCATGACCCCGATCGCGTCGGCAGTCTTCTTGTTCACCTGCAGGTCGGTGCCGGAGGCGAAAACCACCGGGATCGTTCCGGGATTCTGGCCCTTGAGCACCTGGTCGACCAGCGCCGCGGTCTGCACGCCGACATCAAAATAGTTGAAGCCGACGGCGGCCAGCGCGCCGCGCGCGACGCTGTCGGTGTCGCCGGCATAGAGCGGCAGCTTCGCCTCGTTGGCGACGCCCACCGCCGACTCGAAAGCCGAGACGATGGTGTTGTCGGTCGGCACGTAGATGGCGTCGACCTTGCCGATCAGCGAGCGCGCCGCGGCCTGCACGTCGGCCGATTTGTTGGCCGGCGCCTCGATGACCTCGATCCCGGCCGCGCTGGCCGCCGTCTTCAGCGCGTCAACCGAGGAGACGGAATTCGCCTCGCCCGGATTGTAGAGGACGCCGAGCCGCTTCACATCGGGCGTGATCTCGCGGATCAGCGACACATGATCGCCGATCGGCGACATGTCCGATACGCCGGTGACGTTGCCGCCCGGCTGGTCGATGGAGGCGACCAGCTGCGCTGCCACCGGGTCGGTCACGGCGGAGAAGATCACCGGGATGTCCTTGGTGGCCGCGACCGCCGCCTGCGCCGACGGCGTCGAGATCGCCACGATCGCCGCCGGGGCATCGCCGACGAACTGGCGGGCGATCTGTGCGGCGGTCGCCGGGTTGCCCTGCGCCGTCTCATAGGTGAAGGTCACGTCGGTGCCCTCGGCATAGCCGGCGTCGGCCAGGCCTTTCTTGATGCCGTCGCGCACCGCGTCGAGCGCCGGATGCTCGACGATCGCCGTGATCGCGACCGTCTTGGGCTCTGCCGCCGCGCCGCCGATCCCTGCCAAAGCGAGTGCCGTCAGCAAACCATAGGTGATCGTCCTCATCGTCGTTGCCCTCCTGGCCGGAAAACCCGTCCGGCGCCGTATTGCCGCTCTGCTACATCGGCGGCGCGGCAGGGTCGAGACGAAAAGCGCGAGGGGCAGACGAGGACGGAGCGGACCGGGCTACTTGACCGAGGTGAGGTCCACGGGATTGCCGCCCGCCTTGGGCTGCTTGGCCGCAATGCCGTAAGCCAGGCGGCGGCGTTCCAGCTCGCGGCAGACATCCTCGAAGCGGATATTCATGCCCTGCAGGAGAACGACCAGGTTGTAGAGGAGGTCCGCGGCCTCGAGCAAAGCTGCCTCGCGGTCGTTGCGCACCGCGTCGATGGCCAGCTCGGTCGCTTCCTCGACCATTTTCTTCGCCTGTTGCGGCGCGCCCGCCGAGAGAAGCTTGCTCGTGCGTGGAAAGCGCAGCGGATCGCCTGCCGCCTGCTTCAGGTCGTCTTCGAGCTGGCCGATCGGATCGCGATGTGCACGGCTTCGATTGAGGGCTGCGGCCATAATTTCCGTGTTCTGTTTTAAGCGGTTGCCGGACGGCCGGCGCGAACATTTCTAATCTGGAATCTGCAAGTCTAAACTGCAACTCTGTCCAGTCCATGGCTAACATGGGGTTAACGACGCGATCCGGTGTTGGCTCCGGCCGAAGGTGAGGCGAAGCGGCGCAGCCGTTGAACGGCGCTGCGGCGCCTGCGGAGTCCGGCGGAGGATGGCCCGCATCTAGCAATCCCGCGCCGTTCGGGCCATCAAAGGGCGCCATGGCCGTCACCGACATCGCCAAACGGGTCCACGACCACACCTGGAAGCTCGACCCGATCGTCCGCAGCATCCTCGACACGGATTTCTACAAGCTCCTGATGCTGCAGATGATCCGCGGCCTCTACCCGCAAGTGCAGGCGACCTTCTCGCTGATCAACCGCACCAGGCGCGTCCGCCTGGCCGACGATCTGGACGAAGGCGAGCTCCGCGAGCAGCTCGACCATGCGCGCACGCTCCGCCTCGGCAAGAAGGAGCTGATCTGGCTCGCCGGCAACACGTTTTATGGGCGGCAGCAGATCTTTGGGCCGGATTTCCTGGCCTGGCTCGCGGAGTTCCGGCTGCCCGAATACGAGCTCACGCGCCGCGACGGGCAGTTCGTGCTCGATTTCTACGGGCCGTGGACGCACACCACCATGTGGGAGATCCCGGCGCTCGCCATCATCAACGAGCTCCGCTCGCGCGCCGCGCTGAAGGACATGGGGCAGTTCGCGCTCGACGTCCTCTATGCCCGCGCCAAGGCCAAGCTGTGGGACAAGGTGGAGCGGCTGAAGACCCTGGAAGACCTGCGGATCTCCGATTTCGGCACGCGCCGCCGGCACTCCTTCCTGTGGCAGCGCTGGTGCGTGGAGGCGCTCAAGGAGGGGCTCGGGCCCGCCTTCGCCGGCACCAGCAACGTGCTCCTGGCGATGGACAACGACCTCGAAGCGATCGGCACCAACGCCCATGAGCTGCCGATGGTGCTGGCGGCGCTGGCGGAGGACGAGGAGGCGCTGCGCCTGGCTCCCTACAAGGTGCTGCAGGACTGGCAGCTCTATTACGGCGGCAACCTGCTCATCGTGCTGCCGGACACGTTCGGGACGGCCGCCTTCCTCAGGAACGCGCCCGACTGGGTGGCCGACTGGACGGGCTTTCGGCCGGATTCGCTGCCGCCGATCGAGGGCGGCGACATGGTCCTGAAATGGTGGCGGTCCAAGCGCCGCGACCCGCGCGAAAAGCTTTTGGTCTTTTCCGATGCGCTCGACGTGGAGACGATCGTCTCCACCTACCGGCATTTCGATGGCAAGGTGCGCGTGAGCTTTGGCTGGGGCACCAATCTGACCAACGATTTCCGCGGCTGCGCGCCCGAACCGCTCGACGGGCTCGATGCCATCTCGCTGGTCTGCAAGGTGACCAGCGCCGACGGCCGCCCCGCGGTAAAGCTGTCCGACAATCCGGCGAAGGCGACGGGCGATCCCGCCGAGGTGGAGCGTTATCTCAAGATTTTTGGATCGGCCGGCCTCAAGGCGCAGCCCGTGTTGGTCTGACCTCCGTCCCGTGCAGCAGCGGAGGCGATTGCGATGGGCAATTCCTCTCCCGGGAGGGACGGGAGAGGCCGACTCGCGGCACGCGAGCGGGTGAGGGTCACCAACGTAGTGCGCGGCTTCGGGCAACCCTCACCCGGCTCCGCGCTCCGCGCGGACTCGGCCTCTCCCGTCCCGGGCCTGTTGCGAAATTCAGAATCCGAAGGAACATTTCCGAATCCGAAAGGAACTCCTCGGAATCGAAACGAGAACCTTGTTCTATTTCGCAACAGGCCCGTCCCGGGAGAGGAGAAGGCGCCCGGTCGATCAGCGATTCCGCCCAGTGGAACGGGAATGGGCGGCCGGTGTTTCCGCTCGCAACCCGTCGATCGGGTCGCCGCGGGCCAAATCTGTCTATGAGCGTTCCGACACAATAATGATCGAAGACTTGGCCGCAGCGGTCAGGCAGCGCCAGGCGATCCTCTTCGCCGGGGCGGGGCTGTCGATGAGCGTCGGCCTGCCGTCGTGGCGCGAGCTCATTGACCACATGATCCGCGAGCTCGGCCTGGAATCGGAGAACTCGCTGGGGCGCGATTTCAGCTACCAGACGCTCGCCGAATATTATCGGATCAGCCAGGGCAGCATCGGCCCGCTCAGGAGCTGGATGGACCGCAACTGGAGCGTCTCGGAAGACAAGGTGCGCGGGTCGAAGGTCCACGAGCTGATCGTGGAGCTCGATTTCCCGCTGATCTACACGACCAACTACGACAACAATCTTGAGGTGGCATTCAAGCTGCACGGCCGCGACTACGTGAAGGTGGCGAATGCCCGCGACCTGGCCAAGCCGACCGAAGGCGTCACCCAGATCGTCAAATTCCACGGCGATTTTGACGACGACCAGTCGCTGGTGATCGCCGAGACCGACTATTTCGACCGGCTCGCCTTCGACACGCCGCTCGACATCAAATTCCGCTCCGACGCGCTCGGCCGCACGCTGCTGTTTATCGGCTATTCCATGTCGGACCTCAACATCCGCCTGCTGCTGCACGGCATCTGGCAGACCTGGCGCAAATCCGGCTATCAGCGGAGCCGCCCGCCCTCTTACGTCTTCATGCCGCGTCCGAACGCGGTGCAGGAGGCGGTGCTCGGGCAATGGGGGATCTCCGTGCTGAGCGAGGAGGCGGACGATCCGGAAGCGGCGCTGCTGGCGTTCCTCACCAAGCTGAAGGAGCTCGTCGACGCGGGCTGACGGCGCAACCCAGGGCAACCGCATTGCAATTGGCGGCTCCTCTCCCGGGACGGGAGAGGCCGACTCGCGGAAAGCGAGCGGGTGAGGGTCACCATCGTAGAGCGCGGCGTAAATGGAAACCGCCCCAAGCTGGACTGGAGAGTCGCTTGGGGCGGTTTATGACCCTGCAGCTGGGGGGTAAAGGGGGCATGGGGAAGCGGCAGGACTTACGAACAAAACGGCCCAGGCTCGCGATGGTTCCGCGATATCCCGCGCGCAACCCGGCCCGCCGCTTGCCGTTGTCATCCGGGTCAATCGGGAGAGAATTCATGCCGGTGCATGTGAAACGCGGAGAAATCGACCGCGACAACAATTTTGTCGGCGAGCCGCAGACGATCGCCAGCTTCGACGACCGGGCCGCGGCCGAAAGCTTCATCGAGGGGGAGATTGCCCGCTTCGACCACAACGGCTTCGTTCCGGACGGCGATCAGGCAGGGTGGTGGGGCCGCAACGACCGCGACCCCTTCGAAAAAATCCATTTTTGGATCGAAGGCGAGGCCGGCGGGGGGGCTGTTCCGGAGCCCGTGCGCGACAAGCAATATCGCGGCCTGCCCTGAATGGGAACGTGAGCCAGACGATGACCCGCGACCAGATGCTCGCCCACCTCCGCGCCGCCAATGCGGTCGCGCGCGAGGCCGCCGCGCACGGGCATCATCCTTTCGGCTGTGTGCTCGTCGGCCCCGACGATCGCATCCTCATGCGGCAGGGGAACATCGACGTCGTGCGCCATGCGGAGACCGAGCTCTGCCGGCGCGCGGCGGCGGCCTATCCGGCCGACTATTTGTGGACCTCGACGCTGGTCACCACCTTCGAGCCCTGCGCCATGTGCGCCGGCACGCTGTATTGGGCGAATATCGGAGCGCTGGTTTATGGCCTGCAGGAGACGCGGCTCTTGGCGCTGACCGGCCCGAGCCAGGAGAACTCGACGATGCAGCTTTCCTCGCGCACGGTCCTCGGCTCCGGGCAGAAGCAGATCGCGATCCACGGCCCTTTCCCCGAGATGGAGGAGGAGCTCGTCGCCCCGCATCTCGGTTTTTGGCGGCGCTAGGGGCGGCAGAACTTTTGCCCGGGAGGCCGACTTTTCACCAGGCAACGCCGGGCGCGCTACTGACGGCGATCACGCTCGACCGCGCCCGCTGCCAGTCTCCCGCTTCAGGAACTCTCTCGCCCTCTCCCACGCGAGCTTCCTACGCCGCTTCGAATTCTTCCCGCGGCATTCGGAGACAGCCTTGTACAATAAACATCCCGGCGCCCAGCACACAGCAGGAAACGTTCTGCCCGCAGGACATAGGATTATACGTCCCTACTCGGAAAACGCGGATTACATGGCCGTCGTAGCCGCAGACTCGCCTGTTGCCGCATCGGGACGACCTGGTGAGCGCCCGGTGCGCTGCTGTGTCCCTGCACATGTCCTGCATTGCGGACATGCAGTCCTCGGGCATGCTCGCCATCATGGCCCGGCATTGCTCGGGCATGTTGGATCCGCAGCTAACACTGCGCCCTCCGGTCAAATGGGGAACATGCTGCGCCGCCCACCCGGCGCAGAATGGCCTTTTCGCGTGTCGCTCCACGGTTGGCTACCGCGCACCGCTGCGGGAGCGGTATGTGGAACTTAACCCGGATTGCGAGCCCGGCAACATCATGCACGAAATCGGGCACGCTGTAGGGCTTCACCATGAACATCAACGAACCGATCGCGAGCGCCTGATCCAGGTTCGGCGTATTCCGAACTCGGCCAATTATGGCGAGCTCCGCGGCCTGGATTTAAGCGATCATGACCTCTGTTCGTTGATGCACTACACCAGCCTGGCCACGAGGCCGGCTTGGTTCACCCTGACCGCTGCTGGGGGGGTCGCATACGATCGATGCCGCCCGAGGCTGCCGGACCAGTCACCGAATTGCACTGAAATCGGCCAGCGGTGCCAGCTTAGTCCTGTCGATCGGACCTCCCTTGAGGTCCTCTACCGATCACGTTGAGCGCAACAGCCCCGGGTCGGCAACTAGCGCGAGGGCGTGAACGGCCGGCACTCTGGCCGGCGTTCATGCTCGTGCCCGGCAGCGCACGTTCACCGCGTCGGACCCGGCCAGGAAGTCTTCGCGCTTGTTCATCGAATCGGGTAACGCCGATGTGCGGATGGCTTTTGCTGTGACCGGCTCGCCCGTCCCATCAAGAACCAAGCCCCGCCGATTGAGCTTTTGGGCGCGGCTGCAGCTGGGATCGCGCCCATCAACGCCTGCGCGTCCAGAACGGATCTTTACTCCAGCGTGCCACCCGCGCATAGGTGCGCCTCCGATCATGGAGATAGTCCGAGTAGGCAGCTTCCTCCGCTGCTTCATACGCGGAGATCGCGTCGCTGAGCGTCGGGCTGTTGGCGATCAGGCGCGCAAGCGCCGTTCCTTTCGTGAGTGCCCCGGTGACGCCGAACCCCGAAAGAGGATCGTAGGTCGCGGCGGCATCGCCGATGGCCACCCACCAGCTGCCGGAAATGGCGGTGCGTCGGGCGCTGTTCGCGGGGTGGGTGCGGAGCCTGCAGGTGTGCGGTATCGAAGGCCGGCGTTCACGCGTGATCCTGGTCGCGGCAAACCGGGACCGAAAGAACGCCTCGCGCGACTCTGCTCCTCCTGGAACAAGATCGGCATCGGTTAAGAGCGCGAACACCGTCGCATTTCCCGGCAAGGGCGCGGAGTACCACCAACCATCCTGCATGGCCTCGATGTAGATCCGCTGATCGCGAGCTTGGCGGGGATCGTCCGCAACGTAGGCGAGAAGGGCGATCAGCGAATCTATACGTCGGCGCCTGCCGTCTCCGATGACTACGCGAGCGCGTCCTGTCGCTTCTATAACCAATGCGGGGCGCGCCTCCACCCTGCGACCACCCTCCAGCCAAGCGACGACGCGTGATGGGGGATCCCGCGCCTCGATCCGCCGCTCGCCGGTCAAAACGCGAACACCGGCGCGGCGCGCTTCCTCGATCAGCCAGGACTCCATCCGGCCGCGGTCGACGAGATGGCCGTGGCCATGCGGGTTGAGCATTCCGCAAGCCTCAACCGGCTCGGCATCGTCCCAGATGGACAAGTTCCCGGCGACTGGCAAGGACCCGAGTTCCTGGAATCGGTCCCAAAGGCCTAGCTCCCGCAGCGGGTACTTGATCGTCGGTTCGAGGATCTCACCCGGCTTGACGTATTGCCGCCGCGCGCGCTCGAACAACGTAACGCGCGCTCCGGTACGTGCGCTCGCGATGGCGGCGCTCACACCGGCGGGCCCGCCGCCGACCACCAGGATGTCTACATCCCGAGGCACGTCCCGATCGCCGGCTATGTCCCGGTATCGAGCGCCGGATCCCGACCCTTCTCGCTGAACACTGTGGCGCCGCCGACTGTCATGGGCTCGATCACGCCGAGTTGCGCGAAGTGATCGACCATGTTCTTGCGGGACGTAGGATTGTTCCCAAAGCCGACCCGGAGGTTGCGATCCCACTGTAGCATGGGAGGCGCCGCCGCACCGTCTTCGGTGAACCGCACCACATCTGGCCGCTGAGCCGGCCACCAAGCGTTCAGGCACTGCATGAAGTCCGCCTGCCACGGGACCGCCATCCGTTCCGTTAGGAAACCGGGTTGCGGGCTCCCGGGCACGTTTCCGAAGTCGGTGAACTGGTCCCGCGTGAGCCTTCCCAGCTCGGAGTAGATAGAGGGGGTGCGCAGCAGCAGTCCGGCCTCGATGCCGGGGTAGAAGCCGCCGCCCACGCAATGTTCGAGCGAGGCACGATCGAGGAGCTGTCCGGCATCGAGCGGCGGGCGTGCGGGATCGGGCCCCGGGATGAAGTTTCCATCGACCCACATGTCAAGCAGCCGCTTCTGTCGCCGCGTCATGCGGAACGATTCCAGGAGACCTTCGGCTTCCAGCATCAAGTCGCGCACGGAGTCGCGGTACTGCACGGCGGCGGGGTTCGTGCTGTTGTCCTTCAGCCGAGCAGGATCCTGCAGGAAATCGCCCATCGCATTCCACAGAACCTCGCCTGCGGTGTTTACCCAGTGGTACCCTGCCGCGCGTTCGAACAGCGGTGCGATCTCCGTCTCATACGACACGGTGGCGACCTCCAGGCCGAAGCGGGCCTGGACGGCGATGTCATAGAGCGTCGTTATGGCCGTAATGCGGGGGGCGAAGTCGGGTGGGGCGACGACGGCCCACGCCCCCACGGCTTGGTGAGCGACGCCATCGAGTGTGATCCTGGCGTCCACCGGTCCGTCGGCGATGTCGTCGTGCCACCCGGGATTGTTGAGGAAATTGCCGAGACTGGCGCCGGTCCAGGTATCGGACGCGCCCAACCCTCCAAGCACCACGAGCCGCCCGCGGGAATCGGTTCGTGCTTCGCCGATGTAGAAGGGCTGACCCAGGAACTGCGCCTTGGGCGGCGGGTCCTGCCGGAAGCCCTCGCCCATGGCGGTCAGTTCGATGGAGGCGACGAGATCCGCTCGCGTCATGCCGGGAGGAGGGTCGTTGCGGAATGTGGTGCCCGGAGTGACGATCTCGGCACCGTCTTCGTCGAACTGATCGGCATCCATCGTCACGCCCGCCGCCTTTCGGCTTGCAAGCGTCACCGTCCAGTCGATCGTCGCTTCGTTCGAGGTGATCTCCCGCACCAGCGTGTGCTGACCGCCATTGTCGTTATATTCGAAGACGCGGAAGCGAACGCCCTGTCGCCGCATGAGGCGGTTACCGTCCTTGTAGCCCGGGAACGGTATCTCCTGGCCGGCCTCGGACAGCGCCAGGACCGTGCCGTCCAATGTTTCCGCGGCGAGGAAGTAGCCGTCGGGGCTCGGACCGACGCGTGCAACGCCGATGCCGGGATGAACTTTGTAGATCTTCGCCATCGTTCTCCTCCCTCCGCCTATCTAAGAAGGTGCGCACCGCATTTTAAAGCTGGATCTGGTCGAACAGCGGCCGGACCTGCTGGAGATTGTTGGCAATGGTCTGCGCCTTCGACCTGCGTGTCAGAACCGTGGTCGTGGCCACGATCTGTTCGGCCGTCGCCACAGCTTTGTCGATCAGCCCTTTGATCTGCGCGAGCAAGGCGGCGGGAGTCTCCGCCACCGCCTCGGTGGGCTGCCCGAAGCACATCCCGGCGACCAGGTCATTCGCCCCACCGTTCCTCTCGATCATCGGGAGGACGACCCCGGTCTGCTTCATGCCGCCTTCCATCAAGATCAAGGCCGCTCCGCCCACGCCCGTGCGATGGGCTGGATCGGTGGATACGGGGAGCATCGTATAGAGTGCGGTGCTCAACAGGATGAGCGCGTAGAGTTGGTCCGCCAAGCGCGCGAACTTTTCACCGTCGGGCGAGGTAATCTTGTCGATTGGGTCCCGTCCCAGCGGATCTGAAATTCCGTACCAGGGATCGCTCGGGACCGCGTGCGCGATCCCGGCCTGACCCTTCGTCGATTGGTACAGTTCCACGAACTGGTCGAAATGCCCGTCGGGTGTCGCCCCGAATCCCTCGCCCTGCTCAACGACGTCTGAGACCGCCGCGAGTGCGTTATCTCTGCCGCCGACGACATGCACGATGACGGTGTCCTGGTCGGACTGCCATGGATCGACCTGCGCTTGCTTTTCCGGCGCGCCCTGAAAGAACACATCACCTACATGCCGCCCCTTTTGCTTTTCATCGGCGGCAAATTCGCTCACGGGAAAACCGGGCCAAGGTTCGTCATCGGGATTTGGCCGCGGGAGGTCGTCACAACGCAGCAGCCAGTAGATTTTCGCATAGAGGAGACCGATCCGAATCGGGTCGGTTCCCATCGCAGATTCGTTTGCATCCTTGAGAATGTCGACGAGCAGCGCACACTGCTCCGGCGTGATGTGGGGGCTGTCGATCGCGGGCATTTCGCACACCGCATATTTCGCGATTGACAGTTGCGATGCCGGTTCAAGATGAAATGGGAACGGCGCAAAAGGCGACTGGCTCCAGTCGTACCGGCCGAGCCAAGGTGGCTTGCCGACTGCAGCCAGCAGAATTCTGCACCGTGATCAGGTGGCCCATTTCCTCGATGGCAACCAACTTGAGCGGTCCCGAGACTGTCCCTTGTTTGGCGGAATAGGCCGCGTAAAGATATTGGACCATGAGTCCGTGCTCGATCTCAGCGGCGAATTTGAGAAACTCGACCAGCTCATCTTCCGGTGAGCCGTCGATGGAAGGCGGGCCGATCACTCGCAACGCTTCCGCCATGGTCATCGGCCGAGCGACAGGCTCTGCCGGCGCAGGGTGATGTCTTGCAGCGTATTGCGTTATCCCCGGAGGAGCCTCGATGCCACGGCTCGCCAGCAGCCGCTCAAATTCTTGGAAATTGCGGTGCCCCGCTTGAGCAAGGTCTCCATCCGATGTGAGAGGGGTCCACTCAACACGTGGCCTACTGGAGCGAACGAACACGGCACACCTCCCATCGGACACTCGATTGGATCACCGCAGGTAGAACTTTGCAATAGCGTCGCGTGGGCTGCCTACGTCTATATCTGATTGTCCGCTGGGCCTGGCCGGCATTGTCTCGAAGGTTGTTCCCGCCTAAAAAGGAAACGGCGGCTTTGGTCGGGCGAGAAGGTTACGCACTGTGGAGACGTGCCAATGCCCACCCCGCGCGGAGCGAATGCCCCGATTGTTCAGCGACTCGGCAATGCGGCAAAATACACCCCTGTTGGCCGCATAAAGCCGGTTTCCGCGAGGTTCAACTATTAGTCTACCGGACGGGTAAGATCGTCGGCGCCGTGGGCATCCAGCTCCGGCGGGACCGGGACAGGAATGGACCGGGAGCCCACTCCGCCAAGACCTGTGGACTTTGACCGCCCCCCGGGGGCTGTTTGACGCGGTGAGTACCAACCGGCGGCGAACCCTTTCAAGGAGATGGGTAACGAGCGTGGCAAAGAAGCGCCTGGCATTCGGCGTGATGCAGCTTCCGCCCGGTTTAGTCGCCCGCCCGCCACCGCTCCACTTCGCGCCGTTCCTCTCCGGCAAGCAGCTCCTGACGACGCAGACGTTGCCGTCAGCCGAAGCAGGGCGGCGCGTCGGCGTGGTCATCATGGCAACGATTGCCGGCATGGCCCTCGGCGGCTGGATGTCGGGCTGGATCTATGACCTGACCGGCTCATACGCAGCCGCATTCCTAAACGGATTTGGGTGGAACCTGCTGAACGTGACGATCATGGTGCTGCTGCTCTTGCGTCTGGGCGGGGCCGAACGAAGAGCGTCGCGGCTTGGAGAAGGAGCCGTGCCGCCGGCGTGATGCGGCGCGGTCCTTCCAGAGGGACCCAGGTGGGAGAAGGGCGACGCTCAATCGTCGAAGAACTCGTCGGGCCATTTCGCTGTGCGCGAGTCGGGCGCTACCGCCCGATCTCGGGTGGTTCCCGCGTAGAAAGGTAGGCTGAGGAGCCGAATAGCCGAAACTGCAATATCGACCCCTGCCTAGGCTGGCGCGTGACCGCGGTGCATAAAGATTAGCAGCAGGGGGCGCAATGATAGAAGATCTGCTTTCGCTAATCTCCGTTTACACAGCAGTTCCGCTATCGACCAGCTCCACTCCTTCCGCTTTGCGCCCATTCCGATCACAAATCGACCGTACGGCTGCGCTCCGAGCTGGACATTGATCCTGCAGCGGCCTAGCGCTCAGCCGCGGCAAGCAGGGTTTGCGCCGCCAGCCGGATCGACGCGTTAGCTGCGCCATAGCCGCGATAGCTCCGCCGCTCGACGATCTCGAAAAAGAAGCCGCCTTCCAGAAGAGCGGTCGTATACGCCTGGAGGAACTCGCCGTCGCCGGCCCGATCGTAGAGGATGTTGTTGCGCTTGAGCCGGGCGAGGGTCGCCTCGTCGAGATCGGCGCGCGCTTCGAGGTCATCGTAATAGTTTTCGGGGATGGGCAGGAACCTCGTCCCGGCCGCCTGGAGCCGCTCGACGGCGGCAAAAATATCGGCCGTGGCGAGCGCGATATGCTGCACACCCCCACCATGCGACTCGGACAGGAACCGGGAGGATAGGGTATGGTCGCTCTGCGAAGCGTTGAGGATCAGGCGCAACGCCCCGCCCGCTGCCTCGATGGCTTGGCTCTGCACCACGCCGCGCGGATCGACTACCGCCTGCACCGGCGTCTGCTCGACTTCGCAGAGCGAGTTGTAGAACAGGACCCAGGTCAGCACCTCCTCGTAGCGCATGGTCTGCGAGATGTGGTCGACGAGTGCGAGGGTGCCCTCGGCCGGCGGCACGGCGGCGCCGGGGATGGGCACGAAGTCAACGTCCCACCAGCGGTCGAGTCCGCTCTTGGCATCGACCAGGTAGACAAGGCTGCCCGCTACGCCACGGATCGACGGAATGTCGAGCTCGCCTGGCCCGACCGCCTGCCGATAGGGTTGGTCGAGAAGCGACAGAGCCCGTTCTACGGTCGCTGCTGCGTTCTCCACCCTTAACGCCAGCGCACACACAGAAGCGCCATGGGTCACGTTGAAGGAATGAGCGAAGCCTTCCGCCTCGCGGTTGACCACAATGTTGATGCCGCCTTGGGTCCAGCGGTCCACCGCCTTCGAGCGATGCCGGCCCGTATGGACGAATCCCATCGCGGTCAGGGCGCCGGCGAAGCCCGGCGCGGCCGCCTCATCGACTGCGAATTCGATGAACTCGACGCCGAGACACCGGGCACGGGGAGGGAGGACAGGGAGCGCGGGCAGCGGCTCGGGCATACGGCGGCGCAGCTCGTCCAGCATGAAGAGCAGAGAGCGCCGGCCATCGATCGCGACGCCGTGCGCGGAGGCCGCGCGGAAACGGTCGCTGAAGATCTCCAGCGAAAGGAGCCCGTCGAAACCCGTAGCGCCGAGCGCATCCATAAAGGCATCGACCGGCAGCTCGCCCTGGCCGGGAAAGCAGCGGAAGTGGCGGCTCCAGGACAAAAAGTCCATCTGGAGCTTCGGCGCGTCGGCCATCTGGACGAGGAAGATGCGGTCCTTGGGAATGGCGCGGATCGCATCGAGCGCTGTGCCGCGGGCGAGCACGTGAAAGGAGTTCGAGCACCAGGCCCACTCCCGGGTGGGCTGCTCGGCGCACCACCTCCCAGGCGTCGCGGTAGTCGTTCACATGCCGACCCCAGGCGAGCGCCTCGAATGCGACGCGCATGCCGCGGCGGCCCGCCCTCTCGCCGAGTTCCCGGAAATCGTCGGCGGCACGGTCGATCCCGCCCAGGCTCTCGGGCGAGACATTGGAGCACACCATCAGGAAATCGCAGCCGAGCTGCTGCATGGTGTCGAACTTTCGCTCCGCTCTGGCGAAGACGCGCGAGCGCTGCGGCTCGGGCATGCCCTCGAAATCTCGGAAAGGCTGGTAGACGGCGACCCCGAGGCTGAGGTCACGAGCGATCCGCCCCACGTCCGCCGGCGAACCATTGAAGGACAGGAGGTCGTTCTCAAAAATCTCCACCGCCTGGAAGCCGGCTGCGGCGATCGCCTGCAGCTTCTCGGAGAGCGTGCCGCTCAGGCAAACAGTCGCGATGGCGGTCTGCATGGGCTCGCACTCCTTCTCCAAAGAGGCAGTCCGGCCTTGCCAGCCTGCCTCTAAGCTACCGGGTGTCCGGTTCGCGGGTCCCGGTCTGGATTGACCTCCACTGCCGCACCTCCGTCACCTCGCGATCATGCTCTCAAGCGACCGAACGGCGGTCGCGTAGCCCTGCGGCCCGAGCCCGGCCAATACGGCGGTGGCGACCCTGGACACCAGCGAGCGGTGATAGATCTCCTCGCGCCGGTGGATGTTCGAGATGTGGAACTCGATGATCGGCCCGGGAAACATCTTGAGCGCGTCGAGGATCGCGACCGAGGTGAACGAGAGGCCGGCAGGATTGATGAGGATGCCCGCCGCCTCGTCGATCGCCTCATGAATCCAGCCGACGATCTCGTGCTCGGCGTTGGACTGGTGGAAGCGCACTGGCCGACTGCCGGCCGCTTCGCGGCACAATGCCTCGATTTCGGCCAGTGTCGTCTTTCCGTAGATTTCCGGCTCGCGCGTTCCCAGCCGGTTGAGGTTGGGGCCGTTGATGACAAAGATCGGCTTCTGCATGGCTGCCTCGTTCAACCCTGGTAGCCGAGCAGGCGTGGCAGCCAGAGCACCAGACCAGGAAAGAAGGTGATCAGGATAAGCGAGCCGATCATCGCCCAGAGGAAGGGCAGCACGTCGCGCACGAGGTCTCGCAGCGGCACTTCGGCAATGCGGGTCATGATGAAGAGCAGCAGCCCATAGGGCGGGGTAACGAGCCCCAGCATGATGTTGACGACCACCACCACCCCGAAATGCACCATGTCGATGCCAAGCAACTGCGCCGTCGGGATCAGAACCGGCACGATGACGAGCAGAATCGTCGTCCCCTCGAGCACGCAGCCGAGTATCAGGAGCAGGATGTTGACCAGGATCAGGAAGCCCAGCGGCGACAGATCCCACGCCTGGAACAGGACCGTCAGCGACCGCGGGATGTTTTCGACGGTGACCACGTAGTTGAACACCAGCGCGCCCGCGATCAGCATGCCGATTGACGCCGTCGTGCGCGCGCTGGCCAGGATGGAGCGGTAGAAATCGGCGAAGCTGACGCTGCGGTAAAGCACGGTCGAGATCAGCAGCGCATAGACGGCGGCCACCGCTGCCGCTTCGGTCGGGGTGGTGACGCCGGAGTAGATGCCGCCGAGCAGCACGACAGGCATCATCAGCGAGGGAAGCGCGCGCCAGGTGATGCGCGGCAGCTCGGCCAGCGGGGTTGGCGATTCGACGGGAAAGTTCCTGCGGCGGGCGTCGAACCAGACGATCACCATCTGCGAAAGCGCCATCAGCAGGCCAGGGACGACGCCGCCGAGAAACAGGAACCCGATCGAGGCATCCGACACCAGCGCGTAGATCACCATGGGGATGGAGGGCGGAATGATCGGGCCGATGACGGCGGTGACCGCCGTCAGGGCCGCCGCGTAGCTCGGCGGGTACTTGTCGTCCCGCGTCATCATCTGCTGCATGATCTTGCCGGTGCCGGCGGCATCGGCGATTGCCGAGCCCGACATGCCCGCGAAGATGATCGACTGCACGATGTTGACGTAGGCAAGCCCGCCGCGGAAACGGCCGACCACCGCGTTGCAGAAGGCCATGAGGCGGTCGGTCATCGAGCCGATGTTCATCAGCTCGGCCGCGAGGATGAATAGCGGGACGGCAAGAATGATGTAGTTGGCGTACATCCCGTTGAGGAACTGCTCGGCCGCAGTGCCCATGTCGAGCCCGGCAAGGCCGAGATAAAGGATCGAGCCGGCGATCATCGCGTGCCCGATCGGCAGGCCGAGGAAGGCCAGGGTAGTGATCGCGACCACCGACAGCGAGAACGGGCTCGTGAGGTTCATACGCCCGATCCGGCCTTGGTCGGATCGAATTCCTGCGGCGCGCGGCCGAAGGCTGCCTGCCCGGCGAGCCATAGGTAGCGGGCGATCACCGCGATCACGAAGATGATGTAGATCGAGAACAGCCAGTCGAAGCGGATTTTGAGATAGGCCGTGCTTTCCACCCTCATGAAGGTGACGTAGTCGAGCGCCGCGGGAAAAGAGATGCCGTAGAGGAAGATCAGTGAGGCGGCCGCGGCAAGGAACATCAGGCGCCGGGCGCGCGACCCCGCCGCTGCGTAAAGGAGGTCAAACCGGATCTCCTCCTCCTCGCGGATGACGAAGGCCGCCCCAAACAGGACGATCCATATCCAGAGGATGACGCTGACTTCGTTCGTCCAGCCGACCGGCAGGTTCAGCACATAGCGGAAGACGATCTGCAGGATGAAGGCAACGAACATTGCCAGCAGCATTGCCGCGAGCAGATTTTCGGCGCGACGGTAGAGCCAGCGGCCAAGTGAATTCGCCACGAACGTCTCGCCTCGGAGCGGAAAGGAAGTCCGGCCGGCGACCTGCCGGCCGGGCGTGGGCTCAAAGCGCGTTGATCTTGTCGATCATGCCGCCCGGCCAGTCCTTCGCGAGGTCGGAAGCCAAGTACTGCTCCTGGACGTGTTTGCGGAATGCGGCAAGGTCCGGCTCGTAGATCTTGAGCCCCTTGGCCTTGAACTCCTCGACGAGTTCCTTCTCCCGGGCGAGATGCTTCTGCGTGCTCATCGCGATCGCCGCGTCGGCGGCCGCCTGGAACCGTGCCTGCTTCTCCGGCCCCATCTCGTCCCAAACTTTCTTCGAAACTACCAGGAGATCGAAGCCGACGAGGTGCGAGGTCAGCACGATCTGGCTCATGACCTCGTAGAACTTCATGTTTTCAACGTTCGGCAGGGGGTTGTCCTGGCCGTCGATGGCCCCGGTCTGCAGCCCCGTATAGACCTCCGCATAGGCCATCGGCGTCGGATTGGCGCCCAGCGCCTGGCCGAGGAACTGCCAGGCGTCGCCACCCGGCATGCGCAGCTTGATCCCCGCCATGTCGGCCGGCGTTCTGATCTCCTGGTCGGTCTTGAGGCCAACCTGGCGCACGCCGAAATAGGTCGGACCGAGCACCTTCACGCCGAGCCGGTCCTCGGCCATCTTCTTCAGTTCCGCGCCCGCTTCGCTGGCGAAGAACTTCTGCATGTGGTCCGCATCGCGGAACAGGTAGCCGGCGGTGACGATCGACCAGGCCGGGATCTGCTTGGAAATGTCCTGGGGGGCGATGTTGCCCATCTCCAGGTTGCCGCGCTGGATGGCGACCAGCTCGGTGCCCTGCTTGAACAGATTGCCGCCGTAATAGCCCTCGAAGGTGAAGTCGTCCTTGATGGCATCGGCGAACATCTTCATCATCTCGGCGCGTATATCCTGCTCCGAGAACACGGCCGAGAAGCGCAGCTTCGGCTTGTCTTGCGCAAAGGCCGGGAAAGCGCCGGCTATTGTGAGAAGCCCGGCGCCGGCGAGTAGACCGCGTCGCGTTGTTTCGAAAGGCATTAGTTCCTCCTTGCTGTGACGGTTCACGCCAATGCTAAGTGTTCCTGCCCCGAACTGCCGCCCGAAGCGATGAAAGCCGCCCGCATCCGGTCGATGCTGGGCGGGATGCCGGTGAACAGTTCGAAGGCGCGAGCCGCCTGGTAGACAGCCATGCCGTCGCCGCTCATGGTCCGGCAGCCGCGCCGTCGCGCCTCGGCGAGCAGCTGCGTTTCGAGCGGGAAGTAGACGATGTCGGCGACCCAGCATTCCCGGCGCAGCAGGGCGGGCTCGATCGGCATCCCGGGCACCTTGATCATGCCCACAGGCGTCGCGTTGACGATGCCGTCGGCCTGCGCGGCAGCCCGCCGCATGTCGCCGGCCACCTCGGCTACACCGCCGGCAAAATGCGCGGCAAGCCGCTCGGCGAGCCGCTCCGCCCGCTCGCCATTGGTATCCCTGATCATCAGGCGCGTCGTGCCGCCGCGCAGGAGCGCGTGCGCCACCGCTGCACCGGCGCCGCCCGCCCCGAGCAGGAGAACGCTGCCGCGCGGAGCGCCGGCCATGGCATGCCTGAAGGCCTCCTCAAATCCCCACAGGTCCGTGTTGTGGCCGACCCGGCGGCCGTCGCGCAGCACGACCGTGTTGACGGAGCCGAGGAGCTCGGCTTCCGGCGAAAGCCCGTCGAGGAGCGGGAGAATGTCTTGCTTGTAGGGAAAGGTGACGTTCAGGCCGTCGAAGCCGAAAAACCCGGCGAACTCGACCACGTCGGCGAGGGAAATCCGCCCATTTCCCATCCGGTCGTTGTCAAGCAGGCGATAGATATAGGCTAACCCACGGGCCCGGCCCTCGGCTTCGTGCATTGCGGGCGTGCGCGATTGCTGGATGCCGCGGCCGACAAGCCCCACCAGGACGCGCCGCGGCTCTGCTCTCGGCTCCTGGTCGTCCGCAAGCGCTGCCACACCCATCGCGCCACCTCGAGGCCGCCGAGACACCCAGCTCTGGGCATTTTGTACCGAGCAGTTAAATTGAGTCAACCGCTTTGGACGAGCCGGTTAATTTGATAGCGTCTATCGCGCTGTTCGTGGGGACTGAGCTGATGGCGGAACGAGGGGCGCGAGGGAGGGGCGGCTGGAAGCAGGACCCGGCCGGCGTGCGCAAGAACATCCTTGCCGTCGCGATGGCCGAATTCGCGGCGAACGGGCTTTCCGGCGCGCGGATCGACGAGATCGCGGCAAAAACCAACACCTCCAAGCGGATGATCTACTACTACTTCGGTGACAAGGAGGGCCTTTACGGCCGCGTACTCGAAGAAGCCTATCGCGGAGTGCGAGCGGGCGAGCAGGAACTTGAGCTAGACCACCTTCCTCCGATCGAGGCGCTGAAGCGCCTTACGGAATTCACCTTCGCGCACCATAGCCGGCATCCCGAGTTTATCCGCATCGTGATGATCGAGAACATCCATCACGGGCAGTATATGCAGAAATCCGAGCTGATCCGGCTGCTCAATGCAGGTGCGATCCAGAAGCTCGAGGCGATCTGCCGGCGCGGCCGCGAAGCCGGGCTCTTCCGCGATGACGTGACCCCGCTCGAGCTTCACTGGCATATCAGCGCGATGAGCTTCTTCAATGTTTCCAATAGGGCCACGTTCTCCCACATCTTCGGCGACGAGCTTTTTGGCCCAAGAGCCCAGGACGCGCTCAAGGCAAATGTTGTGGAAATGATCCTTAGCCTCGCATCGAGACGGCGGAGGCGATCTCGCAGCCCTTGAGAGTTGGCGGTCGTGGAACTATCCGCACGCATCTCTCCGGATGGAACTATTCTGAAACTCGGCTCGGAAGGATCTCAGAGTGGCTGACGGCAAGGCGTGAGCGGCACGCCAGGATCGTCGCGGAGGCGGAGGCGCAAATCGCGTCCCGTGGTGATCGCGCCAGATATGCCGCAATCGAATTCGCTCGCCTCACGCGTGACCGGCAAGCAGGTCGAAGACAGAAGGACGCGTATTTCTGGCGGCGGGTGGTCAACGAAATCGACAGGCTGCAGCGAACGGTGAGGCTCGAAACCGCCACGCGGTATCACGACGGGTGGCGAACGGGTCGTTGCGGCCTGTGCGTCACGACGGTAACGTTCTTACCCATGCAAATATCCGAGCGTACATAAATATGCAAATAGACCGTAGGGTACAAGCGTCTTCGGTAAGGCCCGTTATATTTCCGATGAACGCGATCCGTGGCGCTGACAATCGAGTAAGGACCGCCTCGTTTTATGTCGTGGCGAAGACCGCACGCGACGAAGTATCGGAATGGATCTCGAAGTTGTTTCCTTTCGCAGGCGGAGATCGAACGACAATTCAGATAATTAAGGACGCAACGATTCACGGCGATGTTCAACAGACTGCCAGGGGTGCATAGCGTCGGGGCCTAGATTAGTTAGATAGATTGAGGCAGCAGCCTTATTGGAAGGTATGGTCTTTTACGGCGGGCCTGGTTTGGGTATGACGGCTTGGGATTATTGTTGCGGGTCAATCACGTTGCTCTTGCCACGTCCGCAACACGTTTACCTGTCGGGACCAACAAGGCCGCGGTGACCTGCGGTCGGGTGGTCTATGCCGGCCGGGGCTGCTTTCGCGTGCTTTCGGTCACGACAAGGCCTGGCGAGGTTATGGTAAGAACCTGCCTGGCCACGGTTAGGCTGATCGCAGCCCGTCAGGTCTTATGTTACCGCAAGGTATGAGAGTGGGGACATTAGTTCGCACAAGGTACTCCTCTCCCACTGCAAACCCGACCCCTCCCACCCCTGCGCACAGGCCAAGCCCCTGAAGCGAAAAGGGGTTGGAAGCCGCCCGCTTCGCTCTTCGCTCCTTATCGGGGTTCGGTTCGGGGGTTGACTGCCGGTTTTTCGGAGAAAATCAAATGATTTCTAGAGTGTTTGGCGGAGGGAGAGTCCGCCTTGTTGAGGTGTGGCCGCATCCGACGTCGTCCAAAAACTCGTGACAAACTAACCTGTTACGAAGTTCGCTCAGTCCGAAATTGGCCATTGCGGTCCAGCTACATCCCACATAGAATGAGGTTTGGAATGTGGGATGTAGCGGATGAAACCTGCGGGTAAGCATCCGGATCGAGCTCTCTCGGCCCTGAAGGCCAAGGCGGCTTCGAAACCCGGCCGATATGCAGACGGGAATGGGCTATATCTCATCGTCGATCCGTCGGGTGCGAAACGGTGGGTACTCCGGACAGTGGTTCAGGGCCGACGGCGTGACATAGGGCTCGGAGGTATCCAGCTCGTATCCCTGGCCGAGGCGCGCGAGAAAGCCCTTCAGTATCGGAAGACCGCCCGGGACGGTGGTGACCCTCTGGCCGAGAGAAGGCGCGCACGGCTGGTAGTGCCGTCGTTTGCTGAAGCGGCGCGGTCCGTTCATCGCGAAAGGGCGCCTAGCTGGAGGAACGCAAAGCACGCAGCCCAGTGGATTACTACGCTTGAGGAATATGCATTTCCGCTGATCGGCGCCAATCGCGTGGATCAGATCGACACCCCCGAGCTCTTGAAGGTGCTCGCGCCCATTTGGCTGACCAAGCCGGAAACCGCTCGACGCCTGAAGCAGCGGATGGGGACCGTCTTGGACTGGGCCAAGGCGGCCGGGCTGCGGACGGGCGAGAATCCGGCCGAGGTCGTCATGCAGGGCCTGCCACGTCAGCCTGACCGCAAACGC
Organism: uncultured Alphaproteobacteria bacterium; assembly: GCA_963846475.1. Taxonomy (GTDB): domain Bacteria; phylum Pseudomonadota; class Alphaproteobacteria; order Rhizobiales; family Afifellaceae; genus DASWJZ01. The sequence goes on along the minus strand of CAWJVZ010000004.1, from coordinate 1,664,433 downwards.
CATCACGCTGCGCTTCCCTACGAGAAGGTGCCTGAGTTTATCGACGAGCTTCGGCACAGCTCCGTCGGCGACATCGTGAAGCTCGCATTCGAATTCTTGATTCTTACCGCTGGCCGAACCAACGAGGTCATCGGGGCACGATGGAGCGAAATCGATGCTGAGCGGAGAGTCTGGACGGTCCCGGCCGTTCGCGTGAAGGGAAATCGCGAACATCGGGTGCCGCTGTGTGACCGGAGCCTTGAGTTGCTGCGCGAAGCCAAGGAGATCGGATCGGGAGGCGAGTTCGTGTTTCCTGGCAGAACCCTGTCACAGCCGATCTCGAATATGGCGTTCCTGATGGCCCTTCGACGGAAGAACGCTCAGTTTACAGCGCATGGCTTCCGTTCGGCATTCCGGGATTGGGCGGCCGAGCGGACGAATTTTCCGCGAGAGGTTTGCGAGGCTGCTCTGGCGCACGTCCTCAAAGACAAGGTCGAGGCGGCATACCGGCGTAGCGACCTATTTGAGAAACGGCGGGAGTTGATGGCGACCTGGAGCGCCTTCCTGAACCCGGCATCGGCGCAGGTGATCTCACTCCGGAGCGCCTGAGATGGGTAAGGAGGATGACATCGACCTCCTGGTTCGGGGTAGGTTCCCGCGCTACCGGCAAGCACGGAAGGACGCGGAGTTGGGTCGCGGCGAGCCGCAGAAGCAGGCACAGCTAATTCTCGCCGAGGCCAACGCATATCGGCAGCACCTTACGAATCTCAGTGACCGTGAGCTCGCACCATTGCTGTTCGCGGAACACGCGAGAAGGTCGGCGCTCTCCGAAGCGGCTGCGCGAGAAAGGAAGGAGGAGCAACAGGCCGAAGAGGCAGCACGATTCTGGAACAGCGACGGCGCGGAGGCCGACCTTGACTACTGGGCTAAGCTCGCTTCGTGGCACATGGAGGAGGCTATCGCCCTCTCCTTGGGGAAGCGGCCGCAGGTCGTGACGTGGGACAAGATTCGATCGGTGACCCGATCGCCCTTTGTCCGCGAGTATTCGCGCCGGCGAGAGCAGGTAATGCGAGCCATCGGCATGGGCGAGATCTCATTTCCGGTCTCGCCGGCGAAGTTCCTGGCCTGGGCGGAGCGGAGCGAATTCGAGCTAATCGAAGATCTTGTCGACAGGGTTAGGGCTCGGGGCCAGGCGCCTGACTGGAAAACCCTTTACGAGGCCGAGCTTCGAGACCGCGCCGCGGAATTCGCTGCCCTGAACGCGGAGATTGAAGCGCTGAACCAGCGTTTGACGACCTCCAGCGTCGGGTCCGAGAAGTCACTGTCCACTAGAGAGCGGGAGACGCTACTCGCCCTGGTAATCGGCATGGCCATGGACGGGTATGGATACGAGCCGCAGGCATCGAGGTCCCCCATCGCCAAGGAAATCGCCAACGCTCTTAGTCGCCTCGGGATCGGCCGGGACGAGGATACGGTGCGCAAATATCTGAAGGAAGCAGCCGAGCTGCTCCCGCCGGGCGACGGAACCGAATAGGAGCTGCGCTAACCGAATTCGGTTAGGCGCTAACCGAATTCGCCCTCGGCCCGACCCGGCCTGAATAGGACGCCTTCGTCTTGCAAACGACGGAGTTGTCCCTTGTCGAACATTCACCTCCCCGAAACGGGCTTCCTGCGATTGCCGGCGGTCCTTGCGCTGATCCCAATCAGTAAAAGCACCTGGTGGGCCGGCATCAAGGCAGGCCGCTTCCCCCAACCCGTAAAGATCGGACCGCGCACGACCTGCTGGCGCGTAGAGGACATCCGGAAGCTCATTGAAAATGGCGCCTCGTAGAATGGGGGCGCGCTTTCCCAACCCGCAACTCGTCAAGATCCACCGCTCCTACACCGCCGAAGAAGTCGCCCGGCTGTTTAGCTGCCACAAGAACACGATCCGTAGCTGGGTCAGGCATGGCCTGCAGCCGATCGATGATCGGAGACCCATCCTCTTTACGGGCGTAGAGCTCCGAAGATTCCTGGAGGGACGTCGGTCGAAGGCGAAGCAGACATGCCCACCTGGCCATATGTTTTGCCTGGGCTGCCGTGTCCCACGCCGGCCCGGCGGCAACATGGCCGAATACGTGCCGATGACGAGCACTTCCGGCAACCTTCGGGGCATCTGTGAGGTCTCCGGATCCCTCATGCACCGCCGTATCGCTTACGCCCAGATACCCTCGGTCTTCCCGGGTGTGGACGTCACGGTGGCGCAGCGGGAGTGACGATTAAGCGAGATGGATGATCCCTGCCTGATTTGTCACTTGAGAAGGGGTGGACAACGATGCCAATCCACAATGCCGAAAACGAGCGCCTGAAGCGCGACTATTTCCAGTACTTGAAGGAGGCGCGGCGCTACAGCGAGGCGTCTCTCGACGGCGTCGCAAAGGCGCTCCACCGATTCGAGAGCTACACCCGCTTCAAGGGGTTTAAGGCATTCCACATCCAGCAGGCGATCGGTTTCAAGACCCACCTGCAGGAACAGGTAGGCCAGCGGACCAATGCGAGGCTCAGCAAGGCGACCCTTCATTCCACCCTGTCTGCGCTGCGCGCCTTCTTCATCTGGCTGGCGGGCCGGCCAGGGTTCAAAGCGCGGCTTACCTACGCCGATGCCGACTACTTTAACCTCTCCGAAAAGGACGCCCGCGTCGCTAAAGCGAGCCGCGGCCAGAAGGCGCCGACACTGGAACAGATTCTGCATGTCGTCCGAAACATGCCGAACGAAACGTCCATCCAGAAGCGCGATCGTGCGCTAGTCGCCTTCGCGATCGTCACTGGAGCTCGCGACGGGGCAATCGCTTCATTTTGCCTCAAGCATGTGAACATGGCCGAGCGGGTTGTTCTCCAGGACGCACGGGAAGTGCGGACGAAATTCAGCAAGACATTCAATACGTGGTTCTTCCCAGTGGGAGAGGAGATCGTCGCCATCGTCGCCGACTGGATCGACTACCTCGTCCGGGAGGAGCTCTGGGGGCCGGACGATCCGCTCTTCCCGTCCACCAAAGTTGCCCACGATGGAGAGCAAAAGTTCCAGGCCACGGGCCTCGATCGCAAGCCCTGGAGCAATGCCACGCCAATCCGAAAGATCTTTAATCAGGCCTTCGAAGCGGCGGGGCTGCCGTATGCCAATCCGCATAGCTTCCGGAACACTCTGGCTGCCCTAGGCCAGCGCGTCTGCCGGACGCCTGAAGAGCTGAAGGCATGGAGCCAAAACCTCGGTCATGAGCAGGTGCTGACGACGCTCACGAGCTACGGCGAGGTCGCGCCGGATCGCCAAGCCGACATTATCCGTGCCCTGAGCCGCCCCGAGGGGGAAGATGAAGAGGTACTACGGATTGCGCGGCAAATCAGGGCCATGCGTGGCGGCTAAGGGCAACCCGCAGACCTTTGAGCCATCCGCCCTCAAAACGAAAGTCACCGCAGGCGCTGCCCGGGACCGCCTCATCTCTGGCCCGGACGCGTGGCACACGGAAGCCATTTCTGAGCGAGGTCTGTTTGGGCGCACAGGAGCGGAACTCTCTCGATGTCCGCAAGGGACATGGAGATGAGCACAGCCCTGCCTACCTATGCAGCGACGACTCACCATCCGAAATTCGGCTGACGGGCGTTTGATTATTGTGGCCCGTGCCGGCATGCTGATGCAGTATTTTTAGGGAACAAACTCGCCAAGGAGTGGTGCGTGCCAAGGGGACGAAAACCCGGGAGCAAGAAGGCCGAAACCCAGCCGAAAGCCGCGAACGGCTTCGAGGCAACGCTCTGGGCGTCGGCCGACAAACTGCGCGGTAACATGGATGCGGCGGAGTACAAGCACGTCGCGCTTGGCCTGATCTTTCTAAAGTACATCTCGGACCGGTTTGAGCAGCGTCGGCAGCAGGCGCTCGCCGACCCCGAGGAGATCGCGCTGGTTGACGAGCGCGATCTCTACACCGCCGATAACGTCTTCTACGTACCGGATCGTTCCCGCTGGAATTTTTTGAAGGCCAACGCCACCAGCCTCAACCCGACGATTGGCGAACTCCTCGATCAGGCGATGATCGATATCGAAGCCGAGAATCCGAGCCTCAAAGGGGTGCTGACCAAGAACTACGCCCGCCCGGAGCTCGACCAGACCCGGCTGGGCGAGGTCATCAATCTCTTCACGAACCTGACGTTCCAGGATGAGCACCGCGGCGACGACGTTCTCGGCCGCGTCTACGAGTATTTTCTCGGGCAGTTCGCCGTCGCCGAAGGCAAACGCGGGGGCCAGTTCTACACCGCAGGCTCTGTCGTCCGGCTCCTGGTGGAGATGCTGCAGCCCTTCAAGGGCCGGGTCTTCGATCCCTGCTGCGGCTCAGGGGGCATGTTCGTGCAATCGGAGCGCTTCGTCGAGGCGCATGCCACGCAGCATGTCGACCTGAAGCGCCGCCGCCAGGAGATCTCGATTTTCGGCCAGGAGTTGAATCCGACCACCTGGCGGCTCGCCAAGATGAACCTCGCCATTCGCGGTATCGAGGCGAACCTAGGGCCGAAATGGGCGGACAGCTTTCACGAAGACCTACACCCCGGCCTGAAGGCCGATTTCGTCCTCGCGAATCCTCCCTTCAACGACAGCGACTGGGGCGGCGAGAAGCTGCGCTTGGGCGACCGCTGGCAGTTTGGCGTGCCCCCAGTGAGTAACGCCAACTTCGCCTGGGTGCAGCATTTCATCTACCACCTCGCGCCGAGCGGCTATGCCGGATTCGTGCTGGCGAATGGCTCGCTGTCGAGCCAGCAGTCCGGCGAGGGCGAGATCAGGCGCAAGATTGTCGAGGCCGATCTGGTCGATTGCATCGTCAGCCTGCCGGGCCAGCTCTTCTTCACCACTCAGATTCCGGTCTGCCTCTGGTTCCTGACGCGCGACAAGTCGAACGGGCTCGTGCGCGACATCCGGCTGCGCAACCGCACACGCGAGACCCTGTTCATCGATGCGCGCGGCCTCGGCACGATGCAGACCCGCACGCTGAAGATGCTAACCGATTCGGACATAGCAAGGGTTGCTGACACCTATCACGCGTGGCGCGAGTCAGAGGGCCGCTATGCCGACGCGCCGGGCTTTGCCAAGTCGGCCACGACGGAGGAGATCGCGGCACAGGCTTACGTGCTCACTCCTGGCCGCTATGTCGGCACAGCGGCGGCCGATGAAGACGACGAACCCTTTGACGCGCGCATGGCGCGGCTGACGGCGACATTGCGCGAGCAGATGGCCGAAGGCGCGCAACTCGATGAGCGCATCCGCAAGGCGCTGGCCGGAGTTGGCTATGGCTGGTGAGTGGGTCACCACGACACTAGGCGACTGCGTACGGTTTGTTTCCGGCGGAACACCACCCAAGAGCAAGGTTTCCCTATGGAACGGCAGCACCCCTTGGATAACCGCCAAGGACATGAAGTCATTTTGGGTCGATGACTCTGAAGACATGCTGTCCGCTACGGGCGCAGAGGCAGCAACTTCAATCGTCCCAGCAGGCAGCACATTGCTGCTTGTTCGCGGAATGACTCTTCACAACGATATCCCCATTGTGCGGGTGCGCCGTCCGTCAACGTTCAATCAGGACGTTAAGGCCGTCCTGCCCAAGGAAGGGCTGCTCGCTGACTACGTCGCCTACCTCCTTCTCGGCAACAAGCCGACTCTACAGGAAAAGGTCGACGCGGCTGGTCATGGAACAGGCCGTCTCGCTCTGGACGCACTCGTTGCAATTGCTGTTTGCTTGCCGGGACTCAGCACACAGCGCCGCATTGCCGGATTGCTTTCATCGCTTGATGACAAGATCGAGGTGAACCGGCGCTCGGCGGAGACGCTGGAGGCTATGGCGCGGGCGCTTTTCAAGAGCTGGTTCGTCGACTTCGACCCGGTCTACGCCAAGGCCGAAGGTCGCCCGGCCGGCCTTCCCGAGAACCTCGCTACCCTGTTTCCGGATACTTTCGATGAAGGAGGGTTGCCGGCCGGATGGGAACGCAAGTCACTTAGCGAGTTGGCGCGGTTCCTGAACGGGCTCGCTCTCCAAAAGTATCCCGCCGGCGAGGACGAACCGTCGCTGCCGGTGATCAAGATTGCGGAGTTGCGCAGCGGGCCGACCGCCAAATCCGGAAGGGCCAGCATCAATCTTCCCTCCGAGTATCAGGTGCAGGACGGAGATCACCTATTCTCCTGGTCAGGATCGTTGACCCATTGTCGCTGGACCCATGGTGCCGGAGCGCTCAATCAGCATCTCTTCAAGGTGAGCCCCTTTAAGCCGTTTCCCGGCTGGCTCGTTTACGAGGCGGTCGAGCAGCATCTGCCAGAATTTCAGGCGATTGCCGCAGGCAAGGCTGTTACCATGGGGCACATCCAACGGCATCACGTAGACGAGGCGATGCTTGCCGTCCCTCCATCTAACGTGCTGCAGGCTATAGATGCTGTCTTCGCTCCGCTACACAATCGTAGGCTCGCAGCCGACCTTCAGTCCCGCACCCTCGGTGAACTTCGCGATATACTCCTTCCCAAGCTCATCTCGGGCGAGCTGCGGATCGCCGATGTCGAGGCAAAGGTCGCAGCAGCTTGACCGAACTCTACCCCGCATCCGGGTCACCCACCGCCTCGGGCTTTCACGAGGACACCGTCGAGCAGGCGGCGCTCTCCTGGTTCGAGCTGATCGGGTGGCGGGCGGTGCCGGGCGACTATCTCGCGCCGGACGGCCCGATGGGCGCGCGCATGAATTACAAGCAGGCGCTCTTGGAGCCGGAGTTGCGGAGCGCGTTAGCGACGCTCAACCCCGATGCAACGCCGCCCATGATCGATGCCGCGGTGCGCACGGTGCTGGCCACCCCCAGCCAGGATGTGGTCGAGAACAACCGCGTTTTTCATCCGTTTCTCGCCTCGGGCGTTCCGGTCGAGTTTAATCGCGACGGCGAGACTCGCACCATTGCTCTTCGGCTTCTAGACCGCGCTAATCCCCCGGCGAATCGGCTGCTCGTCGCAAACCAATTCATCGTCCAGGGGGCGGATGACCGCGACGTGGTCCGCGCCGATATTGTGGTGTTCGTCAATGGGCTGCCGCTTGCGGTTCTGGAGCTGAAGAGCCCGTCGGACGCCCATGCGACGCTGGAGCGGGCGCACACGCAGCTTCAGAATTACCGCGCGAAGGCGCCCGAGCTTTTCCGCTTCAACCAGGTGCTGATCATCAGCGAAGGCATTCAGGCGCGCATTGGGTCGCTAACCGCCGGGCTCGACCGGTTCGCGCCCTGGCGCACGATTGAGGGGTCAGACCTCGACGATTCCAGCCGCTCGGAATTGGAGGTGTTGATCCGCGGCGTGTTCGCGCCCGAACGCTTCCTGGATCTCGTCGTGGACTACGCCGCGTTCGAGGTCGTCGACGGCGTCGTGAAGTCGAAGAAGCTTGCCGGCTACCACCAGTTCCACGCCGTGCGGAAGGCGCTTGCCTCCACCATCGAAGCGGCGGGAGCCGGCGGGGAGCGCCGGGGCGGCGTGGTCTGGCACACGCAAGGCTCGGGCAAGTCGCTCACCATGCTGTTCTTCGTGCGGCAGCTTCAGCTCGCCAAGGCGTTGAAGAACCCCACAATCGTCCTGCTGACCGACCGGAACGACCTCGACGACCAGCTGTTCGGTACTTTCAACTCCCATAGCTCGGCTCTGCGCGGCACTCCGATGCAGGCAGACAGCGCCGACGACATGCGCCGCCTACTCAAGGTCGACATCGGCGGTCTGGTGTTCACCTCGATCCAAAAATTCCGCGGGGAGGATGGCAAGCATCCGCCGCTGACCGATCGCAGCAACGTCGTGGTAATCGCCGACGAGGCGCACCGGACCCAATACGGTTTCAAAAAGCGCTTCGTGGTCGACGAAGAAGGGGTACGCGAGCAGTTCGGCTTCGCACAGTATTTGCGGCAGGCGCTGCCGAACGCAACATTCGTCGGCTTCACCGGGACGCCCATCGACGTGAAGGACCGCTCGACCGTGGGCGTCTTCGGCGAGGTCATCGATACCTACGACATGACTCAGGCGGTCGCGGATAAGGCCACCGTTCCCATCCACTACACGGCTCGGCTGGCGAAGCTTCGGCTGAACCTCAGCGAGGAAGAACGCGCCGAACTGGATGCGCTCGCCGAGGAGTTGACGGAGGGCGACGAGGCTGCGATCGAGCGCGGCAAGAGCAAGCTGGCGCGGTTTGAAGAGGTCGTCGCCGCGCCCGACCGCCTGGACCAGGTCGCGGCCGATATCGTCGAGCACTTCGAGCGCCGGCGGGAGGCGATGGCCGGCGGCAAGGGCATGATCGTCACGATTAGCCGACGCGCCGCCGTCGAGCTTTACGATCGCATTGCAGCGCTCCGGCCGGGCTGGGTCTCCGCCGATCCACGTGACGATGCATCAGGCATGCTGAAGGTGGTCATCACCGGCAGCGGCAACGCCGATCCCGCGCCGTTGCAGCCGCACCTTCGAAGCAAGAAGCGCCGTGAAACCCTGGCCGACCGGTTCAAGAACCCCGATTCGGGCTTCGACCTCGTCATTGTCCGCGACATGTGGCTGACGGGCTTCGACGCGCCCTCGCTGCATACGCTCTACATCGACAAGCCGATGCGCGGACACAGCCTCATGCAGGCAATCGCCCGTGTGAACCGTGTGTGGGGCGACAAGCCGGGCGGCCTCATCGTCGACTATCTCGGCATCGGGGCTGAGCTCCGTGCGGCAATGGCCCAGTATACGGCGCGGGATCGCGAGCAGGTCCGGCTCGATCCCGACGAAGCGGTGCGGCAGACACTCACGAGGCTGGAGAGCGCCGAGGGTCTCCTCGTTGGTGCGCCCTGGCGCGACTTCTTCCCGGCCGGCCCGGCCGGGCGGCTGACGATCCTGAAGCAGTGCCTCGAACACGTGCTGGCGAACCAGCGCCGCGAGGAGTTCATCGAGGCAGCGACGAAGCTGGAGGTGGCCTACGCGCTGAGCGCGGGCGACGAGCGCGTGACGGCGCGTCGCGACGAGATTGCGCTGATGGCCGCCATCCGCGCCAATCTTGTCAAGTACACTGCGGGTTCGGGGCGCGGGCGGGAAAGCGTCGAACGCGATATCCGGCAGCTGCTGTCGCGCGCCGTGATGGCCGACGGCATCCTGGATGTGTTCAAGTCGGCCGGGCTCGGCCACCCTGACCTGTCGATCCTGTCGGACGAATTCCTGGCCGAAGTCGCTGAGACTAAAGAGAAGAACCTCGCCGTCGAAACGCTGCGGCGGCTGCTTGCCGACGAGATCAAGGCGCGATCCAAAGCCAATATCGTCGAAGCCACGAAATTCAGTGAACGACTGGACGACACGCTCCGCCGCTATCACAACCGCGCTGTCGACAGTCTTCAGGTGATCGAGGAACTGATCGCCCTCGCCAAGGATATCAGCGCCGCGCATGCACGTAGCACCGAGCTGGGACTCACGACGGAAGAACTAGCCTTCTATGACGCCCTCGCCGAGAACGGCTCGGCTAAGGCGCTGATGGCGCATGAGCAGCTGCGGCTGTTGGCGCAGGTTTTGGTGCAGACAATCCGCGGCTCAGCCACGATCGACTGGACACGCAAGGAGAGCGTGCGCGCGAAGATGCGGATCGAAGTGCGCAAGCTGCTCGCCCGCTACGGCTATCCTCCCGATCTCCAGAAGGCTGCCGTGGACCTCGTCGTGCGACAAGCCGAGGTGCTGGCGGCCGGTTGGGACTAATCCCTGCCACACCCTGGCTTGCAGATCTCTACTTCAGCGCACGCCATACTGTCCACTACCTGCTGGAGCCGAGCAACCTGTAGACAGAGGCCCTACCGATGTTGAGCCGTTTCGCGATTGCTGCAGGACCAAGCCCCTCGTCCTTAAGCTTGCGGATGGACGTTGCGTCGATTGACGGCTTCCGGCCTTTGTAGACGCCGGCCGTCTTTGCCCTCGCAATCCCCTCCATCTGCCGCTCGCGGCGCAGGTTGGTTTCGAACTCTGCAAACAAGCCGAGCATGTCGAGGAATGCTTTACCCGCTGCTGTGCTCGTATTAATCGGCTGCTCTGTCGCGCGGAGCGTCGCACCCTTGGCCTTCAACTTCCTGACTATATCCTGAAGGTCACCGATTGATCGAGCCAAGCGGTCGATCCTTGTCACGACCAGCACGTCGCCCGATCTGATGAAATCCAGGATGCTGGAGAGCTGGGCTCTGCCGTTTGTCGTTGTGCCAGTCGCCGTCTCCTGCCGGATGATCTCGCAGCCAGTGGCTTTCAGCGCCTCAACTTGCCCGTTCGAAGTCTTGGTCGGCGGTGGAGACGCGGGCGTATCCGATCATGGTCATAAGAGTATCCTGTCTCGTATGGCTCTAGACCAGAGACGATGCCGTCTCAGAATGCCCTATGTCAATCCAAATAAGACAAGAAATCCGTCTCGGGACCCTGTCTCTCTGGCGTATACCCAAATGGACGAGACGCTCCGAATAATCGCGCTCGGAGCGGTACGTCGGAAATGGCACTGAGCCGGGTCGACCGGCGGACGTTCGGTTCGGAATTGACCTTTCTGGGACCTCCCGCCGATCACCGCTGAATGGCCGAAGTTGGCCGGAAGCCGCCGGTCCGCTTTGAGCAGCTAAGACGCAGAACCGGACATTCGTCTAAGATAGGCGGCCGCCCGACGGGTCTGGCCAATTCGGACATTGTAGGACCGGGGCTCCCCTAGTGACTGCTTGTCCCTAGTTCCACTCGGGGTTCGGTCAGCAGCGCTGTCTTGTTCTCCAGCGTCCTCGGTGGTTGACTGCACCCGTTCCCGTCCAGAGTCGCGCGGTAAGGCGCTATTGCCCGAGTAGAGGCAAGACGGGACCCCCTCCATGCGTTGCGTTGCGTGAAAGGATCCGGAACGGAAGGAACAACTATGCGCCCGCTCGTTTCACCACCGCCCACCTCACGATGCCAGTGTGGTGGTGAGCTACGGCTCAAGCAAGTTGTTGAATCTGACGATCGACACTTTCGGAGACAAAATCAGACCTTTGTGTGCGTCAGCTGTGGTCAGCAGCGAACATTCAGCGTCAGATCGGATCCCTATGCGGCCCCCGCCACATACTTTCGATCATCACCTGGCCGGTGAAAGATGGGCGCCCGGTCTCATATAGTCGTTTGTCCGGCGCCTGCCGCGGATGGGCCTGCGGCGAAGGGCGTCCGCAAAGGAACACTTGGTTTCAGTTGAACAAACGCAACAACTCGATCAACCAATTTCCAGAACGCTACCCTTACCGTCTTGCCTTAATCGCCGAGGCGCAACATCAGCATATGGGATCGGCCATCCAAGCGAACCCGCAGCTGACCTTTGTTTGCCACAACCACTCCATCAACCTCAGCATGGTTCACGCCGCGGCAGCAACTCATCGGGTTGTCAACTTTGATTTCGTAGCTGGTCAAACCGTGTCGTACAGTTGCTTCAAACCCAGGCCAAGCGGCGGGAATGCATGGATCGATGACGAGGAATTCTCCCTCTTGTCGAATACCAAGTATGCCTTCGATCCCGACTCGGTACATCCAGCCTGCCGAACCTGTGTACCAAGTCCAGCCGCCGCGTCCCGTATGCGGAGCCACGGAGTAAACATCTGCGGCAACCACGTAAGGCTCGACCTTGTAGCGGGCGACTTCCTCCGGTGATCGCGTGTGATTGATCGGGTTCAGTAGGGAGAAGAGCTCGCCCGCCTTGTCGCCCAGCCCAAGCTTGGCCAATGCAAGTACTGCCCACATAGCCGCGTGGCTGTATTGGCCGCCGTTCTCGCGTAGTCCGGGCGGATAACCCTTGATGTAGCCGGGATCGAGGGGGGTCTTGTCGAAGGGCGGCGTGAACAGCAGGGCCAATCGGTCGTCCCGACAGATGAGGTGGCGCTCAACGGATGCCATTGCCTGGGTGGCGCGATCCGGATTGGCGGCTCCAGAAAGCACGGCCCAAGATTGCGCTATGGAATCGATCCTGCATTCGTCGTTCTGTACGGAGCCGAGCGGCGTTCCATCGTCGAAGGTGCCGCGGCGATACCATTCGCCGTCCCAGGCGTGCCGTTCCAGCGAGGCCTGAACCGATGCCCGGTGCGCGCGCCACCGCTCGGCGCGCTGCGGATCGCGCGCTTCAGCGTATGGAGCGAAAAGGTCAATGGTCCGAAGAAGCAGCCAGCCCAACCAGACGCTTTCGCCCCTGCCGGCCTCGCCCACGCGATTCATGCCGTCGTTCCAGTCGCCCGTCCCCATCAGCGGCAGACCATGCTCGCCGGTAAGCGCGACGCTTTGGTCGAGACCGCGGGCGCAGTGTTCGAATAGCGTCGCCGCTTCGTCCGCTGTCGACGGCAGGAAAAAGGCATCGTGCTCGCCGGACTTGAGCGCCGGGCCTTCGAGAAACGGAACCATCTCCTCAAGGATCGCGGCGTCACCGGATGTCTCGATGTAGGACGCGACGGCGAAGCCGAGCCAGACGCGGTCGTCGGAAATGCGGGTGCGGACGCCCTGGCCGGAGTGCGGCAGCCACCAATGCTGCACGTCGCCTTCCACAAACTGCCGGGCGGCAGCGCGCAGCAGGTGATCGCGGGTCATCTCCGGCATTGCGAATGTAAGCGCCATGCAGTCCTGCAACTGGTCGCGAAAGCCATAGGCGCCGCTCGCCTGGTAGAAAGCCGAACGCGCCCAGATGCGGCAGGCGAGCGTCTGATAAAGCAGCCAGCCATTCAGCATGATATCCATGGCGCGGTCGGGCGTGCGCACCTCGATACTACCGAGGAGGCCACCCCAGTGGCCCTCCACCTCGCGCAAAATGGCATCGAGGTCGGCCGCGCGCGTGCGGGTGATCAGCGAACGGGCTTCTTCTACGGAACCGGTCTGGCCGAGCAGGAAAACGATTTCGACGGCCTCTCCGGGTTTGATGTCGATGGTGGTCTGCAGCGCCGCGCAAGGATCGAGTCCGGCCCCGGTCCGGCCCGAGAGCGGTGCGACCCCGGAGAGTGCGGCTGGGTCAGCTATCGTGCGGTTACGCCCGATGAATTCCGTACGGTCAGCGGTCCAGGCGGTCTGCCGACCACCGAGATCGGCAAAGGCGATGCGTTCCCCGAAGGCGAGGCTCCACGGATTGCGGGCCAGCATCGCGCCCGTTTCGCCGTCAATCTCCGTCACGATTGTAGGGGCTGAAGCGCCGCGGGAGGTGCCAAGCACCCACTCCAGGTAACCTGTCACGGACAGGCGCCGAGCCAGCCCGGAGAGGTTGCGAAGCGTGAGCCGCGATATCTTAATCGGATCAGCGAGCGGAACGTACTGGACGAGATGGAGCTCGATGCCGTGGGCGGTGTGCTCAAAGCGGCTGTACCCGCGGCCATGTCGGGCGATATAGGTTCCGCCGTCGCGGATCGGCTGCGCCGTGGGCGTCCACAGGTCGCCGCTTTCCTCATCCCGCACGAAAATCGCCTCGCCCGGTGGGTCGCCGACAGGGTCGTTGGACCAGGGGGTCAACTGGTTCTCGCGGCTGTTGACGCACCAGGTGTAGCCACTCCCTTCGGCTGCTACCTGAAAACCGAATCCTGGATTGGCGATTACGTTGATCCACGGTGCCGGGGTCGATCCGCGATCCTCCATGACAGTTATATATTCGCGTCCGTCCCTTCCAAAGCCACCGAGACCGTTGAAGAATTCTAGCCCAGGCTCGGCGACCGGCGGCGTCTGCTCCACTGACGTGGAAAGGGCCACGCGCCCGGCCGCTTTCGCCTTTGGCTGACGGGGCTGCAGGCGCCCAAGCTGGTCGGAGATGCTGCCGCGGCGAGCCACGAGCACGATACGGGCCACGGAGTTGAGAAGCGCTCGCGCTTCACCCGTCATCAGCTCCGCCCGCAGCGTGGTAACGGAGCCCTGCGCTAGTTCCTGACCGAAGTGGAGCCGCGATTGGCTGGTTCGAACCGCCGTCTCAATGGCGATCTGGAGGTCCTGGGCATAGGATGCGCCGCGCTCGTTGATAATGACCAGGTCAACGCCGAGTCGCTTCATCCGCCAGTATTCGTGAGCCCGGAGCAGCTGACGGACCTGATCGATGTCCTCGACGTCGTCGATCCAGCAGAGCACGATCGGCAGGTCGCCAGAGATACCATGGAGCCAGAGGCCCGCCTGGATTCCGCCGCCCAGAATGATGACTTCCGACGACGGCCGGAATCGCGGATCGGAATAGATGATCGGCGCGGCCAGCCTCTGGAAGTCGGCAGCCTCGTCCGCCTTCACGTCGAGATGGCGAAGCTGAACCTGCGCCTGCGTCCAGGCCAGCGTCTTGGCCCGATCATAGGCATTCCGGTCGTGGTGCTTGTCGATCAGATCGAGAAGCGCGGGGCGCGACGAGGCAACAAACGTCCAGAACGCGACGCGGGCTATCCTCCCGGCGGGAATGACAACCCGGGTCCGAAGCGCGAAGATCGGGTCGAGCACAGTACCCGACTGTATTGGAGAGCGGACGACCTTCGGTCACCGTTGCCGCACTGCTGAGGTCGCGACCGCGGCCGATGAAGCGCGCGCGGTCCGTCTCGTATTGCGGCACGCCAGTAAGCTCGCCTTCGACCACTGGGAAATGGGCCGCCCAGATCTCCAGCTCTTGTGGAGCGCGGCGGCGGCGCGTGGCGACGAGCGCGCCGAATTCGGGGAGGTATTCGGTCTGGACAAACATTTTTGAAAATGCGGGGTGGGCGTTGTCGGCGGCCGGGGTCGCCAACGCGACTTCGCAATATGAGGTGAGTTCGATCTCGCGCGGCCGTCGGCCGCTGTTGGCCAGCGAGATGCGCCTGACCTCGCCATCCTCTTCGGCCGAGACGAGCACATCCATTGTCGTGGCGAGGCTGCCGTCGTGGCGGATGAACTCCGCGCGATCCTCGCCGAAAATGGCTTCATAGCTGTCGGGCTCGGCCCCGACCGGCTGTGACCCGGCCGACCAGACCCTGCCGCTCTGCACGTCGCGCAGAAATACGTAGGAACCCCTGTCGTCCCGCGTCGCGTCTTCCCGCCAGCGCGTCACAGCAATGTCGCGCCAGCGGCTGTAGCCCGAGCCCGCGGACGTGAGCATCACGGCGTAACGGCCATTGGAGAGAAGATGGGTGACTGGCGCGGCGGCCGCCGGCGCAGAGTAGCGGCGCACCGGAGGCGCTTGGAATCCGGCTTCGGTCGCGCCCACCTTGACCTCTTCGGCCCGGGGATGAGCGACGGCGACGTCGCGCGGCATGCGCTCCTGGAGCAGGAGTTCGCTCGCCTGAATCATCGGTTCCGCATGGAAGCGGGCGCGCATCCGCCCCTCCTGCAGGGTGTTGGCTATGGCGACCACTGTCATACCCTGGTGATGCGCCATGAAATTGCGGACGATCGCTACGGCCTCGCCCTCCGGCAGCCGCGAGCGGGTGAAGTCGAGTGCCTCATAGAAGCCGTATCGGCCGCGGGCGCCCATCTCAGCGAGCCGGGCGAAATTTTGGACGGCGCCGCCGGGGTCTACCATTGCTGCGAGAGCCGTGGCGTAAGGGGAGATCACCGCGTTCTCGGCGAGTCCTCGCTTCAGTCCCAGGCCGGGAACGCCGAAATTTGAGTACTGATACGTGAATTCCGGGTCGCGCGCATTGTAGGCGGACTCCGATACGCCCCACGGAATGCCCAGCGAGCGCCCATAATCCTGCTGGCGCTTGACGACGAGACGATTGGTTTGTTCCAGCAGACTGCCGGCGGGCGCACGCATGACGAGCGACGGCATCAGATATTCGAACATCGAACCGGACCATGAGAGCAGAGCGGAGCCGCCGGGGAGCGGGGTTGCGGTGCGTCCGAGTCGGAACCAATGCCGCGTGGCGACATCGCCCTTGCCAATTGCGAACAGGCTGGCGAGCCGAGCCTCCGAGGCGAGCAGATCGTAACAATTTGGGTCGAGCCTGTTTTCGGATAGGGAATAGCCGATCGACAGCAGCTTCCTTTCGGGGTCGAGCAGGAAGGCGAAATCCATTTCAACCGCTAGGTCGTGGGCGGTAGATGCGATCGCCGCCAGGCGCCTTCTCAGATCCTCTGGAGCGTCCGCCATATCCAAGGTGTCGCGGCTGTGCTCAGCAACAAGCCTGCGCAGGGCTCCGACCCAGAAGATCAGGTCTGCTGAGCCCCGGCTCGCCTCGTGCAGACCGTCAAGCTCCCTTACTCCTGCCGCTTTCTCGGTGAGTCGCTTAAGGGTTGGAAGCTGCGTTTCGAGCGGCTGAGATGACTTGAGCACAGCTTCGATCTGCTCAAGGGCTGTTGCAAGCTGGTGACGGCGGTCGCTGGGGTTTTTCCAGACTTCTAATGCCTCACGCGCCAGCTGCAGATTGTCCGCCATGCCCCGCCGGACAGGCACGTCTCCCATGGGATCGTCGCTCCACTCCCAGCACGAATTGGCCACGGCGATCAGGTGACCAGCGAGATTGCCGCTGTCGACGGACGACACGTACATCGGGTCAAGTGGACGAAGGTCGCGTGTGTCGTACCAATTGAGGAAATGGCCCTTGAACCGCCGAAGCTTGACCATCGCGGCAAGGGTCAATTCGAGCCGTTCAATAGTCTCGATGGCCCCTGTCCAGCCGAGGTCGCGCGCGGCGACGGTGGACAGGAGATACAAGCCCATATTCGTCGGTGACGTCCGATGCGCTAGGACGGGCTCCGGATCCTCCTGGAAGTTATCCGGCGGCAGCATGTTGTCGATGGGGGTGACGAACGTCTCAAAGAACCGCCAGGTTCGTCGAGCTATGAGCCGCAGGGCTTTCCTATCGTCGTCGGAGACTGCCAGCTGGCCGGCAGTGGATGGCGCTTGGCTGATCCAAAGGGCGATGGCCGGAGCCGAAAGCCACAGCAGCGCAAACGGAAGAACGACCGGCCAGGCATGCGGAGCCGCGAGGATGGCAAGCAGCGACACCGCTAGGCCGAGCGCGACCCCTCCCGCCATTTGGCGGTAGGAGCCATCAAGGTCGGGGAGTGGCTTGATATTGGCTTGTGCTGCCGTAGTCCATTCCAAGAGGTTGCGGTGTGTCACGAAGAGCCGATTCAGCGTGCGGATGATCGCGTCGCCCATCTGCCAGGCGTGATCGGCGACAAACGTCACGGTCAGGGCCGTTTGCCAGCAGGCGAGGCGGAGATCTGCGGCGAGCGCGCGGAGATGGCTGCGCAAGCGAATGCCCGTCCGCCGCGGCAGTACTGCGAACAGCATGGGAAGAAAGGCGGGGACGGCAATCGTGGTCAGAACGAGCGCCGTCCCGGCGATCGCGGCCGGCATCGGTAGGAGCCAGCAGACAAACAGGGCAATCAGCGTCAGCGGCGCGACGAGCGAGCGACGGAGATTGTCCGTCATCTTTCCCAAGCCAACGGAAGGAATCCGTGCCCCTGCGGTGCCGCCCGCCGCCAAGATCCAGGGAAGAAGCTGCCAATCGCCCCGCGTCCAGCGATGCTGGCGCTTTACCGCGACGTCGTAGCGGGCGGGAAAGTCCTCGATGAGCTCGATATCGGACACGAGCCCGGCGCGGGCGAAGATGCCTTCGAAGAGATCATGGCTTAGAAGAGCGTTCTCCGGCACGCGACCAGCAAGCGCCGCTTCGAAGGCGTCTACATCGTAAATGCCCTTCCCCACATAAGAGCCCTCGCCGAAGAGATCCTGGTAGACGTCAGATACCGCCGCAGCATAGGGATCAATTCCGCCGGGGCCGGAGAACACGCGCTGATACAGTGATCCCTCGTTGCCGACCGGGAGCGACGGCGTGACGCGGGGCTGCAGGATGGCATACCCGCCCACTACCCGCTGCTCCGCCGCGTCAAATCGGGGCCGATTGAGCGGATGCGCCATCTTGCCGATTAGGCGCCGTGCGGCGTCCCGGGGCAGCCGGGTATCGGCATCCAACGTGATGACGTAACGCACGTTCGGCGGCACGAACAGAGCTCGCCCGTGGACCGGAACGAAGGTGGTGTCCGTGGCGCCCCGAAGGAGCCGGTTAAGCTCGTGGAGCTTGCCCCGTTTCCGCTCCCATCCCATCCACTTGCCTTCGCTCGGATTGAAGACGCGCCGTCTGAAAAGGAGAAGAAAGCGGTCGCCCGCGGGCCCGGGACCGTATCGGTCATTGAGCCTTTGGATGGATTGGAGGGCCGCGGCGAGCAAAGGCGCATCGCTGGGGACGGCTTCCGTTTCCGCATCCAGCCCGTCCAGCAGGAGCGCGAAGGTAAGGTCGCCGCCGCTGCTTCCGAGATAGTGGACTTCCAGACGTTCCACCTGATCCAGGAGATCCGACTCGCCCGTGAGCAGCGTCGGCACCACAACGAGCGTTCTGAGCGCCGGCGGAATGCCTTCCACAAGTTCAAGTCCCGGCAGCGTCGTTGCGCCGAGGATCGATGTGACGGCGCGATTGATGAGCGCCGTCGTGGTTTCCACCGCAGGCAGAAACCCAGCCGCGGCAAGGAGCCCCAGCCACCAACCGCCGATGCCGAGCGCTGCCAGAGCCCAAAGCCCGAGCACCAGCAGGATCGAAGCGATAAGGAGGATGGAGGCTATATAGCCGCCGATTCCGAGATGGACGCCCAGGCGCGCCAGCCAGAGCCGAGGCGGTGGGCGGAAGCCGATCTCCCGCTCCAGCGCTCTCCTGCCGCCGGCGATCAGATAATAGCCAGGATCGGTGAGGCGCTCGGCATCACCAAAACCAGCGGCTGCACGAGAGAAGTTGAGGGCGCGCTCCGCCACCTCAATCTCCGATAGCGCCGAGCCGCGCGCCAGCTCCTCGATGCCGCTCCGGTAGAGATTGCGCGTCGGAAAATCCATCGCGGCGAAGCTGCTGCCGGCCCGCAGCCGCGCGTCCACAAGGCTCACCGACTCGAAGAAATCGGCCCAGTCCGTGTCGGAGATCCGTCGCATGCTGGTGATGACGTTGCGGACCGTGACGTTGGATGCGCCCTGCCTTTGCTGGGCATGCTGCACCACGTCATCAATCGAGGTTTCCTGCTGGCTGAGTTGCTTTTCCAGCCAGCCGAGTGCTGGCGTGGTCCGGGGATCTTGATCGCGGAGCCGCTTGGCGAGTTGACCTGCGAAGCGCTCCGAAAGCGGCTTGGCGGCGAGCTGAGATAGCTCCGCATTCAACGCGAATTCGGACTGCCCTCCGGCCGCAAGAAGCCGGTCCGCGAGTGCATCGGCCGCCGCACGCGCTGCACTCCCGGCAGTAATCTGGTCGGCAAGGCGACGGAGGTTCTCGACGAGAACAATGCGCAGCGTAATCGCTACGGCCCATAGCTCGCCGATCGTGAGTGGTTGAACTCCGCTGGTACGCGGCAACGAATCGGCGAAGCGTCTCGGGATCGAAATGACTGTCGGTGTGGGCGATGAAAGCCCACGCAAGGCCAAAGACCCTCGGATAGCCAGCAAACGGTCCCGCAGCTAATTTAGGCAATTGCCGGTAAAAGCCTGGCGGAAGGTCGTCGCGGATCTCGCGGATCTGCTCCTCGACGAGGTGGTAATTGTCGAGCAGCCATTCGGCAGCTGGCACCACTCCTCGGCCGCTTTCGAGTTCCACGGCGCTCGCCCGGTATGCGGCAAGAAGAACTTTTGCGTTGTCCTTCAGTCTGACGCGCAGCGACAAGACCGCAGGAGGTCTCTCGGTCACCGGCTGAGCGGCAGCCAGGCTCTCTGCATGCTGCTCCAGCCGTTCGATCCCGAAGAGCTCTTCGCGGACCGGCGCCGTGTCCTTCCAAACATCCGCTACTTGTCGAGGTCCGAAGGCAGGCATCAATTTGATTGTCATGGATGGCCTTGGTTCAGCAACCACTCACGCCTCGACAGCCGAATCTGATTCGGTGTGAAAACGAAGGCATTGACCCTATTCCGTTGAAAGGATTTGGGCATAGCCACGCCTCGCCGTACTCGGGCGCGTAAAATGACCTGTCAAATCGCTCGGGTTGTCCCGCTTAGGAGCAGGAAACTACGTCACTGTTTCGGCCGAGATGAGCGGCGCAGGACCGCTGCTCTGGCCGGCTCCCACGTAAGAGCAGGGGAGCCGGCGCGTCATCACACCTCAGTGGCCTCCGCGAGCATCAACGCGTCCTCGATATCGACTCCAAGGTAGCGGACCGTGCTCTCGATCTTGGCGTGGCCAAGCAGTATCTGCACGGCTCGGAGGTTCCCCGTGGCCCTGTAGATGATGGCTGCCTTTGTCCGGCGGAGCGAGTGAGTGCCGTAGTCTTCGCGCCGCAGCCCGATGCCCGTCACCCATTCGTCGACTAATCGGGCGTATTGCCTCGTGCTGAGGTGATCGGCGCGGTCGATGCGGCTGGGAAACGCATAGTCGTCAAGCGCACCCCCGCGGCGCTCCAGCCAAGCGAGGATGCTCGTCCGCGCCGCTCGAGTAGCTCGAACTGCACGGGCCGGCCGGTCTTGCGCTGAATGACAATTGCGCGGGAGCGAACCCGACCGCCACTGACGAGGGCGCCGATACAGACCTTGACGACATCGCACCCGCGCAGCTTGCTGTCGATGGCGAGGTCGAACAGAGCACGATCACGTAGCCGGCGCTCTCGATCTAGCCAAAACCTGATCGCCCATACCTGTTGCGGTTTCAGCGCCCGCTTGGCGCCGAGCTTCCATCCCGTATTCCATGGCCGTCGTTCAGCAAAGGCCGGGTCATATTCGGAGTGTCCCATCGTCAGTCTCCTTGACGGCAGCCATGGCCATTAGGAGAACACGAAAGGGTGCAGGGCGAGCTCTGGCCGGAAGTGGCCGGTGCGCTTCGCGCATGGCGTCTGCGCTTCTGAGCTCCCGGACAGCGCTTTACAGCCTCAAAAGAATCGTCGTCAGAATAAAGCCAGACGGCTCGTTCCTCCCCGGCGTAACCAGCTTTGCGATCACCCCCGCGATAAAGCCGATGATAATGGTCCAGATAAAGCCCATGTATTCCCTCCAGCCCTACACACGAGAAGCGAAGGCGTAATCACCTTGAGTCAGGCTTGCAAGCGCCCCGCTCACTGCGCTGCACCAGGTGATACGATCTGGTCCAATGTGCGCAGGGGGAGCCTGACCCAGGTGAGAGGTTCGAACCCGCCCCTACGTCACTCGGAGAACACCGTGTTGAGCTGAGCGCCTACTCGGACGAATGTCGTCCGCTTGGCGACCTCCTTCAGCCTTGTGGCGCCAATGTATGTCATCATCGAGCGAACACCGCCCGTGATCTCCTGCATCGTTGCCTCGACAGGGCCGCGATACGGAACAGTGACGGTCTTCCCTTCCGACGCGCGGTAGTCGGCCACACCACCAGAATACTTGTCCATCGCTGTTTGAGAGGACATCCCGTAAAACGTCATTCCAACCGGCACCTGCTGCCCATCCCGTTCCTCGCTCACGATCTCGCCTTCGCACTCGTCATGGCCTGCGAGCATCCCGCCGAGCATCACGAAGTCGGCCCCGCCGCCATAGGCCTTAGCAACATCGCCAGGCACAGCGCAGCCGCCGTCTGAACAAACCTGCCCTTTCAGCCCGTGTGCTGCATCAGAACATTCGATAACGGCTGAGAGCTGCGGGTATCCTACGCCGGTGAGCGCGCGGGTCGTGCAGACGGAACCGGGGCCAATCCCGACCTTGACGACGTCAGCTCCGGCAAGGACGAGGGCCTCCGTCATGTCGCCGGTGACGACGTTGCCAGCCATGATTATCGCTGTGGGGTTCTCGTCCCTCGTGCGCTTGACCGCATCCAGGAACTTTTCGGTGTAGCCGTTCGCCACATCCAGGCAGATTTTGGTGATCGCAACCTGCCGCTTCACGGCCGAGTGCTTCTCTCGGTCCGCGTCCGTGGTCCCGAGCGTATAGAAGGTGTTCACAGCCGCATTCCCACGAAAGAAGGCGATCAACTTCTCGACGGGATAGTGCTTGTGCAGCGCTACCATTGCTCCGAATGGAAGCAGGGCCTTCGCCATCGCGAACGTGCCGGTGGTGTCCATGTTGGCGGCAATCAGTGGAAAACCCGTCCACTCAGAGCCGGTATGCAAGGATCGGAACGTCCGATTGACGTCGACCTCCGCCCTAGATCCGAGCGTGCTGCGTTTCGGCCTGATGAGGACGTCCGAGAAATCCAGCTTGGGGCCGTCCTCGATGCGCATGCTTATCCCCGCAGGTATCGCCCCGCGAAGATATAGGGCGCTGCACAGGTTCAAACTGCAACATTCCGCCGTGGCCGATACCCGCACCCCGGGACCTTGGGTGCTTAAGGTCATCAAGCAGTGAGTGTCAGAACTCCCCGGCGGCAGGTTTGTTTGTCACAGGCGCACGTCGGAGTAGCCGGCGCAGGAGGCGAAGCGCCACAAGCCCGATGAATAGAACTACCGCAAGCGCGGCGAGGGGCGCCACCAAGGCGAGGAATGCGAGGAAAACGCCGCCTGCAACCTCGGTCGTTGCGATGAGAAAGTTTCCAAGCCCGCCCGTTGCTACCGTCGAGCTCGCCCGAATCGCGGCGCTCGTGCCATGGATCAGGCTGGCGGCGCCGCCTCCGGCTATCACGGCCGTCGTCCACTTGATCAAAGGCGGCAAGTCGGTCATAACGGCCGCGGATGCGATCACCCCCGCGATTACCGCAGCGGGCGCGGCCACGGCGTCCAGCACATTGTCGACACCCGGGACGTAATAGGCCAGCACTTCCAAGGCGGCGGCGACACTGAGCATCGAGAGCGCGATGGGCGTTGCGAGCCAAGCGAAACCCTCGGTCAGTGGGAGGTTTCCCGTTACGGCGGCCGCGCTCATTACGAGAAGCGGCAGGAACACCCGAAAGCCGGCTGCCGCCGCGAGCCCGATGCCCAGGGCTATCGAAACTACAAGGTCAGACTCGGACACGAGAGGGCCCTCCTGCTATGCCGCCACGAGGATCTGCGCCGGCTCCTACCTGGGTCCACACGGCACCTCATGCGGAACTCAGGGAACGGCTGCCGAGCGCCTGCCGCATATGGACGAGTATCGCCTCCCGGCCTTGAGCCCCGAGTGCCAGCGACGCTTCTTTTGCGCTCCTCGTATACCACCTGTCGGGCGATAAACGTCCCATATCGACGCCCTCCGGACAGAGCGCCATCATCAGGGAGGTCTCTCCCTGCCCGGCATGATCGAATGGATATGTCACCATCATTTCGGCCGACATGAGCGAGTGACCTCGTATCCAGTTGAAAGGGTCCTCACCTCCGGCGTGCTGTGCGTAATAGTCGGCCATTTCCTCTTTGCCCCACCAGCCCTCGCCGCGCTCTCTTTCGAGGAACTGAAAGATCGCCTGACGGGGCTGCAAATTTGAACGCCAGGTCTGTGGGCATGCCAGCGGCGAAGTTTTCCGTCTGATGGTGGATGACGAAGTGAATGTTACGGAATCCCACTCGCAGCAGTGCTCGGAATAGCTCCTGCGCTAAGGGAAAGAGTTTTTCGGCGCCGTCATGAATAGAGCCGTTCCCCTCGGGGAGTTCAACCGCGTAGCTGCTGGCCCCGTAGTAAAATGGCGGTAGCACCACCAGATTCATCTCAGTTTCGAGAACCTCGAGTATCTTGATGACGGCTAGTGTGTCCATACCGAGGGCCAGGTGCTCACCGTGATACTCCAGGACACCAAGCGGCAGGACGACGGGCCAACGCGCCTCGATGGCGGCTCGAACCTGGTGAGGGAGCATCAGTTCGTGCGCACGCGCGTCCCAGTCGCGAAAATGGTGTTCGGCCCGTGGCGTGAGCCTGCATCGTGAAATGGTCGGCAGCAACACCGAAACACGCACATTTGGCGACTCTAGTTTAGGTTATAGAGACACTGTCCCCATTCACACGCGGCAATCGCGCAAAGGGGACAGCCTCAGCCACGCGAGCCTAATCCGCCGGATGCCAGCTTCGCCGCGTAAGACCGTTCGCCAGCCAATGGCCGCTATCGGCGTGTGTCTGGAGCTGCTCGGTGAACGGAGCGGGACTTGCCGTTTAAGCACGTCCCGCCTGCCGTGATGTTGAGTGCACGCCTGCGTCCGTCAGAAGCTGCAAAGACGTGAGATAGGCCTCCTCGACCCATGCCAACATTCCGCTCGGATCAGGGGGAAACTCCAACTCGACCGACGCCGTGCCCACAAAACCCGTGTCGCGGATGGCTGCGATGTACTCGCCGAAAGGCGTATTCCCTCGCCCGGGCGGCAGGTCGCCATGATTGATGCCGTCGCAATCGGCAATATGGACGTGAGCAATGCGTCCGCGAAGCCGGCCGATTTCCGTCGGCAAAATGCGCATGAGCCACATGTGAGAGATGTCGACCGTCGCCTTCACGTTTTCGAGGCCAACTTCATCGAGGAAGCGCTCCATTGTGTCGAGCGATCTGATGAAGGCGAATTCAAACGGCAGCAGTTCGATTGCGAGATCGAGCCCGCGCGCCGCGGCGTGTTTGCCGACGTCGCGGGTCGCATCCACGACCAGGTTCCACTCGAGGCTGGGAGGCAGCAGCTTCTGCTGGAACATGTACTCGCCAGGGACGAAACAGAGGTTCTGGACCGTGGGGAAAGCTGCCGCTAGCTCGACCACATTCGTGGCGCGCTCGATATGATAGCCGCGGATCGCCGGGTTGAAGTCGTTGAGCCCGAGGCAGGTGCACACCAGTGATGTAATCGGGAGATCAACGCTCTTGGCGCCATTCACGTAGGCGTCGCGCTCGGCCGAGGTCATGCGCCCCGGGTCGAAGCCGATGAAAAGATCGAGACTGTCGAACCCTATCCGACGAGCTTGTTGTAATCCGGCCAGACCCTCGAATTCGGACCCGAACCAGGCTGAGTTGATCAATCCAAGCTTCCAATCTGAGTCTCCAGACATCCCTTGTCGTCTTTCTGCAGCCTCGCAGAGCATCGGTCAGCACTTCACCGCTCCGAATCGGCCTCGCGGTAGTGGAGGCGTTGTCGCCGGCTGATCCTTTGGTTCATAGCTTATTTCTTTGGTCCCCGCTCGGGTTCGGGGTCTCCTGCTTTTCCTCACGAACCTCGTCGGGAAAGCTGTCGGCGATGAACATGACCGCCACGGTCACTAGCCCCACAGTGATTCCCAACCACCAGTAGGAAGTCGCAATCGCAAGGCCGAGTGCTCCGGTGATCCAAATTGCTGCGGCGGCCTTGATCCCCTTTACGTCGAATCCGCTTTTGAAATTGACAGCGCCACCGAGGAAGCCAATTCCCGATAGGAACCCTTGAAGTGTGCGGCTGATCGAGCTTGGATCTGTCTCCGCAAGGTGTCGACCGAGCAACATGTAAGTCGTGCTTCCGATCGCGATCAGCACCATCCCGGCGACACCGATCGCCTTGTGGTGAAAGCGACGTTCGGAGCGAGCATCGTTAGCGGCAGGGGAAACATTCGTCAGGTATCCTCTTCCTGCTCGGCCAGCGAGCGGGCAAGTTCCACGACAGTTCTGCGGAGAGCCGGGTTTTTGATTTTGGCGTAGTGCCCGAGAAGAGCTAACGCGCCAGGCAGCCTCAGCGACTCCAAAGCCCTTGGCTTGCCCTCTGGGCTTTCGGAGCCATTCATTGCCTGGAAGAAGTACGTCACCGGCACCTGAAGAGCCTGGGCAATCGCGGATAGTCGGCCCGCCCCGATGCGATTGGTGCCCTTTTCGTATTTCTGCACTTGCTGGAACGTCACGCCTAGCGCTTTGGCGAGGTCGGTTTGGGAGAGCCCCAGCTCATTTCGACGGGACCGCAGGGCGATGCCGACATACTCGTCTACCGGTGTCGGTTTCTTCTGATCTCGATTTTCACTGATCTTCTTGGCGACGTTGCGCAACGGCTTCCCTCCTGTTGCTGGTGTGAGTTGATCCCAATATGGCAGGAACTGCGGTTTACCTCAAACCGGTGAGTTGGGCCGCTTCCCAATCCGGAGATTCGGCGTAAGCTGCCGTTGCGGAGCAAAAGGTGGCGAGCCAGCCGCTCCGCAGTTCCTTCGCATGGAACGGAGGGCGACGGCGGAACTCAACCTCCCTCCGTCGCCCTTTTCATGGTTGAACTACAGATGTAATCTCGAAAGCGCGGAGGGGGCCAGCATACAGGTCGATTCGCAGTTCCAAGGGGGTCACCACCTCCAAGGCACGGGGGCGACGGAGGAGGCATCCCCGTCGCCCTTTTCAGCGCCCGTAGCTCAGTGGACAGAGCATCGCGCTTCGAACGCGAGGGTCGGAGGTTCAATCCCTTCCGGGCGCGCCATTTGCTCCCTCCTAACGCCCGTTCGGCTCCGCGAGCCAAACGCTCACCACAGGCCAAGCCTGTGTCAAGCTTGTAGAGGGCGGGTCAGAAAACATGGGTTCCCTGCTGGAACAGCAGTTCGATCGTTTCCTGGAACTTGTTCGCCAAGTTAGTGCCGAGAGTCGTAAAGACGGCGATGACGGCAACCGAAACCAGAGCAGTGATCAGAGCATATTCGACAGCAGCTGCGCCGGACTCGTTTGCCACAAAGTCGGGTAAAGGGTTGCTCATCTGTTTCAACTCTACCGTCGGCTTCACGGTGCTCCTTCACACGTTACCGACAGGTTAACCGCAAGAGACGCTTCCCAAGCCTTAGATTCGGCGTAAGCTGCCGTTGCGGAGCGTTTCCGCTTCACACCGCTCCGCAGCTCGATGGATTAACCTCCCATGAGCGGGGCGCCGGCTGCCGAGACAAACCTCCTCCCAGCCGTCGCCCTAAGCGCCACGATTTGCACTCCTTCAACAATGCGGAGCGTTAGAAATGGCCGAGGGTGTTGGGCCGAAACTGCTCAGACGTGCGCTCGCAGCGACGAACGGGTCATAAGCGCCGTTCACCTAATTCAGCAGAGAAGGTTCGAGCGGTGGTCGCGTCGGCCGCTGAAGCGCTCTAAGCGCTGGCCGCGGTGGAAATCGTCGATTATCCCGAGCTAATGGCCGGACCACTGCCAACCGCGCACCGCGGGCGAGGAACGAAGCCTGTTGCGTGATCGCCGCTTGCGCTTCGCCGCGCTCAGGGGCGTGGTTGCGTTACGACCAATCAGGCGAGTGTGATTAAGGTCCTTGAAGAGGCGAACGGCACAATCCTCGACGGGACGCTCGATTTGTGGCCGGAATGGGCGGATTGTGTTGAAGAAGTCGGCCCTTAGCGGGAGCTGAGGTTGGTGCCGGATTGGCGCGAGCAGGGGTTTGGCGCTCAGGCAGGGGCTGCCTGCATCGGCAGCGGGATGATCTTGGCGAGTTTCCGGAGGTTCTGGGCGGTAGCGGCCATGAGGAACTCGTCTTTTGCTCCGTTAGGACCTCTCAGGCGCAATCGGTTGAGCTTGAGAATGCGTTTGAGGTGCGCGAACAGCATTTCTACCTTCTTCCGCTCGCGACGAGAGGTCAGATAGGCATCGGTCTTGGCGATGTCGCGAGCGAAGTTACGAGCACCCTCGTGGACCGAGCGCAGGACCTTGCGCGAGGGCTCCTTGGGACAGCAGCGTGGCTTCAGCGCACAGGCGTGGCAGTCGTGCTTGCTTGCGCGGTAACGGAGCTGCCCGTCATTGTCCGACACGCCGGTCGTGGCGAGCACCTTACCGCCTGGGCAGCGATAGACGTCGGCCCGGATGTCGTAGGTGAAGTCACCGCGCGAGGAGAAGACGCCGTCGGTGCGCACACCCTTCTCCCACACCGGGATGTGCGGCTCGATATCGCGCTCGTGGACGAGCCAGGCGAGGGTCTTGGCAGATCCGTAGCTCATGTCGGCCGCGAGCCGCTGCGGCCAGATGCCGAATCGCTCCTGCGTGCGGTCGATCATCCGCTTGGCCGCCTCGATCTCGGCGGGCCTGACCGCGGTGGTCGCCTCAACGTCCATGATGACGGCGTGTTTGAGATCAATGAGGTAATTGTCCGAGTAGGCGAAGAAGGCGAGTCCGCCGTTCGCACCCGTCCAGCGCGAGGCCGGGTCGGCGGGCGAGATGAACTTAGGCACGACCGGCGTGGCGGCGCCAAATGCCGCGTCGTCGAGCACCGCCAGATACTCGCGCACGGCATGGTTCACCACGTCAGCCGGAAGCCCCTCCGCACCGGGTATGGAGCGCTGGCGGTTGGCGTCGGCCTTGATCATACTGGCATCGACCGCAAAGCCCTCACCGCCAACCAGCCCCTCGGCCATGCACCTCTCCACCGTCGCTTCGAACAGCCGCCGGAACAGATCGCAGTCGCGGAAGCGGCCGTGCCGGTTCTTTGAGAAGGTCGAGTGGTCGGGCACAGCACCGTCCAGCCCGAGCCGGCAGAACCAGCGATAGGCGAGGTTGAGGTGCACTTCATCGCATAGCCGCCGCTCCGAGCGGATGCCGAAGCAGTAGCCCACCAGCAGCATGCGGATCATCAGTTCGGGGTCGATAGAGGGCCGCCCGATAGCGCTGTAGAACGGCGCGAGCTCCCGCCTCAGAGCATCGAGTTCAACAAACCTGTCGATCGATCTCACGAGGTGATCGGCTGGCACGTGACGGTCGAGCGAGAACTCGTAGAACAGAGCTGCCTGGTCGACCTGCCGTGCCCCCATCATCGACTCAGTCCCTCCGCTTCAGAGGAACTGAATCAGCCCACCCCGCCCACCGCAACCGCCGCCTTTTTCAACGAAATCGGCGCAAAGCGGACCTACGCAAACGGCCAGAGTTGGCCGAAACCGGAAGGTCTGCTTACGAGCGCGAGGTCAAAAAAGCAGTCGTTCGTTCGTCCCCTTATCCGCGTGTCCAGTAGCGGCCCGGTGCTGGCGCGGCCGCTCGACCCTCTGGTTGCCGGTGATCAGCGCCGCGACTCCGTGCGGCGATTTGTATCGCGCCGCTCCCTTCAGAACCGGACGCTGAAGGCTCCCGAGGCGCGGTGGCTGTCCGCCTCTCCCGACAGGCTGCCGTCATAGCGGATATGCGCCGAGATGTTGTCGGAGAAGGCGATGCCGAGCCCCGCCCCGAGCGCTAGCCGGTTGCGCCCGCCCGCCGATACTTCAGTGGTGAACGTCGCGTCGGCGACCGGGATGGCGGATTGGCCGGTCACGTCGGCATCGCCGAAGACATGCTCGTAGAGGAGCTGCAGCTCCGGCTTGACCACCAGCCCGCCCGAGCGCCAGGTGGTGCCGAGCGAAATGCCGGCCGCCGGCAGCACCTGGTTGAGGTCGTCCTCCTCCACCGTCAGGTCGAGGATGTCGGCGCCCTCTTCGGTGAAGCCGTCGCGATGCGCGCTGATGGCGTTGATCCGCGCCGTCGGGGCCACCAGCCAGCCCGGCGTCCCCAAGATCTCGGCGATGTCGTAGCTCACCTGCAGCGAGCCGCTCAAGGCGTGGCCGTCCGGCTCGGCGCTGGCGCCGACGGAGCCGCCGCCGTCAAGCTCGATGCGGCGGCTGAGGTCGAAATCGAACCAGGAATAGCCCGCCGCCGCAGAGACGTTGAGCCGGCCGCGCTGATGCGCGCCGTAGAGGCCGACATGCACGCCCTCGATGTCCGCGTCCCCATCCGTCACCGAGACGTCCGTCTCCGAATGCCCGAAGGCCAGGCCGATGACCGAGCTGGAATAGGCGTCTCCGAGCACCGCCTCGACGCCGCCGGCAAGGCCGAGCGACTTACTGTCGAAACCGTCCTCGCCGTCGTCCTCCACCGCCGTGCCGAAAGCGCCGGCCCAGACGCCGAAGCCGGCGCGCGCCGCCGGCGAGGCGGCGACCGCCGCGTCCGCCACGCCGTTGGTGGCGAGGAACGCCGCCCCGCGGGCGTCGGCTTCGGGAACCGGGAGGTAGGCGAGCGCCGGCATGGCCGGGCTGAAGCCGGCCGCCAGGAAATGGCCGCGCTCCTGCAGCGTCTCGGCAAAATTCAGGGCGTCGAAGCCCGCGCCAACAAGACTCGCCGGAGCGTTCTCCTTATGCGTGAGCGAGCCCGAGGTCTCCTTCGTGTAGCCAAGGAGCACGCTGTCCGGCTCGTAGATGTCGAACACCTCGATGTCGGGCAGGTCGTCGACGACCTCGTTGAACGTGCCGGTCACCGCCTGGGCGGTGATCACCGTCCACAGCTGCGAGTGCGGGTAGCTGCCGGGCTCGCCGCGCACGTCGATGGTGCCGCCGTCGATGGTCACCACGCCGCCCACTTCCAGGAGGTCGGCCCTGCCGTCGGCATTCACCTCGACCTGGAACAAGGAACCGGCGGCGAAATGCCCGTCGCCGGTAACGTGCAGCGTGCCGATGGAGGCGCCGGGTGCGACGATCGCGCCGGGGCCGGCGTCGAAGGAGCCGATCGTCCCGGTGCCGCCGAGCAGGCCGCCGGAAGAAATCGGGATGAAGGCATTGACCAGTGTGCCGTTGACGAGGAGCTCGCCGCCGAGGACCGGCAGCTCCAGGATCTCGGGATTGTCGCCGACGAGCGTGAAGGTGCTCGGCCCTTGTTTCAAGAAATTCTCGAAATTGACGTACTGATCGTCGGAGTTGAGCGTGTCGTTGCCGTCGATCAGGCCAACGTCGAAGGTGACGGCACAGTCGCAGCCTTCGGCAATGCCGAACGCGAAAGTGTCGCCATCGACCTCGCCGCCTTCGCCGCCGTCGACAAGCCCGGTTATGGTGTAGCCGGGGTCGATCGCCACCTCGTCGTCGGCGCCGTTCAGCACCACGGCCGCCTGCCCGCCGGCGACGGTGCCGGCGATTTCGACCCTCGTCTGGTTCTGCGCCGATGCGACGGTCGCGGCGGGAATGTCGCCCGCTTCCTCGCCCTCCTCGACGTCTTCGCGGAAGGCGACGCCCTCGATGTCGAGGATGGCGATGCCATTCTGCGACGCCACGCCGGAGCCGGTCCCGACGCGCACGACGTTTGTCGAGCCGGCGGCGGCATAGGTGCTTGCGCCTCCTTGCACGACGACGCCATTCTCCACGACGGCCGGGACGAATGCGCCGGAGACTTGCGGGCCGACGAGGATGCCGGCAGCGGCGTCGCCGGTTGCAACGATCGACGCACGGTCCTGAAGAACCACCTCGTTCGTGGCACCGAAAGCGGCGATGCCATGCACCTGGCCGCCGCTCGTCGTGATCGCCGCCGCGTCCAGCGTCACCGCGGTGGCGCCCGCGGCCGCGGAAAAGCCGAAGCCCGCGCCGCTGAAGGCGAGGATGCCGGCGCGGATCGTGTCGGGGTCGACCGTTCCAGCCGGAAGCGCGGGGAGCGGCTGCGGGTCGGCGCTACCGGCCACGTTGATGTCGCCAAAACTCTCGACGACGACGTTGCCGAATCCGCCCCGGCTGCGCGCGTCGATGCCAATGATCGCCGCGTCGGTCGCGCCGCCGCTCTCGACCGAGACGTCGCCGCCGCTGGTCGCGCCGCCTTCCAGAGCCAGGAGCGCCCCGCCCTCGGCGGCGTAGACCGCGGCAAGACTATAAGCCTCGCTCAATGCGACGATGCCGCTCTGCGCGGCAACGATGCTCGAATCGCTGATGACCGAGACGTCGTCCGCCGTGGCCGCCCCCGTCGTGGCGCTCGCATCGGCTCCGCCGGGACTGCCATAGGCGCCCGCGAAGCTGCCCGCCTGGCTCGCCGCATAGATGCCGTCATAATGGCCGGACGAGATCGGGCCGTTGGCCGTCACGATGACCGAACCGGCGCTCGCGTCGCCTGCCGATGCCGACGCCGTCCCGGCACTTTTGGCAACCGCCGTTGAAAGCGCGCGGCTAGTCGCATAAAGGCCGGTATAGTAGGAGGTGACGGCGCCGGCTTGGTGGATCGACGCGTCGCCCGACGTCGCCTCGCCGGTCTGCATGGTCGCGCTTGCGGCGCCGCTCGCTTCGTACTGCCCGTCGGAATACCCGGTCGATGCGGAGGTGTCGGCGGAAATGCCGGCGCCGCGCGGGGCCGAGATATCGCCGACGGATGTAACGCTGACCGCACCGGATGACGCGTCGCCGTTGAAGGAACTCGCGCTGCCGCCGGCCTGGAAGGCGCGCGCCTCGGCGGCGACTTCCGCATAGGAATAGATGATGATGCCGTTGCCGCTCCGCTCTCCGTCCAGCACGTCGATCTCGCCCTGATGGAGAACGGTCACGTCACGGCTGGTCGCAGCGCCGGCGCTTGCTCCCGCCGTCGGGCCGCCATAGGCGCTTGCCCGGGCGGCGGCGTTGCTTGCCGCCAGGATGCCGTAGTCGCCGCTGAGGTCGCCGCCGCTGTCGACAATGACGCTGCCTGAGGAGACTTTGCCGGCTTCAGCCGCGGCCTGGGAAGCAGCATATGCAAAGGTCCCCGTGTCCGCGTCGCTGACCGCGGCGATCGCCCCGCTGTAGACCTCCTCGATCACGCCGTCGTATTCGTCCTCCTCATTGCCGGCCGAGATGTCGCCGCGGCTGACCGCCGTCACGTCGCCGGACCGCGTCTCCCCTTCGGCGCCGCCGGCTGTCGCGGCTGCCGCTCCGGTGCTGTAGGCGTCTGCCACCGCGTAGGCGTCGCTTTCGGCCACGATGCCCTCATAGCCGGTGACGAGCGCGCCCGCATGGCTGACCGAGGCGGTCGCCGCGACGGCATTCCCGGTCTCTGCAATGACGATTTGCGCGCTGGCGGGAAACGCGACGTCCTCGCAATAGCAGTCGCCGAAGTCCCCTCTTGCGTCGGTCCGCGCAAAGCTGCTGGCGTAGATGCCGGTTCCCCGTCCTATTGTAAGGTCGCCGGTAAACGAGATTCCCACTGCGCCGGAGGCGGCATCCCCGGCCGTCGCGGAAGCGTCGGTGCCGGTATAGTGAGTGCGAGCGAACGCGTCGGCGCGAGCCTCGCTATAGGCCGCGATGCCGTCGTGCTGATCGTCATCGGCGGCGGTAGTCACGTCGCCTACCTGTCGGACAGTGACGGCGCCGCTGGTCGCGTTGCCCGCCGCCGCTTCGGCGCTCAGCGCATTCAAGGAGCGCGCTTGGCTGTCAGCATCGCTGGAGGCTCGGATGCCGTTGCCGCTCCGCTCTCCGTCCAGCACGTCGATGTCGCCCTGTTGCAGAACGGTCACGTCCCGGCTGGTCGCAGGGCCGGCGCTTGCTCCCGCCGTCGGGCCGCCATAGGCGCTCGCCCGGGCGGCGGCGGTGCTGGCCGCCAGGATGCCGTAGTCGCCGCTGAGATCGCCGCCGCCGTCGACAATCACGTTGCCTGAGGAGACTTTGCCGGCTTCAGCCGCGGCCTGCGAAGCAGCATATGCAAAGGCGTCCGTGTCGGCGTCGCTGACCGCGGCGATCGCGCCGCTGTAGACCTCCTCGATCACCCCGTTATATTCGTCCTCTTCGTTGCCGGCAGAGATATCGCCGCGGCTGACCGCCGTCACGTGGCCGGACCGCGTCTCCTCTTCGGCGTCTCCGGCTGTCGCGGCCGCTGTTCCGGTGCTGTAAGCTTCTGCCTCCGTGTAGGCGCTGCTTTCGACGACGACCCCCTCATACCCGGTGACGAGCGTGCCCGAATGGCTGACCGACGCGCTGCCTGAAACGGCATTGCCGGCCTGTGCAGTGACGCTTTGCGCGCTGGCCGGAATCACGATGTCGCCGCAATAGCAGTAGGCCAAGCGCGCTCTGGCTTGGGTCCCGGCGTAGCTGTCGGCAAGTAGACCAATGCCCCGGCCCATTGTGAGGTCGCCGGTAAACGAGATTTCGACCGCGCCGGAGGCGGCATCGCCAGCCGTCGCGGACGCAGCGCTGCCGCTATAATGGGTATCGGCAAACGCGTCGGCTTCGGCGCCGCTGACGGCCTCGATGCCGTCGTTTGCATAGGTCCCGGCGGCAGCAGTCACGTCGCCTACCTGTCGGATGGTGACGGCGCCGCTGGCCGCGCTGCCGGCCGCCGCTTCGGCGCTCAGCGCATCCAAGGAGCGCGCTTGGCTGGCAGCATCGCTGGAGGCTCGGATGCCGTCCTCGCCGGTGACTGCTCCCTCGCTGTCGATGCTGACATTGCCGCTGGCTGCGTCACCCGCTTGTGCGCTCAGGTCGTTCGCCAGCGCGACCGGTGCGTAGTAGAGGGATCCCGCAGCGGCGCGAGCATCGGTATTTGCGCGGCTCCGGGCAACAATGCCGGTTCCATAGGCGTCTTCGGCGTTGGCCGCGGAAATGGCGCCTCGGCTATACACCGTCACATCGCCGGACCGTGTGGCTCCTTCGATGCCGGCGACGGCCGTGCCGCTGCTCAGAACGCCGGTGGCCGTGCTGAAACTTTCGGCCCCGGCCGCTAGGGCGTCGCTGTCCGCATAGCTTCTCGCCTCGATGCCCCGATACGCGGCCGACAGCGCGCCGATCTGGGTGACCGAGACGTCGCCCGCTGCGGCAATTGCCGCTGTCGCATTGGCGGTGGCTGTCCCGGTGGCGACGGCAAGCGCGACGGCGTCATAGGAATAGACCGGGAGTTCAGGCAGGCTGCCGTAGGCGGCCGCAAAGCTCCCGGCCTGGGCGCGGCCGTTGATGCCGTCATCTTCGGAATTGACGGCTCCATCTGTCGCTATGACCACGCCGCCGGAATTGGCGCTGCCGGCCGTCGCGGTGGCCGCAAGCAGGCTGGACGCCACGGCCGTGGAACGGGCGGCGGCGTAGCCGTCGACATCGCCTCCAAGGTCGCCGGCATGCTCGATAAATACGTTGCCGCTCGTTGCATCGCCGGCCTCGAAGCTGGCGCTGTCGGCGCCTATGGCTTCTGCGAACGACCCGCCCGTCCCGGCGTAGCTGTTGGCCAAGATCGCGTCGTCCAAAGTAGCGATGTCGCCGGAAGACGAGACCCTCACGTCGCCGGCAAGCACATTGCCCGTAACGGCGCTGGCGACGCTCGCCCCCGCGGGCGAATAGAATCCGCCCGACCCCGCCCTGGAACGCGCGGAGCTGTAGGCGTCGATAGCATCTCCGTAATTGCCGGTCGCAATGATATCGCCCTGGTGGGAGACTGTCGCATCGCCGCCGGTTGCATTGCCGGCCCGCGCCGAGACGACGCCGTCGACGTAATAAAGTTGAGCGCTGGATAGGGCCGAGGTCGAGGTGTCTACACCGTCATCGGCCGTGATCGTGCCCGCGCTGTCCACGAGGACATTGCCGCTGAACGCATTGCCTGCGACCGCATTGCGGCTGGCCGGCGCACCGTAGTCGGCAACCCGGGTCGCTGCATAGCTCCGGACGTCGATGCCAGAATTGCCGACGGCAGTGTCGCCCCGGCTGACAACGCTGACGTTGCCGGAGCGGGTGTCGCCTGCCTTGCCGTAGGTTCCGGCGAAATTCGCGAACGCCCGGGCGACCGACTCGCCGTACAGCCCGGTGCTATCCGGGTCCGCTCCGGTGACATCGCCGGTCTGATCGATCGAGACGTTGCCCGCCAGCGTGTCGCCGATCGTGGCGGGCGAGGCGGCGCTGAAATCCTTGGTCGCCACGCTGGATGCTTCGATCACGCCGATCGAGAAGGACGCAGCATTGGTTTGAGCGACGTTCCCGACAATTGTGACCGAGACGTCGCCGGCGGTGCTGTTGCCGCTGGCGAACTCGTCATAGGCGCCGCTGGAGCTGCGCGCCTCGACGGCGGAATAGGGCGTGTCGATGTCGCCTGTGTGTGAGAGCCTTACCGCGCCCGCCGAGGCGGTGCCGCCGGCGAAATTGCTGGCCTCGGTGCGGACGTCGATGCCGCCGGCCGTGCCCGAGCCGACGATGTCGCCCAGGCTTTCCACGTCCAGGGCGCCGGTATCGGGCCGGTTCCTGTCGTAGACATAAATGCCCTGCGCATCAACGACGCTGATCACGTGCGGCGCGCCCGGCCCGGATAGGAGGTCGACCCGCACCGTCAGGTCGTCGCCGTCGGTGTCGTTGCTGAACTTCACGCCGTCGACGCCGGGCGGCGGCGTGATGTCGGTCGTGAGGTTCTGCACGATCAGCGTGTCGTAGACGACGCTGTTGTAATAGACGCCGGCGGACTGGTCGCCCTCGCACGTGACCGTGTCGCCGGCAACCGTGCAGGGCTGCGGAGCGCCGTAGGCCTGCCGCGGCACGGAGAGGAACAGCGTCGCCGCGGCGGCCGAGCCCATGAGCAGGCCGCGCAGGCCGGTCTGTCCTTTCGGCAGCGTCAGCGTGGCCGAGCCGTAGGCTTCGGCCGCATAGGCGGCGGCGCTATAGGGCGCCTCGGGGCCGTAGCTGCTGGCGCTGCCGCCGACGCTGGGAGTGCGGCGGGCCCTGACGCGGCCTGCTTGACGTCCACTCATACACACACCCCCGCACCCGCGCCCCGCGCGACCTCAAGCCATGATCGATAAAGAAGATGCGGCGGCGCGCCAACAGAGGCGGACATCGCCTTGGCCGACCACCTGACTGCGTTGCAATTTCGCCACGCCCCGATGGGAGGACAGAGCCTGTCATCTGTGATACCGCCCCACGAATGATCGGCTTCGCTCCGCTGCGGCTTTTGCCCCACGCCCGTCGCATCCGCTTGCTTGCCGCCGCAATTGTCGCGCTGCTGGCCCTGGTCGCAGTCGCCGCCGCGCAGGACCAGCCGCAAGCGCCTGCGGCGCGTCAGCCGGACACCCCTGCAACAGGTCAGGCGCCTGCAGCGGCCGCGCCGCCGCCTTCCGCCTGGGCGATGGTCTGCGATGCGGCCGCCCCCGAAACTTCCGGAAGCAGCGCCTGCGCTATTGTCCAGGAGCTGGTGGCGGAGCGGGGCGGGCCGCGGATTCTGCGGGTCTCCGTCCGCCCGGTCGCGGATGCGCGCGCCACGGCGCCGGGTGCTGCCGGGCAGGCACCTGGCGGCGGCACCGGGGATGTAGTCGCGCGGCTTCGGCTGGACCTGCCGTTCGGCCTTGATTTTCTCGCCGGCATCAACCTCCGCGTCGACGGCGAGTCGTGGACGAAAATGCCGGTCCGGAGCTGCCTCGCGGACGGCTGCTTCGCCGGCTTGCTGTTGCACGAGGCCGACCTTGCGCGGCTCAAGAGCGGCGGGCGAATGGGCGTTATCGTCCAGTCCCTTAGCGGCCGCTCGATCGCCTGGCCCGTAACCCTTGCCGGCTTCACCGCCGCCTATAACAAGCTGCCGGCGGAAGCCCCGTGACGCAGGAGGAAACAACCCTTCCGGAGAGCCCCGCAACGGCGCCTCCGCCCGCGCCGGCGGAGAAGCCGCGCGGCACCAAGATCACCTGCTCGCGCGGCTTCTGCGCTTGGCTCCGCGCCCACAACGTTTCGCTCGGTTTCACCTCCTACCAGTCCGGCCGCCTCTATCTGGTCGGGCGGAACGGTGCTGGCGGCGTCAGCTTCCACGAGCGGTTTTTCCAGCGGGCCATGGGGCTCTGGGGAACGCCGCAGCGCCTCCTGCTCAGCACCATGTTCCAGGTCTGGCGCTTCGAGAACGTGCTCGCTCCGGGTGAGGTATACCGCGTCGAGGAGAACGGCAGGAAGCAAGACTACGACCGCCACTTCGTGCCGCGATTCGCCACGACGACGGGCGACCTCGACGTGCATGAGATCGGCGTCATGACGGACGGCCGTATCGTGTTCGTCAACACCGCCTATTCCTGCCTTGCGCTCCTGTCGCAGGTGCACTCGTTCAAACCGTTCTGGAAGCCAAGCTTCATCAGCAAGCTCGCTGCCGAGGATCGCTGCCATCTGAATGGCATGGCCATGCGCGAGGGAGCGCCCGCGTTCGTCACGGCCGTATCGCGCTCCGACGTTGTGAACGGCTGGCGCGAGCGGCGCTCCGAAGGCGGGCTGATCATCGATGTGACGAGCAACGAGATTGTCACCGAAAAGCTCTCCATGCCGCACTCGCCCCGCTGGCACGATGGGGCGCTCTGGGTGCTGAACTCCGGCACCGGCTATCTCGGGCGGATCGATGCGGAAAGCGGCGCCTTTCAGCCGATCGTGTTCTGCCCCGGCTTCCTGCGCGGTCTGCAATTTCACGCCAGCCACGCCATCGTCGGCCTGTCGCTGCCTCGGAACGGCAGTTTTTCAGGTCTGCAGCTCGATGACGAACTGAAGAGGCGCGATGCCGAGCCGTGGTGCGGCGTTCAGATTGTAAACCTCAAAAGCGGAGATATCGTGCAGTGGATCAGGCTGGAGGGCGAGGTGACCGAGCTCTTCGACGTCTGCGTCCTGCCTGGTATCCGGCGGCCGATGTCGACCGGCATCCTCAGCGACGACATCCATCGCATAATCACTATCGAACCTGCATAGTTTGGCGGCGGCCCGCAGGGCTGCAACGCTGTTCGTGTTGACAGCTCCCCCATATATTGGCGCGACATAACTGCTATTGGCGCGACTCGCAGGTGTGCAATGTCTGCTTTAGAAAGGGCGTAGTGCTCGCCTGAGCGACGGCTTTGGGCGCGAAGCGGACTCGGCGGGACGGCATCGACTAGCCCGAAAACTGCTGGTTCGCTTCCCCACACCCCACGGCAGAAGCAGACATCCGCTCGATGTTCCGCACCGCCAAGCTCGCTTTGTGTAGCTGGGGCCGAAATGCGCGAGCTGGTTTATCTGAGCGAGACCTCAGCAACTTTGTCTTTATAGTCCTGCTTCGGGTCAATCCCGAGAAAAAGCTTAATACCCGCAATGAAGCTGGACGCGTCGCCCCAGATTTCCGCTCGCTCCGCATCGAGCCGCATGAGCGCGAGTTTCGGATCGTCCTTTCCGCCTTCGTACCAGGCTGCAACGAACCGGTTCCAGAGGCGGTCGATCACGGTGCGGTCGTTGTCCAGAGTAAGGCGCCCGTGAACGGTCGCGAAGAGGTCGTGTCCCTTGGAGGCAAACGTCGCAATGGCGCGGTCGCCTTTCGTAAGGTTCTGTACGATCGAGTTGTCTTTGGCCGCGAAAAACCAGATCGGGCTTCGAGCGTCCTCCACCTGGGCCGTCATCGGCCGGGCATGGCCGTCTTCCACCCCGTCAAGTCCGAGCATCATGGTCATGTCGGATTGCAAGGCTTTCCAGAATTTCGCTTCAAGTTCCTGCGGGGTAGGCATCTTGGTTCCTCTTTCCGTCGGTTTAAGGTGAGACGATCTGGTTGCGGATGGCGAAGCGGACGAGGTCCGCGAGTGAGTGAACGTCGAGCTTTCGCATGATGGCGGCACGGTGCGTCTCTACGGTTTTCACGCTGAGAGCGAGACCTCTTGCGATCTCCTTGTTGCTATTGCCCTCAGCGAGCAACTGAACGATTTCGCGCTCCCGCGAGGTTAGGCGGTCGGCGTTTTCGGGGGTAGTTTTTCCCCGGTCCGGATTGAGAAATCCTTCGAGCAGCACCTCGGAAATCCGCCCGGCGAAGAAGGGTTTCCGCTGCGCGAGACTCTCGACCGCCGGCACGAGCTGGAGGGCGGCGTCGGACTTCAGGAGATAGCCTCGCGCTCCGGCGCCGAGGACATTGCGGACGAGCTCCTCGCTGTCGTGCATCGTGAAGATGAGCACTTCGGTGTCCGGCACGGCTTGCCGGATACGACGTGTCGCTTCGAGCCCGTTCAGCTCCGGCATGGATAGATCGAGGACGGTCACGTGCGGGCGGAACTTAACGGCAAGGTCTACGGCCTCCCGGCCGTTCGAGGCCTCCGCGCAGACGCTCCAGCCCGCTCGTTCCTGAAGCAGTTCCTTCAGACCACGCCGGACGATGTCGTGATCGTCGGCCAGAAGAATTCGAAGCGTTGTCGTCATTTCGAGTCTTGAAGCCTCGCGCTGTTTGCAGCAATGCCTGACCTGGACGGAGCCGGAAAGAACGCCCGCACGAGCAGCCCGGGTCTGCGACGGACAAGTTCGAGGCGCCCGCCGAGCTGCGCAGCGCGCACCCGCATGCCCGAGATACCGACACCAACCGTCTGCGTGTCGGCAGGCTCGTGTTTGTTGTCTGCAACTTCGAATCCGCTCCCGCCGTCTTCGACGTGAAGCTCGATCCACCCGCCGCGCAGGCGAAGCGATATCCGCGCCCATGGACTTCCGGCGTGGCGATGCACGTTCGAAAGCGCCTCCTGTGCGACCCGGAAGATCGCTGTCGCCACCTCGGGCCCAGGCGCGGCAGGCAGGTCGTCGATGCGGGCCTCCGTTGCGATGCCGCTTCGTTCGCCAAATCCCTTTGCCAGCCATCGCAAGGCAGCCTCAAGCCCCACCTCATCGAGCAGCGGCGGGTGCAGGAGGTATGATAGGGTCCTCACTTCCTGGAGACTCTGCTCCGCGAGGGTCAGTATCTCACTGGTGATGCTGGCCGCAGCGTGGTCGTGCTTCAGCTGCGCGTTCTGCATCCGCGCGGCGCTGAGCGTTATGGCAAGCAGGTTTTGTGCGGTGGTGTCGTGCAGCTCGCGGGCGATGCGGCGCCGTTCATCGTCCTGCAGCTGCATGATCCGTGCGGAGAGCC
Source organism: uncultured Alphaproteobacteria bacterium (assembly GCA_963846475.1). Lineage (GTDB taxonomy): Bacteria > Pseudomonadota > Alphaproteobacteria > Rhizobiales > Afifellaceae > DASWJZ01. The sequence continues at coordinate 1,624,182 of CAWJVZ010000004.1, read as the reverse complement.
GCGCAAGCGAGTCCTGTGCCCGTTTGACCTCAGTAATATCCTCATGGGCGATGACAACCCGCCTGACTGGCATCGGATCGGGGCTGGTCACGCGCAGCTGGAACCAGCGCAGGCCATCAGGACTCTGGCAGGGGTACTCCATCCGGAAGGAGGCGAGCCTTCCCGCGATGATCTCCTTAAGCGCCTTAGCCGTCTGCGCCGCGTCCTCGCTCGTATGGGCGCTGCGCTCGCAGACGGCGAGGTAGTTCGCGCCGACCCCGTGGTCGGGGCCGCTGTAGCCGCTCTCCACGGCGAAGCTTCGCCAGGCCGCGTTCACGGCGATGATCGTGCCGGTTTCGTCCAGCACGGCGATATGAGCGGAAAGGGCATCGAGCGTCGTACGGAGCAGCGCCTCCGCGCTGTCTTCAGGCGCGATCATCGCGGCGGAGCGACGGCTGAATGCAGTCTTCTCCTTGCCCGGGCCCTCGATGATTACGCCGTCCTGCATAGCTCCTGTCCTTCTTTCCAGGTGCAGAGATCGGACTCGCGGGCCGTCCAGGCAAGCTTCCAGACTGCCTCTACAGGTAAATACCCGCTTCTCTAAGGGATTCACCCGATCCGGCTTCGGCTTGGAGTGACCGATATAGGCCCTGGTCGAAGGGGCAGCGGATGTTCCGCGGCGCCCCACGCAGGAGAAAGCAAATGTTCAAAGCAAGAGTCACACTTCTCGCCGCGCTCGCTGCAGCCGCGATCTCTTCATCCGCCAAGGCCGCGGACATTGTCGATACGGCGGTCTCAGCCGGCAGCTTTACCACCCTCGTCGCAGCGGTTCAGGCGGCAGGCCTTGCCGAGACGCTCAAGGGTGAAGGCCCCTTCACGGTGTTCGCGCCGACCGACGATGCGTTTGCGAAGCTTCCCGCTGGCACGGTCGACAACCTTTTAAAGCCCGAGAACCGGGAGCAGCTGCAGCAGATCCTGACCTACCACGTCGTGCCGGGAAAGGTGATGTCGTCGGACCTGCAGGGGAAGAGCACGACAGCTGCGACCGTCGAAGGCAGTGAAGTCGAGATCGACGCAAGCGGCAGCGCGGTAATGGTCGAGGGCGCGACGGTGACCCAGGCCGACATCGCCGCCTCGAATGGCGTCATCCACGTCATCGATACGGTCATTATGCCGGAAGGCTGATTGCAACTTTCCAGGGCGGTCCGCGCATGGGCCGCCCCTTTACCGTCGGAGACATTCTATGAAAACGCTGAACATCATCACGCTCCTGCTCGTCATTGTGGGAGCCGTGAATTGGGGGCTCGTCGGCCTCTTTCAATTCGATCTTGTTGCTGCCCTCTTTGGCGGACAGGACGCTCTGCTCGCGCGGATCGTCTACATCCTCGTCGGAGCCTCGGGGCTCTACCAGCTTGTTCCTCTCGCACAGGCGATATCGGGCGGACACAGCAACCCCCAGCTTGCTGGCCACCGCCACTAAATAGGGAGATCCCGTCGGGTGCCCGCCTATCCACGGCGGGCGCCGATCCGCTGGGCAAGGAGGTATGTATCGCTTCCGAAATCAGGCCGGCGACCGCGTTGCATGGAACACTTCACAGGGGGCCTATGAGCGGCAAGCTCGCGAGAAGCCGAGTCGGACCGGAAATGCAGGTCCCATGATGATTGCTGGACCTGCACGGCTTGGATTCCCGGTTAAGGTTATGGCGCGGTCGGATTTGAAATCCAATGACACCCGCCGCTGGGACAACGGACCGCACCTGAAAACGTCATTGACCTATCTCGACGCCATCTTTGATCATTTGGCAAAACACCGCATTCGCATGTACCGCATGTCATCGGATCTGGCACCCTACGCCACACATCCCGACATGCCGCAGTTTCATTCCATGGTGCGGGAGAGCGCGGCCGAGCTGCAGGCAATCGGCGCCAAGGCCCGCCAGCTCGAGATCCGGCTCTCATTTCATCCTTCGCAGTATGTGCTGTTGAACAGCCCCGACCCGGTGCTGACAGCCAAGAGCGTCTGGGACCTAACCTCCCAGGCCGAGATGCTCGACCTGATGGAGCTCGGGCCCGAAGCGGTCCTGGTCACCCATGTCGGCGGAACCTACGGCGATCGAGCCGGGAGCAACGCTCGCTGGGTCCAGAATTGGAAGACTCTGCCGGAGCCGGTGCGGCGGCGCCTCGTATTGGAGCACGATGACTCGCGGTTCAGCGCCTCCGACACACTCTGGATTCACGCGCAAACCGGTGTGCCGCTGGTTTTCGATCACCAGCACTTCTGGTGCTTCAATCCGGATGGGTTAGACCTGCACGAAACCGTCACCCGCATGCTGGCCACTTGGCCAGCTGGCGTAAGACCAAAAGTTCACTTCTCTTCGCCCCGCACCGAGCTGCGCGAGATGAAGCGGAAAGACACGAACACTCGAAAGACGACGACTGTGCTGCTGGCCCCCCTCTGGACCGGGCACGCCGACTTCTGTCATCCCTTCGAGTTCATATCCTTTATGCGGCTCTGCACCAGTCTGGACTTCGATGTGATGTTAGAAGCGAAGAGTAAGGACTTGGCGCTCATCCGCCTCCGCCTCGACCTTCTCAAATATGCCCCAGACGTCGCAATGCGCTTCGGACTGCACTGTGGCGACAGGCCCGAACTGGCCGAGGACGATACTTCAACGCTGCTAACGGGCTTGTGTTAGGTGGAAGCTGCATTTTCCGTCGGGTGAGCGGCTCAGGCGCAGACATGTTTACGCTGCGCTGAAGGTGTGGTTCGGAGCAGCAGTGGTACGGCTATCTGGCCTGCGGCCGGACCAGAACGTCCGGCCGCGATCGATGTGGTCAATTCCTCGGTGGGCTAAATCCCCGGCGTGATAGCCTTCATCCGGGCAACCGCGCCGGCAAGTGGGTGGAAGCGGGAATCGAGGGCCGGACGGATCGGGTCGAAGTCGATCTTCCGGGGGACGATCTGCGCTACCTTCGGATGCGATTGCGGTAGAGCCCCGCCGGTGGCGGCTCTAGTGGATCGGTGCGCGGAGCACGTTGACATCCGCGAGCCGCAATGTCCGGTTCCGGACGGCAGCCAATCAGCCCGCAACGTCAGATTTGGGCGGATAGTGTTGAAAAAGTCCGGGAACCGCCTGCAGCAGGCACGTCGCGCCGAGCTGTCGAAAATCGAATTCCACATTCCGCGTTCCAGCTGAATCAAAATGCTCGCCAGGTGTCGCCGAGCCGCCTCGTTTGGAATTTCATTTCACCATGTTGTCCGCCGAGATGGCAGGCGGGAGTTTTTCAACAGAATCGGCGCAAAGCGGACTCGGCAGGACGGCCGTGAGGCGGACGATCTTTCTGCTTCCCGAAGAATTTCGGGTGATCCAGTTCGAAGGCTAACGCGCGATCAAGCACAGTCGCAAGGTGTGCTCACATAGCTTCTTCGGCCCAGGGAACATCACGGCGGCGGACTGCATCAAGAATACTATGATGCTCGCCGCCTATTGATCGAGAAGGTTCGTTGCAGAGGCGGTAACGCTTCCGTAGATAGGTGCCGGGGCGGCGAGCGTGCTCTCCATCCGTCCAGGTTCCGGGAGCGGAAATGGCCGTGGAACGCGTTCAGCGCAGAATGGCTGCCATCCTTGCAGCCGATGTGGCCGGCTACAGTCGGCTCATGGGGCTGGATGAGGCGGGAACGCTTGCCTTGTTGAACGCACATCGGAGGGACGTCCGACCGCGAGGTCGCTGCCCTGATCCTGGCGTGAGCGGACAGCGGCCATGCCGGACCTGAGTCAACTCGCTCTTTACTTCGCCGCAGCCCTCGTGCTCGCCGTCGCGCCCGGCCCGGGCATCTTCTACGTCGCCGCGCGCACGCTCGCGGGCGGTCGCGCCGAGGGCGTGGCCTCCAGCTTTGGCACCGGTTTGGGCGGCATGGTCCATGTCCTTGCGGGAAGCCTGGGGGTTTCTGCCATCGTGCTCGCAAGCGCGGAACTCTTCACCGCTCTCAAGCTGATTGGTGCTGCCTACCTCATCTGGATCGGCTTCCGAACCTTCCAGAGCGCCCGCCGCGAGGCCGCCAACGGGCTGGCCGGGGGGCCGGCGTCGCCGCCGATTGGCGCGCGGCGCGCGTTCCGCGAGGGCGTCCTAGTCGAGGCGCTCAACCCGAAGACGGCGGCCTTCTTCCTGGCCTTCATCCCGCAATTCGTAGAACCGGCGACGGGAAGTGTCGCCGTGCAGTTCGTGGTGCTCGGTTTCGTGTCTGTCGTCCTGAACACTTTCGCCGACATCATTGTCGTGTTTGCTGCGAGCGGCATCCGCGAGGGTGCGGCGGCCCGGCCCAACCTGGTTCGCCGGCTGCGCGAGGGCTCGGGAGCGGCGATGGTCGCCCTGGGGGTCGGTCTTGCGATAGCGAAAAGACCGACCGCCTGACCGAGACAACTGCGACTCGAGGCTTCAACCTTCCGCTTCTAACAATGACGGCTAAGCGTGGAGGACGTATTCTACCCGATCATCCCGTCACACCGCAGTCTGCGCGAACGTAGTCGAGTTGCTGTCGCAAGCGCCCTAGGGACAACTCCGTCGTCTTATTTTGATGAGATGCGTGTGGCGAGGCCTTTGAGCTTATCGCGCCCTTAGTTGTCGAACGGTCGCCTTTCACGACCATGTGATAACTCGATCAAAACCATTCGTCTCACCCGCCCGTAGCTGCTGAAGTCGCCCCAAACGGGTGACAACAGGAGACGATCAAATGAACAAAACTACACTTCTTCTTTCCGCCGCCGCATTTTCGATGGCAGGCGCATTCTCGCCGGCACTGGCCCAGGACTCCGTCATGGTAGGTGGAGCGGAGATGTTCGCCAACAAGACCATTGCCCAGAACGCGCCGAACGCGGAAAACCTTACGACGCTCGTCGCCGCGGTGAAGGCCGCTGGGCTAGTCGACACGCTGGCCGGCGACGGCCCGTTCACTGTATTCGCCCCGACCAATGAAGCCTTCGCGCAGCTGCCTGCAGGCACGGTGGACAACCTCCTGAAGCCCGAGAACAAGGAGATGCTGACCAAGGTGCTGCTGGCCCACGTGGTTCCGGCGAAGGCCAGTTCTGATGCGGCCATGGGAATGATCAAGGACGACGGTGGCGAGCATCATGTCACGACGGCTTCCGGCGATGCGCTGACGCTGAGCATGAAGGGCGACAAGCTCACTGTTCTCAGCGAGTCCGGCAACATGGCCACCGTTACCCAGGCCGATGTGATGCAGTCGAACGGCGTCGTGCATGTCATCGATACCGTGTTGGTGCCGAAATAATCGGTAACTGCCACCTTGATGGAGGCGGCCTCCGGGCCGCCTCTGCACACCCATGCTATTCCGAAAGTGGCCGACCATGAGCCGGGCGGATCGCGCGTATCTTTACCGCCGGCACAGCGTCATCGTGCGAGTGACGCACTGGGTCAACGTGCTCTGCATTTCCGTGCTTCTTATGAGCGGCCTGCAAATCTTCAACGCCCACCCAGCACTCTACTGGGGCAACATCGCGACTTTCGAAGACCCGATCCTGGCGATGCGCGGCGTCCAGCGCAGCTCGGGCGAGAAAGTCGGCGTCACGGAGATATTCGACCGAGAGTTCGAGACTACCGGCATTCTTGGTGTTTCAAGGGGTCCACAGGGCTCGCCCGTGCCTCGCGGGTTCCCATCCTGGGCCACCCTGCCGAGCTACCAGGACCTCGCGCTGGGCCGGCAACTCCACTTCTTCTTCGCCTGGCTGTTCGTCATCAACGGGTTGATCTATGTCGGCTATAGCTTGGCCTCAGGGCACTGGCGCCAGCTGGTCCCCTCCGGCACCCAGCTGAAACATATCGGCGGCGCATTGCGCGAGCACCTGCTTCTGCAATTTCCCAAGGGCGAGCAGGCTAAATCCTACAACGTGCTCCAAAAGCTCGCGTATTTCGCGCTTATCGTGATTGTCCTCCCCGTGCTGATCCTGGCGGGCTTGAACATGTCGCCCGGGCTGAACGCGGCTTTCCCTTGGGTCGTCGAGCTATTCGGCGGGAGGCAGTCTGCGCGCACCATCCATTTCATCGCAGCCGCAGCGCTCCTTCTGTTCATCCTCGTCCATGTCGCCATGGTGCTGCTCTCAGGTGTTTGGAACAACATGCGGTCGATGATTACCGGGCGTTTCCGGATCCAGGGAACGGAGAAGCCGCATGCCGCGGAATAGCGAAACGAATCGCCGGAATTTCCTGCGCGGAGCGGCACTGGCCGCTGGTTCGGTTGCGGTCGGCGGTTGCGACCGCCTGGTGGAGGCGTCCTGGTTTCGCGACCTGATTGGAAGCAGCGAGATCCTTACGCGCGCCAGTCAGCGGGCAATCCTTTCCGAGCGAACTTTAGCGCAGGAATTTACCGAGGCGGACCTTTCGCCGGTGTTCAAGGCCAACGGGACCACCTTCCCCGAGGATGCGGCCTACAAGGCGCTGGCGCAGAATGGGTTTGCCGACTGGCGCCTCCAAGTCGGCGGCCTGGTGGAGTGGCCCGGCGAGTTCTCCCTCGATGATCTGCGCGGGATGCCGGCTCGCACCCAGATCACCCGGCATGACTGCGTCGAGGGCTGGAGCTGTATCGGCAAGTGGAAGGGCGTGCCGCTCGGCGCCGTGCTGGAGCGCGTCGGCATGAAGCCAGAGGCCCACTACGTCGCGTTCTCATGCGCCGATACGCTTGAGCAGACCTTCGACGGCTCCGGTCAGTATTACGAGAGCATCGGGATGGAGGATGCCTTTCATCCGCAAACGATCCTCGCTTACGAGATGAACGACGAGACACTGCCGGTCCCGCACGGTGCGCCGCTGCGCGTCAGGATCGAGCGCCAGCTCGGCTACAAGATGGCCAAATACATAATGCGCATCGACGCCGTCGAAAGCTTCGAGGGTCTCGGCCGCGGCAAGGGCGGGTTCTGGGAGGACCGCGGCTACGAATGGTATGCCGGCATCTGACGGGCTCTGTTGTCGGCCCGCACCGGCGCAGACAACCACACTCTTTTTTTGATTCGTCCTAATCCTCCACGGCGATGAGGCGACCGGAATAGACGACCGGCCCCGTAGGAGCGCCTGACGGCGAACCCCCCTGAGGTTCAACTGTCACAGCAATCACGCCATTTACCGGGCCGGTGAAAACGGCGTCTTGAATAGTCTGAGCGTCGGTGTCGGCTTGAAGCACCCCGAGTGAGCGGGGTTCGCCCCCTTCGGCAATATGCCAGAGTTCCAGGCTTTGGCCCGGCGGCGTTTCAGCCTGGACCGTGCGCACATGGATGATCCCGGTCACCGTATCCACCTCCGCGATCAGCGCGGGCTCGCGGCCGCCGGTATCGACGACCGCCACATATCGGCCCGCGGCGGGGTCTGGTGCAACCGAGAGCCGGTCGACAACGGCAAACCCGGCTATCACTGCGGCGAGTGCGCCGGTCGCCAGCGTGGCGCCGCGCCAGAAGGCCACCCTTCGGCGCAGCTGCACTACGTTACTTTTTAGCTCCGGATCAAACCGGCTGAACCCGTGACCTGCAATTGATCTCTCGACCGCCTGCCAGAGCGCTGGATCCAGAGCCTCCTCCGGTGCGATGTCATCAAGGGGTGCAAGCCGGGCCTGCCATTGCCAGACGGCGTCCCGAAGTTCTGGTTCCCGGTTCAGCCGCTCAGAAAAGCGCGCGCGCTCGTCGGCCGGCAACGTGCCGAGCACATATTCCGCGGCGGCAATCTCGACTTCTTCGTTCATCGATTATCCAAGCAGTCGCGCAGCATCTTGATGCTGCGGTGTAAGATCGTCTTTATGGTGGCGACCGGCCGGCCGAACCGCTCGGCGAGTTCTTCTCGCGAATAGCCGGAGCAGTAGGCCAGCACCACGCAGGACTGGGCTTCTTCTGCAAGTCCTGACAGGCAGAGCCGCAGTGCCTCACGCGCAGCCGGATCACCCGAGGAAGGCGAGGGGAGGCGGTCGAGGATCGCCTCATCGTCGTCTGAGCGCTGCCGCTCGATCCGTTCAGAGCGAATCCGATCAATGGCCCCGTTGCGAGCGATCGCCGTAAGCCAGGTAATCGGCTTGCCCGCCTCCGGTGTGAAGCGTTCGGCGTTCTGCCAGACCTTGACGTATGTTTCCTGAAGCACTTCCTCGGCCACCGACCTGTTAGAAGTGATACGCAGGATAACGCCGAAAAGTTTTGGGGCGGTCGCTTCATAGAGCTTGCGAAACGCAACGCGGTCGCCCCGGGAGATGGCTTCCAGCAACTGCGGCAAACCGCTGCCGTCTATTCGATTATTCACACGCCCCCCTTTGAGAAGAGCTGAGTCTGCCGATGCGCAGACCCGTCGGCGGACAGGAGCTCACAGCAGGGGTTTGTGTTCGGTCTCCGCGGCCTCGGCGATATCCCCGGGACCAGCACGCATCGGCGGCCCGCCGCCTCGACATAGCGAGCGGTCTCGCGGGCATCTTCGTCCTCTTGTTCGTTCAGGTAACTGATCAGGATGTCCGCACCCTCGCGGGCATAGGCGATCGCCACAGCGCGGCCGATGCCGCTGTCGCCTCCGGTGATCACCGCCACCCGCTCGACGAGCTTCTCGCAACCCCGGTAACTCGTCTCGCCGTGGTCCGCTTGTGGCGTCATCTCGGCTTCGGTGCCGGGGGGTGTATCTGCTCCTGGTCGGGCTGGCTCATGCCGTGCTCCTTCTCGTTAAGTCCATCAAGGTCTGGAGCATTCGGGAAGTTCCGTAGGCGACCAGATGGCGAGCAGCGATTCGGCCAATAGCAAATGGACATTGCTGCCGGTCGGGGCCTCAAAGCGCAGTGGGTGGTGTAAGCCGGATAGTGTAAACCTCCGCTCCAGATAAAACATCCTCCCCCGCGACGATCACTCGAGATTCTGTAGGTTTGAGTAGCAGAATGTCAGACAGCAAGCCGCCAGCGCGGCTGTATTCAGTTGCAGGAGCACTTGGAGCCCGTTTTCCGGATGAACAGAGATATTCTTAATGTATCGGATCGGACGGAAGGATATGGGTTCGCTGGTTGCCTGCACCAGTATCTCAACACCGTACTGCATTTCACAACTTGCATTTAACGTCGTCGAGATCCGCGAGCAAGTTGCCGCGGGCTGCCCGCAGGTCCTTTAACGTCGCTAGTGGCCCTAGGTCCGCCGCGTCAACGCGGTGGCGGGGCCGTGCCTGTGACTCGAGCGCGCTGGCAAGCCGCTTGCGCCCAGCTTCTTTTCACGTTCTAGCTTGCGCCTGGGGGAGGGGCCGTGGAGCATGGGCGAGCCAGCCATCACAGCGCAGCGGATTTGACCGGCAGCGATGGGAGGCCGACATCCCTTGCCCGCTGATGTCTCTATGTGCTTCTCCTAAATCTGGCCGATGGCAGGAGTGCCGACGAATGGCTCGTATTTTGCTCACAATTTGCGGTGCCCTGCTCCTCACGACGGCTTTCACCGGATGTCAGGCAGACAATTCGATCAACGAGGGCCGTCAGGATATTCGGGAAGTTTCAATGCCTCCTCCGCCTAGCGGCCCCGCGAATCCCTGACGCACGCTAAGCCGCGTTTCGCCGGGCGATGGCGATGCTTTCCAGCGCTTCGGGCGAAGGCGGTGAGGGCCTTGGCGACGATAGGCCTAGGCGATACTTGTTTCAAACACCCGCGCCCTGGCCGCTGCCCACGCGGGGCCCGGCCCCATTCAATCACGCATGACATGCCCGTGGTACGGACCCAGGGAACAGCCCCGCAAGCAAGAATCCCGCTTCGATCCGCGGGCCCGCAGCTCGCTGGCACTCAGGCCCGATCGGTAATTTAGGGGTGAAATGTGGGACGGGACAGTTGGTTGGAGCAAATTTTCCTTCAAGAGCAGTATTATAGCTGGAATTGTTGGCGGAGGGAGAGGGATTCGAACCCCCGGTACGATTGCTCGCACAACGGTTTTCGAGACCGCCCCATTCAACCACTCTGGCATCCCTCCGCGATCGAGGCGCTTGGTCGAAAAGGCGAGGCGTATCTAGACGTTCGCCCGCCGGCAGACAAGCGGCAGCGCGGAAATTCCCGGCTGCCGCGGGCCAGCGCTTCGCCGCATGCCGGGTGCAAGCGCCCGGCGGCTGCCCGGCAGCACCGGGCAGCGCCCGGCACGCGACGGAGCGCTTGACTTGCGGGCGCCTTTGCACTTTATGCGGGCGGATGGCGCGAGGCCTTCCCGGTCCGCGCTTTAATCGTTTGTGGATCGTGCCTATATCCGGCGCGAACCCCGGTCGGACTGGAAGAAGCCGGCCCGCCGCGACGTTCGCGGCCAAGGCGCGGATTCGAACGCGAGGAAAAATGTTCGCAGTCATCAAAACCGGCGGCAAGCAATATCGCGTTGCCGCCAACGAGATCCTTCAGGTCGAAAAGCTCGACGGCGCCGCCGGCGACCAGGTGACCTTCGGCGAGGTGCTGATGCTCGGCGGCGACGCGCCGAAGCTCGGCGCGCCGCTTGTCTCCGGCGCCGCGGTGCTGGGCGAAATCGTCGAGCAGAAGCGCGGCCGAAAGATCATCATCTTCAAGAAGCGCCGCCGCCAGAATTCGCGCCGCAAGAATGGCCACCGCCAGGAATTCACGCTGGTGCGGATCACCGACATCCTCGCCGACGCGTCGCAGGGGAAGGCGGCGAAAAAGGCGAAAGCTCCGGCCGTCGAGCCCGCCCGGGCCGAGGGACCGGCAATGAGCGAAGAGGCGCCCGCCACGGAAGCCGCCGCCCCGCCGCCTGCGCCGGAGGCGCCGAAGCCGCGGGCGAAGCACGCCAAGGCGGCGGACACCGGCGAGGCCGGGCCGCAGGGCGCCCCCGAATAGATTTGGCACCTGGAGAACCGAAATGGCTCATAAGAAAGCAGGCGGCTCGTCCCGGAACGGCCGCGATTCCGCCGGAAAACGCCTCGGCGTGAAAAAATTCGGCGGGGAGTTCGTCGTCCCCGGCAACATCATCGTCCGCCAGCGCGGCACCAAGTGGCGCGCCGGCGACAATGTCGGCCTCGGCCGCGACCACACGATTTTCGCGCTGGTGCCCGGCCGCGTCGCCTTCAAGGCGAAAGAGGAAGGCCGCACCTACATTTCGGTCGAGCCGCTCGCCGAGGTCGTCGAAGCCGCCGAATAGTTTTACCCGCCCGACATTCCGAGGGGAGCGAAAGCTCCCCTTTTGCTTGCCCCTCCGCATCGCAGCCAGCGCTTGGGACCGGCCCGATCGGCCGGCCAGCGCGAAGTTTCCTTCAGCGATCGGCGAACGCCAGCCTGGCGCCGAGCGCGGCGAATGCGCCGGCGAAGCTGCGGCGCATCCACGTCAGGACGCGCGGACGCGAGATGACGTGGTCGCGGATGGACGCGGCGAACAGCCCGTAGCCGACGAAGACCACGAACGTCATCAGCATGAAGACGCCGCTCAGCACGAGCATGCGGGACAAGGGATGCGCCTCGTCGGCGCTGACGAATTGCGGCAGGAACGCCAGGAAGAAGATCGACAGCTTTGGATTGAGGATGTTGATCAGGATCGCCGTCACGGTCACCTGCACCGCCGATCGGGCGCCGACCGCCTTCTCCACCTTCAGGGCGCCGCTCTCGCGAAGCGTGCTCCAGGCCATGTAGAGGAGATAGGCGACGCCCAGATATTTGAAGATCTGGAAGGCGAGGGCGCTGGCGTGGAGGAGCGCCGCCAGCCCCATGATCGCCGCGGCCATGTGCGGGACGATGCCGATCGTGCAGCCGAACGCGGCGACGACGCTGGCGCGCGCGCCGCGTGAGAGCCCCGCGGCAAGCGTGTAAAGGACGCCCGTGCCGGGCGACACGATGACGATGAACGACGTGACCAGGAATTCGACGCTCACGACCGCTCCGCTCGCCGGCAATCGGCCTTCTCGGCGCCAGCATGTCCCGCCTCGCCGCGGCGGACAAGGTGGGACGACGCTCGTTTTCGTAGCCCGACGCTCGGCATCATCCCGCGCTGGAAGCGCCCCAGGGCTGTGCAGCCTCGTGGAGGAAGGAGCGGAGCGCAACAGCAAAATTGAGGATGGGCCGCATGTGAACTATAGGTTACAATACGATTTGTGACAACGCGCTTTGTTGGAAATCCTCCAGGTGGCCGCAGTTAACCCAAAAAAGATCGTTGGAAACTGGGTTTCCGGCTACGCGCTCGACATCCACACCCTCAGCAGCACGCACGTGGGCATCAACGAAGCGGGACACGATGTGTTCGACACGAAACGATCAGAGCTTGGCGAGCTCCTCTACAAACTCAAGTACAATGGCGATAAATCGGCCGCGAGCGAAATCATCGCCGCCGCTGTGGAATTCGTCAGGCCCTCGCGAACCAAGTTCGATCTTATCGTGCCGGTGCCTCCGTCCGGGACGCGCGGTCCAGCCCGTCATTCTGCTCGCAAAAGGAATCGGCGATGCGCTGGGCCTGCCCGTCGCAGAGTGCCTTAGCACAACGCGCCCGCCGACGCAGCTCAAGGGCGTCATCGACCGCGACAAGCGCAAGGAACTACTCGCCGGCCTCTACGCCGTCGATGCAAAGCACACCGAGGGGAAAGGCATACTGTTGTTCGACGATCTTTTCCGATCCGGCGCGACCATGAACGCGATCACCGAACTTTTGATGGGCGAGGGCAAGGCCGCGAGCGTCCGCGCTCTTACTATCACTCGTACGAGGAGCAACCAGTGAACACAGTCTTCATCGGCGGCTCCCGCCAGGTCTCCCGCTTGCCGACGCTCGCCAAAGAGCGCCTGAACAACGTGATCGACAGTGGCTTTCCGGTCCTCGTCGGCGATGCGAACGGTGCCGACAAGGCGGTGCAAAAGCACTTGCTTGATCGCCGCTACGAGCAGGTAACCGTTTTCTGCTCCGGCGAGTCCTGCCGCAACAACCTCGGCCAATGGCGGACCAACCACATCACACCCTCGGAAGCGACTAAGGGCTTTCACTTTTATGCCGCGAAGGATCGCGAGATGGCCCGCGCAGCCGATTTTGGGCTGATGATCTGGGATGGTAAAAGCGCCGGCACGGTTCTCAACGTCCTCCGGCTTGTGCGCGCCGGCAAAAAGGCCGTGCTGCTGAACGCGCGGGATGGGAACGTGATAACGTTCAAGAGCGGGGCGGATTGGGCTGCGTTCCTCGAACAATGCTCGCCGGACCTCCGCCACGATCTCCAGGAACGTGCCACGCCAGAGGAATGGGAATCGGATTTAGAACAACCGAACTTTCTCGAGGCGCCCCCGGTACCACCGACCGATCCATCTGCTTTGACCAATGGCGAGTACGCCGACGCGATCAACGCTGCCCTCGCGGCAGGCAATCCGAAGGCCGTCGTCGACCTTCTTGGTCAAGTGGCGAAGTCCCAAGGAATGAGCCAAGTCGCCAAGGATACGGGGCTCGCCCGCGAAGGCCTTTACCGAGCGCTTAGTGCCGGTGGGAATCCGGAATTCGCGACGGTGCTCAAGGTGATGAATGCTGTGGGGCTCCAAGTCATGGTCAGCAAGTCACACTAAACTTGGCGTATCAAGATGACCGTAGCGGCACCTGCCGCGCCATAGCGGCTTTAGTAAGCTGCGGAAGCGCTTCCGCCTACTGTTTGGCGCCGCGGCGGAGGTGCTCGTCGAGGCGGGGCATGATCTCGACGAAATTGCAGGGCGTGTGGCGGTAGTCGAGCTGCGCGCGTAAAATGCCGTCCCAGGCGTCGCGGCAGGCGCCGGGCGAGCCCGGCAGCACGAAGATGAAGGTTGTTTCCGGCGACGCCGCCGGTCGCGCGCGACTGGATCGTCGACGTGCCGATCTTGTCGAAGGAGATGCGGTGGAAGACTTCCGAGAAGCCGTCCATGCGCTTCTCGAACAGCGGCTCCAGCGCCTCCGGCGTCACGTCGCGGCCGGTGAAGCCGGTGCCGCCCGTGGTGATCACCACGTCGACGTCGGGGTTTTCCACCCAGCCCCGCACTTTTGCGCGGATCTCCTCGACGTCGTCGGTGACGATGTCGCGCTCGGCGAGAATGTGGCCGGCCTCGCTGATGCGGGCGGCCAGCATGTCGCCGGAGCGGTCCTCCTCCAGCGTGCGCGTGTCGGAGACCGTGAGGACGGCGATGCGGACGGGGATGAAGGAGCGGTTCGGGTCGAGTTTTTGCATCGCTATCTACAATCTCTCTTTCGATCTGATACGCTGGTCCCTCACCCGGTCGCTTCGCGACTCGGCCTCTCCCCGGAGGGGAGAGGAATAAGCCTGCGCCAGACCCAATGGGCCATCCGCCTGCCGGCCTTACTTAACGGCGGTATAGGGCTGGCGATCCAGCGACGAATCTTCGGCGCGCGGGTCGAGGGCGGCGCTTTCCGGCGTCGCGCGCGCGTGGGCTCGGGACGCTGCGAAAGGCCTCGCGGACGTTTTCCGGGATCTTGGCGCGCCGCGTGGTGCGGTAGAGCGCATAGCTGGCGATGAGGAGATGGCCGGCAGCGGTGACGGCGAACAGCGCCTCCGGGCCGATCGACGTCATGGCGAGGCCGGCGGCGAGCGGCCCGACCATGGTGCCGGCGCCGTAGAGGAGAAGGAGGCCGCCCGACGTCGGCGACGAAATCGCCGGCATCGGCGTAGTCGTTGGCATGCGCCACGGCGAGGCCGTAGAGCGGATAGGTCAGCGCCCCGTAGATGCCGGCGAGCGCGATGACCAGAGTGGGGTCGGCGGGCTTCAGCACCAGGAGGGCGAGGCCGGCGGCGCCGGCGGCGATCGCCGCGCCGGCGATGACGTAGCGCCGGTCGGTCAGGTCGGAGAGGCGGCCGGCCGGCACCTGGGTCAGCGCGCCGCTCACCACGGTGATGCCCATCATCAGCGCGATCTCCGCGGTGGAGAGGCCGATCCGCGTGCCGAACACGGCGGCGAGCGTGCCGAAGGCGCCGTTGATGACGCCGACCAGCAGTCACCGTGACGAAGGCGACCGGCGAGTTGCGAAAGAGCTTTTTCAGGTCGAGGCGCACCCGCGTGAGCGGGCGCGGCGAGGCGGCGGTGGACAAGGCCGTCGGCAGCACGGCGAGGCAGAACAGGATGGCGCCGAGCATGAACAAGGTCGCGGTCAGCGGGTCGGCGGCGGCGACGCCGAGCTGGCCGCCGGTGATGGCGACGTAGGTGACCATGAGATAGACGGCAAAGATGGTGCCGCGGCTCTCGTTGGTGGCGCGCTCGTTCAGCCAGCTCTCGATGATCATGAAGGCGCCGGCGAGGAAGAAGCCGGAGAAGGCGCGCAGGACGATCCAGGCGAGCGGCTCGACCAGCAGCCCGTTCAGCAGGACGATGATCGCCGCGCAGGCGGCCGAGCAGGAGAAGGCGCGGATATGGCCGACGCGGCGCACCACGACCGGCGCGATGAGGCAGCCGAGCACGAAGCCGGTCGCCCAGCCGGTGCCGATCAGCCCGAGCTGGTTGGTGGAAAAACCCTCCAGCGCGCCGCGGATCGGCAGGAGCAGCGAGTGCAGGCCGTTGCCGGCGAGCAGGAACGCGGTCGAGAACAGCAGCGCGAGGATGGGGAGGAGCTGGCGGGCCAAGAGAATGTCCGAGCAATTCGGCGGGCGGCGACGGGGCCGGAGCCCTCTCGATCATGCAATCCGGCTGGGATTGTGGCGCGGCTTAGAATGTTTGCGCAAGCTCCTTGCCGGCGGCGAGGATCGCCGCGTCGGCGCCGAGGGCGGTGGTGACGCTACCGGCCCGCTCGTCATAAGGCGCGCCGCGAAGGTTTTCGTCGCGCCACGGGCCGGAGGTGATGGTGATGCCGCGGAAAACCAGGCGGCCCTCGACGCGGGCGAGGTGCATGCCGCCCGACGAGGAGCCGGTGGCGTCGCAATCGGTGCGGTAGAAGGAGGTGGCGCGTCTCGAGACGGGGGCGCGGCGGACGCTGCAGCCCTGGACGACCGGCACCGCCTTGTCGACGTCAAGCTGCATGCCGGCGGGATGCGCCGTCACCACGATGAGCGCGTCGCCGGCCCTGACCGGCACGCCTTCCTCCACCGGGAACGGCTCTGCGCCGGGCACCGGCGCGACCAGCCGCACGATGGCGAAATCGTCGTTGCTTCCGGCCTTCGGCGGCTCGGCCCCGAACCGCGTGTTCTCCGGATCCGTCAGGATGTCGATCATGACAGGCTCCGAATCCTGGTTGCGGAAGAAGCATTTGGAGCGCCGCTCTCCGGAAGGATCGAAGAAGATGTGCGCGGCGGTGAGGATTTGCCGGTCGGACAGGAAGAGGGCGCCGGCGCCGACAGACGGCGAGGGCAAGAAGCAGCCGACATAGCCGGAGACTTTTCGGATGCGGGCGATCTCCTCGGCGGAGAGGCCGAGCGCAGGCCCGAGATCGAGGAGCGATCCGCGCTCGTCGGCGCCGTCGATGATGTTGACGCGCGTCATCGAGACGGGCGGGTCGGCGGCCTCCGCCAGATGAGGAAGAGCCGATCCAAAGCCTGTGCCGAGCAACGGCTCCCCGCCGGCCGCTGCGGCCCGGACGAGCGACAATCCGATCGCGATGAGGAGAAGCGAAAATCTTTGCATGCGAGGGTCCAGGTGCCTTCGGCGGCGGGAGCGTTCAGATCACGAAGGCGGCAATCAGCCAGGCGAGCGCCGCCGCCTGCGCGACGGAGCTCGACTCCGACTGCGCGCGGGCGGCGCTCCGCCACACGCCGGTGAAAAGCAGCAGGCTATAGGGGATGTGGGCGAGAAACACCGCGACGCCCCAGCCCACCGGCGCGTCGCCGGCGAGCAGGACGATCGCTGCGATGAGCGACAGCAGATTGACCAGCGTGCCAACCAAAAACATGTCGATCCAGAAGACGCGCGACAGGGGCAGGTCGCCGGACCACAGCCGGCGGACGTAGCGGAATGCGGCCCTGACCGGCCGAGCGCAGTTCAACGCGGCGCCGGTGTCGGACGGCGCCTCCGAAATCGGCGGGAGAACCGGACGGGCGGCGACGGAAGGGAGCCGCACGGCGCCGCTCAGGCGTAGCGTTCCGCCGCCCTGGCGCGCGCCTTGAGCGCTTCCACCTCGCGGTTGCGCGGCTGGCCGGTCGTGGCGAGCGAATCGAGGAGCCGGCGGGCGGCGTCGGAGACCTCATCAATGGCCCGCTCGAAGGCGGCTTCGTTCGCCTTGGACGGCTTGGTGAACCCGCTCAGCTTTCGGACGAACTGCACCGCGGAGGCGCGGATCTCTTCCTCCGTCGCGGGGGGGTCGAAATTGAACAAGGTGCGGATGTTCCGGCACATCGTGGCTCTCCGAATTCTGCTTGACGCCAACGCTACAGGCCGCTTCGCTGCCGGGCAACCAAGGCGAGACCTATAGCAGGGTTGAGTTGTCACAGACGGCTGCTCACCCACTTCCCTCTAAGGCCCGCTTCAGCGCCAGAAGATCCCGCCAGGCCAGCCGCTTCTGCAGCGGCTGGCGCAGGAGGTAGGCGGGGTGGAGGGTCGCCATGGCGCGGATGTCGCGGCGGCCGGCGTTGTAGGCTCGCCATTGGCCGCGGAGCTTTAAAATGCCTTCGCTGGTCTGGAGAAGCTGCTTTGCCGAGGCGCCGCCGAGGAGGACCAAAAAGTCCGGGTCTACCAGGGCGATCTGGCGCTCGATGAAGGGCCGGCAGATTTCCGTTTCCTGCGGCGTCGGCGTGCGGTTGCCGGGCGGCCGCCACGGGATGACGTTGGCGATATAGGCGGACGAGCGGTCGAGGCCGATCGCCTTCAGCATCTTGTCGAGGAGCTGGCCGGAGCGGCCGACGAAGGGCAGGCCCTGCAGGTCTTCCTCCAGGCCCGGCGCCTCGCCGACGAACATCACCCGGGCCGCCGGGTTGCCGTCGGCGAACACCAGGTTGGTCGCCGTATAGCGCAGGTTGCAGCCTTCAAAGGTGGCGAGCGTGGCGCGGAGCGCGTCGAGCGTCGGCGCGGTGGCGGCGGCCTCGCGGGCCGCCATGATTGCGGCTTCGGACGGGATCGTGAGCCTTGCCGCCGGCGCAGGCGGAGCTTGTCGCTCATCCTCGGGCCGGATTGCATCCGCCCGCGCCTTTTCCCGCGCGAGTTGCCGATCGGCCTCCCTCGCGCGCGCAGCCCCCTCGGCAAGCTGGCGGCTAAGGGCAAAGCGGTCCACCGGTTGCTCGGAGAGAGCGACGTCCACGCCCGCCTCCGCGTAGAAGCGGAGAAGCGCCTCGATCGCCTCGGTTTGGCCGCCGCTCGCCATGGCGTCTAGTCCCACATGTCGGGGGATTAGAGAAGCCGTAGTCGATGGACACAGCCGGCGGGCGCGGCTATCCCGAGGTCGGCAATCTGCGAGAATTGTCGCGCGATTGGAAAGCCATGGCCGAAACTGACGCGCTGCCCGAGCGCGAAAGCATGGAATACGATGTCGTCGTGGTCGGCGCGGGGCCGGCCGGGCTGTCGGCGGCGATCCGAATAAAGCAGCTCGACCCGAACATTTCCGTGCTGGTGCTGGAGAAGGGATCGGAGGTCGGCGCACACATCCTGTCGGGCGCCGTCATCGATCCGATCGCGCTCGACCGGCTGCTGCCGGAATGGCGGAGCGAGGATTCCCCGATAAAGACGCCGGTCGCCGAGGACCGGTTCCTCTTTCTCGGCCCCTCCGGCTCGTTGCGTCTGCCGAACTTTCTGATGCCGCCGCTGATGAACAACCACGGCAATTTCATCGTCTCGCTCGGCAGCGTCTGCCGCTGGCTGGCGACGAAGGCGGAGGCGCTGGGCGTCGAAGTCTATCCAGGTTTTGCCGGCGCCGAGATCCTGACCGACGACACGGGGCGGGTGATCGGGGTGGCTACCGGCGACATGGGCGTCACGCGCGACGGCAGGCCCGGTCCCGGCTACCAGCGCGGCATGGCGCTTTTGGGGAAATATCTGCTGATCGGCGAAGGCGCGCGCGGCTCGCTGGCCAAGCAGCTGATCGGCCGCTTCGGCCTCGACGTGGGCCGCGAGCCGCCGAAATTCGGCATCGGCCTGAAGGAGCTGTGGGAAGTCGACCCGGCGAAGCACAGGCCCGGACTCGTCCAGCATTCCTTCGGCTGGCCGCTCGGCATGAAGACCGGCGGCGGCTCCTTCCTCTACCATTTCGGCGACAATCTCGTCTCGGTCGGCTTCGTCGTCCACCTGAACTACGACAATCCGTATCTGTCGCCCTTCGAGGAGTTCCAGCGCTTCAAGACGCATGACGCCATCCGCGATACCTTTGCCGGCGGGCGGCGCATCTCCTACGGGGCGCGGGCGATCACCGAGGGCGGCTGGCAGAGCGTCCCGAAACTGGTCTTTCCCGGCGGTGCGCTGATCGGCTGCTCGGCCGGATTTGTGAATGTGCCGCGCATAAAAGGCAGCCACAACGCGATGCTGTCCGGCATGCTGGCCGCCGAGCACGTCGCGGCGGCGCTCGCCGAGGGGCGGGCGCACGACACGCTGGAGGGCTACGAGGCCGCCTGGCGCGGCTCGGAGATCGGCCGCGACCTCCATCGGGTCAGGAACGTCAAGCCGCTCTGGTCTCGGCTCGGCACGCTCGGCGGGGTGGCGCTCGGCGGTATCGACATGTGGACGAACCAGCTCCTGGGCTTTTCCCTCTTGGGAACGCTCCGCCACGGCAAGTCGGACGCGGCGAGCCTTAAGCCCGCCGCAAATTTCCGGCCGATCGACTATCCCAAGCCGGACGGTGTGCTCACCTTCGACCGGCTCTCCTCCGTGTTCCTGTCGAACACCAACCATGAAGAAGACCAGCCGGTGCATCTTCGTGTCGCCGACCCCGTCATGCAGAAGGCGAGCGAGCTGGAAATCTATGCCGGGCCGTCGCAGCTTTACTGCCCGGCCGGCGTCTACGAGTGGGTGCTGGAGGAGGGCGGGGCGCGCTTCGTCATCAACGCGCAGAACTGCGTGCACTGCAAGACCTGCGACATCAAGGATCCGAACCAGAACATCAACTGGGTGCCGCCGCAGGGCGGCGAGGGGCCGGTGTATTTGAACATGTGAGGATGGCACGACTTGTCCGGCGGACGCCTATGGACTAAGTTAGTCCACCAGGGAGAGGTCTTGCTCATGGCCGTTTTCAACATCCATCAGGCGAAGACGCATTTCTCACGGCTCGTCGACGATGCTGCCGCCGGCAAGGAGGTGGTGATCGCCAAGGCCGGAAAGCCGGTTGCCATGCTGGTGGCTATTTCCGCAGAGGTCGGAGGAAAGAAGAAGCCCCGCCCGCTCGGTTTGTTCGCCGGGAAATACAACATTCCGGACGATTTTTATGAGCCGCTTCCCGACGACATTTTGGCGGAATTCGAGAAGCCATTGTTTCCCCCTGAGCGGGGCAGCGGTTGAGCCTTCTGCTGCTCGATACGAATGTCCTGCTCTGGGTGATCGACGCGCCGGCGCGGCTCCCCCCTCGTACCGCCGCAGTGATCGAGGATCCCAACAACGAAATCCTATTCAGTGCAGCTTCCATTTGGGAAATCGCCATCAAGTCCGGACGCCAAAGGCCGGATTTCCAGATCGATCCGGCCGAAATCGCTTCAGATGCCGTCGCGATCGGGTTTTCGGAGCTTCCCGTCACATCGAGCGTGGCGGCGCTTGTGGCGAGGCTACCGCGGCTCCACAATGATCCCTTTGATCGGCTTCTGATCGCCCAGGCCATGAATCAGCCGGCGATGTTCCTCACGTCCGACAGGTTTTTGCGTGGGTATTCCGAACTCGTGACGCCCTTCGACCCACGATAAAGCTTCCGGTCCCGAAGGTTTCACCGCACGAGCGGCGTGCCTTCATAGATGTTGGCGAGCTGCGCCTGAAAGCCGAAGTCGGGAAGCGCCAGCATGTCGTCGAGCGAGCGGAGATCGACGCGCCCCCAGCCGCTCTCGCGTTCGTACAGCGCCACGTGAACGGAATCCTGATCGATGCTCAGGCAGTAAAGATTGTCCGGGTGGCTTCGGTAAAGCTCCAGCTTCCGCTCGATCATCTCGGCCGTGTTGGACGGTGAGATCACTTCAGCGACCAAGAAAAACTTTTCGTCGTAATAGGTGTACGTGGCATCGGCGAGCAATACCGCGACGTCCGGCTCGGGATTGAAATCGTGGACGCCGGGAAGCCGTATGCCGGTCTCGCGGTAGGCGAACAGATCGGGCCGTGCAGCCCGCAGAGCATCGTTCAGAAGGCGCTCGAGGTTGCCCGCGATACGTTGATGCACCTTGCTTGGCGGAACCATCATCATGGCAAGTCCATCGACCAGCTGCCAGCGCTCCTCGTCCGGACGCGTGCGGAGGAATTCGAGAAACTGGTCGGCGGACCAGAGCCTCGAATCCTGTGCGGGTGCCTCGGCGAGAGCGGTCATCATCCATCACGCGCTATTCACGCAGCTTACCACAACCCTGCGGATGCTGCGCGAATCCCCTCGACACTGCGCGTCTGCCTCCGGGTCGCGCCGGCTAGCCTCCGAGAGCTCCGGCCTCACCGCGTCAGCGGCGTGCCCTCATAGAGGTCGGCGAGCCGTGCCTGGAACCCGAACGCGGGCAGCGCCAGCACGTCGTCGAGCGAGCGCAGATCGGTGCGCCCCCAGCCGCTCTCGCGACCGTAGAGCGCCACGTGGACGGAATCATGATCGATGGCCAGGCAATAAAGATTGTCCGGGTGGCTTAGGTAAAGCTCCAGCTTCCGCTCGATCATCTCGGCCGTGTTAGATGGCGAGAGAACCTCTGTGACTAGTGAAAACCGCTCCCGATAGTACACATAGTCCGCTTCCGCGGCGCAAACCACGACGTCAGGCTGCGGATGAAAATCCTCCACCCCCCGGAATCCGCAGACCGACGTTTCCGTAGGCGAAGAGATCGGGGCGGTTCGCCTTGAGGGCGGCATTGAGAAGCGCTTCGAAGTTGGTGACGATGCGTTGATGGACGAAGCTCGGCGGCACCATCATCATCGCAAGTCCATCCACCAGCTGCCAGCGCTCTTCGTCCGGCCGCGTCCTCAGAAAATCGATAAACTGGTCGGCGGTCCAGAGCCTCGCGTCATGTTGGCGGCGGGCGGGGAGGGCGGTCATTGTGCGGTCGCCGGAAAACCTTGATCGTTCCCATCATAGCATGGATCGGGCCCCAAAGCTCAGGCGAGGACGCGACGCAGCGTCTTGATCGCCGCCGACCTCCTAATCTTTCCCTTTCAACTTGTAGCGGCCCGTCTCGGGATCGCGCTCCAGCGTCTCCTCGGGCTCCTTGCGCACCGCCTCGACCTCGCGGTCGATGCGGGCCATCTCGCGCTTGATTGCCTTCCACGCATACCAGCCGCCGAGCACGGCGGCGCCGACGATGAGAACCTGCACCATGGCTCAGATCCTGTAGCGGTCGCGCATCGCCCGCTCGTCGAGTTCCGACAGCACCGTGTCGGCCATCGCAGCGCCGAGCGCGCCGGCTATGCCGACGCCGCTGCGGCGCCCGAACAAGCTCCGCTCGGTGGAAAACACTTTCAAGCGCACCTTATCCCCGAATTTTTCCTCCAGCACGGCGCGCAGGTCGCCGGTGCGGTCGGCCAGGCCCAGCGACACGGCGGTCTTGCCCGACCAGAACATGCCGGAAAAAATCTCTTCGTCCTTGTCCTTGGCCAGCACGTCGCCGCGGCGGGCGCGCACCAGGTCGATGAACCAGTCATGCACCTCCTCCTGGATCGCCTTCAGGCGGGCCACGTCCTCCGGCTTCTCCGGCTGGAACGGGTCGAGGATCACCTTGGAATGGCCCGACGTATAGACGCGGCGCTCGATGCCGAGCTTGTTCATGGCGCCGACAAAGCCGAAGCCGGCGGAGACCACGCCGATGGAGCCGACGATGGAGGCGGGATCGACGACGATCTCGTCGCCGGCGCAGGCGATCATGTAGCCGCCCGAGGCGCAGACGTCCTCGACGAAGACGACGACCTGCTTCTCCTTCTCCGCCGCAAGCGTGCGGATGCGCTTGTAGATGAGGTGCGACTGCACCGGCGAGCCGCCCGGCGAGTCGATGACCAGCGCCACGGCCGGCGCCGCCTTGATGCTGAACGCTTTTTTCAGGAGCGGCGCCACGGAGGCAAGCGTCAGCCCCGGGCGGAAGCGGGTGATCTTGCCGATCATGCCGGAAAGCCGCACCACCGGGACGACCGGCGCGTTGCGCCCCTCGTAGCCGGGAATCCATCTGTTGATGCCGTCCCACAGGGATTCAAGCATGCCGCTTCGCCTTGCTTCGTTCATCATGGCAGCGAAAATGGCCCGGCCGGAGGGAAATCGCCAGCCCTTGGCGGCAAAGCGCTTCTTTCATCCGGCATAGGGATATCACCCGACTTCCCTATGACGAAGAGGTCCGATCCGGCCCGGCCGGCCGCGGGGCGGGTGAAACGACAGCGAGGCGCGGCCACGCAGGATCGCCTCGGCCTCGTCGGTCCAGGCGCCGCCGGCCCGGTGCAGGACGAGACCGGGCATGACTTGCAGGCCGGCTCGGCTGCCCGCGACAGCACGCACCAGGATGCGGGCGGCGGGCGCGTCTTTCGTGGGATGCACAGACAGGACCCGCACATCGCCGAAGCGGCCGGCAAGCGCCTCGAATATTTCGTGCAGCGCCTGGGCTCTGTGAATAAGGCCGAGCACGCCCGTCGGCCGTAACAGTCCCGCCGCCGTGCGGCACCAGGCGCCAAGCGAGCCGGGCTCCGCCATGTGTGCGGCGCGGCGCGCCTCGTCCGGAGATGGCCGCGCCCGGCCGGGCGCATCGAAGGGCGGGTTCATCAAGACCCAATCGGCGGAATGGTCCGCCAGCCCGAGCCGCTCGCGGAATTCGCGGCGCGCCGTCACGTCGGCTTCCACCAGGCGGACGCGAGCCGAAAAGCCAGAATTCTCCGGCCGCGCGAGCGCCGCTTGCGCCGCAGCCAAAAGTTTGGAGTCCCGCTCGACGGCGGTGACGTGCAGCGCGCCTGCGCGGGCCGCCAGCGAGAAGGCCACGGTGCCGACCCCGGCGCCCAAATCCACGGCGTGGCCGGCAGCCTCGGCGGGGACGATCGCCTGCAGCAGCGCGGCATCGAGGCCCGCCCGGTGCCCCTTGCGGGGTTGTACCAGGGTGAGGAGCCCGCCGAGAAAGGCGTCGACACTGTGATCGACCGGTTCCGCCGTCACGACAGCTCGCGCCCGAGCCCCGCGTCTTCCAGGATGCGGCGGGCCGTCTCGTGCTGCTGCCGGGCGACCAGCATGCGCCGCGGCAGGATGCCGATCGAGCCTTCCATCACGCTCATGTTCTGGTCCACGGTCGCATGCTCGATGCCAGCCTCCTTGAGGAGCGCCTCGGCGAAGGAGATCAGCACCGGATCGTTGCTGCGGAAAAGTTCGATCATCGCCGCACCCTAGCGACTTCGTGCCGCTGCGCGAAGCAGGCCGGAGGGGAAGCGCATTGTGCCATCGTGTCGCTTTGTGCGCGGCGTCCGGCGAATTATGGTTTCTGTGGCAGGGAGTGGTGCTGTGGGCGTGGTGCTGTCATTCGAAGAGACCCAGGCGGAGCGCGCCTCTATCGCGCCCCTGGTCAATGTCACCGCGGCCGGGATGGAACGGGTGAACCGGCTCGTCGTCGAGCGGACGGGCTCCGATGTGGCGCTGATCCCCGAGGTGGCGCGCTACCTGATCGATTCGGGCGGCAAGCGGCTGCGGCCGATGGTGACGATCGCCTCCGCCCAGGCCTGCGGATACCGCGGCGAGGCCGACGTGAAGCTCGCCGCCAGCGTCGAATTCATGCATACGGCTACGCTCTTCCACGACGACGTCGTCGACGAAAGCGACACGCGGCGGGGCAAACGGACGGCCCGGCTGGTCTGGGGCAACCAGGAGAGCGTGCTGGTCGGCGACTTCCTGCTCGGCCAGGCTTTTAGGATGATGGTCGAGGTGGGCTCTCTGGAGGCGCTCGAGGTGCTCGCGGCCGCCGCGGCGACGATCGCGGAAGGCGAGGTGATGCAGCTCACCACCGCGAAGAACACCGACACCACCGAGGACGAATATCTCGACGTCATCCGCGCGAAGACGGCGGTGCTGTTCTCCGCCGCCGCGGAAGTCGGCGCCATCGTCGCTGGGGCCGAGCGCGGCGTCAGGGCGGCGTTCCGCTCCTACGGGGCCAATCTCGGCATTGCCTTCCAGCTGATCGACGACGCCCTCGACTACGGCGGCCAGGCGCCTATGCTCGGCAAGGATGTCGGCGACGATTTCCGCGAGGGCAAGGTGACGCTGCCGGTCGTGCTCGCCTACCGGCGCGGCACGCACGCCGACCGGGAGTTTTGGACGCGCACCCTGGTCGGCGGCGATATCGGCGAGGACGATCTCGGCCGCGCCGTTGTGCTCCTCGACCGCACCAAGGCGCTGAAGGACACGGTAGAGCGTGCCCGCCACTACGGCGCCATGGCGCGTGACGCGCTGGCACCGCTGCCGGACGAAAAATTCAAGGCGGCGCTCCTCGATGCGGTGACGTTCTGCATTGCCCGTGCACACTGAGTTGAAGCCGCCCGGGTGCAGCACCATTGCCCGGCGCAAGCGCGCGCTGTATCGGGAGGAAACGAGCGGAACGGACCGATATGACGCGATTGGCGCGCAAAATCTTGAACTTCTCGCCGGCAGCATTGTTGTTGCCGCTGCTGCTGCTTGGATCGGCCGCAACCGCCGTGCAGAATGCCGACGACGGCTTGAGCGGCCTGGCGGGTACCTATCTCGCGGCCCGCACGGCCGACGTGGAAAAGGACATAGAGAGCGCGGCGCGCTTCTATCGGTCGGCCTTGAACGCCGATCCGGAAAGCCTCTTCCTGCTTGAGCGGTCGTTGCTGCTGACAGCGGCGGCCGGCGACGTGGAGGAGGCGCTCGGCTTTGCCGAGACGCTGCTGGAGAAATCGCCGGGTAACCATATCGCCAAGCTGGTTCGCGCCGTCGACCAGATTCGCAGAAAGCAATATTCCGAGGCCGCGGAGGCGCTCGACGACAAAGGCGCCGGCGTCCTCGCCGACCTCACGGCCGCTCTCCTCGTCGCCTGGGCGCGCTTCGGTGAGGGCGAGGTCGACAAAGCGGTGGAGGACCTGGCGAAGCTGAAGGGCGAGGAATGGTACGAGCCGTTCAAGCTCCTGCACAGCGGCTATATCCTGCTCGCTTCCGGGCGGACGGAGGATGCGCTGAAGGCGCTCGGCAAGGCGCGCGAGCTGGACCCGAACGCGATCCGCATTACCGAGGCCTATGCGCGGGCGCTCGCCGTCGCCGGCCGCAAGAACGAGGCCGACGCCGCGCTGGCGGAGTTTTTGACGCGCTATCCCGACAATGCGCTCGGGCGCGCGGCACGCGAGGAAATCCGCGTCGGCAAGGGTCAGGTCATGACGGTCGCCACGCCGCTGGCCGGCGCCGCGGAAGCGCTCGCCGGGATCGGCGCGGCGGTCGGGCAGGAGGGCGGGCTGGAGGTCGCCTCGCTCTACCTTCGCTTGGCGCTCTATCTCGATCCGGAGACGGCGGGCGGCCTCGCCGCCCTGTCGCTCGGCAATCTCCTCGATGAGAGCGATCAAGGCGAGGCCGCCATCGCGGCGTATGAATCGATCGCGCCGGACGCGCCGTTCCGCGCCCTGGGAGCGCTCCGCGCGGCGCTCACGCTCGACCGCATGGACCGCAGCGAGGATGCCGAGAAGGCGTTCCAGGAGGCCGTGCGCCGCAGCCCGAAGGACGTTCAGGCCTACGTGTCCTACGGCAACATGCTGCGCGGCCGCGAGCGCTTCGCCGAAGCGGCGGAGATCTATTCCAGCGCGGTCGCGCTTATCCCGGAACCGGGCCGCGCCGACTGGAGCCTCTTCTATTTCCGCGGCATCGCCTACGAGCGGACGAAGGAATGGGCGAAGGCGGAGGCCGACTTCAAGAAGGCGCTGGAGCTTTATCCCGACCAGCCGCTGGTGCTGAACTACCTCGGCTATTCATGGGTGGACATGGGCGAGAATCTCGACGAGGCCCTGGCGATGATCCGCAAGGCGGTCGAGCTTCGCCCCAACGACGGCTACATCGTCGACAGTCTCGGCTGGGCCTATTACCGCCTCGGCCGCTACGACGAGGCGGTGACGGAGCTGGAGCGCGCCGTCTCCTTGAAGGCTGACGATCCGGTCATCCACGACCATCTCGGCGACGCCTACTGGAAGGCGGGCCGCACGCTGGAGGCGCAGTTCCAGTGGCGGCATGCCCGCGATTTCGGCGCCGAGGGCGAAGAGCTGGAGCTGATCCTGAAGAAGATCTCCGAGGGCCGGCTGATCGAGCCGCAGAAGGACGCTGCGCTGAACACGATGGGAACGGGCGGTTCGCCCGGTGGGCGTGGCGTGCTTGCCGCCCTCGAGCTCGGGGTATCCGGCGACGCCTGATTCCGTTTTGGCCGCAAGCATCGAGCGCCGCGCGTCGGCCAAGGTCAACCTGGCGCTGCATGTCGTGGGGCGGCGCGCGGATGCCTATCATGAGCTCGACACGGTGGCGGTCTTTGCCGATGCCGGCGACACCGTAACGGTCAGTGCGAACGAGGCCCTCGGCCTGGAGGTCAGTGGTTCGTTCGGCTTCCACGCGCCGGCCGACGGGGAAAACCTGGTCCTCAAGGCAGCGAGGCTCCTCAAGGAGAGAAAGGGTGTTTCTGGCGGAGCGGCGATCCGGCTCACGAAAAACCTGCCGGCGGGGGCGGGTTTCGGCGGCGGATCGGCCGACGCGGCCGCAGTCTTGCTCGCCCTCAACGAGGCGTGGAACCTGTCGCTCGGGCTCGACGAACTGGGCCGGCTCGGCGGCGCGCTCGGCGCCGACGTGCCGATGTGCCTCGTCGCCCGGGCGCTTCGGGCGCGCGGCACGGGCGAGCGCATCGAGCGGGTCGAATCCTGGCCGTCGCTGCCGCTCGTGCTGGTTTGGCCGGGGGTGCCGGTGGCCACGTCCGCCGTCTTTGCCGCGCTGACCCGCCGCGACGGCACGCCGCTTCCGGAGCCATGGCCGGCGGAAACCCCGGCGGTGCTTTCCCGCTGGCTGCAGAAATGCCGCAACGACCTGGAGGCGGCGGCCATCGGCCTTGCTCCTGAGATCGACGAGGCCTTGCAGGCCCTGCGAGCCACCGGGCAGTGCCTGATCGCCCGCATGTCGGGGGCCGGCTCCGGCTGTTTCGGGCTTTATGCCGACCGCGCGGCGGCCGAAGCGGCGGCGATCGCGCTGCGCAAGGCGCGGCCGGGCTGGTGGGTCGCCGCCACGCTGGCGCGCTAGCAAACGTCTCGAATCAAGCGATCTCGATCAGCCGTTCGCCGCCTTCGAGTGCGTCGAGCATCTCCGCAAGCAGCGGCTCCAGCGTCCGCCATAACGCCGTATTCCTCGTGTTGCCGAGCCTGATCCAAACCACGGGCGTGCCGGTCGGCTGGCGCGCGAGATGGGCGAAGTCCCCATCCTTGGTGATCAGGATGGCGCCTGCCGTAACCGCATAAGACCAGATGTCCGTATCCGGGGCGCCTCCCAGTGCGATGTCGTTGACATGCTCAGCCTCGTGATCGAGCGACCGCAATTGCCGAGCCCAACGCGGGCGGCAGCTGCGCGTCGATCAGAAAGCGCACTGGCTACGCAGCTTGAATGACGCGGTGATCTGTTGCCCGGGCGGCATAAGCAAGCGCCGCCGCGATGTCGTCTTCGGAAACATAGGGAAAATCGGCCACGATCTCCGCAGGCGTTGCGCCATTGGCCATCATGCCCACGATGTCGGAGACGCGCATGCGGGTACCCTTGATGCAAGGCCGGCCGCCGCAGATCCGCGGGTCCATGGCGATGCGGCCGAGCAGGTCTTCGACCTCCCGGCTCGCCGCGCCGCTTGCTCGCTCGCCCGATCGCCCAAGTCGCTGTTCAGGATCGCCTCCCGTTCGGATAAGTCGTCACTCTAGGAGAGCGCGCCATGGCGAGTAAATAAAACGAGGGACAACCGCGTCCAGGTCAGGCCAGCGATCAGGGCAAGAGCCGGCCGTCACCTTGACCTTGCTCCGCCCGGCATGGCAGGCATCCGCCGCAGGCGAGGTCGTGAACATGACCCGAATTGCTGGCTTTCTCCTCCTCCTTATTGGCATTTCTGCCGCGACTCCTGCGGCGGCCATCCCGGCGCCGATGTCTCCCGAAGAGCTCGTCGAGGCCAGCGATGTCGTCGCCCTCGTTCGCGTCGTTGCGGTGACCTGCATCTCCGTCGCGACCAGCGAGCGGACCGGGGAAAAGCTTCCCTCCTACCGGGCCGAGTTGGAAATCGTGGAGATCAGCAAAGGCGAGCTGCAGCCCGGCGACACGATGGAAGTCGCCTTCCAGGCGATCGAAGCCGGCCTGGTCGGGCCGTGGACCGTCTGGTACTATCCCGGCGAGGAGGTGTGGACGCATCTTCGCCAGGGTGACGGCGTCTACGAAACGACCTGGTGGAATGCCCGCGGCGAAGCGCTGCGGCCGCCGAACACCACTTATCTCCCCGTCACCCCCGGCGAGACGGTCCGAGCGCCGTGACCTGCGCTTGACCGGCCCCGCCTCGCATGGCACGCATCCTTGCGCTGCAATCGCGGGCGAGAGTTGCGCGTAGTTGCCCCGGAGGCCGGCGAAAGCCGTATGGATCCGCGCCGCTCGTTCCATCGCTCATTCGGGCCGTGCAGGGTCTCGGGCCGATCAGGAGTGCCTGAGCCTTCTGAGGCGGCCGGCGGGGTCTTCTTAGAATGATCGACGAGGCGGAGGCGCACGGCAGGGCCGAGCCGCAGGCGGCGTCGGCCGGCCAGGAAGCGGCCGCTCCGCGCGTCGCGATGCTGTTCAGCGCCACCAGCTGGACATTCAATGTGCGCCTCGGCCGCTCCGGCCGCGAGGAGGGCGAAGGGGTCATTCTTATCGGCGAAGTCAGCTACCGGAGCCAGGTCGGCGACCGCCGCGTGCATCCGGCCCGCGCCATGATCGTGCGCTCCGACTCGCGAAAGCGCCTCGAGTTTCTGCTGTCGCCGCAGGAGACCGTGCTGACGATCCCGCTCGAGCCCTTCGCCATGCAGCGGCTGCAGGACCGGCTGAAGGACCTCGTCTCCTATTACGGAATGACGCTCCGCGTCGCCTTTCAGGCCGTTGAGACCGGCGAGCGGCAGGGCCTCGAGGTGGTCGACTTCGCCTTCTCCTCAGGCCAGCGCCCGCCCGGCGCGCCACGCGCCGCCTAGCGCCGGGATCGACATGCTCGGGCGCGCTCCCCTCCCCCTTGTGGAGATCGTTGCGAAATTGGCCAGTTGTAGTGGTTGCTGGCTTGAGGCGGTGTTTTGCCGGTTCGGCAGGTGGATTTGAGGCCTTTGTTCCGGGTTGGTTCGGGGCCATTGGGCATCGCGGGCAGGATTTGGGCGCACATCGCCCGTCAGCCGGAAAGCTTGAGCGAGCGGGTCATGTTGTAGGCGAGCGCGACGAGGTGCAGATGCGCCGTGTTCTTGGCAAGGCCGACATAACGGACGCGGTCGAAACCCATCCAGCGCTTGAGCGTGGCGAAGACCCCTTCTATCTGCGCCCTGACCGGCGCAATCAATCCGTTATGGCGCTTCTGCGAAGCGCGCAGCGGCGGCCCCCCGCCCCAGCTTTTGTGCATGATGCGGTCCTTGATGCGCAGCTCCTGCAGCCATTGCCGCCGCTGCCGCTTGGCATAAGCCTTGTCGGCGTAGATCGCCGCTTCGTCGCGGCAGACGAGCGCATTGGCCACCACCGTCTCGTTGACGTTAGCCGGCGTCAGCTGGAGCCTGCGGATCAGCCGTGTGTCGACGTCCACGCCGGCATGCGCCTTGTAGCCGTAATGGGTGCCGCGCTGCCCCTTGCGCGCGGTCAGCGCCGCATCGCCATCGACGGCAGGCACGGCCTCCTCCGACGCGGCGCCGCTGCGGCCCGGCCGATACGGCGTCGCCACCAGAGTGGCGTCGATCATCGTGCCGCGCTTCAACAGAAGACCGCTGCGTTCCAGCTGGCGCTCGAACTCGGCAAACAGCTTCTCCGCCAGACCCGCCTCCGACAAGCGGTTGCGGAAGCGGCACAGCGTCGTGTGATCGGGTGCCGCATCCTGCAGCGACAGGCCCAAGAACCGCCGGAACGACATGCGGTCGTTCACCGCCTCCTCCAGCTCGGCATCCGACAGCCGGTACCATTGCTGCAACAACAACGCCTTGAACATCAGCAGAGGATCGAAGGGCGGCCGCCCCGCCGCTTCCGGCTTGAGCCGCCCAAGCAGCTTCTCGAAGCGATACCACTTCACCGCCTGCGCCAGCTTCTCCAGCGCCTCGTTGCGTCCCACTTGCGAGGCCACCAAAGCCTCCGACAAGCTCAGCTGATCGCGACCGGCCATGCCATGGCTCCCGAAAAGCATTCCTGCTCCCCGTTGAATCACAACCACAGAAATTCGCAACGATCCCCCTTGTGGGGAGGGGCTGGGGAGGGGTCGTCTAACGTCGAGCACGGCATCGAAGACCCCGCCCCGTACCCCTCCCCACGAGGGGGAGGGGAATGTTAGAGCCGTGTGAAAAAAGTCCTAGACAATCCTCCTCGTTTGTGCTAGCTCGCCAAATACCGCTGCTCGACGAGGGACCGGGATGCAAGGACCGGAGCTTTTCGGGAGCAGTGGGCGGCGCCGCCACGGAGCCTCGGTCAGGAGCCGGGACGGCGTTCCTCAGAAGGGCCCCCCTCGGGAGCAATCCCGGTGCCGGATGTTGCACGGCTAGAGCTTCTGCCCAATGCGCAAGCACGGGGCGGGACGGGAAGACGATAGGGCGAGTTGGGGAACGTATAACGCCGCGCGGAGCGCCTGGAGGCGCCACTTTTAAATTTGCGAGGCGTTCTTCAGGCGCTCCGCTCCCTCCTCAAGCGAGGAGGCCAAAAAAAGCTCTTTGATAGCCTCGGGCTTCAGGGCCGCGGGACGAAAAGGCGCGCCCGCGACCGATCGAGCCGCGCGCCGGCTGAAACGAAAAAGCGCGCCCGTGGGCGCGCTCGGCTCGTCAATTTGCGCCGGAAAAACCTCAGGACCAGCCGCCGTAGCGGGTGCGGTAGAAGAGGTGGGCCCCGATGGTCTCCATCTTCTTCATCGTCCTGGCCCAGCGCGGGCTGACGTAATTGGCGTAATAATGGGTGGAGTCGCCGACCTCCTCGATCCAGATGTCGCCGTCGGTGACCTTCGCGGCGATGCGCTCGGCCGCCTTGAAGGCCCGCTTGGAATAGATCCGGTCGGGAATGCCGTCGCAGGCGAAGGAGAACTGGCAGCGGTTGCGCAGGTGCTTGTTCTGGTAGACGACGCCGCAGATCGTGTCGGGATAGGTGGGGTTGCGGACGCGGTTGAGGATGACCTGGGCGACGGCCGCCTGGCCGAGCTCCGGCTCGCCGCGCGCCTCGAAATAGATGCCCTCGGCAAGGCATTTCTGCTCCTTGGCCGAGTGGACGCTGGCCGGCAGCGGGTTCTTCACCCAGTCGTGCTGGCCGGGGGCGAACTGGCCGAGCGCCCTCCCGTCGAGCCAGGTCAGCACCTCGTCCGGGTCGGGCCGCGGGCGCGGCATATGGGTATCGTCGGCGAGCGCGTCTTTGCGCGTGCCGCCGAGAAGCGCGTCGAACGGCGCTTCGCTCATCTGCACCGCCGGCGCATAGGCCAGCACCGTCGACGTCTCGACGCTGACGGCAGCGCCGGGCTTGCGCCAATCGATCTCCGGCTTGGCCTGCGGCAGCCGGGTCGCGACAACGACCGGCGAAGTCTCCCGCTTCGGCTTGACGAACGTGGAATAGGCGACCTGCTCCAATTCGAGGGGCCGCTGCCGCGCCGAAAAGGCGAGCGCCGGGAGAGCGTCGTCGTGCGGTGAGGTAAGGTCGAAAGCGGCGACCTGGCCCGAGGAGGGCAGGTCCTCGATCGCCGCATAGGCGCGGCGCCTTTCGACCGCAAGCTCCGGCTTCTCTGTGCCCTCGATTGTCACGGTAGCGACGGGCTCGGCGATTTCGACGGAACTCAGACCGAGGTCGCGAGTTGTAAGGTCTGTTGCGACGGCCGCCAGGATCGCCTGGTCGGTTGCGCTGTGGATTGCGGTCGGCGTTGCCGTGGCGACGGCGGCGACCGATACGATGCTCGTGGCGGCGGCAAGCTTGACAAGGCGCAAACGCGCGGCTGATGCGTGCACTACGGAGGTACCCCCTTCATTGGATGGTTTGTTGCATCCCGGCAACACCATCCGACGCCGTTGTATCAACCCGATTAAAACAGGGTTGAGGTTTATGGGCGGTTAACCGGACGCGTGATCGTTCCGCACGCGGTGCCGCCCCCTTCCGAGGGGCCGCTTTTTCCGGCGTAATGGGGCGAGAATGAGGAACCCGCAGGGTCTTTTCAGACACCCTGCCGGCTCAGCAATGCCGCTTGGGCGGCGGCCAGCCGGGCGATCGGCACCCGGAACGGCGAGCATGAGACGTAGTCGAGGCCGACGCTGTCGCAGAAGCGGATCGAGGCGGGATCGCCGCCGTGCTCGCCGCAGATGCCGAGCTTCAGCTCCGGCTTCGCCTTGCGTCCCTCGTTGGCGGCGACCCGGATAAGGACGCCCACGCCCTCCGTGTCCAGCGTCATGAACGGATCCTTTTCGATCAGCCCCATCTCCTGATAGGGGCCGATGAAGCCGGCGGCGTCGTCGCGTGAAATGCCGAAGGTGGTCTGCGTCAGATCGTTTGTGCCGAAAGAGAAGAAGTCGGCGCTTTCGGCGATCTCCTGGGCACGCAGCGCGGCGCGCGGCAGCTCGATCATCGTGCCGACGCTGTATTCGATCGCCGCGCCGGTCTCGGCGCGCAGCTTTTCCGCGGTCGCGTCGATCGTCGCCTTGACGCGGTCGAGTTCGGTTTTCATGCCGACAAGCGGCACCATGATCTCCGGCGCGACCGGCTCGCCGGTACGCCGCGCCGCCTCGACGGCCGCTTCCAGAATGGCGCGGGTCTGCATCTCGGGGATTTCCGGATAGGTGATGAGCAGCCGGCAGCCGCGATGGCCCAGCATCGGATTGGCCTCGGTGAGCAGGGTTACGCGCTCAGCCAGCAGCGCCGGGTCGACCTGCATGGATGCCGCGACCTCGGCAATCTCCTCCTCGGTCTTCGGCAGGAATTCGTGCAGCGGCGGATCGAGAAGCCGGATGGTAACCGGCAAGCCTCGCATGATGCTGAACAACTCGATGAAATCGTCGCGCTGGAAGGGCAGCAGTTTCTCCAGCGCCGCGCGGCGCCCTTCGGCCGTATGGGCGAGGATCATCTCGCGCACTGCGAGGATGCGCTCGCCCTCGAAAAACATGTGCTCGGTGCGGCAGAGGCCGATCCCCTCGGCGCCGAATTCGCGCGCCGCGCGGGCGTCGTTCGGTGTTTCGGCATTGGCCCGCACCTTCATGCGGCGCACTGCGTCGGCCCAGCCGATCAGCGTACCGAAGTCGCCGGTAAGCTCCGGCTGCAGCATCGCCACTTCGCCGTCGAACACCTCGCCGGCGCCGCCGTCGATGGTGATCACATCCCCGGCATGCCAGGCCCTGCCGCCCACGATCATGGTACCCGCCTTGGCGTCGATCTTTACCGCGCCGGCGCCGCAGACGCAGGGTTTTCCCATGCCGCGCGCCACCACGGCGGCGTGGCTGGTCATGCCGCCGCGGGCGGTGAGGATGCCGAGCGCGGCGATCATGCCGTGGATGTCTTCCGGGCTCGTTTCGCTCCGCACCAGAAGGACTTTTCGGCCGTCCTGCGCGTGCCTCTGCGCCTCCTCCGCCGTGAAGACGATCTCGCCGGTAGCGGCGCCGGGCGAGGCCGGCAGGCCGCGGGCGATCAGACGCCGCGAACCGTCAGGGTCGAGCGTCGGGTGGAGAAGCTGGTCGAGCGAGCCAGGCTCGATGCGGGCGATGGCCTCCTCGCGACTGATCAAGCCCTCCGCCGCCATGTCGACGGCGATCTTCAGCGCCGCCTTGGCGGTGCGCTTGCCGCTCCGGGTCTGCAGCATCCACAGCTTGCCGCGCTCGATGGTGAATTCCAGGTCCTGCATGTCGCGGTAGTGGCTTTCCAGCCGATCGGCGATGCGGCGGAACTCGGCATAGGCGTCCGGCATGGCCACTTCCAGCGACGGCGCGAGCGCGCCCGAGGCGAGGCGCGCCGCCTCGGTCAGATCCTGCGGGGTGCGGATGCCGGCCACGACGTCCTCGCCCTGCGCATTGACCAGGAATTCGCCGTAAAGCGCCTTCTCGCCGGTAGAGGGGTTGCGGGTGAAGGCGACGCCGGTCGCCGAGGTCTCGCCCATGTTGCCGAACACCATGGCCTGGACGTTGACGGCGGTGCCCCAGTTGGCCGGGATGTCGTGCAGCTGCCGGTAAGCGATGGCGCGGGCGTTCATCCACGAACCGAAAACGGCGCCAACGGCTCCCCAGAGCTGGTCTTCCGGTCCCTGCGGGAAGGGCGCGCCGAGCTGCTCTTCGACCAGCTCCTTGTAAAGCGCGACGACCCTCTGCCAGTCCTCGGCACCCATGTCGGTGTCCTGCTCGGCGCCGCAGCGCTCGCGCTGCAGCTCCAGGATCGATTCGAATTCGTGGTGCTCCACACCGAGCACGACGTTGCCGTACATCTGGATGAAGCGCCGGTAGGAATCATAGGCAAAACGCGGATCCGCGGCTGCCGCAAGCGCCGCCACCGTGGCGTCGTTCAGGCCGAGATTGAGGACGGTGTCCATCATGCCCGGCATTGAGGCGCGGGCCCCTGAGCGGACCGATACGAGGAGCGGATTGTCGGGATCGCCGAAGCGCCTGCCGGTCAGCGCGGCCATAAAGTCGAGCGCCGCCTCGACTTCGGCCTTCAGCTCCGGCGGATAGAATCGATTGTTCGCATAGAACCAGGTGCACACTTCAGTGGTCATGGTGAAGCCCGGCGGGACGGGGAGGCCGAGGCTCGCCATCTCGGCAAGGTTGGCGCCCTTGCCGCCCAAAAGCTCCTTCATCGCCGCCGATCCCTCGGCTTTGCCGTCGCCGAAGGTGTACACCCACTTCGCCATGAAACCGTGGCCTCCCTGCCGCTACTGCAGCGTGGATGTGCTGCTAGCCCGATTGGGTGCGATGCACAATCGCCATGGGGACAAGTGCTCTTGCGCCCGATTAACCGGGGCGAAGCCTCCGCTCCATCCAACCTCCCTTTTCGACACCGAGCCATGGTCCCATCCGGGCAAGCGGAAGAAGCCGCACAGGGAATCGACCATTACCGCTTGACGCAAACGCGTAACGATATAAAGATATCCGCATATCGACCTTCCGAGGATCAGGTGAGTTCGCCGATCGACCTTCTTGTTAGTCAGCTGAAGGCAGCCGGAGACGAGACCCGCGTGCGGCTGCTGGCGCTGCTTGCGGACGGCGAACGCACGGTCAAGGAGCTGACCGAGATTCTCGGGCAATCGCAGCCGCGCATTTCGAGACATTTGAAGGTACTCGCCGAAGCCGGCCTGGTCGCCCGCAATCCGGAAGGCTCCTGGGTCTATTATCGCCTGGCCGACCAGGATTTTGGCCGCGGAGTGGCGCTCGGCATCCTCAAAGGGCTCGATCCGGCCGACGCGAAGCTGCGGCGCGACCGCGAGCGGCTCGCCGGCCTCAAGCGGCAGAACCGGGAAGCGGCGGAGCGCTATTTCGCCGAACACGCCAGCCGTTGGGACGAAATCCGCTCCCTGCACGTGCCGGAGCGGCAGGTCGAGGCGGCGATCCTGGCGCGAGCTGGCGAGGGGCCGTTCCGCGCCATGCTCGATATCGGCACCGGCACCGGCCGCATGCTGGAGCTCTTCGCCGAGCGTTGTGAGCGGGCCCTCGGCGTCGACCTCTCGCCGGCCATGCTGGGGATGGCGCGCGCCAATCTGGAGCGCGCCGGCATCGCCCATGCGCGGGTCCGAATCGGCGACGGCACGAATCTGCCCGTGCTTCGCGACAGTTTCGACCTGGTCGTCATCCACCAGGTACTCCACTTCCTCGACGATCCCGCAGCCGCGATAGCGGAGGGCGCCACGGCGCTCGCGCCCGCCGGGCGCATGCTCATCATCGACTTCGCGCCGCACGAACTGGAATTCCTGCGGCAGAGCCAGGCGCATCGCCGGCTCGGCTTCAGCCATGCGCAGATGGAGCAATGGCTGCGGACGGCCGGGCTGGAAGTCGACGCTGTCGAGGACCTCGCGCCGGCCGAAAATTCCGGCGGCCTTACGGTCACCATCTGGACGGCGCTCGATCGCCGCGCCGCGGAGGCGGGACGCGAAACAGGAGAGGCGAGGCTATGACCTATTCGGCTCGAGGCTCAGCGGGAATTCGCCCGCCCGCCATCTCTTTCGAATTCTTTCCGCCGAAGACCGACGCGCAGGCGCAGGTACTCGACGATACCGTGGCGCGGCTGGCCCGCTTCAACCCGTATTTCGTTTCGGTCACCTACGGCGCCGGCGGCTCTTCGCAGGAGCGCTCGTTCGGAACCGTAAAGCGGGTGGCCAGGATGGGGCTGCTGACGGCCGCGCATCTGACCTGCGCCGGCGCAAGCTGCGATGAGCTTGGCGAGGTGATCGCGGCGTTCCGGGCGGCCGGGATCGACCGCTTCGTAGCGCTCCGGGGCGATCCGCCGGGCGGCCTTGCAGAGCCTTATGTGGCCCATTCCGCGGGCTTTCGCGACACTGCGGATCTTGTCGCAGCACTGAAGAAAGCGGGCGCGGTCGAAGTCTCGGTCGCCGCTTATCCGGAGCGGCACCCCCATAGCGCCGACTGGCGCGCCGAAATCGCAGCCTTGCAGCGCAAGGTGGATGCGGGCGCGGACCGGGCGATCACCCAATTCTTTTTCGACAACGACCTTTTCGACGCCTATGTGGAGCGGGTCCGGCGGGCCGGCATCTTCATCCCGATCGTTCCCGGCATCATGCCGATTCACCGTTTCGCATCCGTGGCGGGGTTCGCCGCGCGCTGCGGCGCATCCATTCCGGCGAGCCTGGCGCGCCGTTTCGGCGACCTCGATCCGGACGGCGAGACGCACCGGCTGGTAGCTGCCGCCGTGGCGGCCGAGCAAATGGCGGATCTCATTAGGCGCGGAGTCGACGCCTTTCACATCTACACCCTCAACCGGGCAGAACTCGCGGAGGTCGCATGCCGCTTCTGCGGCGTATTTCCCGACGCCGAGCGCGCCGCCGCCTGAGGCGTAGCAATGAAGCTAGCGGGTCGAGACTTCAGTTTCCGCTACGGCCCCGAGCGCGGTGCTTGCGGCCGGTCTCCGCCCGCCTCAAAGCACGCCTAAAACGATTGCTGCCAGGAAGGTGAATGCGACGCCGACGACGACGAAATTCAGAGGCTTGATGAAGGTCATTTGGGTGGCCTCCCTCTGCTTCACGGGGCGCATATTAACGCGCGAGCGACGCATTCAGAACAAGAAATCGTTGCTGCACTGCACGCTGGAGGTTCTGAAGGATCTCGGCTCAGAAATTTGCTCCGTTCTTGCAGCGGTTTAGCTCCCGAGCTGGCGAGTTTTCCACAGGCCCGAGCCGCAGCTGGCTTTCTCGGTTGGCGCAAACATGCAGCCGTGGGCGCGGCCGCCACGTTAAAGGAGTGAGCTTCGACGGCCCGCAGCAACAACTCAGACCGGGGCCATCAGGAGGGCGAGCCATCCAAAGGTTTCAAACCGGGCAAGACGTGGCGCTGGCGCTGCGTCCCGACGTTCCCGTCTATTGCTTTCGACCCGAAGTGCTGAAGGCCGACGCCAGCGCGTTCATGGCGGCGTTTCCGGGTAAGACGGCCTATGCCGTAAAGACCAATGGCGAACCTTTCGTGCTGAACACACTGGCGGAGGCCGGCATCCGGGCTTTCGACGTGGCCAGCCCGGGCGAGTTCGCCGCCGTGCGCGCGGTTTCGCCGGACGCAGAGCTCCTCTACATGCATCCGGTCAAGGCGCAGGCCGACATACGGCTGGCGCTCGAGCGTTATGGGATCCGCGTCATCGCCCTCGACCATGACGACGAGGTGGCCAAGATCCTGCGGATCGTCCGGGCGCTCGACCTCGACCCCGGCGAGATCACGTTGTTCGTCCGGCTGCAGACCAAGGGGCCGGCCGCATACGAGCTGTCGAAAAAATTCGGGGCGGCACCGGCGCATGCGGTGGAGCTCCTGGAGCGCATCGACCGGGTCGGCTTTCGCGCCGGCATCTGCTTCCATGTCGGCAGCCAGATCGCCGACGCGGAGGTCTATGAGCGGGCGCTCGCTTCCGCCGATTGGGTGCGCAACCGCGCCGGGGTGCCGCTCGCCGGCCTCGACGTCGGCGGCGGCTTCCCGGCTGTTTATGGTCACGATCCACGCCGCAGAAAGCCGCAGATGCCGAGCCTCGCGGAGCTCATGGCGGAGCTCCGCCACGACATTGGCGAATGGGGCTTTTCGGACGTGCCGCTGATCGCCGAGCCGGGCCGCGTCATCGTCGCGCGTTGCATATCGCTCATCGTCCGGGTGCTCCTGAAAAAGGGCAGGCGGCTCTACATCAATGACGGCATCTGGGCGTCGCTGTCCGATTCCTGGACGGGAAAAATCACCCTGCCGGCGCGCTTTATCGCCGACCCCGCGCGCAAGCGCCGGAGCGGCAATCCGGAAGGCTTGGTGGCGTTCAAGGTGTGCGGCGCCACCTGCGATTCCGTCGACATCCTGTCGCGGCCGTTCTGGCTGCCGGAGACCGTCGACACCGGCGACTGGATCGAGATCGGCCATATCGGCGCCTACAGCCTGGCGCTCCGCACCCGCTTCAACGGTTTTTACCCCGATACGGTGGTGGAGGTGGACACGCCCTTCGAGGACGAGAAGGGGCCGGAGGCGTTCGCGGCGATTGAGACGATGGCGGACTGACCACGGGGATGTTCGACATGAAAGTATCCCAACAACCCGCCGACGTCGTTGCGATTTCCCGGAAAATCCTCGATGCCGAACATCGCCCGAACAACGCATGCTCTAGAAAGAAACATGTCCGAGATCATGTTGGATGGGGATGATCTGGACGGCATATCCGAGCCGTTGAAGTCGGTTGACGAGACGCTTTGTTTGCGCCGTTTTGGCGCGACGATCGAAGTGATCGGCGCCGAGGTCCTGGTAGAGGGTTCCGTTGCTCAGCATGTGGTATGCGGCGGTGAGGATGGAAGCGGCGACGGCGCCGATGGCCTTTTTTGCCCCGCGCCGGGAGCGCAGGCGATGGAACTGCGCCTGTAGGTAGCTGCCCTTCTTGCGGGTCGCGGCCCAGGCGCACTGGATCAGCATGGTTTTGAGCCAGGGGGCGCCCTTGCGCATGCGGGTGGACCGCCGCTTTCCGGCGCTCTCGTCGCTCTTGGGGCAAAGGCCGGCCCAGGAGATGAGATGCCCCTCGGTGGGGAAGCGGCTCATGTCGATGCCGATCTCGGCGGTGATCACCGCTGCGCTGAGCTGGCTGATCCCGGGAATAGTGCTCAGGAGCTGGACGCTGGTGCGAAAGGGCTCGAGGCTATCATTCACCTCCCGATCGATCTCGACGACGGCGGCATCGAGGGCATCGATCTGCTTGAGGTGGAGGCGAAGCAGGAAGCGGTGGTGCTTGGTGACGCGGCCACGCAGCGCCTCGCGAAGCTCTTCCGGCGATGCCTTGAGCCGCCGATGGGCGAACTCAGCCAACTTGCCGGGATCGCTCTCGCCGGCAATGAGGGCTTCGATCATCGCCCGGCCGCTCACGCCGATCACATCGGAGACAGCCGAGTCGAGCTTGATGTTGGCGTCCTCCAGCGTCTTCTGCAGCCGCTGCACATGGCTGGTCCGTTCGCGCACGAGCTGCTTTCGGGTGCGCAAGAGGTTGCGCATCTCCTGCGTCGGGGCATCCGGCACGAAGCTGCCGCGGATGAGGCCATGCGCCAGAAGGTCGGCCAGCCAGGTTGCGTCGTTGGTGTCGCTCTTGCGGCCCGGCACGTTCTTCACATGCGCCGCATTCGCCAGCACCAGCTCGAAATCGCCGTCGCTCAGGATGTGCCAGACCGGCTTCCAGTAAACGCCGGTCGCCTCCATGGCGACATGCGTGCAGCCTTCCGAGCCCACCCATTGCGACAACGCAAGCAGCTCCTTTGTCGTCGTCTTGAAGGTGCGGATCTGCCGTTTGACGCTGCCGTTCGCCATATGGCGCACGCACGCCACCACCGTCTCCTTGTGCACGTCGAGCCCGGCGCAATGCGGATGCAGAACTTCCATGTTGCCCTCCCTGCCGCGCCGCCGGCTTGGGACCCCGTCAAAGGAACTCTAGAAACCGCGCTCCCGGGCCAAAACCGGCCATGGCGCAATCAGGGGTGCTCAGGAATCCCGGGTCGAACTAGAACACGGGCTCATACGCGCCAAGACACAACCCGACCTCTTCGCCGACGACGCTCCCAAGTATACCATCCAGCGCCAGCCGTTTCATGCCGGGGGGTCGGAAAGGCCGGTGGCGAACTAGAACGAGCAAGCGCCGAACCGATTAAGAGCAGCCATCCTCTAGCAGGGTGCTCGGCATGCTCCGGCCAACTACACCTTGCGAAAGGTGACCACGCGGTAGAGGTAGATCAGCACGATCAGGGCGAGAACGCCGTAGGACACCGGGTCCATCCAGGCATTCACCCGCTCGTACTGGCTGCCGAGCCCGTAGCCGAGCAGCGCCAGGATCGTCGTCCAGGCCGCGGTGCCGATGGCGGAATAGATGAGAAAACGCCGCACGGGCATTTCCGACAGGCCGGCCGGAATGGAAATGAGCGTCCGCACGGTGGGGACAAGACGGCCAAGCAGCACGGCCTTGTGGCCGTGGGTGTCGAACCAATCGTCCGCCTTGTCGATGTCGGAACGGCTGAGCGTCAGCCAGCGGCCGTAGCGATCGGCGATGCGTTTGAGCCCCTCTTCGCCGACCCATCGGCCGATCAAGTACCAAAAAAAGCCGCCGGCGAGCGAGCCGATCGTCCCCGCTACGATGACCAGAAGGATGTTCGCGTGGCCCTGCGACGCCGTATAGCCGGCAAGCGGCATGATGAGCTCGGAGGGGATCGGCGGGAAAACGTTCTCCAGAAACATCAGGAAGGCGATGCCGAGGACGCCGGTCGTCTGGACAATTCCTTCGATCCACGAGGCCACGCCGCTCTCCCGCCCACTCTCGTCGTGCTTAGCCGATTCGCGGCGCAGCAAAGGTTTGCCGTCTAGGAACGGGATGGGACCCCAGGCGTTTTCTTCTCAAGCTCCGCTCCTGGAGCAGGGAGAGCAATAATGGATGACGATCGCGTGAAGGGCGCTGCCCAGAACGTCAAGGGCAAGGTCAAGGAGGGCTTTGGCAAAGCCGTAGGCGACAGCAA
The DNA here is from genome assembly GCA_963846475.1 of uncultured Alphaproteobacteria bacterium. Lineage (GTDB taxonomy): Bacteria > Pseudomonadota > Alphaproteobacteria > Rhizobiales > Afifellaceae > DASWJZ01. The sequence continues at coordinate 1,581,884 of CAWJVZ010000004.1, read as the reverse complement.
GCTGGAGGCCGAAGGCAAAGGCGATCAGGTTGCCGGAAAAGTCCGCAATGCGGTGGGCGGCATCAAGGATGCCTTCCGCGAAGGCAACCGGCCGAAACGCTAGCGATTAGGATTGCGGCGGAGGAGCGGGCGGCGCGGCGGCCGCCCGCTTTCCTTGTACGCGGGCGCGGGCCGGACGCTTGTTTCGCTGAGGCGGCTCGGGCAGGCTTCGCCGTGGAGGTGAAGGGTTGCCCTTGCGCGCCATCCGCCAGCGTCTTGCGCCTTGCGTTCTCGGGGCCGGCTTCGTCGCCGGCCTCTGGGCCGCCGGCACCTGTCATGCGGCGGAGTTCTTCGCCGGCGGTTATTCCTTTAGCGACGAGCTGGGCGGCTTCGTCCTGAAATCGGCGTCCGGCCGCGGCACCGCCCGCGATCCCGTCGTCCTCGTCGAGGAGATCGAGGAGGCCGCGGCCATCACGCTGGTCATCCGCCGTCGCCCGGAACCGGGAGCGCCGCGCGAGCCCTTCGCCCCGCTCACCCTCGTGAAAGTGGTCGTCAACCGTTCCGAGCGGGTCTGGGCCGGCTTCGTGGTCGAGCTCCAGGAAATCCGGAAGAAGCCGAGCGTCTATGGCGACGGGCTCTCGTTCAACCAGTTCGGGGCGCGTCCGCCGGACGTCGGCTCCGATTCTTTTGCGGCCAACAACCGCCTCTATGAGCCGCACGACCGCATCCGCTTCGAGAACGGCCACGTCGATCCGCAGGCGACCGCCCGCTTCAAGATGACCATTACCGACCCGACGCCGATCCCGGAATTTTATCTGGTGCAGGATCCGCAGCTGCTGTCGGCAGAGGCGCCGGGACGGGGTCGCAGCCTGGCGCTCTCCGACTGAGCTACGCCGGTTGCCCGGAAGCAACAAACCTGGCGTGCTTTGAGTTTACGCCGTGGGAGCCCGTCATGGTAGCAAAGACGCCCGAGCGCGTTCCAAGGCATACGCCCGAAAGCTTCAACCGGGCCATCCAGCGGGATATCGACCGCAGCGTCCGCTACTACGCCAAGCATCGCAAGCGGATCGGCGAGCGTTTGGACCAGCTGGACCGGGAATGGGACATCGAGCGCACGCTCGAAGCCAATGCCGCTACGGTGGCGTTCACAGGCGTTGTACTTGGCGCCACCGTGGACAAGCGCTGGCTGGCGCTCCCGGCGCTCGTGACGGCCTTCCTCTTTCAGCACGCCGTGCAGGGCTGGTGCCCGCCGATTCCCGTGCTGCGCAAGCTCGGCTTCCGCACCATGCGGGAGATCGACACCGAGCGATATGCGCTGAAGGCGCTACGCGGCGATTTTGGGCCGATTGGCCCGGGAAAGCGGGATCGCGACACCCAGGCCAGCCACGCCCTGCAAGCGGCGCGGCTCTGACGGGCGAAGTGAGACCCGGCGCACGCCGACATTGCGCCGGTCGCCGTCAGCATGACGTTCGGCTCCGGAGTAATGGAGGTCACGACGGCGAAGACGAAGAAGGCGAGGGTCGGCTCCAGGCTCAGCCAGGGGCGGGGCTCTCGGGCGCCGCTCCGTGCGTTTTCACGAGGGGGCTTCACTTCCGGACGCAAGGCAGCGTAGGATCAACCTGCGATGGCGAACGGGAGTGTCACAGAGCCCATCAAAAGGGCTGTCCGGGCCGGCGTGGTGCTCTTGTGCCACCTGGCTGTGGCAAGCGTAATCATCGTCGGCATCCGGCTGTTGGAAGCGCTGGTCCATGTGCTGTGGGACAGCGGGGATCCCCATCTATTCGGGGTGCTACCGCTGATCTATGTGTTCCACGGGATGGACGCTGGCGTGCTGGCGGTTTTCGTGTTCTGGGGGGTGGTGGAGGCGAATCGGGTGTTCAGAGGGCCGTGAGGTGCTAAGCGAAATGGGCCTGACGTGGCTGGGCCGGTATCTTCGGCGATGCGCGGCCCGCTACACGCTCGTCGCGGGGGCCAGCCTCCTGCTCACTGTGTCGATTGCCGCCCTTTGGGCCTTCCCGGAGGTGATCCCGGTTTTCGTGGGCGCCGCGATCGGCGTGATCGGCTCGCTCCAGGCGACCCGGGAGCCGCGCCGGGAACCGTGGACCGACCGGAGCGCATTCAGCGCCGCCTTTGCATTCGAGCAGGACGAATACGTTCATATTGTCCGGAAGAGAGCACGGCGCGAACGTCTGCACCGCATCGTGGCCACAGTCGTGGCAATGGTCGCGGGACTCGCCATTTCGTTGTTCCAGTAGGCCCGGGCCGCCGGCCCGGCGTGGGTGGACAGAGTAGGGGTGGGGCTTTCGGGCGCCGCCCCTCGCTTTTAGAGGGCGGCGACGGCCCCACAACCGCATCCGCTTCGAGAACGCCCATGTCGATCCGCAGGCGACCGCCCGCTTCAAGATGACCATTACCGACCCGACGCCAACCCCGGAATTCTACCTGCCGGAGGATCCGCAGCTGCTGTCCGCGGGGGGGCCGGCGCGCGGAAGTCTGGTGCGGCTGGATTAGGTTCCTTTAGACCAGCCAGACCACGGTGGCGGCGAGCAGCACGCCCATGGCGATGTTGAAGCCGCGCAGAGCGCGCTCGGACTTCAGCACCCGCTGCATGGCGGCGCCGAAGCCGAGCCAGAGCATCATGCAGGGCGTGCCGGCCAGCATGAAGATTGCGGCGAACAGGAAGGCCTGGAGAAGCGCGCCAGAGCCGTCCTCACGCAGGAAGCCGCTCACTGCCCCGGCGCAGATCAGCCACGCTTTGGGGTTCACCCATTGGAACAGCGCCGCCGCCAGGAACCCGACCGGCCGCTCGCGCGCCGGCCCGGCCCGGCCGGCCGTGGCGATCTTCCAGGCGAGCCACAGCAGCACGGCGATGCCGACGTAGCGGAGCGCCCGCATCGCCGCCGGATTGTCGGTGAGCACGGTCCCGGCACCCGCGGCGACGACGAAGATCATCAGCGCGAATCCGAGCGCGACGCCGAACATGTGAGGCAGGCCGCGGCGCACGCCAACATTGGCCCCCGTCGCGGTCAGCATGACGTTGTTCGGCCCCGGCGTGATGGAGGTCACGACGGCGAAGACGAAGAAGGCGAGGACCTGCTCCAGGCTCACAGTACTGTCTGCCGCGATAGGTCAGGTAAGTTGACCTTTTTACGCCTGCTTCTTCGCAACCGCAACAGGCCGGCAGAGGCGGGAACCATCCTTCGGCCTCGGGCGTCAACTCCGGCACAACAATGGCGGAGGCCCGAAATGGCCGCTAGCGCTCGGAAATCATCGAAGCGGCGCGTCGTCGTCATCACCGGCGCATCGGCCGGCGTGGGCCGGGCGACCGCCATCGCCTTCGCATCGCGCGGCTGGGCGGTCGGGCTGATCGCGCGCGGCGTCGAGGGCCTGGCGGGCGCGCGCCGCGACGTCGAGGAGGCCGGCGGCACGGCGCTGGTCCTGCCGGCCGATGTCGCCGACGCCGATGCCATCTTTGCCGCGGCCGATGCGGTCGCGGCGTGTTGGGGCCGTATCGATGTATGGATCAACAACGCGATGGCCACGATTTTCGCGCCGGTCGAGTCGGTGACGCCGGAAGAGTTCCGGCGCGTCACCGAGGTCACCTATCTCGGCCAGGTGCATGGGACGCTCGCCGCGCTCCGCCACATGCGCAAGGCAGGGCAGGGGACGATCGTGCAGGTCGGCTCGGCGCTCGCCTACCGGTCGATCCCCCTGCAATCGGCCTATTGCGCCGCCAAGGCTGCTGTGCGCGGCTTCACCGACTCGCTGCGGAGCGAGCTGATTCGCGAGGGCAGCAGCATTCGGCTCACCATGGTGCAGCTGCCGGCGGTCAACACGCCGCAATTCGACTGGGCGCGCTCGCGCCTGCCGCGCCGCCTGCAGCCGGTGCCGCCGATCCATGCGCCGGAGGCGGCGGCCGAGGCGATCTACCGTGGCGCGATCGAGGCGCCGCGCGAATTGTGGGTGGGGCGGCCGACGATGGAGGCGATCCTCGGCACAATGGTGGCGCCCAGCTTCCTCGACCGGCTGCTGGCAAGCCGTGCCTGGGAGGGGCAGATGACCGGCGAGCCGGGAGATGCCTCGCGGCCGGACAATCTGTTCGAACCGGTTCCCGGGGATCGGGGCGCGCATGGACGCTTCGGCGACCGCTCCAGTCCGAGGGTGCAATCCGGTTCGGAGGCGATGGTCCGCGGCGCGGCCGCGGGGCTCGGCATCGGGCTGGTCGCGGGGCTCGGCATGGCGGCCGGCGCTGCTGTGGCGACCCGTCGCCGCAGAGATGCGCAACGTCGTCTCCGCCTGCCAAGCGCGTCCCGCCGCTGAGGCTTTCGGGAGCCCAAGATGCTCGACCTTTGGTACAAGAACGCCGTCGTCTACTGCCTCGACGTGGAAACTTTTATGGATTCCGACGGCGACGGCATCGGCGATTTCCAAGGCCTATCGGACCGGCTCGACCATATCGAGGCGCTCGGCGCCACCTGCATCTGGCTGCTGCCGTTCTATCCCAGCCCGAACCGCGACAACGGCTACGACGTCACCGACTTCTACGGCATCGATCCGCGCCTCGGCTCGCCGGGAGATTTCGTCAATTTCACCCAGGCCGCCAAGGACCGGGGGCTTCGGATCATCGTCGACCTGGTGATCAACCACACGTCGGTTGACCATCCCTGGTTCCAGGATTCGCGGAAGAGCGAAGCATCCCGCTATCGCGACTGGTACGTCTGGTCGAAGAAGAAGCCGAAGAACATCCACGAAGGCATGGTGTTCCCGGGATATCAGGACGCCGTGTGGAGCTACGACAAGGTGGCGAAGGCCTGGTACCTGCACCGTTTCTACGAGCACCAGGCCGACCTCAACATCGCCAACAAGGAGGTGCGCGAAGAGATCGACAAGATCATGGGTTTTTGGCTGCAGCTCGGCGTCTCCGGCTTTCGCATCGACGCGGTGCCGTTCCTCATCGAATACTTCGGCCTGCCGGAGGAAGCGACGCCGGCGCGCGATCCGCATGAATATCTCACCGACATCCGCAATTTTCTGTCCTGGCGGAAGGCGGAGGCGATGATGCTCGCCGAGGCGAACATCCCGCTCGACCAGACGGACGAATATTTCGGCCGCGGCGACCGCATGCACATGATCTTCAACTTCATGCTGAACCAGCACCTTTTTTTGGGCTTGGCGCGCGGCGACGCCGAGCCGGTGCGCAGGGTGCTTGAGGCGATGCCGCCGATCCCGGAGCAGTCGCAATGGGCGAATTTTCTGCGGAACCACGACGAGATCGACCTCGGCCGCCTGGCGGAGGACGAGCGCGGCGAGGTCTATGCCGCGTTCGGGCCGGAGCCGGAGATGCAGCTCTACGACCGCGGCATAAGGCGGCGACTGGCGCCGATGCTCGGCGGCGACGAGCGGCGCATCAAGATGGCGCAGAGCCTGCAATTCGCCCTGCCGGGCACGCCGGTCATCTGGTACGGCGACGAGATCGGCATGGGCGACGACCTCGCGCAGCCGGAGCGAAATTCGGTGCGCGCGCCGATGCAATGGTCAGACAGGGCGAATGCCGGCTTCTCCACCGCGCCGGCGGAGAAGCTCATCCGGCCGGTGATCGCCGAGGGGCCGTTCGACTACCGAAAGATCAGCATCGCCGCGCAACGCGACGTTTCCGGCTCGCTGATGGAGCACATGCAGCGGCTGGTCCGCACACGCCGCTCTTGCCCGGAGATCGGTTGGGGGGAATGGCGCGTGCTGGAGACGGGAGAGACCAGCGTGCTGGTCCTGTCCTACCAGTGGCGCGGCCACACGATCGTGACGCTGCACAACCTGTCGGATCGAAAAATCGAGGTGAGCCTGCGCGGGGAGGAAATCCCGCCGGAGCTGACGCCGCTTTTGTGCGACGACAACGAGCGGAACCCCTGCCTGGCGGAGGATCCGATCGGCCTCGGCGCCTATGGCTTCCGCTGGTTTCGCGCGGACGGGGAGCGGCGCTGAGGCGGCCGGCGGAGCGGTATCTTGGGGCCGTGCATCCTTGACACGTGTAAGTAAACGCCTCACACTCTCCCATGATCGCGAGCTTCCGAAGCCGCGCGTTGCAGCGCTTTTGGGAGCGCGACGATTCCCGACGGCTTCCTCCGGATTTCCTGCTGCGGCTGTCGATGATCCTGGACCGTCTGGATGCCGCGACCGCGCCGAATCAGATGAACGCCCCGGGGCTCCGATTCCATCCTCTGGCCGGGAACATGAAAGGCCGTTACGCGGTGACGGTCTCGGCGAACTGGCGGATCACCTTCGGCTGGTCTGGAGAGGACGCGATCGACGTGGACCTGGAGGACTATCACTGATGCCCGGCATGAAGCGAAACGATCGGCGGCCACCGACGCATCCCGGGGCCTTCTTTCGCGAGATCGTGCTTCCCGCGCTCCCGGCTTCCAAAGCCGAGGTGGCGCGGGCCCTCGGCATTTCGCGTCACACGCTTTATCAGCTCTTAAGCGAGAAGGCGCGGGTCACTCCCGAAATGGCCATGCGGCTCGGCAAGCTCTGCGGCGACGGCCCGGAGATCTGGCTGGCGATGCAGACGAAGCGCGATCTCTGGGATGCAAAGCGCACCGTCGACGTCTCGGCTATCCCGACCCTCTCGGCGGCGTAGATACCCTCCCACTTGTGGGGCGCACAAGGGGGAGGGGCGGGAGACGCTCAGATCACATAGGACTGCAACGGCGAAAAACCGTTGAAGCCGACGGCCGAATAGGTCGTCGTATAGGCGCCGGTGCCCTCGATCAGAATCTCGTCGCCGACGGTGAGCGAGATCGGCAGATCGTAAGGCAGCTTCTCGTAGAGCACGTCGGCCGAATTGCAGGTCGGGCCGGCGACGACGCAGGGGCCGGTGGTCCCGCCATCGTGCGGCGTGCGGATCGGGTAACGGATCGCCTCGTCCATCGTCTCGGCGAGACCGCCGAATTTGCCGACGTCGAGATAGACCCAGCGCAGCCGATCCTCGCGCGACTTTTTGGAGACGAGCACGACCTCCGCCTTGAGCACCCCGGCGTCGCCGACCATGCCGCGGCCGGGCTCGATGATCGTCTCCGGGATGCGGTTGCCGAAATGGCGGCGAAGCGCGTCGAAGATCGCCTGGCCATAGGCCTCCGCCGCCGGCACGTCCTTGAGGTAGCGGGTCGGGAAACCGCCGCCGAGATTGACCATGGCGAGCTGCATGCCGCGCTCCCCCGCCGCACGGAACACCATGGAGGCGTCGGCCAGCGCGCGGTCCCACGCGCGAGTGTCGGTCTGCTGCGAGCCGACATGGAAGGAGATCCCATGGGCGACGAGGCCGAGCTCCTCGCCGCGGGCGAGCACGTCGACCGCCTCCGCGGTGACGCAGCCGAATTTCCGGCTGAGCGGCCATTCGGCGCCGACGCCGTCGGTGAGGATGCGGCAAAAGATCCTTGCGCCGGGCGCCGCGCGGGCGATCTTCTCCACCTCCTCGACGCAATCCACGGCAAAGAGCGTGACGCCAAGGACATGCGCCCGGGCAATGTCCCGCTCTTTCTTGATGGTATTGCCGTAGGAGATGCGGTCCGGCGTGGCGCCCGCGTCGAGCACCATCTGGATTTCCGGCACGGAGGCCGCGTCGAAGGACGAGCCGAGCGAGGCCAGGAGTTTTAGGATCTCCGGCGCCGGGTTGGCTTTAACGGCATAGAAGATGCGGCTGTCCGGCAGCGCGCGCACAAAGCTCTGGTAATTGCGGCGTACGACGTCGAGGTCGACGACCAGGCAAGGGCCGTCGAATCGTCGCTCGTCGAGGAACGAGCGGATGCGGTCCGTCATCATGGGAAACTCCCCAGCCAAGCGTTGCAGCCCGGGAGTCCTGCGCCGACGCTTCACCCGCGATGGAGACGGGGTGGCGTCCCTGGATCCCCCCAACCGGCGGAAGCCGGGTGGTTCGCGCCGAACGGCTCAAGGAAGACCAAGAATCTCCTGTGAGCCATCGCTTGGAGCGGGAGAGACCCGTTCCGCACGTCCGGCAATGAGAGTGTGTGCCTCTTCAGTGTCGCCGGCCTTTGGAGGGTCGGCAGAGACCAAAAAAGCCCGCCACCGTCGTTGCTTTAAGCCGCCTTGCAAAAACCCTTGGCGACCACAGGCACGTGCGAATTTGGGCAAGATCGGATGTATGTGCTTCGTCCCCGCGATGCAAGAAAAAATGCGAGCAGGCGCCGAGAGAAATTTGGGCTGTGGACGGCCGAGCGAAGCCGCCGGCACAAAAAGAAAGGGGCGACCGAAGCCGCCCCTCCCGATCGCCCCCCGATCGGTTCAGTTGAAATCCGTCTCCGCCGCTCACCCCAGCGAGCGCGAGTTCGATGCCTATTAGCGCAGGACGAAGCAGGAGTCCTGTGTCGGATGTCACCACGATTGCCATATTCCCGCCCTGTGTCGGGAAGGCAACACTTGTTCCGCGCAGCGGGGGTCTTTCGAGGAGAACTCGGCGGAACGCCGAGTGCGGCGCTCCGTTATCTCTGGGCATCTCAGATCATGGCGAGTCGAGCAGCATTCCGATGAGTACGACCAAACATCGCAAAACGCGGCGCGGCGAGGCGCCGCGCGATGACCTGGAGGACAATCCGGGGATCGGGGCGAGCAAGGGCATCTATGCCGGGAAGGGCGATCCCGCGCTGATCGAAGGCGAGAGCACGTTCGAAGGCGACGTGGAGAACGACACCAATCCGCAAGGCGGCGTCGACCCCGGTCATGTCGGTCGCACCAACAAGTGAGCGTGCCAGCCCCTGGATGAGCCACCGCCCGCGGAAGCGGATGCCTGACCCGCGAACTGGATTATTGCGCGGCCGCGGCCGCCTCCGAGCGGAGCGTCAGCCCCAAGAGCACGGGCAGGTCCATCGGGTCGAGATTGGCCGCCCCGGCGAGCTCCACAAGCGGAATCGGCTTCTCCGGCTTGATCTCCGCGACCAGCGTCTGGTTGCCGGCGAGGAACGCCTGTAGGGGCTCGCTCACCATCTTGGCGAGGTCGGATGGGATGACCGCCGACAGCAGGAAGGGGAGGGCGCCGCGCATCTGCTCGCGATAGGCCGCGCCCTCGATTGTCAGTCCCTGCATCTCGGCGGCGATGCCGAAGCCGCGGTCGAGCAGCGAGCGGTCGGTCACTTTTAACGTCGCCTGCTCGAGCGCAATGTCCGACAGCATGTCCATCAGCGCCGCCTCGCTGTCCTCCTCCTTGCCGGCGGCGGCGGTCGCCTGCATGACCCAATCCGCCGTCAAGCCGGTCAGTCGGTAGGAGATCTCAACGTCCATCGCTTCCTTCAGCGAGGCGGTCCAAGTCGCCTCGTCGGTGCCGGCCTCGGCGTCCCAGCGGTCGCTCAGCGTCATGCCGAAGACGAAGCGCTCCCAGCCGAGCTTGTCGATCATCTGCGCCGTCTCCGGGGCGAGCTCCATCAGCTGTCTGGGGATATCGAGGCCCTCGAGGCGGATATCGGTCGCTTCGGCGAAGAGGTCGTTCCATTCGCGGAGGTCGAGCGAGAAATTCTCCAGCGTAACCTTGGCAGTTTCATTCTGCCCGCCTTCGATGCCGCGCATGGCGAAATGCTCCAGCCGCGGCAGCGACGCGAAGGCCGTGCGCATCGTCTCCTCGTGCGCCATTGGGCTGACGTCGGTCTCCAGTGCGGCGAGCTTCATCAGGCCCTGGAAATCCGGAAAGACGAAGCCGGCGAACTCGAAGGTGTCGAGGGCGCCGAACCCGTCGGGGCTCTCGCCGCGAAGGCTCTTCATGATGAAGCTGTCGATGCCTTCATTGGAAATGCCGGAAACAGTGATGCTGCCAAGCGAGAATGACGTCTGCTCGGCGGGCACGTCGACGGCCATCCCGTCCATCCGTATCGTGCCGACCCGCCATGCCGAATACATCTCGCTGATCGCTTCGAGCGCCAGGTCCGGCTTGGCGTTTTCGGAGACCGCCGGATCGAGGAGCTTGTCCCAAAGGTCGGTGAACGGCGCCTCCGGCTGACGGCCGTCGATATTCTCGACCGCAACTTCGTCGAGCCTGAAGGTGGCGCCGTCCGGGCCGGTGCCGGAAAAGCCGGAATAGCTCACCCGCGAGACGAGCGGGCGCCAGATGCCATCGCCCTTGCCGTCGCGGTAATTGCTCGGGTCGAAAATGTGCGCCACTGCCGCGATGTCGGTGCGGTCGGCGCCGACCGAGGCGATCTCGAACTGGACCGCGCCGCTTTCGGGTGTGGCGATGTCGAAGGTGAGCGGGCCGAACTGCATGTCGTCCAGCACCCCATCCTCAAGGCCCGAGCTGGTCAGGTTCTTGTAGACAACGGTGGAGGTGAAGGTCTCAGGCGTGCCGCCGGGAACTTCCTGGACCTGCCGCTGCGTGGTCGTGACCTCGGGGATACTGAGCTCGGAAAACTCCGCGTCCGCCATTACGGAATAGAGCTCGGCAATGAAGGTCATGAGGTGGTGGGGATCGAAGCTGATCTCCGCCACGCTCGGCACGGACACGTTGCTGACGGAGGCCGTCGGCACGGAATAGTCGAGCACATCGGAGACGACCGCGCCGCCCGTCAGCTCCATTTCTGAGGTCGTGAAGCCGCCGTCCGCGCCCTCTTCGAGATCGCGCAGCCGCAACCGCTCGACGCTCACCGAGACGTGCGGCTCCTCGCGCGTGAAGACCAGCCCCTCGCCGATCGTGTCGCTGCCTTCCGAGCGGATGTTGTCGGCCGAGGCCGACCAATCCGCCGACGCATCAATGCCGGCCACGAAGCTCTGCAGGAGAGCCTCGCTGGCATCGTCCGCCGCGGCCGGCCGGGCCGCGGCGACAAGGAGCAGCAGGAGGAGAGCGGCGCGACCGGTCATGTGCAATCCGATATCAGTTCGCCGTGTTGGCAGTGATCGAGGCGTTGAGCCTGTCGGGAAGAGTTTGCGCGGCGGTGCCGATAAGGCCCATGATCTCGGCGCCCGACACCGGCGCGGACGGCTCGATCTTGATGGTCAGCGATTGCGGGTCCTGCAGGAAGGTGCTGAGGGCCCCGGCGACCTCGTTTTGGAACTCCGTTTCGGCGATGCCGATCTGCGCTAGCAGGAAAGGCAGGGCGCCGGCTATTTGCTTGGCGTAGTCCTCCCGCGGCATGCCCTGCTGCTTGGCGACTAAATCGAGAATGCGGCCGGCGAGCGACTTGTCGACGTACTGGACGGTCAGCGTATGGACCTCGGCCTCGGCAGCCTTGGAGGTCGCGTCCGCATCGTTCAGCGCAGTAGGCTCGGGTAGATTGCCGAACTTTCCGCTTATCTTCAGGTCGCCGCCGTCCTTGATGCTGACCGTGACGTCGCGCAGGTCCAGCGTCTTCGCTGCCGGGTCGCGCGAGCCATCCCAGGTCAGCCCGAGGACGAGATTGTCGTAGCCGATCGTTGCCGGCGTGAAGTTGCTGCCGGCAAAAACCTCGGCGGGCAGGCTGATGTCCTCTACGGAGCCTTTGCTCGCCAGGGGTACGTTATCCACCACATCACTGATCTCCATGTAGATCCGGCCGACGCCGACCTCGCCGGGCTCGTCGCCGCGGGCGAGCTTCAGTCCCGTGGCCTCGGCGGTCTCGAACAGCACGCTTTGCGCCGGTGCGTCGGCTTCCGCCTCTTCTGGGTCGAGAACGGTCACCTCGGTGAGCGTTGCGCTGGCGATCGAACCCTTCGACTCGCCGGCAATTGTTCCGTTGGAAAAGCTGATGCGGGGGCTGTCGAAGACGCCGTCGTCGGCTTCCGTCGGGCTCTCCACAATGGTCTCGGCGAAGCTGACCGATTCGGCGGTTCCGGACTCGCCGGCATGCGAGATCGTCAGCCCGGTTATGACGACGTTGCCGCCGTCTTCCGTAGCCTCATCGTAATCCGCTTCGGCATTGCGGTCGCCGGTGAGCGCCGCCGCGAGCGCGTCGGCGACCTCCGCGGCCTCGAGGGCCGAAGCCGGTATGGCGGTGGCAAATAGGGCGGCGCCCGACAACAGGGCGGCGGCAAGTCGCGCAAGCATGAAATTCCCCATGAAGCTGTTGCAGATGATCTAGGCCGGCACCCACCGGCAAGGCAAGCGGCGGTCATTGTGACAATTTCGCCAGACGTTTGCCTGGCCCGAGGCGAGGCCGCCCATATCAGGTCGTCGCGCGCCGGTCACCTGCCGCGCCTCCGGCGGTCAGGCCTGCATCATCACATAGGAGCCCGGCGCATCCTCGATCGGCTTCAGCTTCGTGCCGCCGGGCTTGCGCCGTTTCTTGAGCCGCTTGCCGTCAAGACCTTCGACCCAGGCCTGCCAATCGTCCCACCAGGACCCGGGCCGCTCCTCTGCCGCCTCGATCCACTCTTCCAGCGTCCCCTCCGGCGGGCCGCCGACCCAATGCTGATACTTTTTGCGCGCGGGCGGGTTGACGACCCCGGCGATATGGCCCGAGCCGGCGAGCACGAAGCGCACCGGACCGCCGAAGGCGCCGGCGCCGACGAAGACGGACTTCGCCGGGGCGATGTGGTCCTCCCTGGTGGCCAGCTCGTAGATCGGGATGGTCACCTTGGATAGGTCGATGGTCTCGCCGGCGAGCTGCAGCCGTCCCTTCGACAGATTGTTCTGCAGATAGCAGTTGCGCAGGTAGAAGGAATGATTCGCCGCCGGCATCCGCGTGGCGTCGGAATTCCAGTGGAGGAGGTCGAACGGGAACGGCTCCTTTCCCCGCAAGTAGTTGTTCACGACATAGGGCCAGATCAGGTCGTTGGAACGCAACAGGTTGAAGGCATTGGCCATCCTGGAGCCCTCGAGGTAGCCGGCCTTCTTCATATCGGCCTCGATGTCGGCAAGGCGGTCGGCGTCGAAGAAGACCTTCAAGTCGCCGGCATGCTCGAAGTCGACCTGGGCGGCGAGGAACGTAGCGCTGGCGATACGCTCGTCGCCCACGGCCGCCATATAGCCGAGCGTGGCGGCAAGCAGCGTGCCGCCCACGCAATAGCCGACGGCGTTGATCTTCTTCTCGCCCGTCGCCTTTTCGATCGCGTCGACGGCGGCGAGGATACCCTCCTGCATGTAATCCTGGAAGCTCTTCAGGGCGTGCCGCTCGTCCGGGTTGACCCACGAGATGACGAACACGGTGTGCCCCTTGTCGAGGAGCCAGCGGACCATGGATTTGTCCGGCGCGAGGTCGAGGATGTAGAATTTGTTGATCCAGGGCGGCACGATGAGGAGAGGGCGCTTCAGGACCGTCGGGGTCGTCTGCTCATATTGAATGAGCTGCAGGACGTCATTCTGGAAAACCACCTTGCCCGGTGTCGCGGCGATGTTCTCGCCGACCTTGAATTTTTTGGGATCGGTCTGGCGGATGCGGAGGTTGCCCTTGCCGGCCTCCAGATCTTCGGCGAGCATCTTCATGCCACGCGCCAAGTTTTCCGCATTGCTCGCGGCGGTTTCTTTCAGCACCTCCGGGTTGGTCAGCAGGAAATTGGTCGGGGCGAGCGCATTGTTGATCTGCTCGACATAGAAGCGGGCCTTCTGGCGAGTGCGTTCGTCAACCCCCTCGGCCTCGTCGACCAACTCTTCCGCCCAGCGTGCGGTGGCGAGATAGAGCTGCTTCAGCGAGTTGAAAATCGGGTTCTCGGTCCAGGTCGGGTCGGCGAATCTTTTGTCACCGGCTTTGGGCGCAATTCCCGCGCTTTTGCCGGCGCCGGCCGCTTGGCTGAAGGCGTTCTGCCAGATGGTCATGTAATTGGCGAAGAGCCGGCTCTGGGCGTCCATGAAACGGGCCGGGTCGGAACTCCAATATTCGCCGACCCTGCCGAGCGTCTTCATCACCTCCGTCGCGACGTCGGCGATTTCCTCCGCCGCCTTGCCTTCTTCGCGCGGCCTCAGATAGGCGGCCAGCGCCCGCCCGCCCTGCTCGACCGCCTTGGCAAAGTTGCGGGCGAAGGCCTCTGGATCCTGCGCCATGAACATCGCGGGAGCCGGTGCTTCGCCCTTTTCGGTTCTTTCGGCCAAGGCCGCGATCCTCCCGAACCGCTCCGCCGTTCTGTCATGTTCGGCGGTTTAGAAACCTACTATAACACGGGTCACCTTTGTTCTGCCGGCTTGCGCCGGCCGCAGCGCCGACGGAATGCATTATGAACCATGGACCAAGCCGGCCGGTTCCAGCCGCCGGCGCTTTGCTCGCCGCCGGATCGGCTCTGCTTCTCAGCGGCTGCCTCGGCGCGCCGGACCTCGATTCCACTGCCGATCCGCTCGTTGTGACGGAAAGCGGCCGTGTCAGCTACGCCGCGGAGCAATCGCCCGATCGAGCCGCCGCTGTCGCCGAGATGCGACTGCGGGCGGAGGCCGGCGGGGACATGCCTTACCCCGACGTGTTCCAAAGCGCCCAGAACGCCGGCCTCGCCACCCGCGAGGAGCCCAATTCCGTCTTCAACGTCGCTGCCATCCAGGCCGAGCTCGCCGACATCGCGCGGCGCCAGCAGGCGGCGGTCTCGCCCGCCGAGATCGCCTATCTGAAGGCGCGAGCGGCCGAGCTGCAGCGACTGGCGGCGCAGGCCCAGGCCGGACTGCGCCGTTAGCTCGTTCTGCGTTTACGCGCGGCCCCTAGCAGGATAGACGGGCGAGAATCAAAGGATCGGGTCCGTTCATGGACGAATTCCATAAGATCAGGCGCTTGCCCCCCTATGTCTTCGAGCAGGTGAATCGCCTGAAAGCGACGGCACGCGCCGGCGGCGCCGACATCATCGATCTCGGCATGGGCAATCCGGACCTGCCGACGCCGCAGCACATCCTCGACAAGCTCGTCGAGACAGTGGGCAAGCCGCGCACGAACCGCTATTCCGCCTCGCGCGGGATACCGGGGCTGCGGCGCGCCCAGGCCGCCTATTACGGCCGCCGCTTCGGCGTGCGGATCGACCCGGAGCGCGAGGTGGTGGCCACTCTCGGCTCCAAGGAAGGTTTTGCCAACATGGCGCAGGCGATCACCGCGCCGGGCGACGTCGTGCTCGTCCCCAATCCGAGCTACCCGATCCACGCCTTCGGTTTTCTCATGGCCGGCGGCGCCATCCGCCACGTGCCGGCAGAGCCCGGACCGGAATTCTTCCACGCGCTTGAGCGGGCGGTCCACCATTCCATCCCCAAGCCGATCGCCATCATCCTTTGCTATCCCGCCAACCCGACCGCCTGCGTCGCCGACCTCGAATTCTACCGCGACGTCATTGCGTTCGCGCGCCGCAATGAGGTGTTTGTCCTCTCCGACCTCGCTTATGCCGAGGTCTATTTCGACGACCGCGATCCGCCGCCGTCGGTACTGCAGGTGCCCAGCGCGCTCGACGTGACGGTGGAATTCACCTCCATGTCGAAGACGTTTTCGATGGCCGGGCTCCGCATCGGCTTCGCGGTGGGCAACCAGCGGCTCATCGCCGCCTTGTCGCGGGTCAAATCATATCTAGACTATGGCGCTTACACTCCCGTCCAGGTCGCCGCCGCGGCAGCGCTCAACGGGTCGGACGACTGCATCCAGGAGATGCGGGCGATCTACCGCAAGCGCCGCGACGCCATGGTGGAATGTTTTGCTCGGGTCGGCTGGCCGATTCCTGCGCCCTCCGCCTCCATGTTCGCCTGGGCGCCGATCCCCGAAAGATTTCGCGAGCTCGGCAGCCTGGAGTTTTCGAAGCTCCTCATCGAGAAAGCCGATGTCGCGGTGGCCCCCGGCATCGGCTTCGGCGAACACGGCGACGGCCATGTGCGCATCGCGTTGGTGGAGAACGAACAGCGCATCCGCCAGGCGGCGCGCAACATCGGCCGTTTCCTCGCCTCGGCCGACAAGACGTTGCACAACGTCGTGCCGCTCAGCGCGACGCGCTGACTGGCTCCCGGCAGGGTCGATTCATGGGGGAACCGCTGCGGCTCGGCATCGCCGGACTGGGCACCGTCGGCGCATCCGTCATCCGCCTGCTGGAACGCCATGGTGCGGGCCTCGCCGCGCAGCTCGGCCGGTCCGTCGAGGTCGCGGCGGCGAGCGCTCGCGAGCGCGGCCGTGAGCGCGGCTTCGACATGGCCGCCATCGCCTGGCACGCGGATCCGGTCAGCCTCGCCCGCGCGGACGGTATCGACGTTTTCGTCGAGCTGATCGGCGGCGCCGACGGCGCCGCTTACGACAGCGTGAGGGCGGCGCTCGGAACCGGAAAAAGTGTGGTCACCGCCAACAAGGCGCTCCTGGCCGCGCATGGCGTGGAGCTCGCCCGGCTCGCCGAGGAGCACGGTGCCCAGCTCGCCTTCGAGGCGGCGGTCGGCGGCGGCATCCCGATCATCAAGACCTTGCGCGAGGCGCTCGCCGGCAACCGGCTGACTCGCCTCACCGGGATCCTCAACGGCACCTGCAATTTCATCCTGACGCGGATGGAGGAGGGGATGAGCTATCCCTCGGCGCTGAAGGAAGCCCAGTCGCTCGGCTATGCCGAGGCCGATCCGAGCTTCGACGTAGAAGGTCTCGATACTGCCCACAAGCTCGCCATCCTGACCAGCGTCGCCTTCGGCTGCGAGATCGACCGCGACGCGATCTTCGTCGAGGGCATCTCGGCGATCGAGCCGGAGGACCTCGCGGCCGCCGACGAGCTCGGCTACCGCATAAAACTGCTCGGGGTGGCGCAGCGCACCGATCACGGTATCGAGCAGCGCGTCCACCCGACCATGGTGCCGCGCGACAGCGACATCGCCCGCATTTCCGGCGTCACCAACGCGGTTTCCGTCGAAGGCGACTTCATCGGTTCCGTGATGCTGTCCGGCCCCGGAGCCGGCGGCAACGCCACCGCCTCGGCGGTGGTCGGCGACATCATCGATCTGGCGCGCGGCGTGCGCGTGCCGCCACTCGGGCGCCCGGCGGCGAGCCTGGAGCCCTACCGCCAGGCGCCGCTGCAGGCGCACGAGGGCGGCTACTATCTCCGTCTCAAGGTGCGCGACCGCCGGGGCGCCTTTGCGGCAATCGCCACGCGGATGGCGCAGGCCGGAATCTCGCTCGATTCCATCGTGCAGCGGAACCGGCCTCCCGGCACTGCGCCCAGGCACGAGAACGAGCTTCTTCAGCCCGTCACGATCATCACGCACTCCACTACCGAGCATGCGGTGCGCGGCGCCTTGCGCATCATCGAAGCCGACGGCGAGATTTTTGGGCGCCCGCAGATGATTCGCATCGAGGCCCTCTGAGAGCCGGAGACCGGGAATGCCGCCGAGCGACCACCCCATGGAGCGCGTGCTCACGCTGGAGGTTCTCCGCGTCACCGAGCGGGCAGCGATCGCTGCCGCTTTGGTGCGCGGCAGGGGCGACGAGAAGCTCGCCGACCAGGCGGCGGTCGAAGCCATGCACACCGAGTTGAATCGCCTCGCCATCCGTGGCCGGGTCGTGGTTGGCGAGGGGGAGCGCGACGAGGCGCCGATGCTGTACATCGGCGAGGAGGTCGGCACCGGCGACGGGCCGGAGGTCGACATCGCGCTCGATCCCCTGGAAGGCAGGACGATCTGCGCCAAGAACCTGCCGAACTCGCTTGCCGTCATCGCCGTTACCCATAGGGGTCGCCTCCTCAACGTGCCCGACGTGTATATGGAGAAGATCGCCATCGGTCCGGGCTATCCGGAGGGGCTAGTCGACCTGGACATGGCGCCGGACGAGGCGATCCGCCGCCTCGCCGACGCCAAGGGGGTGCGGCCACGCCACATCTCGGCCTGCATTCTCGACCGGCCGCGCCACGCCGGGACGATCGCGGCGGTGCGCTCGACCGAAGCGTCGATCCGGCTGATCGGCGACGGCGATGTGGCCGGCATCATCCACACCACCGATCCGGAGGTGACCGGCATCGACATCTATCTCGGCACCGGCGGCGCGCCGGAGGGCGTGCTTGCCGCGGCGGCGCTCCGCTGCATCGGCGGCCAGATGTGCGGCAGGCTGATCGTCGACAGCGATGCGAAGCGGGCGCGCGCCGAGCGGATGGGCATCACCGATCCGGGCCGGGTCTATTCCGCGCCGGACATGGCGGCGGGCGACGTGCTTTTCGCGGCGACCGGCGTGACCGACGGCAGCCTCCTCGACGGCGTCGGCTTCCGCGCCGGCATCGCCACGACCCACAGCATCGTCACGCGTTCCCATACGGGCACGCAGCGCTGGGTGAAGACCCGGCACAGGATGGGCGAAAAATTCGGCTTCATCGACTGAGGTGAGCGACAACCGCCGCGTTGCGGCGTTGGCGGTGAGCGTGTAAAGGCGGGCGTCAAGGATCGGCCGCAACGGCCGAGAGGCCCCTGTGGCGGAATGGTAGACGCGGCAAACTCAAAATCTGTTGCCTGCAAGGGCGTGCTGGTTCGAGTCCGGCCAGGGGCACCAAAAACTTTGTGGGCATCGTCCAAGGAAAGCAAAAGCTTGTGTTTCCACCAAGTCCGGTAGGGGAGCGAGTAAGCGGCAGTTCGGCTGGTAACGCGACGACCCAATTCGGCCAGGAGTAGATGGAGCTAAATGCCCAGCCGCGCTCGCCCACAGGGCATCTGCATCAGATTTCACATTGTTCGGGCAGCACGCGTACCGGGACGGTAACGCCGGGAACGGCTCGCATCTCCAGATATGCCGCAAGCCACTCGTCGATTGCCTCGATCTGAACGATGGCAACCGCCATCCGTTCTTCGCTTGGGAATTTCTCAACATCCAAGTGGCCGAGCAGCGTGATCAGGCTGTCTGCCGCTGTCATGCGGTCGAGAGGTTGCTTGCGCCGCATTCTCAAATGCCGGTTCGATATTCGCCTTCGACGATGCTACGCCGATTGCTGGCCCCGCTCGGATCGAGGAGCAGTTCGCAAGGCACGCCGAGCGCAAGCCCGAGCGCGTCGCATTCGTCCCGCGTCAACTCTCGCCGGCCCGCCTCGTGTTCAGCGATAACCGCAGGCGGGACGCCTGACGCCATGGCGAAAGCTTGGACAGGCGGAACGCCCGCGCCGAGCGCAAGCCTTACACTAGCGGCGATTTCAAACAGCCCAGCTTCCATTGCCCACTTTTAGCACAAAGACGGCCTTAGGTCGCGGTTTCTGTCCCAGGGTGATTGATGATTTCGACCGAGCCCCACGTGCGAGCGTGCTCGACGAGCTGCAAGGGGCTTTCACGCCGATGTTGAACAGGATCTTCGCCGACCACGGGGGTAACCCGCCGCGCTCGGGACCCCGGTCACGGCGTCTCGCCGCCTCCTGCCCGCACGACCCGCATCCGACGGGAACAGCCGCGGAGTCTCAAGCGTTCGCTTGCCAGGTCCCGTTCAGCGAGAGGCTCTCAAGATGTTCAAACGTGTCGGTTCTCTCGCTTCAATCATAGTAGTTTTGAGCCTGGGGACCGCCTATGCGGGCAAGCTCTCCGAACGCACTTCAGCGGCGGCGGCCGATGTCAGCGCCAGCGTCGACGGCTCTGGATCGATCGGCGAGAGCGACTCCGGCATTAGCGCCGGCGTAGCCATCGGCGCCGGCGGGGATTCAGGGGTCGGCAGCGGTGTAAGCGATAGGGCGAACACTGCCACGGCCGATACGGGTAGTAGCGGCGCCGAGCCGAGCAGCCCGGCCGGCCCGACGGCCATGACGGTCGACATCGATGCCGCACGCTCGCTCACCATCGAAGATTTCGCGAACCTCACTGACGAGCAGCGAGAGCAGGTCCGCAAGTTTCTATCCAAGCGCCAACTCAGGCGTTTTGCGCGGGGCTGCCGCCATGCCGGCCTCGATGCCGAGCTGCGCGGCACCTGCGCCTATCTGTCGGACTATTTGAGGTAAGCGGGCGCTTCTCGGTCCGGCTGGCGATTACCCGGCCGGGCCGCCTCCCAATGGTTCGCTCTTGTCTCCCGCGAGAAGGCGTGGCCTAAGCGAACGATGGACGAGCCCCATTCGCAGGGAAAAGAAGGTGCGGCCTTGGAGACCGCGCCCGCCTCCGAAGTTTCCATCGCGGAGGCGCCGGCCGCGGCCGTGCCGCCACAGGTGCGGGCGGGGGAGACGGCGATCGGCGTTTCACGCGGGCTAGCCGCTTGGCTGACGCGCCAGCGGTGCAGCGTCGCTTTCACGTCGTATCAGACCGGGCAGCTTTTTCTCGTTGGCGTGCTTCCGAACCGAAAGATCTCGTTCCACCAGCAGAACTATGTGCGCGCCATGGGCCTGCACGCGCAGCCGCAGCGCATCTATCTCGCCTCGCTCTTCCAGGTCTGGCGGCTGGAGAACGTGCTGGCGCCGCACGAGCGGGCGAACCAGAATTTTGACCGGCTGTTCGTGCCGCGCAACGCCCAGACGACCGGCGACGTCGACATCCATGAGCTGAGCGTCGACCGGAACGGCCGCGTCGTCTTCGTCAACACGAAGTACTCGTGCCTGGCGACGCTGAGCCGCACCCATGGGTTCAAGCCGATCTGGAAGCCCGCTTTCATCTCGCGGCTGGCGGCGGAAGACCGCTGCCACCTCAACGGCCTGGCCATGGAGGACGGCTTTCCGCGCTACGTCACCGCGATCAGCCGGACCGACGTGCTGACCGGCTGGCGGGAGCGGCGCCACGAAGGGGGCGTGCTGATCGACGTGCGGAACGACCGCATCGTCACCGACCAGCTCTCCATGCCGCACAGCCCGCGGATCGCCGCCGACGGGCAGGTCTGGGCGCTCGATTCCGGCCGCGGCTGGCTAATCCGCATCGATCCGGAAACCGGCCGCAAGGAGGACGTCGCCTTCTGCCCCGGTTTTCTGCGCGGCCTGGCGCTGCACCGGGGCCACGCCATCGTCACGGTGTCGCTGCCGCGCGACGGCGCCTTCACCGGGCTGGCGCTGCAGGACGAGATCAAGGCGCGCGACGGCGAGCCCTGGTGCGGCGTCTACATCATCAATCTCAGGAGCGGCGACATCGTCGAATGGATCCGGCTGCAGGGCAACGTGAAGGAGTTGTTCGACGTCGCGATCATCCAGGACGCGGAATGCCCGATGGCGCTGGGGGTGGCTTCGCCGGACATCCAGAGCCTGATCTCGTTCGATCCGGAGTTCGGCCAGCTGATGCCGGCCGTGCCGGAGATTGCGGCTCGATAGACGCAGGCACGCCAGATCCTCCGCGGTCCAGACAGCCGCGGGCTCCAATTGAACCAGGGGTTTGTTGCGGGAAGGCCACAGCCGGCCCGCAATCACGGCCGCAGCCGCCCGACTCGGCTGGCGGGTGCCGCAACCGCCGAATACAAGCTAAGGCAGAACTGTTGGCCTCAAAATAGAACGCGGCCCGGCTGTTGCGCCGGATTGCCGAAGGGGCTCGGGGGGTGGCGATGCAGAGTGGCTCGGGATTTTCCGAGGTCCGGCGGCTGCGGTCTTGCGGCGATCGTACGTTTTCGGCAGCGCCCTCCCTGGGCGCACCCTCAAGCACCGGCAAGGTCTCGCGCAACTCGCTGCTGCTCGGCACTGCCTTGGGCCTCGTCCTCGCCGCCTCGACGCCGGCGCTGGCGGCCAACGAATGCGGCCCGCCGCCGCCGGGGGGAGGCACGGTCACCTGCACGCCGGCCGGAAACACCTTCCCTGCCGGCATCGATTACGACCCGGTGGTCGAGGATCTCACGGTGGTCCTGCAGCCGGGCGTCGTGGTCATCAACAACGGCACGCCCGCTCAGCCCAACGGCGTCGAGATCGGCTCGAGCACGGCGGGCGTCGACCTCAGCCTGCAGGGGGGGACGAACACAAGCATCACCACGAACGCCGCCTCTCACGACGGCGTCGACGTCGTGGCCACGGACGGCACCGTGACAGTTGCGGTCGATGACGTCTCAACAACCCTAGCCACGTCCCGAGGCATCGTTGCGAGCGGCCGCGGCACGACGACCGTCACCGCCGATACTGTCTCCACGCTAGGCGACAACTCGGATGGCATCTCCGCGGAGGAGGGCAATTTCATCCTTCCGGGCGTTCCACCGAGTCCGACCGGCACCAGGGTGACGGTCAACAGCGTCACCACGGCGGGTGACAATTCAACCGGCATCATCGCGTTTTCCGAGAACAGCGAGGTAGCGATCGAACTCGGGCACGGTCACGACGACCGGCGACTTTTCAACTGGCCTTCTGGCAATCGCGGCCGTGGATGACGTGAGCGTCATCAGCAATACAGTTACCACGAGCGGCACCAGTTCGATCGGCATCGACGCGCAGATATTCCCGTTTCCCAACGAGGTGGTTGTCGGCACTGTCTATGTCGACAGCGGTTCCGTCGAGACGACCGGCGACGGCGCATTGGGCATCATCGCCCGTTCCCCGGTGACCGACGTCACGGTCATCAGCAACACGATCTCCACCGCCGGCAACAATGCGCGGGGAATCTCGGCCTTCATCGAAGGCCAGTACCTCGGTCCGGACACCTACACCTTCGGCGACGGCGACATCGTCATCCAGAGCAACTCGATCCAGACGACCGGCGCCGACAATGCCGGCGGCATTTTCGCGCGCGGCACCGACGGCCTGAGAATCATCAGCAACACGATTTCGACCTTGGGTGACGCGAGCGCCGGCATCTACGCGCGCGCCTATTTCGACGGCAACGTCGTCATCACCAGCGGCAGCGTCACGACGGCGGGGGGCACGTTCGCCGGCCAAAGTCACGGCATCCATGCGATCTCCGAGAACGGCTCCATCACTATCGACAGCAACACGATCGGCACCGCGGGCGATTACAGCAGGGGCATCTTTGCCAGCAGCCGCTACGGCGGCGTGGAGGTGGTCAGCAACTCGGTCGTAGCGGAGGGCTTCGACAACTTCGGAATCGTTGCCGACGCCTCTGTCTTCAACGGGGACTTCAGCTTCGATCCCTCCCGGTCCGTCTATGTGACGAGCAACTCGGTCGTCTCGACCGGGCAGGGCATCAACGTCGTCGCGCATCAAGGCAACGCGACCATCGACAGCGGCACGGTCGAAATAACCGGAGGCGGAGATGGCGGCGTCGGCATCTTCTCCTCGACGGTAAATGGCGCAACCACCATCAGCAGCGATCGGGTCATCACCGACGGCGACAGCACGAACGGCATTCTCGCGGACAGCTTCTTCGGCGACATTCTGATCGACAGCGGCCTGGTGCATACGCAAGGCGACGACAGCGAAGGCATTTTCGTCCGCGGCCACAGCATCAGCATCGTCAGCGACGAGGTGAACACGGAAGGGGCCGACAGCAACGGAATCTTCGCATTGGGCGGCGTCTACACTGCCGGCGAAACAATCGTGACGAGCGGCGTGGTCACGACACTGGGTGCGAACAGCATCGGCATCAGGGCCCAAACCGAACTCGGCAACGTGACGGTCACCAGCGGCGCGGTCAGCACCACCGGCGACGGTTCCGTTGGAATAGGTGCTTATGTCCGCGACTATTATGGCGCTTATCACGCCGGCAACGTTTCGGTGACCAGCGGCGCGGTCACCACCGCGGGCGCCAATAGCCACGGTATCCTTGCCGGGGTCGGCGTGGGCAACGTGACGGTGCGGAGCGGCGCGGTGACCACCACCGGTGCCAACAGCGATGGCATCGTGATGGTGACCTCGAACGGCGACCTGGTCGTCGTCCTCACCGGCGACGTCTCAGCCGCCGGAGGCGGTGTCCTTCTCACGGGCGGCGTCAACAACAGCGTCACCACCTCGGGCGCGATCAGCGGGATCTTCGGCCTGTCGGTGAACGGCGGCACAACGGGGCTTAGCTTCGACGGCGACATCACGGGCACCGGCGGCCCCGCCATCAATATCAATGACGCCAATCTCAACATCCTCGGCGGCGTCGGCAACATCAACGGCCGCGTCGACAACGACGGCACGTTCACCGTCGCCCGCAGCCAGAACCTCGCCATCAACGGCGGCATCACCGGCATCGGCGCGTTCACCCAGGCCGGGTCCGGCATCACCTCGCTGAACGGCGACAGCAGCCATACCGGCGGGACCTTCGTGACCGGCGGCACGCTGCTGGTGAACGCGTTCAACTCCGGCGACGTGGATGTCTTCACCGGCGGCACGATCGGCGGCATCGGCACGATCAGCGGCAACGTGACGGTGGCGGACGGCGGGACACTCTCGCCGGGCATCGTCAACGGCCCCGGCACGCTCGGCATCGGCTCGCTGGACCTGTCGCCGAACTCCTTCCTCAACTATCAGCTGGGCCCGCCCGGCGTGGTCGGCGGCGGCTTCAACGACCTCGTCAACGTCGGCGGCAACCTGACGCTCGACGGCATCCTCAACATCACAGACGCGGGCGGCTTCGGCCCCGGCATCTACCGGATCTTCAATTACGGCGGCACGCTCACCGACAACGGGCTGGCGATCGGGTCTGTCCCGGCCGGCGACGCCGGCGATTTCGAAGTGCAGACCGCGGTGGCCAACCAGGTCAACCTGTTGACCACGGCCGGCCAGGACGTGAACTTCTGGGACGGCGGCGATCCGGCCAATCGCAACGACGGCGAGGTCGACGGCGGCTCGGGCATCTGGAACAATTTCGAGCCGAACTGGACGGTGCAGAACGGCAACGTCAACAGCGCGATGGACCCGCAGCCGGGCTTCGCGATCTTCACGGCGGACCCCGGGACGGTGACGGTCGACGACAGCGCCGGCCCGGTCGGCGTGACCGGCATGCAATTCGCCGTGGACGGCTACCGCATCGAGGGCGACCCGATCTTCCTGAGCCAGGCGGAGTCGATCTTCCGCGTCGGCGACGGCACGGCTCCCGGGGCAGGTTTCCTCGCGACGATCGCCTCCGAGCTGACCGGGGAGGGCGGGCTGGTGAAGACCGACCTCGGCACGCTGCTCCTGACCGCCAACAACACTTTCACCGGTCAGACGGTGGTGCGGGACGGGACGCTCCTGGTGAACGGCTCGCTGTTGGGCGGGGTAGACGTGCTGGACGGCGGCACGCTCGGCGGCACCGGCACGGTCGGCGGCTTCACGGCGGAGTCGGGCGGCACCGTCGCGCCCGGCAACTCGATCGGCACGCTGCATGTCGCCGGCGACCTCACCTTCAATTCGGGCTCGTTCTACGAGGTGGAAATCGCCGCCGACGGCACCTCCGACCGCATCGAGGCGACCGGCACGGCGACGCTGAACGGCGGCACCGTCGCGGTCGAATTGCTCGACCCGGATACCTCCTTCGCCATCAACCAGGCTTTCCTGATCCTCAGCGCCCAGGGCGGCGTGACGGGACAGTTCGAGGGGGTCAGCGAGGATTCCGCCTTCCTCAATTTCACGCTCGCCTACGATGCCACGCAGGTGGTCTTGAACACGACGCAGGCTGCCGACTTCACCTCCGTGGCGGAGACGTTCAACCAGCGGCAGACAGCGGGCGCGCTGGAAGAATTCGACACCACGCCGGGCTCCGATTCGCTGCTTGTCCTCAACAGCCTGCTGTTCCTGAACGAAGAGGAGGCGCGCGAGGCCTTCGACCTCGCCTCGGGCGAGATCCATGCGTCGCTGCAGCACACGGTCCTCGATATTGGCGAGCTGTTTGCCTCGACGCTGCAGCGGCGCGCAGGCGTGCTGGCCGGGTCGGCGGCGCTCGGCTTCGACGTGGCGCCGCTCGGCTATACGATGGGTGGCACAGAGGGCGGGCTGCCGCCGCACGCGCTCGCGGTCGACGCGCCGGCAGCAATGATCGACGGGCCGGCGGCCGACCGCCGGCTCTACGGCGTCTGGGCGGCGGTGCTCGGCGAGACCGGCGAGATCGACGGCGACGGCAACGCGGCCGAGCTCGACTACGATGTCGGCGGCCTGGCGGGCGGCGTCGACGGCACGTTCGATCTGCCGAACGCCTCGGCGATGCTCGGCATCTCGGCCGGCTATACGACGACCGATGCCGACGTCTCGGAGCGGCAGTCCTCCGCCGACATCTCCAGCGTCCATCTCGGCCTCTACGGCGCCTGGGACAACGAGCGCCTGCGGCTGTCGGCCGCCGCGGCCTACGGCTTCCACGACATCGAGACGGAGCGCGAGATCGCCTTCGACGGCATCGACCGCACGGCGGAAGCGGATTACGACGGGCACAGCTTCGCCCTCTCCGGCGAGGCCGCCTACCGGTTCGGCCTCGGCCGGATGAGCGTGGCGCCGCTCGCCACGGCCGACCTCCTGTGGGGCAGCCACGACGACGCCGAGGAGAGCGGCGCCGATTCGCTCAACCTCACCATCGACTCGGAGGATTTTTCGCGGGTCGAGGCGGGCATCGGCATCGCGCTCGGCGGACGCTGGGCGGTCGGCACGAGCCTGGTTACGGCGGAAGCGCGCATCCTGTGGGAGCACGCCTTCGGCGACGACACGCCGGATCAGGACCTGGTGCTTGCCGGCGCGCCGGGGACGTCCTTCACGGTGCTCGGTCCGGAAGGCAGCGAAGACTGGCTGACGGTCGGCACGGGCGTGGGCATAGCCCTGTCGCAGGGCCTGACGCTCAGCAGCCACTACCAGGGCGCCTTTTCCGGCGACGCCGCATCGCACCAGGGCCATCTGTCGCTCGGCTACAGGTTCTGATCCACCCGACCCGCGCCGTAATGTTCAAGATGAAGGAGTTCCCCTAGAGCCCGGTTGCCGTTCAGCTTCCCGGAAAAATCCTCGATGCCGAACATCGCCCGAACATGCGCATGCTCTAGAAAGAAACATGTCCGAGATCATGTTGGATGGGGATGATCTGGACGGCATATCCGAGCCGTTGAAGTCGGTTGACGAGACGCTTTGTTTGCGCCGTTTTGGCGCGACGATCGAAGTGATCGGCGCCAAGGTCCTGGTAGAGGGTTCCGTTGCTCAGCATGTGGTATGCGGCGGTGAGGATGGAAGCGGCGACGGCGCCGATGGCCTTTTTTGCCCCGCGCCGGGAGCGCAGGCGATGGAACTGCGCCTGTAGGTAGCTGCCCTTCTTGCGGGTCGCGGCCCAGGCGCACTGGATCAGCATGGTTTTGAGCCAGGGGGCGCCCTTGCGCATGCGGGTGGACCGCCGCTTTCCGGCGCTCTCGTCGCTCTTGGGGCAAAGGCCGGCCCAGGAGATGAGATGCCCCTCGGTGGGGAAGCGGCTCATGTCGATGCCGATCTCGGCGGTGATCACCGCTGCGCTGAGCTGGCTGATCCCGGGAATAGTGCTCAGGAGCTGGACGCTGGTGCGAAAGGGCTCGAGGCTATCATTCACCTCCCGATCGATCTCGACGACGGCGGCATCGAGGGCATCGATCTGCTTGAGGTGGAGGCGAAGCAGGAAGCGGTGGTGCTTGGTGACGCGGCCACGCAGCGCCTCGCGAAGCTCTTCCGGCGATGCCTTGAGCCGCCGATGGGCGAACTCAGCCAACTTGCCGGGATCGCTCTCGCCGGCAATGAGGGCTTCGATCATCGCCCGGCCGCTCACGCCGATCACATCGGAGACAGCCGAGTCGAGCTTGATGTTGGCGTCCTCCAGCGTCTTCTGCAGCCGCTGCACATGGCTGGTCCGTTCGCGCACGAGCTGCTTTCGGGTGCGCAAGAGGTTGCGCATCTCCTGCGTCGGGGCATCCGGCACGAAGCTGCCGCGGATGAGGCCATGCGCCAGAAGGTCGGCCAGCCAGGTTGCGTCGTTGGTGTCGCTCTTGCGGCCCGGCACGTTCTTCACATGCGCCGCATTCGCCAGCACCAGCTCGAAATCGCCGTCGCTCAGGATGTGCCAGACCGGCTTCCAGTAAACGCCGGTCGCCTCCATGGCGACATGCGTGCAGCCTTCCGAGCCCACCCATTGCGACAACGCAAGCAGCTCCTTTGTCGTCGTCTTGAAGGTGCGGATCTGCCGTTTGACGCTGCCGTTCGCCATATGGCGGCCTATGGCGCGGCGCTGCCGCTCGTGCCGACCCGCCACGTCGGCGCGGAGGGGCTCAAGCTGCAAGAGCTGACCGCCGGGCGCGACCAACTGGTGGAGATGCGCAAAGGGGAGCGAACCCGGCGCGCCGCCAAGCCCACCTCCTTCCTCGCCGACAGCCTGGACGAGGTGATCGGCGTGCTCGGCCGGCAGATCCGCCGCATGGAGGCGGAGATCGCCGCCGTCATCGAGGCAAGCCCGGCACTCGCCGCCGACGCCGCCTCCTGCGTTCCGCCCCTGGCGTCGGCCCGGTCACTGTCGCCGTCCTCCTCGCCGCATTGCCGGAACTCGGAGAGCTCAGTCGCAGGGCGGTCGCCGCGCTCGCCGGCCTCGCACCCCTCAGCTGCGATTCCGGCGCGCTCAAGGGTACCCGCCGCATCTGGGGCGGCCGCAAGCGGGTCCGCGACGCTCTCTACATGGCCGCCCTCGGCGCCATCCGCCGCGGCCGCTTCTACCACGCCGCCTACTCCAAGCTCCGCGCCGCCGGCAAATCCTTCAAGCAGGCCCTCATCGCCATCGCCCGCAAGCTCCTCGTCGCCCTCAACGCCGCCTTGCGTGACCGACAGCCCTTCCATCCCCACACCGCTTGACATCCTCCAACACAGTTGCTCGTGCGGTTTGTTCGCTGCGGTATCCGGCGAGCCTGCATCGCCTGCCACCTTCTCAGCAGCACCGGTCTCGACGCAGGAAGGGTATTGACCTTCCCATGATGGGAAGCCTTACGCCTTCTGCTCAGCCGCGCTAATGCGGTTCAATTCCAAGGGCGCACGATCATGACCGATCATTCTCACCATGGGCATGCACACCACGCCGTTGAGTCCCCCGCCGGCACCGTTCCGCTGAACCGCCTGGCCTTCAGCGCGACCGTCCACTGTCTTACCGGGTGTGCCATCGGAGAGGTCCTGGGGCTCGTCATAGGGACGGCGCTGGGCTGGGGGAATGCGGCCACGATCGCGCTGGCGGTCGTGCTTGCCTTCATCTTCGGTTATGCCCTGACGATGATCCCGCTTCTGAAGAGCCGGCTCGCGCTGTCCAACGCGCTGCAGTTGGCCTTTGCCGCGGACACGATCTCCATCACCATCATGGAGATCGTCGACAACGCCATCATGCTGGTTATTCCCGGCGCCATGGATGCCGGGCTCTCGGACCCCCTGTTCTGGGCGAGTCTGGCCTTCGCGCTTGCCGTGGCGGGCGTCGCCGCCTTTCCGGTGAACAGGTGGCTGATCGCCCGCGGTCGTGGCCACGCGGTGGTGCACCAATTCCACCGCGGGCATTAGCCGCGCTTGCGACGGCGGCTGTCTCCAATATATGCGAAATGAGCCCTTGACCCTCCAATGGTGGGAAGGTCCATCTGTCCCTGCACCACCCTGAGAGAGGGAGCTGCACGTGAGTTCTGCAATCGCATCGTCGAGCCGCCCGGCGCACGGGGAGAGCGGCGCAGAGACCATCCGCCGCTTCGCCATTCAAGGCATGAGCTGCGCGTCGTGCGTCGGCCGGGTCGAGCGCGCCATCGAGAACGTGCCCGGGGTCTCCTCCGCGTCCGTCAACCTCGCGAGCGAGCGTGCCGAGGTCACCTTTGCGGGAGAGCCGGACACGCCCGCCGTGGTCAAGGCGATCGAAGGCGCCGGCTATTCCGTGCCGGAGACGAGCGTCGAGCTGGCGATCGACGGCATGAGCTGCGCGTCGTGCGTCGCGCGGATCGAGAAGACGCTCAAGACCGTGCCGGGCGTAACCGATGCGACCGTCAATCTCGCCACGGGGCGGGGCACTGTCCGCACCGCCGGCGGCGCCGTCGACGTCGGCGAGCTGATCCAGGCGGTCCGCAATAGCGGATACGACGCGCGCCCCGCCGGGTCCGGCGATACCTCGGACAAAGAAGCCTTGAACCGCGAAGCGGAAATCCTCCGTCTCAGAACAAGCCTGATAGTCGCGGCCGCGCTGACCGTCCCCGTCGTCGTCCTGGAGATGGGGGCGCATTTCATTCCCGCCGTCCACGATTTCATCATGGCGACCATGGGCGGGCAGGGAAGCTGGTACGTCCAATTCGTGCTGACCACGGTCGTTCTCTTCGGCCCCGGCCTCCGGTTCTACCAAAAAGGTGTTCCGGCGCTGCTCCGCGCCTCGCCGGACATGAACTCGCTCGTGGCGCTCGGCACGCTGGCGGCGTGGGGCTACTCGGTCGTGGCGACCTTTGCGCCCGGCATGCTGCCGGCCGGCACGGCAAACGTTTATTTTGAGGCGGCGGCGGTCATCGTCACCCTCATCCTGCTCGGCCGCTATCTGGAGGCGCGGGCGAAGGGCCGCACCAGCGAAGCCATCACGCGCCTCGTCGGGTTGCAGCCCAAGACGGCACGCGTCATCCGCGGCGGCAACATGGTCGAGCTGCCGGTCGAGGCGGTCGGTGTCGGCGATCTCGTGCTGGTGCGCCCGGGCGAAAAGATCCCGGTCGACGGAGCCGTGACCGAGGGCTCGTCCTTTGTTGACGAATCCATGATCACCGGAGAGCCAGTTCCGGTGGCAAAGGGCGAACGCGCCGAGGTGGTCGGCGGCACCATCAACAAGACGGGGAGCTTCACCTACCGCGCGACCAAGGTCGGCGCGGATACGCTGCTTGCGCAAATCATCCGCATGGTGGAGGAGGCGCAAGGCGCGAAGCTGCCGATCCAGGCGCTCGTCGACAAGGTGACGGCGTGGTTCGTTCCCGCGGTGATCGCCGCGGCCGCGCTGACCTTCGCCGTATGGCTGGCGTTCGGCCCCGAGCCGGCACTGTCCTTCGCATTGGTCAATGCCGTCGCCGTCCTGATCATCGCCTGTCCGTGCGCCATGGGTCTGGCCACGCCGACCTCGATCATGGTCGGGACCGGCCGGGCGGCCGAGCTGGGCATCCTCTTCCGCCAGGGGCAGGCGCTTCAGTCGCTCCGGGACGCTTCGGTGATTGCGTTCGACAAGACCGGGACCCTGACGCTCGGAAGACCGGAGCTCACCGACATCGTCGCGGCGGGCGGCTTCTCCGAAACGGAAGCTCTGCGGTTGGTGGCCTCGGTCGAGACCAGGTCAGAGCACCCGATTGGGGAGGCGATCGTGCGGGCGGCCGAGGCCAAGAGCCTGGCTCTGGAGCCGATCGGCGCATTCGAGGCGGAGCCCGGCTTCGGCGTGCAAGCCGTGGCGGGCGGCCACAAGGTGGAGGTCGGCGCCGATCGCCTGATGGCGCGGCTCGGCCACGATCTGTCGGGCCTTGCAGCCCATGCGGCGCGTCTCGCCAAGGAGGGCAAGTCGCCCGTCTATGCCGCCATCGACGGCGAGCTTGCCGCCGTTCTCGCGGTCTCAGATCCTCTGAAGGAGACGACGCCGGAAGCGATCAGGGCGTTGCACGAGCTTGGGCTCACGGTGGCGCTGGTAACGGGCGATGACCGCCGGACCGCGGAGGCGATCGCCCGGCGCCTCGGCATCGATGAGGTGGTCGCCGAAGTCCTCCCCGACGGCAAGGTTGACGCCGTCAGGCGGCTCGCTGGCGGCGGCCGGAAAGTGGCCTTCGTCGGCGACGGCATCAACGATGCGCCGGCGCTGGCGGCCGCCGATGTCGGCGTCGCGATCGGGACGGGCAGCGATATAGCGATCGAAGTCGGCGGACGTGGTGCTCATGTCCGGAGACCTCCGCGGCGTGGCGGCCGGGATCGCGCTCTCGAAGGCGACGATCCGCAACATCAAGCAGAACCTGTTCTGGGCCTTCGCCTACAATGTCGGCCTCATCCCGGTCGCCGCGGGAGCCCTCTATGCGTTCAACGGCTGGCTGCTTTCGCCGATGCTGGCGGCCGCCGCGATGGGGCTTTCCAGCGTGTTCGTTCTGACGAACGCGCTGCGGCTGAAGAGTTTCAGGCCCGCCCGCGGGGCCGTCGCGGAGACCGGGGCACCTCTCCCGGCTCTCGCTCCAGCCGAATAGCCAGCGCCATTTCGTTCAGGAGGATCGGGGATGAACATCGGACAAGCCGCCGCCGCATCCGGAGTCTCGGCCAAGATGATCCGCTATTACGAGTCTATCGGCCTGATCAACGCCGCGACCCGGACCGAGGCCGGCTACCGCGTCTACTCGGAGGCGGATGTCCATACGCTGAAATTCATCAGGAGGGCCCGCGACCTTGGCTTCTCGGTCGAGCAGATGACGAAGCTTCTGACACTCTGGCAGGACCGCAGCCGCGCGAGCGCGGAGGTCAAGCGGATCGCGCTGGAGCATGTGGGCGAGCTGGAACGGAAAATGCGCGCGCTCGCCGAGATGTCGGAAACGCTCCGCCACCTGGCAAGGAATTGCCACGGCGACCAAAGGCCGGACTGCCCGATCATCAACGAGCTGTCGCGGGGCGAGGTGGCGGAAGCAACGCCTGCCGGAAAGCCGCGGAGGTCCGCCCGCGCCTTCGCCTGATCGGCTCCAGATCAGCGTCGATCCAACATCCGACGGGGCCAGCGCGGCGGGCAAGCATATGGAACGGTTCAGCCAGCCTTCTTCAACCCTTCCAGGGCCAAAGACCGCAATTCCGTCCGCATCTCATCGACGAGCCGCCGCAAAGCTGCGGTCTCGGATACAAGTTGCGCCACCCGTTGCGCGAGATCGGAATCGTCCGGTTTGCTCAGTGAGGAGTTCTTGAAAGCCGACACCCATTTCCTCGCTTGTCCGCCAGTGCAGAGTTGCCCGACGGGTCTCACTTCTCTTCGGGATATGCAACTCGAAGCTGTTCGGAATCGTGACTGAATCGCTGATCTGCAGCCTCGCGCCACCTTCCGAGAGATCCCGGATGACGCAGTCCATCGTGGACATGCCGTTGTTGAACCTGATCTGCGCCTTCAGGAAGGCGCGGGCACGCGTCGCGGAGCGATGGTCCATGGTGAATTCCTCGTTGACCCCGATGCACTCTGCCACGGAACGGTGAATCAAGGATCAACATGCCGCCGGGACGGCCGACCGAAACCCGCGATTTCGGCAACACCCGATGACGCCTGCGGCGGTGCGACGGAGCGGCCGGCGCTCAGGCCAGCGCCTGCCGCACCCGGTCGAGCAGCGCCGCGCGGTCGTGCCGCGCCTGTAGCGCTCCCGGCATGTCCACCTCGACGAACTTCGTCTCGGTGTGCGGCTGCAGCTGGCCGACAGGTCCATGTCGGCGGAGATGACCGTGCCGATCATGAAGTAGCCGCCGCCCGATACCGCGTCGCGGTGCAGCACGATCGGCTCGGTGCCGCCCGGCACCTGGATCGAGCCGTAGGGATAGCAGGCGTCGACGATGTTCGACGGGTCGGAGCCGGCGCCGAATGGCTGCTGGCGTTCGACGAAAGCGAGCGGCCGGCCGGAACGGAAGCGGTAGCCGATGCGGTCGGCCTCGGGCGCCACCTTCCAGGTGTCCGCGAAGAAGTTTTTGCCGGATTCCTCGGTGATGCGGTGCCAGTAGAGGCCCGGCAGGACGCGGAGCTCGGCCGGCTTGCCCGGCATCCGGCGCAAGTGCCGCGGCACGCTCCGGCCCTCGGCCGCGCCGTCGCCCCTCGCCGAGTCGGCAGCTCGTCGCCGGCCTGCAGGCTGCGGCCCCTGAAGCCGCCGAGCGCGCCGAGCGGATAGGTGGAGCGGCTGCCGAGCACCACCGGGACGTCGATGCCGCCCGGAGATCGCGATATAGGCGCGGGCGCCGGCCTTGAGGAACTCGAAGGAGAGTTTTTGGCCGGACTTGACGCGGAACGACGTCCAGGTCTCGCGCGCCCCACCGTCGACCTTCGGCGTCAGCTCCGCGCCGGTCACGGCGACCGTCGCATCCCTGCGTGAATTCCAGCTCCGGCCCCATGAAGACGGCTTCCAGCGCGGCGGCGCCCTCGTCGTTGCCGACCAGCATGTTGGCGGCGCGGAGCGCACAGCCGGTCCATGCCGCCGGAAATCGGGATGCCGAGATGGTAGTAGCCGGGCCGGCCGAGGTCCTGGACGGTCGTCGCCAGCCCCGGCGCGATCACTCTAACGCCCATAGAGCGCCTCCTCGAGCTTGCGGTTGGTGCCGTCGATGTCCTTGTTGAACTCGTCGAGCGAGAAGCCGACGTCGCGGATCAGCGGCGCGAACTTGCCTGAGGCGACCTCGGCGGACGATCGCGTCGTAGGCGTCGCGGTCGATCGGCTTCCACTTCACGATGTCGCCCGGCCGGAACAGGATCATGAATTCGCGGAGGTAGCTGATCTCCTGGTTCGGGTCGTAGATCGGCATCGGCGTGATGCCGAACATCTGGTAGCCGCCGGCGCCGCGCACCGAATAGATGCAGCCGAAGCAGCCGCCGATGCCGACGGTCAGCTTCGGCGTGTCGGTGCGCGGCCGGAGATATTTGGGCACCTCGATCTGCCGAGGCCGGTCGACCATCTGGTAGAGGAACGGCAGGCCCGGCGACGAAGCCCACCATGGAGACGAACCAGGGCGAGCCGGAATGCGCCGTGATGAAATCCTCGACGGAGCCGAAATTGTTGATGCGCGCCGCATATTCGATGTCGGTCGCCTTCGGGTCCTGATGGCGCTCGCGGAAGCGCATCAGCGTCTCCGTCGTCCACGGGTCGCGGTAGAAGACCGGCACCTCGATGATCCGCGTCTTCAGCGTCGCGTCGGAATTCTGGGCCGAGCCCTCCAGGCTCTTCAGCTCCTCCAGCATGTCGTCCGGGCTGATCCGGTCGGGATCGAACTTGATCTGGAAGGAGGCGTTGGCCGGGCAGATCTCGGTGACGCCCGGCGATGCGGCTCTCGCGCACCGCATTGGTCATCGACAGGCTGGTGAAGAAGGCCTGCAGCGACATCTCCTCGTCGACCTCGACGAAGACGTGCTCGTCGCCGCCGAACGAGTAGCGGATGCTCATCTTCCCTCCCCCTGATCAGGCCAGTCTCGATGCGTTCGTCGCAAGCCAGCCTTCGAGCCAGCCGGTGTGGACTTTGCCGGCGCGCAACTCGGCATCGTCGGCGAGCGCGGCGAAGAGCGGCCGCGTGGTCTTGACGCCGCCGATGCGCAGCTCGCGAAGCGCGCCCTTCAGGCGTTCGATGGCATGGGCGCGGTCCTCGCCCCAGACGACCAGCTTGCCGAGGAGCGAATCGTAGAAAGGCGGGATCGCGTAGCCGGAAAAGAGCATGGAATCGAAGCGCACGCCCGGGCCGCCCGGCACCCGCAAGTCGCCGACGAGGCCCGGCGCCGGCATGAAACTGTTCGCCGGGTCCTCGGCGCAGATGCGCACCTCGATCGAATGGCCGCGGCAGCCGATGTCGGACTGCCTGAGGCGCAGCTTCTCGCCGCCGGCGATGCGCAGCATCTCGCCGACGAGATCGATGCCGGTGACCCATTCGGTCACCGGGTGCTCGACCTGGATGCGCGTGTTCATCTCGATGAAGAAGAATTCCCGGCGTCGCGTCGTCGTAGAGATATTCGAGCGTGCCGGCGCCGCGATAGGCGACCGAGCGGGCGAGCGCCACGGCCGAGGCGCAGAGCCGCTCGCGCACGTCCGGCGGCAGCGCCGGGGAGGGCGCCTCCTCCCAGACTTTCTGGCGGCGCCGCTGCAGCGAGCATTCGCGCTCGTAGCAGTGGACGACGTCCTGGCCGTCGCCGAGCACCTGCACCTCGATGTGGCGGGCGCGCTCGATCAAGCGCTCCAGATAGAGCCCGCCGTCGCCGAAGGCGGCCTGCGCCTCGGCGCTCGCCTGCGGCAACAGGCGCTCGAACTCGGCGATGTCGCGGGCGACGCGGATGCCCCGGCCGCCGCCGCCGGCCGCCGCCTTGATCATCACCGGGACAGCCGATCCGCTCGACGATCGCGCGCGCCGCATGCTCGGATCGTCGATCCGCCCTTCGCTGCCGGGCACTGTCGGCACGCCGGCCTTCGCCGCGCAGCGCCGTGCCGCCGACCTTGTCGCCCATCAGCCGGATCGTTTCGCGCGCGCGGCCCGACGAAGACCAGGCCGGCCTGCTCGACGGCATCGGCGAAGGCGGCGTTCTCCGACAGGAAGCCGTAGCCAGGATGGATCGCGTCGGCGCCCGATCTTTCGCGCCGCCTCCAGGATGGCCGCGACGTTGAGATAGGATTTCGCCGCCTGCGGCGGGCCGATCTCGACCGCCTCGTCGGCGAGCTGCACGGCGAGCGAATTCGGCGTCCGCCTGGCTGTGCGCCTGCACGGTGGCGATGCCGAGCTCGCGCGCCGCGCGGACGATGCGCACGGCGATCTCGCCGCGATTGGCGATCAGCAGTTTTTGGATCGGCATT
The DNA here is from genome assembly GCA_963846475.1 of uncultured Alphaproteobacteria bacterium. Classification (GTDB taxonomy): domain Bacteria; phylum Pseudomonadota; class Alphaproteobacteria; order Rhizobiales; family Afifellaceae; genus DASWJZ01. The sequence continues at coordinate 1,545,825 of CAWJVZ010000004.1, read as the reverse complement.
CCGGCGAAAAGCCTCAGCTGTCCAGCTCGGCGAGCGGCTGGCCGGCCTGCACCGCGTCCTCGTTCTCGCCGAGGAATTTTATCGATCTTGCCGCCGGCCTCCGCCTTCACCTCGTAGAACGTCTTCATCACCTCGACCAGGCCGACGACGTCGCCCTTGGCGACGCTGTCGCCCGCCTCCTTGTAGGACGGCTTGTCGGGCGCCGGCCGCCGGTAGAACGTCCCCGGCAGCGGAGAGAGGATTTCTGTCTTGGCCATATTGTCCTGCCTGATCGGTGTCGTGGAGGGCTGACGTCACGCGGCTTCCAGGTAAGGCCTCACCGCCTCGCCGACGGCGCGGGCGACCTCCACCGCGTTCGGCGTGTCGGAATGAACGCAGATCGCGTCGGCGCCGACCGCCACGTCCTTGCCGTCGACCGACTTCGTCTTGCCCTCGCGGATGGCGCGGAGCGACCGCGCCGCCGCGTCCTGCGGCATCCACCGGATCGTGCTTGCGCGTGATGATCAGGCCGCCGTCGTCGTTGTAGATAGAGGTCGGCATAGAACTCGGCGACGAAGGCGTGGCCGCGCGCCTTGTAGACGCTTCTCGTGGCAGGTGCCGGCCATGCCGAGGATCGGCACGCGGAACACGTCGGCCGCGTCGGCGACCGCGTGCGCCACCTCCTCCATCCGCGCCGCCATGCCGTAAAGCGCGCCGTGCGGCTTGATGTGGTTGAGCGGCATGCCTTCGGCGTCGAGAAAACCCTTCAGCGCGCCGATCTGGTAGATCATGCAGTTGGCGAGCTCCTCGCGCGGCATCTTCATCTCGCGCCGGCCGAAACCCTGCAGGTCGGGCAGCGAGGGATGCGCGCCGACCTTGACGCCGTGCTCCTTCGCGAGGCGCACGGTCGCGCGCATGTGGTTGAAGTCGGAGGCGTGGAAGCCGCAGGCGACGTTGGCGAGCGGAGATCAGCGGCATCAGCGCTTCGTCGTCGCCGATCGTATAGAGCCCGAAGCTCTCCCCCATGTCGCAGTTGATGACCGTCATCCGCGTTCTCCCCGCTTGCCGCCGCTCTTCGGGCCGGTCGTACTCCGGCGCTCGATCGGAGGCGATTTCATCTGGTCAGTCCTTCACGCCGGCGATGTAGCGGAGCCGCAGGCGGTCGGCGATGACGGCGAGGATCAGCAGCAGCCCGAGCACGACCGTCTGCAGGTAGGATTCGATGCGCGCCAGGTTCATGCCGTTCTGCACCAGCACGATGAACAGCGCGCCGAGCACGACGTTCTCCACCCGCCCGACGCCGCCGCGCAGCGACACGCCGGCGATGACGCAGGCGGCGATCGATTCGAGCGGCATCGAGGCGCCGATATTGGCCTCGCCCGTATCGAGCCGCGCGGTCAGCAGCATGCCGCCGATCGAGGCGAGTCAGCCCGACCAGCACGTAGGTGATGAACAGGGTTTTCCGCGTGTCGATGCCGGAGAGCTCGCGCCGCCTTGGCGTTGCCGCCGACGGCGTAGAAATGCCGGCCGAGCGGCGTCCAGTTCACGAGGACGTAGGTCAGCACGACGAGGATGGCGGCGACCCAGATCGGCACCGGCACGCCGAGCAGCGTGCCGAACCCGAAAATGTCGCCGAACTCGACGGGCATGCCGTAGACCGGCACGCCGCCGGTGAGGATAGAGCGCGATGCCGAAGCCGACCGACGACATGCCGAGCGTCATGATGAAGGGCGACACGCCGAAGACCGAGACGCCGATGCCGTTGGCAGATGCCGACGGCGGTGCCGGCCGCGATGCCGGCCAGCGAGCCGACGGCGATGGCGAGCAGCGGCATGTCCGGGGACGCGGCGTAGATCGCCGCCATCGCCATCGCTCCGACGACGGAGGTGAGCGCGAGGATGGTGCCGACCGACAGGTCGAAGCCGCCGGTCAAGAGCGCCAGCATCTGGCCGAGCGAGACGATCATCAGATAGACGGACTGGCGCACCACATTGGTGAGGTTGCGGACGGTGAGAAAATTGTCCGACATCAGCGTGAAGACGATCAGCGCCAGCACGACCAGGAAGGGCAGCACGCCGAGACGGATGAAGGCGCTGCTTCATCCAGTAATCCGCGCCGCGGCGCGGCCGCCCGGTCTCCACGTCGCTGCCGCTCATCAGGCGGCCTTCCTCTCGAAGAAATGCGTCAGCAGGTTCTCCTCGGTGATGTCCGGCCTTCGGCAAGCTCCGCCTGGATGCGCCCGCGGTAGAAGACGTAGGCGCGGTGGCTCGAGGTGGAGGATCTCGGGCAGATCGGAGGAGATCAGCACGATCGCCGCGCCGGCCTCGCAGAGGTCGCGGATGAAGCCATAGATCGCCACGCGGGTGCCGACGTCGACGCCGACCGTCGGCTCGTCGAAGACGAAGACGTCGACGGGGCGGCTGAGGCTCTTGGCGAGCAGCACCTTTTGCTGGTTGCCGCCGGAAAAATGATCGACGGCGCGTTCGATCGCGGCGCGGCTGCAGGTTGATGCGCTCGGCGAGGCTGTCCGCGAGCTTCCGCTCGGCCGCCGCGGTCGAGGAAGGGGCCACGCGCAAGCGGCTCGCGGGAGAGCGTCGACAGCGTCATGTTCTCCAGGCACGAGCGCATCATGACCAGGCCCTCCTCGCGGCGGTCCGGCGGCACGTAGAAGAGGCCGCGATCCATCAGCTCGCGCGGTTTTCTGCCGGTCACGTCCTTGCCTTTCAGCAAGACGCGGCCGTGCGCGGCGCGCGCGACGCCGAAAGCGGCGCGCATCACCTCGGACTTGCCCGATCCGACCAGGCCGGCGAGGCCGACGATCTCGCCGCGCCGGACCGACAGCGAGGCGTCGCGCACGCTGCCCGACGCGCGTCGAGAGATTTTCGATCCGCAGCACCTCCTCGCCCGGCGCGCTGCGGATGGTCGGAAAGATCTCGCCGAATCACCCGCCCCGTCATCAGGCGGACCAGCTCGCTCTTCGTCGGCGCGTCCTCGGCGTCGAGGGTCGCGACGTAGCGGCCGTCGCGCAGCACGGTGATGCGGTCGCCGATGCGTTTGATCTCCTGCATGCGGTGGGTGATGTAGATGATGCCGACGCCCTGGCGCTTGATCTGGCTCGATCAGGTCGAAGAGCTGCTCGGTCTCGCGCTCGGTCAGCGAGGCCGTCGGCTCGTCGAGGATGAGCACGCGAGAGCTCGGAGCGGAACGCCTTGGCGATCTCCACCATCTGCTGCTCGGCGCGGCTCAGATCGCTAGACGCGTTCGTCGGGCCCGGAGCGGAAAGCCGAGGCGGGCGATGATCTCCTCGGCGCGCCGGTGCAGGCTCCGCCGGTCGAGGAGGCCCAGCCGCGTTGTTTCCGCGCCGAGGAAGATGTTCTCCGCCACGGTCATCTGCGGCACCAGCGAGAATTCCTGGAAGACCGCGGAAATGCCGATGCGCCGTGCCTGATGAACGGAATTCGAGCTGCACCGGCGTCGCCGCGGAAGCGGATTTCCCCGCCGCTCGGCCGGATGGCGCCGGCGAGGATGGAGATCAGCGTTGACTTGCCGGCGCCGTTCTCGCCGAAGAGGACGTGCACCTCGCCGGCGCGGAGCTCGAAATCCACCCGGTCGAGCGCCAGCACGCCGGGATAGCGCTTGGTGAGCCCGACGCCCGGCAAGGAGCGGCGCGGCGGCATCAGTAGCGATGTCGCCGCGATCTGGCGATTGGTGCGGACATTTCTGGCCGCTTGACGGTCGCCTCACTCCACCCGGAAGACCGGCGAATAGCCGTCGGGGGCCAGCGTCGAGGACGTGTCGAAATCCTCGACGTTGTCCTGCGTCACGACGAACAGCGCCGGGCCGACATGCTTCAGGTAGTCCTTGCCTTCGAGGATGCGCACCGCCTGGTCGATGGCGATGCGGCCCTGGATCACCGTGGAATCGGTCGGCGCGGCGAGGATCTGCCCGCGGCTGATGCCCTGGTGGACGCCTGGCGTGTAGTAATAGGCGACGACCTTGACCTGGTCGGTGAGGCCGCGCGAGCGCAGGATCGGGATCGCCGCCTCGGCGGTGACGGCGGTGCCGACGATGTAGTCGAGGTCGGGGTGGGCCTCGAGCGTGTCCTCGATCAGCTTCGACTGCACTTCCTTGCCGGTGTCGCCGTATTTGGTGTCGACGACCTCGACGGCGCTGCCTTCGACCGCGCTCGGATGAAGCCGGTATTGCCGGCCTCGACCCAGCCGGCGCCGGCCGGACCCGGGAACCACGCCGCCTTCACCGGGTCGGAGCCCGCGGGGTGCAGCTTCGGCGAGGAACTCGCCGGCCTTTGCGCCCATCTCGCCGAACGAGACCAGCGACTTCGCCGAAAGCTCCGGCGACGAGATGCCGTTGATGACGTCGATCACCGGGATGTTCTTCTTGCGGATTTCCGATACGAGGTTGTTCAGGCCGTCGAAGGAGATGGCGCCGATGATGACCGCGTCGGCGCCGGCGGCGACGCAATCCTCGATCTGCGAGATCTGCTTCTGCAGCTCGGTGTAGCCGCCCGCCTCGACCAGCTGCATCTTGACGCCCTGGCGCTTCGCCTCCTCGGCGACGCCGTAATCGACGCCGAGCCAGTAGGCGTCCTTCATGTGCGGAAAGGAGACGCAGATCTCCCAGGGCTTCGAGGCCTTCTCGACGCGGCACGTAGTCCTGCGTGGTGCGCGGGCTCGCCATGTCGAAGGCGGGGTCCCAGACCTCGACCTTGTAGGGATACCATTCGGCCGCGGCGGCCGGCGCAACGGGGATGAACAGGGCGGCGGAAAATACCGCCGCCGGGACTGAAGATTTCATTCGTGATCCTCCCTCTGTGCAGCTCCTGACAGGTCTGCACTTGCCCGCAGAATGGCATAATCGAGCGCAGGCCCGGTATCGCAAAATCGGAAAAATTTTTGGCTGGGCCAGCCCTGTGTTACGTTCCGGTGGGATGGAGAAGCCCGTCATGACGGAGAAGCGAGCCCCCGCGAAGCCGACTACGCGCATCGAGACGGAGCGCGTGCGGGTGATCGAATGGGCATTCGAGCCCGGCGCGGAGACCGGCTGGCACCGCCACGAGCACGACTATGTCATCGTGCCGCTGACGCCGGGGCGCCTGCTTCTGGAGGAGCCGGGCGGCACCCGCAATGCCGACCTCGCACCTGGCATTCCCTATGCCCGTAACGCTGGCGTCGAGCACAACGTCGTCAACGACGCAGAGGCGCCGCTCGCCTTCCTGGAGGTGGAGCTTCTCGACGACGACCTCGCGCGCCGTCGCCGCGCCTGCATGGAGCGCTTCGCCGACGCGTGGAACGCGCACGAGGTCGACGAACTGATGGCGTGCATGGCGGAGAATTGCGAGTTCCGGGCCTCGGCAGGGCCCGATGCGGACGGGGCGGCGCACAGGGGCCGTGAGGCTGTGCGCGCGGCGTATGCGGCGGTCTTCGCGGACTTTCCGCAGGCCGCCTGGACCGGCCCCCGCCACATCGTCGCCGGCGACCGCGGTATTTCGCAATGGCGCTTTATCGGCACGGACCGGCAAGGCGGGCGGGTCGAGGTCGACGGCTGCGATCTGTTCACCTTCGAAGGCGACCTGATCAAGGTGAAGGATTCGTATCGCAAGCAGCGGAGATAGTCGCACCGGCGGGCAATGGTGGTGGAGACAGTCAATTGAAGCTTTTCGGAACACTGCCGCGGGCAGTCCTTCTGAGCGCCGCCATCGCTTTCTTTGCCGGGACTGCACCCGCCCAGCGGCTTTCCACCCGGGACATGAGGTGCGCCGAGGCGCTCGACCTCGTCCGGTCACGCGGGGCGATCGTCATGAGCACGGGCGAGCATACCTTCGATCGCTTCGTGGACAATCCCGCCTATTGCGTGTTCGGGGAACAAGCATTCAGCGGCTGGGCGCCAACCCGCGATGTTCTGCGCTGCGCAGTCGGATTCATCTGCAAGCCGGTTACGCGGCACTCTGGGTCGGATTGACGATATCAGATCGGCGCAGCACGCTGCTGGGCAGCAGCAAATTGGATGGGCCGCAAGAAGCTCACCCCGACCACCGCACCTTTCCGCCAAATCATCTGCACCGTCTCTTCATGTCCATCTTCTTCAAAGCGCAAAGTGAATTTCCACGGCAGGATCAGCGCATGGGTGAATGTCAGGCGGGCGCCGGTCGCGCTGATTTCGTTGATTGCACATTTGGCAGACAGGCTGGGCGTCACCGCCGTTGCGGTTTCGCTAACAGGCGTCCGGGGCGCTCTGCGGCGTTCGACCATCGTGAACAGTCTCCAAGGGCCGACATCTTATCCTTTCCCCGGCTCTCCATTTCCTTAATAGGATTCAGAAAATCTTCCTGAGAGTCAGGGGTGTGCAAGCCCTGCAGGCCAAAAGCTCCACCCGCTGCTCAGGCCGGAAATTAGACCTGCTGAACCCGGGCGACAGCGTGTCTTGCTGTGCGCTGCTCCTCAGGCGAACGCCACCTGGGCAATCGGCGGCAGATTTGAGCTGAGCTGCGACCACCGGTCGCCGCCATTTTCGCTCGCCCACAGATTGCCCGTCGTCGAGCCGAACGCCAGCCGTCTACCGCTGCCGTCCACCACGAGGGCGTGTCGGTAGACGAGGTCGTAGCTTCGGCCCGTGGGCAATCCTTCGCTCAAAATGTCAAAGCTTTGGCCGCCGTCTCTTGTCCGGGTGACGACGAGGCGGCCGTCGACGGGGACCCGGCACTCGTCCTTGACGGCGGGTACGAACCAGGCGGTGCCGGGGTCCGCCGGATGAGCGGCCACCGCAAAGCCGAAGCCCGAGGGGCTGACCGGGCGGATCGCCCCAAAAGTCTCGCCGCCGTCGGTGGAGCGAAAGATGCCGTTGTGGTGCTGGCACCAGATCGTCTCCGGCTCGGCCCGGCACGGCGCCAGCAGATGCGGGTCTTGGATGGCGAGATCGGAGGCGCGGGCCGGCGGCATGTACTCGGCGCTTAGGCCGTCTCCGACCAATCGCCAGCTGCCGCCGCTGTCGTCGCTCTTCCACACGCCGCCACAGGAGATTCCCACAGTCAGGCGATTGCTGTCGCGCGGATCGGGGTGGATCGAGTGAATGCCGGGAAAATCGAAGCCGCCGCCGAACCACTGCTCGCGCTCCGGCCTGTTCCACAGGCTTTCGACGAGCAACCAGCTCTCGCCGCGATCCTTGCTGAGGAAGAGCCCGGCGGGCAGCGCTCCGGCCCACAGCCAGCCAGGCTGGTCGGAGCCGCCCGCCGCGATCGTCCAGATCATGTCGACCGCTGGCGCCTTCGCGTCGGGGTCCGGAGTGGCGGGAAACGCCGGGGGCGGCAATTCCTGCCAGGTCGCGCCGTCATCCAGGGAGCGATGCAGCTTGACCCCAAAGTGGCCGAGCCGGAGGGCGGCGTAGAGCGTTCCGTCGCGCCGGTCGGCCAGGACGGCGGTGACCGGCTCGCCGAGAAAGGCCGGCGGCCCGGCGTCCCAGCTCGAGCCGCGCCGCAGGAGGCGGAACAGCCCCTTGCGGCTGGCGACGTGCAGGATGTCGCTGATCCTCACCCTCCCGAAAGCGCCTGAATGACGTAGAGGTCGTCGCTGGACGTGATCGGATCGCTCAGCCGGTTTCGATCCATTATGGCGTATTCGTTGACGAAGACGTTGACGTGCTGACGGAGGCGCCCCTGGTCGTCCAGGAGATAGGACCGGAGCAGCGGGTTCTCGGCAAAGACCCGGTCCAGCGCTTCCTGCACGGTGCCGCCCTCCGCCGGCATGGACGGGCACGCCACATGGCGCTGCAGGTTGGATGTGAAGGTAATACGGCCCACCAAGAATCTCCGCCGACGCATGCATTTTTCACCGATGTCGGCGCGACGGCAAGGTCGTTGTCCCGATGAGCGGCGTCGGCGCCGCCGGATGCCGCGAGTCCGGTCCCCTGCTTCTCCTGCATTGACGCTGCGGGAGGGCTTGGGCACTGTCGAAATGACCAGGCAACGATCGGAACCCATGGCGAAGCCATCGACGTTCCAGCAGTGCGGCCCGGCAATGTCGGGGCGAAGGAGGCGGATGAAGATTCGGTCCGTCAAAAACTTCAAAGGAGGAAGCTCATGAAGAGACGCAATTTCATCGCCGCGATGGCGGCGGCGCTTTTGGCCGGCACGATAGGGCTCGCCGGCCAGGCCGAGGCTGCCTATCCGGAGCGACCGCTGACGCTGATCGTGCCCTGGGGCGCCGGCGGCGGCACGGATGCCACGGCCCGCATCATCGCCTCGCTCCTGGAGAAGGAGATCGGCCAGCCGATCAACGTGGTCAACCGCACCGGCGGCTCGGGCGTGGTCGGCCATTCGGCGATCGCCGAGGCCGAGCCCGACGGCTACACGCTGGGCATCGCCACCGTCGAGATCGGCATGATGCACTGGCAGGGCCTGACCGAGCTCACCTGGGAAGACTACACGCCGCTCGCGCTGGTCAATGAAGATCCCGCGGCGGTGACCGTGCGGGCCGACGCCCCATGGGCGGACCTCGGCGCGCTGATCGAGGAGGTCAAGGCCAATCCCGGCAAGCTCAAGGCGTCCGGCACCGGGCAGGGCGGCATCTGGCATCTCGCCATAGCCGGCCTGCTGTCGGAGCTCGGCCTCGATCCGGCCGCCGTCGTCTGGGTGCCCAGCGAGGGCGCGGCCCCCGGACTGCAGGATCTGGTCGCCGGCGGCGTCGACATGGTGCCCGCCTCCATTCCCGAGGCGCGCTCGCTGCTCGATGCAGGGCGGGTGAAGTCGCTGGCGGTCATGTCGAGCGACCGCAACGCCGCTTTCCCCGACGTGCCGACCACGCAGGAGACCGTAGGCAAAGCGTGGAATATCGGCGCCTGGCGCGGCATCGTCGGGCCGAAGGGGCTGCCGGAGGAGGTGACGAGCGTGCTTATTCCGGCGCTGGAGAAGGTCGTCAACAGCGCCGAATACAAGGAGTTCATGGGGGGGCGCGGGTTCGGGATCAAATGGGCCCCCGGCGATGAGTTCGCGGCCTTCATGAAGGAAAGCAACACCAACCTCGGCGAGGTCATGAAGAAGGTCGGGCTAGCGAAGTAGGAGCGATATCCTCGCCACTGCAGCAATGGCCGGTGCGGCGGGGCTCCGCCGCACCGATTTGGCGGACGACGCGAAAGGGTGAGGGGGACGCCTTGCGCACTCCAGTCGGACTGAAGCCGCCGTGCGCCTGAACGACGCGATCATCGGCGCCGTGTTGATCGCCCTTGCGGCGGCGCTGGCGTTCTGGTCGCAGGGCTTTCCGGACATACCGGGCCAGCAATATGGCGCGGCCGTCTTCCCGACATTGATCGCCGCCGGCCTGGCCGGCAGCGGCATCCTGCTGATCGCCTCCGGCGTTCGCCACGGCGGCCCGGCAGTCGCGTGGGCCGACTGGGCGCACGAGCGCCACGGCTTGCGCAACGTTGTCATCACCGTCGCCGCGATCCTGTTCTACATCCTGGCGGCCGATACGCTCGGCTTCATCCTGACGATGGTGCCGATCCTCCTCGTGATGTTTCGCCTGCTCGGCGTCGGCTGGCTGATCACCATCGTCGTGTCGGTCGTGGTCACCTTCGCAATCCATTACCTCTTCGTGAATCAGCTCTACGTGCCCCTGCCTTGGGGGCTGCTCGCACCGGTGCGGTGGTGAAGCGATGAACGCGATCGAGCAGGCCTTCGGACTCGTCTTCCAGTGGGACGTCATGGTGACGATCCTCGGCGCGTCGATTTTTGGGCTGTTCGTCGGCGCGATTCCAGGCCTGACCGCGACCATGGCGATAGCGCTCCTCGTGCCGGTCACCTTCTTCATGGACCCGGTGCCGGCGGTCGGCGCGATGGTGGCCTGCTCGGCCATGGCGATCTTCGCCGGCGACATTCCGGCGACGCTCCTCCGCATGCCGGGCACCCCGTCGTCGGCCGCCTACACCGATGAAGCCTACGCGATGACCCGCAAGGGCCAGGCGGAGCTGGCGCTCGGCGCCAACCTCCTGTTCTCGGCGCTCGGCGGCCTGTTCGGCACGGCCGTGCTGATCCTCGCGGCGCCGTATCTCGCCGAGGTGGCGCTGAAATTCTCCTCCTTCGAATATTTCTGGATGGCGCTCCTCGGCCTGACCTGCGCCGCCTTCATCGGCTCGGGTGCGCCGCTGAAGGGTTTTGTGAGCCTGGCCATCGGCCTCTTCGTCGCGACGATCGGCCTGAACAATCCGGCCGGGGTGCCGCGCTTCACCTTCGGCAATGTCGACCTGCTCGGCGGCGTCGACTTCATCGCCGCCATGATCGGCCTGTTCGCCGTGTCGGAGGTGCTGCGCAGCGTCGCCACCGGGGTTCGGAACCTCGAGGTGCCGCAGACAACGATCGGCAACCTGTTCACCGGCTGGGGGCGCATGGTGGTCGTCTATTGGCGCCAGCAGGTGCGCGGCAATGTGATCGGGGTGCTGATCGGGGCGCTGCCGGGCGCCGGCGCCGACATCGCCGCCTGGGTCGCCTACGCCGTCAGCAAGCGGCTGTCGCGCAACCCCGAGAAATACGGCACCGGCCATGTCGAGGGGATCATCGAATCGACATCCGCCAACAATTCGGCGCTGGGCGGAGCCTGGGTGCCGGCGCTGGTTTTCGGCATTCCGGGCGACACCATCACCGCCATCGTCATCGGCGTTCTCTACGTGAAGGGGATGAACCCCGGGCCGACGCTCTTCCTGTTCAACCCGCAGAACATCTATGCGGTCTTCATCATCTTCATCCTGGCCAACCTGATCATGGTCCCCCTCGGCTGGGGGGCCATCAAGATCGGCAAGCAGCTGCTCCGCGTGCCGCGTGCCGTCCTGATGCCCTGCATCCTGGCGTTCTGCATCGTCGGCGCCTTCGCGACCAACAACAGCTCGTTCAACATCATCATCATGCTGGTCTTCGGCCTGCTCGGCTTCTTCATGGAGGAGAACGAGATTCCGATCGCTCCCTGCATCCTCGGCATCGTGCTCGGCGGCATGCTGGAAGCGAATTTCGTGACCTCCATGATCAAGGCGGACGGAAATCTTCTCGCCTTCTTCGAGCGTCCCATCGCCGCCGGGCTCGGCATCTTCACGATTCTGGTCTGGACGTCGCCGCTCCTCCTGCGCTGGTGGAGGGCAGGGCGCAGGCGCTCGGAGCCGGTCTGAGCGCTCCCAAATAATCGCCGGTCGTTAGACCCGGCCTGATCAAGCGGCTAAGGGACGGCAACGTGTTCCATTTGCATGCCGACGAGGGAATGATGGACGAACAACTGATCGCCGAGGCGAGGACGAAACTTTACACCGGCGTGATCTCGGACGTTCTCGACGGGCTGGGCAACATGCACCATGCGCTGGCCCCAAGAATCCGTCCGCTCGACGACGGCCTGGTCCTGTTCGGCCGGGCGCGCACCGCTCTCTACATGCCGGTCTACCACGTCGAGCCGGGGAGCAATCCCTACGAGCTGGAGATCGCCCTGGTGGACAGCCTCGGCCGCGACGACGTTGCCGTCCTGGCCTGCCCGCGCGAGGAGCGGATCGGACCATGGGGCGAACTGCTGACGACGGCGGCTCGCGCCCGCGGGGCGGCCGGCGCCCTGACCGACGGGCTGGTCCGCGATGTGCGGCTCATCCGCGAGATGCGCTTCCCGGTTTTTTCCGGCGGGATCGGTCCGCTCGACAGCAAGGGGCGGGGCGTCGTCATGGCCATCGACGTGCCGGTGGAATGCGGCGGCGTGCCGATCCGACCCGGCGACTGGGTGTTCGGCGACGTCGACGGCGTCGTCATCGTTCCGGCGGAGCTTGCCGAGCGGGCGATCGAGCTGTCGCTGCAGAAGGTGGTGGCGGAGAATACCGTCCGCGAGGAGCTGGCCGCCGGGGAGAAGCTCGCCGTCGTCTTCGCCCGGCACGGAATCTTATGAATCCCGCGCCGACTGCCGGGCCGGCGCATGCCGCCGGTCTGGCCTACGGTTTTCTCGTTTTCACCATGACCTGCTGGGCCGGCAACGCCGTGGCAAGCCGGCTTGCCGTCGGCGAGATCTCGCCCATGGTCATCACCTCGCTGCGTTGGGCGATGGTCTCGGTCCTGCTGATCGGCTTGAAACCGCACCGCCTGGTCCAGGCCTGGCCCGAGCTCCGCCGCAACGGCCGCAAGATCGTCCTGATGGGCGCCTCCGGCTTCACTATCTTCAATGCGCTCTTCTATGTTTCGGCGCACTACACCACGGCCGTGAACATCGCCATCCTGCAGGGATCGATTCCGGTGTTGGTGGTCCTTGGCACCGTGATCCTGCAGGGCGCGCGGGTCGGCGCAATCCAGGCATTCGGCATCGCCGCAACGTTGATCGGCGTGGTCGTAGTGACGACACACGGCAATCCGGGCGCGCTGGCCGCGCTAAACCTCAATCTCGGCGACGCGCTGATGCTGGTCGCGTGCGTTCTCTATTCGGGCTACACGCTCGCGCTCCGCGACCGGCCGAACGTCCCGAACCTGGTGTTCTTCACGGCGCTGGCGTTCGTCGCCTTCGCCACGTCGCTGCCGCTGCTCGCTTACGAGGTGGCGACGGGCACGGCGCTTTGGCCGACGCGGGAGGGCTGGGCTATCCTCCTGTTCATCGCGCTGTTTCCCTCGTTCCTGGCGCAGCTCGCTTTTATGCGCGGCGTGCAGCTGATCGGGCCCGGCCGTGCCGGGCTGTTCGCCAATCTCACCCCGGTATTCGGCGCGTTTCTTGCGGTGCTGATCCTGGGCGAACCGTTCGGCTTGTTCCACTTCGTCGCGTTGGTCCTGGTCGTGGGCGGCATTCTGGTCGCCGAAGCGGCCGGCCGCAGCCGCGCGGCGGCTTCGGCCCGGAAGGCCGAAAGCGGTTAGGGATTCCAGGCGATCAGCTGGGGGAGGGCACAGCTCAAAGCGCAAGGACCGTCTTGGCCACTGCCTCGCCGATCAGGCGGTGCTGATCGGCCTCGAAATGGATGCCGTCGAGCGGACTGACGCGGGCGACGGCGCCCGCGTCGATGCATACTCCGCCAAAACGCTCGGCGACTGCGCGGTAATGCCCGGCCAGACGAAGCGACTTCTCCGCGCCGCCGACAAAAATCTCGCCGAGGAAGCCGGTCTCCAGGATCGGCACGGGCGCCACCAGCACGAGCTTCGGCGCGCCGCCGTTTGGGCCTGCCGCGCAGGCGAGCGCGGTCTCGCAGAGCGCCGCCATGCTCCACCCGATATCGGCCGCCGGCACGGCGAACCTCGCCTTGAGATCGTTGGTGCCTAGCATGATGATCAGCACGTCGATCGGACGGTGGCTCTCCAGGCAGGGTGTTAGATAGGCGAGCCCGTTCTTGTGGGCGCCTTCGATCGGATCGTCGTGCACGGTCGTCCGGCCCGGCAGGCCTTCCTCGATAACCGTCCAGTCGTTGCCGAGCCGCGCCTGCAGCATGCCCGGCCAGCGTTCCTCCCGGCCGAGGCGTCCCTCGCTGTACGGAGCGGGCATCGGCGGCGTGCCGTGGGTATTGGAATCGCCGTAGCAGAGGATTGTGCGGACGGGCATGGCAGGCCTTCTCGGTACGATGAATCCGACGGATCGGGAAAGGGGCTAGAGCTGGTAGAACTGGGTCGCGGTGTCGCGAAACAGCTTCTTCAGCTCCTCCGCCGAAGTGCCCGCGGTGACGCGGTCGACGAGGTCCACCCAGCCGGCGAAGGTGATGGCGAGCTCGGAGACGGGCCAGTCGCTGCCGAACATGCATCTGTCGAAGCCGAAGCATTCGATGGCGCGGGCGATGTAGGGGGCGACCTGGTCGTAGGTCCACGCCTGGTGGTCGGCCTCCGTCACGACGCCGGAGATCTTGCAAAAAACGTTGGGCTCGGCGGCGAGCTCGGCGATCTGGCTCCACCACGGCTCGCGGATGCCGGCCTTGATCTGCGGCTTGCCGATATGGTCGAGCACGAAGCGCGTCTCCGGGCAGCGGCGGACCAGCTCGATCGTGTCGGCGAGCTGCGGCGAGAAGATGCAGAGGTCGAAGCTCAAGCCGTATCGCGGCAGCAGCTGCACGGCATCCACGAAGGGCGGTCGCAGGCACCAGTGGGGCTCGCCGGAATGGTGCTGGATGAGCCGGCGGACGCCGCGCGCCAGCGGCAGCTTTGCGTATTCCGCGAGCTGCGCCTCGATGGCCTTGCCGCGCTCCATCGGCATGGCGGCGACGATTCCGGCGATGCGCGGGTCGCGATCGGCCTGCGCGGCGACCCAGCGCGCCTCATCGAGATTCTGGCCGTCCGCCACGTCGACCTCGACGAAGACGAGTCTTTCGATTTCGACCCCGGCCGACAGCCGGGAATAGTCCTCCGGCAGATAGGCCTTGTTGAGGAGGGGGACGCCGGCCACCCAGGGATAAGAAAGAACATTCGGGTCGTAGAGATGGACGTGAGTGTCGACGATCGGAAAATCGGGCAAGGGCGGTCCTCCTAAGGCTCGCGTATTTCTTCGACCCGGTCGGAGGCCAGGATTTTTTGGACGAAATCCGGCACTTCGAGCCCGGCCTTGACCTTCGCCTCCAAGGCGGCCTCCGCAGCGCGCACCTGTTCCAGCTGCTGCAGCACCGCTGCCGCCCTATACTGCGGGACGACAACGATGCCGTCGCGGTCGCCGACCAGGATGTCGCCGGAGGCAATCTGCACGCCGCCGAGCACGATCGGGAGACCGACCGTGCCGGGGCCGTTGCGGGCCGGCGAGTTGGCGGTCAGGCCGGCGCAGAACACCGGTATGCCGACGCCGACGACGCCGACCAGGTCGCGCACCATGCCGTCCGTGACGAAGCCCGCCACGCCGCGGTTCTTGGCCATGCCAAGGAGAAGGTCGCCGGTGATCGCCGTGGCGGTGAAGCCGTCGGTGGCGGCAACCAGGATGTCGCCCGGTCGGGCGGCGTCGAGAGCGCCGAACAGGGCCAGATTGTCGGCCGGGCCGCAATCGCAGGTCACGGCGATGCCGAAGAGGGACGATTGCTCCGGGTCGAGCGGCTTGATGCGGTAATCGAGGCAGCCGCGCCCGCCCATGGCGTCGACGACGTGGCCGGTCATGGCGCCGCGGAAGGCCGCGACCGTCTCGCCGGACGGTCGCGGAAAATCGCGGCGGATTGTGAGGAGCGGCGGATCGGTAATCACGATTGTCGTCCTTTCCCGAACTACATCGCCGGCCGGCGCCGCAGTGGCATGAGCAGATCCGGGCCGATCTCAGCGATGCGGGTTACGCCGCAAAGGCCCATGGTGCGGTCGATCTCGCGCCGAAGGATGTCGAGGACGTGGGCGACGCCGGGTTCGCCGGCCACCGCGAGGCCCCAGAGCTGCGGCCGGGCGATGAGGCAGGCGCGCGCGCCGAGCGCCAGCGCCTTTACCACGTCGGCGCCGCGCCTGAAGCCGCCATCGACCAGCACCGGCATGCGGCCGTCCACTGCCGCGACCACCGCCGGCAGCGCATCGAACCCCGCCGCGGCGCCGTCGAGCTGCCGGCCGCCATGGTTGGATACGATTATCGCGTCGGCGCCGTAGTCGAGCGCCGTGCGCGCCTCGTCGGGGTGGAGGATGCCTTTGAGGATCAGCGGCCCGCGCCAGATGCGGCGGAGCTCTTCCACATCGCGCCAGGAGAGCGACGGGTCGAGCATCGACGCCATGCGGCCGGCGAGCGTCTTCACGTCCGCATCCTGGCCCTCGCGGACGTAATTGGCGAAGGTGATGCGGCCGAATTCGCGGCGCATGCGCCACAGCCAGCCGGTCTTCAACGCCATGGCGGCGATATCCAGGGGCCCGAGCCGCGGCGGGATGGTGAAACCGTTGCGGAGGTCGCGCTCGCGGTTGCCGATGAGCTGGTTGTCGGTGGTCAGCACCAGCGCGTCGTAGCCGGCGGCCTGGGCGCGCTCGGTGAATTCGCGGGTGAAGCCGCGGTCTTTGTAGACGAAAACCTGCATCCAGCGGTTCGACGCCTCCGACGGGGCGAGCTCCTCCAGCCGGCAGACGGAGGCGTGGCTCAGGCAGAAGGCGGTGCCGGCGGCCGAGGCGGCGCGGGCGGAGCAGCGCTCGCCGCCTGGCCAGAACAGCCCGGAGAGGCCGGTCGGGCCGATAATGACCGGGAGCGCCAGCGACTTGTTGAACAGATTGACCGACAGGTCGCGGGCCGGCGAGCCGTGCAGCGGGCGCGGCAGGAAATCGAAGTCGGAAAAAGCCGCCTCGTTGCGCCGCAGCGTCTTCTCGTCCTCGGCGCCGCCATCGGCGAAGTCGAAGACGGGGCGCGGCAGCACGGAACGCGCCAACGCGCGCATCCTCGCGACGTTGTAGCCGCGCCGCCGCCACGCCGGCACGCCTGCGCTCACGCAAAACCTCCGCGGCCCGAGCCGTGGCACGATCCCGTCATTCGGAATATCCCGTGCAGCGAGCCTATGAGTGCCGCTTTGCTCCGCAATTCGTCAAGCAAGCGGACATTCACCTCGTCGGTGCTGCCCGTTTTGCCGGAACCGTGTAATGAGAATTCGCATGACCACGAACCGGCCCCGCAACGACGGCACGGCGCTTCGCACCGAATGGTTCGAGAGCGCGCGCGTCAACCTCTCCGCCGTGGAGCGGCGGGCGGCGACGCTGACGACGCGCCGAAGCGTCAAAAAGGAGTGGCAGGCGGCCTGGCTGGTCAAGGCGATCACCTGCATGGACCTGACGACGCTCGCCGGCGACGACACGCCGGAGCGGGTGCGACGGCTCTGCGCCAAGGCGAAGAGCCCGCTCAGGCGCGATCTGGTCGAGGCGATCGGGCTCGACCACATGCCGAACGTCGGGGCCGTCTGCGTCTATCCCACGATGGTGGCGCCGGCGGTGAAGGCGCTTGAAGGGTCCGGCATTCCGGTCGCTTCGGTCGCCACCGGCTTTCCGGCCGGGCTGATGCCGCTGCCGCTCCGGCTGGAGGAGATCCGCTGGGCGGTCGGGGAGGGAGCGCGCGAGATCGACATCGTCATCACGCGCGCGCATGTGCTGGGGCAGGACTGGAGCGCGCTCTACGACGAGGTGAGCGCCATGCGCGAGGCCTGCGGCGCGGCGCATCTGAAAGCGATCCTCGGCACCGGCGATTTGAAGACGCTCCGCAACGTCTACAAGGCGAGCATGGTGGCCATGCAGGCCGGCGCCGACTTCATCAAGACCTCCACCGGCAAGGAGGACGTCAATGCGACCCTGCCGGTCAGCCTGGTCATGGTGCGCGCCATCCGCGACTATCGCGAGCGGACTGGCTTCGAGGTCGGCTTCAAGCCGGCCGGCGGGTTGCGCACCGCCAAGGACGCGCTCGCCTGGCTGATCCTGATGAAGGAGGAGCTGGGCGATGGCTGGCTGGAGGCTGACCTTTTCCGCATCGGCGCGAGCACGCTCCTGGGCGATATCGAGCGGCAGCTGGAGCATTTCGCCACCGGCCGCTATTCCTCCTCGATGCGCCACGCTTTGGCTTGAGGGCGTAAAATGACCGCCGTCCCGGAAATCCTCCGCAGCATGGATTATGGCGTCGCCCCCGAGGCGAACGACCACGTCGTCGCCTGGCTCGACAAGCACGAGCGGCGTTTTGGGCACTTCATCGGCGGCAAATTCGCGCCGCCGGCGGACGGGAGGCATTTTGCCACGCTCGACCCGGCGCGGGGCAGCCGGCTGGCCGAATGCGCCCAAGGCGGGCCGGACGACGTGAACGATGCCGTGGCGGCGGCGCGAAAGGCGTTCAAGCGCTGGTCGGCGCTCTCCGGCGATGCCCGCGCGCGCTATCTCTACGCCATCGCCCGCATCCTGCAGAAGCGCGAGCGCTTCTTCTCCGTCCTGGAGACGATGGACAACGGCAA
The DNA here is from genome assembly GCA_963846475.1 of uncultured Alphaproteobacteria bacterium. GTDB lineage: Bacteria > Pseudomonadota > Alphaproteobacteria > Rhizobiales > Afifellaceae > DASWJZ01. Next base: position 1,528,005 of record CAWJVZ010000004.1, on the reverse strand, counting down.
GCCGATCCGCGAGAGCCGCGACATCGACATCCCGCTGGTCGTTCGGCATTTCTATCACCACGCCGGCTGGGCAGAGCTGATCGAAAGCGAATTCCGCGGCTTCCAGCCGGTAGGCGTCTGCGGCCAGATCATCCCGTGGAACTTTCCCCTGCTGATGCTCGCCTGGAAGGTGGCGCCGGCGCTCGCCGCCGGAAACACGGTGGTGCTGAAGCCGGCCGAATACACGCCGCTGACGGCGCTCGCCTTCGCCGAGATCTGCCGCGAGGCGGGGCTGCCGCCGGGGGTGCTCAACATCGTCACCGGCGACGGCGAGACCGGCGGGCTCATCGTCGAGCACGAGGAAGTGGACAAGATCGCCTTCACCGGGTCCACCGAGGTCGGCCGCATCATCCGCCAAGCGACCGCAGGGACGCGCAAGAAGCTGTCGCTGGAGCTCGGCGGCAAGTCGCCGTTCATAGTCTTCGACGACGCCGACCTCGACAGCGCTGTCGAGGGCGTCGTCGACGCCATCTGGTTCAACCAGGGGCAGGTGTGCTGCGCCGGGTCGCGGCTCATCGTGCAGGAGGCCGTGGCGGACAAGCTCCACGCGAAACTCCGTGCGCGCATGGGGAGGCTCCGCGTCGGCGATCCCCTGGACAAGTCGACCGACATCGGGGCCATCGTCGCCGAGGTGCAGCTGGAGCGGATTCACCGGCTCGTCGAGCAGGGGCGGAGCGACGGCAGCGCTTGCTTTCAGCCGGAGGGGCCGCTGCCGGAGGGCGGACTGTTCTTCCCGCCGACCTTATTTACCTCCGTCGCGCCGGCTTCCGAACTGGCGCAGGAGGAGATTTTTGGGCCGGTGCTGGTCTCAATGAGCTTTCGCACCCAGGACGAGGCGCTGGCGCTCGCCAACAACTCCCGCTACGGCCTCGCCGCCTCCGTCTGGTCCGAAAACATCAACGTCACGCTCGATGCCTCGGCCCGCGTCAAGGCGGGCGTGGTGTGGGTCAATTCGACCAACCTCTTCGACGCGGCCTCCGGCTTCGGCGGCTATAGGGAAAGCGGGTTCGGGCGCGAGGGCGGGCGCGAGGGGCTGTTCGAATATCTCGTCCCGGCCTGGGAGAAGAAGCCGGCCAGGCGGCCGATCGCCGAGGCTTCGGCGATTTCCACGGCGCCGGCCAACGCGGCGGCCAAAACCTCCGGCGTGCCGCCTCTCGACCGTACGGCAAAGCTCTACATCGGCGGCAAGCAAACACGGCCGGATTCCGGCTATTCCTATTCAGTCTACGGCGCCACCGGCGAAGCGGTCGGCCAAGCGGGGCTTGGCAACCGCAAGGACATCCGCAACGCCGTGGAGGCGGCACAGAAGGGCGGCTCCTGGTCCTCGGCCACGGCGCACAATCGAGCCCAGGTTCTCTACTACCTCGCCGAAAACCTCGAGGTGCGCTCGACGGAGTTTGCCGCCCGCCTCATCGCTCTGGCCGGTATGAGCGCCAAGCAAGCGGCTGAAGAGGTGGGGCAGGCGGTGCGGCGCGTCGCCTTTTACGCTGCGTGGGCCGACAAATACGACGGGCAGGTGCATGCGACCCGCTCTCGCCATGTCACGCTCGCGATGAACGAGCCCTGGGGCGTCATGGGCATCTCCTGCCCTGACGAGGCGCCGCTCCTGGCCTTCGTGTCGCTGGTTGCGCCGGCCATCGCCATGGGCAACCGCGTCGTCGTCACGCCGTCGCCGGTGCATCCCCTGGTCGCCACCGATTTCTATCAGGTACTCGACACCAGCGACGTGCCGGCCGGCGTGGTGAACATCGTCACCGGCGAGCGCGACGTGCTGGCCAGGACGATCGCCGAGCACGACGACATCGCCGCGCATTGGTATGTCGGCTCGAAGGAGGGTAGCGCTTTGGTCGAGCGCGCCTCGGCCGGCAATCTGAAAGCCACCTGGGTCAATCACGGAAGACCGATCTGCTGGCGGGACGACGTCGAAGGGCAGGGCCGCGACTATCTCCGCCGCGCCACCCAGGTGAAGAACATCTGGGTGCCGTACGGGGAGTAGGGGAGTTACGCCTTGCGGCCGGACCTGTCGCGTGGCGCCGCCTTTCGCGTCACGCTGGCCGGTTTCGCGCGACGCGGTCGGCCGCCGATGAGCGCCTTTGCCCGGTTCCTGCCGAAGCTGCCCATGTTCATCAGGCCGGCCCGAATCCTGGTGACGATGCCCCAGCGGCGCGTCGACAGCAGCAGCGTGCCGTAGGGCTCCTGATCAGGCCACAGGCTGGAGATCAGCCGGTTGCCCTCTTCGCAGACCGGGTCGACGCGGCTGATCCAGGGGTCCTGCAGCCAGCGGCGCGTCTCGTCGCACATCAGCTGCTTGCCGGGCGAAAAGGCCGCAAAAGTCTCATCATAGGCGATCTTCCAGGGCACGGAGAGGCCGGCCTGCTCGAAGCGGATGAGCGCTGCGACCGGGATCTTGCCGACGCGCAGTACGTCGATCGCGGCCTGACCCTTCTGCGCCATCTGCATGACGGCCGCATGGGCGAAGTCGCGGACGGCGCGACGCCCCTGCAGCGCCGTGCCGCGCCGGCCCTTCCAGCCGGAGGCCTCCAGCGCGACGAACATGTTGAAGGCGGTGTCGATCTCCAGCGTCGTCCGCGCCGACATAAGGCTGACCGAGCCGGTGTCGCAAAGGCGGCGGAGCTGCCGCCAGAGTTCTCTGCGGCGGCGCTGCGACACCATCCGCTCGAAGGCTGCCGGCCCGTCCTCGTCTCCGGCATTGAGGATCGGCCGCTGGTAGCGCGCCGCTTCGGTCCAGAAGCCGCGGCGCGCGGCCGCGGCCCGGAGCGCCCTTGCGACCGGCCCTTTGAGCGGCAAATCGGGGATGCTAAAGAGCGTGCGCTCGCTGGTCCTCAGATATTTGAGGAGGCTGTCGGCGACCTGCCCGGCCACGTCCCGCTCGATGAGCGGCGAGCCGAGGGGCGCGAAAGCGTGCGTCCAGACGCGGAGCTTCGGCCCCGAAAGGAGGCCGCCGCCGGAAGCTACGACCGGCGCGAAGAAGCGCAGATCGTCGCGGTCGGAGAAGGTGGCAAGCTTCAGACCTTTGCCGCCGAGCGCCTGGATGGCAGGTCCGAGAAATTCCGGCAGGAAGAAAGGATTGGGCTCCAGGGCGCGCTCCGACAGGGCGGCGATGCGGTCGGCCAGACGCGGCAGCGCATCCACCGGCTCCAGCGCGAACGCGCCCCGCCGCGGCTGCGGCACGGTCCGCCCCATCGTTCCTAACGAGGCTGCTTGCTTGAGGATCATCAACACCCTTCCGCCTATACGCCCGGAGCGTCGTCGGGGTACGTTAAATGCGGGTTAAGGTTATTCAGCCGGAAAAGCCGCCCCCGTCGAGGAAGGCCTGCTCGGCAGGCGTCGTATGCCGGCCCAGCACCTTGTTGCGGTGCGGAAAACGGCCGAATCGGCGGATGATCTTCTCATGGATGCGCGCCCAGCGGAGCGAGTCCGGGTCGGCGATCTGGTGACTGAGCCGGACGCAGAGCTCCTGGTCGGTGATCGATTCCGAATGGGTGAAGGGAAGATAGAAGAAGGTCCGGAACGCCGGATCGACCGTCCGGTCGAACCCCGCATTGATGGCCTCGCGTGCAATCCGACGGGCTCTTTCATCCTGGGCGAATGCCTGCTGCGAGCCGCGGTAGAGGTTGCGCGAGAACTGGTCGAGGAGGAGGAGCAGGGCGAGCGACCCTTCCGGCGTCTGCGCCCACTCGTCCTTCGCTCCGGCCGCGGCTTCCGTATGCAATGCGCCAAAGCGCTCTCGGATCGACGCGTCGAAGGCATCGTCTTTCAAAAACCACTGCTTGGGCCCGGCATCGCGCCAGAACGCGACGACCTCCGCCGGCCCGGGTTTCCCGTCCGCCATCAGAGCCTGAGCTTGCCGTTGAGGATCTCGGCATAGAGAGCGGCATCGAGGCGGACATAGGCCTGCCGATCAGGCGACAAAAAATAGATCGGATCGGCGCTGGCGGCCGGATCGAAGCCCTCCTTCACCAGGTCCACCTTGCGCTGCTTGAAGGTCGAGGTGGTCTCGATCTCCGGCCGGATGCGAAGAAAAATCGGCCGCGAATAGGCGGGAAGCTGCTGCGCGACGTGGCGGTAAAAACCTTCCAAGTCGACATCATCTTCGACGACCAGGGCAGCCATGCCGGCGCGTCCCTCGGCCCCCGGCACGCGGACGCCGTAGACATTGGCCTCCTTGATGCCGGGGAACACAGTGATGGCCTCGGAGACTTCCGATGTGGCGACGTTTTCGCCCTTCCAGCGGAATGTGTCGCCGATGCGATCAACAAAATAATAATAGCCGAGCGCGTCCTTGCGCATGAGATCGCCGGTGCGGAACCAGCGGTCGCCCTTCTCGAAGACATCGCGCAGGATCTTCTTCTCGGTGGCAGACTGGTCGGCGTAGCCGTCGAAGCGCTGACTCGGCTTCTTCGGGTCGTTGAGGATCTGCGAAATCACCTCGCCGACCTCGCCGGGCTTGCACTTGATGCAAGAACCGTCGTCGCTGCGCACAGGCTGCTCGCTGTCGAGATCCAAGCGGATCACCTCGGTGACGAATCTTCGCTCCATCCATTTCGGAATGCGGCCGACCGCGCCGATCTTGCTGTCGAAGTTGAAGAAGACGGCGTTACCCTCAGTCGCCGCGTACCATTCCAAGATCTTGGGGATGCGGAAGCGGCGCTGGAAATCCGCCCAGATGTCTGGCCTGAGGCCGTTGCCGCAAGCGAGCCGGATGCGGTGGCTGGTTTCCAGCGGATGCGTCGGGCTATTGAGCAGGTAACGGCAGAGCTCGCCGATATACTGGAATATGGTGCAGTCGTGCCGCACGATGTCGTCCCAGAACGTGCTCGCCGAGAATCGTTCGCGGATCACCACGCAAGCGCCTGCCGTCAAGGCCGCGCCGGCGGCCAGCACGCCACCCGACGTGTGATAGAGCGGCAAGCAGACATAGATGCGGTCGCCCTTGGTCATGCGCATGGCGGCATTGAAGCCGAACATAATCGACTGCACGCGGTAATGATTGATGTTCGCAGCCTTGGGCAGCCCAGTCGTGCCGCTGGTGTAGATGAACAGGCAACGGTCCTCGATGGTGAGCTTTGGCAGCTCTCCATCGGGAATGGCGTCGCTGAACAGCCGGTCCAGCTCGACGTCGAGCCGCAGGTAGCCGGCCGGGGCGCCGCCGTAGCACCACAGAACCGGGCCCCCATTGAGATGCGCCTGCGCGGTGCGGAAGCCGTCGATGACGGCCTGATCGACGATGACGTGTTTCGGTTGGACAATGTTGACGCAATGGGCGAGCGCCGGGCCCGTCAGATTAATATTGAGGAGAGCCGTCACGCCGCCCGCCCGCGCAATGCCGAGCCAGACGGCGAGATATTCCGGCCGGTTCGGCATCATCAGTGCCACGACATCGCCCTTCCTGATGCCGTTCTGCAGCGCCCAGCGGGCATATTGGTTGGCGCGCTCATCGTACTGACGGTAGCTGAGACTTTCTCGGTCGGAGATCAGCGCCGGCCGGTCGCCATGCTGCGCTGCGAGGTCGCGGACGACGTCGGGATAGGTCCGGCCCGGGTTCTTGACGATTCTGGTGACTTTGGAGAGGGCGCGCAGCGCGCCCGACAGATAGGCGACTTCGCTTTTAATCCGCTGGATCAGGCCCATCCGTCCCCCTGCCGCGTCAGCCGCGCACCGGCAATTCTTGTTCTTGCTTGCCACTCCTCATACGAAAGTAGCATCGGCGCCGCGACAAGGCGAGCGTCGGCGCCTTTATGGAAGAAGGGCTGGGGATGAGCGAGACGGTGCTGATCGACGTGCGTGGGCTGAAGTGCCCGCTGCCGGTGCTAAAGACGGCGCGCCGCATGGCGCCATATCCGGCCGGCACGCGCTTTTATGTGCTCACGACCGATCCGATGGCCGCCATCGACGTCCCGCATTTCTGCAACGAGAACGGCCACATCCTCCTCGCCGACACGCGCGAGCGCGAGGAGCTCCGCTTCGAGATCGAGAAGGGCTGACCGGACCCCGATCAATCAGTTCGGCGCGACGCTGTCGAGCGGACGCGCCGCGCCGGCCGCCGCGCCGATCGCCCGGGCCGGCCCGGTGTCGCCGCTCTCATCAACCGGCGCGAAGGCTGCCGGGACCTCGGCACGCGAGCCGTCCGAGGCGAGCTCCGGCCGCGGCTTGGGAAGGCGTGCCACGAAGCCCGGCTCGCCGTATTTCGCAGGCGGTTGCGGCACATGCACGGCGATCTGCACAGGCGGCCCGAGATACATCGGCGGGCCGAGGGCGGACACCGGTGCCGCGGGAGCGCCCTCGGGCGATTCCTGCATGTTCGCCTCAGAGGCGGCAGCAGCGCGCTGCGGGGAGCAGACATAGGGCCGCATGTCGAGAGGTGCCTCATAGTCCCGGCCGGAGGCTACGTTTGTGAGAGTAACCCGGGCGAGCGTAGCGGGTTGGCTGTCGGGAAGCGCGGCGGCCTGGAAACCCCTTTCGAGGAGGCTGGCAGCATGCTCGGCGCGCGCCTTGCCGCCGTATTCGCCGAACACAACGGCGATCAGTTCGTGCTCGCCCCGCCGCGCCGAGGCGACAAGGTTATAGCCGGAGGCGCAGATGAAGCCGGTCTTCATGCCGTTGGCACCCGGATAGCGCTCGATCAGCGGGTTGTAGTTCTTCATCACCGACTTTCCGTGCTGGATCGAGGGAATGCGGAAAAAGCCGCGGTACTGCGGGAAATCGACGAGCAGAGCGCGGGCGAGCACCGCCATGTCGCGCACCGTGGTGACCTGGCGCGGATCGGGGAGGCCGTGCGGATTGACGAAATGCGAGCGGGTCATGCCGAGCCGGCGCGCCTCCTCGTTCATGCGCTCGGCGAAGCCCGCTTCGCTGCCGCCCACCGTCTCCGCCACGGCCATGGCGATGTCGTTGGCTGACTTCACCATCATGATTTTCAGTGCGTCGTCGATCGCGAGCACGGACCCCGGCGGAAAGCCCATCTTGCTCGCCGGCTCTGCGGCAGCCCTGGCGCTGATCGTCACCGGCGTATCCATGCTGATCTCGCCGGCGAGGACCGCGCGGAACACCACATAGGCCGTCATCAGCTTCGTGGTGGAAGCGGGGAACCAGGGGCGGAGCGCGTCGGAGTGCTCGAAGACCTCGCCGGTCTCGGCATTGGCAAGGATATACGGGCCGCGCGGGGCGGCCACCTCCGCGGGCGCGGCGGCTTCGGCCGGTGCCGCCGCCCGCACCTGCGCCGCCTTGGCGGCAGCTGCCCCCCCGGACAGGAGCGCGAAGAATGCGGCCACCGCCGCCACGCCGCGCAAAGCCCGAATCGCTGCTCTCAAGGCCCACCTCGCATAAACGTCATGCTGCATAGCGCATTTTCGCCTTCTCGGCACCGGCCGATGCGCCAGCGCAATGTGCGACTATCGCAGCCGGTTGCGGCAAGGGCGTGGCGGAGAATAGTGTCGTGCCGACGGAGGCCGCCATGCCGATCATCAACCGCTTTGCCGAGCTGCACGACGAGATCGCCCATTGGCGGCGCGACTATCACCGGCACCCCGAGCTCCTCTACGACGTGCACCGCACTGCGGCGGACGTGGCGGCAAAGCTGCGCGGCTTCGGCTGCGACGAAGTCGTCGAGGGGATCGGCCGCACCGGCGTCGTCGGCGTGCTGAAGGGGGAGGGCGGCGCGGCCGGGCCGGTCGTTGGCCTGCGCGCCGACATGGACGCGTTGCCGATTGCCGAGGAAAGCGGCAAGGCCTGGCTCTCCACCGTGCCGGGCAAGATGCATGCCTGCGGCCATGACGGCCACACCGCCATGCTGCTCGGCGCGGCCCGCTACTTGGCAGAGACGCGCCGCTTCGCCGGCACGGCGATCTTCATCTTCCAGCCGGCGGAGGAGGGCGGCGCCGGCGGCCGCGCCATGGTCGAAGACGGCCTGATGGAGCGGTTTGGAATCCACGAGGTTTATGGCATGCACAACATGCCGGGCCTGCCGCTCGGCCATTTCGCCATCCGCCCCGGCCCGCTGATGGCGGCGACCGACCAGTTTTCGATCGAAATCGAGGGCCACGGCGGCCACGCCGCCAAGCCGCACGCCACCATCGATCCGATCGTCGTCGGCGCCGCCCTGGTGCAGGCGCTGCAGTCGATCGTCTCGCGCAACGTCGATCCCCTGCAGAGCGCCGTCGTCTCCGTCACCACCTTTCACGCCGGCGACACCTTTAACGTCATCCCGCAGCGGGCGCGGCTGACCGGCACGGCCCGCTCGCTCGATCCGCATGTGCACGATCTCCTGGAGCGGCGCATTCGCGAGGTGGTGCAGAACGTCGTCGCCACCTTCGGGGCGACGGCGCGCTTCCATTACGAGCGCAATTATCCGGTCACGGTGAACCACGCCGAGCAGACGGACAAGGCCGTGGCGATCGCCCGGGACGTCGCCGGCGACGCCCATGTCGAGCCGAACGCCATGCCTGTCATGGGCGGCGAGGACTTTTCATTCATGCTGGAGGCGCGGCCGGGCGCCTTCATCTTCGTCGGCAATGGCGACACCGCGGGCCTGCACCACCCGGCCTACGACTTCAACGACGCGGCGATCCCCTACGGCTCGTCCTACTGGGCGCGGCTGGTGGAGCGGCTGATGCCGGCGTGAGGCGGGTATTGCGGGTCTGCGCGCCTCGCTGTATCAGTCCGCCTCCGCAATCGTGCCCGGGAGGCTTGCATGATCGAAATCGGCTTCATCCCCGGCCCCAGAATGCGCTTGGCCGCAGGCGCGCGGACCGGCTCGCGGAACTGCTGAGCCTCTCCCTCACCGCATTTTTCCAGCTCTGAGGCAGGCGGCGCCAAGGCGCCGCTGCCGATCATTGCAATCAGGAGCCGGTCGCGCTTGGCGCGCCGGTGGACAACATGATTCTTCCTCGCCTCGGCGGGCGCGCGGATGCCTTCCGCGACGTGTTCCGCTTCACATTCGCGCATTGGCGCCGTCAAATCCTGCTGGTGGCCGGCATCGCGGTCGCGGTGGCGCTTTCCACCGCAACCGACGTGCTGATGCCCGTCTATGCCGGCCGCCTCGTGGATGCCGTGGCGCTCGGCGCCGACCGCCGCGTCGCCCTTACGGCAGCCATTGAAGCCCTCGCAATGATTGTCGTGCTCGGCGCTCTGGCGGTTGCGCTACGCCACATGGCATTTCTCGGCACCGTGCGCATGACGCTGCGCATGATCACCGACGTAGCGCAGGATGCGTTCCACCGAGTCCAGCGCTTTTCGACGGACTGGCACGCAAATTCCTTCGCTGGATCCACCGTGCGAAAGATCACCCGCGGCATGTACGCGCTCGATCTCCTCAACGACACGCTCCTCGTTGCGCTATTTCCGTCACTCGTCGTCCTCGTCGGCGCGAGCGCGGTGCTCGCCGCCTATTGGCCGGTGATGGGCATCGTGGTGCTCGCCGGTTCGGCTATCTATATCGGCGCCACAATCGCCCTGTCGCTGGGCTATGTCGCGCCGGCGGCCCGGCTCGCCAATCAATGGGACACGCGGCTCGGCGGGTCGCTGGCGGATGCGGTGAGTTGCAATGCCGTGGTGAAAGCCTTCGGCGCGGAGAAGCGCGAGGATACGCGTTTCGCGCGCGTCGTGGCGAAATGGCGCGGGCGAACCGAGCGTTCCTGGATCCGCGGCACCAACAACGGCTCGGTGCAGCAGATCATGCTGCAGCTCCTGCGCGCCGCCATTATCGGCACGGTGCTCTGGCTGTGGTGGCGCGGCCGCGCCACGCCCGGCGACGTCACTTACGTGCTGACGACCTTCTTCGTGATCCAAGGCTATCTGCGCGAGGTGGGGATGCACATCCGTAACCTGCAGCGCTCGGTCAACGACATGGAGGAGCTGGTCGACTTCCATGCGCAGGAGATCGGCGTGCCTGACCGGCCCGAAGCCACGGGAATCCGCATTACCGGGGGCGAGGTCGTCTTCGAGGCGGTCACTTTCCATTACGGCGGTCACGCGACGCCGCTTTACGAGAATTTCTCCGTCAGTATTGCGGCGGCCGAGAAGGTCGGCCTGGTCGGCCGCTCCGGCTCGGGCAAGACGACCTTCGTCAAGCTCATCCAGCGTCTTTACGACGTCAACAGCGGCAGGATCCTTATCGACGGCCAGAACGTCGCTTCCGCAACGCAGGCGTCGCTACGGGCACAGATTGCCATCGTCCAGCAGGAGCCGATCCTCTTCCACCGCTCCCTCGCCGAGAACATCGCCTATGCGCGTCCAGGCGCAACGCGGGAGCAGGTGGAGCGCGCCGCCCGGCTCGCCAACGCTCACGAATTCATCGGGCGCCTGCCCAACGGCTATTCGACGCTGGTCGGCGAGCGGGGAATGAAGCTCTCGGGCGGCGAGCGCCAGCGGGTGGCGCTGGCGCGCGCCTTCCTGGCCGATGCGCCGATCCTCATTCTCGACGAGGCCACGTCGAGCCTCGATTCCGAATCCGAGCTGTTGATCCAGCAGGCGATGGCGCGCCTGATCAAAGGGCGTACCGCAATCATCATTGCCCATCGGCTCTCGACAGTCAGGGCGCTCGACCGGATTTTTGTTTTCGAGCGCGGCCGCATCGCCGAGGAGGGGACGCATGCCCAGCTTGTCCGCCGCGACAGCGGCATCTATCGAAGTCTTTTCGAGAAGCAGGCGCTGGATCTTGCGCGCGGCCTGCAGGTGGCCTGAGGGTTAGGAACGATCGCCCGCGTTGGGCGTCATTGCTGCGCCGCGCCTGGCCGGCGGCTCGGGTCGGTATTCGGCCCGACATCGGCTTCCGTCAGGAATCCTGCGAGGTCGCCCAGGCCGGTGACGCGCTTCTCGTACGCCAAGCCCAGCTGCTCCGCCGCCGCCTCAGCCCTGGCGTCGAGCTCCGGATCCTCGCTCTGGGCGAGATAGATCAGGCGGCGGTAATTGCCGAAATAGGCGTCACGCAGCTCGGGGTGGCGGTCGAGGCCGAGGGGCTCGATGACGAAGGCTTGGAACTGCCGGGCCAAAAAATCGGTGAGATAGAAGGCGTCCATATCGGCGTCGCCGGACGCCAGGAACTTTTCCGTCCCGGAATAGAAGGCGTAGCAATGCGGGCCGGCGATGCGGAACACGCCCTCCTCCTCGCACACTCTGTCGAGCGCGCCCTGGGTACCGCACTCGGCATAAGCGACGGCGAAGCGCGCGTAGCGGCCGCGGTTCGCGTCGATCACCGCGCGCACGCCGCCGGCGATCTTTTCCGGCCGGTTGTGCCACTGCGCGGGCAGGCAGGTGAGCTCGATATGCCCGAGGCGGTTGGCGTCCAGCACGGTACGCACCTCCCGCGCCAGCGCCCCGCAGGCGATGACAAGCACTTTCTGCTCCGGCCCTAGCCTTGGGGCGGAGGAAGCGGTTGGCGGGTGTGGATCGGCTCGCGTCATGGTCTGGAGATAAACCTCTCTGGACGCCGCCGCAATGAAACCGCGCTCCGCCGCCGGAACGGCGGCTTCGATGCGGCGTTCACGAGCGCGTGCCGAGAGAGCCGCTCTTCAGCCCGGAATGTCATGCCGCCGCGCCCTGCCTTAGCCCTTTGCCTGCTTACCCTCGCCGCGCTTTTGTCGGGCTGCGGCATCCCGCCTGACCCGCGCACCGTACAGCAGGCGGTGGGGGACACTGTAGAAGGCGAGCCGCAACCGCGCCCGTAGACCTTTCGGGGGATCGTCAGGCGGGATAGGACTTTCGCTAGATCGAGGTTGTGGGCCGAGCCTATCTGCTTGTGCGCGAACCTGCGGGGCCCTGTAAGCTGCCCCTTGGATCGCCTAAGCTCCGGCTCCCGCCGCGTGGACCTGGAGCATGCGATGATCGCGCGCCTTTGGCACGGCTGGACGAAACCGGAGAACGCCGACGCCTACGAAAATCTCCTGAAGACGCAGATTTTTCCGGGCATCCTGGCGCGCAATATCGCCGGCTTTCAAAATATCGAGCTGCTTCGGCGCGCGGCCGGCAACGAGGTCGAGTTCATCACGCTGATGTATTTTTCCTCGCTCGATGCCATCCGCGCCTTCGCCGGGGAGGATCATGAAGTAGCGGTGGTGCCGCCCGCGGCGCGCGCCGTCCTCTCCCGCTTCGATGCCCGCTCCGTCCACTACGAGGTGCGGGAGCAGGGCCGATAGCGGTGTCGCGGGTCACCTTTTCCCCCAAACGCGACCCACTCAGAAGCTTGCAGATTCTGCATGGGGCCCGGAATGCCTACGTTCCTTGCCTGCTTGGCTTGGGGACGCTACGCTGGCTTGTTGATCCGAACCCATGGCTTCTCCGCTGGAGAGTAGGGCATGAACCTGGACATCACTGATCCCCTGAAATCTAAAGACGAACTAGAGCGCCAGAAACTAACTCTTGAGATTCGATACATGCGACGGAGCTTCTTTCTGCAAGCTGCGAACGTGTTTTCTCTTCTCTTCCTAGGTTCTTCGGTGTTGTTCTTTTTCCAGCTTCCTCAACTGCGTTATGAACCGCATTCGAGATTCCGATGAAAGGGTACGAATAGCCCAGCTGACGGTGCAGATTCAGGACGTAGAAGATCCCCATACGCGGAGAAGAATGTTGGAGGCCGTTAACGCTCAATGGCCTGGATATCCTTTTCTTGCACAGATCCTGGAGAGTGAGATCGCAATAACGGCCCAGTCAGTTCCGAGCTCTGCTCATGCGAGTGCTGGTATTTATACTGAACCGCACTCCGACAATTGCACGAACCTGAAGAGGAGATATCAGGAGGTTGGCCGGAATTTAGGGGAGCTCGAAATTCAAATGGATATAGAGGAGAAGGCGGGAGGAATCTCCGTCTTACCCGGAAGAAGAGCGCCGGGAAGGGGACCCGTCTGGCATTCTCTGGCCAGGCAGCGGGACGCAGTAAAAGCGGAATACATGGCAATAGAACGGCAGATCACAGCGGCGTGTTGAGAAAATTCCAAGGATCGGCCTACCCGACCGGCGGGCGGTTATGGCGGCGCTTGATCAGATCCTTGGCGGTCTCGACGGCCACGGCCGCGTCGCGGCAATAGGCGTCGGCGCCGACCGCCTTGCCGAATTCCTCGTTCAACGGCGCCCCACCGACCAGCACGATGTAGTCGTCGCGGATGCCCTTCTCCTTCATCGTGTCGATGACCACCTTCATGTAGGGCATCGTGGTGGTGAGCAGCGCCGACATGCCGACGATGTCGGGCTTATGCTCCTCCATCGCGTTGAGGTAGTTCTCGACCGGGTTGTTGATGCCGATGTTGATGACCTCGAAGCCGGCGCCCTCCATCATCATGGCGACGAGATTCTTGCCGATGTCGTGGATGTCGCCCTTCACCGTGCCGATGACCATCTTGCCGATTTTCGGCGCGCCGGTTTCCGCCAGCAGCGGGCGCAGGATCGCCATGCCCGCCTTCATTGCATTGGCGGAAAGGAGCACCTCGGGCACGAACAGGATGCCGTCGCGGAAATCCTCGCCGACGATGCGCATGCCTTCGACCAGCGCCTGGGTGAGCACGTCGTAGGGCGTCCAGCCGCGCTCCAGGAGGATGTTCACCCCCTGCTGGATCTCCTCCAGGAGGCCGTCGTAGAGATCGTCGTGCATCTGCTGGACGAGCTCGTCGTCGGGAAGCGATGCAAGATCGATATCGTCCTCGGCCATCGGGAAACCCCCACAACAAAAGCGCCGCAACAGGGGCGGCCGCGCTGCCATTATACGGCGGGCGTCCTTGTGCAAACCGCCTTCAGAAGCGACGCCGGTCCGCGCGGTCTGCGACGCGGCCGGCCGCTCTCCCGTATCCATCCCGCGTCACCTCCTGCCGTTTACGGGCGCGCGGGTTGTTCGGGCGCTGCCTAGGGTCCGGCGGAGTTGACGGGACGCGGTTCCGCCGAGGACCAACAATGACGATCACCGATACCGAGCAGGGGCCCGAGGCGGGGGGTCGCAGACGCCGCGGCGGCGGGGCGGAGGGGCGCCGGGCGCTCCGCCAGGCGAGCCGGGTCGACCACCTTCCCTTCATCCGCCGAAAGCTCGCCGTCTACGAGGTGCTCGACGAGGAAGGGCTCGCAATCATCGAGGGCAACGCCGACCTCATCCTGGAGGAGATCGGCATAGAGTTCCGCGAGGATGAGGAGGCGCTCGCCATGTGGCGCGAGGCAGGCGCCGACGTGCAGGGCTCGCGCGTCCGTTTCCCGCGCGGCCTCTGCCGCTCGCTCATCGCCACTGCCCCGCGGACCTACACGCAGCACGCGCGCAATCCGGAGCGCAACGTCGATATCGGCGGCAACGCCACGGTCTTCGCGCCGGTCTACGGCCCGCCCTTCGTGCGCGACCTCGACAACGGCCGCCGCTACGGCACGATCGAGGATTTCCGCAATTTTGTGAAGCTCGCCTACATGGCGCCGGCCATCCACCATTCCGGCGGCACGGTGTGCGAGCCGGTCGACGTACCGGTCAACAAGCGGCACCTCGACATGGTCTACAGCCACATCCGCTATTCCGACAAACCCTTCATGGGCTCCGTCACGCACCCGGAGCGGGCGGCGGATTCCGTGACGATGGCTGGGTTGGTCTTTGGCGCCGATTTCGTCGACCGGAACTGCGTGATGACCTCGCTCATCAACGCCAATTCGCCGATGGTCTTCGACGGCACGATGCTGGGCGCCCTGAAGGTCTATGCGCGCGCCAACCAGGCGACCATCGTCACGCCGTTCATCCTCGCCGGCGCCATGTCGCCGGTCACCGTCGCCGGCACGCTCACCCAGGTGCTCGCCGAGGTCCTGGCCGGCGCGGCGCTCACCCAGCTCTGCCGCAAGGGCGCGCCGGTGGTGTTCGGCTGCTTCGCCTCGTCGATCTCCATGCAGTCGGGCGCGCCCACCTTCGGCACGCCGGAGCCGACCTTGGTCTCCTACGGCGCGGCGCAGCTCGCCCGCCGGCTCGGCATCCCGTTCCGCACCGGCGGCTCGCTCTGCGCCTCCAAGGTGGCCGACGCGCAGGCGGCCTATGAGAGCGCCAACACGCTGAACAGCACGGTCCTCTCGGGCACCAACTTCGTGCTGCACGCGGCGGGCTGGCTGGAGGGCGGGCTTTCCTCCGGCTACGAGAAATTCGTCATGGATTGCGACCAGCTCGCCATGCAGCAGCGTTTTTGCGACGGCGTCGACCTGTCGGAGAACGGCCAGGCGCTCTCCGCTATCCGCGAGGTCGGGCCGGGCTCGCACTATCTCGGCTGCGCCCACACCCAGGCCAATTTCGAGAACGCCTTCTACCGTTCCACCATCGCCGACAACAATTCCTACGAGCAATGGCTGGCGGAAGGCGAGAAGGCGGCCGACCAGCGCGCCAACGCGCTGTGGAAGAAATGGCTTGCCGAATACGAAGCCCCGCCGCTCGATCCCGGCATCGACGAGGCGCTGAAGGATTTCATCGCCCGCAAGAAGGCTTCGATGCCGGACGCGTTTGCGTGAGCCTGACCGCGCGCTCCGGCAGGAGAGCGGGACGCGCAAAATCGTCCCGCGGCCTCTCGGCCCGAGGTTATCAAAGAGCCTTTTTTGGCCTCCTCGCTTGGAGGAGGGAGCGGAGCGCCTGAAGAACGCCCTGCAAATTTAAAACGGCGCCTCCAGGCGCCCCGCGCGGCGTTATACGTTCCCCAACTCGCCCTATCGTCTTCCCGTCCCGCCCCGTGCTTGCGCCTGAAGCAGGAACTCTAGCCGTGCAACATCCGGCACCGGGATTGCTCCCGAGGGGGGCCCTTCTGAGGAACGCCGTCCCGGCTCCTGACCGAGGCTCCGTGGCGGCGCCGCCCACTGCTCCCAGAAAGCTCCGGTCCTTGCATCCCGGTCCCTCGTCGAGCAGCGGTATTTCGCGAGCTAGCACAAACGGAAACGGCTGTCTAGGAAAGTAATCCGCAACTTGGTCATGCACACGCACTTGTGAAGGTTCTGCTCGCGGCACCGCCTCTCGCGCCGCCTAAGATCGCCGGCATCCCCATCCACAGTAGATACCGGTGAGTTAGGGCCTCCGAAACCGTTCCACGATCAGCACCAGCAGCAGCGCCAGGGCGAATAGGCCGATCGCATCGAGAGCTCCAAAGCCTTGCGGCATCTCAGATCGAGCACCGTGTAGGGATCGTAATTGGCGACAATGCCGAACGCGGTCAGCAGCGCCACGATCGCGGGCGGGTCGAAAACTTTTTTCGATATGTTCTCCGCCCCCCACCTGTGGACGTGAAAACCCCCTGGGCGGGTCCAGCGTTTTGAGGATGTCGATATTTCCAGGCGTGAGGCGCCCACAGGGACGCAAGAAATGGCAAAACAACAGCTCTCCGTGCGCGACACGACCCCGTCCGGCAAACAGGTGGCGACAATCGGCGGCAACGGCCTTCCACCCTCCACGAAGAGCTTGAAAAGCACGAACGGGCTTTTATGGAGATTGCGGCTGCTCTCCCTTTGACGATATTCTAAAGGGGCCGCTCATGGCGCCCTATGAAAAGCTCCGCGCCAATGCCGGAGGCGACTTGAAAATCCGCAAGGAGGTGATCGACCCTGTCGCCGTGGAGATCGCCGCGATTGAGAATGCGTGCTCTGCCGCATCGAAGCTCATTCGAATCGGCGGCGCCGTCGCATTCATTCCCACGCCCAGCATAGAGGATAGCCTCCGCGCCATCATGCAGGACGATGCCAGCGGTCGGATTGAGGAGGACGCCGAGGCATAGGCCCACCTCAGCGCCGATCCCTCCACAGCCGCAGCTCGCGCATGATTTTCGGCAGACACGCCAACGCGGCCGGCCCCAAAACGATCACCAACATGAGGATTTCCGCCTTCGTCATCTCTCTTTCTCCAAACCGGCGGGGCTTGGAACGGCTGTCCCCCGCCAAAAACTGGCAGCATCGTCCATTACTCGGACGAATGATTGGGAACAGCCGCCGTTCGAATCATCGAACGAGAGCGACTAAATATCGGCGCACGATTCTAGGGGGTGGTCAAGATAGTGAGATTCTTGGTCAGTGACCCTCTTGGTACCTATTCCGGCTCATGCCGGACCGCGAGGTGGAGGCGAGAACCCGCCATCAGGCCGAATATGGTGCTCTGGTGGAGGATGAGGAATAGCGGGAGGTTGCACGTGAGCCCGAAAAACGCGACCTTCGAATCCTGCGGCCCGCAGCTGCTCTTCCGCCTGCTCTTGGCTCAGCGGATTTTTGGGGCCCAAACAAACCGCATCGATAGGAGGCTTCGGTATCTCGATATACCGGCGCCCGCCAACATCACAGCAAACTCCCTCATTCCTCCTAAACACGTAGCGCCACTCGCGCTCGTCTGACCACACCTTTGGCTTAAAAACCGGCGCGTAGAAGCCCACATCGCGGAGAAATGCTTTAGCAAATCCTTCTGGATCTGGCTCCTCCTCTCGTGAACGAGACCCGACGAACGCCTCTCGCACTTTGGCGAGCCAAGTTCGGCAGAATACGTCGAGCTCGTCAGGCTCATAGAACACCCGCACGAGAACACCGTTGTTATTCTGGGCCCATTCATACGCCTTGCCGCCAGGAAAACTAAAACTCAGCCCTGTTCCTCTCTTGGAATAAAGATTCCACATCCCATAATCGGAACCATTGTCAGTGAACGACAAGATAAAAAACTCTTCGAGTTTCATCGGTCCCCGCATGCGGTCCTGAATAGCCCTAAAGAGCTTTGCCACCTCTTCATCCGGCTCCATGGCATACCAACGATCCACGTGTGCTCGCATGATCGATGCGGCGTATCGCAGCTCGGAGTAGTCGTTCAGAAAATCGGCGCACGACGCGCGCATTGTTCCAGAGCCGAGCATTGCAAGCAGCGTCTCATAACTTGTGTAGTGGTAGAACCCATACGGCGGCAGCGAATCCGGAAGGCCCATCGCCCACCGCAAATATGAGCTTACGAAATCCTCCATGTCCTTCCTTGCAGCTGGCTCTAGCGGCTTTGCCATGCTCTTGCTCCCTGACCAGCTCACCAGCCCAGGACGGCGAGAACGCCCAAAACGATGATGACCATAAGGATGAGGCCGGTAATGCCGAGCGGCCCCTCAGCCGAGCTTTTCAGCAACCCGAAGAGGGTGAAATCCAGGCGATTACGGTTTTGGGGCACGGGACAAAGCCTTCCATTAAATAGGGCTTCGTCTCCCAGAAATATGCACACACGATTCGCGTAGGGCGTCAAGCCTCGGGGCTCCGTTAGATAATGCGTGTGACCTTTTCTGCAGGTCCACACGTACAGCCTGGTCATAAACGCATGATATCATTAGGGAATAGCAAAATAGTATGACAGCTGGGCGTCCCCGAAATTCAAGACCGACCGACAGCTCTTCGACGCCATCGAGGACTATATGCGTGAATGCGCCGTGACCAAAATCATGCCGAACAAGCCGGCCTCCGGCTCCATCTCGACATCTCAAAAGAGACATACAGCCAGTATAAGCAGACATTTTTGATTGGACTGGTTTGGGTGCCAAATCAGTGCCAAAGAGAAAGGGGTCAGGCGGTTTTTCCGGCCTAACCCCTTGAAAACTCTGGTGGGTGTAACAGGGCTCGAACCTGTGACCCGCTGATTAAGAGTCAGCTGCTCTACCAACTGAGCTATACACCCAAGCCGAGCGGTTCTATAGGGACGAAGGCCGCCTTTCGCAAGGCTGCCGGCCCGCGTCGGCGCAATTTCGCACTTTCGCCGAGGAGCCTTGCCGCCCGTGTCGTCTCCAAGAACCTTGAAATCCTGGATCGCCGGCAGGGAGGTCGCGCCGGATGGCGGCGAGTATTTCGAGGACGTCAATCCGGCGACCGGGGAGGTGGTTTGCTCCGTCGCGGCCGCCGACGCCGCTGTCCTGGACCAGGCCGTCGAGGCAGCGCGAGCGGCGCGGCTTCAGTGGGTCGCGCTGCCCGCGGCCGAGCGCGGCCGCGTCCTCAATCGCGTCGCCGCGCTGCTGCGCGAGCGGAAAATGGAATTGGCGCGGCTGGAGGTGCTCGACACCGGCAAGCCGATCCAGGAGGCACCGGAGGCGGATATCGGCTCGGCCGCCGATTGCTTCGAGTTCTTCGCCGGCCTTACCCAGATCGTGCAGGGCGAGCACATGCCGTTCGGCGAAACCGCCTTTGCCTATACGCGCCGCGAGCCGCTCGGCGTCTGCGCCGGCATCGGCGCCTGGAACTATCCGATCCAGATCGCCAGCTGGAAAACCGCCCCGGCGCTGGCCGCCGGCAATGCCATGGTGTTCAAGCCGAGCGAGCTGACGCCGGTCACGGCCGTGGAGCTGGCGAAAATCGTCGAGGCGGCGGGCGCGCCGGCGGGGCTTTTCAGCGTGGTGCTCGGCCAGGGCGCCCTCGGCGCTGCCATGGCGGATCACCCGGCCATTGCAAAGATTTCGCTCACCGGCTCGGTGCCGACCGGCAAGCGGGTGATGGCTGCCGCAGCCGGCACGCTGAAGCATGTCACCATGGAGCTCGGCGGCAAGTCGGCCCTGATCGTCTTCGACGATGCCCACGTTGAGGATTCCGTCTCCGCTGCGATTTTGGGGAATTTCTTTACGCAAGGAGAAATCTGCTCCAACGGCACTCGCGTCTTCGTGCAGAGCGGCATACGCGATGCATTCGTAGAGCGCCTCGTTGCCCGCACGCGCGCCATGCGCGTCGGCGACCCGCTCGATCCGGGCACGCAAATGGGCCCGCTCATCTCGGCCGACCATCTGGACAAAGTGCTTTCCTACATCGCGTGCGGCGAGGCGGAAGGCGCAAGGCTGCTGACCGGCGGAAGGCGCATCGAAGACGGCCCGCTCGCCCGCGGCTATTTTATCCGGCCGGCCATCTTTGACGCTTGCAGAGACGACATGAGGATCGTGCGCGAGGAGGTGTTCGGGCCGCTCCTCAGCGTGCTCGCGTTCGACGACGAGGCCGAGGTGGTGGCACGCGCCAACGACACGCCCTTCGGGCTGGCGGCCGGGGTGATGACACGCGACCTCGCCCGCGCGCACCGGACGGCCGCAGCGCTCGAAGCGGGCGTGGTGTGGATCAACAGCTACAATCTCACACCCGTGGCCATGCCGTTCGGCGGCTCGAAGCAGTCGGGGATCGGCCGCGAGAATGGCCTCGCCGCCTTGGATTTTTATACCGAGCGGAAAAGCGTCTACGTCAATCTGGGGCGGGTGGAGGCACCCTACTGAGCCGGACCGCCGCTCGCAGGTTGGTCCGGCCTGAAGGAGATTTCCCATGGATCTGACCGAGGCGCCGCAGGAGCTCGGCGCCGCCGCCGCGATGGTCTGGGCGTGGGCGTTGACGTTTCTGCCGCGCCTCGGCGCGGCGCTGCTGATCATCGTCGCCGGTGTGGTGCTTGCACGCTGGGCCTCGCGGCTGGTGCGGGGCGTGCTCGGCCGCACCAGCTACATCGATACCCTCGTGGAGCCCGTCCTGGCGACGGCGGTCCGCTACGCCGTCCTCATTCTCTTCCTCGTCGCGGCGCTCGGCCAGCTCGGCGTGCAGACTGCATCGCTGCTTGCCGTGCTCGGCGCCGCGGGCCTCGCCATCGGCCTTGCCCTGCAGGGGACGCTGCAGAACATCGCAGCCGGCATCATGCTGATCTATCTCCGACCTTTCCGCGCCGGCGACTACATCGAGACGCCTACAGTCGCCGGGAAAGTGCAGGAGATCGGCCTGTTCGTGACACATCTGGAGACCGGCGACGGCCTGTTCTTCTTCGCGCCGAATTCGGAGATCTGGAACAAGCCGCTGAAGAACCACAGCCGCAATCCGCGGCGCCAGATGACGTTGCAGATCGGCATCGACTACCGTGCCGACCCTGCGGAAGCGCGGCGCATCCTCCTCGAGATGGCCGCGTCGGAGCCGCGGCTTCTCACCGACCCGGCGCCCGTGGTCTATGTCGAGAGGTACAGCGACAGCGCGATCATCGTCTCGTTCCAGGCCTGGGCGCCGAACGCCTCGTTCTGGGACGTGCAACGCACCTTGATGGAGGAAGCCAAACGCCGTCTCGAGGACGGCGGGATCAAAATCCCCTCCCAGCAAAGAATCGTCGCGGTGGCCCCTTCGGAGGAGGAGCGCGCCCGCCGGAGCGGCAAAGCGACGTGAAGGCGGCGCCGCTCGGGCGCCGCCGAGGTCCCTATCGGCTCAGTCCGCCTTCACGGCGTGCCAGACCTCGCCGACCATGTCGCCCGTCACGTCGCCCGGCTTGGTGTCCTTCACCCACAGGTAAACGGGCTTGCCTTCATAGGCCCATTGCTTGGTGCCGTCGGTCCGGTCGACGAGGGTCCATTCGCCTTCGGCCTTCGCATCCGCCGCCGCCAGATAGGGCGGCCAGTTCTTGGCGCATTCGTCATAGCAGTTCGACTTGTTGGCCTCGTCCTTGTCGAATGTATAAAGAGTCATACCCTTCTCGTCGGTGTAGACCTTGCCCATGCTTGTATCGCTGGCCATCGGCTGAGCGAACGAAGCTCCGATGGAGAGCGCGACAAAGGCGGCCGACAAGCTGATCATTCTGCGCATGTGATGTTCCTTCTGATGTCCTTGCCAAGGTCATCTAGAACGCTTCGGCGTCACGCCGGTTGCGTCAACCGGTGCTCGGCTCGGCGATCGGCATGGTCTGCGCAACAGTGTGGAGAGGCCAATCACGCATAGTGACATCTTCGTCAAAGCTATATCGCGGAGGCGCGGAACCGCCCCGGCACGCCGCAAGCCGGATATGCGGAACCGGCTAACCTGCCGCGCGTTGGCGAGCCGACTGCGAGTGCCGGGACTGGCGCTCCCGGCAGAACTCACCGAGAGGAGATGGAGATGGCTACCGCGGAAGAAAGATTGATGGAATGGCTGCGCGACGCCCATGCGGCGGAGGAGCAGGCGGAAACCATGCTTTCCGGCTTGGCAGGCCGCATCGAAAACTATCCGCAGCTCAAGGCGCGCCTCGAGCAGCATCTGCAGGAGAGTACGCGCCATGCGGAGCTCGTCCGCGGCTGCATCGAGCGCCGCGGCGGCAGCACGTCGATGATCAAGGACGCCGGCGCCAAGATGATCGCCATGGGCCAGGCGATGAGCGGCTTGTTCGTCGGCGACGAGGTCATGAAGGGCACGATTGCCAACGCCGCTTTCGAGGCGATGGAGATCTCCTCCTACAGGATCCTCATTGCCACCGCCGAGCAGGTCGGCGACCAGGAAACCAAGCGGGTCTGCGAGCAGATCCTGCGCGAAGAAGAGGCGATGCTCGACTGGCTGAACAAAAATGCTCCGAGCCTCACGAAGCAATATCTGCAGCGCGAGGAGACCCCGGGGGCGACCGCCAAGCACTGAGTAGATTCGTCCGCCGCGCCTTCCTGGGCAGGACGAGACGTTCCGCCGCAAGAAGAATAGCGCAAGCCTCTCTTCGGACGTAGCCGAGCGGGTCTATGGCCCCTCGGCCGCCTCGCGGCATTCGCCGGCGATCGTCCAGTAGCGGTCCAGCTCGCTCTCGCTCAGCGTCTCGCGCATCAGCCCGTCCCACAGCCCCTCCGCTTGCGTCCGCATCGCCAGGCAGGCGCAGGTGCGGCGGCAGAATGGCAATTCCTGGTCCGATTCGACGCAGGCCACCGAGCAGCTCTCCAGGAACGAGGCTTGCAGATCAAGAAGGTCCGGCGGGGCGATCTGTGCGGCCAGATAGACCAGCCCGATGAGGATCGGCTGGTGCAGGAGGTAAATAGCCAGGCTGTGCCGCCCGGCCCAGACGAGCTGGCGCGGCGCAGGATGCGCCAAGAGCTGCAGCCAGCCCGGCCTGACGATTGGCATCAGCCGCGCCAAGCCGATGCCGGCGAGAACTACGCCGAACCACGGAAACACCGGCACATAATCATTCGAGCGGGGGATATATGTCGCCAGGCCGAGCCACAGGAGCGGGGGCGCATCGAAGGCGGGCCCGGACAGCAGTGCCGGCGCGACGAAGCAGAAGATGCAAGCCGCAAAGATCACCGGTATTGGCGCCTGCACGAACAGGAGCCCGAGCACGCTCGACACGGCGATGGCATGGAGAATGCCGAAGAACACATAGGTGTCGGGCATAACGAGCCGGGTGGCCGCGGTCACAGCCACGGCCGCCGCCGCGACGATGGCGAGGCGGCGCAGATAGCGGCTCCAATCGAGTCGGTGCCGCGCCGCCAGCACCAGGCTCACCCCGACCAGCGCCAGGAAGGTGCCGGCGATCGAGCGGGCGAAAATGCGCCAGCCGGGATCGCCGGTCACATCGGCGGAAATGAAGCCGAAGAAACGGAGATCCCAGGAGAAGTGATAGGCGATCATGGCCAGGATCGCCACGCCGCGGAGCGCGTCGATCCATGGCAAACGCGCGGCGGAAGCGGCCGCCGGCGCGTCGATCCGCGCCACCGTTTCCCCGCCGAAGCTCAGCCGGCCCTAAGCGCCTCCGGGGCGGACTTCGTCCGCCGCGTCATCAGCTTGTTGAGCGCCGAGACGTAGGCCATGGCCGACGCGACCATCGTGTCGGTGTCGGCGCCGCGGCCGGTGACGGTCTTGCCGCCCTCCTCCAGCCGCACCGACACCTCGGCCTGCGCATCGGTGCCCTCCGTCACGGCGCTTACCTGGTAAAGCGTGAGCTTGCCGGTGTGCTCGATGATTTTCTTGATGGCGTTGAAGGTGGCGTCGACCGGCCCGTCGCCCGTCGCCTCGCGCGTCTCGTGCCTGCCGTCCACGTCGAGGGTGATGGTGGCGCGCTGCGGGCCGCCGGTGCCGGCGATGACGGTGAGCGCTATCACCTTGATCGTGTCGCTCGCAGCGGCAACTTCACTTTCCACCAGCGCCTCGATGTCCTCGTCGAAGACGTGCTTCTTCTTGTCGGCGAGGTCCTTGAAGCGGCGGAAGGCGTCCTCCAGCGCGTTGTCGCCCAGCTCATAGCCCATCGCGGCGAGCTTCTCGCGGAAGGCGTGGCGGCCGGAATGCTTGCCCATTACCAGCGACGTCTCCTTCACGCCGACATCCTCGGGCCGCATGATCTCATAGGTCTCGGCGTTCTTCAGCATCCCGTCCTGATGAATGCCGGCTTCGTGCGCGAAGGCGTTCTTGCCGACGATGGCCTTGTTGTACTGGACCGGGAAGGCGGAGACGGCCGAGACGAGCTTCGAGGCGCGCGTCAGGTAAGCGGGCTTCACGTTGGTGGTGAACGGCAGCACGTCGCTCCGGGTGCGGATCGCCATGACGACCTCCTCCAGCGAGGCGTTGCCGGCGCGTTCGCCGAGACCGTTGATCGTGCACTCGATTTGCCTGGCGCCGGCGCGCACGCCGGCGAGCGAGTTGGCGACGGCCATGCCGAGGTCGTCATGGCAATGCACCGAGAAGATCGCCTTGTCGGAATTCGGCACACGCTCGCGCACCGTCCGGAACAGCTCGAAGTATTCCTCAGGCACCGTGTAGCCGACCGTGTCGGGGATGTTGATCGTGTTCGCTCCGGCGTTGATCGCCACCTCTACGCAGCGGCAGAGGAAGTCGATGTCCGTCCGCGTTCCGTCCTCCGACGACCATTCGACGTCGTCGGTGTAGTTGCGGGCGCGGGTGACGGATTCGATGACCTTCTCGAAGACCTGCTCGGGCTGCATCTGCAGCTTGAACTTCATGTGCAGCGGGCTCGTCGAGATGAAGGTGTGGATGCGCCGTCGCTCGGCGTGCTGCAGAGCCTCCGCGGCCCGGTCTATGTCCTTGTTGCCGGCGCGGGCCAGACCGCAGACGACGGCTTTCCGCACCCGCTTGGAAATTTCCGCCACGGCTTCGAAATCGCCGTTGGAGGCGATCGGAAAGCCGGCTTCGATGATGTCGACGCCCATCTCGTCGAGGAGCTCCGCGACCTGCAGCTTCTCTTGGAGGGTCATGGAGGCGCCAGGCGACTGCTCGCCGTCGCGCAGCGTGGTATCGAAGATTACGACGCGATCTTTCTCGGATCGCTCGGTCGGTTGGGCGCTCATCTCGTCAGTCCTTTTGAGGTCGGCGGCAGCTTCGCCGCATTCACGTCTCCATCGGGGTGATCGTCTCCCCTGAGGGCCCGCCCTGCGCGGTTCGCGTCACGAACCCGGGCTGCCGGCGCTCAGGGGCGCCTAAGAAGGAGAGCGAGGTCGAGCGGAAGGCGGCGCACAGAATGCGCACCGAAACGCGACAGCGGCAGAAGTTCGAACCGCATGGCAAGCCTTCACAGCCCCGACACCCTTTTACCGGCTTCCGCCCCGCTTCGCAACGCCAGGCACTCACAGGGTCCGAAGCACCGCTGGAGATCGCTGCGACAGTCTCGCAAGCGAGCGAACGCGCCAACGCGGCCCGCGGCCTCTCGGCCGCTCCTCACAAGAAAAAGGGAGCGGAGCGCCTGAAGAACGCCTCGCAGCCGCTACTCCACCCTGACCCAGCCCTTCGGGGTGAGCCGCTCCTGCGGCCGGAAGCGGGATTTGTAATGCATCTTGGGCGAGCCATCGACCCAATAGCCGAGATAGACGTAGGGTTTTCCGAGCTTTCTGGCGCGCTCGATGTGCTCCAGGATCATGAGCGTGCCGAGCGAGCGCTCCGCAAGGTCCGGGTCGAAGAAGGAATAAACCATGGAGAGGCCGTCGGCGAGGACGTCGGTGAGCGCGCAGGCAACGATGCCGCCCTCGTCGCGGCCGGAAATGGCGCTATCGACGCCGCGGCGGCGGTACTCGACCACGCCGCTCTCCACATGGCTGTCCTCCACCATCAGCGCATAATCGAGCACCGACATATGCGCCATCCCGCCTTCGGCGTGGCGGCTGTCGAGATACCGGCGGAACAGGCTGTATTGATCGCTCGTCGCCTGCGGGGCGCGGAAGCGGCCGATCAGGTCGTTGTTGGCCTTCCACACCCGGCGCATCGAATCGGTCGGCCTGAAGGCGTCGACACAGACGCGGACCGAAACGCATGCCATGCAGCTCTCGCAGGCCGGCCGGTAGGCGATGCCCTGGCTGCGTCGGAAGCCGCCCTGCGTGAGCAGATCGTGTAGCTCGCCGGAGGCCGGCCCGACCAGATGCGTAAACACCTTCCGCTCCTGCCGGCCCGGCAGATAGGGGCAGGGGCTTGGCGCAGTCAGATAGAATTGGTGGGCGTCCGTTACGAACTTGGTCATCGGAAAAATCTCACGACGCCATCATAACACGCCGGAGCCGGCGTGAAGACAAGTCCGCACGCGAGGGGAGGCCTAGAAGCCGGAGCGGACCGCCGCTGTGCCGAGCGCCAGATCGTGCAGGAGCTGCTTGCGCGGCGTGAACAGCGCGACGAGCAGGATGAAGGGCGTCAGCAGCGTGACGGAGAACCAGAAGCCCAGCGCGTGGAGAAGGGCAACGGGATAGTTCAGGCGCTCGCCGTAGAGCATTCGCATCTCAATGCCCGCAAAGCGCATGCCGGGGGTCGCCGAAGCCGGGCCGCCCATCGTCAGCACCGTGTAGAGGATCGCTACGACCGGCCACACCAGCGGGAAGAGGAACCAGCCGAGGCCGAGCGTAAAGATGCCGAGAACGGCGATGACGATGCTCGCCACGACCATCAGGAAGAAGATGACCGCCGCATCGATGAGGAACCCGAAGATGCGGCGCGTGCGCACGCCCGCATAGCGCTCCGGATGCACCGCCGGGTCAAAGGCCAGCTCGCCTGCGTGAAGCGTCATCGTGTGGTCGGTCATGTCCTCACCTCCGCGGCGTGGAGATGGGAAGGACGGGGGCGCCGTTCAAGACGGCGCGCGTGACGCGCTTTGCGCGGATGCTGCCGTAGACCGCGGCCTATCCCCGCACCTTCTCCTCGATCGTGACCGTCGCCTGCGCCGGCGTCTCGTCGATCACTTTTGGCGCGTCCTCGTCCTCCGCCATGCCGCGCTTGAAGCTCTTGATGCCCTTGGCGACGTCGCCCATCAGCTCGGACACTTTTCCGCGCCCGAACAGCACCATCACGATGCCGCCGATGATGGCGAGCTTCCAGATGCTCAGACCTAACAATTGAACCTCCCAAAATTCTTCGGCTCTCCGCCTCTCAATACACCAAAACGGGCGTTTCGGGGACAGGAATCGATTCGGCGCTCCGGCCGGCCGATCGGGCCCCCGATTTCGACGAAACGGATTGCGCTCGGGCCCGCGCGGGTCTAGCTTTCCTTTCGTCTCACGGGGTGCCCCAGGGGCTGAGAGGCGGACAACTCCGCCGACCCGTCGAACCTGATCCGGATCATGCCGGCGGAGGGATTGAGATCATGCCTCGATCGAAAGCTCTGTTCGCGGACGCAATCGGCGCCTTCCGGATTGTTGTGCACTCCGGGAAGGGCAAGCCGATGTTTTCACGCCTCTGTATTGTTGCCGCCTCGCTGTTCTCCGCCGGCGTGGCCACCGGGCCGGCGGGCGCGCAGTCCGAAAAGGTCCTGACCGTCTATACCTACAGCTCGTTTGCCGGCGAATACGGCCCGGGCGCGACGATCAAGGAGCGCTTCGAGGCGGAGTGCGGCTGCACCCTGGAATGGGTGCAGACCGACGATGCCGGAACGCTGCTGGCACGCCTCAAGCTGGAAGGGGAGTCGACCGAGGCCGATGTGGTGCTCGGCCTCGACAACAATCTGATGGCCGAAGCGGCGGCGACCGGCCTGTTCGCGCCGCACGGCATTGAAACAGGTCGGCTCGACCTCCCGGTCGCCTGGGACGACGGCGACTTTTTTGCCTTTCGACTGGGGCTGTTTCGCCTTCGTCTATGACGAGACGCGCCTGAAGACTCCGCCGGCGAGCCTGCAGGAACTCGTGGAAGGGGAGGGTGGAAGCATCCTCATCGAGGATCCGCGGACGTCGACGCCGGGGCTCGGCCTCCTCTTGTGGATGCGTGCCGTCTACGGCGACAAGGCCGGCGAGGCCTGGCACAAGCTCGCGCCGAAGATCGTCACCGTCACGCAGGGCTGGTCGGAGGCCTACGGCCTGTTCCTGAAGGGCGAGGCCGACATGGTGCTGAGCTACACGACGTCGCCCGCCTATCACATCGCGGTGGAGAACGAGCCAAAATACAAGGCGGCGATTTTTCCGGAAGGCCATGTGCTGCAGGTCGAGGTCGCCGGCCTGACCAGAACGTCCGACGATCCCGAGCTCGGCGCGACAATTCCTGGAATTCATGCTGTCGGAGCCGTTCCAATCGGCCATTCCCGAAGGCAACTGGATGTATCCGGCCAAAACGCCGCCGTCCGGCCTGCCGGCCTCCTTCCAGGCGCTTGCCAAGCCGGAGAAATCGCTCTTCACGGCGCCGGAAGAGGTGGCCGAGCACCGCCGCGCCTGGGTCGACGAATGGCTCGCCGCGATGAGCCGATGAGTGTCCGCGATGGGAGCGCTGGGTTTCGCCGCCCTTGCCATCGTATTCGGCACCGTCGCCGCCGCTCTCGCCGGCCTTCTCCTCGCCGCAGGGCCGGACGCCGGGACTCTCCCGTGGTCCTATATCGCCGGAATCGTCCGTTTCACCCTGTTCCAGGCGGCGCTCTCCACCCTCATCTCCGTCGTCCTCGGCGCGGCGCTGGCTCTCGCCTTGGCGCGACGTGAGCGTTTTCCCGGCAGAAATCTCTTCATCGCGGCGCTGAACCTTGCCAGCGTGCTGCCGGCCATCGTCGCCGTCTTCGGCATCGTCGCCGTGCTCGGCCGCTCCGGCTGGGTCGGCCAGGCGGCGCGGCCGTTCGGCATCGATTTCGGCGCCTGGATTTATGGCCTCCCCGGCATTTTGATCGCCCATGTCTTCTTCAACGCACCGCTCGCCGCCCGCGTTTTTCTGGCCTCGCTTGCGGCTGTGCCGGGCGAGCATTGGCGGCTCGGCAGGCAGCTCGGCATGCCGCCTGCCGCGATCTTCCGCTTGCTCGACTGGCCCGTGCTGAAGCGCGAGGCGCCCGGCATCGCCGCGCTGATCTTCCTCCTCTGCTTCACCAGTTTTGCCGTCGTGCTGGCGCTCGGCGGCGGGCCGCAATCGGCGACGCTCGAGGTGGCGATCTACGAGGCCGTCCGCTTCGATGTCGATTTCGCTCGCGCCGGCCTGCTCGCCTTGCTTCAGGTGGCGATCTGCCTTTGCGTTGTGGCGCCGATCCTTTGGATCGGCCCCCGGCCGGCCGAGAGCGCCGGCCTCGGCGCCCGGCTCGATCGGCCGGACGCCGCCAGTACGGCCGTCCGGCTGCTCGACGGCGCCGTCCTGCTCGCCGCCGCTGCGCTGGTCCTGCCGCCGCTTGGCGCCGTCCTGGTCGCCGGGATCGCCGCGTCGCGGTCGTTGATCGGCGCGGAGATCGTCCTGGCCGCCGCGACCAGCTTTGCGATTGCCGTCCCGGCAGCGTCGATTTCCACAGGTCTCTCCCTTGCGATCGCACGCTCCGCCTCGTTGCGCCGGGCGCGACCGGGCGGGCACCGGGCGCCGGCACCGAGCGCGTACGCTGGACTGGTTTTGGCCGTGCCGCCGGTGGCGCTTTCCGCCGGCCTTTTCGTCGTCCTGCAGAAGATCGCCGATCCCTTCGCCCTCGCTCTGCCCTTGATCATCTTCGTCAACGGCTTGATGGCGCTGCCTTTCACGCTGCGTCAGATCGAGCCGCCGCTTCTCCTCGGCGCCGAGCGTTACGGCCGGCTCGCCGACAGCCTCGGCCTAAGCGGCTGGTCACGTGTGAGAATCGTCGACTGGCCGTTGTTGAAGCGGCCGCTCTTCGCCGCATTCGCCGTGGCGACGGCGCTGTCGCTCGGCGATCTCGGCGTCGCCGCCTTCTTCGGCGCCGGCAACCTGCTGACGCTGCCGCTCCTGCTTTACCAGCGCATGGGCGCCTACCGCATCGACGAAGCCGCGTCGGTGGCGCTTCTCCTTGCACTGCTGGTGCTTAGCTTGTTTGTGGCGGCGCAGAAATCGTCCGGGGACGCGCTTGCTCGAAGTCGTTGACCTGACGCTCGACTATCCGGAGTTTTTCGCCTCCTACACGCTCAGCGTGCCGGCCGGCGCGCTCTGCGGGGTGATCGGGCCCTCCGGGCGGCGGCAAGACGACGCTGCTCCACGCCATCGCCGGCTTCGCCGAGCCGATCAACGGCACGCTCCGCTTCGCCGGGGAGGATCTCATCGGGCTTCGGCCGGCGGAGCGGCCCCTCTCCATGCTCTTCCAGGACCACAACCTTTTCCCGCATCTGAGCGCCGCGGAGAATGTCGGCCTCGGCATCCACCCAAGCCTCCGGCTCACCGCCGGCGAGCGGGCCGGTGTAGCTGCGGCCCTCGGCCGGGTCGGCCTTGCCGGGCTCGGCGATCGCCGGCCCGCCGAGCTCTCCGGCGGTCAGCGCCAGCGCGTCGCGCTCGCCCGCGCTTTGCTCCGCAAGCGCCCGCTGGTGCTTCTGGACGAGCCGTTCGGTGGCCTTGACCCCGGGCTCCGCAAGGAGATGGTCGCGCTGGTCGATTCGCTTCGCCGCGACGAGGGGTTGACGGTGCTGGTCTCCATCCACACGCCCGAAGAGATTGGCGATGCCGCCGATCTGATGGCTTTCGTGGCGGAGGGCCGCATCCTCGACGTCGCGCCGCCCGCCGACATGTTCCGCGCCGGCCGCGATCCGCTGATCGATCGCTACCTCGGCCGCTGAGCGGCGCGCTGTCTTCGCACAACTCGCAACACTGGAAGGCCTGCCGCAAAGGGTCTATAGGACCGCAAGGCATTGCGGCACTGCGTCTATCGCATTGCGCAATCTTCTCCGATTTGCGGGCGGGACAACGTAGATCGCGCGGTTTTGGCGCGCCGCAAGGATTTGGGCGGGAGTTTGGGATGAGCGAGAAGTGGACACCGGGCGGCTGGCGCTCCAAGCCGATCGTCCAAGTGCCGGATTACCCGGACGCGGCGGCGCTGGCCGCCGTAGAGGCACGGCTTGCCACCTATCCGCCTCTCGTTTTTGCCGGCGAGGCGCGCAAGCTGAAGGCCAAGCTCGGCGAGGTAGCCGCGCGCCGTGCCTTCCTCATGCAGGGCGGCGATTGCGCCGAGAGCTTTGCCGAGCACGGCGCCGACAACATCCGCGATTTCTTCCGCGTCTTCCTGCAGATGGCGGTGGTGCTCACCTTTGCGGCGACCTTGCCTGTGGTGAAGGTCGGGCGTATCGCCGGCCAGTTCGCCAAGCCGCGTTCTGCCCCGACCGAGAAGCAGGGCGACCTGGAGCTGCCGGCCTATCGCGGCGACATCATCAATGCCATCGAGTTCGATGCTGAGAGCCGTCGCCCGGATCCGGCGCGTCAGGAAATGGTCTACCGGCAATCGGCAGCGACGCTGAACCTGCTGCGCGCCTTCGCGCAAGGCGGCTACGCCAATCTGGACCACGTACATCAATGGATGCTCGGCTTCGTCGCCGACAGTCCGCAGCGCGAGCGTTACGAGTCGCTGGCCGACCGCATCACCGAGACGCTGAATTTCATGCGCGCCATCGGCATCCACCCGGAATCGCATCCGGAGCTGATGCAGACGGATTTTTTCACCAGCCACGAGGCGCTGCTGCTCGGCTACGAGCAGGCGATGACGCGGGTCGATTCCACCAGCGGCGACTGGTACGCCACGTCCGGCCACATGATCTGGATCGGCGATCGCACGC
Organism: uncultured Alphaproteobacteria bacterium; assembly: GCA_963846475.1. Taxonomy (GTDB): domain Bacteria; phylum Pseudomonadota; class Alphaproteobacteria; order Rhizobiales; family Afifellaceae; genus DASWJZ01. The sequence goes on along the minus strand of CAWJVZ010000004.1, from coordinate 1,496,386 downwards.
GCCAGCCCGACCATGCGCATGTCGAGTTCTGCCGCGGCGTGAAGAACCCGCTCGGCGTCAAGTGCGGACCGGCTCTCGATCCGGATGTTCTGATCCGGCTTGCGGATGTCCTCAATCCGAAGAACGAGCCCGGCCGCCTGACGCTGATCTGCCGCTTCGGGGCGGAGAAAGTGGGCGAGCACCTTCCAAAACTTATCCGCTCGATCGAGCGCGAGGGGAGGGCGGTCGTCTGGTCGTGCGACCCGATGCACGGCAACACGATAAAGGCGACAACCGGCTACAAGACCCGGCCTTTCGACCTCATCCTGCGCGAGGTGGAGAACTTCTTCGCAATCCACCGGGCGGAGGGCACGTATGCGGGCGGCATCCACATCGAGATGACCGGCAAGAACGTCACCGAGTGCACCGGCGGCGCGCGCGCCGTGTCGGAGGCCGAGCTTTCCGACCGCTACCACACCTATTGCGACCCGCGCCTCAACGCCGACCAGGCGCTCGAGCTGGCCTTCATGGTGGCCGAGCTGTTGAAGCAGGAGCGTGCTGGCGACAAGGTGAAGGTGGCGGCGCAGGCATAAGCCTGCGTCTTCGGCGCCATGTCGGCCACCCGCCCCACCGAGCTCACCGGCCGCTGCAATTGCGGGGCCGTGCGCTTCGGCGCCGCCGGACCGTTCCGCCCCGCCAGAGCATGCCATTGCAAGACCTGCCGCCGCCAGTCCGGCCACTATCTCGCCGCCACCGACGTGAGGCGGGAGAACCTGGCGGTTTCCGACGGCGGGAGCCTGGCCTGGTTCTCGGCGTCCGACATCGCGAGGCGCGGCTTCTGCCGCACGTGCGGCGTTCACCTTTTCTGGGAGCGGCACGGCTCCGGCCGCATTTCCATCCTGATGGGCTGCATCGACGAGCCCACGGGCCTTGAGCTGGCCGATCACATCTTCATCAGTGAGAAGGGCGATTATTATGAGGTCGCCGACGGTCTGCCGCAGAGGATAGAATACTAAGATATTTGCGCGATGCTCGCGGGCCCGAAGCCTGGCAGCCCGGCGAGCGGAAAGGAAGCGTCATGAGGATCGAACCGCCCGGCTCAACCGATGCCGTGCGCAGCGCAATCTACGGGAACAGGCAACGCCGGTACGCTCTTCCGGGACGCGGCGGACTCGTTCGCATCGCCACCTCCGCGGCGAACTCGCTGCGCGGCCTGCGCGACGGGCTGCAGACGGAAGCCGCCGTCAAGCAGGAGATCGCGCTCGCTTTGCTGGCGCTGCCGCTGTCGTTTCTCATCGCGACGGACGTGTGGATCTGGCTGGCGCTGGTTGCGAGCGTGCTGTTCGTGCTGGCGATCGAATTCCTCAATACGGCGATCGAGCGGCTCTGCAATCACGTGACGCCGGAACATCACGAAGCGATCCGCGTCACCAAGGACCTTGCCTCGACCGGCGTTTTCTTCGCGCTCCTCCTCGCCGGGCTGGTCTGGCTGGTGGCGCTCCTCGACCGGTTCAATGTGATCGGCTGAAGCCGGTCAGCGGATTGCGACGGCTCTAGCCAGCGGTTACACCCGCCCGATGACGGCGCCAAGCAACACACTGACCATCGCCATCGGCCAGCTTAATCCGGTGATGGGCGACATCTCCGGAAATGCCGAGAAGGTGCGCGTCGCCTGGGCCGAGGCGCGCGCCGCGGGCGCCGATCTCCTGGTTCTGACGGAGCTGTTCCTGCTCGGCTACTCGCCGGAGGACCTTGCGTTGAAGCCTGCCGTGCAGGTCGCCTGCCGGGAGGCAGCCGAACAACTCGCGAGAGAGACGGCCGACGGCCCGGCCGTTCTGGTGGGCACGCCCTGGGTAGAGGACGGCAGGCTCCATAACAGCTATGTGCTGTTGCAGGGCGGAAAAATCGCCGCGGTCCGCCACAAGGTGGAGCTTCCTAATTACGGGGTCTTCGACGAGATCAGGGTGTTCGAGCCCGGTCCCATGCCGGGGCCGGTGGAGATCGGCGGCGTGCGGATCGGACTGCCGATCTGCGAGGACCTGTGGATCCCCGACGTCGTCGAGTGCCTGGCCGAGACGGGTGCCGAGCTCCTCATTTCGCCGAACGGCTCCCCTTATTGGCAGAACAAGCCCGACGAGCGGATGCAGATCGCCGTCTCGCGCGTCGTGGAAACGGGGCTGCCGCTCCTCTATGCCAACCAGATAGGCGGCCAGGACGAGCTGGTCTTCGACGGCGGCTCGTTCGGCATCAACAGCGACCGCACGCGCGCTTTCCAGATGCCGCAATTCGACACCTGCGTCGCGATCGTCCGCTGGGAACGCGGCGAGAAGGGCTGGCGCTGCACGAACGGGCCGCAGGCGGAGCTTCCATCGGCGGAAGCAGCCAACTGGCAGGCCTGCGTCGTGGGCCTGCGCGACTACGTCGAAAAAAACGGCTTCAAGGGCGTCGTGCTGGGCCTTTCCGGCGGCATCGACTCGGCCATCTGCGCCGCCATGGCGGTCGACGCGCTGGGCGCCGACCGGGTGCGCTGCATCATGCTGCCCTACCGCTACACGGCCGAGGAAAGCCTGAAGGACGCCGCCGACTGCGCCCGGCGCCTCGGCGTGCAATACGACATCCTGCCGATCGCGGCGGCGGTCGAGGGCTTTGAAGAGCTGCTGCAGCCGCTCTTCGCCGGCCTGCCGCGCGACGTCACCGAAGAGAATATCCAGTCGCGCACGCGCGGCACGGCGCTCATGGCCGTATCGAACAAGCTCGGCCTGATGCTGCTCACCACCGGCAACAAGTCGGAGGTGTCGGTCGGCTATTCCACCATCTATGGCGACATGAACGGCGGCTTCAATCCGGTCAAGGATCTCTACAAGACCGAGGTTTTCCGGCTGTCCCGCTTCCGCAACCGCGAGCGGCCGTTCGGCTGCCTCGGCCCGGAGGGCGAGATCATACCGGTCAATATCATCGACAAGCCGCCCACCGCGGAGCTCCGCGAAAATCAGAAAGACCAGGATTCCCTGCCGCCCTACGACGTCCTCGACGCCATCTTGGAATGCCTGGTGGAGAAGGAGATGCGCGTCCGCGACATCGTGGCGCTCGGCTTCGACCGCGCCACCGTGAAAAAGGTCGAGCACCTCCTCTATCTCGCCGAATATAAGCGCCGGCAGGCGGCGCCGGGCGTAAAGATCACCGCCAAGAATTTCGGCCGCGACCGCCGCTACCCCATCACCAATCGCTTCCGCGACAACAGCTGAGGCGCGCGACTTAGGCGCCCGACGGGCGGTCGCAAGCGCTGCGGCTCAGTTCGGGACCGGCGTGAGCACGACGCCATCCTGCTCCGGGCCGCCCCAATAGGCCGGCCCGACGACCCGCACAGGCCTGCCCCCCGGCGTGGTGGTCATAGCGGCCGTTGCGGTGCCCTCGGCGGGGATCGCTCCCGGCACGAATGCGCCGGCCCGGTTGGCGAGCGTTTCCGGATCCTCGCCCGGCTCCGGCCGCGGCCGCGGCAGGAGCGCCGGCTCCGGGCCCGCGGATTCTTCGGCGGGCGTTCCGGTCGGGTTGCTGGCGATCAACGAATATCCGCCCGCCGGCCGGCAGCTGCAGGACGGGTTTATGCTCTTGCGGTATTGGAAGGCGGTAGGAAGCGCCGAATAGGCGCTGCCGTCGATGGACAGCATCTCCTCCGGGCTTCCCCCTGGATTGGCATGAAAATAGAGTTTTGATTCCGTGCCGGGGCACATGGACGAGCAGGTCTGTGCGTCGTCGCCGAAGCGGTCCTGCGTGGTGGAAAAGCTGATCGGGAAATAATAGCCGTCGCAAGTGCGGACGCAGAGCGTCCGGAAGGTGCCACGAGGCGACATCGGTGCTTCGGGCTCGAAGGCCGGGGCCGCAGCCGAACTCGATGCCCCAGCGTTCCAGGCCGCCGCGCCCGCAGCCTCGCTCGCGGATCGCGTTCTGCAATTGCCGTATGCGCCGCGCACTGCCATCGCCGCCGGATCTCCTGAGCCGGTCGAGCCGGGCGAGGTTCGTCTGCATGTCGCCGATCTTCGGCACCAGCTTGCGGCAGGCCGGGTCTTGCCCGCGGCGAAAGAACAGGAAGCCGCCGCCGAAGCAGCCGGCGTTGCGCGCCCTCGCCTCCGTTCGCGCCAGCACCCGCGCCTGTTCCCGAAACGCCCGCTCATAGCGCGCTCGATCGGCGCTCGACCCGCCGCCCCGCGACTGCAGATGCGTCAATTCGGCCTGCAGCGTGTAACAGGTTTGCGCGCCGGCTGGGTCGGTGACCACCAGCGAGAACTCGACCGCAGCCGCCAGGAAGATCGTAGCGAGCCGGCGCAAGCTGTCTCCTTCCTAACGCAACAACGGGAACACCTGCCGTAGCGATCCTTCCGCCGCTCTGCTGAACCGAACCTGAATTGCCGGCGTTGGTTCCCATCGGCTCCGGCCGACGCCGGTGTTGCCGTTAAGGTCACCCTATCGCATTTGGCGGCCTACCGCCCCATCTGATTGTCATCTCAGCGGAGTTCGCCATGCGCATCCTGTTCGCCCTCCTCGTGACGCTCCTTTCCGCCGTGCCGGCCGCGGGGCAGGAGCCGGACCTGATCTTCAAGAAATCGACGGTCTTCAAGCTGCTCACCCCCGATCACAAACTCGCCACCTACGGAATTGATGACCCGGTCGTGGAAGGCGTCGCCTGCCATTTCACCGTGCCTGAGAAGGGCGGCGTGTCCGGTATGCTCGGCGTCGCCGAGGAAGTCTCCGACATCTCGCTCGCCTGCCGGCAGATCGGGCCGATCAACATCACGGAAAAGTTCGAGCAGGGCGACGTGGTGTTTCGCGAGAGCCGATCGATCTTCTTCAAGAAGATGCAGATCGTCCGCGGCTGCGACGTCAAGCGCAACGTCCTCGTCTACATGGTCTATTCCGACTACCTGATCGAGGGCTCGCCGAAGAATTCCACGTCGAGCGTACCGATCATGCCGTGGGACGGCGAGGCGCCGGTGAGCTGCGCCGATTTTCTGGACAGCTAGGCCCGAGCCTTCTCCTGCGCCTCCACCGCTGCGAGCGCCGTCATGTTGAACACGCCGCGCGAGGTGACGGACGGCGTGAGGATGTGGGCCGGAAGCCGCGAGCCGAGGAGGATCGGGCCGACATGCAAGGCGTCGGTCGTCACCTTCAACAGGTTCAGCGCGATGTTGGCGGCGTCAAGCGAGGGGAAGACCAGGAGGTTCGCCTCGCCCGAGAGCCGGGTCATCGGCATCAGCCGGCGGCGGAGCTCCTCCGACAGCGCGGCGTCGCCGTGCATCTCGCCGTCCACTTCCAAATCCGGCGCGTCGTGGCCGAGGACCTCCAGCGCCCGCCGCATCTTGCTCGCGCTGTCGGAATCCCGCGAGCCGAAGTTGGAATGGGAGAGGAGCGCCGCCTTCGGCGTGATGCCGAAGCGCCGGATGTGGCCTGCGGCGAGCCGCGTCATTTCCGCGATCTCATCGGCAGCCGGGTCGAGGCGCACATAGGTGTCCGTCAGGAACAGAGCGCTGCGGCTGGAGATGAGCAGGCTGAGCGCGGAGAAATCCTGCACGCCGTCGGCCACGCCGATGATCTGGCGGACATCCCTGAGGTGGCGGTCGAAGCGGCCTTCCAGCCCGCAGATCAGCGCGTCGGCATCGCCGCGGCGGAGCGCCAGCGCGCCGATCACGGTCGCGTTGGTGCGCACCGCGGTGCGCGCAGCCTCGGGGGTCACGCCGCGCCGCCCGACCAGGGCAAAGTAATCGTCGACATAGTCGCGGTAGCGCGGGTCGTCCTCCGGATTGACCAGCTCGAAATCGCGCCCCGCCCGGATTTTCAGGCCGAACCGCTCGGCGCGGCTCGCCACCACCTGCGGCCGGCCGATCAGGATCGGCGTGGCCAATCCCTCCTCCAGGATGATCTGCGCGGCGCGGAGGACGCGCTCGTCCTCGCCCTCGGCATAGATGACACGCCTGCGGTCGGTCTTTGCCGCGTCGATGACCGGCTTCATGATCAGGCCGGAGCGGAAGACGAAGCGGTTCAGCCGGTCGATATAGGCGTCAAAATCGGCGATGGGCCGCGCCGCGACGCCGGTGTGCATCGCCGCCCGGGCCACCGCCGGGGCTATTCTGAGCACCAGCCGCAGGTCGAAGGGCGAGGGAATGAGATAGTCGGGCCCGAAGGTGCGGGTCTCGCCGCCATAGGCGCGCGCCACCACGTCCGACGGCTCCTCGCGGGCAAGCGCCGCGATCGCCCGGACCGCGGCCATCTTCATCGCCTCGTTGATTTCCCGGGCCCCGACGTCGAGCGCGCCGCGAAAGATGTAGGGGAAGCAGATGACGTTGTTGACCTGGTTCGGATAATCGGAGCGGCCGGTGCAGATCATCGCATCGGGGCGGACGGCGCGCGCCTCCTCGGGGCGAATCTCCGGCTCCGGGTTGGCGAGCGCCAGAATGAGCGGCCGCGGCGCCATGCGCGCCACCATCTCGGGCTTGAGCACGCCGGCGGCGGAGAGGCCGAGGAAGACGTCGGCCCCGTCGATCACCTCCGACAGGCTGCGCGCCTCTGTTTCCTGCGCGTAGACCGACTTCCAGCGGTCCATCAGCGAGGGGCGGCCGGCATAGACGACGCCCTCGATGTCGGTCACCCAGATGTTCTCCCGCCTGGCGCCGAGCAGGACGAGGAGATTCAGGCAGGCGAGCGCGGCCGCCCCCGCCCCCGAAGCGACGATCTTGACGTCCTCGACGGTTTTTCCGGCGAGCTCCAGCGCGTTAAGCACCGCCGCGCCGACGATGATGGCTGTGCCGTGCTGGTCGTCGTGGAAGACCGGGATCGACATCTTTTCGCGCAGCCGCGCCTCGATCTCGAAACATTCCGGGGCCTTGAAATCCTCGAGATTGATGCCGCCGAAGGTCGGCTCCAGCGCCGCCACGACGGTGACCACGTGGTCGACGTCGGTCGCGTCCACCTCGATGTCGAAGACGTCGATGCCGGCAAATTTTTTGAACAGCACCGCCTTCCCCTCCATCACCGGCTTGGAGGCGAGCGGCCCGATGGCGCCGAGTCCGAGCACCGCGGTGCCGTTGGAAACGACCGCCACGAGGTTGCCCCGGGCCGTGTAGTCCATCGCAGCGTTCGGATCGGCGGCGATGGCGCGGCAAGGCGCCGCAACGCCCGGCGAATAGGCGAGCGCGAGGTCGCGCTGGTTGCCGAGCGGCTTGGTCGCCTGGATCTCCAGCTTTCCCGGCCGGGGATAGCGGTGATAGTGCAGCGCGTTGTCGTCGAGCTGGTTACCCGTCGGCGTGGAATTGGTCATGGTCAGCCACGGTCCTCAGAGGGAACGACCTTAGCAGACCGGCGGGGCGCCGATGCAAGGCCAGGCGCGCCGGAATCGCGCAATGGCGAGAGCGGAACCGGCGCCGCGATGCGGCGTTGGGCTGGTTCGCGGCGGGGCCGCGGAGCGCGGGGGCTTGCATGCGATCGATCGTCTTGGCTGCTGCGGCGGGTGCCCTGGCGCTCGCCGGCTGCACGGCGGGTCCGAAGGAAACCGCCGGCGCCATAGCCGGCACGGCATCGGGTGCGGTGATCGGCAGCCAGTTCGGCTCCGGCTCCGGCCAGGTGGCGGCGACGGCGGTCGGTGCCCTGGCCGGCGGCTTGATCGGCGCCGAGATCGGCCGCTCGCTCGACGACGCCGACCGGCAGATGGCGCTGCAGGCGGAGTACCAGGCGCTCGAATACGGCCGGGCGGGGCAGCCGGTCGAGTGGCGCGGCTCCGCAAGCGGCAATTACGGCGAGATCCTCGTCGGGCCGTCCTACGAGGTGAACCGGCTCGACTGCCGTGAATTCACCCACACTGTTTACATCGGCGGCCGGGCGCGTGTCGCCCGCGGCGTGGCATGCCGCCAGCCCAACGCCACCTGGCGCATCGTCGGCTGACGGTAGAGCTGCGGGCTCGCGCGGCGTTTTGGCCGATCCAACCCCATCTCATTGCCGCCGAAGTTCCGCATGATTAGATCGAGCCGGTCTCACAAGGTCGGCGGAATTGCTTCTCTGGGTCCTGATCTTCTGCCTTACCGCGGCGGCCATCATGGCCGTCCTGGTGCCGCTGTCGCGGGCGCCGCAGAGTTCCGACGCGGCGGCGCAGGCCAAAGCCGTCTACCGCGACCAGCTCCAGGAGCTGGAGCGGGATCTGGCTGACGGGCGCATCGATCCCCCTGAAGCGGCAGCGGCGAGGGCGGAGATCGCCCGCCGCCTGATCGACATTGAGCGCGTGAGGCCGCAGGCGCCAGTCCCTCGAAATCGTGCCGCAGCCCGGCGCATCACGGCGCTCGTCGCGCTTTGCGGCATTCCGCTGGTCGCGCTGGGGCTTTATCTCAGCCTCGGCTCGCCGAACCTGCCTGCGCAGCCGCTGGCGGCACGGCTTGCCGAACCGCCCGCGCCGGACGACATCGCGGCTCTGATCGCCAGGGTGGAGGAGCATCTGGCGCGCGCCCCGGAAGACGGCAGGGGATGGGAGGTGATTGCGCCCGTTTATCTGAGGCTCGGCCGCGCCGCCGATGCGGCGACCGCCTACCGGAATGCGATCCGCCTGAACGGCGCCAGCGCCGCCCGCCAGACCGGTCTCGGCGAGGCGATCCTTGCCGCCGAGGGCGGCGTCGTGACAGCCGAAGCGCGGCAGGCCTTCGAACGCGCCAGCGAAGCGGAGCCGGCCGCGCCCGCTCCACGCTTCTACCTGGCGCTGGCCGCCGAGCAGGAGGGCAAGCCGGGGGCGGCTGCAACGATGCTCCGCGCGCTGTTGGCCGAGGCGCCCGCCGACGCGCCGTGGCGAGGGCCGGTCGAGACCGCCTTGGCGCGTCTCGCTCCGGCCGAGGGCATTGGTCCCAGCCAAAACGATGTGGCCGCTGCCGAGACGATGGCGCCGGACGAGCGGGACGCGATGATCGAGGGATGGTGGCCAGCCTGGCGAAGCGGCTGGAAAGCGAGCCTAACGACGTCGACGGCTGGCTGAGGCTGATCCGCTCCTATGTCGTCCTCGGGCGCGCCGACGATGCGGCGGACGCTGCGCGCGCCGCGCTTGCGGGCGTGCAGGCAGACACCGACCGGGCCCGCGTCGAGGCGCTGATCGCCGATCTCGGCGTGACGCCCGATAGTCCGGCCGTGCCATGACGCGCAAGAAGCGCCGCCTCGTCCTGATCGGAGCCGCCGGGGCCGTGCTGGCGCTGTCGGCCGCGCTGGTGCTTGTTGCGCTTCGCGACCGATCGTCTTCTTCTATTCGCCGAGCGAGATCGCCGAACAGGCGCTGCCGCCCGGCACCCGCATCCGCCTCGGCGGACTGGTGGAGGACGGCTCGGTGGAGCGGGCGGCGGACGGCAGCGTGAGTTTTGCCGTCACCGACACGTCGAAGACGATCCGCGTCGACTATCGCGGCATCCTGCCCGACCTCTTCCGCGAGGGGCAAGGCATCGTTGCCGAGGGCGTGCTGACCGGGGCGGGCGCTCAACGCCGACAACGTGCTCGCCAAGCACGACGAGAATTACATGCCGCGCGAAGTCGTCGACGCGCTCAAGGCGCAGGGCGTCTGGCAGGAAGGCGAGGGGGTGAGCCAGTGACGGCGATTGCCGGTTGCCGAGCTCGGTCATTACGCGCTTGTCCTGGCGCTGGCGCTGCTGCTGATCCAATCGACGGTGCCGCTGATCGGGCTCGCGCTGGCGGCGATGCGCGGCTTGTCGCGGTGGCGGCGCTCGACGGCGATCGCCGCGTTCGGCTGCATCGCAATCGCCTTTGCCGCGCTGACCGCCGCCTACGTGACCTCCGACTTTTCGGTGCAGAACGTCTGGGAGAACAGCCACTCGGCCAAGCCGCTTCTCTTCAAGGTCACCGGCGTGTGGGGCAACCACGAGGGCTCCATGCTGCTCTGGGTGCTGATCCTCGGGCTGTTCGGGGCGCTTGCTCGCGCTGTTCGGGAGTTCCCTGCCGGAGGCGCTGCGCGCCCGCGTCATCGCCGTGCAGGGCTGGATCGGCACGGCCTTCCTCGCCTTCATCCTGCTCACCTCCAATCCTTTCGCGCGCCTCGATCCGGCGCCGCTGGAAGGCAAGGATCTCAACCCGATCCTCCAGGACATCGGGCTCGCCATCCATCCGCCGCTCCTCTATCTCGGCTATGTCGGCTTTTCCGTCGCTTTCTCCTTCGCCGTGGCGGCGCTGCTGCAGGGCCGCACCGATGCCGCCTGGGCGCGCTGGGTGCGGCCGTGGACGCTGACCGCCTGGATGTTTCTGACCGTCGGCATCGCCATGGGCTCCTACTGGGCCTATTACGAGCTCGGCTGGGGCGGGTTCTGGTTCTGGGACCCGGTGGAGAACGCCTCCTTCATGCCGTGGCTTGCCGGCACGGCGCTCCTCCATTCCGCTGTCGTCATGGAGAAGCGCGGCGCGCTGAAAGTCTGGACGGTGCTCCTGGCCATCCTCACTTTCTCGCTTTCGCTGCTTGGGCACGTTCCTCGTGCGCTCCGGCGTTCTCACCTCCGTCCACACCTTTGCCTCCGACCCGACGCGCGGCGTTTTCATCCTGGCGATCCTCACTTTGTTCATCGGCGGCGCGCTCGCGCTTTTCGCCTGGCGGGCGCCGGACATGAAGCAGGGCGGGCTGTTCGCGCCGATCAGCCGCGAAGGGGCGCTGGTCTTCAACAATCTCTTCCTCGTCGCCGCCACCGCCACCGTGCTGGTGGGCACGCTTTATCCGCTGGCGCTGGAGGCGCTGACCGGCGCAAAAATCTCGGTCGGCGCGCCGTTCTTCAACCTCACCTTCGTGCCGCTGATGATCCCGCTGCTGCTGGCGCTGCCCTTCGGCCCGCTGCATGGCATGGAAGCGCGGCGATCTCTTCGGCGTGGCGCAGCGGCTCGGCGTCGCCATGGCGGCGGCGCTCGCGGCCGTAATCGTCACCTATGTAGCGATGGGCGGCAAAGGCGTCCTGGCGCCCTTCGGTATCGGGCTCGGAATCTGGCTGATCCTCGGCAGCCTCGTCGACGCGGCCGAGCGAGTGCGGCTGTTCCGGGTCGCGCCGATGACAAGCCTGACGCGCTTCCTCGGCCTGCCGCGCTCGGCGCTCGGGACCATGCTCGCCCATGCCGGAATGGGGCTCACGGTCATCGGGCTGGTCGCGACCAGCGCCTACCAGACGGAAAAGATCGCTGCGATGCGCCCGGGCGAGACGACCGAAGTGGCCGGCTACACGCTGCTGTTCCAGGGCACGTCGCCTTCCACCGGTCCGAATTTCCGTGCGGAACGGGCGCAGTTCTCCGCCTCCCGCGGCGGCGCGGCGCCGATTCCAGCTGACCGCGTCGAAGCGGTTCTACGCGACGCGCCAGATGGCGACCACCGAAGCAGCAATCGAAACCGTCGGCTTCTCGCAGCTCTATGTGAGCCTGGGCGATCGGACCGAGGACGGCGCGTTGGCCGTGCGCGCATCCTACAAGCCGCTGGTGACGCTGATCTGGCTCGGCGCCCTCGTCATGAGCTTGGGCGGCGCGCTCTCGCTTTCCGACCGGCGCCTCCGGATCGGCGCGCCGCGCCGGGCCGAAGCGCGACGAACCGAAACGGCCCCGGCGTGATCCGGCTGGCTTTGATCCTGCTCCTGGCAGCCTTCGCGACATGCGCCTGGCTGTCCGGAGCGGACGCGGTGCAGCCCGACGAGCAGCTCGCCGACCCGGTCCTGGAGGCGAGGGCGCGCGACATCTCCGCCGGGCTCCGCTGCCTGGTCTGCCAAAACCAGTCGATCGACGATTCCGACGCGCCGCTGGCGCGCGATCTGCGCATCCTGGTTCGCCAGCAGCTGACGGCCGGCGGCAGCGACAAGGAAGTCCGTGACTACCTGGTGGCGCGCTACGGCGACTTCATCCTTCTGAAGCCGCCTTTCCAGACAGCGACGTTGTTGCTTTGGCTGACGCCGCTGCTTGTTCTCCTGGCCGGCGCTGCGATTGCTGTCCGCAGCAGGCGCGCATTGCAGGCGACCCCCGAAAGACTTTCCGACGAAGAGGAACAGCAGCTCGCCAGCATTCTGCGGGAGCAGGGCTGAGTGTCTGTCCCGAATTCACGCTGCGGCACCTTGTACGAAACTGCAGCTAGAGCGTTTTTCCGATCAGGCTTCGACAGGTGCGGCAGCCAACAAGTGCCATATCTGTTTGCGCGAAGCAGTTGATGGGGGATTTTGCCGGGCTTCAGCCGCCCGGCAGCCGCTCCGCCGGGGCGCGCGTGCTCTGTTGAAATCCGACTACCTTGCCGTTGCAGGTTTTCCGACCTCCGGCCATAGTGCGCCCAAAGCTGGGGAATGAGCGTAACACGGACGTTTACGGGAGACCTTTCTCTGGGGAGATGGTCACATGGCCACGGATTTTGGACTAACTCTTGCTTCTGTCGCGATAGGAGAACATCAGGCGTTTTCCGGCATTCACGAATCAGATGCTCGTTTAAGAAAGCGTGTAGTTGACACGTACTTAGAGGAGCTGAAGGTGGCCGACCCGGACGACAACCTCGGCTGGGACCAAAGTAACGACATCACAAGCTGGGCTTGGTCAGCCACATTTACGTCGTGGTGTGTCCTTGCTGCGGGCGCCGCGCTCGAGGAGTTTGACTTCTCGATCAGGCATGCCGTGTTTATTCAAAGAGCAATTCAGAATGAAGATGCCGGAGAAGGTGTCTTTCGTGCGCGTAAGATTGACACCTACGCCCCTGATATTGGCGATTTGATCTGCAACAACCGCAGCGGGGGTAAGATAACTTATGATCAGGCTCGAGATAGCGACAACTACAGCTCGCATAGCGCCATCGTGGTCGAGTTTGTTGAGCATGGGAGCAAACGCTATGCGGTTACGATTGGGGGAAACGAAAGCGACTCCATACGAAGAACCGAGGTCGAACTTACCAAAGCAGGCTTTATAAAGCAGCGCTCCTCAGATCCGTACATCTGCGTCATCGAGAATTCCAAAACGACAGGGGCGGAGCTGGCTGGAGTTTCTATCGCGAATGGAGTCCCAGCCCCGGCATCAGCGGACATGCTTTCGTCCGCCCTCCGTGGCCACGGCACCTTCATCTACGACGCGATTGCAACAATTAGCGACTATGGGTCGGCTGAGAATGTCGCCAAGGCTATGGTCCGAGCCGAGATGCAGCATGGCTGGATTCGCGTTCATGGCCGGCAACCCTTCAGCACGCCACAGAAGAACGCAACCCAGGAGCTTGTCGCGGTATTGCGGGCGGAGGGAGTATTTGTCGCCGGTTGGGGATGGTGTCAGGGCGAAGACCCGCATGCCGAGGCGAAATCAGCGCTTAAGGAACTCGCCCGGTACAGCCTGACTGATTACATCGCCGATATCGAGCCAGGGCACAACAACTCGGTCTGGACTGTGCCGGAAATCGAGGAGTTTTGCGACACAGTGCGAGACGGGTTGGGAGGAACATTTGCTATATCAAGCTTCGCGCTGATCGACTGGCACGAGCCTCACTTGATGCGGGCGGCGCTTCCGTTCGTCGACGCCTTCGCGCCGCAGGTCTACTGGTTCAATTTTCCCAGCAAGGCCATGGTGAAACAGTTCAAGCGTCCCGATGGAACGAACTATAATCTAAATGATCCCGGCTCATATGCCGATCTTTGCCTGGACCGGTGGGTCAAGCTAAGCGTGACAGACCCCAAGCCGCTTATCATGACTGGTCAAGCATATTGGGGAGAGGGCTCATTCTCGCAGACCGATGCCGAGAAAAAGCTTCAGACCTTTCTCGATAACTGGCGCGGCTTCGAAAGGTTAGCGGGGCTGAACTGGTGGCACTTCGGCGGCGGCACGGGCATGAGCCATGCCATGCTCGAAGCGATTGTTGAGGCCGAGCTTGGCGCAAAGGTGCCCGCTTGAGCGTAGAGCTACACCTCTTGGCGGGATCATGCGCCGGAATCACCTTTCCAAAAATTAATCGCCGGGACACCGCGCGGTAAGGCGGCGCTTCCTATCTAAGGGATTGCGCTGACGCTGTATTACGCCCCCCTGCATCGTCCGCGCAGGCCTCCAGTCCCCCCCTCGCCGGGGCGGACGATCAGATTACGGAGATTTGAAAGCATGACCGAATCGTCTTCCAATCCGCGGGCCCGGCGCATCCGCAATGCGCTGCTCGCCAGTGTCTTTACCCTTGGACTTGCCGGTGCCGGCGGCGCTCTGCTGACCGACAGCAACGTCGCCCTCGCCGACCCGGTCGAGACCCCGGCCATCGCGCCGACCGATTTCACCGCGGTCATCGAGACCGTGAAGCCGGCGGTGGTCGGCGTTCAGGTCAAGAACGAGGCCGAGCAGGTCGCCAACCGCGACATGCCCAACTTCGGCCGCGGCATGCCCGACCTGGAGAACGTGCCGCCTGAGCTCCGTGAGTTCTTCCGCCAGTTCGGGCCGCGCGGCTTTGGCGGCGAGGATGACAACGGCATGCCGCAGCGGCCCCGCCGCGACGGGATGAGCCAGGGCTCCGGCTTCTTTATTTCCGAAGACGGCTATGTCGTTACCAACAACCATGTGGTCGAGGACAGCGACGGCATCGTCGTCATCGCCGAGGACGGCCGCGAGCTCGATGCCGAGCTGATCGGCAGCGACGACCGTACCGACCTGGCGCTCCTCAAGGTCGAGGGCAGCGACTTCACCTATGTGAAGCTCGCCCAGGACGCGCCGAAGGTCGGCCAGTGGGTCATCGCCATCGGCAATCCGTTCGGCCTCGGCGGCACGGTCACTGCCGGGATCATCTCCGCGGACGGCCGCGACATCGGCGCCGGCCCTTACGACAACTTCCTGCAGATCGACGCGCCGGTGAACCGCGGCAACTCCGGTGGCCCGACCTTCAACACGAGGGGTGAGGTGATCGGCGTCAATACGGCGATCTTCTCGCCGTCTGGCGGCAACGTCGGCATCGCCTTCGCCATTCCTGCGGCGACCGTCCAGGAGATCGTCAATGATCTCAAGGAGGACGGCGAGGTCACCCGCGGCTGGCTTGGCGTGCAGATCCAGCCGGTGACCGCCGACATCGCCGAGAGCCTCGGCGTCGATCAGACCGAGGGCGCCATCGTTGCCGATGCGCAGGCCGGAAGCCCGGCCGACAAGGCGGGCATCGAGGCCGGCGACATCATCACCGAGGTCAACGGCACTGCCGTGAAGGGCCCGAAGGAGCTGTCGCAGACGATCGCCGCCTTCGAGCCGCAAGAGAAGATCACCGTCACCGTGGTGCGCGGTGGCGACGAGCAGGAGATCGAGGTTACGCTCGGCGACCTGAAGGATCTCGACCGGACGCAGCAGGCCAACGCCGCGCCGGAGAGCGCTCCGGACGAAGCCAAGGCGGAGACCCTCGAGGGGCTCGGCGTGGCGGTCGAGAAGAACCCTGACGGCGACGGCGTCGTGGTCACCGAGATCGACGTCGACAGCCCGGCGGCCGACAAGGGCCTGGAGAAGGGCGACGTCATCCTTTCTATCGGCGGCAAGGCCGTGACGGACGTGGCCGACGTCGAGAGCGGCATCGCCGCCGCCAAGGAACAGGGCCGCGGCGCCGTGCTCCTCAAGGTGCAGGGCGAGAACGGCGCCCGCTTCGTCGGCGTGCCCTTCGAGCGCGGCTAAGCCTTCGCGCATCGGAGCGGAACCGGACGCCATCGTCGCCCCCCAGGCGTCCGGCTCCGACAGGCGGGCCGCGCAAGCGGCCCGCCATTTCTGTCTGGGCGCCAGCTGGCGTGGGGCGCGCCGGGTCGCTATCTCATCGCCATGCGCATTCTCGTCATTGAAGACGACCGCGAGGCGGCGAGCTATCTCGTCAAGGCGCTGCGTGAGGCCGGGCATGCCGCCGACCAGGCGCATGACGGCGAGAGCGGCCTGGAACGGGCGAGCGAGGGCGACTACGACGTCCTCGTAGTCGACCGCATGCTGCCGAAGCGGGACGGCCTGTCGCTCATCGCCGAGCTCAGGGCCTCCGGCAACAAGGTGCCGGTGCTCATCCTCTCCGCGCTCGGCCAGGTGGACGATCGCGTCACCGGCCTTCGCGCCGGCGGCGACGACTACCTTCCGAAACCCTATGCCTTCTCCGAGCTGCTTGCCCGCATCGAGGTGCTGGGTCGCCGGAACGTTCCGCAGGAGGCGGAGACGGTCTATCGCGTTGCCGACCTGGAGCTCGACCGGCTGGCGCGCAAGGTCCATCGCGGCGGCGATCCGATCGTCCTGCAGCCGCGCGAGTTCCGGCTGCTCGAATATCTCATGAAGAATGCCGGGACCGTGGTGACGCGCACCATGCTCCTGGAGAAAGTCTGGGACTATCATTTCGACCCGCAGACCAATGTCATCGACGTGCACATGTCGCGGCTCCGGGCCAAGATCGACAAGGGATTTGCGCGGCCGCTCCTGCACACGGTGCGGGGTTCCGGCTACGTGATGCGGGACGATGCCTAGCCCTGCGCCTTTGCGCCTGTTCCGCACCACGGCGTTCAAGCTCTCGGCAATTTATCTCGCCGTCTTCACCGTCTTTGCGGCTTTCCTGATCGGCACCATCGCGCGCAACACGACGGAGATCCTGCAGACGCAGATGCGGCGGGCGGTGAACGCCGAGATGAGCGCCATCGCCGAGCAGTACCGCGGCGGCGGCATTCCACGCCTTGCCCGCTTCATCGAGCTGCGCAGCCGGCGGCCCGGGGCCAGCCTCTATCTGCTGACCGATCCTGAGGGAAACAAGATCGCCGGCAACGTCGAATTGGTGCCGCCGCGGATCCTCAACCAGACCGATCCCGCCCCGCAGCTCGTGCCCTATCAGCGGCTGGAGGAAGATAGGCCGGGCGCGCCGTATGCTGCGCTGGTGCGCGTTGCCGAGCTTCCCGGCGGCTCGCGTATCCTGGTGGGCCGGGATATCAGCGAGAGCGAGGAGCTGGCCGGAATTGTCCGCCAGGCGCTGATCTGGACCGTCGCGCTGATGGCCGGACTCGGTTTGATCTCCTGGATGTTCGTGTCGCGCCGGGTCTTGAAGCGGATCGATTCCATCGCTGAATCGAGCCGGCGCATCATGGAAGGCGACCTGTCGCGCCGGCTCGAAGTGACGGGAACGGACGACGAGTTCGACCGCCTCGCGGAAAGCCTCAACACCATGCTGGCGCGCATCGAGCGGTTGATGCTCGGGCTGAAGCAGGTTTCCGACAATATCGCCCACGATCTGAAGACGCCGCTGACCAGGATCCGCAACCGCCTCGAAACGACGCTCGCGCGCGGCGGTGGGGACGCGGAGAACCGCGAGGCGCTGCAGGCCACCATCGAGGAGGCGGATCAGCTGATCCGTACCTTCAATGCCCTCCTCCTGATCGCCCGGGCGGAGGCGGGCTCGCCGGACGTCGAGTTCGGGGTCTTTGACGCATCGCAGGTCGCCCGCGACGTCTTCGAGCTGTACGAGCCCTTGGCCGACGAGGCCGGCGTCAGTTTGAAGCTGCAGACCGGCGGTCCGGTGATGGTGCGCGCCAACCGCGAGCTGATCAGCCAGGCGCTCGCCAACCTCGTCGACAACGCGGTGAAATATGCCGACGAGGGCGCGGCAGAGCCGGAGGTGGTGATCGCGGTCGGACACGATTCAGGGACGGTTGCTCTGAGCGTGTCCGACAACGGGGCCGGCATCGCCGAGGCTGACCGGACGCGCGTCACCGAGCGCTTCGTGCGGCTGGAGGAAAGCCGCTCCAAGCCGGGCGCCGGCCTCGGCCTCAGCCTCGTTTCGGCCGTGGCGCAGCTGCACGGCGGCAAGCTCGTCCTCGGCGACAATTCTCCGGGCCTCGCGGCCACCCTTTGCGTCCCAGGAACAGCGCTCGGCCATGCCGGCTGAGCCGCTCCGCAGCCGCATCCGGCCGCTCCCCGACTCGCCGCATTCGGGCGACGCCCTCCAGCATCTCGGCGAAGCCGCCGAGCGGCAGGATGCACGGCCGGTGCTCGACGCGATTCTGGCGGAGCCAGGGCTGGGTGCTTTCCTGGGCAGCGCGCTCGGCGACTGCCCGTTCCTGCTCGACCTCGCTGCCAAGGATGTTGCGCGGCTCGCCGCGATCCTGGGCGAGGGGCCGGAAACGCGCATCGAACGGCAGATTGCCGAGCTCGGAGCCGCCGAATGGGCGACCAAGCCGGAAGCCATGGCGGCGCTCCGCAAAGCCAGGCAGAACGTTGCGCTGAGCCTCGCCTTGGCGGACCTCGGCAGGGCGCTCCCGCTGGAGGCGGTGACAGGCTCGCTCACGGCCTTTGCCGATGCCGCGCTCGCGGCGGCGCTGAAGTTTCTGCTCCAAGAGGCGGCGCGCAGCGGCGCGTGGCTACGCGGAAATGCCGCGTGCGGCTTCTTCGTGCTCGCTATGGGTAAATACGGCGCGCACGAGCTCAACTACTCCAGCGACATCGACCTGATCGCGTTGTTCGATCCGCATGCGCCGGGCCCGGCGGAGGGCGTCGAACCTTCCGTGTTTTGGATCAAGATCGTGCGTGGCCTGGTCGCGCTCCTGCAGGAACGGACGGCTGACGGCTATGTGTTCCGCACCGATTTGCGGCTGCGGCCCGACCCGGCGGCGACGCCGTTGGCGCTGTCGGCGCCCGCCGCGCTCCTCTACTACGAAAGCATGGGGCAGAACTGGGAGCGAGCTGCCCTCATAAAGGCTCGCGCCGCCACGGGCGATATCGCCGCGGGAGAGGCGTTCATCGGCGAGATCGCGCCGTTCATCTGGCGGAAATACCTCGACTTCGCCGCGATCGCCGACATCCATTCGATCAAGCGGCAGGTGCATGCCCATCGGGGGCACGCCTCCGTGCGCGTGCTCGGCCACGACATCAAGCGCGGCCGCGGCGGCATCCGCGAGATCGAATTCTTTGCGCAGACGCAGCAGCTGATCGCGGGGGGCCGCGACCGCTCGCTCCGCGGCCGCCGCACACGCGCCATGTTGGAGAAGCTAGCCGCCAAGGGCTGGATTGACGAAGCCGCACGGCGCGATCTCGACGACGCCTATGTGACGCTCCGCACGGTCGAACACCGCCTGCAGATGGTGCGCGACGAGCAGACGCACACCATGCCGGCGGATCGCGGCGGGCTCGCGCGGATCGGCCGGCTGACGGGGTATGAGGATCCGCAGGTCTTCGAGGCGGAGCTGCGGCGGGTCCTCGAAACAGTGGCGCGGCGTTATTCGGAGCTGTTTGAGGACGCGCCCGATCTATCCAACGAGACCGGCAGCCTGGTTTTTACCGGCGGCGAGGACGACCCCGATACGATCGAGACGTTGCTCCGGCTCGGCTTCCAGGATCCGACGCATGTGACGCATACCGTGCGCGGCTGGCATTTCGGCCGGTTTGCCGCCATGCGGTCCACCGCGGCGCGCGAGGGGCTGACGGAGATCACCCCGGCGTTGCTGCAGGCTTTCTCGCGCGCCGGCAATCCAGACGCGGCGCTGCGGGCGTTCGACAGCCTGCTGAAGGCATTGCCGGCCGGCGCGCAGCTCTTTGCGCTTCTCAACACCAATCGCGAGCTCCTCGATCTCCTCGCCACCATCCTCGGCGCGGCGCCGCGCCTGACGGAGATTTTTGCGCGCCGGCCGCATGTGGTGGACGCCCTGATCGATCCGGCCGCCGCCAGCGAGGTGATCGGCCGCGAAGCGCTGGCGGAGCGGCTGGAGGCGAGCCTTTCCGAAGCGTCGAGCTATGAGGATGTGCTCAATCGGGCGCGGCTGTTCGCCGCCGAGCAGCGCTTCCTCATCTCCGTCGGCCTGTTGAAAGCGACGTTGAAGCCTCCCGAGGCCGGCAAGGCATTTTCCGATCTCGCCGAAGCCGTCGTGCAGGCGCTGTTCCGGCGAACCCTCGAAGAATTCGAGCGGCAGCATGGCCGGCTTCCGGCAGGCCGGGCGGCGATTCTTGCCTTCGGGCGCCTCGGCAGTCGCGAAATGACCGCTGGCTCCGACCTTGATCTCATCGTGATCTACGACCATGCCGCTGATGCGATCGCTTCGGACGGCGCGCGGCCGCTGCCCCCCTCACAATACTATACCCGGCTGACCCAGCGGCTCACCGCGGCGCTCGCCGCCCCGACAGCGGAGGGCTGCGCCTACCAGGTGGACCTCCGGCTCAGACCATCCGGCCAGGCCGGTCCGCTCGCCACCCATATCGAAGCGTTCGAGCATTATCAGCTTCACGAGGCCTGGACCTGGGAACACATGGCGATGTCGCGCGGCCGGCCCATCGCCGGCGAGCCGGACCTTGTTCAGCGGGTCTCAGTGGCGCTCGATAGGATTGTCGCCATGCCGCGCGACGGGCAAGAGCTCGCCGCCGACATCGGCGCCATGCGCGGCCGTATCGAGCGCGAAAAGCCGGCCGCCAATAGCTTCGATGTAAAGCTTGCCCGCGGTGGGCTGATCGACGCCGAATTCGCGGCGCAATTTCTTGTGCTTGCGGGCCTCGGCCGAAAAGCCGGCGAGACTCTTCTGGAGACGCTTGAGCGCGCGATGGAGAAGGGCCGGCTGTCGCAGGCCGAAGGCGACACTCTGCTGGCCGCCGCCTCGCTTCAGACCGCGCTCCTGCAGATCCAGCGCACGGCTGACGACAAGGCCTTCGATCCGCAGCACGCGCCCGATGCGTTGAAGCGGCTTCTCGTCGCCGCCGCTCGCCCGTCATTGGCTGACACCGAGCGCGCCGCCATGCCCGCCGAAACTGCAGATCTGCCATTGTCGGGCGCGCTCGATGCAGCGGAATTCGGGGCCCTTGAGGAAACTCTGCTGACGTTGCAGAAGCGGGCCCGAGCGGCATTGGAAAGCGTGCTCGGGGTGGCTGTCGGCTGAAGACCCGTCAGGCCGCGGCAGCGGCAGAGGTTGGGCCGGGGCGGTGCGGGAAGAAGAGGATTACCTGCGTACCCACGCCTTCCTTGGAGATGATGTCCATTTCGCCGCCATGCAGCGCCACTAGCGAGCGCGATATCGCGAGGCCGAGACCTGACCCCTTGTGGTTGCGGGTCAACGGGCTCTGCACCTGCTCGAATGGCCGGCCCAATTTGGCCAGAGCCGGCTGCGGAATCCCGATACCGGTATCCTCCACGACCAGCACGATTCCATCCCTCTTGCTTGCCGCCTTGATGCGGATCACGCCGCGTTCCGGCGTGAATTTCACGGCGTTGGATACGAGGTTGAGCAGCACCTGCCGCACTGCCTGGCGATCTGCGGAGAGGGTGAGGCCTGGCAGCACCTCCATTTCGATCCTGACGCCGCTCCGCTCGGCATCGGCGCCATAGACCTCCAGCGTTTCGGTCACGATCTGATCGACCTTGAGCGGCTCGCGGTCGATCTCGATGCGTCCCGCCTCCAGCCGCGCCATGTCGAGGATGTCGGAGATCACGCGCAGCAGGAACAGTCCGCTCTCCTGGATGTCCTGGCAGTATTCCGCATATTTGTCGTCGCCGAGCGGCCCGAAGGCGCCCGACAGCATCAGGTCGGAGAAGCCGATGATGGCGTTGAGCGGCGTGCGCAGCTCGTGCGAGACATTGGCGAGGAACTCCGATTTGATGCGGTTCGCATCCTCCGCCTTGTCCTTTTCCACCGCGTATTTTTCCGCCAGCTCGATGAGCTGCTGTGCCTGCTTCTCCAGCTGCTGGCGCGACGTCCGGAGGTCGGCCACCGTCGCGGTCAAGGCCCGTTGGTTGTCCAGGAGCTGTGCCTCGTGCCGCTTCAGGGCGGTGATGTCGGTGCCGACGGACACGAAGCCGCCATCCTTGGTGCGGCGCTCGTTGATCTGCAGCCAGCGGCCGTCCTCGACCCGCGCCTCCATCGAGCGAGCCCCGATGCCGTCGTCCTGGGCGGGGAAGCTGGCGGAGGCGGTGGGCGGCCGGCCGTTGCGGGCGATCTCCGCATAAGGCGTGCCGGGCCGCACCAACTCGTCCGCCAACTCGTAGAGCTGCTGGTATTTCCGGTTGCACATCACCAGCCGGTTCGATGCATCCCAGAGCACGAACGCTTCGGAAATGGCGTTGATGGCGTCCTCCAGCCGCATGTCGGCGGTTTGCGAAGCCTCCTGCAGGCGCTTCTGCTCGGTGACGTCGACAGCGATGCCCACAAGATGCGGATCGTCCTCGCTGTCGGAGACCACCTCGGCGCGGGCGCCGATCCAGATCCAATGCCCCTCGGCGTGGCGCATGCGGAACTCGCGGTCCATTTGTCCATGGCCGGTGTGGATCAGTCCGTTGGCGAGGTCGACCAGATCGATATCATCGGGGTGGACGAGCTCGGCGACTTCGCCCACCGACAGGAGCCGGTTTTGCGGCGTCAGCCCGAGAATTTCGAACATCGACGGGGACCAAAAAATCGCGCCACGCGACAGGTCCCATTCCCACAAGCCGGAATGGCCGCGGCGCAGCGCCGTATGGAAGCGATTCTGCGTCTCCGCATAGATGAAGTCCGCTTCCTGGGCGCGCGCCGCCTGCGCATGAAAGGCAAAGCCGAGGATGACGAGAACGATGCTGGTGGCGACGAACACCGCGGCTTCCCGCGACAGGGTTTGGCGCCAGTCGGCGAACACGCCGGAGAGGGGTTGGAGCACGGCGAGCGATTCGCCGCCGTCGCCGTGATGAACGGTGGCGATCACGTCCTCGCCTGAGACGAGCGTGAGGCGCAGCACGCCGGCCCGGTCGCCGAGCGTCGTCAGAGGCTGGCTGGAGCCCAGCACCTCGTCGATATGGCTGCCGGCGATCTCCGCCTGGCGTGGCGCGGTCGCCACGATCTTGCCTTCGGGATTGACGAAGAGGAATCTGCGTCCAGACCCTGTGGCAAGCGACGGCAGCGCATTCTCCACGAGGCCCTGTAAGGTCTCGGAGGGCTCGGCCAGGGAAACGGCCGCTGCGGAGTCCGCGAGGTCGCCGGCAATCGATTTCGCCAGCAGCGACAATCGCATCGCGGCATTCTGCTCGATAGCCGAATGGGCTTGAAAAAGCGCCACGGCGCGCATGCCGCCGAGCGCCAGGACGAACAGGATGATGAGAAGGGGAATGAGCCGCTTAGCGTAGGGCTCGCCATTGACGAGACGCGCATAGGCGGGGTGGACGAAGAGCCCGGCATGGCCGGCGAGTGCCGCATGGCTGAGTCGATTCCAGTCCGGTATGCGCCGCATTGCGAACGCCGTCGCCCCCCGCGGCCGCGCCATGCCAAGCCTCCTCAAGGTCCATTCGGGCCGCCGCCTCCCGAATCAGTTCATTTGAATCAAGCGGATTCCGCTTGTCCACCTCCAATTCGCGGTTCGCATCGCATTGTCGCGGAGTGTGTTTCAGCCGCCGAGGGTGCGCGTCAGGATGTCCGTCACGTCGCGCGAAAGCCGTTCGGATTCGCGCAGCTGACGGAGGGCTGATTCGGCGTGGTTGCGCCGCTCCGGCTCCAGCATCCGATAGGAGCGGAAGGCGGTGGCGAGGCGGGCCGCGACGGAGGGATTCTGACCGTCGATCTCGCCGATCATCGCGGCCAGGTAGCGGTATGCGGCGCCGTCCTGACGATTGAAGCCGACCGGATTGCCGGCCGCGAACGAGCGCAGCAGCGCGTAAACGCGGTTCGGGTTCTTCAGCGAGAAGCTCGGATGTGCGGCGAGCGCCTCGACCCGGCGGAGCGTGTCGCGGTCCGGCATCGTCGCCTGCACGGCGAACCATTTGTCGAGGACGAGCGGATTGTCGCGATAGCGATCGTAAAAGAGCCGCATCGCCGCATCGGCACCCTCCAGGCCGTGATGCACGAGGAGTCGCAACGCGGCCAACCGGTCGGTGAGATTCTCCGACGCCTCGTAGAGCCGCATTACGTCGTTGCTCCGCATGCTTCCGCCGGCAACCGAGAGAGTCCAGGCGGCGTGGGCGAAGGCGCGCCGTCCGGCATTGTCTGCGTCGGGCGAATACGGACGGCTCGGCGCCGCCCGGGCGGCAGCTTCCACGAGGATCGGACCGGCGTCCTGTCCCACGCGTGCCTGCAGGGCGCGCCGTGCCTGGTGGATAGCGTCGGGGTCGATGTCGCGGCCGATCGCCTGGGCGATTTCGGTCTCGCTCGGCAGCGTCAATGCGAGCGCGCGGAAGGCGGGATCGAGCTCGTCGTTATTGGCAAGCCGCCCAAGCTCCTCCGCGAAACGCGTTTCGAAGACCGGGGCCTGGCCGCGGCGTATCGCGGCGGTGGCCTGCTCCAGCATCGTCAGCGCGACCTGCTGCGCGGCCTCCCAGCGGTTGAACGGATCCGGATCGCGGCCGATCAGGAACAGGCGGTCCTCGAGACTCAGGTCCAACTCGACATGCACCGGCGCGGAGAACTCGCGGAAGAGCGATGGGATGGGGCGCGCCCGCACACCCTCGAAGACGACCTCCGCGCTGGCCGAGGTGAGATGCATGACCCCGTCAGCGACCTTGGCTCCGCGGCTGCTGGCCGAAAAGCTCAGATCCTGGCCGTCCGGCCCGACCAGGCCGAAGGCGACCGGGATGTGCATGGGCTTCTTCGGCGACCGGTCCGGCGTCTCGGGCAGGTCCTGCTGCATCTGCAGCGTCAGGCGCTCGGCGGCGGGATCGTAGCTGTGCTTGACCGTCACGGTCGGTGTGCCGGCCTGGTGGTACCAGAGCGCGAACTGCGACAGGTCGGCGCCGGTAGCGTCGCTGAAACAGGCGAGGAAATCCTCGATGGTGGCGGCGTCCCCGTCGTGGCGCTTGAAATAGAGATCCATGCCGGCGCGGAAGCCGTCGCGGCCGAGCACCGTTTGCAGCATTCGGCATATCTCGGCGCCCTTTTCGTAGACCGTCGCCGTGTAGAAATTGTTGATCTCGCGATAGACGGTGGGACGCGCCGGGTGGGCGAGGGGACCGGCGTCCTCGGGGAATTGGTGCTCGCGCAGCGCAACCACGTCGGCAATGCGCTTCACCGCGCGCGAGCGCATGTCGGAAGAGAATTCCTGATCCCGGAAGACGGTCAGCCCCTCCTTCAAGCACAGCTGGAACCAGTTTCGGCACGTGATTCTATTGCCCGTCCAATTGTGGAAATATTCGTGGGCGATCACCGCTTCCACATGGGCGTAGTCCTGGTCCGTCCCGGTTTCCGGATCGACCAGCACGTATTTGTCGTTGAAAATGTTGAGCCCCTTGTTCTCCATCGCGCCCATGTTGAAATCCGAAACGGCGACGATGTTAAAGACGTCGAGGTCGTATTCCAGGCCGAAGCGCTCCTCGTCCCAGCGCATCGAACGCTTCAAGGCCTCCATCGCATAGCGGCAGCGCTCCTCCTTACCCGGCTCGCAATAAATGCCAAGGCGAACCTGCCGCCCCGAGCGCGTCTCGAACGTGTCGTGGATGCTGGAAAGCGCGCCGCCGACTATGGCGAAAAGGTAGGAAGGCTTGGGGAAGGGATCGTGCCAGACCGCATAGTGCCGGTCCGTGCCGGCGACGTCGCCGTGCTCGATCAGATTGCCGTTCGCCAGGAGGATTGGCGCCTCGCTCTGCCGCGCCTCCAGCCTCGTCGTATAGACGGAAAGGACGTCCGGCCGGTCGAGGAAATAGGTGATGCGGCGGAAGCCTTCGGCCTCGCACTGGGTCGTGTAGACGCCGCTGGAGAGATAGAGGCCCATCAGCGCGCTGTTGGCGGCCGGGTTGACCTCCGTCTCGATGGTAAGCCGGAAATTCCGGGCCGGGGGCGAGTGCAGAGTGAGGCGGTCCGGCGTCGCCTCGTAGGCGGTGGCAGGGAGAGGGGCGCCGTCGAGTGCCAGCCTTTTCAGGGCTAGGCCGTCGCCGTCGAGCACCAGGGGCGTGTTCGGCGGAGTGCCGTCGCGAGGGCGGACAGCGAGCTGCGAGACGATTCGCGCCGCGTCGGGCGCCAGATTGATGTCGAGCTCGGTTCTGTCGATCAGGTAGTCGGTCGGGCGGTAGTCTTCGAGCCGGATGACCGGGGCATTTTCGGTGCGCATCGGAACTCCTTGTCAGGGAGTTCCGATAGCATTTTCGCAGCGGCTTGGAACCCGATGCGCGCTGCGGATATGGGCAGGGCCATCTAGGCCCGCCAGCCGTGGGCGCGATTGCGGAGCGCCCGCCGCTGCAGCTCGATGCCGGGATCGTAGGCGAAGGGCAGATCGAGCGCCCAGCGGACATCCTCCCGGGTGATGCCGATGTCGGCGAGCATGTGATCGTCGTATTCGCTAAGGGTCTTCAGGCGCCGCCGAGCGTTCCAGCTCCGGAACGCGGTGGAGACATCGCGGAGGAGAGCCGAAAGCGTTCCCGCCGGCGCCGAGCCCGTCTGGCTGGCGATGAATGAGGCTGCTTCGCGCATGGCAAATCTCCCTCGTTCGCCGGCCGTGGCCGGCGCTGATGTCCGTTGCTTGGTGGATGAGGCCGGATCTCGCCGGCCCGTGTGGTTTATTTGGCCTAGACCCATTGCTCAATCAAACGAATTGATCTTATGTATCCGGTCAGCGCTTCTGAACATTCGAGGAGCCCGAGAATGAGCGTAATTGCCATGAACGCCAAGGCCGCCGAACCGGAGAGCAGCTTCGACTTCCGCAGCGGCGCGGGACTGGATATCGACCTTCTGCGCACCCTCGTCGCCATCGCCGACACCGGCAGCTTCAACCGCGCTGCGCGGGCCGTTTTCCGCACCCCCTCCGCAGTGTCCATGCAGATGAAGAAGCTGGAGGACCAGGTCGGGCGGCCGCTCTTCGCCAAGGATGGCCGCTCCGTGACGCTCACGCCCGACGGCGAATCGCTGGTCGGCTACGGCCGCCGCATCCTCAAGCTCGCCGAGGAGGCGCTCTCCCGGTTCAGGGCCCCGGAGATCCAGGGCACGATCAAGCTGGGCACGCCGGACGACTACGCCGTGCGCTTCCTGCCGGAAATTCTGGCGCGCTTTGCGGCCAGCCATCCGAATGTCGAGGTCGACGTATTCTGCATGGGCAGCCGCGACCTGCTTTATCACCTCGACGACGGCACGATCGACGTGGCGCTGGTCAGCGCCGGCATGGCTCAGTCGTCGGGCATGGTGGTCCATCGCGAGCAGCTCGTCTGGGCGGGCCTCCGGCACGGCTGCGCGCATGAACGCAGCCCGCTGCCGCTGGCGGTGTCGCATGTCGGATGCTGCTGGCGGAGGATGGCCATCAATTCGCTGGACCGCGCCGGCATCCCCCACCGTACGGCCTATTCGAGCCGCCATTATCTCGGCCAGCTCGCCGCGATGCTGGCCGGACTGGCGATCGCCCCGTTGCCGCGCTCCATCGTCCAGGGCGATCTGAAGATCGTCGGCGAGGAGGCGGGGCTGCCGCCGATCGGCTATTGCGAGCTCGAGCTGAGGCGCTCGGCGAATGCGACCGGGCCCCTCTTCGACGCGCTCGCTACCCACATTGAGAACAATTTCCGCGGCTACGATGCAGCCGTTGCGGCCTGATCGGAGTTGAGCGCCGGCGTGGCCGACAGCCACGCCCTGCTGAAACAGAAGAGGCGCCCGGCCGCATGTCATCCAATAAGCCGCGCATCGTCGCGACGCGTAGCATCTACAAGGGCTGGAACAGGTTCGACATCGCCACCGTGGAAGCGGCGGATTCTCGGGGCAGGATCCACCGGCACGAACGCGAGATCATCGATCACGGTTCGGCGAGCGTGGTGCTCGCGGTCGACCGGCAGCGCGGCGTCGCCATCCTGGTCCGGCAGTGGCGGGCGCCGCTGATCGTCGCCGGCGTCGAGCCGTTTCTCCTGGAAGCGTGCGCCGGCATCATCGATCCCGGCGAGAGCCCGGAGGAAACCGCCCGCCGGGAGGCGGAGGAGGAGATTGGGCTGAAGATCGGCAGCCTCAGAAAGATCGGCGTCGTCGTGCCCTCCGCGGGCACGCTGACCGAACGCATGCACCTCTTCGTCGCGGAAGTCTCGGCCGCCGACCGGACCGAGGACGGCGGCGGCAACCCGCATGAGGGCGAGGACATTGAAATCGTCGAGGTGCCGCTGGCTGAGCTCTTCGAGAAAGCGCGACGCGGCGATATCGAGGACGCCAAGACGCTGATCCTGGTGCAGCGCCTGATGCTGGATGAGGCGGAGGCCCGGCACGCCTCGTGACCGGCGGCGCTCCCTGATTTCGCCTACACCCGTCCGATCTCGGTTGCGAGGTCCGGCCGCCCCGCGGCGCGCGCCGCAGCGGTCACCGTGTTCGCCATGAGCAGCGCGATGGTCATCGGCCCGACGCCGCCCGGCACCGGCGTGATGGCGCCGGCGACTTGTGCGGCGGATGCAAACTCCACGTCGCCGACGAGGCGGCTTTTGCCCGTCGCCGCGTCGGCCACGCGGTTGATGCCGACGTCGATGACGCAGGCCCCGGGCTTGATCCAGTCGCCCTTCACCATCTCGGCCCGCCCGACCGCCGCGACGAGGATATCGGCGCGCCGGCATACCGCCGGGAGGTCGCGCGTGCGGCTGTGCGCGATCGTGACCGTGCAATGCTCCTGCAGGAGGAGCTGCGCCACCGGCTTGCCGACGATGTTGGAGCGGCCGATCACCACCGCCTCCAGCCCGGACAGGTCGCCGCCGAGCGCCTGTTTGGCGAGGATCACGCTGCCGGCCGGCGTGCACGGCACCAGCGCCTGGTCGCGCGCGCCGGCGGCCAGCCGCCCGACATTGATCGGGTGGAAGCCGTCGACATCCTTGTCGGGATCGACGGCGAGCAGCACCTTGGTCTCGTCGATGTGCTTCGGCAGCGGCAGCTGCACCAGGATCCCGTGCACCGCCGGGTCGGAATTGAGCCGCGCCACCAGCGCGAGGAGGTCTGCTTCGGAGGTCTCCGCTGCGAGGCTGTGCTGCTCGGAATGGAAGCCGCATTCTTCCGCTTTCAGGCCCTTGTTGCGGACATAGACGCGGCTCGCCGGATCCTCGCCGACCAGCACCACCGCCAGCCCAGGCTTCACGCCGAGCTCGCGGACAAGGCTGTCGCGCGCCTCCTTCACCCGCTCGATGACCGCAGCCGCGGCCTTCTTGCCGTCGATCAGCCGGCTCGTGCGCACCGGAGCATCCATCCCGTCCTCTCCGCCCTGGAATGGCGCCCTTCTAGCACCTGTCACGGACAAGTCATGTCCGTTTGCGACGCGCCCGGCGTTCCGAACGATCGGCACCCCGCGCCGCGATGTTTCACGTGAAACAATTCCTATAGCGTCCGGCTGCCGTTCAGCTTTCCGCAAAAATCCTCGATGCCGAACAATGCCGAACATGCGCATGTTCGAGAACGAGCATCGGCCGAACCGATTAAGAGCAGCCGTCCTCGGGCGGTTTGCTCGCCCATTTTCCGGCGAGGCACCGCCGCCGGCACTTCTGTTACCGCATCCGCGATCCGATGCACCGGCGTGCAAGACCGATTGCCGCTGGCGCGCCGCGACGGGAGGCGGCACAAACCCACGCATGATCTCGCTCGATCCGATCGACCGCGCCTTGCTGAACGGCGAACGCGGCGAGGCGGCCGCCTTCGCCATGCGCCTCCTCGTCCGCACCGGCGAGGCGCTCGGCGCGCACCGCTTCATCGACATCAGTCGCGCGCATGTGGACGGCTGCCTGCACCACGGCCAGGTCAGCCTCGATTTCGTCGAGCACTTTGTCCGCCTCGGCGGGCGCGTGCGCGTTCCGACGACGCTGAACGTGGGCTCGGTCGACCTCATCCATCCCGAGCTTTTCCGCGGGCCGCCGGAGGCCGGCGCCGACGGGCGCCGCCTCATGCAGCTGCACGAGGCGCTCGGCTGCACGCCGAGCTTCACCTGCGCGCCCTATCAGACGCTGTTCCGGCCGGTGTTCGGCGAACAGATCGCCTGGGCGGAGTCGAACGCCATCGTCTTCGCCAATTCCGTCATCGGGGCGCGAACCGCCCGTTACGGCGACTTCATCGACCTCGCCGCCGCGATGGCGGGCCGGGTTCCCTATGCGGGCCTGCATGTGCCCGAGAACCGCCTCGGCGGCATCCTGTTTTCGCTCGCCGCCGGAGGCTGCGGCGCGATGGCCGGCCGACGCTCTGGCCGTGGCGACCGGCTTCGTCATCGGCGAACGCTCCGGCAGCCTGATCCCCGTCATCGAGGGCCTGCCCAAAAGCGTCTCGGAGGACGACCTCAAGGCGCTCGGCGCGGTTGCCGCATCGACCGGGTCGATCGCGCTGTTCCACGCCGTCGGCATCACGCCCGAAGCGCCGGATCGTGCAACGGCGTTCGGCGGGACCGAGCCGGCCGAAACGATCGCGCTCAGCCGGGCCGATCTCGAAACGGCGCTGGCGCGGCTCTCGACGGTCGGCGGAGGGCGCGGCGCTCTCGGCTGTGGCGCTCGGCACGCCGCATTTTTCGCTCGCCGAGTTCGCACGGCTGATGCCGCTCATCGAGAATTTCGCGCCCGCACCGGGCGTCGATCTCTATGTCAACACCGCGCGCGCCACGCATGCGGTGCTCGCTGAGCGGGTTGGCTGAGCAGGCTGGAGCAGGCCGGCTTCGTCGTGGTCGTCGACACCTGCACCTATGTGACCGCGATCATGCGCGAGATCAGCGGGGCGGCGATGACGAATTCCGGCAAATGGGCGCATTACGCGCCGAACAATCTCGGGGTCGAGGTCGCTTTCGGCACGCTGGAGGATTGCCTGGCCTCGGCGGCCCTCGGCCGGGTCACGCGGAAACTGCCATGAACCTCGCCGGCCGCGCGCTCGTCGCGGGCTCCGCAGGCGGTCCGGTCACGGCCATAGCGCCGCTGAGCTTCTGGGGCGGCTACGACCCGTCGTCGGGGCTGGTCACCGACCGCTCGCATCCTGCATTCGGGCAGTCGCTTGCAGGAAAAATCCTGGTGATGGGCACCGGCCGCGGCTCCTCCTCGTCCAGCTCGGTGCTCGCCGAGGCGATCCGGCTCGGCACCGGCCCCGCCGCCATCATCCTCTCCGAGCCCGATGCAATTCTCGCCACCGGCGCGATGGTCGCCGAGACGCTCTACGGCCGCACCTGCCCAGTCTTGGTGCTGCCGCGAGATGGCCATCGCGCCCTGTCTGCCGCTTGCACGGCGCACGTCACGACCGCAGGCGATATCGCGACCATCGAGTTCGACTGAGATCGCGGACAAGCGAAAGCCGCCGGCATTCCGGCCGGCGGCTCTCTTGCTTCGCGGAGAAGCTATATGCGTCTGCCGCGAACCGCTCCGGTGATCGCCGAAATCAGGAACAGGACGATCGCGACGAAGAAGATGATCTTGGCAATGCCGACAGCCGTGCCGGCGAGGCCGCCAAATCCGAGCAGCGCTGCGATGAGCGCAATCACAAGAAAGGTTAATGCCCAACCCAGCATAACGTCCTCCATCTCTCGGGACGCGCTCTCAGCGCCCGTCGGGAGTAGAACGCCGGTGCGAGACTTTGGTTTCGCGACCAAACCAAGGTGTTAGCTGGTCGAGGACAGGCAGCTTTCGATGGCCCTGGCATTTTGTTGCAGAAGCGAAGGATAGAGATCCGGCCCCGGCGGCAGATTCGCGCCGATCGCATCCAGCGTGCCTATCTTCATACGCGTGTCGCCGGCCAGGACCTGCAGGGTCGCCGGATCGAATTGCGGCTCGGCGAAGGCGCAGGCGACGCCCTTCGCGGCGATCATGTCCCGCAGCTCCTTTATGGATGCGGCACCCGGCCGCTGTTCCGGATGCACCGTCAGCTCGCCAACCTGGTTCAGGCCATAGCGTTCGACGAAATACGAATAGCCGTCGTGGAAGGTGACGAAGGGCTTTGCCGCGAGCGGCGCCAGCTGCTTTCTGATGTTCGCGTCGAGGGTGTTCAGGGCGGCGATCGTCATGGCAGCGTTCTGCTGGTAGCTGTCGGCATTTTCCGCATCGAGCTCTGCCAGCCTGCTTGCGACCGCTTCGACGATGGAAGCCGCCCGGATCGGATCGAGCCAGATATGCGGGTCGAGGCCGAGACGGTCCTGGCCGTGCCCCTCTTCATGCCCGTGAATCTCTGCGGTGGTCTCCTCATGCGCATCGGCGCGTTCGGCGGCCTCGCCTGTCGACGCATAGGGGTGCGGATCGGCGCCGTCGATGCCGATCAGCTCCAGATTGGCAAGGCCTTCGCTCGCGATCGGCTTGACGAGATAAGTCTCGAGCGGCTCCCCGATCCACACGACCAGGTCTGCTCCTTCGATCTTCCGCAAATCGGAAGGTTTTAGCGCGTAGTCGTGATCGGAAACGTTCGCGGGAACGAGCAGAACCGGCTCGGCGACGCCATGCATGACGGCAGCCACCAGGGAATGGACCGGCGCGATGGAGGCGACCACGTTCGGGACCTTCGCCTCGACCGAGCCGGCGGCGAGGAGGAGGCCGACAACGGCGACATTGCGGAATGCGATCATCGGTCCATCTCTATGGCTGAACAAAGCCGTAAAACCTTCTATGCTGATCTCGTCTCAATCGTGACGCTAGGCGCATGCTCGACAAACCGCTACCCGGCACGCTCGCCCGCCCCGCCTCCGACAGCGAGCCGCCGCTTGCCACACTGCGGGGCGTCGAAGTCCGCCGCGGCGGCCGCGCCATCCTGTCGCGCATCGACCTGACCATCGAGCCCGGCGAGATCGTCACGATCATCGGCCCGAACGGCGGCGGCAAGACGACGCTTCTGAAAGTCGTGCTCGGGCTGGTCAAGCCGGATGCCGGCAGCGTCGCCATCCGGCCGCGCCTCCGCTTCGGCTATGTGCCGCAGCGCCTGCAGCTCGACCGCACCCTGCCGATGACGGTGCGCCGGCTGATGACCCTGACGCGCCGCCACCGGGACGGCGAGCTCGGCGAAGCGCTCGCCGAAACCGGCGTCGGCCATCTGCTCGATGCCGACGTCACCAACCTGTCGGGAGGCGAGTTCCAGCGCGTTCTGATCGCCCGCGCGCTGCTTGCCCGGCCGGAGCTCCTGGTCCTCGACGAGCCGGTCCAGGGGGTCGATTTTTCCGGCGAGCTCGCCCTCTATGAGCGGATCGCCGAGATCCGCGGCCGCCACGGCTGCGCCGTGCTGCTCGTGTCGCACGATCTGCACGTCGTCATGGCGGCCTCCGACCGCGTCCTCTGCCTGAACGGCCACGTCTGCTGCGCCGGCGTGCCGAGCGAGGTGGCGGTCGCGCCGGAATATCACCGTCTCTTCGGCCCGCGCGCCGCAGGCACGGTGGCGATCTACAAGCATCACCACGACCATATGCACGACCTGCACGGCGAGGTGTTGCGGGCCGACGATTGCAGCTGCGGGACGCCTCACCAGAACTGAGTGCCGTCGGATACGCGTCCGGCTGGCGCGGAACGAATGACGCGTGTCGTGCGCGCGGCAGTGTCTGGAGTGCCCGCCGCACTAAAGGGCTTGAGCGCCACTGGCCTGCCGGCACCCGGCGCGGGAGGGGAATTTTCGATGAGGTCGCATGTCCGCGCCGTGGTCATCGGCGGAGGCGTCGTCGGCGTCTCGACGCTCTATCACCTGGCCAAAAAGGGCTGGTCGGACGTCGTGCTGGTGGAGCGGAAGGAGCTCACCTCCGGCTCCACCTGGCACGCCGCCGGGCTGCTTGCCGCTCTTCAACATGAGCTACTCGGTCGGCCAGATCCACAAATACTCCGTCGCGCTTCTACAAGACGCTGGAGGCGGAGACCGGCCAGAATGTCGGCTTCTCCGTCTGCTCCAACATCCGCCTCGCGCGCACCAAGGATCGCTGGGACGAGTTCATGTACTATGCCGGCGTCGCCAGCACGATCGGCGTCAACGTCAACGTGCTGACGCCGGAGCAGGTGAAGGAGATCTGGCCGCTCTGCGAGACGGACGGCATCCTGGGCGCCATCCAGCATCCCGACGACGGCTACATCCAGCCCGCCGACCTGACGCAGGCGCTGGCGCGCGGCGCGCGCAATCGCGGCGCGGAGATCTACCGCAACACCGCCGTCACCGGCATCGAGCAGACAGCCGTCGCGGCGAATGGCTGGTGAAGACCGACAAGGGCGACATCGTCTGCGAGCACGTCGTCTCGGCGACCGGCAATTTCGTCGCGCCGCACCGGCGCGATGGTCGGCCTCGACATCCCCGTCATCCCGGTCGAGCACCAATATATCGTCACCGAGCCGCATCCGGCGATCCAGGAGCGCCGCCGCCAGGGTCTGCCGGAGATGGGCGTGCTGCGCGAGGCCGATTCCTCCTGGTACATGCGCGAGGAGGCGGGCGGGCTGCTGCTCGGCCCCTACGAGAAGGGCGCGCCGGCCTGCTATGTCGACGGCCCCTCCGACGACAGCGAATACGAGCTCTTCCAGGAGGACCTCGAGCGGCTGATGCCGCATATCGAGACGGCGATCGCGCGCGTGCCGGCCTTCGGCGAGGTCGGCATCAAGAAGGTCTATAACGGCGCCATCGCCTATACGCCGGACGGCTCGCCGATCATCGGCCCGGCCTGGGACCTGAAGAATTTCTGGCTGAACGAGGGCCATTCCTTCGGCGTGACCGCGGCCGGCGGCGCCGGCTGGCAGCTCGCCGAATGGATCGTCGAGGGCGAGCCCTCGATCGACATGATGGGCGTCGATCCGCGCCGCTTCGGCCCCTACGCCTCGCGCGGCTATCTCAAGGCGAAGAACGAGGAAGCCTACGCCAACGTCTTCACGCCGCACTATCCCGACGAGGAGCGCGTCGGCGGCGCGGCCGCTGAAGACGGACGCCCTGCTACGGCCGCATGCAAGACGCTCGGCGCGATCTTCGGCTCGGTCTACGGCTGGGAGCGGCCGAACTGGTTCGCGCCGGAGGGCTACGCGGTTCCCGACGAGCGAGCTCGACACCGACGACGTGCTCCTGAACCACAATCACGCGCCGGCCGACCATACCGGCAAAGTGCGCGAGCGCTGGTCCTTCCGCCGCTCGAACTATTTCGAGCATGTCGGCAACGAATGCCGGCAACGTCGCGGAGGACGTCGGCCTGCAGGACATGTCGGCTTTCGCCAAATGCTACGTGACCGGGCCCGGCGCCGAGGCGTGGCTCGACTCGCTGATGGCCAACCGCATCCCGAAGGCGGTCGGGCGCATCCACCTCTGCCACATGCTGACGCAAGAACGGCGGCGTGCGCTCGGAGTTCACCATCTATCGAAGCGCGCCGCAGGGGTTTTATCTGGTCTCGGCCGGCGCGCTGGAGCGGCACGACCACGACTACCTGTTCAAGGCGCTGCCGGCCGACGGCAGCGTGCGGATGTATCCGGTCACGACCGCAATGGGGCGTGCTGGTGCTGGCGGGACCGCGCTCGCGCGACGTGCTGCAGAAGCTCACCGACGCCGATCTTTCCAACAAGGCTTCCCTTGGCTTACCGGCAAGAAGATCGATGTCGGCCACGCACAGGCGCATGCGCTGCGGGTCAACTTCGTCGGCGAGCTCGGCTGGGAGCTGCACCACCCGATCGAGATGCAGAACACGATCTTCGACCTGGTCATGGATGCCGGGCGGGAGTTCGGCATCAAGCCGTTCGGCATCCGGGCGATGATGGCGATGGCGATGGAGAAGTCCTACCGGCTGGTCGGGCCGCGAGCTGTCGATCGAATATTCGGCCTAGAATCCGGGCTCGACCGCTTCGTGCATCCGAACAAGGGCCAGTTCATCGGCCGCGACGCGCTGGTCGAATGGCAGCATGCGACGGCGACAAGTGGCAGTTCGTCACGCATGGAGGTGCGACGGCGTCACCGATGCCGACGCGCGCGGCTCCGAGCCGTTCTGGACGCGGCGACAGAGCTGGTCGGCCGCGCGACGAACGGCGGCTACGGCTGGCGGCTGGGCAAGTCGCTGGCGCTCGGCATGGTTCGGCCGGAGCACGGCGGAGCTCGGCACCGAGCTGGATATCCAGATTCTCGGCGAGCGCCGGCGCGCGACGATCATCGCGGAAAGCCCCTACGACCCGGAGAACCTCCGCCTTCGGGCGTGAAGCGCGGGGTCCGGCTTCTGCAGGCTAACCCGCGTGGAAGGAATCCTCGATGCGTTCGATGATTGGCGCATAGTAGGGCTTTTCGCCGGCCGGGAATTCGATGCCGAAGCCGTGCACGGTGTCGCCGCGGAAGAAATATTTCTCATAAAAGATGTTGTCGCCGCGGTAGCCGGACAGGACGAGCCAGCTCCGCCCCGACGGGCTGTAGGTCACGTCCGTATAGCCGTCGGAGCCTACCAGCCGCCGCTTCAGGGTCCGGGCGTTCTCGTTGTCGATATTGTGCCAGGCATAGACTTCCAGCGTCGCGTCTTCGCCGACGAATCGCCTGCCGTCGCCGTTTTCCGGCGGGGCCGACGGCGTGAAGATGTCGGCGGGAAAGGCGAAGCTCGTGCCGAAGCGGTCGTTGACGTAGGTCTGCCAGCCGCCGCCGGCGGGCAGGAAACTGTCGGCAACCGCCGAGCCGGGTTGCATGATGGCGCCACTCATGGCGAAGAGGAGAGCGGACACGATGCTGAGGAGAGCACCGCGGAACCTGAGCGACAAACGGCACATGGCAACCTCCGGGAGCTTTGCCACAAAACGTTTGTCGCGCCCGGCGGTTGCTTCAGCTTCCGCTTACGGTAGGCGATCCTTCCGCGGGAACAATTTTCCTCGCCCCTTGGCGCTGCCAATCAACCCATCTTCGCGGGGACACCGGCGCTTAAGCCCGGCCGCATGCGGCCGGGCTTAAGCCGCCTGTTAGGCGGCGGCGCGCCGCCCCGATGAAGACAGGGCAACCCCGATCTTCTGCGAGACGTAGCCGAGCACTGCGCCGATGACCATTGAGACGACGACCGCCACCAGCGGATTGGTGAAATCCACCGCCATGACGTTGGCGTTCGCTCCGGAGAGCAGGAAGAACGCTGCTACCGCCGCATAGCCGTAGACCATTGCAGGAATGGTGGAGAAGGCCGGAACGTTGGCAAGCAGGACCATGATCGCGACGGTGACGCCGACGACGATGCCGGCCCAGAGCCCGGCCGGAAGCGACCCGCCGATCCCGCCGGTATTGACCACGATGAGCAGCGCGATCCAGGCGATCACAGCGCCTGCAATGTTGCAGACGATGGTGTTCTTCAATCCGGTTTCGCCACCGCCGCAATGATAGAAGCAGGCCCAGGCAATGAAAATCGCCCAGATCTGCAGCCCGGGCACCATGCCGAGACAGACCCAGGTAGCTAGACCTCCGAGTGCACCGATGCTGATCGCTAAAGCTGTAATTAGAGACATGGCCGTTCCCCCATATGAGCCACGGCGGAACGCCTTGCCGGCGTCCACCGGCTCTCGCGCGGGGCACCTCATGCCTTTGCCCAGGTCCCGCACAGGCTGCGAGCATAAGAGATTCGCACCGGGGACACAATCGCGCCAGAATCTTGTCGCGCAGCACGATTTTGGACCGGAACTGCCTGTGGAACAGGCAGTCGCTTGGGCCGCGCGGAAGTGAAAAACCTCGCCTCTCCCGAGCGCTTGGCTGAGAGCTTCCCGTGTTGCAATAGGAGGGAAGACCGGTCAGAACCGCCCTTCGGGGGGCTGAAGCATGTCTTTGTTCGATCTGAGCGGCCGGGTCGCGCTGGTGACGGGGTCCACGTCGGGCCTCGGACGGGCGATTGCTCGCGGTCTCGCCGAAGCGGGAGCCAAGATCGTCGTCAACGGCCGCAACGAGGAGCGCCTTGCCGCGACCCTTCAGGAGTTCCGCGACGCTGACCTCAATGTGCATGCCCGCCGGTTCGACGTGACGTCCGAAGCCGAGATTGAGGCGGCCGTGGCCGCCATCGAGGCGGAGATCGGCCCGATCGATATCCTGGTCAACAATGCGGGTATCCAGCGGCGCATGCCGCTCACCGAATTTCCGCTGGAAGCCTGGGACGAGGTGATCCTGAACAACTTGACGAGCGTCTTCCTCGTCGGCCGCACGGTGGCGCGCGGCATGATCGCCCGGAGCCGCGGCAAGATCATCAATATCGCATCACTGATGAGCGAGGTCGGCCGCCGCACTGTCGGCCCCTATACGGCGGCGAAAGGCGGTGTGAAAGCGCTGACGCGCACGATGTGCGTGGAATGGGCGCCGCACAACATCCAGGTCAACGCAATCGGACCCGGCTATTTCGTCACCGAGCTCAACAAGGCCCTCGTCGAGGATGCCGCGTTCAACCAATGGGTCTGCTCGCGCACGCCGGCCGGCCGCTGGGGCCGCCCGGAGGAGTTGATCGGCGCGGCCGTGTTTCTGGCCTCGCCGGCGTCGGATTTCATGAACGGCCAGACCATCTACATCGACGGCGGCATGCTCGCCTCGCTCTGATCTCGCCGTCCTCTACGCCCGCAGCGGGCGCTTCTTGCCGGCCTTCACCGCCAGCACGAAGATGCCGCAAAGGAGGACGCAGCTCGCCAGAAACACCATGGCGCGCAAGTCGTAGCTCGGATCCATCAGCTCTTCGTAGACTTCCGTGAGCGCCAGGACGATCAGCGTGGTGGCGATCGTCGAATAGTCCTTTTGGATGACGCGGCGAAAATTGAACTCCATTCCCTCCGTCGCTGCCCGCAGCCGCGAGAAATCGGGCCACCAGCGCGGCACGTCGGCCGAATAGGCGCGGTAGGCGGGGCCGAATTTCTCGCCGAGATAGGCTTCTTCCGCCTGCACGATGCACACATACACGAAGACGTAGGCCGCCGTGCCGACCAGGAACACGTAGGGATTGCCGTGCATCAGGAACATGCCGGCGCAGATCAGCAGATTGCCGAAATAGAGGGGGTTTCGGGAAATCCCGAACACGCCTTCGGTGACGAGGTCGGCCGCATAGACGCGCTTACCCTTGCCGCCGCGCTTGATGTAGGCGTAGCCGATCACCATCGCCCGCGTCGCGAGGCCGAGGACCGAGATGACGAGTGCGGCAGCATCGACCGCCAGCTCCAGGCGCTTGCTGCCGAAAATCTCCGCCGGCGGCGGCACCAGCAAAAAGACTGCCGCGATGAAGATGGGAAAGGCGAAGTTCCGGTAGCGGAAGAAGAAGTTGCCGATGCGGATGGCCAGCCGGTTCATCCGAAATTATTTCACCGCGACGATGCCGCACCAATTGTACCACCTGAAGAAGCATTCGATACGGTGGAAGCCGCTCGACTTGAGCAGCTCGACGTTCTCTTCGAGCCGGTAGGGGATGAGGACGTTTTCCAGCGCCTCGCGCTTCTGCGTGATCTCCGTCTCCGAATAGCCGTTGCGGCGCTTGAAGTCGTAATAATTGCTGATGAACAGCCGGTTGAAGAGCGTATCCCCGCTGGTCAGCTTCTCAACCAGGATCAGGCAGCCCTGTTCGTTCAGGCCGTTGTAGATGCGCTGCATGACCCGCTCCCGGTAGAGCGGCCGGACGAATTGCAGCGTCAGCAGCATGGTGACGACGCTGGCGCCTTCGATGACGAACGCCTCGTTGACATCAGCCGTTAGAAAGTCGATGGGCCGGACGGTCCCGGAGGCGTCGACCTTCTGGCGCGCCTTTGCGAGCATGCTCTCGGAATTGTCGATCCCGACGAAGGCGACCGACGGGTCGACGACCTCGTCGAGGGCGAGGAGCGTCGTCGCGGTAGAGCAGCCGATGTCGTAGAGGCGGGTGTTGGCGCGGGCGAAGTCGCGCGCCAGCTCGCAGGTCATCCGCTGCAGCTCCTCATAATAAGGGACGGAGCGGCTGACCATGTCGTCGAAGACGGTGGCCACCTTGGCGGTGAAGGCGAAGTCGCCGATCTTCGGATCGGCTTCGTGGAAGACGGTGTCTTTGTTCTTGGTATCGAGCAGAGTGGTGATCTTCGGTTGCGACATGGCGGCTCTCAAGGTTCGATCGGTCGGCCCTAAGTCCCGCGGGCGAAGCAAATCGCCGAGACTGCAGAACATCCGACTTGGCCAAACTCCACGGCGGGTGGGATAAGCTGCTTTGCGCTGCTCGGCAATCGCGCAGCTCGTTCATCGGGCGGCGCGGATCGGCAACTACACGTCGCGCCGCCGAATCCGGTTCCTGATCGCCGGCCAGATAGTGGCCCGCGCTTTCCGCAGGTCGTATTCGGATTGGAGGTTCATCCACAGTTCCGCGCTTGTCCCCAAATACTCGGCCAGCCGCAACGCCGTATCAGCCGTCACGGCGCGGTTCCCACGGACGATTGCCGAAACCCGGCTCTGCGGAATGTCGATATCCGCCGCAAGCCGCATCTGGGTAATCCCCAGCGGCTTCATGAACTCCTCCAGGAGAATTTCTCCGGGCGGGATCGGCTCCAGACCGACCCCGCCGCCTTCGTCAGTGGTAGTCGACAATTTCAACCTCCCAGGCATCGCCGCGGTCCCAGCGGAAGCAAATCCGCCATTGATCATTAATGCGAATGCTGTACCTGGCCCTGGCGGCTGCCTCTCAATTTCTCGAGCCGGTTGCCCCGAGCGACGTAAAGATCTTCCAGACGGCCCGCAGCACTTAGCAAAAGCAGCTTTCGCCGCGCCTGCCTCTCGAATTCTCCAAAGCGCCGAACCGTCCGATTTTGGAAGAGCGCCTCGGTGTCGCGATCGGCAAAGCTGCGGATCACAGGGTCAAGATAATCCGGCCTTTGGTATCCGTCAAACGGATTACGCCAGCAGCTTCTCGCGTCCCTGCCGCTCCTGCTGCGGCGAGCGGGCGTAGAGCTCGCGGTAGCATTTTGAGAAATGCGAGGCGGAGACGAAGCCGCAGGCGACCGCCACTTCGACGATCGGCGCGTCGGACTGGATGAGCAGGTGGCGGGCGCGGTCGAGCCGGATTTCCAGGTAATAGCGGGCCGGCGAGCGGCCGAGATTGCGGCGGAACAGCCGCTCGATCTGCCGCCGCGACAGCCCCGCATATTTGGCGATCTCCACGAGCGACAGCGGCTCGGCGATGTTCGCCTCCATCAGCTCGATGATGAAGAGAAGCTTTGTGTTCTGCAGGCCGAGGCGGGCGCGGAGCGGCAGCCGCTGCCGGTCGGTCGGCGAGCGCATGCGGTCGGTCAGCGCCTGCTCGCAGACTTTTGTGACGATCTGCTCGTCGAGATGCTCGCCGATCAGGTGCAGCATCATGTCGAGCGAGGCGGTGCCGCCGGCGCAGGTATAGCAATTGCCGTCCACCTCGAAGAGGTCGGCATAGACTTGCGCGTCCGGGAAAGCGCTCCGAGAAGGCCGGCAGCGATTCCCAGTGGATCGCGCAGCGGCGTCCCTCCAGCACCCCGGCATCGGCCAGCACCCAGGCGCCGGTATCGAGCGCGCCGATGCCGATTTTCTGGCGGTCGAGCGAGGCGATCCAGGCGTTGAGGTTGCGGTCGTGGAACCGCTCCACGCCGAGCGAGCCGCAGACGAAGACGTGGTCCGGGCGCTCGCCGCCGCGCACCCGCTCGCGCGCCTCCTTCAGCGACATGTCGACGTTGCAGCTTGATGCCGTTGGAGGCGACGGCCGGCTCGCCGTCGAGCGAGACGAGCGACCAGCGATAGGCCTGCCGCCCGGCCATGCGGTTGGCGATCCGGAGCGGCTCGATGGCCATCGCAAAGGCGATCATGGTG
Source organism: uncultured Alphaproteobacteria bacterium (assembly GCA_963846475.1). GTDB lineage: Bacteria > Pseudomonadota > Alphaproteobacteria > Rhizobiales > Afifellaceae > DASWJZ01. The sequence goes on along the minus strand of CAWJVZ010000004.1, from coordinate 1,454,932 downwards.
AAGTTCGGGATCAGCACGAAATAGAAATGCCGCTCCCGCGCGGCGTCAGCTTTCAAGTTTCCCTCCGCGCCTGTCCGGTTCGGTTCGCGGCCATGTCGCAACCGGAGCTAATCGCCGGTCGCGGGAAACGCTAGGAATTCTTTGCCCTGCGACAGAGGGGGCGACTTCGCGCCCGTCGCAAGGAGAATAGAATGTCGGCCGAAGCGCCGGCCGGGGTCACGCGACAGGGCGGGGGGAACATGGCAGCTGAGGTGAAGAGCGACATCGAGATCGCTCGCGCGGCGAAGAAGCAGCCCATCTGGGAGATCGGCGCAAAGCTCGGCATTCCGGCCGAGCATCTGGAGCCCTACGGCAACGACAAGGCCAAGGTCTCGGCGGAATTCATCCGCTCGCTCGCCGACCGTCCCGACGGCAAGCTGGTCCTCGTCACCGCCATCAGCCCGACGCCGGCCGGCGAGGGCAAGACGACGACCACCGTCGGCCTCGGCGACGGGCTGAACCGCATCGGCAAGCGCGCCGCGGTGTGCCTGCGCGAGCCGTCGCTCGGGCCGTGCTTCGGCATGAAGGGCGGCGCCGCGGGCGGCGGCTACGCGCAGGTCGTGCCGATGGAGGACATCAACCTCCACTTCACCGGCGATTTCCACGCCATCACCGCCGCGCACAATCTGCTGGCGGCGCTGATCGACAACCACATCTATTGGGGCAACGTCCGAAAACCTCGACGCGCGCCGCATCTCCTGGCGGCGCGTCATGGACATGAACGACCGGGCGCTGCGCGAGATCGTCTGCTCGCTCGGCGGCGTCGCCAACGGCTATCCGCGCGAGGCCGGCTTCGACATCACCGTCGCCTCCGAGATCATGGCGATCCTCTGCCTCGCCAACGACATCGACGACCTGCAGCGGCGGATCGGCGACATCGTCATCGGCTACCGCCACGACAGGAGCGCCGTGACGGCGCGCGACATCAAGGCCGACGGGGCGATGACGGTGCTCTTGATGAAGGCGATCCAGCCGAACCTCGTGCAGACGCTGGAGAACAACCCCGCCTTCATCCATGGCGGGCCCTTCGCCAACATCGCGCATGGCTGCAATTCGGTGATGGCGACCAAGACGGCGCTGAAACTCGCCGACTACGTCGTCACGGAAGCGGGTTTCGGCGCCGATCTCGGCGCGGAAAAGTTCTTCGACATCAAATGCCGCTCGGCCGGGCTGAAGCCGTCGGCCGCCGTCATCGTCGCGACCATCCGGGCGCTGAAGATGCATGGCGGGGTCGCCAAGGACTCGCTTGGGCAAGCCCAACGTCGAGGCGCTACGCAAAGGCTGCGCCAATCTCGGACGCCACATCGACAATGTAAAACAGTTCGGCGTGCCGGTGGTGGTGGGGATCAACCGCTTCACCTCCGACACCGCGGACGAGATCGCCGCGATCCAGGAATTTGCCCGCTCGCATGGCGTCGAGGCGATTCTCTGCGAGCACTGGGCAAAAGGCTCCGAGGGCACCGAAGAGCTCGCCCGCGCCGTCGTGCGGCTGGTGGAATCCGGCGCCGCGCAGTTCTCGCCGCTCTACGACCGCGACATGCCGCTGTGGGAGAAGATCAACACCATCGCCACCCGCATCTACCGCGCCGACGAGGTGGTGGCCGACAAAAAAATCCGCGACCAGCTGCACGCCTGGGACAGGACGAGGGTTTTGGCCATTTCCCGATCTGCATGGCGAAGACGCAATATTCCTTCTCCACCGACCCGAACCTGCGCGGCGCGCCGACCCACCACGTCGTGCCGATCCGCGAGGTGCGCCTCTCGGCCGGGGCGGGTTTTGTGGTGGTGATCACCGGCGAGATCATGACCATGCCGGGCCTGCCGAAGGTGCCGTCGGCGGAGGCGATCCGGCTCGACGCGAACGGCCAGGTCGAGGGGCTGTTCTGAGCCAGACCCCCAGCCTGCTTCCCGCATCTCAGTGACGCGCGGGACGAAGCAGAGGTCAGCTGAGCAAAGGCGTTGACTCCGTTCCGCATCTGTTCTAGGAGAAACGTCCTAGACGGGCGTATGGATCGGAGCCATCATGGCCAACCTGCCGGATATGCACACACAGGTCCTGCAACTGCGATCGAAGAACGCCGCCATCCGTGTGGAACTGGCGGCGCTTCGCTGCATCCTTGCTCTCAAGGCCGGCTTCGATCCCAATCAGCCGCGGGTGCCGGCCGGCCGGCGCGAAGGCGGGCAATGGACCGATTCCGGGGATGACGCGAGCAACGCCCGCACACTAGCGGAGCCGGCGTCGGAATCGGCAGATGCGAGGGCCCAACGAAGGAAGCAGCACGTGCTGGCAGGGGGAGGCTCCCTATTCTCCATTGCGCCCAACCCGAATGCCGACGCAACCGCTCCTTTGTACGAGCTCCTCGTTGATTCTCAGGTCAAGGATTATGAAGCCGAAATCAAACTGGTCTCACTGGAAATCGGCATCGATCCCGACCTGATCCGGGCGATCATGTATATGGAAACATCTCATGGCGATTATGGCGGCGCTGGGCCGCTCTTTGATCTGCTTGGGATTAGCAAGTCCATTCTGCCGATGAATATCCATGTGCGTTTTTGGGGAGATGCTTTCGGGCCGCGAGCCAAGCTTGAGGTGCCGCTTAACAACATACGAGCCGGCGCCACCATCCTGAGCGGCATCATTGCGAACCTACCTGCCGCGGCCTCCGTGGCGGAGATCGCCACCCTCTACAACAGCCTCTCCGCCACGATGGTCAGCGACTACGGAGCGCGAACCGAGGCAGTCTTCAAGTCGCGCCTGTGGGAAAGGGAATGAGGGCGCAAGGATTCAGACCAATGCTTGTCCTGCCCTTGCTGGCTGGGGGGCCTCGACTTAGACGAGGCCAACTCTGCCGCCGAGCGCAGTAGCCTCGGGAGCAAGCCATGATGCGTTCTGGCCCGGGCAAGCACCTTCTGCTTCCGTTGCTGGATGCAATCGTGCTCGGCTCGATCATCGGAGCTTATCTCGTGCTTCGGCAACTCTGGGGCAATTCCCTACGTCCGGACGACGCGAAATTCTTTCTGGCTTTCGCGACCACGGTCGCGCTCGCCGTGTTCGTCGTGGAGATTACCCTTCACCTGATTGTGTGGGCGCTGGCACGCAGGTCAGGCTCGCGAGGCAGGCTTGATGTTGCGCCTGTGGCACAGGCCACGAGAGGACAATGGATAAGACGGCTCCTTCTCCTGCCCCTCCTAGATGCGATTGTGCTCGGGCTGATCGTCGGAGTGCTCTTGATTAGCATCCACATCGATCACAACCCGATGGATGTCATCCACGATTTCGGCACGGGCAGGCTTGATTATGCTCACTTGACGACGATGTTCGCACTGTTCAGCGTCCCCGTCTTGCTCATCGTCCTCGTCGTGGAGCTGATCGTCCATAGCCTCGCTGCGGCGCTGCAGCGGCGACGACTGCAGCGAGCAAAAAGCTGAGGCACTCAAGCCGCGTGGCTTCGGCGTCGTTATCACCGGCGTGATCATAACCATGCCCGGCCTACCGCTGACGCGGACGGCAGGTCGAGCGGCTATTCTGACGCCCATACAGCCGAAGTTCTCGCTGCAGCGTTTAAGTCACGCTGCAGCAAGACGCGCTTGTGCTAATCGTCTGGCACGTATCTCAGAATGCCAGTTTTTGCATTCAGGCCATAGCTGCTTTCCTCTGGCCAATCGCAGTGTCTCCATCGGGTCTCATCGGTACCACTTGCGGTGGCGCGACATCTATCGACAGAGGCAGAGGCTGTAGCTTGCCGCTTTTGGTTAGTTCCATCAGCTGTGAACCCGCAGCAGCCCGCTCGACCAAAACCATATAGGAAAAGAGCGCGTTCCTAATGACTTCGGCATCTGAAGCTGCGTCGGTACGCTTCCGTAGCCAGCCTAGGCGCTCAAAGGCGCGCAACGGCATAATGAGGTTCAAGCGGCGCTTTGTGTCGTCTGATCTAGAGAGTCTCATGGCTGCCTCTCGACGCTAGGAATTGGAATTGTGCGCGGAATGCGTCACGGTTAATCAACACTAAATATGTATGTCATGCGCATACTTGTAAAGCCCCTGCGTTAAAAAAAACCGCTCCCAGGGGAGCGGCTAGTTTCAAAAAGGCGGAGGAGGGGGAGACGTTGCCGGCGGCGGCCTATTGGAGAAACTGCCAGATTGAGATCAGTGATGCAGTTCCCGAGATCGCACCCAACAAGAACGTCAAGGTCCATCTTAGATGACCCTTCCAACGAGGTTCCACCGAAGTGCCCTCGAACGGGTTGGGTCGTGAATTCGTGACCTCTCCTTTGATCCGCCTGTCACTCTCGAGATTGACATCGGGCATAGCCGAGCCCTCTCTTTGGGGTGAAACAGGAGGCGGTGTCCGCTGCTACCACAGACTTCATGCAGCGTTAACCATCCATATAGAACGTGCGCATAGGAAGCGCAAGTGCTGCGCAATTAATTTTGGATCGCGCTGCGTTGGCTCGCAAGCCGCGTGGACATCGGCGCTTTCCTAGAGGCACTCAGGCCGCCAGCGGATACGCCTCCTCCATGACGTAGGGGCCGCCGCCGCGGGAGGCGCGCGAGGAGAGGAGCACGAAGCGGCCGACCGGGAAGGGGGCCGTCCTGAAATCGCCACGGAGCGCCAGATAGGCGGCGACGTCGGGCTCGCTGGCGCTCTTCATGCGGGCGAGCGTCACGTGGGGCGTGAATTTCCGCCGCTCCGGCTCCAGGCCGATCCGCTGGATGATGCGCTCCTGCTCCGCCTGCAGCTCCTTGAGCGCCGGCGAGGACTTGGCGCCGGCGAAGACGGAATGCGGCCTGCGCGATCCGAACGCCCCGAGCCCCTGCAGGGCCACGTCGAAGCCGGGCCGGTCGACCCGCGCCAGCGCGCCGGCGATCTCGTCGGCCGTCGGCTCGTCGATGTCGCCGATGAAGCGAAGCGTGATGTGATAGTTCTCCGGGTCGACCCAGCGCGCCCCGGGGAGGCCGCCGCGCAGCAGCGACAGCGAGAAGGCGATCTCCGCCGGAATTTCCAGGGCGGTGAACAGGCGCGGCATGCTGGCCTCCGAATCGAGCCTCTCGAGGGAATGATAGGGGCGCCGCACGGTTTTGCACGAGCCATGAAAAAGGCCGGCTCGAAAGCCGGCCTGAGGAGATTGCCTCGGGGGATGGATCCCCAAAATGCCCGGCCCCGGGAGGCGTTGGGGCTGGGGGCTGAATACCGCAGCCGCCCAGGACCGGGCATGAGGCAACGCTCGGAAGTTTCCGGCCCAGCATGGCGTGCGAAGGGCTGAATCGGGGCATCTTTGTGGACGCTGCTTTTCCGGTGAATGCCGGGCCCCATTACAACGATTTCTTGCCGCCGGGCAGGCCTTTGGCGTTATTCTCGCTTTGAACGCGGAAGGAGGCGCTCTTGAGCGAAAGTGAGGATTGGTCTTTCGGCGGGCGGCGGAGCGCCGCGCCGTTCCGCTTGCCCCATGTGCCGCGCGTCGCCTTCGACCGGCGCGAGCTTGACGCCATTCTCCGGGTCTACGGGCGCAAGGTCGCCGATGGGGAGTGGCGCGATTACGCCATCGACCACCTGGAAGACCGCGCGGTGTTTTCGATCTTCCGACGCTCCAGCGAGATGCCGATGTACCGCGTCGAGAAGATTCCCGGGCTGGCGCGCAAGCAGGGCGCCTTCCGGATCGTGGCGGCGACCGGCGCCATCCTGAGGCGCGGCCACGAGCTCGCGGCGGTGCTCAGGATCCTGGACAGGCCGAAACTGTCGCTCGTCAGCGGCTGAGCGGCTCGTCCGGCAGCGTTGTCTTGCCTGGCCCGAGGGCCCTCTGCATCAGCACCGTGTCGAGCCAGCGTCCGTGCTTGAAACCGGAGCCTTCGATGATGCCGATCTGGCGAAAGCCGAGGGCGGCGTGCAGGCCGACGGACGCCGGGTGCTCCGTGCCGCCGCCGATCACCGCGATCATCTGGCGGAAGCCGCGCGCCTCGCAGGCCCGGATCAGCTCGGCGAGGAGCGCCCGGCCGATGCCCTTCCCCTGCGCCGCCGGGACGACATAGATGCTGTCCTCGACCGAGTAGCGGTAGGCCGGCCGCGGCCGGTACGGGCCGGCATAGGCATAGCCGAGCACGGCCCCGCCCCCCACCGCGGCGATATGTGGATAATTTTTGGCGGCCAGGTCTTGCCAGCGCCGCGCCATCTCCGTCGTGTCGGGAGGCTCCAGCTCATAGGATGCGGTGCCGTGACGGACGGCCTCGGCATAGATGTCTGTGATGGCGGGAAGATCGCCCGCTTCGGTCGGGCGCAAAATGAAATCGGCCGGCATTGCGCCGGGCTTAAAGACGACGTCCCGCAGCGTCGATGCAAAAAACGCGGCGCCGAAGCGCCGCGCTCAAAACTCACGAAGGGTGCGGACCGCTATTCGCGGCTGCTGCCCATGAACTGCAGCAGGAACATGAAGAGGTTGATGAAGTCGAGGTAGAGCGTCAGGGCGCCCATGACCGAGGCCCGGCCCGCCGCGGTCACATCGCCCGCCACGAACTCGTACATGTTCTTCAGGCGCTGCGTGTCGTAGGCGGTGAGTGCCGCGAAGATCAGCACGCCAATGACCGAGATCGCGAACTGCAGGGCGGACGAGCCCAGGAACAGGTTGACGATCATCGCAATGACGAGCCCGATCACGCCCATCATCAGGAACGATCCCATCCCCGACATGTCCCGCTTCGTCGTGTAGCCGTAGAGGCTCAGCGCGCCGAAGGACGCGGCCGTGATGAAGAAGGTGCGGGCGATGCTCTCGCCGGTAAAGACAATGAAGATGGACGAGAGGGACAGGCCCATCACCGCGGAGTAGACCAGGAACACCAGCCGCGCCGTGGCGGGCTGCATCCTGTGCACGGCGGCCGACAGGCCGAAGACGAAGGCGAGCGGCGCGAAAATGATCACCCACTTCAGCGGGCTCACATAGAGCGCCTGCGCGACGGCAGCGTTGTTCATCGCCCAGGCATAGGCGCCGTACGCAACGATGCCGGTGAGCGCCAGGCCCATCGCCATGTTGTTGTAGATGCCGAGCATGAAGGCGCGAAGACCCTGGTCGATGCCTTCGACCCGCGTACCGGCCCCAGTGCGAACGGCAGTCCCGAACCGCCGATCGTATTCAGCCATTGGAATCCTCCATCGATCTGCCCCGCTGCGCGGAGCGTCGGCGACGAATATGGCGATGTCGCGCCTTCGACACAAGGTCTGCAGCCGGTCAAGTGGGCGCGTGCTAAAGATTCTTCAGGAGCGCCGCCGGTTTCACCGACAGGATGCGCCAGGTGCCGGCGAGGCCGAGCCCGATCGTCACCGCCAGCGCGATGACGATTCCGCTTGCCGCCACCACCGGCTCGAAGGTGAAGGTGAGCTCCATCACCTGGGTCAGCATGTACCAGGCCGACGCCGTGCCGGCGGCCAGCGCAAAGAGCGCCGTTGCCGCGCCAAGCAGCCCATATTCCAGCAAAAAGGCGCCGAGCAGCCGGCTCCGCGTGGCACCCAGCGTCTTCAGGATCACCGCGTCCTGCCGCCGCTGGCGATGACCCGCGGCGAGCGCGCCGCCGAGCACCAGCACGGCGACGACGAGCGCCAGCGAAGCCGCCACGCTGACCGCCAGCGCCAGGTCGGCGATGATTTCATTCACCGCATCGATTGCGTCGCGCACGCTGACGCTGGTCACGCCCGGGAAGGCGCGCGTCACGGAGGAGAGCACCTCCCGTTCTTTTGATCGGCTTGGATCGTCGGCGAGACGGAGCGTGGCCATGTGGGCATGCGGCGCGCCGCGAAACGTGTTGGGCGAGAACACCATGACGAAGTTGATGGACAGCGATTGCCATTCCACCTGCCGCAGATTGGCGACGCGCGCGGTGACGTTGCGGCCGAGCACGTTGACGGTGAGCGTGTCGCCGATGGTCACGCCGAGGCCCTCGGCGATCTCCGCCTCCAGCGAAACGAGCGGCTCCCCCTCGTAATCCGCCGGCCACCATTCGCCTTCAACGAGCGTGGAGTTCTCCGGCACGCGATCGGCATAGGTGACGCCGCGGTCGCCGCGCAGCGCCCAACCCGCTCCCTCGCGCGGGCGGATTTCCGACGCCGGCACGCCCTTCACGGCGGCGATTCGCCCGCGCAGCATCGGCACGGTCTGCAGCTCGCCGCCCGGCGCCGCCGCTTCCACCAGGCCGAGGAAGGCGTCGCGCTCCTGGTTCTGGATGTCGACGAAGAAGAAGTCCGGAGCTTTCTGGGCGATGGCGCCGGAGAGCTGCCCGCGCAGATTCGTGTCGACGAGCGCCAGGCTGACCAGCAGCGTCAGGCCGAGCCCGAGCGACAGCACGACGCTCGGCGTCAGCGCGCCCGGGCGGTGGATATTGCGGACCGCGAGCCGCAAGGTCGTGCCGCGGATGGTTCCGGCTCGGCGTGCGGCCGCCATGATGGCCTGCGCCACCAGGCGGAGCACGACGAAGGCGGCGATGACGGAGACGATGTAGGTCACCGCGAGGTCGCCATCGCCGGCCAGCGCGACCGCCAGCGCCGCCAGGCAGACGAATGCGATGCCTTGCGCAGCGCGGTAGGCGAGCGGCGGCTGCAGCGGCGAGCCGAGCGCGCGGTCGGCGAACAGGCTGGTGGCCGGCATCTGCCGGGCGCGGCCAAGCGGCCCCAGCGCGAAGGCGAGCGTCACCAGGAGCCCATAGACGATGGCCAGGCCGAGCTCGCGCCAAAAAAGGCTGCGGCCCGAGACCGGCACCAGGTCGGCCAGCGCCCAGCGGGCCGCAAACGGCATCGCCGCGCCGATGGCGAGCCCGATGAGAATGCCGAGGCCGGCGATGAGCAGGATCTGCATCATATAGGTACGGAACACCAGCGAGCTGCTGGCGCCGAGACATTTCAGCGTGGCGATGACCGGCCGCTTCAGGTCGACGAAGCTGGTCACCGCATTGGCGACGCCGACGCCGCCGACCACCAGCGCGGTCAGCCCGACCAGGGTCAGGAACTGCGAAAAGCGCTCGATGTTACGCGACAGGCCGGGCGCGGCGTTGGTCGCGCGTGCGGATGTTCCAGCCCGCCTCTGGGAACAGCTCTCGCGCCTGGGACCGGACGCGCCCCATGGCGCGCGCGCCGTCGGCGCGGTCGGGCAGGCGGAGGCGGTAGGTCCAGGTGATCAGGCTGCCCGGCCGCACCAGCCCGGTCTCCGCGAGCGCGTCGAGCGAGATCATCAGGCGCGGCCCGAAGGCCATGCCGCTCGCCAGCTTGTCGGGCTCGGACGCGATGATGCCGCGGAGCTCCAGCTCCGCGCCGCCGAGCCTGATGCGCTCGCCCGGGGAAATGCCGAGCCGGTCGATGAGCTCGGGCGCGGCAAGGGCGCCGAAGACGCCGTTCTCGGCGCTCATGAGTTCTTGGCCGTCGGCGCCGCCCTGGATCTCCAGCTTTCCGCCATGCGGATAGGCGGCATCGACCGCCTTCAGCTCGACCAGCGCCTGGCCGTCCTCGCCGGCCCGCCGCACCATTGCGCGCATGGTGGCGACCCGGCCCAGGCGGCCCTTCGCCTGGAGATAGTCAATTTCCTCAGGGCTCGCTTGGCGGTTGGCGAGGATGAAGGCGAGGTCGCCGCCGAGGATCACCCGCCCCTCGCGCGAAATGCCTTCCGTCAGCGCCCGGGAGACGGAATTGATGCCGGCGATCGCCGCCACTCCGAGCGCGATGCAGGCGACGAAGATGTAGAAGCCGGAAAGCCCGCCGCGGAGCTCGCGAAGCGCCAGGCGGAAGGAAAGGGGCACGCCGGCGCCGGTCATCGCGCGGCGCTGCGCCGCTGCAGCGCCGCGGGAGCCTCGATCTGGCCCGAGGCGATCCGCACGGTGCGGTCGCAGCGGCCCGCGAGCTCCGCGTCGTGGGTGACCAGCACCAGCGTGGTGCCGCGATCGGCGACGGAGCGGAAGATCAGGTCGGCGATGTCTCGTCCCGTCTCGGTATCGAGGTTGCCGGTCGGCTCGTCGGCGATGAGGATCTTTGGGTCCGGCGCCAGCGCCCGGGCGATGGCGACGCGCTGCTGCTCGCCGCCGGATAGCTGCGCCGGATAATGCGACAGCCGCTCGCCGAGGCCCACCTGGCCGAGCACCGTCGCGGCGCGCTCGAAGGCGTCGCCCCGGCCCGCGAGCTCCAGCGGCACCGCGACGTTCTCCAGCGCATTCATTGTCTCGATAAGGTGAAACGCCTGGAACACGAAGCCGATCTGGGCGCCGCGGAAGAGCGCCAGCCGGTCCTCGTCGAGCCCGGCAAAATCCTGGCCGGCGACGACGACCCGGCCGCTGTCGATGCGCTCCAGGCCGGCGACGACCATCAGCAGCGTCGATTTGCCGGAGCCGGACGGCCCGACGAGGCCGATGCTCTCGCCCCGTGCGACTGCGAGGTTCACCTCGCGCAGCACATGCACGCGCGAGGGGCCGCTGCCGAGCGTCAGGTCGACATTTTCGAGGAGGATGACGGGTTCACTCAAGGGCAGGGCGCCTCTATATCAGCGGCTTCCGCATATGGGCTCGGCATGAACAACTTCAAAATCGCGCGCGTGGCGGGCAGCTATGTGCTTGCCGCAGCGTTCTCGCTCGCCGGGCTTTCCGCCGCTGCGGCGGACCCCGTGAAGATCGTCGCGCTCGGCGACAGCCTGACGGCGGGGTTCGGCGTCGGCCCGGGTGAATCCTTCCCCGAGCAGCTCGAGGCCGCCCTGAGAGAGCGCGGCCACGACGTCGCCGTCGTCAATGCCGGCGTGTCGGGCGACACGGCCTCCGACGGGCTGGCGCGGCTGGAATGGTCCGTTCCCCCGGAGGCCGACATCGTCATCGTCGAGCTCGGCGCCAACGACATGCTGCGCGGCATCGACCCCGCAATCACCCGGAACGCCTTGTCGCAGATCGTCGAGAAGCTGCAGGCGCGCGGCCAGGCGGTGCTCGTCGCCGGCATGCTGGCGGCGCGCAATCTCGGCGACGAATACGCCGAAGAATTCGATGCGATCTATCCCGATCTGGCCAAAAAATATTCCGTGCCGCTCATGCCGTTTTTCCTCGACGGCGTCGCCGCCGATCCGGGCCTCAACCAGCCGGACGGGATGCACCCGACCAGGGCCGGCGTGGCGAAGATCGTCGAACGAATCCTGCCGGAGGTGGAAAGACTGATCGTGGCCGCCGCCGCGGCGGGCTGACCTCACCACTTGCCGAGATTGGCCGCTCCGAGGATCGCACCGGGTCCGTTCGGCAGATCCTCCTGGACGATGACCGCGCAGCCGTCGACGCCGTCGCCCATCAGCTCATCCTCGGGCAGGGTTATCTTCACCGCGCCGCCGTCCCACATGCCGATCGGCCGCATCGCCCTGACGACGTTGTGGTAGGCGATGGTGGCGCCGGCATTCTCGCCGCGGGCGATCTCCACCTGGGCGCGGGCGGTCAGCAGCACCAGGCGGATCGTCGCGGGATAGCGGTGCGGCAGCGGATGCGCGGCCACCTCGATCTCCACGGTCCCGGCGCGGCGATGCATTTCCACGGGCAGGGGCAGGGATGCGCGGGCGATCGCCGCCTCGACGGCGTTGCGGTCGCTGCCGACCAGGTCGGTCCTGCCGTTGACGGTCATTTGCGGCGTAAAGATCTTGCGGCTGCCGCGCACCTCGGAATAGGCGCGCTGGCGCTCGGTGTTCTCCGGCTGGCCAAAAGTATCGCGCCAGCCGAGATAGTCCCAGTAGTCGACGTGCAGTGCCAGCGCGAGGACGTCGTCGCGCCTGGCGAGCTCGGCGAAATAGGCGTCCGCCGGGACGCAGGACGAGCAGCCCTGGCTGGTGAAGAGCTCTACGACGGCCTTGGGGTCGGCCGCCGCCTGGGCCGGCGCGAGGAGCATCACAAGGAGCCCGGCAAGGAGGCTTTGAAGGCGCGCCATGGGGTTCAGCTACGGTCCGCTGCCGCCGATGGCCACTCACAATGCAGCGACACACGGCCATGTGAAGATGCGCGCGGCGTGCGCTTCAGGCAAGCGGGACCGACAGCCGCCGCCCTCCATCGCACCATCCCGGCCCTTGTTAAACCGCAATCGCTGCCCACATAAGGGCATCGACATTTGGCCGGACGACTGGGCCGTTACGCTTTGCCGCTTTGCGGGCGCACGTTCAGACAATCTCTCCAAAATTCGACTGAACCGGACGGGCCCGCTGTCGCGCGCCCGCCCTCGTGCATCTCCCAGTGAAAGGGCCTCCCATGAAAACCGGGACCGTAAAATTCTACAACACGCAAAAGGGCTTCGGCTTCATCCAGCCGGACGACGGCGGCAAGGACGTGTTCGTCCATGCGACGGCGCTCGAGGCGGCCGGCATGCGCGGCCTCATCGAAGGCCAGAAGATTTCCTTCGACGTTGAGGCCGACCGGCGCAGCGGCAAGGAAGCCGCAGCCAACCTGCAGCACGCCTGAGGCGAGCCAATGAGGGCGCGGTCTTCCGCGCCCTCTTTCGTTTCGGGACGGCGATGCAGGAGTTTTTATGCGAAACCACAAATTCAAGGTCGGCCAGCGGGTGCGGCTCTCGGCGGCATCGATCGATCGGGGCGCGGCGGGGATCTACAAAGTTCTGGCGCTTCTCCCTGAATCGCGCGGCGAATGGCAATATCGGCTGCAGAGCGCCGCCGGCACGCAGCAACGCGTCGCCTGGGAGAGCCAGCTGGCGGGACTTGAAGGTCTTTGACGATTTTGCGGCGTTCGTCTCCAGGGGCGGGCGCATGCAGCGGGCCGGAGCACGACGCCATTGACCGACCGCACCATAGAGCTCGATGAGCACCGCGGCATGATGGCTCAGAAAGCCACCGAGCTGCGCCGGCTGGTCGCCGGGGTCGCCGCCGACCGCGCCAACCTGCAGGCCCGCCAGGACGAGCTGGAGAAATTCCTCGTCTCGGCGCCTGCCGCGAACTGGTTCGATGCGGTGGAAAAGGCCCGCTACCTGCTGACGCTGTTCGGCGCCACTTCCGAAGGGGCGGATCCGCGGCGCAGGCAGCTGACGGAGAATCTCATCCAGGATTTCGAGCGGCTTCTGGCGGAAGCCGGCCAGGACCATGCCCGTCCCGCGGGGAACCCGGGTGACGGACCGTCCGGCTCGCCCGAGTAGGCGTCCGGCGGAGTGCGGCGAGCTGCCAGGCGAGCGGCGGAAGCATTGCGTCGGAACGGCAAATCGCGAGGGACGAAATGGCACGCTTTGAAATGACGCTATCCGGCGGCGAAAGGATACTCGTCGATCATGCCGCACCGGTCATGCAGGACATATTGAAGGAGTTCGCAGGCAACGACTTTGTCCTCTTGAGCGAGGTCAAGGGCGGCTCGTCGACGCCGGCCCGCGAGATCATCGTGGCGACCCGGCAGATCACCCTTATCAGGCCGCTCGGCGAGCAGAGCCTGCAGGGCAGCGATTTCAGGCCGAAGCGCTAGCCCGACCAACCCGTCAAGCACACCAACATCGATACGGAGCACTCGATGGACGTCTTCAGCGGCACGCGCGATGCATTCCAGATGCTAAAGCGGCTGGTGCGAAAAGGCCAGCTCAGGAATTTCAACGACGTGATCGCCGGCGAGCTGATCGCCGGCGGCTACGCGACGGCCAGCGACGAGGATCTCCTGGTCACCGACAAGGGCCGCGAAGCGTTCCGCAGCCTGGCGATGCCGCCGCCACGCTGACTTCGATGTTGAAGAATATCGGCCGGGCGAGCAGCCGGCGCGCCGAAATTTAGAGCCGGCGCTGCGGACCTACCGGCGGCCGCCGGGGCCGGCGATGATGCGCTTCTTCGGGGCTGGCAGCAGCCCTTCGCGCTGCGCCTGCTTGCGCGCCTGTTTTCTGGCGCGGCGGATGCCTTCCGCCTTTTCGCGGACCCGCCGCTCGGACGGTTTTTCGTAGGCGGTGCGGCGCTTCATCTCGCGAAAGATGCCTTCGCGCTGCATCTTCTTCTTGAGGGCTTTCAGGGCCTGATCGACGTTGTTGTCGCGAACGATGACTTGCAAGCGATATCCTATCCTGTGAGGGCGGCGCGTCCGGGCGCGTTCCGTCCTGCGGTGAGACCGTCCGGATGACCATCTCGCGTGAGAACGGCCATCCTAGCACGAATTTCCGACGAGCCGCCACAGATTCCTGCCGGCGTCGCCGGCATCTAGGCAACCAGGCGCGCCCTTTCAACATCTTGCTCATCGGAAATTCTGCGTTGTGTGACTTTTTTCCTAGACAAGCCGTTTCAGGTATGCTAGCTCGCGAAATACCGCTGCTCGACGAGGGACCGGGATGCCTAGGACCGGAGCTTTTCGGGAGCAGTGGGCGGCGCCGCCACGGAGCCTCGGTCAGGAGCCGGGACGGCGTTCCTCAGAAGGGCCCCCCTCGGCAGCAATCCCGGTGCCGGCTGTTGCACGGCTAGAGCTTCTGCTTCGGGCGCAAGCACGGGGCAGGACGGGAAGACGATAGGGCGAGTTGGGGAACGTATAACGCCGCGCGGGGCGCCTGGAGGCGCCATATTTAATTTGCGAGGCGTTGTTCAGGCGCTCCGCTCCCTCCTCGCAACGAGGAGGCCAAAAAAGCTCTTTGATAACCTCGGGCCGCAGGGCCGCGGGACGACGACGCGCGAGCGCGAGAACCCTCTCCCACGCGAAATCGGGTGTTCCCGACTTCGCCATCAAAAGTGCCGAAGCGGGGAACACCCCGCTTCGTAGGAGAGGGTGTTGCCGAAGGCGACGGGTGAGGGCGTACGGCGCGCGCGAAAAGTCCGCTAACCACCAATCGCCGCACGCCCTCATCCGGCTGCTCCGCAGCCACCTTCTCCCCCCGGGAGAAGGGGCGCCTCGGCGATGCAGCAGCTCAAACCGCAGCCTTCGCCTTCTCCTTCTCGGCAATCCATCCTTCCTCCAACGCCAGGGCGCGCTTCAGTGCCGGGCGCGCGGCGCAGCGCGCGAGGTATTCGGCGATGACGCCTTCCTTCGGCAGGATGCCGAACAGCACACCGTAATGGACGTTGGAGCCGACGAACACGTCGGCGGCGGTGAACCGGTCGCCGAGCAGCCATTCCCGGCCCCGCAGGCCGGCTTCAAGCGTCTCCAGCATGCTGGCGAAACTGCCCCAGGCGACCTGCCGCGGATTGAGCTCCCACTTGAAGAATTTCTCGCCGAAGGCCGGCTCCATCACGCCGGCGGCAAAAAACATCCAGCGCAAAAAATCGGCGCGCTGCTGCTCGTCGTCCGGACGCGGGGCAAGCCGTCCCGGCGCGTATTTGTCGGAGAGGTAGATGAAAATGGCGCCGCTCTCCGCAATTGCGACGTCGCCGTCGAGCACGACGGGCACCTTGCCCATCGGATTGTGGCGGGTGAGCCGCTCGCTCTTGTGCTCGCCCTTGTCGAGGTCGATCGGCTCGATCCGGTAGGGCTCGCCGACTTCTTCCAGGAACCACAGCGCCCGGAAAGACCGCGAGCGCACGGCGTGGAACAATGTGATGGAAGCATTCTCCGACAGCGGCATCTCTGGCTCCTCGATACCCGATTGATCCAAACTGAAGCTGCGGCTCCTGTCCGCTCAGAACGGGGTGCGGCTGCGCATTGCAGCAGACAGCGTGCCGTCGTCGAGATAGTCGAGCTCGCCGCCGACGGGGACGCCGTGCGCGAGCCGCGTCACCTTCACGCCGGAGCCGGCGAGCTGATCGGTGATGTAGTGGGCGGTGGTCTGCCCCTCCACCGTCGCGTTCATGGCGAGGATGACCTCGCCGACCTCGCCGGCGCGCACGCGGGCCCCGAGCGAGGCGAGGTTGAGGTCGTCGGGGCCGATGCCGTCGAGCGGCGACAGCGTCGCCGCCGAGCACGTGGTAGCGGCCGCGCGTCGCCGAGGCCCGCTCCAGCGCCCACAGGTCGCCGACGTCCTCGACGACCACCAGGATGGCGGAATCGCGCTCCGGGTTGCGGCAGACGGAGCAGGGCTCGCGCGTGTCGACGTTGCCGCAGACGGAGCAGACGGAGACGGTCGCGGCGGCCTCGGCCGCCGCGCGCGCCAGCGGCTCCAGCAGCGCTTCGCGCTTCTTCATCAGGTGCAGCGCCGCCCGCCGCGCCGAGCGCGGCCCGAGCCCCGGCAGGCGCGCCAGGAGTTGGATCAGCCGCTCGATCTCCGGCCCGACGATCGGCTGCGCCATGCCAAAACTCAGAACGGCAGATTGAGCCCGGCGGGCAGCGAAAGGCCGGCGGTCAGCTCCTTCATCTTGGCTTCCGCCTGCGCCTCCACCTTGCCGCGCGCGTCGCGGGCAGCGGCGACGATGAGGTCCTCCAGGATCTCCAGCTCCTCCGGCTTGGCGAGCGCCGGATCGATCTTCACGCTCTTCAGGCCGCCCTTGCCGTCGACGGTCACCGTGACGAGGCCGGCCCCGGACGCGCCCGTCGCCTCCAGCGCGGCGATCTCCGCCTGCATGTTCTGCATCTTCTCCTGCAGCTCCTTGGCCTGCTTCATCATGCCCATCAGGTCTTTCATCGGCTCAATCCTCGTCGGTAGGGGTGTCGGGCATCGCGTCCGCGGCGTTGTCGATCATCGCCGGCGGCGGCTCGGGCGGGCGCTCGCGCACGCTGACGATTTCGGCGCCGGGGAAACGGTCGAGGAGCTGCTTCACCAGCGGGTCGGCGCGGACCTCCTCCAGCAGCGCCGCGCGGCTTCGCTCGCGCGCCTCGCGCGCCGTCTCCGTCGTCACGGCGTCCTTGCTGATCACCACGACCCAGCGGCGGCCGGTCCATTGCTGCAGCACCTGCTGGAGCCGCTGCGGCAGGCCGGCATCTGCCTCCGGCATCAAGGAAATTTCGATCTGCCCCGGCTCGAAGCGCACCGGCCGCACCCAGCGCTCCAGCGCATTGGCAAGGACGACGTCGCGCTCGCCGCGGGCGCGGGCGATGACGTCCTCGAAGCGGCGGAGCTGGGGCGCGTCCTGCGTCAAGGGCTGCGTCTGCGGCTGCCGCTGGACTGCGTGCGCGGCGCCGCCGCGCGGTGGCTGCGCGGTCGCGCCCGGCGCATTGGCGCGCGCAGCCGGAGCGCCCGCCGCCGAGGGTGCTCCGCCGGCATTCTCCGCGATGAGGCGAATGGCCTCGTCGGGCGTCGGCAGTTCGGCCGCATGGCAGAGCCGCACCAGCACCATGTCCGCCGCGGCAAGCGGCCGCGGCGCCTGCGCCACCTCCTGGATGCCTTTCGCCAGGAACTGCCAGGCGCGCGACAGGACGCGGACGGAGAGCGCCTCGGCGAATGCCGCGCCGCGCAGCCGCTCGGTCTCGGAGACGGCGGCGTGGCTCGCCGCCTCCGGCGCGAGTTTCAGGCGGGTGACGTAATGGGTGAACTCGGCAAGGTCGGTCAGCACGACGGCCGGATCGGCGCCGGTCTCGTGCTGCGCCTGCAATTCGGCGAGCGCCGCGGCGATGTCGCCGCGCATGACCTGCTCGAACAGGTCGACCGTGCGGGTGCGGTCGGCGAGGCCGAGCATCGCCTGGACGGTGGCGGCCTCCACCTTGCCGGCGCCATGGGCGATCGCCTGATCGAGAATGGAGAGGGCGTCGCGCACCGACCCCTCCGCGGCCCGGGCGATCTGCCGGAGCGCCTGCACCTCCGCCTCCACGCCCTCTTTCGCCGCGATGCCGGCCAGATGGTCGATCAGCGTCGCCGCCTCGACGCGGCGGAGGTCAAAACGCTGGCAGCGCGACAGCACGGTTACCGGAACGCGGCGGATTTCCGTGGTGGCGAAGACGAACTTCACATGCGCCGGCGGCTCCTCGAGCGTCTTCAGAAGGCCGTTGAAGGCGGCCTTCGACAGCATATGCACCTCGTCGATGATGTAGACCTTGTGGCGGGCCGAGACCGGCGAGTAGCGCGCCGAATCGATGATGTCGCGGATGTCGTCGATGCCGGTGTGCGAGGCGGCGTCCATCTCCAGCACGTCGGGGTGGCGGCCTTCCATGATGGCGCGGCAGTGCACGCCCTCGCCGTCGAGGTCGACGGTGGGGCCGCCGCTGCCGTCCTCCGTCTGGAAATTGAGGCCGCGGGCGAGGATGCGCGCGGTGGTCGTCTTGCCGACGCCGCGCACGCCGGTGAGCATCCAGGCATGCGGGATGCGCCCTGCCGCAAAGGCGTTCCTGAGGGTGCGCACCATCGGCTCCTGGCCGATGAGGTCGTCGAAGCGCGCCGGGCGGTATTTGCGGGCGAGCACCTGGTAGGCGCCCGGATGGGTGTCGGTCATGGCGTTCCGCGCCGGGGCGCCGGCAATCCGCCGGGCGCTCAGCCGGATGTTAGCAAGGCGGAGGACGAAGCGGGAGGCTGGACGAGCAACCCATGCCGAATCTCGTTGGGGCTGCTTCCTTCCGGACCTGACCCGGTTGGCGAGTGGCACGTCCGCCGCCAACCTCCCATGTCCTATATCGCCGTGAATGGAAGGGGTTTCAAGCCGCTCTTTGCTGCGGGAGGCGAACGCACCACCCCTACGTCAACCTTTCGGCCGGTTCAGAGTTGACACCCTACAACTCCGCCGCGCACATTCCCGCTCTCGATCGGGAGGTGGGGATGGCGCTAAGACCGCCAATTACTAGATACCATAGAGTGGAAACGAAAACACAAACCAAGGCGGATGCATTGAAACAAGTTGCCTCGGGGGAGATTTGGGGACGGCCAGCACGGCACGGCGCCTTTCCTTGCGTGAAGGCATATCCGGACCAGCTTCCCCAAGGAAAGCGCGGAATCCAATTCACTACCAATATCAGTCCGGACCCATTTAGTAGCTCCCCCAACGAGATTCGTTGGTACTATCCACACACTCCGGGTGTTAAATGCCGCACGGATGAACGTGGTATCGAGCACGCCGCAATCCCTGCCTCCATTGAAAACCTGCAGCCGTGACCCAGAAACCCCAGCCTAACCTGCTTTCCGAGCTCCGTCAGCGGAGGAGCGAAAAATTCGGACGACGCGATGCGGTGGAAGCACAGCTTCGGAGGCGAGCCCACAGGCGCGAGATCTCGCTCTTGATAAAATATGACTTTATTCCCCAGGCAATTATATCTGGGATTCGACTCTCCGACATTGCCGAGAAAATGCGCCTTCCGATCGTGCGTGGCTCTGATGATCTGGATGAATACGAGGCCGTCGCTTTCAGGATAGCGAGTCTGCCGGTAGCGATTAAAAAGTACCGCGGGCATGATCGCGGCTCAGCGACGGTTTACTTTCCGTACAGCGTCCAGAGGCCGCCGGAGATCAACAAGTATATCGACCGGGTCCTTTCCAGGCTTTCAATTCCTTCAGAGCTTGTTCAGTGGCGTAGATATGCATCAATGGAACCCATGAAAGGGCAGTTGCCTCGGAGGAGGCCAGATCAAAGGAAAACTGCGGCGGCCTAAGCTGGTTACGATTTCATCGGTTCAGGTGCGCTTTTTTAAGAGGTGGAAGGCATAAGCAGTCCTCGGCGATCTCGTCGTAGCCGCGGCCGCGAAATTCTATGACGCAAAAGCCGTGGCCGAACGGGTCCGACATGAGGGCGAGCTCGCACCAGGCGGCGGTCTTCACCGGCGCTTCGAGCTTGGCCCCGGCTGAAACCGCCCGCTCGACGGCCGCGGCGATGTCGTCGACGACGAAATCGAGATGCACCGGCGTCCAGTGCCGAAAATAATCGCGGCGCTGCTCCGTCGCAGGCGAAGCGAGGCTGCCGGCCGGCTTGGCGAGGAGATAAATCGGCGCGGACGAGCCGAGGAGCTCTATGCCGCCGGAGCCGAAGCGGCGGCCGAGCGTCAGCCCGAAAGCTTCCGAGTAGAACGCGATCGCCTTCTCCAGATCGTCCACATCGATGTTGACCAGGAGATCGGGCATGGATCGCCGCTCCGGCTTTCAATGCGCGATGGTCTTGGAGAAGAGGTTCACCACGACTACGCCCGCGACGATCAGGCCCAATCCGATCAGCGCTGCCGCATCCAGGCTCTGGCGGTAGTAGACCCAGCCGATCGCCGCGATGAGCACGACTCCTGCCCCCGACCAGACGGCGTAGACGATCCCGACTGGGATCGTCCGCAGCGTGAGCGACAGGAAGTAGAAAGAGATGCCGTAGCCGACCAGCGTCACCAGCGACGGCAGCAAGCGGGTGAAGCCTTCCGTCGCCTTCAGCGCCGACGTGGCGATGACCTCGAGCGCTATGGCGACGAGCAGATAGGCGTAGATCATGGCATCTCCAACGACGTTTGCCGCGGGAAGCCGTTTAGGCGATTCTACGGGACCGAGGGCGGCCGTTCGCGACGCCTGCTGCTCAATTGCGGCCGGCGTCACACCCCGATGGAATCGGCGATCTCGGCGACGAAGCGGGCAAGGTCGTCGGTTACGTAATCGACGTGATCGTCGTCGCGTCCCTCGTATTCCCATTCGCCGTGGAAAACCTCCCGGGTTCCGGGCGGCACGACCAGCACGGTCTGCATGCCGACGGCCTTCGGCACGACGAGGTTGCGGGCAAGATCCTCGAACATGGCGGCGCGCTCCGGCCGGATGCCGAAGTGCCGCACAAAGCGGTCGTAGGTCTGCCGCTCCGGCTTCGGCACGAGGTCGGCTGAGACGATGTCGAAAATGTCCTCGAACTGCCTGGGAAAGCCGAGCCGCTCGGCGACTTTCTCGGCGTGCCGGCGCGAGCCGTTGGTGAAAATGTATTTCTTGCCGGGCAGCCGCAGCAGCGCCTCGCCGAGCGCCGGGTCGGGCTGCACCACGCTGTGGTCGATGTCGTGGACGAATTCCAGGAACTCGTCGGGGTCGACCCGGTGGGTCAGCATCAGCCCGCGCAAGGTGGTGCCGTGCTCGCGATAGAATTGCTTTTGGATGCGCTCGGCTTCCGCCTCTTCGACATTGAGCAGCTTGCCGACATAAGCGCGGATACGCCCGTCCACCTGATTGAAAAGGTTGGTGCTGCGCGGATAGAGCGTGTTGTCGAGATCGAAGATCCACGCTTCCGTCTCGGCAAAACCGGCGAGATCGCGGGCGCGATGCGGGGCGACGGCCTCTGCGGTCAGTCTATTCATGCCGGGACTATAGGCCGGCGCCGTTAAGAGTTCATAGTCCTTGATGTTTTCACCGCGGCGACGGCAGCGGCATGGCTATGCAGATATCCAGCGAACGGTCGGAGCCGCCCGCATCGTTCACGCGTCTCTGATTCGCCGTGTGGGAAGCGTGCGCTACTTAGCTCAATACGGGACGGGCGAGTGCGCCGCGTCCCGATGCACCCTCACAAAGACCAGGGAGAACGACATGCAAGCTCTGCGTAGCGGAATTGCTGGATTTGCGTTTGCGGCCGTACTTGCCGCCGGCGGCGTCGCAAGCGCCGAGCAGATGAAGTTCAAGGCGAACCTTTCCGGAGGCGAGGAAGTGCCGCCGGTGGAGACGAGCGCTACCGGCACGACGGACGTGACCTACGACAGCGATACCAAGAAGCTCACCTGGACGCTTGAATATTCCGGGCTGAGCGGCGATGCGACGGCGGCGCATTTCCACGGGCCCGCCGATCCGGGCCAGAATGCCGGCCCCGTCGTGCCGATCCCCGATACGGCCAGCGGCTCGACAGGCGAGGCCGATCTGACCGAGGAGCAGGCCGCCGACCTGATCGCCGGCAAGTGGTACGCCAACGTGCACACCGCCGCCAACCCGGGCGGCGAGATCCGCGGCCAGGTGACGAAGGCCGAGTAGCATATAGGAGGGCCTCTCAAGGGGCCTTTTTCAAAAGGGCGGAGCATCCTCCTCTCCCCTCCGGGGAGAGGCCGAGTCGCGGGTCCTGACCGGCTACATGGGTAACAGAATAGACCGGCGACATGGGTAACAGGTCAACTGATCGGCGAGGAGGACCTTGCCGATGGGATGGAGGGAGACCTGTGCCATGGATGAACGGATGCGGTTCGTGTTGGCGGTAGAGAGGGAAGAAGAGCCGATGGCGGCGTTGTGCCGGCGCTTCGCGGTGAGCCGGCGGATCGGCTACAAATGGCTGGAGCGCTACCGGGAGGAGGGTCCGGCGGGTCTCTTCGACCGCTCGCGGGCACCGCTGCATCATCGGCAGGAGGTGAGTCCGGAGACGGCCGAGCGCTGCCTGGCGGTAAGGCGCCTGCATCCGACCTGGGGCCCGCTGAAGGTGCGTGCCCTGCTGGCGCGGCTGGAGCCGCAGACGCGCTGGCCGGCGGCGAGCAGCATCGGCTGCCTGTTCGACCGCGAGGGGCTGACGGTGAAGCGGCGGCTGAGAAGGCGGGCGCCGCCGGCGAGCGCGCCGTTTGCCGCCTGCGGGGCAGCCAACGACGTGTGGGCGATCGACTTCAAGGGTTGGTTCCTGACCGGCGACGGGACGCATTGCGAGCCGCTGACGTTGTCGGATGCGCACAGCCGCTATCTGTTGCGCTGCCAGGTTCTGCCGAAGACCGACACCGGACATGCGTGGCCGGTGCTCGACGCCGCCTTCCGCGAGTTCGGCCTGCCCAAGCGGCTGCGCTCCGACAACGGCCCGCCGTTTGCCTCCACCGGCGCCGGCGGGCTGTCGCAGCTTGCCGTCAAGATGATCAAGGCGGGAGTGACGCCGGAACGCATCGCCCCCGGCAAGCCGCAGCAGAATGGCCGGCTGGAGCGGCTGCACCTGACGCTGTTGCAGGACACCGCCACGCCGCCGGCGCGCTCGCTGCGAGAACAGCTCGAGCGTTTCCGCGCCTTCCGGCGCCTCTACAACGACGAGCGCCCGCACCAGGCGCTGGCTAACGCCACGCCGGCCGAGCACTATGCCGCCTCGCCGCGGCGCTTCGACGGGGTCTTGCGCGAACCCGACTATGCCGCCGACGTCGAGGTCAGGCGAGTGCGCTTGAACGGCGAGATCAAATGGCAGGGCAAGCTCGTCTACATCAATTCGGCGCTGGCCGGCGAGCCGATCGGCCTGGCGGAAGGCGAGGACGGTTGCTGGGCTGCCCATTACGGCCCGGTGGCGCTCGGCTTCATCGCGCATGGCGGCCATCGCCTGAACAAGCCACCGCGACAAGCCTGTGGACTTGTGGACAACGCGGCGCGTTGCCCACAGGGTCCACAGCCGCAACAGCAACAACAGCAGACCTGAACAAAGCCAGAAATGTGTTACCCATGTCGTCGGTCAGATCTGTTACCCATGTCCCCGGTTGCACACGCGTAGCGACCGGGTGAGGGACTAGATCGTAGAGCCCGGCGCCAGAACCCTCACCCGGCTCCGCGCTGCGCGCGGACTCGGCCTCTCCCCACGGGGGAGAGGAGGCACCTGGCCCGGCATCGCGATTTCCAGCTGCCACCGCGCCTTGGGCGCGGCGCCTGCCGATCCGCTCAGCCGGTGATCAGCGTTCCCGCGCCATGCGCGGTGAACAGCTCCAGCAGCACCGCGTGCGGCGTCTTGCCGTTCAGGATGACGACGCCCTCGACGCCGCGCTGCACCGCCTCGATGCAGGTCTCCACCTTGGGGATCATGCCGCCGGAAATCGTGCCGTCGGCGATCAGCGACCGCGCCTTGGCGACGGTCAGCTCGTCGATGAGCTTTCCCGAGCCGTCGAGCACGCCCGGCACGTCGGTGAGGAAGAGGAGCCGCGTCGCCTGCAGCGCGCCCGCGATGGCGCCGGCAAAGGTGTCTGCGTTGATGTTGTAGGTCTCGCCGTCGCGGCCGGGCGCCACCGGCGCGATCACCGGGATCATCTCGGAGCGGGCGAGGAGGTCGAGAAGCGTGCGGTCGACCTCCACCGGCTCGCCGACGAAACCGAGATCGACGATTTTTTCAATGTTGGATTCCGGGTCGACCATCGTGCGCCGGGCCTTCTCGGCGAAAACCATGTTGCCGTCCTTGCCGCACAGGCCGATCGCCCATTCCCCCTCCGCGTTGATGAGCGCGACGATCTCCTTGTTGATGGAGCCCGCCAGAACCATTTCGACGATCTCGACGGTTTTTTTGTCGGTGACGCGAAGTCCGCCCTTGAACTCGCTCTTGATGCCCATCCTCTCGAGCATCTGGCCGATCTGCGGGCCGCCGCCATGCACGACGATCGGGTTGACGCCCGACTGCTTCAGGAGCGCGATATCGCGCGCAAAGGCCTGGCCGAGCGCCGGATTGCCCATGGCGTGGCCGCCATACTTCACCACGATCGTCTTGTTCTCGTAGCGCTGCATGTAGGGCAGCGCCTCGGCGAGGAGGCGGGCCTGGTCGAGCGCCTCCTGGGGCAGGGCGCTGGCGGATGTGTCGTTCATGCGGGCGCTCCAGGGGCGAGCGCGCCTCTTAGCGGCTCAGCGCGGCGTTGAGAAGGCGGCGATTTCGGCCTTCAGGGCTTCGATGCCGTCACCCCTGGCGCTGGAGGTGGCGAGCACCTCGGGATAGGCGGCGGGGCGGCGGCGGATCGCCTCGGCGGTGGCGGCCTGCACCGCGGCAAGCGCGGGCGGCTTCACCTTGTCCGCCTTGGTGAGCACGATCTGATATGAAACCGCGGCGCCGTCGAGCTCGTTCATGATCGTCTCGTCGGACGGTTTCAGGCCGTGCCGGGAATCGACCAGGATGAAGACGCGCTTCAGGCTCGCCCGGCCGCGCAGATAGGCGTGGATTAGCGCGTTCCAGGATTTCCACCTTCTGCAGCGGCGCCTTGGCGTAGCCGTAGCCGGGCATGTCGACCAGAGCGAGCAGCGGCAGCCTCTGCAGGGCGGAATCCGGCGGATCGGGGACGAAGAAATTCAGCGCCTGCGTCCGCCCCGGCGTGTTGGAGGTGCGGGCAAGGCTCGATTGCCGGGTCAGCGCATTGATGAGGCTCGATTTCCCCACATTGGAGCGGCCGGCGAAGGCCACTTCGGGCGGTCCTTCGGGCGGCAGCGCGGCCATGTTCGGCGCTTCGGTGACAAAGCGCCAGGGATGGCGGAAGATGGAAGCGGCCTCGGCGCCCGGCAGGCGGTCGGTCAGACGTCGTCCCCCTCGACCAGCCTCGGTGCCGGCCGAAACGTGAGCCGGGCGTAAACCTCCTCTAGCTCCAAAAGCACCTTGAGTTCCGGCATTTCAACTTCCGCATCCAATCCTTCAGCGCTCTGATGGGTCCAGCTCATGTCATCTTGGCGCAACCAAAGAATTGCTCTTGGGGCGTTCGGCTCGATCAGCAGGATGTAACGCATGCTCGCGACAGACATGTACTCTTCGAGCTTGCCGAACATGTCGAATTCGCGGGTGGATGGCGAGAGAACCTCGACGACGAGGCGGACGTCTTCCGCCTCGTGCGACTGCTCATCTCGGTTCCCGCATTCGATGCCGATGTCAGGCCGCCGCCGCATGCCTGCACGGGTGCGAACCGCAGTATCGCTGGTAAAGCCCTGGCAAGGGCCATCGGCCAGCTGGTTTGCTAAAACCCGGATTAGGTTCCACACGATCCTGTCGTGACGCCCACTTGCCCCGGTCATCATTTCCAAGTCGGGACACCGCTTGACGGGATAGCCGTCGACGAGCTCGTATTTCTCGTCCATCGCCTCCTGCCAGGCGTAGAACTCTTCCGGCGTCATCCGCCCCTGGGCCTTGTCGAGCATCCTAGTCTCCGCCGGGCATTATAGCAGAGGCCGCGGCACAGCGAGAGGGCCGCATCGGCCCACTCCCCCTATTCCGCCGGCGAATCCTTCGGCTTGGAGCGGCCGATCATGCCCTTAAGATTGCCGAACAGCTCAATCGGCACGCCGTGCCGCTTCATGATCAGGCCCTGCTGCAGGATCGACAGAAAATTGTTCCAGGCCCAGTAGATCACTAGGCCGGCCGGGAACGAGCCGAGCATGAATGTGAAGATCACCGGCATCCAGTTGAAGATCATCGCCTGCGTCTTGTCCGGCGGCGTCGGGTTCATGCGCATCTGCACGAACATCGTCACGCCCATGACGATCGGCCAGATGCCGAGGTGCAGGATCAGCGGCGGGTCCCAGGGGATCAGCCCGAACAGCGTAAACATGTTGGTCGGGTCGGGCGCCGAGAGGTCGCGGATCCAGCCGTAAAACGGCGCGTGGCGCATCTCAATGGTGACGAAGAGCACCTTGTAGAGCGCGAAGAAGACCGGGATCTGGATGAGGATCGGCCAGCACCCGGCGATCGGGTTGACCTTCTCCTTCTTGTAGAGCTCCATCATGGCCTGCTGCAGGGCCATGCGGTCGTCCTTGAAGCGCTCCTGCAGCTTCTGCATCTCCGGCTGCAGCTTCTTCATCCGCGTCATCGACTGGTAGGAGCGGTTGGCCAGCGGAAAGAAGATGAGCTTGACGATGACGGTGACGGCGAGGATGGCCAGGCCGAAATTGCCCAAGGCTCTGTAGAGCCAGTCGATCAGCTTAAAAATCGGCTTGGTGATGAAATAGAACCAGCCCCAGTCGATGAGGAGCTCCAGGCGGGGGATGCCGAGCTCCGCCTCGTAGGCGTCGATGACGTTGGTCTCCTTGGCGCCGGCGAAGAGGAGCGCTTCGCTCACCCCCGAGCCGCCGGCCGGCACCGTCACGGCGTCGCCGAGATAGTCGGCCTGGTAGGTCGGCTCGGCGCCGGCGGCGCCCTTCAGGAAGCGCGCCTGGAACGGCTGGCCGCCGGCCGGGACGAGGGCGGCGCCCCAATATTTGTCGGTGATGCCGAGCCAGCCGCTCGCCGCCTTGGCCGGGGTGAGCGCCGGCACCTCGTCGAGATCGCCGTAGTTGATCTCCTGCAGGCCCTCCTCGCCGAGAAAGCCGATCAGGCCCTCGTGGAGGATGTAGTAGCCGGCCGTCTCGGGCAGGCCGGTGCGGGTGACGAGCCCGTAGGGGTAGAGCACGACGGGATCGCCGGTCGCGTTCTCCACGCTCTGGCGCATGGTGAACAGGTATTTGTCGTCGACGGAATAGACGCGCTTGAAGAGGAGCCCGGCGCCGTTGTCCCAGGTGAGCGTCACGTCCTCGCCGGGCGCGAGCGGGCCGCCTTCCGCGGTCCAGACGGTGTCGGCATTCGGCACGGCCGGTCCGCCCTGGGCCGGCACCCAGCCGAATTCCGCATAATAGGGGTGCTCGCTGCCGACCGGCGAGAACAGCTCGACCAGCGGGCTCGTGGGCTCGACGGTGACGCGGTAGCGGGCAAGCAGGAGATCGTCGAGGCGGCCGCCCTGCAGGTTGATCGAGCCCTTCAGCGACGGCGTGTCGATGACCACACGGTTCGAGGCCGCAAGGGCGGCGTCGCGTGTCACGACCGCCGGGGTCGCGGCGCCGGGCGCGGCAGGCGTCGTCGACGGCGCGCCGGGCGGGGCCGCCGCGCCGGGCACGGGCATCGCGCCGGGCGCCTGCGTGCCGGTGACCGTGCCGGGAACGGCGTCGGCGGTGCGCGCCTGCTCCGCCGCAACCCGCTGCCGCTCCGCTTCGAGCTTCGGCCCGACGATGAAATGCTGCCAGCCCAGGATGACCAGGAAGGACAGGGCGATCGCGATGATGACGTTCTGATTGTTCTTCATCGGCTGCGACCCGGCGGCTCGGCTCCCTCGCGCAAATGGAGGCCGCGGAGAGCCGCCGCAAGCGCGGCAGCGAGATCCGCCTCTAGTGCGGCAAAGCTCTCCGTCAGCGCGCCGCGCCGTCCGACCACGACATAGTCGCAACCGGGGCGCACGCGTCCGGGAGCGGCCAGCCGCACCGCTTCCTTCAGGCGGCGGCGGATGCGGTTGCGCTCGACGGCCTTCTTGGCGGCGCGCTTGGAAACGGTGAAGCCGAGGCGGGCCGCGCCATCGTCGTCGCGACGACGAGCCTCCAGCACGAATGCGCGCCGCGCAGCCTTCGGGCCCTTCGCGGCGGCAACGAAATCGCGCCTCTTCTTCAGGCGCTCGATCATGCGCCCGGACCGGTCACGCCGACAGGCGCTTGCGCCCCTTGGCGCGGCGACGGGCGATCACCTTGGCTCCGTTGCGGGTCGCCATGCGGGCGCGGAAGCCGTGACGACGCTTGCGAACCAGGCGGCTCGGTTGATAGGTTCTCTTCATTGCTCAACGCCGCCATCGCGGCGGCCCTCGTCTTTGGAAATGCAGCCGGCTCGCTGTCGAGAGACCCTGCCGCGCCGAATGTTCGGGATAATGCCGGAGCGCGCGTGCCTGCAAGGCTCCGATCGACGGGGGCGATATAGGGTGAAACCCCCCTGCAAGTCAACTTCGGGGGCGGGCGCCTCGACGCGTCACGAAGGGGTGACACGGGGCCGGGCCGGCTTCATAAGTTCGTGCTGCCGATCCTGCCGGGGGCAGGGCGTGTAGAATGGCGCGCTTCAGGAAAGGAACGATGCCGCGGTCCGACGCCGCGACCCGCAACGATGGACACGCTTCGACGCACGCAGGTTCCCAGCGCACCGACGGAGCGCCTTGCCGCCGCCCGCCGCGCGTCCGGCGGCTTTACTCTGCTGCGCTGGGCGCCGCTCGCGGCGGTGGCGATCGGCCTCGGCCTCCTCTATGCGCTTGACTTGCATCACTATCTCTCGCTTGAGGCGCTGCGGCGCTACCAGGCGAGCCTTGCAGAGTTGGTGGAGGAGAGGCCGGCCTTTGCCGCAGCCGCGTATGTGACCGTGTATATCGCGACGGTGGCGCTTTCCTTTCCCGGCGCCAGTGCGCTGACCGCCGCCGGCGGCCTGATGTTCGGCTGCATCGCCGGAACGGCTTTGGCGCTCGTCGCGGCGACGATCGGGGCGACCCTCATCTTCCTGATCGCCCGCACCTCGCTCGGCGATTTCCTCGCTGCGCGGGCCGGGCCGCGCGCGCAGCGGCTCCGCGCCGGGTTCCGGGAGGAGGGCTTCCTCTACCTGCTGTTCCTGCGGCTCGTGCCGCTATTCCCGTTCTGGCTGGTCAATCTCGCCGCTGCGTTGTTTGGAATGCGGCTCCTCCCCTATGTTGCGGCGACCGCGATCGGCATCCTGCCGGCGACCTTCGTGCTGTCCTATTTCGGCGAAGGGTTGGGGGGCGCTCTCGACGGCCGCGGCCGGGTCCTGTCGACCGAGCTCCTCGTCGGCCTGGCTCTCCTCGGCGCGATGGCGCTCGTCCCGGTATTCGTGCGCCGGTGGCGCCGCGGCCGCCGGAGGCATGAAGGGGCGCCCGGCTGACACCCAGCATGAGCGAAGTCCTGACCCCGGACATTTGCGTGATCGGCGCCGGTGCGGCGGGCCTTACGATGGCGGCCGCGGCGGCGGCCTTCGGCGTCTCCGTCCTCCTCGTCGAGAAAGACCGGATGGGCGGCGATTGCCTCAACACCGGCTGCGTCCCCTCCAAGTCGCTTCTCGCGGCGGCCAGACGCGTCCAGGCCATCCGCGACGCGCATCGGTTCGGCATCGAGACGAGCGAGCCTGAGGTCGATTTCGCCGCCGTTCGGAACCATGTCCGCCGGGTGATCGCGGCGATCGAGCCGAACGATTCGGCCGAGCGCTTCACCGGCCTTGGCGTTGCCGTGATCCGCGGCACGGCACGCTTCAAGGACAAGCAGACGATCGTCGTCGGGACGACCGACATCCGCGCCCGCCGCTACGTGCTGGCGACCGGCTCGCGCCCAGCCGTGCCGCCGATCCCCAATCTCGAGGCGGTTCCGTACCTGACCAATGAGACGATCTTCGATTTGCCGCGCCGCCCAGGCCACCTGATCGTCGTCGGCGGCGGCCCGGTAGGACTTGAAATGGCGCAGGCGTTTCGCCGCCTCGGCTCCGAGGTGACCGTTCTGGAAGCCGGCAGGGCGCTCGCCAGGGACGATCCCGAGCTCGCCGCGCTGCTCCTGGAAGACCTCAGGTCGGAAGGGATCGCCATCCGGGAAGGGGCGGAGGTCACCCGGGTCGCGCGGCGGGGGCGAACCGGCGTGCGCGTGACGTTCAGCCATGACCAGGCCGGCGATCATGTGGACGGGACGCACGTTCTCCTCGCCGTCGGCCGCCGGCCCGATCTCGACGGGCTGGGCTTGGCGGAAGCCGGCATCGCTCACGACCAGCGCGGCATCGAGGTAAATGCGCGGCTCCGCACGACGAACCGGCGCGTTTATGCCATCGGCGACGCCACAGGCGGGCCGCAATTCACCCATTGGGCATCCTACCAGGCCGGCCTGGTCGTCCGCTCGATCCTGTTCCGCTTCGGCGGCAAGGTGCGGCAGGATCTGCTGCCCTGGGTCACCTTCACCGACCCGGAGCTCGCCCATGTCGGCCTGACGGAGGCGGAGGCCCGCCGCAGGCACAAGCATGTCCAGGTGCTGCGCTGGCCGTTCTCCGAGAACGACCGCGCGCAGGCGGAACGTGCCACGCGCGGCCTGGTCAAGGTGCTGGTGACGAAACGCGGAAAAATCCTCGGCGTCGACATATTGGGCGACAATGCCGGGGAGCTCATTGCGCCCTGGGCGCTTGCCATCGCGGCGAGGATGAGCGTGAAGCACCTTGCGTCAGCCGTGTTTCCCTATCCGACCGTCTCGGAGGCGGCTAAGCGGGCGGCGATCGCCTTCTACACGCCGAAGCTGCAGTCGCGAGCGGTCAGGTGGGCGCTCCGCTTGGCCCGCCTGCTCGGCTGACGCGCTGGACGAAGCTGGCACGAAGCGTCGGGTCCGGCTAAAATACAGCCTGCCGCACGGCGGCAACGGGATTCGACATGGAAGAGGGGTCCCCCCGACCGGCCTCGCTCGGCGCGACCACGCAGCGCCGCTTCATGCCGTGGAGCCTGTCGAACAAGCTCCTGCTGATGACGCTCCTGTTCGTCATGGCGGCCGAGATCCTCATCTACATCCCCTCGATCGCCAATTTCCGCAATGTCTGGCTGCAGGAGAAGCTCGACAGCGCGGCCCTGGTCGCGATGGCGGCAGGCGCCGCGCCGGCCGCGGCCCTGCCGAGCGACTTGGAAGAGCGGATGCTGCGTTCGATCGGGGTCGAGGCGATCGCGCTGCGCAGCCACGGCCAGCGCTGGTTCGTCGCCGTCGAGGGAATGCCGACCGAGGTGGCGGCGAGCCACGACCTCACGTCGCTGCGGCCCCTCGACAGCATCCGCGCCGCGTTCGCAACCCTGTTTTCGCCGGGCGACCGCCTCATCATGGTGAGCGGCACCCCGCCGGCCGGCAGCGACCGCTTTGAAATCGTCGTGCAGGAATGGCGGCTGCGCGCGGCGATGCTGGCCTATTCGCGCAATATCCTGCTCCTCTCGCTGGTCATCTCGGCGATCAGCGCGGCGCTCGTCTACGCGGCGCTTCGCTTCCACATCGTGCGGCCGATGCAGCGGCTTTCCGCGCACATCCTGGCCTTCTCGACGGCGCCGGAGGATTCCGCTTCGGCAATCGTCCCGAGCGGCCGCCGCGACGAGATCGGCGCGGCGGAGGCGAGGCTCGCCGAGATGCAGAAGGCGCTCCGCGACATGCTGGTGCAGCGCCGCCACCTCGCCGATCTCGGCCTCGCCGTCTCCAAGATCAACCACGACCTTCGCAACATCCTGGCCTCGGCCCAGCTGTTCTCCGATCGGATGGGCGCCGTCGAGGACCCGCTGGTCAAGCGCTTCGCGCCGAAGGTGGTGCGCGCCATCGACCGGGCGATCTCCTATACGCGCTCCGTGCTCGCCTACGGCCAGGCGACGGAGGAGGCGCCGCGGCGGCAGCTTCTCTCGCTTGCCCGGCTCGTCGACGACGTCGCCGACGTGCTCGCTCTTTCCGGGCACGAGCGCATCCAGTGGGAGAACCGGGTGGCGGAGGGCGTCGAGGTCGACGCCGATTCCGAACAGCTCTTCCGCGTGCTGATGAATCTCTGCCGCAATGCCCTGGAGGCGGTCGGCGACGGCGACGACCCGGCGGTGATCCGCCGCGTCTGGGTGGAGGGGGAGCGGCGGGGCGGCGTCGCCACCCTGCGCGTCTGCGATACCGGCCCCGGCGTGCCGCAGAAAGCGCGCGCCAACCTGTTCCAGCCCTTCCAGGGGTCGGTGCGGCCCGGAGGCACCGGGCTCGGCCTCGCCATCGCCGCGGAAATTGTCCGCGCTCACGGCG
This sequence comes from uncultured Alphaproteobacteria bacterium, assembly GCA_963846475.1. Taxonomy (GTDB): domain Bacteria; phylum Pseudomonadota; class Alphaproteobacteria; order Rhizobiales; family Afifellaceae; genus DASWJZ01. The sequence continues at coordinate 1,422,935 of CAWJVZ010000004.1, read as the reverse complement.
GCGACATCCGCCTTATCGGCCGCCCCGGCGCCGGCGCGATTTTCGAGGTCACCATCCCCGACCGGCCGGTCAGCCTCGACACCCGCCGCCAAGCCCGGCGGATGTAAGCGAAGTCGACCTGCCGAGTTCAAGTAGAATTTGACGTTCGTCGAACCTCGTGGTTGAGTGCATCGACACGTAAGTTTCAAAAGGGCTGCGGCAAATGACCATATCACGTCGGGACGTACTGCTTCAGGGCTCCGTCATTGGTGCGGGTATCATCGCCGCGAACGTGCCAGGCATGGTCGCGTTGGCGCAGGCGCAGGCAGTGCCACAGCGCCGCTCGCTGCAAGGCCTTGCCTGGGACGATCCTATCGTCGCCACCTACCGCGACGCCGTTGGGCTGATGAAGAACATGCCCGCCAGCGAGCAGTTCAGCTGGGTGAATTTGGCCAATATCCACGGGCCAACTCAGTTCAGCTATAAATTCTGTCCGCACGGGAACTGGTACTTCCTTCCTTGGCACCGTGCTTACACGCTGATGTATGAACGGATCGTCCGGTACCTGACAAAGAACGACGACTTTGCCATGCCCTATTGGGATTGGACTGCCAACCCGACAATGCCTGAAGTTTTCCTGGAGCCGAACACACCGGACGGCAACACGAATTGGCTCTTTGTGTCCGATCCCGGTTTCATGCGTACCTGGCCACCGTCCGAACCCATGCCGCCCGACGTCGTAGGGCCGTCCGTCCTCCAAGAAATATTAGCTGCAACGACGTTCGAAGAATTCGGCACAAGCCGACCCGCCGGTCAAGATTCTCTGGATCAATCCTGGATTGTCTGCCAGAACTGCGGCATTCAAGGCGTCCTGGAGGGCAACCCCCACAACAACGTGCACAATAACATCGGCGGTCTGATGCCGTGGGCCTTCTCGCCCCGCGATCCGATTTTCTTCATGCACCACGCCAATATCGACCGGATCTGGGCGGTTTGGAACGGGCTAGGAGGGCCGAACTCTCCAGATCCGCTCTGGAAAGACATGACAATCGAGAACAATTTCTACAATGTCGACGGATCCTTCTACTCGCCAAAGGTCTCTGACCTGTTCGTTCCCGAAACTCTCGGCTACACTTACGGCCTGCCCGGGCCGATGGCTAGCGCGGCGCCGACCCTGATGGCTGCGCAGGAGAAGTTTACCAGCATCTATGCGGGAGCGGCGGCCGCGACCGCCGTGGGCATCAAGACGTATGCGGCTCAGAGCCCCGAAGGTGCCGTCGCCACCCCGAACCGGTATCTGGAAATACCCGTCGCGATCGAACCTGGCTTAGTGGAAAGCGTTGCCAGGAGTGGGATGCTGTCGTCCGGCGTCGAGCTGCTGGACTTCAACGCCGCGCGCGAACAAGCGGTCTCGGGCACGCGAGCGCTGGCCTTCATTCGTGAAGTGGCGGTGAGCGATTCCCAGAATACGATGTACCGGGTGTTTATCGAGCACCCTGACTTGAAGCCGGATACCCCGGTCACCGACCCTCACTACGTCGGCACCTTCGGGGTCTTCGTGCATGGCGAGGGGGCCAATCACGACGAGCCGTCCTTTGCAGTCGACCTATCGCCGGCGATCCGCCGCGTATACGGAAGCGCGCCAGCTCCCACAAACATTCGTGTGCAAATCCTGCCGGTGCCGAACAAGCCGGACGAGGGCGAAGCGGGAACGGCCACGGTGAGGGCAGTGGAGGTTGCGTTCGTATCCGCCTGATCCCATATCCGACGGTGGGGGCTCGGACTTGAGGTGATCGGCCATGGATCGGAGTCGCCTGTATACGATAAGCGCATGGTGCGCATTTGCGACACTGCCTGCTTTGCTGGGTGTCGCCACTGCGGGGGACCAGGTGATTGCCACAGTTGAACGGCCGGCAGTGATCACCTCGACATCGGCACCTGTTTCCGCGGCGGCCGGAGGCGCAGCAGAACAGTCTGCCCGGCTCGTCGTCAGCGTGGCAGGCTACACTCCGCCGCAGGACGGCGGCGCCGTTCAGGTGGTGGTCAAGGCGCAGCAGCACGGTAGCGGCGCGGAGCAGGAGGTCGGCCGCTTTGGCGTCATGCTGCCGACCGGATCAATGGGTTCCTCGGGGGTGGCGCGTTACGGCCTCCCCCTGCCGCCGGAATTGGCGGATGACGGCCCGCTGAAGCTGAACGTTTATCTCATTCCCAGCCAAGGTGACGGCAAGGGCGCGCGCCTCGAAGTCGGAGGCGCCGAAATTCAATAATGCGTTTGGCGGGCCCACGCACGCTCTGCAGTAGGCGCTGCCGTGGGCTTGAAATTGCGGTGTGGAGCGACTAGGTGTGCCGGGCCTTGCGTCGGCGGTGCCGTCTGCACGTCAGCGCCCGTAGCTCAGCTGGATAGAGCACCAGACTACGAATTTGGGGGTCGTGGGTTCGAATCCTGCCGGGCGCGCCAAATCCGAAGCACTATCAGCGATTTTGGACGCGGAGCCCTTCGCCCTCTAGCCGGCAAATCGAAGTCTGGGTCGCAAATAGGCAAGCGCTGCCACGGAGGGGGAAATGGCGGACGTGCGTGCCATGTGCGCCATCGGGCTGAGCGGGCAGCTCGGGCTGAACGGCAGGTTGCCATGGGAGGGCAATCCGGGCCGCGAGTTTCGCGCCGACGTGGCGCGGTTCTTTGACACGACGCGCGGGCACGTGCTCCTCGCCGGGCCGCGCACGATCGCCTCTGTCCCGCAATGGGCGCGCGAGGACCGCACGGTCGCGGTGATCCGCTCCGGCACGCCGCCCGAAGAAGCGCTCGCCCGCTATCCGGACCGCGTCGTCTATATCGGCGGCGGCCCGCCGGTCTGGACCGCTTACGCCTCCTTCATCCGGCACTGGGACATCACCCGGCTTCCCTATGACGGCGAGGCCGACCGCTGGTTCGATCCCGCTTGGCTGGTTGCCGGCGGGTGAAAACGACAGCGAGGCGCGGCCCCGCAGGATCGCAGAGGGTGAGGAGCCCGCCGAGAATGCTTCGACAGGTGAACCGCGTGACCCTCAAGACCGGGCTGGCGCGCTTCTGTGAGTGGTGGCACGATCATGCTCGCGTCTCCGACGTATGATCCGCGATTCCGACGTAAGGGGGGCCGCGCGTGCCTAAGTTTCGGCGCTGCAGGAGATTTGCCCTGGCGGCGACATTTGCCTGCGTCAGCAATGCGAGTGCCGGCGCGCCAACCGACTATCCGACCGAGGCAGTCGCCGATTACGTATTCGCCTGCATCAAGGCGAATGGCGAGACGTCGCAGGCCCTTAGAGCGTGCTCGTGCTCAATTGACGTGGTCGCGTCGATCCTTCCCTACGATCGCTACGAGGAGGCGAGCGCCTTCCTGAGCCTCATGCAGATCCAGGGCGAGGCCGCCGATCTCTTCCGCTCCAGCGCCGAATCCAAATCCGTCATCCAGGATCTCCGCCGCGCCCAGGCCGAAGGCGAAATCCGCTGCTTCAAGGGCGGATAGCGCTTGATCTTGAGACTGAACGGTGGGGGATTGCTTGTGAACGCCGCTACGCGGGTCTAGCGTCGAGGGGGCCGCCGCTTTCGGCGGCGGCGGCACGCGGGTATTCGATATGAAGGGTATTTCCCGATTACTGTCCGCTCTCGGCCATATAGTCTTGGCCATGGGTCTGTCCTGTGGCGCGGCGCTGGCGCAGGACATGATGCAATATGTCGACCTGAACTCGCCGCAGATGACCGAAGCGGAGATGAGCCGGGACGAGGTGCTCGCCACGATCCAGGCCGGCGGGCCCGCCGAGCACCCCGATCTGAGCGGAAAGCGGCTGTCGGGCCTCGATCTGTCCGAAGTGGATTTTCGCGCCGCCAATCTGCGCGGCGCCTATCTCAACAATGTGAAGCTCGCGGGCGCCAATCTCGACGGCGCGATCCTCGATCAGGCGTGGGCGCTCAAGGCGGACTTTTCCGGTGCCAGCCTGCGCGAGGCGAGCCTCGTCGCCTCGCAGATGCGGGGGGCGCGTTTTGACGGCGCCGACCTGTCGGGCGCGCGGGTCACGGCGGATCTGCAGGGAGCCTCGCTGCTCGAGGCCAATCTTGCCGGGGCGGATCTCAGCGCCGACATGAAGAACCAGTCCATGGGCTTGATGCGCGCGTTGTTGATTTCGGCGAAGCTCGACGGCGCCAATCTGAGCGGGGCCAACCTCTCCTGGGTCGACCTGCATTTTGCATCGCTGAAAGGCGCCGACCTCACCGGCACGAACATGACGGCGGCGCAGCTCGCCGGCGCCGATCTGACCGGGGCGAAAGTGGCGGGGGCGATCTTCACATCGGCTGACGTCAATTCCGCCCAGCTCTACGACCTTGTCGCGGCGGCAGAAGCCGTCGATCTCGAAAAAGCCCGGAACCTGAAGCGGGCGTTTCGAAACTGATCGCGTAGAGCGAGCCCGGGTTCCCGCAACTGCAAATCGGCCAAACCTGACGGCATGAATCCCTGCCGAATGCGCTAATCGCTTGCCGACCGCGCTCGACCGCCCTACAGTTCGATGTGGTTGCCGGCTTCAAAAACATCCGTGAGGGACATGGATGCTGTCGAAGACCCCAGTCGGGAGTGTTGCGTTTCCCCGGCGCCAGTGGTCGTGACACGCTGCCGGAGACCGTCCCAACCCGCGTTCGGGTGTGCCCGGCTTGCCGTGCCCGCCCGGCAATGAAACGACAATAATGTCGAGAGTGGGAGGGCCTAATGGGTCGCATTCTGAAAACGTTACTACTCGGCGCGGGAGCCACCGTGCTTGCATGGTCGGCTTCCGCTAACGACCAGCTGATCGAGCTTTCGAAAGACCCCAACCAGTGGGTGATGCCCACGGGGGACTACGCGAATACGCGCTACTCGACGCTCGACCAGATCAACAAGGGCAATGTGGGCGATCTGCAGGTGGCCTGGACATTCTCCACGGGCGTCCTGCGCGGCCACGAAGGCGGACCGCTCATCATCGGCGACACGATGTATGTGCACACGCCGTTCCCTAACATTGTCTATGCGCTCGATCTCGCCAACGACGGGCTGATCAAGTGGAAATACACGCCGGTCCAGGACCCGAACGTGATCCCGGTCATGTGCTGCGACACCGTCAACCGTGGCGTGGCCTATGCTCCGGGAACCGACGGCGGCCCCGGCATGATCATCCTGCACCAGGCCGACACCACGCTCGTTGCGCTGAATGCCGACACCGGCGAAGAAATATGGAAGGTCAAGAACGGCGATCCGAGCAAGGCGGAGACCGGCACCGACGCACCGATGGTGTTCAAGGACAAGGTGCTGGTGGGCATTTCCGGCGCCGAGTTCGGCGTCCACGGCCACATCACCGCCTATAATCTGAAGGACGGCTCGCTGGCCTGGCGCGGCTATTCGACCGGTCCCGACGACCAGACGCTGATGGATCCGGAAAAGACGACGCATCTCGGCAAGCCGGTCGGCAAGGATTCCGGCACCGCCACCTGGGAAGGCGACCAGTGGATGATCGGCGGCGGAACGACCTGGGGCTGGTTCGCTTTCGACCCGGCTCTCAACCTTGTCTATTACGGCACCGGCAATCCCTCGACCTGGAACCCCAACCAGCGGCCCGGCGACAATCGCTGGACCATGACGATCTTCGCGCGCGACGCGGATACCGGCATGGCCAAATGGGTCTACCAGATGACGCCGCATGACGAGTGGGACTATGACGGCGTCAACGAGATGATCCTCACCGATCTCGAGATTGGCGGCCAGACGGTGCCCGCGCTGGTCCATTTCGACCGCAACGGCCTCGCCTATACGCTGAACCGCGACACCGGCGAGCTCCTCGTCGCCGAGAAATACGATCCGGTGGTGAACTGGACGACCGGCGTCGACATGGATCCAAACAGCGAGACCTACGGCCGTCCGAAGGTGGTGGACCAATATTCCACCGAGGTGCAGGGCGAGGACGTCAACACGACGGGCATCTGCCCGGCGGCGCTCGGCACCAAAGACCAGCAGCCCGCGGCCTATTCGCCGAAGACCAAGCTGTTCTACGTGCCGACCAACCATGTCTGCATGGACTACGAGCCGTTCCGCGTCAGCTACACGGCGGGCCAGGCCTATGTCGGCGCCACGCTCAGCATGTATCCGGCGCCGAACAGCCATGGCGGCATGGGCAACTTCATCGCCTGGGACGCCACGACCGGCAAGATCGTGTGGTCGCTGCCGGAGCAGTTCTCGGCATGGGGCGGCGCCCTCGCCACCGCCGGCGACGTCGTCTTCTACGGCACGCTGGAAGGCTATCTGAAGGCGGTCGACTCGGAGACGGGCGAGGAGCTCTACAAGTTCAAGACCCCCTCCGGCATCATCGGCAACGTCACGACCTACACGCATGGCGGCAAGCAATATATTGCCGTCCTGTCGGGTATCGGCGGCTGGGCCGGAATTGGCCTCGCGGCCGGTCTGCTGGCGCCTGAAGGGGCGGCAGGCTGGCACGGCGCCGTGCATCCGGGCCGCGAAGCCGGCGAGGCCGAGCGGGCGGTCGGCACCGCCGGTCTCGGCGCGGTGGGCGGCTATGCCGCGCTGGCCAACGTGACGACGCTTGGCGGCGCCCTGACCGTGTTCGCTCTGCCCGATTCGCAGTAATCGATCGCGGCTGAAATCGGGGCCCGGCAAGACTGAGGTCTAGCCGGGCCCTTTCTCTGCCCCACATTCCCCAAGACCGAAAACACCAGGCAAGGAGTTCCGCATGCTTGCACGCGGCATGATGGTCGCCGCCCTGACGATCGCTGCCGGCGTTCTGCCGGGCTGGTCCGCCGCCGCCCAGGAAGGGCCGGGCGATGCGGCACCCGCAAGCGACGATGGCGGCAAATACTATGACGACGACGGCGATCCGACGTTCAAGATCGAGCCGGACGGGACGGTCGACTGGTACATCTATTCCGGATTCCGCCGCTATCACTCGGAATGCCACGTCTGCCACGGCCCCGACGGCGAAGGCTCAAGCTATGCGCCGCGGCTGGTCGACTCGGTCAAGCGGCTGCCCTATGCGGAGTTCCTGGAGGTCGTCACCAACGGGCGCACCCACGTCGACCAGGGCCAGCAGAGCGTCATGCCGGCCTTCGGCACCAACGTGAACGTCATGTGCTACCTCGACGACATCTACATCTATCTGCGCGCCCGCGCCCAAGGCGAGCTGCCGCGCGGCCGGCCGGCCAAGCGCGCCGACAAGCCCGAGGCGTTTACCGAGGCGGAAAGCGCTTGCCTCGGCACCTGAGGGTTCCGCGCTCTCTTGGGCTGGGCGTCTGCCTCGCGGCGTTGGCGGCTTTCACCGCCGGCCAGGCAGGCGCGCAGTCCCACGATTTCCAGCGGGCCATCGAGCTTGTCGACCCGAATGTGCTGCGCGTCTGCGCGGACCCGCACAGCATGCCCTTTTCGAACGAGGCGCAGGAGGGCTACGAAAACCGGCTGGCCGACTTCCTTGCCGAAAAGCTCGGCAAGAGCGTCTCCTACACCTACTTCCCGCAGGTCACCGGCTTCGTGCGGCTCACTCTCGGGGCCTATAAGTGCGACGTGATCATGAGCTATCCGCAAGGCGACGAGCTCGTGCAGAACACCAATGCCTATTACCAGACGGCCTACGCCCTGCTGTTCAAGCCCGGCACCGGTCTGGACGGCGTGGAATTGCTCGTCGATCCGCGCCTGAAGGACAAGCGCATCGGCATCGTCGCGGGGACGCCGCCCGCCACGAACATGGCCAAGCTTGGTCTGATGAAGAAGGCCCGCCCTTACCAGCTGATGGTCGACACGCGGCAGGGGACTTCCGCCGAAGCGATGATCCGCGATCTGCAGGCGGGTGATATCGACGCCGGCGTGCTGTGGGGACCGATCGCGGGCTACTACGCGAAGAACGCCGATCCGCCGTTGACGATCGTTCCTCTCACCAAGGAGCAGGGCGGCTCGCGGATGGTCTACCGCATCACCATGGGCGTGCGGCCCTCCGACCAGGAATGGAAGCGCCAGCTCAACCAGCTGATCGAGGAGAACCAGAGCGAGATCAACAAGATCCTGCTGGATTTCGGCGTGCCGCTGCTCGATGAGCAGAACAACCCGATCAAGGAATAGCGCCGCCGCCCCAGGCCGGAGCTTCTACCGAGCCATTTCCGCGGCGATCGCGCGTGCGAGCGCGAACAGCCGCTGCTCGATGATCGTCGGAACCTCGCACACATAGGTCAATGCGGCGCGGCGCTCGTTGAAGATGCGCGTCTGCCAGACCAATTGTTCGTTGAGCGCGCTCGCCTGCTGCGGATCCGAGGCGGCGACGCTCGGATCCTGAGCCTTAGACATGGCCTGACGGATCGCTTCCGCCATCGCCTTCTGCTGCCGCGCATAGCGGCCGATGCCCTGCATGACGTCGGCGCGCTCGCGGTCGAGCGTCTCGAACAGCCCGGCGAAAAGCAGGGTCAGCTTTTCCGCCCTGGTGGCCGGGTCGAGGCCTGTCGCAAAGTTGCCGATGGCGGCGGTTGCCTCTTCGACGGGCATGCGGCGGGCCGCCAGCTCGGCGACCAGCCCGGCAATTTCCGGGTCCGCTTGCCACGCCACAAGCGCCTCATCGACGGGCGGTCCCGACCAGATCGCGGTCGGCGAGAGCTCGGGAACCTTGGCCTGTATGCAGGGCCAGTCGGGATCCTGACCGTGCTGCAATGCGCCCGGGCGCACCGAAGCGGGCGCATGCGCGGCCCATCCGCTCAGAGCGAATCCCAGCGCGAGGACTGCCGGCAGCTTGCGCATCGAATCCAGCCTTTCACTTCACCTGAAAAACCGCTGCCTGACTGTCGCTGCTCGTTCCGGGAATACGCAGCGTGAAGGTGCCGGGACGGATCGTCACGAAGGTGATTTCTGCCTCTCCGGCGGCATCGAATTCGATCGAATCCAGCCCGAGAGGACGGATCTCGATGTCGTTGATGATGATCTCGTTGATCCAGATGTTGCGAAAGAGCTCGGCGCCCTGGACGGCGAGCTCGGCAGAGCCGTCGGCGGCGATCGTCAGGCTGTATTGCTTGCCGGATTCCAGCTCGTAAGGCGCTTCGGCGAGCGGCGCCCCGGCCGACAGCGTGATCGGCGCCAGTTCGACCGGTCTCGTGAGCAAGCCTGACTGCGCCTGCGCCGCGCACGGAACGGCCATGGCGAGAGCCGCTCCGGCGGCAATGCGGAGCCCAGCGCAGAAAGTCATTCGTCTCTCCTTTGAGGTCCGCCTGCCAGAAAAGCAGCTCATTGCGGCGCCGCCACCACGCCCCAGGGGAGGCGGCCGACCTGGATGGATTTGGTGACTTCCCGCTCGGCCACGTCGATCACGGATACGTCGTTGGAGAGGCCGTTCGTCGCGAAAAGCACCGCCTCGTCGGGCGAGAAGCCGAGCTGCCAGACCCGCTGCCCGACGAGCAGATAATCCTCCACCTCATAGGTTTCGCCGTTCACCACCGCGACGCGGTTCGCCGGCCCGAGCGCGACGAACGCCGTCTTGCCGTCGTTGGTGATGCGCACTCCGACGGGCTGGATCGACTCCGGCCTGAGGCCGGCGATCTCGAAGGTGATCTTGTGCTTGATCTCGTGCGTCGCCGTGTCGATGACGCTGACCGTGCCGCCGATCTCCGCCGAGACCCACACTTCCGAGCCGTCCCGCTTGAACTCCGCGAAGCGCGGGCGCGTATCGACCAGCACGTTGTGGGTGATCTGGTTGGTCGCCGTGTCGATGAAATGCGCCATGCTCGTCGTCTCCGACGTGTTGACCATGACTTTTCCGTCCGGCGAGATGCCCATGCCTTCCGGCTCCACCCCGACGGGGATTTCCGCCAGGAGCGAGCGCTTGTCGACGTCCACCACGGTGACGAGGTTGTCGTCCTCGTTGGCGATGTAGAGGGGATTGCCGGACGGGTGCAGGACGAACAGCTCCGGATCGGGGCCGGAGGGCAGGTTGCCGACGATCTGGTAGGTCGCGGCGTCGATGATCTGCACGGTGTCGTCGTCGCTGGCGCAGAGCAGCACGTATTTGCCGTCCTTGGTCATGGTGATGCCGCGCGGCCGCTGGCCGACGCGGACCGTCTCCACCACCTCCAGCGTGGCCGAATCGATCACCGAGATGGTGTTGTCCCCTTCGTTCGACACAAAAACCTTGTAGGCGAAGGCCGGTGCAGGCGCGCCGGCCGCCAGCCCGGCGAGGAGTGCAATCGCCCAACGCAGCCTCATTTTCTCTGCTATCCGAGCCATCCCACCCTCGTCCCTAGAACTGGCACTTCGTTTCCGGCCGGTCGGTGCCGAGCGTATCGAGCTCCGAGTGCTGGTGCAAAAAGCCTTCCTGCGGCGAGACCGAAACCACCGTCTGTCCGTCGGCGAGCAGGATCGGCTGGCGGAGCTGCAGGTCCCAGTCCCGCAGCGTCAGTTTCTGCCCCTTGAAGGCCGCGACCTCGAAATCCGGGCCGGTGATGAACTCCGCCATCGCGGCCGGATCCGTGCTCCCCGTCCGCGTCGCCGCCTCGCCGATCATGCGCACCGCCGTCCAGGACTGCATGTCCTTGTCGGTCATCTGCCGGCGCACGTCGCGCACGAAGCGGTTCTGCAGCTGGATGGCGCCCCACAGATCGTGCGCCGGCGACCAGCTCGTCGGCTTCAGCCCGTCGGTTCCGGCCACCGGCGCGGGGTTCCAGGTGCGGAACGGCACATACGCCCCGAACACGTCGCTCTCGTCGGCCACCACGACCACATGATGATCGGGGGCGCCCTGCGTGAACACCGGCATCTGCCGTTGCACCTGCACGGTGCCTGAGTCGGTGGTGCGCGCCCCGCCGGTGTCCTCGAACACGCGCTCCTCGACGATCTCGGCGCCGAACCGCTTTGCCGCGCGGCGGAGCGCCTCGGCATAGAGCGCGTCCGCCTCGTGCGAGCCGAGGATCAGGAACCAGCGCGTCCATTTCTTCCACACGAGATATTGCGCCAGCGCGTCGGCGAGCATCGCCCGGCTCGGCGCGACGTGGATGAGATTGGCGCGGCACGATTCGTTGCGGAGCGCATCGTCGGTGGCCCCGGCGTTCAAGACGAGAATTTCTTGTGCCGCCGCGGCCTCGGCGAAGGCGAGCAGGATGTCCGCGGGAAGGTCGGCCACGACGAAGCGGATCCCCTGCCCGGCGAAGCCCGCCGCGGCCTCGCCGGCCTGCTGCGGATTGCCCGCAAACGTCTCGACGAGCTCGAATTTCTGCTTGGTGAACTGGCCGGTCGTGTTGTTGTCGTCGATGGCGAGGCGGGCTCCTGCGACGCCCTCGTCCTCGGCCGGCCGCTCCAGCAGCGAGATCTGCAGGCTCGGCGGCTCGGCAAGCCGCACATGGCCGATGCGCACCGGCGCGGGCTCGGCCTCCTGAGCGGCCGCCGACCCGGCAAAAGATGCGGCGAGCAGACACAAGCAACAGAACCAAGCGATCCGCATGGGCCCATCATTGCCGGCGCGAGGGGTTGGCCGCAAGCATTTCCCGAGTCCATGAGACGCTGCGGGTCACGCCCGCGATGGCAGCAAGCGCGACGGATCGGCTTTGGGAGGTTGCGGATATCGTCGCGCCGATGGATGCTGTCGAGGCGAAGCCGGCGAAGCGTGGACCCCAGAAGCGGGAGACGGCGTAATGCACGTTCTGCGAGAGAGCGCTGCAGGTGCGGAGGTAGCGCTTTCGCGTGAGGAACTGCTTCTGTTGAACAACGCGCTAAATGAAGTTTGCAATGGGGTGCACCTTGCTGAAGCGGAGTTCGCGACGAGGCTCGGTGTAGAGCGCGGCGAAGCCCTCAGCCTGCTATCCGCCGTGAACCACCTCGTGGACCGAATAATTTCAAACTGACCCACTACCGATTTTTCGAGAGCCGGGCGGCGTGATGCGCTTTCGTATAACTCTCGCGAGGCACATTTCCAAAATGAGCCGCGAAAACCTGATCGACATCTTTGCGCGCCTTGGTGACGTCACCGAGAGCCCTTCCAGCCACGAGTTTATTGTTGAGGTTCGGCGTCTCGAAAGGCGCGAACGCTTGGTTCTCGCGCTTACCGCATGGAGCCGTGCAGGAGCCTTGCGCTGGAGCAAGGAAAACTCAGACTGACCCACCACCGCCTTTTCCGAGCGGCTTTACGCAACGCTCATTCGGGGAATAGGGTTGTTGAATATGCGCTATACGATCCTGCTGGCCATCGCCCTCGCCGCTACGCCGTTCGACGCCGGGCAGGCAGAGCCCGTCCGGACCGCGGTTTTCGACCTGGAGCTTGTCGATACCAGCCTGGAGGGCGAGATGAACGGCGCCTCCGAGGTGGAGAGCCGGCGGCTTGCCATGCTGAGCGAGCGGCTCCGCGCCGCGCTGGCGGCCAGCGGGCGCTATGAGCTGGTCGACATCGCGCCCGTCCGGGAGGCGGCCGCCCAGCAGAACCTGCAGTCCTGCGGCGGCTGCGACCGCCGCATGGCTGCCGAGCTTGGCGCGGATCTGGCAGTGACCGGATTCGTCCAAAAGGTCTCGAACCTGATCCTCAACATCAATCTCTATGTGCGCGACGTCGAGAGCGGCAGGCTGGTCGAGGGCTACAGCGCCGACATCCGCTCCAACACCGACGAATCCTGGACCCGCGGGCTGGACTGGCTGCTGAAGAACCGCCTTCTGGCAAAGGAGGCCCCGCAATGACCGCCCTCCTCGCCAGCGTGACCGGTCCGGAAGAGGCCGAGATCGCCATTGCCGGCGGCGCCGACATCGTCGACCTGAAGGATCCCGCCGCAGGCGCGCTGGGGGCGCTCCCCGTCGCGCGGATCCGCGACACCGTCGCGGCAGTCGCCGGCCGCCGGCCGACCAGCGCGGTCACCGGCGACCTGCCGATGCACGCGGACATCGTCCTCCCGGCGGTCCGGGAGGTCGGCGCCACCGGAATCGACTACGTCAAAATCGGGCTGTTCCCCGGCGAGGAACGGCAGGCGGTTGTGCGGGCCCTGGCCGATCCGGCCCGGTCCAGCCGCCTGATCGGCGTCCTCTTCGCCGATCGCGAGGCGGACGCGACGGGCTTGCTTCCGCAGCTGGCGGATTGCGGCTTTGCCGGCGCGATGCTCGACACGGCGGACAAGGCCGGCGGCCGGTTGCTCACCCATCTAGGCATTCCGGAGCTTGAAAGCTTCGTCATAGCGGCGCGCGACCTCGGCCTGCTGGTCGGCCTCGCCGGCTCGCTGGAGGAGCCGGACGTGCCGCGCCTGCTGCCGCTCGGCCCGGATTTTCTGGGTTTTCGCGGCGCGCTCTGCCGCGCGCATGACCGGCGCGGCGGTATCGATCTTGGGGCGGTGCAGGCGATCCGCCGGCTGATCCCGCACGATTCGCGATCCGCCGCGCCCAACGTCGATTACCGGCTCCTCTCGGCGCGGGGTTATCACCCGGACAGTGCGACGCGCGACCAGGCCGCTGAAAAAATCTTTGTGCGCGATTTCGTCCTGCCCGTCCGCATCGGCGCCTACAGCCACGAAAGGGACGCGCCGCAAAAGGTCCGCTTCGACGTGACGGTCGAGGCGCAGCGCCGGCGCGGCGAGCCGGCGGGCATGCCGGAGGTTTTTTCCTACGACCTCATCACTGACGGCATTTCGGCCATCGTCGCCGAAGGGCATATCGACTTTGTCGAGACGCTGGCCGAGCGGATCGCTGCCCGCCTGCTTCGCCACCCGAGGGCCAGGCGCGTGACGGTGAAGGTGGAAAAACTGGAGATGGGGCCGGGCGGCGTCGGGGTAGAAATCGTCATGGATCGGCCGGAGGCCTCGGCAGATCAGAATCCCGTGCTGGCGATTTTCGAGGATGCTGGGCGGAAGCCGGGCTCGTGACGCCGGCGCCTGGCGCCCCGACGGTCGTCAAGGTCGGCGGCAGCTTCGCCCGCTTTCCCCGCCTCGCCGAACTGGCTGCCGCGCTGGCAGAGGGCGCCGGGCGCATTGTCGTCGTGCCGGGCGGCGGCCCGTTCGCCGATTGCGTCCGCAAGGAGCAGAAGCGGGTCGGTTTCGACGATGCGACGGCGCACCGGATGGCGCTCCTCGCCATGGCGCAGTTCGGCTTCGTGCTGGCTGCCTTCTCGCCGGCGCTGGTCGCTACCTTCGGAGTGAAGGAAATCAGGAGGGCGCTAGCCGACGGAAAAGTGCCTGTTTGGCTGCCGCTGCAGCTGATCGAAGGCCATCCCGACGTCCCTGAAAATTGGGACGTGACGTCGGACAGCCTGGCGGCCTGGCTTGCCGGCCGCCTTGGGACAGGGCGATTGCTGTTTGTGAAGCGCGTCTCCACGCCGCGCTCCATGAAGGTTGCGGACCTCGTGGCCGAAGGCATCCTGGACCCGCTGGTGCCGGCATTCCTTGCCGGGAGCGGGGTCGAGGCGTGGCTTTGCGGAACCCGGCAATTGCCGGCGCTCGGCCCGGCGCTCGCCGCGGATGCGCCGGTCGGCTGCCGGATCGACCTTGCTTGAGGCAAACGGCTAGACTGCGGGAATGGCGCGCGAACGCTTGCTGTTCCTGACCGGCCATTTGGCCAAGCCCCGGCTGGAGCGGGTGCTAAAAAGCCTCGGCGCCAGCGACTTCGACGGCGAGATCCTCGACATCGGCGTGAAGGTGGCGGCGCTGATGACCGAGGCCATCATCCGCCGCCGCATGCCGCGCCCGGTGCCGGCGGATCGGATCGTGGTGCCCGGCCGCTGCCGCGCCGACCTCGACGGGCTTGCCGCCGAATTCGGCGTGCCGTTCGTGCGCGGCCCCGACGAGATCGCCGATCTGCCGGCCTTCCTCGGCCGCGGCGGCGCGCCGCCCGATCTGTCGCGCACCGACATCTGCATCTTTGCCGAGATCGTCGAGGCGGCCGAGATCGGCGTAGCGGCGATCGTTGAGAAGGCCCGGCGTCTCGCTGCGTCCGGCGCCGACGTGATCGATCTCGGCTGCCTGCCCGATACGCCGTTCCCGCATCTCGAAGAATCGGTTCGCGCGCTGAAGCTCGAGGGTCTTAGGGTCAGCGTGGACTCCGCCGATCCGGACGAGCTCCGGCGCGGCAACCGGGCCGGCGCGGACTTTTTGCTCAGCCTGACGGAAGCGACGCTTGCGATAGCCGACGAGGGCGGCGCCGTGCCGGTCCTCGTCCCGGCAATTCCCGGCGACCTCGATTCGCTGCTGCGGGCGATCGATGCCGCCGAGGCGAGGGGGCTCGGCTATCTCGCCGATCCTGTCCTCGATCCCATCCATTTCGGCTTCACCGCCTCGCTCCTTCGCTATGCTGAGCTCCGGCGGCTCAGGCCGAAAGTGGAAATCCTGATGGGCACGGGCAACCTCACCGAGCTGACCGACGCCGATTCGCTCGGCGTCACGACCTTGCTCCTCGGCATCTGCTCCGAGCTTGGCATCCGCAACGTGCTCTGCGTGCAGGTCAGCCCGCACACGCGCCGCACCTTGCAGGAGCACGATGCGGCGCGCCGGCTGATGTTCGCCGCGCGCGAGGACGGGAGCCTGCCGCGCGGCTACGGCAACGCGCTCCTCGCGCTGCACGACCGCAAGCCCTTCCCGGTCGCGCCGGAGGAGATAGCAGCGCTGGCGCGCAGGCGTGCGCGACGCAAATTACCGCGTCGAAGCGGCGTCGGACGGCATCCACATCTACAATCGCGACGCGCACCATGTCTCGCAAGACGCCCTCTCCCTCTTCCCAAGGCTGGGGGTGGAGAGCGACGGCGCCCACGCCTTCTATCTCGGCGGCGAGCTGACGAAGGCCGAGATCGCCTGGCGGCTCGGCAAGCGCTACGTGCAGGACGAGCCGCTCGACTGGGGCTGCGCCGCCGACCGGCCGGAGGCCGACCTGACGCGGCTCGCCGCCATCGGCCACACGCTCAGGGCAAAGCAGGGCGGCTGAGCCATGCCGCTGATCCGCGAGACGATCGTCACTACAATCGACGGAGCCGGCGCGGTGCACATCGCGCCGCTCGGCCTCATCGCGGACGGCGACGACTGGATCATTGCGCCCTTCAAGCCGTCGAAAACGCTCGACAATCTGCGCGAGGTGCCGCACGCCGTGGCGAGCCACGTCGATGACGTGCGCATCTTCGCGGGCTGCCTGACCGGCCGGCGCGACTGGCCGGTCGTTGCGACGGAAGGGCGCGTGCCGAGGCTCCAAGCGGCGGTCTCGCATTGGGAGCTCGAAGCCGCGGCGGTCGATGAGCACGCGGAGCGGCCGCGTTTCCGGATGCGCATCACCAGGGCGGTCGCGCATGCGCCGGCGAGCGGGTTCAACCGCGCCCAGGCCGCCATAATAGAACTGGCGATCCTGTCCAGCCGCCTCGCCATGCTGCCGCGTGAAAAGGTGAGGCGCGAGGCGGAATATCTGGCGATCGCAGTGGAGAAGACGGCTGGCCCGCGGGAGCGTGAGGCCTGGGACTGGCTGATGGAAAAGATCCGCGCCTTCTACGGCGGCGAGCCCTGAGCGGAGAGGAGCAGTCCGACGGCTACGGCAGGCGCGCAGTCGCTGACAATCGGTGCCAGACTGGCCTCGGCCGGGACGCTCTTCTCCCAAGGCTCGACGGAGCGGCCGAGCCGAGCCGCAAGCTTGGCGACAATGAAACGGCCGGTTCCGGCGGCAACGACCGGGGCCCCGTCTGCGAGACGCGTTGCGGAAGTCACCTGCAGGGCTGCATCCTGAACGGCTCGGAGCTGCGCGTCGGCGAAGAAGGCGGCCAAGTTCAGCCACTCCCAATCCTCCGCCTCGCCGGCGTCGCGGCCGATCACCCGGGCTAGCCGGGCGCAGGATCCGACAAAATCCTTGGCACGGCTGTCGGCGGCAGGGAGCCGGTCGGCTTCCTCGGGAAGCTCGCCGAGGATCCGGTGCACGTCAGCCGTCGACGCAAAATATTCGTTCATGACGGGCGTCCAGGCGCCGCGGAACGGCGCGCGCTGCGCCACCGCCATCAGGAAGGTCCGCGTGGCGCCGGTATAGACGAGCTCGCCCGGCGAGCAAGCGCTCGGCATCGGACCAGCCGCGCGCCGCCAGCTTTCCTTCGGCGACCGGAATGATGTCAGTCGTTGTGATCCCATGTCGATGAAGAGGGCGTCGCGATAATTCTCGGCCACCCAGGTCGCCGTTGCATGCCAGTTCGCCGACCCGACGAGATCGGCCCGCTTGGACGCTGCGGTGACGTCGAGCCATCCCGCGCGGCCGCCATAGACGGCGGTCTTGCCGGGCAGGGTGGCCGCGGTCGCGCCGCATAGCTTTTCGACACCTTCGGCACGGCTTGCAAAGATGTCGGAGAGCTCGCCGGTCATGGTGACGGCGTGCAGGTCCGCCTCGCCGAGCTGCTGGCGCACGGCGGCAAAGGCGGCGTCGAGCCTGTCCAGGCCCTGCCACAGCGGACATGCCACCGAAGCCGCGCCGCTGACGCGCCCCGCCTCGATCCGTGCGGCCTTCAAATGGGCGCCGCCCAAATCCCAACCCATCACGACCATGGCGATACCGCTCCCGCCGCTCAGCTCCTATAAGCGCGCGGGGAGCATCCGAAATGCAAATCGTTCCGGTCATGGATCTCAAGGGCGGCGTAGTCGTGCGCGCGCGCCAAGGCGAGCGCGCGGCCTATCGTCCGATCGAAACGCCGCTCAGCCGGACGAGCGAGCCGGCGGACGTGGCCGCCGGGCTCATGGCGCTGCATGCGTTCAAGGCGCTCTACGTCGCCGACCTCGATGCGATCGAAAGGCGCGGCAATCATGAGGGCACTCTTGCCAAGCTGTCCGAAAACCACCCCGGCCTGTCGCTGTGGGTCGACAATGGCTGTGCCGAGATCGCTCGGGCGGAGCGGCTCCTTACGGCGCTGCCGGGGGCTTCGCTGGTGATCGGCTCGGAGTTGCAGCATGATCTTGAACTTCTG
Source organism: uncultured Alphaproteobacteria bacterium (assembly GCA_963846475.1). Classification (GTDB taxonomy): domain Bacteria; phylum Pseudomonadota; class Alphaproteobacteria; order Rhizobiales; family Afifellaceae; genus DASWJZ01. The sequence goes on along the minus strand of CAWJVZ010000004.1, from coordinate 1,405,046 downwards.
CGCCAGCTCCGGAAGAGCCCCCGCATCATCCTGTCGCTCGATTTCCGCAGCGATGCCTTTCTCGGCCCCGAAGAAGCTGCTGGCCGAGCCCGAGCTCTGGCCGGAGCGGGTGATCATCATGACGCTGGCGCGGGTCGGCGGCGATGCGGGTCCGGACCTTGAAAAATTCGCGGAAATCAAAGTGAGGGCAGCCGGCCGCAAACTCTATCTGGCCGGCGGCCTGCGCAACCGCGACGATCTTGCCGCCGTCAAGGCAAGCGGCGCGGCCGGCATTCTTGTCGCCTCCGCGCTCCATAGCGGCAGGCTCTCCGCCTTGGACGTGACCGAGTTCGACGGCACGTGAGAAGAGGAGGCTCCTGCGACGGAGCCTCGCCTTCAAGGCCGCGGTTCGGAGGGTCGCTTCGGAAGCGCCCTCAAAGACCGAGCATTTCCTTCAGCCGCTGCAGGAGGCCTTGCGGCCTTGCCGCCGGCGCCTTCTCCGCGGGGCTGCCTCCCATCTAAGTCGACGCGGCACCGAACGGGTGCTTGGCGCTGCTCCGCTTGGATGTCACCTCCTGCGCCGTCGGCGTGCCGTTCACGGCGCGCGCGATCGACTCCTTGGTGGCCTGATAGTTGTAGTCCTGGATCTTCTGGTCGCTCTCGGCCTGCCAGTGGATGAACACGCCGACGCAGATGAACAGATCGTCGGCCTCGTCCGCCGGGATGACCCCTTCGGCGACGCTGTCGGCCACCGCCTTGGCGACGGCATATTGTGCCGGGCCGAACATCTGCACCGCCTGCTTGGCGCCCTTGATGGTCACCTTGTTGAAGAGGATCGTGTTGGGCTTGCAGGGCAGGTTGGGCGCGAGCACCGCAAGCAGGGTGCTGAAGCCGTCCTTCTGGTTGGTCAGCGCATTGCAGAACGCCGCCTCGACGGCGGATCCGCGCGGCCCGATCAGCAGATCGACATGCGCGACTTCGTTGCCTTCGCCGACCAGCGACTCGCCGACGCAAACCTTGTTGATCTTCGCCATGGCCAAAACCTCCCCATTTTTGCCGATAAGGTGTCTATCCACCGGAATGAAGAGCTATCCTTGTTGTCAGCGTCCAGCATCGCCGAACCGGTTGGCCAGATAGCGGCGGAGCAGGCGCCCCACCAATTCAACTCAACCATTCTTGGTGCCGGAGGGCAAGCCGCCGGACAAGCGCACTGCGAATACAGTGGCCACCGTGAGGTCGGCGCTCGTCCCCGGATTATGCCCTTCGGCCTTGAGCCGCCGGTCCAAGGCCAGGATGTCGTCCATGAGGCTTTCAGGTTCCGCGGCGCTCGTCAGGCGCCGCTCGATCGCCGACGCGTGCCGCCGGGCCGCCGCCGCCGCGCTCTCCCCGTGTTCGCGGAAGATATGCGTGTCGGGGAATGCCGCCATGAAGGCGAAATGCACTGCGGCGGTGGCCCACAGCCAGTCCTGCCAGCGCGCCAGGGCGTTTCGGAAGGCCGGGACGCCGATGTCGAAGACGTCGGCGAAGCCGTTCGAGTAGTTCCAGGCGATACGGTCGCGATGCGCCGCCGACCGCATCGCCTCCAGCAGCGTGACGGTAGCGGGGGCACGTACGTCGTGTTCCGGCGCCTCGCCAAGTCCGGCCGGCGCGGCCAGCAGGATCGCTTCAAAAACATCCAACGCGTCGTCGACACTTGAGCTCGGACAGCACGCGCGCGACTGCGCCGTTGAGATCGCCGGCGCCGTCCGCTTCGGCAGCGCGGGCAAGCGGGGCGGACATCAGCACGATGCCGAGATTGGTGTTGCAATCGACGGCCTCGCCGCGTCGCCGCGATCGCGCCACGAACCCGCTCGCCAACGTGTGCCCCCCGGCGCGCGATCCAATTCTTCGTCACCTCGGCGCTCAGTTCGAAGTCGCCGACCGTCATGCCGTGCCCATCGGAGAAATCGTGCACGTTGCCGGCCTTCGGCGCCCGGAGCTCGTCGAGGCAGGCCCGAAGATAAGCTTCCGCTATCCGGTCTGGGGCCAGATCCATCTAGGCGACGCGCGCCTGGCTTTCGGCCCGGACCGCTCGGCAGAAAGCTTCCGCCAAGGCGGCCGCGACGTCGATGGCGGCGACGCTCTGCAGGCCGGACCAGGCCGGCATCGAATTCACCTCCAGGACATAGGGAATACCGTCCTTGCCCCGCACGATGTCGACGCCGCAGAAGCACGCGCCGACCGCCTCAGCGGACGCTGCGGCGAGCTGCGAGAGCTCGCGATCGAGCGGGACGGGCACGGGGCGGCCGCCCTGCTTCACATTGGTGATCCAGTTATGCCCATGCCGGGCCATGGCGGCCATTGCTTCTCCCTCGATGACGAAGATCCGAAAGTCCTTAAAATCCGGGCCCAGCGCCGCCGACGAAGCGCTGCAGATAATAGACGCCGTTGACCTCGTCGGGCGCCGGCAGGTCGGCGCCGGCGCGGATAAGCATCAGTCCGCGGCCCTGCGAGCCGAACAGGGGCTTCAAGACAAGCGGTCCGGCTGAAACCTGCTCCTCGACTATGCCTCGCGCTGCCTCCTGCCCCTCGACGGTCCAGCTTGGCGGCACCGGCAATTCCGCCTGCTGGAGCAGGAACGTCGTCATCGACTTGTCGACGCAGCGCTCGATCGCCGCGGCGTCGTTCCACACCGGGACGTCGAGCTTGTTGAGGGCGTGCAGGATCCCGAGCCGCCGCGTCACGGCTTCAAAACTGCCGGCGGAAACGGTGCGGACCAGAACGCCGTCCGGCAGTCCTGAAAGGCGGCCGAAGCGCAAGCCGAAGGGCGCCCCGGTATCGAAGGCGCAATCCTCCAGGCGGATGGCGTTCACGCCGACACCGCAGCGTTGGAGCGCGGCGGAAAGCGCGCGCGCGTGCCAGTCGCGGCTCGCCGTCATCAGCAGGATGCGGCGACTCGAGCTGCGCCGGCCGGGGGCCGGGTCAGACGAACGAAGCATCGAGAAGGTCCGCGGCAATGGTGCCGGCGCGGAACGTCTCGCCGGCCTCGATCGCCGTTACGGAGACCCATGCCGGGCTGAACAGCATCGGATCGATGGCATAAAAATCGCCGCCGAAACGGCGGAAGATCTCGGCGAAAGGCGCGCCGTAGTCGCGCGACCTGAAGCTCGGCAGCTCGGCCGCAAGGTCTTGTGCGTCCTTTGCCGGGCCGGTCACGAAGAGATGCACCCGTCCCCCGAAGATGATCGCATCGTTGGTTCGGCCCATGGCGGTCGCCAGATCGGGATGCGGCGGGCTGAGCGGGGCGCTGCCGATCGCATCGACGATCCGGTCGAGCGGGAATTTCAGCACATGCGCCTTGTGGAGCGCCACCTCCACCACGCGGGCGACCACCTGTACGGAACCGGCGAGGCTCCGAGTCGGAGCGAACAGGATTGTCAGCCCGGACGGAGCGACGCCGCACTCCGCCGCCACGCGCTCGACGACCGGCGGCGGCGGGGCCATCTCTGACTCGAGCACGAGGACTGCGCGATCGGAGGTCTCCTCGATGGAGAACTCCGCAAAGAGAGGCTCCCTCCGGGCGAGCGCCCGCGCCGGGCCGGAGCCTAGCGCAAAGAAGCTGGTGCCCTCGTCCTTATGCTTGAGCGACCAACCCGCATATTGGCTGCCGAGGCAGGCCGCAACCGGCTGGGAAGATCGGACGACGAGATGCCACGGCCAGCGCGGCGTTGCCTCCGCGGGTGAGACGGTGACGCTGCCCAGGCCGCCCATGCAGATGGCCGCCATGCGCAGCCCCGCCTCAATGCCGCCCGGGTGCTTGGCGCCGCAATCGATCAGCGTCTCGCCGAGTGCGCCCGCGCTCACTCCGATGCGCAACATATCCGCTTCCGCGACCATGCGGTCGGCAAGCTCCCCGGCGCGTGCGTTGAGGCCAAAGGCGGCCATCAGTCCGCCTCCAAAGCGGCTCGGACGGTGCTTCCGCGTTCCCTGACGAGCCGGCGTGCCTCCGCAGGATCGTTGCCGCGGGCCAGGACTGTGCAGATCGGTGCGCCGGCTGCGATGGCAGTGCCCGGAGATTGGCGGTCGGCTGTCCAGTCCGGCCATTGGAATTCCGGCATGCTTGGCAGATCGCGCCGGGCATAAACGATCGCTGCCGCTGCCGCGCCTGGAAACACCGGTTTCTCTGTCGGGAGCCGGCCCCGGCAAGCCTCGATGTGGAGGTTGAAAAGACGGCCGTTCCCGTCGTCGAAGATGTCGAGCGTGGCGCCCGGCCTGGGGTTCACTTCGATCAGGTGCCAGTCCTCACCAGCGACGAGGAAATCGACGCTGTTGAGGCCGACAAGCCGGTTCGCTTCCACGATAGCCCGAGCCGCATCGTCAAGCGCGGTCTCGACCGGGGCGGCCAAGCCGGCCGGCCGCACTGCTCCGCCGTAGCGGAAGGGCGCGCCTGTCAGCGGATCGGGCCATTGCGCGCTGAGCCCGAGCACGATCGCCGCTCCTCCGGAGCCGAGCACCAGGGCGGAGATCGGATTCTCCGGCAACTTGCTCCTGCCAATAGTAATCCCCTGCAGCATCGCGGGCAGCTCCTACGTGCAGCCCGCCTGAACCGCCGCGGCGTTTGCGGAGCCAATTGGCCTCGCTCGCAGGCGCATCGCTCCACCTTGGGTGCGGAATGCCCAGCCGTCCGCACAATTCCGCTAGGCTGCCGGCGTCCTTGATGCGTCTTACCGTCTCGGTCTGGTTCCCGAACAGGGACCATCTTTGTCTCAGGCGATCCAGGAATTCGGGACGGTCCTCGAAGCCGGTCCCGCAGACGATACCAATCGGATTCCGGCCTGCCGCGAGCGCGTCGAGCGCGACGACGAGAGGCTGCCATTCGAGCCCCCTTTCGAGGTCGCCTTCGATGCGGATGCTCGCCTCGGCGACCGCCTGCAGGTCGATGTCGCCAAAAAGATCGACGGCAAGCGGGGCATAGCCCGCAGCGCGGGCCGAACCGGAAAGCGCGCGTGCCGAGAGCCCGGCCACGAGGATCTCAGCTCTTGTTGCCGACAAGCTCACGGGCCAGTGCGAAGGCGTCGCGGAAATCGAATGCCACGGCCTTGTCGGCCTCGATCATCTTCCTGAACAGGCCTGATTCAGTCTTGTACTTGATATCGCCGATGGCGAGCGGCCCGATGCCGAGGGCTCCTCCCGCACCGATCGCCTCGCCGTTTGCCTTGGGGCTGAGGCCTTCCACGCCGGGCGGCGGGACGGCATTCACGTCCGCAGCCACCAGAAGGCCTGGAGCTGCATCGACCTGCACTTTCGATAGCACCTGCATGCCCGCCCTCGCCGCCACCAGGGCGACCTCCGATTGGGCGAGGATCTCGGACTTCTTTTCCTCGCTGCTGCCGTCGGCATGATCGACCTCGAGGCCAAAGCGCTTCCTGATCTCTTCCGCCGAACGGCGGACCCGATCCGGACCGTCATGCCCGACAAGAGTGACCCTTGCCCCTTCAAGCGCGCAGATCACAGCAGAGGAGAAGCCGACCACGCCGGTCGCGCCGAAGACCGCCACGCGCAGGCCGTTGAGCTCGCGCTGTTTATCCTCCCGAAGCACGCGTTCCGCGCAGGCGACCATCGCGCCGGCCGTGGTGAACGAGCCGGCCGGATCGGCGAAGATCGACAACTGCGAAAGGCGGGAAAAGCGCCTCCTTGGCCGCCTTCAGCATGGCCAGCGCCAGCACGGCGTTCTTCCCGCCGATGAAGAGGCCGGTGCGCAGGGCCAGTTTCGGCGGTCGCGAAAAGATCGCGTCCTGCACCAGCGCCCTGATCTCCGCGACCTCGACATTGGCGTAAGGGATCACCTGATCGAAGCCGGCGTCCAGCGCCATGTTCACGTCGAACGGGCTGACATGTTTCTGCGGGCTGACCATGTGAAGGATATAAGGATCAGCCATGGCGCACTCCCTTTTCGCTCGCTCGCGTTTGCTCCGAGACGACGGCTCCGTGATTGCGGCCTTTCACGATCATGAGATGCAAGCCTTCCGACGCGGCGAGGCCGGAAAGGCCTTCCCGCAATCTGCGAGCCTCGGCCAGCGAAGCCGCGAACGCGAAGCCTGTCGGCCCCCAAGAACTCTGTCCATAGCCCGCGACACCGAGTCCGGCGAGAAGGTCGAGCGCCGCCGCAACGCTTGGGCTGGCATAGCGTCCGCCCTGAGCGGGCGCGAAATAATCGCCGATATGGACCTGGATCTCGGTCACGGCCCTCCCGAATTCGGCGATGTCGCCCTCGGCCACCGCCGGCAAGGCTTGCATGAGCGCAAGGCGGCAGAGATGCGCGGCAATTTCCGCCGAGAATTGCGGCAACGCGGCGAATGCGGCGAGCTCGGCGGAGCCGTGCATGCCCTGGCGCGCCGGGTCGAGGATCAGGAGCACGCGCCACTCCTCCGGAAACGGCAGCCGGGCAAGGATCGGCGGCGGCGTCTCGGCGGTGCCGCGCCCGCCGTCAAGCGCCAGCCCGCCTTGGTCGAAGAACCCGGTCCCAAGGCCGGATCGCGCGCTGCGGTCGAGGAGCACCGCGTCGGATCGAGGATCGAGGGGAAGCCGGTGCAGACGGCGCAGCGCCGCGGCGGCCGCCATTGCCAGTTGAGTGCCGGAGCCAAGCCCGGCATGCCGCGGTACGGCGTGGCGCACCAGGAGCTGATGGCCGTGCGGCAACCCGAGGTGATCGGCGAGACGCTCGATGTGCCGCATGACGCGCTCCGCCTGCGGACCCTCGGCGGAGTCGTCCCGTCCCCGGCAAAGCTCCAGGACGGTCGCAGGCTCGTCGATGGCGAGGCCCAGGCTGCCGAAGCGCCGCCCGAGACCGCCATTCAGATCCAAAAACCCGAGGTGCAGACGCGCCGCTACAGATACGATTACCGCGTCGCGCATTCTCACGTCCCGATTATTGAAGGCGATTGTTTGGACGCCGTCATCCCCGCATGATGCAGCCGGCACGCGGTTGCGGCCACTGTGGCAGAGACGGGAGAGGCGATCAACGATGAGCGAGAAGGCAGCGGAACGGACCTACAGCGACGCCGAGATCCAGGAGCGCCTCAAGCGGGAGCTGCCGAAATGGTATCTGGAGAACGGCTGGATCCGGAGAAAATACAAGACGGGCAGCTGGAAAGGCACGCTGATGGTGATCAACACCGTCGGGCATCTGGCGGAAGCGGCTTGGCATCATCCCGACATCACGGCGTCCTATGCCTGGGTGGAGGTGCGGCTGCAGAACCATGCGGCGAAAGGCATCACCGACAAGGACTTCGAGCTCGCCCGCAAGATCGAGGAGGTGGTCCAGTGGCAGCCGGGCAAGGAGGGCGGCGCGCTGGAGGGAACGCCCGCCGGCGATCAGCGCTTCGCTTACATCAAATACGACAGCTGACCCGTGCTCGGGAGGAACGGCCATGAAGGCATTTCGTTGAGCCGGAGCGTCTGGGACCTTTGATGCCCAATGCGGATTTCGATACGGCGGTCGCGAAGGCAGCGCGGCTTCTGTCCCGGAGCGATCATCCCGTGATTGGAGGCAATATTGCGGACGCAGCTGCCGCGATCGCAGCATTCCGGCTAGCCAAGGCGATCGGCGGCGTCGTCGATCACGTTGCGGCGGAGGCAAGCCTCCACGACCAGGCCCTGCTCGCCGATACCGGCTCGATGCTGGTCAGCCCCGGCGAGGCGCGGCAACGGGCCGACACGTTCCTCCTCATCGGCGATGAACCGCTGAAAGCCTGGCCCGATCTGCCCGATTTCCTCTTCGGGGAGGGCCCGAGGCATTTTCTCGACGAAACGCCGAAACGGCGGATCGTCGCCCTGTCCAGCCGGGAGGTCGGCCGCCGGCACGGGGGCAACGAGGTTGTCTGGCGAAAAACGGATGCCGGAGACATCCCGGTCCTGCTCGGAGCGCTGCGCGCCCGCATTGTCGGGCACCCTGTCGCGCAAGCCCACGACCGGGCTGAGACCGACCGTTTGGCGGAAACGCTGAAGGCGGCTCAATTCGGCGTAGCGCTCTGGTCTGCCGGCGAGCTCGACGCCCTCACGCTCGAAATGCTCACAGGTCTGATCAAGGACCTGAATGCCGAGACCCGCTGGTCAGGCCTGTCGATTGTCGAGGACACCGGCGCTGTCTGCGCCACGATGGTTGCTGGCTGGATGAACGGCTTCCCGCTTCGAACCGGCTTTGGCCGGATCTATCCCGAGCATGATGCCTGGCGGTTCGAGGCGCGCCGGCTGATCGAGTCCGGCGAGGCCGACGCTGCTATCTGGATCGCCGCGCCCGGCGAGGCGCCCCCGGCCTGGCTCGGTGGAATTCCGATCATCGTGGTCTCCAAAGATTCGGCCCCTTTGGGGGCTGGAGAGAGCGTCTCCCTGGTGGTCGGCCTGCCAGGCGTCGATTACGACAGCGTTGTCTATGACCGCCGGATCGGCACGCTGGTCCGGGTCGCGGCGACTGCTCCCACCGGCGTCCCGAGCGTGGCAGACGCCCTCGACCGCATTGCCGCTCGACTGCCATGATCCGGCTGAAGGGCGGCCGCGTCATCGATCCGCAGAACGGCCGCGACGGCGTGGAGGACATCTGGATCGACGGCGACCGCATCGTCGAGCGACCGACACGCGGTGCCGTGGAGACCTATGACCTGACCGGCCAGATCGTCATGGCCGGCGCGCATCGACATCCATTCCCACATTGCCAGCGCCAACGTGAACATTGCCCGCCTGATGCTGCCCGAGCAGCACCGCGGCCGACATGCCGGAGACCCCACGCTGGGCACCTCCGCCCTCACCACATTCGAGAACGGCTGCCTCTATGCGGCGATGGGCTACACGCTCGTCGTCGACCCCGCCGTCAATCCAAGCGACGCGCTGCACGCGCATCTGGAGCTTGCGGCGACGCCGCTGATCGACCGGGGCGCCCTGCTCATCCTCGGCAACGATGATTTTCTGCTCCGCCTTCTACGCGACCGCGAGAGCAACGACGCTGTGCAGGACTACATGGCGGCGACGCTCGCGGCGGGTCAGGGCCTCGGAATCAAGGTGATCAATGCCGGCGGCGCGGCAGCCTTCAAGGCGAACGTCCGCACCTTTTCGCTCGACGACGTCGTCCCCTACTATGGCGTGTCCTCGCGCGCGATCGTGCTCGCTTTGCAGGGCGCCGTGCACGCGCTCGGCATCCCGCACCCGCTCCACGTGCACTGCAACAATCTCGGCGTCGCCGGCAGCGCCGACACGGCGCTGGCGACGATGGAGGCGGCCGAGCGACCTGCCGATGCATCTCGCGCATCTCCAGTTCTACGGCTACGGTACGGAGGGGAAGCGCGGCATCTCCTCGGCGGCGACGCAAGCTGGCGGAGCGCGTCAACGCCTCCCCCAACGTCACCATCGATGTCGGCCAGGTGATGTTCGGGCCGACGGTGACCGTCTCCTCCGACACGCTCCGGCAGTTTGCCCAGCGCGGTTTCGCGCGGCCGCGGAAATGGACCGCTCTGGGACGGCGACGGCAATGGCGGCGGCATCTTTCCGATCGCCTATGGCGAAAGGGAGTTCACCGGCGCGCTGCAATGGGCGATCGGACTGGAGCTGTTCCTGCTTATCGACGATCCGCGGAAGGTCTATTTCACCACCGACCATCCGAACGGCGCGCCGTTCACCCGCTATCCGGAGATTCTCCACCTCCTCATGGATGCCGGCGAGCGGGACCGCTGGATGGAGCGGTTGCCGAAGAGCGCGCTGGAGATGACCAGCCTTCCGGAGATGCGCCGGGAATATTCGCTGAACGAGGTCGCCATGATGACCCGGGCAGCCCCGGCCCGGCTGCTGGGCCTTCCGGATCGGGGTCATCTCGGCCCGGGCGCGCTCGCCGATGTCGCGGTCTACGAAGATTTGCCGGACCGCACCAAAATGTTCCGCAGCGCGCACCTTGTCTTCAAGGATGGCGAGCTCGTCGTGCGCGACGGGCAGGTCACGAAGCTCCGCTACGGGCGGACGCTCACCGTTCGCCCGCCGGTGGAGCCCGCCATGAAGCGGCGGCTCGCCAACTATTACGACACCTACTACGGCTACTCGCCGGAACTGCTGGAAGTGCCTGAAAGCGCCCTAGCCGCCATCGCTGGTGTGGAGCGCGTCTTCGAGGAGGTCGCGTGCCGGAGCTGATCCGCAACGGGGTCGCGATCGACGACACTTTTGCCGAAGCGTTCGGCATGCGCGCCACGGCCATCGTGATCACCGCCGATACGCCTGAATGGGCGCACCAGGCGGCGGTGACGACGACCGGCTTCGCCACCTCGGTCATCGCCTGCGGCGTCGAAGCCGGCATCGACCGGGAGCTGGAGCCGACCGAAACGCCGGACGCGCGGCCCGGCGTCCGGGTCCTGCTCTTCGCGGTGTCGACCGCCACGCTCGAGCTGCAGCTGCAGATGCGGGTCGGCCAATGCGTGCTGACCGCACCGGGGACCGCCTGCTATGCCGGGCTTGGGAGGCGAAGAGCACATCAAGCTCGGTGCGGCGATCCGCTATTTCGGCGACGGCTGGCAGATCTCCAAAAAACTCGGCGCGAAGCGCTTCTGGCGCATTCCGGTCATGGACGGCGAGTTCGTCTGCGAGGAGAAGACCGGCCTGACCAAGAGCGCGGTCGGCGGCGGCAATCTTCTGATCATGGGCCGCGATCGAGCTTCCGACCCTCGCGGCCGCCGAAGCCGCCGTGGCGGCGATCGCCGCGGTGGAGGACGTGATCATGCCGTTTCCCGGCGGCATCGTCCGCTCCGGCTCGAAGGTCGGCTCGAAATACAAAGCCTCACGGCTTCGACGAACCATGCTCTATTGCCCGACGCTGAAGGGCCGCGTGGATAGCGCGCTGACGCCGGAGGTCGGATCGGTGCTGGAGATCGTCATCGACGGGCTGACGTGACGATGCCGTTCGGGACGGCATGCGAGCGGGCCTTCAAGCGATCTGCGAGTGCGGCGCGGCGGAAGGCGTGGTGCGCGTCGGCGCCGGCAATTACGGCGGCAAGCTCGGCAAGTTTCAATATCATCTTGCGCGAGCTTCTCGCGTGAGTGCGCTTGTCTTTACGTTGAAGGAGGAGCCGCCGCAGCGGTGCGACTTGTCGCCGCTCAGCCCCGACCGGCTCGCCGCGTCGTCTGCACCGATCGAGCGGATCGAGATCCAGACGACAAAGCGCCGGCTGTGCGTCGGCGACATCTTTGCCGTGACGCCCGGCGATCCCGTGGAAGTCCGCTTCGAGGGCGGCTCGGAGCGCTTCGACAATGTTGGGATGGGCATGATGCGGGGCCGGATCGCAATCACCGGCGATCTCGGCCAGCAGGCCGGGCGCGGCCATGAGCGGCGGCGAAATCGTCGTGACCGGAAGTGTCGGTCGCCTGGCCGGGTCGGGAATGCGCGGCGGACGGCTGGAGATCGGCGGCAATGCAGGCGACCTCCTCGGCGGACCGCTCCCCGGCGAGATGAGCGGCATGCCGCGGCGGCATCATCCGCGTCAGGGGCGACGCCGGCGAGCGGGCAGGCGACCGCATGCGCCGCGGTCTGATCGTGATCGAGGGCAGCGCGGCCCGCTATGCAGCCAGCCGCATGCTTGGCGGCACGATCGTCTGCTTCGGCCGCGCCGGGCCGCGGCCCGGCTATCTGATGAAACGGGGCACCGTGCTGCTGGCCGGCGGGGCCGACGAGATCACCCCGACTTTCGTCGAAACCGGGGTGCACGAGCTCGTCGCCATGCGGCTGATTGCAAGCTGGCTGATCGACGAGAGGATCGAGGGCGGCTCCGCGCTCGCCTTCACGCTGCGCCGGCTGATGGGCGACACGGCCACGTTGGGGATGGGAGAGCTCTTTCTGCCGGCGGAGAGCGGGGCCTAGCGGCGCCTCTTCCCGCCACGTTCCCCGGAAGCTTATTTCAAATCGCCCGCGGGAATGTCATTCTGCCGATAAATACCATTCGTGCGAAGCTGCCCTTTTGAAGAGACCCCAAGATGCCCATCGTCGATCTGATCATCGCCGTCTGCCTTATCGCCAACCCGAGCGCCTGCCGCGATGAGCACCTTTATTTCGAGTCGCACGGCTCGCTCCGGCAATGCATGGCGGAGGCGATCCCGACGATTGCCAAATGGGCCGGCGAGCATCCGCAATGGAAGATCGTGCGCTTCCATTGCGAATGGGCGGAACAGCCGGGCGAGGACATCTAAGCTGTCGTATGGCCATCGCCGGAGATCTTGAACCGGCGGCCCGGCACCGTCGGCGCGGCGCCGATCAGGACCACCCGGCGCTCGCGGTCAGCGACCTTTCGTTCAGCTACCGGACGGCGAACGTTCTCGACGGCGTAGCCTTCACGGTGGAAAAGGGCCGCTTCGCCGCTCTGCTCGGGCCGAACGGCGCCGGCAAGACCACGCTCTTCTCGCTGATCACCCGGCTCCTGTGGACGCGCCAGGGCCGGATCGAGATCTGCGGCCGCGACGTGCGGACGGCCGGGGCACGGGCGCTCGCGCCGCTCGGCATCGTGTTCCAGCAGCCGACGCTCGATCTCGACCTGACGGTCCGGCAGAACCTGCACTATTTCGCCCGGCTGCGCGGCCTTTCCCGCGGGGAGGCCGAGCGGCGGATCGAGCGCGAGCTGACCCGCCTCGGCATGGCGGAGCGGGCGCGCGAGATCGTGCGGGCGCTGAACGGCGGCCACCGCAGGCGCGTCGAGATCGCCCGCGCCCTGCTGCACGACCCCGACCTCCTGCTGCTCGACGAGCCGACGGTCGGCCTCGATTTCCCCTCGCGGAAGGCGATCGTCGAGCATGTCCACGACCTCGCCGCGGAGCGCGGCATCGGCGTTCTCTGGGCGACGCATCTGATCGACGAGATCCGCCCGACCGACGACCTTGTGCTCATCGATAAGGGCCGCGTGGTGGCGAGCGGCGTGGCCGGCGAGGTGGTGGCGCAGACGGGTGCGGGCACGCTCGATGCCGCCTTCACGCTTTTGACCGGCACGAAAGCGACCGAGCCGGCATGAGCGCTCTATGCGCGGGCCTTTCTCGGGATCGTCTGGCGCGAGATCCTGCGCTTCATCCATCAGCGCGAGCGATTCCTCGCCGCGCTGGTGCGGCCGCTGGTCTGGCTGGTCGTCTTCGCCGCCGGCTTCCGCGCCGTGCTCGGCATCTCCATCATCCCGCCCTACGAGACCTACATCACCTACGACGTCTACATCGTGCCGGGGCTGATCGGCATGATCCAGCTCTTCAACGGCATGCAGTCGTCGCTCTCGATGGTCTATGACCGCGAGATGGGCTCGATGCGCGTGCTGCTGACGACGCCGCTGCCGCGCTGGTTCCTGCTCGTGTCGAAACTGTCGGCGGGCGTCGCCGTGTCGATCCTGCAGGTCTATGCCTTCCTGCTGATCGCCGCGCTGTTCGGCATCGACTTTCCCGGCCCTCGGCTATGTCTGGATCCTGCCGGCGCTGATCCTCAGCGGCCTCATGCTCGGCGCCGTCGGCATGTTCATCTCCTCCACCGTACGCCAGCTGGAGAATTTCGCCGGCGTGATGAACTTCGTGATCTTCCCGGCCTTCTTCCTGTCCTCCGCGCTCTATCCGCTCTGGCACATGCGCGAATCGAGCGTCTGGCTCTATTACGTCTCGCTGGCCAACCCCTTCACCCACGCGGTGGAGCTGATCCGCTTCGCGCTCTACGGCAAGCTCAATCTCACGTCGCTCGCCGTCGTGCTCTTCTGCCTTGTGCTTTTCCTGGTCCTGGCCATCTGGGGCTACAAGCCGTCGCGCGGCATGGAGCCGAGGCAGCGTTCCGCCGCCGAAGCCTGAGGACGTTCGGGTTGGACGGGTGCAAGCCTTGTCAAGGATGCCCGCCCGCCATAGCGTAACCCTATAAGTGCGCGAGCGTTCTTCAGAAGCGCCACAAGCGTCGACTTGCCGGTCCTCGCGCGAGAGGCGCGGCACGCATCGAAATGGGTCGCAAAGGGAGGTTTAAATGCGTGGCTTTGGATTTGCCCGGCTGGCGCTTGCCGGCCTGCTGGCGCTTTACGCAGGGCAGGCGGGCGCACAGGAGACCATCCGCATAGGCGTGCTGAAATTCGGCACGGTGAACTGGGAAATCGATACCATCCTCCACAACAAGCTCGACGAGGCGAACGGCATCAAGGTCGAGATGGTGGTGCTGGCCAGCAATGATGCGACGAAGATCGCCATCCAGGCCGGCGAGGTCGACGTCATCGTCAGCGACTGGCTTTTCGTATCGCGTCAGCGGGCGGAAGGCGTGCCGCTTACCTTCGTGCCTTATTCGACCTCCGTCGGCGCCATCATGGTCCCTGGCGACAGCGCCGTGCAGACCCTCTCCGACCTGAAGGGCGCGACGATCGGCGTCGCCGGCGGCCCCTTGGACAAGAACTGGCTGGCGATCCGCGGCTTGGCGCAGGAGCAAGTACGGCTTCGACCTGGAAGGCGAGACCGAGCAGGCTTTCGGCGCGCCGCCGCTCCTGATGGAGAAGCTGAAGCAGGGCGAGCTCCAGGCGGCCCTCGAACTACTGGAACTACAACGCCCAGCTGGAGACGGAAGGCTACCGCCAGATCGTCAGCGGCCAGGAAGCCGCGCGGGCCCTCGGCGCAGAAGGCGACATCTCGGCCATCGGCTACGTCTTCAATGAGGAATGGGCCGATCAGCACAAGGACGCCATGCTTGCCTTCGTCAAGGCGTCGCGCCAGGCGAAGGAGCTCCTCGCCACGTCTGACGCCGAGTGGGACAGGCTGCGCCCGCAGATGAATGTCGAGGACGACACGGTCTTCGCGAACCTGGTGAAGCGCTACCGCGAGGGGATCCCGAACCGGCCCATCGCCGAAGAGGAGCGCGACACCGCCAAGGTCTACGAAAAACTCGCCGAGATCGGCGGCGAGAAGCTGGTCGGGCCGGCGAAGACGATGGCGCCGGGCACTTTCTGGTCGGCGCTGAAGCAGGGTTCCTGAATTCCGCTGCGTCGGGCAGTCGGCGTGAGGCCGTAAGGTCTTGAAGCCCCAGCCAACTGCCGGCGACGCGCCATCGTCCGAGAACCGCGAAGCTCCCTATTCCGTCCGCATCGAGGAGAAGACGTTTCGGCACGCGGCAGGCGGCGAGGTCGATGTCATCCGCAATCTCGCCTTCACGCTGGCGCCGCAGACCTTTACCTGCATGCTCGGGCCGTCCGGCTGCGGCAAGACCACGACGCTCCGCATCGTGCTTGGGCTCGACGCAGAGTTTTCCGGCGCCATCTCGCCGAACCTGCGGCAGGCGCGGCTGGCGGCGGTGTTCCAGGAGCCGCGGCTTCTCCCATGGCGAAGCGTCGAGCAGAATATCCGCCTTGCACTGCCGGCGGAGCTCGCCGGCAAGGACCTTACGCCCGTCCTCGACGCGGTGGGACTCGGCGGCTTCCGAAACTCCTTTCCGGGAGAGCTGTCGCTCGGTATGGCGCGGCGCGCCGCTCTGGCCCGCGCCTTCTCGGTTGAGCCCGAGGTCCTGCTCCTTGACGAACCCTTTGTGTCGCTCGACGAGCCGACGGCCAATCGGCTCCGCGACCTTCTGGTCGAGCTCTGGCGCTCCAGTCCGGTCACAGTGCTGATGGTGACTCACAACCTGCGCGAGGCGGTGCGGCTGGCCGACCGGCTCATCGTCCTGTCGCCGCGGCCGGCGCACGTCGTCGGCGTCACGGATGTGCCGCACTCCCGCGAGGAACGGCGTGGCGCGGCGCTCGACGGGTTGATGGACGCAATCGCCGCCCGGTTCCCGGATCTCACCTTCGACTGATGGCGGCGTCAGCCGTGGTCAGTCCACGTCCGGCAGCCTGAGCTAGGTCAATCTAGTTGGGCTGACTCTCCGAAGATTTGCCCGTAGAGCGGCAGTGTCGGGGCTTCACTATGCTCCGCCACCGCCGACAGCGACCGAAATCAGCCCCACCCTCTCATAAAGTCCGCCCAGAGATCCGCCGGTCGAGGCAATGCCGACCACCACGAGCAGCATCATGCCCGCCACGAAGCCATACTCGATCGCGGTGGCGCCGCTCTCGTCAGAGAAGAATTTTCCGATCATCCCGTTCCTCCCCGAAATGCGTGCCGGCAAGGAAGCTTACGTCGTCCTCCGAGCGCAACCGTTTGGTGAATGATTGGTAAAGACCGGAGCTTCGGCGCCCTCCCGCCGGCCCGCGCCCCATTTTGCCCCCGGCCAGCCGGCGCAAGGCGGATTTGTGCGCCGGCTTGGCTGCCGGTAAGATCGCTCCGCCGGCCCGCTGCCGCTGAGCTGTTCGGCCGGCACCGGCTTTTTCCAGGGGACGGGCCATGACGGACAGCATCAAGACCATTGCGGTCCACCTGCCGGCGGCTACGCTGGCGACGCGGCTGCTCGACACCGCCATTCCGCTCGCGGAGCGCTTCGGCGCCACCCTTGTCGGCGTTCATGTGCTGCCGGCCGTGGTCGTCTACGCCGATGCCACCGTGTCGATGAGCACCGAATTCATCGTCGCCCAGCAGGAGGCCTTCCAGGAGGACGCCAGGGCCATCGAGCAGGCCTTCCGCAGCCGCGTCGAGCTGACCGGCCTCGCTTTCGAGTGGAGCAACGAGGACACTCGGCGATGAGCCGACCATGCGGGCCGCCTCGACCTGGTGCAACACCGCCGACCTCGTCGTCGCGACGCAATACCACGACAGCATCCCGGCTGCAGCCGGCTACAGCCCAGACGAGCTGGTGCTCGGCACCGGCCGGCCGGTGCTCATCGTGCCGATCCTCGGCAGAAGTGCGGTCGCTCGGCCGGCGCGTGCTGATCGCCTGGAACGGCTCGCGCGAGGCGGCGCGCTCAGCCTTCGACAGCCTCGCTCTGCTTCAGCCGGATGCCGAGGTGAGGTTCCTCGCCGTCGACAGCTCGCGCGGCGCAGCCACCATGGACGCGATCGCCCGCGCCTTCTCCCGCCGCGGCGTGAACGCCGTCGCCGCCGCCGTGTCGCGCAGCCAGGGCCGCTCGGTGCCCGAAGAAATCCTGCGCGGCGCGGTGGAGTTCGGCGCCGACTTGGTGGTGCTCGGCTGCTACGGTCATTCGCGCCTCCGCGAGACCGTGTTCGGCGGCGCCACGACGCGCATTCTGCGCGATATGACGCTGCCGGTGCTGATGGCGCACTAGGAGGGCGGCATCAACCGCGCGTCCGCCATCAGCCGTGCACCGGGCCTTCTAGAGGCGTCCCATCAGCAGGAGAATGATGATGATGACGATGATCACGCCCAAAATGCCGGACGGCCCGTATCCCCAGCCCCGGCTGTAGCCCCAGGACGGTATCGCGCCGATCAGCAGGATGATCAGGATGATGAGAATTATTGTCCCGAGCGTCATTGTGCTGTTCTCCATCGCCCGGAAAACGCGGCCGGGGTCCCGCTTGGCTCGAACGGCTCGTCGTCTGGTCGCCCCCGTTCGGCGCGGCATCAACGCCGCTGCGCTTCGCACGGTTCCTTAGGCGGCGCATGAGTGCGGTCGATTGACCCGCCGCGACTTGCCGGGTTGAGCCGCCGCGGGCGCCAGCCGATAGTGGCGGCAGCCAAGGAGATCCGATGAAGCCGCACATAATCGTCACCGGCCAGCTGCCGCCGCATGTCATGGCGCGCCTGGAGGAGCTCTACACCCTGCACCGGCTCGACAAGGCGGAAGACCGGCAAGCGTTCCTGCGCGAGCAGGGCCCGAAGATACGGGCCGTCGCGACCAACAATTCTTATGGCGCGCCCGTCGAGCTGATCGACGCCTGTCCCGGCCTGGAGCTGATCGCCTCGATCGGCGTCGGCACGGATACGCTGCCTCTGGAGCATGCCCGGAGCCGCGGCGTGCAGGTGACCAACACGCCGGACGTCCTCAACGACGACGTCGCCAACCTTGCCATCCTCTTGCTGCTTGCCGCGACGCGCAAGCTCGTCGCCTATGACCGCTACGTCCGGGAGGGACGCTGGGTGCGCGAAGGCGATCCGCCGCTCACCCGCGGCATCGCCGGGCGGCAGGTCGGCATCGTCGGGCTCGGGCGCATCGGCCGGGTCATCGCCGAAAAGCTGAAGCCGTTCCATTGCACGGTCGCCTATTTCGCCCGCCACCCCAGGCCGGACGCGCCCTACCGCTATTATCCGCACCTGGAGGAACTCGCCCGCGACAGCGCCGCGCTGATCGTCATCGTGCCGGGCGGCCGCGACACCGAAAAGCTCATCGACCGGCGCGTCATGGACGCGCTCGGCCCGGAGGGGATCCTCATCAACGTGGCGCGCGGTTCGGTGGTGGACGAGGAGGCCCTCGTCGCCGCCCTGCAGGAGGGGCGGCTCGGCGGTGCGGCGCTCGATGTTTTCGTCGACGAGCCGAACGTGCCGGAGGCGCTTTTCGCGATGGACAACGTCGTGCTGCAGCCGCACCAGGGCAGCGCCACCGTGGAGACGCGGCGGGCGATGGGCGACATGATGCTCGCCAATCTCGCCGCTCTGTTCGAGGGCCGTCCGCTGGTGAGCCCGTTGTTTTGAATGGTCCGGCGGGTCAGGCCGCGTCGGCGCGCTCGGCAGTCGTGAACCCCGCGGCGATGGTGCCGCCGCCGAGGATGCGCGCTTCGTCGCCTTCCCCGTCATAGAGGACGCAGGCCTGGCCCGGCGCCACGCCCATTTCGTCGCCGGCAAGCTGCACGACGGGAGCCCCGTCCCGCAGCTCCAGCGTGGCAGGGGCGGGAGGACGCGTTGAGCGGACCCGCGCATGGACCGGCAGACCGCGCCGCGCAGCTTCGAGAAACGCCCCGTCGCCCAGCCAGTTGAAGCCGCGAAGCGCAAAGCTCCGCGTCGCCAGCGCCTCGCGCGGGCCGACCACGACGCGCGCATTCTCCGCGTCGAGGCGGACCACGAAGAGCGGCGACCCGGAGGCGATGCCGAGGCCGCGCCGCTGGCCGACGGTGTAGCGGATGACGCCCTCGTGGCGGCCGAGCACGCGGCCGTCGACATGCACGATGTCGCCCGGCCTGACGGCGCCGGGCTTCAGCTTCTCCACGACATCCGTATAGCGGCCCTGCGGGACGAAGCAGATGTCCTGGCTGTCGTGCTTGTCGGCCACCGCAAGGCCAAGCTCGCGCGCCGACCGCCCGCGTCTGATCCTTGGTCAGGTCGCCGAGCGGGAAGCGCAAAAAATCGAGCTGCTCCTGCGTGGTGGCGAACAGGAAATAGCTCTGGTCGCGGTCGAGATCGACCGGGCGGAACAGCGCCCGCGTGCCGCCGATGTCGCGCGAGCGCACGTAATGGCCGGTCGCCATGGCGTCGGCGTCGAGCTGGCGTGCCGTCGCCAGGAGGTCGGCGAACTTGACCGTCTGGTTGCAGGAGACGCAGGGGATCGGCGTCTCGCCGCGCGCATAGCTCTCGGCGAACGGCTCGATCACCGCCTCGCGGAAGCGCGCCTCGTAGTCGAGCACGTAATGCGGGATGCCGAGCTTGGCGGCGACCTGGCGGGCGTCGTGGATGTCCTGGCCGGCGCAGCAGGCGCCGGTGCGGTGCGTGGCGGCGCCGTGGTCGTAGAGCTGCAGCGTCACGCCGACGACGTCGTAGCCCGCCCGCTTCACCAGCCCGGCAACGACGGACGAATCGACGCCGCCCGACATGGCGACGACGACGCGCGTCTTGGCGCGCGGTGGGGGAAGGCCGAGGTCGAGATCCAACATGAGGCGTGCTCCGGCGGCCGGACCTACACCCAAGACGTGGTCGCGGACAAGCAGAACTCCTGCCAAATCTTAAGGAAACTCAAGGATGTGACTTAGCCGATTTTTAAGGCGGCAGGCGTAGAAGTTGCCTCGTGAACTGTTCTGCGTACGAGTGATCTATGGCCGAACATATCAGACCGCGGGTGAAATATGTGATCGGACCGGACGGCAGTCCGCTGACGATCGCAGACCTTCCGGCCCCGTCCACCCGGCGCTGGGTCATCCGCCGCAAGGCGGAGGTGGTCGCTGCCGTACGCGGCGGGCTGCTCAGCCTCGAGGAGGCCTGTGCACGCTATACGCTCACGGTGGAGGAGTTCCTCTCCTGGCAGATGTCGATCGACCAGCACGGCCTGGCGGGCCTGCGCACCACAAAGATCCAGAAATACCGCCCGACCTGACCGCCGCCGCCGCGGCTCTCGACCGGCGCCCGCCGCTTCGCCGTCGCACCCCGCCCGGATTCCTCCCCTCGCCATGACCAAAGCTCTTCCCGGACTCCCCGCCGGCGCGTAAAGGCTTGCGCGGCGAGGAGGATTGATGACGACCGGGACGCACGAATATGCCGACGACCCGCGCAATGCCGGCATCCTGATCTCCGTCAACGGCGAGCTGGCGCCGCGTGAAAAAGCCTTCGTCTCGGTGTTCGATTCCGGCTTCGTGCTCGGCGACGGCATCTGGGAGGGGCTGCGGCTGATCGACGGCGGAATTGCCTTCCTGGACGCGCATCTCGACCGGCTCTACGAGGGCGCCAAGGCGCTCGACATGGAGGTGGGCCTCACCCGCCAGGCGCTCGCCGCCCGCCTGTTCGAATGCCTCAGCGCCAATGGGATGCGCGACGGCGTGCACATCCGCCTGATGGTGACGCGCGGCGTCAAGCGCACCCCCTACCAGGATCCCCGCCTGACCATCGGGCCGGCGACGATCGTCATCATCCCGGAATACAAGCTGCCCAAGCCCGAAGTGTTGCAGAACGGCATCACTCTCTTCACCGTGCATGTCCGCCGCACCGGCCCAGCCGAGCAGGACCAGAAGCTCAACTCCCATTCCAAGCTGAATTGCATCCTCGCCTGCATCCAGGCGGCCAAGGCGGGCGCCGACGAGGCGCTGATGCTCGACCCGCTGGGCTTCGTGGCCACGTGCAACTCGACGCACTTCTTTATCGTGCGGCGCGGCGAGGTATGGACCTCCCCGCCGGAATACTGCCTCGGCGGCATCACCCGCGGCAACGTGCTGGAGGTGGCACGCGACGCCGGCATGCCGGCCCTGGAGAAACGCTTCTCGCTGACCGACGTTTACGGAGCGGACGAGGCGTTCGTCACCGGCACCTTTGCCGGCCTGGTGCCGGTGAAGAGCGTCGACGGGCGGCTCATCGGCGAGCCGGGTCCGCTCGTCCGGCCGGCGACCGAGCGGCTGAGCCGGCTTTACAAGGATCTCGCGCGGCGCTCCCTGACGCCGATCGACACAGGTGCGCCATGAGCATCGATCCCACAAAGATCCGCCTGCAGGGCGGCCCGAAGCAGGGCCGCTATGTCTATTCCTTTCCCGACGGCTCGGAGGCGGAGATGGATTTTGTCGAAACGCGCCCGGGCATCGTCACCATCACTCACACCGGCACGCCGCGGCAGCACCGAGGCCAGGGCGTCGCCGCGACTATCGTAGCGCGGGCCGTGGACGATTTCCGTGCCGCCGGGCAAAAAGTGGTCCCCGCCTGCTGGTTCGCCCGCGACCAATTCAGGGCACATCCGGATTGGGCGGACCTGCTCTACCGCAGCTGAAAGGCGACCAGATGAGCGACAGCGAGGCGATCGAGCGGACCGACGGCCCGACGGGCGGCGTCTACCGCCTCGCCGTCGGCGGCCACCTGGCCGAGATGACCTTCTCGCGCGCCGGCGCGCACATGATCATCATCGACCACACCGAAGTTCCCGATGCGCTCCGCGGCCAGGGCGTCGGCGACCGTCTCGTCGCCCGCGCCGTCAGCGACGCGCGGCAGCAGGGTTTTTCGATCTTTCCGCTCTGCCCCTTCGCCGCCTCGCGCTTCCGTAAGAATCCGGAATACCGCGACGTCCTGTCGAAATGACGGAAGCGGGCGAGGGCGCCTTTGGGCCCGTCCGGATCGCCATGTGGTCGGGCCCGCGCAACCTCTCGACCGCAATGATGCGCTCCTTCGAGAATCGCGGGGATTGCGCCGTCGTCGACGAGCCCTTCTACGCCGCCTATTTGAGGATTTCCGGCATCGGCCATCCCATGCGCGAGGAAGTGCTCCGCCATCACGAAGCGGATTGGCGAAGAGTGGCCGAAGAGCTCGCCGGCCCGCCGCCGGGCGGAAAGCCGCTCTTCTACCAAAAACACATGACGCATCACATGCTGCCGGAGATCGGGCGGAAATTCATGCGCGCCTGCCGGCATGCCTTCCTCATCCGCCACCCGGCGCGCGTGCTCGCCTCCTACGCGGCGAAACGCGAACAGGTGGAGCTGCGCGACATCGGCTTCGCCGAGCAGGAGGAGCTTTTCGAGGAAGCGGCTTCGATCATGGGAAGCGCCCCGCCGGTGCTCGACGCGGATTCCCTGCTGGCCGCTCCGGGGCGCGCCCTAACGAGCCTCTGCGAAGCCTTGGGCATTCCGTTCAGCGAAAAAATGCTGAGCTGGCCGCCTGGGCCGCGCGTCAGCGACGGGATCTGGGCGGCCCATTGGTATGATTCGGTGCATCGCTCGACCGGCTTTGCGCCGCCCAGACCGATGCCGCGCCTCGACGATCCCCATCTGCGGGCGATCGAGGCACGGGCGCTGCCGATCTACGAGCGCCTCGCCGCCCACGCGCTCGGTCGAGACTAGCGCCGGGAATCGCAATTGGATTGCACAACGGGGCCCGGGTTCCTCACCCGCGAAGCGGGGGAGGGGGACCGCCGAAAGGCGGTGGAGGGGGCGAAAGCCGGCCGCGGCGCTTGAACTTGCCCCCTCCACCATGCTTCGCATGGTCCCCCTCCCCCATCGCTCGCGACGGGGGAGGAACCGCGTCGACTCAGATCTTCGCGAACGCGGATCTAGACCGCGGCCCGGTCCGGTGCCTGGCGCACCGGCTCGGGGCCGGTTTCCCGCTCCAGCTTTTCCTCCTCACGCTGCAACTCGGCCATGGCAAGGTCGAGCGCCGCCTTGGCGGTCTCCAGCTGCGATCCGAGATCGGCGATCGAGGTCTGCAGGTTGGTGCGCCGCTGGCGGGCCGCACGGGCGAAGGTCGAATAGGCGAAATGCTTCTCGTCGTCGATGCCGGTGCGCCGGTGCTCGGCGGCGATTTCGATGTCGAGGTCGGCGACCATGCGGCCGAACTCCTCGATCATCGTCTCGATCTGGCCCACCTGCCGGCGCCGCTCCTCGATCTGGAAGCGCTTCATGCGGATCTGCGCGTCTCGTGACTTCATACGCGGTACTCCCCCAGTCCCGAGTTGCCGCCCCTGCCGCCGGCCGCTTTTCGGCCCTTAATCTTAACACGGCGTCGGACGGTAACCTTTCATTTACGGGTCGCATTAATCATGCAGCACAGGATTTAAAGCGGGGTAAACCGAACTCGCGGCCCTTTAACGGCCGGCTCACACGAGCCGGAAACTACGAGTCCGCGGGAATCCTTAGCGCCAGAAGTTCAAGCGGAATTTGAGCCGTCGCCGGGCATGGATTCGAAAATGGTTTCAAGAGTTTATCGAAACATGTTCAGAGCGCGCGCTTGCCGCTCTTGGACAGACTCTGTTAACCATTCGCAGCTAGCGTGTGCGTCGGATTCATCTGCCCGCCGTTCGGCATGGGCGAAGGCCGCGGCGATCGGGCTGATAAGGGGATTGGGATGCGGGTCCTTCTGATCGAAGACGACAGCGCCACCGCGCAATCGATCGAGCTGATGCTGAAGTCGGAGAGCTTCAACGTCTACATTACCGATCTCGGCGAGGAGGGCGTCGATCTCGGCAAGCTCTACGACTACGACATCATCCTGCTCGATCTGAACCTTCCCGACATGAGCGGCTACGACGTCCTGAAGACGCTCCGGGTGGCCAAGGTGAAGACGCCGATCCTGATCCTCTCCGGCCTCGGCGGCATCGAGGACAAGGTGCGCGGCCTCGGCTTCGGCGCCGACGACTACATGACCAAGCCGTTCCACAAGGACGAGCTGGTGGCGCGCATCAACGCCATCGTGCGCCGCTCCAAGGGGCACGCCCAGTCGGTCATCCAGACCGGGGATCTCCGCGTCAACCTCGACACCAAGACGGTGGAGGTGAACGGCAGCCGCGTGCACCTGACCGGCAAGGAGTACCAGATGCTGGAGCTCCTGTCGCTCAGGAAGGGCACGACGCTGACCAAGGAGATGTTCTTGAACCATCTCTACGGCGGCATGGACGAGCCGGAGCTGAAGATCATCGACGTGTTCATCTGCAAGCTCAGGAAAAAGCTTGCGGCGGCCACCGAGGGCAAGAACTACATCGAGACGGTTTGGGGCCGCGGCTACGTGCTGCGCGAGCCCGACGAGCAGGAATACCGCGAAAGCGCCTGACGCCGTCTCGGCCGCGCCATCCTTTTCCTCTCCCCTCCGGGGAGAGGCCGACTCGCGAACGCGAGCGGGTGAGGGACAAGATCGTAGAACGCTGCGCCAGAACCCTCACCCGGCTCGGCCTCTCCCGCGCAAAGTCGGGTGTTCCCGACTTGCCATCAGAAATGCCGAAGCGGGGAACACCCCGCTTCGGTGGGAGAGGAGGGAGTCTGCCCGGCAAGGGCGTCCAGCATACTGCTGAACAACTCAGCAAGCCCCGCCGAGGCGGACCCGGTTTCCGGTTCGGCCGGAAATACCGGGCCCGCGTCAGGACGGGGGCGCCCTGATTTCGCTTTGCCCCGGAAAGCGGCCTCAGACGAGGCCGGCCTCCACGAAGGGACGCAGGAAGGAATCCCGGTCGAACGGCTTCATCATGTGCGCGTCGGCACCGCTCCTGAGCGCCCGCGCCACCTGGACGGGGTCGTTCTCCGAGGTCAGGTACATGACCGTCGGGCGGTTGCCGCCCGGCAGGGCGCGAAGCTTGGAGAGGAAGCTGATGGCGTCGCCGTCCGGCATGTGCCAGTCGACCACGACGCAATCCGGCATGTCCGCGCGGCATGCGTCGAGCGCGTCCTTGCGGGTCTCCGCCTCACTGGTGCGGAAGTCGAGATCCTCCAGGATGCGCCGGGCAACCTTGCGGATCGAGCTTGAATCGTCAACGACAAGACAATGTTTCATTTACGCCCCCTTACACCTGAACAAGCTGCGGGTCTTTCGCCTGCAGTCTTGACTATGCTTGTAGCGCAGAGACGTTACTTGCGGGTCAAAAGGGATGATTAAAGAAATACGATCCTGAATGGGCTTTCTGACCCGAGCGCATTAGGAGATCGTCAAGACGGCGGCGCTGTCCCGGATGGAGCTGGGGTCATCCGATCCTTCGAGGCGCGCCGCTTGCGCGGCTCGCACCTCAGGAGAAGGTGGTGGATAATTGCGCCCTATCACACCCTCATGGTGAGGTGCTTCGCGAAGCGAACCCTCGAACCAGGCGCAGGAGGCACCCCTCTGCGCGGCCCGGCGACGGCGGCACTCGTCATGCCGGCCGGGCTACGCTCTCCAGAACGGTTTTCCGCATTCGCGGCGGATTTCGTCGCGTGTCAGGCCGATGTCGCGGAGCTGACGATCTTCGAGCTCCGCGAGATCCTGGCGCTGGCCGCTTCGATCCATCCACAGCAGCAGGACGGAGAGGCCGCTGCAAATCCTTCGCCAGATATCGTGGCTCGGCGTGGTGGTGTGCTGGTGCCAGTGGGACGGCAGCGGAGCATCGGGAATCCTCAACATTTCTCATCTCCCTTACCCGTTTGGCCGGGAGACGGCGTATTAGGCGCATCCGATGGCTCTCGACAAAGCATCCTTTCTCGGGTCAGCCTTAGATTATCTCATGAGGTCCGGGTGGCATGGCTCGCCGGTTGCCGTCGCTGAACGCTCTGCGGGCCTTCGAGGCCGCGGCGCGCCATGAAAGCTTCACCAAGGCCGCCGAGGATCTCTGCGTCACGCAAGGCGCCATCAGCCACCAGGTGAAGGCGCTCGAGGCAGAGCTCGGCGTCAGCCTCTTCCATCGCGAGCGGCAGCGCCTGGCGATCACCGAGGCCGGGCGCTTCTATCTGGAGGTGGTGCGCGACGCCTTCGATCGCGTTGCCCTCGGCACGGAACGGCTGCTCTATCGGCACGCCGCCGGCGTGCTCACCGTCAGCGTATCCCCGAATTTCGCCACGAAATGGCTCGTGCACCGTCTCGGGCGCTTCGCCGAGGCGCATCCCGACATCGACCTCAGAGTGAGCGCGTCGCTGGCGCATGTCGATTTTGCCCGCGAGGACGTTGACGTCGCCATCCGCCACGGCGAGGGGAACTGGCCGGGCCTCGATGTGACGCGCCTCTGCACCGAACAGCTTTTTCCGGTGTGCAGCCCAAAGCTCCTCGAAGGCCCGGACGCGCTCCGCGAGCCCGCCGATCTGCGCCGCCACACGCTCCTGCACCTCGACAGCCGCCACCTGGAAAGCCGCAAGGACTGGATGAAATGGCTGAACGCCGCCGGCGTCACCGACGCCGACGTGGAGCACGGGCCGATCTTCAACCAGGCCAGCATGGGGATCGATGCCGCGGTGAACGGCCAGGGCGTGGCGCTTGCCCGCACCGCGCTCGCCGCCTGGGACCTGATCGGCGGCCGCCTCGTCGAGCCTTTCAGGCTTCGCCTGCCGCTCTCCTATGCCTACTGGATCGTCTGTCCGAAGGCGGCGGCCGAACTGCCCAAGATCGCCGCATTTCGCAAATGGCTGCTGGCGGAGGCGGCCGAGGACGAACGGAAACTGACGCTGCTGGCGGCCAATCGTGGCGCCGGTGACAGCGACGCAGCCGGCGCAGGCCCCGCCGAAACCATGGCGAACAAGCCGCACGAGGATGGCATGTTCTGATCGGCTCGGCGCTTGCTCGTTATAGAGGATGCGATGTTCGGGCGATGTTCGGCATCGAGGATTTTTCCGGAAAACCGAACGGCAACCGGACCCTACAAGAATTGCTTCATCCTGAACATCGCGGCGGGATCTAGCCGCCGAATGAGGCGGTGCGGCGGGCAAGCTGCTTGGCCGTACGGCCGAGGTGGAGCGCCCGGGCGGCGGCGATCTGCGCCAGCCGGATCAGCGTCCGGACCGGCGTCTGCGGGAGCTGGCCGGCGGCGGCGAGCCGCTCCACCAGAAGCTCCGGCGTGCAGGGCAGGCCGCTGACCGGGTCGAGATAGCGCGGATAGAGGATCAAGGCGGCGGCGACCAGCTCGTCGAGCGAGCGGCGGCGGCTGCGCCGCGGCGGCGGGCAAACATCCTCCGTCAGGCCCCAGCCGGCATAGAAGGGCTGGCCGTGCGTGGCGACGGGCTTGCTGCGCAAGAGCGCCTCGAAGCCGGCGAGCGATGTCATCGTCTCTACCCGGTCCGCGGCGGCAATGAGGCTGAGGATCGAGGCATTGGTGACGATCCGGTCAGCGTATTGCTGGGCGAGCTTTTGCGGCACGCGGCCGCGCCGAAAACCGGCCTCCACGTCCGGGTGCGGCTTGTAGACGATGTAGCCGCCGGGGTGGCGCTGGCGCACCGCGGCGAGGAGGTCGATGTTGCGCTTGAGACGCGGCGATCCCCTCTGGATGGAGGCGTCGTCCTCCACCTGGCCGGGCACCAGAATGACCGGGCGACCGCCCCCCTGGATGGCGATCTTGCCGGCGGCATGGACGTTGTATTTCGTCGTGCCGGCGACGACGAGCTTTTCGCGGAGCTTTGCTGCGCGCTCCAGCAGCGCCGGCGGAAAATCGCCCGCCTGCAGCAAGGCCTCAAGGTCGCTCGGCGCGGCGGAATCGTAATAGATGCCGCGCCGGTCGAAGACCAGCGACAGCGGCCGGATGAACGAGGCGCCGAGGCCGGCGGAGCGGATAAAGCCGTCCTCGACGCGGACCAGGGGAATTCCGGCCTCCCGGCAGGCTTCGTCCAGGCGCTGCGTGCCGCGCGACGACCAGGCGACGATCTGGCCCTGCTGCTGGCGAGCCAGGCGGACGGCGTTGCCCGGATCGGCAGCATGGAGCGGCGGGCCGGCCGGGCCGTCCAGCATGCGGTCGACAGTGGCGCGTTTCCAGCGGGTGATTCGATGGCAGACGGAGCGGCTGGCGTTCGACATGAAGCGATCGCGCAGCCAGGCAAGCTTTCCAGCCGCCTCCTCGAAGGAAATCTCCCGGCGCGTATAGGGGTCGAGATAGCGCGCATAATCGAGATAATAGGCGGCAAAGAGGTTCAGCGGCTCGATCTGCGCCGGCCGCTCGAGTCTCGGGCTGCGGTCGTCGGTAAAGCCCCAGCCGGAATAAAAGGGCGAGCCGAAGGTGACGACGCGCTTACCGGCCAGCGCCGCCTCGAAGCCGAGTCCGGAGGAGACGGTATAGACGGAGTCGACCGCGTCGAGTAGCGACCAGGGGTTCACCTGCTCGGCGACGAGCGTTTGCCGCGCGTGCGGCACAAGTTGCGAAAAATAGCCGGAGCGGCGGCCGGACAGCACGTCCGGATGCAATTTTATGACGATCTCAGCGTCGGGATTGTCGGCGAGCGCGGCGGCCAGCATGCTCTGGAACGAGGCCGCATCCGCCAGCGCACCGCCGATCGAGGCGTCGTCGCGCACCTGGTCGAGCACCAGAACGCGCCGTGCCGGCCCTTGCGGAGAGGCCGAGCTCGGCGGGCGTGCGTTCCGGGCCGGAATTGTATTTTGACAGCCGCAGCACCCTGAGCTGCTCAAAGGCACGGCGCGCGCGCGCCATGACGGACGGAGTGAAGCGCGGGCGGTTTGCCAGCGCGTCTAAGAGATCGGACGGCCTGGCGCTTTCGTAGTAGATGCCGGAGCGGTCGACCACCATGCTGAGCGGCGGCTCGGCCGGTCCCGGCCGCACCGAACGGAGCGGCCCGTCCTCGAAGGCGATATACGGCCTGCCGGATTTTTGCGCGAGGCGGCGGGCGCGATCGGCGGTCGGCTTGTGGCCCCAGCCGCCAACCGCAGCGAAGTCCGGCCGCCGCATGACATCGTAGCGCACCGGCTCCATCCCGGTCAGCGCGGCCACCTCGTCGCGGAGCCGCCAAAGCCCGCTGGTCAGGATTGCGATCTGCTCCATCCAGCGCGCCGCTTAGCGCGGGCCCATGCAAAAGTGCAACAGGTGTCGCCTTTCGCACCCTATTCGGCGCCGTGGCGCGCGCAGCAGCCATGTGGGAGTTGCTGATCCGGTTTGGCATGCTACACCTGCGGCTGCGCGGAGGCGGTTGAGATTGTCGGGGCATTGTGGCACCGAGAAGCGCAAGCTGGAACTTGGTCGAAGGGGTGCTCGATGGTGGTGAGTTTCGGCAGCAAGCGGTCGTTTCTTTTCCTGCAAGGCTTGGCAACTCCCTTTTTCGTGCGGCTCGGGCGCGAGATCGCCAGCCGGGGCCACGCGGTACACCGAATCAATCTGTGCGGCGGCGACCGGGTTTTCTGGCCAAAGCTCGGCGCGGTGGATTTCCGCGGCCGCTTCTCCGAATGGCGGAGCTTTCTCGGCGTCTTCCTGCATGAGTCCGCCGTTACCGACATCATCCTGTTCGGCGACTGCCGGCCTTACCACCGCGTCGCGATCGAGCTGGCGCGCTCGCGCGGCATTGCCGTGCATGTGTTCGAGGAGGGCTATTTCCGGCCCGATTGGATCACCCTGGAGCGCGACGGCACCAACGCCTTTTCCAATCTGCCGCGCGACGGCGAGGCGCTTAGCGCCGAAGCGGCACGGGATCATCAGCCGGAACTGCCGGTGCGCTCCGTCAGCGGCGGGTTCACGCGGCGGGTGATCTGGGAGGGCGTCAACCAGATTTCGACGCTGCTGCTGGCGCCGCTGTTCCCGCACTACCGTCGTCACCGCTCGCACCATCCGCTTGCCGAATTCGGCGGCTGGCTGAAGCGGCTCGCGAGACGGCCTTTCGAACGCCCCTACATGCGGCGCGTCCAGCAATACGTGACCGACCCCAGTCGCAGCTTCTACCTGCTGCCGCTGCAGCTGGAGACCGACTTCCAGATTCGCCGTCATTCCGGCTTCAAGTCGATGACGGAAGTGATGGAGCTGGTGCTGGAATCCTTCGCCAGAAAGGCGCCTTCCGACGCCATGATGGTGGTGAAGCTGCACCCGCTCGACAACGGCCTGGTGAATTTCCGCCGCGAGGCAAAGCGCATCGCCCGCCGCTCCGGCCTGCGCGGCCGCGTGTTCGTCATCGATGGCGGCCATCTGCCGACGCTGCTCTCCAGGAGCCACGGTGTCGTCGTGGTGAATAGCACGACGGGCCTGTCGGCCATCCACCACAACCGCCCGCTGAAGACGCTCGGCCGTGCCCTCTTCGACATGCCGGGGCTGACCTTCCAGGGCTCGCTCGACCGCTTCTGGCAGGAAAAGGCGCAGCCCGACCCGGAACTTTTCCGCGCCTTCCGCCGCGTCGTGCTCCGCCGCGCCCAGGTCAACGGCAGTTTCTTCACCGATATCGGCATGGAACTTGCCGTCGAGGGCGCCATGGAACGGCTCGGCGTCACCGCGGTCCCGAGCCACCTCGCGACAATCTCGCGTGCCGAATTGGAACAGGCAGGGCTGGCCGCGGCCAAGTCCGCCTTCGTGCTGCGGCAATAGCCTTTCTCCTGCCCGGACTATCCGAACGGACAGCCCGCTTCTGCTGGCACGCCGTCAAATTCCAGCGGTTGCGGCCCCGGTGCCACCGTC
Source organism: uncultured Alphaproteobacteria bacterium (assembly GCA_963846475.1). Taxonomy (GTDB): domain Bacteria; phylum Pseudomonadota; class Alphaproteobacteria; order Rhizobiales; family Afifellaceae; genus DASWJZ01. The sequence goes on along the minus strand of CAWJVZ010000004.1, from coordinate 1,374,546 downwards.
TCGCGCCGAAAGATTTTGAGGCGGATGCCGTTCTTTGAACGGAGGCTGAGCCGCATAGCCGGCACGGGCGTATGGTGCGAAACCGGCTCGAAACGGTAGTGCAAGGCGAGATAAGCGAGAATTAACGTCGCCTCCTGCATGGCGAACGAGGCGCCGAGACAGACGCGCGGGCCGGCGCTGAACGGGATATACCCGGCACGAAGCGATTCCTTGCTGGCGGGATCGGCGAAGCGGTCCGGGTCGAACACGTCGGGCCGATCCCATAATTTACGGTGCCGGTGGATCAGCCATGGCGAGATGAACACCATGGCGCCTTTCTTCACCAGCTTGTCGCGAAGCTTGGTCTTCCTGGTGGCATCGCGGCTGATCAGCGGAACGGGCGGATAGAGGCGGAGGGTCTCGCGGAACACGTCGCGGGCGAGCTTCAGCCGCTTCATATCGGAGAATTCCGGCTTGCGGCCGGCGAAGACGGCGGCAGCCTCCGAGTGCATCCGCGCCTGGATGTCCGGGCGCATGGCGATGAGATAGAGAGCCCAAGCCAGCGAGCTGGCGGAGGTCTCATGGCCGGCGAGGAACATCACCGCGATCTGGTCGACGAGTTCGCTTCGGCTGAATTTTTCGCCGGTCTCCGGATCCGCAGCTTCCAGCAGCGACGCCAGAATGTCCTTGCGCGGAAGGTCGCGGCCGGCGGCGCGTTCTTCGATGCGACGCACAACGTCCCGCTCCAGGAGAGCGCGAATGGTGCGGGCATGCCGCCCGGCGAATGCCCAGCCGGGCAGCAGGATTTTCGGCACTCCCGCGAGCACCCAGATGCCGGACCGGTGGATGAGAGTTCTGGAAGCGGGCAAAGGCGTGAAAGATCTTGGCCGATTCGTCCCGCGTCAGCTCGCGGGAGAAGATGGTGCGGAAGATGATGTCGGCCGTGACGTGGGTGGTCTCCTCGTCAATGGCCAGGATATCGCCGTCGGCATGCAGCCGGAAGCGGGCACCCATCGCCTCGGTGGCGTCGCGCATGAGCGTGAACACATCCTGGATGCGCGCCTGCTCGAACGCGGGATCCATCATTTGCCGCTGCTTCCTCCAGCGCTCGCCGTTGGAAACGAAAACGCCATCGCCCACCAGCAGCGACAGCATCGACCGCATCATCTGGCTCTTGGGAAAGCGGTCGCTCTCGGTGACCAGCACCCGATCGACGATGGCGGGATGTGAGGCCAGGAAAAGTCTTCGGCGCGGCAACCAGATCTCGCCCATGTAGGACGAGTACATGCGGTCGGAGATTACGCCGAGCGACGAGCGCCCGGCCTTGAAGAGGAGCATGAGGGAGGAGAACCGGCGCGGCGGCGCGGCCGGCTTCGGCGGCACGAAATCCTGCATCGGGCAGTGTGTATCAGACGGGATTTCTTCCATGCTCGTCCGGCCGGGCGCTCAGCGAGGATCGGAGCCTCGACGCGGCGCGACCCTAACCGCGCTCGGCGGGGGCGGCCAGTAGATAGTAGTGCAGGCTACCAGGCGCTCCGTCGCAACAGCCTGAATGCCGAGCAGGGCCTGTCGCGTCAGCGCGGCCCGGCGCGAGCGCCTTTTCTCGTCTGCAGCGAAAGGTATTGCGCGGCCACTTGGATTGGGCTTCGCTCATTGAGCGGACCCAGCTGGATCAAGGAGCGATCCTAATGAGCGACACAAACGTCTACACTGGTCGATGTTTCTGCGGGGCCGTCGAGCTCACCGTCACCGGCGAGCCCGCCGCTATGGGCTATTGCCACTGCAACTCCTGCCGCGAGTGGTCCGCAGGGCCTGTCAACGCATTCTCGTTGTGGCCTCCAGCGGCCGTGCGGATCACCAAGGGCGCCGAAAACGTCGGGCGCTATCAGAAGACCGAAAAGAGCATCAGGCAGTGGTGCAAGACCTGCGGCGGCCATCTGCTCACCGAGCACCCCCTCTGGTCCCTCACCGACGTTTATGTCGCGGTCATTCCCGACTTGCCATTCAAACCGGCTCTGCACGTGAACTACCAAGAGACGGTCCTGCCCGTGAAGGACCGCCTGCCGAAGCAGAAGGACGTCCCCGCGGAAATGGGTGGATCAGGCGAGCTGCTGCCGGAGTAAACCGGACGAAGCGTACCCCTTCTCACGAAAAATGAACGGTGCTCCTCCATAACTGTGACCGTTGGCACAGAACCAATTCGGGCCGGCTCCGTTGATGCGCGCCACGCTCTTTATCGGTCGTTTCCGACGTGGTAGCCGCCTCAGCAGCTCAAGCCCCCCGCTGAGGCGGCTCCTGCCCTTCAATCGGTCTACTGATACGGGCACTGTGCCGGCGCCTCCACGCGGTCGGCGGCTTCGGCGCGCGCGGCGTGGTCCACGGGCGGCCGCCTGAACATCCTGAGCCTGATCCCGTTCTCCGAACGCAGCGTCAGGCGCGAAACCGGCTTCGGCGTGTGCCCGGGGGCCGGCTCGAAGCGGAACTCGCGGGCGAGGCAGGCGAGGATCAGCACGGCCTCCTGCATGGCGAACGAGGCGCCGAGGCAGACGCGCGGGCCGGCGCTGAAGGGTATATAGGCCTTGCGCATGGAGGTTTTCGTATCCGAATCGAGGTAGCGGTCGGGATCGAATTCGTCCGGGCGCTTCCAGAGCTTGCGGTGGCGGTGGAGAAGCCAGGGGGACATCATCAGGATGGCGCCGGCCTTCACGATCTTGTCACGCATTGCCTCGGTACGCGTCGCGTCACGCGGGATGAATGCGACAGGCGGATAAAGCCGCAGGGTCTCGCGGAAGACATCGCGGGCCAGGCGGAGATGCTTGACATGGCGGAACTCCGGCAGGCCCTCGCCGAAGACCGAGACCGCTTCCCGGCGCAGCCGTTCCTGGATGTCCGGGCGATTGGCGAGGAGGTAGAGAGCCCAGGCCAACGCCGAGGCTGAGGTCTCGTGGCCGGCGAGAAACAGGATGCCGATCTGGTCGACGAGCTCCCGGCGGGTGAACGGCTCGCCGGTGTCCGGGTCGCGCGCCTTGAGGAGGGACGACAGGATGTCCTTGCGCGGCTCTTCGGCGTCCGGCGCGTCAAGACGCTCGTCGAGCGCGGAGTTCAGGAGATTGCGGATGATGCGGGCATGGCGGCCGGCGCGGAGCCGCCCGATCGAGAGCCAATCGGGCACGCCCGCCATCGACCAGACGCCGCGCGCATAAGCCAGCTCCTGGAAGCGGCTGAAGGCCCGAAAAATGGTCGTCGCTTCGTCGCGGCGGAACGGGCGCGAATAGATCGTGCGGAAGATGATGTCCGCGGCGACATGCATCATCTCCACGTCGATCGGTACGATCGCGCCGTCGTGGTGCTGCGAGAGCCGTCCGCTCATCGCAACGGCAGCGTCGCGCATCAGCGGAAAAACATCCTGCACGCGGGCCCCCTCGAAGGCGGGGTCGATCATCTTGCGCTGCCGCCGCCAGAGCGCGCCGTTGGTGATGAAGATGCTTTCGCCGAGCAGCAGCTCCAGCATCGTGTTCATCAGATTGCTTTTGGGAAAGTGCTCCCATTCCTTCACCAAAATGCGCTCGACGAGCTCCGGCTGGTTGACGAAATAGACCATGCGGAGCGGCGTCCAGACGTCCCCGAGGTGCATGGAATAGGAGCGGTCGTAGACGACGGCGAGCGCCGAGTTCCGCACCTTGCTGAGCCGGCGGAACAGCGACAGCTTGCGCTGATGCGACTCAGGCTTGGGGGGCAGGAAATCGGTCATCGCGAAAACATTCTCAGGCCGGAATAGTCCTCGATGCTGTCGCTGTCGGCATAGCGGTCCTGCAGGCGGAGCGGCCCGGCGATGATCTTGAAATAATCGTAGCGGCCCAGGCGGTCGCCGGCCATCAGATACTGGAAATGCATGCGGGTCCAGTCGCGCTTCACCTCGGCGTACGTGGCGGGATCCATCAGCTCCATGAAGCGCGCGTTGAAAATCCTCGGACAGGGCGGGCTGCCGTCAGGCCTGACATAGCCGGGGTTGGGCAGAACCACCGGATCGATGAGGGCGAAGCAGGCTCCGTCGGGCGGCGCCGAGAACTCGGTCCAAGACACGCCCGCGGCGGCGGCGGCGCCGGCGATGCGCAAATGGCAGCGGAACCATTCTGCCTCCGGCATCAGGCTCAGCATCGGCGTTGTCGGTCCTATGGTGAGCAGGGACACTGCCGGCCCGGACCGGCCGAGGTCGGGGTTGCGCTCGAGCGCCAGCGCCAATGCGGAGACGGCGAGCGGCGTCCCCAGGCTGTGGCCGACGAGGAGGATCTCATCGTCCTGGCCTGACTCAACGGCGGCGAGCAGCCGGTTGGCGAAGGCGTCGCGCCGCGCCTCGATGCCCTCGACTTGGCGCCGGGCGTCGATGATGGTGAAGGCGCCGATCCGGCCGCTCCAGAAGACCTGGAAGGTTTTCTCGATGCGGCGCCCGAGGATTACGGTCGCCGCGGCGGCTGCGGCAGCCGGGATGATGCCGCTCCACCAAGGCAGGCCGGTGAAGGCCGGCACAAGGCCGAGGAACAGCCCCCCGGCGAGCGCGATCAGCAGGATCTGGGCCAGGATGAAACTGCCGGGGATAATCGTGGTGATGCCGATCGGATAGGAGGTGCGGAACGCCGCTGCGGTCACGCCCGCTCTGAGGTAGGTCCAGGTCGCATAGACGCAGGTGGCCCACATGCGCCATGAACCGCGCGGCCAGTATCTTCGGACGATGTCGTCCCAGCGAAGGAATTCGTATTCCGTCTCGACGCGATCCGCGGCGGAGCCGGCCGCGACGGTCCAGGCCTGGACCAGCGGCGCTATCGTCCGCCGCGGTCCGATGGCGATGGGCTCGCCGCTCATGGCCGCGTGCTTGGCGGCCTCGTCGCGTAGGAAGCGGTGGTAATGAGTGGCGCCGCGCGGGTCGAAGCCGCTGATGTAGAGAACGCGGCGGCGGCGGACCCGATGCTCCTCGCTGCGCGCCGGCGACTCTCTCTGATTGGCTTGGTCCATTCAGGTGCGGACGAACCTCTGCGCCGGCCCCAAGAATGCGCGAGTCGGGCCCGATCAGAGGCGGCCGAGCCGGCCGCCTCCCTCGTTACTCGACAAGTGTCCCAAGTCCGGCTCCGGTGGTGGCGAAGCCAGCGGTGGACTGCACCTGTCCGAGCGTGCCGGTGATCGTGCCGAGCACCTTGGCCAGATCGGTGGACGGAGCGTTCGTCACATAGAGGATGTCGCCGTCGCGCATCAGGAATTGTTGCGCCGTGAAGAAGCCGTTCGGATCCCTGAGGTTGATCTGGTAGACGACCGGAACGCCGGCCTGCTGGATGACCGGAGGGCGCCGGCCGTCCCTCACCAGCGCGTAGACTTCCGGCCGTTCGTAGCGGAAGACGAACACGCCGCTTGCATTGGCACGGCTGTCACTCAAGCCGCCGGCCCGACCCACCGCTTCAACTAGATCGAGTTTGTCGGTATTGAATGGAAAGGTAGTGTTGCGGCTGGTCGCGCCGAATGCGGCGTAGGTCTGCGGTTCGCTGAAGACGTGGACCTGATCGTTCGGCCTGAGGAAGATGTTCTGGCTGGGGTCTTCGATGACGCGCGCCAGGCTTACGGTGACCGCACTCGAACCGCGCGTCACGCGGATGAAGGTCTCGTAGGGAGGCGCCTTGGTGCCGCCGGCCTCGGCGATGACGTCGAGCAGGCGGTCGCCGCCGAGATTGAGCGGAATCCGCCCGGACTTGCCGACATCGCCGGTCAGGGTCACGAAGGTGCTAGCGCTCTTCACAGAGACGATCACCTGCGGGTCGATCGCCTTGTCGCGGAGCCCGGCCTCGGCGGCAGCCTGAACTTGCGCCGGGGTAAGGCCGGCGGCCCTCACCTGACCAACGTAGGGGATGCTGATCAGGCCGTTGCGGGCGACCGGCTGCGCCGGCAGGCTGACGCTCTTGGCGGAGTTGCCGAGCGCTCCCTCGCCGGAGAAGAGGCCGCCGGAGGCAGCCTCGAAAATGGTCACGACCACCGTATCGCCGATGCCGATGCGCAGATCGGCGGGGCTACCGCTGCCGCTGAAGGACGAGGAAAAGCTCTCGAATTCATTGGCGGCGAGCCGATCGGCCAACTGCGGCGTCAGCGGGATCACGTCAAAGGACGGGACCGAGTTACGCGACTCAGAGAGGATTGCGCCGGTGCTCGGCCCTGCGGCCGGCAAGGCACCGCAGGCTGCCAGCAAGGGCAGGACTGCCAACAAGATCAGGAAACGCATGCGAATGATCAACTGCCTCAGCGGATTTCTCTGATACCACCCATCCTCCGGAGATCGGAACCAATTTGCTAACGTGCCGACCGGCCGCTGGCAGTTTGTGCTTTTGACGCAACACCGGCCGGGTTCCTTCGCGGCGCCGTCTCGACGTGCCGGCGAGATCGGCGCATCCTGCACCGGCCTTGCGGGAGCTGTTCGGGTGAACGCGATTCCGCCATGTTTTGCTGTAGGTATGGTGCACATGCTCATGCCGAGCCCGGCCGTCGTCTGCGCGAATGGTCTGCGCCGCCTCGTTCCGTCGAACTGCTCCTGTCCGAAACGTCGTGAATCCGGCTCCTGACGCATGATCGAATTCTACAACGTGGCAAAGGCTTACCGGACGCGCAAAACGCACAAGGTAATCCTGAAGAACTTCAGCGGCGAATTTCCGCGCGGCCGAAATATTGGCCTTCTGGGGGTGAACGGGTCGGGCAAGTCGACGCTGATCAAGATGATCGCCGGCTCCGAATACCCCGATCGCGGCCGAATCAGGCGGCGCGCCCGCATCTCCTTTCCGCTCGGCTTCGCGGCGTTCAAGGGCAACCTGTCAGGGCGCGAGAACTGCCGCTTCGTATCGCGCATCTATGGGTTGGAAACGCGCAGCGTCGAGCGCTTCGTCGAAGAATTCGCCGAACTGGGAAAGTACTTCGACCTGCCGGTGAACACTTATTCGTCGGGAATGCGCTCGCGGGTCAACTTCGCAGTCAGCATGGCGGTGGATTTCGAATGCTACCTGCTCGACGAGGCGCTCTCGGTCGGCGACGGCGTCTTCAGAGCCCGTGCCGATGCGGTCTTCCAAGCCAAGCGGAAGCAGGCCTCCCTCATCGTCGTCTCGCATTCGATCAGCACCGTCCGCAATCTGTGCGACATGGGTGCCGTCCTTTCCCAGGGCGAACTGCGCCTTTACGATGATTTAGAGGATGCGATAAAAGAATATCAGCGCATCACCCACAATCTGGGCACCTTCGAATAGGTTTTTCATGGTCGAAGAAGCATCAAAGAAGACCGAGGTGCCTGCGGAGGAGGCGGTGATGGCGCCGCCCGCGATCGCTGCCAAGGCGCGCAAGCCGAAGGTGATCCCGCCCGGCAAGGCTGTCCCGGACGTGAATTTGCCTGCCGAAAACGAAAAAAACAAAGTCATCCACATCGTGCGGCGGCTGCACGAGGAAGCCAATCAGAAGCGCGCCCGCAAGCGCAAGCCGTGGCTGATGATCTCTCTCCTGGCCTGCATCCTGCTGCCTGGCTTGGTGGCGAGCCTCTACTTCTTCGTTTTCGCGGCCAATCAGTATGTTTCGCAAGCCAGTTTCGCGGTGCGGAGCAACGACACGCAGACGGCCGACGTGCTGGGGATGATGACCGGCATGCCCGGCACCACCATCACCTCCGATTCCTATATCGTTACCGACTATATCCGCAGCCGCGAAATGGTCGCGGAGCTGGAGCAACGGCTGTCGCTGCGGAAGATTTATGACAATCCAGAGGCCGATTTCCTGACCCGGCTTGACCCCGGTGTTTCGCTGGAGGGACTCGTCAAATACTGGAACAAGCGGATCGACGTGTTCTTCGATTCAACAAAAGCAACCGTATCGGTGACCGTTCAGGCCTTTACCCCCGAAGATGCACAAACCATCGCGCGGGAAATCGTCGAGATAACCCGCCGCCTGGTCAACGAGCTCTCCGCCCAGGCCCGCCGCGACGCGGTGCAATTTGCCGCGAGCGAACTGGCGCGGGCCGAGCTGCGCGTGCGCGGCGCCAGGGCCGACATGCTCCAGTTCCGCATCAAGCACAACGAATTCGACCCGTCGATAACGGCCGAATCGACGCTCGGCATCGTGTCATCGATGGAGTCGAAACGCTCGGAGTTTAAGACCCAGCTCGCTGCCCTATCCGGCTATCTTTCGGATGACGCGCCCTCCGTTCAGATGCTGAAATCGCGCATCGCGGCTCTCGACACCGAAATCGCCCGCGTGCAGGGACAGATCTCGCATGGCAGCGACAGCAACGGGGCGGAAGCAGGCGATGCCGCGACCGGCGCCGATTCCGGTGCCCTGGCGAGCGTCGTGGCGCTCTATCAAGAGCTCATGCTCAACCAAGAATTCGCCGAGAAGGCCTATGCGGCGGCATTGGCTTCGATGGAGCGGGCGCGCGTGGAGGCAGATCGGACGCAATCCTATCTCGCCGTTTACCTGACGCCGAACCTTGCCGAAGAAGCCGCTTATCCACGCCGTGTAGTCAGTATCATGATCGTGCTGATCTTCGCCGCCATCCTGTGGGCGGTGGGCGCTCTTGGTGTGCTGACCGTGCGAGACCACATGCCCTGACGCAGAGTCTTCAGCTCAAGCGGTGCCAGCACTCGCGGGAGAGTCGGGTCGGCTGAAGCCGCTCAGCAGGTGCGCATCGATCGCAGCGGGGGCCGCTCACCGGGCCTTCGCTCACTTTCCCTCAGGTCGATATAGGCGGCAAGCCAATCGTCGACGGCCTTCGCCTGAACCTCTCCCACGGCCCGACCTTCATGGGGCGGTAGCCGCTCGAGGTCGAGCTTGCCAAGCAACGCGATCACGCTGTCCGCCTGCCACATCCGCGCCGCTGTTTCCCTGCCACCGGCCATTCGACCTGCCCGCTCTATCCCGTGCCCAACGCGTCACCGAAAACATTGGTTCCGGGATCGGCTACCGACGCGAGGCGATGAGCAGCAGCAACCACAGTGGCGCGAGGAGAACGAGGAACAGGAGCGCGCTTACGACGTACATGGCCAAAAGGCGGCGGGCGCGTTCTCGTCGCGCGGCTTTTCTCAGCCGTTGAGTCACGCAGCTACGACACCCTGGATGAAGCCCGCGCGACCCTAGAGGGCGCAGCGGTGATGTCAATTCCGCTTAGCTGTGTCCGGCGTGGCGCCTTGACTCGACCTCGACCAGCCCATGCGCTGCATGATCCGCCAAGGGATTTTCCGGTACGGCGGGCGGATGATCGCTTTCGGATAATGCCAGAGCGCGGGGACGACGGGCTTCTCCTCGATGCCGCCCATGACATAGGCGGCATGCGCTTGCAGGGCGGCCAGATCGCCGCGCAGACGCCTGCACTGATCCGGGGAGAGCCGCTCCGGCTCCAGCCGTGCGATCAGCTGGCCCGCTTCGCGCACCTTCTGCAACATGCGTTCGGGGGCCCGGCGGTCGTTGTGTTCGAGCCGAAGCTCGTCGAGGACGTCGGCAATCGACCGACCGGTCGTGGCGCTTTTGTGCTTGTCGCGGAAGATCGCCAGGAGATCCTGGACTTCATTGTGGCTGAGTTCCTCGTCGTCGGGGCGATCTGCGGATTCGACGCCGAACCGTTTTGCCAGTCGGCGTGCGGCCAGGGAGGGCAGCTCGGCCGGAACCGGCGGGGCGAACGGGAACAGCCTCTGCAGCTGATTGGCGGAACCGGCGTCGCGGCCGTCGATTAGGGCGAACCCGGCGAGGCACCAGAATTCCTGCTGCGGATTGGGCAGCGCGGATAGCTGCTTCTGCAGGCCGATGAAAAGCTCCCCGGCATCGGCGATCCTGGAATATCGGGCCGGCTCGTGCCGGTAGTCCTTGAGATAGTGCTCGGCAAGCCCCAACTCGGCGATCTCGCGGGCGATGTCGGCCGGGTTGTCGATTCGGTAAGCCGCCATCACCTGCTCGACCGGCAGGCGGAGCACCTCGCGCTGCTTGCGCAGTTTCAGGCGCCGGTCGAGCCAGCCATATTGCAGCTTGGTCTCCGGGGCCATCTGCAGGGCGGCCTCGACATATTCGATCTCGTGCGGCTCCGTGTCGGGCGGCAGGACGGCAACGCTAACTTCGCTGAACCCTGTATATGCGGTGCTGTCGCGCTTGGTGAGTTCGCGCATTGCCGCCAGGCGGCGATTACCGTTGATCACCACTCCGTCAAAGAGAACGAGAAGCGGCTCAGTCTGCTCTCCAAGCCGCTCCAGCTCGGCGAATATCGGGCCCTGCGGGTCGTTCGCCTTCGCAACCAGCAGCCGGTGGAGATGTTCCTGCACCTCCGGCGTCTCCGCCCCCCGGCGGAGTTCCTCGACCGAAACGCCTGTCGCCGCCGCGTGCTCCTCCAATTCGGCGGCTAGGCGGCCGTTCTCGACCCGGTAGACGAGGGCCTCGTTTGGCACCTTGGTAACGGGAAACTCGCGGTAGCGGCCCTGGAAGAGCACCATATAGCTGTGCTGCGGAGCGCTGCCGCGCTCGCCGATCAGCCGGATGCGGGTCTGACGGGACAGGGGAACTCTGACGCTGTTTTCCTGCATTGTTTCGCAATCCTCATTCGGGCCGGTAGGTGTGCGGACAAGCCGCAGCTGCGCGTTCCCGTATTCTCGACCTCCAGATTGGCGCTGGCGCTGCCTGGAGCAAGCAAAAATGCCCGATCAAGCGAAGACAAACAGAAAGGCCCATCAAGCGAAGAACCGAGAACGAGGCCCGTTCGGAGCCACTTGCCAGCCGCGCCGCCGCCCGCCATCACAGGGTGCCGGTTCTCCTACCTGCTTGCCAATCCGGAAGTCCTGATGATCGATCTCTATACCTGGACGACGCCGAACGGACGCAAGGTTTCCATTGCCCTTGAAGAGCTCGGGCTGCCTTACGTGGCGCATGCAGTCGACATCGGCAAGGACGAGCAGTTCAAGCCGGATTTTCTGAGGATCAGCCCCAACAACAAGATCCCGGCCATCGTCGACCGCGACAATGGCCTTGCTCTCATGGAATCCGGCGCCATCCTCGTCTACCTCGCCGACAGGACCGGCCGGCTCATGCCTCACAGCGGCGAGCAGCGATACCGCGCGCTGGAGTGGCTCATGTGGCAAATGGGCGGCATTGGGCCGTTCCTCGGCCAGGCGCATCACTTTCTGCATTTCAACCGGGGCAAGGCACCTTATGCGGAGGAGCGCTTCCGCAACGAGGCGCGGCGCCTCTACGGCGTTCTCGACCGCCGGCTGGACGGGCGCGATTTCGTCGCCGACGATTATTCGATCGCCGATATTGCCATCTTCCCGTGGATCGCGCGTTTCCAATGGCAGGAAATCGACCTCACGGAATTCGCCAACGTGACCCGCTGGTACCGGTCGATCGCCGCTCGTCCGGCCGTTCAGAAAGGCTATCAGGTCCCGAAATTCACACAGGACATTCCGATGCCGTGAGGGGGAGCTTACTCACCGGCTGGTTCAGACGCGAGGCATCGGGGGCGCCGCCAAGCCTCCCTGCAGGCTTGCGGGTCTATGCGATCGGCGACATCCACGGCCGCTACGACCTGCTCGAGGCGCTTTACGCCGACATAGGTGGCGACATTGAGCGGGCGCCGCCGGAGCGCAGCATCGAGATTTTCCTGGGCGACTACATCGACCGCGGTCCGCAATCGCGCGATGTCGTAGAGTGGTTGATCTTTGGTCGGCGGGCCGCGGACGAGCGGATCTGCCTCCTCGGCAACCACGAGGATATGATGCTGCGTGTCCTCGATGATCCGCAAGCGACTTCGATCTGGCTCCACAATGGCGGACTGGCGACGCTGTTGTCCTATCGCGCGATGCCGCTGGATACAATCTCGGGACTGACGGTCGGCGGGGCGCGCAGCGCCTTTCTGTCCGCATTCCCGTCCAGCCACCGCGCTTTCGTCGAAGGTCTGCCCCGCCTGGCGAAATTCGGTGGCTATGTCTTCGTGCATGCCGGCCTACGCCCGGGACGCGCGCTCGATGATCAGGACCCCGATGACCTCGTCTGGATTCGCGAGCCCTTCCTCGCCAGCAATGCCGATTTCGGCGCGCGGGTGGTGCATGGCCATACGCCGGTCGATGCGCCGGAAGTGCGGGCGAATCGCATCAACATCGATACCGGCGCCTTCTTTACCGGACGGCTAACCTGTCTGGTGCTGGAGGGAGCAGGTTGTCGTTTTCTGCAGACGGTCCCGCAATGATCGGCACGCCGGCCCGCAGCAAAAATCCCTGATGCATTGTTGAGCGGGGCTCGAACATTAAGTAAAGGTGAGGCGCCAGGCCGGGCCCCTCTGACAGCCGAACGGCTGTGATGTCGGACTGGACGACCACTCCGCGGCTCCGCCCGTCCTATCGGCTCGTCCGAAAGAACAGCGAAGCGGCTGCGTCCACGAACGAGCAATGGGTGCCGCATGAATGAACTTTTGTCCGCGGACGCGCTGACCGCACTTGTCCAGGTCATCATGATCGACCTGGTGCTGGCCGGCGACAACGCCATCGTCATCGGCCTGGCTGCGGCCGGCCTTCCGAAGGAGCAGCGCGCCAAAGCGATCCTCATGGGCATCGCAGCGGCGACGGCGCTTCGCATCGTCTTCGCGCTCACCACGACGCAGCTGCTCCAGCTTGGGCCGGGACTTCTGGTTGCCGGCGGCCTGCTGCTGCTCTGGGTGTGCTGGAAGATGTGGCGCGAGCTGCGCCACACGGCGGCCGAGGACCGTGCCGCCGAAGAAGCGCTCGCCGGCAGGGATCTGGACGCGGACGGATCGATCGCGGCTGGCGTGCCGCGCAAGACCTTCGCGCAGGCCGCGTGGCAGATTGTCATCGCCGACGTTTCCATGTCGCTCGACAACGTGCTTGCCGTCGCCGGCGCAGCGCTGGAGCACCCGATCGTGCTCATCTTCGGGCTGGTCCTGTCGATCGCACTGATGGGGGTCGCCGCGTCGTTCATCGCGCGGCTGCTGCAGCGGCACCGCTGGATCGCCTATGTCGGCCTTCTCATCATCCTCTACGTCGCACTAGAGATGATCTGGCATGGCGCGCACGATCTCTACGGCGAGCCGGCGGAGGCGCTTCTCAGCGGCTGGATTTTTGCCGCATAGGTCCGATCCGCGGCTGAAGTTGCGGCCGAGTGCGCCTTCGCCTATTTGACGGTGGAGCCTTTCCCCCAATTTCTGACGCGGAGAGAAGTGCCGCCATGGCGCGCCAATTCATCTATCACATGTCCGGCCTGTCGAAGGCCTATTCCGGCGGCAAAAAGGTCCTCGAGAACATCCACCTCTCCTTCTATCCGGACGCCAAGATCGGCGTGCTCGGGCCGAACGGCTCCGGCAAATCGACGCTACTTCGGATCATGGCCGGGCTCGACAAGGAATTTGCCGGCGAGGCTTGGGCGGCAGAAGGCGCGCGCGTCGGCTACCTCGCGCAGGAGCCGCAGCTCAACCCCGCCAAGGACGTCCTCGGCAACGTCATGGAGGGGGTCGCGGCGAAGCAGGCTGTCCTCGACCGCTACAACGAACTGATGATGGACTATTCCGACGCGACTGCCGATGAGGCGGCCACCCTGCAGGACAAGATCGATTCACAGGGGCTCTGGGACCTTGACTTGAAGGTGCAGATGTCGATGGACGCGCTCGGCTGCCCGCCCGGCGATGCCGACGTGAACACTTTGTCGGGCGGCGAGAAACGCCGGGTGGCGCTCTGTAAGCTGCTTTTGGAGGAGCCCGACCTCCTCCTCCTCGACGAGCCGACCAACCACCTCGACGCGGAGACGGTCGCCTGGCTGGAGAAGCATCTGGAGCAGTTCCCCGGCGCCGTGCTGATCATCACCCATGACCGCTATTTCTTGGACAACGTCACCGGCTGGATTCTCGAGCTCGATCGCGGCCGCGGCATCCCCTACGAGGGGAACTACACCGCCTATCTGGAGAAGAAGGCGAAGCGCATGGCCCAGGAGAGCCGCGAAGACGAGGCGCGCATGAAGGTCATCGAGCGCGAGCGCGAATGGATGGGCCGCAACCCGCAGGCCCGCATGGCCAAGTCGAAGGCGCGCATAAAAGCTTATGACGAGCTCCTCAAGGCCAACGAGGCGCGGCTGCAGTCGCGCGACGCGCAGATCGTCATTCCCCCGGGGCCGCGGCTCGGCGACCTAGTGATCGAGGCGGAGGATCTCTCGAAGGGCTATGAGGGGCGGCTCCTCATCGAGGGGCTGTCGTTCAAGCTGCCGCCGGGCGGCATCGTCGGTGTCATCGGCCCGAACGGCGCCGGCAAGACGACCTTGTTCCGCATGCTGACCGGCCAGGAGGAGCCGGATTCCGGCGCCATCCGGCTCGGCGACACGGCGGTGCTCGGCTATGTCGACCAGAGCCGCACGCTGGATCCGAACAAAAACGTTTGGGAAGAGATTTCCGGCGGCGCTGAGGTGATCAGCCTGGAAAACGCGAGATGAATTCGCGCGCCTATGTCGGCGCCTTCAACTTCAAGGGCGGCGACCAGCAGAAGCCCGTCGGAAAACTCTCCGGCGGCGAGAGGAACCGCGTGCACCTCGCCAAGATGCTGAAGTCGAACGCCAACGTGCTCCTCCTCGACGAGCCCACCAACGACCTGGACACCGAGACGCTCGCTGCATTGGAAGAGGCTCTGGAGGATTTCGCCGGCTGTGCCGTCATCATCTCACACGACCGCATGTTCCTGGACCGGCTCGCCACGCACATACTCGCCTTCGAGGGCGACAGCCATGTCGAATGGTTCGAGGGCAATTTCGACGCCTACGAAGAGGACAAGCGGCGCCGGCTCGGGGCCGAGGCGACCGAGCCGCACCGCATCAAATACAAGGCATTCTCAAGGTAGCGAATTATTGTCCACCCCGATCAGTAGAGCGAGATCGGTTCGCCACATAATCTATAGTTGCATTCTGCAATATCGACTCCGCCGTGACATCTGGAGTTGGCCGGTCGGGTGCGAAGAAAACGATTGCATTCGATTTAAACTCAATGAAAAATGGTTCGCCGCAAGGTTGACGGTGGGGGGCCACGTTCATGCAGCGAGCTTTGATTACGTTGACATCCGTATCGGTTTTGTCCTCGGGTTGCGCGTCGCTTAATCACCATCCGGATCCGACCGTCGGCGTGCCCGTTTTCGAGGTCGCTCAAATCGGTCCCCCTCCTTCTCTCTCTCTCCTCTCTTTCCCTTCGCTCCCTTCGAGCAGGACGGTCGCCCCGCGCGGCCAAGTGCGAGCTCTACACCTTTCTGGCGGCGAACCGGGATCGTCGAGAGTCCGATATTGCAGACTT
Organism: uncultured Alphaproteobacteria bacterium; assembly: GCA_963846475.1. Lineage (GTDB taxonomy): Bacteria > Pseudomonadota > Alphaproteobacteria > Rhizobiales > Afifellaceae > DASWJZ01. The sequence goes on along the minus strand of CAWJVZ010000004.1, from coordinate 1,359,254 downwards.
CGGGAAGATGATTTCGCTAAGCGCCTTCGAAAATATGCATATAGCTGGATCTGCCTTCGGAAAACCGAAATGTTCGATTTGTGGCTGACAGCTTAGGTCAAGATGATATCTAAGCCTTGACGCGAATATCATATATGGGGCAGATCGCCGAACCGAATGCTTCAGTTCTTGTTGCAGCTTAAGGTGACACAATAGCCTGATGCGCGAACTTTACGCCAGATTACAAATTTGGCATAGACTTAGTTGAAAGTGACGAGGTGAAGACCGTAGTTTCGCAAGCGGTACGTTTCGGCCCGAGTGTGACGCATTCAGGCAGCACTGACCTCCCGATGCTTTTCCTTGTTCCCCAATGGTCGGAGCCGTTCTCAGTCAATCCAGCAATCCATGGCCCCGTCGCCCCAGAAGTGACGTCCGAGATCACGTGCTACAACAATCTGCCGGCCGATTATTACTACGTGCACATTTTAGACCAGATGGTTGACGGGACGGCTCCAGCACAAGAGAATTTCAGGAGGATTATATGTCGGGAATCGGACGTTAGCGCGTAAGCTGATCGACATCGGCGAGGAACTTGCACCCCACTATCTCTTCCCTGTCGAGACGAGTGAGATTCTCCCGTTGGGCCAAGTGGCTTACACGTTTACTCTCGACGTGAAGCCTAGCATTGAAGCGAAATACACGCTCAATGCTGTCCATTGGGCGCCGCTGACCGCTGGCCTGAGCGCATCCAGGAACAACGTAAATATTGTCAAGTTCATCCTGAACGGACCGGCAGGGGCGGAGGCTGTGACCGCTGCCCAGGGCGGGAAGGAATTTGCCGCGGGCTTACCCATTTCGCCGCCCGTTCTCTTCTTTCTTCGCGAATCCGCCGCCCGAGATTCCGGCACGGCTACGCAGAGAAGCCGCGACCGGTTCAGGTCGACCCCCGCCTACACAGAAGACAATCGACCAACTCACCAGAGGCACTCCGATCTTTCCCCTGATCGTGCCCGGTAACCCACTGCTCGGACCGGGTGTACAGTAAGCAACGACGCGTCTAATCGAAGAGCTGTTTCGATTTGTTCTCGTTCTCTTAAGAGATCGAGTCGCGTACGTGTCACTTGCAATACCACGTCGGCACGTTGCTGACGTAGCGCCAGTAGGCGTGCTTCTTGCCGCAATTGGGCGGCGGCCCGGCCGGCCACTTGGCCTTGCGGGCGGTTTTGCGAGGCTGGGGAGGCGGGTCGGGCCGCGCCTTCGGGATGCGTGGCACGAATTGCAGGGCGGCGATCTCGGCGGCGCGCTGCGAAGCGGCCTCCATTAAGCGCTGCTCGGCGGGGTTCGCATCGCCCGGCAGGAGCGCCGCCAATTCTTCGCAGGTTCCGGCACCGGCTGTCTGGCCCTCCACGCCGACCCAGTCGCGCGGGCATTCCACTGCAGGGAGCGAGCCGACGGAGGCGGGCTCCGCTGGCGGTTCCTGCACGGGGAGGGGCACAGCTGCGGCCGACGGGAGGGTTGTAGTTTGCGGCGGAGCCGGCGTGGCTGCCGCCGCGGGGGGAACAGCTATCGGTTCGGGGACTGGGGATGGCGTGGCAAGCGCCGCTGCGGCCGGAGGCGCATGAGTTGTAATCGCCGCCTCGGGCGCGCTCCCGTCGCTGTCGGGCAACGACAGCGGCACCGAAGCCCCGATTTCCGCGCTGCTCCGCGGACGAGCGGCGGCGGCCGCGGCAACGGAGGTTGCAATCGGCTCCACTGGAGTTGCTGCGGCCGCTGCGCTCTGGGCGCCCTCCGGCTCCTCCTGCACGATCAGAACGACCGCCTCTTCCGCCGGCCTCGGCTCCGGCCCGGCGAAGAAAGCGTCACTAGAAACTGCCACGGCTATTGCGGCGACAAGGCCGACCAATGCGGCGCTGCGCAGCAGGATCGGCTGCATGTCGCCCCAGGACAATTGAGCGCGCGCCACCTCCGCGCCGCCAAACGCTGATCGCTTCGGCGCCGGACCAAGGCGCTGCTGGCCGTAACGCTGCCGGGTACTCACAACACGACCTCGGAACTCGTCCCCTTCGGATTAACGAAGTGTGAAGGAGAAAAGAAGGCAATCTTGCGACAGGCCGCGCCGTTTGCCGATTCGGCATGAACATGGTGATGCGAGCAGGTCCGGCCGGGAACTGTTTTCGCGCCGATGGCCGCCCTACATCCGCCGCATGAGTTCACTCGACGAATTGATGGTGAAGCCCGGTGAAGACGCCCGGCTCGCCGAGCGCGACACGGCGAGCCGCCTCCATTTCAAGAACAAGGACGCCGCCAAGGCCGGCATGGCCGAGGACGCGAGGGAGATCGACCGGCTGCAGGACGTCCTCTACGCCGAGAATAAGCGAGCCCTGCTCGTGATCCTTCAGGGCACCGATACGAGCGGCAAGGACGGCACGATCCGCGACGTCTTCAACGCCACCGGCCCGCTCGGCGTGCATGTCGTCGCCTTCCGGCCGCCGACCGAGGAGGAGCGAGCGCACGATTTCCTCTGGCGGGTGCACCGCGCCTGTCCGCCTCGCGGCACGATCGGCATCTTCAACCGCTCGCACTACGAGGACGTGCTGGTCGCACGGGTGCGGGGCTTCGCGCCCGCTGCGGAGATCGAGGCGCGCTACGACCAGATCAACGCCTTCGAGAACATCCTGGCGGAGAACGGCACCAGAATCCTGAAATTCATGCTGCATATCTCCAACGACCAGCAGCGCGCGCGCCTGCAGGCGCGCCTCGACGATCCGAAAAAACGCTGGAAGTTTCATGAGAGCGACTTGGAGGACCGGCAGCACTGGAAGGATTTCCAGGCGGCTTACGAGATCGCACTGAGCCGCTGCTCGACTGAATGGGCGCCATGGCACGTAATACCGGCCGACCGCAAATGGGTGAGAAGCGCGGCGATTGCGTTGATCGTGCGACGGACGCTTGAGGACATGGACCCGCACTACCCGGAGGCGGACTGGAATCCCGGCGAATACACCATCGTCTGATCTGGGCCTCCGCACGTTGCGTTTAGGCCAAGCTCCGCCGGCCGAGCTTTCCCGAATTGGAGGGAGAGCGTCGTCTAGTCCGCGACTTGCAAATCGTTCGCATAATCATTAGCATCACATTGCTTAGTGCGCTGATTTGAGGGCGGGATGCTTCAGGGTTTGACGCGGCGGCTGTTCATGCGGTCGGCGGCGCTGGCCGGCGCTTTGCTGCCGCCGGTCGCCATGGGCGAGCTAGCCGGCGGTTCGGCCCGCGCCGCCGAGCCCGATGGGCATGGCGCTCACGGCTCCGCCGGCGATAACGCGGTGGTGGGCGTCGTCGATCACGTCCGCAACGATTTCGACGCCCACAAGATCCTGACGGACTGGGACACCGGCACCGTGGTCACCGATCCCGACGGCCGCCGCGTGCGCGAATGGGAGGTCGTCGCGGTCGACAAGGAGGTGGAGGTCGCGCCGGGTATCCTCTTCCCGGCCTGGACCTTCAACGGCCGCATCCCCGGCCCGACCTTCCGCTGCACGGAGGGCGAGCGGCTCCGCATCCGCTTCTACAACGGCAGCGCCCATCCGCACACCATCCATTTCCACGGCATCCATTCCTGGCGCATGGACGGAGTGCAATATTCCGGGCTCGTGCAACCCGCGGAGACGTTTACCTACGAGTTCGACGCCTTTCCGTTCGGGTGCCACCTCTATCACTGCCATGCCCTGCCGCTGAAGCGGCACATTCACAAGGGCATGTACGGCGGTTTCATCATCGATCCCGACCCGGCCCGACATCCTGAGGAGGCGGAGAAGGCGGCGAGCCGCCTCTACGGCTCGCCGGCCAACCAGAGCTGGCAGGAATTTCTGATGGTGATGAACGGCTTCGACACCAATTTCGACGACGAGAATGAGGTCTACGCCGTCAATTCCATTCCTTTCGCCTATACTCAGCGGCCGATCCGCATCGAGCGGACACGGCCGGTGCGCATCTACCTAATCAACATCACCGAATTCGACCCCATCAACTCCTTCCACCTGCACGCCAATTTCTTCGACTATTTCGATCACGGCACGACGCTCACGCCGACGCTGCGCATTGTCGACACGATCATGCAGTGCCAGGGCCAGCGCGGCATCTTGGAGCTGTCTTACGCCAACCATGAGCCGGGGCTTTACATGTTCCACGCCCACCAGTCGGAATTTGCCGAGCTTGGCTGGATGAGCCATTTCGAGGTGGTCTGATGCAGCGGTCTTTTATCTGGCTGCTGCTGCCGCTCGTCGTCTTGGCTGGGCTGGTCGCCATCCTGATCGGAGCGCGGCCGCTCGACCGGCTCTCCGCCGCGGCGCCGCCGGTGGAAAGCGTTGCGGTGGAAAAGGCTCGGCTCGAGCCGGGCGTGATCGTGCTGTCGGTGCGGGCCGACGGGTCCGGGCCTGTGAGAATCGCCCAGGTGCAGGTCGACGGCGCCTACCGGAGTTTTGGGCTCAATCCGGAGGATCCCATTGACCGCCTCGGCACAGCGGAGGTGGCAATCCCCTATCCCTGGGTGGAAGGCGAGGCTCACCACATCGTGCTTCTCACCTCCACCGGCGCCGCGTTCGAGCATTCCATTGAGGTGGCGCAGGAGACGCCGCGCTGGGAGGCGCCGACCCTGGCGATGCTGGCCCTGGTCGGCCTGCTGCTCGGGCTGGCTCCGGTCGCGACCGGCATGCTGGCCTATCCGGGCCTCGTGCGGTTGCCGGCGGGCGCGCTCCGTTTCGTGCTGGCGCTTACCATAGGGCTCCTTGCCTATCTCCTGATCGACACGCTGAGCGAGGGTTTCGAGGCGGCGGAGGGGACGCTGGAGCGGCTCCACGCCCATAGCGCCGTCTTGGTCGCCGCGCTGATCACCGCGGGCCTGCTCATCGGGATCGGGCGCCGAAGCGGCCGCGCGCCGGAGGGGCTTGCGCTCGCCGTCTTCATGGCGCTCGGCATCGGCCTGCACAATTTCGGCGAAGGACTCGCGGTCGGCGCGGCGCTGTCAGCCGGCGAGGCGGCGCTGGCCACATTCCTGGTGATCGGATTCACGCTGCACAATGTCAGCGAGGGCGTCGCCATCGCCACGCCGCTCGTCGGCACGCGGCCGAAATTCTCCACCTTCGCCGGTCTCGCCGCTCTGGCCGGGCTCCCTGCGGTGCCCGGCGTCTGGCTCGGCGCTCAGGCGGTCAGCCCGCTGTGGATCGCCGTCTGCTTCGGCATCGGCGCCGGAGCCATCCTGCAGGTCATCATCGAGGTGGCAGCGCTGCTGCTGCGCCGCGGTGGAAAACAATCGATGGCCACGCCAGCCTCGATCGGCGGCGTCGCGACCGGCCTGGCGGTGATGTATCTGACGGCGCTGCTGGTTTGAGCGGCCGGCGGCGTTGAACAGGTGCTGGACGCCGGCGTCCGGTGCGAGCCGTCCCCGTTGCGTGTCTGATCCGGGTCAAGGCAACCGCTTGGACGGCGGCGCATTGTTGGAGCCGTGCGGCAACCGACGAGGCCCGCGTGCGCATCCTTTTGATCGTCAACGAACATGCCCGCCACGGCTCCGAGCCGCTCGATCCGGCTCTAGAGGTCTTCGAGCAAGCCGGCGTTGAAGTCGTGGAGGAGCGTGTCGAGCGAGGCCGCCACGTGGACAAGCCGATCCGCCGCCATGCCAAGGAGGTCGACGCCATCGTGCTTGCCGGCGGCGACGGCACCGTCCACGAGGCGGCGGAAGAGCTGATCGAGGCCGAGCTTCCGTTCGGCATCCTGCCGCGCGGCACCGCCAACGACCTCGCCCGGGCGGTTGGCCTGCCGCTCGATCTGCGCGGAGCGGCGGAGGTGATCGCCGCCGGCCACAAGAAGCGGATCGACGTCGGCGAGGTGAACAAAAAACCGTTCTTCAACGTCGCCCATATCGGGCTCGGCGCGGCACTGGCCGACGCACTCAGCGACGGCATGAAAAAGCGGCTCGGCCCGTTCGCCTACACCGTCGCGGCGGCGCTGGCGCTGACCAAAATGCGGCGCTTCCGGGCGGAGATTTCTGCCGGCGGCGAGCACCTGACCATCCGCAGCTACGCCGTCACGGTCGGCAACGGCCGCTATTTCGGCGGCGGCGGCGTGGTCGCCGAGGACGCCACGATCGACGACGGGCTGCTGCACCTCTTCGCGCTGCAGACCAAGAACCCCATCCACCTGGCGCGGCTGCTGCCGAGCCTCACCAAGGGCCGGCAGGGTCGTTTCGAATGGGTGGAGACGCTCACGGGTTCGAAGATCGAGGTGAGGACCGTGCGCAAGCTGAAAATCCGCGCCGACGGCAAGACCATGAGCGAAACGCCGGCGTCGTTCCGCGTCCGCCGCGGCGCGCTGGAGATTTTTGCGCCGGCGAAGCGCGACGTCTGACTCAGACAATGCGCCCCCGTCGATAGACGCCCCGGCAATCTGCTATATCGGGCGCGATTTTTTTGGAGACGTGCATGGCGGAAGCCGGGATGGGGCGGAGCGGGCGCAGGCGCAAGGGCGGCGGGGCGGAACTGGCGCTGACCCCCGAGCTCGTTGCCGAGTCCGCGCGAAGCGCGGAGCCGGGTGAGGGTTCTGGCGCAGTTCTTTACGATCTGGTCCCTCACCCGCTCGCTTCGCGAGTCGGCCTCTCCCCGGAGGGGAGAGGAGGGCGCGCGCCATCGTCCCGCGGCCTGGCCGGCCCGAGGCTATCAATGAGCCTTTTGGTCCTCCTCGCGATGAGGAGGGAGCGGAGCGCCTGAACAACGCCTCGCAAATTTAAAAGTGGCGCCTCCAGGCGCCCCGCGCGGCGTTATACGTTCCCCAACTCGCCCTATCGTCTTCCCGTCCCGCCCCGTGCTTGCGCCCTGGGCAGAAGCTCTAGCCGTGCAACATCCGGCACCGGGATTGCTCCCGAGGGGGGCCCTTCTGAGGAACGCCGTCCCGGCTCCTGACCGAGGCTCCGTGGCGGCGCCGCCCACTGCTCCCGAAAAGCTCCGGTCCTTGCATCCCGGTCCCCCGTCGAGCAGCGGTATTTCGGGAGCTAGCACAAACGGAAACGGCTGTCTAGGAATTTCTTCTCACGAAATTGTGAGGCGGGAGGGGCCCGCCTTCGGACTTCGTCATCGCCGGGCTGGACCGGCGATCCATTCCGCAGCGGCCGAGCCGAACTGCGCCGGTCCGGAATGGATGCCATGGTCAAGCCATGGCACGACGACAGGATGAGGGGTGTGCGCCTCCCCTCTCCCCTTGCGGGACAGGCAAATCGCATTGAACCAAGGCGGCGCCTTTTTCCTCGCCCGGGACGGGAGAGGTCGAGTCCGCGCGGAGCGCGGAGCCGGGTGAGGGTTTTTCGAAGCCGCGCTCCACGATTGGTGACCCTCACCCGCTCGCGTTCCGCGAGTCGGCCTCTCCCGTCCCGGGCCTGTTGCGAAATAGAACAAGGTTCTCGTTTCGATTCCGAGGAGTTCCTTTCGGATTCGGAAATGTTCCTTCGGATTCTGAATTTCGCAACAGTCCCGTCCCGGGAGAGGAGCCGCCAATCGCAAACGTGATTGCCCTCCCCCGCCAGGGGGGAGGGGGAGCCCAGCTTAGGCGGCGAAGGCGCGGCGGTAGCGGCCGTGGCCCTCGAAGATCAGCCAGCCATGGTCGCGCAGCAGCGTAGCCCGCAAGGAGCGGAGCGGATTGCGGGACTGCTCCGAAGGGAGGAACCCGGATTGCGCTCCGCTGCATCCGGGCTACGGGCACGAATTGTCCGGGTAGAGGCGCGCCAGATGCGGCTCGAAGGCGTAGACGTCGTCGAGCGTGAAGGCGGCGCGGCCGATCCGCTCGACGAGAGCGCACTCACTTCGATCAGCCAGCCGCGCGCGGCAGAGGAGGGCAGACCTGGGCCATTCCCCTCCCCCTTGTGAGGAGGGGTACGGGGCGGGGTCCTTCCATGCCGTGCTCGACGTTAGACGACTCCTCCCCCAGCCCCTCCCCACCCGAAGTGGGGTGTTCCCCACTTCGGCATCGAGGATGGCTGAACTCGGGAACACCCGAGTTCAGCTGGGGAGGGGAGGGCGCATCGCGCCGACCGCGCCCTCTCACTTCCGCCATTTGATCGAGCAGCCGATCGACGGGATCTGCTCGGCCGGGCCTTGTCCGGTGCGGGCGACCAAAAACATGGCGTCGCGGAGCTCGCGTTTCTCGCCGCCGGCCGGCGGCTTTGCGCCGGCGCTGTCCACCCGGCCGCGATAGCTCAAAAGGCCGTCGCGGTTGAAGCCAAAGAGGTCCGGCGTGCACACCGCCCCATAGGCCCTGGCGATCTCCTGCGTCTCGTCGATGAGATAGGGGAACGGCAAAGCATGCTCGGCGGCGAATTTTTGCATGTTGTCGAACGAATCGGCGGGATAGGCTTCGGTGTCGTTCGGCATGATCGCCGCCCCGCCGATCCCCGCCGCCTGCAGCGCGCGAAAATCCTCGACGAGGCGGCCGATGACCGCCTTCACATAGGGGCAGTGGTTGCAGATGAACATGACAAGCGTGCCGTTCTCGCCGCTTATGTCTTCGAGCGAATGGACGCGGCCATCGGTGCCCTTCAGCGCGAAGGGCATGAGGCGGGCGGCGGAGGGAACCAATTACGTCGTCCCTGAAGAATACGAGGCCGACCAATTAGCCCCAAAGAATTGGCAAACACAACTCCCGCCGTAGACGCTCGGCGCACTCCAACCTATCATTTCAACCGGAATCACTAGCGTCTTGCGCAGTTGGGAAAACATGTCTTCTTTCTCCAAAGGCCGCCCAGAATTCCGCAAGTGGATCGACAGCAAACCGGACCCAGGCTGGGCTCTGCTGCCGTTGACTCATATGACGAAAGGATTGGGCGCACAGGACATAATCCGGGATGGCCGTATTAGGGCTGCGGAATGTAACGTTCTCCAAGCTCCAAGTGCGTACTTCTTCTACGGTCGACCCGCATACCGAGTAAGCGGAGACGGGGCGATCAAAATTGAGGCAGCTTGTCCGGTCTGTTTTGTCTTTCAGAACGCATTGATCGAAACGGCAGACGCCATATACGCTTTTGATACCGGAGCATTCGCAAAGCGGCTCTACAGTCGCATAGTCATGGAGGAAATGACGATCCATGACTTTTCTCTTGGCCGCGATTTAAGACGCCCAAATCGGCTAATCGCCCACGTATTCCGGTCTCACGAGGCCTATTTCAATGGAGATACGACGAAAATCCTTCCTCCAGAAGAGGGGGCTGAGGCGTGGGAGTTTCATGCCCGCGCCTATCTTGACCTGCTAGCGTCACCTGGCCGGAATGAACCAGACGACCGGGTGTGCTCTATAGAAGTTGTATTCGGAGCGGATGTACCTATTGTTCCAAATCTGAAGGCGCTCGTGGTGCCGCACACGCTCTGGGATACAAACAAGAAGGCACCGTGGCTGAGGGACCTCGAGGCGCATGATGTGGACGTCCTACCATACGTTTTTTTGCCAGGCCGGCACCCTGAGCACTACCAGACGCAAGTGGAAACTGTTGTCCGCGATCTGTATAGAAAGTGGAGTATCTTGTGAACGAGATCGCCGCGCTTGAGCTGCCGCTCGTGGCATATGTCCACTTGCCCGGAACGCCTCCCGGATTTGCCCTGCCGCTCTTCGGGATCTCAGACAAACCCTGTTTGTGTGCTATCCAAGAGGTAGACGAACTGACAAACAAGGTAGCTATTTTTAAGCTATTAGAGGGGGACGTGACTCGGCGCGTCCCGGTAGGACGGGGCGTGGTGTCGCGAGTGGGCACGGAAATCATTCACGTATTCGTCACGAGAGATGGAGTTGCTCATGCTGGTACCATCAACGACCTACAAGAATTTTTGCGGGACACAGCACGACAGCTTACCGCCCACCCGGCAGTTCTCCTTCAAATAATGGAGCTTTTGGGAAATCAAGAAGAGAAGCTGTCAGCACGGCGTGGAATGCTTCAGGCGATCGCCGAGGCGAGCAGGAGCGACTCAGTAACTTCGGTTTGGGAGCGTAGCATGATGCGATCGGTGCTGTGGGACCGGCTACGTGCAAGTGCGAGAGATGGGCCTGCAGCCGAGCGCATTCTACGTGCGCGCAGGTGGATCGATATCAAGATTGATGATGCAGGTAGAGTGGTGCTCGACCTACCGCGCCTAGACCCCGGCGATTTCTCTGGGACCGATGTAGATAGGCTCGCTCTTGAGCTACAAAACGAATTTCAGCCGCTAGCATCTCCAGGTCCAGAACCACTGACACAGGCCAGATTACCACCGGTGCAAAAAGTTGGGCGGCCTGAGCTGCCGGGCGTGAAGCTAGTATCCTCCGACGTCGCAGGATTGCGAAAGCAAGAGGAACGCATCGCATATGTGCTCAGGATCTGCGTGGAGAACCCTAATTTGGCGACAATGGTGTTGAAGGAGTACCGATGATAAGGCTGCCATGGCAAGACATGCGGTTGCCTTGATGAAATCAGCGTTACAAATGCAAGAAACTGGCCGTTACCCAACGGAGGCGGAGTGGGGCGTGATTATGCAAAAGGTTCTAAAAGATGCATTTCCGTTTGCGAGAGGTCTATTGCTAATGTTTCTTGCAAAGCACTTAGGCCATATCTCTTATCTTAATAGCGTGATAAAGCGCCACACGAAGGAGTCTCGATCTATTTATGTGGAGCGCCATCGGCCTGCTATCATGAATTACCTAAATAGGTCTCATGGTAAGAAGACCTAAATCGCCAGACGCGGTGGGGGCTCGGACCCCCCTTTTTCTGCCCAACCTACGTTCGAGGAGCCCAGCATGTCGACGTCCAGCCCCACCCCACCCACCGACGTCGACGCGCTTGGCGAGATCATGCTCATCCAGGGCACCATGCAGCGGCAGTTTTTGCGCGTGCTGCTGCGGCGGCTGGCGAGCGACGTGCACGCCTTCAATGCCGAGATGTTTCTGGCCGAGCTGGAGATGATGCGCGAGAGCCTGGCGGAAAGCCAGAACCGCTCGGCCATCCACGATTTTGCGCTGAAGGAATGGCAAAGGCTTTCCGAAATGGCCCTGGAGGCGGTCGCTTCGACCCGCATCGGCAAAGAAAAACACTGACTTCGAGCAGACTCCTGCAGGTTCTCTGCTGAAAATCGGACGAAAGCCCAAAATAATAATTTTCGCCTGATCCTTGCTTGTTCTCTGTTTCAGGCGCATCGTGCACTTTCGGACGTCGCCTATCGGCCCAGACGACTGCGCGCGGGCCAATATCGATCCCGAAAATCAGCGATTTGAGGGAGAGAATCATGACCATGAATCAACGCGTCCAGAGCGGCAAGCCGTATGTTTGGGGCTTTGTGGCCGGCCTTATCGCCGCGCCGATCATCGCCTTCAGCGCCGGCTGGGTGTCGACGACCGGCGCCCGCGCCGAGGCGGTCGAGCTCGCCAAGGTCGAGACGCTGGCCGGCATCTGCACCGCCGGCGCGCAAAAGTCCTGGGCCGCGCAGAACATGGATCTCGCCGCGCTGAAGGGCTGGGACAACAGGGTGAAGCGCGAAGAGCTGGTCGCCACCTCCATGTCCGATATCGCCGTGCCGGAGCCGCTGCTGAAGAAGGTGACCAACGGCTGCAACAAGAGCCTCGCCTGAGCTTTTCGGCCGGCTCTGACTGAGTTTTTCGGCCACGGGCGGACCCGGCGCGAGCCGGGAACGGGACCGCCCATTCGTGCCGTCATGGCCGCCGGGCGACCGGGCCGGGCATGACGGCATGCAATGCTGCAGGTGACGCCACGCGCCGGCGCGGCCGCGCCTCTTCGACTTGCGCCGGCCGACCCGGGCGAGCTTGGCCTTTCCGATCGGCGGACATCGTTGTATGGAGCGCCTGGTCGGCCCCTGAATCAGCCATGCGCCTTACCATGCGCTTCCTCGTCCCTTTCGCAGCCCTGATGCTGGCTTCGTGCGGCCTGCCCGGAACCGGGCCGGCGCAATGGACGACCATGCCGCCGATCAAACTCGCCGAGCTGGAAGAGCCGGCGGCGGGAACGCGGCCGCCGCCGCCGGAAGTGATGCCCGCCGCGAGGCCGGCCGCCGCCGCTGCGGCTGCGCCGGTTGAGGCCGAAGCCGACGAGGCGCCGGCCGATGCCGCCGCGGCGCCTTCTGCCGCCCGGCCGGCGGCGCAGGCGGCCAGGCCCAGCTCAGACGTCGAGGCGCTCCGCGAGATTGCCCTGAGCAGCGCCCAAGTGCGCGCCGTGCAGGCGGGCGTCCGCGACGCGCTGCACAACGATTCGGCGCGGGTCGACCGCATGGTGGCCGGCCAGAACTCGCTCGGCGTGGTCTTTGTTTGCGGCTACGCGGAGGGCGGCGGCGCCGATGGCCGACAGGCGTTCCGCGGCGTGCTGATGGGCAAGGACCAGGCGCAGCCGAAATTCGTGCCGGTCAGCTCCAGCGGCGCGAGCGCGGAGCAGCAGGCGACGGCGCAGCTCTGCGCGGAGCAGGGGATCCCGCTCGCCGCGGCCGTCGAGGTGGCGAGCGCGCCGCCGGCCGGAGAGCCGGCTGCCGCGGAGACGGCGCTTGCGGCGGCGGAGCCTGCTGCCGCGCCGGTGGCCGAGGCTGGGCCGGCGATCGCGGCCGCGCCGGCGGTCCCGCCTGCGCCTGCCGCGGCCGCGGCGCCGGCCACGCCGCTGCCGAGGGTGGTGCTGACGGAGCCGCAGATCACGATCATCCAGGCGGGGGTGAAGAATTCGCTCAAGGCCCCTTCGCTGGTGTTCGGACGGATGCTCGCGGCCGCCGATGCCAAGGGCGGCATCGTCGTCTGCGGCTATGTCAACCCGACGGGCGGCGAGGGGGGCACGGGGATCCAGCCGTTCACCGGCGTGCTGATCGGCAACGGCGACAGCCGGAATTTTGTGCCCGTCAGCTTCGGCCGCGACGACGTCGAGAAGCGCCAGACGATGCAGGTCTGCGCCGGCCAGGGCATCCCGCTCTGATCAGTCTGCTGGCCGCGGCCTGAGTTGCCGCGCCGCGCAGGTGTAGAGAGCCCGCGAAACCACTTCGCCTTCGACGCGAAACCGTCCTGAAACGCGCCGCTACTAACGGACCGGCGGCTGCGCCCCGGCTCCCTTTTGTCCGGGCCGCCGCGCGGCTGGAGCGAGCCTCACGCCCGCCCAGCCCCTTGAACCGGAGGATATTCGATGTTTCGCGCCAGATTTCGCACGGCCTTGCTGGCCGGCACGCTCCTTGCCGCCGCCTCGGCCGAGGCGCACGATCCCGCCCAGCACGCACCGGGGGCGCCGCATCAGACGAATGCCGCGGCCGCCAGCGGCGAGGCGCCGCTCCTCGAGCGGCTCGGCTCTATCAGCTTCCCGATCAGCACTGCGAGCCGCGAGGCGCAGCGCTACTTCGACCAGGGCCTCGCTTTGGCCTACGGGTTCAACCATTGGGAGGCGGGACGCGCCTTCCGCGCGGCGCAGGCGCTCGATCCCTCATGCGCCATGTGTTTTTGGGGCGAGGCGCTGGTGCTCGGGCCGAACATCAACGCGCCGATGGACGCGGCGGCCAACGCGCCGGCGCTGGCGGCGATCGCCGAGGCGCAGCGGCTCGCGCCCGGAGCAAGCGAGAAGGAGCAGGCGCTGATCGCCGCTCTGGCGACGCGCTATTCGGCCGATCCAGCCGCCAAGCGCGCGGCGCTCGACCAGGCCTATGCCGACGCGATGCAGGCGGTCGCCCAACAATTTCCGGACGATCGGGACGTCGCTACCCTCTATGCGGAAGCGATCATGGACCTGACGCCGTGGGATTACTGGGCCGACGGCGGCAAGACGCCGAAGGGCCGCACCGCCGACCTGGTGGCCACGCTGGAGCGGGTGCTCAAGGCCGACCCCGACCATATCGGCGCGATCCACCTCTATATCCATGCGGTGGAGGCATCGGACCGGCCGGAGCGGGCGGAGCCCTATGCCGACCGGCTGGCGGCGCAGAACGTCTCCGCCGGCCATCTCGCCCATATGCCGTCGCACATCTACTACCGGCTCGGCCGCTACGAGGATTCCCTGGAGATCAACAAGGCGGCGGTGGCCGCCGACGAGGAATATCTCGCGAAGGCCCAGCCGGAGGGGATCTATTCGGGCACCTATTACCCGCACAACATCCACTTCGTGCTGGTCTCCGCGCAGATGGCCGGCGATGCGGCGACGGCGCTCGACGCCGCCGAGAAGCTCGGCCGGTCGATACCGGACGACATCGCCCGGATCGTGCCGTGGATACAGGCAGTCAAGGCCGCCCCGCTCTTTGCTCACGCGCAGTTCAGCAAGCCAGAGACGGTGCTGGCGCTGGCCTCGCCGGGGGATGAGTTTCCCCACCTGAAGGCGATGTGGCATTACGCCCGCGGCACCGCTCACGCGGCCGCCGGCGATGCCAAAACAGCCCGCGGCGAAGCGGAGGCGATCGCCGCGATCGGCCGCAGCGCCGATCTTTCCAGCCTGACGTCCGGCGGCGTGCCCGCTCCGGCAATCCTGGAGCTCGCCCGGCACGTGGTGCTGGCGAGAGCCGCCCAGGCGGAGGGGGATCTCGACACGGCCATCGCCGAGTTCGAGGCCGCGGCGGCGGTCGAGAAGACGCTCCCCTACATGGAGCCGCCGTTCTGGTACTATCCGGTCGGGCAGTCGCTCGGCGCCGTGCTGCTGCTTGCCGGCGAGACGGAGCGGGCCGAAGAAGTGTTCCGGCAAAGCCTGGAGAGCGCGCCGAACAACGGCTGGGCGTGCTTCGGCCTCCTGGAGGTGCACAAGGCGCGCGGCGATGCCGAGCAGGCCTCGGCCTACGAGGCGCGGCTCGCCCGCAGCTGGATAGGCGACCGCGCCTTGCTCGACCTGAACCGGTTGTGAGCCGGGCGATCTAAAAAAGCGTCTTCAGACTCGAAATTGTCCGTCCCCGGTGCGATCCGGGGACGGACGCAGGATCTTCGGACCAGCCGTCTCCCGGGATACGTGAAGGGGATCCGGGCGCGGAAGAGGCAGCGCAGAGAATCGCATGCGGCAGACGCGTGATGCGGTGCGCCGGCCGGGCCATTCCGGTGGCGGGCGGGCTCTGCTATAGGCGGGCTCCGCTCTACTGATCCCCCAAGAACCCATGATCCGCATTTTCGACGGGCACAACGACGTGCTGCTCCGCCTGGCGCGGAAGGCCGAGCCGGACGGCGGCGTCGGCAGTTTTCTCGTCGGCGACGGGGCGGGCCAGCTCGATCTGCCGCGCGCCCGTGAAGGCGGCTTCGCCGGCGGGCTGTTCGCCGTCTTCGTGCCCTCGCATGAGCTGGAGGGCGACCGCTACGACATCATGCGCGAGGCGGAATACGACATTCCGCTGCCTGCCGAGACGGAGCTCAGCTACGCGCAGGCCTACGCTCTGCAGCTGATCTCGCTTCTGCTCCGCATCGCGCGCGAGTCGGACGGGGACGTGCGCGTCTGCAGGAGCGCCGCGGAGATCCGCGACGCGACCGAAGCGGGGGCGCTGGCGGCCGTGCTTCACATCGAGGGGGCGGAGCCGATCGACCGCGACTTCAAAATGCTCGAAGTGCTGCATGCGGCGGGGCTCCGATCGCTCGGGCCGGTGTGGAGCCGCCCCAACATCTTTGGGCACGGCGTGCCGTTCCGCTTCCCGAGCTCGCCGGACACCGGCTCGGGACTGACCGACGACGGCAAGGCGCTGGTCAAGGCCTGCAACGAGCTGAAGATCGTCATCGACCTTTCGCATCTGAACGAGCAGGGGTTCTGGGACGTGGCGGCATTGAGCGACGCGCCGCTAGTGGCGAGCCATTCCAACGCCCATGCGATCTCGCCGCATGCGCGCAACCTGACCGACCGGCAGCTGGCGGCCATCCGCGACAGCGGCGGCCTGGTCGGCGTCAATTTCGCCGCGAGCTTCCTGCGCTCCGACGGGCGCATGCTCCCCGACACGCCGCTCGACGATCTCGTCCGCCATGCCGATCACCTGATCGAAAAACTCGGAGTGGAGGGCGTCGGCATCGGCTCGGATTTCGACGGCGCCGTGATCCCCCAAGAAATCGGCGACGTGACCGGGCTGCCGAAGCTGGTCGAGGCTTTCCGCGCCGTGGGCTACGATGAGGAGACGCTGGAAAAGCTGTGTTTCGGCAATTGGCTGCGCGTCCTAGAGCGGAGCTGGGAGGGCTGACGGGCGCTCCCGCGAGTTCCGAAAACGTACGGAAGACGCAGGTTGGTGACGTAACCGTTTCACCGGGCCAACGACGTACAACCGAAACAGAAATGGTCGCCTGTCACGCAGGGGCACATGATGCTGCCCAGGAAAGATGTGACGGAGACTGTGTGATGATCGGACAAGCCAGGACGACTTCCGCCGCCGATCTGCCGGCAAATCCCTTCGAGCGCGGCATCTATCTCTCCGCCGGCAGGGGCGGTCAGGTCGACCTCATTGAAGCCCACAAGTGGTTCAACATCGCCGCCGCCCGCGGAGACCGCGCCGCTGCTCAGCACCGGGACGAGCTCGCGAGCGAGATGAGCCGCGAGGAGGTCGCTGCAGCCCTGAGAGCGGCTCGCGAGTGGATTACGCGGCACTAGGGACCGAGCATCCGACCGTGGCCAGCCGCGAATCGGGAAGCTCTCGATAGGCGGTGGGCGGCTGCGGCTCTCAACCACCGCCAATTTCGACGCCACTGGGCATTATCCGTCGGTCCACTCGCAAACCCGCTCGCACATCCCGGTCTTGTGGACGTACTTGTTCAAGCACCTGAACTCTCCCGTGACGTATTCGGGCCGAGGCGGCAATAGGTCAGCCGGGGTCGGGCGCCAGTGCTCTGGATCCTGCTCGCATCGGTAAAGCGGAGCGGCCAAGGGCGGGGGGTTATTCGCTGTCGTGTGTTCTTCGGCCCGAGCCATCGGCGCTGCAAGAGCGCAGAGCACCACCAGGCCGGCTGTTACCTTGGCTACGTGTATCACTCCCGAGGACATCGAGCAGTGGCCCGCCTTCGAAACGGAGTTTGTGAAAAGGAGCGATTCTACCTGGGAAGCTAGCAGGCGAACGTCGCAGGGCAATGATCCTTAGCGCGCATCGGCTAAGACGCCGCGGGTGCTGGAGCGAACGAACTCCGGCTTCCGCAATTTCCGGAGGAATAGGGCCGAACGACGCCGTGCCGTCCAGCATGCATCAGGGGTAGGGCATTAAGATCGATGCTGTTTGTGTACGTTATCGGCTGGCTGGCGGGTAGTTACCTTCTGATCGTCTTGGTCATGTACGTCGCGCAGACGCGCCTGCTCTTCCCGACCTATCTCGCCTCATTCGCGGAAACCGAGCTCCCGATCTCGGCGCAGCGGCTGCGCATCACCGCCGCAGACGGGACACGCCTTGCCGGCGTGGTATTCGCGCCGACCCGCGAGCGCCGCAGCCAAGAGGTGCTCCTGGTCGGGTTCGGCGGCAATGTCTGGAATGTCGAGAGCATGGCGCTCGCCCTGCACCGGCAGTTCCCTACGATGCGCGTGGCTGGTTTTCACTACCGCGGCTATCGGCCGAGCGGAGGCCGGCCTAGCGCGAAGGGGGTCTTGGCCGATGCTCTCGAGACCTTTGACGCGCTCCAGGCTCAGCTCCCTGCGAGCCGCACAATCGCAATCGGTTTCAGCATCGGCACGCCTGTGGCGGCCTATCTGGCCCAGCATCGCACTCTGGACGGCCTGATCCTCGTGACACCGTTCGACTCTTTGGTGGAACTCGCGCGAGACCATTTTCGGTGGCTGCCGGTTCGAGCACTTCTCAGGCACCGAATGTCGACGCTCGACTTCATGACGGGCGTGTCCACCCCGACGGCCATGATCGCTGCGGGGCGTGACAGCGTTGTGCCCGCCCGCCGGACCGAACCACTTCGGCGCGCGATACCGAACCTTGTTTTCGATCGCGTAATTTCCGAAGCAGAGCACAACGACCTTTACGACCTGCCTGCGTTTTGGGACGCCCTCGGCGAAGCAGTGCAAGCGGTCCTCAGCAGCGGCGGCCACGCGCAATTGGCACAACAGCGCCCACCGTAACTCTCAGCGATAGATGCTCCGGTGACGAATGGTCCCAGGCCCGTCGGCGGAGGAGGCGGCGCGAGGCGGAGCGCCACAATGCCGAAACGATAAGGAGGGCAGCGAGCGGCGCGACCTCTTGGCGCGCCGAGCCGACTTCGCCACATAGTTCAAGGGCGAAGGCGGGCGCAAGACGGAGTGCGTTCTCCTATCCTCGAGCAACGTAGAATGGGAGCTTTCAGCTGTGGGGAAGGAACCAGAAGCAGTGGTTCTCTCGATCGGGGGTCGTGAGGTGCGGATCACGAACCCGGAGAAGCCCTACTTCTCACGGCAGGTTAAGCTCTCCAAGCTGGAGGTCGTCCGATATTACCTGTCCGTCGCCCCGGGAGCGCTAAGCGGAATTCGGGATCGACCGCTGGTCCTGAAGCGGTTCGTGAATGGCGCCGAGGCCCCGCCGTTCTATCAGAAGCGTGCCCCAGAGCAGCGGCCTGACTGGCTGCGGACCGTTACTCTCTCGTTTCCGTCCGGACGCACGGCGGAGGAGGTCGTGGTGGACGACGCAGCGGGTCTCGCCTGGGTCGTGAACCTCGGCTGCATCGAGCTGCACCCACATCCGGTTCGCTCGGGCGATCTCGAGCATCCGGACGAGCTGCGGATTGACCTCGATCCGACCCCGGGCGTCTCCTGGCCGAACATCAGGAGGGTCAGCATGGAGGTGAAGGCTTTTTTGGAGGAGCTGGGGCTTCGCGGCTGGCCGAAGACAAGCGGCTCGCGCGGCATGCACGTGAATGTCCGGATCCGGCAGGAATGGAGCTTTACCGAAGTAAGACGCGCCGCGCTGGCACTCTCGCGCGAGATCGAGCGGCGAATGCCCGGATTGGCTACCTCGAAATGGTGGAAAGAGGAGCGTCGAGGCGTTTTTCTCGACTACAATCAGAATGCCAAGGACCGCACGACCTGTTCGGGTTATTCGCTGAGGCCGCTTCCCGACGCTCGCGTCTCCGCCCCGCTGAAATGGGACGAGGTTCCCGACTGCGACCCGGCTGATTTCACGGTGACGAGCGTGCCGCGCCGCTTCGACGAGATCGGGGATCCGCACGCCGCAATGGACGATGCCGTGGGCTCGCTGGAGGGCCTCATCGAGCTCGCCGCGAGGGACGAGGCGGAGGGCTTGGGCGATGCGCCATGGCCGCCGCACTTCCGCAAGATGGAAGGGGAGGGGCCGCGTGTCGCCCCATCTCGAGCCAAGGCGCCGGCCAAGAAGCCGCGCACCAGAATGCCGCTCATCGTGATCGCCAACTCGCCCGACAAGGAAGCGGCACTGGCCGGCCTCGAACGGTGGAAGGAGAAGCACCCGGACGCAGCGGAGCACCTGAGGGTGGATGACGTGCTGGTCGATTCCATGCGGGGGCGATCGTCTACCTGGACCCGAATCCGTGTGAACCTGCGCAACGTGCCGGAAGACATTCGCCCGCCGCAGTCCACTCCTGACCCGGATGACGATCCTACCCGCGAATGGCGCGAGAAGCGGCGGGAGCCGAAGGCGGACAGCTAGCCTCCCGAGCCGAATATGGCATCCAGCTCCTGCGGCGTGACCACCTCGAGCTGGTCGAACGTGCAGTCGGCTGGGCGTTTGTCGGTACGCCAGCGGCGAAACTGCGCCGTGTGCCGGAAACGCGTGCCCTGCATGTGATCGTAGGCGACCTCCAGGACGAGCTCCGGACGGAGCGGCTCCCAGGAAAGATCCTTGCCTTGGCTCCAGCGGCTCGATGCGCCCGGCCGCCGCTGCGCGGCGGCGTCGCTGCTGTCCGCCAGCGCCCATTCCTTCCACGGATGCCCATCCAGCGTCGCCGAGCGGTAGGGGCGGAGATACTCCACCAGCTCGCGGCGCTTCGCATTGGTGAAACTGGAGCACACCCCGACGTGCTGCAGATTGCCCGACATGTCGTAGAGACCAAGCAGGAGCGATCCCACCGCCGTGCGCTCGCCGTTCTTGTGCCAGCGGAAGCCCGCAACGACACAGTCGCATTCGCGCGCGTGCTTTATCTTCAGCATGACGCGCTTGTTCGGCTCGTAGATACCGGACGCCTGCTTCGCCATCACACCGTCAAGGCCGGCTCCCTCGAAGCGGCGAAACCAATCGCCGGCAGTGGCATGGTCGCGTGTGGCCGGTGTCAGGTGGATCGGCTGATCAGCCCGGGCCAACAGTGCCTCCAGGGCCAGGCGGCGATCCTGGAACGGGGCAACCCGCAGATCGCGATCACCTTCGCAGAGCAGGTCAAAGAACACGAAAGATGCCGGGAGCTCCCTCGACAGCTTGTCGATCCGCGACGCCGCGGGGTGAAGACGCAGCTGCAGCGCTTCGAAATCCAGGCGTCCCGGTTGTACAACGACGATCTCGCCGTCCAGCACGCAGCGGTCCGGAAGCTGCGCTTTCAATGGCTCGATGAGCTCAGGGTAGTAACGGGCAAGCGGCTTCGCGTCGCGGCTCTGGATGAGAACCTCGGGCCCGTCCCGGAACACCAGGGCGCGAAAGCCGTCCCACTTCGGCTCGAAGATCCAGCCGTCGCCCTCCGGCAACTCACCGGCGGCCTTGGCGAGCATGGGCAGGACCGGCGGATTGACGGGGAGATGCATTTTTGCAGCCGCGCAGACTTGATGGGATGGCGGCCCTTAGTACCCACCGAGGCTTGAGCGGTCCAACGACCAACAAGCGGTTTCCGCCCTCGCTGACGCGAAGAGCACGCGTTTCACGCCGCGAATGCGCTGCGCGCGCCGCCGCTTCTCTGCGTCTTGAAGATTGAGCTTGCGTCGGCCGGCGGCGGCAGCGGCAGGCGCACTGGCACGGGCTCAACTCTGGGCTCTACCGTCAAGGACCCGCAGATAAGGCGGTCGTGCAGATCGTCCCAGATCGCCTGCTGCCCGAGACGATGAATGTATGCCCCGGATCCGAGAAGCGGCCAGGCATCGGCCGCGTGGCATTCGTAGAAAAGCATGAGACGAGCCCGGTCGCTGCGGTTCGGCGCGGAACCGTGCAGCGTCCGCACGTGGTGCATCGTCATGCTCCCGGCCCTTCCGGTCAGCGTGACGATCCTGCTCTTGTCGAACAACGGGTCGGCGGGGTCTACCGCTCCGCAGAAGACGCCATCGTTGTGGTGGCTGAGGATGGGCCCCTTATGGGTTCCCGGGACCACCTGCAAGGGCCCGTTCGCCTCCGTCACATCCTCCAGCATCAAGCCGCAGGCGAGCAGCGAGTCGTTGGTGTGCGGATAGAAGGCCCAGTCCTGATGCCATTCGACCGCGGCGCCGCCGCCTGCAGCCTTGGTGTTCAGCTTGCTGGTTTGCAGGAGGACATCGGGGCCGAGGAGCGACTGCAGCACGCCGACGATCCGCTCGCTCTTCGCCGTCTCCCAGAATAGTGGATGCTGCTTGTGCGGCAGCTTGATGCGCGTGAGTTTCGGGTTCTGCCGGCTATGACCCTCATCCAGGTCGAAGACGTCGTTGCTCTCCGTCACCTCGCGCGAGCGTTCGATCAACTCGTAGGCGATGCGGCGCAGCTCCTGGACCTCGCCGGGCGTGACCGCGTCCTCCACCATCAGGTAGCCGTTCGCGTCGTAGAACTCGCGCTGCTCTCGCGTCAGCATATCGGAACCTCCCGTTCGCGCCGACGATAGCCGAGCCCAACCGCCCGGCACAGCCTGCCTCGCTCACACCGAGATCATAGCACTCCGGCTTGCCGGCCCGAGATCCCGCCGAACAGGAGACGCGGAGTTGCAGGCGCTAGCTGAGCCCGGTGATCATCGAGACGATCTCGTTGTTGCTTGTTTCGGCCGTTCTTTTCACGCCGACCTGGGTTCCGCGCCGGAGCACGCAGATGCGGTCTGACAGGCGGAAGACCTGGTCGAGGCTGTGGCTGATCAACAGAACGGCGAGATTTCGCGCTTTCAGGCTGCGGATGATGGCCTCCACCCTCGCCGTCTCCGCCACGCCGAGCGCCGCGGTGGGCTCGTCCATGAGCACGAGCCGGGATGCCCAATGGGTTGCGCGGGCAATCGCGACGCCCTGCCTCTGCCCTCCGGAAAGGTTGCGGATCGCCGCCGTCGGCGAGGGAATCCGGACTTCCATCGATTGCATCAGATCGCGCGTTTCCTGGATCATGCGCCTTCGGTCGAGCCGCCGCCACCAGCCGGTAACCCGCTCGCGGCCGAGGAAGAGGTTCATGTAGACCGGCTGCTGTCCGGCAAGCGCCAGATCCTGGAACACGACCTGGATGCCGCGCTGCTGCGCTTGGGCCGGATTGGCGAAATGCACCTCCTCGCCCTCCACCAGGATGCGACCGGCGCTCGGCGGGTGCACGCCGCAGACGATCTTCACCAGCGTGGATTTGCCGGCGCCGTTGTCGCCGACCAGCGCGACCACTTCGCCCGCGTTCACCTCGAGCGACACGCTCTCGAGCGCAACGACGCCGTCGAATACCTTGCGGACGTTTTGCAGGCTGAGGACGGGCGGAGGCGAGGCTCCCGCGGCGGCGGCGAGGGCGGGTCCGCTGCTCAAAGCGGCCACTCGACCGGCCGGCCGAAGGCGTCATGGACCTGTTCTACGCGAGGATCGTCGCCGGCCAGACCCGCAATTCCGACCGTGTAGGCGCGGGTGACGAAAGCTTGCGGCCGGAAGCCGAAGATGACCGTGTCGCCGACCTTAATCGGGTCGTGCCCCGAGCTCACGTCGATCATCCCGTAATAGTCGATGGCGGCGGGTGGCGGGATCTCGACGCTGCGGAGCGCCCGTTCGGCGGAGGTCGGCTCGCGAGCCACAACAGCCTTGACCTGATATTCCGGGAAGACCGGATCGATGTAGAGCCCGCCGCCGAAGCAGTAGGCTTCGCCGTGGTGGAGGTGGGAAACCTCGGTGACGTAGACGACGGCGGGGAGCTCGGGAAGATCCTCCAGGGCATGCAGCGGCGTAGTTCCGGTCAGCCCATGCCCGGGCTCCACCTGCGTCGCCCCGGCTTCCGCCAGCGCATGCATGGCAACGGAAGAGGTCGTGCCAGGTGCATTGATCTCGATCCCCCGCCGGCCCGCACGGGCCAGGACCTCGGCGGCTCTTTGCAGCGTCGCCAGGTTGGGCGTCGGCTTGATCGCGCGCGCCTCGGCATCGAAGAGGAGCGCCGGAAAGGTGGCGATCCCGGCAAACCGTGCTCCCTGCAAATCGTCGAGGCGGTCGGCGACGCGAAGCACGTCGGCTGCGTCGAAGCCGCCCTCGTGCCCGCGATAGAAGCGATCGCCTTCGGTCTGGATGCGCGCGAGCAGATCCTGCCGTCGCCCCCGCTGCTCGGACGCTCGGGCGGCTTCCGCCGACTTCTCGAAATTGAAGACCGTCCAATAGTCCGGGGCAAGGCAGGCCGCGGCGTCCGCCTCGGCACGCGGGATCTGCACGAGGTGGCCGACATGGCCGATCGCAAGGCCGGCCAGCCGGCAGGCGCGGGCATCCGCCATGTCGACCGCCACGGCCTTGTGAATGCCGCCGCGCCGGAGCGCCCCGCAGAAGGAGCCGTTGCGTCCCATCTGCTTCGTCATGCCGAATATTTTCAGCCCGTGGCGGTCGGCCTCGGCGCGCAGCAGCTTTGCATTGGCTTCCACGGCATCGAGGTCGATCACGTAGGAGTTCGCCGGGATGCGGCCCGCCTGATGCAGCCTGATCGACTGCTCGATCAAACGAGGATTTCGACGGCGGAGCACATCCAGGAACATCTGAACCTCAGCGGGCCTTCTCACGAAGCGTAAGCGCGATCGCCGCAAGGATGATCATGCCGCGCACCATCATCTGCCCGGATACGTCCAGGCCCATCAAGATGAGCCCGTTGTTCAGCATGCCCATCAGCAGCGAGCCGATCAGCGCGCCAACGATCGTGCCCATGCCGCCCGACAGCCTGGTGCCGCCGACGATCACTGCGGCGATGACGGTGAGGAGGTCGGTTTCACCGAGCGTGTAGCGGGCGCCGTGGAGCCTGCCGGCGTAGAGCAGCCCGGCGAGCGCGGCCATGGCGCCCGACAGCACCAGGACGGCGAAGCGAACGCGAGATACGCGGATGCCGACAGCGCGCGCGCTCTGGGCGTTGTCGCCGATCGCATGCACATGCGCGCCGAAGCGGCTCTCCCGGAAAAAGAAGTGCCCGATTGCAACTACGGCCGCCGTCCAGATCAGCAGCGACGGCACCTCGAACAGCCTGCCCGCACCGAAGAGGTTGTTAAACGTGGAATTGGTGATCGGCACCGACTGCAGGCTTGTCAGCCACCGCGCCACGCCGGCGAGCAGGCCCATCGTGGCAAGCGTCACCAGGAAGGAGGGAAGGCGCAAGAACGCCACCAGAGCGCCGTTGACCGCTCCGATGGCCGCGCCGGCGGCGAGACCGCACGCCGCGCCGACGAACCACGGCTCGGTCCTCAGCACGACCGCCGCCAGAAGCGCGGAGATCGCCACGATCGAGCCGATGGAAAGATCGATCTCTCCTGCCGTCAGCACGAAGACCATTCCCACGGCCATCACCGTCACCGGCGCGGTCTGCTGCACGATGTTGAGGAGGTTGCGGGCAGTCAGGAACCCATCGTCCCTGAGGACGATGGAAAATCCTACGAGGATGATGAGGAACCCGAGATAGACGACGTATCGGCTGGGATCGATCGCCCGGACAGCCGACAGCCTAAGAGGCATCATTGTGCCTCGGACAGCGACGGGTAAGCTGAATCGGCACCGGAGTCCTCCCGATGTTGACTGCGCCGGCGCCCGGATGGCGCCGGCGGACCTCCGACCTGCGACACGTTCAAGGGCGCTACTTGTTTGCGTCGACCACGCTTTGCGGCGCGTCGCGGTGCAGCGATTCCTGGTAGCCCTCTTCGACGTTGGCCTTCGTTACCGTCGTTGCAGGAGCCACGACGAACGGGGGCGCCTCCTTGCCGAGCAGCCCATAGCCGGCCACCGTCGCCATGGCCCGACCGAGCTCGTAGGCCTGGTCGGTGACGATCGCAGCGACATTACCGCCCTGGACCATGTCGAGCGCCACCGGCTCCGACAAGTCCAGGGTGACGATCTTGGTGTCGGCATTGCCGGCCGCCCGAAGCGCGGCAAGGACGCCCTCGGCCGGCTCCGCCCAGGTCACGTAGATGCCGTCGAGATCGGGATTCTTGAGGAGAAGCGCGTTGGCGATTTCCTCCGCCCGCGCCGGATCGGCGATGCCCTGCTCGGCGACGATCTCGATGTCGGGGTAGTCGTTCTCGATCGTCGTCTTGAAGGCGTTGTCGCGCTGGTTGGTCACATAATACTGCGCGTCATGATAGATCCAGGCGACCTTGCCCTTCTTGCCGATCGCGGCAGCAAGTGCGTCTGCGGCTTGCTTGCCCATCTGGAAAAGGTCGTCCGTGACGATGGCGACGTAGTCCGTCCCGTGCTTGTAGTCGGCCGGGACATTGGAGAGCAGCACGACCTTGGTGCCGGCTTCCACCGCCGGGCGCAGAGCCTCGGCCGCCGTCGTCGGGTCGAGCGGCAGGACCAGGATGACGCTGGGGTTCTTGGCCATCACCGTCTCGACGTCGCTTTTCTGCTTGGCGGCGTCGAAGCCGGCATCCGTCGTCGCCACGACCTCGATGCCGAGCCGGTTGAACTCGTCAGTCGCCCCGGCCGTGACGGCGTTCACGAAGTCCGAGGAGGTATGCCAGAGCAGAGCCGCCGTGTAGTTGCCCTCTTTCAGCTTGGCTGCTTCCGCCTCAGTCAGGGCGATCTCGCTGGTCGGAGTTGGCGTTTCCCCTCCCGGACCTTTCGTCTGCGCCAGGCCCGGCGCGACCGACAGAATGCCGGCCAGCGCGGCAAGCGCCGCCAGGCCCATTCTCAAGCGCTTTTCCATGTCATCCTCTCCCTTGCTTATCGTTGGTCAGGTGCGGCCCAGCCGCAGAACCGCGCGATGAATTCGGCCAGAGCGGCGATTCCGGTCAGATATTCCTCCACGGACACCCGCTCCTCCAGAGTGTGGCAGATGCCGATGTCGCCTGGAGCGAAATAGACGGCCGGAATGCCGAGCGCGGTCAAGAACGAGCCTTCCGACCAGAACGGAGCGCCGGCGATGCGGCCGCGATCCGGCCGGTAACTGCGCACCACGTCCTGAAGGAGGCGGATCGCCTCCTGCTGCGGGTCGATCTCGAACGCTTCGCCGCCGACGGCGTGATCGCGGCCGGCCGGATAGGCGAAGGCAATCCCGACTGCCGGATCGTTGACCGCTCCTCGTGCCACCGCTTCCATCTCCCGGCGTGCTTCCGAAAGGTCCTCGCCGGGCCGCAACTTGCGTATCAGGCTCAGCCTGCAGGCCCCCGGCACCGCGATCAGTCCGCCGCCCGCGATCGAGGTAACGAGCAGGAACGAGCGTCCGACCAGTTCGTGCGAGCCACGGCCGTCCAGGTCGGCGGAGTGCGCCCATAATGCGGAGAGCACCGAATGGGCGGCCTTCAAGGCGTCCACCCCCTGTTCGGGTACGCCGAAATAGGCGGTCCGGCCGGTCACCTCGATATCGCAGATGAAGAAGCCGATCTGGGCGGGATAGATGTCCAGCGTGGTGGGCTCGAGATAGATTGCCAGGTCCGGGCGCGGAATGTCGCCCGCTTCCAGAAGCGCGGCGAAAGCCTTCATGCCGGCGCTTACCCCGGTGCCGGGCTCGCCGCTCTCCTCGTCCCCGACGAAGGCGAGGACGACGTCGCCGGCGAGGGTGTCTCCGGCGTCATCCAGCGTCCGCAAAGCTTCGATCGCCGTGCAAATCCCTGCCTTCAGATCGGCGGCTCCGCGCCCCCAGATCTCGCCGTCGACGATCGCCGCTCCGAAAGGATCGGCGCGCTCCGTCCCCGCCCAGCGCTCGCCCCAGCCGCGGGCGTGGACGACGTCGGTGTGCCCGACGAGGAGAAGTCGCCGCCCGCTGCCCTGGCCGCGCTTGACGCCCCACACATTGGGCCGACCCGGCAGAAACTCGGTGACGACCGGCTCGACCCCGATCTCCGGGAGGAGGCCGGCGAGATAGGCCGCGAACCGCGCCTCCTGGCCGGTTACGCTGGCGTGACGTATGGCCGCCTGCAGGGTTGCGACCGCGCCCGCCGATCGAGCCGCGGGCAAGGGGCTCAATCCCATCCCTTAGCGCCCTAATCCCTCAACGCCCTTACGCCAACCCACTCGCCACTCCGTAGCTGCGCGGCGCTGTTTGCGGCAACGGCGTGATTTAACATGGCGATCCGCTTGGGCAATCCCCGGCGGCGACCAGCGCGGCTCTCTGCCAGGATGTTCGAGATGAAGCAATTCCCCTAGCGTCCGGTCGCCGTTCGGCTTTCCGGAAAAATCCTCGATGCCGAACAACGCCGAACATGCGCAAGCTCTATAACGAGCAAGCGCCGAACCGATCAGAACAGAGCATCCTCGCGCGGTTTCCTCGGGTCCGGTTTCCACGCCCGGTCAGTTGCCGGCCGCCGATCCGGCGGGGATGGCAATGGTGAGGGGTGTCCAGACGAACGGCCCGTTCTCGGCGGGGATGAGGGTGATCTCCACAAGCTGCGGGAGAGTGTCGCGAGCACGCCATTCGGCCGCCCAGCCCGGCTCCGACCGATCGTCGGGGCGGCCGAAATAACGAAACTCCGCCGCGTCGACGCCGGCGAGCAGCAGATGCGCTTCCGGCTCCCTGGCGCCGACGTCGTCCGCACGCACAGCCCGCCGGCCGACAATGAAGCGCCGCTCGCCGTCGAGAGCGTCGATCCGGAATTCCACCAGAACGAGGCCACCTCCCTCGAGGCGACCGTCGGACCGGGCGATGAAACGCAGGCTGTCCGCGCTTCCGTCGAAGACGGCGCCCGCTGCGGCCCCGTCGCCCGCCTGGAAGGCCGGCAGGGCCCCTTCCAGCGCGCGTTGCAGATACATCTGCACGGCGCGTAGCGAATCGCCGCGCTCGACGCGTTCCATCATGCCGCCGCCGTGCCTGACAAGCGAAATGCCCTGGGCCAAGAAGGTCGAGATCAAGGCGAGCAAGCCGAGGCAGACCATCAGTTCCAGAAGGGTGAAACCATCATCCCGGCCGTGCAGCAGGGGTCTCACGGCGCGGCTGCGTCCGGGACGCGCAGAAGGATCGTCCTCAGGACAACGCTGGTATTGCCTGCCGGAGCGGAGACGGCGATCTCGGCGAAATGGGGGACGGAACCGGGCTCCGTTGCCGCAACGCCCGGCAAGGGCGACGCGGTCAGTCTCCAAGTGTAGGCATCTGCGAACGCACCTTCGACCGGCGCGCCGGACGGCTCGGCACCGGCTGCGGCAAGCCGCGACCGGGCATGCACGAGGGCCCTGGCCTCCGCCTCGGCCTTGCCCAGGCGGAGCGCTCCGCCGCCGATGATCTCGACCGCGACCGCAATGACGACGGACAGAATGGCGAAGGCGACGATCGTCTCGACGAGGGTGAAGCCATCCTCCCGGCGAGCCACGGGAATCCAGCCGTTCATCGATCTATCGCGTCGCGCTCGACGCGGCCGGTGAGCCAGTCGACGGCGATCGTGCGGGCGATGCCCGGCGTCCGCAACCGTATCGTCCCGCCCGTGGCGCTGCCGTCAGGAAAGAACCGGAACGACGGCGTGGCGGCCGTCACGAGCTCGTCGCGTGCGCTCAGCACCTCGATCGTCGCGTTCGGCGGGAGGGCCAGCGTCCGGGCGCCCCAGCTGGCGCTCACCTGCCTGCTCTGGAGATCCAGATGGACCGAAGCCTCGGCACCATTGAGCGCCGCTGCCGCCCTGGCCTCGCGGAGCAGGCCGGCCAGCTCCGCGACGCTGTTGTCGAGGGAGCGGGCGCCAAGCGAATTCCGCAGGCTCGGCCCCGCCACGGCCATGCAGAGGCTGAGGATAGCGAGGACCACGAGCATCTCGGCGAGGCTGAAACCCCGATCGGCCCGGCTGGGGCGGCGGCCGCCCGCGCGATCAGACCGCCAGATCGTTGGCACTGAGAATCGCATTCATCACCGACATGATCAGTCCGCCGACCAGAAGGCCGATACCGACGGTCAATGCCGGGGTCAGCATGGTCATCAGCCTTTCGATCCTGCTTGCGAGCTCCGCCTCGTTCATCTCAGCCACCCGCGTCAGCATGTCGGGAAGACGGTTTGTGTCCTCGCCGAGCGAAAGCAGGCTGCGCGACGTCTCGGGCAGGATTTCGAAGATGGTCAGCGCCTCCATCAGCCTGGCGCCTCGTTTCAACGCTTCGAGCGCCCCTTGCAGGGCGCGGCGGGATTGCCGGTTGCGCAGGGCTCCCGTCGTCGCGCTGAGCGCCTGCGGGAGCGGAACTCCGTTGCGCAGCAGGGTGCCGAAGGTGCGGGCGAACAGGGCTGTCTCCGACCTGCGCACGATCCCGCCAACCAGCGGGATCCGCAGAAAGGCGCGGTCGCGCGCGTCGCGGAACGCGTCCTTTCTTGACAGGGAGACGAGGCCTGTTGCGGCCAGCACCAGCACGATCAGCAGGTGGAGGGCATAGGACCGGGCGAAGCCGTCGACCGCAGTTGCGATCGTCAGGATCAGCGGCATTGGCCGGGATTGCCCCTCGAACAGCGGCGTGAGCGCCGGAACCATGACGGCGAAGATCAGAATCAAGGCGAAGACAGCCATGGCAAGGAGGATGGAGGGGTAGACAATGGCCGCAGCGATGCGGCTCCGCATCTCCGTCTGGCGCTCCAAGGTGAGGCACAGGTCGTGCATCACGGCGGCAACGTTGCCTGCCAGCTCGCCGGCCCGGACGATGGCGACGTGGCTCGGAGTAAAGAGATCCGGCTGGGCAGCCATCGCGTCGGACAGCGAATTGCCGCGTATCACGTCCGCGTGCAGGCGCTCCAGCACCTGCTTGCGACGGGTGGCGGCCTGCCCCGCGGCAAGCCTGAGCGCGGTGTCGATAGGAACGGCGGCCTGGAGGAGCGTGGTGAGGCTGCGCAGGATCAGGCTGAGCTCAGCGGGACGAATTGCGCGGCGCAGCTGTATATCTCTTTGCCAGACGTTCGGCCGACCCTCCGAGACCCGGAAGGGGGTCAGGCCCTCCAGGCTGAGCTTCTGCAGCGCCTCGGCCTTGTGACTGGCGTCCAAAGTGCCGGCCGCAAGCCGGCCCTCGGCAGTATAGGCCTGGTAGGAAAAGGCCGGCATCAGGACGCAACCCCCGTGACGCGAAAGACTTCCTCGACGGTCGTCTCGCCGGCCCGGACTTTTGCCATCCCGCACTGGTGCAGCGACTGCATGCCCGACTCGCGGGCCTGCGCGTCGATCCGCGCCTCGGAAGCGTGTTCCACGATGAGCTCGCGCAGGCGCGGGTCCATCGGCAGGATCTCGGCGATCGTCGTCCGACCGGAATATCCGGTGCCGTGACATGTCGCGCAGCCAGCCGCGCGACTTGCGGCGACCCCGGGCGCATCCGCGCCCCTCGAGGCGCGCGACGCGGCGGCATCCAGGCGTCGCACTTGGCCGGCACAGGACGGGCAGACGCGTCTGACCAGACGCTGCGCAACGATGCCGCGCAGCGTCGAGGCGAGGAGGTAGCCCTCGATGCCCATGTCGAGGAGCCGTGTGATCGATGAGGCCGCGCTGTTGGTATGCAGCGTGGAGAGCACCAGATGTCCGGTAAGCGCCGATTGCACGGCAATCCGCGCCGTCTCCGCGTCGCGGATTTCTCCGATCATGATGATGTCGGGGTCCTGCCGCAGAATGGAACGGAGACACGCCACGAAGTCGAGGTTAATGCCCGGCTTGACCTGGATCTGATTGATGCCGGGAAGCTGGTATTCGATGGGATCTTCGACGGTGAAGATCTTCGTTTCCTCGCGATTGAGCTCGACCAGCGCCGCATAGAGGGAAGTCGTCTTGCCGCTGCCGGTCGGTCCGGTGACGAGAAGGATGCCGTCGGGCAATCCGATCAGATCGCGCAGTGAAGCCTGCTGGGCGGGCTCGAAGCCGAGGGCAGCGAAATCGAGGCGAATGGTTCCGCGGTCGAGAATACGCAGGACGACGCTCTCCCCGTGCGAGGTCGGGACCGTGGAAACGCGCAGATCGATATCCCGACCGCGGATCGCCATCTGCGTCCGCCCGTCCTGCGGCAGGCGCCGTTCGGCGATGTTGAGGCGCGCCAGGATCTTGATTCGCGTGATCACGCCGGCGATGACGCCGCGGTCGAGCGTCTGGGTGGTGCGAAGCGCCCCGTCGATCCGGATGCGCACGCGCAGGCCGTCAGGCGTCGGCTCCAGATGAATATCCGATGCGTTCCCCTCGACGGCTTCGGAGACAAGCCGGGCGACCAGCCGGATGATGGGCGCCTCACGGGCGACGTCCAGGAGCCGTTCGACGTCATCCTCGGCAGCCTCGCCTGAGCGGCCGAGCGGAGCAGCCGGTGCCGACAGGCCGTCTCCATAGAGATCCTTGAATGCCGCTTCGATCTCGCTTTTCGCCCCGATCCTGATGCGCAGCTGCCGGTCCAGGTAGAAGGCCAGCGATCGGATCGCGTCGCGCTCCAGCGGGCGTGCCGTCGCCACGATCAGCTCGCTGCCGTCCACGGCCAGGGGAAGCAAGCCTGCACGCTGGAGGAAATCCGGCGAGATGCCTTCCAGGGCAACCGGGGCGTCAGGGACCTCCTGGCGAACAAACAGCGGCAGATCGAGGAAGGCTGCCTGCGCCTCCGCCAATGCGGTCTCTCCCACGAGGCCGAGCTCGCTCAGCACCGTATCGACTGCCTGGCCGGATTTCAGCAGCGCGGCGCGGGCACGCTGGGCGGCGTCCGACGGTAGCAGGCGCCGCTCAACCATGAAGTCTATGAGCGAATCGGCGGAGGCGTCCTGCCTCCGTTCATGGCTCAGCTCATGTCCTGCCGGCTCCATTTCGACCTCTCAGCGAGGCTGCAACAACAATCCACCTGAGCGGCAGCCGGAGGCCCCCTTGTGGACAAGCACGACTACCGTCGCATCCATCGGCAAGATAGTCCACAATCTTACAGCGATTCGCGGTATGGCTCGCCAGAAGGATGTCATGATCCAAATTATCCCCATCATTCGGACAGGACTGGCTGCGTTCGTCTCGTGGTGGACGGCCGAATTGACGGGGCTCCTGCCGCGGCGGCTGGCCCGGCGGTGGGTGCGGGCGGCTGCCGTGGTCATCGAGCGGAATGAGGATGCGTTCGTCCTCTCCCCCGCCGGCTCGGATGCCGCCAGAGCCTATCCTATTTCGGACTGGGCGCAGGTCGTGACGGCGTTGCGTCCCCTGGCCAGGGCAGCCGGATCGGTGAAGCTGGTGCTTCCACAAGCGCTATGTCTGGTCCGCACGGCCCGCATACCATCCTCCGGTACCAGCAGGGCCGGCGACATTCTGGCCCTCGATCTGGAAGAACTCACGCCGTTCCGCCGCGGCGACGTCTGTTTCGGATGGCGGGAGGCAGATCGAACGGAGGACGGGGCTCTCGCCGGCTACACCCAGGCAATCGTGAAGCGGGCCTTCCTCTCGCCCATGATCGAAGGACTGCATTCAAGCGGCTTCCAGCGGGTGATCGTCGCTTGCCGGCTTGCCGACGGGAACGAGCTTCCAATCAATCTGCCTGCCGAATTGGCCCGGAACAGCTCGCGGGTCGGAAAGGCGCTCGAAATTGCCAATCGGACGAGCGCGGCGGCGCTCGCCATCGTGCTGTGCGGCGCGATCTGGGTGACCTTGGCCAAACAGAAGGAGGCCATCCGACAGCTCGACGAGCAGATCGCCTCTGCCCAGAGCGCGGCAGTTGCGGTCCGCAGCAAGTACGACGAGGCGCAAGCCTTGGCCGCCCTTGTCGCAGAGTTTCGCGGCCAAAAGCAGGACGGAGCCGGAATCGTCGAGGCGCTCGCGGAGCTGACGCGCACCCTGCCCGATACGGCCTGGGTGACGGACGTCCAGATCAAGCGGGAAGAGATTGCCATTGCCGGCTTTGCGGCGTCGGCGCCCGAACTGATCGGATTGATCGACCGGTCGAACCTCTTCGAGGCGGTAGCTTTCGCCTCGCCCGTGGTAAGAGCGCCGAGAGAGAATGCCGATCGCTACAATATCTCCTTCCGGCTGGGCTCCCCCGAGCAATCCCGCCCCGAGGGAGACCTTCCATGAGCTCCGCGTCGAAACGGCTGAGTGGCTTGCTGGCCGTTATCCTCCTGGCGGTCTTGGTCGCACTGTGCGGTTCGGCGGCGCTCAGCATCTATGCCGCCTATGGCGAGAATCGCGATGCGATCTCCGTCAGGCGAGACACCCTTGGGCGTCTCGAAGCCATCGCCGCGCAATCCGATGCCGTCGACCGGTGGGCTGCCGATCTCACCCGGAGCATCAGCGACGGGGCGTTCCTGTCCGGCACGAGCGCGGCGTTGACCGCAGCCGACCTCCAGGCCCGTCTCGCTGCCGTTGCCGCGGAAAGCGGCGCCATGCTCACCAGCTTTCGCGCCTTGGAGCCGCAGCAGGTGGAGGGGCTTGTCGATATTACCGTGGAGATGGACCTGCAGGGAAACCTGGCGAGCATCCACACGACACTGGAAAGGATCGAGTCGTCGGTTCCGCTGCTGCTTATCGACGAGGCGCAGTTCCGCGCCAATCAAGGCGGCGGCCTGGAGGGGCAATCGGAGACGATGCTCGACGTTCATCTGATGGTACACGGCGTCATGCAGCCGGAAAGCATGCCGCTCCCGGGGGAGCTTGCTCGGCATGATGTTCCTTCGCCCGCTCTGTAGGTCAACGCTTCTGGGGGCTGCCAGCCTCGGCGTCGCGCTGGTGGCCATCCATGTGGCGCGCCTGCCGGTGGACATCGCTCCGCGCGGCAGCGAGGCGCGTACCCTTGACCTGGGTCATTCGGGCCCGGCGGCCGAGTCCGGCCAGCCGGGCACAGGCGAAACCGAGATGCTTTCCCGACCGCTGTTTTCGCCTACCCGCCGGCCCTATGTCGCACCGGTTGCAGCGCCCCCGCCCGAACCGCAGGCGCCCCCATTGCAGGCGGAAGCCCCTCCAGCATCCGGCGGCGAAATCAGGGTGATAGGGATCTTCCTGAATGGCGGCGACCGGCAGGCGCTTCTCGTATCCCCGCGCTTTCCGGAGGGGAAATGGCTCTCGGTCGAGGCCGATGTGGAGGGTTGGAAGCTTGCCCGCATAGAGGCGGATTCAGTGCAGCTCGCCGGGCCGCAGGGCTCTTTGAATCTGCCGCTATATGTGGACAACCCTCTCGGACCATAAACAAGTAGTTGTGGTCACAGCGAATCTCAGTTAAAGTTGATGCCTGAGTCGCTCAAGATAAGGTGCCGCTTTGCCCGCTCGTTCTACGTTGCTCCTGGTCGCGGCGCTGCTGGCCGGCTGCAACTCGCTGTCGACCAGTCACGATTCGTGGCTGAGCGATGTGCATGCCGGGAACGGCGGCTCGTCCCCCCGGCAATATGCCGGCTCCCGTCAGGCAGCTTTGTTCGGCGGTGCGGCCGGCGCCCCGACCGCAGCGTTCTCCGATCTCGGAACCGGAGACTTCACCGCCGCGGCCGTATCGGTGCGCGAAGCGCCGACCTTCTCGGGTGAGCCGGGCGTCACGCTCAATCTCGTCAACGTACGGATCGACCAGGCGGCGAAAACCGTGCTTGGCGACCTTCTCGGGCTGAACTTCACGGTGGACGAGCGCGTGCAGGGCGCCATTACGCTGCAGACGACCAACCCGATATCGAAAGCAGCGCTTGTCGACGTGTTCGAAACGGTTCTGCGCAGCCGCGGCGGCGCCATCGTCGAAGAGGCCGGCTTCTATCGGATCCTTCCCCTGGAGGACGCGCGGGTGAGGGATTCCGGCGCAGGGGAAGGCAACACAATGCGGCGTGGCCCGGGCCTGGCTGTCCAGGTCCTGTCGATGGCTTATGTATCGGCCGAGGAGATGCGCGGCATTCTGGAGCCGATCGCCCCGGCCGGCGGCATTCTCAGGGTCGATGCCAAGCGCAATCTCATCGTCGTCGCCGGCACCGCGTCCGAGCTCGCGTCGATGCGCGAGACGGTTGCGCTGTTCGACGTCGACTGGATGAAGGGCATGTCCTTTGCCCTGCATCCGCTACGGAGCTCCGAGCCCGCTGCGGTGGCCGCCGAGCTGGACACGATCTTCGACACGAAGGACGGCCCGCTCAAGCAGATGGTCCGCTTCGTTCCGAACAAGCGGCTCAACGCCGTCCTGGTCGTCGCTTCGCGGCCTCATTATCTGGCGGAGGCCGCCTCCTGGGTTGCCCGGCTCGACAGAGTGGGCAGCAGCCGCGAGGACCGGCTCATCGTCTATGAGGTGCACAACCGCAAGGCCTCGGAAGTGGCGCCGCTCCTGCAGTCGGTATTCCGTCAAACGCGCGGCGGGCCCCTCGGCTCGGAGGGATCGGTCGCCCCGGCCCTGGAGCCGGTGGAGGTGATATCGGAACCGGGCGATCTGATTGCCGGGGCGGGCATTGACGAGCCCTCGATCGATGCAATGCCGATGGCGGGCGCCGATTCGCCCAGCATCGTTGCCGACGACACGGAGAATTCGCTGGTGATCTATGCGTCTTCGGCCGATCACGAGCGGATCGCCGCGATCCTGGGGCATCTCGATCGGCTGCCCACCCAGGTGTTGCTTGAAGCCACGATTGCCGAAGTAACTCTGGGAGACGAGCTGCAATTCGGCTTGCGATGGTTTTTCGAAAGCGGCAACTTTTCCGCTACGCTGACCGACGCGGCGAACGGCGGCATCAGCGCGACCTTGCCCGGCTTCTCTTATCTGTTCTCGACCGGCGACGTGCAGGTCGTGCTGAACGCATTGTCGAGCGTCACCGACGTGAAGATCGTGTCCTCGCCCACCTTGATGGTGCTCGACAACCGGGAAGCGACCCTGCAGGTCGGCGACCAGGTTCCGATCGTGACGCAGACGGCGCAGAGCACCACCGATCGCGACGCCCCGATCATCAACTCCGTCGAATTGAAGGATACCGGCGTGATCCTCGCCGTGCGCCCGCACGTCAACGAGAGCGGCCGCGTCGTGCTGGAGATCCAGCAGGAGGTGAGCAGCGTCGTGGCGACGACGACCTCGGGTATCGACTCGCCAACGATCCGCCAGCGCAAGTTGTCCACCACGGTCGTGGTCGGCGACGGCGAGAGCCTTGCCCTCGGCGGATTGATCCAGGAGCGCAATTCACAGACGCGTTCGAAGGTGCCGCTGCTGGGCGATGTCCCGCTGATCGGCAGCGCTTTTCGCCACAAGAAGGATGAATACGAGCGAACCGAGCTGATCGTCTTCATCCGGCCGCGCATCGTGCACGACGTCGAGGAAGCGCGGATGATCACCGACGAATACAGGAGCCAGCTCATCCTCCAATCGCCCGCTGCCCGCAATCCCGGCGAGACGATACGACGTGACGCGGCGCGGGCCCTCAACTGAGGGCGAACCGAGCCGGGCCAGGCGGGCCGTCCAGGGTGACAACGGCTTCGTGCTCGTCTCCGTTATCTGGGCGATGGTCCTTGTCGCCGGGCTGTCGGCGGTGTTCGTCAACGTGCTGGGCATGCACCTTCGCGCCAATGCGGGCTACGTCAAAGCGGCGCAGGCGGAGGCGGCGGCGGATGGCGCGATCCGGCTGATCGGATGGCGGCTGGCGTTCGCCGCGGACGAAGCCGCGCCGCGCGACGGGACGTGGTTCCGCTGCGCCCTGTTCGAAGCCGTCGAGGCGAAAATTTCCGTGCAGGATCAAGACGGTATCGTGGATCTCAACGCCGCGCCGCTGCCGCTTGTCGAGGCGGTCTTCGAGGCCGCCGGGGCGGGCGACGCGTTCGCCGACTTCGCCGCCTACCGTGCGCGCGCGGCGCCGGCGCCCGGTGCCTACCCGGCAATGCCCGGGAGGGTGCTGCACGCAGGCGAAGAGCTGTTCGGCATCCTCCCTATCGAGGCCGACCGGGTCGAGAAGCTGCTCCGTTGGCTGACCGTCTATTCGCGCTCCGACGGCCTCGACCCGGCCGTCGCGCCGCCGGAGCTCCTCGCCGCGCTCGATATCACCCCGGAGATCGTCCGCCCCTCGCGCGGCCGCTTCTTCGCCATCACCGCCGATGTCGGCGAAGCGGGGCGCGGCCGCCGCGCGCGCCGGGCGGTGATCGAGCTGCTGCGCCAGCCGGAGCGGCCCTACGCGGTGTGGGAATGGCGCACGGTGAGCGCCCCGGCGGCGCTCTCACCGCGGCCCGCGGCATCGGCCGAGCCGGCCGCCGGCGGCAGCGAAGCCGCTCCGGCCGGAATCGCGCCGCCCTGCTCCGGCACGCGCTCGTAACCCCTCGCCCGCTCGCCTTCCGCGCGTCGGCCTCTGCCGGCCGGGGAGGGGAAAATGCCATCTACCGAAAATTGTTATCCACAGCCTTCTACTAGAAATTTGAAACAACTGTTGCGCGATGGCCGCGAATCGCAGCCGGTAGTGACGAGGCGATGCAGCGTTCGATTGTGCTGCATTGCCAAGAACCCGGCGCAATCGCCGGAGCGCGGGTGCATTGCGGTGCAGGCGCAGAGACCCCGGGAGGGCATCACAATGCGGCGCTCAACGATCCTGACGACGGCGGCCTGGCTGAGCTTCGCCATTTTCGCTCCCGCCGCCGGCCCAGCGCCGGCGCAGGCGCAGTTGCAGGCACAGGACATCCTCAGCGCGGCGCCGATGCCGGCGGTGCCGCCCAACGTGCCGCTGCTGCCGCCTCCCGCCGTGGCGATCGCGCCGGCAGCCGACGAGGCGGCAAGCGGCGGAGAAACCCTGCTGGGCGGGGATGCAGCGGCCGCAGCGGCGGCTCCCGCAACGGAATTGGCCCCGGCGGAATCGGACGCGGCAGCCGCGCCGGCCGAAGCGCCGGCCGAGCCGGGCGCCGCCCAGCCCATGGCGGCGGCGCTGGCGCTGCCGGGCGAGCATCAGATCGGCGTGCTGAAGAGCGAAGAGCCGTACCAGGCGTCGAACGGCACCTTCGTCTACCGGATCGGCCTCGATTTGCCGGGCTTCCACGGCATCGAGCCGAACCTGGCGCTCTCCTACAGCTCCAGCCGAAAACTCCGCATCGGCGGCCGCAACCAGGGCTGGCTCGGGGTCGGCTGGGTCATCGACGGCATCGACATCGTCGAGCGCGGCACCTTGCGCGCCGGCACCCCGCATTACGACAGCACCGACGGCTATTTCTGGAACGGCGAGCCGCTGCTGCCCTGCGTCACCGGCTCGACCAGCCCGAGCTGCACGATGGGCGGCACGCATTTCTCCAAGATCGAGAGCTATCACCGCTTCGTCTTCAACCCGCCCCCGGGCACCAACACCTGGACGATCACCAATCCGGACGGCGTCAAGCGCGTCCTCTCCAATGTCGGCACCTTCATGACGGGGACGCCGGGCACGCCGGCCGAGCTGAAGCACCGGCGGGACTTCCGCTGGATCCTGTCGCGCATCGAGGACCCGCACGCCAACGTCGTGACGCTCAGCCATACCTGCAATGTGGCGCCGCAATGCGAGCCGAAGCAGATCACCTACACCGGGACCGTCGTCGACTTCTTCTTCGAGCTCAGGCCCGATTTCATCTCCTATGCGACCGGCGCCGGGCCGGAAGGCATCGGCAGATCGACCAAGCGGCTCCGCTCGATCAAGGTGACGCATGGCGGCGCCGTGCAGAAGGCCTTCCTGGTCCGCTACGGGCAGAACGTCGTCACCGATTTGAGCCGGCTCATCGAGGTGGTGCCCTACGGCAGCAACGTGGCGATGGACATCGACGGCGGCGTCACCGCCGGCTCGGCGCTGCCGTCGCACTCCTTCGAGTACACCCAGGCGACACGGGGCTTCACCTGGGGGCCGGCCGTCAGCTGGGGGGTTAGCGACCAGCGCCAGCGCTTCGTCGCCGACGTGGACGGCGACGGCCGCGACGAGCTGGTCAAGCCATCGACGCCGAATCTGTCCAGCGCCGTCTATATGGACTTCACCTCCGGCTCGGCGGTGCAGCGCACCCTCTTTTCCGGCGCTTCGCCGCAACAGAGCAATGCCCAGCGCCAGCTGCATGTCGGCCATTTCAACGCCGACGCGGCGCTCGATTTCGTCGATATCTTCTGGAGCCCGAATGCGGCGCCGCCGCCGAACTACTTCCTCGACCAGCGCAATTACATCTCCAACGGCCAGGGCGGCTTCACCAGCGGCGCGCCATCGGGCATGATCAGCCCGTCGCCCAGCACTTTCGAGATCGACACGTACCACGTCGAGGATCCGCAAGGCGACGGCATCGACGTGATCCGCACCGGCGAGAGCGGCGACGTCTATCTCGCCTTCGACTTCGACGGGGACGGCATCGCCGACCGGCTGAGCGACGACAACAACGACGTCGTCTATTCGAGCGGCGGCAGCGCGGCGTTTCCGGAGCCGGGCTGCATCGACGGCGGCGAGCCGTGCCTGTTCGGCGACACCAACGGCGACGGCCTGACCGACCTCGTCAGCGTCGCCGCGGCGACGTCGACGACGCTGAACATCAAGCTGTATCTGTCGACCGGCTTTTCCGGCTTCGCCGCGCCGATCGTCAACAACGGCGTCGAGGGCTCGCTGACCGGGCTGGCGATCGCCGATTTGAACGGCGACGGCCGCGCCGAGATGATCGCCGGCATCCCCGGCGCCTCAGGCGAGGACGGCGTGCCGGCCAATGTGCTGACGTTCCGCGACAATGCCATCGTGCGGCGCCCCGAATGGACGCTGACCAGCCTCGGCATCGGCGTCGACGACGACGACGACATCGTCTTCGCCAGCTCCAGCCAGGTCGGCGACTTCAACGGCGACGGCATTACCGACGTCATCGGCCGCAAGCAGGGCCAGTACCAGACCGCCAACGGACCGGTCGACAACATGATGGTGCGCGCCTTCAACGGCTACGGCGCACAGATCGACGTCGCCTACGCGCCGTCGTCGGACTGGGACAACGAGCGCATGCCGAACGTGGAGCAGACGGTCGCCTCCATCACCGTCCGCGACGGGCGCGGCAATTTGCCGAAGACGGATTATTCCTATGCCGGCGGCAAATTCGATTTCGTCCAGAGACGCTTCCTCGGCTTCAACCAGGAGACGGAGTTCCTGCCCTGCATCGCCGGCGAGACCGCCTGCCCGACCATCGCGCGGATGCGGAGCCGCGATCTCGCGGCGCTCGGGGCGGTCACCGCCGAGACGGTGCGGAACGGCACGAACGACACCCTGCGCGAGACCACGCGGAGCTTCACCTCCAACAACATTACGCCGCCCTACACTGCCTTCCTCACCGACCTCGTCACCTACCACCACAGGTCGGCGGGCACGGCGAACGGGCCGCCATTCATCGCGACGCGAAAGACGTTCGGCTGGGACACCAACAACAACCTGCGGCGCGAGCAGTTCGAAGGCCGCGACGGCATTAACGGCGACGAATACGTCATTTACCGCACCTACGTGCCGAACAGCACCGCCTTCATCATCAACCGGATGCGCGGCGACGAAACGCATGCCGGCACGAGCACGACGGGCGCGCTGCTTGGCGGCACCTCGCATTTCTACGACGGGGCGACGGACTTCAACACGCCGCCGACCCGTGGCGACCTGACCCGGCGCAACTGGCTGATCAATTTGTCGGGCCATATAACGGGCGAGACGTTCACCTACGATTCGTTCGGCAACCGGCTGACCGCCACCGACCCGCTCGGCAACGTCACCACCTGGACCTACGACACGGCGTTCCGCCTCTATCCGCTGACCGAGCGGAACGCGCTCAACCAGACGCGCACCTTCACCACGGCCTTTCCGTGCGGCGTGCAATCGCGCGAGGTCGACCTCAACGCGCTGCAGACCAACTCCACCTACGACGTGTTCTGCCGCAAGATCCGGGAGGAGCGCCCGGCCACCGGCTTCTACAAGACCTTCGCATATTTGGCCTTCGGCGACGCCACTTTGCAGCGGGTGCAGACCAGCCGGCCGCATCCGGACGGCGTGGCGCTGGTGCAGGAGACGCAGTTCTTCGACGGCCGTGGGCGGATCTGGCAGACGACGCAGACCGGGCCGGACGCGGCCAACGCCATCCAGGTGATCCGCGGCTTCGACGACCGCGGCAACCTCGCCAGCGAGACCGTGCCGCGCCATCTCGGCGGGCCCCTCTATTCAACGACTTACCGCTACGACGCGCTTGACCGGCTGATCCTGCAGACCAACCCGGACGCCACGACGCGGCGGCACGTCTACGACACGCTGCTGCGCATCTTCATCGGGCCGATGGTGCCGGTCGCCATCGTCGTCACCAACGACGAGCTGGACCGCCCCTCCTGGGTGGTCAAGGACGCCTACGAGCGGCCGATCGAGCTCGCCCGCTACCTCAACGGGGCGGTGGTTGCCGAGACGCGCGCCTATGACCGGCTGGGGCGGCTCACCGGCGTGGTCGACCCCGGCGGCAGCGCCTGGTCCTACACCTACGATCTCCGCGGGCTCAGGCGCACGGCGACCGACCCCGATCTCGGCCTCTGGCTCTATTCCTATGACAACGCGGGCCGGCTCACCCTGCAGACCGACGCGCGCGGGCTTGCGACATCGCTGACCTATGACGGCATCCACCGGGTGCTGACCAAGAACGCGCCGCGCGTCGGCGGGGTGATCGAAGCGACCACCAACACCTACGACCAGCCGCGCACCGGCTTCTTCAATGTCGGCCATCTCACCACAGCATCGAAGACGGTGGGCGGCGTTTCCGTCGGCTCGCAGACGTTCGACCATGACGGCGAGGGCAGGCCGGCCAAGCAGACCTGGACGGTCGACGCGGTGACCCACACGACCACGACCGGCTTCGCGCCGGGCGGCGAGACCCTGTGGCGGACGTTCCCCGACGGCGATTCGGTGGGGAGCACGACCAGCCGCTGGACGTACGACCGGGCGGGCCGGCTGTTCTCCATCCCCGGCATGATCACTTCGATCAACTACGACCCCGACAGCCGGGCCAAGCAGGTCGCCTATGCCAACAACGTGACCACCGTCTTCAGCCTCGACAACGAGCGGCGCTGGCTCGACCGCGTGACGACCTTCAATGCCGGCGGCAACCTGCTGCTGCTCGACTACCTGCACGACAACATCGCCCGCATCACCTCGGTGACGTCCAACCGGGCCGGGGAGAGCTGGACCTACAGCTACGACCAGCTCGACCAGCTGCTGGTCGCCGACAATTTGAGCAACAATGCGCTCGACCAGAATTTCACCTTCAACGCGTCCGGCAACATGCTGTGGAACAGCCGGCTCGGCACCTACACCTATCCGGCGGCAACGGCGGCCCGGCCGCATGCGCAGCTGACCGCCGGCCCGCGCAACTATACCTACGACGCCAACGGCAACGTGCTCTCCGACGGCACCAAAAACTTCACCTGGGACGCCGAGAACCGGCTGCTCAGCGCCGGCACGACGTCCTTCGTCTATGCGCCGGACGGCACCCGGCTGAAGAAAATAACCGGTGCCGCCACGATCCTCTATCTCGGCGTCGACATCGAGAAGAACGGCGCCACCTGGACCAAGTATCCGCACCAGGACGCGGTCAGGGTCGGCGCGACCACCACCTGGCTGCACCGCGACCATTCGCAATCGGTGCGGCTGCGCACCAATGCCCTCGGGGCGCTCCTGGAAGCCGCCGCCTACTCGCCTTACGGCATGCAGGCGCCGGCGCTCACGATCTCCCGCGGCTATATCGGCGAAAAGCACGACCCGGAGACCGGGCTGATCTACCTCAACGCCCGCCACCTCGATCCTGTGCTGGCCCGCTTCATCTCGCCCGACAATCTCGATCCGCCGATCCCGGGAGTGGGCACGAACCGTTACGCCTACGCCCAGAACGATCCCATCAACAAGAGCGACGCGAACGGGCATGCAGGAGTGCCCGCAGCGCCTTGCTCTGTTGCGTGCAACGAAGAAGGCTACGCTGAATTTGGGCGCTTTGGCGCGGAAGTTATCGGTTTCCTCAGCAACAGCTTAGAAGCACTCGCTCAGATCCCATCGGACTTACGTGAGATTGGAGAAGATTTTCGCCATAAGCCGCTAGGAGCGACAGCCTCTATGGGGAAATCGCTAGAATTTCTGGGACCCGAAATGCGTTTGATCTCAGAAGGCGCCGCCATTGCCGCTGCGGTAAGAATGAGTACAGTCGAAGCATCGGTCACGAGTTCTGCGCCCGCGGTTACAGCAGCCACAGAAGCGCTGACGACCCGGGCAACGCAAATTCATGGTATACTTGATCCAATTGCTCAAGGGATGAGGACGACGGCGATTTTGAAAACCAATCAGGGAAATGTTGTAGCGGGCGGAGTCCGTGATCTGACGCCCGCGCAACGAATGATGCTTGGGCCGAACGAACTTGCCGCGAGAATGCCTGGAGCCCATGCTGAAGTCACGGTACTCAACCATGCCATACAGTCTGGTCTGTCACCGGAAGCGCTGGCGGTGACACGGACTATTTGCCCGCAATGTGCAACGGCCATTGAGGCGGCTGGCGGGCGGCTCACGAGTTCCACGACTGCTGTGTTCGGTCAGTAGGTGCGACTATGGACATCAAATTCGACGAGGCCGACATGAAGGACGCTCTGGAGGATCTTCCCAGCCTGCTTCGTGTCGCATTTGCTGCTCTGAGCGCGGAAAGACTTATTCGGGCGTACGAGGTCCACGTGAATAAATCAAATAAGGGAAATTTGGGGCTGAGTGCGGTGCTAGAGCGTCTGTGGCGTGACCTGAGCGGGTCTCCTATGAGTTCCGACGAACTTCAGACGAGCATTGAAGTGTGTATGCAATCGATGCCGAACGATGATGATGCAGTCGGCGAACATGCCTATGCGGAAGATGCAGCGGCCTCATTATGCTATGCCTTGCGAACAAGACAAAATGGATCCGCCCAGGAAGCTGCGTGGGCAGCTCGACGGGCTTATGAAGCTCTTGACCAATTCGTAATCGCTCAGCAAGGACTTAAAAATACATCGAGCATTGATGAAGAGCAGCTAAATAGCCACCCAGCTATCCAGTCTGAATTACGTCGTCAACATCAGGATTTAGCCGATCTTAAAAGCTTGAGCCGATCTGGTGAACACGAAGGATTGTTAGCATTGCGGAGGCGAGCCCAAGCCGATGCCGAGCGGTTTTTTGCCGCGGACAAACCGCTACCCCATTAGCCGGGACAGCTCCTCCTCGTGCACCGCCAGCACCGGGCGGCGAGGTTCTGTGGCGCACCTTCGCGGACGGCCATTCGGTGGGCAGCACACCAGCCGTTGGACCCTACGACCGGGACCGGTGCTCCACTCGCCACTGGCCCGCTCGGCAACGTCACCACCTGGACCTACGAATGGTCAACGAGGCCTATGAGCGGCCGATCGAGCTCGCCCGCTACCTCAACGGGGCGGTCGTCGCCGAAACGCGCGCCTACGACCGGCTGGGGCGGCTGACCGGCGTGGTCGACCCCGGCGGCAGCGCCTGGTCCTATACCTACGATCTCAGGGGC
Source organism: uncultured Alphaproteobacteria bacterium (assembly GCA_963846475.1). GTDB lineage: Bacteria > Pseudomonadota > Alphaproteobacteria > Rhizobiales > Afifellaceae > DASWJZ01. The sequence goes on along the minus strand of CAWJVZ010000004.1, from coordinate 1,314,764 downwards.
CTGCGGCGCACCGCCACCGACCCCGATCGGCCTCTGGCTCTATTCCTACGACAATTCCGGCCGGCTGACGCTGCAAACCGACGCGCGCCAGTTCGCCACGTCGCTGACCTATGACGGCATCGGCCGCGTGCTGGCCAGGAACGCGCCGCGCGTCGGCGGGGTGATCGAGGCGACCACCAACACCTACGACCAGCCGCGCACCGGCTTCTTCAATGTCGGCCATCTCACCACCGCTTCGAAGACGGTGGGCGGCGTCTCCGTCGGCTCGCAGAGCTTCGACCATGACGGCCAAGGCAGACTTGCCAAGCAGACCTGGACGGTCGACGCGGTGACCCACACGACCACGACCGGCTTCGCGCCGGGCGGCGAGACCCTGTGGCGGACGTTCCCCGGCGGCGATTCGGTCGGGAGCACGACCAGCCGCTGGACGTACGACCGGGCGGGCCGGCTGTTCGCCATCCCCGGCATCGTCACGTCGATCGCCTACGACCCCGACAGCCAGGCCAAGCAGGTCGTCTACGCCAACGGGGTGACGAGCGTGTTCGGCTTCGACAACGAGCGGCGCTGGCTGGACCGCGTGACGACCTTCAATGCCGGCGGCAATTTGCTGCTCCTCGATTATCTGCACGACGATATCGCCCGCATCACCTCGGTGACCTCGAACCGGGCGGGCGAAAGCTGGACCTACAGCTATGACCAGCTCGACCGGCTGCTGGCCGCCGACAACCTCAGCAACAATACGCTGGACCAGAATTTCACGTTCAACGCGTCCGGCAACATGCTGTCGAACAGCCGGCTCGGCCCTATTCGCCCTACGGCATGCAGGCCCCCGCTCTCACCATTTCCAGGGGCTATATCGGCGAAAAGCACGATCCGGAGACCGGGCTGATCTACCTCAACGCCCGCCACCTCGACCCGGTGCTCGCCCGGTTCATCTCCCCCGACGATTGGGATCCGACGATGACTGGCGTGGGCACCAATCGCTACGCCTATGCGGAGAACGACCCGATCAATAAGAGCGACCCGAACGGGCATGCGGCACCGGATCCGCGCTCATATGATCCGGACTACAGGGTGGCCTCGGGAGGCGACGCTCCCACGGACCGGCCTGAGCCAACAAGCACGTCTACAAGCTACACCGCTGGGGCCCAGGAATTCGATCTCGCCCAGAGCAGCCAGATTCCTCGAAGAGGGACATCTTCGCAGCCGCAGTCGCTTCAAAGTGCCGTGAACGGCTTCCTCTACTCCAGCAACCTCAACGCCGCCCGAACCATGTGGTCGGACGTTCGCATTCCACCGTCAATTCGTGCTCCCGGTAGCTACACTACAAGGGACGTTGAACTCACAGCAGGCTTGGTGCGCGCAATGCGGATTGTCGGAACAGAGAATTTCGGGGCGCCCAGCTCCGGTCCTACGGTCAGCGGCCTTCAGGCGATTCTGCAGGGCGCCAGGTTCTCGCCGACACCAAAGGGGCGAGCCCAATGGTTCTCTTCGGCCCAGGGAGATCTCGCTCGCGACAACGCCTTTAGCGTCATAACTGGGACCGCTCCGAGGTTCCAATCTAGGGGGTTCGCTACTGCTCGCGTGACGTACGGAAACGGATTGGCACTGGACGTGACGGCGTATCGGTCTACTTCGCAAACGCGGCCCTTGATACAATTCTCCTTTAAGCAGGAGTACGGATCTATCGGTGCGCGGCAGGAGACGGAGGTATTCAGTGGAAAAGTCCGATACTGAATATAAGTGGGCAATATCGAACGCTGTTGTGAGGCGCTGCCAGGAATGTACTCAGTTACCAGTTGACGGCATCAGAGCTTATGGCGTCGCCTGCGCATCCCCGCCTTGCTTACCTGGAGCGTAACAAGCTGGCGTATATACCCTTTGCCGAGGATGGAGTTCTAGAGTTCTCGGATCGGATATACCTTCAGTGGTCGCGTCAATTTAGATCCGGCATAATTGCGTTGGCGGATTATACGGAGGGTGAGAAGGATGAAAGGGATCCAATTAAGCGCTTCTCGGAATGTGCTAGTTTGTCGTTTGCAAATCCTGAGTCGCTAAGGAGTGGCGGATTCCAGGGGGCATTCCTGCTTTGGATTAAACATCCTTCGGTTTGCATGAGCATCTTCGTCTCAGAGTATTCCGGATTCATTTGTCCGGCCGACCTTGTCCAACCGGTCTTTGGCGCACCGCTCGCCACATTCGTTCAGCGCTTCGCGGAGTTCACCAGCTTGCTAAGTGAGGAGGAGGGGAGGCGGTTCTTCGACGAGCTGGTACCGCTCTATCAAGAGCAATGGGCTCTGAAACAGCCGAATAATGTTACTAGGCTCCGGTAGAGCTCCGATCATGACCAGCCGGAGTGGCTGGCTCTGACCACGGGCCATATAACGGGCGAGACGTTCACCTACGATGCGTTCGGCAACCGGCTGACCGCCACCAACCCGGTGGGCAACGTCACCACCTGGACCTACGACACTGCGTTCAACCTTTACCCGCTGACGGAGCGGAACGCGCTCAACCAGACGCGCACATTCACCACGGTCTTTCCCTGCGGCGTGCAATCGCGCGAAGTCGACCTCAACGCGCTGCAGACCAACTCCACCTACGACGTGTTCTGCCGCAAGATCCGGGAGGAGCGGCCGGCCACCGGCTTCTACCAGACCTTCGCATATCTGGCTTTCGGCGACGCCACTCTGCAGCGGGTGCAGACCAGCCGGCCGCATCCGGACGGCGTGGCGCTGGTGCAGGAGACGCAGTTCTTCGACGGCCTCGGCCGCATCTGGCAGACGACGCAGACCGGGCCGGACCCGGCCAACGCCATCCAGGTGATCCGCAGCTTCGACAACCGCGGCAACCTCGCCAGCGAGACCCTGCCGCGCCATCTCGGCGGGCCCCTCTATTCGACGACTTACCGCTACGACGCGCTTGGCCGGCTGATCCTGCAGACCAACCCGGACGCCACGACGCGCCGCCACGTCTACGACACCCTGCTGCGCATCTTCATCGGGCCGATGGTGCCGGTCGCCATCGTCGTCACCAACGACGAGCTGAACCGCCCCTCCTGGGTGGTCAGCGACGCCTACGGCCGGCCGATCGAGGTCGCCCGCTACCTCAACGGGGCGGTCGTTGCCGAGATGCGCGCCTACGACCGGCTGGGGCGGCTGACCGGCGTGGTCGACCCCGGCGGCAGCGCCTGGTCCTAGGGGGTGTCGCGCCATTCGAGATGATCCGGTCGACCAACATTGGATCCCGGTTGGGGTTGATCATTTCGGGACTAACTTATATTAGCTCGCTTTACCCTCAGGCGTGAGTGCGAGCCATGGAAGTGCTATTGCTGCTTATAAAATCGGCCTACTTCGTTTACGGAGTGTTCTTATGGGTATCTAATCCTTTTAGCTGTGAGACTCAGGTTGAGCGGGAGATAAACTCACCTGATGCTCGTACGTCAGCCATTGTCTTCCAAATTGATTGTGGAGCTACGACGCCGTTCAATACGCAAGTGAGCATCGTTCCATCGTCTGCTGATCGATTTTCGGCAGATCGTTATCCACCGGTGCTTGTTTTGCGTGACAAGCATGACCTGGAAATTGAATGGATCATAGAAGATGCTATAGAAATCAGAGTTCCTGTCGGTGTTACAGTTTACAAGAAGGTCGGAGAAGCTGACGGCGTTCGCGTTATTTACGAATAGCTTTGGCTGTCATCGGCTCGAGGCCACGCCGGCAGGAAGAAGACGGCCTCTTGCTCTATTCCTACGACAACGCCAGCCGGCTGACGCTGCAGACCGACGCGCGGGACAAACCGGACAATGTGCTGTGGTGGCTCATTGTGGAAGGGCAGCCTGCCGGGGCCACTTTCAGTGATGGAGTTGCGTGGGTTGGTAACGCATTCGACAAGACATCAAAGCTTCCGACTTGGGACGCGGACGAGGATCGCGTGCTTCCAATCCCTCATGGCGATTTCCGCGGATTGCTGCTTCATGGCGGCGGGAAAGCTCTCCTTGATAGTTCTGTACATCGGATATGAGTTTACCGCTCCAGGCGTGTCCGCTCCAAGCGTGCCCAATGACCCGGCTCCTTGACGACTACCTGGAGAAGAAGAACGGGTTGACCAGATGATCACGCTGCAAAGAGCGTTCCTGCTGCTAGGCCTGCCTACCCTAGTAGCGTCTTGCTCTCTGGAAGTAGAACCTCTATCTTTAATCGTTGCAGGCCTAAGTTCAGAGCGTCCTACCACGAGCATAGGCTCATCCGATGGTTCGGCACCATGGCGGCGGCTCGTGGTTACGTTAGAGCGGTCCGATGTCGATCGTTTACATCAGTGGCAATCGACATTACACTTTCGGATCACGGATTGTGCCGGTGATTTTTTGACCGTGCAAGATACCTACGTTAACGGCGTATCGTTGAATAGGGTTCAGTTCATGAGCGGAGACGAATACAAGAAATTTGCAGACGCTCTCCCAAACGTGTTTCAGGCAGATATCTTTTTGGAGGAACAAATTTATCAGTCGGAAGCAAAAATCTGCGGCACATTCAGAGGCGGAAGCATGCTGGGGATGAAGATCCAGGAGAAGAACTACGACATCAAGGGCTAGAAGATAAAGAAAGCCAACACGAGGACGGCCTCGGCCGCATCTGGCAGAGCACGCAGACGGGCCGGACGCGGCCAACCCCATCCAGGTGATCCGCAGCTTCGACAACCTCGCCAGCGAGACCGTGCCGCGCCATCTCGGCGGGCCCATACCGAGCGGCCAGCGTGGCAAAGACCGAGATCGATAAGGCGCACGTACAATGACCAACGATGACACTGCAAGCGAGCCACTCCGATACCACGTTCGCCTAATGGTGACACACCCAAGCATCGATCCCGACCTGATAACGGATAGGTTGGGACTGACGCCGCATAGCACTTGGTTGGCAGGAACTTCGCGGACCACCCCTGTTGGGCGGCCCCTCTCCGGCCTGTATAAAGAGAGCTATTGGGGATACTCTCATAACGTCGAAGGGAACCGGTACTTTTCGGATGATATCTTGAAGATGATATGCCGTTTGGAAGCGGCGTCAGAGTTTATTCTCGGAATAGTTGAAGGTGGGGGCGCGGTCGAGATGATAATCAACCTCCCCGGAAGCATTAACATCGGTGATACCATTGCGTGGAGCTGCCTGGAGCGGCTTGCTGTGCTTAAGATCGATTTGGGATTTGAGGTGTTTCCTAATTTTGAGTAGCTGCCGACCGCGCGAGGTGCCGATCAACCTGTCAGGTACCAAGGCGAGCGAGACGGCTGACCACCACCGACCACGGCGCGGCGCTTCGCCTACGGCACTTTGTTGCGCATCGCCAGTTCAACACGACGCTCACCTATGACGCCATCGGCCGCGTGCTGACCAGGAACGCGCCGCGCGTCGGCGGGATTGTCGAAGCGACCACCAACACCTACGACCAGCCGCGCACCGGCTTCTTCAGTGTCGGCCACCTCACCACTGCGTCGAGACGGTCGGCGGCGGGTTCGTCGGGCTCGCAGACCTTCAACCACGACGGCGCCGGAAAGCTGTTCTCCGTCCCCGGCGTTTTCGCTTCGGCCACCTACGAAGCCGATGGCCAGACGCGGCAGATGGTCTATGCTAATGCGGTGACGACGACCTTCTCGTACGACCCGGAGCGGCGCTTGGAGACGTTCCCGTCCATCAAGAATGGATCTCAAAGGGCACTGAGTATTATCAAGTAAACTATACCGGCACGCCGAGGTAGAGGACGTCTATGGAATTCTTAATTGCAACGGCAAAGGCTATCACAATCGTCGTCAGCGCCGTGACAGCCTTTATTTGGAACCCTATTCAATGCCGCGTAACCATCGACCGCTTTATAGACGCGCCAAGCGGTGCGGCAAAGATCGCTGTATATGAAAAGGATTGCGGCGCCACGACGCCGTACAACACCCAACTGAGCGTTGTTGACTCATCTGACCGTTTTTCGGTGTTCCGCCATAAGCCATTCCTTGTGCTGAAAGGTCGCTACGAGCTGACTGTCGAGTGGGTTAGCGATAAACTTATCAGGGTGACGCTTCCTCCCAAAGTAGACATTTACTGGAAGGACAAAGCCAACGCCGGCGGCATTGAGATCATCTATGAGTGAGCTCAAGAGCTATGAGCGCGCTCGGCAAGCGCACTCTGCGGCGTCCGTAGTGCGCGAGGGCAGGCCGGCCAAGCAGAGCTGGACGGCCGAGGGCGCCGCCTACACCGCCACAACCGGCTCGGCCGCATCTCACGCCTGACCCAGGCTGGTGCATGGGTCGTTCACAGCGGAGCACCTCCTCCGCCGAGGATCCGTACGCGCACTCCTCAGGCGCTTTTTGGGCTCTTGCGGGAGCGGGCGGGGCGAGCGGTCGCCCGCGCGGAAACGTTCAGCGCCGCGGCGGCGCGGATGAGCGCCTTCAACGCCTGTTCATCGATCTCGTCGCCCTCATGGAAATCGATGGCGCGCCGGGTGTTGCCTTCGAGGCTGGCGTTGAAGAGGCCGGAAGAATCGTCCAGCGAGGCGCCCTTGGCGAAGGTCATTTTGACGACGTTCCTGTAGGTCTCGCCGGTGCAGACGATTCCGGCGTGCGACCACACCGGAACCCCTCGCCACTTCCACTCCTCGACCATCTCGGGGTCGGCCTCCTTGATGAGACTTCGGACCCGCGCGAGCATCTCGCCCCGCCAATCGCGGAGCTCCTTAATCTTCGCATCGATCAGCTGAGAGGGAGAGGCTCCTCCTTCCTCCGAGCCGCTCGTGATCTTCTTCGTGGCTGTGACCATCGCGTCCACTCCAACGGATATCCTCGATTCGATGAACGGCCCGGATGCCGCTCTGCGCCCATTTCTGCCGTATGAGCGCGCAGCGCCGCTACTCCGAAGTTTTTTCCGACAGCTGCCATTGCGACGACGCCGCGGCGACGGAGCCTTCGTCGCGGGGCGCGTTTGGAAGGCTGGTAAGCCAGCTCTGATGCGGTAGCGCGCGGAGGCGGGTGCTGGCATGGGGATTCCGTCCTGCGTCCTTCGAGGCCCCCCGGGACGGCGCCTCAGGATGAGGGGGGCGAGGGGGCGGCAAGCCCCAAATTCCATATGCTGACGTGCTCCGCGAAGCGGAGCCTGGACGCGCGCCGCGCGCTCGCATCGCCCGTTCTGCGACATTGCCGCGCCGCTTCCGCGATTGCCCCGACCTGCCGCGCTGCCTAAACCGGGCGGATGCAGCGCTACAATGTGTTCTCGCTGATCCGGGAGGGATTTCGCGGCCATACGGGCTGGGAGCCCGCCTGGCGGTTTCCCGAGCCGAAGGCGAGCTACGACGCGGTGATCGTCGGCGGCGGCGGGCACGGGCTGGCGACGGCCTACTACCTCGCCAAGGAGCACGGGATGCGCGATATCGCCGTGATCGAGAAGGGCTGGATCGGCGGCGGCAATGCCGGCCGCAACACCACGATCATCCGCTCCAATTACCTCTTCGACGAGAGCGCGGCGATCTACAACCACGCGCTCAATCTGTGGAAAGGCCTCGGCCGCGAGCTCGACTACAACATCATGATGAGCCATCGCGGCGTGCTCAACCTCGCGCATGACGAAGGCGAGGCGCGGCAGTTGCGGCGGCGCGTCGAGGCGAACCGGCTGAACGACGTCGACGCCGAATGGCTGGAGCCGGACGACGTCAAGGATTTCTGCCCGCCGATCAGCCTCGACCCCCGGAACCGCTATCCCGTCATCGGCGCGACGCTGCAGCGCTCCGGCGGCACCAACCGCCACGACGCGGTGGTCTGGGGTTTTGGGCGCGCCGCCGATGCGATGGGGGTCGACATCATCCAGGAATGCGAGGTGACGAACATTCTGGTGGAGAACGGCGCGGTGACGGGCGTGGAGACGAATCGAGGGCTCATCCGCACGCCGAAGGTAGGCTGCGTCACGGCGGGGCACACCAGCGTCATCGCCAAGATGGTCGGCATACGACTGCCGATCGAAAGCCATCCCTTGCAGGCGCTGGTCTCCGAGCCGGTCAAGCCGGTGATCCCCTGCGTAATCATGTCGAACGCAGTGCATGTCTATGTCAGCCAGTCCGACAAGGGCGAGCTGGTGATCGGCGCCGGCATCGACCCCTACGTCTCTTATACGCAGCGCGGCTCGCTCGACATCATCGAGCACCAGATGGCGTCGCTGGTCGAGCTGTTCCCCTTCGTGTCGCGGCTCCGCATGATGCGGCAATGGGGCGGCATCGTCGACACCTGCCCGGATGCGAGCCCGATCATCAGCAAGACGCCGGTCCGCGGCTTTTACGTCAACGGCGGCTGGGGCACCGGCGGCTGGAAGGCGACGCCGGGGTCCGGCCATGTCTTCGCCGACCTCGTCGCCCGCGACGAGCCGAACGCCATCGCCGCGCCTTTTGCGATGGAGCGCTTCGTCAGCGGCGCGCTCGTGGCCGAGCACGGCGCCGCCGCCGTGGCGCATTAGGAGAAGCGCATGATTGGACCTAGGACGCGCAAATTGGCTCCACGCTTGTCGTCATCGCCGGACTTGATCCGGCGATCCATTCCGTGGCGGCGGGAGCCCGGATCGACCGTTCCGGAATGGATGCCAGGGTCAAGCCCTGGCATGACGACAGAGAAGGGGCGCGGCCATTCGCTGCGCGGCCGCGCATGTTCGTGATCCGCTGCCCCTATTGCGGCGAGCGCGATTTGTCGGAGTTTTCCTACGGCGGCGAGGCGCATATCGCCCGCCCGGCGCACGGCGAGGCCATGAGCGACGCCGACTGGGCGGGCTACGTCTTCCACCGGACCAACCCAAAGGGCGTGCTTGCCGAGCGGTGGAACCACCAGGCGGCGTGCCGGCGCTGGTTCAACATGCTCCGCAACACCGCCACCGACGACATTCTGGCGGTCTACAAGGTCGGCGAGCCGAGGCCGGAGGTGAGCGCCGACCTGCCGGCGACGCCGAGCGGGGAAGCCGCGATCGGCTCGGGCAACGATGCGGCCAAGGTGATGCGGCCGGAGAGACCGGCGAGGGCCGCCGGTGAGCCGTAACTCCTACCGGCTGCCGAAGGGCGGCCGCATCGACCGCACGCGCGCCATAAGATTCTCCTTCGGCGGCAAGACCTATATGGGCCATCGCGGCGACACGCTGGCCTCGGCGCTGCTGGCGCATGGCGAGCACATGGTGGCGCGCTCGTTCAAATATCACCGGCCGCGCGGCATCCTGGCGGCCGGCAGCGAGGAGCCGGCGGCGCTCGTCCAGCTCCATGGCGATCCCGCCCGGACCGACCCGAACGTGCGGGTCACCGAGCAGGAGATTTTCGAGGGCCTGTCGGCGCGCCCGCAGAATTGCTGGCCGACGCTGAAGCTCGATATCGGCGGGATTGCCGATCTCCTGTCGCCGTTCCTGCCCGCCGGCTTCTATTACAAGACTTTCAAGGGCCGGCCCGGCTGGATGTTCTTCGAGCCGTTCATCCGCCGCGCCGCCGGGCTCGGCCGCGCGCCGTCTCGTCCCGACCCGGACCGCTACGAGGCGGTGAACCGGCACTGCGACGTGCTCGTCGTCGGCGGCGGCCCGGCCGGCCTCATGGCTGCGCTGACGGCGGGCCGGTCCGGCGCCCGAATTATCCTGGCGGACGAGACGGCGGAGCTCGGCGGCACGCTCCTGTCGCGCGATCCGGACCTGCTGTCGCTCGACGGCAAGGCGCCCGCGGACTGGGTGCGGGAGATCCGCGCCGAGCTCGATGCCATGCCGGAGGTGACGGTGCTCACCCGCACGGCCGCCTTCGGCTATTACTCGCACAATTTCCTGGGCCTTTGGGAGCGTGTCTCCGATCATCTGCCGGAGGGTTCTCGCTCCGCGCACCTGCCGCGCCAGCGGCTGTGGCGGGTGCGGGCGAAGGAGGTGGTGCTCGCCACCGGCTCGATCGAGCGGCCGCTCACCTTCCACGAGAACGACCGGCCCGGCATCATGCTGGCCGGGGCGGTGCGCACCTTCATGCACCGCTACGGCGTGCTGCCGGGGCGGCGGATCGTCGTCTTCACCAACAACGATTCCGGCTGGGACGCGGCGGTCGACATGGCGCGCGCCGGCGGCGACGTGGCGGCTGTGGTGGACCTCCGGTCCGATCTCGGCCCGGTCCACCTCGCCGAAGCCGTGCGGCGCGGCATCGCCATCTACGGCAATGCGACCATCGTCGCCACGACCGGCCACCACAGGATCAGCAGCGTCGAAGTGCGGCCGCTTCGGCTTGATGGCGGCATCGGCGACACGTCCATAAAGCTGGACTGCGATCTGCTCGCCGTCGCGGGCGGCTGGGCGCCGAACATCGCGCTGTTCTCGCAATCGCGCGGCAAGCTCCGCTACGACGAGGCCATCCAGGCGTTCCGTCCGGGAAAATCGTGGCAGCGTGAGCGCTCGGCCGGCGCAGCGAACGGAAGCTTTGGGATCGAGGACGCCTTCATCGAGGGCGCGCGGGCCGGCGCCGAGGCGGCGCGCGCCGCCGGCTTCGAGGCTGCGCCGGCGTCAATGCCTAAGATACAGGGCGGCCAGGCGGGGCAGGGGCCGATCCGGGTCATCCCGGAGCTCCCCTGCAACCGCCCAAAACACAAGGTGCGCGCCTGGATCGATCTGCAGGACGACGTCACCACCAAGGACCTGAGCCTCGCGGTTAAGGAAGGCTACCGCTCGGTTGAGCACGCCAAGCGCTACACCACCAGCGGCATGGGCACGGACCAGGGCAAGGTGGCGAACCTCAACGCCTTCGGCTTCCTGGCGAGCGCCCGCGGCGAGGCCATCGCGGCGGTCGGCACGACGACGTTCCGCCAGCCCTACAAGCCGGTGACCTTCGCCGCGCTGGCCGGCCAGCATGTCGGCGACCTCTTCGCACCGCGGCGCACCACGGCGATGCATGAATGGCACCGCGCCAACGGTGCGGTGTTCGAGCCGGTCGGCGATTGGCTGCGCGCCCGCGCGTATCTGAGGCCGGGCGAGACTTTCCACGACGCGGTGCAGCGGGAATCGCGGGCGGCGCGCACGGCGATCGGAGTGCTCGATGCCTCGACGCTCGGCAAGATCGACGTGCGCGGGCCGGACGCGCGCGAATTCCTCAACCGCGTCTACACCAACGGCTGGTTGAAGCTGGCGCCCGGCAAGGCGCGCTACGGGCTGATGCTCGGCGAGGACGGCATGGTCATGGACGACGGCGTCACCGCTTGCCTCGCCGACGACCATTTCCACATGACGACGACAACCGGCGGCGCGGCGCGCGTGCTGGCCAAGCTGGAAGACTATCTGCAGACCGAATGGCCGGACCTGAAAGTCTATCTGACTACGGTGACGGAGCAGTGGGCGGTCGCCTCGCTCTGCGGCCCGGAATGCCACAAGCTGGTCGGCGAGCTCTGCGACGGGCTCGACGCCGATCCGGAAAATTTCGAGTTCATGACATGGCGCGATGCCAGGATCGGCGGCATTCCCGTGCGCGTGTTCCGCGTCTCCTTCACCGGCGAGCTTTCCTACGAAGTCAACATCCCGGCGACATACGGCCTGTGGCTGTGGGGCGAGGTGATGGAGAAGGGAGCGAAATACGGCATCACGCCCTACGGCACCGAGGCGATGCACCTGCTGCGCGCCGAAAAGGGTTTTATCATCGTCGGCCAGGAGACGGACGGCACAGTGACGCCGCAGGACCTCGGCCTGGGCGGCATGGTGAAGAAGGCCGGCGACTTCATCGGCCGGCGCTCGCTGTTCCGCTCCGATACGGCGCGAGACGACCGCAAGCAGCTCGTCGGGCTGCTGACCGATGAACCGCGAATTGTGCTCATGGAGGGAGCCCAGGTGATCGGCACGGAGGCGGAAAGCGCGCCGCCCGTGCCGATGCTCGGGCATGTCACGTCGAGCTACTTCAGCCCCAATCTCGGCCGTTCGATCGCCATGGCGATGGTGAAGAGCGGGCGGAGCCGCATGGGCGAAAGGCTCTGGGTGTCGCGCCGCGACGGCGCGCCCATCCCGGTCACCGTCACGGCGACGGATTTCTTGGCGCTCCGTGAGAAGGCAGATGCCTGAGGTCGCGCCTCCGGTCCGCCGCTCGCCGCTGGCGCACCGCGCGGCAATCGCAAGCGAGGGCGTGCGCATTGCTGAGCGGCCGTTCCTCGGCAAATTCATCCTGCGCGCCGATCCGCACGAGGCGGTGGAGCGGCTCAGGGTGGCGCTCGGCCTGGGTCTGCCGTTCGACCCGTCGACAAGCTCGACCAACGGCGAGACCTCATTCCTGTGGATGGGACCGGACGAATGGATGCTCGTCACCGCGCCGGGCGAGGCGGAGTTGCGCTCGCGCGAAGCTCTGGCAGTGCTCGCCGGCACGCACCACCAGCTCGTCGAGGTCAGCGACTACTACACGATCGTCGAGGTGGCGGGGCCGCGGGCGCGCGAGCTCCTGATGAAGCTGACCACGCTGGACCTGCATTCGCGCGCCTTCCGCGTCGGCATGGTCACGGGCTCCGTTTTCGGGCGCGCCAATGCGACGATCTGGCAAATCGGGGACGACGGCGTGGAAGGCGGGCCGGTGTTCAGGCTTTTTGTGCGCTGGTCGATGGCCGACTATTTCTGGTGCCTCCTCGCCGATGCGGGCCGGGAATGGGGCGTGCCGGAGCAGGCGCCGGTCAAGGGCGAGACGTTGACGATCGGCTGAGATCGCGGAGCGCGCTCAGCGCTCGACCGCGACTCCGAACTCCAGCCCTGCGTCGACGAGCCATTCGGCCAAGGCCTCGGCAAAGCCCCTGAGCATCCAGAGGTCGAACGAGTCCGCAGAACGGCGGTGCAGCAGCACGTCGACGTGATGGATGGCGGTCTGGGCGACGCGGCCGGGCGGGAAGGCGGCGGGATGGAGGTCGAGCGCAACGCCCTTGGCCAGCAGTTCAGACGCCGCGCTGCCCTTGAGGCTCAGGATCACCCTGCCATGCGAAAGATCGGTCACGGCAGCGTCCTCGGAGGGCAGCGCAGCTTCCAGCCGCGGGGCGAGATCGGGCGCAATACCGGCGATGAGGAAGCGGCCCGGGGCGATCGCCGCAATCGTCAGGTTGGGGTCCGCTACGGCGGTTCCGAGCGGCGGAACGCCCAAGCCCAGCAGCTCGCCTATGACTGCCTTCACCGCGGCAAGCGTGTCGGGCCAGGCGGCGACCTGCAGGAGCGAGGCGGGCCGCCTCTCGCTCAGGCTGACGCGCGCCTCGGCCGGGGCGAGCGGAGGCAGATGGGCAAGGGCGGAACGGCGCTCGGCCATGCGTCTCTCTTCGGTGCGAAAGGGTCTAAAGATCGGGACAGCCAAAGCGGCCCGGTCCCACAGAGCTTGCGAGGAAGCAAAGAGGCTCCTGTTACGAGCTGGCACCGCCGCGCGACAATCGCAAGTTCGTCGAGGTGAAGTATCCGGCCGGCGTGGTACGTCCTCTGCCGGCCGGATACAGGCTTCTCGAGAATCCTTATTGGCAGACGACGAGGGGTCCGACCTGGATACACCCGCCGATGCCCGGAGTTGGTCCGCCCTGCGACTCGTATAGGTGGACGTGGCACTGGTTGCCCTGGTGGCGGTGCCACACGCTCCCATATCCGGGGACCCAGTGCCTCTGCACATTGGCGTGGCAGTCATTATTGCCGCCGCCACCGCCGCCACCGCCACCGCCACCGCCACCCACGATCACCATGGCGCAGTTTGACTGCTTATGGCTATGTTGGGGATAGGCGCCGTTATGAGTGCGCACGTTTTGATGACACGAGCTGTGCGCCTGAATGATTTCGAGGCCGCCCACGCCGTCCATCCTGACAAGGCTGGCGCTTTGGCCGCCGAGCGCCGCCGAAGCAGCCAGAAAGGTGAACGCCGTCGCTGCGCAAAGCTGGAACATTCTCATGGGTAGACGCCTCCCTGTATTCTCCGATCCGGGATCGGGCCAGCCAAGCTAGCGCAAGGCGAGGAGCGCTGCACGTCAGAATTCTCAGCGCCGAGAATACCAAGGCGCTCAGCCATGCATGCGGCTCCCGTCCTTGTCGACGAAGCAGGGGTCCGACGACCTCGACCGGGCCATGCGCGCCGCGCAGCGGATCGGCGGCGGAGAGCGTCTCGCCGTGGCGCTGCGCGTCCGCGCTCCAGTAGCGCCAGCGCGATATAGGCCTCCAGCGCCGGGCTGTAGCACATGGCGGTGACGTGCCCTTGCGAACGGCCGGGATCGTTCGCATCCGCGCCGGCAACCAGGTGCGCGCCGGCCAGCACCGGCTTGCCGTCGAGCGATTTCAGCCCGACCAGCTGCTTGCGGCCGGGATCGGTGAGAGCGGGCCGGAGCGCCAGCGGCTTGCCGACGAAATCCTTCTTCATCGAGAACATCTTTTCGAGGCCGAGATCGTGGACCGTGGTGCGGCCGTCGATCTCCGCGCCGGTGACGTGGCCCTTCTCGATGCGAGCGTGCCGAGCGCTTCCAGGCCGTAGGGGACGACGTCGAAAGCGGCGCCCGCTTCGCAGCAGCCGCTCCCAGACGGCGACGGCGTAATCGGCGCCGCAATAGACCTCGTAGGCGCGCTCGCCGGAGAAGGAGAGCCGCGCGACCAGCACGCGGATGCCGGCGAGGTGGCCGGCGCGTCACGCCCATCATGGGCAGTGCCGCGTCGCCCATGTCGATGTCGTCCAGCGCTCGTTCGAGCAGAGCGCGGCTGTTCGGCCCGGAGACGGCGACTGCCGGCCCAGTGGTCGGTGAGCGAGGCGAGCGAGACCTTCAGCTCCGGCCAGGCGATCGGCGAGCAGCATCTCCAGATGCTGCATGACGAGCGCCGCGTTGGCCGTCGTGGTCGTCATCAGGTAGCGGGTGTCGGAGAGCCGCCAGGTCGTGCCGTCGTCGAAGAGAAAGCCGTCGTCGCGCAGCATCAGCCCGTAGCGCGCCTTGCCGACCGGCAAGGTGGAGAAGGTGTTGGTATAGACGCGGTCGAGGAATGTCGCCGCGTCCGGCCCCTGCACGTCGATCTTGCCGAGCGTGGAGACGTCGGTGATGCCGACGGAAGCGCGCACGGCGCGCGCCTCGCGCACATAGGCCTGCTCCAGGCGTCTCGCCGGGGCGGGCATAGACGCGCGGACGCTGCCACAGGCCGACATTGATCATCTCGCGCGCCGGCGCCTGACGTGCCAGTCGTGGAGCGGCGTGCGGCGGAGCGGCTGCGAGATGGCCGCCGCGTGCGCGCCCGACCAGCGCGCCGAGGCTGACCGGATTGTAGGGCGGGCGGAAGCGCGTCGTGCCGACCGCCGGGATCGGGGAGGCCGCGGGCGTCGGCGAGGATCGTCAGGCCGTTCAGGTTGGAGGTCTTGCCCTGATCGGCCGCCATGCCGAGCGTCGTGTAGCGCTTGAGGTGCTCGACGAATTCAAAGCCTTCCTGGCGGGCGAGGCGGACATCCGACGCAGTCACGTCGTTCTGCAGGTCGACGAAAGCCTTTCCTTTGGCGGGGATCTCGAAGAGGGGGTGGATATTGTCGGGAGCCCGGCCGCGACGCAGGGGAGAAGAGGCCTGAGCTGCTTGCCTCGCCTGGGGCTCGAAGCCGAGCGCACGAGCAGCATTCTCGCCGGCCGTGGCGCCTTCTTCCGCGGCTTCGGCCGCGGCGAAAGTGCCCTGCATGGCGCCCGCCGCCGCCCAGGCCTCACGCGGCTCTCCGGGCAGAAAGGCGGCCAACGCCTCGTCATAGACCGGCGGGCCGCCGGCCTGGCTGGCGAGATGGATGAGCGGGTTCCAGCCGGCGGCGACGAGCAGCGCGTCGCAGGCGAGCTCGCGCGCGGCGCCCGAGACATGGCCGGTGGCGGCGTCGAAAACCTCGACCCGGAGCGATTTCAGCGCCTTGCCGCCGCGCGCGGCAGTGACGACTTGACCGGTGAGGAACTCGGTCCCGGCTCTCGGAGAGGTCGGCGGCGGCGCGGCTTGGCATCTCGGAGCGGCGGATCGACGACGGCGCGGACGGGCACGCCGGCACGCGACAGCGCCGCCGCGCGCCGCCAGCCGCTCGTCATTGTTGGTGAAGACCACGACCTCGCGGCCGACCGAGACGCCGTAGCGGCGCGCATAAGCAAGAGCCGGCGCCGGCCAGCATGACGCCGGGCGTGTCGTTGCCGGGGAAAACGAAGGGCCGCTCGATGCGCACCGGCGGCCAAGACGACGCGCTCGCGCCTGGATGCGCCAGTGCCGCTGGCGCGTTGCGGCGGCGCCCGCAGTGCGCGACAGCTGCTCCACTGCGCCGAGGACGTTGTCGTCGTAATAGCCGTAGACGTTGGTGCGCGGCATCAGGCGGACGTTGGCGAGCGCAGCCAGCGCGGAAGTGCGTGGCGAAGAGCCATTCCGCCGGATCGCCGCCCGCCGATGCCGTCTTCCAGGTCGAGCGCGCCGCCCGAGCGCCGGCGTTCTCGTCGCATAGGATGACGCGGGCACCGGCGCGACCGGCAGCCAGAGCCGCCGACAGCCCGGCTGGGCCGCCGCCTACGACAAGCACGTCGCAGAAGGCGTGCGCCGTCTCGTAGCGGTCGGGATCGGGCTCGAAGCTTGCCTTGCCGAGGCCGGCCGCGCGGCGGATGAACGGCTCGTAGAGCATCCAGGCGCCGCGGAACGGGCCGATGAAGGTCTTGTAGTAGAAGCCGGCGGCGAAGAAAGGCGAGAAGAGGCCGTTCACCGCGCCGAAATCGGTGGAAAGCGACGGCCAGGCATTCTGGCTTCTGACGACCAGGCCGTCGGCGGCATCGACGATCGTCGCCTTGGCGTTCGGCTCGGTGGCCGCGCGAGTGCCGAGCGTCACCAGCGCGTTCGGCTCTTCCGAACCGGCGGAATCAGATGCCGCGCGGGCGGTGATATTTGAAGGAGCGGGCGACCAGGGTGCGGCCTGAGGCGAGGAAGGCCGACGCAACCGTATCGCCGGAAAAGCCGCCGATCGCTGCTGCCGTCGAAGGAGAAGCGGAGCGGCCGCGAGCGGTCGATCCGTGTGCCGCCGCGCGGCAGGCGGTAGCCGGCCATCAGCGCCTGCCGCGCTTGGCCCAGGGGCCGACCAGCTTCGCGCCGGCTACGTCGTGGGTCTGCGTGTCGCGCATCACGACCATCCAGTGCCGGCAGCCATGCACATGATGCCAGTATTCCTGGTGCGTGCCGCGCGGATTGTTGCGGTCGTAGACGTAGGCGGCCCAATGCGCCGCGTCGCCGTCGGCGACATCCGGACGGACGATCGTCGCATCGCCGCCATAGGTGAATTCGCCGTGGTCGCGAAGGCCGCAGACGGGGCAGGGGATCAGCATCTGGAAACCTAGTGCAGCCGGGGCGTCGGCCCGGCGCCCTTCTCGTCGATCGGGCGGCCCTGATGGAAGCGCTCCAGCGTGAAGGCGGCGTTGAGCGGATGCGGCTCGTCGTTGGCGATGGTCCAGGCGAAGCACCAGCCGGAGCCGGGCGTCGCCTTGAAGCCGCCGTAGCACCAGCCGCAATTCAGGTAGAGGCCGGGGAGAGGCCCGGTCGTGATGATCGGGCTGCCGTCCATCGACATGTCCATGATGCCGCCCCAGCTTCGCAGAAGCCGCACCTTGCCGACATTGGGGAAGACGGCGAGGAGCTCGCTCGCCACCTCGTGCACGATGGGCAGGTTGCCGCGCTGCGCGTAGGAATTGTAGTAGTCGAGGTTGCCGCCATAGACGAGGCCGCCCTTGTCGGACTGCGACACGTACATGTGCCCGGCGCCGAAGGTGACGACGCAATGGATGAGCGGCTTCAGCGGCTCGGTGACGAAAGCCTGCAGAATGTGGCTCTCGATCGGCAGTTTTTGCGACGCCGGCCTTGCGCATCACCTCCGACGTCATGCCGGCGACGGCGACGCCGACTTTCGGCGCGCGGATGGCGCCGCGGCTGGTCTCCACGCCGACGATGCGCTCGCCCTCCTTGAGGAAGCCGGTGACCTCGCAGTTCTCGATGATGTCGACGCCAAGCCGGTCGGCCGCATGGGCGAAGCCCCAGGCCACCGCGTCGTGGCGCGCGGTGCCGGCGCGCGGCTGCAGCAGGCCGCCGACCACCGGGAAGCGCGCCTTGCCGGCTAAGATCCAGCCCGGGGCAGAGTTTGGCGATATCCTCCGGCGTCAGCAGCTCGGCGTCGATGCCGTTCAGCCGCATGGCGTTGCCGCGCTGCGCATGCTGGTCGAGCTGCGCCGGGGTGTTGGCGAGGTTCAGCACGCCGCGCTGCGAGAACATGACGTTGTAGTCGAGCGTCTGGCTCAGCCCCTCCCAAAGCTTCAGGCTCCACTCGTAGAAATGCGCGTTCTCGTCGAGGAGGTAGTTGGAGCGCACGATCGTCGTGTTGCGGCCGACATTTCCCTGGCCGATCCAGCCGCGCTCCAGGAGCGCGACGTTGCGGATGCCGTGCTCCTTGGCGAGGTAGAAGGCGGTGGCGAGCCCATGGCCGCCGCCGCCCACGACGATCACGTCGTAGGAAGGCTTCGGCTCCGCCTTGCGCCAGGTCGGCTTCCAGCCCTTGTTGCCGGTCAGCCCGTGCCTGAGGACCGACCAGATCGAATATTCGGCCATGAAGCCTCGTTAGCGGTTGCCGGCGCATCCGAACCCCGAGATATACGCCGGGTCAACCGCAATCGTGTCGGACTAGACCCGGCGCGTTCGCAATGGAGCCAGGCCTATCGGAAGAAGTTGCCGCGCTGCGGGAGCAAGGGGAACAGGCAGCGCTAAGGTTCGATCCGGCCCTCACCGCAGGGCCGGAACAGGCATTGCGAGGTTCGGCCTACCAGTTGATGTGTTCCTTGAAGTCGGAGATCACGATCTCCCACCATTCGACGATATCCTTGATGTTGTCGTCGTCGACGCCGACCATGCTGACCACGACATCGACGTGAGGATCGTTCTCGTCGTCGAGATACGCCCGGCCGAAATACTTGTCCAAGTTCCAGTCGTTGACGGACTTCAGCTCCAGCCCGTCGGTCAGGTCGAAGCCGGCGTGAAAGCGCAGCATGCCGCAATTGTTTGTCGTGCCTTCGTCGCAGTTCAGCACCTGGACGCGGCTATTGATGCCGGCGAACTTCGAGTCGATCGCCGGCGGCGTGCTGCTGTTGTCCGTCGAAGCACGATAGCCCATGTCCTGCAGGATCTTGATGACGCGTTCGAGATCGGACGCACCGGCCTCCGACGTTTGCGTCTCAGGCGCCACTTTCTTGGATTGCGCCGCGGCCTGTCCTGCCGCGAGAGGCAGGGCAAGCAAAGCGGCGCCGAACAGTGCGATTGCATTACGTCCACGCATATCAACCTCCCCAGCCGAGTGCCGGCCAATCCCACGCGCGGCGCGATCGCAAATCGCACGCTGCGCTTTTGCCAGAATATTGGAGGAGCGCGGCGCTCACAATGCCATTGCTTGCAATCTCAGCCGAGCGATTGCGTCGATCTCGGCCAGCGCGGTGCGGAACTCGGTGTCGCGAGTCGTTCTCGATGCGCGCCTCGAAGGCGGCGAGGATGTCGTGGCGAGACTTGCCGGCAACGGCAAGAATGAAGGGGAAGCCGAATTTCCGCTTGTAGGCCTCGTTCAGCTCCTGGAATCGCCGGTATTCCTCGGGCGTGCAGCGGTCGAGGCCGGCGCCAGCCTGCTCGGATTTCGACGCGGCGGTAAGGTCGCCGGCGATGGCCGCCCGCCCGGCAAGATCCGGGTGGGCGCGGATCAGCGCGAGCTTTGCATCCTCGCCGGCGGAAGCAAGCACCGCCGCCAGCGCCGCTGCAAGGCCTTCGGGTGTATCCTCGGCCGCAGTCAGGCCGCGATCGAAGAGTGCCTCGGCGATCCACGGCGAATGCTCGTAGACGCCGCCGAAGCGGGCGACGAACTCCTGGCGCGACATGTCGCGCGGCGCCAGGTCGAAACGCTGTTTTACGGACGCCTGCGTCATTTCTGCTCCCGCACTTTCGATCCAGCCCCTTTGCCGCGCAGAGGCCTTGGGAGCATATTGGCGGCATGAGTGACAAGGTTGAACGCGGCTCTGCCCCGGCCGGGAGTCTTGCATGGGCCGCCTGACGACGCATGTTCTGGACACGGCGCAGGGCAAGCCGGCAGCGGGGCTGGCGATCGGTCTCTACCGGGACGGCCGGATTGGGCCGGCGGCTAGCGAGCGCCGTGACAAATGCGGACGGACGCTGCGACGCGCCCGCTCCTGGACGGCGACGCGCTCACGGCGGGAACATACGAGCTGGTCTTCGAGGCGGGTGCCTATTTCGACCGGCTCGGTCTCGACTTGCCCGAGCCGAAATTTTTGGACCAGGTGGTGATCCGCTTCGGCATCGCCGACCCGGCGGCGCATTACCACGTGCCGCTGCTCCTCTCGCCTTACGGCTACTCCACCTACCGGGGCAGCTGATGGCCGAAGCAATCCGGTTCCTGCTGGGAGAGGAGGAGCGCGCGCTCGGCGCCGTGTAGCCGACGCTGACGGTGCTGGAATATCTGCGCCGGCACGAGCGGCGGACCGGCACCAAGGAGGGCTGCGCGGAAGGCGATTGCGGCGCCTGCACGGTGGTGCTCGCCGAGCCGGACGGGGCCGGCGGGCTCAGGCACCGCGCCGTCAATTCCTGCATCCAGTTCGTGCCGTCGCTGCATGGCCGCCAGCTCCTGACGGTCGAGGACCTGAAAGGACGCGGACGGCGCGCTGCATCCGGTGCAGCAGGCGCTGGTCGAGCGCCACGGCTCGCAATGCGGCTTCTGCACGCCCGGGTTTCGTCATGCAGCTCTATGCCGGCTGGCTGGAAGGCGAGCTCGACGGGCCGGCAGAGCGTCAAGGATTGGCTCGCCGGCAATCTCTGCCGCTGCACCGGCTACGGGCCGATCATCGAGGCCGGGCTGGATGCCGGCGCCGCGCCGCCGCCGGACGCGGCTGTGCAGGCGCGCACGGCCGCGCGGCTTGCGGCGCTCGACGATGGCAAGATGCTGCATCTGGCGCATGGCGAGCAGCAGTGTTTCGCCCCGCGCACGGGCGACGAGCTGGCCGAAATCTATGCCGCGCATCCCGATGCGGTGCTCGTCGCCGGCGCCACCGATGTCGGGCTGTGGGTCACCAAGCAGCACCGGCTGCTCAAGACGTTGATCGACGTCACTCGCGTCGCGGAGCTTTCCGCCCTCGACGATGCCGAGGAGGGGCTGACCATCGGCGCCGTGGTCAGCCACCGCGACGCCACGGCGGCACTGGCCCGGCTGCATCCCGACCTGGGCGAGCTGATGCGCCGCTTCGCCTCCATCCAGATCCGCAATGCCGGCACGGTCGGCGGCAACATCGCCAACGGCTCGCCGATCGGCGACCTGCCGCCGGCGCTGATCGCGCTCGGCGCGCGGCTGACGCTGCGGCGCGGGCCGCGAGCGGCGGGAGATCCCGCTGGAGGATTTCTTCGTCGCCTACGGCAAGCAGGACCGCGCGCCCGGCGAGTTCGTCGAATCCGTGTTCGTGCCGCGGCCTCGCGACCGGGCATGCGCTTCGCCTGCTACAAGCTGTCGAAACGCTTCGACCAGGATATTTCCGCCGTCATGGCGGCGTTCGCTGATCGACGCTGGACGGGGCGAAGATCGCGGAGGCCCGGATCGCCTTCGGCGGCATGGCGGCGACGCCGAAACGCGCGCCTGGCGCGGAGGCGGCGCTGCTCGGCCAAACGTTCGGCGAAGCAGCATTCGAGCGCGCCGCCGCGGCGCTCGCCGAGGATTTCGCGCCGATCACCGACATGCGCGCTTCCGCCGCCTATCGGCTGAAGGCCGCGCAGAATCTCCTGCGGCGCTTCTACCTGGAGAACCGCGCGACGGAGCGCCCCGCAACGCGCGTGCTGGAGCTCGCCGATGGATGAGACCCTCATCCAGGATCGCGGCGCCGCCGGCACGATCACGACCGTGCCGCACGAGCGGCCGCGCCGGGACGAGGCGATCAGCGGCGGCGTGCACCGGCCGGTGCTGCATGACAGCGCGGCGCGCCATGTCTCGGGCGAGGCGATCTATGTCGACGACATTCCGGAGCTGCCGGGCACGCTGCAGATCTATGTCGCGATGAGCCAGCGCGCCCATGCGCGCCTCGTCTCGCTGGACGTTTCCGCGGTGCGGCGGGCACCGGGCGTCGCCTGCGTGCTGACGGCGGCCGACATTCCCGGCGAGAACGATGCCAGCCCGGTCTTCCACGACGACCCGGTCTTCGCCGAGGACGTGGTGCAATATGCCGGGCAGTCGCTGTTCGCGGTGGCGGCGGAGACGATCGAGGCGGCCCGCGCCGCCGCGGCGCTGGCGCAGGTCGAATACGAGGACCTGCCGGCGCTGATCTCGGTGGAGGATGCGCTCGCCGCCGACGCCGACCTGGCGCCGCTGCCGCCGCACGAGATGCGGCTCGGCGATGCCGATGCCGCGCTCGCCGGCGCGCCGCACCGCATCTCCGGCACGCTGCATGTCGGCGGGCAGGACCATTTCTATCTTGAAGGCCAGGTCGCCTACGCCATCCCGGGCGAGGCGCGGCGACATGCTGGTGCATTCCTCCACGCAGCACCCGACCGAGGTGCAGCACAACGTCGCCAAGGTGCTCGGGCTGCCCGACAACGCCGTGACGGTCGAGGTGCGGCGCATGGGCGGCGGCTTCGGCGGCAAGGAGAGCCAGCCGGCGCTGATCGCCGCCATCGCGGCGCTTGTGGCGGCGAAGACCGGCCGCCCGGCAAAGCTCCGGCTCGACCGCGACGACGACATGGTCATGACCGGCAAGCGCCACGATTTCCGCATCGACTACGACGTCGGCTTCGACGCGGACGGCCGCATCCGCGGCATCCGCTTCGACCAGGCGGCGCGCTGCGGCTATTCGGCGGACCTTTCCGGCGCGATCGCCGACCGCGCCATGTTCCACGCCGACAATGCCTATCGGCTCAACAATGCCATCGTCCGCTCGCGGCGGATGAAGACCCACACCGTGTCGAACACCGCCTTCCGCGGTTTCGGCGGCCCGCAGGGCATGGCCGGGATCGAGCGGGTGATCGATGAGATCGCCTTTGCGCTCGGCCGCGACCCGCTCGACGTGCGGCGGGCGAATTTCTATCCCGCGGAGGGCGGGATCACGCCCTACCATATGGAGGTGACGGACTGCGTCATCGGCGAGATGGTAGACGAGCTGGAGGCAACGTCGGACTACCGGGCGCGGCGGGCGGCGACGCGGGCCTTCAACGCCAAAAACCCGGTGCTGAAGAAGGGCATCGCGCTGACGCCGGTAAAATTCGGCATCTCCTTCACGACGACGCATCTCAACCAGGCCGGCGCGCTGGTGCATGTCTACAAGGACGGCTCGGTGCAGCTGAACCACGGCGGCACCGAGATGGGGCAGGGGCTGTTCGTCAAGGTCGCCCAGGTGGTCGCGGAAGAATTCCAGATCGATCTGGAGCGCGTGAAGATCACCGCGACGACGACGGCGAAAGTGCCGAACACCTCGGCGACGGCCGCCTCCTCGGGCTCCGATCTCAACGGCATGGCGGCGCGGAACGCCGCGCGGACGATCAAGCGGCGGCTGATCGCCTTCGCGGCGGAAAAATACAAGCTGCCGGAGGAACAGGTCGTCTTCCTGCCCAACCGGGTGCGCGATCGGCAACGAGGAGATGCCGCTTCGCCGATCTCGTGGCGGAAGCCTATCTCGGCCGCGTGCCGCTCTCCTCGACCGGCTTCTACGCCACGCCCGAGATCTTTTACGATCGCGAGACGGCGAGCGGGACAGCCGTTCTTCTATTTCGCCTATGGCGCGGCGGTGAGCGAGGTGGTCATCGACACGCTGACCGGCGAGAACCGGCTGCTCCGCGTCGACATCCTCCACGACGTCGGGCGCTCGCTCAATCCGGCCATCGACATGGGCCAGATCGAGGGCGGCTTCATCCAGGGCCTCGGCTGGCTGACCACCGAAGAGCTGTGGTGGGACGACAAGGGGCGGCTCCACACCCACGCGCCCTCGACCTACAAGATCCCGACCGCCAACGACCGGCCGGACGACATGCGGATCAGGATCTGGGAGAAGGGCGAGAACCGGGCGCCGACCATCTACCGCTCCAAGGCGGTGGGCGAGCCGCCGCTGATGCTGGCGCTCTCCGCCTTTTCCGCGCTGACGGAGGCGGTTGCGGCCGCCGGCGATCTATCGCGTGTTCCCGCATCTCGACGCGCCGGCCACGCCGGAGCGCATCCTGCGCGCCGTCGAAGATGTGCGGAGCCGCGCCGCTGCGGCAGGCGGTGGCTGATGCGCGCCTGGCTTGCCCCTCTGCTGGAGGCGCTCGGCCGCGGCGAGGCGGCCATGCTCGTGCATGTGGCGGAGCTGAAGGGCTCGGGCCCACGCGAGGTCGGGGCGCAGATGCTGGTCACCGAGACGGCGTTCTTCGGCACGATCGGCGGCGGCGAGCTGGAGCACAGCGCCACGCTGAAGGCGCGGCAGCTGCTCGAATCGGGCCGGGCCGGGCTCGTGCGCTACGCACTCGGGCCGGAGCTCAACCAGTGCTGCGGCGGTTCGGTGACGCTCGCTTTCGAGCCCTTCGCGCCCGCCGACCGCGCCTGGGTGCAGAAGCTTGGTATTGCGGCGCGCGAGGCCGAACCGTTGTTCCGCACGCTGCGGGTCGATGCGGCCGGCACGCTCCGTCGCGACTGGGCGCAGGGAGGCGACGGTCTCGATATTGCCGCGAGCCTCTCCGGCGATGCGGCAGAAATCCGCGAACGGGTCAATCCGCCCGCCCCGGCGCTCTGGCTGTTCGGCGCCGGCCATGTCGGGCGGGCACTCGCCTATGCCGTCGCGCCGCTCGGCTTCGCCGTCACCTGGATCGACGGCCGCGCCGGCCAGTTTCCCGAGCCGCCGCCGGCCGGCGTCAAGGCGCTGGCGCTTGCCATGCCGGAGCTCGCCGTCGACGAGGCGCCGCCGGACACGTCGTTCCTGGTGATGACGCACAGCCACCCGCTCGACGAGGCGGTGTGCGAGGCGGTGCTGCGGCGCGACGATTTCGCCTATCTCGGCCTGATCGGCTCGGCGACCAAGCGCGCCCGCTTCGTAAGCCGCCTCCGTGACGCGGGCATCGCCCCGTCGCAATTGGAGCGCCTGACCTGTCCGATCGGCCTGCCCGGGATCCGCAGCAAGGAGCCGGCCGCGATCGCCGCGTCGGTTGCCGCGGACCTGCTCGTCCGCCGCGACAACGCCCTCCTCGCCGGCAAGGACGCGGCGCTGCATGGACGCTGACCCGATTGCCCTCATGCGCCACGCCGTCCGGCTCTCGGCGGAGCGCATGCGGGACGGAGCCGGCGGGCCGTTCGGCGCCATCGTCGTCAAGGACGGCAAGGTGATCGCCGAAGGCTGGAACCGCGTCACGTCGACGAACGACCCGACCGCGCATGCGGAGGTGACGGCGATCCGCAGCGCCTGCGCGGCGCTGGGCACGTTCTCGCTCCGGGGCTGCGACATCTATACGAGCTGCGAGCCCTGCCCGATGTGCCTCGCGGCCATCTACTGGGCGCGGCTGGATCGCGTGTTCTTCGCCAATTCGCGCGAGGACGCCGCCGCGATCGGATTCGACGACGCGCTGATCTATGGCGAAGTGTCGAAGCCGATTGAGCACCGGGTCATCCCGACGACCAGGCTGGCGCTGCCGGAGGCCGCGGCGGTGTTCGCCGAATGGCAGGCGAAGCCCGACAAGATCCCCTACTGAGGCGACGATGGCTGCGGCGACGCTCGAGTGGCTGAACATCCTGCTGCGCTGGGCGCATGTGATGGCCGGCATCGCCTGGATCGGCACCTCGTTCTTCTTCATCTGGCTCGACGCCAGCCTGCGAAAGCGCGCCGGCCAGGATCCCGACATCGCCGGCGAGAGCTGGATGGTGCATGGCGGCGGCTTCTATCTCGCCGAGAAGTATATGGTCGCGCCGGAGCGGCTGCCGGACGAGCTGCACTGGTTCAAATACGAAGCGTATTTCACCTGGCTGAGCGGGTTCCTGCTCCTTGTCGTCGTCTATTATTTCGGCGCCGAGGCCTTCCTTATCGACCGCGAAAAAATGCCGCTCGACGCCTCGCGGGCCATCATGCTGTCCGCCGGTTCGCTGGCCGCCGGCTGGTTCATCTACGACTGGATGTGCAGATCTTCGCTGGGCCAGAGAACCGGGCCGCTGGCGATCGGCCTATTCGTCGAGATCGCACTGTTCACCTTCTTCTACCACGGCGTCTTTTCCGACCGCGCCGCTTTCCTGCATGTCGGCGCGCTGATCGGCACGATGATGTCGGCGAGCGTCTTCTTCGTGATCATCCCGAACCAGAAGAAGGTCGTGGCCGACCTCCTGGCCGGGCGGAAGCCCGACCCGCGGCTTGGACAGGAGGCGCGGCAGCGCTCGCTGCACAACAATTACCTGACGCTGCCGGTCATCTTCTTCATGATCTCCAACCACTACCCGATCGTCTTCGGGCATCCCTGGAGCCCGTTGATTGCGCTCGGCGTGGTGCTGGGCGGCGGCCTCGTCCGGCACTATTTCAACAAGGCGGATTCCGGCGTGCTCGACTGGACCGCGAAAGCGGCTATTCCGGCCGCCGCGCTGCTGCTGATCGTGCTGATCGCAGTCACGGGCTATCGTCCGGGTGCGGCTCCGCAGGGCGCGGAAGTCGCGTTTGCCGTCATCCATCCGATGATCGAAAAGCATTGCACCTCCTGCCACTCGGCGCGCCCGACCAATGCGGATTTCCCCGAAGCCCCGAAGGGGGTGAAGCTCGACACCCCCGAAGAGATACGCCTCCACGCCCGCACCATCGAGCAGCAGGCGGTGCTGTCCAAGATCATGCCGCTCGGCAATCTGACCGGCATGACGGAGCAGGAGCGGCGGTCGCTCGGCGCCTGGGTGGAGGCTGGGGCGCCGATCCCTTAGTCGCGCCGATTGAAGCCGACGAGTTTTTGGTGCCAGCGCCAGGCGGTGGCGATCATCTCGTCAAGATCCCGTTTGGCGCGCCAGCCCAGCACCAGCTCGGCGCGCGCGGGATCGGCCACCAGGGCAGGCGGGTCGCCGGCCCGGCGCGGGGCGGGGCGCACGGGGACCGTGTTCCCGGTGACCGCTTCCACGGCGCGGATCAGTTCGGTCACCGAGGTGCCGTGGCCTGTCCCGAGATTGAGCGCATCCGACGGCGCGCCGTCCAGCAGTCTCTCCAGCGCGGCGATATGCGCGTCGGCCAAATCCATGACGTGGAGATAATCGCGGACCGCGGTGCCGTCCGGGGTCGGGTAGTCCGAGCCGAAAATCTCCAGATAGGACCGCCGGCCGAGCACCGCATCGAGCGCAACGGGGATCAGATGCGTCTCCGGCTCGTGCCATTCGCCGATTTCGCCCTCCGGATCGGCGCCGGCGGCGTTGAAGTAGCGGAGCCGCATGGAGCGGAGGCCGTGGGCGCGGTCGAAATCGAGCATCATGCGTTCGCAGGTGCTCTTCGACGCTCCATACGGGCTGACCGGCCGGTGCGGCGCCGCCTCGCGGATCGGCACCTCCTCCGGCTCGCCATAGACGGCGCAAGTGGAGGAGAAGACGAGGTGGGGCACGGATGCGTCGCGCATGGCCTCCAGGAGCCGTAAGGTCCCGCCGACATTCACATCCCAGTAGCGGGCGGGCTCTTTCTCCGATTCGCCGACCAGCGCCAGGGCTGCGAAGTGAATGACCGCTTCCGGCCGGGTCTCCCGCATGGCGGCGCGAAGAGCGGCGCCGTCGCGCATGTCGCCCTCGATCATGGGCCCCCAGCGCACGTGTCTTCGAATGCCGGTGCTAAAATTGTCGTAGACGACCGGCTCGAAGCCGGCGGCGGCGAGCGCCTTACAGCAATGGCTGCCGATATAGCCGGCGCCGCCGGTGACCAGAATTCGTCGCATAGCCGGCCTTAATGCCGGGCTAGGCGAAGCGGTTCACCAGATTCTCCAGAAATTCCTGGCGGCCGGATCGGGGCTGCGGGTCGAGATTGCGGTCCTCGACCAGGCCGGCCAGGTCTTCGAGGCTCTTCTCGCCGGCCAGGATCGATCTGCCGAGCTCGCCGTCCCAGCCGGCATAGCGCTCGTCGACGTGCCGCTGCAGCGCGCCGTCCTGCAGCATCGCCGCGGCGTTGATCAGCGCCCGGGCTGTCGCGTCCATCGAACCGATATGGGCGTGCAGGAGGTCGTCCGGCTCGATCGACTGGCGGCGGATCTTTGCGTCGAAATTCATGCCGCCGGTGGTGAAGCCGCCGGCGCGGAGGAATTCGTAGAGCGCCAGCGTCAGCTCGCCGACATTGATGGCGAATTGGTCGGTGTCCCAGCCCAGCAGATAGTCGCCCCGGTTGAGGTCGAGCGAGCCGAAGATGCCGAGCGCCGCAGCGAGCTGGATCTCGTGCTCAAAACTGTGGCCGGCGAGGATGGCGTGGTTTTGCTCGAGGTTGAGCTTGACCTCCTTCTCCAGCCCGAACGCCTGCAGCATTCCGTAGATCGAGGCGGTATCGAAGTCGTATTGGTGCTTTGTGGGCTCCTTCGGCTTCGGCTCGATGAGGATTGTTCCCTTAAAGCCGATCTTTTTAGCGTGCTCCACCACCATCGAAAGGAACCGGCCGAGCTGGTTCAGCTCGCGCTTCATGTCGGTGTTGAGGATCGTTTCGTAGCCTTCGCGGCCGCCCCACAGGACGTAATTCTCGCCGCCGAGCTCGTGGGTGACCTCCAGCACGTTTTTCACCTGCGCCGCGGCATAGGCGAACACCTCGGGGTCCGGGTTGGTCGCCGCGCCGGCCATGAAGCGACGATTGGAGAAGAGGTTCGCCGTGCCCCAGAGAAGGCGCGTCTTCGACTGCTGCATATTGGCCGCAAAGATCTCGGCGATGTCCCGGACATTGCGGTTGCTTTCGGCAAGCGAAGCGCCTTCGGGCGCCACGTCGCGGTCGTGGAAGGCGAAGAAGGGCACGCCCAAGATGTCGAACATCTCAAACGCGACGTCCGCCTTCAGCCGCGCCGCCTCCATATCGTCGCCGAACCAGGGGCGCTGGAAGGTCGGCCCGCCGAACGGATCGGTGCCCGGCCAGGCGAAGGAATGCCAATAGGCGACGGAGAAGCGGAGGTGGTCCTCCAGCCGCTTGCCGAGCACGAGCCGATCCGGGTCGTACCAGCGGTAGGCGAGGGCGGTTTCGCTGTCGGCTCCTTCGTAGCGGATCGGCTGCTGGTTGCCGAAAAAGCCGGTGCTCATGGTCTCAGGCTCTCCTTGATGGCGGGATAGAGGGCGCGATAGCGACCGAAGGCTGTCGCATAGGCTTCCGCGGCGCGGGAGTCCGGCGCGACGGTCTCGCGGATCTGCGGCGGACGGCACACTTCGAGCGGATCGGATTCTTCGGCGGCGATGAGGCCGAGCCTCGCCGCGCCGAAGGCGCCGCCGAAATCGCCCTCGGCCGGCACGTCGATCGGCACCTTCAGCACATTGGCGATGATCTGCAGCCAGGCGCGCGAGCGCGAGCCGCCGCCCACCGCCGTGGCGCGCTCGACCGTGGTTCCCGCCGCCTGCAGCGCTGCGAGGCAATCGGCGAAGGCGAAAGCGACGCCCTCCATGACCGCGCGGGCCAGCGCGGCGCGATCCGTCTCGTGCGCCAGGCCGACGAAGCTGCCCCGGGCGGAAGCGTCGTTGTGCGGCGTCCGCTCGCCGGAGAGATAGGGCAGGAAAAGGACGCTGCCGGGCTCCGGCCCCTGCTTGTCGACCGAGGCGGCGAGCTCGGCCGCGGTCGCGCCGGTCACGCCGGCGAGCCATTCGAGCGAGGCGGCCGCCGAGAGGATCACGCCCATCTGGTGCCAAGTGTTCGGGATGGCATGGCAGAAGGCGTGCACGGCGCTTTCCGCATTGGGCCGAAAGCGCTCGTTGGAGACGAACAGCACGCCGGACGTGCCGAGCGAGACGAAGGCGGAGCCGGGCGCCACCGTGCCGACGCCGCAGGCCGAAGCGGCATTGTCGCCGGCGCCGCCGGCGATGATCGGGCACTCGTCCATGCCCCAGCGGCTGGCGAGCACGCCGCGGAGCTTCCCCGTCGATTGCGTTCCTTCGACGAGGTCCGGCATCTGGTCGCGATGCAAAAGGGTTGCGGTGATGAGCTCGTCCGACCAGTCGCGCCCGGCCACGTCGAGCCACGCCGTGCCGGCCGAGTCCGACATGTCGGAGGCGCAGTGACCGGTGAGCCAAAGGCGCACGAAATCCTTGGGCAGCAGTACCTTAGCCACGTCGCCGAAAATTTTCGGTTCGTGCCGCTGGACCCACAGGAGCTTTGGCGCCGTGAAGCCTGGGAAGACGATATTGCCTGATATGGCACGGAAGCGAGGATCGGCGTCGAGCTCGGCCGCCTCCTCAGCGGCGCGTCCGTCGTTCCACAGGATGCAGGGCCTAAGCGGCCGCTCGGCGCGGTCGACGAGGGTGGCGCCATGCATGTGGCCGGACAGGCCGATGCCGCGCACGCGCTTCATCTCGCCGGAATGCTTTTGGCAGATCCTGTCGAGCACCTCGGAGGTGGCGTCGATCCAGCTCTGCGGATCCTGCTCCGACCAGCCGGGATGCGGCCGCTGGATGCTCAGCGGCTCGCTCTCGGAGGCGACGATCCGCTGCTCGGAATCGATGAGGACGGCCTTTACGGAGGACGTGCCTATGTCGATCCCGAGATACATGGAGCCCTGCGTTCCGGCCGGCGCGTTGCAGGCCGAACCTGCTGTCCGGCCCGGCCCCTGTCAACTGCCGTGCGGCTTATGGTGCGCGTGCCAATGGCGGGCGATGTCGACGCGGCGCGGCAGCCACGTCCGCGGCTTCGCCTGCACGTAATCGAGGAAGCGGGCGAGTGCCGCAGCGCGGCCGGGCCGGCCGACAAGCCGGCAATGCAGGCCGATCGACATCATCTTCGGCGCTTCGGCTTCTCCCTCCGCGTGGAGAACGTCAAAGCTGTCCCTGAGGTAGGAGAGGAACTGGTCGCCTGAGTTAAAACCCTGTGGCGTCGCGAAGCGCATGTCGTTGGCATCGAGCGTGTAGGGGATGGCGAGGAAGGGCCCGTCCGGTCCGGCGAGCCAGTAGGGCAGCTCGTCGGCATAGGTGTCCGACGTGTAGAGGAAGCCGCCCTCCTCCATGGCCAGCTCGATCGAATGGATCGAGGAGCGGCCGGTATACCAGCCGAGCGGCCGCTCGCCGGTAACTTCCTGGTGGATGCGGATCGCATCGCGCATGTGCTCGCGCTCGGCCTCCTTGGAAAAATCCTTGTAGTCGATCCATTTGAGGCCGTGCGAGGCGATCTCCCAGCCGGCCTCGCGCATCGCTGCGACGGCCTCCGGGTTCCGCTGCAGCGCGGTCGCGACGCCGAAAACCGTGACCGGGATTCTTCGGGCGGTGAACATCCGCCACAGGCGCCAAAAGCCGGCGCGCGAGCCGTATTCGTAAATCGATTCCATGTTCATGTGGCGCTGGCCGGGCCAGGGCTGGGCGCCCACGATTTCCGACAGGAATGCCTCGGAGGCGGCGTCGCCGTGCAAGATATTGTTCTCGCCGCCCTCCTCGTAATTGACGACGAACTGCACGGCGATAGCGGCGCCGCCCGGCCATTTTGGGTCGGGCGGGTTGCGCCCGTAGCCGACCATGTCGCGCGGATAGGTCATCTCTGCAGGATGTCGGCCAGGCTGAGCGCCACGATGCGGGTCGCGGCATCGAGGTCGGAAAGTCTCAGCCTCTCGTCGGCGCGGTGGCCGTTTGCCTCAAGGAACGAGTGCGGGCCGGCGCCGTAGGAGATCGTCGGGATGCCGGCCTCGGCATAAAGGCGCGCATCGGTATAGAGCGGAACACCCTCGATCTTGGGCTCCTCGCCGAGGAATTCCCTGCCGTAAGCGCGGATCGGCTCGATCAGCACTTCGGCCCCGGGCAGCTGGCGGAGCGGCGAGGCGAGCAGCACACGTTCGATCTCGACGTCGATTCCCGCCAACTCGCTTCCCGCCTTGACGATCAGGAGGCGCAGATGCGCTTCGACCTGACGGGAATCCTCCTCCGGGATCATGCGGCGGTCGAGGCGGAGGGTCACCCTGTCCGGAACGACATTGGTGTTGATGCCGCCGGATATGAGCCCGATCGTCAGGTTGGGATGGCCGATGCCGGGATGACTTGAAATCCGCCTCGGATAGGATTGGCGTTCGGCATAGAGCGCCTGGAGAATGCGCGCCATCGCCTCCAGCGCGTCATGGCCGGTCTCCGGCGCCGCCGCATGGGCGGACTTGCCATGCGTCGTCACCTTGAGATGCAGGCAGCCATTGTGGGCGGTGACGACGGCATAGGAGAGGCCGGCCGAGATGCAATAGTCCGGCTTCACGATGCCCTGTTCCAAAAGCCGCTGCGGGCCGACCAGCCCGCCTATCTCCTCGTCGAAGGTGAAATGCAGCTCGACGGCGCCCTTGAGCCCCTCGGCCACCGGCTCGAGCGCCAGCAGCGCGAAGGTATAGGTGGCGAGGTCGGACTTGGATACCGCCACTCCCCGCCCGTACATAAAACCGTCCGCCACCTCCGCCGCGAACGGCGGATGCGTCCAACCCTCGCCGGGCGGCACCACGTCGCCATGGGCGTTCAGCGCGATCACTGGGCCGTCGCCGAACCTGCGTCGCACGACGAGGTTGGTGCAGGAGAGCATGCCGACGGCGCGGACCTCCGCCTCCGGCACTTCGTGCCGCTCCACTTCGAAGCCGAGCCCTTCCAGCAGCCCGGCGGCGACTTCGGCGATCGGCGCGCAGTCGCCCGGCGGATTGGACGAGGCCGTCTGCACGAGCCTGGCCAGGAAAGATTCGCGACCGGCGCTGCGGGCGTCGACATCGGCGAGGATTTTTTGGCGCAGCTCGGCTGGGACGCTCATCCCTTCCCCATCAGGCGCAAAACCGTGCGGGTCAAGGCGGCGAAGGCTGCGCCGGCATCGGCCTCGGCGATGCTTTCCGCCGGATTGTGGCTGATGCCGCCCTTGCAGCGGACGAAGATCATCCCGACCGGGCAGAGCGCGGCCATTGCAATGGCGTCATGGCCCGCACCGGAGGTGAGGTGGATCGGCGTGCCCTGCACGGCCTCGCACGCCGCATCGATGGCGGCGATCAGGCCGGGGTCGCAGCGCACGGCCGGCGTGTCGGATGCGACGCTGAGCTCGACGGCGAGGTTGCGGCCGGCGGCGATCTCGTTGAGCCGTCTGCGAAGCTTCTTCAGGGCAGCGCGGCGATCCTCGTCATTCCCGGACCGGAGGTCCAGCGTGAGCCGGACCTCGCCGGGTATGACGTTGCTGGCGCCCGGCCCGGCGTGGATCTCGCCCACCGTCGCGACGAGCAGGGGGTCGGGATCGACTCCTCGCCACATCCTCGATGGCCAGAACGGCTTCCGCTGCGCCGGCGAGCGCGTCGCGGCGCATCTTCATCGGCACCGTGCCGGCGTGGCCGGCCAGTCCGGTGATTGTCACGGTGCCGCGGATCTGGCCGGCAATGGCCGCCACCGTTCCGACGGCAAGCTCTTCTCCCTCCAATACCGGACCCTGCTCGATATGGACTTCGAGATAAGCGCGGAACTCGCCCGCCTGCCGCCGCGCCTCGCCGATCCGCTCCGGATCGAGGCCGAAGCGCCGCATCGCCTCGGCAATCGAAATGCCGTCGTGGTCGGCCCGGGCGAGCGTCTCGGGTCCCTCCAGGCCGGTCAAGAAACCGCTGCCCAGGAGCATGGTGTGAAAGCGCGTGCCCTCCTCGTCGGCGTAGGCGTGCACTTCGAGCGGGAAGGGGAGATCAATCCCGAGCGCTCCCAGGGCCGACGCTGTTTCGATCGCCGTGACCACGCCCAGCTGCCCGTCATAGGCTCCGGCGTCGCGCACGGTGTCGAAATGCGAGGCCAGCACCAGAGCGGGCGTCGTCGGATCGGCTCCATCGCGGCGGCCGATCAGGTTGCCCGCGGCATCCATGCGGGCGGAAAGCCCGGCCTCCGCCATCCAGCCCATGATCCTCTCGGCGGCGGAGCGATGCTCCCGCGTGAGGTAGAGCCGCTCATAGGAAACCGGACTGGCGGAAATGGCGCGCAGCTCGCCGCAGCGGAGCATAATTCGTGTAGCTGCGGCGGAGATCTCATCCGCCGAGAGATCGACTGCACTCACCCGATCGTGCCGAGTGCCGGAAAGGTTTCCAGCAGCCAATAGGACATGACGCTCATCTGGCCGGTAATGAAGAGGATGCCGGTCAGCACGAGAAGGCTTCCCATCGCCTTCTCGACCTTCGGCAGATGCCGGCGGAAGCCGGTCGCCCAAGCGATGAACGAGGGTGCAAAGGCGGCGGCAAGCAGGAACGGGGCGCCGAGGCCGAGCGAATAGACGAAGAGCAGAAAGGCGCCGCTAAGCGCCGTGTCCTCGGCGCTGGCCACGGCGAGGATCGTCGCCAGGATCGGGCCGATGCACGGCGTCCAGCCGAAGGCGAAGGCGAGGCCGAGCACGTAGCCGCCGAGAAGGCCGGGCGGCTTTTGGGCCACCCGCAGCCGGGCCTCACGATAGAGGAAAGCGATGCGGAAAATCCCGAGGAAATGCAGGCCCATGGCGGTGATGACCAGCCCGGCGACGAGGCTCACCAGCGGAATGTCGGTGCCGAAGATCGACACTTCCAGGCCGGTGAGGCGCCTGATGGCCTGGCCGAACACGCTCGCGGTGGCACCGAGCGCAACGAAGACGGTGGAGAAGCCGAGCACGAAGGAAAGCGCCGACAGGACGATGTGTCTCCTGCCCTTGTCCGCCCCGGACTGGGCAAATTCTTCCGCCGACAGGCCGGCGATGTAGCAGAGATAAGGCGGAACCAACGGCAGCACGCAGGGCGAGACGAAGGAGAGGAGCCCCCCGAGAAATGCGCCGACGATGCCCACACCGATCATGGCCGGACACTTAGCCCATCGGGATGGCGCTTGGAACGGGGCAGCCGCCTCGCTTCTCGGGCCCCTTGCCCGATGCCGGGCCTGGCACCACATCGCCTGCGCACGATGTGGAGAGGCGATCTTGGCCGCGGAACCGGAAATCCTGCTCCCCCACTCCGACGGGACAATGCGAAAGCGGTCCCGGCACGACGAGCTCGATCGCGTCGAACGCCGGCTCGACCGGCTGGCGACCGCGCTCGATTCCGCCTTCGCCATCCCCGGCCTCGGCGTACGCTTCGGAGCGGATGCGATCCTCGGTCTCCTGCCGGGGGTCGGCGATGCCGTGTCGCTCGGCCTGTCCAGCTATCTGATCCTCGAGGCGCGGCGGCTCGGCGCGCCGCCTTTGCTGCTCACCCGCATGGCCGGCAATCTGATCGTCGACGCGACCATCGGCGCCGTGCCGATCGCCGGCGACGTCTTCGACGTATTCTTCAAGGCCAACCGGAGGAACATGACGCTGCTGCGGGGGCATATCGACGAGCTGCGCGCCGGCGAGGCGCGAATCGTCAACCCGCGGCGGTCCTGAGCGACGCCGGCACGGGCGCGGCGGCGCGCG
Source organism: uncultured Alphaproteobacteria bacterium (assembly GCA_963846475.1). Taxonomy (GTDB): domain Bacteria; phylum Pseudomonadota; class Alphaproteobacteria; order Rhizobiales; family Afifellaceae; genus DASWJZ01. Next base: position 1,279,279 of record CAWJVZ010000004.1, on the reverse strand, counting down.
GCGAGATTTCGTTCGGTGGCGCGGGTGCCGGATTGCTGCCAAAATGCCGGGGATGCGACGCGTCGGTTCAGTCATTGTCGTGATGCTTGCCGCCCTATGGGCAAGTGCGGCTCCGGCGCAGGTGCGCCGGGAGATCGAGACATGCCGCGCGATCGCCGACGACGCGCTGCGGCTGCAGTGCTACGACGGGATCGGCCTGCCGCGGGCCGGCGCGCCGCGCCCCAAATATGAGAGGGTCGAGCTGGCGGAGCTTGAGGAATTTCCGCTGAGCTACCGTGGCAGCCTTGTCGAGGTGACGGGCTGGCTCGTCCCGTCCGGCGATTTCTTCCTTCTCAAGACGGATCCCGAAGCCGCCGACGCGCTACCGGTCGAGGCCGAGGCGCTGACGCGGCAGCAACTCCAGTCGATCCTGGCGACCTGCGCCGAGGGGTGCGGCGCGATCGTCCAGGGCAAGGTCGCTCCGGTCAATTTCTCCACCGGCATCATTGCCGACACCGTCCGCCCCGACGAGGCGCCAGGCGGCCCTCCCTAGACGTCGAAGAACACCGTCTCCTCGTCGCCCTGCATGCGAATGTCGAAATGGTAAGTCGCTGCGGCGGCCTTGTCGTCGCGGCAGGCGATGAGTGTCGGGCGGCGCTCCGCTGGCACGGCCAAAAACACGGGGTCGCGCGCATTCGCCTCGGCCTCGTCGGAGAAATAGATGCGGGTATAAGCGTGGCTGAGCAGGCCGCGCATGAAGACGATGACGTTGATGTGCGGCGCCTGCTCGCCGTCCACCGCGCCCGGCTTGATGGTGTGGAAAACGAAGCGGTTCTGCGGATCGGTGCCGGTGCCGAAGCGGCCGAAGCCGCGGAACTTTTGGTTGGTTCCACGCGGATCGGCGGGATGGGCGTAGCGGCCCTCGGCATCGGCCTGCCAGATCTCGATCATCGCGTCGCCGACCAAAGCACCTGCGCCGTCAAAGACGCGGCCGACGATGCAGATACGCTCCCCGGGCATGTCGTCGCCGGCAAGATCGCCGGAGGCGAGGCCGGCAAAATCATAGCCGTATTGCGGCCCGGTGAGCGCGAAGGCGAAGAACGGGCCGACAGTCTGCGACGGCGTCTGCCCGGCAGTCACCGTCCGCTCTCCATCGGCGTCTCCTTGGGGCCGCGCAGCACGATATCGAAGACATAGCCGAGCGCGAAGCCGGGCTCCGTCACGTCCAGCGAGAATGTTGCGACCAGCCGCTCGCGCGCCTGCGGCGGGGCCGACTGGAACATCGGATCCAGCGCCGTGCAGCGGGTCGCCGGGAAAATACATCTGGGTGACGAGGCGCGTGGCGATCGACGGGCCGAAGAGCGACAGGTGAATATGGCTCGGCCGCCAGGCGTTGAAGTGGTTGTCCCAGGGATAAGCGCCGGGCCTGATCGTATGGAAGCGGTAGCGGCCCTGCGCGTCGGTAACGGTCACGGCCGCCACCCAAAAAGTTCGGGTCGAGCGGCGCCGGGTGGCGGTCGGTCCGGTGGACGTAGCGGCCGGCGGCATTGGCCTGCCAGATTTCGATCAGCGTATCGCGCACCGGCCGGCCTGCTTCGTCCACGACGCGGCCGGTGACGATGATGCGTTCGCCAAGCGGCTCGCCGTTCTTCGCGCCGTTCCTGGTGAGGTCGGAGTCGAGCGGGCCGATATCGTTGTGGCCGTAGACCGGCCCGGTCAGTTCCGACAGCGTCTGCTTTAACGGCACAAGCGGCCGCGCAGGTCCGCGCAGCACAGTCGATTTGTAGTCCGGATAGACAAACGGCGGATGCGAGCCCCAGTCGCGCGGGCGGAGAGGTTCTGCTGGCATCCTGTCGACCTTTCCGGCCGGCGCTAGGCGGCCGCCGCGGTAACCGTTTCGGCTCTCAGCCAGCCGAGATAGCGCGCGAAATCGCCGGTCTCCAGTGCTTCCGCCGTGCGCCGGCCGACAGCGGCGCCAAATTTGTAGCCGTGGCCGGAGCAGGCGGAAACGATCAGTGCGCGGCCGCGCTCGGCGGCGAAAAAGGTCTCGTCCGCCGTAAAAGTGTAGGCGCAGGTGACGACTTTCGCGACCGCATATTCGCCGATGCGGGCGAGCGGCGGCGAGAAGAGGTCGCGCAGCCTCTCGCCTTCGCCGGGACCAGGGGCGCGGTCATCATCGGGCCCCGCGGGCCGCCGGTGCACGCCGGCGCCGACCTTGAGCCCGGTGCCGCCGACCGGCGGGACGACGTAGCCGTCCGGCGTGCCGCCGACGTCGAGAATTGCCGGCGCGCGCTCCCAGGCGGGGCGGAGGTCGGGCGGCGGCTCCAGATAGGCCACTGCCGTGCGGTAGGTTCTTAGCGATCCGCCAAGCTCGGGAAAGAGCTTCAAGATCCAGGCGCCGGCGGCGACGACGATCCGGTCGGCCTCAAAGATTTCGCCGTCTGCCGTCGTGAGGCGCCCATGTTCCGCATCGACCGAAACGACCGGCGTGGTGGGGCGGAGCGTCACGCCGGCGGCGGCGAGCCAGCCCAGGAGATCGCCGGCGATGCGGCGGCAGAACAGCACGCCGCCTTCCGGGCTGAGGAACGCGTAGCGGATCGTGCCGCCGTCGAGGAAGGGATAGCGCTCCGCCGCCTCCGGGCCGCCGAAAAGCTCGTAAGCAAAACCGGTGCGGTCGAGCCCGGCGCGAAAGACCTCGCCGAAATCCCCGGGCGTTTGCGAGATGGTGAGGATACCGGTCGGTGCAAAATGGCCGCGAGCGAGGTCGGCCCACAGCTCGTCCCAGGCGGCGAAAGCTTCGCTCATCAGCCGCGTATAGCCGTCCTGGCCGCCATAGGCGCGGCGGATCATGCGATGCTCGTCGCCGGAGGCGGAGAGTGGATTGGGAATTTCACCCTGCTCGAACAGCGCCACCTGGTTGCCGCGCTTGGCCACGGCCCAAGCGGTACAGAGCCCGACAATCCCGGCGCCGACGACGGCAACACGCATGCAAGCTCCCGCTGTTGAAGGCACGCCTAGCGCAAGCGAATCCTCGCGGGCAAGCGGTAGTGTCCTAATTTGGGCATTAATGTACTCGGCTCAGTGAGCTACCGTGGTAGCGTTCTCCCGTCAGCCGGAACGAGTGGGAGGAGACGTATGCCAGCTACCGGCAAACAGACCGAGACGCCGGCATCTCCGGTCGCGCCGCGGGAGCGCAGGATAGAAGCAGCCGGTCACGACAAACCCCTGTGAGCTACTTCCGGAAATATGACGCGTAAACATAGTCGTGATTCCCGACAGCGACTACGTCGAAGCTGTCATCCCCAGTCTTCCGAAGCAGCACGCGGACAGAATAAGTCCCCCTGATCGTGTAGTATCCAGGCCGGCGCACAACCGGCTCAAAGTTCAGCCTCTTCCCCGTCTGGCCTTGTACCAATTCCTGGAGCGCTGTCGTAGTAGCCAACGCGTCCGCCTTCGATAGCTTCTTTAGGTCGCGCAGAAACGCCTTAGTCGCCTCCACGCGCATCTGTGCATCAGGCTATTTGCTTGCGCAGAAACTCGCCAAACGCGCTACCGTCCGTGAACACCTCTGTTCCCTCTCGCCCTTCCACCTCCGTTCTGAAAGCCAAGAGTGTGTAGTACATGTCGACGGCAAAGTTATGCTGCGTCACGCGCAAATCCTCTAGCCGTCGAAGTTGCTTTCGAATGTATCGGCCTGCGGGTCCTGAGAAACTCCCTAGCTTTCGCACGGCTTCGGCGGATTTTGGATTTTCGTGAAATGGCTGGGAGTAGGCGACCGTTAGATGATCAATCGCGATAAGGGCCTCGTCCACCATCGGTAGCAGAAATTCGCGGACCTTATCGGCGGGAAGGCCTGCAGTCTTGCTTTCAATAAAGGCGAGCCCGGTCGTGAGATTCGCCGACGTCTTCGCCCGCCACTCCCTCAAAGCGGAATCGAACTCACCGGTTGTTCGTTCCAAATCCTTCAGTGTCTCGACGAACTTGAGCGCCGTCGCCCAATCCGGCACTGGAGGCGGCTGAAAAACATCCTGAAACTCTTCCCGAAGGGCAGCCAACGCCATCAGCAGGGTCTCCCCTAATTCGATAGATTGTAGCCTGCGGTTGGAAACGACGCTACCCGCCGGCCGATACGCACTAGCGGCCCGGTTCGGTTAAAATTGCGTGGGAACACAAGACCCCAAGCTAGGACTTGCGGGTCACTGAGTGAAGTATATCAATGCCCAAATTGGGGGTTGGCCCATATGGAGTCGTATTCCGCCCGGCTTGCCACTCCTGTATGTTAACCGGAAAGCACGTGGGGAAGGCGCATATATATCAGCGACGATGCAGATATGGCAGAGGTGGTGGATAAGGGCGCTGCTGCGATCAAAGAGGTGGCCCGCCATGTGGGGAAGGCAGACCGTAAGATCGGCGCGGGCCAGATTGCGCGCATTGAGGATGCCGTCGCGCAGTTGCAGAAGACGCTCGACTTCAAGAAGAAAATGCTGAATGCCCCGCGATCCTAAGACGAGCATTGCGGATCGGCTCTCGACTACGGAAGAGGTTGCCGAGCTTATCGAAGCCGCCCTCCGAAGCCGGGCCGGCCAGCGACATACAGACAGCGAATGCCGATATGAGCCTGTAGCCAAGCGGCGAAGTCCTCTGGATCGATGATCACCTTTTTGATGGGCACTCCCCGCGATTTGATTGCCGGCATGACGCTCTCGTTGAATGTCTTCCTATAGTCGTAGGTTACCCCGCTGATGAGTTGCGTCGGCGTACTCCTACTCAGCTTCCGACGGGACTTCTCCCTCGACATCCTCCACATGGTCCGCGGCGAGGGCACTCGCGGCGGGAGAAAGCGTGGAGATGTGCATATGGCCGTCGACATACCCATCGCCAATCAAGTCGATCCGTGCCCAGTCTCCGTTGGGCCCATCGAGCGCCAGAACCGAGACCAAGGTGTCGGGATCGATTGTACCGACAGTATGGTACTCAGAGCCCGGCCCTGCTCGCATCGGAGCTCCCTTTCGCGCAACCACGGTGTAGTACTGCGCGATTGTCCCGGCCTCGGCGGCAGCCTCCGCCGCGGCGTCGAACGCCTCAACCAGCCAATCGGGTGCGTTGGCGCGCCGTCCATTCCGGCCCCAAACAATCCGCGGTATCCCATACCCGACGTGCAGCGACGTGGGACCCATGTAATCCGTGGCGGCTCCAATACCGGTGGCACCGAGGCTTGCGGCTTCGGTGACGAAGTCCTTGATGGTCTGCGGCGCGTCATCGTTGCTGAAGCGCTGCACGCGGCCTCCGACATAAAGCCGCAAGTCGGCGGCGTTGCCGGCGTTGTGCCTCGCGGTTCCCGTCGACCGGCCCGTCGTTCCGGGCTGGCCACCCGAGTAGATGACGATGCGATCGATACCGGCGCGGGCGGCTGCTGACTTCAGCAGGGTCGCAAGCCGGCTCGTCACGTGCCGATCGCGCACCCCCTCAAGTTGGTACAGCAGCTCCACCGAGGCGGCATCCGCTGCTGCCGGCCCGAGCTCATCGTCGGCGGCGGCCGCGGCGCCGCCCGTGGCGGGCTCGCCCACCTCGATGTCAACGGCGTCTGTCGGAATGGCATTGGGTGTTTCCAGGGCGTCGGCTTCCGCTACCTCATCCTGGGCAATCCCGTCGAAGAATAGAGCGATCTCGCCTTCGCGCCGGTTCTGCAATCCTCTGAACACCCGTCCGTCAGCGTAGATCCAGCGGCGGAACTGGCGGGGCACGTCGTCGAAGTCGCCCGCGTTCACGCGCTTCAGCAGCGTCGACGTGCGGAAGTTCCCGCCGCCGACGTTGAAGGTGAACGAGACGAGGGCGGCGTACTGGCCTTCGGTGAGGTCGATCTCCACTGCGCCGGTGACGGCCCGCTGTGCCACCGCGAGGTCACGCTTCAGCAGCTCGCGCCCTTCCGCCAGGGTGATCCCGTCCCTGAATGCGGCGGGCTCGGTGCCGTTGCAACGCGATCGCTTGATCAGATGCCCGTAGCCGATGCTGCAGAAGCCGGCTGGGTCGTTATAGAGATAGGGGATCCAGCCCTCGAACCCTTCGATGGCCGTCACCCCCTTGTCGTAGACCGGGCGAAGCGGGGCAGCGTCCTGCGCTTCAGGGGCACCGCCGTCGCGCAGCTGCTCGACCAAAGCGTTGGGCGCGAACTTGTCGCCGATGGTCGGATATTCCGTCGTCCCCTGTGCCCACGCGCTCAAGGAGGCTCCTGCCGCGAGCGCAAGCGCGAGGACGCAGCGTGCAATCAACCGGTGCATCGTCATCACTCCCGTCAACGCCCACCGGGGACCCGGGCCGGAGCCAATGCTCCATCTCGCAACGGAACCAGCGGTGCAACACTAGGCTAATCTGTCCCGGGTGACAACCGCCGGGGGTTTATCGCTGTATTGCATTTAGTCGAGTTTAACTTAGCCTACTCGCGGCCGTACCGGAGACGTTCGGCACGGGGCTGACCCGCTTTTGAGGACGCCCTGGTAGTGCGTCCGGAGATACCAACAGGACCATCCTGCCACGCCACCGCCTGTTACCAGGCGATAACGATCCGATCGATACCTGCCATTGACGGTCCCCGGTGTTTTCTCAGTGCCGATGGCCGTCCTATATGCTTAGATTTGAATGACCGCGATGAAGATAGCGGCTGACTTCGCGGTAGCGTTTTTTTAGGGGCTATTCCTGTTTTGGTTTTTTTTCATTTAGTAATGGGTAAGGATAAAGTAGGCCAAACATATAGAGGTACGCCGCGAAAGAGGCAACGAAAACCCAGACCGGCTCTCACACCAAAGGGGATCGTGGAGCTGCCGGCAGGAACAGCCGGCGGCGCTTGAAAGTAGCGGCGGTTTGAACGAGTTAGGCGGGATGCAGACCGGCACAAGAATCCTGGCGGTGGCGCCGATGATGGACTGGACGGACCGGCATTGCCGGTTCTTCCACCGCGGCCTGACGCGCCGGGCGCGCCTCTATACGGAGATGGTGACGGCGGACGCGGTGATCCGCGGCGACCGCGCGCGGCTGATCGGACACGATCCGGCCGAGCATCCGGTGGCGCTGCAGCTCGGCGGCTCGGCGCCGCAAAAGCTCGCCGAGGCGGCGCGGATCGGCGAAGAATTCGGCTATGACGAGATCAATCTGAATGTCGGCTGCCCGTCCGACCGCGTCCAGTCCGGCACTTTTGGGGCCTGCCTGATGCGGACGCCCGATCTCGTCGGCGAATGCGTGGCGGCGATGAAGGATGCGGTCAGCATTCCGGTCACGGTGAAGTGCCGCATCGGCGTCGACGAGCAGGATCCGGAGGAGGCGCTCGACCGCCTGGCCGATGCCGTCGTTGAGGCAGGCGCCGAGGCGATCTGGGTGCATGCCCGAAAAGCCTGGCTGGAGGGCCTGTCGCCAAAGGAGAACCGCAGCGTGCCGCCGCTCGACTACGGCCGCGTGCACCGGCTGAAGCGGCGATTGCCGGACGTGTTCATCGGCATCAACGGCGGGATCGCCGGCCTGGAAGCGGCAAGCGGGCATTTCCGGCATGTCGACGGCGTTATGCTCGGCCGCGCGGCCTATCAGCATCCTGCCATCCTCGCCGACGTCGACGGATGGCTTGGCGGCACCGAGCCGCCGGCCGACCTGGTGAGCGCGGCGGAGCGGATGATCGCCTATGCGGAGGCGCATTGCGCGGCGGGGGGGCGCCTCGCCGCCGTCACGCGCCACATGATCGGGCTGTTCCAGGGGCGGCCCGGAGCGCGCCTGTGGCGGCAGATCCTGACGGTGGAAGGGAGCCGGGCGGGGGCGTCGCCGGAGGTCATCGGCCGGGCGCTGGCTGCGGTGACGGAGGGTGGCAGGCTGGATCGGGCGGCCTGAGCGCCGCCGTCAGACAGCGGCGTCGGGCAAGCCGTAATGGCGGCGGAGGCCGTCGCTGAACAGGCGGTCCGCCCAGTTCGGCTCGCTGTCGGCCGGATAACGCGGCGCATTGTCGAAATCGCCGACGTCGATGACGTAGCCGCCAAGCTCTGTCGAATAATTCAGCGCCTCCCACGGAACCGGGTAGTATTCCGCGCCGATGCCGAGGAAGCCGCCGGATTCCAGCACGGCGTACGCAACCCGGCCGTTCAGCTTGTTCAGCATCACCGTCCTGATCGAGCCGATGTTGCGCGCCTCCCTGTTATAGACGGCGGTGCCGGCGACCTTGTCGGCGGCAATCAGATTGTGCGTCTCGTCGGTGGCGATCGCATCGTCCATCACCGGCCTCTCCGTCCGCTTGTCTACCAACGGAAAGCCATCGCCGGCGTTCCTATTCAGAGCGTCAGCACCATCCGGTCGCCCTCAATCCGCCAGCCGCCGAAGCGGTTGATCGTGCTCATGCCGAGCAGGCTGATATTCAGCGAATTTTTCGGCATGACGCCGACCGGCACGTTGCGGACGCGGTAGGGGCCGATCTCCAGGCTGTCCAGCCTGGCGCCGGCGAAGAAGGCGGTGCCGTTGGCGGTCTGCACCGGCCGGTTGAACTGCAGCGCGTCGGTGTCGATGCCGCTTCGTTTCGCGTCGGCCTCGGTGAGCACGGTGGAGCTCGCCCCGGTGTCGACGAGGAAGCGGACCGGTACGCCGTTCACCTCGGCATCGAGATGGAAATGGCCGTCGGGGGCGCGCCGGATGACGAGCTCGCGCACGCCGTCCGGGCCGGTGACCTCGACGACCTCCCGCGGGTTCAGCTCCTGCAGCACGGGCGCGGCGACGCGGAGGAGCGGCTCGCGATAGGCGTAGATGGAGACCAGCGCCAGCACGATCAGCGCCCAGATCGCCAGGTGGCCGAGGGCCGAGACGCGCAGGCGCCGCCAGTAGCCGAAGCCGCCGAGCAGGAAGGCAAGCAACGCCAGGAGGTAGAGGGCGCGGATTGTCTGGTCGCTGTCGAGGCCGAGCATGGGCGCTAAATGGGTTCGCTCAGAGGACGATGGTAGCCCAGCCGATCGACAGCCCGGCGAGGAGCAGCGTCTCGGCGATCTGCTGCGCCGCACCGATCGTGTCGCCGGTGTGGCCGCCGATCCGGCGGACCGACAGGCTGGACAAGGTGCCGATCGCCACCGCGGCGGCGAGGATGCCGATGAGCGCGGCGAGGCCGAAGACGATGAGGAGCGGCAGGGCGGCGACCGCTCCGACGGCAAGGCCGATGGCCAGCGCCAGCCAGTCCGGCCGCCCGGCCGACCAGGCGAGGCCGTCGCGGCGCGCCGGCATGGTGGTGTTCCAGTGCCACAGCGCCATGCTGCGCGACAGGATCGCGGCGGCGACCAGCGCCAGCGCCGCGTGGCCGGGCCGGATGGCGATGCCGGCGAGCGCCGCCGCCCTGATCAGCAGCGGAAAGAGCAGCGCCAGCGCGCCGAACGTGCCAAGCCGGTGGTCGCGCATGATGGCCAAGCAATCGTCGGGAGTTTCCCCGCCGCCGAACCCGTCTGCGGTGTCGGCGAGCCCGTCCTCGTGCAAAGCGCCGGTCAGCATGGCGAGCGCGGCGAGCGCGATCAGCGCGGCGACGAGCGCGGGGAAATCGGCGGCGAGCAGAAGCCAGAGGAGGAGAGCGGGGCCGAGCGCGAGCAGAAGTCCGGCGATCGGCCAGGCGCCGGCGCCCTGGCGGAGGTCGAAGGAGCCGCCGCGACGCGTCACCGGCAGGCGCGAGAAGAAGGACAGCGCCGTCAGCGTGTCGTCGGGCAGGTGGCGGAGGCGGTCGGCGAGATCGTTCATCAGGAATTCGCAGCTGAGCGGAAAGGCGGCGCGCGAAAGACTTTGCTGCCCCGACCGGCCGCTTATAGACCCTGCGACCGGCGGCGAGAACCCGGCGAGGCCGATTGCCAACAGTGGAGCTCTTCATGTCCCGAGCCGCCAGCGGCCTGCCTTTCGACGACATCAGGCGCCTCGTCGACAATTTTCCGGGCCCGGACGAGCGCGCTGCGGCGGCGGTGCGGGCGCGCGATTCGCTGCTGACCAAGCCGGCGGGCAGCCTCGGCCGGCTGGAAGACATCGCCCAATGGGTTGCGGCCTGGCAGGGGCGCGAGAAGCCGGCGATCACCCGGCCGCTGGTCGCCGTGTTCGCGGCCAATCACGGCATCGCGGCGCGCGGCGTCTCCGCCTATCCGCAGGCGGTGACGCGGCAGATGGTGGAGAATTTTGCGGCGGGCGGCGCGGCGATCAACCAGATCTGCACCGCCTACGATCTCGGCCTGAAAGTGTTCGAGCTGGCGCTGGACCGGCCGACGCCGGACATCGTCGTGGAGGACGCGTTCGACGAGAAGGCCTGCGCGGCGACGATCGCCTTCGGCATGGAGGCGGTCGCCGGCGGCATCGACCTCCTCTGCCTCGGCGAGATGGGGATCGCCAATACCAGCGTGGCGGCGGCGATCTTCCATGCGCTTTACGGCGGCGACGCTGCGGACTGGGTGGGCCGCGGCACCGGCATCGACGACGACGGGCTGAGGCGCAAGGCCGCGGCGGTCGGAGCTGCCGTGGCGCGGCTGGGGCGGGATCGAGAGCCGCTGGAGGTGCTGCGCCGCATCGGCGGCCGCGAGATCGCCGCCATGCTGGGCGCCATCCTGGCGGCGCGGATGGGGCGTGTGCCGGTGATCCTAGACGGCTTTGTGAGCACCGCCGCGGCGGCGATCCTGCACGCCATGCGCCCCGACGCGATCGACCATTGCCTGTTCGCCCATCGCTCGGCGGAGGCGGCGCACGGCGCAGTGTTGCAGCGCATCGGGAAGGCGCCGCTCCTCGATCTGGGGCTCAGGCTGGGCGAGGGGAGCGGCGCGGCGCTTGCCGCCGGGCTGGTCAAGGCGGCGGTGGCAGTCCACAACGGCATGGCGACGTTTCAGCAGGCGGGGGTGGCGGGGAAACAGTGAGTGGCTGCGCACCGCCAAGCATTTCTTGGATCGCGTTCTGCGATATTCCGCTGGATTTAGCTACCGCCGGTTAGGTATAGCTACTTAACCCCACCATTTGCTGAGCGCCGAGATGCAGCCCACTTACCTTCCGTTGGTCAAGATTTTTGGATCAGAGATTAGGCACACAGTTCCCTTGTTTCAGCGGCCCTATGTTTGGTCACGTGAGGAACAATGGGAGCCGCTTTGGGATGACATTTCCAATCTAGCAGACCGTGTGCTCGTGGCGGCTCCGGATAAGCCAATTGCCGGTCACTTCCTTGGCACCGTGGTTCTCGAACAGGCATCGCACCGCTCCGGGAGCATCCCCAGACGTGAAGTGATTGATGGGCAGCAGCGCCTAACTACCTTGCAAATCCTGCTGAAAGCGACCGAGCATGCCTTAGCCAAGGAACATTCAGACGCAATGGCCGAGAACGATGAGCCAGGTGCTAAGGCGACGCAGGTTGCGGAACGTCAGATCGCAGCTCTCACTGCCAATCCCGCATACGCAGAGGATGAGGAGAGGTATAAGGTCTGGCCTACCAACGAAGATCGGGCTTCCTTTCGCCAAGTGATGGACTACGCTGCGCTGGGAGAGCTTAGTCGCACTAGATTTGCCGAGGCCTATTTCTTTTTCTTGATCTCAATCACAACTTGGCTGCGGAAAGGCGGCCGGTCGGAGCGCGCCATGGCATTCGCTAGCGCTCTGAAGGACCACCTTCGCCTAATCGTTTTGGACCTAGACAATACGGACGAACCGCAAGCTATATTCGAAACACTAAACGCCCACGGCACCCCGCTGTTACCCGCCGACCTGATGAAGAATTGGCTTCTGTGGGAGGGAGCGCGCGGCAATCACGATTTGCAGAAGCTGTACGAGAGCTATTGGCAGCCCTTCGATACTCGTCCTGACTATTGGCGCGCGAAGGTGGGCGCTGGCCATGCTGCTCGGGCGAGAATTGATACGTTCTTGCAGAACTGGCTCACTCGCAGAACAAGGGAAAACATCCCAACAAAGCATCTTTACCAAGCTTTTCTGCGGCACGCTGCACCCAAGGAAAAAACAACTCTCGGCGAAGCGCCTGATGTGGAGGCGCTCATGCGCGACATCCGAGCAGATGGTGTACGCTTTGAACGCATTGACCAGCCGGCAGGAACGTCGAGGTTCGACACTTTCCTTCAAAGATTGAAGATTTTGGACGTTGTAGTTTTTCATCCGGTTCTGCTTGCTGTCATGGGAAGAGTCGGTTCCCATTCGCGAGATCTCGACGATGCCGCAGTCGTTCTTGAAAGTTATCTCGTGCGTCGGATGGTCTGTGGCCAGCAGACGCGAAGCTACGGAGCACTTGCCTTGGAGCTACTGAAGGCAGTAGACGGAGTGGAAGCTCACTTGCCGGCTACTCCTGCACTAGCCTCTGTTTTGGTCGGCGGATCGACCAGCGGCACTTGGTGGCCAGATGACGACAGCTTCCGACGGGATTGGTGTACACGGCGGTTTTATGGGAATTTGCGCCGGGAGCGCGTGCTTATGATGCTGCAGGCTCTTGAGGAGTATTACCAGCGCGAAAGCGTAAAGGGCGAGCCAATCGTCCAGTTCAATTTCTCTACGTTGCAAATCGAGCACATCCTGCCCCAACAGTGGACCACTCACTGGCCCTTACCGGCAATCGAGGGAGCCGAGTCGAATCGAACGCTGCGTCTAAATGGGATTGGAAACCTAACGCTTGTTAGCGGAAGACTTAATCCGTCATTATCTAACGCACCCTGGTTAGATCCAGACCCTGGGAAGATGGGCAAGCGGAACGCGTTAGACGCTCACAGCAAGCTACAACTGAACGCTCGCTTAGTTAAGGCAAACCCGGATCATTGGGATGAAGCGGCTATCGAGAAACGGGCCCACAAGCTTTGTGATGCGGCCATCGAAGTATGGCCGGGGCCGCAGAATTGGCTGACACACGCAGTTCCAGATCTTAGTAGCGGGGCAACGAAAAATCCCGTTCCGCCTGCGCTAGGTTCATAGTCAACCCACCTTCCTGAGCGTCGCGGGCTTGCGCGCCTGCATCAGGCTCCAGGTGGTGCGGTCGCGGGTGAAGGCGGACACGACGCGCTTGGGCGGCAGGGTGGCGATCGCCTCGGTGCCCACGCCGATGCGGCTGCGGAGCGTGAAATTGCCGCCGTGCAGGTGGATGAGCGCCTGAACGATCGGGATGCCGAGGCCGGTGCCCTGCTCGGCTGTCTTGATGGAAATGGAGCCCTGGCCGAAGGCGGAGAGCACGATCGGCAGCTCGTTCTCCGGAATGCCCGGGCCATTGTCGCTGACCGAGACGTATTGGCCGCCGGCCTGAGTGCGGCCGACTTTTACCGTCACCTCGCCGCCCTGCGGCGTGAATTTCAGCGCGTTGGAGACGAGGTTGAGGACGACCTGGCGGAGCGCCTGCTCGTCGAGAATGATTTTGGGCAAATCGTCCTCAAAAACCTGCACGATGGCGATCTCCTTCTGGCGGGCCTTGAGGTCGAGCAGCGAGCAGGCCTCGCGGGCCACTTCGGTGAGCGAGGTCAGCTCCTCGCGAAGCTCGCGCTTGCCGGCCTCGATGCGCGACAGATCGAGGATGTCGTTGATGATCCTGAGGAGATGCTGGCCGCTGGAATGGATGTCGTCGAGATAGCTCTTGTAGGCCGGGTTGCCGACCGGCCCCAGCATCTCGCCGCGCATCAGCTCGGAGAAGCCCAGAATGGCATTGAGCGGCGTGCGGAGCTCATGGCTCATCGTCGCCAAAAACTGCGATTTCGCCATGTTGGCCGCCTCGGCGCGCCGGCGCGCCTCGTCGGACACCGCCTTGGCCTGCTCAAGCTCGCCGAACAGCGCATCCTTCTCGGCGCGATAGGCGAGGTTCTGGGCGTTCTGGTCGTAGAGATGGCTGGTCAGGCGGAGGAAGAGGATTTCTGCGGTGAGCGTGCATACCGCCACCATGACGTTGAAGAAGGTCGGGTCCAGCATATGGACGGCCGCCATGCAGAGCGCGATCGGCAATGTGCTGGCCACTGCCGCGGCGGGAATCGGCGAGGAGAGGAGGGCTCCGACGGAGAGCACGACGATGACGGCGGCGAGGCGGATGATGGCGATTCCGCCGGCGATCTCCGGGTCGGCGCTCGGCGGGATGAGGAGGGGAAACACCGCCCAGCAGACGCCGTAAAGGAGGTCGCGCTGCACGAACCGCTGCTTCCAGAGGTAGAGACTCGCATTCGCCAAGCCCTCGCGCAGGAACCGCCGGGAGGCCGCAAGGACCAGCCCGTGGACGGCGAGCATGCCGACCACCCAGCCGAGCGCCGTGTACGGGTCGGCGAGAACGCCGATGGCGACGCCCATGGCGATAACGAGGGCCGGAATCACGCCCTTGGACGAGAGGCGGTTCTTGGCGAACTGCTCCGCCATCTCCTGCTCGAAGTGGAAGAGCTTTCGGCTTGGGTCGCCGGTCTCCGGCAGATTGCGCAGGAGGGCGCGCATGATCAGCCGGCGCCGGGCTGCGCGCGACGTCGTCTCGGCTGGTGGTGTCGCGATCGGCTCCGCTTCGGAGACCATGAGGCGGCCGCTTTTCCCGTGCTTTTTCAGGGGATTGCACGGCCGCCGTTAAGAATGCGCGAGATGTCGTGGTTAAGAAATTCTATATCCCCGGAGAGCGGCGGCTCGCATGAGGGGTGTTGCATGAAGGCACCGGGCAGGCGGGCGGCGGAGGCGGTGGAGCGGCTCGGGACGGCGCTTCGCGCCTGCCGCATCTGCGTCGAGCACCCGGTCGGGCCAAGACTGCCGCATCAGCCCAATCCGATCTTCCGGATCTCGGCGACTGCACGGATCTGCATCGCCAGCCAGGCGGCGGGCACGCTGGCGCACGCCTCGTCCATTCCGTTCAACGATGCCTCCGGAGAGCGGCTAAGAGCCTGGCTCGGCGTCACGCGCGAGGAGTTCTACGACGCAGGACGCGTGGCGATCGTGCCTATGGGTTTCTGCTTCCCCGGCCAGGATGCCAAAGGCGGCGACCTGCCGCCGCGGCGGGAATGCGCGCCGCAATGGCGGAGCCGCATTTTTGACGCGATGCCGCAAATCGAGCTGGTGCTCGCCATCGGCCAGTATGCGCAGGCCTGGCACCTGGGGTCCATGCGGAAGGAGAGCCTCACGGACAATGTGGCAGCCTGGCGCGACTTCGCCAGGGAGACGCGGCGGCCGAAGGTTCTGCCGCTTCCGCACCCGTCCTGGCGCAACAATGGCTGGCTGAAGCGGAACCCCTGGTTCGAGGGCGAGACGCTGCCCTTCGTCCAGGCGGAGGTGAGGCGGCTGCTCGCCTGCGATCCTGGAGCAGAAAGTTATTCTGCTGGGGAACGGCTGGGACGTGCCTCACGAAACGATTGACGCCGGCACCACGGCTGTTACAGAAAATCGTTCTCACTCGACTCGTCGGAAACCGCCATGGACCGGCTCGACCGCATGATCCTCACCATCATCCAGGAAGACGCCACGGTCCCGGTGGCGGAGATCGGCCGGCGCGTCGGGCTCTCCACCACGCCGTGCTGGCGGCGCATCCAGAAGATGGAGGAAGACGGGGTCATCAAGGCGCGCGTCGCCGTGCTGGAGCCGGCAAAGGTCAATGCCAAGGTGACGGTCTTCGTCTCGGTCACGACAAACCAGCACAACGAGGATTGGCTGACGCGCTTCTCCCGCATCATCAGCGAATTCCCCGAAGTGGTGGAATTTTATCGGATGAGCGGCCAGGTCGATTACCTGCTCAAGGTCGTCGTGCCCGACATCGAGGCCTACGATTCCTTCTATAAAAAGCTCGTCGCCAAGATCGACATCACCGACGTCTCCTCCGCCTTCGCGATGGAGCGGATCAAGAACACAACGGCGCTGCCGCTCGGCTACATGCAGCTCGACCCGGTGGCCAAGCAGAGGGTGTAGGGGTCAGCGCTCCAGCCGCTTCAGGAGGCTCGACGTGTCCCAGCGGCCGCCGCCCATTTTTTGGATCTCCGAATAGAACTGGTCGACGAGCGCGGTCACCGGCAGGTGCGCGTGGTTCTGGCGCGCCTCGTCGAGGCAGATCGACAGGTCCTTGCGCATCCAGTTCACGGCGAAACCGTGCGTGTAGTGGTCCGCCACCATGGTCTTCCAGCGATTCTCCATCTGCCAGGACTGCGCGGCGCCCTTGGAAATGACGCCGATGACCTGCTCCACGTCGAGGCCGGCCTTTGTGGCGAAGTGAATGCCTTCCGAAAGGCCCTGGACCAGCCCGGCGATGCAGATCTGGTTGACCATCTTGGTGAGCTGGCCCGCGCCGTTCGGGCCCATGAGGCCGACCATGCGGGCGTAGCAATCGATCACCGGCCTTGCCTTGTCGAACACGGCCTCCGAGCCGCCGACCATCACCGTGAGTGTGCCGTTCTCGGCACCGGCCTGGCCGCCTGAAACAGGCGCGTCGAGAAAGCCGGCGCCGCGCGTCTCCGCCTCCGCCGCGAGCTCGCGGGCGACCTTGGCGCTCGCCGTCGTGTTGTCGATGTAGATGGCGCCCTGCCGCATGCCGGCGATCGCGCCGTCCTCGCCGAGCGCCACCGAGCGGAGGTCGTCATCGTTGCCGACGCAGGAGAAGACGAACTCCGCCCCATCCGCGGCTTCGCGCGGCGTCGCGGCGCGGCGGCCGCCATGCTCGGCGACCCACTTCTCGGCCTTTTCGGCGGTGCGGTTATAGACGGTGAGCTCATGCCCGCCCTTCTGGGCGAGATGCCGGGCCATCGGATATCCCATCACGCCGAGACCGACAAAGGCGACTTTGGCCATAGAAAGCTCCGTTTCGAATTGCGCTTTGCGCTTCTTAATGCGTCGCCGGCACGAGGTCAGCAGGCGGCAGTGCGCGCCCCTCGCGGCGGAGATGACGGGTGAGCCGCGCCTCGATGCGATTCCAGATCCGCCGAATGGCCTCCACCATGAGGAGGTAGAGGACGGCCGCATAAAGGTAGATCGTCATGTCGAAACTTCGCGAGAAGGCGAGACGGGTCTGCCCCATGAGATCGAAGACGGTGACAATGCTCGCCACGGCGGAGCCCTTGATCAGCAGGATGATCTCGTTGCCGAGCGGCCGCAGCGCGACGATAGCGGCCTGGGGCAGGACGACGGTGTAGAGGATCGGCAGGCGGTGCAGGCCGAGCGCCTGTGCCGCCTCCAATTGGCCGCGCGGCACCGACCGGATCGCGCCGCGATAGATTTCTGCCTGATAGGCCGCCGTGTTCAGCGAGAAGGTGAGCACCGCGCAATTGAACGCCTCGCGGAAAAAGCCCCATAGCCCGACCGCTTTCAATTCATCGTTGAACTGGCCGGCACCGTAATAGATCAGAAAAAGCTGCGCCAGCAGCGGCGTGCCACGGAAGAAATAGACGTAGCCGAAGGCGAAGCCGCCGACGATGCGGTTCTGCGACAGCCGCGCCGCGGTGAGCGGCACGGCGATGAGCGCGCCGAGCACGATCGAAATAGAGACAAGCTCGGCCGTGACGAGCAGCCCTTCGAGGAGCCGGTGCCCGTGCCGCTCGAGGACGTCGGGGATCATGACGCCACCGGCTCGCCCGGCGCCGCCGCGGGCGCCAGGGTGCGCCGGCGCGGGCCTTCGCCCCGCTCCGCCCAGCGCTCGATGGCGTTGATGCCGAACGACGAGACGATCGACAGCGCCAGGTAAATGAGGCAGGCGACAAGGTAGAAGAAGAAGGGCTGCTTGGTGGTGCCGACCGCCACGGAGGTCATGCGCAGAAGGTCGTTCAGCGCAATGACGGACACGAGAGAGGTTTCCTTCAGAAGGACGAGCCAGAGATTGGCAAGGCCGGGCAATGCGAGCCTGAGAAGCTGCGGCAGGATGATGAGCCGCATCGTCTGCCAGCGGTGCAGGCCGAGCGCCGCCGCGCCTTCCCATTGGCCCTTGGGGATGCCGTTGAAGGCGGCGGTGAACACCTCGCTGGCATAGGCGGCGAAGACGACGCCGAGCGCGATCATGCCGGCGATAAAACCGTTCGCTTCGACGGCCTGATCGGAGAAGCGCCGCACGATCGCCTGCAGCAGGATCTGGCCGCCGTAATAGATGATGAAAAGGGTGAGCAGCTCCGGGAGCGCCCGGAAGATGGTAGAAAATGCTTCGCCGAAGCCGCGGACCAGCCTCAAATGGCTCCGCTTGGCCAGCGCCACCAGGAAGCCGAGCACCAGCCCGACGGGCAGAGTGGCGATCGCCAGCCGGATGGTCAGCGAAGCGCCGGCCAGGATCTCGTCGCCCCAGCCGGTCGGGCCATAGGCGAGAAGGTTGAAGAGCTCGGGCATCGCCGGCCGTCAGCCTCGCAACAAAAACGGCGGGGTTTTTGGCCCCGCCGCAGGATGGCCCATGGCCGACCCGGCGTTCAACCGCCGTAGACGTCGAAATCGAAATACTTCTTGTTGATCGCCTCGTAGGTGCCGTCGGCGCGGATCTCCTCGATCGCCTTGTTGAACATTTCCTTGAGGTCGGTGTCCTCCTTGCGCACGGCGATGCCGGCGCCGGCGCCGTGGATGACCGGATCGGTCGCCAGCGTGCCGAGGATCTTGCAGCAGGCGCCTTCCGGGCTCTCGACCCATTGGCTCAGCACGACGACGTCGTCGATCGCCGCGTCGATCCGGCCGTTCTGCAGGTCGAGCTTGTATTCGTCAGGCGAGGGATAGATCTTCACCTCGGAGCCGGTCAGCTTCTCCTGCGCGTAATTGGCATGGGTCGTCGAGGTCTGGGCGCCGATGGTGGCACCTTCCAGCGCCTCCGGCGTGATATCGGTCAGCTTCGAGTCCTTCGGCACAGCGATGGCCGGCGGCGTGTTGTAGATCTTGTCGGTGAAGTCGACCTGCTGCATGCGCTCCTCGGTGATCGACATGGACGAGAGGATGGCGTCGTATTTGTTGGCGAGCAGCCCCGGGATGATGCCTTCCCAGGCCGTGTTGGTGAACTCGCACTTCACCTTCATGCGCTCGCAGAGCGCGTCGCCGATGTCCTTGTCGAAGCCGACGATCTGGCCGCTCGCGTCAAGCGAACTCGAAAGGCGGGTAGGTGGCGTCCATGGCGATGCGGACGATCCTTCCTTCCTGCGCCTGGGCGAGGCCGGCAGCGATGGCGAAGATTGCGGCGGTTGCCGCGATACGGGTGAATTTGCGCATGGTGTCTCCCTGCAGCTGTTGATTCCGGGCCGAAAGGCCGCGCCTATCCACCTCAGGATGGTGGCAAAGGTAAAATGCAGTCTGCCGTCATTTGGATGCTGAGGCAAAGCCTCTTCACAGCGCCCGCTTCGTAGCGAGGCCGTGACGTGCCGGGGCGCTAAGGAGCGATCCCCAGGCCGGAGAAGGGAAGAAAGGTCACCAAGTCGCCGCGCAGCACGGCGGGCACGCCTTCGCCGATCTCGATCAGCCCGTCGGCTTCGCGCAGCGACGTGATGAGGCCGGAGCCGTCGCGGGCAAATTTCTGCATGCTCTGGCCATGCTCGCCCTGGATGAGCCGGCCGCGCAAAAACTCGCGGCGGCCGAGCTTCCGCTTGGCGATTTCAAAATCGGCCGGCACGAGAAAACGCTGCGGCTCGGGCCATGCGCCGCCGCCCATGACGACCAGCATCGGCCGGACGTAGAGCAGGAAGCAGACGAAGGCGGCGACCGGATTGCCGGGGAGGGCGACGACCGGGCAGTCGCCGATCTGGCCAAAGCTCATCGGCCGGCCCGGCTTTACGGCCAGCTGCCAGAGATGGCGCTTGCCGATGGCATCGAGGCTGGTCACCAAGTGATCCTCTTCGCCGCGCGAGGCGCCCCCCGTGGTCAGCACAAAATCGTGCGCAGCGGCGAGCTCGGCGAGGGCGGCCCGGACGGCTCCAGCCTCATCGGGAAGGATTCCGGCGTCGCTCACGTCGGCGTCGACGGTGCGCAGCAAGGCTGCGAGCAGGAAATGATTGGAGTCGTAAACCTGGCCGGCCCCGAGCGACGCTCCCGGGCGGATCAGCTCGTCGCCGGTGGAGACCAGGGCGATCCGGAGCCGGCGGAACACTTTTACGGAATCCCTCCCCGTCGAGGCGATGGCGGCGATCTCCTGCGGCCTAAGCCGTACGCCGGATGCCACGACAACTGCGCCTTCCGCCAGATCTTCCCCGGCCTTCCTGCGGTTGGCGCCGCGCTTCAGTCCGGGGGGGATGACGACGAAGTCGCGTCCATCCTGGACATGGCATTGGCAATCCTCCTGCATCGCGACCGTGTCGGCGCCGTTTGGCATGTTCGCGCCGGTGAAAATGCGCGCCGCGGTGCCCGCAACATGGGGCAGCGGCGAGGGGTGGCCGGCCGCCACCCGGGCCGCCACTCTGAAGAAGCCGCCCGTCGCATCGTAATCGGCATGCGAGTAGGCATAGCCGTCGACGGCGGCGTTGTCGGCGGCCGGGACGTCGCGCGGGCTGGTCACCGCCGCGGCCAGGATGCGCCCCGCCGCCGATAGCAGCGGCACGGTTTCGCGATTGGCCACCGGGCGCATCCGGTCGCGCAGGATGGCGATGGCGTCGTCGTGGCGGAGCCGCTCGCTGTCGGTCAAAAAACAATCGTCGATGAGCCGGCGCTCAGGCATCGCGGCGCCTCAACGAGAGCGTCCGCTCGATGAAGTCGGCGATCCCCGCGACGTCGTCGAGCCCGAAAAGCCAACGGCCGTCCGGATTGGTAAAATGGTCGGCTGCGACCGCCAGGATGGAGGGGTCGCCCGGCGCGAGCGGGTCGCGGCGGCGCGCGGCCTGCCGGCGCGCCTCGATCTTCGGATGGCCCTCGCGCTTGTAACCTTCCACCAGGACGAGGTCGCAG
The DNA here is from genome assembly GCA_963846475.1 of uncultured Alphaproteobacteria bacterium. Classification (GTDB taxonomy): domain Bacteria; phylum Pseudomonadota; class Alphaproteobacteria; order Rhizobiales; family Afifellaceae; genus DASWJZ01. Next base: position 1,258,531 of record CAWJVZ010000004.1, on the reverse strand, counting down.
GGCGACAGCCGCGCCAGCGCGGTTTCGAGCGGCGGCTCGGCGTCGCCGCGCAGCTCGTGCATCAGCGCCCAGCGGTTTCCCGAGACGATCATCACCTCGCTGGCGCCGGCCTCGCGATGCCGAAAGGAATCCGTCGCCGGCTTGTCAATGTCAAAATCGTGGTGGGCATGCTTGACGGTCGAGACGCGGAAACCGCGGCGGGTGAATTCGGCGACCAGGCGGGTGAGGAGCGTCGTCTTGCCGGAATTCTTCCACCCCGTGACGCCGAAGACCGGATTGGTCACGCCGCGACTCTGTCGAGCGCCGCGGCGATCTCTTCGGCTCGCTTGGCGTCCTCCGGCGTGTTGACGTTGAAGAACGGGTCGACCGCCGTGCCGTCGGGCAGCACGATGTCGTCGAAAGGCACGTTCAACCGAAGGTGCCGGTCGGCGAATTTCAGGATCTTGCCGCCCTCGCCGGAGCGCAGGAACGCATCCAGGTCGGCGGCGAGCGCTACCGGCCAGAGGCCGAAGACCGGGTGCGTCCCGGCCGTCGAGGCGGCGAGCGCGATCGTCCGCTCGTCGCGGCCGCAGCCTTCCGCCAGCCGCGGCACGAGATCGCTCGGAAAAAACGGGGTATCGGCGGCCACGCTCACTACGAAGCGCCCCTCCGGAAAATTCTGCCGCGACCAGCGCATGCCTGCCAGAATGCCGGCGAGCGGGCCGGCGAAGCCTTCAATCGTGTCGGGCACGACCGGCACGTCGTAGCGGGCGAAGCGCGCCGGGTCGCCGTTGGCGTTGATGACAATCCGTTCGACCTGCGGGGCGAGGCGGTCGATGACGCGCGCCAGCATCGGCGTGCCGCCAAGCTCCAGGAGCGGCTTGTCGACACCGCCCATGCGGCGGCCGAGCCCGCCGGCGAGGACGATGCCGGCATGCGGCTGGCGGGCAGCACTGGTGGGAGACATGGGACAACTTGCCAGGGGCGCGCTCACGCCGGCATGAAAAAAGTGCGGAAGACGAGGAGGGTGAGCCCGATCAGGGCAATGAAGGTCGCGTTGATCGTGAGCAGCGTCTGAAAGACGAACGCCTTGTCGGGCTTAGCCTCGAGCTGAACCTCGAGCTTCGTCAGGCGGCTGTCGATACCCCCAAATCGCTGGTCCACATTGTCGAACCGCTGATCGAAGTCGCTGCGTAGGGCGCGAAGCTCTTGGCGCAGGGTTTCGAATTGGCTGTCTGTCATGACGGTCTCTCCGGCCGGAATATAGCGCTCGGGAACCCTCTGCGAAAGCATTCCGGCTCCGGCTACTCGGCGGCCTCGGCCTCTTGCGCACCCTTGCGGCGATGTGTCGGGGGTTCTTCCTCGGCGCTCCCGGCATCGGCGTCGAAGACGATGCGCTCGGCGCCGGAGAGCGCGACGAAGCGCTTGCCGCGGGCGCGGCCGATCAGCGTCAGGCCCGATTGGCGGGCGAGCTCGACGCCCCACGCGGTGAATCCCGATCGGGACACGAGGATCGGGATCTCCATCATCACCGTCTTGATCACCATCTCGGAGGTGAGCCGGCCAGTGGTGTAAAATATCTTGTCGGCGGCGGCGACTTGGTTCAGCGCCATCCAGCCGGCGATCTTGTCGACCGCATTGTGGCGACCGACATCCTCCATGTAGACGAGCGGCCGGTCGGCCCGGCAGAGCACGCAGCCGTGGATGGCGCCGGCGGCGAGATAGAGCGACGGCGTCGTGTTGATCCGCTTAGTGAGTGCATAGAGCCAGCTGGTCTTCAGCACGGCGTCTTTGGCCAGCGCGATCTCCTCGAAGCCCGCCATGACGTCGCCGAAAACCGTCCCCTGGGCGCAGCCGGAGGTACGCACCTTCTTCTTCAGCTTGGCTTCGTAGTCGGTGGCGCGCTCGGTGCGCACCACCACCACACCGAGCTCGTCGTCGTAATCAATGCCGATGACCGGGTTGTCGGCTTCCAGCATGTTCTGGTTCTTTAGGTATCCAACCGCCAGGAGGTCGGGATGGTCGCCGATCGTCATCATGGTGACGATCTCCTGGCCGTTCAGATAGAGCGTCAGCGGCCGCTCGGTTACAACGCGCGCTTCGACGGGCGCGCCGGTCTGGTCGATGCCCGAAACGGTGCTCGATAGGCGCGGATCGTCGGGGTCGGGGGCGAGGAGAGGGGGCTTCGGATCCATTGTTCCGGCGCTATGGCTCCCGCCCGCAGGGACTTTAAGCGGGCTCATGGCGGGCCTCCGGCTCGGGCCCCGGTTTGATCTTGCGCAGGCGAGTCCATATGTCACGACTTAATTCATGACGGGATCGGATGCCTCGATGGCGGTGAGCAAGGAACAGGTGCTGGCGGCGCTCCGCAACGTGAAGGGGCCGGACCTTCAAGGCGACCTCGTCAGCCTGGGGCTCGTGTCGGATATCGTCGCGTCGGACGGCAAGGTATTGTTTTCCATCACGGTTCCGGCCGAGCGGGCGCGCGAGCTGGAGCCGCTGCGGAAGGCCGCCGAGAGCGCAGTCAGGGACATCCCCGGGGTGGAACAGGCGATGGTGGCGCTCACCGCGGAGCGGAAAAGCGGACCGCCGCAGGCCGCACGCGCGGCGCCGCCGCCCGGTGCGCGCCCGGCAGCACCCGGCCACGCCACGCACGCAGGCGGGCAGCCGCCGAAGGCGGGCGTGCCCGGCGTCGCGGCGATCGTCGCCGTCGCCTCGGGCAAGGGCGGCGTCGGCAAGTCCACCACGGCGGTCAACCTCGCCCTCGGCCTGCAGGCGATCGGCCTGAAAATCGGCGTGCTCGACGCCGACATCTACGGCCCGTCCATGCCGCGGCTCCTCGGCCTCTCCGGCCGGCCCGAGGCGATCGCCGGCAGGACGCTCCGGCCGCTGGAGCGCTACGGCCTAAAGGTCATGTCGATGGGTTTTCTGGTCGAGGAGGAGACGCCGATGATCTGGCGCGGCCCGATGGTGATGTCGGCGCTGACCCAGATGCTGCGCGAGGTCGCCTGGGGCGAGCTCGACATGCTGGTCGTCGACATGCCGCCCGGCACCGGCGACGCGCAGCTCACCATGGCCCAGCAGGTGCCGCTCGCCGGCGCCGTCATCGTCTCCACGCCGCAGGACCTGGCGCTGATCGACGCCCGCAAGGGCCTTAACATGTTCCGCCGCGTCGACGTGCCGGTGCTCGGCATCGTCGAGAACATGAGCTATTTCCTGTGCCCGCATTGCGGCGAGCGCACCGACATCTTCGGGCATGGCGGAGCCGAGCGCGAGGCGGCGCGGATCGGCGTCAAATTCCTCGGCGCGGTGCCGCTGCACGCCTCGATCCGCGCCCATTCCGACGCCGGGACGCCGGTCGTGGTCTCCGAGCCGGACGGCGAGCACGCCCGCATTTTTCGCGAAATCGCGGCGCGGACCTGGGCCGGGGTGCAGGCGGAGCGGGCCAGCGCCGCCCATAAGCCGCCCTCCATCGTCATCGAGGAATGAATTTTGGGGAGACTGACATGACCGAGAACATGGATGCCGATCCCTTCAACATCTCGCTGCGAAAATTTTTGAAGCAGGTGGGGGTGACCTCGCAGCGGGCGGTCGAGGAGGCGGTGGAGCGGAACGGCCTCCGCGGCAGGGGCAAGCTGACGCTGCGGGCGGTGGTCACCGCCGAGGGCACCGACCTCCACCACGTCGTGGAGGGCGAGATCGATCTGGGTTGACGTAGGTGACGTAATCCGGATGGAGCGTCAGCGAAATCCGGGGTGGGTGCCGTGGCAAAGGAATCCCGGATTGCGCTTCGCTCCATCCGGGCTACGGGGCACGGGGCTCACCGCCAGTGGCGGGCGGCGATGGCGAAGGCGACGAGGAGGGCGAGGCCGGCGGCGGCGATCATCAGCCAAAACATCGGCATGGGGGAGGCGCCGCCCGCCAGGAGCATGCCGCCGATCGCCGACAGGATGGCGCCCGTGCCGATCTGCGACGCGCCGGAGAGGCCCGATGCCGCCCCGGCGATCTCCGGCCGCACGCTGACGGCGCCCGAGATGGCGCTCGGCAGGCTAAGCCCGTTGGCGATTCCGGCGAGCGCCATGGGAAAGAACAGCGTCGCGGGGCCGAGGATGCCGAACAGGAACAGGATGGCCGGCAGCGACGCGGCGATCAGCGCCAGGGCCGATCCGGCAAGAATCATGCGGGCGACGCCGAAACGCTCGGTGTAGCGGCCGGACAGAAAATTGCCGATGGCGTAACCGACAGCAATGATGCCGAACCAGAAACCGTAGACGGAGGGGGCGAGCCCTAGAATCCGCTCGGCCACGTAGGGGGCGCCGCCCAGGAAGGCGAAGAACACGCCCGTGCTGAGGCTGCTGCTGGCGGTGAACAGCAAGAAGTCGGAGTCGCGCAGGAGCCGGGCAAAATCGGCGAACATGCTGCCAAAACTCAGCCTGGAGGTGCGCCGGAGGTTGGTTTCGGAGATGAAGCGCCAGGTGACGGCGAGGCAGGCGGCGCCGAGGGCGGCCATGAACCAAAAAATCGCCGTCCAGTCGAAGAGCTCCTGGAGCAGGCCGCCGATCGCCGGCGCCACCATGGGCGCCATGGCGAGGCCCATGGTGACGTAGCCGAGCATGCTCGCCGCCTGGCCGCGGTCGAAGAGGTCGCGGACGATGGCGCGGCTCAGCACGATGCCGACGCAGCCGGTCGCGCCCTGGACGATGCGCATGCCGATCAGCGCCTCGATCGTCGGGGCGAAGGGGCAGGCGAGGGTTGCCAAGACGAAGATGCCGAGGCCGGCAAGCAGCACCGGCCGCCGCCCGAAGCGGTCGGAGAGCGGGCCGATGAAGATTTGCGAGACGGCGATTGCCGCCAAGAACAGCGAGAGGATGAGCTGGACGCGGCCGTAGCTGGCGGCGAAGGCGTGCTCGATCGCCGGCATAGAGGGGACGACGGAATTGATGGCGAAGGGGCTGAGCGCCGAGACGGCGATGAGCGCCACGATCGGCGGGCGCCGGGGCGGAGCGGCGGGGGCCGTCGGGGCGGCCGCGGCGGCGGCGGGGAGAGCGGGTGGAGGCGGGGACATTCGTCGTCAATCGGCTCGGCGGGATTTTGGTTGCCGGCAGGGTGGTGCCGCGCCGCTGCCGTTGAGCGTGGCTTTACGAGTAGGGGAAAGGCGCCAGCGGACGCGCCTTCAACAGCGAACCGGCGTTCCGGAGTTCCCGGTGAGCGGCATGTCAAGGACGGGCCAGAACAGACCGATTGAAGCAATGCGGACTCTCGCAGAGGCTCAATCGGGCGCAAGGCATTGAGGTCTCGAACCTTAGACGCGGTTTTCGATCACGCGACCGCCTAATCTGCTTGCACACGGCTCCCGCCTCAGGCCGAGCCATTTGATCGATGATGGACCAGTTCAGTCGCCGTGCCGAACACCGGTGCGATCTGCTCCGACGCGCGGCTGTTCCCTTCCGTTTTGGATCAAATCTCGTGACACTTACTCATTTCGTAGCCCGAACGACTCGCGGCAAGCCTCATCACCGGCCTGCTTAATGCAGAAAACACGATACGCATCCCGCAGATCTACCCGAATTGATTCAAGCAAAACCTCAGTTTCACCGGAAGCTTCCAAGTTCTGGGCCTCCACGGAAAGCACCTTTTGATAATCTTCGCCTGGACCAATCTCAACTGCCGTCGCGCCCGGCACATAAGGCAGAATCAGCTGGAAGTGAGCGCTCTCTTGCAAAAACGTTTCGGGCGGTCCCTCGACCGTTTCAAGTATCCTAGGATCTGCAACATCCAATTCATAAAGGGTATTTCCCTGTTCATCAATCACTTTCACGTTCACCTCTTGTGGTTGCTCGGCATACTTAGGCGGAGTGCCAAGGGAGACATCCATCTGGTCAACCTTGATCTCTCCGTTCTCTATCACACCACCTAAGGTTATAAGCTGCCTTCCTCCCGCCTGCTCTGGCTGTGATAGCGCCACCTCTCCCTCGCCTACCTCAGGTATATCTATTGTTTGAGGTACGGGCCCCATCTGAGCTAAACTTGCACCCCATGGGAATCCCACGAGGCCTAACGAAGCAACTATGATGCTCACCCTCACGTGGAATCCTCCTCGGCTGCGATCGTTTTAATCATTCCGCAAGAGCGTCAAAGCCCCAGACGACCCTGCGTCGACTGCCCCGATCGAAGTTGAATTGTGTTCCAAGGCACCGCGGAAAGTCCGCGTCGCGGCAGCCGCCCATAATTTCACGCTCGTGGTCTCGAACGTAATACCGCACTCCGCCGCTCGTATGAAGGGCGCGACAATCGGCTGCCGACCATCCTTGGTGTACTGAGTTCATCCTCGCAGTCCCGCTTTTTCTCATAAACGTTCGGCCACGGAAGGCGCATAGTGTAGCTTCTCGCCCCGTCATAGATGTTGGCAAGGCCAAACATGGCGTGTCCCGACTCATGCAGAAAGGTCCTGAACTCAATATGCTGCGACGAAAATCTGCGCACTGGACCACCCGATATCGCGCAATCTCTGAAATCATCCGTGTGAACAATCGCAGCCCCGTCGGCAAACGGAGCATCCGTTGCGAAGCCTGGATACAGCTCCAGCCTCGTGCATTCATTAGCAGTACCGTCGGCGTCACCAGGCGTCCTCACGTACCAAAAATTTATTCTGCCAACGTGATTTGATATGATTTCATCCTGTAAGTAGGATCTGTCGAGAATACGTGCGACGTGACGCAGAAATTCAGGCAGCGACTGGTCTCCAACATAGCTGTCCCTATCACGTACGAAGACTATGTTCATTGCATCTGCGGCCTCATCGTGCAGCCACAATGGAATGGCTCCGCCTTCGTAGTCGCCAACTGCGAAAGACCGCAGTCCAGTCCAAGCACTGCCACCGGTCCGATCATAGATAGCCGCTCCGTATCGGACGGTGGATCCATCCCTATCCGGGAACGGGCCCACCGAAAAGGTGCACGCGGCATCGTCTAGTAAATCTGTGCAGCTATGCACCACAGTGTTCTCTAAATAAATGTCGATCTTAGCGATCCCATCAGCATCGGCCGCAGACACGCGAACATTGACCTGGTCGTCTTTACTCGGATGGATTGGTTCGTGGACCATTCTCACTCGTGATGGCACATTCTCATCCCAGTTGAAGCCCACGCGGTAGGAGAATGCGCCCTCTCCCTGCTCCGAATTTGTATAGTTAACAAAAACTATCTCCTCATTGGGAGCGCCATCGACAGGGCCGTGCGCCACGCCCACGCCTTCTACATCACCTGCCGAACCGGGCGCTCGCCTCACCGTATCCCAGTGCGTTGGCGCACCCTTCTCGTCAAAGTCGTATGTCACTCGGTAAAAAAAGCTGCCGTTCTCGTGCGCAGCTGCGAGCAAGTCCGGCCTGGGATTTCCGTTGAGTTCTGCAATCATGAGGTCCGCGCCGCCGGCGCTCGTCCCAAACCCTGCAATTTGTTGCCAATCGCCGAGGCGACTATGGATACCTTGGTCGTTCAGGTTCCATGCTATGCGATAGTGGAATGCATCCTCCCCAGCCGCGAGGTCAGCATACGCCAATAGAACTGCTTCGGGCCGTGAATCTGTGTCAAAATTAGCGAATGAAATTCCGCCTCCGTGCGCATTCTCGCCCACACCAGGTATGCTTAACGTGTCACCCCATACAGAAGCCGTGCCGTTCTCCGTTACATTCCAGCCGATTTTATACTTGTATGCGTTATCAGAGCCGGGAACGTATGCCATCAGAATCAGTTCTGGCCGACTGTTGGTGTCGAGGTTCGTAAGCGCTAAGCCGGTGCCATGAGCGGTTGCTCCTACACCGTCAACCGTGATTGGAGCACTCCAGTCGGTAGTCCTGCCGTCACTTTGCATATTCCAGCCGACGCGGTAGACAAAGTGGCCGTCGGTACCTGAAGGCGTCGAATAGGCCATCAGAATGATGTCCGGCGTGGTGCCCTGATCAAGATGGGCGATAGCGGAGCCCACGCCCTGCACAGGCACGGTGAACCCACTTACTGTGATCGGCTCGCTCCAGGATTGAGGATAGGCAGCCGCATCTTCCAAAACGCTTGAAGCGGAGACGGCGATCAATAGACCGAATTTGAAGAAAAGAAGGATGCGCATCTACATTCCCCGCTGCAACTCCGATCCGCCCTAGTCACGCGAGATTAGCACGGGTCGTGCTCGGGTGGAAGCACAGGCACGGACGTGGAAAGTCGATCGGGCCGGCTCCAGAAAGAAGGGTTCAAAGGGGTATTTCTGAACAATTTCGAGCCATCGGGGATTGTGTTTCTCTTCGCATGCCGAGAACGGGACATCACCCGGCGCCCGCGAGATCAGAACCCGCCCATCACCTCGAGGAACCAGCCGCCCACCAGAAAAGTCAGCGACAGGAAAACGACTAGCAGGAAGAGCGCGATGACGAACGCCGCCCTGAGGCAGCCGCCCAGGGCCGCGCCGGCCGGCGGACCGAGCGGCGGGGCGCCGTAGCGGGTCCGGCGGGCCCGCGCCGCGGCCTTGAGGAGGTCGGACATGGTCACCACCGGCCGGCCGCGGTCGCGGCGCCATTCGTCGCGCGGGTCGTCGGGCGGGTCGAGCTCTTCATGGCGGGGAAGCGGCCGCCGCCGGACCACCCACGGGCTCTTGAAGGTGCCGAACCGCCCCGGCGCCGGGCGCGCCGGCTCCGGCGCAATGCCCGGGGGCGGAGGCGTTCGCGGCGAGGCGGGGCGCGGGGCGGCCGGCCGGGCAGGCACCCGCGGGGTCGGCGGGGCCGGCGGCCGCGGCCGCGCGGGAGATTTCGGCGGATCGCCGAAGCGCGCGCCGCATGCCGGGCAGGCCGGCGCATCCAGCCACCGGCCGGGAGCGTGGTTGGTGCAATAGTAGCGGACCTCCGCCTCGTGGCAGGCGTCGCACTCGCCGGGGGCGCCCCTCGTCGTCCCGCAATGCGGGCAGCGCAGCACGACGGCGCTCATTCCTCCGTCTCCTCAGGCTCGGCGGCGGCGCCGTCCGCAAGCTCGGGCTCGGGATAGACGTCGCGGACCATCTCCGGCGGGATGTGCAGCCGGATAAACCTGCGGAACGGCGCCCTCGACGAAGCGCGCCACGGTCGGGACGCGCTCGTAGGGGCCGAAACGCTCGCGGCTCGAGGCGGCGCGACAGCGCGACGATGGTCAGCACGGGATGGGCGCGATAGGCGGGATAGAGGGCATAGCGATCCTCGACGTGATCGTGGCCGCGCACCATGTGGGTGACGGGCCGGCCGAGGCCGGCGGCTCAGCGCGCAGAAGGCGGCAAAATCCTCGTGGCCGAACTGGCTGCCGCGCGAATAGCGGTTGGGGAGCTTCTTGCGCGCCTTCGGGTGGGCGCGGGTCCAGACGAAATCCGGCGAGGCAGGCGGGATCGTTCCAGTTGCCGGTCTCGGCGAGCATCGGGTGCAGATCGGCCAGCGGGAAGCCGCCATGCGCCACCAGAGCCCGTCGGGGAAGAAGAGCGCCCGCGGGGCTTTGGCGAACAGGCGCACCGCCAGCTTGCCGGCCCGCTCGATCCATTCATGCGCGAGATTGGCGTTGAGGAAGTCGGCGAAGTCCGACGGCGTCGACGCTCGAAGCGAAGCGTACGCCGTCATAGGACAGCGCCTCGTCGTGATTGCCGGCGATGAGGCAGACGTGTTCCGGCGCTTCGGCGATCAGCTCGAAGACGCGGAGGAGGACCTCGAGCCCGAAGCCTTCGTCGTCGAAGAGATCGCCGAGGAAGACGATCGCGCGGGTTTTCCGCGACGGGCGGATCGGCGTGACCGATCAGCGCCAGGGCCGCCTCAAGCGCCAGGAGGTCGCCATGCAGGTCGCCGACGATCCACAGGGGGCATGCTGGCACCAAGCGGACACCCGGATCGCCTGGTCGGCGGCATCCTGGCGGTCGGCGTCGAACAGCATGCCCGGCCCGCCGGCTCGATCGAGCAAGCGTTTCCATCCGCTCCACGATGCCGCGCATGCGGGCGCGGATCGCGGGCGGATCGACCGCGTCGCGAATTTCTTCGCCAGTCGAGGTCGCGCACATCGACGACCGGCGGCACGGGGGGAGCGGCGTCGATGGCCGGGACAGCGTCGCGGGGCAGGAACGCCGGCTCGCAAGGGAGCTCGTCGGGCGGAGGGGGAGGGGCTTCCGTCGCCGCCTCTTCGGCATTCGGAGAAAGGCCGTCCGCAGGTGGAAGCGCGCCGGGGCCCTTGTCGCGGAGTTCCGGGTCGTCGGCCGCCGGCGGTTTTGGGCGGGCCTTTTCCACATTTTCCGCTTCGTCGGCCGCAGGCTCCCGTTCAGGCCAGTCCAGTCCGCCGGCGCCGCTCACGTCAGAGCCCGCGCACCGTCAGCGGCAATTTTGCGATGCCCTTGGCCTGGCGGCCGACGGCGATCCGATCGCCTTGCCGAGCGCGCGGGGAGCCGTCAGCGCCTCGCCGTTCACCAGCGTCTCGTTGGTGGCTCCGGCCACCGGCGAGGCAACCCATTGCCGCCGGCAGTCGCGTTCAAGCACGCATTGGCGATTGTCCCAGAACTCGCCGTCCGGTCCGAACTGCCGCACCAGGCGCCTTGCCGAGTTCGGTGCGGACGCCGATCCGCAGCGAGCGGCCGTCCGGGCCCAGTGAGCTCGATCCCATCCGCCACGATCGGCTCGCGGCTTGGCGGGGCGGCTCTCGCCGGCGGGGCGGCGGCGGGCACTGCGCGGGGCGCCGCCCCGCGCGAGTCGGCAGGCTTCGCGCCGCGACCGCTGAGGAGCGCGCGCAGCTCGGCGGCCGTGGGCCGCGCGGCAGGGTCGGGCGAGAGGCAGCGGTGGAGCGCGGCGCTGACCTCGGCATTGCTCGCCGGGGCCGGCATCAGCCCGACGAGGGCGGGCGGCCTGGCGGCATAGGCCTGCACGAGCTTTGCGTATTCGCGCTGATCCTCCTGCCAGTAGGGATGCTGGCCGGCGAGAAGCTCGTAGAGCATCAGCCCGCAGGTAAAGACGTCCGAAGCAAGCCCCGGCACGGCGCCTCGCGAAAGATGCTCGGGCGAGCGGTAATTGTCGGTGCCGACATAGCCCTGAAAACCGTGCCAGGGCGCCCGCCGGTCGGCCAGCAGCGAAAAGTCCATGTCGATCAGCTTGAGCTGGTAGCCGGAGCCGATCGTCGGATCCTCGATCAGATAAGCGTTGGCAGGCTTTAGATCGGCGTGGACGATCTTGGCATCGTGCAGGGCCGCAATGCCTGACATGAAGACCTTGGCCCAGGTAACGTGGCGGGCCCAGACCGCGGGGTCGCGGGTCGGCGCAGATCTTGGTGCGGCGATGCTGCTCGCGCTCCTCGTCGAGCATCTGCTGCAGGTCGGCGCCGTTCTCGACGAACTCGTAGGCCTGGAAGTAGCAGCGCCCTCCCCAGATCTCCTCGAACGCATCGACCTGGCGCACCGCGAAATGCGCGGCCGTCCCGTTCCGGACGCGGGCCGAAAGCTCGTGCTGGTAAGCGACGAACGCCTTGTACCAGACGACCGTCGGGGCGGGCGACTTGTACTGCTTCAGAAAGACCTTCTCGCCCGTCGGCGCCTGTCGCCGCATAGGAGATCGCCATCATCCCCGGCCCGAACACCTTGGTGACGCGGTAGCCGCGGATGACGATCTCCGACCTTCAGCTTCTTGGCCATGGTGCGCGCTCAGCCGGTCGGGTGGCGCCTCCCTAGAGCGCGACGGTCTCTGCCGATCGCGAGACGCTGGCCGCGAGCTGCTTCAGGGTCGTGCGGAAATTCACCGGGTCGGAGGTGAACTTCTGCAGCGCCTCCTGCGGGTTCAGCCCCTCGTATTCCACCACCTCCCATTCCGACTTGTCGATCTGGCTCAGCCGGTCGTAGCCCTCGAAATTGGGCGCGAACAGGCTGAGGATGATGCGGTTGGCCATCACGAGGTTCGCCACGTCCTGCAGCGAGCCGCCCTTCGCCTCCGGCAGGCTCATGGTTTCCTTGAACGAAGCGTCGGTGAAGACGATGACCACCCGCGCCGCGTCGCTGCGGTAGCGCCATTTGCCGGGATCTTCCGTCTGCGAGCCCTTCGGGACCGCCTCCATCGAGGCGACCTTGTAGAGCGCATCGAGCAGCGATTCCGGCTCGTCGCCGCCGCCGCGCGGCCTGCAGCGATGCAAGCTGCGCCTTGAGGGCGCCAGCATCGCGGACGAAGGGATTGTCGACGATCCAGGGCAGGCCCTCCGATTCGGCCGCCTCGATATCGCGGTAGCCGACAACCTTGCCGCGCCAATCCTTGACCGGCGCGGCGTTGTTCGCGTCGCCCTGGCTCGAGCGAATCGATGAACGTCTCGATGTTCCGGCGGAGCGCGTCGATGCACGGCGCCATGCTGCCGCTGATGTCGATGACGAACACGATGTCGGCGACGCCCTTGGTCTTCGAGCGCGCTTGCGGAAGAGGTGGAGCCGCTGCGGGCGCGTCGATCCCCGGCGAGCCGGCATCGGTCAAACCTTCCTCCGGAGCCGCCGGTGCGTCTATCAGGCCGGCAGGATCGAACGGCGCATCGACAAACGGCTCGGCCGGGGGTGCCGTCGCCTCGTCCACGGGCTCGGCCGGCGGTGTCGTCGCCTCACCCGAGACCGGCGCTTCGGATGACGGGGTCCCGAAATCCGGCGGAGAGGACGGGTCGCGAGGTTCGGTGCCAGTCATGCTGTCGGCTCCAACGGATCTGGAATCTTGCGGAGCTCAGATCGGAGACTCCCTGGCGCCACAACAAGGCGCGCCCGGCAAGGTTCCGTCGGCGCAGAGCAGCTCAAGGCGAGCAGGAGACGGTGGGCGCGGTCGAAAAGCCGGGCATTCGGGCACAAATGCCCCGAGGCCCCCGGAAGGGCGGCGGCGAGAGCGTCCCGCATCCAGCCGCCGCCCCGTCCTTTGGGGGTTACCAACGGACTGCGGAGAACCTGTGCTTGGCGCACGCCGGCCCCGCAGCGACAGCCTACGCCGATTCTCTGTGTCGGCAATCCGACGGAATGAGAACCGGCCGGGGTTGAGAGGTGGGATAGCGCCCCTATTAAAGACGGCCAGCACCTGTGATATGCTTAGCGCAAAGCAAGAGCAAGCGACAGGCTGGATTAGGGATCGTCCCGCAACTGAGCCGCGAGCAATCCTGCCAGGTAGGATTCCATCACCCGGAAATCTAGATTGCCCTGATCCCAAGCCTGATCGGCAGCTTGCAGAGCCGCGTAATATGGCGGACGGTTCTCGCGTATCCGCTCTGGCACTATCTTGTTGCCGGGAAGAAGCATCTCAGAGCGCACGCATAGAAGGTAATAGCAGATCGCCCGAGCGGTCCGCCCGTTTCCCTCTATGAAGGGGTGAATCCAATTCAGCCGCCACAGGCCGTAAGCAGCTAGGTCTGTGGCGGACCAGCCGAACCAGTTTTCATGGATTGTAGAGATGAAGCGATCCATGAGTTCAGGGACTTCCCTGAAATGCGGCGGGATGTGATTCCCTACGTAAATGGGCTCCTCCCGGAACCGACCACCGAACTGCGAAATATTTGCTACTGCAACGTGATTGAGAGCCCAGAGCGTATACTTGTCGAATGCCGTTGGCCCTTGTTTCAGGCCAATTTCGATGCAGTTCAATAAGAGATCATACTGGCGGCTAAGGTTTTTCTCCTGTACCAGTCGAAAGAGGGCCGCGTCTTCACCTTCAAGAACAAGCATGTAAAAAGCCCGGCCTCTCAGCCGGGCTCTCCCTCGGGACTTCTGCTCAGCCGGCGGCGGCGATCCTAATGCTCTCTGCGGCCTTCCTGGCTGAATCCTTCGTGATGCCGGACCCGTCCGGCGCGTTGCCGTAAACGAAGCTCACGCGCTGCTCCTGCAGCTGCGCATCCGTGACCGGCGTTTCACGGGCCTTCTCCAGGAGCTGGTCAAGCTCCGGGTGAACCGGCGGTGGCCCGATATAGGATTTCCGTGCGGCCATGCGATCTCCCTCCCTGGATTGGCAAACCGAACCATACCCAATCAATCTTAACGGACAAGCCGTGGTTCCCGTTTTGTCTGGGGTGCTGCAAAAAGAGCACGGGCACAGGCTTATATGGTTGCGGATTGGCGGGCTGGCGTCCGGAGCGCTTCCACTATATATGCTTAGCGACAAGCAGGAGCAAGCGGAAATGGCAGAAAGTCGCCCCAAGCGTCCGCGCGATCCGAATCAGTCAGGAAAGCTCACCGTGGACCTCTCAGTCGGCGACGCGGAAGATCGCGTTCCAACGCCAGAGGATGAAGGGAAGGACCCTGCCGCCGTCTCAATGGGCCGGCGCGGTGGCGCAGCGCGCGCAAGGAACATGACGCCGGAGCGGCGGACGGAAATCGCCAAGAAGGCGGCTGAGAAGCGCTGGAAACGCTAACGGCCGCCGCCGGGCCGCGAAACCACTCCTTCGCGGCCGCGAAATGCCGCGGAAACAAAGGACGACTAGGGCACCGCGCTGCGAAAGACGTCCCCCAGGACGCCAGCAGAAACACCGCGCTTATCCGCGGTTCTCATTGGGTGCCATCATGACAATCATCAGCGTGCTCCAGCGGTCCTCCCGCGCGTTCCTCTCAGCCTGCAGCCTTGCCCTGCCGGTGGCGAGTTTTGGCATTGCGTCCGCCGTCCCGGTAAACGGTGCGACGGCGGCATCCCAGGGAGCGGAAGCAAAGCGGCCGCTGATCTTTGTTCCCGGTATCCTTGGCTCGCGCCTCTGCCGATCCGAGCCGGGCAGCGCGGTGGAGCCGGTGGTCGTGTGGGGCACCTTGGGCGCTCTCTCGGCATTTCCCACGCTGCGGCTGGAGCCGGGCGCCGGGCCCGGCGCGATCAAGCCGTGCGGGCTGATCCGCGAGATCGTCCACCTCGGCATGTTCACCCAGGAGGTCTATGCGCCGATCATCGAGCACCTGGAGGAACTCGGTTACGCGGAAGAAGAGAACCTGTTCGTATTCGACTACGACTGGCGGCTCAGCGCGTTCGACAACGCCGAGCGGCTTGCGGCCTTCGTCGGCGAGAAGGTGCCCGACGAGGGCCAGAAGATCGATATCCTCGCCCACAGCATGGGCGGGCTTATCGCCCGCGTTTACGCGGTGAAGCACGGCGGAGCGGCACGGCTCGGCCGGCTCATCAGCGCCGGCACGCCCTTCCAGGGCTCCGTAAAGGTGCTCGCGACGCTGGAGGAGGGGTGGGGATCCATGAACATGCTGATGGGCGGCCTCACCGCCGTCCGCCAGACCGTCCTGAGCTTTCCTTCCATCTTCGAGCTCATGCCGCGCTACGGCGGCTGTTGCGAGGCGGAGGACGGAGCGGCGGCCGCATTCGCGCCGACCGACGCAAGATCGTGGGTTGCCCTGGGCTGGGAGGACATCGACGAGCGCGCGCTCCCGGATCTTGCGGCGGCGGCGGAACGGCAGCGTGAGCTGCAGCAGATCGTCGAGGCGGGCGCGCCGCCGGCGGCCGAAGACATCCTGTTCATCGGCGTGGACCAGCGGACGCCGCAGCAATTCGCCATCGAGTTCGACAAGCGGGCCGGCGCGGCTGCGCATGAAGACGACCTGGGCCGGCGACGGAACCGTGGTCCGAGAGAGCGCCGTGATGCCGCGCGCGGTCGTTCATCCAACCAGCTTTGCCGATCACGAGCACATCCTGGATGACGAACAGGTGCAGGAATTCCTCGCCGTGACGCTCACCCGGGGCCTGGACGAGGCGGTCAGAACCGTGCCCGTGCAGCCCCGGTCCAGAGTTCGAACCGCCTTGGGCCAGCTCACGGAGCTGGTTGGGGTGGCCGTGCAGGCGGAGGAACCGGCCTTCGCCGTGGGCGAGAAGGCCAGGGTCTTCGTCCATGTGCGCCTTGCGATCCGCGAAGCTCTGCCAGCGGAGGCGATCCGCCTCACCGTGCGCAGGCCGGACGATACGGAGACTTCCGTCACGCTGCGGCCGGACCCGTCGGCGTCGGATCCGACCAACCCCTTCGAGCAGTCCTTCACGGGGGAGTTCGATTCAGGGGACAATCCGGGCAACGTCATCCTTACGGCGGCGGTTGCGCTCGATGCCGCGTCCCCTCGTATCGTGACGGAGGCCGTCCCTATCCTTGCCCGCTGAACGAGGCCGGGCGAGGCGGCGAAGCGCCTTCAAAAGCCTCAGCTGTACTCCGGCGCTGCGGCGCGCTTGCGGAAGGGGTTGAGCTTTTGCAGCGCGGCGAGGGGGCCGCGGCCTTTGCGTTCCTGCTTCTTCAGGTGGCGGTCGGTCACCCAGTTCATCTGGACCACCCGCCGCGGGCCGGGGTGGCGGCTTTTGACGTTCAGTTCCCATCCCTGGGATCGATCGGCGGCTCGTCTTGCGCGTCCGGATCGATGCGCTGGTCCCGCTCACCGCCTGTCTTGGTGGATCGCCTTGTTCCGGCCGAGCGACCTTCGAACCGATATTCGGCGGGCTGGAGGCCGGGAGGAACACCCACGACACGCCCGATCTCGCGGAACTGGCGCTCGCGCTCGACGGCAAGCGAGATGCTCGGCGCGGCGGGTGGCGGCGCCCCGATAGCGTCGGGAACCTTGGTGCGGAACAGCGTGATCGCGACGGTGGAGAGATCGACCCCCTTGAGCTGTTCAGAGGAGACCCGAACGTCGAACTCGTAGCGCGACTGCGTGTACTGGTGGTGCCGCCGCTGTTCGAGCGTACCGTTCGGGTGGGCGAAGGAGCGCACCTCGCCGAGATCGGGGACCGAGCCCGCGTGGAGGAGCCGCCCGCCGGCAGTCACCTCATAAGCGAAGCGGCCCTGGAACGACGTGGTCTGCGCGAGCGGTCCGGCGACAACCTGACTGTCCACCACAGTTAGCCGTCCTTCGTCTACCTCCACGCGTAGCTTGAGGTAATGCTCTCCCGCGGCAGGCCCGCGCGCGCGCTCCTGCTCGGGCCGCTCCTGATTCGGGTGTTGTTTGCCGCCCGTCGCGGCCCGCGCCCGCTCCTCCTCCGTCGGCTTGATCTCGGCGGCCGTCTTTTCGGGCAGGCCCGGGCGAACTCGGCGCGTTCACCCGTTGGCGTTCGCCCTTGATGTCGCCGCGGCGCAGCGCATGCTCGACCTTTTCCTCGCGGCCGGGCTTGGTGGGGAGTGGGTCAGGAGCCATGGCGTCTTCCCTTCTACCAGTTGCGGCCGTGCCGGTAATTATGGATCCAGCGGTAATAGAGCCGCTGCAAGCTCAGCCCGCGCCGGCCCTGGATCATGCCGAACCAGTCCCGATTGTGCACGAACAGATTGGGCTGCCCGGTGAGCCCCTGGTAGTTGCAGACCTCGAACCGGTCGCCGCCGCCCAAATTCCACTCGCCGACCCAATCTCCTGTGAAGCTGGCTCTCAGGCCCGTGCCCGTCGAGATCATCCGGCCGAGATATTCCTCGGACCAGTCCACCAAGTTGTAGGCGAACAGGTCGGCGCGGCGGTCCCCATTGATATCGGCCTTCAGGAACTTGTCGTGGCGCGCCAGGCCGCCCCAGCCCGGCACATCGCCATCGTAGCGGTTGACGATCTCGAGTGCATTCCCGGTTGAGCGGAACATGCCGAGATAGGGCATGCTCCAGTCCTCGCCGTTGAAGATGAAGATGTCGTCCTTGCCGTCACCGTCGAAGTCGCCGACGATGAGATGGTCGTGCTCCGCGAGGCCGCCCCAACCCGGGATGTCGCCGTCGTAGCGCTCGGTCATTTGGAGGTCGGAGCCGGTTGAGCGGAACATGCCGACATAGCTCATGCTCCAGTCACGGCCGTTGAAGATGTAGACGTCGCTACGGCCGTTGCCGCTGTAGTCGCCGACGAATAGCTGGTCGTGCCGGGCGAGCCCGCCCCATCCGGGGATGTCGCCATCGAACCGCCGGATAAGCTGGAAGCCGCTGCCGGTTGACCGCAGCATCGCGACATAGGCCATCGACCAGTCGTCGCCGTTGAAGACGATCATATCCTGCCGCCCGTTCCCGGTGAAATCGCCGACATAGAAGCGGTCATTTCGTGCGAGGCCGCCCCAGCCGGAAATGTCGCCGTCATAGCGCGCGACCAGGCGCAGCCCGTTATTGCCGTCGTCTGCGAGAAGGCCGAGATAGGGCATCACCCAGTCGGAACCGTTGAAGACGACGACCTCATCCTTGCCGTCCCCGTTGAAGTCCCCGATGTAGAATTCGTCATTGTCCTGGAATTGCCACGAGCCGGGCACGCGCTCGACCCCGCTCCACACGTGGTCGAGCTGCGTGCCGTTGGAGCGAAAGATCTGGACCGAATTGCCGGCGTGGACGAGCACGTCGCTGCGGCCGTCGCCGTTGAAGTCGCCGACATGGCAATTGAGGAAATGATGCCCGGTCCATGTGTCATATTGCTGCTTGAATGAGGTGTAGCAGACCGGGCAAAAAGGCGGCGAATTGCTGCGCATGCGGCAGCTCACCACGGGGCGGTAGATGCCGGTCTGGTTGGTGTTGCCGCCCTCGAACAGGCCGACGTCCTGATCGTCATCCCATGTGGCGGGTTTCACGCCCTGGGTATAGTCCGCGCAATCGCCGATTCCCGTCGGTGTCGGCGTGGTCGGGGCAATGAACCTGCCCCACTTGGTGGTTGCCGCATTTGTGTTGATGGTGAGGTTGACAGCGCCCGGCTCGCTCCCCTCGTAGGCGTTCGCGACGCAATATTCGTCCGCCAGCCCGCCGAGGCCGTGGCCGAACTCGTGGGCGAGCACGTCCCAGCCCGTCCCAAGCGTCACATGCGCGCGGCCGCCGCCCCCGCAGCCGCCGAAACCCATAGTATTTAGGACGATAAGGACGAGCTGGGAATCGGGTACCCATTTCTTCAGCGTGTCCTTGATCGCCTGGTCGGTGTTCGTGCCGTATTCCATCCAGCAATGCGCCCATGAGTTGCTGAAGATCATGCCGAGCGGTGTGTTGAGCGTGGTGTCGGAAGTAACGGTGTCGTCGGAGCCGTCTTCAGGCGTGCCCATCTCGTTGTAGACGCGCGTGCTAATCCCAGAATCAACGGATTCAAGATTGACCCGGAAGATGTTCCACGCCGCCGCATCCTCCAGGAAATAGTCACGCCCGAACACGCCCTCGATGAGCGTGGTCTGGACCCAATTGTTGTAGGTAATCTGGTCGGCGGCGGTGAAGCCGTCTCCGATCACGGCGAGGTTTCGCTTCAATCCGGTCGGACCAGCTGACCGCAGGCGAGTGACACTGTCGACCATGTTTCCTCCCCGGACAATTGGCGGGCCCCTTCGACAAGGGGGGCACAAGCTCCCGGACTACGGCTGACGGGAAAACTCTCCGGCCAGCGAGGGCCCGCAGTCACGTACGAAATAAACGAATGCCTCTGAAGCGCGCCAAGCCTGACAATTCGAAGTCTCAATCGGTATCATAGCTAGAGTTGCATGAAGTTGGAAGACCTACTTTCCGCTGTTCTCTGTGATTCGCGCATCGCAGAGGTGCCGCCGGCGGTGAAGAAGCCAGTTTACGCGGCCGCGGACAGCCGTCCGGCCATAGCCGATGGGGGCCTCGCAGGATGCCGCTCGCCCCGGGGAAGGAGGCGACGCGCCTTCAAAGGCTCAGCTGTATTCCGGCGCTGCGGCGCGCTTGCGGAAGGGGTTGAGTTTTTGCAGCGCGGCGAAGGGGCCGCGCGCCTTGCGCTCCTGCTTCTTCAGGTGGCGGTCCGTCACCCAGTTCATCTGGACGACGCGGCGCGGACCGTGGAAGGGCGCGTGGCCGTGCCAGGAATTTTCGGAACGGCGGAAGATCAGCAGATTGCCGCCCTCCGGAGAAATTTCTTCGGCGAAATTCTCCAGGTCCGTGCCGTCGCGGAGGATGCGCAGCCGGCCGCCGTCCTTGTCCCAGCGGTCGTTCATGTAGAGAAGCACGGTGACGATCTTGGTGGCCGAGTCGGTATGGATATTGCCGTCGGCCGGGCCGCACTCGCCGCGCACGGTGAACAGGGTCGGGTGCGAAGCCAGATCGAGGCCGAATTTCCGCTCGACCGCCTGGCGGAAGGCGGGGCCGTTCAGCTCGTCGAGGAGCGCCTTGAAGTGGCCGCGGACCGGCAGCTCGGAGGTGGGATGCGCGCCGGGGCCGGCCACGGCGGGATAGTCGGCAACGACGTCGCGAAAACGCTCGGCTTTGATGAAATGTGGCACGACGAGATAATCGTAGGGCTCGCTCTTCACGGGCATGGCGTCGAGGGCGGCGATGTCGAGGTAGCTCATGATCCGCCTCGCGGATGGGCGGCCTTTCGGCACGGCGCGGACATTCAACACACAATCGCCGGCGGTGTCGAGACCGGCGGTTGCCGCGGTCGCGGGGCAAGGCAATCGCATTTGGACTGAGGAAGAATTTTTCCTCCCCGGGACGGGAGAGGAAAAGCTAGTTGCATACAGCCCTCTGCGTCGCGGGCAGGCTATCGCAGACGGCTCGACAGTGGCGCCCTCCTCTCCCCTCCGGGGAGAGGCAGAGTCGCGTAGCGACCGGGTGAGGGACAAGATCGTAAAGCGCTGCGCCAGAACCCTCACCCGGCTCCGCGCTTCGCGCGGACTCGGCCTCTCCCGAGCGAAGTCGGGTGTTCCCGACTTCGCCATCGTGGGTGCCGAAGCGGGGAGCACCCCGCTTCGGTGGGGGAGAGGAGGTGCAAACCTCATACGCGATTGTCCTGGGTCGCAGGCTCGCCGTGCAGCGGCTCAGCGGGCATGCTCCGCCATCGGCGGCTTCAGCTCCGGCAGCAGCAGCACGCCGGCCTGGCCATTGGCGGCGAGGTCGTCGTTTAATCCCCGCCATGTCGAAGCGCCCTGACCGCGTATCGGAAGCCGATGTCCTCACCCTGCTCAGCGAGCTCGTCGCCATCCCCAGCGTCAATCCGGCGTTCCGCCGCGACGGCGAGCCCGATCATTGGTTCGGCGAGGCGGCGCTCGCCGATCATGTGGCCGAGCGGCTGCGGCGGATCGGCCTCGACGTGGAGATCGATACGGTCCTGCCCGACCGGCCCAATGTGATCGCGCGCCTGAAGGGCCGGCCCGGCGGCCGAAAACTCCTGTGGGAGGCGCACCTCGACACCGTGCAGGTCTCGGGAATGACGGTCGAGCCGTTCAGGCCGATGCTGCGCGACGGACGCCTCTACGGGCGCGGCGCCGTCGACGACAAAGGCTGCCTCGCCGCCTTCATGCTGGCGCTGCAAAGCCTCGCCGAAAGCCCGCCCGCCTGCGACGTGACTTTTGTCGCGGCGGTGGACGAGGAATTCCAGTTCAAGGGGATCGTCCATCATCTCGCCCGCGGCGAGCATTACGATTTCGGCATCGCCGGAGAGCCGACGGAGCTGCGGATCGTGCGGGCGTGCAAGGGTTGCGTGCGCTGGACGATCGACATCGCCGGGAAGCCTGCACATACCTCCAAGCCGCAGGAGGGGATCGATGCGATCGACATCGCGCAGGATCTTTTGCGCCATCTTCGCGACAGCGGAGTGGCGGGAGGCAGCCTCCACCCATTGCTCGAGGAATCGACGCTCACCTGCACGATGTTCCGGGCGGGCGAAGGGCCCAACACCGTGCCGGCTTCGGCGCGCCTGACCTTCGACTACCGCACGCTGCCGCCGCAGACCGGAGCGGAAGCGTGGAACCGCATCGTCGAGCTCACCGCGGCTTTCGCCCGAAAACTCCCGGCGCCGGCGCGGGTGAATGTCGAGGCGCCGTTCATCGACTCGATCGGCATGGAGGTTCCGGAAAGCGCGCCGATCGTCGCTGCCATGCGGAAGGTCTGCAGCTCGTTCGGGATCGAGGCGGAGCCGGAAGGCGTGCCCTACGGCTCGGACGCGACCAAGATGACGGCCGCCGGCATTCCGAGCATCATTTTCGGCCCGGGGAGCATCGACCAGGCGCATACGGCCGACGAGTTCGTCCGCGTCGCGGACGTCGCAACCGCAGCGGAGATGCTCGCCGCCGTGGCGCGAAGTTTCGACTGAGGGGTCTGAAGCTCAATTGTGCGTCAGAGGCGTAGTACCCTCATTCGCACGAAGGATGTCATCCTCGGCCGAGCGGAGCGAGAGCCGAGGACCCAGGAGGGTCGTGCCGGGCCTCTGGGTTCTCGGGTGTCCGCTTCGCTTCGCCCGAGAATGACGGCCTTAAGCTTTAACTCGCGCGACCTTGCGCTCGCGGTAGAGGGTGTAGAGGCCGGTGGCGATGATGATGGCGCTGCCGGCAATCGTCACGGCGTCGGGGATGTCGCCCCAGACAAGCACGCCCAGCACGATCGCGAACACGACGTTGGAATAGCGGAAGGGAACGATGGCCGACATTTCGCCGAGCCGCATGGCGGCGATGATCATCAGGTAGCCGACGGAAAGAAAGGCCGCCGCGGCCAGCAGTTGCGCCAGCACGGTCCAGCTCGGCGAGGACCAGCGCTCGTCCAGGCCAAGCAGCGCGCCCATGATCGTGACGCTGACCGCGGTCGCCAGCGTCAGGACCATGGCGGGAACGGCGAGCGGCAGGGCGCGGGTGGAAAGGTCGCGAACCACGACGAACAGCACCGAAACGAGGACGAGCAGCGCGTAAAGCTGGAAGCCGCCCAGCCCGGGCCGCACGACGATGGCGACGCCGACGAAGCCGATGGCGATGGCCGTCCACCGCCGCCACCCGACGGATTCTCCCAGAAACAGCGCGGCGGCGGCCGTGACGGCGAGCGGCGTCGCCTGGAAGATGATCGCGACATTGGCGAGCGGCATCTTGAACAGCGCCAGCAGGAAGAAATAGGTCGCGCCGAGCTCGCCAAAAATGCGCCAGAAGACCAGCCGATGGCGGAGCAGGAGGAGGTAGCGAAGCTGCCCCATGGCGACGACCACCGCTCCGACCAGGAGCGACGCGAAGACGCCCCGCACGAAAATGACCTCTCCCAGAGGCAGGGTTTCGCGCGAATTGCGATGCCACCATGGCGGCGATGCCGCGCATGGTCTGACGGACGGCGCTCATGGCGCCGGACGGAGCGCGATGGGCGGGCAAGGCATCGCGGTCAGGTCGGCGGCGGCACGGTCGCCGGCGCGGCGGTGAGCGGGGCGGCGGCGCCCTTGACCTTCCGCTCGCGGTAGACGGTGTAGATGCCGGTCGCCACCAGGACGGCGCTGCCGAGGAGCGTCAAGAAATCGGGCCAGACGGCGAAGACGACGATCTGGATGATGATCGCCCAGATCAAAAAAATGTAGCGGAAGGGGGCGACGACGGAGATCTCGCCGTGGCGCATGGCGGGCACGACGAGCACATAGGCGAAGCAGAGGGTGACGGCGGAGCCGGTGCAATAAAGGAGCGCCGGCGTGGTCAGCGGCCGCCACGGCTCGAACGGCGACATGGCGAGGCCGAGCGGGATCAGCGCGGCGAGCGACACGATCGTCACGGCGAGCGGCTGCACCGTCGCCGCCATGGCACGCGAGCTGAGGTCGCGGAGCACGACGAAGCCGACGGTCAGCAGCACCAGCAGCGACCAGGCGTTGAACCCTTCCATGCCGGGGCGGATGACCAGCAGCACGGCGAGGAAGCCGATGAAGATGGCCGACCAGCGGCGGATGCCGACTTTTTCGCCCATCAGCAGCGCCGCCGCGGCGGTCACCGCCAGCGGCGTGGTCTGGGCGATGGCGGTGACGTTGGCGATCTCCAGGCGCGCCAGCGCGGTGAGGTAGGCGGCGGTGCCGCCGAGCTCGCCCAGCGTGCGGAGCCACAGGAAGCGGTCGCGCATGGCGAAGAAGTTGCCGAGGACGCCCTGCCGCCAGCAGAGCAGCACCACCAGCGGCAGCGCGATGAGGCTCCGGAGCACGATGATCTGCGGCACGGGGATGTCGGCGCTCGCCAGCTTCACAAAGGTGTCGTTGAAGATGAAGAGGGTAGAGGCCGACAGCATGTAGAGGATGCCGCGGTAATTCTCGGAAAGCGCTTTGGCGGAAGGCATGCGGATTCAGGGGAGGACGAATCCGCGGGCTCTAACAGGTCGCTGCGGGGGGCGAAAGGGCGGAGCTTCGGACGCGGTGCTGGGATCTGAAGCCCGTTGGAAGCGAGGCTCTGCCTAGAGGGAAGCTTCAAACTCCCGGGCCTGCTGTTTCAGTCGCGCTCCGATGTGCTCATCGCCCGCTCCGATGGCTTCGTTCGCCCGCTTCACGATTTCGGCCTCGATGGCGCGATCGCGCGTCAGCTTGCGATTTCGATAGAGCCAGCGTGCGACGACCGCCCAATCCCAAAGAGGAGAGTCCGACGTGACTTTCGCCACCGGAGGAGGAAAGTCCTTGCCGCGCTGCCCCTTCGAGTATTGCGTCATGGCGGCGCGACTCATCCCGGATCGAGCCGCTATCTCGGCGAGACTGACCAGCGGATCGGGCTCCACCCGATGCACCTTGGCGCCCACGGAGCGCACGGCCTCCACAGCCGAAGCGATAGCCGCATCGATGGATTCCGCTTCTCTCGCAAAATCAACGATGACATGGCCCTTTTGAAATGAAACGAGGGCATCGTCGCAACCGGCTTCATAGAAGCGCGACTCAAAATCCTCCGCCTGCCGATCCAGACCCGAAGCGACAATGCTGAACTCAAACATCTTCACCGTCGGCCTCCTTCCCATGCGGGCAGCGGTCCACAGCCCGCCTTATCTGCCCGGCATGCGCCTCGGCATTTCTCGGCGTGCTGTTCACTCCGAATTGGCATCCTTCCCGATCGGCACGGGCACAAAACATGCGGCCCCAATGGCCCATCTTGCGGAAGGTCCATCCCTGCGATTCAGCGTAGGCAACCGCCGCCTCGATCTCCTTGTTGGGGTGGCGCGGCCTAGCCCATGTTACCATTCTAATGTGATGACCTGTTAACAGATGTCAACGCTTGGGTCCCCCGGTGAGCGTCGGGAGTATTTACGCCGACCGGCGCGGCGGCGTCTCCGCCTTGCCGGTGACTTTCAGCGCGAAGGCGAGCTCGATCGCCTTCTCCTTCAGCGCGTCGAAGCGGCCGGCGGCGCCGGCGTGGCCGGCATCCATGTTGGTGCGGAGGTAGAGCGGGTTCCGGTCGGTCTTCAGCGCGCGGAGCCGCGCCACCCATTTGGCCGGCTCCCAATAGGTGACGCGCGGATCGGTGAGGCCGGCGAGCACCAGGATCGGCGGGTAGTCCTTCGCCGCGACGTTTTCGTAGGGCGAGTAGGCGAGGACATTGCGATAATCCTCGGCGCGCTCCACGGGGTTGCCCCATTCCGGCCATTCCGGCGGGGTGAGCGGCAGGCTGGCGTCCAGCATGGTGTTGAGCACGTCGACGAAGGGCACCGCGGCGACGATGCCGGCGAACAGTTCCGGCGCCATGTTGGCGACGGCGCCCATCAGCATGCCGCCGGCCGAGCCGCCCTCCGCGACGATTTTTTGGCGCGACGTATAATTCTCGGCGATCAGGTGCTCCGCCGCGGCGATGAAGTCGCCGAAGGTGTTGGCCTTGTGGGCGCGTTTTCCCGCCTCGTACCAGCCATAGCCCTTGTCCTTGCCGCCGCGGATATGGGCGATGGCGTAGACGAAGCCGCGGTCGACCAGCGACAGGCGGGCGACCGAGAAGGCGGCGGGGATGGCGATGCCGTAGGCGCCGTAGCCGTAGAGGAGGAGCGGCGCCGTGCCGTCGAGCGGCGTGTCCTTGCGATAGAGGAGCGAGATGGGGATTTTTTCGCCGTCGGCGGCGGGCGCGAAAATGCGCCGGGTGACGTAGAGCGAAGAATCGTGGCCGGACGGGATCTCCTGCTGCTTGCGCAGAACCTTTTCGCGGCTCTCCATGTCGTAGTCGTAGATTCGGGCCGGCGTGGCCATCGACGAATAGGTGAAGCGGAGAATGTCGGTATCGAACTCGTAGCCGCCGACAAGGCCCAGCGAATAAGCTTCCTCGTCGAAGCCGATGACGTGCTCGGCGCCGTCTTCGAGGCGGCGGACGACGATGCGCGGCAGGCCGTCCTTGCGCTCCAGCCGGACGAGGTGGCGGGCGGTCACCGAGTGGGAGAGGATCAGCCGGCCCGGCTCATGCGGCACGAGGTCCGTCCAGTCGTCGCGCCCCGGCGCGTCGACCGGGGCGGTGACGATCTTGAAATCCTTGGCGCCGCCGGCATTGGTCAGGATGTAGAGCGTGCCGTGCGCCTCGTCGGCGCCGTATTCCACGCCGGTCTCGCGCGGCGCCACCAGCAGCGGCGCGCGCTCCGGCGCGTCGGCGCGGATCAGCCACTCCTCCGAGGTCTCGTGGTCGCCGGAGCGGAGGACGATAAAACGGTCGGACTGCGTCTTGCCGAGACTGACGAAGAAGCCGGGATCCTTGTCCTCGTAGACGAGGACGTCGTCCTCGCGGCCGGTGCCGAGCGCATGGCGGAAGACGCGCGACGGCCGGTGGCTCGAATCGAGGCGGACATAGAAGAGGTGGCGCGCGTCGGCCGACCAGACCGCGCCGCCGCCGCTGTCGGCGATGACGTCGGAGAGGTCGTGGCCGGTCTCCAGGTTGCGCACGGAGATCGTGTAGAATTCCGAGCCGGCATCGTCATGCGCCCAGGCGAGGAGCCGGTGGTCGGGCGAATGGCTCGTGGCGCCGATGCGGAAGAAGGCGCGGCCGGCGGCAAGCGCGTTGCCGTCGAGCAGGATCTGCTCGCCGCCGCCGTCGCGTCGTTCGCGCACATAGAGGGGGTGCTGGCCACCCTCGATATGGCGAACGGCATAGGCCCAGGGGCCGTCGGGGGCGGGGACAGTGGAATCGTCCTCCTTGATGCGGCCGCGCATCTCTTTGAACAGCGCCTCCTGCAGGGCTTCCGTGTCGGCCATGCCGGCGCGGAACCAGGCATTTTCCGCCTCCAGGTATTCGCGGATGTCCTGGGGCAGCGCCGCCGGGTTGCGCATGACCTCCTGCCAGTTCTCGGCGCGCAGCCACGAAAAATCGTCGGTGCGGGAATGGCCGTGATGGGTCGCGGTGACGGGGCGGCGCTCGGCGCGCGGCGGCAGCAGCGTTTTTTGCATGGCGGCGAGGTAGGGAGGCTTTTGGGCAGGCGCAAGGCGGAGACGGTCCAGGGAGCCAACTCGCTACGACGGGCTCACAGCGGCAGGACCTCCTTGATTGGCCCCATGCGGAGGCGCTGACGATCGTCGTCGCGCCCGCCATCCGAAGCAGCCAGTGCTCGCGGCGGCTTGACCGCGCGGCGGCAATGTTCCAGCTTTGTTCTCATGGAGCGATCGGTTCATGAGTTCTTGCGGCAGGTCATTTCGGTGGCACTTGCCGTGGCGCCGCGGGCGGTGAAGCGCGCCTTCGTCGACCGCACCGACCCGAAACAGCAGGAGGCGCAGCGAAAGCTGTCGCAGGCGGTCGCCGACGCGGTGGTCAGGACCTTCGAGGTCGCGCCGAAGCCGCTGCCGCCGCCCGGGCGTGGCGTGCCGGCCCGGCCGGAGAAGGATTGAGGCACCGCTGCAGGGCGCGACCGCGTCGTCTTTGCAGATGCGAGGGGGCCCGAGCGCAACGTCAGGATGCACGGGGTATTGTGAACGCCCCGGCTCCGGCGTAGCCTGGGTCCACGGGGGTTCAGGGGGCGGTCGGCGCGATCGCTTGGGCATGGACCTCCGAACCGGAGTTCAGCCATGATGAGGTCCCTTCTTCTCGCCACCGCGGCGTGCTCGCTGGCGCTGGTCGCCGCTCCTGCGCAGGCGGATGCGGTCTTTCCGGGTCCGACCAGCCAGGCTTCGGGTCCGAGCCCCTTCGCGCCGGGATGCGGCGGCCTGGGCGAAGCCAGTCCCGGCAGCGTGCTTTACCAGAATGCCGAGGTGGAGACGCATGTCGCGGTGAACCCGATCGACGTCAACAACATCGTGATGTTCTGGCAGCAGGACCGTTGGTCGGACGGCGGCGCGCACGGCGACGTCGCGGCCTTTACGCTCGATGGCGGGCTCAGTTGGCAGCTGAGCTGGCCGGCGTTCACCCGCTGCGCCGGCGCCACCCCGGGCTCCGCCGGCGACTACGAGCGGGCCACGGATCCGTGGCTGTCCTTCAGCCCCAACGGCCGCCTGCATGCCATCGCCATCGCCTTCGACAATTCCACCGCGCGGAACGCCATCCTGGCGGCTTTTTCGGACGACAAGGGCGCGAATTGGAGCACGCCGCGCGTGCTGCGCTTCGACAATCCGCGGGCGGTCGGCAACAATTTCAACGACAAGGAGACGCTCACCGCACATCCGACGAACTCGGCCTTCGTCTACGCGACGTGGCAGCGCATCGTCTCGCCGAGCGAGCACGCCTCGCAGAAGGGATTTGAGAATGCCGCGAGCTTCTTCTCGACGGCGTGGTTCGCGCGCTCCTCCGACAATGGCAACACCTGGGAGCCGGCGCGGGCGATCTATGCCGATCGCGGCCGGCTCACCCAGACCATCGGCAACCAGGTCGAGGTGCTGCCCGACGGCACGCTGATCAACGGCTTCAACCTGATCCGCGCGGCGTCCAACCGGAAAAAGACGTTCGGCTTCAACGTCGCGCTGGTGCGCTCCACCGACAACGGCGACACGTGGTCGCGCGAGATCCTGGTCGACCGGCTCCTGTCCGACGCGGTGCAGACGCCCGACACGAACCATGACGTGCGCACGGGGGACATCCTGCCGGACTGGGCCGTCGACTGGAGCAACCAGCCGACGCGCGGCAACATCTACGTCGTCTGGATGGACCGGCGCTTCAACGACGCCGACCACAACGACATCCTGCTCGCCCGCTCCGAGGACGGCGGGCTGAGCTGGGAGGGTCCATTCGTGGTCGACAAGACCCCGCAGGGGCAAGACGCCTTCACGCCGATGGTGGAGGTCGACGCGAACGGCCGCGTGGCGGTCACCTATTACGATTTCCGCCACAACGTGCCCGGCCCCGTGGAGTCCACCGATTTCTATGTGGCGCATTCGCACGATGCCGGTGAGACGTTCTCGGAGGACCGGCTCACCCCGGTTCCCTTCGACATGGCGACCGCCCCCGACGCGGGGGGCTATTTCGTCGGCGACTATACCGGCCTGCACCACAGGGGCGACATTTTCCACATCGGCTGGGTGGAGGCGAACGACGGCAATCTCGCCAACCGGACGGACGCGTTCCACCGCACGGCGGAGTAAGGCTCGCGGGCAAGCTGCCGCAGCGCGGCAGGGCCGCGATGAGGCGATGCGCCAGCCGGCCGCCGCCGGAACTCATCGCCTCATCCGCCGCGGCTCGGGACGGAAATGTGCGTCAAGGCGACCCCTGCCGCTTGCGGAACAGGGCCTGCGCGCGGTCGAGCCAGTTCATGACAGGCGTGACGGTGGTGCCGTGCAGCACGATCGACACGATGATGACCAGGCCGACGACCGACCACAGATAATTGGGCCGCTCGAAATCCGCCGCGGTGAGCGCGTAGGCCAGGTAATAGGCGGAGCCGACGCCGCGAATGCCGTAAAAAGCCATGACGCCGCGCTCGAGCCGGGATCCGGCGAAGCCGAAAAGGCCGATCCAGCCGGCAAGCGGCCGTATCAGCAGGATGGCGGCGGCGGCGAAGAGAAGGGCCCGCCAGTCGAGCTCGGCCAGCAGGCCGCGGGCGAGCGCCCCGCCGAACAGCACCAGCAGCACCATCATCAGGAGCCGCTCCAGCTGCTCGATGAAGTCGTGCATTCTTTGATTGTATCTGTGGTGCCGCTCGACGGCGCGCAGGCTCAGCGCGGCCACGAAGACGGCGAGGAACCCGTATCCCTGCAGCGCTTCGGTGAGGCCGTAGGTGAGGCAGGTGACGCCGAGAGCGACAAAGCCGTCGCCGGTGCGGGAGAGATTGCGCGGGTTCGGCAGGCGATAGATCAGCCAGCCCAGCGCACGGCCGCAGAGCCAGCCGAGGCCGATGCCGGCGCCGATCTTCCAGAGGATGAAGACGAGAATCCAGTCGAGCGCCCATTGCACGCCGGCCAGCGACTGCAGCCCGAGGACGAGGATCGCCAGATGCACGAAGGGGAAAGCGAGGCCGTCGTTCAGGCCGGCTTCGGAGGTCAGCGCGAAGCGCACCTCGTCCTCCTCGCCGGAATCCGGCGGCCCGACCTGGACGTCGCTGGCGAGCACCGGGTCGGTGGGCGCGAGCACCGCGGCGAGGAGCAGCGCCGTCGGCAGCTCCAAGCCGAGCAGGAGGACGCCGAGTGCCGCCATGGCGGCGATCGACAGGATCATGGTCGGGCCGAGCAGCCGCCAGGTGGCGACCCAGCGGCGCCAGCCGAACGGGCGGTCGAGTTTCAGCCCGGCGCCCATCAGCGCGACGATGACGACCATCTCGGTGGCGCGCTCGGTGAGCTCCAGATGGTCGAAGGGCAGCGGCGCCGCGCCGGGGACGGGCGCCAGGAACAAGGCGAAGCCGACGCCGACGCAGATGATCGGCAGCGACAGCGGCAGGTCCTTGAGGAGGAGCGGCACCCATGCGGTCAAGAGGACGACCGCGCCGAATCCCGCCAGCACGATGACGTAAGCGTCCACTTCCGATCAGCCGCGCGCTTTTTCCGTGGACCACTTTATCTGGAATTCTATTTCCTCCTCGCCGTCGCCCCGCTCGTGCTCGATATTGAAGGTGGCGCGAACGGGGACGGAGATCCGTTCGCCGGCGATGCGGATCTGGAACCGCTCGCCTTTTTCCAGTGCGTCGGCCAGCCGCCGGAGCTTTTCGATGAAGTCGGGCAGGCCCTTCTCGATGTCTCGGTCGGTTTTCATGTCGTGGATCCTAAACGGGGCAGCGGGGGCGTTGGCCCCGGGCAGGGCGGCTAAGCATGAAATGCCGCGGTTCTGCGGCAGGCGTCGGCTACCATAGCGGCCTTCACCGTTACGGCGCGACGTTCCACGCCGGCTGGGTGCAGGGGAAGGATGGCGACCTCCCCAACCGGATCGACGCGTTCCATCTAACGGTGCATTGACGCCCGCGGCGCCCCGCTTCCGCTACGGAGGCGGGACCCAGCCGGATGCGGCCGTCGCCGAGATTGATGCCGATGCAGATGGCCGCGCCAAAGCCGCTGCCGCCGGCCGGGGCGGCGTACACGCCCGGCCAGAGAAGGATTGAGGGGCCCGCGCCTCCGAAGCGGCATCGTCCTCACGCTCGGCGCGGATAGATGCTTACGCGGCCTGCCCCGGCCCGGGCAGAACTGAGTTGAGTCTTCTCGGCGGCTTATGGCGGTAGAACAGGTGGTTCGGCAGTGTCGCGCACGGCTTGGCTCCAGAGCTCGTTGCCGGTTGCCAAGTCCACAGCCCGAACGGCGCGCGGCTCTTCCTCGATGCCGCCCTCCGCGGTGCGGCGTGCGTAGGGACCCGTCTCATAAACTACCCGCGAATCGGCGACGAAGAAGGGCGCTACTCGGACGTGCGTCCTGAACTGGCCCAGGCGCTCCCCCGTATCCCGGTCGTAGATGGTCCAGCGGTATTTCTCCCAGACCGAGTCGTCGGCGATGCGCTCGCTGCTCAGAATGTGGCGACCATCGCGCGAAACGATTTGCGGCTGCGGCACGCCGGCAAGCTGGGCCGGTCCACCGAGTTCCAGCGCTTCCGGAACCTCAAGCGCCTCCTCCGCGGCTGTAGCAGGGGCGACCTCGCCGGTGAGCAGATCGATGCTGAAAGCCCCATTGGTGACCTGCGGCCCGATTTCGCCGGTGTCCACGGAAAGGGCCGGATCGGCCAGCGAGACGCTGCCGGATTCGGCTCCCAGCGGCGCAGCGGCGTCAAGGCTCGCGACCAACTCGCCAAGATACGATTCCTCACCACCGGGCCGAATGCCCTGCAAAGTGTGCTCGGCAAACGCCCAATTGACGATGGTTTCGCCGGCAACCGAGCGCGCCTCCGCCGAGAACGTCCGCTTCGCCCCTCCGCCGAGCGAGACCTGCACGCCGTCCGGCAGCGCTATTCTTTGCTCCGTCACCGGCTGCCCGTCTTCCCGAGCATCCAAGGCGACGATCTCCAGCTCGTTCCTGGGGCCGGACGGTTCGGCCTGCGCGATCAAAAGGTTGCCGTCCAGAGCCAGCGGCTTGGCGGCTTCCGTCGAGCGCCAGGCTTCGCTGCCGCTGGCGAGATCGACCGCAACGAGCTCGCCTTCGGGGCTCATGACGTAGACCTGCGCAAGCGCGAGATCGACGACGACGCCAGGGCTCAGCTCGAAGCTGGTCACGTTGTCCTGCGCCATGCACCAGCCCGAGCCGAGAATAATGAGCGCCGTCGCGACGGCGGATCGGGCAACCGCCCTTGGCCGAGGTTGCAGCATGACATCTCCCTCCGTGGTGCCTTGCCCCTTCCACCCCGGCCGGCGAGCGCACCGCGCCGGCCAAGGCGTACAGGTTCATGGCATTTCAATGGCCGAAGCGCAGCGTCCATGCTCCTTGTCCGAGCGTCGCTGCGACAAGAATGTCGTCCGCGGCATCGTATTCGAGACTGAGAACCAGCGCCTTCGGAAGACCGGTCCCGAGCCGCAACCAGGATGAGAAGCCCGGACCTGCCGCCAGGAACACACCGTCGCTGCTCGCCACCAAAACGCCTGGATGGCTGAGGCTCGTGCTGTAGGCGGCGGTGAGCAAATCGGCCGCGGTGAGCGTGCGCAGGTTGCCGGTAATCTCCGTCCATGTCGCGCCCGCGTCGGCGGTGCGGTAGACGGCAGCCGTATCGACCACATAGGCGGTGAGCGGATCGCCCGGATCCACGGCGATGCCCATGACCTGTTCCGTGCCGGGATAAGTTGCGGAGGCGACAAGGGGGGCGGGGCTGGCCGCGGCGCGCACGAAGACCTGGTTGCCTGATCCGACGTAGAGGATGTCCGGATTGCCCGCCGCGCCGTAGGCGATGGGACCGGAGGCATTGACAACCACGGAGGGCTGGATCTGCGTGATCGTGTCGCCCTGGTCGAGCGACTCGTAGACGGCGCCTCGCTGCACGATGCCCCCCGCCTGGTCGAACAAATTGCCGCCGCCGAACACCAGACGCCTCGCGTCAACCGCGTTGAGCTTGATGGGCGTGTAGAACTGAGGAACGAGCGGTTCTCCACCACCCAGCACGATGCGCTTGGGGAAGTCTTCGCTCTGGACGACATTGGCGGAATCGACGACCCGCCGCCGGAACCCGCCGAGGTTCTGCGAGCTCGAATAGCGGGTCGACAAGCCCGGGGTGCTGGTATCGTCGACGGCGACGATGGAGCCGTCAGCGGTCGACACGCTCCGCCAACGCGCGCCAGCGGCGGTGATCTGCTCCGGGGTGCCGGTGTCCTGTGCGCCCGCAATGACGATGTCGGAATTGGCGTCCCACGCGGCGGAGTGGAACTCGGCCGTCTGGATGTCTCCATTCATGGAAAACCAGTCTCCGTTGCGCGTGCGCGGCGATGTCCGGTGGTAAATGCCGCCATCGTTGACCTCGATCAGCATACCGTTGACGGCAACGTCCATGTCTCGCGAGTCGGCATGGGGTGAACTCCCGGACGCGGTACCGGAGTGCGTCAACGGCTCAACCTGACTCCCGCTCGGACGCGAAGCATCGACCCGAAAGAGCCGCCCCGAATAATCCCTAGCGCCAAGGGAATTCGGGACCGGAAAGTTCGGACCACCCGCCTCAGCGAAACTCGGCTGACGATCCCCGCCGAGATAAACGATGTTCGGCTCGCCGGGATCAGCCGCGATCGAGAAGTGAATCCGGGCTTGACCGCCCGGATGAAGACCGAATGGAACTCCCAATTCGATCGTGGTCGGCAAATCCAGCGTAGTCCACGTAGTCCCGCCGTCGCCGGATCGGAACAGCCCGGCCAGCCGACGAGCCCTTGCAATGGCGACATACACATTGTTGCTGGTACCGACGGCTATCCTGACGTTGGAAAGCGCACCTGCCATCAATCCCTCGATCGCGGGATTGCTCACCTTGGTCCAGGTGGCGCCGCTGTCCGTGCTCCGGTAAATGCCGTTAGCACCTGCATTGGCGAACAGGCGGGTGGAATCTGTCGGGTCGCTGGCCAAGTCGAAGGCCTGTCCGGCAGGGAGGCCAGTTCCGGTGCCGCCGGAAATGGGTGTCCAGGTCGCGCCGGTATCGGTGCTCCGCACGATGCCGGCGTTCACAGCGGAGACGACCAAAATGGGTCCGCGCGGCGCGACGCCCGTGATGTTGAGGTTGCGCAGAGCGCCGCCGCCATCGATTGCGGTCCAAGTCGCGCCCCCATCAACTGTGCGGCGCAGGCCATCGAGAGCGCCACCGAGTGCGAAGCTACTGAACCGGCCAGATCCTGCGACCAGTGTTCGATGGGTCATTTCCGTGGGGTCGAATTCCAGAGCCCCCATGGACAGGGAGCGGCTGTCATCCCCCATGCGCTGCCACGTCGGGCTAGCAGACATCGCATTGGTCGTTTTCCACAATCCGCCGTTCACCGCGCCTACATAGACGATGTTCGCGTCAGTCGGGTGCGGCGCGACCGCTTGAATCGCCCCGACTACTTCACGGTCGGCAATTTTCTCGACTTGGCCCAGAGTGTTCGGCCCAGGCCCTTGCTTGACCCACGTCAAGGACTGGGCGTGAGCCGTCCCGCTCAAAACGAGCGGCAGGACGGAGAGCATGCCCAACGCCGATGCCCGCCATGGCCGCCAGGACCGGAAAGGCTGCCGGAACAACTCGCAAATGTAATGCACCGCGAAAGCTCCGATCTTCAGGCTCACCGTAACACCTGTGATAGCATGATTTTTCGACGTGCACACCATCGCGGCCGGATGGATGGTGCGCGGCAAGCCGGCGCCGCGCCCGGGCTCCGGCCGCGGGCCGCCCCGTGATGCCGGCCGCGACGCGAAATTCACGACGAAGCGCGCCTGAGGGCGGCTGAAAGAACAAGGAAGCAGGAAAATAATCCTCGACAAGCGTGCGCCGATCGGCTATGGTTGAGGCATGGTCGCAGGGTTGCGTCCGGCGGCGGACCCTCAAAAATCCGAAAATCGAGGATGAGGGAACGCGGCGCCATGAGCACGGGGGCCCGTGCTTGGAGGGCCCGCTGCGCGGGCCACCTCAGCAATGAGGGGAGAAGAGTGTAGTCCCGCGGGCCGATGATTTTTATGGCATGATAGGAAAAAAGTCCTTGACAGGCGTACGCCGATCGGCTATAGTTCAGGCATGGTCGCGAAATTGCGGCCGCGGCGAGCCGCAACAATCCGGAAAAGTCGATGTGTGAGGAACCTGGCGCGGCGAGCGCGGCGGGCGCCGGCGCGTGCCCGGGGGCTTCGCCCGGCACGGCGCCCAAAAATCCTGTTGCGGACGGCGATGCCGGTGCGTGCTTCGAGGCCGCGCTCTGCGGGGCACCACAGCATGAGGGGGGAGCGAGCGCGGCCGGGGCGGCCGAGTTTCTCTCGCGGTGCGAGGGTCGGGCGCAGAGCGCGCTCCCGCCTCACCTGGAACGGGACGGTGGGGTTGGCGCTGTGCCGGCCCGGCCGGGGCGGAAGGCGAGGGGGAGCTCGCTGCCGGAAGTGGACCGGGCGGAGCTGCGGCTCGACTACGAGGCGGGCGAGCTCGCCATTCCAGAACTTTGCGAAAAATACGGGCTGAAGGAATCGCAGCTCCGGACCATCCGCGAGCTCGGCGGCTGGGTGAACCGGCCGAGCGTCGGCGTGCCGCTGCGGCGGCGGCCCGCAACCGGGCCGGTGGAGCGCCTCTTGGACCGGCTGGTGCGGAGTTCTCTGGTGCAGGTGGTCCGGCTCGACGCGCGGAGCGGCGAGGGCGATCCGGAGGCACATGCGCGGACGCTGACCGAGCTGATCAAGGGAGGGAGAGTTCTGGCCATGACCGAGAGGCAACGGAAAAGCGATAAAGCGGCGGGAGCCGGCCTAACCAAGAAGAACAACAATGCCGGACCTGATCACGCCGCCGACCCCGAATGGCGTCGCGCTGAACTCGAGAGACGACTTGATCGCCTTCAGGAAGCTCCGGAACTGGAAAGAGCTGCTGAAGGCGATGCCGATCGAAGTGATCGACAAATGCCTGCTTTGGGAGCTTAACGCGCGGCGCGACCAGCTGCCGCCGGGCGGCGACTGGACGACCTGGCTGATGCTCGGCGGCCGCGGCGCCGGCAAGACCCGCGCCGGGGCGGAATGGGTCAAGGCGCTGGCGCTTGCCAAGCGGCCGGCGGGCGAGCCGCCAGGGCGCCTGGCGCTGGTCGGCGAGACGCTCGGCGACGTGCGCGACATCATGGTGGAGGGCGTCTCCGGGATCTTGGCGGTCCATCACCAGGAGCTGTGCAAGGACCGGCCGCGCTGGTTCGAGGTCAAGCGCCAGCTGGTCTGGGACAACGGCTTTATCGCCCAGGCGTTCTCGTCGGAGGATCCGGAGAGCCTGCGCGGGCCGCAATTCGGCGCCGCGTGGTGCGACGAGCTGGCCAAATGGAAGCATGCCGAGGCGACCTGGGACATGCTGCAGTTCGGGCTGCGGCTCGGCGACAGGCCGCGCCAGATGGTGACGACGACGCCGCGGCCGATCCCGCTGCTGAAGCGGATCCTGGCGGATGCCGGCACCGTGGTGACGCGGGCGACGACGTTCGACAATAGAGGGCAGCTGGCGGCGGCGTTCTTCGAAAAGGTGGTGGCGCGCTATCGCGGCACGCGGCTCGGGCCGCCAGGAGCTCGACGCGGAGCTGATCGAGGAGCGCGCCGACGCGCTGTGGCGGCGCGATTGGATCGAGGCGCGCCGGATCGCCGCGGCGCCGGAGCTGGGGCGCATCGTCGTGGCGGTCGACCCGCCGGCCTCCTCCGGCGAGGGGGCGGATGCCTGCGGCATCGTCGCCGCCGGGATCGACCGGGAGCGGAAAGGCTATGTGCTTTGCGACGCGACGGCGGAACGGCTGACGCCGGCGCGCTGGGCGAAGCGGGTGGTCGACCTCTACCACCGGCTGGAGGCGGACCGGATCGTCGCCGAGGTGAACCAGGGCGGCGACATGGTCGAAGCGATGATACGGCAGCAGGATGCTTCCGTGCCGGTGGAAAAAGTGTGGGCGAACCGCGGAAAGCTTTTGCGGGCGGAGCCGGTGGCGGCGCTCTACGAGCAGGGCCGCGTCAGGCATGTCGGGGCGTTCCCGGCGCTGGAGGACGAGATGTGCGATTTCTCGCTCGGCGGGCTGTCGTCCGGGCGCTCGCCGGACCGGGTCGACGCGCTGGTCTGGGCGCTGTCGGCGCTCATGCTGACGCAGGAGGGCAAGCCGAGGGTGCGGGGGATTTGAGGAGAGGCGGCAATCGGCACTCGGCAATCGCCGGCGACGGCAATCGGCAGTTGGCAATCGCCAGTCGAGGCGTCTACTGCTGTGCCTACTTCCGACTGCCTACTGCCGATCTGCCGACTCCCGCTGCCCCAAGAAAAAGGGCCGCACGGCGGCGCCGGCGGCCCAAGTCTAGGGAGGAAACGCCCTCGATGAGGGCAATACCGAAATAGAGTTGCGGTGCGTGCGGAGCAACCGGGAAGCGCGTTGTGCCGCCGCTTTGGAAGGGGCGCGTGACATTTTGGTCGCGTGGCACCTCCGCCGCCAGAAAAAAGGGCCGCGCGGCGGGTGCCGGCGGCCCAAGTCTAGGGAGGAAACGCCCAATGAGGGCACACCTGACATAGGCCCGATGCTGCGGCGCAACAAGTCGGTTGCGCGATGCTGCTATGCAATAAAAGGGGGGCTCCTGCGGGCCTCCTTCCGCTTTGGCGAGAGGCCGAGTCGCAAAGCGACCGGCATGGGTCAAGATCGTAGAAACTCGGCGACAGAACCCTCACCCGGCTCCGCGCTCCGCGCGGACTCGGCCTCTCCCCACGGGGGAGAGGAGGACGACAGGAAAACTCATGCTCCGTTGGTTGAGAAACACGCGCCTGCGGCCGGAGGCGGCTGCGCCGGGCGAGGCAAAAGCGTCCCGCGCCGGCGCGCTGGTGGCGCTGCACAGGCCGGGCGGCCGGTGTGGACGGCGCGCAACTTATGCCGCGCTGGCGCGCGCCGGCTACATGAAGAACCCGGTCGTCTACCGCGCCGTGCGGATGGTGGCGGAGGCGGCGGCGTCGGTGCCGCTGGCTCCTCTACGACGGCGCGGC
Organism: uncultured Alphaproteobacteria bacterium; assembly: GCA_963846475.1. GTDB lineage: Bacteria > Pseudomonadota > Alphaproteobacteria > Rhizobiales > Afifellaceae > DASWJZ01. The sequence continues at coordinate 1,220,514 of CAWJVZ010000004.1, read as the reverse complement.
CGAGCTCGACGACCATCCGCTGCTTGCGCTGCTCGCAGGATCCCAACCCGCGCCAGGCGGGCGCGGACTTTCTGGAGGCGCTCTACGGACATCTGCTGCGTCGCCGGCAACGCCTATGTCGAGGCGGTGGCGGTCGGACGGCGAGCTCCGCGAGCTCCATGCGCTGCGGCCCGACCGGATGAGCGTCGTGCCGGATGCTTCCGGCTGGCCGGCGGCGTTCGAATATGCGGCGAACGGGCGGAGCGTGCGCTTCGCGCAGGACGGCGACGGCCGTGCCGCCGATCCTGCACGTCGCGACACTTCCATCCGCTCGACGATTATTACGGCTTTCCGCCGCTCGAAGCGGCGCAGACCAGCCTCGACGTGCACAATGCGGCGAGCGCCTGGAACAAGGCGCTGCTCGACAATGCGGCGCGGCCTTCCGGCGCGCTGGTCTACAAGGGCGAGAACGGCAGCAACCTTTCGGAAGAGCAGTTCGAGCGCCTGCGCGAGGAGCTCGCCGGCGAATTTTTCCGGGCTCGGCGGAACGCCGGGCGGCCGCTGCTGCTGGAAGGCGGGCTCTCCTGGCAGTCGATGAGCCTCTCGCCGAAGGACATGGATTTTCTGGCAGCCGAAGCACGGCGCGGCGCGCGAGATCGCGCTCGCCTTCGGCGTGCCGCCGATGCTCTTGGGCATTCCCGGCGACAACACCTACGCCAACTACCGCGAGGCGAACCTCGCGCTTCTGGCGGCAGACGGTGCTGCCGCTCGCCGGCGCGCATCGCCGGCGCGCTCGGCGCCTGGCTCGGCCCGGCCTGGGGCGAGGGGCTCCGGCTCGCGCTGCGATCGCGGACGCGGTGGAGGCGCTGTCGGTCGAGCGCGAGGCGCTGTGGCGGCGGGTGAACGAGGCGGATTTCCTGACGCCGGACGAGAAGCGGGAAGCGGTGGGGTATGGGGTGGGGACTGGGGAGTAGGGAGTTGGGAGTGGGGAGTAGGGAGTAGGGAGTAGGGAGTAGGGGAGTAGGGAGTAGGGAGTAGGGGAGCTTCGGTTATAGACGGAATTGCCGAAAACTGTCTATAACCGTTATAGACATAATTCGGGAAAGTGTCTATAACTGCAGCGATGGCTCCGCTGCCGCTCATGCTGCAAACCCTCTACGCCGATCTCGTGCAGGAGGTGCATGCCGCGCCTGCGGAGGCGGGCTCGGTCTACAAACAGACCATCAAGGGCATCGACTACCTCTACCTGCGGAAGAGCGTGGAGAAACGCGGCGGGACCGGTTTCTCGGCCGCGCCGACGATTCGGCAGTCCAGGCGAGAGCGGCGGCGGCGAGAGCCGAGGCCGCCCGCGCGGCCCAGCGACGCAAGACAGTGAGCCTGCTGCGCGGGCAGAACATACCCGGCCCGACACCGGCGCTCGGGCGCGTCCTTGAGGCGCTCGCCGACGCCGGCCTGTTCCGGGAGACGGTGCTCGTCGGGACGGCGGCCTATCAATGCTACTCGCCGGTCGTCGGGGCGGCGCTGCCGTCGGCTGCGCTGATGACCCAGGACGCCGACCTCGCTATGGCGTCGCTGGCGCTCGCGGCAGAGGAAGGGGAGGATTCGCTCGAGACAATCCTGAAGCGGGCCGACAAGACGTTCGCCCCGGTTCCGGGACTGGATCCGCGCAAGCCGCCTTCGCGGTTCAGGAGCGGCACGGGGTTTCTGGTCGATCTCCTGACGCCGCAGCTGCGGCGGAGCGATGACAATCCGATGCCGCTCGACCGGCTGAAGGCGGGCGCCGTGCCGATGCAGCATCTCGGATGGCTTATCGAAACGCCTGTGCCCGCAGCGGCGCTGCACGGCGCGGGGGTGCCGGTCCGCATTCCAGCTCCGGCGCGATATGCGGCGCACAAGCTGATCGTCGCGCAAAAGCGCGGCGATATCGCCAAGCGAAAGAAGGACCTGCTGCAGGCGGGCGCGCTGATCGAGGCGCTGCGGAGCTCTGACCCCTGGGCGATTGCCGATGCGGTCGCAGAGGCGTGCGCGCAAGGCAGGGACGGCTGGCGCCGGCCGCTGGAACGCTCGCTCAAGGAGCTGAAGATCGAACTGGAGCTCGGCCCGGAGGTCGAGTGACCTCAAGCGATAAGGCCGAGGAATGCCCGACGTGACGAGCCAGTTCGCCGAGCGCGGGGATCTGGCGCACCTGGCGCTGTTCCTGTGGGCGTCCGGCGCCTCGGGGCTGCTGATCTGGACGCTGCGCGAGCTCGCCGCATCGAACAAAAGGTTCAACGATTTCGTCACGGAGATCGCCCGGCTGAACAAGCTGTTCCGGGATCATTCGTAGAAACTCGGCAGTCGGCAGTCGGCAGTGGGAAGTGGAATTGTACTACTTCGGTTTTCTACCCATTCGCCGCACGCTGGGCTCCTGCCGCTAAGGCTTACCGCTTCCGACTGCCGACTGCCGACTCGCTGCTGAAAGTCGCCTGTTTGCCTTTGCCAATTGCAAAGAGAGTGGATCACCCATGACCAAATTCCTCAAATCGCTCAGGCGGGAGCCGGAGGATTACCGTTCCGTCTTCGCCGAGTTCGCCGTGCTGCTGGTGTTCGCGGTCGCCGAGCAGATGGCGGCAGCCAAGGACAGGCCGCGCCTGCGGGTGGTGCGATGAGCGGGCGGCGGCAGCGTCTTTCCCCCCTCCCTGCCCTCCCCCGCAAAGGGGGAGGGTGGGTGCCTGGGAGGCGGGAGACCAAGTTCGCGCCGACGGAACTGTCGGCGGTCGAGGCGGACGGCAGCTTCTGCGGCTATGCCAGCCTGTTCGGCGAGGCGGACCTGTCGCGCGACGTGGTGCTGCCCGGCGCCTTCAAGAAATCGATCGGGGCGAGGGGCCCCGGCGGCATCCGCATGCTGTTCCAGCACGATCCGGCGGCGCCGATCGGCGTGTGGCAGGACATCCGCGAGGATGCTCGCGGGCTCTTCGTGCGCGGCCGGCTGATGCCGGAGGTGGCGCGGGCCCGCGAGGTGCTGGCGCTGATGCGCGCCGGGGCGATCGACGGCCTGTCGATAGGTTTTCGGACGGTCAGGGGCCGCACCGACGCCAAAACAGGCGTGCGGAAGCTCCTGGAGGTGGACCTTTGGGAGATCTCGGTGGTCACGTTCCCGATGCTGCCGGCGGCAAGAGTTTCGGCGGTCAAGGGGGCGGGAGGCTCGCCGCAACTCGTGAGTGCGATGCGGCGGGCCGCAAGGACGATTCGGAGGTGCTCCCTCTCCCCTCGCGGGGGAGGGCTGGGGAGGGGGTAGCGCCCCGCCATTCAAGGAAACGGCGAGCTGCCCCGCCCGTACCCCTCGCCAAAGGGGGGAAGGGGACTGCATCGCCGCGCCTTTTCCCAGAAATGCCGGCGCTACCCCGCCCCGTACCCCTCCCCGCCCGAAGTGGGGTGTTCCCCACTTCGGATTCCAGAGAGCTGAACTCGGGAACACCCGAGTTCAGTGGGGAGGGGGGCGTTCGCCGCCGCGCTCAATGTTCACACCAAGGAGAACAAGATGAACCTGGAACTGATGCCCGCCCCGGAGACGAAGGCGGCGGAGAATGTCGACCTGAAGGACGCGTTCGACGATTTCATGTCGGCGTTCGAGGCCTTCAAGGAAGGCAACGACGCGAAGATCGACCAGATCGAGCGAAAGCTTTCCGCCGACGTGGTCACCGAGGAGAAGGTGGCGCGGATCGGCCAGGCGCTCGACAGCCAGAAGCGGCTGCATCGACCGCCTGGTCCTCAAGGGCCGCCGGCCGGAGCTCGGTCTTTCCGGCTCGGGACGCGGCGCTCGAGGCGAGCGAGCACAAGGCGGCGTTCGAAGCCTATGTCCGCACCGGCGAATCCGGCGGGCTGAAGCGGCTGGAGGCAGAAGGCGCTTTCGGCGGTGATCGACGCCGACGGCGGCTATCTCGTGCCGGAGGAGACGGAGGCGGAGATCGGCCGGCGGCTTTCCATCGTGTCGCCGATCCGCGGCGATCGCCGGCATCCGCACGGTGTCGTCGAACCTCTACAAGAAGCCGTTCGCCACGACCGGCTTCGAGACCGGCTGGGTCGGCGAGACGGATGCGCGGCCGGAGACCGACACGCCGACGCTGGTCGAGCTCGAATATCCGGTGATGGAGCTCTACGCCATGCCGGCGGCGACGGCGACGCTCCTCGACGATGCGGCGATCGACATCGACCAGTGGATCGCCGGCGAGGTGGAGATGGCGTTCGCCGAGCAGGAGAGCGCCGCCTTCGTCAACGGCGACGCCGTCAAGAAGCCGAGGGGCTTCCTCGACTACACCGAAGGTCGCCGAGAGCGACCTGGGCCTGGGGCAGCCTCGGCTACGTCGTGACCGGCGCGTCGGGCGCCTTCGCGGCGTCGAACGCCTCCGACGTGCTGGTCGACGCGATCTATGCGCTGAAGGCCGGCTACCGGCAGAACGCGCATTTCGTCATGAACCGCAAGACGCAGAGCGTCGATCCGCAAGCTGAAGGACGCCGACGGGCACTATCTGTGGGCGCCGCCGGCGACCGCCGACGGCCGCGCCACGATCATGAACTTTCCGGTCGCGGAGGCGGAGGACATGCCCGACATCGGCGCCAACTACGCTACTCCATCGCCTTCGGCGATTTCTCGCGCGGCTACCTGATCGTCGACCGGCTCGGGGTGCGGGTGCTCCGCGATCCCTACAGCCAGAAACCCTACGTGCTGTTCTACACGACCAAGCGCGTCGGCGGCGGCGTGCAGGATTTCGACGCGATCAAGCTGGTGAAGTTCGGCACGGCATAAGCGCCGGCAATCGGCAGTCGGCAGGAGCCGACGTCGTCGACTGCCGACCGCCGACCTGCCGACTGCCGCAATCCCATTCGGCACGGCCCGATCCCCCCGCTCCCTCCCCGGGGCCGTGCCGAGCGGCTCCGCCGTGCGTGAAAACGGCGGCGGAGCCGCACAATCTTGTGAGGCAGTCGGCAATCGGGAGTAGGCAGTCGGGCAGCAGGAACACCGAGTACCCTCGTGTGGTCTCGTCCGACCTGCCGACTGCCGACCTGCCGACTGCCGGTCTGTCCTTCACACCATTCCGCGCGGAGCTAAACCATGAAACGCATTCTCCTGGAGGGGCCGGCGGTGGAGCCGGTGCTTCTCGCCGAGGCGAAGGCGCATCTCCGGCTCGACGGCGGCGAAGAGGACGAACTCGTCGGCGCGCTGATCGCCGCGGCGCGGGCCGCAGTCGAGACGGAAATCCGCCGCGTGCTGATCTCGCAGAAATGGCGGGTGCTCATCGAGCTCTGGCCGAGCCTCGGCATCATCCTGCCGGTCGTGCCGGCGATCTCGGTCGACGAGATCCGCGCCATCGATGCAGCGGGGACCGCCACGGTCCTCGACCCTGAGGACTACATATTCGAGCCGGTCGACGGCTCGGTGCGGCTGGTCGCTCCGGTCGCCGGCCGCAGATCGATACGAGATCGACATGACAGCGGGATACGGCACGGCCGGCGCGGACGTGCCGAGCCGCTCCGCCAGGCCATCCGGCTCCTGGTCGCCGCATTGGTACGAGCACCGCTCGGCCGTCATTTCCGGCGATGCCGCGACGATCCTCCCGCTCGGCTGCCGCGAACTCGTCGCGCCTTATCGGAGGCTGTTCCTGTGCTGAGCCGGCGGGGGGCCAGCGATCCGGGCCGCCTCCGGCTGCGGCTTGTGCTGGAGAAGGCGACGCGCAACCCCGACGGCGCGGGCGGCGCCACGCTGGACTGGTCCGCCGTGGCGGCGATGTTTGGCGACATCATGCCGGCGGGTGCCGACGAACGCGCGGCGGGCGAGGGCCTCGCCGACGTGAGGCGGCAGCGGATCGTCATCCGCCATCGCGCCGACGTGGCGGCGGGCGATCGTTTCAGGCTCGGCGCGCGGCTCCTTTCCATCAAGAGCGTCACCGACCCGCATGAAGATCGCCGCTATCTCGTGATCGCGGCGGAGGAGGAGACATGAGCTCTCCGGCACGCGCTCTGCAGGAGGCGGTATTCGCGGCGCTTGCGGCCGACGCCGCCCTTACCGGGCTGATCGGCGCCGGCCGCGTCCATGACGGGCCGCCGCGGAACGCCGCCGCGCCGTACGTGCATCTCGGCGAGGTGACGGCGCGCGACTGGTCGACTTCGACCGAAGGCGGGACGGAGATCGTCTTCGCCGTGGTCGCCTGGTCGCGCCTGCCCGGCCGCTCGGAGGCGCTCGCCATCGCCGAGCGCGTGCGGGTGGTGCTCCACGATGCGCCGCTCGTGCTCGCCGGGCACCGGCTGGTGAATTTGCGGCACCTCGCGACCGAGACGGCGCGGGCGGAAAAGCCGGAGGGGCGACGGGCGGTGGTGCGGTTCAGGGCGGCGGTGGAGCCGGGCTCCTAGCCACTTAGCGCCAGCAGCAGATAGCAGGGCGCCCCCCTCTCCCCTCCGGGAGAGGCCGAGTCGCGAAGCGACCGGGTGAGGGACCATCGTAGAGCTCGGCGCCAGAACCCTCACCCGGCTCCGCGCTTCGCGCGGACTCGGCCTCTCCCCACGGGGGAGAGGAGGGGTGGCCTCATACGCGACAGCCCTGCCCGCATCGGGGAGGGGAATTAATCGGCCATGGAGACAACGAATGGGTGCCCAAAAAGGCAAGGACCTGCTGCTAAAGCTCGATTTCGACCAGAACGGCACGTTTGAGACGGTGGCGGGGATGCGGTCGCGGCGGATCGCGTTCAACGCGGAGAGCGTCGACGTCACCAATGCCGACAGCGCCGGGCGCTGGCGCGAGCTCCTGGAAGGGGCGGGCGTGCGGCGCGCCGGGATCTCCGGGGCGGGCATCTTCAAGGATGCGGCGTCCGACGCGAGCGTCCGGGAACTGTTCTTCGACGGGGCGATCCGCCCCTGGCAGCTGGTGATCCCGGATTTCGGCACGGTCAGCGGGCCATTCCAGGTGAGCGGGCTCGAATATGCCGGCGAGCACGACGGCGAGGTTTCCTACGAGATCGCGCTAGAGTCGGCCGGCGCGCTCGCCTTCGCGGCGCTCTGATGGCGAACCGGCGGCGCGGCGAGGTCGCGGCGGTGCTGAGCGGCCGCGAGCGCACGCTGTGCCTGACGCTCGGCGCGCTCGCCGAGCTGGAGGCGGCTTTCGGGGCGGACGATCTGGTGGCGCTGGCGAGCCGCTTCGAGGGCGGCAGGCTGTCGGCGCGCGATATCATCCGGATCGTCGGCTGCGGGCTGCGCGGCGCCGGCGAGGTGATGGGAGACGACGAGGTGGCGGCGCTCAGGATCGACGGCGGCGCGGCGGGCTTTGCGCGGCTCGCCGCCGAGCTGATCGGCGCGACCTTCGGCATGGCGGAGGAGGGCGCCAAAAACCCTCCGCAGCCGCAGGGGGAAGCGGGCTCGACTGGGACGCGCTGATCGCCTTCGGGCTCGGCCGCCTGCAGCTTGCCCCTGCGGCTTTCTGGGCACTGACGCCGCGCGAGTTTTGCGCGGTGCTGAAGGGCCTCTCTCCGGCGACTGCGATGCCGATCCCACGGCGAAGGCTTGATCAGCTCATGCAGAGATTCCCGGACGGCTGAGATCCTTCAGCGGCCCTCCAAAGCTTCAATCCGGTTTACCAGCGGCGCAAGGGAATTTTCTACACGCGTTTCGAATTGGGCAAAGCTACCACCGATCTCAGCTTTGAAGATCAGCTCGAGGTCGTCCCGGACTTCAGTCATGCGCCGTTCTATCCGGCGTGTGTAGTCGACATTCTGGAGCGCCAGCGTGCGGACGTCGCTCACCTCCTTGCGGAGCGACCTGACCTCCGCGAGCGTCTGCTGGCAGAGCGTTGCGAGGAAGTTCAGATCGATATTTTCCGGCATCGCTCGCACTCACCGATCCTGATCGGCTCCTTCATACGCTCCACAGACGCGTGTTTCCAGCAGCGGAGTGATCGATGGCCATTGAAGACTCGTTCGGCGAGGAACTCGCCGGCGCGACCGATCCGCTGCGCGATGCGCTCCGCGACCTGGAGGGACTCGCCGACGGTTTCGGGCGGGCAATGACCACCGCCTTCAAGCGCTCGGTCGTCGACGGCAAGCGGCTGGAGGACGTGCTGAAGTCGCTGGCGCTCTCCATGTCGGGCAAGGCGCTCGACGCGGCGCTGGCGCCGATCGCCAAGGGGGTCGGCGGCTTCGTCGAAAGCCTGTTCAGCGGGCTTTCCGGCGCACAGGGTTTTGCCAGGGGCGGCGTGGCCGGGCCGATGGTGACGCCTTTCGCGCAAGGCGGCGTGGTGGCGACGCCGAGCTATTTTCCGATGCGCGGCGGGCTCGGGCTGATGGGCGAGGCCGGGCCGGAGGCCATCCTGCCGCTCGCCCGCGGTCCCGACGGCAAGCTCGGCGTGCGCGCCGGCGGCGGGGGCGGCACCAGTGTCGTGTTCAACGTGACGACGCGCGACGCGGAATCGTTCCGCCGCGCCGAGGCGGAGCTCACCGCCATGCTCGCCCGCGCGGTGGCGCGCGGGCACAGGGGGCTGTGATGCCGGCCGGCTTCCACGAAGTGCGGTTTCCGCTGGCGATCGCTTTCGGCTCCACCGGCGGGCCGGAGCGGCGCACCGACGTTGTGCTGCTCGCCTCCGGGCACGAGGAGCGAAATTCGCGCTGGGCGGATTCGCGCCGGCGCTACAATGCCGGGACAGGCATCCGCTCGCTCGCCGACCTGCACACGCTCATCGCCTTTTTCGAGGAGCGGCGGGGGCGGCTTTACGGGTTTCGCTGGCGCGACCGCGGCGACTGGAAGTCGTGCCCGCCGGACCAGGATATTGGGCCGGCGGACCAGGCGATCGGAACGGGCGACGGGGCGAATGCGGTATTCCAGCTGGTGAAGAGCTACGGCGGCGCCTTCGCGCCTTATGCGCGCACAATTGCCAAACCGGTGGCGGAGACGCTGCGGGTGGCGGTGAACGGCGTTGAGCAAATGGCCGGCACCGATTTTACGCTCGACGCCGCGACGGGCGCGATCGCGTTCGTGCCCGGCAAAAGTCCCGCCCGCGGGTGCGGCGGTGACGGCCGGCTTCGCCTTCGACGTGCCGGTGCGCTTCGACACCGACAGGCTCGACATCAACCTTGCCGCCTTCGAGGCCGGCGACGCCCCCGCCATCCCGATCGTGGAAATCCGGCCGTGAAGACTTTCGCCGCACCGCTCGCCGCGCATCTGGCGGGAAAGATCACCACGCTCTGCACCTGCTGGCGCATCGAGCGGGCGGACGGCGTGGTGCTCGGCTTCACCGACCACGACCGCGCCATCACGTTCGGCGACGTGAGCCACGAGCCGGCGAGCGGGCTCGACGCCAGCGACGCCGTCGCGCATGCCGGGCTGCAGGTCGGCGGGCTGGAGGTGACCGGCGCGTTTTCCTCCGAAAAGATCACCGAGACGGATCTGCTGGCGGGCCTCTACGACAATGCGCGCGTCGAAGCCTGGCTGGTCAACTGGGCGAGCCCGGCGCAGCGGCACCTGATGCGGGTCGGCTCGATCGGCGAGATGAAGCGCGACCAAAGCGCCTTCACGGCGGAGATCCGCAGCCTGTCGCACGCACTCGACCAGGAGCGCGGGCGGATCTTTCGCGCCACCTGCGACGCCGATCTCGGCGACGCGCGCTGCACGATCGATCTGCAGTCGAGCGACTGGCGGGCGATCGCGAGCGCGCTCGATACCGACGGCTTTGTGCGGATCACAGCAGACCTGCCCGGCGACCGGCCGACCGGCTTCTTCGACGCGGGGTCGCTGACCTTTCTCGGCGGCGCCAACCAGGGACGGCGGATCGAGGTCTTGAGGCACGTCCGCGACGCTTTCGGCGACCACATAGAATTGTGGCAGCCCATGGCCGAGCCGATCGCGGCGGGCGACGCTTTTGCCATCTTCGCCGGCTGCGACAAGCGTTTTGAGACCTGCCGCGATCGTTTCCAAAACATCGTCAATTTCCGCGGCTTCCCGCACATGCCCGGCAACGACTTTGCGCTGTCCTATCCCACGGCGGACGGCGGCAGCGACGGCGGGAGCCTCACGTGACGGCGCGCCGAGAAATCGTGGCGGCGGCGCGGGGCTGGATCGGCACGCCGTACCGCCACCAGGGCGCCCTCAAGGGGGTGGGCTGCGACTGCCTGGGGCTGCTCGTCGGCGTCTGGCGCGAGGTGACCGGCGGCGAGATCGCGGCGCTGCCGCCCTATACGCCGGACTGGGCCGAGGCGCTAGGGCGCGAGACATTTGCCGAAGGCGCGCGGCGGCATCTCGTGGAGATCGCGCCGGCGGCGGCGCGCGAGGGCGACGTGGTGCTGTTCCGCTGGCGGGCGCATCTGCCGGCCAAGCATGCGGGCATTTTGACGGGGTCCGAGGCGATGGTTCATGCGCAGGAGGGGGTTGCCGTGGCGGAGGTGCCGCTCAGCGCCTGGTGGCGACGGCGGATGGCGTATGCGTTTGCGTACCCGGAGCCATCGACTCCGCCTAGCAAATTGGTTTCATCCCTTGCCCCCTCTGGAATTGAAATGTAATTAGTACCGGTCGCAAGCTCTTCAGCCGGGGCGCACGTGAGCACTGCTGTCGCGAGGATCATCGATGACCTGCGCTCGCGCGGCGGGTTGCAGGGCAAGGACATCGCCAACATCGTGGATGTTTCGCCGGCGACGGTGTCGCGGTGGTCGAACGGTGTCGGCTCACCAAACCTTCGGACGCAGACGGTCATCGCCGACCTGCGATATGTCGTCGATCGCCTGTCGGATTTCTACACCGCGGACGAAGTCCGCCTCTGGCTGCATTCCCGCCACCCGTTGCTGAATGGGGAGCGCGCAATCGACCTGATCAACAGCGATCGGACGGAGGAGGTTCTCGCCGTGATCGAGCGAATCGACGCCGGCGCGTACGTCTGATCGCGCGTGGCGGACCGCCGCGCCCGAGATCCTGACCTCCTTGATGCACTCGATGCGCATACAGGGGTTTCGTATGAGGGCGATGTCTGGCGGATCGTCCGCGAAGGACGAAACGTATTACAGGGATATGCGGCCGGCGCGCGCTGGGATCCCGGCAGCTTTGAGGTGCTTTACACATCCCTAGAGCGGGTGGGAGCACTCGAGGAGATCTACTTCCACCTGAGCCGGCAGCCGGTGTTTCCGTCGAAGCTGCGCTCGGTGCTGCACCGGATCGCCGTCCGGACCCGCAGGACGTTGCGGCTCGCCAACATGAGCGCCCTCGCAGACCTCGGTATTCCGGTGGAGAGCTACGGCGACCTCAACTACGGGCGGACCCAGGAGATCGGCGACGCGGCAGCCTTCCTGGGCTTCGACGGAATTATTGCGCCGAGCGCGCGCTGGAACTGCAACAACCTGATCCTCTTTTCGGATCGATTCTCGCCGGAAGACCTCATGGTGGTCGAAAGCGAACCGGTCGATTGGACGGCGTGGCGCGAGGAGCGGCGTCGCCTGCGATCCAAAGGGCGCTGATAGCCGGGGGAGCCCGGTGCTTTGACTACTTCTCCTTCGGCATTCCTCGGCTGATTCAACCCGTCAACAGGTCTCCATGGCCACACTGGTCCTCGGCGTCGCCGGTGCGGCGCTCGGCTCCGTTTTCGGCGGGGTCGGCGCCATTCTCGGCCGGGCTGCCGGCGCGCTCGCCGGCTATGCGCTCGACAGCGCGCTGTTCGGCGCCAGCCGCAGCGTCACCGGGCCGCGGCTTTCCGACCTGGAGGTGCAGAGCTCGACGGAAGGCGCGGTCATGCCGCGGCTCTATGGCAGGGCGCGGCTGGCCGGCCAGATGATCTGGGCGACCGATTTCGAGGAGGTGAAGAACACGGACGAGGTCGGCGGCAAGGGCGGGCCGACCGTCACCACGACGGAATTCGCGTATTTCGCCAATTTCGCCCTCGGGCTCTGCGAGGGGCCGATCGCCCGCATCGGCCGCATCTGGGCCGACGGCAAGATCGTCGACCAATCCGCCTTCACCTTCCGCCTTTATCGCGGCGACGGAGGACCAGCTCGCCGACAGCCTGATCGTTGCCAAGGAGGGCGAGGCGCCGGCCTATCGCGGCACCGCCTATGTGGTGTTCGAGCGGATGCCGCTCGCCGATTTCGGCAACCGCATCCCGCAGCTCTGCTTCGAGGTGTTCCGGCCGGTGCCGGGCATCGAAGACTTCGTGCGGGCGGTGTGCGTGATCCCGGGCTCCACCGAGTTCGGCTACGACACCGAGCCGGTGACGCGGAACGTCGGCGAGGGGGCTTACGAGGCGGAGAACGCGCATGTGCTGCGCGACGTCTCGGACTGGACGGCGTCGATCGACGAATTGCAGGCGCTCTGCCCGAACCTGGAATGGGTGACGCTGGTCGTCGCCTGGTTCGGCGACGACCTTCGCGCCGGCTCCTGCACGATCCGGCCGAAGGTCGACGAGGCCGACAAGAGCACGCTCGGGGGCGACTTGGCGGGTGAGCGGCCTGACGCGGGCCGAGGCGGAATTGGTGAGCCAGATCGACGGCCGCGCCGCCTATGGCGGGTCGCCGAGCGACCTTTCGGTCGTGCGCGCGATCGAGGATCTGAAAGCAGCGCGGCCTGAAGGTCCTGCTGGCGCCATTCGTCATGATGGACATCCCGGCCGGCAACGACCTGCCCAACCCGTACAGCGTCTTCGCCGGCCAGCCGGCCTATCCGTGGCGCGGCGAGATCACCTGCGATCCCGGCGCCCGGCCGGCTCGGCTCGCCGGACAAGACGCCGGCCATCGACGACATCGTCGCTGGCGTTCCTCGGCGATGCCGCGCCAGGAGATTTTTCGGCGGAGGACGACAGGGTCGCTTATAGCGGGCCGGCGGAATGGAGCTACCGCCGCCTGGTGCTGCACTACGCGCATCTCGCCGAGATGGCCGGCGGGGTCGACGCCTTCCTCATCGGCTCGGAGCTCCGCGGCCTGACGACAGCTCCGCTCAAGCGGCAGCGCCTATCCCTTTGTGGCGGGGCTCAAGGATCTCGCGGCGGACGTGCGCTCGATCGTCGGGGCGAGCTCAAAAATCTCCTATGCGGCGGACTGGAGCGAATATTTCGGGCACCAGCCGGCCGACGGCAGCGGCGACGTTTTTTTCCACCTCGATCCGCTGTGGGCGGACGACGAGATCGATTTCATCGGCATCGACGTCTACCACCCGCTGGCGGACTGGCGCGACGAGCCGGGCCATGCGGACGAGGCGAGCGGGCGCTCGCCATACAACCTAGCTTACCTCCGAGCCAATATTCGCGGCGGCGAGGGTTTCGACTGGTTCTATGCAAGTGCGGCGGACCGGCAGGCGCAGTCCCGCACGCCGATCACCGACGGGGCGGCGGGAAAGCCATGGGTGTTCCGCTTCAAGGACATCGAGGGCTGGTGGTCGAATTCCCACTTCAACCGGCCGGGCGGGACGGAAGCCCTGCTGCCGACGGATTGGGTGCCGCGCGCAAAGCCGATCTGGTTCACCGAGCTCGGCTGCCCGGCGGTCGACAAAGGCGCCAACCAGCCGAACGTCTTCTTCGACCCGAAATCGGACCAATCGGCGCTGCCGTATTTCTCCAGCGGCTCGCGCGACGATTTTGCCGCAGCGGAGCTACGTCGACGCATACCAGCGCTTCTTCGACCCTGAGCATCCCGGTTTCGACGGCTCGAACCCGATCTCGCCCATCTATGGCGGGCCGATGGTCGATCCGGCGCATCTGCACCTCTGGGCCTGGGACGCGCGGCCTTATCCATATTTCCCGGAACTGCACGGATGTCTGGGCGGACGGCCCGAACTGGCAGCTGCGGCCATTGGCTGAACGGCAGGCTCGGCTCGGTGCCACTATCGGCGCTGATCGAGGCGGTGCTGGCCGATCATGAATTCGACGACCACGCCGTCGCCGACGTGAGTGGGCTGGTCGGCGGTTACCTTGTCAACGAGGTGCTCTCGGCGCGTGCCACGCTCGAGCCGGTCCTGCAGGCGTTCCGCATCGACGCCGCCGATGCCGGCGACAAAGTGCTGTTCCGCGGCCGCAACCGACCGGGCGACCTCGCCGTCGCGCCGGCCGCGCTGGTGGAGCCGCCAGGACGAGCCGAACCTGACGCGGAGCCGCGCGCAGGAGACGGAGCTTGCCTCCGAAATCGTGCTTCGCGTCATCGACCCCGGCAAGGATTATCGAATGGCGGCCGCATCCTCGCGGCGCCTGGCGGGGCAGAGCCGGCGGAGCGTCACGCTCGACCTTACCGCCGTGCTCGATTTCGCCGAAGCCGAGCGGCTGACGGACCTATTGCTTCGCGACATCTGGACCGGGCGCGAGCGGGCGGAGCTCGGGCTGCCGCCGAGCGGGCTCGCCGTCGAGGCCGGCGACCTCCTGTCGCTGACCGGGGGAACGCGGCCGGAGATGCTGCTCGCCGAGCGGATCGAGGACGGGCAGAGCCGAAAATTCCAGCTCCGCCGAGTCGACGAGGCGAGCGCGCCGCCGCCTTTGAAGAAGCCGCGCCGGAACCCGCCGGCGACGGCGCCCGCCTGGGGAGCGCCCGCGGTGCGCATCATCGATTTCGCGCCGCCCGACGGGAGCGAGCAGCACGCGCCGCGGATGGCGGTGTTCGCCGAGCCCTGGCCGGGGACGATGGCGGTCTATAGCGGCGCCGAGGGCGGCGGCTTCCGCCTCGCCACGACTTTGAGCGCTCCGGCGACGCTGGGGCGCCTCGACAGCGCGCTGGCGCCGGGGCCGCTCGGCGTCTTCGATCGGGTCAACGCCATCGACGTGACCCTGTTCGGCGGGGCCTTGGCCGGACTGCCGGACATCGACGTATTGGCGGGCGGCAACGGCGCCGCCGTGCAGACGACAGGCGGCGCCTGGGAGGTGCTGCAATTCGCCCACGCCGAGCTGGTCGGGCCGCGCCGCTACCGGCTGACCCGGCTGCTGCGCGGCCAGTGCGGCACCGAACAGGCCATGGCGGCGGGCGCCGCCAGCCGGCGCGGATTTCGTGCTGCTCAACCGCGCGGTCGCGGCGCTGCCGCTCGGGTCGGAGCAGCTCGGCCTGCCGCTCCGCTACCGCTTCGGGCCGGCGCGCGACGGCCATGCGGCGCCGACGTTCACCGAGCTCACCATCGCCGCGGCGGGCGTGGGCCTGAGACCTTTCGCGCCGGTCCAGCTAAGGGCGAGGCGCAACGGCTCGGGGAGCATCGAGCTCGCCTGGATCCGCCGGACGCGTTTCGGCGGCGTCGGCTGGGAATTGTCCGAGGTCCCGCTCAACGAGGAGCGCGAGGCCTATCGGCTCGACATACTCGACGGCGCAACGCTCAAGCGGCGCGTCGAGCCGACCAGCCCCGCTTATGTCTACTCGGCCGCGGACCAGACGGCGGATTTCGGCGGGCCGGCGCCCGCCTTCACGGCACGGGTCGTCCAGCTCAGCGCGACGGTCGGCCCCGGCTATGCCCTCCAGGAGATCGTCGATGTCTGAGACGCCAGCCCTAGGCCTGCCGCTGCTTGCCGCCGAGCAGGCGCAAAAGCACGTCACCATGAACGAGGCGCTAGGGGTCATCGACGCGATCGTGCAGCTTGCGGCGAAGGACCGGGATTTGGCGGCGCCGCCCGGCGCACCCGCCGAGGGCGACCGCTACATCGTCGCCGCCGCTCCGACCGGCGCCTGGGCCGGCCAGGCCGGCAAGATCGCCGTCTATCAGGACGGCGGGTGGACCTTTCTCACTCCGCGCGAAGGCTGGCTTGCCTGGGTCGACGACGAGAACGTCGTGCTCGGCTATACCGGCGCGGCCTGGGCGAACCTCTCCACGCTGATTTCGGCGCTGCAGAACCTGTCGCTCCTGGGCGTCGGCACGATGGCGGATGCGACCAACCCGTTCTCCGCCAAGCTGAACAAGGCGCTGTGGACGGCCAAGACCGCCGCGGAAGGCGGCGACGGCGACCTCCGCTACACGATGAACAAGGAAGCGGCGGCCGACGTGCTGTCGCTCCTCCTGCAGCGCGGCTTTTCGGGCCGGGCCGAGATCGGCCTGATCGGCGATGACGATACCGTCTTCAAGGTGTCGCCCGACGGCAGCGCATGGACCGAGGCGCTGCGCCTCGACAAGGACGACGGCAGGGCGACGTTCGCCGGCGGGAGAGTACGGGTCACGCCGCTCGGCCTCGGCGTCGACGACGATCCCGACGATACTTCCAGGCTGGTCATCAAGAACAATTCCGGGCTGTTGATAGCGGCGTTCAAGGGCGGAGCGGCCGGCTCGCAGCTGCAGACTTGGGCGAGCTACGATGGCAACAACGGACCCTTCTTCGTCCTACGCAAGTCGCGCGGCAACCCCGACGCACCTACCGCGATCCTGCAGAATGACAGAATTGGCGGGTTCCAGTGGGTAGGCTACGCGTCCGACGCATGGCGCAGTGTGGTCAACTTTCAGGCCAGATGCATCGCGGCGGCGCCGTCGTCTACGAACCTGGAGGGACAGCTTGTCTTTGAGGTGTGTGCGGCCGGATCGGGTTCATTGTCCGAGCTGCTGCGCTTCGAGCATGCCACGGGATTTTCGATGTATGGGGCAAATCCGGTGGTCGACGGCAACCGGCATTTCCGCCTACGCTCCTACACGATCGCCACGCTGCCGGCGGCGAGCGCAGCGGCCGGGCAGATGATCTATTGCTCCGAACTCGGCGGCGGCGGCGGGCAGCTGGTCTCCGACGGGACGAGCTGGCGGCGGGCCTCGCGAAGCGGCCAGCAGGCGGTCGCCACCGACGCGGCGTTCACCCTGACCACGCTGATCAGCGCGGAGCGGCAGAAGCACACGGGAACGCTGACGGCGAACCGCGTCGTCACCCTGTCGACGACCAACGCCTACAGCGGCTCGCTCTTCCGCGTCACCCGCACCGGCGCCGGCGCCTTCAACCTGGACATCGGCGGGCTGAAGAACCTCATCCAAAACACCTGGTGCGAGGTCGTCTACGACGGCTCGGCCTGGTATCTCGCGGCCTATGGAACGCTCTGATGAAAACGACCGACGCAAGGTACACTACGACATCCGGATCCCGCACGCACGCACCTTTGGGATAACGCCGCCCCGCCACTGCTGCGCGCAGCTCGGGCGAAGAGCCGGCGGACCCAAAGATTGACCTAGCGAGACCTCACAACGAGACCTACCTGAGGGATGCTCGTATTTCGTCCGGCAAAGGCGCCTCTCAGGGTGAAGTCTCCGCTCACGGTCCTGCTGCGAAAACTCGAAACCTCCACCGAGAAGAGGGAACGTCAAGAGATCGTGACCGCGATTCTGAAGCGGAAGCGGGCCGTCTTGCGCCGCGAATGGAGCGGGCCGAGCAGTACGAAAGCGGAGGCCGCGGGTCGAAAGCGGGCGATCAACGAAAAAGTGCAGTTGACGGCCCGGAAGCTCAAGGAGCGTCCGCAGGCCTTTGCTGTACCGAGAAGCGCATGGCTGCGGCGGATCAGGGAGTCCAAGGTTCTGGACGTGCTCTATCCCGAGCGACGAGACACCTGGATACCACCCCACATGAGGAAACTGCGGTCGGAGCCGCCCGCGATCGAGCTGAGGGGTTTTTCCTTTCTCGACAATCCAAATGCTACCCTTCAGGGGCTTAGGGACATAGCCATGGCCGAAGCCGCTGAAGCTGCGGCTCTCATCCATTTCAGGGATCCGCACTGCACCGATCCTACCCCGTTCATGGTACTAGCCGAGGTCTGGAGCAGCCTCCTTCCTGTGTTTCGGGGTGGCGAAATGCCACTAGCTATACAGAAGGTCCTGATCAAGGTCGGCCTGCAAAGAGCGCTCGGCATTTCGCTTGTAGGGCTGACGGAGTTGCAGGACGTCTGGGCTTTCCCCCTCCAGCGCCGACGTCCGCGAAACACGTCCGAGTCTCCAACGCGCTTCCTGGATGTCCAGAGCCAGGAGGTGGTCAGCGATCGATTCTGTAAGGCGCTCGACGTGTGGCTCTCAATGCCGGAAATCAAGCGTCGGCTTACCGATGAAGGTCGCGCTTGGATTAAGAATATCATCAATGAGTTGCTGGACAACGCCGAACGGCACAGCGCTCCGCCAGCCAAGGATGGCGACTGGTCGATTGCCGGGTTCATGGCGCGCCGCCCCGAGGAACTCTCCGGTGAGTACATCTATCGCTGCCACCTGGGAATACTCAGCATCGGCGCCAGCTTCGCGGAGAGCCTCCAAACCGCATCAAAGGAAACGCGGGACGAGATCGATGCCTATTGCCGCCAATGCGAGCAGCGGGGCTGCCGCCAGTCTCGAGAGGCATTGACGACGCTCTTCGCACTGCAAGACGCGGTCACGCGCGATCCAATCGCCGACGCCGAGGGGCGCGGAGGCTTCGGCCTTCAAGAGGTTCTGGAGCTCGTTGACGACTTGGGGGGTGTGACAACCGTAGGCCGGGAGCCTCGGGTAACTATTGTTTCAGGCCGGTCATGCATCATGCTGCGGCCACCCTATATAAAGGGCCAGAGGGCCGCAGGGGATGACGCACCCCGCCTTTTATGGTGTAACCCTTCAAATTCGGGAGCCGAGCCTCCCGACGAGGGGTTCGTGTTCGATCTGGCCCACCGGTTCCCAGGGACGGTGATCAGTATCGCGTTCACATTGGACCCCGACTACCTCGGCAGGACGGACGATGCAGGAAATCAGACTTGAGACGCTCACCAAGGGCGAGGTGCGAAACCTCAGCGGCCAAGAACGTGGCCTTGAGGCTCGGGCTGCCTTTCACCTGAACGACCGCGACAATGACCCGGAGCCGGTTCGCGTCGTCGTGCCGAGAGACCTGGATGCGCTAAGCACGTCCTTCTTCCAAGGAATGTTCGCGGCGAGCGTCCAGCGGTTTCAATCGCGAGAGGGATTCCTCCGCCATTACCGGTTCGATGGTTCGCCCATGATCCTTCGGCAGATAGACCGCGGCATCCGGGCGGTGCTCACCAAGAGGCACTCGGCGCTGGAGGCTGCGTAGGCACTCGTGGCAGAGACAGCCGAAGCGGCTGAAGCAGCATTCCTGTGGTGGGAGGCCACTCCGTGGCTCCTCGCCGCAGCGTCGCTGGTTTGGAATTACCTCAATTTCCGGCGAACAACAGCTATTCAGAGGGACGTTCGCGCCAAGACCGTCCGCCTTGAGGAATTCCGGTCCCAGATCCGAGCGCCCATTGAGACGTCACTGGCGCAGGTTCGATCCCAGCGAAAGGCGCTCGAAAGCTTAGAGGCCTCTGCTTCGCCCCTCGATGCGCTAAAAACCGACCTTTTGGCGTTCAACCAGTCGATAATCGCCGTTCTCGGTGACCTCGAAGACGCTTTGCTTCGCGCGGACGAAAGCGAATTTGCGCAGGGTTCAGATTGGCTGGATTTGCTGGCGGAGGACCGTGACGCTTGCTTTCAGGCCATGGACACCGCGGTGAACCCCGCGCGAGGTCAGGCCGACACCGTCAAATCGATTGTGGCCGCCGGCTCGCGGCTCCAGACCATCTGCAACAGGGTGCAGAAGCGGATTGAAGTCGAGGTCCAAAGCTACCTCTAAACTGGCGGGCTTTAGCCGGACCTCCCAGTGGCAGCTTGGGTCGGTTTTGCCACAAAACTAAGTGTCCCGCGCTGCAAAACCAAGTGTCCGGCTATAACCAGCCGTAGGCCGGCACCGGCTGATTCGTGACGGGTGGACCGGCGCAGCGGGAAACTCTACCGTCGCGCAATCACACCGGCGTGACGTTCAGCGACGGTTCATGCCATCTCAACTAGAAGGCCCGCATGAAAAAGCTTCGCGGCCTAGCAGCGGCCCTGATCCTCCTGGCGCTCGCCGGGCCGGTGTCGGAGGGCATGGCACAGGAGTGTTTCTCCCGTGGGGCCGGCCGGCAGATGCTGGAGAACCGCGAGATCGTGCCGCTGCCGGAGGCGTTGCGCCGGGCCGGGGTGGCGCGAAACCGGCTGGTCGGGGTGGAGCTCTGCCGCGCCGGCGGCGGCTTCATCTATCGCGTGCGGGTGCTCGGGCCGGCCGGCCGCGTGCGCCACATCGATATCCCTGCCGGTTGAAGCGGACGAGGGCTCGATGCGCATCCTGGTCATCGAGGACGACAAGGACCTCAACACACAGCTTGCCCATGCGCTCCGCGATTCCGGCTATATCGTCGACGTCGCCTTCGACGGCGAGGAAGGACATTTCCTCGGCGACAGCGAGCCTTACGACGCGGTGATTCTCGACATCGGGCTGCCGCAGATGGACGGCTTGAGCGTGCTGGAAAAGTGGCGCCGCGACGGGCGCGGCATGCCGGTGCTGCTGCTGACGGCGCGCGACCGCTGGTCGGACAAGGTGCAGGGCATCGACGCCGGCGCCGACGATTACGTGGCAAAGCCTTTCCATGTCGAGGAGGTGCTCGCCCGCGTGCGGGCGCTGGTGCGGCGCGCCGCCGGACATGCCTCCAATACGCTCACCTGCGGCCCGGTGCGGCTCGACCTGAAGGCGAGCCGGGTGACGGTCGACGGCACGCCGATCCGGCTTACCTCGCATGAATACAAGGTGCTGGAATATCTGATGCACCATCCGGGCAAGGTGATTTCGCGCACCGAATTGACCGAGCACCTTTACGACCAGGACTTCGACCGGGACTCCAATACGATCGAAGTTTTCGTCGGGCGACTGCGCAAGAAGCTGGGCGTCGACCTGATCGAGACGGTGCGCGGCATGGGATACCGGATCGGCCCGACGCCGCATGCCGACTAAATCGCTCTCGCTGCGCGTCGCGTTGATCGCGGCGGGCGGCAGCGCGCTGGCCCTGCTGGTTGCCGGAGCGGTGTTCATCGTGCAGTTCAGCAATGCCGTCGAGCGCAACTTCGATGCCCGGCTCGAGACGCTGCTCCTCACCCTGATCACCGCGACGAACAGCCAGGGCGAGGTCGACGAGAGCGCCGTGGAGGGCTCGAGCGGCGGCACCTTCTCGCGCCCGCTCTCCGGCTGGTACTGGCAGAGCCGCGACGCCGCGACCGGGCGCGCCATCGACTGGTCGGAATCGCTCAGCTTCGACATCCTGCCCATCGCGGACCTGCCGACAGACGAGAACCCGGCGCGCATCCTGACAATCGAGGCAAGCGGCGGCCGCGAGCTCCGCGCCCTGGAGCAGCTCGTCTCGCTCGGCGAGGGCCGCACCTTCGCGCTGCTGGTCGCCGGCGATACCCAACCGATGCTGGAGGATATCGCCTCCTTCCGAAGCTCGGTGACGCGCTGGCTCGGCGGCTCTCGCCGTCCTGCTGGCCCTCGGCATGGTAATCATCCTGCGCTGGGGATTGCGGCCGCTCCGTCGCGTGCGCGAGGACCTCAACCAGAATCCGCGACGGCGAAATCGGCCACCTGGAGGGCTATTACCCGAGCGAGATCGAGCCGCTCGTTCAAGACCTCAACGCGCTGATCGATTCCAACCGCGAGATCGTCGAGCGGGCGCGCACCCATGTCGGCAACCTCGCCCATGCGCTGAAAACGCCGCTCGCCGTCCTGCAGAACGAGACTTCGGCCGCCGGCGGACCGCTCGCCGGCAAGGTCGGCGAGCAGATCGCCATCATGCACGACCAGGTGGAGCATCACCTGAACCGCGCGCGCATGGCCGCGCAGGCGAACGTTATCGGCGCGGTGACTCCGGTGGCCCCGGTGGTCAGCGGGCTCGTCCGCGTCATGCGAAAAGTGCACCAGGAGCGGCACCTCGACATTCAGGTTGCGGTCGCGCCGGAGCTGCGCTTCCGCGGCGAGAAGCACGATCTGGAGGAGATGACCGGCAATCTCTTCGACAATGCCTGCAAATGGGCCGCTTCGCAGGTGCGCGTGTCGGCCGCCCGCCAAAACACCGGCCGGCGGTCCTTAATCACCATTCGCTTCGACGACGACGGGACGGGCCTGCCAGCGGAGGGCTGGGAGGCGGCGCTGTCGCGCGGCGGGCGCCTCGACGAAACGAAGCCGGGCTCGGGGCTGGGCCTGTCGATCGTCGTGGAGCTGGCGCGGATCTACGGCGGCGGCCTCAAGCTGGAAAGATCGGAGCTCGGCGGCCTGGCCGCGTCGCTGACCCTGCCCGCGGCGGGGGATTGATCCCCATTCGGTGTCGGGAATCCAAGACGCCCTAGTGAGCAGCGGGGCTAAACGAAGAGATCATTGCTCCAGCGCTGCGTCGAAGGCGGCCAGCATCTGCGCACGCTTCGGCGGCGTCAATGTCGTCAATTCACGCCGAAATGAGTCGAGCGGCCGCACGCTCTCCAGCAGCCGAAGTCGCGCCGCATCGATCAGATTTCGACGATCATCCGCGCCGGCGGCAACCGGTAAGGCCTCGTCGAGCATGGCAAGGCAGTGCTCTGTCCAAGCCTGCATTTTGCGCTGCTGGGGCCAAGTTCGCCACTCCTCATGTGCACCCTTGCCGGTGAACCGCTTCTTGTAGAGCGCCTCGGGAACCCTGATCAACTCACCGGCGCGCGCAAGCCGCGCCATCCACACCGTATCGGCGGCAAAATCGCCGAAGGCTGCTCTGCCGACCGCCGAGACTCTCGACAAGGCCGTAACGCGGGTCAGCCCGCGCCATGCGACCGCGTTGAAATGGTTGGCAAGCAGATCGAGCTGCCGCGTCATCGGCGACCCGGTGACAGAGTGCTGTACGACCTTGCGCTCAGGGGTGCCGAGGACCTCGATATCCGAATAAACGACAACCGCGGCCGGCGAGCGTTCCGCCACTTCCAGAAGCGTTGCGAGATAGCCCTCCTTCACGACGTCATCATGCGGCTGCACACACCCGTAGCCGGCGCCAAACGCCGCCGCTGCCGCAAGCACTAACGCGCTGTTGCGTGCCCAACCCAGCCGGGCGGGCTGAATCACGAGCCGGACGCGCGAATCGGCGAGAAAAGGCCTGCAGGATTTCTCGGTCGGTTCGTCCGGACCGTCGACGGAGATGAAGACGGTCAGATCGACGTCGCGCTGCCGGAGCACGGACTCGAGCGTTTCGCCAACCACGTCGGCACCGTGCCAGACGGGCACGCCCACGCAGATGGATGGGCGTCCTCCCTGCAAGGTTACGATCCGAAGATGCGCTCGGCACAGAGCCCAGCAAAATAAGGGGCCATCGTGAGCTTCCCCGGATCAACCGAATGGTAGCGCCCGCGGGATGAGATGCCGATCTCGTGCCGGTGATGCAGCTCGCTCTGCGGATCGACTATATCGGTCGCGCCCCACGCGACGATAACCCCGCCCTTGACGCGTAGATCACCCAAGCTGTCGAGGTCAATGGTGCGAAGCGGCGGCACGATCTCGGCCAGCGCGCGCAACGTAGCTTCTGCAATCTCGCTGAGGAGGGGCTCGCCCGGATATGTCGGGCAATCTGGAGGAGCGAGACTGTCCGAGCGACCGCGCATGCAGACGGGGTACCACGTAAGGTAGACGGCGCCGCTCGAATAGCTGACGATTTCGCCGAAGGGCCCGAGGATCAGGGTCGCGGTGGGGAATGCCGGTGTGCCGGGCGGCGGCCGAAAGCGCACCCCGTATTTGAAGCGATGCAGCCAGGGCCGCCGTGGCAGAAGGCCGAGCGTCGCGTCGAGGGCCAGCCGCCCGTCCCAGAGTGCATTGACGACGTGATCGAACGGGGTGCGGGAATCGTTCTGCGCGTCATCGCAGACCACGCGAAAGCCGTCGCCCTCTTCGCGTACTCCGACGACGGTCCGGCCAAGCCGCACCTCGATGGCGTCGGTCGCCGCTATTCGGTCGCGGAGCAGCGCGGCCAAGCCTTCCGGCTCGATGGCGATTTCCTGCGTATCGAAGATTCCCCGGACAAGCGGAGAATCGAATACCGCATCGTCTTCGCTGACCGACCGGAGCCGCGGCGGCGGGCGCAAGTCGATACCGAAATAGTCTCGATGGCGACCGGAAGTCGCCTCGGTCAGCAGCGCATGATGAGCGGTCAGGTAATCCGAGATCTGTTCGGGATTCCGCTGGCTGTCGCGGTGCACGAGATAGGTGGTGGCACCCGATTTGCCGATTCGCTCCGCCGGCAAATCGAGGTGCCGCTCGAGGAACGGCGCGAATGCCAGTGCGCCGCGCAGCATCGTGCGAGCCGTCGCGAGGCTGCCGTCGCCTGCATAGACGTAGCCGAGATGGATCTTGCCTTCGTTGGCGATCGCGGCACGGCTGAGCAGGGCCGCGTTGCGGTCGAAAAGAGCGACGCGGGCGCCTCTGGCCGCGAGGGCAATGGCAATGCAGCAGCCTTGCAGGCCGCCACCCAGGACCGCGACATTCATGACGGAAGGTGCCGTTGGAAGGAAGTTTAATTCATTTCAGGAGGAGAGGCAGACCTTGGCAGACGGCCTGTTGCATGTCCACGGCCGCGGTCTGCTGGCCCCAGATTGGCCGTCGAGGAGATCAGGACAGGGCCCTCAGCCGCGCCAGGCGATCCAGCGCGCCCTGCAGGATGAAAGCGGCGGCGGCGGCGTCGATCTTTTGGGCGCGCTTCTTGCGCGATAGGTCCGCCTCGATCATGGCGCGCTCGGCGGCGGCGGTGGAGAGCCGCTCGTCCCAAAGCACGACCGGGACGTCGGTCAGCGGCGCGAGGTTGCGCAGGAAGGCGCGCGTCGCCTGGGCCCGCGGCCCTTCGGTGTTGTTCATGTTGATCGGCAGACCGAGAATCAGCCCGCCTACCTTTTCGCCGGCGCAGAGCGTCAGGAGATCTGCGGCGTCCTTGCCGAATTTCGTGCGACGGATCGTGTGGAAGGGCGTGGCGATCCGCAGCCCCGGGTCGGAGAGGGCGATGCCGATGGTCTTGGTGCCGAGATCGAGCCCGGCGAGACGTGAGCCGGGAGAAAGCCGCGCGGCGAGCTCCTCGATGCTGATTTCCGGCCCGGGCGCACCCAATCCAGGCCCTCCGACGGCGAATCGCCGTGTTGTCGCCGAGAACCCGGGCAGGTAAGCCGTTTTTCATGGGAAAAGAAGTGATTCCGCCGGACGGCGGCGGCGAAGGCGGCGAGATCGTCCCCGTCAACCTCCGCCATGCGCTCGAGGAGCGCTACCTCGCCTACGCGCTCTCCACCATCGTCAACCGGGCGCTGCCCGACGTGCGCGACGGGCTGAAGCCGGTGCACCGGCGCATCCTCTACGCCATGCGCGAGATGCGGCTCCTGCCGACGGGCGGCTACAAGAAGTCCGCCAAGGTGGTCGGCGAGGTGATGGGCAATTTCCATCCGCACGGCGACCAATCCATTTACGACGCGCTAGTGCGGCTCGCCCAGGATTTTGCCGTTCGCTACCCGCTCGTCGACGGCCAGGGAAATTTCGGCAACGTCGACGGCGATAATCCGGCCGCCATGCGCTACACCGAAGCCCGCATGACGGCGGTCGCCGACCTGCTGCTCGCCGGCATCGACGAGGACGCCGTCGATTTCCGCCCGACCTACGACGGGGAGGGGCAGGAGCCGGTGGTGCTGCCGGGCGCCTTCCCCAATCTCCTCGCCAATGGCTCGTCGGGCATCGCCGTCGGCATGGCAACGAACATCCCGCCGCACAACGCGGCGGAGCTCTGCGACGCGGCGCTGCATCTCATCAAGCATTCGAACGCCACGCTGGCCAAGCTGATGGAGTTCGTGCCGGGGCCGGATTTCCCGACCGGCGGCATCATCGTCTCCTCACGTGAGATTTTGGCGGAGGCCTACCGGACCGGGCGCGGCAGCATCCGCGTCCGGGCCCGCTGGCAGGTGGAGGAGCTCGGCCGCGGCACCTGGGCGGCGGTCGTCACCGAGATTCCCTACCAGGTGCAGAAGAGCCGGCTGATCGAAGCCATCGCCGGGCTGATCGAGGCGCGAAAGCTGCCGCTCGTCGCCGACATCCGCGACGAGAGCGCCGAGGACATCCGCATCGTCGTGGAGCCGCGGAGCCGCAGCGTCGACGCCAAGCTGATGATGGAATCGCTGTTCCGCACCACGGACCTGGAAGCGCGCTTTTCGCTCAACATGAACGTGCTGTCGCGCGGCCAGGTGCCGAACGTGCTGTCGCTCCGCGAGGTGCTGTTGGAATGGCTGGAGCACCGCAAGATCGTGCTCGTCCGCCGCTCGCATTTCCGGCTCGGCAAGATCGCGCAACGTCTGGAGGTCCTGGGCGGCTACCTGGTCGCCTACCTCAACCTCGACGAGGTGATCCGCATCATCCGCGAGGAGGACGAGCCGAAGGCGGTCATGATGGCGCGCTGGGAGCTCACGGACACGCAGGTCGAGGCGATTCTCAACATGCGGCTCCGCGCGCTGCGAAAGCTGGAGGAATTCGAGATCCGCAAGGAGTTCGAGGCGCTCACCGCCGAGCAGGCCGACCTTGAGGGCCTGGTCCGGTCCGACGAGCGGCAATGGAAATGCGTGGCCTACGAGATCGCGCAGGTGCGCAAGGATTTCGGTCCGGAGACGGAGCTTGGGCGGCGACGGACCGGCTTCGCCGACGCGCCGGAGATCGATATCGGCGACATGCAGCAGGCGATGATCGACCGCGAGCCGGTCACCGTGGTGCTGTCGGAAAAGGGCTGGATCCGGGCTCTGCGCGGCCACCTTGCGGATCTCGGCACACTCACCTTCAAGGAGGGCGACCGCCTGAAGCGCGCCTTCACCGCCCATACCACCGACAAGGTGATGGTGATGTCCACCGGCGGAAAGTTCTTCACCCTGGAGGCGGCGAAGCTTCCCGGCGGGCGCGGCCACGGCGAGCCGGTCCGGCTCATGCTCGACATGGACAAGGACCAAGACGTCGTGACGATCTTTCCCTACGACCCGAACCGGCGGCTCGTCGTCGCATCGAGCGCCGGCTACGGTTTTGTGGTCGCCGAGAGCGAGCTCGTGGCCAATACGCGCAAGGGCAAGCAGGTACTGAATGTCTCCGGCGCGGACGAGGCAAAGATCTGCGTGCCGGCGGAGGGCGACATGATCGCCGTGGTCGGCACCAACCGCAAGATGCTGGTTTTCCCGATGCAGCAGCTGCCGGAGATGGCGCGCGGCAAGGGGGTAAGACTGCAGCGCTACAAGGATGGCGAGATTGCCGACGCGCGCGGCTTCAAAGCGGAGGCGGGGC
The DNA here is from genome assembly GCA_963846475.1 of uncultured Alphaproteobacteria bacterium. Classification (GTDB taxonomy): domain Bacteria; phylum Pseudomonadota; class Alphaproteobacteria; order Rhizobiales; family Afifellaceae; genus DASWJZ01. Next base: position 1,193,507 of record CAWJVZ010000004.1, on the reverse strand, counting down.
TCGCCTGGACCGACGGGGCGGGGCGGCTTCACACGCGGACGCTGGACGAGCTCCGCGACTGGGTCGGCGACCGCGCCCAAGCGGGGAGGTTGGCGCCGGCGGGTTTCCCGAAGTCGAATAGGTTCGGGGAGGCGATCGAGGCGAAGGCGTGAGCATCTGCGTCAAGCCTGGTATCAACCGACGCTGAATGCTCACGCCGAGCCGTGACATCAGGAAGCGGCTGGAACGGGAAGGCTGGAGTCTCGAACCGGTCAGAGGCTCGCATCATGCCTTCCGGAATAGCCGAACAGGCGCGATAATCATGCTTCCCGCACCCAAGAAGGATTCTGGGGATCGGCCTGGCGCGAGCCATCTACAGGCAGGCGGGCTGGCCGCCTGACCCAAGCCCGGACCAGCACGATACGGAGCGGGGAAGAACGCGGGCTGTTAGAAAATCGTTAATCAAATTAAGAAACGGTGGCCGACCAAGCCAAGAAGGGCTGAGGCGCATGGCTGACACATCCGACGATCCCGTCGAGCTTCTTGCACGGCACCTGCATCGCCAGCACGCCAAGACGCCTTTCGGACAAGGAGAGATCTGGGCAGAGATCCGTCAGGAGCGCCGCTCCTATTGGCGCCAGATGGCGCGGGCGACCTTTGATGCGCTCGGCATGCGTCAGCGGCCGTGGCTTCGGCTGATTGGCCGCTCAACCTAGTATTGCCGTTATGGTGGAGTGGGAGCGCGGGGCGAAATAGCGCAACGCGTGCGGCGTCGCTCCCGCCGCCCGGCCTGAGGGCAACTCCTCCGGTCGCGATGGCGCGCCGGAGGATGACAGCAAGGCACGGTAAAACGGGCCGCTACTCCGCGGCTTCCTCGTAGGGGGGCGGCGGGGTCCATTTCAGCACCGGCTGGCGGGCAGCGCGGGTCTCGTCGAGGCGCCGGCGCGGGGCGAAGCGGGGGGCTTCGCGGAAGCGATCCACGTCGCCGGCCCTGGCGGCGAAGACGAGGTCGCGGAGCGCCGCGATGAACAGATCGAGGCTCGCGCGCGATTCCGATTCGGTCGGCTCCACCAGCATCGCCCCATGCACGACCAGCGGAAAATACATGGTCATGGGGTGAAAACCCTCGTCGATCATCGCCTTGGCGAAATCGAGCGTGGTCACGCCGGTGTCCTTGAGGAAGCGATCGTCGAACAGCGCCTCATGCATGGCCGGGTGGTCGGGGAATGAGACGCTCATCACGTCCTCAAGGCAGGCGCGGATGTAGTTGGCGTTGAGCACGGCGTCCTCAGACGCCTGGCGCATGCCGTCGGCGCCGTGGGAAAGCATCCACGCCATGGCGCGGACGAACATGCCCATCTGGCCGTGGAAGGCGCACATGCGTCCAAGCGGCCTTGCATCCCTGGCGTCCGCGGCGTGCTCGACGAGGCGGAAAGTGTCGCCGTCGCGCAGGACGAAGGGGATCGGCGCGAAGGGGGCGAGCGCCTCCGAGAGGACGACCGGGCCGGCGCCCGGGCCGCCGCCGCCATGCGGGGTGGAGAAGGTCTTGTGCAGGTTGATGTGCATGGCGTCGACGCCGAGGTCGCCGGGCTTCGCCTTGCCCATGATGGCGTTGAGGTTGGCCCCGTCGCAGTAGAAGTAGGCGCCGGCCGCGTGCACCGCGGCGGCGATCTCCGCCACCTCCGGCTCGAAAATACCGCAGGTGTTCGGGTTGGTCAGCATGATGGCGGCGACTTGGCCCTCGTGCTCGGCGAGGAGTTTCCGCACCTCGTCCAGATGGACAGTCCCGTCATCACGCGCGGGCACGTCGACGACGCGATAGCCGAGGAGGGCGGCCGTGGCCGGGTTGGTGCCGTGAGCGGAGACGGGCACCAGCACGATCGAGCGGGGCTCGCCGCGGGCAGCGAGCGCCGCCTTGATCGCCATCATGCCGCAGAGCTCGCCATGCGCGCCGGCCTTCGGGCTCATGGCGACGGAATGCATGCCGGTCAGCGTCAGCAGCCAGCGGCCGAGCTCGTGGATGAGCTCCAGCGCGCCGGGCACGCAGGAGGTCGGCTGCAGCGGGTGGATGTCCGAAAAACCGGGGAGGCGCGCCGCCGCCTCGTTGAGCCGCGGATTGTGCTTCATCGTGCACGAGCCGAGCGGGTAGATGCCCATGTCGATGGCGTAGTTTTTCTGGCTGAGCCGCACGTAATGGCGCATCGCCTCCGGCTCGGACAAAGCGGGCAGGTCGATCGGCGCGTTGCGGCGGTGTTTTCCGAGACGGTCGCCTTTCGTCTCCGGCACGTCGACATCGACGCCGGAAATGTCGGGGCGGCCGATCTCGAAAAGGAGCGGCTCCTCGATCTGCAAGGCGCGGTTGCCGGTGAAGGTGTCGCGCTTGTTCGGGAGGGGTTCGACGCCGGTGGGGCGGCCTTCGTTCTTCAGCATCAGAGCGCCTCCTCCAGAGCCCGCACGAACCAGGCGATATCGCCCTCCGTCACCGTCTCCGTAGCCGCCATGACGAGTAGATTTTCGAGCTCCGGCCGGTCCGGCTCCAGCCGCGAAACCGGCACGCCCGCCATGATTCCTTGGTGCGCCAGGATTTCGACCACCTCCGCCGCGGGCCTCGGGAGCCTCACCGTGAACTCGTTGAAGAAGCAGGGGTTGAGCACCTCCACGCCGGGCAATGCGGCGAGCGCGTCGGCGAGCTGGCAGGCGCGGGCGTGGTTCGCTTCGGCGAGGCGGCGCAGGCCATGCTCGCCGAGCAGCGTCATGTGCGCCGTGAAGGCGAGGCAGCAGAGGCCGGAATTGGTGCAGATGTTAGAGGTCGCCTTGTCGCGGCGGATGTGCTGCTCGCGGGTGGAGAGCGTCAGCACGAAGCCGCGCTTGCCCTCCGCGTCGAAAGTCTGGCCGCACAGCCGGCCGGGCATTTGGCGGATGTATTTTTGCTTGGACGCGAACAGGCCGACATAGGGGCCGCCGAAATTCAGCGCATTGCCGATGCCCTGGCCCTCGCCGACGACGATGTCGGCGCCTTGCGCGCCCGGCGGCTCCAGGAGGCCGAGCGAGACCACCTCCGTGAAGACGGCGACGAGCAGCGCCCCATGTGCCCGGCATTTTTCTGCGATTGGCCGGAGGTCGATCAGCTGGCCGTAGAAGGAGGGCGTCTGCACGACGACGCAGGAGGTGTCCCGGTCGATTCTTTGGACGATGTCCTCCGTGCCGCGCGGGTCGGGGTCGAGCGCCGCGACAGTATCGCCGGCCATCCCAGAAATCGTCTCGACCACCTCGCGGTAATGTGGGTGCAGGCCGCCGGAGAGAACGGCCCTCCGCCGCCTCGTCACGCGGTGCGCCATCAGCACCGCCTCGCCGGTGGCGGTGGAGCCGTCGTACATCGAGGCGTTGGCGACCTCCATGGCGGTGAGGTTGGCCACCTGGGTCTGGAACTCGAAGAGGTACTGCAGCGTGCCCTGGGTGATCTCCGGCTGGTAGGGCGTGTAGGAGGTCAGGAACTCGGAGCGTTGAATGATGTGGTCGACGCTCGCCGGCACGTGGTGTCGGTAGGCGCCGGCGCCGACGAAGAAGGGACCGTCGCCCGCTGCGTGGTTGCGCCGGGCAATGCCGCGCAAGGTGCGGCTCACTTCCAGCTCGCTCTTAGAGAGGGGCAGGTCGACGAGGCCGCCAAGGCGCTTGTCCTCGGGGATATCGCGGAAGAGCTCGTCGATGTTCTCGGCGCCGATCCGCGCCAGCATGTCGGCGCGGTCTTGGTCGGTATGGGGGAGATAGCGCATCGCTAAGCCTGTCTGCTCGCGTCGGTCAGTTGCTTTTCCATGTGGACGACGATCGTTCCCGGCCTGTCGGGGTGCGGATTTCGGGCGGTCTCCCGGTAGCCGCATCGCGTGTAAATGCCGATGTTCCGCTCCATCCTGGCGTTCGTATAGAGCGCCAGGATCGGATGCCCGCGCGATCCGGCGATCTCCTCGGCGAAAGCCAGCAGTCGCCGGCCGATGCCGGCGCTCTGCCGCTCCGGCGCTACCGCCACGCTGTATAGGAGAGAGCGGTCGCCGCGATCCTCCAGGACGATCAGGCCGATCGGCTCCTTGCCGTCTTCCAGAAGCCAGACCTCCTGGTCGGCGATCCGCGGCGCATACTCCTCCGTCATCGGAGTCGGCGTGATGCCGAGCAGCGCCTCGTACGGCGCATAGGCGCGCCGGGTGAGATCGACGACGGCACGCAGATCTGACGCGTTCGCCGGCCGTGGCGTCACTCCCGCGCCTCCACGATGATCTCCGTCTTTACGGAATTGGCGATGAAGCAAGTCTCGTGCGCCTGGTGGTGCAGCTCGTCCAGCTTGCCTTTATCCGGCATGCTGCCGTCGAAGGCGATGCGCGGCCGGAGCGTCACGCGGGTGATCGCCATTCTACCCGGCGCGATCCGCTCCATGATGCCGACCGCCTCGTCCTCGTAGGATTCGATGACGATGCCCGCCCGCCTGGCCATGTCGACGAAGGTCAGCATGTGGCAGCTGGAGAGCGCGGCCACGAAGGCTTCCTCCGGATCGACGGCGTCCTGGCGGGAGAAAGGCTCCGGCACGACGGAGGGCGAGGCGGAGCCGGGGACGGTGATGCCGCCATCGAAGCGCCATTCGTGGGCGCGGCTATAGCGGCCCGCGGAAAAATCCTCGCCGTTACGGCGCCAGACGATGGTGGCGCGGTATTCGTGCCCGACCATGGTCAGAGCGTCTCGACGTAGGCGACGTAGCCGTCGTGGTCCAGCAAGCCGTCGAGATCGGCCTTGTCGGACATTTTCAGCTTCATGAACCAGCCGCTTGTTTCCGCCCCCTCGTTGACGAGCTGAGGATGGTCGACGAGCTCGCCGTTGGTCTCCACCACCTCGCCAGAGACCGGACTGTAGACGTCGCTCGCCGCCTTGACAGACTCGACGACGGCGGCGCCTTCGCCCTTCTTCACTGTGCGGCCGCTCTCCGGCAGCTCGACGAAAACGACGTCGCCGAGCTGCTCGGCGGCATACGAGGTGATGCCGATCGTGGCGACGTCGCCATCCTCGACCTTCACCCATTCATGATCCCTGGTGTAGCCCAGTATCGGCATCGGTCATCTCCTCGAAATCAGCGGGGGGAACGGAAATAGCGGGGCGGAACGAAGGGCAGCGCGGCGACTTCGGCCGGCTCTTCGCCGCGCCGGCCGCTGACCTTGATCTTGGTGCCGGGCTCGGCATAAGGGGCGGCGACATAGCCCATGGCCACCGGCGCATTGACGGTCGGACCGAAGCCGCCTGACGTCAGCCGGCCGATCGAGGTGCCGCCCTCGCCGGTGAGCTCGGCGCCTTCGCGCACCGGCGCGCGGCCCTCGGGCTTTACCCCGACGCGCTTCCGCGACGGGCCGCCGGTCAGCTCGGCGAGGATGCGCTCGGCGCCGGGGAAGCCGCCGTCGAGACGGCGCGAGCGGGCGATCGCGAAGCTCAGCCCCGCCTCGACCGGCGACGTCGTCACGTCGAGGTCGTGGCCGTAAAGCGGCAAGCCGGCTTCGAGGCGAAGCGAATCGCGGGCGCCAAGGCCAACCGGCTTCACCTCGGGTTCGGCGAGGAGCGCGCGGGCGACTTTTTCGGCGTGCGTGGACGGGACGGAGATCTCAAAACCGTCCTCGCCGGTATAGCCGGAGCGCGAGACGTGGCAGCCGATGCCGTCGAACTCGGCACTGGCCGCGCTCATGAAGACGAGGGCGCCCGCTTTCGGGCAGTGGCGGGCGAGCACCTTGGCGGCCTCCGGGCCCTGCAGAGCGAGGAGGGCGCGATCCTCGGCGGCGTTGAGCGCGATGCCGGCCGGCAGGCGCTCGCGCACGTAATCGTCGTCGACTTCTTTGCGGGCCGCGTTGAAGACCAGGAACAGCGTGCCGTCGTCCTCCGCCGAGATGGAGCGCGTCACCATGAGGTCGTCGATGATGCCGCCGGTGTCGGCGACAAGCAGCGTGTAGCGCATGCGCCCGGGCGCGAGGGAGGAGAAGTCGCCGGGAGTGATCGCCTCCAGGGCGGCGGCGGTGGCGGCGTGGGTCGGGCCCGCGAGGAAGCGCTGGCCCATATGCGAGACGTCGAAGAGGCCCGCATGCTCACGCGTCCAGCGGTGCTCGGCCAGGATGCCCTGGTATTGCACCGGCATGGAATAGCCGGCGAAGGGCACCATGCGGCCGCCGAGCTCGGCATGGAGATCGTAAAGAGGGGTCTTTTTGAGCGCTTCGGTCTCTGCGGCCATGGCGTCCTGCGAATGAGCATTGCACGATGACAGGCCAAAACCTGCTCGTGCCCCCTCTGTCACAGGACCTGAGAGATTCCCGGAAGCCGTTGCCGCCGGTTACTCCTTCGGTGGGCAACCAGAAAAATCCGGCGGCCGCTTTCCAGAGCGTCGCTCGCCTTGCGCGGTCCTGGGGCCTGAGAGTTTCCGGGGCGGTTGCTCCTTCGGCGCCCCGCCGGCCTTGCGGCCAGCGGGATCTCTCCCGCGCGGCGATTCTTCCCGCGGATCGCGACGTGATCCGCATGCGACCTTCTTGGTCGCATTGCGGGCCCGCTGTCAATCGCGCCGTCAGCCGCCGGGCAGCACAAATCCTTCCGGCACCGGCAGGACGTTCGGCTGCGTGCCCTGGCTTGGCGGTTGGGCCGGTTGCGGAGAAGCGGCAGCCGGCGGCGGCGCCGGAGCGGCCGGCTGGGCCGGCGGTGTGGCCGGGCGCTGCACCCGGCGCACCACCGGCTTCGGCTTTTCGGGCTCCTTCTCGCCGAGGATGCGACGTCCCGCCTCGTCGAAGCCGACATAGACGATGTAGTCGCGGTCGCTGCCGGGGGAGGCGAGGCTGATCTCGCGGACCTCGTTGAACACGGTGGAATTCTCCGCCGGGATGGTGACGCTGAGCGGGTAGAGTTCCGAGGACAGTGTCGCTTCCTGGTATTTCACCACGGCGATCCTGAGCGGCAGGGAGACGCTGCTGCCCGGACCGCCCTTCGGCCCGGCGATCACCCGCCCGGACACGCCGATCCGCAGCGTCAGCCCGCCCTGCCCGTCATAGAGGCACTCGCGCGCCGTGTTGCCGATGGAGGCCTGCCAGACGACATAGGCGGCGTCGTCCTGATGGCCCGGTTCATAGCTGCGGACGACCTCCAGCCCCTCGCGGACGCGGATCTCCGGGCAATAATCGGGGCCGAGATAGCGGCGGACGTCGAGCTCGGGAGCGGTCGCGGCGGCAGCGGAGGCGTTGGTGGTCTCGGTCGCCGCATCGTCCGGTCCGGGGCCGCCCAAGCCCAGGCAGCCGGCGAGCACAAGCGCCAATGCAGGCGCCAGCGCCGGCCGCGCGCGCTGAAACGAGCGCAGGTACATTCCCAGGTCCTTGTCGGTTCGTCGGCTCTCTATATCAGCGCCTTCCGGGGAATTTAAGGGGCGGCCGCGATTTACCGCCGCTTCACCACGTTTCTTAGCGCCGGTTTCACCACGTTCCTTAGCTCCGACTTCACCCTGTTCGGCGAGGCTCTCCACGGTTCTTCGGAGTGCGTGGATGAGTGCCGGGTCGGTGGCGAGTGCGTGCGAAACCCCCTGTCGCGACGTGATCCTGGAGGGGGATTGCATCGCGGCGCTGGAAAAAATTCCGGCAAGGAGCGTCGACCTCGTCTTCGCGGACCCGCCCTATAACCTCCAGCTTTCCGGGGATCTGCACCGGCCCGACCAGTCGCGCGTCGACGGCGTCGACGAAGATTGGGACCGCTTTGCCGATTTCGCCGCCTATGACGCCTTCACGCGCGCTTGGCTGCTCGCCTGCAAGCGCGTGCTGAAGCCGAACGGGACGCTGTGGGTGATCGGCTCCTACCACAACATTTTTCGCGTTGGCGCCATCCTGCAGGATATTGGCTTCTGGGTGCTGAACGACATCGTCTGGCGCAAGACCAATCCCATGCCGAATTTCCGCGGCCGACGCTTCGCCAATGCCCACGAGACGCTGATCTGGGCCTCGCCCTTCCGCCGATGCGAAGGCTTACACCTTCAATTACGATGCGCTGAAAGCCTTCAACGACGATCTGCAGATGCGCTCCGACTGGGTGCTGCCGATCTGCACCGGCGAGGAGCGGCTGAAGGATTCCGGGGGCGCTAAGATCCACCCGACGCAAAAGCCGGAAGCGCTGCTCTACCGCGTGCTGCTCGCCACCTCGAAGCCGGGCGACGTGGTGCTCGATCCGTTCTTTGGCACCGGCACGACCGGCGCGGTGGCAAAAAAGCTTGGGCGGCATTTTATCGGCGTGGAGCGCGACCGCGACTACATCGCCGCGGCGCGGCGGCGGATCGAGGCCGTGCGCCCGGCCAGCGGTGCGGTGCTCAAGGTGGTGGAAGGCAAGCGGGCGGAGCCGCGCATCCCGTTCGGATCGCTGCTGGAAGCCGGGCTTATCGCCGCCGGCGACGTGCTCACCGACCAGCGCGGGCGTTTCACCGCGACGGTGCGCGCCGACGGATCGCTCCTCTGCGAGGCCGGCGGACGCCAGCACGCCGGCTCGATCCACCGCGTCGGCGCGGCGGTGCAGGGCCTGGAGGCCTGCAACGGCTGGACTTTTTGGCATGTCGAGGCGGAGGGGCGCCTGCAGCCGATCGACGTGCTGCGGGCGGAGGTCCGCGGGAGCATGGCGGCGTGAGCCCTTACACGGCGATCCCGTAACGCCGGAGATCTTCCCGCATCCTCTCTGGCGTGGTGAACAGCACGGCGTTCCAGCCGGCTTGCTCCGCGGTCGCGACGTTGGGCGGCGAGTTGTCGAAGAATAAGGTGGCGGCCGGCTCCAGTCCGAAGGCTTCGGCGTGATGCGCGAAGATGGCCGGATCGGGCTTTACCAGCCGCTGCTCGCCGGAGACCGTGATGCCGCGGAAAAGGTCGAGAAAGGGATAGGCCTCGCGGGTGATGCGGAAGAGATCCTGGTTGAAGTTCGTCAGCGCGGTGACGTCGCGCCCCTGGGCTACCAGCGCCTCGAGGATCTCCACCGTCCCGTCGATCGCGCTCGGGATGCTGTCCAGCCAGCGGCTCTTGTAGGCTCTGATGCGCTCCGCCTCGTGCGGGAATCTTGCGCTCAGTTTGGCGATCGCGTCGTCGATGCCGGCGCCCTCGTCGAGCGTCTGGTGCCATTCCATGGAGCAGATCTCTTCCAGGAATCGCCGGCGCTCCGCCTCGTCGGGAATGACGTCGCGATACGGCCGGTCGCGTTCCCAGTTCACCAGGACTTTGCCAACGTCGAAGACGATGTGGCGGATTTCCGTGGTCATGCTCTTCTGGCCGGTTTCGTGGCGCCTGGGAAGGCGGCCTCGATGGCCTTTTTCATGACGCTCGGCAAGGCTTGTTCGGCAAGCGAGCCAGCGGGCGCCCACCAATGACCCGCGGGGGCGTGTAGCCCTTCGCCAACATCCGCGCGCAAGACCGAGAGCTTTAGATGGAAGTGGGTGAAGGTGTGCTCGACTGTCGGGGAGAGCGCGACCCAATCGGCGTCGAATGGTGCGCCGGCGGTGGCGGGCCGGGTCTCCTGCCATTCGTCGCCTGGAACCTCGCTCATGCCGCCGAGCAACCCCTCCGGCGAGCGGCGGCGGAGGAGGATTGCGTCGTCGGCGCGCCGCGCTACGAAGGCGGTGCCGTAGCGGGTAGGGCGCGGTTTCTTCGCGGCCTTGACCGGGAACTCCGCCTGCCGGCCCTGCCGGCGGGCAAGGCACGGCTCGAACCAGGGGCAGAGCGGGCAGGCGGGTTTTTTGGCTGTGCAGATCGTGGCGCCGAGGTCCATCAGCGCCTCGGCGAATTCGCCAGCCCTGTCCTGCGGCACCAGGGGCTGAACCCTGTTGCGGATCAAGGGCTTGGCCGCAGGCATGCGCGTGTCGATGGCGAAGCAGCCGGGCGACGACGCGCTCCACGTTGCCGTCGACGACCGCGATCGGCTGGTCGAAGGCGAGGGCGGCGATGGCTGCCGATGTGTAGGCGCCGATGCCAGGCAATTCTGCCCACGCGGCGGCAGTGCGCGGCAAGTGCGCGGGCGCGCGCGGTGCAATGGCGCGCGCAGCGGCGATGAGGTTGCGGGCCCGCGAATAATAGCCGAGGCCGGCCCACGCGGCCATGATCTCGCCGTCCGCCGCGGCGGCGAGATCGGCGATCGTCGGCCAGCGCGCGACGAATCTGTGAAAGAACGGCGCGACCGCCTTCACCGTCGTCTGCTGCAGCATGATCTCGGATAGCCAGACGCGGTAGGGGTCGGGCCTTATGCCGCGGCGCCGCTCGGCCGGGCCGACCCGCCACGGCAGGATGCGGGCGTGCCGCTCGTACCAGGCGAGGAGATCGGCGGATAACGGGGATGGAAACGGGGCGGGCTCCCGAATCGGCTTTGCGGCTCCGGCCGACTTCGCTAGCTTCGCGGGCATCGCGCCAATGTGGCCCGGCCGGCGCTCAATTGAAACCCTGCGAGGAGCACTGTCCACTTGTCCCCACCGGGAAAACCCCGCGCCAAGTCGCTTGCCGAGCTGATCGGCCCGGCGCTCGATCCGCTGGTGCGCAAGCGCGGCCTGGCGCGGGCCGAGCTGATTTCGTGGTGGCCGGACATCGTCGGGGCGGCCTATGCCGGCCGCACCGCGCCGGAGCGCATCCGCTGGCCGCGCGACGGCAAGGCGGCGACGCTGATCGTCCGCTGCGACCCGTCGCTGGCGCTGCAGTTTTCCTACGAGACGGACCGGGTGCGCGAGCGGCTGAACGGCTATTTCGGCTACCCCGCGGTCGGTGCGATCCGCATCGTCCAGCACCGGATCGGCCCGGAAGCGGACGGCTTCGCCGAAGGAGCGGCCGGAGCCGGAAAGCCCGCCCGAGCTGGAGAAGCGGCTGGCCGGCGTGGAGGGCCCGCTCCGAGAATCGCTCCGCGCGCTCGGCCGCCGCGTTCTCGCAGGATCGTGACTTTTTGCGCGTTTCGCGCCTGGATGGCGTGGCCTATGTAGCCAGCAATTCCGGGCCGCCGTTCAGGCGCCGTTCAACGCCGACCGGCTCCCATCGCCCCGCCAACAAGGAATGGTGACATGCTCAAGATCGACCGCCGCGTTTTCATCGCCGGCGTCCGCAGCGACTGCCCTGACGCTTTCTCCCGCCGCCTGGGCGCAAGCGACGGTGAACGTCGAGGACCTGCATGCGCCGGGCGCGCTCGGCGAAAAGGTGCTCGGGCCCGCGAGCGCTCCCGTCACCGTCGTCGAATATGCCTCGATGAGCTGCCCGCACTGCGCGCATTTCGACGCCACGACTTTCGACGATTTCCGCCTCCGCTATACATCGATTCCGGCAAGGTGCGTTACATCTTCCGCGAGTTTCCGCTGAACGCGCCCGCCTACGCGGTTGCGATGGTGGCGCGCTGCGCCCCGGCGGACCGCTTTTTCGAGATCATCCACACCTATTTCCGCTCGCAGGAGAAATGGCTCTCGTCGCAGGATTTGCGCGGCGCCATATTGGAGATGGCCAAGCCGTTCGGCTTCACCGAGCAAAGTTTTGAAGCCTGCCTGTCGAATCAGGCACTGTTCGAGGGATTGGAGAACGTGAGGTCGCGCGGCGCCGAATTCGGTGTCCAGGCGACGCCGACGTTCTTTATCAACGGCCGGAAGATGGAAGGGGCTCTGTCCCTTGACGACTTGCAGAAGGCGATCGATCCGCTGCTCTAGCGGCGCTCTCGGCCGGCGGGCAGCCGGCGCGGAGCCGCGGCGATGAAGCTGACCCGCCTCCGCCTGCACGGCTTCAAGTCGTTCGTCGATTCCGCCGACATCCCGATCCAGCCGGGCGTCACCGGTATCGTTGGCCCGAACGGCTGCGGCAAGTCCAATCTCGTCGAGGCGCTCCGCTTCGTCGATGGGCGAAAGCTCATACAAGGCCATGCGCGGCGGCGGCATGGACGACGTCATCTTTTCCGGCTCGGCCAACCGGCCGGCGCGCAACATCGCCGAGGTGACGCTGGTCGGCGAGGTCGATGCAAAGATGGGCCAGGGTCCGGAGACGCTGGAGATCACCCGCCGCATCGAACGGGAAGCGGGCTCCACCTACCGCATCAACGGCCGCGAAGCGCGCGCCCGCGACGTGCAGCTGCTGCTGGCCGACGCCGCCACCGGGGCGCATTCCTCCGCCCTCGTCCGCCAGGGCCAGATCGCCGAGCTGATCGCCGCCAAGCCGGAGAAGCGGCGGAGCATCCTGGAGGACGCCGCCGGCATTTCCGGGCTGCATGCGCGCCGCGGCGAGGCGGAGCAGAAGCTCAAGGCGGCCGAGCAGAATATCGAGCGCCTCGACGACGTGATGAACGAGATCGGCACGCGCCTGGAGGGGTTGCGCCGCCAGGCCCGGCAGGCGGTCCGCTACAGAAAGCTTTCCGAGGAAATCCGCAAATCGGAGGCGATTCTCTACAATGTGAACTGGGATGCCGCATTGGCGCGGCTCGCCGAAGCGGAGGCCGGGCTTGCCGCCGCGGAGGTCGCCTTCGCGGCCGCCGCCGCCGGCCAGACGGAGGCGGCGAGGAACGAGGCCGTCGCCGGCACCCTCCTGCCGGAATTGCGGGATCGCGCCGCGGCCGCTGGCGCGGCGCTGCAGCGCCAAAAGCTTGCCGCCGAGGCGCTCGACCGCGAGGAGGCGCAGCTCAAGGCGCGGCAGGAGGAGCTTTCGGCCCGCCGTGTTCAGGCTGCCGCCGATCTCAAGCACGAGGCAGAGATAGGCAGCGACGCCGATGCCGCTTCGGCGCGGCTCGACGAGGAGGAGGCGAGGCTCCGTCGCGAGGGCGCCGAATCGGCCGACCGGATCGCCGCGGCGCGGGCGCTGGCCGAACAGGCGGCCGCGGCGGTGACCGCGATCGAAGCGGAATTTGCCGCCGCGGCCGGCGTGCTCGCCGCCGCTGCCGCCGAGCGCGCGGCGCACGAGCGGGCGGTGCGCGAGGCGCAGGGGAAGCTCCGCCGGCTGGAGGAGGAGCGCGCCAGCGTCCTGAAGCAGCGCGACAAGCTCTTTGCCGAGCACGGCGGTGACGACGCCACCAAGGCAGCCGCAGCTTCCCTCGCCGCGGCGGAGGCCGATCTCGCCGAAAAGGAAGCCGAGCTGCAGGAGGCCGAAGCCGCGCTTGCCACTTCACGCGATACCGAGCGGCGCGCCCGGGCTCCCTACGAGGCGGCGGAGCGCAATCTCAGCGCATTGCAGGCGGAGGCGCGGACGCTCGCCGAGCTCCTCGATTTGGAAAAAACCAAGCGGTTCCCTCCGCTGATCGATTCGCTCGAAGTCACGCCGGGCTACGAGCAGGCACTGGGCGCCGCGTCTCGGCGACGACCTCGCCGCATCGCTCGACCCTGGCGCGCCGGCCTATTGGGCCAGGCCGGGAACAGGAAAGAACGACCCGCCGCTGCCCGCCGGCGCCGAGCCGCTGACGGTCTTCGTCCAGTGCCCGGAGCCGCTGGAACGGCGCCTTCGGCAGGTCGGCGTGGTGGCGAACGCCGAGGCTGCCGCGGCGCTTGCGGCGACGCTCTCCCCCGGCCAGCGCCTGGTCACCCGCGACGGCGGCCTGTGGCGCTGGGACGGGTTCTGCGCAAAGCCCGGCTCCGCGGCGGCGGGCGCGCAACGGCTGGAGCAGCGCAACCGCGTGGCCGCCCTGGTGCAGGAGCTGAAGCGGGCAAAACAACACGTCGAGAAGTCGCTCGAGCTGTTCGAGACGTCGAAGCAGGTGCGCGCCGACGCCGAGCGCCTGGAGGCCGACGACCGCAGGGCTGTCCGCGACGCCCGCCAGGCTGTCGATCGGCAGCGCAATGCGCTGAGCGAAGCGGAGCGGCGGGCGAGCCGGATCGGCGAGCGGCTCTCCGCATTTGCCGGCGCGCTGGCGCGCATCGAGGCAGACACCGACGCCGCCCGGATCGAGCTCCGCGCCGCCGGCGAGGCGCTCGATTCGCAGGCCGACAATGCGGAGCTGCAGGCCCGCCGCGACGAATTGCAGGCAAAGCTCGCCGAGCATCGCGGCAAGGCGGCGGAGACACGGCTGGAGGCGGAGAAGGCGGCGCACGAGGAGACCAGCCGCGTGCGCCGCGCCGCCGATCTCGCCGCCGAGCGCGAGCGCTGGTCGGCGCGGGTGAAGCGGGCTGCGGAGCGCCAGGCGGAGCTGCGCGAGCGGCTGGCGCGCCTGGAGGCCGACATCGCGCAACTCGCCGACGCGCCGGGCTCGTTCGAGGAGCGCCGCCGCAAGCTGATGAACGAGACAGCCACGGCGGAGGAGCACGCCGCGGCGGCCTCCGACAGCCTGGCGGCCGCGGAGGCGGAGCATCGCGCTGCGGCGCAGGCGGCGCGTGCAGCGGTCGAAGCGCTCGGCCAGACCCGCGAGAAGCGGGCTCGCGACGAGGAGCGGGTGATCGCCGCGCGCGCCCGCAAGGACGAGCTCGCGTCGCAGATCCGCGAGCATTTCGGCCGGCCGGTGGACGAGCTCCGCGGCCTTGCCGGCCTCCAGGCCGGCGCCCCGCTGCCTGCCGCCGCCTCCGTGGAGGATCGGCTGCACAAGCTGAAGGCCGAACGCGAGCGCCTGGGTGGCGTCAATCTTCGCGCCGAGGAGGAGGCGCGCGAGATCGAGACGCGGCTCGACTCCATGCGCACGGAACGGGAGGATCTGGAGGAGGCGATCAAGCGGCTCCGCCAGGGCATCCAGAGCCTCAACCGCGAAGGGCGCGAGCGGCTGCTGGCCGCCTTCGAGGCGGTGAACGGGCACTTCCAGAGCCTCTTCCAGCAGCTCTTCGGCGGCGGCACGGCCGAGCTGTCGCTGATCGGCTCGGAGGATCCGCTGGAGGCCGGACTGGAGATCGTGGCGCGCCCGCCGGGCAAGCGGCCGACCACGATGACGCTCCTCTCCGGCGGCGAGCAGGCGTTGACGGCGCTGTCGCTGATTTTTGCGGTGTTCCTGACCAACCCTTCGCCGATCTGCGTGCTCGACGAGGTGGATGCGCCGCTCGACGACGCCAATGTCGAGCGTTTCTGCGCGCTGCTCGACGACATGCGGAAACGCACCGACACCCGCTTCCTCGTGGTCACACACAACCCGATCAGCATGGCGCGGATGGATCGCCTCTACGGCGTGACAATGGCGGAGCGCGGGGTGTCGCAGGTCGTCTCTGTCGATCTGGAGGTCGCGGAGCGTTTTCGCGAGGCGAGCTAGCCGCTACCTGCTGTCCGAATTCGAGGACCTAATATGCGAATGCTTGGGGCCTGTTCTCATTATGTTCCCGTCGTGTTAAACCAGCCACATGCCCTCTGAAACATCAGAGCAAAGGCGCACCCGGATTGCCGAATCACAGTTCAAAGGCTTCTCTATGAATCAACCAAAAAGGGGGAGTAGCATGAGCTTCCAACCAGGAGATATTGTGGCTATCGAGTGTGATGTCCGGCCTGGTCCCTTCTCAGAGGAGCTGCTTGTGTCAATCGAAACTGTGAACGGTCCAATTTCCGGATTCGTTCAGGCGTCGGAACTTAGGACGGAGCCTCCTCAATCGTACGTCCGTGCGAAAGTGAAGCAGGTTCTCGGCGACGTAATCGAGGTTTGGATTAAGGGGGAATTCTTCTCAACAGCGGGGCTCGCGAGTGTCCGAACCGATCGAGCAATGGCCGCATAGCGGTTGCATTCTGTCAAAGAGAGAGATCAAAGCGGCGATCGCCTTAGGCGAGATTCGATTTGATCCTTTACCAGAATCGACCCAGTTCGCAGAAGCGTCAGTCAACCTGAGGCTCGGATACAAGTTCACCAAACTAAAAACAAACGTTCAGCATAAGATCATTCTCGGAAAGAACGGGATCGCGTCCGTCGCGGACAGCAAACTTTGGATCGAACGGACATATCAGCATTTCGACAGCTTTGATAAGCGGGAGTCGCATTGTCTGGAACCACATGAATTTATCCTTGGGCAGACCCTTGAACTTGTCTGGATTCCTCGCAATCTAATCGCAAGAGTCGAAGGGCGGAGCAGCTACGCCCGCGTCGGATTGACCGTTCACCGGACCGCGCCGTGGCTTCAGCCGGGTTGGGACGGACAGATCACCTTGGAATTTTTCAATTGCGGTCCGTTTCGCTTGGATCTGACACCAGTGGACGATGCCCCGTGCCAGGTAACATTCTTCCGCTTATCGAGCGAGTTGCCCGAAGCCGACGCTTATGGATCGCACCCCACAGACTCATTTCAACACCAAGACAGCCCCCTCTCACCGGGGAAGGTTGCCTGAGGTCATTTCATCTGTTGCCATCGCCTTGCCCCGTTACCAGGAGCTGGAATCCGGCTAGGGCGCCCATTGAATGGTTCACCAAGGCAAGAACATTTCAGGGCGTGGTCGTGGACCTTCAGCACTCCGCCAGGCGTGTTCACACCACTCCCGCTGCGGCAACTTGTTTCGGGACAGAAGTCCGAGCAGTTTCAACAGTTTAGTTCGCCTACCCTGTTCTTGACACCGTTCTGCCCCAAAACTATGGTGCGGCCGGCTTCGGCGGGGTCTCCGCCGTCGCCGGCCTGTCTCCACGTCATCGAAAGCGGCTTCCTCGGACATTCGAATGGCGGCTCAGCAGGGCGGATCGGGCAAAGCGGGCGGCGCTCCGCTTTCCGATGCCGAGCTCGCCGGGCGCCTGGATCGTCTGTCGCGCGAGCTCGATGCCGAGAGGCAGGAGCGCGCGGGGGCGGAGCGGGCGGCGCGTTCGCGCGGGACGGATTACGGCCAGGCGTTCCGGCTGGCGAGCGAGTTCGTCGCCGGCGTGCTGGTCGGAGCGGCGCTCGGCTGGGGGCTCGACAAGGTGGCGGGAACGTCGCCATGGGGGCTGATCGGCCTCCTCCTGCTCGGCTTCTGCGCCGGCGTGCTGAACGTCGTGCGGGCGGCCAACCGGATGTCTTCGGCGGCCGCGGCGAAGGACGCGGGAACGGGCGGCGGGATGCCGTGAATTTTGTGGCCCGGGCGGGCCGAGAGGATTTGAGGCGTGGAAGAAGCAGCAGGCGACAAGGTCGATCCGATCCATCAGTTCGGCATCACCGAGCTTTTCGATCTGGGTAATGTCGGCGGCGTCCACCTCGCCTTCACCAATTCCGCCTTGTTCATGGTCATCGCGGTCGCACTGATCTCCAGCTTCCTGATCCTCTCCACCGGCTCGCGGGCGGTCGTGCCGGGCCGGCTGCAGTCGCTGGCCGAGATGTCCTACGAGTTCATCGCCAAGATGCTGCGCGAGAGCGCCGGCACCGAAGGGATGAAGTTCTTCCCCTTCGTGTTCTCGCTGTTCATGTTCGTGCTGGTCCTGAACCTCCTCGGGCTGATGCCGTATTTCTTCACGGTGACGAGCCACATCGTCATCACCGCCGCGCTTGCCGCGACGGTGATCCTGATGGTCATCGTCTACGGCTTTTATCGGAACGGCCTCGGCTTCATGAAGCTGTTCGTGCCGCACGGGGTGCCCGGCTACCTGCTGCCGCTCGTCGTGCTGATCGAGGTGCTGTCGTTCCTGTCGCGGCCGATCAGCCTCTCCGTGCGCCTCTTCGCCAACATGCTGGCCGGCCACATCACCCTTAAAGTGTTCGCCAGCTTCATCATCATGCTGAGCGCCTTCGGCTTCGCCGGCTGGATCGGCGCCATCATTCCCTTTGCGATGACCGTGGCGCTGACGGCGCTTGAAGTGCTCGTGGCTTTCCTGCAGGCCTATGTTTTCGCGATCCTGACCTGCATGTATCTGAACGACGCCATCCACCCGTCGCACTGACGGGCGGGCTTTCTTCCCACCCTGATAGGAGAACAGAAGTTATGGAACAGGCCATCGTGGATGCCGGCAAGTATATCGGTGCCGGCGTAGCCTGCCTCGGCATGGGCGGTGCGGGCATCGGCCTCGGCTCGCTGTTCGGCAACTACCTCGCCGGCGCGATCCGCAACCCGGCGGCCGCCGACGGCCAGTTCGGCCGGCTGATCTTCGGCTTCGCGGTTACGGAGGCGCTGGGGATCTTCTCGCTGCTGATCGCGCTGCTGCTGATCTTCGCCGTCTGAGCAGAGGCTCGCAGGGCGGTTCGCATGCAGCCGCCTCTGCCGGAGAATGTCAGGTGCTGACCTTCACCACCCCAGCCTATGCGCAGGCCGAGCCGCACGCAGAGCCGCCGGCAGGCGAGGTCCACGCGGCGACCGAGGCGCATGGCGGCGAGGCGCACGGCCTCTTTCCGCCGTTCGATCCGGCGACCTTCGGGTCGCAGCTGTTCTGGCTCGTCATCTGCTTCGGCGCGCTCTACCTGCTGATGAGCCGCGTCGCGCTGCCGCGCATCGGCTCGATCCTGGAGGAGCGCGACAACCGCATCGCCGGTGACTTGGCCGCGGCCGGCCGGATGAAGCAGGACAGCGACGCGGCGGTCGCCGCCTACGAGCAGGCGCTAGCGGAGGCGCGGCAGAACGCCCACGGCATCGGTCAGACGGCGCGGAACGAGGCCAAGGCCGAGATCGAGGCGCACCGCGCCCGCGTCGAGGCCGAGCTGCAGCAAAGGCTTGAGGCGGCCGAGTCGACCATCAACGGGGTGAAGCTACGGGCCATGACGGAAGTCGACGCGATCGCCACGGACGCGGCGGAGGCGATGGTCGAGGTGTTGCTGGGCACGCGGACCAATGTCGCCGAGGTGGCGCTCGCCGTGCGAGCCGCCATGGCGGAAGGGGCCTGATCCGATGAACGCCACCGCATGGGCGACGTTCTGGGTCTTTTTGGGCCTGCTCGTGTTCATCGCCATGCTCCTCTACATGAAGATCCCGGCGAAGCTCGCGGCCGCCCTGGACGCGCGGTCGGCAAAAATCCGCTCCGAGCTGGAGGATGCCGCGCGGCTCCGCCGGGAGGCCGAGGCGCTCCTGGCCGAGTATCAGCGGCGCCGCGAGGAGGCGGTAGCCGAGGCGGACGCGATCATCACCCAGGCCCGCCACGAGGCGGCGGCCTTCACCGAGGAGGCGCAGGCGCGCATCGCCGAGCTGGTGACGCGCCGCACCAAGGCGGTGGAGCAGCGGATCGCCCAGGCCGAGACGCAGGCGGTCGCCGAGGTGCGCAGCCGCGCGATCGACGTCGCCGCCGCGGCGGCGGCGCGCATCCTGGCGGACAAGGCGGCGGGGCGGACCGGCGACGAGCTCGTGGAGCGGGCGATCCAGGCGGTGCGTTCGAATTTGAACTGAGGGCGCGCGTCCGGCCTCAGGCGTCTTCGAAGCAAGCGGCGACCGGCGCAAAGCTGCGGCGGTGCAGGCGGCAGGGGCCGAGCGCGGCGAGCGCATCCTGGTGCATCTTGGTCGAATAGCCCTTATGCGAGGCGAGCCCGTAGCCGGAAAAAACCGCATCGCAGCGCGTCATCAGCCGGTCGCGGACGACCTTTGCCACGATGGATGCCGCGGCGATCGATAGGCATGTGCCGTCGCCGCCGACGATCGCACGCGTCTGGCAGGAGATGCCGCGCGGCACCACGTTCCCGTCGATCAGCACGGCATCCGGCCGGCCGGCGAGCCCGGCCACCGCCCGGCGCATGGCGACCAGAGTCGCCTGCAGGATGTTGATGCGGTCGATCGCCGTCACCGAGGCGAAGGCGAAGGCGATCTCCGCCGTGGCGCAGAGCTTTTCGAAGATCGCCTCGCGCTGCTTCGCATCGAGGAGCTTTGAATTGGCGATGCCGGCGGGAATTTTTTTCGGGTTGAGGATGACGGCGGCGGCGACGACCGGCCCGGCCAGCGGCCCGCGCCCCGCCTCGTCCACCCCCGCCACGCGGCTGAAGCCGGCGCGAAACAGCGCACGTTCCGCCTTCAGGGTCGGGACGGGAACGGCGGGTGATTCGGCGAGCGCCATGGCTCCGGATAGGACCGGAGCCGGCGCTCGCGCAATCGCCCTCCTTCAGAGGAGCTTCAATTGTCCACCGACCGGCACCGGCGGCGTGAACAAATCCGTCCTGAGCTTTCGCCGCTCGGTGTTGAGGCCGAGGCGCTTTGCGGCCATCTCGAAGCGGCGGCCGATCATCCAGGCGTACGGGCCCCTTGCCGCGCTGCCGCACGCCCCACTCCGAATTCGTAGTCCTTGCCGCCGCGCATCGACTGCATCACCGACATGACGTGGTTGTAGCGGTCGGGGTAATTGGCCTGCAGCCACTCCCGAAAAATCGGGCTCACCTCGAGCGGCAGGCGCAAAAGCACGTAGCCCGCCTCGCGCGCGCCGGCGGCGTAGCCGGCCTCCAGGAGCCGCTCCAGCTCCATGTCGTTCAGCGCCGGGATGATCGGCGCCGTCATCACTGTCACGGGAATGCCGGCCTCCGACAGCTTTTGCATCGTCTCCAGGCGCTTCGGCGGCGTGGCGGCGCGCGGCTCCATGGCGCGCGCCAGGCGGCGGTCGAGCGTCGTCAGCGACAGCGCCACCTTGGCGAGACCGCGCTCCGCCATCGACGAAAGAATGTCGATGTCGCGGGTCACCAGCGCCGATTTGGTGACGATGCCGACCGGGTGGTTCGCCTCCGACAGCACCTCAAGGATCTGCCGCATGATCCGCCATTGCCGCTCGATCGGCTGGTACGGATCGGTGTTGGTGCCGATGGCGATGGTGCGCGGCTCGTAGCCAGGCGCGGCGAGCTCCTTCTCCAGAAGCTTTGCCGCGTCCGGCTTGGCGAACAGTTTTGTTTCGAAGTCGAGGCCGGGGGAGAGGCCCATATTGGCGTGCGTCGGCCGCGCAAAGCAGTAGGAGCAGCCGTGCTCGCAGCCGCGATAGGGGTTGATGGAGCGGTCGAAGGAGATGTCGGGCGACTGGTTGCGCGTGATGATCTTGCGCGCCCGCTCGATCTGCACCTCGGTCCTGATCGTCGGCAACTCGGCGAGCGAGTCCCATTCGTCGTCGAACGCCTCGCGGACTTCCGGCTCGTAACGGCCGGAGATGTTGGTCTGCGCGCCCCGCCCGCGGCGGCGGTCGCCAAAGATGTCGGATTCCTGCGGGCCGGCCGGCCGACGCCCGCGCAGCCCGGTTTTAGGCGCCGGGGCGGGAGAGGGGAGGCGCTGTTCGGCTCGATTCAACATGGGTCCAAAATAGGGAGCATCTTAGAACATATCAAGAACAAATGTGGAGAACGCCGGCAACCCGCACGCCCCTAGAACGCTTGCGACGACCTGCGGGTTCAATCCAGCGGCGCGGGCCCGCAGTGGAGCCGCGTGACAGGCGGCCGGCGGCAGCAATAATAGGATCGGGACGGAGGCCCGCTTTGGACACGCAGATCGCCATCATCGGCGCCGGGCCGGCCGGGCTGCTACTGTCGCGGCTCCTCTCCCGGAACGGCATCGCCAACGTCGTGCTGGAACGGCGAAGCCGCGAATACGTGCTGTCGCGGATCCGCGCCGGCGTCCTGGAGCGCGGCACGGTCGAGCTCCTGGAGGAGGCGGGCGTGGCGGAGCGGCTCCATCGCGAGGGGCTCGTGCATCGCGGCATCGAGCTCTGCTTCGGCGGCGCGCGCCACCGCATCGATTTCGAGGCGCTAGCCGGCGGCCACGTGACGATCTACGGCCAGACCGAGGTCACGCGCGACCTGATGGACGCGCTCGCGGCGGACGGCGTGGAGCCGCTCTACGAGGCGGAAGCCGTCGCCGTCGCCGGCTTCGAAGGGGCAAGCCCGACCGTGACCTATCGCCACCACGGCGAACTCCGCAAGCTCAGCGCGGAATTCGTCGCCGGCTGCGATGGCTTTCACGGCGTGAGCCGCAGGAGCGTGCCGCCAAACGCACTGAACGTTTTCGAGCGCGCCTATGCCTTTGGCTGGCTGGGCGTGCTCGCGGAGGTCCCGCCTGTCTCGCCCGAGCTCATCTATGCCAACCACGAGCGGGGTTTTGCGCTCTGCAGCATGCGCTCGGAGCACCTGAGCCGCTATTACGTGCAATGCCCCGCCGACGACAGAGTAGAGGACTGGCCGGATACACGCTTCTGGGACGAGCTCCGGATGCGGCTGGACGGCGGGGCGGCCGTGGCGCTGGTCACCGGCCCGACGATCGAGAAGAGCGTTGCGCCGCTCCGCAGCTTCGTCGCCGAGCCGATGCGCTTCGGCCGGCTGCTTTTGGCCGGCGACGCCGCCCATATCGTGCCGCCGACTGGAGCCAAGGGCCTCAACCTTGCCGCAGCGGACGTCCGGTTGCTGGCGCGCGCCTTCGTCGAGCATTATTCGGAGAATTCCGATGCGGGCCTGCAAAACTATTCGCAAAAATGCCTGGGCCGGGTGTGGAAGGCGGAGCGCTTCTCCTGGTGGATGACGTCGCTCCTGCATCTTTTCCCTGAAACCGGCCCATTCGGCCGAAAACTGCAGCTCGCCGAGCTCGACTATCTCGTCGGCTCGCGGGCCGCCTCGACGGCGCTGGCGGAGAATTACGTCGGGCTGCCGTTCGGGTGAGGGAATTTATGGCTGGCCCGCTTGAATGATCGGAGGGCAGGCGTTAGGCGCGCATCCGGGCGCCTTCGGGATCGTAGCTGGGTTTTGCTACGACGACGGCGTCGTAGAACGAGCCGAGAAGCTCGACTTGCAGTGGCGTGCCGTCGGCAGCCAAAGACGTCGGCACATAGCCCATTGCGAGGCTCTTCCCGACCGTATGGCCAAAGCCGCCCGACGTGACGTAGCCGACGCACCGGCCGTCATGGGAAATCGGCTCGTCGGCGACACAGTCGACGTCCTTGGTCGCAACGACCAGGGCGACGAGCTTGCGGGCCGGGCCGTTGTTCCGCTCAGCGAGAGCCGCGTTCTTGCCGATGAAATCGGCGGATTTATCGAAGGCGACGAACGCGTCGAGGCCGGATTCGACGGCGGTAAAATCGGGGCGGTAATCCATGGTCCAGACGCCCCAGTTCTTTTCCAGCCGCATCGACATCAGTGCCCGCCCGCCATAGAGTTTTAGGCCGAGATCCCGCCCGGCCTCCCCAAGGGCTTCGAAGAGGCGCAGCTGGTAGTGCGGCGCGCAGTAGAGCTCGAAGCCGAGCTCGCCGGAGAAGGAGACGCGCGCCAGCAGGACGGGGACGTTGCCGACCACCAGCGGACGCACGTCGCGGAATTTCAGTGCGGCGCCGCTGACGTCCTCCCGTGTGACGCGCGACAGGAGCTCGCGGCTCATCGGCCCGGCTATGGCGAGTCCGTGCAGCTGGTCGGTGAGGTTGCGGTAGGCGACCCCCGTTTGCGGCAGATGCATCTCGAACCAGCGGCGATGCATGTTCTGCGCCGCGCTCGATCCGAACAGCATGAAGCGATCATCGCCGAGGCGCGCCACTGTCAGGTCGCCATAGAGCTTGCCCTTTGGCGTCAGCATCGGCGTCAGCGCCAGCCGGCCGTTTTTGGGCAGCCGGTTGGCAAGCATCCGGTCGAGGAATTCCTCAGCTCCCGGCCCGCTCACCTCGTGCTTGGCGTAATTGGCGATCTCCAGCAGGCCGACGGCGCTGCGGACGGCGTGGACCTCTTCGGCGACGAACGGAAAAGCGTTGGAGCGGCGGAAGGTCGGCGTCTCCGTGGCCGCGTCGGGGCTGCCGGCGAACCACAGCGCGTGCTCCAGGCCGAAGCTGACGCCCATCACCGCGCCGCGGGCGACGAGCCGGTCGTAGAGAGCCGTGGTCTTCTGCCGCCGCCCGGCCGGCAGCGTCTCGTTCGGATAGGTCAGGATAAAGCGGCGCGAATAATTCTCCGCCGATTTCACCGTCCCCCAGTCGCGCGTGGCGAACTCGCCGAAGCGCGCGACGTCCATGCCCCAGACGTCGATCGACGGCTCGCCGTCGATCAGCCACTCGGCCATGCATAGGCCGACGCCGCCGCCCTGGCAGAAGCCGGCCATCACGCCGACCGCCGTCCAGTAATTTTTGAGGCCGGGAACCGGTCCGATCAGCGGATTGCCGTCGGGCCCGAAGGTGAAGGGGCCGTTGATCACCTTCCTGATGCCGGCGCGCCCGAGCGCCGGCATGCGCTCGAACGCCGTCTCCAGCCGCTCGCTGACGCGGGCGAGATCGTCCTGCAGGAGCTCGTGGCCGAAGTCGAGCGGCGTACCGCCCACCGCCCAGGGAACGCAGTTCGTCTCGTAGGTGCCGAGCAGCAGCCCGTCGTGCTCCTGGCGGGTATAGGCATTGCCCTCGTAATCGACGGTCACCGCCACTTCGCTGCCGTGGTCGCGCACCTCCGGGATCGTCTCGGTGATGAGGTAATGGTGCTCCATCGGCTGCACCGGCAGGTCGATTCCCGCCAACCTGCCGACCTCGCGCGCCCACAGGCCCGCCGCGTTGACGACGATATCGGCGCGGATCGTCCCATTCAGCGTGACCACCTGCCAACCGCCGTCGGGGAGCGGATTGGTCTCGATCACCGGCGTATGGCGACAGACTCTTGCGCCGTAATGCCGAGCGCCCTGCGCGTAGGCCTGGGTGACGCCCGACGGGTCGACGTGGCCGTCGACCGGCTCGAACAGCGCACCCAGATATTTCGAGGGATCGATCAGCGGGTTGAGGTTGCGCGCGTGTTCCAGCGAGATGAAGTCCGTCTCCAGCCCCATATAGCGGGCCTTGGCGCGCTCCTGCTTGAGGTAATCGTGACGCTCCGGAGTGGAGGCGAGATAGATGCCGCCCGGCCGATGGATGCCGCAGGACTGGCCGGTCAGCTCTTCGAGCTCCTTGTAGAGGTTGATCGTATAGCCCTGCAGCCGGGCGATGTTGGAGTCGGCATTGATCGTGTGGATGACGCCGGCGGCGTGCCAGGTCGAGCCGGAGGTGAGCTCGTTCCGCTCGAGAAGAACGACATCCGTCCAGCCGAATTTCGCCAGGTGATAGAGGATCGAGCAGCCCACCACGCCGCCGCCGATCACCACCACCCGCGCATGCGCTTCCATCAGGATGCCTTTCTCATCGAATTCGTGGGCTCTGCCTGCGCGTCAATACCAGCGGTCCGCGTCCGCGGCTTTGCGCCGGGCCACGAAATCGCGAAGCGCGTCGTCGATGCCGGGATCGATCGGCGGCGGCTCGTAGGACGCCAGCATCGCCTGCCACCGCGCGTGCGCCCGCTCGTCGGCCGCCTTGCCGCCGGCATCGCGCCACTGCTCGAAGGAATTGTTGTCGGCGATCGCTGAATCCCAGAAGGCGCTCTCGTAGTGCCGCATCGTATGGGCGCAGCCGAAGAAGTGGTTGCCGGGCCCCACCTCCCGGAACGCATCGAGCGCCAGGTCCTCGTCCCCGATCGCCAGTCCCTGGACATAGACCTGGAGCGCGCCGCAGAGGTCGGCATCCATGACGAATTTTTCGTAGCCCATGGCGAGGCCGCCCTCGAGCCATCCGGCCGAGTGAAGGATGAAGTTCGCGCCGCACAGGATGGCGGCCTGCATGGAGATCGCGCTCTCCAGCATCGCCTGTCCGTCAGGAACTTTTGACGACGTGAAGGCGCCGGAGCAGCGCAGCGGCAGGCCTGCCCGGCGGGCGAGCTGACCGACCACCAGCGAGCCCAAGGCCGGCTCCGGCGTGCCGAAGGTGGGGGCGCCCGATCTGAGCGCCATCGAGGACAGAAAGTTCCCGTAGATGACCGGTGCGCCTTTCCGCTGCAGCTGCGTGAGGGCCACGCCGACAAGCGTTTCCGCATGCGCCTGGGCGATGGCGCCGGCCGTGGTGACAGGCCCCATGGCACCGCCGAGGATGAAGGGAACCACGACCGCGGCCTGGTTGGCGGCCGCGTAGGCGCGCAGCGAACGCGTCATCGTCTGGTCGTAGACCAGCGGCGAATTGACGTTGATGTTGCCGAGGATAACGCAGTTAGAGTCGACGAAGGCGTCGCCGAAGACGATGCGGCACATCGCGAGGGAGTCTTCGGCACGGTCCGCCGCCGTAACAGAGCCCATCAGCGCCTTGTCGGACCAGCGCAGATGCGCATAGACCATGTCGAGGTGGCGCTTGTTGACGGCGACGTCCACCGGCTCGCAGACTGTTCCGCCGGAGTGATGCAGCTCGGGCGACAGATAGGCGAGCTTCACAAAGTTCTCGAAATCCGCAAGCGTGCCGTAACGCCGTCCCGCTTCCCGGTCATAAACGAAGGGAGACCCGTAAGCCGGCGCGAAGACGATGTGCTCGCCGCCGATCTCGACGGAGCGCGCGGGATTTCGCGCATGCTGCCGGAACTGCCGCGGCGCCGACCGGCAGAGCTCTTGGACGAGCCCGGGCTCGAACCGGAGCCGCTCGCCCTCAATCCGGGCCCCGGCGCGCTGGAACAGCTCCAGGGCTTCGGCGTCGCCGCGTATTTCCATGCCGATCTCGGCTAAGATCCGGTCGGCGACCGCCTCGATCCGCAGAAGCTCTTCTTCCTGCAGAAGCGCGTAGGTCGGGATTCGCCGCGTCAGATAGGCCGGGCCGGCGAGGTTGGATCGCTCCGAGCGCTCGCGCCGCCTTTGGCGCGTGCCCCGCTCCCGGCGCGAAGTCTCGACGGCGCTCATTTGCAATGCACCAGACCCGACGGCGCGGGCACCGGAGGCGTGGGCCGATCCGCCCACGCTCGGTGCGGCTGATCTTACGTGGCCAGACCGAACCGGTCTGGCCACTTTGCTCCGACGGCCTACTGGGCGAGCCAGACGCGGATCGGCGCGCTGAGGCCGGACATCTCGTAGTTCGGGTCGCGCACCCAGCCCTGCACCTGGTCGGTATGCGCGTCGATGAAGTCGTTGAACATCGGCAGGATCAGGCCGCCGTCGTCGCGCACCATGATCGCCATCTGGCGGTAGAGCTCCTCGCGGCGGGCCGGGTCGAGCTCGCCGCGCGCCTCCAGCAGCAGCTTGTCGAAATCCTCGCGGAAGAAGCGCGTGTCGTTCCAGTCCGCCTTGGAGTAATAGGCCGTCGAATACATGGAATCCTGCGTCGGCCGGCCGCCCCAGTAGGAGGCGCAGAAGGGCTGCACGTTCCACACCTGGTCCCAGTAGCCGTCGCCCGGCTCGCGCCGCACGTCGATCTGGATGCCGGCTGCCGCCGCCTGCTGCTGGTAGAGCACGGTCGCGTCCACCGCGCCGGGGAAGGCGACCTCCGAGGTCCGCAGCAGGATCGGGCCGGAATGGCCGGATTTCTGGTAATAGTGCTTCGCCTCTTCCGGATCGTAGACGCGCTGCTCGATGCCCTCGGGGAAGAACGCATAGGCCTCGTTGATCGGGAAATCGTTGCCGATCGTCGCGTAGCCCTGCAGGATCTGGTTGACCATCGCCTCGCGGTCCATCGCCAGCTTCAGCGCCATGCGCAGGTCCTTGTTGTCGAAGGGCGGCGTGTTGCAGTGCATGATGAAGACGTAATGGCCCTTCGACGGCGCCCGCTCGATGATCACGTTGGGCGAGCCCTTCAGCAGCTCCACCGTCTTCGGCTCGACGCGGTTGATGATGTGCACCTGGCCCGATTGCAGCGCCGACATGCGCGCCGTCGTGTCGTTCATCACCAGGATCTCGACCGAGTTGACGAAGCCCACGTCGTCGCGCCAGTGGTTTTCGTATCTGGTGCCGACGTGGCGGACGCCCGGCTCGTTCACCTCCACCTTGTAGGGGCCCGTGCCGATGCCGGCGGCCGGATCGTCGACGCCGCCGTTCGGCTGGATGACCAGGTGGTAGTCGCTCAACAGAAGCGGCATGTCGGCGTTGCCGCTCGCCAGCGTGATCACGACGTTGTCGCCGTCGGCCTTGATGTCGCCGATCCCTTCCATGATGCCGAGCGCGCCGGACTTGCCCTCCGGGTCGGCGTGCCGCTTCAGCGTCGCCACCACGTCCTCGGCCGTCATCTCCTTGCCGTCGTGGAAGGTCACGCCCTTGCGGATCTTGAAGGTCCATTGCTTGACGTCGTCGGAAGCAGTCCAGGATTCGGCCAGGAGCGGCACCGGCGAGCCGTCTTCCGGGTTGGAATAGACGAGGGTCTCGCCCCAGGTCTTGCCGAACACCTGCGGCACCTGGCTGAGCCAGGAGGCCGGGTCGAGGCTGTTGGTCGACTCGCCGCCGACCAGCCCGACGATCAGGTCGCCGCCCTTCTGCGGGCCCTGGGCCAGCGCGGTCGACGACAAAAGCTTCGACGCGACCGGCAGGGTCAGCCCCAGCGCCGCGGCGCGGCCCAGAAAGTCGCGCCGGTTCAGCCGGCCGCGCACCGCCTCGCGCGCCAGAAACTCGATCTGTCTTGTCATGTTTCCCTCCCGGAAATTCGCTGCGGCTTTTGGTTTTCGCTAGCGAGGTGCAAACCTAAACATGCACGTAAATCGCTTCGTCTTCCACAGTAACCGGATACGTGCGCGCCTTTATCCGCGGATTGACCAAAAACTCGCCGGTGCGGATGTCGAACTCCCAGCCGTGCCAGGCGCAGCGGATGATCTCGTTTTCGCGGCCGTAGACGAACTCCCTGCCGTCGGTCGTGCAGGTCGTGCCGGATACCGGGCCCTCGCAGAGCGCGGCGCCGCGGTGCGGGCAGACGTTGAGAAGCGCGTGGTAGCTCCCCTTCACATTGAAGATGCCGATGGAGCGGCTGTTCAGCGTCACGATCTTCGCCCGGTCCGGCGGAACGTCCGAAGTCGCGCAGGCGAATTGCTTTTCGGCCATGCTGTCCCCGCGCCTACGCCACCGCCACCGCGGACGCCTGCAGCCGCGGCAGCCGCGAATAGACCTGCAATGCGTTCAGCCCGAAGATCTTCTCGCGCCATTGCGGCGGGATGTGCAGCCGGTCGACCGCATCGTAATCCCAATGCGGATAGTCGGAGGCGAAGAGCAGCGTGTTCTCGCCGTCCATCGCTTCGAGGGTCGACCAGAGGTGCTGGATTTTTTCAGGCTGCTCCAGCGGTTGCGTGCTCATCCTGATGTTCCGCCTGAAATACTCCGACGGCAGCATTTTCAGCCAAGGCGACTCCTTGCGGAGCGCCTTGAAATTGGAATCGAGCCGCCAAAGCACCGAGGGCACCCAGGCGACCCCGCACTCGATGATGACGAAGTAGAGCGAGGGCCATTTCTCGAAGACGCCCTGGGCGATCATGCTGGCCAGGTGCGTCATCGCGGATTGCGGGAGGATCGCGTGCGTCTCCCAGAAGAACGTGCTCGGGCCCGCCGCGATCGCATTGGAGTTGACGCCCCCCTGCCCGCCGAGATGGATGGCGAAGGGCAGCCCGACTTCGGCGCACGCCTCGTAGATCGGGTGATAGAACGGGTCGCCATACGGCCGCTGCGCGCCGTGGGAGGCGAGCACCTGGACGATCCGCGGATGGCCGCCGAGCCGGCGGATTTCCTTCGCGGCGAGATGCGGATCCTGCGGCGCGACAATGATGGACCCGAAGAACCGGTCGTCCTTGGGTAGCCAATAGTCGATCTGGTAATCGTTGTAGGCGCGGCAGAGCGCCATCGCATAGTGCGGGTTGGCGAGCGTGGACGCCTCGATCGGCTCGTCGCCGGTGAGAATGGCAATGCCGATGCCGTATTTGTCGAGGTGCTTCTCCTTCATGATGCGGTAGTTGTCGTCTTCCGTCTCCGGCCGCACGTCGTGACGGGAAAAGCCTTCGGGGTGAAACCACGGGCGGTGGCCGTGCGGAAAGGCGCCGACCGGGCCGGTTTTCTCGCCGCGGACGAAATAGTCCCGCCATGTCGGTTCGAGGTAGGGCTCCAGGACCGTCGCGCTGCACCAGTAATTGTGACAGTCGCAATCGACGATGAACATTCCGCCCTCCAGATCTCGCCATCGCGCGAAGCGGTCAACGGCATAGAATGCGGAGAGCCGCCTGGACTGGAAACGGCGCAATAAGGTAGCATTCAATCGGAATTTCCGATGGTTGAATGCAGCTCGATCTCATCGACACGTTTCTCGACCTCCTCGACAGCGGCTCGTTCAGCCGCACGGCCGAGCGCCTCGGCGTCACCCAATCGACGGTAAGCGACCGCATCCGCTCGCTGGAGACGATCGTCGGGTCGGTGCTGTTCGAGCGGGGTCGGGCCGGCGCGCACCCCAATGCGGCGGGACTGCGCTTCGCGTCCTATGCCCGGTCGATCAAGCTCTCGTGGAAGCTGGCTCAGCAGGAGCTCGGCCGCCTGCACCGCTTCACCGGCGCGCTCCGGATCGCGGCGCAGGTGAGCCTGATCAAGCCGCTGCTCTTCGAATGGGTCGCCAGGCTCCGGACGGCGATCCCGGAGACGGCGATCCATGTGGAGGCCGACTACTCGCCGCAGATGATTGCCGACATCGTGGCGGGAGTCACGGATGTGGGCGTGGTCTACACGCCGCGCTATCTGCCGGAAATCATCTACGAGCAGATCTTCACCGAGACTTTCCAGCTGGTCTCGGCGGATGCGTCGCGCCTTTCCGATGTCGACCCGCAGGGCTACATCCGCGTCGGCTATTCTCCGGCCTTCGACGTCGTCCATTCCGAGCTTCTGCCCGACTTCAGCCTCGCTCCCTTGTCCGTCGGCCTCGGCTCGCTGGCGCTGGATTTCATGCAGCACCGGGGCGGGTCGGCCTATCTGCCGCGGGCGTCAGCGCGCGAGCTCCTCGAAACGAGAAAATTCCATCTCGTCGTGGATGCTCCGCACATCGCGCAGCCGGTATTCGTGGCGTTCCATATCCGCAAGAAGCACAACGCCGTGCTGCGGAAGGCGCTCAAGATATTGCGGAATATTGTCGCCACGCTCGATGCTGAGGGGAGCCCCGCGGAGCTCGATCTTGGTTCCCCCGATACCTCCGCTGCGCCGCTCCGGCGATGATGCAATCTGGACAGCCAGCTCGCCGCTAATCTTTGGATAGTCGGAAGATCAGCAGATGCGAAGCGTGCGGCGGGATTGTGACGGTCACGCCGGCATACTCCACCGCGGCAGGCAGGCCGAATCGCGTAGTGATCGGAACGGGGCCGCTTTCCCCGGCCAGGCTCCACGGCAGCAGGCGCTCGGCGTCCGCATCGCCGGTGTTGAAGACGTTCACCAGCGTGCTGCCGTCGGCCCTGCGGACGCGCTGGACGATGACCGGATCGCCCTCTGCGGCGAGCGTCGAGGCGCCGTCCGCAGCCGTGGCGGGTGCGTAGCGGATGGCGCCGTTGCCGAGCAGAGGAAAGTCGCAGCTTCCCGCCTCCTTCGATAACAGCTCCGCGAACAGCTCGGCCCTGTCCTGCCGCAGCTCGCGGAGATGGTCGCTGGTCATCAGCACGCCGCCGGAAAGCGCCGCGAAGCAAGCGAGCGAGCGCACCTCCGCCTCGGTCAGCGAGTGG
Organism: uncultured Alphaproteobacteria bacterium; assembly: GCA_963846475.1. Taxonomy (GTDB): domain Bacteria; phylum Pseudomonadota; class Alphaproteobacteria; order Rhizobiales; family Afifellaceae; genus DASWJZ01. Next base: position 1,162,330 of record CAWJVZ010000004.1, on the reverse strand, counting down.
AAGCGGTCGCGGAGCAGGATGCAGTCGGGGTCTGCCTGCCAGAGAATGCCGTGGCCGAAGTTGCGCGAGGTCTGGTCGCGGAGCAGCGATTCCGCCGAATGATTGCCCTTCCAGGACACGCCGACGTCGCGGCCGATGCGCATCGCGTCGACGAAGCCGACGGAGGCGAAGAGCGGGCAGCCGCAGCCGAGCCACAGCGCCTCCCCTATCTCCTCGCGGATGAGCCGCGCCATGCGAGTCCAGATTTCGATCCTCGTCAGGCCCGGCCTGTGCCAGACGGCGCGGTCCGGACCATATTCCGAGCCGAGCAGCATGAAGTCCGTTTTAAAATAGCCGGCGCCCCAGCCCCGTGCCCAGATCCTGAACACCGCGCGGATATACGCCTCTGCCTCCGGGTGAGTGACGTCGAGCGTGTAATATTCCTCGCTGCGCTTATGCCAGCGGAACTCGCCGTAGAATTTGTAGGTGGCGAGCGGCTCGCCGCTGTCGCGCTCGCGCACCACCCAGTCGGGGTGCTCGCGGAAGAGCCGGCTGCGGTTCCCCACCATGAACGGGGCGATCCACAGGCCGGGAACAAAACCCGCGCCGCGGATTTCGGCGAGGAGCGGCGCCATGCCGCGCGGGAATTGCGGCTTGGCGTCTAGCCAGTCGCCCATCTCGGGGGTAAAGCCGTCGTCGATCTGGAAGACGCGGAGCGGCACTTTCCGCTCGTCGCGGAATGTCCTGGCGGCTTCGAGGTGCTCCAGGATCGTCGGCTCGTCGATCGAGGCATAGAGGCTGTACCAGGAGCACCAGCCGGTGATGCGCTGACGCGCCGGCCGGGCTTTCTGCTCCCGCGCGACGATTTCGGCCCAGAGCTGCAAGGCGGGCTGGACCTCATTGCCGCCGAACAGCAGCAGCGGCTCTGTCTCGAGCGTCCCGTCGTGCGGGATGCGGTCCCACAGCGTCTCCACGTCGATCGCCAGCGGCCCGGCGACGGCGAAGCGGAAGCGGTGCTGGAAGCGGTCGTGCCTGACGAAGCCGAGCACCACCGCGCCGGCCCCGCGCCGCGGCAGCAGCGCCGTCATCGCATGGCCGGTCAGCATCTTTGGGTCGGGGATGAGGCCGCTGAGCGCGTCCGGCTCGACGAAATAGCTGCCGTCCCAGCTCTGGTAACCCATCCGCAAATAGGCGCGCACATTGGCCGTTTCGCCGAAGCGCAGGCCGAAGGAATTCGATGGGCGCGCCGGGTTCAAAACCGGCCAGCGCCAAGCGGAGCTCGAGGCGTTGCGAGATCAGCAGCCGCATGCGGGCGCCGGGGAAACGGCCGCTAAGCGGCCACTCCACCGACCAGTTATCCGCGGTTTCAGCCAGCGCAGGCCGGCTGCATTCGATGGCCGCGCCGTCGATCAGCGGCGCCATGCCGCCGAGCCGCACCCGCCCATTGAAGCAGAGCGCGGCCGGATCGAAATTCACACCAGGATTTCCCGCCGCTCGTCGGCCGAGCGCCGGGCTGCAAGCGCCAGACGCAGCGACGCCGCGCCCTCCGACATCGGCACGCGCGCCGGGCGGTCTTCGCGGATGGCCGCGACGAGATCGCGAAGTTGTGCTTCGAAAACGTCTTCCGTGCCGGCGACCGCCTCGCTGCGAACCGGGCCGATTGTGTGCGTGATCGTGCCGGTGTTCCAGTCGGTGAAATGGCCCGCGGCGCGCTCGGCGACGAGGTGCCATTCCTTCGCCCACGTGCCCGGTACGGCGGCGTTGGTGGCATTAAGCGTGGCGATCCGCCCGTCGTCGAAGCCGAACACGATGGCGCTGACGTCCTCGCTCGTGTAGCGCGGCACGGTCTTGTGGAAGAGGTTCGCCGTGCGCGCATAGACGGTCTGCGGCTCGCCCATATGGACGCGGACCAGGTCGATCATGTGGATCGCTTGTTCCACCATCTGGCCGCCGGAGAGCGCCCGCTCGCGCCACCACGGGGCATGCAGCGCGTGTGAATGGAATCGCCCGGCGAACAGCCCGACGCGGCCCGGGCTGCTCGCCTCCCAGCTTCGCACCGCCGCGCCGTAGCGGTACATGAAGCCCACCTGCGTCTTCACACCCTCGCTTGCCGCGACCATGGCGTCGGCCTGCGAATTGTCCAGCGCGATCGGCTTCTCGATCAGCATGTGGACGCCGCGCCCGGCGGCGGCCGCGACCTCATCGGTATGCGCGAAAGGCGGGAGGGCGATGATGAGGATGTCGGGCGCCGCTTCGTCGAGCATGCGGTCGCGATTTTCGTAGGCCTTGCCGCCGTGCTCCGCCGCGAAAACCTGCGCCTTGGCGGGATCGCGCCCGCAAACGGCGACGAGTTGCGCTTCATCGCGCATCGCGGCGACCGCAGCGGCGTGCCTCGCCGCAATCGCCCCCGGGCCGAGGATGGCGACGCGGAGCGGCGTCACGGCGCGCCTTCGAAGCGGAGCATGGACTGCAAGATGCCCGGCGGGCCAGCGTCGAGCCGGGCGAACAGCGCGGGCGCGTCCTCAAAGCCCTCGATATCGGTGATGAGCGGCAGGAGGTCGAGCGCGCCATCGTGCTGCAACCGGATCGCCGTCTGCCAGAGCCGCAGCTTCGTCCAGCGATAGCTCGCCTCCGGCGCCACTCCGGAGATTTGCGAGCAGACGAGATTGATCCGGTTGTGGTGGAACTCTTCGCCGAGGAGGAGACCCTTGGCCTCGCCCTGGAAGAAGCCGAGCGCGACGACGCGGGCCGAATAGGCGGCGGTGCGGATCGCCTCGTTGAGGGCGGCGGCGACGCCGGTCACCTCGATCACCACGTCGGCGCCGCGTCCCTCGGTCTTCTCCTTGACGATCTCGGCGACCGAGCCGGAATTGGGGTCGAGCGCTTCGGCGGCGCCGAGCTCTAGCGCCTTGTCGCGCCGCTCGGGAATGGGATCGACGCCAATCACATGCGCACCCGAGCGCCGCGCCGCCTGCGCGACGATCTGTCCGGGCACGCCGAGCCCGAACACCACGACGACGTCGCCGATGCGGATGGCCGCATCGTGCACGCCGTTCAGCGCGACCGCGCCGATATGCGAAAAGATGCCGATGCGCGGATCGGCGCCTTCCGGGAGGAGGCGCGGCAGCACAAAGTCGCGCGTCGCGACATGGTGCGTCCGGTGCCCCCATGTCCCAAAAACCGGCTGCCCCACGCGGATGTCGGCGACCGCGCTGCCCACCTCGACGATCTCGCCGACCTCCTCATAGCCGAGGCTGCGCACCGGATAGTCCCAACTCGGCCGGTCGGACGGACGAAACAGCCGTGTCGCCTCGTCCCAGCGTTTCGCCATGAATGGGCTCGACGCGCGGTATTGCGACAGCTCCGTGCCGGCGCTGATGCCGGAATAAAGCGTGCGGATGCGCACGTTGTCGGGCTCCAGCGGCTGCTCGGGAAAAGCTTCGAACGCGAGCGTCCGGGGGGCGGTCAGGACGAGGGCGGTCGGCATGCGCTCAGACCCTCGCCAGGGCCATGCCGGCGGGTCTGGTCGCTTGGGCCCTGACAAGGTCGATTGACACGACCCCACCGGAATCGCTTTGCGTAAGAGAATCCCGCCCGGCCGGGACAATCCCGATCAACCTCTGCGCATGTCCAAAGGCATTTTCCTCGGCTTCCTGAGCTTTGCGCTGTTCGCGCTGGGCGACGCGTGCGTGAAGGCGATTGCCGGCCGTCTCTCCGTCTTCGAGATCGGCTTCTTCGCCTGTCTCTTCGCGGCTCTCGTGGTCCCCGCGATGCGCCCGGCCGGGCAAAGCTGGATCCAGGCGCTCACGCCGCGGCGGCCGAAGCTGGTCTTGCTGCGCGCCACCAGCGGTCTGTTGGCGGGCATGTTCGGCATCGTCGCCTTTACGCGCCTGCCTTTCGCCGAAGCCTATGCCATCATTTTCCTGGCGCCCTCCCTCGTGACGATCCTGTCGATCGTGGTGCTGGGGGAGAGGGTCGCCTGGTGGCGCTGGATCCCCGTTGGGCTCGGTTTCGGCGGCGTGCTTCTGGTCGTCCGCCCGGGATTCGAGGAGCTCGTCCCGGCCCATCTTGCCGCGCTCGGCGTGGCCTTCTGCACCGCCACGACGGTGCTCCTGCTGCGGGCGCTCGCGCCGGTGGAAAGCCGCATGAGCCTCCTCGCCTGCTCGCTCGCGCTTGCTTTCGCTGTCAGCGGCATTCTGATGCTGCCAGGCTTCAGCTGGCCGACCTATCGAGAGTTCGGCCTGCTCGCAGGCGCCGGCCTGCTGTCTTCGGCGGCGCAGATCGGGCTGATGCTTGCCACGCGGCTCGCCCCGGCGAACCGGATCGCGCCGACCCAATACAGCCAGATCGTCTGGGCGGTGCTGATCGGGGCGGTGTTCTTCGCAGAAATTCCGGATCATCTGGCGCTCGCCGGCATCGGGCTCGTCATGCTGTCCGGCCTCCTCACGCTCCTGCTCCGCTCGCCGGAACCGGCGCTGCCGGTGCGGCTCACCGGTCCTCCGCGGGAGTGAGCAAAGCGGCGCCGCCCCTGGAGACAAGGTCGGCGATCATCGCGGCCGTCCAGGTGAACTCGCCGCCGCCGAGGCCCTCGCCCGTGAGCGGATCGTAATATTCGGCGAAGCCGCGTGCCTCGATCAGATCGAGGCTGCCGCGGTTCACCTGCTCGGAGGCCTCCATCAAGCCGCAGCGGGCAAGTCCGTCGGCGATCATGGTGTTGACGATGATCCATGCCGGTCCGCGCCAATAGCGCTTCGCCTCGAAGCGCGGATCGTCCGGAGCGTGGCTGGCAATCCCGAACCTTGTCAGGCGCCGCCAGCGCTCCACGACCCCCGCCAAGGCGCGCTGTTGCTCCTCGGAGCCGAGGGCGGCGAACACCGGCAGGATTCCGCCGACCGACGCGCTGTCGACCTGATGCCCGGCGGCGCGGTCGTAGCAGACGAACTGGCCGAGGCGGTCGCTCCACAGCGTGGCGAACGCCGCCCGCGCCTGCGTCGCCCGCCCGCGCGCCTCCCCCGCCAGCGCAGGCTCGCCGAGGGCGTCGGCAAGATCGGCGAGATCGCCGTCGGAGCGGATCAGGATGGCGTTGAAGCCGGGATCGACGACGCGGAAGGGCGAGGCGTCGTGCAGCTTGGCATTGTCCCAGCCGAGGCCGCGAAAATGCTGCACCAGCCAGAGATAGCGGTCGTATTCAGCTTTGCGGGGACGCTGCGACTGGTCGACGTGCTGCGTGTCGCGCCGCTGATACGGCTCTACGCCTTCAGTGGGCACGCGCGCGAAGCGCGTCGTCCCAGTCGATGGAATTGTCGCGCCCGGATTCCCAGGGATGGATGATCGCGACCAGCCCGGTCCCGCCGGGGTCGCGGTTGGCGTAGAACCAGCGGTGCCACGCGGCTGCCTTGGGCAGGAGCTGCCGCGCTATCGCTTCCGCCAGCGGTCTGTCCCCGGCCTCGTCGAAGAGCCGCTTCATGACGAAGCCGAGCACCGGCGGCTGGGTGATGCCGGAGGTCGGCGTCGGCCGGTTCGTCTGCCAGACTTTCGGGCCCGGGAAATAGCCCTCGTCCTCCACGTGGAAGACGATGTGCGGCACCATGCCGTCCGGCCATTGGTGCTCCAGCAGGGTCTGGATCTCCAGCCAGGCGCGCCGCTCGTCGAGGTGGCGGAGGCCGAGCGCGGTCAGGCAGGAATCCCAGTTCCACTGGAAGGGATAGAGACCGCGGGTCGGGATCGTATAGCTGCCGCGGTCGTTCTGCCGCAGCACGGCGGCCGCCTGCTCGAAAGCGGTTTTCCTGTCGAGCGGAACCACGCCCAAAGCTCTGTTTTCAGCCAATCGCCGCGCCGGTTTCGGCGTCGAACCAGCGCACGCGATCGGGCTTCGGGGCGAGCACCAGGTCTTCTCCGGGCCGGATGTGATGATGATTGTCGAGGACAGCCCGGAAGAGCCGGCCGTCGATCTGCAGCGACACCAGCTGATGCGGCCCGAGCGGCTCCACGACCTTCACCTTGCCTGTCAGGCCGCTCCGCCCGGGCTCGACGTCCTCCGGACGGATGGCGAACTCCACCGGCCCTCCGTTGGCGGGAGCCGGCAGTCGGAAGCCGGCGATCTCGGCCGTGCCGTCGACCACTTTGGCAGGGAGGAAGTTCATCGGCGGATTGCCGATGAAGCTGCCGACGAAGTGCGTCGCGGGGTAGGCGTAGACGTCGGTCGGCCGGCGCCGCCTGGACGATGCGGCCCTGATGCATGACGGCGATGCGGTCGGCAAGGCTCATCGCCTCGACCTGGTCGTGGGTCACGTAGATCGTCGTCGTCTTGCTCTCCGCCAGCACGCCCTTCAGCTCGGCGCGCATCTCCAGGCGGAGGAGCGCGTCGAGATTGGAGAGCGGCTCGTCCATCAGGAGCACCGCCGGCTCGACCGCGAGCGCCCGCGCCACCGCGACGCGCTGGCGCTGCCCGCCCGACAGCTGGCCGGAATAGCGCTGCAGCAGTTTTCCGATCTGCATCAGCTCCGCCGCCCGCTTGACGCGCCGCTCCGTCTCCGCCGCGCCGACCTTCTGCATGCGGAGCCCGAAGGCGATGTTCTCGAACACCGTCATGTGCGGGAAGACGGCGTAGTTCTGAAACACCATGGCGATGCCGCGCGAGCGCGGCGGCAGCCCGTCGACGCGGCGCCCGCCGATCCGCACCTCGCCATTCGTCGCCTTCTCCAGGCCGGCGATGATGCGGAGCAGCGTGGTCTTGCCGCAGCCCGAGGCGCCGAGCAGGACCATGAATTCCTGGTCGCGCACGGTGAGGTCGAGCGTGTGCAGCGCCGTATAGTCGCCGAAGCGCTTCTCGACCCCGATGATCTCGATCTCAGCCAATCTGCGTCACTCCAGTCAACGGTTGGCGATGCCCCACAGCGAGAACAGGTATTTGCGGATCAGGAAGATAAAGATCAGCGCCGGCACGACCAGGACGAGCGCGCCGGCGAATTTCAGCGGCAGCGGCGAGACGTCGAGGCTGGTCAGCAGGAAGGCGGTGAGCGTCCGGTTGCGGATGGTCAGCACCGAGGCGGCAAACACCTCGTTCCACGACATCACGAAGGCGAAGACGCCCGAGGCGGCGATGCCCGGCAGCGCAAGCGGCAGGACGATGCGGCGGAACGCCTGCAGGCGGGTGCAGCCGAGCGTCCACGCCGCCTCCTCCAGCTCCACCGGAATGCCGGCGAACAGCGAGAAGGTGATCAGCACGGCAAACGGCAGGGCCAGCACGGTATGGACGAGCGCCAGCCCGACGATCGTGTCGTCGAGTCCGGTGCGGATGTAGAAGACGGCGAGCGGCAGAGCGAGCAGCGGCAGCGGGAAGGCGCGCGTCATCAGGACGAGGAGCCGGAACGTGCCCTTGCCGCGGAAGCGGAAGCGGGCCAGCGCATAGCCGGCCGGCGCGCCGAGGCCGATGGCGAGCACCATGGTGAGCGCGGCGACGAGGATCGAGTTGAGCAGCGCCCGCGCCACGCCGGCGATAGTTCCAGAAGAACGACAGGCTCTCCGTATCGAAGCTCGGGGCAAAGCGCTTCGGCCAGCCGACCACCTCGTCCGGCGTCGTGAGGGCGTTGACGAAAAGGAGGTAGATCGGCAGCAGCACCCAGACGCAAAGCACGATCGTGGCGATGCGGATGCCCCAGCGGCCGGTCTCCGCCGCCGGCCGGACCTGCGTCGCGGGCAGCGCGCCGGCGGCGGCGTTCACCGCACCACCTCCTTCCGCTCGCCCAGCGCGTAGAGGAAGAACAGCGTGAAGCCGATCGAGATCGCCAGGATCACCATCGCGTAGGCCGCGGCGCCCTCGCTGTCCTGCAGGGCGAACTGCCAATTGTAAGTCTCGCCCATCAGGATCGGCAGGTTCGTGCCGGCCAGCACCAGCACGACGGCGAAGACCTCGAAGGCCAGGATGGTCCGCAGGATCAGCGCCGTCTGCAGGCTGGGCTTAAGCAGCGGCAGGGTGATGCGCACAAACCGCTTCCACGGGCCGGCGCCGAACACCTCGGCGGCCTCGTAATACTCCTTCGGGATCAGGCCCATGCCGGCGACGAGGATCACCAGCACGATCGCGGTCGCCCGCCAGACCTCGGCGATGACGATCGCCGCGAACAGAGCCGCGACGTTCTGATAGCCGAGCAGGAGCCGTGGCCCTCGATGATGCCGAGATAATAGAGGGCGCTGTTCAGAAAGCCGTTCTGCTCGAGGATCGCCAGCCAGACCAGGCCGGCGGCGAGGTCGGAAATGCCCAGCGGGATGGTGAAGATGTAGAGCGCGACGTCGCGCCCCCGCTGCATCGCCATGACCAGCGCCCCCATGGCGAGCGCCAGCGCAACCTGGATCGGGACGAGGATCAGCGTCAGGAGAAAAGTGTTCTGCATCGCCGGCCAGAAGCGCCAGTCGCGGGCTATCATCTGGAAATTGCCGAGGCCGAACTCGCCGTTCCTGGTGAAGGCTTCTACCGCCACGCCGCCGAACGGCACCAGGAAGAAGCCGACGAGGAACAAGGTCGCGGGGGCGAGCAGCACATAAGGCAGGAAACGAGCATCGTTCATGCGGCTCACCCTTGCTCGCGCCGGCTCACCCCCCTCAGCTGCCCGCCGCTCGGCTTTAGGTCCTGGATGGCCGGGCAGGCCGGCCATCTCCCCGGGCGGCGGACCGCCCGTCACTCGACCTGGCAGGCGCCGTCGCTCTTCGGGTCCGGGGCCCAGCAGGCCGCGCCGGTCTCGTCGATCACGGCCTGCAGGTTCTGCGCCTCCTGGTCCAGCACCTCGCGCACGTCCTGTCCGGAAAGCACGATGCGCTGGAAGGTGTCGGCATAGACCTTGTTGAACTTGCCGCCGGATTCGCCGAGGCCGATCGGCAGCAGCACCGGCAGGCTGTCCGGAGCCTTGCTCTGCGCCGCGACGACCGGCTGCAGCATCTTGGCGCTCGCCGAGATCGTGTCGGGCAGCGCGACGTCGACCACCGGGAAGAAGCCCGTGGCGCTCAACGTCGCAACCTGCGTCTCCGGCTTCAGCATGTAGGCGATGAGCTGCTTTGCATCCTCCGGCGCCGGCGAGGTCGTCGGCACCGCCATGCCGGCGAGCACCGGCATGTAGGCGCGGCCGGCCGGCCCGGCGGGCACCGGGAACACGACGAAATCGTCGGGCTTGGCGTTCAGCGCGTCCTTCAGCCGGGCGACATGGTCCCACGCCACCCACACCTCGCCGGTGAGCAAGGGGCTCCTGCATGAAGCCGTAGCTGGTCGAGGCGGGCGTGACGTATTGCCAGAGGTCGCGGAAGGCGGTCCACATCTGCTCCGCCTCGGCGGACTTGAACTTCGTCGCCACCCCGCCTGTGTAGGAGGGGTAGAGATAGCCCTGGAAGAAGCGGTGCATCAGCCCCTTCGGCCCGGCGGGAAAGCCGATTTTTGGGGACCCCGTAGCCTCGGCGAGCGCCTTGCCCCAGGCGGCGAGCTGCTCGTAGGTGATGGCGTTGATGTCGACGCCCTCGGGCAGGTGCTCCAGCGCCTGCTTGTTGGCGACCATCACGTAGGTCGCCTGCATCCATGGAATGTATTTCTGCTCGGCGCCGCCGAGCTTGCCGAGCTCGAGGTAGTTCGGGTTGACCGTTGAGGCGTCGACCCCCGAAAGGTCCGTCAGGATGTCGGGAAAGCTGGAGAAATCGCCGTGCAGCCCGCCGATCAGCGCGATCGTGCCGCTGCCGGCTTCCGCTTCTGCCTTGATGCGGGTGACGAACGGCCCCGGCTCCTGGGGCGAATAGGTGACGGGTTTTTCGAAGCCCGCCAGCACGTTGTCGCGCATCGCCTGCGCCTCTTCGACCGGCTGCGCCTGGTTCGACCAGAACAGCAGCTCCTGCGCCTGGCTGCCTCCGGTCGTGGCGAGCAGGCCGCTCGCCGTCAATGCAGCGGCGGCGAAGAGCCGGCGTGGTTCTTTCATGTTCATCGGCTTTTCTCCCTGTGATGCAACGGTGTGCCCCGTCTTTCCCAGTCGCTTCATGCCCATCCTTGCAGGCTTGCGTAACTCGCATGCCGTGTCAAACGCGATGAGCATGGCCTCGATGCATGGAGGGCGCGGGCGCACGGCGCGCCATAAAATCCGCTGTGTCGATGACACCCCGCAGTGTTCCAGCTGGAGAAACCGTGCGCCTTAGTGCGATGGGTGTGTCGTGTCGCCGCCGATTGCACGCAAATGCCAGTCGGACGAAATGTGCCATGTCTCGTCGGATCGTTTCAGCAGCGTTGATCGCCGTTTCCCAGGTCTCCGGTGCATCCGCTCCGGCAGGCACGGCCGACCTCTGCAGCGGTGCAAAGTTCGAGTGCAACGGTTTTGAGCTGAAATGGCAGTTCACCACGGGCCTCGATGGCGACGGCGAGCCGGTCGTGCGCTTCCTCGATCCGGAGAACCCGGGCTGGGAGCAGGGGCCGCTTGTCGTCTCCGAATGCGTGCTGCAGGGCAGTCCGAACGACTTCGAGGTGACGACCGACTCGCCGGTGTCGCTGGTCGCCAACATCGTCGGGCAGAGCTGCACCGAGCCGAACGGCGGCGTCACGGACTTCTCCGTCACTGTCACATACACGCAGGGCGCCCTCAGTTCCAACCCGGGCCGCGTGGAGGGCACCGGCTGCTGCACGCGGCTCGACTGACCCCTTCCAAGCTGGTCTGTCGTTAGTGCGAGAACACGTTTAAACCCGTGGTTCTTGTTGTGTTCTGCCTCGTCTAGATGTTAGGGCGATTTTGTCTAGATGGAGAGAGGCCACCAAATTAGCATGTCGTGCCGCTCCTCTATACGCGCGAAGATTTCGCCCAGACCGACCTTGCCTGATCGGAGCTGGCGTCCGTGAACCCGTCTCCCCAGCAGGACGCCGCGCTGCTCGCCGTGTCGCGCTGGCTGAAAGCCGGCCGGCCGCAGATTTTTCGGCTGTTCGGCTATGCCGGCACCGGCAAGACGACGCTCGCGAAAAAAATCGCCGAGGAGGCGGGCAGCGAGGTGCTGTTCGCCGCCTTTACCGGCAAGGCGGCGCAGGTCATGCGCAACAAGGGTTGCGCCAATGCCCGCACCATCCACTCGCTGATCTACCGGCCGCGCGGTGAGAAGGCGGAGAAGGAGACCGGCGAGCTGCAGCCGGCCTTCTCGCTGAACCGCGCCAGCCCCGTCGCCAAGGCAAAACTCATCGTCGTCGACGAATGCTCCATGGTCGACCAGGCGCTCGGCCGTGACCTCCTCTCCTTCGGCACGCCGGTGCTGGTGCTCGGCGATCCCGGCCAGCTGCCGCCGGTCAAGGCCGGCGAGGGGGGCGGCGGCTATTTCACCGAGCACGAGCCGGACGTGATGTTGACCGAAATCCACCGGCAGGCGCGCGACAATCCGATCGTGGCGCTCGCCCAGGCGGTGCGGGAGGGCGGCCGGCCGGAATACGGACGCTACGGCGCCAGCCGCGTCATCGGCCGCGATGACATCGACAGCGAAGAGGTGCTCGCCGCCGACCAGGTGCTGGTCGGGCGCAACCGCACGCGCCACCTCTACAACCGCCGCATCCGCGCGCTGAAAGGATTTGACGGCGTGCTGCCCGCGGCGGGCGACAAGCTCGTCTGCCTCCGCAACAGCTCCGAAAAGGGGCTCCTCAACGGCGGGCTCTGGCGGGTCAGCTCGATCGGCACGAAGCCGAGCCCGATCCTCACCATGCTGGTGAAATCGGAGGACGAGGGGCCGCAGGGTGCCTCGGCAAAGATCCGCGTGCCCAAAAAGATGTTCGAGGAGGGGCCCGAGGCGGTCGCGTGGGAGCAGCGAAAACATTCCGACGAGTTCGACTACGGCTACGCGCTGACCGTCCATAAGGCGCAGGGCTCGCAATGGGACAGGCTCGTCCTCTTCGACGAGAGCTTTGCCTTCCGCGAGAGCCGCGATCGCTGGCTCTACACCGCGATCACCAGGGCGGCCGAGCAGATCACCATCGTCCGCTAGCCCTCTCGGCCGATATTCTCGCGTGCTGCCGGTTGCTGCCTGCACCTCTCCCGGCTAGAACGCCGCCGGCTTCAAGACAGTTTTTGGCCGGCCGAGCGAGCACTGCATGCGGCGGCGAGCGGGAAGGGACAGACATGCGCGTTTATTACGATCGCGACGCCGACGTGAACCTCGTCAAGGACCGGAAGGTCGCGATCATCGGCTATGGCAGCCAGGGGCGGGCGCATGCGCTGAACCTCAAGGATTCCGGCGTCAAGGAAGTCTCTGTGGCGCTGCGTCCCGGCTCGACCACCGCGCTGAAGGCGGAGGCCGACGGCTTTCGCGTGCTCTCCGTGCCGGAGGCGGCGAAATGGGCCGACCTGATGATGATGGCGACCCCGGACGAGCTGCAGGCCGACATCTGGCGCGACGAGATTTCCAAGAACATCCGCGACGGGGCGGCGATCGCCTTCGCCCACGGCCTCAACGTGCATTTCAACCTGATCGAGCCGCGCGGCTCGATCGACGTGATCATGATCGCGCCGAAGGGGCCGGGCCACACGGTCCGCAGCGAATACCAGAAGGGCGGCGGCGTGCCCTGCCTCATCGCGATCGCACAGGACGCCACCGGCAACGCCCACGATCTGGCGCTCTCTTACGCCTCGGCGATCGGCGGCGGCCGCTCCGGCGTCATCGAGACGACTTTCAAGGAGGAATGCGAGACCGACCTCTTCGGCGAGCAGGTGGTGCTCTGCGGCGGCCTGGTCGAGCTGATCCGCGCCGGATACGAAACGCTGGTGGAGGCGGGATATGCGCCCGAAATGGCGTATTTCGAGTGCCTGCACGAAGTAAAGCTGATCGTCGACCTCATCTATGAGGGCGGCATCGCCAACATGAACTACTCGATCTCCAACACCGCCGAATTCGGCGAATACGTCACCGGTCCGCGGATCATCACCGACGCGACCAAGGCGGAGATGCGAAAAGTGCTGAGGGACATCCAGACGGGCAAATTCACCAGCCAGTGGATCGGCGAGGTCAAGTCCGGCATGCCGAGTTTCAAGGCGACGCGCCGGGTCAACGACTCGCATCCGATCGAGGAGGTCGGCGAGCGCCTCCGCGCCATGATGCCGTGGATCGGCGCCAACAAGCTGGTCGACCGCGCGCGGAACTGAGGCAGACCCCAGTTCCGGAAGTGCCCGTGAACCGCCGATACCAGGTCTTCGACGTCTTTGCCGAGCGGGCGCTCGCCGGCAATCCGCTCGCCGTGGTGCTCGATACGGCGGAGCTCGACGGCGGCGCCATGCAGGCGATCGCGCGCGAGTTCAACCTGTCGGAGACGGTTTTCGTGCTGCCGCCCGAAAGGCCGGCGCACACCGCGCGGGTGCGCATCTTCACGCCGGCGACCGAGCTGCCTTTCGCGGGTCATCCCACGGTCGGCACGGCAATCTGCCTGGCAATCGAACGCTTCGGCGAAAACGGCGGCCAGGACGCGGTTATCGTGCTGGAGGAGGGCGTTGGCCCGGTTCGGTGCGGGGTCAAGCTGTCGGGGGAGGGCGGTTTCGCGGAGTTCGACTGCCCAAAACTGCCGGCGAAAGCGGGCGAGGCGAAGACTAAGGAGCTCGCTGCGGCGGCCGTCGGGCTTTCGCCCGCCGAGATCGGTTTTGAGAACCACGTCCCGACAATCTGGTCCGCGGGCCTTCTGTACCATTTCGTGCCTGTCAGGAACATGGCGGCGCTCGCCAAAGCCGCGCCGCATCGTGCTGCCTGGTCGGCGGCCTTCGGCAACGTCGGCGCCTTCCTCTACACCCGCGAGACACAGGGCCACGACCATTCCTTCCGCGCTCGCATGTTCGCGCCGCTGTTGGGGATCGAGGAGGATCCGGCCACGGGCTCGGCGGTCGCAGCTTTCGCCGGGCCCGTTCACCATTTCGAACTCGTTGCCGGATGGCATCCACACCGCAATAGTCGAGCAGGGTTTTGAGATGGGCCGGCCGTCGCTGATCCGGCTGGAGATGACGGTCAGCGCCGGTGTTTTGGCCGTCGTGCGGATCGGCGGCAAGGCCGTCCGCGTCATGTCCGGCACGCTGTCGGTCTAAACTTCTGCTTGCTCTGGCTCCCGTGGCGGAACCCCGGCGTGCGGCTGCGGGTTAAATCCTTACCCACGGAGCACCTCCCATGAAAACCCTACTCACCGCTTCGGCAGCCGCGGCTGCCTTGACCGTCGCGCTTGCCGCACCGGCATTTGCGGACTGCGCCGCCGAAATCGCCGCTCTGAAATCGGCGGCAACGGCCGCGGGCACCGACGCCGCTGCGGCAACCGGAACCGATGCGAGCGCCGCGACGGCGGCGACAGCGGCCGCCGATGCCGCCGCCACGGGCGGAACTGCCGGGGCAGCGGATACCGCCGCTCCCGCCACCCCTGGATCGACGACCGCCGGCGCCGGAGGGGCCGGGCAGGGCATCGCCAACGTTGCGGCTCAGACCGCTGGCGAGACCGCGGGAACTGAAGCGACTCCAGCTATGAATGCCGCTGTCGGCGATGTCGCTACGTCGGTGCAGGACGTTCAGGCGCAGAGTGCCGGGCAGCCGACGGCAGCCCAGCAGGCGGAGGGTGCGACCGCGACGGCAGCTGCCGACGCAGCGGCCGGTCAGGCCGCGGGAGCCGATGCGGCAGGCGCCTCTGGCGCGACGGCAACCGCCGACGCAGCGGCCGGGCAGAGCACCGATGCCAACGTTGCGGCTCAGACCGCTGGCGAGACCGCGGGAACCGAAGCCACTCCCGCCATGACTGCGGCTGTCGGCGATGTCGCGACGTCGGTGCAGGACGTGCAGGCGCAGAGTGCCGGCCAGCCGACGGCAGCCCAGCAGGCGGAGGGGGCGACCGCGACCGCAGGTGCCGACCCAACGGCCGGACAGGCCGGCGGAGCGCAGCTGCATATCCTCCTTGCTCAGGCTGAACGCCTGCAGACCGTCGGCGACGAGGCTGGCTGCATGGCGGCGATCGAACAGGCCAAGCAGGCGGCGGCGCAATAGGCGCGACTGTCGTTCTCAGGCCGGGCGCTCGCGTCCGACCTGTCTGCCTCTAGGAAATCCTGAGGATCGCCGAAGCCAGCGCCATAGCCGACGCCGCTCCGTCGTCGTCGCCGGCGCCCTCGCATTTTCGGGCTTGAGCAATGAGGCGCCGCACCTGTGCTACTTCCGCTTCCGAGAGGCCTTCCTCGGCCATTGCATCTTCCACGACGGCGATCGCCTCGCGGGCCTTGCCGGCCGAGAGCGCCGGATTGCCGAAGCTCCCCACGACCGCGAGCACCAGGGCGATGCACAAATCCTGCTTAAAGCGCACGGCATTCCCCTACAGCACGAACCGTGCCCAGGAGAGACAAGCTCCGTGGCGCGGCTGAGGCTCTAAAGCGGCCGGTTTGCGACGGTGCGGCGGCATCTCGGCGTGAGGTGAAATCCGGACCGGTCGCCAAGGTCTGGTTCGCGCCAACAGCGGGCCCCCGCATTATTCGTCCGCAACACAGCCGAGACATAGCGGGTTGCGCTTCTCTAAAACGCCTGTGCCAATATCGAGGCCCCAGACTTTCGCTCACATGTGATCGCGTTGCAGCGCCTTCGACCATTCCTTCGTGTGCAAGAGCCGGCCGTCCTCGTAGGCTTCCACGGACGCAGTCAGAACCCAGGTTTCCGCCGTGCAGGAAAGGCTCGCCGTCGAGACGGTCCGGATCGACCAGTTTGCGCGCATCATTTCGGCGGTCCAGGAACAGACGCCGGCCATGGAGAGCGGATCCTCCGCGTCGATGGTCCAGCATTCGTCGCGCACCTGCCGCGTCACCAGCACGGTCGCGGGATGCTCCGACGCGCCGGTATCCTCGTGGATCAGATAGCGGGTCAGCCCGGAGGCGAGGTCCCGCTCCACGCGGCGGGAAGTGGCCGGCGGCAGGACCTCGCGATAGGCCGGCAACAGGCCGTCATGTGCGGGCTCCGCAACCGCGACGACGTCGTCGGCGGCGGGGCGGACCGGCAGGACGAGCCGGCATTCTGCCAGCTCGATCGAGGCGGTGATCGTGGTCGGCGGTGGCACGATCATCGGCCAATACGCCGTCGAGATCGCCAGCCGGATGCGATGGCCGGGGCGGAAGCGGTATCCCGCAGCGTCGAGCGTGAGCTGCACGTCTTCGGCTGTTCCCGGCCGCATCGGCTGCGGCTCGGCATTGCCGGCGCGGTGGGCAAGGTTGATGACGCCGAAGCTGACGCGGGCGGCGGCGCCGTCCGGGTGAACGTCGACCAGCCGCGCGGCGAGATTGCCGAGCGGGGCGTCGATCGCCACGCGAAGCGTCAGCCGTGGGCGCCCGAGGATTTCGAGCGGCGCATCCAGCGGCTCTGTCTGGAAGACGAGAGAGCCGGCATCGTCGATCCGTTGATCGATGGCCAACTCGGCGTCGGGCTTCAGCGTAAAATACTCGCCCGCCGCGGTGCCGCAATCCTGCGGGGATTTGATCGTCAACGTGGCCGGCGCGGACGCCTCTGAAGAGAGGCCGCCCGAGCCGGTCAGGTAGAACATCTCCTCCCCGATACTCTCAGACGGCCAGCGCGGCTCGGCAATCCAGCGTCCCGGATCGTGACGGCGGATGCGGGCGGGACGGACCGCCTCGAGGACATAGGCCCGCAGAGCCGGCAGGTGCTCTGCGCCGTTGTCCCGGCCCTTCAGCCAGCGATCCCACCAGGTAATCGCCTCGGCATGGAAATCCATGCGCGGCTCGGGCGCGGCGAAATGCGGATATTTGTGCACCCAGGGCCCGACGATCGCCCTGGCCGAGGCGCCGAGGCCTTCCAGAGCGTTCATCGGGGTGTTGCGGTAGCCGTCCGCCCAGCCGGCGATCACCAGGGCCGGCACTTTTACGGCGGCGAAATCCTCGCAGATCGAGCCGTGCCGCCAGTAATCGTCGCGGCGCTGATGGGCGAGCCAGGTCTCCAGGTGGAACGGCTCGCCACGGAGCCGCTCAAGCCACATGGCGCGCCAGCGCTCGCCGACGATCGCCGGATCGGGGGGGCGGGAGGAATAGCACAGCATGGTCGCCGCCCAGCCGAGATTGGCGGAGAGCTGGCATCCCTTCTTGTAGTGGATGTCGTCGTTGTAGCGGTCGACGGTCGAGGCGATGGAGATCACCGCCTTGAGGGCAGGCGGGTTCAGCGCCGCCACCTGCAGCGCGTTGAAGCCGCCCCAAGAGATACCCATCATGCCGACGGCTCCCGAGCACCAGGGCTCCGCCGCGATCCAGGCGATGACCTCCAGCGCGTCGGCGAGCTCGCGCGGCGAATATTCGTCGTCGATGACGCCGTCGGATTCGCCGGTTCCGCGGATGTCGACGCGCACGCCCGCATAGCCGGCGGCGGCGAAAACGGGATAGGTGGATTCGTCGCGCCGGGTCGTGCCGTCGCGTTTGCGGTAGGGCAGATATTCCAGGATCGCCGGAACGGGCCGCGCTTCGGCGTCGGCGGGCAGCCAGACCCGCGCCGCCAGCCGCGTTCCGTCGGCAAGCGGGACGAAGACATTGTCGATCTCGCGCACGGGGCTCGGTTGGCTGTCCATGTAGGCTCTTGGGGTTTGAAAGGCGGAAGTCCAGGCGGCCCAGTGGGCGTCGCCGCCGGTGGTAGGGCAAGCAAGGGGCGTGCGGCAAGCGCGGCGATGTTCAAGATGAAACGGCGCCGGCAACATGCGGACCCCATTCAGGTTTCCGCAAAAATCCTCGATGCCGAACACGGCCCGAACAGCGCATGCTCTACAGCGAGCAACGGCCGAACCGACGAAGAGCAGCCATCCTCTGAGCGTGTGTTCGCCCGCGGCATTGTCGGGGGCGGCGGCGCGCAGCTACGATGCTCGTCCCGCCTTTGTGAAAAACGTCCGGCCGAACACATGCTGACGAGAAACGAGCCGTTGCCAAGAATCCGCGTCATCGAGCACGCGCCGATCCCGCTGTCGGACGGCGTCACGCTCTCGGCCATGATCTGGCTGCCGCAGGATGCGGAGGAGAACCCGGTCCCCGCGATCCTGGAATACCTGCCCTACCGCAAACGGGACGGGACGAGCGAACGCGATGCGCTGACGCATCCCTACTTCGCGGCACACAGCTACGCCGCTGTGCGCGTCGATATGCGCGGCTCGGGCGATGCGGACGGCGTGCTCAAGGGCGAATATCTGAAGCAGGAGCAGGACGATGCGCTGGAGGTGCTGCGCTGGATCGCGGCGCAGCCCTGGTGCAGCGGCGCGATCGGCATGATCGGCATCTCCTGGGGCGGCTTCAACGGGCTGCAGATCGCCGCGCGCCGGCCGCCCGAGCTGAAGGCGGTTATCTCGCTCTGCTCGACCGACGACCGCTACGCCGACGACATCCATTTCATGGGCGGCTGCCTGCTCGTCGACAAGCTCGCCTGGGGCTCCACCATGTTCGCCATCAACGCCACGCCGCCCGACCCGGCGCTGGTCGGCGACAAGTGGCGCGAAATGTGGATGGACCGCCTGGAGAATTCCGGCTTCTGGCTGGAGGAGTGGCACCGCCGCCAGCGCCGCGACGAATTCTACAAGCACGGCTCGATCTGCGAGGATTACTCGGCCATCGAATGCCCGGTCTACCTCGTCGGCGGCTGGGTCGACGGCTACACCAACGCGATTTTTCGCATGCTCGAACGGCTGCACTGCCCGCGCAAGGGCCTGGTCGGGCCCATGGGCGCACAAATACCCGCATTTCGCCCTGCCCGGCCCGCAGATCGGTTTTCTGCAGGAGGCGCTCCGCTGGTGGGACAAATGGCTGAAGGGGATCGAGACCGGCGATCATGGACGAGCCGATGCTTCGGGCGTGGATCCAGGAGCCGGCCCGGCCGAGCCCCTATAACGAGACGAAACCCGGGCGCTGGGCCGCGGAAGAGAGCTGGCCGAGCCCGCGCATCCAAGAATCCGTCCTGCCGCTCGGGCCGGGGCGGATCGAGAGTGCGGGCGGCGATGCCGCCGAGCTGCCGCTCACCATCTGCTCGCCGCAGAACGTCGGACTTGCCGCCGGAAAATGGTGCCCGTACGGGCTCGACGCGGACCAGCCGGGCGATCAGCGCGAAGAGGCGGGCGGCTCGCTCATCGTTCGACACGGAGCCCTTCGAGGAGCCGCTGGATATCCTCGGCGCGCCCGTCCTCCGTCTCGATGTGGCGGCGGACCGGCCCAACGCCCTCGTGGCGGCCACTCTGTCCGAGGTGTTTCCCGATGGCGCAGCGACGCGGCTCACCTACGCGATCCTCAACCTCACGCATCGCGACGGGCACGAGAATCCGAAGCCGCTCGAGCCCGGACGCCGCTACCAGGTGCGGCTGCAGATGAACGAATGCGGGCAACGCATCGGCGTGGGCAACCGGCTGCGCCTCGCCATCTCGACGGCCTATTGGCCGGTCGTCTGGCCGTCGCCCGAGCCGGTGACGCTCACGGTGAGCACGGGGGCAAGCGCCCTGGAGCTGCCGGTCCGCCCGCCGCGACCCGGGGACGCGGACCTTCGCCCTTTCGAGCCGGCGGAGCATGCGCCGCCGCTCCGTCGCGCGGTGGTCAGGCCGGGCGCGATCAAGATCGAAATGCGCAAGGACATCCGCAGCGGGCGCGTCGACCTGGAGCGTTACCAGGACGACGGCGTCCTCTCCATCGACGACTTCGACTGGAGCTACGGTTCCACGGCGCGGCGCGTCTACTCCATCGAACCCGGCGATCCGCTCTCGGCCGAGGTGCGCATCCATTGGCGCAAGGAATTCGGCCGCGGCGATTTCCACGTCCATGCGGATGCGCGCACCGAGATGCGGGTGACCCAAACGGAGTTCCTGATCACCGGCACGCTCGAGGCCTACGAGCGCCAGGAGCGGGTATTCTCGCGGGAGTGGCACTGCCGCATTCCGCGCGACCACGTCTGACGGCGAGGCGTTGCCAAAGGCGCGCTTCTGCGCGCATCCTGAGCCCAACAGCGCCGGCAAGGCGCAAAGGCAAGGGAGGATGCAATGCCGAACGGATTGCGATTCACAAGGAGGCAGGTTCTCGCGAGCATGGCGGCGACCGGCCTGACCGTCGCGTTTTATCCAAGGATCGCGGTATCGCAGGACGGCAAGATCCTGCGGGTCCGCTCCTACAGCGACATCCAGAACCTCGACCCGGCCTACCGCAAGGCTGCGCCGGAAGACGACATCATGCGCAACATTTTTGTCGGACTTGCCGGAATGAAGGCCGGCGACGAATGGGCTTGGGAGCTCGACGGCGCGTCGCGCCTGGAGCAGGTCGACGACACGCACATCGAATTCACGCTGATCGACGGCTTGGTCTGGACCGACGGGTTCGGCCCGGTAACCGCCGACGATGTGAAATTCTCCTTCGAGCGCATGGCCGATCCCAAGACGGAATCGCCCTATGCCGGCGATTGGGCGGCGCTCGATCATGTCGAGGTCACCGACGAGAAATCCGGCGTGATCGTGCTCAAGGAGCCGTTCCCGCCGCTGTGGAACGTCGGCCTCGTCTTCGGCTCCGGCAGGATCGTATCCAGGAAGGCGCTTGAGGCCGCCGGCGGCAAGTTCGAGACAAGCCCGCCGGCGCAGTGCGGACGCTATCTTCTCAAGGAATGGCTGCCGAAGCAGCGGACCGTGCTTGCCAGAAATCCGGACTGGCCCGGCGAGAAGCCGGAATGGGACGAGATCCACGTCATCCCGATCGAGGACGAGAAGGTGGCCGAGCTGGCCTTCGAGGCCGGCGACATCGACTACACCTGGGTCGCCGTCAGCTCGATCCCGCGCTACCGCGAGACGCCGCCGAAGGGCGGGAAGGTCGAAGTCAAGCCGTCGCTCGCCTATGTCTGGCTCGGCATGAACAACGAGGCGCCGCCCTTCGACAATCCGGACGTGCGGCGGGCGGTGCAGCATGCCATCGACGTTCCCGCCGTGCTGGACGCCGCCTATTTCGGAGCTGCCGAGGCGGCGACCGGCATCGTCGCGCCGGGGCTGCTCGGCCACCGCGAAGCGGTGAAATACAGCTACGATCCCGAGAAGGCTCGCGAGCTCCTGAAGAAGGCCGGCTTCGAGAACGGATTTGAGACCACGCTCGACATCCTCAACAAGACCGAGCGGGTAAGCGCCGCGCAAGCGGTGCAGGCGCTGCTTGCGGAGGTCGGCATCATCGTGACGATCCAGCAGCACGATTCCGGCACATACTGGAGCCTGGGCGACGAGAAGGCGGGCGACGCGTGGAAAAAGATCCAGCTCCATATCGGCCGGTTCTCGATGCAGCCCGATCCGAGTTTCGCCACGGAGTGGTTCACGCCCGACCAGATCGGCGTGTGGAACTGGGAGCGCTGGAACAGCCCCGAATTCGGCGAGCTGGAGAAAAAGGCCAAGCTGGAGCTCGATCCCAAGAAGCGGCACGACATGTACGTGCGCATGCAGGATCTCATGGAGGAGTCCGGGTCGTACGTCTTCCTGACGCATGAGGCGGTCGGCGTTGCCTACCGCGATACGATCGATCCGGCCATCATGCCGGACGGAAGGCCGATCTTCTACCAGTTCAAGAGCACGTAACGGAGTGCCAGGCCTTCATGGGAAGGCGGCCTGAGCAGCAGCAAGAAACATGAGGCCGATGAGTTGCTCGCATATGCGGTGAAGCGCATCGGCCTCGCGATCGTCATCACGGCGGTCGCGCTGATCCTGCTGATCAGCACGATCCAGCTCATTCCGGGCGACCCGGCGGCAGTCCTCCTGGGCCCGCTCGCCACGCCGGAGTTCCGCGAGTCGTTCCGGGTCGAGATGGGCCTCGATCAGCCAGTCGTGGTCCAGATCGCCCGCTTCTTCGGAAGCGTGGTGTCGGGCGACCTCGGCACCGACGTGCTGACGCACCGCCCGGTCAGCGTGACCGTTCTCGAGCAGATGCCGTTCACGCTGGCGCTGATCGCCGCGGGGATCGGCTGGGCGGCGCTCCTCGGCATCCCGCTCGGCTGCTTCGCGGCGGTCAGGCGGGGAACGCTGGCGGACCGGGCCATCGCGGTCCTCTCGGTCAGCATGATCGCCGTTCCGTCCTTCGTCGTGGCGATCTACAGCCTGCTGTTCTTTTCGGTGACGCTCGGCTGGTTCCCGACGATCGGCGCCGGCGATCCCGGCGACCTGGGCGACCAGGCGCATCATCTGGTGCTGCCCTCGCTTGCCGTCGGGCTCGGCTGGGTCGGCTATATCGCCCGCATGGTGCGCGCATCGATGCTCGAAGTGCTCACCGAGAACCACATCCGCATGGCACGCGCCTTCGGCCTGCGCGAGCGGACCATCACCTTCCGCTACGCGCTGAAGCTGGCGATCATCCCGACCGTCGTGCTGCTCGGCATCGGCGTCGGCCACATGATCTCGGGAGCGGTCTTTGCGGAGATCGTCTTCGCCCGGCCGGGCGTCGGCCGGCTCATGTACGACGCGGTGATCACCCGCAACTACCCGCTCGTCATCGGCGGGGTCATGATCACCACGGCTTTTTACGTGCTGTGCACGCTGGTCGCGGACCTCGTCGCGGCCTGGCTGGACCCGCGTGTCCGCGCCTCGCTTTGAGATCGCGCCGGCAGAGGCCGCGCGCACCGGCGCGGGGCGCGGCCGGCTCATGCGGCTCCTGTCCGAGCCGATCGGCGCGCTGGGCATCGCGCTGGTGCTCGCGGTGGTGTTCGGCGCCCTTTTTGCCGACGCGCTGACCGCGTACAGCCCGACCAAGCTCGCGCCGCGCGACCGTTTCCTGCCGCCCGACGCCCTGCATCTACTCGGCACCGATCACCTCGGGCGGGACCTGTTCACCCGCGTCCTCCACGGCGCCAGGATCGCCCTGGCGGTCGCGCTGGTGGCGACGAGCCTGTCGTTCGCCGGCGGGCTGATTCTCGGCATGATCGCCGGCTACGGGCCGCGCTGGCTGGATTCGCTGCTGCTGCTGCTCTTCGACGCCCTGCGGTCGTTCCCCACCGTGATGCTGGCGCTGGCCTTGGTGACGCTCGCCGGCCCGAGCCTGTCGGCGGTGGTGCTCGTCGTGGTGCTCGCCACCTTGCCGGGCTACGCCAGGGTCGTCCGGGCACAGACGATGTCGCTCAAAGGTGCGGAGTTCGTGCTGGCGGCCAGGGCGCTCGGCGCCCCCTCGTGGCGGATCCTGCCCGTTCACATCATGCCCAACCTGATCGGGCCGCTCCTTATCCTCGCTTCGATGGACATTCCGGTGGTGATCACCATCGAAGCCGGCATGAGTTTTTTGGGCCTGGGCGTCCGGCCGCCGACCCCGTCGTGGGGCTCGATCCTCAACGACGGGTTCTCCTTCATCCGCGAGAGCCCGTGGCCGGCCATTGCCGGCGGGCTGCCGATCGTCGTCGCCACGCTCGGCTTCACCTTCCTCGGCGAGACGCTGCGCGACCAGTTCGACCCGCGGCTCAGGAAGGACGCGTAAATGGGCGCCGGCGACGTCCTCAGCGTCGAAAACCTCTCCGTCGATTTCCGCACCGCGGCGGGCCGCCTCCACGCGCTGCGCGATGCCAGCCTCGCAGTGCCGCGCGGCGAGATCGTCGGGGTGGTCGGCGAGTCCGGCTGCGGGAAGTCGACCCTGATCAATGCGGTGATCGGCCTCTTGTCCGCCAACGCGGAGGTAACTTCAGGCAGGGTGATGTTCAACGGCGCCGATCTTGTCACCATGCGAGAGGCCGATCTCACGCGGCTGCGCGGCGACCGGATCACCGCGATCTTCCAGGACCCGATGACCGCGCTCAATCCGGTGCTCTCCATCGGCACGCAGATGACGGCGATCCAATACAGGTCCGGGCTCAGCCGGCGAGCCAAGCGGGACCGCGCGGTCGAGTTCCTGCAGAAGGTGAAGATACCCGACCCGGAACGGCGGCTCGGCCATCATCCGCATCAATTCTCCGGCGGCATGCGGCAGCGCATCTGCATCGCGATGGCGCTCCTCCCGCAGCCCGACCTGCTGATCGCCGACGAACCGACGACGGCGCTGGACGCGACGCTCGAGGTGCAGGTGATCCGGCTCCTGAAGGAGCTGCAGCGCGAATTCGGCTGCTCGATCCTGTTCGTCTCGCATCACCTCGGCGTCGTGGCGGAGCTCTGCGACCGGGTGGCGATCATGTATGCCGGGGAGGTGGTCGAGCGCGGGACGGTCCGCGACATTTTTCACGATGCGCGGCACCCCTATACGCGAAAACTCCTGGAATGCGACCCCGGCCGGATCGCGCAGCCGACCCGCAACCTCCCGACCATTCCGGGCGACCTGCCGAACCTGGTCGAGGTTCCGCCGGGATGCATCTTCCGCCCCCGCTGCCCCGAGCGGTTCGAGCGCTGCCTGGAGAAGCCGGAGCCGCACCGGCTCGGGCGCGACCACCTTTCCGCCTGCCACAAGGCGGAGCAGCTGGAACCGGCATGAATGCGCTCCTGGAGGTTCGCGATCTGCATATCCGCTTTCCTGTCGGGAGCCGGCTGTCGGCCGCACTGACCGGAGCGCCAAGCACGGTCGAGGTCGTGGCGGGGGTGTCGTTCTCGATCCGACCGGGCGAGACATACGCGTTGGTGGGCGAATCCGGGTCGGGGAAGACGAGTCTCGCCCGCGGCCTGGTCGGGCTGGTCCCCCTCCATTCCGGCACGATCGCCTTCGACGGCCGCCGCATCTCGCGGCTGTCGGAGCGGAACCTGCTGCCGGTTCGCCGCGAGGTCGGCATGATCTTTCAGGATCCGACGGGCTCGCTCAGCCCGCGCCTCAGCGTCCGCTCCATCCTGGCGGAGCCGTTCCGGGTGCATCGCCGGCGCGGCGTCGACCTCGACGCCGAAGTGGCGCGACTGCTCGACGACGTCGGCCTGCCGGCCTCCTTCGCGTCCCGCTATCCGCATCAGCTCTCCGGCGGTCAGGCGCGCCGCGTCGGCGTGGCGCGCGCTTTGGCGCTGCACCCCAAGCTCCTGATCGCCGACGAGCCGACCGCGGGGCTCGACGTGTCGGTGCAAGGGGAGATGCTCAACCTCCTGAACGACCTGCAGGCCCGCCTCGGCCTGGCTATCATGATCATCACGCACAATCTGAACGTCGTGCGCCATGTCGCCGACCGCGTGGCGGTCATGTATCTCGGCCGCATCGTCGAGGAAGGGCCGACAGGCGAGGTGTTCGCGTCGCCGCGCCACCGCTACACGGCGGCGCTCCTTTCGGCGAACCCGGTGCCCGACCCCGACGCCGTGCACGACCGGCTGCACATCGAGGGCGACGTGCCGAGCCTCTTCGACCGGCCGCCGGGCTGCGAATTCCATCCGCGCTGCCCGTTCGCGCTGGAGCCCTGCATGCGCGTGTTTCCCGCCCCGACCAGGTCGGCAACGGCCCACATCTTTGCTTGCCACAATCCGGCTTGAGGAGAGCACGGCCAGGTGCGGTTACGTTCCGTTCAGCTCCGCCATGTAGCTGGGGGCGGGAGCCCGGAGGCTCGGCAACTCCAATGCTGGACAATTACGAGGTGGACGGCTTCGGCGTGATCCACCAGATCGACTTCACGCCGATCAAGTACGACAAGGAATACATTTCCTATTACGAGGACCTGAGCGACCGGACGATCAAGCTCGGCTATCAGCGACTTGGCTGGGTGCTCGGGCTGACGGGCGAGATTCCGCGATCCGTGCTGGAGATCGGATACGGCACGGGCACGTTCATCGAGGCCGCGAAGATAACCGGCGCCGCCGACTGCGCCGGCTTCGACATCGCCAGGTTCCCTCTGCCCGAGGGGGTCCGCTTCGTCGACTGGGACGAGGCCCTGGCCAGCCGGTGGGATCTCGTGGCCATGTTCGACGTGCTCGAACACATCCCTGATCCGGGCTTCCTTGCCCGCCTGCAGACCCGCTACCTGGCCGTCGCAGTCCCATATTGCCGCTGGCGCGAGCTCGGCGCCGACGGCGACGCGTGGTTCCGGACGTGGCGAATGCGCCTGCCGAACGAGCACTTGCACCATTTCGACCGCGAGTTGCTGGTGGCGCTCCTCGCCCATAGCGGCTTCCATTGCGTGACGCTGAACTGCTTCGAGGATGGGATCAGGCTGCGGCCCGGCGAAGCCGGTCCGAACATCCTCTCCGGATTCTTCAGGAAATCCTAGGCCGGTTTGGCATCGGCCACGACCGAAGGCCGCAAGCACCTGCCGAGCAGAGGCGCGTCGCCCGCACAAGATTCCTGGCCGCGCGGCTCATTTCGGCAGAACGTGGGGCCTCGATCTGAACGGCGGTCATCGATACATTGCTCGCGGGGGTCGCAACTCGCAGCCGGGCACGACAAGCCGCTGATTTTGGTCGGCAGAGGGGAGCAGGTCATGAGCGAAGCGCAGGAGCATCCCGCCTACCAGGAGCGCCGAGTGCCGTTCGCCGCGGGCGACGGCTTCCCGCTCAACCTCATCAATGTGCGCGGCAGCAGCGCTCCGACGCGTCCGCCTGTCCTCCTGGTGCACGGCGCCGGCGTCCGCGCCAACATCTTCCGCGCCCCGGTGAAGACCACCCTGGTGGATGCCCTCGTTGCCGAGGGCTACGATGTCTGGCTGGAGAACTGGCGCGCCAGCATCGAGCATCCGCCCAATCCGTGGACGCTCGACGAGGCCGCCCTGCACGATCACCCCCAGGCCGTCCAGAAAATCGTCGAGGAGACCGGCAACAGCGAGATCAGGGCGGTGATCCACTGCCAAGGCTCCACCAGCTTCATGATGTCGGCCATGGCCGGCCTGATACCGGAGGTCACGACGATCGTCAGCAACGCCGTGTCGCTGCACCCGGTGGTGCCGCGCTGGTCGGTCAACAAGCTGCGCTACGCTGTCCCGACCTTCCAGCCGGTCATGCCTTATCTCAATCCCCAGTGGGGCGAATCCGCGCCAGGGTTCCTGCCGAAGCTCGTCACTTCGGCGGTGCTGCTGGCGCACCACGAGTGCGACAATCCTGTCTGCAAGATGGTGAGCTTCGTCTACGGCTCAGGCTTTCCGGCACTTTGGGAACACGAAAACCTGAATGAGGCGACGCACAATTGGCTGAGTGCCGAATTCGGCGCCGTTCCGATGACCTTCTTTCGCCACATCGATCTCTGCGAAAGGAACGGCAGCCTCGTCAACGTCATCGATTCGGATCGGCTGCCAAGATCGTATGTCGACCAGGCGCCCAGGACGAAGGCGCGCTTCGCCTTCCTGGCGGGCGCCTTGAACAAGTGCTTCCTCGCCGAGAGCCAGGAGCGGACCTTCGCGTATTTCGAGCAATACGAGCCCGGCTACCATTCCCTGCATGTGTTCCCGACCTACAGCCATCTCGACATCTTCATGGGGAAGAACGCGGCCGACGAGGTTTTCCCGACGATCCTTCGCCAACTCGAGAATTGACGGGGGAGGGCATGGCCAAACCGAAAAGGCTGAAGGCACAGGCGGGTCGCTATGCGCTGGTGGACGGGATCAGCTTCCGGCTGCCGATCGATTCCAAAGACACGCCAGGACTGATGGCCGCCTTTACGATCGACGCCGACAGGGCAAAAGCGCTGCTGCCCGGAAACGAGCTGCATCCGCTACGCGTCTGGAAGCGCGCATTGCTGGTCATCGCGGTCGTCGACTATCGGGTCACGGACATCGGCAACTACATCGAGTTCAGTATCGGCATTCCGTGCACACATGGGGCGCGCCCCGGCCCGCCGCTCCTCCCCGCCATCTTCAGGAAGCTCTATGGCACCGGCCAATACGTCTACGACCTTCCGGTGAGCACCGAGATCTCGGTGAAGGGCGGCAAGGGCATCTGGGGAATGCCCAAACATCAGGCCAATCTCGATTTTCTGATCGGCCCGGATCGCGTCAGCAGCCAGTACGACAAGGACGGTCAGCTCGTCGTCAAGATCGAGATCGAACGCCCCGCCAGGGAATGGTTCAGCGTCTCAATGAGCGGCGCCAATTACTGCCGTTTCCGCGGCATGCTGATGAAGTCCTACGTGTATTTCCAGGGAAAATTCGGGTTTGCTGCATTCAAGAGCGCCCGCGCCAGACTGACGCTTGGGTCGCATCCGCTCGCCCAGCCGCTCAAGCAGCTGGACATCAGTGCCGACCCGATGTTCGTCGCCTATTTCCCAAATACACGCGGCATTCTGGACGACCACTTCGAGAGTTGGTTCCTGAGTTCGGAGACGCCGGATCTCGATCCCGGCGAGGGTTTGGACAGCGTCATCAACCTGGGCCAGGGCAAGGATTGGCTGCCGCCGCCTTCATCGAAAATAGATGGGGGGCCGCTTCTGCACCCGCAGCAAGCCACGCCTTCCGCCAGCGGAGCCCGGCCGGCGTGCCCGACCGTCATCTAGAACGGCACGTTGCCGTAGACCTCGAAGATGACGCCGGCGAAGAAGCGCCCGAACCGCGCCTGAGCCCGGATTTGTTCCTCGACGGTCGCAGCGTTGCTCACCTGAACGGTGGTCATCTGCCTGGCGAAGTCGGCTGCCCCGATCTTCAGGATGCCTCGACCAAGGACCGATGCATCGCTGTCGCTGCCGTCGTGGACGGTGATGTAGAGCGTTGTCGTATCGCTCCAGACATCGGGGCCGAAATCGTCGCGGATGCGCTTGAAACCCTCGAAGAAATAAATCCTGCCGTCGCTCGCGATCATCCGCATCCGGTAGCGCATGCGGCGTGCCGCGGGGTCCGCCTCGTCCTTTACGAAGAGATTGAACGTGCCGTCCGTCACCGTCAGCGGATCGGCGCTCAAAGCGGGGGCGCTCACGGTGCCGACCATGCGCGCGGCATGCGTGTCCTCCGCGATCAGCGCTTCGAGGTCGTCGGCAATAACGGTCAACGTGAAGGCGAAAGGCGAATTCGACCGTCGTCCCTCCTTATAGGCGCGATCGTAATCCTCATTCCGCACCGCAGGGGAAAAATAGCCCCGCATCGTCTCGGTGAAGCTGATGCCGAGCCGCGGCTTTTCCGCAGCCGCGGGTGGTCTGGACGGCAGGGTATAGTCGATCTGCCAGCCGCGCTCCGCGGCGATCCGCGCCAGGTTGCGCTCGCTCAGCGCGGTGATGGTGTAGAGCGGATTGACCCCGAGGCTGCGCGGAATGATCGACCCGTCGAGCACGTAGAGGCCTTTGTGAACCGCGGTACCCTGTGCTCCGGCGAAGACCCGGCCGTAGCCGTCGACGACGCCTCCGCCGGCGTCGTCCGCCATCGCGCAGCCGCCTAGCGGGTGGACCGTCACAAGCCGCTGGTCGAAAAGATCGTTCCAGATCGGATTGTTGATGTACGTCCCGCCGAGCACTCGCGTCGCAGCTTCGAGCCGCGTCTCGACTTTCTTGAAGATCTCCTGTTTGCCGACGCCCGGCCATTCGATCTGAATGCGGTCGTCCACCAGTCGCAGGCGGCCGTTCGCATCGTCGTGGGCCATGACCAGGAAGACCATCGTATTGCGAATCGCGCCCGTATAGGCGCCGCCCGCGAGGCTCTGCACCTCGCGGGCGAACTCGGCGGGGGTGTCGTCGGGGTCCGTGTCGCGGCCGATGAGCTTGTTGCCGGCGGCGAAGCTGCTCGGCAGCATGCCGGCGAGAACGCCGGGGATGACCCCCTCCTCGATGACAAGGCCGTCATTGAGATCTGGCGTCCCGCGCAGGTCGATGAGCCCGGTGATACAGGGCCCAACGAAGTCCATTTCCTTCGGGTCCCGCGCACCGTAGCCGACGCCACGGATCTCGCGGTCGCAATTATAGGCGAAGGCGAGCACGTCGCCGTTGCCGCTGAAGCCGGCGCCTAGCCGGTCCGACAGCGGAAGGCCGGCTTCCTTCGAGCGGAGCAGGATCTCGGTGCTGCCGAGCACGCCGGCGGCAATAACGACGAGGTCGGCGGTCACGGCAAGCGTCGGCGCATCGAAACCTTCGCGCCCCATGCCGAGAAGCTGATAATGGACGAGCCAGCGGCCGTCGCCGCGCCGTTCGATCCGCCTGACCGACACCTTCGTGTAGATCTCGGCGCCATGATTTCGTGCGTCAGGCAGGTAGTTCATCAGCGTGGAGTTCTTGGCGCCGTCGTTGCTGCCGGTCGTGTCGTCGCCGCTGCCGTTGGTGGCGTTTTGCCACACGCCGACGTGATTGAGTCCGGACGCAAAGGTCACGTTGATCGGGGGCCGGCTGAAGACGCCCGCGGCCGCCGTTCCGTCCGCAACAAAGCCCTCCGCGATGTCCTGCATGGCTGCCAATTTCGGCGGGGTCGGAAAGGTCGCCGGATAGGGAGTGGGCTTCAGCATCTCATGCGCGCGGCGATACCCTTCCTCCAGTCCGGCGTCGACATCGTCGCGCACCGTTTGCGGCCATCGCACATCCG
Organism: uncultured Alphaproteobacteria bacterium; assembly: GCA_963846475.1. Lineage (GTDB taxonomy): Bacteria > Pseudomonadota > Alphaproteobacteria > Rhizobiales > Afifellaceae > DASWJZ01. The sequence goes on along the minus strand of CAWJVZ010000004.1, from coordinate 1,132,033 downwards.
CGAAAACGCGCGGGTCCGGCTTCAGCGAGACGCTGGCGTTGAGGAGGGACGTGCCGCCGAGCCCGCAGCCGACGAACACGTTGATGTCGTCGTTCTGGCGCATGTCGAACATGCCCGTGCGGGATCCGAAACGGCCTGCCGGCGAATCGATCTGCAACTCGCCGGCCGCTGCCAGCATTGTATTGGGGTATTCGCCAGGTTGGATCTCGCGCCCACGCTCCAGCACGCACACTTTTTGCCCCGCTCGGGCAAGCCGCGAGGCAGCCACTCCACCGCCGTATCCTGAACCGACCACCACCGCGTCGTAATGATCTTTAATGTTCGATATCGGCGAAGACAGCCGTACGACGGGAGGAGGATTTTGTGGGTGGTGTGAACTCATCGCAGCGCTCCTCAACCATCGCGCTCCGGTCCGTGCACCATGGCGCTCTGTAGTAGCATTCGACCATATCTGATGGCCCTCGCAAAGCGCCGAGCTTGCTGACTGAAGGCCATGAACGGCTGCAGCCACTGACGCGGTGCCGCTGAGAAGCCGGCGGCAGCCGGACAGCTGCCCGGTCACTTCTTCTTCGCCTGCTCCAGCTTGATCTGCATCACCTCGAACACCAGCCCGCCCGGCGAGCGGAAAAACGCAATGCGCCGCGAGCCGAAGCCGGCGCTGATGTCGAGCGGCGGGATCAGCAGCTCGGTCCCGAGCGCTTCCAGGCGCTCGACCTCCCGGTCGACATCCGCGACCTCGAAAACGGCATGGGTGAGCCCTTCCGGCGGCGGGCTCGCCAGGCGGTCCTCGAAAATGGGTTTGGGCGTCAGGAACAGCCGCGTGCCGCCGAATTCGACAAGCGCATATTCGACCTCGCCGGCCGGGGTCGGCAGGAATTCGTGCAGGAGCAGCCGGCCGCCCAGCGCGACGTAGAAATCCGCCTCGGCCCGGACGTCCGCGACCTTCACGCCGATATTCCAAAGCATTGCATCCATGGGCAGGTGTCCTAGGATTTCGGGCCGCTCGGCCCTAGATTAGGCGATCGGCTCCGCAGCGGGAAAGCAGCATGCTCGGCCACGTGATATCGGCAATCGCGGTGCTCCTGATGGCCTTAGCCTTCCTCGCCGAATGGGCGAAGGACCGGCGCATGCTGAGCGAGGCGGCAGGAGGCTGGCTGCTCCTTGGGATCGCAGCCGTCTCGTTGCTGGTGTTCAGCGCGGGAATGCTGGTCCTGATCGGGCCGGTGACGGCGCTGGTGTGAAAGATTCCAAGGAGGACGGAATTTGAGCGAACACCGCCAGGACGACGAGCTCGCCGCCGCCGAGCGCTGGCGAGGCGAGGGGCGCGGCGTGGCGCTGGCCACGGTCATGGAGACCTGGGGCTCGGCGCCGCGTCCGGTCGGCAGCCACCTGGTCGTCGACGCGGACGGCAATTTTGAGGGCTCCGTCTCCGGCGGCTGCGTGGAAGGGGCGGTGGTCGGCGAGGCGCTCGACGTGATCGCCTCGGGCAGGCCGCGCATGCTGGAATTCGGCGTCGCCGACGAAACGGCCTGGCGCGTCGGCCTTTCCTGCGGCGGAAAAATCCGCGTCTATGTCGAGAAGGTGGAGTGAGGCTCAGAAGGCCTTCGGCAGACGATCTCTACCGGCGCCGACGCATCGGCGCCCTCCGCCAATCCATTCTCCTCGATCAGCTCCGGGACGAGGTCGGCAAGCTTGTCCCGCAGGGCTTCGAGCTTGTCGGCCTCAGACACGAGCCCCAAAATGTCCTCGCTGCTGGCGACCCAAACGCCGGCTTCTTCGTCCCAGCCGGCCGTGATAATGAGCGGGCTCATCGTCCGTTCTCCTGTCGAAGCCCATAATAGGGCAATCGCCGGAAGAATCCGACACGTTGCTTGACCAGTGCACGGATCTCGCCGCGGCCAGCCCCATGAACCTCGATACCCTGACGGAACTCAACGAGGCGCGGCGGGAGCGGCGGGCCGTGCTCCTCGTCACGGACACGGGAAGCGGTGTCTCCCGGCTGGTGCGCGGCGAGCAGGCCGGCGGCGATCCGCTTGCCGCCGAGCTGCAGAAGCGCGTCCTGTCCGGCCGTTCCGGAATGGCGGAGGACGGCCGCACCTTCATCAATGTGCACGTGCCTCCGCCGCTTCTCGTCATCATCGGGGCCGTACATATCAGCCAGGCGCTCTATCCCATGGCGCGGCTGGCCGGCTTCGACGTAACAATCATCGACCCGCGGACGGCCTTCGCCACGCCAGAGCGCTTTCCGGACGTGACGATGTTGGCCGAATGGCCAGAGGAGGCGCTCCAACGCGTGCCGCTCGATCCGTACACGGCGCTGGTGGCGCTCACCCACGATCCCAAAATCGACGATGTGCCGATCCGCGCCGCGCTTGCCGCCGACGCCTTCTATGTCGGCGCGCTGGGCAGCCGCAAGACGCACGCCAAACGCATGGAGCGACTGTTGGAGCAGGGCGTCGCGGCGGCGGACCTGGAGCGCATCCATGCGCCGATCGGCATCGATATCGGTGCGCAGTCGCCGGCGGAGATCGCGGTCGCCATCCTGGCCGAGGTGATCTCAAACCTCCGCCGCGGGCGGCAGGCCGGGCGGATCGCCGCGTGACCTTCCCGGCATGAAATTCGGCTCGGTCCCGCTCGAGGAAGCCGAAGGAGCGATCGCCGGCCACTCCGTTCGCCACGCGTCGGGAATCATCAAAAAGGGTACTCGCCTCAGCTCCGAGCATGTCCGGCTGCTGCGGGCCGCCGGAATCGGCGAAGTGGTTGCGGCGCGGCTGGAGCCCGGCGACGCCGACGAGAACGAGGCGGCGCGCGCGGTCGCCGAGTTCCTGCGCGGCGACAACGTCCGGCTGGATGCCGCCTTCACCGGCCGCTGCAACCTCCATGCCGAGCAGGCCGGGCTGTTTCGCGTCGAGCGCGCTGCCATCGACGCGCTGAACCGCCTCGACCCCGGGCTGACCGTGGCGACGCTGCCCGAATTTGCGCCTGTCGAGGCGGGGCGGATGGTGGCCACCGTGAAAATCATACCCTTTGCGGTCCGGCGGTCCGCGATCGAGGCTGCGCGCGGAATAGCCGAAGGGGCGGCGCTCTCGGTGGCGGCGTGGCGTCCGCTGAAAGTCGCGCTTGCCGCCACAATCCTGCCGGGGCTGAAGCCGTCGGTGATGGACAAGACGCGGCGCATCCTGGAGGAGCGGCTGCGGCCGGCCGGCGCTACGCTGATCGGCGAGGAGCGCGTGCCGCACGAGGCGCCTCCGTTGGCCGAGACGCTCGCCGCACTGCCGCGCCAGGGCGCGGAGCTCATCGTCGTCTTCGGCGCATCGGCCATCGCCGATTCCGACGACGTCATTCCTGCGGCGATCCGCCAGGCGGGCGGCAAGGTCGTCCATCTCGGAATGCCCGTCGACCCCGGTAATCTGCTGCTGCTCGGCGAGATCGACGGCCGGCCGGTCCTGGGAGCGCCGGGCTGCGCGCGCTCGCCCGCCGAGAACGGCTTCGACTGGGTGCTCAACCGGCTCCTCGCCGGAATCGAGGTGACGCCCGAGGACATCACCGGCATGGGCGTCGGCGGCCTGCTGATGGAGATCGTCTCCCGGCCGCAGCCGCGCGAGCCGCACGAGGCGGAGGGCCGCGACGTCGCCGCGATCGTTCTCGCCGCCGGCCAGGCGCGCCGCATGGGCGGACCGAACAAGCTCACGGCGCGCTTCGACGGCGTGCCGCTCGTCCGCCGCGTCGCGACGGAGGCGCTCGCCTCGAAGGCGCGGCCGGTCATCGTGGTGACCGGCCACCGGGCAGCGGAGATCGAGCGCGCGCTGGCGGGACTCGACGTCCGGATCGTCCACAATCCGGATTTTGCCGAGGGCTTGGCGACCTCGCTGAAGGCCGGCCTCGCGCATGTGCCGGCGCAGGCGGCGGGGGCGCTGGTGGTGCTCGCCGACATGCCGGGCGTGACGGCGGCGGTGCTCGACAGGCTCATCCAGGCTTTTCGCGCGCGCACGGGACCGGCGATCGTGCTGCCGACCGTGGAGGGGAAGCGCGGCAACCCCGTCCTGTGGTCCCGCGATTTCTTTCCGGAGCTGGCGACGATCAGCGGCGACACGGGGGCCCGCCACCTCCTCGGCGCGCATGAGGAGGCGGTGGAGCGGGTCGAGATCGGCGCGGCCGCGGGCCTCGACGTCGACACGCCCGAGGCGCTCAGGGCGGCCGGCGGGAAGCTCGACGAGCCAGCTTAGCAGCACTCTCGATGCTAAGCTGCTAAGCTCCTGTAATCATTTGTTAATCATGGAACCTCAGGCTATGCTCTTCAGTTCGTAGCGTTCCCTTGTTGCGTGACGAGAGAAGGGGATTTTATGAAGCGCGAACTCGATTTCCGGACCGTGTTCCTGAGCGACAAAGCGGGCTACGGGCTCGCGACCGCCAACATCCTCTACCACCTGCCCGAGCACCCGACGCTGCTGCAGAGCTTTGTCTGGCAGTTCTACGATATCGCTCCCGACTATCCGCGCCTGATAAGATTCCTGGATTTCTGGGTGGCCGAGATCGACGGCGCCATCCACTCGGTGGAGGTGGCGCATCGCCAGCTCGTCACCGCGGCGGAGATCCGCCACGCCCGCTTCGAAGGCCGCTTGCACTAGTCTTCTTTGGGCGGCTCTTCAGCGAGCCATCGAACAGTTATCCCCGTTTTCGCGGCTCGCCAAGGGTATCCCGCCTATCCCGGGAACATCGTGAAATACGGTTTTGCCTCCGCGACCGCCCTGGCGAACGAGGGGCGCTCCATCAGGCGCTCGAAATAGGCCGCGAGGTGCCTGTGGACGCCGGCGAAGGGCGCGAGCTCGTTGGCGTAGAAAAGCGACGGGGCGGCGGCGCAGTCGGCCATGCTGAACGCGTCCCCCATCGCCCAGGTCTTCGCTTCCATCTCCCGGTCGACCATGCCGAGGGCGGTCGCAAGGAGGGCCTTGGCCTGCTCCACCCCGAAGGGATCGTTGTTTCCCTCCGGGCGCAGCTTATCGGTGACGATCTTTTGCATGGGAACGTTCACGTAGAGGTCAAAGAAGCGATCGCGGAGGCGCGTCTGCCACGCAAGGTCCGCATCTGCAGGCACGAGCTCCGTCCTTCCCGGGAAATGCTCGGAAAGGTATTCGACGATGATGGTCGCCTCGGGAATCGTCCGGTCTCGCGCCTCGTCACGCAAAACGGGGATCTTGCCGATCGGCCAGATCTTCTTGTACTCGGCGAAGGCGGCCTCATTGCCGAGATCCACGATCTCCGGAGCGAAGGGCGTGTCGTTTTCGTAGAGCGCGACGAGCGCCTTTTGGCAGAAGGAGGACAGCGGGTGGAAGTAGAGCTTTAGCGACATCAGTCATTCCGTTTTCTAGCAAGTTCACTGGATGGCCTATCGGCGCCTGTCCGGGGCTTCTCCCGCGTCACGCGGCGGCACGGTCGCGTAGTAGAGCTTCGCCCAAATTGTCCAACATCTTGGTCCAGCCGGCCTCGTGGTTGGCTGGAATGTCGTTGCCGTCGAGGAAGGCTGCCTGCTCGGTCATCACCAGCCGGCAGCCGGCGCCGGCGGGATGCAGCTCCACCGTATTCAGCCCGGCGAAGAGCCGCTTCTCACCGCTGGTCATCGTGCTGGCGAAGACGATGCGGGCGTCCGGCACGATGTCGAGGTAGAGCGTGTCCGAGACGTAGATATCGCCGCCCGGCGGGCGGAGGCGGCTGACTTCGCCGCCGCCGACGCGGAACTCGAATTTGTCGAAGGCAAGCTGCCAGCCTTCGCCGGGCAGGCCCCAGCGCATCAGAGCCTCGGGGCTGGCCCAGGCAGCGAAAACGCGGGCCGGCGAGGCGTCGTAGGTGCGTTCGAGGACGAGGGTGGCGTGCTCTACGGATCGTTCGGTCATGACGTGCTCCCTTGCGGTCCTTCGGGGTGCTCGGCAAGGTATTCGCCAAGCCGGTCGAGGCGGCGCTCCCAGCTGGTCCGCCGGCCGGCGATCCATTGCTCCGCCGTCCTGAGCGCCGTCGGCTCGATCCGGCAGGTGCGCACCCGGCCGGCCTTCTCCGAGCGGACGAGCCCGCTTGCCTCCAGCACCTGCAAGTGCTGGACGACGGCCGGCAGCGACATGGCGAAAGGCCGGGCGAGCTCGCTGACGGAAGCCGGGCCGCGGCAAAGCCGCTCCACCATGACCCGGCGGGCCGGGTCGGCGAGCGCCTGGAACATCAGGTCGAGCGGCGCAGGATTGTTAAGCATACACTTAAGTATCGCGCCGAATATCGCTTGGCAATGAGGCGTTTGGTCATGCGGGCCCCGACCCCCCGCCCACCATCCCAAGCTGGTGCCGCCGCGTGCCAGGATGATGCGCTTGGCGCTACGGCTGCGTCCGAACCGGAGGTGCCGCGCTGAAGGCCTGAAGCGGAGCAACCTTTGGGGCGCTACCTGCCTTTAGGAACACAGCGAGCACGGGTGGTTGAATTTCTTGCAGATCGAAATCACAAGGCGCATAAAGCTCCTCAACCGGGAGTTCATATGCCGGGCATTAACATCCCCGGTTTGCGGGGGGATCGATTTTCATCGAGGAGAGGAGCGCGGATCATGAGCATGGCAAGAACTCAATGTTTGGATCACTGCCCTTGGCGACCCCTGTCACCTTGACGACAAACACCAATGGTTCGTCCACGTCACCGACTGCGAAGGAAAAGGCGTGGAGTGGTGCGGAAGGTCGTTCTACAACCTGGAGGCAAAGTGCGGGCACGTCGACGTCGAAATACCGCCGGGCTGTTACACCGTCTTTGCCAGCCTCAAACAAAGTACGGACCTGCCGGTTGGCAATGCCATGACCCAGGCCCAAATTGTCCGGGCGAATTGTGGAGACCACGTCTGCGTTACCCTGTTTGCTCCCACCGTGCTGCAGTGCGGCTCTTATTTCGCGTATGCGGTGAGGACGCAGCTCGATGCACTGGCAGGGGCCGGTGTCGACCGTAGAGCTGCCAGGAGCGCGCTTGAGGCAGTTGAAAGGCTGGTGGGCCAGCTTCCCCCTGAACCCTACACTGTAAACACGATGCGCCTGATTGAGGGGGCGGAAAAATAGGCCCGCAGCACCGCCGCAGGCTTTGTCTGCAGCGCATTCCGGCGGGATCACGTCGTGGGATGGCCGGGCTTATCCCGGCCATCCCGCTCCAGTGGAGGCATGATCCTTCCTGGACGCAACGCGCTGGACGCATGAAGAAGATTTATCGCGGCAGCTGCCGCTCCGGCGCGAATCGAAAGCACGACAAATGGGGAGATCCGCGCGCCGAGACGCGGCACCTCTGAATCCGTGCCACCCTCAGAGCGGGCGCTTCAGCCAGGTGCCGAGGACGCCGACGATGCCTTTGCGGAAGAGGAGCACGCAGACGACGAAGACAAAGCCCTCGATGACCGTCACCCAGGCGCCGAAGGGGGCGAGGTAGTTCTGCATGGTGACGACGATCGCCGCGCCGGCCATCGGGCCGAACACCGTGCCCATGCCGCCGAGGAGCGTCATCAGCACCACCTCGCCGGACATACCCCAATAGACGTCGGTGAGCGAGGCGAGCTGGAACACGATCGCCTTCGTTGCGCCGGCGAGGCCGGCCAGCCCGGCGGAGAGCACGAAAACCATAAGCTTGTAGTCGCTGGCGCGGTAGCCGAGCGAGACGGAGCGCGGCTCGTGCTCGCGGATCGCCTTCAGCACCTGGCCGAAGGGCGAGTGGATGATGCGGTAGATGATCAGCACGCCGCCGAAGAAGATCGCCGCGACCAGCCAGTAGAGGGTAAAATCGTCGGCGAGGTCGATGACGCCGAACAGCTTGCCGCGCGGCACGGCCTGGATGCCGTCCTCGCCGCCGGTGAAGGGAGCCTGCAGCGAAAAGAAATAGACCATCTGCGCGAAGGCGAGCGTCACCATGGCGAAGTAGATGCCCTGGCGGCGGATGGCGAGCGCGCCGATGGCGAGGCCGAGGAGGGCGGCGACGAGGGTGCCGGAGAGGATGGCGAGCTCCGGGGTCAGCCCCCATTCCTTGGCGGCATAGGCGGAGACGTAGCTCGCCATGCCAAAATAGGCGGCGTGGCCGAAGGAGAGGAGCCCGCCATAGCCGAGCAAAAGGTTGAAGGCGCTGGCGAAGAGGGCGAAGCAGAGCACCTTCATGGCGAAGACGGGGTAGACCAGGAAGGGCGCGGCGACGAGGATCGCCGCCAGCACAAGGAAAGCGGTCTTGTGATGCGCCGCCATGCCGGCGGGCACGGAAGGGGCGAGCACCGCCTCGCGCTCGGTGGCGACGGTCATCTCAGGCGGCCCTGCCGAACAGACCGGCGGGCTTTATGAGGAGCACCAGCGCCATGATGATGAAGATCACCGTGGCTGCCGCCTCCGGGTAAAACACCTTCGTCAGCCCCTCGACGATGCCGAGGCCGAAGCCGGTGACGATCGAGCCGAGAATGGAGCCCATGCCGCCGATCACGACGACGGCGAAGACGACGATGATGAGGTTGGAGCCCATGTTGGGGTTCACGGTGTAGATCGGCGCGGCGAGCACGCCGGCGAGCGCGGCAAGCGCGACGCCGAAGCCGTAGGTGAGGGTGACCAGGCGCGGCACGTTGATGCCGAAGGCTCCGACGAGGACGGGGTTCTCTGTGGCGGCGCGGAGATAGGCGCCGAGGCGGGTCCGTTCGATGACGTACCAGGTGACGAGGCAGACGGCGAGCGAGGCGACGATCACCCAGGCCCGGTAGATCGGCAGCACCATGAAGCCGAGATTATAGGCGCCGGCGAGCTGAGGCGGGATGGAATAGGGCAGGCCGGAGACGCCATAATTGTTGCGGAACAGGCCTTCGATGATCAGCGCGAGGCCGAAGGTGAGCAGCAGGCCATAGAGGTGGTCGAGCTTGTAGAGGCGGGAGATCAGCAGCCGCTCGAGAACGATGCCGGTCGCGCCGACGATGAGCGGCGCCAGGATCAGCGCCGGCCAGTAACCGATGCCGACATAATGGAGGAGCATCCAGGCGGCGAAGGCGCCCATCATGTATTGGGCGCCGTGGGTGAAGTTGATGATGTTGAGGAGGCCGAAGATGACTGCCAGGCCGAGGCTGAGCATGGCGTAGAAGGCGCCGTTGATCAGGCCGAGGAGCAGCTGGCCGAACAGGGCCGCGGCGGGAATCCCAAGAATTTCCATCATGCGCTGGGTCCCCGGAAGATGCGGAGGCGGCGGACCGCCTCCGCGGCTATTCTACTGGGTCACGAGCGGGCACTTGCCCTGGTCGAGCGGGCGGAAGGCCTGCTCGGCCGGGATGGTCGCCAGGAGCTTGTAATAGTCCCAGTCGCCTTTCGAATTCCTCCGGCGCCTTCACCTGGAACAGGTACATCGGATGGACGTGGCGGCCGTCGTCGCGCACGTCGCCCTGGCCGAACAGCGGGTCGTCGGTCGGCAGCTCCTTCATCTTGGCCATGACGGCGTCGGCCTCCTTCGAGCCGGCCGCCTCGACCGCCTTCAGATAGTGCAGCACCGAGGCGTAGACGCCGGCGTGCACCATGGTGGGCATGGCGCCGTTATGCTGTTCGGCGAAGCGCGCCGACCATTCGCGCGTCTGGTCGTTGAGGTCCCAGTAGAAGGCCTCGGTCAGCACCAGGCCCTTGGCGGTCTCCAGGCCGAGCGCGTGCACGTCGGTGATGAAGATCAGCAGGCCGGCGAGGTTCTGGCCGCCCGCGGTGATGCCGAATTCATGCGCCTGCTTGATGGCGTTGGTGGTGTCGGCGCCGGCATTGGCGAGGCCGATCACCTTGGCGCCGGAGGACTGCGCCTGCAGCAGGAAGGACGAAAAATCCTGGCCGGGGAAGGGGTGGCGGACGCTGCCGAGAACCTTGCCGCCGGACTCTTCCACGACGGCAGAAGTGTCGCGCTCAAGCGCATGGCCGAAGGCATAGTCCGCGGTGAGGAAGAACCAGCTGTCGCCGCCCTGCTCGACCATGGCCTTGCCGGTGCCGTGGGCGAGCGCCCAGGTGTCGTAGGTCCAGTGCACCGTGTTGGGCGAGCACTTTTCGCCGGTGATGTCGGAGGCGGCGGCGCCGGAGACCAGGAAGATCTTGTCCTTCTCCCTGACGATCTCGTGGACGGCGAGGGCGGCGGAGGAGGTCGGCACGTCGGCGATGACGTCGACGCTCTCCTCGTCGATCCATTGGCGGGCGACGTTGGAGGCGATGTCGGGCTTGTTCTGGTGGTCGGCGGAGACGATCTCGACGTTGATGCCCTTGTCGGCGGCGCCGAAATCCTCGACCGCCATGCGGGCGGCGACGACGGAGCCTTCGCCGGACAGGTCCGCATAGGTGCCGGAGCGGTCGTTCAGCACGCCGATCTTGACGTCGATCCCCTGGGCGAAGGCGTTGCCGGCCAGAAGCGATGCCGCCGCGGCGAGAAGCATGATTCTTCGTGCGCATTCACTCTTCTCCTTCTTGGAAATTTTGGCGCCGGTCAGACGCCGAGATAGGCGTTCAGCTTGTCGGTATTCTTCTCCAGTTCGGTGTTGAGGAACATGTCGACGACGCGCCCCTGCTCGACGACGAAATGGCGGTCGGCGACGGTCGCGGCGAAGTGGAAATTCTGCTCGACCAGGACGATGGTGAAGCCCAGCGTCTTGAGTTTGCCGATGGTGCGGCCGATCTGCTGGACGATCACCGGAGCAAGGCCCTCGGTCGGCTCGTCGAGGAGGAGAAGCCGCGCGCCGGTGCGCAGGATGCGCGCGATGGCGAGCATCTGCTGCTCGCCGCCGGAGAGCTTTGTGCCCTGGCTCCTGAGCCGCTCCTTGAGGTTGGGGAAGAGCTCGAAAATATCGTCGAGGCTGAGCCCGCCGGGACGAATGACCGGCGGCAGCAGCAGATTTTCTTCCACGTCGAGGCTGGCGAAGATGCCGCGCTCCTCGGGGCAGAACGCGATGCCGCGGCGGGCGATCAGCCGGGCCGGCAGCCCGATCGTCTCGGCGCCTTCGAAGCGGACGGAGCCGGCGCGGCGCTCCAGGATGCCGATGATCGCTTTCAGCGTCGTCGTCTTGCCGGCGCCGTTGCGGCCAAGCAGCGTCACCACCTCGCCGGGCGGCACGTCGAAGGTCACGCCATGCAGGACATGCGACTCGCCGTACCAGCCGTTGAGGTCGCGCACCGCAAGGAGCGCCTCGGCCGGAGCGGCGGCGGGAGCCGGAGCGCGCGCCAGCGCCTCAGGCATGGCCGGTCCCGATATAGGCTTCCACGACGCGCGGATCGCGGGAGACGGTTTCGTAGGGGCCCTCGGCAAGGATCTTGCCGCGCGCCAGCACGGTAATGCGGTGCGACAGGTTCGAGACGACGGAGAGGTTGTGCTCAACCATGAGCACGGTGCGGTTCTCCGCGACGCGGCGAACGAGGCCGGTGATGCGCTCGACGTCCTCCGCCGCCATGCCGGAAGTCGGCTCGTCGAGGAGCATCATCTCCGGGTCGAGGGCGAGCGTGGTGGCGATCTCCAGCGCGCGCTTGCGCCCATAGGGAAGCTCGACCGCCATGGCGCCGGCAAAGGCGGTCAAGCCGACCGCGTCGACCAGCTCCAAAGCGCGCGCGTCGAGCTGGCGCAGCACGCGCTCGGAGCGCCAGAAGTCGAAGGAATCGCCGCGCTTCCGCTGCAGGGCGATGCGGACGTTCTCCAGCACGCTCATATGCGGGAAGACGGCGGAGATCTGAAACGAGCGGACCAGGCCAAGCCGGGCGATGTCGGCGGGCTTCATCGCGGTGATGTCGCGGCCGGCGTAGAAAATGCGGCCGCGCGTCGGGGTGAGGAACTTGGTCAGGAGATTGAAGCAGGTGGTCTTGCCGGCGCCGTTCGGGCCGATCAGCGCATGGATGGTGCCGCGCCGGACCGACAGGTCGACGCCGTCGACCGCGGTGAAGCCGCGGAAATCCTTGGCAAGGCCTTTCGTCTCCAGAATGACGTCGTCCGCCGCCATCGCCGCTCGCCACCCTCCCAAAATTTGTTCTTGTTCTGGATGCAGGCTAAGCGAAGTCCGGGGCGGATTGCACGCCTAAATGTGAGGCAGTTGCATGACCTTAGGAAAGCGGCGGAAACCGGCGCCGTTTCGCCGATGGATGCCCCCGCTGCGCCGATCACCGCTGCCGAAGACACGCGGATTTTCCCGTTGATGCCCAAATAGGGATTCCATGGCACCTGGCACGGCGAGCTCTGTTCCAGGGGCCGACGCTCGGCATCCTGCTCATTTTCGCGCGCTTCGCTCGATCTGGGGTGTGGCGGCGCTAACCGGAGCAGTGCGCTGGGGACTAACCAAGCCCACGTGAGCGCCGCCTCCGCCCCGCGTCACGAATAAAGGAAGCGAGCCGAAATCGAACGACCTCGCCCGGGACGCATCAGCGCTGTTTCACCGTTACGCTTCCGGTCATTTCGGGGTGAGGCTCGCAGTGATAGCCTATTTTGCCCGTTTCCGTTTCAAAAGTATGCTCAAACGTGTCGTTCTCGAACAGGTCCCCGCTGTCAAATTCCCCATTGTCAGCCGTGACTGTGTGCCTGATTTGGTCGTAGTTTTTCCACATCACCGTGTCGCCTTTGGACACGTTAATGTCCTTCATAACGAAGGCCTTTTTTTCGATTTTCACGTTGTGGGTCGTCGCCATGACTGCCTCCTCTGCAAAGTCCGCTAGTTTACGATTTCCACTGCCTCCATCATCCCCATGTCCTCATGACTTAAGATGTGGCAGTGCAACACGAATTTCCCGGTAAACTGGGTATATCTGGAACGGATGGTTACCTCCGAGCCGTCGGCGGGCAGCAGGACCGTATCTTTCCAGACCAAACGCTTGACCAGGGCACCCGTGTCGTCCGGCTCCTCTCGCTCCACCTGGAACGGATTGACATGAACGTGGAACGGATGTTGAGACAAATTCCCGCTCAACGTCCACTCCGAGCTAGTATCGAGCTTGAGCGTTCTCACTCTGGACGAGGAGTAAAGATAATCGCCGATCAGAAAGCGCGTTGCGCACCCGGCCTGGTCCAGGGCACAAGCTTCTAGGCACGACCCGTCTTGTTCGCAAATCCGATCGGCAATTGTGAGCTTCGCGACTTGAGCTTCACCGGTTAGCTCATCGTCCGTAATCGGCTTCAGCTCCGATGGCACCCGGTCGCTGAGTTCGGCGCTGCCCGGCAGTTCCATGTCGACCGGGTCGCCTTCGACGACAATTCGCGCGACCACCCGATCCGGCCGGTCCGCAATGCGGTCGAGAAGGTCGGCAGCGGTGAAGAGGTCCAGCACGGTTCGGCGCTGCGCCAGTTCCAGCATTTCCGCGGCCGCTATCAAAGAAGCTCTCACCGGCAGTTTCTCATCGCGCAACAGAAACTCCTGGCTTGCGGTCCCTTGAGGCAGCTGCCCGGCCTTGACCAGCACATCGGCGCGGTTTCCGGGGCTCAACAGTAGGGTCTGCACGTCGAAGGATGTTTTCTCGCTGGCAGGCCAGCCAACGATGCGGCCGAGCGCGATGCCGTCAGCGGCGATCTCGTGCAGGACGTGTCCATCGAGCACCAGCGAGATGTTCTCTTCGACGCCCGCGTGAATAAATCGCCATCTCTGAACCTCACCGGGCCGCATGTGGATGACCGGAACCAACTGGCCATTGACCGTCAGCGGGCGTCGCCATTTCCTGTTCGGCAAGGCTTCCTTAAAATCCTCAAGCTTCCCGTCCTCGCCGTAACTTAGCTGCTGCAGCACAAAGATCTTCTCGCTGTCCCTTGCGGCGGCAATTTCCGGTACCGCATCCAGCCCGCCGTTTGCGTCCATTCCGCCCTCTACGATGAGCGCACCGGCCATGCCGCTCGACAATTGCATTGCAGTTGAACCATGCAGATGAGCATGGTACCAGAATGTTCCGCTCGGATGGTTTTTTGGAATAGCAACTCGATATAGTTGCTCTTCATCCGGGCCTACTTCCAGAAAAACATTATCGCTTTGGCCTTCGGGAGAGGTGTGCAGGCCATGGGTATGAAGGTTCGTCAAGTTGAAGCTGAAGTGATCCACATGCTCGGAGGGAGGCGGTTGCTGCGGGTGATCGACATTCGTAACCTCAGGCAGCTGGTTGTCCAATCTGATGTAGAGAGTGTCGCCTGGCGACGCCCGTATGGTTTCTCCGACAAGCTTTCCATTATATGAGCGCAGGTTCACTTCGCAGCCGGCATGCGTATTTGTGGAGTATTTGACCACGAGGTCGTGCTGTGCCCCCTCCGTTGTCGGATGGACCTCTGGCGGATCCATGAAGTCCGCGCCGCCATAGTCAGCGATCAGCTTCTCCATGTATTTGGCGTATTCCTTGGGCTTGCGGGGAGGCAATTCGCAACCGGGTTTCGCCATGCCGGCTATGGCTTCCGCCGACCCGTTCATATCAGTCTGCGCAAAAGAGCCCGCCGTGAGGATCAATCCGAAACTGGCAAGGAGTGCGGCAGTGCTTAAAGCAATCCGAGTAGAACAGTCCATAGAAACCCCCTCACTCCCACGACCCGATTGTGCCACGGAGTTGTATGGAGCTCAATAGCAGGTTGAGGAACTTCGATCCGTCGCTGGCGGCCGTTGGTTTAGCGGGCATCTGAGGCCATGTGGTCAGCGCCTTCCGAACAGCCGCTCCACGTCGGCGAGCTTCAGCTCCACATAGGTCGGCCGGCCGTGGTTGCACTGGCCGGATTGAGGGGTCGCTTCCATTTCGCGAAGCAGTGCGTCCATCTCCTCGGGGCGAAGCCGCCGGCCGGCGCGCACCGAGCCGTGGCAGGCCATGGTGGCGGCGACATGGTCGAGCCGCTCGCGCAGCCGCGTCGAGGCGTCCCATTCAGCTGAGGTCGTCGACGATGTCGCGGACGAGCGCGGCGGCGTCGACCTCGCCGAGGAGCGACGGCGTCTCGGTCACGGCAATTGCGCCCGGGCCGAACGCCTCGACGACGAGGCCGACTTCGGCAAGCTCGCCGGCGCGCGCGACGAGCCGCTCCACGTCGTCGGCCGGCAAATCGACCACCTCCGGGATGAGCAGGATCTGCCGGGGCACGCGGCGGCCTTCCAGGCCCGCCTTCAGCCGTTCGTAGACGATGCGCTCATGCGCCGCGTGCTGGTCGACGATGACGAGGCCGTCCTCGGTCTGCGCGACGATGTAGTTCTCGTGGATCTGGGCGCGCGCGGCGCCGAGCGGGCGCTGTAGCAAGGCCAGGTCCGGAGCCTCCGCGGAGGCGCGCGCATCGGCCGAGGGACGGTCGAGCACGGCAAGGCCGGCCTGCTTCTCCTCGCCGAAGCCGGGGCCGGGGGAGGGCGCCGCCCAGCCCTGCCAGGACGCGCCGCCGTTCGCACCGGCGAAGGGCCGCTGCGGCTCCGGGCGGAAGGCGGCAAAAGTCGCCGATCCGCCGGTGGAGGCGGCGCGAAAGCCCTCGCCGGCCAGCGCGTCGCGGATGGCGCCGACGAGGAGGCCGCGCACCAGGCCAGGGTCGCGGAAGCGCACCTCCAGCTTGGCCGGATGGACGTTGACGTCCACCTCGGAAGGCGCCACGGCGAGGAAGAGCGCCACGACGGGGTGGCGGTCGCGGGCGAGCACGTCGGCATAGGAGGCCCGGAGCGCACTGGACAGGAGCGGGTCGCGGAGCGGCCGGCCGTTGACGAACATGAATTGCTGCAGCGAATTGGCGCGGTTGAAGGTGGGCAGGCCGGCGAAGCCGGCGAGCCGCACGCTCTCCCGTTCGGCGGCGATCTGCATGGCATTCTCAGCGAAGTCCGCGCCAATCACCTGCGCAATCCGCGCCTCCAGACCCGCCGGGCCGGAAGCGGCGGGGAAGTCGGCGGTCAGCCGGTCGGGGCCGGAGAGGGTGAAGCGCACCTGCGGGTGCGCCAGCGCCAGCCGCCGGACCACCTCCGTCACGGCGCCCGCCTCGGCGCGGTCGGAGCGCAGGAACTTCAGGCGCGCCGGCGTGGCGAAGAAGAGGTCGCGCACCTCGATCTGCGTGCCGGCGGCATGGCTCGCCGGCTTCGGCTCGCCGAGCCGGCCGCCCTCCACCTCGATGCACCAGCCGTGCTCCTCCGCAGCGTGCCGCGAGTGGATGGAAAGGCGAGCCACGGCGCCGATGGAGGCAAGCGCCTCGCCGCGGAAGCCGAGGGTCGCGATAGAGGAGAGGTCGTCGCCGGGGAGCTTTGAGGTGCAGTGGCGGGCCACGGCGAGAAGCAGCTCGGCGCGGCGCATGCCGCTGCCGTCGTCGGCGACGCGGATGAGGCTCTTACCGCCGCCCGCCGTCATCACTTCGATGCGGCGCGCGCCGGCGTCGAGCGCGTTCTCGACGAGCTCCTTGACGACGCTAGCGGGCCGTTCGACCACCTCGCCGGCGGCGATGCGGTTGATCAGATGGTCCGGCAGCAGCCGTATGGTCACGAGCCCTCGCGTTTCCGGGCCAATCCCGCTCCACTCCCGCGGAAGACGCCGGGAAGTCGTCAGCCGCCGGTGAACATGCGGGTCAGCCAGTTGCCGCCGCCGTCCTGATCGATATCCTCGAACTCGGTCGGCGCGGTGGCGGCGGGCTCGCGATAGGCTTCGGGTGGATCGGTCAGATACTTCCGGCTGGTGCGGCTGACGCCCTTGGCGTCCTTCAGAGCCGCCTGGAACGTCTCACTCTGCTTCTGAGAAGCGATGAAGTCGTAGTTCACGTCGGTCATCATGTCGCTCCCGAACGGGCTCTCCCATTCGGTGTTGCCCATGCCGGCGAGCGGCTTCAGCCGCGCCGCCTCTTCCGGCGTGATGTCGTCGCGGGGATTGTCGTCCATCGGATCGTGCTTGCTGGGCTTCGGCGTCTGGTCGGGGTCGAGCGGCCAGGCCGCATTGGCGACCGAGGCCGTCTGCACGGGCGGCGGCAAGGTCGCGGCCGCGGTCCCCGTGGCGGGCGGCATGACGAGCGGCGCGCGCGGCTGGTATTGGATGGGCGCCTGCTTCGGCTGCCCGAAGCCGCCGGTCAGCTCGCGGAAAATTGCCATCTCCGGCGCCTGGCCGGTGCCGTAGGTCGAGGTCGACATGCAGCCGCCGAGCCCGGCGCCTGCCGCCAGGAGCGCAACCGCGCACGGCGCGCTGAACGATGCGGAACGCCTCATCCGACAGAACCTTTCCCGAATCCGCGATCTATAGCACGGCAAGCGCCCAGGCGGCCACCTGCTCAATCGCGTTGTGCAGCCCCTTTCACGCCTCCGTGGCGATTTCGCGGCGCTCGGTTGCCCAAGCGAGCAGGAGCCCGATCACGCCGGCGACGATCCACGCGTCGGCGAGGTTGAAGACGTACCATTCGAAGCCGCCGGCATGGAAGAGGAAGAAGTCGGCGACGGCGCCGTGCGCGAGGCGATCGATCACGTTGGAGATCGCGCCGCCGATGACCAGGCCGAGCGACAACGCCGAGAGGACCCGGCGCGTGTTCCACAGCCACACGCCGAAAAGGATGGCGCCGCCGATGCCGAACAGGATCAAAAGCCAGCGGCCGAGGTCGCCGTCCTGGGTCAGGAGCCCGTAGCTGACGCCGCGGTTCCACACCATGACGAGATCGAGGTAGGGCGTGACGGCGACGCGACCCTTCTCGTCGATGGCGTAGGGGCCGAGCATCCAGGCCTTGTGCGCCTGGTCGCCGAGGACGCCCGCCAATGCGGTGGCGAGGCCCAGGATGCGGGCGCTGCGCGCCATCTATTCGGCGGCCTCGCGCGCGGCGACGTATTCGCGCATGGCCGCGGCGTCGCGGAGCGTCAGGTCGGGGTAGTCGGGGTCGGAGCCGACCTCCGGCAGGATCTTCCAGGAGCGGGCGCATTTGCGGCCCTCCGCCCGGGCCGGCACGATGGCGACGCCCGGCACCTCCGGCAGCCGGAACGCCTCCGCCGGCCCGTGGCCGGACTCCAGGAAGGCCTGGCTGGTGATGGCGATCTCGGCCATGTCGACGCTCTGCAAAAGCCCCAGGAGCTCCGGGTCGGCGACGTAGATGCGCGGCGCGGCCTCCAGCGAGGAGCCGATGCGCTTCTCCCGCCGCTCCACCTCCAACGCGCCGGTGACGACGCGGCGCACGTCACGGATCTTCTCCCATTTTGCTTCGAGGGTCGTGTCGCGCCAGGATCCCGGCACCTCGGGGAAGAGCTGCAGATGCACGGAGCCTGCCTCGCCGTGCCGCTCCGTCCAGGCCTCCTCGGCGGTGAAGGGCAGCATCGGCGCGAGCCAGCGCACCAGGCAGTCGAACAGGCGGTCAATGACCGAGAGGGCCGCATGCCGCGCCTGCGACGAAGCGGGGTCGCAATAGAGGACGTCCTTGCGGATGTCGAAATAGAAGGCGGAAAGGTCGACCGTCATGAAGGAAAACAGCGCGAAATAGATGCGCTTGAAATCGAACGCTTCGTAGGCGTCCCGCACGATGGGATCGAGCCGGGCGAGCTCCGACAGCATGAGCCGTTCCAGCTCCGGCATCTCTGATTCCGGCACGCGGTCCTCGCGGCGGAAATGGCCGAGCGAGCCGAGCATCCAGCGGACGGTGTTCCTGAGCTTCCGGTAGGAATCGACGTTGGTCTGCAGGATCTCGGGGCCGATCCTGAGATCCTCGGCATAGTCGGAGGAGACGACCCAGAGCCGCAGGATATCGGCGCCCGACTGCTTGATCACGTCCTGCGGCGTCACCGTGTTGCCGAGCGACTTCGACATTTTTCGGCCCTCCTCGTCCATGACGAAGCCATGGGTGAGGACGGCATCGTAGGGAGCGCGGCCGCGCGTGCCGCAGCTTTCCAGGAGCGAGGAATGGAACCAGCCGCGATGCTGGTCGGAGCCCTCCAGATAGAGATCGGCGGGCCACTTCAGGTCCGGGCGCTGCTCCAATACGAAAGCGTGGGTGGAGCCTGAATTGAACCAGACGTCGAGGATGTCGTCGACCTTCTCCCACTCGGCGGCATCGTAGGAACTGCCGAGGAAGCGCTCCTTGGCGCCCTCGGCGAACCACGCATCGGCGCCCTCGGCGCGGAACGCCTCGACGATGCGGCTGTTGACGGCGTCGTCGACCAGGACCTCGCCGCTCTCGCGGTTGACGAATACGGCGATCGGCACGCCCCAGGCGCGCTGGCGCGAGACCACCCAGTCGGGGCGCGCCTCGATCATGCCGCGGAGCCGGTTCTGGCCGGCCGCCGGAACAAAGCGCGTCTGGGCGATCGCGTTGAGCGCGCGGGCGCGCAACGTGTCGTCAGGCCCGCCGATATCGCGGTCCATGTGGATGAACCATTGCGGCGTGTTGCGGAAGATCACCGGCTTCTTGGAGCGCCAGGAATGCGGGTATTGGTGCTTCAGCCGACCGCGGGCGATCAGCATGCCGGCATCGGCGAGCGCCTGGATCACCGCCTGGTTTGCATCGCCCTTGTCGCCCTTGTCGGTGATGACGCGGCGGCCCTCGAAGCCCGGCGCGTCGCGGGTGAAGGCGCCGTTCTCGTCGACGGTGTAGGGGATGGCTGTGTCGACGCCGCTCTCTTCGAGGTCGCGGCGATGCTCCATCCAGATGTCGAAATCCTCGCGGCCGTGGCCGGGCGCCGTGTGGACAAAGCCCGTGCCGGCATCGTCGGTGACGTGCTCGCCGGCCAGCATCGGCACGTCGAAGGAATAGCCGCCGAGACCTGCATTGCGGAGCGGGTGCGCTGCGACGAGTGTGGCAAAATCGTCGGCCGGCACGTCGGCGAGCCGGGCGAAGAACTCCACGCGTGCCTGCACCATCATTTCGGCGGCAAGCGCGTCCGCGAGGACATAGCGGTCGCCCGCCTTCGCCCAGTTGCCCTCTGGCGCGGCCTTCACCTCGTAGAGGCCGTAGGCAATTCTTGGGGAATAGCTGACCGCGCGGTTGCCGGGGATGGTCCACGGCGTCGTCGTCCAGATGACGATCGCAGCGCCTTTCAGCGTCCGGGGGCCGGAGGTGACCGGGAACTTCACCCACACCGTATCGGAGGTGTAGTCGTCGTACTCGACCTCCGCTTCGGCGAGCGCCGTCTTTTCCACCACCGACCACATGACCGGCTTGGAGCCGCGGTAGAGCTGGCCGGTGCGGGCGAATTTTAAGAGCTCGGCGGCGATAATCGCCTCCGCCGCGTTGCTCATCGTCGTATACGGGTTGGCGAAGTCGCCGAGCACGCCGAGGCGCTTGAACTCCTCCGTTTGCAGGCCCATCCAGTGGCGCGCAAAATCGCGGCATTCGCGGCGGAACTCGTTGATCGGCACGATGTCCTTGTTCTTGCCCTTGGCCCGGTACTGCTCCTCGATCTTCCATTCGATCGGCAGGCCGTGGCAGTCCCAGCCCGGCACGTAATTGGCGTCGAAGCCGAGCATCTGATGGGAGCGGACGACCACGTCCTTGAGGATCTTGTTCAGCCCCGTGCCGATATGGATGTTGCCGTTGGCGTAGGGCGGGCCGTCGTGGAGGATGTATCTGTCGCGGCCTTGCGCCTGCTCGCGCTGTCGGCGGTAGAGGTCCAGAGAGTCCCAGCGCTTGAGGATTTCCGGCTCTTTTTGCGGCAGGCCGGCACGCATCGGGAAAGCGGTCTTGGGCAGGAACAAAGTCTCTGAATAGTCGCGCGCCCCGTCGGGCCGCGCCGCCGCGGGGCGGGACGGGGCGGCGGCCCCTCCCTTGGATGGCGATGCGGCCTTGGTGTCGCTCATCTCATCGCCTTCAGGCTGGAAATCGTAAAAGGAGGGCAGCGCCGGCGCGGCGCGCGGCCGAGAACGACCGTCCCGGCCCCGTCAGAGCGAGGCCGGGCGAATAATTCGCGCTATCGCAGCCGGAATCCGCATGGCCGCGCCTATGTAGCGGAGCGGGCCGCGCGTGAAAAGGCTTCTTCACGTTGCACACGATTGTGCCAGGTGCCATATTGCCTGGCGGCAAGTGGCACAGGCGATATGTCCCGGCAAGCGCGGCAAAAGATCAGGTCTCTCGCTGCCGTGGTCGAGCGGGAAATCTCCGATGCGCTCTCAGGTGCGGGCAGCGACGTCGGCATCCTGGACGAATTGCTCGGGCATGGTTTCAGCCGGGAGGAACTCTTCGACCTCGTGGTGCCGAGGCGCACGCTCGCCCGCCGCCGCCAGGCCGGGGAGCGGCTTTCGCCCGAAGAAACGGATCGTGTTGTACGACTCGCCCGCATTACGGCCCAAGCGGAGCGCGTCTTCGGGAACGAGACTAAAGCGCATGGCTGGCTTCGCGAGCCGAGCCGTTCATTGAACGGAGCCGTTCCGCTGAACCTCCTCCGCACCGAGACAGGAGCTCATCTCGTCGAGCAGAAGCTCCACCAGATAGATTACGGTATGTTTGCCTGACCCGATGAGGGTTTGGCGCATCTCCAACCATGAAGACCTCTCCGGGCGAGGCGGCCTCTTGTTCGCAGGAAGGTGGAACCGTCTTGGAACGCCGATCGTCTACACGGCCGACCATCCAGCGACGGCAATGCTGGAGACCCTGGTCCACCTCGAATGGCATCGAGTGCCGGAGACATACAAGCTGATGCAGATCGATGTGCCCGACGGTTCACCCTCCTACCGAATTGACGCCGCCGATCTGCCGACGGTCTGGCGAACCGACCCCAACGTTACGCAGGCAATTGGGACGGATCTGCTCAAGCGTTCGGAGCACCTGTTTATCTTCGCCCCTTCCGTCCTGGTCCCGCACGCGTGGAACGTGCTCCTTAACCCGCTGCATGCGGATGCCGGCCGTTGCTCCATCACAGAGGTCATCGAATCGCCTTTTGACCCCCGGCTGATCCGTTAGATGCCGCGCCCTTTCCAGTCTGCCCGGCCTGCGGCCGGCGCGGACAATGCGCCTTGACCGTTTCCGCCGGGAGTCGCACGAACTTGCGCCTATGAGCCTCGATCTGCCCTGAGCCGCATGCCAGCCGCCACCGCCATCCTGCCCGACGCCGCCCCGAGGAACTGGCTCGACCGCCATGCGCCGGACTGGCTGAAGCCCTATGGGCGGCTGGCCCGCTGGGACCGGCCGATCGGCTGGTGGCTGCTCTTATGGCCGTGCTGGTGGTCGGCGGCGCTGGCGGCGATCGCCGCGGAGCGGCCGGCGCCCGTCCTCGCGCACCTCGCGCTGTTCCTGATCGGCGCCATCGCCATGCGCGGCGCCGGCTGCACCTATAACGACCTGGTCGACCGCGACATCGACGCGGGGGTGGAGCGCACCCGCATGCGGCCGCTCCCCTCCGGCGCGGTCACGCCGCCGCAGGCACTGGTCTTCCTCGTGCTGCAAGGGCTGGCCGGGGCGCTGGTCCTCGTGCAATTCAACCTGTTCGCGATGCTGCTCGGCCTCGCCTCGCTGCTCGTGGTGGCGATCTATCCCTTCATGAAGCGGATCACCGACTGGCCGCAATTCGTGCTCGGTCTGGCGTTTTCGTGGGGGGCGCTGATGGGCTGGGCGGCGCTGTTCGGCCGGCTCGATGCAGCGCCCGTCGTGCTCTATGCCGGCGCGGTTCTGTGGACGATCGGCTACGACACGATCTATGCCCTGCAGGACAAGGAGGACGACGCGATCATCGGCGTGCGTTCCACCGCGCGGTTGTTCGGCCGCCGCTCGCTAGTCGGCATCACGTGCTTCTACGTCGCCGCCTTCGTGCTGATGGGCCTGGCTCTCGTCCTTGCCGACGCCGGCGTCTTCGCCTTTGCCGGGCTGGGCGCCGGGCTGCTGCACGCGACCTGGCTGATCGGAACGCTCGATCCGGAGGATCCGCGGAATTGCCTGAAACGCTTTCGCGCCAACAGCACGACCGGCTGGATCGTCTTCGCGGGGCTGCTGCTCGATGCAGCGCTCCGCTTCTAGCCGTCAGCTGCGGGCGATGATCTCGCGCCGTTCCAGCTTGCGGAACTCGATGACCTGGCCGGTCTTGCGGCGGGTCAGGAAGCGCGGCCTGCGCGCCCGGATCGCCGCCTTGCGGCGGGCCGCAGGAGCCGGCTCGGCCGCGGCATCGGCGGCGGGGGTCATGCCGGCCATCAGCATCGGCGGCAGATCGAGGAAATCGGCCAGCCGGTCGCAATATGCCTCCGCGGCCTCAAGATTCTCCATCTCGGTCAGATCGACCGAGAGGCCGGGATCGCGGTGCACGAGGCGCACGGAATGGCGGTCGTCGCGGGCCACGACGGCGACGGCCTGGTATTGGCGGGTGCTAAGCCTGATCTTGCAGGCGAGGCCGGCTACGGGACGTGACAGCACGACGGTCCTCCGATCGAATGTGGTGAGGCAATCCGCGCCGTCTTCGGCGCGCCCCCGGTACAGGATGACGTCCGGGAAACAAACGGGCCGTCCCGAGGAACGGCCCGCTGTGGTGTGGAGGACTTTGTCCATCTCGGTTCAACGCCTGCTTATATTGTTTGACGCCTGAGCTTTTTACTGGGCCGTTTCGGCCTCTTGTCACGAGAGAGACTATCCGCCAGGTTTGGTAAACTGCTTAAGGAGCGTAGTTAAAAGTTTTCTGCTGAGAATAGGGTAATCGAAGGCTGAAGGGACTATGAAGGGAATCTTAGCGTGACGACGCTGCAGGCGGATCTCGGCCTCCTGAAGGAAGCGGCGCTCGAGGCCGGCACGCTGGCGCTCACCTTCTTCCGGCGCAACCCAAACCAATGGGCGAAGGCGGGCGGCTCGCCGGTCACCGAGGCGGACATGGCGGTCGACAATTTTTTGCGCACGCGGCTCCTTGCCGAGCGGCCGCATTACGGCTGGCTGTCGGAGGAGACGGCCGACGACCCGGTGCGGCGCGAGCGCGAGACGATCTTCGTCGTCGACCCGATCGACGGCACGCGCGGTTTCATCGAGGGCGACGACCGCTGGTGCGTGAGCCTGGCCGTCGTGCGCGCCGGCCGGCCGGTGGCGGCGGCGCTCTACGCGCCGGTGCGCGACGAGTTCTTCACGGCAATCGCGGGGCAGGGGGCCTGGCTGCGGGAGCGGCGCCTGACCGTGTCGCGGCAGGCGGGCCTGAGCGGCGCACGCATCGCCGGCCCGCGCGGCTGGCTGAAAAGCGGAGCGCTACGCGGGAGCGGCGCCGCGATCCAATCGCATGTGCCGTCGCTCGCCTACCGCTTCGCTTCCGTCGCTTCGGAGCGGCTCGACGGCGCTTTCGCCAGCCCGCGGGCGCATGACTGGGACCTTGCTGCCTGCGATCTTTTGGTGCACGAAGCCGGCGGGCAGCTCACCACCTTGGACGGCTCGGCGCCGCGGTACAATTGCGAGATCCCGCGGCATGAGGTGCTCGCCGCGGCGAACGCCATGCTGCAGCCGCAACTTCTCGCCACACTTCAAGCCGTGGCGCACGAGCGCGCCCGGGCCGGGCTGCCGGTCTGAAGCCGTAGGAGGTCGTCGAGGGGCTTTGCCGTTCCTTCGGTTCGCGTATAAAGCGCTAATGAATGCGCGCAAAGGGCCGCTGGAGACCATCCGCGATCGGCACCGGCGCTGGTTAGGCCAGCACCGCCTGCTGGACCGTCCCTGGTTCGTGCTCGGCTCCGCACCCGATCCCACCATACCCGGCGACATTGCCGCGCGAGCAGCGCTCGTCTGCATCAACAATGCGGGCGCGACGGCGGCGGCGCGGGGACTGCCGCCGGCGAGCCTTACCGTGCGCAACCGGAGCAAGGAATGGGGGTCGGTCGCCGGATGCACACTGCCGCTCGTCCTCTGGATGACCGACAGGAATTTTCTGCAAGTCCAATGGAAAAAGCTCTCCATCTCGCGCTCGCAAGTCGGCGAGATACGGACGCTTCGGAGTGCGGAGCGACAAGACATCTACACGCACATGCTCGGCAGCGACCTTGCCGACGTGGGACACATGCACAAGCCGTCGACAGGCATCTTTGCGGCGCTCTACGGTCTGTTCGTCGGCGCCCCCGGCATCGTTTTGGGGGGCCTTTCGATGGACAAGGACGGATATTCCTATGGCCCTCTTCCTGGCGTGCAGCTGCATCGCGAGGAGGACCGTTTCGCCCTGCGGCTTATGGCGGAACACTACCCCTCAGTGCGCACGACCGAAGAGGAGGTGTCCGACATGACAGGGGTGCCTCTTTATCGTGCGGTCTGAGACCCCGTGGCCGCCAATGCGGGTGCAGCCTCGTCTATCGCACGTTTGATCGCCTGGTACCCTTCAGAGTCCTTGATCCGCCATCCTTTCGCCGTCCAGATCACTGCATCCTCGTTGAACCCGTGGTCCGCAAAGCCATGCGGCATGTCGAAGAAAACAATGTTCCCGGCTCTCTTGGCCGCGTGTACGGCACTGTAGTAGAGCACGATCTGATCGAGGTGGAACCGGTGTCCGCGCGGCAGGAGCGCCACCAACGCGCGAGCCACGCCGGAACTGAATGTGCGGGCGCCGGCGGTGCAGTTGAAGCCGACTGCCGACGCCAGAACCCCGCGCCACGGCTTGCGTTTTGCCTTTCTGAAGATGAGCCCGACATCTCCCGACGCCAGATATGGCTCATAGGCCGGCCAAACCGGCCGAATGGCGATCCCGTCACCATCGATGCACAGAATCGGGCGCTGCTGGGCGTTTAGAATCAGCGCGGAAACCAGAAACCGCCCCGCAGCATAGTAGATCGTCCGATAGTGCAAGCTCGCCGCGAGGTCGCAGCGATCGGTTGTCCAGGTCAGGCGTACGAAACGAAACGCTCCTTTCAACATGGCAATATGCGCCAGCGTCGCCTCCGACGGCTCATAGAGGTGAAGGTGGACCGCCTGGCAGGCGTGCTGCGCTTCAAGGGACAAAAGCAGCGTGGCAGAAAATCTAGAGTAATAGAAGTCGTTGCAGGCAGCCAGGATCACTCCGCCAGGATCCGCTTCCGGCAATGCTCCCCCAATGCTTGCGGCAAAACGTGCGAGCCCCGGCGCATGCCAAGCCGGGTCGGAGAACGCCTTGGCGACGGCTCTCCGAATCCGCAGCTGCGACAGAATCGAATGGCCTTTCTTGGCTATGATTTCGGGCTTCGCCTGGGCTTGCTTCTCCAGTCCCAGGTGATCGCGACGGCTCAGATCGTTTGTCATTCTTGCCGGCATCCGCCATTAGACGCGCTCGTCAGATTGCTTATACGACCGGCCGTCGCTTCATCATCGCATCCAATTGGGCATCGGACGAAGCGAAGCACAGGCCCACCAGGAATGACCCGGAGGCATTTTATGACTGCGCGCGTGTTCATCGGCTTCGATTCCAAGGAGGTGGTCGCCTACCACGTGCTCTGCCAGAGTATCCTCGACCACGCCAGCGTGCCGGTGTCGTTCGTGCCGATCGCGCTCAACAATCTCGGTGGTATCTTCACGCGCGAGCGCAATCAGCTGCAATCAACCGAGTTCTCCTTCTCGCGTTTCCTCGTGCCTTACCTCAGCGGCTACGAAGGGTGGTCGCTCTTCATGGATTGCGACATGCTGTTCCGCCGCGACATCGCCGAGCTCTGGGCATTGCGCGACGACAGCTACGCTGTCATGTGCTGCAAGCACGATTACCAGCCGAAGGAGGAAACGAAATTCTTCGGCCAGGTACAGACGAAATACGAGAAGAAGAACTGGTCGAGCGTCATGCTGTTCAACAACGCCGAATGCACGGCGCTGACCACCGACTACGTGAATAGTGCCACTGGGCTGCAGCTGCACCAGTTCAAGTGGCTGGACAGCGACGATCGCATCGGCTCGCTGCCGCTCGCGTGGAATCACCTGGTGGGCGTCTACGATTACGATCCGGCCGCGGCGAACGTGCATTTCACCGAGGGCGGCCCCTACTTCGCCGATTACGCCGACAGCGACTATGCCGACGAGTGGTTCCGCGCCCGCGACAGGGTCAATCACGTCGGCGAGCGGCCGTCCTAGTCGGGCCGCCCAACCCTGGGGCAGCAGGCATGGCCGGCGCTCAGACAGTCAGAGGCGTGGGTCTGCCGTCGCTCAGGCGGAGGCTGTCGCGCGGGCTGCGGCGGTTCCTGCGCGAGCTCAACTGGCGATTCGAATATCGCAGGCTCGAAAGCCTGCGCGAATTGGGGCGCGGCCGCCGCGCGTTCCTGGTCGGCAGCGGCCCTTCGCTAGCCGACATGGACCTGTCCCGACTGGCCGGCGAATTCGTCTGCGTCGCCAATATGAGCCTGCGGGCCGTCGGCGCGCTCCTGCCGCACGCCGACATGCATGTGGTGACGGACACCAATCGCTACCGCCGCTTCGCCGCTGAAATCGAGGCGCTGGCGGCGCGCCATGCCATCACTTACCGCTTTCTGAACCTGCGGATGCGGTATCGCTGGCGTTGGAAAGGGCGGGGCGCCCGGCCCTACTTCATCATCGTCAATCCGCGCAAGCTCCTCGCGGGCGAGCCGGTGCCCGATCTTGTCAACGGCGTCCCTACCGGCGCCACGGTGCTGCTTTCAGCCGCCGCGCTGCTGGACCATCTGGGGTTCGAGGCGATCTACGTGCTCGGCTGCGATCTCGATTACGATTCGCAGGGCAAGTATTTCTACGCGATGGGCGAACTTGACCATGCCCACGAGAGCGACCCCGATGTGATCGCCCGCCGAAACAACATGGCCCAGGTGAACGGCCATTTCGCGGTGCTGCGGGCCGATTTCGAAAAACGCGGCCGCAAGCTTTTCAACGCGGGACGCGGCGGTAACCTGGAAAGCCTGCCGCGCGTCGACTTCGACAGCCTTTTCTCCGCCTCTCGGCATAGCTGAACCGGCGCCGCCAGTCGCATCTGCCGCCGCTTCGGAGCGGCGCGACGGCGCTTTCCAGCCCGCGGGCGCATGACGGGACCTTGCAGCCTGCGATCTTTTGGTGCACGAAGCCGGCGGGCAGCTCACCACCTTGGACGGATCGGCGCCGCAGTACGATTGCGAGATCCCGCGGCATGAGGTGCTCGCCGCGGCGAACGCCATGCTGCAGCCGCAACTTCTCGCGACACTTCGAGCCGTGGCGCACGAGCGCGCCCGGGCCGGGCTGCCGGTCTGAAGCCTAGGAGCGGCCATGAAGCGACCGAAGAGCCCCAAAGACCAGCTGCTGCATCTCGTTTTCGGCGGCGAGCTTGAGTCGTTGGAAGGCATGCGCTTCCGCGATCTGAAGGGACTCGATATTGTCGGCATCTACCCGAACTACGCGGAGGCCTATTCGGCCTGGAAGGAAAAGGCGCAGATGAGCGTCGACAACGCGCAGATGCGCTACTTCGTCGTCCATCTGCACCGGCTCCTGGAGCCCGAAAACGGCGATGGCCAGAGCTGAACCGAAGAGCGCTGCCGCGGCGGAAGGCCTTGCTCCCGACGCCCTAGCCGCCAGCGCCGATCGGGCCTGGCCGATCATCAACCGGCTGGTGCGCGAGTTGCTGCTGCCGAACTGGCGGATCCTCGCCGCCACCGTCGCGGCGATGGTCGTGACGGCGGCGACGACGGGCGTGCTGCCGTTCCTGCTGCAGAGAGTTGGCGACGACATCTTCATCGGTAAGGATTCTCGCGTCCTCTACATGCTGCCGCTGGCGGTCGTGGCGATCATGAGCATCCGGGCCGTCGCCGACTGGGTGGCGACGATTTCCGACGCGCGGCTCGGGACGAAGGTCGTCGCCGACCTTCGCCTGCGCATGTTCGACGCGATCGCCGCCGCAGACCTCGCTTTCCTGCAGCGCACCCATTCCGGACGCTTCGTCTCCGCCTTCGTCAGCGATGCCTCGACCGTCGACCGCGCCGCCACCAGGCTGCTGACGACCCTCGTCAAGAACGGCCTCAGCGTCGTGTTCCTGGTCGGCGCCATGTTCTACATGGACTGGCGCCTCAGCCTCCTGATGCTGATCGGCGCGCCGCTTGCCGTCTTCAATCTCGGCCGGCAGAAGAAGCGGATTCGCATGTCGGTCCGGCGCTCCATGCAGGAAGCCGGCAATCTCGGCAGCATGCTGACCCAGACGCTGCAGGCCATGCGCGTCGTCAAGGCCTACGGCCAGGAGGAGAACGAGGCGCTGCGCTTCCGCCGCATCGTCGGCAATATCCGCAAATACCTGATGAAGACGAACCGCTCGCGGGCCGCCGTCGGCCCGGTTTCCGAGGCGATGACCGGCGTCGGCATGGCCGCGGCGATTTTTTACGGCGGCTGGCAGGGCATTTACGGCGACGTCTCGCTCGGCCATTTCATGGGCTTCATGGCGGCGGCGATGCTCGCCTTCCAGCCGCTCAAGGCGCTGGCCACCACGCACGTGGTGGTGAGCGAAGGACTGCTCGCCGCGGCGCGCGTCTTCGCGCTGATCGACTACGCCCCGCATGTCGCGGAGAAGAGCGGCGCCTTGCCGCTCCGGGTGTCGAGCGGGGCGATCAGCTTCCGCAACGTCGATTTCACCTACGAGACCGGCGGCCCCATCCTTGCCGATTTCAGCTTGGACATCGCCGCCGGGCAGAAGGTGGCGCTGGTCGGCCAGAGCGGCGCCGGCAAGAGCACCGTGCTCAACCTGATCCTGCGGTTCTTCGATCCGGCGAGAGGCGCGATCCTCATCGACGGGCAGGACATCCGCGAGGCGACGCTGGCGAGCGTGCGCGGCGCCTCGGCCCTGGTGACGCAGGATCCGGTGCTCTTCGACGACACGGTGGCTGCCAACATCGCCTACGGCTCGGAGGGAGCGAGCGAGGAGCGCATCGTCGCCGCCGCCGAGGCGGCCGCGGCGCACGACTTCATCATGCGGCTGCCGGAGGGCTATGCGACAAGCGTCGGCGAGGCCGGCTCGCGGCTGTCCGGCGGCGAGCGCCAGCGCATCGCCTTCGCCCGGGCGATGCTGCGCGACACGCCGATCGTGCTCCTCGACGAGCCAACCAGCTCGCTGGACGCGGAATCGGAAGCGAAGGTTCAGGCCGCGATGGAGCGGCTGCTCAGCGGCCGCACCGTGGTGATGATCGCCCACCGGCTGTCGACCGTGAAGAAGGCGGACCTGATCTGCTTCATGGAAGGCGGCCGGGTCGTCGAGACGGGCACCCATGACGAGCTCGTGGCCCGCCGCGGCAAATATGCGCGGATGTTCCGCACGCAGCTTGTCGGCCAAGAGCCGCTCCTCGCTTTCGCCGGAGGCTGAAACGCTGCCCGGCAAGAGCTCCGGCGGCCTCGTCGGCGAGGCTGCATTGTCGCTCTACGGGTTCGCCGGGCGGCTGGCGGAGCCGCTGGCGGGCGTGCACCTCGCGCGGCGGGAGAAACGCGGCAAGGAGATCGCCGCACGGCTCGGCGAGCGCTACGGGCGGACCGATCGCGCCAGGCCGGCCGGGCCGCTCGTCTGGGTGCATGCATCGAGTGTCGGCGAGACCATGGCGGCGCTGCCGCTGATCGAGCGGCTGACCGAACGCGGCCTCGTCATCCTGCTGACGACCGGCGCGGTGACCGCCGCTCAGGTGGCCGAGCGGCGTCTGCCCGAAACGGCGATCCAGCAATTCGCGCCGCTCGACACGCCGGCCTGCGTGGAGCGTTTCCTCGACCAATGGCGGCCCGATCTGGCGATCTTCGTCGAATCCGAGCTTTGGCCGGCCATGGTGCAGGCGCTCAGCCGGCGCGACACAGCGCTCGCCATCGTCAATGCACGGATGTCGGAGCGTTCGTTCCGCGCCTGGCGGGCCGTCCTTCCGTTCGCCCGAAGCGTGATGGGTCGGGTCGATCTCTGGCTCGCCCAATCGGCCGCAGATGCCGAACGGCTCGCTGCGCTCGGGGCCGGGCGGATCGTTGTCTGCGGCAATCTGAAGTTCGACGTGCCGCCACCGCCTGCGGATGAAGACGCCGTTGCAGCACTTCGCCGCCAGATCGGCGAACGCCGCGTCCTGGTGGCGGCGAGCACTCATCCCGGCGAGGAGGCGGCAATCATCGCCGCCCATGCCGAGCTGGCGAGGGAAGGCACCAAACTTCTCACCATCCTGGCGCCACGGCGCCCGGAATGGGGCGAAGCGCTGGCCGCAGGGGTGGAAAAAGCGGGATTGTCGCTCGCCCGCCGTTCCCGAGGCGAGCCGATCGGGGTTGGCACCGACATCTATCTTGCCGATACGATCGGCGAGATGGGCACCTGGTATCGCCTTGCCGACGTCGCCTTCCTGGGTGGGACCATGGTGCCGCGCGGCGGACAGAACCCGATCGAACCCGCCAAGCTCGGCGTGCCGGTGCTGCACGGACCGCATGTGCGGAATTTCCGCGACGTCTATGACGCGCTCGCCGCCGCCGGCGCGGTCGTCGAGGTGAGCGACGGGGCTTCGCTGGCCGCCGCTGCGCGCCGCTTGATCGAGGACAGCGGCGAGCGCGACCGGCTCGGCCACGAGGCGCGCGCCTGCGTGGGGAGGCTCACCGGCGCGCTCGATCGGACGATCGCGGCGTTGGAGCCGTATATGGCCGCGCTGAAGGAGGCCCATGCCGCTCCGCGCCCCTAAGTTCTGGTGGCGCCGGCGAAGCCTTGCCGGGATGGCGCTAAGGCCGTTCGCGGCGCTCTACAGCAAAGTCTCCAGCCGCCGCATGGCCCAGCTGGGTGTGTCGATCGAAGTTCCGGTCATCTGCGTGGGCAACGTCGTGCTCGGCGGCGCCGGCAAGACCCCCACCGCCCTTGAAGTGGCGAATGTCTGCCGGAGCCTGGGACTCAATCCGGGGTTCCTGTCGCGCGGCTACCGGGGCGTGGAAACCGGCCCCATCGTCGTGTCGCTCGACGTTCATAATGCCCGCGACGTCGGCGACGAGGCGCTTCTCCTGGCGGGGCACGCGCCGACCGTCGTGTCGGCGGACCGGCCGAGCGGGGCAAAACTCCTCGCCGGCCTGGGCGTCGACGTCGTCGTCATGGACGACGGCCTGCAAAATCCCTCGCTCGACAAGGACCTGGCGATCGTGGTGATCGATGCCGCGCAAGGCGTCGGCAACGGCCTGGTCTTCCCCGCCGGCCCCTTGCGCGGCCCGTTGCCGGCCCAGATACGCTGCGCCGACGCTTTGGTCGTGCTCGGTCAGGGCAGCGGCGGGGAAAGCGTGCGGATTGCCGCGCGCGCCGGCCTACCCGTCCTGCGGGCGCATACGGTGTCGGTGCGCCGCCGCGGGCTCAAGCGGCGGCCCTACCTCGCCTTTGCCGGCATCGCCGAGCCGCGGAAGTTCTATGCGAGCCTTGCGGCCGCCGGCGGCACGATCGGCTTCACGATGGACTTTGCCGATCACCACCTCTTCAGCGACGCCGATTGCGAGGCGATCCTGGCCGAAGCCAAGCACCGCGACCTCGTGCCGATCACCACGGAAAAGGACCGGGTGCGCCTCTACGGGCGCGCGGGCGCCGCCGAGCGGCTGGCCAATTCGGTGGAGACTTTTCCGGTGCGCGTGCGCTTCGACGAGCCGAAGCGGCTGGAGACGCTTATCGGCGATGCGGTAGCCGCCCATGCCGGCGTCTACCGGCGGCGTATCGCCAGTCAATAAATGACGGACGAGGGAGTGTCCGGCGTATGGCCCCTACTCACTACCCGCCACTCACCACCACTATTTCCGCCGGCGCAGCGCCAGTTCCCGCTTGAGCGAGGCCTCAGCATCGGCATAGGCCTCCTGACGGTCGACGCTCCAGTAGCGGAGCTCGGAAAGCGGCACGCGGCGGCCGGTCACCGCGCAAATGACGAACGAGCCGGGCACCACGACCTGATAGTCGCTGTCCAGGTAGCGAAGCCGCGCTTCGCCGTTGCTGCCGATGGGTTGGTGGCGGTTCATCAGTGCGTTGTAGCGGAGGCCTCCGGGCCGGCCAAGATGGGCAATCCGGTCACTCCGCGGCGCGGCGGTTGACGGCCTGGCGGGCGGGATCGGCGCCTGCGCTTGTCGCAGGCTGACCATCGCGCCGCCGCGTCGGTGTGACGAGCGGCTCCGGCGTCACCTGTTTCTGCGTTTCGATGTCGAGCCCGGGCGGAATGCCGCTGCTCAGCTGCTCGGCGAGCCGGTCGGCATCGCGGCGGCGCACGGTCTCGACCACTTCTGCGACATCCCCGGCTTCGATGCCGAGGGCCGTCAAGGTCTCCGCCCCGAAGGCGATCGCCAATTCGTAGGTCTCGCGGATCTCGTAATCGACCCCCTTGCCTACGAGCTCCAGCGTGTGGGCCCGGTCCCAGGAGCGGACGAACACCTTGGCGTTGGGGAATTCCGCCATGACGAGGTCGACGATGCGGTTGGCGAGCTGCGGATTGCCGACGCAGACGCAGATGATCGAAGCCTGCTCGGCGCCCGCCGCCCGCAGCACGTCGCGGCGCGTGCCGTCGCCGAAATAGAGGCGGAAGCCGAAGCGCGCGGCCAGGCGCACTCGCTCGGGATTGGTGTCGAGCACCGTCGCGTCGACGTCGCGGGCGAGCAGCACCTGGCTGACGATCTGCCCGAAGCGGCCGAAGCCGACGACCAGCACGCTGCCGCCGGCGCCCTCGAAATCCTCCTCCAGCACTTCCGTGCTTTCCGGCCGGACGAAATAGCGGGCGAGCATCACCGTGAAAGGCGTGAGCGCCATGGTTACGGTGACGATGCCGGCCACCAGCGAGGTCTCCGACGGCCACAGCGCCCGCACCGCCGAGGCTGAGGCGAAAAGCACGAAGGCGAATTCACCCGCCTGCGGCAGGAGCAGCGCAATGCGCACCGCGTCGTTGTGCGGAGCGCCGAAGAGCCGGCCGAGGCCGTAGAGAATTATGGCCTTCGCGGTCATCACCGCCATGACGGCGAGCCCGATGCGCCACCAGCTGTAGAGGATAGTGTCGACATTAATCGACATACCGACGGCGATGAAGAACAGACCGAGCAGAATGCCGCGGAATGGCTCGATGTCGGCCTCCAGCTCATGGCGGAAGGCCGAATCCGCCAGCATCAGCCCGGCGAGAAAGGCGCCCATGGCCATCGACATGCCGGCCGCGTCCATCAGCGCCGCCGCGCCGAGCACCACGAGGAGGGCCGCCGCCGTCATGATCTCGCGCGCCCGGGTCAGCGACAGGACGTGAAACAGCGGGTTGAGCAGGAAACGCCCGGCGAGGACCAGCGCGACGACGGCAATGACGGCCTTGGCGATCTCCGGCCCGCCGCTCCCGGCGAAGCCGCCGCCGGGGGCAAGCAACGGCACGATGGCAAGAAGCGGCACGATGGCGAGATCCTGGAAGAGCAGGATCGCCGTGGCCTTCTGCCCGTACGGCGTGTTGAGGGCTTGCTGCTCGGCAAGGATCTGCATGCCGACGGCGGTCGACGACATGGCCATTCCGAAGCCGATAATGATGGCCGGCTCGATCCGCCAGCCGGCGAGGTTGAAAATGCCGGTCAGGACGGCCCCGGTGACCAGCACCTGCGCCAGGCCCAGGCCAAAGATGTCGCGGCGCATGGACCAGAGCCGCGCCGGCTTTAGCTCCAGCCCGATGATGAACAGGAACAGCACGATGCCGAGCTCGGCGACGTGCAGGATGTCCTGCGCCCCGGTGATCAGCCGCGCGATCGGGCCGATCACCACGCCCGCCGCCAGATAGCCGAGCACCGAGCCAAGTCCGAGCCGGCGGGAGACGGCGACTCCGGCGACGGCCGCGGCAAGGAGGATCAGCGGCTCGGCGAAGGCGAACCCGTGGGTTGCCGTTACGGGGGTAACCTCCATATCCATCGCCCGCTGTCAGCGGCTCGCGCTTCTGCCGCCGGAACAAGGCTGGCGCGTGGCTGGCGTATCCGCCGGCAGGTCAGGGCAGGGCGTCGAAGCCCTCGCCGAAGCCCGCCAGAGAAATGGGTACTCCGATCCCTTCTTCCGGGGTCTGGAAAATGATGAACATCGCCTCCTGGCCGGAGCGCAGCTTCTCGATCAGGCTGTCGTCCATCAGCACTTCCGATACGCAGCCGTTCGGCAGGCAGCGGATGAAGCTGGTCGTGCCCATGTCGACCTGGTCGATGTGCAGTCCCAGCCCGCGCGGCAGAAGAACGCCGAGCGGCGCCAGAACGCGCAAGATGCGCGCCTGCTTGTCCGCCGTCTTCATCACGACGACCGACAGACCGACATTGTCGCGGTCCTCCGCGGTGACGAATTGCATGATGACGCATTGCTGGCTCTGCGCGCCGGGCGGGGTGTCGCAGCGCATGTCCCAGTCGCCGTATTTCGCCTTCACCTCCCCCTGTGCGAGCGCCGGAGCGGGCAGAACGAAGAGCAAAGACACGAGCAGAACGATGCGGTGCACGATTGTCCTCTCCGGTTGCATGGCGCGCCGCGACGAAGAGGCCGCCGCAAGCTCCGGGAAGCCGTAACAGAGCACCGCGTCGTGTCAAGAAAGCCGCCGCAGCACCGCCTGGCGACCACTCGTGTCTGCAGGTGTCGCGCGGGCCCGAACAATGGTATCTGCCCGCCCGTAGCCTTCCCGACGAGCTTCCCCGACAGGTCTGGACATGCCGCAGCTGCCCGCTTCGCGCGCCGGCGACAAGCCGCTCCTGGGCGTGCTCTGCCTGGTTGGCGGCATCGCCGTATTCTCGCTGCAGGATTTGATCATCAAACTGATCAGCGACGACTATCCCGTGCATCAGGCGATGGCCGTCCGCGGCTTCGTCGCGCTGCCGCTCCTCTTCGTCCTGGTGGCGAAGACAAGCGGCCTGGGCAGCCTGCGTTCATCCAAGGCGCCCGTTCTTGCGCTCCGCGGCCTGGTCATGCTGAGCGCCTATACGAGCTTCTATCTGGGGCTGGCGGCGCTGCCGATCGCGATCTGCGTCTCGCTCTATTTCGTCGCGCCGATCTTCGTAACCCTGCTCTCCGCTTCGATCCTGCGCGAGCGTGTCGGATCGCGCCGATGGGCGGCCGTGGTCCTCGGCTTCGTTGGCGTGCTTATCGTGCTCAGGCCGGCGCGCGACCTGTTCGATCCGGCGGCGCTCCTGCCGGTCTTTGCCGGCTTTGCATATGCGGTTTCCGCGGTCATCGCCCGCCGCCTGGGCGCCAGCGAGAGCGCGCCCGTCATGGCCTTCCATGCCAACGGCATCTATCTGGCGGCGGGGCTGCTGATGGGGGCGGTGCTCACCCAGGCCGGCCTGCCGGAGAGCGGGCACAAGAGCCTCGCATTCCTGCTCCGCGGCTGGAGCACGCCGACGTCGGGCGATCTTGTCCTCCTGATGGTCTGCGGTGCGGTGGCAGCCGTGGGCACGGTGCTGCTCACCCAAGCCTACCGCCTCGCCGAGGCGAGCACGGTGGCGCCGTACGAATACACCGCCCTCGTCTGGAGCCTGCTCTATGGCTGGGCGTTCTGGGGCGAGCTCCCCGACCCGATCGCCTGGGCGGGAATCGCCCTGGTGGTCGGTGCAGGGCTCTGGACGCTGGCGGAGAAACCGGCGGAACGCCCCGCGGCGTCCTAGGGCTCACCTGCAAAAGCAACCGGTGATCATCAGAACTAAAGGCCAGACTGAGCGCCCCGTGGCGGCGGCGTCAGCGGTCCACTTTGAATTAGCGGCCGGCTTGCGGCAATGATATCCCAGCGCCTCTTTGAACGGTCCACCCATTCCGATGGATATCTTCATAGCAGGATGCGCACGTAGCGGGACAACACAGTTTCGCTGGCTCCTCAAAGGCCTTGCCGACACATATGTGGCAAAGATGGAGCAGCCGGCGGCAACGTTCGACGCGCTCCAGGTGCCGCAAACCAACCGGGTCATCAAGCGAACGGAGGAATGCTGGCGGACGCTCCCGGAGCTGCCGGAGAAGGTTTTTCTATTCTACTCTGTCCGACACCCCTATGACGTGCTGACCAGCACACACCCAAGAACCGCCGACAAGCGCCCATACCATGTGACGCCGGAGCGGTGGCTGGTAGAATACAGGTCGCTTAAGAAGCTCCGGCATACGCAGCCGACCCGGCCGATCTTTATCGTGAAGTACGAATTCATGGTGATGGCGCCGGAACTGTTGGAAGGCCAAATAGTCCAGGCGCTCGGCATTCCAATTGTTATCCCGTTTACTAACCCGGCGCGGGGAAGGAAGCTGTTTACGTCATCCGTTATGAAGTGGCAGAGGGATGCAGAGAGGATTTCCTATGTAAAACAGCTTCCACGGTATCTTGAAAAGGAGCTTGCTGAATTTTGCGAGGAATTTG
Source organism: uncultured Alphaproteobacteria bacterium (assembly GCA_963846475.1). Lineage (GTDB taxonomy): Bacteria > Pseudomonadota > Alphaproteobacteria > Rhizobiales > Afifellaceae > DASWJZ01. The sequence continues at coordinate 1,094,999 of CAWJVZ010000004.1, read as the reverse complement.
GTTACTCGGCGGAGCTGCCTTGAGCTGCCATCGCCCTGGAGTTCCTCGATCGGCACTGCTCCGCCGCGGCGTTCACGCTGCGTGGCGTTTCCGGAGTAAGCAGCCGGGCGTCTCGCCAATTTCGTCGATCCGCGCTATGGATCGCTTCTTTCCCGAATGATCGCTGAGCGATGGTCGAACTTGAGGTGAGCGTGGAGGAATTCACAGGGCTGGCCATAAGCTTTGCCGCCCTCCGAAAGGCTATCGGGTGACCGGCCGGATCGTGGCCATCGAGGGGGGCGACGGAGCGGGCAAAAGAACCATCGCGGAGGCGGTTCGCGATCGGCTTGTCGCGGACGGACTGAGGGCGAGGGTCATCTCCTTCCCCAGGTATCAGGATACGCTTGGCGGTTGGGCGATCGGGGAATTTCTGGCGCATCGCGTGCCCGCCCCTGCAGATCCGAGGGCGGTAGCGATCTTCTACGCCGCCGACCGGTTCGAGTTGAAGGCCTTCATCGAAGAGCTGCTCAAGGAGAACGACTTTCTCATCGTCGACCGTTACGTCGCTTCCAACGTTGCATACCAGGCCGCCAAGGTTGCGCCGGAAGAAAGGCAGGCCATCGCCGACTGGATCCTTGACCTGGAGTTCGGCTGCTTCGGGCTGCCGCGTCCGCTCATTTCGGTCTTCCTGAACATGCCTGTCGAGGTCGCGCGTGGACTAGTCGGGAAAAAGGACGCCCGGTCCTACACCGATCGCGTCCTCGACCGTCACGAGGAAGACCTCGGGCTCCAGCGAAGAGTTGTGGAAACCTATGCTCGTCTGGCTGCCGACGGGATCGTCTCTCCCTGGCTGGTCGTGAGCCCTCTGCGGAACGGCGCCCTAAGGCTTCCACGCGACCTCGCCGACGAAATCTTCTCCCGCCTGCGAACGGCGTGCGAAGCGCAACCCGGCCAGATCCAAGGGCGGGCAGACCGGCTTGGCAATCTCGCCTGAGCGCTACGGGTTGCTGCCCGCGTTCAGGTCCTTTGACCCTGTCACCACCGGAGTGCAATGCCACACGAAGCCGGAGCGGCGGTGCCGGCCGATTGGGCATCAGGGTTGGCTGCGGTTCTTGAACACTGCGGACGGCTCTGCCACGGCGATGGCCGTCAAATCTCTCCTTCCGGACGCCCTCATTGCCACGCAGCCAAGGACGGCACAGAGCGGGCGGCCAATTTAGCGGGTCTGCCGGGCTGGAAAAGCTTGTGGTTGAAGCTGTGGTTCATTTTGTCAGGAGGATCGAAATCTCGCCGCTGCTCCATTTGCTGCAGGAGGGCGAACACGCTGATACGGCCGGCAGCCTACTTCGGGTTGAAAGTCGTGGCACGTTGTGCAAGAATTGCAGGCTTTTTCCGCAGCAGCAAAGCCGGAACCTGCAACGTGGGGTGAGAATTCCGCACGTCGAAAAACGCCTGTGAAGGAGAGGACCAGCGCAATCGCAGACTGAATCAGATGCCGTCCCGCGCAGGGAGGTCCCGGAGCACCGAGTTTTCCCGGGGCGATTGACGGCGAGGGGAGAGTTCGCGTCGTGGGCCAGTTCGCCACGAAGGGCAAGGTGACGCTCGTTTCGCTAGGCGGCGGCGAGCGATTCAGCGCTCTCAGGCGTTTCCTGGGGGAGCTGGAATATTCCGTCGACGTCGCGAGCCCGTTCATGACGGAACGGCTGGCGGCCGATGCGGCCGCGCAGGTCGTCTACCTCGGCCCGCGCCAATGGCCTTCGGCGGCGGTGCAAACGCTCGCCGATCGTCCCGTCCGGCCCGTTCAGCTTCTCGCTGTCGATCTCCGCGCTTTCGACTGGGGCCAATCGCTGGTGCGGCGCTGCCCCGAATTCGTCAGGTGGCCGTGCCCGCAGCAGGAGCTGAAGCTGCGCCTGGAGCGGATCTGCGGCGGCACGGCGCCGGTGCAGAGCAATCGCCGCACCGAGCTTCTCAACATGGCGCAAGGGCTTGGCCTGATCGGCCGATCGGCGGCCTTCGTCGACGCGCTGGTCTTGCTGAAGCGCTTTGCCCAATGCGACGCCACCGTGCTGATCCATGGCGAGACCGGCACGGGCAAGGAGCTTGCCGCCCGGGCGATCCACGCGCTCAGCGCGCGTTCGCAGGGCCCCTTCGTCGCCGTCAGCTGCGGCGCCATTCCCGACAACCTGATCGAGAGCGAGCTCTTCGGACATGAGAAGGGGGCCTTCACCGACGCCAAGGACGCCCGCCCGGGCCTGGTGGCGATGGCGCAGCGCGGCACGCTGTTCCTGGACGAGGTCGAGGCGCTCAGTCCGAAGGGTCAGGTGGCGCTGCTGCGCTTCCTGGAAAGCCATGAATATCGGCGCATCGGCGGGGGCAGGACGATGACTGCCGACCTGCGCATCGTCGCGGCGGGCAACGAGAATTTCCACGCGCTGGTCCGCCGCGGCACATTCCGCCGCGACCTCCTCTACCGCCTTAACGTGCTGGCGCTGACCATGCCGCCGCTGCGCGGCCGCGAGGGCGATGCGGAGCTGCTGGCCGAGCACTTCATCGGCGTCCATTCGCGCCGCTACCAACGCAGCCCGGCGGCGCTCGGGGTCGCCTGGCGGCAATGGCTTGCCACGCAACGTTGGCCGGGCAACGTGCGCGAGCTGGAGAATCTCGTCCATCGCGCCGTCGTATCGTCGAGCGGCTGGATGCTCGACCTCGGGACAGCCATCACCGGAGAAGTGGGCGAGGAGACCGGCACGCCGCACCACAATTTCAGCCAGTCCAAGCGCGACGCGATCGACAGCTTCGAGCATTCCTATCTGATCGACCTGATGCGCTCCACGCACGGTAACGTGACGCAGGCCGCGCAGCGCTCCGGCAAGGAGCGCCGGGCGCTCGGAAAGCTTTTGAAGAAGCACGCCATCCACTCGGCCGAGTACCGCACGGAATAGGGGGCCGGGCGGCGTTTCTCGACCTATCCTTCGTCGAGCACCTTGCGCGCCTCAGCGACGATTGCGATGGCAGCTGCTTCCGGCACGCGGAGCTGCGCCATCAGGACAGATGGCGCCGTGGCCGCCAGCCGTCGGACATTGGTAACGCCGAGCCGCTCGAGGGCGGCCGCACGCGCGGGTCCAATCCCCCTGACGTCTGTCGTTGGCCTGGCGATCTCGACCGGGCTCGACATGGCGTGCTCGGCATCGCCCAGCATGCGAGCCGGCGCTCCCGCCAACCGGCGCAAGAGGGCCACACGCGCGATCTGGCCGTCCGCGGTGGCCGGCAACGCGCCGCGATCGACAGCGATCGACCGAGCCTCAACGGGCCTTGTAGCGTGCGCGGCGTGTTTGGAACGCTTGCCGCAGGGGTCGCATTCGCAGACGTCGCCGGGAGCGGCGTCGGCCGGCGTCGGCACGCAGGGTCCGTTGGCGGGCTCGGGCGCCGCCGGTGCGGGGGCCGGCTCAAGCGCCACATCGAAGGCGCGAATCGTCAGCTCGCCGGGCGCGGCGGAAAGGAACGTGACGGGCAGCCGAGTAATCGCGCTCTGCTCCAGGGTAACGCCGGCGATGGTTGTGGCCGCTTCCGGTGGGATGGAGAGGCGCGCTTCGCCCTCGACTGCGCTGTCGGGAACGTCGCCGGCAATCCGCGTCCGGACGGAGCTATCGGACCTGAGCTCGGCACGCGTGGGCGTGCCGAGCTCCGCGCCGTTCCCGTCGAGCCAGGCAACTTCAAACGTGGGCGCCGGTTGCCCGCGCGGCACATCCGCCGCGCCGGAAAACGCAGCGTGGAAAGCAGCACCCGGAGATGCCGCAAAACGCTGGCTCAGCGTCAGCGTCCGCGTTTGCGCGTCCTCATTTACAAAGCGAGGAAGTCCGCGGCTGAGTTCCACCTTGAGGTTGGCAAGGATGGTGGCATCGGCGGGGGTCAGCGACCAGGCGGGCAAGGCAAACTTGCCCTCGGTCTCGGCCCCCCTGCTTTCCTTGAAATCGGAATTGAGGATCGATTGGGGGCTTGCAGTGAAGGATACCCGATCGACGACCAGGACGTGCCCGGCCGGTGCCAATAGTCGAAGTTCCGCCTGCGCGGCATCCGCAGGTGCGACGGAGCGTAGCCGCGCGACCGGCAGGAATGCGGCTTCAATCGCGGCACCGCCGGGTGCCAGGAAGTTCGCCACGCTCATGTCGCGGAGCGGCAGGACGAAGGGCGTCAGGCTGTCGACCCGGCTCACTCGACAATCCGCGGTTCGCCATATCAGCTCGAGCACCGCCTCCTTTCCAGACGCCATGCCATGCAATGAAAGCTCGTAGGGGCAGCCGGCAGAGACCGCCGCAACCTGCGACAATGACTGCGCGCGCTCTTCAAGGCCCGCGACCGCGAGCATCTTCGGCGCCAGGCGTTTCTCGGCCGCGGCCTCGATGGTGATCCGCCTAATTGCGCCGCCGCTCGCGGCCCAACCCGCCGGAACGTATTCGCCCTTCGCATCGCGATCGGCAAAATCGCCATTCGCGAGCTGCTCGCCACGCGAACAGCTTCGGCCCTGCATCTTCTCCAGGACCCGGTTGGCGGCGCCGGCAAACTTGGCCGGATCAGGCGCGAACTCCACGCGACCGAGCGGGTCCAATTCGGCGAAGCTGATGCGCTCGGCAGCGTAGCCGCGACCGATCTCCATGGTCAGCGGAACCTTGAAGGTCGAGCTCTGCCGGCGGAGCCGGAAATCCGTCAATGCCGAGCCGTCGATGCCTGGAACAGGCGACTGGCGCCAGGACAGCCCGCCGTTATTGCTGACCTGAATTTCTGCCTTGGGGTCGACCTGATTCTTGGAAAGCGGACTCGCGGAGTGCTCACCGGCTTCAGAGCGGGCCGCACCCGGGTGCTCGTGCGCTTCAGGCTGGGCGACATCGAGGGCCTCCTTTCGCGCTTTCGTCGAGAAAGCTGCGGCGTTGGCGTACCAGAGGGCCGCTCCCTCAAGGCTCTGCAGCACGAGCCAGCTACGCGGTTTGCCGGTCTCCGGGCTTGCGGCCCGAAGCCGCACGGGTTCCGCAAGCTTGACGCTCACCCAACGCGGCGAGCGGTGCCGGGCGTTGTCGATGGCGAAAGCCGCGCGCTTCGTAAGCAGCGAGGCAGCGTCGGGCTTTCCGTCGAAGTCGCCGCGGAGGTCGATTTCCAGCCGCACCAGCGGACCGCTGGTCGACACGAGGATGTCGACGGCGTCAACCGCAGCATCGTAATCAAGCGCGAAGGGCTGCGCGACGGCACCGCCCGATGTAATCGCGAGCGCGCCCGCCGGCGTCCGGTCGATCAGCGGACCATGCACGATCTCAGTATTGTCGAAGCTGCCGACGACCTCGATCCGCGTCCCGCGCACGGCTACCCGGGTGCCCGCCGGCGCCTTCACTTCAAGCAGGTTATCGTGAGCCGGGGTCCCCGCAAAATCGTAGCTCAGCGTCGCCTCGGGCAACGTGGCCGGCAGAGCCGGCTTGGCCGCATCGAATTCGATGTCAGCAGCGATCGCAAGGCGGCCGCCGGCGCTGCTGGTCAGGGTGATGGGGATCAATGCGAAACCGCCTTCTTCCTCCGCCGCGTTCAGCGCCAGCTGCAGGAACTCCGCCAGCTCCGTCGTTTCCACCACGGTCGCAACCTCGCCGGGGTAGGCCCAGACGGGGGGCTGGCCGGCGAAGGCGAGCGCGAGATTGGCAGCGACGCTCAGTAGCCGGATGCTAGTGACGTCCGGCTGGCTTTCGCTGTTCCCGGCGGTGACCTTGATCCGCGATACGGTGAGCCCGGGAAGCACGGCATTTGTGTTGTCCGACAACGCAAACAGATCGACATCCTTGGCTGCCGGCACTGTGCCGTTGATCCCCACATCGAGGAAGAGGCCGCCGATATCCACCTGCAACGAAGCGCCCAGGAGGGCGCTCCCGCTAACGTCGAGCAGCGTGCGCCGGCCGTGGAAATCGACCTCCACCCATGGCCGGGGGCCCTTAGGGACGCGCGTTCTCGTCACGCCGCTCGGGCGGCCCTCCTTATCTTTCGCAACCGTATCTTCGTCCTCAAACGTCAGCTCCTCGATCGCCGGTCCGACGGAAACCCCGGACGTATCTCCGTCGCCGGCAAGCGGCGTGAAGGTGAACCGCGCCGAGCGGATCTTTGCTCCCTTCGGCAGGCTGCGCACCTCGAACCTGCGCACGCCGCCGAAGAAGGCCGTCGCCGGGAACTGCTCGAGGATCTCCATGGCGCGACGCTCTCGCGGGGCTGCTTGCCGCGCCGGCTCACACTTTCAGCAGAACCATGAGGCGAAGCGGAGCGTCGGGCGGAGTTGGCACCGCAAGCGTCAAGCTGAGCGTATTGAAGTCGTGGTGCTGCACCTGGACCGAGCGCGGCAATCCCGGGTGCGTATTCACTACCGCCGGCGTGTTGAGGCGCTTGGTTGGCATGAGCTTCAGCCAAAGCTCGTCCCAGTCGCCTTTTTCCTTGAGGCTGCGCACGCTGCGCTCCTCGCGGCAGCAACGTTCCAACCACACCGAGTGGCAGTAGTCCCCCGGGTCGAAGGCGTCGTTCGGGTCGGCGAACATCGCCGTCCAAAGCTCGGTTTCGAGATCGCCGAGACTAGAGGAGTCGCTGTATTCAACCTTATAGAGATCCAACAGTGCCGCTAGCGGGATACGAAACGGGGGCCCCTCCCCGACCGCTTCGATGGTGATCGGTCCAGTCCCCGGTTGTCCTGGCGGACGGCGGATTTTCTGCTCACCCGCGTGGTAGAAAAAGAAGCGAACGTTCTCAACATGGTGGTCGTCGTCGTGGGCGCAAAGGACCTCGAACGGGGTCAGCTCATAGAGGTTGACGAGCGGGAACTGCTCGAGGCCGTGCTTGACGACGTTGCGCTTGCCTTCTTGCAGCACCTTGAAAAGCTGACGGTAGCCGGTGCGCTTAGCCAGCTCCTGCGATACCTGTTGCAGGAGGCGCTTCAGAAGCTCCGCCGGCGTTTCGCCGCCGAGCTTGGCGCTGTCGCCGGCTTTTTCGACCTCCGTTAAGGCGTCGAGCGCGTCGGTGATCTGTTTGCCGATGTTATGGCGGATTCTTGTCTGCATGCCGTTCATCGCCTCGGCGGTGATCAGCTGGCCCGGCTCGAAAATTGTGTAGGGGTCGTTGGATGCGGGCATGGGTCATCTCCCTTGGTCTGGTTGCAACGGGTCAGTCCGGCGTGGCATCGCGCGTCACTTCGAGGCGCACGCCGCCCGCTTTGAGATGCAGCAAGCCGCGCGGGCCGGGCTTCAGGAGGTCGTCGGTACTGCCGGTAACAGGCAGGCCGAGCACCGTGGCGCGGGCGTTCTCGAAGCGCGCGCCGGCGAAGGCGACCTTCAGATCGAAGCGCCCCGGGCCGGCCCGGGTCACCACCAGCGAGATGCGATCGCCATAATCGCCGTTCTCCTTGGCGGCGATCTCGATGAAATCGTCGAGGCCTGGCTCGGTGAGGAACAGCCTGGCGGGCCGATCGGCCCGTCCGCCGGTCAGGAAGACCGGGCGAGAGAATGGAATCTCGACGGCCTGAAAGCCGATCGGGACGATGGTGACGGTCTTTGCCGAGACGAGGCTCGACTTCTCGGCGGCTTTGACGCGATCTATCAGGAAGTCGGGGTCGCCCTTGGGCTCGGTGACAACGCCCGAGAGGATTACAGGTGCGTCCTGCCGCAGGGCAAAGCGATCCTCATTGAAGCGGGCGCCGTAGCGAGGCGTTAGATCGGCCGGCAGGTTGATGCGAACCGTCGCCGGCCGATGATTGTCGAATTGCAGCCCGATGGCCGCCGGCAGGGCATCCGGTTCGGGGATGCGGGCGAAAACCGGCGTGGTGGCGGCGCGTGGGGTTTCGGCGAAGCGGCTGACGTTGAACACACCCTGTTCCAGACACGGGCTGCCCGCAAAATGCGCTTCATTGAAGAAGCTATGGTCGAACCGGCTGCTCAGGCAGTCGACATAGATCCATTCGTTGCCGCCGCGCTCGACATTCAGCCCGTCGGCCTGCAGCGAAAGCCGCGCGCTAACGAAGGCGGAGGGCGCGGGGGCGACATTGATCCGCCAGACGAGCGACAATTCCTGGAGGGCCGCGGGACCGGCGAGCGCGACGCCGGCGAATGTCTCGCCCGGCGCATCGGGATCGGATTTGCGCGTGAGCGTGAGATCGAGGAGCTCCCAGAATTGCTCGGCGCGGATGATCGGCGGCGACGCTGCGCCGACCACTCTTCCGGTGAGGGCGACGATACGGCCGACGAGACGTTCAGCGACGCTGCCCAAGGCGGGCCTGATATGAGCCGTCGTGTTTCCCCCGGCGTCGACAAGCGCAAGCTCGCCCGTGCTGCGGACCAGGCGGCCCGTCCAGATCGTCGGTCGCGCCGCACCGGTCGCCGGCGGCTGCGGAATGGCGGCGGCAGGCTGCACGGCGACCGTCGCGCCACCGTCGGTCCTTTCGCTGAGGATGACGAGCTCCGGCCCTTCCGGATGGGAGAGCGTCAGGCGGCGGCGTTCGTCCTTGTCCCGCGCCAGTTTGCGCGAAATATCGCGCGGCCATGCGAGATGCGGGGCGAGCGGGGCCACGCTTATGTTTTGGGCCGCGACCGCTTCGCTCGACCCGTCCGGCCGCGACCTTGTCGCAACGACCGACCCGTCCTGACCCGCCTCGAAGCCGACCGTGCCGCCGGGCTCGAGCGCGCCGAGAAGCCGCATTTCCCAGCCGGTGGCGATGCTGGCGAAACCCGGCGAGCCGGCCCCCAGCTCCGAGGTGATCGAGAACCGACCGAAACCTGCTGTTGCGCCGGCATTGCGGAAGCGGAGGCGGCCGGCATGCGCCAGCGCCGCCTCCGACACCACGTCCGGCTCGGGCAGATACTCGATTGCCTCGAAATAGCGGAGCGGCTCGATGGCAAGCGCCTCAACATTCTCCTCGACGGCTCGGAGCCGCAGAAAACCCTCCGGCGAAAGCTCGGCCATGCCGGGGAAGACGGCGTTGATTGCCGCGACGATCTCCCCTGCGGCGGTGGCGGCCTCGACCGCTCCGCCGACGTCGATATCGACCGCGCGGCCGCCGGCGACGATGCGGAGGAGCGAGCCATCGTGGAGATCGACGCCAGGCCGCAGGTCCTTCGTCCCAACGAGCGTCGCCGGCTGTGACGCCGAGCCCTCCGCCGCACTGGGCGCGCTGCCAAGGAGCGCGGCACGCGCGTCGCCGGCAAGTGTCGGTTCGAGCGTCAGCCGGCTGGACAGGCCGGTGCTCGGCGAGGTGAGCGCCAGACGGCCGTTGCGCTCGCCGGCGATCGGCAGGCCAATCGCGTCGTTGATCGCCTGGACGATCGTGGCCAGCGTCGCCATCGACGGGTCCGCCGAGCCCTGGGCACAGTCGATGTCCACGGGCGCGTTCCGGTCCACCCCCAGCCGTAGATAGCGTGCGACATGGAGATCGACCGTGCCGCCAAGGTCCGTGGCGCCGACGATCTCGGCCGGGGTTGCGGGCGCACCCCGGTAGGTGCGGCCCGGCGGAATGCCGAGGATGCGCAAGGTCGCGTCGCCGGCGGAGGGCGCCAGGATATCCAGACGGCTCCCGGGCCCCGCGGTCGGCGAGGTGAGAAGCAGATGCGCGCCGTCATGGCTGGCGACGTTGACGCCAAGCGCGACGTTGATCGCAATGACGATGCGGCTGAGCCTGGTCGCAGCCGGGTCGGCGCCGGCGCAGTCGATCTCGACCGGCGCACCGCCGTCGACGGCCAATCGCAGCTTGGAGCCGGCGCCGAGGTCCACTCCGGCGCTCAGATCGACGGTGCCGGCGAAACGGACCTGGCTTGCATCCTTTCCTCGAATACTAGTCGGGGCGATCCCGAGGAGGAGATCAAGCGCGTCGGTGCCGCGCGGCGGCGCCAAATCCAGGCGGCTTGCCGGGCCGGTCGTCGGCGAGGTCAGCACAAGGTATCCGCCGGCCAGCGTCGCTACCGAGGCAGCGAGGCGCTTGTTGATTTCCCCGACGACCTCGCCCGGCGTGGAGGCGCGTGGGCGCGGGCCGGCGCAATCGATGTCGACGCCCGGCTTGCCATCGAGCGAGATGCGGAGGAAGCGTCCGCCGCTGAGGTCGACGCCGCGGCTGAGGTCGACCGTCCCGATCAGGCTGGCCGGCGAAGCAGGCGTGCCGGCGGCCTTGCCCGAGACGAAGCCGAAGATCGGCGCCGCAGCATCGTCGGCGATGGCGATGCGGCTGAGGAAACGCCGCCGCGTCTCGGTTTGGATGGGCTCGACGGCGACGTGACCGGCCGCACCGTCGGTCGGGCTCTCGATGACGAGCCGGCCCGCCTCGGCATCGGCCGCGGCGACGCCGAGCGCAGCGTTGATCGCGGCTGCTATCGCATCGGCTGTCATAGCGCTCGGGTCGACGACGCCGGCGGCGATATCGATCGTGCGGGCGGGCGCCAGATCGACCGAGAGCCGCAGCAGCGATTGCGCGGCGAGGTTGACGCCGCCCGAGAGGTCGACCGTCCCCTCGATGCGGGCGCGCTGCGCCGCATTGCCCGCCGCCCGGCGCTCCGGCAGGCCGAGCAGCGCCGCACTGGCATCCGCCGCGTCGGATCGGCCGATGGCGAGCGAGCCTGCGGGGCCGAGGATTTTGCCGCGGAGGATCAGGTGGCGGCCGTCATGCGACGCAGTGCCGGGCGCGGTCGCGTCGATCGCCGCCACCAGCTCCGGCAGCTCCGTGCTGGCCGGATCGGCGCCGGCGCAATTCACCTCGACGGGCGCGCCGCCGTCGACCGAGAAGGTGAGGTTGAACACCTGGCGCAAGTCGATGCCGGCGCGCAGGTCGACGGTCCCAATGATGGTCGCGGGGGACGCCGCAGCGCCGACCACGACGGAGGGGTGCTGGCCGAAAAGGATTGTCGTCGCGTCCTGCGCCGCCGGGGTCAGAAAGGCGATGCTCGAGGTGCTGCCGGCAGTCGGCGAGGCAAGCGTCAGGCGGCTGCCGTCGTGCGAAGCGACGGCGGGCGGTCCGAGCGCGGCGTTGATCGCGTCGCAGACATCATCGAGCGTCGTTGCTGCGGGGGTGTCGCCGGCGCAATCGATTTCGGACAGGCGATCGCCGTCAATCCTCAGCCGGATGTAGCGGTTGACGCTGAGATCGGCGCCACCGGCGAGGTCGACCGGGCTCGTGTAGCGCGCGGCACTCGCGTCGGCGCCGTGCGCCAGGCTGGCGGGCAGGCCGAGGATGGCGGGAGCCGCGTCGTCCGGGCCGTCGGCGACGTTGATCCCGCTCGCTGCGCCGGCCGACGGAGACGTCAGCGACAGATGCTCACCCTCCATCGCCGCGATAGGTGCGCCGAGCTCGGCATTGATCCGCGCGACGATGTGAGCGGGCGCGACCTGCTTCGGTTCGGCCGCACCTTGCGCCAAGTCGATGGTTTGCGCCGCGCCACCGTCGATCTCGAGGCGGAGGAGGGCGCCTGCGGAGAGATCGACCGTCGCCGCCAGCGAAATGCGCCCGCGGAGCCGGGCCGGCGTCGCGGCGGCGCCCGCTGCGGCGGCGGCCTCCACGCCGAGAAGGGCCCGAGCCGCATCGCGGCGGCTCGCAACGATCGTCGTCAGCGTATTGCCGCGGCGGCGCCACCAGGCGTCGAGAGCTGCGTCACCGTCGTCGATCCGCACGCCGAGGATCACCGAGGCGGCGCGAAGCAGACCGCGCACGGTCGCCGGGCCCTCCAGGATCAGCCGCACCCATAGCCTCAGCCGTTCGCGGAACTCCTCGATGCGGTCGTCGTCGCGGGGCGCCAGGCCATAAAGCGCGGCGAAGCGCGCAAGGTCGTCGATCGTCTCGGCGCCGAAGTCGGCGTGGTCGACCCAATGGCTGCGCATCACCGCCGCCAGCGCGTTCTCCGCCGCCTGCAGCTCACCCCCGTAGGTGCTGACGAGCGCCGCCAGCGGCGAAGGCGGCGGCCCGACCGCAAAAGTCGACGGCAGCAGGTCGAAGATGCGATCCACCTTGGCAGCCATCAGACGCCGTCCTCGACTAGGGCGATGTCGGCCGCGTCCATTGCGGCGACGATCCAGCCAGGCTCGCCGCCGATCTCGGCGATCACCTGGAAGGTGCCTGCCTCCACCTCGGCGTCCGTCGCCGGGGCGTCGCCGGCCGCGTTCTTCAACAGGCTGCGGTCGGGAATACGCGCGCCGGTCGGCCCGCCCGGCGCCGCCTTGAAGAGCAGGTCGTCGAGCGCGCGCCGCAGCGCCGTCTCTTCCGTCGGCGGCTCGCCAAGGATGAATTCCACCAGGAGATCGAGCAGCGTTTCCGGGCCGGTCGGAGTGAGTACGCTCCGGGCTGTCAGCACCTCGACGATGCGGACGTCCTTCACGTCCTCGACCGCTTTCAGCGCCTTCAGCAGATCGGCGCCGTTCAGCGGGTCGCCGCTCGACAGGGGCTGCACGAATTCGTCCAGGGCGCGAATGATCTCGTCGACGAGCTTCTGCTTGCCCTCGCTGGTCAGACCGGCAGCGATCTTTGCCACGATCTTCGGCGTCACGAATACGTGGCGGGCCACCAAAGTCGCCAGCACGCCCGCCGCGCGGGCTTCCTCCACGGCGTTGCGCAGCGCCTCGGAGCGCTCCGGTTCCGCCTCGATCAGCAGCGCCACGGTGCCGAGCGCGCTGCGACGGGCCGGCGGTCCGTTCGGATCCCAGATCTCGATCGTCTTGGCGAAGTTGCTCCGCACCGCCGCCTCGATCGCCGGCAGCGTCGCCTTGCCGAGCGCGTAGAGAGCAGCCTTGGCGCGGGTGCGGAGCTCCGTGTCGCTCTCGCTTGAGGCGCCGAGGAAAGTCGGCTCGAAGTTGGTGACGCGGGCAATTCCCGCGATCGGCCGCACGATCTCGGTGATCGCGGCGGCAGCGACCCTGCCCTCCGGGCCGGGATAGTCGCTTCCCGCCCGAATCGGGGCGTCGACGCGGACCTGCCCGCGCTGCAGCGTGCGCTGCTCGGTGGTCTCGAACTCGACGGCGCCTTCGTTGGCGCTGACCACGGTGCCCGACGGGATGGTGATGGCGCCTGCAACCACGGGATCGCGGAAGAAGGTCGCGAGGCCGGCCGCGAAGTCGTTGGTCTTGCGCTCGACGCCGAGGATCGCGACCACGAAGTCGAGCGCCTTGTCCTCGGCGGTATCGACAAAACCGAAGGCGTAGGCGCGGTTCACCTCCTCGTAGAGGGTGGCGATCTCGCGCGAGATCGCTTCGCTCAACGTGCGCACCACGCTGCCGACATTGATGTCGGTGACGGGCGCGTTGGCATCCGGCAAAAAATAGTCGACGAAGAAGCGCGACCCGTCGGCCGGCTTCTCGCCCTTCTCCAGCCAGACGATCGCCGCGAGGTCCGGGTCGTAGCGGAAATCGACGTTCTGCTGGAACGGATGATTGCCGCTGCCGTTGGCGCCGTTCCCGCCATTTCCCTTGGATACCCGGATACCCGTGATGCCGCGGACGCTGAGCGCGGGACGCGCCAGCGGATAGGTGTCGGATTTGACGTCGTAGATGATCGGCTCGTTGACGATGCCGCCGACGAGGCTCGTCAACACGTCGTCGACGACCTCGGCGAAGCCGCGCCGGATGAGGTGCGCCGTTTTAGGGTTCATGCGATTGCCCCGGCGTCGAAGGAAAACGGGAAGACCAGGTTGAGCGGCGTGTCCGTGCGGACGATCTTGAGGGTGAGATCGATATCGACGGCACCGCGATCGGAGGCCCTCTGCCGCACCTGCGCGGAGAGCACCTTCTCGACCCGCGGCTCGCCCGCGAGTGCCTGCAGGGCGAACAGCTTGGCGAAGTTGCGGTTGGTCTCGGTGTTGGGCTCGCCGACCAGCTCGTGAAGACGCGAGCCGTAGGTCGGGTGCCCGAGGTCCGCCAATTCGCCCTGCGGCGTGAGGAAGCGGAGGAGGAGGGCCTGCGAGATGTTCTCGGCGCCGGCGACGATCGCCAGATCGTAGGCGTCGGTCGCGGCGCGCCAGCGCGCCTTGAGGTCGCTGCCACTGGCGCGGTCGTCCTGGAACCGCCGGTTATCCAAGAGCTCCAGATCGCTCCCCAAACGCTCCTCGAATTTGCTCATGGCGGCTCTCCGAGGCTCATGGCGGCCAGCCGTCGGTGACGAACGGCGCGGCGGGTGGCCCGAGGATCGTCAGGATGCCGGGCGGCGAGGGGATCCTGTCGAAGGTGCGGACGAGCCCCCGGCCGCCGACGCTCACACCCGAGCTCGCCAGCGGGCCGATGACGAGCGGGTAGGGAACTCCCGACAGCGAGTTCACCATGGTGCAGAGCGAGCCGCTGGTCGCCAGCGGAAGCCCGCCGGCGGTGATCACCGGCGGGAAGATCCCGACGATCGTCCCGGTGTCCGGCGCGCCGGCGGCCCCCGGTGTGACAACGACCATCGCGCCGATGCTGACAGGTGATCCTGGCATGGTCCGCCCTCATGGTCCGAAACTGGTGACGCCGCCGATCGAGACGGTGGCGCCGCGGAGCGTGGCGGAGCCGCTGCCCTTGACGGAGGTGATCGCCCCCTTCAGCTCGGCGTTGGCGTTCGCTTCCACGGTGGCGTTCACCTTCGCCTTGATGGAGACGTTCAGCCCCTCGATGGTGATGTCGCGCTGCGCCTTCAGCGTCATGGCGCCGACCGCTTCGATGGTGGCGTTGCCGTCCTGATTGAGGGTGATCTTGGTGCCGCCGGTGACCACCGTCACGGCGCCGCCGCTGTCGCGGGTCTGGTCGATGAAAAGCTCCGACGGCCCCGCCGTGGCGCGCACCGTGCCGTCGGTGATGCGGAGCGTGATCTTCGGCTCCATCTCCAGGATCAGCTCGCGCGGCGGCGAATCGTCCTGGTGGTTGCGGATCGCCGCCTTGATCGTCTCCGCCTCGCCGGCGGCGAGCGGCAGCCGGAAGATCACCTCGTCGGGATCGTTCAAGGGCGGCCGGTCCTCGTCGTTGTAGAGGCGGCCGACGATTATCGGCTGGTTGATGTCGCCGCGATCGAAGGCAAGGAGCACAAGGTCGCCGACATTGGGGATCGCCGCGCTGCCGATGCGATCGGTAGCGATCGGCACGCGGGTGAGCTCCAGCGTGCTGTTCTTCAGCCGCACGTCGCAGCTGTAATTGTCGCTATCGCCCGCCGAGGAATGCGGCTGCACTTCGATCACCGTGGCCAGCTCGGCAATGCGGACCCGGTCGAGCTCGCGCCTGACGATGGCCTGAATGGTGGCGACGGAGTCGATCATGCGCTTGCTCCAATCGCCTGAAAGCCGATCTCGGTCACAAAGCCCTGCCGCTTGTTCAAGGAGTGGCGAACGGCACGCACCTGGAAGCTGGCGTTCAGGTCGTCGGCGCGCATGTCTTCCAGGCGGATCGCGTCGCCGAGCCGCACGCCCGGATTGCCGAGGACGGCGATGCACCCACGTAGCCGCCGGCGCAGGATGCGGGTCATCGCGGCATCGGCGGCGCGCTGCGCGGCCTCCGCCGTCCGCAACGCGCTCCGCTCTAAGAGGAGGAACGGCGCGCCGCTGCCGGCCGACCCCTTCCGGGGCGCGAAGTCCTTGGTCAGCCAGGACCAGGATTGCTTGCCGGCGGAGGCGCCCGGGCTTTCACCCCAGGCCTCGACGGAGCCGGCGAGTGGCGTCGTGCGCTCCACGACGAAGTCGAGGACGTCGCGCGCATAGCGAAGCGGATGAACTTTTTGCCCGTTGGCGAACGGCTCGAAGACGATGGCGTCGTCGGTGTCGAGGTAGATGTCGAAGCCGGTCAGGTCGGCGAGATCGACCATATGAGCGAGGAAGCTGCGGCGGCTGTCTACCACGTAATAGGGAAGCGTTTCGCTCGAGCCGCTGCGCACCACGCCGATGCCAGCGCGGTCGGCCAGGTCGCGCACGATCGCCGCGGCAGCCATGTCGCGGAACGCTTTTTCGGCGAAGTTCCGCGACAGGAGCGCGGCGGCGCCGAAGCCGACGATCCGGACGCGCTCGGCGCGCGCGTCGACCTCGTCAACGATTCCGTGCATGACCTGAACGAGCTCCTCGCCCTCGTCCGCGTAGCCGAGCTCGATCGTCGCCTCGTCGTCGCGCGCCGGGGCGAACGAGCCGACGCGGCCGAGGACGATCTCGAAGCGGTCGGCGGCAGCACTCATGTCGAGGAGCACGGTGAGATCGACGACGGTGCTGGCGAGCGGCTCGGCAACGGTGTCGATTCGCTGGTCGCCGATGCTGAGGCGGAAGGCGGGGCGAAGCAGGGTCATGGCGATGCCCCGCCGCCAAGGCCGCCGGCCGTCAGCTCGCCGAGAAGCTTTCTTAGTTCAAGGCGCTGGCTGTTCAGCCGGAACAGCAGGTTAACGTCCGATTCCTCCATGACCCCGTCGAGAGCCGCGCGATCCTTGAGGCGATCGAACAAGATCAGGACCGCGTCGTACTGGTTCAGCAGCGAGGCGGTGATAGCGCGCACCTGTTCGGGACGGACCTCGGCGAGAATTCTGAGGGCCGTGGAAAGTGCCAGGCTCGACTGCCGTTGCGGATCGAACGCATCGCCGAGAAACATCGCGCGAAAGGCGTCGAGGTAGGCATCGGGCTGTTGCCGGAATTCCGCGCTCACGCGGGCGATTTCGTCCTCGCCGAGAGCGGCCGGATGAAAGTTGCCGCCGACCGCCAGCATGATGTTCTCTTCGATCTGAGCCATCGATTGTCCTCAGAAGGCGGTCGTGAAGGTATTGCCCGTGGTCGCGGTCGCGGCACCCAGCCCACCCGCCGCCGGAAAGCGGCTTGTTCGAAAGCGCCGATACCAGTTGACGATGTTGTCGGCAGCTGCGTCCTTGTTCGGATCGGGTGAGTTCAGATTTTGAACCCGGCGATAGATACGCACGTCGGGAAGTGGGATCGGCGGGACCAGACCGTTCAAGATCACGTCCGGCGCACTGGTGTTCAGCGTGAAAAACTGCCGATCCGTCGCGCTGTCAAAACGGTTGAAGACGACGTGGTGCAGTTCGTGTGCCAGAGTCTCGTTGGTCAGATCCGTTGTGGTCGTGACGAAAGCGAAGAAGCGGTTGCCCATCGTGAGGTTCGGTCCGGGCGCATTGGGAATCGAGCCTGTGTCCAGGATTGCGCCATAGCCGCCGATGCCAGCCGTCAAATGCACGAATACGACGGTGAGCGTGTTGTCAGCCGTAATCGGCAGCAGATCGCGCCAAATTGCGGATTCGAAGGGGCCGGCAGGATGGTCGAACGGGAAGATGCCCGTAAGCGGATCGATGGCGCCGGCGGGAATAATGCGGTCTTGCGTCGCGTCAGCCTCGATCTGCAGGCCAACCTGACTCCACAGGGTAGTGGCCCTCGCGATCTGACCCGCGATGTAAGGATTGGTCGCCGGGCGGAAATTGGCGTTACCCGGGCTGAGATAGCGGATGACCCGGAGTCTGACGCGACGGCGTTCGTCCGGGTTGCGGTTGAAGACGGGGGATGTGATGCCCATGCGCACCCCAGCCTGCTGGGGTGGCGCGTATTCGCATCGCACAAAGCCGTCGATCCGTGCGCGGCGCATGCGGTAGTCGCTCTGGCCGGCGCGCCGCGGCTCGGCTCGACCGGCGGCGGGCGGCAGACCGCTCGGCGTGGTCACCCCAAGGTCGAGATCGTTGGTCACCAGCATCACGCTGCGCGAGATGAAGAAATGGCTGGCGGCCGCGGTCTCCGGCAGCGTCAGATCCGGCGCGGCGGGGGCATCGTCCGGCCTGCCGTCGGCATGCAATGTATGCCAGCGCAGATTTGCTGTGCCGGCAGGCGCGCCAAGGTCGCGCACGCGAACATGGAATTGGCGCGCGTCGTTTTGGACGATGTCGGGGACCAGCTCGCCGGCGGCGTCATAGGCGGTATTCCAAAGGCCGAACCGCGCCACATTCGCTGCCGCAGTGCCCGGCGCGCCGTTCGGGGCAAGGTCGAGCCGCACCATCGTCAGGTTCACGCGGTCGCCGTCCGCATCGATCTTGCGCAAGCCGAGCTGCACGCCGGAATCGATGAGGGCGGCGCTGTGGTCGAGCCCCTCGACAAAAAGCCTCAGGCCATCCGGCGTGACGTTGCCGGCCTGGATGAAGTCGGTGTCCTTCAGCGCAGCCTGTCCGTCGGCGGGGATCTCCTCGGCGAAGATTTCGACGTTGAGTGCCATCGGCGTCACCGTGAGCTCGCCGTCGAAGGCGGCAGGGAGCGGCTGGCCGATCCGAATCATCGTCCGCTCATGGCTGAAATTCGCATCACGGACCTGGGTGAAGCGTCCGATCTGGATTTTGTCGGTCTCGGAGAGAAAGACCGGGTCGCTGCCCGGCGCGGGGCGGCTCAGCCCGACGTCCAGCGTTAGCTTGACGGCGGTGGCTTCGAGGCTAGCGGAAAAGCCCGGCTGACCGGAGACGGTAAGCTGCAGCTTGAGGATCGCATCGTCTAGGTTGGCGCTGGGGTTCGGGCCGCCTTCCGCAAACAGCGTGACGCCCGTCAGGAGCTGCGCATCGGTGAAGACGTTGGCGGTCCCGTCGAACTGAAGCGGGCTGCCGCCGGCAGGCACATCGAAGAGGCTGATGCGGTCGGGGCCTTGCGCGATGGTGACCGTCCCCGAACCGGAGAAGGCCGTCGAGGCGCTGAATACCACCCGCCGCCGCGACGGCAACGTGTGGGCCTTGCGGACGAGCAAAGCGCGCTCTTCCGGCGCGCCCGTCAGGGGCGAGCCATCGGGCATCGGCATCTGGATCGACGGCACCACATTCGTAACTTCGCGGCTGACGATGACTACGTTGAAGCTGTCGGGCCCGCTCGCCATCCGCTTGCAGACGACCGGGCCTTTCGCGTCCGCGAGCGGGGCACCCTCAAGGCGCGCGACGACGTCGGCGTCGATCTCGATGGTGAAAATGCCGGGCGTCTTCGGCTTGTTGGGATAGGAGAAGCGCCCCTCAGCATCGGTGCGCCCCTTGATGGGCGTGCCGGCGCGAACCGCGCCCGCAGGGCGCGCCTGCTCGCCGTCCATGTACTCGCCGTCGGAGGCCGTGAGAACGTAATCGCGATTCGCGTAAGGGCTGCCGTCCTCGAAATGGATGAAGCCGCGCACGACGAAGCTCGGCGCCGGCTCGGCCGCCCGTCGGGATAGCGGCTTGCCGCGCGGCAGCGTCGCCGGGCACTTCTCCTTCGCCGTCACGCCGGGATAGCGCTCGGCGAAGCAGCAGCGCGTCTCGGTACCGCTCTCGTTGAGGCACCAACCGCCGGCAACCGCGCCGGGCTTGGGGAGCTTGAACGTATCGGGCTCCGCCACGTCGGCTGGGAGCGCGGCGATACGGGCGAAGAGGAACTCGGTCCGGCGGTTCGGCCGCCATGCGTCCTGCGTGTCGCGCACCGGGTCGAGTTCGCCGCAGCCGAGCCATTTCAGGATCTCGCCCGGGCAGTTCGGCAGGAACCGGCCATCGTCGACGCCGAGATCCTCGGCGCCGAGATAAGCCTTGATCAGCGCGGGCCAGGTTGCGTCGCCGTCGACCTTTCCGGTTTCCGGAATGCCGCTGGCGTTCTGAAAGCCGCGAACGGCGGCGTCGGTCAGCGGGCCGTGCTTGCCGTCGATCCTGCCATTGTAACGGCCTAGGTCCTGCAGCATCTGCTGGTATTCGCGCGCGCCCCAGACGTCGTTGACCCTGGGGAAGTCGGGCCCCGCCTGTGGCTTGCGAAGCGCGTCCCACTCGTCGATCGCCGCGACGGGGTTGTTGCGGAAGCGCAGCGTGGCGAAGGCGCTCCGCGCGCGCCGCTCCGACAGCGACTGGTTGTAGGGAGGAGGGCCCGACAGGTCGGTGTGGCCGACGACGATCAGCTTCAGGTCCGGGTTCTCGGAGGCGAACTGCGCCACTTGCCGGAGCACGCGTTTCAGGCACGGCTCGATAAAGGCGCTGTCGAAGCGGAAGTGGATTAGGAAGCGGAGCGCCACCGCCGCGTCGCGGAGCGTGATCGTAACCTCGGCGGTCTGCCCGGCTTCGACCGGCGTCGTCGCCGAGCCGGCAAGATCCTCGCCGCCGATGGCGGCGCCGGCGGCGATCGCGGCTATCGTGTAGGGCCCGCCGGCGGGGAACGGATCCTCTGTCCAGCGGTTGCCGGTCCGCTTCGCCAGGACCTGCCGGTCGAGCCGCGCGCCCGTCAGCGGCGCGCCGGAGACGGTCACGTTGACGCGCGAGAAATCGAAGTCGGGGCTGCCCTCGACCACGACATTGACCACCAGAGCGCCCGTGT
Source organism: uncultured Alphaproteobacteria bacterium (assembly GCA_963846475.1). Taxonomy (GTDB): domain Bacteria; phylum Pseudomonadota; class Alphaproteobacteria; order Rhizobiales; family Afifellaceae; genus DASWJZ01. The sequence goes on along the minus strand of CAWJVZ010000004.1, from coordinate 1,074,768 downwards.
CCTTGACGAGGTCAGGCTCGTCCGGTTCCGGCGGCGGCGGCTCCTCCGGCGTCGGCTGCGTCGGCTGCGTCAGCTCGCGCAGGCGCAGCCGGTATTCGAAGCAATCGGGCCGGCCGGCGCGCTCGGTGATCTCGAACTTGTCGATCAGCACCTCGCCGATTTCGGTCGCCGACACGATGTCGGAGGCGAAGACGACCGGCTCGCCGGCGCGGTAGCGCTCGCGCAGCCCATTCAGCCCGTCGCGCGCCTCCGGCCCGCTCTGCACGCCGGTCAGCTCGACAGAAGTGGCGCGCCGCCCCAGGCGCTGCAGGAAGTCGCCCTCGAGCGCCGGGATGGCGTGCGGCGTCAGCAGCTGCTCCTCGTCGAGCTGAATGAGCTGGACCTGCTGGAGGGCCAGGTCGCCGAGGATGGGGCGGATCGGCTGCGTCATAACCTTGCGCCGCGCCGCTCAGGGCTTCTTCAGTTCGCCTAGTTCTAAGATGATAGCGTCGATGTGCTGAAGGATTATAGCCTTAACATCTGTGATGGATGGAAGACTGGCGAGCACATCGACGGCATTTGAAACCTCCTCTAATTCTTTGGAGGGTTCGGTAAAGAAGACCTTCGAGACGTCCACGAGCGTCTTCACCTTACCCGCGAAGATCACAGCATCATTGATTTCATCGAACTCCTTTAGCTTATCGACTTGGACCCTGAGGTCTTTCAGCAGTTCGATCAACGAGTCGATCAGCGGGTCGATCAGATCCGGGATCAAGGCACGTATGGCCTTGATCACCTTGATGATGTCGGGCCCCTTATCCGTCAGGTATTTCTGAAATTCGTCTAAGATATCCTCAAGTTTCACCAATAGATTTTCGGCCATGGCAAGGACCTCCCTCGATCCTGGTTAGTTTCCCCGGCTCCGGTTCAGTTCCTGCAGGCGCCCGAGCAGATCGGTGAGCGGCTGCACGAAGCGCTCGAGGCCCGTCGCCAGATCGGGCCACAGGTCGAGCCCCTCGACGAGGCCGTCGATCAGGCCGGTTGCGTCGTCGAGGATGCCGCCGTCGAGGAGCGACAGGTCGTCGGGCTCCGCCGGCTCGATGAACTCGCGCAACACCATCGCGTAGGCGAAACGCTCCGGCTTTCCGGCCACTTCGCGGGTCTTCAGATCGTCGATCAGGACCTTGCCGATCTCGGCGTCGGTTGCGATGTCCGACACGAACGTGACGGGATCGCCCGTGTCGAATTTTTGGGTGAGCGTCTCCAGGAAGGCCAGCGCCTCGGTGCCGCTGGCAACGCCGGCGAGATGGATCGTGGTGGCCCGGCGACCAAGGTTCTGGAAGTAGCTGCCGTCCATTTCAGGCGCGCGATGCTCGGCGAGGGCGCGCGCGTCCTTGATGCGAAGCGTCTGGACCTGCGGCAGGGCAATATCGTCGAGCATCGGGCGCATGGCATCATCTCATATATCGATGCCGTGGCGGCGGGCGTCGTCGCGCAGGATCTCGCCGATCGCCATCGCCAACGCGCCGCGGTCGATGCCGAGCGTCTCGTCGCGACGCAGCGCCTCGAATGGCGAATCGATCCGCGCCGGCTCGTCGGCGGCGTGGCGTGGCGGCGTCGCAAGGGCCAGGCGGTCGGCGTCGCCGACGACATCCGCAAAAGGCGCGCGGAGATCAGGCTGCGGCGGCGATCCGGCAGGCGCGTCATGGGCAAGCGGGCCGGGCAGGATATCATTGAACAGCGCGTCGCTTTCGAGCGCTTCATCGACCAGACGATCCGGCCGACGTGCGGGCGGCGGCTTTCCGGCCGAGGAAGGCACCGGGGTGCTTTGCTGCACGTCTGCATCGAAGGACGATGGCGAACCGGCTCGGTCCTGCGCGTCGGCCTCGGCGACCGATCGGGATTGATCGCCGGGAAGTGCCGGGCGCGTGCGGGCATGCACTGTGGGGAGATCGCCGGAGCGGCGGTCGGCGCCAAGCGCAGCCTTTCCGTTGGAGGCTGCCAGGTGGCCGAGAAGGGCCGATCCGATCCGCGCGCCGATAAGGCCCGCATTCCAGCACGCCGCGGCGGTGGCGCCGCGATTTGATAGGGGCATCGCTGTCGAAGCCGCCACTCCCAGCCGCTCCCGGCCCGTCGCCCTCAGACGGTCCAAGCTCCGTGTCGCCAGACGCTCCCGCCATGCCGCTATTCCACTCCGGTCGGGCGGCTCGTGCGCGCGGCGGACCGGCTGCATGCGGACTGGCCGCGCAACCGACGGAGAGCCATGCGCCGCGCCAGGGCTTGCCAAGTCCGCCCCCCTCGCGAGGGCGCGCAAGCGCTGTGCGCTGACGGTAGCTGGAAGGCGGCGCGCGGCATCCGCGGGTACGCTGGCTTCTGCCGGCGGCAGCGCGTCGGCCGGCGCGCGGACCGGCGCATAAATTGCGCCTCTGCGTGGCGCGAGATCATCTGCCGCATGGGCCGCTCCCATCGGCGGCGCGCTCTTGTCCGGCGCCACTCGCCTGAGCTCGCCGCGACTGCGGCGGGGCTGGGCAGGGGAGCGCTGTTGATGGCTGGCGACGCCGGTGATCCGTTCCAGTTCCGCGCCGCAGATCGGGCCCGACCGGAGCGAAGGCGTTATCGCAACCCAGCTCGCCCACCGCCCGGCGGCGCGCCATCGCCACAGGGCACCGCCGCTGTCCGACGATTTTCGCAGGGAGCGCGTCGCGGCGCGGCCGCCACCGAAGGCCATCCGACTGAGACGCCCGGGAGAGGCGCTGGCGAAATACGCTCTCATGCCGAGCGCGCCTCCCGTTGGCCCATTTCGAGGAACAGCAGGATCTGCCCGATGGTCATCCCGCTCACCTCGTCGGGCGTCCAGCCGAACTCCTTGGCGAGCACGAAGCAGGCCTTGGCGAGCGGCGCCTGCACCATCTCCTCCAAGGCATCCCGCGGCAGGTCGATGCCGCTGATCGTGTTGATCCGGTCGACGAGGTGGCGGGCGAGGCCGGCCGGCAGGCGCTGGATTTCGTCAAGCGTCAGCTTCGGCTCAACGACCGCCTGCTGGATGATCAGCGCCGCCGAGAGGCTGTCGTCGTCCTTCGCCGCCTTGGCGATCAGCTGCAGGTCGCGCACGGTAAGGGGCACGACCTCCACGCAGCGGTCGCCGGTCCCGCTGGTGAGACCGGGCGGCAGCTCGACACTGTGGCGGATAGCGCCGCCCGCCAGCAGGTCTTCGCTGGTCATGGCCATTTTTCAGCCTCAGGCCGGATTGATGAAGATCGGTCCGATCGAGACGCCGCTGTCATCGTCGAAATCGGCGATGTCGATGCTGCGCGCCCGGAACGTGGCGTTCTCCATGATGATGTCGTTCTCCGGGAGCGAGAACGCCCAGTTGTGGAATTTCACGCCGTTCAGGGTCAGCTGACCCTGCCCCGGCACCGCCGGGTCCTTCAGCTGCAGGCTCATGTTGAACTCGGGCTGGAAAGTGCGCTGGCTCTGCGCCTCCGGGAGGAACGGCTTGCGCCCGAGCAGGAGGCCGAGTAGTGCCCCGTTGATGTAGGCGCGATCGACCTCGCCGCGGATGTGGATGTCGCCTTCGTGCAGCGAGATGGCGTGGCGGAAGCCGATCTCGAAGAACTCGCGAAGATCGGTTTCGATGCTCACGCGCACGCCGGTTACCCGGCCGACGGCGGTGGCGATCTCGTAACGGTTGATGATCGATTCGGCGTCCTTGCCGGGCGGGTTGTCGAGCGGCGCCAGCGTCAGCGCGCCGTCGCCGCCGGTGAATACGTTCACGTTGGCCATGGTCTGTCTCCTATTCGAGGAACATGGTGACCTTGATGTAGTCGATGCTGAAGGTCGGCCTCAGCACCATGGTCACGCGGGCGATGCCGCGGATTTCGTCCGAGCGCGAGGCGAAGACGTCGAGCGTGTAGCTGACGAGCTCTTCGTCCTCGACCATCTCGCTCAAAAAGCCGTTGATGGTAGACTTCAGCGCGGCGCGCACCCGGTCGTTGTTGAGGAGGCCGATATACGGATTGGCCGCCGAGCGGACGCCGAACTTGGCGTAGTCGACGATGCGCCGAGTGGTGATCTGCGCGAAGGCGGTGTTGGTCGCGGTGGTAATCCCCTTGACGGTGCGGAAGCCGAGCCGGCTCTCTAGCGCCAGCACACGGGCGAGCACCAATTGGCGAAGCTGAGCTTGGTTGTAGGTCTCCTCCAGGCCGGCGACCGCCAGCGTCTTGTTGGTGAGGCTGCGGTTGAGCGGGAAGCCGGCGATCAGGCCCGCGATTGCGGCGGCGGCATAGGCGCCGGGGAGAGTCACTTGCGCGCCCGAGATCGGGTCGGTCGCAACGATTCCAGGCGCGACGAATACGATCCGCTCATCGGCCAATGAATGGCCGAGGATGTCGTCGAGGGCCTCGCCGAGTGCGCTTCCGACGACGCCGATGCGCTCGCGCTTGTTGAGATCGGACGATGCTTCGGTGACATGGCCGATGAGGTCGGCGCCGATGTCCAGATGGCTTTGCCCCGCCGCGACGATGATGTGTGCGGGTTCGTTGAGGAGAGCACTGAATCCGGCGCGGTAGTTCGCCGACTGAGCGCCGTTGGTGCCGGCCGTGTTCGTGCCGCTGCCGAAGGGCCGGAACTCCGTCGGCGTGGAGAACGGCGTTGGCGGCTCCCCGATATTGGGGTTTGCGGCATCGGCATCCAGCTCGGCGAGCTGAGAGTCGGTCAACTCCTCGCCTAGGTGCGTGCCGTCCACGATGGTGTAACTTTCCTCGAACGCGCCCTGCCGCAGCTTGACCGCTCGGGCGCTTGCCTTGTCGACGACGTAGGTGGCGACCACCTTGTCGCTGTCGCCCGGCTCCTCGCCGCCGAAAAAGACGAGGTGGCCCAATGCGACATCGACCTGGACTTGACCGGCGGCTGGAGCGGCCGTGACGACCTCGAGCTGTGTGGGAACGGTCGATCCGTCGGCGACGACCGAGATGCGGTTCCGCGCGCTGACGACGATCGGAGCGTGGTTAAGCGTGACGGCAGCGCCGCCCGGGTGCTCCTCCTCACGGATGACGGCGTTCTCGGTGGCGGCCGAAATGTTGATGGCGATGTCGTTGCCCCACGTCCCGGGCGTTCGGGCAAGCAACGTGCAGCAGACCCCGCCGGCGGAGGCGACGTCGTAAGTGGCCCTGGCCGCACCTCCCGTCGGGGGTGTTCCGGGCACGGTGTTGTCGACGCGGACCGCGATGACGTCCGCCGCGCCGTGCGCGTAGGCCAGCTCCAGGGCGCGGATAAGGCTCAATTCATCACCGGGATTGAAGGAATTGTAGGTGTCGGCCGTGCCGAATACCTGTCGCGCGTCGGCAAGCGAGCCGATGATGGTCGGCTCACCGACCGGCCCCATATTCGCCGTTCCGACCATGCCAATGGTGCTGATCGATATCTGACCGGGAATGATCAGCCCTTCGGAAAGGACCTTGATCGATACGCCAGGAAGGATCTGTTCCATGTGGTTCTCCTGTCTTGTCGGCCGGGGCGTCGGGCTCAGCCGGAATTCAACGGGCGGTTTGAACGCGCAGATAGACGATTGCCGGGGCTTCCAGCACGGACGCCGGATAGCGGATTGCGAACACGTCGCGGGGGCTCCGCAGAACTACGGGAGTGGCGAAGGGGAGCGCGCGGGGTTGGAAGACATCGAGGACCGTATCGGTCTTCCAATCGCCGAGCGTGATCGGGTCGCCGGCCGCGTCGAGCGCATTCATGAAATCGGCGAGGCTAGCGAATTCGATCTGCGCGTTCGTGTCGGGCGTTTGCGGATGGCCGACCGCGGCGAGGAAGTCCGTCAGATTCGGATAGGCGGTTGGCGCGCTGGTTGCGCCGGCCACCAGGCGCTCGATCAGAACAGCGGTGCCGGCGAAGCCGCCGGGCCGGAAATCGAAGGCGGAGAGCCCAGTGAGGCGAATTCCGCGCGACCCGCCGCCGCGCACGACGAGCGCCGCCGCGCCTTCGTCGTCCCAACGGCGCATGTCGTCAGTCACCGTCTCGATGGTTCCGGACGCGGAATTTTTTGATTCCAGGTCGGATCGGACAGGGATGCGGACGATAAAACTCTCGGCATCGTCGTCGTCCCGCGTCCGGTGCTCGTAGAGCAGCTGAAAATCGCTCGATGTCCGCCAGGCGTCCACCGCGTCGCCGACATGCGCCGGAGAAACCGTTGCCGACGCCTCGAAGCGGATGAACCCGGCCGCGCGCAGGCTGTCCGCCGCGGCGAGGAGATTGGCATGCACGCCTTCCAGTGCGTCGCCGGCGCTCATCAGCGAGGCGCCCCAGATCTCGATCCGCGCGGTGGCTTCGAGCCGCACGCCGCTCAATGCCACGACCGGGACGCCGAGCCGGTATTCCGAGCCGCGCCGGTTGCCGATGGCGAGATTGCGCCCGCGCGCCGCAACGATGCGGACGCTGTTCTCCGGCAGGCCCATGCCGTTGCCCGGCACGAACGGAGCCAGGTGGCCCAAAACCGCCGCCATCGCCTCATCGAGCGAATTCTGCACCTGCCGCCTTGCCTCGCTGCCGCGTTTTGGCCGCGACAGTTTTGCTGGAGCAAGCGGCGTGCCAAGTGTTTTTGGTGACCTAAGCCCCTGAAACATCTACAGAAGTTTGTCGGCGAGATCGCCGCTATGGGTCGCCGGAGACCCATGCAGAAGAACGTCAGAGCGTTGGGACGATGGACAGCGGCACGCGCGCCGGGGCGGCAAGGGAAAACACCTGAAGCGCGTCAAAAAAGACCCACCGCGGTCGATTTCGACCCGGGGGGTGGGACTCCGGTCAGTCTCGGCTGCAGAGGCGAGTCTGTCGCACCGATGCGATGACGCGCAACTCCCAGCGTTGAAGCTGGGCAAATCGCGCATCATCAGCGAAGGGGCGCGGCCTCGATACGGAAAAAGGGCACGATGGTTGGCTGGGGGACCTGGATTCGAACCAAGATTGACGGAGTCAGAGTCCGCTGTTCTACCGTTGAACTATCCCCCACCGTCACCAGTCGAGCCGCCCGAGCCTTCCGGTGGTGGTTCAATGAAGGCTGCGAATTTTGCATCAGCCTATCGCGGCGCGGGTCAGATAGGTTGTTTCGGGTGACCCGTCAACACGCCCATCAGCACGCCCGGTGCCGACAACAGGAACAGCGCGCGACCGCGAAGACAGCCTCTAGTCCGGCAGGCCGGCCTTCCGCAGGCCTTCGATGAAGCGCTCAAGGACCGCCTGATCGCGATAAGGCGGCCGATGACGCCAGCTGCCGATCGTGAAGTCGGGATGAAGGCTCAGCACGTGGCGGGCCTGCTCGCGCGCTTCATCCATCCTGTCCAGATGCGCGTAGCTGGCGGCGAGCATGCGGCGCCCCTCGTCCGGATTGCGCATGCGCAGCACCGTGGCGATGACGTCGGCGTGCCGGCCCAGCGTGCTGTAGGCATCCGCCAGATACCAGAGATACCAATCGGGATAACAGGGGTTCAGCCGCATCGCCTTGTCCATCAGCTCGATCGATCTGTCCGCCTGCCCGGCATAGACCAGCGCGTCGGCGTATTCAGCGATGATGTCGGCGTCATTCGGGTTAAGGGTCAGCGCGCGGCCATAGTCGGCAAGCGATTCGTCGTGGCGCTTCTTGTAGAGGTGGGCGAAGCCGAGCTCGCTGAAGCCGCGCGCATCCAGCGGGTCGCGCTCGACGGCGGAGCGGGCAAGGTCGACGGCCGCGTCAAGCGACGCGTCCGGTGACGCCGACCACGAATACCGCCAGTCGAGGTTGTGGGTGCGGGAAAGCGAGCTGTAGACCCGCCCATAATCCGGCGCGATCTCCGCCGCCTCCTCGAAGAGCCGGCGCGCATGGGCGTTGCTCTCCTTCGTATATTGCGCCACGAGCTGCTGGCCGCGCAGCACGAGCCCGTAAGCGCGCATGTCGCGGGGGTGGTATTCCTCGCGCCGCTGGGCCAGATCGATCTGCACGGCCAGGCGCGAGGCGACGGCGCCGGCGATCTCGTCCTGCAGGTCGAAGAGCTCCTCGATGTCGATATGGAAGCTGTCGGACCACAAGACGCCCTCCGTCGGCACATCGATCAGCTGCACCGAAATCCTGATGCGTCTCCCCGAGCGGCGGAGGCTTCCCGTCAGCAGATAGCGGACGTCGAGCCGGCGGCCGATCTCCTGAATCGGGCTCGATTTCAGGCTGAACAGGAACGCCGAGTGCCGGGCGATCACCATCAGATTGCGGAACCGCGTCAGGTTGGCGATGACATCCTCCACGACGCCTTCGCAGAGGTGATCGTTGGCGGGATCGCCCGAAAGGTTCTGCAGGGCCAGAACGGCAATCGAGGGCTGGCGCCAGGCCTCGGCGGCATGCGTCGTACCGGCCCCTGCATTCTGCGGCGGCTCGAAATCCGACCAGCTCACGGCCAGTACCTCGATCGGATCCTCGATGTTCTTGAGAGTGGGGTGACCGAGGGAGCGCAGCACCACGCCAGAGCGCTCGCGAGCCGCGTCGCGCACCGCGCCCGAGATGAGGATGCCGCCGGGTTCGCCCATCTGCTGGAGTCGAGCGGCCACATTGACGCAGTGCCCCTGCACGATACCGGAGTCCTCGACAATCTCGCCGACGTTGATGCCAATGCGGAATTCTACGGGCTTACCGTCGCTCCAGACAGCCTGGGCGCGAAAATCGCTTTGGACCTGCACCGCAAACCGCAAGGCCTCCTCAGCGCTATCGAAGATCGCCAGGATTCCATCGCCCGTCACGTTGGCGACCCGGCCACCGTAGTCGCCGACCAGCGACTTGAACAGCTCAACTGACCTCACCGTCTGCAGCGAGGTCTGCTCTTCGTCCCGCGCCATGTGGCGGCTGTAGTCAACCATGTCGGCGAACAACACTGCCACCAACCGGCGATGTGGACGGGGTGCGCGCTCTTCCGACCCGCCGCTGGAGACGCCCGTGTTCATGTTACGCCATCGCGCCGTTCGATTTCGCATGACCATCATACAGGGGCCTTGCGGTAAGGCGAGTCTCGCGAGATGCTGATCGTCGCTTTCAGGCGCGCTATCGGTGAAGCACGAATTATGCCAAGAGTGCTGCAACCGCTGCATGCAGGCCGATTCTGATGCCGGAACTCACGGTGCGCGCCGCGCGTGTCGGCGATTATGATTTCGCCCTTGCCCTCTACCTGGAAAGCGTGCAGCCGCTGCTGCTGGCGCTAGGGCGATGGGACGAAGAGCGGATCCTCGCACGCTTCGCGGACGGCTTCAAACTGGAACAGATAAAGGTGCTTCGGCGGGGCGGGGGCGATATCGGGTGGATGCAGGTCTCCGAGACGGAAGAGGAAATGCACCTCGATCAGCTCCATCTCATTGACGGTGCCCGCAACCAAAAAATCGGGACGCATCTGATCCGCATGCTGCAGGATCGGGCCAGGGCCGCCGACAAACCACTCGCTCTGAACGTGATTCGCGGGAATCCGGCCAAAGCGCTCTACGAGCGGCTTGGGTTCCGAACGGATGGAGGCGACGAGGAGAAGATCCGGATGCTGTGGAGCGGGGAGCCGGCGGATGGCGTCGCGTAGCTCGAATCCCTCGTGTGCACTTGCCTCGGCCTCAGCGCTTTCAATCCCGGCATCCACGGCTATTATATCGAACGCGCCACGAATGTGGTCGAACTAGCGGCACCTTTCTCCACCGTCGCGAATCTCTGTTTCGTCCCCGGCGAGTACATGTTCCAGCAGAAGCCCCAGCCTCGCGTAGGACCTTATTGTCGATGCGACGCGGCAGGTCGGCAAGCATGCCGCGGAGCGGGGGCTCGAGCTCGCCATCGAACTGCTGCCCTTCGAATTCGCCTTCATCAGATCTCTCGACACCATGGAGCGATTCCTGGCCAAAGTTGGGATCAAGAAACGTCAAGGCGACGGTCGACATTTCCCATATGTGGCTGATGCGCATCTTGCCGGCGGAAATCGGCCGGCTGCGTGGACGCATCGCTCACGTCCACATTGCCGACTGCGACGGCGTAAACCACGGCGATCTTCCACCCGGGCGAGGAAACACGCCTTTTGGCGAGTACCTCGCCGCTATCCGCGACACGGGTTTTGTCGGCACAGCGCAGGTCGAGTTGGAGTTTCCGGCGGATCCGAGAGGAATGTTGGCGTGGGTCGGAGGCCCACGTCGCCTCCTTGCAGCTTCTGACGGACGCGGGCGTGCACTCAAGATCTCGATAGGCGGCACGCGCATGAACGCCGCCGCCCGATTGCAGTCGCCGAGACGCCCGGGCTTTGGCAACTACGCCCGAATGCGTCGGACAAACCCTCCGGACCTCTCCCTCGCCTCCGGCAGGCGCACCGCATACCGAACGCCGGCCAGCGTTCCCTTCTGCCAGACGACGGACACGTCAATCTCGCGCGCCGGAGCCGAAAAATACACCCGGAACCTCTTGGGAAGGATAACCCTGTTTCGGAAATTCAGGCGGGCGCCTGTTTCGCTCGTGTCGAGCACCGTACAGTCAATCTCCGCTCCCGGTTTCAGAATCGCAACCGCGCGCTGCTTGACGTGCCGACGATGTGTCGATCTCTGCTCGCTCAATGCTCGGACCTTCATCAATCCGCGTTTTTGAGCCGAAAACCTGACTGAAGCGTAAACTCTCGTCTATGCCCTCACCGCTCTCTGTCGCGCGTCCGAGTCAGGCTGTGATTCCGTCCAGCCGTGTTGGTCTGCGGCACGCCGGCGTCCATCGAGCCGTGCCACCTCGGCCCGGAGCACTTGCAGGCAGAAATGCATAAGGACCTGACTGCAAGGCGGGCTCCCAAATGCCACGACGATTGCTTCTCACCTGACAATCCAGGCGCGTTCTGGGTGCGCGCAACGAGAGACTAGGCTCAGCGGCCGCCGTTAGAACGCTTGTTGAGTGGACCTGTCCACCAGCAGCGGCTCAAGCTGTGGCGGACCCGGTCCGCGCTAGCGAACGCAACTCCCGAATCGAAATCTCGCCCTCAATGCCTTGCTTAAGGTCACGGGGCGCGCGCTCCCCAGACTCATCGGCTCGGCCGCCGCTATTCCGCTGACCTGGCTGTTCCAACGCCAGTTCCTGTATTCGGCTGCCGCCGATTGACTCCACAGCTGATAGCTCGATTTCATTAGGCGCTGCTTTTAGCGCACCCAAGAAAGCGCTGAGTTGCGACAGGGTCATGCGGAGATACGCCTCAGAAGATCCCCGGTGCTTCGTTTCATCGAGCACCAAGAGCGAGAAGCCCATTCGCTCCAGATCAAAATCACGGATCTCTACGCCTATGTTCAGCTTGCCCATGTAGATCCCTCTTCACCTGGAACGTCTCGCAGACAGACGTGAGTTCCCAGCTGCGGGCAACTTGGCACTGCCATCATGCTGAAGAGGAGGTTAGGTTGGGAAACCGAATCGCGCCCTCCGCCATGACTGACAAGATGCGTATCGCGAGCAACCCCGAAGTCCTTGAGGCGATGGTAATCGGTCCTGGCTCCGCGGAGCGGCATGGATTTCGCCTCCACTCGCAAGTCAGGCACAAAATTGGCGGTTGCAGACGACGCTAACCGCCTTGTCGAGGAAATAGCGGGGGTGGTTGATGGGCCATGGACGGACTGCGCCGCCCGTGTGCCGCAGCTAGCCGCATTTCCTGCGGCGTTCCGCATTCGGCGATATCAACCTGCAAGGTTGCAGATTGACGGGAGGCGTGATTCCGGCCATCTCCGGAGGTGGAGAGGTGGCCGAGTGGTCGAAGGCGCTCCCCTGCTAAGGGAGTAGGCGGTGTAGAGCCGTCTCGTGGGTTCGAATCCCATCCTCTCCGCCATCCCTTTTGTCGGGCTATCGTGCCTTAAAGATATCAACAGCTAAGAAGAAGCCGAGCCTCAGGCTCCTGCCAAGGACGTCTGTGTCAAAATGGGCAACGTGCCGGCAGGACGGACCCCGGCGGTGGACCCTAAAAGGAGCTTCCTATTGGTGTCCCTGGTTCGAGCAGGAGGAGCGTTGAGCGTATCTGTCTTGCTGCACGCGCCTTTTTCGGGAATGCGCCGTCTTGCAAGATGAGCCTCTCCAGGTCGCTTTGTCGAAGAGCATTCTGGAGAAGGCCCCTATTTCGGCCCGTGTCGCCGATCCAGATTACATCCAGGTTGCCCCGCGGGAGAGGTTTGGTGGTGTCCCGCCGCAATTCGGTAGCGCGATGGCCGCTCTTGTCGGTCGGAATAAGTCATGGAAGCAGCCGCTGAAGAGGCGGGCGGTTTTCGCCTCCCGGCTGAGCAATGTCCGGGTGATCGGCCATAAAAATGCGATTGTGACCGGTGACGGCCGATTGATCGCCGAGACACTCTACCAGACCTCCAGGGAAGCCATAGCCAAGAGCCTACAGTCTAGCTCGATCTCGCGCTCAGGAGATGTAACAGGCTTCCTGATCGGGAACAGCGCCTACTGGAACTATTATCATTGGCTGCTGCAATGCTTGCCCAGCTTGATGCTCCTTGGGCCGGCAGTCACCGAAACGCCTGCGCTCGTCGCGCCTCCCCTTTCCCCGTGGCAGAGACGGTCACTTGAGCTTGCGGGGGTCGCGGGCCTGAAGGTGGAAGAGGTTGAGAAAGGAGAAGTGCGCGAATATGAGGCGCTCATATACCCGTCTATCCTCTGCGACCGTGGTTCATACGGCGGCATTCCGGCGTTTTTTGAGCGTATCAGAAGGCGCGTGCTCGATGACCGGCCAGGCGCCCTTCTCCTCTATGTCTCACGAAGGGATACTAAAAAGCGAAAGCTTAACAACGAGGCGGAGCTTGAGCGCGCACTCGAATCCATCGGCTTCCTGCCGATAGTCCCGAGTGAAGTCTCCCTGGATGAGCAAGTTAGGCTATTCTCGATGGCACGCCTTGTCGTCGGTCCGCACGGAGCTGGAATGACAAACATTGTTTTTTGTCATCCAGGGACGCTCGTCTACGAGCTTCACCCCAATATCCATCTGAACGGCTGCTTCTTTCAGGCATCCCAACTGTTTCGCCTCGCCTACCATGCAGATGCATTCGCCGCCGAGGCTGGCGCAAGGAGAGTCGACACCCGCTGGAGCGTAGATATCCCGACCGTAATCAGCCGCGTAGAGGCCATTCTCCGGGAGCCGCGCTGACCGTCGTGAAGCGTCTCGCCCTCTTCGCCAGTTCGTCTGTCGAGATCGCGAGCGGGAGAGGTTTAAAGGACGCTCTCCTCAGTGGTGCGAAATCCACTCGCGGGCGGCGCGCAAAGCTGCAGCGATTTCCTCGCGGCTCATCTCGCTGGCGACTTCCTCGCGGTGCCGTGCGGCTGTGCGGTCGCCCCGGGCGGCGGCGATGTTGAACCATTTGTGCGCTTCGATGAGGTTGATGTGCCCGGCCTTGCCGATGGAATGCGCCAGGCCCCGTTCGAAGAAGCTCTCCGGCATTTCGCCGACGACGCCGATCTGTGCTTGTGCGCTCATTGACTGCTATCCCCATCCATCTGTCCGGCGGTAGGCCCGCCCTTTGTCGATGCCCAGATATTCGGCCCCCACCTGCAGTCCAGAGTTAACCGGCATCGTTAACGAAGCGTGACCAAAGCGTTGATGAACGGTTCACGCCAAACCGAGCTGTTTAGATAAACCACGCTAGATATTGAGCTTTTTGCACTTGTCAGGATTGCTCGAATTCGCTGCGGATTCATGCTTGGTTCACCACAGAATGAGAATGCGGAGCTTGCACGAAGGGGGAGGAGACGATGTGGAGGGCGCTTCCGAGTGCCATCGCCTTGGCGATGTTGTCCGCGATGGCGTTGGCTGCGGAGCCCACCGGCACCTGGCTCAGCCAGTCCGGCGAGACGAAGGTGCGAATCGCCCCCTGCGGCTCCGAATTCTGCGGCACCATCGTCTGGGTGAAGAGCGATACCAAGGACGTGAACAATCCGGATCCGTCGTTGCGCGGCCGCTCGCTTGTCGGGGTCGGCATGGTATTCGGCATGAAGCCGGCGGGGAACGGCTATTCCGGCAAGCTCTACAATTTCACCGACGGTAAGACCTATTCCGGCAAGCTGAAGACCGTCGGATCCGACAGGCTCGAACTCTCCGGCTGCGTCATGGGGGTGTTCTGCAAGCGGCAGACCTGGACGCGGGTCGAATGAAGCTTTAGCGGCGGCGGCCCGGCTAACGCTGGTTGAACAGCACCTTCTGCGCTTCCTTGTCGGTGGCCACGTCGATCCGCCGGTCTTCACCGACCTTGAGCGCCCGCTCGACGGCGGGCCGCGCCAGCAGCGTCTCGATCCAGCGTTTCACGTTGGAAAACTCGCCGATGTCGATGCCTTGCCGCTCGTGCCCCTTCACCCAGCCGATGAGCGCCATATCGGCGATCGAATAGTCGCCGGCGACGAACTCGCGGCCTGCCAGACGCGTATCCAGGACGCGATAGAGCCGGTGCGCCTCGTTCTCGAAGCGCCGGATCGCGTAGGGCGCCTTCTCCGGGGCATAGTTGCGGAAATGATTGTTGTGGCCGAAGACCGGGCCCACATTGGCGACCTGCCAAGCCAGCCATTCCTCGACCTCGACGCGGCGGCGTTCGTCCGCGACGGGATAGAAGCGGCCGAACTTCCGGCCGAGATACATGAGGATCGCCGCCGATTCGAACACCGAGATCGGCTCGCCGCCCGGCCCCTCGGGATCGACGATGGCCGGCATGCGGTTGTTCGGCGCGATCGCCAAAAAATCCGGCGCGAACTGATCGCCCTTGCCGATATTGACGTATTTCACCTCGTAGGGAGCGCCGAGCTCCTCCAGCATGATGGTGACCTTCCAGCCGTTCGGCGTTGGCCAGTAATAGAGCTCTATCGGTCGGTTCTGCGTCTCGGCCATGCAAACTCCTCCGCATTATCGGGCAGCTAGGAATACGCAGATGGTCCGGCAAGCGGAATTGCGTTCGGCTCAGCCGTCCCGGCGCAGCAGGGCCAGGAAGAATCCGTCAGTCCCCGTGCGCCCTGGCGAAAGGAGCAGCGACGCTTTCCCGAGAGCAGCCAAGGGGGCGGTCACGTCCGGCAAAGCCGCCCGCCACGCCTCCGCCATCGGGATCGGCTGGAACTCCGGATGGGACTGCAGGAACGCCGCGACCCTATCGCCATTCTCAGCCGGCAACAGCGAGCACGTGGCATAGGCGAGAACGCCGCCCGTCCGCACGAATGCGGCAGAATCGCGAAGCACCGCGTCCTGTTCCGCCGTCCGCCTGTCGAGGGCGTCGGGCGAGATGCGCCATTTCGAATCGGGGCGGCGGCGCCACACGCCGGTACCCGTGCACGGCGCATCGACGAGCACCCGGTCCATGCGCCCGACAAGGTCGTCGAGGGCGCCCGGCGCCGGCGAGCGGACCTGCACGTTGCGGGCGCCGGCCCGCTTCAGCCGCTCGAAGATGGGCGCCAGCCGGTTCCTGTCGAAATCATAGGCAAAGACCTGGCCGCGATTGTCCATGCGCGCGGCGAGCGCCAGCGTCTTGCCGCCGGCGCCGGCGCAGAAATCGAGCACTTGCTCGGCCGGGCCGGCGCCGGTCAGGATCGCGCAGATCTGGCTGCCTTCGTCCTGCACCTCGATACGGCCACGCTGGAAGGCTTCCTCCGCCTGCACGTTCGGGTGCCGCCGCGGCCCGTCGACCGGCGGGATGCGCAGCCCGACCGGCGAGAGCGGCGTCGGCTGGGCGCCGAGCCTGGCGAGCTGGTGCGCGACCTTGTCCCGCCCGGCCTTCAGCGTGTTGACGCGCAGGTCGAGCGGCGGCCGGCCGGCCAATGCCGCCCCTTCTTCGGACCAGTCATCGCCGAAGGCGGCTGCGAAATGCGGCGCCAGCCACTCGGGAAGATCGGCACGGACATGAGCGGGTGCGGTGCTTAGAGCGGCGGAGGCGAGCCGGCCGAGAAGATCGTCCGGGATTTTATCGGGAGCGTGGCGATCCTCGTTGAAGGCGGCGTTCAGCGCCTCCGGAGAAAGGCCCCACTCGAAGATCGCCGCGCCGACGGCAAGGTGCCAGGGCGTGTCGCCGTCCATCCGCCAAGCGATCGACGAGCGCCGACGCAGCGCGTCGTAGACGAGGTTGCCGATTGCGGCGCGGTCCCCCGATCCGGCGAAGCGGTGCGACAGCCCCCAATCCCGGAGCGCCTCGGCAACCGGCCTGTGCCGCGCCTCCATATCCGCCAGGACTTCCATCGCGGCGGCGATCCGGCCTGAAAGGCGCATTTATGGGGAAGCCGCAACCAGCCGGGCGACGACCATAATCCAAATTACAATCAGAACCGCCACGCCGACAGCAAATATCGCGAAGCGGTGCCGGACCCGATTGGTGGTCACATGGATGATGGAGTGGACGAGCCGCGTCGCCACATACGCCCAGGCCAAGAGCGTCATGACGATCCCGGTCGCGCCCAAGAAGGTCGCCGCGCCGCACAGGACGTAGAACAGGACCGGCGTCTCGAACTGATTGTGAAAATTGTTCGAGACCTTTCGGACGTCGTCCGGCCACGGCTCGACCGATAACGCCACCTCCGGAATTCGTACGCTGCCCGCCCGCAGGGCAGCGAGCCGCGCCTGCCCGGTCCAGAAAAGCAGGATGAGCGTCAACAGCACCTGCGCCAGCACGGGATAGAGGAGCGCCAGCGGGCCACTCATGCGAGCCCCGGATAATTCGGGCTCTCGCGGGTGATCGTCACGTCATGCGCATGGCTCTCGCGGAAGCCCGCGCCGGAGATGCGCACGAACTCGGCCTTCGCCCGGAACTCCTCCAGATCGCGCGCGCCGACATAGCCCATGGCGGCACGCAGACCCCCCGCCAGCTGATGCAGCACGTTGGCCACCGGCCCCTTATACGGCACCTGGCCCTCGACGCCCTCCGGCACGAGTTTCAGCGAGTCGCGCACCTCGGCCTGGAAATAGCGGTCGGCGGAGCCGCGCGCCATGGCGCCGACCGAGCCCATGCCGCGATAGGCTTTGTAGCTCCGCCCCTGGTAGAGATAGACCTCGCCGGGGCTTTCCTCGGTGCCGGCGAGCAGCGAGCCGACCATTGCGACCGACGCGCCGGCGGCGAGCGCCTTGGCGAGATCGCCGGAATATTTGATGCCCCCGTCCGCGATGACCGGGACGCCGGCCGCATCCGCCACGGCGGTTGTCTCCAGGATGGCGGTGAGCTGCGGCACGCCGACGCCGGCCACGATGCGCGTCGTGCAGATCGAGCCCGGGCCGATGCCGACCTTGATGGCGTCGGCGCCGGCATCGATCAAGGCCCGCGCCGCGTCGCCGGTCGCGATGTTACCGGCGATCACCTGCGTCTCGTTCGACATGCGCTTCACGGCGGCAACCGTCTTCAGCACCATTTCCGAATGGCCATGTGCGGTGTCCACCACGATCACGTCGCAGCCGGCCTCCAGCAAGCGTTCGGTCCGGGCCATTCCCTTGTCGCCGACAGTCGTCGCCGCGGCGACGCGAAGTCGCCCCTGGTCGTCCTTGCAGGCATGCGGATTGAGGCGCGCCTTCTCGATGTCTTTTACGGTGACGAGGCCGATGCAATTCTCATGGGCGTCGACGACGAGGAGCTTTTCGATGCGGTGCTGATGGAGGAGCCGCTTCGCCTCCTCCTGGTTCACGGTATCGCGGACCCGCACCAGGTTCTGATGCGTCATCAGCTCGGCGACGCGCTGGTTTGGGTCGGAGGCGAAGCGGACGTCGCGATTCGTGAGGATGCCGACCAGCCGGCCAATGATCTGCCCGCCCGGCCCGCCATTCTCCACCACTGGAATGCCCGATATGCCGTAGGCTTTCATAAGCGCATGGGCGTCGGCGAGCGTCGCCTCGGGCCCGATAACGACCGGGTTAACGACCATGCCGGACTCGAACTTCTTCACCAGCCGCACCTGCTCCGCCTGCGCGTCCGCTTCGAGGTTGCGGTGGATGACGCCGATGCCGCCGGCCTGCGCCATAGCGATCGCCAGGCGGCCTTCGGTGACCGTGTCCATGGCGGCGGAGACAATCGGCAGATTGAGGCTGATCGACTGCGTCAGCCGCGTCGACACGTCCGTTTCCGCCGGCAGCACTTCCGAATGGCCCGGCCGCAGCAGGACGTCGTCGAAGGTCAACGCCTCGCGGCCGGTGACGACGTCAACGATACGGGCCATGCCAAGCCTCCGGAGGGAGCGCCGTTGCTTCGCGGGCGCTGCGAAGCGGAATCGGGCCAAGAGTTGGCGCGGGTGATTAACACGCGCTCCGGGGGAAAGGAACGCCTAGTCGGCGGGGGCGGCCCTGAACCCGGTCGCCAGCAGGTAGAGCTCCGGGCTGTCCGCCCGGCTGGCCGGCGGCTTGACGTGCTGGACCTTGGCAAAATCGCGCTTCAGGTCGGCCAAGAGCCTGTTTTCGGTGCCGCCCCGGAAAACCTTGGCGAGAAAGCTGCCGCCTGGCGCCAGCACCTCGCGGGCGAAATCCGCGGCGACCTCGCATAGCGCGACGATCCTGAGATGGTCGGTCGCCCGGTGGCCGGTGGTCGGCGCCGCCATGTCGGAGAGGAGGAGGTCCGCGCGATATCCGCCGAGCGCGGCGTGGATCGCGGCCGGCGCGTCGGCATCGAGGAAATCCTTCTGCACCACGCTCACGCCCGGCAGCGGATCCATGCTGAGATAATCGATGGCGACCACCCGCGGCTCGGCCTCGGTCGAGCCGACCCGCGCCGCCGCCACCTGAGACCAGCCGCCCGGCGCGGCGCCGAGATCGACAACGCGCTGCCCCGGGCGCATGAGACCGAAGCGCTGGTCGATCTCCATCAGCTTGTAGGCGGCGCGCGAACGATACCCCTCCTGCTTGGAGCGGGCGACATAGGGATCGTTGAGCTGCCGCTCCAGCCAGCGCTGCGAGGAGAGCTTTCGGCCGCGGGCGGTTTTCACCCGCGTCGTGAGGCCGCGATGGCCCGAGCCGCCCGTCTTTTTCACTGCGCCCGCGGCCTCGCAGCGGGAGGCCTGCCTCCTGAGCCGCGCAACACACCGTCGGCGCGCATCAGCTGCACCAAAATGCCTTCGCGGAGGCCGCGGTCGGCTACGCGCAGGCGGCTGCACGGCCATTCGCGGCGGATTGCCTCGAAGATGGCGCAGCCGGCGAGGACGAGGTCGGCGCGCTCACGGCCGATGCAAGGATTGTTGCGCCTTGCCTCGTAGTCCATGCCGCGGATCTTGGTCATCATCAGTTCGATGTCGCCCTCTTCCATCCACAACCCGTCGACATAACGACGGTCGTAACGCGGCAGGTCGAGGTGAACGCCGGCGAGTGTCGTGACGGTTCCCGAGGTTCCGAGGAAATGAAAGGCCCGGTCGCGCACGGCCTTCTTCAGCGCGTCGCGGGCGCGGAAGCGATAGAACTCCCGCTGTACATCGTCCACCATGGCCTCGAACACTTCTCGCCCGACTTCGGTGCCGCCGTGGCGCTCGGCAAGCGTCACCACGCCGACGGGAAGTGATACCCAGGCACGCATTGGGCCGCCGCGCCGGCGCACCTTGCGGCGGTCCAGCCAGACGATTTCCGACGACCCGCCGCCGATGTCGAACAGAACGGCGCCTTCCGCCTGTGCGTCGAGCAGCGAGAAGCAGCCTTCGACGGCGAGCCGCGCCTCGGTGCGCCGGTCGATGATTTCCAGGTCGAGTCCAAGCTGGTCGCGCACGCGCTCCAGGAACGCCGGGCCGTTGCCGGCACGCCGGCACGCCTCCGTCGCGATCAGTCGGGCCCGGGCCACCGGGCGGTCGTTCAGCTTTTGCCGGCAGATACGCAGTGCGCCGATCGCCCGCTCCATGGCCTCCGGCTTGAGCTCGCCGCTCTGCGCCATGCCCTCGCCGAGCCGCACGATCCGCGAGAAGGAATCGACGACACGGAAACTCTCGCCCGAGGGCTCGGCGACAAGCAGGCGGCAATTGTTGGTGCCGAGATCCAGCGCGGCATAGAAGGGCCCGCGCTCGCGCCGGCCGCTGAAGCCGTGGCGATTCCGCCAGTTCCCGGCCGGGCGACCTCCGAAACCGCCGCGCAACCCGGCCGGACCGGGCACATCGGCGGGCGTGGAGGCCGGCAGATCGGCCTGGTCCGCACGCGCCGCCAATGCGGGCGCGGACGCTTGTTCCAAACCGTCTGCCGCCGGACCGGGCAGAGACGCCGGCGATGCCGCGTCCGTGCCCTCGATCATGTCCTGCTCGCTTATCCGGGCGCGGCGAAGCCCGCGCCCTTGCGTCCAAAGCAGGATAGGCCCTCCTCGGACCGGACGCAAACCATGGCGGAACGCCCGCCCGATTTAGTCCGCGCCTGGCTGCGGGGCAGCGCTCGCCCTGAGCGGCTTCTCCTCCATGAGGAGGAGCAGCGCGAACGAGGTCGCAAATCCCAGTGCGGCTGCCGCGAACATCCAGCGGAACGCGGCGGTGAGCTGGCCGGTCGCCGCTTCTGGCACGGCCGCGTGTTCGACGCCTAGGCTTACACCCGCAGCGCCGGCGCTCAGCACGATCGCGCCGAAGAGCGCTACCATGAGCGCGCCGCCGAGCTGGCGGAAAAAATTCATCGCCCCCGTCGTGGTGCCGAGCTGATGTGGCGCCACTGCGTTCTGCACCGCGACCGTGCTGACCGGCAGCAGCGTGCCGAGGCCGAAGCTGATCAGTGCGGTGACGATCCCGACGAGCCAGAGCGGCATAGGTCCGGCGAAGACCGCCATGGCGAAGCTTCCCGCCGTGGCCAAAGCGAGCCCGATCAACGGCGTGCGCTTGTAGTGCCTGGCGTGCGACATTGTCCGGCCGGCCATGTTTGCCCCGATCACCGTGCTGACCGTCAGCGGAATGAGCGCCAGCCCCGATGCGCTGGCGGAGAGGCCGAGGACGCCCTCGAAATAGACCGGCAGGAAGATCGTCAAGGCAATCAGCGTGCCGAAGCCGAAGCAGGCCGAGGCGGTCCCGGTCAGCACGACCGCGTTCTGCAGCACGCTGAGCGGGATGAGCGGCTCCTCCGCTGTCATGAGCCGGGCGACAAAGGCGAGCCAGAGAACTGCCGAGGCGGCCAACAGTCCTAGGATCTCCGCGGAAACCCACGCGAAGCGCACGCCGCCCCAGCTCAGCGCCAGCATCAGGCTCACCGTGGCGAGCACGATGAGAACGGCGCCGAGCACGTCGAGCCGGTGCCGCCGCTCGTGGCGCGGCAGCCGCTTCAGCGCCCCGTTTGCCATCCAGAAGGCAAGCAGGCCGAGCGGCAGGTTGATCCAAAAGATCGCCGACCAGTGGAAGTGCTCCGCGAGCACGCCGCCGAGCACCGGCCCAGCCAGGCTGGAGGAGGCAAAGACTGCCGCAAAATAGGCCTGGTAGCGGCCGCGCTCGCGGGGCGCGCTGACGTCCGCCACCACCGTCTGGGCGATCGAGATCAGGCCGCCGCCGCCGAGCCCCTGCACGGCGCGGGCGACGATCAGCGCCAGCATCGATGGGGCAAGCGCGCAGGCGAGCGAGCCGACGACAAACGCCGCGATGCCGATGAGCATGGTGATGCGCCGGCCATGAATGTCGCTGAATTTTCCGTAGAGCGGCGTCACTGCGGTGCCGGCCACGAGATAGGCGGTCACGACCCAGGGCAGGTCCTCGAAATTGCCAAGCTCGCGGCCGATGGTCGGCAGCGCCGTCGCTACGATGGTCTGGTCGAGCGCCGCCAGGAACATCGCCAGCATGACGCCGATGATGATCGGGCGCACCTCGGCGTGCGACAGCGGCGGCGCATCGCCGGGTGATTTTGGGACGTCCATGAGATTTGCAGGTCTGAAGCGATTGGCGGCGACACCTGCCACTCCCCGGCCTCGCCGTCGAGTAGTTCAGCCGTGAGCGGAGAGCCTCCGCGGGTGTGGAAAAGTTGCAGCCCGGAGCTTATCCTTTGGATGTGCTGGAGGGCGCAAAAGATGCTCGAGGCCTATGCTCGGGAGTGTGTGGGCAAGACATATCGCCGCGGCACGCATCGCGCCATGTCGCCCGCCGACACGGTGGCCCGTATGCAGCCTTTGCTGTCGAGTTTCGATGTCACGCGCATTGCCAATCTGACAGGTCTCGATCGGATCGGAGTGCCGGTTGTGATGGTCTGCCGCCCCACCGCGCGATCCAGCGCCGTGTTTCACGGCAAGGGCATCGATCTGGACGCGGCCAAGGCGTCGGGCATCATGGAGGCGGTGGAGACTTGGCACGCCGAGCACATGCAGATGCCCTTGCGTCTGGCAAGTCTCGCCGAGCTCCGCAGAACCTGCGACGTGGCGGATGCACACGGCGTGCCGCGGGTGCCGAATAGCCGGTTCCACGACGACCTTCCCATCCTCTGGGTCGAGGGACAGGATCTCATCGGGCAAATGAAACGGTGGGCGCCCTACGAGGCCGTGCATATGAACGCCACATTGCCTGAGCCGTCCGGCAGCGGATGTTTTGCAGCCAGTACAAATGGGCTTGCCTCAGGCAACCTCTTGCTCGAGGCCACCAGCCACGCGCTTTGCGAATGCATCGAGCGCGACGCAACCACCTTGTGGCGCCGACGGCAGCCGGCGGCACAAGATGCAATGCGGCTGGATCTGTCGACCGTTGGCGACGAGGCCTGCCGAACATTGCTCGACCGCTTCGAGCGGGCCGGTTTCGATATCGCCGTGTGGGACATTACGACCGATGTCGGAGTGCCGGCGTTCCAATGCTTTCTCTTGGACCGCAGCGGAGAGATCGGCCATGTCGGCCAGGGCGCGGGATGCCACCCCGCGTCGGAGATCGCGCTGCTGAGGGCGCTCGCGGAGGCCGCACAGGTCCGCATGACCTATGTCGCGGGAAGTCGTGAGGACATCCGCCACGCCGACTATCAGCGTGCCGTCTTGGAGCGTCGTCACCGCAGCGTGCGTGCCCTCATGAGGGCGGTCGGCGAAGCACGCAACTTCAGCGCGACGCCGTCCTTCGCCTTCGATGACTTCGCTGCCGAGGTCGAGTGGATCTGCGACCGTCTGGCGGCCGCCGGGATGCAGCAGGCGATATCCGTCGATCTCACCCGGCCCGAATACGAGGTTGCCGTGGTCCGTGTTGTCGTTCCGGGGCTGGAAGGCGCCGACCACGACGCCTCGTCGTTCGTCCCCGGGGCCCGTGCCCGCGCGCTCCGGCGGGATGGGTGATGACCGCCTACCTGTTCGTCGGGCCGACTCTACGCCGCACTGAAATCAACGCCTTGGCGCCGGAGGTCGTCTGCCTGCCTCCCGTCACGCAGGGTGATCTCTATCGAATTGCTCAGCGACGGCCGACGGCGATCGGGATCGTCGACGGTTACTTCGGCGGGGCGCCCTCCGTCTGGCACAAGGAAATCTTATGGGCCCTTTCCCAAGGAATACCGGTCTTCGGCAGCGCCAGCATGGGCGCGCTGCGCGCTGCGGAATTGCACATCTACGGAATGCAGGGTGTCGGGCGCATCTTCGAGGCCTTTCGGGACGGCGAACTGGAAGACGACGACGAAGTTGCGGTCGTTCACGGTCCTGGCGAGACGGGCTTCGCGGCGGCCTCCGTGCCGATGGTCAACATACGTGCCACTTTGCGTCGGGCGCAGACGTCGGGTCTGCTGAGCGATCCTTCCGGAGAGAAGCTCGCAGCGATCGCCAAGTCGCTGTTCTTTCCCCACCGCGCCTGGCCGGCAATCCTCCAGGCGGCCGGGATTGAAGGCCTGGACGGGGATGAGATTCTGAGGCTTCGCGACTGGCTGCCCCAAGGCTCCGTCGACCAGAAACGCGCCGATGCGCTGCAAATGCTTGCGGCAATGCAACAGGTCCCGGCCGGAGGCGAACCGCGGCAGCCAAATTTCCGGTTCGAATGGACTCATCTTTGGGACGAGATGGTTGGACGAACGTCGGCCGGGGAAACCGCCGAGAGCGGACCGCGCGATTTCGCTGAGCAGGTCATCGAAGAATTGCGGCTCCAAGGTCCGGCGGCCTATGCAACGGTGAAGTCGAATGCGCTGCTCCGCCTGCTCGCCCAACGTGAGGCGGCCCGGCGGGGATCGGAGCCCTCGCCGCAGGCGCTGCGTGCGGCATTGAGTGGAATGCGGGAGCGGTTGCAACTGTTCTCGCGCGATCGGTTGCAGGCCTGGATGGAGCGGAATCTGCTCGACGAGGCTTCCTTGCAGCCCCTTATCGCGCAGGAGGCGGAGCTTCAGTCCCTCTCCGCTGGTTCAAGTCATTCCATCGGCCGGTTCCTGCTGGACGAGTTGCGCCTGTCAGGCGCATTTGATCGCCTCGCAGATCGAGCGCGGCAAAAGGCCGACGCTCTTAGCGATCAGCGGGCTTACGACTCGGGTGTCCCGCCCGTATTCGGGCCTGACGCGATGCAGCTTAGGATGTGGTTCTTCGAGCATCGTCTCGGCCTTCCAATGCCGGACGATCCGGAAGAATTCGCTCACCGGCTTGGCCTGTCCAGCGCGGCGGAATTTGATCGTGCATTGTGGCGGGAGTGGATGTATTCTCGACAAGAGGTCCGACCGGACTCCACTTCCACGGACGAGCGAGCAGGCTAGCCGGTCGGCGGGGGGCATATGTTCGGCGGCGACCTCAGCAGCGGCACCAGGTTCCGGTTGCATCCGCAGGCGCCGTTCCTGCATCCTGACCGGCAGCCCGAAACCGTGTCGATCGCCAGCCCTCCCGGAACCATCGGTCCGGGGCCGTCGGACAACCGGCTCTTCGTCATCGCGCCGCTCGGCAAAGCCAATCCTTACGGCCTTGCCCCTGGCCCGGCCGGCACCCCCTATCTCAGCCTGCCGCCTTGGCGCGGGCCCATTCGGAACCCTGCTTATCCGAGCGCCGACGGGCATTTCGACCAGATCCCGGTCGATGCACCCGAGTTCGCGCAGGCGCATCTCTTTGGCGCCATTCGCTTTGTTCTGCAAATTTGGGAGAATTACCTCGGCGGCCGGATTGACTGGCACTTCGCCCGCCATTTCGAACGGCTGGAGGCGCTCATCTTCCCCTCGCTCGACAATGCGCGTGCCGGTTACGGCTATATGGAAGCGGGCGCGCATCCCAACGACGACGGAACCGTCGCAGAATATGCCCTCAACTTCGATGTGATTGCGCACGAGATCGGCCACCTCATCATCTATTCCTTGCTGGGGGTGCCTAGAGGGGAAGCCGAGCAGGAGGATTATTTCGGCTTCCAGGAAGCCGCCGCCGACATCACCGCGATGATCGCCTCCCTGCATTTCCGCACGATGAGCGAGCAGCTTCTGGAAGACACGCACGGCAATCTTTATACGTTCAACGAGCTCAACCGCTTCGCAGAGCTCTCCACGAATTCGCAAATCCGGGTTGCCAGCAATTCCGTCAAGCTGTCGCGCTTCGCCGCGGGCTGGGATGACGAGCACGATCTGTCGGAGCCGCTGACAGGCGCCTTGTTCGACACACTGGTCGATATCTTCCAGGAAAAACTGGTTGAGCGCGGCGCCATCAGCCGCATGATCGCCGACCTCTCGGATGAGGTTCGCGAACATCCCGAGTACGAGCCGTTTATCCAGGCAGCCTTCGACAAGGCCTATGCGATGGAAAAAGACGTGTTCCGGCAGGCCCTCGCCGAGACGCGCGACTATTTGGGTGTCGCGCTCGCTGAAACGTGGAAAGGTCTCTCTGGCCAGTTCCTGAGCTACGACGACGTTGCCCGAGTCCTGCTCGCCGTCGACGGCGCGCTCAGCGGCGGGCGCTACCGTCAGGAAATCCTGGAGAGCTTCGACTGGCGTGAGATCGGCAGGGTTCGGGTGGGCCCGCGCCTGCGGCCGCCGGATGAGAGCAGCCACGCCAAATCCGTGCGCACGCTCCTGCCTGAGGTGCAGAACCGGCTGCCGAGGATGACCTACTACGAGCGGGCGCTGCTCGCTGGTCTCAAGATTCAACCTGCTATTTACGAAGGAGATCGCCATGCCTGAAACCTTGCTTTCCGCCGGCGCTGTCAAGCTTTACGGGCTGGTGCTGACCGACGTCACCCTCTCGCCCAGCTCCAGTAAAGGGCGGGAGAGCTCGACCGGCGTGGCGCAACAGCAGCTTATCGGAGCGGACGCAAGACTGGCGAGGATCTATGGCGTGACCTTCGAGGGTCACTTCTATACCTTGCCCAGGGCGGCGATCTTCGTCGTCCACGGGGAGGGCGAGAAAGCCAGTCGCATGATGCTCGATGATTCGGGCGTTGCGGCAAGGGATCCGGGTACGGCGGAGAGCCCGAAGGGCAAGGGCGCCGTGGACCAGCAACTGAGATATTGGGAGTACGCTAAAGGCGATTTCTCGGTCCGCCTGGATGTGACGACTGGCACATTCGAGCAGATCCTGCTCGAAGCCATAGTGGGCGGGGGACCCGGTGCCTCGAGCGGCGCCAATCTCAGCAGCGGCGCCAATCTCAGCAGCGGCGCCAATCTCAGCAGCGGGGCCAATCTTGCCAGCGGGGCAAACCTGACCAGCGGGGCAAACCTGACCAGCGGCGCAAATCTCAGCGGCCCGCGCCGGTAGCAGCGGTAACCCGCTGCGCTCACGCCATCCCCGATGCGGCTTTCGTTCGCGGTGGCTGCGTTGGGCGCGCGGTCATCGCGCGAACTGAAATCGGAGATCGACGCACCGCGCGTCCTCCACGAAGGGCTCGCGCTCGGCCGTTGTCATCCGCCCCGGGTCGAAGCCGACGAAGAGAGAGACTTTCGAACCCGATCCGACGAGCTTGCTGTGGCCGGGCCAGACCCTCGGATTCGGACCCGAACCACGCTGAATTGATCAATCCGAGCTTCCAATCCCGTTGACCGGGCATCCTTGTTGTCTTTCCTTCTCGAAGGCGAGCCTCGCTTCTCGAGACACTCTCGATTAGGGGAGACAGCTTCCTCGACTAGGGGAGACAGCTTCGGCTCGGAAGCTCACACGAAAAGCACATATCTGAAGACGAGGCTGGCTGCTGCTGTTCGTCCGGGAGCGCCCGAGGTTTGGCGCACCTCCATACCAGCGATTCCAAGCCGGCACTTCAGGATGCACTCGAGTTGGCGCGCCAAGTCGGACCGCCGACGGTCGCGGAGATAACTTTGGATGTGGCACCGTCCGGTCTATTTTGAACCGGAGGAGAAAAGCGTCTAGAGTGGTGTAGAACGGTCGTAGAACCGATTGAGGCCGATGTTCGCTCCAGCCGTCGCGACCCGAGTCTCAGGCGACAGGGGCTGCCGGACAGCTGGGGCCGATCAATCGGTCTGATTTGTGCCAGGTCCAACAGGGAGGGACTATCTGTGAAACGCCGTGACGTTCTGAAAGCCGCCGGACTCGGCCTTGCCGGTTCCGCCACACTGGCGATGCCCGCCATCGCCCAAACGATGCCGAAGCTGACCTGGCGCTGCACCTCGTCGTTTCCCAAGGCGCTGGACACGATCTATGGCGGAGCGGAGACGTTCGCCAGATACGTGTCGGAAGCGACCGATGGGAACTGGACGATCCAGAACTTTGCCGCCGGCGAGATCGTGCCGGGCCTGCAGGCGGCCGACGCCGCTTCAGCCGGCACCGTCGAGCTCTGTCATACCGCCAGCTATTATTACTGGGGCAAAGACCCGACCTATGCGTTGGCCACAGCGGTCCCGTTCGGCCTCAACAATCGCCAGATGAACGCCTGGCTCTATACCGGCGGCGGCACTGAGCTGCTGAACGAGTTCTACGCGACCCAGTCTCTCTACGGGCTGCCGGCCGGCAACACCGGCGTGCAGATGGGCGGCTGGTTCCGCAAAGAGATCCCGACCGTCGCCGACATGCAGGGCCTGAAGATGCGTATCGGCGGCATGGGCGGCAAGATCATCGAGAAGATCGGCGTCGTGCCGCAGCAAATCGCCGGCGGCGACATCTATCCGGCACTGGAGAAGGGCACTATCGACGCCGCCGAGTGGGTCGGGCCTTACGACGATGAGAAGCTCGGCTTCTACAAGGTCGCTCCGTATTACTATTATCCCGGCTGGTGGGAGGGCGGGCCGACGCTCCACGTCCTGTTCAACTTGGACAAGTGGAACGAACTGACGCCGACGTACAAAGCCATCGCCGAAGCCGCGGCCGCCATGGCCAACGTCAAGATGATGGCGGACTACGACTGGAAGAACCCCGATGCGCTGAAGAAGCTCGTGGGCCAGGGCGCACAGCTGCGTCCGTTCAGCCAGGAGGTCATGGAGGCCTGCTACAACGCCGCCGAGGAGACCTATGCGGAGCTGAAGGCGCAGAACCCGACCTTCGCGAAGACGTTCGACGCAATGGCAGCTTTCCGCAAGGACTCGTACCTCTGGATGCAGCTGTCGGAATATAACTTCGACACCTTCATGATGATCCTGCAGCGCAACAATCGGATCTGAGGGTGAGCCGCCTGAAAACGAATGCCTCGGCGCCTCCGGGGCTTCCTCACGGCTCTCGCCCGGTCGGGAGCCGCCTGGTTACTGGCCGCCGGGCGGAGCCGTGGGTGGAGAATTCAGGTCCGGTGGCGGGAGACCTAGGCCGCCGGACGGAAGCGAGCCGGACGGCTCCGGCTGCGCCGGCGCACCCAGCTGTGGCGGCGGCAGGCCGAGACCCCCCGAAGGCAGCGTGCCGGCACTCGGCTCCGGTACGGCTTGGCCGGCGTCGGGCGCCGCCGGCAGCGAAGGCGCGGCCGGTGGCGTGCCGAACGACGGGGGAGCCCCGAAATCCAAGCCGCTGCCGGGCAACGTCAGGCCGCTGCCCGGCGCGCCGCCGGAAGGCGCCGTCACCATGGGCGGCAATTCGATCCTGATCGTATCGAGGTCGAATTCCTTGAGGCCGCTCTTGTAGTGCATCACCATTTGCGGAAACGCGATGGTCAGCCCGATCATGATCACCTGGATGCAGACGAAAGGAACCGCTCCCCAATAAATCTGCCCGGTCGTTACGCCCTCCAGGCGCTCACCTGTGACCTTGTCGATGTAGCTGCCGCGCGGCGCCACCGAGCGCAGGTAGAACAGCGCAAACCCGAACGGCGGATGCATGAAGCTCGTCTGCATGTTGATGCCGATGAGCACGCCGAACCAGATGAGGTCGATCCCGAGCGTGTCGGCAACTGGTGCGAGAAGCGGCACGACGATGAACGCCAGCTCGAAGAAATCGAGAAAAAAGGCCAACAGGAATATCAGAACATTGACCACGATGAGAAAGCCCAGCTGGCCGCCGGGAACGCTCGTCAGCAGCTCCTCCACCCAGATATGGCCGTTGACGCCGTAGAAGGTGAGCGAGAAGACCCGCGCGCCGATCAGGATGAACAGCACGAAGGCAGAGAGCTTGGCCGTCGCTTCTAGAGCCTGGCTGAGAACTCGGTAACTCAGCCGCCGTTTTCCTGCCGCGAGGACCAGGGCGCCGATGGCGCCCATCGCGCCGCCCTCCGTCGGCGTCGCAATACCCAGGAAAATCGTGCCGAGGACCAGGAACACCAGCGCCAGTGGCGGGATCATGACGATGATCACCTGCTCGGCCAGTCGCGACAGCAGGCCGATCCGGAACACCCGGTTGGCGACGGCGAAGAGGTAGACCGCGACGACCCCGATCGTCGCTCCCCAGATTTCCGCGTCCCTTGATATCTCGCCTTTCAGCCATTGCGTCGCGACATAGCTGACCACGACGGTAGCGGCGACCGCGACCAACAGCGACATCGCTCCGGACCCCAGCGTCCGCGCTTCGATTGGCAGCGCCGGGACATGTGCAGGCTTGAAGAACGCGATGAGGACAATGTAGCCGAAATAGAGACCGGTCAGGACCAGCCCGGGAATGATCGCGCCGGCGTACATGTCGCCGACAGAGCGGCCGAGCTGGTCGGCCATCACGATCAAGACCAGCGATGGCGGGATGATCTGGGCCAAGGTGCCGGAAGCGGCAATGACGCCGCTGGCCGTCCGCCGGTCGTAGCCGTAGCGCAGCATGATCGGCAGCGAGATCAGGCCCATCGCGATGACGGACGCGGCAACCACGCCGGTGGTGGCGGCGAGCAGCGCCCCGACGAAGATGACGGCGTAGGCGAGACCACCGCGGATCGGGCCGAAGAGCTGGCCGATCGAATCGAGCAGGTCCTCCGCCATCCCGGACCTTTCCAGGATCAATCCCATGAAGGTGAAAAACGGAATCGCGAGCAGGGTCTCGTTGCTCAGGATGCCGTAGAAACGGTCCGGCAAGGCTCTCAGCAGAGGCCAGAACAAGGTGATCTCGCCCGACGAAAACGGCGCGAGTTCCACGCCGATGACGAAGAAGAGCAGGCCGTTTGCGGCCAACGCGAAGGCGACGGGGTAGCCGAGCAGGAGGAACACCACCAGCGAGGCGAACATGATCGGCGCCAGATTGTGCGCGATGAGTTCAATCACGCGCCGCACTCCCAGGCTGCGGGTCGGCGGGTATCTGCGCGCTCCTGAGCTGTTCCTCCACGGCCGGATGCGCGTGATGATCCGGCATGGGATCAGGAATCGCGCCGCAGATGACGGCGATCCGCTTGATGATCTCCGATATCGCCTGCAGGAAGAGCAGGCAGAACCCCGCAAGCAGGATGGCCTTCACCGGCCAGATGATCAGCCCGCTGGCGCTTCCCGACATCTCCTGGCTCCGCACCGAGCGCATGACGTAGGGAACCAGCAGCCACAGCATCAGCAGGACAAAGGGCATCAGGAAGAAGAGGTGCCCCGCGAGGTCTATCCAGTCGCGGGTGCGCTTGGACAGGTTCCCGGAAACGATGTCGATCCGAATGTGCTCATTGCGTTGCAGCGTGTAAGCGGCAGCGATCATGAACACCGCGCCGAACAGGTACCATTGCAGCTCCAGCCATGCGTTCGAGCTCATGTCGAACGCCTTGCGGATGACGGCGTTGCCGGCGCTGACGACCACGGCGGCCAGGATCAGCCACGCCACCGCCCTGCCGAGGAACGCGGTCACCCGGTCGATGACGGAGCTGACGGCGAGCAGGAGCTTCAACTAGCCAGCTCCGGACGTGCAGAGCTTCACGGACACGGATTCTCCCCCGCAGATGCCGGGCCGGCCGGATCCGCGGTTTCCCCGGCCCCGTTCGGCAATGTGAACGAGCAGGCCCGACCCGACAAGCCGTTCCGGAGGCCGATCGGGCGTGAACCATCTCGTTCGGATAGGCGACTTCTCAGGTCGCCGCCTGCTGCGTTAATCTGAAGCTCTCACCTTCCAACATGAAGGCGTGCAATGCTGCCCGAAGCAATGTCCTACCAGGAGATTTGTGCTCGCTTCCGGTGGAAAATCCCAGAAGCGTTCAACATCGGGGTTGATGTGTGCGACAGATGGGCGGAGGCTGAGCCGGCTCGACTTGCCATCCGCTATGTCGAAACCGGGTGTGTAACAGAACTAACCTTCGGAGATTTGCGCCGGCTTTCCAGTCAGTTGGCAAATCTTTTAGCCTCGCGCGGCATTGTGCCCTGCGATCGGGTCGCAATTCTTCTCCCACAGCATCCCGCAACGGCCTTCGCGCACGTCGCAGTATATAAGCTGGGCGCGATTGCCGTCCCGCTGTTTACTCTGTTTGGAACCGAGGCCCTTCAATACCGGCTCAGGAATTCGGGCGCCCGAGCTGTCATAACGAATGCAGCCGGAGCGGCTAAGGTCGGCGAAATCCGCTCGAGCTTGCCCGATCTGCAGTTGGTGTTCTCGATCGACGGTGCATCGGAGGGATGCTCTGATCTCCCTGCGGAGATGGAGGAGCAGCCGTCTGAATTCGGGCCCGTCAGGACCGGCGCCGACGATCCCGCGCTCATCATCTACACCTCAGGCACCACCGGGCAGCCGAAAGGCGCGTTGCACGCTCATCGGGTCCTGTTGGGCCACCTCCCCGGCGTGGAAATCAGCCACAATTTTCTTCCGCACGACGGCGACCTGTTCTGGACACCCGCCGACTGGGCCTGGATCGGCGGACTCCTGGACGTGCTGCTGCCGTCCTTGCACCACGGCATCCCGGTAGTAGCGCGCCGGTTTGAAAAGTTCTCCGGTGAAGCCGCCTTCGATCTGCTCCAGGCTCACAACATTCGGAATGCCTTCATTCCGCCCACGGCTCTCAAGATGATGCGCGCGGTTCCGGATGCCGAATCCCGTTGGCGACTCAACCTTCGTAGCGTGGCGAGCGGTGGCGAGACGCTCGGCGCCGAGCTGCTGGACTGGGGTCGCCGCGTGCTCGGCGTGACCATAAACGAGTTCTATGGGCAGACGGAATGCAACATGGTCGTCTCCTCGTGCTCGGCCGTGATGGAGGCTCGGCCCGGCTTCATGGGACGGCCCGTCCCTGGGCACGACGTTGCCGTCATAGATCGGCAGGCAAACCGCGAAGGCATTGGAGAAATCGGCGCGATAGCGATTCGCAGGCCGGATCCCGTCATGTTTCTCGGCTACTGGAATGACCCCGCGGCCACAGCCGGCAAGTTTTGCGGCGACTGGCTGGTTACGGGCGATATGGGTGTTGTCGACGAGGGCGGCTACATCCGGTTTGTCGCCCGGGATGACGACGTAATCACATCAGCGGGTTACCGGATCGGACCCGGCGAGATCGAGGATTGTCTCCTCGGTCATCCGGCGGTTCAGATAGCCGGTGTGGTCGGCAAGCCCGACGAGGTGCGGACACAAATCGTCAAGGCCTACATCGTGCTGAAGGAGGGTTTTGAGCCGACGAGCGACCTCGCGAAGGACATCCAGGAGCATGTGAAGATGCGGCTCGCCGCGCATGAATATCCGCGAGAGGTGGAATTCGTCCCGGCGTTGCCGATGACCATGACGGGTAAGGTAATTCGACGTGAATTGCGCCAGCGGGCCGGCGGCGGGCTCTGCTTCGTGGAGGAGAGCTAGGCCGCGTGGCGTATCTCGTCCGCCGCCTGCGGATTGGTGGCCTGGCGCGTGCGTTCCTTGATATGCATTGGCATGCTGCCGGGGAGAAACGGGATGCTGAGCACAACCATCGTGGGTAGCCTGCCGAAGCCGGAATGGCTTGCCCAACCGGAAGTCTTATGGGCTCCTTGGAAGCTGGCCGGCCCCGAGCTCGCGCAGGCCAAGCTCGATGCTACGATCCTGGGCATCAAGTTCCAGGAAGATGCCGGAATTGACATCGTGGCCGAAGGGGAACAGGCGCGCACGCATTTCGTCCATGGCTTTCTGGCAAATCTGGACGGCATTGATTTCCAGCGACGCACGACGATCGGCATTCGCGCAAACCGATATCAGGCGGAGGTTCCTACAGTGGTGGGGCCGATCCGCCGTAAGGGCCCGGTGCATGCTTCAGAGGCTCGAGTGGCCCGAGCCCATACAAGGAAGAAGCTCAAGTTCACTCTGCCGGGACCCATGACGATCGCGGACACCATTGCGGACGTGCACTATGGCCGGCGTGCGGATCTCGCCTTTGCCTTCGCCGCCGCTTTGAATGAAGAAGCCCGCGAGCTGGAGGCGCTCGGGGTCGATGTTATCCAGTTCGATGAGCCCGCCTTCAACGTCTACATGCGGGAGGTCGCTGATTGGGGCATGGCGGCGCTTGAACGGGCGAAAGAAGGTCTCGCATGCACGACGGCAGTCCACATCTGTTACGGCTACGGCATCAAGGCGAACCTCGAGTGGAAAGCAACACTTGGGTCCGAGTGGCGCCAGTACGAGGAGACCTTTCCCATCATCGCCCGCGGCTCCATCGACCAAGTCTCGCTGGAATGCCGAAACTCTTGGGTGCCGATAGAGCTGATCGGCCTTTTGGAGGGTAAGGACGTCATGGTCGGTGCGATCGACGTCACAACCGATACGATCGAAACGCCTGAAGAGGTGGCCGGGACCATCCGCTCAGCCCTTCGTTTTGTGGCGCCTGAGAAGTTGTACCCGTGCACCAACTGCGGCATGGCGCCAATGAAGCGGCCGGTGGCTTACGCCAAAATGGCGGCCCTCGCCGAAGGCGCAAAATTGATGCGATCCGAACTGCAGGGTTCGTCTTTCTAATCCCGCCACCGAAGGGCACCTTCCTCAGGTGCCAACCAGGAAAGCGGCCACGCCCCGTTCCGAAGGTCACCGCGCGTGCACTGCTCCGCTGCCGCTCGCTTGCTGAAACTTGAGAACCGTCTGATCTGCTGCCGTCGAGGTTCTCAGATCGTCCTCGGCCTCATCTCTCGCGATGCCCAGCAAAGAGGAAAGCAGCGGGCGCTTGAGTCTTGACGCTCTCGGTTTCGAGGCGGGCGAGGATATCAGCGACCCTGGTAAGAAAATCCCGAGTGGTAGAATCCATGATTCCCCCCTTCGCAAGATGGGGCTCTTTGCCGAAGCCCTGCCATGCTGCTCCTTCATGGTTAACGAGGCGTAAACGAGGGCATGCCCCGTAATGTCGGATACCATACGGAAAGACAGAGCATCGCGCCAAATCTATTCACGGTCCGGCGAATTGCGGGTGATGGCGAGCAGATCGTAACGTTTCGGATGCCATTTTCCCCGCCATATATGAACCCGTCGCCGGCAATACCGTTGGGAGACAGAATACAAACGGAATCGTCGCAATGACGAGGATGTCACCGATATTGTCCAGCAAGTCGGCCCTGCCGCCGAAGGGATGGGATCCGGGATCTGGGCTCAGTTCGAAATCGCGTTGGCACATTTCGGATCTTCTAGCGAGGGCGAGGAACGCTGAACTGGACTTGGTGGAAACCAAGGTGATCGAGCCGGAGCTGAAGCAGGAATTGAGTCTTTGGGCGCGGCTTCGCTGGTATCGGCTGGATGGCCGGCGAAGAGCCGAACGGGGGCTGACGGCGCGCGCGCCACAGGTCTAAGACGAAGCGGGAAGGCGCGTGCGATCAGGTTGCCACTGCGGCCGTCGATCGCTGTGATTTCGCGATCCGCAGCGGGCCCGCCATCGCCATTGCCTCCGCTCCGCCGATCCGGCACCCATGGGCTCGTCGTGCAGAGCAGTAAATTCGGCCGCGGAACCCTGGACCGGTCGATAGTCCGACCGCGCGGAGATTGAGTTGCGAATTGGCACGCAAACTCGGAGGAGCGTCATGATCTTCCGGCAGCTCTTCGACACCACGTCTTCGACCTACACGTACCTGATTGCCAGCCGAAAGGGAGGCGAAGCCCTCATAATCGACCCCGTGCTGGAGCGGGTCGATCGTTACATCAAGCTCCTCGAAGAGCTGCAGCTAAGGCTGATAAAGGCCGTCGACACGCACATTCATGCCGATCATGTCACCGGCTTGGGCGAGCTTCGCGACCGGACACGCTGCATCACCGTCATGGGCGAGCAGAGTGACGTCGATGTTGTCTCGATGCGGGTGAGTGACGGAGAGAAGGTGGAGATCGAAGGTATCGCTCTCGACGCGATCTACACGCCCGGCCACACAAACGAATCCTACAGCTTTTTCATGGGAGACCGGGTTTTCACCGGTGACACTCTGCTGATCCGCGGCACAGGACGCACCGATTTCCAAAACGGCGATCCGGTCGATCAGTATCATTCCATCTTCAATCGCCTGCTGAAGCTGCCCGACGAGACCCTTGTCTATCCGGCGCACGATTATAAGGGCGACACGGTGAGCACCATCGCCGAGGAGAGGGCGTGCAATCCGCGGCTCCAGGTCGGCTCGGTCCAGGAATACGTGGACATCATGAATGGTCTCAACCTGCCCAATCCGAAGATGATGGACGTAGCAGTTCCATCCAATCTCCACATTGGCCTTAAGCAGGATCGTCCAGAGCTTCGGGCGCGCTCGCTCGACTGCGACGGCGCACTTCGACTACTCGAACGCGGCGAAAGCGTGCTCGTCGACCTTCGGGACAAGTCCGAGCGGGCCAGACACGGTGTGATTCCCGGATCCGTTCACGCTGGCTATTCCAGCCTGTCGGACCATCTCGCCGCCGGAGGGCTGCTGCACGAACTTGCCCGGTCGACGGGCAAGCAGCTTGTCTTCTACTGCGCATTTGGCGAGCGTTCAGCGATGGCGGTCGAAGCAGCCCGATCAGCCGGCATAGACGCCTATCACATTAGCGGCGGTCTGGACGCCTGGAAGAAGGCGGAAGGGCCCGTTGCCCATTGACCGGGCTCAGGCAGGGAGGCCCGCGTTGGACAATCCTTCTCAGCGGTGCTCCCGCGCTTCTCGTTGCGGCGGTCGCACAGAGGAGGTGGACCAAGCGCATCCCCGCTGCCGGGGGGAGTAAGATTTTATTCGGCGCGACGTTTTGCGACAACTTTCTGAACATGGAACAGCAGCCAACCCAGCGAGTTTCCAGCCCGAGGGAGCGTCAACACCATCGGAGTTTTTACATGAAAGAATTCGCTGTAGCCGTCGTCGCCTTGGGGCTGCTGACGGGCGCGACCTATGCCCAGGACCAGGACCAGGGTGGCCTGGTGAACGTCGCGACCGGCGATATTGGCATCGATGCGCTGAACAACACCACGGTCCAGGTGCCGATCGGCATCGCGGCCCAGGTGTGCGGCGTCAACGCCAACGTCATCGCCGAGCAGAAGGAGGAGGCGCTCACCGACTGTAAGGTCGACCAGAGCACGGCAACCCAGTCCTTCATCAACTTCGTAAGCAAGAAGAAGGGCTGATCCGCCTACGGGGAGCCATCATCCCTGCGAAAAAAAGCGAGGCCGCCCTCATTGGGCGGCTTCAGCGAATGCTAGTTCTCTTGCGCCTGCGCCAATTCGGGCGGCTCGGTTGTCGACGGCAGCGTCCAAAGCCAAAGCTTGGCTGTGCCGGTCATCAGCAACGCTAACGAGACCAGAAGAGTCAGCACAAGGGTTGCCGTCGCCACGGACCAAGCGCTTCGCGCCAATCGGCGCCGGAGAGGAATTGGCTCCATCAGTGACACTCGATCCGCATCCCGGCAATGCTCCGCCGCTTCGGGCAGAGTGGGATTTGGAGACAGAACTGTCCGGGCGTAGGCTGGTTTCCAGACTCTCCGGCCATCATTGCAGAGCCGTAAAGCGTTACTTACCACCGCTGCGAAAGCGTGCGGGATCAACCCGCCGATACGGCAACCGCCACCGGAGCGGTCAAACCATAGCTCTGCCGATGAGCCATGCTAGGCTGGCGAAATGACAAGGAGCGCAATGTCGTTACTGGCCGTGCTCGCGCTTTGCCAACCGGCCAGCGCAGACGATCACCGCTGGGTTGAAGTCACCCGCCCTATGCTCGCGTGCGACGCGACAGATGACGAGCGGCTGCTGAGGCGACAGTTTCTCGAATTTCTCGATAGCATGCCCAAAGCTGCACCCTTACCCGCGAACTGCCGCAGGATGCTCCAGGTCGGCGAGAAATATATCCTCGAGAGCGGCCAGTCGGAGGCTGACACGCAGCTTCTCGTGAAAATGTGGACGGCAGCCTGCCCAGGTGGTACCCAACTGAGTAGGCCAGTATACGCACCGCCGAGGAGGATGGTCGGCGCTTACCTGCGCCTCATCAGGACTCCGACGGCCTGCGACCCCTCCGAAAGTTCAGCCGATCAATAGAAATTGACGCGCTCTAGGCAGGAAAGCCGGGAGAAACCGGCATTCAGTCGAAATTTGCACTTGCGGTTTCCGGCGCAAAAGCGATTGTCTGGTCGTCTTCCAATCACGTGAGGCAGGTCACATGGACACCGAAAATCAAGATCAAAGCGAATTGGTGCAGCTCACCGCCGATATAGTCTCAGCCTATGTGAGCAACAACAATGTTAGTGCCGGCGAGCTGGGGAAGCTCATCGAAGAGGTCCATTCCGCGCTACAGCGGGCACCTCATGCGCAAGCGGAGCCGGAGCCGCAGCCGAAGGAGCCAGCCGTGTCGATCCGCCGGTCTGTTACTCCCGACTATCTCATCTCGCTTGAGGATGGCCGCAAGTTCAAATCGCTGAAGCGCCACCTGAAGAACACCTACAACATGACGCCCGACGAATATCGGACGAAGTGGGGGCTGCCGCGCGACTATCCGATGGTCGCCCCGAACTATGCCAGGGCGCGCTCCGAACTTGCCAAGAGCATGGGCCTCGGCCGCAAGGCGGCTGCTCCGGAGCCGAAGCGGCGGGGCAGGAAATCCGCTGCCGGAGGCTAGGCCTTAGCAGCAAGGCCGCCGGGCCCGGCATGTCCGGCTGTCAGGCGGACCCACTCGATGGAATTCCGGCCGTGCTTCACCTGAGCGGCGGCCGGAGCTTCGATCGCCTCAACAGCGGGGGATGACCTTCAAGGAGATCCGAGCCGCTCCTCGAATATTGACAATCCAAACGTGCATCGCTTCTATTCCCGCGTACGTAGGGCTAGAAAGCCATCCCGGATTGCAGGAGCCACTTGATGGGTCAAGGGTGGCGGGAGGTATATGAGGGCGGCAGTCCGGAGGCGGAGCGGCTGGTCTTCGACAAGCTGGCCCGCGACATCCTCGGCGTCCAGGCGAAAGTCATGCGACGCAGCAAGGGTGGCGCGATATTGCGCGCCTTCCATGCCAAGCCCATCCTCGGCATCGCCGACGCGGAGCTCCGGTTCAGGGACGATCTGCCGCCGCACCTGGCGGCCGGATACGCCCAGCCCGGCAAGGCCTATCCGACAACGGTCCGGTTTTCCAATGCGCATGGCGCCGCGCAGGGCGACGACAAGCAGGACATGCGCGGCGTCGCGCTGCGCATCAACGTATCGCCGGAGGAAGATCACGACCTGCTGATGACGAATTTTCCGGTATCGCATGCGCGCAATGCCCGGCAATTCGTCAGCTTCGCTCAGGCGACGGCGGGCAACAGGGTTGACCGGCTCTTGGGGCTGGGCAAGCTGGCAGTGACGCTCGGCCCGTCCGAAACGGTCCGCATGGTCCGCAATGTTAGCACGGCGCGGAAGCGGAAGGTGAAGAGCTTGGCGCTCGAAACCTATTGGAGTCGCGGCGCGATCCGCTGGGGTGATGTGCTCGCCGTGCGCTATCTCCTCCGTCCCGCCGCCGATGCCGCTGCGCCGCAGGAAGCGGGGTCGAACGATCCCGACTATCTCCGCCGCGATCTCGCGCAGCGGCTCCGCGCCGGCAAGATCGTGTTCGAGCTATGCCTGCAGCTCTACGTCGACGAAAAGAATACCCCGATCGAGGACACGTCGATCGAATGGACCGAAACCGCCTCGCCGCCGATCCCGGTGGCGACGCTTGCCATCTCGGCGCGCGATATCGATGCGGTGGAAGCCAGGACCGCAGAGCGGCTGGTCGACCAGCTCGCCTTCAATCCCTGGTACACGACCGACCAGTTCCGGCCGCTCGGCAACCTGAATCGGGCGCGCAAGCAGGTTTATCAGGCGAGCTCAGGCCATCGGCTGAGCTATCGGTTCCACACAGACGTGCCGCTCCGCAACCGCGCCATCGGCGCGGCCGTCCGCGCCGGCTTCAGCGGCGTCAACCGCTTCGTCCCCTGGCACCGACTGCCGCTGCAGCTCAGCCTTCTGAACCTCGACGCCTTCCGCCACACGCTCCGCCGGGACAATCTCATCGACGTCGACATCCGCGAAGCCCCGCCGAGGGCCCAGCCGGTGCCGAGCCCCGTCCACGAGGATGTGCGGACTACTCGCACCTACGACGGCACTTACAACGACCTCTCCGACCCTGAGATGGGAGCGGCCGGCCAGCCTTTCGGCCGCAATCTGAAGCCGGTCTACCGGCCCGATCTATTTGATACCCCGAATCCCGTCACAGTCAGCCGCGAGCTGCTCTATCGGGAGTCGTTCATCCCGGCCCGCTCGCTGAACATCCTGGCGGCGGCCTGGATCCAGTTCCAGGTCCACGACTGGGTCAACCACGCCCGCTACCCCCTGGGCAGGGGCCACGATATCTCGGTCAAGCTCCCGCCCGGAACTCCGCTTTGGCGCAACCGCAGAGACGGCCCGGAAAAATCGGAGATGCGGTTCGGCGATAACATACCCTTGGTCAGGGAAAACGCTGCCGCCGGCAGCCCACCGATCCTGTTCGGCAACTCCGCATCGCATTGGTGGGACGCCTCCGAGGTCTATGGCCCGCGTGAAGAAGAGGCGCGGGCGCTCCGGGAGAAGGTCCCGCAGGGCGGCGGGTTCCGCGACGGAGCGAAGCTCCTGCTCGACAACGGCTATCTGCCCGCCGGCACGAACGGCATGGAAGTCACCGGCTTTAACGAAAGCTGGTGGCTGGGCCTCAGCGCCATGCACACGATCTTCGCGCGCGAGCACAACGTCGTCTGCGACGCGCTCCGCTCGGAATACCCGTATCTCAGCGACGAGCGGATCTATCAGATGGCGCGGCTCATCGTCTCCGCGCTCATCGCCAAGATCCACACCGTGGAGTGGACGCCGGCGATTCTGGCCACCAAAACCATCGATATGGGCCTGAAGGCGAACTGGCACGGCGCGCCCAAGGACTGGCTGACGCAGCTCGGCTTGTGGCTGGTCGATGCACACGCGCTCAAGGGTATACCGAAAACCATGCCGGACCATCACGGGGCACCCTACGCGCTGACGGAGGATTTCGTCACCGTCTACCGCCTGCACCCCCTGTTGCCCGACGACTACCAGTTCTTCGACTATCGCACCGGGCGTTCGCTGGGGACGGCGGGCTTCGACGAGATCCAAGGTGAGGGCACCGACGAGATCATGCGGCAGACGAAGCTGGAGAACGTCCTCTACTCGCTCGGCATAGCCTATCCCGGCGCCATCACGCTGCATAATTATCCACGCTCGCTGCAGGCGTTCGAGCGCGATGGCGAGCGGATCGATCTTTCCGTGGTTGATCTGGTGCGCACCCGCCGGCGTGGCGTGCCGCGCTACAACGACTTCCGCCATGGTCTGCATCAGAACCGGATACGGCGCTGGGAGGACCTTACGAGCGACGCCGAATCCGTGCGCAGATTGAAGGACGTCTATAAGGAAATCGACCTGGTCGACACGATGGTCGGGCTCTTCGCCGAAACACCGCCGCACGGCTTCGGCTTCAGCGACACGGCGTTTCGCATCTTCATACTGATGGCCTCGCGCCGACTGCAGAGCGACCGCTTCCTCACCGTCGATTTCCGGCCGGAAATCTATTCCCCGCTCGGGATCGATTGGATCGAGCGGAACGGTATGACCAGTATCATCCTGCGCCATTGCCCCGATCTCGCGTCGCTGCTGCCGCGCTCGGCAAGCGTGTTCGCGCCGTGGCGGCCGATCCCTCCGCATTAGGGCCCGACGCCGGTCTCAGCCGCCCAGGTGTGTTAAGGCCTTGATTGCCCGCCTCACCGAAGCACCCACTTCTTCAAGCGTGTTGTAGTGGACCGGCGAAGCGCCGACCGCGCCGCTCTATCCTTCATCAAGGCACTGCCGGACGACACCCCGATGGTGAACGCAAGGATCGAGCCTTCGGCTGCGCCCGCCGATCTCGTCCTGGTCAAAGGTGACGCATGATGCCAACCATCCCCGCGGCTCGATGGTACGAAACAATCCCTTTCGCGGACGGCGTGACCCTGGTCCACGAGCCTTGGATGCCGTTCTTCTTCCGCTGCAACATGTGGCTCATCCGCGGGGGCGACCGCGATCTGTTGATCGATGCCGGCCTTGGCGCCGTGCCGCTCAGGCCTCACGTTCCCGAGCTCGACAGGCGGGCAGGGGACCGGCCGATCACCCTCTTGTTGTCGCATACGCATTTCGATCACATCGGAGGGGCGCACGAATTCGACGACCGCCTCGTCCATGCTGCAGAGGCGGACATAGCGGCGAACCCTGCGAGCTCGGCGACATTGTTCGCGAAATATGCCTCGGGAGAGCGGGACTCCGAGATGTTCCTGGGCGTGCCGCCCGGCTGGGACGCGAACGCCCATAGAATCGAGCCGGCGCCGGCGACGAGTCTGATCGGCGAGGGCGATCGTATCGACCTCGGCGGCCGCGTGCTGACTGTCCTCCACACGCCTGGCCATTCGCCCGGCCACGTCTCCCTGTTCGAGGAGAAGACCGGGATCCTGTTCGCGCAGGATGTGATCTATGACGGCCCTTTGGTCGACACCTGCTACCATTCCGACATTCCGGTCTACCTCGCCACCATGAAGCGCCTGAAACATCTCCGGCCTCGCATCGTCCATGGCGGGCATTTTCCAAGCTTTGGCGCGACGCGCTTCGCCCAGTTGATCGAGGCCTACGTCGCCGGGAAGAACGGCGGAACATGACAGCGCAAATGCCGGTCCGCTATTGCCCTGAAAGGACCGGAGCGGCCCGGAAGCAGCCTTCCGGCAGTCTCGGTCGTGCATTGCGGGCCGCTTACAGCTTCCCCAGGGCTTCGAGCGCGGCTGCTTTCCCTCCTCAGCGACTCTGGTCAAAGGTCCTTTTCGGCGAGTTCGCGAAACGCGTCGGGAACGGAACGGGAGATGCCCAACGCGAGCGACCCATATCCGACGGCCTCCCATCCGAAGCGACCGCGGATCGTGTCGACAGCGCGGTCCGCGATCCCGCGCGCCGCGCCCACGCTGCTGCCGGGACGGCGCTTCTCATCCTCGAGTTCAAGCGGGAGCTCCAGCTGCAGGAGCGGCTGCTTCTCTAAATTCGATACGGAAATCGCCAGCAGCGAAACCGTCTTCTCGTCAGGGTGGTCTGCCAGGAGTCCGCGCACCAGATCCTCGGCGATCTCGGCAAGGATGGCCGTCGCCGACACGGGGGCAGGCAGTGTTACGGAGCGAGTGACAGAGTGGAGATCGGCGAAACGCACCCGCACCGTCACAGTGCGGCCGAGCCATGATTTGGCGCGCAGTCGGGTGCCTATCCTGTCCGCCAGATGTCGCAGGGTGGGTCGAAAGACGCTCGCTTCGGCAGGCTTCCTGCCGATCGCCGACTGTGCTCCTGCCGATCGCGCTCGCCGATGCGTCTTGATCTCTCGAGGATCGCGATTCCACGCCAGCGCGCCCAGCTTGTCCGCAGCCGCGCGACCGAGCAGCCGCTGCAGCGACTGCGGCGAGGTTTTTGCCAGCTGCCCGATGGTGAGCACTCCCATCTCGGCCAATCGCGTCTTGGTCGCCGGGCCCACTCCCCACATCAGCTCGACGGGCAAATCGTGCAGGAAGTCGAGCTCGGTCGGAGGATCGACCACGAGCAGCCCGTCGGGCTTGGCCACTTGCGAGGCGATTTTCGCCAGGTGCTTGGTGCGCGCCACTCCGACCGAAATCGGCAGTCCGAGCTCGTCGCGCACCCGGCTCCGGATCGCCTTGGCGATTTCGGCGGGCGAACCGAACAGGTGTTCGGTGCCTGCCACGTCGGCGAAGGCCTCGTCGACGGAGATCCGCTCTACGAGAGGCGTGAAATCGCCCACCACCTTAAGGGCGGCGTCGCCCAGTCGCTGATATTCCTTGAAATGGCCGCCGACGAAAGTGAGCTGTGGACAGAGCTCGCGCGCTCGCCGGCCCGGCATGCCGCCGCGCACCCCGAAGGTTCTGGCTTCGTAAGAGGCGGCAAGCACCACGCCGCCGCCGACGGCTATGGGCTTGCCCCGCAACGACGGATCGAGCAGCTGCTCGACCGACGCATAAAACGCGTCCAGATCCGCATGGAGGATGGTGGCCAAAGCTTCCAAGGCGACAACACCTGTCCTGTTCAAAAGCGTCGGGGCGTAACCGACCGTGGCAAGGACCTGGCCTACCCTTCCGGCCGGGCTGGTACTCCCCGACCCGGCGGCGGAAGCGGCTTCTCCACAACCTCATAGACCTGCAGCACGGCCTCTGCGACGGCCTGAGAGAGCTCGCGCGACGCCTCCTGTTGCCGAGCGTCAAACCGATCGGCAAACGCCTTCTTTACAGAGCGAGGCGCGACGGCAAGAGCTGTGGCAATGGTGAGGCGGACGCGTTCTCGGAAGGCTGAAATCCATCCGGAACATAGTAGGAACGAATTCCGCGCCGTCAACAATGTCCTGATTGAAATCGCGAGCGTCCCTAATGCAAGCGTCCGGCCTCCGGGTTGCCGAGGGGGCGCGGCATCTATTCGGAGCTTTCTGGATCTTCGACGCTCTTGGCTGCGCTGATACGCCGTCGAGACAGCACGAGGGCGAGCGCCAACAGTGCTATGAGGTAGCCACCGAGCAGGAACGGAGCAGAAATCCCAGCCACATTGGCCAGCACGGCTCCGAGCGGCGGCCCTGCCAAAGTCGCAATCGCGATCGCGGCCTCACCAACGGCAGTGACTCGACCGAGCAGATAAAGCGGCGTCTCCCGCTGCAAAACGGTTCGATAGGGGACAAACAAGCCGGCGCTCGCGATTCCTATGGTGAACAGGGTGGCAAGAAACAGGATTGGGTGCATTGCGATGTCGCCGCGGCCCACATGACCGATGCCGGCGATCAGAAGGCCTCCCACCATTCCGCCTGATGCCATGAGAAGTAGCGGGTCGCGTCGCTCGCCAAACTGGCCCAGCAAAAGCGCGCCAAGCACCCCGCCTGCGCCCAGGACAGCAATCGCTGCACCGAACATTGAGGCTGGATAACCGATCTCTTTGACCAAAAGAGCGATAAGGCCGTCGTACAGGAACGTCACCAGGAACCCGATGGCCATCGCGACGATGGCGGTGGCGAGAAGCGGGTGGCCCCGGATGTGGGCGAGCCCTTCGATAAACTCCCGGACGAATCCGCGATCCGTCTTGTCGGTTGCGGGCCGCAATCCAGGAGGAAGACCGAGGAGGACGAGTGCGGCGATGACCGACAGGCCGGCATTGACGAGAAAGATCTGCTTCGGCTCCAGAATGGCAACCAGCGCGCCGCCCAAAGCCGGTCCTGCGACCTTGGTGACCTGATTGATGGTATGGCTGAGGCCGTTGGCCGCCATCAAACGATTGGCCGGGGCGAGCAGAGGTATTGTCGCCTGCTTTGCGGGCGTGAACACGGCATCCACGCTCGACTTGAGCACAACGAGCGCCAATAGGATGGGCAGATCCGGCGCTACGGCAAAGGCTGCGGTTGCGACCGCTCGAAGGCTGCTGCTGGCAATGAGCAACAGGCGCAGATCGCTGCGGTCGATCAGGACGCCGATGGGAGGCCCGAGCACGACATAAGGCAGGGCGATCGCCACCATTAGGGCG
The DNA here is from genome assembly GCA_963846475.1 of uncultured Alphaproteobacteria bacterium. Classification (GTDB taxonomy): domain Bacteria; phylum Pseudomonadota; class Alphaproteobacteria; order Rhizobiales; family Afifellaceae; genus DASWJZ01. Next base: position 1,029,779 of record CAWJVZ010000004.1, on the reverse strand, counting down.
GCGAGCGCGGTTGGGCCGAGTTGCCAATGGAAGGCGAGAAGCGTTCCCAACGCCACGAGGTCGAGCCAGTCGGCAAGATCGGCGGGCATCTGTGCGGCGAGGAGCCGGCGCAATCGAGGTACTGCCAAGGGAGTGAGGGCAGAAGGCAGCGTCGGGCGACCGGCGATCATCCGTCGAGGTTTACCTTCTCGATACGCTGGCGATCGCTCAGCTTGGGTAATCGAGAGCAGGTTTGTCCAGCGCCAAGCGAGTAGCTCCTCGACCCCGTTGATCGGATGGCCCGCGGCGATGCGGGCAAGAATGTCGGCGAGCCAGGCTTCCGGATTGACGTCGTTGAGCCTGGCCGCGCCGATGATCTCGCTGGCGGCTCAGCGGCCGGAACGCCCAAGGCCGTCTCGCCCGTATCCTCGTCGCGACCAGGCACGCCGATCGGGATGAATTCCAGGGCGGCTGACTTGTCAGCCTCTTCCAGTTGATGTGCGAGAAGACGACTTTCAGGCACAACGCCGCCGCGGCCCTCCCGCGTGTCGCTTGGGATCGCGCTGGAACGCAGGTTGCGCCGGCAGACCCGCCGAGTTTAATGGACCGTCAGCCGGACGGAGCCCATGCAAGACAATCTCATCCCGCCGCCGAGCTCGCCCGCCGCAGCCCGGTCCGATTCCCGAACGAGAGCGCCGAGTACCGCGCCGCGCGCACGGCCCTGCTGGCGGAAGAGATCGAGTTGCGCCGCCATTTGGAGCGTGTCGCTGCTCAGCGCCGTGCTCTGCCGCCAGGCGGCAAGGTGGTCGGCGATTACCGCTTCCAAGGCGAGCGTGGCCAAATGAGCATGGCCGACCTGTTCGGCGATAAACAGACCCTTGTCGTCTACAGCTATATGTTCGGCCTGGAGCGCGAGAGCCCATGCCCGATGTGCACCAATCTGCTGGGCGGTTTGGAAGGCAACGCGGCCGAAATCGAGCAAAATATTGCCCTGGCCGTCGTCGCTCGCTCGCCGGCCGAGCGGCTGACCCAATGGAAGCAGCAGCGGGGCTGGAGAATTCTTCAGCTCTACAGCGACGTCAACGGCAACTATTCTCGCGACTATCACGGCGTATTGCCGGACGGCACGGAAATCCCCAGCTACAACGTGTTCACACGTCGCGACGGGACCCTCCGCCATTTTTGGAGCGGCGAGATGACCGGCGATTCCGCGGATCCCGGTCAAGACCCCCGCGGCGCCCCCGATTTCGCCCCTCTGTGGAACGTGCTGGACACCACGCCGGAAGGGCGGGGCGCCGATTGGTATCCGAAACTGGACTACGAAACGTGATTGGCCGCAGCCGGGCGGACCGGCGGAGCAGTGCGCGTGGGTAGGGCCCCAAATGCTTTCAACAGATTTTCCGCCACGCCATGAGTAGCAATCGGACAGGAAGCCGCTACGACCTTAGACGCATCGCCCGCGATGCGATGCTGCAGCACGGCCTGCTGGCGGATTTTGCCGACGACGTGCTTGCCGAGGCGGAAGGGATCGCCGGAGCCGCAACGGCTGCGACCGCCGAGATCCGCGACCTGCGGCATTTGCTCTGGGCTTCCATCGACAACGACGATTCCCGTGATCTCGACCAGCTCTCGGTGGCCGAAGCGCTGCCCGGCGACCAAACGCGAATCCTGGTGGCCATCGCCGATGTCGATGCTCTCGTCGAAAAGGACTCGGCGATCGATGGCCATGCGCGGACGAACACGACCTCGGTTTACACGCCCGCCCACATCTTTCCCATGCTGCCCGAGAAGCTCTCGACCGACCTCACGTCGCTCAACGAAGGTCAGGAGCGGCTGGCGATCGTCGTCGACATGCTGGTCGACGCCGATGGGCACGTCATCGCCGACGAAATCTACCGAGCGCTCGTGTTGAACCATGCGAAGCTCGCATACAACGGCGTCGCATCCTGGCTGGAGGGGGAAGCACCCGCTCCGCCCAAAATTGCAGTCGCCAACGGTCTCGATGAGCTTATCCGCCTGCAGGATCGAGCGGCGCGGGCGATGCGACGCGAGCGGCAGGCGCGAGGGGCTCTCCGCCTGGAGACCACGGAAGCCCGGCCGGTCTACGACAACGACAAGCTCGTCGACATGCGTCCCGACCAGCGCAACCGCGCCAAGGATCTGATCGAGGATTTTATGGTCGCGGCCAACGGAGCGACCGCGCGATACCTGGAGAAGAAGGGCTTCCCCTCGGTTCGGCGTGTGTTGAGCTCGCCGAAGCGCTGGGACCGCATCGTGCAGCTCGCCGCAAATGTCGGCGAGCGTCTGCCGGCTTCGCCCAGCGCAAAGGCGCTCGACGAATTTCTCGACCGGCGCCGGCGAATCGACCCGGAGCGCTTTCCCGATCTCTCGCTGTCCGTCGTGAAGCTTCTCGGCTCCGGCGAATATGCGCTGGAGCAGCCGGGCAGGGAAGGCGACGGGCATTTCGGCTTGGCGGTGCGCGACTACACGCACTCGACCGCTCCCAATCGGCGCTTCCCGGATCTGATCACCCAGCGGCTGTTGAAGGCTGCGCTCGTGGGAGGAGAGCCGCCCTACAGCACCGACGAGCTGACGGCGCTCGGCGGCCACTGCACGATCCAGGAGGACAACGCCAACAAGGTCGAGCGGCAGGTGCGGAAGTCGGCCGCGGCACTGCTTCTGGCCTCTCGCATCGGTCAGCGCTTCGATGCGATCGTGACCGGCGCATCGGAAAAGGGCACATGGGTCCGCATCTCCGGCCCGAGCGCCGAAGGCAAGGTGGTGCGCGGCTTTGAGGACCTTGACGTCGGCGACCATGTCCGCGTCGAGCTCGTTCACACCGACGTCGAGCGCGGCTTCATCGACTTCGCCCGAGTGAGAGAGAGACGGTGACGACAACCGATCCGGATCGCAATCCGCTCGCCTACAAGAACGAGGCGTTCCTGGACAGCGAGGATGCCCGGCCGCTCCGCATCCTCGCCGAATATATGCATCCGATGCAGGTCTTCGCTGATGAGGGCGTCGTAGGCACCATCGTCTTCTTCGGCTCGGCCCGGATCCGACCTGGCGGCCCGCTGGGGCGCTTCTACGATGAAGCACGGGAGCTCGCGCGTCTGGTCACCCGATGGTGCGCGTGCGAGCCGTCGCCGCTGAAGGGCTGCGTCGTCTGCACCGGCGGCGGCCCGGGGATCATGGAGGCGGCGAATCGAGGCGCCTCCGAGGCCGGCGGCCGCAGCGTCGGCCTCAACATCGGCCTGCCGCATGAGCAGCGCCCGAACCCGCATACACCGCGCGAGCTCTCCTTCGAGTTCCACTACTTCTTCATGCGAAAACTCTGGTTCGCCAGCCTCGCCCGGGCTCTGGTCGTCTTCCCTGGAGGTTTCGGCACGCTCGACGAGCTGTTCGAGATCCTGACGCTTGCGCAGACGAGGAAGCTGGAGAAGCCGATTCCTGTCGTGCTTTACGGGCCGGACTATTGGAAGGAGGTCATCAACTTCGAGGCGCTGGCGCGGCACGGCGTGATCGACCGCGAGGACCTGGCCTTGTTTGAGTTCGCGGATGACCCCGCCGCCGCGCTGGCACTCTTGCAGAAGGAAATCAGGACAGTGCCGCAGGAGCAGGCCCCGGATTTCGCGCATTCACGCCGGCCCGTTTGATACACTCCTTCGTGGGGTTCAATCGGATCCTGTCGGCCGATCTGCCGGGCAATCAATCGAGCGCGGGCTTTCTGAATCAGGCGTAAGCAGGGTCGGAGCGGAGCTGCGCGTCGGGCGGTCGATCCGCGGCGTCGGAGGCCGGGTGGGGAGCGCGCTTGGCCCACTCCTGCAGTGCCGTGGCCGGCGGCCATCCGCTTCGCTGGACCTCTCCCGCCAGCCATTCGGCGTGGACGAAGCGGATCTCCACGGGTATCGCGGCGAGCCCCAAAGCCTGGGCGATCGCCAGCCGGTGGCGCCCGCCGAGGAACCGTAGCAGGCTGCCGTCCGCCGCGATCGCCACGCCGATATTGCGCTGGTGAAGGGCGTGCGCGCCTCGCACATCCGCGCCGACCGGCACGCGTATGCGCTTCAGCGAGCTGCGTTCCTGCAGGCCGTGTTCATTGATGCTTTCGATCAAGTCGAGGAAGTAGCGGAAATAGGCGTGGATCTTTTCTTCCGTGTCGAGCCAGCCGCCATAGCGTCTGACCGGCTTCTTCCGGCGCGCCCGTTTGACCATCCGCCGGAAGCTCGGCATCCTTGCGTAGCGTTCGCCATATTCCACAAGCTCGGTCGTCTCGCGGTGCTCGACCGTGTCGGTAACCGGCGCGACGATGTCCGTCCAATCCCCGTTGTCGAGGAAATGACGGCTGAGCTGGATCCCCCTTCTTCCGTCATGCACCCTGTCGTGCAGCCGCAAGGTGAGGGCGGCGGGAGCCGCCCAGAATGCCAGGCTGCGCCCGAAATACCACCGGGCGTGGGCATTGGCTACGGAGGACGCGCTGCCGTCGCGTTCGGCGCGGGCAAGTCCCCGCGCCAGCAGCCGCGGGAAAACCAGCCGCGATCCGCCGAAAGGGGCAGCCAGATCGAGAAGGCTCGGCGAGGCGGCCAGGGACTCCGACTTGGCAAGCGGCCGGTAGCGGACGATTGCGCCTGGAGCGCGGGGGTGTTCACTCGGCGGCATACTCTGCAAGACCTTCGATTCTCCGCAACGATAAGGGCGGCGGGCGACCCCAGGAAGGCAAATACGGCGGTTCGCGCCGATCGCCGGAATCGCGCCGCGCACCTGCGGCGCTCATGGCGGCGCGGATTGCGAGCCGCCGCGCCACAGCGACACGCAAGGAATCTTCGAGCGGTCGCACCGCCCGGCATATTTGCGGGCGATCTCTGTGACCTCGTTCAGCAGCCCGTCACGGAGGGTGACAGGCTCCAGACCCATGCGCAGGAACCGGTCGTTCGTGACATACAGGTCGTTCTCGGCCGCTTCGTTGCGAGGATTGTCCATGAACTGGATGGGCGTGCCGGTCATATTCGATATCAACTGTGCCAAGTCTCGAATCCGGTGCGTCTCGGTCATCTGGTTGAGAATGTTGACCCTCTCGCCACGCTGTGGTGGATTGTCGATGGCGAGCTCGATGCACCGGCAAGTGTCCTGGATGTGGATGAAGGCTCGCGTCTGTCCGCCCGTCCCATGCACCGTGAGGGGGTAGCCGATCGCAGCCTGCATGAGGAATCTATTCAGAACGGTGCCGTAGTCCCCGTCGTAGTCGAAGCGATTGATCAGGCGCTCGTCCAGCTGCGTCTCATCTGTCTGCGTTCCCCAGACGATCCCTTGATGCAGGTCGGTGATCTTCACGGCGTCGTTTTTGTTGTAAAAATAAAAGAAGAGCTGATCCTGCGTTTTAGTCATGTGGTAAATCGAACCAGGATTGAACGGGTAAAGAATTTCGTGTTCGATTTGCTCGCCGCCAGCGGTCTCGGTCTTGACTTTCAAATAACCTTCGGGAATCCGCATGCCCGCGGTGCCGTAGCCATAGACGCCCATCGTGCCGAGATGCACGAGATGCACGTCCTCTTGCGCCTCGACGATCGCGCAGAGCACGTCGTTGGTGGCATTCAGGTTGTTGTTGACGGTGTAGCGTTTATGCCAGGAGGACTTCATAGAATAGGGCGCGGCCCGCTGTTCCGCAAAGTGAATGATGACTTCCGGTCTTTCCTGGCGAATATACGTCAGCAAGCGATGGTAGTTCTCGCCCACAGTGAAGTTCTGGAAGCCGATCACGCGGCCGGAGACTTCCTGCCAGGCCTTCAGCCGTTCCGACAGCGGCCTGATCGGCGTCAGCGATTCGACCTCAAGCTCAATGTCTATTTTCCGTCGCGACAGGTTGTCGACAATTGTGACGTCGTGTCCGCGCTGGGACAGGTAGAGGCTTGTCGGCCATCCGCAAAAGCCGTCGCCGCCCAAGACGAGAATGCGCGCCATGTAATCTCCGTCGCGACAATTTGGTTGGGTTTCAGGCAGGAGCCCTTCCCGTCGCCGTCACGTTGATGCCCACTCCTTCGCCGCAACGCAACGTCGCCAGCGCGCCACCCATCCGCTTGCTGCGGCCTCACAGAGACGGAGCTGACAAATCACGCACGGCTCCGGCATCGATCAATGGGTTTACGGTCCGAAGCCAGGTTTCTCCTCGCTTCGGTTAGGAATGTCTTTACCCTTGGTCGCTGCCGCCGGGCGTTTCGTGGCTTTTGTGCAACATGAATTTGGAAAGGATGCGGCCGCAAAGCGTCTGATGTTGCCACGGCTGCCGGGATAGATAGTGTCGTTTGCAGGCAGCCGATCGGCGGCCGCTGTTCTGTCTGGAGCAGCACGAGGGGCGGGGGGGCCCGACTTCGGTGGCGTAGCCCAGTCGAAAGCGGACAACCCGGCTCAGCAACATGGACTGGAGGTCTATAAAATGAATCTAAAGAGCCTTCTCTTCGGCTCCGCGGCGGTTCTGGCCGCTGGGACCGGGGCGCAGGCCGCCGATCTTCCGGTGGCTGAACCGGTGGAATATGTGCGGATCTGCGACGCCTTCGGCACGGGCTTCTACTACATCCCGGGCACCGACACCTGCCTGCGCGTCAGCGGCCGGGTGCGCGTCGAAGCGCATTACGTCGACGAGTGGGGCAACGGCGACGACGATGACGACGATGACGACGATGACGATGGCGACTTCTTCGGCATCGACCAGGACACCAACAACTACACGACGCGGGCCCGCGGCAACATGCGGCTGGATGCGCGCACGCAGACCGATCTCGGTCTGATCCGCGCCTTCGCCGAGTTCCAGGTGACCGTCGGCCCGGGCGGCCTGGACAGCAACGCCACCAATTACGACGGCGCCGCCGTCGACCTTTCGGCGGCGTTCATCCAGATCTCCAACGATGCCGGCACGTTCACGGCCGGCCATACGGGGTCGTTCTTCGACTTCTTCGGCTCGCTGGGCTTCGGCACGCGCATCAACATCGACGACAACACGACCGAGCAGACGCTGTTCGCCTACACCTTCGGCGGCGGCAACGGCTTCGGGGCGACGCTGTCGTTGGAAGATCCGGCGTCGAGCGGCCGCCGGCTGAACGGCTTCGAGGAAGACTACGAGGGCCAGGAATGGCCGGATCTGGTCGGCAATTTCCGCGTCGACCAGGGCTGGGGCTCCGCCCAGGTGATGGGCGTTCTGCACCACATCCACGACAAGGAAGACGTGGATCCGGGCGAAGGGCCTGACGACGACGACCATCTCGGCTGGGCACTCGGTGCTGGCGCCAGCTTCAAGGTGGCCGGGCTGGAATTCAGCGCACAGGGCGGCTATGCCGACGGCGCGCTGGGCTACATCACCACCGATCCGGGCGGTGTCGGCGACCTCAACGCCGACGACGACGATGACGACGACGACGACTCGGAGACGAACACGGCATGGAACATCCGCGCCGGCGTGTCGGCCGCGTTCACGCCGACCCTGACGGGCCAGGTCGACGCGTCGTACACGGATGTCGACGCCGGTGACGACGACGATGACGATGACGACGACGGCGGCTACGAGTTCTGGGGCGCCAAGGCGACGCTGATCTGGTCGCCGGTCTCCGGCCTGATCATGGGTCCTGAAGTCGCCTACAATCACATCGATTGCGATACCGAGTCCTGCACGGGCGAGGACAACGACGAGGACGAGCTCGAAGACGATGTTTGGGGCGTCATGTGGCGCATCCAGCGCGACTTCTGATCCGCTGAGCATCACCATTGCGAAGGGCCCGGCTCCGCCGGGCCCTTCGTTTTTAGAGATATTGCCGCACAACGGGGCGCTGGCGAACGGCTTGTCCGTTAGGCGGGAGCGGGCGTCTCGCAGCCCATTGCAAATGCGAAGATGCGCTCCAGCGAAGGCGCGTCGCGCAGCAGCGGCGCATGGCCCTGGCCGCGCACGGTCATTTGCTCCAATCGCGGATGGCGCTCGGCCATGGCGGACAAGGTCCGCGGGCTTAACAGGTCGGAAAACTCGCCTCTGATCGCCAGCACCGGCACCCGCGAAAGACTCGCATATTGCGGCCAGAGCACAGGAATCTTTTCTGAAAAATCTATCCCCTCCAGGGTCCGGAGGAGACTAGGATCGAAGTCCGGCACCAGCCCTTTCGGGGTGACCGCAAAAGCCGCCTCGGCAGAGCTCCGCCAGTCCTCCTCGCTCAAGGCCGGAAAGTGCGTGCCGCCGATGTCGCGGACCGCGGCAATGGCGTCATCCCAGCTCGGCAGAGAGCGCTTCGCCGAGAGATATTTCTTGATCCGCGCCAGCCCGGTGCCTTCGACCACCGGGCCGATGTCGTTGAGGACGACGCCGGCGATCAGGCCGGGCCGCAACGCGCCGAGAAGCATTGCAATGATGCCGCCCCGCGAGGTGCCGACGATAACGGCTCTTTCCAGGCCGAGCGCGGCCGCTGCGGCAAGCACGTCCTGGGCTTCGACGAGCGGCGTATAGTTCTGCCAGTTCGGATCGGCGTCGGAGGCGCCGCGCCCCCGGTAGTCGAGTGCCACCACCCGCCGCGGCTCCGCGGGATGGCGGGAGAAGAACTGGCCGAGCCTAATGAAATCGCGCGAGTTCCGCGACAGGCCGGGAAGGCAGAGGAGCGGCAGCCGGTGCGATGGCTCGGCATCGAAAATGCGCGCCGCAAGGTTCAATCCGTCCTGCGAGCGGAAGCGGATCACGCGGCCGGCATTGCCAGCCGGCATAACGGACGGCGCTGTCGGCGAAGGATGGTCCCAGCGCGTCACCCGGGGCTGATCAACCCTGCGGCCCGCCACGGATGAGGTCCTCCGACAGCGACAAGGGATGACCGGTGCGGGAACGATAGACCTGCAGGTTCTCCATCACCTTCTGGACGTAGTTGCGGGTCTCGTCGAAGGGGATGCGTTCGATCCAATCGACAGCGTCGACGCCGCCGCCGCGCGGATCGCCATAGGCCTTGACCCACTGCGCGGCGCGCCCGGGACCGGCATTGTAGCCGACGAAGGTGAGCACGTAGGACTGGTCCAAACGGTCGAGCAGCTCGCCAAGATGTTCCGCGCCGAGCGTGGCATTGTAGAAGGGGTCGGTGGTAAGCCGCTGCACCGAGAAAGGCAGGCCGGCATTCAGCGCGGTCGCTTTCGCCGTGGCCGGCATGAGCTGCATGAGGCCGCGGGCGCCCACATGGCTTGTGGCCTGGTGATTGAACGCGCTTTCCTGGCGCACGACCGCATAGACCAGCGCCCGGTCGACCGGATCGGGCAGCGGCACGCCGGCCGGCACGCCGATGAACGGGGCCGGCAGCGAGGCGACGCGCACCCCGCGCTGCTCGGCGATGGAAGCGGCGCCGACGCCGGCGCGCGGCTGTTCGATGCGCCGCGCCAGCGCGGTCAGGAGCGCCATCTCGCCAGGCGAATCGATGGCCTCGGCCAGTTGGCGGAAAAACGGAAATGCCTTGTCGCCGTGGCCAGCCTGCGCGAGCAGGCGGATCGCCCTGACGCCGTCGCGCTTGGCGAAGCGCAGCCGATCCAAGGCCGAAGCAGCCGGCCGCCGCTCAAGCCCGGTCGTGGCCAGGCCGATCTTCTCGCGGGCCAGCTGGCCGTAAAAAGTGCCGCCGAAGCGCGCCGCGTCCTGATAGGCGAGCCGCGTCGGCTCGCCCCGCCCAGCCGCCTCGAAAGTGCGCCCCAGCCAATAGGAGGCGCGCGCCCGCGTCCGCGGCAGCGTGGCAAGCGCCAGAAGATCGCTGAAATGCGCCTCCGCCTGCTCCGGCTTATTGAGGAAGCGGAGCGCGTACCAGCCCGCATGGAAGGCCGCCTCGGCGCGTTCCGCTCCGCCCGCCGGAGCGCCCGCCGCGACCATCCGATAGGCGAGATCGGGCGTGCGGCGGTCCAAAAGCTCCCGCGACAGATCGCGCCGGAGATCCCACCAGACATCGGCGTCGCCCGGCAGCGCCGCGTCTGGGTTGGTGCGCAGGATGAGCCGCGCCGCCTCGATCGGCGCGTCGGCACGCAGCAGCAGCTGCGCCCGGGCGTAAATGTAGAGCGGGTCGGCGGAGAATTTCGGCGCCACGTCGCGGACAAGCTTGGCGGCGTTCGATTGGCGATCGACGACCGCGATCACCGCGCGGGCTAGCTTGTCCCGGTCCGGCCCGATCAGCTTCGCCTGCGCCAGCGAATCCTTGGTGCGGCCGCGAAGCACAAGCCGGCGGAAGCGGTAGACGTGGTCCTCCCGCCTGAGATCGGCGCCGAAGCGGGACAGCACCGTAGCGGCTTGCCCTTCGCTCAGCGTGTCCTCGCGCCACAGCGTGCGCACGATGGCGAGCGCATCCGCCTTCCTGCCGGAGGCCTTCAGGGCGGCCGCGAGCGCCAGTTTCCCGCCGATGGTGGTCGGCGGCGTCTGGCTGTAGAAGGCAAGGACCGCCTCGTTGTCCGGTCCCATGGCATGGAAGGCCTGCACGGCCCGCAGCCGCAAAAGGTGCGTCTCCGGCCAGTCAGGATGGGCTTTAAGGAGGGCGACGATCTCGCGCGCCGAAAGACCCGAATCGGTCTCGCGCGCAATCAGCCAGTCGATCAACGCCGGGGCGAGCGGATCGGAATGCTCCGCCGCTAAAGCGCGGGCGTCCGCATAAAGGCGGGCGCTCACCGCATCGAGCGCTGCCTTCAGCGCGTAATCCGGCGTGAACCCGTAGAAGGCGGTGAGGTCCGGTTTCGGGGCCGGCAGATCGGCCGCGTCGGGGCGTGGGCGGGGCAGCCGCACCAGCGTCACCTCGTCCGCCGCGGCGGCAGCGCCGGGGCGCGGCCGCGGCAACGGCGCGCTGTCCTCGGACGACCGGGCGAGGAGAATGGCAGACGAGGCGGGCTCCGCCGCCTCAAGGGCGCCGGCAGCCTCCGCCGGACCCGCGGCACGCGCCGGCCCGCCTGCCCAAAACGCAAACGTCAGGATCGCCGCCGCGATGCGGCACACTCGGCACTGGGTCGCGATCAGAGACTTCCCCCTCTTTCCGCGGCGCAGAAACACTGAACTTTGTGACCTTAGCATGGCGCGGGCGCCGCGTCGCCTCTCCGGGGTCGATCGAACCCGACATTTGCTTGCCCTGTACCCGGCACGCCACTATCGTCCGCGCAAACCGCCAACCCGCTTCGAGGCCTCCATGTTCAAGGGCTCCATCCCCGCTCTGGTCACGCCCATGCGCAACGGCTCCATCGACGAGGACGGCTTCCGCGCTTTCGTGGACTGGCAGATCCGCGAGGGCTCGAGCGGCGTCGTGCCGGTCGGCACGACTGGAGAATCGCCGACCCTGTCGCACGACGAGCACCACCGGGTGGTGGAGATCTGCATCGAGGCGGCGGCCGGGCGGGTTCCGGTGATCGCCGGGGCGGGCTCCAACAACACCCGCGAGGCGATCGAGCTTGCCGTCCATGCCGAGCAGGCCGGCGCCGACGCCGTGCTGGTGGTCACGCCGTATTACAACAAGCCGAGCCAGCGCGGCCTCTATGCGCATTTCCGCGCCGTGGCCGAGGCGATCTCGATCCCGCTGATCATCTACAATATCCCGCCGCGCTCCATCATCGACATGAGCGTGGAGACGATGGCCGAGCTGTTCCGCGACTGCGCCAACATCATCGGCGTCAAGGACGCGACCGCCAACCTCGCCCGCGCGAGCCTGCAGCGGCATGCCATCGGCGCCGATTTCGTGCAGCTCTCCGGCGAGGATGCGACGGCGCTCGGCTTCATGGCGCATGGCGGCCACGGCTGCATCTCGGTGACCGCCAACGTTGCCCCGAAACTCTGCGCGGAGTTCCAGGAGGCGTGCCTTGCCGGCGACTACCGCACTGCGCTTCTCTACCAGGACCGGCTGATGCCGCTGCACCGCGCGCTGTTCCTGGAGCCGAGCCCGGCGCCCACCAAATACGCGCTGTCGCTCCTTGGCCACATGGCGGAGGACGTGCGCTCGCCGATCGTCCCGGTCGGCGCCGAGACGAAGGCGGAGGTGGAATCCGCCATGCGTCACGCCGGCCTGTTGAACTGATGGCGAAGAAGGCGGAGCCGGGCAGAAAAATCGTCGCCGAGAACCGCAAGGCGCGCTATTCCTACCACATCGGCGAGGTTTTCGAGGCCGGCATCCAGCTCGCCGGCACCGAGGTGAAGAGTCTGCGGGCCAGCAAGGCCAACATCGCCGAATCCTATGTGAGCCCGGAGCGCGGCGAGATCTGGCTGATCAACGCCAATATCCCGGAATATCTGCAGGCGAACCGCTTCAACCACGACCCGAAGCGCTCGCGAAAGCTCCTCCTGCACAAGCGGCAGATGGACAAGCTGGTCGGCGCCGTGCAGCGCGAAGGCATGACCATCGTGCCGCTCCGCCTCTATTTCAACGAGCGCGGCCGCGCCAAGGTCGAGATCGCGCTGGCCAAGGGCAAGCAGGCGCACGACAAGCGGGAGTCCGAGAAGGCGCGCGACTGGCAGCGCGAGAAGGGCCGACTCATGCGCGAGAAGGGATGAGCGGAAGCATCCCGCGGCTTTTTGGGCCCGAGGCTATCAAAGAACCTTGGCCTCCTCGCCACGAGGAGGGAGCGGGGCGCTTCAAAGACACCTCGCAAAATTATTAGTGGCGCCCTCGAAGCGCCCCTGTACCGGTGATGGCCGGTGATCCTGCAAAGCTTGGCTCGGCGAAAGCGAAGCCGGCCGCACGCGCGCCCTCCGTGGCGCCGTAGCGGGCGGGCGGCTTCGCGGGTCCGGCGAATCGGCTCAGACAGGAGGACCGGGGCCGGCCGGCCGGGAGCGACCGAAGCGCCCCAGCGCCGCCGCTGTCAAAGCGGCGAGCACCACGCGCGGACATGTGCCCCGGCTGGCGGCTGCGATTGCAGGCCCAGTGGGGAGACCGCGCCCTTGAGCGCCAGGTCCAGGGATCGGCCGACGTCGCGGCGGGCTCGTTGCGAGAACAGGGAGAGGAGCATGGAAGAACAGCCGATCTGGTATGCCGGCGTCGATTGGGCGTCGCAGGCGCATGTCGTTTGTCTGTCGGATGCGCAGGGGCGCGGCAAGCGCGTGCGCAGCTTCGCTCATGGCGGCGAGGGCCTGGCTGAGATGGGCGCCTGGCTGATCGCCGCGAGCGGCGCCGCGCCGCAAGCGGTGCATGTCGCCATCGAGGTGCCGCACGGGCCGGTCGTTGAGGCGCTCATGGAGCGCGGCTTCACCGTCTACGCGGTCAATCCCAAGCAGCTCGACCGCTTCCGCGACCGCTTCACGCTGGCCGGCGCCAAGGACGACAGCCGCGACGCCGAGGTGCTGGCCGATGCGCTGAGGACCGACCGGCCGCGCCTGCGTCCGTTGCGGCCGGCCGATCCGCTGGTCATCGAGCTGCGCGAATGGTCGCGGATCGCCGACGAACTGACCGTCGAGCAGGTCCGTCTCGCCAACCGCATGCGAGACCAGCTCTGGCGCTACTTCCCGGCCATGCTGGAGCTCGCCGATGATCTCGCCGCCGAATGGTTCCTGCAACTGTGGGAGAGCGCGCCGACGCCCGATAAGGCCCGCCGCCTCCGCCAAGCCAGTCTCGCCAAGCTCCTCAAGCGGCATCGCATCCGCCGCTTCGATGCGGCCGAGGCCTTGAAGCAGCTCCGCCGGCCGCCCATCCAGGTCGCCGCCGGCGCCACCGAGGCGGCAACCGCCCACATCCGCACGCTCATTCCCCGCCTGCGCCTCGTCAGCCGCCAGATCAAAGAGGCGCACGGCGAGCTCGATCGCCTGCTCGCCAGCCTCGCTGCGCCCGAGGAGGACGCGCCGGGGCAGCCGCAAGAGCAGCGTGACGTGACCATCCTGAGATCCCTGCCAGGCATCGGAAGGATCGTCTGCGCCACGCTGCTCGCAGAGGCCGGCGAGGCCCTGCGCGAGCGAGACTATCAGGCGCTGCGCTGCTTGTCCGGCGTCGCCCCGGTGACCAAGCAGTCGGGCAAGCGCCGCATCGTCCTGCGCCGCCGGGCTTGTCATCGCCGCCTCAGCGACGCCGTCCATCATTGGGCGCGCACCGCCATCCAGCACGACCCGCGAAGCCGCGCCAAATACGCCGCCCTGCGCCAACGCGGCCATTCGCATGCCCGCGCGCTTCGCTCCGTCGCCGACCGTCTGCTCGCCGTTGCCTGCGCCATGCTCGCCAGCCGCACCCTGTTCGCCACCGCAGCGGCAAGTCAAAAAAGCGCTTGCTAAACGGTGGGGAGTCCGCGCGGCGTTATACGTTCCCCAACTCGCCCTATCGTCTTCCCGCCCTGCCCCGTGCTTGCGCCCGAAGCAGGAACTCTAGCCGTGCAACATCCGGCACCGGGATTGCTCCCGAGGGGGGCCCTTCTGAGGAACGCCGTCCCGGCTCCTGACCGAGGCTCCGTGGCGGCGCCGCCCACTGCTCCCGAAAAGCTCCGGTCCATGGCATCCCGGTCCCTCGTCGAGCAGCGGTATTGCGGGAGCTAGCACAAACAGAAATGCCTGTCTAGGACTTTTTTCACACCAGGTCAAGACCCATGCCACCTGCGCCGCGTTGCGCTCTCCCGGCTACTGGCCGACGTCAGGGGGGGCGGGCCGCGCCCGGCCAGGTCCGCCCGCACCCGGTTGAACACCGCCTCGAACATTTCCGGCGTCAGCACGCCGGTGTTCGTGTTGTAGCGGGAGCAATGGTAGCTGTCGTAGAGGCGGAAGCGGCCGGCTTCGTGCACGGCGCCGTGGGCGAAGGGGTGGGCGGCGAGGCGGAGGTCGAGGGTGCGCAGCACGCTGTCGTGGGCGATGCGGCCGAGGGCGACGATAACGCGCAGTCTTGGGCGGGCCGAGAACTCGGCGGCCAGGAACATGCGGCAGGTGCGGATTTCCTCAGGAAGCGGCTTGTTCTCCGGCGGCACGCAGCGCACCGCATTGGCGATCGCCGCGTCGAGGAGGATCAGCCCGTCCGCCGGGTCGGCGCGGTATTCGCCCGCGGCGAAGCCGAACTTCAGCAGGGTCCGGTAGAGGAGCTCGCCGGCATGATCGCCGGTGAAGGGGCGGCCGGTGCGGTTGGCGCCGCGCAGCCCCGGCGCGAGGCCGACGACGAGAAGCCGCCCAGCGGGGTCACCGAAGGTCGGCACCGGCGCGTTGTGCCAAGCGGGCTCGCGCTCCCGCCAGACACCGCGGAAGGCGGCGAGGCGGGGGCAGAGCGGGCAGTCGCGCGGCGGCTCGGGCGCCGGCGCCGCGCTCACAGCTCCTCTGGCTCGTATTCGTCGATCTCGTCGCGAACCGGCCGCGGCGGCCGCTGCGCCGGGTCGCGCCCCAGCGTCTGCGCCAGGTTCGCCAGCTCGATAAAATGGTCGGCCTGGCGCCGGAGATCGTCCGACATCATCGGCGGCGACGTCTTCAGCGACGAGGCGACGGTGACCTTCTTGCCCTTGCGCTGCAGCGCCTCGACGAGGCAGCGGAAATCGCCGTCGCCGGAGAACAGCACGAAATGGTCGATGTGGTCGGCCATCTCCATGGCGTCGACGGCGAGCTCGAGATCCATGTTGCCCTTCACCTTGCGGCGCCCCTGCGCATCGGTGAATTCCTTCAGCGGCTTGGTGACCACCCGGTAGCCGTTGTAATCGAGCCAGTCGATGAGCGGCCGCAGCGACGAGTATTCCTGGTCCTCGGCGAGCGCCGTGTAATAGATGGCGCGGACGAGGTAACCTTTCTGGCGGAAATCGGCGAGGAGCCGCCGATAGTCGATGTCGAAGCCGAGCGAGCGCGAGGCGGAATAAAGGTTGGCGCCGTCGATCAGCACCGCGATCTTTTCGCGAGGGTCGAACATGGAGAAACTCCGAAAACGAATGGGCCGGTCGAGCCGGTAATGAACGCCGCCCGCGATAGATACTTCGCCCGCCGGGTTCAAGCGGAGAGTCTCATCGCGAGCTGGCCCATCCCGAGGAGATGCGTTGCGCGCCGTCTATTCCACACCTTTCGCTGAAGATGTGGCGCATTTCGTCGGCGCGACGTACGCCGTCGGCGCAATCGCCTCGTGCCATCTTCTCAGCCGCGGCTACAACGATGTCTACGATGTGCGCACCGAATCGGCGACGCGGTTCGTGCTGCGGCTTGGAGGCCGACGGGCGCGGGGAGAGCCGAACGTCGAATATGAAACGGCCTTCCTGACCTACCTCGATCGCTGCGGCATTCCCGTAGCCGCTCCGCTCGCCGCCAGGGATGGGCGATACTGGCGGATGGTGGCGCTTGCCGAGGAAGACCGTGCGGCCGTCCTGTTCCGCTTCGTGCCGGGTCATTGGGGCCGGCGCGGATCGGCAATGGATGCCCATGCGCAAGGCGAGACGCTGGCGCGGATTCATCTGGCGGGGAGAGAGTTCGAAGGTCCGGAGAGTCGCTACCAACTCGACCTCCACCACCTCCTCCGCAGGCCCCTTGCCTCGCTGCGACAGTGTCCTTTCCTGGACGAGGGCAGCTACATCGTTCTCGCCGATATTGCAGCTCGTCTGGAGGAGCATTTGGAGGCCGCGCAGGCCGCGCTGGCGTGGGGCCATTGCCATGGCGACTGTCACGGCGTGAATGCGAAGATTACCGACGTCGGAGCGCTGGGTCGCACGGCTACCTTCTTCGATTTCGATGACGGAGGACCCGGCTGGCTTGCCTATGACCTTGCGGTCTATCTGTGGAATAAGACCCTCAATCCCGAAACGATGAATCTGTGGCCGCCTTTCCTGGACGGATACCGAAGCATCCTGCCGATTGCTGCGGCCGATCTCGACGCTACGCTGCTCTTTGTGCCGATACGGCATATCTGGTGGATGGGCGAGCGCGCCGGCAAGGTTGCCGAGTGGGGCCTGGAGTCGATTACAGCGGAGTGGCTCGCCTGGCACGTGACCTGGCTTGGCGACTGGGAGGCGAAGCACCTCATCGGGCGGCTGCTATGAAGCTGACGCTACAAGTGTGTCGCGCTCCTTGAAAAAGCCGTTCTCGCACCTTATCAGAAGCGGCAATTCCCGAAATTTGGAGAAGTCCCCATGGCGCGCGTCACCGTCGAGGACTGCGTGGACAAAGTCGAAAACCGCTTCGAGCTGGTGCTCCTGGCGGCGCACCGGGCGCGGATGATCGCCAACGGGTCGTCGCTCACGGTCGATCGCGACAACGACAAGAACCCCGTCGTGGCGCTCCGCGAGATCGCCGACGAGGGCATCTCGCCGGGCGACCTCAACGAGGATCTCATCCACTCGCTGCAGAAATATGTCGAGGTGGATGAGCCGGAGCCGGCGCTGACCCCGATCGAGGCGGACAGCCCCGAGGACGACGGCGAGATCACCTTCGACCGTATGTCGGAGGAGGAGCTCCTGCGCGGCCTGGAGAGCATCGATCCGCCGGAGCGCCGCGACGACTGAGCGCTCCCTCATCCTGAGGCGCATCGCGGAGCGACGCCTCGAAGGAGCTGGGGCGTTTTTGCCCGCAGACGGCTGGCCGTCGCAACCCACCTCTCCGTTTGTCACCCCGGAAGCGGCGCGGAGCGGCGCTGTCCGGGGCCCATGAACTCCGAAGTGAGCAGGTCTGCCGGCAGCGGTTCCGCCTACGCGCTCCGATGTTCATGGGTCCCGGTCTTGCCGCTCTGCGGCAAACCGGGATGACATTGAGAGGGCGTGCGGCCATTCGCTCCAGCGGCATTCATCAGGATGCAAGCGCTTCCGCACACATTATAGTATTGGTCGGGAAAGCTCTTTCCGCTCCTGTCGGAATTTTCGGCGATGATGCGCCAGTACGAACTCGTCGAACGGGTATCGGCCTATAACCCTCAGGTCGACGAGGAGCTGTTGAACAGGGCGTATGTCTACGCCATGCAGAAGCACGGCGCGCAGAAGCGCGCCTCCGGCGACCCGTATTTCTCCCATCCGCTCGAAGTCGCGGCCATCCTCACCGACCTGAAGCTCGACGATTCCTCCATCGCGGTGGCGCTCCTCCATGACACCCTAGAGGATACCGGCGCCACCCGCGACGAGATCGACCAGCTGTTCGGGCCGTCGATCGCCAAGCTGGTCGACGGCGTCACAAAACTGCAGCGGCTCGAGCTCGTCTCGCGCGAGGCGCAGCAGGCGGAGAATCTCAGAAAGCTGCTGCTCGCCGTCGCCGAGGACATCCGCGTCCTCCTCGTCAAGCTCGCCGACCGGCTGCACAACATGCGCACCATCGAGCATGTCCGCGAGGACAAGCGGGCGCGCATCGCCGAAGAGACGATGGAGATTTATGCGCCGCTGGCCGGGCGCATGGGCATGCAGGACATGCGGGAGGAGCTGGAGGACCTGGCGTTCCGAGTGCTCAATCCGACCGGCTATGCGGCGATCTCCTCCAAGCTCGCCGAGCTTCGCGAGAAGAGCGGCTCGCTGGTCGACATCATCCAAAAAGACCTGACCGCCCGCCTCGCCAAGCACGGCATCGAGGCCGACATCAAGGGGCGGATGAAGCGGCCCTATTCGATCTTTTCCAAGATGCAGCGGAAGTCGATCGGCTTCGAGCAGCTCTCCGACGTCTTCGGCTTCCGCGTCCTCGTCGACAAGGACGAGGACTGCTATCGCGCCCTCGGCATCGTCCATACCGCGTGGCCGATGGTCCCCGGCCGCTTCAAGGACTACATCTCGACCCCCAAGCAGAACGAATACCGTTCGCTCCACACCACCATCATCGGTCCGCGCCAGCAGCGTGTCGAGCTGCAGATCCGCACGCGCGACATGGACAGGATCGCCGATAAAGGCATCGCCGCGCATCCGCTCTACAAGGACGGCATCGCGGCGGACCGCGACCGCCTCGCTGCGGAGAGCAGCGCCTATGCCTGGCTGCGCCAGACGGTGGAGAGCATCGCCCATGGCGACCAGCCGGAAGAATTTCTGGAGCACACCAAGCTGGAGCTGTTTCAGGACCAGGTGTTCTGCTTCACCCCGAAAGGCCGGCTGATCGCGCTGCCGCGCGGCGCCACCCCGATCGACTTCGCCTATGCTGTGCACACCGACGTCGGCGACACCTGCATCGGCGCCAAGGTGAACGGCCAGCTAACGCCGCTAAACCAGCCGCTGCAGAACGGCGACGAGGTGGAGATCATCCGCTCCGCCGTGCAGAGGCCGCCCGCTGCCTGGGAGGCCATCGTGGTGACCGGCAAGGCGCGCGCCGCCATCCGCCGCGCGAGCCGCAGCCAAGCGCGCCGGCAATATGCCGGGCTCGGCCGCCACACGCTCGAGCGGCGCTTCGAGCGGGCCGGCAAACCGCTAAGCCCTCCGGCGCTCGCGTCGGCCGCGGCGCGGCTGAACTTTCCGGACGTGGAGGACATGCTCGCCGCCATTGGCCGCGGGGTGCTCTCGCCGGACAATGTGCTGAAGGCAATCCACCCCGACTACCGCGATGAGAGGATTGCGCTTCCCGGCAGCCCGGCGGAGGAGGGCTGGACCGCATCCGGCCGGTCGAGCCTCAAATTCCGCCTGCCGGCCGCCGGCGACGGCGCCGCGGGCGATGACGGGGCGATCCCGATCCGCGGCCAGGAAGCCGACATGCCGGTGCGTTTCGCGCCCGACGGCGGCGCCGTGCCGGGCGACCGCATCGTCGGCATTCTGACGCCGGGCGAGGGGATCACCATTTATCCCATCCATTCGCCGCAGCTCAGCCGCTTCGACGACGAGCCGGAGCGCTGGGTGGACGTCAGATGGGACATTTCGGAAAGCTCGACGGAGCGCTTTCCAGCGCGCATCCGCGTCTCGGCGCTGAACGAGCCGGGCACGCTGGCGAGCATCGCCGAGGTGATCGGCGCCGCCGACGGCAACATCGACAACCTAAGAATGCTCGGCCGCGGCCGCGACTTCACCGAGATCGAGATCGACCTCGAAGTGTGGAACCTGAAGCACCTCAACCGCATCGTCGCCGGGCTTCGCGAGAAGCCGGTGGTGAGCCAGGCGGTGCGGGTGAACGGCTGAGGCGGCGCCCACAAGGACGGCGCGTTTGACGTGCCCGCCATGGCGGAACCAGACAGGGAGTGACAATGCCGCGGGCGCATCTGAGGCTGACGGTCGGCGGGCGGACAATGCGCTCCTCGATGGACGAAGCGCGCGGCGAACTGGGCATCGCGGCCGAATGATCGTCGGCATCGGCAGCGACCTGATCGATATCCGGCGCGTGGAAAAGACCCTGGAGCGCTTCGGCGAGCGCTTCATCAAGCGCATCTTCACCGAGGTGGAGCAGCGGAAATCGGAGCGCCGCAAGCTGCGCGCCGCCTCCTACGCCAAGCGATTTGCGGCCAAGGAGGCCTGCGCCAAGGCGCTCGGCACGGGCCTGAACGCCGGCGTGTTCTGGCGCGACATGGGGGTGGTCAACCTCCGCTCCGGCAAGCCGACGATGGTGCTGACCGGCGGCGCGGCGGCGCGGCTCGCCGCCATCGTCCCGCCCGGTCACACCGCGGCGATCCATGTGACGATCACCGACGAGTACCCGATCGCGCAGGCAATGGTCATCATCGAGGCGGTGCCGGGCGCCGCAATCGCGCCCCAATGATGGCGCTCTTCGCCGCGGCGATTGCGGCGGCAGGGCCGCACCGCTAAACCCTTCACACTTCGAATTCAGGACGGAGCCATGAGCGTGGCGGAGAGAAGCGCCGGTGAGAAGGCGAAATCGGGCGGCATCGGCGAGACGATCAAGGTCGTCATTCAGGCGCTCCTCATCGCCCTGGTGTTCCGCACCTTCCTCTACCACCCCTTCAACATCCCGTCGGGCTCCATGGAGCCGACGCTCCTCATCGGCGATTATCTCTTCGTCTCCAAGTTCAGCTACGGCTACAGCCGCTATTCCTTCCCCATCGACCTGTCGTTCATAGACGGGCGCTTCTGGGAAGGCGTGCCGGAGCGCGGCGAAATCGCCGTCTTCCGGCCGCCGCGCGAGCCCGACACCGACTACATCAAGCGCGTCATCGGCCTGCCCGGCGACCGCATCCAGATGCGCGACGGCGTGCTCTACATCAACGACGAGGCGGTGCCGCGCGAGCCGGCCGGCGCCTGGGAAGGCGAGGGCCGCTTCGGCAGCGACACCCCCATCGAGCAATACCGCGAGACCCTGCCGAACGGGGTCAGCTATCTCACCCTCGACATGATCGACAACGGCGCCGGCGACAACACCCGCGTCTTCGAGGTGCCGCCCGCTCATTATTTTCTGATGGGCGACAACCGCGACAACTCGCAGGACAGCCGCTTCCCGCAGGGCACGGTCGGCTTCGTGCCGGCGGAAAACCTGGTGGGCCGCGCCGAGATCATCTTCTTCTCCATCGAGGATTCGCCTGCCTGGGCCATATGGAACTGGCCGACCTCGATCAGGTTCGACCGCATCTTCGATACTCTATGAAGGTTGGCGACCCGCAGCGCCTCCAGGACGAGATCGGCCACCGTTTCGCCGACGCCGACCTCCTCTCCCGCGCGCTGACGCATGCCAGCGCGGTCGCCGGCGCGGGCCAGGAATGCCTGACCTACCAGCGGCTGGAATTTTTGGGCGACCGGGTGCTCGGCCTGGTTGTCGCCGACATGTTGGACGAGGCCTTTCCGCAGGCGCCGGAGGGCGAGCTGTCGCGCCGCCTGGCGCGGCTGGTCAGCGGCGAGACCTGCGCCGAGGTGGCCCGCGAGATGGAGCTCCCGACATTCCTGCGGATCGGCGATTCCATCCAGCGGAGCCGCGGCGGGGCGACGGCGAGCGTTCTCGGCGACGTCTGCGAAGCGGTGCTCGGCGCGGTTTATCGCGACGGCGGGCTGGCGGCCGCGCGGCGGGTGATCGAACGCTACTGGCGGCCGCGGCTGGAGGCGATGAGCGGGCCGCTGCGCGACGCCAAGACGGAGCTGCAGGAATGGGCGCACCGGCGGGGCCTCGACACGCCGACCTACAACGAGGTGCTCCGCTCCGGGCCCGACCACGCGCCGGAATTCGAGATCGAGGTGCTGCTCGGCGCCGTAGAGCCGGGGCGGGGCCGCGGGCGTTCCAAGCGCGAGGCGGAGCACGAGGCCGCCGCCAATGTGCTCCGGCGCGAAGGCGTGTGGAGCGCGGCGTGAGTCGTCCGAGACACATACGGATGCGGTTGGCGCTCCGCTCCCCGACGCACGAGGCCCCCTCTTCCCCACCGAAGCGGGGTGTTCCCCGCTCCGGCACCCCTAATGGCGAAGTTGGGAACACCCGACTTGGCGCGGGAGAGGCCGAGTCCGCGCGCAGCGCGGAGCCGGGCGAGGGTTCTGGCGCAGAGCTCTACGATCTTGTCCCTCACCCGGTCGGTTCGCGACTCGGCCTCTCCCCGGAGGGCAGGGGAGGGGTGCCGGCATGTAAGGCATGAGCGGCAGCGGCGACAGGCCGGCCGAACCGGGCGCGCCGACACGCGCCGGCTTCGTCGCGCTGATCGGCGCGCCCAACGCCGGCAAGTCGACGCTCCTCAATGCGCTGGTCGGCTCAAAGGTGTCGATCGTCACCCACAAGGTGCAGACGACGCGGGCGCTGGTGCGCGGCATCGTCATCCACCGAAAATCGCAGATCGTCTTCGTCGACACGCCGGGCATCTTTGCCCCGAAGCGCCGGCTGGACCGCGCCATGGTGACCACCGCCTGGGGCGGCGCTGCGGATGCCGACGTGGTGGCGCTCCTCGTCGACGCCCGAAAGGGGCTGACCGATGAGGTCCGCGCCATCCTCGAAAAACTTTCGGAATATCCGTCGAGCCGCGAGCGCGCGCTGATCCTCAACAAGGTCGACCTGACGAAGCGCGACACCCTGCTGGCGCTCGCCAAGGAGGCCAACGAGCTCACGAAATTCTCGCGTACCTTCATGGTGTCGGCGCTGACCGGCGACGGGCTCGCCGACCTGATGGACTATTTTGCGCAACAAATGCCGGAGGGGCCGTTCCTCTATCCGGAGGACCAGATGACCGACCTGCCGCTGCGCTGGCTGGCGGCCGAGATTACCCGCGAAAAGCTGATGGTCCGCCTGCACGAGGAACTGCCCTACCATTCGACCGTCGAGACGGAGCAATGGACGGAGACGCCGAAGGGGGTGCGCATCGACCAGACGATTTTTGTGGAGCGCGAGAGCCAGCGAAAGATCGTGCTGGGCAAGGGCGGCCAGACGATCAAGGCGATCTCCATGGCGGCGCGGCAAGACATTGCGGCGCTGATCGAGCGGCCGGTGCACCTCTTCCTGTTTGTCAAGGTTCGGGAGAACTGGGCTGAGGATCCGGAGCGGTATCGCGAGATGGGGATCGAGTTTCCGCGGTAGGGAGTGAGCTCCTAATTCAGAGCAGGTAATCACAAGCTATCGGGACTTCCTGAGTCCGTCTATCAGGATCGTCTGACCATTTCGTTCGATTTTCCAGTTCATCCACGAGTTTTCTCTTCCTCCCACGACAGCTTCGCTCAACTTATGTAGTGACGGATAAAAGCGCCCATCATTACGAAGGCGGAAGCCACCCCCTGTAGCCACTGCGCTATATCGCACTTTCGGTGCTCCGCGCGGGCCGTAATCTCTGAATATCTCGTCTCCCTCTTCGAAACGAACACCGAACTCGGGGTACTCAACACCGTCTTGGTGGATTGATGGACTTCTATGATCTTCATCTGGCACTCCTAAAATTCGCCGTAGGATATCATCCTCCGAGTTCTCGCCCGCCTGTCGTTTCGCCCATATTCTGGCGAACACATCGGTAGACACTTGGATATCACGCATATTACTTTGTCTCCAGTTTTTTGTAGCATAGAGAGGAACCCTGGTGGCGTCAAGGCTGCCGCAGCGCCGTTTCCCACGGGGCATTCGAGAATGGTATCGTCGGGCCCATTGGAACGGGAGCTTCAAGATGGCGAAGGTGGTAATCGCCGAGCTGAACCGGGTGGGCAAGGCCAACAGCAAGCAGAAGAACGGCTCCGTCACAGAGAAGCGCATTCGAGACAAGGCCGGACAGGTGAAGGTGCTGCGAACCCTCGACGCGGGAAGTGCCACTTTCGGTGACGACCTCCGCTACGTCTTTGCCAAAAATGTCGAGAAGGCGCGCCGCGACAACAAGCGGGTGACCGGTGCAACCGACATTGCCCCGCGCAAGCGCTGAGCCGCCAGTCTTCCTCATCGTCGCCGGGCCGAACGGGTCGGGCAAGAGCAGCGCCTACCAGGACACCGACATCGAAGCGTTCGGCCGCACCGTCTGGATCATCAATCCCGATCTGCTGGCCGCTAGGATCCGCGACACGGAAAAGCTGGAACTCGGAGACGCCAATCTTCAAGCAGTGCGGCGCATCGAGGCTTGGCTCGACGCCTCGCTCGAAGCCTACCAGACGGTCGGGGTCGAGACGGTGCTGTCCACCCCAAAATACCGGCGGCTGGTGGAGCGCGCGAAGGCCTTCGGTTTCGAGTTTCGCCTCATTTATGTCCTCCTCGATTCGCCTGAGCGGAATGTCGAACGTGTCCGTCTCCGGGTGCAGAAAGGCGGCCATGCCGTGCCGGAGCCGAAAATCATCGAGCGATATGGCCGGTCGCTCGAACAGATGCCCTGGTTTTTAGACCGTGCCGATCAGGCGTGGATATTTGACAATTCCGGTGCGAAGCCGCGGCTCATCGCGGAGAAACGCGGCGGGGTGATAACGCTCGATCCGAACCCGCTGCCGGCAGTCGCAGAGGCAGTAGGGAAGATGCGGACCGCATGAATCATCGATCTAGCCGATCCGCTTTCCCATCAAAATATCCGGCCGGCCAAAGCCGTTGGCGTCGGGGATGATGCCGACGACCTCGAAGCCGAGGCGGCGGTAGAAGGTCGAGGGGTGCGCGCCGGTGGGCGCGAGCTGCGCCGCCTTCGAGAGCACGTCGGGGTAGAGATCGCCGCCGAACAAGCTAGTGCCGCCGAAATCGTCGTCCGTGCCGAGATAGAGCGTGATTGCGCCTTCGGCTCGCGACTTCGCCTCAAGCGCTGCGACCAGCGCCGAGCCGATGCCACGCCGCTGTTTTTGCGGGTCGACGACGAGCGGATGCAGCTCGTAGGCGTGGGAATAGTTCTCCCGAATTCCGCCGATCCAGCCGAGCAGCCGGTCTCCATCTAGCGCGGCCAGGGCGAAGCGGCTCGGATCGTCTAAAAAGGAGCGGACCTCTGCCTCGGCTTCGCCCGCGTCGTTGTAGGCCGATGGCATATGCGCAAGCGCCTGGCGCAGGATGCGGGCGGCTTCGCGGAGCTGGGCGTCAGCGAGCTCGCTGAAGTCTCGGATGTCCGTCATGGCGGAAGGCAAACGGCATCCTCTGACGGCGCGAGCGTCCGACACTAGCGAGGTGCCGTGTACCCTGTCGAAACGCTTTAAAGCCCACCTTGCCGAAAGCGTCCAATCAAGGAATGGGCGAATCACACACGCCAGCGGGTTTAGTCCTCGCCGGCCTGCGTCGACAGGATCCGGCTGAGCCGGGCCCTGTCGCTTCAATACGCCCCGCTTCAGAGGCCGCTGAACGCGACGTTCACCCGGGCGCGGATAACGTCCGCGTCGTCGTCGCCAACGTCATAGTGCAGATATTCCGCGCCAAGCGTGACATTCTGAGTGAGTAGAAACTCGGCGCCCGCACCGGCCACCCAACCGAAGTCGTCGAAGTCGGAGGCGACGCCGCCGGTGCCGTAAAGCAGGACCCTGTCCCAGGCGAGGCCGGCGCGCAATCGGCCTGATGCCAGCCAGTCGGTGGCATCGAGATCAACCCAGCTCGCGTCCACCTCGGCGCCGAGCACGAACTGATCCCACTGCCAATTGGCGCCCATCTGGCCGCCGACCAGCGCCCCGCTCGATTCACCGTTGTCGTCGTCGCCGTCTGCCCACCCGTAGCCGGCGTGCAGGCCGATATAGAAGCCCGACCAGTTGTAAGCGATCGGCGTCGGCGACAACATGGCCGGCGGCGTATTGAAGAGGGGAATGTCGGCTGCGAATGCGCCGGTCGAGAGCAGCGCGGCGGCCGCGCTGCAAAGAAGGATACGCATGACGTGCCCGCCCTAGTTTACGCCCCCAGCCGGACCTTAGATCAGGTAGTAAACGGAGTCTTGCACTTTTTCGCCGCCCCGTCGTGGCTCATCGGCCGTTCCTTCGCCAGGCCCATGCCTCGACGCGTTCGTCCCGGTTGCGGAGTTCTTGCGGCGCGATGCGGGCAAAACCCTCCAGCAGGGTCTCGATGCGGTCCGATTCCGCCCGTGCGGCGCGGACGAGCTCGTCGCTGGCCAAAATGGTGCAGGCAAGCGTGCGCGTCAGCGCCTCCAGCCGGCTCGCCACATTGACGGTGTCGCCGAGGACGGCGAATTCCAGGCGGCGCTCGTCGCCGATGTCGCCGAGCACCACCGGGCCGTAATGCGCGCCGATGCCGATTCTTACGGGCGGCGAGCCGGCCGCCCGCCGCTCGGCATTCCAGCCCTCGACGGCGGCGGCGATGGCGCGGCAGCAGGCGAGCGTACGCGTGGCGTCGTCGGCGCCGGCGCTCGGCGTGCCGAAGGTGGCCATGACGCAATCGCCGATGAATTTGTCGAGCGTGCCGCCATGCGCGAATACCGCCTGGGCCACGCGGCGGTGAAACTCGCGCAAAAGCCGGATCAGCTCCTCCGGCGTGGAATTTTCGGCGATACGGGTGAAGCCGACCATGTCGGCGAAGAGCACGCCGATGTCCTGCTCGCGGGCGGCTTCGAAGGGCTGATCCTGCTCCGCGAGCTGGTCGACCATGGAGGGCGAGAAATAGCGGGCAAGGTTGGCGCGGCTCCGCTCCGCCTGCAAGGCGCGAAAGATCATGCCTTGCGAGCGACGGACCGCCACGGCGAGGATGGCGCCGCAGAGGATCGCGATGAGGGCCTCGCGCATCCAGATTTCTGCGTTGACAAAGAGCGGGTCGTAATAGGCGGCGAGCACGGCGCGGACGCCGTCGGCGAGGCCGGTGTCCGGCGGGATGGCGAAAGCCAGCCAGGCATAGGCGCCGGGGTAGCGGAGCAGCCAGATCAGCATCGCCATCCATACGGCCGCGGTGACGAGGCCCGACCAGGCGGCGAGCCAGGGCCGGTAGGCGAGCGCCTGCAAGGCGAGAAGCAGGTAGAACCAGCTTGCCGGCCGCTCCTCGTCCAGCACGGTGCGGGGGAATTTCCCCTCCCACTCGATCGCGAAGGAAACGGCGAAGACGACCAGCAGCACGTCGACCAGCGGGAACAGCGCCATTGTCGCAGGGCGGTCGAAGCGGGTGCCGGCAATCCGATATTGGACGAAACCGGCGAGGCAAAGGCCGGCGAGCGAGGCAAGGTTGACGAACTGATCCCAACGCAGCCCAGACCTCAGGAGATAGAGGCCAACGAGGACCATCACCGCGAGGCGGAGCCGCAAGGCAAGGCGAAGCCCGTCCTTGCGTTCGCGATGGACTGCGCGGCGGATGCGCTCGCTCTGGCGTGAAGCGAGCGTCGAGGCGCCCGGCGCAGGGATCGCGGCTGTGTTCACGGCGTCTCACCTCGAAGGATGGCGGGGCGGCAGCCGGCTGCATGACAGCCGGGCGCGCCCGTTCTAAGAACCGGGAAAGGCTATCAAGCGGCCGGGATTCTGTATCAGGCGAAATCGCATGGAGTGGTCGGAGGAAGGCATCGTCGTCGGCACGCGGCGGCACGGCGAAGCGGACGTCATCCTGGAGGTGGTGACGGCGGGGCGGGGGCGGCACCTCGGCCTGGTGAAGGGCGGCCGCTCGCGAAAGCTCCGGCCCGTCGTGCAGCCCGGCAATACGCTGGCGCTGACCTGGCGGGCGCGGCTCGACGAGCATCTCGGCAATTTCCGGGTCGAGCCGGTGACGGAGCGGAGCGGGCTGACGGCGTCGGCGGTCGGCGCGTTCGGGCTGGCGCTCGCCGCGGTGCATCTGCGGCTGCTGCCGGAGCGCGACCCGCATCCGCGGCTCTACCAGGCGCTCGCGGCGCTCCTCGACGGCTTCGACCGGCCGGCGCTCGCCGCACAGATGATGGCGCGCTTCGAGCTGATGCTCCTCGACGAGCTCGGCTTCGGGCTGGATCTCACCAGCTGCGCCGCGACGGGCGGGCGCGAAGAGCTTATCTATGTCTCGCCGAAATCCGGCCGGGCGGTCAGCCGCGAAGCCGGTGCGCCCTATGCCGACCGGCTGCTGCCGCTGCCGGGATTCTTGCTTGAGACCGGCGGAGAGAACCGCGAGCACGAGGCGGTGCAAGAGGCGTTCCTGCTGACCGGCTATTTTCTGGAGCGGCACGTCTTCGACGCGCGTGGGGAGGGCCTGCCGGAGGTCCGGCTGAATTTTTTGCGGGCGATACGCTCCGCCGTTCAGGCCGCGGCCTAGCGACGATCCACGCGCCCCGCGCCGCGATGTTCAGGATGAAGGAGCTCCCATAGGGTCCGGCCGCCGTTCGGTTTTCCGAAAAAATCCTCGATGCCGAACCCAGCCCGAACATCGCATGCTCGAGAACGAACATCGGCCGAACCCATCAAGAGCAGCCGTCCTCGCGCGGCTTGCTCGCTCCCCTTCCGGCGAGGCCATCGTCGCCGGCGCTCCGCCGCTTCGACCCAGCGCGGCAGCAGCGGTTGTCTCCCCGCCGGCCGCGGTCTATAGCCGCCTCCGGTCCGAGCCTCTCCGGGAAGAAGAATGTCCGTCGACGTGAGCACCGTTAAGCGGGTGGCGCATCTGGCGCGCATCCGCGTCCCGGAGGAGGATCTGGAGGCGCTGAGGGGCGAGCTCAACGCCATCCTGGGCTTCGTCGAGCAGCTGAACGAGGTGGACATTGCCGGCGTCGAGCCGATGACCTCGGTGACGCCGATGCGGATCAAACAGCGCGAGGACCGCGTCACCGACGGCTTTTGCGCCGACGACATCCTGGCCAACGCCCCGGTCCGGGAGGAAAATTATTTCCTCGTGCCCAAGGTGGTTGAGTAGATGGCCGACCTGACGGCCTTGACCATCGCCGGGATCCGCGAGGGGCTGGCGAAGCGGGACTTTTCCGCGCTGGAGCTGACCGAGGCGTATCTCAAGGCGATCGAGGCGGCGAACCCGCTCCTCAACGCCTACATCGTGACGACGCCGGAGCAGGCGCGCGACATGGCAAAGGCGTCGGACGCGCGCATCGCGCGCGGCGAGGCGCGGGCGCTGGAAGGCGTGCCGCTCGGCATCAAGGACCTGTTCTGCACCATGGGCGTGCACAGCCAGGCGGGAAGCCACATCCTCGACGGTTTCCGGCCGCGCTACGAATCGACGGTCACCCAGAATCTCTGGGACGACGGCGCGGTGATGCTCGGAAAGCTCAACATGGACGAGTTCGCCATGGGCTCGTCCAACGAGACGAGCTTTTACGGCCCGGTGACCAATCCGTGGCGGCGGCGCGGCGGCAATGCCGACTTGGTGCCCGGCGGCTCGTCCGGCGGCTCGGCCGCCGCGGTCGCCGCAAACCTCTGCGCCGGCGCCACCGCCACCGACACCGGCGGCTCGATCCGCCAGCCCGCCGCCTTCACCGGCACGGTCGGCATCAAGCCGACCTACGGCCGCTGCTCGCGCTGGGGCATCGTCGCCTTCGCCTCCTCGCTCGACCAGGCCGGCCCGATCGCCCGCAACGTGCGCGACGCGGCGATCCTGCTGAAATCGATGGCCTCCGTCGACCCGAAGGACACCACCTCGGCGGATGTCGAGGTGCCGGACTACGAGACCTCTGTCGGCGAGAGCGTGCGCGGCCTGAAAATCGGCGTGCCGCGCGAATACCGCATGGACGGCATGCCGGAGGAGATCGAGATTCTTTGGCAGCAGGGGATCGCATGGTACCGGGAGGCCGGGGCCGAGATCGTCGACATCTCGCTGCCGCACACGAAATACGCGCTGCCGGCCTATTACATCGTGGCTCCCGCGGAGGCGTCGTCGAACCTCGCCCGCTATGACGGCGTGCGCTACGGGCTCCGCGTCGACGGCGACGATTCTGATCGACATGTACGAGCGGACCCGCGAGGCCGGCTTCGGGCGCGAGGTGAAGCGGCGGGTGCTGATCGGCACCTACGTGCTCTCCGCCGGCTATTACGACGCCTATTACCTGCGCGCGCAAAAAGTGCGGACGCTGATCAAGCGCGATTTCGAAGAAGTCTTTTCGGCCGGCATCGACGCGATCCTGACGCCGGCGACGCCGTCCGCCGCCTTCGGCATCGGCGAGAAGGGCAGCGACCCGATCGAGATGTACCTGAACGACATTTTTGCGGTGTCGGTGAACATGGCGGGGCTGCCGGCGATCGCCGTGCCGGCCGGGCTCGATGCCTCCGGCCTGCCGCTGGCGCTGCAGCTGATCGGAAGACCCTTCGACGAGGCGACCTTGTTCCGGGCCGGCCAAGTGATCGAGGATGCCGCAGGGCGGTTTACTCCGCACCGCTGGTGGTAATTGAGGCCAATCTCCTGTAGTCTTGGGTCATCAGGGGGTTCTGCAATGGGCGGTCTCGTCATCCGGGTCGATCCGGAGACCGCCGACGGCTCAACCTCTGTCGTCAGGTCAGAGATCGGCTGAGGAGATCGCAAGCGCTTGCAGAGTGCACCACTTGCGGCATATCTGGGAGGGGAGGTCATGTCGGCCACAGAAACTTCATTCAAGCAGCTGGTTGGCATTCCCGTTCACTACGACAGGCTCGCTCCGCCGAATGATTACGGCAGCAAGGGAAAGAGCCGGACCTTCAAGTGCACGAACAAGCTGAAGTCCACCCTGGAGGAGTGCCTAGCGGACCTGTTCGGGGTCTGGGGCCGCGGCAACCCGGCGATCATCCTAACGGCGGGGACGACCGGCGATGGTGGCGGGGCCCACGGCCAGGGCCTCGCGTTCGATCTGGACGGCTTCTACTGGGAGAACGACACGAAATTCATGATGCTGTTTTATCCGACCGATCGGGTATTTTATCTCGGCATCAACGCTCACCTGTTTTTGTACTTCACGCAGGTTCTGAGCTATCACTACCCGAGACACGATGACCACTTCCACGTAGACTTCAATTTTTCCTCGAAGTTCCGGCCGGATTCGAATGCGCAGACCTTTTTCGTACAGGCTTGCCTCAAATATATCTTCGGACGCGACCTCGGATCGACGGGCATCGAGAACGATGGCGTCGATGGGATCTTCGGAAACGATACCGAAGGGGAGCTCGAGGCAGTCCTCAATGACCTCGGGATCAACAGCATAACGAATGCCGCTGGGTGGAAGAAGTTTCTGACCGCCTGCCGGGGAGAGGCGTTCTCTTAAGCCGCGCCCCGGACTTTCTCTGCCTGTGAATGGGCGCGGCCAGGCCAGGGTCTAGCCAAGGCGGGCGGCTGCGGGCGGCGCGGAAGCAGGAGTGAGGGCCATGAGCAGATGCCTGGTTCTTGACATGGCGCAGCGAGCAGATCCGATCATCGACGAGCTCAAGCAGGGCGGCGTCACCACGGTCTTTCGCTACTATGCGTCCGGATTTCAGCCGAGTCTTCCGGAAAAGCGCCTGACGCGAGAGGAGTGCGACGCGCTGCTTGCCGCCGGTCTCGGCGTAGGCGTCGTGTTTCAGTTCAACAACAACATGCTGAGCAGCATGACCAAGGCGCGGGGGAGGGATGATGCGGAGTTCTCCTTGGAGACTGCGGGCGACGCTATCGCTCAGCCCCCGGGATCCGCGATCTACTTCGGCGTCGATGGCGACTGGCACACGGCCGGCGAGCAGAAGAAGGTGAAGGAGTATTTCGAAGGAGTGAACGAGGTCTTCTCTCAAGCTGGAATGCCATATCGGATCGGCGTTTATGGCTCCGGGTTGACCTGCACCAAGCTTAGGGATGCCGGGCTGGCGACTCTTTTCTGGCTGCCGCTCTCGACCGGGTGGTCAGGCACGCGCGACTTCTACAACAGCGGCGGCTGGCACTTCTACCAGAACTTCCACGGTCTTCGGATCGGCGGCCGCTTCACTGACACGAACGTGGTAAACCCGGCGATCTCGGACATCGGCACGTTCGACCAGGGCGGGCCGGTTTCCGACATTGGCCAGCCCGCGAGTGTGCCCGGCGAGCGGCGCTTTGTGCGGACCTCCGGCTTGAGACTGCGCTCAGGTCCGGGAACCAATCATCCGGTGGTAGGCAGCTTCCGCAAGCGCCAGAATGTTCGGGTGCTCGAGGACGTAGGCGATTGGTCGCGGGTTGACATCGACGAAGATGGCGACGCGGACGGTTTTTGCTCGTCCAGCCATCTGGTCCCGTTCGACACCATGCCGTGATTCGCTCAGCCCGCTAGTTCGTGACGAAATAGCGGGCTTCGGCAGCCGGTGTATCTCTGGTTGTTGTTGACTTGGCTTGCGGTATTCGACAGCGTTCTCCCGGTGTGAGCGGAGCTTTACGATGGCGGTTTCAGCCTCCGACCTTGTGGTCGACAGCATTTCTGCACCTGCGAGCGTGGCTCAGGGCGCGGCATTCAACTTCTCCTACCTGGTCAGAAACGCCGGGGCGGCCACCGCGGGGTTCCACTACGCCGGAATCGCCGTGGATGGGGAGGTCACCGAGTCGAATTACGACGCCTGGAACCCGGTCGCATCCCTTGCAGCAGGCGCCAGCCGGACTCTCACCAACAGCATCGACACCGCCGGCCTCGCCGTCGGCGAGCACACGCTCACCGTAGAGGAGGACTACTGGTTCAATCGGGTCGGGGAGACCGACGAGGCAAACAACGCCACAACGGTCACTTTCACGGTGACCGCGCCGGTCAAGCCCGACCTCGTGGTCGAAAGCATTTCCGCGCCGGCGAGCGTGGCTCAGGGCGAATCGTTCGACTTTTCCTACCTGGTCAAGAACGCCGGGTTGGCGACAGCGAAGTTCCACTACGCCGGAATCGCCGTGGATGGGGAGGTCACCGAGTCGAATTACGACGCCTGGAACCCGGTCGCATCGCTTGGAGCAGGCGCCAGCCGGACGCTCACCAACAGCATCGACACCGATGGCCTGGCTGTCGGCGAGCACACGCTCACCGTAGAGGAGGACTACTGGTTCAACGGGGTGGGGGAGAGCAACGAGGCAAACAACGCCACAACGATCACGTTCACGGTGACCGAGGCGGTCGTGGCAAGGCCCGACCTTGTGGTCGACAGCATTTCCGCGCCTGCCAGCGTGGTCCAGGGCGAATCGTTCGACTTTTCCTTCCTGGTCAGGAACGCCGGGACCGCGCCGGCGAAGTTCCACTACGCCGGAATCACCGTGGATGGGGAGGTCACCGAGACGAATTACGACGCCTTTAACCCGGTCAAATTCCTTGGAGCAGGTGCCAGCCGGACGCTGACCAACAGCATCGACACGGCCGACCTGGCTGTCGGCGAGCACACGCTCACCATAGAGGAGGACTATTGGTTCAACGGGGTCGCGGAGAGCGACGAGGCAAACAACGCCACAACGATCACCTTCACCGTCGTGTCAGGGGACTTGGTCGTCTAAGGCAATTGTACGAGACGACCTTGTTCCGCGCCGGCCAGGCGATCGATGACGCGGGCGGGCGGTCGACGCCGCACCGCTGGTGGTGAAGCAGCCCAATCTCCGTCAGTCTCCGATCAACACGACGTTCCGCGATGGGTGGTTCGTCAGCTGCCCGCCCCCACCGAAGGGCCGCGCTTCGCGATCAGCTCTACTGCCGCGCGACCGCCGGATGTCGGCCCGGGAACGCGAGAAGTTCCGGAGCGCCGGCCGACGCCGCACACGCGGTAAGAATCTCTGTTGCGCATGACAACAGTCAAAGTTAAAACATCTCAGGGTTGGGGCCGGATAGCCATATGTGAACGCCGCCGGCCGTTGGCGCAAGCTCCAGCTTGAGCCATCGGTCCGGAAAGGCATAAAGGCATCCGAGGGGGCAAGGCGATGGACTTCAAGCTGCGTGCGGTATTGCGTCTCCTTGCGGCGTCGCTGCTCGGCTTTGCAGTCGCGGGGTGTGTGCAAGTGAACGGCGATGATCCGAGCGCAGCCCTCCGCCATGATGGCCAAGCGTCGCGAGAAAGCGCGGTCGCGCAAAGCAGTACGGTCGCGGAATTGGAAGGCGCGCTCGATGCGTATTCATCCGCCCAGCCACCCGACACGTCTGCGGCGCCGCCAGTGCGGCAGAGGCGATTGACAGCAGCCATCCGGGGACGGCCGCTCGACGGCGGCGGGGAAGCACTCCGCGCGCACCGAACTGCTGTCGCTAAGGCCCTTAAGGAGGCGGGCTATCGAAAGGTTCAAGTTGTCGCGGTCGATCGTGACGGCAAGAGAACCTTGCGCGCCACCAATCGCACGGGCGATCGCGTTCTGGTCGAGGTTTCCCCTTCCGGCACGATCGTAGGCGAATATCCGGCGACTGCCGGAAAGCCCGCTGCCAGGCCCGCTGCCATGCCCCCTGCTGCCCCACCGAATGCTCCAGCGACCACGACTGCGCCGCCCAGTAGTGTAACCCCCGATGTTACAGCCGGCGTTACGGCCCCGCCCGACGCGACGGCACCCGACAGTCCGTCGCCCGACACCCCGGGCTCCGACATGGGAGTTACCGGTACGGGTTCCGAGACTGGAGCTACCGACACGGGTTCCGACGCTGGATCTAGCGACACGGGTTCCGATGCTGGATCTAGCGACACGGGTTCCGATGCTGGATCTAGCGACACGGGTTCCGATGCTGGATCTAGCGACACGGGTTCCGACGCTGGATCCAGCGACACGGGTTCCGACGCTGGATCCAGCGACACGGGTTCCGATGCTGGATCTAGCGACACGGGCTCCGACGCTGGATCTAGTGACACGGGTTCCGATACTGGATCTAGCGACACTACGGGTGGAGACACTGAATCTAACGATAGTGGCAGCTCCGACAGCGGATCTGCCGACACTACGGGTTCCGACTAAGGACTTTGCTTCTGACAACCGCTCGGGGCCGACTGATCTAGTTGCTCTTCGGGAAATTCGAAGTCGCCAGCGTTCGAAATTGATCTCAGCCGCAAGCACCTCAATGCCTCAGTTGCTCGCAGCAATGCAATGTGAGGCGATCACTCGGCAGCCACGCCCCGTGCCTTTAGGCCCCCTGCATTGCTGAATCGCATTGTTCTCGGCTTCGGCGCTAGTAGAACCTTCGCTCGCGCCCCAGCCCATATTACCTGAAGCTACCGCACCGCAGTCAGTAAACTCAACACCGATAGTACATTCTTGACCTCCTGCTGATTGGCACATGCGCAACGCTTCCGCCTTGGCTGCCGAAGGTGTTGAGTGCTCTCCCGAGTAAGGGTGCCTCCTGGCGACATCGGCGGAAACAGCAATCGCACCGAATCTCAGATTACGAGGGACTTGGGGCGCCGGTCGCGGAGGCGGAGGTTCCGGTGGTGAAGGGGATGGCTCAGGTACTGGCGGCGGGGGCTCAGGCGGAGATGTCTCAGGTGCTGGCGGCGGGGGCTCAGGCGGAGATGTCTCAGGTGCTGGCGGAGGCAGAGATTTGGGCGCATCCGGAGTTGGGTCCGTCGGTGCGGGCTCAAGTGGCTCACGTGGAAGGGGAAGCGCGATCTGAGGCAAGCGCTCTGGCGGGGGAGAAGGCGCGGGCACTAACGGGGCGCACACCTGGTATGATGGAAAGAAGGGGCAGAATAGGTACTTGGCCATCGTCTCCGTCAAGTCTTCCCCAACAGCAACGTAATAGAAGGACATTCCGAGGAAGACGAGCACCGGGACCGTGTAGGCAACCAGAAACTTCGCGACGGGAGACCAGCGGCGCCTGATGACGGGCCGGATCAGGAACAAGGCGATGACTGCCGCGCCGATCGCTAATATGACCTCTTGGCCGCGCATGCCCCAGCCTGCAACCGCTATTTATGCAGAAAGGATGCCGCATCCCGGCATTGTTGGCGAGGGGTGACGAGCGAGCCTCTGTAGGTGGAGCGGTCGTCGCAATTCGTAGCCATTCCGTTCGGCGCGCCCGGATGGGACCTATTCCGCCGGAGCGATCGGCGACGCCAGCGTAGGTCCGCTGTTGACGCGTTTCGGGGCTAGTCGAACGGCGACACTGCCAAGGCTCGCGTATTAGATTGCCCCTGCGTGCGCCCGCTCACCCGCGCTGAGCCACAGGGAAGTGCAGGACGATCCCTCGCCAGAAGGGCCCTAGCGATCCTGGGCGATCAGGGTCCCAGGCGAGATCAACCGGATGCCGGCGCTCGGCAGCGGCCTATTACAGGGGACGGCAGTTCCGGATTACATCCTCAGAAAGACCGCTGTTCCGATCGGCTTAAGGCGTTCCGGGCCGAGAAAATGCGGGCTGGCGAGCAGGCGGATCGATTGTCTCGGCTGCGTGTCAAGGTCGTCGGAAAAGAAGCTGGTGCCGCCGTCCGTGCCGGCGTCCCACGCCCACAGCGTCACTTCGTATCTGTCGACCCAATTCCCGTCCCTGAACAATTCCACGCCCGCCGCGCCGGTGAACCAGTCGGGGCTTGGCGCGACCATGGTGACGAAGGAGACCAGGCTGTGCTTCTCTGTCACCGAGAAAGTTGCGCTCATGCGGCCCGGGACGGCATCGAGCGCGTCCGCCTCGAACGTCCCGCCGACGCGCTCGCGATCCTTGGCCTCTTCCAGCTCCGCTGCAAGAATTGCGGCGCGGCCGCGCTCGGCGACCGATTGCAGGCCGCTCGAAGCGGTCTGGCCGTCGGCGAACATCGTGTAGCGGCTGTGATGCGTCGCGCCGACGAGCCGTGTCAGGTGCGCGACCGGCGGGAAATCGAACGGATGCGTCTCGGCCGACCAGCTGATGTCGAGATCCAGCCGGTAGCGGACCGCATCCTCCGCAAAGGCCTGTGCCGAGGGCAGGAGTGCCGCGAGGGCGGTGAGAACAAGGCGGTTCCACATCTTGCATTCCTCCGATTTGCGGTTGCTTCGGTGAGCCGGGATCACCCCTCGCTCACCATCACGCCGGCCGAGGCCTCGTGCAGGACGAACCCTTCGATCGGGTCGAAATCGCCGATCCAGGGGGTCTGGGCGAGGACGCGGCGCGTATCGGCGAGGCCGGCTTGCCAGCGCGTGGAAATGCCGTCCGGGCTGAAGTCGATGTCCTTTGAATGATCCTCGCCCTTCACCGACGGCGCGAGCAGCCGCACGACGTGCATGCGCGTCAGGCAGCCGTAGGCGGCGAGCTCGCGGACTTCCGGCTCGCTCCGCTCCGCCTCCGGCAGCCGCTTCGCCAGCTCGGCAATGACGTGGCGGAGCCGGTGGATCTGCTTCTGCCGGGCGATATGGGTAGCGGCGCGGCTGGAATACTGGATGTCCTTGTGGCGGTTGAACACCTGCCACAGCGTTTCCGGCTCGGGGCCAACCGGGTTCCAGATATGGACGGCGAAGATCAGGCCGTTCTGGCGGGGGTTGTCGTCGAAAACCGTCTCCACGGGCGTGTTGGAGAGGATGCCGCCGTCCCAATAGAGCTCGCCGTCGATGCGCACCGCCGGAAAGGCCGGCGGCAGCGCCCCCGACGCCATGATGTGGCGCACGCCGAGCTGCATGTCGCGGCTGTCGAAATAGCGCATGTTGCTGGTGCGCACATGCGCGGCGCCGACGGTCAGGCGGGTGCGCCCGGACGCCAGCAATGAGCAGTCGACGAGCTCGTCGAGGGTGCGCTGCAGCGGCGCCGTCGAATAGAAGCCGGCGGCATCCGCGCCGAGCGGAAAGTTTGGGCCGAACAGCGCCCACGGATTGAGCTCGAAGAAGCCCTGGACGCCGGTCGCGAAGGTCAGCGCCCGCGAGGCGAGGCCGCCGGCGAAGGGCGCGGCGCCGAGGAGCTGCGACAGCGGCCCGTGCGTGACGCGGCTCCAGAATTCGCGGAGCCGCTCCAGGCGACGCTCCGGCTCGTTGCCGGCGATCAGGCCGGCATTGATGGCGCCGATCGAGGTGCCGATCACCCAGTCCGGCTCGATGCCGGCCTCGTGCAGCGCCTCGTAGACGCCGGCCTGGTAGGCGCCCAGCGCGCCGCCGCCCTGCAGCACCAGGACGATCTGGCCGATGCCGGCAGGCAGCACGGGATGCGGCGCGGCGTGCGGCGCCGCAACGATGTCGCCGGCGAGGTAGGCGGCTTCAGGAGCATGCAGCATGGCGATGGCCTTTCAGGATCGGCGCTTTGTTCGTCGGCGATGATCGACCGGCGCGTTACGGTTCGGAAATGCCGGCTCGGCAGCGAGTCGATGCGCGCCAGCTATGGGAGGGGCTTCGCGCAGCCCGCACCCGTTCGGGCGCGGGCTGCGGAGGCGCGGACGGAGCTACTGCGCCACGCTGGACGTGATCGACGCGATCACCATCGACGCCATGTCGAATTGCGGGCCGCGGTCGCGGATGCGGTGGCGGCGGGCGATCCACTGGAAGTCGGTGTAGGCGGTCCACACTCTCCCCTTCGCGTCCTCGTAGACGAGAAGGCGCACCGGCCAGTCGAGGCCCGAATTCGGGTTGGACGTCATGAACTGCGTGCCGAGCGGCGGATTGCCGAAGATCAGCAGCGTCGACGGGCGCAAGGCGATGCCTGCGTCGGCGGCGAGCCTTGCCTGGTCGACCTCCAGGAAGAACTTGATGCCCTTGTCGGAGATGTCCTTCTTCAGGCGCTCCACCGTCTCGGCGAGCGGGTAGGCGCTCTGGACGCGGACGATGCCGTCGCGGGCCTCGGCGACCGACATCGTCTGCGACGACACGGCAACCAGGCAGGCCAGCAGGGCGGCGGAAAAAGCTCTCTTGATGCGTGCGAACATGGACCGCTCCTCTTCGATGACCCACGCGGCGCGTCGGGTTCAAGTGGAGAATTGTCCGGTATAGCCTTGAACTGAAATGCCGAATCGCTCACGAGTTCGATAACTTCACG
This sequence comes from uncultured Alphaproteobacteria bacterium, assembly GCA_963846475.1. Lineage (GTDB taxonomy): Bacteria > Pseudomonadota > Alphaproteobacteria > Rhizobiales > Afifellaceae > DASWJZ01. Next base: position 990,990 of record CAWJVZ010000004.1, on the reverse strand, counting down.
CTATGGCGCTCTGTTGGGTTCTGTTCTGCTGACTCTCAGCTTGGCCGGCTCGCCGAGATCTGCATCGCGACCATAGATTCTGTGTATTGGACTGTGGTGCAACTCAACGCTACTCTGCTGCTGTTGAGAGTTGATCCGGACGACTTGCCATCCCTTATCCCCGGATCCGCCAGGGCCTATCCTGTTCCCCGGAGTTGAAAGAAACGAAGGGCAAGGGAGTCGCCTCGCGGACCGGGGACACCCCCAACTCAACACCGCAAACCGGCAGTTTCCGTGTTCGCATCAGGGTACGGAGACGCGACCTATTCCGCCTGAGCATCGCGTGATTGTGGGACCGCCGCCGGCAGCGACGGCCTTCGATCCTGTGGAGCTATCGCGCCGGCGCCGGCTCGGCCGCGAGGGCACCGGCCGGCGCGGTCCGCAACCGCGTCGCCAGGAGGGCCGCGCCGGCGAGCGATACGCCGATGCCGGCGACGCACGCCGCCCAGCCGAAACGCTCGAAGATCGGGCCGAGCACGGCGCTGCCGACCAGGCCGCCGAGGAAGTAGCAGGCGAGATAGATCCCGCTCGCCGAGCCGCGGTCGAGCGTGGCGGCGCGGCTGACGAAGCCGGTCGCCGCCGCCTGCGCGAAGAACGTTCCCACCCCCATCAGAACGAGGCCGGCGAGCACGGCCGGCAGACTGGGCAGGAGCAAGAGCGGCAGGCCGGCGCCGGCCAAAGCGAGCGCCCCCCAGAAGGTGGTCTGCGTGCCGAAGCGGCGGACGGCGTCCCCGGCCAGGGGGGTCGTAAAAATCGCCGGCAGAAAGACGAAATAGACGAAGCCCAGATTCATCCGGCTGATGCCGAACGGCGGCGCCACGAGCACGAAGTTGACGTAGGTGAACGTGCCGATGAAGGCGAACAGGATGCAGAAGCCGATCGCAAAGCTCGCCCGGAGCGGCCGGTTCCGCAGGTGCATCCGGAGCACCGCGAGCGGCGAGCGCTGGGCCGCCGGCTCGACGGCCATCATGGTCGCGGTTCGCCCCAGCCAGAAGTAGACGAGCACGGCTCCTGAGAGATTGAGCGCGGCAAGCATGAGAAAGCTCACCGGCAGGCCGAGATGGTCGGCGGCGGCGGCGGCCATCAGCCGGCCGAACAGATTGCTGGCGACGTTGCCGGTGATGTAGGAGGCCGATGCTGCGGCGCCGTCCTCGGCGCTGCACTGCTCGCCGAGATACGCAAGTGTGAGGGCGAAGGCCGTTGACATGCAGACGCCCTGGGCGATGCGCAGCGCCATGAAGGCGCCAAGGTTCGGCGCGGCGGCAAGGAGCGCGGTCGGGATCGCCAGCAGCGCCAGGCTCAGGAACACGCCCCTGCGGCGGTCGATCTTGCGGCTGAAGAAGCCGATCGCCAGCCCGCCCGCCGCCATGCCGAGCGTGCTGGCATTGACCGCAAGACCCATCGCCGCCGGCGTCACCCCGTAGGCCTCCGCCAGCGAGGGAAGGATCGCCTGGGCCGCGAACAGATCGACGACGGTCAGGAACGCGACCAGCCCGATCAGGGTGTTGCGGATCTGGGCGTGTCGGCGGTCTGCGTGGTTGTGCATGGGGCGGTCCGTCGTTTGCGGAAGGGGATTTGCGGACGCGCGGACGGAGCGTGACGGGGAGGTGCGTCACGCTCCGCGCCGCGCCAGACGCCGCTCACATCGTGTTGGCGTCGGTCTCGTCGTGCAGGATGTCGGCGGAAAGCAGCACCGCGGTTTCGCTGCCGGTGTTCTTCCACCAGTGCGAGGTCGCCTGCGTCTCCGGGGCGACATCGCCGGCCTTGTGGACGATCGGCACGGCGCAATTGCTGGCATATTCCTCGACCGTGCCGCTGACGATGTAGATGATCGCCGGCCGGTCGGCATGGCTGTGCCAGGGCACCACGCCGCCCGGCTCGATGACGAGCTGGCGCAGCCGGAATTTCCGGCCCTCCGCCTTCAGCATCTCCTGGCCGAGGTCGATCGAGCCGAGCACATTGTCGGTCACGCCGGCCGGCTCGGTGGCGCCGGGCATGGTCACGTCGACGCCCATCTGGTCGGCCGGGCATTCGCCGGCCATCGCCGCGCCGCCCATCAGGGCGAAAAGGCCGGCGGCCAGCAAAGAGCCGCGCAGGCTCCGGGATTTTGCAAAGTTCAACATGGTCCATTCTCCTGTGCCGCCGGGTAAGGGGTGCGGCATGGCAGAGATGATCCAAGGTCAGGCTGCCGAACTGAAATGCCGATTGCCGCTCAAATCGATAGCGCGGAGCTATAAGGGGGCGTGACGAAGCTCGGCTCGACTGGCCGCAGAGCCAAAAAAAGCGCCAGGAAGCCGAAGCTTTCGGGCGCAGTCTTCCGGGGGAGGAATTTTGGGCGTGCGCTTCACAGATACTTGGCGCGGATGTCGATGCTGGAATCGATGCCAAGCCGGTCGAAGGCCGCGTCCAGCCATTCGTCGGCGCGGGCGCGGCCGATCTCGTGCAGGTGCGTCAGGAATTCCCAGTCGGGGTTGAGCTTGGAGTTGACCCCCAGGCCGCGCATGAAATCCTCCGCCTCGACGGAATGGATGCGCAAGCGCTTCGCTTCGCCGGGCGCAAGCTTCCCGTCGTCGACGAGCTGGGTGACGAAGGAGATCGCCCGCATCTCCCGCATGAGCGAGGAATTGAAGCTGATCTCGTTGATGCGGTTCATGATGTCGCGCGCCGTCGTCGGCACCTCCGGCCGCTCCGCCGGGTTGATGTGGACGATCACCACGTCGGCGCTGTCGCAATCGTAGATGAGCGGGAAGATGGCCGGGTTGCCCATATAGCCGCCGTCCCAGTAATGCTCGCCGTCGATCTCCACGGCCTGGTAGAGGAAGGGCAGGCAGGCCGAGGCGAGCACCGCATCCACCGTGATTTCATCGCCGGTGAACACCTTTACCTTGCCGGTGCGCACATTCGTCGCCGACAGGAACAGTTTTACGGGACAATCCTGCCGCAGCCGTTCGAAGTCGACGACGTCCTGCAGCACCGATTTCAGCGGATTGAAATTGAGCGGGTTGAGCTGGTACGGCGAGAAGAGCCGCGTCAGCACGTCGAGCACGAGATAGGCTGGCGAGTTGTCGAGCCCGTGGTTGTGCGTCAGCCGGTCCCACGGCGAGGGCTGTATCGGCGAGAACGCCGCCGAACGGGCGACGCGGCGCCAGAACGTCTTGAGCGCCTTCCTGGCGCCGTCGCGCCCGCCGATCGCCATGCCGTAGGCGAGCACGGCTGCGTTGGCCGCGCCGGCGCTGGTTGCGCTAATGCCCTCGAACGAGATCCGCTCGTCTTGCAGGAGCCGGTCCAGCACGCCCCAGGCAAAGGCGCCGTGCGCGCCGCCCCCCTGCAAAGCAAGGTTCACAATCTTCGTCTCGGCCGCGAGCGCCGGCTGCGGCCGCTCCAGGATCCCCGGATGGACGTTCATCGCCGCCTCCTCAATGCGCGGTCCAGCCGCCGTCGACCGGCAGCGCCGTGCCGGTGATCGACGCCGCGGCGTCGCTCGCCAGGAACACCGCCAGCGCCGCCATCTCCTCGACGGTGGCAAAACGCTTGTTCGGCTGGTTCTTCAGGAGCACGTCGCGGATCACCTTCTCGCGCTCGATGCCGTGCGACCTGGCCTGGTCCTCGATCTGCGCCTCCACCAGCGGCGTCCAGACATAGCCGGGGCAGATGGCGTTGCAGGTGATGCCGTCTTCCGCGGTCTCCAGCGCGGTCACCTTGGTCAGCCCGACCATGCCGTGCTTGGCGGCGACGTAGGCGGACTTGAACGGCGAGGCGACCAGGCCGTGCGCCGAGGCGACGTTGACGATGCGGCCCCATTTTCTTGCGCGCATGCCGGGCAGCACCAGCCGCGTCGTGTGGAAGGCGGAGGAAAGGTTGATCGCCAGGATGGCGTCCCATTTCTGCGGTGGAAAGGCTTCGAGCGGCGCGACGTGCTGGATGCCGGCATTGTTGACGAGGATGTCGACGCGGCCCCACCGCTTCAGCGCCATCGCCACCATGGTCTCGATCGATGACGGGCTCGACATGTCGGCGCCCGAATAGGCGACGGGCACGGCGCAGGACATTTCGAGCTCGTCGACCACCTTCTCGATCTCGGCGGTGCTGCCGAAGCCGTTCAGCATCATCGACGCGCCCGAAGCGGCGAGGCCGCGGGCGATGCCGAGACCGATGCCGCTGGTCGAGCCGGTGACGATCGCGACCTTGCCCTCCAGCGCCCTGGCGGCCGTCGCCGCCTGCGGCATGACGTTCACGTTCATGGAAAATCCTCCGTGCGCCCTCTCCCGGGCTGTTGGGCGGACTCTCCCGCTTTCTTTTTCGAGGCGGAAATACCGGGTTGCTGCCGTTTCGATACGGCCGGGCTATGATGCGCGCCCAAGCCTTCCCCCTCGTGGGGAGGTGGCTGCGGAGCGGACGAACGCGCTATTCGTTCAAGATTCGGATTTCCTGCCGAAGCCCTACACTTTGTCCCAGCTTATCGAGGCGGTGACCAGAAGGCTCGGTGCGAGCGGCGTTCAGCAGGGTGCCGCCACGACTAGCTGGATCCGCTGTTCTAAGGCAGCGGGTCCCGACCCGACGGCGTGCGCTCCGTCGCACCGAAATGAGCGCTATCGTCGTGACCTCGACGCGCGCTGTAGAAGATCAGGAACATCAGGCCGCCGCCGAGCCCAAAGCAGAAGATGATCATCAGGACGATTGCGCCCCAGCCCGCAGCCGGGAGGCCCATTCCGCTGGTGGCCACCCACATCGGCACGATCAGAGCGACGATTGCCGCCACCAGCAAGGACGCTCCCAGGATGACATATTTGTTCATGGGCCGGGGCTCCTCCGTAGGAGAACCGGCTCGCTGTAGACTCAGTTCCAACTCGGCAGCGCCGCGAGCCTGAGTAGGTAGCCGCTAATGGTAGGCGTCAACCATGTAGGGCGCCCACGCGTTCGCGTGCGTGCCTCGCCTCCCGTGCCGGTCGGCATTGACCAAGGAAGAGCGCTCCGAATGCGCGCGACAGCTCATTGACAAGATTGCCGCCTCAGGCGCCTGTGCTGACTATATCGACGTGCAGACAAGGGCCAAGGGGCGCGGCCTCGAGCGAGTAGACGGCCTGCCTGCGCGGCCGAGTGTCAGGGACGACGTGAGTGCAATGTGCAGGAAGGCACAGAAGAATCGGCGGCCTTGAGTTCCTCCGGGCCAATCCTGTCCTTAACTCCAGTTTACTTAAGGGCACCCGCGACCGCGCAGCCGCCCGTTTCGCTACGGTCGGCTATGATGCGCGCCCGGTTATGCCTGGCTGGGCATAGGTTCGACGCCGCAGAAGGCTTCAATCCAAACCAGGAAACTCGGGGCAACCGTCCTTGCTGTATTAAAATCGTGATCGTAATACCATACCGTCGAACTTGCGGTGCTTTCTGAATGCAACTCGTCAGCGTCAAAGCAGAACAAGTGCCCGCTCGGATCGCTCGCGAATGCTACGAGATTCCTAGGAAGCCCAACTTTGCGCCACGCCAATGTTGCAGTAATCGCTTCTTCTGGATTAAGGAATTCCATCACGCAATCGAGGTCAATGCCTCTCCCAACTACTGCCTCAAGTAAAGCAATAGTGAGATGAGGCAGGCCGAACTGCTCGACCGCTGTCTTATAATCGACCGGATAATAAAAACCAAATCTACCCTCCGCGCGCAGGAGCTCTTCACACGAGATCATCTCCGGCGGGTATTTGGGATGGGTCCATTTTCTGATGAAGATGTCCAGTGTCAAGGCCGATCCCCCCGAGGCCTCCCGAGCGCATCACATTAAGGACGAGAGCTCAAGCTGTTCAGCTGTTGCTGAGAACCATTACCCAAAATGCGTGGGGTAAGCTATGCCGCGCCGCGGAGCGGCTGCACCTTACGCTCGGGCACCGGCTGCGGCGCAGCCAGTTCGACGACCTCGTCGGGCCCGGTGATCAGGCGCGAGCCGCGCTCGAAGGTGAGATAGCTCCAGGCCCAGCTGAGCGCCACCGACAGGCGGCTGCGGAAGCCGATGAGGAAATAGATGTGGGCGAGCGACCACAGCAGCCAGGCTAGGAATCCGCTGAGTTTCAGCTTGCCGATCTCGGCCACGGCGCGTTTCCGCCCGATCGTTGCCATCGACCCCGGGTCCTTGTAGCGGAATGGCGTCACGCCGAGCCCGAGCGATTTCTGCATCAGCGCCCAGGCGACGTATTGCGCCTGCTGCTTGGCGACGGTGGCGACGCCGGGGAGGGCCCTGCCGTCCTCGCCGGCGACATGCGCGGTATCGCCGATGACAAAGATGTTCTGGTAGCCCGGCACTTTCAGGTCCGGCCCGACCATCACCCGCCCGGCTCTGTCGGTCCTGGCGTTCAGCCATTTGCCCGCCGCCGAGGCGCGCACGCCGGCCGCCCAGACCACGGTCCGGCTGTCGATCCGGGTGTCGCCGAGCGCCACGCCGGAAGCGTCGCATTCCGTGACGGCGCTGTTCAGCAGCACTTCGACCCCAAGCGCCTCCAGGGACTGCCGCGCATTCTCCGAGAGTTTTGGGTCGAACGAGGGGAGCAGCCGCTCGCCGGCTTCGACGAGGACGATGCGCGCGTCGCGCGGGTCGATGTTGCGAAAATCGGCGGCGAGCGCCTTCCGCGCCAGCTCGGCGACGGCCCCGGCAATCTCCACCCCGGTCGGCCCGCCGCCGACGATGACGAAGCTGAGCAGGCGGCGCCGCTCTTCGGCCCGCTGCTCGGTCTCGGCGAACTCGAAGGCCAGCAGGATCTTGCGCCTGAGCGCCGTAGCATCCTCGATCTTCTTGATGCCCTGCGCAAAATTCTCCCATTCGTCGTGGCCGAAATAGGCGTGGCGGGCGCCGGTCGCGACGATCAGGTGGTCGTAATGGATCGGGCCGCGGTCGGTGAGCACACGCTGCCGTGCGGTGTCGATGCCGGACACTTTTGCGAGCACAACGCTGCAATTTTCCTGGTCGCGAACGATTCCGCGGATCGGCGCGGCGATGTCCGCCGGCGACAGCGCCGCGGTGGCGACCTGGTAAAGGAGCGGCTGGAACAGATGGTAATTGTGGCGGTCGATCAGCGTCACCGTATACGGCGCTTTCTTGAGCGCCTTGGCGGCGGTGAGGCCGCCGAAGCCGGCGCCGACGATCACGACATGCGGCAGCCACTTTATCGCAATCCCGGCCATGAGCTTCCTCCAACCCCTCAGGTCGGGAGGCAATCTCGCTCAGGCCGCGCCGTGCGAAAAATATAAAGGCCGTATCGGGATCATGCGGCGAGGCTATGCCGCCGCCGGTTTTACTTGGTGTCGAGCGCCGTCGTGCCGGCCCATTCCGCCGGGGGCGGATTTGCCGCAAATTGCCGGCATCGCTCGATCATTCGGGCGGCGGGCGGGTCGCTGCCCCTGGCGGCCACGACCGCGGTGAAAAGCTCGATTGCGCGGCAGAAGTTTCTGCGGCGGTATTCCGCCAGGCCCCTCTCGTAGAGGCCGGCCCAGGCAGGCGGCGGGCCGTCTTCGGCGAGCCCGAGCAGCTCGAAGATGGCGATGCCCTCGGCCCGCCCGAGCACGGCGATGCGGTCGAGCTCGCGGACGACGATGGCATCGCCTGCGCTCCGCCGCGTGCTCTCGCCGATGACGATGCCGACCCCGTAGGACTTGGCGACGCCCTCCAGCCGGCTGGCGATGTTCACGGTGTCGCCGATGGCGGTGTAGTTGAGGCGCGTGTCGGAGCCGATGTTGCCGACCAGCGCGCGGCCGGAGTTGATGCCGATGCGCATGCCGAGCGGCGCGCCGACATCGTCGCAGAGGACGGCCTCGCGCAACGCCGCGACGCACGCCAGCGCCGCGCGGCACGAATCGAGCGCATGGCGCGGATTGTCGGCCGGCGCGCCCCAGAAGGCCATCACGGCGTCGCCGATGAACTTGTCGACGGTGCCGTGATGCGCCGCGATGGCCCGCGACAGGGTGTCGAGATACGCGCCGAGGAGCGGCACGATCCTGTCGCCGAGGCGCTCGGAGAGCCCGGTGAAGCCGGCGATGTCGGCGAAGAAGATCGTGATGTCGCGATGCACGCCGCCGGGCTTCGCGTCGATCCCCTCGGCGACGAGGCTCCGCACCAGATCCGCCGGCAGGTATTTTCCGAAGGCGGCGAGCCCGGACGCCATGCGGGCGATCGCATCGGAAAGGGCGTCGATCTCGCTGAGGCGCGACGCATGCCGCCGCACTTTTGCGAGGTCGAAGCGCTCGACATGCGCGAGCTCGCCGGCGACCGTCGCCAGCGGCGCCGCGATGAGCTGGCGCGCCAGCGCGACGGAGAGGCCGGCGAACAGCACGAAGCCGACGGCGATGCCGATGGCGAGGCGCCGCGTCGTCGCCTCCACCGGCCCCAAGAATTCCGCCTCGGGGATCACTGTGGCCAGCACCCAGTCGGAGAAGGCAAGCGGCGTCAGCGTCACCGCATAGGCGGCGCCGTCGTGGACATGCCGCATGGCGCCGGGCGCTGCCGGGCGGCTGCCGGGCGGCGGCGCCGCGCGTGCGAGCGCGCCCCTCGCGACGGGCAGCAGCGGCTGGTTGACGAAGTCGGCGCCCATCGTCTCGTCGGCCTCCGCATCGGGCACGGCGATCGCCCCGTCCGTCGGCGCTCAGGATGAAGGCGGAGCCGGTCCGCCCCACCGCCAGCCCGGCAAGAAAGCGCGACAGCCGCTCGTGCTGGATCATGATGGCGAGCACGCCGACGCGCCTGGTGTAGACGTCGACGGGCCCGGTGAAGGCGAGCGCGGGATGCGTGCCGTTCGGATGCTCGGTGATGTAGAGTCCAGCGCGGCACTTCCGTCGCAAAGCCCACCTCGTACCAGGGCTGCGCCGTCGCCTCGAAATTTGACGGCTCGAAGCGCCGCTCCTCGAACTGGATATCGCCGATCACCACCTTGTAGCGGTCGGTGCGGCGCTGGCGGCTGCCTTCCATCTCCGCGACCTCGACCATCTCGATTTCGAGTCGCCGATCTTGTGCGAGGCGAAGAAATCGCCGTTCGGCCAGCCGAAGACGACCCACGAGAATGCGCTCCTGCGCCTGCAGCTGCGCCAGGAAGACGAATTCGCGCTTGTCGGCTTCGCGGCTGTCGAGGACGTTCTGATAGAAGAGCGTGCGGATGGCGCCGTGCGCGGCGCGGGCCTGCGCCGCGATCTGCTCAAGCTCCTGCTCCACCGCGCCGACGATCTGGCCATTGATCGTCTCCACCAGCGAGCGGCTGGTCGATTCCGCGGTCCGCGACCACAGGAGGTGCACGGCGCCGACGCTGAGCGCGATGGAGCCGATGGCGAAGAGGGAAAGGGCGAGGCGGACGCCGATGCGCAAAATGCGACCTCCGGGAGTATTTCGATCATCCCGGAGCGCGGCGCCTAAAGCCAGCAAAACCGGCATAGTTTTCCGCTATTGTTACGATGGAGGACCGGCATTTCCATAATGACGGGCGGGCATGCTCAATGCGGCACCACGCCGTCGACATGAATGGCGCCACTTCGACAGCAGGAGACCCCGATGTCGCCCATTGCTCTCTTGGATGCCGGCCGGTCCCTCGCGGACCGCATCCCGCAAAGTTTTTTGTCGGCCGTGGCGCGCGTCGCCGCGGCGACTTTGTTCTGGCGCTCCGGCCAGACCAAGGTGGAAGGTTTTCACCTCAACGACACCGCCCTCTATCTTTTCCGCGAGGAGTACAAGGTGCCGCTGCTGCCGCCCGACGTCGCCGCCTATCTGGCGACGACGGCCGAGCACGTCTTTCCCGTGCTCCTGGTCCTCGGACTCGCCTCGCGGCTGTCGGCGCTGGCGCTCCTCGGCATGACGGCGGTGATCCAGCTCTTCGTCTATCCCTCCGGCTGGCCCGAGCACCTGCTGTGGGCGACGGCGCTGCTGACGATCATCGCGCGCGGCCCCGGCGTGCTGTCGCTCGACCACCTCATCTGGCGCGCCAACGCGCCGGCGCCGGCTCTCGCCCGCTGAGCCGGGATTTTCTGAGCTGTGCCGAAGGCGGGAGAGCCGGGATGATCGTTAAAATCCTTGGCGGCCTGGCGACCGCCGTGATCGTGTCGGCGGTCGCGGCGCATGATGTGCCGGCCAAGCGCGGGCCTCATAGGAAGCGCGCCAACGTTATTTGAGCGCGTCTAGATCGGGCGGGCCCATTCCTTCCGAATGCCGCCTGCCCCAAGCGGTGCGCTGGAGAAGCCAGTCTGCCCCGAAGATCATGAAGGCGCCCGTTATGAAGGCAGCAAGTGCCGCATGGGAGAAAACATGCTCGACTTCCCAGTCAATGAACCCGCCAAGCAGGGCCGTCACAAACAGGATGCCGAAACCGGCAAGTGTGTAGGCCATTGCGCGCCTCAGTGATGCGTGACGGCGTAGAGCTTCACGGCCGCGACCGTGAGAAGAAGCGCCTGCATGAGACGCTTGGCGAATGTGCCACGGAACATGTTCATGGGTGGTCTCCAATCGTCCGGAGAACGCTCAGATAAACCGGCCGCTTTGGGGCTGCCATGGCACCGCTTGTCGCATGGCATAATTTCAAAATGCCCCACTACCCGGCTCGCTGCGCTCTCGCGCCTGCGCTGCCGCTCCTGTATGGTCAGCGGACGAGAACGGGGGCGCGCATGGCAACAACAGAGGTCACAATCGGGGTGGTTTTCATTCTGGTCGCCCTATGGCTAGCATGGGCAATGCGGCCGTCTTCCGGCGGTGTCGTGCACAAGATGATGCTCTTGCCGAGCGTAGAGCCATATTCCCCGATCATCGTCATGTTGATGATTTTGGCCGGGGCCATCTTCATTGCGATTGGGTTCGACGTTCAGATCGGCCCGCCCGGCATAACCTAAGTTGTAGCAACGAAAGTCATCGGGGGCACGTTTGGCAAGGCCGCCTTTGGGCTAGTCGCCAAGCGCCTTGGCAACGAACGAAAGAACGGTAATCCCCAGCGCCATCACGAACACAGGAAACAGTATTTCCACGGCGTGTTGTCGCTTGATCACCTCATCTGGCGCGCCAACGCGGTGCCGGCTCTCGCCCGCTGAGCCGGGCCTCTGCGAGCTGTGCAGAAGGTGGGAGAGCCGGGATGATCGTCGTAGTATCCTAATTTGACGGCCGTCTACCTAATCACGCCCGCCATGACGGAAGGCGGAGGTCGGCTCGCGCGGCCGCCTTAATGCGTGGCAAGCAGCGTTCCACAGCAGCGAGGTCGATCTCCATCGATTCCGCATAACTGATATTTGGATCGCGCCCCGCTTGGGTTTCGGTAATAAACTCCTGAAGAACGCGAATGGATTCGCTCGACAGGATGAACTCACCAGTGTCGACGTTTCTCAGAATGTCTGACCAGCCCAGCTGATGTTTCTGCCCCAAGTTATCGAAGAATTCCGTGTCCGTCTTCCATCCTTCAATCTCGGCTTTGTAGCTTAGTTCCGAATCGCGTTTTATGTAGTGCAAGGAATCGATGATGTTTCTGTAGGCCCGCATTTTCTCTTCCCACCATTTCTCGCGGTAGAAACGCCGAAGCGAAAGCCAAACCGTAATGGCTGCTGTCGCTGCAGCAACAATAACTGAGATAGGTACCTGGATAATTGCAGTTTGAAGGGCGTCAGTCATCGCTGAGACGTGTCCTCGACGAGGTCTTCTAGCGACCATAGCCGATTGCTTACGCCATAGCCGGCGTGACGCGAAGCGTCTTATGAAGCCGCACGAAACTATATTTCGCAAAGTGCACCGCGGCCGGCCCGCTCACCAGCAGCCGGGCCGGCGAAGCCTTTCCGCTTGCCGCCAAAGGCGACCGGCCGAGGGCTCCTGGCCCACAAACCGTCATCACGATCGAGCACCGCGCAGGCAACACGTCCATCCTCGCCCGGATCCCGGCGCACGGCCTCGCAAGCCGCTGAGGCCTGCACAAGACGGCCTTCTCGTCGCGCTGGACTAGCGGGTGATAGGAATGTCCAGCCAATCCGGCAAAACCCGGTCAGAATCACTAACCTGCGATAGACCCAAGCCTCGCTCATAGTATCGGCTTTCGCTGGTAGTGCTTCAGTTTGAAATCGAAGACCTTAATCCAACTTGACTCCAGCCCTCTTTAGGCCCTTTCGAACGCCCATCAGAAACGGTGTCATATTTGCACGCGTCGCGGGTTGAGCCGGGGTCGCAGGAATCGCGGGAGCGACACCTTTGATAGCCTGAAAACCGACGATGTAACCGGACTTGTAATCGTCGTGCGGAACGTCACCCTTCGCAGCCATTCTATCCCTCCTTAGGCGGCACGCTTCTTGTTTAAGTCGCCGTCCGGCGCATGTCTCAGTTTGAATTTTCCGGGCTGAGAGGCTTAAGCCGGTTTCCCGTCAGCGGATCGAATCCAGGGCGATCGAATATACGGCCGCTGCTGGGTTCAATGAAGCGTCCCATGAGTTCGGGCGGAGTGTAAGTACTGCTATAGGGCGCAATGTAGGTGCTGCCATACGGCAGTCGCTGCCGAAGAAGCGCGGCTCGCGCTTCTTGCGAGAATTTCACCCCGCCGGCGTTCGCGTCGATGAGATTGAGCGCCCATTCCCGGGCTGCCCCGACTTGGTTTTGATCTGTGGGGTCGGCTCTGAGAACGCTGACGCCGATGCCCACCAAGTCAGCATTGCGCTTCTGTAACGCGGTAAGCACCGCGAACGTGACTGCGCTTGCCGCCACTAGCAGGGCGGCTGCGGTGACAGAGAGCTGCATGACAGACGTGAGCGGGTGCGGCTGCGGGGGTGAATTACTCATGTGTCTTGCAACCCCGGTTGTAATCAAAAAACCGCGTTCGGCGGCGGTGGTATGTTCGGCCATCTCTCGGCTATGGTGGCACAGGCGGCTTGCATGTTTTTGAAGCGGCTTATGGAGTCCGTCGGCGCCGGGTGCCACACGCCGGCCTGGGCATCTACAGTTAGGCACAGCTTAAGTTCCGGCTCGGCATTCTCTTCGATAGGGATAAGGTGAAGGTATCCGAAGAGGAACGCCGATTGCCACTCTGCGACACCTGTCGGAAGTGGAGTTCCCTTTGCGTAGCGGAACATGCCAGCGCCGATCCGCACCTTGTTTGTTTTGGTGAGACGACGAAGCCGGAAGTGTACTTCGGCCGTAACCTTAACCCCGTTCACATTTATCGCCGGGCAGTTTCCGGGGGGCATCAGTTCCGCTTTGGGCAATTTCAAGCCGGGGAAGACCTTCGCGAGGCGCTCAATGTAGTCCGCGTTGTGATCCCATACGCTGCGCTCGAAATCATCCTCAGTGATCCGGTCGCGGAGTTTCTGCGCCTTGGCAAGCAGGCCGTCCATGTCCGTTCCACCGCCGGAGATGAACGTTGACGCGGCTAGCTTCGCCTCGTCATGCTGGACAACGCGGGCGATGGCTTGGTACTTGCATTTTCGGACGATAGTGCGGGCGGCCTGCTCGGACGCGGCCATGTAGTCGGCGAGGTAGCGCGCCGAAATTTGCGGATTGTTAACCTTCCGATGAGTTTTCTGAGGCATGATTCGGAACTCCGAGGCGGCATTATGGACGAGTTCTATTTCAGCGTGAACCTTGATGATGAACGCACGCTCTGCCTCGCCCCTTTGACCGATCGATGGCTCGCAATGTCGGGTCAGGAAATTGCCAACCCCAGCGGCTATTTCCTGTATGAAAGACGTGGCTCCGACGAATTGTGCGGCGTAGAGATCATTGCCCACGTCGTGTCGGAAGAGGCCGCGTTCCGGCTTCGCGACATGTTCAACATGGCCTAAGCCGCCTTCTTTTTGCAGGAACCGCGCCGGCCAGGTCCTTGCTTGAATGTCAGCTTCATGTGCAAGCATCCAGGGCAAAAAAGATGCTTGCACATTGGACCGGCATTGTGCATTCTGCAAGCAGAGTCTCTGACAGAGGATGCTTGCACATGAAGGACCGAACGAAAGTGGCTGCAGCAAAAGCGCGAGCGGCTTCGCTGCCTGCGGTCCGCAGGAAAGAGATCGCTCACAAGGCTGCTACCGCGCGATGGGGGTCCAAGCCTGCTAACGCGACTCACGCAGGGACCTTTAAGGAGAAGTTCGGGGTCGATGTAGAGTGCTACGTCCTCGATGATCCTGCGAAGACTGCGGTCATTAGCCAGACAGGCATGGCTAAATTGTTGGGCCTTTCACCGCGCGGGAACTCATTTCCGAGCTTCATAAACTCCCGCGCTATGTCCAATTACGTCGGCGGGGACCTTCGCGAGAAAATCGAAAATCCTGTTAAATTTCAATGGTCGACCGGCGGCGGCGGCGTGCCGCCGATCACGATTCACGGCCTCGACACGGCTTTGTTGATCGATATTTGCAACGCGATCATATCGGCAGAAGCAGCGGGCGCTTTGAAGGCCGAGCGGTATAAGAGAATTATTACGCAAGCTCATATCATCGTCGGAGCGTCGGCAAAATCTGGCATTCGCGACCTCGTATATGCACTGGCGGGATACAATCCCTCCGTAGAAGAAGTAATTGCTGCTTTTAAATTGTATGTTTTGGAAGAGGCAAAGAAATACGAACCGGAGTTTCCAAACGAACTATATATGGAGTGGCATAGACTCTACAATATACCCATTCCAGATCGGGGGAAACCTTGGCACTTCAAGCACCTGACAGTCCGTCATGTGTATCACCCTCTGGCGAAGAGCAGCGGAAAGATTCTAAATCTGCTCCGCGCCCTTAAGGCGAAGGACGGGAACAGGCAGCTGAAGCTTTTCCAGTTTTTGAACGACATCGGGGCGCGCGCCCTACGAATCCACCTTGGCCGAGTTCTCGAAATGGCCGAATCGTCGGGCGATAAGGATATTTACGAGGGAAGAATCGCCGAACGATTTGGCGATCAAAAGGAGCTAGACTTAGTTATACCTAAACCTAAACCTTCTTCCAGCGCATAGGGGCGGCTGGACGGCGTTGCCGATCACGTCTGCGGGGCGCTTCTCGCCTTTAGGTCGGCGTGGCATTACTCACCACCCTTTCCAACGAGAAATCCTTCAGGGTCGATATCGGGATCGCAGATTGCCCACCCTCTCTCGCCATAGCAGGGGTGAGAAAGTGGCTGAGGGAAGGCAACGTTGCCGAATAAGCGATAAGGCAGAAGCCCGCGTTTCCAAAGCTCGCGATATAGAACTTCGCCAATCGCGACATTTACCGGCCCATAGCCTTGGGCGAGGACAGCGTCCAGCCGCTTTCTGGCGTCTTCAACCGCGTCGGGTGTCATTTCCACTCCTGCGTTCCGTCAAACATATAGGAGCGGCAGGGCCCGGCGCGATAGATCGTCAAGGCCGGCAAACTTCAACTGAGACACTACCGACGACAGCGCCTCAGCAGGCGCGGGCGGTGACGAGCTTTACGCCGATCCGTGCATCGACCAGCAGCGTCAGATTGGCGACGGGATCGAAGCCCGGCGTCTCGGCCGCGGCGATGGCGGCGGCGCGGGCGATGCTGGCGCCCTGGGACAGCGCGGTGAGGAAGGGGAAACCGCCGGGCGGCAGCAGATGCACCTCGACCTCGAGCTCGGGGCGCGCGACCAGAGCGGCCTCCGGCTCCCACCGGGCCACATGCGGCTCGCCGTCCTGCCGATGCGCCTCCCAGATCGACAAGATGGGATGGAGTGAGGTGATGAGCGTCACCGAAGGGTGCAGCCGCAGGCCCGTCTGCAGCAGAGCCTCGGCATCGAGATCCCTGAAGGCGCCGGGCTGCAGCGGCACCACGTCGGCCGTGTGGTAGGCCGCGCCGCGCGCCAGCTCGAGCCGGGCGACATCGGCCAGAAAAGGCACCGGCGCGGCAGGCGGGAAAGCCTCGATGAAGGCCGGAAAAGTGCTGCCGTAGCGGAACATGATCGGCGAGCGCGGCGGGTCTTCCGTCACATAGAGCCCGGCCATGGCCTGGAAGAACTCCGCGCCGACCAGGCGCTCGACCACTGGAAAGCGCGCCTGCAGCGCGCCGATCAGCCCGGCCACGACGTTGTTGCGGTGGACCGCGAAGCGGCGGGCCGGACTGGCGCCGGCGCGGGCGACCAGGCCGGCGGGAGGCGGCGCGCGCGGGTCGAGGAGCGCGCCGGCGAATTGGGTCTCCAAGGTCTCGCGCATGGCAATCTCCCTCAGGCGCTGAGCCGATAGGCCCAGCGGCAGGATTCTCTGGATGATCCGGTCGGCGCGCGCCGCTTCGGCGGCGAGCATGGCATAGGCCGGGACGTCGTTGTCCCATTCGATTAGCGTCGGCACCGGCCCGGTACGCGCGATCGTGTGCTCGAACAGCGCCCAGACCGGATCGGCCACGGGGGTGCCGTGGGCGTCGATCAGGAGAGGCGAGCCGTCGTCGTCGCGATCGACGGCATGGCCGCCGAGATGGATCTCGCCGACCGAGGCGACGGGAAAATCGTCGATATAGGCGAACGGGTCGAAGCCGAGATTGTTGGCGGAGACGTGCACGTTGTTGACGTCGAGGAGGAGGCCGCAGCCGGTGCGGGCGACCAGCTCCGCCAAGAACTCGATCTCTCCCATCGTCGCGCTGTCGAAGCCGACATAGGCGGAGGGGTTCTCCAGCAGCATTTTTATGCCGAGCACGTTCTGCACCTGGTCGACATGCGTCGCAACGCGCTGCAGCGTCGCCTTGTTGTAGGGGAGCGGCAGCAGGTCGTTGAGATAGGCCTCGTTGTGGCTCGACCAGGCGAGGTGCTCGGAAAAGAGGCCGGGCCGATAGAGGGCGACGAGCCGCTGCAGGCGCGCCAGGTGCTGGCGGTCGAGGGTTTTGGCGCCGCCGATCGACAGCCCCACGCCGTGCAGCGAGATCGGAAAGCGCTCGCGCATGGCAGCCAGGATTGCGTGCGGCGGGCCGCCGTCGCCCATGTAATTTTCGGCATGCACTTCGAAGAAGCCGACGCCGAGCGCATCGCGAAAAATGTCGGGAGCATGTTCGAGCTTGAGGCCGATTCCGGCGCGCGGCGGAATGGCGGCAGCGGCGCGATAGGTCGGCAGCGACATCGGGCGGAGCATCGTCTCCTCCAAAATTTTTTGGGGGGAGCGGGGCCGGCGGGCGGCCGCCGCTCCTCCTGTCGTTGCTTCCGCTCAGGCAGGCCGCTGGACCGGCTCAAGCGAGCCCGGTCCGAACGGCGTCTGAACCGTCGCGCAGGTGCCCTTGGGGACGAGCTTCCAGGCAAGGCCGTTGAAGTCGACCTTGTTGGTGCCGGCGCAGGTGGTGCCGGGCCCGGCGGCGCAGTCGTTCTTGCCGGCGAGCGAGATGCCGAAGCATTTCTCCTTGTCGGCGGTGACCGTTACCGGACCGGCGGAGGCCGGGGCGGCCAAGGCGCTCAGAACGGCGGCAAGCGCGCCGGCGAGCGCCAGGCCGGAAAGGGCTGGATTTCTGTTCATGGCTTTCTCCACATTCGATGAGACGTCCGCTGTCGGCGTCGTCGCCATTACGCCGCGCGGCGCGCTCCGGCGGAAATATTGATCCGCAATTGTTCCGATAGCTAGCCGCTATCGGCGGCCGAAACATGACCGCTGCAGAAGCGCGGGGCAGCGAAGCTCGCGCTTCGCGACCTGCCGCTTCAGCCAGCAAAGACATGGATTCGATGCCGCCAGCGCACTGGCAGGCGCGCTCTCGTTTATATACTTTCACGTCAGCCGAGGCGGGGAGCCCGCTTGCACCTGTGGAGCCGTCGATGTCCTCGCATTCACTCCTGCAAACAGTCGATGACGTGCTCCGCAAATCCGGAGACATGGACGGCTCGCTGAACGACAGGCTGCAGCTCGTGGCCGACACGGTGCGGGCGAACAGCCCGCCGTTCGCCGAGGCGGTGGACCGCCTGGTTGCGCGCCTGAAGAAAACCGGGGCCGGGGCGAACGCTCCCGCGGTGGGCGATGCGATGCCGGCATTCCTGCTGCCCGACGATGCCGGCCGGCTCGTCGGCCTGGAGGAGCTGATCGACAACGGCCCCGTGGCGCTGGTCTTCAACCGCGGCCATTGGTGCCCCTATTGCCGCACCAACACGGCTGCCCTGGCGCAGGCGTACGCCGAGGTGAGGGCGGTCGGCGGGGCGATCGTCGGGATCACTCCGGACCGGCAGAAATACACAATCATGCTGAAGGCGATGGCCGGCGCGCCGTTTCCGATCCTGACGGACATCGACAACGCCTATGCGATGTCGCTCAACCTGGTCATCTGGGTCGGCGCGGAAATGCAAAAATTCCAGGCGAGCGCCGGCGTCGATCTCCGTCTCTGCCAGGGTAACGACGCCTGGCTCATGCCGATCCCGGCGACCTTCGTCGTCGGCGCCGACGGGCTGGTGAAGGCGCGCTATGTCGATCCCGACTACCGCCAGCGCATGGCCATGGAAGATCTGATCGAGGCCATGCGCCGCGCCGCCTAGCGCGCATAGGCCGACCAGTCCGCCGCGCGCAGCATATTGAGGAGGGTGCTCGCCACGGCGGAGCGCCGGCGCCCGGCGATGCCGTAGACCGCGATTGTCCGGCGCATGTCGAAGCCGCTCAGCGGCACCCGGCGCAAGCCCTCCGAGCTCGGGCCGCTGGCCGGCAGGATCGCCAGGCAGAGCTTTGCGCCGACCAGCGCCACCGCGTCGTGATCGGTATCCACCTCGTGGCAGCCGGACTGCGCAATCCCGGCCTCGTTCAGCCGCCGGCTTAGCTCCTCGCCCATTTCGCAGCCGACCTGGAGGATGAGGCGTTCGCGCGCCACGTCGGCGAGCGCGACCTCGCCGCGCTCCGCCACCGCGTGGCCGGGAGCGACGACCAGCTCGTAGCCTTCGTCGAACATCGGCCATTGATCCAGCCGTTCCCAGGCTTCGCCGAGCGGCCCCGCTATGGCGAGCTCCGCCTCGCCGTCCTTGAGGATGCGGTTGATCTCCGCGCCGGTGCCGCGTCTCACCTTCAGCTGAATGCCCGGATAGGCGCGCGACAGCTCGCTCAGCGCATGCGTCAGAAGCGCGATGTTGATGGTTCGCGATACAGCCACCGAGAGCGGCGCGACCTCGCTCGTCTTGATCGAGCGGGCCAGCGTCTTCGCCGAGATCGCACTGTCATAGCATTGCTGCAGCAGCGGCAGCATGCGCTGGCCAAGCTCCGTCAGATGCGACTGCCGCCGTTCGCGCCGGATCAGCTCGCCGCCGAGCTCCGCCTCCAGCAGGCTGATCGACCGCGTCAAGGAAGGCTGGCTGACGTTGCATTCTTCAGCCGCGCGCGTGAAGTTGAGCGTGCGCGCGAGGCTGAGGAAATAACGGATCTGCTGCATCTCCATTCAGGCGATCCTTGGACCGTTCAGATCGCGCTGCCGAGATCGGGCGTTCATGCACGAGACGCGCCCGACTGAGGCGACCTGGTGAGCCGGCATGCCGCCCATGTTAGGCGGCTTGCCTTGCGCCGTGCAACGCCGGCGCGGCGCGCTGGCCGGGCAGCGCGGGGATGAGGCCTGAGAGATAGGAATTTCGGGCCAGCAGGAACGCGCGCAGGCGATCGTGATAGTCCGGAGCCACGGCATCCCGGATGCTCGGACGCGCCGACAAGTGCCGCCTCCAGTCCAAGATTTTGGGCGTGCCGGCGAACACCCCGGTCTCGAAGAAGGTCTCGAAGGCGTCGAAATATCGGAACACCGGTCCGAAGGCCGCATCGGCGAGAGAAAATCGCGGTCCGGCGAAGAACGGACCGGTGCCGAGCGCCGCTTCGATGCGGCGGAACCTTGCGGTGAGATCGTGGATCTTCGCGTCGAACGCCGCCTCGTCGCGGGCGGAGTAGAGGCCGCCGATGTCGTTGAGCGTCGTGGAAGCGAACTCGATCCAGGCGCGGTGGCGGGCCCGCTCGATCGCATCCTCGGGGTGCAGCCGGCTCGGCAGCGTCTCGTCGAGGTAGTCGCAAATCGCGGCGGATTCGAACAGGACGTGCTCGTCGTCGACGATCAGGAGCGGAACTTTTCCGGTCGGCGAGATCGCCTTGAACCAGTCGGGCTTGTTCGCCAGGTCGATCGTCTCGCGCCTGAACGGTACGTCTCGTTCGGCAAGCGCAATAGCGGCGCGCTGCACATACGGGCAGAGGTGATGGCTCACCAGCGTGTAGGAGGGCATCGGAGGCTCCAAGGAGTTTTGGTGGATCAGCGACAGGCCGGGCGAGGCTCTTCGCCTCGTCCCGGCCGGTGCGGTGCGGGTCAGCCGAAGGCCTTCGCCGGCTGGTTCGAGCCCAGCAAACGCGGCAGCTTCTGCGCCGGCTTGAGGGCGAGGGCCCCGTCGCCGAGCAGGAACTGGGCGACCGAGAGCACGAACAGGTAGGCGGGATATTCCCAGCCGCCGTTCGGCGCGGTGAATACCCAGCCATTGGCGAAATGGACGCTGTAGACGGCTCCGAGCAGGATCGGGCTGAGCGCCAGCGCCACCCAGCGTGCCTGGATTCCGAGCACCAGCATCACGCCACCGGCCGCCTCGGCAAAGAATGTGACGTAGGCGAGCCAGCCCGGCAGGCCGACACCGACAAAGAACTGGGCAGTGCCCGGCAGCGTGTAGGTGAAGAGCTTCAGCACCACGCTGTGGGCGAGGTACATGACACCCAGAGAGACGCGCAGGAGCGCTATCCCGTAGCTTTGGGCCTCGAGGTCGAGAGATGAGCGGTAAGACATGGTTTTACTCCTGCCCGCCATGCGGGGCTCGTGACGACGAGAGAGATATGCCGTCAGCTGAGGCGCAATGCGATCAGTGTTTTAGAAAACTGCGCTTGCAACGGCGCAAGGGGGCCTGATAGCCTGAGGCAATGCAGGACTGGAACGATCTGCGCCTCGTTCTCGCGATTGCGCGGTCGGGGTCGCTCACGGGTGCGGCGAAGGCGCTTGCCGTCAACCACTCGACGGCGTTCCGGCGGCTCGGCGCGCTGGAAGAGGGCCTCGGCGTCCGGCTTTTCGAGCGGCTCCCGGGCGGGACCTATGCCCCGACCGCGGCGGGCGAGCGCATCGCCGCGGCGGCGGAGCGGATCGAGACGGAAACGGCCGCGCTCGACCGCGAGCTCGTCGGCCGCGACCATCGGCTCACCGGCCGGCTTCGCGTCACCTCCTCCGAAACCTTGGCCTACCGCCTCCTTACAAAGCAGATCGCCGGTTTCCGCAGCGCCCATCCCGGCATCGTCGTCGAGCTCGCCATCGACAACAGGATTCTCAGCCTGTCGCGCCGCGAGGCGGACATCGCGCTGCGGGTGACGCGTCCGCGCGAGGGTGACCTCTACGGCCGCAAGCTCGCCGACATCGCCTGGACAATCTACGCCGCCCGCGATCTGGCCGGCGGCCTGGCAGCCCCAGGCGGCCCGGCGGAGCTCGGCGGCCACCCCTTCATCGGCTGGGAAGAGGGGGTGAGCGGCGTCAATGCCGCCGACTGGCTGGTCGCGCAGGTTCCCGCCGGCGCCTTCGTCTACCGCACTAACAGCGTGGTCAATCAGCTCGTGGCCGCCAAGGCGGGCTTGGGCCTTGCCGTGCTGCCCTGCTACCTCGGCGACCCCGAGCCCGATCTCGTGCGGGTCCTGGCCGACCCGGTGCCGGAACTTGAGCGCGAGCTATGGATCGTCACGCATGCCGATCTCAGGCGGACCGCCCGTGTGCGGGCCTTTTTCGATGTGGTCGGGGAAGGCCTGGTCGCGGAACGCGCGCTCCTCGCGGGCGATCGGGTCGGCAACCGTTAGGCTCTCCGCCCGCTACGCGGGGCGGCCCGAATTGCAGGCTGGCAACTGCCGCTGTTGACGCCGAACACGTTCTACGACCTCACACGTGGCGGCGGAGCCGGGATTTGGCGCGGTGCGACGCGCAGGATCGCCCAGCCGATCAGGCCGGCGAACAACGAGCCACCCAGGATGCCGACCTTGACCTCGTCCTGCAGCGCGAGATCGTTCGCGAAGGCGAGCATGCCGATGAACAGGCTCATTGTGAAGCCGATGCCGCAGAGGATGGAGATTCCAACGAGCTGCAGCTTGCCGGCTCCCATCGGAACATCGGCGAAGCCGAGGCGGATGGTGAGGTAGGCGCTGCCGAACACCCCGACCAGTTTGCCGAGCAGCAGCCCGAGGGCGACGCCGAGCGTCAGGCGATCCGTCAGATCCTCTACAGTCAGCCCGGCGAAAGAGACCCCCGCATTGGCGAAGCCGAAGATCGGGATGATTAGGAAGGCCACCCAGCGGTGCAGAGCATGTTCAAGCCTATGCAGCGGTGAGCCCGCCATATCGTCGGGTTTGGCGCGCACCGCGTGGAGCGGGATGGTGAAGGCGAGCACCACACCGGCGATCGTCGCATGCACGCCTGAGCGCAGCACGAAAAGCCAGAGGAGCGCGCCCAGCACCAGATAGGGTGTGAGCCGCGTCACGCCGCTCCTGTTGATCGCCACGAGCACCGCCGTAACGCCGCCGGCGAGGCCAAGGTCGATGAGTGAGAGGTCGCCCGCGTAGAACAGCGCGATGATCAGCACGGCGCCGAGATCGTCGATGATCGCCAGCGCCGTCAGGAACACTTTCAGCGAGGTGGGAATGCGCGAGCCGAGCAGGGACAACACACCGAGCGCGAAAGCGATGTCGGTGGCCGACGGAATGGCCCAGCCGCGGATGGTGGCGGGATCGTTCCAGTTGAAGGCGGCGAAGATGAGGGCGGGGACGACCATGCCGCCAAGGGCCGCTATTCCGGGCAAGATGCGACGGCTCCACGTCGCCAATTGGCCGTCCAGGACCTCGCGCTTGATCTCCAGCCCGACGATCAGGAAGAACACCACCATCAGTCCGTCGTTGATCCAGTGCTGGACGCTGAGCGGCCCGAGATCGGCATGCAGGGCGGCGAAATAGGTGGACGCAAGCGGCGAGTTGGCGGCAAGGAGCGCGAGCGCGGCAGCGGCCATGAGCACCAGCCCGCCGGATGCCGAACCGTCGAGGAATTCGCGCAGAACCGAGACCGGGCGGGGGGCGGCACTCTTTACGGGGCTGGCCATGCCGCGGGGTCTCCTTCGTCTGCTCTGGCAGCCACGGCCACCTCCGTGGCGGGGCTCGCCGAGTATCGCCCGGGGGCTTAGCACGCGATTGCCCCGTGAACGCTGCAGGCCCGCTATCGTTCTGCAGAAGCTCTGGAATTCGAATGCATCAGTATCAGGAGCGGGGCTCCCTGTTTAGGCTTTAGCATCAAGAACGTCTCTCCTGGCATCGGTACACCCGGGCCGCTGCGTCAAGCTGAGCCACGGCGTCCAAGGTCTGCCGGATCGGAACACCGAGGTACCCGGCACCGCCACCGGGGTGGCAATCATTAACAGCTCAGCCCCATGGCAGACGTGCTGTTGACTCCTGCCGCGCATCCGTGACGACCTACTTGGGAGGGAAGCGCAACCCGGACGTCATGGATGCGATCGACGAATGGCGCCCTGTCCGAGAACGCGTGGAGAGGCGGGCGTTGGGGTTCCCCACATCCACCCAAATTTGAAGCTGCCATTTCATGCTTGGCGTGTCTGCGCCAATCGAAGAAGGTCGACAATTATGCTGCTGCCGGGCATCCCGCTTGCACTGATTTTTATCCTGTCGCCTGGGACGGCGTTCTCAGCAGAGATCGACGGGACCGCTCTAAGCCTGATTTGGGCACTTCCCTTCGTCGGTATGCTGCTGTCGATCGCCCTGCTGCCTTTGACGGCACACCACTTTTGGGAAGCTCATTACGGCAAGGTCTCTGCGTTTTGGGCCGCGCTCATCTTAATCGCGATGACTCCGGGCGTCGGCATCGAAACGGTGTTTCACGCTGCCGCTCACACGATGCTGCTGGAGTACATCCCCTTTATCCTTCTTTTACTAGCCCTCTTCACAGTGGCTGGAGGCATTCTAGTTCGCGGCAACATTCATGGAGCACCAGTGGCGAACACGGCGCTACTAGCCTTTGGTGGTATACTTGCTAGTTTCATTGGGACGACAGGGGCATCCATGGTCATGATTCGGCCTATCATCCGCGCAAACGACGATCGGCTTCACAATGTCCACGTGGTGGTGTTTTTTATCTTCATCGTTGCAAACATTGGCGGTTCGCTCACCCCACTCGGCGATCCTCCTCTATTCCTCGGCTTTTTACGCGGCGTGGACTTCTTTTGGACCACTCAGCATCTGTGGCTTGAGACCCTATTCGTCGGCGGAAGCCTGCTGGTGGTCTTCTTCCTGATCAATTCATGGGTATACAAAAGGGAAGGACGCGTGCGCCCGGACCCAACGCCCGACCAACCGGTGCGAGTGACTGGCGGCGTGAATTTTGGCCTCATCGCCGTAATCATTGCGGCGATCCTGTTCAGTGCCAACTTCCGTATTGGCACCTTCCATCTTTTTGGCAGCGAACTGACGATTGAGAACGCCATTCGTGATTTCGTCATGGTTGCAGCGACTCTGATCTCATTGGCTCTGACCCCGAAGACTGTTCGCACTGCGAACGCGTTCACTTGGGGGCCAATTCTGGAGGTCGCCAAGCTCTTTGCAGCTATTTTTATTACGATTATTCCCGTGCTCGCCATGCTACGTGCGGGCCCAAACGGGGCGTTCGCGCCGCTACTCGCGATCATCAGCAACCCGGATGGCACGCCGGACAACACCGCGATTTTTTGGCTCACAGGAGGATTGTCCTCCTTTCTCGACAACGCTCCGACTTACATCGTGTTCTTCGAGCTTGCGGGCGGAGATCCGAGTGAATTGATGACCGAAGGTGCCCTAACATTAGCAGCCATTTCGGCCGGAGCGGTCTTCATGGGTGCAAACACCTACATTGGCAACGCGCCGAACTTTATGGTCTACACCATGGCCAAATCAGCGGGCGTCCGCATGCCTAGCTTTTTCGGCTACATGCTTTGGTCAGGAGCCATCCTCATACCAGTCTTCCTGCTTGTGACATGGATATTTTTCCGGTGACTTGGAATGGCGATGATCCCGTCCGCTGAAGGCGGTGAAGACGTGGATTAAGGCACAGGCGTATCGGTCGACGCTCACCCAGAGCTACTCCGGAGATCAGCCTGGAGTAGATAGGTTTATGAGTTCACGCCTATCACATGGCATGAGTGCGCTTGCGCCCGAATGCCGCTCGGTGGACCATTCTCGTTGTATCGCACCGTCCCCAAGCCTACAGCCGACGCAGCAAGGACGCGGCACTCCGGCGGGCACAACCAGGCGATCCTGAGTAACGCAAGAGGAGCGACGACCATGAGCATCAGCCGATCCCTGTCGCTCCTCGCCGCCGGCGACTGGGATGGGGCGCACAAAGCCGTGCAGGACGATCCCTCGCCGGAAGCCGCCTGGGTGCATGCGCATCTGCACCGGGTGGAGGGCGATCTCGGCAACGCCCGATATTGGTACGCCCGCGCCGGGCGGCCGGAGGCGACCGGCAGCCTCGACGAGGAGCGTGGCGAAATCGCCCGGTCGCTCGCCAATCCGGCTTGACTGTTGCGCGCCGATTACGGGAATCGGCGGGGATTAGCGCAATTTTTACCAAAGCCGGATGTAATGCCGGCATGAGTGCTCTCGCCTTGATGCAATCCGCCGCGCTTCCCCGTTTAATGCCCGGGCAAACACAGTCCGGGGAGTTTTCGATGCGTAAATCGACAGGCGCGCTGGCGCGGCAGCTGGCGGCGGCCGCGATCCTGTCCGCAATGGCCGTCGCGGCGATGGCCGCAGCCGCCGGACGGGCAGGGGCCGCCGATCTCACGGTCTATCCCGACGAGCGCCCGCTGGTTTACGCCTGCCCGGGGCCGCAGGAGGTGGTGATCCTCTACGACAAGCAGGGCCGCCCGACGGTGCCGGCCCGCACGCCCTATTTCACCTGCGTCACCGGCACGACCTTGTTGCCGGGCGAGATCCCGCCGCCGCCGGAATATTGCTGCAGCTGAGCGGCTGAGCAGAAGATCAAAGGCCGGGCCGAGCCCGGCCTTTTCTTTTGTGCATGCAACTCCCACGTGCTTGCAACGGCGTGCCGCCGCACTTAACCGATGGGCAAAAGATACCGGTCCCATCATGCGGCTCATCATCGACACCGACACTGCCGGCGACGACTGCTTCTCCATCCTTCTTGCCTTGAACCATCCGGCGGCGACGCTGGAGGCGCTGACCATCTGCAACGGCAATATCGCCTTCGACCAGCAGGTGGAAAACGCGCTGATCACGCTGGAGACGGCGGGGCGGGGCGGCGCCGTGCCGGTCTATGCCGGCTGCCGGCTGCCGATGCTGCGCAAGCCCGTCGACGCCGCCTATGTGTTCGGCAGGGACGGAATGAGCGACGGCAATTTCCCCAAGGCGCGGCAGCGGCCGGAGGAGCGGCATGCGGTCGACGTCATCGTCGATACGGTCATGCAGAATCCCGGCGAGATCACCATTCTGGCGCAGGCGCCGCTCACCAACATCGCGCTTGCCTATCTGAAGGAGCCGCGGATCGCCAAGGCGGTCCGCCACCTGTGGATCATGGGCGGCACCGACAACGGGATCGGCAACGTGACGCCGGCGGCCGAGTTCAATTTCTACGTCGATCCGGAAGCGGCAAAGATCGTGCTGCATGCCGGCTTCAGGATCACGCTCTCCACCTGGACGCTGACCATGAAATCCGGCGTGCTGCTGCAGGAGGATTTCGCCGCCATCGAGAGCATGGACACGCCGCTGTCAAGATTCTTCCTGCAGGTGAACAAGGCGACCCTGGATTATACGCGCCACCGCCACCGGGCGGCGCTTTCGACGCATCCGGATTCGCTCACCTGCGCCTGCATGCTCGACGAGAGCGTCATTCTCGAGGCCGACGACTGCCTCGTCGACGTGGAGACGGTGGGCGAGCTGACCCGCGCCTATTGCAGCGTGTCGTCGCCGGTCCTGCCGGACCACGACCTGGCCGATCCGGACCTCGTCCGGCGCCCCGCCAATGCGCGGGTGATCAAGAGCGCCGATACGGCAAAATTCGGCAGGATGCTGCGCGAGGCACTGGCCTGAGCGCGACGCCTCCACCGCTTGCGGGCTCCGGCGGGACGCACTAACGGAAGGCCTTCTTGCAGGCCGGACCGCGCATGCCCTTCGAAGAGACGCGCAACACCAATCCAAAAAACCTGATCCCCGGCGCGACCGGCGATTGGGAGGTGATCATCGGGCTGGAGGTGCATGCCCAGGTCGCGTCGGAGGCCAAGCTCTTCTCCGGCGCAGCCACTGCTTTCGCCGGGGCGCCGAACGATCATGTCAGCTTCGTCGACGCTGCGATGCCGGGCATGCTGCCGGTCATCAACGCGGAATGCGTGCGCCAGGCGATCCGCACCGGCCTCGGGCTCAAGGCGAAAATCAACCATCGCTCGGTCTTCGCCAGAAAAAACTATTTTTATCCCGATCTGCCGCAGGGCTACCAGATCTCGCAATACGACCAGCCGGTGGTCGGCGAGGGGACTGTCGTGGTCGAGATCGGCCCCGACAAGGACGGTGCGTTCGAAGAAATCCGCATCGGCATCGAGCGGCTGCACCTGGAGCAGGACGCGGGCAAATCGCTGCACGACCGGCACCCGACGCTGAGCCTTGTCGACCTCAACCGCTCCGGCGTGGCGCTGATGGAGATCGTCTCCCAGCCCGACATGCGCTCGGCCGACGAGGCGCGCGCCTTCCTGACCAAGCTCCGGACGATCTTGCGCTATCTCGGCACGTCGGACGCCGACATGGAGAAGGGCAATCTCCGTGCCGACATCAACGTCTCGGTGCGCCGGCCCGGCGAAAAGCTCGGCACGCGCTGCGAGATCAAGAACGTCAATTCCATCCGCTTCGCCGGCCAGGCGATCGAATACGAGGCGCGCCGCCAGATCGGCGTCCTGGAGGACGGCGGCGCGATCGACCAGGAAACCCGGCTGTTCGATCCCGGCCGCGGCGAGACGCGCTCCATGCGGTCGAAGGAGGAGGCGCACGACTATCGCTATTTCCCCGACCCCGATCTGCTGCCGCTCGAAGTGGACGAGGCCACTGTGGCGGCGCTGGCGGAGCAGCTGCCTGAGCTGCCCGACGAGAAACGGCGGCGTTTTCAGAGCGGCTACGGGCTCTCCGCGTATGATGCCGAAGTGCTGACGGCCGACCGCGAGGTCGCCCACTTTTTCGAGGCGGCAGCGCGCGGCCGCGACGGCAAGCAGGCGGCCAACTGGGTCATCAACGAGATTTTGGGCGCGCTGAACCGTGCAGGCAAAAGCATCGAGACCTCGCCGGTAAGCGCCCAGCAGCTCGGCGAGTTGCTCGACCTGCAGCGGGAAGGCATCATCTCCGGCAAGATCGCCAAGGACGTCTTCGAGATCATGTTTTCCGAGGGCGGCAGCCCGCGCGACATCGTCGAGACACGTGGCCTCAAGCAGGTGACCGACAGCGGCGCGATCGAGAAGATCGTGGACGACGTGATCGCCGGCAGTCCTGAGAAGGCCGAGCAGGCCAAGGCGAAGCCCGCTTTGCTCGGCTGGTTCGTCGGCCAGGTCATGAAGGCGAGCGGCGGCAAGGCCAGCCCGCAGGCGGTGAACAAGCTGCTGAAGGAAAAACTCGGGATGGAGTAGGGGCAGCGCAAACCCACTGGCATTGAACTTAGCGCTGCTTGCCGGCTGACACGTTCCGCCTATTATTGCGGCACGACTCGCGGGAGGCCCACATGCGCGTCCTTCTCGTTCTTGCCCTCTTCTTCGGCCTTTCCGGCATGTCCGCCGCCCAGAGCGACGCCGAGCGCGCCACGGTCCAAAACGTCATCGAGCAGCAGCTCAGCGCGTTCCTCCGCGACGATGCGGCGGCCGCCTATTCCTTCGCCTCGCCGGGAATCCAAAACATGTTCCCGACCGAGGAGATTTTCATGGAGATGGTGCGGCAGGGCTACGCGCCGGTCTACCGGCCGCGCTCGCATGCCTTCGGCGCGATACGGCAAACGCCGGCCGGGCTGGAGCAGATCGTCGACTTGGTCGATGCCGAAGGCCAGGAATGGACCGCGCTCTACACGCTCCAGCAGCAGCCGGACGGATCGTGGAAGATCACCGGATGCTTTCTCCTGAAAAAGCCGGGCGAGTCCGCCTGATCGAGGGGCGGCCAAGGGCCAGCTGACCGGAAAACTTGCCGCTGGAGGAAGCGGCAGCGGCGTTGCGGCGGGCGCGGCGATTCCTTAAGCGATGAGCCATGCCGGAGGCCGCCGCCCAGAGACATGCCACCATCCTCATCGTCGATTTCGGCAGCCAGGTGACGCAGCTGATCGCCCGGCGCGTGCGCGAGGCGGGAGTCTATTCGGAGATCGTGCCGTTCCATAAGGCGTCCGAGGCCTTCGCCGCGCTTAAGCCGAAGGGCGTGATCCTCTCCGGCGGGCCGGGCTCGGTGCCGGAGGGCGGCTCGCCACGCGCGCCGCCGGAAATTTTTGAGGCCGGCGTGCCGGTGCTCGGCATCTGCTACGGCCAGATGACCATGGCCGAGCAGCTCGGCGGCAAGGTGGAGAGCGGCCACCACCGCGAGTTCGGCCGCGCGCTGGTGAAAGTGGAGGCGGGCTCGGCGCTGTTCGAAGGGGTCTGGAACCCCGGCGAGCACCATACCGTGTGGATGAGCCACGGCGACCGCATCACCGCGCTGCCGCCCGGTTTTGCGGTGAAGGGCACGTCGGAGAATGCCCCCTTCGCCCTCATCGAGGACGAGGCGCGGCGCTTCTATGGGCTGATGTTCCACCCCGAGGTTGCGCACACGCCGGGCGGCGCAAAGCTTATCGCCAATTTCGTCCACAAGATCGCCGGGCTCCCCGGCGACTGGACGATGGCGCAGTTCAAGGACGAGGCGGTCGCCCGCATCCGCGCCGAGGTAGGCGGGGCGCGGGTGATCTGCGGCCTCTCCGGCGGGGTCGATTCGGCGGTGGCCGCGGTGCTCATCCACGAGGCGATCGGCGAACAGCTCACCTGCATCTTCGTCGACCACGGGCTGATGCGCGCCAACGAGGCGGAGGAGGTCGTCGGCCTGTTCCGCGGCCATTACAACATCCCGCTCGTCCATGTGGATGCGAGCGAGGTTTTTCTAAGGACGCTCGACGGCGTCGCCGACCCGGAGGAGAAGCGAAAAATCATCGGGCGGCTCTTCGTGGAGACTTTCGAGGCGGAGGCGGAGAAGATCGGCGGCGCGGATTTTCTGGCGCAGGGAACCCTCTACCCCGACGTCATCGAGAGCGTCTCCTTCACCGGCGGTCCGTCGGTGACGATCAAGTCGCACCACAATGTCGGCGGCCTGCCGGAACGGATGAACATGCGGCTGGTCGAGCCGCTCCGCATGCTGTTCAAGGACGAGGTGAGGGCGCTCGGCCGCGAGCTCGGCCTGCCCGAGGCGTTCGTCGCCCGGCATCCGTTTCCCGGGCCGGGTCTCGCCATCCGCTGCCCCGGCCCGGTGACACGCGAAAAACTCGATATCCTGCGCAAGGCCGACGCCATCTATCTCGACGAGATCCGCAAGGCGGGCCTCTACGACGCCATCTGGCAGGCTTTTGCCGTGCTCTTGCCGGTGCAGAGCGTCGGCGTCATGGGCGACTACCGCACCTACGATTTCGTCTGCGCGCTGCGGGCGGTGACTTCGGTCGACGGCATGACGGCGGATTTTTTCCACTTCGACATGAGTTTTTTGGGGAGGGCGGCGACGCGCATCATCAACGAGGTGCGGGGGATCAACCGCGTCGTCTACGACGTGACGTCGAAGCCGCCGGGCACGATCGAGTGGGAGTGAGGGGTGTGGGATGGGCGGGAGGGAAGTGAATTTTCGGCTAACGGGCGGTACGACTTCCAAACACTCGTAGGACGCTCTTCGCACGTGGCTTCTTAGGCGTGTCCCCGCCGGTAGATCGCCAGGAGGCCAGGCAGCTTTTCGGCACCCTCCTCAAACGGCATACTGTCAAATCCCAAGAAGATCGGCGCGTTCTCTGACCATTGAAGCATTATCCCCAGACGCTTCGCGCTCGCGATCTTCGCGAGGAGCCCGTCGTCCAGCACATACGTCGCATTGATCATGCCGTGGTCATTCAGCCGACCTACGCGCTTTTCACGCATAGGGATGTATTCGTCCCCTACGACCAGCCGGTCTGCCTCCATTTTCATTGCGTCCTCGGCATTCGGACCGGCCTCGAAAATGATGTGCAGCATCACGTCTCCAGCTGCGGGAAATACGACCAGAAACTTATTCATTCCGTACATCGTGTGCTGCTCGCCCTTCAGATAAACGGCGTCCGGCAAGCTTTCGATCGTCCACCGAGGCTTCTTCCGGCCATTGTTTACCACGTTCAACCTTATGAGCGTCGGTTCCGGTATGATAAGAATGTCATGTTGCGATGTCTCCGATGCCAATGTGAAAAGCTCCGTATCAACGTCCATTGATCGGATGTACTCGATAACCGCCGCTGATTGTATCTGCGCTTTCCCTTCTCTGTCTTTTTCGTGAGGCCCGAACGTGAATAAGTGTACCCGGTACTTGCACCTCTCCCCTACGGACCGATACTCTCCACCCAGAAAAGTGAGTGCCGCGGCGCTCATGCACTGTCCCGGTTCCCACTCCAAAATCCCCCTTCGTGCCAATTCCCCTTCCTCCCGACATGTGCTTGCAACTGATGCTCGCGCAGAACGCGACCGAGCGACATACCATCCTCTAAGCTTCCGCCGAGCGAGTGCAGCACGATGGTAGATGCAGCCGGGACCGCGTTCTCGATAAGGAAATGCTCGAGCTGAGATGCGCTACGGCGATCAATTTCGCCTTCCGCGAAAATACGCCACCCAATATCTCCCAACAAAATTTGGGATGCCGGCGGCGAAGGTGCGCCCATGAAATCCATCTGTCCCGCCCCTACGAATACTTGGGCACTGCATACCCAGCTCTTATTCGGCGGCCTACCCTCGTCTATAGGGACTTCGAGCCGCCGAGGCGAGTAATGCCGCCGCCAATGCGCACGCCAGCGTCACCTGAATGCCTCACTGAGCGACCGGTCCCCGCATGTGCTACAACATCGTCATGACACGCGCCGATACGCTCGCCACACTTCGTGATCGCGCCGATGCGCTCCGTGCGCAGGGGGTCACTGCGCTCTACCTCTTCGGTTCGGCCGCCCGAGGCGAGGCGCAGGAGGAGAGCGATGTTGACCTGTTCGTCGATTATGACCCGGAGCGGTTCAGCTTCGTGGAGCTCATCCGCCTCCGGGAGAGCCTGTCGGAGCTTCTTGGCCGACCGGCGGACCTGACGACTCGCGATGGTCTCCATCCGCTTCTCAGGCCGGAGATCGAGGCAGAAGCCGTCCGGGTATTCTAGTGTTGCGGTCGCACCGCGCTCGCCTCAGCGACATGCTAGTTGAGGTGGACGCCGTAGCTGACATGGTCCGAAGCGTGGCGTTCGATGAATATTGCAGAGATCATAAGCTTCGGCGCGCGGTCGAGCGGTGCGTCGAGATCGTGTCGGAGGCAAGCCGGCATCTTCCGCAGGAGATGAAGTCGCGATACCCTGCTCAGCCGTGGCCGGAGATCGCAGCGATCGGCAACCTCCTGCGGCACGAATACCAAAGAGTTGACGATCTGATCATGTGGAAAATCGCGACAGAATCACTGCCGGCGCTTCGGCCGGCGCTGGCGGCGATGATTGCGCGAGAGCAAGAATGAACCCGCGCTACGCTATAGTCGTGTTCTGGTCCGACGAGGACGATTGTTGGATCGGCGATGCTCCGGACCTGAGGAGCTGTTCTGCTCACGGCGATTCACCGGAGACCGCCCTGGCTGAACTGCAGGTGGCCATCGATCTTTGGCTGGAAGTCGTTCGCGACGAGGGATGGCCAATCCCCGAGTCGCGTTTCCATCTTCAGCTGCCGCTCGCTGAACAAATACCTGCTCCAGCTCACCCTTGAAGAGGGAGATCCGCATGCGCCGTCTTTTAGGTTTGGCTGTCGCCGCCGCGCTTACGGTTCCGGGCGCCGCCTTCGCCCAGGAATGCATCGGCACCGTCGCCGGCCTGAGCCGCGTCTACGATCCCTCGACCGGCTCGGGCTTCCTTGCCGTACGCGCCGGCCCGACGCGGAGCGCCACCCAGCTCGGCGAGCTCTTCAACGGCGACCGCGTCTCCATCTTCGACCGCCAGGGCAATTGGTATCGGGTCTACGTGCCCGGCATCGGCGAGGCATGGGCCTCCAGCCGCTGGATTCGAAACAGCTGCGGTTATTGAGGCGAGGTGCCTCCGGCCGCGGCCGAACCATTCCCCGGCTCCGGGCGTTTTCCCTGGACGCTTAGCTGGCGCAGGAAGGAGACCGACATGGCCGACGCCAAGAGCATCAAGGAGCACATGGAGGTGATCGCCTCCGACGGCAGCCGGATTGGCGTGGTCGATCACATGGAGGGGGCCGACCGGATCAGGCTCACCCGGCAGAGCACCGGCCACGGCCATCACCACATCATCCCGCTCGCCTGGGTCGACCACGTCGACGCGCATATCCACCTCAGCAAGACGAGAGACTTCGTCGAGCAGAATTGGGAGCACGCGCACTGACCTGACGGCCGGCAGAGAGACCGGCCGTCGGTTGTCGCGGCCGCTTCTATGCGGGCCTTCGGCGTTCCAGATTGGGCAGGAACGCCGTGAGCAGGCCGATCAGCGGCAGGAACGAGCAGACGCGGAAGACGAAATCGATGCTGGTGGCGTCGGCGAGCATGCCGAGCGCCGCGGCGCCGATGCCGCCCATGCCGAAGGCGACGCCGAAGAAGATGCCGGCGATCATGCCGACTTTTCCGGGCATGAGCTCCTGGGCGAAGACGACGATGGCCGGGAACGCCGAGGCCATCACCATGCCGACGACGACGCTGAGCACGCCCGTCCAGAACAGGTTTGCCTCGGGCAGGATCAAGGCGAAAGGCAGCATGCCGAGGATGGAGAACCAGATCACGTATTTGCGCCCGAAACGGTCGCCGGCCGGCCCGCCGACCAGGGTTCCCGCGGCGATCGCCGCCAGGAACACGAAAAGGTAGATCTGCGACGCCTGCACCGAGACGCCGAATTTGTGGATCAGGAAGAAGGTGTAGTAGCTGGTCAGGCAGGCGAGATAGAGGAATTTCGAGAAGGTCAGGGCCAGCAGGATCGCCAGCGAGGCGACGACGCGCCGTGAGGACAGGGAAGGGGCCTCGGCGTGCGGCTTGCCGGACCTGGCATGATGGACGATCTGACGCTTGTACCAGGACCCGACGTTCGACAGGACGAGGATGGCGGTGAGCGCCAGCAGCGAGAACCACGCGATGCTCCCGCGGCCGTGCGGCAGCACGATGAACGCGGCAAGCAGCGGGCCGAGCGCCGAGCCGATATTGCCGCCGACCTGAAACACCGACTGGGCCAGGCCATAGCGGCCGCCGGACGCCATGCGCGCGACGCGCGAGGATTCCGGGTGGAACACCGCCGACCCCATGCCGACCAGAGCGGCCGCGACGAGGAGGACCGGATAGCTCGGCGCCTGCGACAGAAGGATGAGGCCGACCAGCGTAAAACCCATGCCGACGGCAAGCGAATAGGGCTTTGGGTGGCGGTCGGTATAGAGCCCGACGACCGGCTGCAGCAGCGACGCGGTGAGCTGGAACACCAGCGTCAACAGGCCGATCTGCGTATAGGTCAGCGCAAAGGAATCCTTCAGGAGCGGATAGATGGCCGGCAGCAGCGACTGGATGGTGTCGTTGAGGAGATGCGAGAAGCTGATGGCGACGAGGATCGCCGTGACCGTCCCGTTCACCGCCTTCGATGCCGGCTTCTCCTCCGCAAGGCTCTGATCGGCCAAATCCTGCTCCCGTCAATTCCACGCCGCCGCGTTCCATAGGTGGATTGCCGAGGCGGCGTCCACCTCTTTGCGTGGGGCGCCGCCATTGGACCGGGAACGGATCGTTCCTACATCGATTGCACCCCGACACGGGATCAACGGAGACGGTGATGGACCGGCGCGACCGCGAGGCTATCGAGGAACTGTTCCAGAAAATCGCCGAGGTGGAGCGCCGGTCCGGTCCGCGCGACCCGGAGGCGGAGACATTCATCCGCGCCAAGATCGCCCAGCATCCGGCGGCGGCCTACTACATGGCGCAGACGATCGTCGTTCAGGAAGAGGCGCTGAACGAGGCGGAGCGGCGGATTGCGGAGCTGGAGAGCCCGGCCGGCCAGGGGCAGGGCGGCTTGCTCGGCGGGCTGTTCGGCGGCGGCAGGCCGGAGCGGCACCGGCGCTATGCTCCCGCGGCCGGGTCATCCCGCCGGCAGGGGCGCAGCGCGGGCGGCGGCTTCCTCGCCGGCGCGGCGCAGACCGCCATGGGCGTCGCCGGCGGCGTCCTTCTCGGCAACATGGTCGCCGATTTGTTCTCGCCCGATCCGGCCGCGGCAGGCGAGGCAGGCGACGCCGGGTTCGACGACACCGCTGAGGGAGGCGAGGCCGCTGCCGAGACAGACGTCGGCGGCGCGGATGCCGGCGGCGACTTTGGCGGCGATTTCGACCTCGGCAGCTTCTAAGCCTCCGCAAACGCCCGGCGGCCCTCTCCGTCGGGAGAGGGCTGAGCCTGCATCGCAAGCCTTTCTTTACCGCTTTCCGGATTACTCAGCGGATCGGCGGGCGCGAACGCCTGTCCTCCGGATGGCGAATGCGCGCGACCCGATTCCTCCAGCACGCCCTCACCTGCGCGAACCTCGCCGCGCTGCTGGCGCTTCCCTCCTGCGGCAGCCTGCCCTCATCCTCCGGCAGCCGCGAGCGGGAATGCATGGCGCGGGTCATGTATTTCGAATCGAACCGCTCCAGCGCCGAAGGCATGCTGGCGGTCGGCACCGTGGTGATGAACCGGGTCGAATCGGAAAAATTTCCAGACTCGGTCTGTGCCGTCGTCGGGCAGAAGAACCAGTTCGCCCCAGGCGTCCTGTCGAAGCCGATGAAAGAGGGGCGGAGCCGCGAGCTCGCCGAACGCGTGGCGGATCAGGTGCTCGACGGCAAGCGCCATCGCGGCGTCGGCAAGGCGATGTTCTTCCACACCGCCGGCTACAATTTCCCCTACAGGAACATGCATTACATGGTGATTGCCGGCGGCAATGCCTTCTACGACAAGCGCAATCCGCCGGCCGGCGGCCGCAACAGGACGCAGGTCGAGGTGGCAGGGGCGACCCCGCGCGCCCGGCCGGAGCGCTCCGTCGCGATCGCCGCGGCAGAGCCTCGGCGGTCGCCGCCGCAGCCGGCTCGGCGTGCAGCTGTCGCCGCACCTGTGCAAGCATCGGTGCCTCCGCCGCCGGCCCCGCCCCCAACGGGGGAATGGGCAGCCGACCCATTGCTCGCCGTGGCGCCGGCCGCCCCGCCGCCAAGCAGCATCGAGGATCTCATTTTCCTGGGTCAGGGTGGCTGACGCCGGCACAGCCGGTCAATCGACCCACACGCCATGCTTCTTGTGCCAGTCGGCAAGTGAGAGGCTCGGGTAGAGCTCATAGGTCTCGTCGCCGTCGCGGATGTCCGGCTCCACCCAATCGGCCTTGTATCTGAGCATCAGGTGCACGCGGCGCGGCGGGATGGGGAGCTCGCTGTCGATGGCGCTGGCAAAGGGGTGGACGAGGTCCGGCCAGGTCGGGTCGTAGAGCCAGAGCGCCGAGCCGCATTTCTTGCAAAAGCGCCGCTCGGCCGAGGAGACCTCGCCGGCCCCGTGTTCCTCGTCGTGGATCTCGGCACGGTAGAGCCCGAGATGCTCCTCCCCCTCGACCTGCAGCGTGGCTGCGTCGGCGCCGAGATTGATGGCGAAACCGCCGCCGCCGGCCTGCTTTCGGCAGATGGAGCAATAGCAGAGCTGGTAGGGCACCGGCGTGTGGCTGGCGACGGAAAATTTTACCGCGCCGCAGCGGCACGAGCCATGCAGCATCACCGGCATGAGAACCTCCTCGGCAGATGGTCCAGCGCGCCGGCACCTTGCCGACGATGGAAACAGGCTTGAGACCGCTGCCCGAACCCAAGAGGACCCTATATGATCGGCAGCAACAGCCAACAGGACTTTGGCAAGCCAATGGAGGCCGATATGCGTTTCGTGAGAACCGTCGCGACAACACTGGCACTGTCGCTTGGCGCAGTGACTTTCGCGGCTCCGGCGAGCGCCGATGCCGATGATGCGGTGATTGCCGGCGCCGCCGGTTTTGCCGTGGGCACATTCCTCGGCGCCACCCGCCCCTATTACGGCGGCCGCCCCTACACTCGCGCCTATCACCGGCCGGGCGCCTATTATCGCCGGGCGCCGTTTCACGCCTATCGGGCGCTCCGGCCGCGCTGGTACGTCTCCTGCCGCGGACAGCGCTCCTCGTCGAGCTTCAACAAGGGCAATTTCGTCGGCTACGGCGGCACGGCGCGATTCTGCTACTGAGCCGCCGGCATTTCAGGAATTGCCGCTCCGCGGACCCTTAAGGGGGCTGCGCCTGCTGGCGTTGACGCTCGGACGAAAGGCAGGGAGCTCGTTATTTTTGGATAGTCCCGGATCGAGCCGGAGGCTAGGAAGCGGCAGCCGCTTCCTAGTGCGGCTGAGGCCCGGGACTCAATGCTTTCGTCGCGCGCAGCTACGGTGGATCTGGAGGCGCGGCTGATCCTGGAGCCGCTGGCGCCGGAGCATGCGCCCGCTTTGTTCCTGCTGCTGAACGATTGGGACATCGTCAAAATGCTGGCGCAGGTGCCCTGGCCGGTCACGCACGAGAGCGTCGCGGCTTTCGCGGCCAGGCGGGAGAGCGAGCGCGACAGCGACGATTTCGCCGTGCTGGCAGGCGGGACCGTGATCGGCTGCGGCAGCGTCAAGCGGCCGGGTTCGGGCGATCCGCCGCGACAAATGCCGCGCCTCGGCTACTGGATCGGCAAATCCTACTGGAACCAGGGCTATGGGCGGCAAGCCGTGGCGGCGCTGGTTTGGCATGGCTTCCGCAAATTTCCGCAGGAGCGGACCGGCGCCGGAGTGTTTTTCGACAATCCGGCGTCCCTGCGCGTGCTTGAAAAGCTCGGCTTCGAACCGGCGGGGCGCTACGAGACGCCCAGCCTGTCGCGCGGCGTGACCGTCGGGACGATCGACATGCAGCTCAGCCGCGCCAGATGGGAAGCCGCCCCGCCATGAAGTTCCTCGACCAGGCCAAGGTGTTTGTTCGCTCCGGCGACGGCGGCGCCGGGGCGGTGTCGTTCCGGCGCGAGAAATTCATTGAGTTCGGCGGGCCGGACGGCGGCGATGGCGGCCGCGGCGGCGACGTCTGGGCGGAGTTGGTGGAGGGGCTGAACACGCTGATCGACTACCGCTACCAGCAGCATTTCAAGGCGAAAACCGGCGGCCACGGGATGGGCCGCAACATGGCCGGGGCGAAATCGCCCGACGTGGTGCTGCGCGTGCCCGTCGGGACTCAGATCTTCGAGGCGGACAACGAGACGCTGATCGCCGACCTGACGGAGGTCGGCCAGCGCGTGCGCCTCGCCGAAGGGGGAAACGGCGGCTTCGGCAATGCGCATTTCAAGTCGTCGACCAACCAGGCGCCGCGGCGCGCCAATCCCGGCCTTGAGGGGCAGGAGCGGTGGATCTGGCTGAGGCTGAAGCTGATCGCCGACATCGGCATCGTCGGCCTGCCGAATGCCGGCAAGTCGACTTTTCTGGCGCGCGTTTCCGCCGCCAAGCCCAAGATCGCCGACTATCCCTTCACGACGCTGTCGCCTAATCTCGGCGTCGCGCGCCACAAGGGGCGCGAATTCGTGATGGCCGACATTCCCGGCCTGATCGAGGGGGCGCATGAAGGCGCCGGCATCGGCGACCGCTTCCTCGGCCATGTCGAGCGGTGCGGCGCGCTCCTGCACCTGGTCGATGCGGCGGGCGAAGATCCTGGGGCCGCCTACCGGACGGTGCGGGGCGAGCTCGCGGCCTATGGGCATGGGCTGGAGGAGAAGCCGGAGATCGTCGCCCTGTCGCGCGCCGACGTGGCGGATGCGGAGCAGATCGCCGCAGCGGTGGATGCGCTGCGGCATTTGACCGGAAAGCCGCCGCATGTCCTTTCCGCCGCGACGGGGCAGGGGGTGGAGCAGGTGCTCGACGCCTGCCTCGGTCTGCTCGCCCGGACCAGGGAGGACGACGCGGCGCCCGATCCGCGCTGGAGCCGGACGTGAAGGCGCCGAAGCTCGCCAAGCACCGGCGCATCGTCGTCAAGGTGGGATCGTCGCTTCTCGTCGACGGCGCCACCGGAGAGCTCGACCGCGAATGGCTGGCCGCGCTTGCCGACGACATCGCCGAACTGGCGGGGCAGGGGAGAGAGATGCTCGTCGTCTCCTCCGGCGCCATCGCGCTCGGCCGCTTCGTGCTCGGCCTGGCGCGCGGCGCGCTCAAGCTGGAAGAGGCGCAGGCGGCCGCCGCCGTCGGACAGATCCGGCTGGCGAGCGCCTGGTCCAAATGCCTGGAGGACCGGGGCTTGCGGGCGGCGCAGATCCTGCTGACGCTCGGCGATACGGAAGAGCGGCGGCGCTACCTCAATGCCCGCGCCACGCTAGCCACCCTTTTGAAGATGCGGGCGGTGCCGGTGATCAACGAGAACGACACGGTGGCCACGGCGGAAATCCGCTACGGCGACAACGACCGGCTCGCCGCGCGTGTCGCGGCGATGGTCGGGGCGGACTGCCTGGTGCTGTTGTCGGACGTCGACGGCCTCTATACGGCGCCGCCGGCGAGCGATCCGGATGCAGA
This sequence comes from uncultured Alphaproteobacteria bacterium, assembly GCA_963846475.1. GTDB lineage: Bacteria > Pseudomonadota > Alphaproteobacteria > Rhizobiales > Afifellaceae > DASWJZ01. The sequence goes on along the minus strand of CAWJVZ010000004.1, from coordinate 951,284 downwards.
ATTTTTGGCCGTCGTGCCGGCGATCACTCCGGCGATCGAGGCGATGGCCGGCTCGGCGGGCTCGGAGCTGTCGCGCGGCGGCATGAAGACGAAGATCGAGGCGGCCAAGATCGCCACCGCGGCGGGCGCCGCCATGGCCATCGCCGACGGGCGGCGGAAGAACCCGCTCGCCGCAATTGCGGCGGAGGCGCGCTGCACCTGGTTCCTGCCGCAGGCGACGCCGGCGAGCGCGCGCAAGGCGTGGATCGCCGGGCACCTGGAGCCGCGTGGGGCGATCCGCGTCGATTCCGGCGCGGTGACGGCGCTCCGCTCCGGCAAGAGCCTGCTGCCGGCCGGCGTCACCGCTGTCGAGGGCGCCTTTTCGCGCGGCGATACGGTGGTCATCCTAACGGGCGACGGCACGGAGATCGGCCGCGGCCTCGTCGCGTTCGACCTGGAGGATGCCAAAAAGATCGTCGGCCGGCGGTCCGGCGACATCGAAGCCCTGCTCGGCTATCGCGGCCGTTCCGCCATGATCCACCGCGACGACATGGTCCTGCGGGACGGGTGAGGCGCGTCAGCCCGGTCTGTAGTCGCGCGTCGCCTCCGGGTCGTCGGTGGCGAATTGCAGCGCCATCAGCTCGTCCCAGACCTCGCCCGGGATCGGCCAGGCCGCCCATTCCAGCGTCTGCTGCACCCGCGCCGGCTTGCTGACGCCGCAGATCGTCGAACTTATGCGCTCGTCACGCATGGAGAATTGCAGGGCCGCGGCGCCCGGCGGAATGCCGTGCCGGCGGCAGACGTCCTCGACGCGGCGGACCGGGTCGAGGATCTCGTCGGACGCCTGCTGATAGACGTAGCGGGGATATTCTTCGGAGCCCTTGGCCAGAACGCCGCCCGAATAGGGCGCGGCGTTCAGGACGGCGATGCCCTTCCCATGCGCAAAATCGATCATCGGCTCGGCGTTGCGGTTGGTCAGGGTGAAGCGGTTGTGGGTGATCAGCGCGTCGAAATCCCAGTCGCGCAGGAGCGGCATCATGATGTCGACGACGCCCGCGGCGAGGCCGACCGCTTCGGCCAGGCCCTCCTCCTTCATCTTGAAGAGCTCCGCAATGGCCCCGTCGGCGCCCGCGATCTCGTCGAGCGACGCGGCATGCTCCGGGTCGTGGAGATGCAGGAGCTGGACGCGGTCGAGCCCCAACGCCTCGAGGCTTTCCTCCAGCGAGCGGCGCGCCCGCGACGCGTCGAAGCGGTTGGTCGCCATGTCCCGGTCGAGCTTGGTGGAGACCACGAAGTTTTGCGGAAGCCCGCCGCGCTCGCGGATGACCTCGCCGATCCGCGCCTCGCTCCGCCCGAGCCCGTAGTTCCGCGACGTGTCGAGGAAATTCGTCGGTCCATCGAAGATCGCCCGCACCGTCGAGCGCGCCTGATCCTCGCTGACCCCATAGCCGTAGGTGTCGGGCATGTTGCCCAGCGCCGACGTGCCGAAGCCAATTCTTGAGACGCTCAGATTCGTGTTGGCGAGCTTTACCTTCTCGACTTGATTCGACGCGGGCATTCGCGGGCTCCGTTTCCTCGAAGGCATGAAATTGGGAAATAGCACGGCATTTGCAGAGTTGATTTGCCGAACCCGAGTTTTCCACCTAGTCTGCAATCGCAGGTATCTAGCCCCGGGCGGTCAGCCGTGGGGTATTCATCGAATTTCCTGGGGGCGTCAATGACGGAGCGCAACGAGAGTGAAGGTGGCATCCTTGCGATCGCAAAGGGGTGCCGTCACAAGGCGCTTGCCGTCGCGATCCTCGCAGGGGCGGTGATTGCCACGACGTCAGTGGCGCGGGCTCAAGAAGAATACGGCGTTCTGGTCAGTAGCCTGCTGCACGACATTCGCGACACGCTCATAAAGGTGCGCACCGGCGCATCCGGCCAACTGCAGCTCAAGAGTGCAACCCTGACGCTCCAGGCGGTGATATCGATCGAAGCCGCGGGCAAGGTCGGGCTTTTTGTCGTTTCCCTCGGCGGTAGCGTAAAGCAGGACAGCACGCAAACGATTAAGATCACAATGGCGCCGCCGACAGGAGGCGATAGCCTACCCGTCTCAGAAACCTCGGACGCGTTGGCTGCCGCCATCCTGGCGTCCTACGAAGCCGTGCGAAGCGCGGAGACCTCGGAGCCGCCATTGAGGCTTGACGAGATGACGGCAACGGTCAACTTCGTGCTCGCGAAGGAAGGGGAGGGAGGCGTGGATTTCAAGATTCTCCCGGTAACGGTAGAGTTGTCGGGAGAGGTCACCGGGAGCAATCTGCAGGAATTGGAACTGACGTTTTGCAAGGCACCTTGCGACTGAAGAGGCACGCGGGGAGGGAGACCATGAAGCGCGGAGGATGGGCCGGGCGAGCCGGCCAGAGCGATAGGCTTTCCGCCAAATTTGGCTTGGTGGTCATCGCCGCAACCTTGTGGGCCGTCCCGGCGCATACGAACGAGAATTGCGTGGTGCCGTATACTTATCCGGAGCTGGAATACGCCGACCTGGAGCAGAAAGCTGCTCGAGGGGTGCTTCACATTGATGGCAGGAGTGGAGGCGGGACAGCCTTCCTGATTGACCGCGACCGCGGCATCTATTTGACGGCTGCGCACGTAGTCATGCGCGAAGTAGCCGCGTTTCGCGAAGACAAGCCGCAGGAGGCCATCTTAGGAACGAACGCTGCGTTGCCGGGAAAGTCTTTGCTGCTGAAGGTGATCGAAGTTGACGAGAACCCCGAGCAAAGGCGCGAGCTGGCGGTGCTGCAACTCGTCAACGAAACGCCGCCGGAGGAATTGTACGAGTTCCAAATGGCCTTGCGCGACTTGGCAGGCAAGGAAGAAGTACGCTTCATCGGTTACGGGACAAAGAGCGCGGATTTTCCTCTGCCGCGGATGTCACATCCAGCGAGCCCCGTGGAGCCTTCCAATCACCCGATCTTGCACCGATTTGTCGTCGCCGGGGCAAATGGGGGCGACAGTGGCGGGCCTGTATTCCTGAGCAATGGCAGCGTCATCGGAATAATGGTACAGCACCAGAGCGGGCAAACTGCAGTTTTCCATTCTCTCACTGCCTATTTGAAGACGTTGCTGAAAGTCGAGCCCGCACTGCGCGATGAGCGGCTGGTCGCAGAGATTTTTGCTCCGGGCAGCGTCGAAGAGCGACGGCAGAAGGCCACCAAAATGCTGCTTCCGGGCGCCGCCGCCGACGGAATGTCGAACATCGAGTTTGCCGCCGCAATTGCGCAGCTGGAACTTGACGGCTCAATGCCGGCAGTGGACCGGTCGCTGCTGGATTGCCCCTTGTACTTTGCGGCAGCAGGTCGCGACCTCGGCCTCTACGGCAGCCCGATCCTCCGCGAGAAATGGCGGCGGGATACGGCCGATTCGGACGGCAAAAGCATCTTCCGCAAGGCCGAACAATTCGAAAGTGAGGGCAACACTGTCATAGCCACAGCGCTGTATGAGCTTGCCGGCGAGAAATACCGCGCCGAGCTCGCCTCCTTGCTGGAAGAGCCGACGGCGCAGAAGGCTATTGCGGCTTCTCTATACCGGACCAAGACAGCGACCATCGCCACGCAACAGAACCCTGCGCAGCCCAGCCAAAAACTCATTGATACTACGAACTTTCCGGACGTCCTGACATCGGTCGCCTTTTCGCTGGGCCTCGACACAGAGGTAAAAAGAGTCATCGAGACCGATGCCGCTTCGACCTTCAAGAATTTCGGATCTGACACCTTTTCGGTGGCGCTTCACGATTATGGGCTGGCTCTGACCAGGGCCAACCGGCTCCACGCCGAGATCGGCGGCGGATCAATAAACTCGTCCGCCAGCGACTGGGCAACGCGGGCCGGCGCCTTGGGCGCGGTCGTCGCTTACAAGCCCGCCTGGCAGCGCCACAACTTCGTGCTTCTGAGGGTTGGTGTTGAAGGAATGGACCCGAACAGGGCCGATCTGGTCGCCAAGGCGGTGAAGGCAGGCGACGAAGGCACGTTGCTCGACATCGGGATCGGGGCTGACTGGAAGAGCATCACGGCCGATTGGACGACCCTCCAGGAGGGGTGAGAGCGTTTCGCCGCGCTTCTGCGGCAGGCGACACCGGCCGGGGAAGGCGCTATAGGCGAGCGGACCGACAGAGCGAACCTTTTCGATCTATAAGCCATGAACGCTAGGCGCAACGACTTTTCACCCGGCGAGGCGAGCGTGGACGCGCTGATGCACGACATCGGCCGACGTGCGCGCGGGGCCGCTTCGCGTCTCGCCATCGCTCCATCCGACGCCAAGGACGCCGCCCTCCATGCGGCGGCGGCCGAGCTGCGGCGGCGGGTGACGGAGATCCTCGCCGCCAATGCCGAGGACGCGGCCTCGATGCAGGCGGCCGGCGCCAGCCCCGCCTCGATCGACCGCGGCACGCTCGATCCAGGGCGGGTCGAGGCGATCGCCCAGGCGCTGGAGGCGATCGCCGCGCTCGCCGACCCCGTCGGCAGCGTCATCGCCGAATGGGAGCGGCCGAACGGCCTAGAATCGAGCGGGTGCGCACGCCGCTCGGCGTCATCGGCGTCATCTTCGAGAGCCGGCCGAACGTCACCGCGGATGCGGGCGCGCTCTGCCTCAAGGCGGGAAACGCGGTCATCCTGCGCGGCGGCTCCGACACGCATCGAAGCGCCGCCGCGATCCATGCCTGCCTCGTCGCCGGGCTGCGTGCCGCCGGCCTGCCGGAGCATGCGATCCAGCTCGTGCCGACGACGGACCGCGCGGCGGTCGGCGCCATGCTGAGCGGGCTCGACGGCGCCATCGACGTGATCGTGCCGCGTGGCGGCAAGGGGCTGGTGGCGCGCGTCCAGGACGAGGCGCGCGTGCCGGTCTTCGCGCACCTGGAAGGGGTCTGCCACGTCTATGTGCACGGCGCGGCCGACCTCGACATGGCGAAAAAAATCGTCGTCAACGCCAAGATGCGGCGCACCGGCATCTGCGGGGCGGCGGAGACGCTGCTGGTCGACAAAGCCTGTGCCGCGAGCCACTTACGGCCGATCGTTGAAGCGCTGCAGGAGGCGGGCTGCGCGATCCGCGGCGACGCAGCGACTCGCGCCGCGATGCCTGGCACGGAGCCGGCAACGGAGGACGACTGGTACGCCGAATATCTCGACGCCATCATCGCGGTGCGCGTGGTCGACGGAATCGACGAGGCGATCCGCCACGTCGGCCATTACGGCTCTCGCCATACCGACGCGATCGTCACGAACGACCAGGCCGCGGCCGAACGGTTCATGGCCGAGGTGGATTCGGCCATCGTGCTGCACAACGCCTCCACCCAGTTCGCCGATGGCGGCGAGTTCGGCATGGGCGCCGAGATCGGCATCGCGACGGGGCGGATGCACGCCCGCGGGCCGGTCGGCGTCGAGCAGCTGACGAGCTTCAAATATCGCGTGCTCGGCACGGGCCAGACGCGGCCTTGACGGGCACTCGGGCAAGCCGCATCTTTGCGGGCCTGCCGCCGCATTCGCCCGGCCAAAGGATCGGCCTCTTCGGCGGCTCGTTCAATCCGGCGCATGCGGGGCACCGGCAGGCAAGCCTGCTGGCGCTGCGGCGGCTCGGGCTCGACCAGCTCTGGTGGATCGTCACGCCCGGCAATCCGCTGAAGGACCCAAAAATCCTGCCGCCGCTCGGCGATCGCATGCGCAAAGCCGCCGAGGTCGCCGCGCATCCGCGGATCGAGATCAGCGGCGCGGAGGCAGGTTTTCGAACGCGTTACACCGCCGACTTGATCCGGCATCTGAAGGAGAGGGCCCCGAACACGCGCTTCGTCTGGATCATGGGGAGCGACAACCTCGCCGAGTTGCACCGCTGGGACCGCTGGCGCGACATTGCCGGCGCGGTGCCGATCGCCGTGGTCAATCGGCCGGGATTCCTGGCGGCGCCGCTGGCTGCCCCGGCGGCCCAGGCCTTGGCGCGGCACCGGATCGATGAAGCCGATGCGCTGACGCTCGCCGATCGCGACCCCCCGGCCTGGATGTATCTCACCGGCCCGCGCACAGCCGCCTCGTCGACGGCGCTCAGACAAAAAGCTTTGGCGTCTTGAAACCTTAACCGTTGCGCACCTATCTTAAGCGGACGCGGCGTTCAGCCGCGGATTCGAAAGGGGAAGAGGGGACCAGACACTGACCGACATGACCCGATCGGAAGGCGCTTCGTTGCATACGCCTTCTCCGGCCTCCCTGCCGGCGGACAATGCCGCCGGGGACGCCTTGAAGAACCGTCCTGGCCAGCCTCGACGACGCCAAGGCCGAGGACACCGTCACCATCGACATCCAGGGCAAATCCGCGCTGGGCGACTTCATGGTCGTGACCTCGGGGCGCTCGCACCGGCATGTCGGCGCCATCGCCGACCGGCTGGTGAGCGACCTGAAGGAGGCCGGCTCGGCCCGGTGCGGGTCGAGGGCCTGCCGCATTGCGACTGGGTGCTGATCGATGCCGGCGACCTGATCGTCCACATCTTCCGGCCGGAAGTGCGGGAGTTCTACAACCTCGAGAAGATGTGGATGGCCGAGCCTTATTCGGAGCGGCGCGCCCTCGCCTGAACGGGTGGGCGCGTGGAGATCGCCGTCCTTGCGGTCGGCCGGCTGAAGGCCGGTCCGGAGCGCGAGCTTGTGCGCCCGCTATCTGGACCGCGCCCGGAAGACCGGACGCGGGCTGGGCTTCCGCGGCTTCGAGGTGCAGGAATTGACCGAGGGCGCGCGGCACGCGGGCGGCGGACCGCATCGCGCAGGAGGAGGAGGCGCTGCTCGCGGCGCTTGCGAAAGGCGGCAGCGTGGTCTGCCTCGACGCAGGCGGCGAGCTTCTCGACAGCGAGAGCTTTGCCGCCGGATTGCGCCGCGACGCGGAAGCCGGCGTGGCTCGGGACCGTCTTCGTGATCGGCGGCCCGGACGGGCTCGGCCCAAGAATCCTGGCGCGCGCCGACCGGCGCCTCTCCTTCGGCCGGCTGACCTGGCCGCACCAGCTCGTGCGGATCTTGCTCGCCGAACAGCTTTACCGCGCTATGACCATCCTTTCCGGCCACCCCTATCATCGGGCATAATGCGCATCTTTGTGGCAGATTGGATCGAATGACGAATCGCCCACGCCTTCCGCTGTTGATTGCCGCGCTGCTGCCGCTCGCGCTCGCGGCGCCGCGCGGTTTGGCCACCGAGGTGGAGGAAGCCGATGCGGCCGGCGAGCTGCGCGGCTCGCCAAGCGCCGAGGACCGCAAGCGGGCGCGCGAGGCGGAGCTCGAGGCGATCCGCCGCTCCATCGAAGTCTCCGAGCGGCGGCAGGCGGCGCTCCGCGAGGAGATCGCCGGCCTGGAAAGCGACCGCGCCAAGCCTCAGCGCCGACCTGATCGCCACCGCCCAGCGGCTCCGCGCGCACGGAAGAGGAAATCCACCGCATCGAGGTGCGGCTCGACGAGCTGCACGCCAACGAGGACGGCATCCGCGCGTCGCTCCGCGAGCGCCGCGACGTCATGGCGGAGGTGCTGATGGCGCTGCAGCGCATGGGCCGCACGCCGCCGCCGGCGATCCTGTCGCGGCCGGAGGACGCGCTCGCGGCGATCCGCGGCTCGATCCTGGCCGGCGCCGTGCTGCCGGACATCCGCGTCGAGGCGGAGGCGCTCGCCGCCGACCTCGGCGAGCTGACGCAGCTCGACCGCCCGCATCGAGGCGGAGCGCGACGCGCTGCGCACCCGCTACGCGGCGCTCGGCGAGGAGCAGGCGCGCATCGACCTTCTCGTCGCCACCAAGCAGGCGCAGCGCGAGCAGACCGAGGCCGCGCTCAGCGCCGAGCGCGACAAGGCCGCCGAGCTCGCCGGCAAGGCGGAGACCATGCAGTCGCTGATCCAGTCGCTGGAGAGCGAGGTGGCGGCCGCCGCCCGGGCCAAGGCCGAGGCGGAGGAGGCGGCGCGCGGTCACCGCGCCGCGCCGACCGCAGACGAAGCGGCGCGCCGGCTCGCCGATACGAGCCGCATCGCTCCGGCGGTGCATTTCGCCGACGCGCGCGGGCCTGCTCGCCTGGCCGGTGTCGGGCAGAAGATGCTCGGCTTCGGCGAGCCTGACGGCTTCGGCGGCACAGTCGCAGGGGCTGTCGCTCGCCGACCCGCCCGGGCACGCCGGTTCTCGCGCCCGGCCGACGGCTGGGTCGTCTATGCCGGGCCGTTCCGCTCCTACGGCCAGGTGCTGATCCTCAATGCCGGCGACGGCTACCACATCGTCCTGGCCGGCATGGAGCGGATCGACGCGGCGCTCGGCCAGTTCGTGCTGGCCGGCGAGCCGGTGGCGGTGATGGGCGCGACGCAGGCTCGCGAGCATCGGCGAAATCGACCACACTTCTGCCCAGCCCATTCTCTATGTAGAATTTCGCAAGGATGGCAATGCCATCGATTCAGCGCCCTGGTGGGCGCCAGGCGAAAGACGGCGAGGTCAACGGATGATGCGTAGGTTCGCTCTACTGGCGGCCGGCGCTCTCGCCGGCGCACTGGCGACGGGAAGCGTCGCCCAATATGGCTGCACCGACGGCGCCACCGCGGCGGCGACCGACACCTACCGGCAGCTCAATCTGTTCGGCGACGTGTTCGAGCGCATCCGCGCCGACTATGTCGAGGAGCCCGATGACGCAAATTTGATCGAGTCGGCGATCAACGGCATGCTGTCCGCGCTCGATCCGCATTCGAGCTACCTGAACGCCAAAGACTATCAGGACATGCAGGTGCAGACCCGCGGCGAGTTCTTCGGGCTCGGCATCGAGGTCACCATGGAGAACGAGCTCATCAAGGTGATCTCGCCGATCGACGACACGCCGGCCGACAAGGCCGGCATCCTGGCCGGCGACGTCATCACCCAGCTCGACGGCGAGGAGGTGCAGGGCCTGACGCTCCGCGAAGCCGTCGAGAAGATGCGCGGCCCGGCCAATTCCATCGATCATGCTCACCATCCTGCGCGAGGGCGAGGACGAGCCGCTGAAGATCACCGTCGTGCGCGACGTGATCCGCGTGCAGTCGGTGAAGTCGCGGGTCGAGAACGACATCGGCTACATCCGCATCGCCTCGTTCAGCGAGCAGACGATGGAAGGCCTGGAGAAGGCCGATCGACAAGATCGAGAAGGAGATCGGCGCGGACCTCAAGGGCTTCGTGCTCGACCTCCGCGGCAATCCGGGCGGCCTGCTCGACCAGGCGGTGCTGGTCTCCGACGCCTTCCTCGACCGCGGCGAGATCGTCTCGACGCGCGGCCGTCACGCCGACGAGGTGCAGCGCTTCAGCGCCCGCGCCGGCGACCTCATCGACGGCAAGCCGGTCATCGTGCTGCTGAATGGCGGCTCGGCTTCGGCGTCGGAGATCGTCGCCGGGCGCGCTGCAGGACCATCGCCGCGCTACGGTGCTCGGCACGCGCTCCTTCGGCAAAGGCTCGGTGCAGACGATCATCCCGATCGGCCGCAACGGCGCCATCCGGCTGACCACGGCGCGCTACTACACGCCGTCGGGCCGCTCCATCCAGGCCAAGGGCATCGAGCCGGACATCGAGATCCTGCCCGAGGTGCCCGAGGACCTGCAGGACGTCACCGCCATGAGCGAGGCGGAGCTCCGCGGCCACCTCCTCGGCGACGGCGAGAAGCAGGGCGACGATACAGCTCCGGCGGCCGAAGATGATGTGCCGGCCGGCGACGCGGCCGTTGCGCCGGCCGACGAAGACGCCGACGGCAAGGACGAGGACGGGAAGCCGGAAGGCGCGCTCTCCTCTTACGTGCCGGAGGACCCGAAGCTCGACAAGCAGCTGAACTACGCCTTCGACCTCCTGCGCGGCATCCAGGTGAACGCCCGATTCCCCGCAACGGCCGAGCAGGGTATACCTAACTGACGAATCAGCCGGCGCGGCATTCTCCGCGCCGGCCCTGCCCACCTGGGGGTCGATGGCGCCCAACGACCTCACCACGCCTCTCTACCGCAAGGGCAATCCCGCCTCGACGCGGCGGCCGGTGCTTGCCGCCACGCTCATCGCGGCAGCCGCGCTGATCGCGCTGGTCGCGGCGGTGTGGATCGCCGTCGTCGACGATCCGGACGGCGGCCGGTCCGTGGCGGTGGCCGTCATCAAGGACGCCGAGCCCGCGGCGACCGGCAGCCTGGGTGAGCCCAGCGCCGCCGATGCCGCGCTTGGTGCGGCTCGCTCCGAGCCGTTCCCGCTCGCTGCCGACGAGGGACTTGAGCTGGCCGCCCTGCCGGCCGCCCCCGGAGGTCCCAGCGCCGCCCCGGGGCTCCTCGAACAGACGGCATTCGGCCCGCTGCCGCGCATCGCGCCCGACGGGCGCCGGCCGCGCGAGGCCTATGCAAGGCGGGCGCCGGCGGCGCCGGAGGGCGCGCCGCGAATCGTGCTGGTGGTCGGCGGAATGGGCCTCAGCCAGACCGGCACGCAGAAGGCCATCGAGGCGCTGCCGGAGGATATCACGCTTGCCTTCGCGCCCTATGGCTCCAGCCTGCAGCGCTGGGTCGACAAGGCGCGCGCCGAAGGGCACGAGGTGCTCCTGCAGATCCCGCTCGAGCCGGTCGGCTATCCGGAGGAGAACCCCGGCGAGCACACGCTCCTCGTTTCCACCGACCGCCGCGCCACAGCCGAGGATCTCGCCTGGGTGCTGGCCCGCATGACCTCCTATGCCGGCGTGATGAACTACATGGGCGGGCGCTTTTTGAGCGACAGCAAGGCGATGGCGGCCGTTCCTGGGCGAGGTCGGCGAGCGCGGGCTGTTCTACCTCGACGACGGCTCGTCGCCGCAGAGCCTCGCCGCGCCGGTCGGGGCCGCCCTGCAGGTGCCCGTGCTGACCGCCGATCATATCGTCGACCGGATCCGCGCGCCGCAAGCGATCGAGCGCGAGCTCGATGGCGCTGGAAGCGATCGCCCGCACCAAGGGCATCGCCGTGGGCGTCGCCTCCGCTTTCCCAAGCACGGTGGAGACGATCGCGCGCTGGGCCGACGGGGCGGCGGCGCGCGGCATCGTCCTCGTGCCGGCCAGCGCCGCGCTCGGTCCTTGAGCGGATGAAGGCGGACGTCGATCTACCGGCCCTGCGTCGGCCTGGCGATCTTCAACCCTGAAGGCCGGGTCTTCCTCGGCCGCCGGCGGGTGGGCGTGGAGACCGGCAATGCGCGGCAGGGCTGGCAGATGCCGCAGGGCGGCATCGATCCCGGCGAAACGCCGCTGCAAGCGGCGATCCGCGAGCTTTACGAGGAGACCAATATCCGCAGCGTGTCGCTGCTCGGCGAAGCGGAGGAATGGCTCTGCTACGACCTGCCGCCGCCGCTCGCCGGCTATGCCTGGAAAGGCCGCTACCGCGGCCAGACGCAGAGATGGTTCGCCTTCCGCTTCGAGGGGGAGGAGAGCGAGATCGACGTGCTCAAGCCGGGCGGCGGCCGCCACAGGCCGGAGTTTTCCGACTGGCGCTGGGAGCGCCTGGAGCGGGTGCCCGAGCTGATCATCCCGTTCAAGCGGCAGGTCTACGAGCAGGTGGTAAAGGCGTTTGCGCGATTTGCGCCGGCGGCGGAAGGAGCCGAGCCGCTCCAGGCGGAGAGCTAGACTCGGCCTGCGCTGGCGGGCGGCAACAACATCGCCAAATGGTGCGACCCGGATTTCGACAAGTGGTCATCGGGGCCAAGCTCACGCCGACCAGGCGGCCCGCGAAGAGCTCCATCGTCGGGGCCATCTTCCACGAGGAAGCGCCGTGGATGCCGCGCCCACGAAGTGGTGTTCGCGGCCACCCGGGGAACGTCGTCGGCTTCAAGATGGACCCGCTCGGCCGCCACGCCTTCGAGAGCGACGATCTGATGGAGTAGCCGCTCCGGAACTCCGCTGGATTTTCCGCCAGGCGGGCCTAGCCGGAGCGGCGCGCGGCTAAACTCCATCTGCAGGGCGCAACCACGCGCTCCAAACCGTTTCCCCTTGCAACTTTAGAACGAAAGGCGCTTACTCCTCGTTGGCGAAACTTCTTCCTTGGGCGCCCGAGAGACGCGATGGAGCAGACATTCCCCATTCTGGCCGTCGTGGCGGGAGTGGTTCTCATTCCGCTAGTGCCCGCCTTCCTGCTGTATTGGATGCTGCCTTCCGAGGCGTCCTTGAGCGGCCCGCTCCAAGGCTTGAACCTCAGTTTGACGGGTGCCTTTGCCGGCTACTTCGCTCTGGTCCTTGTCGTGGGAGTCCCTGTCTACCGGATCTGGAACCCGTTCGGCCTCGCTTACGAATTGTTTACGTTGTCCGGTACGGTAATTCTGGAAGCTGGCCTAGAGGAGCCCGTCGATTCGCGCAAGATCCGCATTTTCCTAGTCCCGCGCAGCGACTCGGTGGCCGGTCCAATTGGCCAGAACCAATTCCGCTGGTCCATGACGCTCCCCGTAGCCCGCAAGCCGGATGGCGGCATAACTTGGCCTTACGATGACCTCCTCATCGAATATCCAGACCTCCTCACAGAGCAGGTCGACATCCGCTCCGGCGTAGTTCAAAATGAAGAACGGAAGGTGTCGTTCGACCCGGTGACACTGCGGCGCCCGCCGGCAGATCTCCCGGCACCGCGAACGGTCGAGTTGGGCAATGGCACTTAGTGCAACATGGCCCGTGCGAATGGCCGTAGTGGCGGCTTGCGGCGGCCTCTTTTTTGCTGTGGGATCGAGCGCACAGGCCGGCGGGATCTTTGGGCACCTCAATGGTCCCGGTTCGGTCGGTGCACTGCCCGGCGTTGAAATGCGGCTCTGCAGCACCTCGGGCTCGGGAGAATGCTTCACCGCCATTACGGCTTCCGATGGATCGTTCTATTTCGATGGCATTCCTGAAGGCCAATACAATTTGGAGACCGCTAGCAGTTCGGGTCAGACGCTGAGCGAGGAGATTTTTGTGCCTTCGGATGGTGAGCTGAACCTGACCGTCATTGCGCAGTAGTGGCTGAGCACGCTTTTGACGGTAGGGGCGGCGCGCGGCCTGCATTCGAGAGGCCGTGTTTCCGTTGCCGGTAAAGCCCGCGGCGGGGTTGCGGAAACCGGTGCGTCGCGTTTAGCTCCCCTGCACGCCGCCGCAGGGGCAATCGTGAAGCCGACCAACTCCATCTATACCGGCCTGCCTACCACCATCTTCGAGGAGATGAGCCGGCTCGCCATGGCGCACCAGGCCGTCAATCTGGGCCAGGGCTTTCCGGACGTCGACGGCCCGGAGGACATCCGCCAAAAGGCGGCCGAGGCGCTGATCGCCGGGCCAAACCAATATCCGCCGATGCTCGGAATCCTGGATCTCCGCCAGGCTGTGGCCGAAAATTGGCGGCGCTTCCACGGACTTGAGATCGATCCGGCGCGCGAGGTGCTCGTCACGTCGGGCGCGACGGAGGCGCTGTCCGACGCCATCGACGCGCTGGTGGAGCCGGGCGACGAGATCGTGCTGATCGAGCCGCTCTACGACTGCTATTTGCCGCTGGTGAAGCGGGCAGGCGGCGTGCCCCGCCTGGTCCGCGTGACGCCGCCGGACTGGTCGCTCGACGAGGCGGCGCTCGCCGCCGCGTTTTCGCCGCGCACCAAGGCGGTGCTCCTCAACAACCCGATGAACCCGGCCGCGAAAGTCTTTACGCGCGACGAGCTGGCGCTCATCGCCAGCCTGGCGATCCGCCACGACGCCTATGTGATCGCCGACGAGGTCTACGAGCACATCGTCTTCGACGGCGCCCGCCACATCTCCATGCTGTCGCTCGACGGCATGCGCGAGCGCACAATCGCCATCGGCTCGGCGGGAAAAAGCTTTTCGCTGACCGGCTGGAAGGTCGGCTACGTCACCGCCGCCCCGAAGCTTCTCGACCCGATCGCCAAGGCGCACCAGTTCACCACCTTCACCACCCCGCCGGACCTGCAGAAGGCGGTGGCCTACGGCCTCGGCAAGCCGGAGGCGTATTTCGACCAGCTTGCCGGCTACCTGCAGGCGAAACGCGACCGGCTCGCCACCGCCTGCGCCGCGCTCGGCCTGCCGGTCCTGCCCTGCGACGGCACCTATTTCCTGACGCTGGACATGAGCTCGCTCGGGCTCGACGGCGACGATGCCGCGCTTGCCCGCCGCATGACGATGGAGGCCGGCGTCACGGCCGTGCCGGTCTCCGCCTTCTACGTCTCCGACCCGCCGAAGAATTATCTCCGCTTCTGCTTTTCCAAGCGCGACGCGGTCCTCGACGAGGCGGTGGAACGGATGCAGCGCTGGATCGCTTCCCTGTGCCGCAGTGCCGCTTAGGAGGCCGACATGATCCGCGCGCTCGTCTGGGGCGAGAACGTGCACGAGCACATCAATGCGGCGGTCGGAAAGATCTATCCCGACGGCATGCACAGCACGATCGCCTCGGCGCTCCGCGAGGATCCCGGCATCGAGGCGGACACCGCGACCTTGCAGGAGCCGGAGCACGGCCTCCCCGAGGCGCGCCTGGCGCAGACCGACGTGCTCCTCTGGTGGGGCCATAGGGCGCATGGCGAGGTCGCCGACGCGGTGGTTGAGCGCGTGCAGAACCGCGTCTGGGAGGGGATGGGGCTGATCGTCCTCCATTCCGGGCATTTCTCCAAGATCTTCAAGCGGCTGATGGGCACGCCTTGCAGCCTGAAATGGCGCGAGGCGGGCGAGCGCGAGCGGCTCTGGGTGATCGACCGCGGCCACCCCATTGCGCAGGGCGTCGGCGAGGCCATAGAGATTCCCAACACCGAGATGTACGGCGAGCCGTTCGCCGTGCCCGAGCCGATGGAGACGGTCTTCGTCACCTGGTACGAGGGCGGCGAGGTCTTTCGCTCCGGCATGACCTGGAAGCGCGGCGCCGGAAAAATCTTCTACTTCGCCCCCGGCCACGAGACCTACCCGATCTATCACCAGCCGGAGATCCGCCAGGTGCTGCGCAACGCCGTGCGCTGGGCGCACAATCCGGCGCCAGCCTGGCGCGGCATCGCCGACGCGCCGAACGTGCCCATCGGCAAGGCGCCCGAAAAGCTCACGCAGAAGGGCCCGCGCCTGCAGGCCGAGGGCGAGGCGGGCTACCGGTGAAGCCGGTCGGCATCATGATCCTCGGCACCGGCGCCATGGCGCGGAAGCAGGCCGAGGCGTTCGTGCAAATCCCCGGCTGCACGGTGGTTGCCGCCGTCGACATCTCCGAGGATCGCCTCAGGGGCTTTTGCGCCGATTTCGGCATTTTGCGCTGGTTCACCGACCTCGACGAGGCCGTCGCCTGGGGCGGGTTCGACGCCGTCTCCAACGTCACCCCGGACGCCGTCCATTACCCCACCACGATGAAGCTCATCGAAGCCGGCAAGCCCATCTTCTGCGAGAAGCCGCTCGCCCCAACCTATCCGCAGGCGCTGGAGATGACCGAGGCGGTGGAATCCCGCGGCATCGTCAACATGGTCAACCTTCGCTATCGCGGCCTTTCCGTCATGCAGATGGCGCGGGCGCTGGTCGAGGACGGCATGATCGGCGAGGTCCGCCACATCGACGCCGGCTACCTGCAGTCCTGGCTAGTCGGCACCCATTGGGGCGACTGGCGCACCGAGGAGCGCTGGCTGTGGCGGCTCTCCGGCGCGCATGGCAGCCGCGGCGCGCTCGGCGACGTCGGCATCCACATCCTCGACTTCGCCTCCTACGTCGCCGACCAGGACCCGGTCTCCGTGCATTGCCGCATGAAGGCCTTCGGCAAGGCGGAGGGCGACCGCATCGGCGCCTACGGCCTCGACGCCAACGATTCGTTCATCATGTCGATCGAGTTCGACGGCGGCGCGCTTGGGATCGTCCATGCCAGCCGCTGGGCCACAGGCTACGCAAACGCCCAGAAGCTCGCCGTGTTCGGCACCCAGGGCGCGCTGGAGATTTTTTTCGAGAGCGAGGCGTCGAGCCTAAAAATCTGCGCCGGCGAGGACGTGCATTCGCAGACCTGGCGCGAGGTCAACTCGCCGCCGGTGCCCACCACCTATGAGACCTTCGTCGACGCGGTCCGCCGCGGCGAGACCATCGAGCCGAGCTTTCGGCGCGCCGCCGAGCTGCAGCGCGTTCTCGACCTCGCCTTCGAGAGCGATCAGACCGGCCGCGCCGTCCGCGTCGCCGAGGGCGCGGGAGCACCGCAGGAGGCATGAGATGAGCGCGATCGTCGGCTGGGCGCATTCGAAATTCGGCAAGCTCGAGGAGGACCTCGAAACCCTCATCGCCGGCACGGCGGCCGACGCGATCCGCGATGCCGGCATCGCCCCGGCCGAGATCGGCGCCATCTATGTCGGCAATTTCGGCGGCTTCGAGAAGCAGAGCTTCCCCGCCTCCTTCGCCCTCGTCGACCCGGCGCTCCGCTTCCGCCCCGCGACGCGCGTGGAGAACGCCTGCGCCACCGGCTCGGCGGCGATCCGCATGGGCCTGAACGACATCGCCGCCCGCAAGAGCCGCTTCGTCCTGGTCGTCGGCGCGGAGAAGATGACGGTCGCCGGCCCGGCGGTCGGCGACGTCCTCCTCAACGCCTCCTACCGCAAGGAGGAGGCCGATGTGGAAGGCGGCTTCGCCGGCATCTTCGGACGCATCGCCAGCCTCTATTTCCAGCGTTTTGGGGACCGCTCCGACGCGCTCGCCCGCATCGCCGCCAAGAACCACCGGAACGGCGTCGACAACCCCTATGCGCAGCTCAGAAAGGACCTCGGTTTCGACTTCTGCAACACGATCGGCGACAAAAACCCGCTGGTCGCCGGCCCGCTGAGGCGCACCGATTGCTCGCTGGTCTCCGACGGCGCCGCGGCGCTGGTGCTGGCCGACACGGAGACGGCGCTCCGCATGCCGAAGGCCGTGCACCTTCGCGCCTCGGTCCAGGCCAACGACTATCTGCCGATGTCGTGGCGCGACATCGTCGCCTTCGAGGGCTGCACGGAAGCCTGGCGCAAGGCGCATGAAGAGGCCGGCACCGGCCTCGACGACCTCGATTTCGTCGAGACGCACGACTGCTTCACCATCGCCGAGCTTATCGAATACGAGGCGATGGGCCTCGCCGCGCCGGGCGAGGGCTTTCGCGCTCATCGAGGAGGGCGTCGTGGAGAAGGGCGGCCGGCTGCCGATAAATCCCTCCGGCGGGCTGAAATCGAAGGGCCACCCGGTCGGCGCCACCGGCGTCTCCATGCACGTCATGGCCGCGCTGCAGCTCACGGGAAAGGCGGAGGGCATGCAGGTCGAAGGCGCCAGCCTCGCCGGCATCTACAACATGGGCGGCGCCGCGGTGGCCAACTACGTCTCCATCCTGGAGCGCCTTAGGTAAGCTGCGGCAGGGCTGTCACGTTTGTGACCGAACGACTGCGG
Source organism: uncultured Alphaproteobacteria bacterium (assembly GCA_963846475.1). Taxonomy (GTDB): domain Bacteria; phylum Pseudomonadota; class Alphaproteobacteria; order Rhizobiales; family Afifellaceae; genus DASWJZ01. The sequence goes on along the minus strand of CAWJVZ010000004.1, from coordinate 933,956 downwards.
ATGAAGGCGAGCGGTTCCTCACCCGCGAAGCGGGGGAGGGGGACCGCCGGAGGCGGTGGAGGGGGCGAATGCCGACCGCCGCGCTTGAACTTGCCCCCTCCACCATGCTTCGCATGGTCCCCCTCCCCCGTCGCAAGCGACAGGGGAGGAACCAACGTCGCGTCCGCTGCTGGCGATCTGCCTGCCTTGCCGGGAGGGTCTCGTCTCCATCCTCAAATCAACCGCTCCCTGAGCCGCCACGCTGCCGCCTCCGCATAGTCGCGGTCGATCTCCATGCCGATCCCGGTGCAGCCCAGCGCCTGCGCGGCGACCAGCGTCGAGCCGATGCCGAGGAAGGGGTCGAGCACCGTCGCATCCTTCCGCCCGTGCAGGCGGATGCAGCGCTCCGGCAGCTCGACCGGGAACGGCGCGGGGTGGTGGTGCCGCTGGTGGCGGCCCTGGATCGTCTGGTAGCGGATGAACCAGACGTCGCCGGCGCAGCGGCGGTCCTGCGCATGGCCGAACCGCGCGATATTCGACTTGTCCTTGAACGGCACGCCGACGGCCAGCCGGTCGATCGGCGTCTGCCCGTCCTTGCTGAAATGGAAGATCGTCTCGTGCGTGTGATTGAGGAAACGCCGGCTGTTGACCGGCTTGAAATGCCCGAAGGAATCGCCGTCGAGGCTGATCGATTTCACCCAGACGATCGAGTTCTGCAGGTGGAAGATGTCGCGTAGCGCATTCGCCACGTCGGCGGCGATCCACGGGTCGGAATTCGTCCCGGCGATGTTGAGGAAAAATGAGCCGTCGTCCTTCAGCGCGCGGTTCAGCTTCAGCGCGATCTCGCGCATCCAGCCGAGATATTTCGAGCGGTCGCCGCCGTCGTCGTAGGATTTATAGCGAAGCCCGATATTGTAGGGCGGCGAGGTCACCACCACGTCGACCGATCGCTCCGGCAGGTCTCGGAGCAGGGCGGCGCAGTCGCCGACCAGGATGGTCTGCGCGCCGACCCGGATCGCCCGATCCGGCGGCCCGCGATATTCAGCGGGGCCGGGCGCCTCCGCCTCGCCTCGATCAAGCATCGTCGGGCCTCCAGCCCTGTCCGGCTCGCTCCCGCCCAGTGTGGCGGATTCGGCGGCGGAAACCAGCCGCCTAGGATGCTCGCCGCGGAGTTGTTCACGGAACCCTTCTCCGCCTGCCGTGTTGTGCACTGCAGCAATCCGGCCCTGGGCCGGTTTTTTGTTGGAGAAATCGATTTGAACGCCCACTCCTTGCCATCGTCCATGCCCGCTCAGGTCAGGCAGCCGTCCAAGCCGCCCAAGTCGCGCGGCCTGCGTCCCGGCCGGTCGGCTTCGCGCGCCATGAAGCGCCACCCCGTCCTCTTCGGCGCGGCCGGCGCCGCGGCGGCGCTGGCTGCCTCCGCCTTGTTCGTGCAGTTGCGGACGCGCCGCGCGGAGAGCGACAACCCGCCTGCCGGGAAATTCGTCGACGTCGACGGCGTGCGCCTGCATTACATCGTGCGCGGCCGCGGCAGCCCGGTCGTGCTGCTGCACGGCAACGGTGCGCTGGTCCAGGATTTCACCCTCTCCGATCTGGTGAAGCGGCTCGCCAAGAAACACCGCGTCTTCGTCTTCGACCGTCCGGGCTACGGCTACAGCACCAGGCCGCGCGGCCGCGGCTGGACGCCGGAGGCGCAGGCGGAGCTCTTCCGCAACGCCTTCGACGAGCTCGGCATCGACGAGCCCATCGTGCTCGGCCATTCCTGGGGCGCCATGGTGGCGATCGCCCTCGGCCTCGATCACCCGCAGGCGGTGAAGAGCCTGGTGCTCGTCGCCGGCTATTTCTATCCGACCGCGCGCGCCGACGTCGCCTTCTTCTCCACGCCGGCCATCCCGGTCGCCGGCACCCTCATGCGCTATACGATTTCGCCGCTGATCGGCCGCTCCATCTGGCCGGCCCTGATGCGCAAGATCTTTGGGCCCAACCCGATGCCGGAGGCTTTCGAGAAATTTCCCAAATGGCTGGCGCTCAGGCCGGAAACGATCCGCGCCGCGGCGGTCGAGACGGCGATGCTCATCCCCGCCGCCGCGCGGCTCAGCAAGCGCTATTCCGAGCTGGCCGTGCCGGCCGTGATCGTCGCCGGCGACGCCGACCGGCTGGTCACCACGAAGCGGCAGTCGGAGCGGCTCCACGACGAGCTTTCGGGCAGCACCTTCCACCTGGTGCCGGGCGTCGGCCACATGGTCCACCACATCGCGCCGGAGGCGGTGCTCGCGGCAATCGACGAGGCGGCGGGGGAGGGCGCCAAGAATCACGATTCCGGCGGCGGCCGCGACCGCAGCGCACAGGCGGCGTAATGCGTAGGCCTCGTAGAACGTCGGGAAATCGGTCGCCGACCATCAAAGCGGCGTGGGAGGAGATTTCTCAACGACGTTGACTTCGACTTCGCGCCCCATGGCCTCAAAAGCTGCCTCCAACTGGTCAGCCTTGGAGGCGTGATCGAGCCTGAAGAGGCGGTCGACTTGTTCGCGATGCCAGTTGAGCCGGCGCGCAAGCTCGGCGCGGGTGATACCGACGCGAGGCAGAAGATTGTAGAGGAGAGCCTTCTGGGCCGTGAGCTGCGGAAGCATGACCCAGAAGTCGTTTGAGCCGGTGAATTGGCTCGTCGGCGTGGAATCGGGAATTTCGCGCCCATCGGCGATACGGGCAGCGATTGCTTCCTCGATCGCGGCTAGCGCGTTTCGCCGGGCATGCTGCACGTCTTCACTGTAGGTGATGACTTCCGGAAAAGCCGGACACCTGACAAAGAGCGTGTCGTTGTCGTCCGGCTCGTAAGTGCATCGATATTGCGGGCTCTTCATTTCGGTCCGAGTTCCTTCAAGATCGCATTCACCAAGCCCGTGCCGAGTTCCTTGCGGCTCCCGTGCATCGGCAGCTGCGCCACTCGATCGCCCCGGCGCACCGTCAGATGTCCGCTGCCGCCCTTGTGGTTTTCAAAGCTGCAGCCCTGTTTGGCGAGAAGCTTCTTGAGTTCCTGAGCATTCATAGACGGTGGTATGCCACACAAGTGTAGAAGTCAACAGAAGTGTGGGCTCGTCCTCGGCACATGCTGGAACCAAAGCGCCGAACCCCTCCCGCTCAGGAAACGAGCTTGAGGCCGACGATCCCGGCAAGGATGAGCCCGATGCAGGCGAGCCGGAGCGCGGTGGCCGGCTCGCCGAGAAGCACGATGCCGAGAATCGCCGTGCCGATGGTGCCGATGCCGGTCCACACCGCATAGCCGGTGCCGACCGGCAGCGTCTTCAGCGCCAGGCCGAGCAGGGCGAGGCTGACGATCATGCTGGCCACTGTCCAGATCGTCGGGACGATGCGGGTGAAGCCGTCGGTGTATTTGAGGCCGATCGCCCAGCCGACCTCAAAAAGGCCGGCGAAGAGGAGGTAGAGCCAGGCCATTTATGCTTCTCCTGCGGGCGCCGGTAACCCGTAGCCCGGATGGAGCGTAAGCGAAATCCGGGGCAACGCCTGCAGGTCAGCTCTGCAATCATACGCGTGGTCCGCCGATCCGCTCCCCGAAACCGGAGCTCGCTTCACTCGCATCCCCGCCCCAGTCGTCCGTCAACCAGCCGCGCCGAACGTAGCTGTGGAAAGACGAGTACGGCCAGTCCCGCACGCGAGATACGAGGCCATGTCGAACCGGGTTGAAGTGGACGTAATCGAAATGGCGGGAGAAGTCCTCGTCGTCCCGGATCGTGTGTTCCCAGAACCGCCGCTGCCAGAGGGCATGCTCGCCCTTGCTGTTTAGGCTTTAGATATTCGGAGTTGGCGGCTACCTGCCGGCTGAAAGAGCTCTTGATATGCCGCCAACGGCTGGAAAAGTCCGAATCTCCCTCGGGGAGCGTCAGGATGGAATGGAGATGGTCGGGGAGAACTACGATAGCTTCGATCGCGAAGGGACGTTGTAGTCGGACCAGCCGGAACGCGGATCGCAGCGCACCGACATTCTCGACGAGAGCGTGCGAGCGGCGGTCGGCGAGTGTGACGGTAAAGAAGTAGGTTCCGCCAGGAACCAAGTTCCGCCGATATCGGACCATGAGGAACGATACCCCGGATTTCGCTTCGCTTCATCCGGGTAAGCTACTTCGAAACGTCGGAAGCCCGTAGCCCGGATGGAGCGTCAGCGAAATCCGGGGCATCGCCTGCGCGAATAGCTCAAGGATAGTCCGGGCCGCCGATCTCGAACGACGAAGGACTCCCCGGATTTCGCTTCGCTTCATCCGGGCTACGCTAGCGGCCCCAATTGCTTCCTTCAGAACCGCTCGCCCAGCGCCCCGAAGCCCGGCAGGATGATCGCCGGCTCGCGAAAACGCACGCCGGCGACGAGGCCCAGGAGGTTCACCTCCAGCCCCTGCCGAAGCCCGATCGTCACGCCGGCAAAACCGCCGAGCGAGGCCGAAAAACCGCCGCCGGGCAGGCGGCGGAGCCATGGGCCCGCCGGAAAATCGCGGCCGACGGCGGTCGGCGGCATGGTCACCGTAAGCTCGGGAACGGCGGCGAGCACGCTCGCCACAAAAGTGTTGGAGTTCGGGCCCGGCCATATGCGGTAGCTGCCGCGCTCCGAGAATTGATAGGCGCGGATCGCCTGTTCCACCTTTGGCAGGAGCCGCTCCGCCTCTTCGCCCTTCAGCTCGTAGATGACGACCGGGTCGTTGGAATACCAGCGCCCGTCGGCGGGATAGCCGTTGCGGCGCAGCGGATTGCCCCAGCCGACCACCTCGTAGCGGTCGTAGGGGCCGGTGCCGGCGGGTTTTAGAACCAGCCAGGTATGAACGGAAACGGCGCCCTTCAGGCCGCCGGCCCGCGCCGCCATGATGCGGATGCTGGCGTCGGTTTCGTCGCCCGGGTCCGGCAGCGTCCTGGCGCTCGACCAGTCGGCGTCGCGCCAGCTCCGCGGGCGCTCTACCGACAGCCACAGGGCGGCATGGGCGAGCACCGGCGCGATGAAGACCAGGAGAATGACAAGCAGGGAATATTTGAGCACTTTGCGCATCGGCTTCTTGCTAAGGTGCGGGTCCCGCAAATAGGTCGCCGGAGCGGAGCCTGCATGTCCCCCCGGGAGAAATTATGACCAATCCGGTGCTCGTGGAGGTGACGCGCGGCGAGCGGATCGAGAGCCGGCACCGCGGCGCCGTAGCCATCCGCGACGCCGACGGCGGCGCGTTCTGCACGCTGGGCGAGGTCGAGCTCCCGGTATTTCCGCGCTCGGCCGTGAAAGCCATCCAGGCGCTGCCGATGGTGGAAAGCGGCGCTGCGGATGCTTTTGGCTTCGGCGCCCGCGAGCTCGCGCTGGCGCAGGCCTCGCATGGCGGCGAGCCGGCGCATGTGGAAGGCGTCGCCGCCATGCTCGCCTCCATCGGCTTCGGCGAGGCGGAGCTGGAATGCGGCGTCCACATGCCGAGCCACGGGGCCTCCGAGGCGGAGCTCGTCCGCCGCGGCGAAAAGCCGAGCCAGCTGCACAACAATTGCTCCGGAAAACACGCCAATTTCCTGGCGCTCGCCAAGCAGCTCGGCGTCGACCATCACGGCTACGTCTCGGCGCGCCATCCCGTCCAGGAGGCGGTGCGCGAGGCGATGGAGAGCCTGACCGGCGCCGCGCATGCCGAGGACCATTGCGGCACCGACGGCTGCTCGATCCCGACCTATGCCGTGCCGCTCACGGCGCTCGCCCGCGGCTTCGCCCGCTTCGGCACCGGGACCGGCCTGTCGCCCGAGCGCGCCGCGGCCGCCAGGCGGCTCTACCAAGCCGCCGTTTCCGCGCCCTATTACGTCGCCGGCACCGGCCGCTTCTGCACCGACGCCATGGAGCTCCTGCAAGGCGCGGCCCTCATCAAGACCGGCGCCGAGGGCGTATTCTGCGCGGCGTTGCCGCGGCGCGGCATCGGCGTGGCGCTGAAATGCGATGACGGTTCCACACGCGCCTCGCGCGCCATGATGGCCGCCATTCTCGCCCGCCTCTTGCCGGAGCACGAAGCGGCGCTCCGCCGCTGGACTGAGGCGCCGGTGCCGACCCGCCGCGGCGCCAAGGCCGGCGAGGTGAGGGCGGTCGTGGAGGCTTTTGCCGGCCTCAGCTGACCGAGTTTCCGGCTATGGTGAGGTGCGGGTAGTCCTCGGCACCCCCCTCGGCGAGGTCGTCCGTCACGACCTCCGCCCACCGCATGCCGAGGATCGCGCCCTTGTCGGCGCCCGAGATCAGATTGTTCGAGATGACCGCCGCGCCGGCGCCCTCCACGACGGTGACGCCGACCCCCACCGGGCAGCCGCGGATGACGTTGCCGGTCGCCGCGATATTGCGGAGATATTCGCCCCAGCCGAGCTCCAGCCCTATCTGGGCGTTGTCGATGACGTTCCCGGTGATGGCGATGTCGGCCTCCGCGCCGATGCCGGCGCCGAGCAGCGCATCGTCGCCGCGCGGCAGCCTCGATACGCCACTGATATTGCGGATGAGGTTGCCGGAGCACACCGCCAGCCGGCCGCCATAGGTCATCAGATTGGCGAAGGAGATGCCGTAGGCGGCCTCGTCGATCAGATTGTTGGCGACGATGGCGCCCTCGTAGGCGAATTCGACATAGATCGCCACCTCGCCGGAGCGCGTCGCGATGTTGCCGGTGACCTGAAGATCGTCGGAGGAGAAGCAGCGGATCGCCGAGAAGGCGCAGTCGTCGATGCGGTTGTCGGCGACGATCACGCCGTTGGCCTGGGCGAGGTTGATGCCGTTGCCGTACTGGCCGGTGCCGCCGGAATCGGCGCGGATGCCGCTGACCCGGTTGCCGCGCACGATCGTGTCGTCGGCGCCCTCTTCGTCGCGGCCGACCAGAATGCCGGTGTCGCCGCACTCGGCGACGACGTTGTCAAGGACGGCCATGCCGCGCGACTGCATGAGGTCGAGCCCGACCGTGCGCGCGCCGGCGATGCTCGAGCGCTCGACCCGCCCGGCGCATGCCCTGAGCGACACGGCGCCGGCGGCGCTGGCGGAAAACGCGCAATCGTCGAGCACCAGGTCGTCGACATTGTCGGCGTCGAGGAGCGCCGGGGCGTCGTCGAGCGGCAGGCCGAGCCCGTCGACCGCCACGCCTTCCATCCTGAGCCGTTCGGCATTGCGGGCGCGCAGCATGAAGGCGCCGCCGCGAAACGCCAGCCGCGTCTCTCCCGGCACGCCGATCAGCTGGGTGCGGCCGGGCAGCTCGACCTCCGAAATCTCGTAACGCCCGGGCGGCAGGAACAGCGCCTGCCCCGCCGCCTCCGCCTTGCCGAGCGCTTGCGCCAGGAGCGCGCTCTGGTCGTCCGCTGCGCCCGGCACCAGCCCCTCCTCTGAGGCGTCGAGCGCGCCGCGAAGACCGTCCACGAGGCTGCGTGCTCCTTGCGCCCGAGCGCGCCCGGGCACGCACCCGGTACTGACGCCAAGCATGCACGCCAGCAGCCCCCGGCGGGAGAGCCCCATCCGGCTCATTACTCCAGCAGCACCGCCGTCCCGGAGGCCGAAACCATCAGCATCGAGCCCTTCTCGCCGACCGTCTCATAATCGATATCGACGCCGATCACCGCGTTCGCTCCCAGGCGCGTCGCCTCCTCCTCCATCTCGCCGATGGCGATCTGCCGCGCCTCCCGCAAAGCTTTCTCGTAGCCGCCGGAGCGACCGCCGACGATGTCGCGAATGCCAGCGAAGAAGTCGCGAAACACATTGGCGCCGAGAATGGCCTCGCCCATGACGAGGCCGCGATATTCGCGCACGCGGCGGCCTTCTACATTGGTGGTAGTGGTGCAAAGCATTGCGCCTATCTCCTGGTGCTTCGACAATTATTCAGCGGCGGTGCGCTGGGCGTATCCCAGCCGCCGGTTCAGCTCTTCGAGAAGCTCTTCTGCCGCCGCTGGGATCGCCGTGCCGGGCGGAAAGATCGCCGCCACGCCCGCCGCCTGCAACGCCTCGTAATCCTGCGAGGGAATCACCCCGCCGACCACGATGACGATGTCGCCGCGGCGGCGCTCCTCAAGGGCTGCCTTAAGCGCAGGCAGAAGCGTCAGATGGCCGGCGGCGAGCGACGAAATCCCGATGGCGTGGACATTGTTCTCCGCCGCCTGGCGGGCCGCTTCGTCGGGCGTGGCGAAGAGCGGGCCGATATCGACGTCGAAGCCGAGATCGGCAAAGCCGGAGGCGATCACCTTCTGACCGCGGTCATGGCCGTCCTGACCCATCTTGGCAACGAGGATACGCGGGCGGCGCCCGTCGTTGCGCGCAAAATCCTCGGTCATGGCGCGGACGCGGTCGACGGCCGTGCTGTCCGCATCGACCTCGTGCCGGTAGAGGCCGGTAACGGCGCGGCTCTCGGCGGCGTGGCGGCCAAAGGCCCGCTCCAAAGCCGGTACTCATTTCACCGACCGTAGCGCCGGCTCGCGCCGCTTGGACGGAGGCGGCGAGCAGATTTCCGCTGCCGCGCGCCGCAGACGTCAGCGCCTCGACGGCTTGGGCCACGGCGGCGCTGTCCCGCTCGGCGCGAAGCTTCTCGAGCTTGGCGATCTGCTCGGCCCGCACCGATTGGTTATCGACCTTGAGGATCTCGATCTCCGCGGCCTCGCTGCTCCGATACCGATTCACGCCGACGACGACCTGCCTGCCCGAGTCGATTCGCGCCTGAACCCGCGCGGCGGATTCCTCGATGCGCAGCTTCGGCGTGCCCGTGGCGATCGCCTGCGCCATGCCGCCGAGCGCCTCCACCTCATGGATATGCTCGAGCGCCCGCGCGGCCAGATCTGCGGTCAGGCGCTCGACGTAGTACGACCCGCCCCAGGGATCGATGGTTCGCGTCGTGCCGGATTCAAGCGCCAGCACCAGTTGCGTATTGCGGGCGATGCGGGCGGAGAAATCCGTCGGCAGCGCCAGCGCCTCGTCGAGCGAATTGGTGTGCAGCGACTGTGTGCCGCCCTGGGTGGCGGCCATCGCTTCGATCATGGTGCGGGCGACGTTGTTGAAGGGGTCCTGGGCGGTCAGCGACCAGCCGGATGTCTGGCAATGGGTGCGGAGCGCCAGCGAACGCGGATCCTTCGGAGCGAATTTTTGCCCCATCAGCTGAGCCCAGAGGAGACGGGCCGCGCGCAGCTTTGCCACCTCCATGAAAAAATTCATGCCGATGCCGAAGAAGAAGGAGAGGCGCGGCGCGAAGCGATCGACGTCGAGCCCACCGGCGATGCCGGCGCGGACATATTCCAGGCCGTCGGCCAGCGTATAGGCAAGCTCCAGGTCGGCGGTCGCGCCCGCCTCCTGCATGTGATAGCCGGAAATCGAGATCGGGTTGAACTTCGGCATGTGCTCGGACGTATAGGCAAAGATGTCCGAGACGATCCGCAGCGAATGGCGCGGCGGGTAGATGTAGGTGTTGCGGACCAGGAATTCCTTGAGGATGTCGTTCTGAATCGTGCCGGCGAGCTCCGCCGGCGGCACACCGTGACGCTCCGCCGCGACGATATAGAGCGCCATGATCGGCAGGACGGCGCCGTTCATGGTCATGGATACCGTCATCTCGCCGAGCGGGATGCCCGAAAAGAGCTCCTGCATGTCGAGGATGGAATCGATTGCCACGCCGGCCATGCCGACGTCGCCGGCGACGCGCGGGTGATCGGAGTCGTAGCCGCGGTGGGTCGGCAGGTCGAAGGCGACGGAGAGACCCTTCTGGCCGGCGGCCAGGTTGCGCCGGTAGAAGGCGTTGGACTCGCGTGCCGTGGAGAACCCGGCATATTGCCGGATCGTCCAGGGTTTCTGGACGTACATGGTCGGATACGGGCCGCGGAGATAGGGCGGCAGGCCTGGCGCAGTATCGAGGCCGCTAAGCCCGGCAAGGTCGGCCGGCGAGTAGGACGGCTTGACCGTGATGCCCTCCGGAGTTGTCCAGCCGGGCGCGGAAGCCGCGTCAGCCGCGAGCTCCGGCCGCCTCCACGGGATTTTTGTGAAATCCGGCGGGACCATCAGACAGTCGCCGCCAGGGTTTCGAGCCGGATCGGCGAGAGCCTGCTCGAGCTCGACGGCACCACGGAAGGCTCGCGCTCCGCGGGAGAGGGCTGCTCGTTCGTAGCCCTGTACGCCGTCGCTCCGACGAGCGGCGCCGCGCCGCCCGCCAGCTCGCGTTTGAGTGCGTCGCGAGCTTCGGCGATGCGCGCCGGCAGGTCGTTGGAGCGGAGGCTCTCGACAATGCCCCCTTCGCGCTCGATCGTCTGGAATTCCTCCCAGGCCCGCTCGGCAAGCGCACCGGTCAGCGCTTCGACCGCACCCGAACCAGCCGCCGGATCGTCCACTCGGTGGAGCTGCGCCTCCTCGATGAGGATATGCTGCGCATTGCGGGCCAGGGCGCGGGCACTGCGGTCGGCAAGTCCGAGCGCGACAGTGTAGGGCAGGATGGCCACGCTGTCGGCACCGCCCACGCCTGCGGCAAAGGCGGCGATCGTCGTGCGCAGCAGGTTCGTAGGCGGATCGGCACGCGCCATCATGCGGCGGCCCGTCTCGGCATGGATTCTGAGCGGCGCCGGGGGAGCGCCGCAGAGCTCCTGGATGCGTGCAAAAAGAAGCCGGAGCGCCCGGACTTTTGCGACCGAGAGAAGCTGCTCGCGGTCGGCAGCGAGGCTCGCTTCGAACAAGCCGAGCGCGGTGTTCAGAGGAACGCCCGCGCTGTCGAGCGCTCTCAGCCACCAGGCCGCCGCGGCCAGGATTGCCGCGAGCTCTTGCGCCTCAGTTGCGCCAGCCTCGTGAAAAATGCGGCCGTCGAGGGTGGCAAGCCCACCCCGGAAGGACGCAGACTGGAGTTTGCGGAAGCAGGAGACGAATTCTCCCGGATCGACTGAGTTGCCCTGAACGGCGAGGACCGAGATCGGGTCGAGCCCGAAGGAAATATCCGTCCGCTCGGGGGCAATGCCACGCCGAGCGACGAGGTCCGCCAGCCGGTGGGCCATCCCAGGCGCCGTCGGATGCGGATCGATGCGGAGATGAATCGATGCGAGGTCGACGTCCTGGAGAACGATTTGCAACGCTTCCTCGCTGGGCGGCAGTCCGAAGGCGGCTGCCGCAGGCGCACCGGCAAAGCGCAGAGCGAGACCCGTAGCGCCGCCTCTAAGATCCTCCAGCGCCTGCTCATTGCCGCGTTCCGGATCCGGGTCGTCGACGATCTGGACGATCTTCCAGGGTGCCGGGCCGCGGCCGGGCAGCGTGAGCAAATCCCGGCGGCCTTCATAGAGTGGCTCGATGACGAGACCGTCGCGCGTGCGCGATTGCAGCGAAGCGAAATCGCCGCCGCTCAGAGCCTTCTCAACCGTCCGCCGCCAACTCTCCAGCGACGGCGCCGCGGCGGAATCGAGCATGCTTGGGGAACTGGCCATGAGGACCTCGAATCGACCTTGTAGGTCGGGGCGCCAATATGGACAAGCGGAGGCGCTCAGTAGGTGATCATCGGCTCCAGCGACTTGGCCTCATCGATCCAACGGACCACCCGCTTCTCGCTGGGGAGGAGATCGACGCGCCTTTTCCGATCGTTCAATTCCGCCATCCTGGCGACCAGGCGGGCGGCATTGCGCCGTGCCAGCTCCTTGACCGTATCGGCGCCGGCGGCTCCGAGAAGCTCCGCATAATCCTCGGCGACGCCGCGAATGCGCATGAGGTCGGCCAGTTTGGCCCATCTGAGGATGTGTTCGAGCGGGATGACGGCAGCATCCGCCAGCTGCTTGCGATCGCGCGGCGTCCTGGTGCGCTCGAGCAGCTTCGTGGTCGAGCGAATCCCGACGGCCTTGAGCTTGCCAGCATAGAAAGGTCCGATCGCCCGCATGTCGGCGATCGAATAGGACGCCATGGCCGCCTCCGTCTCGACCTGCCTTCCTAGGACAAGTGCGGCTGGGCTTCTAGTCTACCTCGCCCAAAACATCGGGAGCGTCTGCAACTGATGCTTGCCGGCAACGCTAGATGAACTGGCCGAGGCCCGGAATCGAATTGACGATGTCGCCGACCAGATCGTTTCCGGCCCTCTCGCGGGCGAAATTCACCGTCTCCTGGGTTACGCCCTGGATCTCGCTCATTCCAAGGCCGAGACTCTGCAGCTTGCCGAGCACGGCCATCGCGCCGCCGCCCATCAGTCCGCCGAGACCGCCGAGAGTCGCGGCGGAATCGTCGTCGCTCGTATCGATGAATTCTGCGGCACCTGGAATGCGCTCGGCGAGCGCGACGACTTTCTCCCGGTCGCCTTCCTGGTAGAGAAAGGACAGGATGATGCCGACGGCTTTGCGCGCCGTGCTCTCGTCGACGCCCACCTTCCGGGTAATGCGGCCAATCAGCTCTTCCATAGAATTCTCCTCGACGCGGCAGGCGATAACTGGCCGGTGACGCCGTGAAAGACAAGGGCGGCGGCGTTGCGATTGTCCGCCTTGCGGCCGGTGCCTATAAGGCGACCATCCGAGTTGTGGCATTCACGGCCGCTGTGAACGGAAGACGATGAACGAAGTAGACAAGGTTTTGGCTCGCGTCGACGCGAACCTAGACGCAAGCCTGGAGCGCCTCTTCGCGCTGCTCCGCATTAAATCCATTTCCGCCGATCCTCGCTACAAGCAGGACTGCCGGGACGCCGCCCAATGGTGCGCCCGCCTGCTGAGCGAGATCGGCATCCACGCGAGCGTCCGCGAGACGATCGGCCACCCCATGGTCCTCGGCCACTATGACGGCGCCGGCGCGGCCGCGCCGCACCTGCTCTTCTACGGTCACTACGACGTCCAGCCGGTCGATCCGCTCGATCTCTGGGAGCATCCGCCATTCGAGCCGGCAATCGTCGAGATAGACGGCGAGAAGCGGATCGTCGCCCGCGGCGCGGAAGACGACAAAGGCCAGCTGATGACCTTCGTGGAGGCGGCGCGCGCCTGGATGGCCGAGACGGGGCGGCTTCCGGTCAATCTGACGGTCCTCCTGGAGGGGGAGGAGGAATCCTCCAGTCCCAGCATGATCCCCTTCCTGACGCAGAATGCCGAGGAGCTGAAGGCCGACATCGCTCTCGTCTGCGACACCGGCATGTGGGACCGCGAGACGCCGGCGGTGACGACGATGCTGCGCGGATTGCTCTACGAAGAAGTCGTCATCCAGGCCGCCAACCGCGATCTGCATTCCGGCTCATACGGCAGCGCCGCGCGCAACCCCATCCATGTTCTCGCCAGGATTCTCGCCGACCTCCACGACGACGAAGGCCGCGTTGCCGTTCCCGGCTTCTACGACGGCGTGCGTGAGGTCTCGGCCGAGCAGAAGCGCCAGTGGCAAGTCCTCGGCTTTGACGAGAAGACTTTCCTGGGCGAGGTCGGCCTGTCCATTCCGGCGGGCGAGAATGGCTGTTCCGCACTCGAGCAGATCTGGGCGCGACCGACCGCAGAGGTGAACGGCGTGGTCGGCGGCTACACCGGGGACGGCGCCAAGACGGTCATCCCCGCCAAGGCATCGGCAAAAGTGTCGTTCCGGCTTGTCGGCGATCAGGATCCCGCGGCGATCCGCCAAAGTTTCCATGCTTTCGTGGAAGCGCGCCTGCCCGCCGACTGCAAGGCGACGTTCCTCAGCCATGGCGGCGACCGCGCCATCAGCCAGCCGAGCGACAGCCCCTGGGTGCAGCGGGCGAAGCAGGCGCTGTCGGAGGAATGGGGACGCGAGGCGCTGCTCATCGCCATGGGGGGCTCCATCCCCATCGTCACCCAGTTCAAGCGCATCCTCGGCATGGATTCCGTGCTGGTCGGCTTCGGCCTGGATGACGACCGCATCCACTCGCCGAACGAGAAATACAACCTGACCAGCTTTCACGGCGGCACCCGCTCCTGGGCGCGCGTACTTGCCGCGCTGGCGAAATAGCCGATGCAGGCCGTCTGCGTCTTCTGCGGCTCCAATCCGGGTGCCCGCCACGCTTATGCCGAGGCGGCGCGGGCGCTCGGGCGGGCCCTCGCCGGACGCCGCCTCCGCCTCGTCTATGGCGGCGCCGCGGTCGGGCTGATGGGCACGCTGGCGGACGCGGCGCTGGAAGCCGGAGCCGCGGTGATCGGCGTCATCCCCGGCGTGCTGGTCGAGCGCGAGATCGCCCATGCCGGGCTGACCGAGATCCGCGTCGTTCATTCCATGCATGAGCGGAAATCGGTGATGGCCGAGCTTTCCGACGGCTTTGTCGCGCTGCCCGGCGGCGCCGGCACGCTGGAGGAGCTTTTCGAGGTTTGGACGTGGAGCCAGCTCGGCCTGCATCGGAAGCCCGTCGGGCTCCTCAATGTCGACGGCTACTTCGACGCGCTTATCGCCTTTCTCGACCATCAGACGGACGAGCGCTTCATGCGCCGCGAGCACCGCGACATGCTGCTGGTCGACGGCGATCCGCTACGCCTCCTGGAGCGCTTCGAAACCTACCGGCCGCCGGTCGTGGAAAAGTGGATCCGGCCGAGCGAGACGTGACGATCAGGCAAGCCTGAGCAGGCCTTCCAGCGAGGGCAGTACGGCGGCGGGGGGGAGATCGAAATATTCGTCCGGCGCGCCGGCGCGGTTGATCCACACGGCGCGGAGGCCGCAGGCGGTGGCGCCCGCCACGTCCCAGCGGTTGGACGACTGGAAGGAGATCGCGTCGGGATAGACGCGGAAGTGCGTTGTCGCCATCTCGTAGACGCGCGGATCGGCCTTGTAGCCGCGGATCGAATCGACCGAGAGCACGGCGTCGAAGCAGCCGTCGAGCCCGGCGGCGGAGACGGCCGAGGCAAGCATGTCCGGCGTGCCGTTGGAGAGGATGGCGAGCTGCTTGCCCTGGCGCTTCAGGCCGCGGATGAGCTCCGGCACTTCCGGGTAGCAGTCGAGCCGGCGATACGCCTCCAGCAAAGTGGGCTTGAGCGCCGGGTCGGCCGAGGGGAAGGCGGCGAAGGCGAAGTCGAGTGCCTCCTCGGTCAGCGCCCAGAAATCGCGGTAGCGGCCGGCGAGGGTCCTCACCCAGCTGTATTCCAGCTGCTTGGCCCGCCACAGCGCCGAGAGCTGCGCGGCCTCCGCGCCGAGCGCCTCGGCATGACGGCGCACCGCCGCATGCACGTCGAACAGGGTGCCGTAGGCGTCGAAGAGGTAGATCGAGAAGGCCATGGCCCGGTGCCGGCTGCGCAAGCGAGGAACTAGGCGTAGAACGGCGGCGGTCGCCGCGCTAGAGCCAATGGCAGCGCCGCAGACCTTTTCGGCCGACTGAGATCGAGGAGAACCGACATGCCCGGCTGGTCCCAGACCTGGACCTTTTTCGACGGCGACTGGCACGAAGGCAACGTGCCGATCCTCGGCCCGCGCTCGCATGCGATGTGGCTCGGCTCGAGCGTCTTCGACGGCGCCCGCGCCTTCGAAGGCGTCACCCCCGATCTCGAGCGGCATTTTGAGCGCGTCAACGCCTCGGCGGCGGCCCTCGGCCTTGAGCCCGACGTGGACGTCGCGACGATGGTCGGGCTGACGCAGGACGGCATCAGGCGCTTCGCGCCCGGCGCCGCCCTCTACATCCGGCCGATGTACTGGGCGGAGGAGGGCGGCTACATGTCGGTGCCGCCCGACCCGTCTTCGACGCGCTTCCTGCTCACCCTCTACGAGACGCCGATGCCGCCGCCGTCCGGCTTCTCCCTAACCCTGTCGCCGTACCGCCGGCCGAGCCTGGAATGCATGCCGACCAACGCCAAGGCAGGCTGCCTCTATCCCAACAACGGCCGCGCCATCGTGGAGGCGAAATCGCGCGGTTTCGACAACGCGCTGGTGCGCGACATGCTCGGCAACGTGGCCGAGACCGGCACCTCCAACATCTTCATGGTGAAGGACGGCGTGGTGCTGACGCCGATGCCGAACGGCTCCTTCCTCAACGGCATCACGCGGCAGCGGGTCATCGGATTGCTGCGCGAAACCGGAACGGAGGTGCGCGAGACGGTGCTGAGCGTCGCCGATTTCCTCGACGCCGACGAGATTTTTTCCACCGGCAATTACTCCAAGGTGACGCCGGTCACCCGCATCGAGGAGCGCGAGCTGCAGCCCGGCCCCATCCACGACCGGGCCCGCCGGCTCTATTGGGATTGGGCGCACGCCTGACACGGCCTTGCGCAACCAATCTGTCCATATTCCGGTTAGAAGTGCGGTCGACAAAGACCGCGTCAGCGGAGGCTGAGATGCGCCGAGCCGCCCTTGTCCTGATCGCCGTCCTCGGTCTTGCCGGCTCCGCTGCCGCGCAGAATCCCCTCGTCGATCTTTTCCGCTACGAGCCGACGCCGCCGCCGGTCGCCGGCAGCTGCCCGGCCGCCTGGTATGGCCAGTTCTCCGGCAGGCGCTTCGACAATTTCACCGACGCCTACCTGCCCTTCGCGGCGCGCGGCTGCTTCGACAGCGAACTCGCCTGCCGCGTCTGGCAGCAGCGGGCGATCACCTATCTGGCGCGCGGACCGATCTACTACACGAGCTGTCGCCGGGGCATTTAGGCCGTACTCAGACCGACGTCACTCCGCTTCGGCCTCGGAGCGCGGCACCGCGTCGGGAAGGGCCGGCACGGCCTTGAGGTAGGCGGCGATGGCCTGGAGATCCTCGTGCGGCAGGTGGGAGAGCTCCGCCTGGACCGCAGCCATGCGCCCCTCCAGTTGATCGAATTCCGGCGTCAGGCCGGACTTCAGCGCTTCGACAATATCGCCCTCCGACCAGTCGCCGACCCCATCGTCATGCGGCGTGATGTTGGGGATCCGCCCCTTGCCTTCGGGATTGCGGGCGCCGGCGAGCCAGAGGCCGGTCTTGAAGCCGCCGAGAAAATCCCGCGCTGTGTGGCACTCGCCGCAATGACCGGGCCCCTCCACGAGATATTGGCCGCGGCGGGCCGGGTCGCCCGCATCGGCCAGGGACAGCACGGGCTCCGTCGAGAGATAGAGACGCTTCCACAATCCGACGCCCCGCCGCACATTGTAGGGGAAGCCGAGCTCGTGGCCCGCCACCGGGCCCGAGACCGGCGGCAATGTGTCCATAAAGGCCTTGAGGTCGATCACGTCCTCCACGCGCATCTTCGCGTAGGAGCCGTAGGGAAACGCCGGATAATAGTGCGCGCCGCCCGGCGAGACGCCGCGCATCACCGCATTGACGAAATCGAGGTCCGACCAGCCGCCGATCCCAGTCTCCGGGTCCGGCGAGATGTTCGGCACGCGGAAGAGGCCGAACGGCGTGTTCAGCTCCAGCCCGCCGCCGAGCTTGAGCGCGTCATCGCCCTTCGCCTCCGGCGCGGCATGGCAGGACGCGCAGCCGGCGGCATAAAAAATGCGCTTGCCGTTAGCGGGGTCGGCAGCGTGGGCAGGGAACTGCGCCGCCTCAAGCTTCTCGGGCGCCGTGATGAACCAGCCGAAGGCGGCCAGGACCACCGCCAGGACGGCGGCGGCAACGACCGCCCGCCTCAGCATCAATCGTCCTTGAGACGGTATTTCTCATGGCAGGACTGGCAGTTCTCGCCGAGCTGCATGACCACATTCCTGAAGGATTCCAGGTCCTGCGGCTTGGCCGCCGCCGCGGCATCGGCATCCTGGCGGAACTTGTCTAAGGCGGCCTGGAAGCCGGCCATGTCTTCCCAGATTTTTGGGCTGGCCTTGGTGTCGCCGCCGGTCTCGGAGCCTTCGGGGAAATAGTCCCCAAAGCTGTAGGCGACCGCGCTTGAGGTCCGCAGCACGGCGTTGGCGGCTGTCGCTTCGAACGCGATCTCACCCTTGAGCATCCTGCCGGCGACGCCGTAGAAGCCGGCCCCGTTGGCCTGCATCAGCTTCTGCCGCGTGAGGATGGGGTCGTCGGTGGCCAATGCCGCGGTCGAGGCGACGCCGACACCGAGGGCGGCCAAACCGAGAAACAAGCGCTGCATCACTTCCTCCTGAAGGCCCCGATGCCAATGGATATTTCGCTTGGAGCCAAGCGTTGAATCCGCTGTCCCTCGCCAAATACCATGGGGAGGGCGGATCGCCATCGGCCGGCGGAGCGGAGCGGGAACACAGATGAACAAATTCGCGCGAGCAGTTCTTTGCGGGATCATGATGAGTGCGGCCGGGTCGGTCGCGTCGGCCATCGAGTTGCCGCCGGCCGGCAATTGCCGGCAGGTTGCGGCCGCGCTCGGCACGAGCGGCTACTGGTTCGGCCGGTTCAGCGGCTATTACGAGGACCTTTTCGACGATCGCCGGCCGATCGCCGCGCAGGGCTGCTTCGCCACGGAATATGAGTGCCGCCGCTGGATCAACGAGGTCCAGTCGGCGGTGCTGGAGCCCGGCTTCATGAGCTGCCGGCTAAGATACCAGCGTTAGGAAGCCTCGGGTGCGGGCCCTCGTAGCCGCATGGAGCGAAGCGGAATGCGGGGTTGCCAACCCCTGTCCCCGGATTGCGCTTCGCTTCATCCGGGCTACGGATTTTGCGTGCTTCGAGGCCCGTCCTTCGCAAGCTCAGGACGGGCACCTCAGCATGAGGAAGGTTGCGCCCCAGATCAGGCGCCGTAGAGCTCGGCCACGTAGTCCCAGTTCACCAGGTTATCGAACCACGTCTCCAGGTATTTCGGCCGGGCGTTGCGGTAGTCGATGTAGTAGGAGTGCTCCCACACGTCGACGCCGAGCAGCGGCTTGCCGCCGTGCACGAGCGGGTTCTCGCCGTTCGGCGTGTTCATCACCACCAGCTTGTCGCCCTTCAGCGCCAGCCAGGCCCAGCCGGAGCCGAACTGCGTCTTCCCCGCGTCGATGAATTTTGTGCGGAACTCGTCGACCGAGCCGAGGTCGCGCTTTATCTGCTCCTCCAGCTTTCCCGGCAGTTTTCGGCCGCCGCCATTCGGCTTCATCCATTTCCAGAAATGCAGATGATTGTAGAACTGGCCGGCCTGGTTGAAGAGCTTCGGGTTGTCGGAATAGCTCTTCTTGACGATCTCCTCGATCGGCATCGACGCATATTCGGTGCCTTCGATCATCGGCGTCATGGCGTCGAGATAGGCCTTGTGGTGCTTGTCGTGATGGAATTCCAGCGTCTCCCTGGACATATGCGGCTGCAGGGCGTCGTAGGCGTAGGGGAGCGGCGGGAGCGTGAAGGCCATGGTCGTCTCCTGGCGTGAAGAAATTTTTCTGCGGAACGCCGGCGCCGCGGCGCCGGTCCTGAGCCCCTTTCTAGCGGAGTCCTGAGTGGGGGCAACCGCGAAGCTTTGCCGGCGCGCGATTTTGCCCCGGCTGGCTTGCCTATCCCCCTGTCACGCTCATATGCCGGCCGACGGCGGGGCGGCGGGAGCGGCGGTCGATGACGAAATCGTGTCCCTTGGGCTTTCGCGAGATCGCCTCGTCGATCGCCCGTTCCAGGAGCTCGTTGCCCTCGGAGGCGCGGAGCGGGGCGCGCAGATCCGCCGCGTCCTCCTGGCCGAGGCACATGTAAAGCGTGCCGGTGCAGGTGATGCGCACGCGGTTGCAGCTCTCGCAGAAGTTATGGGTGAGCGGCGTGATGAAGCCGATCCGGCCGCCCGTCTCCGCGACCTCGACATAGCGCGCCGGACCGCCGGTCCGGTGCCCCAACTCGGTCATCGTAAAACTCTCGGCGAGGCGGGCGCGCACCAGCGACAGCGGCAGGTACTGATCCGTGCGGTCGCCGTCGATGTCGCCGAGCGGCATGGTCTCGATCAGCGTCAGCTCCATCCCCTCTCCATGCGCCCAGCGGACCATCTCGGGGATTTCATCCTCGTTCACGCCCTTCAGCGCCACCGCATTGAGTTTTACGGCCAGGCCGGCGGCTTGCGCGGCGCGAATGCCGGCCATGACCTTGCCGAGGTCGCCCCAGCGGGTGATCGCCTTGAATTTCCGGGCATCAAGCGTGTCCAGCGACACGTTGATGCGGCGGACGCCAGCCGACCTGAGATGCGCCGCGAAGCGCTCCAGCTGCGAGCCGTTGGTGGTGAGGGTCAGCTCGTCCAACGCGCCTGTTTCCAGGTGCCGGCCGAGCGCCTCGAACAAACTGATGATGTTGCGCCGGACGAGCGGCTCGCCACCGGTGATCCGGAGTTTTCGCACACCCTTGTCGATGAAGGCCGAGCAGAGCCGGTCGAGCTCCTCCAGCGTCAGCAGGTCCTGCTTGGGCAAAAAGGTCATGTCCTCGGACATGCAATACACGCAGCGGAAGTCGCAGCGGTCGGTGACGGAGACGCGGAGGTAGGTGATGGAGCGGCCGAACGGGTCGACCATGCGGCCGTGAGCCGGCGCAGTCCGATCCAGCAAAATCGGCGTCGAGTTCATGCGACCCTGTTCCAGCTTGTGCCGCCCCGGCTCAAGCGCAATCTAAGCGCAAGGGCTCGCCGTTCCAAGAGCCCCTGCGAGGTAGAAGAATCTTGGCTGAGCCCTGGCCCGTGGAAATCCGGCTGTCGAAGGATCGCCGGCTGCTGACGGTCAGCTTCGATACCGGCGAAAGCTTTGCGCTCCCGGCGGAATTCTTGCGTGTCTTCTCGCCCTCGGCCGAGGTGCAGGGCCATTCGCCGGAGCAGCGGAAGCTCGTCTACGGCAAGCAGGCAGTCGAGATCCTCAAGATCGAGCCGGTCGGCAATTACGCGGTAAAGCTGCATTTCGACGACATGCACAATACCGGCCTCTATTCCTGGTCCTATCTCGCCAAGCTCGGGCGCGATCACGGAAAACTCTGGCCGGCCTATCTGGACGAGCTCGCCGAAAAGGGCTTTTCCCGCGAGCCGGCAAGCCACCGCAGAGCCGGTCCGGCATTCTGACCCCCGGGGTCTCGAAGGGGAATTGCTTCGCCTGCGGCGAGCGTCTATCGGCGAGCACCCACTCCAAAGGTTTTTTCATGCCGTCCACGCCTGCGTTCGCCGACATCCTCGCCGCGCGGGAGCGCATTGCCGGCCAGGCGGTGCGAACGCCGCTGCTCCATTCGCCCGTTCTGTCGGAGCGGACCGGCGGCCGCGTGTTCCTCAAGCCGGAATGCCTGCAGCGCACCGGGTCGTTCAAGTTCCGCGGCGCCTGGAATGCGGTGCAGGCGCTCGGGCCGGCCGCGGCCGATGGGGTCATTGCCGTATCGTCCGGCAACCACGCCCAGGGGGTAGCCGAGGCGGCGCGGCTCGCCGGCATCCGCTCCGTCATCGTCATGCCGGAGGACGCGCCGGCGCTGAAGCGGCAGCGCACCGAGCGCTCCGGCGCGCGCGTCGTCACCTATGACCGGGCGACCGAGGACCGCGACGCAGCGGTCGCCAAGGTCGCGGGAGAGGAGAGGGGCCTCGCCTTCGTGCATCCCTTCAACGACCCGCTGGTCATTGCCGGGCAGGGGACGGCTGGCCTGGAGATCGCCGAGGATGCTGCCGCGATGGCGCTCGCTCCCGACGTCGTGCTGGTGCCCTGCAGCGGCGGCGGGCTGGCGGCCGGCGTGGCCCTCGCGATCACCGAGCGCTTTCCTCGGGCAAAAGTCTATTCCGCCGAGCCGAGCGAGTTCGACGATATGCGCCGCTCGCTCCAGCACGGCGCGCGGCAGCGGAACGCCAGGACGGCGGGCTCGATCTGCGACGCCCTGCTGTCGCCTGAGCCCGGGCCGATCGGCTGGGAGATCAACAAAGAACGCCTTGCCGGCGGCGTCGCGGCGAGCGACCCGGAGGCGCTCCATGCCGTCGGCTTCGCCTTCGACGAGCTGCGGCTGGTAGTGGAGCCGGGCGGCGCGGTCGGGCTCGCGGCGCTCCTCTCCGGCCGCGTCGACGCGGCCGGCAGGGCAATCGTGGTTCTCCTGTCGGGCGGCAATATCGGCGACGAGATGCTCGCCGAAGGGGTGCGCGCCTATCGCTCCGGCGCGGCCTCGCGCTCGCTCGCGTAGAGCTGCTCGAGAAAGGCGCGGTCCTCGTCCGGATCTGCCCCCGCGCCGGCTGACGGGATTTCCGCATTGGCCAACGGGTCCATGCCCTGGTCCTGCGGCGCCGGCGCGAAACCGCCGGCGAGGCCGGCGGCGAGCGTGGAAAGCTCCGCCCGGGCGTGGCCGACCAGCGCCATGCGCCGCGCCGTCTCGTCGCCGTCCGCGTCCGCCGCCGTTCCGTCGGTGGCGATCTCCAGCGTCATCGCCACGCGGCGAAGCTCGTCGGCGATCCGCTCCGGCCGTAGCTGGTCGCGCACGCTGGCGATGCTACGCTCTATCCGATGCAGCGAATCGAGCAGCTCGAAAGTTTCGGCGGGGCCGCAGCGCCGGCGATATTCCGCCAGGAAGGAGCGTCCCTTCGCCGTGGCCGAAAGCGCCTGCAGGAGGTTCTGGAAATCCGGCTCGCTGATCTGCCCGAAGCTCGTCCGGCCGGCCATGCATCTGTCCTCGCGGCCGGTGACAAGCGGCCCGCCGCAAAACTCGCAGAAAACGCTTTAGAAATGGCTTACGGCTGATGGCGGCGGACGAGGGACGCGGCTTCGCCATCCGCTCCGGCCTGTTCGGCGCGGTGATCTTCGTCGGCGTCGGCATCTACATCCCGTTCTTCCCGCTCTGGCTCGCCGAACGGGGCTTCAGCGGCCCGGAGATCGGCATCGTCCTGGCCGCGCCGCTCTTCGCGCGCATCCCGCTGATGCCGTTCCTGACCGGCGCCGCCGAGCGGCTGCCCAATCTGGGCCTCGCCAGCGCGCTCTATGCCTTCGTCGCCGGCCTGCTGCTGGCATTGCTGATCCCGGCCTCCGGCTTCTGGCCGATCCTGCTGCTGTGGTCCGGCGCCTATCTCCTGTGGAACGTGCTGCCGGCGCTCCTCGACGCCATCATTCTCGTCGGCGTGCGCCAGCACGGCATCGACTATGCCCGCGTGCGTCTCTGGGCCTCGGTCGGCTTCGTCGTCGCAAGCCTCACCGCGGCGGTGGTCGCCGACCGCACCTCCGGCGACGTCGTGTTCGCGCTCCTCGTGGCGAGCTTCTTCGCCGGCGGCATTGTGGCGCTATGGCTGCCGCACGTCTCCAGCGCCCACATCTCGGCCGAGCCCTACGGCTTCCGCCGCGCCTTCGCCGACCCGGTGCTGCGGCGCTCGCTGATCGCCGGCGGCCTCCTTCTCGGCGGCAACGGCGCCTACTACGCCTTCGCCAGCCTCTACTGGGCCTCGCACGGCTTCTCCGCCGGCGTGATCGGCGGCCTGTTCGCCTTCAGCGTGGTCGCCGAGGTGGCGCTGTTCTGGGCCGCGAAGCTCATGCCCGGCTGGGGCGCCCGCCGCTTCCTGATCCTCGCGGCAATCGGCGCGCTGGTCCGCTGGAGCCTCTTCCCCTTCGCCACGACGACTGCCGCGGCGCTGGCCCTGCAGGCGCTGCATGCGCTCACCTTCGGCGCGGCCCATCTCGGCGTGATGATGGCGATCGGCGCGGTCAGCGTGCCCGGCCACACGGCGCGGCTGCAGGGCGTGCATCAGATCGTCAGCGGCCTGATCCTCGCTATCGCCACCCTCGCCGCCGGGCCGATCTACCGGGTCTCGCCGGCGGCCGTGTTCATCGCGATGGCCGTGCTCGCCGTGCCGGCGCTCTATTTCGCCTTGCGGCTGCCGCCGGGGCTTCAGCCCCAGAGCGCCGCGCTCGGCGGCTCCACCAGCGCGCCGGAATAGACGAGGCCCGGCTCGCGGTCGCGCGCCAAAAGGAGCGGCCCGTCGAGGTCGACCAGATCCGCCCCTTGCGCCAGGAGCAGCGCCGGCGCCATGCCGAGCGAGGTGCCGACCATGCAGCCGACCATGATCCGCAGCTCTAGCCGCCGCGCCTCTCGGACCAGGTCGAGCGCCTCGGTCAGCCCGCCGGCTTTGTCGAGCTTTATGTTGACCCCTTCGTACTTTCCGACGAGTTCTTCAAGGTCCGCCGTAACGTGCACGCTCTCGTCGGCGCAAACCGGCACGGCGTGCGCCACGTCGCGGAGCATGTCGTCCGCACCGGCCGGCAGCGGCTGCTCGACGATCTCCACGCCGGCCTCCGCGCAGGCCCGCATGTTTTCGCCGAAATTTTCTTCGCTCCACGCCTCGTTGGCATCGACGACCAGCCGCGCCTCGGGCACGGCCTCCCGCACCGCGCCTATGCGCGCCGGATCGCCGTCGCCGCCGAGCTTCAGCTTGAGGATCGGCCGGCCGGCGGCGCGCCGCGCCGCTTCCGCCATGCTTTCGGGGATCGCCGAGGCTCAGCGTATAGGCGGTGGTCACCGGCTTGAGCGGCGCCAGCCCGGCGCAGCTTCCAGGCGGGCTCGCCGGTCCGCTTGGCCTCAAGATCCCACAGCGCACAATCGAGCGCGTTCCGCGCCGCGCCGGGCCGCATGGCGCGGCGGAGCGCCTCGCGGCCGCCGTCGAGCTGCGCCGCTTCGATCTCCGCGACGACGCTCTCCACGCGTCTCCCCGTAGCGCAGATAGGGCACGCATTCGCCGCGGCCCCGTATGCTTACCGTCGCTCACCTCCACGACCACGACGACGGCTTCGGTGCGCGAGCCGCGCGAGATCACGAAGCTTCCGGCGATCGGCCAGCGCTCGACTTGCGTCCGCACCGAAAGCATCAGGGCCGCCCGAAAATCTCGGCGATGCGATCGACGATCGGGCCGACGCCGGTGCGGATCGGGTCGACCGCCGGCAGGTCGTATTCCGCCGCGGCGTCATCCAGCGTCCGCCGCGCCGCCGCCTCGTCGAGCGCCGCCGTGTTGATGGCGATCCCGACCGGCCTGATCTCCGGGTTGGTCAGCCGACCATGGCGGATTGTCAGGTCGATGACCTCGCCGATCGAGGGCAGGGGATGCTCGACGCCTCGCATATGGCGTTCGCGTCGGCTCGTGGCAGACGACGAAGCCGTCGGGCTGGGCGCCGTGCAGCAGCCCGAGCGTCACGCCGGCGAAGGAGGGGTGGAACAGCGAGCCCTGGCCCTCGACGATTTGCCAGTGGTCGTCGCCGGCCGCCGGCGACAGCCATTCCACCGCGCCGGAGATGAAATCCGCGACGACCGCGTCGATCGCCACGCCGCGCCCGGCGATGAGCACGCCGGTCTGGCCCGTCGCGCAGAACTCCGCGTCGAAGCCGCGCCTCGTCATTTCCTGCTCCAGCGCCAGCGCCGCGTATTTCTTGCCGACCGAGCAGTCGGTCCCGACCGTCAGGAGCCGCTTGCCCGGCCGCCTGGTGCCCTTGCCGGTGGCGAAGCGCATATCGGCGTGGCGGACGTCGTGCAGCCTGGCGCCGTGCCGCTCCGCCGCTTCGCGGATCGGCGGAACGGAGCCGAGCCGGACATGCAGCCCGCTCGCCACATCCATGCCGGCCGCGATCGCCTCCACGATCGTCGCGATCCAGTGCTCCGGCAGCACGCCGCCGGCATTCACCGCGCCGACGACGAAGGTCCTGGCGCCGGCGGCGCGCGCTTGCGGCAATCCCCATGTCCGGGAGGCCGGTATCGGCGCGGCAGCCGGGGAGCCGCATCTGGCCGACGCACCAGTCGCGCCGCCAGTCGACCACGCCGTAGGCTGTCTTCGCCGCCAGCGCGTCCGGCACATCGCCCAGAAAGAGCAGATAGGGGGTGGCAATCGCCATAAAGATGTGACTTTCCTGCGCTAGTCCGCGCGTCGGGGACTGGGCACACTCTTCCGGATCGTCCTGCTAACACGCACCGGGCCAGAGGTCAGCCGGGAACAAGCTCGTTCATGGAAGCATCGCTCGACCACACTCTCGACGGGGATCGGCTGTTCCTTCGCCCCCTCGGCGAATGGGTCATCGACGAGGCGAATCTCCTCGACCGGAAGCTCCGCGATCTTTTCGCCGGCCTGTCCGGCTCGCCTCCGCAACGCCTCGTCATCGATCTTTCGGAAGTCGATCACCTCGATACGGCGGGCGCCTTCCTGCTTGCCAGGGCCGAGCGCCGCTTCGTCGACGGCGGCGGCGAGGTCGACTGGACGGGCGCCGACAAGGCGCGGGTCGCCCTGGTGAAGCGCGTCCGCGAGGCCCTGGCCGGAGACGACGGGCCCTACCGGCATCCGCATTCCAGCCTACTGGAAGACGTCGGCGCGACGATCGTGTCGATCGCCGCCGATGCGCGCCGGCTGATGCTGATCCTCGGCGGCACGGTGCAGGAATTCGTGAGCACCCTCGTCCGGCCCTCGACCTTCCGGGCATCGGCGGTCGGCCGGCAGATCGAGATGGCCGGCGTGCGGGCGGTTCCGATCATCGTGCTGATGTCGTTCCTGATCGGCGGCATCATCGCCCAGCAGGGCGCCTTCCAGCTGCACTATTTCGGCGCGGCCATCTTCACCGTCGACCTCGTCGGCATCCTGTCGCTGCGCGAGGTGGCGCCGCTCCTCACCGCCATCATGGTCGCCGGCCGCTCCGGCAGCGCCATCACCGCCGAGCTTGGCTCGATGCGCATGCGCGAGGAGATCGACGCGCTCCGGGTCATGGGGCTCGACCCGAACAACGTGCTGGTGCTGCCGCGTGTGCTGGCGCTGATCCTGGTGCTGCCGCTGCTGACCTTCCTGGCGGCGCTCGCCACGCTGCTCGGCGCCATGCTGACGCTCTGGTTCTACGTGGACATCACGCCGACGGCCTTCGTGGAGCGGCTCCGCTACGCCATCGATTTCTCTTCCTCTGTTCAGCGGCCTGTTCAAGGCGCCGTTCATGGCGCTGATCATCGCGCTGATCGCCTGCGCCGAAGGCATGGCGGTGCGCGGCAGCGCCGAGTCGCTTGGCCAGCACACCACCGCGGCCGTGGTGAAGTCGATCTTCATGGTCATCGTCGTCGACGGCATTTTTGCCGTCTTCTACGCAGCGATCGATTTCTGATGGCTGGCGCGGGCCGGGGAGCCGATCATCCGCGTGAGCGGCCTCACCGTCGCTTTCGGCGACAACGTTGTCCTGGAGGACCTCGACGTCGACGTCCGCCACGGCGAGATCCTCGGCATCGTCGGCGCGTCGGGAACCGGAAAGTCGGTGCTGATGCGCTCCATCCTGGGGCTGGTGCGGCCGCAGGCCGGGGAGATCGAGGCGTTCGGCGAGACGATCGGGCCGCATGGCCCGACGGTGGAGATGGAGAAGCGCTGGGGCGTGCTGTTCCAGTTCGGCGCGCTGTTCTCCTCCTTGACCGTCGCGCAGAACGTCGCCGTGCCGATGCGCGAGTTCCTCGATCTCCCGGAAAGCCTCGTCCATGGGCTTGCGCGGCTGAAGATCGAGCTGGTCGGCCTGCAAGGAGCGGATGGCGACAAATACCCGGCCGAGCTCTCCGGCGGCATGATCAAGCGGGCGGCGCTCGCCCGCGCTCTGGCGCTCGATCCGGAAGTTCTCTTCCTCGACGAGCCGACCGCCGGCCTCGACCCGATCGCCGCGTCCGATTTCGACACGCTCATCGCAGACCTCAGAAACACTTTGGGGCTTACAGTGGTCATGGTAACCCACGATCTCGACACGCTTTCCGCGATCGTCGATCGCATCGCGGTGATCGGCGAAAAGCGCGTCCTGGTCGAGGGCGACCTCGACGCGATGCGCCGGTTCGACCATCCGTGGGTGAAGAGCTATTTCGGCGGCGCCCGGGCGCGGGCCGCGTTCAGGTAGGTAGATGGAAACAAAGGCGAACACAGCTCTGATCGGCGCCTTCACGCTCATCGTGATGGCGCTCGGCTTCGTCTTCATCTACTGGCTCGCGCGCGGCAGCGATCAGGGCTCGAGCGTGCCGCTGACGGTGATCTTCGAGTATCCCGTGACCGGCCTTACCGTCGGCAGCCAGGTTCGTTTTCAACGGCATCAACATCGGCGACCGTGAAGACGCTGGAGCTCGACCCGAAGAATCCGAACGTCGTCCTGGCCCGGCTTGCAGCGTTCAGCCGCTCCCGTCGATCAAGGCGGACACGGAGGTGACGCTCGGCTTCCAGGGCCTGACCGGCGTCGGCTATGTCGAGATGGTCGGCGGCTCGCCGGCCCTGCCGCCGATCTGGGAGACGACGCCGGAGCCGGTGCTCACTGCCTCCCGTTCGGGCATGCAGGACCTCATGGCCGGCGCTCGCGACATCATCGCACGGCTGACAGCACGCTGAAAAGCGTCGAGAAAGTCGTGTCGGAGAATACCGACGACGTGGCGCAGGCGGTGAGGGATGTTCGCGCCTTTACCGGCGCGCTGGCCGCCAATTCCGACAAGGTCGCCAACCTCATCGACCAGGTCTCGACCGCCTCCGCCGGCATCGCCGATGCGGCGCAGCGGCTGCAGGGCATCGCGGAGCGGAGCGAGGCGCTGATCGGCGCCGTCGACCCGGAGCAGGTGCGCAGCACGCTCGCCGACCTTTCCGCCACCACGGCGAACATCGCCGAGCAGACGCAAAAGCTCGGCCCGATCATCGAGCGCGCCGATGCCATCGCCGCCGACGTGCAGAGTTTTTCGCAGCACCTGCCGGCGCTCGGCGAGAAGGCCGACGTGCTCGTTGCGGCGATCGACCCGGAGAAGCTCGCCGGCACGCTTGACCGGATGGGTGAAATCGCCACTGCCATCGACCCGGCCAAGGTCGGCGGAGCGCTGGACAGGATCGACGCGGTGGTGGGCGCGGTCGACCCCGAACAGGTGCGCACGACGCTGGCGAACGTCGCCACCATGGCGGACACACTGGCCGCCCGCTCCGAGGCGATTGGCGCGATCGCCACGAACATGGAGAGCTTCTCTCAGCGCCTGCCGGCGCTTGGCGAGAGAGCCGATGCGCTCGTCGCCGCCATCGATCCGGCAAAAGTTTCGGCTTCGCTCGACCGGCTCGACGCCATCACGGCAGCGGTGGATCCGGAACGCGTCCGGGTAACCGTCGACGCCGTGTCCGGCCTGGCGGAGACGCTGCAGGCCAACCGGGAGAACATCGACACCATCGTCACCCGGGTCACCTCGCTGTCGAACGACCTTTCCGCATTTGCGACGCGGCTGCCGGCCATGGGCGAGCGGACCGACGCGCTGCTGGCTGCCCTCGATACCGCCAAGCTTGCCCAGACGGTGGACAACGTGACCCAGTTCACGACGACTCTCGCCGAGAACCGCGACGACATCGACGCCATCGTCGCCGATGCCCGCAATGTGGCGGCGCGCTTCAACTCTATCGGCGACCGCGCCGAATCGCTGCTGACCAAGCTCGACGCCATGGCCGGCGAGGGCTCGGGCGGCGTCCTGGGCGACGCTCAGGCGACGCTTGCCGCGATCCGGGTGGCCGCCGACAGTTTTAATACCCAGATCAATGCCGTCGGCGACGGTATCGGCGATTTCAGCGGCAGGGGTCTCCGCGACTTCCAGAATATGGTAACAGAGGGGCAGCGCACCATTTCCCGCCTGGACCGCGTCATCTCCAACCTGGAACAGAATCCGAGCGGCTTTATTTTTGGCGGGGAGACGGTGCCGGAGTATAACGGTCGGCGGCGTTAGGGGCGGTACGCGTGGGGCAATCGCAGAGTTTTTCGCCGCGACCTCGTTTGTCGAGCGCTCGCGCTCTCCTGGTGCTGGCCTCGGCTGCCGTGCTGGCCGGCTGCGCCGCCATCCTGCCGCAGACGCCGAGCGCCATCTTCGACCTCAGCGCGCCTGAGGACGTCGCCGGCGGCCGTACCGGGCTGCAGGTGCTGGTGCCGCAGCCGACCGCGGTGAAGGCGCTCGACACCGACCGCATCGCCGCCCGTCCCACCCCTTCCGAATACGCCTATCTGCCGAACGCCGTCTGGAGCGACCAGCTGCCGAAGCTCGTCCAGGCGCGGTTGATGCAGACGCTGCAGAGCAGCGGCCGCGTCCGCGCCGCCGCTCTGCCGGGGCAGGGGCTGTTGATCGACTACCAGCTCGTCGTCGACATCCGCGCCTTCGAGTACCGCGACGAGGGCGCCGTTGCAGAGCTTGCGGTGAAGCTGATGGACGACACCAACGGCCGCGTCGTGCGCTCGCGCACCTTCCGCCACGCGGTTCCCACCGCCGCCATGGACAATGCTTCAATCGTCGCCGCGCTCGATGCGGCGATGGACCAGGTCTTCCGCGACATCACCCGCTGGGCTTTCGCCAGGGGCGAGAGCTAAACACCTTCCCGTAAGCGCGAAGCCCTTGTGCGGCGATGTAGCCGCGCCGAACCTCGGACCGAGCAAACCGCGCGAGGACGCCTGCTCTTCGGCGGTTCGGCCGATGCTCGTTATAGAACATGCGCTTGTTCGGCGTTGTTCGGCATCGAGGATTTTTGCGGAAAACTGAACGGCAACTGGACCCTACAGGAATGGGTTCACCCGAACATCTCCGCGGGGGTACGACGCGTCGGCTAGCTCAGCCGCCCCGCCGCATGCGCCAGCATGGTGTAGACCTTGCCGGTGTCGGAGGTGAGGTACATCCGCGCCATCGCCGGGTCGGCGTCGTCCTTGGAGACCTGCGCCAGGAGCCGCTCGAAGTCGCCGATATAATTGTCGACGGCCTGGCGGAAATCGCCGTCGCGCTCGTATTTGCGGCGGAGCTCGTCGAAAGTTTTCTGGCCCTGCAGCGTGTAGAGGCGCCGCGTAAAGACGTTCCGCTCGCCGCGCTTGTAGCGGTCCCACAGCTCCACCGAAGCTTCGTGGTCGATCGCCCGGGCGATGTCGATGGATAGCGAATTGAGCGACTCCACCACCTGGGCGGGCGAGCGCTTGCCGGCCCCTGGGGCCTCGGCCACAGCCGCGGGCGGCTCGGGACGCGGCGACGGCAGCGCCTCGTCCTCCTCGGAGGAGGCACGGCGCAGGAGATCGGCCACCCAGCCGCGCGCCTCGCCGTTGCCCCCCTTGGCGGCTCTCTCGACCGGCGCTGCGGGCGGCAGCGGGGTGGCATTCTTGGCCGGGCCGCTGCTGGCAAGCACCGCGCCCGCCGGCCGGCCGAACGGCTCCGGCGGTGCATGCTCGGTCTCGCCGGGCTCGACCGGGCGGCCGCCGGGTTTTTGCACCGGGCGCGCAGCCTCGCCGCGCGCCGGCTGGCGCGCATTCGCCGCCGGCTTGGGCGCCGGCTCCGCCACGGCAGGAGGGGGCGGCGCGATCGATTCGCCGGCATAGCGGGCGACGATCTTCGACAATTCGTTGATGGCCTCAATCTGTTCGGTGATGGCCCGCCGCATATCGGCGCTCGCCTCGCGCGCCTCGGCCGGCATCTCGAGCACGCCCTTGCTCAGCTCCTCGCGCGTCTTCGCCAGCTCACGCTGCATGTCGTGCGCGGCGCGGCGCATCTCGTCGGCCGTGGCGGCGAACCGCTTCGTCGCGTCGGCGACCGCCCCGGTAATTTCCTCCACCAACGTTGCGGCCGCGGCACGGACGCTCTCGCTGGAGCCGGATGTCGCCTCCTGCAGCTTCTTCTGCATCTCCAGGCGGGCCGCCTCCACGCCCTCCACGGCGCGCTTGCCTTCGGCGACGGCGGCGAGGCGCATCGTCTCGAACTGGCCGATGGCGCCGCGCGCCGCCTCCTCGGCCTTGCGTCCGAGCTCCTGGCTGAGCGCGGCGACGCGCTGCTCGGCATCGCCGAGCACCGTGCTGAGCGTGCCCGACGAGGCGGTCGCCGCCTCCTCGGTGACGCGGCTGAGCGATTCCGCCACTTCGGCGACGCGCTGCTCGGCGGCCCGCATGGCGTCGCCGATACGCCCGGAGGCGCTGCGCGTCGACTGCTCGGTGACGCGGCCGAGGCTCTCGCCGAGCCGGAACAGCTCGGCGGAGAAGGTCGCCATCTGCTCCTGCGTCGAGGCGATCGTCTCCGTCATCGCGCCGGTCGCTTGGCTCGTCGTCTCTTCGGTCTGCGCGCGCACGGTGGTGGCGAGCGACGTCATCCGCTCCTCGGCGGTGCCGAGCGTCTCCGACAGCAGCGTCGTCAGCCGGGTGAGCCGGCTCTCCACCGCCTCCGCCTGCAGCGCCAGCCCCGCCGCGATGGCTTCCAGCGCTTCGCGCCGTTCCGCCAGGCCGGCCTGCATCGCGTCGTTAGTCTCCGACAGATTCGCGCTGGTGGCGGAAAGCGCCTGCGTCTGCGTGCTGAACTGCGTTCGCCATGGCGGCGATGTCGCGGAGCACGTAGGTAGAGACGTCGCGCAGCGTCTTCACCTGGTCCGACAGGAGCGCGTGCGACTGGCCGGTATCGCGCGCCGCGGCTTCCAGGCATCGCGGAGCGTGCCGACCTGGCCGGCCAGCGTCGATCTCGATGCTTGAGAGCTGCGTGGCCGTGTCGGCGAGAACCGTCTGGAGCTCCAGGTTGGTGCTTTCCAGGCGGCCCACCATGCCTTCCAGCTCGGTGCGCACGCGCTCGTTCGTGCCGGACATCGCCTCGATGATGCCACGCGCCTGCGTGCTCAGCGTGCCGAGCAGCCGCCGGGCATTGCCGTCGAGCGCGCCGGTCGATTCCTCGCTCTGCCGGGCGATCGCCTCGATGACGCTGCGGCCCTGGTTGTCGATCTGCTCGACGAGGTCCAGCCGCCGCTGGTCGAGGCTATCGAGCAGCGTGCGGGCGCTGGTCTCAACGCTCTCGGCGATGCCGCGGGAGCGGTCGTCGACGCCCTCCAGGAGCATGCGGCTTCTATCCTCAAGTCCCGTGGCGAACGCGGCCGAGCGGACTTCCAGGCCCTCAAGCAGCGTCCGGCTCTTCTCGTCCAGCCCCCCGCCGAAGGCATAGGCCCGGCTGTCGAGTCCGTCGCCAAGTCCGGCCGCGCGGGCATCGAAGCCCTCCAGGAGCGCGCGGGTCTTGGCATCGAGCCCCTCGCCAAGTCCGGTCGC
Source organism: uncultured Alphaproteobacteria bacterium (assembly GCA_963846475.1). Lineage (GTDB taxonomy): Bacteria > Pseudomonadota > Alphaproteobacteria > Rhizobiales > Afifellaceae > DASWJZ01. The sequence goes on along the minus strand of CAWJVZ010000004.1, from coordinate 901,283 downwards.
ACGGACATCGAATCCCTCCAGGAGCGCGCGGGTCTTGGCATCGAGGTCCTCGGCCAGCGTGCGGCCGCTGCCGTCGATGGCGCTGACCAGCGACTGCGCCCGCGTCTCGAGCAGGTTGGCGAGGTCCGCCTGGCGGGCGGCGAGCGTGGCGTTCAGCTGATCGGTGCGCTCGTTCAGCATGGAGCTCGTGGCGGTGAGGGTGGACTGCAGCGAGTTGGCGCGGTCTGCCAGGCTCGTTTCGACGCCGAGCAGCCGCTCGCCAAAGCCCTGGTTGATCTCCATCATCCGGTTGGCGATCGTCTCGGTGAGCTCGTGCGTGCGGGTCGACAGGTGGTCGCCCAGCGTCTGCAGCCGGCTGTCGAGCGCCGTCGACATCTCGTTGTGGCCGTCGTGGAAGGCGGTCGCCATCTCGCGGGTGCGCGCCACCAGCGTCTCGCTGATCTGCCGGGCGCGGCTGTCGAGCGTCGAATTGATGCGCTCCAGCCGGTCGTCGAGCGTATTGGCGAAACCGTCGGCGCGCTGGGCGAAATTGTGGGTGACCTCGCCGATGCGGGCGGTGACGCGGTTCTCGAAGCCGGAGAGGCGCCCCTCCACGGCGATCTCGATGGTGCTCGCGGAAGAAGCGAGCCGGATGGCGGCGGCCTCGGCGCTCTCGGTCAGGCGGCTTTCAAAGCCGGTGAGGCGTGAATCGAGGGTCTCGCCGATCTGCGCGACGCGCGTGTCGATCAGCGATCCGAGCGCGGCGCTCCGCTCGCCGAGCGTGGCCGCGAGCGCGCCGCCGCGATTGTCGAGCACCTCCGAGACGCGCTCGATATTCGCCTCGATCAGGCTGCGCACGCGGTCGCCGCGCGCCGTCAGCGCCGCGCCGGTTTCGTCGCCTGCCGTGGCAATCACGTCTTTGCAGGCTCTCCATCTCGGCGCGAACCCGTTCGGCGGTGTCCTGGCCGGAGGCCGCAAAGCGCGCCTGCGCCGTCTGCAGGGTCGTCTCGACGGCGTTCATCTGCTCGCCGAGATGGGCGGCAAGCTCGCGCCCGGCGGTATTCAGGCGTTCGTCGGCAAGGGCGAGCGCCGCCTCGACGCTGCCGAGCTGCTGGATGACGTTCCCGGCAATACGATCGCCGGTATTGTTCAGGCGGTCATTGGCGCGGGCCAGCCGGCCCTCGACGTTCTCGATCCGCTCGTCGATATTGGCGGCGATGCGGTCGCCGGTAGCGGCGAAGCGGTCGCTCGCCGAACCCAGCGCCGCATCGATCGCGCCGACCTGGCGGTTGATGTCGCCGACCATCTGCTCGCTCGTGCTGCCGAGCCGCTGGCCTGCGGAGGCGAACGCCGCTTCCACGCGCTCCACCTGCACGCCGATGCCGTCGGCGACGCCGGAACCGCTGGCGTTGAAGCGTTCGCTTGCCGCGATCAGCGAAGCGTCGACCGCGGCGACCTGACCGGCGATCTCGCCCATCAGCTTCTCGCCGGTGGCGCCGAGCGTCTGGCTCGCCCCCGTCAGCGCGCTTTCCACGCGGTCGACCTGCATGCCGACCTCAAGCGCGACCTCCACGCCCGTGGCGCGGAAGCGCTCGCTCGCCGAGGCCAGCGCCGCGTCGACGACGCCGACCTGCCGGCTGATGTCGCCGATGAGCTTTTCGCCGGTGCCGCCGAGCCGCTCGCCTGCGGCCGCGGCGACGGCCTCGACGCGGTCGATCTGGGCGGCAATGCTGCTCGCTGCCTGCTCGCCGGCCTTGCCGAAGCGCTCGCTGGCAGCGCCGATGGTGGAATCCACGACCTGGATCCGCTCGTTGATATCGCCGAGGACTTTTTCGCCGCTCGCTTCAAGCCGAAGGCTTGCCGCCGCGAGCGCGATGTCGACCCGGTCGACCTGAACATTTATCTGGTCGGCGAGTTCCTCGCCCGTCTTGCCGAAGCGCTCCCGCGCCGAATCGATCGTCGCATCGACCAGGCCGATTTGCGTGTTGATGTCGCCGACCACCCGCTCGCCGGTCGTGCCCAGGCGCTGGCTTGCCGTGGCGAGCACCCCCTCGACGCGGTCGACCTGCGCGCCGATGCCGGCTGCCACCGTCTCGCCGGTCTTGCTCATGTGCTCGTTGGCGGCGGAGAGCGCCGCATCGACCGCCCCAACCTGCCGGCTGATGTCGCCAAGGATCCGTTCACCCGTGGCGCCGAGGCGCTGGTTGGCGGAGACCACGGCCGAGTCGATGCGCGCCACCTGCGCCGCGAGACCCCCGGAAATATCTTCGCCGCTTTTGTTGAAGCGCTCTGCGGCCGCGGCAAGCGTGCCGTCGACGCGCTGGATCTGCGCGTCCACCACGCTGGCTATCTCTTCTCCGGTCCGGCCGAGCAGCGCGGCGGCGGCGGCCAGCGAGGCGTCGACGCGCACAGCCTCCGCCGTCACCACGCCGGCGATGTCCGCGCCGGTCCGGTTGAAGCGCTCGGCGGCCGAGGCCAGCGCCGCATCCACGGCGCCGACCTGCCGGTTGATGTCGCCGACCAGGCGCTCGCCGGTGCCGCCGAGCCGCTCATCGGCGGAGGCGATAGTCGCGTCGACCCTGGCGATCTGGGCGGCGACGCTGCCGGCCATATCCTCGCCGGCCTTGTTGAACCGCTCGCTCGCTGAAGCGAGCGCCGCGTCGACCGCGCCGATGTGACGATTGATGTCGCCGACAATGCGACCGCCGGTGGCACCAAGCCGTTCGTTGGCGGTGAGCACGCTGGCGTCGATACGAGCGATCTGCGCGCCCACGGTGCCGCTGACCTCCTCGCCGGTTTTCTTGAAATGCTCGTTCGCCGCGTGGAATACCGCGTCGACTGCGCCGAGCTGGCGATGGATGTCGCCGACCAGCTTGTCGCCGGTGCTGCCGAGCCGCTGGCCGGCCGAGGCGACCGCGGCTTCGACCCGCTCGACCTGGGCGCCGATGCCGCGCGCCGCCTCCGCCCCGGTATTGCCGAACCGCTCGGTTGCCGAGGCAAGCTCCGCCTCGACGATCTCGATCTGGTTGCGAAGCGAGCCTTCGACGGTGCGGCCGGTCTCCACCAGCCGCTCGTTGGCAGAGACGAGGACGGTCTCCGCCTCATGGATCTGCCGATCCAACGACACCAGGATGTTGCGTCCGGCGCCTTCCAGCCGCTCGCCGGCGGAATTGAGGGAGGTCTGCGCGTCCTGCAGCTGCGCGCTCATGGCACGCGCTACCGTCTGGCCGCTCTGGCCGAGATGCTCGATCACGGTCTTGGAGCGGATCTCCAGCGCCGAATTGACGATCTCGGCGGCGCGCTCGATGCGTCCCGTGGTGCTGTCGGCCTGGCTCGACACGAGCTCGACGATCTCCTCTGCGCGCGCGCCGAGCCGCTGGACGAGCGCTTCGCCGTCGATCGTCACCGCGGTATAGATCTTGTCGCCGGCCGACCTGAGCTGCTCGATCACCCCCGCCGCGCGATCGGTCAGGGTGGAGTTCGAGCCGGTCCTGCGCCTGCCGCAATCGGGCGTCGATCTGCTGCGTGTGCGCCGTCATGGCGTCGCTGAACGCGCCGCTCGCCTCGCGGATGTGATGGCTTGCTTCCTGGCTGCGCGCCGAGATGTTGCGGGTGATCGCCTCGCCGGCCTGGTTGATGTCCTGCACCAGCCCGGCGCCGTGCCTGGAAATCGCTTCGAAGGTCCTGCCGGTCGAGCTCTCGAAGCGGCCCACGAGCTCGTCGCCGCGCGCTATGAGGGAATCGGTGAGCGTCTCGCTCGACGCTCCCAGGCGCTCCAGCAGCGTCTCGCCGCGCTCGGCAAAGCCGTCGGTCAAGCTGGCCGAAGTGCGGCCGATGCGCTCGATCAGCTGCTCGCTCTGCTCGGCAAAGGTGTCGGCCACCGCGCCGGTGGCGCCGCGCAGCTTGTCGACCAGCCGGTCGCCGCGATGGACGATCGTGTCGGAGAGCTTGTCGCCGGCTTCGTTCAGCTGCCGGTAAAGGTTCTCGCTGCGGCTGGCCAGGAGGTCGACGACCTGCTCGCCGGTCTCGCCGATGTTCTGGGTGATGGTCTGGCTGCGGCCGGCCAGCAAGTCGGATATGCGCTTGGCCGCACTGTCGGCGGCCACCGCGATCTGATCGGTGACGCCGGCGAGGTCCGACGACAGCGAATCGTGCGAGCCGCGGATCGCCTGGCGGACGCGCTCGGCGTTCTGGACGATCGATTCCCGCTCGGTGACCAGCTCGTCGATGAGGCGGCGAACCCTGAGCTCGTTGTCGGTATAGGAGCGCTCCAGCGAGGCGACCTCGTTGTGCACGAGCACTTCGAGCTCGCTCGCCCGCGCCAGCGCCCGCTCGATGCCGTCGCCCATGGCGGCGACCTCGCGACGGATCGCCTGGCTGACGGTGACCACGGATTCCTTGGCGATGTTCTCCGGCTCGGCGAGCCGCAGCGCCACTTCCGTCATGGTCCGCGAGACCATGCGCATTTCCTGGCTGCGCCAGATCAGCACCGCCATGCCCCAGAACAGCACGATCGGCGCGACGACCCCGATCAGCAGGCCAAGGAGGTGCGGCGCGCTTCGCAAATCCTCGACGCCGCCGAGCGCGGCGATGTCCTCGCCCCACACGCTGAAGCCGAACGCGGTGCCGAGCCCGGCCCAGACCAGCGTCAGGAGAAGCGCGGTCCAGAACGGTGTGTAGGAGGGGCGCCGCTGCAGCGCGTAAAGGAGGTTACCGACGGAACGGACGTCGTCATTGGCGGCGCGGCGGGTGCTTCGCCGATCCGGCCCCTTGCGCTCGGCGGCCTGACGGCTCTGCTCGGCGGGGGGTTCCGCGACTGCGCTCTGCCGCGCGCCCGGCGCGCCGGTGCCTGTACTCATCCGCTTGGCCTTCTTTGCCGCGCCGTCGGCTCCCGGCTTGTCGGCGCCGCCCTTGAAGTCGATCTTCAGGGCCTCTTCCACGGCACTCAGCGCAGATTCGGTCGCTTCTGCCTTGGGAATTTTGCTCATTTCCACCCTCGCCCCGGTCCGTACCCGCTACACAACGGACGCTCTGCCGCCGATGGCTGGCAGGCGACGAAATAACAGGAATAGTGCCGGCCCCCCTCGGGCTCGACCTCATTCACCGCCTCGTCAGCAGAGTCCCGCTCGCCTCCGGCCCGGCTCTCTGAAGCCGGAAGGTGGCGGAAAGCCGGCTGCCGTTGGTCCGCCTCCCCAAGCTTGTCCGGTTGCGATTGTAGTGTCACACTGCCGCAGTTGAAAGGAAAAAACCGTTCCGGGTGCGCGCATTCAAGCGGAAAATGCAGGACTGGTAACGGGCTGCAGCCGCGGACGGAAGTGATGTCTCAGTTCCTGCTGCCGAATTGGCAGCGCTAGAACGGGCCCCGCCGAATGTCGACCAGCGCCATTCCCCTGTTCGATGCGGCTCAGCTTCACCGCCGCACCATGGGCGACGGCGCGCTCCAGGTGGAGGTGCTGTCGCTGTTCGTCACCGAGGCGGAGCGGCTGATGCGCCAGGTGGAGGACGCGCCGGATCCGCATGTGAGAGGCGATCGGCTGCACGCGATGATCGGCCTGGCGCGCAACACCGGCGCCGTCCGGCTGGCCCAGGCCGCCCGCCAGCTCGAGACGGAGATCGCCGTCGAGAACCCCGATCTTGCGCCGCTCCGCGCGGCGCTTTCCGAAACGCTTGCCTACGTGCACCAGGCCGGCATCTGAGAGCTCGCGAATTTGTCGTTTCGTCACAGCAGAGCGGATTGCAGATCCGCCGTGCGTCCTTCGAGGCTTCGCTTCGCGAAGCACCTCAGGATGAGGGAAGTAGTTGATAGCATTCACTATTCCCCTCATGGTGAAGTGCGAGCGCAGCGAGCCTCGAACCACGCACGCGCGCTGGCCCGAGATGAAGAGCCGAATAGACTCACGGGCTCTGAGCCGCCAAGTCCCTGGCCGGACGCTGCAGCCGCCCTGTCCGCTACGGCTCGACCAGTGATGAAGGCGGCCTCAATCGGAGCAACTGGGGTTCTGACCTTGCTGGGCGTGCTTTGCTGCGCCGCCTCCGCCCAACCATCGAACGCGGTCGACCTGGAACTGATACTCGCGGTCGATGTGTCCTTCTCGATGGATTCCGACGAGCAGGCGTTGCAACGGCGGGGCTATGTCGATGCCTTTCGAAGTGCGGAGGTCCTGGCCGCCATTGAAAGCGGGCCGCTGGGCCGGATTGCCGTGACGTATGTCGAATGGGGCGGCAAGCCGGTTCAGATCGTTCCATGGACCCTGATCGATGGTCCGGCGTCGGCTGAAGCGTTCGCTGCGGAGCTGAGCACACGTCCAATCCGACGCATATCGTTTACATCGATTACGGAGGTGCTGCTGTTCGGGGCGCGTCTCTTCCATGCAAATCCCTTCGATGGCTTGCGTCGCGTAATCGACGTCTCCGGCGACGGGCCGAACAACAGCGGGGCGCCCGTGCCGCTGGCCCGCAACCTGCTGGTTCGAGAGGGTGTCGTTATCGACGGGCTTCCCATCATGCTCGAACGGTCGGGCCAGCCGGACTCGTTCGCCTTCCCTGATCTCGATCTCTACTGCGAAAGTTGCGTAATCGGCGGTGAGGGAGCCTTTGTGCTGCAAGTAATCGACGCGAGGCAATTTGCTCAGGCGATCCGGCACAAGCTCGTCCTGGAGATTACTGGAGACAAACTGACAGAGGCCCACCGTCGAGCCCTGCCTGTGCGATACCAGAACTACAATTGCCTGATCGGCGAGGAGCTGCACGAAAGTGGCGGTGGGTGATCGATGCACTGACATGTCAAGCTGAGGAAGCGACCCTTTCGCCCGCGCCTTGACTCGCACCGCCTGCCGTCTAAACCCGAGCGGTTTTTTCAAAGCCCCCAAGGATCATGGCAAAAATTACCTTCATCGGAGCGGACGGGACACGCTACGAGGTCGAGGCGCAGAACGGCTCGACCGTCATGGAGAACGCCATCCGCAACGGCGTTCCCGGCATCGAGGCGGAATGCGGCGGGGCCTGCGCCTGCGCTACCTGCCACGTCTATGTCGACGCGGAATGGCGAGGGGTCACCGGCGAGCCGGAGCCGATGGAGGAGGACATGCTGGATTTCGCCTATGACGTGCGGCCGAGCTCGCGCCTCTCCTGTCAGATCCGCGTCAGCGATGCGCTTGACGGGCTCGTCGTGACGGTGCCGGAGCGCCAGGGATGAACCGGCCGCTGCCGAGCGATCCGGGAGCGATCATGACCTCGAACTACCATGAAACGGATGTCGTCATCGTGGGAGCGGGGCCCTGCGGGCTGTTCGCCGTCTTCGAGCTCGGCCTCCTCGACCTAAAATGCCACCTGATCGACATCCTCGACCGGCCGGGCGGCCAGTGCGCCGAGCTCTATCCGGAGAAACCGATCTACGACATCCCGGGCCTGCCGATCGTCACCGGCCAGGGGCTGGTCGACCGGCTGATGGAGCAAATCCGTCCGTTCGGCGCCGAGTTCCATTTCGGCGAGATGGTGTCGGAGCTGGAGCGCACCGAGACCGGATTTCGCGTGCGCACCGACGCCAACACGACGATCGCCTGCAAGGTGATCGTCGTCGCGGCCGGCGGCGGATCGTTCCAGCCGAAGCGGCCGCCGATCCCCGGGATCGAGGCCTATGAAGGCAGGAGCGTATTCTATTCGGTGCGCCGGATGGAGGACTTTCGCGGCCACGATCTCCTCGTCGTCGGCGGCGGCGATTCGGCGCTCGACTGGACCTTGAACCTGCAGCCGGTCGCCAACAGCCTGACGCTGGTGCATCGCCGCCCCGAATTCCGTGCCGCCCCGGACAGCGTCAACAAGATGTTCGCCCTCAACGAGCGCGGCGAGCTGACGTTTCAGCAGGGGCAGGTGACCGGCCTGATCGGCGATGCAGGCGAGCTGAAGGCGGCGGTCGTCAAGGGGCCGGACGGCGACGTCGAAGTGCCGGCGACGCGCATGCTGCCGTTCTTCGGGCTCACCATGAAGCTCGGCCCCGTCGCCGAATGGGGCCTCAACCTGCACGAGGAGCTGATCGCCGTAGACACGGCAAAGTTCGAGAGCTCCGAGCCGGGCATCTTCGCCATCGGCGACATCAACTGGTACCCGGGCAAGCTGAAGCTGATCCTGTCGGGCTTTCACGAGGCGGCGCTGATGTCGCAGGCCGCCAAGAAGATCGTCCACCCGAACCAGCGGGTGGTGTTTCAGTACACGACCTCGTCGACCAGCCTGCAGAAAAAGCTGGGCGTCGCCTGAGCGCCGGGGACGAAGCCGCGCCGACCGTTCAGATATGAACGAGGAGCGCGGCTGCCAGCGAGCGGACGCCGTCCGGAAGGTTGCTCCAGGCTTGGCGCAGCGCCGGACGGAACCGCTCCTGGTAAATCTCCGCATAGGCGCGCCCGGTGCGCGTCAGCGGCAGATTGTAATCCGCCACTTCGGTCTGCAGGCGGCACCAGTCCGTCTTGTGGCGGTCGACGGGCGGCAGCATGTCGACGCGCCCGATGCCGCGCTCCTTGAAGCGCGAGATGTAGAAATCCATCAGCATCTTGCCCGGCGCGAGATGGGCGAAGGCCTCGTCGTAGGCGCTCATATAGGCGAAGTAGGTGCCTAGATATTCGAAGCCGAGGCGGATCGCCGCCGGCTCGCTGCCGACCATCAGCCGCATCACCACGGCGCCGGCCCCGGCAGAATCCTCGGCGAGGTCGAGCAGGCATTGCTTGGTCGCCGGATCGAGAAAGGCGGTGGAGACGGCGCCGCGCTGGATCATCCACCGCCGCTTCAGCCCGAGCGCCTCCGCCACGGCCTGGCGGGCTTCCGCGCCGCCTTCCAGCAGCTCGAAGCGGACGTTCCCCGCCTTTTCGAGGTGATGCCGCCGGTTGCGCAGCCCCTTGCGCATATTCTTCGACAGGCTCTGCAGATAGTCGTCGTAGCTCGCGTAGGGAGTGAGATCGGCGTAGGGCGCCGCGTCGTGGCCCGTCCCGGGCCTGAGGCGCTCCGCCGCCAGCTGCGCAATCTGCGAATCGCTGCGCACCCGCCGCAGCACGATGGCGTCGGCGCCGGCCCGCACGACGGAGCGGAGCGCGGCGGCGAATGCCTCGTCGGCGTCGCAGGCCGGATCCGCCAGGAGGTCGGCATATTGGCCGATCGGGTCGCCGGCCAAGCGGGCGATGCGAAGCGGCGCCCGGCCGGAGATGACCAGCGGCAGGATCAGGACGACGCGGCCGCTGTCGCGCACGACGGCGACGTGGAGGCGCGGGCCGCCGCGCCCGGAGGCGATGAAATGGCGCGCCCAGGTGCGGATCTGGCGGAAGCTCTGGAACACCGAAGGTGCGCCGGCAAGCTCCTGCAGCCGCAGCCAATCCGGGCCGAGCGCATCGAGCGCCGCGGCGGTCGAAACCACCTCCACGCTCATTGGCCCGGAATCCGCCTGCCGTATGGGCAGAGCCGCGCTGCGAAGCTCGACTCGCTCCGCGACGGATATGTCGCTTGAAAGATGCACGGTGTGTTCCTGTCTTCAGCGGGTCGGCCGTCTTGCCGCGATGCCGCCCCGAACTGGCTACTTAGCCGCTTCGTTCTTAAGGTTTCGTAAGGTTCCGCCCGCAATAGCCGAGCGGACCGGCGCCGGCAGCGCATAGAAGCCGCTCCGCAGGGCTGGCTCCAGCCGCTGCAGATACGCCGAGACATAGGCCCGACCCGCGAGCGTCGTCGGGATGGCGTAATCGGCGACGAGCACCTCGCCCGATTGCCATTCCGATTTGTTGCGCGAGCGCGGGGCGAGCATGTCGTAGCGGGCGATCCCGTTGGCCGCGCACCAGTCGAGCACGCGTTCGGTCAGGATATTGCCGGGCCCGAACTTGCCCAGCTCGGGGGCGAAGGCGCCGAGATAGAGGTGATAGGCGCCGCGATGGGTAAAACCCATCTCGATGGCCGCGGTGCGCTCGTCGAGGCTCAGCCGCGAGACGATTATGCGCGGCGCCGCGTTCGGCGCCGCAAGGGCACTGGCGAGGTCGGCAAGGCAGTCGCCGGTCTGCGGCCGCATAAAGGCGCGGCTGAGACGCCCGGTCGAGCGCAGCCAGTCGCGCTTCAGCGAAATCGCTTCTCGCAGCCATCGCCGCGCCTCGTCTGCATTGTGGGCCACCGCGAAGCCGACGCGGCCCGTCTCCTCGAGCTGGCGCACGCGCTTCCTCTGCTGGCGGGCCACACGCGACTTCAGGCTCGCCATCAGCGCGGCGGTCCCGCCCGATGTGTCGGAGTAGGGCGCCGCTTCCGGCCAGGCCAGCGGCGGCAGGTCGCCCAGCATGGCCCGGAGCGTGCTGTCTGCTCTCACCCGCTCCAGGAGGACGAGGTCCGGCCGGGTCGCCCGTCGCAGCGCCTCGGTGGCGATCGCCATGAGCTCCCGGGCGTCGCAAGCGGGGTCGAGCAACGCGTCGTCATACTGGCCGATTGGCGCGCCGGCGCCGCGGGCAATGCGGATGAAGGAACGCTGCTCGACGAAAAGCGGCCAGATCAGCACGGGGCGGCCGGATCGGCTGACGACCACCGTCGCAGCAAAGGTCCCGGGGCCGTCGACGAAATGGTGCGACCACGCAGCGAGGAGATCCGGCGTCTGGAACAGGATCGCGCCCGGCTGCACCTCCGCGAGGCGCATCCAGTGCTCCCGCAGCTCCTGGTAAACGTGCGTCCCGCCGAGGATTTCTGCGGACAGCGACCGGTCCGCCGCGCTGCCGCTTGAGGCCGCTCGATCGGCGTTGCGCCGCATTGGGCCTGAGATGGCGATGTCCGTCATGCGAGGCCGGCTCCGAACTGGGTCAGGCCGGCTTTATCATCGCCCCGCGCGGATCGGTAAAAAGCGCCTCGTTAACCTTTCTGCGCGGAATCCAGGCGGATCTCTTCTGCCACCCGGCGGGCACGGCCGCGCCGCCGCCTTGCCTCGCCGCCTTCCTCCTCGGCCGTCGCGCGCCGCTCCGGCAGGCGCACGGCGGCGGCGAGATTGGGGAACGGCTCCGTCTTGTTGGGAAACGCCATCGCGCTGACGAAATGCTCCTGGAAGCGCGGCTCAAGCGCCGTCTCGATTTTTTCGATGCGCCGCACCAGCTCCTCGATCTCGCGCCGAAAACCTTTGTTGAGGAGCGCCATGCGCGCGCCGGTGCCGGCGGCATTGCCGACGCCCGCCACCTTGTCGAGCGGGCAGTCGGGCACGAGGCCGATCACCATGGCGTATTTCGGGTCGATATAGGAGCCGAAGGCGCCGGCGAGCTTGACCCGGTCGATTTGGGCGATGCCGAGCTTGTCCATGAGCAGCCGCGCCCCGGCATAAAGCGCCGCCTTGGCGAGCTGGATGGCCCGCACGTCCGTCTGCAGGATGCGGATTTCCGAATTGCCGTTGCCCTGGCCGGCGCGCCACAGCACATAGGCCCAGGTGCGGCCGGTCTGGACGATGCGGTCGCTCTTCGCCGCCAGCGACCCGTCGATCACCCCGTCCTCGCTGATCACCCCCGCCAGGAACAGCTCGCCGATCACCTCGATGATGCCCGAGCCGCAGATGCCGGTAACGCCGAGCGTGGCGGCGGTCTCCAAAAATTCCGGCTCGTCCGACCAATGGTCGCCGCCGATGACCTTCACCTTCGGCTCCAGCGTGTCCGCATCGACGCGCACGCGCTCGATGGCGCCCGGCGCCGCGCGCTGGCCGCCGGAAATCTCGGCGCCCTCGAAGGCCGGTCCGGTCGGCGACGACGCTGCGACCAGGCGCTCCTTATTGCCGAGGACGATCTCCGCATTAGTGCCGACGTCGACCAGAAGCGTGATCTCGTCGCCCCGGTGCGGACCTTCGGCGAGCGTCGCCCCGGCCGCGTCGGCGCCGACATGGCCGGCGATGCAGGGCAGCGTATAGACGCGCGCGCCCTCGTTGACCGGCAGGCCGAGATCGCTCGCCCGGAGATGCAGCGCCTCGGACACGGCGAGCGCGAACGGCGCGCCGCCCAATTCCGTCGGATCGATGCCGAGGAAGAGGTGGTGCATGATCGGGTTGCCGACGAACACCGCCTCGAGAATCTCGTCGGAAGAAATCTCCGCTTCGGCGCAGACCTTTCCAATGAGTACGCCGATCGCCTCGCGCACCGCCTTGGTCATGCCCTCGCGCCCCGCCGGATTCATCATCACGTAGGAGACGCGGCTCATCAGGTCCTCGCCGAAGCGGATCTGCGGGTTCGGCAGACCGGCGGAGGCGAGCGTCCGCCCGGAGAGGAGCGACGAGAGGTGGCAGGCGATGGTCGTGGAGCCGATGTCGACGGCGATGCCGCAGGCGAAATTGTGCAGCCCCGGCCACAACGCGATCACCACCGGCCCGCCGCGCTCATGGTGCACGGCCGCGGTGACCTTCCATTCGCCCTCGCGCAGGATCTTTTGGATCTTCGGCAGGAGGTGGAAGTCGATGCGCGGGCGCTCCAGCCGCCATTCCTTGGCGAGCACGCGCAGGAACCGGTCGGTGTCGCCGAGCGGCTTGTGCATGTCGGGCTCGTCGACCTCGACATAGCAGAGCTGGGTGACGGGATCGCGTTCGATCAGCCGCGTCTCGGCGCGTTTTCTGACGATCTGCCGGTTGATCTGCACGTCCTGCGGCACGTCGACGACGAGGTCGCCCTGGATCGTCGCCGAGCAGGACAGCCGGCGCTGCTCGCCGAGCTCGCCGCGCTTGTCGACGTAGCGCGCCTCCATGTCGGTGAACGGCGACAGATGGTCGGCCGACGACGTGATCTTGTGCTTGGCGAAGTGCCCTTCCGCCACCTGGATCTGGCAGCGTCCGCAGATGCCGCGCCCGCCGCAGACGCTCTCGATATAGACGCCGAGCGAGCGCGCCGCATCGAGCACCGGCGTGCCGTGCGGAAACCGCCCCCGCCGTCCGGAGGGCATGAACAGGACGAGGGCGTCCTTGACGGGAGCATTCATTGAAGGGGCTCGGCGCGCTCCCCTCCCCCTTGCGGGGAGGGGCTGGGGGCGGGGTAGCTCAGGTGGGGACGAACTGCCGCCTCGACCAACTCAAATGCATTGGCCCGATTCCCGATCACATCGGCATCGCGGAGCCGGATGACGTGGAACCCACGGGATCTCAGGAAACGATCCCTCTCTGCATCGTTCTCAGCACGCCCGGGAAGATCGTGCGAGGCTCCATCGACCTCGATCACGATGCGAGCGGACAGCCACGCGAAGTCGACCAGTAACGGCCCGATTGGCGCCTCTCTGCGAAAACGCGCTCCAAGGGGGCGCAGCGAACGCAGGTATTCGTGCATTGCCTTCTCACCGAGCGTTCTCGACTTGCGAAGGACGCGCGCCCTGTCGCGGACCCTTGGCTCAATGACTGATCGGGGCACGGCGCTACCCCGCCCCCAGCCCCTCCCCGCAAGGGGGAGGGGAGCCGCGTTTGCGCTCCGCGATCTTGTGTCGTGCGCTTCCCATCATCCCACTGTTCCTCGCCGCGCCTCGCGGCCGCCGCGGCGGCGGCCGCCGCCTGAGGCATTCGCTTCCGCTTGCGCGCGAGCAGCGTCAGCGCCCGCTGAACTGCTGCCGCCCGTCGCAGCAGCGCTTGGCGCATAGTCGCGATAGGCACGGATCCACGCCGTGCAATCCCGGTCCGTTCCCATCAGCACGTTGGCCGCCCGCACCGCCTCCATTTCCTGCGGCCGCACCGGGTTCATGATCGCCGAGGTCATGCCGGAGGCGATGGCCATCGGCAGGAAGGCGGCGTTCACGCCGTGCCGGTGCGGCAGGCCGAAGGAGATGTTGGAGGCGCCGCAGCTCGTATTGACCTTCAGCTCCTCGCGGAGCCGCCGCACCAGCGCAAAGACCTGCCGGCCGGCGGTACCCATGGCGCCGATCGGCATGACCAGCGGGTCGACCACGATGTCGTGCGCGGGAATGCCGTAATCCGCAGCCCGCTCGACAATTTTCTTCGCAACCGCAAAGCGAACGTCCGGATCCTCGGAAATGCCCGTCTCGTCGTTGGAGATGGCGATCACCGGCACGTCGTATTTCTTGATCAGCGGCAGGATCGTCTCCAGCCGGTCCTCCTCGCCGGTCACCGAATTGACCAGCGGCCGCCCGACCGCCACTTCCAGCCCGGCCTTCAGCGCTTCCGGCACGGACGAGTCGATGCAGATCGGCACGCTTACCAGGCTCTGCACGATCTTGATCGTTTCGACGAGGAGCGGCGGCTCGGTCTCGTTCGGGTTTACCGCGGTCACGCCGGCATTCACGTCGAGCACCAGCGCGCCCGCCGCTACCTGGGCCAAGGCATCGTTCCGCACCGTGTCGAAATTGCCGGCGATCATCTCCGCCGCAAGCTTCTTCCGGCCCGTCGGGTTGATGCGCTCGCCGATCACGCAAAAAGGCTGGTCGAAGCCGATCACCACTTCCTTGGTGGCCGAAGCCAGAATCGTCCGCGTCATGCGCCTGCTCTTTTCGTATCTCATAAAGACTTCTTTATATCGTTATCTCCTGTGCCTCAAGCGACAGGTTCATGCGTTTTAGCCATCGGCGCGGAGCTTGTGCCGTCACCGGCTGCGGCGTCGGCTCGTAGCGACTGCAGCCGCTCGGCCACGCGCGCCTCGTCCGGCTCCGGCTCGCGCCGCCAGGGTTGCCGCCCCGCCAGCACGCCCGATTCGCGGACGATCTCGGCGACCAGCTCTTCCTGCCGGTAAGCCATGACATGCACCCCGGAGACGCCGGCGATCTCGCGGACTTCCTGCATGATCTCGATGCAGATTGTTTTGCCTTCCTGCTTCGGGTTCGCCGCGCCTTCCAGGCGGGCGATGACATGGTCCGGGATGTGGATGCCGGGCACGTTGGTGCGAATCCAGCGTGCCGTCTTGGCCGAGGCGAGGGGGCCGACGCCGGCCAGGATGAAGCATTTTTCGTCGAGTCCGAGGTCGCGCACGCGCTCCATGAATTGTCGGAACAGCGGCACGTCGAAGCAATATTGCGTCTGCACGAACTGCGCGCCGGCGGCGATTTTTTTGGCGAGCCGCAGCGGACGAAAATCGATCGGCGGGGCGAACGGGTTGGCGGCGGCGCCGATGAAGAGATGCGGCGGCGAGGTGATTTTTCGGCCGGACAGGAATTTTCCATCGTCGCGCATGGTGCGGACGGTCTCCAGCAGCGACATGCAATCGAGGTCGAAGACCGGCATGGCTCCCGGCTGGTCGCCGGCCTGCACGCCGTCGCCGGTCAGGCACAGCACATTGCCGACGCCCATCGCCGCGGCGCCGAGCACGTCGCCCTGGATGGCGATGCGGTTGCGGTCGCGGCAGGCGACCTGCAGCACCGGCGCGTAGCCCATGCGGGTCAAGAGCGCGCAGATACCGACGGACGACATGTGGCAGTTGGCGCCCGAGGCATCGACCGCGTTGATGGCGTCGACCCAGCCGTCGAAAGGCGCGACCCGGTCGTAGACCTCCTCCGGGTCGGCCGAGTCCGGCGGATTGAGCTCGGCGGTGACGGCGAACTCGCCGCGCCGCAGCACGCGCTCCAGCCGCCCCCGCGACGAATGGCCGGGCAGGGGATCGAGCGGCAGATGCACGCCGGCCGGATTGACGTCGCGCTGGCTCATTTTCGACCCTCGCCCCCTTGTGGGGAGAGGGTAGCCCGCGCAGCGGGCTGGGTGAGGGGCCGATCGTAGAGCGCGGCATCGACGGCCCCTCCCCGATCCCCTCCCCACAAGGGGGAGGGGGCGCGCGTACTCTCCTTGCTGGGAGAAAAGCTGATGCGGGGCATAATCATGCCTTTGCCTTCGCCCCCTCGCGCGCTGCCGCCTGGGCGGTGACGCGCAGCCACGCCGAAGTCTCGCGCAAGCTGTGATCCACCGGTTTCTGCACGGCCAGGATCGCGTCCCCGCCCTTCATTTGGCGGCTGCCTTCCCAGGCCTGCACCCATACGCAGGGCATGTCCGGCTCGACCTCGCAATGACCGTTGGCGCGCACGCCGCCGCAGGGGCCGTTGCGGAGCCGCTTCGGGCAATTCATCGGGCACGACATGCCGGTTGAGGAGAGGATGCACTGGCCGCACATGCGGCAGTCAAACAGAAAACCCTTCACCCGCCGCTCGACGAATTTGACCGGCGCTTCCGCACGCCCGTAGCCGACAAGATTCCAGAACGGGTGCAGGTGCAGAAAGAGCTTGGCGAACTTCGCGTAGACGAATTCGAGGAAGCGCGAGTGACGCACCGACCACCGGCGGATCGTGTAGGGTTTTCTGAGCCGCCGCGTGACCGAGACATGCTGCGGCTGATAGGGGCCGGGCGGCCTATTGGCCTTGCCGGCCGCCGTTATCGACCAATTGCCGAAGCCGATCCCTGCCATAGTCGCTCTCCAGGCGGGCGAGCGTGGCGTCCGCCTCCGCCTCCAAATCGTCGCCGCAAGGCTCCGGGGTGCCGCGGCGCCACTCGGCCAGATAGGCGTCGGTATCGCGCGCGCCTGTCCGCATGGCGCAGGCGTCGATCGCCTGGATGAAGCGCTCCGGCAGCTCCCGCTTGGCGGTCTTGCGGCCCGCCTTGACGATGACCTGGGCCGGGATGTCGCGCCAGTAGACGATGATGCGATCCGCCAAAGAAACCCTCCGTGGGCGCTTATCTCAGGGGCGTGCCGGCGGCGGTCGCCCGGCCACGACAAAGCGCCACCTTATTGCGACGCAATCGACGCGGCCCGCTGCGGCGCTCATAATCCCCGAATCATGTGGGGATTCGCCGAACAGCGCGCGCCGGACCGTGACTTCCTCGGCGTGTCGCAATCCGTGACCGGCCGGGCTTGGCGGTCGCGCCTCGACGCCCGCGGCGAGGCGGTGGCCACTGCGATGGCGCAGCACGGCCTGGCGTCGGAGAGCCTGGCTCGCGTGCTTGCCGGCCGCGGCGTCGAGCTTGACCGGGTGGCCGCGTTCCTGTCGCCGTCGCTCAGGCAGGATCTGCCGGATCCCTCCGCGCTGACCGACATGGACGCCGCCACCGCCCGTCTCGCCGACGCGATCGCCGCCGGGCGGCAGGTGGCGATCTTCGGCGACTACGACGTGGACGGCGCCACCTCCGCGGCACTCCTCCACGGCGTCCTCGCCGCGCTCGGCTGCCCGACCCGCATCTACATCCCCGACCGCATTTTTGAGGGCTACGGCCCCAACCCTGAGGCGATCGACGGCCTGATCGACGGGGGCGCCGGCCTCATCGTCTGCGTCGATTGCGGCTCGACCAGCTTTGCCGCCCTGGAGCGCGCGCGCCACCGCAAGGTCGACGTTTTGGTGCTTGACCATCACCAGGTCGGCGCGGCGCTGCCGCCCGCCGTGGCGATCGTCAATCCCAACCGCCAGGACGATGCGTCAGGCCAGGGCAGCCTTGCTGCCGTCGGCGTGACCTTCCTCACCGCGGTGGCGCTGCTGCGGGAGCTCCGCCGCCGCGGCTCGGCGCAAAAGTTCCCCGATCTCCTGACCTTCCTCGATCTCGTCGCGCTCGGCACCGTCTGCGACATGGTCCCGCTCGCCGGCCTGAACCGCGCCTACGTCGTAAAAGGCCTGGTGGCGCTTCGCCACACTGCCCGCCCGGGCCTGCGCGCGCTGATCGCCGTGTCGCGGCTGAAAGGCCCGCCCGATTGCGGCCATCTCGGCTTCCTGCTCGGGCCACGCATCAACGCCGGCGGCCGCATCGGCGAGGCGACGCTCGGGGCGCGGCTTCTCACCTGCGATGATCCGGTCGAAGCCGAGCGCATTGCCGGAATGCTGGACCGGCTGAACGAGGAGCGGCAGGCGATCGAGGTCGCGGCGGTGGCCGAGGCGAGCGCCGAGGCCGAAGCCGAGATGAGCGGCGGCGAAGGCCCGCCCATCCTCCTTGCCAGCCGCGAAGGCTGGCATCCCGGCGTGGTCGGCCTTGTCGCCGCCCGCCTGAAGGAGCGTTTCTGCCGTCCGGCCTTTGCCGTCACCTGGAACGGCAGCATCGGCACCGGCTCCGGCCGCTCCATTCCCGGCGTCGATATCGGCGCGGCGGTCCGCGCCGCCGTGGAACGAGGCATTCTGGTGAAGGGCGGCGGCCATGCTATGGCGGCGGGCATCACGGTTGAGCGCCAAAACCTCGGCGCCTTGCGCGCCTTCCTGGAGGCGCGGCTCGTTGCGGATGTGCGCGCTGCCGCCGCCGACACGTGTCTGGAGATTGACGGCGCGCTGACCCAGAGCGGCGCCACCGCGTCGCTCATCGCCGACCTGGAGCGCGCCGGCCCGTTCGGCAACGGCAATCCGGCCCCGGTCTTCGCCTTCCCGGCGCACCGCATCGCCTTCGCCGACCGCGCCGGCAGCAGCCACGTGCGCGTCGAGCTTGCCTCCGGCGCCGGCGGCGGCCTCAAGGCGATCGCCTTCCGCGCCGCCGAGCAGAAGCTGGGGCAGGCGCTGCTCGCGGCGCGCGGCAAGGTGCTGCACGTGGCCGGCACGCTCTGCCTCGATCATTGGAACGGCGCCGCCCGCCCGCAGCTCCGCATTCTCGACGCAGCCGAGCCCGACGGGCGCTTCTAGCGGCGGCACCTCGGATCGACCCTCATTGCCGAAATTTAATGGGACCTGGGTGACGGCGGTGCACGGCTGCGACGTTCAACAGGAGGGGCAGCGAAGCCGGAGACGACGATGAACCGAATTGCCACGAGTGCCGCGGCGCTGGCGCTGCTGATGACCAGCGTCGCCTTCGCCCAGACCGATCCGGCGGCCCCAGACGCGCCGCCGCCGGCCGCTGGCCAGGCCGCGCCCGCCACCGACATGCCCATCCCCCCCGTGCCGGGAGCCGACACCGGAGCCCAGGACAGCAACCGCCCCATGGATCAGTTCCAGGCGGATGATGACGATGACGATGGCGACGAGGACGAAGACGAAGACGAACGCCGGCGCGGTGGCGAAGGAGCAAGCGGCCGCGGCGAGGGAGATCGCGGCGGTGGCGGCGGTGACCGCGCCGGCGCAGGCCCGGGCGGCGGCGAGGGCGATCGCGGCGGCCGCCATGGGATGCGCGGCCACCCCGGCTGGCGCATGCATCACCCGGGAGCGATGGAAATGGGCCCAGGCGGACAGGGCGCCGTCTTCCGCTTCAGCGGCGGCGGGGACGGCCCGAGCCTCATGATCCGCTGCGCCGCCCGCGATTCCACGGAGGAATGCGTTGAGGCGATCATGCCCATGCTGGACAAGCTATTGCAGCTGCGTGCGGCGGGCGCTCCCGCTCAGTAGGGCGCGCGTTTCGACAATCACGAGGCGCGGCATCGGAGCGGCGCCTCTGTCTTACTTCGGCTCAGCGGCCGAGGAATGCCGGTACGCTCATCCGGGCGCGGGCCTCGACCGCCCAGCCGAGCGGCGTTCCGAATACAGAGCTCTGCGGCTCGAAGCCGATGTCCCGCAACATGCGTTGGTCTAGATCAGTCATCCTAATGCGGCGGGTCGGCGACCTGAAGCCGCGGGGCCGCAAGGCGGCTCTCCACAGGCTTTCCCAGTTCCGCCGCGGCATGCCGATATCTCGGTCCCAGATCGCAACATTCGTCGTCATCGTCGTCGGCTCCTCCGCCGGTCCTTCGCCTCATCTCGCCTTAAGCGAAGCGCAGCGCCATCGCTCGCGCCTGCGCGTCGCGGAAGCCGCCGCGCCGCCCGCTTTCGCCCTCGAACTCTGCCTGCAGCTCCTCCCGCGAGGGGACGGGCGCCAGGCCGGCCCAGACATAGGCGACCCAGCGGGCCTGCAGCTCCACCACTGGAAAATACGCGCTCGCCTGCGGGAACAGGCCCACCAAAGCAAGGCCGTCCAGATCGGGATGGAACGTGCAGTCGGCCAGATCCAGCCGGCCGCCCTCCAGCCCCAGGACCATTCGCGCCCTCAGGTCGAGGAACGGCAGATCGATCTCGAAGCCGGTGTCGAACACGATGGCGTCCACTTCGGCGCTGCTGCCATCAATGAACTGCACGATGGCGCCGTCGACGCTCTCCGGCTGCGGCTTTGCCGCGATTCGGCCTTCGCGAAGAAGGCGGAAATACTGCTCGCTCACCGCGATCCACGGCTCGAACACGTCGCCGACCGGTGGCAGGCCGGCAAATTCCGCCGGGAAGCCGGAGCTACGGGCGATGAACTGCTCCAGGCCGCAGGCGACCGCCTCCAGCGGCTGGCATTCGCCGGCAAGCCCCGCGAAGCGCGTCACCGCGACATTTTGCGAGGGGAAGCCGGCAAAATCCTTGCGGAGCACCGAGCGGTGGCGCCGCGCCGTCGAGATCACGGTGACGCCGGCTCGCGCGAGGTCGCAGGCGATCTCCAGCGCGGCGATACTGGAGCCGGCGACGAGCACCGTCTTCCCGCTAAAGCGCTCGGGACCGACATAATCGAAGCAGTGGAGTACGCCGCCCGATCCGGCAAAGCCGTCCAGTCCGGCAACATCTGGCTGTGCCGGTTTGCTGAACCGCCCGGTCGCGACCACGACGCGCGGAAAAATTTCCGTGCGAGGCGGCTCACCGCGCCGCCTCGAATGGACGACCCAACCGCCGGCCGGATGGCGGGCGACGGTCTCAACCTCCGTGTTCAGCCGCAGGCATTCCGCCAGGCTGAATTTTTCGGCGTAGCTCTCCAGATATGCCAGCACTTCCCCCTTCTGCGCGAAGCCGCTGGTCTCCGCCGGGTAATCGAGCTCGCTGAACCGGGTCGTGACGCGACTGGTATTGGCGCGCATGGCTGTTTCGCTGGCGGCAACGGCGCTCCATTGGCCGCCCAGCCGCTCGCCCCTGTCGTAGATGACCGGGATGAACCCGTGGGCCTTGAGGTAGCGCGCAGCCGCGAGGCCGCTCGGACCTGCGCCGACCACCGCCACCCGCTTCCCGAAAGTGTTCATCGCGCTTCCTCCCCGGAATTGATCTTGAACAAGCCGCGGGGCTTTAGAGCGCACCGGTTTCGGGATTGTTTCGCGATTTTCGAAAAGAGTTTCGCTTCGACAACGGTCATTTGCGGCTAGTTGCGCTCGCCGACGGCGTTGCGATGCGAAGCTCCGCAGTTGCGCGGGCGCCGATCGCCGCTTCCGGTACACGGCAAGACCCTCTACACTCGCCTCCAATCACAAAGAATCCGGGCGGCCATCGACCGGAAGGCCTCTCCGGACGAGCATACGTGCGAAGCACCGCACACGAGCAGGGGAGGACTAAATGCGTCGTTTCGTAAAGGCTGTTTTTGCGGGGACCGCCGTCCTGACACTGATGGCTGCACCCGCCGCCGCGCAGAAGGCTGAGGTCATTCACTGGTGGACGTCGGGCGGCGAGTTCGCGGCGATCCAGACCTTTGCCGACATGTACGAGAAAGAGGGCGGCGAATGGGTCGATACCGCCATCGCCGGCGGCGCCAATGCCCGCACGGCCGGCATCAACCGCATCATCGGCGGCGACCCGCCCACCGCCATGCAGTTCAACACCGGCACTCAGCTCGACGAGCTTGTCCAGCAGGGCATGCTGCGGAGCCTCGAGGACATCGCCAAGGAGGACAATTGGCGCGCGATTCTGCCGCAGACTTTGATCGACGCGACGACGCGCAACGGCGAGTTCTACGCCGTGCCGGTCAATGTGCATGGGGAGAACTGGGTCTATTACAACAAGCCGCTGTTTGAGGAAGTCGGCGCACCGGCGCCGGAGACCTGGGACGCCTTCTTCGAGGCGGCCGACAAGCTCAAGGCGGCGGGCAAGGTGCCGCTGGCGCTGGGCGGACAGCCCTGGCAGGAGTTTCTGATGTTCCGCGACGTCCTTATGGGCATCGGGGGCAAGGACCTCTACCTCAAGTTCTTCCGCGACAAGGACGTGGAGGCCGTGCGCTCGCCGGAATTCCGCAAGGTCGTGGATACGTTTGCGCGCCTGCGCGACTATGTCGACGAGGGCAGCCCGGGGCGCAACTGGAACGACGCGACTTCCATGGTGATGACCGGCCAGGCCGGCATGCAGATCATGGGCGACTGGGCCAAGGGCGAGTTCACCGCGGCCGGCAAGCAGGCCGATGTCGATTACGGCTGCGTGCTCGGACCCGGCGAGCAGCTGTTCCAGGTCGGCGGCGACGTCTTCGTGTTCCCCAAATCCGACGACCCCGCCGTTACCGAGGCGCAGAACAAGCTCGCCCGGCTGATGATCTCGCCGGAGGGCCAGGTGGCCTTCAACAACAAGAAGGGTTCTGTCCCGGTCCGCTCCGACGTCGACAATTCGGGCATGGATGCCTGCGCCCAGAAGGGACTTGCCGTGCTGTCGGATCCGGAAAAGCAGGTGCCCAGCCAGAATTTCCTGCTGTCCCCCGACGCCGCCGGTCTCCTCCAGGATCAAGTTTCGGAGTTCTGGAACGATCCGAACATGGCTCCTGAGGCTTTTATCGACGAGGTCGTCTCGATTCTGGAGGGGGCAGCCTGATCCGCTAAGCTTCGGTCTTCAGCCGGACTTGCTCCGGCGGCGGCTCGATCCGCCGCCGGCGACGCTGAACGCCGAACCTCTGGACCACGAGGCAATGAAATCCCGCGCATTCCGCGGCTGGCCAGCGCAGGCGGCGCTGATCCCCACCTGGCTGATCGTCCTCGTCATCTATATCGGCACGATGCTGTGGACGGTGCAGATATCCTTCACCAGTTCGCGGCTGCTGCCCGTCTACGACTTCGCCGGCCTCGCTCAATACGATCGCCTGTTCAGCACCTCGCGCTGGCTGACCGCGCTCAACAACATGTTCATCTTCGGCGCGGGCTACATTGTCGGCTGCCTGGTGCTTGGCTTCTTTCTCGCCGTCGCGCTCGACCAACGGATCCGCGCCGAGAGCGTCTTCCGCACTATTTTCCTCTATCCCTTCGCGCTCTCCTTCATCGTCACCGGCCTGGTCTGGCAATGGGTGATGAATCCGAGCCTCGGCATCCAGGATTTCGTCCGCGGCCTCGGATGGGAGGATTTCGTCTTCAACTGGATCGTCGACCGCGACCGGGTCATCTACGTCGTGGTGATCGCCGGGATCTGGCAATCATCCGGGCTGGTCATGGCGATCCTGCTGGCGGGTCTCCGCGGCGTCGACCAGGAGCTGTGGCGCGCGGCACGGGTCGACGGCATCCCGACCTGGCGCACCTACCTCCACATCGTGATTCCCGAGCTCAGGCCGATGGTGATCACCGCCGTCGTGCTACTCTCCATCGGCGCGGTGAAAGTTTATGACCTCGTCGTGGCGATGACCCAGGGCGGGCCCGGCAATTCCTCGGACGTGCCGGCAAAATTCGTCATGGACCACCTGTTCGAGCGCAACAATATCGGCATCGCCACGGCAGGATCGGTGGTGATGCTGGTCACCGTGCTCGCCGTGCTGGCGCCGTGGCTTTACTACGAGCATCTGCGGCCGCGGCGCCGCGGCAGAGCCCTGGCATGAGTGCGGTCAGCCAAGCCGCCCCGCTTGCGCTCCGGGAGGCGTGGGGGACCAAGCCGAAGGCGCTGACCTCCGGCCGCATCGGCCTTTACGCCTTCCTCGTCATCTCCGCGCTGTTCTTCCTGCTGCCGCTCTACGTGATGGTCGTGACGTCGCTGAAGACGATGGGCGAGATCCGCCTCGGCAGCCTGTTCGCGCTGCCCTTCGAGCCCACTCTGCAGCCCTGGATCAAGGCCTGGGCGGAGGCGTGCACGGGCCGCAATTGCAACGGCGTCCAGGTCGGCTTCTTCAATTCGGTGCGCATCCTGGTGCCGAGCGTGATCCTCTCGATCCTGGTCGGCTCGATCACCGGCTATGCGCTGTCGTTCTGGCGGCCGAAAGGCGCCAACGTCGTTTTCGGGGTGCTGCTCCTCGGCGCCTTCATCCCCTATCAGGTGTTCATCTACCCGCTGGTCCGCATCTTTTCGACCATCGGGATCTACAGCTCGCTCACCGGCATCGTGCTGATCCACATCACTTTCGGCCTGCCGATCATGACCCTGCTGTTCCGCAATTTCTATTCGAGTTTGCCGATCGACCTGTTCAAGGCGGCCCGCATCGATGGCGGCGGCTTCTTCTCCATTTTCTTCCGTCTGATGCTGCCGATGTCGACGCCGGTCCTGATCGTCGCCGTCATCCTGCAGGTGACCGGCATCTGGAACGATTTCATCCTCGGCCTGGTCTTCGCCGGGCGCGAGAACATGCCGATGACGGTGCAGCTCAACAACATCGTCAACACCACGCAGGGCGAGCGCCAATACAACGTCGACATGGCGGCGACCATCCTGACCGCCCTGGTGCCGCTCGCCGTCTACTTCGTTTCCGGCCGCTGGTTCGTCCGCGGCATTGCCGCCGGCGCGGTGAAGGGCTGAGCATGGCGAGCGTCTCGATCCGCGACCTCGCCGTCTCCTTCGGCAGCCTGCGCGTCCTCACCGGCACCGACCTCGACATCCAGGAAGGCGAGTTTATCGTCCTCCTCGGCCCATCCGGCTGCGGGAAATCGACCCTCCTCAACGCCATTGCCGGGCTCATCGACGTCAGCGAGGGCCAGATCTGGATCGGCGGCCGCAATGTCACCTGGGAGGAGCCGAAGGACCGCGGCATCGGCATGGTGTTCCAGTCCTATGCGCTCTATCCCCGCATGACGGTGGAGGGGAACCTCTCCTTCGGGCTGAAGATGGCCCGCGTGCCGCGCGCGGAGATCGAGCGGCGGATCGCCTCAGCCACACGGCTCCTTCACATCGAGGATCTCCGCAAGCGGCGGCCTGCAGAGCTCTCAGGCGGCCAGCGGCAGCGCGTCGCCATCGGGCGGGCACTGGTGCGCGACGTCAAGGTCTTCCTCTTCGACGAGCCGCTGTCGAACCTCGACGCGGCGCTGCGCGCGGAGCTCCGGGTCGAGCTGAAGCGCCTGCACCACGAGCTCGGCGGCGTGACGATGATCTACGTCACCCACGACCAGATCGAGGCGCTGACCTTGGCCGACCGCATCGCCGTCATGCATGACGGCGTGATCCAGCAGCTCGACGTGCCGCGCGCCATCTACCACAAGCCGGCGAACCGTTTCGTCGCGGGCTTCGTCGGCTCGCCCGCCATGAATTTCCGCAGCGGCCATGTCGTTATGGAGGGCGGCGAGCCGGTTTTCGAGCTGGAGAATCTTCGCCAGAACGTCGCCGGCTACGCGTTTGCCCGCAATCCTGCGCCCGGCCAGCCCGTCGTGCTCGGCATCCGGCCGGAGCATGTCGTGATCGGCGGCGACGGCACGCCCGGCCATTCCGTTATTGCCGAGATGATCGAGCCGATGGGCGCCGAGACGCTTGTGTGGACGACTTTCGCCGGAAAGCCGTTTGCCATCCGCCTTGACGGCGACGCCGCCGTCCGGATCGGCGAAAGGCTGCCGCTCGCTTTTCCACCCGACCGCCTGAATTTGTTCGATGCCGCGACCGGTGCTCGCCTCTAGCCAGGAGTCTTCTGTGAACGTCCTCGACCGCCTGTCCTTCCAGCTCTACTCCGCGCGGAAATTCCCGCCGCTCGATGCGCAGCTCGCCGCGCTCGCCGCCCTCGGCTATCGCAACGTCGAGCCCTACGGCGCGCTGCTTGCGGACCACGACGCGCTGAAATCCGGCCTCGAGCGGAATGGCCTCCGCGCCCCGTCAGCGCATGTCTCGCTCGACCGGCTGCTCACCGACCGCGACGGCGTTGCCCGGCAGGCGCAGAAGCTCGGCATAGGGCTGCTCATCGTGCCGGCGGTCCCGCCGGAGCACCGGCCGAGCGACGCGGAGGGCTGGCGGCGGCTCGGCCGCTCGCTCGCCGAATTCCAGGAGAAGCTCGCGCCGGAAAATCTCGATCTCGCCTGGCACAACCACGATTTTGAGTTCCGCCCGCTGGCGGACGGCAGCGCGCCGCTCGACCGCATGTTCGAAGTCGCCCCGAGACTCCTGTGGGAGGCGGACATCGGCTGGCTCCACGTGGCCGGGGAGGACCCGCTGTTCTGGCTCAAGAAATACCGCGACCGCATCAAGGCCGTGCACATCAAGGACGTGGCGCCGGCCGGGGAAAAGGCCAACGAGGACGGATGGGCCGACATCGGCGACGGCGTGATCGATTGGAAACGCATCGTGCCCGCGCTCGAGGTGGCCAACCCCGATCTGCTCGTCCTGGAGCACGACAACCCCGCCGACTACGAAGGCTTTGCACGCCGCTCGCGGGCGGCGATGGCGACCTGGTGAGGAGTTTTGGCGTGCGGGACATCGGAATCGGCCTGATCGGCTGCGGCAACATTTCGACCATCTATCTCCAGAACACGCCGCGCTCGCCCGGCGTCAGCGTGCGGGCGATCGCCGACCTCCGCCCCGAAGCCGCCGAGGCGCAGGCAAGGGCGTTCGGCGTGGAAGCCATGCCGGTCGACACGCTGCTCGCTCGCGACGACATCGACATCGTCGTGAACCTCACGGTGCCGTCGGCGCATGCCGCGGTGTCGCTGGCCGCGCTCTCCGCCGGCAAGCACGTCTTCTCCGAAAAGCCGCTCGCCACCGACGTCGAGCTCGGCCGCAAGATCGTCGCCGAGGCGGAAGCCCGCGGGTTGCTGGTCGGCTGCGCCCCCGACACGTTTCTGGGCGCCGGCGCGCGGCTTTCGCGCCGACTGATCGACGAGGGAAAGATCGGCCGGGTGCTCGCCGGCACGGCCTTCGTCCTGTCGCACGGCATGGAGCATTGGCACCCGGACCCGGAATTCTTCTTCAAGCCGGGGGCAGGGCCGGTGCTTGACATCGGCCCCTATTACATCACCACCCTCGTCAGCCTGCTCGGACCGGTGGCGCGTGTCGTCGCCGTGACCGGCACCGGCTTCGCCGAGCGCGTCGTCAGCGCCGAGGGGCCGCGCAAGGGCCACCGCATCGCCGTCGAGACGCCGACCACCGCGCTGTCGCTCCTGGAGTTTTCGTCCGGCGCGCAGGTGATGTTCGGGGCGAGCTGGGACGTTTGGAAGCACAGCCACCCGCCGCTCGAGCTTTACGGTACGGAAGGGTCGCTGCGCGTCCCGGATCCGAATTTCTTCGGCGGAACCGTGGAGGTCTCGGAGAAGAACGGCGACTGGATCGGCCACGACACCGCAAAAATGCCGCTCGGCGCGGTCAACTGGCCGGCCGAAAAGCCGCGCCAGGCAAATCACCGGGCGCTCGGCGTCGCCGAGATGGCCGCCGCCATCCGCGACGGCAAGCCGCACCGCGCTAATGGCCGCTTGGCGCTGCATGCGCTGGAGGTGATGGACGCCATCCTGAGCAGCGGCGCGACGGGCGCCCCTATCACGCTCGCGGCGGATCTGGAACGTCCGCCGGTGCTCTCGGAGGCGGATGCCGCCGCGCTGTTCCGGGCCTGAGCCCCTCAGCTGACGCGCAGGAACAGCCAGCCCATGAAGGCGACCTCGGCCGACACCATCATCAGCAGCGCTCCGCCGCCGAAAAACAGGCCCAGCCTCTCCAGCAGCGTCACTTCGGGCAGTACGCGGGGGGTCTTGGCGGCCATTTTCTTGCTCCTCCGAAACACAGAGCATGTGAATTCGTCGGAGGACAGCTATGGCGTCTCCATTGCAGGCGTTTTTCCAGCGCCACCCGAATTGGTTTCGCGCCGGAGCCCGGCACGAAACACTCCGCGCTCAGGCGGCGGATGGCCCAAGCCTCAGAAGCCCTTCAGGTCCTTGAACACCGGCTTGCAGACATAGGCTAGCGCACACTGGGCGTCGTCCAAGGTCGGCGCCCGCCCGGTGCGGGCCCGCTCGCCGCGCGGGCAGGAGCCGGGAATCGCCACGAAGCGGTCGTAGGTGTGCCCGCCGGTGCCGAGCACGATCGGCCCCTCAGCGCGCACGAGCGCGTTCGCCTCGCCGCAGGTCATGGCCAGGGTCGACGGCCGCTGCGCCGACGAAGCCGTGGCGAGGAAGGAGAGGGCGATGCCAAGCAGCAATCGGTGCATAGAGGTCTCCTGTCGAGATTTTGCGCAAAGGACACAAAAGATATAGGTGCTTCATCGTTCCGCGGCCCTGCGGCCCGCCCCGAGTCTGCCCTGGCCAGTTCTTCGCGCAAAGCGTCAAGGCCGGCAGTGCGCTTCCGCTGGTCAGAACCCAAGGAAACTACGGCGATTCAGAGAGACGACAGCTCTCGCTGAAAACCCTGGCGCCAAGCCACAGAGCAGCCGGACAGGTGTCGGCCCCACTAGCCGCGCCTACCGTTCTTGGGGCGCGCGCCGAACTTTGAGAAGCCTTTCTGTGGCGCGATCCAGATGTAAAGCGGCGCTTCGCCGGCTCTCCAAAGCGGACGTGAAGTCGCGCCGTTGGAAGGCGTCTCGCGCAGATCCGCTGGATTGTTAAGCTTTTGTTTAGCCGCCTATGTTGATGCTGGCCCATGGCTTTGAAGGGTTATTACGACGGCACGCTTGTCGTCCTGTCGATCGCAGTCGCCATCTTCGCGTCCTTCACTGCTTTGAATTTAGCTGGCCGATTGCTGGCCGCAGATCGAACAACGCGCGTTTGGTGGCTGCTGGCCGCGGCGTGGGCCCTTGGCGGGGGCATCTGGTCGATGCACTTTGTCGGAATGCTGGCGTTCGTCATGCCGATGCCAGCTACATACGATGTGTGGCTGACCCTTCTCTCGCTTGTGCTGCCCGTGTTAGTGACGGGCACCGGATTGCATATCGTGAGCCGTTGGGGAAACGGTCTTCGGCCACTTCTAGCCTCCGGAATGCTGGCGGGACTGGGCGTCGTTGCAATGCACTACACCGGCATGGCCGCGATGCGCATGCCGGCTGTCAGCATCAGCTATGATCCATGGCTGGTGACCGCGTCAGTTGCGATCGCGGTCACTGCTGCAACGGCTGCGTTCTGGCTGGCATTTCGTACACGGCGGACATGGGAGCGGCTGATTGCTGCCGTGGTAATGGGCTTCGCGATCGCCGGCATGCATTATACGGCGATGGCGGCCGCACGATTTGCAATGGACGGCCGGGTCACAAGCTCAATACGTCCTGAGATCCAGCCCGGCATCCTCGCGGTTGCGGTCGTCAGTGCTACGTCCATTCTGTTGCTGTTGGCCCTGATTACTGCCTATTTTGACCGCAAACTCGCTACCCTAACGGCTCGCGAGGCACTGGCGCTTACCCAAAGCGAGGAGCGGCACCGGGCACTGAATCGGAATGCATCCGACGTCGTGGCGATCCTCGATCAGGACGGGACCTTCATGTACGAAGGTTCCAGTGCCTGGCAAATACTCGGCTACAGAACCAAAGACCTGGTTGGGCGAAGCCTTTCGGAGTTTATCCCGGCAGGCGGCATCGATCGCGTGCAAGCGTTCCTAACTTCGATCCTCGCGGCACCGGGAACTAAAGCTACTATCGAGATCCAGGCCGTTCATGCCGACAACAGCCTTCGTGACTTCGAGGTAATCGGCAAGAACCTGCTGCACGAGCCGGCAATAGGCGGGCTCGTCGTCAACATGCGGGACATCACCGAACGCAAGCGTTTGATGCGCGAGCTTGAAAGGCTATCCGAAACGGACAGCTTGACGGACACGTTCAATCGCCGCGGTTTTCTGAAGCTCGCAGAACGCGAACTTGAACGCGCACGCCGTTCCCGGTCGCCATCGACCCTGGTGATGATCGATATTGACCACTTCAAGGGAGTAAACGACAAATTCGGGCATGCAGCCGGAGACATGGTCCTGGCGATGGTGGCCGAGCGCTGCCGATCCAATATCCGGACCGTGGACATCCTCGCTCGATTTGGCGGCGAGGAGTTCATCATCCTGATGCCCGGAGCAGCCCTGGAGCATGCACACAAGATCGTTGCGCGACTGCGGGAAGCGATTGCAGGAACCCGCGTCACAACGATCAAGGGCGACGTGTCGGTCACGGCCAGCTTCGGTTTGGCAGTCGTCGAGGCGGGCGCGGTTGATTTGGAGACTTGTATTCGGCTGGCCGACGAGGCGCTCTACGATGCCAAGAACTCTGGACGGAACTGCATCAAGATCCGGGCGGCTTGACCGGGGGCGATCGTCAACTGCGCGGCCCGGTCTCTGAATCCCTGTAACAGCGATTTAGCGTGCCGGAGAGGGGTTTGCTCCAGACTGCCAGCACAGCCGGGCCCGAAGACCGCCTCCGCTTCTGTCGTCCTCTCGCCCCTGATCGACAATCCGCAAAAACCCGGCTTGTATGGCGGCAAAACGGGAGGAGCGGATGGAGCAGCCGATCCGGGTGCTTCTCGCCAAGGTCGGGCTCGACGGCCACGACCGCGGCGTCAAGGTCGTGGCGCGGGCGCTCCGCGACGCCGGCATGGACGTCATCTATACCGGCCTGCACCGCACGCCCGACGAGGTGGTGACCGCCGCCATCCAGGAGGACGTGGACGTGCTCGGCGTCAGTCTCCTCTCCGGCGTCCAGCTCACCGTGTTCCCGAAAATCTTCAGGCTCTTGAAGGAGCAAGGCGCCGAGGACCTCATCGTCGTCGCCGGCGGCGTCATGCCCGACGAGGACGTGGCCGAACTGAAGACGGCTGGGCGTCAGCGAGGTCATGCTGCAGGACACGCCACCCCAGGCGATCATCGACACGCTCAAGCGGCTCGTCGCCGAGCGCGGGGCGCGCTAACCCATGGAGGCCTGGAGCTTTCCGCCTGCCTACGACGAGAGCTACTTTCCCCCGGCCGGGTGCCGCTACTGGTTCCCCCGGCGCGAGACCATGCCGGCCGGGGATCGCGAAGCGGCCATCCTGGCGCGCCTGAGGCTCGTCTGCGACTACGCCTATGCAAACGCGCCCTTCTACCGCCAGAAATGGGACGAGGCCGGTTTCCATCCGAGCCAGCTCCGCTCGCTGGAGGATTTCGAGGACAAGGTCCCCGTCGTCCAGAAAAGCGACCTCCGCGATGCCCAGACCCGGTCGCCGCCCTTCGGCGACTATCTCTGCGTGCCGGACCGGGAAATCTTCCATATCCATGGGACGAGCGGCACGACCGGCCGGCCCACCGCCTTCGCCATCGGCCGCGGCGACTGGCGGGCGATCGCCAACGCCCATGCGCGCATCATGTGGGCGATGGGGATCAGGCCCGGCGACATGATCTGCATCGCCGCGATCTTCAGCCTTTACATGGGAAGCTGGGGCGCGCTCGCCGGCGCCGAGCGGCTCGGCGCCAAGGCGTTCCCCTTCGGCGCGGGCGCGCCGGGGATGAGCGTGCGCTGCGCCCAGTGGCTCGCTATGTTGAAACCCGCCGGCTTTTACGGCACCCCCACTTACGCGCTGCATCTCGCGCAGACGGCGATCAACGAGGGCCTCAACCCCCGCGATTTCGGCCTCCGCGCCATGATCTTTTCGGGTGAGCCCGGCGCCTCCATTCCCGGTGTCCGCGACCGCATCGAGGAGTTTTACGGCGCAAAAGTCTTCGACAGCGGCTCCATGGCGGAGATGACGCCGTGGATGAACGTCGCCGGCTCGGCCGAGACGCCGGGGATGCTGTGCTGGCAGGACATCGTCTACACCGAGGTCTGCGATCCCGCGACGATGCGCCGGGTGCCCTACGGACAGCGGGGCACGCCGGTCTACACGCATCTGGAGCGGACGTCGCAGCCGATGATCCGCCTCGCCTCTGGCGACCTGACGCTGTGGACCGACGCTCCAAATCCGTGCGGGCGCACCTATCCGCGCCTGCCGCAGGGAATTTTTGGCCGCATCGACGACATGTTCACCATCCGCGGCGAAAACATTTATCCCAGCGAGATCGACGCTGCGCTGAACGAGACGGCGGGCTACGGCGGCGAGCACCGGATCGTCATCACCCGCGACGCCGCGATGGACGAGCTGCTGCTCAAGGTCGAGGCGGATTCCGCCGACTGCCGCCGCTGGCCCGGAAGCGCTGGAGGGCTACCGCGCCGCCGTGGCGCGGAAAATGCAAAAGGTGCTGGGCATCCGCGCCATGGTCGAGGTGGTCGATCCCGGCTCCATCCCGCGCACCGACTTCAAGGCGCGCCGCGTCGTCGACGACCGCGCCGTCTTCCGCGACATGCGGGCCGAGCTGGAAGGGACCCGCGGCGGATGAGCAGTTACGTCGCCTCGCTCGATCTGGTGCCGCGCGTGGCGGCCGGCGAGACGGCGGCGATCGCCCGGCTGATGTCGCGGGCCGAAGCGGGCGCGGAGGAGGCCCGCCCGGCGCTGGCGGAGATCTATCGCCGCGCCGGCGGCGCCCACGTCATCGGCATTACCGGCGTGCCGGGCAGCGGCAAGTCCACGCTCGTCGCCCGGCTCGCCCGCATGCTCCGCGAGGGCGGCGGCAAGGTCGGCATCATCGCCGTCGATCCCTCCAGCCCCTATTCGGGCGGCGCCATCCTCGGCGACCGCATCCGCATGACCGAGCTCGCGCTCGATCCCGGCGTCTTCATCCGCAGCATGGCGACGCGCGGCGCCATGGGCGGCATGGCCCGCGCCGCGCTCGATGCGGTGGACATCCTCGACGTGGCCGGCTTCGCCATCGTGCTGATCGAGACGGTCGGCGTCGGTCAGGACGAGGTGGAGATCGCCAAGGCTTCCGACACGACGCTTGTCGTGTCCGCTCCCGGCTTGGGCGACGAGGTCCAGGCGATCAAGGCGGGCATCCTGGAGATCGCCGACATCCATGTCGTCTCGAAGTCGGACCGCAGCGACGCCCATCGCACGCTGGTCGACCTGAAGCAGATGCTGGCGCTTGGCGTCCGCAGCTCGGCGAAGACGGAATGGGCGGTCCCGGTCCTCGGCTGCAGCGGGCTCTCCGGCGAGGGGTTCGAGGAGGTCGTCGCGGCCATCGGCCGGCACCGCGAAGCCTCGCTCGCTTCCGATCTCGGATCGCGCCGACGCGCCCGCATCGCACAGTTCAGGCTGCAGAAGACCGCGGAAAACCTCCTCATGCAGCGCTTCGCCCGCGCCTCCGCCGCGCATGCCCCGGCGCTCGCACCAAAGCTGCTCGACAGGCGTGCCGACCCCTATTCGCTCGCCGCCGAGCTCGTCGCCACCGCGCTTCGGGAGGACTCTTTCGATGAACGTGTTTGAGCAGGACCCGCTGAAGCGCCTGGCCAACGAGGTCGCCGACTGGGAAGCGGCCGAGGTCGCCGCCTTCCTGAAGAAACAGCCGGAGCGCCGGCCGGAATTCTTCACGACCGGCGATTTCCCGGTCAAGCGCGTCTACACCGCCGCCGACGTCCGCCGAAATTCCGCTCGACGAGATCGGCCTGCCCGGCCGCTATCCCTTCACCCGCGGCCCTTATCCCGACGATGTACCGGAGCCGCATCTGGACGATGCGGCAGATCGCCGGCTTCGGCACCGGCGAGGACACCAACCGCCGCTTCAAGTATCTGATCGAACACGGCCAGACCGGC
The DNA here is from genome assembly GCA_963846475.1 of uncultured Alphaproteobacteria bacterium. GTDB lineage: Bacteria > Pseudomonadota > Alphaproteobacteria > Rhizobiales > Afifellaceae > DASWJZ01. Next base: position 868,002 of record CAWJVZ010000004.1, on the reverse strand, counting down.
CTCTCGACCGACTTCGATATGCCGACCCTGATGGGCTACGATTCCGACCACCCGATGAGCGAGGGCGAGGTCGGCCGCGAAGGCGTCGCCGTCGACACCCTCGCCGACATGGAGGCGCTCTTCGACGGCATCGACCTGGAAAAAATCTCCGTCTCCATGACGATCAATCCCTCCGCGTGGATCCTGCTCGCCATGTATGTCGCGCTCGCCGAGAAGCGCGGCTGCGACCTGCACAAGCTGTCCGGCACGATACAGGCGGACATCCTCAAGGAGTTCATGGCGCAGAAGGAGTATATCTTTCCGATCGCGCCCTCGGTCAGGATCGTCCGCGACTGCATCGCCTACTGCGCCAAGAACATGCGCCGCTACAACCCGATCAACATCTCGGGCTACCACATCTCCGAGGCGGGCTCCTCGCCGCTGCACGAGGCAGCGTTCACGCTGGCCAACCTGATCGTCTATGTCGAGGAGGTGCTGAAGACCGGCATGACGGTGGACGAGTTCGCGCCCCGGCTTGCCTTCTTCTTCGTCTCGCAAGGCGATTTTTTCGAGGAGATCGCCAAATTCCGGGCGCTCCGGCGCTGCTACGCCAGGATCATGAGGGAGCGGTTCGGCGCCACGAATCCGGAATCGATGCGGCTCCGCTTCCATTGCCAGACCGCGGCGGCGACGCTCACCAAGCCGCAGCCCATGGTCAACGTCATCCGCACGACGTTGCAGGCGCTTTCCGCCGTGCTCGGCGGCGCCCAGTCGCTGCACACCAACGGCTACGACGAGGCCTTCGCCATCCCGACCGAGGAGGCGATGAAGCTGGCGCTCCGCACCCAGCAGGTCATCGCCGAAGAATCCAACGTCGCCAACGTTATCGACCCGCTCGGCGGCTCCTATTTCGTCGAAAGCCTGACCGGCGAATACGAGCGGCGCATCTTCGAGATCCTCGACGAGGTCGACGAGCGCGGCGGCACGATCCGGCTGATCGAGGAGGGCTGGTTCCAAAAACACATTGCCGACTTCGCCTATGAAACGGCGCTCCGAAAGCAGTCCGGCGAGAAGACCGTCATCGGCGTCAACCGCTACGTCGAGCAGGACGAAAAGTTCGCCTTCGAGACCCATCCCTACGATCCGACCACCGCCGACCGCCAGATCTCCCGCACCATGCGCGTCCGGCGCGAGCGGGATAATTCCAGGATCGAAGCGCTCCTCGACCGGCTCGTCGAAGTCGCCAAGGACGAGTCGCAGAACATCATGCCGGTGACGATCGAGCTTGTATGCGAAGGCGCGACGATGGGCGACATCGTCGAACGCCTGAAGCTTCTGTGGGGCACCTACCGGGAGACGCCGGTGTTCTAGCGTTCGATCGCCGTGTCTTGAGCTGGAACCCCTCAATCGTCCGCGCGGAGCGCAAACAGATCGGGAAACTGCCGCGGCTGCGAGCGGAGATATTGATTGGGAGCGTTCACCTTAGCGCCGAAATGCGCCGCCGCGTGCCAGGGCCAGCGCGGATCGTAGAGGATGGCGCGGGCAAGCGCGACGAGGTCGGCGTCGCCCGTGGACACGATCGCTTCCGCCTGCTCGAATTCGCTGATCAGGCCGACCGCGATCACCGGCATGCCGGTGGCAAGCTTCACCGCACGCGCCAGCGGAACCTGGTAGTTCGGCCCCAGCGGGATCTGCTGGGCCGGCGTGATGCCGCCGCTGGACACATGGATGGCGCTGCAGCCGCGCGCCTGCAGCGCCTCGGCAAACGCGATTGTCTGCTCGATCGTCCAGCCGCCGTCCGCCCAGTCCGTGCCGGAGACGCGCATCGTCACAGGCAGATCGGCGGGGAAGGCGGCGCGCACCGCATCGAAAACTTCGAGCGGAAAGCGCATGCGGTTCTCCAGCGATCCGCCGTATTCGTCGTCGCGTCGGTTCGACAGCGGCGACAGGAACTCGTGCAGCAGATAGCCATGCGCGCCGTGGAGCTGTACGCCTTGCAGGCCGAGGCGAGCCGCCCGCCGCGCCGCGTCGCCGAACGCGTCGCGTATCCGGACGAGCCCGTCCCGGTCCAGCGCGGCCGGTGGGTTGTGGCCGGCTTGGAACGGGATCGCCGAAGGCGCCACCGTCTGCCAGCCGCTGGGCTTGTCCGGCGCGATCTGCGCGCCGCCCTTCCACGGCACCTCGCTTGAAGCCTTGCGCCCGGCATGCGCCAGCTGGATGGCGATCGGCATGTCGGACCAGCGCCGCACGCTGTCCAGCACGCCGCGCATGGCGGCTTCGCATTCGTCGGAGTAGAGGCCGACATCGGCGTAGGTGATCCGCCCCTCCGCCACCACGGCCGTCGCCTCTATGGTCAGCAAGCCCGCCCCGGACAGCGCCAGGTGCCCGAGATGGATCGTGTGCCAGTCCGTCATGCAGCCGTTTTCGGCCGAGGTACTGGCACATCGGCGCGATCACGATCCGGTTTCTCAGCTCGAGCGCTCCGAACCGTATCGGTGTGAACAGTTTTGCACCGCTCATGGGTAAGTCCTTGGGGTTGCGCGCGCGCCTGACGAAACAATCGGTAGATCGCACTGACGCACCGGCTCCGAAAGCGTCGAGCCGCTGGCTCGCGCCTATAGCTGAACGCGCCGCCGCCCTGGAGCGTGATAGCGTCGCACGACCGGAACGCGCGCACTCGTCTCGCGTTTTCTCGGCGAGTGGGGCTACCAGCGAAACACATAGGATTTTATCAGATGAGCAAGACACGCATTTTGGCGACCGCGGCCTTTATCGGCGCGCTCGCGATTTCCGGCGCCGCATCGGCGCAGACGGCGGCAACTGCGACTACCGACCTGAACATCCGCTCCGGGCCGGGTCCGCAGCATCCGGTCGTCGGCTATATCAAGGCGAATGAGGGGGTGACCATCAGCGGCTGCATGGAAGGCAGCAAATGGTGCACCGTCGACCACAACGGCGCGCAGGGCTGGGTCTATTCCGACTACCTCGCCGCCGATGTCGGCGGCGCGCCGGTGGTGATCAGCCAGCGCCCGGCCGAGGTCGCCGTGCCGGTCGTCACCTATAACGATTCCGCCGTCGAGGCTGGCGGCGCCGCCGGCGTTGCCACCGGAGCTGCCACGGGCGCAATCGCCGGCGCGCTGATCGGCGGGCCCATCGGCGCGGCCATCGGCGGCGTTGCCGGAGCGGCGACGGGCGGCATCACCGGCAGCGCGGTAGGCGCTGTGGTCGAGCCGCCGCAGGAGGTGCGCACCTACGTCACCAGCAACCAGGGCAATCCCGTCTACCTGGACGGCGAAGTCGTGGTCGGCGCCGGCCTGCCGGAAACCGTCCAGCTTCAGCCGATCCCGAATTACCAGTACAACTACGTCTACGTGAACGGCGTGCCCGTGCTGGTTGATCCGGCCAACCGGCAGATCGTGCACATCGTCCGCTGACCGGCGGATCGCATATGCTCCCCAGCCGCCGGCCATCCCGGCGGCTGGGCTTCCCGTTTTCGCCGCGACAGGCAACACTCCGGAACTCTGAGCTGATCCGGAGCAGATGAATGGCCGACGAGGCCGAATTCCTCGATTTGATCGACGATGAGCCGGCGCCGGCGCGCCCCGCCGGGCCGTCCTGGAAAATCGCCGTCGTCGACGACGATCCGGCCGTGCATGACGGCACCCGCTTCGCATTGCAGGACTACTCCTTGCACGGGCGCGGGCTGGAGCTCCTTTCCGCCCGCTCGGCCGCGGAAGCGCGCATCCTTTTCGGCGATCACCCGGACGTAGCCGTCATCCTGCTCGACGTTGTCATGGAAACGGAGGGAGCGGGACTGGAGCTGGTCGAATATGTCCGCGACGAGCTCCAGAACGAGACGGTGCGCATTATCCTGCGCACCGGCCAGCCCGGCCAAGCGCCGGAGCGGCGCATCGTCGTCGACTACGACATCAACGATTACAAAGCGAAGACCGAGCTCACCGCCGAAAAGCTGTTCACCGCGCTCACCGCGGCAATCCGCAGCTACGAACAGCTGATAAAACTCGTCGAGACGCGGCGCGGGCTCGAGATCATCATCGACGCCGCCGCCACTTTGTTCGACCTCCGCTCGCTGCAGCGTCTCGCCGAGGGCGTGCTCACCCAGCTCGCGTCGCTGATGGACATCGAATGCGCCGGCATATTGGTGTTGCGGGAAGGCAACGGCGCGAACGGTTTGTCGGTGCTGGCCGGCTCCGGCTGCTACAGCGACTACGCCGTATCGACCGGCGGGCGCCCGCTCGACGATGAGCTTCGGCGACTGATCCACGAAGCCTTCGAAGCCCGGCGGCACGATTTCTCGGCCGGCCGCACCATCCTCTATATGGGGACCGGCAGCGGCCGCGAGCTGATCGCGCTGTTGGATTCCGGCAAGGAGCTGTCCGACACCGACAAGGCGCTGGTGGAAGTATTCTGCAGCCGGCTCGCCGCCGCCTTCGACAACGTGACCCTTTACGAGCAGCTGGAACGCGCCAATCTGGAGCTGGAGGACAAGGTCGCCCGCCGCACCGCCGAGCTGGTTGCCGCCAAGGATCGGCTGGAAAGCCAGAGCGCGCGGCTCAGGCGCGCCAACGCCTTCAAGGGCGAAGTGCTCGGCACCGTGGCGCACGACCTCAAGAACCCGCTCGGCGTTATCCTGGGCCGCACCGAGATGCTCACGGAGCTGCTCGCCATGTCGCCGCTGCCGGAAGACATGGCGCGGGCGCAGGTCGATCACATCCGCCAATCGGCGCGCCGGCTCACCGCCATGGTGGACGACCTCATTCGCGACGCCATGGCCGACGCGCTGGACATTTCCGTGCGGGCCGATCCGGTCGATGTCGGCGCCATGGTCGGCGAGGTGGCGCGTGCGAATTTCGGTCCCGCCGCCGGCAAGGAGCAAACCATCGAGATCAGCGCCGAATCGGGCCTTTGGGCTGTCGGCGACGTCGAGCGGCTCCGCGAGGCCGTCGACAATCTCGTCAGCAACGCGGTGAAATACAGCCCGATCGGCGGCCGCATCCGGGTCGGCGTCAGCCGCGAGGGCGACGAGGCAGTGGTCCGCGTCGCCGACACGGGGCCAGGCCTGTCTCCGGAGGACAGCGCAAGGCTGTTCGGCCGTTTCCAGCGGCTCTCCGCCAAGCCGACCGGTGGCGAAAGCTCGACCGGGCTCGGACTCTCCATTGCCAAGCGGATCGTCGATCTTCACAACGGGCGCATCTTCGTGGAGACTCCCCCCTCGGGCGGGGCCGTCTTCGCGATCGCCCTCGCATTGCGCAAGGATCCGCACGTCGCATGAGCCAGGTGCAGCACATTTATGTCGTCGACGACGAGGCGGCAGCCCGCGACATGATCGGCGATTATCTGAAGATGCAGGGCTTCCAGGTGACGCTCTGCGACGGCGGCAAGTCGCTCCGCGCCGCGGTCGCCAAAGCCCGGCCGGATCTCGTCATCCTCGATCTCAACATGCCGGAGGAGGATGGGCTGTCGCTGATCCGCCATCTCAAGCAATCCGGCAATGTGCCGATCATCATGCTGACGGCGACGGCAAGCCCGATCGACCGCGTCGTCGGGCTGGAGCTCGGTGCCGACGACTATCTCGCCAAGCCCGCCGAGCTCCGCGAGCTGCTGGCGCGCGTGCGTTCCGTGCTGCGCCGCAGCGCCGCCGGCCCCCCAGGTCTCCCCGGGACCCCCAACAAGACCGTGAAGCTCGGCACCAAATGGCTCGACCTCGATGCCCGCACGCTTCGCGACGAGGAGGGCAACGAGCATCCGCTCACCGCCTCCGAGTTCAGCCTGCTCAAGGCGTTCGCCGAGAACCCCAAGCGTGTGCTGACCCGCGAGCGGCTCCTGGATCTCGCCCAGGCGCGCGATTCGGAGGCGTTCGATCGCGCCATCGACGTGCGCATCACCCGCATCCGCCGAAAAATCGAGCCGGACCCGGCGCATCCGCGCGTCATAAAAACCGTGCGCGGCGCCGGCTACGTGTTCTCGCCCGACGCGACCGAAAGCTGATTTGTTTCTTCGCAGGACGGCTCGACGAAACATTGCCGGGCCGGAAGAAACGATTTCGCCAAGTGCGCGCATGAGAGGCGAAAAGATCCACGTTTAGCTTGGCGTCATTAGAGAGCCCGATCGAGGCTCAGGAGGACGCCGCAATGCCGAAGTCGAGCAAAATCCTGGCCGCCGCAGCCCTGGTGGGAATTGGCGCGATGCTCGCCAGCCTCACCTCGGCCCCGTTCCATGCCAGCGCGCGGGCCGTCGAGGCGGCTTCGGCGACCGATATCGCCGCCGATCGCATCGCCGTCGCATTTTCGGCGCTGCCGGGTGCAGTTGCAGCTCCGGTAGAAGCGGCGCGGAAGGGCGACCTCCTCGTCGCCACCCGCTGCGCCGGCCAGAAATGGCCCGAAATCGCGCCGCCCTGCCTGGTCAGGGCCGATGGCTCGACGGCGCGGCCGGTGCGGAGCGTCCTCACGAGCTACCAGAGCGGCTTAGCGACCACAGTGCTGGTCCGCATGCCTGCGCCGCAGATCGCCTCGCGCTGATCCGGCCTCCGGAGCATTGAAGTGCCGGAAGCCCAGCGTTCCTTCGCCATCCGCCGCGCCGAGAAATCGGAAGGCGGCATGATCCGCGATCTGCGGTTTGCCTCGCTGCTGTCGTTTGAAATGGCGGGCGATCCGCTCGCCTGGCTCCGCGCCTTCACCGCCGCGCTGCCGGACGTCGACCCCGACCTCATTCGTGATGGGCGCTATTTTGTGGCCGACAGCGGCGGCGAGCTGATCGCCGGCGCCGGCTGGTCCCTCTTGCCGCTCAGCTTTCCCGCCCACCGGCTGGTGGAAGCGGACGGCCGTGCCGCGGCCCTGTCGCTCGATGCCGGCACCGTGCTGGTGCGCGGTTTCTTTCTCGATCCCGATGGCGGCCGCCGCGCGGCAGCTGCCGATCTGCTGGCGCATGTGGAGGCCGATGCCGCCCGCGCCGGCCACGACGCTGCCGAGTTCGTCGTCCCGTCCTCGGCAGAGATCCTCTATCGCAGCCTTGGCTTCCGGCCGGTGCGCCGGCTGGCGCTGCGGGTCGATGACGGTTTCATACCGCTTCTGCAGATGCGCAAGCGTCTTCCCGTCCGGCTGAAGTCGGCAGCATGAGGGCTGCGGCGACCGGCCCGCCGATTGACCAGCTGGCCTATGCAAGCGGCGGTGCGCGCGACGCCGACGCATCTCGCCCGCCGCCGCCCCGCTCTGGTAGGATGCGCGCCGGCCCGGCACAGGCGGGCGCGGCTGGCGTCATGCGCATTACCTATCGGATCTTTTTGGTCGGCGGTATTCCCATCACCATCGCGGCAGCGATCGCGCTCGCCGCGCTTGTGCTGTTGAATGAGGCCGACCGCGCCCGCAGCGGCGCCGTGCTGGCCGGCACCATCTATCGCAACCTCCTGGCGGCGCGCAGCGCACGCGACGATTTCCTGGAATCCACGCGCGGCGACCGCACCCGCCACTACGAGCTCTTCCTCAGCTATGCCGAGCAGGCCCGCTTCGATCTGCAGCGGCTTGCCGCCGTCGTGCGCGATCCCCAGCACGCCCAGGCGACGCGGGAAGCGAGCGAATCGCTGAAGCATTACGGCAACCGCATGCGCGCATTCCTCGACGTCACCATCCGCAACGACGGTTTGGTCGCGGCGATGGCCGACCGCGCCGACACGCTCATCGACCTGACCGACCAGGCGCGCGCCCGCCAGCACGAATCGAACGCCGATATCGTCGCTTCGCTCAGCGACGGCGACAGAAAGCTCCGCGTCGCCCGCGATATCGTCGACCGCGCGCAGGAGCTCGGCGCGGCCATCGCCGCCGTCGAGCTGGCACAGGCGAAAGGCGAGGGGCCGCCGCGGCTGGGCGAGGGTTCAAGCGACGGCTGGGCATTCCAGATCGAGCGGATGCGGAGCGCCGACGCCGCGCTGTCCGCCTCGCTCGTAGCGGCGGGACGCGAGGACGCGGCCGCCGACCTGGCGCGCCTCTACGTGGTCTACGAGACGAGCCTCGCACCGGTCGCCGACGCGACGCTTGCCGCGGAGGCGGCCCGCAGCGGCAGCATACCCGGGCAGAAGCTCGCCGATTGGGTGGAGCGTCTTCTAAAGATCCATTCGGCCGAGCAGCGGACGCTGCACGACGAGGTGGCCGACCTGCTGACCTATTCCGTCCAGGCCGGCGAGACCGAACAGGCGACGCAGAACATCGCCATCGAGGCGATGAAGCTCGGCAGCCGCACGGCGGCCGCGCTGGAGAGTCGCGACACCGCTGCCGCCGCCGCTGCGCTCGACGAGAGCCTGGCGCTCGGTGAGACGGTGCAGTCGCTGCCGATCTCGCCGCTGATCCAGACGGAGATGATCGACGCCGTCGATCAGTGGCGGCAGGGCCTGGCGACGACGATCGACGGACTGAACGAGCAGAACCGTATCCTCACCGACATGGACGCCGGCGCTTCGCGGATGATCGAGGGCGCCCGCTTCCTCGATTCCATGCTGACCCGCAACGCCGAGCGGATCGGCGCGCTGGTTCGCAACATCCTGATTTTCGGGGCGGCGACCGGCCTGCTGCTCGGCTCGGTCACCGGGCTCGCCGTGGCGCGGTCGATCACCCGGCCGCTGAAGCGCCTGCAGCAGAGCATGATGGAGCTCGCCGAGAATTCCGAGGCCGGGCCGATCGCCGGCTTTGACCGGCGCGACGAGCTTGGCGACATGGCGCGCGCCACCAATGTCTTCATCACCGAGATCGGTCGCCGCGAACGGGCGCTCCGCAAGGCCAAGGACCGGGCGGACAAGGCGCTGGCGGAGCTGCAGAAGACGCAGACCGATCTGATCCAGGCGGAAAAGCTCGCCTCGCTCGGCCAGCTCGTCGCCGGCGTCGCCCACGAGATCAACACGCCGCTGGGCATCGCGCTCACCACCTCCACCTTGATCGGCGACGAAGCCCGGCGATTCGCCGATGCGGCCGCCACCGGCCGGCTGCAGCGCTCCGTGCTGGAGCGCTTCGTCGAGCGCATGCGCGAGGGAACGCAGCTCCTGTTCGCCAACCTTACCCGCGCCGCCGACCTGGTGCACAGCTTCAAGCAGGTGGCGGCCGACCAGGCGAGCGGCGAGCGGCGGAAGTTCGACATGGCGGACTGGCTGCAGGATCTGCTCACCAGCCTCGGCCCGGTGCTCCGCAAGACCAAGCACGAGGTTTCAATCGACTGCCCGCCGGGGATCGTCGTCGATACCTATCCCGGCGCGCTCGGCCAGGTGCTGACCAACCTCCTGGTGAACGCCAAGGCACATGCCTATGCTGAGGGCGAGTCCGGCCGGCTGTCGATCCGGGTGAGCGAGCCGCGGCCTGAGATGCTGCGCATCGTCTTCGCCGACGACGGCAAGGGCATTCCCCCGGAAAACCTCGGCAAGGTCTTCGACCCTTTCTTCACCACCGGCCGGAGCACCGGCAGCACCGGCCTCGGCCTGCATATCGTCTACAATCTCGTGACCAGCCGGCTGCAGGGGCACATCCGGCTCGACAGCCGCGTGGGCGAGGGCACGCGCTTCACCATCGACATTCCCAAGACCGTGGCGGAAGCTCCGCCGGATGCCGCCGGCGAGCGCCGCCTGGTCCTGGAGGGAGCCTGACATGCGGATAGGGAGAGTGGCGCCGCTGGCTGCCTGCATCGCGCTCTGCGCCGGACTTGCCTCTGCCAAGACGCTGGTCTTCTGCTCGGAGGGCAATCCGGAATCGCTCAACCCGCAGACGATGACGACCATGACCGGCATCAGCGCGGCGCGGCCGTTCTTCAACAACCTCGTCGAGTTCCCGCCGGGATCGACGGAGATCCAGCCGGGTCTGGCGGAATCCTGGGAGATTTCGCCGGACGGGACGCAATACACCTTTCATCTGCGCCGCGGCGTCAAGTTCCACTCCAACAAGTCCTTCACCCCGACCCGCGAGATGAATGCGGACGACGTGCTGTTCTCCATCGAGCGGCAGTGGAAGGAGGACCACCCCTACCACGACGTGCTCGGCACCGATTACGACTACTTCAAGGACATGGGCATGCCCGAGCTCCTGAAGTCGGTGGAGAAGCTCGACGACTACACCATCCGCTTCACCCTCACCCGCCCGGAGGCGCCCTTCCTGGCCGACCTCGCGATGCCGTTCAATGTCGTCCAGTCGGCCGAATATGCCGACCGGCTGATGCAGGCGGGAACGCCGGAAAAATTCGATGCCGAGCCGATCGGCACCGGCTCCTTCGCCTTTGCCGGCTTTCAGAAGGACATAGCCGTCCGCTACCGCGCCTTCGCCGACTATTGGGGCGGCAAGCAGCCGATCGACAATCTCGTCTTCTCCATCACGCCGACGGCCGCCGTGCGCCTCACCAAGCTCCGCGTCGGCGAGTGCCATGTCATCGCGTTTCCGAGTGCCGACGACGAGGCGAAGATAGCCGCCGACCCGAACCTGAAATTCCTCCGCCAGGAGGGCCTCAACATCGGCTATCTCGCCATGAACACGACGAAGCCGCCCTTTGACGACGTGCGCGTTCGTCGCGCCGTGAACATGGCGGTCGACAAGTCGACGATCGTCGAGGCGATCTATCAGGGCGCCGGCGTCGCCGCCAAAAATCCCATCCCGCCGACCTTGTGGTCCTACAACAACGACGTTGCGGATTATCCCTACGATCCCGCCGCCGCCCAAAAGCTCCTCGTCGAGGCCGGCCTGCCGCACGGCTTCGAGACCGACCTCTGGTACATGCCGGTGAGCCGGCCCTACAATCCGAACGGCAGGCGCGTCGCCGAGCTGATCCAGGCGGATCTGGCGCGCATCGGCATCCGCGCCAACCTCGTCACCGACGAATGGAGCAGCTACCGCGCCAGGCTGCAGGCCGGCGAGCCGTCCATGGCGCTCTACGGCTGGACCGGCGACAACGGCGACCCCGACAATTTCTTCAGCGTGCTCCTAGGCTGCGTCGCCGCGCGGCCGGGCGGCAACAACATCGCCAAATGGTGCGACCCCGACTTTGACAAGCTGGTAACCGAGGCCAAGCTCACGCCCGACCAGGCGGCGCGCGAAAAGCTCTATCGCGAGGCCCAGATCATCTTCCACGAGGAAGCGCCGTGGATGCCGCTCGCCCACGGGGTGGTTTTCGCGGCGACGCGGGCGAACGTCGTCGGCTTCAAGATGGACCCGCTCGGCCGCCACGCCTTCGAAGGAGTAGATTTGCTGGAGTAGGGCTGCTCGTGCCCTCGTAGTTGATGACGCTGCAGACTTGGTGCCGCGTCATCCCGGGACTTTGGGCCGCCGGCCGTCTCCGCCACGCTCACCCCTGGGGATGACGAGATCCTCTGTCACGATGAGATCCATCGGCACGTCGTGAAGCTGCGGATAGATCGAGGCCAGCCGCGACGATGAGGTCCCCACGCCGATCGTCCTGGGCTTGGGCTGGAGCTCCGCCAGCGTCCGGTCGAAATAGCCGCCGCCATAACCCAGGCGGAAGCAGGCACCGTCGAAGCCGACAAGCGGCGCGATGACCAGATCCGGCGCGACGGGCGTTGCGTCGGCCGGGACGGGGATGTTCCAGATCCCCCGCTCCATCTTTGCACCCGGCGCCCAGAGGCGGAACTGCATCGGCCTATGCTTGACGGTCACCACGGGGAGGGCGGAGCGGATGCCGCGCTCATGCAGGCCAAGAATCCATTTCCGCAGGTCGAGCTCGCCCTTGACCGGCCAATAGAAGGAGACGATCTCGCCCGGGCTCAATCCGGCGAAGAGGTCCAGTTTTGCGCAGACGCGCCTTGCGATGTCCTCGCGCTCCGCCGCGCTGCGGGTCAGCCGCTCCGCGATCAGCCGTTCCCGGGTCTGCCGGCGCCACGCTTTCCAATCGACGTTCTGGTCCATGGAGCTCACTTTGCCGGGAGCACGCCGGCGACGCGCCGCCATATGCGCCAGGGCTGGGCGCAGACGCGCCTCCCTGACCGCTGCAAACGAGCGGAGAAAAAATTCGATCGGGAACTTTCCCGGGGATCTGGCATCCAATGGCGAGACAAGAGAGTTCGCAGATGTCCGACATGGCAGCACTATCGCTCTTGAATGCGAAATCACTTTCGGAAGGCGCTCTCGTCGATCGCGCCAGGGTGGGCGATGCGGTCGCGCTTCGCGAGATCATGGAGCGCAACAATGCCCGGCTCTACCGGCTGGCGCGGACGGTTTTGCGCAACGACAGCGAGGCGGAGGACGTGCTGCAGGAGACCTATCTCCGCGCCTTCCAGAAACTCGCCGAGTTCCGCGGCCAGTCCACGGTCTCAACCTGGCTGACCAGGATCGCGCTGAACGAAGCGCTGGGGCGGCTCCGCCGCAAGCGCGACACCGTCGAGCTTTCGAAGGCCGAGCAGGTCTCGTCCGACGACGCTGCCCGGGTGATCCCGTTCCCGTCGCCGTCGGGAGATGCCGATCCGGAAAAGAGCCTGGCGCGCCGGCAGATTGCCGGGCTGCTTGAGGGCGCCATCGATGCGCTGCCGGATCCATTCCGCATCGTCTTCGTGATGCGCGCGCTCGACGACATGAGCGTGCAGGAAACCGCGGACCAGCTCGGCATCCCCGAAGCGACGGTGAAGACGCGGCTGCACCGGGCAAAGCGACTGCTGCGGAAATCCGTCGAGGCGGAGATGGGCAACGCGCTCGCCGATGCCTTCCCCTTCGCCGGACGCCGCTGCGCCCGCTTCACCGAAGCTGTGCTGGCCCGGTTCGGCGTGGCCGCCGCCCCATGACCTGAAGATTTCACCAATTTGAAGACCCGTTCGGGTCAACGATGGAGGGAAGCATGAAAGTCGCATGTACGCTTGCGTTCGGGGCCGCCCTGGCGCTCTTCGCCATGCCGGCGCTGGCCGTCGAAACCGCTCCTCCGGGAGGCGACTACAAGAAGGTCAGCGAGCTCGTGAAGCTGCCCGATTTCCTGCCCGGTGTCGGCCAGCTTTACGTGGACCCGAATACGCTGCCGGCCGGGCCGTTCCTCGCCTACGACCACGACGGCAAGCTGGTCAGCACGATCTACATGCTGCCGGTGGAGGATCTCACGCCCGACAAGCGGTTCGAGGATCTTTCGGCCCCGGGCGGCGAGGTCGACCACGTCGACGTCTATTTCAACGCCGGCCATCCCGGCGTGGAGAAGCCGCACGCCCACGTCGTGCTGTGGCATGTGCCGGCTGCCGACGAGGCGCGGGTCGCACAGTGAGGCCGTCGCGACGCGACGTGCTGCGGATCGGCGGGGGAATCCTCGCCGGTCTGCCCTTCGCCGGCGCAAGAGCGGCCGGCGGCGAGACGGTCGACATCGACATGCGCGGCAATGCCGACGGCTCGCGGGTCTGGTTCGAGCCGATAGGCGCACTGGTGCGCCCCGGCCAGACGGTGCGCTGGACGAACCGCGACGCCGGCAACTCCCATACCGCCACCGCCTACCATCCCGGCAATGACGCTCATGTCATGCGCATTCCCGAAGGCGCCGAGCCGTGGAATTCCGACTATCTCCTGCCGGAAGAATCCTTCTCGGTCGTCCTGCAGGTGCCCGGCACCTACGACTATTTCTGTATCCCGCACGAGCATGCGGGGATGGTGGGGCGGATCGTCGTCGCCGCGGCAGGCGAGACGCTCTCGCCGCCAAGCGCTCCCGGCCCTATACCCGGAATGGACGGCGATCCGTTTCCTTCCGTCGAACAGATCCTCCGCGACACTCGGGTGATCCGACGCTAAGGAGGCTGCGGACAGATCGAGGCCAGCCGGGATGACGAGGTGCCCACCCCCATCGTCCCGGCTCAATTCGTTCGCTTGGCGAAGAAAGCCATCATCACCTGTGCTACACGACACCAAAGGACGAGATCGTTAGCCGGGCCGATTAGGCTTCGGGAAGTGATGGCCTTTAATGGCGCGAGAGGGACTTAGCCGGCACGGTGCGGCTTACGCCATCGCCTCGGCCGCGCTCTTCGGCGCGAGCACGCCGGCCGCGAAGTGGTTGATTGGCTCCGGCGTTGACGCCTGGCTGCTCGCGGGCCTCCTTTATGCCGGCTCGGGCATGGGCCTGCTGATCGTGCGCGTGGCCACACTTCTCGCCGGGGTCACGCCAGCGAACGCGCCCCTGCGCCAAGCAGACCTCCCATGGCTGGCGATCGTCATTGTGCTCGGCGGCGCGATCGGTCCGGTCCTTCTCCTTATCGGCCTGCGCACCACAAGCGGCTCGGCGGCATCGCTCCTCCTGAACCTCGAAGGCCTCGCCACGCTCACGATAGCCTGGGTGATTTTCCGCGAGAACGTTGACCGTCGCATCTTCATCGGCGCGCTCGCCATATTGGCCGGCGCAGTCCTGCTGTCGTGGCCCGGCGAAGGAGGCGGCCTGAGCTGGGGCGCGCTGTTCATTGCCGGCGCATGCTTCGCTTGGGGCCTCGACAACAACCTGACGCGGAAGCTGAGCGCCGCCGATCCCGTCCAGATCGCGATGGCCAAAGGAGCCGTCGCCGGAACGGCCAACCTCGCACTGGCCCTCAGCCTGGGCGCGCAACTGTCAAACATCGGCGCGATTTCGGCCGCTGCCGTCGTCGGTTTCCTCGGCTATGGCGTGAGCCTCGTCCTGTTCGTGCTGGCGCTCCGCCATCTCGGCACCGCCCGGACAGGGGCATATTTCTCAACGGCGCCTTTCATCGGCGCGGCAATCAGCATCCCGTTGTTCTCGGAGCCGCTAACCGTGCAGCTCCTCATCGCTGCCGTCCTGATGGGCATCGGCGTCTATCTGCACCTGACTGAAAAGCACGCCCACGCCCATCAACATGAGCCGATCGAACACGAACACCGTCACGTCCATGACGATCACCACCAGCACGTCCACGACCCAAGCGCGCCGAGTGCGGAGCCTCACTCGCATTGGCACCGTCACGCGCCGATCCGCCACAAGCACCCGCATTATCCCGACCTGCATCATCGGCACGTTCATTGACGGCTCTGCTCGCTGACCTGCAACGGGCGATACACGCGGCCGTCACTGATCAGATCGCCACGATCGCGGATACAGGGCGGTGGACCGCGCTTTTTGCCGTGCTCGGGCTCGGCGTCGTGTTCGGGGCCGTTCATGCGTTGACGCCCGGCCACAGCAAGATGGTGCTGGCGTCCTATCTCGTCGGATCCCGGCTGGCTTGGATACGCAGCGTCGCCGTGGCTGGCGCGCTGGCGCTCACGCATATCAGCTCGGCCGTCATCATCGCCCTCGCCGCTGCGCCACTGATCACGCGCACGATCGGCGGTGCGGGGCGAGCGCCCGCCCTTGAATTCGTCAGTCGCGGCATTCTGGCGGCAATCGGCGTCTGGCTGATCCTGCGAGCTCTACGCGGCCGGCCGCATCAACACGGCGAGGGCATTACGGTCGGCGTTGTCGCCGGCCTCGTGCCCTGCCCTTTGACGCTGTTCGTCATGTTCCTGGCGCTATCCAAAGGCGTCCCGACAGCCGGGTTGATGTTCGCCTTCTCGATGATGCTTGGCGTCGCGCTGACGCTTGCGGGTGTGGCCACGGCGACGGTCTTGGCGCGAGATAGGCTAATGGACGCCGCTGTTCAGCATGGCGCCTCGGTCGAGCAAGTGAGCCGGGCGCTGGATCTGCTGGCGGGCATACTCTTGCTGACAATGGGTTCTGTCGCCGTTCTTTCGACATAAGGAGAACCGTCGGCGATTCTTTGCGGACAGACCAGCCGGCGGATGGTCGTCGCCGCGGCAGGCGAGACGGTCTCGCCGCCAGCCCGTCCCGCCCTATACCCGATATGGACGGCGGTCCGTTTCCTCCGGTCGACAAAATTCTTTGCGATAGCCCGTGATCCGACTCCAGGAACCGCCCCGGCTCCCTTTTCGACGAGGTCAAAGACATGAATGTGAGCTCGGAACGGAGCGTCTCGCTCTGGATGGACACCGCGGAAGTCGCCCAGGCGGTGCCGCTTGGCTCCGACGAGACGGCAGACGTCGCGGTGGTCGGCGCGGGGATCGCCGGCCTGTCGACCGCCTACGAGCTTTGCCGGCTCGGCCGATCGGTCGTGGTGCTCGACCGCGGCCGGCTCGGCGGCGGCATGACGGCCCGGACGAGCGCCCATCTCGCTTCCGAGCTCGACGATTTCTACCATGAGCTCATCAGGATGCGCGGACTCGACGAGGCGCGGCTTTACTTTCAGAGCCAGGCCGCCGCCCTTGACCGCATCGAGGAGATCCAGAGTGCCGAGGGGATCGATTGCGACTTCCGGCGCCTCGACGGCTATCTCTTCGCGGCGCGGAGCGACGACGAGAAGCTGCTGGAGCGGGAGCTCGAGGCCTGCGGAAAAATCGGCTTTGCCGGCGTGGCCTGGGCCGATGGGGCACCTTTGCCCGGCGCAGGAGCGGAGCGGTGCCTGCGCTTTCCCAACCAGGCGCGCTTCCATCCGCTGAAATATCTCGACGGCCTGGTGCGCTGCATCCGCCGTGACGGCGGCAGGCTCTTCGCCGAGACGCCCGTCGTCGGCGTGGAGGAGAAAAGCGGGGGAGTGACCCTCACGACCGAGCGCGGCAACGTCGTTTCGGCCAAGGCGGCGGTGATCGCGACGAATTCGCCGATCAACGACTGGGTGGCAATCCATACCAAGCAGGCGCCCTACCGCACCTATGTCGTCGCCGGCCGCGTGCCGCGCGGCTCGGTGCCGGACGCGCTCATCTGGGACACGCTCGACCCCTATCACTATGTGCGCCTGCAGCCGGCGGACGATGGTCACGATTGGCTCCTCGTCGGCGGCGAGGACCACAAGACCGGGCAGGCCGACGACATGGACGAGCGGATCGCCAGGCTGACGGAATGGGGCGGCGCCCGTTGCCCCGGCCTGGGCGAGGTCGAATATCGCTGGTCAGGGCAGGTCCTGGAGCCGGTCGACTACGTCTCCTACGCCGGCATGAATCCCGGCAACAAGCACATCTTCGTCGTCACCGGCGATTCCGGCGAGGGGCTGTCGAACGGGGTTGCCGCTTCGCTGGTCCTGCGCGACCTCGTGCGCAGCCGGGAGAATTCCTGGGCCGGGGTTTTTGCTCCCAACCGCGTGTCGGTGAAGGCGGTTAAGGAATACGTGGCCGAGAACGTCACGATGCCGGCGAACCTCGCGGAATACGTGACCGGCGGAGACGTGTCATCGGTCGACGAACTGAAGCCGGGGCAGGGGGCCATCGTCCGCCGAGGCGCCAAGAAGCTCGCCGCCTATCGCGACGAAAGCGGCAATCTGCATGTCCGCTCGGCCACCTGCACCCATGCCGGGTGCGTCTTGCACTGGAACCCCTTCGAGACCTGCTGGGACTGCACCTGTCACGGCTCGCAATTCTCGATCGACGGCGAGCCGCTGAACGCACCCGCCATGCAGCCGCTGGCCGAGGCGGACGCCGAAGCCGGCTAGCCGCGGCCGGAGGCCGCCGGGTTTCGCGTGACACGGAGCCGTTCCTGCCGGATATTCAACGTCTGGAGGAATGATGCGGCGGCCGGTCGGCCCATTTGCGCCTTCCAAACAGCCGGGGACGCGGCTGCGCGGCCTTGCCCTGCTGCTCGCGCTGTCGGCGCTGCTCCTGAACCAGGTATTGCTGCCGTATCTGCACGCCGCTGCCGGGGCGCCGGTTCTCGCAATAGCGCAGCAGCACCATTCCGGCGTTCAAAACGTTGCCGGGACCGCCGCGGACCGCAGCGACGGCGATAAAGCGCCGTCGACAAGCGAGCATCAGGTCTGCCATTTCTGCCGCCTTCTCGGGGCGGCCCTGCCGCTTCCGCCTTCGGCCGAGATCGGCCGGATGCCCGTCTCCATTCGCCTGGCGTGGCGCCCTGGCGAACCGGCGCCGATCGCGCCGGTCGATTTCACCGCCGGCCACCCCGTGCGGGCGCCTCCTCCGCTCATCTGATCCGCTTCGCTCGATCGGACACTTGGACCGTCGGATTGCGGTCCGGAGGAATACGCCATGCACACGATATTTATCGCCCTCTGCGGCGCCATCATCCTTGCCGCGCAGGGCTCGGCCCTCGCCCACATCACGCTGGAGGAGCGGGAAGCGCCCGCCGCGAGCACCTACAAGGCGGTGCTGCGCGTCGGCCACGGCTGCGAGGGCTCGCCGACCGTTTCGATCCGGGTGCAGATCCCGGACGGCGTGATAGCGGTGAAGCCGATGCCGAAGCCCGGCTGGCAGCTCGCCACCAAGGTCGAGCCCTATCCCGAGCCGGTCCGCTATTTCGAATCGACCCTTACGGAAGGGGTCCGCGAGATCGCCTGGTCGGGCGGCAGCCTGCCCGACGCCTGGTACGACGAGTTCGTCTTCCGCGCGCAGCTTCCCGACGCCGAGCCCGGCACGACGATCTATTTTCCCGTCGTGCAGGAATGCGAAACGGGCATCCATCGCTGGATCGAGATCCCAGCCGAGGGCAGGAGCAGCGACGATTATGAGGAGCCGGCGCCGGGGGTCACGTTGTTGCCGAGGAGCTGAGCAGCCGGCGCGTAGGCACCACGCCCTCGCGGAGTCCCGCCGTGATCCGCTCTTTGCTCCTGGTCGTCGCGTTCGCCGCGGCGCTCGCCGGCTCCGTCGAAGCGGGCTCGGCGCATGCCGTCGTCGTCGAGACGGTTCCAGTCGACGCGGCCGTCCTGCCCCGCCCTCCCGATTCGGTGGTGATCCGCTTCAACGAGCCGGTCACGCCGCTTTTTGGACAGGTCCTCGATGCGGCCGGCCGGGATGTCACTCCTGCCGGCGCGCTGAGCGCACGGGATCTGGAGGTTCGGATCGCGCTTCCTCCTGATCTGGCGGAAGGCAGCTACGTCGCGAGCTTCAGGGTGGTGTCGATCGATTCGCACCCGATCGGCGGGTCGATCGTCTTCACCGTCGGAACCACCGCCGCGTCGATCTCCGGACAACGCGTGGCGGCAGATCCGTCGGGCTGGCGCCTGGCGCTAATCGTCGATCAGCTCATCCTCTATGCAGGGCTTCTCGGCAGCGTCGGAGCCGTGCTGTTCCTGTTTCTGGTCCGGCCAAGCGAGGGGACCGCGACGCTGGTCGCCAGGTCGGCTGCACGGATCGCCGCCGTGGCCGCCGTCGCGGCATTCCTCGCCATCGGCATCGAAGGAGCGTTCCTGGTCGGCGGCCGCGCGGCTGCCCTTGGCGCTATCGCAACTTGGCAGACCGGCCTCGCATCCAGCTTCGGGCAGAGCGCCGCGGCGGCGCTGGTGGGACTGGCGCTGATCTCGGCCGGGCTCTGGAGCGGCCGTTCGAGGATCGGGCGGCTCCTGGCCGGGGCAGGGGCCGTCATCGCGCTGGCGAGCTTTGCGCTGAGCGGCCATGTGGTCACCGCCGGCCCGTACTGGCTCACCGCGCCGGTGCTGGTCGTGCATGCCGCCGCGGCCGCCTTCTGGGCCGGCGCGCTGCTGCCTCTCTGGCGCGCGGTCCGGCTTCTCGGCGCCGACGCCGCGCCGCTCGTGCGCCGCTTCTCGCGGCTGGCGGTGGCCATCGTGCCGGTTCTCCTCGCGGCTGGCCTCGTCATCGCCACGCTGCAGGTCGAAACCCCCGGCGCGCTCATCGCTACGGATTACGGCCGCATCCTCCTCCTCAAGCTGGTGGCGGTCACGGGGCTTCTGGCCGTCGCCGCGCTGAACAAATTGCGGCTCACTCCGGCGCTGGCCCGCGGCGAAGCGCCGGCGGCCATAAACCTGCGGCGCGCCATCGGCGTGGAGGCGGCGCTGGTCGCCGCCATCCTTCTTGCCACGGTGCTGCTCGGCGCGACGCCGCCGCCGCGCGTCCTCCCCGCCGGGGCGGCGGCGACGGAGCGGCACCGCCCACATGGCCATGCCGCGCCAAACTTCTCGATGACGGTGCAATCGGGAACTGTTCGTGCCGAAATCGAGGTCTCTCCTGCGCCGGGCGACCGGAACACCCTCGTGATCAGGCTGATCGACGCCGCGGGAATGCCGCTCGACGCCCGCGAGACGATTGTGGCCCTCGCCAATGCGCCGGCGGGGGTCGAGCCGATCCGGCGCGCGCCCAGCCGCACCGGGCCGGGGATTTATGAGTTAAAAGGTCTGGTGCTTGTGCCGGCCGGTACGTGGTCCATCCGCATCGATGCGCTTGTCGGCGATTTCGACGAGCGCGTCTTCGAAACGGAGCTGGAGATCCGCTGACCGTGTTCGCCTATTCGGCGACGAGCTTTACCGCTTGCCCGGGGACGAGCCGATCCTCCGGCTGCAGACCGTTGAGGAGCCGGAACAGCTCGGCCTTGCGCTCCGTGCCCTCCATGCGGGCGGCAAGGCTGGCGATGGTATCGCCGGGCCGGACGGCCACGACATCGATCCTGAGCGGGCTCAGCCGGGCGATCTCGCTGGGGCTCAGGCGGTGAAATGAAGCGAGGGTCTCTGAAAGCGCCTCCTCGATGCCTGCGCCGTCGGCACGGTCGGCGAAGATCAGCCGATACATGGAGCCGCCGACCCGGACCGCGCCGATGCGGAACACCCAGTCGCCGGCCGCCGCGTCGGCGGTAGCGGCAGGCAATCCACCGACATTCGCGGCGCGGATGGAGCCTTCGATCAAGCCGTTGATCCAGCCAGAAGCGAGATACTCGGTCGGCGCCAGTCCGGCATCCACGGTCACGCCGTCGAAGCGCATCGCGGTATCCTCGCCGGCGGCGGCGAGCACGGCTTCCTTGGTGTTCTCCAGCCGGAAGCCTTCCGGCACGCGGAAGCCGATGGCGAGGCGCGGATGCAGGAACTCGCGGCCGCGCACAAAACCTTCCGATGGGTCGTCGCCATAGACCATGCCATCGAGGGCGGCGAGATGGGCGTCGGGGTTCTGCGCGCCGATCCCCGGCGCACCGAACTGGCGGGCGGCGACCACCGCCAGATCGCGGCGCGCCATCGCCGCGGGGTGGGAGGCCAGAAAGCTCTGCGCTTCGTCACGCTTGCCGAGCGCAGAGCGGAACGCGGCATAGCCCTCCAGCTTGTCGAGGAACTTGGACGCGGCAAACGGATCGAAGCCGGCGCGGCCGGCGATCTGGATGCCGATGCGGTCGGCCTCGACCTCCTGGTTGCGCGAGAACGTGGCGAGGCTCAGCCGCGAATCGGCGCGCGCGGACTGGCTCTGGCCGGGGTCGGAAATGACATCGTTGGCCACCCGTTCGACGATGTCGGCATTCTCGGCCACCTTGGCGCGGGCGAGCGCGTGGTTCGCCAGCACATGCGCCATTTCGTGCGACAGCACCGCCGCAAGCTCGGATGAATTGCTGGTCAGCGCGATCAGGCCGCGCGTCACGTAGAGATAGCCGCCGGGCAGCGCGAAGGCATTGGCGACCGGCGAGTTGAGGATGGTGATCTTGTAGTGGCGCGACGGGTCGGCGGAAGCGGAGACCAGGCGGGAGACGACACGCGCGGTGGCCGCCTCGACCTCCGGATCGGAATAGATGCCGCCATATTCAGCGATGACGCGAGGATTCTCGCGTGCGCCGATCGCCTCCTCGGCCGGGTTCGGCGACCGCGGCGGCGAAATGACCGCGACAGGCTCCACCCTGTCGGGGCTGCCGCCTATGATCTGGCAGCCGGCGAGCAGCGCGCCGCCGAGAAGAGCCGGGATCAGTCGGTGCATGAGCACGCCAATGCGCACATCGAGCGGCGAAATCAAGGCATCTTCCCCCTGGCCTCGGCAGACTCGGCCAATATCTCCAGCTGGCTCGGCGAGCGCACCGCCATCATCGGGCCCCCCTTTTCCTCGACGAAGCCGCGCAGCCTAACGCGCTTGCCGGCCAGCGCGGCCAACCCCGCCTCGCCGCCGAACTTTTCGCGGTCGCGCGCCGCGATCTCGACCGTCACGTCTTCCTTCCAGAAACCGCCGAAATTCAGATAAGTGCGCGAGCTTCGATTTCCCACTGAAATCACACTCCCCTCGAAAATGGCGAAACGGCCAATCAGCGGCGCCAGCGCATCCGGCCGGGCGCGCGGCAGGCGGATGCCGGCCCAGAAGCCGCGACGGTTGCGTCGCGCCTCATCCTCGGCAGCCAGGATCTCCGCAAAACAGGGAACTGCATCGCCGCCCGCATAGGCGATCGCAAGCCCTTCGCGGGCGAGCACCTCCTGGAGCGGCCGCGGGCCCGCCGTGGAAACCAGCGCGGGGAGGCGGCCGTAGCGGTCCGGCGAGTCCGTGACGAGGCGGACGCGGATCGCGCTGCCGGCGACAATCGCCTGCAGACGCCGCTGCAGCGTCGCTTCCGCCGCATCGCCGTCAGGCAGTAGGAGCGCAAAGCTCTCCACGCCGGCAAGGCGCAGCATGCGCCCGTCGTCGAGCACGATCGTGCGCGGATCGGCCACGCTGGCTGCGCGCGCCTCCTGCGCACCGGCAAGGCACTCCCCTTCCGCCGCGCCCTCGCGGGCAGCGGAGGCCGCCAACGCAAGCGCCAGCGCAGCCGGCGCGGCATTGCGCCAACCGAATTTCCTCACCCGCTGCAGGATGGCTCGCATCTTTGGCGCATCTCAGCCGGACGCCCTTGGAAAATGCTTAAGGCCTCCACAACATTGCGGGATGGCGCATTTTCGCAACAGTCGGAACTGTAGGGGATTCCGGCGAGAGCGTCCGGCTATGCTATAGCTGGCGCACGATTGGGCTTGCCAAGCCGCCAATCTGCGGCAAAACAGGAAAGGCTCGCTTCCCGGAATCGGGGGGAGGAGCAGAGACCCCGTAGCTCAGTAGGATAGAGCATCAGATTCCTAATCTGAGGGTCGCGTGTTCGAGTCACGCCGGGGTCGCCAATCTTTTCAAGCGCTTGGCACCTGTCGCTTGAGGGAACGCATCAAGCACATCCGACTGAAAAAAGTCGGATGTCCGACTTCCTTACCTGCGCTTCCCTGTCGATGGCCGATTGCTTAAGCTGCGTGCCCATGTCCAAAGTCATATTCCTTCACGTCGGCATGCCCCGCTGCGGCACCACCGCCTTGCAGTTTTTCGCCCACGACAACGCCGAACGGCTGCGAGATAACGGCCTCCACTACCCAACCGCCGCTGAGGTTTGCCCGTCACAATGGGACCAAGCTAAGGCCAATGGGATAGGCCTCTCGCACCGATACCAAACGGAACCCGTAGTCATCGGTCCCGCATTCGCCAGAATGGCAGACCAGCCCTTCGAAAAAGTCCTGATTTCGAGCGAATTCTTTGCCTTCGGCCAGCCCAATAAGCTTAGCCTCCTGAAAAGCGCGGCAGATGATCACAGGCTCTCGGTCAAGCCCATCATCTATTTGCGCGAACAAGTAGAATGGCTGCTCTCTGCCTATGCGCAAGCGGTCAAAAAAGGCCAAACTCACGCACATATTGCCGACTATCTCCGCACGGGCCATGCGGTTAGCGTGGGCCTCGCCGACTATGCTAAGGTCTGCCGAAACCTCGCCGGCGTTTTCGGCCGCGAGAACCTCATCGTTAGAATTTACGACTGCCTTAAGCTCACCAACGGCGATGTCCGCCATGACATGCTGCGGGTGACCGGCACTGACGGCCACTCCTGCAATTTCGCTGTAACAGAGACCAACGCCTCCATCAGCGCTGTTCAGATCGAGGCCATACGGTTGCAGCAGATAACCGGCCCCACAGCGCGCCGCTTCGCGCGCCAGTCGGCACAACTCCTGAAGCAAATGCCCGGAGCGCCTGACCTCTATCGCATCGTTGCACCAGCTCAGATCGCCGAGGTCAGGCGCCGCCACCAAGACGGAAACGAGTGGCTGCGTCACGCCTTTTTCCCCGAA
This sequence comes from uncultured Alphaproteobacteria bacterium, assembly GCA_963846475.1. Taxonomy (GTDB): domain Bacteria; phylum Pseudomonadota; class Alphaproteobacteria; order Rhizobiales; family Afifellaceae; genus DASWJZ01. The sequence continues at coordinate 844,247 of CAWJVZ010000004.1, read as the reverse complement.
CGCGCGCCCCCGCTGTTTCGCAGCGCGATTCCCGACAGCTACGAACAGATCGACGGGCGCTGCCTGCAACGGTTGGCGGCCGATCTGATCGACGCGACCCGCGGCGCTATTTGAGGGCCCAGGCCTTGAGAGTGGCGGACGCCAAGTCCAACGTGGCACCCGTCTCATTCTGCAGCCGAACCGCGACCGTATTCGTCGCGCTCACCGAGGCGTTGATGATGATGCCCTGCAGGTCCACCGCCAGGCTCGCCACGGCAGGATCGCCAAGCGCAGCGCCGGTCACGGTAACGGTGGTGGTGACGCCAGCTCCGTCCGCGAGGCTGGGAGGGTCGTAGGTGGCGGTGCCTTCGATGCGCGCGGGAACAGGGTTGTTCGACTTCAGGATGGTGGTGAAGTTGATGCCGTTTACGCCTGGATCACCGCCCGTCGTCCCGGCGGCGTAGAGCCCGGCGCCGACGTGGACACGATTAGCGAGCGTGCCCGCAACGGCCGTCTGAAAAGTCCATCTAGAGGCTTCCGAACCGCTAGTTGGAAGCACAATTTCCGGAATGAACTGCGCATAGATTTCGGTGTTGGCGGCCGAGTTGCGCCCGTTGGCACGGAAAATGCACAAACTGTCATTGGCCGCCGGGGAAGTGCTAACGTGGTTGCAGAGCAAGAGGCTACCAGAGATTCCAGGGCCTGTCCCCTCCAAACGGATCAATTCCTGCGCTTCGATAGAAGATGTAACATTGAGCGCGCCAAGGTCTGTAACAGTGGCCGCGCTATTCTGGACTAGCTTGCCCGTCGCGCCATCGAAACGGACAATTGCATTGTCGGTCGAGGAGGCCGGCCCCGCCATGTCACCGCACGCAGCGCCAGCCGAGCGGACGCGCGTGCGCGAAGCGAACTCGGCGCAATCGTCGGCCGTGACCGTGCCGGTGACGACGAGGGTAGGGTTGCTCGCCTGTGCGTAGACGAAGGCGGGGAACGCCGAGATCTGCGCGGCTAGAAACAGCCTGAGAAAGTTCCGCATCCTAAAGCTCCTTGGCGATGAACTTGGTCCCGGTCGTTGCGGCGATGACGTGGACCGCCTGCGACGAAGCCGGGTTGGACTCGTCGATGTAGCCCCCCGGCATGACCTCGAAGCTGTTGCTGTCAATCGTCGCCGCCGCGCCGTAATTGACGAAGATGCTTTCGGCGCTGGACGAGGGGTTTTGGATCCTGAGCCGCCGCCGCGCCGCGTTCGCCGCGGCAAGCTGCTGAGACTGTCCGCCGGCCGCGATCGCGCCGCTGCGGTCCGTCCAGGCGCCGGCCCCCGGCGCGAGAAGCGCGGCGTCCTCCGTCGACAGCACCACCGGCCGGCTCGCCGCGGCCGCGGCGCGCCCCGGCGGCAGCGGCCTCTCGACAGTGACGATGTTTTTGTTCGCGTCCTTGACGTCCATCGTCGCCATGTCAGATGTCCTCCAGTAAGACGATCAGGCCGCTTTGCTCCGGCGAGGAGAAATCGAGCTCGCCGTCCCTGTCGGGCGGCGGGCCGCCCTGCGCGCCCCTGAGGCCCTGCGCGCCCCTCGCCGGATTGCCGGGCATCATTCCGTCCCTTTCGAGCGGTCGAGCGGCGGCAGCTGGAAGCTCGGCGACAGATGGCTCTCGATGCGGATGAGCCGCGCCTTGGCGTTTTCGGCGGTCGAGAACACGGTCTGCTGGATCTCGGCGACGCCCTTTTCCAGCCGGCCGAGCACGAGGTTGAAGGTGTCCCGCGAGACGAATTTCCGCTCCACGAAGAGCTCGTAATCGTTGAGCCGCTGCTGCAGCGCGGCGACGTCCTCGGCGAGCTCGTCCGACCGCTTGCCGGCATCGCCGTGCAGCCGGCGCACCTCGGCGAGGATTTCCTCCTTCAGCTTCTGTAGCGGGCCGGATTGCCAGCGCGCCACCGCCAGGCCGCCGAGAAAGGCGACCAGGACCAGAGAGGCGAGGCCGATGGTGACGACTTCGTTCCCTGACATCCTCAACGCCGCCCCTCGCGTTCCTCGGTCATGCCGGCCGCGTGCGCCTCGCCGACCTTCGCCTCCAACAGCTCCGACAACCGGCTGTTCAGCTCGATGTGGACGGCCTGGATCGCCCGCTTGTTGCGCAGCGACGTGACCATGCCGATGAGCCCGGAGGCCGCGCCGATCAGCGCGGTCGCCAGGATGGTCAGCTGCGTCAGGAAGGGAACGATGCCCTGGTCGCCCAATGTCAGCTCCCCGCGGCGCGCTCTTCGGCCTTCGCCGGCTCGACGGCGATCGTCGAGTTGCTCACGGTCATGTCGCCGGATCCCGCGCGGGTGGCGCTTATCAGCGCATCGTCCTTAGCCTTCGAGCCGCTGCTCGACCCGAAGTCGAAGTTGATGACGTCGCCGAACTTGCCGATCAGCGCGCCCAGGATGAGCGTCGCCACGTTCATCTGCTCGGGGGTCAGGTTCGGCGGCCGCAGCACCCAGAGAAGCGTGATGCCGACGAAGGAGAGCACCACGACGAACGCAAGCACGGTGCGCCGGTCGAACGTCATTGCCGCCCCCTACTTCGGATAGGAGGCGAAGGGCAGCTGCCAGTGCGGGCCGTCCTTGAAGGTCTTCCAGTCGCCGCCCCATTCGATCGGCACGCCCTCCAGTCTGGCCGCCTCTTTGATGGCCGGCGCCAGCTTGTGATAGAGCGGCCAGGCGTACATTTCCTCGGTCTCGATCTTCCCGTCCTTGTCGAGGTCGACGAGCGGCACCAGGTCGACGGCGTGGCCGAAACCGTTGCGCGCCTTCAGGTGGCGCGAGTTCAGCGTCTTCGACGCGCCGATGCGCACGAGCTCGCGCTGGCGCTCGATCGACCGCAGGCCTTCGGTGATGCGGAAATCGAACGGCGCGATGACGAGCGCCCGGTTCATGACGCGCACCAGGTCCGGATGTACGCCGGCGAGCTTCTGCAGGCTGGAGGTGGAGAATTTCCGCATCGGTCCGCTCCTCGTCGGGAGCCGCAACCCTAAGCGCGGCGCGTTGCTGTCAATCGCGGCTTCGCGGGTCAGACCGGCGCCGGATCTTTGACCGGGTCCTCCGGCCGGTAGCGTGCGGCGGCGCCGGAGATCCGGCCCGTCGTGGTCGCCAGGCTGGCGAGCGAATGCGAGCCGTGCTCCGCGCACCGCACAAAGAGCGTTCCGTCCGCCTCCTTCACCCGCCGCTGGTTGCCGGCGGCGATGCACTTGGACTTGCCGGTGCCGTCGAAGACGACGAAATCGCCGGCCTGGATGTCGGCTAGGTTCACAGCCATTTTATGCGACCCTCATTACCATGGTGTTGTCGGTCTTGCGGTAGAGCTCGCCGATCGCCACGCCGCCGCCCTGCGCCGCCGCGTCGTTGGCATAGGCGGGCGGCAGCGCCGCCCACTTCCGCATGCCCTTGGCGAGATCGCGGAAGATCTCCACGCCGTCGCGGGCGGTGATCGGCTCCTGGACGAGGTGCCGGTAGGCGGCCGCGACGCCGGCGCCGCCGCCGGTCGCGCCGGAGGTGGCGTTGACGCCGGCATTGAAGGTGTAGGAGTCGGGGCCGGTCACCGTGATGACATACGGGCCGACAGGGGTTATCCCGCCGACCGCCGCAGCGCCGGAATAGCTGACGCTCGCCCCATTTGGCCTGCCGTGCCCCACGTGGGCGACGGTGACGATGGGCGAGGGGTTCGGCGTGACGGTGGTGGTGAAGGGGTTGTTGCCGAGCGCGGCGTTGGTCTGCAGCGTCTCGTAAAAGCGGCCGGTGAACAGGCTGCCGAGCATCGTGCCTTCCAGGAGACGCTTCGGGTTCGTCGAACCGTTGGCGTTCCAGCCGGTCATCAGGTATTGCGCGGCGAAGGCGCCCTGGCCGATGAAGTCGACGCCGCTCAGCGCGTCGTACATCCGGTTTGCCGTCCACAGCGTGGCATCGGCCGGATTGGAGGTGCCGGCGCCGTTGTAGTAATTGTGATGCAGGATGTTGCCCTGCACCAGCGTTCCCGTGCCGACGACGCCGATGCCCTGATCGCAGAATGTCACCTGGTTGCCGGTGACGATCATGTCCTTGGCTTCGGCGTCGATGCCGACCATGAGCCAGTCGCCGGCGATGTTCTGCGGCCCGTTGGTCATCATGGTGACCTGGTTGCCGAGCACCAGGCCGCCGTCGTTGGAGCCGCTGTTGCGGATGCGGATGCCCGACATGTCGCGCGCGTCGAGCCCGTCGTAGTCGCCCTCGAATTCCTGGTCTGCCGGGTGCCCCTCCACCGTGATGATGTTGCCGATGATCAGGGCGTTCATGCGGAAGTCGGCGCCGGCGACCTCGCCGATGCGCTTGTTGCGGTTGGGGTTCTTGATGCGGTTGAAAGCGAAGATCAGGCCGCGGTTCTGGAAAAGCGCGTTCTTGATGTCCCAGCCGTCGTCGCCGCACTCCTCGATATCGCAATTTACAACGCGGCCGTCCTTGAAGACCGAATTTGAGGTTCCGTTGACCTGGGCGCCCATGCCGTAGCTGGGGGAATTGATGCTGCGGACCCGGTGCAGCGTCCAGTTCGTGCAGCCGCCGCCGATGCGGAGCGCCATGCCGTTGTTGGTCGAGTGCACGCCCAGGCGATTGCCGTTCAGGGAGACATCTTCGATGGCCCAATTGTCGCAATCGGAGACGCTGAGAGGCTGGTAGAGCGAGCCGTCCGCCGCCTTCAGCTCGGAGACGTAGCCGTAGCCCTTGATGTTCCAGTTGTTCGCCCAGCGGAGAAAGATGGAGTGCCCGCCGACGCCCTGCGCCGAGCGGTCCCAGGCGCCGTCGTCGTGGAAGAGCGCCGTCTTCGGCGGGAGAAGCAGCGTGCGCCGGGCATTGGCGCGGCCGGCGGCCGAGCCGAGCTGGCCGGCGCCGCCGGAAACCCATTCGGAAATGTCGTGCCCGGCGCCGTCGCGGGTGACGTCTATCACGCCGCCGCTGAAAAGCTGGTTGCCGAGGTTGAAGTGCGTGAGCTCGATCTCGTAGCGGAAGCGCTGGATGACGGGGATCGCCAGCGCGCTCGGCAGATCCGGGATGAAGGAGCCGGTGGATTGGGCCTCGAAGAATTGCTTGAGCCGCAGCGGGCTGACCCGCTGGTCGCTGCTCAGCCCGGCCAGCGTCTCTTCCAGGCTGGGATGCTTGCTCTCGTGGTGCTGTTGCACCCGGAGCGGCGACATGAACCTGTTGAAGATCAGGCCGGCGATGGCTTCCAGGTTGGTAGCGTGCCTGGCGGCGAAATGCTGCTCGCTGCGGAGCGGCGTCAGCGCCGTGGTGTGATCCTCGCCGGCGATGGCCTGCGCGTTGGTCGACGGAGTGAGGACGATCGTCGGGTCGCCGTTTGCCCCGTTGGCGTTCTGGACGCTGAGCAGGCCGCCCGAGGCGGCGATGCTGCGCGCCGCGAAGGCGTTGGTGGACGTCTGGGCGAACAAGCCGTTGCCGGCGACCGCCGCCAGCCCCGCCAGGCGGAGGCTGAATGCCTGCACATGCTGCCCGACGACAAGGGCGAGCGCCGCCCTGAGGTCTCCCGCGCTGGGAGCCCCGGTCAGCCCCGCTACTGCCGTAACCCCGCCGCTGGCGCCGATCTTCTCCCACACCGTGCCGTTGAAATTCGCCTTGTCGCCGACGGCCCAAGAGTTGATGCCGTCGATTACTGTCGTGCCGGCAGTCTGCACGACATAGAAGTCGCCGGTCGTGCCGACGCCGGATGCAATGGCCGGGGTATTCGTGGCGGCGTTCCATCCGCCTTGATAGTTCAGACCGAGACCGATGTTGAGATATTGCGATGGAACTTTGTTGTCGCCACCAAGCGGAGTGACCCCGCCGGCCTGGCCCTTCTGGCTGAGGGGAATTTTGAGGTCGAGAGCCTCCTGGACCAGGTTGGAGATAATCTTGTCGATGTCGGCCGTGTTGTCGAGGTTCTCGATGCCGGCGATGTCGGCCTTCACCAGCCCGGTCGGGTCTTGGATGTGCGGCTCGATGAGGGTCTTGTCGGTAAGCGTCTGCGCGTCGCCGTCGCCGACCACGGCGCCGGCCGGCCGCGCCTTGGCGATCCATTCGTCGAGGATCGGGTTGTAGCCCTGCACGTGCAGGCCGAGCACGAGCCCCACGAGCTCTCGGAACGTGGCGGCGTCGGGGGCGCCCGACAGCAGCCCGCGCGTGAAGACCGTCGTCAAGTCCTGGAAGAGCTGCTGCGCATTGGCCTGGGCCTGCGCCACCGCGGCGACGTCGCCGGCCGCCACCTGATGATTGAGCGCCGCCGCATTGGGCTCGTTCGCCGCCAGGAGGTTGAGCAGCTTGCGGCCTTCGCCGTTCCAGTGCTCGGCGCCGAGCGTCAAAGCGCGGCTCTCCAGCTCGTCGACGTCCTCTATGCGGTCGACGATCTCCTGCTGCAGGCCGACCGTGTTCTCGTCGCTGTCGCGGCGGAGCTCCTGGGCGATCATCGTCAGGCGCGTCATGTCCGCGTCGAGCGCCTCGGAGCGGAGCTGGCCCTGGTATTCGTAGGCGCTTTGGCGCTCCAGCTTGGCGCGGCCGTAGAGCTCGAATTGGTCGCCGGCGAGGCTCGGCGCCGACAGGATGATCGAGCCGCCAGTCGGCTCGCCGGCGCCGGCGACGCTGTAGCCGTCGGCGCCGGCGGCATTCAGCGTCAGGACGGTGCGGACGCCGGCGCGGATGCGCGCAACCCGGAGATCGACCTCGCGGCCGTCCTGCAGGGGGAAATTGTAGCTGATGACCGTCGTGCCGGCCGCCGGCGAGCCGAAGACGATGCGGTTGCTCTGGGGGAGATCGAAGACGACGCTCATGGCCGCGGGAGCCTAAGCGGCGGCCGCCCCTGTCAATCGCGGGCGGAGAAAGAGACGCCCGGCCGAAGCCGGGCGCAAGTCAGCAACTTGGACTTCCTCGCCTTGCGGGAGAGCCGGCCGGGGAATGATGGCCGGCTCTCCACTGCTCACCCAGGAGCGCCGCGGCGTGGCGCGAGGAGAACCCCGCCGGGCGAGGAAGAGACTATGGCGGCGCCGCCGCCGTCAACCGCGGCTCAGCCGCCGATGGCCGCGGAGAAATCCGGCGCCCGGTCGGGCGCGATCTCGCCGGGCCGCCAATAGAATTCCTGGCCGGTTTCGTCGCGCCACCATTTCTGCTTCGCCTTAAAACTGTCGTTGGCCGCCGGGTCGGCCAGCCACTGCAGCTGGTCGAGGAGGACGCGCTCGTAGCCGAGGCGGGCATACCAGAGCGTGCCGCCAGGCGTGTTGCCGCGCAGGAATTTCACCAGCTCGCGGCCGGCCTTGGTGTCCTTGCCCTGCGCGAGCTCCATCAGGTTGCCGGCGGTCAGCGTCCAGGCGTCCCACACATGCTCGATCGTCGGGCCGGCGATCGTCGTCGGAAAGCCGCCGCCGTAGCGGTTGACGTCGGAAAACAGGAAATCGCCGTAGATGCCGAGCCCGCCGCCCTGCAGGAGCGCGGCGCCGACGAAGTCGAGCGACGTCATGTCGCGCGGGTCGCGGCCGGCGGATATCTGCTTCAGCTGCAGCGACAGCGCGCCGAAGAGCGTGGTGGAAATGAGCAGCGACCCGGCGTAAGCGGCGCCGCGCGCCTTCATGGCGCGGTCGCCCTGCAGCTGCAAGGCGATGCGCTGGCCGTTGAGGATGGCGAAGACCGCCCCAAAGCTCTTGAACTGCGCGAAGCTGCGGCGCATTTCGCCCCAGAAGGTGCCCGGCTGCTCGGTCGACACCAGCGTAGTTCGTGCGGCGATCGACCCGGTCGGCACGGCGTATTGGGTCTCCGACAGGATCATTTCAAGGTAGCGCTCGGCGAGCCGCTCGTCGATTTCGGCGATCTCGCGCGGCCGCAGGAACGTGGCGCCGGCCTTCGGCTCGTGCAGCGCGGCGGCGCGCATGACGTCCCAATCGCTGGCCGAAAGGCCCCACCGCTCGAAGGTAAGGCGGAGCGCGACGGGGAGATCTCCGAACCGCTGGCTCGCCCGCTGCGCGACCTCGCCTTGGAAGGCGAGGCCGAAGGCGTGCTGGCCGGCCTGCGTCCACGGCGTCAGCGCCGACCAGGTCAGCACGCGATCGGTCAGCCAGGCCGACCATTCCGGCCCTGACAAGGTGCCGATGTAGCGGGCCTGGCGATGGAACGTGTGCTGCGCCTGGTCGAGGATGAGGCCGGCGCGCACCGCCTCGCGCCGCGGCGCCGTGGCAAAGCCCTTGGCGATCTCGCTCACCACGCCATAGGCGGGAATGCCGGTGAAGCGGCGGGCGACGACCTGCGTTCCGACGTCGCCGAGCGCCGATATGGACGCCGAGCCGAGCACCGATCCAGTGATCCAGTTGCGGGTCGCCGCCAGCGTGTCGGCCCAGAAGGAGTTGACCGGCGTTTCCAGCTCGCCGCGCATCGCCGACCACATGACGTCGAGACGTCTGGCGCGGCTGCGGCCGCGCGACAGCGCCGCCTCGCCGGTCTTGCCGGCGAAGCGGGCCGTGGCGTCGCCGGCGGCCGCCTTCGCCGCTTCCCGGAGGATCGCCTGCTTCAGCCATTCCACCGTGCCGCCAGGGTTCGGCCCGAGGATCTCCAGCGCCGCGACGTCGCGCGCCATCACGTTGATGTGTTGCATCATCGCGGCGAACGGGTCGCCCTGGCCGAAATCCTTCTGGTAGGCGAGCCAGGATGCGGCGTCCTCGAATACCAGCACGCGGTGCTCGGCCTTCTGGCTGGCGAGCGCCCCGGCGCCGAAGGCGCGGCGCGCCGGCTGGCGGCCGTTCCAGCCCTCCATCGCCACGGAATGCCAGACGTGGTCGAGGAGCTCGTCGAGCTCGTCGTCGCCGACCGGCGCTTCGGTCAGCGGATGGCGCATGCGGGAGACGTCGAGGAGCGGCGCGATCCGCGCCTTCCATGCCTCGCGGCCGATTTTTCGGAGCGCCCGCGCGTCGTGGAACTGCGGCAGGCCCCAATTCTCCAGCTTGCCGATGGCGCCGCCGGCGGCGTTGAAGCGGCGGCGCAGCCACTCTGCCGTTTCCGTCCAGGCCTTCGCCAGGCCCTTTGCCGCGGCGTCGCCGCTGTCCTCGCCGAAGGCCTCCTTGACGACGTTGCCGAGTCGGGCCTGGTTGTGGCGGAAGGAGAAGCGGAGCGGGCCGATGGAGAGGTTGTCGCCCAGAAAGGCGGAGCGGCGGAACTGATGCAGCAGCTCCTCCATGCGGCCGTGCGCCTGGCCGACGATCGCCTTGGCGCGGCCTTCGACGGAGGAGAACGGCGCGGTGCCGAAATGCTCCAGCTTGGCGAGCGCCGCGTCGGCGACGTCGCCGGCGCCGTTCGGCCGCCGGAAATTTGCGAGATCCGCGTCGAGATCGCGGAGGTTCTTGATGGCAAGCGCCGCCTGCATGCGCTTGTGGCCCTTCTCCGCCTTCAGCAGCGCGGCGAGCATCGTCCTGGCTTCCAGCGGCAGGACGGCGCCGCCGTGCTTCGCCCGGTCGCGCACGAAGCTCCGGTAGAGGCCCTTGAGGCGGTCCGCCTCGGCCTTGGAGATCTCGCCGCCGGCGAGCGCGTTGTCGATGCAGGCGTCTATGGTCATCACACCACCTTGCAGGCGTCGACCAGGTCGGCGAGGAGGCCGGGCCTGTCCGCCTCTTCCAGCGCGTCCGCGACGCGCATTTCGCCGGCGCCGCCGAAGGGGTCGGCAATGATCTGGTCGAGCTCCTCCGGCGTCAAGCGCGCGGCGCCGATCGCGTCGAGGAGGTCGATCTGCGCGCGGCCGTCTTCGTCGAAGAGCCCGCCGGCCGGCGCGGCGCCGCCGGCGAGCGGCCGCTCCGCTTCGACCTGCAGGCGCTCGCGCGTCGTGACGGGCGCCACGCCGGGCACGAGGCCCTGCTCGCCGGCCGGCGTCGCCTCGGAGCTACGTGCGGGCGGCGTGTCGACGGGCAGCTCTACCCCCGATCGGCCCGCGCCAGCGCGCTCGCCAGACCCGCCAGCTCGCGATAGCGCGTCGCGGACAGCGTCGAGATATGCGCGAGAAGCGGCCTTAACGCCGGCCCCTCCGGCGACGTCCCGCGCGGCGGTGGCGAGCGCATCGGCGATCGGCCCCTTCCGGTCGGAGAGTTTTGCGATGTGTTCGAGGAGGACGGCATCTTCGCTGGCCCTTCTGGCGTTCGTGTCTGTCGAGAGCTCGTTGCCGGCGGCCGCGATCCGCTCCGCCTCGTCGACTAGCGTTTGAAAGACGGTGCGGTCGCGCTTGATAGCACGAAACGCCGCGCTGCGCACCTGCGCCCGCTCCTTCAACAGCAGCCGGGCGCCTTCCTCGGCGCCGAACAGGTTTTCCTGCACCTCGCGCACCACGGGCGCCGACAGGAGGTCGCGCACCATGCTTTCCGCTTCGATGCGCGAGCTCGGCCGCGCCTCGGCCATCGCGGCGAGCACCTGCGCGTGCAGCTTTTCGTCGCCGACCAGGCGGCCGACGATCGCCGCATAGGAGGCGTCGACGACGTCGTTGACGGCCATGGCAAAGGCGTCGTCGGAGAGCTTTGCCAGGCCCTCGCCGTCGCGCACCAGCGCGGAGTTCGGCGGCAGGCCGTGCTCCGCGCCCGGCGCCGAGCGGAGCACCTTGGCCGCGTCGAGCGCCGTTCCCGATCCTTCGGCGATGTTCTTCAGCGCGGCGATCGTACGGACGTCCTCGGCCGAGAAGCCGTCCGCCTCGCGGAACACATAGCCGGCCAGCTTCGGCGTCTCGCTGCCCAGCTCGCCGATGCGGCGCGCCAGTCCGTGCCGCTGATGGCCGTCCGCGATGAAGCGGCCGCCGGCAGCGTCCTCCCATACGATCGTCACGCCGGCGCGGCTGGCGTCCCATGTGGTGACGCCGCGCAGCCGTTCGGTGACCCCGGCCTCGTCGCCGCCCGCCTTGAACTGGAAACGGGCCGCGTCGATGGCCAGCTCGCGCGGCTCGAACCAGCGGAAATTCTGCGGCGCCAGGCTGTCCTCCGCGGCAATCGCCGGGAGCTGCGGCGGCGGCGCCACCGGCGGCGCCGGCGGCGGATTGGCGTCGGGATCCTCGGCGAAAAGGATGGCCGCGGCCGTCGCTTCGTCGTGCGGGTCCGCCGGCACGAATTGCGGCCGTTCCGCGACGGCGACCTGGTCGGCCTCCAGCGCGTCGGCGGCGCCGCGCGCCTCCGCCGGCAGGCGGCTGCGGAGCGCCTGGCCGATGCCGCCGGCGACGGCGCCGAGCATGCCGCCGATCGTGCCGGCGAACAGCACGTTCCGCGCCGCTTCCTGCCAGCCCGCCGCAAGCCCGGCATCGGCGCGCCAGTCCTGCACAACCGGCTGCATGGCAGCTTCCACGCCGGCGTTGAGCAAAGCCTCCCTGGCCGCGCCTTTCAGCACGGCGCCGCCGATCGTGCGCGCCGCGCCGGGGCCCGCGCCGAGCGCCAGCAGCGGCGTCTGGATCGGGTCGCGGAGCGTGCCGAGCCCGCCGCCCCACAGGGTCGCCAGCCAGCGGCCGGCGCCGGGCCGGCTGGCGAACAGCGTTCCGAAGCGGCTTTCCGCCTCGCGGGCGATCGCCGCCGCCTCCTCGTCGATCGAGCGGCCGGAGAATTTTTCCGCCTTGTCGGGATGCTGCAGCGCCAGCGCCGCCAGGCGGGCATTCGTCACCCCCTCGTGCCAGCCGCGGATCATTTGCTCCGTCCGCGGCGCAACAGGCCCCTGCAGGCGCAGGATTGGCTCCACGGCGGCGCGGAGCGGGTTGGCGATGTCCACGCCCGTCGCGGCCTTTGCCGCGTCCAGGCGCCGGTCCCAGGCCTCCTCGCGCGCCGCATGCCGGCTGTTGAAGTTGTCGATGAAGCGCGCCGTGTCGTGCGCGGCGTCGGCGATCTCGCCGAGCCCGGCCTCGCCGCCGGCCGTCTGCCAGCCGAAAGGCGCCTGCGGCTCCTCGAAGAAGAAGCTCATCACCGGCCCTTCAGTGCGGCGCGCAGAAGCCGCACGTCGAGCACCCACGGGCCGCCGCCCGGCGCCATGACCATCTGCGCATTGCCGCTCGCCGGGTCGCCGAAGGCCAGATGATAGCGGCCGTCGCCGACCGCCAGCAGCCGCGCCTGGGCGAGCCGCGACGCCTCTATCGGCACGCCGTTCGCCGAGAAGATCGGCGGCAGCTGCGCCAGCACGCGATCGTCGAGGCTGGAAATCAGGTTCTGCAGCTCCTCGGCCGGCATGTCGGCCGGCGCGATCGTCGGCGCATCGTTCACCTCGACGAGCCCGCCGTGCTGGCGGCCGTCGACGATGCGGGCGCCGAGGACGTCGTTGAGGGTCGCGCGGTAGAGATCCGCGGCGCCTTCCGCGTCCGCCGCGGGGTCCAGGCCCGCCGCCCTGGCGCGGAGCTCGAAGAGGAGGTCGGCATGGGCGACGGCCGCCGCTTCCAGCGCCGGCGTCTGGATCAGCGCATTGCCGAGCGCGCCGGCGACGGCCGCCCGCTTTTCCGCCGGCTTCATCGCGACGGCCTCGTAGCCCTCGATCTTGCGCAAGCCCAGCGCCTGCGCCGTCTCCTGCAGCATCGCGTCGGAGCGGGTCGACAGCGCCAGCCCAGCGGCGTGCGCGATGATCGGCGCGTCCTTGGAGATCTCGGCGAGCGCCTTGGGCGTGTCCTTGCCGAGCGCCGCCGGAAGGTCGCGGGCGAATTCGACCAGAAAGGCCGGGTTTTCCGCCGCGGCGAGGTTGATCGCCGCCACTTCGGCGGCCTTGAAGAAGCGCTTCGGCCGGCCGTAGAAATCGGCGACGGCGTCCGCTTCGGCGGCGCGCGCGGCGAGCGTCGCCCGGAAGCTTTCCGGCGAGCTCGTGTCGAGCGGCGTGACCTTTAGGCGCCCGGCGTGCTCGGCCCAGGCGAGCGGATCGTCCTTCAGGCCCTTCTCGATCGCGCCCTGCAGGCCGCGCATCATGTCGAGCGCCGCCACGGCGCGCGGCGTGGCGCCGGTCTCGCGCACCTCGGCCTCCATCGCGTCGGCTTGGGCGGCGATCGTCTCCGGCCGCGCCGTGCGGCTCCGCTTCTGCCAGTCGGCCAGCCGCTCGAAGAAGTGGAATTCCTCGGCGAGCTCGGGCGCGCCCGTCGCCTCGACGGCCGCCTTCAGCGCCTGCCGCTCCTCCTCCGGCACGTCGTAGCCGTCCTTGACGCGGCCCATGAGGCTGTCGATGCCGCGTTCCAGCTTCCGCGCCTCCGTGGCGCGCGCCGTGACGTCCTTCGCCAGCCGGCTCTCCATGGCGGAGGTGATGCGCTCGTAGGTTTCCGGCTCAACGCCGGCGAGCTCCGCGTCGCCGTTCTCCCATGCCGCCTGGAAGCCGGCGGCGAGCGCCGCCCGCGCTTCCGGCGTGACGGCCTTGTCGAAGGCGCCCATGAGGCGCGCCGTGGCGACGTCCTGGCGGAGCGCCCGCAGGATCTCGCCGCGCTTCGTCGGGCTCACGGTGGAGTGCGCGCCGACGAAGCGCGTCATGTCCTCCATTTCCGCGGCAAGCGCCAGATTCGCCGTTTCGTCGTTGCCGGCCTTGGCGGCGAGCCGCACCAGCGCCGTCCGGCGCATGGCGAGGCTTTCCTCGAACACCGCCTGCTCGGTTTGCTCCAGCTGGCGCTGATGGCCGTCCGCCGCCTGACGGAGGAGCGACAGGCGCTCGCGCTGAAAGACGCCCTCGAAGAGCGGCACGGCGCGCGGCTCCAGCGTCCCCTTGACGCCGGCGGCGTAGGCGTCGAGCGCCGAGGCCAGGCCGGCCGGATCGTCGCGGTGCTGTTCGCCATAGGCCCACATGGCGGTGCGCGTCGACGTGTCGAGGCGGTCGAGATAGATGTTGAGCGCGGCGCGATCGTGCGCCTCGCCGCGGATCGTCCCGTCGCGGCGCAGCGCCAGGGCGGCGCCGCCGGCCGGCGCGGGCGGCTCCAGGAGGTGCAGCGGCGGGCTGGCAAGCTGCGTGGCAGCGACCGCCGGACCGCTGCGGACGAGCGCGGCCTCGCGGCGGCGCCTTTCAGCATTTACGCCGTCGTTGTCGGTGCCGAGCGCCTCGATGCCGGCGGCAATTGCCGCCTTGTCGCCGCTGGCGACGGCCGGAATAAGCCGGGCGGGAAGCGATCCGTAATTGTAGGCGATCGAGGTCAGCGCAGCCTGCGTCGGGGCGTCGAGCGCCTTCCACGCATCCGCGCCGACCTGGCCGATCGCGGTCATTTGAAATTCGCGGACGCGGCGAGTGAGATCGCGCTCGGCGTCCGCCCGGTCGATGCGGGTCGAAGCCGTCACCTTTTCCACGGATCCGTCCGGCCGCGTGACAGTGTCGGAGCCGAAGCCGGTTCGGTAGGCGTTCACGTCGAAGTAGGCGGTCTCACGAAACCCTTCGAGTTCGGCAAGCAGGCCGGCAGCGAGGAGATCGGAGCTCGGCGGGCCGGCGCGCGCGGCAAGCGCCCCGCCGGCCGGCGACGACGGCTTCGGGCCGGCCGGCGACTGAGCCGGCAGGAACGGCACCGCGGACGGCACGGACGCGGCCAGGCCGGCGGCGATGCCCTCTTCCTCGCCCTCGCGCGCCGCGGCGCGGTCGGCAAGCGCGCCGACCTTGGTGGCGAGCGCCGCCGTCGACTGCGCCAGAAGCGCAAAAACTTCCGGCCGGCCGGTCGAGAAGTCGACGTCGGGCGATCTGATGGCGGGAGCGCGGCCCTGGAACTTGGCGATCTTCTCAGCCACGGGCATAGACGTCCGTGGCGAAGCTGATGCCCTTGGTGACGCCGCCGATCAGGCCGGCGATCTTCGCCGACTCCGCCTGCGCATAGAGCATCTTGGCGCGCATGCGCCGCTCCAGCGAGGCCATCATGGCGCCGTTCCGCGACAGCGCGAGCTCGCGTTCGGCGTCGTCGACGGCCTGGCGCTTGGCGGTCCCCACCGAATAGGAGCCGAGGTCGACGCCGCCGGCGGCGAACGACACCGCCTGGTTGGCGATCGTGGCGGCAAGCTCCGTCTTCAGCTTGGCCGCCTGCTCTTCGCCGGCGATGAATTCGTCGCGCGCCTTGAATTCTTCCATGCGCGCCTCCGCCTTCAGCTGGCTCGATTGCGCGAAGCCGGCGCCGATCGTGGCGAGCGCCGAGAACGCGGTGCCGACGCCCTGCAGGATGCTCAGCGCGCTCGATCCGGCCGCCGCCGTGGCTCCCGCCGCCGCGGCGCCCGCAGCTGCGCCGGCGCCGGCCGCGGCCCCGCCGCCCATGACCGAGGAGAACAGGCTGGTCACCAGCATCATGCGCGGATTTCCTTCTTGACGCCGCGCACGGTCAGCCGGCCCGGCCGCACCTGCGTCACGGTCAGCTGCGCCGTCTCGGTAAAGCCCGGCATGCCTTCGGCGCGGAGCGTCCCGGTGAACGGCATCGCCGACCACGGCGTGTCGAGCGGCGTGTCGTCGAAGCGGCCGAGCGGCATATCGGCCGGCGCTTCGCCGTTGACGGCGATGGCGATCGACGACGTCTCAAACACGGATATGTCCGCGGCGAAGACGCGCTTCAGCCGGGCGAGCGGAACCTCCGTATCGGGGCTGTAGGGCTGGTCGACGGCGAGCGGCGGCGCCCAGAAGCCGACGCGGGCAGTGGAGACGTTGCGCGGCAGGGCTATTTGCCCGCCGGCGACGGTGAATTCGCCGATCGGCTCGCCGTCGCCGATGACCCATAGCGTCTGCCCGTCATAGACGCTGAGGCCGGACAGCACCTTGCCCGGCGCGCCGAGGGTGATCTCGATCGCTCCGTCGAGGAGCTTCTCCGGCTCCATCTTTTCCAGGAGGAGGTTCTGCGCGCCGCTGTAGAGGCGCTGCGTCAGGAACCAGACGGTCTGGTCGCTGTCGACGCACGCCGATTTGAAGCTGCCGCTCCGCGTCTTCGATGGTGCAAAGCCGCTCACTTCCTGCGTCCGCATCATCGTAACCGTAGTCAGCGATCCGTCCGCGTTGACCAGGAACATGACGTCGGCGTCGTTGGAGGTGATGGCGCGGCGGAGCACGATCTCGCGCGGCTTCTTGAGCAGGAAGGCGGAAAGCACGCTCGCATTGTCGGCGAGGAAATTCTCTTCGATCGCGTCGTAGGTCACCTGGCGGAGCGTCTTGCCGCCCCGCTGCACGTAGAAGATCGCGTTGTCGAGCGACAGCGGCCGCGCCGCCGCGGCGATGCCGGGAGCGTCGGATTTGAGCAGGTCCGGCACTTCCTCGGCCGACATTTTGCGGTTGCCGAGGTGCCAGAGCGCCGTGTCGGTGAAGAACATCACCGTGCGGCCCACGACCACGTCGCGGATCGTGTTCACGTCGTCGTCGTCGATGTCGTAGAGGAAGCCGGCCGTCTCGCCGGCGCGCTCGGCGTCCAGGTTGAACGGCTCGCCGGTGACCGAGACGAGATAGCTTTGCGCCCGCCCCTTGAAGCCGGCGGCCAGGAGCCGCGACTGCACGTAGCGGAGCACCGCAGGATAGCCGCGCGCCGCCGAGAAAACCGGCTCGCCGCCTTCCTTCCCCTCCGTCTTGGTGCGGATGATGACGACGCCGTCCTCGTCGAGCGTCCTGGCGCTCATTTCCAGCCAGTCGCGATCCTTGTTGCCGTCGCCGGCGAAGGTGACTTCGTATTTGTTGCCGCCGAGGCTGGTGACCGTCAGGCCGGGTGAGACCACCGGCAGGGCCAGCAGGGCCGTTTGGATGTTGGCGGCCGTCGCCGCGTCGCTTGCGCCGATGGCGATGGCCGTCGTGGTGTTGCCTTCCAGCGTCAGGATGAACTGCTCGCCCGAGTTCATATTGTAGAACTGGATTTCCTGCACCTCGGCGACGCCGTTGGTGTAGATCGTGTCGCCGTAATCGACGAGCGGGATGTTCTCGAACGGCGCGGCGTCGAACTGCCATTCGTCGTCGGCACCCTGGCGTTGCAGCCGCCACGGCACGAGATCCTGCTGGGCAAATAGGATGGTGTCGTAGGCGGGCTCGTGCTTGAGCTCGATGATCGACACGTCCTGCAGCGGCAGCGAGGCGGCCGCCTTCCAGACCCCGTCGAGGAAGATGTCAATGTTCTCGTCGGTGGCGACGATCTGGAATTTCTGGCCCTGCCGGTTGTAGCGGAGCACCTTGCAGCCGAGCGAGAGCAGGGCGGTCTCGGTCCTGAAACGGACCTCGCCCACGGTGATTGTGCCGATCCCGGCGCCGCCGGTGACGACGACGCGCCAAAGTGTCGAGCCGACCGTCAGGCCTGGCGCTCGCGCCGCCCGGCGGGAACGCTTCTCCCCCGTTATGTCGAAGGCGCTGCCGAAGTTGTTCCAGCCGCCGTCCGCGAAATACTGGACCTGCAGGCAGTCGGGGCGATGCAGCGTCGAGCATTTGAAGTTGACCAGGTCGAAGGCCGCGGGAGCGAAGACGGCGTCGAAATTGATCGTGAAGAGCACGAATGGATCGGCGTTCACCGCGCCGGTGGTGAAGTCGCCGGAGCCAGTCAGGCTCGCGACGTTGCCGCCGTTCGGAGCGTTGAAGTCGAGGCCCGGCGTGGTCGCCACCAGCCGGCGCCGCGCCCGCGAGGCGATCGTCGTGCCGCCGCGGTCGCTGTAGCCGCCCTGCGGCTGCATGATGACGTTCTCGCCGGCCGACAGCGAGCCGTGGAAGAATTTCGTGTCCGACCGCTCCTGCATGAGCGGATCGAGGACGCCGTAGGTGTGCGAGGGCTGCTTGGTGACGATGCGCGGCACGGTCTCACCAATCCTCGAAGCCGGCGCGGGCGTCCTCGGCCGAGAAGCCGCTCGTGCGGAACGACGTCAGCGGGTTGTAGCCGTCCGCCACCTGCTGCGACGGGTTTGATTGCGCGTCGAGGAGCGCCGCGACGGCGAATTGCCCGCCTTGCCCCTGGTATTCGGGCGGCCCGTAGGCGTCGCGGCGCAGCCGGTCGCGGAGCGCCGGGTCTTCGCGGATCGCCAGCGCATACTCGGCCTGGCAGCACAGGATGACGAGCTCCTGGAAATAGCCCGGCCACAGCGAGGGGTCGGGAAGGCGCGGATAGAACGCCCAGATGCGCTCGACGCTGGCAAGCACCGTCCCTTCGGACATCTGGAAGCGGGTCAGCGGACGGGCGGTCTCCGCCTGGCTGTCGTAAAGGGCCCGCGGCGGCCCGATCCGGTCTGACGGCAGCTGGAAGGCGTATTTCCAGCCGGCGACCGGCGCGCCGGTAAGCCGGGTGAGCTCGCCGAAGCCGTGCGCGAAATGCCAGGGATATTTTGAGACGAGATCGTCGAGCACCCGCTCGAACGTCTTCTGCGGGCCGCTGCCGGCCGGGCCCGGCGAGGCGAAGGATTGGATTTGCGTGCAGCCGATGCCGGCGAGGGCGCGATTGACGATGGCGACCTGGTTGACGATCGGCATGGGCCTGCCTGGAAAAGGAAGAAACGGCAGCCGGCCGGGGAAAGGGCCGGCTGCGGGGGTCGCTTTAGACGGCGGCGACCGTGACCACGGTGCCGGTGTTGGCGGTCACCATGTAGATCTTGCCCGCGGGCGCGCCGTCGAGGTCGAGCGATGCATAGATGAAGGCGCCCAGCACGAGATCCTTGGCCCTGGCATTGAAGAAGTTCGCCGCCTCGACGGCCGCGGCCGTGTCGTTGGTGGCGAGCCGCCAGTCCGAGACATTCCTGGAATAGCCGGTGCCGCGGGAGACGCCCTGGCCGATGCGCCGCATGAAGCCGTTTCCGATTGGATACATTTAGCGTTCCTCGTTCAGTCGAAAGGAAAGAGGGGAGGGGCGGGCCGGGAAGGGCCAGCCACCCGGTTCATCAGGTCGGCAGAGCGATGTGCGCGGCGTCGTAATCGTTCTTCATCTTGACGATGCCGTTATCGAGGAGCTTCTTGGCCCCGATCCGCATTCTCATGTTGTGCGTCCAGCAGTCCTTGCGGTTGTCCCACTGGACGCTGCCGGTGAGCTTGCGGACCCAGCCGAAGCCCATCGCCGAGCGGTGCCACATGAGGTTGTCGCTCTCCGTCGTGTTGGCGATCTCGAAGAGCTCGTCGTCGACGCAGAAGACGTGGATGCCGTTCCAGGTCTTCGCCAGCGCGCCGTTCACGTAGGGCAGCGCCGGGCCGACATATTGGCTGTTGACGAACTGGTCGTAGGTGGTCAGCACCGCCCAGGCGACGCTGTCGACGGCCGCGAACACCTGGCCGTCGTTGACCGGCACGCCGGCCGCCATCAATTTCTGCTTGGCGAGCATCAGCGTTATGATGGTGATGGGCGTCGCGTAGCTGCCGACTTCCAGCGTGGCGCCGACCTTCGCCGCCCGCAGGATGGTCTTGTCGTGAACGCGGCCGAGCGCCATGCCGGACGTCTCGTGGACGACCTGGTGCTCGTCGACGTTCATCTGGTCGAGATCGTCCTCATAGACCTCGTCGAAGGCGCGGCTCTTCTTGGTTTCGACCTCGACCTTGTCGCGGGCGCCGTTCATCGGCACCGCGACGTCGCCGCGCTTGACGTCCTCTTCCGCCTCGCCGCGGCCGGCGACGTTGAAGATCATTTTCGAGCCGTCCATCTTGATGGGCGGCGTGGTGACGTTCTTGAGGGTGAAGCCCTTGGACTGATAGACGTGGAGCACACCCTGCTTCCACTGCTGGATGTACCAGTTTGGTGCCTGATCGGACATTGAATAACCCCGTTTGACTGGCTTGGGTCATTCGGGGCCGAGTGCCGCTTCCGGCCTGGCGGGCCTGCCTCCTTGAGGAGCGGGAGCCGCCTGCCGGCGCGGGTCTATCCCTCGAAATCGAGGCGACGATAGAGCCGCGCCGGCGCTGTCAATCGCGGGGTCAGTTGCCCCAGAGCTGCTTGCCCATGCGGAGCGTTTCCTCCGCGAAGGCCACGTCGTATTTCTCGCTGTTGCGGTCGTTCCGCGGGTCGGCGCGGCGCTGCTGCAGCGTCGCCTCCGTCACCGCGCCGCTCCCGGTGCCGCCACCGGCCGCTGAGTGCTGGATGCCGCCCTTCATCAGCAGGCCGAGGATCTTCATGCCCGGCTGCGACGTCGTCAGCAGCGCCAGCTCGTTTTTCATGTCCTTGTCGAAGCCGTGCTGGTCGGACAGGCCCTGTATCCACGCCTGCGCGGTGGCAAGCACCTTGCCGCCCTCCGCCTTCTTCTCCGCCGGCGTGCCCTTGAAATCGGCCGGCGCCAGGCTTTCCAGGAGCGCGTCGGGATTGATCGGCGCCTCGATGATGCCGAGGTCGACGATCTTGTCGAAGAACTCGCCCATGAACGGGCCGAATTGCTTGTCCGTGAGCTTGTGCTTCTGCGCGAGCTCACGCAGCACCGGAATGACCTTGTCGTCGTCGGCGATGCGGATGATCGGCTTCGCCTTCTCCGAAAGCTCGAATCTGTAGGCGTCGAGCTCCTTCGGCACCGTGCCGCGGTCGGAGATCTCGCGGCGCGCGCCGTCATAGGCGCCCCAAACCTTGTCGAGCGTCGAGTTGATGTCCTTTCCGAGCAGATGCGCCGGCATGCCGTCGGGCTTGTAGAAATCGGGCTCGGCGCCACCTCCGGCACCAGCTCCCCCAGCACCAGCACCGCCGCCAGCACCAGCACCGCCGCCAGCACCAGCACCGCCGCCCGCGCCAGCGCCAGCGCCGGCACCGGCACCGCCGCCCGCGCCAGCGCCAGCGCCGGCACCAGCACCGGCACCGCCGCCCGCATCAGGCGCAAACAAAATCCGCGGGCCGAACGCCGCAGAGGCGAGCCAGGCGACGCCGCCTGCCCGCAAGATCGTTTTCCTCGTCATATCGTGTTCCTCGCTTTGACCTCCACGTTTTCCGCCGCCGCGATTGCCTCCACGATCGCCGCCACGAAAGCATTCTCCGCGTCGCGCCAAGTCCCGAAATCGTGGATGTTCTGCCCCGTCGACAGAACAGCAAAGGGAACGCGCGCCTTGCGGAGCGTATTGTCCAAAAATATCTCCAGCACTTTTCGGCCGGCCGGGTTTTCAAGGAAGCAGTCACGGAAGAGGTTCGCCTCTTTCTTCATCGCCGCGGCGTTCTGATCGTGTTGCTTCTGGATGATGTTGCCTATCGACTTGCTGTCGAGGCCGCCCCATCCGTCGCCCTCCTCGCTGCCGCCGAGGAATTGCTTAAGTAGCCCCTCCAGGCTTGGTTCGTCGAAGCCGCCGCCGCTCACGCCGGCACACCCGCCGGCGCCGCGGCGCTTTGCTTCGGCGCGGCCGCCATCTGCGCATTCGCGATGATCTGCGCGACCATCTTCATCAGCTGGCCCTTGTCGCGCTCGGAGCGGATCAGCCGTTCCGGCACGCCGAGCTTGCGGCCGATCTCGGTGAACACGTCCTCGATCTTGGCCGTGAGCATCATCGCCTCCTTGCCGCCGGTCGCCAGGATGATCTGCAGCCAGTCGACCAGCTGCGAGACGTCCTGCGCCTGTTGCGCCCTGGCGATCGGCGACACGATCTCGACTTTGAGCAGCAGCTGGTCGATCGTCAGGTTCGTCTTGATGAGCTTCCGCCGGTAGAGGACGTCGATGATCCGCTGCACTAGCGGCTTGATGATTTCCAGGACAAGGCGCGCATAGGCGCCGGCCAGGTCGGTCGCCAGCCGCTTCAGCCGCTCGACGATCTCCGTCGCCGAGCGCACGGCGCCGGCGTCGGGCGGCAGGGTGTCGTCGAACGTCGCCTGCTTCACCGCGTCGCGGAGATCCGTGACGACGATGTTGGAAATGTCGAAGCGGCCCGGCACGTCGAGCTTGGAGATCGACGGGCCGAGCGGGCCGCCATTCGACGCCACCGGCCAGAAGGCGCCCGGCGCCATGCGCGCCGTCTTCGGGTTGAAGACGCGGTCGTTGCGGTGCGTCCACAGGCCGAGGATGGCAAAGGCGGCGGCTTTCAGCGTGAGCTCGGTGACCTTGTTGAGCGTCTTGATCGCCGGCAGCGCCATGAGCCCCGGCCCGCGGCCGTGCGCTTCGCCCGGCACCTTGAAGAAGCGCGGCGTCAGCCACGGCGAGGTGTTCATGTTCTCCAGGCTGTAGATCGGCCCGTCTTCCTTGCCGTGCTCGAAGGCGCAGAAGTGCCACTTGCGCTTTTTGTGGTCCCATTCCGCCGCCTGGACGACGCGCACCGCCTTTTCCGGCGTGTCCTTGATCGTCTTCTGCAGCTCGGCCGAGAACTTCGTCTCCGCCTCCGGCCACAGGCCCGGCAGCTGCCCCGCCTCATAGTTGCGGTCCCAATAGACGCCGATGACGCGGCCGAAACCGTCCTCGCGGAGCGCCACCTCGACGGCGGGGACGGAGACGAAGCGGAGGATTTCGTCTTCGTCTTCCAGCATCAGGCAGGCGCCCTGGCCGCCGAACAGGTCGAGATACATTTCGTGCGAGGAGAGTGCCCAGGTGCCCGCCTCCAGCACCGCCGAGACCTGCTTGGTGACCTGTTCGAGCTCCTCTTCGGCGCTCTTCTTTACGTCGGGATCGGCCTGCAGATACGGCCCGAGCTTCAGCTCGAAAAACCGTTGGAACGGCGGCGTGACGTCGTTCTGCATGCGCCCGGCGAAGCGAAACGCCGCCTTCGGCGCCGTGCTGTCGAAGACGCGGTCGACGCGGTCGGCGGCAGTCCCGCCAGTGTTGGTCGCCGTGCTCGGCTCCCGGTAGGGCAGGACGTATTGGTAGAGATCGTCGTAAAGCGCAGCCCAGCTCTTCCGGCTGCCATACGCCCGGTCGCTGTTCTTCTGGATTTCCTTGACGGAGAGCGGCACGGCCTGGATCAGCCGAGCGTGGCGCTGCGGTTGCTGTCCTGGTAAGTCAGCGACTTGCGCCGGGAGCCGGCGCGCAGCGACAGGGCGATAAGCTGGTCGGCCTTCGCCTGCTCTTCCGCGGCGCGCTGCTCGCGGTCGTGCTGGACGGCCTGCATGGCAGGGTCCGGCCCGGTCGGCTGCTTGCCGCCGAACAGCGATGAGACGACTTGGCCCATTGAGCCCCCTATCAGGCGATGGAGAGCGGGACCGTAAGCGCGCCGGCATGCTGTCAACCGCGGAGGAAGCGCACGAGGCGGCCGCCGGCGGTGGCGATCTCGCCGACTTCCCGGAACCCGGCCAGCCGCGCCAGCCGCATCCCTGGCCCGTGCCCCTCCTTCACCGAAAGCGCGACCGGCACGCCGTCCGGCAGGCCCGAGGAAAGATGCACGAGCTCGCGCGCCAGGCGCACGGCCTTGCGGCCGCCGCGGATGTCCGGCGCGATGCACAGCCACAGCTCGAAGAGGTTCGGCGGGTCGGGATAGAGCCCGACGATGGCGAGGAGCTCGCCGTCCTCCTCGATCGCCAGCGCCACCGAGCGGGCCATCTGCACGACCAGGCCGCGCCAATACTTCCGCGGCAGCGCCGTGAACAGGCGCCCGATGTCCTCCATGCGCGCCGGCTCGGCCGTCAGCATGCAGGCAGCGCCCGACACCTGGCAATCTGATTGAGCTTGGCAGTGTCGCCGCGCTGCTTCGCCAGGAACTCCACCGGGCCGTATTTGTCCGTGAGGACGGCGCCCATCGCGAGAGCCTTAGCCTTGCAGCCGAGCGATACATCGTAGTGCAGCCACGATGCTTTTGGCGGGCGCTGCACCCACTTGCGCGCGACGCCGATCGCATCGGCCATCGCGTGCAGTTCGTCCTCCGTGTCCGCCCACATGTGGCACATGACCATGCGCCCGAAGCGATGGCCGACGTCGTCGATGTAAACCGTCACAGCTTCCCCCATTCAGCATTTGAAGACGTTGAAATCGCTGTTCGGCGCCTGCGAGCCGCGGCTCCGCGGCGCGTCTTCGTCGAAATCGTCGTCGCCGCCGCCGGCGCCGCGCCCGCCGCTCTTCCGCCTGCCGAGATCGCCGTTGATGACGCCCTCCAGGCCCAGACAGTCGAGCACGACGTATTGCAAGGCATCCTGCGGGTTGGAAAAGCTGTTTTTCTCCGGCTTTGGATCAGGCTGGGGCACGCCGGGGCGGATTTTGAAGCGGTAATGCGAGTTGAACCCCTTCCTAAGCTTCTTGCATCTTGTCGACAGAAGCAGCGCCGGTTGCCGGTCTATGGAATGATTGAGGAGTTGCTTCACGCCGTCGATGCGGATTTGCAATTCGTTGGTCGGCGCCGGCAGGATCGGCAGTTTCAGCGCCCGCGACACGGTCTCAAACCAGGAAAGATCGCCGTTCTCGCTGTCGCCGCCGGCAAAGCCGGCCGGATCGCCCGTCGCCGCGATGACGGGGAAGCCCCGGTAGCGCTGATCAAGCAGGATCCGGCACTGCTGGCCGAAGGCAGTGGCGCCCATGCGCCCCGGCACGAACTCATCGAGCACGCGGAGCTGGCCGGCATAGGTGAATTGCGCGACCACCATCGCCGGCCCGCGGATTTCCTGGTCGAAGCCGAGCCGCAGCGGCACGTTCGGCAGCGGCGTGAGCTCCGTTGCCGCGACGTGGCGATCGTCCTCGAACTCTTCGTAAACCGGCAGGCCGTCGCGACTGTATCCCCACAGCCCGTCGACCATCCGCCGCACCCACCATTTCTTGTGCGCGTTCGTCGCCGCTATCTGCTCATAGACCTCGATCGGGACGGCATCGTGGTTCTCGCCGTTCGGCGACCGGCCGGACGGCTGTTTGAACAGGACGTGCCCCTCCGGCTTCTCTTCCTCGAAAAGCTGGTAGGTCCAGTTGTCGACGTCGGGCGGGTTCATGTCGCCGACGACGCCCGCGAAGTAAGTGGCGCCCGCTTTCAGCATTCGCTTGGCCGGATAGCGCTGCTGCAGGGCACGCCCGACCAGCGTCGTCAGGATTTCCGCGGCCATCAGATCGGCTTCGTTCATATATGCCCAAGTGAACTCGATGCCGCGCAACACGTCCTCGATCCGGTCCTCCTCGATCGCGAGAAAGACGAGCTCGAATTCCAGCATTGTCCCGTCCGGCAGGTCGAATGTGAGCCGGTGCGTGGCCTGGCGCCCGTCGCCGCCCGACCATTTGCCGACCGTCTTGGGGAACCACTGCCACCAGCTCGGGATCGTCGTTTTCCAGAGGTTCGTATAGTTGTCGCGGATGACCAGGCCGCGGAAGCGCCGCCGGCCATCGAGGCAAACCGGCATCTGGAAGGCGCAGGTGAGCGCGTCAAAGAAGATCGCGTTGGTTTTGCCCGACCCGAATGGCCCCATGATGAAACGGACGGGTAGCCTTGTCCGTAGGAACGCCTCGGCCACCGGGCCCGGGGGGCGATATGTGCGCGCGTCGTGCGCGTCGTTGAACTCGCGGAAGGCCTCGCTCATGCCGCCCGGCCCCCGAACCCAAAGACAAATTGCAAAGTCTCCGCGCGGCCTATTTCCAGAGAAGCCCTTTTCAGGGCCAAAAACCGCACGGAGGCATACCCATAGGAGAGGCCGATCGCGTTTCGGGGACACCCCCCCGGCCTTCCGGCCTGGCGCAAGAGGCCACCCCCCCTCGCCACCTGGCGCGGCCGGCGCCGCGGCCGGGCATCTGATTTCCGATCTGCTGCCGCAGCTGCGGATTGTCTCGCAATGCCAGTCACTTAGCGCCTCCGTCCGACTGCGGGGCGTCCGACTGCGCTTCGCGCTCGCCGCTAAGCCCTTGATTTTCCTCGCTCTCGTCGCGGAGCATGAGCTCCAGGCCGAAGGCCGATCGCGCCTTCGCCTCCTCGCCCGTCGTGGTGCCGATGAACACCGCCAGCATGCCGGCCGAGGCGCCCTGGACGTCGATCGCGGTCGGCTGCTTCTGATGAACGAAGTCGGCTAGATCCTTGGCGCACTTGCGCCAGAACTCCGCCGCCTCCAGCCTGTTGCAGCCCATCGCCTCGGCCAGGTCCGCCCACGGCGTCGACACCACCTCCGCCAGGCCGATCAGCGGCGAGCGGTAGCGGCTGAGGATGTAATCGGTCCATTCCTTCGTCCGCCGGTTCCTGGCGCCGGGCGGCCGGCCTGGCGCGCGCTGCAGCGGCGGAGCTCCGAGTCGCACCACCGGAAACAGCGGCTGATCCGCCAGCAGATCGCGCTGCTCTTCCTCGCCGGCGCCGGGCGGCACCTTTTCGACGAGCGGCGCGAGCGCGCCCTTCAGCCCGTCCCCCGATCCAGCGTTCATATCCGCCCCATATTTAATTCGGGCCGCTGGCCGGAACCGCCGCGGGCACAACCGTTCCGCCCGGCGTTCCACCTTAAGGCGTTGCAATCTCTCGCGAATTCTCCCTCTGGAACGCTGGAACGGTGGAACGGTAACTGTTTCACATGCGCGCGCGCGTGAGAGGCAATCGGCGTTCCAGCGTTCCACCGTTCCATGTGTCTATTTCCCCTGTCAGATCAAGCGCTTAGGCCGGAACCGCCGGCGGAACGGCTGTCGCTTGTGCCGTTCCGCCCCCGACCGCAGGCCTCGAAAAACGGCCCTCGCGATCTTTCCCGCCCAAGATAGGTCGGGAGTTGCGGCGTCATTCGCGGCGCGACGGGTGCGGGCCGGAGCGATCGAGCGGCGGCGGCCTGCGGGCCGCCTGGTCTCTCTGCCTGTGCGGCCTGGCGGCCCGCGGCGATTCGGCGCCACCGCCTAGTCCTCGGCTCGGAAATCGACCGGCCGGCCGTTCAGCCTGTAGATGTGGGCGGCGTGGATGTCGTCGATGCCGCTCCGCGAGACGATCCAATCGCCGTCCCAGGCGCTCATCGTCACGTGGATTTTTTGGTCGCAGCAGCGGCGGGCGGACAGGCGGTCGCCGGGCTTGAGCACGGCGCGCGCCCGCTCTGTCGCCCGCTTGAGCAGCGCCTTTTGTTCCTCGGACAGCTTCATTGTCGTTGCCCTTTCATGCGGCGATCTCCGCCGCCTTGAGCCACGCCAGCGCGGCGCGGCCGATAAATTCCGAATAGGCGGGCGGAATGGCTTGCGTGATCTCCGGGCGGGTCATCCAGTCGATGCCCATCGCCGCTTTCCAGCGGGCCAGCGGGACGTGCCGGCGGCCGAATTTCAGCGCCTGGCGCCTGCCGGTCGACGTGCCGTGCCCGACGACAATCACGTAGTCTCCGCGCTCCGTCATGCCGCGCCAGCGGGCCGAGGCCGGCCGAAGGCAGAAGAAATTCAGTTCAAACCACCGCTCGCGCACGACGCGGAGCTCGGGGAACATCGAGCCATCAAGCAGCAGGTCGCGGCGGAGCGGCGCCCGCGGCACGTTCTCGATGCAGGTAAGGGCCGAGGACCTGGCGAGCAGCTGCCTTGTGGCATCGACCAGGTCGGGATGCTTTTCGCGCTCGTCTTTGGATGTCGCCGCCGAGAACCGCTGGCACGGCGGGCTGGCCCATATGAACGCCGCCCGCGCCAAGTCCACCGGCGGCTTCAGCGCGTCGCCCTGCACGAAGTCGAAGGGGTATCTCGGCTGCAGCTTTATATCGACGCCGACGACGTCGAAGCCGGCGCGCCACAGCCCCATGCCGGCGCCGCCGGCGCCGCAGAACAGGTCGATCGCTAGCGGCCGCGTCACGCCGCGCCCTCGAACAGCGGCGCGCCGGCGGCGACGGCCTGGCGGTTCAGCCAGAGGACTTCCGTGCGCTTGCGGGCGCCGTCCGCCAGCGCGTGGTGCTCAAGCCGCGCCCAGCCCTGCAGGCGGTCGTCGTAGAGCGGATTGGCGTAGCCGGAGAGCGCCACCATCGCGTCCACGCCGCACAGGAGCTCGAGGAGGCGCGCATGGTCCCCCTCGTCGAGCTCGTGGAGATAGCGGTGCTTGACGCAGGACGGGTTCAGCTTCGATCGCGTCTCCGGCATGTAGGGCGGGTCGCAGTAGAACAGCGTCGCCGGCGCGGCGTTGCTGGCGATGACGTCGGGCGCGTCGCGGTTCTCGATCGTCACGCCCTGCAGGCGCTCGACGATCGCCGACAGGCAGTCCGGGAGATCCCGCCAGTTCGCCGCCGGCGCCGTGTTGCTGGTCGACCGCGTGCCGCGGAAGCCGGTCTGCCGGGCGCTGGTGAGGAGGACGGTGTTGGAGCCGAAGCCCATATGCGACTTGACGGCGAAGCGGCGGGCGCGCTCGACGGGATCCGGCGACGGCTCGAAAGCCGCCTCGAATTCCTCGCGGGCGAAGGGCGTCAGCCGCAGCTGCTCGATCAGCTGGCCGGCGAGATCGCGGTCGCGGAGCGTGCGGAAGAAATGCACGACCTCGCCTTCAAGGTCGTTGTAGATCTCGACCCGCGACCGGCGCTTGCGCAGCAGGACCGCCGCGCCGCCGCCGAACGGCTCGACATAGTTCCGATGCGGCGGAAGGTGGGAGATCACCCAAGGCGCGATGCGCCATTTGGCGCCGTAGTAGCGGAGCGGCGGCCGCGTCGGCGCCGGGTCGCGCCGCGGCGCGTGCGATCGCCGCGGCGTCATGCGTCCTCCTCGTCGAGCGCCAGCACGTAGCGCACCTTGAACGCCGTGCCCTTGGCCTTCTGGCCGTCGACGCGGCCGGAGCCGAGCCGCCAGGTGCCGGGCGGCGATTGCCGCAAGGCGCCGCTCCATACGCCGGCGTTCGGCTCGCCCGCCCATTTGGAGCCCTCGAACAGCCGGTGCAGCGCCGGATGCTGGTTGGGGATGACCAGCTCGTATTCCGGCGAGGCCGGCGACGGCCGCGCCAGGATCAGCCCGCATTCCTGCAAGAACTCGCGCGCCTCGTCGAAATCCATGCCGGCGGCGCCGGGCCTGACCAGCGCCTCCAGCACGCCGCCGACGCTCTTCTGCTTGCCGGCCCTGAAAATCTCGATGCGCGCCGACAGGATGTGGTCGAGGCAGAGCCGCCAGTTCTCCGCCGCGTCCTCCAGCTCCGCCAGGCCTTCGGCCTTCAGCCGCTCGCCCCACACGTCGGCGGTCTCCGTCGCCGGGCCCATTTCGACGCCGAGCGCCTCGCCGTCGCCGTCGATCAGGAGATCCGCGCAGGCAAGCAGCGTGCCGAAGGTGTCCTGGCCGCGGCCGGCGTGGCCGTGCGCCGACAGGGCCCGCTTGTATTCGGCCAAGGTCGCCGGCAGCCAGTGCCAGTTGTCCATCATCCGCCGCAGCACCAGGCGGCCGAGGCGGGCGAGCTCCGCCTCCTCCAGCTCGGGCGGCACGGCGCCGGGCGGCAGCCGGTAGAGCCGCAGCATCGCCATCCGCGACAGGTCCTGCGGCTCCAGCGGCGGCGTGTTGATCGAGGAAAAGGCGAAGGCGGAGCGCGCGTTGAACTGCGTCCCGGTATGGTTGTCGCCGCCCCGGAGCCTCAGGCCGCCGGAGGAGGCGACGCGGGCGAGCTCGATGATCGACTTGGAGCGGGCGTTGTTGGCCTTGCCCTCGATCTCGTCGACGGCGACCGGCAGGCTGTCGTGCTTCAGGAGCTGCGATATGCCGGCTTCCGTGGTGTTCTCCGAGGCGATCAGCGCGCCGCCGAACAGGAGTTTTAGGATCCGCTGCAGCGTCGATTTGCCGGTTGCCTTGTCGCCGGTCATGAAGATCGCCGGCCGCCAGAACAGCGCGCCGCCGATCATCGCCGCGGCGATCCAGCCGATGAGCAGCACCGGGTCGAGCTCCGGCCGCGCCCAGTTCCAGGTGCGCAACAGCGGCAGCAGGGTCTTGGCGGGCCCTTCGGCGCCGATCAGGCTCTTGGCCCACGGCTTCGGGATCGGCGGCCGCGTCATATAAACGTCGCCGCCGAGCTCGCCGAGGCCGATCTCCTCGCCGCCGACATAGAGGCGGTTGCCGCAATGGACGGCGAGCCGCCCGTCCGCCAGGCGCCAGGCGCCGCGGCCGCGCGCCCGCTCGATGGCGTTCCACGGCCCCTTGCGGCCGCACGCCTCCATCAGGCTCTCGCGCACCTTTTCGGCGCGCCAGGAGACGACGACGCCGTCGGCGTTCTTGCGCGGCCAGGCCCAATACAAAAAATTCTGCCGGCCCATGAACAGCGCGTTGATGCTGTTCTGCCCGAAATCCTTGTCCTTCAGCGGCCGCAGCTGGCCGATCGTGTCGAGGAAGAAATAGACGCCGTTGTCGGTGCCGAGCGGGATGACCGGGCAGCCCTCCGGCAGGCCGTTTTCGTCCGGCCGCCAGTCGCCCGGCTCCAGGCCGTCGCGCTTCTGGCCGGGCCGCGGGTCGCTCCGCGACGCCTGGGCGAGCATGGCGTTCTCCGCGTCGCTCGCCTGGGCGATCATGGCGCGAATGCCGGCAATGCCGGCGTCGGGCCGAAACGGCAGGATGTTGTCGTCCTCGGGCATGCCTCTTCCGTCCGCCGGCGGCGCGGGCCGCCGGCGCGGGGGTTTCGGTTGCGGCTAGGCGCTACTTCTTCGGGCGCGTCTGCTTCTTGTCGGCCGCGGGCCGCTTCGCCTTGTCGGCCGCGTGGACCTTCGATTTCTGTCCGAGGCGATCGTCGCCGACGCGCTTGGCGAGGCCGCGCCGCGGCTTCATGGCGTTGCGGCGCGGCTCGCGCCCGGCGCGGCCGGCGCCGCTCGGCTTCGGCTCCGGCGCTGTCTCCGGCTCCAAATCCGGCCCGATGCCGCGCACGAAGGCGGCGAAGGCGACGAAGGCGGCGCGCCGCTCCGGCTCGACTTTTTCCCAATCGTCGGGCGCAACCCCCTGCCACTCGCAGCTCTGCCGCCACAGCACCTCGGCGCCGTAGCCGTGCTTGTGGGCGAAGAGGAAGAGCCGCGCCGTCATCGGCGCGCAGACCGTGTGCAGCGTGGCGCCGCTCTGCACCTGGTCGTAGAGATCGCCGCGGAGCTCCGGCTGCACGGCCAGCCACAGTCCCGGCGCCTTTTCAGGGCTGGCGTTCGCCTCCGTCGCGCCCGGCGCCTCGGCCAGCACGCGGTTGAACGCCTCGGCCGCCGCCACGAAGGCGACCATCGCCGCAACGGCGCGCGGCATCAGATCCGTTCGTTCCATTCTCTCCTCCTTCATGCTGCCGGAAAGTCGGCAACGACGTCGGCGATGATGTGCAGGCAGGCATTGGCCGGCATGTCCGCTTCTAGGAAGTCGGGGATGATTTCCAACAGCCGGTCGCGCAGATGGATCAAGCTGTCGCCGGAGGAGGAGAGCCCGCTAATACTGGTCTCTTTAGTGAACCAGACCTGTGCCTCGGGGTCCCACTTCGCCCAGACGTAGAATGTCTTCTTTTCCATGGCGCTCTCCTTTGGCCGGCAGAAGGCATCGGCCCATCGCTGCAGGAATTTTCGGTTGCTCAATCCGACCATCGCGACGCCGCCCAAAGGACCGGGATCATGATGATCCAGAACGACGGATCGCTGAGAAGAAGGACAAGGCTCATGGCCGGCCTCCGTAGCGGGGCAGCAGGCGGCGGAATTGCCGGCGGAGCTCGTCGCGGGCGAGCCACCAGTCCCACGGCTGGATCGGCTCCGCGAGCGGCAACTCCAGCTCGTAGGGCGGCTCGCAGCGCATCAGGTCGCGCCATTCCGTCGCCAGCATGATCGCGTCCATGTGCTTGACCGCCGCGGCGATTTCTTGGGGCGGCGGCCAGTCGAGCCCCGCCGCCGCGTGGATGGCGGCGTCGATCTGCGCCGTCAGTCCGGCGAAGGCGTCCGAGACGGCGCCGGCCAGCGTCCCGAAACTTTCGGCGATCGCGTCGAGCGCCCGCTTCTTCGGCGTCGTGTCGTCGCCGAGGAACGCCTCGTGCCCGTCGTGCAGCAGGAAATACGCCGCCGCCACGCCGGCGCCGCGGTTCAAGAGCTCGTCGGCGCCGCGGCAGACGTGCTCCGCCACGGAATAGGCCTGGCCCGGCGTCGCGCCGTTGTAGCGGATCACCTTCGACAGGTGCTCCGCCATGACGTGAAAATCGATGTCCTCGGGCCGCGGGTCGAGGAGATTGACCAGCTGGCCCGACGCCATGGTCAGGCTCGTGCGCGCGGCCGCCATCATGGCGCGGCTCCCGCTTGCTCTGCGGCCAGCCGGCCGGCCGGCGTGAGCTCGGCAAGACCCGACTTGCCGCCTACCCGGAAGCCGGAGACGAAGTCGCGCGCGTCGAGCGCCTCGATCGTCGCCGTGCTGTGCCCGTGGATGCTGCCGGGCCGCGCCCATCCATGCCGCTTTTTCTCCAGCGGCCCGTCCAGGAGGTCTCCGAGAGCGGCGCGCATGGCCGGTGAAAGCTTCTTGCTCATTCTTTCCCCCTCAACAGGTCGTTGACGTCCTTGCCGAGCCAGGAGCGCGCCACGTCGACGCGGTGGCCGGCGCGGCGGAGCTCGGCGAGCGCACGGTCGAGGCCGCCGGTCGCCTGCGGGTGCGTGTCGTTGTCGGCGCAGAGGATCAGCCGCGACATGCAGGCGAGTTTTGGGACGTTCCCCATGTTGCCGAGCGTGCCGGCCGCCCAGACGCGGAGCTCCGGGCAGGCGAGCGCCACCGACAGCCCGTCCTCGATCCCTTCCGTCACCACCAGCGGCCCGGAAACGCCCTTCCGCGCCGCCTCCTCCGGGCTGAGTTTCGAGGCGCCGCGGGCGAGGCGGATCATCGCCCCCTTGAAGTGCGGCCAGATTTTCTTCTGCGGGTCGACGGGCGCCTTGCCGCTGCCGTCCGGCCTGAGAAACGTCCGGTGCACCGCGACGATCGCGCCGTTGGCGTTGCACATCGCCGACGCGATGGCCGGCCAGAAGGTGACGCGCTCGGCCTTGTCGACGTGCTTGGAGCTGACGAAGAAGCGGAGCGCCTTTGGCTTGTGCTTAAGATCCGCCAGCACGACGCCGCGCGACGCGAGATAGGTCTCGCCGGCGGTGCCCTCGATTGGCTTCGCCGACAGCCACCAGCTGAAGGCGTGCGTCTCGTTTTTCGCCATCTGCTCGGTGCGGCGCTGCTGTTCGACGCGCGCGCGCTCGGCATGCACCTTGCGGCGCGCCTCCAGCGCCTGCCGGTCGATGCCCTTGGCCCAGCCGAGCCAGGCCAGGCACCATTGATAGGTGTCCTGGCGGCTCGCCAGGCCCTTGCAATAGGTGACCAGGTCGACGACGTCGCCCTGATCGCCCGTCGCTTCGTCCTTCCAGGCGCCGATCGGCGCCGAAACGCGGATCCAGAACGAGCCGGGGTTGCGGTCGTCGCGCGCCGGGTTGCGGGCGATGTAATAGCCCTGGCTGTAAGAGCCGCCCGGCGCCAGCTCGCGCACCAGGTCGCGGACGCGGAAATTGAGCTCCGCCTTGATGTCCTGAAAGCTCGGGCCGGACGCCGCCGGCGCGCCGCCGCCGGCAAGAGCGCGTTCCTTCATCCGGCCCATGGCAGCGCCCCGCAGGCCGCGCAGAAATAGCGCCCGCCGCGCTCGATCCAGCCGAACAGCCGCGCCCAATGGTCCCGCCGGCTGCCGGGGAAGGCGATGCGGACGGGGCAGCCGTAGCAGGTCAGCGTCATGCGGCGCCCCAATAGCCGGAGGCCGGCGCCGGCAGGCGGAGCGCCAGGCTGTCGAGGAGCGCGTCGACCGCCGCCGCCTCCCGTTCGTCCTCGACGCGGCGGAGCGCCGAAAACACCTGCTGGCGCGACATGCCGGCGGCGCGGGCGATCGCCGACTGCGTCAGGCCGAAATGCACGACGGCCAGGTAGAGCGCCTGCCGGCGCGCCCGGTTGGTCCTGGCGAGCTGCGGGTCGAGGCCGGCGAACTGCATGCCGCCGCAGCGGAGCGAGCGGTTGCCGCCGCGCGACGGCCGGTTGTCCAAAATGCTTTCCAGCGTCACGCCGCTCTCCACGGCGACCAGGCCGGCCGCGGAAAGCCAGGCGGCGCGGAAGAAGCATTCGGCCGCCGAGCGGCGGACCTGGCCGGCGAGCGCCCTCATTTTTCGGCCTCGGCGCGCTCGGCTTCAACATTGCGCTCACGGCGCCGCGTGGCGAGCTCGTGGAAGTCGACCGGCTCTTCGGCCAGCTCGGCGTCCGCCGCGGCGAGGATGTCCGGCCAGCCCAGCTCGGCGGCAATCTCTTGCGCCCTGCGGTCGATCTCGGCCGAGGCGGCGGCGGCGCGCCTATAGCTGCGCAGCACACGGCGCGCGGTTTCCGGGAGCGCCGCCTTCATGGGAAGTCCCAACAAGCCGGGTCGTGCATCGCGAGGCTGAATGCCCCGGCGGGACTGCCAACGCCGCCGTGATTGGTGGAGCCGCACTCCGGACAGCGGATAACCGTCTCAGCCGGATCCGCTGCGAACTGGCCGACGATGTAAGCACCGCAGTCCCGGCAATCGCTCTCGAAAGAATTGGGATCAAGCGCGTCCCAATCGGCCTGCGTCGTCTCCCGTGTGACGTGAACCAGCACACCTTCCGGCGGCTCTTCGCCCCGAACGATGGCTGCGATCGCTTCGCGGACCCAATCCGCGCTCACTGCCGCCCCTCCAGCACGGCGCGCACCGCGTCGCGGTGGCGGTCGACGAGGCGCAGGAATTTTGCCGTGGCGGCGAACACCGCCGCCTGCTCGACTTCAACAGGGTCCGGCCGCGTCTCCCACTTCGCCTCGCCGAGCACCTTGTTGCGGTCGAGGAGCACCGCCGCCGCGTCGTCGAGCGTGGCGATCATCTGCGGCAGCTCTATCTTTTGGGCCGGCGCGTCGCTCACGCGCCGCCCCCGTCGCCCTGCCGGGACGGCGTCTCGGCTGGTGTTTCCCGTGAAACGTCCCACGCGACGGGCCGGCCGCTGTCGTCGACCAGGAAGGCGCGCGGGTCTTCGCCAAAGTGCCGGCAGAGTTTTAGGAACGTGCCGATGCCGATCGACTGCTTCCGCTCGGCGCGGCCGAGCGCCGCCTTCGACACGCCGGCCGCGGCCGCAAGCTCGGCCATCTTCTGCCCGGCCATGAAGCGGCGGGTGTGGATGCACAGCGCAAAGGCCTCGGTTGCGAAGCCGGTCATGCCGCCACCGCGCTTTCCGGCGCGCTGTCAGGCCAGGGCGCCTGTGGGGGGATTGTGCAAAAGCTGTGGAAATCGTTGGCGGTGACCGCGCCGCTGGTCACGACGAGGATCCGCGCCATCACCGACTTGCACGGGATGCGGCCGCGCTCGTATCGGGAGACGGTCGCCTTGCTCACCGCGATGAGGCTGCCGAGGTCAGACCCGGTCAGGCCCTTGCTCTCTCGCCACCGTTTTAGGGGGTGCTTGTCCGACATGGACAGGAGTTGGTTGCTGATTTGGTAACAACCTGTCAAGGTGTTTGTTACCGCCTTGAGCAACGATTTTTGTGATGGCGTCCTGCACCATGCTGAGCGTGGTTACCAGAATTCACGACCACGCCGGCAACAGGCCGCGTGTTTTCCTTCGCGAATGGCGGGTCAAGCTCGGCCTCACGCAGGAACAGCTTGCTGAGCGGATAGGGACGCAGAAGGGCACCGTCTCCCGCCACGAGAACCACGCCAGGGGCCTCAAAGAGCACCAGATTTTGGCCTATGCAGAGGCTTTGGGTGTCGACGCGACCCGGCTTTTCCAGCATCCCGACGCGCCGTCGCTCGACGAGCTCGTGCGCGGCGTGCCCGACGATCTTCGGCTGCAGATTTTCCGCGTAGTTACCGCTCTGGTAAGGACGGGGACAGAAGGCTAGTTACCAGTGCGGTAACTGCCGATTGACGGCGAAGTATCCAGACTGGTAACTTCCGCTCCGCAACTGATTTGCGGAGATTTTTCCTGTGCCGAACACCAGAACCTGCTACGTCGTCGAGCCGCCAAAAGCGCCGCGCACCCGCGCCGGCAAGCTCTCCCGGCTCACCCGCTTCGTCGAAGAGCGCCTGGCGCTCGGCGGCGGCGTCACCCGCGATGGCCTGGTCGCGGCCGGCTTTCCCGCCGCCGACGTCGACGATCTGGCCGAGGACGTGCGCCGGCGGATCGCTGCCCGCGGCCTGGCCGCGGGGTGGTGACATGCTTTTCCCCGAGGATCTGCGGCCGGCCGGCCGCGAGCTCCTGCAACTGCTCGGCCTCGGCCCGGCAATCCACCACAACGGCGCCTGGCGGCACCGCCACCTTTGGGCGGCGCGCCTCGACAAGCGCGTCGTCGCCGGCCTGATCGGCGGCGGCCTGGCGAAACCCTGCCGGCTCGATTTGGTGCTGCCCTGCGGAACGGTCAGGCCGGTGCCGCTGGTGCGCATCACCGAGATCGGCCGCGACATGCGCCGCCGTATCGCCCGGAGGCGCTGATGGACGCGCCCGCCGACCCCGCCGCCGCCTTCAAGGTGGCTCTCGACCTGCATCGCGAGCTCGACCGCGAGGCGATCAAGCGGCTCCGCGAAGCCGGCAAGGCCACGCCGGAGATCGAGGCGGCGCACCGCGCCACGCAGACCATCGCCCGCGCCGTCGACATGGCGCTCGGCGCCGGCGCCGATCCCGTCATGCTGTGCCGGCAGCTGTTTCGCGCCGGCTCGCTCCTCCTCGGCTATGTCGCCGCCCGCAGCGGCGCCGACAGCGGCGTCGCCTGGAACGACATGATCTTCGACGCGCGCGGCGGCTTCGAGCTCGGCGTCGCCGGCGGCGAGCACGATCTCCGCAAGGCGGGCAAGGGGAGGGACCATTGATCCGCACGGAAAAGGAAGCGCGCCAGACGCGCTGCTGCGGCACCGAAGGTTGCGGCGAGCGACGCGACAATGGCAAGGACCTTTCGGCGGTCGGCTACTTTGGGACGACCAATCGCTATTGCATCGGCTCCGCGTGCATGGCGTGGTGGTGGTACAGGCCCAACCATGTCGATCAGCTCGTGCTGGAAATGGAGGCGCAACGGCTCCAGGGCACGCCCCACGAATTCGACCCCGAGGAGCGGCGCGGCTATTGCGGGCTCGCGCCCTGGGCGCCGCCATGACCGGCCGCCTCACCGCCGAGGACGTCGCCGGGCGCTACCGGCTCTCCGTCGACCGCTTCCGCAAGCGCCGCGCCGCTTTGGAGGCGGCCGGCTTCCCAAAGCCGCTGCCCGGCTTCGACCATCTTCTGTGGAACGAGCGGCACCTGGAGGTGTGGGAGGCGCTGGCGCAGGGCGGCGATCTCCGCGACCAGCTCCTGAAGATCATGCGCGAGGACGTCCGCGAGGAGGCCGACCCGCGGGCGACGGCCTGGCAGGACGAGCTCCGCCACCGCATGGCCGTCCTGGTGCGCCCATGATGACGCCTGCATGCTTGGATGCGGTCGTTCAGCAGATTGCCGACGCCGTCGAGGGCATGGCGAAGGGGGAGCCCGCGAAGCAAGATCTGGTGAAGGGCCTGCGAAAGCTCGTGCTCGGGCTGTCAACCCACATAGAGGAGGGTATCCCAGCCGGACTAGACCCGCCGCCCGTCGCGGAGCGATAGTAGGGCAAGGGAGACCGCCATGAACAGGATCGCGCTCAAGCGGGGCACCGTGCCTTACTGGCAGTGGCGGGACGGCCGGCCGCGCTGGGAGCCCGGCCCGAAGCTCCGCGACGCCGGCTTTCGCGGCTTCGACCTGAAAGACGAGAGCGGCGCCTTCCTCGGCCTGGAAGCCTCGATCGCCGCCGCCACCCGCAAGAACGCGGAGGTCGCCGCCTGGCGGGCGAGCGGCAAGCCGCGCGCGCCGCGCCAAAAACCGGCGGCCGCCGGCAACAGCGTGGCGCAGCTGTGGATCCAATACGAGGCGAGCCGGAAATTCCAAAAGCTCGCCGCTTCCACCAAGGTCGACTACCGGTCCAAGGGCGGCGTCATCCGCGCCTTCTGCGGCGACAGTCCGGTCAAAGCGCTGTCGCGCTCGCTCATCCTCGATTGGTGGGAGTTTCTGGTCGAGGAGCGCGGCCTCACCATGGCGAACGGTACGATCGCCGTTCTCCGCGCCTTCCTCAGCTTTTGCATGGACAAGGAGGCGATTGCGGTCAATCCGGCCCTGAAACTCGGGCTGGAGCGGCCGGCGGCGCGCGTCGTGTTGTGGGAGAACGCCGAGATCGCCGCGCTGGTCGCCGTCGCCGACGCCGCCGGCGAGCACGGCCTCGCCGATGCGATCGTCGCCGCGCTGCACACCGGCCAGCGCCAGGGCGACGTGCTGGCGCTCCCCGACAGGATTTTTGCCGCCGACCGCGTCGCGCTCACGCAATCGAAGACCAAGGCCAAGGTCGACCTGCCGATGACGGAGGCGCTGAAGGCGCGCGTCCGCGCCGCCCGCGCCAGGCTGTCCGGCCTCGGCATCGTCCCAAAAACCTTCGTCGTCGACGACCGCACGCGCAAGGAATTCGAGGCCTCGACCTTCCGCCACCGCTTCGGGGAGCTCCGCGCCGCGGTCGCCGGGCGCAACGAGAGCGGCGGCCGCCTGATTTCCGCGCGGCTGATCGAGGCGCGCGGCCGCGTCCTGGCGGCGCCGCTGCCCGACGTCGCGCAAAAGCTCTTCCTGGATCTCCGCGATACGGCCGTCACCCGGCTCTATCTGGCGCGCGTTCCCATCCTGGAGATCGCCGCCATCACCGGCCACTCGCCGCGCAGCATCCACACCATTTTGAAGCACTACGTCGCGCTGAACGCCGGCGACGCCACCGCCGCCATCGCCGGGCTTGAGGCGTGGCTGCACAGCCAGGGAGTAGCGCTGTGAGCGAGGTTGCGGCGGAGAGGGCCTTGCGGAGCCTAACGGAGGAGGTGATGCGGAACTACTGGCGCGCGATCGAGGAGCGCCTGCAGGAGCTGGTCGCCGGCGGCACCGTTATCACGCGGCTGGCCCTGGAGCATCACCCGGATATGGAAACGCGGATCACGATCGACCACGTGCCCGTCGCGACGTTCAAGATAATCTACCCCGAAACGTCCGACTGACGCCTGAAAACGGCGGTTTTCGGCCGTCCGTCCGACTGCCAAGCCGTTGATATTGCTGGACCGGCCGCTCATTCCTAATCTGAGGGTCGCGTGTTCGAGTCACGCCGGGGTCGCCACATTCCTCAGAGACTTAGGCCCGTGCCACCTCATTCACTGGGCTGAAAGCACGCCCTGCTGCTGTCTATTTGCGGCTTCAGAAGTCTCGCTGATGGCGAATTCCGCACCCGAAAAAGTCTGGTCGACGCAACAAGCCGGATGCGACGACGCCTCAGGCCTTCGCCGGTCGCGTCCGAGCAGGGGTGGCGCCACGTCTCGCCGTGATGTCGGCCGCGATCTTTTCTTCGATCGCCCTCGACAGGAAGCCTCTATCGTCGTCTTCGCGACTGGGCGGAGGCCGCGCGACAAGTGCGCTCGGCGCCGCGGCGCCTCGCATGTTCCTTCCGGCGATCGATTCTACCGTCGACACGTCGATCTCGTCGCCGGCCGCCTTGAGAGCCTTCAGGAACGTGTTCATTTGGGAAAGCGTCATTCGCAGATAGGCCTCGGAACTTTGCCGCTTGTTCGTCTCGTCGAGCACCGACAGCGAGAAACCCATCTGCTCAAGATCGAAATCGCGGAGTTCCACCCCGATCTTCAGCTTGTCCATCGTCCATTCCCCTCAACACAGCGCGCGAGGGAACTACGCGCCCATATTCTCAGCTCCGCCAGCTCATGGTGAAATTTAGGTTAAGACAGCTGGCTCCGTCGGCTGACGAAGGCGCAGTCCTTCAACCTTGCCTGCAGGGGGCGTGCTGGCTGGAGTACGGGGAGAGCACCAACCTACGCCGAAGCCTACGCGGCTCCGCCGCGCTCCGCTCAAAGCTGGACGCGGCTCTCTCGGTCAACTCTTGTTCGTCTGATGTGGGGTCGTTCGCGCCGCTACTGCGGCTTTACATCGATGCTGCGGAAGTGCCGCTGTTCCTTTGGAGTATCTTCATCGCTGCAATCGCCAGCGCCGTCGTCACTGAGAATCTGGATCTTGCTTTCCGATAGAACCAGCATCCCTTCGGGCCGGATACCCTGCAGGCTCGCGCTGAGCAGTTCAGGCGGGGAATTCGCCTCCGGGCCTGACCATTTATAAAGAGCAAAGCCGTCGTCGTCCGAGCTTGGCCCCGCTACGATGAGGTAGTAGGGCTCCTCGCCTCCGACCAGCTCCAGGCTGCGAATGCCCTTTCCGTTCAGATCGAGCGGAATCGGCGACCCGAACTCCGGCGGTTTGGCTTGGGCTCCGACCACGTCGCCTGGGTTCTTCAAGGCGATGACCAGCGCATTCCCATCCGACCGCAGATTGCGGAACCCGATCATGAGCTCCCCGTTCGGGGTCGCCGCGAGCCCCTCGATATTCATCTGGCTTTTCTCAAGCCCCGACGCTGTTGCAAGGGGATCACGCAACGCATCAACCGAATTGCCCACGCCTTTGAGAGACGGACCATCCGCTCCCGGCACGATCTCTGTCGCGAACAGACGCTTGCGCTTAGGTCTATCCTGCCCCGAACTGTTGAAGGAATGCGAGCTTATCCAGTAGATACGGTTCCCCATCGCGGCAGCCGCTTCCAGGTCGGATTTGTCGGCGTTGGTGAAATCCTCAAAATCGACGCCGTCGCCGAGCGGCTCCGCGTTACCGCGTTCGTAAATCTGGATGATATTGGTTTCGTCGCTCGCTACGGCGAAATGGCTCGCGTCGAGGGCGGCGGCGCCTGAAGCTTCGCAGAGGCCGGTGTAGGTAAAAATCTCGTTCTCCGCGCGAGCCGAGCCGGTGACAGCCGACGCGGCCACCGCAAGCACGCAGCCCAGTCCCGCACATTTCCGCTTTGCCATCAGCCGGCCCTCCATATTCAGCAATAAAGAGTATCATTCAGCAATAAAGAGTATCAAATAGTGCATCTTGGATTGCAATGCCGTGCTCGCAATCAAATCCAATCGCGAAGCGCGGCGGGCGGGTCACGGCCGCTCCGCTGCCGAGCGCCCCGGCGGCCGCTGCCACGGCCAGCGGCCCTCGATCTCCAGCTGCAGCGAAAAACTCAAAAATGTGCGGATCAGCACGATCAGGGCGAGCACGGCGAGGTTTTGCAGTGTCGGCTCCACCGCCACCGTGCCGATGATGTCGGCGGCGACCAGAAACTCCAGGCCGAGCAGGATGCCGCGGGCGAGGCTTGTGCGGAATAGGTGGTACGCGTCGTTGAAGCTGCCGCCCCGGCGCAGCCGCGCGAGCGCGATAAGGAAAGCGGCGAGGCAGCCGATGACGATCGCTGCTACCCCGGCGGCCTCAAGCGCCAGGGAAATCCAGTGCAGGGCCAGATCGAACCCGCCGGCGGACGCCGGCCCGGCCTCGGCGCTCGCGACAGTCTCCATTGATCCTCCTTGTCGGCCCCATTGGCTCGAAGCGGGCCGCCTGCCGAGCATCCAATGGCCAGCTGAGCGCTTCAAGGGGCTCCGCGGCTGCCTTGCTTTCACCCCATCGCTCGTGCTGATGGTCGCCGGCCGCGCCGCTAAGAGACCCAGGTTTGAAGCATGCAAAGGGCTGAGCCGCTCCGCGACGACATTTTTCGCGAGCCGTTCTGGCTGGCGGTGATCATTCTGGTGCTGGCCACGGCGACGATTCTCGGCGCGCTCGGCTTCCAGCATCTCGGCGGCTACCAGCCCTGCGCGCTCTGCCTGATGCAGCGCACGCCCTATTACTTGGTTGTTCCGCTCGCCGCCGCGACGGTGGCCGCCGCCGGAATGGGCGCTCCGCGGCGATTGACGGCGGGCCTCTTCGGCCTCCTCGCGGCCCTGATGCTCTACGGCGCTGCGCTCGCCGCCTATCACGCAGGCGTGGAGTGGGGGCTCTGGGAGGGGCCGGCGTCCTGCGCCCCGTCGGTCGGTGTCGGCAACGCCGCTGACATGCTGAACCAGCTGGAGACGCAGCACGCGCCGAGCTGCACCGAGGCGGTCTGGCGTTTTCTCGGCCTCTCGTTTGCCGGCTGGAATTTTTTGGTGTCGGCCCTCCTCGCGGGACTGGCGCTCTTCGCGGCGAGGCAGGCGATCCGCCGCGCTTAGCCGGGGAGCGGTTGGGTACCGGCACTTCCACCATCGGTTCGATAGAGGTCCGTGCTGAGATACCTCAGGCCGGAATCGCACAGGATGGTGACCACCGTCGCTTCCGGCCCAAGCCGCTTCGCCACCTTCAGCGCCGCCGCCACATTGGCGCCTGAAGATGTCCCGGCAAACAGGCCCTCCTCTCGCGCCAGCCGGCGGGCCATTGCCTTGGCTTCTTCCGTCGCGACGGGCAGGATCTCGTCCACCTGTTCCGCGTGCCAGAGCGGCGGGATGAAGCCGATCCCGATCCCCTCGATGTTGTGCGAGCCGGTCGGCCCACCCGACAGTACCGCCGATTCCGCCGGCTCCACCGCGCATACGTGAATGTCGCGGCCGTGGCCACGGAGTGCGCGCGATGCGCCATGGATGGAGTGTGCCGTGCCGACCGCGTGGACGAAGGCGTCGACCTGCCCCTCCGCCTGCGCCCAGATCTCCTCGCCAAGAGCATCGTAGCCGTGAATGGCGTCCCGATTCGTGAGCTGGTCTACCCACCAATGGCCCGGCTCAGCGCTGAGCCGCCGCGACTTCTCGATCATCGCCTTGATGAGGCTGCCGGTGATCTTCTTGTTCTCGCTCGGCACGTCGACGATGTCCGCGCCAAACGCCCGCATCGTGCGCCGCTTCTCCTCGGTGAAAGCGTCCGAGTAGACGACCTTCAGGCCGTAGCCCTTTGCGGCACAGACGAAGGCTAGCGAGATGCCAGTGGTGCCGGCGGTGTATTCGACCGCTATTCCTCCGGGCTCGAGGCGACCATCCTTCGCGGCCGCCTCGATCGCCGCCTTTGCCATCCGGTCCTTCATGCTGCCGGTGGGATTGGCCCATTCGACTTTGGCAAGGATGCGCGCCGAGTTGGGCGGAACGATTTTTTGCAGTTGCACGAGAGGCGTGTTGCCGATGGCCTCGAGGATACTCGTACCTGAATCCATGCTCCTACGCTCCTTTGCCGTTCAAACGCGAGCCGCCTCCAGCATGTTTCTGGCACGTCTGCTCGGCCCGATACTAAGCGGCTGCGCGCCCGAACCTGTAGCGAAGGGTAGGGGAGATATATGAGCCCGTGCCGGCTCGCCCGGCTTTCCGGAGCTGATGCAACTCCGGCAGTGCATAGCGCCAGCTACGGCTCCAGCACCGCGTCCCAGTAGAGGTAGTCGAGCCAGCTCTGGTGCAGATAATTGGGCGGGAAGGCGCGCCCGTTGTTGTGGAGGTCGTGCACCGTCGGCTCGTAGGGTTTTTGCCGCGGCCACATGGCGACGGCCCGGCAATCCTTGCTGCCCTTCTTCAGATTGCACGGCGCGCAGGCGGTGACGACGTTCGCCCAGGTCGTGTGGCCGCCGCGCGAGCGCGGCACCAGATGGTCGAAGGTGAGGTCCTCCGGCGAGCCGCAATACTGGCATTGAAAGCGGTCGCGGAGGAACACGTTGAACCGGGTGAAGGCGGGGTGGCGCGAGGGCCGGATATAGGTCTTCAGCGACACCACGCTGGGCAGCCGCATCTCGAAGCTCGGGCTGCGCACCTTGAACTCGTATTCGGAGACGATGTTGACGCGGTCGAGGAAGACGGCCTTGATGGAATCCTGCCACGACCACAGCGACAGGGGATAGTAGCTGAGCGGCCGGTAGTCGGCGTTCAGCACCAGCGCCGGATGCGCGTCGGGCGAAACGTGTGCCGTCATCTTACGCGTCGAGCTCGGGAGACCGGGATGATTCCCCTCCTTCCACCGAAATAGTCTAGCGCGACGATGTTAGTCTTGTGAAGCGTGCCGCAACGTCGGGGGCGGCTGCGGCAAATGTGCGCCGCTCAGCGCGGCAGCACGCGTCTCAGGAATGCGAGCCCCAGCTCCAGGCCATCGGGGCCGATGCCGTGCGGCACGCCAGGCGAGATGTGCCACTCGACGGGGATCTCGGCCGCCGCAAGCCCCTGCGCCGCCGAGAACAGCGCCGCCACCGGGATCAGCTCGTCGCGGTCGCCGTGGATCAGCAGGACCGGCGGCTTCTGCACCGCATCGCGCTTCAGCGCCTTGGGGTCGGCAAGCAGGCCCGAATAGCCGAGAATGCCGGCGAGGCGGCGCTTCCGCTGCGGACCGATATGCAGCGCCATCATCGTGCCCTGGCTAAAACCGACCAGCGCGCAGGCGCTCTCGTCGAGGCGGTGGCGGGCGAGCTCCTGGTCGAGGAAGACGTCGAGCGCCGGCCGCGCATTGGCTGCGCCGCGCGAGAATTCGCCCGGGTCGCGCATGGTGAGCGCGAACCATTGCCGCCCCATCGGTGCCCCGGCGCAAGGCTCTCGCGCGTTGGGCGATACGAACGCCGTGGAGGGCAGGTCGCGCGCCCATTCCCGGCCGAGACCGATCAGGTCGTTGCCGTCAGCGCCGTAGCCGTGCAGGAACACGACGAGGCTCTTCGGCTTTTGGCCGGAGGCGGGGGCAAGGCGGGGACCGTCGAGCATGCCCGCTCTATTGCATTGGCAGCGCAGCGTCCGGCAACCCAAATATGCCGCTCGGAGCGGAGG
Source organism: uncultured Alphaproteobacteria bacterium (assembly GCA_963846475.1). Lineage (GTDB taxonomy): Bacteria > Pseudomonadota > Alphaproteobacteria > Rhizobiales > Afifellaceae > DASWJZ01. Next base: position 799,985 of record CAWJVZ010000004.1, on the reverse strand, counting down.
GATCACAGATGGACGCTGTCTTGCGCGGCAACGAACGGCTGGATGGCCTGGCCGTCTGGCTCGCCGACAATTCCCACCTCGCCTTGGGCGACCTGCATGAAGGCTTCTGCCGCCAGCTCCTCGATCGCGGCATCCCGCTGTGGCGCTCCTCGCTCGGCATGGAGCTCCTGCATCCCGAGCAGGGCGGCGTCCGGTCCGCGTGGAGAATCGGCGAGGCGATCACCATCACCCAGGCGCCGCGCGGCCTGGAAGACACGCCTGCCTACCTCGATAGCCCGGTCAAGATCGTCGACGACACGGATCGGCCGTTCCGCCAGAAGCTCGCCGAGCCCGGCCCCGACCTGCCCATCCTGAAGGAGTTCCGCGAGGCCGGCGGCACCGACTACGTGATCTACCCGCTGCCCTTCCTCGACCGCTCGCGCTCCGCCTACCTGTCATTCGCCACCCAAGCCCGCGGCGGGTTTACCGGCGCCGATCTCAACACGCTGGAGCTGGCGGGACGGCTGCTCAGTCCGTATGCGGAGCGCCGCGCGCTGCGGCGCATGGCCATCGACCTGCTCGACACCTATGTCGGCCACCACGCCGGCGAGCTGATTTTTAACGGCCAGATCCGCCGCGGCGCGGTCGAGACGATCCAGGCCGCCATCCTGATGGCCGATCTGCGCGGCTTCACGATCCTCTCCAACAAGCGCGAGCGTCCCTTCGTCATCGACACGTTGAACGCCTGGTTCGAAAGCATCGCGACCGCCGTCGAGGCGCATGGTGGAGAAATCCTGAAATTCATGGGGGATGGGCTGCTGGCGATCTTTCGCGCCGATCCCGATGCGGCGGATGCCGGCGGCCGCGCTTATCGCGCCGCGCTCGCCGCGCGGACCGCCATCGCCGCGCTGAACGCGACGCGCGCGGCGGCGGGGGAGGGGCCGGTCGAGTTCGCCATGGGCTTGCATGTCGGCGAGGTCGCCTACGGCAACGTCGGCGGCCGCACGCGGCTCGACTTCACCGTGCTCGGACCCGCGGTCAATTACGCGAGCCGGCTGCAGGATCTCGCCAAGCGGCTCAACCAGCCGATTTTGGTATCGCGCGAATTCGCCAGGGCGCTGTCGGACTGCCTAGTCGACCTCGGCGATCATCCGCTCCGCGGCATCGGCCGCAGCGAGCGGGTGTTCGCATTGCCTGCCGCCTTTTAGTCGCAGCAGCCGGTTCGTCTGCTGGACGCCGCTCGCGGGCAATCCGCCAATCCTTTTGATTTCGTTGGCGCGCCCTACGGGACTCGCACCTGTGTTACCGCCGTGAAAGGGCGGACCGTGCTATGCGACATCAGTTCTGCGCCTATCTCTTACCTGGGAGCTCCGAATCTCTCCGTTTTGGTCCGGGGCCGCGTCTTCGCTTTGTCTGGCGCTGCTTCAACGCGGCGAGCGCAAGTTCAACAACCACGGGGACGGGCCATTGACCTGTGGCGTAGCGCCAGATGGTCACCGGATCGATGTCCAGCGTGCGCGAGAGAGGCGCCTTCCAGCGTTTGCCGAAAAGCGCCTCTCCCTGTCTGACGAATTCCTCCGCGGTCAACGGAGAAAGTCTGCGATCACCGCAGGCGCGGCGGCGTCAAAGCCGACGACGTCGAGCATGCCGCCGTCGTTCGGATCGGCGATCGAGAAGCCGGTCGAGGTCATGCCGACCACGACCAGTTTCGCCGCGATGCCCATCTTCTTCCGGTAACTCCGGAGCGCCTCGACCGGATGGATTTTTCCGGCCCAGGTCTCGTTGTCCGTCATCACCACGAAGGCATCGACCGAAAGACGCTTGTCCAATGCGTAGAGCATGGGAAGCGCGCAGTCGGTGCCGCCGAATGGCAGCCCGCTCACCGCTGTCAACTGCGTCGGTCAGGCGCTGCTTCGGCGAGATCGCAAGCGGCGTGAGCTCGGTTTCGCCGCCGCCATACATGCCGCCGAAGAGCCGCTGGTGATGCCCGGCGGAAGTGAAGCCGACGACATGCGTCGCCGGCTCGACCGCCACCGTCACCAGCGCCAGCGCCGCCGTCGCCTCGCGGCAGGTCAGCACCGTTCCGCCGAACTGCGAGCCCATCGAGCCCGACACGTCGAGCGCGATGAGATGCCGCTTGCCGGTCGGCTCGACGTTCGAAAACGCCTTGTAGAAAGCGCCGTCCAGCGCATCGAGGACCACCTGCGACGGCTCCCACGATCCGGCGCCGCGCACGCCGCGGCCCGAGCGGTAGACCGCCATCGCCTGCAGAACGCCAAGCGGATGCACGCGAGCCTTGGCAAGAGCCCGCTCGTCGCCGAGACGTGCGGCCACGGCCTGCTCCGAGCCGTCCAGCGGCTTGATCGCGCCGATCCTCGTCATGTTGCCGAGGTTGCGGATCAGTGCCGTCAGGCCGAGATGCGGCAGCATCGCGCGCCACACCTGCGGATCGGCGTTCGCCCAGGTCGGCAGCGCCTCCCACGGGAGCCGATGCTCGGCGATGAGCGGCAGAAGCTCAGCCGCCGTCTCCGCCTGCATCGCGGCAAGATGCGCCCCAACAAGCGGATGCAGCTTTGCGGCGTCGTAGTCCTTGCCGATCATCCAGCGGTAGAGCGCGTCGTAGTCCGCCTCGCCGACATGCGCATTCGGGCGCGCCATGTCGAGCAGCCGCTCGTGGTCAAAGCCCTCGCGCGAGCGATACTTGATCGCCTGGTAGGCGACCGCCTCGACCGGCTTGTCGTCGTACCACGCCGCCACCGCCCGCTTCATGCCGCGGCCAAAGCCCTTGCCGAGGGCCTTCGCCGTCGCCACGAACTGGAAGAGATGCGTCGCCGTACGGCAGACCCTCGGCACGGCGGCGTAGGCAAGCGCGCGCGCCTCCGGCTTCCCGTCGAGCGTGGCGAGCGCCAGCGCGAAGATCGCCGGATCCTGCTTCGGCGCACGGCCGGACAGGGAGATCTCGACGATCCGTGCCACAGCACGCGCCGGGTCCGCGGCAAGACACTCGAGCACGGCCTTCGCGTTCTCGCGCGTCAGCGCCCGCGCCGACTGGTAATACGTCGGCGTATCGCTGCCGAGGACCAGGAAGCGGTCGAGCCGCGCCCAGTCGTCGATCGCGAACACGTAACCACCGGCGTTGTTCGCCACCTGGCGGTCATCCATCGGCTCCGACTGTGGCGTCGCGTCCGGACGGAACAGCGTTGCGTAAAGCGACATGCGACTCATCCTTGCAAGTGGCCAATCGTCGAGGGCGAACACGGGTGCGAGTTCGGCGACACCGGCATTGCGCCGGGTGCCGGTTCTCGGGCCGGCTGTCAGGAGGTGAGATAACCGAAACTCCGGAGCTCGCCCTCGGCGATTGGCTTCGTTTATTTTTGCAGGCCGATCGACGAGAACGAGCGCGGGTGCGAAGTCGGTGTTTGAGCTATCGCTTCTTGCGAAGCGGCTGGAGTTCGAACCAGCGCCTCCGGCGTCGCGGCCGGCGCTCTACCAGATAACCGAGCCTCTGGAGCTCATTCTCGTCGATCGGCCTTTCTCTTTCTGGCCTTGGCGATCGAAGCGGCGTGCGAACGCGGGTGGCGGAATCGGCCTGATGCTCTACCAACTGAGCTACCGGCAGTTTCCCCACCGGGCGGGACTCGAACCCGCGACATCCAGGTTAGCGATAACCGAAATCCTGGAGCTCGCACTCCTCTCCGATCTCAAGGCAAGCACGTGAAACGGGCATCGGCGCCATCTTGGTAAGAGATAACCGAGGCCCGGCTCGCGCCTCACGAAGGTGAGCGCTTTGCCGCCTCGGTAACTATTGCATGGTGCAAAGGTTGTCAACCGGTAAATCGCGAGTTGTTTCATGCATTTCAGGGGGAGTGCGAACACGGTTATCGGAAATCGGCGTTTTGGTGCTCTACCACTGAGCTACCGGCGCGCAAGAAAATCGCCGGGTGGGATTCGAACCCACGACCTCCTCCGTGACAGGGATAACCGAAATCCAGGAGCTCGCACTCTCGAGCTGACGGTGTTTGGCACGGGAGGCCGGACTCGAACCGACGGTCGCGGTTTTGGAGACCGCTGCTTTTGCCGCTAAGCTACACCCGCAAAACATACGCGGCCGGGCCATTTCGGCCGGCGTCGCGATCGGCAAGATGATTGGCACTGACCGAGGGAATTGAACCCGTCGTTTCCGAGGCCACAACCCGGCGTCCTTCCATTGAACGAGGTCAGCAAGCTGGTCGCTCGTGCTGGCATCGAACCAGCCTGTGCGTCGTTATGAGCAACGCCCCCTCCCAAGAGGCCGAGCGATGGCTACGGGGCTCGGAATTGAACCGAGTGCAGCGCCCTCAAAAGACGCCTAACCCCCTGGGCTCCCCGCAAGGAATGGTGCTCCCGCCGGGACTCGAACCCGGTTTGCCGGCTTGAAAGGCCAGTCGCCTACCCATAGCGGAAGGGAGCAGAGAGTTGGTGCGGGCGAAGAGGATCGAACTCTTACCTCCGCGTTGGAAGCGCGGCACGCACCCCAGTACGCCACGCCCGCAGAAAAATGGAGGAGGGCTGAGAACACGATTCCCAGACCTTTCGGTCCCGAAGGCCTAGCAAGCCCCGCCGGCGCGCCTGTCCGGTTAGCCCTCCCTGGCGCTCGCGGCCCGACTCGAACGGGCATCCTCCTCGGTAGGAACGTGGCGCTCATTCCTGCTGAGCTACGCGAGCAATTTGGCGCCTTCGGAGCGATTCGAACGCCCGACCTGCCGGGTAGAAGCCGGCCACTCTGTCCGCTGAGTTACGAAGGCGAGTTCCGGGTCGGAGTCGAACCGACCTTCACCGCTTTGCAGGCGGGCCGATCTGCCGCTCTCGGCACCGGAACGAATTGGCGGGGGAAGACGGGATCGAACCGCCGACCTGCGCGTCCAGAGCGCGCCGCTCTTCCAAGCTGAGCTATTCCCCTCAGTCTTTGTATGGATCGAACTCGCGAGGCCCCGCCATCACGACGCCGAACGGCCGCAGCACATGCTCAAATCGGATCGTGTCGGCGTGGTGTGCCAGAACGTCGGGGAGCCGACGATAGGCCATCGGGCTTTCGTCGACATCGCCGCCCCGCAATGTCACGCCCTTGTCGCGGAGCCAAACGTCCATTTCTTCCCGCGTGAAGCGGGGCTGGCGCGTCCATTCGCCGGCCTTGTTCCGCTTGCCCTTGGCTTCCATGCGCCCGCAGATCCGCCCGGCACCGTGAACCGTGGAATAGAGGCTGGCCGCGCTCTTTTCGCTCTCGACGCCCTGCAGGATCACGGCATCGTCGCCCATTGAGCCGCCGACGAAGCCGCGCTGGCCGGGGAAGGCCGGCGTAGCGCCCTTGCGGACAACCCAGTAGTCGCGGTCGCCGTGCCGCTCGCGCCAAGCGAAATTGTGATGGTTGTGCACCGTGTCGGTAACGGCACCGCCGATGATGGCACGGACCCGCTCCACCACCCATTCTCGGCCAGCATAGGCATAGAGGCCGCCGAGTTGGACGCCGGCGATGTAGGAACGGCCGATTTCGGAGTCCTGATGCACGACGGCGGGGTCCACTTCCATGCCGTCCTTGGCCCCGGCCAGCGCCAGATGCATCGTCGTGATCTTGTGCCCTAACCCGCGCGAGCCGAAGTGCACGCCAATCCAGGTGAAACCATCCTGGTCCTCGAAGAGGTCCACGTAGTGGTTGCCTGAGCCGACCGTGCCGAGCTGGTTGCGGGCAAGCTCCTTCAGGCCGGAGGCACCGGCAGCGGCCCAAAGGTCGCTGTCGAAAAGGTCATGGTCGACGCGCTCCGCATTCGCCCGGCCGACTCCGAAGCTGACCTGCCGAGTGATATCATTGAGGATGGCGTTGATCCGCGGCTTGATCTCTGCCGCCGGCGTGTCGAGGCGCACCGCCATGTTTCCGCAGGCAATGTCGAAGCCGACGCCGCTGATCGAGACGTGCTCCTCATAGGCCACAACGCCGCCGATTGGATGCGCATAGCCGAGATGGCCGTCGGCGCAGAGCACGCCGGAGACGGCGCTGCCGATCTGCATGCAGCGCTCCATCTGCGCGATCGTCTTGGCGTCGTGCTCGCCGTAAATCCTCACGCCGGTCATGACGGCCTCCCTTTCGGTTGATGACGAGTGGCTGGTCTGCGTAGGTGGATTTGAACCACCGGTCTCCGCCTTCCAAGGGCGGCGGGAACTCCAGGCTTCCCCACACGCAGGCATTGGCGCTTCCGGCACGATTCGAACGTGCAACGTCGGATTCGTAATCCGGTGGTTTGTCCGGTTAGCCTACGGAAGCAAAAATGGCGCGACCAGTCGGGCTCGAACCGACATTGCCCCGGCTGAGAACCGGGTTTCCTAGTCCACGTTAGAAGATGGTCGCATTGGCTCCTGTCGCTGGATTCGAACCAGCCTTCACCGGTTAACAGCCGGCCGCCCTCGCCTAGATGGCTCGACAGGAATGATTGGTGGAGTGACGGGGAATCGAACCCCGATCTTCGGTTTGCAGGACCGTGGCTCTCCCGTTGAGCTATCACCCCAAGATGGTGCCAAGGGTAGGTTTCGATCCCACCTCTCCGCGGCTTCAGCGCGGCGCTTTCACCAGATTAGCTTCCTTGGCGGATTGGTGCGGTATGGGGGAATCGAACCCCCGTATCTGGACTGGCAGACCAGCGCTCTACCACTGAGCTAATGCCGCGATTTTGGTGGGGAGCGGACGGAATCGAACCTCTTGCCTAGAAGGACTGCGTCTACAGCGCAGCGGCGGCACCAGCCTGCCCTTATTGGCGCTCCCCGAAGATGGTAGCGGGCCCGTGAATCGAACACGGCTGCACCGGCTTATGAGACCGGACGGGTCGCCAGACCGTTACCCGCAAGATTTGGCGGAGCGCCGACGTGTCGATCGCCAAGCCTTTCGGCTCTCACCCGCCTCGAACGGGGACCGGAGGCCGCTCCGGTTGACGCTCCCAAAATGGCGGAAAGCGGCGGTCTCGATCCGCAAACCTTATCGGTCCCAACCGGCTTCCAACCGGTGCCGGCCGCCCGGCCGGTTCACTTCCCAAAGGTGGCGGAGAGCTGCTGGTCCCGACCCGCAGCGCTTGCGCGCCCAACCGTTTTCAAAACGGAGCCGAACGCCCGTTCGGTTAGCTCTCCAGTTGGTGACCCCGGCAGGAATCGAACCTGCGCATGGCCCAGGTCCGGAACCTGGCGCTCTCTCCGCTGAGCTACGGGGCCGGTTGGATCTCGGCATCCCAGTAAAGGAAATCGAGCCAGCTTTCGTGAAGATAGTTCGCCGGGTAGCACCGCTTTGCCGCAAGGAGTTCATGCGGCGTCGGCATCCGCGGTGGTCGCAGCGGGCGCATCTCCGTCCTGCTGCCCTTCCTTGTGTTGCACGGCTCACACGCCGCCAGAACGTTCTCCCACCGGGTTACACCGCCCTTAGAGCGCGGCACGACATGGTCAAATGTCAGCTGATGCGCCGGGTGCTCGGAGCCGCAGTACTGACAGGTGAAGCGGTCGCGCAGGAACACGTTGAAACGGGTGAAGGCCACGCGCCGCGGCATCGGGATATAGTCCCGAAGCGCGACGACGGAGGGCAACCGGATGGTAGTCGATGGGCTCCTGACGGTGCGGTCATACTCGGCGACCACGGACACCTTGTCCTGAACCACGAGGCGCACCGCCTCCTGCCAAGCGAGAAGCGAGAGCGGAAAATAGCTCACGGGCCGGAAGTCGGCGTTGAGCACAAGCGCGGAATGCGCGGACATGACCGACCTCCTTTCCTGAGTGCGGTTGTGAGATGGTCGGCGCCCTCGGTTACGATCCGAGCCGTCTACAGCGATCTGCTGCCCCGGTTTATAAGACCGAGCCGCACGCCAGTGCTGACGCCGAATGGTCAGAGCGGGAGGATTTGAACCTCCGATTTCCTCCTTCCGAAGGAGGCGGGAACGGCCAGACTTCCCTACGCCCTGTGGCGCCCTGCACGGGAATCGAACCCGTCTCCACGGCTTGACAAGCCGCCGGCCTCACCAGATGCCTCGCAGGACTGAAAATGGTGCGTCTGCTCGGATTCGAACCGAGACTGGTCATCCCCTCAAGATGATGCCTCTGCCGTTTGGGCTAAAGACGCTTTGGAGGACTAGGTCGGACTCGAACCGACGAAGCTTTCGCAGCAGCTTAAGAGGCTGCTCCCTTTGCCGCTCGGGGCACTAGTCCAACTGGGAGGGCCCCGGTGGTTACGATCCACTTGCGGACGGCTTAAAAGGCCGCTCCCTCTCCATTCGGGTGAACGCTCGGGGTCCAGAGTAATTTTGGTGCAAGCGGGTGGAATTGAACCACCTGCCACTCGGTTATCGGCCGAGGCCCTCGCCATTCGGACTCGCTTGCCTGGTGCGTCCTCGCAGAATCGAACTGCGCACCTCCGCCATGTCGCGACGGCGCTCTGCCACTGAGCTAAGGACGCGTACTCCCGCAGGGATTCGAACCCCGGATTGTCGGCCTGTAAAACCGATGCCTTCGGCCTCTTGGCGACGGGAGCGGATGTGGTGCGCTGAGCAGGATTCGAACCTGCACTGTGCGGGATTTGAAGCCGCCGCCTCCTACCGGTTGGGCTATCAGCGCGTACCCGTGGCAGGCATCGAACCTGCACTCGACCGGCGTTTAAGGCCGGGCCTCTACCGGTTGGGCTACACGGGCAAAATTGGTGCGCCGGGAGGGATTCGAACCCACACTGTCCACGTTCTAAGCGTGGCGACTCCTGCCTTTGGTCTACCGGCGCGTGCCCCGTGCAAGGAATCGAACCTGCTGCCTTCCGCTTACAAGGCGGCTGCTCTTCCATTCGAGCTAACGGGGCAAATGGACCGGCGGCGCCCAAGCTCGCTGAGGAGAAGACGCAATGCGACTCCGCGAGCGCGGCGCTGCCGGCTAGTTTTGAAACGACTCGCGATGTCAAAGAACGGATGCCGACAAGCGGCATCGTTCGGAACGGGCCTCAGCGGTCCGCTCCGAAAGCAAAAACGACGGCAAACGCCCGCGCAGAGCGGACGATCGCGACGATGTTGAGAATTCTGTTTCGGGCCATCTTGCCCCTCCTGCCTTCCGGCGGAGGGTTTTGGCCCGACGCCGGTTATTCCGGTTTCGCTAACCCGAGCATGGGTTGAGCATTATAATTGGAACCGTGTTCTCTCATCGTCACGAGCGCACACAGTCGATCGGTCGGTCGATTAAACGACCGTCCGGCGGCGGCGCCTTGCGCGACAAGATATGAGCGTATGCGGCTCATCGGGTTCCTCAGCTCGCCAATACTGGCGGGGGCGGGCATATGGCAGAGATGAAGTCCGGTGTCAAGCCGGACGAAGCAGAACAGGCGTAGTCTACTGTCTGTCAGGCTCCCTGCGCCGAGCACGCTTGGCGAGATCGTCTCCGCCAGCGCGGTGAAACCGGACACGCCGGTGAACAGCGCCGCCACCTCGCGGCGCTGGCGCCCAAATCGATACCGTCCGCATCGCCGGCTACCCGCTTCGCTATTGTCGAAGATCCCTGGCCCGCTCCGGCATGCAGACCAAGCATGAACTGGACACCGACTTCGCTGAGTGGCAGCTAAACTTTTGATTTGATTGGCGCGCCCTACGGGAACTCGAACCCGTGTTACCGCCGTGAAAGGGCGGCGTCCTGGACCGCTAGACGAAGGGCGCGTGCGTCCGCTTTATAGGCGGAGCCTTTTCTTCCGGCAAGGCGGCTGAACGGCCGGTGCTCCTATAAGACTTGGCGGTGAAAGGGCGCCGCAGGGCCGCGCTCCGGAACGCCACGCCGCTGGCGCGGGCCTAGCGCGCCGCTCACCACCGCCCGGTATTCTGCATCGATTTCCACGGCTCCTGCGGCGGCTTGGCCGGGCCCTTCTGCAGGAGCTCGATGGAAATGTTGTCCGGCGAGCGGATGAACGCCATGTTGCCGTCGCGCGGCGGCCGGTTGATGGTCACGCCGCCCTCCTGCAGCCTTTTGCAGGTGGCGTAGATGTTGTCGACCTCGAAGGCGAGGTGGCCGAAATTGCGCCCCTCGCCGTAATTCTCCGGATCCCAATTGTAGGTGAGCTCAAGGAGCGGCGCCTTCTTCTCGCGGCCCGCGCTCTCGTCCTCCGGCGCGGCCAGGAAGATCAGCGTGTAGCGGCCCTCCTTGTTCTCGTGCCGGCGCACTTCCACCATGCCGAGCTTGTTCACGTAGAAATCGAGGGACTGGTCGAGATCGGTGACGCGCACCATCGTATGCAGATATCGCATGCGAAGACTCCTTTGCTGCGCGGGGGGGTGCGGGGGAACATATGGCGCAGGACGGCGCTTGCAATGAGGAAATCGCCGCGCTCCGCCGCCTTGTCGAGCGGCGCGGAGCGGATCGTCGCGCTGACCGGCGCCGGCATCTCGACGGAATCCGGCATCCCCGATTTCCGCAGTCCCGGGCGGCCTGTGGACGCGGATGCAGCCGATCACCTACCAGGAATTCTGCGCCTCCGAGGCAGCGCGGCTGGAGGATTGGCGGCGCCGCTTCAGGATGAACGCCGATTTCGCCGCGGCGCGAGCCGAATGCCGGCCATCGCGGCCTCGTTGGGCTCGCCGAGGAGGGCCGGCTCCTCGCGGTGATCACCCAGAACATCGACGGCCTGCACCAGCGTGCCGGGCTTCCCGCGGAATTGCTGATCGAGATCCACGGCAATTCCACGCACGGACACTGCCTCGACTGCCGCGCGCCGATGTCGCTCGCCGAGGTGCGCAGAAATCATCGACGCGACGGGCGCGTCGCCGCGCTGCGCCTGCGGCGGCCTGGTCAAGGCGGCGATCATCTCCTTCGGCGAGCGCCTGCCGGAGAGGGATCTGCTGCGCGCCGCGAAGCTCGCGGCCGAGGCGCCGATCTCTTCCTGGTCATCGGCTCGTCGCTGCAGGTGCAGCCCGCCGCGTCGCTGCCGCTTGCGGCGCAGCCGCGCCGGCGCACGCCTGGTCGCTCATCAACAGCGATGCGACACCCCTCGATCAGGCCGCCGACCTCATCGTCCGCGCGTCGATCGGCGCGGTTTTCTCCGCGCTCTATCCACAGCTTGTTAACGAGCGCGCGAGCGAGCAATGATTGCGTCAAAATTAAGTGCGGCTAAGCTGCGGCGGCAATGCTATCGTTTGTCCCGAATCGGGAAACCTGCCCGCGCGGACGGGACCAGAAGGCAGGCCCGAGAAGACGCAGGCTCGGATGGAGTCGAGCAATATGGGGGCCAAACCGACTGCCGAAGCCACGCCTGACATCGCATTGCAGGACGAGGCTCCTGTCGATCTGATCGAGATTTCCGGCGTGATAAAATGGTTCGACGTGGCCAAGGGCTACGGCTTCGTCGTGCCCGACAATGGCATGCCGGACGTCCTGCTGCATGTCACGTGCCTGCGCCGCGACGGATTTCAGACCGCCTACGAGGGCGCCCGCATCGTCTGCGAGGTGCTCGACCGGCCGAAGGGCCTGCAGGCGTTTCGCGTGCTCTCCATGGACGAGAGCACGGCGACGCACCCGTCGCAGCTGCCGCCGACGCGCCAGCGCTCGGCCGTCAGCGCCGTCGAGCCCGCTTGTCGCCGTGACCGTCAAATGGTTCAACCGCATGCGCGGCTACGGTTTTGTCAGCGAGGGCGAGGGCTATCCCGACATCTTCGTCCATATGGAGACGCTCCGCCGCTACGGCATGACCGAGCTCCGGCCTGGCCAGAGCGTGCTGGTGCGCTACGGCGAGGGGCCGAAGGGCCTCACCGCCGCCGAAATCCGGCCCCATTCCGGCGGTCCTATCCCGACCTCGCACTGACTGGCCGGATCTTCGATGGTGTTAGCGCGTCTCGCGGCCGCTTCTGGTCGCCTTGCTGTTCGCCTGGCCGGCCGCTGCCGAGGACGCCGCCGCGATCCGCGAGGAGCTTATCGTGACGACGGCTGCCGGCCCGCAGAAATTCCAGGTGGAGATCGCCGACGACCCGCGCGAGCGCTCGCGCGGCCTGATGTTCCGCCGCGAAATGGCGAGGGACCATGGAATGCTGTTCGATTTCGGCGTCGAGGAGCCGGCGAGCTTCTGGATGGAGAACACCTATCATCCCGCTCGACATGCTCTTCATCCGCGCCGACGGCACGGTGGAATCGATCGCCGAGCGCACGACGCCGTTGTCGCGCCGCGGCGTCCCGTCAAAAGGCCCGGTTCGCTACGTGCTGGAGATCAATGGCGGCCTCAGCGACGAGCTCGGCATCCGCCCCGGCGACAAGGTGTCGGGCCCTGCCGTCGAGGCGCGGCAATAGCACCGCTCGCCGATAGCAAGTCCGATCGGCCAGGGGGCCGGCGATAACGTCGTGCCGATTATGCGCCGGCGCCGGCGCCGGCGAAGCGCGGCCTTACGAGAACCGTATTATAGCTTAAGGTCGGCATTCCCCGTCTATGCCGGCGGGACTCCTCGGAGTGTTCGCCATGCACCTTCGAACCCTCGCTGCTCTTGCTGCAATGTCGCTGTTTGCCGGTTCGGCCGATGCCGCACAGGTTCGAATGGTCGGAACGACGACGACTGATGGCACCCTGGCCCGGGACGTGATGATGCGATACGTGATGTTGATCGCGGACGCTCAGCTCGATTGCGCCGACGTTTCGTTGATCGAGTCGAAGGTACTGCCTTCCTACAAGCCTTGGCGCGTGGAAGCCGAGGGTTCCGCGGAAACCACGTACGAACGCTGGACAGTTACGCTCTGCGGCAAGAAAGAGCGCTTCCTGGTGGCGCTCTGGCCATCGTCCGTCGGGGGGACGATGTTCCGGGTTCAGTTTCCCTTCCGCTAGGGATCAAGTTTTCAATTGCTCCCGACCGTTGCCGGCTTCGCTTGACGGTTGAGGCGGATCGGCTAGCCTGAAGTTTGGCCGGAATTCGGCGGACCGGGGCCGAGACATTGTTCTTTCGTGTGCCACACGCCGTCACCAGCACGTCCGCGACCCTCTGGGTCGGGTCAGCGGCGGACGCCGCGGACGAGGCTCTGCCGCTCGATCAGCTGCGGCTTCTGCCGAAACTGGCGGGTCAGAAAGAGCCGAGCAATGCCGGGCAGTGGCCGTTGGACCGCAGCCGCGGCTGGACTTCGCCGTCTGCCGCAAGTCTACCTTACCCTTGTCGTGGGGATGAGGTCCGCACTGTTTGGGCTCCAGGAGATGGCTCATCCGGACGGAGCGGGAAAAATCCTAGACAACCCTCCTCGTTGTGCTAGCTCGCGAAATACCGCTGCTCGACGAGGGACCGGAACGCGCGGACCGGCACTCTTCGGGAGCAGTGGGCGGCGCCGCCACGGACCTCGGTCAAGGACCGGGACGGCGTTCCCCGGAGGGTGCGCCCGAGGGAGCAATCCCTCTGCCGCTGTGTGCCGGCTAGGCGCCCGGCGCGAAAGGGGCCTGTGGATGTCGGCTCACGCTGGTCCACGGGCGCCGATTAGGGCCGAGGCGAGGAAGAGTGGACGAGTCGGGGAACGTATTACGCCGCGCGGGGCCGCCTGAGCGCGCCATTAAAAGATTTGCGAGGCGTTCTTCAGGCGCTCCGCGCTCTCCTCAAGCGAGGAGGCCAAAAGGCTCTTTGATCACCTCGGACCGAGAGGCCGCGGGATGATCAAGCGCGCCCGGAGGCGCGACTTCGCCGTGGGAATCGCGCTATGCTCCCCGCATGAAGGCCTATCTCGACCTCCTGCAGCGCGCGCTCGACCATGGCGTCCGTAAGGACGACCGCACCGGCACCGGCACGCTGTCGCTCTTCGGCCACCAGATGCGCTTCGACCTCGCCGAGGGATTTCCGCTCGTCACCACGAAAAGGCTGCACGTCAAATCGATCGTCCACGAGCTCCTGTGGTTCCTCGGCGGCGACACCAATGTCGATTACCTGAACCGCAACGGCGTGACGATCTGGAACGAATGGGCCGACGAAAACGGCGACCTCGGCCCGGTCTACGGCAAGCAATGGCGCTCCTGGTCCGGCCCGGACGGCGCCATTATCGACCAGATCGCGGAGGTTGAGCACGAGATCCGCGCCAACCCGGATTCGCGCCGGCTGATCGTCACCGCCTGGAACCCCGCCGAAATCCGCCGGATGGCGCTGCCGCCCTGCCATTGCCTGTTCCAGTTCTACGTGGCGGAGGGCCGGCTCTCCTGCCAGCTCTACCAGCGCTCCGGCGACATCTTTCTCGGCGTGCCGTTCAACATCGCCTCCTACGCGCTCCTTACCCTGATGATGGCGGCGGCCGCGGACCTTAACCCCGGCGAGTTCGTGCACACGCTCGGCGACGCGCATCTCTATCTGAACCACATCGACCAGGCGCGCGAGCAGCTCGCCCGCGCGCCGCGGCCGCTGCCGAAAATGCGGCTGCTGAGGCGGCCGGCCTCGGTGCTGGACTATCGCTACGAGGATTTCGAGCTGTCCGGCTACCAGCCTTGGGCGCACATCCCCGCCGTCGTGGCAGTCTGAAGGGGCGCTGATGGCCGGCAATAAGTCGCCAGCGCGGAGGGCAGCTTGACTCTGCTCGTTCGCGACGCTCGTCCCGAGGATGCAGCAATCATCCTGGCGTTCATCAAGGGACTCGCGGAATACGAGCGGCTTGCCGGTGCCGTGGAGGCCGACGAGGAGCGCGTCCGCGACACCTTGTTCGGCGCGCAGCCGAGGGTCTTCTGCAACATCGCCGAATGGGAGGGGGAGCCGGCCGGCTTCGCGCTGTGGTTCTACAGCTATTGCACCTTCCTGGCCCGCCACGGCATCTGGCTGGAGGATCTCTTCGTGCGCCCCGAGCTGCGTGGCAAAGGCATCGGCAAGGCGCTCCTCGCGGCGCTCGCCCGACGCTGCGTCAAGGAAGAGCTGGGCCGCCTGGAATGGTCGGTGCTGGACTGGAACGAGCCGTCCATCCGGTTCTACCGCGCGATGGGCGCCACGCAGCTGGGCGAGTGGCAGATTTTTCGGCTGACCGGGCCCGAGCTCGCCCGCTTCGGCACCGCAGCCGCGTGACCGGCACGGCCCTGGTGCTCGTCGTGGCCGTGGCCGAAAACGGCGTCATCGGCAGCGGCGGAGGCCTGCCCTGGCGCCTTAAATCGGACCTCCGACGCTTCCGCACGGTCACCATGGGCAAGCCGCTCGTCATGGGCCGAAAAACCTTCGAGTCGATCGGGCGCGTGCTCGACGGGCGCGACAGCATCGTGGTGACCCGCCAAAAGGATTTCGCATCCGAAGGCGCGCTGGTCGCGCATGGCATCGACGCGGCGCTTGCCCTCGCCGTCGAGCGGGCGGCGGCGCGACGCGCGACCGAGATTTGCGTGATCGGCGGTGCCGGGCTCTTTGCCGAAACGCTGCCGCTGGCCGACAGGTTGTACATGACGCGTGTGGCAGCCGCCCCGGAGGGGGACGTCTGCTTCCCGCCGTTCGCGGCCGGGGATTGGCTGGAGAGGTCGCGCGAAGAGCTGCCTTTCAGCGAAGGCGACACGGCGCGCGCCAGCTACATGACATATGAGCGGCGCCGGTAAAGAGTTGTTAGGCGCGTCCCGCGGCGAAATCCCGCATCATTGCGTGAGCGGACAGCCCTCATCTATAACCCGTCATAGGTGGCGGGCACGCTGGAGGTAGAGGACACGGAATGCCCTGGAACAACAATCCTGGCGGCGGTGGCGGCTGGAAAGGCGGCGGCGGAGGACCGTGGGGCTCCGGGCCGCAGCAGCGCGGCCCGCAGCCGCCGGATCTGGAAGAGCTCCTGCGACGGAGCCAGGACCGCCTGCGCAAGGCGCTGCCGGGGGGAGGCCGCGGCAACGCCCTGATCGTCGCCCTCGTCATTGCCGCGCTGGTGGTGCTGGTGCTGGCCAACAGCGTCTACATGGTCCAGCCGGACCAGCTCGGGCAGGAGCTGGTGTTCGGCAAGCCGAAGGAAGAGGTTTCCACGCAAGGGCTGCATTTCATCTTCTGGCCGGTCGAGACCGTCGAAAAAGTCTCCACCGCCGTGCAGCGCGAATATATCGGCTCCGACGACGCCCGCCGTGCGCCGGCCGAGGGCAATCTGATGCTCTCCGCCGACCAGAACATCGTCGAGATCAATTTTTCCGTCCTGTGGAGGGTGAGCGACCCCAAGAAATTCCTGTTCAACGTCAGCGACCCGCAGGCTTTCCTGCGCCGCGTCGCGGAGAGCGCCATGCGCGAGCTGGTCGGACGCTCGTCGGCCGAACAGGTCCGCACCGAGCGGCGCGCCGAGGTGGAAGAAGGCGTGCGCGCCCTGGTGCAGGGTACGCTCGATGCCTATGACGCCGGCATCACGCTGGTCGGCGTGCAGCTGGAACGGGCCGACCCGCCGGCCGACGTCGCCGACGCGTTCGAGGAAGTGCAGCGCGCCCAGCAGGACCTCGACCGCTTCCAGCGCGAGGCGGAACAATATGCCAATCGCCGCCTCGGCGATGCGCGGGGCGAGGCGGCCCAGATCAGCGAGCAGGCGATCGGCTACCGTCAGCAGGTCGTTGCCGAGGCGGAAGGCGAGTCGCAGCGCTTCCTCTCCGTCCTGGCGGAATATGAACAGGCGGAGGACGTGACCCGCGAACGGCTGTTCCTGGAGACGATGGAGCGCGTGCTGCAGAGCTCCAACAAGATCATCCTCGACCAGGAGGGCGGACCGGGCGTCCTGCCCTATCTGCCGCTCGACCAGCTGCAGAGGAACCAGACGCCGGCAATGCCGCGCACCCCCTCCCAGGCGACGGGGACGCCGAATCCCGGAGCGCGCGTGACGGCACCGGAGGTGACCCAATGAGACGGCTCTCTACCCTTCTCGCCGGCCTGCTGGTGGTGCTGTTCCTGGTCTATTCGTCCGTGTTCATCGTCAACGAGCGCGAGCAGGCGATCGTGCTCCGCTTCGGCGAGATCAAGCGCGTGATCAAGGAGCCCGGCATCTACTTCAAGGTGCCGACGGCCTTCGTCGAGACGGTCCAGAAGATCGAGGATCGGCTGCTCAGCTTCGAGATCGAGGACATTCGCGTCCAGGTCCGCGACGGCAGGCGCTACATCGTCGACGCCTTCGTCGCCTTCCGCATCGTCGACCCGCGGGCGTTCCGCGAGAACGTCTCCGGCAGCCTCGAGATCGCCCGCGAGAACATGCGCACCCGGCTCGATGCGGCGCTCCGGCAGGTCTATGGCCAAAGGAGCTTCGAGGCGGCCCTGTCGGAACTGCGCGGCGAGATGATGGTGGAGGTGCGCAACCAATTGCGCCCGCTCGCCAACCAGGTCGGCATCGAAATCACCGACGTCCGCATCAAGCGCACCGACCTTCTGCCGGAAGTCTCGCAGCAGACGTTCGAACGGATGAAGGCGGAACGTCTGGCCGAAGCGGCGGAGCTGCGCGCCCGCGGCACGGAGCTCGCCGCGCGCATTCGCGCCGAGGCCGACCGCGAGGCGGTCGTCACCGTCGCGGAAGCGGAACGCGAGGCGGAGATCCTGCGCGGCCAGGGCGACGCCGAACGCAGCCGCATCTTTGCGCAGGCCTATCAGCAGAGCCCGGACTTCTTCGAGTTCTACCGCTCGATGCGGGCTTATAGCCGGGCGCTGGAAAGCACCGGGACGACCCTCGTGTTGTCGCCCAACACCGACTTCTTCCGCTTCTTCAACAGCTCCGCGGGGGCGCCACGGGAAGGCGGCACGCTGCCGAATCCTGCGCCCGTCGCCCCGGTCGCGGAGACATCGCCGGATCAGCCGGCCGAGACGGGGTCGGTTCCGCAGGAAGGGCCGGCAAGCGCGCCGATGCCGACCGAAGCCGATGCTGCTCCGGCTGCTACCGACGATTCTGCTCCGGGTGCCGCCACGACCCAATGAGCGAGGTCGTCGCGACGATCGGCCTGATCCTCGCGTTGGAGGGGGTGCTCTATGCGCTGTTTCCGGACCTGATGAAGAAAATGGCCGGGCAGGTCGTGCAGATGCCGGGAGACACGCTGCGCATCGCCGGAGTAGTATCGGCTGCAGCTGGAGTAGCAGTCGTTTGGCTGGTCCGCGGGTGAACGCAAATGTGAAGGCGAAAGGTCGTGCTTTCGCCGGGTTTTCGCAGCAGAACGCCAGTGCGACGGCGGAGAATTGAGAATGAGCCTTGAACTCTTGCGCAGAGGATCAGTGGTTGGCGGGCTGGCGCTGCTGATTTCCGCCGGCCTGCCGGTGACGGTCGGCGCGCAACAATCGCCTGCGCCCGAAGCCGCCCAGGAAACGCCTCTGCAGGCCCTACCCGGCGACGAGCCGGTCCATAGCGATCCATTGCCGCCACCGATCCTGCCGGCGCCCGATCTGCCGATCGACGACCCCGTCGTGGAGCTGCCGCCGGAAGGTGCAGCGGCGCCGCCCGTGGTCGGCGAGCCCGGCGCGCCGGCCGTCCCGGGACTGCCGACGAACGCCGCCGGGGCGCCGTTGTCCTTCGCCGATCTGGCCGAGCAGCTCCTCGATTCCGTCGTCTATATCTCGACGTCGCAGCGCGTCGCGATCTCCCGCAACGATCCTGTTCCGGACGCGCCGAACCCGCCGGACGACGAGTTCTTCGAGGATTTTTTTGACGACAATTCCCGGGGCGGAGGTTCGCCCCGCTCCGTCCAGTCGCTCGGCTCCGGCTTCGTGATCGATCCGTCCGGGCTGATCGTCACCAACAACCACGTCATCGCCGATGCCGACGAGATCACCGCCAATTTCGCCGACGGCAGAAAGCTGACGGCCGAGGTCGTCGGCGTCGACGACAAGACCGATCTTGCCGTGCTGAAAGTGACGCCCAAGAGTCCCTTGGAGGCGGCCCGCTTCGGGCGCTCCGACGCGCTGCGGGTCGGCGATTGGGTGATTGCCATCGGCAATCCGTTCGGCTTCGGCGGCACGGTGACCGCCGGCATCGTCTCGGCGCTCGACCGCAACATCAATTCCGGCCCTTACGATCACTACATTCAGACCGATGCCTCCATCAACCGCGGCAATTCCGGCGGGCCGCTGTTCAACCTCGGGGGCGAGGTGGTCGGCATCAACACCGCCATCATGTCGCCGACCGGCGGCTCGATCGGCATCGGTTTCGCCGTGCCCTCGGAAATCGCCGTGCCGGTGATCGAGCAGCTCAGGGAGTTCGGCGAGGTCCGCCGCGGCTGGATCGGCGTGCGCATCCAGGAAGTCACCGAGGATTTTGCCGAAGGCGTCGGCATGAAAGAGGCGATGGGCGCGCTGATCGCCGGCCTGACCGGCGACGGTCCCGCCGAGAAGGCGGGCATCAAGGCGGGCGACATCGTGATCCAGTTCGCCGGCAAGGCGGTGGAGGACATGCGCTCGCTGCCGCAGCTCGTCGCCGATACGCCGCCCGGCGATGTCGTCGAGGTCACGGTCATGCGCGACGGCAAGGAGGTGAAGCTGCAGGTCGAGGTGGGGCTCCTTGACGAGGAGCAGATCGCCGCGGCCGCCACCAAGGAGCCGAAGGAAGGCGACAAGGATGCGCCGGCGGTGGAGACGGCAAGGAGCCTGTTCGGGCTGACGCTGGGTCCGATCACCGACGAGGCCCGGCAGACCTACGCGATCGACGATGGCGTCAAGGGCGTGCTCGTGACCGGCGTCGAAACGGGAAGCGAGGCGGCGGAGAAGAACGTCAAGGCGGGCGACGTGATCGTGCAGGTGAGCCAGCGGGCGGTCTCGGAGCCTGACGACGTCACGACGCGCGTCGAGCAGCTGAAGTCGGAGGGTCGCCGCACCGTGATGTTCCTCGTTTCCGGTGCCGAGAACAAATTGCGCTTCGTGTCGCTGCGCATGGAGGAGGCGCAGTAGGCGCCTTTATTGGAGCTCCGGAGCAAGGACGAATTCCTCGCGCCGGTAGCCCTGCAGGAAGAGAAGGCCGGTCAGGTCTGCATGATCGATCGCTGCATCGGCTTCCGCCCGGACGACCGGCTTGGCGCGGTAGGCGACGCCGAGCCCCGCCAGCCTGATCATGCCGAGGTCGTTGGCTCCGTCGCCCACTGCGAGCGTCTCGATTGGGTCGAGCTTGAGCTGTCGGGTGAGCTCGAGCAGCGCCTGCTCCTTGCCGGCGCGGCCGAGGATCGGCTCCGCTAGCGATCCGGTGAACGCGCCGGCTTCGGCCAGCAGCGTATTGGCGCGATGCTCGTCGAAGCCGATTGCCCGTCCCACCGGACCGGCGAAGATCGTGAAGCCGCCGGAGACGAGCGCCGTGTAGGCGCCTGCAGCGCGCATGGTGGCGACCAGCGCCTTGGCCCCCGGCATGATCGTGATCCGATCCGCCAGAAGCTTGGCTGCGACAGCGGGTGAAATGCCCCTTAGCAGCCCGACGCGCTGCTTGAGCGACGGCTCGAACTCGATCTCGCCCCGCATGGTGCGTTCGGTGATCCCCGCCACCTCGGCACCCAGCCCGATCTCGGCCGCCAGGATGTCGATGCATTCCTGCTCGATCAGGGTGGAATCCATGTCGGCGACGAGGAGCCGCTTGCGGCGGGATTGCTGCGGCACGACGTTGACGTCGATCGGCCCGTCGCGCAGTTCGGACCGCGCCTCGGCGAGGATGTCGCGTTCCGCGCCCTCGAAGGGAATGTCGCAGGCCTCGTGATGGGAAAGCCAGACCGGGGACGCCGCCCGCCCTCCGCTCCTGTCGAGCGCGCGGCGGGCGCGATCGACGTCGCCTTCCGTCAGCCGCGCCTTCATTGGCGCGGCGATGAGCGATAGGACATGGGCCATGGAGATATCGCTCGATCGGGTCGGGGAGGCGCGCGCGGTGCTGATAGCCGGGCCGACCGCGAGCGGCAAGTCGGCGGCGGGCCTCCGGCTGGCGGAGGCGGCCGCAGGGCAGGGACGCAGCGCCTGGATCGTCAACGCCGATTCCATGCAGGTCTACGATGCGCTCCGAATCCTGACTGCGCGGCCGGGGGCGGCCGAGGAGGCGCGGGCGCCGCACCGTCTCTACGGCCATGTGCCGGCGGAGACCCGATATTCGGTAGGCGCCTGGTTGACCGACGTCGCGGCGGTGCTCGTGGCGGCAGGGGAAGCGGGCGCGCTCGCGATCGTGGTCGGCGGTACCGGGCTCTATTTCAAGGCGCTAACCGAGGGCTTGGCGATTATGCCTCCGGTCGATGCAGGCGTGCGGGCGCATTGGCTGGAACGGCTCGCCGCCGACGGCGCGGCTACGCTCCACGCCGAGCTGGCGACGCGCGACGCCGTCGCCGCCGCGGCGATCCGGCCGGGCGATTCGCAGCGCATCCTGCGGGCGCTCGAAGTGATCGATGCGACCGGCCGCTCGCTCGCCGATTGGCAGCACGAGCAGCCCGCACCGCTTCTGCCGGCCTGCGAAGCGATGCGCATCGTGATCGAGCCGGATCGCGAGACGCTCTACCGGCGGATCGAGGACCGTTTCGACCGGATGATCGAGGCCGGCGCGATGGAGGAGGTGAGGGCGGTGCTGGTCCGAAAGTTCGAGCCGCAGCTGCCGGTCATGAAGGCGATCGGCGTTGGCGAGCTCGCGGCTGTCCTTCGCAACGAAATTCCGCTCGAAGAGGGTCTGGCGCGCGCCAAGGCCGCGACGCGCCGCTATGCCAAGCGGCAATCGACGTGGTTCCGCCACCAGATGCGCGATTGGCAGCGGGTGACCGGCTGAGGGCTTGCGCTCAGTCGCTCAGGCCGGCTTTGTCCGAACAGAGCCGCTGCAGGCGTTCCGCTAGCTGGCCAGCGCCCTGCGCCGCTCGTCGAGCAGTGCCATCGCCTCCGCACCGGGTACATATTCCGATTGACCGGTCCCGAAGACGATGTGGCGGATGCCGTCGAGCGGAGCCGGCTTGCCGAACAGGTAGCCCTGCGCCTGCTGGCAGGATTCGCCGTCGAGGAATTTGCGCTGCAGCTCGGTCTCCACGCCCTCGGCGAGGACCGGGATGTCGAGGCTCCGTCCGAGGCCGAGCACGGCGGTGACGATGACGGTTGCCTGCTGCCGCGAGCCGATCTTGTCGACGAAGCTCTTGTCGATCTTCAGCTTGTCGAAGGGGAACGCCTGCAGCGTCGATAGCGACGAATAGCCGGTGCCGAAATCGTCCATCGCAATGGCCACGCCGAGCGCCTTGATGCGGCGGAGCGTATCGAGCGCCCGCTGCAAATCCTCGATGAGCGCGCTCTCGGTGATTTCCAGCTCCAGGCGGTGCGCCGGCATGCCGGTGTCCAGCAGGATCTGGTGAATAATTTCCGGCAGGTTGGCCATCTTGAACTGGATCGGCGAAAGATTGACTGCAACCGTGAACGGGCGCGTCCAACCGGCTGCCTCTTGGCAGACCTTGCGCAGCACCCATTCGCCGAGATGCAGGATCAGATCCGTCTCCTCGGCGATCGGGATAAACTGCGTCGGCGCGACGAAGCCGTGCACCGGATGGTTCCAGCGGGCCAGCGCCTCGAAGCCGATGATCTCGCCGGTCGAGACGGAGGCTTGCGCCTGGTAGTGGATCTCCAGCTCGTTGCGGTCGATCGCCTGTTTCAGCTGCTGCGCCAGGACGCGCCGCTCGCGCACGCTTTCGTCCATATCCGCGGTGAAGAAGCAGACGCGGGCGCGGCCCTGCTCCTTGGCCCGGTAGAGGGCAAGGTCCGCATTGGCGAGCAGGCTGCGGCAGTCGTCGCCGTCCTTAGGGAAGACCGCGACGCCGACCGTCATTCCGACGTGGAACGGCTGTCCGGCGACCGAGACGGGCTTGGAGAAGACCTCCAGCAGCTTGTCGGCGAGACGCGCCGCCGAAGCGGGCTGGTCGCGGCCGGTCTGCACGATGACGAATTCGTCGCCGCCCAGCCGCGCCGCAAATTCAGTGTGGGAGAGGAGCGCCGTGATGCGCGCCGCCGTCGCCTTGAGGAGCTCGTCGCCGGCCGCATGGCCGTGCACGTCGTTGATCTCCTTGAAGCGGTCGAGGTCGACGATCATCAGGGCGAGTTCGCCGCTGCGCGCCCGCATCGCGGCGAGATCGTTTTCCAGCCGGTCCTGGAAGGACGCGCGGTTGGGCAGCCCGGTCAGCGTGTCGAAATGCGCCAAATAGAGGATGCGCTGTTCGGCGGCGCGGCGTTCGCGCAGATCGCGAAGGGCATAGATGCGGCGGACTGCGCCGTCCGCATGCGTGTTGCGGACGATCACCTCGACGGGGACGAGCCCGCCGTCGGAAAGGAGCTGGGCCTCGAACCGCTCCAGGCTGCGGTCGCCGCGATACTCGATGAAATCCCAGATCGGCATGTTGCGGAGCGTTGCCGCGCGGTCGGGGCCGACCAGGGTGCGCAGGCTCTCGTTGAAGTCCAGGATCTTGGTCCCATCCGTAAGCACGAGGCCTTCGACCGATGCGTTGGCGATGTTGCGAAGCTGCGTCTGCGCCTCTTTGCGGGCGCCGCGCGCGATCATCGTGGTGGCAACGCCGGTACCGATCAGCAGCAGCGCCATCGCCGTGACGAAATAGCCGAGGATCGTCGGATCGATGGTCTTGGCCGGGATCGGAATGGTCGTGGAGGGCGCGATCTGGATCGCCGCCATGCCGACGAAATGCATGATGCAGATGCCGGCGGCCAGAAAAAGCGGCGCGATGACCTGGACGTTGCGGCCTTCGGTGTGCGCCCGTCCCACGGAAAGCACGCCGCAGGTCGTGCAGAGCACCACGCCCATTGCGATCGTGACGGGGTTCCAGGCGATTATGCCGGCAATGTGCAGGCTGCTCATCGCGGTAAAATGCATGGCGGCCGCGCCGAGGCCTACGATGCCGCCGCCGACGAAGCCGGACGCTCCGGGTCCGTAGGCGGCGACCGCCAGGCCGATGGTCGCGAAGATCACCGCGACGAAGAAGGCGCCGCCGGTAAGCGCCGGATCGAAGCCGATGCCGATCCCCGGCTGGAAGGCAAGGAGCGCGACGAAGTGTGTGGTCCACATCACGGCGCCCGCCGCGAAGCCGGCGAGGAACAGCCAGCCGCTGCGGCCTTGGCCGTGCATTTCCCGCGCCTGGCCGAAGAGGAACAGCGTTATGAACGAGCCAAGCGCGCAGATGGCGGCGGCGAGCAGCACGAGCTTGGGGTCGTGGCTCTGCAGGATTTCCGAACCGTTGATGAACACGCGGGCGCTCCTGGTCGATTTTTAGAGAAAACTTTCGCGATGGAATAAAGACCAGAGCCGTGAAGATCGGGTTAGGCAGCAAGCTTAACGAGAGATTAGAGCGGTCGTTTCGCGGCTGGCGCCGACCTGCGCGTCAGGCAGTCGTGTGGGCGCAGAGAGGCGCGGTCGGGTGGATCAGCCCTTGATCGATTGGCCGCTGAGCGCCGCGAGTTCCGCAGCGCGACCGGGCGAAAACTCGGCGTGCCGCACCCAATCATCGGCCGTGTCGAACCAGGCTACGTGCTCCTTGTACCAGACATGACCCGTCCAGATCGTCTCGACGGACAGGTCGGAAGGCGTGTCGAAGCTGCCCAGGCAAAGGCTCGTCTCATGGACCCGGTGGAAGCCGATCGTGCTGCCGCAAGTAGGACAGAAGCTCCGTTCTACGTCGCGGGACGAGCGATAGCGGGTTGGCTCGACGCCGAGCCAGGCCACGGATCCTGCCGGAAATCCGACATAGGTCGCAACCGCCGCGCCGGTTTGTCGCCGGCACATCTCGCAATGGCAGTGGCAGACCCACAAGGGCTCGGCATCGGCCCGGAACCGCAGCTTGCCGCACAAGCAACCACCCGCATGCGACATCCAGACCGCCTCCTTCGCTCCCGGCATCCTGGCTTAGCCAGTCGGAAGGCGCAATCTGCTCTGATCAAGCCTCTGGCCCGGCGTCTCAAGCCGTCGTCGGCCCGGCTGGAGGTAGTCCTCAGTTTGAAAATCTGTTGGGCTTCGAGCATCTTCGTCACGGCCCCTGTTGACCGGAGGCGGGACAATAGGGGCCCTGCCGGCTACTTCACCGGCAGGGTCCCATTATTTAGGGCTTATCAGCCTAGGCTCTCGCAGCCTTGCTTCGTGCTAGCCACAGGGGCCGTGCCGACAAAAGTGGTCTGGTTGTCCGCTTGAGCCTGGGCAGCCTTGCGAGGAAGCCATTTCCCCGAAACGACTCGGCCGTTGATGCCGCCGGCCGTCGTGACAAGGCATGCCCTATCCTGACCCGGCGCACCGGGATTGTTTTGCGTATGGCCTACCTTGTGTTCCGCCACCGCCACTCCGCAAAGCACCACGGAGGCCGCCGAAAGGGCGGCAAAAACGATCCTTCTCATTTCGATTGTCCCGGTTTGAGTGGCCCCACTCGCAGGACCAACGGCCGGTTATGGGCCGAAGTTCCCAATTGCCGCCTCTTAGCGGCGACTGGAGAGTAGCTTGACCGGGAGGCCTGTGGTCGATTACATGACCAGCATGTCGAAGCGCGAGCTTATCGTATCGTTGCGCATCACCGGGGCGGCCTTGTAGCCGCCGCGAACGGTGATGCGCGTCACAGGGGTCCTTCGGGGCCCTTTTTTGTTGGTCCGGCGCCAAGCGAGGCGAGTCCAGGAGGACCGAGATGCCAGAGCAGATGACCGGAGCGGAAATGGTCCTGAGGGCGCTCGCCGACCAGGGCGTGGAGCACATCTTCGGCTATCCCGGCGGCGCCGTGCTGCCGATCTACGACGAGCTCTTCCAGCAGGACAAGGTGAAGCACATCCTGGTCCGCCACGAGCAGGGCGCCGGCCACGCCGCCGAGGGATATGCGCGCTCGACCGGCAAGGCCGGCGTGGCGCTGGTCACGTCGGGTCCCGGGGCGACCAACATGGTGACGCCGCTCACCGACGCGATGATGGATTCCATCCCCGTCGTCTGCATCACCGGCCAGGTGCCGACGCACCTGATCGGCAACGACGCCTTCCAGGAATGCGATACGGTCGGTATCACCCGCCCCTGCACGAAGCACAATTGGCTGGTGAAGGACGTTAACGACCTTTCCCGCATCCTGCACGAGGCCTTCTATGTGGCGACGACCGGCCGGCCCGGCCCGGTCGTCGTCGACATCCCCAAGGACATCCAGTTCGCCAAGGGGACCTACCTCGGGCCCAAGGAAGTGCGCCGCGGCCATACCGGCTACCGGCCGCCCGGCAAAGGCTCCGCGGAGGCGATCCGCCGCGCGGTGGCGCTGATGGCGCGCGCCGAGCGGCCGCTTTTCTACACCGGCGGCGGCGTCGTCAATTCCGGCCGCGAGGCAAGCCAGAAGCTCCGCGAGCTGGTCGCCGCGACAGGGTTTCCCATCACCTCGACGTTGATGGGGCTGGGCGCCTATCCCGCCTCGGGCGACAACTGGCTCGGCATGCTCGGCATGCACGGCACCTACGAAGCCAACATGGCGATGCACGATTGCGACGTGATGATCTGCATCGGCGCCCGCTTCGACGACCGCATCACCGGGCGCACCGACGCCTTCTCGCCCGGCTCGCGGAAAATCCACGTCGACGTCGACGCCTCCTCCATCAACAAAAACATCCGCGTCGAAGTGCCCATCGTCGGCGATGCGGCGGAGGTGCTGCAGGACATGCTGATCGTCTGGCGCAAGGAAGTCGCCAAGTCGAGGAAGCCGGCGCTTAAGGACTGGTGGGCGCAGATCGACCGCTGGCGCAGCAGGAAGTCGCTCGCCTACCGGCCGTCGGAGCGGGTGATCATGCCGCAGCACGCCATCCAGCGGCTCTATGCGGCGACCCGGGACCGCGACACCTACATCACCACCGAGGTCGGCCAGCACCAGATGTGGGCGGCGCAGTTCTACGGCTTCGAGGAGCCGAACCGCTGGATGACCTCGGGCGGGCTCGGCACGATGGGCTACGGCCTGCCGGCGGCGCTCGGCGTCCAGGTGGCGCATCCCGACAGCCTGGTCATCGACATCGCCGGCGACGCTTCGGTGCTGATGACCATGCAGGAGATGTCGACGGCCGTGCAGCACCAGCTGCCGATCAAGATTTTCATCCTTAACAACCAGTATATGGGCATGGTGCGGCAGTGGCAGCAGCTGCTGCACGGCAACCGGCTGTCGCATTCCTATACGGATTCGTTGCCGGATTTCGTCAAGCTTGCCGAGGCCTATGGCTGTGTCGGCCTGCGGGCGGAGCACCCGGCCGATCTCGACGACGCCATCGAGGAGATGATCGCGGTCAAGCGGCCGGTCATCTTCGATTGCCGCGTCGCCAACCTGGAGAACTGCTTCCCGATGATCCCCTCGGGCAAGGCGCACAACGAGATGCTGCTCCCGGCCGAGGCGACCGACGACGCGGTCGCCCAGGCGGTCGAGGCCGGCGGGAGAGTGATGGTGTAGGGCGGTGAACAAGATGACCGAAGAACCCGCGCTCGAGCCGCCCGCCTCCGCCTACTTCATGGAGGATCGCCACGATCCGGAGGAGACGCATACGCTTTCCGTGCTGGTCGACAACGAGCCGGGCGTCCTGGCGCGGGTCATCGGGCTGTTCTCCGGGCGCGGCTACAACATCGAGAGCCTGACCGTCTCGGAAACGCAGCACGAGCAGCATCTGTCGCGCATCACCGTGGTGACGACGGGCACGCGCGCCGTGCTGGAGCAGATCCGCAACCAGCTCGACCGGCTGGTGCCGGTCCACCGGGTGACCGACCTCACCGTGCTGGCGCGGAGCCGCAACCAGGAGAAGCCGCTGGAGCGCGAGCTGGCGCTGGTGAAAGTGGCGGGAACCGGCGAAAAGCGCGTCGAGGCCCTCCGCCTCGCCGACGCCTTCAAGGCGGAGGTGGTCGATGCCACGACGGAGCACTTCATCTTCGAGCTGACCGGCCGCACCGCGAAGATCGAGCAGTTTATCGCCATCATGCAGCCGATGGGGCTGGTGGAGGTCTGCCGGACCGGCGTGGCGGCGATGGGCCGCGGCGCCGAGGCGATGTAGCTCAATCGCTTGGCCGGGGCGAACGGACGCTCTGCTCGCCGGCTACTTTCCGCACCGGCAGAGACCTGCGCGGCGCGCGTTTATGGGTCAGCTCGGCTGGCGTGGCGGGATCGGAACGCTGTTGCTGTTGATTACCGCCCGTGAGACGAATATCAGATTGCAATATCTCAGATACGGAGCGGAATATTTGACGCCGTCACGCACCTCACGCTCATAGTTCGGCTTCTGAATGTGGAACAGCCTGTATCCCGCTTGTTCCAGATGTGATTTCAGGTCTTCCATCGACGTATAGTAAGTGCTGCTTTCAGGGTTCAGGCCCACCTCGACCTGAATGAGATCTATTGCCTGTCCGCATAGCATCTCGGGAAAGCCGCGCAGCACGTTCAGATCGTGGCCCTCGGTGTCTATCTTGAGGTAAGAGATGTGCTCTATGTCTAGCTCACGACAAACGGAGTCGCCGGTCTGCACCTCCACATTGGTGGTCCGCTTGCCTGCTCTAGGCACCACCCTGTTCGTTTGCGCCACGCCTTGATTGACAAAATGCACAGTGCCGGCCTCCGCCCCCAGGGCGCGCTGGTAGCATGCGACATTTGCCAGTTCACCCCACGCCTCAGCGAGCTTGCGAAAGGACTCCGGGGCAGGCTCGAAAGCGTAGACGGCTGCCTCGGGATAATGGGCCAGCATGGAGCCGACGGTCTGGCCGACATTGGCGCCCACATCGAAAAACGTGTGCATCGAGACCCCGGGGAGTCGCCGCCTTACCTGATCGACAATTCTCCCAAAACGCTCCGTATCAACGAATTTCATGCTGGCCTGGCTTTTTCGTTAGGTGGATGCTTTTAACAATTGCCGCTCGGCTGGCAACCCGGCTGCGCAGGAGGGCTCCGGCCGAGAAGGACCGCTCCCGACAGCTGCCAAATTGACCACGGCTGGCTGGCTCCGTATTGCGAAGGTGCTCGACGCTTCGGCAGGTGCACATGAGATCTTTGTTCGGCCTAGAAATCCAGGACGGGACCTTCGCTCGCTTTCGAGAACAGGGCCTGGACGTGCGTACCGTCGGCGAGACCCCTCCGGATTTCGCCCTCAGGTCGAGCAGCGGCCTGCCGCTTCCCCCGGCTTGGCAACCCCGTCACCTGGTTCAGTCGATTCCACCCGAGATTATGATCGTCGACGACTGCTATGTATTTCCCAACGGAGCAGTTCTCATCGGCAATCACTACCTCTATCGAGAGATCCTGTTCGTCCATGTTAAGGCAAAGCATACGGTCCTTCACGTGTCCCCAGATACCAACTTCGACCCGATAAGCCGAAGCGTTTCGATCAAGGCAGATTACCCGATCAGGAAACTAGACGGCACTTTTTTTGTAGCCACCAACTTTCGTCAGGGCAATTTCTATCATTACGTACACGAAATACTAGGTCGTTCCTATTTCCTTGAACGAGCCGAGCAGGAGGTGGGTGAGGAGCTTGCAGTTATACTATCCTATCGTAAGAAGCAGCTGCTTCTACAGCGGCTCCTATCGGAAGCAGTGTTCGGGGCGCGACAGATCATCTATCAGCGTCGGCATATACTTCATCTGAAAAGAGCAGTCATCGCTCGAAACCCTGTTAGTCCCAAAGGCGTTTGCATTCCGGCGATGATGCATCTGCGGCACAAGCTAAAAAACGCAGTGGCTTCCACCGGAAAATCTGGAAAGCCGCTCTACATATCCCGCAAAGACCGTAGAAGTACTTCGTTCCACCGCGAGATAGCCAATGAAGCGGCATTGGAGGAGCGGCTGTCCCGGTATGGATTCGAGACAATGGTCGTCTCGGAGGTGCCGCCGGAGCTGCAGATTGAAGCCTTCTCAGGCGCGCGGGTGATGGTTGGTATGCACGGTGCCGGGTTGACCAACATGCTTTTCATGGCAGACGAGAGTGCGGTTCTCGAACTGTCGGGCTTTCCTTTAACGGCTGATTTCTTCGCGAGAGATGCGCACCTGTGGGGCTTCGACTACTTCGTCGCGCAATCGCAGAAGAATGGCCCCGGCGTTGATGTGGACCTAGAGGCAGTCGACAGATATCTTCGGTATTTATCGGACCGCAAGCTTCTTAGGGGACGCGCCTGGGCTCGTGCGTTTCGATGGCGCCGATCGGCTTGAGAAAATCGGTCGAGGTCCCCCGACGGAATACTGATCAACCCATTCCCCCGCGAGAAACGAGTACACCGGCCCCTGCCTCAATGTGCAGCAAGTCGGGAAGAACCCTTTCCGCTTGGCACGATTGTAGCGTTAAAATGTATTCAGCGCGACACGCTGTGCTTTCAAGGCAGGTAACAAGGCCATTGCTGATTAAGACGCGCGGCGCGGCGGCGGCGAAGGAGCTGCGCGACCGGCTCAGGGCCCGAACTCCATCTGGACGTGCTGCGAGCGCCGCCGGCGCAGCAAAGCGGCCAGCCCCGCCAGAAGCAGGGTTCCCAGGATCAGCAGAAACGCCGCTGCCGCGACCGCCGGAGAGATGTTCTCGCGAATGCTGGCGAACATCTGGCGGGCGAGCGTCCGCTGATTCGGGCCGGCGACGAACAGGGTCAGCACGACTTCGTCGAGCGACGTCGCGAAGGAGAACACCGCGCCCGTGACGATGCCGGGCAGCGCCAGGGGCATGGTGATCCGCCGAAACACGGTCGACGGCCCCGCTCCGAGGCTGGCGGCGGCGCGCTCTATTGTCGGGTCGATGCCCTGCAGCGCCGTGGCGACGCTGACCACGACGAATGGAATGCACAGGACGGAATGCGCCAGGATGACCCCCGAATAGCTGTTGGCGAGTCCCAGTTTCACCAGGGAAATCTGCAGGCCGACGCCGAGGACGACGGCCGGCACCACCATCGGCAGGAGGAACAGTGTTCGAAACACGCTGGCGAACGGCAGGTTCTGGCCGCGCAGGCCGAGCGAGGCGGCAGTGCCCAGGACGACCGACAGCAGGGTGGCGCCGCAACCGATCACCAGGCTGTTGAAGATCGACAGCCGCCACGCCTCGGCGGTGAACAGCGCGCCGAACCAGCGAAGCGAGAAATCCTCGATGGGATAGTTGAGGAAAATGCTCGACGTGAAGGCGAGCGGCAGGATCGCGGCCAGCGGCAGGAGCAGAAAGCTTACGGCGGCGACGCCGAACACGCCTTGGGCGACGCGCAGCATCGGATCAGCCTCGCGCCGGCGAGCCGGCCCGGGAGAGCCGCCCGTAGAGGAGATAGAGGATCGTGGTGACGACCAGGAGGATGAGGCCGAGCGCGCCCGCCATGCCCCAATTCGCGGTCTGCAAGGCATAGAAGGCGATGATGGAGCTGAGCATCTGGTCGTTCGGCCCGCCGACCAGCGCCGGGGTGATGTAATAGCCGATCGCCACCATGAAGACGAGCAGCGACCCGGCGAGCACGCCGGGCAGGCTGAGCGGCAGGAGGACGCGCCAGAATGCCCTGAGCGGGCTGGCGCCCATAGAGGCCGCTGCCGCCATCAGGTTCTTCGGGATTCCCGTGACGACGCTGTAGATCGGCAGCACCATGAACGGCAGCAAGACGTGCGTCATTGCGATGATCACCCCGGCGCGGTTGAAGATCAGCGGCAGGGGCGCGTCGACGATGCCGAGGTCGATCAGCGTCGAATTGATCAGGCCGTTGTTCTGCAGGAGGATGAACCAGGCCGCCGTCCGCACCAGGAGCGACGTCCACAGCGGCAACAGCACGGCAAGGAGCAGCAGGTTGCGCCTCCAGCCGGTGGTCGAGGCAGTGAGGACGGCGTAGGGAAGGCCGATCGCGATGCAGACGAGCGTGATGATCCCGGCGATCGTGAAGGTCCGCCAGATGATCAGCCGGTTGGCGGAGGCCCCGGCCGGAAGCTCGGCAATGGTGCCGGAGGGATCGCGGGTCAGGTCGACGGCGGCCAGCAGGTTGCGGTCGGTATAGGATATCGTCGCCTTGCGGATGGCGAGCCAGAAACGCTCCTCCGCCCAGCGCGGATCGACTCTTGCCAGGTCGACGTCGATGCCTTGGTCTGCCTCCCTGGCAGCTGCCGCGGTCCGGCTCATCAGCGTCCGGAAGCCGGAAAGGTCGCTGTTCAACCGCCGCACCGCCGGGCCGAGCGTCGCGTTGTCAACGGCTCTGAGATCCTCCACCAGCGCCGCCTGGACGGGGCCGCCGGGCGCTCCCGTGCCGTTCCACGCGCCGATGGCGGCGCTGGTCAGCGGCAGGGCGCTGCTGACGGCGTCGTCGCGGACCGCGACCGAGATCATGGTCCACAACGGCCACACGAAGAACACGGCGAGGAACGCCAGCAGCGGCGCGACCAGCGCTGCCGCCCTCAGCCTGGCGGCGGCGGAATTTCGGCTCATGCCGGGAACACCGAACAGTCGCTCGGGGCGAACGACACCGAGGTCCGACTGCCGACCTCCCATCGCGCCGCCGTCCGGTCGCAGCGTGCCACCAGCCGGACCCGGCCGCTCGAAAGGTGGAGCCGGAGATGATTGCCCTGGTAGACCACGTCGTCGATATCGGCCGGTAGCGAGTTAGCCAGGCCTTCCCGTCCGCCCAGGATGAGTCTCTCCGGCCGGATCGAGATCGCCACCGCGCCGCTGCCGCCCAGTCCGGCAGGCGCTTCGACGATGATCCTCGACCCGTCGGCGAGCGCCACCTGCAGGGAGCCGCCCTCCTTTGCCAGGATCGTTCCGTTAAGCAGGTTGGTCTCCCCGATGAACTGCGCCACGAACTGGTTCTGCGGGTGGTCGTAGACTTCTCCCGCGGTGCCGATCTGGGCGATCTGCCCCTTGTCGAAAATGGCGATGCGGTCGGACATGGTCAGCGCTTCCGACTGGTCGTGCGTGACGAACACGATTGTGAGGCCGAGACGGCGGTGCAGCTCGCGGATTTCCAGCTGCATCTGCTCGCGGAGCTGCTTGTCGAGCGCTCCGAGCGGCTCGTCCATCAGGATGACCTTGGGCTCGAACACCAGGCAGCGGGTCAGCGCGACGCGCTGCTGCTGGCCGCCGGAGAGCTGGTCCGGCCTGCGGTCGCCGAGATGGGCGAGCTGCACCCGGTCGAGCGCCGTTGCGACCTGGCGGGCGATCTCCGCCTTGGCGACGCCGCGCATCTGCAGCGGGAACGCGACATTCTCCGCCACGCTCATATGCGGGAACAGCGCGTAGTTCTGGAACACGACGCCCATGCCGCGTTTGTGCGGGGAAGCTCGTTGATGCGCTTGCCTTCGAGCCAGATCGTCCCCGAGGTCGCGGCCTCGAACCCGGCCAGCATCATCAGGATCGTCGTCTTGCCGGAACCCGACGGCCCGAGCAGGCTCAAAAACTCGCCTTTGGTCACTTCGAGGTTGAGGTTCTCGATCACCCGGACCTGCCCAAAGGCCTTCGAGACCGCCTCGAACCGGATATAGGGGTCCATCAGGACGTCCGCCCGCTCGCCGGCAGCGTGGATGCGAGAGGATCTGCCGCCCGCCGATCGGGCAGGCGGCAGAAATCGCGGCGAAGGGCTATTGCGCGAGCCAGGCGTTGAAGCGCGTCGTCAGCGCCTCGATGTTGTCGACCCAGAAGTCGCCGTCGAGCGGGATGGCAACCTCGAGATTGGCCGGGGCCGTCGGCAGCTCGGCCGCCAGGTCGTCAGGCACCATCTCGCCGGCCGCCTTGTTGGGCAGGCCGTAGGCGATGTGTTCCGGCAGCTTGGACTGGTTCTCCGGCAGGCTGGCGAAGCGGATGAAATCGAATGCCTGCTCCTTGTTCGGCGAGCCTTTCAGGACCACCCAGCTGTCGATGGCGTAGATGCTCCCCGGCCAGACGATCTGAAAATTCTTGCCCTCCGTCCGGTTAATGCCGGCGAGACGGCCGTTATAGGCGGAGGTCATGACGACCTCGCCGGACGCGAGAAGCTGGATCGGCTGCGCGCCGGCCTCCCACCAGACGATGTGGGGCTTCAGCTCGTCGAGCTTGGCGAAGGCCCGGTCCACGCCTTCCGGGGTGGCCAGCACCTCGTAGACTTTGGCCGGTTCGACGCCGTCGGCCATCAAGGCGAATTCCAGCGCGTATTTGGGTCCGCGGCGAAGCCCGCGCTTGCCGGGAAATTTTCCGACATCCCAGAAATCCGCCCAGCCTGTCGGCGGCGTCGTCAGCTTGTCGGCGTCGTAGCTCAGGCCCGTCGTCCAGACGATCGCCCCGACGCCGCATTCGTGGACGGCGGAGGGAATAAACTTGTCCTCGCCGCCGAGCAGGCTCCAGTCGACCGGCTCGTACATCCCGTCTGCGCAGCCGAGCGCCAGCTCCTCCGTCTCCACCTGGACGATGTCCCAGTTCGGCGAGCCCGCCTGGAATTTTGCCGCCAGCACGCCGAAGCCGCCGTCCCAGGATTCTTCGAGGATCGGCTTGCCGGTCTCCTTGCTGTACGGCTCGAAGTAGATTTCCCGCTGGGCATCCTGATAATTGCCGCCCCAGGACACGATCGTCAGGTCGCGGGCGGATGCCGATCCGGTGGCGAGCACCACTCCCACAACGAGGCTTCCGATGGCGCCTGCAACTCTGTTCGCAATCATGGTGTACCCCTTTGTTCCTTGTGCGGAGCCAAGTGAACCACAAAACCGGCGAAACGCAGAGAGCCGAAGTAGCTTGGTCGTACGAGCTCCGATTCGCGGAGATCCGGGAAGAAGCAGGATAGCGGCATGCTCCAGGCCTGTCTGAACGGCGGAAGAAGCAAGCAATTCAACGCCGCATTGCCGTGCACGGC
Organism: uncultured Alphaproteobacteria bacterium; assembly: GCA_963846475.1. Lineage (GTDB taxonomy): Bacteria > Pseudomonadota > Alphaproteobacteria > Rhizobiales > Afifellaceae > DASWJZ01. The sequence continues at coordinate 765,383 of CAWJVZ010000004.1, read as the reverse complement.
GGACGAGCTTGCCCGCGACGCCGATTCTGTCGTGCGTCTGGGTGCGGCGGAACTGCACGTGCACCCTCGCGATCGCGCGGGCAAGGAAAGCCTGCATCCCGACGACATCGCCGCGGCGCTCCAGGCGATCAGGGCGAGCGTTCCGGGCACCCCCGTCGGCATATCGACGGGCTGGTGGATTGCGCCGGTCGGGCGCGCGCGTCACCAGCATATCCGCGATTGGCGCGTTTTGCCGGACTACGTCTCCGTCAATCTCATCGAGGAGGATGCCCCCGAGATCATCGGCCTCGTCCGCGGCAAGGGCATCGGCGTGGAGGCGGGCCTCTGGTCCGTCCGGGACGCCAGGCGCTTCGTCGACTTCGCCGGGGCGCGGCAATGCCTGCGCGTGCTGATCGAGATCAACGAGCAGGACGCCGCCGTTGGTCTCCGCGTCGCCAAGGACATCGTCGCCGTCCTCGACGGGGCCGATATTCGGCTGCCTCGCCTGTTGCACGGCGTCGACGCGACGATGTGGCCCCTCTACCGCGCCGCTTTGGCTTGGGGTCTGGATGCGCGGATCGGCCTGGAGGATGGCGGGACTTTGCCGACGGGCGAGCAGGCCGGCGGCAACGCTGCGCTCATTGCGGCAGCGCAGGCTTTGGCCAGGGGCGCCTGAGCGACCGGTCGCGCCATTGTCTATCGCCGGAATGTCTGAGAGTTTTTCGCATCCGAGCGCCAGGAACGTTGCGGCGCGGTGGTCTCGAGAAGGCGTAGCCAGGCCTCCAGGCACGCGACCGAGTAGAAGTGCCGAATGGAGTTGATTGCGCCGAAGCGCGCCCGCTGCACGGCGATATTCCAGGCGCGCGGCTCGACGTAGCCCCGGGCTACCACGCGTGGCGCGGTAGTCAGCAGATCCAGCCACTCCCGGCTGGTTCGCAGCGCCTCATTATAGAGCCTTTGCGCCGAGTTCCTTGGTCGTCCGCAACCGGACCTGCTCGGGCAGGATATCAGCCAAGGCTCGTCGCTGCAGGTCCCTGTCTCTGTCCGCGAGCCTCCTCTCCTCGTAGGGGATCGAGAAGAGAAACTCGAGGAGTGGCCGGAAAAAAAGCGGATGGCGGAACTCGGCGTGCTTGTGGAGCGCGTGACCGGCCTTGAGCACTGAAGCGTCGAGAAAGGCGTCTTGCCATAGAGCTTCGCGGCCAGGCACCTGGCACCGCGGCGTCGGGCGCCGATCGAACCGGTCGTGAAGGCGCATGGTGCGGACGTAGTCGCCGTCGAGCCAACTGGGAAACCGGTGCAGGGCCGGTGCGTTCAGCAGCCGTCCGCGTTGGTGGCGGATGGCGGACCGGCACGCGTACTTCCACAGCCAAAACAGCGACGAGCGATTGGAAGGGTGCACTTTTCGCCACTGCCGAACCGCCACCCAAACTCCGCGCAGCCGGCCGGTGACGGCGAAATCCGCCAGATGATGGGGCGCCCAATCTTGGCTGCCGAACGCGGCGTCGCCCCCCATCCCCGTAAGGACGGTGCCGACGTCATGGGCGGCGAGAAGCTGGTCATATGCCTGCTGCTGCGGCGCAACGATTTCCGTACCCGGTTCCGCGCAGAAGCTGGACGGCAATGCGGAGAAGGGCGGATGGTCCTCGATATGGGCCGTATGTAGCTTGACCGGATATTTCGCCAGCACGGACCGTATGCATTCGTGTTCTTTATCCAAGAGCGAATTGTGGAAAAACGAGAACGCCTCGATTCGCTTACAACGGGGTGCGACGAGTGCCAGGACCGTCGAGGAATCTAGCCCGCCGGAGAGTTCACACCATATTTTGCCAGAAGGCGGCACGACCGAGTTGGCCGCGCGGCCGAGCAGATCCAGCAGTGCCTCTTCATATTGCTGGGCCGTTGACAGGCGAGCGGGCGGAAGATCGTCCGGTCGCCATGGCCACTGACGTGTCCATCGTCCGGCGTGCCATATTTCAGTTGAGCCAAAGCTCAACCGGTGAACGCCGCAAAATGGGGTTCTCGAAGAAGAAGGTAAGCTCGTTGCGATGAAATCGGCGATATACTCCTCGTCAACAGCGCGGATATCCAGCGCTGATATCAGATCGAGAAGGTGGGAGGCCGCAAAAATATCCCCATTGTGCGTGGCATAGAATTGCGGATGCAGGCCTAGCGAGTCCTGGGTGAGGAGAACGGTTCTCGCGCGATGATCAACGACGGCGGCGGCAAATTCACCGAGCACGTGCCGCGAAACGTCTGTACCCCAGCGTCCATAGGCCCACGCAAACAGCCTCGCGTCCGTGTAGCCGTCCGGATCGGGGCCGGAACCGTCTTGTCGTGCGGCCTCTCGTAGCTCCGTGTGGTTGCCGATGAAGCCCGCGAAGAAGATGGCCGCGCCAGCTGTCAGAACTGCATCGTCGCAGCTGTGAACGGCGAAAGAGAGCGGATCGACGCGGAGAAGGAAACGGTTCACGCCTTGGCTAGAACAGAAAAAGGCGCACCGTTGTCCGTGGCTTCAAGCAGCGTTTGGCCTGCGATCTCGACCCACGCATGTGCAGCAAAGACAGGTTCCGTGCGGACCCCGATGCAATGCTGAGCCGGAACGGCGAGGCGGCGAAGAAACAGAAACAATGCGAGCGTGCGGACTAGGCAGTCATCTGGGGCGGAGCGGAATACAAAGAAGTTTTCGGCTGCCAAGAAACTCTGTAGCGCGCGATCAACGACCTGTGAGGACGCAGGTTGGCGCGGACACCGTTCGGCCAATCCGGTGATGGCTTTGTAGCCAAGGGGGAACCCTCCTCTGTGCAATAGCCATGCTACCTTGGCCATGCAGGACCAGGCGTGCCAGAGCGAAACCGATCTGCGGCGGTGTTCCATTCGGGGCTGCACCCGTTCCGGCTCCCGACAATGCGGATCGGTCAACAAGCCGTCCTTGGAACAGCGGTCCACGAACCTGTCCAGATCAGTCGCCAAGCGCACGGCGGATTCGCCGTAGAGCCGGGAAAGAGTGTCGATGACATCACGCCGGCTCCGTTCCCGGAGGATCAAGCGCCACATCGTTGATGCCACGGGGTCCATGGCGAGATAGGTCCCGCGCTGGAGGTCGAGCAGGATGACTGTCTCGTTTATGCCAGTCCAACGAACTGTGGCGCTGCAGGCAAGCCAGGGCAGCGGCATCTCTGCCCCTGCGCCGGCCCCGCAGTGCTGCCTACGTCTTATAGCAGAAATAGGTATCCGACCCGCCGTCCGTATTCGTACCGTTGTGCGTGGCTCTGGTTAGTTTGCGGACCTCACCGAGATCGACCATCTCCGGCTGTTCGTATCGCGGCGGCTTTGAGCCCGTTGGATTTGGCGCCCCCAAGCCAGGATCAACGTTCGGCTGCGAAACACCTTCCATCTTTGCCTCCCGTAATCACCCGGAAATTCTGAGTGAGAACGCCGTTGTATCATTCGGGCGCAATCGCTTCAACATCGAGATAACAACAAAGAGGCCGCCGCTCTCAGTGAGGGCGGTTGTCGCGTCGACACACCGGACACATGACTGCACCAGCGTGGGTCATCTGCATTCACTTTTGCACCCCCGGGCCGGGGCCACACATGAGGAGCTACCGGTTGCGAGGCTAGGCGGCGGACTATTCGCATAAGAAAGGCTCGGCGGCTTTTCAGGCCCGGCGAGGCCCGATCGGATTCAGGGCGATGTTCTGTCAAACCGACTTCGCTGGCCACCACATGAATCCGTTCGACTTGCTGCGGGACATGCTGGACCGCCGCGACTATCCCGTCGTGAAGGAGCACGAGTCGGGTGTCCCATGAGACACTATCCTGGCGCATCCCCGGCACGCCCGTGAAAAACCCTGCATCATCGCAGTCGCCATCACCGGCTCGGTGCCGCGCAAGGAGGACAACCCGGCCCTTCCCGTCAGCGTCGCCGAGCAGATCGAGGCGACGCACGAGGCCTACGAGGCCGGCGAGCAGGCCGACGGCAACGCTGCGCTCATTGCGGCAGCGCAGGCTTTGGCCAGGGGCGCCTGAGCGACCGGTCGCGCCATTGTCTATCGCCGGAATGTCTGAGAGTTTCCGGCATCGAAGCGCCGGGGAGGATCCTGTGTCAGACGCGAAAATTCGCCAGCGCGTCCGCTACGTCAAGGCGCCTTCGCGCGAGGCCGGGAGCGACACCGGCGCCATCGCCGGCGTGGTGAAGGAGGTGCTCGCCGCCGTCAGGGCGGAGGCCGATCGCGCCGTTCGCCGCTTCGCCAAAAAATTCGACGGCGTCGAGCTGGACCGCTTCGAAGTGTCGCCGGAGGCTAAGGCGCAGGCGGTCGCCGGGCTCGATCCGCAGACGCGGCGCGACACCGAATTCGCCATCGAGCGGGTGCGCGCGTTTGCCGAGGCTGCAGCTCGCCACCATCCTGCCGCTGGAAGCCGAGCCCCTGCCGGGCCTTTTCCTCGGCCACCGGGTGATCCCGATCGAGCGCATCGGGGCCTATGTGCCCGGCGGACGCTATCCGCTCCTCTCGGCGCCCGTCATGACGATCGTGCCGGCCAAGGTCGCCGGCTGCGACGAGGTGATCGCCTGCCTGCCGCCCGGCGCGCACGAGGCGATGGTCGCGGGCTGCCAGCTCTCCGGCGCCGACCGGATTTTTCGGGTCGGCGGCGCCCAGGCCATCGCCGCGATGGCCTACGGGACTGAAACCGTCCCCGCCGTCGACAAGATCGTCGGCCCGGGCAACGCCTATGTGAACGAGGCGAAGCGCCAGGTTTTTGGGCCGGTCGGCATCGACCAGCTCGCCGGGCCGAGCGAGATCTTCGTCGTCGCCGACGAAACCGGCGACGCCGAGATGATCGCCGCCGACCTCCTGGCGCAGGCCGAGCACGATGTGCGCACCCGCGTCGGCCTGATCACCACCGATCCGCGGCTGGCGGAAGCACGTCCTGCGCGGAGGTCGGCGCGCCAGCTCGCGGGGCTCCCCACCGCCGACGTCGCCGGCATCGCCTGGGAGCATTATCGGCGAGATCGTCGTCTGCGCCGACGAGGCGGATATGATCGCCTATTCCGACAGCGTCGCCGCCGAGCACCTGCAGGTCCACACGCGCGACCCGAAAGCCTTCGCCGGGCGGCTGCGGAACTACGGCTCGCTGTTCATCGGCGAGAGCGCCAGCGTCGTCTATTCCGACAAGTGCTGCGGCACCAACCACACGCTGCCGACCATGGGCGCGGCCCGCTACACCGGCGGGCTGTGGGTCGGCTCCTACGTAAAGATCTGCACGCATCAATGGCTCGACGAGCGCGGCGTGGCGGCGGTCGCGCCGCCGGCGGTGCGTCAAAGCGCCAGCGAGGGGCTGGAGGGCCACCGCCGCGCCGCTTCGCTCCGCCGGGAGCGCCGGCAGCTTTCGCCGGAACGGCCGCCATGAGCCGGCCCGACCCCAGCGCCTCCCCGCAATGCCGATGAAAAACCCTTGCATCATCGCCGTCGCCATCACCGGCTCGGTGCCGCGGAAGGAGGACAACCCGGCCCTGCCGGTCAGCGTCGCAGAGCAGATCGAGGCGACGCACGCGGCCTACGAGGCCGGCGCCGCGCTGGTGCACGTCCATGTGCGCGACGAGGAGCAGCGCCCCTCGTCCGACCCAAAGCGCTTCGCCGCCTTCCAGGACGGTATCCGCAAGCACTGCCCGGACATCATCGTCCAGTTCTCCACCGGCGGGCGCGGCCGCGAGCCGGCGCAGCGCGGCGCCATGCTTTACCTCCGGCCCGACATGGCCTCGCTCGCCACCGGCTCGGTGAATTTCCCCACCATCGTCTACGAGAATCCGCCCGCCTTCGTGCGCGAGCTTGCCGCAGAAATGCTCCGCTACGGCGTCAAGCCGGAGATCGAGGTTTTCGACCTTGCGATGCTCTATTCGGCCGCCGAGCTGGCCGGCGAGGGTCTCATCCCCCGGCCGCTGCACGTGCAATTCGTGTTCGGCATCAGGAACGCGCTGCCGCCGCTTCGCCAGATCCTCGATTTCCAGCTCTCCGAGCTGAAGCGGCTGCTGCCCGACGCGACCTGGACGGCGGCCGGCATCGGCCGCGCCCAGCTGGAGGTCAACCGCTGGTGCCTGGAGCTCGGCGGCCACTGCCGCACCGGCATGGAGGACAACATCCGCCTCGACCGCGACCGGCTCACCTCAGGTAACGCCGAGCTGGTGCGCCGCGTCGCCGACCTCTGCGCGGAATACGGCCGCCCCGTGGCGACCGCCGCTGAGGCGCGGCGCCTGCTCTCGCTCCCGCCCGCGCCGCAAGTGGCGAACGTCGCGCGCGGGGGGTAGCTCCGTAGCCCGGATGAAATCCGGGGTTCTTCACCCTCGCAACCCCGGATTTCGCTGCCGCTCCATCCGGGCTACGCCGCCACGCCGTAGGGTGCGGCGCCCTTCAACCTTCCTCCCTTGTGGGGGAAGGTGGCCGCGAAGCGGTCGGATGAGGGGGAACGTAGGGCACCGCCTTTCAGGAACGCAGGCGCGCCTCTCTTGTCGTCATGCCAGGGCTTGACCCTGGCATCCATTCCGTAACGCCGGAGCCCCGCAACGGTTTAGAACTCAGCACGTCGGCAGCTGCGAGGTGAGGTCGCCCCACTCGCGACGGTCTTCTCGATGCGCGCCCCTCCCTTGTCGCCATGCCAGGGCTTGACCCTGGCATCCATTCCGTAACGCCGAAGCCCCGCAACGGTGCAGAACTCGGCACGTCAGCAGCTGCGAGGTCGCGCCAGCGGGGATCGGTCTCTCGCTCCGACGCGGCGCTCCTCCCTTGCCGTCATGCCAGGGCATGACCCTGGCATCCATTCCGTAACGCCGGAGCCCCGCAACGGTGCAGAACTCAGAACATCAGCAGCTGCGAGCTGAGGTCGCGCCACTCGGGATTTTCCTCTTCAATCAATGCGATCTTCCAGGCGCGCGGCCAGGACTTGATCGCCTTCTCGCGCGCAATGGCGTCGATGACCCACGAAAATTCTTCGTACCATACCAGGCGCTTCACGCCATAAAGGCTGGTGAAGCCCGGCGTCAGGCCCTCGCGGTGTTCCCAGACGCGCCGCGGCAGGTCGCTGGTCACGCCCGTATAGAGCGTGCCGCCCTTCTTCGAGGCGAGGATGTAGGTGTATCCGCGCACAACCGCATAGCGGAACGGAATGGATGCCAGGGTCAAGCCCTGGCATGACGACATTCAGGGGCGCGCGACGTATCGTCAGGCGCGGCAGAGAAGGCATCGAACAACAAAAGTCCGCCTACTCGCGCGGGTGCACACGGACGAGGGACGAGCTACGGCAGTGGAACCCGCTATGCCGGGCTGCAACTCGGCCTCCGGGCGCTCCTCCATCTGTCGTCATGCCAGGGCTTGACCCTGGCATCCATTCCGTTGCGAATCTCGGACGGACGGAGGCGCAAGATGCCGGTCTCTAAGCCGAGCGCAGACGGTGAGAGCCGCAAGCCCCGGCGCTCCTCCATTTGTCGTCATGCCAGGGCTTGACCCTGGCATCCATTCCGTTGCGAATCCGGACGGTCGGAGCCGCAAGATGCCGGACGAAGGCGCCAAGCCGAGCACCGAGGATTTCCGCGCCGCGATCCGCGAACGCCTCGCGGCGGCACAACGCGCGGCCCGGCAGGAGCTCGAAATCAACTCCGGCGAGCTGCACCGCGAGCTGGGCTCCTATCCGGGCCCGGATCACCGAATGCCGAATTGCTGCGAAGCGATGATAAGTCTGATGAAACCGCACGACGCGATCACGTCGCAACCCCCGAAAGGGAAGGGCGCCTCGCTGACGATCCGTTACGGTCTGCCCCGCTAGCGCAAGGGTGAGCAAGATCGGCATCGCCCACAAGCTTCGCCGTCACGGAATGGATGCCAGGGTCAAGCCTGGTCAAGCCCTGGCATGACGACATCGAGGGTGCTCGACCTCTCGTCAGGCGCAGTCGTCAGGGGAGGGAGCGAAATGCCCGCCTACATCGCGCTGGTGCACAAGGATGAGGGCACAAGCTACGGCGTCAGCTTCCCGGACGTGCCGGGCTGCGTCTCGGCCGGCGACACGCTCGACGAGGCGCTGGAAAATGCCGCGGAAGCGCTGGCCGGCCACTTGGCCCTGATGCGGGCGGACGGCGAGCCGGAGCCGCAGCCGCGCAGTTTTGGGGCGATCAGGTCCGATCCGGAATTCGCCGACGGCATCGAAGGCGCGCTCATCCGCAGCGTGGCGCCAAGACCCGGTGCGAACCCGCGCCCCGTCGCATCGGCTCATCGCCGCCGCGCGGGCGCCCCGTAGCCCGGATGAAATCCGGGATTCTTCGCTCGCCGCAGACAAGGACGCTGCTGCGGCTTCACCCCGCCAACCCCCGCGTCGCATTGCTCCCAGGGCGCGGACTTGCCATTTAGTCAACGCGGTTGTCCTGAGTCGTTCAGGTTCGCATTCCGGGCCGCCCAGACGCGCTGGCCCATCGCGCAGGAGTGAAACCTTGGACGGAACTCGAATACACACGATCGGCTACGAGGGGACGAAGGTCCAGGACTTCATCGCCGTCCTTCAGGCAAAGGACGTCACTTGCCTTTTCGACATCCGCGACCGCCCAAGCTCGCGTGTGAAGGGCTTTTCCAAGAACCCGCTTCGATTTGCTTTGGATGAGGCGGGGATCAAATACGTTCACCTCCGTGCGCTTGGCGACCCGAAAGAGGGGCGGGACGCCGCCAGGCGGGGCGACTTCGCTGCCTTTGAACGGATTTTCCGCGGCCACCTGCAGAAGCACGAGGGTCAGGCCGATCTGGAAGAGGTGATCGCCGAAGCCCAGCAAGGCCAAGTTTGCCTGATGTGTTACGAGCGCGACCCGAAAACGTGCCACCGCAAGATTGTCGTTGAAGCCATCCTCGAACGAGGCCAATTTTCGGTTGAGCACCTGGGAGTGCCGGCCGGCTTTGCGAGAGAGAATGACCGGAAGAGCGGACACGCCCGATCTGCCGGGAATGGAAAGGGCTACCATCCTTGTTAAGGCGGCTCCTCGGGTTGGGGAAACGCACGGTGAATTGGTTTGCTGCGCCGGGATCAACGCGAACGGCAGGTGGGTTCGTCTCTATCCGGTAGCCTTTCGAACGTTGGACGACGCGCAGAAATTCGCCCGCTGGGACGTCATCGAATACGAATGGCAGCTGCCGAGAGGCGACAATCGAGCCGAAAGCCGCAGGCTTCGTCACAAGTCGCTGTCCATTGTCGATCAGTCCGGACTAGCCGAAAGGTATGTAGGAACGTTCCGGGGCTCGTTTATTTCGTACCCAGGCGATGCACATAGGTATCCGCAGCGACTTTCTCCATTACCGCCTTAACTGCTCTGTCGAGATCCTTACCTTCTGAATAGTCAGCGGCAACTGCAAAATTGACCCGCCCTTCGCTGAGGAGCTTATCCGATCGGCCCTTAGCACCCTTCTTGCGAGCTGCGTAGACAGCGATGGAATGCCCGCCTAACTCCTTCACTAGTCGGAAGCACGGGACATCTGTTTCGCCATCACCGATGAAGATGATGTTCGTAAAGGGGATCGGCCGCTCCGCGGGAGGAACATAATCGTTGATTTTCGAATGATCGTAGACGTGCTTTACACCCTTGTTGATACGGAATAGATATTGTGTCTTAGTGGTATAGTTCAAAGCGAGCGCAGGCCATGTGGCGACGCCATGGTGGTCATATACGAAGGATGAAGCGTAGATATTATCAAAATACTTTGCAACTGGATTCCCCAGTATCATTTCACGGATTCCGGAGGAGATCACATGGTGAGAAACGTCAAATCCTCCGAGACGTCCGTATGTCGTAATTCGATTGAACCACGTATCAACTCCGGTAAAGAGTTGAAGTGCACGTCCATAGCTGGCAAAATCGGCTCTTCTCACCGGCACAGCGGCAGCCTGGGCCTTCTCAAGCATCAACCCCATATAGATCAGTATGTTGTCTGCCTCGTGCTTTTTGCAGCGTTCAGCAACCTCACGCCAGAAGGCAGCTGTTTTCATCCTTATGGCAGGAATGAAGTCTCGCTCCTGCATGTTGCCAGGAGCGAGCGTCCCGTCGAAATCGTAGCAAATCGCGAGGGGCAGGCGCTTCTTGGCCAACTCTACTCCTATCCTTTCGGCGGATAGGGATCTTTACCGTAGGAGTTTCGAGCACGAATCCTGCCATCCCCTCCTTTCAGGAATGCCTCACCACCTGATCCTCTAGCTAATCGGCGTGTTTCCGCCCAAGCGTCGCCTTGGGTGGAGTGAATAGATGATGCCCGCGACGCACCTTCTTTCTTCACCGCCCAGCCATCGGGGCGCTTTGTAGTCCAGTAATTATTACCGTCAGCCATCTAACCCTCCTCCTGTCCGGGCTGCGTAGCACACAACCAATGTTCCTAGTGTGTTCTCATTCAGGTTTCAAGCGGTCGCTAAGCGGTCCAACGCTGTCGAGACTAGCTACACCCGCTGGTGCTGCCGCACGTGTCGCACTTCAAACACGTGCCGTTCCGCACCATGGTGAAATTCCCGCACTCGCCGCAGCTTTCGCCTTCGTAGCCCTTCATGCGCGCTTCCGCCGCCTTGGCGGCCTTGCTCTGCGCCGGGGCCGCCGCATGGTCGTGCGCGTGCGGGGCGTTGGCGGCGAAGCCGGCCGGCTCGCCCGCCGGGCTCGCCTCCGGCGCCGGCGCCACGTCGCGGCGGAACGCCGTCGCCGCGCCGCCGCCCCCGCCGCCGAGCGTCGGCTTGGCCGGCGAGATCGCCGCGATCACCCCCGATCCCGCCGCCTTGGCGCCGCCGCCGCCCTGGCCTTTCGGCTCGCCGCGCGAATCGTTGTCGAGCACGCGGAATTTTTGCGTCTGCCCGCGCACCAGGCCATGGCTGACCGGCGCGGCGGGGCGCATGTGGTCCTCCGCCTCGACGCCGCGGCCGATCGTCGTCGCCCCAAGGTCCTCCGGCTGCACATGCGCCAGATCGTGGCGGCCGAGATAGGAGATGGCGAGCTCGCGGAAGACGTAGTCGAGGATCGACGTGGCGTTCTTGATCGCCTCGTTGCCCTGCACCATGCCGGCCGGCTCGAAGCGGGTGAAGGTGAACGCCTCGACATATTCTTCGAGCGGCACGCCGTATTGCAGGCCGAGCGAGATGGCGATGGCGAAGTTGTTCATCATGGCGCGGAAGGCGGCGCCTTCCTTGTGCATGTCGATAAAAATCTCGCCGATGCGGCCGTCGTCGTATTCGCCGGTCCTGAGATACACCTTGTGGCCGCCGACGATCGCCTTCTGCGTATAGCCTTTGCGGCGGTGCGGCAGCTTTTCGCGCATGCGCACCTCGCGTTCCACGATCCGCTCGACGATGCGTTCGGCCATCACGGAAGCGCGGTGCGGGGCGGGGAGGGCGGCGAATGCTTCCGCCGCATCTTCCTCGTCGTCCTCCTCGTCGGCGATCAGCGACGAATTCAACGGCTGCGACAGTTTTGAGCCGTCGCGGTAGAGGGCGTTCGCCTTCAGCCCGAGCTTCCACGACAGCATGTAGGCGGCCTTGCAATCCTCCACGGTCGCCGCGTTCGGCATGTTGATGGTCTTGGAGATCGCCCCGGAGATGAAAGGCTGCGCCGCCGCCATCATGCGGATGTGGCTCTCCGTCGACAGCGACCGCTTGCCGAGCCGCCCGCACGGGCTGGCGCAATCGAACACCGGGTAGTGCTCGGCCTTGAGGTAGGGCGCGCCCTCCAGCGTCATCGCCCCGCAGCAGAAGATGTTGGCGGCGTCGATGTCCTTTTTGGAGAAGCCGATCGCCGCCAACAGGTCGAGCTGCGGGTCGGCGATCTGCTCGTCCGAAAATTTCAGCGCGTCGCGGCAAAAGGCTTCGCCGAGCGAGAACTTGTTGAAGGCGAATTTGATGTCGAAGGCGGCGGCGAGGCCGGCCTCCAGCTCGGCGATCTTCGCTTCGGTGAAGCCCTTGGCCTTCAGCGTGTCGTGGTTGATGCCCGGCGCGCTTTTCAACGTGCCGTGGCCGACCGCATAGGCGACGATTTCGGCGATCTCGCCTTCGGCATAGCCGAGCGTCCTGAGCGCCTCCGGGACGGCGCGGTTGATGATCTTGAAATAGCCGCCGCCGGCCAGCTTCTTGAACTTGACCAGCGCGAAATCCGGCTCGATGCCGGTCGTATCGCAGTCCATGACCAGGCCGATCGTGCCGGTCGGCGCGATCACCGTCGCCTGCGCGTTGCGGAAACCGTGCTTTTCGCCGAGCGCCACCGCGCGCTGCCATGCCTGCGTGCTTCTTGCGCCCAGGTGCTCCCAAGCAGGCGCCGCGTACTCACCGCGCGCATGCGAAAGCGGCACCGGCGGCGTCTGCAACCCTTCGTAGGTGTCGGTTTCGCCGCGGGCGGCGCGGGCATGGTTGCGGATCACCCGCAGCATGCCCTCGCGGTTCCGCTTAAACGCCGGGAAGGGGCCGAGCTCGCCGGCCATTTCCGCCGAGGTCGCGTAGGAAATTCCGGTCATCAATGCGGTGATCGCGGCGCAGATGGTGCGGCCTTCGGCCGAATCGTAGGGGATGCCGGAGGTCATCAGCAGCCCGCCGATATTGGCGTAGCCCAACCCCAGCGTGCGGTATTCGTAGGAGCGCCGGGCGATCTCCCGCGACGGGAACTGCGCCATCAGCACCGAGATCTCCAGCACGATCGTCCACAGCCGCACCGCATGCTCGAGGGCGTCTGCGTCGAATTTGCCGTCAGCGGCGTCGTGGAACTGCAGGAGGTTCAGGGACGCCAGATTGCAGGCGGTGTCGTCCAAGAACATGTATTCGGAGCAGGGATTTGAGGCGATGATCTCCCCGTCTGCCGGGCAGGTGTGCCAGTCGTTAATGGTCGTGTGATACTGGATGCCGGGATCGGCGGAGGCCCAGGCGGCATAGCCGACCTGTTCCCACAGCTCGCGCGCCTTCAGCGTCTTCGCCGTTTTTCTGCTGATCCGATTCGTCAGGTTCCAGTTCTCGTCCTTTTCCACCGCGCGCAGGAAATCGTCGGTGACGCGGACGGAATTATTGGAGTTCTGGCCGGAGACGGTGAGGTAGGCTTCCGAATCCCAATCCGTATCGTAGACCGGGAATTCGATCTTCGTGTAGCCCTGCCGGGCGAACTGGATGACCCGCTGGATATAGCTTTCCGGCACGCCGGCCTTCTTGGCGGCGCGGATTTCCCGCTTTAGCGCCGGGTTTTTCTGCGGGTCGAAGCAGTCTTCGCCCGGACCCTCGCAGTTGACGCAGGCCTTCATGATCAGGCTGAGGTGTTTTGAGCAGGCCTTCGACCCGGTGACCAGCGCCGCCACCTTCTGCTCTTCTTTGACCTTCCAATTGATGTAGGCCTCGATGTCGGGATGATCGATGTCGACCACCACCATCTTGGCGGCCCGGCGTGTCGTGCCGCCCGATTTGATGGCGCCCGCCGCGCGGTCGCCGATCTTTAAAAACGACATCAGCCCGGACGAGCGGCCGCCGCCCGACAGCTTCTCCCCCTCGCCGCGCAGTCTTGAAAAATTCGAGCCGGTGCCCGAGCCGTATTTGAACAGCCGCGCCTCGCGCACCCACAGATCCATGATGCCGCCCTCGTTGACGAGGTCGTCGGAGACCGACTGGATGAAGCAGGCATGCGGCTGCGGGTGCTCGTAGGCGGTCTCCGACTTGACGAGCTCGCCGGTGCGGAAATCGACGTAGTAATGGCCCTGGCTCGGCCCTTCGATGCCGTAGGCCCAGTGCAGCCCCGTATTGAACCATTGCGGCGAGTTCGGCGCCGCCTTCTGGGTGGCGAGCATGAAGCGGAGCTCGTCGAAGAACGCCCGCGCGTCCTCTTCCGTCCCAAAGTAGCCGCCCTTCCAGCCCCAGTAGGTCCAGGCGCCGGCAAGCCGGTCGAACACCTGCCGCGCGTCGGTCTCGGCGACGAACCGCTCGCCTTCCGGTAGTGCGGCCAGCGCCTCGTGGTCGGCCTCCGAGCGCCACAGGAAGGAGGGGACGGCGTTCTCCTCCACGCGCTTCAGCCGCGCCGGCACGCCGGCCTTGCGAAAGTATTTTTGCGCGAGGATGTCCGTCGCCACCTGGCTCCAGGCGGCGGGGATCTGCACGGCGTCGAGGCGGAAGACGATCGACCCGTCTGGGTTGCGTATCTCGCTGGTCGCCGCGCGGAAGGGAATCGTCTCGTACGGCGACTCGCCGCGTTTTGTGTAACAGCGCTCGATGCGCATTGCCCCGCTCCATTCCTAGCCCGGGCCGCACCCTTCGGCCGGCCATTCTACACCGGACCCGACGGTCCGGCTGTGCAATCTTCGAAGGTCCGGCACCCACGCGTTCAAAACCACCGCGCCGTTCGCACCGATCCTAAACTCAACACATAGGAGTTAACAGATCGTAATACACCACATTTTGTGTCCCCAGGCCTGCACGCAAAATCCCACCCCCGGTAGGAGCATCCGACCGGGCATCCGCAATGCGCACGAACTCTCGGGAACAGCCGCTCTCGTCCACATGGACTCGACAGCGAAAGGCAAGGCTAGTCGCGGCGAAGGACCAGCGTCAAGGACTTGACAAAGGCTGGTGGGTGATTCCGCCCCGTCACCTAAATATGGCGTGCGGTAGCGAGAATTGCGGGGAAAACCGGGCCCTCGCGCTCGCTGTATCTCTGCGACTCAGCCGCGGCTTCGGCAAGTCTCGGCGGGACAATGCGCCGGCTCTGTTGCAGCCGTGTGACAGCGCTTTGCGGAGCCGGCCGAATTGCCTATAAGGCGGGCGCCTTCCTGCCGGAGACCGGTGCGCTGACATGAACGCCTTCCGCCGCGAAGCGTTTCGGCATCGGCCGCACCCATCGCGGGGGCATGATCCAATTCTCCGGCGATTCGCATCGCCGGCTCGCGGCCGGGCAGATACGAACGGACCTGAGGATGGCTGAGAAGAAACAGGACATCGACAAGGACCTGATCCGCGACCTCGCCGCGCTACTCAAAGAGACCGAGCTGTCGGAAATCGAGATCGAGCGGGACAATTTTCGCATTCGCGTCGCGCGGGGCGGCGCGCCTATGCAGATCGGCTACGCCGAGCCGCAGCGGGCGCCCTCCTCCTTGGCGGCTACCATCGAGGCCCCGGCGCAGCAAGGCTCGCTCGCCGACCCGGCCCGCCATCCCGGCTGCGTACCCTCGCCGATGGTGGGCACTGTCTACCGCTCGCCTGAGCCGGGGACACCGCCCTTCGTCGAGGTCGGCGACAATGTGGCGGCCGGCCAGACGATTCTCATCGTCGAGGCCATGAAGCACATGAACGAAGTCGCCGCGCCGCGCGGTGGCAAGGTCGTCGCGGTACTGGTGGAAGATGGCCAGCCCGTAGAATATGGCGAGCCCTTGATGATCGTCGAATAGGGCGGCACGAGACCGCAATGTTCTCAAAAGTCCTGATCGCCAATCGTGGCGAGATCGCGCTCCGTGTCCTGCGGGCGTGCAAGGAGCTCGGTATTTTCACTGTCGCCGTGCACTCGACCGCCGACGCGGACGCCATGCACGTCAAGCTTGCCGATGAAAGCGTCTGCATCGGCCCGCCGCCGGCGAGCGAGAGCTACCTCAATATCCCGCGCATCGTTTCCGCCTGCGAGATCACCGGCGCCGACGCCGTGCACCCCGGCTACGGCTTCCTGTCCGAGAACGCCCGTTTCGCGGACATCCTGAACGCCCACGGCATCGCCTTCATCGGCCCGTCGGCGGAGCACATCCGCATAATGGGGGACAAGATCCAGGCGAAGGAGACCGCGGCCCGGCTCGGCATCCCGGTCGTGCCGGGCTCGGCGGGCGCCATCCGCGAAGACGTCGAGGCTGTGCGCCTTGCAGCGGAGATCGGCTATCCCGTGCTGGTCAAGGCGGCGGCGGGCGGCGGTGGGCGCGGCATGAAGGTCGCCGAGACGGAAGCCGACCTGCCGCGCGCGCTCTCCACGGCCCGGACCGAAGCGCGCATGGCCTTCGGCGACGACGCCGTCTATCTGGAGAAATATCTCGGCCACCCGCGCCACATCGAAATCCAGGTGCTCGGCGATGGGCAGGGCAGGGCGGTTCATCTGGGCGAGCGCGACTGCTCGCTGCAGCGGCGGCACCAAAAAATTTGGGAGGAGGCGCCGTCGCCGGCGCTGAACGATTCGGAGCGCCGGCGGATCGGCACGACGGTGGCGGAAGCCATCGCAAATCTCGGCTATTCCGGCGTCGGCACCGTCGAGTTCCTCTACGAGAACGGCGAGTTCTACTTTATCGAAATGAACACTCGGCTGCAGGTCGAGCACCCCGTGACGGAGGCGATCACCGGGATCGACCTCGTAGTCGAGCAGCTCCGCGTCGCCTCCGGAGCGCCGCTGTCGATGCGACAGGAGGACATCACCTTCTCCGGCCACGCGATCGAATGCCGTATCAATGCCGAGCACCCGGCGACTTTCGCCCCGGCGCCGGGCAAGATCACCTATTACCACCCGCCGGGCGGGCTCGGCGTGCGGGTCGATTCCGGCGTCTATCAGGGCTATACCGTGCCGCCGCACTACGACAGCCTCATCGGCAAGCTGATCGTGCATGGCCGCGACCGCGTCGAGACGCTGATGCGGCTCCGCCGCGCGCTCGATGAGTTCGTCGTGGACGGCATCCGCACGACCATCCCGCTCTTCCAGGATCTCGTCGCCCAGCCTGATATTGCCAACGGCGCCTACGACATCCGCTGGCTAGAGGAGTTCTTGGTGAAGCGCAGCGCGGGGGAGCGCTAGGGCCGTGGCGCGCCCGCAGAGCCGGGACGAGGTGGTCACGCCGTCGCTGCTCCTGCGCGCCTACGCCTGCGGCATCTTTCCGATGGCCGATTCGGCCGACGATCCGACGCTCTACTGGGTCGAGCCGCGGCTTCGCGGCGTGCTGCCGCTCGATGCTTGTCACGTGCCCCGGAGGCTGGCGCGGACGGTCCGCGCAGACACTTTCGAGATCCGCATCGACAGCGATTTCGATGGCGTCATCACCGGCTGCGCGGCGCCCAGAACCGGCCGGCGCGTCACCTGGATCAACGAGCCGATCCGCCGCCTCTACGGCGAGCTTTTCCGCCATGGCCACGTGCATACGGTCGAGGCGTGGCGCGAAGGCCGGTTGGTCGGCGGGCTCTACGGGCTGAAGCTCGGGGCGGCCTTCTTCGGCGAGAGCATGTTCTCCGCCGAGCGCGACGCCTCCAAAGTAGCGCTCGTCCATCTGGTGGCGCGGCTCAGACGGGGCGGCTTCCGGCTTCTCGACACGCAGTTCCTCACGGCGCATCTCACCCAGTTCGGCGCGGTCGACATCAAGCGCGACGACTATCTCGCGCGCCTCGACGATGCCTTGCGGCTTGAGGCGGATTTTTTGAGCATGCCCGGCGAAAAAACGGGGGAGCTCTTGCGGACCACCGGCGACGACGCGCTGCGGCTCGTCCGCGGATGTTAGGCGCCTCCGATCGCTTCTATGACGGGCAGTCCACGGGGATATGATTGTCAGGATGGTGGAGCCAAGGTCTTACGCAGAATGCAAAAACCACAAATCTGTAGGAATTTTAGCCCCCGGCGAAAACCTGCTGTACGATATCGCCATTCCCGCCCATGCAGGGCGTCCGGCCGGCGTATCCGAACGGGGCCGGGAGGCGGAGATCTCCGGATGTCCCGGTGTAAGGCCCCCGGGCAGACGGGGAGCGCCCAAGCTAGACCTGCGAGACTTGCTGACGAGCATCGGGACGCATTAAGCGTAGCTTAAGCCATCTGGCCGAACGCCCCCTGCGCGAGATCCGACCCTCAAGACGAGAATCGACATGAACTCTGGAAGTCCGGCGGGCCGCTTCCGGGCGCTGCACCAGCGCCCCGGTCTCTTCGTCATGCCTAACCCCTGGGACATCGGCACGGCGAAGCTGCTTCAAGGACTCGGCTTCGAGGCGATCGCCACTGCGAGCGCGGCGTTTGCGGCCACCCATGGGCGGCGCGACGGGCAGATGAGCCGGGAGGAATCGCTGCTCCACGCCAGGATCATCGTCGGAGCCACCGACCTGCCGGTGAACGGCGACCTCGAGAAAGGCTATGGCGACGCGCCCGAGGACGTCGCGGTCACCGTCCGCCAGGCGATGGAATCCGGGCTCGCCGGCTGCTCCATCGAGGACGCTACCGGCAACCCCGCCCGGCCGCTCTACGAGCGCGGCCTGGCGGTCGAGCGCATCCGCGCCGCGCGCGCCGAGATCGACGCCGCCGGCTCCGATTTCGTGCTGACGGCGCGCTGCGAGGCCTACCTCACCGGCCATCCCGAGCCGCTGAGGGAGTGTCTGGAGCGCCTTGCCGCAATGGCCGAAGCCGGGGCGGACGTCGTCTATGCCTGCGGGATGGCCAAGGCCGAGGACATTGCCGCGCTCGTCAAGGCGGTGCCGCGGCCGGTCAACGTGCTGGGCGGCACCGGCAAGGACCCGCTGCCGCTCAGCGCGTTGGAGGATCTCGGCGTGAAGCGCGTCAGCCTCGGGCCCAGGCTGTTCCAGGCCGCGATGGCCGCATTCCTGGGCGCCGTTGGCGAGATCAGGGACCACGGGACTTTTGCGTTCATCCAAGGCGCGCCCTCGACACGTCACCTCTACGATATGTTCGAGGGCGGTGCGTGACAGCGGACGCCGCAGCTGGTCCGCGACGCCGGCCCGAGCGCGAGCGCTTTGGAGGGCGCCGGTGCAGGTTGGAGCGGCTCGCCCGCGGGGTTGGAGTTGAATCGCCATGACATTCGGAAGTTCAGCAAGCCGGTTCCGGGCGCTGCACGAGCGCCCAGGTCTTTTCGTCATGCCAAATCCCTGGGATGCAGGCACGGCGAAGCTGCTCGCTGACCTCGGCTTTGAGGCAATCGCGACCTCCTCGGCGGCACTGGCCTGGACGAGGGCGCGTCCGGATGCCCTGGGCGGCGTGACCTGCGACGACGCGATATCGCACGCCCGGCTCCTCGCCGAGGCGGCGGGTCTGCCGGTCAACGGGGATTTCGAAAGCGGCTACGGCGATACGGCGGCTGAGGTGGCCGACACGGTCCGCCGTGCCATCGACGCCGGTGTTGCCGGATGCTCGATCGAGGATCAGGACCAGCGGGGAGGCGGCCTGTACTCCCTGGACGAGGCACTTCGCCGCTTCTCCGCCGCCAAGGATGCCGCCATCCGATCCGGCGCGGATTTCGTGCTCACGGGCCGCTGCGAGATATTCTTTCAGAGCCATCATGACCCGCTCGGCGAAGCGATTCGCCGCCTGCAGGCGTTTGAGGCGGCCGGCGCGGACGTCGTCTATGCACCGGGCCTGACGCAGGAGGCGGAAGTCCGCGCAGTAGTCGAGGCCGTCAACGTGCCGGTCAACGTCATCGGCGGCCTCGGCGGTGTCTCCAACGACATCGCCGCGCTCGAAAGGCTCGGCGTCAAGCGCGTGTCGATCGGCAGCGGCCTCGCCAAAGTCGCTCTGGGTGCTTTCCTGAAGGCGGCGCAGGCGCTTGCGGGCCGCCGCTTTGCGTTTGAGGGAGCGGCCGCGTCGAGCACGCTGAACGGTGCTTTCGCTACGGGTCGCGGCAACGAGGATGACTGATCGCGACCTCTCGGGTTGGACGCCGCGGCCGCGCCCGGCGGCAAGTGCACTAGACGGGCGCTGGTGCCGGCTGGAGCGGCTCGATCCGGCGCGCCATGGCGACGGCCTCTATGACGCCTCGGTCGCGCCGGGCGCAGACGACCGCTTCCGCTATCTCTTCGAGCCGCCGCCCGCCGACCGCGCCGCCTTCGACGCCTGGTGCGGGCGCGCTGCGACCGGCGAGGATCCGCTGTTCTTTGCCGTCGTCGACCCCGCCACCGGCCGCGCCGAGGGCCGTCAGGCGCTGATGCGCATCACCCCGGAGCACGGCGTCATCGAGATCGGCAGCATCCTGTGGGGGCCGAAAATCGCCCGCACGCGCCTGGCCACGGAGGCGCTCTACCTCTTCGCGCGGCACGCTTTCGATGCGCTCGGCTATCGCCGCTTCGAATGGAAGTGCGACGCCCTGAACGAGCCGTCGCGGCGCGCGGCGCTCCGCTTCGGCTTCGCCTTCGAAGGGATTTTCCGCCAGCACATGGTGGTGAAGGGCCAAAACCGCGACACGGCGTGGTTCGCCATGACCGACCGGGAATGGCCGGCCATCCGCACCGGCATGGAACGCTGGCTCGATCCGGCGAATTTCGATCCCGACGGCCGGCAGAAATCCTCGCTGCAGGAGATGCGGCCGGGCGCCTGAGCGGGAGCGAGAATGTCGGAGAACAAGCCGGTCGAGGTGTTCTACAACAGTGCCTGCCCGGTCTGCGACGCCGGCGTCAAGGAGCAGCGCCGCGCCATGGAAAAGGCCGGCGCCGGCGACCTCGCCTGGACGGACATGACCTGCGCCCCCGATGCGCTTCAGGCCGACGGGCTCACGCTCGATCATGTCCGACGCCACCTTTACGCCCGCGATGCTTCGGGTCGGCTGCACCGCGGCGCCGATGCCTTCGCCGTGCTTTGGCAGGCGACGCCGCGCCGACGCTGGCTGGGCCGGTTGATTTCCGCACCGTTGATCCGGCCGCTGGCGCGCCGCGCCTATGACTTCTTCGCCGACCGTCTCTATGCCTGGAACAGAAGGCACGGCCGCTGGTGAGGATGCCGCCACGAGGCGCCTTGCATCTCCCGGCGCACCAAGGAGATCGCCCGCGGCATGCTGGAATACGTCGCGGAACAGCAATAAGGATCACGGGAAAGACGATGGAGAGGAGACTGCATGGGACGGCTTGACGGCAAGCGCGCCTTTCTGACCGCCGCCGGCCAGGGCATCGGCCGCGCGACCGCCGAGGCTTTCGCCCGCGAAGGCGCCGAGGTGATCGCGACGGATGTCGACCGCAGCAAGCTGGAGGGGCTGGAGGCTAGTGCCGCCCGGCTCGAGGCGCTCAACGTGATGGACACGGACGCCGTGAACGCGCTGGCGGAGTCCATCGGACCGATCGACGTGCTGTTCAACTGCGCCGGTTATGTCCATCACGGCACCGTGCTGGAAACCTCCGAGAAGGACTGGGACTTTTCCTTCGACCTGAACGTGAAGTCGATGCACCGGACCATCCGCGCCTTCCTGCCCGGCATGCTGGAGCGGGCGGCGGCACGCGGAAAGTCGAGCTCCATCGTCAACATCGCCTCGGGCGCCTCGTCGGTCCGCGGCATCCCCAACCGCTATGTCTACGGAGCCAGCAAGGCGGCGGTGATCGGCCTGACCAAGGCGGTCGCCGCCGACTTCATCCGCAAGGGGGTGCGCTGCAACGCCATCTGCCCGGGCACGGTGCGCTCGCCCTCCTGGGAGGAGCGCGTCGAGGCGCTCGGCCGCGACCTCGGCAGCAAGGAGAAGGCGCTCGAGATGTTCGTCGAGCGCCAGCCGATGGGCCGCGTCGGCGAGCCGGAGGAGATCGCCGCCGTGGCCGTCCACCTCGCCTCCGACGAGAGCGCCTTCACCACCGGCATCATCATCTCCGCCGACGGGGGGTTCAGCCTCTGACCATGCACTGGCTCAAGCGGCATGAGCCGCTCGTCGCATCGGCGCTCATCATGGTCGCGGTCGTTGCGGGCTGGCTCGTCATGCCAAAACTCATGCTGATGGTAAGCGGCGGCGGGCCGTTTTTGGGGGTCGCGGTCGCGATCGCCTTCATCCTTGCCTTCTTCGCCGTGCTGTGGCTCCGCGCCCGGCAGCAGCGGCGCATCAAAGGGGACTGACAATGCATATCCTCATCACCGGTGCCGCCGGCATGGTCGGCCGCAAGATCACCGAGCGGCTGCTCAGCCAGCCGCGCATCGGCAATTCCAGCGTCACGAAGCTGACGCTGCACGATGTCGTGGCGGCGGATGCCGAGCCGACCGA
Organism: uncultured Alphaproteobacteria bacterium; assembly: GCA_963846475.1. Taxonomy (GTDB): domain Bacteria; phylum Pseudomonadota; class Alphaproteobacteria; order Rhizobiales; family Afifellaceae; genus DASWJZ01. The sequence continues at coordinate 743,496 of CAWJVZ010000004.1, read as the reverse complement.
CGTGACCAGCATCATGCCTGTCGCCGGCGACATCTCCGACCGGACGGTGGTCGACCGGCTGCTGGCGGAGAAGCCGGACATCATCATGCACCTCGCCGCCATCGTCTCGGGCGAGGCGGAGGCCGATTTCGACAAGGGCTACGCCGTCAACCTCGACGGCACGCGCCACATTTTTGAGGCGATCCGCGCGAAGAACTACAAGCCGCGGATGATCTTCGCGTCGTCTATCGCGGTGTTCGGCACGCCGTTCCCCGAGCCGATCCCCGACGAGTTCCACCTGGCGCCGCTGACCAGCTACGGCACGCAGAAGGCGATCGGCGAGCTTCTCCTCAACGACTATACGCGCCGCGGCTTCTTTGACGGCATCTCGATCCGGCTGCCGACCATCTGCGTCCGGCCCGGCAAGCCCAACAAGGCGGCGTCGGGCTTCTTCTCCAACATCATCCGCGAGCCGCTGAAGGGCGAGGAGGCGGTGCTGCCGGTCGCCGACACCGTGCGCCACTGGCTTGCGAGCCCGCGCGCCGCGGTCGGCTTCTTCCTGCATGCGGCGGAGATGGACCTTTCCGCCATCGGCCCGCGGCGGAACCTCACCATGCCCGGCGTGCCGGCGACGGTCGGCGAGCAGATCGACGCGCTGCGGAAGGTGGCGGGCGACAAGGCGGCAAAGCTGATCCGCCGCGAGCCCGACCCGGTCATCCAGAAAATCGTCGCGGGCTGGCCGACGCAATTCGAGGCGAAACGCTCCCGCGATCTCGGTTTTAAGGCCGACGAGAGCTTCGAGGCGATCGTGCGCGCCCACATCGACGACGAGCACGGCGGCCGCGCGCCGGTGATGGGGTAGCCTAGGGTTCTTGCGGTTTGTCCCGCCGCGCCCGGTAATAGGCCCAGAACAGCCGGGCCGCGACGCCGCGCCAGGGCGACCAGATTTCGGCAAGGCCCCGCAGGCGCTTTTCCGTCGGCCGCGCCTCAAGGCCAAGCCCGTGCTGCACCGCGCCCTGCAGCGCCAGGTCGCCGGCCGGAAAGATGTCGGGATGGCCGACGCAGAAGAGCAGGTAGATTTCGGCCGTCCACGGCCCGATGCCCTTCAGCGCGGCCATTTTTGCCACGGCCTCATCGGCGGCAAGATCGTGCAGGCCCTCGACATCGAAGCCGTCTGCACAGGCGCTCGCCACTCCGCTCAATGTGCGGATTTTCGGGCGCGACAGGCCGGCGGCACGGAGCGCCTCCTCGGGCGTAGCGAGAAAGTTTTCGGCGGTGAAAGGGTCGATCGCGGCGCTCAACCGCCCCCAGATCCACGCGGAGGCGGAGCTGGAGATCTGCTGCGAGGTGACGATCGCCGCCAGCCCCTCGAAGCCGCCCCGGCGCCGGCGGAGCGGGATAGGTCCGGCGATCTCGGCGACGGCCTGCAGGCGCGGATCGGCCGCAAGCAGGCCGACGAGGCCAGCCTCGATGTCCGCCGCAGTCTCAATCCGCCGCATGCCTCACGCGGCGTCCGTCGTCCGGCCCTCCGCCGCAAACCGCCGCGCCACGTAATCCTCCACGATCGCCTTGAAGTCGGCGACCAAGGTCGGGCCCCGGAGCGTTATCGCCTTCCGTCCGTCGATATAGACGGGCGCGGTCGGCAGCTCGCCGGTCCCGGGCAGCGAGATGCCGATATCGGCGTGCTTCGACTCGCCGGGGCCATTGACGATGCAGCCCATCACTGCGACTTTCAGCGCCTCCACGCCGGGGAATTTTTCCCGCCATACGGGCATGCGCGCGCCGATATGGTCCTGGATGTCCTTGGCGAGCTCCTGGAACACCGTCGACGTGGTTCGCCCGCAGCCGGGGCAGGCGGCGACGACCGGCAGGAAGGCGCGGAAACCCATCGTCTGCAGGAGCTCTTGCGCGACCTTGACCTCCAGCGTGCGGTCGCCGCCGGGCTCCGGCGTCAGCGAGATGCGGATCGTGTCGCCGATCCCCTCCTGCAGGAGCACAGCCATGGCGGCGGAGGAGGCGACGATGCCCTTCGATCCCATGCCGGCCTCGGTCAGGCCGAGATGCAGCGCATGGTCGGAGCGCGCCGCCAGCATGCGGTAGACGGCGATCAGGTCCTGCACCTGGCTCACCTTGGCGGAAAGGATGATGCGGTCGCGGCCGAGGCCGATCTCCTCGGCCCGTTCGGCGGACAGCAGCGCCGACTGCACCACCGCCTCGCGCATCACCGCGCCGGCGCCGAGCGGCTGCGGCGCGCGCGCATTGTCGTCCATCAGCCGCGTCAGCAGCGCCTGGTCGAGCGATCCCCAGTTCACCCCGATGCGGACCGGCTTGCCGTAGCGGATCGCCGTCTCAATGATCGAGGAAAACTGCCGGTCCTTCTTCTCCCGGAACCCGACATTGCCGGGATTGATGCGGTATTTTGCCAGCGATTCGGCGCAGGCCGGGTGGTCGGCCAGGAGCTTGTGGCCGTTGTAGTGGAAATCGCCGACGATCGGCACCTCGATTTGCATCCGCGCCAGCCGGTCGCGGATGTGCGGCACGGCGGCGGCGGCCGCGTCGCGGTCGACGGTGATGCGGACGATCTCCGATCCCGCGCGGGCGAGCGCCGCCACCTGCAGCGCCGTCCCTTCCACATCCGCCGTGTCGGTGTTGGTCATCGACTGGACGACGATCGGCGCCGGCCCGCCAACGGTGACGCCGCGCACGTCGACCGGCACGGAGCGCCGGCGCGGGAAGGGGGTGGCGGAAAGGGCAGCGTTCATGTTCGTCTCGCCAAAACCCCTCACAGGTGGCGAAGCCAAGGCCGCAAGTCAACGCGGCACGATTTCCGCGCGAGCCGCTTCGGAGGATCAGGGCTTCCCGGCCCGGTCCAGGATGGTCATCCGCTCCGGCCCGTCCACCCGATACGTAATGCCGGCCCAGCGGATCGTCCGGCTCGTCGCGCTGGCCGCGAATGCGGCGAGGTGGACGAGCTGGACGAAAGGCCCGAGAAAGGGGGAGACCCGGAACACCGGCTCCAGCTCCTCGATCACGCGCGGCTCCAGGATGCGCCGGAGGGCTCTCTCCCGCAACACGAAGCGTACCTGCTGCAGCACCAAGGCGAAAATCACCGCGGCAAGCCCCGAAAGGTAGCCCGAGAATACCAGCAAGATCGCCGCCGCCACGCCGACCGGCGGCATCAGCAGCGCCCAGGCGGCAATGGCCCAGTGGAACGGCGCATAGATGCGGACGATCTGGTATTGCCGCTTGATGTAGTCGAAGAGGCTCCGCCACGAATGCTCCGTTGGCGTCGGCCCGCGGGCCGCGAGGCACATATGGATACCGACGCCTTGGCGCCTTGCGGCGCGCGACAGCGCAAGGTCGTCGGAGAGCGTGTGCGCCAGGAACTTTTGCGGCTGCAGCTTCTCCAGCGTCGGCCGTCTGATCGCGGTCGACGCGCCGGAGCATAGGCGGGAGCCGGGCGGCGAGAAGATCGTCGCGATCGATAGCGAGATGAGGCTCGCCGCGATGTTCGGCGGTCGCGGCGAACGCGGCACCATTATTACGTAGCCGGTCGAGATTTCGGTCTGGCCGCGGGCGATCGGCCGGGTTAACTGGGTGAGCCAGTCGGCGGCCGGCACGAAGTCCCCGTCGGCGAAGACGACGATCTCGTCGTCCGGCTGCAGCTTCAGCAGCGCCGTCGCGAGATTGTGCACCTTCTGTCCCCGATCGACCGCGCGCCCGGCGACGAGTAGGCTGGCGCGGCCGCCGGATTCCGCCACGACATCGGCGAGCGGCCAGTAGGCCGGATCGTTGGTGCTCTCGATGACAAAGACCACCCGGTATCTTCGATAATCCTGCCCAAGCAGAGCCGTCGTGAATGCCGGCAAGGTCGGCGAAGCGCCCTTGACAGGCGACAGCACTACCGCAGAGGGCTGACTCCGCGGCTTTCGCAGCCGCCGCGCTTTGTCGAAGTAGAAAAACGTCGCGAGGCTTGTCGCGAGCGCGGTGAGCATCCACAAACCGATGACGAGATGCAGAAGGATTTCGAGGGTTGAAGCAAGCGGTCCGATCGCAACTTCATCCATCTGAGGCGTCGCGGGATTGCTATCAGGGGGCCAGCGTGCTTCGGCTTAGGCCTTGTCCCGCATTCCGAGGGAATCGGCAATGCGGCGCCTCCTGATTTTCCTCCATGGCTACGACCCGCGTGGCGGGGCAACCTATTACAAGCTCTACCGGGACCAGGCCGCCAAGCAAGCAGCGCTCCGCGGCCAGCGCGTGACGATCGGGACGCGTGCCGCAGGCGAGCCGCTGATCTCCAGCTGCGACGTTGACACCGAGATGGCCGACGGCGCGGCTTCCACCCGTGTCGAGTTCCAGCATTGGGACGACGTCGTGCGCGGCCACTGGGCGCGCGGCGATCTCGCCGGCATCCTGGAGGCGCTGCGCTATGGCTGGCTGTATCTGCGCACGGGCCATTTCATCCGGGTCCTTCGCCTGCAGCGCAATGTCGGTCTTCTGGTGCTTTTCCCATTCCTGGCCGTGCTCGCGCCTCTGCTGCTGACGGCAACCGCGACCTCGGTGCTGGCGATCTCGATCGCCGCGTTCGGCTGGCCCTGGTGGCTGGCCTTGACTCTCCTGCCGCCGGGGCTTTTCGCGAGCTTCGCGGCGATCCGGGCGCTCGACAGGCGCAGCCAGTGCCTTTGGCTGGCGCGCGCGCTCGCCTTCTACGGCGATGAGGCGCGCTGCCGCACACCGGATTACGACCGCCGCAAGGACGAGCTCACGGCGCGTCTCGTCAGACATGCGAATGCGGCGGAATACGACGAGATCCTTGTCGTCGGGCACAGCATCGGCGCGACCCTTGCCGTATCGATCCTCGCCCGTGCGCTCGCCCTAGACCCGGAACTCGCCCGCCGTGGGGCAAAATTGGCTTTGCTGACCGTCGGCCAGTCGATCCCGGTCTTGGCCCGGCTGCCGCAGGCCGGCGGCTTCCGTTCAGAGCTTCTGGCCTGCTCCCTGATGGAGGGGCTCGAGTGGGTCGACGTCAGCGCCAAGGTCGACGCGGCCGCGTTCTTTCGGCTCGATCCGGTCGCCGCGTCCGGAATCGTCCGCCCGGCTGGCGCCGCCATTCGGCCGCGTTGCGTGGCCGCGCCTTTTCGCAAGCTGTTCAGCGGCGAGTCCTATGCGCGGATGAAGAAGACCGCGCTCGTCCACCAGCTTTATCTGCTGGCGACCGAACGCCTCGGCAGCTACGATTTCTTCGAGATCACCGCAGGCGCTCTGCCGCTCGATCAGCGCTTCCGCGGCGAACCACGGAGACATGTATCGTCCAGTGAAGCAGCCGCCTGAGGAACGCTGCCAGATGCTTCGCGTCCTTGTCGCCGACATCACCACGCTTGGGGTGGACGCCATCGTCAATGCGGCCAACGAGAGTCTCCTCGGCGGCGGCGGCGTGGACGGCGCGATACACCGCGCCGCCGGCCCGAAGCTTCTCGAGGAGTGCCGCAGGCTCGGCGGCTGCCCGACGGGCCAGGCACGCATCACCGGCGGCTACAACCTCGCGGCGCGACACGTCATCCATACCGTCGGACCGGTCTGGCGCGGCGGCAGCGCCGGGGAGCGGGAGCTGCTTGCCTCCGCCTATCGCGCCTCGCTCGATCTGGCGCTCCGCCACGGGCTGAAAAGCGTCGCCTTCCCGGCGATCTCGACCGGGGTCTACGGATTTCCGGCCGGCCCAGCCGCGGAGATCGCCGTCGGCACGGTCGCGGAGGTCGCGGCAAAGAATCCCGGCGCCTTCTCGGAACTCATCTTCTGCTGCTTCTCCGAAACGTCGGCCGACCATCAGCGCGCCGCATTGCGCAGCCTACAGGGGAGCGGCGCCCCGTAAGTGGCGAGAATTGATCTCAAGCCGGCGCGCCACCAGGTCGGCCACGGAGTCGACGGGGCACGCGACACGAAGCCCCTCCTTCACATGGGCCTCTGATGGAGGCTAGACTGCGGGTCGCGGCGGATCGCTAAAACCGAGCATTGCGCGCCTCACAAAAGATGGGCGCGGCAAGGAGGGAGAGACGGCTCCGGAAGCTCACCGACAGTGCCGGCAATTTTGCGTCGTGGGTCCGGCATCCTCCGGGCGGCGGCGCTTGCCCCTTTCGTTTGCGGCGGCGCTTGCCGGCGCAGCGCTGTTCTGCGCGTCCGCCGCGGCTCAGGAGAATGCCGCGGCGATCGAGCAGCGCATCGAGAGCGTCTTTGAGGTGGTCCCGCAAAATCCACTGAGCCTCGCCGTGCCATTGAGCCGGCGCGCGTTGACACGGCGCGCCGTGGAGACAGATGCCTCGGGCGCGCCTGCGGCAACCGGAACGGTTGCATCCCCGAGCGAGGAACCGGTGGGCGGCCCGCCGGCCATTTTGACGTTGCCGGCCGCCGCAACGGTCGCTCCGGGCAGCGCTGAGGTCGTCGAGCCGCCGGCTGCCATATCCGAAGAGGATGCCGACCTGGCGCGGTTGCCGCGTCCGCGGCCAAGCGCGCCGCAGCCGGCATCGCCGGAAATAGTCGGCGAGCCGCTGGATCTGGTCGCCGGCGCCGCCCTGCCCGAAGCGGCTAGGCTGCAATCGGTGCCGCAAGTGCTCCTGCCTGCCGCTCCGGAGCCGGCACCGCCTGCGGCCTCGCCGAGCAGCGCGCAGCCGGCATGGGCGACCGCCACCGAGCAGCCGAGGGCGAAGGCTGCCCTGGTTACCGCAGCCGTTCAGCCGTCCCCTCTGCCGCCCGCGCGGCTGGCCGAATCGCCCCCGGCTCCGGCGGCCGCACCTGCCGCGGCGCTCCCCGCCAACTGCCTGAAGCCGGGGCAGGTCGCCGACCGGGACGACGATTTCAGCCGCAACAAGGCGGCGCTAAGCGAGCCGGGTCTCTGCATCACCCAGCAAAAGTTCAAGGAGCGGCGGCGCCCCTGGACGATCCAGACTGTCCACAGCACCCGGGTTGGACCGCTCTGGGTGGTGATGCATGACGACGAGGCAACCGCTTTCGACAATGCCGTGCAGGCTTTGAAGACCTATGGCGGCAAGTTCATGACCGTGGATACCGGCGGCCACCGCAACCAGGACGGCATCGACCCGAACCGCAATTTTTCCGCCGATGGCATCGGCTGCAAGAAGCTTGGCAATTCCGCTTCGCCCCGTTTCTCGGCAGCCTTCCGGAACGCCTTCGCCCCGTCGCAGCCGCTCATCGTGCTGCACAATAACGTCGGCAAGCGGATCCCGACTGGCGGCCTCGGTCACGTTGCGATGGACACCGTTCCGAAGGACATGCGCGCCTGGAAGGCGGACGATCCGGACGGCCCGCTTGCCGGCGCGCGCATTCTGGTCCTGCTCGCCGCCGCCGACGCGCACGAGCCGGCGGTGGAGACCTGGGCCGAGGGCCTGAGTTCCAAGGGGGTTAACGTCGTCGTCGAGCCGGTCAGCAAGAAATCCGCCGACTGCTCCCTGTCGAATTTCGCCGTGCTGGCCGGCCAACGCAATTATTTCAATGTGACCGTCGACAAGGACGATGTCGACGAGCAGCGCCGGATCGTTGCGCTGATCATGTCGAGCTTCTTCACCGTCGCGGCTGCTCGCTAGAGCGGCCCTCATCCGAGGTGCGGGCCCGATGCAAGTCGGGCCGCCTCTAACGATCAGGCGGCGCTGGACTGAGCCCACAGATTGATGCCGCTGTCCTTGGCGTGCCGGTCGATCGCGTCGAGCTCTTCCTGCACGAATGTCCGGTTCTGCAGCGCGCCGGCAAGCTCGGTGATCTGCTCCACGCGGCTGGCGCCGATCAGCGCCGAGGTGACGCGTCTGTCGCGGAGCACCCAGGCGACGGCCATCTGGGCGAGCGACTGCCCGCGTTTTTGGGCGATCTCGTTCAGCGCGCGGATACGCTCCAGCGTCTCGTCGCGGATAAAACCCTCGCGGAGCGATTTTCCAGCCTTGGCGCGGCTGTCTTCCGGGATGCCCTGGAGGTATTTGCCGGTGAGCATGCCCTGGGCGAGGGGCGAGAAGGCGATGCAGCCGATCCCTTCCTTCTCCAGCGTGTTGAGGAGCCCGTCCGCTTCGATCCAGCGGTTTAGCATGGAATAGCTCGGCTGGTGGATAAGGCAGGGCGTGCCGAGCTCGCGCAGGATTTTTGCCGCTTCGGCCGTGCGCGCCGAATTATAGGAGGAGACGCCGACATAAAGCGCCTTGCCCTGGTGGACGGCCGTGGCGAGCGCCCCCATGGTCTCTTCCAGCGGCGTATTCGGGTCGACCCGGTGCGAGTAGAAAATGTCGACGTAGTCGACCCCCATGCGCTTGAGGCTCTGGTCTAGGCTCGCCAGCACATATTTGCGGCCGCCCCATTCGCCGTACGGACCAGGCCACATGCGGTAGCCGGCCTTGGTGGAGATGACCAGCTCGTCGCGGTGGGCGGCGAAATCCTCCTTGAGGAGCTTGCCGAAATTGAGCTCGGCCGAGCCGGCCGGCGGGCCGTAATTGTTGGCGAGGTCGAAATGCGTGATGCCGAGGTCGAAGGCGGCGCGGCACATGGCCTGCTGCCGCTCGAAGGCGGTGTCGTCGCCGAAATTATGCCACAGCCCGAGCGAGATGGCCGGCAAATCGAGGCCGCTCCGGCCGCAGCGGGTGTATTTCATGCTGCCATAACGCTCGGGGGAGGGGACATAGGTCATGGAAGGATCCGTCTCCGGTGCTTGGACTCTGGTGCGCGCTGCCGCCATTAGCAGAGCCGGCGAAATTAGCGGAGTCCGAAGCCACGGCAGGCGTCGATAAGGAGACCCGCGGACGGTCTCTCATCCGCGGGTCTAGAACTTGAGGCGAAAGCGCCGGCCTATTCGGCCGCCTCGCGCTGCTCCGCTTCCTCGTTCGCCGAGCTTTCGGCGATCTCCGTCAGGAGCTGGTCGGTTTTCTTCTCTTCCTCCAGCGTCTCCTCGAACAGATTGGCGGCGTCCTCCATGCCGAGCTGCTGCGCCCACGTCCTGAGCGTGCCGTAGCGCGATATTTCGTAGTGCTCGATGGCCTGCGCCGAGGCGATCAGGCCGGCATCGAGGGCGTCGCTGTCCTTGAACTCCTCCATGATCTCCTGGCCTTCGGCCACGAGGCCCTGCATGGCTTCGCAGGGCTTTCCGGAGGCGCGCTTGCCGACGATCTCGAACACCTGCTCGAGGCGCTCCACTTGCACCTGGGTCTCGTCGCGATGTGTCTCGAAAGCCTGCCGCAGCTCGTCCGAGTTCGCCGCGCGCGCCATTTTCGGCAGCGCCCGGAGCAGCTGCTTCTCGGCGTGGAAGATGTCCTTCAGCGTATCGAGGAAGAGATCGTTCAGTTCCTTTTGCTTGGCCGCCATGTTAGTCTCCTTAATTGGTGCGACTCCAACACATCGCCGGATTTTAGGTTCCTGCCGACGTTGGGGGCTGCGGCGATCCAAGGGCTGCTCGCCGCACGCCACGCTCTCATTCGCAGTACCCCTTGAGCAGTGATTTGGACATGCGCGTCGGAAAACGCTGATGCGCGCGATTCCATTCCCTGCAGCGACCGCAACGGCTCTTAGGCGCGACGCCACCGCACGCGCGGCTCCGCCCCAGTTTCATAACGAAACGTGAGCGGCACTTCCTGCGTGAGCGGCACAAGCTCCCACAGGATTTCAGGCGCTGTGAGACCTGATACGTAGGGGAGCAGCGTTTCGTCGGCGAAGACGACAATGGTGGTGAACAGCGCCGGCCATTTCTCCGGCGCGCGCGGCATTCTCACGAGCGTCTCGCCGTCTGTGTCGATTGTGGCAACGTGCTCCGCGGTATATTCAGCAGATTCGCCCTTCCAGCGCGCCTGCTCGCCTTTCGCGTCGAGCAGCATCAGGTCGAGCGTCACGCGCTCCGGCACGAGCAGCCCGCCCTCAGCGAGCTGCGGCGCGAGATTGCGCACAATGGCCACGAACGGCTCGCGGCTCAGCGCGCGTTGCACGGTCTCAGTGACGACGACGTGCACCGGCGCATCGTGCCGGTATTTCGTCGCATCGGCGCGGACGATCGCCTCTACGTAACCGCCGAAACCGAAATGTTCGACCAGCGAACGGACCGACTCGGTCGACCGGTCGTCGGCGTCGATGAGCGTGAAGCGCACGCGCCGCGGCTCGAGCCGGTCGAACAGCGGCAGCGCCAGCGTGGCGAACGGGCCGGTGCCGGCGTAGACGACCTCGATCGGCTCCTCCGGAAAGCGCCGCATCGCCTCGCCGATCGCTGCGAGCGTGCCCCGCAGAAACGCGGCCGTGCGCGGGGCGTCAAGCAGGCACTGCGCCGCGAGCCGCGGCGACAACGCCAGGCCGCTGTCGAGGCGCAGGTCGTCGTCAGTCCCCTCCGCGGCGAGCCGCGCGGCGGGCGTGGCATTGCGCCACGTTTCGTAGAGCGCGGCGCAGGCGGCGGCGAGTTCGTCCGCGGTGCTGGCGGGAGTCGAGCAGGAGATGCGCCGGGTGCATCCCCGCACTATGACCCGAACGCGTGCGGGCGCGCGCCGGCGGAAGCGCGCCAAGCCGCAGCATAGGCGGCAAGAGCCGCATTGCGGAGGGGCTCGACGGGCCTCGTTTCGGGAGTGCGCCGAGGCGGCGTGCCGGTGGCGAGCAGCGCCGCGCCGAGCGTCGTGCCGGTGCGCCCGCCCGACGGCGCCACCGGCGTATCGCGGAGTTCCGACAAGGCGGCGCAGAAGATGCGGTTCCTGCCGAAGGGACCCTCGACGACGACCGGCCCGGCGGCCCCGGCGATCGCCATCGCTTCCGCCGTCACGAGCGCCTCGTAGAGGCTCGCCACCGCCATGCGCTCGCCGGGCGCGAGGCTTTCCGGGGCATGTGTCCAGCTCCCCTTGGCCTGCGGAAACGGGCCGACGCCCGGCACGAAATTCGGCAGCGCCATGATTTTGTCCCTGAGCACGCGATCGACATCCGCCGGCGTCGCGTCGGCCGGCGTGTGGCCGACGAGGTGCTCGAACTCCCGCCCGCCCATGAAACGCGCGCAGGGAATCGGCTCGCCGAAGGCGTTGACGTTGGCGAGCGTGTCGCGCGTCGGATCGAGCTTCTCGAAGCTGCCGCCGACGGCGAAAATGATCACCCAGGTGCCGGTGGAGACGACGGTGAACGGCGGCTCGCGCTGCATCAGGTGCGGCAGCAGCGAGGCGTTGGAATCGTGGATGCCGCAATGCACCGGCGTGGCCGGGTCGAGCCCCAGCCGGCGCGCCAGCTCTGGACGGACCGCTCCGAGCGCGTCGAAGGCGGAGCGTAGCGGCGGCAGACGCTTCTGCCAGCCGGCGCGCTCCACCAGGCCCGACCAGCTCCGCCCCATCGGGTTCCACAGGTCGGTGTGCGCGCCCATCGACGTCATCTCGGTCGCCGCGACGCCGGTCAGCCGCCAAGCCCAATATTGGGGATAATTGACGTAGTGCCGGGCCGCCGCGAATTCTTTCGGGAACTTCCGCTCCTGCCAGAACATCTGCGCGCCGAGATTGAGCCCCGCGGGGAGGCGAGGGGAGAGCGTTTCCGAGAAAGGCGGCCGCACTGCATCGTATTCTGCAGCCAGCTCGTCGGGCCCGGGATCCTCGTAATCGAGGATCGGCAGCGCCAGGCCCTCCCCCTCGGCGTCGCCCGTGATCAGCGCGCCGCCCGATCCGTGCGCCGTGATGCTGATCGCATCGACGGGAGTTTCGCGCTGCACCTCCGCCAGCGCGCCGCACAGGAAATCCCAGAGTTTTGGCACGTCGAAGTGCCGGTAGAGGCCGTCGCTGCGCGGCGGATTGGCTGCCGTTTTCAGCGCCAGCTCGGCGCCGTCCTCGGCCGACACCAGCGCCACCTTGGCGTTGGTCTTGCCGACGTCGACGACGGCGACGGTTCGGACCGGCTTCGCCATCTCAATCCATGTGAAACATCGGCGTCAGCGGCACCGCGACCGGCTCGCCGTCGGGTCTCGTCTCCATAATGTCGCGCATGTGCCCCCACCAGCGCCACATCAGGGGATGGCTCGGCAGCGCGTCCATGGAATGGTCGCTCCGCCGCCGGAGGAGTCCGAACAAAATGTTCGTCTCCTCGTCGAGATGAATGGAATAATCGGAGACGCCGGCCTCCTTCAGGAGCGTCACCAGCTCCGGCCAGATGGCGTCATGGCGGCGCTTGTATTCCGCCGCCATGCCCGGATTGAGCCGCATCCTGAAAGCGTATTTTTCCATGCGCCGACCATCCCCGCTGGAGAGCTTTAACGAAACCTGTCGCGCGCATAAAGACGCGCCAAAACCTCCCGCGGCCTCGCGGCCCGGGTTGATCAAAGAGCCTGGCCGGTCCTTCGAGGCTCTGCTTCGCAGAGCGCCTCAGGCTCCGTGTTTAGATGAAGGACATATTGCGTAGGCGGCCATGCCGGCCTGCCGCGCTTGCGCCGAAGAGAGACCCGCCACGCACTACTGGCGCAGCGAGCCGCTAATGGAGACGTCCATGGTGGTTGAAATGCAGCTCGCACCAGTGCGCGTAACTGTCTTCGAGCGTCAGCTCCACGCCCTTCGACGATTTCGACCAGCCTCGGCCGACTTCGTTCTGCCCGAACTCGAAGCCGTTCGGCAGCACGATCCCGACGCGATGCTCCGCGCCGGTGACCGGGTTAAGGATCGGCTCGCCGCGGCCGATGGCGACCCCCTCCGCTACGCAGTGCGCCCTCCTGGCGTTCATGTCTACGTCGATGCTGATTGCGGTATGGATCGGGTCATGGATCGTCTCGCACATGGCGGCGTAGACGGCCCAAAACGTCGACATCGGGTCGCCCTCCTCGCCGGTGAGGATGCGGAGTAGCCCCTTCCGTTGCGCTTCATCGCCGCGCTCGTCGATAAAGGGCTGCATCACGCCGCGTCCCTCATGGACGGCTCCCGGCCATGCGGCAATCAGCCCCATGCTCAACCCGTCCAGCCTTACCCCGCCGAAGTGCCCTTGATCGATCCTGTAGAAGCCGATGGCTTGGCAGTAACCATGTGTCGGCAGAGCGTTGAATTGGCACGGGCATCCATAGGAACAGCTGCAGTTTCCAAACTCCATTCCGTGCAGTTCCCATTCAGTCATGGCGCGTCTCCTCCCAAACAGACGTGGGTGCCGAATAGAGGGTCCGCGGGCCTGCCCAGCATTCGGGCGTAAAACTGCCGGGCGGACCCGGTCCGGAGTTGCTGCGGAAACTTCATTGGCGAGGCCGGGAGCACCCGGCCACGCCTTGAAAAACTTCGCGCTCAGAAGTCGAAGTCGTTGATGTTTTCCTTGCTGTAGATGAACGGCGGTCCGAGCAGGATCTCGCTGCCGTTGACGACCTGCAGCTTGCCGAGCCGGCCGGCTTCGAGCTCCTTCGACTCCGGCGTCAGCTTGCCGTCGACCGCTGCGCGCATCGCATAGACCGCGGCGTAGCCGAGATCGACCGGGTTCCACAGCACCACCGACTTCACGCAGTCCTTCTCCACGTACGGCTTCATGGCATTCGGCGTGGCCAGGCCGACCACCGCGACCTTGCCGCACAGCCCGGCCTGGGTGACCGCCTCGGCGGAAGCCGGCGTCGCCACCGACGTCATGCCGAAAATTCCCTTCAGCTCGTCGCCGTATTTGTTGATCAGCGTCGAGGCCTGGTTGAAGGATAGGTTGTTGTCCTCCTGCGCTTCCACGGTCTCCAGCCACTTCATGTTGGGATGGCAGGCGGCCTGGTAGGCCTGCATCTCGGCGATCCAGCGCGCCTGGTTTGGCGTGGTGAAGGTCGAGGTGACGATGGCGAACGACCCGTCCTCGCCGATCTCCTGGGCCATCGCGTCGATCATTGCCTTGCCGATGCCGTTGAATTCGGCCTGGTTGACGAACCATTCGCGGGCGTCGGGCTGCGAGTTGGCATCGTAGCCGACCACATGGATGCCGGCGGCGAGCGCCTTCTTCAGTACCGGCGCGATGGCGACCGGATCGTTGGCGGCGAACAGGATGCCATTCACCCCTTGTGTGATGTAGTTGTCGATGAAGGTGATCTGGTCGTCGATATTCGCCTCGGTCGGCCCGTCGGTCGACACTTTGACGTTGCCGAGCTCGGCGGCGGCTTCCCCCTGGCCCTTGGTGGTCGCGGCGAAATAGCCGATGCCGATCAGCTTCGGTACATCGATGACGGTGATCTCCTTGCCGGCGAGGTCCGGCGCGTTGGTCGGCTGTCCGCCGTCATACGGCTTTGCCGCCACCGTGCCCGCCGTGCCGTCGCAGGCGAGGGGATTGGTCGGCAGGTCGTCGGCGCCCTGCCATTTGTCCTGCGCCATCGCGGCGCCGGCGCATGCGCTCATCAGGAGCGCCAGAGTTGCTGTCTTCAACATTCACATTCCTCCCACTTGCAAAGACCGATGGCGTTCCCGGCGGGAAGCGCCGATCCTCAGCCGCCGCCTCCCCGGCGGTGCTGAAGAAAGTTGGTGATCAGGATCGACAATATCAGCACGGTCCCGATCACGACGATGGTGGCGTCGCCCTTCACCCCGGTGAGGGCAAGCCCGTTCTTGAGAAGCTGGATCAGCGTGAAGCCGAGCACCGTGCCGGCGATCGTCCCGACGCCGCCGAAAATGCTGGTGCCGCCGAGCACCACCGCGGCGATGACGTCGAGCTCCAGCCCGGTTCCCATATCGGAGCGGGTGGTGGAGACGCGCGACACGAAAATAATCCCGGCGATGCCCGACATCAGCCCGGACAGCGTGTAGATGATCAGCTTGATGCGGTCGACGCGGATCGCCGAATAGCGCGCCGCCGTCTCGTTGTGCCCGATGGCGTAGAGCGAACGGCCGAAGGTCGTGCGCGACAGCGCGATCCAGAAGATGACGATTGCGACGAGGAGGATCCAAAGCTGCGTGGGAACGCCGAAGAGATCCTTCTGTCCCAGCACATAGAACCACTCGGGATAGCCGCGCACCGAGCGTGCCTGGCTGATGCCTTCGGCGAGCCCGCGATAGAGCGCCAGCGTGGCGAGCGTGGCGATCAGCGGCGGCACCCGAAGCCGGGTGATGAGCAGGCCGTTGAAGAATCCCGCGGCGGCGGCGACGACGACGGCCAGGCCGCATGCGGCGACCAGCGGCAGGCCCATGTTCTGCCAGAACACGCCGAGGAGGATCGCCGTCAGCCCCATGATCGAGCCGACCGAGAGATCGATGCCGCCGGTGATGATGATGAAGGTCATCGGCAGCGCAACGAGCGCCACCTCCGTCATCAGCCGGCCCTGGTTCAAGAGATTGCCGACCGACATGAAGCGGTCCGCCGTCACCGAAAGGATGAGCAGCGCGGCGATAAGCGCGACGACGAGCACCAGCTCCTGGCTGATGACGAAGCGGCGGCGGGCCGCGGCGGACGTGTCGGCCATGTCTAGCGCCCCCGCCTCTGCCGCTGCCGCCGCCACAGATCCGCGAGCACCGTCAGCAGGATCAGCACGCCCTGTACGGCGCGGAGCCAATAGGGCGAGATGTTCACGAAGATCAGGGCCGAGCCGATCGTCGCGAGCAGGATTGCGGCGAGCGTCGAGCCGACGATGGTGCCGGTCCCCCCCAAAATGCTGACGCCGCCGACGACCGAAGCCGTGATGATAGTGAGCTCCAGGTTCGGCGGCACGGTGGACTGGATGATGGAGAGCTGCGTCGCGAAGAGGATCGCGGCGATGCCGACGAAGAAGCCGTGGATGGCGAACACTTTGACGATCGTCCGCTCCTGGCTGATGCCCGACAGCCGCGCCGCTTCCGGGTTGCCGCCGACCGCGTAGATCGATCGCCCGGTGGCGCTGAGCCGCATCCACGCCGCCGCGGCGATGGTCAGCCCGACCATGAACCACACCGGCGTCGGCACCGTCAAAAACTTCATCTGGGCCAGATGAAACCCTTCCGGCAGCTTGTTGATCCACGCGCCGCCGGTCGCGCTGATCAACCCGCCCTTCAGGATGCTCAAAAAGCCGAGGCTCGCCACGATGGATGGGATCCGCAGGTAGGCCACCATGACGCCCATCAAGCTCGTGAAGGCGATCGAGGCGATGATCGGGATGATCCAGCAGAGCCAGATCGGCACGCCTTCGACCGCAAGCGTGCCGCTCATCGTCGCCAGCACGCCGATCAGCGAGCCGACGGAAATGTCGATGTTGCCGGAGATGATGACCATCGACATGCCGATCGCCGCGACGGCGATATAGGCATTGCCCAAAAAGATCGATTGCAGGTTCCGCTCGGCGAGGAAGCGCGGGTTCATCGCTCCGACGATGAGGAACAGCGCGACCAGCACGAGGACGAGCACCAGCTCCTGGCTGAGCTTGAAGCCGCCGATGCGGAAGCGCGGCCGGCTCAATGCTGCGGAAGTGATGTCGCGGACGGCCATCGCTTTATTCCGCGGCCTGCAGCACGGGCAGCGCCGTGTCGCTCATCATCGCCGCGGCGATCTTCGGCTGCGTCGCATCGGCACGGTCCACCTCGGCGACGATCTGGCCCGCCCGCATGACCAGGATACGGTCGCTCATCCCCATGATCTCCGGCAGCTCGCTGGAGATCATAATGATCGCCAGCCCCTTTTGCGCCAGCTCGCTCATCAGCCGGTGGATCTCCGCCTTGGCGCCGACGTCGATGCCGCGCGTCGGCTCGTCCATGATGATGATGCGCGGCTCCGTCGCCAGCCATTTCGACAGGCACACCTTCTGCTGATTGCCGCCCGACAGCTTTCCGACGATCTGATCGATGCCGCTCGCGCGGATCTGGAATTTCTTGACGCTTTCGCGCGCCAGGGAATCCTCGGCGCCGCGGTCGATGAACCAGCCGCGCGACACCCGCGACAGGCTGGCCAGCGAGGCGTTCTGGTTGATCGCCATCGGCCGCACCAGCCCCTGCCGGCCCCGGTCCTCCGGCACATAGGCAATGCCGAGATGTTTTGCGTGCGACGGGCTGTCGATCTTCACCGGCCTGCCATCGACGCGGATCGTGCCTTCTTCGGCCGGCGTCATCCCAAAAATCACCTCGGCGAGCTCGCTCCGCCCGGAGCCGACCAGTCCGGCGATCCCCAGGATCTCGCCGGCCCGGAGCTTCAGGCTGACGCCGCGTGTCGCCGGCCTGCGCACGACGTTCTCCAGCTCCAGCACGATCTCGCCGAGCTTCGCCTCGCTTTTCGGGAACAGCGCCTCGATGCGTCGTCCGACCATCATCTCCACGAGGTCGTTGTGGTTGGTCGCGCTCACCGGCTTGGTAGCCACGAACTCGCCGTCGCGGAGCACCGTGACGCGGTCGGCGAGCAGGAACACTTCCTCCAGCCGGTGGCTGATATAGACGATGCCGACGCCGCGCTGACGCAGGAGCCGCACGATGCGGAAGAGCCGCTCG
This sequence comes from uncultured Alphaproteobacteria bacterium, assembly GCA_963846475.1. GTDB lineage: Bacteria > Pseudomonadota > Alphaproteobacteria > Rhizobiales > Afifellaceae > DASWJZ01. Next base: position 726,160 of record CAWJVZ010000004.1, on the reverse strand, counting down.
ACGTCGTGTTCCGTCAGCGCCGCCGTCGGCTCGTCCATGATCAGCACACGCGCATTGTGGGAGAGCGCCTTGGCGATCTCGACGCGCTGCCTGTTGCCGACCGACAGCGCGCCGACGAGCGCGCCCGGCTCGAGGTCGTGGATGTCGAGCGAGGCGAGGAGCTCGCGCGCCCGCTCCCGCATTTTTTTCCAGTCGATCGCGCCGAAGCGTTTTTTGGGCGCGTGCCCCATGAAAATGTTCTCGGCGACCGTCAGCTCGGGGAACAGCAGGAGCTCCTGGTAGATCGTCGCGATGCCGTTCGCCTGCGCCTCCTGAGGCGAGGCGAAGGTTTTCGGCTTGCCATCGAGGCTCATCGTGCCGGAATCGGCATGGTGCACGCCCGACATGATCTTGATCAGCGTCGATTTTCCCGCGCCGTTCTCGCCGAGGAGCGCGTGCACCTCGCCGGCGCGCACGTCGAAGTCGATGCCGGCCAGCGCCCGCACACCCGGAAACGATTTTGCGATTCCCTCCAGTTTGAGGATGGTCTCGGTCATGCCGTCTCCGGGAGGCGCAGCGTTTCCCGGCCGGCGAGCGCCTCGGCGACGAGGAGCTTTACGCCCGCGCCCTCCAGCATGGCTGCGACGCCGTCCTCGACGCCGTCGTCGGTGACGATCGTGTCCACCCGCTCCAGTCCGCACAGGATGAGGCTGGAGCGCTGCGCGAATTTGGAGGAATCGACCAGCACGATCAGCCGCTCGGCCTGATCGATGAGCTTCTTCTCCGCCTGGATGAGGAGCGGCTCGCGCTCCATAATGCCGAGCCGGCCCACCCCTTGCGCGCCCATGAACATGCAATGGGCGAAGAAATTCCTGGTCACGTCGTTCTCGAATGGGGAGAGGATGACGCCCTGTTCGCGGTAGATCGCGCCGCCCGGTACCATCACCGTGTTTCTCGAATGTTTTAGGAGATGCTCGGCGATCGGGAACGAGTTCGTCAGCACCTGAAGGCGGCTCTGGGTGAGGAAATGCACCATCTGAAAAGTGGTGGTGCCGCCGTTGATGATGATGGAGTCGCCGTCGCCGCAGAGCCCGACAGCCGCCCGTGCGATGGCGCGCTTCCGCTCGATATTGACGTTCTCCGCCACCTTGAACGGCCGCCCGGCGATGCCGACGAACTGCGGCGGATGCAACGCCTCCGCGCCGCCACGCACGCGGCGAAGCCGTCCTTGCACGTGAAGCGCCGAGATGTCGCGCCGGATGGTGGCCTCCGACGTCCCCGTCATCTCGACGAGCTCCCCGAGGGTCGCAACCGGCCGCTCCTGCACCGCGTTCAGGATGAGCTTGTGGCGCTCCCGCTCGTGCATTCATCCTCCCTGATCTGGCCGGTTTCCGGCTCTTCGTCTTGGGCTTGACCACTGCCAGCCCGCAGCAGCTCTGTCAATCAGTTCCCGTCAAAATCTTTCATTGTGCAGTGCAACATGATAGAAAATGACGGAAGCTGATTGACAGCCTGGCGCCTGTTGGAAGATAGCAGCGCCAAACGGGCCGCGCCAAGCCGGGCAGACCTGGCCATCGCGCCCCGGGAGGATCCTTCCGATGCTGCATACCCCGACGTCGAACCGGATCGAGAACCGCTGGGACGAAAGCCGCGCCGCCGGCATGAGCGAGCCGGAGCTGCTCCTCTACCGCTCCAACCTCCTCGGCGCCGACAAGCGCGTCACCAATTACGGCGGCGGCAACACCTCGGCCAAGGTGACGCAGCCCGATCCGCTCACCCACCAACAAGTGGAGGTGCTCTGGGTGAAGGGCTCGGGCGGCGACGTCGGCACCATGAAGCTCGACGGCTTTGCCACGCTCTACATGGACAAGCTCCGCGCCCTCAAGGAGATCTACCGCGGCCCCGAATACGAGGACGAGATGGTGGCCTACCTCCCGCACGCCACCTTCAACCTCAATCCGCGCGCCGCTTCCATCGACACGCCGCTGCACGCTTATCTTCCGTACCAGCATGTCGACCACATGCATCCCGACGCGGTCATCGCCATAGCCGCCTCCAAAAATTCTCGCGAGCTGACCCAAAGAATTTTCGGCGAGGAGATCGGCTGGCTGCCATGGAAGCGGCCGGGCTTCGAGCTCGGCCTGTGGCTGGAGAAATTCGCCCGCGAGCATCCGGAGGCGAGGGGTTGCGTGCTGGAGAGCCACGGCCTGTTCACCTGGGCCGACGATGCGAAGGCCTGCTACGAGCTGACCCTCGACGTGATCAATCGCGCCATCGCCTGGTTCGAAGGCGAGACCGCCGGCAAGGCGGTGTTCGGCGGCCGCGCCGCCGAGCCGCTCGCGGCTGAGCGCCGCCGCGAGATCGCCGGCCGGCTGATGCCGGAGATCCGCGGACGCATCGGCGGCGCGGAGCCGAAGATCGGCCATTTTGACGATTCTCCCACCGTGCTGGAGTTCGTTACCTCCAAGAAGCTCCGCGACCTCGCCGCGCTCGGCACCTCCTGCCCGGATCATTTTCTGCGCACAAAAATCCGGCCGCTGGTGCTCGATCTCGGCGCAAGCGGCGGCAACCTCGACCAGGTCGTGGCCTCGCTCGATGAGAAGCTGGAGGCCTACCGGCAGGATTATTCGCGCTATTACGAGGCCGCCAGGTACCCAGACAGCCCGGCCATGCGCGACCCCAACGCCGTCGTCTACCTCGTGCCGGGGGTCGGCATGATCACCTTCGCCCGCGACAAGGCGACGGCGCGCATCGCCGGAGAATTCTACGTCAACGCCATCAACGTGATGCGCAGCGCCTCGACCGTCTCCACCTATATGGGCCTGCCGGAGCAGGAGGCGTTCGACATCGAATACTGGCTCCTCGAAGAGGCCAAGCTGCAGCGCATGCCAAAACCCAAGAGCCTGGCCGGCCGCATCGCCTACGTCACCGGCGCCGCCGGCGGCATAGGGCGCGCCACCGTGGAGCGGCTCCTTGGGGAGGGCGCCTGCGTGGTGCTCGCCGACATCGATGCGACTGGGCTGCAGTCGACGCTGGAGGAGCTCCGCAAGCGTCACGGCGCGGACATGGTCCGCAGCGTCGAGCTCGACGTCACCAGGGAAGACGCCGTCATCCGCTCCTTCGCCGAGGCTGCCGTGGAATTCGGCGGGCTCGACATCCTCGTGTCGAACGCCGGCATTTCCTCCGCCGCACCGTTCGAGGATACCGAGCTGTCGATGTGGCAGCGCAACATCGACATCCTGGCGACCGGCTATTTTCTGGTCTCGCGCGAGGCGTTCCGCCTGCTGAAGCGCCAGAAACTCGGCGGCGCGATCGTCTTCGTCGCTTCCAAGAACGGCCTCGCCGCCTCGCCGGGCGCGTCGGCCTATTGCACCGCCAAGGCCGCCGAGATCCACCTCGCCCGCTGCCTCGCCTTGGAAGGCGCGCCTGACCAGATCCGCGTCAATGTGGTGAACCCCGACGCGGTGCTGCGCGGCTCAAAAATCTGGGTCGGCGAATGGCGCGAGCAGCGCGCCGCCGCCTACAAAATGAAGCCGGACGAGCTTGAAGAGCACTACCGTCAGCGCTCGCTGCTGAAGCGCTCGGTGTTCCCCGAGGACATCGCCGAGGCGATCTATTTTCTGGCCTCCGACATGTCGTCGAAGTCGACGGGCAACATCGTCAACGTCGACGCCGGCAACGCCCAGAGTTTTACGCGGTAAGCGCGGCTTCAACCCTGTCCCGTGGGAGAGGGTGTCGCCGAAGGCGACGGGTGAGGGCGTACGGCGCTCGCGGCAAACGTGCCAACCGCAGGCGCATTACCCCCTCATCCGGCTGCTCCGCAGCCATCTTCTCCCCATGGGAGAAGGGCCGCCACTCTCGGCGGCGCTAACGTGAGGGGGAGGAGGAACAAATGCTGACCAAGGTCACCCAGGCCGACATCGTCGCGGCGGAAAACGACAAGCGCCGCTCCGCCCTCACTGCCGACTATTCCGCGCTCGGCGAGAAACTTGCCCGGTCCGGCATCGACATCGACCGCATCAAAGCAAAAGCCGCCGCCTTCGGCGTCGCCATCCCCTCCTGGGGCGTCGGCACCGGCGGCACGCGCTTCGCCCGTTTCCCCGGCGAGGGCGAGCCCCGCCACATCTTCGATAAGCTCGACGACTGCGCCGTGATCCAAAGCCTCACCGGCGCCACCCCGCGCGTCTCTCTGCACATCCCTTGGGACAGGCCGAAGGATCCCGCCGAGCTCCGCGACTATGCCGCCGCGCGCGGCCTCGGCTTCGACGCGATGAACTCCAACACCTTTCAGGATTCGCCCGGCCAGGCGCTCTCGTACAAGTTCGGCTCGCTCAGCCACACCGATCCGGCCGTGCGCCGCCAGGCCATCGAGCACAATCTCGAATGCATCCATCTCGGCCGCGCGCTCGGCTCGCACGCACTGACCATCTGGATCGCCGACGGCTCCAATTTCCCCGGGCAGAGCCACTTTACGCGCGCCTTCGAGCGCTACCTGGAATCGGCCCGCATCATTTATGGCGACCTGCCGGACGACTGGCGGCTCTTCACCGAGCATAAGATGTACGAGCCGGCGTTCTATTCCACGATCGTGCAGGACTGGGGCACCAATTACCTCATCGCGTCCGAGCTCGGGCCGCACGCCTATTGCCTGGTCGACCTCGGCCATCATGCGCCGAACACCAATATCGAGATGATCGTCGCCCGCCTCATCCAGTTCAAAAAGCTCGGCGGCTTCCACTTCAACGATTCCAAATACGGCGACGACGACCTCGATGCGGGCGCCATCAACCCTTATCAGCTCTTCCTGGTCTTCAACGAGCTGGTCGACGCCGAGCTCTCAGGCGCGCCGGGCTTCGATCCGGCCCACATGATCGACCAGTCGCACAACGTCACCGACCCGATCGAGAGTCTGATGGTCTCGGCCATGGAGATCGAGCGCGCCTACGTCCAGGCGCTGCTCGTCGACCGAGAGGCGCTCTCCGCCTACCAGGATGAGAATGACGCCCTTATGGCGAGCGAGACCCTGAAACGCGCCTTCCGCGCCGACGTGGAGCCGATCCTCGCGACCGCGCGCCTTGAGAAAGGCGCGGCGATCGACCCGGTCGGCGCCTACCGCGCCTCCGGCTACCGCGCCAAGGTCGCCGCGGAGCGGCCCAAGGTGACGGGCGCCGGCGGCGGCATCGTTTGATTGCTTGACGGTCGGGGTTGTCGCACCTCCTCTCCCCCGGGGGGAGAGGCCGAGTCCGCGCGACAGCGCGGAGCCGGGTGAGGGTTCTGGCGCAGCTCTCTACGATCTCTCCCTCACCCGGTGGCTACGCCACTCGGCCTCTCCCCGGACGGGAGAGGAGGGTGTTGCTTCGGGGCAGTCGCCCTCCCTACACCGCCCGCGCGATCATCTCGATCGGCGCGATGGTGCCGGCCTGCAGTGTCTTCATGACGTTGCCGAGGCGCTCCTGGCTCGCCGGGCCCATGAGGATGTGCAGGCCGAGCGGCGGCGCGCCGTGCTTCTCGGCTTTCTCCCGCATTTCCCGCCCAAGTCTCAGCGCCAGCTCGCGGCGGTTCGCCTCGCTGTCGATTTCGAACCCGGCCGCGGATAGTAGCCGCCGGTAGGTCTCCGGCCGTTCGACGAAGCTCGTCTCCGGCGTCGCCGCCCACGGCATCGGGTAGGGGATCTCGTCCTCGGCCAGTCGCATGATGTCGTAGACGCCGAAGCGGGCGCCCGGCCTCAGCACGCGCCGGACTTCCGCGAACAGACCGGCCTTGTCCCCGATGTTCATGCCGACATGGACCAGCGTCGTGGCATCGAAGCTCGCATCGGCGAAGGGCAGAGCGAGCGCGCTCGCCTGCCTGAACGACACACGGTCGGAGAGGCCGCAGCGTCGCGTCAGATCGTTGGCCGCCTCGACGAACTCCTCGGTAAGGTCGACGCCTGTCACAAGGCACCCGAAAGCGTCGGCGAAAGTGCGCGCCGGTCCGCCGATGCCGGAGCCGACGTCGAGCACATGCATGCTGCTGTTCAGCCCAAGATCCTTGGCAAGCTCGATCGTAGCCGCGTGCCAGCCGAGGTGGAATTCGTCGGCGCCGGACAGGTCCGCCGCGGCGAGCTTTTCGATGTCCTTGCCGCTCTTCGCCACGGCGTCGAGGATTGCGCCCTCCAGCCCGGCCCGGCCGTAATGTTTCGCGACTTGCTGCTCGACGTCCATCTCGCCACCCGGCTCGTTGCTTGCCCGGATCAGCCTAACCGGTCTGGAACGCACATGGAATCCAGAACGGACCGGCTTGGGTCTTGTGACATTCCGCTGGCCTCTTGAGCCGCGGGATGGGGATAGATTTCCGCCTGCTGCGATGACGAATGCAAAAAAAGTTAATCCCCGTCGCGAAAACCCGCTTTACAATGCTCGATTGCGGCTCTTCTTGGAGGGACCGTGTCGACCGGCGTTCACGGGAAGGGTGGCCGGCGCCCGCGCCGTGTTTCGGTCTGCCGGATCGGAGCGCGTCCCGGGGTGCCCCGATGCATCCGCCCGACCGGCACGCAGCCTGCCCTCGACTTGATCGGGGGACCGGTCCGCCTATTGATGATTTGGCCGTGAACCTGGCGTCGAGCGCTGGCCGCGCGGCGCCAGGCGGAGAGTGGATTGAGGGCGAAAAGCCGCCGAGCGGGGCGCTTCTGAGAGCGCCAGTGTTGTTTTGTTTTTCGCGAGGCCTCCTGAAGCGCCCCGCCTCCCTCCTCAGGAAGAGGAGGACCAGAGTTGCTGCATCCCCTCGGGCCACCCCCGGCCGCGGGACGATTTGGCGCGTCCCGCTCCTATCGCCCTCAACTCGGCATTCAGCCGCGTGCCACGATGATGGCGCCGAGCACGACGGATAGGGCCGTGGCGATATAGAGCGACAGGCCGGCGGGCTCCAGCAACCGCATCCACAGGAGATGGATGGCGACGAACAGCACGATGCCGATGAACACCCGGTCGAAGGCGTTCGTCTCGATCGGCAGAAAGCCCTGGCGGCGCGGAATCGTCGGCTCGACCGGCGCCTCGATGGGAACGTCGGGGAGGTCGACCATTCCGCTACCCCTTGACGGCGCCGAAGGTGAGGCCGGCGACGATGTGGCGCTGCGCGAGGCCGAGGAAGAGGAGCGCCGGCAACAGCGTCAGCATCGCGGTGGCGGCCATCTGGCCCCAGTTCGTGCCGGTGACGGTGACGAATTCGGCGAGCCCCGTGGTGATGGTGCGGGCGTGCACGCTGGTCAGCGTCGCGGCGAACAGGTACTCGTTCCAGGCGAATACCCAGGTCAGGATGGCGGTGACCGCCAGGCCCGGCTTGGCGAGCGGCAGGATCACCCGGGTCAGCACCTGCCACGTCGTGGCGCCGTCCACATAGGCCGCCTCGTCGAGCTCCTTCGGGATGGCATCGATGACGCTCCTCAGCGTCCAGATGGCGAAGGGCAGGTTGAACACGCAATACAGAAGGATCAGCCCGATCCGCGTGTCGTAGAGCTTCCATTCGCCAAACGCGAAATACTGGGTAAACAGCAGGAACAGCGGCAGCAGGAACACCGCCGGCGGCGCCATACGGTTGGTGATCGTCCAGAAGAAAATGTTCTCCTTGCCGACGAGCCGGTAGCGCGACACCGCATAGGTGGCCAGCAGCGCCAGGGTCGTCACCAGCAGCGCATTCGCCGTGGCGACAATGATGGAGTTGATCATGTATTTCTGAAAGGCGGGGTTGCTCAGCGTCGCTGTATAGTTCTCCCAGAAGAAGCTGCGGATGACGAAATTCGGCGCGCCGAACAGCTCGACGCGGCTCTTCGCCGAGACCACGAACATCCAGTAGATCGGGAAGAGCGTGACGAAGCTCGCAAGGATCCAGAAGAGGAGCTGCGTCCAGCGGCGCGGGGTGCGCATCATTCCGCCCTCGCCAGATCGCGCCGCGCCATCAGCCCCGCATAGAGCAGCCAGCACATGACGATGGTGAAATAGAGGGTGAGCAGCGACATCGCCGAGCCGTAGCCGTAGTCCGTCTTCGGGAAGACGACGCGCCAGATGTGCAGGCCGACATAGCGGGTGGCCGCGCCCGGTCCGCCGCCGGTCAGCATCCACACCTCGTCGACGGTCCGGAGCGCGTCCATCATGCGGATGAACACGGTGGCGAGGATGGCCGGCTTCAAGAGCGGCAGCGTGATGTGCCAGAACACCTGGAAGCGGTTGGCGCCGTCGATCTGCGCCTGCTCGAACGGCTCCTTGGGCATGGAGGAGAGCGCCGCCAGCAGCGTCAGCGTGACCAGCGGCGTCCAGTGCCAGACGTCCATGATGACGGTGGTGGCGAAGGCCTGGTTGGGATAGCGGCCGAGCTGCAGTGTGATGCCGAACCACTGGTCGAGGTAATAGGGCAGGGGCCCCAGCCCCGGCACGGTCATCAGCCGCCATGTCGCGCCGACGGCAATGGGGGCCACCATCAAGGGCAGCGTGTGGATGGTGCGGAAAAAACTCTTGAGCGGAAAGTCCTTCATCAAGAGCTGCGCCAGGAAATAGCCGAGCACGATCTGGCTCAGCACCGCCCAGAAGGCGAATTGCAGCGTCAGCCACAGCGATTTGAGGAACTGGTCGTCGAAAACGAGGCGGCGATAGTTCTCGACGCCGGAAAAATGCCGCGTCGGGTCGGCGGCGAAAGCGTTCCAGTCGGTGAAGCCGATCACCAGCACATAGATGAACGGCAGCACGCCGAAAACGCCGAGGACCAGGAGCGTTGGGGCGAGGAACAGCCAGCCCACAGATTGCGATCGCATGAGGCCCCCGCCGGATTTGCTCTCCCGCTCGTGGGACAGCAGGCCTCAAAACGCGCCTCGGATCAAGACGTGGCGGGCCGGGGCGCCTCTCGCGTCCCGGCCCTGCAACGAACTACTGGGCCTTACGGTAGCCGAGCGTGCCGAGCTCCTTCTCGGCCGCCTCGGCCATCTGGTCGAGCGCGTCCGACGGGCTGAGCTCGCCGGTAATCGCCTGGTAGAAGAACGGCGCCGTCGCTTCACGCACCTGCGCGTGGAACGGGAACGGCGGTGCGCCGCGGAAGAGCTTTCCCTGGTCCTTCATCAGCGAGTAGTAGTTGTCGACCTTGCCGTTGAGGTCGGTGATCTTGGCGTCGTCGTAGGTCGACGTCATGACGACGCGCGAACCTGCCGCCGCCCAGTCCGCCTGCACGGTCTCCTGGCCGATGAACTGCAGGAAGAGGAGCGCCGCTTCCTTGTTCTTCGACGAGTGCGGGATGCCGAAGGCGCCGCCGTCGTAATAGCCGATATAGCCGGCGCCCGATTCCGCGTCGGCCATCACGCCCTCCCCTACCGGCGGCAGCGTCACGCCCACCTTGCCGACGACCTGCGATTTCGCCGGGTCCGTGGCTATCCAGGCGGCGTTCTCGCCGTAGACCAGCCCCTGCGCGGCGCGGCCGGCCGCGAAGGTCGCGGCGACCTCGTCCCAGGTGCTCTGCGTCGCCTCGGGCGGCGCGTATTCGAGGTTGCCGACGTACCATTCCAGCGCCGCCTTGGCCTTGTCGCTGTTCATCTGGCCGCCGCTGGCGACAGAGGCCGCGTAATTGTTGTTGGCGTCGATGCCCCAATTATACAGACCGAAGGTCGGCGCCACGCTCTCGAAGAACTCGTACCACGAGGCGGGGTGGCCGGTATGCGCCTGCACCGTGGTGCCCCACAGCTCCTGGCCCTTGTCCTTGCCCCACTGGGTGAAGAACTCGGCGATGTCGCGGTATTCCTGGTGGTTCTTGGCCGGCGCGAGTTCGCGGTTGTATTTGGCCTTGAACGCCTCCTTCGCTTCCGGATCGTCGAACAGGTCCTTGCGGTAGAGGTAGACCTTGACGAAGGCCTCCATCGGAATGCCGTAGACGTGGCCCTGCTCGTCCTTGAAGTTGTCGATGAAAGTGGTGAACTTCTCGATGTCGAAATCGGGCGACTTCAGGTTCGGGTTCTCCTCCAGCATCTTGGTGATGTCGACGAGGAAGTCGCGCGCCAGATAGGAGTAGATGATGTCCTGCTCGATGTAGACGAAATCATAGATGCCGGTGTTGGCCTCCATGTCCTTGATCGCCTTGTCGTACATCTGGTCCCAGGAGGTCGCCTCGAACTCCACGTTGATGCCGGTCGCCTCGGTGAACGCCGGGGCAAGGACGTCGCGGACATAGTTCGAGGGCGGCGTCGATTCCGACACGCCGTGGATGGTGGTTCCCTTGTAAGCGGCGCCCGCGTCCGACCAGAAATCGGCCTGCGCCGCCCCGCCAAAACTCATCAGAGCCACCGCGGCGGCGCCCGTCAGCATCTTCCGTAAGCTCATATAATCCTCCCTTGTTGATAACCTCTGTTGTGTGCAGGCCGTTGCAGGGCCCGGCGCATCGCCGCGCTTCGCGCAAGCGGCCGCCTGCGTGCTGCAGTGCTCAGAACGATCTTGCCTCCCTTAGGCTCCCTTGCCGCATGGGCGGGAGCTCTCCATCGCCGTTCACCCGATCCGGCTCGACGGCAGGCCGGCATCAAGGCTACTTCAATTGCATATAGGTTCCGCAAGCCCGGAGGGAAGAATGGTCTCGTATCTGGACAAGCACAGGCTCGACGGCCGGATTGCGCTGGTGACCGGTGGCGGCCGGGCGATCGGCCTCGCCTGCGCGCACGCCCTGGCGGAATCGGGCGCCCATGTGGTGATCGCCGACGTCGATCCGGCGGTCGCCGAGGAGGGGCGAAGCGAGCTCGCCGGCCTCGGCTTCGACGTGGAGACCGTCGACCTCGATGTCACCAAGCCCGACCAGGTCACGCAGGTGGCGGACGACCTCAACGCCCGCCTGGGCCATGTCGATATCGTCGTCAACAATGCCGGCATCGCGCGCTCCGGCACGCCGGCCGAAGACGTCGCCGACGAGCACTGGCTGAACGTCAACGACGTCAACCTCAACGGCGTGTTCTGGTGCTGCCGCGCCTTCGGCCGCCACATGGTCGCGCGGAAGACCGGCGCCATCGTCAATATCGGCTCGATGTCGGGCTTCATCGTCAACCGGCCGCAGAAACAGGCGTATTACAACGCCTCCAAGGCCGCCGTGCATCACCTGACCCGCTCGCTCGCCGCCGAGTGGGCGGAATACGGCGTGCGCGTCAACGCCGTTGCCCCGACCTATGTCGACACCCCGCTCGTCCATTCCGTCGCCGGCGTCGAGCGGCTGATGCAGGACTGGCTCCGCGACACGCCGATGAACCGCTTGGGCCAGCCGCACGAGATCGCCTCCGTCGTCGCGTTCCTCGCCTCCGACGCGGCAAGCCTGATGACCGGGTCGATCGTGCTTGCCGACGGCGGCTTCACCTGCTGGTGAGCAGAACGGAGGTCCCTCGCTTCTGCCGCCCTGCGAACCCGACCTCGCCCTTAGTTCCCGGCAAATGCCTGGACGACCGCACGTTTATGTGAGCCGGCGTGGGCAACGAAGGCGCGTTGACGACGTTCTCCGGTCGAGGCCCGCCGCGTGCCGCTTGAGGGCAACTGTGCCGAATACGGGTACGGCGCCGGGTCCAGCGAAAACCAAAATTCAGGAGAACGTTGATGAAGAAATTTCTTGCGGTCACGGCAGCCGCTGCGGCGCTGGTCTTTGCGACCGCCGCCAGCGCGCAGGATGCGCCGATGTATGTCACCCAGGATGCCAGCGGCGCCCGCATGGTGATGGGCGGCGAAGCGCCTGCTCCCCTGATGATGGGGACGGACGGCAACAAGCCGGCAGATTGCCCGGCCGGCTCGTTCTACGAGGGCGCGCAGGCGCAGATCTTCCCCTGCGAGGGCGAGAGCGAAGGCTTCACGATGATGGCGCCGGAGGCCGGCACGATGATGCCGGATGGCCAGCCTTGGCCGGAAGGCGCCATGCTGATGCAGCCGAACGGCATGCCCGCGGGCGAGAGCGGCACGCAGAAGAGCGGCGGCTAAGCTCGTCTGAACTGCCAGCGCACAATGGAAGGGCTCGGCTTCGCCGGGCCCTTTCGCATGTTCGGCACGCTAGCGATGGTGGGACGGTAGCCGGTCAGTTCGTCGAGATAAGGGAATGCCGCTGAGATGCGCGGCTAGCGACGATCCTTCCCGGCAAATGCCTGCCGGGGGACACGTTTTTTGAGCGGGCGCCGGCAACGAACGAGCGTTGGGGACGTTCTCCGGTCGAGGCCCGCCGTGCACCGCATTTGCCTGCAGATCTGCAAATGAGCACGGCACCGGGCCCAGGCAAAACCAGAGTTGAGGAGAACGAGATGAAGAACTTTCTTGCGGTCACGACAGCCGCTGCGGCGCTGGTCTTCGCAACGGCCGCCAATGCCCAGGACCCCCAGCTCTACGTCACCCAGGATGCCAGCGGCACCCGCATGATCATGGGCGGCGAAGTGGCCGAAGGTGCGCCGCTCCTAATGGGCGACGCGGGCAGCAGGCCGGCGGACTGCCCGCCCGGCGCGTTCTACGAGGGTGCACAGGGGCAGATCTTCCCCTGCGAGGGCGAGAGCCTAGGGTTCACGATGATGGCGCCGGATGCCGGCACGATGATGCCGAACGGCTCGCCGTGGCCGGAAGGCGCGATGCTGATGCAGCCGAACGGCACGGCGGTCGGCGAGAGCGGCCAGCAGAAGGGCGGTGCCGCCGGCCCAGGCACCATGGGTGCTGACCCGGGCGGTGAGACGGGCGGTGGCCAGGGCGGCGGTGGCCAGGGCGGCGGTGGCCAGGGCGGCGGCCAAGGCGGTGGCCAGGGCGGCGGCGGCTAAGAGCCGAAATCAGTCAAGAATTGAGAAGGGCCCGGCATCGCCGGGCCCTTCTCATCGGAGACGAGCCTACGTCAGCGCCACTCGCGGATGTCGACGAAATGGCCGGCGATCGCCGCTGCCGCCGCCATGGCCGGCGAGACGAGGTGGGTGCGGCCCTTGTAGCCCTGCCGGCCCTCGAAATTGCGGTTCGAGGTGGAGGCGCAGCGCTCCTCCGGCGCGAGCTTGTCGGCGTTCATGGCGAGGCACATGGAGCAGCCCGGCTCGCGCCATTCGAAGCCGGCCGCCTTGAAGATCCGGTCGAGTCCCTCGGCCTCCGCCTGCTCCTTCACCAGCCCGGAGCCGGGCACCACCATGGCGGAGAGGTTCTCGTTGATATGGCGGCCCTCGACGACCTTGGCGGCGGCGCGGAGGTCCTCCATGCGGCCGTTGGTGCAGGAGCCGATGAAGATGCGGTCGAGGCGGATGTCGGTCATCCTGGTGCCCGGCGTCAGCCCCATATATTTGAGCGCCCGCCACTTCGAGGCCCGCTTGTTCTCATCCTCGATGAGGTCCGGGTCGGGCACCGCGCCGGTGACGGCGACGACGTCCTCCGGCGAAGAGCCCCAGGTGACGACCGGCGGCAGGTTGCCGCCGTCGAGCCGCACCTCGCGGTCGAAATGCGCGCCCGCGTCGGTGGGCAGCGTCTCCCAATAGGCGCGCGCCATATCCCAGGCGGCGCCCTTCGGCGCGCGCGGCCGGCCTTCGATATAGGCGTAGGTGGTCTCGTCCGGCGCGATCATCCCGGCGCGGGCGCCCGCCTCGATCGACATGTTGCAGACCGTCATGCGGCCTTCCATGGACAGCGAGCGGATGACGTCGCCGGCATATTCGATGACGTGGCCGGTGCCGCCGGCAGTGCCGATCTCGCCGATGATGGCGAGGATCACGTCCTTCGCCGTCACGCCGTCGGGGAGCCTGCCGTCGACGCTGACGCGCATGTTCTTGGCCTTGCGCTGGATCAGCGTCTGCGTGGCTAGCACATGCTCCACCTCGCTGGTGCCGATGCCGTGAGCCAGAGCCCCGAAGGCGCCATGTGTAGAAGTGTGGCTGTCGCCGCAGACGATTGTCATGCCGGGGAGGGTAAAGCCCTGCTCGGGGCCGACGATGTGGACGATGCCCTGGCGGCGGTCGAGCTCGGAATAATATTCGATCTCGAAGTCGCGGGCGTTCTCGGCGAGCGTCTCCACCTGCAGCCTGGACTCCGGATCGTCGATGCCGAAGCGGCGGTCGGTGGTCGGCACGTTGTGGTCGACGACGGCAAGCGTCTTCTCCGGCGCGCGCACGCGCCTGCCCGCCAGCCGCAATCCCTCGAAGGCCTGCGGGCTGGTCACCTCATGGACGAGGTGGCGGTCGATGTAGAGGAGCGCGGTGCCGTCCGGCTGCGCGTCGACCAGATGGTCGTCCCAGATCTTGTCGTAGAGGGTTCTCGGCTTCATGGCGGCAACTCAAAAGGAGGAATCGGAAGGCTAAAAGGAGCGCACAGGCCGCGCTTCAGCGACGACGGAGCGAGCCGTCGGATGAAAACAGCCTTGCGAAGAAGCGGGCGGGCAGCCGCGCATGGTCGCTGATCGCCGCAAAGGCGAGCGTCGAGCGCGCATTGCCGTTCGCGCCGGCGCGCGACCGGTTTGGGCTGGTTCGGCTGGGGATCATGGCCCTCTATATAGCAGCCACGGCCGGCCGTCTCAATTGCGTGACTTTACCGCCCCGGAGGCGAAGCCTAGATTCCGCGCCAGTCGCAAGCGAGCCCAAGCCATGGCCGATTCACCGCCCGTCTCGCCCTACCTCACCATCCGCAACGCCGCCGCGGCAATCGAGTTCTACAAGCGCGCGTTCGACGCCGTGGAAGAAGGCCGGCACATGGCCGACGATGGCAAGCGCATCATGCATGCCACCGTGACCATCAACGGCGCGCCGGTCATGCTGTCGGACGAGTTCCCCGAGCATGGCGGCGGGCGCAGCCCCGAAGCGCTGGGCGATTCGCCGGTGGCGATTTCGCTCTCCTTGCCGACGCGCGAGGCCGTGGACGACACCCACAAGCGGGCCGTGGAGAACGGGGCGAAATCCGACATGGACCCGCACGACCCGTTCTGGGGCGGCCGCTTCGCCATGATCCGCGATCCCTTCGGCCATCGCTGGATGTTTTCCTCGCCGCATTCATAGGCCATCGTTCATCGTGACCAGACCTTCAGCCGGGCGGCTCGCCGCCGCGCTTGCCGTGTCGCTCGCCCTGCTGCCTCCGGCTGCCGCCGAGGCGGCCTGCCGCGAAGAGGCGTTCGAAGGCACCGGCTATGCCGTCTGCAGCTTCGACCTGAGCCGGACCGATCTCCGCCTGTTCTGGCGCGGTGCCGACGGAAAGCCCTATGGCTCGTTTGCGGCGCTTCAGGAGGAGCTCACCGGGCGGGGCCAAAAACTTCGCTTCGCCATGAACGGCGGCATGTACCAGGAGGACCTCACTCCCGTCGGCCTCTACCTCGAAGCAGGCAAGGAGCTGAAGCGGGTGAACCGCGCCGAGGGCCCCGCCGGCATCCAGCCCGTGCCGAATTTTTACAAGAAGCCGAACGGCATCTTCTATGCCGGCGACGGCCGGGCCGGCGTGCTCGAAACGGAAGCCTATCTGAGCGAGAAGCCCGCCGCCGACTTCGCCACCCAGTCCGGGCCGATGCTGCTCATCGACGGGAAAATCCACCCGGCTTTCATCGTCGGCTCGACCGATCGCAAGCCACGGAACGGCGTCTGCGCCAAAAATCCCGCGGAGGTGCATTTCGTCATCACCACGGAGCGGGTGAATTTCTACGATTTCGCCCGCTTCTTCCGCGACAGCCTCGGCTGCCGCAACGCGCTCTTCCTCGACGGCGGCTCCGCCCCGGGCCTTTACGCGCCGGAGCTCGGCCGCAACGACCGGCCGCCTTGGGAAGGCTACGGGCCGATCATCGGCGTGGTAGGCGAGTAGCGCGTCACCTGGTGCCGATCGATCCCGTCGGCGTGTCCGGCAGGTAATCCGGCAGCGCGGTGCCGGCATTCTTGCGGGTAAAGCCCAGCGCCAGCACCGGGACCTCGCGCTTCTGCACGCGGCTTCGATAGTAGATTGTCACCTTCATCTGATCGGCATTGATCGCGTCGGCCGCCAGCCGGCCCTGCAGGGGGCCGCGCGTCAGCTGCATGGAAAAGCCGTCGCTCGCTCGCGTCCCGACCACGTCGACGCCGTCCCCGTCGGCGCCATCCATGAACTGGCCGTAGAACTGGTCGGTCGCGGCATGGAAGCGGAGCTGCGCATGCACCGGCGCCGAAAAAGCCCCCATCCAGCAGCGGCCCTTCATGCCGAAGGTGAGCTGCGTCCGGCTCGGATCGCCGTTCAGCGCGCAATGGAATTTCAGGCCGTTCTCCGAGCCGAACAGGATCTGGCCGGTGCCCAGCCACTCGCCGGAAAACTTTGCGATGAAGTCCGCTGCGTCGGTGGCGCGGGCAGGCGCGGCCGCGCCCATGGCGAGAGTGGCGAACAGGGCATAGGGCAGGACGCGCGACATCTTCTACTCCGGACGAGGCCATTTCCGGCCGACCTTAGGAAGCGATCTTAAACCGATCGTTAAGGCTAACGCGTGCTTAAAAATCCTTCATGGCGGATGTATTCCTCGCATAGCCCTAACACCCTCATGGTGAGGTGCGAGCGGAGCGAGCCTCGAACCACGAGGGCTCCAGAGGGCGCCTCGCATCCGATCCTTCGAGGCTTCGCTTCGCGAAGCGCCTCAGGACGAGGGGGTGGATGGCAGGCGCGCCGCCTGCGCGGCAATGCGTTTGCCGTCCGCGTCGAACAGCAGGAAGCGCGTTCGTCTCGGATCGAGGTGAAGCGTGTCGCCCGGACGAATCGCCGCCTGGCCATGCTGCGCAATGACCACGGTCTCGTCCGCCGCGGTCCTGCAGTGGACGATGGTCTCCGAACCGAGGTGCTCGACGTGGCTCGCCGCAAGCGGCAGCCCCGCCTCGCCCAGGACCGCCTCCTGCGGCCGAAAGGCCAGGCTCAAGCGGAGCTCGCGGGAAAGATTCTCGGCCGCTGCCGGGATGCTGAGGACGCTGCCGCCCGCAAGCCTAACCTCGATCACGCCCCCGGCCGCGCGGCGCACGTCTGCTTCGAGAAAATTCATCCGCGGCGAGCCGATGAAGCCGGCGACGAAGCGGTTCGCCGGCTCGTTGTAGAGTTCGAGCGGCGCGCCGACCTGCTCGATGCGGCCGGCATTGCAGCACGACGATGCGGTCGGCGAGCGTCATCGCCTCGACCTGGTCGTGCGTGACGTAGATCATCGTGCCGCCGATGCGCTCGCGAAGGGCGGCGAGCTCGGCGCGCATGGCGACGCGCAGCTCCGCGTCGAGGTTGGAGAGCGGCTCGTCGAGCAGGAAGATGCCGGGCCGGCGCACGAGCGCGCGGCCGATGGCGACGCGCTGGCGCTGGCCGCCGGAGAGCTGCCGCGGCTTGCGGTCCAGAAGCTCCTCGATGCGCAGCATGCGGGCGGCGTCGGCGACGCGCGCCGTCGATCTCGGCGCGCGGCGTGCGCGTGTTCTCCAGCCCGAAGGCGAGGTTCTCGCGCACGCTCATATGCGGATAGAGCGCGTAGGACTGGAACACCATGGCGAGCCCGCGATCGGCCGCCGGCACGTCGTTGACGCGCCTGCCGTCGAGCCGGATCTCGCCCGCGCTCGGCTTCTCCAGGCCGGCGATGATGCGCAGCAGCGTGGACTTCCCGCAGCCGGACGGGCCGACGAAGACGACGAACTCGCCGTCACGCCACGTCGAGGTCGACGTCGTGGATCACCTCGACCGGTCCGAACGATTTGGACACCTGGCGGAGGCTCAGATCCGTCATTGCCCGCTCATTTGAAGCCGGTCGTGGCGATGCCGGTGGTGATGAAGCGCTGCAGGAAGACGAAGACGAGCACGACCGGGATCATGCGTCACCACCGTCATGGCCAGGACGTAGTGCCATTGCACGTTCAGCTCGCCGGAGAAGGCGTTGAGGCCGATCTGCAGCGTGTAGAGCTCCTTGCGCGAGAGCACGATCAGCGGCCACAGGAAATCGTTCCAGCGCCACATGACCGAGAAGATGGCGAGCACGGCCAGCGCCGGCATGCGAGAGCGGCAGGACGATGCGCCAGTAGATCTTCCACTCCGAGGCCTGGTCCATGCGCGCCGCCTCGATCAGCTCGTCGGGGATGGTCAGCATGTATTGGCGCAGCAGGAAGACGCCGGTCGGCGTCGCGACGGTCGGCAGGATCACGCCCCAGAGATTGTTGAAGAGGTTCGAGCTGGTTCACCACCGAGTAGAGCGGCACCATGATGACGGAGAGCGGCACCATCAGCGTCGCGAGGATCACAGCCAGCACGGCCGTGCGCCCGCGGAACTCGTATTTCGAGAGCGCGAAGGCCGCCATGGAGTTGACGATCAGGGTGATCAGCGTCGCGACGACCGTCACGAAGACCGAGTTCTTCAGAGAAGCGTGAGGAAGTCGAACTGCCGGAGCGGCTCGGCGTAGTTCTCCGTCGCGAAGCGCGAGCTCGCGCACCGGCACTGCGCTCCTCGATCGGCACCTTGACGATCTCGCTCGGGCGTCGGCCGGATCGACCATCTGCGCGACCGTGCCGATGCGGCGGACCTGGGCGAGCTCGCGCTCGCTGCCGTCCTCGGCGGCGACGCGGTAGAGCGGCAGCGGCTTGTCGTAGCCCGCCACGACCGCCGTCCTGGTGTCGAGCGGCAGCAGGGTCGGCGGAAACTCGATCAGCGCGGCCGGCGTCTTGAAGGAGGAGAGCGTCAGCCACACCGCCGGGCCGAACATCAGGAACAGGCCGGCGGCGAGCCAGATGACCAGGCCAGCACGTCGGTCCAGTGCCAGCCGCGGCCGCCGCGCCGGCGCGTCAGGAAGGCGGCGACGCTCGCTCATGCCCGCTCCCGCCGCTCCCGCCACGCGGAGACGACGAGCTGCAGCCGACGTCAGCACCACCAGCACGACGCCCATGAGCGATGGAGGCGCTGGCGGCGAGGCCGAGATTGCGGATGCGGTCGGCGAAGCCGGTCTGGTAGATGTACTGCATCAGGAACAGCGTGCTGGTGCCCGGGCCCGCCGCCGGTCAGCACGAAGACCTCGTCGAAGACCTGCACCGCGCGGATCAGCGCCAGGACGATGACGACGACGAGGTTCGGCATCAGCAGCGGCAGCGTGATGCGGCGGAAGATGCGAAGCGGCCGCGTGCCGTCCATCTCGGCCGCCTCGTAGATGTCGCGCGGGATCGCCTGCAGGCCGGCGAGCAGGATCAGCGTGTAGAAGCCGAGATGCGCCCAGATCGACACGAAGACGGCCCAGAACATCGCCCAGCCGGGCTCGGCCAGCCAGAGCATCGGCTCGCCGCCGAGTCCGACCAGCACGGCGTTGAGCAGGCCCTCGCGCTGCAGGATCCACTTCCAGATCAGCGCGACGACCACCGGCGACAGCAGCACGGGGAAGAAGAACACCGCGCGCCAGAAGCCGCGCGCCGCGCATCTCGCGATTGAGCACGAGCGCCGTGACGAGCGACACGACGACCAGCGCGGTGACCTGCGCGAGGACGAAGAAGCCGGTGTTGTGGACGGCGCGCCAGAAAGCGTCCTGGCGGCAGGTGAGCGGCTCGAGATAGTTCGCGCAGTCGAACAGCGTCCGGTACTGGTCGAGGCCGACGAAGGTGCGGTTCTCCAGGAAGATCGCGCGGGCCGCCGGTGAAGGAATAGACGACGTTGATGCGCCATCGGCAGCAGCACGAACACGCCGAAGACGAGCATGTTCGGCGCCAGGAAGCACGGCGACCATGCCGCCATATGCCGGCGCGCCGCTGCAGCCAGGCCATCGGAACCTCGATCGCCCGCATCAGCCAGCCGAGCGGCGCCGTGGCAAAACGATCGAGCCGTAGCCCGGATGGAGCGAAGCGAAATCCGGGGCCCGTCGATCATCGAGCTGCCGCGTCTCGTCATGCGCCAAATCGGGTCGAAAGGCGCCTTGGCGAGCGGACGCGCCGAACCCGGATTGCGCTTCGCTCCATCCGGGCTACGCTCGTTTCCTGATTCCCGGCTTCTTCCATCTTCTGCTTGATGTCCTCCGGGATGCGCGCATAGGCGTCGTCGAGGGTGATCTCGCCGGCCACCACCTGGCCCATGCGGGTGATGGTCGCCGCGTAGATCGCGTCCGCCCATTTGTAGGACGGCATCAGCTTGGCGACGGGAGCGAATTTCGCCGTCTCGGCGACGAAAACGTCGAGCGCGCGCTTGGCGCTCGCATTGTCGGTCTGGAAATCGAGGCCCTGCTCGGCAAGCCCTTTGTGGCCGGGGATGAACAGCGTGCGCTCGGCGAATTCCTTCATCACCGGCTCGCTGGCGAGCCACTCCATCACGCTTGCGACCTCCTCCGGGTGCTGGGTGTATTTGACCGCAACCACCGCGGCGCCGCCGGGCAGGCCGGAGCAGGCCGCCGGCCCGCAGGGCGCGGGTATCGCCCACCAGTCGAAGGCGTCGCCGATCGTCTTGGCGAACTGGCCGATCTGCCACGAGCCCGACTTGTACATCACGACGTTGGCCGTTGGCGAATTCCTCGTTGAGCGCCGCGTAGGTCTGGCCGGCGACGCCGCCCCAGACCTCCTTCGGCATGGTGCCTTCCTCGTGCCACTTGGCGATGCGGCTCGGTCATCGCCTTGAAGCCCTCGTCGATGACCGCCGGCATGCCGTCCTCGCCGATATACTTGGCGCCCATGGAGATGGCCGGGCCGGCGAGGCGATGGCCGGAGCGGTCCCAGCCCAGCGCGATCGGCACCTCCTGGCTGGCGGCGACCTTCTTGGCCGCCTCCACCCACTCGTCCCACGTGGCGCCTTCGGCCGAGCACCTCGACGCCCGCCTGGTCGAACAGCGTCTTGTTGATGTAGGGGCCGGTGACGGTGAGCTGCGTCATGAAGCCGGGGATCGCGTTGCTGCCGTCCGGCGCGCATCCAGTCGAGGTAGTCGGCGAAATTCGTCTCCCAATAGGCGGCGTCCTTCAGGTGCGGGCGCAGGTCGAGCCAGTGCTTGCGCCTGCGCCTTGATGTTCGGTGACGCGCGCCATGATCCGGGCCCGTTGCCGGCCTCGAGCTGCACCGGCAGCTGGGTCTGGATCACGTCATAGGCGACGTTGTCGAGGACGACCTTGATGTCGGGGTTCTCCTCCTCGAAGCGCTTCGAGCAGGTCCTGCATCACCTCGCCCTCGTTGCCGTCGGAATACCAGAGCATCCTGAGCTCGGTCTGAGCCTCCGCGACGGTGGCAAGCGACGACCGCAGCCGCGAGCGCCGATCAGCCACATCGTCATTCTGGTCATGAGCACCTCCCGTCAGTTCTTCTTCTGCCGCATTTGCCGCTGCAGGGAGGGGAGGGGAACCGTGTCCCCGCCCGGCAGAAGCCGCGCGTGCCCGGCAATCGTCCATGCCGCCGGATCGACCATCCCGCCCTCGGCAAGAATCTTTCCGTCCAGCCGGCAGACGACACGCCCGTAGTCCGGGTCGTCAAGCCAAATCTCGCCGTCCGGTCCGTCCGCAACGGCAAGGCCGGCAAAGCGGCGGGCGAAGGTCTCGCAGGCTCCCCTCGCGGCCGACATCGGACGAGGCGCACGATCCAGCGGGAGCGCAGGCCGGGAAGCCGGATCTCGCAGCCGGCGGTCGGCCCCTCGGCGATCCTTTCGAATCGACGCGCTGCCGATCAGAACGCCCAGCGCGGCGCCGGCCCGCACGAAGACGCGCTCGCCGGCATGCTGGACCTCGTCCATCTCGGCTTCCGGGAGCCAGGCATGGGTGAAGTCCAGCTGCTCCGGCTTCAGCTCGAAATCGACGATGGCCAGGTCGCGATATTGATGCACGCGCGGCAGCGTGCCGCAGCCGCCCCAGTAGGACGGCCGGCCATAGCCGGAAAGAATGCGCTCGCCCGGATGGTTGATCCAGATCTGCGCCTCCGGCCGGTCGCCGAGCCGGAGGTGCAGCACGGTCTCCTGGTAGCCCCATTCGCCCAGCCGGTAGTGCGGCGACCGAGCCCATGGCGATGGTCGCGCGTCTTGTAATGATAGAGCGCGGCGATGCCGTCCGGGCCCTGGCGAAAGCACCATTCGAGCGCCTCGTCCCTGTCCCAGATCGCAAGCTCCGCCAGGCGCGGATCGGCGCGGAGGCCGTGGTCGCGGAGGCGAGCGCAAGCTGCGGCAGCGCGTGGAAGCGGCGGCCGATCCAGCCGCGGCCGAAGAAGAGCCGCGCGATTGCCGAGAGCTCCAGCGTGCGCCCGGCCGCAGCGAGTGCTCGTAGCTGCGGCCCTGCGAGGCGGTGAGCATGCCCTGGTGGCTGGACAGGGCGACGATCTCCAGGAGACGCAGGATGGCGCGCTCGGCGCGCGCTCGCGGATGTCGGCATCGGGCGCCAGCGCGAACGAGCGTCGCCAGGCCCTTGAAGTCGATCGGGAAATACGGCGCCGAGTTCCATTCCGCCATCTCGCACTGCTTCGAAATGATCGAGCCAGTGCGACGCAGGCGCTGCGCGCCCGACGGCGCTCTGCTCGCGGCCCGGTCCGGCCGGAGCGGCGGAAGGTGGCCGTCCGGGAACAGCGCGCCGGCGAGATAGCAGGCGGTGTGGAAGAGCAGCGCGTGGTTCTCGCTGAAATACCACTGACGTCGTTGCCGGGCTCGTCCATCCAGTAGCGGAAGCCGAGGATCGCCTCGTCGATCGCGGCCGCGCGTCTCGGCGCCGATGTCGTTCGCCGTAGGCGGTGCGGCACCAGAGCAGCGGCACCAGGAGAAATCGGCGCAGTCGTGGCAATCGTCGATCGCCGGCAGGCCGGCCGCGATCATCGCGTCGGTCTCGGCGCCGCGCTTGCCGGTCGCCAGCCGCGCCAGCGCGCGCACCGTGTCGGGCTCGGCGCGCTCCGCGACATGGTCGAGCGCCTCGGCGACGCGCTCGTCCGAGCGACTGCGGCGGGCTCTGCCGGCGCGCGTGGCAGATCTCGACGCCGAGCGTGCGCGACAGCGCGAAGGCGCCGTGCGCGACGGTGATGACGAAGTGGCGGAAATCCGCCGGGAAGCGTCTCCGCCGTGCCGAGCACGAGCCGCCGCTCGCCGCGCTGGAGCCGAAGCGTGCTGCGAGATGCTTTCGGTCGACATGAAATCGCCCGGCAACGTCGATGCGCATCGCAAGATCTAGCGACGGCGGCTGCGGCAGCAGGAGAGCGACCTCGCCCGGCGCCGTAGAACGGGCGCTCGAAACGCATGCCGTCGAGCAAGCTCCTCGATCTCCGCCGCCAGCTCCGGCGCGACCGGCACCGGCACCGCGACCCGCAGTCCGCCTCCCTGCACGAGCGCCAGCTCGAAATAGAAGCGCGCGTCGCGCTCGCAGAGATCGCCGAACCAGACCTCGACGAGATTGGACCCGGCGCGCAGCTTCACGTCGACCTCGACCGCCGCTTCCAGATTGCGCTGGTAGCGCGACAGCGCGGCGATCTCCTCGCCGTTCACGCGCAGAGCGCGCCGCCGCAGGTGCGCGAGGCGGAAGCGGGCGACCTGCGCTGCGTCCGCTTCGACCGTCGTGCTGCGCCCAGCATTCGATGCGGGTCGGGCGGAACCAGAAGCCGGAAAGGTCGACGCGCGGGCTGCCGAAGGGAAACCACCAGCCGGCCGGCTCGAAGGCGATCGTCGGCTCGGGACGCTTGCCGCGGTAGAGCGCCGCGAAGGCGCGCCGGCAGGGATATTCGTGCGGGATGAAATTCTTGTCCTTGGCGAGGAAGAAGAACGGGTCCATCTCGCCGTGCATCGGCTGGTCGGCGACGTCGAAGCGCTCCTCGTGCGGCCGCCCGAGACGCCAATGGCCGACGCTTCCCCCGGCCTCCAGGGGCACGCGCAGATGCTGCGCTCCATCGCCGTCAGGGCTCATGACGTCGCGCACCGGGGCCTCCAGCCTTCGTAGAGCGGATGATCCCTGCCGATCGGCAGCTCCACGGCCGTGCCGGTCCGCGCCGAATGATAGGCGGCGGTGAGAAGCTCCAGCGAGGGCCGCGCGTCGCGGATCGTGACCGGCGGCGGGCCTCCTTCGGCGAGCGCCCTGTGAAGGCGCAGGAACATGCCGGCGTTCCGCTCGGGCCCCGGCGCCACCTCGGCGATGGCGGCGTCGATCTCCGCCTGCCGCTCCGGCTCGGCGGCAATGAAGCGCCAGGGCGCGGTGCCCGGGTTATAGGGGCTGCGGCCGCTCTCCGCCGTCAGGCCTTCGAAGCAGAAGCGGAGCCGCGACATGTCCTCTTCCGCGCCGAGCGTCACCGACGACGTCGCCAGCGACCCGTCCGCCATCTCCAGCACGAGCGCGGCGCAATCCTCCGTCTCGATGCGGTTCACGCGGGTTGCCGTGCGGGCGAAGACGCTCTTCACCGGTCCGAGGATGTAGCTCAGGAGATCGTGGCTGTGGATGGCGTGGGTGGCAAGCGTGCCGCCGAGCTCGGTGGCCCAGCGGCCGCGCCAGGGATTGGCGTAATAGGCCACCCCGCGGCGCCAATGCGTCTCCGCCGTGGCCGCATAGGCGCGTCCGGCCAGGCCCCGCTCGCGCAGATGCAGGAGCTGGGCGATGCCGTCCGCGAAGCGGTACTGGAAGACCGGACAGACGAGCTTACCGGACTGGGCCTCTACCTCGGCGAGCGCATCGGCTTCGGCGAGCGAGCTGGCGAAAGGCTTTTCCAGGACGACGTTGCGGCCGGCAAGGAGTGCCTTCTGCGCCTGGTCGAAGTGCAGCGCCGGCGGCGTGCAGATGTTGACCACGTCCAGGTCGAGGCGGATCAGCTCATCGAAATCCGTGAAAACCTCGTCGATGCCGTGCTCGGCCCCGACCTGCCGCGCCTTCTCGGCATCAATGTCGCAAAAAGCCTCGACCGAAAACAGCTCCGAAAGCTCCCGGTAGGCCTCGATGTGGTTGACGCCGACGCCGCCGCCGACCACCCCGACGCTGAAAGTCCGGCTCACCGCAGGCCTCCCGCGGGGCACTCGCCGCGGATGCGGGTCGCCTTGGCCTCGGCGGCGAGGGCCAGCTCCATGGCAAGGAAGCAATGCGCCTGCCTCATCGCCGTTTCGCGGCGGTTCAGCACGTCGTCGCGCAGCGCCTCGCCATAGGTGACCTTCGTGTTGGAGCAGTCGATATGGCGGACGCCCGTCCGGTCCGCCAGGAACAGATGATCGCCGCCCGGCCGGCCGGCGATGTCGACGTATTTTCGCAGCTCGATCGTGCCCTCCGTGCCGAGGATGAACAGCCGGCCATCGCCCCAGGTCGGCATGCCGTCCGCCGTGAACCAGTCGACCCTTATGTAGCCCGTGGCATGGTCGGAGCGGAGCACCATATCGCCGAAATCCTCGAATTCGGGCCGGTCGGCATGATCGAAGTTGGCGATCTGGCTCGCCGCCACCTCGGCGCTGTCGCTGCCGGTGAAGAACAGGAACTGCTCGACCTGGTGCGAGCCGATGTCGCACAGGATGCCGCCGGTGCGTTCGCGGCTCCAGAACCAGTCCGGGCGCTGATAATTGCCGACCCGGTGCGGGCCCAGGCCGATCGTCTGCAGGACGCGGCCGACCGCGCCCTCCCGCACCAGCTCGCCGGCCGCGATGGTGGCCCGCTGCGTATAGTGCTCGGAATAGAGGATCGACAGGATGCGACCCGTCTCGGCCTGCGTGCGGCGGAGCTCGCCGAGCTGCTCCAGCGTGGTGGCGCCCGGCTTGTCGAGCATCACGTCCTTGCCGTGCCGCATGGCGCGGACCGCCATCGGCGCGCGTTCGGCCAGGATGCCGGCGCCGAGGACGAGCAGGATCTCCGGATCCTCCAGGATGGCGCGCTCATCGCGGACCCGCTGGACCTGCGGGAACGCCTTTGCATACGCGGCCGCAAGATCGTCCTCCGGCGCGAAAAAGCTCTTTAGCCGGCAGCCGGCGGCGAGCATGATTTCGGTCTGGCCGTAGATATGGCCGTGGTTGATGCCGATCGCGGCGAAGGCAAATCCGGGTTGGTCGGGCACGGCTAGTCCTGCTCCTCCAGATTCCACGTAGGACCGCTAGTTCGCTGGGCACCGACATCGTTCTTTGTCATCCCGGTTTGCCGCGCTAGCGGCAAGACCGGGATCCATGGACTGCGAAGCGAGCAGAACAGGACGCGCACCCGGCCGGTTGTTCCAAATCGGGTGTTCATGGGTCCCGGACAGCGCCGCTTTGCGTCGGTTCCGGGACGATGGCCGCAAAGGAGGGGCGTCGATGACAAGAGATGGTGTAGCGCTTCAGCGCCCCCAGCGCCGCGCCGCGGGTGATGAGGCGCTGGAAGGCGAGGAACACGAAAGAAGATCGGCACCAGCGACAGTGTCGACATGGCGAAGAGCTGACCGTAGCGGGATCCGCCTGTGGCGTCGAACAAAGCTCTGCTCACCGTGGACCCGTAAGCCCGTCGATTGATCGCTAGCGGACACAACCGAAATGTGATTTTATCAAATATGAGAATGCGTATCTGCCGGCATTA
This sequence comes from uncultured Alphaproteobacteria bacterium, assembly GCA_963846475.1. Lineage (GTDB taxonomy): Bacteria > Pseudomonadota > Alphaproteobacteria > Rhizobiales > Afifellaceae > DASWJZ01. The sequence continues at coordinate 699,833 of CAWJVZ010000004.1, read as the reverse complement.
GAAATGCCGTTTGAACAATAACGGTGGGGAACCAACAATGCTCACGGAAGCACAAATTGGTGCCTTACTAACAGATACCAATATCAGGAAGATTGCGAGCGGAATAAGCTCAGATATTTTGGCCGCGATTCGCGATGACGCCCCCGAAGATTTTTAGTACTGCCGAGATCAATACGATTGTTCGGATCGCACATTTTTTCGGCCAAATCATCAAAGAGACGGGTGGACTGAAGCGGCTGGACGAAAATCTTTACTATACTACTGCATCCCGCTTGATAGCTCTCTGGCCGAGCAGATTTCCTGACATCAAAACAGCCAAGAAGTATCTAAAAAAGCCAGAAAAACTGGGTAATTATGTCTACGCCAATCGCAATGGCAACGGCAATGAAGCTTCAGGAGACGGTTACCGTTATCGTGGCAGAAAATTACTATTTTCAGGAGAATGGTCTCCCATACAATTCTGACGTCAAGTGCAATATGCTGCCGACGGGCCATTACGTATTCAGGGTAGGCGCACACGACAATGGCACTATAGAACCTGCGCTCAGAATGTCAGAGCCAACCGACTTATCTTCAGATGCCCGTGCATGTGTTTGGAGGACAAAGACGGATCTCGTTTATGGTCTGTTAGACGTCCTTGACCCTCCGCGGAAGGTCTACGACAACATCCACTGTTCCTATTTTACAAGCTACAGCGACGCCTATGAAGCGATGTTTTCATTGGCGGGATGTCTGACCGTCCGCGGACGCAAGGACCCCTCACATCAATGGGCAAAGTTCCAGGACACGCTAGATGAAATCGGCCAAGAAAAGAGGGCCGACCTGATCATGCTTACGGGAAAGGAAGCGGCTCTCGCCAGTGAGAAGCGGGCAAGCGGTCTCACAGACGCACAAATTTTCAGCGAGATGCGCCGGTTGCGTATTGGCTCCAAGGGCAGCGCCGTGAAGACTTTGCAATCACGGCTGGGAAGGCCGCAAACGGGATATTTCGATGCCGAAACCCAGCACGCGCTTCACCTCTGGCAGAGCGCAAACGGGCAAAAGCCGGACGCCATTTACTCACCGGCCACAGATCAAGCGAGCGGATGGGCGGTGTTCTGAACAAGGAACGTTTCGGGCGTGATCGGAGAAGGCTGGAGAACGGATAGGATTATTGCCGCCGCTTCCTGCGCTCTCCAGAATACCCGTGCTTAAAGTGAGAAAGGCCGACGAGCGTGAACGCCCAGCCTCGGCTGGACCGGCGGCAGGCCTGTGCGTATTGTTGGGGATACGGACCATTTTGTAGAGTTGCGGCGCCAAACAGAACCGCGAGTTGCGGGGAGGCAAACATGCGTTTTCTTAAAGGTCAACCTGTCTGGCTAGTATTTGTCCTTCTTGCGACGTCAGCAGTAGCACGCGCGCAACCTTCCAACGTGCTCGACTTCGTTCGGGCGCAACTCCCCACCATCGTTTGGGGCCAATACATGGAACATAACTGCGGGCCGACAATCGTCACGGGCTGGGAGGGCTATCCGACGATACTCTGCCAGGTACTCTTCCGGTTATGGTCCGGTACCGGTAGTTCTGCTAAACCCGGACCCAGGGCGGCTTTCAAGCTGGCTGGTCACGGCCTGCGAAGATGCTGGCGCACAGTACCCCAAGCACTGCGCAGAACGGCTGGCGCTTCGCATCAAATGTCAGTCAGGAAACCAATTCCCAGTCGCCGGCTTTGTCGACGAGGGCTCGCTGTACACTTTCCGCGACGGGATCACTGTCACGTTCGCAAATATCGGGACCTTTGCCCTCACTCGAGCACCAACCGCCGGCGAGGAGAGCTTGGTGCTGGGCGACGGCGCGATTTCGGAGGTGCACAGATATGCCAAAGTCCAGGGGACCACCCGCAGCGAATATGCTGACTTCGTGGGTAAGCCGGTCAGCCAGTTTGCCGGACTTGCCTGGCGCGATGAGGTCCGCCAAGCCTACCAATCCGCTTGGAATTCTGAGGAGAACGCGCTCCTAAGTGCCTGGGCCGCGGCTAACCGTTCCCTTATCGATCACAAGCTTGCCCCCGCGGCGCGGTTCGACGATGATTGCAAATCGGTCGCCGCGACGTGGGTGCTTTGGCCAATCACGGGCGAGTAATACCAACGGCTCTGAAGGCGAGGCCCATCTTAGGTCAGGGGAGACGCGATTACCGTCCTTTGTGGCTCACCGCGGTAATCCGCTCCAATCGACAATCTGCGAAAACCCGGCTTGCATGGGGGCAAACGGGAGGAGCGGATGGAGGAGCCGATCCGGGTGCTTCTCGCCAAGGTCGGCCTCGACGGCCATGACCGCGGGCGTAAAGTGGTGGCGCGGGCGCTTCGCGACGCCGGCATGGACGTCATCTATACCGGCCTCCACCGCACGCCCGACGGTGGTGACCGCCGCCGTCCAGGGGGACGTCGACGTGCTCGGCGTCAGCATGAAGGAGCAGGGCGCCGACGACCTGATCGCCGGCGGCGTCATGCCCGACGAGGACGCCGCCGAATTGAAATGCCTTGGCGTCTGCGAGGTCATGCTGCAGGACACGCCGCCCCAGGCGATCATCGACACGCTGCTCGCCGGGCGCGGGGCGCGCTGAGCCATGGAAGCGTGAGCTTCCCGCCGCAGTACCGACGAGAACTATGCGCCGCCGGCCGGGAGCCGCTACTGGTTCCCGCGGCGCGAGACCATTCCGGATGCTCTGCGGATTGCGGTCACAGCGGTGCCGGCGACGGTGCCTCGCCGGAACCGGAGCGAACAAGCCGCGCGACGATGCTTGCTCCTAATCGGTTCGGCGCTTCCTCATTCTAGAGGATGGCATGTTCGGGCGATGTTCGGCATCGAGGATTTTTTCGGAAAGCTGAATGACCACCGGACGCTATGGGAAATGTTTTATCTAGAACATTGGCGATAGCAGCGCCGCGTTGGGATCGGTGCTGGCCTCGTGGAACAGGACTCGCTCACCGACCACCCGGGCGGCGCCGCTCGCCACCAGACGCAACGCCAGCGGGTAGAGCCGGTGCTCCACCTTGAGCACCCTCGCCGCGAGCGTCGCGGCGTCGTCGCCGGGCAGCACAGGCACGGCGGCTTGCGCGACGATCGGTCCTTCGTCGGTCTCGGCGCGAACGAAATGCACGGTCCCGCCATGGATTCTTGCGCCGGCCGCCAGCGCCCGCTCATGCGTGTGGAGGCCGCGGAAGGCCGGGAGCAGGGATGGGTGGATGTTGATTATCCGGTCGCGCCATGCCTCGACGAAATCAGCCGAGAGGAGTCGCATGAAGCCCGCCAGGCAGACCAGCTCGATGCCGGCGGCGGAGAGCACGGCGCCGAGCTTGGCCTCGAATTCCGCCTTTGTCGCGAAGGCTTTGTGGTCCACCACCTGCGTCGAGACACGCTGGTTCGCGGCATGAGCAAGGCCGGCGGCGGCGGGCCGGTTGGAAACGACGAGGGCGATCTCGGCAGGATAGCCCGGCTCCTGCGCGGCTGCGATCAGCGCCCTGAGATTGCTGCCGCGGCCGGAGATCAGGACCGCAACCCGCCGCTTCGTCACGAAAGCTTCAGCCGGCCGGAGAAGGCTATAGGGCGGTCGCGCCGCGGCGTCAGGCCGCCGATCACGACGAACCGCTCGCCGTGCTCCTTCAGGACCGTGCCGACATCATCGAGCGCACCCGGATCGATCACCATCGTCATGCCGATCCCGCAATTGAAGGTGCGCAGCATCTCCGCCTCTTCGACCGGACCGGCCCAGGCCAGCCAGCCGAAGATCTGAGGCACTGGGATGGCGGCAAGGTCGATCTCCGCCGCGAGATGCGCCGGAAGCACGCGCGGAATGTTTTCGAGGAGGCCGCCCCCGGTGATGTGCGCGAGGGCCTTGACCGCGCCAGTCCGGCGGATCGCCGCCAGGCACGAGCGCACATAGAGGCGGGTGGGCTGCAGCAACGCCTCGCCGAGACTTTGGCCGGGTTGGAAAGGTGCGGCATCGGACCAGGAAAGGCCAGTCTTCTCGACGATGCGGCGGGCGAGGGAGAAGCCGTTCGAATGCAATCCAGCTGAGCAGAGCCCGAGCACGACGTCCCCGGCTGCAAGGTCGGAGCGGGGCAGCAGAGCCTTGCGTTCCGCAGCGCCGAGGGCAAAGCCGGCGATGTCGTAGTCGCCGCGACGGTAAAGCCCGGGCATCTCGGCCGTCTCGCCGCCCACCAGCGCCGCCCCGGCGATGCGGCAGCCCTCGGCGATGCCTTCGACGACGTCGCCGGCCGTCGCGACGTCGAGCGCGCCGGTGGCGAAATAGTCGAGGAAGAGGAGCGGCTCGGCGCCCTGCACGACAAGGTCGTTGACGCACATCGCTACGAGGTCGATGCCGATCGTCTTGTGCCGGCCGCTATCGATGGCGATCTTCAGCTTGGTGCCCACGCCGTCAGTCGTGGCGACGAGGACGGGGTCGTGGAAGCCGGCCGCCTTCACGTCGAAGAGGGCACCGAAGCCGCCAAGCCCGCCCATGACACCGGGCCGGCTGGTGCTCGCCGCGGCGGGTTTGATCCGATCCACCAGGTTGTTGGCCGCGTCGATATCGACGCCGGCGTCGCGATAGGTCAGGCCCTTGCGTTGGTCGCCCATTGCCGATAGCGCCTAGAATGCACGCGAGGGGATTGCAAGCGCACCGGCCTCTATCCGGGCCGCGGCGCGGCTGCGCCGGATCCTGACTTGACCATACCGAATTTCATTACGATCGCCCGCCTGCTCAGCGTTCCGCTCATCGTCTGGCTGATGATCGCCGACCGTTTCTTCGAGGCGACGCTGCTCTTCATCCTCGCGGGCATCTCTGACGCCGCGGACGGCTTCATCGCCAAGCGCTTCGGCGCGGCTTCCGAGCTCGGCGCCTATCTCGATCCGATCGCCGACAAGGCGCTGCTCGTCTCCGTCTTCGTCACGCTCGGCTTCAAGGGCCTGTTGCCCGCCTGGCTCATCGTGCTCGCCGTCAGCCGCGACATCCTCATCATCGGTGGGCTGCTCCTGGCCTACATTTTGAGCAATCCAATGGAGGTGCGGCCGCTGTGGATTTCCAAGATCAACACGACCGCCCAGATCGTCCTCATCGCATTGATCCTCGGCGAGCGTTCCGGCGCGACGATCTTCATGCCCTTCCTGACGACGACGGTGCTCGCCGTTGCCGCCTTGACCGTCGCGTCCGCCGCCGCCTATCTCATCGAATGGGTCCAGCACATGGCCGCCGGGCCGGGCGAGAAGCGGGGCGGCCGTCCATGAATCTTCCCCGCCAGGCTCTCTTCTGGACGGTGGCGCTCCTCGTCCTGCTCCTCCTGCTGTGGCTCTTCAGCGACATCCTGCTGCCGTTTGTCCTCGGCATGGCGCTCGCCTACCTGCTCGACCCGGTCGCCGACCGGCTGCAGCGGGCCGGCATGAGCCGCTTCTGGGCGACCATCACGATCGTGGTCGTCTCGGTGCTGGTGCTCGTCGTGCTGGCGCTGGTCGTCGTGCCTGTGCTCGTTACGCAGCTCTCCGGCTTCCTGGAGCGGCTGCCGTCCTATGTCGCGCGCCTGCAGGCGCTGGCGAACCGCTTCTTCGAGACGCGCATCGGCCAGTATTTTGGCACCCAGGAGGGCGGCGCCAACGTCGATCAGGTGGTTGCGCAGGGGGCATCCTGGATCGCGACCGTACTGGCTTCGGTCTGGGCCGGCGGCCAGGCGCTGATCAACGTCGTCAGCCTGCTGGTGGTGACACCCGTCGTCGCCTTCTACATTCTCTACGACTGGGACCGCATGCTGGCGCGCCTCGACGAGCTGATCCCGCGCGACCATATCGAAACCGTACGCCGGCTTGGCCGCGAGATCGATGCTGCGCTGGCCGGCTTCATCCGTGGGCAGGGCGCCGTCTGCGTCGTCCTCGGCCTGTTCTATGCGATCGCGCTGACGCTGATCGGGCTGAACTTCGGCTTCCTCATCGGCTCCATCGCCGGGCTCATCAGCTTCATCCCGTTCGTCGGCTCCATTGTCGGCTTCATCCTGTCAGTCGGCGTCGCGCTGGTGCAGTTCTGGCCCGACTGGGTTTGGGTGCTGGCCGTGGCCGGGATCTTCGCTGCGGGGCAGTTCCTGGAGGGGAATATCCTGCAGCCGCGGCTGGTCGGCTCCAGCGTCGGCGTGCATCCCGTGTGGCTGATGTTCGCGCTTTTCGCCTTCGGCTCGCTGTTCGGCTTCGTCGGGCTGCTGCTTGCCGTTCCCGCTACGGCCGCCATCGGCGTGCTCGTGCGCTATGCCGTGGAGCGTTACCGGTCGAGCTGCATCTATTCGGGCCAGGACGAGCGCTCGCCCGAAGACATGACCTGAGCATGGTGCGCGCCCCGCTCCAGCTGACGCTGCCGCTCGGCCACGAGCTGCACTACGGGCGCGAGGATTTCGTGGTTGGCCCCTCCAACGAAGCGGCGTTGAGCCTCGTCGAGAGCTGGCCCGACTGGCCGGTGCCTGTCGTCGTGCTGAGCGGCCCGCCCGGCTCGGGCAAGACGCACCTTGTCCACATCTGGGCGAGGCGCGCCGGCGCCGGCATTCTCGCCGCGAGCCGATTGCATGCCGAGACGGTGGCCCCGCCCGGCGGCGCGCTGGCCGTCGAAGACGTGGAAATGGACGACGTCCCCGAGCGGACGCTCTTTCACCTGATCAACAGCGCCGTAGAAATGGGCGCGAGCCTGCTGGTCACCTCCCGCGCGCCAGCCGCAGACTGGCGTGTTTCATTGCCGGACCTACTCTCGCGATTGCGCATGGCGGCGCCCCTGACGCTTCGGAGCCCTGACGAGGACCTCTTGCGCAAGGTGCTGGTAAAGCTATTCGCCGACCGCCAGCTCTTTGTGGACAGGGCGGTGATCGACTATCTGCTTCTGCGCATGGAACGCTCGCTCTACACCGCCCTTGTCCTCGTCGACAGGCTCGACCGGGAGGCGTTAGCCGCCGGTAGCCGCATCACGCGGCCGCTGGCTGCAAAAATCCTATTCGACAGCACGGGAACACAGGAGTTTTCTGATCCGGATTAGACTGTCATCATATTTTAGGAGCGGCGGTGTAGGCTCGCCGGTCCGCACGAGAACATCATGAGCGAAGCCTTAGCCGATATTGCCCCACCGTCCGTTCCGGAAAGGCAGCCCAGGTCCACGGTTGACCGGGTCCTTGCCTCCAGCCCGGCGCGCTTCATCAACCGCGAGATATCCTGGCTGGAATTCAACCGGCGCGTCCTGGAAGAAGCAGAAAACCCCAATCATCCGGTTCTGGAGCGGCTGCGCTTCCTGTCGATTTCCGGCAAGAACCTCGACGAATTTGTCATGGTGCGCGTCGCCGGCCTGAAAGGCCAAGCCCGCGAGCTGATCGCCACGATGAGCGACGACGGGTTGTCGCCGGCCGAGCAGCTGCGCGCCGCCGATGCCAAGTTCAACGAGCTGGTCGTGCAGCAGCAGGAGATCTGGAAGATGCTGCGCCGCGAGCTGGCCGGAAAGGGAGTGCTTATCGTGACGGCAAACAGCCTGGGCGACGAAGATCGCGCCTGGCTGGAGACCTGCTTCCTCGATTCCATTTTTCCGGTGCTGACGCCTCTCGCCATCGACCCGGCGCATCCGTTTCCCTTCATCCCCAATCTCGGCTTCACGCTGGCCCTGCAGCTGTCGAGCCGCGCAGGGCGCGCCATGCAGGCCCTCATCCGCGTGCCGCATAGCCTGGAACGCTTCATCCAGCTGCCGCGCGACGAGGGCGGCCCGCAGCGCTTCGTCATGCTGGAGGACGTAGTCAGCCTGTTCATCCCGCGGCTCTTCCCCGGCTACGAGGTGAGCGGCAAGGGGGCGTTCCGGCTCGTCCGCGATTCCGACATCGAAGTGGAGGAAGAGGCGGAAGACCTCGTCCGCTTCTTCGAGCGCGCCCTGAAGCGGCGCCGCCGCGGTCTGGTGATCCGGCTGGAAGTCGAAGAGAACATGCCGGAATCGCTCCGCGCCGTGGTTCAGCGGGCGCTCGATGTGGCCGATAACGAAGTCCACATCATTCCCGGCATGCTCGGCGTCGACCACCTGTCGCAGCTCGTTCATATCGACCGGCCGGATCTGAAGTTCGAACCCTTCACGCCCCGCTTTCCGGAACGCATCCGCGAGCATGGCGGCGACTGCTTCGCAGCCATCCGTCAGAAGGACATGATCGTCCACCACCCATACGAGAGCTTCGACGCGGTGCTGCAGTTCCTGCGTCAGGCGGCCTCGGATCCGGATGTCGTGGCCATCAAGCAGACCCTCTACCGCACGTCCAACGACTCGCCGATCGTGAAGGCGCTCATCGAGGCGGCCGAGGCTGGCAAATCAGTCACCGCGCTGGTGGAGCTGAAGGCGCGCTTCGACGAAGAGGCGAACATCCGCTGGGCGCGCGATCTGGAGCGCGCGGGGGCACAGGTGGTCTACGGCTTCATCGAGCTGAAGACGCATGCAAAGCTTTCGCAGGTTGTGCGCCGCGAGGCCGGCGGGCTGGTGAGCTACGTGCATGTCGGCACCGGCAATTACCACCCGATCACGGCGCGCATCTATACGGACCTCAGCTATTTCACCGCCGACCCAGTCATCGCCCGCGACGTTGCGCAGCTCTTCAACTTCATCACCGGCTATGCGCCGCCGCAGGACCTGAAGCAGATCGCCGTCTCGCCCCCGACCATGCGCGCGCGCATTCTCGAGCATATCGAGGCGGAGATCGGCCATGCCGCCGCCGGCCAGCCGGCGCAGATCTGGATGAAGATGAACGCGCTCGTCGACCGCGAGATCATCGACGCGCTCTACCGGGCGAGCCAGGCGGGCGTGGAGATCGATCTCGTGGTGCGCGGCATCTGCTGCCTGAGACCGCAGGTGCCCGGCCTTTCGGAGAATATCCGCGTAAAGTCGATCGTCGGCCGCTTCCTGGAGCATTCGCGAATCCTGTGCTTCGGCAACGGACGCGGTCTCCCTTCCGAGGAGGCGATCGTCTATATCGGCTCGGCCGACCTCATGCCGCGCAACCTCGACAGGCGCGTGGAAGCTATCGTCCCCATCACCAATCCGACGGTGCACATGCAGGTGCTCGACCAGATCATGGTGGCCAACCTCAAGGACAACCAGCAGAGCTGGGAGGTGCTGCCGGACGGCACGTCGCGGCGGATCAAGCCGAAGCCGGGCGAGGAGCCGTTTAATGCGCACCTTTATTTCATGACCAACCCGAGCCTGTCAGGCCGCGGCCGCTCGCTGAAATCCTCGCCGCCCCGTGCTTTTACGCCCCTCGCCCGCGCCTGAGCCTCTGCCGGCTCCGGGCCGGATCCCCGGCCGCGGCCCGGTGGCGGTCATCGACATCGGGTCGAATTCGGTCCGTCTCGTCGTCTATGAGCGGCTCGCCCGCTCGCCGATCCCGCTATTCAACGAAAAGATGCTGGCGGGACTCGGCGCCGGGGTGGCAGAGACGGGCAGGCTCGCAGCCGATGCAGTGGAAAAAACCAAGGAGGCGCTGCGCCGGTTCGCCGCGCTGACGCGGCAGATGGGGGTGACTGAGCTCGATGTCCTCGCCACCGCCGCGACGCGTGAGGCGGCGAACGGCGCCGATTTCATCTCCGAGGCGGAGGCGATTTGCGGGATGCCGGTGACGGTTCTCACCGGCGCGGAGGAAGCGCGCATCGCCGCGCTCGGCATCGTGGCGGGATTCCAGAACGCCGGACGGAGTTGCCGGCGACCTTGGCGGCGGCAGCCTGGAGCTGACGGAGGTGAAGGGCCGCGAGGTTGGTGCCGGCGACAGCCTGCTGCTGGGCGGCCTCCGCCTGGCATCCGCCTCGCGCGGCTCGCTGAAATCCGCCCGTGAGCTCGCCCGCACGGCGCTCGAGACCTCCTCAGTTGTAGGCAGGCTAAAGTCCCGCACATTTTACGCAATCGGCGGAACCTGGCGCTCGCTCGCCCGCCTGCACATGCACGATCGCGGCTACAAGCTGCATGTGATGCACGGATACCGCATCGATGCCGACGAGCTCGATGAGTTCTTGAAACTGCTCGTCCGCGGGCCGCTGGAATCGTTTCCCGGCATCGAGGTCGTCTCCAAGCAGCGCCAGGCGCTCTTGCCGTTCGGCGCAATCGTGCTTTCCGAGGTGCTGCGCGCCGGCAAGCCGAAATACGTGGCGATCTCGGCGCTCGGTCTCCGCGAGGGGCTGCTCTACTCGAAGCTGTCGCCGGAGGTGCAGGCGGAAGATCCGCTCCATTCGGCCGCGCGCGAGCTCGCACTGCTCCGCTCGCGCTCGCCGGCGCATGGCGAGGAGCTGATCGGCTGGTCGGGCGACGCCATGGCGGCGCTGGGGATCGAGGAGACCAACGAGGAGAAGCGGCTCAGGGCGGCGGCCTGCCTCCTATCCGATATCGGCTGGCGCGCGCACCCCGACTATCGCGGCGAGCAGAGCCTCAACATCATCTCCAATGCCGCATTTGTCGGAATCGACCATCCCGGCCGCGCCTATCTGGCGCTGGCCGTCTACTACCGCCATGCGGGCCTGTCGGACGAGGAGCTCGGCACTGGCATCCGCGAGCTGGCGCCGATGCGCTACCGCGAAAGGGCGCGGGCGCTCGCGGCTGCGTTCCGGGTCGCCTACCTCGTCTCGGGAGCGGTAGCGGGTGTGCTGCCGCGCACTCGGTTGCGGCGCTACGGCGACCGCATCGAGCTGGTGCTGCCGCGCGACCTTCGCGACCTCGCGGGGACACGCCTGGAAAGCCGCATCAAGCAGCTGGCGGCGCTCGACCGCTGCGCCCCGGGGATCGTGATCGAGACTTAGGATAGGTCGGGCAACCGCTGGCGAACGACCTTGCCAAAGAATTGGACGCCCTGCCGGTAGCGCTTCGTCGACGAAACTGGTAGCCGGCGTTGCTCGCCCTGATCTTTTGAACTCGCGACTCTTGGCTATTCCGCCGCAATATCGGAGGCCCGGTCGAAACGGATGGCCGTGATGCCGCGTGGCGACATGGAGAGGGCCAGATCGCCGCGTTTCAGCGCCAGGGCCTGCTCGCCGAACAGATGGCGCCGCCAGCCGCGGAGGGCGGGCACGTCGGCGCCGTCATCGGCGGCCAGCCGCTCCAGATCGTCGGTGTTGGCGATGATGCGGGCGGCAACGCCATTCTCCTCGGCTACCATCTTCAGGAGCACCTTGAGGAGCTCGGCCGCTGCGCTGGCATGTTCCGGAGCCGGCCGCTGCCGGGGGATACGGGGGAGGGCGGTTTCCGGAATAGCGAGCGCCTCGTCGACTGTCGCCAAGATGCTCCGCGCCGTGCTCGACCGCTCGAAGCCGCGCGGGATGGTCCTGAGGCGGGCGAGCGATTCCGGGTCGTGTGGCTGCTGCAGGGCGATCTCGTAGATCGCCTCGTCCTTCAGCACGCGTCCGCGTGGCACGTCGCGGTCCTGCGCCTCGCGCTCGCGCCAGGCGGCGAGCGCCTGCAGGATTGCGAGCTGGCGCGGCTTCTTCACCCGCATCTTCAGCCGCTGCCACGCTTCTTCCGGATGGGTGCGGTAGGTCTCGATATCGGTGAGAAGAGCCATTTCCTCGTCGACCCAGGTGGTGCGCGCCTTTGCGGCGAGCGCAGCGCTGAGCGACCGGTAGATGTCGCGAAGATACGTGACGTCGGAGATCGCATACGCTATCTGCTTGGGCGAGAGCGGGCGGCGCGACCAGTCGGTGAAGCGCGCGGTCTTGTCGATCTGCTTGCCGGTGACCCGGAACACGAGCTGGTCGTAGCTCACCTGGTCGCCGTAGCCGCAAACCATGGCGGCGATCTGCGTATCGAACAGCGGCCGCGGCACGGCGCCGGCCTGTTTGACGAAAATCTCGATGTCCTGGCGGGCGGCATGGAACACTTTGGTGACCGACTCGTCGGCCATCAGGGCATAGAAGGGCGCGAGGTCCATGCCTGGAGCGAGCGGGTCGATGATTGCGGCCTCGTCGGGGCCGGCCATCTGCACGAGGCAGAGCTGGGCCCAGAACGTGCTCTCGCGCAGGAACTCGGTGTCGACGGTGATGAAGGGCGCTTTGCATATACGTTCACAGAAGGCCGCTAGCGCCGCGGTGTCCGTGATGATGTGTCCGGCTTCTTCTTCCATACGCGCCTTCTAGCGAAAGTGAGACAGTGTGTCGCTCGGGAAATGGGCACGCGGCCGGCCCCCGGCGAGGGCCGGCCTTGACACGTTTCGGGCCTTCTGCGCTTGTCCCGGCCGACCTCCCAAAACCTCGATCATGATCGCCGGGCAGCATGCATCGCTATCGTAGCCATACCTGCGCCGCGCTTCGCGCGGAGGATGTCGGCACGACGGTGCGCCTGTCGGGATGGGTGCACCGTGTGCGCGATCATGGCGGGCTGCTGTTTATCGATCTGCGCGACCATTTTGGCCTCACCCAGATCGTCGCCGACCCCGATTCGCCGGCCTTTCGCGATGCCGAGCGCGTTCGCGCCGAGTGGTGCATCCGCGTCGATGGCGACGTGCGCCACAGGCCGCCGGAAACGGTCAATCCCAATCTGCCGACCGGCGCCGTTGAGATCTTCGCGCGCGAGATTGAGGTTTTGTCGGAAGCGCCGGAGCTGCCGCTGCCGATCTTCGGGGAGCCTGAGTATCCGGAAGATACGCGGCTCAAATACCGCTTCCTCGACCTCCGCCGCGAGTTGCTGCACAAGAACATCATGCGCCGCGTCGCCGTAGTCGCGAAAATGCGCGAGCTGATGCGTGCCCAAGGCTTTAGTGAATTTCAGACGCCCATCCTGACGGCGTCCTCGCCTGAGGGCGCGCGCGACTTTTTGGTGCCCTCCCGGTTGCATCCCGGAACCTTCTACGCGCTGCCGCAGGCGCCGCAGCAGTTCAAGCAGCTGATCATGATGGCGGGCTTCGATCGCTATTTCCAGATCGCCCCCTGCTTCCGCGACGAAGATCCCCGCGCCGACCGCCTGCCCGGCGAGTTCTACCAGCTCGACGTCGAGATGAGTTTTGTCACGCAGGATGACGTTTTTGCCACGATGGAGCCGGTGATTCGCCACCTTTTTGAGGAGTTCGCGGAGGGGCGGCCGGTTACGCAGGAATTCCCGCGTATCCCGTACCGCGAAGCGATCCGCCTCTATGGCACCGACAAGCCGGATCTCCGCAACCCGCTCCGCATGGATGGGGTGACGGACCACTTCCGCGGCTCGGGGTTCCAGGTCTTCGCCCGCATGATCGCCGCCGACCAAAACGTCGAGGTATGGGCGATCCCCGCGCCGGGCGGGGGCAATCGCGCCTTCGCCGACCGCATGAACTCCTGGGCGCAAGCGCAGAGCCAGCCCGGGCTTGCCTACATCATCTTCCGCGAAGCGAACGGCGCAACCGCACCAGGAACGTCGCACAATCTGCTCGGCGCCTCCGGCGAACGCCGTGCCGATGTCGAAGGCTCAGGGCCGGTCGCCAAGAACATCGGCCCGGAGCGGACCGAAGCGATTCGCAATCAGCTCAACGTCGATGCCGGCGACGCGGTGTTTTTCGTCGCCGGCAACCCGGCGGACTTCGCGACCTTCGCCGGCGCGGCGCGGCAGAAGATCGGGCACGAGCTAGGCGTCGTCGACGAGAATCGTTTCGAGCTTGCCTGGATCGTCGATTTCCCGATGTACGAGTGGAACGAGGAGGAGAAGCGCGTCGACTTCTCGCACAACCCGTTCTCCATGCCGCAGGGCGGCCTGGAGGCGCTGGACACGCTCGACCCTCTCGCCATCCCCGCCCACCAGTACGACATCGTCTGCAACGGCTTCGAGATCGCCTCAGGCGCCATCCGCAACCACAAGCCGGACATCATGAAAAAGGCGTTTGCCATCGCCGGCTATGGCGAGGACGTTCTGCAGCAGAAATTCGGTGGCATGCTGCGCGCGCTGCAATACGGCGCGCCCCCGCATGGCGGCATGGCGGCCGGCCTCGACCGTATCGTCATGCTCGTCTGCGGCGCCAGGAACCTGCGCGAGATCACCATGTTTCCGATGAACCAACAGGCGCAGGACCTGTTGATGGGCGCTCCGTCCGAGGTTGCGCCCAAGCAGCTCCGCGAACTGCATATTCGCGTCATCAAGACCGAATAGCGTTGCCCAAAAGCACTTCGTGGCCGGCCGGTTACCGATCACGGGTAACTAAATTGTCACCCAGGCGGCGTTCTTGCCGCTCGACTTCACGCAGGCCTCGATGAAGGCCATTCCCTTCACGCCGTCCTCAATCGTCGGAAAGAACACCTCTGGGTCGGGCTTGCGGCCGTCGCGGGCGGCGACGATGGCGCGGCCGGCTTCGGCGTAGATCCCGGCGAAAGCCTCAAGGTAGCCCTCGGGATGGCCGGGGGGCACGCGCGTCACGCGCGCGGCAGCGGGCCCGGCGCCGGCGCCGCTGCGGGTGATTAGCTGTTTGGGCGCTCCGAAGGGTGTGAACCAAAGGTAATTCGGGTCCTCCTGCGACCATTGCAGCCCGCCTTTGGTTCCATAGACTTCGAGGAAGAGCCCGTTCTCGTTGCCCGGCGCCACCTGGCTCGCCCATAGCATGCCGCGCGCTCCGCCGGGGTAGCGCAGCATCACATGAACGTTGTCATCGACCTTGCGACCCTGCACGAAGCTGGTGAGGTCGGCCGACAGGCTCTCCGCGTCCAGGCCGGACACAAAGCCCGCCATGTTGAATGCATGCGTGCCGATATCGCCGACTGCACCGCCGGCGCCGGTGCGGGCCGGATCGGTACGCCATTCCGCCTGTTTGTGCCCGCTGTCCTCGATCGGGTTGGTCAGCCAGTCCTGGACATACCTCACATTGATCACGCGGATCTCGCCGAGATCGCCATTCCGCACCATCTCGCGCACCTGCCGCACGATCGGATAGCCGATATAGGTGTGCGTGACGGCGAAGATCTTGCCGGATTTTTCCACCAGCGCGGCAAGCTTTTGCGCGTCTCGCAAGGTCGTCGTCAGCGGCTTGTCGCAGATCACATGGATGCCGCGCTGCAGGAAGGCCTTGGCTGCGGGGTAGTGGACGTGGTTCGGGGTGACGATGGCGACCGCCTCGATACCATCCTTCAGCCGCGCCTCGCGTTTAGCCATCTCCTCATAAGAGCCATAGCAGCGGTCCTCGCGAAGGCCGAGCTCGCGGCCCGAAGCTTTGGCGCGCTCCGGGTCGGAAGAGAGCGCGCCGGCGACGAATTCGTACATGTCGTCGATGCGGGCGGCGGTGCGGTGCACGGCGCCGATGAAGGCACCCTGGCCGCCCCCCACCATGCCGAGGCGGATTTTTGCGCTGGCTTTTTCGCTGCGTCCTTCGATGGCCATGTCTCTCCTCCCGCAGAGCGCGTTTACGGCGACGCCGCCGCCTCACGCCTGGTCGCCTTCCCCCATTGCCGGGAGGCAGGAGCTTTCGCAAGCGGGCAAGACAAAAAATCCGGGCGCAACGCCTCAGAGACCGGCTGAGGCACGCGACTAGATTAGATCCTTAGACGGAGAGCGGCGAACAGACCAACCCCTTCGTCTCTGGCCTCCTTTAGAGTAGGGGGCGGAGATCAGGAGCGGTAGGCCTGTCTGCCGATGCCCTGCACGGGAATGTTCTGCGCCGGCAGCACTTGGTGCTGCAGTGCGTACATGCAGGCGGCGGCCTCATCGATGCGGCGCACGAAGGCGATCGAGCCCTTGAGGATGGGTTTCAACTTGTTGCGATCCTGGATGCGCGCCGGCGGATATTCGTGTTCGACGACGAGGTACGTCTTAGCGACGTCGAGCGGCAGCAGTTCCCGCGCGGCAAGCTGGTGATCGAGCCAATCCACTGTGCGGTTCTGCAGGTAGGCGAGAGGATCGTGGCGCGCCGTTCCTGGAAGCTCGTGTTCGGCGAGGACGACCTGCTTCTTCCAGGCATTGAGATGATCGGCGGCGTTGGCGGAAGGCCTGCCACCAATCCAGTCGCCCCGTTGCATGGTCTGCCCGCCGTATCCCCAGGCAGCGACCCCCTTGGCGTCGATCACCTGGCCCTTCACGTGAAAACCCCCGATGAGGAAGGCGTAGCCGGCATCCTTAAGGTACTGGAAGATCGAGCGCGTGTCCTGGCCCATAAGGATCGCATGGGAGGGATCGTAGTAGATGCGGAACTGATCGCCGACCCCGTGCTTCTCGCAGATCCGGTGCAGCGCGATCCAGGCACCGGGCGTATAGCCGATGTTGTTGTGCCAATTGTCGTTGGTCGTCCAGCCGGGCATCGGGCATTGCTCGACGAAGAAAGTGATGCCGCGCTCCTTGGCGCGTTGCAGTAGTGGAACGAAGTGATCCTCGAAGTCGCCGAGGTTCTGATCCATACTGTGCTGCTGGTTCCTGCCGACAAATCCGCACACCGTGGTCGTGCCGAGCAGCGACGCTGCGTCGAACACGCGAAGCATGAAGTCCATCTTCGTCTTCCGCACGGCTGGGTCGTGATGCAGCATGTTGTCGAAGTAGCCGATATCCGAGATGCCGACGCCGGTAGCCTTGATGGCAGATTCCACGCGGCGGGCGCGCCCCTTGTCGAAGGGCTGGCGAAGGTCCAGCGTGTTGGCGACGGGGTCGAGCATGGCTTCCGGCGGGACGTCGGACTCGGAAGGATGCAGAGCCGCAGAAAGCTGGATATCGTCCACGGCGAGCTCGCGGGCAAAATCGAGCCACTCTTCGATAGCGCGGTCGGCGTCCTCGTCGCGAACCTCGCGTGGCGTCAGTTCCTGGAGCGCGGCGGTCAGCACGCCGACTTTCATGAACTTCGGTTCGAACTCCGCCGGTCCCTTCGTCGTCTTCATGGCAGTGGTCGCCTCCTGTGCCCGCGTTTCGGTCCGGCTTTTTGCAGTCCGGCACCGCTCGACGGTATCTTTGCCGTCTCCTGAGGGTCAATACGAAGGGCTGGCAAGCGCGCCAGAGAAGGTGGCTATGGCGCCGAGGCCGAATGCGGAGGCCATCGCCACCTTCTCCCCGGTGCGATGGCCCAGCCCCGCCAGCCCAGCCCGCGCTCAGGGCTGCTTTTACAACGGTCGTGGTCGGGTGCCCACGTGGGCAGGTTTAGGGAAAGTTAACGGCAAAACAAAGCTTCAACGGCGGCGGCCCGATCCGGAGCCTTTCTCGCACTGCGGAAAGGAAAAGCTAAAATTTGCCGCGCACAGTCCGTGCGGACGACCCGTATGCGCCGTAACCGCACGTGAGGCAACGGGCGAGGGGGTCGGGAGGACGGATGCCGCTCATCGCAATACTCGACGATCGCGCCACGAACAGGCACATCTTCGCGCGCCTGGCTGAATCGATCGAGCCCGGCGTGACCGTCCGGACCTTTGAAAATCCGCTTCCGGCACTCGAATGGATGGCCCGCAACACGCCGGACATCGTCATCACCGACTTCAAAATGCCGAATCTCGATGGCGCCGAGTTCACCCGCCGCTTCCGCGAGCTGCCCGGCTGCAGCGACATACCCGTCGTCGTGATCACCGTCTATGATGAGCGAAGCTTTCGGTTGAGCGCGTTGGAGGCAGGCGCCACGGACTTCCTGCACAGCCCCGTCGACCACAGCGAGTTCGTGACCCGCGCCCGAAACCTTCTGAGACTGCGCAAGCAGCAGCTGATGCTGCAGAGCCGCGCTCAAAGCCTTGAGCGCGAGCTTATCAAGAGTGAGCGCACGCGCGAGGCGGTGCTGCGCGACAGCCACGAGCGGCTGGCCCAGATCATCGATACTGTGCCGGCGATGATCAGCGCCACCGACCGCGATGGGCGCTGCGTCTTCATCAACCAATGTCACGCTGAGATGCACGGGATCGAATCGACGGAGGTCGCCGGCAAGAGCACGGAAGCGATTTTCGGCAAGGCGCGTGCCGAGCGTAGCCGAAAGCTCGACCGGTTGGTCTTGGAGACAAACAAGGCACTGCCAAGCTTCGAAGAAGAGATCGTCGATCGCGATGGCAACGGACGCGTCCTCCTCACCACGAAGTCGCCGGTCCGCAACCTCATGGGCGAGATCGTGAACGTCCTCACGACCTCCTTGGAGATCACCGATCGGAAGCTCGCCGAGCGGCACCTCCTCCATCTCGCCCACCACGATCCTCTCACCGATCTGCCAAACCGCATGCTGCTCACCCAGAAGCTTCGGGCCGAGTTGGAGATGGCGCGAAGCGCGAGCCGCGGCTTCGCGCTGCATTTCATCGACCTCGACCACTTCAAGGGAATCAACGACGTTCTCGGCCATTCGGTCGGCGACCGGCTACTCGGGAAAGTTGCCCATAACCTGCAGAGGGCAGTTCGTGAGACCGACACCGTGGCGCGCCTCGGCGGCGACGAATTCGCCATCGTGCAGACCGGCATTGAAGGGCCTGAGGAGGCCGCGGATCTGGCACGCCGGCTGATCGAGGTGACGGCGCAGCCGCTGGAGATTGATGGCAAGGAGATCCAGGCGACCGGCAGCATCGGCGTCACCCTGTTCCCCTCAGACGGCAACGATGCCGAGGAGCTCCTGAAGAACGCCGATCTCGCCATGTACCAGGCCAAGGCCGATGGCGGCAAGGGATTCCGCTTCTATTCGACTGATATGCACACACTGGCGCACGAGATCAGCCGGCTTGATGCTGAGCTCAAGGACGCCGTGGAGCAAGAGAAGTTCGTCCTGCATTACCAGCCCCAGGTTGATGCCAGAACCGGCCGCATCGTCGGCGCCGAGGCACTCGTCCGCTGGAATCGCGATGGCGCCGGCCTGGTCTATCCCGGTGCCTTCCTCAGTCGGGCCGAGGCGAACGGGCTGATCGTGCCGATCAACGAATGGGTCCTCAATGAAGCCTGCCGGGAAGCCCAGAGATGGCGCCGCGCCGGGTTGCCGCCGATCTCCATTGCCGTAAATCTTTCGCCGGTTCAGTTCCGTCGCCAGAACATCGGCAAGCTGATCACAAGCGCGCTTCGCGAAACCGGCCTGGAACCGTCGCGGCTGGAGCTGGAGATCACGGAAAGCATTGTCATGGAGAACTCCGACTCCATCGTTCGCGACCTCAATCGGCTCAGGAAGCTCGGCGTCCGCTTCTCCATCGACGATTTCGGCACTGGCTATTCGTCGTTCCGCTACATCAAGACCTTCCCGGTGGACCGGCTCAAGGTCGACCAGTCCTTCATCAGCAGCATGGACCAGAACGTCAGCGACGTTGCGATCGTGCAGGCGATCATCGGCTTGGCACACAATCTCAAGCTCGACGTCATCGCAGAGGGGGTCGAGACGGAAGCGCAGCGCAGCTGGCTGGTGAACGAGGGGATCGGCGAGATGCAGGGCTACTTCTTCAGCCGTCCCTTGCCCGCGGCAGAGTTCGTAGAGCTGCTCCGGTCCGAAAACCCGATCGCGCAGTCGGCATGACGGCAGAGTCGAGGGTGTGGCCCATGGTGCAATCGAGGAGCCGCCCGAGGGCGGCCCTCGCGTGGTTGGCCGGACGTCTCCGCAATCGCCCCGACAGCGAGCACGAGATGGTCGTCAATCGGCTGGTCATCGGGCCACTGGTTTTCATCTATCTAACCGTCGCAGCTCTCCTCGACACGCCTGGGGTCGAGACGCCATTCTTCTTCGTGATCTCGATGTATGTGAGTGCATCGGTTGCCTTGGCACTCGACCTCCTGCGCAGACCAGGCGTTTCGGTAACGCGGCGGGTCATAGCTCTGATCACCGATCTCGGGACGCTGTCCTATGGACTGCATGTCGGCGGTGGCATCACGGCCCTGCTTTACCCCATCTACCTCTGGACCATCTTCGGCAACGGGTTCCGCTTCGGAATTCCTTACCTTTTTCTGGCCACCGCAATCAGCGTCGCAGGCTTCGCGATCGTCATCCTGGAGACCGACTACTGGCGCTCCAACCTCTCGCTGGCCATCGGCCTTCTCATCGGGTTGATCATCCTCCCGGCCTACGCTTCCACCCTGATCCGCAAGCTGTCCGCCGCCAAGCGGCAGGCGGAACAGGCGAGCCAGGCGAAGAGCATCTTCCTCGCCAGCGTCAGCCATGAACTGCGCACCCCGCTGAATGCCGTCATCGGCATGAGCGATCTCTTGCGCGATACCCGCATGGACGCCGAACAGCAGGACATGGCCGGGACGATCGGCACATCGGCGCGGGGCCTCTTGGGATTGATCAACCAGATCCTCGATTTCTCGCGCATTGAGGCGGGGCGTATGCCGGTCCAGAAGGTCGACTTCGACCTTCACGAGGCACTTGCCGAAGTGAAGGCGATGGTGACTCCCCAGGCTCGGGCGAAAGGATTGCAATTCGGCCTGCACGTATCGCCGCGCACGCCCTATCGCCTGCACGGCGGCAAGCGCCATCTGCAAGACATTCTGATCAATCTCGTCAGCAATGCCGTGAAGTTCACCGAGAGCGGCCGGGTCGTCGTTTGTGCGGATATTCTTTCAGTTGAGGAGAACCGAAGCAGGCTCCGCTTCGAGGTGACAGATACGGGAATCGGCATCCATCCCGACGCGACCGGCCGCATCTTCGAGAGCTTCACGCAGGCGGACGAAACGATAATCAACAGGTTCGGCGGAACCGGGCTCGGGCTCGCCATCTGTAAGCAGCTTGCGGAATTGATGGGCGGCACGATCGGAGTTGCCAGCGAGCTGGGCGCCGGGAGTACATTTTGGCTAGAACTCGCCTTCGAAACCGCCGCGGAGTGCGACTACGAGCCGCAACCGGCCACGGTGACGGTGATCGCGTTGACACAGGACGAGCAGATGCTCGCCGCCGTCGGCAATGCCCTGGCCGCCGCCGGGGTCAGCATGGAGTCGGCCGGCGACGGAGATACGGCCAACCGGCTCCTGAAGCGCGCCTCCCAGAATGCGACAAGGTCTCTGCTCCTAGTAGACGAGCGTCTGTCCGGCTGGGAGGCTACGGTGCACGCGCTTGGGCTTGATGCCCTCAGCTTCGTTTCCGCGGCTCTCGTCCGGGATACCGGTGGCGATGATCATCTGTCGGCGTCGCTGCAGACCACTTTCCTGGCGGGCCTCTCGCGCCAGTTCGAGCCGGGCTTGCTTCTGGCCGTGGTGAACATGGCGAAGGGCCCGATCCACGCGCCAGAAACGATCAGCAAGGCGGCCGCACGGACGATCGGGAAGTCGCTGTCTATCCTCGTGGCGGAGGACAATGTTGTAAACCAGAAGGTGATCACAAAGATCCTGGAGCGGGGCGGCCACAGAGTAACGCTTGCACAAAACGGCGAACAAGCGGTCGATCTGCTCTTGGCCGAAAGCTTCCATCTGGTGCTAATGGACGTCAACATGCCGGTGATGAACGGCATTGAAGCGACAAAGCTCTACCGTTTTGCGGCACTGGGAAGGGAGCGGGTGCCGATCGTTGCCTTGACCGCCGACGTTACTCCCGAGGCCTTCAACCAATGCATGGACGGCGGTATGGACGCCGTCCTGCCGAAGCCGATCGAGCCGGCCGAGCTCTTCGAAATGGTTGGCCGCCTGACTGCCGGTTCCCCCGGGCTGCCTGTGATGTCACCGGGAACCGACAAGATTACCGATATCGCGGCACATCCGAAATTCCGCACCGAGGTGCGGTCGCCGATCGACATCACGACCATTGGCGAGCTGGAGAAGCTCGGCGGGCATGACTTCGTCGCGGAGCTTGCCGGCCAGTTCGTGGAGGAGGGCGGCCGGATCGTGGCGGAGCTGCGGCAAGCCGTGGAGAACAGAGATGTCGTCTTCTTCCGAGATCGGCTACATGCGCTGCGCAGCGGTGCCGCAAATATCGGGGCGCGCGGCCTCTATGACCTGTGCCTGGAGCTGCGCGTTGTGAGCGAGCCGGATTTTTTGACGCGCGGTGCGGATCGGGTGAGCGAGATGGAAACGGAATTCCTTCGTGTGGAGAAAAGCCTGCTCGACTATCGCGGCAGAAAAGCCGGGGTGGGCGATGTGGCGCCGAGCACCGTCGCAATGTTCCCGCGCAAGGCGCCTGGCTGATCCTAAGAGCCGCTCCTCCGCGCACTGAAGGTCGGGACTTCGGTCGAGTGGCGAGCCGCCCAG
This sequence comes from uncultured Alphaproteobacteria bacterium, assembly GCA_963846475.1. Classification (GTDB taxonomy): domain Bacteria; phylum Pseudomonadota; class Alphaproteobacteria; order Rhizobiales; family Afifellaceae; genus DASWJZ01. The sequence goes on along the minus strand of CAWJVZ010000004.1, from coordinate 677,797 downwards.
CGACGCACCTGCGAAAGTGTTATCCGCTCCATTTTGCGAAGATCCGCCTCCGACAGGCGGAGCGCTGCCTCCACCCATACGTCACCCACTTCGCAGAGTTCTTCGTAGCGGATCGGGTGCACCGCCTGCCGCACCCGGTAGACCGCATGCTCGGAATTATGCCGACGGCTGTGCCGGGCGACATAGGAGCGGATTGTCGCCGGTGCCTGTCCGTCGTCGACCAGAATGTCGACGATCCCCATGGCGTGCAACTCATCCGCATCATAGACCTTGCCGCTGAGGATCATCTTCTCCGCCTCGCCTGACCCGAGACGGCGCGACAGGAAATTGTAGGCCCCCATGCCGGGAAACAGGTTGAAGAGGATTTCGGGAAGGCCAAACTTGGCGCTCCGTTCCGCAACGATGACATTGCAGGAGAGCGCCGCCTCGAAGCCCCCGCCAAGCGCGTCCCCCTGCACCATCGCGATGGTGACGATGGGGAGTTCGTAGGCGATCGCATTGTTGTAAATGACGTCAATGCAAGAACGGGCATAGGCGTGCAGCCCGTCACGGTCGCCGCTGCGGATGAGTGCCGCGAATAGCGACAGATCGCCGCCGAGATTGAAGACGCCGGGAACGTGGGACCCGACGACAAGATAGCGCAACGGGGAGTCCGCTGACGGCGTGTCGGCGCACATCTGCCTGAACGATCGCTGCAGCCGCGCCATATCGGCCAGGAGCGCCGGGGTAAAGCTCGCCCGTTCGTGCGGTCGCATGTAGCACCAGCAGGTCCGGCTTTTCGGATCGATCTCCACGATCAAGTTGTCAAAAGAGGGGAGCCCGTATGCTGCGTTGCGCAGCGCCCCCTGCCGTAACGTTGAGCCAAATGGCGCGGCGAGAAGGCCGGGAGGGGCCGCAAAGTCGGCGAGACTCGACATCACTCACTCCGCCGCTGGTGTGCGCTCAGGCTGCCTCCGCCGTGCGCCGCAGTCGTATAAAGCTCTCGTTTACCATTCCCCGTCGACCGAAAATTACCGGGTTGGTTAACGTTAAGGGGCGTGTGATCTCCCGGACATGCGGCAACGGCTCTCGCTCTGACAAATTGCATCAAGACGAACCAGCTCACCTAGGGATTGTCAAGGGCCGCCCATGCCGCATTTTGAAACTGCCGTTCGGATGTCACCCCGACGCCAATGGCAGGGCTGCCCTCGTCGATAGGAACCGGATAGCGACGACGGGAGTTGGGCCGGACTGCCGTCGCAGTCGCGAGCACATCGATGAATTCAAGCCATTTGCTCCACCGCCGGCGGCCGGCGTGCCGGCTCGATCCGGGATGATGTCTCAGTCTGAGGGCGAGCCCCTCCTTTGGGATGTGGTCATCGTTGGCGGCGGGCCGGCGGGGTTGAGCGCTGCGCTTGTGCTGGGTCGATGCCGCCGACGCGTGCTTCTCTGCGATTCCGGGCGCCCGCGGAACTATGTTTCGCATGAGCTGCACGGCTTCTTGACGCGCGACTGCTCGGAGCCTGCGCAACTGCGCCGGATCGGCCGCGAGCAGTTGCAGCGCTACCGCACCGTCGAGCTGCGGGACGTGCTGGTGAAGGATGCCGCTCCACACGTGCAAGGCTTTGAAATAGAACTGCAAAACGGCGAGCGAATGCGCTGCCGCAAGCTGCTGCTGGCGAGCGGGGTGCGCGACGAGCTGCCGGACGTAGAGGGTTTTGAGGAGCTCTACGGGAAAACGGCATTCCACTGCCCCTATTGCGATGGCTGGGAATGGCGGGACCGGGCAGTGGCCGTCTATGGCCGTGGAGAAAAGGGTAAGGCTCTGGCGCTCGAATTGCTGGGCTGGAGCCGCGACGTCGTGCTTTTCAGCCATGGCGAAGAGATATTGTCCGAAAATGCTCAAGACGAGTTGACGCGGAACGGCATAAACTACTTCGAAACCCCGGTGCAACGCTTCGAGCGTGATGGCGAGCAGCTACGCGGGATACGTCTTGCCGACGGCAAGCTTGTCGAGCGCGAGGTGCTGTTCTTCTCCACGCCGACAAATCAGGGCTGCGCCATGGCGTCGGGGCTGGGCTGTCAGTTCGATGAAAAAGGGGCAGTAAGAACAGGCGGTTACGAGGAGACGAACGTCCCGGGCCTCTATGTGGCGGGGGACGCGTCGCGGCATGCTGGGCTGGCGATCGTCGCCGCGGCGGAGGGGGCGCGGGCGGCGTTTGCCATCAATACGGAGCTTCTCCGGGAGGACCGAAACTAGCCTGCGCCAGTACATGCGCGGTGCGCGCACCCGGTGGGCGCCCGGCGCTGCCCGGCAGCATGGCGCATGCTCACTCCCTGAGCTCCCGTTTGGTACGCCGGAGCTGCTTGGCAACCTTGTCGAGGGCGGCGTTGAAGGCCTGGTAGATGTCCTTGTTCTGCGCCTCGCCGCTGGCCATCGGCAGCGCGCCCATCTGCATGTTGACCGTGCAGCGGTAGTTGATGCCCTCCTTGTTGAAATGCACGGCGCCGACGTTGAGCCGGCCGAAATATTTGCCGGCGACGCGCAGGATACTTTCTTCCGCGTGGGTACGCAGCGCGTCGCCCAGGTCGACGTTGGAGCTCTGAACGGTGACGGCTCTGTCGACGCTTTCCAGCTTCATGATGGGCTCCCGATAAATTGCCGCAGGGAAACGGTTCTCCAGGCCCGCTGGTTGCCTGAGCCTCCCGCAAGACGCCGCAGAGAGCAATGGCTGTTGTCGGATGGCAAAAGCCCGCTGCTCGTCTAATCTCCGGCGTTCGGTTGGCCGCGAAACGAAACCTGCGCGCGGCCGAAAGGTGGGAAGACGTGCTGATCGCTCGCCAGAACAATATTTTGGAGATCGCCCGCCAGGCGGGACGGGTGAACGTGGAGGAGCTCGCGGCGCGGTTCGAGGTGACGCCGCAGACCATCCGCAAGGATCTGAACGAGCTCTGCGACAAGCGGATGCTGACGCGCATCCACGGCGGCGCGATCCTCTCCTCAGGCGTGGAGAACGTCGGCTACGACGCGCGAAGGATGATCGCCAGCGAGGAGAAGGAGGCAATCGGCCGAGCCGCGGCGGCGCGCATCCCGGACTCGGCGTCGCTGTTCATCAACATCGGCACCACGACTGAGGCGGTCGCGCGGGCGCTGCTGCAGCACAATGGCCTGATGGTTATCACCAACAACCTCAACGTCGCAGCGCTGATGCGCATCTATCCGCAGATCGAGGTGGTGCTGGCCGGCGGCGTCGTGCGGCATTCCGACGGCGGCATCATCGGCGAGGCGGCGGTCGACTTCATCCGCCAGTTCAAGGTCGATTTCGCCGTCATCGGCGCCTCGGCGATCGACGAGGACGGGGCGCTCCTCGACTACGATTATCGCGAGGTGCGGGCGGCGCAAGCCATCATCTCCAATGCGCGCCATGTCATCCTCGTCAGCGACTCCACGAAGTTCGAGCGCTCGGCGCCGGTCCGCATCGCCCATATCTCGCAGGTCAACACTTTCGTGACCGACCGCTGCCCGTCGGAGGCGGTCCGCCGCATCTGCGTCGAGAGCGCGGTGGAGCTCGTCGAAGCGGCGGCGCCAGCGCCCGAACCGGAGGTCTGATCAACGGCGCGAAAGCTTCGCTTGTCATTCCTCTGCTTTCGTTTACGATCCATCTCAGCTTCGCAGCGAAACAAGAATTCTTTAATGCGAAGCAGGGGAGGGCAGGTGCGGCAGGCACCCTTCGACATCGCCATCGTTGGCGGGGGGATCAACGGCTGCGGCATCGCGCGCGATGCGGCGGGGCGCGGCCTGTCGGTCTACCTCTGCGAAAAGGGCGACCTCGCCGGCGGAACTTCGTCGGCCTCCACCAAGCTGATCCACGGCGGGCTCCGCTACCTCGAATATTACGAATTCCGCCTGGTGCGCGAGGCGCTGATGGAGCGTGAGGTGCTGTGGCGGATCGCCCCGCACATCATCTGGCCGCTCCGTTTCGTGCTGCCCCACCACAAGGGCCTGCGGCCGGCCTGGCTCATCCGTGCGGGCCTGTTCCTCTACGATCATCTCGGCGGCAGAAAGCTGCTTCCGGCCGCCCGCAGCATCGATTTGACCAGCGATCCGGCCGGCGAGCCGCTGAAGCCCGAGTTCCTCAGAGCCTTCGAGTATTCCGATTGCTGGGTGGAGGATTCCCGCCTGGTCGTGCTGAACGCCATGGACGCGGCGTCGCGCGGCGCGAGCATCGAGACCCGCACGGAGATGCTCAAAGCGGAGCGGCGCGGCGGCCTTTGGGTGGTCACCGTGCGCGATGCGGCGAAGGGGACGACCCGGCAGGTGAGCGCCCGCACGCTGGTCAATGCGGCGGGGCCCTGGGTAGCGGAGGTGACGACCGAGCGCCTCGGCCTGCCGGTCAACGCGCCGGTCCGGCTCGTCAAGGGCAGCCATATCATCGTGCCAAACCTGTTCGGGCACGACCGCGCCTACATCTTCCAGAACGCCGACGGGCGGATCGTCTTCGCCATTCCCTATGAGCGGAATTTTACGCTGATCGGCACCACGGACCTGGACTATTCCGGCGATCCCGGCGAGCCGCGGATCACCGAAGCGGAGGTCGACTACCTCTGCTCGGCCGCAAGCGGCTACTTTCGGGCGCCGATCCGGCCGGCGGACGCGGTCAGAACCTATTCCGGCGTGCGGCCGCTTTACGACGACGGCGCCAGCGAGGCCAAGGCGGCGACCCGCGATTACGTGCTGAACGTCGACGGCGGCGAAGGCCAGCCGCCGCTTCTCAGCATCTTTGGCGGCAAGATCACGACCTACCGGCGCCTTGCCGAGACCGCGCTGGACAAGCTCGCTCCCTTTCTTGCCGGACTTGCCGCGCCGTGGACGGCCAATGCTCCGCTCCCCGGCGGTGATTTCCCGACGAATGGCTTCCGGGAGGAGGTTGGCGCGCTGCAGGCGCTCTGCCCCTCGTGCGGCCCGGAGCACGCCCGCCGGCTGGTACGCGCCTACGGGACGCGGGCGCGGCTCATCGTCGACGGCGTACGGCGCGAAGCCGACTGGGGCGAACAATTCGGCGCCGACCTTACCGAGCGCGAAGTCCGCTACCTGACAGAACACGAATGGGCGCGCACGGCCGAGGATGTGCTTTGGCGCCGCTCCAAGCTAGGATTGCGGCTCAGCCAAGGGGAGGCCGAGCATCTTGACCGTTGGATGCAGGGTGCGCCGCTGGCCGGCGCTCAGCCGGCGATGGCGAGCGGAGGCGGCCTGTGACGCTTGAGCTGCGGCATGTCACCAAGAAGGTGCATGGCGAGACGCATATCGACGACGTCTCGCTCACCTTCGCGCACGGCACGCTGAACATCCTGCTCGGCCCGACGCTTTCCGGCAAGACAAGCCTGATGCGGCTGATGGCCGGGCTCGACGTGCCGAGTGCGGGCCAAGTCTATTTCGACGGCAAGGATGTGACGGGAGTGCCGGTGCGGCAGCGCTCCGTGGCCATGGTCTACCAGCAGTTCATCAACTACCCGAACCTGACGGTCTACGAGAACATCGCCTCGCCGCTCCGCGTCGCCGGCGTTGTCAAGCCCGAACTCGAAAAGAGGGTGCACGAGACCGCGGCGCTGATGAAGCTAACGCCGCTGCTGCAGCGGAAGCCATTGGAGCTGTCCGGCGGCCAGCAGCAGCGCACGGCGCTCGCCCGCGCCATCGTCAAGGGGGCCAACCTCGTGCTCCTCGACGAGCCGCTCGCCAACCTGGACTACAAGCTCCGCGAGGAGCTCCGCGAAGAGCTGCCGCGCATCTTTTCCGCGACCGGCGCGATCTTCGTCTATGCGACGACCGAGCCGGTCGAGGCGCTGCTGCTCGGCGGCTCGACCGCCACGCTGGCGCGCGGCCGCATCACCCAGTTCGGGCCGACAGTGGACGTCTACCGCAAGCCGAACAATCTGGAGACGGCGCAGATCTTCTCCGACCCGCCCATCAACACGCTCCATATGCAGAAGACCGGCGGCATGCTGACCTCGCCTGCAGGAGCTTTGAAACTGCCGGCGACGGGCCTGTTCGCCGGCCTCGCTGACGGCTCCTACACGATCGGCTTCCGGCCGAACCACCTGTTCCTGATGCGGCCAGGGCCCGAAGCGGTGGCGGTCACCGGCGCGGTGGCGATCACCGAAATTACCGGCTCGGAAAGCTTCATCCACGTCGACTTCGCCGGCGAGCGCTGGGTGGCGCTCGCCCACGGCGTTCACGACCTCGGTATCGGTCAGCCCGTCGAGCTCTACCTCGACCCGAGCCGGTTCTTCGTGTTCGACGCTTCCGGCGCGCTGGCCGCGGCGCCGGGTCTGAAGCGGGCGGCGGCGTAGGGGGGCGGGACATGGCGCGCATCGTGCTCGACAACATCGCCCATGCCTACGGCGCCGCGCCGAAGGGGCCGCAGGACTATGCGCTAAAACCCTCCGACCATGTCTGGGAGAACGGCGGCGCCTATGCGCTGCTCGGGCCTTCCGGCTGCGGCAAGACGACCCTCCTCAACATCATCTCCGGGCTGATCACGCCGAGCGAAGGCCGCGTCCTGTTCGACGGGCGGGACGTGACCGACCTGCCGACCACCGAGCGCAATATCGCCCAGGTGTTCCAGTTTCCGGTCAACTACGACACGATGACCGTCGCGGACAATCTGGCATTCCCTTTACGTAACCGGCACGTTCCCGAGCCGGAAGTCGAGAAACGGGTGCGCGAGGTGGCGCACATGCTCGACCTCACGCCGATCCTCGGCAAGAAGGCGCGCGGGCTGACCGCCGACATAAAGCAGAAGGTCTCGCTCGGCCGCGGACTGGTCCGCCCGGACGTCAGCGCCATCCTGTTCGACGAGCCGCTCACCGTCATAGACCCGCATTTGAAATGGCAGCTGCGGTCGCAGCTGAAGGCCCTGCACCGGCAGTTCGACCTGACGATGGTCTATGTCACGCACGACCAGACCGAGGCGCTCACCTTCGCCGATACGGTCGTCGTGATGTACGAGGGCGAGGTCGTGCAGGTCGGCACGCCGGAGGACCTGTTCGAGCGTCCGGCCCATACCTTTGTCGGCTATTTCATCGGCTCGCCGGGCATGAACGTCATGGCGGCTGAGGTGCGGGGCAGGAGCGCAATCGTGGCCGGCCGCCATGAGATCGATCTCGGCAAAAACTATTCCGACGTTCCCGCCGCGGCGAAGCTGGAGATCGGCATCCGGCCGGAATTCGTGCATCTCAGCGGCAACGGCGCGGGGCTGCCGGTCAGCGTGCAGCGCGTCGACGACATCGGCCGCATGAAGGTGGCGCGAGTGCGGCTGGACGGCATCGGCCTCAACGTCGTCGCGCCGGAGGACGCGCGGATCGACGCCGACCAGGCGCGCATCGTCTTCGAGCCGGGCCACGTGCATCTCTATGCCGACGGCCACCTCGTCGGGGCGGAGCGGAGCTGAACCATGGACAAGACCTGGAACAACAGAGCCTGGTTCATGGTGCTGCCGGTGCTCGTCCTCGTGGCGTTCAACGCCATGGTGCCGCTGATGACCGTGGTCAATTATTCGGTGCAGGAGACGTTCGGCGACAACGTCTTCTTCTTCCATGGCGTGGGCTGGTTCCAGGACGTGCTGCATTCGGAGCGTTTCCATGCGGCGCTCGGGCGCCAGATGATCTTCACCTTCACGATTCTCGCGATAGAGATCCCGCTCGGCGTCGCGATTGCGCTGGCCATGCCGCGGCGCGGCATCTGGGTCTCCGTGTGCCTCGTGCTGATGGCGCTGCCGCTGCTCATTCCGTGGAACGTCGTCGGCGCCATCTGGAACATCTTTTCGCTGCCGCAGATCGGTCTTCTCGGCCGCGTGCTGAACGGCCTGGGGTTCGACTACAACTACACGCGCCACCCCGGCGACGCCTGGTTCACGCTCATCCTCATGGACGTCTGGCACTGGACGTCGCTCGTCGTGCTGCTCGCCTATGCGGGCCTGAGCTCCATCCCCGACGCCTATTACCAGGCGGCGAAGATCGACGGCGCGTCGCGCTGGGCGGTGTTCCGCCATATCCAGCTGCCTAAGATGAAGCGCGTGCTGACCATCGCGGTGCTGCTCCGCTTCATGGATTCCTTCATGATCTATACCGAGCCGTCGGTGCTGACCGGGGGCGGGCCCGGCAACGCCACGACGCTCCTCTCGATCGACCTGGTGAAGGTGGCGCTCGGCCAGTTCGACCTCGGCCCGGCGGCGGCGATGTCGATCATCTACTTTTTGATCGTGCTGCTGCTCAGCTGGGTCTTCTACACGCTGATGATGCGCAACGAGGAACGAGCATGACCGGGGCACGCGCATCTAACCTCCCCCTTGAGGGCAGGGCGATCGCATGTGAGGTCTGCGCCTCCTCTCCCCCGTGGGGAGAGGCCGAGTCCGCGCGAAGCGCGGAGCCGGGTGAGGGTTCTGGCGCCGTGCTTTACAATCTTGTCCCTCACCCGGTCGCTTCGCAACTCGGCCTCTCCCCGCAGGGGAGAGGAGGGCGCCCCACCCGCCGAGCCATATGCGATTGCCCTGCCCTCAAGGGGCCTCAAGTGGGAGGTTACACGGCGTTCGTGCCATCAAGGGCGAAAAGGACCCGCCGAGCTGAAACGACCCCCCGCCAATTCTGGAGCGCTTCGTCATGACAGACGCCGTCGCACGAACGGGACCGTCGGCAATGCAAGGCGTAGGCACGGCCACCCGGCGCCGCGCGCGGACACGGAGCGGAATCCGGCTGAGCTGGCTGGTGCCGGCCGTCTACATCCTGTTCCTGATGGTGCCGATCTATTGGCTGCTCAACATGTCGTTCAAGAACACCAACGAGATCCTCGGCGCCTTCACGCTGTGGCCGCGTAATTTCACCCTGGAGAACTACCACGAGATCCTGACCAACCCGGTCTGGTACAGCGGCTACATCAACTCCATCATCTACGTCACCATCAACACGCTGATATCGGTCGCCGCGGCGCTGCCGGCCGCCTACGCCTTCTCGCGTTACCGCTTCCTCGGCGACAAGCACCTGTTCTTCTGGCTGCTGACCAACCGCATGGCGCCGCCGGCGGTGTTCGCCCTGCCGTTCTTCCAGCTCTATTCGGCGATCGGGCTCTTCGACACGCATATCGCCATCGCGCTGGCGCACTGCCTGTTCAACATCCCGCTCGCCGTGTGGATCCTGGAAGGCTTCATGTCCGGCGTGCCGAAGGAGGTCGACGAGACCGCCTATATCGACGGCTATTCCTTCCCGAAATTCTTCGTAAAAATCTTCATGCCGCTGATCGCCTCCGGCATCGGCGTGGCGGCGTTCTTCTGCTTCATGTTCTCCTGGGTGGAGCTGCTGCTCGCCAAGACGCTGACCTCGGTGGCGGCGAAGCCCATCGCGGCCGTCATGACGCGGACGGCGAGCGCCTCGGGCTACGAGCTGGGGCTGCTGGCCGCGGCCGGCGCGCTGACCATCGTGCCGGGCGCCATCGTCATCTATTTCGTGCGCAACTACATCGCCAAGGGCTTCGCCCTGGGGAGGGTGTGATGCTGCGGTTCAGGCTGGCGCGGGTTCCTCCCCTGTCGATTGCGACGGGGGAGGGGGACCATGCAAAGCATGGTGGAGGGGGCTCGTTCAAGCGCCGCGTGCGGCATTCGCCCCCTCCACCGCCTTCGGCGGTCCCCCTCCCCCGCTTCGCGGGTGAGGATCAACGTGGGGCAAATGCATGACCCATTCCGTCTTCGACCTGACCTGGATGGCCTGGACCTGGCAGACGGCGACGTTCTTCGCCTTCATCCTGCTGGCGCTGACCGCGATGACCATCTGGGAATGGGCGTCGCCGGGCGGCGGGCCGCGGCGCGGCATCCTGGGCCTCGACACGACCCGCGGCGACCGCCTGTTCATCTCGCTGCTCGGCAGCGCGTTCATCAATCTCGCATGGCTCGGGCTGGTCGGCCCGAGCCTGTTTTGGGCTCTCGGCCTCTCGCTCGTCTACGCATTCTGCGTGTTCCGGTGGGTATGAGGCTTTTGAGGCGAAGACCGGCCGGTTGCCGGCATTTTGGAGCAAGGGAGGAGATTCTATGAGAAGACTTTTGTTGGGGACGGTGGCGGCGTTCGCCCTGCTGTCGCCGGGCGCCTCCTGGGCGGACATGGCCGCCGCGGAGCGCTGGGTGGACAGCGAGTTCCAGCCTTCGACGCTGTCGCGCGAAGAGCAGCTCAAGGAAATGCAGTGGTTCATCGACGCAGCCAAGCCCTTCGAGGGCATGGAGATCGATGTACTCTCCGAAGGGCCGCTTGGAACCCATGACTATAAATCGACGGTCCTGACCAAGGCTTTCGAGGAGATCACCGGCATCAAGGTGAACCACCAGGAACTCGGCGAGGGCGAGGTCGTGCAGGCGGTGCAGACGCAGATGCAGACGAACCGCAGCATCTACGACGCCTACATCAACAATTCCGACCTGATCGGCACGCATTCCCGCCTGCAGAGCGCGGTCAACCTCACCGACTGGATGGCCGGCGAGGGCAAGGACGTCACCAACCCGATGCTCGATCTCGATGACTTCATCGGCATATCGTTCACCACCGGGCCCGACGGCAAGCTCTGGCAGCTGCCGGACCAGCAGTTCGCCAACCTCTACTGGTTCCGCAAGGACTGGTTCGACCGTCAGGACCTCAAGGACCGCTTCAAGGCGAAGTATGGCTACGACCTCGGCGTGCCGGTGAACTGGTCGGCCTACGAGGATATCGCCGATTTCTTCACCAACGACGTCAAGGAGATCGACGGCGTCCGGGTCTACGGCCACATGGACTATGGCAAGCGGGCGCCCGACCTCGGCTGGCGCATGACCGACGCCTGGTTGTCGATGGCGGGTTCGACCTCGCCGGGCCTGCCGAACGGCCGCCCGATCGACGAATGGGGCATCCGCATGGAGGAGGGCTCCTGCAATCCTTCCGGCGCATCGGTCTCGCGCGGCGGCGGCACCAATGCGCCCGCCTCCGTCTACGCCATCGCCAAGTGGGACGAGTGGCTGCGCAAATACGCACCGCCGGGCGCTGCGGATCTCGACTTCTACCAGTCGCTGCCGGCGCTCTCCACCGGCAACGTGGCCCAGCAGATCTTCTGGTACACCGCGTTCATGCCCAACATGGTGATGTCCAGGAGCGAGGGCAACAACACGGTCGACGAGCAGGGGAACGTGCTCTGGCGCATGGCCCCCTCGCCGCATGGCCCCTACTGGAAGGAAGGCATGAAGCTCGGCTATCAGGACGTCGGCTCCTGGACCTTGTTGAAATCGACCCCGGTCGATAGGCGCAAGGCGGCCTGGCTCTACGCGCAGTTCGTCGTCTCGAAGACGGTGGACGTCAAGAAGACGCACGTCGGCCTGACGATCATCCGCGACAGCACCATCCGGCATGAGTCGTTCACCGAACGCGCTCCGCAGCTCGGTGGTTGGGTCGAGTTCTATCGCTCGCCGGACCGCGTCAACTGGACTCCGACCGGGATCAACGTGCCCGACTATCCGAAGCTGGCGCAGATCTGGTGGCAGCAGATCGGCGACGTGAACTCTGGCGCGTTCACGGCGCAGGAGGCCATGGACCGTCTCGCCGAGGAGATGGACATCACCATGGCGCGCATGCAGGCCGCCGACGAGCAGGCGAATGTGTACGGCGGCTGCGGCCCGAGGCTTAACGAGGAGGTTGATCCTTCCGAATGGCTCGGCAAGGAGGACGGGCCGGCGGCCAAGCTGGAGAACGAGAAGCCGCCGGGCGAGACCGTCAATTACGATGAACTGGTGAAGCGCTGGTCGGAAGCCCAGTAGGCCGTACCGCTCTCGCGCAAGCAACGCATGGCCGGGGCGTTCCCGGCCATGTTCCGATCCGGGCTCTCTCAGCATGAACGACCTCGTCCTCGCCATCGACCAGGGAACGACCTCCACCCGGTCGATCGTGTTCGACCGCGAGCAACGAGTCATCGCTAACGCGCAGGAGGAATTCCCGCAGCATTTTCCTGCGTCGGGCTGGGTGGAGCACGAGCCGGAGGATCTTTGGCGGACCACGCTCGCCACCGCACGCGCGGCGCTTGCCAAGGCGGGCGCCGCGGCGGGCGACGTGGCGGCGATCGGCATCACCAATCAGCGCGAGACGACGCTGGTGTGGGACAGGCGCGCCGGAAGGCCGGTGCATCGCGCCATCGTCTGGCAGGACCGGCGCACCGCGGACATTTGCGCCCGGCTGCGGGGGGAGGGCGCCGAGGCGCTGGTGACGCGCAAGACGGGCCTGCTGATCGACCCGTATTTTTCCGGCACGAAGATCGCCTGGGTCCTGGACAATGTGCCCGGCGCCCGCACCGATGCGGAGGCCGGACACCTCGCCTTCGGAACCGTGGACACGTATCTCCTCTGGCGGCTGACCGGCGGGCGCGTGCACGCCACCGACGCGACGAACGCCTCGCGAACGCTCCTCTACGACATCCATAAGAACGACTGGGACGACGAGTTGCTGCGCCTCCTGCGCGTGCCGCGTTCCCTGCTGCCCGAAGTGAAGGACAGCGCCGCCGAGTTCGGCACGACGGAGCCGGCCCTGTTCGGCGCGCCGATCGCTATCCGCGGCATCGCCGGCGACCAGCAGGCGGCGACCCTCGGCCAAGCCTGTTTCCGGCCCGGCATGGTGAAGTCGACCTACGGCACCGGCTGTTTCGCCGTGCTCAACACTGGGGCCGACGCCGTCGCCTCGCAGAACAAGCTCCTGACCACTATCGCCTACCGCCTCGACGGGCGGACGACATACGCGCTGGAAGGATCCATCTTTATCGCAGGCGCGGCGGTGCAGTGGCTCCGCGATGGGCTCAAGATCCTGGAGCGGGCAGATTTTTCGGGGCCGCTCGCCGCGGAGGCCGACCCGGAGCAGGAGGTCATCCTGGTGCCCGCCTTCACCGGCCTCGGCGCGCCGCACTGGGACGCCGAGGCCCGCGGTGCGCTGTTCGGCCTGACCCGCGCCACCGGACCGCGCGAGCTCGCGCGGGCGGCGCTTGAAGCGGTGTGCTTCCAGACGCACGACCTCCTCGATGCGATGCGCCGCGACTGGCCAGGCGGCGGGCCTGGGACGGTGTTGCGCGTCGACGGCGGCATGGTGGCGAGCGACTGGACCATGCAGCGCCTCGCCGACGTTCTGGACGCGCCAGTCGACCGGCCGGAGATTCTGGAGACGACGGCCCTGGGGGCAGCGTGGCTCGCCGGTCGCAGCGCCGGCATCTGGCCCGACGAGGAAGGTTTCGCGCGGGCTTGGCGGCGCGACCGCCGCTTCGAGCCCGCGATGGACAGCGGGACGCGGAAGCGTAAGCTGCGGGCTTGGAAGTCGGCCGTCGGCCGCACGCTGGGGTCGCTAGCTTAGGTCGGCCGGTTAGCACTCCGGGCGGACGTGCCGAGAATTCGGCCGGAGCTTCTCTTGCTGGTGAACGGCTTTCTTGTTCTCGTCGCGCTGAGCGCCCTGTTCGGCATATGGTTCGGCCGAACCGGCGGCGACTAGGCTCGCTGCTGGTCCGCAAGGCGAAGGGCCCAAGCACCAGGCGTCAAAGCCCCGCCTTCTGAAGGTCTCGCCGAAGCCGCTCGGCTGAGGCCGGATCGCGGAACAGAGCGGCGTAGAGGCTTGCATCGAAGAACGGATTGTAGCGGCGCACATTGGCGGCGGCACGCTCTGCATCCGCCGCCTGTCCCGCCGCGGCGTAATTTGCGGCCAGGACTATATAGAGGGGGACGTGCTGCGGATAACGCTCGATGGCGCCCTGCAGCATGACGATTGCCTCGTCGTAGCGTTGTCGAAAGTAATACCCGATGCCTAGACCGTGAAAAGTGTTCGGCGTCGGTTTCGGATCGTAGCGCAGTGCTTCTTCGAGCGCGTCGATCGCCTCGTCCAGCTGCCCGGCGAAAAGCAGAACAAATCCACGCTCGGCATGAAACCCCACAAAATTCTGATTCGCCTCGGTAGCGCGGCGCAGCTCTCCCAGAGCCAGGTCGTATTGTCGCTCAAAGGCGTGGATGACAGCGAGTTGGACGTGCGCAAGCTCGTTGAGGGGATCGAGATCCAGGGCCGCTTGGGCGAACTCCCGCGCACGTGAGAAGGCCTCCTCCCCAAACTCCGTCCAGCCCATTTCCGCCGCTTTGGTTTCCGTCCACGCCAGCGCCGCGTAGGCCTCGGCATAATCGTGATCGAGCTCGACCGCCCTCTCGAACATCTCCCGGGCCTGAAGGTTGTCCGCGCGGGTGAACCGGCGGAAAAGGTGCCGGCCCCGCAGGTAATAGTCGTATGCCGTCAGGTTTTCAGTCGGCTTGTCGAACGCCCGCTCCTGTTCCAATTCGTTCACGCGGATCGCCAGGGTGTTCACCACGCGGCGGGTGATGTCGTCCTGCACCGCGAAGACGTCACGAAGCTGCTCGTCGTAGCGCTCGGACCAGAGCAGCGTGCCGTGCTCGGCATCCGAGAGGCGCGCCGTGACGCGGATATTGTCGCCGGAGCGGCGCACGCCCCCGTCGACGATATAACGGACAGCAAAATCCCGCACCAACTGCTCAGGGCGCAGTTCCTGGTCCTTGTATGGGAGGACTGCGTTCCAGGACACCACTCTGAGGCCCGAGAAGCGGCCGAGGGCGGAGATCAGGTCCTCGGACAGACCATCGCTGAAATAGTCGTCTTCAGTGTTGCTTTGGTTGGCGAAAGGCAGGACCGCGATCGACGCCCGATCCGTTCCCGGCGCGGTTTGAGATCCGCCGATGAAGTCCTTGAGCCCCGGGGCGAGAACCCAGAGGATGGCGAGAAGTGCTGCTAGGGCCACCGCCCCGGCCAGGCCGCGCCGCAACAGCGCGCGCCGCCTCGGGACTTTGCCTGCTCCGTCGCGGTGCACGCGGTAGACGGCTACAGGCGTCGCGATGTTCTTGACCTTCTGAGCGCCAAGGTGCTCGTAGCTGAGCCGCAGCTTGGTCTTGACCTGATCGTAGACGGTTCCGGAGATGCAAATACCGCCGGGATCGGCGAGCGACTGGAGGCGCGCCGCGATGTTGACCGCGTCGCCGAAAAGATCGGTCCCTTCCACCATCACATCGCCGAGATTGATGCCGATGCGAAACTCAAGCTGGCGGTCTTTGGGCAGCTCGGCGTTGCTCTTCTCGAGCGCCTCCTGGAACTCGACCGCGCAGCGGACGGCTTCGACCGGGCTCGCGAACTCGGCGAGGATGCTGTCGCCAGCCGTGCTCACCACGCGCCCTTCGTGGCGGGAAATCACTGCATCGACTGTTCTGCGGTACGCCGTGAGCGTGCGCAGGGCGCCTTCCTCGTCGGCCTCCATGACGCGGCTGTAGCCCTTGACGTCGGCAGCGAGGATCGCAGCGAGCCTGCGTTTGATTGGTGCCGGCTCGTCCGGCCGCCCCGGACCCTCCGAAGGTCCGTTCTCAGCCGTCAATGCGGCAATCTCCGGCTGCGTCTCAGCTGCGGCGCGCCGACGGGCCGGCGGCTCCAAGCCTTGTTTTCGACAGCATCTGCCAATAGCATCCCCTTTCGCTGCACAAGCAAGCACGGGGAAGCGCACATGGCTAGGTCTCCGCGACTGGCGGTTCTGTTGGCCGCTCTCACGATCCTGTTGCTGCCTTCCCTCGGTTCAGCAACCCACCTGCAGATCCTGGAGGGCGGCGTCGCAATCCAGGGATACGATACCGTCGCCTATTTCACGGATGGCCGCGCAATGCGCGGCAAGCCGGAATATGAGCACACCTGGAACGGGGCGCGCTGGCTGTTCGCCAGCGCAGAACACCGCGACCTGTTCGCGCGCGACCCCGACCGCTATGCTCCCCGTTTCGGCGGCTATTGCACCGGCGGCCTGTCGCTCGGCATGAAGGCGGCCGCGGATCCGGAGAACTGGTACATCATCGACGGCCAGCTGCATCTGCACCACAGCAAGGAATCGAGGGATATAGCGTTAGCCGACCCGCAAACCGTGATTGGCAAGGCGGAGGAAACCTGGGCGAAGCTTGGCGGCCAGTGAATCGAGGCCAGGTATTCGCCTAGGATATCTGCGCTCGCAGGTCGGGTAACGGTCCATCCGTCCTCCCGAATCGGGCGAAACACGACAGCGAATGCATCGTCCCATGTCGCAAATGTCACTGCGCAGCTTGCCAGAGCTCCGCAATCTGAGACACTCCGTCGCCGAAGCCTCGCCCTCCGTTTGATCGGCAGAATGCGCCGGACGATCCGCGGCGCCGCATTTGAACTCCCCGCTTGCCAGGGTTGCAACTCCGATCGCATAGTGAGCAGGCGTGCGGCTGCCAGTTTCGATGGAGAGACGGTTGCGATTGTTCACTCTGCCGCGCGGCGCCTTGCTCTGCGCGTTGCTCACGATCATCCCCGCCGCGGCGCAAGAGGCCGGCCCGATCCGCACGATGATGGAGCGATCCGGCATGGTGGAGCAATACTCCCATTATGGAGAAACGTTCCGTGCCGATTTCATGCGAATGGGGGCGGCGGACGGGGAAATTCCCGCGGAGTTGTTGCCGCACTTTGCCGATGTCGTCGGCGAGGCCATGGACGGCCAGCGGCTTCTGCGGGAGATGGAATCGTCCCTGACAGAGACGCTCGCGCCGGAGGAGGCGGCCGCACTGACGGCCTTCTACGAGACGGAGCTCGGGGCGCGGATCAGGGAAGCGGAGATTGCCGGTTCCGCCAGCGCAGTCGGTCCCGATGCAGAACAAAGGTTGGCGGCGGCGCGCGCCGCGATCGCCTCAGATCCCGAACGCAGCCACCTCTATCGCAGGATGGACGACGCGCTTTTTGCATCCGAGCTGTCGACAACCATTGCCATGGGATTGATGGAAGCGTTCAAGATTGGCATTCTACAGAGTCAGGAGCACGAGGCCAGCGCCGACATGCTCGATGCACTCGAGGCCGAGCTCTCAGCCATTCGGGAAGACCTCCTGCCGGGAATGCGCGAGGCCATCATAGCGGTCTACGCGCTCATGTACAAAGACATCCCGATCGGCGATCTTAGGGAATACGTGACGTTCCTGGAGACGGATGCTGCTCGTGCCAATTACGCCGCGATCTTCGAGGCTTGGGCGGGCATCGTGGAATTGCGCGGACGCGAGATCGGCACGGGATTAGTCGAGGTGTTAAAGCAGAAGCGCATCTGACCGGGCGCTTGCGCTTTGCCGGATGGAAGAGGAAACGTTGAGGGCTGCGAAAGTTCGGTCCGACACGGCCGAGAGCCTGGCCGCGTCTCGGCGTGATGCCGCTGGTCGAGGCGGCCGAGCGATGCGGTGCAGCAGAGCTCAGGAGGAGGGCACCTACATCTCGCGCGCCGTCTTCACCCAGCAGCGCAAGAATTCAGCGACGCTCCACGCCTGCGAGATGCAGCCGCGCGGCGTGTAGGGCGGCTCGGCGTCAAAAATCTCGCTGATGGAGCCGAGGCCGGCCTCGTTCAAATGCGGAATGAAGCCGTCGAGGAGCTTTCGGGCGGCGGAAAAATCGTCCGGGTGGAGTTTCAGCCAGGCGTCGACATAGGGGCCGATCAGCCAGGCCCAGACGGTGCCCTGATGATAGGCGGCATCGCGGGCGCGGAGGTCGCCGAAATATTTCGGCTTGTAGTCGGGGTGGCCAGGGGCGAGCGAGCGGAGCCCCACCGGGGTGACAAGGCGCGTGCGGGCGGTCTCGACCACAGAATCCCAATGCACGCGGTCGAGCACCGGATTGTCGAGCGAGACGGCGAGGAGCTGGTTCGGTCGGCAGGCGGGGTCATGGCCGTGCTCTCCGTCGACCACGTCGTAGAGATGGCCGAGCTCGTCGGACCAGAATTTTCGATTGAAAGATTCGCGGGCGCGGTCGGCGGCGGCGCGCAGGCGGTCGGCGTCGTGCTGAAACCCTTCCTCGCCAAGCCAATGCTGCATCAGCCGCAGCGCATTGTACCAGAGCGAATTGATCTCCACGGCCTTGCCGCGGCGCGGCGTGACCACCCAGTCGTCGACCTTGGCGTCCATCCAGGTGAGCTGGTAGCCCTGCTCCCCCTGGCGGAGCAGCCCGTCCGCCGGGTCGACGCCGATGCCGAAGCGCGTGCCCGCCAGGTGGCAGTCGACGATCTGGCGGAGCTTTGGGAGGATGCGCTGCAGCGTGCGGCGGTCGCCGGTCGCGCCGAGATAGCGGTTGACCGCGTGAAAGAACCACAGCGAGGCATCGGCCGTGTGGTAGAGGCCCTGGTTGCTGCCGTCCGGGAACATGTTGGGGATAAGGCCGTCGCGGACGTAGTGGGCGAAGGTCCGCAGAATCCAGCCGGCCTCGATAGCCCGGCCGGTGGAGAGCGTCAGGCCCTCCAGGCTGATCATGGTGTCGCGGCCCCAGTCGGTGAACCAGTGGTAGCCGGCGATCACGGTGCGCGCCTCGTCGCCGACGGCCTGGGCGCGGGCGGCGTCGGCGACGCGGCCCTGCGGCTTGATGACGAACGAATCGGCGGCGAGCACCAGCTCGGCCGGCGGCCCGCCGCGAAGGCTCGGATGCGCCAAGGAAATGAGACGGCTCCGGCGCTGCTCTTCGTAGCCCAGGGCTTCTTTGGCGGAAAGGGCGAGGACGGCGTGCCAGGGTTCTGTGGAGGCGACGAAATGGACCTGCGCGGCGGGGTTCGTCTGGACGTGGAAGATGCCGGGGCTCCACAGCGTGCCCCGCGAGGCGTAGCCGCGCTCCGCCTCGACGCCGAAGCGCACCTCGGCGCGGGTGCCGCCGAGGAGCTCGAAGCTGGCATTGCCGCCGCCGATGTGAAGCCGCAGCGGCGGGCGGCCGCCGCCCGCGGAGATCTCGTAGAGGTCGTTCTGGGCGGAGAAGGTCAGCGCGTCGCCGGGGACCGCGTCGACCGCGGCCTCGAGCGGCTTGAACGAGACCCAGGGGCGAAGATTGAGCCGGACCGAGCCGCCGCCGATGGAGGAATAGACGATGTCGACGGTATTCTGCAGATGGCGCATGACCAGCCGCTTTTCGATGACGGCGTCGCCGCTGCGAAACGTCCACACCGGCAGGCCGAACTCGAGGCGGAACTCCGCCAGCGCCTTCTGGCCCTCCTCGCCATGCAGCGGCACGGCGCTGCCGCCGGGCCCGTCGAGCATCTCGTCGAGCTGGTTCAGCATGATCGTGCGGCCGAAGGGGACGGGGAGGGCCGCGACGAGCACGCCATGATAGCGGCGCGTCAGCGAACCGATGACGGTGCCGGAGGCGAAGCCGCCGAGCCCGTTGGCGACCAGATATTCCTTCGAATGAAGATCGCCGTCCTCGAGATCGACGATTCGTAGGGGATCAGTCATTCAGGCGGGGGTCCGAGAGAAACCGAGGCCGCAGAATGCCATCCCGCCCACCTCGCTTTGAGGATGTCTCCAGCGCTCGCACTTAGGACAGCGAAGGACCGTATCAATCCCGCGACACTCGCTGCCGATCGGCGCGATCCTTTCCGGCGCAAGGAACCGGGCGATCCGCCGGCCGTTCCCCCGCCGCAGCGCGTGAGCTGCAGCCGCACGAAGGGACGATCGATGAAGAACCTCATCCTGGCGGGACTGATCTTTGCCGGCCTCGCCGCATGCACCACGTCATCTCCGCCCCCCGCCGACCCGGCGCCGGCTGCACCGCAGATCCCGGCCGAAGCGCCGCCCCCGGCTCCGGTGCAATAGTCAAAAGCAGGCCGGCGGTCAGGCGTCCGCCGGTTCCGCCTTCATCACCATCGCCGCGTGGCCCTGGATCCGCCAGCGCCCGCCGGTCTCGACCGCCACGCCCGAGCCGCCATAGTCAGGGTGCTCGCTCGACCAGGCGAGCCGCCATAGCCGATCGGCTGGCGCGGCGAGCAGCGGTTCGGCCATCGAGGCGAGGCGGAGATCGAGGCCGAGATTGACGACCAGCAGCCGGTCGTCGCCGGCCTCGCCGAAGAAGCGGAGGAGGAAGGCCTCCGTGCCGATCACCGCACCATCGAGCGCACCGGAGCGCTGGGCGGCGAAGACGGGATCCTCGCGCCGGAGCTTCAGGAGATCGCGGTGAAGCCGGACGGCGTCGCCGTTCCGCTCGCGCTCGGACCAGTCGAGCTTACATGCATCGAAGGTGTCCGACGCGCCGGGGTCGGGCAGGCGGGCCTGCATATCCGGATCGGCAAGGCTGGCGAATTGCGCCACTGATTCGGCGCGGCCCTTGCGGACAAGCTCGGCCAGCTCGCCCTGGTGATCGGCGAAATAGTAGAAGGGAGAGGAAGTCCAGAAGTCCTGGCCCTGGAAGACGACGGGGGTCGTCGGCAGGAGCAGGAGGAGGGCGGTCATGGCGCGCGCCCGGCCGGGGCTAGTCAGATCCTGGAAACGCAGGCCGCGGCCGGAATTGGCGATCTGGTCGTGGTTCTGCAGGTAGTTGACGAAGCGGTGGACCGAAATGTCGAGGGCCGGCGTGCCGCGGCCCTTCTGCTGCCAGACGTAGAATTGCCCCTGGAAGAGGTAGCCGTATTTGGCGGCGGAGACGAATTCCTGCGGGCTGCCGTTGTGGTCGGAATAATAGGCCTCGTTGCGGCCGGTCATCGCCACCATGGCCGAATGGTGAAAATCGTCGTTCCACACCGCGTGGATACCGCAGCCGCCTTCCTCAGGCGGTCGCAGCAGATTGGCGCGCTGCGGCTCGCTCTCGCCGATGACGACGACGCCGCGCTCGGCCGCCGCCTTGCAGCTCGCCTCGACGATCTCCGTCATGATGTGCTTGTCGGAGGCGTCGAACAGCGCCTGCGTGGCGTCGAGGCGGAGGCCGTCGAGGTGGTATTCCGCGATCCAATGGCCCGCGTTAGTCAGGAAAAACTCCCGCACCGGGCCGGCATTCTCGCCGTCGAAATTGACCGAATCGCCCCATTCGTTCTCGTAGCGGTCGGTGAAATAGTCCGGCGAGAAGCAGGCGAGGTAATTCCCGTCCGCGCCAAAATGGTTGTAGACGACGTCCAGGATCACCCCGATCCCGGCCCGGTGCGCGGCATCGACAAAGCGGCGGAAATCGTCGGGCCGGCCGTAGAGACGGGTCGGCGCGAACTGGTTCACGCCGTCATAGCCCCAGCCGAAGCGGCCGGGAAAATCGTTGACTGGCATGACTTCAAGGAGCGTGATGCCGGTGTCTGAAAGGAGCGGCAGCTTTTGCGCCGCGGCGGCCCAGGTGCCCTCCGGGGTAAACGTGCCGATATGCACCTCCTGGATCACCTGCCCCTTTAGCGTGACGCCTTTCCAGCCATGGTCGGACCAGCGAAAGCTCTTCGGGTTGACGACCTCGGACGGTCCGTGCGGGCCGTTGGGCTGGAAGCGGGAGGCGGGATCGGGATAGAGGGTTTTGTCGTCGTCGAGGCGGAAGCGGTAGAGCGTGCCGGGGCCGGCGTCCTTCAGAAGGCCGGAGAAATAGCCGTTTTCCTCGCGAGCAAGCGGGTGGATCCCGCCTCCTTCGATCACGAGTCTGGCTTCGCTGCGCGACGGCGCCCAGACCCGGAAGGAAACGCCGTTGCTCAGCGGCTCGGCACCGATGGGTAAACGACGTCCGGGTCTCGCCGACATGCGACCGCCATTCTAAGACGGCCAACCAACGGCAGCCCGGCGGTCGGGTTCCCGACGTTCGGGTCGCGCGCCCCGCATCGATGCTAAATCGAGAGGACGTGATTTCCTCTCGGTAAGCGCGGCGTCAATTTTACGGCCTGACATCGGGAGTCGGTCGGCATGGAAAAGAGCGAGGCGCCGCGGCTGGTCTGGGATCGGGCGACGCGGCTGTTCCACTGGACGCTGGTCGTCCTGGTCCTCGTCTCGATCGTGACCGGCGGGGAAGAGGGCTGGAACTTTGCAGCTCATGTGATTTCCGGGCACCTGATCCTGCTCCTCATCCTGTTCCGCTGGATCTGGGGGTTTCTGGGCAGCCCGCGCTCGCGGTTCACGGATTTTGTGAAGCCGCCCGGCACCGTTCTGGCCTATGCGCGCGGCTTCCTGCGCGGCCGGCCGACGCGGGCCGCGGGGCACAATCCGCTCGGCGCGCTGATGGTGCTGGCGTTCCTCATCGTCATCCCGCTCATCGTCGTCACCGGCATCGCCAATGCGCAGGACGAGGGGTTTGGGCTGGTCTCGCCGCTCGCCCGGTTCGTGCCGGCCGGGTTGGGCGACTTCCATGAGGCGCTGGTCTGGCTCCTCTATGCGATGATCCTGGCGCATGTCGCCGCCGTGTTCGTCGACTGGTGGCTGACCGGCGACAATCTGGTCGCCGCCATGTTCACCGGGCGAAAATCCGGGACGATCATGGGCTTAGCGGAGGAGCCTTGGGCCCCGCGCCGCAACCTGCTCCTCGCCATCCTGCCGGTGGCGCTCCTCGGGGCCTGGCTGTTCTCCGGGATCAGCCCGGAGCGGCTTGCCGCGGCGGAGAAGGACGAGTCGCGACGAGGTCGGGGTCGGGGGCGCGGCGGGGATCTCAGCGAATAGGCGCCGCCCGCGCGCGGCTGCCGCGCGGCTGCCGCGCGCGATGCTCGGGTGAAGGAATTCCCATATGGTCCCGTTGCCATTCAGCTTTCCGGAAAAATCCTCGATTCCGAACATAGCCGAACATGCGCATGCTCTATGACGAACAAGCGCTGAACCGATCAGAACAGGTCATCCTCGCGCGGCATGTTCGGGTCGAGAGCCGAGGACCCAGGAGGGTGGTGCAGGACCCTCTGGGTTCTCGGGTCTCCGCTTCGCTTCGCCCGAGAATGACGGCCCGTTAGCTTTTGACTCGTGTGTCTACGAATGTGGGTACTAGAAACCGGCGGCGCAGCCGTCGCGGCGGCTTTCCGAGCCCGCGACGTAGCCCTGCTCGATCCGCCGGACGATCTGGGCGGCGCCGAAATCCAGCGGGTCGGCCTCCACCAGGATGTGCCCGCGGGCGGCGAGCCCGCGCCGTGCCTCCGCCGAAAGCGTGGGTTCCACCCGCACCTCGCCTTGCTCCACCCGCCAGCGCGGGGCATCGATGGCGGCCTGCGGGTTCTGGCCAGCGGCGAGCATGCGGCTCACCACCTGGACGTGACCCTGCGGCTGCATCGTGCCGCCCATCACGCCGAAGGCGGCGACCGGCGCGCCGTTCTGACTGATGAAGCCCGGGATGATGGTGTTGAGCGCGCGTTTTCCCGGCCCGACGCGATTGGGGTGACCTGGCGTCGTGACGAAGCTGGCGCCGCGGTTGTTGAGCGCGATGCCCGTGCCGGGCAGGACCACGCCGGAGCCGAAGCCCATATAGTTGGACTGGATGAGCGAGACCATCATGCCGGCAGAATCGGCGGCGGCGAGATAGACCGTGCCGCCGGCGCGCTGCGGGGGAGGGGCGGGAGCGGCGACGCGGTCGCGGCGGATCGCCTTGGCCAAAACGTCCAGGCGCGCCGGATCGAGGAGCTCAGCGGGCGTGACCTGCATGTAAGCGGGGTCGCCGACGTGCTCGCGGACATCGGCCATGCCGAGCTTCATCGCCTCGATCTGGACATGCAGCATCTCCGGGTGGTCCGGATCGAGGTTGGCGAGGTCGCAGCGCTCCAGGATGCCGAGCGCGATCAGCGCGGCGATGCCTTGGCCGTTCGGCGGCAGCTCGTGCACGCGGTGGCCGCAGAATTCTACATCGATCGGCGCGACCCAGTCGCAGCGATGTGTGGCGAAATCCTCGGCCGAGAGGGCGCTACCGCCCGGCTTTGCGGCCCGGAGGATCGCCTCGGCAAGGTCGCCCCGGTAAAAAGCCTCGCCGCGCGTGGCGGCGATTTTTTCGAGCGTCTCCGCCTGGTCCGGACAACAAAACAGCTCGCCGGGCAGGGGCGCGCGGCCGTGCGGCAGGAAGGCCGCGGCAAAGCCCGGCTGATCGCGCAAGCGATCCACCTGACGATCCCAAATGCGGGCGATCGCCGGCGGCACCAAGAAACCGTCGCTTGCATAGCGGATCGCCGGCTCGAACAGCGTCTCGAACGGGAGCTTTCCGTAGCGGCCGTGCAGCGCCGCCCACGCCGATACCGCGCCGGGAACGGTCACCGCGTCCCAGCCCTCGGTCGGCATCGTGCCGGTGAAACGCTCAGGGTCAATCTTCCTGGGCGCGCGGCCCGAGGCGTTGAGGCCGGCGAGCTTTTGGCCATCCCAGACGATGGCAAAAGCGTCGCTGCCGATGCCGTTGCTGGTCGGCTCCACCACGGTCAGCGTGATCGCGGTGGCGAGGGCGGCATCGACCGCGCTGCCGCCCCTGGCCAGCATGGACAGGCCCGCCTGGGCGGCGAGCGGCTGCGTCGTGGCGACGACGTTTCGCGCCAGCACCGGCATGCGGCGCGAGAGGTAGGGAAATTCCCAGTTCAAGCGGGTCGGGCCCGCGTCTCGGGGCGAAGGCGGGGGACGGCCGAGCCGTCGGCGCGGAAGAGATGGAGAAGGCGGTCGGGGGCGCTGACGCTGTAGCGGGCGCCCGGCTCGGCAATGGTATCGTCCGGGGCGCGGACGATCAGCGCCGTGCCGTCGCCGAGGCGGAGATAGACGAGGCTGGCCTCGCCGAGATGCTCCACCGCCTCCACGTCCCCCTCGACGCGGAGGGCGCCGTCGCCGGTCTCGATCATGTGCTCGGGGCGGATGCCGATCGTCACCGTCTCGCCCTCGGTCAGCTCGGAGGAGGGGGCGGAAAGCGCGATCTCGCCGCCGGTGATGGAGATTATCGCCATGCCGGAGCGGGAGGCCTCGACGCGGCCGGGGATGAAATTCATCCGCGGCGAACCGATGAAGCCGGCGACGAAGAGGTTTGCGGGGCGATGGTAGAGGTCGAGCGGCGAGCCCACCTGCTCGACCCGGCCCTGGTTCATCACCACGATCTTGTTGGCGAGCGTCATCGCCTCGACCTGGTCGTGGGTGACGTAGATCGTGGTGGCCTTCAGCTCGCGGTGCAGCTTGGCGATCTCGACGCGCGTGTTGATGCGCAGCGCCGCGTCGAGGTTGGAGAGCGGCTCGTCGAAGAGGAACACGGCGGGCTCGCGGACGATGGCGCGGCCGATGGCGACGCGCTGGCGCTGGCCGCCGGAGAGCGCCGCGGGTTTGCGGTTGAGCAGCGGCGTGAGCTTGAGGATTTCTGCGGCGTGGCGGACGCGGCGGTCGACCTCGGCCCGGTTGGTGCGGGCGAATTTCAGGCCGAAGGCCATATTCTTGTAGACCGTCATATGCGGGTAGAGCGCGTAGGACTGGAACACCATGGCGATCTTCCGCTCCGCCGGCGGCACGTCATTGACGCGGCGGCCGCCGATGAAAAGCTCGCCGGCGGAAATCTTCTCCAGCCCGGCGATGATGCGGAGCAGCGTGGACTTTCCGCAGCCGGAGGGGCCGACGAAGACGACGAACTCGCCGTCCTTCACGTCGAGGTCGATGCCGTGCAGGACTTCGGTCGCGCCGTAGGATTTGCGGATGCCGTTGAGGACGACGTCAGCCATGGGGGGCACCCGCAACCCCGGGAGGTGTCGCACCTCCTCTCCCCGCGCGAAGTCGGGTGTTCCCGACTTCGCCATCAGGATTGCCGAAGCGGGGAACACCCCGCTTCGGGCGGGAGAGGCCGAGTGGCGTAGCCACCGGGTGAGGGCCAAGATCGTAGAGCGCTCCGCCAGAACCCTCACCCGGCTCCACGCTGCGCGCGGACTCGGCCTCTCCCCACGGGGGAGAGGAAAAACGGGCGCCAGAGCTACAGCACAAGGCGATTGGCCCTCCTCTGCCCTCCGGGGAGAGGCCGAGTCGCGGGTCCTGACCGGCTACATGGGTAACAGAATAGACCGGCGACATGGGTAACAGGTCAACTGATCGGCGAGGAGGACCTTGCCGATGGGATGGAGGGAGACCTGTGCCATGGATGAACGGATGCGGTTCGTGTTGGCGGTAGAGAGGGAAGAAGAGCCGATGGCGGCGTTGTGCCGGCGCTTCGCGGTGAGCCGGCGGATCGGCTACAAATGGCTGGAGCGCTACCGGGAGGAGGGTCCGGCGGGTCTCTTCGACCGCTCGCGGGCACCGCTGCATCATCGGCAGGAGGTGAGTCCGGAGACGGCCGAGCGCTGCCTGGCGGTAAGGCGCCTGCATCCGACCTGGGGCCCGCTGAAGGTGCGTGCCCTGCTGGCGCGGCTGGAGCCGCAGACGCGCTGGCCGGCGGCGAGCAGCATCGCCTGCCTGTTCGACCGCGAGGGGCTGACGGTGAAGCGGCGGCTGAGAAGGCGGGCGCCGCCGGCGAGCGCGCCGTTTGCCGCCTGCGGGGCAGCCAACGACGTGTGGGCGATCGACTTCAAGGGTTGGTTCCTGACCGGCGACGGGACGCATTGCGAGCCGCTGACGTTGTCGGATGCGCACAGCCGCTATCTGTTGCGCTGCCAGGTTCTGCCGAAGACCGACACCGGACATGCGTGGCCGGTGCTCGACGCCGCCTTCCGCGAGTTCGGCCTGCCCAAGCGGCTGCGCTCCGACAACGGCCCGCCGTTTGCCTCCACCGGCGCCGGCGGGCTGTCGCAGCTTGCCGTCAAGATGATCAAGGCGGGAGTGACGCCGGAACGCATCGCCCCCGGCAAGCCGCAGCAGAATGGCCGGCTGGAGCGGCTGCACCTGACGCTGTTGCAGGACACCGCCACGCCGCCGGCGCGCTCGCTGCGAGAACAGCTCGAGCGTTTCCGCGCCTTCCGGCGCCTCTACAACGACGAGCGCCCGCACCAGGCGCTGGCTAACGCCACGCCGGCCGAGCACTATGCCGCCTCGCCGCGGCGCTTCGACGGGGTCTTGCGCGAACCCGACTATGCCGCCGACGTCGAGGTCAGGCGAGTGCGCTTGAACGGCGAGATCAAATGGCAGGGCAAGCTCGTCTACATCAATTCGGCGCTGGCCGGCGAGCCGATCGGCCTGGCGGAAGGCGAGGACGGTTGCTGGGCTGCCCATTACGGCCCGGTGGCGCTCGGCTTCATCGCGCATGGCGGCCATCGCCTGAACAAGCCACCGCGACAAGCCTGTGGACTTGTGGACAACGCGGCGCGTTGCCCACAGGGTCCACAGCCGCAACAGCAACAACAGCAGACCTGAACAAAGCCAGAAATGTGTTACCCATGTCGTCGGTCAGATCTGTTACCCATGTCCCCGGTTGCACACGCGAAGCGACCGGGTGAGGGACAAGATCGTAGAGCGCTGC
The DNA here is from genome assembly GCA_963846475.1 of uncultured Alphaproteobacteria bacterium. Taxonomy (GTDB): domain Bacteria; phylum Pseudomonadota; class Alphaproteobacteria; order Rhizobiales; family Afifellaceae; genus DASWJZ01. The sequence goes on along the minus strand of CAWJVZ010000004.1, from coordinate 650,638 downwards.
GCCAGAACCCTTACCCCGCTCCACGCTGCGCGCGGACTCGGCCTCTCCCCACGGGGGAGAGGAAAAAAGTGTGCCAGGGCCGTAGCGGATAGCGATTGGCCCTCCTCTCCCCTCCGGGGAGAGGCCGGGTCGCGAAGCGACCGGGTGAGGGACAAGATCGTAGAGCGCTGCGCCACAATCCTCACCCGACTCCGCGCTGCGGCCAAGTGGCGTTGCCACCGGGTGAGGGACGAGATCGTCGAGCCCGGCGCCAGAACCCTCACCCGGCTCCGCGCTGCGCGCGGACTCGGCCTCTCCCCACGGGGGAGAGGAAAAACGGGCGCCAGAGCTACAGCACAAGGCGATTGGCCCTCCTCTGCCCTCCGGGGAGAGGCCGAGTCGCGAAGCGACCGGGTGAGGGAAAAGATCGTAGAATTCTGCGCCAGAACCCTCACCCGGCTCCGCGCTTCGCGCGGACTCGGCCTCTCCCCACGGGGGAGAGGAGGTGATAGCCGCCGCTGCCGGTATTTGCCTCATCACTTCACCGCTCCCGCCGTGAGGCCGCGGATGAGGGAGCGGGAGAAGAGGATGTAGAGGAGGAGGATCGGCGCGATGGCGAGCGTCAGGGCGGCAAGGACGGCATTCCAATCGGTGACGTATTGGCCCAGGAACTGCTGCACGCCGAGTGTTACGGTCTGCGTGCCGCGCCCCGGCGCCAGGATCAGCGGGAACCACAGGTCGTTCCAGATCGGCACCATGGTGAAGACGGCGACGGTCGCCAGAGCGGGGCGGATCAGCGGCAGGATCACGGCGTAGAAGATGCGGTATTCGCTGACGCCGTCGCAGCGCGCCGCGTCGCGGAGTTCCTTGGGGATCTGCTGGATGAACTCGTTGAGGATGAAAATGGCGAGCGGCAGCCCCGTCGCGGTGTAGACGAGGATCAGGGCAAAGAGCGTGTTGACCAGGTTGAGGTCGACCATCATGCGCAGGATCGACACGCTGCCGAGGCGGATCGGCACCATGATGCCGATGGCCATGAACAAAGCGAGCAGCGTGTTGCCCTTGACGCGGTATTCGGCGAGCGCCCAGGCGCACATGGCGCCGAGCAGCAGCACGAAGAACACCGAGCCGACGGTGACGATGAAGCTGTTCAGGAAATACAAGCCGAAATCGGCCTTGCCGAAGACGGAATGGTAGCCGACCAGCGAAAACGTCTCGGAATCGGGGAGGCTCAGCGGGCTGCCGAAGATGGCCTTCCGCGCCTTGAACGAGTTCATGATGACGAGGAGGATCGGCCCGATCGCGATGAACGTGTAGAGGATCAGCGCGGCGTGGACGGCGAGGCGGGAGGCGCGCGGGCGGGTCACGGGGCGCCAACCTGGTTCGTGACTCGGCGGGTGGAGCAGGGGTTCCTCACCCGCGAAGCGGGGGAGGGGGACCGCCGAAGGCGGTGGAGGGGGCGAATGCCGGCCGCAGCGCTTGAACTTGCCCCCTCCACCATGCTTCGCATGGTCCCCCTCCCCCGTCGTGCGCGACGGGGGAGGAACCAGCCGCAGCGCTCGCCGGCTATCATAACGCGTGCCGCTGCAGGCGGCGCTGCACGCCGAAGAGGTAGAGGAGCACGCCGGCCAGGATGATGATCAGCATCATGGTGGCGACGGCGGCGCCCATCGTCGCGCTGCCGGGCTGCAGCTGGTAGCCGAAGAAGGTCCGGTAGAAGAAGGTCCCCAAAATGTCGGTCGAAAAATTCGGCCCGGCGATGGCGCCCTTGATGGCGTAGATCAGGTCGAAGGCGTTGAAATTGCCGACGAAGGTGAGGATCGCCACGATTCCGAGCGTCGGCAGGATGAGCGGCAGTTTCACATACCAGAAGACGTGCCATTGGTTGGCGCCGTCAACGGTCGCCGCGTCGACGAGGTCGTCAGGGATGTTGAGGAGCGCCGCATAGATCAGCATCATCGGAATGCCGACGAACTGCCACACCGAGATCAGCGACACGGTGATGAGGGCGGTGCTCTCCAGGCCGAGCCAGGGGGCGAACCAGGAGCCGAGGCCGACGGCGTTCAGCGCGCCTCGCGAGATGCCCCAGAGCGGCGACAGGATGAGCTGCCAGATGAAGCCGATGATGACTACGGACAGCATCGTCGGCAGGAAGATCAGCGTCCGGTAGACGTTGCGGCCGGCCAGCGCCGGCAGGCTGAGGAGGACGGCGAGCGCCAGCCCGATCGAGTTCTGCACGATCATGTGGGTGGCGAAGAAGATCAGGTTGTTCTTGAAAGCGTTCCAGAACGGCCCCGACCAGCGCGGGTCGGTGAGGAGCGTGCGGAAATTGTCGAGGCCGACGAAATGCGCCTGGCCGGTCGCGTCTTGCGCGTAGAGGCTGAGGCGGATCGTGTCGATCAGCGGATAGATGGAGAAGAGGGTGTAGACGATCGCCGCCGGCGCCAGGAAGACGACAACGTAGGTCGCCCACGGCGTGCGGTCGCGCGTATCGACCGGGGCGGCGGCGGCTTCGGCGGCGACGGCGGTCGCGCTCACGGCAGGTCTGCCATTATGCGAACGATCCCCCACCTCCTCATCGTGAGGTGCTCGGCGAAGCCGAGCCTCGAAGGACGCACAACGGTGCTGCGTGCTTCGAGGCTCGCCGCCGGCGCGGCTCGCACCTCAGCATGAGGAGCGTGGGTAAGGTCAGCCACCGCCGGACCGCCTGGAGCCATCCCCCACCTCCTCATCGTGAGGTGCTCGGCGAAGCCGAGCCTCGAAGGACGCACAGGGGTGCTGCGTGCTTCGAGGCTCGCCGCCGGCGCGGCTCGCACCTCAGCATGAGGAGCGTGGGTGGCGCGCACCTCAGCATGAGGAGGGTGGGTAGGATTTCCACGAACGATCATGTCAGGGCGCAGCCCCCACTCGCCCATGAAGAAGAGAGACGGGCCGCGATCGCTCGCGGCCCGCCAAAAATGTCAGCCCTTATTGGGCTTGTACCAGGCGTCCAGGCCTTCCTGGACCTGCTTGGCGGCCTCCTCGGGCGTCATCGTGCCGTTCAGCACGCCGACGCTGACGTTCCACAGCTCGTTCTCCAGGTTGGGAGTGCCGCGCGACAGGATCTGGTAGGAGTTGCGGATCGTCTCCTCGCAGGTCGTGCGCCAGCTGACCATTTCCTGCGCCACCCGGTTTTCGATCTGCACCGGCTCGCTCGACAGCGGGTAGAAGCCGGGGAGCGCGTTGGCGAAGATGGTGGCAAATTCCGGCGAGGCGACCCAGGCCAGAAAAGTCTTGGCGGCCTCCTTGTTGGCCGACTTGGCATTGAGGCCGACGCCGATGTCGGTGTGGTCGCTGATGTAGCAGGTGTCGCCCTCCTTGGGGACGGGCGGCGGGAAGGTGCCGAACTCGAAATCGGCCTGCTGCTCCAGGATCGCGTCCCATGAGCCCGCGGCGTAGATCGCCGCCTGGCCGGAGGTGAAGAGGATCTGGCTGTCGGAGTATTTTTGCGCCTGATAGCCGTCGCCGAGATAGGGTCCCCACTTGGCCATCTGCGCAAAGGTATCGACATAGGCCTGGTCGGTGAGCTTGCCCTTGCCCTCGATCAGCGCCTGGCGGCCTTCCTCGCCTTTCCAGTAGTTCGGGCCGATGTTCTGGAAGCCCATGGTGGCGGCTTCCCACTGGTCGGCGGTGCCGAGGACGAGCGGCACGTACTGGCCATCCTCCTTGATCTTGTCGAGGACGGCGAAGAACTCGTCGACGGTCTTCGGCGGCTGCAGGCCGAGCTCCTCAAAGATCTTCTTGTTGTAGAAGAAGCCGTGGATGACCGAGGCCATCGGCACGCAGAACGTCGTGGCGCCGTCGTCGGTGGTCCAGGCGCTCTTGGCGACGTCGGAAAAGCCTTCCATGCCGGGCAGGTCGTTCAGCGGCTCGAGGTAGCCCTTTGTTGAAGAGGTCGAGCGAGGCGTCGAAGGGACGGCAGGTGATGATGTCGCCGGCGCTGCCGCCTTCCAGCCGCGAATTCAGCGCGGCGTTGTATTCGGGCGGCGAGGTCGGGTTGTAGACGACGTCGATGTCGGGATGCTTCGCCTCGAAGGCGGGGATGATCTGGTTGTTCCAGATGTCGGAATCGTCGGTGCGCCAGCTTTCGATGGTGATCTGCGTCTGCGCGACGGCGGCGCCGCTCAGCGCGGTCAAGGCAAAGGCGGCGGCGAACATCGCCGCGCGGCGGGCCGTGCGGCCCCGTGCTTTCTCTGTGGACATGCGGTTCTCCCTGGGTGCGTTATTTGTTCTGATTATTGGCCCTCCGCCTCTACTTTGAACCGGCGAGCAGGCCAAGCGCAACCCGCAGATTCCCGCCGGCATCGTGCAGCAGCTGTTCCGCCGCCGCAGGTTCGGCGCCGTAGGCGATGAGCGCGGCCGGCTTTATGCGGCCCCGCGATGCGTCGAGGGCGCCGGCCGCGGCTTCCTGCGAGCAGCCGGCGATCTCGGCGACGATCTCGGCGGCGCGCTGCCTGAGCTTCGTGTTCTCCGCCCGCATGCTTACCATGAGGCCGTCATAGACATGGCCGAGCCGGGTCATGGTCAGGCTGGAGAGCAGCCCGAGCACCGCCTTGTGGGCGGTGCCGGCATTCATCCGGGTGGAGCCCGAAATGATCTCGGCGCCGGTCTGCAGGAGGATCTTGTGGTCGGCATGCTTCAAGAGCGGGGCGTCGGCATTGTTGGCGATGCCGACGACGAGCGCGCCGGCGCTCTGCGCGGCTTCCGCCGCGGCCCGCGTGAACGGCGTGGTGCCGCTCGCGGCGACGGCGATCATCACGTCGGCGGGGCGGAGCGCCAGGCCGGCGACGCGCCGCCGGGCATCGGCGTCGTTGTCCTCGTAGCGGCCCGCCACGCCGGGCTCCAGCAGCGGCCCTTCGGCCAGCAGCAGGACGACGCGCTCGTCCGGCCAGCCGAAAGTGGCGCCGAGCTCCATGCCGTCGAGCGCCGCCTGGCGGCCGGACGAGCCGGCGCCGGCATAGATCAGGCGTCCGTCCGGCTCGATGCGGGCGGCGATGGCGCGGGCGGCCGCGGCGATCTCCGGCAGCGCGGGACGGACGGCGGCGACGGCACGCGCCTGGCCCTCCCAGAAGGCGTCGAGGATTTCCTGGTCGCTCCAGGAATCGAGGCCGCGATAGCGGCGGCTGATGGTTTCGGTCTCAGCCATTGGCCGTCCGTGATTTCACCTGATATGGCAGTGGTAGCTTAGCGCAGTCCGGGCCGGCAATGCGTGCCCGTCGCGCGATGGACGAGACGAGCGGCTCGCCCGATCCGGGCTGCCGGTCGAGCGAGGAGCCGGTCCAAAGCATGCAAGACGCGCTGTTCATCGGCATCGACGGCGGCGGCACGACCTGCCGCGCCCGCATCGCCGATGCGGCAGGCAACAGGCTGGGCGAGGGGCTCGGCGGGCCGGCCAATGTGCGGCTCGACCCGGCGCTCGTCATGGGCTCCATCCTCGACGCGAGCCGCGCGGCGGCGGAAGCGGCCGGGCTCAGCGAGGCCGATTTGCGGCGGGCGCATGCGGGCTTCGGGCTGGCGGGGGCCGGCCAGAAGGACGATTGCCGGCGGCTGCTGGCGGAGGCGAACCCGTTTGCCTCGATCGCCATCGAGACGGACGCCTATGCCTCGTGGCTCGGCGCGCACGGCGGAGAGGACGGCGCCATCCTGATCTGCGGCACCGGCTCGTGCGGGCTGGCCGTGGTGGGCGGGCGCCAGCATTACGTCAGCGGCTGGGGCGCCGAAGTCTCCGACGAGGCAAGCGGCATGATGATGGGGCGCGAGGCGATCCGCCGGACGCTCTGGGCCTATGACGGGCGCGCCGCCATGACGCCGCTCGCCGAGGCGGTGCTGAAGCATTTCGGCGGCAGCCCGGAAAAAATCGTCGATTTTGCCACCGGCGCGCTGCCGGCCGATTTCGGCCGCTTCGTGCCGCTCGTCCTGGAGCACGCCGGGAGACGCGATCCGCTCGCCCTGGCGCTCGTCTCCGAGGCGGCGGCGGACGCGGCGCGGATGATCCTGCGGCTTCTCGATGCCGGCGCGCCCAGCGTTTGCCTCATCGGCGGGCTCGCCGGGGCGCTGGAGCTGTGGCTGCCGCCGCCGATCCGCGCCCGCCTCGCCGAGCCGAAGGGCGACGCGATGGACGGAGCGATTCTTATGGCGCGGCAGGAGAACGGGCAGCGATCACCGCCATTGGCGGCGCGGGGCTGACGATGGCAGCAGCGCAAGCCGAGACAACCAGCCTGATGCTCGCCGAGGCGCGCGAGGCGCCCGCGGCGGTGGCGCGGATGCTGCGCGACAATGCCGAGCCCTGCCGCGAGCTCGGCCGCCGGCTGCGCGAGCTGGCGCCGCCCTTCGCGGTGAGCTGCGCGCGCGGCAGCTCCGACAACGCCGCGACCTACGGCAAGTATCTCCTGGAGATTCGCCTCGGCGTCGTGACGGCCTCGGTCGGGCCCTCGGTGCGCTCCGTCTATACGGCGGCTCCAAGGATGAAGCAGGCGCTGTTCTTCGCCGTGTCGCAGTCGGGGCGGAGCCCCGACCTCCTGCATCTCGCCCAAGCCGCTCGGAGCGGCGGCGCGCTGACCGTTGCGCTGGTCAACGACACGCAATCGCCGCTGGCGGAAATCTGCGAGGTCACGCTGCCGCTCTCCGCCGGGCCGGAGCGGAGCGTGGCGGCGACGAAATCCTTCATCTGCTCGCTCGCCGCAATTTTGCAGATGGCGGCGCACTGGGCGGAGGACCGCCAGCTGCTCGAGGCGCTGGCGCGGCTGCCGCAGGACCTGGAACGCGCCGTCGCGCAGGATTGGAGCGCCGCCCTGCCGCTTCTCGCAGAAACGCGCAACCTCTACGTGGCCGGCCGCGGCATCGGCCTGGCGCTCGCCCAGGAGGCGGCGCTGAAGCTGAAGGAGGTTTGCGGCATCCACGCCGAGGCGCTGAGCGCGGCGGAGCTGATGCACGGGCCGCTGACGCTCGCCGGGGCGGATTTCCCGGCGCTCGTCTTCAGCCAGCACGACGAGGCCTACCAGAGCGTCATCGACCTCGTCGCGGTGCTGCACGCGCGCAACGTGCCGGTCATCTACGCGGGCCCTCATCCCGGCGGCGGCTGCCTGGCGCTGCCCTGCGATGCGGTCCTCAACCCCTTCGTGACGCCGATCGCACTCATCCAGTCCTATTACCCGCTGGTGGAAGCGCTGGCGCGGCTCGGCGGCCGCGACCCGGACCGGCCGCCGCATCTGAGCAAGGTCACGGAGACGGTGTGATGCGGTTCGCGATCGCCGGCGCGCGCATTTTCGACGGCGAGAGCATGCTCGACGGGCATGCGGTGGTGATCGAGGCCGGACGGATTGCAGCGATCGTTCCCGCGGAGCGGCTCGGGGCAGACCTCGAGATCAGGCACGTCGAAGGCCTGCTGGCGCCGGGCTTCATCGACGCGCAGGTGAATGGCGGCGGCGGCGTGCTGTTCAACGACGAGCGGAGCGTGGAAGGAATCCGCGCCATCGGCGCCGCGCACCGGCGCTTCGGCACGACCGGTTTCTTGCCGACCTTCGTCACCGACACGCGCGAGCGCATGGCGGAGGCCGTGGATGCGGCGCGGCAAGCGTTGCAGGCGCGCGTTCCGGGGCTGCTCGGCATCCATCTGGAGGGGCCGTTCCTCAACCCCGAGCGCAAAGGCGTGCACGACGCGGCCTATATGCGGCCGATCGAGGGCGACGACATCCGCATCATGACGTCGCTCGGCTCGGGGGAGGGCGTCGGCCGCACTCTGGTGACGCTCGCTCCGGAAATGGTGCCCTCCTGGGCGATTTCGGAGCTTGTCCAGGCGGGCGTGATCGTCTCGGCGGGGCATACGAAAGCCGATGCGGAGTGCCTGCACGAGGCGCGGCGGCGCGGCCTCAGCGGCTACACGCATCTCTTCAACGCCATGCCGCCGCTCTCAAGCCGCGAGCCGGGCCCGGTCGGGACGGCGCTCGATGAGCGGGAGAGCTTTTGCGGGCTGATCGTCGACCTCCACCATGTCTCGGCGTTGTCGCTCCGCGTGGCCATCGCCGCCAAGGGGGCGGACAGGATGATGCTGGTCACCGACGCCATGCCGACGGTCGGCAGCGACCTCCTCACCTTCGATCTCCTCGGCCGGACGATTATTCGCGAGAACGGCCGGCTGACCACCGCTGACGGGACGCTGGCCGGCTCCGACCTCGACATGGCCACCGCCGTCCGCAACAGCGTGCATTTCCTCAAGGTAGATCTGCCGGCGGCGCTGAGGATGGCGTCGCTGGTGCCCGCAAGATTCCTCCGCCTCGACAAGGAGCTCGGGCGGGTTGCGCCAGGCTACCGCGCCAGCCTTGTCCTCCTCGACGACGACCTCAGGGTTCGCCGCACCTGGATCGAGGGAAACTGAATCTTAAGCGGCTAGACAGGCAGAAGAGACGAAAACTAACCGCCTAGGCGTCTCGGCATCTTGAGGAAGAGAACAAGGCCAAAACGGTCGTTACGGCCACATGCGACAAGGCTTACTTCTCGCCGCTGGCCGTGCCGGGCACTCGGGGCTCCGCGTCTATCGTCCCGAGACTCTGGCGTGGGAGCGCCTGTTCGACGGCGCGTCGGGCCGCTTCGTCGGCAACGGTGCCGAGATCCACGCCAAGCCCGAAACGGTCGTTGCCGAAGGCCAGGATGCCGACGGTCAAGGCGAGGACGGCGATGCCGGTGCCGATGATCCAGAACCGTATTCCGGAAACGTCGCTTTCCACACCGGCGATGCGGGCGTTCAAAGCCTTGAACTCGCCGCCAAGCTCCGCCTTCATCGTCTCGATGCTGCCGAGGAGCTGAGCGAACTTTGTGTCGGTGCGCGCCTCTGACGCGGCGATCCGCAGCTCCATCTCGTCGCTGGACATGGGGGGCATTGTAGGGCTTCGGGGCTCCGGTGCAACCTCACTGTCCGGGCCGAAGATTGCGGTGATTAACTTGCTTTCTGGGGAAGCAGCCTCCCGGGAAATGTTCCGAGCGAGCTCCGTCAGAGCCGCCCGAACGAGGTCGGCTGCGTGCGAGTGGCGATTGGCTTGCAACTCATCAGCGATCCTTGCAAGTTCTTCGGGCGTCGACTGCGCCGACGGCCGCTCTTGATCGCCCGGAACGGTACCCTCAACCCGGAAAGGCCTATCTTCGACCGGATTGGATCGCCCATCAGTTATTGTTCTGGGAATGCCGCGGGTCTAGGGAAGTCTAAGTTGCGACATCAACGCGTGGCGCGCAAGCGGCGAAACCAATTCGGGCAATTCGTACAGAACGGACTGGCGAGACGTCAGGCATAGGAGAGCCGGCAAAGCTCGCCTAGTATCCGCGCACGCTGAGCGAATCGGAGCCGGCATGGCCTCGCGGGCGGAGCAGAGCGGCAGCCTCAAATTTGCCACCGGCGTGGCGCGCGCCTTCGGCGGGGCGGTGCTGTTCGCCTTCCCGCTGCTGATGACCATGGAAATGTGGCAGCTCGGTTTCTCGATGAGCCGCGTCCGCCTCGCGCTGTTCATTGCCCTGACGCTGCCGCTCCTCTTCGGCCTCTCCTATTACTCCGGCTTCGAGAAGACGGAGACCCGCGCGGAGGATGCGCAGGATGCCTTCATCGCCTTCGGAGTCGGCTTCATCGCCGCGGCCGCCATGCTGGCGCTGTTCGGCATGATCACCTGGGACATGCCGCTCGGCGAAATTTTTGGGAAAATCGGGGTGCAGACCGTGCCCGCCTCGATCGGTGCGATCGTCGCGAGCAAGCAGTTCCATTCCGGCGGCGATGGCGAGAACGATGAGGAGGAAGAGGAAAAGCGCGCCAGCTATCCGGGCGAGCTGTTCCTCATGGCGGCCGGTGCGATTTTCGTTGCCTTCAACGTGGCGCCGACCGAGGAGATGATCCTTATCGCCTTTACGATGACGCCGTGGCACGCGGTGGTGCTGGCGCTCGTCTCCGTCGCGATGCTGCACGGCTTCGTCTACACGGTCGGCTTCGCTGGCCAGGAGGAGAAGCCCGGCTATGCCGGCTTCGGACTGACCTTCCTGCATTTCACCGTGGCGGGATACGGGATCGCGCTGCTCGTCAGCCTTTACGTGTTGTGGACCTTCGAGCGAACCGTCGACGTGCACTTTACCGAGGTGGCGATGATGATGGTGGTGATGGCCTTTCCGGCGGCGCTCGGCGCCGCGATGGCGCGCCTGGTCGTGTGAGGGCGGGATGGCCAAGGACGACGAGCGCGGCAAGCAGGAGAGGGGCGACGAGGAACAGGACAGCCCCGCCAAGCGCCGGCTCGAGGCCATCGCCGCCGCGATCGGCGCCGTGCTGGCGCTCGCCACGCTCGGCATCATCGTCTGGGACGGCATAAGCGACCAGGGCCGGCCGGCGCTGGTCACGCTGCGGGCCGGTGCGGTGACCGAGCACGAGGCCGGATACGTCGTGGAGGTCGTCGCCGAAAATTCCGGCGACGCGACTGCCGCGGCGCTCCTGGTGGAAGGGTCGCTGCGCCAGGGAGACCAGGTGGTGGAGACGAGCGAGACGACGTTCGATTACGTGCCGAGCCGCTCGCAGCGCGAAGGCGGCCTCGTCTTCACCGCCGATCCGCGCGCCTATGCCCTGACCTTGCAGGCGAAGGGCTATATCGAGCCGTAACGCGACGCCTACGGCTTGTGAAGCTCGAAGGTCAGGCCGTCCCACAGCGAGAAATCCGACGTGCCGCTCTGCCGGACCTGCAGCCCGGCCGTGCCGGCGAGCCTATGCACGTCCGCCCGGTCGGCCTCGAGATCGCCGCGGTATGAGAAGTTCAGGATGACCAGCGCTCCATGTGGGCGGAGCACGCGCGCCGCGTCTTGCATCATCGTCTGTGCGAGCGCCATTCCGGACTGGACGATGTAGGGAAACGAGTCGACGGCGAGAACCAGGTCGAAGCTTCGATCAGGGAAGCCGGCAAGATCGCGACCGGAGGCGGTATGGATCTCCACGTTTTGAAGGTGCACGGTGCGCCGACGGGCCGTCTCCACCATGGCGGGCGCAATATCCACACCGACGATCCGGCTGACCCGATCGGCCAGCGCCAGCTCGAAGCGGCCGATGCCGCAGCCGAGGTCGAGGCATTCCGTCGCCGGCGAGATCAGTGCCCAGCCAGCAAGCCGATCCGCGATCTCCCGCGTGGCGGCGTCCAGCAGCGCCGGATCGCCCAGCGAATAGAGGGCGACGCTGGCTTCCGGGTTTTGCGACGCGGCGCGGTCGAATGCGGCTGCCCAATAGGCGATTTCATCCCCTCCGGCGTTGCGGGCGTGATCGAGACTGCCGAGGACGGAACGGACAACGCCGAAAGCGTCCGGACTGGCGCGGAGCAGGTCGAGGATCGCCTGCAGCCTTGCGGCGCCCGCCGCATCACCGTGCTGATTAAGCCGTCGAATGCCGGTGCGAAGCGCATTCGCCGCCTCCGGCGGATCGGCGCATTCCATGAGGATCTGCATCAGCGCCACATTGCTGGGCAGGCCGGCCGCGGCGCGCTGAAGCGGGCCGCGGAGTTGCGGCGGCAGTTCGGCGAGCCAGTCGGGGATCTCAGGCATGATCGGCGCGAAAGATCGAGCGCTTGACGTTCCAGCGGTCGACCGCGCCCCATTCGTATTTGTAGGCCTCGCGGCCGCGCAGAAAATCGACCTCGCGGCAGCCCTCCGCCAGCGCTTCTCCGATGGTATGCGCCATGAGCAGCACGCCGGGGCTCTCGAAGGCGAAGTCGGGGTCGAAGCCCAACAGGTAGACATAGTGGCTGCCGGAACAGGCGATCCCATACTGCACCGCTGCAATCTGCCCGCCAATCGAAAGGGTGTAGAGGCGAAGCAGGCCGGCATCGTCCAACCCAAGCATGGCTTCGCGATGGAAGCGGAGGCCTGGGCCAGCGGCGAGTACGCCGGGCTCGCCCCGCCCCTCCCAGCGATTGGTGTGCAGCCGCACCAACGCCTCGAATGCAGTCGCTATCGCGTCGCCTTGCGCGCGCTTTATCTGGAAGCCGCCGCGGCGTGCGGATCGATTGCGGGCGAGGATGAGGTTCTGCCGCTTCGGTTTCGGAAGGCTGGGCAGGAATGTGTCGGCGGCAAGAGGCAGCACCAGGACAGGGCAGGCGCTCTGCGGTTGGATGGTTTCGGCATAGCCCGGCAGCAGCGGCAGGCTAAGTGCGGCCGCACCGGGAGGCAGCTCCTCCAGCTCCCAGGAATCCCAGGCCTCGCCATGGGGAAGCGCGGCGTCGACCAGCGCCTGCATGGCCGGTTCCGCGCAATCCGGGTCGATGAGAATGTCGAGGTGGTCGCTCAGCGAAATCCCGAGCGGCAGGATGCGGCGGCCGAGGCGGCCGTCTTCGATATAGCCCGGCGCCAGCCCGACCAGCCGGCCGTTGCGGCGCGCCGTCAGCACGAAGAGCGCGCCGGGGCGAAAATGCCGCCACCACGGGATCAGCCAGAAGGGAGCCTGGAAGGGCAAAGCGGACGGAACCCGCCGCCACAGATCCAGCCAGTCCGGCGCGATCGCGGCGAGGGCATCCTCGTCGCTAACGATTTCCGCCGTGATCGCACTCATGCACTGGCGAGGAGCCGTTCGGTTTCCTGGCGAGAGCCGGCGAGCCGCTGATAAACCTCGAAATAGCGAAAAATCATCGCCTCCAGCGAGAACCGCTCGCGCGCCGTGGCGCGGCAGGTTTTTGGGTCGATCGAGTCGGCTCGACCGATCGCCTCGGCCATTGCCTCAACGCCGTCGACCAAAAAACCGGTGCGGCCGTGCTCGATCGTCTCGCTCAGCGCGCCGTTCGGATAGGCGATGACCGGCGTCCCGCAGGCCAGCGCCTCGCGCGCGACGAGCGAGCTGGTCTCGGGTGCGAGCGACGGCACCAGCAGGCAGCGCGCGGCGGAGAGGAGCCGCCGCTTGCGGACGAAGCCGATGGGTCCGACGAAGCGGCGCTTGCCGTCGAGGGCCGGCGCGACTTCCTCGGCGAAATAGCGTTGATGCGCTTCGTAGCCGGCCACCTCGCCCGCGACGATCAGCGGAATGACGGCGCGCTTGGCGGCTTCGACGGCGAGATGCACACCCTTTTCATGGCAGATGCGGCCGAGAAAGAGCGCAAAATCGCGCTTGGCGTGGCGGAATGCCGAAAGCTCCTCGACCGGGACGCCGTTCTCGATCGGCGGCAGCAGCGCCGGGCTCTGTGGGCACGCCCGGTGCGACGCCCAGGAGACGCAATGGACAAACGTGTCGGGCCGGCTCGGCTCCAGCGTGCCGGGGGGATACCAGGCCGGCGGCAGGTGCACGGTGGCGAGGAGCGGCACGCCGGGCGGCGGCAGATAGGCGTGGAAATCGAAGGCGTGCATATGGATCAGGTCGATCGGCCAGCGCTGCAGCGCCTCCACGATCGCCTGACGATGACGGGCCTGGGCGCGCCGGCGCGCCTCGTCGTCGAGCACGCCGTCCGTGCGCGGCACGGCGACAAGCGTGCCGGCGACTTCCGAGCCTTCGCAGGCGACCACGATGTTGCGGTGGCCGGCGCGCGCGAGCGCTCCGTCGAGATGCGTCAGCACCTGCTCGCTGCCGCCGACGGCGTCGCGCCCGACCGGCGCGAAGGGAAAGGCGACGCTGAGCACGGTGAGGCTCAAGCCGCGCCTCCCAGACCGAGCTCCGCCAGGGCGGCTTGCGAAAGTGTCAGCCAGCGCGCGCCGGTCATGCGCCAATTCCAATCCTCGTAGAGGAGCTTTCCGCCATTCGGCAAGCGGGCGAAATCGTAGCGCGGCGCGCGCCGGAAACGCTCGACGGCGGTGTCGAAGTTCGCCAGCACATCGGCCTGGCTGGCATGGGCGGCGAACATTTTTTGCTTCAGCCGCCGCTCCGCGGGCGTGAGCTCGACGGCGATCTCTTGCGTGCCGGCCGCCGGGACGAAGACCTGCTGCATCCGGCCCTCCTGGCCAAGATGGTAAAGCGCCATCTCGATCACAGCCGGCGCCGATTCGCCAGCCCGCTGCAGCAAGGCGCAGGCCGCCCAGACGGCAAGCGCCGCCGTGTCGTGATCGGGATGGCCGCCCTCATAGGCATGGGTGAGCACGATGTCGGTGCCGGCAAGCCGCTCCGCAAGGTCCGTCGCGATGTCGGCGAGATGCTGGGTCGATTCCTGGTCGGGCCAGCCGAGGGCCACCAGCCGTTCGGAGAGGATTCCGGCGAGCCCCACCGCTGCCCGCAACTCGCCGGAGCGCGCCGCGGCATAGGCCTCCGCGGTGGCGAAACCGCGCGCCTTCGCGTCGGTGAGGCTGCGCGGCGCGCCGTCCGTCAGATGGACGATTGTGACGTCGGAGAATCGCGGCAGCTGGGCGCCGCAGCCGATCGTCTCGTCGTCGGGATGCGCCACCACCACCGCCGCCCGGAACGGCAGCTTGGGCCTCTCGGGGAGAGGGAGAGCGGCGAGGAACCGCTCGCCGGCGTCGCCGCTCGCATCGCCGGAGGCGGCGCTCAATGCTCCGCCGTCACTCTGCCGCGGGCGCCATGGGCCGCGCGGCCGGCGCAAGTCGCTCCGCCGGGGCGGCGCTGCCCGCATAGCGGCGGATCATGGCGCCGCAGAAATCGGCGAATTCCTCCTTCACCTGCGGCGGGCTCGTATGGTGCGGCGCGATCCCGCGATGCTCGGGCGTGAAGCAGAAGGTGACGGTCACGTCGAAATCCTCCAGCGCCTCCATCTGCCGGTCGAACCAGGCGAGCGCGTTGGGCCGGAACGAATCGGCCCAGGAGAGGCCGGTGCGAAGATGTTTTACGCCGAGCCGCTTCATCCAGCCCACCGCCTCGTCGAGGCGGTGGTCGTCGTAATGGAACCACTGGCAGATGCCGAGGCCGGGCGTGTATTTATGAAATTCATGCGCCGCCGGCTTCGGCGAGCCGTCCTCGCGCAAGATCCCCATGTAGAAGTGCCTATAGTAGGAGGAGCCCTCCGCCTCCTTGTGGCGCGTCGTGGCGCCCCAGGCCTGCGGCAGGTCGTAAAGGCTGTACCAGTGGATGCGCGGCGCGTTGCCGGCCAGAAGCTCGGCGGTGCGCTGCAGGCCCCAGACCTGCACCTCCTCCGCCCCGAATGAGGAGATGCCGACCTCGGTGACCCAGACCGGAAGGTCGGTGACGGCACGGATCTCGTCGATCTTCGCCGGCCATTCATCGATCTGCCAAAGGTTCCAGTCGAGCGGGAAGCCGTGCACGGCGACGACGTCGATATGGTCCATGACGCCGTAGCCGGTAAGCCGCTGGATGAACAGCGGATCGATGGGCGAGATGCCGCCGAGGACGCGCGGCAATCGAGAGTTCTCGGCGCGGATCGCCTGCGCGGCCGCGATCGCCGTCTCGCCGAAGAGCGTCCAGTCCGGGTCGATCTCGGGGTCCCAATGGGACTTGTTGTTCGGCTCGTTCCAGATCATTGCCGCTTCGATCATATCGTGGCTCCCCTGGCCGGATAGACCGCGCCGGCCCATTCCGGGGCCGCGACGCGCCGGCAGATATAGACTTCCTCCTCCGGATGGCCGGCGATCTCGAAGCCGGCGCTTCGCAGCATGGCCTCCGTGCAGGCCCGATTGGGCACCCACCAATTCGTCGGGTCATCCGCATAGCGCTTCTCGATGAAGTGCAGCTTCGGATAGCCCGGCCGGTCGAAAATCTCCGTCTCCCAGAAACCGTAGTTTGCCCGAAGCGCCTCCACTTCGCTGCTGCCGCGCTGCATCGACTGGAAGATCATGCAATCGCCGGCGACGTGCTCGTGGATGAGGTCTAGGGCGAGCAGCGGGTGCCGAAGGTGATAGAGGACGCCCATGAAGACGACGAGATCGAAACGCTCGCCGATCTCGGCCACGTCATACACCGACATTTTTGCGAACTGGATATCGAGATCGAGCACGCGTGCCGCGAAGCGCGCCTGAGCAAGGTAATCCTCGTCAAAATCGATGGCGAGGACGCGATCGGCGCCGCGCCGCTTCATCTCGATGGAGTAGAAGCCGCCGTTGCAGCCGATGTCGAGCACGCTCTTGCCGGTGAGATCGGCCGGGATGGCATGGGCGAAGCGCTGGAACTTGACCGCCGGATAGTCGCCGAGGAAATGATTTGGCGCGGTGGCGATACCGTTCAGAACGATGTTGTGGAACCACGGCCCGAGCGCCTCGGCCTGGATGCGGATCTCATCCGGCGAGAGTTTTTCCATGACGGCCATCGAACGACTATCGTCCTGTCACGGTCCGAAGCTTGGCCGCCGAGCCGGCAGGCCGGCCGAGCGCGCGCCGGGTGCCATGGCCGCTCTCGCCCGCCCCGACCTCCGCGAGTAGGCTGATCGCGGCGCGGTAGCCGTTGAGCGTGCCGACATCGACGTAGGACCGCCCCGTCTTCACGCCAACGGCGCGGCCGCCTTTTGCGAGATAGGCGTTCACCAGCGTGCCCATATATTCGTCGCGGCGGCCGGGCTGCAGCCAAAGCTGGCGAAGTTCCTCCAGCACGCGCCCGGGCATCTTGAAAGCGCCCCAGATCCAGTTCGACGCGGCGCCCGGCTGCTTCACCTGGATTTCCAGCACATTGGCGAAATCGTCGAGGACGACGGCGTCGAAGAATTCCGGCTGGTCGACGGGAAAGAGCAGGAACGAGAGGGCGTCGTCCGGGAGCCCGGCGAGTGCGGCATCGGGGAACCAGATCGTATCCGGCAAACCGATCAGCACGAGCTCGTCGTCCCGTATCAGCGGCGAGGCCCGGAATATCGCATCGCACAGCCCGCTCGGCTCCGGCTGCACCACATAGGCCACCGCGGCATCGCCGTAGCTGCCGCCGTAATATTCCATGATGTCGGATTTTCCCGGCGAGATGACGAAGCAGATTTTCCGCGCGCCGCCGAGGATCATCCGCTCGACGAGATATTCGCTGACGGCGCAGGGGCGCTCGGTTCCCCCATCGAAGCGGCTGCCGACCGGCAGCAGCTCCTTGGAAAAGGCGAGCGGCTGGATGCGGCTGCCGCGTCCCGCCGCCGGCACGATGCCCCACATCTCACGCCCTCATCATGGCGCCCGCGGCGGGCTCGGACGAAAAAGCCGTTTCAAGGCCAGCCAGAAAATCGCCGGCGCGTTCGTTGGACGTATGCTCCGCCAGGACACGCTCGCGGGCATTCGTCGCGATGCGTCTGAGCTCCGCGTCGGACAAAGCCAGCGCGGCGAGACTGTCGAATGTGTCGCGCGCCACAAGGATCTCCTCGCCCGGCCGGAAGAAGGCCTCCAGGCCTTCCCAGGCATCGGAGAGGATCGCGGTGCCGCACGCGGCGGCCTCGAACAGGCGACCCGAAGGGCACCAGCCCATCTCGGCCATCGCCTGGCGCGTCACATTGAGGGTGAGGCGGGAGGAGGAGAAGAACGCCGGGTGCTCGCCGGGGGGGAGGTGGCGGACGAAGTAGATGTTGGGCGCCCAGGGGAAGTCTTGCGGATATTGCGCCCCGCCGATCAGAAACCGCCGCTCCGGACGATGTCGAGCCGGCTCGACGAACAGCCTTTCCAACGCGCCCTGGCGGTCGGCCGACCAGGTGGCGAGATAGGAAAGCTCGGCGGCGTAATGACTTACGGGCGGGACCGCACGGTGCACTTGAGGATCGACATGCCCGTACAGCGGGAGGACGCGGCGGGCACCGAGGCGGTCCCGGAGCCCATCGAGGGCGGCGCCGCCCGTATAGGAGAAGACCAGGTCGAAGCCTGACAGGCGGTGCGAACCGATATAGCTAACCTCCTGCCCAGCCTCAAGATTCGACAGTGTGACGGGGGTGTCGAGATCGTAGAAGACCCGAGTCGCGCGCCCCGCCAGCACGAGCTCGGTGGCCTCGGCGCCGTGCGGGCAGAAGGAGGTCACGATAGCGACATCCGCGTCAGCGATATCCCGTTGAGCGCGCCTGCGGATTTCCTGCCAGTCGGAATAGAGGACGAGCTCGCCCGGGGCGGGGATCTGGAAATAATCGCGGTTCATTGCGTAGTACGGCACGTCGTGCTCGTAGAAGCACACTCCGTGTCCCCGCTCGGCAAGCGCTCGGACAAGCCCGCGCCAGAGGGTCGCGTGGCCGTTGCCCCATGACGAGGAAATCGTCAGCCCGAACACGACGATCTTCATGCGGCCGCCGGAACTTCGTTGATCCCCAGGACCTTGGCGCCCCAATCGCCGACCGCGACGGAGCTGATCGAGGCCGGAAAAACCTCAAAACGGGTGAGATGGTCGAGCGCCAATCCCAGGAAGGTGGCGAGAACGGCGCGGATGACGTCGCCGTGGCTGACGATCAGCGCGGCATTTCCCGGATGGGCGGCGACAATTTTTTCCACCGATGCGACGGCGCGATGCTGCACGTCGAGCATCGTCTCGCCGCCGGGCGGGCGATAGGTGGATCGCGCACTGTTCCAGGTGGCCCAGCGCGGATCTTCGTCGAGCGCCTCAAAGCTCTGGCCCGACCATTCGCCGTAATCCACGTCCGTCAGATCGTCGACGGTCTCGGGCTCGACGCCGAGCCGCGCCGCAATGGGGCCGGCGGTCTCGCGGGCGCGCTCCAGCGGGCTGGTATAGACGGCGGAGATTTTTTCGCGAGCGAGGCGCTCCGCCAAAAGCTCGGACTGGCGGCGGCCCTCTACGCCGAGGCGGATGCCCGGCATGCGGCCGGTCAGGATGCGGCCGAGAAAATCATGCGCGGCATGGCGCACCAGGAACAAGGTCGTGGTCATCCCCCAATCGCTCGCATCACGCGTCCTCGCCGTCGATGAAGCGGAGCGTCCGCTCGCGCGCCTCCGCATCGGTAAATTGCTCCGGCGGCGACTTCATGAAGTAGGAGGAGGGGCCGGTCAGCGCGCCGGAGATGCCGCGGTCGAGCGCCAGCTTGGCGCAGCGCACGGCGTCGACGACGATCCCGGCGGAATTCGGCGAATCCCAAACCTCAAGCTTCAGCTCCAGATTGAGCGGCACATTGCCGAACGTCGTGCCCTCCATGCGGATATAGGCGAATTTTCGGTCGGTCAGCCACGGCACGTAATCGCTCGGGCCGACATGGATATCGCCGGGCGCGAGCGGGATATCGATCTGGCTGGTCACGGCTTGCGTCTTGGAAAGTTTTTTGGATTCCAGCCGCTCGCGTTCCAGCATGTTCTGGAAATCGGTGTTGCCGCCGAAATTCAGCTGGTAGGTGCGGTCGAGCCGCACACCGCGCTCGCGGAACAGGTTCGCCAGCACGCGGTGGACGATGGTGGCGCCGACCTGGCTCTTGATGTCGTCCCCGATGATCGGCAGGCCGCGCGCCTCGAACCGGCGGCGCCAGCTCTCGTTGGAGGCGATGAAGACGGGGATGCAGTTGACGAAGGCGCAGCCGGCTTCAAGCGCCTGCTCGACGTAGAATTCGGTGGCAAGCTGCGAGCCGACCGGCAGATAGGAGACGACCACGTCGGTGCCGGTCCGTTGCAGCACGCCCGAGACATCGGCCTCCGGCGCGTCGGCCTCCTCGATCTCATCGCGCAAATATTTGCCGAGGCCGTCTAGGGTCCGGCCACGCTGGACGGCGACACCGGTCTTGGGGACCTCGGCAAAGCGCTGCGTGTTGTTGGGCGGCACGAAGATGGCGTCGGCGACGTCCAGCCCGATCTTTTTGGCGTTGATGTCGAAGGCCGAAGAAATCTCGATGTCCCCGCTCTCGTAGCCGCCGAGCTCGGGGTGCATGAGGCCGGGCACCGGAAGGTTCGCCTCGGCGCGGCCGTAATGCGCGATGCCCTGGACGAAGGAGGAGGCGCAATTGCCGACCCCGACGATCCCGACGCGGACTTTCCTGCTCAAGCGACCTCTCCCCACGGACGCGCCGAAACGAACGCGGGCCCCCGCGAAGGGTTCCGTTGCCGGCTGAGTTTTAGGGCCGCGTGCTGATCCGGAGCGGTGCCTCCAGGAACCGCCCCTGCGGCGCGGCGTTCCCCTGCGCTTGTCAGGCCGGGAGTTTGGGATGGCGGAGGCGCTCGAGGCGGGGCGGGACGAGCGCGAAGCAATATTGCCGCTGGAGGAGCTGGCGGCGCGGCTCATCGAGACAGCCGGGGAGGGCGGCGTCCTCTTCGTGGCGCGGAGCGAGAGGCGGGCTTCGCTGATCGCTCGGGTCCTGCGGGAGCTCGCTCCTTCGCTCCAAGTGCTTCGCTTTCCCGCCTGGGACTGCGTGCCCTACGACCGGGCTTCGCCGTCGCGCTTTGTCATGGGGCGGCGCGTCGCTACGCTGCGATGCCTGGCGGCGGGTGCCGGCAGGAGCTTCATCGTCGTCGCCACGCCGGAGGCGCTCGCGCAGCGCGTGCCGCCGCGGGCGCTGTGGCCGGCGGCGGAGCTCCGTATCAAAGTCGGCGACGTGCTGGAAATCGAGGCGCTAGAAAAATACCTGCTGCGGACCGGCTACGTGCTCGACGAGCGGGTCGACGAGGCGGGCGAGGCGGCGATCCGCGGCGCCGTGATCGATGTGTTCCCGGCCGGCGCCGAGCAGCCCGTGCGGCTCGACCATGCCGAGGGGCGGATCGCCGGCATCCGCCGCTACGACGCGGCGTCGCAGCGCACGCTCGCCGAGGAGCCGGAGATGTTGCTGCTGCCGGCCTCGGAGGCCGTTTGTCCCGCGGAGGAGAAGGGCGAGGCGGTCGAGCGGTTTGCCGGGATCGAGCACTTTCTGGCGGATTTCTCCGGCCCCCTGGAAACGATGTTCGACTATGCGGCGGGGGCGAAAATCCTTGCCGAGTCTGGGGGGGCGGAGCGGCATTCCGGGTTCTGGAATGAGGTGGAGGACGCCTACGCGACGCGCCTGGCCGGGCCGCGGAACGGCGGGCGCACGCCGCCTGCGCCGGCAAAGCTTTATCTGGATCCGGCGGAATGGGAACGCCAGGTTGCGGCGGCGGAGCGGGTCGAGGTCGATCTGGAGGGAGTGGCGGCGCCGTCTGCCGCCGCGGCGGCAGACGGCCCGCCGACGGCCGGCGCGCTCGGCCTCGGCGAAATGGAGCTCAGGCCCGGCGACGCGGTCATCCACATCGAGCACGGCATGGCGCGGCTCACCGGCATCGAGAGCGTGGCGGCGGGCGGCGTCGCGGAGGATGCGCTGGTGCTGGAATTCGCCGGCGAGGCCAAGCTCCTGGTGCCGGCGGAGGACATCGCAAAGATCTGGCGCTATGGCGGCGAGACGGAAGCGGTGACGCTCGACCGTCTGGGTGGCGCCGCCTGGCCGAAGCGGCGGGAGGCGCTGGAGCGCGACTTGGCGGCGCTGGCCGGACAGCTCGTCGCGATGGCGCGCGAGCGGCAGGCGGCGCGGGCGACAAGAATCGTGCCGAAGCGGCGCGATTATGAGCGCTTCGCCGACCGCTTCCCGTTTGCCGAGACGGCCGACCAGGCCCGGGCTATCGCCGACGTGCTCGGCGACCTTGCCTCCGGACGGCGGATGGACCGGCTGGTCTGCGGCGATGTCGGCTTCGGCAAGACGGAAGTGGCGCTTCGCGGCGCCGCAGCGGTGGCGCTCGGCGGCAAGCAGGTGGCGGTCGCGGCGCCGACGACGGTGCTGGTGCGCCAGCATATTCAGACTTTCGGCCGGCGCTTCGCCGCGCTGGGGATCGAGGTGGCGCAGCTGTCGCGGCTGGTCGGAGCGGCGGAAGCGCGGGCGGTGAAGCAGGCACTGGCCGCCGGCCAGACGCGGCTCGTCATCGGCACGCAGGCGCTCGCCGGCAAGGGCATCAAGTTCGCGGATCTCGGCCTGCTCATCATCGACGAGGAGCAGCGCTTCGGGGCGGCGCAGAAGGAGAAGCTCAGGGCTCTCGGCCGCGACGTGCACGTTCTGACGCTGACGGCGACGCCGATCCCGCGCACGCTGCAATGGGCGATGCTCGGCCTGCAGGACGTTTCCGTCATCGCCACGCCGCCGGCGCGGCGGCAGCCGGTCCGCACTTTCGTCACCCCGTTCGACCCGGTGAGCGTGCGCTCCGCGCTGCTGCGCGAGCGGCGCCGCGGCGGCCAGAGCTTTGTGGTCTGCCCGCGCATCGAGGATATCGGGCCGATGGCGGCCCGGCTCGGCGAGCTCGTGCCGGAGCTGCAGGTGGTGGTCGCGCACGGCAAGCTGCCGGCGCAGGCGATCGACAAGACGATGGTGGATTTCGCCGACGGCATCGGCGACGTGCTGCTTGCGACGAACATCATCGAGAGCGGCCTCGACGTGCCGCGCGCCAACACGATGCTGATCTGGCGCGCCGACCGGTTCGGCCTGGCCCAGCTGCATCAGCTGCGCGGCCGGGTCGGGCGGGGCAGGGCGCGCGGCGCCGCCTATCTCCTCACCGACCCCGCAAAAAAGCCCGGCAAGGCGACCGAGCAGCGGCTGAAGACGCTGGAAAACTTCGATCGGCTCGGCGCCGGCTTCGAGATCAGCGGCCGCGACCTCGACCTTCGCGGCGCCGGCGACCTTTTGGGCGAGGAGCAGGCCGGGCACCTGAAGCTGATCGGGCTCGGCCTGTATCAAGATCTCCTGAAGCGGGCTCTTGCGGCGGCGCGCGGCGAGGCGCCGGAGGCTGATTTCTCCCCCTCGCTGCATCTCGGCCTGGAGGCCGCGATCCCGGAAAATTTCATTCCGGAGCCGGAGATCCGCATCAACCTGCATGCCCGTCTAGCGCGACCTGCCGCTGAGGACAACGCCGACTCGCTGGCCGCGGAGCTTTCCGACCGCTTCGGGACGCTGCCCGAGCCGGTCGAAAACCTCATCGCGCTCGCCGACCTCCGCCGCAAGGCGCGGCGCCTCGGCGTAGAGCGGCTCGACGCGGGCCCCGAAGCGATCGCCGCCACTTTTCGCCAAGGGTTTGCGCTTGCCGCGGCCGGCCGGACGGGCCCGGACATGGAATGGCGCGGCGAGCGGCTCGTCTGGTCGCGGCGGAGCGAAACGCCGGAGGAGCGGCGGGAACTGGCACGAGAGTTCCTGGACGGGCTCGCCGGACCGGCCAAGCGCCGGAAGGCGAGGGCGCCTGCGCCGGAGCCGGTTTAGAGATCGGGCCGGCGCTGCCCGGATTGCGCCGGGCCGCCGAGGCTACGGCCGGTCTCGGCGTCGAACAGGTGCAGCTCTTCCGGCGGGACGGCGACGGAAAAGCGGTCGCCGGCGCGCACCTGGGCATTGCCGGGCAGGCGCGCCAGCAGGGTGGCGTCGTCGCTGATGCGCCCGTGCACCAGGGTGTCGGCGCCGAGCGCTTCCACGAGGTCGGCGACGAGTTCCAGGGAGCGCCCGGCGGGCGCGTCGGGCGAGGGCGACAGATGCTCCGGGCGGATCCCCACCGTCACGGGGCGGCCGGGCTCGCCGAGGTCGCGGCCGGCCGAGAGCGTCGCGCCGCCGGCAAGCTCGACCCGGTCGGCGCTCCCGGCGATGCGGCCGGGCAAGAAATTCATCGCCGGCGAGCCGATGAAGCCGGCGACGAAGACGCTGGCCGGATGGTGGTAGACCTCCATCGGCGTGCCGACCTGCTCGGCGATGCCGGCATTCATCACCATCAGCCGGTCGCCGAGCGTCATCGCCTCGACCTGGTCGTGGGTGACGTAGAGGCTGGTGATGCCGAGCCGCGCCTGCAGCCGCTTGATCTCGACCCGCATCTGCGTCCTGAGCTTTGCGTCGAGGTTGGACAGCGGCTCGTCGAAGAGGAACACGGCGGGCTCGCGCACGATCGCCCGGCCCATGGCGACGCGCTGACGCTGGCCGCCGGAGAGCGCCCGCGGCTTGCGGTCGAGGAACGGCTCGATCTCCAGGAGCAGGGCGGCCTGGCGCACCTTCGCCTCGATCTCGGCTTTGGACAGGCCGCGGATGCGGAGCCCGTAGGCGATGTTGTCGAAGACGCTCATGTGCGGGTAGAGCGCGTAGTTCTGGAAAACCATGGCGATGTCGCGGTCCTTCGGCTCCAGGCCGTTGACGACGCGGCTGCCGATGGAAACCTCGCCGCTGGTGATCGTCTCCAGCCCGGCGATCATGCGGAGCAGCGTCGACTTCCCGCAGCCGGACGGACCGAGCATGACGAGGAACTCGCCGTCCTCGACGTCGGCATCGATGCCCTTGATGACCTCGGCTTTCTGGGCGGGATAGGTCTTGCGGACCTGGCGGAGGCCGACGGTCGCCATCGCCTATTTCTCCGTCTCGATGAGGCCGCGGACGAACCAGCGCTGCATCAGCACGACGACGAGCACGGGCGGCGCGATGGCGAGGATCGTCGTGACCATGACGAGGTTCCACGGCGTGCCCATGTCGGCGAAGGAGATCATCTTGCGGATGGCGATGATGATGGTGTTCATCTGGTTGTCGTTGGTGACGAGCAGCGGCCACAGATATTGCGTCCAGCCGTAGATGAACAGGATGACGAAGAGCGCGGCGATGTTGGTGCGCGACAAGCGGCAGCAGGATGTCCTTGAAGAAGCGGAACGGCCCGGCGCCGTCGACGCGCGCCGCCTCGACCAGCTCGCCGGGGATGGTGAGGAAGAACTGGCGGAACAGGAAGGTCGCCGTGGCCGAGGCCATCAGCGGCAGCGTCAGGCCGGTATAGGTGTCGAGGAGGCCGAGGCTGACGATCACCTGGTAGGTCGGCACGATGCGCACCTCGACCGGCAGCATCAGCGTGATGAAGATCATCCAGAAGAACACCATGCGGAGCGGGAAGCGGAAGAAGACGATCGCATAGGCCGACAGGATGGAGATGACGATCTTCCCCACGGCGATGGCGAGCGCCACCACGGTCGTGTTGAACAGGAGCCGCGAGACGCTGACGCCGCCGATCTGGCCGACGCCGCCGAACAGCGCCTCGCCGTAATTCTCCAGAAACCGGTCGCCGGGCAGGAGCGGCAGCGGCGGGCGGAGGATCTCCTGCACGGGCAGGGTCGACGCCACGAAGGTGTAGTAGATCGGGAAGGCGACGATGACGATGCCGAGCACCAGCGCGAGATGCGCGACAAGCGTCGAGAGCGGGCGGTTCTCGATCATGGGCGAGGCGCTCCCGTCTCGCCGAGCATAGGGCTATCGCACGTGGCTCGGCAGGCGCGCCCTCCTCTCCCCTCCGGGGAGAGGCCGAGTCGCGAAGCGACCGGGTGAGGGACGAGATCGTAGAACACCGCGCCAGAACCCTCACCCGGTTCCGCGCTTCGCGCGGACTCGGCCTCTCCCCACGGGGGAGAGGAGGAGAACTGATCCGGCTTCAACCATAGTGCACCCGGCGCTCGACGTAGCGGAACTGCACCGCCGTCAGGGCGATGACGATGACCATGAGGATGACCGACTCGGCCGCCGAAATGCCGAGCTGCAGGTTGATGAAGCCGTCGTTGTAGACCTTGTAGACCAGCGTCTCGGTCGCCTTGCCGGGGCCGCCGCCGGTCACCGCATGGATGATCCCGAAAGTGTCGAAGAAGGCGTAGACCGTGTTGATGACGAGGAGGAAGAACGTCGTCGGCGCGAGCAGCGGGAAGACGATGGTGCGGAAGCGCCGCCCCGGCCCGGCGCCGTCGATCGCCGCCGCCTCGATGAAGGATTTCGGGATCGCCTGCAGCCCGGCGACGAAGAACAGGAAATTGTAGCTGATCTGCTTCCACGCCGCCGCCGCGACGACCAGCACCATGGCCTGCGAGCCGTTGAGCAGCGGGTCCCAATTGTAGCCGGCGCCCCTCAGCAGGAAGGCGAAGGTGCCCATCGCCGGGTTGAACAGGAACAGCCACAGCATGCCGGCGACGGCCGGGGCCACCGCATAGGGCCAGATGAGCAGCGTCCGGTAGAGGCCGCGGCCGCGCACGACCCGGTCCGCCATGACGGCGAGCACGAGCGCCGTGACCATGGCCACCACCGCCGTGGAGATGCAGAAGACCAATGTCACCCGGAGCGAGTTGACGTAGTTCGGATCGGCCAGGACCTGGCGGAAATTGCCGAGCCCGACGAAGGTGGAGCGGAGCCCGAACGGGTCTTCGCGGAACAGCGACTGGTAGATCGCCTGGCTGGCCGGCCAGAAGAAGAAGACGAGCGTGATGGCGATCTGCGGCGCCACCAGCAGATAGGGCAGGAGCTTGTTGGGAAATGTGACGCGGCTGTTCACCCGGCCCCCGCCGATCCGTCCCCGCCGGTAGCGGCGGGGACGGCTCTAATCCGCCTTACTGGCCGAGCGCCTGCTGGATCGCCTCGTTGCCGCGCTCAACGGCCTTGTCGAGCGCCTGCTGCGCCGTCTGCTGTGCCGGCCAGCATCGCCTCGAACTCCTCGTTCTGGATGTCGCGGAGCTGCGGCAGGTTGACGGCGCGCACGCCGCGCGAATTCTCGGTCGGCTCCTTGCCCATCATCTGCAGGATCGGCTGCTCGCGGCCGGGATTCTTCTCGTAGAAGCCGGCCTGCTTGGTCGCGTCGTAGGCGGCGAGCGTCACCGGCAGATAGCCGGAGACCTGGTGCAACTGCGACTGGACCTCCGTCGTCGACAGATACTGGAAGAAGGCAGCGACGCCCTTGTAGTCCTCCTCGTCATGGCCGGCGAAGACCCACAGGCTGGCGCCGCCCGGAACGGTGTTCTGCGGCGCGCCTTCAGCCTCCGGCTCGTAGGGGAGCGGCCCGGTGGCGTAGTTCATGCCCGACTTGACGATGTCGCCGAGGCCGCCGGAGGAATCGTTGTAGATGCCGCATTCGCCGGAGAGGAACAGCTGCTTGGCCTCCGAGGTGCGGCCGCCGTAGCGGAACACGCCGTCCTTGGCGAGGTCGGCGATCTCCTGCATGTGCTTGACGAAGATCGGCGAGTTGATCTTCAGCTCGATGTCCGGACCGGCAAGGCCGTTCTCGTTGGTCGCGTATTGCAGGTTGTTCCAGGCGGCGAAATTCTCCAGGTGGATCCAGGTGAGCCAGGCCGAGGTGTAGCCGCAGGGCGCCGCTCCCGATGAGACGATCTTGCGGGCGAGCTCCCAGACTTCCGGCCAGGTCTCCGGCAGGTCGTTCACGTCGGCGCCGGCCTTCTCCAGGATGTCCTTGTTGTAATAGGTGATCGGCGAGGAGCTGTTGAAGGGGAACGACAGCATGGTGCCGTCGGGCCGGGAATAATAGGCGACGATGCCCGGCAGATACTGGCTCTTGTCGAACGTAGCCCCCGCCTTCTGCATCACTTCGGCGACCGGCACGATCGCCCCCTCGGCGCCCATCATGACGCCCGTGCCGACGTCGAAGACCTGCATGATGTGCGGCGGCTGCCCGGCGCGGAAGGCGGCGATGCCGGCCTGCAGCGTTTCCGGATAGGTGCCCTTGAAGACCGGGCGGACCACGTAGTCGCTCTGCGTCTCGTTGAACGCCTTGGAGACGTTCTCGATGACCTCGTTATTCGCGCCGGTCTGCGCATGCCACCATTGGATCTCGGTGGCCGACCACGCGGCGCCGGAAAGCCCGAACAACAGCGACGCGCCCAAGAGGGCGCCAGCGGCACGTTTCATCATATCTCTCTCCCCATGTCGGCGCGCGGTCTCTAGCCGCGGCTCGTGAATGTTCGTCGTCGCTATCGCGACGGCTGCACCCAATCTATTGCGGCAGGCGATAAGCGCAAGGCGCAAACGCCATCACCGGAACGGCGGCTCGTCGAAGCCTCTGAGTTTTCGCGAGTGCAGGCGGTCGACGCCGTCTTCGCGCAGCAGCCGCATCGTCTCCAGCCCGACCTTGAGGTGCTGGCTGACGCGCTCCCGGTAGAAGGCGTTGGCCATGCCGGAAAGCTTCAACTCGCCGTGCAGCGGCTTGTCGGAGACGCAGAGCAGCGTGCCGTAGGGGACGCGGAAGCGGAGGCCGTTGGCCGCCACCGTCGCCGATTCCATGTCGACGGCGATGGCGCGCGACAGGTTGAGGCGGCCGAACAGCTCGTCGAAGCGGAGCTCCCAGTTGCGGTTGTCGGTGGTGGCGACCGTGCCGGTGCGAAGCCGCGTCTTCAGGTCCGGGCCTTCGAGGCCGGTGACGAGCTCGGTCGCTTCCTGGAGGGCCACCTGCACCTCGGCGATCGGCGGCACCGGCACCCAGGAGGGCAGGTCCTGGTCGAGCACGTGATCGTCGCGGACGTAGCCGTGGGCGAGCACGTAATCGCCCAGGAGCTGGCTGCGGCGGAGCCCCGCGCAATGGCCGAGCATCAGCCAGCAATGCGGGCGGAGCACCGCCAGGTGGTCGGTGATCGTCTTGGCGTTGGACGGGCCGACGCCGATATTGACCAGAGTGATGCCGTCGATGTCCTGGCGCTTGAGGTGATAGGCCGGCATCTGCGGGAGGTAGCGCGGCGAGCCCGGCTCGGGCCCGCCCGAGGCGCGGGGGCTCGACGGGAGGACGAGGTTGCCGGGGGCCACAAAACTGTCGTAGCCGCGGCCCGACTCGCCCACCATGGCGCGGCCGAGCTGGACGAACTCGTCGACATAGCGCTGGTAGTTGGTCAGCAGCACGAAATTCTGGAAATGCTCCGGCGCCGTGCCGGTGTAATGGGCGAGGCGGGCGAGCGAATAATCGACCCGCTCGGCAGTGAACAAAGCGAGCGGGCGCGGCTCGTCCGGCTTCCGGACAAAAGTGCCGTTGGCGATGGCGTCGTCGGTGGCGCTGAGGTCGGGGAGCGCGAAATGCGCCTGCAGCGCGCGCAGGTCTGCCTCGGAGATATCGGTGACGCTCTCCTCGATGACGAAGGGGAGCGGGATCGGCCGGCTCGAGACGCCGACCCAGACCGGCACCGAATGGTGTT
This sequence comes from uncultured Alphaproteobacteria bacterium, assembly GCA_963846475.1. Classification (GTDB taxonomy): domain Bacteria; phylum Pseudomonadota; class Alphaproteobacteria; order Rhizobiales; family Afifellaceae; genus DASWJZ01. The sequence continues at coordinate 621,921 of CAWJVZ010000004.1, read as the reverse complement.
TCAGGATGTAGCCGATCTGCTCCTCGTAATAGCGGCCGAAGAGGTCGGGACGGGTGAGGGTGGTGCCGTAGGTGCCGGGCTCCAGCAGCACGCCGTAGGAGAGGCGGGCGTCGATGTGGAGGTCGGAGCGGCCGATCGAGGCTACGATATAGGGGTAGCAGGCGTCGACGCGCTGCGGCTCGCGACCGCGTGCCGCCTCGGCGAAGGCCTGCCGGATGGCGGCGATGCTCTCGCCGTAGATCGCCGTAATGCGCGCCACCGCCGCGACAGGATCCTCGAACGGCGTGAGGCCGCGCGCATATTGGGCGACCGGCGGTGCGCTGTCGGGACGATTGAAGCCGTCCATCCAAAACTCCGAAGGCATGGCTTCGGCCCGAAGTCGCACGAATCGGCTCGGGAGAAAAGCCGGCGCTGTAACGTCGCAGGGTGGCGGCGGCGGGAACTTTCCCGGCTTTAAAGGTGTTGATTGGCGCGTCGGGGGCCTTCCCTGGCGCAGCGTCTACAATTGCAGAGCCGCCACTGCTCTGCGCGTCCCGAGAGTGATTGCATGCCGACACCAAGTCTGGGCCGGGACGCGGCGATCCGCGTTCCGGGGCCGAGTATCCCTGTGCCTTCGACCCTCCTCGTCTGTTTTTCGCATCTGCGCTGGGGTTTCGTCTATCAGCGGCCGCAGCACCTCCTGACCCGCGCCGCCCGGCATTTTCGCGTGCTTTTCTTCGAGGAGCCGGTCTACGAGGACAGCGCGCCACGGCTCGATCTGAGCGAGGCGAAGGGTGGCGTGACTGTGGCCGTGCCGGTGCTGCCGCACGGGATGGGGGAAGACGAGGCGGAAGCGGCGCAGCGCGAGCTTCTCGACGATCTCCTAGCCCGCCAACCCGCCGAACGGACGATCTTCTGGTACTACACGCCGATGGCGCTCGGCTTCAGCGGCCACCTGGAGCCGGATCTCTGCGTCTATGATTGCATGGACGAACTGTCGGCCTTCCGCTTCGCGCCACCAAGGCTGACGGAGCGGGAGCGGGGGCTGTTCAGCCGCGCCGACCTCGTCTTCACCGGCGGGCGGAGCCTCTATGAGGCCAAGCGCGACCGGCATCCGAGCGTACACGCCTTCCCATCGAGCATCGACCGGGCGCATTTCGCAGCGGCGCGCCGGCCCGGCGGAGCGGAGCCGGCGGACCAGGCCGGCCTGCCGCGTCCGCGGCTGGGCTATTTCGGCGTGATCGACGAGCGGCTGGACCTTGAGCTTGTCGCCGAAGTGGCGGCGCGTCGGCCGGACTGGCAGCTCGTCATGATCGGGCCGGTCGTGAAGATCGACGAGGCGAGCCTGCCGCGTCGTGAAAACATCCATTGGCTCGGCGGCAAGAGCTACGACGAATTGCCATCCTACTTGGCCGGCTGGGACGTCGGGCTGATGCCTTTCGCCATGAACGAGTTGACGCGGTTCATCAGCCCCACCAAGACGCCGGAGTTCTTGGCGGCGGGCGTGCCGGTGGTGTCGACGCCGGTCGTCGACGTCGTCCGCTCCTACGGCGAGGCGGGGCTTGTCGAGATCGCCGCCGATGCGGCGGAGACGGTCGCCAAGGCGGAGGCCCTGCTTGCCCGCCCGCGGGCGCCGTGGCTGGCGCGGGTCGACAGGCATCTTGCCGACCTCTCCTGGGACAAGACGTTCGACGACATGCACGCTCTGATGCGGCGGCGTCTCGACGACGTTGCGCCCCGGCTCGACATTTCTGCCGCAAGGCGAACGACTGCAGAAGAGGCCGTCCATGCTCTATGATTGGCTCGTCGTCGGCGCCGGCTTCGCCGGAAGCGTGCTCGCCGAGCGGCTCGCCAGTCAACGCAACGAAAAGGTCCTGCTGATCGACCGAAGGCCGCATGTCGGCGGCAACGCCTATGATTGCCGCGATGCGGCCGGCCTGCTGATCCACCAATACGGCCCGCACATCTTTCATACGAATTCGCAGGCCATATTCGACTACCTCTCGCGGTTCACCAGCTGGCGTTTCTACGAGCACCGCGTGCGTGCCGAGGTCGACGGCCAGCTGCTGCCCATCCCGATCAATCTCGACACGGTGAACCGGCTTTACGGCCTCTCCCTCACCTCCGAAGAGCTGGAGGGGTTCTTCGCCGCGCGGGCGGAGAGGGTGGCGGAGGTCAAGACCTCCGAGGACGTCGTGGTGTCGAGGGTCGGGCGCGACCTCTACGAAAAATTCTTCCGCGGCTACACGCTGAAGCAATGGGGCGTCGAGCCGTCGCAGCTCGACAAGTCGGTGACCGCGCGCGTGCCGGTCAGGACCAACCAGGACGACCGCTATTTCGGCGACAAGTTCCAGTTCATGCCGGCGCAGGGCTACACGCGGATGTTCCAGCGCATGCTCGATCATCCCAACATCGACATCCTGCTGGACGTGGATTTCCGCAAGGTGCGGCGCGAGGTCTCCTACCGGCGGCTGATCTACACCGGCCCGATCGACGAATATTTCGATCACCGCTTCGGCAAGCTGCCGTACCGGTCGCTCAGCTTCCGGCACATTACTCTCGATAAGCAATGGCACCAGCCGGTTGCGGTGGTGAATTATCCGCAGACGCACGACTACACCCGCGTCACCGAATACAAGCACCTGACCGGCCAGACGCATCCGAAGACCAGCCTGACCTACGAGTTCCCGACCGACGACGGCGACCCCTATTACCCGGTGCCGCGGCCGGAAAACGCCGAGCTTTACAAGCGCTACGAAAAGCTCGCTCTGGCCGCCGAGAACGTCTGGTTCGCCGGGCGCCTCGCCACCTACCGCTACTACAACATGGACCAGGTGGTGGGGCAGGCGCTGTCTATCTTCAACCGGATCGATGCGAGCCTGCCGCTCGCCGCCGCGGCCGGCGGTCACCAGCCCGAGAAGGCGGCCGCGGCCCCGGCCACGTGATGGCGCCGATTACCGCCTGCTGACCGCGAGTGCGATGTCCGCCGCGAAGGGCGGCAGGCTGAGCGCCAATCCAGCGTCGTCGGCGGTGCCTTCGATCGCACCCGGCGACGATCCTGCGGCCGTCTCCCACAGCGTGACCCCATAGCGCCCGTTCAGGCCGGGAACGCGAATTTGCGCCGGGAGGGGCGCCGCGTCGCGCCGGACAATACCGTCCGGCCCGAGTGCATCTTTGCGTAGGAGCCAGACCAGGGCCTGGTGCGCGTCCCCGCAGGCGAAGGCGGCGACGTTCGGATCGGAAACCGCTACCTCGTGATTGAGGTTGACGCGGCGGAACGACGGCCAGTCGATCAGCGGCAGGAAGCGGGCGAGCGCGTGCTGCGCGCGGCGCATGCCGTGGGTCAGCACATGCGGATTGCGGTTCGGCCAGCGCATGCCCCCGCCGGCCGCGCCGGACGCGAGGTGCGCCCATTGCATATGCCGGAAATATTCGTCGTCGAAGGCTTCCGGCAGGGTTATGTGCTTGTCCTTGTAGGCATGGATGGGCCCGTGCTCGCTATCGAAGAAAGGCCTGAGGTCCGGCATCTCGGCGAGCGCGTCGCGGACGATCTTGCCCATGGCCAGGGCCGGCGCGACGGTATCCTTCGGGTCGTCGATCGTGCCCTCCTGGTAGATGTGCAGAGACGCGAAATCGAGGTCGGGGTGGCGGAAGATCGGCTCCTGGAAGGGCATGTCGGGCTTCCACCACAGCTCCGGGCCAAACAGCGAGACCGTTTGCGGGTGGGCGCGGCCATAGAGTCGCATCTCCAGCCTGCGCACATGGTCGCTAAGGTCGTGGATGAACTCGTTGAACGACTCGGCGCTGCCGTTGGCGTGGGCCGGGTGGATCTCGTTCCACAGGTCCCATGCGAAGAGCGCGCCGCTGCCACCCCAGCGCTCCACCGCAAAGGTGAACCGCGCTTTTATCGCCTCCCGCGTGTCGCGGCACAGCAGCATGCGGGAGGGATGGTCGAGGCGACCGCCGTTCCTGGCGTTGTAGGGATGCCAGGACCAGTGGTTCCACGTCCAGAACGTGTCGAACGGCGTCAGCAGGATCCTCAGGCCGTGCTTCTCGCAGAGCGCGAAGAGGTCGTCCCAGAGCTGCACCATGTTCGGCACGAAGGTGCCCATCGGGCGCTCGAAGTAGCGGTGCCGCACCTGTGCGTATTCCAGCATGAAGCGCAGGCACGTGACGCCGTGCGCGGCGAGCCAGCGGAGATGCCCTTCGACGGCGGGGACGTTGCGGCGGCGGAACAGCCCGTTGAAGTCCGACCAGCTGATGGCGTCGTTCTGGCCGATCGGGGTCCACGGCTCGCCGGTCTCGGTGGCGAAATAGGATCCCTCGACGCGAACCCACGGCAGGCGGCCTGTTGTCGCCTGCATGGAATCCAGAATCGGCGAATCCCCATCCTCAGGGTGACCCAGTCCGAAACCTTCCCTTCGCATCGAGACCCTTCGGAGCGCGCCGGCGCAGCCTGCCTACAACTGGCGACTGGCGAATTTGTTCAGCCGGCAGAAGATGCCGGGCCGGAAGCGCCGGCGGAAGCACCGGGCGCGCCGCATCGGCACTCGTCCCCAGTTTTCCGGCGAGACGGCAGGCGGCAACGTTTGACGCGTCGTCGATGCTCCGACCTTGAGCGGGGCCGGCTTCCCCTGTAACTCTGTTCGGCGAAGCCGGTCGAAAAATAGATCGGCTCAGGGAGGCGCGCATGAGTAGGACGAAATGGATCGCAGCTTTGGCTGCCTCGACAATTCTCACGGCGGCGGCGGCATGGGCGCAGGAAGCCCCGCAGACGCCGGACCAGGTCGCAGAGCCGGGCGGGCAGCTGCCGGGCAACCCGCAGATCGCCCTGGTCAAGGTGGCGGACGGCTTCGTCGATCCGACGAGCGTCGCCAATGCCGGCGACGGCTCCGGGCGCCTGTTCGTGACCGAGCGCATCGGCCGCGTCAGGGTGGTGAGCCAGGACGGCACGGTCGCGGCGGAGCCCTTCCTCGATTTGACCAACATCAACCCGCTCGGCAACGACGTGCAGACCGGCTTCGTCGAGCAGGGCCTCTATTCGATTGCCTTCCATCCGGACTACGAGACGAACGGCTATTTCTTCGTCCACTACGCCTCGCTGCCGTTCAACGGCGACGGCGTGATCGTGCGCTTCCAGGTCGATCCGGCGAGCCCGGACATGATGACGCCCGAGCGGACCAACGAGACCGCCAGGGTGATCATGCGGATCGAGCAGCCCTACTACAACCACAACGGCGGGCAGATCGCCTTCGGCCCCGACGGCTACCTCTATATCGGCTCCGGCGACGGCGGCTGGGAAGGCGATCCCCTACAGGCCGGCAAGGACCTCAACACCTGGCTCGGCAAGATCCTGCGCATCGACGTCAACGTCGACGATAATGCCGACCGGCCCTATGCCATTCCCGACGACAACCCCTTCGCCGATGCCTCCAGCGAGCGGCTGATGGTGCTGTTCGGCATTACCGAGGAGCAGTTCGCCGAGATCCGCACCCGGTCGCGTCCGGAAATCTGGGCCTACGGCGTCCGCAACCCCTTCACCTTCTCGTTCGATCCGAACACCGGCGGCCTGTTCATCGCCGATGTCGGCCAGAACCATTGGGAGGAGATCCTCTACCAGCCGCCGACCAGCGAGGGCGGCGAATATTACGGCTGGCCGGACATGGAGGCATCGTACTGCCATCCGATGCTCGGCGACCCTGCCCAGGCGCAATGCTCTATCGTCGGCGTGCTACCGGCGGCGCAATATCCGCACGGCACTGCCTATCCGGGCGGACCCGAGGTCGATACCGGCGGCTGCTCGGTGCAGGGTTTTGGCGTCGCCAATTACGGCGGCATGAACGGCGTCTACCTGGCCGGCGACTGGTGCTCGGGCCGCGTCTTCGGCCTCGGCTGGGACGGGTCCGGGTGGCAGCTGCAGGAGATGATGCAGACCAGCCTGCAGTTCACCAGCGGCGGCATTGGCGAGGACGGCATGGTCTATGCCGTGAACTCGAACAATTTCTACACCTCCGACCAGGGCCCGGAAGAGAATCCTCCGGGGTCGCTATGGCGCGTCGTCCCGGCGGGCGAAGTGCCGGCGGGCGCGGAGACGGCCACCGTCGTCAGCCCGGCTCCCGCCGAGGCGGGCGCCGAAGGCGGCTCCGCCCCGGCGGACGCGTCCGGTGCCGAGACCGGAGGCGAGCAGCCGGCGCCGCAATAGCTGTCGGCAACGATAGCTTTCTTCGAACGTTGAGCGATGCCGGGGCGGTCTCCGTCCCGGCATTTTCATGCCGGGCAAAGTGGGTTCAAGAAAATGCGCTGTGCTTCTGTGTTTCTCGCTTTGGCTCCGCTCGTCCTTTCCGCCCCCGCTTTGGCGCAGGATCCGCCGCTGCTGCAGGATTCCGCCGGGAACTGTCCCGAAAAGCTCCCCTTCACCCACGTCCTCACTAACAAGCCGCTGCCGCAGTTCAAGCCCGACGAGGAAATCACCGAGGCCGTCGACACTTTCCATTGCACGGGCGAGAACGCCTATGACGGCAACGCCGAGGCGATCGCCGCGGGACAGAAGGATTTCCGCCTCTGCGCCTCCTGCCACGGGCCGAAGGGCGAAGGCCGCATCGGGCCGAGCCTGATCGACGAGGCGGTCAAATACGAGCGGGTGGCCACCGAGCACGGTGAATTCGAGGTGATCTATGGCGGCGCGGCCGGCGCCATGCAGCCGATGGGCCGGCGCTTCACCCAGGACCAGATCCTCAGGATCATGGCCTATATTGAGACGCTTCCGAAGAAGTAGAGGTCGGACCGCGTCGCCACGACAAGATTTAATCACCCGCTCGCTGCCGGGTTTCGGGCATCCGCCTCACGCGCTAGGGTATCGGGACTTGCCCCGGAGGCAAGGCAGGCTCTGGAACCCGCAATGGCTGCGAACCCGCTGAAGCGGCTTGCAACGTCTTCCGCCACGGCGCGGCTCGGCTCCGTCGCGCTCCTATTCCTCGTCTGGTGGGCGGCGGCGGAATTCGTCGACGACAGGCGGCTGGCGCCGGGGCCGGTCACGGTCTTTGCGTTCATCGCGAGGGAGACCGCGTCGGGCGAGCTCCCCTACCATCTCGGCGTGACGCTCGCCCGCGTCGGGGCCGCCTTCGTCGCGGCGATGGCGATCGGCGCGGCGCTCGGCCTTGCCATGGGCCGCAGCCGCACGACAAATCTGATCGTCGAGCCGTGGATCATCCTGCTCCTCAACGCGCCGGCGCTGATCCTCATCGTTCTCGCCTATATCTGGATCGGCCTGAACGAGGTGGCGACGATCCTGGCCGTGGCGCTGAACAAGATTCCCAACGTGGTCGTCACGGTCCGCGAGGGGGCGCGGGCGATGGACCCGGCCTATATGGAGATGGCAAAAGTCTACCGCTTCTCGCGACGAAAGATGCTTGTCGACGTGATGCTGCCGCAGCTGCAGCCCTATCTCGCCGCGGCGGCGCGCTCCGGCTTGGCGCTGATCTGGAAGATCGTGCTGGTCGTGGAGCTGCTCGGCCGCTCCAACGGCGTCGGCTTCCAGATCAGCCTCTATTTCCAAACCTTCGATGTGCGCGCCATTTTGGGCTACACCGTCGCTTTCGTCCTCGTCATGCTGGCGGTGGAATTCGCGCTCGTGCAGCCGCTTGAGGCGCGGGCGACGCGCTGGCGCCCGCGCCCGGCGTGAGCGACGCCTACTGGAAATCGGCTACGCTGTCCTCGGTGACAAGAACATTTGTGTTTGTCTTCGGGGGGACATTCTCGCCGCGCTTTACTCTGAGCGCAATCTCCACGCCCTGGGCGCCTATTTCGTTTGGCCCCTCCGACACGGTTGCGGCCATCTCGCCAGCCGCAATACTGGCAATCGCCTCCGGAGTGCCGCCGAAGCCGACCACCTTCACTCGATCGAGCGCATTGGCGGCCCTCAGCTCCTGAACCGCTTCGAGGGCCAGTCGGTCGTCGGGAGCGAAGACGCCTGTCAGATTGGGGTGGTCGCCTAAGATTTTCTGCATCCTGGATTGGCCAGGGCCGGGTGTCTGATCACCGGGCTGGTCGGCCACAATACTTAGGCTGCATCGCTCGAACACCGCCCTAGCACCGTCGGCACGCTTCTCAGCTGCCGGGTGCGTGCTCCCCTGGAGGATCGCTACCTCGGTTCCGCCCGGAGCTTGGCCACCGCAGAAAAAACTCCCGCCGATCAGTCCACCTTCATGGTCATCGGATCCGATGAAGGGGACGCCATCGTTCGCGCCCATCGTTGCGATGAAAACGACTCCGACGCCATTCTGCCTCGCCTGATTTATCGTCGGGGCGAGTGCCTGCGCGTCAGACGGAACGATTGCAAGACCGTCTACGGATTGGGCGAGCTGATTGGTTACCTCTGCAATTTGCCTCGCAGCGTCGTATTGCGCCGCCATCGGGAGAACGACGAGATCCGCGCCAAGGGCCGTGGCCTTTCCCCTGGCACCCTGTTCAACCGCCGACCAGAACCAGTTTCCGGCCGATTCCGGCATGCTGAGAACCACGGTCTCGGCGTGTGCCGCCATTGTGGTTGTCACCACGAGAGCAGCTGCCATTCCTAGGGTTTTCCGCATAGCTTCCTCCTCCGCACGGCCCCGCCGCCCGCCGCCGGAGGTTCCCGGGGCTGGAGCGCCCCCGGGTGTCGGGGTCGATGACCGGCTCAAATGTTGCCGCTCTTCAATTTTAGCGCGTTTTCAACGCCGAGTGCACGCAGTTTTTGGGTACTCCGCCGCGTGAACACTCACCAGAGCCGGACTTTCTGGCCCGCCCAAACGAGACCGCCCGCGCCGGCTGCCCCCATGAAGCCGGCCAGCGGGAGCGGTGTCGTGTCCCACCACAGGATCGCGAACAGCGCCCCCGCAGCTGCCCAGGAGATGGCGAACAGCGAGCCGACCAATATTGTCGCGACGAGCGGGCGCATGCAGGACAGCCTGGCAAGTTGATCTGGGACCACCACGGCGGAGGATTGGACTCCCGCTGGCCTCCCCCGCGGATCGGGGGGAGGCCCGTTGCGCGTCTTATTGGTAATCCGCCGCGTTGTCCTTCGTGACCAGCACCGTGCCGGTGTCGATGACCGGGTCGATCGCCTCGCCTTTCTTCAGCTTCAGCGCGTTCTCGACGCCAAGCGCGCCCATGTTCTTGGGGTTCTGCGCGACCGAGGCCGTCATCTCGCCTGCCAAAATGCTGGCGGCGGCATCGGGGTTGGCGTCGAAGCCGACCACCATCACGTCGGCGAGCTTGCCGGCCCCCTTCAGCGCCTCCACCGCGCCGAGCGCCATGTTGTCGTTGGAGGCGAAGACCGCCTTCAGGTTCGGGTTGCCGGTCAGGATGTTCTCCATCACCGACTGCCCCTGGGCGCGGTCCCAGTCGGCGGGCTGCTCGGCGACGATGTTCATGCCGCATTCCTCCAGGCCCTTGTGGGCCCCCTCGGCGCGGGCCTTGCCGGTCGACTGGGTGACGATGCCCTGCAGGATGGCGACGTCGCTGCCCTTCGGCACGTTCTGGCAGATGTAGTCGGCGGCGAGCGCCGCGCCGACCTCGTTGTTGGTGCCGATGAAGGTGACGCCCTCGTTGATGCCCTTGGTGTCGACGAAGACGACGCCGACGCCCGCCGCCTTGGCCTGGTCGACCATCGGGGCGAGCGCATTCGGGTCGGTCGGGGCGATGGCGATCGCGTCGATGCCCTTGGCGAGCTGGTCCTCGACCTGGCTGATCTGCGTCTGCACGTCGCTTTCCACCGGCGGCGACAGCACGACGAGGTCGACGCCGAGCTCGGCTGCCTTGTCCTTGGCGCCCTGCTCAACCGCCGCCCAGAACGGGTTGCCGGCGCCGGGGCCCTTCATGCTCAAAAGCACCGTCTCGGCGTGCGCGCTGATCACGGTGCAGGCGAGAAGGCCGGCGGCCAATCCCAGAACCTTTTTCATCTCTTCCTCCTGCTTTTTTTTCACGTCTCCTGACCAAGGGAGCCGGCGCCGGAGACGGGGCGCCGGACCTATTCTACCGGCGCGTCGATGCGCGGCGCCTGAGCACGTCGATATAGACCGCCAGAATGATCACCACGCCGATCAGCACCTGCTGCCAGAACACACTGACATTGTTGAGATTGAGGCCGTTCCTGAGCAGCCCCATGATGAGCACGCCGGCGAAGACGCCCAGGACCGTGCCGCGGCCGCCGAAGAAGCTGGCGCCGCCGATGATCACCGCGGCGATGGCGTCGAGCTCGGCGCCGATGCCGGCATTGGGGAAGCCGGAGTTGGTGCGGCCGGCGAGCAGCAGGCCGGCGAGCCCGGCGAAGAAGCCGGAGAGGGTGTAGACGAGCACCAGGATGGCGTCGACGTTGATGCCGCTGACGCGCGCCGCCTGCGGGTTGCCGCCGATGGCGTAGATGTGGCGGCCGATCGAGGTCTTGTTGAGGAAGAGCGCCACGCCGGCATAGCAGACGACGACGACGATGGCGCTGACCGGCAACGCCGCCCCGGCGCCGAGGAACGGCATGCCGATCTGCGCCGAGCCGAGGAATCGCACGGGGTAGGAAAGGCCGGAGATCGGCGCGCCGCCGGAAACGAGGTTGGTGAGGCCGCGCGCCACGTTGAGCGTGCCGAGCGTCATGATGAACGGGTGCGGCAGGCGGAGGAGCGTCAGGCCGAGCCCGTTGACCAGTCCGCAGAGGAGGCCGACCACCGGGCCGAGCAGGATGACGACCGGCCATGGCAGGCCGGAGGCGTTGGCCACCGCCAGCGAAACCATCGCGAGCGCCATGACGGAGCCGACGGAGAGGTCGATGCCGGCGGTGAGGATGACCAGGAACATGCCGAGCGACAGGAGCGCGTTCATCGCGACCTGCTTGAGAATGTTCATCAGGTTCTGGACGGTCAGGAAATACTCCGGCTGCGAGGCGGTGAGGAACGCCATCATGGCGATCACCACGGCAATGATGCCGAAGCGCTCCATCGAGCGCGCCAGGCCCGGATATTGCGCGATCACGGGCCTTTCCCGTGCTGGACCTGGTCGTGTGCGAGCGCCCCGGTATGGTCCTTGGTGCCCATGATCCAGCCGATCACCTCGTTTCGGGTCGTCGCGGCGAGAGGCGCCTCGGCGAAATTGCGGCCGTGGAAGAGCGCCATGACGCGGTCGCAGACATAGAAGACATCGTCCATGCGGTGGCTGATGAGGACGACGCTGACGCCGTGGTCCTTCAGCGAGCGGATGAGGTCCAGAACCTTGCCGACCTCCTTGATGGCAAGCGCGGCGGTCGGCTCGTCCATGATGACGATGCGCGCGTCGAAGGCGGTCGCCCGGGCGATCGCCACCGCCTGTCGCTGCCCGCCGGAAAGCTCCTCGACGTTCTGGTCGACGCTCTTCACCTGGATCTTCAGCCGCTCCAGATGCGCCGCGGCCATTTCGCGGGCGCGCTTGTGGTCGATGATGGTGAGGCCGAGCACGCGGCGGCCGGGCTCGCGGCCGAGATAGATGTTCTCGAAGATCGGCATGTTCCCGGCGAGCGCCAGGTCCTGGTAGACCATCTCGATGCCGTGGACGCGGGCGTCGCGCGGGCTGGCGAACCGCACCGGTTTTCCTTCGAAGGCGAGGTGGCCTTCGCTCGGCGCATAGAGGCCCGAGAGGATTTTCATCAACGTCGACTTGCCGGCGCCGTTGTCCCCGACGACGCCCAGCACCTCGCCGCGCTGCAGACGGAACGCAACATCGTTCAGCGCCGTGATGGCGCCGAAATACTTTGTGATGCCGCTCCCCTCCAGGAGCAGCTCCTCCCGGTCCGGTCCGGACGGCGATGCCACCCGCGTTCTCCCCTGTTCCGTAATGGCCGGCCGGAACATATGGACTGCTTTGGTCTTCTGTTGGAATTTTTACTCCACCACGCGGGCCCGCCGTCAAGCCTCGGCCGTAACCGCCACCGTGCTTGCTTGACCACCGTTCCGGCCGGGGCGAAGAGTGCCGCACCAGCGACTCACCTGAGCGGGACACGTCGATGCGACATTACCTCAATGCGATGCGGCGCTATTTCGAGTTCAGCGGCCGGTCGTCGCGCGCCGAGTTCTGGTTTTTCGTCCTGTTCGCCTTCATCCTCAGCATTGTCGCCAACGCTCTCGATGTCGTGCTCCTTGGCAGCTACGGCTACGGCGCGGCCGTGCTTTCCTCGCTTGTTTCCCTCATCCACTTCATCCCCAGCCTCAGCGTCTCCGTCCGCCGCCTGCACGACATCGACCGCACCGGCTGGTGGATCATGCTGGCCTTCGTGCCGGTGGCCGGCTTGATCGTGGCCATGGGCGGCTCCGTCATGATGATGTTCGGCGGCGGCGAGATCGACGGCATGTCCGGCCTTGCCGCCATGGGCACGGGCCTGATGCTCACCGCCCTCATCTCGCTCATCGTGCTGATCGTGCTGATCGTCTTCTACTGCACGCCCGGCACGCCGGGCCCCAACCGCTACGGCCCGCCGCCACTTTGAGTGCCTAGCCTCGCAAGCTCGGCCCGGGCTGCCACGAAGCGGGCGATTCCCTCAGCCTCGCGAAAGCCTACCGGCGTCTTGCGCGCGCGTTGCAAGCTGTAGAGCTGCGTCAGCGAAGCGGTCCTGACGAGCGCATCGTCGCTGCGCACGAGTTCCGAGGTTTCCCACAATGTGGAAAACGGCACGAGCGTGCGCGTCAAGACGTCGATCCGACGGCCTCGTCCGTCGAGCCACGTGAGCACTACGGCGAGCGAAAGCGGCAGCGGAATCGTGGGGTGGAACCGAAGGTGCAGCAGCAGCCGCATGGCCCGATCCGCCTGTTCAGGGGCGGGGTCGAGGGCAATGTCGAGATCGGCCGTGGGCCGGGGCGAGCCGTGCAGTGCGAGCGCCATTCCGCCGATGACGATGTAACGAAGGCCGCTCTGCTCGAAGGAGCGGAGCACGTCGCCATAAAGTCCAGCCTCGGGTCGCATTCACTCCGGGCCGAGCAGAGGGCCTCAGGCCGGGATTGCGACGGGCCGGCCGGTCCGCTTCGATTCCGTCGCCGCGTCGGCGAGGCGCTGCGCGCGGAGCCCGTCGCGGCCGCTTGGGCTCGGCTGCACGCGCCGCGCTACTGCGTCGATGAACGCGGCGAGTTCCAGGCGATAGGCGTCGGCATAGCGCTCCAGGAAGAAGTGCCGCACCGGGTCGCCGCGAAAGCCGCCCTTGCCGGCGATCTCCACCGTCGTCTCGTGGATGTTGCCGGCGCGCGCCATGCCGTCGGAGCCGTGCACCTCGATGCGCTGGTCGTAGCCGTAGGCGGCGCGGCGCGAATTGGAGATCTGCGCAAGCTTTCCCGATGCGGTCCTGAGCATGACCAGCGCCGTATCGACGTCGCCGGCCTCGCCGATCGCCGGGTCGACCAGCGACGAGCCGTAGGCGTTGAGCTCCACCGGCTCTTCGCCGAGCATGAAGCGGACGATGTCGAAGTCGTGGATCATCATGTCGCGATAGAGGCCGCCGGAGCGCTCGATGTAGGAGACCGGCGGCGGCTCCGGATCGCGCGAGATCACCGTGACGATCTCCACCGCGCCGATGGCGCCCTGGTCGATCCGCTGCTTGAGGGCGGCGAAATTCGGGTCGAAGCGGCGGTTGAAGCCGATCATCAGCGGGATGCCGGCCGCCTCCACCGCCTTCAGGCAGGTTTCCACCCGCGCCGAAGCGAGGTCGACCGGCTTTTCGCAGAGCACCGCCTTGCCGGAACGCGCCGCCGCCTCGATGTAGTCGGCGTGGGTGTCGGTCGGCGAGCCGATCAGCACCGCGTCGATGTCGCCGGCCGCAAGGATCTCCGCCGCCTCGCGCACCGAGGCGCCGGTCTTTTCAGCCAGCCCCGCCGCGGCTTTCTTGTCCACGTCCGCCACCGCAACCAGCGTCGCATCCGGCGACGCGGCGATGTTGGGGCCATGGACGTGGCCGATGCGCCCGGCGCCGAGCAGGCCGAAACGGAGCATGACGAGAACCCCCCGATTGGAACAAGCGTTCTGATTTGACCGGGCGCCAGAATTTATGTTTCAGTCGCGCCTGTCAATCTTTCCGCCGCGCTCGGCCGCTCTAGGTGATGCTGGCGCACGATCCGAGTGGCTCAAACATGGAGCACCGGGGCGATGGCCCAGCCTGAAGCGGAAGCCGCAGCGAAGAACCTCGACGTCATCACCATAGGCCGCTCCTCCGTCGACCTCTACGGCCAGCAGATCGGCTCGCGGCTCGAGGATGTCGCGAGCTTCGCCAAGTCGGTCGGCGGCTGCCCGGCCAACATCGCCATCGGCGCGGCCCGGCTCGGGCTCAAAAGCGCGCTGATCACCCGCGTCGGCGACGAGCAGTTCGGCCGGTTCCTGCGCGAGCAGTTTGCCCGCGAGGGCGTGGCGCTCGACGGCGTGCGCACCGATCCGCAGCGGCTGACCGCGCTCGCCATCCTGGCGGTGGAGGACGACCGCACCTTTCCGCTCCTCTTCTACCGCGAGAACTGCGCCGACATGGCGCTCGACGAGGGCGACATCGACCAGGACTTCGTCGCCTCGGCCGCGGCGATCGTCGTCACCGGCACGCATTTCGCCCGCGAGAACAGCGCGGCGGCGCAGCGGAAAGCGATGCGGATCGCCGGTGCGGCCGGCCGCAAGGTGGTCTTCGACATCGATTACCGGCCGAACCTCTGGGGGCTCGCCGGCCATGCGGCGGGCGAGCAGCGTTACGTCCGCTCCGAAAAAGTCTCGGAGCATCTGCAGAGCGTCTTGCCGGACTGCGACCTCATCGTCGGCACCGAGGAGGAAGTGCATATCGCCGCCGGCGCGGAGGATACGCTGGAAGCGCTTCGCCGCATCCGCGCGCTCTCGGCGGCGACGGTCGTCCTAAAACGCGGGCCGATGGGCTGCGTCGTCTTTCCCGGAAAAATCCCTAAGAAAATCGAGGACGGCATCGTCGGCCGCGGCTTCCCCGTGGAAGTGTTCAACGTGCTCGGCGCGGGCGACGCCTTCATGGCCGGCTTTTTGCGCGGCTGGCTCCGCGGCGAGACGCTGGAGATTGCGGCGGAATGGGCCAATGCCTGCGGCGCGTTCGCCGTGTCGCGGCTCCTCTGCTCGCCGGAATATCCGACCTGGCCGGAGCTGCAGGAATTCCTCGCCAAAGGCAGCCCGCACCGGGCGCTTCGCCGCGACGAGGCGCTGAACCACCTGCATTGGGCGACGACGCGGCGCGCCCAGCCGGATTCGCTGTTCGCGCTGGCGATAGACCACCGGGCACCGCTGGAGGCGATGGCCGATGCCGCCGGCGCATCACGCGAAAAGCTCGGCGCGTTCAAGCGCCTTGCCGTGGCCGCCGCCGCCCGCGTCGCGGCGGGGCGCCCGGGCTACGGCATGCTCCTCGACGAGGCTTATGGCCGCGAGGCGCTGTTCGACGCGGCAAAGCATCCGCTGTGGATCGGCCGCCCGGTCGAGCAGTCGGGCTCGCGGCCGCTTCGCTTCGAGGGCGGGCCGGATATCGGCTCCCGGCTCGTCGAATGGCCCGTGACGCACACGATCAAATGCCTGGCCCTCTATCATCCCGACGACGATCCCTGGCTGAAGGCGGAGCAGGGTCGCACGCTCCGCGGCCTGCACGACGCGGCGCGCCGGCTCGGCCGCGAATTTCTGGTCGAGATCATCGCCGGACGGCACGGCGGGCTGGAGGGCGACGCCGTGGCGCGGGCGCTTCGCGACCTCTACGAGCTCGGCATTCGCCCGGACTGGTGGAAGCTCGAGCCGCAGGCCTCGCGCGAGGCGTGGGCCGCCATCGGCGAGGTCATCGGGCGCAAGGACCCGTGGTGCCGCGGCATCCTCATGCTCGGGCTGGACGCGCCCGAGGCGGAGCTGCAGCAGGCCTTCCATGCCGCCGCCGAGGTGCCCGCGCTCCGCGGCTTCGCAGTCGGGCGGACGATCTTTGGCGATGCCGCGCGGGCCTGGCTCGCCGGCGAGATCGACGATCAGGCGGCGGTCGACGAGCTGGCCGAGCGGTTCGCGCGGCTGGTGCGGAGCTGGGAAGCGGCGCGCTCGGCGCGGGCGGCGTGATGCGCTCTCGCACCGGGAATGCAAACAAATGGCACAACGGTGCCGACGATCGGTTCCTCACCCGCGGAGCGGGGGAGGGGGACCGCCGAAGGCGGTGGAGGGGGCGAGTGCCGGGCGCCGCGCTTGAACTTGCCCCCTCCACCATGCTGCGCATGGTCCCCCTCCCCGTCGCTCGGCAACGGAGGAGGAACAAGACGCCGAGTCAGGTTCTTGCAGAAGCGGGTACGAGTTTGCGGCAGGAGAGGCCATTGCCGAACCTCAAGATCCATCCGCCTGACGGCGCCGGGCGCGTCGTCCATGTCACGCCCGAAAGCGCCGGCTGGACCTATGTCGGCTTCGACCTGCACCGGCTGAAGCCGGGCGGCAGCGCGCGCGGCGCGACCGGCGAGCGCGAGGCCTGCCTGGTGCTCGTCTCCGGCCGCGCCCGCATCGACGCCGCGGGGCAGGATTTCGGCGCGATCGGCGAACGCATGAGCCCGTTCGACGGAAAGCCCTGGTCGGTCTATGTGCCGGCCGGCGAAGACTGGATCGCCACGGCGGAGACGGAAGTCGAGCTCGCTGTCTGCTCCTCGCCGGGCCGGCCGGGCAGCCACCCGGCGCGGCTGATCGGCCCGGACCAGGTGCACCAGGAGACGCGCGGCAAGGGCACCAATACGCGCCACGTGACCAACATCCTGCCGGAATGGGAGCCGGCGGAGAGCCTCCTCGTCGTCGAGGTGATCACCCCGGGCGGCGGCACCTCCTCCTATCCGCCGCACAAGCACGACACCGACAATCTTCCCCACGAATCGGCGCTGGAGGAGGTCTATTACCACCGCATCAACCCGCCGCAGGGCTTTGGCTTCCAGCGCGTCTATACCGACGACAGGAGCCTCGACGAGACGATGACGGTGGAGGACGGCGACGTCACCCTGGTGCCGCGCGGCTACCACCCCTGCGCGGCGCTGCACGGCTACGACCTCTATTACCTCAACGTCATGGCCGGCCCGAAGCGGCTCTGGCGCTTCCATAACCAGAAGGAGCACGAGTGGCTGCTTAAGGGGTAAGGGAGTTCTTCCATTGAGGGAATTACCTTGTTACGGCGCTCAGAAACCCAGCTGAAGCCGAGGTGTCAGAGCGGTCTGCGCGGCAGCGTCACATGCCCAAATCAGCTAACGTTGAAGATTGGACCCGATACGTTTCACGTCCGCGGAGGGCACGATGATGATCATCTGACCAGTGAAAAACACGGCGTGGTGCGAGGTAAACATGACTAGCTTTACATTGTGCAGCTGTCCCGTCACTAGCGTTACTTGTTGTACCCAGCCATTCTCGGAATGCCGGACGATCTGTCCAGAGAAGAAGCCCAGCGATGCGAAAAATAATATTGCGGTAACGGCAGCAGCTGCAAGCCAACTAAGGCTCTTATCGTGTTTAAATTTTAAAAGAAAATACCCCAAGAATGCCATAATACCGAGTGTAATGGCTAGAAGAACGAATACCACATTATAATCAATGTCTAGAAGTACCAGAAGCCCCCAAAACGTCCCAAATGTCCCAATGTATAAAAAAAGAAAAGGCTTGATATTCGGCTTACCATAAAAATCGCGTTCACGGCCAATTACATTTATCATTACAGATCCAACAAAACTATTACTACGCTCATTGCGATGAGACCTAATTTCAGCAGGTCAGGATACTCTACAAACCAGATCAACCGCCAGTCGAAAACTATCAAGTAGCCGTAGACAAACACGGTGGCACATAACACGCCGCTAAGGAGGACCAGCGCCGACACCGCAGCAAAATGGTCTGCTGCAAACTTCAGAACACCGCCAGGACCCGCAAGGGTGGAACGGCCGCGACCAACTGCGCGAAGTCGGGATGCTTTCAGACGTGCGGATGGGGGCCGCATGCGCGCAGCTCCGTTGTCCATTGAAGCCATTGACCCGCTCACGAATGGTAGTGATGACGGCTGTGGCTGCCAAGGTGCGGAACGTGAAGCCGGCGGCGCGTTACGGCCGCCGCGCGAATGTCTCCAGCAACAGTTCGACGAATCTCCGGCCATCCGCGTCGAAGGCCACATCGCAGTTCGGCGTGCCGCGGCCGCGCGAATGCGTGTCGATCACCGTGCGCCCGACGGTGAGGGCGCCCACGGTCTCGACCGCGACGTGCAGGCGCCGGACGCTGATCAGCGACGGGTCGATCAGCGCGGCTACGCAGAGGGCATCGTGCACGGGCGCAGACTCGGCGACCGGCATCCGCTGCAGCCTATCGTGCGCACCGATGCGATAAAGGGTGAATTCCGCCGTCGCCCGCCCGGCGGCGGTGCCGAGCGCCTGCAGCCGGGCGCAGTCCTGGCGCGAGACGAGCGCGCGGTGCGTGGCGTCGAGCGGGACCAGCGTGATTTTTCGAAAGCCGGCGGCGAAGACCACGGCCGCCGCTTCCGGGTCGGCCCAGACGTTGAATTCGGCGGACGGGGTGACGTTGCCGATCGCGTGCCCGCCGCCCATGATCGCCACTTCGGGGACCTGGTCGACGAGCTTGGGGTAGAGGGCGAGCGCCGCCGCGATATTGGTCAAGGGCGCGACGGGAACCAGCACGATCTCGTCGGTGGTTTTACGATAGGTCTCGATCAAAAACTCCACCGCGCCGGCGGCTGCCTTGGCCTGCGAGGCTGCCGGCAGCGGCAGGGTCTTGCCGTGAATCTTTCCGGCGAGATCGTCCACCGACCGTGGGATCGGGAAATCGGCGCGTACGAGCGGGCGGGACAGCCCCTCGTAGACCGGAATATCCGCCCGCCCGATATCGTCGAGGACGCGCAGCGTGTTGTCCGTGCAATGCTCGACCTCGACATTGCCGTTGACGGTGGTGCAGGCGATGAGGTCGAGGGCCGGATGCAACGCGGCGAGCATGATCGCCACCGCGTCGTCGGTGCCGGTGTCGACGTCGAGGATAAGTTTCCGCCTGCTCGCCGCCTGACTTGACATTCGGACCTCGGGGCAGCCGTTGCTACGCCATGGAATGATTTATGGGGTCAAGCCCGCCAGCGACAAAGGGAGACGAGCGTTGACAGGTCAATTCAGCGGAAAGATCGCGGTCGTCACCGGCGGCTCGCAGGGGCTCGGCGAGACGATCGCGCGGCTCTTCGCCGAGCGCGGCGCGGCGGGGCTGGTCATCGGCGGACGTAACGAAGAACGCGGGCGGGCGGTGGCCGACGACATCGCGCGAGCGGGCACGCCGACGCATTTCGTCGCCGGCGACCTCGCCGACCTCGAGGCCGGCCGGGCGCTCATCGCCAAAGCCGACCAGGCGTTCGGGCGCGTCGACGTGCTGGTCAACGCGGCCGCCATCACCGACCGCGGCACCATCCTCGACACCAGCCCAAAATTGTTCGACGCGATGTTCGCCGTGAATGTCCGCGCGCCGTTCTTCCTGATGCAGGAGGCCGCCAAAATCATGATCCGCGAGGGAATCGAGGGGACGATGGTGAACATCCTGTCCATGGCGGCGCATGGCGGCGCGCCGTTCATCATCGCCTATTGCGGCTCCAAGGGCGCGCTCGCCACGCTGACCAAGAACGCCGCCTTCTCGCTGCTCCGGAACCGCATCCGCGTCAACGGCCTGAATATCGGCTGGATGGACACGCCCGGCGAGGACCGCATCCAGAAGCTCTATCACGGCGGCGGCGACGACTGGCTCGCCCGGGCCGAAGCCGAGGCGCCGTTCGGACGGCTCCTCAAGCCGGCGGAGGTCGCCCGCGCCGTCGCCTATCTCGCCAGCGACGAGTCCGGCATGATGACGGGGTCGATCATCGACCTGGACCAGCAGGTGCTCGGCGCAGCGGAGAGCTCTCCGCGGCCGGCCAAGGCGATGGCGCTCTGATACCGCTTTTGCAAAAACCGGACTCGGCGCCTGGTTCCTCCTCCGTCGCGGAGCGACGGGGGAGGGGGACCATGCGAAGCATGGGGGAGGGGGCGGCCACAAGCGCGGCGGCCGGCATCCGCCCCCTCCACCGCCTTCGGCGGTCCCCCTCCCCCGCTCCGCGGGTGAGGAACGGATCGCCGGCACCGTTAGTGCCACTGCGATCCCCGGCACTAGCCGTCACGCCTTCACCCGCTGCATGTCGGGATCGTAGAGCGGCCGCAGGAACGCTTTCGCCGGTACCCGCTCCGTCGCCACCTCCAGTTCGTAGCTCCCGGACATGACGGCGTCGGCGTCCACTCCGTCGGCGTTGCGCACATAGCCGTAGCCGATGTTTTTTTGGAGGGTGTAGCCCCAGCCGGCGCTGGACAGCCAGCCGGCGCGCTTGCCGTTCCGAAAAATCGTCTCGCGGCCGAGGAGCACGATTTCCGGATCGTCGACCGTGAACCCGGCGAGCATGCGCGGCAGCTTTTTTTGGCGCTGCGCCTCCAGCGCCTCGCGGCCAAGGAAGGGTATGTCCTTCTTCAGCTTCACCGCCCAGCCGAGTCCGGCCATCAGCGGCGAGTGGTCGGGCCCGATATCGGCCCCCCAGGCCCGATAACCTTTCTCCAGGCGGAGCGATTCGATCGCCCGGTAGCCGGCGTTCGCGAGGTCGTGCGGCCGGCCGGCGTCAATGAGCCGATCGTAGACGCTCGCCGCGAACTCGACTGGAATGTGCAGCTCCCAGCCGAGCTCGCCGACATAGGTGATGCGGAGCGCCAGGACCGGCGCGCCGGCCACCGCGATGGTGCGGCAGGCGCCGAACGGGAAGACGGCATTCGAAACATCTTCGCGGGTCAGCGCCGCCAGCACGTCGCGGGCGCGCGGGCCCATCAGCGACAGCACGGCGTTGTCGGACGTGACGTCGACGAGGCGGGCGTCCATCCCCTCCGGGATATTGCGGCGGATCCACGAGAAATCGTGCGTCGCGAAGCCGGTGCCGGTGACGATGTAGAAGCGGTCCCCGGCAAGCCGCGCCACCGTCAGGTCGCATTCGATGCCGCCGCGCGCGTTCAGCATCTGCGTATAGGTGAGGGCGCCGGGCGGCTTGGTCACGTCGTTCGCGCAGATCCACGACAGGGCCGCCTCGGCGCCTCGCCCGACCATCAGGAACTTTGCGAAGGAGGTCTGGTCGAAGATGCCGACGCGCTCGCGCACCGCCCGGTGCTCGCGCCCGACGGCCTCGAACCAGTTCTGCCGCCCGTAGGAATAGACGTCCCCAAGAACCTCGCCGGCCGAAGGATCGGCGAACCAGTTGGGCCGCTCCCAGCCGAGTTTTTCGCCAAAGACGGCGCCCTGCGTCTTCAGCCGGTCGTAGAGCGGCGAGCGGCGGAGCGGCCGGCCCGACGAAAATTCCTCGAAGGGCCAGGCCATTGTGTAATGCTTTGAATAAGCCTCCAGCGTCCGCGTCCGCACCCAGTCCACGTCGAGATGGTTCTTGCCGAAACGGCGGATGTCGACGGGCCAGAGGTCGTAGGGCGGCTCGCCCCTGGCGACCCATTCGGCGAGCGCCATCCCGGCGCCGCCGCCCGAGGCGATGCCGAAGGCGTTGAAGCCCGCCGCGACGAAGACGTTTTTCACCTCCGGCGCCTCGCCGAGGATGAAGTTGCCGTCCGGCGTGAAGCTCTCCGGCCCGTTGATGAGCTCTTTGATGCCGGCATCCTGCAGGGCAGGCACGCGCGGCAGCGCCAGCTCCATTACCGGCTCAAAATGGTCCCAGTCGGCGTCGAGCAGCGTGTAGTGGAAGCTGTCGGGGATGCCGCCCTCGGCCCACGGGATGGGGTTCGGCTCGTATCCTCCCATGATCAGGCCGCCCACCTCCTCCTTGTAATAGGTCAGCCGGTCGGGGTCGCGGAGCGTCGGCAGGTTCGGCGCGACGCCCGCGATTTCTTCGGTGATGACATATTGGTGCTGCACGGAGACGAGCGGCACGTTCACACCGGCCATGCCGCCGATATCGCGCGACCATTGGCCGGCCGCGATGACCAGCTTTTCGCAGCCGACGAAGCCTTCCGCCGTCTCGACCCCGCGCACTTGGCCGCTCTCCACACGGATGCCGGTGATGGGAGAATCCTCGCGGATGGTGACGCCCGCCTGCCGCGCGCCGCGGGCCAGCGCCTGGACGATGTCGCTGGGGCTCGCCTGGCCGTCGGTCGGCAGGAAGGCGGCGCCGACGACGTCGTCGATCGTCATCAGCGGCCACAACGTCTGCGCCTCCTTCGGCGTAAGGAGGTGCATCTCCAGGCCAAAGCTGCGGGCGGTCGTCGCCTGGCGCTTCACCTCAGTCCAGCGCTCGGCGTTGCAGGCAAGCCGCAGCCCGCCGTTCCGCTTCCAGCCGGTGGCGAGCCCCGTCTCCGCCTCCAGCCGGTCGTAGAGCTGGACGGAATAGCCGAGTAGCTGGGTGATGTTGGCGCTGGTGCGGAGCTGCCCCACCAGCCCCGCCGCATGCCAGGTCGACCCGGACGACAGCTTTGCCCGCTCCAGCAGGAGCACGTCGGAAATGCCCATTCTGCCGAGGTGATAAGCTACGGAGCAGCCGACAATCCCGCCGCCGACAATGACGATTTTTGCGGAGGCGGGGAGGGTCATAACCGCCCCCTCCCTTTGTCATCCCGGTTTGCCGCGCAAGCGGCAAGACCGGGACCCATGAACACCCATGGTTCAGGAGTAGGCAGTGGCGGTCGCAAATCGATTGCACCGTACGCGTTCATGGATCCCGGACAGCGTCTCTTCACGCCGCTTCCGGGATGACAAACGCTGGCGTTTGCGCACGGCACGCGCTTTAACTCTCCATGCCTTTAAACTCCGCCCAGGCCGCCTCGAACCGCGCCACGTTCTCCGCGGTGTAGGCGACATAATCGACGTCGAGCGTGGAATGGATCTCCGATACCATGCTCCAGACCGTCTCTCGGAGCAGCGACGCGGCGGTCATCGCGGCGAACCGAAAGCGGAGCTCGTCGCCTACGGGCCCGCCGAAATATTCCTCCAGCAGGGCCTCCTTCAGCTCGGCCGGAAAGTCGCTGTTCGACGCCAGGCCGCCGAGGTCGAAGAGCGCCGAGTTGAAGCCGGCATATTCCCAGTCGACTAGCCAGAGCCGCTTTCCATCGTCGATAAAGTTGGCTGCGAGCAGGTCGTTGTGGCCGAAAACCAGCTCGATCGGCCCGACTGCGCCTTCCAGCTCGGCTGCGCGCTGCATGAGGCCGGGCAGCGCCGGGTGCGCACCGGGCGCTTCGCCGAGCGTGTGCGCATAATCGCGGAGCGCATGGAAGACCCAGAACAGGATCGCCGGCCCCCGCAGATGCTTCGGCACCTCCCGGTGGCAGCGCTGAACAAGCCTAACGATCCTGTTGAGATTGCTCGGATTCCGGACGTCCTCCGCAGTCAAGGTGCGGCCTTCGACATAGGCCAGCACCAGCGCCCCCGGCTCGGCGTAGATCACCTCCGGCGCCACCCCCGCCGCATAGGCTGCCCGGCTCGCCGCAAGCTCGTTTTTCCGAACCACGCCATGTACTTGGATGTCGCCGCCGATCCTCACCACGAACTTCCTGCCGGCGTCCTCCACGACAAAATTGGTGTTGGTGAGCCCCCCCGTGAGCGGCCGCGGCTCGACCCGGCCGCGCCAGATCGGCAGGCTCGCAGCATGAAGCTCCGCCTGCAACCCACTGACCTCCTGCGATTTTCCCTCCTCAGCCAAGGCCGAGCCTCCGCCGCAGCCGGGCGGCCGAAGCGCTCATCATCCGGTCGGCGATCATGGCGATCATCGCCACCCCCAGCCCCGCCACGATGCCGCGCCCGACATCCGCCTTGGCCAGCGCGATATAAACTTCCTGGCCCAGGTCGCGCGTCCCCACCAGCGCCGTGATCACCAGCATGGAGATCGCCAGCATGATCGTCTGGTTGATGCCGAGGAGGATCTCGGGAAGCGCCAGCGGCAGGCGGACTTTGGTCAGGAGCTGCCAGCGCGTGGCGCCGGTCATGGTCGCTGCCTCGATCAGCTGCGGGCTCACCTGGCGAATGCCAAGAGCGGTGTAGCGGACCGCCGGCGCCAGAGCGTAGAGGATCACCGCGATCATCGCGGAAAAATCGCCGACCCGGAACAGCATCACCACCGGGATGAGATAGACGAAGGTCGGCAGCGTCTGCAGCGTATCGATGACCGCCTGCACGACCCTCCAGAGGCGGTTGTTCAGCCCCGCCAAAATGCCGATCGGGACGCCGATCAGCGCCGCAATCGCCACCGACACGCCGACCAGGTAGAGCGTGATCATCGCCGGCTCCCACAGGCCGGTGAAGGCGACGAACAGGCAGAAGGCGCAGGCGATGAGCGCCCGCCGCCGGCCAGCCACTGCCCATGCCGCGGCAGTCACGACAGCCGTTCCCCACGGCCAGGGCTGGGCGAGCAGGAAGCGCTTCACCGGCACCAGCACATTGAGCAGCACCGCATTCTTGAGCGCCTCGAATACGTCGAAGAAATTGACGTTGAGCCAGCGCACCAGCCCGTCCCAGAATGCCGCAGTGGAGATTTTGAGCGCCTCCGGATAGGCCTCCAGGGCAGGGACGGCGAGGCTGAGCAGCCAGAGGAAAACCGCCGCGGCGAGCGCTGCGAGCGGCAGGGCGTAGCGTCCCAGAAGCGAACCGCCGGCCCGGTTGCGGAGCCGCGCCGCACGGAGCGCATAGGCCTGGCTGACCCGGTCGAGCGCCACGGCGAGCACCACGATGGCGAGCCCCGCCTCGAGCCCGGCGCCGATGTCGAGGCGCCGGAGCGCCGCCAGCACGTTGAAGCCGAGCCCGCCGGCGCCGATCATCGAGGCGATGATCACCATGTTGAGCGACAGCATGATCACCTGGTTCACGCCGACCATCAGCGGCGCGCGGGCGACGGGCAGCATGACGCGGCCGATCAGCTGGCGCTTCGTGCAGCCCGCCATGCGTCCGAACTCGACGATCTCCGGCGAGACGCCGTCGAGCGCCAGCATGGTGACGCGCACCATCGGCGGCATCGCATAGATGATGGTGGCGATGAGCGCGGCGACCGGCCCGAAGCCGAACAGGAACAGGATCGGCAGGAGATAGGCAAACACCGGGATCGTCTGCATCCCGTCCAGCACGGGCAGCAGGAATCTTCGAAAGCGCGGCGAGCGGTGCCCGGCGATGCCGAGCAGCATGCCGCCGGCGACGCCGAACGGCACCGCGATCACGATGGAGGAAAGCGTCACCATCGCGCTCTGCCATTGCCCGAAGGCGGCAAGGTAGAAGAAAGCGCCCGCCGTGAAGGCGGCAAGCCCCGCGCCGCCGGCATGCCAGGCGAGGATCGCGGCCGCGGCGAGCACGGCTATCCACGGCAGCGGCGGCAGGATTTCTACCGCCGCCGAGCCCTGGCCGGAAAGGAGGCCGGTGGCAAAAAGGCTGGTCGCGGCGCTGAGCGGCATGTCCAGGATTGCGGCGAGAAACCGGGTGAAATCGCGGAAGCTGAAGAGCCCAAAACTGGCATCCTCGATCAGCCACTGCATCGCCGCCGAAACCCAGCGCTGCGCCGGAATTCGCCACGCCTTCGGCACATCGCTAGCCCATTCCGGCAGCGTGCCTGCGGGGAGGTAGAGGAAGACCAGGGAGACGGCGAAGGCGGGCAGCCACAGCAGTTTGCGGGGCAGCGCCAGCGGAGCGTGATGATCCGCAATGCTTCCCGCGGCGACCGACATCAGGCTTTCGCCGTAGCGTCAGGGCGCCCGCCGTCGAGGAGCACTGCCATCACCGCCGCACGGTCGATTGCACCTATCGGCAAGCCGGCGTCGTCGATGACCGCAAAAGTACGGTCGGAAGCTTCGAGCGTGCGGGCCACATCGATGACGCGCTGCCGCGCAGAAATCTCGCCGGCAAAGTCGGTGGCGCCGTTCAGCGGGCGCATGACCGCCCGCGCCGACAGGATTCTTCCGCGCGGCGCATCGCGGGTGAATTCGGTCACGTAAGCATCCGCCGGAGCGACGATCAGCTCCTCCGCCGTGCCGACCTGGATGATGCGGCCGTCCCGCATGATGGCGATGCGGTCGGCAAGCCTGATCGCCTCGTCGAAATCGTGGGTGATGAAGACGATGGTCTTCTTCAGCAGATGCTGCAGGCGGAGGAACTCGCTCTGCATCTCATGGCGGATCAGCGGGTCGAGCGCCGAGAACGGCTCGTCCAGAAACCACAGCTCCGGCTCGACGGCGAGCGAGCGGGCGATGCCGACGCGCTGCTGCTGGCCGCCGGAGAGCTCATGGGGAAAATGGTGCTCCCGCCCCTTCAGCCCGACGAGCTCGACCATCTCGCGCGCCCGCGCCTCGCGCCTGTCGCGGGCAATGCCCTGGATTTCCAGCGGGAAGGCGACGTTCCTCAGAACCGAAAGGTGCGGCAGCAGCGCAAAATGCTGGAACACCATGCCCATACGGTGGCGTCGGAGCTCGATCAGCTCGCGATCCGGGATCGCCAGAAGGTCGCGTCCGTCGAACAGAATTTGCCCGACGCTCGGCTCGACCAGCCGCGACAGGCAGCGCACCAGCGTCGATTTTCCCGAGCCGGACAGGCCCATGATGACAAAGATCTCGCCGGCGCGGATGTCCAGGTTCACGTCCGTTACGGCGGCGATCAGGCCCGATGCGGCAAGATCCTGCGGTGTCGGCGCGCGGCCCAGCCGGCGCAGGAAGCCGGCCGGGTCGGGGCCGAACAGCTTCCACACGCCGCGGCAGGAGAGTTTCGTGGCCGCTTCGCTCACGATGGAGTGCCCAGCCCGGCCCTCCCGCGCAAGGCAGGGCTACGGCATACGGGGTCAGCACCTCCTCTCCCCCGTGGGGAGAGGCCGAGTCCGCGCGCAGCGCGGAGCCGGGTGAGGGTTCTGGCGCCCGGCTCGACGATCTCGTCCCTCACCCGGTCGCTTCGCGACTCGGCCTCTCCCCAGGGGGAGAGGAGGGCGCCACCCACGAGCCCAGCCACCTGCCCCGGCGAGCACTTACCCTCCCATTCGTCGGCGACGGGTAGGGGAGAGGTAGCTTAGCGTGCACGATTTAGGGCCGGCCCGCGGACCTATTTCGCGATCCAGGGCTGCCAGCGCGCTTCGTTCGCCGCCATCCATTCGGCGACCACGGCTTCGACGGTCTGCCCCTCCAGGTCGACCTTGGTGACCATGGCGCCCATCTCGTCATTGTCGATCTGGAACGCCTTGATCGCCTTGTGGGCGCCGGGCCACTTGTCCTTGACG
Source organism: uncultured Alphaproteobacteria bacterium (assembly GCA_963846475.1). Classification (GTDB taxonomy): domain Bacteria; phylum Pseudomonadota; class Alphaproteobacteria; order Rhizobiales; family Afifellaceae; genus DASWJZ01. The sequence goes on along the minus strand of CAWJVZ010000004.1, from coordinate 594,710 downwards.
CCCGACCAGGCGGCCTTCCAGATCGGTCCGCGCGGCTTGCCGCAATCGTGCGTGGCGTCGGGGTTGGAGCCCCAGGCCGGGTCTTCGTAGCAGGCCTTCTCGTAAGGCGGGAATTCCACCCATTCGCCCTTGTATTTCACCGGCGCCCAGTGCGGCGCATAGACCCACAGCATGATCGGCGCCTGCCGCTGATAGGCCGATTCCAGCTCGGCGAAGAGCGCCGCGTCGGTTCCCGCATGCACCACCTCGAAGGGCAGATCGAGCGCTTCGACGCGCTCCTCGTCGAAGCCGCCCCAGGTCACCGGTCCGCCGAGGTAACGTCCCTTCGGCGCCGTCTCGGGGATCGAGAACGCCTCGCCGCATTCCTTCAGCGCCTCCCAGTTCGGCAGGCCGGGGCATTTCTCCTTCATATATTCCGGGTACCACCATTCCTCGATCGCCAGCATGCCGGTCTCGCCGAGATTCTCGACATTGCCGGTGCCGACGGCCTCGTCGAGCGCCTCCTGGCCGGTCGTCGCCCAGATTTCCATGGCGACGTGCAGGTCGCCGGTCTTCAGGCCGGCGAACTGGGCGAGGTAGTCCGCCTGCACATATTCGATGTTGTAGCCGGCCTTCTTCAGCACCTCGCCCATCAGCTGCGTGGTGATCAGCTGTCCAGTCCAGTCATGCAGCGTCAGTTTTATCGGATCGCCGGATTCCTGCGCCGCGGCAGGCAGGCCGAACAGGAGCGCGGCGGCGACCACGCCGGCTCGCAGCGGAAAAGCGCGTGACATCGAGACCCCCTTCTCGCCAATGGACGGGCCGGCTCGCACCAGGCGCGGCTACCGGCACCTTGCCGCGATGGTCGCGGCAGAAAGCCGCAAGAGTTCAACAGACGGGCGCCGACGCCATGCCGCCCCGGCATGGCCCTGCATTGCGATCACTGGACGATTGTCGCGCCAATCCGAAGTCGTTAGCCTGAGGTCGTGCGGGCGCTCAAGACCAAAAGCCCAATCAGGAGGAATCGGCCCGCGCCGCTCGGTCGAGGGATTTGCTGAAATCTAGAAGGTTCGCCTCGGTGCGCCGCCGGTCCAGCCCGAGCCCGCCGGGCGGAAGATTGCGCCGAACACGTCCACGAGAATCGTTCTGAGGGAGGAATTGTCGATGAAGAGACGCGATACCTTGAAACTGCTTGGAGCCGCTGCGGTCGCCGCCGCGATCGGTGTGGCCGGAATTTCAGGCCTGTCCTTTGCGCAGGACCAGAAGAAGATGGTGACGGTGGTCAAGATCGCCGGCATCCCCTGGTTCAATGCGCTCGAGAACGGCATCAAGAAGGCCGGCACGGATTTCGGCATCGACGCGTCGATGGTCGGTCCGGCCAATGTCGATCCGGCCCAGCAGGTGAAGCTTTTGGAAGACCTGATCGCGCAAAAGGTCGACGTGATCGGCCTGGTGCCGCTCGACGTGAAGGTCGCCGAGCCGGTGCTGAAGCGCGCCCAGGAGGCCGGCATCCCGGTCATCACCCATGAAGGGCCGGAGCAGGAGGGCCGCACCTGGAACGTCGAGCTCATCGATTCCGTGCAGTTCGGCGAGGTGCAGATGCAAAAGCTCGCCGCGGAGATGGGCGAGGAGGGCGAATACGTCGTCTATGTCGGCACGCTGACGACGCCGCTGCACAACATCTGGGCGGATGCGGCGATCGCCTATCAGGAAAAGAATTATCCCAACATGAAGCTCGTCGCCGACCGCTTCCCGGGCGCCGACGAGATCGACACCGCCTACAAGACCACGCTTGACGTCATCAAGGCCTACCCGAACCTGAAGGGCATTCTGGGCTTCGGCTCCAACGGCCCGATCGGCGCCGGCAATGCGGTGCGCGAGAAGCGCCTCGGCAAGAAGATCGCCGTGGTCGGCACGGTGCTGCCCTCGCAGGCGAAGCCGCTGATCATGGATGGCACGATCCGCGAAGGCTATCTGTGGAACCCGACCGACGCGGGCTACGCCATGGTGGCGGTCGGCAAGCTGGTGCTCGACGGCACGCCGATCGTCGACGGCGTCGAGATCCCCGGCCTCGGCAAGGCGGTGGTGGACGTCGACAACAAGCAGATCAAGGTCGAAAAGATCATGGTCATCAACAAGGAGACGGTGGACGGCCTGATCGAACAGGGGCTCTAGACAGCATCCGCACCTTCCGAAATGTCACCCTCGGCTTGACCCGAGGGCCCAGAAACCTTGGCAATGAGGCTGGGTCCTCGGGTCTCGCTCCGCTCGCCCGAGGATGACAGTTGGAAAGATCGCGGGAGAACGCAGCCGCCGTCATGGCCAGTTTTCTCGAGCTTCAGGGCATCTCCAAGATTTTCGGCGGCGTGCATGCGCTGCGCGAGGTCGACATGGACGTGCAGGCCGGCGAGGTCCATTGCCTCGTCGGCGAGAACGGTTCCGGCAAGTCGACGCTGATCAAGATCATCTCCGGGGTCGAGTCGCCGCAGCCCGGCGGCCGCATCGTCGTGGAAGGCGTGCCGCACGGCCGCCTCACGCCCGCCGAGAGCACGCGCCTCGGCATCCAGGTCATCTACCAGGACCTGTCGCTATTCCCGAACCTGACCGTCGCCGAGAACATCGCCATCGGCAGCCATTTCGGCGCGCCGCGCCTCGTCGACTGGGGCAAGGTGAAGGAGGTGGCCCGCCAGGCGATGGCGCGGATCGGCGTGGCGCTCGACCTCGACGCCAAGCTCGCAAATCTCTCCGTCGCCAACCGCCAGCTCGTCGCGATCTGCCGCGCCATGGCCGCCGACGCCCGCTTCCTCATCATGGACGAGCCGACCTCCTCGCTTACCCGCCACGAGGTCGAGGCGCTCTTGTCGCGGGTCGGCGAGCTGAAGGCGAAGGGCATCTCCATCATGTTCGTCTCGCACCGCCTCAACGAGGTTCTGGAGGTGGCCGAGCGGGTGACGGTGCTCCGCGACGGCCGCAAGGTCGGGACCTATACCGCCGCCGAGATGGACGACAAAAAGCTCGCCGCGCTGATGACCGGCAAGAGTTTTCATTACGACCTGAAGGAGATGCAAGCGGGCAAGCTTCCCGTCGCCCTCGCCGTCGAAAACCTCACGCGGAGGGGCGAATACGAGGACGTCTCCTTCGAAGTGCATGCCGGCGAAATCCTCGGCATCACCGGCCTGCTCGGCTCCGGCCGCACGGAGCTGGCGCTGTCGCTGTTCGGCATGACCCAGCCCGATTCCGGAAAAATCCGCGTGGGCGGTCAGGCTGTCACCTTCCGCACGCCGAGCGAGGCGATCGAGCAAGGCATCGCCTATGTGCCGGAGGACCGGCTGACCCAGGGCCTGGTGCTCGACCAGCCGATCAGCTCCAACATCGTCGTCACCGTGCTCGACCAGCTCGCCGGCCGGCTGGGCCTCGTCAGTCCGCGGGTGCGTCGGCAGACGGCGGAGAAATGGATCAACGAGCTGTCGATCAAGGTGGCCGACCCGGAGAACCCGGTGAAGACGCTTTCCGGCGGCAACCAGCAGCGGGTCGTGCTCGGCAAATGGATGGCGCGGCAGCCGCGCGTGCTGATCCTCGACAGCCCGACCGTCGGCGTCGACGTCAGCGCCAAGGACGGCATCTACGAGATCGTCAAGCGGCTCGCCGGGGAGGGGATCGCCATCATCATGATCTCCGACGAGATCCCCGAGGTGCTCTATCACAGCCATCGCGTGCTGGTGATGCGCGCCGGGCGGATCACCGGCGACTACGTCCCCTTCCGCTCCTCCGAGCCGGAACTGATGGCGGCCGTCAATGCGTGAGCGGTTTCAGCGGTTTCGCCGCAGCCACGAATTCTGGCTGCTCATCGTCGTCGTCGCACTCTGCCTCGCTTTGTCGCTCGCCACCGACAGCTTCTTCACCCTGTCGAACTTCTTCGACCTGCTGACGTCGAATGCCTTCGTCGGCGTGCTGTGCGCCGGGCTGCTGGTCGTGCTGGTCGCCGGCGGAATCGACATCTCCTTCGCCGCCACCGCCACGGTGGCGCAGTACGTCGCCATGTCGGTGGCGCTCGCCTATGGCGGCAACTGGCTTACCGTGTTCCTGACCGCCTGCGGAACGGGGGTGCTCTGCGGCTTCGTCAATGCGGTCATCATCCACCGCTTCAGGATCAAGAGCATCATCGTCACGATCGCCACGCTGAACATCTTTTACGGCATCCTGATCTTCGTCACCGGCGGCGACTACATCTACTCGCTGCCGGACTGGTTCGCCTCCGGCATCACCTGGTTCGAGTTCGAGCGCGACCAGATCCCTTACTATGTCAACTTTCAGATGCTGATGCTGGTCGTCGTCTTCGCGATGACCTGGTTCCTGCTGAACCGCACCAATATCGGCCGGCAGATCTACGCGATGGGCGGCAACCCCGACGCCTCGCAGCGGCTCGGCTTCAACCTCTTCCGCCTGCACCTCATCGTCTACGGCTATATGGGCTTCGTCGCCGGCATCGCCTCGCTGGTTCAGGCGCAGCTCGCCCAGTCGGTGGCGCCGACCGTGCTCGTCGGCAAGGAGCTCGACGTGCTGGCCGCGGTCGTGCTCGGCGGCGCCAGCCTCTTGGGCGGCGTCGGCACCGTGCTCGGCACCGTGCTCGGCCTGACGCTCCTCGCCATCATGCAGAACGGCCTCGTCCTGCTCGGCGTCTCCTCCTACTGGTCGCAGTTCTTCGTCGGCGTCGTCATCCTCGTCTCCGTCTCGGCGACGGCGGTTTCGATGACGCGCTCGAACCTCGTGCGGAGCGCCAGGGCATGAGCGGCGACGCGGCCGTCGCTGCGCCGCGGCGAAAGCTGCCGGTCGCCGGCACCAATGCGGGCTTGAGCGCGCTCCTCGTCGGGCTGGTCGTGCTGTTCACGATGATGATCGGCGAAAAGTTCTTCTCCGCCTCGGTGCTGCGCTCCATGGCCTTCCAGATGCCGGAGCTCGGCATCCTGTCGCTCGCCATGATGATCACGCTCCTGTCCGGCGGCCTCAACCTGTCGATCGTCGCCACCGCCAATCTCTGCGCGCTGACCATGGCCTACGTGCTGACCACCATGGTGCCGGGCGCGGAAGGCTTTGCCTGGGGTTTTTGGCAGGTGGCGGCGGTGCTTGCCGGGTTCGCGGTGGCGACGATCATCGGCCTGATCAACGGCTATGTCATCGCCTATCTCGGCGTGTCGCCGATCCTGGCGACGCTCGGCACCATGACGATGGTGAAGGGCCTCTCCATCGGCATGACCCGCGGCGGGGTCATTTCCGGCTTTCCCGAGCCGATCGTGTTCATCGCCAACGGCACGCTGCTTGGCGTCCCCTTCGCCATGTTCGTCTTCGCGCTCTGCGCCGTTCCAGTCGCGGTCGCGCTCAGGCGGAGCCCGTTCGGCAACGCCGTCTACATGATGGGCTCCAACCCCGAGGCGACGCGTTTTTCGGGCGTCCGCACCCGGCGCGTCACGATGAAGCTCTACGTCCTGTCGAGCCTGCTCGCCGCGGTCGCTGCGCTCGTCATGCTGTCGCGCTTCAACTCCGCCAACGCGTCCTACGGCGAGAGCTATCTGCTGGTCACCATCCTCGCCGCCGTGCTCGGCGGCACCGACCCCTACGGCGGCTTCGGCAAGGTGGGCGGGCTGATCCTGGCGCTTGCCATCCTCCAGGTCATCTCCTCGGCCTTCAACCTCTTGGGCTTCAGCCAGTTCCTGACGATCGCCATCTGGGGCGCGCTGCTCATCGCCACCAGCGTGTTCGCCCTCTATTACCGAGGGCACCTCCGCTGAGCGGATGCGGCCCTCCATGAGCAACGTCGCCGTACTCGATATCGGCAAGACCAACGTCAAGCTGAGCGCCGCCACGCCCGACGGCGCCGTCCTGGAGACGGTCTCGACCGCGAACGTCACGCTTGACGGCCCGCTTTACCGCCACCCGGATCTTGCCGGCATCGAGGATTGGCTTTTCCAGGAGCTGCCGCCGCTGGCCCGGCGCCATTCCATCGGCGCTTTCGTCGCCTGCGGGCACGGCTCGGCGGGCGTGCTCGTCGGCGAGAGCGGTCCGGTCATGCCGATGATCGACTACGAGAACGTCGTCCCGGCGCCGGTGAATGCAGCCTATGCCGCGCTCGCCGGGGTGGTCGAGGAGCGCGGCAGCCCCGTCATGGCCGGCGCCGCGCACCTGGCCCGGCAGCTGCTCTGGCTCGATCTGGAATGGCCCGAGGCGCTGGCGCGCGGCCGCTTCTTCCTCGGCGGGCCGCAATATTGGGCGTGGCGCCTCTCCGGCGTCGCGACCGCCGAGCTCACCTATCTCGCCGCGCAATCGCATCTGTGGAATATCCCGGAGCGGCGCTTCACCGGCATCGTGGAGAAGCGCGGCTGGCACCGGCTGATCCCAAAAATCCGGCCGGCCTGGGAGGCGCTCGGGCCGTTGCAGCCGGATCTCGCACGCCGCCTGGGCCTGCACAGCGAAATAGACGTGCTCTGCGGCATCCACGATTCCAGCGCCAATTTCTACCGCTACCAGCGAGCGGGCCTCGCCGATCTGGCGGTCGTCTCGACAGGCACCTGGATCGTCGGCCTGAGCGACTCCTTCGCACCGGACGCCCTCGCCGGGACCAGCGGCATGACCTGGAATGCCGACGTTTTCGGGCGGCCGCTGACCGGCATGCTGGCGATGGGCGGCCGCGATTTTTCGGCCATAGGGGGCGAGGGGCCGGACGCTCCTGTCGAGCGCCGGACGGTGGCGCGCCTCGTGCAGGCCGGCACCTTCGCGCTTCCCACCTTCGCCTTCGACGACGGGCCGTTCCCGGGGAGCGCCGGGCGCGGCCGCATCGCCGGCCCGCCGCCCGGCACGCCGGAGGAACGCCGCGCCCTGGCGCTCCTCTACGTCGCCCTCCTCACCGACACCTGCCTCGACCTGATGGGCTCCGCCGCGACCACCGTGCTCGACGGCTCGTTCGTGAAGGACCCGCTCTACGCTTCGCTGGTGGCGGCGCTGCGGCCGGGCCGCCGCACGCTCTACCGCACCGACGGCTACGGCACGGCCGCCGGCGCGGCGCTGCTCGCCGACCATGAAACGCGCGACCGCCCTGCCGACGTCGCCCTGCAGACGCCGGCGCCTCTTCAAATCCCCGGCCTTGAGGATTATCGCGAACGCTGGCGAGGCCTCGCCGAATACGGTTCGCCTCTCGCCGCCCGCAAGGAAGCCCACGCATGAACCCGATCGCCGATTTCCAGCTCCGCACCGAAATGGTCGACATCTGCCGGCGGATGAATTCCTCCGGCATCAACCAGGGCACGGCGGGAAACCTCTCGGCCCGCATCGACGGCGGGTTCCTCATCACGCCGACGTCGCTCCCCTATGAGCGCATGGGGCCGGAGGACATCGTCGAGATGGATTTTGACGGCACCTACGCGGGAAAACATCGGCCGTCCTCGGAATGGCGCTTCCACCGCGACATCCTGAAGAAGCGCAGGGATATCGACGTCGTGCTGCACTGCCACTCGGTCTACGCCACCACGTTGGCGGTGCATCACAAAAACATCCCGAGCTTCCACTACATGACCGGCGTCGCCGGCGGCACCGACATCCGCTGCTCGCCCTACGCCACCTTCGGCACGCAGCAGCTCTCCGACAATGCGCTGGAGGCGCTGGAGGGCCGGCTCGCATGCCTCCTCGGCCAGCACGGCCAGATTTCTCTGGGCAAGAACCTCGAGCATGCGCTCTGGCTCGCCATCGAGGTGGAGACGCTGTCGCGCCTCTACGTCCAGGCGCTCACGATCGGCGATCCGCCGATCCTCTCCGACGAGGAGATGGGGCGCGTCATCCAGCAGATGCGCCAGATGAGCTACGGCCAGGCGCCGGACATCGAGGGGATCAACGACACGGCGCGCCCGCGCGAGGCGGGCACGGCCTGACGCAACGACGCTGTTGTCATTGCCGGGCTTGACCCAGCAATCCATTCCATTACGGCCGCCAATAATACTCTGAACGACGAAAACGGGGAGGATTTCCATGAACGCCATGCCGTCGCTATCGCTCCGGCTCTTCGGCACCGAAGAAGCCGTTGCGCCGCCCGAGCTCCTCAAGGCCGGCGCGCTCACGGCCGAGCTGGAGGCCGGCAATCTCCGCTACATCCGCTACGAGGGCCGCGAGCTGCTGCGCGCCGTCTCCTTCATCGTCCGCAACAAGAACTGGGGCACCTACAACCCAGAAATTTCCGAACTGAACGTCACGCAGACCGGCGACACTTTTCGCGTCACCTACCGCGCGGTCACCCGCGATACCGAGCAGGAGTTCCGCTACGCTGCCGAGATCGAGGGCTCCGCCGACGGAACGCTCGCCTTCCGCGCCAAGGGCCTCGCGATCACCGATTTCGTCACCAACCGCACCGGCTTCGTCGTCCTCCATGCCGTGGAGGGGGTTGCCGGAAAACCCGCGCGCGTCGAGCACGTCGACGGACGCGTCGTCGAGACGGCCTTCCCGGAGCTGATCGACCCGGTCCAGCCGATGATGGACCTCCGCGCCATCACCCACGAGGCGGCGCCGGGGCTCAGCGTCACCTGCCGCATGGAAGGCGACACCTTTGAGATGGAGGACCAGCGGAACTGGACCGACGCCTCCTACAAGACCTATGTGCGGCCGCTGGCTCTGCCCTGGCCCTACACCCTTGCGGCCGGCACGGAGCTGGAGCAGTCCGTCACCGTCACGGTCAGCGGCCGCGCCGTCGCCGCCACCGCGGCCGGCGCAGGCGGCGCCACGGTCACGATCGTCGAGCCGGTCGGCGATGTCCCGCCGCTCGGCTTCGGGCTGCAGCCGGAAGAGGCCGAGGCCACGATCGAGGCCGCCGAAAAGCTTCGTTCCGCCGGGCCGAGCCACGTCGTCTGCCACTTCGATGCGCGCCGGGGCCACGGCCCCGCCGATCTCGCCCGAATGGTCGAGGCGGCCAAGGCGGTCGGCGCCACGCCATGGCTCGAGCTTGTCGTCACCGAGGTGGAGGGCTTTGCAGACGAGCTCGCCTCCGTTGGGCGCGCCGTCGCCGATCTCGGCGAGCCGTTCGAGGTCGTGCTCGTCTCGCCGGCCTCCGACCTCAAATCGACGCTGCCCGGCAGCGACTGGCCGGCCTGCCCGCCGGCGGAAGCGCTCTATGCGCAGTCGCGCCGGGTGTTCCCCAACGCCCGCCTCGGCGGCGGCATGTTCAGCTATTTTACCGAGCTGAACCGCAAGCGCCCGCCGCTCGATGATATCGACCTCGTCACCTTCACCACCTGCGGCCTCGTCCACGCCGGCGACGACCGCACCGCCACCGAGACGCTGGAGGCGCTCCCCTACGTCGCCAAGAGCACGGCGGCGATTGCCGGCCAAAGACCGTTTCATGCCGGACCGAGCGCGCTCGGCATGCGCTCCAACCCCTACGGCGCCGCACCGATGGAAAACCCGCAAAACATCAGGCAGGCGATGAATCGGGTCGATCCGCGCCAGCGCGGCCTCCTCGGCGCCGCCTGGTATCTCGGCTATTTCGCCCATATGGCGCGCGGCGGCGCGATGGCCGTCACGCTGGGCGGCGGCGTCGGGCCGTTCGGCATCGTCCATGCGCCGGCCGAGCACGCGCAGCCCTGGTTCGACGAGGCCGGCGGCCTCTATCCCGCCTTCCACGTCTTCAAGGGCCTGGCGGGCCTCCGCGGCGCCAGGCTGCTCAGGAGCGACGCCCAGCCCGGCCGCAACGTTCAGGCGGTCGCCGCCGAAACGTCCTCGGGCCACGAGATCTGGCTCGCCAACCTCACCGGCGAGCCCCTGAGCGTGGCGCTGACGCTGCCGATCGGCCAGGGTCAGATTTTTGTGCTCGACGCCGACGCCTTTACGGCCGCCGCCGTCGACGTGGATGCCGCCGAGCACCTGTCAAAGCCGTACGAGGGCGGCGCCGTCGTGCTCGGTCCCTACGCGATCGCCCGCATCACCGGGACATGAGGGATCCGTTTCGTCTCGATGGAGCCGTGGCGGTCGTCACTGGCGGCTCCCGGGGCATTGGCAGAGCTGCCGCCGAGGCGCTCGCGGCGGCGGGCGCCCGCATCATCATCGCCGACCGCGACGAGCCCGCCGCCGCAGCGGCGGCGGAGGCGATGAGCGCCGACGGCACGCCGGCCCAGGCGATCGCCGTCGACATCTCGCGCGAGGACCAGGTGGAGGCGCTGTTCGCGGAAGTGCTTCGCCGCGAGGGGCGCCTCGACGTGCTGGTCAACAACGCGGGCGCCGCCATCAGGAAACCCGCGACCGAGCTGCCGCTCCAAGATTGGGACAAGGTCGTCGCCGTCAACATGACGGGGACTTTCCTCTGCGCCCGCGCCGCGGCCCGCCACATGATCGCCGCGGGCAGGGGCGGCGCCATCGTCAACGTCGCCTCCATCATGGGCCTGTCGGGCGGCGGCCTCTATCCCAACATCTCCTACCAGACGACCAAGGGCGCCATCGTCAACATGACGCGCGCGCTGGCGGTGGAATGGGCACCACAAAACATCCGCGTCAACGCGGTCGCCCCGACCTATGTGCGCACCGAGTTCATCGCCCCGATCCTGGCCAACCCCGAGCTCGTCGCGAAAATCGAAGCGATGACGCCGCTCCGCCGCCTGGCCGAGCCGGAGGAGGTGGCGGCCGCCATCCTGTTCCTCGCCAGCCCCGCCGCCGCGATGATCACTGGCCACACGCTGCCGGTCGACGGAGGCTTTCTGGCGCAGTGACATCGCCTCGCGGCTGGATTTCTGCTAGCTCGTGCCCATGCGCGCCCGCGAAAGCACCGAAGCATGGCACCCCCGCGAGCCGACGATTGGCGAAGAGCTCGCCGCGTTCGGTGATGACGATATTGTCGAGATACGAACCTTCAGGATCGCACGGGCCCCGGGTTAAGTACTTCTTGAAGACGGGCCGGCATCAACCAAGCTTCTCCGTCGCCATCAGTGACGAACCGACGGTCCTGGCGAGCAGCCTTCCGGAGCGGGATCTGAACCGTGCTGCGCCGGCAGTCATCGCGTGGGTCAAACTGAACCAGAAGGCCCTACTCAAGTTTTGGAACGAGGGCGAGAACATGTCGGTTGATGAACTGCATGCCTTCGCAAAGTCGCTGAACAAGCTCTGAGGAAGCGCAGTCGATCAGGATTGCGGCAGCGCGCCGCCTTCCCGGGTGCGGCGGCTTCGAAAGGCATCGAGCTCGTCGCGGACGGCCGGATCGAGTGGCGGCGGTTCGAACTCGTCCATTGTCCTTCGGGCGATCTCGTAAGCGCGCCGCGTCGCGTCCTTGGATCCCTTCTCCGTCCATTGGCCGAAATTGCTCCAGTCGGAGACGAGCGGCCGGTAGAATGCCGAGCGGTAGCGCGCCATCGTATGGGCCGCGGCGAAGAAATGCCCGCCCGGCCCGACCTCGCGGATCGCCTCGAGCCCCAGTTCCTCGGGAGAGAAGGCCAGCGGCCGGAACAGCTCGGCGAACATCTGCAGCATTTCGACGTCGAGTATGAACTTCTCCCGGGAAGCCGAGAGGCCGCCCTCCAGCCATCCGGCGCCATGGATGAGCACGTTGCAGCCGCCCATGACCGCGCCCCAGAGCGACATCTGCGCTTCGTAGGCCGCCTGCGCGTCGGGTACATTGGAGGCATTCACGTTCGAGCCGCGCCAGGGCAGGCCGATTAAGCGGGCGAGCTGTCCGCTGATCAGCGCCGCCTTGACCGCTTCCGGCGTGCCGAACGCCGGCGCCCCGCTCTTCATGTCGACGTTCGAGGTGAAGGCGCCGTAGACGACCGGCGCGCCGGGCCGGACCAGCTGGGACAGGGTAATCCCGAACAGCGCTTCGGCATGCTGCTGCACGAGGCCGCCGAGGATAGTGATGGGCGCCATGGCGCCGGACAGCGTGAACGGCGTGATGACGCATACTTGGCCGGCGCGGGCGAAGTCGATGATGCCCTGGGCCATGGGGAGGTCGAGCACGAGCGGCGAATTGGTGTTGACGACGGTGTAGCAGCAGGGGGTGCGTGCGAAGTCCTCCGGGCTCAGGCCACGGGCGACGCGGATCATCTCGAAACAGTCGGCGACTTGGGGCGCGCCGCGGCTGAACACGAAGGCTACCTTGTCGGTCAAGGTGAGCTGCGCGTGCGTGACTTCGAGGTGGCGAAAGGCCAGCCCGACGTCGAGGGGCTCGACGCATTGGTTGATCAGGTGGATCACGTCGAAGCTCTGCGCAAGCCGCATGAAATCCTGGTAGTCGCGAAGCACGCCCGGCCGCTTCCCGGTCTCGATGTCGAAGACGTTTGGCGGGCCGCCGACGGTCGCCACCGCCAGATGGCGGCCGCCGATCGCGACGGACCTGTGCGGCGCTCCGCCCTTCAGCTCGAACTCTGGCGGGGCGGAAGCAAGCGCCCGGCGCACCTGCTCTGGGTCCAGTTTCGCTATATGCGTCGCGGGATCGATGGCGGCGCCATCGCGCTTGAGAATGTCGCGCGCTTCGGCGTGCAGCACACGCATCCCCGTCTCCTGCAGGAGACCGAGTGCCGCCGCGTGAAGCGCCTCCACCTGATCGTCGGAAAGCAGCCGGATGGGTTCGAAGGGATTGACCAGCCGTCGATAGGCCGCTCCGCCGGACGGGCCGGCGCCCCTCGTGTCGCGGGGCCGGCGCGAGCGCCTGCCCGTCGCCGCGCGCGTTACGTTCATCCGGCCGGCCGGGAAAGCATCATGCCGCCGGCCTGACCGCCCGGCCGGTCGCCGCCGATTCGTAGGCCGCCTCGCAGACCGCGTAGGTCTTAAGATTGTCGCGGCCCGAAATGTCCGCCTCCCGGCCGGCCTTCAGGCTCTCCAGAAGGTGCTTGCAGGTCTTGTAGACGCTCTCCTCGATCATGTGCCAGGGCGGCTTCGCCCAGTGGAGGAGCGGGATGTCGATCTCGGTCTCGGTCATCTTGCCGTCGACGGTCACTTCCATGCGATAGCCCTGCTTGGTGACGATGGCGCCGCGCGGCCCTTCGATCTCCAGCAGCGTCTCCGGGAAGGGGTCCGGCAGTTTCTTGGTCTCGTAGGTGCATTCCACGACCGACACGGCGCCGGACGTGTGGCGGAGCAGCATGGTGGCCGTGTCCTCGGCCTTGACTTTCGGATTGCGCCGCTGCGTCTCGCAGGAGACTCGCTCGACCTCGCCTAACAGGTATCGCGCGACGTCCACAACGTGGACGCCGAGGTCGAGGATCACAAACCGCTCCTCGCCGTAGAAATAGGGCTGGCCCTTGTAGATGTCGTAGCCGGTGCGGAAGCTGATTCGCGCCCAGGACGGCTCGCCGAGGACGCCGGATTCCAGCACCTCCTTGACCTTCATCAGCGGCGTCTGGAAACGGAAATTCTCGTGCACGGCCAGGAACAGGCCGGCCGCGTCGGCCGTGTCGACGATCGCCCGCACCGCGTCGATGTCCGGCGCGAACGGCTTTTGCACGATCATCGGCACTTTAAATCGGGCCGCCATCTCGGCGAGCTGTCTGTGCGTGTCCATCCTTGTGACGATGTCGACCAGGCCGAGATTGCGCTCGCGGAACATCGTCTCGGCGTCGGTGTACCAGTGCGGGACGCCAAAGGCCTCGGCCGTCGTTTTCGCCTTCGCCGGATCGATGTCGCAGACGGCGACCACGTCGGCGCCCTCAGGCTTGAGATCCTTCCAGGAATTGAGGTGGTTGCGCGAAAAGAACCCGCAGCCGATCAGGCCGATGGCGATCCGGTCGGTCATCGTTCCTCCCAAGGCATTCTCGAAGCGGCGGCGTTTGGCCGGCCGGCAAGACCGGCGTCGACTTTACCGGGGCACGGCGGCGCTGTCAGGACGGGCTCGCCTGCGCCCTGCTCAGGCAAGCCTGGCGAATTGCCACACTCCGCCGGCAGCCATGATCGCGACCTGAACGACGACCCCCGCAATCTGCAGGACGAGGAGCCGCCTGGCGCCCCGGAACCTTGTCTCGATCGGCCGGCCTGCCTTGCCGGCCGGCATGAGCTTCAGCGTCACCAGCGCCGCGTCGAAGGCGGCCATGTCGAAGCGGTCGGCGGCGGCATCGGCGGCCGCCCGGCGAAACAGCGCGGCATCGAAGCGGACGCGCCCGGCAAGCGCTAATTCCGCCATGCCGGCCAGCGCCGCGAAGAGGGCGACAGGCGCCAGCGCGGCGAAGGGCGGCACCAGCAGGATTGCCGCTGCGGCCACGGTCAGGCCGAGCGACAGGCGATTGACGATCTCGCCCTGGTCGAGGAGATCGGCTGCCGCGGCGAGCATCTCCGCCGACTTGCGGTAGGCGCTGGTCATCGCTTGGCGGCCGCCAGGATGGCCGCCCGCGCCGCGTCGTCGAGGATTACGCGCGGCCGCGCCGAACCTATCGACGCGATAGCGGCGTCGAGGCTGGCGTAGCGGCCTGTGCGAAGGCCCCAGGTGGCGATCGCCGCGGCGCTCCGCGAATACCCCAGCGCGCAGCAGACCAGCACCGGACCGAGGGTGCGGGCGCGTTCGATGGTCTCGGCGGCCGCGGCGAGCGTGTCGGGTCCCGGAGAGGTCAGGTCCAGAACCGGCAGCGCATGGTAGCGGCGGCCGCAATCGGCCCGCGGCAGCTCGGCGCAGAGATCCACCACGCTGCAAAAGCTCGTTCCGCCGGCATCTCGCTTCGATGGAATACGGCCGATCCAGACGCCGTCGGCCACTTCCGCCGGCGCCGGATTGCGGCGCGTCCACAGCCGGGAATTGACGAACGCGCCGATCAGGTATGGGCCGAAGAGCGCGCGGGCGGCGAGGCTCATCCTGCCGTCCGGCCGTTTCTGGAATCCAGCATGGTCAAGCCCGAAATAGTTGACTGCCACCAGCCCCAGGGAGAGCGCCGGCCACAGCAGGACGAGAGCCCAGCCGCCGAGCATGAGCGCCGCAAGCGTCAAGGCCGCGGCTCCCGCCGCGTAGCGTAGCGCCAAGACGCGGCGCTTCGGCTCCGGGCTTGGGCGAACGCCGGCGAGCGGGCTCCGGCCGGCATCCGGCCATAGCCAGAGGCAGACAAAGCCGAGGAGGGCGCCTGTCGGAACATCGATGAAATGATGCTGATAGGTCGTCAGCACAGAGGCGCCGATCAGGGCGAACCAGGCATGCAGCGGCCACAGCAGGTGGCGCGGCGCGTGCCGGGTATAGAGGTCCCACAGGATGACCAGGAGCGCGATATGCAGCGACGGTGCCTGGTTGAAGGGCCTGTCGAAGCTCGCCAGCGCGTCGAACAGGAAGCCGGAGAAGCCGCCCAAAACCTCCGGACGCTCGAAGGTGAACCGGAGCGGCAGCAGCACGAAGCAGGCCACGGCGGAGATCTGCGCGGTTAGGAGGCGCTTGCCGTGCGTGTCGAGCTCCTCGCGCGTCCTGCAGAGGAAGAAGGACAGCCCGTAGAGCGCATTGATCGACCAATAGGGGATGATCGTCCAGGCGAGGAAGGGAATGTGCGCTTCCCAGCCGAACACGAAGGAGCCAACGTCGGCGCGGCTGGCGGCAAGCCAGTTCGCGCCGCCATAGGTCGCGTAGAAGAACGGCGCCAGGAAGCCGAGCCAGAGGAGCGCGCGCTTCCAGGGCCGTCCCGCTCGTGCCGGTAGCGCCTCCGCCAGAGCGGTCACCGGGCCACGCGCTCGGCCAGCGACACGGAAAATATGCCCCATTCGTCGATGCGCTGCTCGAGCTTGCGAAACCCCGCCGCCTCGACGAGCTGGTCCATCTCCGCCTGGGTTCGGCGCCGCATGACCCAGGCTTGGCCCTGGCGGTGGCTGGTTAGCGCACGGGCGATCAGCTCCAGCTGCGGATGCCAGGGCTGGTTCGTGTAGAGGAGATATCCGCCCGGCGCGATGGCGAGGCTCAGCCCCTCCAGCGAGCGGCGGACCAGGAGATTGTCGGGGAACAGCTCGTAGAGGCCGGAAACGATGCCGAGCGTCGGGCGCCGCATCACGGAAGCGATGCCGTCGCGGTCGAACGCGTCCCCCTTGCGGAATTCCGCGATCGACCCGAGCCCCTTTTCCGCAATCAGCCGCCGGCCGCTCTCCACGTTGAGGTCGGAATAATCGCGGAGCACGATGGATTCCGGCCGCAGCGAGCCTTCCTCCAGCGCCTCCAGCACATAGCGGCCGTGGCCCGCGGCGATGTCGAGGATGCGGATCGGCTCGCCGCGTTCGCGGAGCAGCCCCATGGCCCGGCGGAGCAGCTCCTCCAGATGGAGCTTGCGTTGCCTGATGCCGCGCCAGCCGATCGAGTCGAGGTAGGAGCGGTCGATCGCCCGGCCGAGCGCGCCGGTGCCTTCCGCCTTGTTGCGATAGACGTAGTCGAGCGTGGAGCCGGAATCGAAGCCGGTGTCGTGGCCGATGCCGATCCCCTCCGAGAGCTGGCCGCCGAGCTTCAGGCCGAGCCGCGTCAGGGCCCAGCGGATGCCGCGCAGCTTCGGCAACGGCGAGGCGAGCCGCACGGCTTCGTCGCGGGTGAAGCTTTGGCGGTCCGCATCGAGGAGCGACGGCGTTTGCGGGGCTTCGGCGAAACGCTCCAGCAGAAAACGCCGTGCCGCGCCGATAGGTACGGCGCGTTGGCGCTCGCCGAACGTGTCGTGGAAGAAACCGGGCAACACGTGCCGCTCCTTCACCGCCGATCCTAGGTTTTCGAAGAAGCGGTGCTGCGGCCCGTGATGCACCACCCAGTCGCTGCCGGAGATCAGGAGCTGCGTCGGGATGGCGATGGCGCCGGCATCGGCCACCACGCGCTCCGCCGCTTCGTAAAGGCCAAGCAGCACGTTGACGGAGATCGCCCGGGTGATCAGCGGGTCGGCGTCGAAGGAGGCGGTGCGCGCCGGGTCATGGCTGAGGAAACGTGCCTTGACGTAGGAATTGACGAAGAAATTTCCGCGCAATCGCTGCTGCAGCTTCAGGCCGCTCCGCGCGAAGGGGATGTAGAGTTTTACCTTGAAGGCCGGCGAGGCCAGCACCATCGCCCGGATTTTCGGGGCGTAGTCGTGGGCCCAGACGGCCGCCAGCACGGCGCCGACGCTCTGCGCCACGACGGCCATGTCGTCTTCGGCAAAGCCGTAGGCGGCGCCGATATGGTCGACAAAGCTCTGGATGTCGCGCACCGAGGCGCCGACGCTCGGCGAATAGCCGCGCTCGCCGGGCGAGCGGCCGTGGCCGCGCGCATCCCAAGCGAAGAAGGCGAAATCTTCGAGGCCGAGCTCGTCGGCGAGATGCGCCATCCGCCCGGAATGCTCGTGACCGCGATGCAGGAGGATGATCGCCCCGCGCGGCGGCCCGGACAGGGCCGGCCAGGTGCGGTAGAAGAGCTCGACGCCATCGTGGCTGCGAAACGTTTTCTCCTCAACCGGGCGGGTGGCTGAGCCGGCGTCGACCGCCGCAACGCGCTGGAGCATCGAGAACCTCATGGCTGGCCGGCGGCTTCGATAAAGACATTCTGTTTCAGAAGCCTTTCGCGCCGTAGGAGAAGCGTTTCACAGGGCAGCTCAAGAGCGAGGTATTGGGCGCTTCCGCCGCCGCCGCGCCAGGATTGCCGCGAGCGGCGCCGGCCGGAAATCCCAGACGTCGACGCCGACGTCGTATTGCCGGGCGATGGGCTTCAGCCGGCCATGGCTGTGGCCGTGCAGGTTGACTGCGCCCTTGCCGATGCCGTTCCAGGTGCGGAGGGGATAGTGGCAGAGCACAAGCGGCCGGCCGTCGTCGACGATCTCGGCGTAATGCGCCACGCTCGCCCAGCCCGCCTGCAGCGTCGCCGCGCCATCGTTGTTGCCGATGATCAGGTGCTTTCGGCCGTTCAGACCGGCCAGCAGCGCAGAAATCCGCTCCGGCGGCGGGCCGAGGGCGAAATCGCCGAGATGCCAGACCTCGTCCTGCGGCCCGACGACTTCGTTCCAGCGCTCCACGAGCCCCTCATCGTGCTCGGCGAGACCGGCGAACGGGCGCCGGTCGAAGCGGAGCGCGCGCCGGTCGCCGAAATGCGTATCGCTGGTGAAGAACACCGCCATGCCGATCCACCTAGTACCCGGGAATCGCAATTAAATGGCACAGCAATGCCCCGACCGGTTCCTCACCCGCGGAGCGGGGGACGGGGACCGCCGCCCGGGTCCGGCCGCTGGCCGGCCCGAGGACAGGCTGCGGCGGTGGAGGGGGCGAAGGCCAGCCGCCGCGCTTGAACTTGCCCCCTCCACCATGCTGCGCATGGTCCCCCTCCCCCGTCGCTCCGCGACGGAGGAGGAACCAGGCGCCGAGCCAGGTTCTTGCGAAGGCGGTTACTAGCGCGGTTTTCGTGAACTCTGGTAACGAACGTCTGGCGCCGATGTTGGGGGATTGAGGATGGGTTTTACGGACCGGGCAATGGATCCGCTGCCGGAAGATGCGGATCGGGCCGTTCTGGTCGGACGGGTGTGGAACCCGGCGGTTGAGGGGCCATCGATTATCGTGCTCCGCGCCGGCGAGGTTTTCGACATCACAGAGGCGGCGCCGACCATGCGCGACCTCTGCGAAGTGGACGATCCGGCGGGCTTGGCGCGATCCGCAAAGGGCCAAAGCCTCGGCGCGCTCTCAGACATCCTCGCCAACACGCCGCGCCAAGAGCGCGACCCCGCAAAGCCGAGGCTCCTGGCGCCGATCGACCTGCAGGCCGTCAAGGCAGCCGGCGTCACCTTCGTCGTCTCCATGCTGGAGCGCGTCATCGAGGAGCAGGCGCGCGGTGCGCCGGAGCGCGCCACGGAAATCCGCTCAGAGATCCAGGCGACGATCGGCGAGGACCTCCGCCGCCTAAAACCCGGCTCGGAGCAGGCGAGGGCGCTCAAAGACCTGCTGATCGAGCGGGGCATGTGGTCGCAATATCTGGAGGTCGGCATCGGCCCGGACGCGGAGATCTTTACCAAGGCGCAGCCGATGTCGGCGGTCGGCCACCTCGCCGAGGCGGGCCTCAATCCGGTCTCCTCCTGGAACAACCCCGAGCCCGAAATCGTGCTCGTCGTCTCCAGCGCCGGAAAGATCGTCGGGGCGACGCTCGGCAACGACGTGAATCTGCGCGATGTCGAGGGCCGTTCGGCGCTCCTCCTCGGCAAGGCCAAGGACAACAATGCCAGCGCCGCGGTCGGGCCGTTCGTCAGGTTGTTCGACCAGAATTTCGGCATGGAGGAGGTGCGGCGGGCAGAGGTGCGGCTGGTGGTGGAGGGCACGGACGGTTTTCGGCTCGACGGAGGGAGCGCCATGAGCCGCATCAGCCGCGACCCTGAGGACCTGGTCCGCCAGACGATCGGCCGGAACCACCAATATCCCGACGGTTTCGTGCTCTATCTCGGCACGATGTTCGCCCCGACGCAGGACCGCGACGCCCCCGGCCAGGGCTTTACCCATCACAGCGGCGACGTCGTCACCGTAGAATCGCCGCTGCTCGGCCGCCTCGCCAATGTGATGGTTCACACGACGGATGCGGAGCCGTGGACCTTCGGCGCGGGCGCGTTGATGCGCAATCTCGCCGGGCGCGGGCTGCTTTAGCCGGCGTGCCGCCAACTCATGCGGGCATCCGTAGCCCGGATGGAGCGGCAGCGTAATCCGGGGATGGCTCGGCAGGCGTTTGCCCGGCATTGCGCTCCGCTCCATGCGGGCTACGCCGCCCGGGTCGCCAGCTCATGCACCACTCGCCCCTGGACCCAGGTGCGCACAATGTTGGCCCGCGATGCACTGGTGAGGATCTTCTGCAGCACATCCTCGAGGTCGTCCAAATCGTCCCAGACACGCAGATTCGATCCCGGCGCGTTGACGTCGACGAGGATGGCGTCGAACGCGAACCCCGGCGCGAATTTTCCGATCGGCAGGTCGAGCGCCTCGCCGCCTCCGGCGGTCGCCAGCCAAAAAGCTTCGCGGTAGCCAATCCGCGAGCGCGGCCGGCCGCGGCGATCCGGCGGGAGCGCCGGGTCGACGCCGTCCTCCAGCGCGCGCGACGCGGCGACTGCGCTGCGGCAGACGTCGAGTATGGAGGGGCTGTGGCCGGCGGAAATATCGGTGCCGAGGCCGACGCGGATGCCCTGCTGCAGCGCGGCGCGAAGCGGGAACACGCTGTTGGCAAAATAGAAATTCGACAGCGGACAATGGGCGATCCCCGCGCCTGCCGCGCCGATCAGCTCAAAATCGCGGCCGGCGATGAAGTTGGCATGGGCCAAAATCGTCCGGCGGGTCATGAGCCCGAAATCCGCCAACGCCTCCGCGTCCGACTTGCCGAAGCGGG
The DNA here is from genome assembly GCA_963846475.1 of uncultured Alphaproteobacteria bacterium. Taxonomy (GTDB): domain Bacteria; phylum Pseudomonadota; class Alphaproteobacteria; order Rhizobiales; family Afifellaceae; genus DASWJZ01. Next base: position 574,474 of record CAWJVZ010000004.1, on the reverse strand, counting down.
CGAGCACGTGAGAATGCTCCCAGTCGCTCTCCGAGCAGTGCGTCTGGACGGCGCAGCCGCACTCCTCTGCCAGTCGCCCGAGGCCGTCGAGCAGCCGGTCGGTGCAGGCGGGGATGAAGCGGGGCGTCACCACGGGGCAGACACGGCCGCCCGCATTGCCGCGCATGTCGCGGATTTTCTGGATGAAGGCCCGCGTTCCGTCGAGCGCCGCTTCGGCGCTCGGGTCGCGATAGAAATCCGGGCATTGCTCGGGATGGTCCATCGCCACCCGGCCGATCAGCGCGCGCTGGCCGCTCTCCAGGCAGATCTCTGCCAGGGCCGCGCTCGCTGCGTCGTGGATCGTCGCGAAATAGAGCGCCGTCGTGGTGCCGTTGGCCAAAAGCGTCTCGACGAGCGCGGCATAGATTCTGCGGGCGAAGGCGACATCCGCATAGCGCGCCTCCAGCGGAAAGGTGCGCTTCTGCAGCCAGTCGGCGAGCGGCAGGTCCAGCGCCTTGCCCAGCTGCGGGAATTGCGGCGCGTGGATGTGCAGGTCGACGAGGCCGGGGATGAGATACTGCCCGGCCGCGAGCCTGACGAGGCGTCCAGCCGCTTCGGCTTCACTCTTCTGCGCGGCGTAGTTCGGCTCACCGGGCAGCGCGACCGAGCCGATCGTGCCGTCCTCGCCGACCGCGATCAGCGCGTCTTCCAGCACCTCGATCGCGCCGAGCCGCGGCGCGTGAAATCCCGTCCCGCAGATAGTGAATGGGTCGGACATGCCGCCGTTCCTCTAAACCTGTAGCGGCCAAGCTGCGACGACCTGTCAAGGCAGGACGATCCGGATTACCCTCTGCCGCGCAATCAGCCGCGCGCCGGAAGGGCATTGGGCGGCGGAGGCCAGGACAGAATGGATTGGGCGCTCGAAGCAATTCTCCTCATCTTTTTGGCAGGGTCGGTCCTGGCGGTGTTCCTTAGCGCTGCTTCCGATCAGCCATTCACCGACGTCATGAGCACATCCAAATCACCCGACGGACAGATCACCGCCGCCTACGTGATCGAGGCACACGGGCCAATGGCCGGGGTCGCGTACGGCATCACGCTCTCACCGACGGGGTCAGACCCGCGAGATGGCTCTATCGTATTAAGAGAGGGAGAAGATGATCGCGAGCTTGTCTACCGTTGGGCAGACAATCAGACCTTGGTCGTGCGGCTTCCGTGCGGCTGGTGGGCAGATCTGACCAATCACTATCAGCTCCCCGGCACGAGCCGGATAATCGACGTCAAATACGAGCCGCCCCAGGGCTGCACGCCGCAGCTCCCCGGCTCGGTTCCCATCGACCCGGAAGCTGCGGACTGATCTGCAGCCAGAACTCTCGGCCCCGGCCGGATCGGCTATGGTGGCATGGCAGGAGAAGCCCGAGGATCGGGATCGGCAATGCAACAAAAGGTTCATGACGATCTCTTCGCCGTCGCTCCTGAGGTGCGAGACGCAATAGCGGCGGGCCGAGCCGTCGTTGCGCTGGAATCGACGATCGTCACCCACGGCATGCCCTATCCGCAGAATCTCGAGACGGCGCGGGCGGTCGAGGACATCGTCAGGGCGGAGGGCGCCGTGGCCGCCACCATTGCCCTGATCGACGGCCGCATCCGCATCGGGCTCGACGCGGCGGAGCTGGAGCGGCTCGCCGCGGCGGATGGGGTCGCCAAGGCATCGCGGCGCGATCTCGCGGCGCTGCTGGCCAGGAAGGCCGCGGCCGGCACGACGGTGGCGGCGACGATGATCGCCGCGGCGCGCGCAAGAATCCCGATCTTCGCCACCGGCGGCATCGGCGGCGTCCACCGCGGCGCCAGCGAGACGTGGGACGTCTCCGCCGATCTCGTCGAGCTGTCGCGCACGCCGGTGGCGGTGGTCTGCGCCGGCGCCAAATCGATCCTCGACATCGCCAAGACGCTCGAAGTGCTGGAGACCTATGGGGTGCCGGTGCTCGGCTATCGCACCGACGATTTCCCCGCCTTCTTTGCCCGGACGAGCGGCTATGGGGTCGACCACCGCTTCGATTCTCCGGGTGAGCTCGCCGAAGTGATCGCGACGCAGCGGCGCCTCGGCCTAGAAACCGGCATGCTGATCGCCAATCCGGTCCCGGAAGCCGAAGCCTTGCCCGCGGCCGCCGTCGAGGCTCAGATCGAGCAAGCCTGCCGCGATGCCGAGCGCGCCGGCGTGTCGGGCAAGGAGCTCACGCCCTTCCTGCTGGCGCGCATCAACGAGCTGAGCGGCGGACAGAGCCTCAGGGCCAATATCGCGCTGATCAAGAACAACGCCGCGCTGGCCGCGCAGATCGCCGTCGAGCTCGCCCGCCTCGGCCCCCCGTGACACCCGCCGGACTTTTGGGCGAGGAACCCGCCGAAAACCCCAAAATTCTGGTGATCGGCGATGTCATCAACGACATCGTGGTCAGGCCCGAGGGCCCGATCATGCCCGGCGCCGACCGGCGCGCTGCAATCCGCATGCTGCCGGGCGGCTCCGGCGCCAACCAGGCGGCATGGCTCGCCGACCATGGCGCGCGGCCGGTTTTCGCCGGGCGCGTCGGCGCGACCGACCTGGCGCAGCAATCCGCGATGCTGGCGGCGCACGGCGTCGAGCCGGCGCTGGCCGCCGATCCGGCGCTGCCGACGGGCACGATCGTCACGCTCGTCTCGCCCGATGGCGAGCGCTCGTTCCTGACCGACCGCGGCGCCAACCACAACCTCTGCCGGGCCGACCTGCCCGATCGGCTGCTCGACGGCGTCCAATTCGTGCATGTCTCGGGCTACGCGCTGTTCGGCCCCGGGCCCCGGGCGGCCGTCCTCGATGTCCTCGCCGAAGCGGCGCGCCGAAGAATCCCATACAGCGTCGACCCGTCCTCCACGTCCTTCATCGAAGAGGCGGGAGCCCAGAGCTTTATCGATTGGACCAGTGGCGCGCGGGTCTGCTTTCCCAACGCGGCGGAGGCCGCGCTGCTCGCCGGTACCCTCGACCCGGACGCGCAGCTCGACGCGCTCACCCAAATCTACGATCTGGTCCTCATCAAGCGCGGCGGCGCGGGCGCCGTGGCCGGCGCGGCGGACGGGCCGCGCTGGTCGGCGCCGGCGCCCGCGGTCGCGGCGATCGACACGACCGGCGCCGGCGATGCCTTCTGCGGCGCTTTCCTGGCCGCGTGGCTTTCTGACGGCGCCGTCGAGCCGGCGCTCGCCGCCGCCGTCCAGGCCGGCGCGCGCGCCGTCACGTTTCTCGGCGGCCGGCCGCCGGCCGATCGCCGATGAGCGTCGCCAGCCGGTCCAGGAAGGGCCGCTGGCCTTCGAGTATTTTTTCGCGTGCCGCCTCGAGCGTGAACCATTCGGCGCGATCCACTTCGGGAAACGCCGCCCGCCGGCCGCTCCGCGGCGGCCACTCGATTTCAAAGGTGTTGCTGACAATCGCCGCCACGTCGAGATCGCCTTCCACCGCAAAGCCTGTGACGCGCTTGCCGCCCTTCTGCACGACCTCGCCGAGCGGCGTCAGCGCGCCGGCGGGCCGGGTGCCGAGCTCTTCCTCGAACTCGCGGAGCGCCGCCGCCCGCGGATCGTCGCCTTCCAAGAATTCGCCCTTGGGGATGGACCAGGCGCCAGAATCCTTGCGCGCCCAAAAGGGGCCGCCGGGATGCACGAGGAGGACGAAGAGCCTTGCCTCGCGCATCTGGTAAAGGAGGATACCGGCGCTTCGGCGTGCGGCCATTTTCCAAGCCCAAAACTCGCCGGCGGCGGTTCCGGGCCGGCACGATCCTGCTTGAACGAAACGTGCCTCTATGACTAGCTTCGTCAAACAACGAGCACGCTCGCCGGGCGGCGCTGTGCAATCGCGCATCGAGCGGATGAGGAACCCCCGCCGCCCTGCGCGAATGGGGGAGGGAGTTGGATGGCTGCTGTCGAGATCCGCGCCGTCAGAAAAGCCTTCGGCAACGTTAAAGTCATTCACGGCGTCGACATTGAGATCGGCGACGGCGAGTTCGTCATCCTGGTCGGCCCCTCCGGCTGCGGCAAGTCGACTCTGCTGCGGATGATCGCCGGGCTGGAGACCATCACCGCCGGCGAGATCCGCATCGGCGACCGGGTGGTCAACAACGTGCCGCCCAAGGAACGCGACATCGCCATGGTTTTTCAGAACTACGCGCTCTACCCGCACATGACCGTGCGCGACAACATGGCCTTCGCGCTGAAGCTGAAGCGCGCGCCGAAGGCGGAGATCGAGGCGCGGGTAAGGCCCGCCGCCGAGATTCTGGGGCTGACGCCGCTCCTCGACCGCTATCCCCGCGAGCTCTCCGGCGGCCAGCGGCAGCGCGTCGCCATGGGCCGCGCCATCGTCCGCGACCCGCAGGTGTTCCTCTTCGACGAGCCGCTCTCCAACCTCGACGCCAAGCTCCGCGTCGCGATGCGCGCCGAGATCAAGGAGCTGCACCAGCGCCTCGGCACCACCACCGTCTACGTCACCCACGACCAGATCGAGGCGATGACCATGGCCGACAAGATCGTCGTGATGCATGACGGCATCGTCGAGCAGATCGGCCAGCCGCTCGACCTTTACGACCGGCCGGACAACCTCTTCGTCGCCGGCTTCATCGGCTCGCCGGCGATGAACATGCTGACCGGCACGCTGGCGGTGAACGGCCATGCCATGTTCAAGACGCAGGACGGCATTGCCCTGCCGATCGCCGGCGAGCCGCGCGCCGCCGCGGGCCAGACGGTGATCTACGGCGTCCGCCCGGAGCATTTCCTGCTGACCGACGCAGGCGTTCCCGCCGAGGTCATCGTGTTGGAGCCGACCGGCTCGGAGACGCAGGCGCAGCTCCGCATCGGCTCGCAGGAGATCACCGGCGTGTTCCGCGAGCGGCTGACCGCCAGGCCCGGCGAGACGATCCGCATCCTGCCGCAGCCCGACCTGGTCCACCTGTTCGACCCGGCCTCCGGCAAGCGGCTGATGTGAGGCGCGCGGCCCGCGCCGTCGGCCATTCCGTGGCCGCGGAGATTGCGGCTTCGCCTCAGCGTGCGCCCGACGTTTGCGATGAATCCTGTGTAAAAATCGCCACGGGTGGAACGGAGTCGAAAATCACTGGTTAGATGCCGGCAAACGAAACTGCTTCTAGGCCTGATCGTGCTGGCATCGCCACCGCCGGGAAGACCCGCGGATCTGTTCGACAGTTTCTATTTGGGCGGGTTCGAGTGCTCGACGCATAGGCTCTCAGGCGGCCGCCGTCTGGATCTGATCGCCAAGACGGGCCATCAGGAGCTGGCGCGCTCCGATTACGAGCAGCTTCGCCGCTGTGGAATTCAGACCGTGCGCGACGGCCTGCGCTGGCACCTGATCGAGCCTGCGCCGGGCCGCTACGACTGGTCGAGCTTTATGCCGATGCTGAAGGCGGCGCAGGACGCGCGCGTCCAGGTCATCTGGGATCTATGCCATTTCGGCTGGCCCGACGACATCGACGTCTGGTCGCCCGAATTCGTCGACCGCTTTGCCCGCTTCGCCGGCGCCGCCGCCCGGCTGATCCGCGACGAGACCGGCGCGGTGCCGATCTATTGCCCGGTGAACGAGATCTCGTTCTGGGCGTGGGCCGGCGGCGACGTCGGCTACCTCAATCCGTTTGCCAAGAAGCGCGGCGGCGAGCTGAAGCGGCAGCTGGTCCGGGCCTTGATCGCTGCGATGGAGGCGATCCGCTCCGCCGATCCGCGGGCGCGCTTCATGCACGCGGAGCCGGTCATCCATATCGCGCCGAGGCCCGGTCGGGTGACCGATCCCAAAAGGGTGGCCAGGCACCTGACCGGCCAATGGGAAGCCTTCGACATGATCGCCGGGCGCCTCGAGCCGGAACTCGGCGGCCGCGCCGATTACCTCGACATCCTCGGCGTCAATTTTTATCCCAACAACCAGTGGGTCCATAATTCGGGACCGATTCCCTTGGGCCGCCACGATTACCGGCCGTTTCGCGACATTCTGGCCGAGGCGTTCGGACGTTACGGGCGCCCGCTCGTCGTGGCGGAAACCGGTGCGGAAGGCAGCGCCGGCCCATCGTGGCTTCACTACGTGGCCGGTGAGGTGCAGGCGGCCATTGCCGACGGCGTAAGGGTAAGCGGCATCTGCCTCTATCCGATATTGGATTATCCGGGCTGGGACAACGACCGCATCTGTCCTGTCGGGCTCCTGAAGCTGCAGGCCGGTGCGCGCGGCCGCGTGGTCAACGAGCCGCTTGCGGCGGAGCTGAAGCGGCAGATCGAGGTGATGGAGCGGCAGCGCCGGGAAGCCGCTCGGCCGGTTCTCGTGGCGCAGGGCTAGCGCCAAGCCGGCTGGGGGGCGGAACCATCGCGAACCTGGGCCGTTCCGTTCGTAAGGTCCTGCCGCTCCCCCTCTTACCCCCGCGGCAGGGTTATAAACCGCCTCAAGCGACTCGCCAGTCCAGCTTGGGGCGGTTTCCATTTACGGGGCTGCGAACGGCCACACCCCGATATGCCGCGCAGCTCTGAGACGCCCGGAACTGGGAAGCTGCGCGGAGGCATTATGCACCACCCAGCGAGAACTCTGTCTTGTTCTCGCCAAGTCCGTGGATCCATTATATTTATCCCACGCCATGTTGCACGCATCCCAGCGCTTGTAAGGGCAGCGGGCAGAATTCCCGGATATTCGCGCGGCCTCCTGAAGCGCCCCGCCTCCATCTCAGGACGAGGAGGACCAGAGCTCCGCATAGCCCCGGGCCTCACGGCCGCGGGACGATGAAGCGCGCGCAAAAAACCCTCTCCCGTGGGGAGAGGGTGTCGCCGAAGGCGACGGGTGAGGGCGTACAGGCGTCTCCGATATGTAGTGCCAAACTACCATCGCCGAACGCCCTCATCCGGCTGCTTCGCAGCCACCTTCTCCCCACGGGAGAAGGGGCTTTCGGCCGAGCCCTTGGAACGCCGGGCCGTTCCGGCTAGTGAGGGCCGCCCGCCAGGATCGCCCGATGGATTTCGACTACCACGCAGCCGCCCGGAAAATCGCCCGCGACGGCGCGCGGCGACTGGCAGGCCTGGTCCAGCCGGACGGCCGCTTCGTCTATCGCTATCTCCCGGAAAAGAACCTCGTCGCCAACCAGTACAACGTGCTGCGCCATTGCGGCGCAGTCTGGTCGATGTTCGATGTCATGCGTATGGCCGGCCACGACGAAAAGGTCGAGAGCGCGGCGACGCGGGCCGCCCGCTATATGTTGAAAAACTTCGTCAAGCCGCTCGGCGAGGACCGTCTCTGCGTCGTCGACGGCGACAAGATCAAGCTCGGCGGCAGCGGGCTGGCCCTGCTCGCCCTCTACGAGTTCAACCGCGCGGCGCCCGATCCGACGCTTGTCGAGACCGCCCGCGCGCTCGGCCGCTACATCCTCGACCAGCGCGCGCCCGACGGCGATCTCGTGCACGGGCGGAAATATCCGAGCGGCGAGACCTACGCCTTCCGCTCCGGCTATTACACCGGCGAAGCGCTGTTCGGCCTGCTTCGCCTGCACCAGATGACCGGCGAGGCGCTCTGGCGCGATGCCGCCCTGGAGGTGATCGGCACGCTCGGCCCGCGTGATTACGGCGTCGCCGAGCAGAGCCATTGGATGCTCTACACGCTCGACCTCGCCGACGCGCTCGCACCAAACCCGGCGAACCGCGAATACGCCGCCCGCATCGCCGCCGGAATTTCTGCTCACCGCGCCTATATGGCGCGCAACGAGTCGACGCCGATCGCCTGCCGGTCGGAGGCGCTCCTCGCCTATATGCGGATTCTCGGCCGGTCGGACGCGGCAGGGCTCAGGCCTTCCTTCGCCGAGAGCGAAGCCGTGGTGCGGGAGTGCCTCGCCGCACAGGTTCGCTTCTTCCGCAAGGACGGCAGCTTCATCGGCGGCGCCGGCAAGCCGGACGTGCGTATCGACTACATCCAGCACAACATTTCAGCCTTCGCTGCCTTCGCCGTCATGGGCGCGCCGGGCGGAGAACCGAAAGCGGCCGAAGTTGCGGTCTGAGCGCCGCCGCTGCGCTGTCCGGTCTTCCGCTCGCCACACTTCTTCTATTAAGCGCAGCGGCAAGGAGACCCGATGCTAGACCAAGCCAGCCGCCGCCTGACTATTTGCGGCCTGACCGAGCTCGCCTCGTTCCAGGGCGCCGCCGTGACCCATGTCCTGTCGATTCTCGATCCGGGCTATCCCGACCCGGAGGATTTTTCCGCCTATGCGCCGCACAAGCGGCTCACGCTCCGCTTCGACGACATCATCGATCCGTTGCCCGGGATGCTGCTGCCGGAGCGCCGCCACATCGAGGAGCTGCTGCAGTTCGGCGAGGGCCTGGCGGCCCACTCGGGGAGCGACCCGCTCGGCCACCTTCTCGTCCACTGCCATGCCGGCATCTCGCGTTCCACCGCCTCCATGGCGACGTTGCTCGCCGAGGCGCGTCCCGACGCCGACGAGGATGCGATCTTCGCTTACATCCGGGAGATCCGGCCGCAGGCCTGGCCGAATTCGCGCATGGTCGCCATGGCCGACGAGCTATTGGGCCGCGGCGGCCGCCTGACAGCCGCGCTGAAACGCCACTATGGCCAGCAGATCCGCCTGCGGCCGGACCTTCCCGACATGATCAGGCGGTCCGGCCGCGAGCGGGAAGTCCGGATGGCGGAATGAATGCCGGCCGCGCCGACCTGACGGCGGAGGAATGGGAAGCGCTGCACCGGCTCAACCGCGGCGCGCCGGAAGCGCTGCTCGTCCCGGCCACGATCCTCCGCCGGCTGACCGAGCTCGGCTTGGCGCTGGAACGCGCCGGGCAGCGGCGGGTGAGCGACCGTGGCAAGGCGCTCATCCTAAGGCACAAGGACACGAAGCGCCGCTGATTTCCGTTATAATGGATCCGACGGGCTGCATGAGAGGCCGCCATGGGCGCAAGCGACGCGTTGGCTATAAAAGCCGCTTTTGACGAGCCGACCAACACCGTCAGCTATCTCGTCTGGGATCGCGGCACGAAGCGCGGCGCGGTGATCGACCCGGTGCTCGATTTCGACCACCGCTCAGGCAAGGCGTCGACGAAGTCCGCCGACGCGGTGCTCGATGCCGCGGCGGAGGAAGGGGTCGGGCTCGACTGGGTGCTGGAGACGCACGCCCATGCGGACCACCTCTCGGCGGCGCCGTACCTGAAGCTGAAGACCGGCGCCCGCGTCGCGATCGGCGAGCGCATCAAGACCGTGCAAAAGATCTTCCGGCCGGTGTTCAACATGACCGATGTGTCCGGCGACGGCACGGAATTCGACCACCTCTTCAGGGACGGCGAGCACTTTGCGATCGGCGACCTTGACGCCGAGGTGCTCTACACGCCAGGCCACACGCCCGCCGACATTTCCTACAAGATCGGCGACGCGGTCTTCGTCGGCGACACGCTGTTCATGCCGGACTACGGCACGGCGCGCGCCGACTTTCCGGGCGGCGATGCCCGCACGCTCTACCGCTCCATGCAGCGTCTGCTGGCACTCCCTGACGAGACGCGGCTCTTCATGTGCCATGACTACAAGGCGCCCGGGCGGGAGGATTATGCCTGGGAAAGCACGGTCGCGGCGGAGCGCCGGAACGTCAATCTCGTCGACCGGAACGAGGACGAGTTCGTCGCCTGGCGCGAGGCGCGCGATGCGACGCTAGCCGCGCCGCTCCTCCTGATGCCGGCAATCCAGACCAACATCAGGGCCGGCAAGCTGCCGGAGGCGGAGGCCAACGGCGTGCGCTACCTGAAAATCCCGGTGACGCTCGACTCGCCGGGAGCCGCAGCCTCCGGCGGGGTCACCGCGGATTGATGGCGCGTGACGGAAAACTATTCAGCCGCAGCCCCCATATGGAGTAAACGATCGGGAAACGCACGGCCGGTCTGCTGTCCGGCCGATTGCATGATACGGAGCTCGACATGATCGACAGACGCCGGTTCCTCCTGTCGGGGATCTCGCTCCTCGGATTGGCCGCGGTCGCCGGTATTTTAGGCGGCCGCAACCCCTTCGGCAGCGCTGTGGCAAAAAGCTTCGAGGTTACCAAGACCGAGGAGGAATGGCGCAAGATCCTCACGCCCGAGCAGTATGAGATCTTGCGCGAGGAGGGCACGGAATATGCCGGCAGCAGCCCGCTTCTTTACGAGAAGCGCAAGGGCACCTTCAATTGCGCCGGCTGCGACCTGCCGCTCTATTCCTCCGAGACGAAATACGAGAGCGGCACCGGCTGGCCGAGCTTTTGGGCGCCCATCGAGGGAGCCGTCGGCACGGAAGAGGACACCAGCCTGTTCATGACGCGCACCGAAGTGCACTGCGCCCGTTGCGGCGGCCATCTCGGCCATGTCTTCGACGACGGCCCGCCGCCGACCGGCAAGCGCCATTGCATCAACGGGCTCGCCCTGGTGTTCCGTCCGGCGACCGCCTGACGCCGCCGGCCTGGATTACAGTGCCGCGGCGAACGCGACGGCCAACACCAGGACCATCGCACCCGCGCAGGCGAGGATGCCGAAGGTGATCACCGGCGTCCCCGCTGAATATTCGGGTCGCTCCTCCGATGGATCTGCCGTGCGGATCTTCTGCAATTTCCTTGCCTCGGTTGGCGCGTCCTTTGTTGCCCGTCAAGGCTGGTGCTGCAACGCGGCCACGCTCTGCTTCTGGCACAATCCACCGGTTTCGGAGACAATTTGATTTATTTACTTTAACAACTGGCTGGCCCGGCGGGTAAAACCCTGGCCGCGGCACGGCCTGTCGCGGCGGAACCGGCGAGGCCATGCCCGGTTGGGTAGAAGAGTGCCAGGACACCAAAAATGTTCCTGAGCGTCTTCGATATCTTCAAGATCGGCATCGGCCCGTCGAGCTCGCATACCGTCGGGCCGATGGTGGCGGCGCGCCGCTTCGTTGCCGAGGACCTTGCACCGCTGGCGGGGCGGGCGCGGCGGCTCGCCGTCAGCCTGCACGGCTCGCTCGCCTTCACCGGCAAGGGCCACGGCACCGACAGCGCGATCGCCCTCGGCCTGGCGGGCGAGAGGCCCGATGCCGTCGATCCCGACCATGTGCCGTGCATCCTGGCGGAGCTCGAAACGGAACGAAAACTGTCCGCGATCGGCCATCCCGAGGTCGCCTTCGATCCCAAGACCGATATCGAATTCGCCTACGGCCCGGCGCTGCCGGGTCACGCCAACGGCATGATCTTCCGCGCCCTTGACGAAGCGGGAAACGTTCTCGCCGAGCGCACCTTCTATTCCGTCGGCGGCGGCTTCGTGCTCTCGGCCGAGGAGCTGGCGCGGGCGGAACAGGACGCGGCGTCGCCGACGCCTGCCCAGGCGACGGACGTGCCGTATCCCTTCGCCACGGCGCGCCGAGATGCTCGAGATGGGCGAGGCGTCCGGGCTCTCCATCGCCGAGATGAAGCGCGCCAACGAGAAGGCGCGCGCGCCGGGCGATCGACCTCGATGCCGGCGCTCGACCGCATCTGGGCGGCGATGGAACTCCTGCATCAACCGCGGGCTGACGCATCGCCGGCACGCTGCCGGGCGGCCTGAAGGTGAAGCGGCGGGCGCAGGACATCCACCAAAAGCTCCTCGCCGAGCACGGCGCCAACAGCCTGCAGCCGCACCGCGTCATGGACTGGCTCGGCATCTACGCCATGGCGGTCAACGAGGAGAACGCCGCCGGCGGCCGCGTCGTCACCGCGCCGACCAACGGCGCGGCCGGGCGTCATCCCGGCCGTGATCCGCTATTATCTCGACCATTGCGTCGGCGCCGACCGCGAGGGCGTGCGCACCTTCCTGCTCGTGGCGGCGGCGATCGGCGGCATCATCAAGCACAACGCCTCGATCTCCGGCGCCGAGGTCGGCTGCCAGGGCGAGGTCGGCTCGGCCTCGGCCATGGCGGCGGCGGGGCTGGCGGCGGCGCTCGGCGCCACCAATGCGCAGGTCGAGAACGCCGCCGAGATCGCGCTGGAGCATCATCTCGGCATGACCTGCGACCCGATCGGCGGGCTGGTGCAGGTGCCGTGCATCGAGCGGAACGCGCTCGGCGCGGTGAAGGCGGTCACCGCGGCGTCGCTGGCGCTGCGCGGCGACGGCTCGCATTTCGTGCCGCTCGACAATTGCATCGAGACGATGCGCCAGACCGGCCGCGACATGAGCGACAAATACAAGGAGACGTCGCAGGGCGGCCTCGCCGTCAACGTCGTCGCCTGCTGAGTTCCCGGGTTGCCAGGGCCTTCTTCCGTGGGGAGAAGGTGTCCGCGAAGGAGACGGATTAGGGTGCGACTCCGCACCTCTCCCCTCTTGGCGGGGGAGGGTTTAGGCGACGGGCGATGACGCACGCCCTTCCACGGACTCCGCGTCCCTCAGGTTCGTGGGTCTCTCGCCCGCCAGCGCGCCCAGCACTATACCAGAGTCGGCGATCGCCCCCGCGCGTCGGGCGCCGGCTCATCTACCGAAGTGGAGGATCCGCCGCTGCGAGGCGAAGCTCGCCGCAGCCGGCTTTCGGCCGGGGCGCTGCAGCGACCCAGCCCAGTCGAGCTAAACGCGCTCGCGGCAATCCTTAGCGCACTTTCAGGCACGCAATCGTCGATACCGCATAGCCGCAGGCGCCACCGCCTTGCACGTGATGCTGATGCGCAAAGGCCTTCTTGTTGCCGCAAATCCTCGCCGCGCTGGCGCCCGCATCCTCACAACCGACATGCAGCCCGACAAAGGGCCACGGATTGTGGTCGCCTTTGACGACGATGTACGTTTCCACGGCCAGATTATCGATCCGGCCGTGGAGAATATTCACTTCCGATGCGAGGGCTGCGTATTGCCTCTCAAGCTCGGCGACGCGGTCCGGCAAACCCCCAGCCGAGTCGTCCGGAGAGCCGGCGGGTGAAGCTGGAACTCGAGAGGGGGGTCTCGATCTGAGCGAGCGCCGGAGTGAGGGCAAACAGGCACACAACAGGAAGCACGTAGGCCAAGTTTCTCATAGTGTCCTCCCTGTGACGCTATAGAGATAAATCATCTCTCTGGGGTTGCAAAGGTACATCCCGGGCATCCCGAAAGGCGCGACTTGCTCGCAACCAAATTCGGCGTTTGAGAATTTCGGGCGCCCAACAGGGCGCCGCCCGCCTGCAAATCGCATTCCGCGAAACTTGCCGGATCGCGCCATGTTGCCTCCGCGTCCACCTCTTCGGGCTTATCCCGCCCTTCGAGCTGCGACTCGTCGAACAGGCCGTCCTCGTGCATGCGGCAACCCATGCCCGATGCAATCGAACCGGGCCGCTGCCCCCGTGGCCCCTCACGCGGCGGAGCGTTGGTCCGCCGCGCCGAGCAGCCTCCCAAGATCGCCGCCGCGTGCGATGAGCACCACCGCGAGCGGCGCCGAGGTGCCGCGCACCGTCACGACCGTCTCCGGGAACGCGCCGGCGGGCAGGCCGGCTCTCTCGGCAAGCTCGGCGGAGGCGACGATCTGCACGCCATGCTCCTTGGTCAGGCTCTCCAGCCGGCTCGCCACGTTCACCGCCGGGCCGATCACCGTGGTCGCGGCCGAAGCGCGATGGCCGATGCGGCCGAGCACCAGCGGGCCGACATGCAGGCCGATGCCGATCTTCAGCGGCGCCGGCAGCTCGCCCGCAAGCTCCCGGTTCAGCCGTTCCAGCGCGGCGTCGATCTGCATCGCTGCGACCAGCGCGGCGCGGCAGGCCGCCTCCATCGGCTGGCTGACGCCGAACAGCGCCATCATGCCGTCGCCCATGTATTTGTCGATCCAGCCGCCGCTCGCCGTGGTCGCCTCGCCGATCTCGGCGAAGAAGCGGTTGAGCAGGAACACGGTGTCGTAGGGGAGCCGCGCCTCGCTGATCGCGGTGAAGCCGCGGATGTCGAGGAACAGGATGGCGAGCGTGCGCTCCACTCCGGAATCCTCCACGTCGGACAAGAAAATCGGGCGGCGCGCTTCGGGCGGATGCACAAGCCGGGTGACGGTCAGGTCGCCCGCCGGCCGCAATTGGCAAGCCAGGCGCACGTCGTCATCCGCATTGATCCGCGCCAGCGTGGCCGCCTCCGCGCCGTTCGGCGGCGGCACCGCGTGCCGCCTCCTCGATTCTGACACGGCAGGTGGAGCAGCGCGCGCGGCCGCCGCAGATGGAGGCATGCGGCACGCCGAACATGCGGCTGAGCTCCAGGAGCGTCGGCCCGACGGGGGCGAGCAGCGACGGCCCCGCCGTGTAGGTGAGGCGGGCACGCCGGCCGCGCCGGCGCAGCAAAGTGCGGATCGCCAGCGTGGCTGCGACCATGGCGAGGAGCGCCCACGCGAACCAGTAGGCGTAGAGCTGAACGTCGGTGGCCTTGAGCGCCGGTCCGGCGGCCGCGGCGATGGGATAGCCGTATTCGTCGTATTCCACACCGGCGGGGGCGGCGGACGCGATCGGGGAGCCGTATTCATCGTATTGGACGCTGGCCGGGGCGGAAGCGATCGGATTGCCGTATTCGTCCAGCTCGACGGTGGCGGCAACGGCCTTCTCCGCCGCGATCGCCGCAGCTTCGCGCCCGGCCACCATGAAGCCCGACAGCGCCAGGGCCGGGACAAGCACCGCGGCGGCGAAAAGCACAGGGGCGACGCGTCGGTATTTCGGGCTGAGGCGGAGCCAGAAATGCAGCCCGATGCAGCCATGCACCCAGACGAGGAGCAGCAGCACCGTCTGCCACAGCGCCCAATTGCTCCACAGGCCCAGCAGCATGTCGGAATAGCGGGTATCGGAGCCCTCCAGGACATGCAGGCCGCGCATATAGGCGCCGTGCCAGAAGAGCATGACCGGAATGGACAGGCCAAGGACGATCTGCACGGCCTCCCAGACGGGCATTCGCCACGTGGAGCGGCGCGCCACCTTATATAGGTTCAGACCCATATGCGTGGCGAGCGCAGCCGCGAGCACGAATGTGCCCACGACGGAGCGGGTCATGGCCGTGCGCCATTCCTGCGCCATCTCCATGGCCTCGATGCCGAACAGGCCGAGCGCGTGGTTCAAAAAATGCGTCAGCGCAAAGGTGAAGAGGATGAGGCCGGAGCCGATCCGCAGGCGCTGCGCGACGCTGCCGCGCAGGAGCGGCGAGGCCGGTGCTGGCGCGTGCTGGACGGACAAGGTTGCCCCGCTTGGCTGTTTCGAAGCCGCTCTCAAGCATAGCGTCGCGTTTCGCGGATCGACAATCGCGATGCGCGCGGCGACATTGCCGGCATGCTGAAGTCGCTCCTGATCGCCAATCGCGGCGAGATCGCCCGCCGCATCGTCGCCACGGCCCGACGCATGGGCGTGCGCACAGTGGCGGTCTATACCGAGGCTGATCGCAGCTGGCCGCATTGGCGGGAGGCCGACGAGGCGGTGCTGATCGGCGACAGGCCCCGCGGCGGATTCCTATCTGTCGATCGAGCGGATCATCGAGGCCGCCAAAAACGCGGGTGCGGATTCCATCCATCCCGGCTACGGCTTCCTTTCCGAAAACGCCGATTTCGCCGAGGCCTGCGCCGCCGCCGGCCTGATCTTCGTCGGCCCGCCGGCACAGGCGATCCGCGCCATGGGCTCCAAGGCAGAGGCCAAGACGATCATGGCGCGCGCCGGCGTGGCGGTCGTGCCAGGCTACAACGGCGAGCGCCAGGAGCCGGATTTTCTGAAGCAGAAGGCCTATGAGATCGGCTATCCCGTGCTGATCAAGGCGATTGCCGGCGGCGGCGGCCGCGGCATGCGCCGCATCGACCGGGCGCTCGATTTCGATGCCGGTCTGTCGGCCGCAAAGCGCGAGGCGCTTGCGGCCTTCGGCGACGACCGCGTGCTCATCGAGCGCTACGTCGCTACGCCCCGCCATATCGAGGTGCAGGTCTTCGCCGACACACACGGCAACGTCGTCCACCTCTTCGAGCGCGACTGCTCGGTGCAGCGGCGCCACCAGAAAGTTCTGGAGGAGGCGCCGGCGCCCGGCCTGCCGCCCGAAATGCGCGCGGGCAATGGGAGCGGCGGCGGTCAAGGCCGCGGCGGCCGTCGGCTATCAGGGCGCTGGGACGGTCGAGTTCATCGCCGATGCTTCGCGCGGCCTCGTTCCGAACGGCTTCTTCTTCATGGAGATGAATACGCGCCTGCAGGTGGAGCACCCGGTGACGGAAGCGGTCACCGGGCTCGACCTCGTCGAATGGCAGTTGCGGGTTGCCGCGGGCGAGCCCCTGCCGCTCCGCCAGGACGAGATCGCCCTTCGCGGCCACGCCATCGAGGCGCGGCTCTATGCCGAGGACCCTGGCGCCGATTTCCGCCCGTCCACGGGCCGGCTCTGGGCCGCATCGTTCCCGACCGGCCCCGGCATCCGCGTCGATTCCGGCGTGGAGGAGGGGGCCGTCATCGGGCCGCATCTACGATTCGATGCTGGCGAAGGTGATCGCCACCGGCGCCGACCGCACGGCGGCGCTGGAGCGGCTCGCCGGCGCGCTCGATGGCGTTCGCATCGCCGGCCCGCGCACGAACCTTGCCTTCCTGGCTGCGATCGTGGCCCATCCCGACTTCCTCTCCGGCGGCGTCGATACCGGCTTCGTTGAGAGTGCCATCGGAGACCTCGGCGGGTCGCCGCCCGATCCTGCAATGGCGGCCGGCGCAATCGTCGAATGGGTGAGGCGCGAAGCGTCACGGCACGCCGCAGGCGTGGCCGGGCCATGGGCCCGCCTCGACGGCTTCGAACTGGGCGGGCTGGAGCGGCGGAATCTTGTCGAGCTGCAGGTGGAAGGCCAGCCGGCCGCGGCGGAGATCCGCTGGGCAGGCGAAGGGCCCGAAGTGCTGTCGATCGGCGGCCGGCCGTCCATGGCCTTTGACGCCGGCGAGACAGTCTGGGGCGGACGCGACGCCTATCTCCTGCGGGGCGGCCAGCAGATGCGGATCGCCTTCGCGGATCCTCTGGCGCGCAACCTCGATGCCCGGCAGGCGGGCGGCGAAGTGTCCGCGCCCATGCATGGCCGCGTGGTGGCGCTCGCCATCGCGCCGGGAGAGCGGGTCGTGAAGGGCGAGCTGCTGTTTACGCTGGAGGCCATGAAGATGGAGCACAGCGTGCTGGCGCCGCTCTCCGGCATCGTGCGCTCGGTGCGGATCGCCGCCGGGCAGCAGGTCGAGCAGGGCGCGCCGGCCGTCTCGATCGAGCCGGGCGAGCCGGCGAAACCTGTGGATTGATGGGAAGGATGCGCGGCTTCATTGCCGCGCCGCATTCGCAGGTCTAAGCAGGCGGAATGCCGCTTCACCTGCTAAAACTCTGCGTCGGCTGCGATGCCGTCGAGGACCTGGAGGACTGGATCGAGTTCCGCCTCGGCGAGATGAAGCGCGCCGGCCAAAAGCCGGAGCATCGCCACACGACGCGGATGATCCCGAGCGCGCAAGGCCGAGCTGCTCGACGGCGGCTCGCTCTATTGGGTCATCCGCGGCAACGTGCAGGTTCGCCAGCGTCTCCTTGACGTGCGCCCGTTCCGCGACGCAGACGGCATCCAGCGCTGCCATCTCGTCCTGGAGCCGGCGGTCACGTCGACGGAGTGGCAGCCGCGCCGCGCCTTCCAGGGCTGGCGCTACCTGAAGCCCGACGACGCGCCGCGCGACCTGGGCACGGATCGGGCGGCGCTCCGCGAGCTGCCGCCAAATCTCCGCCGCGAGCTCGCCGATCTCGGCCTGCTCTGAGCTCACACACGGATGTTGTCGATGAGCCGCGTCTTGCCGAGGCGGCCGGCGGCGAGCAGGCGGAGCGGCTCGCGCTGCCAGTCCCGCACGGGTGCCAGCGTCTCGGCGTTGCGGAGCTCGAAATAGTCGACGGCGAAGCCGGTCGCCTCCAGCTCGTTCCGCGCCGCCGGGAGCGCGTCCGCCGCGGGCGCGCCGCTCCGCAGCCGCGCGGCGGCCGCCTGCAGCGAGGCATGCAGCTTGGGAGCAACGGCGCGCTCCTCCGGGCTGAGATAGGCGTTGCGCGACGACAGGGCCAAGCCGTCCGGCTCGCGCACCGTCGGGCAGCCGACGATCTCAGTCGGAATGTTGAGGTCGCGGACCAGCTTCTTCACGACGAGGAGCTGCTGAAAATCCTTCTCGCCGAAAAAAGCACGGTCGGGCAGTCCGGCGAGCAGGAGCTTTGCCACGACGGTAGCGACGCCGGAGAAGAAATGCGGCCGGAAGTCGCTTTCGAGCCCGGCAGCGGGGCCCGCCGACGACGACGCGCGTATCAAAACCCGTCGGGATAGATTTCTGATGCCGGGGGTGCGAACAGGAGGTCGGCGCCGAGCGCGGCGAGCTTTTGGCGGTCGTTCTCCTCGTCGCGCGGATAGGCGCCGAGATCCTCGGTGGGCGCGAACTGGGTCGGGATTGACGAAGAGCGTGACGACGACCCGGTCGGTCTGGCGCTGCGCCTCGCGGACCAGCGCTCAGATGCCCTTCGTGCAGGGCGCCCATCGTCGGCACCATGCCGACGCTGAGACGCTCGCCGCGCCAGGCGGCGACCTTCTCTCTGAGCGCGGCTATGCTGCGAACGAGTTCCGGCTTCATCGTGTCCTGCCCGTCGTGCACCGGCTAGCGGCCCCGTCGGCCTTGCGCAAGCGCTGCGCGGCGCCACATTCTGAAGCATGACGAAGGGCAGGGACATCACATCGGGCCGTGGCACGGCGCCGGCGCGATCCGCCAGGTCGGAAGTCGACGCGTTTCTCGCCGAGGCCGGTCGCGTCGCGCCGGCGTCGGCGGCGCGCGGGCGACTGATCTTCGCCCTCGACGCGACGATGAGCCGGCAGCCGACCTGGGATCTCGCCTGCTAGCTGCAGGCGGAGATGTTCGACGCGGCGGGCACCGTCGGCGGCCTTTCCGTGCAGCTTGTCTATTTTCGCGGCATTGGCGAAAGCCGCGCCTCGCCCTTCGTCGCCAATGCGCGCGCGCTCCGCGACCTCATGGTGAAGATCGACTGCCGCGGCGGCCACACGCAGATCCGCAAGGTGCTGGCGCATGTCCGGCGCGAGGCGGAGAAGCGGCCGGTTGCGGCGCTCGCCTATGTCGGCGACGCGATGGAGGAGAACCCCGATGAGCTCCGCCAGCTCGCCGGCGAGATCGGCCTCCTTGGCGTGCGCGCCTTCATGTTCCACGAGGGCAGGGAGCCGGCGGCGGAGCGCACCTTCCGCGAGATCGCGAGGCTCACCGGCGGCGCCTATCTGCCCTTCGACCGCGCTTCGGCGGCGCAGCTGCGGGCGCTGCTGAATGCCGTCGCCACCTATGCGGCCGGCGGCCTGAAGGCGCTGCAGGCGAGCCGGAGCGCGGGGGCCCAGCTGCTGCTGCCCGCAGCTGAAGCGATGACGATCGTCCTCGGCCTGGTCGCAGGCCTGGGCGTCGTGGCGCTCCTCCTCGCTGCGTTCCTGAAGACGCCGCCGGCGGATCTGGCCCATCGCCTTCGCCTGGCTGCAGGCATTGCGCTCCTCGTCGCCGGCGGCGGCCTGCTGCTCGTCGGCCGCTTCGCCCTGGCGTTGCCGCTCGGCTTCGCCGGCTTCATGATCTTGCGCCGCGAGGCGTCAATGCGGCACATGAGTCCTTCCGGGCAGCAATCGAGCGTGCGCTCCGCCGGGCTCGACATGGCGCTCGACCACGAGACGGGCGAAATGGACGGACAAGTGCTGGCCGGCCGGCACGAGGGCCGGACGCCTGTCGGAGCTCAAGCTGAGCGAGCTTCTGGAGGTTGCCGACGATTTCCGCGGCGATGCGGATTCGCTACGGCTCCTGGAAAGTTATCTCGACCGCACGCAGCCCGGCTGGCGTGAGGACCTCCACGCTGACGAGGCGCGGCGGCAGAGCCCGCCGCCGGGTGCGGGCGGCATGAGCACGAAGGAAGCCTATGAGATCCTGGGGCTTGAGCCGGGCGCCAGCGAGACGGAAGTTCGCGAAGCGCACCGCCGGCTGATGAAGCAGGTCCATCCCGACCGGGGCGGCTCCGCGGCTCTGGCCGCCAAGATCAACGAAGCCAAGGACCGAGTGCTCGGTAAGCATCGCTAGCGCTCAGTTCGGAACCGCCAGGCACGCGAAGGCCCTGCTCTTCAGCTTCGCGCAGGCCTGCGCGCGCCTCCTCCTTGTCGGAGAAGCCGGCGAAACGCGCGCGGTAGAGCGTGGTGCCGTCGCGCTGCACGGGCTGCGTCAGCGGGTGAGCCGCGGCCAGGACCGTGCCCATCGATTGCTTGGGCGTTCTCGATGAGGGCGCGGGCGCCCTCCATGGTCGGCACGGCGCCGATCTGGATGTGCCAGCCGGCTTCGCCGGCATCCGCATCGCCGGGCGCCGGCCCGCGCGCAATCAGTTCACCGCCGCCGGCGCGGGCCTTCGCCAGCGCGGTCAGCCGCGCTATCGGATCTTCCTCTGCAGCAGCCGCCGGCGCGGCATAGGCGAGCTCGGCAACCGCGGTCGCCGTGCCGATGCGCTCGGCGATGAGGTCCGCTGGATCGTCCGCACCTTCGGAAATATCGCCCTCCGGCGCCCCATTATGCGCGCTCACCACCTGGGTCGCGTCCGGTTCGGATGGGAGCGGCGCGGCCGCGGCAGCAAGGATGGGCTCCGGCACTCTCTCCGACGCAGCCATGGCGATGTCCGTCTGGAGGTCCGGGCGGGGCCTGGGAAGCCGCGGGCCGAGATCGTCGCCGGCCTCCGCTGCCGCGGCTACCACGTCGCCGTCCGACACGACATCGGCAATGACCAGCGGGGCCGAGCGGCTGCCGCGCTTCGCCCGCGGCAGGTGCTCGGCGATCAGCTGACGCATATGGGCGTCGCGGCTCGCCGCCGGTCTTGCCGCCCATCACGACGGCGATGATGTGGCGGCCGTCGCGGTCGACATTGCTCACCAGGTTGAAGCCGGAAGCGCTTCGTATAGCCGGTCTTGATGCCGTCGACGCCGGCGACCGAGCCGAGCAGGCGATTGTGGTTGCGATAGCGCTTGCCTGCATAGGTGAAGGTCTTCACGCCGAAATAGCGATAGTAGGTCGGGAAGCGGTCCTGCAGCGCCGCGCCGAGCCTCGCCATGTCGCGGGCCGTCGTGACCTGTCCGGAATCCGGCAGGCCGTGCGGATTGCGGAAGGTCGAATTGTGCATGCCGAGCGCACGGGCGGTGCGGTTCATGCGCGCCGCAAAGCCGGAGACGCTGCCGCCGATATTCTCCGCCACGACGACGGCGATGTCGTTCGCCGACTTCGTCGTGAGTGCCAGGATCGCGTCCTCCACCTTGATGGTCTTGCCGGCCCGGATGCCGAGCTTGGAAGGGGCCTGGCGCGGCGGCTCTGGCGGAGACGGTGAGGCGGCTGGTCAGGCTCAGCCGCTTAGCCTGCAGCTCCTCGAAGAGGACGTAGAGCGTCATCATCTTGGTGAGCGAAGCCGGATAGCGGCGCGCGTCGGCATTGCTGGCGAACAGCGTCTTGCCGGTATTCGCGTCGACCACGATCGCGGCGTATTTCTCGTTCGCGGCAGCCGGCACGCCAGCGCCGAGCAACGACAGGAACACGACAACGAGCGGCAGCAGGCGGAGGGCATTCATTCGGATACGCAATACGGAACGCCTATTCACAATGGACCTCTTGTTCGGCTGATCGCAGGGCCGCAGGGCCCCTTTTGGTATCTCGACCTGCGCAGACTAGAAATCTTGTCGTTACTATTCGGTAAAGCGCCTGGCTGCAAAGCCGCGAATCCGAATTTTTGCTGCACTGCAAAACAGCCTTGCGATTCATGTTGCAGTGCATATATCCCGCTCAGGCATTGACGCAGCCGGTGCGGCAGAGCAGGGGTGAAGACGATGATCAACGGTTTTCAGGACGTTTAGAAGGCCGGGCGCGAGAGCGTGAGCCGCGCCGTGGAGAGCTTTGGCGCGCTGTCGCGCGGCTGGCAGACGCTGGCCAGCGAGACCGCCGGCTATTCCAAGCAGGCACTCGAGGACGGCGCCGCGCATGTCGAGAAGCTTCTCGGCGTCGAAGTCGTTCGACGTCGCCGTGGAGGCGCAGACGGATTTCGTGAAGACGTCCTACGAAAAGGCGGTCGGCCAGGCCACCCGCTTCGGCGAGCTCTATCTGGACATGGTCAAGGACGTGGCGAAGCCGTTCGACGGCTTTCGTTCCGACCAGCGCGAAGTAAGCTTCTAACCATGGAATTTCGCGCGCCCGGTCGTTGACCGGGCGCTTCTCGTTGTGCGCCGCGGTTTTTTCAAGGCGGCGTCGCTGCGGCATAGAGAGCCCTGACAAGACAGCGCGAAGCACCTAAATTACGCGGGCAGGAGGAGCTGTCCGGTAGCGCGGCATGGCTAAGGACGCGAAACGAGGCGATGAGGGAAAGACCGGCAGCGGCACTGCTGTCGTCACCAAGACGCGGCCGAAGACCAAGCGGCCGAGCCTTTATCGCGTGCTGCTCCTCAATGACGACTACACGCCGATGGAATTCGTCGTCCACGTCATCATGCGGTTCTTCCAGAAGAGCCAGGACGACGCGACGCGCATCATGCTGCACGTTCACAATCACGGCGTCGGCGAGTGCGGCGTCTTCACCTACGAGGTCGCCGAGACGAAAGTGACCCAGGTGATGGATTTTGCGCGGAAGCATCAGCATCCGCTGCAATGCGTGATGGAAAAAAAATAAAGGAGGGAGGATCGCTGAACATGTGGCCGGCCGTAAAATCGCCCTTGCAACGGATAGGATCGGGCGGTTCGCGAGTTGAACGAAGCGCCGCGTTCCGGCGTTCGGCCGATTTTAAACGCATGCCGGCCGCGTCCGGTCTATAGTGGAATTGAGAGGTATCCGTGCCGTCATTCTCCCGCTCCCTAGAAATGGCCCTCCACAAGGCGCTCGGCCTCGCCAACGAGCGCGACCAGGAATTCGCCACTCTGGAGCATCTCCTTCTGGCGCTGCTCGAGGACAAGGACGCCGCGGCGGTCATGCGCGCCTGCAACGTCGACCTCGAGAAGCTGAAGGGCGACCTCAGCGAATATATCGATACCGAGCTCGCCAACCTCGTCAGCCTCGACGGCGAGGACGCCAAGCCGACGGCCGGGTTCCAGCGCGTCATCCAGCGGGCGGTGATCCATGTCCAGTCGTCCGGACGCGAGGAGGTGACGGGCGCCAACGTGCTCGTCGCGATCTTCGCCGAGCGCGAGAGCCACGCCGCCTATTTCCTGCAAGAGCAGGACATGACCCGCTATGATGCGGTGAACTACATCTCCCACGGCATCGCCAAGCGGCCGGGTGCGGAAGAAGTCCGTCCGGTGCGCGGCGCGCGCGAGGAGGGAAGCCGCGAGGCCGAGGAAGCCGAAGAGGGATCCGGCAAGGAGAGCGCTCTGGACGCCTGGTGCATCAACCTGAACGCCAAGGCCCGCGCGGGCAAGATCGATCCGCTGATCGGGCGCGAGGCTGGAGCTGCGCCGCACCATCCAGGTGCTCTGCCGGCGCTCCAAGAACAACCCGCTCTATGTCGGCGATCCCGGCGTCGGCAAGACGGCCATCGCCGAAGGGCTCGCCAAGAAGATCGTCGAGAGCGACGTTCCCGAAGTGCTCGACGGGCGCGACGATCTTCGCGCTCGACATGGGCGCGCTCCTGGCCGGCACGCGCTACCGCGGCGATTTCGAGGAGCGCCTGAAGCAGGTCATCAAGGAACTCGAGGCGCACGAAAACGCCATCATGTTCATCGACGAGATCCACACCGTGATCGGCGCCGGCGCGACCTCCGGCGGCGCGATGGACGCGTCCAACCTGCTGAAGCCGGCGCTCGCTTCCGGCAATCTCCGCTGCATCGGCTCGACCACCTACAAGGAATACCGGCAGTTCTTCGAGAAGGACCGCGCGCTGGTGCGCCGTTTCCAGAAGATCGACGTGAACGAGCCGTCGCATCCCCGACACGGTGGAGATCCTCAAGGGCCTGAAGCCCTATTACGAGGACCACCACAAGGTCCGCTATACGAGCGAAGCGATCCGCTCGGCGGTGGAGCTTTCGGCGCGCTACATCAACGACCGAAAACTGCCCGACAAGGCGATCGACGTGATCGACGAATCCGGCGCCTCGCAAAAGCTGCTGCCGGAGGCGCCGGCGCAAGAAGACGATCGGCATCAAGGACATCGAGGCGACCATCGCGACGATGGCGCGCATCCCGCCGAAATCGGTCTCCAAGGACGACGCTGAGGTTCTGGCGCATATCGACACCAATCTGAAGCGCGTCGTGTTCGGCCAGGACAAGGCGATCGAGGCGCTGTCGTCGGCGATCAAGCTCGCCCGCGCCGGCCTGCGCGAGCCCGAGAAGCCGATCGGCAATTATCTGTTCTCCGGCCCGACGGGCGTCGGCAAGACCGAGGCGGCGCGCCAGCTCGCCGATCTCATGGGCGTGCGGCTCCTTCGCTTCGACATGTCGGAATACATGGAGCGGCACACCGTCTCGCGGCTGATCGGCGCGCCTCCCGGCTATGTCGGCTTCGACCAGGGCGGGCTGCTTGACCGACGGCGTCGACCAGACGCCGCATTGCGTGCTGCTGCTCGACGAGATCGAGAAGGCGCATCCCGATCTGTTCAACATCCTTCTGCAGATCATGGATCACGGCAAGCTCACCGACCACAACGGCAAGCAGGTCGATTTCCGCAACGTCATCCTGATCATGACGACGAATGCCGGCGCCTCGGAGCTTGCCAAGGCGGCGATCGGCTTCGGCCATTCGACGCCGGCACGGGCGACGACGAGGAGGCGATCAACCGGCTGTTCACGCCGGAATTCCGCAACCGCCTCGATGCGATCATCGCCTTCAGCGCGCTGCCGCCGGAAGTCGTGCACCGGGTGGTGGAGAAATTCGTGCTGCAGCTGGAGGCGCAGCTCGCCGACCGCGGCGTCACCTTCGAGCTCGACGACGAATGCGACGGCATGGCTTGCGGAGCGCGGCTACGACGAGCGCATGGGCGCGCGCCCGCTCGGCCGGCTGATCCAGGAAGAGATCAAGAAGCCGCTCGCCGAAGAAGTGCTGTTCGGCAAGCTGCAGAAGGGCGGCATCGTCAAGGTGACGGTCGAGGACAATCCGGAGGGCGGCACCCGCCTGAAGCTGGAGTCGATCCCCGACGAGAACGCCCAGCGCAAGGAGAAGCCGTTGCGTCCGCCCCGCAGGGAAGCCGAGAAGCCCGAGGGCGGCAAGCCCAAGCCAAGTCCAGGCACGCCGAAGGGCGGCGGCTCGGTGCCGCGGGTGCCGCTGAAGGCCTGAGCCCGAGCCGCCTGGGCGACGCGCTCGTGCCACCCACCCCGTCAGCCTGAGGCGCTTCGCGAAGCGATGCCTCGAAGGTGAGTCAGTCGCCGCGCGGGGCGCTGGTGCCACAAACCCCCTCATCCTGAGGCGCTTCGCGAAGCGAAGCCTCGAAGGATCGGATGCAAAGCACCTTCTGGAGCCCTCGTGGTTCGAGGCTCGCTTCGCTCGCACCTCACCATGAGGGTGTCGGCGGCGCAGTCCGGTTCTTCAACCTCAACGATCGCGGGCGGCCCCGCTTTCCTGCCGCCGGCCGAGGCTCTATCCAGCGCGCATGGCCGAAATGCACGATCCGGCGCGGATTTGGGTGTTGCGCGGCATGCGCGGCGTGCTCTCCGTCCCGGCGGCAATCCTGCTCACCTCGATGGCCGGCTTCGGGGCGCTCTGCCGCGAGAGCGGCCTCACGCTCGGCGAGGCGGTGTTCATGACGGCGGCCATCTGGGCCCTGCCGAGCCAGGTGGTGCTGGTCGGCGCCATCGCCAGCGGCGCCTCGCTGCCGGCCGCCGCCATCGGCGTCGCGCTCTCTGCCATCCGTTTCGTGCCGATGATCGCCTCCTGGGTGCCGATGGTCCGCACCGCGAGCACGCCGAAATGGCAGATCGTCGTCCTCGCGCATTTCGTGGCGGTGACGTCGTGGGTCGTGGCGGCGCTGCATCTCCCAAGAATCCCGGCGGAGGCCAGGCTGTCTTATTTCGCCGGCTTCGCCGTGACGCTGACGACGACCGGCACGCTCGTCACGGGCCTCGCCTACATGCTGACCGGCGGCCTGCACCCGGTGCTCGCTGGCCTGCTGTTCTTCCTCACGCCGATCTATTTCCTGACGGCGCTGACCGGCTCCGCGCGCCTCACAGCAGAGCGCCTGGCCCTCGCGGCGGGCCTTGTGCTCGGCCCGCTGTTCCATCTCTCCGGGCTGCCGCTCGACCTCGTCTGGGCCGGGCTTGGCGGCGGAACGCTCGCCTATGCCGGCCACCGCGCCATTGCGGGGCGGCGATGACGCTCACCTTCGACAGCGTTTCGGCCACCTGGTGGCCCTATCTCTTCATCCTGCTCGCCGGCACCCTGGCGACGGAAGTCTGGCGCTGGCTCGGAGTGATGGCGGGGGGACGGCTCGACGAATCGAGCCAGGCGCTGATCTGGGTAAAGGCGGTGGCGACGGCGCTGGTCGCCGGCGTGGTCGGGCAGCTGATCGTCTTCCCATCCGGCGAGCTAGCGGCGACGCCGCTCCTCCTTCGCATCGGCGCCGCGGCGCTTGGCTGGCTGGCCTACTGGTTGGCGCGAAAATCCGTGCTGGTCGGCGTGCTTACCGCCGAGGCGGTGCTGCTGGCCGGCTGGCTGGCAACCCTCTGAGCCGATCTCAGGCCTGCCCGCCGAGCACGGCACGGATTCTGAAGGCCTGGTCCGACAGCACGTCCGGGTCCTCCATCTTGCTCCCATGCGGCTTCAACGCCACGCCCTCGAAGCGTGGGATGACGTGGACATGCGTGTGGAACACCGATTGCCCGCCGGCCGGCTCGGCGTAATTGGAGATGACGACGCCGTCGGCATCGAAGGCCTTCTTCACGGCGCGGGCGACCTGCTGGACCGCAAGGATGAGATGCTGGAGGTCGTGGGCGCCGATATCGAAGATGTTGCGCGACGGCGCCTTCGGCAGGACCAGGACGTGCCCCTTGCCGCGCGGCATCACGTCCATGATGCCGATGTTGTGTTCGTCCTCATAGACTTTGTGCGACGGGATCTCGCCGCGCAGGATCTTGGCAAAAATGTTCTGGTCGTCGTAGCCGGCCATTGAAGTGCCTGAAGGGTTTGTGGCGTGGAACGCAGCGTCGATGAGGAAGTACCCGACGTCAAGAACCCTACATGTTTTGTTTGCAACCAGCGATATGTTACCGTAATTGAAAGTCGGGTGTTTTTGCGAGGGCGCCAGCGAGGGAGGCAGAGATGCCATTCACATTTGATTTCCAGAGACCTGACCGCACCTTGCTTAAGGATTTCTTTAGTCAACTGAGGGCGTTCCTTCAGACGTTGACCGATGAGCCAAGCGCGTATGCCGATGATTTGATCCTGCTGGAGGGCGCACATCAAGAACTCCAGTCGATGTGGGAAGACCCAGGTATGTCCGACGCATTCGAAAATGCCATATCGTTCACTCAGATCGGCCCTGAAGATCAACTACGCTCGGCGGGACTTACTGGTGTTCAGTTGCAGGGCAAGCTTTCGGTTATTCAAAGGTGGGGTAGCAGGTTACTAGGAGATAGGTTTGTGAAGTACTTAAGGCGGCTGTTAGACGCAATCAATTCACTTCTTGGCACCCTGGCCGGGTTCGTCCCAGGTGCCGATTTTATCATGGAGTTCAAAGAGTGCTTCGAAAACAATATAGACGACTAATTGCTACAGGGCAGCACTGAAGATTGGGCGGGCTACCCATCTGAACTGCGGCGGAACGGCGCATGCTCTGCCAGCGCCTCGCCCTGATAGGCGATTTCGCGACGCTCCTGGACGAGATAGGCCTCGACGGCGCGGCGAAAATTCCGGTCGGCGATGTAATGGGCCGAGTAGGTGGTCTGCGGCATGTAGCCCCGCGCCAGCTTGTGCGCGCCCTGCGCGCCGGCCTCGACCCGCTTCAGCCCATGCGCCAGGGCGTAGTCGATCGCCTGATAATAGCACACTTCGAAATGCAGGCAGGGCTGCTCCTCGACGGCGCCCCAGTAGCGGCCGTAGAGCGTGTCGGAGCCGATCAGGTTCAGCGCGCCGGCGATATGGCGTCCGCCCCGCCTGGCCATGATGAGCAGGACGCGCTCGCCCATGCGCTCGCTGAGCAGCGAAAAGAAGCGGCGGTTGAGGTAGGGGCGCCCCCATTTGCGCGACCCGGTATCCATGTAGAAGGCGAAGAAATCGTCCCAATGCGCCTCGGTCAGGTCGCGCCCGCTCAGCCATTCGATCGAGATGCCGCCCGCCAGCGCGTCGCGGCGCTCCTTTCGCAGCGCCTTGCGTTTTCGGGAGGCGAGCGCGGCGAGGAAACCTTCGAAATCGCCATAACCGTCGTCCGTCCAGTGGAACTGCTGGTCGGTGCGCTTCAGGAAACCCATGTCGCCGACCATCGACCAGTCCTCTTCCGGCAGGAAGGTCAGGTGCGCGGAGGAGGCGCCGAGGCGGCGGCTGAGCTCGATCACCCCGGCGGCGAGCAGCCGCTTCCGCTCCGCCGCAGCTGGACCGGGCGGCACCAGGAGCCGCGGTCCGGTCACCGGCGTGAACGGCACGCTGACCTGCAGCTTCGGATAATAGCGTCCGCCCGCTCGCTCGTACGCGTCGGCCCAGCCCCAGTCGAAGACGTATTCGCCCTGCGAATGCGACTTCACATAGCAGGGCACGAAACCGTTGGGCGCGTCCTTGCCCTCCAGCAGAAGGTGGCGCGGGATCCAGCCGGTGCGAGCGGAGACGGAGCCGGACTCTTCCAAAGCCTGCAGAAAATCCCAGGACACGAAGGGGTTAAATGGAAGCCTCTCAGATTTGGAATGAAGCGCGGCGCCATTCCCGCCGGCCCAGCCGGGATTGGCGCAGGAATCCCACTCGGCGCGGCCGATCTCCGCCAGGGCCGAGACGATCCTGATGGCGGCCGTCTCCGGCTCCGTCCTCATGCTCATGGCGCCAAATTAGGCCGGCTCCGCCGATGCGCAACATCGCCGAAGGTCGCGCTGCTCCGGAACCGGGAATTCCGGCGCGTTGCCGGCGACATAGCGCCGCCCGAAACGGGCGAGCAAACCGCGCGAGGATTGCCTGCTCCAATTGGTTCGGCTGATGCTCATTATAGAGGATCGCATGTTCGGGCTGTGTTCGGCATCGAGCACTTTTGCGGAAGACCGAACCGCGACCGGACGCTAAGGGACGTCCTTCATCTTGAACATCGCTACGGCCGAAAGCCCTCGAAGGTGATCTGGTCGGTCCAGGTTTTTGCCTTGGCCAGCTGCGCCGGGTGGCGAACCGTCCAGCAGATGAGCGGTATGCCAAGCAGCCGGTTGGCGATCACCGGCGCCGGGGTCGGCAGGTCGTCGATCGAATAGGAAACGAAGTCGACGCCGAGGCGGCGGATCGTCTTGAGCTGGTCCGCTCCGCTCCGCCAGTCGCCGCAGGCGGTCAGGCCACGCGGCAGATGCGGGCCTGCCGCCTTCACATCGGCGATCAAAGCGGGGTCGAAGGACATCAGCGCCACCGGCCCATCGTAGCGCTTGAGCTGCTCTGCAACGGCAGCGGCAAAGCCCGCGTCGCGGCCCGGCATGTGCTTCAGCTCGATGACCAGCGGGACGCGCCCCGCTACGGCGGACAAAAGCTCCTCTAGGGTAGGAATCCATTCCGGCGTGTCGAAGAGACGGAGGTCGCCAAGCTGGGCGGCGGTGCGGTCGCGGACCGCGCCGTCTACACCGGCGAGGCGGTAAAGATCGTCGTCGTGGAAGACCACCGGGACGCCGTCGGCCGACATATGGAGATCGCATTCGATGGCATAACGGCCGGCGACCGCCGCCTCGAAGGCGGCGAGCGAATTTTCCGGCTTGCCTCTGGCCAGATCGTGCAGGCCACGATGGGCGATGGGGCGCGCGGTCAGCCAACGCAGTCCGTCCCGCTTCCGCATGGCGCCTAGTCAACTGCGATGATGGCGTCGACCTCGACGGGGGCATCCAAGGGCAGAGCCGTCGTGCCGACCGCCGCGCGGGCGTGGCGGCCACGGCTGCCGAGCGCCTCCGCCAGAAAGTCGGACGCCCCGTTCACCACAAGATGCTGCTCGGTGAAATGCGGCGCCGAGGCGACGAAGCCGGTGATCCTGACGATCTGCCTGATCCGCTCGAGGTCGCCTTCCAGCGCGGCTTTTGCCTGCGCCAACACGTTGATGGCGCAGAGCCGCGCCGCGTTGCGACCCTGCTCGACCGACACCCCGTCTCCCAGTTTGCCCCGGCAGGCTAGGCCTTCCGCGGTGAGAGGCAGCTGGCCGGAGATGTAGAGAAGGTTCGCATGGCGCACGAAGGGCAGGTAATTGGCCGCGGGTCCGGCGGCCGCGGGCAGCGTGACGTTCAGTCGGGCGAGTCGCGCCTCGATTGTGTCATCCATGCCCCGCCTCCTCTTTGGATGTCCGACTTCGCATGCTTCACGTCAGCTCATGGACGATTAGCGGCACGATTTGCATCGCATCAACGGCTTTGCAATTGTGGTCCACAAGGAACCCGCGGCCCCAGCCCCGCTTTCGCCGCAGTCCGGAGTTCAGTTAACATCATGCGACTTCCAGTCCTCCGCACGCTCGCCGTCGCGATACCGCTCTTCGCGGTTGTCCCATCGGCTGGCGCGCAAAGCGCAGCGCCGCTCCGCGACATCATCGCGCCCCACCGCGCCGTCTACGACATCAGTCTGGCGCGTAGCGACGAAGGCTCAGGCGTGTCGAGCGCCAACGGGCGGATGGTCTTCGAGATCACCGGCAGCGCCTGCGAGGGCTACCGGATGAGACAGCGCATGGTCGTCAACATCGGCGACGAGGAGGGCAATCCCGGTCTGCTCGACTTCCGCATCACTACCTTCGAGTCCGGCGACGGCGATCTCTACAGCTTCGATTCTCGCACGACGTTCAACAAGGACGAGGTCGAGGTCGTGGCCGGCGAGGCGCGGCGCCACGGAGATTCCATCGAGGTGAAGCTCACGGAGCCGACCGAGAAAACCATCCAGCTCGACGGCGACGCATTGTTCCCGAGCCAGCACATGCAGGCCATCCTCGACGCCGCTGCCGCCGACCAGAAATTCGTCGCAGCGGAGATCTATGAAGGCGCTGGGACCGGCGAGGCGAGCGATGCCGCGAGCGCGGCCATCGGCAGAGCCGTAAGCTCCGGCCCGGGCGGAGCGCTCCGCACCGGCGTCCGCCACTGGCCCATCTCCGTCGGCTATTTCGACGGAGAGGAAAGTCCTACCGAGGATTTCGGTGAGGAAACACCTAGCTACCAGATGCGCTTCACACTTTATGAGAACGGCGTCACCAACGACCTGGTGATGGATTACGGGGAGTACGCGCTGTCCGGCTCGCTCGATACGATCGAAGCGCTGGAAGCGCCGGACTGCCCGCCGCGCTAAGAGCACCTCCTTTAGGGCTCCGACCGCTTTGCCGCGAAGGTGAGACCGAGCGCCAAGCCGTCCCTGCCGAAACGGGCGCGGATCTCGTCCATCGCTTGTTCAGCGCGGGCGCGCTTGGCCGCGCCCGGATCCAAGAGGTCCGCCGCATCGGCCTGCTCCGCCGCGCCGAGCGCGCCCATGCCGATGCCGAGCAGGCGAAAGCGCGTGCCGTCCACCTCCTTAAGCAGGAGATCCCGACCGGACTGGAAAATTTGATCGGCCAGATTGCTGGCGCTGTCGAGCCGGGCATTGCGGGTGCGCAGCCGAAAATCGCCGGTCTTTAACTTCAGGATGACGAGTCCGCCCGCAAGTCCTTGCGCCTTCAGCCGCGCCGACACTTTTTCGCAGAGCCCGCGCAGGATGGGAAGAAGCTTGCCGATCGCTTCAATGTCGGAGTCGAAAGTGGTTTCGGCGGAAATCGTCTTGGTCTGCCGCTCGGGCGTGACGCCCCGGTCGTCTTCGCCCCGCGACAGGCGGGCCAGCCGTAGCCCCATTGTCCCGTATCGCTTCGCGAGCGTCCGCTCGTCCAGCTTCTGCAAGTCGCCAACGCGACGCAAGCCGTCTCGCGCGAGTTGCTGCTGCATTACCCTGCCAACCCCCCAGATCAGCGACACTGGCTGGCCCGCCAAAAAGCTCTCGGTTTCGGCCCGGCCGATCACCGCGAAGCCGCGCGGCTTGTCGAGATCGGAGGCGATCTTCGCCAGGAACTTGTTGTGGCTGAGGCCGACCGAGACGCTGATACCGATCTCCCGCTCCACCTTGGCCTGAAAGCGGGCAAGCACGAAGGCAGGCGGCGCCCCGTGCAGCCGCTCCGTGCCGGTGAGGTCGATGAAGGCCTCGTCGATGGAGAGCGGCTCGATTGCCGGTGTGAGACTCAGCATCACGCCGCGAATGCGCCGCGCCACGCCGGCATATTTCGCCATGTCGGGCGTAATCACGACCGCGTGCGGGCAGGCCTTCAGCGCTTTGAACATCGGCATCGCCGAGCGGACGCCGTAGGTCCGCGCCACGTAGCAGGCCGTCGCCACGACGCCGCGCCGGCCGCCGCCGACGATCACCGGCTTGTCGGCAAGGCTGGGATCGTCGCGCTTCTCCACGGCCGCGTAGAAGGCGTCGCAGTCGACATGCGCTATGCTGAGGGCCTGAAGCTCCGGATGGGCGACGAGCCGCGGGCTCCCGCACCGCGGGCAGCGCTCCGCCGCCGGCACCAGCGCGAAGCAGTTCCGGCAGAGAGCAGGGAGCGCGAGTTCCGCCACGATTCGACTCTGCCGCCGATGGCTCCCAGGCAGCAAGCCCCGCTTGGCACGGCGGCCCTTGTTCTCTAAAGGTTCGCGGCCGCTGGAAGATCGGTTTGCGTTTCCTTAAGCCGGATCGCGCAAATTGATCGCGGGGGAGAAGCGCGCAGTAGTGAAGCCGCGCCAGGCGAGGGCAGATTCGTTGGCCAAGACCGTCATGATCGTTGAGGACAACGAGCTCAACATGAAGCTCTTCAACGATCTGCTGCGCGCCAACGGCTACGGCACCCTGCCGATGCGCAACGGCCATGAGGCCCTCGATGCGCTGAAGGAGCATCGGCCGGACCTGATCATCATGGATATCCAGCTGCCGGAGATCTCCGGCCTTGAAGTGACGCGGATCATCAAGCAGGACGAGAACCTCCGTCACATTCCGGTCATTGCCGTAACTGCCTTCGCCATGAAGGGCGACGAGGAGCGAATCCGCCAGGGCGGCTGCGAGGGCTATCTGTCCAAGCCGATCTCGGTCGCCTCGTTCATGCAGGCGGTCAAATCCTATGTCGGCGAGGCGTGAGCCGAGGCGAGCCCGGTGACCGCGCGAATCCTCATCGTCGACGACGTCATGGCCAATGTCCGCCTGCTGGAGGCGCGGCTGCAGGCCGAGTATTTCGACGTCCGGACCGCCAGCAACGGCCGGCAGGCCCTCGATGCGGCGCTCGCCGAGCGTATGGACCTCGTGCTTCTCGACGTCATGATGCCCGATATGAGCGGCTTCGAGGTCTGCACGGCGCTGAAGGCCGACCCGCGCACTGCACACGTACCGGTCATCATGGTCACCGCCCTCGGCAATGCCGAAGACCGGGTGAGGGGTCTCGAGTGCGGCGCCGACGATTTCCTGACCAAGCCCGTCAGCGACATCGCGCTGGTAACCCGCGTCAAGAGCCTGATCCGCCTCAAGATGGTGACCGACGAGCTGGCGCTGAGAGCGGCCGCCCTGCAGTCCGTGGGCTTCAACTCGGCGCAGATCTTCGGCGAAAGCATCGAGATCGGCGGCAACATTCTCGTCGTCGACGACCGCGAGAACTCGACGCGCCGCATCCGCCAGGCGCTCAGCCCGCGCTTCCAGGTGGAGATCACCGCCGATCCCGCTTATGCGCTGGCGGAAGCGGCGACGCGCGACTTCGATCTCCTCATCGTCAGCCTGACGCTGAAGGCGGGCGACGGCCTCCGCCTGTGCTCGCAGATCAAGGCCTTCGACCGGCTGCGGCAGACGCCCGTGCTGCTCGTCACCGACGCCGAGGAAGCGCCGCGGGTGATGCGCGCGCTGGATATCGGGGTGAACGACTACATCATACGCCCCATCGACGTGAACGAGCTCCGGGCGCGCGTGCGCACCCAGCTTCGCCGAAAGCTCTACACGGAGCGGCTGCGCGCCACCGTTTCGAGCGCGGTGGAGCTCGCCATCACCGACCCGCTGACGGGCCTCTACAACCGCCGCTACCTGGAGGCCCACCTGAACTCGGTCGTGGCCCGGGCCATCGCCACGGCCAAGCCCGCGTGCCTGCTTCTCTTCGACATCGACCATTTCAAGGATATCAACGACACTTACGGCCACGACGCCGGCGACGATGTGCTTCGCGATTTCGCCGAGCGGCTGCGCCGCGGCGTGCGCGGCATCGACCTTGTGGCGCGCTATGGCGGCGAGGAATTCGTGCTGATCATGCCGGAGACGGATGCAAGCTTCGCCGCGACGGTCGCTGAGCGGCTGCGCAGCGACGTCGAGAAGGTCGCCTTCACCACGAAATCGGGTTTCAGCTTCCCGGTCACGGTGAGCATCGGGCTGGCCGAATGGCAGGGGCCCGCCGACAGCGCCGAGACGCTGATCAGGCGCGCCGACAAGGCGCTCTACGCGGCCAAGCGGGCCGGCCGCAACCGCGTCGTGGCAAGCGCCGCCTGATTTCGAGCGATCCCGCTCGCGCCAGTTTTAACCAATTCTGTACCATAAAGTGGAAATGCGCCGCTCGTTGCGCTTGAGTGTTCCTCGAGGGGAGGAGCAGCGCCAAACGCTGCTTCCAGCAAACCGAAAACCCCATGGATATGCTCAGGTCCGCCGCATCTCCTGGGTCCGTGGGGTCGGCCGGTCGGACGTGGTGAGTGGCCTCCTCGTACAGCCACGTTCCGGCCGGCCACTTTCATCCGGCAACGAAAAAGGCGCCTTGCGGCGCCTTTTTTCCTGACCGAGCCTTCGGCTGCTATTTGATCTTCGCAGTCTCCAATTCATGAAACACCCCGAAACGGGAAACTGTGGACAGCTACGGGACAGCGGGCAGGGCGGAACGCACGCTTCGCGGGCTACTGTCCTGAAGGTTGAGTGATCGGCTCGGCATCGATCACTCCGAGGTTTTGACGCGGAAGAACTTCTTCAGCTGCCCGGATGGCCGCCCGTTCGATAATGCCGCTGATATCAGCCCCTGCTCCGAAGCGGTCTCCCCCATAAGCAAGGACCGCAATCACGATCGCGACTACGGCAATACCGGTTCCAATAACGGTGGTCTTCAAACCAGATGTAGACGCAGCGACGGCTTTGATCTCACCGCGCATACTCTCGAAATCCGCGCGGAAATCTCCACGCAGCGCCGCGAATTTCTCGCCTGTGCGCGCCTCGCTGGCGGCAATCTTAGCGTCGACTTCTCCGGGGGTCATATCGGTATAGCTGCCACCGGGGAGACTGCCAGACAAGGCCGCTCTAATCTCATCGATCTCCCGCTTTGTGTCACGGAGTGGAATCACATCAGCTTCCGGCATCTGTGTACCGCGAACTGTTTGTGAAATAGGCGTTAAATTCGTTCATTCGGTCGGTAGCCGCGGTTATACGTTCTAAAGCTTCAGAAAGCTTTGTGAGCGCTTGATCACGATCACCCCCGCCGGGACGGAGAATTTGCTGAATACTGGCGAGGCTCGCTACCACCGCACTCTGAGTGAGGAAAATTGCCGACTGTAAGAGTGCCAAGTCATAGGCACTCACAGATACTGGGAGCCCCTTCAAATGCTCCGGCGGCTGCAGCGCGTCGCTCATTTTTGAAGAGGCTGCTTAGTCGTCCGCATCGGTGTCCCTGCTGTGACCCTGAGAACAAAATCCCTTATTTCCTCAAGGGCATCGCTTTATATGGTCACAGACCTAGTCATAGGCCATCACTTGATCTTCGCTTCCTTGAACATGACGTGCTTCTTCGCCTTCGGATCGTACTTCCGGAACGAGAGCTTGTCGGTCTTGGTGCGCGAGTTCTTCTTCGTCACGTAAAAGTAGCCGGTGCCTTCCTCGCTGACGAGGCGGATTTTCACCATTGCGGCCTTGGCCATCGCGGTCGGTCCTCAGGGTCTGGAGATTGCGGCTGAGATGAAGGTTCGGGCCGCGGAAGTCAAGCCCGACGCTCCGGTGCAGGGCCCGCTGGCGCCGCCTCCGTGGCGCTTCGG
The DNA here is from genome assembly GCA_963846475.1 of uncultured Alphaproteobacteria bacterium. Taxonomy (GTDB): domain Bacteria; phylum Pseudomonadota; class Alphaproteobacteria; order Rhizobiales; family Afifellaceae; genus DASWJZ01. The sequence continues at coordinate 538,369 of CAWJVZ010000004.1, read as the reverse complement.
CCGGGGAACATCCGACGCGCCTCCCGCATTCCAATGGCATCCCTCAACGTGGAGAGAATACGATGTTGCTCCGCTCTCTTCTTGCCGCATGCGCGGTTATCGGAGGGCTGGCCTTTTCTGCGGCTGAAGCCAGCCCCGGCGTGGCGACCGGCTCGGTGAATATGAGAACCGGCCCGGGTACCGGATATGCCAAAATCACCACAATCCCGGCGGGTGCGCCGGTCGAGGTGTTCGGCTGCGGCAGCTGGTGCGAGGTCGCCTATGGCGGCTATCAGGGCTGGGCCTCCGCAAACTATATCGCCCAGGCCGGCTATGACGCCGCGCCGAGCTACACCTACCGGCCAGCGCCGCCTGTCTACGCCTACCGGCCGGCAATGCCAGCCCGCGCCTATTGGCGCCATGGCCGGCCCTGGTGGGACGACCGCTACGACGCGTGGTACGACGGCCGCGGCTGGTGGTACGGCGACGACTGGTATGATCGCCCGCGCACGGGAATCTATTTCCAGTTCGGCGGGTGACCCGGAGGATTCTGAGGCGGCTGCCGTAATCGCGGCAGCCGCTCTTCATTTGCGCCGGGTGCGGCGGCTCTCGCGCGACTCGCCGGCGCGCCGCTTGTCCTTGGCCTGTTTCGGCCGGGCATCGTCGCGCCGGCTGGCCTTGCGGCGGGCGCCGCTTCGGCCCAGCGCCGGCGCGTCGCGGAGAAGCTCCAGGCGCAGGCTCCCGGCGTAGGGCAAGGCTTCGACAAGGCGCACCTCGACCGCGTCGCCGAGCCGGAAAACCTCTCCGGTCGAGCGGCCGACCAGGCGATGATGGGTTTCCTGGAACTCATAAAAATCCTCGCCGATGGTGGAGATCGGCACGAAACCGTCGGCGCCGCTCTCTTCCAGCTCGACGAACAGGCCGGCGCGGGTGACGCCGCGGATGCGCCCTTCGAAATGTGCGCCGACGCGCTCGGCGAGCCAGGAGGCGATGAGCCGGTCGAGGGTGTCGCGCTCCGCCGCCATGGCGCGCCGCTCGGCGACGGAAATCTCGCCGGCTATGCGGTCGAGATTGCCTTGGTCCTGCGGCCGCAGCTTTCCGGGCCCGAGGTCCAGCGCGGCAATCAGCGACCGATGCACCAGCAGGTCGGCGTAGCGGCGGATGGGCGAGGTGAAATGCGCGTAGCGGCGGAGATTGAGGCCGAAATGGCCGATATTCTCCACGGAGTATACGGCCTGGCTCTGCGAGCGCAGAATCACCTCGTTGACCATCAGCGCCTCCGGCGTGCCGGCCACGCGGTCGAGCACGCGGTTGAACTGGCTCGGCCGGAGGTTTCCCGCTTTGGGAAAGCTCATGTCGAGCGAGCCCAAAAATTCGCGGAGCGCTTCCAGCTTCTCCCAGGAGGGCTCGTCGTGGATGCGGTAGACGAGCGGGCTGCGCTTCGCCTCCAGCGTCTCGGCGGCGCAGACATTCGCCTGGATCATGAATTCTTCGATGAGGCGGTGCGCGTCGAGGCGGGGCGGCACGAATATCCGGTCGACCGAGCCGTCCTCTTTCAGCAGGACCTTTCGCTCCGGCAGGTCGATGCCGAGCGGCTCGCGCTGGTCGCGGCTTCGTGCGAGCACCGCATAGGCATGCCAAAGCGGCTTCAGGATCGGGTCGCGAAGCGGGCCGGTCTTGTCGTCGGGGCTGCCGTCGATCGCCGCCTGGGCCTGCTCGTAGGACAGTTTTGCGGCGGAGCGCATCATCACCCGGTGGAAGCGGTGGCCTTTCTTGCGGCCCTGCGCGTCGAACCGCATGCGCACCGCCATGGCGGGGCGGTCCTCACCCTCGCGCAACGAGCAGAGGTCATTGGAGATCCGTTCCGGCAGCATCGGCACGACACGGCCGGGGAAATAAACGGAGTTGCCGCGCCGCTGCGCCTCGCGGTCGAGCTCGTCGCCCGGGCGCACGTAATAGGCCACGTCCGCAATCGCCACGGTGACGGCGAAGCCGCCCGGGCTTTCCGGATCGGGCTCGGCATAAACGGCGTCGTCGTGGTCGCGCGCGTCCGGCGGGTCGATGGTGATGAGCGGCAGGCTGCGCCAATCCTCCCGGTGCGCCATGTCGGCAGGCTCCGCCGCCTCGGCGGCGTCCAGCACGGCCTGCGGGAAAACGTAGGGAATGCCGTGCTCTTCCAGCGCGATGAGGCTGATCGCCTTCTCGCTGGAGACGTCGCCGACCCGCTCGACGACGCGCCCCGTGGGGAGGCCGTAGCGGCCGGCCTTCTGCACTTCGACGGAAACCAGCTCGCCGTCCCGCGCGCCCTTCGCCGCCTCGGCGGAGACGATCAGCTCGGCGCCGCGGCGGTCGATCGGCACGATGCGGCCGTGCCCCTCGTGCTCGCGGAAGATGCCGAGCGTTGCCCTGGGCGGGCGTTCCAGGAGCTTGATCACCTTGGCGGTGAAGCCGCCGCCTTCCTCGTCCGGCGTGAGCCGCGCCAGGACGCGGTCGCCGATCCCGGGCGCCTTGTCGCGGCGTCCCGCTTTGGCCGGGGCGGAGATGACGATGCGCGGGGCGGCGCCCCATTCCTCGTCCCATTCCACCGGCACTCCGACCGGCTCGCCCTGCTCATCGATGCCCTCGACCGCAAGCACGGTCACGGAGGGCAGGTCGCCGGGCCGGCCGATGTGCTTGCGGCGGCCCTCGATCAAGCCATCGTCCGCCATCTCGCGGAGGACGCGCTTCAGGCCGATGCGGTCGCCGCCGGAAATTCCGAATGCCCTGGCGATCTCGCGCTTGCCAGCCCTGCCGGAATTCTCCGCGACGAAGGCGAGGATCGCCTCCCGGCTGGGAAGCTCCTTTTCGCGGTTTTGCTTCGGTCTGCGCGCCAAGTCCGTCCTATTTCGCTGCCGCCCGCGCCTTCGACCTGCCCTTGGCCGCCGGCTTGCGGGTTGTCGGCCTGCCCGGCCCCTTGCGTCCGCCGCCCTTCGCGGCCTTCTCGCTCAGCAGCGTGACGGCTTGCTCCAATGTGAGATCTTCCGGCGCCACGGTCCTGGGGAGGGTTGCGTTCACCTTGGCGTGGTTCACGTAGGGCCCGAAGCGGCCGGCCCGCACGGTCACGGGTCCGCCGAGCGTCGGGTGCTCGCCAAGCGCCTTGAGCGACGAGGCCTCGCGCGTCCGTCCGCCGCCGGCGGCTTTCTCGGCCAGGAGCGAGATGGCGCGGTTGGGGCCTACCGTGAAGACCTCGTCGACGCTGTCCAGATTGGCGTATTTGCCGTCGTGCTCCACGAACGGCCCGTAGCGGCCGATGCCGGCGCTGATCGGCTTGCCGGTTTCGGGATGCGCGCCGATCTCGCGGGGGAGCCGGAGGAGCCGGAGCGCGGATTCGAGGTCCATGGCCTCCGCCGCCCAGCCCTTGGGGATGCTGGCGCGCTTCGGCTTGTCTCCCTCGCCGAGCTGCACATAAGGGCCGAACCGCCCGGAGCGAAGCGTCACGGCGAGGCCCGTCTCCGGATCCTCGCCAAGAACCTTTACCTCCGGGCTGGCAGCCGCAGCCGAGCCGGTCTCGCCATTGTCGGTCAGCTGCCGCGTAAAGCGGCACTCCGGATAATTGGAGCAGCCCACGAAGGCGCCGAATTTTCCCAGCTTCAGCGAGAGCTTTCCCGCATTGCACACCGGGCAGAGCCGGCGGTCCTGGCCATCCGGGCGGGGCGGGAACAGGTAGTCGCCCAAAATCTCGTTCAGCGCCTCGATGACGTCGGCGACGCGCAGCTCCTTGGTCTCCTCGACGCTGGCGGCAAAATCCCGCCAGAAATCGCGGAGCACCTCCTTCCAGGAGAGCTCGCCGGCGGAGATGCGGTCGAGCTTTTCCTCGAGATCCGCGGTAAAATCGTATTCGACGTAGCGGCGGAAAAAACTCTCCAGGAAGGAGGTGACGAGCCGGCCCTTGTCCTGCGGCACCAGGCGCTTCTTGTCGAGCGCCACGTAGTCCCGCTCGCGGAGCGTCACCATGGTCTGCGCGTAGGTGGACGGCCGGCCGATGCCGAGCTCTTCCATCTTCTTGATGAGCGAGGCTTCGGTGTAACGCGGCGGCGGCTCGGTGAAATGCTGGGTCGCTTCGATCCTTTCGCGCTCGAGGCGCTCGCCGGCGGCCACCGCCGGCAGACGACCGCCCTCCTCGTCCTCCTCCTCGTCGCGGCCTTCCTGGTAGAGCGTGAGAAAACCGTCGAAGCGGATGACGCTGCCGGTGGCCCGCAGCGTCGCTTCGCCCTCGGGGCTGCGAGCGGAGATGTCGATGGTCGTGCGCTCCATCTCGGCGGAGGCCATCTGGCTGGCCACCGCGCGTTTCCAGATCAGCTCGTAGAGGCGGGCCTGGTCGCGATCGAGGAAGCGGGTCACATCGTCGGGTAGGCGGGCGAGGTCGGTCGGGCGGATCGCCTCATGCGCCTCCTGGGCATTCTTGGCGCGGGCATGGTAGCGCCGCGGCGCGTCCGGCAGGTAGCGTGCGCCGTATTCGCTCTCGATCACCCGGCGCGCCGATGAGAGCGCCTCCGGGGCCATGTCGACCCCGTCGGTGCGCATATAGGTGATCAGGCCGACCGGCTCGCCGCCGATGTCGACGCCTTCATAGAGGCGCTGCGCGATCTGCATTGCGCGGCTGGCGTCGAAGCCGAGCTTGCGCTGGGCCTCCTGCTGGAGCGTGGAGGTCGTGAAGGGCGGCTGCGGGTTGCGTTTTTGCGGCTTCGCCTCGACCGAGGTGACGGCGAACGTCGAGCTCTCCAGCCGCCGCTTCGCCGCCTCTGCATCGCCGCCGTTGCCGATGGCCAGCCGGTCGAGCTTGCGTCCGTCGATGCCGACCAGCCGCGCCTTGAACGCCTCGTGGCGCGGGGTGCGTAGGTGCGCCAGCACAGACCAATATTCCTGCGCGCGGAACCGCTCGATCTCCGCCTCGCGGTCGCAGACGAGGCGCAGCGCGACCGACTGCACGCGGCCGGCCGAGCGGGCGCCGGGCAGCTTCCGCCACAGCACCGGGGAAAGCGTGAAGCCGACGAGGTAATCGAGCGCCCGCCGGGCGAGATAGGCGTCGACGAGGGGCTCGTCGATGGAGCGCGGGTGGCGCATGGCTTCCTGCACCGCCTGCTTGGTGACGGCGTTGAAGACGACGCGGTCGACCTTCTTGTCGCGCAGCACCTTCTTGGCTTTCAGCACCTGCAGGACGTGCCAGGAGATCGCCTCTCCTTCGCGATCCGGGTCGGTGGCGAGGATGACGCGATCGGCGCGCTTTACCGCGTCGGCGATGTCGGAAAGGCGCTTCTTCGACTTGGCGTCGACCTCCCAGTCCATCTCGAAATCCGCGTCGGGACGCACGGAGCCGTCCTTCGACGGCAAGTCCCGCACATGGCCATAGGAGGCCAGGACCTCAAAGCCTGGGCCAAGGTACTTGTTGATCGTCTTCGCCTTGGCAGGCAATTCGACAATCACGAGATCCATGAAGCGCTCCGCCGCATCTCGGCGGCCCAGCCGCCGTCCGCTTGGCTCAATTGGATTGCCCACTGCGCCCGGTCAAGCCCTGGCCTTGGAAGCACCCGGTCCGAGCAGCTGGAAGGAGGGGACTGGAAATTTTCCCCCATAGGATTATTGGAATTCGAATTCTTACAACTATACGGTGCTCCTGGAATTTCACCTCTGGCAGGAATCGAGATGGTGTCCGGACACGACAGCGGTGACCCGCCGGACCGCACCAAGGTAGGGGCGGCGGAATATATCGCGCTCGAGCTCAGCCGGCTGATGCGCATGGCGAGCGCGAATGGATTTACGCTGTTGCCATATCTGATCGATATGGCGGTCCTAGAGGCATGGCGTGAGGCGAGCGAGCCGGGACGGCCGCCGGAGCCCGTGGAGCGGGGCAGGGCGGACGCCAGCTAGGCCACAGAGTGGGGGTGGGATCAACGAAGCGACACGCGCTGTCCCGAATGCCGCTCGATGCGTCCGGCGAGGTCAAGCTCCAGTAGGATGACGTGGACCACCCGCGTCGGAAGACCGGTGAAGCGGATAATCTCGTCGATCTGGACCGGCGTCGGCCCGAGCGCTTCAATGATCCGTGCGCGGTCGTCTTCCGCGGGCTCTGGCGGCGGTTCTGTCGTGCCCGGGGTCCGGAAGAGGCTTGGCTCGGCGGGCGGTTCGCGTTCCAGCATGGGCGCTACGGCCTCGATCACGTCACGAGCCTCGGTGACGATGCGGGCGCCCTGCTTGAGCAGATTGTTGCTGCCGGCCGCGCGCGGGTCGAGAGGTGAGCCCGGCACGGCGAGCACTTCCCGGTTCTGCTCCAGCGCCAGACGGGCGGTGATCAGGGAACCGGAGCGTTCTGCCGCCTCGACGACGATGGTGGCAAGCGCCATGCCGGCGATGATTCGATTACGGCGTGGGAAATCTCGCGCGCGCGGCTCCCAGCCGATCCGCATCTCACTAATCGCGCATCCGTCGGCTTCCAGAATTCGTTCGAAGAGTTCCGCATTCTCCGGCGGATAAACAAGATCGATGCCGCCGGCAAACACGGCGATCGTGCCGTTCGAGAGCGCGGCCTCATGGGCGGCGCCGTCGATGCCGCGCGCAAGCCCGGACACGACGACGAAGTCCGCATCGCCGACGCCCTTGGCCAGGATGGCCGCCATCTTGCGGCCGGCAACGGAAGCGTTGCGGGCACCGACGATAGCGATGGCCGGCGAGGTCAGATGCTTCGGTGAGCCGCGTACCGCGATGAGGGGCGGCGGCGCATCGCCCTGGCGCAGCCAAGGCGGATAAAGCGGTTCGCCGATGCCGACGAAGCGGGCGCCGATTCGGGTGGCTGCTTCCATCTCCGTTTCCACCTCGGCCAGGCTGGCGACGCGGATGCCCCGGCTGGCCCCGCCACGCCGCGACAGATCGGGGATGGCGTCGAGAGCCGCCTGGGCTGAGCCATAAGTGTTGATCAGGGCGCGAAAGGTGGCGGGCCCGACATTTTCGCTGCGAGTGAGGCGGAGCCAGGCAAGGCGCTGTTCGTCGGTGAGCGTGACGCCGCCGGCGGAAGCTTGCCCGCCTGTGTCGCCGGGCAGTTTCATGCGCTACCGATCCGAGACTCCTCGCCGGCGAGCAGCCGCTTCAGGTTGGCGCGATGGCGGAACCACAACAGAATGGAAAGGAGAGTCAGGAGAAGCGCCATTTCGCTCTCGCCGACGAGAAGCAAGACCATGGGTGCGGCGGCGCTGGCGATAAGGGCTGATACTGACGAGTAACGGGTCACGGCCGCTGTGCCGATCCAAATAAGCGCGATGATGATCATGCTCGGCCAATGCAGCCCGAGCAGGATACCCAAAAAAGTGGCGACGCCTTTGCCACCCTTGAACCTGAGCCATACCGGAAAGCAATGGCCAAGAAACGCGCCGAGGCCCGCCACGAGGGCTGCTTCAAGACCGAAGCGGGCGGCTACCAGCACGGCGACGGTGCCCTTTAACGCGTCTAGGACGAGGGTGGCGGCAGCGAGCCCCTTGCGGCCGGTGCGCAGCACGTTGGTGGCACCGATATTGCCGGAGCCAATGGTGCGGATGTCGCCCAGACCCGCAAGTCTTGTCAGGATCAGCCCAAACGGGATGGAGCCGAGCACATACCCGAACAGCAGCGCGCCAAGCGCAGCCTGCCAGGCAAGGTCGAAACGGTCCAATTCGGGCATCGGCTGCTCCAGAACGCTCAAGCGTACCGGTAGACCTCCGAGCCGGCAACCAGGGTGCGGAGAACTTTTCCGCTGAGCCGCGCGCCTTCGAAGGCGGTGTTGCGAGAGCGCGAGTGCAAATCTTCCTCGCGAACGATCCACGGCAGGTCGAGGTCGACCAAAATGAGGTCGGCAGGCGCCATTGGCGCAAGCGTGCCCACGTCGAGCCCAAGCAGCCTGGCAGGCGCGGTACTCATCGCCTCGACCAGTCGAAGCAGGGAGATCTCCCCGGAATGGACCAGGCGCAGGCCCACGGCCAGCATCGTCTCCAGGCCAACGGCCCCGTCGGCAGCCTCGGCGAAGGGTTGGCGCTTGCGCTCCACGTCCTGCGGATCGTGCGCCGAGCAGACAACATCGATGGTGCCGTCGGCGAGCGCCTCGACCATGGCCTGGCGATCGTCCTCGGAGCGAAGCGGCGGCGACATCTTGAAGAATGTGCGATAGGCGCCGACGTCGTTCTCGTTCAAGCCCAGATGCGCGATCGCCGCCCCGGCAGTGACGCCGTTGCCGGTTTGTTTGGCGCGGCGGAGTGCCGCGAGCGGCCGGCGGCGCAGGAGATCTGCGCCGCATGATAGCGGCCGCCGGTCAGCCGAGCGAGCCGGAGGTCGCGATCGAGCATGATCGCTTCCGCCTCGCGCGGAACGCCCGGCAGGCCCAGCCTCGTGGCGGTCTCGCCCTCGTTCATCACACCTGCGCTGGCGAGGTCGGGATCCTCGGTGTGGTGGACGACCAGCGCGTCGAAGTCGCGGCAATAGGTGAGGGCGTTGCGCATCACCTTGGCATTTTTCAGCGACCGCCTGCCTTGCGTGAAGGCGACGGCGCCCGCCTCCTGCAACAGGCCGAACTCGGCGAGCTCCTCGCCGGCAAGGCCGCGCGTCATGGCGGCCATCGGGTGCACGCGGACGACCGCCGTGTCGCGGGCGCGGCGCAGCATGAAATCGACCAGCGCCGGGTCGTCGATCACCGGGATTGGTGTCCGGCATGGTGACGATGGTGGTGACGCCGCCCGCCGCGGCCGCCCGGCTGCCGCTCTCCAGCGTCTCGCGATGCTCGCCGCCCGGCTCGCCGACGAAGACGCGCATGTCGACGAGGCCCGGGAGGATCGCTTCGCCGCGGCAGTCGACGATCTCGGCGCCCTCCGGCGCGCCCTGGTTCGCCGCTTCCGGGCCCGCCGCGACGATGCGCCCGTCGACGACGAGGACCGCGCCGCGCGCGTCCAGCGCCGCGCGAGGGATCGACCACGCGAGCGTTGGCGAAGAGAACAGGCGCGGTCACGCCACGAGCCCCACCACCTTGCGGAAGGTGCTGGCCAAGCGCCTCCAGCACCGCCATGCGCACCGCCACGCCCATCTCGACCTGCTCGCGGATGACGCTCTGCAGGCCGTCGGCGATCAGCGGGTCGATCTCGACGCCGCGGTTCATCGGGCCTGGATGCATGACGATGGCGTCCGGCTTGGCGTAGGCGAGCTTTTCGGCGTCGAGGCCCCAGAAGCGGAAATATTCGCGCACGCCGGGCACATAGGCGGCGTCCATGCGCTCGCGCTGCAAGCGGCAGCATCATCACCACGTCGGCGCCCGCGAGCCCGTCACGCATGCGGGTGAAGACATCCACGCCGAGCCGCTCGATGCCGGCGGGAAGCAGGGTGGAGGGCGCGACGACCCGGACGCGCGCGCCCATGGCGCCGAGCAGCAGGATGTTCGACCGCGCCACCCGCGAATGGGCGATGTCGCCGCAGATCGCGACCGATCAGGCCGCCCAGACGGCCCTTGTGGCGGCGGATGGTCAGGGCGTCGAGCAGCGCCTGCGTCGGGTGCTCGTGCGCGCCGTCGCCGGCATTGATGACGGAGCACTCCACCTTCTGCGCGAGCAGCGCCACGGCGCCGGCGGCGTGATGGCGGACGACCAGGAGGTCCGGCCGCATGGCGTTCAGCGTCATGGCGGTGTCGATGAGCGTCTCGCCCTTCTTCACCGACGAGGCGGCGACCGCCATGTTCATGACGTCGGCGCCGAGCCGCTTGCCGGCCAGCTCGAAGGAGGATTGCGTCCGCGTCGACGCTTCGAAGAAGAGGTTGATCTGCGTGCGGCCGCGCAGCGTCGCCTTCTTCTTCTCCACCTGGCGGCTGACGTCGATGGCCGCTTCCGCCGCATCGAGTAGAAAACGCGATATCCTGGGGGGAAAGGCCCTCGATGCCCGAGGAGGTGCCTGTGCGGGAAGGCAGAAGCCATTAAAGTCGCCGCCTATAGGGCTTGGATCGACCGAGGGCAATGCCGGGCCGTTCACAAGTGGCGTTGCGCACAGAAAGTGTGGCGATGAGCGACGGGGCTACGCACGACGTGTTCAACCAGTCGCCTCCCTATGGCGGCATCAACCTCTTCGAAGCCGATCCGCTCATCAACTCGGCCGCTTCCGGCTTCCCCGATTCGGTGCGGCAGGAGCTCGCCGAGCTCGGCGGCTTCTGGGGCACGCACGAAGCGCGCGAATTCGCCCGCCTGGCCAACCGCAATGTCGCCGGAGCTGCGAGCGCTACGACGCGCGGGGCAACCGCATCGACCAGGTGATGTTCCATCCCGCCTATCATGCGCTGATGCGGCGCTCGATGCTGGCCGGCCTGCATTGCTCCAGCTTCGACCGCGGCGAGGACGAGGCAGGGCTGCGGCACCGGGCGCGCGCCGTCCGCCTCTACATGACGGCGCAGACCGAATGCGGGCATCTCTGCCCGATGACCATGACCAATGCGGCGCTGGCCAGCCTGAAGAGCGCGCCCGACCTCCTTGGCATCTGGGCGCCGCGCATCCTGTCGCGGCAACTACGACCAGACTTTCCGGCCGGCGGAGGAGAAGCGCTCGCGTCACCATCGGCATGGGGATGACGGAGAAGCAGGGCGGCACCGACGTCGCCGCCAACACGACACGCGCCGAGCGCGGCGCCGACGGCCTCTACACGATCACCGGCCACAAATGGTTTTTCTCCGCCCCGATGTCGGACGCTTTTCTGGTGCTGGCGCAGACGGGGCAGGGGCTCACCTGCTTCCTGATGCCGCGCTTTCTGCCGGACGGCAGCCGTAATGCGCATCCGCCTGGAGCGGCTGAAGGACAAGCTCGGCAACCGCTCCAACGCTTCCGCGGAGGTCGAGTTTCTTGGCGCCGCCGCCTGGCGGGTGGGCGGCGAGGGGCGGGGGATCGCGACGATCCTGGAGATGGTGGCGCTGACCCGGCTCGACTGCGCCGTCGCCTCCACCGGTCTGATGCGCGCCGGCTTCGCCGAGGCGGTGCACCATGTCCGCCACCGCGCCGCCTTCGGCAAAAAGCTCGTCGACCAGCCGCTGATGCTCCGGGTCCTCTCCGACATGGCGCTCGACCTGGCGGCTGCGCTGGCGCTGTCGCTGCGGCTCGCCGAAGCCTATCGACATGGCCGAGGAGCAGCCGGCCGAGGCGGCCTATGCGCGGCTGATGAACCCCGTCACCAAATACTGGGTGTGCAAGAGCGCGGCGCCGTTCCTCGCCGAGGCGATGGAGTGCCTGGGCGGCAACGGCTACGTCGAGGAGAGCGCCCTGCCGCGGCTCTATCCGCGAGGCGCCGGTGAATGCCATCTGGGAGGGCTCCGGCAATGTCATGGCGCTCGACGCGGTGCGCGCGCTCCGCGGGGAAGGCGTGCTGGATCAGGTACTGGAACCATCGCCGCAAGACCTCGGGCCGGGCTCCAAGGCGGCCGTCGACGTGCTGTCGGCGGCGGCCCGCGTGGCGGCGGAGGACGCGGGCTCGGCGCGCATCCTGGCGGAGCAGCTGGCGCTGACGGCGGCGGCGGCGGCGCTGCGCCGCGACTTCCCCGCCGCCTTCGCCGACGCCTTCATCGAGACGCGGCTCGGCCGCCCCTGGCGCTCCACCTACGGCATGATCGACGGCCGCTTCGACAGCCGCACGCTCCTCGACTACATCGCCCCGGCGACGGATTGAGGCTTTCGCGCGGCGTTTGTTCAGGATGAAAGGGCGCCGGCAACGTCCGGAGGCCGTTCGGCTTTCAAAAAAAATCCTCTATGCCGAACAACGCCCGAACATGCGATCCTCTAGAACGAGCAAATGCCGAACCGATTAAGAACAGCCATCCTCGGATCGCGTTTTCGGGTTCGGCGCCAGGCGCTCGAAGGAAAATATTCCTTGACGGCTCGCCGCGTTCCGGCTATGGAGGCTGCGGCCGCGCTCGGCAGGCGAGGGGCGCCCGCGTGCCCCCCTCACCCAGCCCGCTGAGCGGGCTACCCTCTCCCCACAAGGGGGAGAGGATTTTGGTCGGAAAGGAGGAGAAGAAATGCCGCCCGTCCCCACGCTGTCGCTGGAAACCATCGAGCGCGCGCGGCAAATGTATCGCGAGGGGGCGCGGGTGCGCGACATCTGCGCCGCCACCGGCATGAGCGTCGGCACGCTCTACTACCACCTCGACGGGCTGAGCCTGCCCGGCCTGGTGCCGCCGCGGCTGCCGCGCCGGCGCGACGTGGAGGGCACCGCCCTGGCGCCGCTGCCGTCGCGCGGGCGGAAGCGCCTGGCGGCGCGGCTGTGGCGCGCCGCCGAGCGGCAGGCGCGAAAGATCGAGTTTCGGCTCACCTGGGAGCACCAGCGGCGGGAGGAGCGCGCGCACGACCTGCAGGCGCTCCGCGAGCTGACGCGCATCCTGCGCGACCTCTCCGCCGTGGAGGATTCCGCCGCGCGCCTGCCGCCGCCCCGGCAAAGCGGCGAAGCGGTGGAGCACGAGCACGCGCTCGCGGTCGAAGGCCGCGCCGTCTACATCAGCCGGACCAAAAGGGGGTGAGGGGAAGATCGCCAGCGCGTCTCTGCGCGTAAGTGTCCAGACACCCGCGCCGTCGCCCCCGTTTCCCCAAATTGCCCCGCTGCGCTTGCGGCCTCCCCGCGAGGTCTTGTCTGGCAATCGAACATGCTTTATATAGTACGTCTGATTAATAGACGGAGGCGCTCCGATGGGCGTCCATGCCAAGTTCACAGCAGATCCGAGCTTCCCAGCTCGAGAGATTGAGCGTTGCATCCGCGAAGCCCTTGACGACCAGATGGGGGCTCAGAAATCGCTTCGACCGAGAGCCACGAGCGCCTGCGAGCCGGAGATCGACTCCCTCGTGGTGGTCGAGATCATCTGCGCAATCGAAGAAATTCTCGGGGCGCGCCTGCCGTCGTCCTTCGTGCCGCGAGGCGGCTACGACGACGTCGAGACCTGCGTCTCAGACCTCATGCGGGAGACCCGGGCCGTTTGGAACCATGTCGTAAAGGTGGAGCAGCATCATGAATGATCAGCAAGCTGGATTTGCAATCGGGTCGGAGCCAGACCGCCAGATACTCGGGGAGCGCCTTAGAACCGCCCGCGAGTATGTGGGCCTCAAACAGGAGGAGGTGGCGCGTCATCTCTCCATCCCGCGTAGTGCGCTCTCACATATAGAAGCAGGCCAGCGGAAGGTCGATGCACTGGAGCTCGCCCGCATGGCCAAGCTTTACCAGAGGCCCGTCAGCTGGTTCACAGGCGAGGAGAACCCGCCGGAAGCGGCGCTGCCCGAAGAGGTGAGACACGTCGCGCGCACGGCAGCCAGTCTATCGTCGCGGGACCAGGAGGAACTCGCCCGCTTCGCCGACTTCCTGAAGTCCCGCGCTAAGGCCCGGATCGCGAGCGATGGCTGACGGCCGCGATGCCATTCTGACCGGCGTCAAGGCCGCTCACACGCTTCACCGCGACCTCGGCGTGCGCGAGACGCTGGAGCGCAGCGGCGGACCCGTGAACGTGTTCGCGGCGATTACGAAGCTTGGCGCGACATTGATGTTTCAACCACTCGACAAGCTGCTCGGCGCTTATTTGCCGGCCGAGGAGCCGGGTGTCCTGATTACGACCAAGAGGACGCTGCCCGTGCAGCGATTTACCGCTGCGCACGAGCTCGGACACCTTTACATGCGGCACGAGCCTAGCCTGGACGACGAAGGCATCCTGCGCCGTGCCCCGTTCTCCGTGAACTCGCGCCTACAGCGTCAGGAGCGAGAGGCCGACGCGTTCGCTTCAATGTTCCTCGCTCCGGCTTGGCTGCTCGCGCTCATTGTCCGGCGTCAGGATTGGAGGCCCGAGCGCCTTGGCGATCCGGAGACGGTCTATCAGCTCTCGCTTCGACTGGGCACGAGCTACAGCGCCACCTGCTACGTTCTCGAACGCCACAAGGTCATCAACCGCTCGCAGCGTGAACGGCTGCTAAAATTGGAGCCTAAAGAGATCAAGCGAGCGATTCTCGACGGCTATGAACCGCCGGACTGGCGGTCGGACGTCTGGGTGCTCACCGATCGCGACGAAGGTCTGCTGATCGAGGGTGGACGGTACGATCTATTCGTCGTGCGGCTCCGCGAGAACAGCAGCGCGGGTTATCTTTGGAACTTCGACGAGCTGACGTCTGCGGGCCTCGCCCTCGTCGCCGACGGCCAGGAGGTAGAGGACGAGAATCGAGTCGGGAGCTTGCTCACTAGGCGGGTAACCGCCCAATCCAGCGGGCGCGTCAGCCGAGATGTGACTTTCAAGGAGCACCGACCGTGGACGCCACATAAGGTTCTCCAGGAGCTGCACCTCCGATACGAACTGCGCGGGCCGGAGGAGCCCGGTATGTGGGAGCCCGAGCTCATGCGGGTACTCCAGGCCGCGTGATGACCATTACCGTGGTAAAGGATCTGCGGACTCAGTTCGGCCCGGCACGCGACCAGGATCCACGTCCGACCTGCATGGCGTTCGCGGCTAGCGACGCCCATGCCGGAGCGCGGCCGGGCTGGGATCCACTGTCAGTCGAGTGGGCCTATTATCACGCTCTGCGGCGGCAAGGAGGGCAGCCGCACCAGGGCATCTATCTCGCGACGATGCTGGAGACCTTGCGGAGAGACGGGCAGCCCTGCGAGTCGGCTTGGCCCTATCTCAATTCGCTATTCACCGACTTGTCGATGTATTCACCTCCCACCTCGACCGATCCGATCTTCCGCCGCGACAGCACGCCTGTCCAGGCGACAGTAGAAAAATTCATTGAGCAGCTCGACGCCGACCGGCCGGTGCTGTTCACGATGAGCATCTCCCACAGCTTTTTCTTCGCGCCGGCGACCGGGATCGTGTCGGCAAACGAGCAACTTGAGCCCAAGCGAGTGCATGCGCTCGTCGCGGTTGGCCACGGGCTGCTCGGCCCGGACCGCTACATCCTCATACGAAATTCTTGGGGCCAAGGCTGGGCGCTCGACGGGCACGCTTGGCTCAACGTCGCATATCTGAAGCCGCGGTTGCTCGTCGCCGCGACCATGGCCAGGGAGGTCTAGCGCATGTACGTCCCCATCGACCCGCAGCCCACCAACGTTCAGGGCTGGCTCGCTGCCGCTATCGCCGTGCGAGAACGAGGCGGCGAGGCGCACAACGTTATTATTGATATCGCCGACCCACTCGCCGAGACCGAAATCGACGTTGTCATTATTCGCGAGGTGGATGCGTTCCTTCGCTCTCACCGGCGGAATACGTTGAGCGGCGTCGCAAATACCATTTTCCCGCAGAGCACGTACGACCGTCACGGACCGGAGGACTTCTATGGCGTGTATCGCGACACGGTGCTGCCGCGCGTGAAGCAGATGACGCGGGACTGGGGGCGCTATTTCGACCGGCTCACAGCCTGGAAGAAGGTCGAAGGTACCCAGGTGAAAATCATCAACCCGCTCGACGATCTGGTACAGTTCATGAAGACACAGGTCGCTTCGGATCGTACCTATCGCAACACCTATGAGATGACGATTTACGATCCAGCTCGTGACGCTGGCAAGGTGGCGAACCGCCAGTGTCTAAGCTTCATCAGCTTCAAGCTGACGCACCACAATCAGCTCCTGCTCACGGTCATGTACCGGAACCACGCCTACGTCGCGCGAGGCCTCGGCAACTTCATCGGGCTCGGGCGCCTGATGGCCTTCGTGGCCGATCAGACGGGCGTCACCTTGGGTTCGCTGACCTGCATCTCCACTCACGCTGAGATCGACCACGGCAAGAACACGCGCGACGGTGTGGTTGAGGGCTGGACTCTTGCTGAGGCGAATGCGCTCCTGGACCGCTGTCGTCTGCTGAACACCTCAGCTCAGGCTGCATAGCGCTCGGTCGGCGGCGGTCATTTGCTCGAACCAGATGCGCCGCTGATCCATATCGGTCAGCACCACGCCCGAGCGCGCAGCCTGCAGCTCACGGAACACGGCGTAGCCTTGTAGGATCGCAGACTCCCATAGCCACATGGGGAGCTTCTCGGCCTCATAACCCCGCACGAAGTGCTTTACGTCCTTTAGGAGGTCGAGGCCCAGCTTCGGCGTGTTGGCGAAGAATCGGTGCTGCTTTGCCGTCTCAAAAATCCATGTGGTAAGCCCCTCCTCGATGAGGTTGGCGCGCGCGCCGTCCTCGTTCTCATCAACCGTCTTCTGGCTCTTCCGCTTGATCTTGAGGAGTGCGCGAGTGGTCGGGGACCATCCGAGAACCGCCGCGTGTGCCAGATGGAAAACGTCGTGGAAACGATAGTCGTCCGGCGGGAAGTGGTTGTCGGTCAAGCGGTCACCGAGCAGGATGCCGCCCGCCTTTTGGAACACGAACCTGGTGCCGTTGACCTCACGTTCGTAGATCAGCACGCGCATCTTGCGAGGTAGCTGCTCGTCGATGTGCAACCCCTCGTCCAGCGGCGCAGGGTAGCGCCGCTCAATGGGCCATCGGTCCTCGCGCTTCGCCATGTTCTGGGTCGCCGCACCATCGAGCGATACGTCGGCCGCTGCCGCCGCTTCGCCCAAGGGCCGCAGAAACTTTATAAGATCGCCGCGCAGGGCATCCGGGTTGTCGCGGTAGGCCCCGATTGCAAAACGCTTGGCCAGGTCACCGGCCTCCCCCGCGAGCGATAGCAGAGACGCTTCGAACGCGTCTGGTCCGGCGGCCTTGACGGGTTTGAGAGTTCCGAAATCGAGGGACTGGGCCGAGGCACCAGTAGTTCCGGCCCGCGTGATCGCCTCCACGAGGGAGGTGCCGCCCCGGCGCGCTACGGCCGAGACGTACCAGAGTACATCGCCCAACTCTTCGACGACCGCTTCGTGGTAACCGAAGAAGCCATCAGTGTCGCGGCGCTTCTTCTTGAGCGCGCTGACGAGGCTCCCCACCTCGCCAACGAGGCCCAGAACGGCAGTGTCAAGGTCAAAGTCGCCAAGTTGGTCGGTGGCGGCGGCGTGCGCCTCGAACACCGCCACTGTGACTTGCCGCGCGTCCGCTTGGACCATTCTCCACTCCTTTTGCCGGACCCGTGCTGACCGCCGCACCTAGCGTGCATATAATCGGCTGAGTCTTGGTCGGGGAGATGTCAAATCCGAAAGTCCGCTCCACTCCAATTGAGACGATACTCCTCGATCACGCCGACGATCGTGTTTGACACCTACTGGCGGTTCGCGGCTGAGCGATTGGCAATGTACTATCGACGCTTGGAGGGCGCGCCCGCGCCGTGGACCACGGACCCTATCTTGGAGACCTACCGGTTCACCAATACATATCGTGCTGCCGACCGAGTGAGCCAGTACCTCATCCGAGAGGTGCAGTATCACCCGGAGCGGTCGCAGGCCCCCCGCGAGCTCTTCTTCCGGACCATCCTGTTCAAGATCTTTAACAAAATCGAGACCTGGGAGGCGCTCGAACGGGCGCACGGGCCGCTTGCCTGGACAACGGTTGACCTGGACCGGCTGGACGCCACCCTTTCGTATCTACTAGCGCGAGGCCAGCGAGTTTATTCGGCCGCCTACATTATGCCCGCTCCATCCTATGGAGCGGCCCGCAAGCACAGCAATCACTTAAAGCTCGTCCAGACCATGATGGCGGATGGGTTGCCCGAGCTTATAGCTCAGGCAGCTGATCTGCGCACGGTCTACAATAGTATGCTACGCTACCCCGGCCTGGGACGGTTCCTCGCCTTTCAATACACGATCGACCTCAACTACTCCGATCTGCTCGACTTCGCGGAAGATAACTTCGTAGTGGCCGGACCCGGCGCGCTTGACGGCATATCAAAATGCTTCACCTCGACCGGGGGGCTGTCCCCCGAAGATTTGATTCTTTGGATCACCGAACGGCAGGAGCAAGAGTTCGGCAGCCGGGGCATTAAGTTTGCTGGATTGTTCAGCCGGAGACTTCACCCCATCGACTGCCAGAATCTTTTCTGTGAGATTTCCAAGTACTCTCGAGTCGCTCATCCAGAATTTTCTGGTGTAGCGAATCGCGAAAGGATTAAGCAGAGGTACAAGCCAGACCGGCAAGGACTACCCAAGCCATTCTTTTCCCCACGTTGGGGCCTGGACGTTCCTCAATCGTACTACGACTATACCTTTTTGCCGCCGGCAACGCCCCCGATTGGACAGCTTCTCTAAGCGAGTTCTCCCTCTTCGGCTTCGCGCCACACTCCTTGGACCCTCATCTGTCCGCTCCGCGGACATCTTCCCCCACAAGGGGGGAAGGGGGCGCGCGGCCGGCTCGCTTGCGGCTCCGGCCATTCGAGGCGCCGCTTCGCAGGGGCGCAGCAGGGTGAGGGGGAGGGGCGAGGCGGGCGGCGTCGGCGCTACCCCGCCCCTAGCCCCTCCCCGCAAGGGGGAGGGGAACGCGTTTGCGCTTGGGGGGGCGCCGCGTCAGTCGAGCTTGATTTCCTTGTCGGCGTCGAGGGTCTGGCCGAGCGCCTGGTTGACCACGTCGAAGACGCGCCGGACGTTCGGCAGGCGAAGGGCGCCGCCCTGCTCCAGCCGGTAGATCGACGGGACGCTCGGCCTGCCGTCTGGAAGCTTTTGCGCCAGCTCGATCACCTCCCAGCCGAGCTGCCGCTCGCGGATGTCGCGGAGCCGCGGGAATTTTGCCATCCTGTAACGTGAGGTCATCGGCGCCGATCCGCTCAACCATCAGCTCTACGGACAAGCGGAGCGGCGGCGCAAACGGTTTGCGCCGCGCGGCTCTCGTTGAGAGAAGCTGACAATCATTGAACATCGTTGCCGCAAACGGGGGGTTGCGCGGGCGCCTGCGGCCGGCAAAATCCTCCGCTCGCCTGCCGTTCGGGGAGGAGGCGACTGAAGATCGATTATGCGCTCGCAAAGGAATTGCGCGATGCCGGCTTTCCGCAGCTGCCGTGCCGGGAATTTGCCGCCGACCCGGAAAACCCGGAAAAAATCGTGGCGGCGCCGGATCTTTTGCAGCTTTACGAGGAATGCAAGGGGGAGCTGCGCGCCACCGTCGGCGGCGTCGATCGGTGGTACGCCATCGGCCACGGCATCGTCGGCGAGGGCGACAACCTGGCGGAGGCGATGGCGCGGCTGTGGCTCCGCCGCGAGGAGGAGGAGCGCCGCCGGCGGCGCGAGCGGCGGTGGCGGCAGGGCCGGCGGGCGCGGCTGAGCGGCCGGCGCTGACCCCGGCGGAGAGGGTGCTGCTGCGGGCGCTGGTGCGGGATCTGGGCCGGCTGCAGCGCGACGCCGACGCGCTCCGCCTGGCGCTGCTGCCCTACCTCATCGACATGGCGCGGCTGGAGGCGGAGCGCGAGCTTCGCGCGGCGGAGGGGTAGGGGCGAGGGGGATCCGCTCCGGCGCGGGCGCTACCCCTCACCCAGCCGGTCCTTCGGACCGGCAGCCCTCTCCCCGCCCGA
Organism: uncultured Alphaproteobacteria bacterium; assembly: GCA_963846475.1. Taxonomy (GTDB): domain Bacteria; phylum Pseudomonadota; class Alphaproteobacteria; order Rhizobiales; family Afifellaceae; genus DASWJZ01. Next base: position 518,987 of record CAWJVZ010000004.1, on the reverse strand, counting down.
AGCGGGGTGTTCCCCGCTTCGGCACTGGGGCGAGCAAAGTCGGGAACACCCGACTTTGCGTGGGGCGAGGGCGGGCGCTGGTCGCGCTTTTGCGTGGCGCTTCGCGCCACACTTCTTGGACCCCTCATCTGTCCGCTCCGCGGACATCTTCCCCCACAAGGGGGGAAGGGGGCGCACCTCCTCTCCCCCGTGGGGAGAGGCCAAGTCCGCGGTCCTGACCGGCTACATGGGTAACAGAATAGACCGGCGACATGGGTAACAGGTCAACTGATCGGCGAGGAGGACCTTGCCGATGGGATGGAGGGAGACCTGTGCCATGGATGAACGGATGCGGTTCGTGTTGGCGGTAGAGAGGGAAGAAGAGCCGATGGCGGCGTTGTGCCGGCGCTTCGCGGTGAGCCGGCGGATCGGCTACAAATGGCTGGAGCGCTACCGGGAGGAGGGTCCGGCGGGTCTCTTCGACCGCTCGCGGGCACCGCTGCATCATCGGCAGGAGGTGAGTCCGGAGACGGCCGAGCGCTGCCTGGCGGTAAGGCGCCTGCATCCGACCTGGGGCCCGCTGAAGGTGCGTGCCCTGCTGGCGCGGCTGGAGCCGCAGACGCGCTGGCCGGCGGCGAGCAGCATCGGCTGCCTGTTCGACCGCGAGGGGCTGACGGTGAAGCGGCGGCTGAGAAGGCGGGCGCCGCCGGCGAGCGCGCCGTTTGCCGCCTGCGGGGCAGCCAACGACGTGTGGGCGATCGACTTCAAGGGTTGGTTCCTGACCGGCGACGGGACGCATTGCGAGCCGCTGACGTTGTCGGATGCGCACAGCCGCTATCTGTTGCGCTGCCAGGTTCTGCCGAAGACCGACACCGGACATGCGTGGCCGGTGCTCGACGCCGCCTTCCGCGAGTTCGGCCTGCCCAAGCGGCTGCGCTCCGACAACGGCCCGCCGTTTGCCTCCACCGGCGCCGGCGGGCTGTCGCAGCTTGCCGTCAAGATGATCAAGGCGGGAGTGACGCCGGAACGCATCGCCCCCGGCAAGCCGCAGCAGAATGGCCGGCTGGAGCGGCTGCACCTGACGCTGTTGCAGGACACCGCCACGCCGCCGGCGCGCTCGCTGCGAGAACAGCTCGAGCGTTTCCGCGCCTTCCGGCGCCTCTACAACGACGAGCGCCCGCACCAGGCGCTGGCTAACGCCACGCCGGCCGAGCACTATGCCGCCTCGCCGCGGCGCTTCGACGGGGTCTTGCGCGAACCCGACTATGCCGCCGACGTCGAGGTCAGGCGAGTGCGCTTGAACGGCGAGATCAAATGGCAGGGCAAGCTCGTCTACATCAATTCGGCGCTGGCCGGCGAGCCGATCGGCCTGGCGGAAGGCGAGGACGGTTGCTGGGCTGCCCATTACGGCCCGGTGGCGCTCGGCTTCATCGCGCATGGCGGCCATCGCCTGAACAAGCCACCGCGACAAGCCTGTGGACTTGTGGACAACGCGGCGCGTTGCCCACAGGGTCCACAGCCGCAACAGCAACAACAGCAGACCTGAACAAAGCCAGAAATGTGTTACCCATGTCGTCGGTCAGATCTGTTACCCATGTCCCCGGTTGCACACCGCGCGTAGCGCGGAGCCGGGTGAGGGTTCTGGCGCCGTCCTCTATGATCTCGTCCCTCACCCGCTCGCTTCGCGAGTCGGCCTCTCCCCGGAGGGGAGAGGAGGGCGCGCGGCCGGCTCGCAAGAATCCGGCGTGCGGGAACGGCGCCCGATACCGACGGCTCGGTCGCCATGTTCGACAATTGCCGCGGCATCCCGCCGGATAGCCAACGCGGCCCGGGCCGCGTAGAGGGGAGCCGGTCGAGGCAAAAAGAGCCATCGATGCAGCGTGCGGAGGCCGACACGGCCCGCCAGTGAACACGAAGTGGAGGAAGCTAGATGAACAGACGTTTGTTGAAGTCGGCAGGCCTGATCGCGCTGACATTGTCGCTCGGCGGCGGCGCCTTCGCGCAAGGCGCGGAGAACGCCACGGTGGCGTTCCTGATGCCCGACCAGGCGTCCACCCGCTACGAGGAGCGCGATTTCCCGGGCTTCAAGGCGGAGATGGCAAAACTCTGCCCGACCTGCACGGTGATCTACCAGAACGCCAATGCCGACGCGACGCTCCAGCAGCAGCAGTTCAACTCGGCGATCACCCAGGGGGCCAAGGTGATCGTGCTCGACCCCGTCGACTCGAGCGCCGCGGCGTCGCTGGTCCAGCAGGCGCATAGCCAGGGCGTCAAGGTCATCGCCTACGACCGGCCGATCCCCGACGTTCCGGCCGACTATTACGTGTCCTTCGACAACGAAGGGATCGGCAAGGCGATCGCCCAGTCGCTGGTCGACCATCTCAAGGCGAAGGGCGTTCCCGAGGGTTCTGGAGTCCTGCAGATCAACGGCTCGCCGACCGACGCGGCGGCCGGGCTGATCCGCGACGGCATCGACTCGGCGCTCGACGCATCGGGCTACAAGACGATTGCCGAGTTCGACACGCCCGATTGGGCGCCGCCGGAGGCCCAGCAATGGGCGAGCGGCCAGATCACCCGCTTCGGCGACGACATTGCCGGGGTGGTCGCGGCCAACGACGGCACGGCCGGCGGCGCCATCGCGGCTTTCAAGGCGGCCGGCGTCGATCCGGTGCCGCCGGTCACCGGCAACGATGCGACCATCGCCGCGCTGCAGCTGATCATGGCGGGCGACCAGTACAACACCATCTCCAAGCCGAGCGAGATCGTTGCGGCCGCGGCGGCGAACGTCGCGTTCAAGATGCTCTCGGGCGAGACGCCGGAGCCCAAGACCACCCTCTACAACACGCCGTCGGAGCTCTTCGTGCCGGAGGTGATCACGGCCGAGAACATCAAGGCCGAGATTTTCGACGCCGGGATCAACAAGGTCGAGGAGGTCTGCACGGGCGAATACGTCGAGGCTTGCCAGAAGCTCGGCATCACGCAATGACGCGCTGAGCGTTCCCGTCCGGCCGGCCGCGGACCGGCCGGACGGTTTTTGCAACCTCGCGGCCCAACGCCTTGAACGATTCAGACCGGACATGAGCGATATCCCGGAGGAAATCCCCGCGGCCGGCGAGCTGCTGCTCAGCCTTCGCGGCGTCTGCAAGAACTTCGGCGCCGTCTCGGCGCTGACCGACATCGATCTCGATGTCTACGCCGGCGAGGTGGTCGCCCTCGTCGGCGACAACGGCGCCGGCAAGTCCACCCTGGTCAAGATCCTTGCCGGCGTGCACCAGGCCACTTCCGGCATCATCAAATTCCGCGGCCAGGAGGTCACCTTGCCGGACCCGAGCGCCGCGCTCGACCTCGGGATCGCGACGGTGTTCCAGGACCTCGCGCTTTGCGAGAACCTCGACGTTGTCGCCAACATTTTTTTGGGCCGGGAGCGCAGCCCCTACCAGCTCGACGAGGTGGGGATGGAGGTGCGGGCCTGGAAGCTCCTGAACGAGCTGTCGGCCCGCATCACCTCGGTCCGCGACGTGGTGGCCTCTTTGTCCGGCGGCCAGCGCCAGACGGTGGCCATCGCGCGGTCGCTCCTGCTCGAACCGAAGGTCATCATGCTCGATGAGCCGACGGCCGCGCTCGGGGTGGCGCAGACCGCGGAGGTGCTGAACCTCATCGAACGGGTGCGCGACCGCGGCCTCGGCGTCATCATGATCAGCCACAACATGGAGGACGTACGCGCCGTGGCCGACCGCATCGTCGTGCTGAGGCTCGGGCGCAACAACGGCGTCTTCACCCCCGACGCCTCCAACCAGGAGCTGGTGAGCGCCATTACCGGGGCTTCCAACAACGCCGTCTCGCGCCGCGCCGGCCGCAAGCTGGCGGAGCGCGCGCTTGCACAGGAAGCGCCGGCATGAGCCACGACGGCGGCACTCCCGCTTCGGTGAAGGCTCTCGACCGCAGCGACGAGCGGTTACGCCACGAAGAGGGGGTAGGCGGATCGATCCGAGGTTTCCTCGACCGCGTGCGGTCGGGCGACCTCGGCATGCTCCCGGTGATCGTTGGCCTGGTCGTCATCTCCACCGTGTTCACGAGCCTGAACCCGGTCTTCCTGGCGCCCAACAACCTCGTTAACCTGCTTTTCGACTGCGCGACGATCGGGGTCATCAGTCTCGGCATCGTCTGCGTGCTCATGGTCGGTGAGATCGACCTCTCCGTGGGCTCGATGAGCGGTTTCGCCTCCGCGCTGCTCGGCACGCTATGGGTGAATCAGGGCTGGCCGGTGGCGTTCGCCATCCTCGCCGCCCTGGCGGCAGGGGCGGCAATCGGGGCGCTCTACGCGTTTCTCTTCAACCGGCTCGGGATGCCGAGCTTCGTGTCGACGCTGGCGGGCCTGCTCGCGATCCTCGGCATGCAGCTCTACATCCTGGGCTCCACCGGATCGATCAACCTGCCCTATCAGTCGCCCCTGGTGAGATTCGGCCAGATCCTCGATCATGCCGGACTGGATCTCGCACGCGCTGGCCGTGGTTCCCGGCATCCTCATCCTGGTCGCGGGCCAGCGGACCATCGCCCGCCGGCGCGAGGCGAATCTTTCCGCCCCGACGATGGGCGGCCTGATCGTCCGGGCCGCGGCCATCACCGCAGGGCTGGAGGTCATCGTCTATTACCTGAACCAGGGCCGGGGCGTTCCGTGGATGTTCGGCCTCTTCGTGGGCTTGGTGCTGGCGATGAACTACGCGTTCACCCGCACCAAGTGGGGCCGCTCCATGACCGCCGTCGGCGGCAACCGCGAGGCGGCGCGACGCGCCGGCATCAACGTCCGCTTCATCTATTCGACCGCGTTCATCCTGTGCTCGACGTTCGCGGCGCTCGGCGGCGTGCTGTCCGCCGCCCGGCTGGCCTCGGCGAGCCAGCAGGCGGGGACGGGCGACGTGAACCTCAACGCCATCGCCGCAGCGGTGATCGGCGGCACCAGCCTGTTCGGCGGACGCGGCAGCGCCTACTCAGCGCTGCTCGGGATCATCGTCATCCAGGCAATCGCCAGCGGGCTCACGCTGCTGAACCTGTCATCGTCGCTGCGCTACATGATCACCGGCGCGGTGCTTGCGGTCGCCGTGATCGTCGATTCGCTGGCCCGCCGCTCGCGGCGTGCCCACGGCCGCGCCTGAAACGGTCCACAATGAGGAATGCCAATGAGTGAGGATCTTTCAGGGAGCGTCGCGGCAATCACCGGCGCCGCGTCGGGTATCGGCCTGGAATGCGCCCGAGTTTTGCTGGGCGCCGGCGCTCGGGTCGTGCTGATCGACCGTGCCGAGGAGCGGCTCAAGGAAATCTGTTCGGAACTCGGTCCTGAAGCGATCCCTCTCGTCGTCGACCTCACCGATCCGTCGAGCGTAACCGGCATGATGCCACAGATCCTCGAGAAGGCCGGCAAACTCGACGTCTTTCACGCCAATGCGGGCTCCTATGTCGGCGGAGACGTCGTCGGCGGCGATCCCGACGCCTGGGATCGCATGCTGAACCTGAACGTCAACGCCGTGTTCCGATGCGTCCACGCCGTGCTGCCGCACATGGTGGAGCGCAAGACCGGCGACATCATCGTCACCAGCTCGGTCGCCGGCCATGTCCCGGTGGTGGTCGAGCCGATCTACACGGCTTCCAAGCACGCCGTGCAGGCGTTCGTGCATACGCTCCGGCGCCAGGTCTTCAAGCACGGCATCCGCGTCGGCGAAGTTGCACCTGGGCCTGTCATCACGGCGCTGCTTAGCGACTGGGATCAAGACAGGCTGGCGCAGATGAAGGCGGCCGGAGCCTTGTTGGAGCCCAAGGACGTGGCCGAGGCCGTGCTGTTCATGCTGACCCGGCCGAGGAACGTAACGATCCGCGACCTCGTCATCCTGCCGCAGAGTTTCGACCTTTAAGGGGACGCTTGCGAACAGCTACGTGGGAAGCATCCTCAGATAGAACCGCCCTTGGGAGAAGCACGACCGGCGTTAAGCGGATTAGCGAGCGAGGGTGCCTTTCAGCTTGTTGAGGAGGCACGAAGAATCATCAAGAGGAGACAGCGGGCCGGACACTCCGGGTGCCTGCGAATTCTCCTCGCCGATGATGAGGAAGCAGCAGGTTTTTGGGGCTTGTTGATCAGGCAGTGGCCGTCGCTGCGGCCGGCCTTCGAGGCGCCGCTCCGCGGCGCGCCTCAGGGTAAGGGGCCAAGTTTAAGCGGCGCTGGCGGGGCGCGCCCGGCGCAAAAGCCTCAGTTCCGAAAGGCTTCGACCGGCTCCAGCCGGGCGGCGCGCAGAGCCGGATAGGCTCCGGAAAGCAGTCCGATCAGCCCGCCGATGAGCGGCGCGAGGAAGGGTGCGGCGGGATCCAACACCGGGGTCCAGAACTGGTAGGCGGACACGGCGACCACGACGATGACGCCAAGGCTTGCTCCCAATATGCCGCCGACCACACCCATCGAGGCGCTCTCGAACAGGAATTGCGCGGCGATGTGGGCGCGGGTCGCTCCGATGGCGCGGCGGAGGCCGATTTCGCCGGTCCGCTCCATGACCGACACCAGGGTGATGTTGGCGATGCCGATGGCACCGACGATCAGCGACAGACCGCCGAGCAGCAGGAACATCACATTGACATCGGCCTGCACCTCGTCGCGGACGCGCTTGAGCTCCAGCGGGACCTCGATCTTCAGGGCGCGCGCATCGTCGGGCCGGAGCGCCAGCGGGGCTTGGCCGGCAATCAGGCCGGCGGCGCCGATCTGTGTCTCCACGACGACGGTGCCCGGGCCGGCCAGCCCGAAGTCGCGACGGGCGGTCCCCTCCGGGATCAGCACCGCGCCGAGCAATTCGGGTTTTCTGGCCACATCGTCCAGGACGCCGACGACCAGAAAGACATGGTCGCCGATCGAGATCGCCGGAAGATGCTTTAGGTCGGCGATGCCGAGGCGAGCGGCGGCATCCGGACCGAGAACGGCGATGCGGTCGGCCCGGTCGGAATGCCCCAGGTCCGGCACGCGCCCGCTCCGCAGCCTGGCCCGGACGGCGCGGAAGAGGTCGGGCGATGCGGCGTGAACCGGCAGCTTGAAGGCGGTCGGATTCGCGGGATCCTTCACCGGCGACGAGCTCACCAGCGCGTCGCCGATATCGAGGTCGCTGAGCGTGCCGGCGGCAACCACGCCGTTGAGGCGGCGCAGGCGATCCGCGGCATCCCACGGAATGGCGCGGGGATCGACGATGCCCGCGGCGCCCGGCCTGGCGGTGACGAAGATCTCGGTGGCGGCAACCTGGTCGAACTGGCTGATGATCCTGTTCCCGGCGGTGCGCGTCAGGCCGAGCGTCGCCACCAGAGCCGTCAGCCCGATGACCACGCCGAGCACGGTCAACGCCATCCGGCCGGGCCGCGACAGCATGCCCGCAAGCGCTTCGTTGAGGAGATCGCGAACGCTTATTCCCGATCGGGACAAGGCCGTCCTGGCCGCACTCCAGCGGGAGGCGCTCGGCGCCTTGGCGATCTCTCCACCGCGAGGGGTCAGCTTGCCGTCAACGATGTGGACGTGGCGGCCGGCACGGCTGGCCACATTCTCGTCGTGCGTCACCACGACGAGAGTGAGGCCTTGCTGGTTCAGCTGCTGGAACAAATCGAGGAGATCGGCGGACGTTTTGGAGTCCAGGTTGCCGGTCGGCTCGTCGCACAGGAGCAGGCTTGGCGAGCCGACGAGCGCGCGGGCGATGGCGACCCGCTGCTGCTCGCCCCCCGACAGCTTCGTCGGCAGGAAATCGATCCGGTGCGTGAGCCCGACCCGCTCGATGGCTTGGCGCGCGCGCTCCTCCCGGCCCTTCGGCGAGCCGCGACGATAGACTTCCGCCAGCATGACGTTTTCCAGGACCGTCCGGTAGGGCAGCAGGCGGAAGGCCTGGAAGACGAAGCCGATGCGCTGGCTGCGCAAGCCCGCGCGCTCGTTGTCGCTCAGTTCGGCAGTATCGATGCCCTCGAACAGGTACTGGCCGCTGGTGGGCCGATCCAGACAGCCGATGATGTGAAGCAGCGTGGATTTCCCTGCTCCGGACGGGCCGGTGATGGACAGCCACTCTCCGCGCTCCACCCACAGATCGATGTTGTCGAGCGCGCGAACCGGCGGCTCGACTCCATGCAGCTTTCCGACATTGTTCAGCTCGAGAACTCGCGTGGCGCTTGTCCCTTCGCTTTGAGCCATCGTGGTTCCTTCAGCGCCTAGCGCCGAGAGGGCTGGCGAGATGCAATGCTACGATGCATGCGGCGTCCCGCTTGGGCCAGACGGACATCCCGCGGTCCACCGCACCCACGATCCCAAATGCCAGGTCAAACCGCGGTCGCTATCGCCGGATCCGGCCGACGGCGCAGGCGGTGGTGTGATCGTGCAGATCGTCTCCAGGGTGGTATGCAACAAATCCACATCGGCAGATCCGCGAACCGGTTCAGCCGGGACTTCGGGAGCGGGCTCGCCATCCTTGGCGCCGATCACGACAAGCTGACCTGGCTCCAGCTCTCGATCACGAGCCATTACTTCGACATAGCCATGAGCGGCAAGTCCCGGCTCCACGACGACATAGGAGAGCTGGCCGTTATCTTCGACCTGGACCCGCGAGGTCCCATCGGCGGAGAGAGAGACGGCGCTCATCGGAACAGCCGTAACGGGTCCCCCGGTGGATCGGATGGGGATCGTCAGCCGCAACGAGAAGCCGTCCAATTGCGTCGGCGTCTCGTCGACGCCAACCGCCAGATAGATGTGATAGCCGTCAACGCCGTGCGTCCCGGGTGTGTCCGCGACGTGTTCGACGACGCCCTTCGTCTTGATACCGAAGGCAGCTTCATCGATGTCGACCTCCATTCCCGGCTTGACCAGCGGGGCGGCATCGAGCGCGAGAGACGAGTCGATTGTGATTTTATTGTCCGTCACCGACATCACCGGACCGCTTGCTTCAGCACCGACCGGAACTGAGGTTTCCTGAACGCGAACCGGCAGAGCGGGAATGAAGACGATCTCGTCCGCAGGCACCTGCACGCCGAGCGCTCGACGCGCCGCCTCCAGCTCCGCCGCGCTTCGTTTCAGCCCGTCCGCCGCGAGCTGCGCTTCGAACTCAGCGATCTTCTTTGCGGCGATTGCGCTCTGAACCTCGAATTCGCCCTCGACAATCGCCGCATCCAAAGCCGCCCGTGCGACTTCAACGCTCGCAGCCGCGCCTCCGTCCAGGGAAGCCGCATCGCGTTCGCGGATGGCGGTCTGGACCTCAGCATCCGCCGCCCTGCGGGCATGCTCTGCCTTCTTCCGCGCAGCCTCCACCGCCAGATCGGCTGGACCGATTGCGCTGTCCGCCGACATCTTGAGTTTCTCTGCGTCGGCAAGCGCGGATTCGAGACCTCGGACCTCGGCGAGTTGCTCGGGCGTCGGCCCGAAGGGCTCATGTCCTGCGGCCTCGTACCATGCGGCGACTGCGGAACTGGTTTGCTCGTCATAGGCGCCGTCGACCGGACCGGGATCAAAGCCCAGGCGCTTCAAGCCGTCCTCCAATTGCCGGACATCCTTGCCGGAGAGGCCCGGAACGAGATCGCGATAGGCGGGGATATCGCCGGCCATGAGGAGCACCGGCCGCCCGGAGGCGGTGAGCATCACATCGCCCTCCTCGAACTGTGCGCCAACGGCGGGGAGAGTCGTGATCAATCCTGCCGTGCCGGACTTCAAAGTGGAGGGCGCGATCGAAATCGGCTGCGGCAAGCCGAAGCGGGCCGTCCCCCGGGTCACGATATTGGAACTCAGCACACGCTTTTCGACCGGCACCAGGATGAGCGACGGCTTCGGCGGGGCGGTGCGGGCCGCGATCTCCGCGGGGGATTCAATGCGCGCCGCTGCGACCCAGCCGCCCACCGCGATGACGGCCACAACCGCCAGAACAGCAAAGAGGGCGGTCAATCGACTCCTCTTCATGACGAACGCCTGATGATGCGTCGCGTCCGGCGCGTTCAGTCCACGCCACCGGCAAACAGCTCCGCCTCGATCTCCTCCTCGAGCGGCTCGATAAGCTCCTCCTCCAGCTCGAAGTTGATCACCGAGACCCGCCGCTCGTCTTCCTGAAGCTTCTTCAGCTCGGCCAACTGGTCAGGCGAGAGCTGCTCCAGCGGAATCGATGCGCCGCCGGTGATGGCATAGAGGCGCTCCCTGATGTCAGCCTCCACCTCCTCGGGATCGCTGTAGTTGAAGCCGGCCTTCCGCATCTCGTCGGCGTAGGTCCGGTAGGCCTCCCGCATGCGGGGGTCGTTCTTGATCAGCGTATCGCGTGGATTGTAGTAGGCCGAGGTCAGCTGGTCGGGCTCGAACGCCTGCTCAATCCCCCTACGCGTGCAGCCCCCGGTGCGCGAAAAATCCTCCGTGTCGAGCCCTACCGCAAAGCTCGCCTCGGTGTTTTCGCCGAACAGCGCCCGGTTGTAGGCCACCCGATCCGCCGGCGAGAGGTTCATATAAATCTGGATGTTGCGCTCGCCGAGGCCCACGCTGGCGGGACTATAGCCATCGACGAGCTGCGGCGCTTGACCGGTGTAGAGGGTGGATATGCCAAACCCGTGCTGATCTATGAACTCTTCCTCGCTCAGTCCCGGCAGGGACATGATCGCTTCCATTCCGCTGCGGACAGTCTGGTAATCTGCGGCAACGTATTCGAAGCCCTGTTCGCGCATGCATTGCGCGATCGCAGCCTCCACCTTCTCGACCGCCTGGACCAGTTCCCGCTCGGTCAGGCCGAATTCCGCAGCGCCCGGAAGGGTTGTCTGAGTCCTGGCGCTGCTGGCCAAAACCAGGACAGCCAGAACCGTAGCCGCAGATTGAAAGAATATTCTCATCTCACCTCTGCCTTCTCTGCACTGCAACACCTGAAAAGCGCAATCAGCGCCTTGTCCGCGCGTCAGCCAACCCCAACCTCAAATGTTGCCTAACTTACCGACTTCAGGCGATTGTTTGTCAACCCATATACTCTCTGCATCGGGACGAGTTTTCGAACGTGGTTAGACGCGCCGACATCGTCAGTCGCGTTGCTATCATTTCCGCACCGGTCGTCCAGCGGGTGCAGCCAAACCGGAGAGGGTTGGCGCTATTGCCCGCGTTGCGCCTGGCTGGCGAAGCGGCGGGCTTCGTCGGCGGCCCTAAAAATGGCGGCGGCCTTGTTGACGCATTCCAGCTGCTCCGAATCGGGGTCGGAATCGGCGACGATGCCGGCGCCCGCCTGGGCGTAGACCTTTCCGTCGCGCACCATGGCGGTGCGCAAGACGATGCAGGTGTCCATCGCGCCGTCGGCGGAAAAATAGCCGACGCAGCCGGCATAGGGGCCGCGCTTCTCCTTCTCCAGCTCGTCGATGATCTGCATCGCCCGCACCTTTGGGGCGCCGGAGACGGTGCCGGCGGGAAAGCCGGCGATCAGCGCGTCGAGCGCGTCGCAATCGTCGCGGAGCTTTCCGACGACGTTGGAGACGATGTGCATGACGTGGCTGTAATGCTCGACAAAAAACTGATCGGTGACGCGCACGCTGCCGAGCTTTGCGACGCGCCCCGCGTCGTTGCGGCCGAGGTCCAGAAGCATCAGGTGCTCGGCGCGCTCCTTGGGGTCGGCCAGGAGCTCCTGGCTCAGCCGCTTGTCCTCGTCGGGCGTGGCGCCGCGCGTCCTTGTGCCGGCGATCGGGCGGATGGTGACCTCGCCGTCGCGCACCCGCACCAGGATTTCGGGGCTGGAGCCGACGATAGAAAAATCGTCGAAATCGAGGAAATAGAGGAAGGGCGAGGGGTTGACGCGGCGGAGCGCCCGGTAGAGGGCGAAGGCAGGGAGCGGGAAGGGCGCCTCGAAGCGCTGCGACAGCACGACCTGAAAGATGTCGCCGGCGGCGATGTAATCCTTGGCGCGGGCGACCATCGCTCTGTATTCGGCCGGCGTCGTGTTGGAGACAACGGCGCCGTTCAGCGCCAGGTCGGCCGGGGCCGCGGAATGGTCGAGCGGCCGGTCGAGCGCGTCGACCACGTCGATGAGGCGGTCGACGGCGCGCTCGTAAGCGGCGCGGGCGGAGAGATTCTGGGCCGGCCGGACCGGGGTGACGATGGTGAGCTCGTCCTTCACATTGTCGAAAATCGCCACGATGCGCGGGCGGACCAGGATGGCGTCGGGCGCCTCGATGCCCTCGCTTTTTGCGGGCGGCAGCTCTTCCATCAGCCGCACCATGTCGTAGGCGAGGTAGCCGAAAATGCCGGCCGACATCGGCGGCAGGCCCGGCGGGACGGCGACAGAACTCTCGGCGATGAGGGCGCGGAGCGCGGCGAGCGTGCCGGCGGGGCAGGGGTGGAAGCGCTGCAGGTCGGGAGCGCGGGCGATCTCGGCGCGGTCGCCGTCGGCGCGGAAGAGGAGGTCCGGGTCGAAGCCGATCATGGAATAGCGGCCGCGCGTGGCGCCGCCCTCCACCGATTCCAGCAGGAAGGCGTTGCGGCGGCTGCCGGCGAGCTTCAGGAAGGCGGAGACCGGCGTCTCCAGATCGGCGACGAGGCGGGTCCAGACCAGCTGCGGCTCGCCGCGCTCGTAGATCTCCGCAAAAGCCTCGATGCGCGGCTCTACCTGCATCGCCGCGCTACTGGGTCGGCACGGTGCTGGTCAGCTGGGCGAGGGCGGCGTTGTTGACGCGCGTCTCGCGCGACTGCAGGACTTGGCGGTTGTAGGTCTGCAGAAGGTCGTTGCGGAGCGCCGCGGCAAGCTGCTGGCGGATCGCCCGCGCGTCGGCGGCCTCGGCGAAATAGGCGGGGACGATGACCTTGTCGACCTTGAGCAGCACGCGGGCGGGCGGCGTGTCGGCCTCGGCATTGGCGACATGGCCCTCGGGTCCGGCAAAAGCCTGCTCCGCGGCGTTGGCGCTGAGGCCGGCGGGCGGCGCGCCGCGCTTCACCTTCTCCACCACCTGCACCGGCTTGCCGATCTCGGCGGCGAGCTTTTCCAGCGGCTCGCCCTGCTGCAGGCGGGCGAGCAGGGCGTTTGCCTTTTCGCCGATGCGGTTGGCGATCTCCTCCGCCTGCCACTCCTTCGTCACCTGCTCGCGCGCCTCGTCGAGGGTGCGGTCGCGCTCGGGGACGATGTCGACCACGTCGTAGAAGACATAGCTGTCATCGGCGGCGCGGAGCGGGTTGTTTTCGACCCCGACATCGCTCTCGAAGGCCTCCTTGACGAGCTGCTCGCGGGCGGGGAGGTCGGCGACGGCGGTGCCGTCGGGGGCGGTGCCGTCCTGCGCCACGCCGTCCACCACGCGGTAGGGGAGCTCCAGCTTCGCGGCGATTTCCGCCAGCGTGGCGCCGCCGGCGCGCTCGTCCTCGATCTGGTCGTAGAGGCTGCGGATTTCCTCGCGGGCGGTGCGCGCGGCGAGGTCCTGACGGAGCCGCGGCGCGATGTCGGCGAGCGGCGTCACCGCGCCCGGCTCGATCTCGGTGACGCGGATGAGCGAGGGCTCGAGGGCCCCCTCCAGCACCGGCACGACGACGTTCGGCTCTGCGGCGAAGGCGGCCTCCGCCACCGCCGGGTCGAGGAACTCGGCCCGGGTCTTCAGGCCCTGATCGAGGTTCTCCGGCGCGACCTGGTTCTCCTGCGCAACGGCGGCGAAATCGGCGCCGGCCTGGATTTTCTGCAGCGCCGCCTCGGCCGCTTCCCGCGTCGGCAGGCGGAGCTGCTCGATCCGCCGCCGCTCCGGCCGCGTCAGGCTTGCCTTGCGGGCCTCGTATTCGGCGGCGATCGCCTCCTCAGTCACGGCGGCTGGATCGGCGGCGGCGGCGGGATCGAGGGTGAGGATGCCCAGTTTTCGGTATTCCGGGGCGCGGAAGCGGTCCTGGTTTTCCTCGAAATAGGCCTGCAGCGTAGAGGCGTCGGGCATGCCCACCGGCTCGATGGCTGACGCGTCGACCTCGACGAAGGAGATTGTGCGCTCCTCGTTCTGGAAGCGGTAGAGGGCCTCCACGAGCGGCTGCGGCACGTCGACCCCGGCATTCAGCGACGTGGCGATCTGCTCACGGACAAGGCTGTCGCGGATGTCGCGGACGTAATCGTCGCGGTCGATGCCGGAATTCTGCAGGACGGCCTGGAAACGGTCGCGGTCGAAGCCGTTCGGGCCGCCGAAGCTCGGGTCCTCGGCGATAACGCGCGCCACATGCGCGTCGGAGACGCCGAGATTGTAGCCCTGCGCCTCGTCGGTCAGCGCGGCGTTGAGGATCATCTGGTCGAGCACCTGCTCGGGGCTGACCTGCCGGCCGGTCCGCTGCACCTGCTGATAGCGGCGGGCGAAATCCGGCACGCTGACCTCGACGTCGCCTACCGTGGCGAGCGTGCCGGCCCCGTAGCCGGCGAACTGCCCGGAAACGCCCCAGATGGCGAAGCTGATGACCAGGAGGCCCATCAGGAGCTTCGACACCCAGCCCTTGGCACCTTGACGCAATGCGTCGAGCATGAAAAAGCCTCTCGCGACAGAAAAAGGCCGGGTGCGTCGCCGCCCCGGCACATCAACATAAGACCCCCATTCCGCGCTGCCAAGGCCGATCGGCCTGCCCGTCCGGGCGGCGCTGGAGTTATGGACCGACATGCGCCATCTGATCGCCGGCAATTGGAAGATGAACGGCCTTGCCGCGGACCTCGACGAGGCGGTGGCGGTCGCCGAAGGCGCGCGGGCGCTCGACGGGCGGGTGGACGCTGATGCTCTGCCCGCCGGCAATCCTGATCGAGCGGATGCGGCGGCGCACCGCCGGGACGCCGCTGCGCATCGGCGGCCAGGACTGCCACCCCGAAGCCGCCGGCGCGCATACCGGCGACATTTCCGCCGAAATGCTGGCGGATGCCGGCGCCGGCGCAGTCATCGTCGGCCATTCGGAGCGGCGCACCGACCATGGCGAGACGGATGCGGAAGTCCGCGCCAAGGCGCTCGCCGCGCGGCGCGCCGGACTGAGCGCCATCGTCTGCATCGGCGAGACGGAGGCGGAGCGCGACGCCGGCGAGGCGCTCGCCGTCGTCGGGCGCCAGCTCGCGGGCTCGGTGCCGGACGGCGATCCCGCCGACGTCGTGGTCGCCTACGAGCCGGTCTGGGCAATCGGCACCGGCCGCACGCCGGGCGAGGGTGACATTGCCGCCATGCATGCCCATATCCGCGCCGGCCTCGCTTCGCGCTTCGGGTCGGCGGGGCGCGAGGTGCGGATCCTCTATGGCGGCTCGATGAAGCCGGCGAATGCCGCCGCGATCCTGAGAGTGCCGGACGTGAATGGCGGGCTGGTCGGCGGGGCGAGCCTCAAGGCGGCCGATTTTTTGGCCATCGCCCGCGCCGCGGCGGGCGGCTGAGGCTTCAAAGCGGCGGCCGCCTCGTGATAGAGGAGCGCCGCCAAGGAAAGACTGAATGACGACTGTACTCATCGTGATCCACCTGATGGTGGTGCTGGCCATGATCGGCCTCGTCCTGCTGCAGCGCTCCGAGGGCGGCGCGCTCGGCATCGGCGGCGGCGCGGGCGGCTTCATGACCGGACGCGGCGCCGGCAACGTGCTGACCCACGCGACCGGGGTCCTGGCCATCGTTTTCTTCATGACCTCCATCGGCCTGGCATTCCTGGCGCGCATGGAATCGCGGCCCTCCGACATCTTCGACACGCTGCCCGGCCAGAGCCAACCTGCGGCGCCGGCACCTCCCGTGCCCGCCCCGGCGGCAGGCGCGCCGACCAGCGCCGAGGATGTTTTGAAGGGGCTCGGCGGGCCGCAGGCTCCGCCGGCCGCGGAAGATGCGGGCGGCACCGAGGCTCCGGCGGCCGAAGGCGCCGCGCCGGCGGCGGACAGCACGGCCGCTCCGGCTGGGCCGGCCGCTGCGGTGCCCGCAGTCCCCGCGGCTCCGGGACCGCAAGCGCCCGCACCGGCACCCGCGCCGCAATAGTCCTGGTCGCGCCGAACGGGGCGGCCGCAATTTGGGACTCCCCGAATCGACCGGAGACCGCTAAGGCTCAAGGCCCATGGCGCGGTACATCTTCATCACCGGCGGCGTGGTCTCCTCCCTCGGCAAGGGTCTCGCATCGGCGGCGCTCGGCGCGCTGCTGCAGGCGCGCGGCTACAAGGTGCGGCTGCGAAAGCTCGACCCCTATCTGAACGTCGACCCCGGGACGATGAGCCCCTATCAGCACGGCGAGGTCTTCGTCACCGACGACGGGGCGGAGACCGACCTCGACCTCGGCCACTACGAGCGCTTCACCGGCCGCTCGGCCAACCGCCAGGACAACATCACCACCGGGCGGATCTACCAGGAGATCATCACCAAGGAGCGGCGCGGCGATTATCTCGGCGGCACCGTGCAGGTGATCCCGCACGTGACCGACGCGATAAAAGCCTTCGTGCTGGACGGCAACGAGGGCTACGATTTCGTCCTCGTCGAGATCGGCGGCACGGTGGGCGACATCGAGGCGCTGCCGTTCTTCGAGGCGATCCGCCAGCTCGACAACGAATTGCCCCGCCAATCCAGCGTCTTCATCCATCTGACGCTGATGCCCTATATCGCCGCCGCCGGCGAATTGAAGACCAAGCCGACGCAGCACTCGGTCAAGGAGCTCCGCTCCATCGGCATCCAGCCCGATATCCTGCTGGTGCGCTCCGACCGGCCCATCCCGGACGGCGACCGCCGAAAGCTGGCGCTGTTCTGCAATGTGCGGGAAAGCGCGGTGATCCCGGCGCTCGACGTCGTGTCCATCTACGACGTGCCGGTCGCCTACCACGAGGCGGGGCTCGACCGCGAAGTGCTCGCCGCCTTCGGCGAGACGAACGCGCCGGCGCCGGACCTGGAAAGCTGGCGCGAGATCACCCGCATCATGCGCCACCCGGAAGGCGAGGTGACCATCGCCGTGGTCGGCAAATATACCGGCCTCAAGGACGCCTACAAATCGCTCATCGAGGCGCTGCAGCACGGCGGCATCGCCAACAAGGTGCGCGTCAACCTCGACTGGATCGAGAGCGAGATCTTCGAGAAGGAGGACCCGGCGCCGTACCTGGAGCGGGTGAACGGCATCCTGGTGCCCGGCGGTTTCGGGGAACGCGGCACGGAAGGCAAGATCAACGCCGTCACCTTCGCCCGCACCCGAAAAGTGCCGTATTTCGGCATCTGCTTCGGCATGCAGATGGCCGTGATCGAGGCGGCGCGGAACCTTGCCGGGGTGGAGAAGGCGAGCTCGTCGGAATTCGGCCCGACGGACGAGCCGGTGGTCGGCCTGATGACGGAATGGCTGAAGGGCAACCAGCTCGAGCAGCGCATGGCGCAGGGCGACCTCGGCGGCACCATGCGGCTCGGCGCCTATCCGGCGCTGCTGCAGAAGGAGAGCCGCATCGCGGATATCTACCGCGACAGCGAGATATCGGAGCGGCATCGCCACCGCTACGAGGTGAATATCGAGTACAAGGATCGCCTGGAGGAGGCGGGCCTCCGCTTCGCCGGCATGTCGCCCGACAACCTTTTGCCGGAGACGATCGAGTTCGCCGACCATCCCTGGTTCATCGGCGTGCAATATCATCCCGAGCTGAAATCGCGGCCCTTCGATCCGCACCCGCTGTTCGCCTCGTTCATCGAGGCCGCGGTGGAGCAGTCGAGGCTGGTGTGATGAGGTGTACCCGGTACCGCTGTCCGGGCACACGGAGATGAATGCCGTCCTACCTATTTCGCCGGTTTCTCTTCCGGCTTAACGCCCGCGCCGGGCCTTTCCATGAACTTCTGCAGGAGGTCGAACCAGAACGGCGCGCCGAGGGATAGGGCCAGTCCGGTCCAGATCAACCCGAGGACCTTCAAGAGGGTCCATCCCGCCGTGTCGAAGTCCAACCGCCAGTTGGGCAGTTCGCTGCCCTTTCATCCGATGGGGAGGCGCCAGCGGAGCTTACCGAATCAGAGGTGCGGTGCGCCGGCAGGCGGGGGGCCTGGCTGCAGCCAGTGGCGAAACGCGCCGTTGGCCGGCTTTGACGGCGCGGAGGATCGGCGATAGTGACAGCCTCATCGACCGACGAGGCAGATGCCCGCGGTTGACGGAGCACGGCTTGGAAACGAGATACCGCCGCATCGACCATCTGGTCCTGCCCGTCACCACGCTCATGCTGGCGCGCTCGCGGCTGACCAGCCTCGGCTTCAACGTCGCCCCCGACGCGCGGCACCCCTTCGGCACGGGCAACGCTTTGGTCTTCTTCGCCGACCGCACTTTCCTGGAGCCGATCACCATCGTGGACCGGGCGGCGGCCGACATGGCCGCGGCGGAGGGCCTGTTCTTCGTCAAGCGCATCAAGCGCTACACCGAACGGCAGGGCGAAGGTTTTGCCATGGTGGCGCTGCGGAGCGCAGACGCGGAGGCGGATCGCGCCGATTTCGAACGTGCCGGGCTCGGCGCCGGGCCGGTTTTCCGCTTCACGCGCAAGGCGACGATGCCTGACGGCTCGGAAGCGGAGGTCGGCTTCGCCATCGTCGGGGCCGAGGATGCCGCGGCTGCCGATGCGGGCTTCTTCGCCTGCCAGCACATCGCCACCGACGCGCTGTTCCAGGGGCCGTTCCTGGAGCACCCGAACGGCGCGGCGGGGGTGTCGGCCGTCGTGGCCGTGGCGGAGAAGCCGGCAGAGTTCCGGAAATTTCTTGCCGCCGCGACCGGCGTTCCCGAGCCGGACGAGATCGAAGACGGAATTGAGTCGGCTGTCGACGGCCAGGCGATCGCCATCCTCACCCCGGCCGGGTTCCGCGCCCGCTACGGCGTGCCCGCGCCGGAGCCGCGGCGCGGCCTGCTCTTCGCCGCGTTCGATGTCGTCGTGGCGGACCTCGACCGGGCCATCGGCTATGCCGGCCCGACCGCCTCCCGCCAGGACGGCCGCATCGTCATCCCGCCCGCCCCAGGCCTCGGCGCCACGCTGGCTTTCAGGACCGAGGATCGTGGCTCGACCGAATAGTCATGTCGCGGTCGGCAACGTCCGCTTCGGCAACGACCTTCCGCTCACGCTGATCGCCGGGCCGTGCCAGATGGAGAGCCGCGATCACGCCTTCGACATGGCGGCGGCGCTGCAGGAAATCTGCGGCCGGGCGGGCATCGGCTTCGTCTACAAGACGAGTTTCGACAAAGCCAACCGGACGAGCCTCACGGGAAGGCGCGGCGTCGGACTCGACGGTGCGCTGCCAGTCTTTGCCGACATCCGCAAAGAATTCGGGTTGCCGGTGCTGACCGACGTGCACGAGCCGGCGCAATGCGCCGAGGTGGCGGAGGTTGTGGACGTGCTCCAAATCCCCGCATTCCTGTGCCGCCAGACGGACCTCTTGGTCGCGGCTGCGAAGACCGGCCGCGCGGTGAACGTCAAGAAGGGGCAGTTCCTCGCCCCCTGGGACATGCAGAACGTGCTGGCGAAGGTCCTGGAGAGCGGCAATGCCGACGTGCTGCTGACCGAGCGGGGCGCCTCGTTCGGCTACAACAATCTCGTGTCCGACATGCGGGCGCTGCCGATCATGAAGCGGATGGGCGCGCCGGTGATCTTCGATGCGACGCATTCGGTGCAGCAGCCCGGGGGACAGGGGACTTCGACGGGCGGCGACCGCGAAATGGTGCCGGTGCTTGCCCGCGCCGCGGTGGCGGTCGGCGTGGCAGGAATTTTTGTCGAGACGCACCAGGACCCTGACAACGCGCCCTCCGACGGGCCGAACATGGTGCCGCTCGGCCGGATGGAGGCGCTCCTGGAACGGCTGATCGGCTTCGACCGGCTGGCGAAGGCTGCCTAGCCCCGGCCGCGATAGGGCTGCACGCCGGTGTCGGGCAGCCATATGCCATGGGGCGGCTCGCCGCTCTGCCAGAAGACGTCGATCGGAATGCCGCCGCGCGGATACCAATAGCCGGCGATGCGGAGGTAACGCGGCTCGATCGCCTGGACGAGGCGCTTGCCGATCGTCAGCGTGCAGTCCTCGTGGAAGGCGCCATGGTTGCGGAACGAGGTGAGGAACAGCTTGAGCGACTTCGATTCGACGAGCCAGCGGTCGGGCACATAGTCGATGACGAAGTGGGCGAAATCGGGCTGGCCGGTGACTGGGCACAGCGAGGTGAATTCCGGGGCGGTGAAGCGGGCGACGTAGTGCGTATCGGGATGCGCGTTCGGCACGCGGTCGAGCTCAGCCTCATCCGGCGTCGCGGGCTGGCGCGTGGGGTGGCCCAGGTGCTTGGTTTCCATGCAGTACGGACTAGCGCAGGTGCAGTAGCGCCGTCGAGCGCCCGCTGAGTTCCGCTGTGCGGCTTTCGCCGCAGGCGAAGTTCGCCTAAGGGAGCGCGGATTTTGAGGGGAGCGCCATGACCGCCATCATCGACATACTGGGCCGCGAGATTCTCGACAGCCGCGGCAATCCGACGGTGGAGGTCGACGTCACGCTGGAGGACGGCTCGCTCGGCCGCGCCGCCGTGCCCTCCGGCGCGTCCACGGGCGCCTACGAGGCGGTGGAGCTCCGCGACGTCGATAACAAGCGGTTCCTGGGCAAGGGGGTGCGGAAGGCGCTCGACGCAGTGAACGGCGAGATCTTCGACGCCATCGGCGGCATGGATGCCGAGAACCAGGTCCAGATCGACGAGACGCTCATCAAGCTGGACGGCACGGACAACAAGAGCCGCCTCGGCGCCAACGCCATCCTGGGCGTGTCGCTGGCGCTCGCCAAGGCGGCGGCGGAGGCCAATACGCTGCCGCTCTACCGCTATGTCGGCGGCAGCAATGCGCGGCTCCTGCCGGTGCCGATGATGAACATCATCAATGGCGGCGTGCACGCCGACAATCCGATCGATTTCCAGGAATTCATGATCATGCCGGTCGGCGCCGAAACCTTTGCCGAGGCGGTACGCATGGGCTCGGAGGTTTTTCACACGCTGAAGAAGGCGCTGAAGGACGCCGGCCACAACACCAATGTCGGCGACGAGGGCGGCTTTGCGCCGGGCCTCGCCTCGGCCGACGATGCTCTCAAGTTCGTCATGCGCTCGATCGAGCAGGCGGGATACCGGCCGGGCGAGGATATTTTTCTCGGGCTCGACTGCGCCTCGACGGAGTTTTTCAGGGAGGGCAGCTATCGCCTCGACGGCGAGGGCCGGGTGCTGTCGAACGGGGAGATGGCCGCCTATCTCGCCGACCTCGTCGCCCGCTATCCCATCATCTCCATCGAGGACGGCATGGCGGAGGACGACTGGGAGGGCTGGAAGGCGCTGACGGACGCGGTCGGCCAGAAATGCCAGCTGGTCGGCGACGACCTGTTCGTCACCAATTCCAGGCGGCTCCGGGAAGGCATCGAGAAGGGCGTCGCCAACGCCATCCTGGTGAAGGTCAACCAGATCGGGACGCTCACCGAGACGCTCGACGCCGTGGAGACGGCGCACAAGGCCGCGTACCGGGCCGTCATGTCGCACCGCTCCGGCGAGACGGAGGATTCGACGATCGCCGACCTCGCGGTGGCGACCAATTGCGGGCAGATCAAGACCGGCTCGCTCGCCCGCTCCGACCGCACGGCGAAATACAACCAGCTCATCCGCATCGAGGAAGAGCTCGGCCCGGCGGCGCGCTATGCCGGGCGGGCTGTGCTCAAGGGCTGAACGGCACGCGGCCGCAGCCTCAGTTGATCGCGGCGCTGCCTGTCACCAGCGCCGGGCCGTCCGGCTGGAATATCAGGCAGGCGTCGGCGGGGACGCGGACGCGCACCGGGTTGCCCGGTTTTTCGCGGGTGATGCCGGCCGAGCGGATGAGGATCGGCTCCGACCCGGGCACCTCGACATAGAGGATCGTCTCGGCGCCGAGATGCTCGGCGAGCCGCACCGTGCCGGGGATGTAGCCATCGGTGCCCTTGGCGTGCATCGGCTCGCCGATGCCGAGCAGGCCGGGCGGCGGGCCGCGCGGGGCGCCCACGTCCGGCTCCGCCTCGCCGTCCGCCGGCACCGGCGCGCCGGCATTGTCGCCGACCGTCAGATGCTCGGGCCTGATGCCGAGCACGATCGGAGCGTTCTTCTGGAAGCGGATGCCCTGGATGGGGACGGACACGATTCCGCCGCCGGGCAGCTCGACGCGGGCGAGCCCGCCGCTCGACTTGATGATGCGGGTGGTCATGAAATTCATGCGCGGCGAGCCGATGAAGCCGGCGACGAAGAGATTGGCCGGCCGGTGATAGAGGTCGAGGGGCGCGCCGACCTGCTCTACGCGGCCGGCGTTCAGCACGACGATCTTGTCGGCCATCGTCATCGCCTCGACCTGGTCGTGCGTGACGTAGATCATGGTCGCGCCGAGCTCCTGGTGGAGCGTGCCGATCTCGATGCGCATCTGCGTGCGGAGCGCCGCGTCGAGGTTCGACAGCGGCTCGTCGAACAGAAAGACCTCCGGCTCGCGGACGATGGCGCGGCCGATGGCTACCCGCTGGCGCTGGCCGCCGGAGAGCTGGCGCGGATAGCGGTCGAGGAGCGCGTCGAGCTGCAGCATCTTTGCCGCGCGCGCGAGGCGGCGCTCCGTGTCGGTCTTGTCGTTGCGCGCAGTGCGGAGCCCGAAGGTGATGTTGTTGGCAACGTTCATGTGCGGGTAGAGGGCATAGGACTGGAACACCATGGCGATGCCGCGCTGGGCGGGCGGCAGCTCCGTGACGTCGCGGCCGCCGATGGAGATCGAGCCCGAGGTCACGTCCTCCAGCCCGGCCACGAGCCGTAGCAGCGTCGACTTCCCGCAGCCTGACGGCCCGACGAAGACGCAGAACTCGCTTTCCTTGATCGACAGGTCGACCGACTTGATCACGTGCACCTGGCCAAAAGCCTTGTCGACGCTGTTGAGAACGACTTCGCCCATGGCCTATCCCTTCACGGCGCCGGCGGTCAGACCGGAGACGATCTTCCGCTGGAAGATCAGCACGAGCACGATGAGCGGCACGGTGACGATCACCGAGGCCGCCATGATGATGCCCCACGGCGTTTCGAACTCGGTGGCGCCCGAGAGGAGCGCGATCGCCACGGGCACGGTGCGCCTGGCGTCGTTGGAGACGAAGGTGAGGGCGAAGAGGAACTCGTTCCAGGCGGCGATGAAGGCGAGCAGCCCGGTGGTCACCAGCGCCGGCCACATCATCGGCAGGAAGACGTTGAAGATGATGACCCGGGGGGTGGCGCCGTCCACGATCGCGGCCTCCTCCACCTCGATCGGCAGGTCGCGCATGAAGGTGGTGAGCACCCAGACGGTGAAGGGCAGCGTGAAGATCATGTAGGAGAAGATCAGCGACAAGAGCGAATTGTAGATGCCGAGGCCAAGGATCATCTCAAAGAGGCCGGCCAGCACCGCGATGTGCGGGAACATCGACACCGACAGGATGATAAGGAGGAGTGTGGGGCGGCCGCGGAAGCGCACGCGAGACAGCGCGTAAGCGGCCGTCACGCCGAGGAACAGCGAGATGGCCACGACCGAGAAGGAGACGATCAGCGAATTCAGCAGGTTGCGCGGGAAATTTCCGGTCGTCATGACCGAGACGTAGTTGGCCCACGAGAACTGTTTTGGGAAATAGTCGATGTTGAAGATCGCCGTGCCCGATTTGAACGACGTGATGATGGCGTAATAGAAGGGGAAGACGGCGAACAGGATGATGACGCCGACGAGCAGGTAGAAGAGGACGCTCTGCACAGTGCGGCGGAGCCTCATTTGCCGCCCTCCAGATTGAGCCGGCCGACCTTGAGATAGACGATGGTGATCAGAGCGATGGTCACGAAAAGGAAGGTCGAGGCGGCGGAGCCGTAGGCGAACTTGTCGAAGTCGAAGAGGTTCTGGCGGGCGAAGACCGACATGGAGATGGTCCGCTCGCTGTTGGGGGTGAGCACGTAGATCAGGTCGAAAATCCGCAGGGCGTCGAGGGCACGGAAGATCACCGCGACCATGAGGGCCGGGCGGATTAGCGGCAGCGTCACCTTGAAGAAAACTTTTATCGGATGGATCCCGTCGATCCGGGTGGCTTCCTTGATGTCGTTCGGCACCATCTGCAGGCCGGCGAGGATGAGGAGCGCCATGAAGGGCGTCGTCTTCCAGATATCGACGATCAGCACCGCGATCATCGCCGTGTCGGGCGAGGCTGCCCAGGCGATCGGCCGGTCGATGAGGTTGAGGCGGATGAGGATGTCGTTGAGGATGCCGAACTGGTCGTTCATCATCCAGGCCCACATCTTGGCCGAGACGATGGTCGGGATCGCCCAGGGCACCAGGATGGCGGCGCGCACCAGGCCGCGGCCCTTGAAGTTGGCGTTGAGCACGAGCGCGACGATAAGGCCGAGGACCGTCTCGAACGAGACCGACAGGACCGTGAACCAGAGCGTGTTGTAGACCGCCTTCCACCACAGCGGATCGGCCAGCAGGCCGAACCACTCGCCGGTGCCGTCGCCGTAATCGACATATTCCAGATAGTTGCGGAAGCCGACCCATTCGGCGCCCTGAAGATTGTCGAGCGAGGCATCGGTGAAGCCGAAATAGATGGTGCGCAGGAGCGGCCAGCCGGCGACGGCGGCAAGCACGACAAGCATGGGCAGGAGGAACACCCAGGCCGAGCGGACCCGTTGCCGCGTCAGCTGCGAGCGCACCGGCTTGCCGACGCTCGGGCGGAAATCGGTCGATGCTACTGTTGCCACATTTCCCCCCGGTCAGCGGCAATGCACCCGATCAGCGCCGGCGGCTGCGGCCGCCGGCGCTTATGGCGAGACTACCAGCCGGACCCGCGGAGGCGCTTCAGCCGGCCCTCGAGCTGGGCGAGATTTTCCTCGGCCGTGCCCTCGCCGGACAGTGTGTTATGCACGGCGGACCAGAACTCCTTGGAGACCTCGTTGTAGCTCTTCTGCGTCGGAGCCGAAGGGCGCGGAACGGCGTTCAGAAACACCTCCTTCCAGCGCGGGATGATCGGCTGCTCGGCGGCGATCTCGGGATCGTCGTAGAGGGCCTGGATGGTCGGCAGGCGCGAGGCCCGGAGCGCATTGTCCTTCTGGTTCTCCGCCGAGCTCAGGTACATGACCAGCTCGATCGCCGCTTCCTGGTTCGGCGAATATTTGGACACCGCCAGGTTCCAGCCGCCGAGCGTAGCCGCCGACCGCTCTCCCGAGGGCCCGACCGGCAGCGGGGTGACGTCGAACTTGTCCTTGACCGGGGAATCGTCGCTGTTGCCGAGCTGAAAGGCATAGGGCCAGTTGCGCATGAACACCGAATTGCCCTGCTGCCAGACGCCGCGCGATTCCTCTTCCTGGTAAGAGAGCACGCCCGGCGGCGAGATCGTGTCGATCCAGGTTTTTGCCAGGTTGATGGCTTCCGCCGCTTTCGGGTTGTTAATGGAGATGGTGCCGTCGGGCTCGACGATTTGGCCGCCGTCGTTCGACTTCACCCATTCCAGCGCGTTGCAGGTCAGCCCTTCATAGGCGTTTGCCTGGAAGACGAAGCCCCACATGTTTGCGTTGCCGGCCTCGCGCTCCTTGTCCATGACCAGCTTGGCGGTGTCGGCCAGCTCCTGCCAGGTGGTCGGCACCTTGGCGCCGTGCTTCTCCAGCAGGTCCTTGCGGTAGTAGAGGGCCGGCGCGTCGGTGAAGAAGGGCATCGCGACCAGCTTGCCGTTCACCGTCTGCGACTCGATGATCGACGGGAAATGCTGCGCGACCACATCCTTCGCGGCGCCGGTCAGGTCGACGAAATGGGCGGCGAGCTGCGGCGCCCAGATCACGTCGGTCCGGTAGACGTCGATGTCGGCATTCTGGGCCGACAGCCAGAGCCTGTATTGGCCGAACTGATCCGTGCTGGAGGCCGGCATGGACACGAGGTCGACCTTGTGCCCCGACGCCTGTTCGAACTTGTCGAGCTGCGAGCGGAGCAGCTCCAGATCGGTGCCGACGGAACCTGAGACAAGCGACAAATCGACGGCGGAAGCCGAGGCGGCGCTGAGCGCCAGAGCCGAGGCAAAAGCCAGAATCCCAGAAAAAGGCTTCATCGTTTCCTCCTTAGCCGACTTTCGAACTTTAGGCCGGAACGCCTTCGGCGGCATAGATGTTCCGCTTGCGTCGAAGGCGGCGGCACCACTCCGCGCCATACTGCATCTCATGGTTGGCAGAGGGAAGAGCGGCCGTATCGAATGTCGGTAGTCCCACAAAATGACAGCTGGCCTGCGCCGATCCGATGGGCAGCGGCCGGTGCTGGAGGCTGAATTGAGATTGCTGGTCGTTGCAGGGGCGTTCGGGTCGAGCCTGCTTGCCTTTGTCCTGCTCCTGGTCATCGGCGCATTCCTGGCCGGCTTCGAGCAGACCGGCGCGCGCGGGATGGGCCTGCTGCTCGTCGTTTCCGCAGTCGTGGCTTTTTCGGCTGCGCTTGTCCTGGTGTTCGCCCGTCCCGGCTATTTCGGCGGGCGGCTGCGGCGGCCGCTCGGAATGGTGGTCACGTTCGTGGCGGCCGCGCCGGTCGCGGCGCTGGCCTGGGCCGCGCTGTTCTTCACCGGCGTGCCGCTCGGCACGGATTTGCCGCTGATGGATTGGCCCATCTTTGCCGGCGGACTGGTGCTCGCCCTCGGCAGCCTCAGTATTCTGGCGCTTGGCTATCGCCGCGTTTCGGAGGGCCTCGCGAGATCCGAGCCGGCCGCGGAACCTGCAAGCGCCAAGCGGGACGAGGACGAAATACGCGTCAGGCGGGTCTGATGTAGCGTCCGTAGACCCAGCCGTTGCGGTATTCGCCGGAGCCGGTCGGGTCGAGCCAGGCCTCGCACCATTTGTAGCGGACGAGCTGCCGCTGCTTCCACGCAGGGCGGTTCTGGATGGCGTCGAGGTTCACGCCGCCGGTGCACCGGCCGGTCATGCTCAGCCGCGTGCCATTGGGGTAGCCGACCAGGACGCGGGAGCTGGAGCTGGGATAGGCGCGGACGTTGAGAAGGTCGCTCCTGGCGACATCGGCGACCCGCCACGCGACGAAAGCGGACCCGATGCCGGGAGCCGAGAAGGAAACCAGCCCGACTGCGGCGATCACGACTGCCGCCATTGCCCTCTGCACCGTCTTCATTGGCGCTTTTCTCCGATGCGACCGCCGATTTGCGGTCGCCGGAGAGCATCGAAGAATACAGCTGAACGGCTCGTGAATGCCTCGGCGCTACGGCTGCTGCGCCGGCGGACGGGGGAAGCTCGCCGCTCTTACCAATATTTCGGCAGCGGCTGGTTGATTCCGAGCGTGCGGAGATCGCCCCGGTCCGGATCATGGCGGGACTCGACGGCGCGCGTCACGCGGATGGCAGCGCCGAAAATCTCGAAGAAATCGCCGATAGCGGCGGCCATCCGGGCGAGCCGGGACGTGTTGGCGTGCTCACCGGGGCGGGGGGCGAGATGCGAGACGGGCAGAGATACCATTTGCGTTGTCCTTGAATTCGGCCGTTATCGGCTTCTTGTCTCCCAAGGTAAGCGCGGTAGTGCGCTGCACAAGCGACCGCGCTGCAACGCAGCGATGCCGTCAGAACATGGCTGGTTAGCAAGGGCCTAAGCCGTGCTGCTGGCGCGACCTGCGGCTCCGCAGCGTTCGGGCGGATTGGCCGAACGCCGTGGAACCCAGCCGCCGCGCCGGAGTTCTCGCCCCGGAGGCGCGCACCATGAGCAGCGAAGCGGCGTTCGTCCTGAAACTCCTCGTCACGGTCATGGTGGCTGCGGGTCTATCGGTCGTGATGCGCGCGACGGCAGCAGCGCCGCCGGCCGCGCATTCGGCGGTGCTGCGGGACGCGCCCTTCTAAACGAGCCCCAGCCAAACGGCGGTGCCCGATACCGCTCGCCCGTGGGTAGGAGCATGGCGGCCTGATCAGCCGGCGACCGCCTCCGGCCCGCTCGGCGCCATCTCGCCGCAATAACCGTAGGGCCGGAGATACGGGCCCCAGCGCCGGTCGATTTGGCGGCGCGTCTGCGGATCGAGCTGAAAATTGCCGGTGCGGTAGCCCTTCCTGGCCTCCAGGTAGGCCTGGAGCCTCGGCAGCACCGGGCCGAAATCGCCGAGGTTCAAAGCCCGATAGAGGCCTTGCAGCTCGCCTTGCGGATCGGCGACCAGCTGTTCGTAGCGGAGCTCATGCAGGCGGCCGGCGGGGATGAGCGGCCGGTCGCGCTCGAATTGGCTGTAGAGCCGCTCGAACCAGGAAAGCACATCCTGCTCCAGGCCGTGCTCATGCGGCTTGTGGAAGCCCTGCAGCCGATAGAACAGCCTCACCATGTTCACCGCCGAGGGATACACCCGGTAAGGGTCGCGGACGATGTGGACGAAACGCGCCTCCGGGAATGTCTCGAGGAGGACACGGACGCGGCCGAGGTGGAAGGGCGATTTCAGCACGACGCGCCTGCCGCCGCTTCTGAGCGTCAGCAGCTTGACGAACCAGCGCAGGCCGTCCTGCCAGCGGCGCCGGTCCGCGTCCGAGACGCCGCTGAAATCGAGGTATTCGGCGTCGATGCCGGGGTTGTTCGGGAACGCCGCCTGCCGGTAAGGGGAGGGCAGGCCCATATTCATCAGCGCGAACTCCTCCTCGCCGGGACGGCGAAAGCTCAAAGCCATCTCGTCCTGCGGCCGCTTGGCGGGGAGCAATGCGGTGAGCCCGCCCTTCACCATCCGCGAGCTCACCAGGCAGTGGCATGGCGTAAAGCATTCCCGCACATTCGGCGCTTTCAGTCGGCGGTCGAGCGCCAGCAGCTCGTGCAGCAGCGTCGTCCCCGACCGCATATGGCCGAGGATGACGATTGGCGCATGTCTGATCTCCGTCGCTTCGATTGCACCGCCGTAGCGCTGCTGCTGAACGACCTCCAAGGCGGAATTGGCGAGGCCGAAGAATTTCGTCGTGAGAACGCGCGGCCAATAGGCCGGCTCCACGTTGCGAAGGCCCCCGGCGCGCAAAAGCTCGGTGGAAACGCGGAGCGGCATGCCGTGCCAGAAGCGGAGCGCGATGCCGGAATCAGGGCCGGTGCCGGCCGTGTTGCGGTCGTGAGCGGATGTCGCCATGCCGACACGTTGCAGAACGTGTCGGACCTGTCCACAGGGCGATCTCCGGCGGCGCGGCCAGCCCCCGTCAGGCTCAGTGGAGTGTCACTCCGGCGGCTTCCGCTTCGTGCACAAGCGCCTCGGCGATCTGGCCCCTGGAGCAGCCGGAGGCGAGGAAGCGCAAATAGAGCTCGGCCGCGCGGGCCGATACGTCGAGCGGCTGGTCGCTTCGGCGCGCTTCGGCTATCAAGCGGTCGATATCGAGCGCAATGCTGAGGGGCGTGCCCATGCTGCCTCCATGGCACCGCCGCCTTCCTCCCGCCGAGCCTCACCTAGTGCGGTCCCGCCGGCGGACAAGCGCGCTGGAGCCGGCCGCCTTCGAGCGGGCGTTCAATTCTGTGGGAGCTGTAACCGCCGGCCGATTGCCCCCGGCCCGAAGGCCTATATCCTTGCAGATCCTGACGGCGCATCGGAGGAACCATGCTTCGCCTGATCTCAGCGGCTTTGTTCGCAGCCACTATTCTTGCCCCCGGCGCCGTGGTGCTTGCTTCCTCGGATGCGGTTGCCCAGCAAACGCCGCAGCCGCCGCCGCAGACGCCGATGCCACCGCGACCGACGCGCGACTGCCATGACGACCCGGTCATCTCCTGACGCTCGCGACGACGCGTTCGGCAGGGAGCAAGTCCGCCGATCGTCGTAAGCGGAATTCCGAACCTTTCCGCCCGGCGCCTCATTCGCTAGTGTGCCGCGCCGGCACGCTCGACAGCCGGCGCTGTCGCCAGGGCCATCTTCTACTGCACCGCGCCCGTAGCGCCTAAACCCCACCTGATTGTTGTAAGCCTTGCGAGGAACGCGCATGCCGATGTTGGGCGACAGCGTCTATCACTCATCGGACCGGTTCGAATTGTCAGCCTACCAGGTCGTGCTGACCAGGTACAATCTGAGGTCAGGGCAGGTCAAAACGGCACCCAGAGCGGAAGAGAGGAAGCGTCGCCGCTGGCTGGAAACCCGGCTCGAGCTGTTTACGACCTTCTGCCTACCGTCGATGATCAACCAGACGAGGCGTCCGGATGTCTGGCTGATCGCGTTTGACGGGGAATTGCGGGAGGCAGTCCAGCCGGTGCTTGAAGCCATCAAAGAACATCCGTGGATCGTGCCGGCCTGGCAACGAGCGGTCGACGGCATCTTTGAAGACATCGGCGCGATCTCTTCGCGAGAAATCCTGGCGCGGTTGCCTCCTGGCAAGACGCAGCTCCTCACGACGCGGTTGGACAACGACGATGCCGTGAACAGGCACTTCCTGGAACATGTACGGTCCTATGCCGCATCCGTCCTTCACTACGAGCCCGGTTTGGACGACTTCTGGCTGGTGTTTCCGATTGGAGCCGATTACTTCAATCGCCGCTGCAGGTTCTATGTATCCCCGAACAATGCCTTTTGCACGCGGGTGCAGTCGGTAGCCAGCTTAAGCGAAAATCTCGAAACCGTGCATGCCTTCCAGCATGCGCGGTTATTCCTGTCCGGATGCAAGGTGTTCTTGCCGATGACGACGGATCCGATGTGGATCCGAAACTTTCACGGTGGGAATGCCTCATTTGCCAGCTTCACAGATCGACGGAATTTCACCGCTGCGGCCACGCGCACGGTGCTCCGGCAATGCGGGATACACATAGAGCGGGAGCCCAAGCCTATCTGGCCGAACCTTTTTGAACGGACGCCGGAGGGACGTCGGTCACGGCGCCGCCTGGCCAGGCGGGTCCTGCGGTCGGTTGGCCTGACGAAGTCCAGGTCGGACGTCGAGCTCTGACCTGACTCCGGTTCCGCGCCGGTTCCGCGATTTGATACATCCGCCGAACGTTGTTAGGGTCTGCTCGGTTTCAGCGAGCGAGGGTGGTGGTGGTAGACGAAAAATACATCGCGACGCTTGCATGTCAGACGGACTTCCAGGGCGCCTTGCTGGAAGGCCTCGTCGACCAGGACGAGGTCGTGGGCCGGAGGCAGCGGGCCCGAATAACCGCTGCTCTGAGTGAGGTGTTCGTGGACGCCGTCAACAAGCTGGCGCCCGCCGCTGTCCTTGAGGTCGGCTCGCACGAAGGAGCGTTCTCGCTGTCGATCAAGGCAGCATTGCCCGCCTCTCGCGTCATCGCATTCGAGGCGCATCCGGAAGTCTACGCCAAATACCGCGCCGCTCTTGCCGGACATGGGGTCGAGACGGTCCATGCCTGCATTGCCGAAGCGAGCGGAACGCGCACGCTGCATGTACCGACGCGACGCGGCCAACAGCGCCTGTCGATGGGCAGTGTGCTTCGCGACACCGACGCGAAGGCCTTTTCCTCATATGACGTGCCTGCGACCACCCTCGACGCCTTCTTTGCGGCGGACCCGCCGACGACCTGCGCTCTGTGGA
The DNA here is from genome assembly GCA_963846475.1 of uncultured Alphaproteobacteria bacterium. GTDB lineage: Bacteria > Pseudomonadota > Alphaproteobacteria > Rhizobiales > Afifellaceae > DASWJZ01. The sequence goes on along the minus strand of CAWJVZ010000004.1, from coordinate 487,622 downwards.
TCGATGTGGAGGGCGCAGTCGACGCCGTGCTCGACGGATCTCCAAAAACCCTCTCCAGCTGCGTGGCCCTTTACGCGGAACTTGAAAACAAGGAGCGCTGGGCGGGGCAGAAGTTGGCGAGCGACATCATCCGCAAGCTTGGGGGACACGGCCTGGTGCCCATGTTCAGGGACGTTCAGAGGCCGTTGTGGCAGTATAATCTGTTGTTCCTGCGCGCAGGGGCCCTCCGTGCGGCGCAACTCAACCGGCTGAAGCGGCGCTATGCGCGGGAATGCTGTCGCGCGGTGCTGCCCAGGATCCGCGCGGCTGCAGCAACGCCAGATCTCTCGCCTACGCCGATCCAGACTCCCAGCCCAGCGCCATCCAAACATAGCTACTCCGGGCTAAGATTATGGCGATGGAAGAAACAATAAACACGTCCGTGCGCCGGCTCTATCGTGCGCCGTTGCACCGCGCAGACTCCAGCACCGCGCTAGGCGCCAACGCCGCCTCCCTTGCTACGCACATATGTCGAAAACTTCTGTTTGCGCCTGTAGTGCTTCTGCTCCTGCTCAGGGATGCGGTCGTTCTTGTACCACGGCAGATGTCTACAAGTATACCGCCCCGCGACGCGTACTGCTGCGGTAAATCTGTCGGGACGAAAGAACGTCTTGTTGTAGAGAGCGAAGGTGGTATCGATCTTCGCCTTGTAGATCGGATCTCCGCCCTCGGTGAAGCCGACATGGTTCGTCCAAAAACGCTCCTCCCATTCCCAAATTTTCATCGACCCTTCCGCAAACGCAACTGGGTCATCGCGCATCGCATCGCGATCTGAAATATCGAGACTGAACCCCGCTTTCCCGATCCTAAACCGCTCGGTAAGGCCAAACAGCTCAACGAGGAAATCGTCAGGCAGATCGCGGTTGAGCTCGAGATCTGGATCGGTAACACAGAACACATTCGGGAGGTGCTGTAGATTGACAGCGGATTGGAAGATGTCGCGAGGCCCCAGATTTCTAGCCAGCCGCACCAGAGTAATTTCCGGGGGAATTTTCTGCAAAAAGCTTTTCATTTGGGGCGAGGTAGAAGCGTTGTCTACGACGACTATATTCCTGAGACCTTTCGACCTGAGCTGGTCAAGCATGCTACTGAGATACGTCGGATTGTTGAACACAGGGATGAGAATAGGGGTGTTGGCAAGCAGGCCTGCCGCAACGCTGGGATAGCTTACGCCAGCCGAAGCGGGGGCGGCAAGGCTGCGCGGAGATTGCTGCAGAACCAGCCTCGCCGCCGATCGAAACAGCTTGCGACAGCGGCGCCAAATATTTGCACGCTTGCCCATACAGCCTCCAGGCTGCCTCCCTGTGGGGACGGGGCGCTGTCTGTACCACCTCTACGGCCAGTGCTCAACGCGATCGGCACCAGATGGCCCATGCGGCGGCCGCTCACCAGCTGCTCCGTTCTGCCGTGGCGCGGAAGCCCAAGCCCGCCTCGGAAGAGCGAACTGGCAAGTTCCATCGTTCCGCCGCGGTCGGCCGCCGCTAGGCTGGAACGCGGACCGTCATCAGCTTGATCAGGTCGGCGACGACGAAGCGGGAGGCGATCACTTCAAGGCCGGCGCTCGGAACGTGCTCCTCGGTCCGCCGATCGAAGCCGGCTCCGTAGGCCCACTTCATCCAGGGTTCCCATAGCCGCGCGACGGCACGCCGGACCGTGCCGCTCGGTCGCACATACTCGAGCAACCGGATCGTCCCGCCCGGCTTTACGACGCGGCCGAGCTCGCGCAGGGCCGGAACTTGGTCGGCCTCCGGCAATACGCAGAACAGGAAAGTGGCGACCGCCGCGTCGAAGCTATCATCCGGATACCCCAGTCCGGTGACATCCATCCGGCGGAGCTCGACATGAGCGCGGAGGCTTTTTCTGCGCTGCTCCGCACGCACCAGCATAGCGGGGCTGATGTCGATGCCGATCACCTCTGCGTCGGGCGGATAAAAGGGCATGTTGCGCCCGGTTCCGACACCGGCGTCGAGGATGCGGCCGGACAGGCCCTCAAACAGCAGCGGGCGTATCGCGCGATAGCGGCGATACTCGAAGGGAAAATCCAGAAGATCGTAGAGCGGCGCGATCCGCTGATAGCGCGCAAGGGTCGAAGCCATGGCACATCACTGCGCCGCGGCGACGCCCGATGCAATCGGCTCCGGCCGGCTCAGTGGCCGCCCAGCCGGCGCATGGCGACCGGCGCGCGCGGCTCCGCGATGGCGTGCTGCATCGGCGCAAGCAGGAGCTCGTCCGCGCCTGCGCCGGCTGTCGCGGCGACGATCTCGAAGGTGCTGGCGATGGCCAGTTCGGCGGCTTTCGGCCAGTCGTGCCCTTGCAGGCGGCGGGCGAGCAGGAGGGCGGCCAGCAGGTCGCCCGTGCCCTTCGCCTGAGTCGCGACGGTTTGGTGCTCGAACAACATCAAGTTCTTGCGGCTGCTCAGTAAATTGCCGATGTGGCCGCGCATCAAAGCGGGGGCGGAGGTGACCAGGACGGTGGGTGTGGGCAGGGCTTGCGCCAACCGGGCGAGGTCAGGCTCGTTTGCAGCCGCGCCGCCTAACCAACTGCATTCAAACGCGTTTGGGGTTGCCGCATCGGCGAGCGGCAGGAGCTCTTCGCGGATGGCGAGGGCTACGCTTTCGTCGACGTAAAGCCTTCCCGCATCGCCGATTATCGGGTCGCAGAGGTAGAGCGCATCCTGCCGCACTTGGCGCACTGCGCGGACGATGCGCGCGACCGCGTGGGCCTGTGGCGCATGCGCGAAATAGCCGGAGACGATACCGGCCACCCGCTCGGCGCGCCTGCCCTGAAGCAGGGCCTCAAGAAGTGCGGCGAACTGCCTCTCATCGGGCACGATTCGCTCGGCCGGACCATGGCCGGGATGATGCGGCAGAAGCACGGTGGGGACGGCCCAGACCTCGAATCCCAGCCGCTCCAAGGCGAACACCATGGCGCGATTACCGACGCTGCCACGGGCAACATGGCTGGAAATGGCGATAACCGCGCCGCGGATCGGTGCCATTTCAGATCACGTTCCGTTCGAAGAGGGGTTTTCCGGCGGCGATCCGCCCGTAGCCGAAGACCGCAAGGTCGAGGCTGCGGTAGCGGCCATGGACGATCAGCTCGGCGACGGCGCGGCCGATCCCGGGGGCGTGCTGCAGGCCGTGGCCGGAGAAGCCGTTGGCGTAGAGAAAGTTCGGCAGGACCGGATCGGGGCCGATGACGGCGTTCTGGTCCAGGACATTGTAGTCGTAATGGCCGGCCCAGGCCCCCGTCACCTTCAGCCGCTCGAAGGACGGGATGCGGGCGGCCAGCGCCGGCCACAGTTTTTCCTCGAAGACGGCGTGGTCGGGCGCGAAGTCAGCGGGGTCGGCGGGAGAATCTTCCGCCTCTGGCGGCGACCATCCAGCGATGAAGCCGCGCCCTTCCGGCCGGACCCAGATGCCGGAGGGGTCGGCAACCAGCGGCAGATTTTTGGGAGCATCCGGGCAGTCGAGGACGAAGACCGTGCGCTTGCGCGGCTCGACGGGGAGGGGCCGGCCGGCCAGGGTGGCGAGCCGACCGGCGGACGGCCCGGCGGCGTTGACGAGGACGCCGCAGCGGATGCGGCGGCCGTCCGCCAGCCGGACAGCCCCCACCCGGCCTTCTTCGGTCTCGATCGCCACGACATCGCCCGCCAGCAGCTCCGCGCCGGCGCTGCGCGCTCCGGCCCTGAACGTCTTCAGCAGCGTGTGGGAATCGAACCAGCCTTCGCCGGACAGGCCGAGCACGCCCGCCGCGATTGCCTCGATGGCGAGCCACGGCAAACGCTCCGACAGCTTTGCGCGGTCGAGGAGCACGACTGGCGCGCCCTCGGCGATCTGGGTGCGAAAATTCTCCTCCAGCGCCGCAAGACCTTCCGGCGATGCGAGGATGAGATAGCCGCCCTCATGCAGGCCGGGATCGGCCTCTGGCCCGTGCCGCTTCGGGAGCTCGTGCAGAAATTTTAGGCCGAAGCGTGAGAGGCGGATGTTTTCCGGCGTGGAGAATTGCTGGCGGATGCCGGAGGCGGACAGGGTGGTGGAGGAGGTGCGGAAGGCCGGATCCCGCTCGATCAATGCGACCGAGCCGGCAAAACCCTCCACCGCCTTGAGGAAATAGCCGATCGCCGCCCCGATGGCTGCGCCGCCGACGATCGCCACGTCAAAGTTCATGTCTTCGCTCATCCTGCTCCCGTCCAGGGGCTCGGCGACGGCCGTGCGCGTTCGTAGCCCGGATGGAGCGGCAGCGAAATCCGGGACTGGCCGTAGGGCATTCCCGCATTGCGCTTCGCTCCATGCGGGCTACGGGGCGGCGCGGAAGAGCGCTTTTCGCTTCACCTGCGACGGCGGCGGGCTTAGTGGATCGTGCCGGCCCGGTCGAGGCCGTTTTGCCTGGAGGAGAGGCGAGGTGAGGCTCTACCGGATACTGACCGGCGGCGACGACGCCGCCTTCTGCAAAAGGGTTTCCGAGGCGCTGAACAAGGGCTGGGAGCTGCAGGGGTCGCCGTCGCTCACCTTCGACAGCGTGCAAAACCGCGTCGTCTGCGGCCAAGCCGTGGTGAAGGACGTCCAGGGGCAATGGACCGACGAGATGAAAAGCGAGGCGTTCAACTTGTCGGAGCAGTAGACCTGGACACCGAGCGATCGCCTGGCACGAATCACCGGGAACCGGTGCCGCAGGAACTGCCCTGACGCGCCTGCCTTCTTGCCGAAATCCAAACAGAGAACGCCCCATGCAAGACGCCAGGAAAGCCGCGATGCCCGCCGCGCTGCCGGCAACGGCTCCCGGTGGACCCGGCGCCCACGTCGCCTGCGGCGTGATCGAGCGCTAGTCAGATGGCGAAAGACCCGCCGGCCGCAGGCCCATCGATTTGCGCGATCTGGACGAACAAAGCGTCGAGTCTCAAGGCCCTCAGAAAACGATTCAAGCGGTCGCCGCGACGTTTCGTGCATGCAGAGAGGCTCGATCGCTTCTTTACCCGCCTGAACGCCGCGGGCTGCCGCTACGTCGTGCTGCGCTGGTTTGAGCGGCTGCCACAGGTCGAGACGGGGGAGGACATCGATCTCCTCGTCCGCGACGAGGATGTCGCCTCGCTGAAAGCGCTGCTGCGGCGCGAAAGCCTGCTCGACCGGCTGCTCGGCCGCCGCCTCGTCAGATGCGACGTCTACAGCGTGTCGGGCTTTCCCAGGGGCAGCTATCGCGGCGTCGCGTATTACCCGCCCGATCTGGCGCGGCGGATCATCGACCGCGCCGAGCGGCACGCGTCAGGGGCGAAGGTGCCCTGCCGGGAGGACCATTTCCTCAGCCTCGCTTTCCATGCCCTCTATCACAAGGGCCTGCGGTCGGGGATCGCCGTTGCCGATCGGAGATTCCGCCCCAGCAAACGCCCGGAACACGATTATTCCGGAAAACTGCAAGGATTGGCCGGCGAGCTGGGGCTCGATGCCGAGATGGCGATGGACGCGCTCGACGCCGAGCTGGCGCGTCAGGGATGGCGACCCTCTCTCGATCATCTGGAGCGGCTCCTGCCGGACGACGACTGGGCAAGGGCGAAGGTCAAGGCGCTTTCCGGAGATGTACGGGCCGAGCCCGGATTGACGCTGTTCCTGGTCCGCCGGGAGGGGCTTGCCTGGGGTCTGCAAAGGGTTGTCGCCGCGCTCGAAGAAGCAGGCTTCGTCGTGCTGGCGCAAAAGCGCCTGACGGACGAGGAGAGCATGCTGGCGAGCCGGGAGATCCGCGGCGGCAATTGGGAGAGCGGGCCGTGGCCGATCTCCGGCGGCCCTCCGGTGGCGGCGATCGCCGCGCTGGACCCAGAGCCGCTCAAGCCGAACAAGAAGCTTCGCGACCTGCATCCCAGCGCGGACAATGCGCGCGTCTTCCTCGTCAAGGAAGCCATGCGCAGAGCCGGCAACGCCGATCGGCCGGCATCGCGCCGGTGCAACCCGGTGCATTCCTGCGACAACGCCCTGCAAGCGGCGCGGCAAATCCGCCTCATCATGCCGGAGCTGGCGGCTTCGATTGCGGATCGGGCGGCCGAGCTCAACGCCGAACGGACGGGACGTGCCACCGGACCCGAGCGCCCGAGCGGACGGGGCAACTGAACCAGTCAAAGGAGGATGACGCGGCAGAGGCCCATGCAGATGTCGCGCGGCGGGAGAGGCCTTCGCCTGACATAGTGCGTGGTAGCCCGGATGGAGCGTCAGCGTAATCCGGGACGGGCACGCGAAGCAAAGCCGCTTGACTGGTGAGGGATTTTATCCTAGGACTGAAATCTTAGAGATACGATCCGTCGAGTTTCGGCATGCTCAGTCCTTCGCTCACGACAAAGCTCCTGCAGATGCGCTGCGAGACCGCCGCCATGCAGCTGGAGCTGGCGTTGCTGCGGCTCCGCCTGGCGCTCAAGGCCGGCTTCGACCCGAACCAGCCGAGAGTGCCGGCCGGCAGTTCCGAGGGCGGACAGTGGACGCGAGTCGGCGGAGGCGCCGACGAGGAGGCAACAAGGCTCGCGCAGGACGAGCGGCCGGCCGGATTTCCGATCGATCTGCTTGAAGAGGAGCGGCGCGGCGGCCACACGATTGCAAGGCATGTCGGGCGAAGTCCCGAGTCGCTGCTCGCCCGCGTTCGTACCGGAGTCTATCGAAGCCTGTTCTTTACGGTCGAACTCAAGCGCGACGGCTCGTTTCCCTCGCTGATGGCGGCAAACAAGCTGGTCAATGCGACTCTGGCGCAAAATCGGGCGAAGGTCGATCGGGTGGCCAGCGGCCATGTTCGCAGGGCCGAACTCACCGCCGTCTTCGCCTCTAAAACAGGCATTGAGGCCTATCGACCGCGCCCGCACGCCCAGCCGTATCTGCGGAACACCTACGGGGTTGGTGTCATCATCATCCATGATCGGACTGCAAGAAACGGCTATACGGTCCTCACCGCCTTTCCGCTGAACGATTAGGGGCTCGCCATGCAGGTTCCAGCAGAGTTCCGGCAACTCGCGCGGTGCTTTCACCAGGATATGTTTCTCGAAGCCTCGACCGAGGCCGGTTGGATAGCAAATGCGCTCCAGTGTTTGGACCAGCAGGAGCAGCTTGTCGTGAAGCAGTTCCTGACGGAGCTCCTACGCGCACGGCCTGACGGCAAAGTGCTTCAGGCCTTATGGAACCGCGCATCGCCCAACTGGGCCTTCCCCCACGACGATGAACTCCGCGGCTTCCTGGCGATGATCCGCGACGCAATCCAATAGCGCGCCTCTTCTTGGCCGCTTGGCATGACCCACGCCGGGAGTCGGGGTACCGTGTGTACACGGCGTTTCCGATCAATGAGTATCACGTCCTGAAATAGGAGGGCCGCGTGAAGGTCCCGGAGGAATTCAGAAATCTCGCCATATCCTTTTACCCGGGCAGCGAGGAGGAGGTGGGAGACCCGACGCTGGAGGCGTGGGTCCATTGGGTCGTGCAGAACTCTCAAACGCCGCGTGAAAGGCGCATCGCAAAGGCGTTCCTCGACGAATTGCTGGACGGGACGCATGACGATGCCGAGCTGCAGCTCGCCTGGGACATGACTTCGCCCAGCTACCAGTTCGCCGGCGAAGGGGCGATGCGCGGGTGGCTGACGCTCATCCGCGACAGGCTCTGATAGGTTTCGATGGCCTTCTACCCCGGCAGCGGGACGAAGCGGGACGACGCAACGATCGAGGAATGGGTCGATTCCGTCTTGCAGGATTCCTTTACCCGAGAGTCGAAGCGCAGCATCAGGGCGGGTCTCGAAAAGTTGCTGGACGGCACGCACGCCGACGCCGAGCTGGAGCGCCTCTGGAACAGCACGGCCCCCGGCTACAGGTTCGGCGGCCAAGGCGCGGTGCGCTATTTCCTGACACTGATCCGCGAAAGGCTCTGATCGGCGAACGAGGCGCCGCCACCAGCCCGGGACGGGAGATGCGAAATACGGAACGGGCATGCGGCGCGAGGCATCCGCGTGCAGCCCGGCGGAAGCATTAGCGAAGTCCGCCGGGCCATGCTGGAGCGGGGATTCCGCATTTGCGGGCTATCGGCTCAGCCCTCGTTGGACATTCGATCCCATCGACGCAATTGGGATAGAAGGGGAGGCGGTCCTTGACTGCGGTGATGGCCGACAGGGAGCTTCATAGGTCCAGACAGCATCTTGGTTCGCTGGGAACCGCCGGTCAGCCGTCCGCCTTTGCCGCCGATCCGCCGCTGCGCTGCTGCCGTCCTCCCGCTATCGCACTCTGAATGGAACTCCGCAGCGTATTTTCTTCAATCGACACGACGCCGTCCCACTTGATCTCATATGCCAGCTTCTCGAGTGTACTCTATCAAAACGTGGAAATTCTCCGGTGAGGTCAGCTGCTCTCTCATCATCCCGATCGGGTCGGTAAATCCCTCGTCATTCACCTGTCCCCATCGGCCTGCCGAAGGTATTTCAATGCAGCCGTCTGGACTAGAACAAGCAAGCCACACATGGTATTCTTCTTCCACAAACCGATGAAGCTCGGGCTCAAGAGCCTCGAAAACTCGGTAAAGTTCATTTTTTGGAAAGATATATGTCCTTGCACCTACCAGAATTGACGCTCTGATCACATCTATGCCTTCGGGGGAATATATATCTTGAGGGTCCCAAATAATAAACCTGTACATATGCAGTTTATTGTTGGGGTCAGCAGCCTGACGCTGGCCGCGGACATGTGCCTGTAAGGCTAAAACGGTAAGTAACTCACCATCTCTCAACCAGACGAACGGTCGCACGTAAGTTACAGAATACAATGTGCTCGCAGAGTGCAAGAAATTCCAAAGATCTTTCAAAGCTTCTGTCGATAACGGCTTGTGACGTTTTGTCATATGTTTCAAAACGGGGGCAATATTCGTTTCAAATTCAGTGGACAGGTGGCTGTCTATCTTCCTCACCTCCTGGCGCACTTTGCCCTCAACAGCTTTAACCGCGTCAGTCACCATCTGAGCCGATGCCGCACTCTGCTCTCTGGAGAAGGTCTTCAGTCCCTCCACCTCGGTGCGGAAGCGCGCGAGAAATTCATCGACTCCCCTAGTGATTGAGACAAAAATTGCAATCGCACCATGCACCAGAAACCCGAAGGCGGAGCCAAGAACCAAGGTGAGGTAGAACCCGAAGTCTTCGTACCACGGCGGCGCACTAGGGCTGTCCAAATAGTGCAAAGCGTAAATCAACAACCCGAACGCAACAAGGAATGCCTCGGCTAAAAAGAAGCGCTTGCGCTCGGTAAGGATTTCTTGGCGAAAAATTTCGCTTACCGACATTTCTGCGCGGCGGGCGTTTCCCGGCGGGTCGGGCGAGCCGGTGGAAATCGTCATAGCGGAGGCCTCCTCGCGGTAACAATTCCGTGCGGCGTCCAAGTATCCACCCGCTTTCCAACGATATCGACGAAGCCGGCGCGGGTTAGCCAGTCTTTGTACTCGCAGAATGCATAAACCCGGCCTACACCGGAGGCGACGGTCTGGAAATAAATCGTGTCAAGCGCCGCCATGCTGGGGCTGATAAAGTTATCATCTACAACAGAGCTAAAAATTACCACCCGACCTGCCGGGCGTAAAGCTGTGTAGGCTTTTTTCAATAAAGCGATATTTTCGTCGGCGGACCAAATCACTAACTGGTGCGCAAAAAGAACGTCGTCGTACTCGCTTGGAAACGCTTCGTGGTGGATATCACATTCATGAAATCTAATGCGGTAGCCCGCCTCGCTGACGCCCAGCTGCGCCGCAAAGGTGTCGCGAGCGACGGCGATATCCAGAATATCGATACTGATATCGGGAGCGACGGCAAGAATCGCGGCGCCGAGCGCACCGCCGCCGCCGCCCACGTCGAGAAGCCTTTCGGTGTTGGAAAAATCTACGGACGAAACCAGATACCGGGCGGCGTAGTGTGAGTAGGACTGCATGTACGAGAAAAACGCGGTTCTAAGCCGGTCATCGGCCGACAACCTAGCGTACAAAGTGTCGCCCTCACCAGCAAAGTTGTGGATGCCGCTGTTCGTGTCGGCCGCTAGGGAGGCCAGGTATGCACTCTGGCCGACGGAGACAATTTCGGATTGAAAGTCAACCAGCGCGCGGAATGCCGCCCATTCCTGGCGCTCCAGTATCTGCCTTATAGGCGGAGAATTACGAATGTGGCCGGTGGCGAACGTATCTTCCTCCAAGAGGCCGATAGCAAGAAGGCCGCGTACTAGAGCCTCGCCGCGCGGAGTCGATGCTGGTATCCTCGCCACCAAGTCGGCAAAGCCAACTGTATTGCTTTCGCCGATAATCTCGAACAGGCGGAGGTGTATGCCAGCGCGCAAGAGCTGAAAGGCTGCGCTTGCATGAACTATCGTAAGCAAGGGGTCGAACAGGTTCTGTGTCATTCGGATTGGCTGAATCGATGGCGGACAGGATTGATCGGTTTGAGCCGGGGGTCAATCGAGAGTTACTGGGCTGCAGCCGCTCGTGTAGCGGTCGCAGAGGGCGCGGCCCGGTCTTCCTCCGGCGAGGCGAGACGTTGAGACCAATCGTTTGGTCGCAGCATGCTCGATTTCGGCGCGCAGCCTCAAGCCAACCGGCTTCGCGAATAAGCCGGAAATCGGCTCGGACAGCCTTGCTCACCCCCTTGCGCCTCCGCTGCGCTCCTCTATGTGTGCCGCCGGAGCGCTTCATGGCTGAGACCAACCTGAAACCCCGGCCCCTCTCGCCGCGGCCGCTGTCGCCGCATCTGACGATCTTCCGGCCGCTCATCACCATGGTCATGTCGATCGTGCACCGCATCACCGGGGCGGCGCTCACCTTCGGCATGCTGCTGCTGGCCTGGTGGCTGATGGCGGCGGCGAGCGGGCCGGGGGCGTTCGCGACGGCCAACGGCTTCTTCGCCTCGTGGTTCGGCCGGCTGGTGCTGTTCGGCTTCACCTGGGCGCTCCTGCATCACATGCTCGGCGGAATCCGCCACCTGATCTGGGATACCGGCGCCGGCTATTCCGCGGCGGCGCGCAACGGCCTGGCGTGGGCGACGCTCGCCGGCTCGGTGGTGCTGACGTTTTTGGTGTGGGTGGTGGGCTACGCGGTGCGGTGATGACGCTTTGCTTCAGTGGAGGTGATTTGCCTTCCTCTCCCTTCCGGGGAAAAGGCAGGGTGAAGGGGGCCTGGACCCTCACCCGGTCGCTCCGCGACTCGGCCTCTCCCGTCCGGAGGGGAGAGGAGGGAGCTCGGCGCCGTGGGCGGGTGCGAGCTCGCTGCTGCGGGGGGAGCTGATGCGGACGGCGCTCGGAAAAGTTCGGGGGCTGGGGTCGGCCAAGAAGGGCACCGGCGAGTTCATCGTCTCGCGGGTGACGGCGGTGGCGCTGACGTTCCTGCTCACCGCGTTCGTCGTGCTGATCGTGGCGCTGGTCGGACAACCCCATGCCGAAGTGGTGGAGGTGCTGGCCTCGCCGCTGGTGGCGGTGCTGCTCGTCGCGTCGATCCTGCTGACCGTGGTGCATATGCGGATCGGCATGCAGATCATCATCGAGGATTACGTGCACGACGAGGTGCCGAAATTCCTGCTGCTCATCGGCAACTGGCTGTTCTGCTGGGGCGTCGGGCTGGTGTGCCTGTTCGCCGTAGCAAAGATCGCGTTCGGAGCCTAAAAAATGCCGGAGGACGTGCGGGACATCGGCAAGGGGAACGGCGGCGCGCCGACCGTGAACGGCCGCGCCTATCCCGTGACCGAGCACCTCTACGACGTGGTGGTCGTCGGCGCCGGCGGCTCGGGGCTCCGCGCCACGCTCGGCGCCAGCCAGGCCGGGCTGAAGACCGCGTGCATCACAAAGGTGTTCCCGACGCGCTCGCATACCGTGGCGGCGCAGGGCGGCATCGCCGCGGCGCTCGGCAATATGGGCGAGGACGACTGGCGCTGGCACATGTACGACACGGTAAAAGGCTCCGACTGGCTCGGCGACCAGGACGCCATCGAATATCTGTGCCGGAACGCGCCGGAGGCCGTCTACGAGCTGGAGCATTGGGGCGTGCCGTTCTCGCGCACCGAGGACGGCAAGATCTACCAGCGGCCGTTCGGCGGCATGACGACGCGCTACGGCGAGGGCATCGCCTACCGCACCTGCGCGGCGGCGGACCGCACCGGGCACGCGATGCTGCACACGATGTACGGGCAGTCGCTCCGGGCCTCGGCAAAGTTCTTCGTCGAGTATTTTGCCATCGACCTGCTGATGGACGGCGGCGCCTGCCGCGGCGTGGTGGCGCTCTGCCTGGACGACGGCACCGTCCACGCCTTCCGCGCCCACAAGACGATCCTCGCCACCGGCGGCTACGGACGTGCCTATTTCTCCTGCACCTCGGCGCATACCTGCACCGGCGACGGCAACGCCATGGTTTTACGGGCCGGCCTGCCGCTGCAGGACATGGAGTTCGTGCAATTCCATCCGACCGGGATCTACGGCTCCGGCTGCCTCATCACCGAGGGCTCGCGCGGCGAGGGCGGCTACCTCACAAATTCGGAGGGCGAGCGCTTCATGGAGCGCTATGCCCCGTCGGCCAAGGACCTCGCCTCGCGCGACGTCGTCTCGCGGGCGATGACGCTGGAAATCCGCGAGGGGCGCGGCCTCGGCAAGGAGCGCGACCACATCCACCTGCACCTGGAGCATCTCGACCCGGCGGTGCTGCACGAGCGGCTGCCCGGCATCTCCGAATCGGCGAAGATCTTTGCCGGGGTGGACGTGACGCGCGAGCCGATCCCGGTGCTGCCGACGGTGCATTACAACATGGGCGGCATCCCGACGAATTTTCACGGCGAGGTGCTGACCAAGGCGAACGGCGACCCGGACGCCGTGGTGCCCGGGCTGATGGCGCTCGGCGAGGCGGCCTGTGTCTCGGTGCACGGGGCGAACCGGCTCGGCTCCAACTCGCTGATCGACCTCGTCGTGTTCGGCCGCGCCGCGGGCGCGCGCTGCGCGGCGACGATAAGCCCCGGCGAGAGCCACGCCGAGCTGCCCAAGGGGGCGGAGGATTACGCGCTGTCGCGGCTCGACCGTGCCCGCCATGCCGACGGGGCGACGCCGACGGCAAAGCTCCGGCTGCGCATGCAGAAGGTGATGCAGGAGAACTGCGCGGTGTTCCGCACCGGCGAGGTGCTGGACGAGGGCAAGCAGCGCATCGGCGCTGTCTGGCGCGCCTCCGACGATCTTCGCGTCACCGACCGCGGGCTGATCTGGAACACCGACCTCATCGAGACGCTGGAATACGAGAACCTCGTCGCCCAGGCGGTGGTCACCATGCACTCGGCGGCGAACCGCCAGGAGAGCCGCGGCGCGCATGCCCGCGAGGATTTTCCCGAGCGCGACGACGAGAACTGGATGAAGCACACCCTGGTTTGGGCCGATGTCGAGGGACGCCGCATCCGCATCGACTACCGCCCGGTGCACACCTACACGCTGAGCAACGACGTGACCTATATCGAGCCGAAGAAGCGGGTTTATTGATGTGAGTTCCGGGTGCTCCGGACGGGAGGCAGAATGCGTTTTATCGCGAGACTATCGACGCTGGCGGCGAGCGCTGTCGTGCTCTTCGCCTCTGCCGAAATGGTGGCCGCCCAGGATAGCGCAAATCGCACGATCGACCAGGAGAAGCAGATAATCGCGGCGATCTGCGGCACCGAGATGCCAAAACTCGGCGCCGCCGGCTGCGCGTGCCTGGCGGAACGGGCGGCAGAGGAGCTCGACGACAGGCATCGGGACTATCTCATCCTGACCGTCACCCATCCGCGCGCGGCGGAGCAGGACCCGATGGCGCAAGCGCAGCCCGATCTGCGGATTCTGGCGGAATTTTTGGACAAGGCGGCAACGGCCTGTGCGGCCCCCCCGGCTGTACCGGCTCAATAGGCATGTCGCTCGCCCCTGCGGGCTATACGACGCGCCCCGCTCGCCCAAAAACTCGGCTACAAAGAGGGGCAGCGCGCCGCCTTCGTCGCGCTGCCGGCCGAGCTGGCGGAACTGGCGGAGGCGGTTCCGTTCGGCGCCGTCGTGCGGTTGGCAAGCTGGGACGAAAACCTGCCGCCCGGCAGCTTCGAAATGATCCATGCCTTCACGACGCGCAAAACGGATATCAACACGCGCTTGGCGGCGCTGCAGGCGGCGCTCAAGCCCGACGGCACGCTCTGGGTCTCCTGGCCCAAGAAGGCGGCCAAAGTGCCGACTGACGTGACGGAGGACACGGTGCGCGAGGCGGCGCTGCGGCTGGACCTCGTCGACGTCAAGGTCGCGGCGATCGACGCGGTCTGGTCGGGGCTGAAACTGGTGATCCGCAGGGATCGGCGGTGAGGACATCAAGCATGTTGCTTCCGGTCGCCGCGATCATGATGGCCGCCGCTTGCGCCTCCCAGATCGGTGCCAGTCGAGCGAACTTGAATACACAGATCGTGGGTTGCTGGGCGGAGAGAAGGGACGATCCAACACCCGGTACAATCGGCTTCTTTTACAGGCAGTTTTGTTTCCTGCCTGATGGCAGCGCGGGCGGGTTCTTTCTGGGCGGCAATGAGGGTTGGGGGGAGTCCTACCGTTATCGGATCCAAGGCCGCCTGCTCACATTCGGTGTTCCTGAAGAGAAGGGCGGGAACCCAAAATATGACACCACTTGCCTGATCGGCCGGCTTACATCCGGCGAAATGGAGCTCACGGGTTGTTCTCCGGCCGGCGTCTACAAGCGCGAATGCGCGAAGCCATCACTCCGAGATGATGTCATTGATTGCCCGAGCGACACCAAACGTCCGCAAGGGTCATTCACCTAGGAAGCAAAATGGTCCAGCTCACCCTCCCCAAGAACTCCCGCATCGGCGAAGGCAAGACCTGGCCGAAGCCGCAAGGCGCGGCGCGGCCAAAAGAGTTCCGCGTCTACCGCTTCGATCCGGAGGACGGGCGCAACCCGCGCCTCGACACCTTCTTCGTCGACACCGACGATTGCGGGCCCATGGTTCTGGACGCGCTCCTGTGGATCAAGGACAAGGTCGACCCGACGCTGACGCTCCGCCGCTCCTGCCGGGAGGGCATCTGCGGCTCCTGCGCCATGAATATCGACGGCATGAACACGCTCGCCTGCACCAAGGGCTTTGACGAGGTGAAGGGAGCGGTAAAAATCTACCCGCTGCCGCATATGCAGGTGGTCAAGGACCTCGTGCCGGATCTGACGACGTTCTACGCCCAGCACGCCTTCATCGAGCCGTGGCTGAAGACGGTGTCGCCGCCGCCGCAGAAGGAGTGGCTGCAGTCGCGCGAGGACCGCGCCAAGCTCGACGGCCTCTACGAATGCATCCTGTGCGCCTGCTGCTCCACGTCGTGCCCGAGCTATTGGTGGAACGGCGACCGCTATCTCGGACCGGCGGCGTTGCTGCAGGCCTATCGCTGGCTGATCGATTCCCGTGACGAGGCGACCGGCGAGCGGCTCGACGATCTGGAGGACCCGTTCCGCCTCTACCGCTGCCACACCATCATGAACTGCGCCCAGGTCTGCCCGAAGAATCTCAATCCGGCCAAGGCCATCGCCGAGATCAAGAAGATGATGGTGGAGCGGCAGGTATAAGCGCATGCGATGAACGGGGGAAATCGTGAACTGCCCCGCACGGCTGGACACCTCATTGTCGGATGTCATGAAGCGTAATGGATATTCTGACGAGCGCTGAAGGGCCGTACATCCAAGCCGCTGAGGCGATGGTCCTCTCTTTTCTTACAAACAACCCGGGGCCGCATAATGTCTACGTTATCTCCCGGGAGGCGGAATCGTTCCGTGATTTGAGTCTCCTGTGCGATCTTGCCGGCGCACGCTTCAACCTGCTCAATCCAGGTGTCCATATCCGTGGGATGCGGGGCCCCAGCCACGCCGTCAAGCGAGGGAGGAAGAGGGCTACGTATCACCGCATTTATGCGGGCCTGTTGCTGCCGCCTCAGATGGCCAAAATACTATACCTTGACGCGGACGTTTTGGTGCGGACAAGCGTAGCAGAGCTGTGGGACACCGATTTAGAAGATCACTATCTGGCAGCATCGCTGAATGGCGTCGAAAGCCCGGACTTTGCTGCGAAGTTCGGCGGGCGCTACTTCAACGCTGGTGTTATGCTGATAAACCTAGAGCAGTGGCGCCGCCACAACGTATCCGGCGAATGCGAGCGGCTTTTGAAAGAGCGACCACAGGATGTGCTCCATTCGGATCAGTGTCTCCTGAATTTCGCCTGCCAGCCTTGGCTAGAGATTGGGATTAGATACAATTTCTACTCGGGCGTTGGCGAGCCATGGGGCAGGAAGCTCGGTCTGAGCCGGCGAAAATTCCGCACCATCGCGAAGCATCCGTCGATCATCCACTTTGCCGGGCCAAAGAAGCCCTGGAAAAAGGACCCCGCCACCCTGTCCGAGCTGGAACTCGAATATTGCTGGTACAGGCAAGCTTTTGAGGCGGTTGTTGCGGATCAGAGATGGACTGGCTTGTCGTTTCATCAGGAGCAAGTCCAAGAAAAGCAGGCCAAGCGACAAGCCGCTCGGCGCGCCGACAGAGTGCAGGCGAAGGCGGAACAGGCGCGCATGGAGAGGCAGGTTGAGCGAAAAGCCGCCCGGCGCGCCGAGAGGCTGCAGGCACAGGCCGAGCATGCGCGCATAGAGAGACAGGCGAAGCGAGAGGCCCGCCGGCGGGCTGAGAGACTGCAGGCACGGGCCGAGCAGGCGCGCATAGAGAGGCAGGCGAAGCGAACAGCTGGCCGGCGCGCCGAGAGGCTGCAGGCGCGAGCCGAGCAGGCGCGCGCAGAGAGGCAGGCGAAGCGAAAAGCGGGCCGGCGCGCCGAGAGGCTGCAGGCGCAGGCCAAGCAGGCGCGCATAGCGAGGCAGCTCATGCGAAAGGCCGGGCGGCGCGCCGAGAGAGTTGAGGCAAAGGCCCAGCAGAGGCGGATTGAGAGGCACACCACACGAAAATCGAGCCGGCGGGCTGAGGCCAAGGCGAGAGCACGTGCAAATGAGCTTGAGCGCGGGTCGACCCCCCTGGCCAGTTGCATGGCGAGCGGAACCGGGAACCGCACAGCCCGTTAGTGAGCCGTATCAGCAATTCTCCTGGAGAGACCGATGAGGAAGCTTCTTCTGGCAGGCGCCGCCGCTCTGTCGCTGGCCGCCTGCACGAGCTCCGGCACTGATGCCGGCACCGGAACGGCCACGGCCGCGGCTCCCGGCACCGGCGGCCTCATCAACGTCAACATCTCCGACATCCGCGCCGAGATCGCCAAGAACGTCAACGTGGCCTTGGAGAACGTGCCGATCACCGTGCAGCTTCCGGTCACGGTGGCGGCCGATGTCTGCGGCGTGAACGTCAACCTGCTGTCGGTGCAGATCAACACCGCCGACAACACCTGCACTGCGACGACCACGTCGCCGGCGCTGGAGCAGGCGGTCGTGAACCAGATAAACGCCGCGGGCTGAAGAGTAGCGGGACACCTGCCAAGTAGCCTGGATGGAGCGAAGCGAAATCCGGGACTCCCGCAGTTACTCCGGCGGGAGCGCCGGCGACGGATTGTGTCGCTCTAGCTCGGTTGGGTAGGACAGCCCCGGATTACGCTTCGCTCCATCCGGGCTACGCTGGCTACGCTGGCGGCGATTACCAGGCCCGCGAAACGAGCAGGATGCCGCCGGCCGCGAGCGCCAGCCAAATGCCGACGATCGCGATGGCGCCGCCGCGGCTCCGCGGCGCGGCGCTGATACGTGCGGCCTCCGGCCGGTACTCCTCGATGAGCCCCTCGGGCAGGAGGCGGAAGACCAGCCAGAGGCCGAACGGCACGATGACGAGGTCGTCCAGCAGGCCCAGAACGGGAATGAAGTCCGGGATCAGGTCGATGGGGCTGAGCGCATAGGCCACGACCAGGCCGGCGAGGAGCTTTGCATACCAGGGCACGCGCGGATCGCGCCGCGCCAGGTAGAGAGCGGTGACATCGCGCTTCAGGCCTGCCGCCCAGGCCCGCCATTCGGATCGCGGCATGGCTCCGTCTCCCGGCGAGCGCGGGGCCGCGTTTCTCCAGCGCGGCGCCGCCGGCCATTGGATAAGTTGGGCGGATGCGGAGAAGGACAAGCCTATGGACATTATCGACCATCTCGGCCTCACGGTTTCCGACTATCGCGGCGCCCTTCGCTTCTACGAGCAGGCGCTGGCGCCGCTCGGCATTTCGATCGTCATGCGCGTGAGCGCGGAGGAGAGCGGCGGCTACGAAGGCGCCGGCTTCGGCCGCGACGGCAAGCCGTCCTTCTGGCTCTCGGGCGGGACGAAGACGGAGCCGCGCCTGAACGTCGCCTTCGTCGCGGAGAACCGAACGGCGGTTCGCGCGTTCTATGAAGCAGCATTGGCGGCGGGCGGCACCGACAACGGCGGGCCCGGCCTGCGTGTTGAGTACCACCCGAGCTATTACGGCGCTTTCGTGCTCGATCCGGACGGCCACAATATCGAGGCGGTCTGCCATCGGCCCGAATAAGCCTGTGCTTCCGGCGGTTCCGTTCATCTCCCGTTCAGCAAAGTATTAACGCGTTCACATCGGCAGCTGCGACTGAAACCTTTTCCGACTCGCCACGTTGTACGCGCCACAACAGGTTCGAGACGGGGTTCGACAATGGCCAAATATTTTCTGATTCGTCTCCTTGCCTTCTGCGGGCTGACGTCGCTGTCGACAATGGTGCTGGCCCTGCCGTACATGGTTTAGGAATTATCTGCCGGACCGCACTATAGTAGTTCACGTCCGAGTTCGTGTGGAGGCGGCCCGCAAGGCCGCCTTTCGCTTTTGTCCCTGCAGGCAGCGTCGCCGCAGCTTGAATTCGGCTGCGGCCCGTGCTGACCGTCCGGTAGAGCAGACTCTGCCGGAATCAGCCGATGAACGTCCTTGGCATCGACGCCGGCACCTCCGCCCTGAAGGCCGTATTGGTCGACGAGCGCCAGGCCGTCCTGGCGGAAGCCAGCGTCCCGCTGCGCAGCTCAAGCCCGAGGCCGGGCTGGTCGGAGCAGGATCCCGAGGATTGGTGGAAGGCCCTCCAGGAGGCGATGGCGCGCTTTCGCGCCACCCATAGCGAGGCGCTCGGCCGCGTGCGCGCCTTGGGCCTTTCCGGCCAGATGCACGGCGCCGTGCTTGTCGACGGAGCCGGCGCGGCGATCCGCCCGGCCATCCTGTGGAACGACGGGCGCGCCACGCGCGAATGCGAGGAGCTGCAGGCCGCAATCCCCGACCTCGCGCAAATCGCCGGAATCGTCGCCATGCCCGGCTTCACCGCGCCAAAGCTCGCCTGGCTGCGGCGGCATGAGCCCGAAAATTTCGCGCGGATCGGAAAAGTGCTATCCGCCAAGGATTTTTTGCGGCTGCGGCTGACGGGCGACGCCGTCACCGAGATGTCCGACGCCGCCGGGACGCTTTGGCTCGACCAGGCGGCGCGCGACTGGTTTGCGCCCATCCTCGCCGCCACCGGCCTGTCGGCAGCAGAAATGCCGCGGCTCGTGGAAGGGACGGACCCAGCCGGGGAAATTCTGCCAAAGCTGCTGCGGGAGTGGGGGATCGACGGCCCGGTTGTGGTGGCCGGCGGGGCAGGGGACGCCGCCGCGGCGGGAATCGGCATCGGCGCCGTCGCCGACGGCGACGCCTTCGTGTCGCTCGGCACGTCGGCGCAGTTCTTTGTCACCGACGACCGCTACCGCCCCTCGCCGGAGACGCTGCTGCACGCCTTTGCCCATGCGCTGCCACATCGCTGGTTCCGCATGGCGGCGATGCTGAACGGCGCCTCGTGCCTCGATTTCGTGGCGCGGCTGGTCGGCGAGCCGGATCTCGGGCTACTCCTGGACCGAGTCGAGGCGGCGTATCGCGGGCCGTCGCGCCTCCTCTTCCTTCCCTACCTTTCCGGAGAACGCACGCCGCACAACGACCCTAATGCGCGCGGCGTGTTCTTCGGCATGGATCCCGGCACGCAGGCGCTCGACCTCGTCCAGGCGACGCTGGAGGGCGTCGTGTTCTCGCTGATGGAGGCGCAAAACTGCATAGAAGCGGCCGCAATCAGGCTGCAGAGCGTGGCGGCCGTCGGGGGCGGGGCCCGCAGCCGCTTCTGGATGCAGCTGCTGGCGCATGGGCTGGGGAAGCCCGTTGTGCGCTATTCCGGGAGCGCAAATGGCCCCGCTTTCGGCGCCGCCCGGCTCGCCCGCCTGGCGCTCACCGGGGAGCACCCCGGCGCATGGTGCGCGCGGCCGCCGGTTCTCGACGTGCTGCAGCCCGACCCGGCTCTGCACGCCGCCTATGGCGAGCGGTTCGAGCGCTTCCGCAGCCTCTATCGCGCGCTGAAGGGCGAATTCGCCGCGCTGTAGCCCGCATGCAGCGAAGCGCAATGCGGGAATGCCTCCCGCGTGGATGCTCCCCGGATTTCGCTCCGCTTCATCCGGGCTACGAATCGAGCAGCTCATCCGATTGACTTCGCCCGTCGCTTCGTATGACTTTGCGAGCGAGGGCGTCGGGCCCCGTAGGCGCTTGAAGCCTCTAGTTTCCGGCTCACCGGACAAGAAGAGCCCACGCCGTTCTGGACAGTGCAATCAAGGAGGAAGACGTGAAAACCAAGCTTCGCATCATGCAGGCCTCGCTGGCCGGCGTCATCGCGCTGGCGATGACCGGGTCGGTATTCGCGGCCGACGTCGTCGGCCTGATCACCAAGACCGAGGACAATCCGTTCTTCGTAAAAATGCGCGAAGGCGCCGAGGCCAAGGCCAAGGAACTCGGCCTGGAGCTGCAGAGCTTCGCCGGCAAGTACGACGGCGACAACGAAGGCCAGGTCGCGGCGATCGAGAGCCTGATCTCCGCCGGCGCCAAGGGCTTTGCCATCGTCCCGAGCGATTCCACCGCCATCGTACCGACCATCCAGAAGGCGCGCGACGCCGGCCTCCTGGTGATCGTGCTCGACACGCCGCTCGATCCGATCGACGCGGCCGACGCGACCTTCGCCACCGACAACCGCAAGGCCGGCAAGCTGATCGGCCAGTGGGCGGCGAAGACGCTCGGCGACAAGGCCAAGGACGCCAAGATCGCCTTCCTCGACCTCGCCACCAACCAGCCGACGGTCGACTACCTGCGCGACCAGGGTTTTATGGAAGGCTTCGGGATCGACGTGAAGGACGCCAACAAATACGGCGACGAGGACGATCCGCGCATCTGCGGCCATGAGATGACGGGCGGCAATCCGGAAGGCGGCCGCACCGCGATGGAGACGCTGCTGCAGAAATGCCCCGACGTCAGCGTCGTCTATACGATCAACGAGCCGGCCGCCGCCGGCGCGTGGGAAGCCCTGAAGGCGGCCGGCAAGGACGACGGCAGCGTGCTCGTCGTCTCCATCGACGGCGGCTGCCCGGGCGTGAAGGACGTCGAGGCCGGCGTCATCGGCGCGACGTCGCAGCAATACCCGCACAAGATGGCCTCGATGGCGCTGGAGGCGATCGCCGAATACGCCAAGAGCGGCAAGAAGCCGGACGTCGATCCGAACCTCGGCTTTTACGACACCGGCGCGACGCTGATCACCGGCAAGCCGGCCGAGGGCGTCGAGTCGATCGACATCGCCAAGGGCATGGAGCTGTGCTGGGGCTGAGTTGCATCCCCACACGATGCGTCTAGTCTGAACCTCCGGAAGAGCAGTCCACGACTGCTCTTCCCCGCATCCGACCGCGGCCATCCGGGTTTCGCCAATGAGCAGCACGACGGAATCGACCGGGCCGCGCGGGCCTGCCGAATTTGAGCGGGCCCTCGCCCAGAGCGATCAGGCGGTCGCCGTCTTCGAGGAGGAGCACAAGTCCACCCTCAAGCGGGTGCAGCATTTCTTGCACCAATATCCGACGACGGTGCCGTTCATCGTGCTGCTGCTCGGCATCATCGTCTTCTCCGCCATCGTCGGCGACCGGTTCTTCGCGCCCTTCAACCTGTCGCTGATCCTGCAGCAGGTGACCATCATCGGCATCGTCGGCATCGCGCAGACGCTGATCGTGCTCACCGCCGGCATCGACTTGTCGGTCGGCGCCATCATGGTGCTTTCGTCGGTGGTCATGGGGCGGCTCGCGGTCGTCTCCGGCGTGCCTATCGAGATCGCCTTCCCGATCGGACTCCTGTGCGGGGCGCTCTGCGGCTTCATCAACGGCGGGCTGATCACCTGGCTGAGGCTGCCGCCGTTCATCGTGACGCTCGGCACCTGGAGCATTTTTGGCGCGCTGAACCTCTTCTATTCGCAGAGCGCCACCATCCGTCAGCAGGACATCGCGGCCCAGGCGGACTTCTTGCAGTTTTTGGGCACCCGCATCGACTTTCTCGGGGCGCCGGTGACCTACGGCTCGATCCTGATGATCCTGCTTGCTGTGCTGATCTGGTACGTGCTGAACCGCACCGCCTTCGGCCGGCATATCTACGCCACCGGCGACGATCCCGACGCGGCACGGCTCGCCGGCATCAACACCGACCGGACGCTGCTCGCCGTCTATACCATCGCCGGCGTGATCTGCGCGCTGGCTGCCTGGGCGCTGATCGGCCGCATCGGCGCCGTCAGCCCCAACGCCGGCGGCACCGCGAACCTCAATTCCATCACCGCCGTGGTGATCGGCGGCACCAGCCTGTTCGGCGGCCGCGGCTCCATCGTCGGCACGCTGATCGGGGCGCTCATCGTCGGCGTGTTCCGCAACGGCCTGGCGCTCGCCGGCCTCGACAATCTCTGGCAGGAATTCACCGTCGGCGTGCTGATCATCGTCGCCGTGACGCTCGACCAATGGATCCGCCGGGTGTCGTCATGAGCGAGCACCAGCCGATCCTCATGGCGCGCGGCCTGGTCAAGCGCTACGGCCGCGTCACCGCGCTCGACCATGCCGATTTCGACCTCATGCCGCACGAGATTCTCGGCGTCATCGGCGACAACGGCGCGGGGAAATCGACGCTGATCAAGGCGCTCTGCGGCGCCGTCATCCCCGACCAGGGGGAAATTTTCCTCGACGGCAAGCCCGTGCATTTCCGCTCGCCGATGGAGGCGCGCACCGCCGGGATCGAGACGGTCTACCAGAACCTCGCGCTGTCGCCGGCGCTGTCGATCGCCGACAACATGTTTTTGGGGCGCGAGCGGCGGAGACCCGGCTTCACCGGGAAATGGTTCCGCCGGCTCGACCGCGCGGCCATGCGCGACGAGGCACGCCGCCATCTCTCCTCCCTCGGGCTCGCTACCATCCAGAACATCAACCAGACGGTGGAGACGCTTTCGGGCGGCCAGCGGCAGGGCGTGGCGGTCGCGCGCGCCGTGGCGTTCGGCTCAAAACTCGTCATCATGGACGAGCCGACCGCCGCGCTCGGCGTCAAGGAATCGCGAAAAGTGCTGGAGCTGATGCTCGACGTGAAGCGGCGCGGCCTGCCGATCGTGCTGATCAGCCACAACATGCCGCACGTCTTCGAGGTCGCCGACCGCATCCATATCCACCGGCTCGGCCGGCGCATCGCGGTGATCAACCCGGCGGAGTTTTCCATGTCGGACGCCGTCGCCATCATGACGGGGGCCATGAAGCCCCCGCAGGCCCAGCAGGCGGCCTGATATTTATCAGAGCTCGATGACGGGATCGCATCGCCTAAACCTTTGTCATCCCGGTTTAGCCGCAGGCCAAGACCGGGACCCATGAACACTCAGGGAGCAGAAAGGGGCGGCGTCGCCGTCACCGTTCTCTACCCTCCGGTGTTCATGGCTCCCGGACAGGCGCTTCCCGCCTTCCGGGATGACAAACGGAGAGGGTGAGGACATAAACCACTCCAATTGAAATTGCCCTGAGCCCGATCCGAATACGGAGTTCTCCATGCGCGCACTCGTCCTTGAGCGGCAACGCGAGCTGTCGCTCCGCGATGTCGACCTGCCCCTGGAGGTCGGGCCCGATCAGGTAAAGGTGAAGGTCGATACGGTCGGCATCTGCGGCAGCGACGTGCACTATTATACGCACGGCAAGATCGGCCCGTTCGTCGTGCGCGAGCCGATGGTGCTCGGCCACGAGGCGGCCGGAACGGTCGTCGAGGTCGGCGCCAACGTCACCGGCTTCAAGCCGGGCGACCGCGTCTGCATGGAGCCGGGCGTGCCCGATTTGTCGTCGCGCGCGTCGAAGCTTGGCCTCTACAACGTCGACCCGCGCGTGACTTTTTGGGCAACGCCGCCGGTGCATGGCTGCCTGACGCCCTATGTCGTGCATCCCGCCGCCTTCACCTTCAAGCTGCCGGACAATGTCTCCTTTGCCGAAGCAGCGATGGTGGAGCCGTTCGCCGTCGGCCTGCAGGCGGCGTCGAAGGCGCGGATCGCCCCGGGCGATCTTGCCGTGGTGATCGGCGCCGGGCCGATCGGCATCATGGTGGGGCTCGCCGCGCTCGCCGGCGGCTGCAGCCGGGTCATCATCTCCGACATGCAGCAGGCGAAGCTCGACATCGCCGGCCGCTATCCCGGGGTGACGCCGGTCAACATCAAGGAGCAAAAGCTCGCCGAGGTGGTGGCGCGGGAGACCGAAAATTGGGGCGCCGACATCGTGTTCGAGGCGAGCGGCAGTCCCAGAGCCTTCGACGGCCTTTTCGCGCTGCCGCGGCCGGGCGGCTGCGTCGTGCTGGTCGGCATGCCGGTGGAGCCGGTGCAGTTCGACGTCGTCTCGGCGGCGGCCAAGGAGGTGCGGATCGAGACGGTGTTCCGCTATGCCAACGTGTTCGACCGGGCGATCGCCATGATCGCCTCCGGCAAGGTCGATTTGAAGCCGCTCATCTCCGAGACTTTTCCGTTCGGCGAAAGCATCCCCGCCTTCGAGCGGGCGGCGGAGGGACGGCCGGCCGACGTGAAGCTGCAGATCAAAGTCGACGGGCACGCCTGAATTGGCATTGGCTGGCCGGCGAATGTCGGCTCAGAGTGGCCTCTCGCAGGATGTAGGGGAAAATAGTCCTAGACAGCCGTTCCGGTTTGTGCTAGCTCGCCAAATACCGCTGCTCGACGAGGGACCGGGATGCGCAGACCGGCACTTTTCGGGAGCAGTGGGCGGCGCCGCCACGGAGCCTCGGTCAGGAGCCGGGACGGCGTTCCTCAGAAGGGCCCCCCTCGGGAGCAATCCCGGTGCCGGCTGTTGCACGGCTAGAGCTTCTGCCCACGGCGCAAGCACGGGGCGGGACAGGAAGAGAAAGGGCGAGTTGAGGGACGTATAACGCCGCTCGGACTCCCCACCGTTTAGCAAGCGCTTTTTTGACTTGCCGCTGCGGTGGCGAACAGGGTGCGGCTGGCGAGCATGGCGCAGGCAACGGCGAGCAGACGGTCGGCGACGGAGCGAAGCGCGCGGGCATGCGAATGGCCGCGTTGGCGCAGGGCGGCGTATTTGGCGCGGCTTCGCGGGTCGTGCTGGATGGCGGTGCGCGCCCAATGATGGACGGCGTCGCTGAGGCGGCGATGACAAGCCCGGCGGCGCAGGACGATGCGGCGCTTGCCCGACTGCTTGGTCACCGGGGCGACGCCGGACAAGCAGCGCAGCGCCTGATAGTCTCGCTCGCGCAGGGCCTCGCCGGCCTCTGCGAGCAGCGTGGCGCAGACGATCCTTCCGATGCCTGGCAGGGATCTCAGGATGGTCACGTCACGCTGCTCTTGCGGCTGCCCCGGCGCGTCCTCCTCGGGCGCAGCGAGGCTGGCGAGCAGGCGATCGAGCTCGCCGTGCGCCTCTTTGATCTGGCGGCTGACGAGGCGCAGGCGGGGAATGAGCGTGCGGATGTGGGCGGTTGCCGCCTCGGTGGCGCCGGCGGCGACCTGGATGGGCGGCCGGCGGAGCTGCTTCAAGGCCTCGGCCGCATCGAAGCGGCGGATGCGATGCCGCTTGAGGAGCTTGGCGAGACTGGCTTGGCGGAGGCGGCGGGCCTTATCGGGCGTCGGCGCGCTCTCCCACAGTTGCAGGAACCATTCGGCGGCGAGATCATCGGCGAGCTCCAGCATGGCCGGGAAGTAGCGCCAGAGCTGGTCTCGCATGCGGTTGGCGAGACGGACCTGCTCGACGGTCAGTTCGTCGGCGATCCGCGACCATTCGCGCAGCTCGATGACCAGCGGATCGGCCGGCCGCAACGGACGCAGGCGCGGCCGGTCGGTCCTCAGCGCATCGGCCAGCACCTCGGCGTCGCGGCTGTCGTCCTTGGCGCCGGCCAGCGTGAAGCGGTCGCGGAAGCGGTCGAGCTGCTTGGGATTGACCGCGTAGACGGTGAAGCCGCGCTCCATGAGCGCCTCAACGACCGGCCCGTGCGGCACCTCGATGGCGACATGCACCGCTTGCGGCGCGGCGCCGCTCGCGGCGATCAGCCAGGCGCCCATCTCAGCCAGGCCCTCGCCGCCATGAGCGAAGCTGCGCACGCGCTTGCCGCGCCCCTGCGCATCCGACAGACAAACGACATGCGCCTGCGACGCCCAATCGACGCCGGCATACCAGATCGGCTGTTCTTCCATGCTCCTCTCCCTGTTCTCGCAACGAGCCCGCCGCGACGTCGGCCGATCCCTGTACCTGGCGCTCAAGGGCGCGGTCTCCCCACTGGGCCTGCAATCGCAGCCGCCAGCCGGGGCACATGTCCGCGCGTGGTGCTCGCCGCTTTGACAGCGGCGGCGCTGGGGCGCTTCGGTCGCTCCCGGCCGGCCGGCCCCGGTCCTCCTGTCTGAGCCGATTCGCCGGACCCGCGAAGCCGCCCGCCCGCTACGGCGCCACGGAGGGCGCGCGTGCGGCCGACTTCGCTTTCGCCGAGCCAAGCTTTGCAGGATCACCGGCCATCACCGGTACAGGGGCGCCTGGAGGCGCCATTATTTAATTTGCGAGGCGTTGTTCAGGCGCTCCGCTCCCTCCTCAAGCGAGGAGGCCAAAAGGCTCTTTGATAACCTCGGGCCGAGAGGCCGCGGGACGATTTGGCGCGCGAGAGCGCCCACTGGATTGGCATAACCGGAGCGGGGGAGAATGATGGATCTGGGACTTAGGGACAAAGTAGCCGTCATCACCGGCGGCAGCGTCGGGATCGGGCTGGCGGTGGCGGAGGGGCTTGCCGCGGAAGGGGTGAACCTGGTGATGGCGGCGCGCCAGGGCGACCGCCTGGCGGCCGAAGCGAAGCGGGTCGCCGAACGCTACGGCATCCACACCATTGCCGTCGCCTGCGACGTTGGCACCGCGGCGGGGACCGAGGAGCTGGTCGCGGCGACGGAGAACGAATTCGGCGGCGCCGACATCCTCATCAACAATGCCGGCACCGGCTCCAACGAGACGATCATGGACGCGCCGGACGAGAAATGGCAGGCTTACTGGAACCTGCACGTCATGGCGGCGGTGCGGCTGGCGCGCGGCCTGGTGCCCGGCATGCAGCGGCGTGGCGGCGGCGTCATCCTGCACAACGCGTCCATCTGCGCCGTGCAGCCGCTCTGGTACGAGCCGATCTATAACGTCACCAAGGCGGCTCTGATGATGTTTTCCAAGACCCTGTCGACCGAGGTGATCAAGGACAACATTCGCGTCAACTGCATCAATCCCGGCCTGATCCTGACACCGGACTGGATCAAGACGGCAAAGCAGCTGACTGACGGCAAGGGCGGCGACTGGCAGGGCTATCTGCAGGGGGTGGCCGACGAGCACGCCGCTATCAAGCGCTTCGGCAGCCCCGAAGAGCTCGCCCACTTCTTCGTGTTCCTCTGCTCCGACAAGGCGACCTACAGCGTCGGCTCGACCTATTTCGTCGACGGCGGGATGCTGAAGACGGAGTAGGCGGCCAATTCTCTGCCCTCAGCGTTTGTCATCCCGGTTTGCCGCGCAGCGGCAAGACCGGGACCCATGAACACAGGTCGGCGCAAGTTCAGCGGGACCGCCTTGACCACATTCTTTCCGCTTCGGAGTTCATGGGTCCCGGACAAGCGCTTCGCGCTTTCCGGGATGACAAATTTAGGGGAAAGGAGGTCTGCCCCTCAAAACTCCGCGTCGGGGTCGGCCGCGACGCGCTCCACCACGTGCTCCTGCAGGCGCTGCGTCACGTCCATCGCCTCGCCCTCGGCGATCTTCTCGTTGGCGATCAGCCGGCCGAAGCGGATCTTGAACGTCTTGCCGCTCTTGTTGAGGAGCTCGTGGAACACCGTCATGTCGCGCAGCTCGATGAAGCCGGAATTGGCGAACCAGTAGAACAGCCAGGAATTCCGCGCCCCGACGTTGACCGGCAGGATCGGCAGGCCCTGCCGGCGGGCAAGCGTCACCGCCGACGATTGCCAGGGCCGTTCGTTGAGCCGCGCTTCTGCCCAGTAGGCGATCCTGCCGGACGGAAAGATGACCACCGCCCGCTCTTCCGCGAAGGCGCGCGAGGTGAGCCGCAGTGTCTCCTTCATCTTTGCGCGGTCGCGGAGATCCTCCCGCCATTCGACCGGAATGAGGAAATCCGACAGGCGCGGATTGATGCGGATGGCGTCGCGATTGGTGAAGATCGCGATATCCGGCCGCACCCGCCGTAGCGCGTCGTAGACGGCAACCCCGTCGGCAATCCCGGTCGGGTGGTTGGCGGCGGCAATGAAGGCGCCCTGCCGCGGGATATTCTCGAGCCCGCTGATGTCGAGGTCGAGCGACAGAAGCCGGCTGCAATAGTCCATCGCTGCCGGGCCGGGCAGGGGAGCCAGCTCGTCGGCCATCCGCACCGCCTCGCGATAGCGGAGAATCTTGTAGAGCACCGGCTTGATCAACGGCCAGTGGCGGCTCTTGACAAGCTTCTGGCCGCGCTCGGCGATCAGCGTGTCGACGATGTGCGGGACGGCAGGAAAATCGAGACCGAGCGTGCCGGGTGGCGCTTCGCCCGATTCGCTGAGATCCGCCATTGCCCGCGTTCCGCCGTTGATGACAAAGGGCGTAGGACGTGCAAGTAAGGTGGTCAAGCCCGCGCCATGCGGGAGGAATGCGGCCCTGTTTCTCTGCCAGGACAAAACGGAGCATATATGCCTGTTCGGTTTCGCGCCTCCGCGGCGCTTGGGCTGACCGCCCTGCTGTCGGCCGGTTGCAGCATGTCCGTGCCGTTTATGGGGGGCTCCCGATCGGAAGCGCCGACGCCCGCCGCGTTCGCCGCCGCGCCGGCCGGTTCGGTGACCGCCGCCCCGCTGCCGCCGCCGGCGGCGACGCCGCCTGCCGGACCGGCGCAGCAGCCGTCCGGCCTCGCGGCGCTCGACCCGGCGATGCAGGGCACGATGCCTGCCGCGGCGGCGGCGCCGGCGCCGCCCGCCACCGACGTCGAAGTCGGCCGCACCGATCTTCTCGGCGGCTGGACCATCGCGTCGGCCGGCGATTCGTGCCAGCTCTTCATGACGCTGACCACCTGGTCGGGTGGCTACCGCGCCTCCACCAAGGGCTGCAGCAACGCGGCGCTGCAAAACATCTCCGCCTGGAACATGGAGGGCCGCCAGGTGCAGCTCCTCAACGATTCCGGCGCCACCGTCGCGCGGCTTTACCCATCGACGAAGTCGCAGTTCAACGGCCAGACCGAAGGCGGCGGCCCGGTCTCCGTATCGCGCTGAGCGGTCACGCAGCTGTTGCAGAAAAAGCGCAGAATCCCGCGCTTTTGCCCCGCAGCGCAGCATTTACTTTTCGCTAACTACATTCTGCCCTAGCTTTGACCGTGCATGAGGAAAGAGCAGCTGTCGCTCCGCTCAGGCCGGCCTGCATAGGCAGGCGGTTTGCGGCCCGGCGGTCTTCTGGGGAGGAGACCGGCCGGGAGGTCGTCCGCTGCGGAGAGGGGTGACGATGAAGATCGTTCTGGCCGCCGCCCTGGCGGCATTCGCGTGCGCTTCCGCATCAGAGGCTTTCGCCGTCGGCGTGCAATGCGCCAAGCACAACACCCTGGTCGGGTTGCTCGCCAAGAAATACAGCGAGAACCCGATCGCCATGGGAACGGTCAACGAAGACCGCTTCATGCAGCTGTTCGTATCCCCACATGGCAGCTGGACCATCCTGGTCACCAAGACCGACGGCCAGGCCTGCATCGTGGCCGCTGGCCAGAACTGGGAAAAGCTGCCGGCCCTCGCCAAGCTCGAGCCGGCCGCCTGATCGGCCGTTCGGCCGGCAGCCCGGCCGATCCCACCATTAGGATCCTCCGCCAATTCCGGAACTTGCCGGGCGCTGGGCCGATCTCTATGGCGTGGCCCTGGGAGGATGGGCATGCGCGAATCCGTGCGGCGGCGCTACGAGGCGATGGCCGAATCGGGCGAGTTGAAGCCGGATGCGGTCCAGCGCGCGCTCGCCGATACGCTCGACGCGCTGATCGCCGAGCTCGCCGAGGGCGCGCAGAAATCCAAAAAGAGCTCACTCGGCTGGCTGTTCGCGCGCGGCGCCAAGCCCGCGGCGCCGCGCGGCCTCTACATCTGGGGCGCGGTCGGGCGCGGCAAGACGCTCCTGATGGACCTGTTCTTCGCCGCCGCGCCGGCGGAGCGAAAGCGGCGCGTGCATTTCCTCGCCTTCATGGGCGAAGCGCATGAGCGCCTCGATCGTTACCGCCAGAGGCTGAAGAGCGGCGAGGCGAGGGGCGGCGACCCGATCGCGCGGGTGGCGGCCGAGATCGCCGCGGATATCCAGCTCCTCTGCTTCGACGAGTTCGCCGTCACCGACATTGCCGATGCGATGATCCTGAGTCGGTTGTTCGAGCGCCTTTTCGACCTCGGGGTGACGGTGGTGGCGACCTCGAACGTCGAGCCCGACCGCTTGTACGAGGACGGCTTGAACCGCGCACTCTTCCTGCCTTTCATCGTGCTGCTGAAGGAGCGGATGAGCGTTTTCCATCTCGATGCGCCGCGCGACTACCGCCTCGACAATCCGGGCGCGGGACCGCGTTATGTGGCGCCGCTCGGTCCTGACGCCGCAAGCTGCCTCGATGCGCATTTCCGCGCTCTGACCGGCTGCGAGCACGGCAGGCGCCGGGAGCTCGTCCACAAGGGCCGCCGCATCGTCGTCCCCGAGGCTGTCGATGGCGTCGCCCGCTTCTCGTTCCAGGATCTCTGCGCCCGGCCGCTCGGGGCCGGCGACTACCTGCAGATCGCAGCGGCTTTCCACACGATCATCGTGGCTGGCATCCCGGTGCTCGGCCCGGGAGAGCGGAACGAGGCGAAACGGCTGATCAACCTGATCGACACGCTTTACGACAACCGCATCCGCCTCATCGTCTCGGCGGAGGCCGAGCCCGACGGTCTGTGGCAGGGGCGCGACGGCGCGGAGAGCTTTGAGTTCGCCAGGACGGCGTCGCGGCTGGTGGAGATGCGTTCGGACGCCTATTGGGGGGCGGCGTCCCGGCCGGCGGACATGAAAACGGCCCGAGCCGGATAGCCCGGGCCGCCAAGAGCAAGCGGGGCCCTACTTCTTGCCGCCGGACTTGCCGCCGCCGGAGCCGGATTTTCCGCCGCCGCCGGACTTGCCGCCGGAGCCGGATTTTCCGCCAGTCGATGCTTTGGCCATAATATTCTCCCCTGATGACCGACTCAGTAGTATCGGCCAGAGAAAAAGCTAACAGAGGCGCAAAGGTTGCGTAAATCGAAGAGTCTAGTTTCTCGCCGGTTTTCGACAGGGTCGTTCGGCTTGCCTCACCGGGGCAATCGCGCTAGGCACCGCCGATCCTCCACGCCACTCGCCTTTACCTCAGGGGAAGCCTTCCATGGGCCGTAAGAAGATCGCGCTGATCGGCGCCGGTCAGATCGGTGGCACGCTCGCGCATCTCATCGGACTGAAGGAGCTCGGCGACGTCGTCCTGTTCGACATCCAGGAGGGAATTCCCGACGGCAAAGCCCTCGACATCGCCGAATCGGCTCCGGTGGACGGCTTCGACATGCGCTATGCCGGCGCACAGTCGTACGAGACCATCAAGGGCGCTGATGTG
Source organism: uncultured Alphaproteobacteria bacterium (assembly GCA_963846475.1). Taxonomy (GTDB): domain Bacteria; phylum Pseudomonadota; class Alphaproteobacteria; order Rhizobiales; family Afifellaceae; genus DASWJZ01. Next base: position 455,693 of record CAWJVZ010000004.1, on the reverse strand, counting down.
GTCATCGTCACCGCCGGCATTCCACGCAAGCCCGGCATGAGCCGCGACGATCTCCTGGAGATCAACCTCAAGGTGATGGAGCAGGTCGGCGCCGGCATCCGCAAATATGCCCCCGATTCGTTCGTGATCTGCATCACCAACCCGCTCGACGCCATGGTTTGGGCGCTGCAGAAATTCTCCGGACTCCCGGTCAACATGGTGGTCGGAATGGCCGGCGTGCTCGACAGCTCGCGCTTCCGCTATTTCCTCGCCCAGGAATTCAACGTCTCCGTCAAGGACGTCACCGCCTTCGTGCTCGGCGGCCACGGCGACACCATGGTGCCGCTGATCCGCTATTCCGGCGTCGCCGGCATCCCGCTCCCTGATCTCGTCAGGATGGGCTGGATCGACGAGAAGCGGCTCGAGGCCATCGTCCAGCGCACGCGCGACGGCGGCGCCGAGATCGTCGGCCTGCTGAAGACCGGCTCCGCCTATTACGCTCCGGCGGCGTCGGCGATCGCCATGGCGGAAAGCTTTCTGAAGGACAAGAAACGCGTGCTTCCCTGCGCCGCGCGGCTGCAGGGCCAGTACGGGCTCGACAATATCTATGTCGGGGTTCCCGTGGTCATCGGGGCGGGCGGTGTGGAGCGGATCATCGAGATCGACCTCGACCGCAACGAGCGGGCCATGTTCGACAAGTCGGTGGAAGCGGTTCAGTCTCTCTGCGCCGCCTGCACGCGCATCCAGCCCGCTCTGGCTTGAGGCGCATTGAAGCAGGCCGGGCAGGGGTGAGGCGATGAACGTCCACGAATACCAGGCCAAGGCGCTCCTGAAAGGGTTCGGCGTGCCCGTGTCGGAAGGCGCCGCCGCATTCACGCCGGAGGAGGCGGAGAAGGCGGCGGGCGATCTCGCCGGGCCGGTGTGGGTGGTGAAGTCGCAGATCCATGCCGGCGGCCGCGGCAAGGGACGTTTCAAGGAGAAGGAGGCCGGCGACAAGGGCGGCGTGCGGCTTGCCCACTCGGGCAATGAGGTGCGCCGGTCTGCCGAAGAAATGCTCGGCCGGACGCTCGTGACGCATCAGACCGGGCCGCAGGGGAAGCGGGTGAACCGGATCTACATCGAGCAGGGCTCCGACATCGCCAAGGAGTTCTATCTGGCGCTGCTCGTCGACCGGCAGAGCTCGCAAGTTGCGTTCGTCGCTTCAACCGAGGGCGGAATGAATATTGAGGAGGTGGCGGCAAAGACGCCTGAAAAGATCGTGTCCTTTCCCGTCGACCCCGTCGCCGGACTCTGCCCGCATCACGTTCGCCGGCTGTCGCAGGCGCTCGGCCTCGACCGCGACCAGCAGAAGCAGATGTCGAAGGTGGCGACCGCGCTCTACAACGCGTTCCTCGCCAAGGACATGAGTCTGTTGGAGATCAATCCCGCTGGTCGTGACCTCGGACGGCCGGCTTGTCTGCCTCGATGCTAAGGTCGGCTTCGACGCCAACGCTCTTGAGCGGCACCCCGACGTGCTGGCGCTCCGCGACGAGACCGAGGAGGACGAGCGCGAGATCGAGGCGTCAAAGCACGACCTCTCCTACATCGCGCTCGACGGCACCATCGGCTGCATGGTCAACGGCGCCGGCCTGGCCATGGCGACGATGGACATCATCAAGCTCTATGGCGGCGAGCCGGCCAACTTCCTCGACGTCGGCGGCGGCGCCTCGCGCGAAAAGGTCACCGCGGCCTTCAAGATCATCACCTCCGACCCGAAGGTGCGAGGAATCCTCGTCAACATTTTTGGCGGCATCATGCGCTGCGACATTATCGCGGAAGGGGTGATCGCGGCGGTCAGGGAAGTCGGACTTTCTGTGCCGCTGGTCGTGCGGCTGGAAGGCACGAACGTCGAGAAGGGCAAGGCGATCCTCCGCGATTCCGGCCTCGACGTGATCGCCGCGGAAGAGCTCGATGACGCCGCGCAGAAGATTGTCGCGGCGGTGCAGAGCCGAAACTGATGGCCATCCTCGTCGACAGGGACACTAAGGTCATCTGCCAGGGCATTACCGGCAGCCAAGGCAGCTTCCATACCGAGCAGGCGCTCGCCTATGGGACCAAGATGGTGGCCGGCGTCACGCCGGGGAAGGGCGGCAGCGAGCATCTCGGCCTGCCGGTGTATGATTCCGTGCTTGAGGCGAAGCAGCGCACCGGCGCCAATGCTTCGGTCGTCTATGTGCCGCCGGCCTTCGCCGCGGACGCCATCGCCGAGGCCATCGCCGCCGAGGTCGAGCTCATCGTCTGCATCACCGAGGGCATTCCGGTCCTCGACATGGTGAAGGTGAAGCGGTCGCTGTGCGGCTCTAAGAGCCGCCTCGTCGGGCCGAACTGCCCCGGCGTGCTGACCCCGGACGAGTGCAAGATCGGCATCATGCCGGGAAACATCTTCCGGCGCGGCTCCGTCGGCATTGTCTCGCGCTCCGGGACGCTTACCTACGAGGCTGTGTACCAGACCACGCAATTCGGCCTCGGCCAGTCCACGGCGGTCGGAATCGGCGGCGATCCCGTCAAGGGCACGGACTTCGTCGACGTCCTCGACATGTTTCTCGCCGATGACGAGACGCAATCGATCGTCATGATCGGCGAGATCGGCGGCTCGTCGGAGGAGGACGCCGCGGAGTTCCTCCGCGGGGAGGCGCGGAAAGGCCGGTCGAAGCCGACGGTCGGCTTCATCGCCGGGCGGACCGCCCCGCCGGGGCGCCGCATGGGCCACGCCGGCGCCATCATCGCCGGCGGCAAGGGCGGCGCCGAGGAGAAGATCGCGGCCATGGAGGCGGCGGGCATCCATGTCTCGCCGTCGCCGGCCAAGCTGGGGGAGACCCTGGCGGGGCTGTTGAAGGAATAAGAGCCGGCCGGCACGGTGCTGGCGGACGGTGTAGCATAGCGCGGCGCGAGGGGCCGGACGCGCGCAAGCGAAAGGGCGGGACGAGAATCCCGCGAAAACGTAATGGCACGACAGGAATCGAACGAAGCCTTCCAGCTCTCCTCCTTCCTCTATGGCGGCAATGCCGCCTATCTCGAAGACCTCTATGCCCGATATCAGGAGGATCCCGACTCGCTGGATGGCGAGTGGCGTGCCTTCTTCGCCGGCCTGAAGGATTCCAAGGAGGCGGCGATCGCCGGGGCGCGCGGCGCCACATGGCAGCGGAGCGACTGGCCGGTGCATGCCAACGGCGAGGTCGTGGCGGCCTTCGACGGCAATTGGGCTCCGGTCGAGCGCCAGACCGGGGACAAGATCAGGGCCGCCGCGCAAAAGCAGGGCGTCGAGGTCACAGACCGGCAGGTGTTCCAGGCGACGCGGGACTCCGTCCGCGCCCTGATGATGATCCGCGCCTATCGGATGCGCGGCCACCTGGAGGCCAATCTCGACCCGCTCGGCCTGGCGCCGCCGCGCTACCACGAAGAGCTCGATCCCGCCTCCTACGGCTTCACCGAGGCGGATTACGATAGAAGGATTTTTATCGACAACGTGCTCGGCATGGAATTCGCCACGATCCGCGAAATGCTGGCGGTGCTGCGCCGCACCTATTGCTCGACACTTGGCGTGGAGTTCATGCACATCTCCGATCCGAAGGAGAAGGCCTGGATCCAGGAGCGCATCGAAGGTCCCGATAAGGAGATCAGCTTCACGCCGGAAGGCAAGCGCGCCATCCTCAACAAGCTCGTCGAGGCGGAAGGCTTCGAAAAGTTCATCGACCTGAAATATACCGGCACGAAGCGTTTCGGGCTGGACGGGGCGGAATCGCTCATCCCGGCGCTCGAGCAGATCATCAAGCGCGGCGGGCATCTCGGCGCGCGCGAGATCGTCCTCGGCATGGCGCATCGCGGCCGCCTCAACGTGCTGGCCCAGGTCATGGGCAAGCCGCACCGCGCCATCTTCCATGAGTTCAAGGGCGGTTCCTACACTCCCGACGACGTGGAAGGTTCCGGCGACGTAAAATACCATCTCGGCGCATCGTCGGACCGCGAGTTCGACGGCAATAAGGTGCACCTGTCGCTCACCGCCAATCCGTCGCATCTGGAGATCGTCGATCCGGTCGTGCTCGGCAAGGCGCGCGCCAAGCAGGACCAGCTGAACGACCGCAAGCGGATGCAGGTCATGCCGCTCCTCCTGCACGGGGACGCCGCCTTCGCCGGCCAGGGCGTAGTCGCCGAATGTTTTGGCCTGTCCGGCTTGCGCGGCCACCGCACCGGCGGCTCGGTGCATTTCATCATCAACAACCAGATCGGCTTCACCACCAATCCGCGCTATGCGCGCACTTCGCCCTACCCGTCCGATGTGGCGAAAATGATCGAGGCGCCGATCTTCCACGTGAACGGCGACGATCCCGAGGCAGTGGTCTTCGCCGCCAAGATCGCCACGGAATTCCGGCAGAACTTTCATAAGCCGGTCGTCGTCGACATGTTCTGCTATCGCCGTTTCGGCCACAACGAAGGCGACGAGCCGGCGTTCACCCAGCCGCGCATGTACAAGGCGATCGCCAGCCATCCCAGCACGCTGGAGCTCTATGCCGGCAAGCTCATCGGCGAGGCGATCGTCACGCCCGAGGAGGTGGACGGCGCCAAGCAGGCTTGGCGCCAGCACCTCGAGCAGGAGTTCGAGATCGGCGACGGCTACCGGCCGAACAAGGCCGATTGGCTCGACGGCGCCTGGTCGGGGCTGACGACGCCGCAGGCCGGCGACGAGCGCCGTGTCAGCGCCACGGGAGTACCGCTGGACGCACTACAGGAGATCGGCCTCAAGCTGACGACAACGCCAAAGGATTTTCAGCTCCACCGCACCATTAAGCGTCTCCTCGACAACCGCCGCAAGATGGTGGAGAGCGGCGAGGGGATCGACTGGGCAATGGGCGAGGCGCTCGCCTTCGGTTCCCTTCTCAGGGAAGGCTTCAAGGTCCGGCTCAGCGGCCAGGACGTGGAGCGCGGCACCTTCTCGCAGCGCCATTCGGTGCTCTTCGACCAGGAGACGGAGCGGCGCTACGAGCCACTCAATCATCTCGGCGGCGAGCAGGCTAAATTCGAGGTCGTCAACTCGATGCTGTCCGAAGAGGCCGTGCTCGGCTTCGAATACGGCTATTCGCTTTCCGAGCCGAACGCGCTCACTTTGTGGGAGGCGCAATTCGGCGATTTCGCCAATGGCGCGCAGGTCGTCTTCGACCAGTTCATCTCGTCGGGCGAGCGCAAATGGCTGCGCATGTCGGGCCTCGTCTGCCTCCTGCCGCACGGCTACGAAGGGCAGGGGCCGGAACATTCCTCAGCTCGCTTGGAGCGTTTTCTGCAGATGTGCGCCGAGGACAACATGCAGGTCGCCAACTGCACAACGCCGTCCAACTATTTCCATGTGCTGCGCCGGCAGATGCACAGGAGCTTTCGCAAGCCGCTAATCCTGATGACGCCGAAGTCGCTGCTTCGCCACAAGCGGGCGGTGTCGCGCCTCGATGAGCTGGCAGAAAATTCGACGTTCCACCGCCTGCTCTACGACGACGCGGAGATGCTCAACGGCGAGGCGATCAAGCTCGTCCCCGACGAGCGGATGCGCCGCGTCGTCATCTCATCCGGCAAGGTCTATTTCGACCTGTACGAGGAGCGGGAGAGCCGCGGCATCGACGACATCTATCTGTTGCGCGTCGAGCAGCTCTATCCCTTCCCGCTGAAGGCCATGTGCGACCTCCTCGGGCGCTTCCCCGGCGCTGAGATCGTCTGGTGCCAGGAAGAGCCGCAGAACATGGGCGCCTGGACTTTTGTGGAGCCGCGTATCGCCGCGGTTCTCGAGGTGATCAAGGCGGGCGATAAGAAGATGCGCTATGCCGGGCGCGCCGCAGCGGCGGCCACGGCGACCGGGCTGATGTCGCGGCACGCGGAGCAGCGCCGGCAATTCCTTGAAGAGGCTCTCGGCTCCTGACCGACGTTCCGGCCTCCAGCGACGGGAAACGACGATGGCATTGGAAATCAAGGTTCCGACCCTCGGCGAATCGGTGACGGAGGCGACCGTCGGCCAATGGTTCAAGAAGGAGGGTGACGCCGTCGCCCGCGACGAGCCGCTGGTGGAACTGGAAACCGACAAGGTGACGATCGAGGTGCCGGCGCCGGCCGCCGGGCGCCTCGAGAAGATCGCCGTCAACGACGGCGAGACGGTCGGCGTCGGCGCTCTTCTCGGCACTTTGGCGGAAGGTGCCGCCGGCAGGGCCGCGCCGATCGGGGCCGGGCCGGAGGAGCCGAAGCAGAAATCCGCCGCCCGCAAGCAGGAGCCGAAAGCCGCCCAGGCAGCCCCGGCGAAACCGCCGGCGGAGCCGGCCAAGTCCGGCAAGGACCTGCCGCCGGCGCCGTCCGCCCGAAAGCTGATGGAGGAGAAGGGGGTCGGCGCCGCGGAAGTTTCGGGGAGCGGCAAGCGCGGCCAGGTGCTGAAGGGCGACGTGCTGGAGGCGCTGCAGCGCGTTTCTGCCAGGTCCGCGGAGGCGCCGCAGGCCGCGCCCCCGGCGCGCGCTCCGGCGGGGCCGGACGACGAGGCGCGCGAGGAGCGGGTCCGCATGACGCGGCTCCGCCAGACCATCGCGCGCCGTCTGAAGGAGGCGCAGAACCAGGCGGCCATGCTCACCACGTTCAACGACGTGGACATGGGCGCGGTGATGGAGCTGCGCAAAACCTACAAGGAGCTTTTTGAGAAGAAGCACGGGGTAAAACTCGGCTTCATGGGCCTCTTCGTCAAAGCCGTCGTGCACGCGCTGAAGGATGTCCCGGCGGTCAACGCCGAGATCGACGGCGAGGACATCGTCTACAAGAACTACTACCACATCGGCGTGGCGGTCGGCATCGACAAGGGACTGGTCGTGCCGGTGATCCGCGACGCGCAGGAGAAGTCGCTGGCGGACATCGAGAAGCTCGTCAGCGATTTCGGCAGGCGCGCCCGAGACGGCCAGCTGAAGCTCGAAGAGATGCAGGGCGGCACCTTCACCATCTCCAACGGCGGCGTCTACGGATCGCTGCTGTCGACGCCTATCCTTAACGCGCCGCAATCCGGCATTCTGGGCATGCACCGCATCGAGGACCGACCGGTGGTACGGGGCGGCCAGATCGTCGTGCGGCCCATGATGTATCTGGCGCTCTCCTACGATCACCGCCTCGTCGACGGCAAGGATGCGGTGACTTTCCTCGTCCGCGTGAAGGAAGCGATCGAAGATCCCCAGCGGCTGGTGCTGGATCTGTAAGCTCGGTGGGAATTCGGACGGAAACGTGGTAATTTGGCGCCATGAGTGACGATAAGGTCAGTCTCGATTTTCTCGGTCAGCAGATGCGCCGCATGCAGACAGATGTGCGCGGCGTCCGTACCGATCTGACGCGGCTTGAGAATGAAGTTCATGGGCTCGACGGCAAAATTGGAGCCGTCGATGCGAAGGTCGCGCGCGTTGATGCGAAGATCGATCAGGTCGACGCTAAGGTCGATCGGGTCGACGCTAAGGTCGATCGGGTCGACGCTAAGGTGGACCGTCTCGATGCCAAGGTCGATAACTTGGCAAGCTCGATGGATGCGCGGTTCGATCAGGTCCATCAAACGATGACCACGAACTTCGAAATTGTGTTCAACGCGCTCCACACGAAGCGCAGCTGAGCTCTCAGACGCGACTTGTAAGAAGACCAGAGAGAAGCTCTCATGGCTGCGTATGATGTCGCCATCATCGGCACCGGCCCCGGCGGCTATGTCTGCGCCATCCGCGCCGCACAGCTCGGGCTCAAAGCGGCCGTGGTGGAGAAGCGCGCCACGCATGGCGGCACCTGCCTGAATGTCGGCTGCATTCCGTCGAAGGCGCTGCTGCATGCCTCCGAGATGTTCGAGGAAGCTGGGCACGGGCTCGCGGCGCTCGGCGTGAAAGTGGGCACGCCGGAGCTCGATCTTGCGGGCATGATGGGCCACAAGGACGCGACGGTTAAGTCGAACGTTGACGGCGTCGCCTTCCTGTTCAAAAAGAATAAGATCGACGCCTTCCACGGCCTAGGCCGCATCGCCGGGCCGGGCAGGATCGAGGTCACGGCGGAGGACGGCGGCAAGCAGGCGCTCGAGGCCAAGGCCATCGTTATCGCGACGGGGTCCGATTCCGCGCTGCTGCCCGGCGTCGCGGTGGACGAAGAGCGAATCGTCACCTCGACCGGTGCGCTGGAGCTCAAAGAGGTGCCGAAGCGGCTCCTGGTCGTCGGCGCCGGCGTGATCGGGCTTGAGATCGGCTCCGTCTGGCGGCGGCTGGGCTCCAAGGTGACGGTTGTGGAATTCCTCGACCGCATGCTGCCCGGCATGGATGCGGAGGTCGCCAAGCAGAGCCAGCGCCTGTTCCAAAAACAGGGATTTGCATTCCGCCTCGGCTCAAAGGTATCGGGCGTGACCGCACGCGACGATGGCCTGGAGGTCGTGATCGGTCCGGCCAAGGGCGAGGGCAAGGCCGAGACGCTCGCGGCCGATATCGTGCTCGTCTCGATCGGCCGCCGGCCCTTCACGGAAGGACTCGGGCTTGAGGAAGCCGGCGTGGCGCTCGACGAACGCGGCCGCGTCAAGACGGACGCACACTTCCGCACGAACGTGGAAGGCATTTACGCCATCGGCGACGTCATCGCCGGGCCGATGCTCGCCCACAAGGCCGAGGACGAGGGCTCGGCCCTGGCGGAGATTCTTGCCGGCCAGGCCGGGCACGTGAACTACGACGTCATTCCGAGCGTCGTCTATACGATGCCCGAGATCGCCGTCGTCGGGCGGAGCGAAGAGGAGCTGAAGGAGGCCGGCATCGCCTATCAGGCCGGAAAATTCCCCTTCACCGCCAACGGCCGCGCCCGCGCCATGAACCACACCGAGGGGTTTGTCAAAGTCCTTGCCGACAAGGCGACGGACAAGGTGCTCGGCGTCCACATCGTCGGCTTCGGCGCCGGCGAGATGATCCACGAAGCGGCGGTACTGATGGAATTCGGCGGCTCCGCTGAGGACCTGGCGCGCACCTGTCATGCCCACCCCACCATGTCCGAGGCGGTGCGCGAGGCCGCCATGGCCGCCTGGTTCAAGCCCGTGCACCTCTGATCGCGGGCGCCCGAGCGCCTCTCCGGTCGCCCAGCGTGAACCAGCCGACGCCGGCCAGTACCAGCGCCGTCCCGGCGGCATCGAGCCAGGTGAACGTCTCCCCCAGGATCGCCACGGCGAGCAGGATGGTGATCACCGGGCTGAGCGTGCCGATGGTGGCGTTCGCCTGCGCGGAGACCCGCTGGAGAGCGGCATTCAGCAGGAACGACGGCAGCACCGTCGCGCCGACGGCAAGCAGCAGGCCGTAGAAGAGCAGTTTTGGGCCGACCACCAGGTTTTGCAGCGGCTGCGTCAGCGCGAATTGCAGGAGCACGGCCGCCGCAGCGCCGCTCATGGCGATGCAGGTGAAGAGGCGCGGGCCCATCCGCCCGATCACGCTTTTGGCCAGAAGCTGGTAGAGCGCGAAGGCGATCGCTGCGGCGAGCACCAGCCCGGCGCCCTTCGCCACATCGGTGCCGAGCACGCCGAGCTTGGTGGCGAAGATCAGCGCCAGGCCGGCATAGCTGATGGCGATCCCGATGAGGGTGCGCGCCCGCATCGGCTGGCGGAAGAAGAGCGCGCCGAACAGCACGACGAAGGCGGGATAGGTGAACAGGATCAGCCGCTCGAACTGAGCGGAGATATAGAGGAGGCCCAGAAAATCCGTGTAGCTGGCGAACCAGTAGCCGAGGATGCCGACGAGCCCGGCGCGCATCACCAGGCCACGTTCGGGCAAGGCGGCGTCGCCGCGGCGCGTCTCGCGCACCGCGACCAAGCCTATCGCGGCATAGAAGGGCAGCGACAGCACCATCCGGAGCGCCAGCAGCGTCTCGGCATCGATGCCTTCCGCATAGGCGAGCTTGATGAAGATGGCCTTGGTGGAGAACAGCGCCGCGCCGAGCGCCGCGCAGGCGTAGCCGATCCAGAGATTGCGCGCGCTTGCCGCGGCGGAAGCTGCGAGAGGCATTTTCGGCTAAGTCGGCCAAAAAGGAAGCGCCGACCCGAGGGCCGGCGCTTCAGCAACCTGGACTGGACAGGATGCTAAATGTTTAGAAGCCTATCTGGTTGCGGGCGTGCAGTCCTTGTCGCCTTCGGCGCAAGTGACGGCAGCCGTCTTGTCGTCTTCCTCGGCAACCGGAGGCACCGCCGGCCCGTCATAGGTGCTCATCGCCACCGTCTGCTTGGTCGACTGGGCGTCCGCGGTGACATTGTGGTCGCCGACGCAGTCGGCAAACGCAGCCGACGCAAAGAGCGCCAGGCTCCCGGCCATCGCAACGCTACTGAGAAGCTTGGTCATGCAGGCCTCCATCCGAGCGCGGGTCATGGCCCGCAGTCACCGGTAAGGCTAGCGCGCCGCTGCCGCCGCGGAAAGCCCGACCTGTTCAAGAACCGGTGATCGGATTAATTCCGACGGACCTTGGATCAGGCGCGTGGATGCGCCCTGCGGTAGACGTCGAGGAGCCGCTCCGCGTCGACGTTCGTATAGATCTGCGTCGTCGACAGGCTGGCGTGGCCGAGGAGCTCTTGGATGGTGCGGAGGTCGCCGCCGCGGCCGAGGAGATGCGTCGCGAAGGAATGGCGAAGCGCATGCGGCGTGGCGGCCTTCTCCAGGCCCAGCGCGCCGCGGAGCCGCTCCGTCGCCAACTGCACGATGCGCGGCGACAGCGGACCGCCGCGCGCGCCCCGAAACAGCTTGTCGGCCGGCGCCAGCACGAAGGGGCAGGCGGCGACATAGGCCTCCACGGCGCGGCGGATGGCAGGCAGCACCGGCACGACCCGCTCGCGCCCGCCTTTGCCGGTGACGCGGATCGTCTCGACGGCGCCGACCGGCGCCTCGGCGCGCGTCAGGCCGAGCGCTTCGGAAATGCGCAGCCCGCCGCCATAGAGGAGTGTGAGCACGGCCTTGTCGCGGGCGGCAATCCACGGCTCCTCTTCCATCGCCTCCGATGTGTCGATCAGCTGCTGCGCGTCGGCGATCGACAGCGCTTTGGGCATGCTCTTCGCCTGCTTCGGCGGGCGGATGGTGGCGAAGGACGTCGTCGCGGCGAAGCCCTGCTTATCGGCGTAGCGCGCGAAGGAGCGAAGCGCCGCGATCTGACGGCCGAGCGTCCGGGCCCCGGCGCCGCCACTCCGGCGCTTCGCCATGAAGGCGCGCACGTCTGCCGGCCGCAGCGCGGAGATGTCGGCGAGCTCGGGAGGCGCGCCGAGATGGCCGGTGAGGAAGGCAAAGAACTGCTCCAAGTCGCGGCTATAGGCCTCCAGCGTCTTCGCCGCGAGGCGCCGCTCATGCTGCAGATGGCCCAGCCAATCCAGCATCGCCTGCTTGAGGCCCGGCGCCGCTGTGACGAGAAAAGCTTCCGTGGGAGTGTGCGCCATTCCGGCATAATCGGCGCGTCAGGGTGTAAAAAGCGTGAGCGGGGATCAGACGATGGACTGGCCGGTCTTCTTCCAGTCCGAAACGAAAGCCTCCAGGCCCTTGTCGGTCAGCGGGTGCTTGACCAGCGACTTCAGCACGGCGGGCGGCACGGTCGCGACGTCGGCGCCTGCCATGGCCGCCAGCTTGACGTGGTTCGGCGTGCGGATCGACGCGGCAAGGATCTGCGTCGTCAACGCCGGGTAATTGTCGTAGATGGCGCGGATCTCCTCGATCAGCTGCATGCCGTCGATGCCGATGTCGTCGAGGCGACCGATGAACGGCGAGATGAAGGTTGCGCCGGCCTTGGCCGCAAGGAGCGCCTGTGGGGACGTGAAGCACAGCGTGACGTTGACCATCCGCCCCTCGTCGGCGAATTTGCGGCAAGCCTTCAGCCCGTCCCAGGTAAGCGGCACCTTAATCGCGATGTTCTGGGCTATCGCGGCGAGCTTGCGGCCCTCCTTGAGCATGCCGTCCAGGTCGGTGGCGGCGACCTCGGCGGAAACCGGCCCGGGGACGATGGCGCAGATCTCCGCGATGACGTCGGCGATGGGCCGCGCGGCTTTGAGGATGAGCGAGGGATTGGTGGTGACGCCGTCGAGGAGCCCGGTCTCGGCAAGCTCGCGGATTTCGGCGACATCGGCCGTATCGACAAAGAATTTCATGGATGCGTCCGGCAAGGAGGCCGCGTTGCGGCGGGGATGGGTTCGCGCTTCCCTTCTATTGATATGAGTTGCTGCCGTCACCGTCCTTCCTGGAGAAGCGGAGCCGGGCCTTGATCGGCACACAGCGTGTCTCGGTGCTGGTGCCCGTCGCCGTGGATCGCCCCTACACCTACGCCTCCGACCGGCCGCTCGCGCCTGGCACGATCGTCGCCGTGCCGCTTGGGCCGCGGCTGGTGATCGGCACCGTCTGGCCGGACATGCCGGACGAAGTGCCGGCCCAAAAACTCCGCGACGTCGAGCGGATCTACGACGCGCCGCCGCTGCCCGAATCGCTGGTCGGCTTCGTGGACTGGGTCGCCGGCTACACGTTCTCGCCGCGCGGCATGGTGCTCCGCATGGTGCTCCGATCGCCGGAGGCGCTGCAGCCGGAGCGGCCAATGGTCGGCGTCCGGCTCGCCGGGCCGCCACCGGAGCGGCTCACCGCGGCAAGGCAGCGCGTGCTGGAGCTGGCCGGCGACGGCCTTGCCTGGTCGAAGGCCGGGCTCGCCGCGGCCGCACATGTGTCGCCGGGCGTCATCGACGGGCTCGTCGATCATGGCACCCTGGAGCTTGTCCCATTGATGGCGCAGCCGGTGGCCGCTGATCCCGACCCGGACCATGCGCGGCCAAAACTCTCGGCGGAACAGAGGCGGGCGGCCTCTGCCCTGGTCGCGGCGCGCGACGGCTTCTCCGTGTCGCTGCTCGACGGCGTCACCGGCGCCGGCAAGACGGAGGTGTATTTCGAGGCCGTCGCCGAGGTGCTGCGGCAGGGCAGGCAGGCGCTGATCCTCCTGCCGGAGATTTCGCTGACGGGCGCCTTCCTCGACCGCTTCGCCGCGCGCTTCGGCTCGCGCCCGGCGGAATGGCACTCGGAGGTCGGCACCAGGGGCCGCGAACGCGTCTGGCGCGCCGTTGCTCGCGGCGAGGTCAGCGCCGTCGTCGGCGCGAGGTCGGCGCTGTTCCTGCCCTTCCCGAGACTCGGCCTGATCGTCGTCGACGAGGAGCACGACGCCGCCTACAAGCAGGAGGAGGGGGTCACCTACCACGCCCGCGACATGGCCGTGGTGCGGGCAAAGCTCTCGGACTTTCCGGTCGTGCTGTCCTCGGCGACCCCGTCGGTGGAGAGCCGCGTCAACGCCGACCGGGGCCGCTACCGGCGTCTCGTCCTGCCGGCCCGCTACGGCGCCTCGACGCCGCCGGCAATCGCCGCGCTCGATCTTCGCGAAAATCCGCCGGAGCGGGGCCGCTGGCTGGCGCCGCCGCTCGCCGACGCGATCGCCGAGACGGTGGAACGCGGCGAGCAGGCGCTCCTCTTCCTCAACCGCCGCGGCTATGCGCCGCTCACCCTCTGCCGCACCTGCGGCCATCGCATGGCCTGCCCGAACTGCTCGGCCTGGCTCGTCGATCACCGCTTCCGGCGCATCCTCGCCTGCCATCATTGCGGCCACACAGAGCGCCGGCCGGAAAACTGTCCGAATTGCGATGCGGAGGACAGCCTGGTCGCCTGCGGGCCCGGCGTGGAGCGCCTGCAGGAGGAAGTGCTCGCGCGCTACCCCGCCGCCCGCACGCTGGTGCTCTCCAGCGACATGCCGGGCGGGGTGCAGCGGCTCCGCCAGGAGCTCGACGCCGTCGCCAGGGGCGAGGCCGACATCGTCATCGGCACGCAGCTGGTCGCCAAGGGGCATAATTTTCCCGGGCTTTCGCTGGTCGGCGTGGTCGACGCGGACCTCGGCTTGGCGCACGGCGACCCGCGCGCGGCGGAGAAGACATTTCAGCTGCTGACCCAGGTCACCGGCCGGGCGGGGCGGGCAGGGCAGGCGAGCCGCGGCCTGCTGCAGACCTACACGCCGGACCATCCGGTCATCCAGGCGCTCGTCTCCGGCGACCGCGAGGCCTTTTACGCCACCGAGGCGGAGACGCGCCGGCGCGGCAGCCTGCCGCCCTTCGGCCGGCTCGCCGCCATCATCGTCAGCGCCGCCGACCGCCATACGGCGGAGGCATATGCGCGCGCCATGGCGATGAATGCGCCCTTCGAGGAGGGGGTGCGCCTCCTCGGCCCCGCCGAGGCGCCGCTCGCGGTGCTCCGCGGCCGCCACCGCTTCCGCCTGCTGGCGCAATCCCTTTCGGCCGGGCGCCTGCACAAATGGCTGCGCGCCTGGCTCATGGCCGCCCCGCCGGCGCGCGGCAGTGTCAGGGTGGCGATCGATGTCGATCCGATGAGCTTTTTGTAGCCCGGATGAAGCGGAGCGGAATCCGGGGACAGGTCTCAGTCAATTCAGAACAGACGAAAAATTCGGTTGGAGGCGGAACGGCCTCCGATCCGCGACGCGGCTATCCCGGATTTCGCTGCGCTTCATCCGGGCTACATATTAGGCCCGCTTGTCCAATCTCTTCCTGAATGCGGAATAGGATTCGAGCTGTGCATCGTCCAGCATATAAAAGTCGCCGTCAGGGTCCGGTACCGGGCGCGCCTTTGGCGAATACCGAGCCCCTGTAAGCTCGTCGAGGAAGGCTCTCTCTTGCAGATACCTTTTCTTGCCGCGCATGGGTGCCTTAAAGTGCACACCATCGTGGTAGATCTCGATCTCGAACTCATTATGATCAGGCATGGTGTTCACCTAATTCGCGGGGAAGCCTGAGTAGAGGGTCTTTGCACGAGGCGACGGCCCGCAAAAGCATCAGGAGGGCGGTTTCGTGCCAATCAGCGAAGAGCCGGGGGCGAAACGCCACCCCGCAAGCCTCCCCTACGCCCGCTTGTCCAATTGCTTTCGGAAGGCGGAATAGGCGTCTAGCTGCGGATCGTCCAACGGGTAAATATCGTTCTGAGGATCCGAGATTGGGCGTGGGAGGGTTTCAGGCGCATATCGCTGGCCGGTAAGTTCGTCCAAAAATGCCTTCTCCTGCAAATATCTCGCCCTCCCTCGCATCGGGGCCATAAAGGTTACACCGTGATGATAAATCTGGATCTCGAACTCTTGGCGATCGGCCATATTGGTCACCTATTCCCAGGATAAGCGGACTGGACCCGGAACCCGTTCTCGCTCCGAGGATCATGGATGATGAAGACGGAGACGCTGTACGTCTCTCGCATGTAAGGCTTGGCGTGGTAGGTCGGCAGATAAGCCTCGTAACCCGTCACCGACGCATACCACGCGGTGATGAAACGAAAGGGTTTAGCGCCGCTCGCCACCTCTTCCACTTCACGGGGGTTTCGCGAAAGAGTAGCATTTACCAGTCGGGTAGCGGATTGCAACGACGTGAAGGAGCCGATTGAAAGACCTCGGAAATAGTCACCCCTGCCGATGATTTGTTCAGCCTCCGCCCGAACTCGCGTCAAGAGATAGTCGGCACTCTTGTGAACATGTCCTTTATCGTGTGTCCGCCGCGCGCGTCCTCCTCCACCAGGTCGATTCGATAGCCTCTGAGCCGGTCGCCCTGGGCGAGTTGCGTCTCGTCTTCGCCGAGGGCGCCCGCTCCGCCGTCCGTCCACTCTCCGCCGCGCGGATTGCCGGCCGGAACGCGCGGCTGATTGGGATCAAAACCCGCCTTCAAGGTGTCGACGAGCAGACCGAGTCTAAGCTCGACGGTGGCAGCGCGCACGAGCCATGCCAGGTGAAGCAGCTTCGAGCGGGTTAGGGGCAGTGACACCACGAAACTCCGTAGGACAACCGATCCTAACTATATAGGAAAAAATTCTTACACGTAAAGTGACCCCTCACGACCTGTGAATGCCAATCGGGGCAAGTGGCGATACACCTTCTAAGAGGAAGGCTGATGGCCGGCGGCCGGCGCTTCAGCATCGAGATCGCGATGATGTCGACCCGGTGAGCTTTCTTTGACTTATTTCCGGGCACAATCGAGTCGCTGGTGATTCTGGAGCGCCGGCGTAATCGCAGCCGATGAATGGAGCAGAATTTGCCACCTCTGGCCAAAGCCGGTAATCGCAGATCGGTCGCCGCCGACAGCCGCCTGCACCTCGGGCCAGCAGCGCCATCCCAGGCAGGTCCGGCAGAACCGTTGGGAACTCCGCCGATGCGCATTACTTTGAGCGGCGATCTGGGCTCGGGAAAATCGTCGGTGGGCCGCCGCCTCTCGGAGCTCCTCGGCATCCGCTACGTCAGCGCAGGGGAGCTCTTCCGCGAGATCGGACAGATCTCCAACATGGATGCGTTGGCGACGAACCTCGCCGCGGAGACGAACACCGACATCGATGCCAAGGTCGATGCGCGGACGCAGCAGCTCGACCGCGACGTCGCCGATTTCATCATCGATTCGCGCATGGCGTGGCACTTCGTGACCGATGCCGTCCGGGTATTCTTGAGCGTTCGGCCCGAGACGGCCGCCGAGCGCATCGCTGCCGATCAAACCAGAAAGGGCGAGCGCTACGCGGACACGCAATCTGCGCTGGAGATGCTGCGCAACCGGCGGCAGAGCGAACTGAAGCGATACCGGCGCCTGTATGACGTGAACATCGAAGACGAAGCGAATTACGACCTTTGGATCATCACCGACGATGCAAGCGTTGACGACGTTTGTGAGATCATTCAGCTGTTTGCCCAGCGGAAGACGCGGCAACGGAGATGGATTCCAAAAACCCGGATCGTGCCGATGGTGCGGCTTTCGGAAGTGGCGGCACCAACATCCCCGAGCGCGACAAATGACGCTTCAGCCCTGCCGCTGGTGATCGCGCAGAATTACGGACTTTTCCTCGACGACCCGCGGACACTCGCTTCTGCGCTCCGCCATGAGAGGCTGCTCGTCCCCTATCGGCCGGAAGCGCCTGCGCTCCTGACCGTATCAGACGATCCGCTTGAGGCGGCGAAGCAAAGTGTTTCGGCCGGCAGCCTGGCTGATTGGGAAAAGGCCTTCGGCGTCGAATTCGCATTTCGCCGCTGCATCGACGAGGCGCAAGCCCGTGCCGGGCTGGAGCGGCGGGCCTGAACCCTGGGACGACCCAGCGCCATTGCCGTCGTGCCGTTCGGGGGGCCCGTGAAATCGGGCAGAAATGCCGCGCCGGGGCTTGTTGCAGCCCCCAAAACCCTATGCTAGACGGGCCGCGGCTTGGCTCCGGCGGCCCCGGAGCGTGGCCGTCCAGCCTTTTCCGGATTTTTCGCACCCGGCCCGCCGGGTTTTCCTGAGAGAGAAGAGAACCGCGTGGCGGATCGATCGTCCTCCGTTTCCGGCGTTGCCGAGCGTTACGCTTCCGCCCTTTTCGATCTGGCCCGCGACGAATCTGCGCTCGAACGCGTCGAGGCCGAGTTGCAGAACATCGCCGATCTCATCGAGGGCAGCGAGGATCTGCGCCGCCTCGTCCGCAGCCCGGTGTTTTCGGCCGAGGACCAGGAGCGGGCGATCGGCGCCGTCGCCGACCGCGCCGGCGTTGGCGGTCTGGTCGGCAACTTCTTGCGCCTCGTGGCACGCAACCGCCGGCTCTTTGCGCTGCCCGGCATCATCATAGCGTTCCGCGAGATGGCGGCGCGCCAGCGCGGCGAGGTCACTGCCGAAGTCACCTCGGCGCAGCCGCTCGGCGGCGAGCATGTCGCCGCGCTGAAAGCGGCGCTGAAGGACAAGCTCGGCAAGGACGTGACGCTCGTGGCGCGCGTCAATCCGGCGATCCTCGGCGGCCTCGTCGTCAAGGTCGGCTCGCGCATGATCGACACGTCGCTCCGCACCAGACTGATGAACGTAAAGACACAGCTTAAAGAGGTCGGCTGATGGATATTCGGGCCGCAGAGATTTCCTCCATCCTGCGCGAGCAGATCAAGAATTTCGGCCGCGAGGCGGAAGTCTCGGAGGTCGGGCAGGTGCTGTCGGTCGGCGACGGCATCGCGCGCGTCTACGGGCTGGACAACGTCCAGGCCGGCGAGATGGTCGCCTTCGAGAACGGCATCCGCGGCATGGCGCTGAATCTCGAGGTCGACAATGTCGGCGTCGTCATCTTCGGTTCCGACCGCGAGATCAAAGAAGGCGACACGGTGAAGCGCACCGGCGCCATCGTCGAGGTGCCGGTCGGCATGGGCCTCCTCGGCCGGGTCGTCGACGGCCTCGGCAATCCGATCGACGGCAAGGGCCCGATCGAGGCGACCGAGCGCCGCCGCGTCGACGTCAAGGCCCCCGGCATCATCCCGCGGAAGTCGGTGCACGAGCCGATGTCGACTGGCCTCAAGGCGATCGACGCGCTGATCCCGATCGGCCGCGGCCAGCGCGAGCTGATCATCGGCGACCGCCAGACCGGCAAATCGGCCATCATCCTCGACACGTTTTTGAACCAGAAACCGGCCTTCGACCAGAACAACGAGAGCCGTAAGCTCTACTGTATCTACGTCGCCGTCGGCCAAAAGCGTTCCACCGTCGCGCAGTTCGCCAAGACGCTGGAGGAGCGCGGCGCGCTCGACTATTCCATCATCGTCGCGGCGACCGCCTCGGACCCGGCGCCGATGCAGTTCCTGGCGCCGTTCTCCGGCTGCGCCATGGGCGAGTATTTCCGCGACAACGGCATGCACGCGCTGATCACCTACGATGACCTGTCGAAGCAGGCCGTTGCCTATCGGCAGATGTCGCTGCTGCTCCGCCGTCCGCCGGGCCGCGAGGCTTATCCCGGCGACGTCTTCTACCTGCATTCGCGGCTCCTGGAGCGCGCCGCCAAGATGAACGACGCCAATGGCAACGGCTCGCTCACGGCTTTGCCGGTGATCGAGACGCAGGCGAACGACGTGTCCGCCTATATCCCCACCAACGTGATCTCTATCACCGACGGCCAAATCTTCCTGGAGACCGACCTCTTTTACCAGGGCATCCGCCCCGCCGTGAATGTCGGCCTTTCCGTGTCGCGCGTCGGCTCGGCCGCCCAGGTCAAGGCGATGAAGCAGGTCGCCGGCTCCATTAAAGGCGAGCTCGCGCAGTATCGCGAGATGGCGGCGTTTGCGCAGTTCGGCTCCGACCTTGATGCTTCCACGCAGCGCTTGCTCAACCGCGGCGCCCGCCTGACGGAGCTTTTGAAGCAGCCGCAATTCTCGCCGCTGAAGACTGAGGAGCAGGTCGCGGTAATTTTTGCGGGAGTGAACGGCTATCTCGATAAGCTGCCGGTGAGTTCCGTCCGCGAGTTCGAGACCGGTCTGCTCGCCATCCTGCGGAGCGAGCATAAGGAGCTGCTCGATTCCATCCGGAACGAAGGGCAGCTGACGGACCAGATCCGTGCAGACCTGAAATCCGTGCTCGACCGCTACTCGAAGAATTTTGCCTAAGCCGTTGTCGTCGGAGGAGTAGCGGCCCATGGCGAGCCTCAAGGCGCTCCGCAACCGTATCGCCTCGGTCAAGGCGACCCAAAAAATCACCAAGGCCATGCAGATGGTCGCGGCGGCAAAGCTTCGCCGCGCGCAGGAGGCGGCGGTGGCAGCGCGGCCCTATGCCGAGCGCATGGAGAAGGTTTTGGCCAACATCGCCGCTGCGACGGCCGGCCAGCCCGGCGCCCCGGCGCTCATCTCTGGCACCGGCAAAGACGACGTGCATCTTCTCGTCGTCGCCACCGGCGAGCGCGGCTTGGCCGGCGCCTTCAACACCGCCATCGGCCGACTGGCGCGCGAGGACGCGAGAAAGCTCGCCGCGCAGGGTAAGACAGTGAAATTCTTCATCGTCGGCCGGAAAGGCTACGACAATCTCCGGCGGGATTTTGCCGCCCAGATCGTCGAGCGGGTCGACTTCCGCAGCGTGAAGCAAATGACGTTCGCTCAGGCACACCAGGTGGCGGAGCGGGTTATTGCGCTCTACGCGGAGGGCGCCTTCGACGTTGCCACGCTTTACTATTCGCGCTTCCAGTCGGTGATCAGCCAGGTGCCAACAGCGCGGCGGCTCATTCCCGCCGAGGTGCCGCAAGGCACGAACGGCGGCCAGTCGCTCGGCGGCGCGATCTACGAATACGAGCCGGACGAGGAGGACATTCTCGCCGAGCTGCTGCCGCGCAATGTCGGTATCCAGATTTTTAGGGCGCTCCTTGAGAACGCCGCCTCGTTCTACGGCGCGCAGATGACGGCCATGGACAATGCCACGCGCAACGCCGGCGACATGATCGAGCGGCTGACGCTCAGCTACAACCGCCAGCGCCAGGCGCAGATCACCAAGGAACTCATCGAGATTATCTCCGGCGCCGAGGCCGTCTAGAGCCCGCGCCGAAAGCAGACGAGGACAAAATGTCAGATGTAGCAACGCAGTCGGTCGGCCGGGTGACGCAGGTGATGGGCGCCGTGGTCGACGTTCAGTTCGATGGCGAGCTGCCGGCGATCCTCAACGCGCTGGAGACAGACAATCACGGCAACCGCCTGGTGCTGGAAGTGGCGCAGCATCTCGGCGAGAACACGGTGCGCACCATCGCCATGGATATCAGCGAAGGCCTGGTGCGCGGCCAGGAGGTGCGCAACACCGGCCAGCCGATCGTCGTGCCGGTCGGCGACGAGACGCTCGGCCGCATCATGAACGTCATCGGCGAGTCCGTCGACGAGGCCGGGCCGATCGTCACGGCTCAGAAGCGCGCCATCCACCAGGATGCGCCGGCCTATGTCGATCAGGCCACCGAAGCGCAGGTCCTGGTCACCGGCATAAAAGTCGTCGACCTGCTCGCGCCCTACGCCCGCGGCGGCAAGATCGGCCTGTTCGGCGGCGCCGGCGTCGGCAAGACGGTGCTGATCCAGGAGCTCATCAACAACGTCGCCAAGGCGCATGGCGGCTATTCGGTCTTCGCCGGGGTCGGCGAGCGCACCCGCGAGGGTAACGATCTCTATCACGAGATGATCGAATCCGGCGTGAACAAGGATCCGCACGAGACCGGCTCCACCGCCGGCTCCAAATGCGCGCTGGTCTTCGGCCAGATGAACGAGCCGCCTGGCGCGCGCGCCCGCGTCGGCCTGGCCGGTCTCACCGTCGCCGAATACTTTCGCGATCAGGGCCAGGACGTGCTGTTCTTCGTCGACAACATCTTTCGTTTTACCCAGGCCGGCTCGGAAGTCTCCGCGCTCCTGGGCCGCATCCCTTCGGCTGTTGGCTACCAGCCGACGCTCGCCACCGACATGGGCGCGCTGCAGGAGCGCATCACCACCACCACGAAGGGCTCGATCACCTCGGTGCAGGCGATCTACGTGCCGGCCGACGACTTGACCGACCCGGCGCCGGCGACCTCCTTCGCCCATCTCGACGCCACGACGGTGCTGTCGCGCGCCATTTCGGAGAAGGGCATCTACCCGGCCGTCGACCCGCTCGACTCCACCTCGCGCATGCTCGACCCGCGCGTCGTCGGAGAGGATCACTACAACGTCGCCCGCGCCGTGCAGTCGACGCTGCAGCGCTACAAATCGCTGCAGGATATCATCGCCATCCTCGGCATGGACGAGCTCTCCGAAGAGGACAAGCTCACCGTCGCCCGGGCGCGAAAGATCGAGCGGTTTCTGTCGCAGCCCTTCTTCGTCGCCGAGGTCTTTACCGGCACGCCCGGCGTGCTGGTCGACATCGCCGACACGATCAAGGGCTTTGCCGGCCTGGTGAACGGCGACTACGACCATCTGCCGGAGGCCGCCTTCTATATGGTTGGGACGATCGAGCAGGCAGTCGAGAAGGCGGGCCGGCTCGCCGAAGCGGCGTGAGACCGGGATAGTGGCCATGGCCGAGCCCATGCATTTCGACCTCGTCTCGCCGGAGCGCCTGCTCATGTCGGAGGAGGTCGAATTGGTCGTGGTGCCGGGCAGCGAGGGGTTCTTCACCGTGCTTGCCCGCCACGCGCCGTTCATGAGCACGCTGAAGCCCGGCCTCGTCGAGGTGAAGACGCTCACCGGCGAGACGCAGAAGATTTTCGTCCGCGGCGGCTTCGCCGACGTCACCCCTGCCGGCCTGACCATACTCGCCGACGAGGCGATCCGCCTGGAGGATTTCGACACGGCGGCCCTCGCCCAGGAGATCCGCGACGCGGAAGAGGACCTGGCCGATGCCGGCCAGGACCAGGCCAAGCGCGCCGTTGCGGAGAAGAAGCTTTCGGAGCTTCGCGACGTCCACCGCTGGGTCATCCCGGCCTAGTCTAACGTCAGCGGAAGATCGGAATCCCACCGCCGCAGCAGCCCCGCGGCGTTTTCAGAAACGCGGAAGGCTCAGACGTATGCCGCGCGGTCGTGCTGCGTCTTGACCAGCTCGACCTTCAGCTTCTCCAGCGCGCGGTTCTCGATCTGGCGGACGCGCTCCTTGGAAATGCCGAGCTGCCGCCCGAGCGATTCCAGCGTGGCGCCTTCCTCCGTGAGCCGCCGCTCGCAGACGATCCTGAGCTCCCGCTCGTTCAAGGCGGCAAGCGCCCGGTTCAGCCAAACATTCCGCCGCTCGCTGTCGATGCCGTTGCCGACCACCTCGTCCTGCAGCGGCGCCGTGCAGACGATGAAATCCTGCCGGTCGGCGCTCGCCCCGTCCGCCTCCGAGACAGGCGCGTTGAGCGACAGATCCGGCCCGGAAAGGCGGGAATCCATCAGCGCCACGTCCTCGCGCGACACGCCGATGGCGTGGGCGATCTCCTCGTAGAGGTTGGGCTCGTTCATCGGCTCCGACCCGCGCGACAGCCGCGCCCTGAGCCGGCGAAGATTGAAGAACAGCGCCTTCTGCGCCGATGACGTGCCGCCGCGCACGATCGACCAGTTGCGCAGGATGTAGTCCTGAATGGAGGCGCGGATCCACCAGGTCGCGTAGGTGGAGAAGCGCACCTCCCGTTCGGGCTCGAAACGCGCGGCCGCTTCCAGGAGGCCGACATGGCCTTCCTGGATGAGGTCACTCATGGAGAGGCCGAAATAGCGGAAGCGCGCCGCAATGGCGATGACCAGCCGCATATGCGCCGACGTAAGCCGGTGTAGCGCCTCTTGGTCCTTCCGCTCTTTCCACTCGACCGCCAGCTTGTGCTCTTCCTCGCGCTCAAGATAGGGCGCCTTCATGGCGGCCCGCACCATGTGGCGCCGTGAGCTTCCGTTCTCCGCCATGAGGCTCTCTCCGCTCGACTTCCCGCTGCCGACGCAAAGCGCGACCGCAGCGTCAACGGTTGACTGGCAGAGAAGGTTCACCCGGTGCGACGAATGACGGATTGGCGCTACGGTTCCGCACGCCTTGGCGGAACCGGTGATGGAACCGAACCCGGCCCAACCGACTGCAAGCATTTATTGTCGGAAAATTGAAGGAAGGCAGTTCGGCGAGGCGTTGCTCGTCACCCGGGGCCCCGGCCCTGACGATCTGAATATCAGAAGAAGGAACACGGCCTTCGGGCGGCCGCACGGAAAATGCAGCCGCCTCGCTCTGGATTGACCGGATGGGCGGATGATCCGGCTGGCAGGGATCCGCCGAACCGCCTCAGGCGGCCTCGTCCTGTGCCTCTTCCTCGACCTGCGTGGCGCGCTTGCGCCGCGGGCTCGCCTCGATCGTCTTCTCGATCTTCGACACCGCCTCGGGCTCGGAGATCTTTTCGACGACCGCTACCTCGCGCGACATGCGGTCGATCGCCTGCTCGTAGAGCTGGCGCTCCGAATAGGACGGCTCCGGCTGCGCCTGCGAGCGGTAGAGGTCGCGCACGACCTCCGAAATGGCGATCAGGTCGCCGGAATTGATCTTGGCCTCGTATTCCTGGGCACGCCGGCTCCACATCGTGCGCTTGACGCGGGCGCGGCCGCGCACCGTTTCGAAGGCGCGTCCGACGGTCGCTTCGTCGGCCAGCTTGCGCATGCCGACCTGAGTGGCCTTCGCCACCGGAACGCGGAGCGTCATCTTGTCCTTCTCGAAGGTGATGACGAACAGCTCCAGCTTCATGCCGGCGACTTCCTGGTCTTCGATGTCGATGATCCTGCCGACGCCGTGCGCCGGATAGACGATGCTCTCACCGGTGCGAAAACCGTGGCGCTGGATCGTCTTCTTAGATGTCATGACGCGTGTAACTCCTGCTCCGCTCCGACGGTCATGCCGCCGGCGCCCGTACCCGGCAGCGCCCCTCAAGAAAGGGCGCCCCAAGAATGTTAAGCTGCGGATTACTGTGCCCGCTGCATTTCAGTGCAGCGGTCAGCCTCCCTCCGCTCCTGCTTGATTATTGCCCGGCAACCGGGCTGCTCCGAGGCGCTACCAATAGCCTAAAAACGACCGGAAATCAAGGAATTGTTGCGCTGCTCCGACGAGGCGCATCAAAAGCGGGGGTTAATGGCCTGGCGCGGCTCAGTCGCCCTGGCCGGGGGCTGGCGAAAAAAACTTCTCGAACTTGTCGGGCTTGTCCTCGAACTCCTTGGCATCGGGCGGCGGGTCGCGCTTGACGGTGATGTTCGGCCACTGGTTGGCGTATTCGGCGTTCACCGTGAGCCACTTTTCCAGGCCCGGCTCGGTGTCCGGCCGGATCGCGTCGACGGGGCATTCCGGCTCGCAAACGCCGCAATCGATGCACTCGTCGGGATGGATGACGAGCATGTTCTCGCCTTCGTAGAAGCAGTCCACCGGGCAAACCTCGACGCAGTCGAGGTATTTGCAGCGAATGCACTTCTCGGTGACCACGTAGGTCATGGCTCACTCCGGATAACATCAGCGCGGCGTACCGGCTTTGCGCAGGTCGTTCAAGGTACGCAAAGCCGCACGCCGCCCTCTGCGTAGAACGTCATTCTCCGGTTTGCCCCGCAGCCGGCGCGGCGTGATCCTCGTAGAGGAGCTGCGCCTCGGCGAAGCTGCCGCGCCGCTCGGCGATGCCGCGAATGCGGATCACCCGCACGCCTTGGCCGAAGGGCCAGTGTGAGCACGTCGCCTTCGCGCACCAGCCGGCTTGCCGAGCTCACCTTATCACGGTTGACACGGACGTGGCCGGAAACCGCGAGCCGCTGGGCGGCGCCGCGGGTTTTGGCGAAGCGGGCGTGCCACAGCCATTTGTCGATGCGCTGGGCTTCCGGCCCGCTCATTCCGATCCGCTTGTCTCCAGCCGCTGCTTCAGGGCGGCAAGCGCGGCAAACGGGTTGTCGGGATCGACCGCGCGCTCGCGCGGCCGCTGCGGCCGCTCCACTTGTGGCGGGCGCTCGTCGCGGCGAGGGCGCTCGTGGCGTGGCGGTCGCGTATTGCGCGGTGGCCCCTCGCTCCGCGCGGCCCGCTCGTGCTTGCGCGACGCCCCGCCCCGCGGCTGCGCCTCGCCTTGGGCACCGTGCTCGCCCGCCTCGCCGGAACGTCCGCCAGGCCGCCGATCCTCTTCGCGGCCGCTCCTTTCGCGGTGGCGCTGGCGCTTCTGACCGGCCGGCCGGCCCTGCCGCTCGTCGCGGCTCGGCCGGCCGAAGCCGGGCCGCCAGACCTCGATTGTTTCGGGCTCGGCGGGAGCTTCCGCTGTGGCCGTAGCCGGCGTGCCAGGCTCCTCGACGGGCGGGATCTCCTGCGGCGGCGATTCCGGCGGCGGCTCCTGCAGAGGCGGCTCTTCCAGCGGCGGCTCTTCGCGGGGGGGCTCCTCGGCCGGTGGCTCGATCGTGGGCTCTTGAACCGGTGGCTCCTCGGCGGGAGGCTGGGCCGGCTGCCCCGGCTCGTCGGGGGCGGGAGCCTCGTCCGGCTCGACAGGCACCACTCCCAGCGACGGCTCGGCGGGGCCGGCCTCCTCCGGCATGGCTTGCTCGGGCGCCGGCGTTTCGGCAGAGGCGGCCGTCGGCTCCTCGGCCGGCTTCGGCCGCCGTTCCATGCGGTAGCCGAGGCCCTTCAGGATCATGCCGAAATCCTCGCCCGAGGCGCCGAGGAGCGAGGTCATGGCCGGCGTGACGGTGAAGCCACGGCCGCCGGCCACCGCGCCTGCCGGTCGCTCGCCGATCGCGCCGGGGTGCCACGCGAGCGCCGGGCGGATCAGGTCGGCAAGCCGCTCCAGGATGTCGATGCGGACGGCCCGGCGGCCGTAGACGCGAAAGCCGAAGCGGCGATAGACCTCGGGGTCGAATGCCGGGTCGACGGCCACCGAGGTGCGGCCGGAGCCGGAGATCGCCGGAAGCTCGGCCAAGCCGGGCACGTCGAGGTCCTTGGTCTTGAGCGCCCAGAGCTGCGCCAGGAGCGTGCTCGGCCCCGGCTTCAGCAGCGCCGGCACATAGAGGTGATGCGCCCCGAAACGCACGCCGAGCCGTCGCAGCCCCGCCCGCGCCTCCTGCTCCAGCCCGCGCACTTCCTCCAGCACCTCGCGGCGCTCCAGGATGCCGAGCTGTTCCACTAACCGGAAGGCGATGCCGCGCGCCATGCCGGTGAGCGTCTGGTCCTGGGCCAGGTCGATCAGCGGCTTTAGCAGCGTTGCAATGTGTGCGGTGAGCCAGGAGGCCAGGCGGCCCTCGACCAGGTCCCGCGCCGGCCCGGTGAGCTGCTCGTCGGCGAGGATGACGAAACGCGGCTTAAGCACGTCGTCGCCGGCGATCAGCCTGGCGATCGGCTCGCCTTGCCAGCGAAGGGAACCGTCGAAGGAGAGCACGATTTCGTTGTCGCCGGCTTTCGCCAGCCGCTCGGCGCGGTCGACGATGGCCGTGGCGAGCGCCTTCTGTGCGGCGTTGCGGAGCGCCTGTCCCTCGGCGCCATCCGCCTGCGCATCCGGCGTGAAGCGGAAGCCGGAAAGCGCTCCGACGTGATGGCCCTCCACCGTCACCTCGCCCGACGATGTGATTTCCGCCTCCAGCACGGTATTCTCCCTTAGCCGGCGCATGAGCACGCTGGTCCGGCGGTCGACGAAACGCTTGGTCAGGCGCTCGTGCAGGGCGTCGGACAAGGCGTCCTCGACGACCTTGGTTTCCTCGCGCCATTGCGCCGGGTCGGCGAGCCAATCCGGCTGGTTGGCGACAAAGGTCCAGGTGCGGATGTGGGCGATGCGGCTCGATAGCGTGTCGATGTCCCCGTCCGTGCGGTTCGACTGCCGCACCTGGCCGGCGATCCACTCGTCGGGCACGACGCCGCCGTCGGCGATGAAGCCAAAAATCTCGCCGACGAGCTCGGCATGCTGGGCGGGCGCGATCTTTCTGTAGTCGGGCAGGCGGCAGACCTCCCAGAGCCGCTTCACCGCGGCGGCGCCGCGCGCCTTTTCCGAAATCTCGTCCTGCCGCGACAGCGTCTCTAGCGCCACTTGGTCGTCGGCGGGCGGCGCCTTGGTGAGGCCCTCCACGTCGGCCGGCTGGTCGAGGCTCTCCTTCAACGCGGCGATCGAGGAAAAATCCAGCGCGTCGTTCCGCCATTGCAGCGTTCGCACCGGCTCGAAGCGGTGGTTCTCGATCGCCTCGACCAGCGGATCGGGGAACGGATCCACCCGACCGGTCACTCCAAAAGTGCCGTCGCGCATGTGCCGCCCGGCGCGGCCGGCGATCTGGCCAAGCTCGGCGGCGGTAAGCTCGCGATATTGGTAACCGTCGAATTTTCGGTTGGCGGCGAAGGCGACATGATCGAGGTCGAGGTTCAGGCCCATGCCGATGGCATCGGTGGCGACCAGGAAATCGACGTCGCCGGACTGGTAGATCTCCACCTGCTTGTTGCGGGTGCGCGGCGACAGCGCGCCGAGCACCACCGCGGCGCCGCCGCGTTGCCGTCTTATCAGCTCGCCGACGGCGTAGACCTCGTCGGCGGAGAAGGCGACAATGGCCGAGCGCTCCGGCAGCCGCGTCAGCTTCTTCTGCCCGGCATAGGCGAGCACCGACATGCGCGGCCGCGTCACGACATGGACGCCGGGCAGGAGCTGCTCGACGATGCCGCGCATCGTCGCGGCGCCGAGGAGGAGCGTCTCCTGGCTGCCGCGCAGGCTGAGCAGCCGGTCCGTGAAGACGTGGCCGCGCTCCAAATCGCCGGCGAGCTGCACCTCGTCGATCGCCACGAAAGCCGCGTCGGTTTCGCGCGGCATCGCCTCCACGGTGGACACCCAGTAGCGCGGTTGGGCGGGGAGGATCTTTTCCTCGCCGGTGACGAGCGCCACCTGGTCGGCGCCGACGCGGCTGGCCACGCGCGCATAGACTTCGCGGGCGAGCAGCCTGAGCGGCAGGCCGATGATGCCGGTCTCATGGCCGAGCATGCGTTCGATGGCGAGGTGGGTCTTGCCGGTGTTGGTCGGCCCGAGCACGGCCGTGACGTTCCGGACGCTCCAGCGCCGCGGGCGGGGGGACGCATTCATGGGATGTGCGGAAGAGGCCTGTTCTGACACTGTCGTCGGTCTGGAGATGGGGCTCGATAACACGCCTTGCGGGGCCGGGTGTGAAAAATCCTGCCGTCCCCGTCCGTTGCCAAGAATTTTATCGCCGCGATTTACCCTGGGAACGCGTCTGGAACAAAGGCGGCCCGAATCGCTCACTGCGAATCGTTTCGGATTTCGTTCCTGGTGTTCGCCTCGCCGGCAATCAGCGGCATTGGTAAGCGGTGGCCGGCGGGCAATGCCTATTGCACGTTTACGTTTGGACCGATCCCGGAACAAAGCACCGACGAATCAGAGGTAACGACGCTATTCCCCCTACGTTCCGCCAAGATGTTGCGGCTTGATGCCGGCAAGCCCCTAACAGGTTTCCGCCCGCGGGGCGGCGAAGACCCCTCCCGTTAACCCGGCTGTGCCGGTATGGCACGGTCGCCGCCCGATCCGGCGAAGCGCCTGGCCTCGAGCACCAGCCGGCCGTATTTTGTTCGAACGCGAATCTTGACGGGCGCCACAAAGCCGTCGCCGGTTGGTGCCATCCAGACCTCCATGTCGCGGTTTTCCGCCATGAAGCGCACGCTCGCCTTGCTCCGCCGGTAGCCCGAGAGCGGCGTATAGCGCATGGCGCAGACGACGGCCGGCCCGGAATAGGACCCGTCGCTCGCCTGAAAACTGTCGGTGCGGCTGTAGCTGAAGGCGAGGTCGAAGCGATGCCGGCCGTTGAAGAGCTTAAGGGTCCTCTCGCAGGTTTCCGGCGCCGCGCCGGCGCTGGCCGGCCACAGGAACGCGCTGGCCGGATCGAGCACATTTCGCTTGTGCGCCTCCGTGACCGGCACGTCCTGCTCCTTGTGGCGGACGGGCCGCTCCAACGAAATCTCGATGACGTCCGCATTGCGGAAGCGGACGCGCGCGCGTTCCGTCTCGTCGTCCTCCGTCCATTGGTGCCGGTATTCGCTCGGACTGAGACGGTCGCTGTCCGTTTCTCCCGCCGCGGCGGCAGAGGCGCTGGCATGGGAGAACAGCCGCGCCAGGCCGCCGACGCGGCCTGAGAAGGCGATCGTGTAGCGCCCATCCCGGAATTTTGCTTCGACGCCCGCCGTTCCGATGGGTATCCCCACCAGCCTGACTGAATATTCGCTGCTGAAGCTTGCGGCGACCGCCTGGGCCGGGCAGGCGGCGAAAAGGAATCCGGAGACGGCGGCAGCAAGAAAACGGCGGGCCGGCATCGGGCCAATCCTTGCGACGGGATGAGGCGGGCTAGGGTCCGAATGGGTCGAAACTGCGGCTGCGGCGGCCCGGGTAACCTGACAAAACGCTGACAAACGGAGTCAGGCTGGCGTCAGTGCCTTCGTCTAAGCCTACAAGGCTTCACATGTGATGGGCCGCAAGCGGCGGCACAATGGTACTTTGGCTGGCGGTTTCCCCGCCGCGGCTTCGGTGCTTAGATCGATTGCCTGGATGGACAATTCATTGACCCGGCGCACCTTCCTACGCTTCGTCTGCGTCCTCGTCGTCGCGCTCACCTTCGGCGTCGGCCAAGCTGTGGCGGAGAGCGGCAGCGGCAGCTCCGGCTCAAACAGCGGCTCCGGCTCGGACAGTTCCGGCTCCGGGAGCGGGTCCGACAATTCCGGTTCCGGCAGCTCCGGCTCGGGTAGCGGTTCCGATAATTCCGGACCCGGATCTGATAATTCCGGCCCGGGTTCCGACAATTCCGGCCCGGGCGGTGGGGACGGCGGCGACAATTCTGGGCCCGGCGGTCACGATGACGATGATGATGATGGCGATTACGGCGACGATCACGAGCGGGCCCGCGATGCGGTGCGTGACGGTCGGGCGCTGCCGCTCGGCGCCTTTATCGCCAGGATCGAGCGCCAGTATGGCGGCCGGCTTATTGACGCGAGACTCCGCGAACGCCGCGGCAAGCTGGTCTACGAGCTGAAGCTGATCTCCGATAGAGGAGGCCGCGTCTTCACCGTTTCCGTCGACGCCAAGACCGGCCGGCCGCGCGGCCTGTTCGACTCCTGATGCGCGTGCTCCTGGTCGAGGACGACGACACGATCGCGGCCGACATGGTCGCCGCACTCGGCGATGCCGGCTTCGTGGCGCTCCGCGAAAGCGACGGCCGCCGCGCATGGGCGACGGGCGGCACCGACGATTTCGCCGCAATCGTCCTCGACCTCGGCCTGCCCGGCCTCGACGGGATGTCGGTGCTGAAGCGCTGGCGCGAGGAGGGACTGGACACGCCGGTGCTCGTGCTCACCGCCCGCGGCGGTTGGATGGAGCGCGTCGAGGGCATCGACGCCGGCGCCGACGACTATCTTGCCAAGCCGTTCCACATGGAGGAGCTGATTGCCAGGCTCCGTGCGCTCATCCGCCGCGCCGCCGGGCTGCCCACCTCGGTGTTGAAGGCCGGCGATCTCCTGCTCGATACGCGGCAGATGCGGGTCGTGCGCACCGGCCGGACGATCGCGCTGACCGCGAGCGAGTTCCGCGCCCTCAACTATCTCGTGACGAACCGCGGCCGCGTGGTCTCCCCGGGCGAACTGATCGAGCACATCCACGGCGGCGACGATGCGGTGACGACGAATGCGCTGGAGGCGCTGATCGGGCGCATCCGCAAAAAAATCGGCGCCGGCGTGATCGAGACCCGCCGCGGTTTCGGCTACATCGTGGCGGGCGAGGGGTGAGGACCGGGTCGCTCCGCGTCCGCCTGCTCGGCCTTGCCGCCGTGACGATCGGCGCCGCCCTGGTGCTCGCCTGGATCGCGCTCACCATTCTGTTCGAACGCCACGTCGCGCGCCGCGTCGACGCCGAGCTTTCCAATCTCTTGGTGCAGATCGCCGCTAATCTCGATGCGAGCGGTCCGCAGGTGACGCTCACCGCCGAGCCGGCCGACCCACGCTTCCAGCGCCCGTTCGGCGGCCTTTACTGGCAGATCGAGCCCAAAGGGGGCGAGCCGCTCCGCTCGCGCTCGCTCTGGGACGAGGCGCTGCCTCCGCCGCCCTCCGACGGCGCGGCAGCTTTGTCCTGGCAGGCTCCCGGCCCGCAGAACGCGCCTCTCCTGCTCAGGGCGGAGACGCTCCGCCTGCTGTCGCCGGCGGGCGAGCGCCCGGTTCGTGTCGTGCTCGCGGCGGATGCGACGGATGTCGAGCAGGCCGTCGGCGAGTATGGACGCGACCTGGCGATCGCTCTCGCCGTGATCGGCCTCTGCCTGACTGCGGCCGCGGCCTTCCAGGTTGGCATCGGCCTGGCGCCGCTGGCACGTCTTCGCGAGGCGCTCGCCCAGATCCGCGCGCGGAAGAAATTCCGGCTCGATCCCGGCGTGCCGCGCGAAGTGCGGCCGCTGGTGGAGGAGATGAACGAGCTCCTTGCCGCACAAGAGGAGGCGCTGTCGCGGGCGAGGGCGCGCGCCGGCGATCTTGCCCATGGGCTGAAGACGCCGCTGACGGTGCTCTCCACGGTGGCGCGCGGCCTCGGCCGCAGCGGCCGCAACGACGATGCGACAGAAATCCTCGCGCAGATCGAGATGATGCGGCGGCGCATCGACCGGCAGCTGGCCCGCGCCCGGCTCGGCATGGACCACCTCGCCACCAGCCGGCTCGCCACGCTGGTCGAGCGGCTCGTCGCGGTGATGGCGCGCACGCCGCGCGGCGCAGCGCTCCGCTTCGAGCTCGAAATCGGCGAGGACCTCGTCGTCGCGGCCGACGAGGTCGACGTCGCCGAGGCGGTCGGCAACGTCCTCGACAATGCCTGCAAGTGGGCGCGCTCGAAGGTCCGCGTCAGCGCTTCGGCCGGGGAGGGGGCGATCGTCATCGCCGTCGAGGACGACGGCCCCGGCGTGCCGGAAGGCCAGCTCGACGACATTCTGACCCGCGGCCTTCGGCTCGATGCGGAGGCGGAGGGGACTGGCCTCGGCCTCGCCATCGTCAGCGACATCGCCAAAGCCTATCGCGGCGAGCTCGGCCTCTCCCGCTCGGCACTGGGCGGCCTCCGTGTCCGAATCGCCTGGCCCGCCGCCGCCGCTGAAGATCGGCTCGCCGCTGCCCAATGACGGGGCGCAAAGGTTGACCTTCCGCCCTTGCATCCCTATAGAACGCGCTTCCGGAAACAGATCGGGTCGGCCGTCGCTTTCCGTGCTTCACTTGGCGCGGCGACAGCCGTTCGAGCCGATCCTCATGAACACAGAGGTTTTACCATGGCGCGCCGCTGCGAGCTGACCGGCAAGGCCGTGCTGACCGGCAACAATGTGAGCCACGCGAACAACAAGTCGCGCCGCCGCTTCCTGCCCAATCTGAAGATCGTCACGCTGATGAGCGAGGCGCTGGAGCGGAGCGTCCGCCTGCGCATTTCGACGAACGCGCTCAGAACCGTGGAGCACCGCGGCGGCCTCGACGGCTTCCTTGCCAAGGCGAAGGACGAGGAGCTGTCGCCACGCGCCCGAACGCTCCGCAAGGAAGTTCTGGCCAAGGTGGCGGAGAACGCCGCGGCGGCCGAAGCCGCCTGACGCCTTGCACTTTACCAGGAGATCGATCGGCATCGTCGCCGCGGTCGCCGCCATGGCGGCCGTCGTCGTGCTGTCGAACGTCCTGGTCCAGCGCCCCTTCGAGTTCGCCGTCGGCCGGCTGAACCTGGCCGACCTCCTGACCTGGGGCGCCTTCTCCTATCCGCTAGCCTTCCTGGTGACCGACGTCACCAACCGGCTGCTCGGCCCGCGCGCCGCACGCCGCGTCGTCTATTGCGGCTTCGCCATTGCCATCGTGCTCTCCGTCTGGGTCGCGACGCCGCGCATCGCGATCGCCTCCGGCACGGCTTTCCTGGCCGGCCAGCTTCTCGACATCGGCGTCTTCAACTGGCTCCGCTATCGCTCCTGGTGGAAGGCCCCGGCCTTCTCCAGCCTGGCCGGCTCGGTCGCCGACACGGCCGTCTTCTTCATGCTGGCCTTCGCGCCCGCCTTCGCCTTCCTCGGCCCCAACGATTCCTTTGCGGTCGAAGCCGCGCCGCTCCTCGGCCTGCTGGCGCTCGCCGCGCCGCGCTGGATTTCCTGGGCCCTCGGCGACCTTGCGGTGAAGCTTTCGATCGCCGTGCTGGCGCTGGTCCCCTATCGCGTCATTGTCGGCTGGTTCGCGCCGCTTCGCCCCGCGGCAGCCTGATCCACGAGTCCGGTTATGCGACGTCGCTTCGCTGTCCGAGCGGCGGCGCTTCTTCCCAGGTCGCAACGGCGACGGCCACACAATGCTTGCAGAAGAGATTTGAGCGCTTGGTGCACGTGCAGCGCCATTCCAGCCCTTGCGGCGTGGAGCTCAGCTCGACGCTCCGGCGCTGCCCGTTGGACACCCGCGCCGTCACCCGGCAGGTGCCGAATTCCACGACCTCGACGCCGCCCGCCGCGGCAATCTCCCGGCCGAGCCTGAGATTGGCCGGCGTGGCGAGGTGATCGAGGTGGGTGGGTTCGACGAGATCGACGACGGAGCTCATTCCCAGCGCCCCCTGTTGCGGACACCCGATCTTAGCCCCGGTGGTTAGCCATCGGAAAGCGCGAACTGCAGGATCAGCGTGCGCTGCAGGATGCTGTGGTTGTCGTCGGAGACGAGGGTGAGGATCGTCCGCCCCGCCGCGTCCTGATGCACCGCCAGGCCTTCCATGTTGTCGATCTGCGACGTCATGCCGGCGTCGATCAGATATTTTCCGTCGAGCCGGGCGCCGACCTTGAGCGCCGCGCCGTCGATCCGCCGGAGCCGCATGGCGATGCCCCATCCCGGCGTATAGCGCCGCTCCAGGAGGACGAGGTCGCCGTCCGGCAGGAAGCGTGCGCTGCTCACGTCGAAATCGTCGTGCGGCACGATCTCAAACGCCCCCACGCCGGCGATCCAGCCCGGGATGTTTTCCGCGCCGCGCGGCGCCCGCTCGGCGATGGCGATGATCTTTCCGGCCGCCGGCGAGGCGGCGGGCGCATAGGCGACGCTCTCCAGCCCCTTGTTGGAGCGCAGGATGCGGTTGTCCGCGCCCACGACCATCGGCGCGAAATTCGTCGGCTGCCCGCCATCTATTTCGAAGGAGAGCATGGCGTTCGCCTGCCGCTCGCGGACGAGTGACGCCGCGCTGCGGGTTTCGCGGATCGAGCGCGACGTCCTCGGCGTCGCTCGCCTTCTTCGAGCCGTCGCCCTCCGGGAAAAGACTTTCGATCTCCGCCTCGGCAATCCCGACGAGGCGGCCGTCTTCGTGCACCAGGCGGGCGCGCACGAAACTGCCGGAATCGCCGATCAGCAGAATTTCCGAGCCGTCGCCGGCCACGGCGATGCCGGAATATCCGCCGAAATCGCGGGTCGGCGACGAGATGTCGAGTCCCCCAGGAATTGCAGCGGCGCGTCGGCGTCGTCGCCGCCGGTCAACCAGAACTGCTCGAATGGACGGACGGTCACCTCGAGCGGCTCGGCCAAGGCGCCCGGCGCGATCAGAAACCCGGCCAGCAGGCAGAGGCCGGCCCAACGCCTCACGCGGCGCGCCTTCCGTTCTGCCGGCCGCGTCGCGGCGGCGGTCGCCCCGTCGCCTTTTCGTCGAACAGCTCGGTGAGCTTTTCCATCATGACGCCGGCAAGCTCCTCGGCGTCGACGATGGTGACGGCGCGGCTGTAGTAGCGGGTCACATCGTGGCCGATGCCGATGGCGACGAGCTCGACCGGCGAGCGCCGCTCGATGTTCTCGATCATCTGCCGGAGGTGCCGCTCCAGGTAGTTGCCGCTGTTGACGGAAAGCGTTGCGTCGTCGACCGGTGCGCCGTCGGAGATCACCATCAGGATCTTGCGCTGCTCGGGCCGCGCCAGCAGCCGCCGGTGCGCCCAGTCGAGCGCCTCGCCGTCGATGTTCTCCTTCAGGAGCCCCTCGCGCATCATCAGCGCAAGGTTGCGGCGCACCCGCCGCCACGGCGCGTCGGCGGATTTGTAGACGATGTGGCGAAGGTCGTTGAGCCGGCCTGGCTGCGGCGGCTTGCCGGCCCGGAGCCACTCCTCGCGCGACTGCCCACCCTTCCAGGCGCGCGTCGTGAAGCCCAGAATCTCCACCTTGACGCCGCAGCGCTCCAGCGTGCGCGCCAGGATGTCGGCGCATGTCGCCGCCACCGTGATCGGCCGCCCGCGCATGGAGCCGGAATTGTCGAGGAGCAGCGTTACCACCGTGTCGCGGAAGGCGGTCTCGCGCTCCTGCTTGAAGGAGAGCGGCGAGAACGGGTCGGTGACGACGCGTGACAGCCGGGCAGGGTCGAGCACGCCCTCTTCGAGGTCGAAATCCCAGGCGCGGCTCTGCTGGGCGAGGAGCCGCCGCTGCAGCCGGTTGGCGAGCCGCGCCACCGCGCCGTGGAGGCTGGCGAGCTGCTTGTCGAGAAAGGCGCGGAGCCGGTCGAGCTCCTCCGGCGGGCAGAGGTCCTCGGCGTGGACGATCTCGTCATGCTTGGTCGAAAAGACCTTGTAATCGATCTGCGGCTCGTTGCGGCCCTGCGGATTGGGCCGTCGCGCCTCGCCGGAAGGCTCCTTGTCGGCGGCGCCGTCGTCCTCGGAAAAATCCTCCGCGGTGGAATCGGCGTCCTCGGCCTCGCCGGCCTCTTCCTCCTCGCCGGAGACGTCGGTCTCCTGGTCGGCGGATTCGTCGAGCGCCTGGTCGGCCTCGCCGCGCGCCGCCTCGTTGTGCTCCGCCGCGCCTTCCGCGTCGTCGCCGCCTTCCTCGTCCTCGTTGTCGGTATCCGGCCCGAGCTCCTCGCCCATGTCGAGCGAGACGAGGAGGTCGCGCACGGCTTCGGCAAAGGAATTCTGGTCCTCCACCATCACGCCGAGCCGGTCGAGCTCGTTGCCGGCCTTCGTCTCGATCGTGTCGCGCCAGAGCTCGACGATCTTTCGCGCCGCCTTGGGGGGGGAGGCGCCGGTCAGCCGCTCCCGCACCATCAGCGAGACGGCGTCCTCCATTGGCGCCTCAGCCTGCTCGCTGATCTCCGAAAAATTGCCGCGGTGATACTTGTCCTGCAGCATGGCGGCCAGGTTGGCCCGCACCCCCTCCATGCGCTTGGAGCCGATCGCCTCGCAGCGCGCCTGCTCCACCGCGTCGAAGATGGCCCGCGCCTGCCGCCCCTCCGGGGAGAAGCGGCGGTGCACCTTGCCGTCATGGCAGGCCAGCCGAAGCGCCATGGCGTCGCCGAGGCCGCGGGTGATCGCCGCCTCCTGCACCGTAAGCCGGCGCGGCGGCTCGGGCAGCCGCACCTTGTTCGCGGCCAGGAGCGGCCGGTCGGCGGCGTAGGCGACTTCCAGGTCGCGCTGCCCGGCGACGGCGCGCACACAGGCCGCGACCGCCCGCTTGAACGGCTCGGTCGGACCCTCGCGCTTCTTAGTGCTCATGCTGCTCACGCAACCTCGTCACCCTCGGGGGAGCAAAGCGAGACCTGAGGGCGCAGTGGCTACCCCGTTGCTCCTGGACTTCATGTGAAAGGTCATTGACGTTGCCGCCCGCCCTTTATCCTACTTGGCA
Organism: uncultured Alphaproteobacteria bacterium; assembly: GCA_963846475.1. Lineage (GTDB taxonomy): Bacteria > Pseudomonadota > Alphaproteobacteria > Rhizobiales > Afifellaceae > DASWJZ01. The sequence goes on along the minus strand of CAWJVZ010000004.1, from coordinate 418,882 downwards.
TCTGATCTATTCTCTCCGTGCCGGACACGGGATACAACATGGCCGAACCTGAGAGCCACACGCTGCGCCTGCTCCAGGAGTTCCGTCGGGAATTCTCCGATTACCGTAAGGAGTTTCACGACTTCCGCGACAACGAGTTCAAGCCGTTTCGCGAGGAGACAAACGCGCGCTTCGACGAATTGACGCGCCTCTTTGCCGGCGAGAGCGTGCTTGGACGCTATGCCGCGGCTGCAGTCGAGGAGCGGCTCACTTCCGTCGAAAACCGGCTCTCGGCGCTGGAGCGGCGCAAATAACGAAACCCGCATAGCCCGTTCCGTTCTATTGCTCACCCGGCGCTTCAGCTCAGCACCACATTGGCGGAGCTCTCCGGCAGCTCCACCCCGAGCGCCCGCTGGTAGAACTCGGCGACCAGCGGCCGCTCCAACTCGTCGCATTTGTTGAGGAAGGTGACGCGGAAGGCGAAGCCGAGATCGCCAAAGATCTCGGCATTCTCCGCCCAGGTGATCACGGTGCGCGGGCTCATCACGGTAGAGATGTCGCCGTTGACGAAGGCGTTGCGGGTGAGGTCGGCGACGCGCACCATGCGGCTCGCCTGGTCGCGCCCCTTCGGGGTGCGCAGCGAGCGCACCTTGGCGAGCACGATTTCCACCTCGTTGTCGTGCGGCAGGTAGTTGAGCGTGGTGACGATCGACCAGCGGTCCATCTGGCCCTGGTTGATCTGCTGGGTGCCGTGATAGAGGCCCGACGTGTCGCCGAGCCCGACCGTGTTGGCCGTGGCGAACAGGCGGAACGCCGGATGCGGCCGGATGACCCGGTTCTGGTCCAGGAGCGTCAGCCGGCCCGACACCTCCAGCACCCGCTGAATCACGAACATCACGTCGGGGCGCCCGGCGTCGTATTCGTCGAAGCAGAGCGCCACGTTGTGCTGCAGCGCCCAGGGCAGGATGCCGTCGCGGAATTCCGTGACCTGGTGGTCGTCGCGCACGACGATCGCGTCCTTGCCGACGAGGTCGATGCGGCTGATGTGGCTGTCGAGGTTGACGCGCACGCACGGCCAGTTGAGCCGCGCCGCCACCTGTTCGACGTGCGTCGACTTGCCGGTGCCGTGGTAGCCGGTGATCATGACGCGGCGGTTCCGGGCAAAGCCGGCGAGGATGGCGAGCGTCGTCTCGCGGTCGAACAGGTAATCCTGGTCGAGCTCCGGCACGTGCTCGTCCGGCGCTGAGAAGGCCGGCACTTCCAAGTCGGAATCGATCCCGAAGAGCTGCCGCACCGAAACGTTCATGTCGGGAACCGCGATCGATGCTTCGGCGGTCATGTTCATCGTGACTTCCTCATGGGACGAATGGCCCGGCCTCCTCGGCGCCGGCGGCTGCCGAGGCGGGCTTTAGCAGAAACCGACGCTCTTCAGATAGGAGTAGGCCTGGATGATTTCGCGCAGCCGGTCCTCCAGCGAGCGGTCGCCGCCGTTGGCGTCGGGGTGGTGGCGTTTGACCAGGAGCTTGTAGCGCGCCTTGACCTCGGGACCCGACGCGCTCTTGTCCAGGCCGAGAATTTTTAGCGACTTCATCTCCATATTGTGGACCTGGCGCCGCTCCGGCTCGCTTCGGCGCGCCTCGAAACCCTCGCCGAAGAAGCGGAAGGGATCCTGCGCGGCCTTGGTCCAGCCGAACTTTGTGCGCCCGCCGGTCGGCTGCGCCTCGCCGGCCTTGGCGTTCACGCCCATCTGCCAGGTGGGGCGGTGGCCGATGACGGCGTCCTTCTGGAAAGCCTGGATGGCGGCGTCGTTCATGCCCGAAAAATAGTTGTAGGACTTGTTGTAGAGACGCACATGGTCCAGGCAGAACCACAGATACTCGCCTTCCGCCTGGCGGCCCTTCGGCGCCTTGTGGGTGCCCTCGGCCGCGCAGCCCTGCGCCTGGCAGCGGCGCAGCCGCGGCGCTTCGGCCGGAGCCTCGCCGCGGTCGATGCGGATCTTGTCGAAATACGCCGAGTCGAGCTTCATCTGGCCAATATGCCCTTCGTGGCGTGCGCCCTCAAGGCGCGTCAGTCTATCTGAAGAGGGTTGCGGCATCGTGTCGGTCAAGGCGCGGATAGAGGAAAAGCTCCAGCAGGCACTCCGGCCGGAGAGCCTGCTCATCGTCGACGAGTCGCATCTCCATGCCGGACATGCCGGCCACCGGCCGGAAGGCGAGACCCACTTCAGGGTCTATATTGTGGCGCCGGCCTTCGTCGGGAAGAGCCGGGTGGAGCGGCACCGTCTGGTCAATCAGGCGCTGGCCGAGGAGCTCGCCGGGCCGGTCCATGCGCTCGCCGTCCACGCCACGGCGCCGGGCGAGGCGGAGCGCGGCTGAGGCTTATTTCGGAGGTCTGACGACGGGAGAAGGTTCTCTCGCCCTGCACGAACCGATCCTGACCCTTGCATCCTGCGGCCTGTCCTGATTTCACCCTGCCATGCGTCCTCCCCTCAGCGGTCTGCGCGTCCTTGAGCTCGCCCGCATCCTGGCCGGGCCCTGGGCGGGCCAGCTCCTCGCCGATCTCGGCGCCGACGTCGTGAAGGTGGAGCGGCCGGGCGTCGGCGACGACACCCGCGGCTGGGGGCCGCCCTTCATCCAGGCTGCCGACGGCGGCCATCTGTCGGCCGCCTATTTCCATTCCTGCAATCGCGGCAAGCGCTCCATCGAAGCGGATTTCGAGACGCCGGAGGGCCAGGCCATCGTCAAAAGACTGGCCCGCCATGCCGACGTGCTGATCGAGAATTTCAAGGTCGGCGGCCTCAAGAAATACGGCCTCGATTTTGAGAGGCTGCGGGCGGAGAACCCGCGCCTGATCTATTGCTCGATCACCGGCTTCGGCCAGGACGGGCCCGCTGCCTCGCGCGCCGGCTACGACTTCATGATCCAGGGCATGGGCGGCATCATGGACCTGACCGGCGCGCCCGACGGCGAGCCCCAGAAAGTCGGCGTCGCCTATGCCGACATCTTTACCGGCCTCTATGCCGCGATCGCCATCCAGGCGGCGCTCCGCCGCCGCGACGCGACGGGGGAGGGCGCCCATCTCGACCTGGCGCTTCTCGATGCGCAGGTGGGCGTGCTCGCCAACCAGGCGATGAATTACCTCACCTCGGGCCTGCCGCCGAAGCGTCTCGGCAACGCCCATCCCAACATCGTCCCCTACCAGGTGTTTCCGGTCGCCGACGGCCATGTGATCGTCGCCGTCGGCAATGACGGCCAGTTCGCCCGCTTCACGAGCCTGCTCGGCGCGCCCGAGCTCGCCGTCGATCCCCGATTTCTCAGCAATGCCGACCGGGTCGCCAACCGCGACGCCCTTGCACCTATTCTCGTCGCGCGGACCCAAAGAATGTCGCGCGATGCGCTGCTTGCGGTGTGCGAATCGAAGGGCGTGCCGGCCGGCCCGATAAACTCGGTGGCCGAGGTATTCGAGGAGCCGCAGGTCCGCTTCCGAGGCATGCGCGTCGATCTTCCAGCCCCGCTGGCGCGCGACGGGTCCGTTCCGGGCGTGCGCACGCCGATCCTCATCGACCGCGTGCCGGCCGTGGCCCCACTGCCGTCGCCGGCGCTCGGCGCCCACACCGCCGAGATTTTGGCCGATCCGGCCTGGGGCGGGGCGACGCGGCACGATGACTTTCGCGGCGATCCGTGACAAGGGATCACCGGCACCAGGCTGAAGTCAGGGAGGGCCGAATGGCGAAGATCGCGATCGTGACCGGGGCCGGCAGCGGCATCGGCAGGGCCGTCGCGCAGGCGCTGCTCGGCGCCGGCTACAAGGTCGCGCTCGCCGGCCGCCGGCGCGAGCAGCTGGAGGCAAGCGCTGCCGAGGCCGCCGAGGGCTCGGCGCTGGTCGTGCCGACCGACGTCATCGACCCCGATTCGGTCGCCTCTCTGTTTGCGGAGGTGCGCCAAGAGTTCGGCCGCCTCGACCTGCTCTTCAACAATGCCGGCACCGGCGCGCCGCCCGTTCCCTTCGAGGATCTCACCAACGAACAGTGGCGGAATGTCGTGGAGGTCAACCTCAATGGCATGTTCTACTGCGCCCGCGAGGCGGTGCGGCTGATGAAGAGCCAGGAGCCGCGCGGCGGCAGAATCATCAACAACGGCTCGATCTCCGCCCATGCGCCGCGGCCGAACTCAGCCGCCTACACCGCCACCAAGCACGCCGTCACCGGCCTGACAAAGTCGATTTCGCTCGATCAGCGGCCGTTCGACATCGTTTGCGGGCAGATCGACATCGGCAATGCCGGTACCGAAATGACCGCCCGCATGAAGGAGGGCGTACTGCAGGCCAACTTCACGCTCGCACCGGAGCCGACGATGAATGTGCAGAACGTGGCGAGCGCCGTCCTCTACATGGATTCCCTATCGCTCGACGCCAATGTGCTGTTCATCACCGTCATGGCGAACAAGATGCCTTTCGTCGGCCGCGGCTAGTGCTGCCGCGGTTGCGCGAAGGCACCGGTAACATCCTGCATTCCGCGCGACCGCGCCGATTGGGTGGCCGGAAGCGATTTTCCTTGCCGGGATTGACTTTGCAGGACCAAATCCGCCATAGGAACAGGCCGGGTCCGAGCCGGGCGTGGGGGGTAAGGGGTTGACCGCGCCTTCGAGCTGCCGCACGGCGCAGCTGTTCGGAGCGCTTCGGCCGATTTATCGGCCGGCCCACACTGGTAGACCTGTTCTTTTACCGCGGCGGAAATTCGTCGCGCCTGGAGTCCCCAGTGGAGCGGATAGCTCGGCAAGGAAACGCTGTGACACTGCCCATCAGGAAGAGCCACGCGGCGGCTGGCTGGCCCGTTCTGTGAGATAGCGGCCATTAGCGGCTCGCCCGCTTCGGGCTCCGGACCGCGCCCGCAAGAAAAAAGGTAAGAGAGAGAATGGCTCGCAATCTGGTGTTCATCGTTCTCGACAGCTGTCGCTACGACAGTTTTCTGCAGGCGAGGACCCCGAATTTCGACAGCGTCGACGTGGCTGAGCAGCGCTGGTCCTATGCCTCTTGGACCGCACCGTCTCATTACGCCTATCTGATGGGCCTGGTGCCGCATCGCTCGCCGCAGCACGTCTACGCCTCGGAAGTCTACAAGAAGGACTTCGCCGATTGGGTCGATCGGCTCGGCATTCCCGATCTCGGCTTTGCCAGCTTCGTCCCGCAGCTGTCGCTGCCGAAGCTCCTGAAGGACCACGGCTACCGCTGCGTCGCCCGCGTCTCCATGCCCGTTCTCAACAGCTTCACCTTGGTGAGCAAGTTTTTCGACGACTACAAGCTGATGCCCAACCACAGTGATTTTGCGACGATGGTGAAGGAGATCGAGTTCGATCCTGACCGGCCCACCTTCTACTTCATGAACTTGGGTGAGACGCATTATCCTTACATGCTGAACAGCGAAGACATGCCGCACATCTCCGGCGTACACGGAGCGGCGAAGGCGCTGGCTTCCGGCGAGGACGCCGGTGGACGCGTGGCATCGGCAGATTTTTTCGACGCGGAGCAGATGAAGTTCCTTCACCAGCAGCAGATCCGCTGCGTCGAATACGTCGACGGCGTGTTCGCCGAGCTTCTGGCAAAGGCGCCCCCCGAAACGTATTTCATGGTGATGGCCGACCACGGTGAGGCGTTCGGGGAGGGCGGCTATTTCGGCCATGGTCCGGTCATGCACGAGATGGCCTTCCAGGTGCCGTTCCTGGAAGGGTTGCGGCCCTGACCGGATTCCTGCCGGCCGGGTCTCGCGGTCCGGCGGGAAGGTTGTGACGAAAACGCTGGGGGGCGTTGTTAGAGTTGCCGAGGGGCATGAGAATGCAGGAGCCGTTCCGGATCGTCGCCTTGACGCCGGCGGGCCAGTCCGAGCCGACGCTCGTGCTCGCCGCCGACCGGGCGAGTTGTCTTGGCGTGCTGAATGCCGAGATCGGTCCGCTGCCGCTCCTCGCCTTGGAGCGGCTTGCGGGCAAGACCCGCAGCCCCTTCGGCCTCAAGCTCCGCCAACTCGCGGAGGATTCGATCCGCGTCGTCGAGGAGTTCGCCCCGCGCGGTCTCGGCTGGCTCACGCTCGACGCCTCCTTCGTGCTGGACAATCCCGAGACCCTGGCGCGCCTTGCCGATCTCGATGTCCGTGTCATCGTCGAGGCGATCGAATGGGACGACAGGCTTGCCGGTCTCGCTGGACACGCAGCGCTGCAGGTCAAGGGCCATGAAGCCGGCGGCCTGGTCGGCGAGGAGACCAGCTTCATCCTTCTGCAGAAGGCGCTCCGGCGCCAGGCCGCGCCGGTCTTCGTGCGCGGCGGTATCGGCCTGCATTCCGCCGCCGCGGTGCGCGCGGCCGGCGCCGCCGGGATCGTGCTGGACGACCAGCTCCTCCTCCTGAAGGAATCCAGCGTCGCTGATTCGCTCCGCCGGCAACTCGCCGATTTTTCCGGCCTGGAGACCGGGCTGATCTCCGCAGGCGGCAACTGGCGTGTCTTCGACAAACCCGGTTTCCGCCATATCCGCCAGCTCAAGGCGAAGCTGGCCGGCATGCAAGTGGAAACGGCCGGCGAGCTGCTCGCCGAGAACCTCGGATGGATGGACCCGGCAAGCCACGTCGTGCCGCTCGGCCAAGCCGCCGCCTTCGCCGCTCCTTTCGCCGAGCGCTACGGCACGTTTGGGCGTCTCGCCCAGGCGCTGCTCAGCGAGAGCGAGCGTCGCCTGGAGCAGGTCGTCGCGCTCAATCCGCTCGGCCCCGGCCACGGCGTCGCCGGTTCGCACGGCACTATTTATCCGATCGTGCAGGGGCCGATGACGCGCGTCAGCGACGTCGCCGGCTTTGCCCAGGCGGTGGCCGATGCCGGCGCACTGCCGATGCTGGCGCTCGCCCTGATGCAACCGGAGCAGGTCGACACGCTCCTGGCCGAGACGACCGCCCGGCTGGCCGGAAAGCCCTGGGGCGTCGGCCTGCTCGGCTTCGCTCCCGCAGACCTCATCCACGCTCAGACCGAGGTCGCGCGCAGTCACGCGCCGCGCTTCGCGTTGATCGCCGGCGGCCGGCCCGACCAGGCCCGCGCGCTCGAGGCGGACGGCGTGACCTCCTATCTGCATGTGCCCTCGCCGCGTCTCCTGACCATGTTCCTGGAGCAGGGCGCCACCCGCTTCGTGCTGGAAGGCCGCGAATGCGGCGGGCATGTCGGCCCGCTGTCGAGCTTCGTCCTGTGGGACGTGATGGTCTCGACGCTGCTGGCGAACGTCAAAGATTCCGCTCAGGCCGGAGACATCCACATTCTCTTCGCCGGCGGCGTGCACGACGCCCTGTCGGCCGCCATGGTGGCGACCGTCGCCGCCCCGCTGGCCGAGCGCGGCATCAAGGTCGGCGTGCTCGCCGGCACGGCCTATCTCTTCAGCAAGGAGATCGTCGAGACCGGCGCCATTGTCCGCGGCTTCCAGAACGCCGCGCTCGCCTGCGACACGACGGTGACGCTGGAGACCGGCCCGGGCCATGCGAGCCGGGCCGCCACCTCGCCCTTTGCCGACGCGTTCCTCGCCCGCCGCCGCGAGCTGGAAGCGAAGGGGACGTCGGGCGACGACATACGCCAGGATCTGGAATCCTTCACCCTCGGCAGCCTGCGGCTCGCCTCGAAGGGCCAGGAGCGGGCCGGTCCCGACGCAAGACTGCGCAGGGTGCCGGAAGCACGCCAGAAGCGCGAAGGCATGTTCATGATCGGCCAGGTCGCGACGCTCCGCGACGAGGTGGTCGACATCGCCGACCTTCACCACGACATCAGCGAGGGGAGCCACGCACTGCTCGCCGAGCGGCTGCGCGACGGAAGGCAGCCCGCGCAAGCCCGTGCGGCGCGTCCCGCCGACATCGCGGTGATCGGCCTCGGAGCCATCCTTCCGAAGGCCGGCGACGTCTCGGAATATTGGGAGAACATCCTCGACCGGCGCGACGCCATCGACGAAATCCCTGCGCACCGCTGGGACTGGCGCCTCTATTTCGACGCCGACCGCACCGCCCCCGACCGCATCTATTCGCGCTGGGGCGGCTTTCTGGACGACCTCCTCTTCGACCCGGTCCGCTACGGCATCCCGCCGCGGGCGCTGGAATCCGTCGACCCCCTGCAGCTGATGACGCTGGAGGTGGTGCGCCGCTGCCTGGCCGATGCGGGCCTGGAGAACCTCGACGGCTCGCGCGAACGGATGTCCATCATCCTCGGTGCGAGTGGCGGGACCGGCGACGTCGGCGCCCAATATGCCGTCCGCTCCGAGATGCCGCGCTTCGCCGGCGAGCTCGACAGCGGCGCCGCCGAGCGGCTGCCGAAATGGACTGAGGACTTCTTCGCCGGCATTCTTCTCAACGTCGCGGCCGGCCGTTCCGCCAACCGCTTCGACATGGGCGGCGTCAATTACACCGTCGATGCCGCCTGCGCCTCCTCGCTGGCCGCAATCTACCAAGCGGTGCTGGAGCTGGAGAGCGGCCGCAGCGACCTCGTGCTGGCCGGCGGCGTCGACACGGTTCAAGGGCCGTTCGGCTATCTCTGTTTCTCCAAGACGCAGGCGCTTTCGCCGCGCGGCCGCTGCCGCGCCTTCGATTCCACCGCCGACGGCATCGTCATCTCCGAAGGCATCGCTATCCTGGCGCTGAAGCGCCTCGCCGACGCCGAGCGCGACGGCGACCGCATCTATGCCGTGCTGAAAGGCGTCGGCGGATCGAGCGACGGCAAGGCAAAATCGATGACCGCGCCGCATCCCGACGGCCAGATCCGTGCGCTGACTCGCGCCTACGAGATGGCCGGCTATTCCCCGGCGAGCGTCGGCCTGTTCGAGGCGCACGGCACCGGCACGGTGGCGGGCGACACGGCCGAGCTGGAGACCGTAACCCGCCTCCTCAATGAGACGGGAACATCGGCGCACCGGCACGTCATCGGCTCGGTGAAGACACTGATCGGCCATACCAAGGCGACGGCCGGCGCCGCCGGATTGATCAAGGCGGTGCTGGCCCTGCACAACAAGGTGCTGCCGCCGCACGGCAGTTTCGACGTGCCGAACGCCAGGCTGAGCGATCCGTCCTCGCCGCTTTATCTGGTGAAGGATGCGCATCCCTGGATCGCCGATACCGCGCATCCGCGCCGCGCCTCGGTGAGCGCCTTCGGTTTCGGCGGAACGAACTTCCACGTCACGCTGGAAGAGCATCAGGACGGCGGCTTCGCTGCGCCACCGACACCGCGCAGCCGCTGGCCGAAGGAGCTCCTGGTCTGGCGCGGCGCCGATCGGGCCGAGATCGCCGCCGCCGTCCGGAAGCTCGCCACTCGCCTCTCCCACGGCGCACGGCCGGAACTGCGCGACCTGGCGTTCACGCTAGCCAGGCAGGCGCCGAAAACCGGCCTTGCCGCCACTCTGGTTGTCCGCCGCGACGAGCCGCTTGGCGAGCGCATCGGCAGCTTCGCGGATGCGCTGGAGAGCCCCGAGAGGCCGCTGCCGCCCGGCGCCGCGTTCAGCGAGCACCCGTTGATTGCTGCTGGCGGCAAGCTGGCGATGATTTTTCCGGGCCAGGGCAGTCAGTATCCCGAGATGCTCCGTGACCTTGCGGTCATGTTCCCGGAGATGCGCTCGGTCATAGAAGCCGCCGACCGCATTCTCGCCGATCGTATGCACGAGAAAGCGATCGACGGCGGCCTGCTCAGCAAGGTCATCTTCCCGCCAGGCGTCTACGACGACGCAGCGCGCGAGCTCGCGGTCGAGCGGCTGACCCGCACCGATCTGGCGCAGCCGGCGCTCGGCGCGATAGAGGCTGGGCTCCTCGGCCTGCTAAGATCCTTCGGCGTCGGGCCGGACCTCGCAGCGGGGCACAGCTATGGCGAGTTCGTCGCCCTTTATGCGGCCGGCGTGCTCGACCTCGACGAGCTCCTGACCGTTTCGGAGGCGCGCGGCCGCTTCATGCTGGAGGCCGCCGCGGAGGGCGATCTCGGCACGATGACGGCGGTGCGCGCCGAGCGGAGCGTGGTCGAAGCGGCGATCGAAAAGATCCCCGACGTGGTGATCGCCAACCACAACATGCCGAGCCAGACGGTGCTCTCCGGCACCCGCCAGGCGATCGAGCAGGCGAGCGCCGCTCTCGCCGCCGCCGGCGTCGCCTGCCAGCATTTTCCGGTCGGCGCAGCCTTCCACTCGCCGATCGTGGCGCCGGCGCGCGACCGCCTCGCCGCCTTCGTCGCCGCTCTGCCGCTTCGCCCCGCAAAATTCCCGGTGTTCGCGAATACCTCGGCTTCGGCCTATCCGTCCGATCCGGAGGGCATCCGCGCCGTGCTCTGCGAGCAGATCGTCCGCCCGGTCGAGTTCGTCCGCGAGATCGAGGCGATGCACGACGCCGGCGCGCGGATATTCCTCACGGTCGGCCCGAAGGGCTCGCATGCCGGCATGGTGCGGCAAATTCTTGAAGCGCGCCCGCACCGGGCGATCGCGATCGACGATTGCGACGGCGGCTTCGGCAGCCTGCTCTTCGCGCTTGGCGGTCTCCTGGCGGAGGGGGCGAATGTCGATCTCGACCGGCTGTGGGCCGGCCGCGATTGCCGCATGCTCGATGCCGGGCTCGGCGGGGCGAACCGACAGCCGGAAGCCGCGCCGCATATGTGGTGGCTGAACGGCGGCGGCGCCCGTCGCGTGGGGGCGCCGGCGCCGCAGCCGCTCACCATCGAGGAAACCGTCCTCAAGCGTCGCGCCGTTACGGACTTCGCCGCGCCGGCGGCTCCGCAATCCGAACCTCAGCCCCAGCCGGCCGCAACACCCGCGGCGCCGCCGGGGAATGGTGCCAGACGAAAGCTCACATTGGGACAGCGTCAAATGGATCCGAATGAACGAATACCGGCAGGGCAGGGGGCCGCATCGGCGGCCGACTATGCTGCGATGGGCGAGCGCGAAGCTGCGCTTGTCGAGTTCCAGGCCACGATGCAGCGTTTTTTGGAGGCGCAGGAGAGCGTGATGCTCGCCTATCTCTCCGGCGGAGCCCCGGCAGGCCGTGTCGCCCGCCCGGCGATCGCCGCCAGGGAGCCGGCTCCAACCCGTGTCGCGCACGCGCCCGTCCGCAGCATCGCCCCGCCGCTCCCGGCGCCCGCTTATCGGAACGGCAGCGGCGGCGCGGCCCACTTGCCGCCCGCGACCGCCGCGGCGGCCCCCGCCATGCCGCCTGCCCAGCCCAAAGCTGCGCCGGTCGCGTCTCCGATTGCCGTCCCGGCGCAGCCGGCGCAAGCTCCGGCTCCGCATGTGAACGGCGTCAGGAACGGCGTAGCCTCGGTCGCGGCACCGCTGCCGCAGGCCGCCGCCGCTGCAAATGGAAACGGCAAGGGCGTCGGCCGGCCGGCCCTGACCGACCTGCTGCTCGGTTTGGTGGAGGACCGCACCGGCTATCCGCGCGACATGCTCGGCATGGACCAGAATCTCGAAGCCGACCTCGGCATCGACTCCATCAAGCGGGTCGAGATCGTCGGCGCGCTGATCAAGGCGCTTCCGGCTGACGCCCAGCCGAGCGCCGCGACGCTCGGCGAGGCGCTGAACAGCCAAAAAACGCTGAACGGCATCGTCGATTGTCTTTGGCAGCAGATCGGCTCGGCGGCGGAGGTCGCTCCCCGCCCTTTTGATCAAGCCGGGGCGGACCTTGATGAGGCGGTTTCCGCCCGTCCGCCCCGGTTCGTCATGGCCGCGCATGCGGAGGCTTTCCCGGATCGCGTTGTTCCGACGACACTGCCGGCCGGCCTCTTCATCCTGACCGACGACGGGACCGGCATAGCGCCGGCCCTGGCGCGGCTGATCGAGGCGGCGGGAGGAATGGCCCGCGTGGTCGGTGCGGACCCCGCCCGCGCAGAAGCCGGGATCACCGAGGCGCTGAGCGAAATCGGCGTGCCGCCGCTCGCCGGCTTCGTCCACCTTGCGCCGGCCGGCGCTCGGCCGCTGGCGCTAGCCGACGAGCCGTCGCTCTGGTGCGCCGAGCTGCTGCGTAACGAGGCCTTGCCGCATCGCATTCTCGGCCGCCTGCACGGCGACCTCGAGAAGGGGGGAAAGATCCTTCTGGTGTCGGGACTTGGCGGGCTTTTCGGTCGCGGCGCTTCAACGCCGCAGGGAATTTTCGCGCAGGGCGGCGGGCCCGGCCTGGCGAAATCGCTGAAGGAGGAGTGGCCGCTTGCCAGTGTAAAAGCGGTGGACCTCGACACCTCGTTGTCGGCCGAAGCGAACGCCCGCGTTCTGTTCAACGAGCTGGCTATTGCCGGCGGCCGGCTGGAAGTCGGCTATCCCCGTGGTAGGCGGACCATTTTCCGCACCGAGCCTGCGCCATTGCCTCCGGGCGCGCCAATCCGGCACGAACTCCCCGAGCGGGCCGTGCTCCTGGCCACTGGCGGCGCCCGCGGCATCACCGCCGAGGCGCTGCGCCCGCTCGCCCGGCCCGGCGTGACGCTGGTGCTCGCCGGGCGGACGCCGCTTCCGGCGGCCGAAGACCCGCGCTTCGCCTCCATATCCACCTCGGCGCTCCGCGCGGCGCTGATTCAGTCCGCCCGCGCCGCGAGCGAAACGCCGACCCCGGCCGAGATCGAGCGGAAGCTCCAGGCGCTCATCCGCGACCGCGAGATCCGCGCCAACCTGGCCGACTTCGAAGCGGCGGGCGCCAAGGTTGCCTACCGCGTGGCCGATCTGCGCCAGCCCGACCAGGCGAGCGCACTCATCGCCGGTATTCATGAGGAGTTCGGCCGCCTCGACGGAATCATCCACGGCGCCGGTCTGATCGAGGACAAGCTCATCGTCGATAAGGACCCGGCGAGCTGGGCACGCGTCGTGGAGACCAAGGCGCTGAGCGCCTTCGCGATCGCCCGCGCCGTCCGGCCGGAATCGCTCGGCTTCTTCATCCTTTTCGGCTCCGTTGCCGGCCGCTACGGCAATTCCGGCCAGAGCGACTACGCCGCGGCCAACGAGCTTTTGAACCGTTTCGCCTTGCAGCTCCGGGGCGAATGGCCGGAGAGCGTCAAGATCGCAGTCCTCAACTGGGGCCCCTGGGAAGGCACCCGCCACGGCCCCGGCATGGTCTCGGCCGAGACGCGCCGGAAATTCGAAGCGAAGCGCGTCGGCCTGGTCCAGCCGGAGGGCGGCGCCGCCGCCTGCCTGGATGAGATCCTGCGCGGCCCCGTCGGCGACGTGGAGATCATCCTCGGGGACGGGCCGTGGGAGCGCCAGGAGGCGGAGCAGGGCCGCTTCCTGGACGCGCCGGCGAAGACCAACGGCGCCGCCGCCCCGACCTCGCCATGGCCGCTCGTCGCCCATGCGACCGGCGCCGCCGGTCCGCGCGGCGGGCGCCTGCTCGTCACCACCCTGTCCCTCGACAACGACCTTTATCTCGACCATCACCGCCTCGACGGCGTGCCGGTCCTGCCCGCCGCCGTGGCTCTCGAGATGGCGGCCGAGGCCGCGGCCACGGTATGGCCGGGCTGGCATGTCTCGGAGGTTTCCGATCTAAAACTCCTGAACGGCCTGCGGCTGGAGGACGACCGCCCGCGCGCTCTGGAGATCGTCGTGGTGGGGAGCGAGCACGGCGACGCGACCGGCTTCAACGCCACGGTGGAACTGAGGTCGGCCGGCGAAGCCGGCCGGCCGCATTACCGCGCGTCGGTCCGCCTCACCGACATGCTGCCCAGCGAGCCTGCGCCGGATTGGGCTGCCGGCTTTGCTCCGGCCGCGGCGCCGCTCAGCGCCGGCCACGCCTATCGCAGCATCCTCTCGCATGGTCCGATATTGCAGGCGGTGAGCCGCCTCGTCGGCTTGGATGAGACCGGCGTGCTGGCTGACATGGCACCGAGCACCCCATCGAGCTTCGTCCATGGCGCGTCGGCGAATGCGCGCTGGCTGTTCGATCCGGCGCTGGTCGACGCCGCGGCGCAGATCGCCTGGCTGTGGTCCTGCCGGTTCCGCGATGCGGTGGCGCTGCCCAACCGCTTCGGCCGGATCCGGCGCTTCGCCGATGCGGGGCCGGCCCGCCGCATGCTCTTTGCCGTCGAGCCGGGCACCGCCGAACACGAGGTCCGCGCCGACGTTCTTGTGGTTGACGACGCCGCTCGCCCGGTTTTCGTCATCGAGAACCTCGAAAGCACCGCAAGCGTCGCCTTGAACCGCTTCCGCGGGTGGACCGGCGAGATACGCGTTTGAGCGGCCGGTTCGCCGCGGGCGCGATTTAGGGAAATTCGCCAATGGCAGGTGCCGATACCAGAGCCCCGGGCGGCGACATCGCGATCATCGGCATGGCGTGCGTTTTCCCAAGGGCCGATGGCCCGGAAGCGTTCTGGCGCAACATTTGCGCCGGAGAGGACCAGATCGGCGAGCCCTCGGCCGAGTGGGGCGCGGCGCGCTATCTGAACGGAATTGGCCCCACCCGCATCACCACGGCATCGGGAGGCTATCTCGGCGATCTCTACCGTTTCGACCCCGCCGAGCTGGGGGTGATGCCGAGCTCCGTCGACGGCGGCGAGCCCGATCAGTTCCTGGCGCTGAAGGCGGCGCGCGACGCCCTTGCCGATGCCGGCTACCTGGGCGGGGGTCACGACCACACGACGACCGGCATTGTGCTCGGGCACAGCACCTATCTCCACCGCGGCAACGCCAGCCTCGTGCAGCACGGGGTGATGGCGGACCAGATGGTTTCGCTCTTCCGCGAGATTCTTCCGGATGCGCCGGAGCCCGCCTTGGCGCGGCTCCGCGCCGCGCTCGTCGATCAGTTGCCGCCGCTCAATTCCGACGTCACGCCCGGCATGGTTCCGAACGTGATGACCGGCCGGATCGCCAATCGCCTGGATCTGCGCGGACCCAATTACATCATCGACGCCGCCTGCGCGTCTTCGCTACTGGCCGTTCACACCGCCATGGAGGAGTTGCGCGCCGGCCGCAGCGATCTGATGCTGGCCGGCGGTGTGAACGCGTCCACCCCGGCGGAAGCCTACATGGTCTTCACCCAGCTCGGCGCATTGTCCCGGCGCTCCAAGGTACGGCCGTTTGACGCCGAGTCCGATGGAACTCTCCTGGGCGAAGGACTGGGAATTGTCGCCTTGAAGCGTCTCGACGATGCCCTTGCCGCCGGCGACCGCATCTATGCGGTGATCAAATCCGTCGGCCAGTCGAGCGACGGGAAGGGCGCGGGCCTGCTTGCGCCGCGGCTGGACGGCGAGGTCTTGGCCATCCGCCGCGCTTTCGCCGCCGCGCTCATCTCGCCGGACAGCATCGGGCTGGTCGAGGCGCACGGCACGGGCATACCGCTGGGCGACCGCACCGAAGTCCAGGCGCTCCGCGAGATTTTTGGCGATCGCCCTGGGGACCTGCCGAGGGCCGCGCTCGGCACCGTGAAGTCGATGATCGGCCACTGCATTCCCGCCGCCGGAATCGCCGGGCTGATCAAGACGGCGCTGGCGCTCTATTACCGGACGCTGCCGCCGACGCTTTCCGACGCTGTCCAGCCGGCGCTCGGCCTGGACACCACTCCGTTCTACATCAATACCGAGACGCGGCCCTGGATCCAGCCGCGCGGCACGCCGCGGCGCGCCGGCATCAATGCGTTTGGCTTCGGCGGCATAAATTCGCACGCCATCCTGGAGGAGGCGCCGGAGCCGCAAGAATCGCCGCGGCCTGTGCATCTGCCGGCCGAGCTCGTCGTGTGCGCCGCTGAGACGCCGGCGGCGCTGCTCGCAAAGCTTGAGAGGCTGCGCACCGCGCTCACCGGGCCGCTCGCCGAAGCCTCGCTTGCCGAAATCGCCGCTGCCTCAATCGGGCGCGACGGCGAAGCCGGCCCCGCCCGCGTGGCGATCGTCGCCACCAGTCCGGGCGATCTCGCCGACAAGATCGGCAAGGCGGCCGAACGGCTCGAGGCCGGTCGCGCTGAATTCCAGGTCCGCTCCGGCATCTACGCCGCCGAGCGGGCGCGTCCGGGCAAGCTCGCCTTCGTCTTTCCGGGCGAGGGCGCACAATACCAGGGCATGCTCGGCGACGTGCTGATCGCCTTCCCCGAGGCGCGCCGCTGGTTCGATTTTTGGGAGTCGCTGTACCAGGAAAACGAGGACAAGCCCTCCCATTGCGTCTTCCCGCCGCCGAACACAGTGGAGCGAAGCGTGCTCGACCGGCTCGAAGGCGAGCTGTTCACGGTGGCGATGGGCTCCGAGGCGACCTTCATCGGCAGCCAGGCGCTCCTCGCGGTTATGCGTCGTCTCGGCATCGCGCCCGATGGGCTCGTCGGCCACAGCAGCGGCGAGCACACGGCGCTGCGGGCGGCGGGCGTCCTCGGTCGCGAGGGTTGGCAGGAGCTGGAGGCGTCGATCGCTCAGCTGAAGCGCCTCTACCAGAACCTCGAGGCCGCCGGCGAGGTGACGCGCGGCGCCCTCCTTACCGTCGGAGCCGTGCCGCGCGAGCGAGCGCTGGCGCTGGCCGACGGCAAGGACATCCACCTTGCGCTCGACAATTGCCGCCAGCAGGTGGTCCTCTTCGGCCCTCGCCAAAAGCTGGAAGAGCTGGCCGCCAAGCTCGGCAAGGAGGGCGGCCTCTGCGCCTTCCTGCCGTTCGACCGCCCCTATCACACGCCGCTCTTCGCGCCGGCCGCCGAGATGATCGAGCGCAGCTACCGCGAGATGAGCTTCTTGCCGCCGAGCGTGCCTATCTATTCCTGCGCGACGGCAGCAATCATGCCGTCCGACCCGGCGGAGATCCGCAGGCTGGCGGCCGAGCAGTGGCGGACCTGCGTGCGCTTCACCGAGACAATTCGGCAGATGCACGCCGACGGCTTCGATACGTTCGTGGAGGTGGGGCCGTCGGCCAATCTGAGCGGCTTCGTGGACAACATTTTGGAAGGCAAGGATGCGCTCGTCGTGCCGCTCGACAGCCGCCGGCGGTCGAGCTTGGTGCAGCTGCTGCACGCGATCGGCCGGCTCTGGGTGTCCGGTCGCTGCATGCGCCTTGGCGCGGTGATGGCCGGGCGGGCCATCCCGCCGCTGGACCTCGACGCGCCGGCGCCGCCCCGGTCGCGGGCGCGCGTCTTCGCCAACACGCTGCCTTTCGTCAGCCTGCCGCAAGCCGAGCGGGACGCGATCCGGGAGGCGCTTTCCCTTCCATCCGCCAATGCCGGCGGCCCGCTCGGGCGTGAGCCGATGGCGCCGGTCGAGACGGCCACCTTGGCGCCCGCCACGGCGCATTCTCCAGCCCTCCTCGTGGCACCTGAGATCGTTCCGGCGGTCTCGACGGCGGAGGGGTTTGCGCCCAGGCCCGCCACCGATCAGTCGGTGCCGGCCACTCTCGATCCCGCCATCGCCTCGCCGGCACGCGGAAGCGTCCTGTCGGGCCATTTCGCGCTGATGCGGCAGTTCCTGGACGTGCAGCAATCCGTGATGAATGCGGCCGCCGGACCGCTCTTCGCCAGCGAGGCGATGGACGAGGGCCGCGCCTATCCCTTCCTGCACCGCATCACGGCCCGCGACGCCGACCGGCTCACGGCGGAGTGCGACCTCGACGCAGCGCACGAGTTCCTTCGGCAACACGTGCTCTATTCGATGCACGTTTCCGATCTCGACCCGGACTTGACGGCACAGCCGGTCGTTCCGATGGCAGTCAGCCTCGAAATGCTCGTCGAGGCGGCTTCGGCGCTTGCCGGCGGCCTTGTCCCAGTGCGGCTCGAAAACGTGCGGGCCCACAATTGGATCGCCCTCGACGCTGTCCGCACCGTGCTGCTGGAGGCGGAATTGCTGCCGGATGTAGGCGGCAAGGTCCGCGTCGCCGCCCGCATCGCCGACGGGGCAGGGCAGGCCCTGGTGGAGGCGGAGGTCGTGCTCGCCAATGAGCCGCTGGCGCCGCCCGCTTATGCCGCTCCCCCGCTTGCCGCGCCCATCGCGCCGGTGCTCCGCCCCGAAGACCTTTACACCACCGGGATGTTCCATGGGCCGATGTATCACAGCGTCGGGCGCGTCGACGCCTGGGACGAGACCGGCATCGACGTGACGCTTGGCGATACGCCGCTCGACGGTTTCTTCAGCCCCGGCGCGAGGCCGCGCTGCATCCTGAACCCGGTGCTCCTCGACGCCATTGGCCACGTGACCGCCTACTGGATCGTCGAGACGATCGGCATCGACTTCAGCTGCTTCCCGTCGCGCATCGAGCGGATCGAGCTGTTCGACGCGGCGCGGGAGGATACGGCGGGGAGCATTGTCGCCGGCCGCCTGCATTTCGAAGAGGGCGGCGCCGGGCCGCGCTTCCTCTCCGGCGACTTCGATTGTCTCGGGCCGGAGGGCCGGCTGCTCTTCCGCGTGAGCGGCTGGCGCGACCGCTTCTTCGACGTGCCCAGCCGGTTCTACGACGCCCGGTTCAGGCCGCGCGATGGGTTTTTCGGCGACGACGCGAGCGCGCTGTTCCCGGCGCTGCCGGCAGACGCGCTGGTGTGGCGCGTGCCCGCTTTTCCGCCGGGCTTTCTCGACGAGGCCGGCGGCATCTGGCGGCGCGTGCTGGCGCGGACAATGCTTTCCGCCGAGGAGCGGCTCGCCTTCGCCGCCTTGTCGGGCCAGCAGCGCCGCCGCGACGACTGGCTGATCGGTCGCATTGCGCTCAAGGAGGCGGCGCGCACCTGGATCGAGCGGGCGCACGGCGTCCGCCTCATGCCGGCCGATGTGGTGCTGCGCGTCGCCGACGGGGGCAAGCCCTACGTCGCGCGCGATGGGCTCGAGCAGCTCGGCGAGATGCCGGATGTCTCGGTGGCGCATGCGGGAGGCGAGGCGGTCGCGGTCGCAGCGCCGCCCGGAATGGAGGTAGGCGTCGACCTCGAGCGGGTGGGTCGCATCGCGGCCGCCGATCTCCTCGCCGGCGGCTTCTCGGATGCGGAGCGGACGCTGGTAAGCGGCGGCGCCGGCGACCCGGAAACCACGGCCCTGCAGGCCTGGTGCGCCAAGGAAGCTGCGGCCAAGTGCCTCGGAATCGGGTTGAACGGCCGGCCGACGAGCTTCGTCGTGACGGAGATCGACGGGCGCGGCAACGGCCGCGTCGCGTTCGGCGATACGGCGCTCGCGGTCCTGTCCGCGGCGGACGGCCCGTCGGTGCTCGCCGTCGCCTTCCGCTCCTCCGTCAGCGTTTGAGCGCGCCCCAATAATCGCGGCGGAGCACCGCCTTCTGCACCTTTCCGGCCGGCGTCGTCGGCAGCGCATCGACGAACTTGATCACCCGCGGGCGCTTGTGGCTCGGAATGCGTGTGCTGCAAAAAGCCTGCAGATCCCGCTCCGTCATCTCGGCGCCAGGCTTTAAAACGACATGGGCGGCGGGCACCTCGCCCCAGTGCTCGTCGGGGATGGCGAAGACAGCGCATTCCGCCACCCTCTCATGGGCGTAGAGGGCGAGTTCCACCTCGGCAGAGGCGATGTTCTCGCCGCCGATGATGATGATGTCCTTGGAACGGTCGATCAGCGTCAGATAGCCCTCCTCGTCGAGCCGGCCGATGTCGCCGGTGTAGAGCCAGCCGTCGAAGCGGAGATAACGCGCCGTCTCTTCCTGGTCGCCGACATAGCCGTTCATCACGCCGTCGCCGCGCACCGCCACTTCGCCGGTCTCGCCGGGAGGCAGCATGTTGCCGTCGCGGTCGAACACGGCGATCTCGACGTTGAAGGCGGCGCGGCCGACCGTCGCGGCCTTGTCGTCGTTCCGCCAGTGCCGGCGCACCGAGATGATGCCGAACTCCGACTGCCCATAATGCTCGATCAGATCGGCCTCCGGCAGGGCTTCACGCAGCCGCTCGAACTGCTGCGCCGGCATGCGCGCACCGGCGAAGTTGATCTTCTTGACACTGGCGAGCATCGCCGGGTCGAAATGCTTGTGGAGGAGGAGTCCGTTCAGCTGGGTAGGCACGGCGAAGAGGCTGGTGATCGCCTCGTCGCGGCAGGTCTGCGGCACCGTGGCGGGATTCCACGTCGGCATCAGCACGCTGGTACAGCCGAGCCCCACCGCCATTTGAAACCAGCAATAGAGGCCGGCATTGTGGAAAAGGGGCGCGGCGCAGCCGACCACGTCGCGCTCGTCGATGCCGAACTCCACCATCGCCGCATTGGTGGAGGCCACGCGGGCCTTGTGCGAGACGAGCACCGCCTTCGGCAGGCCCGTGGTGCCGCCGGTGAAGATGATGCCGAGCGGGGAATTGTCGCGGAGCTGCACGTCGGGCGGAGTGGGGCCGGCCGAGGCGATAAAATCCTCCAGACCCGGCCAGCCGGTCGCCGCCGGCGCGTCGCCGAGCGAAACGACGGTGCGGATTTCCGGCGTCTGCTCCATGACAGCCCGGGCGAGCTCGACGAGCAGCGGGTCGACGAACAGCACGACCGCGCCGACCTTGCGGGCGAGCGCCGACATTTCCGCCGCGGTCATGCGGAAGGAGAAATGGGTCAGCACCGCGCCGGCGCGCGCCGCGGCGAAATGCACGACCGCGTATTGCGGCGTGTTGGTGCTCAGAATTGCGACCAGGGATCCTTTGCCGATGCCGCGCGCGAGCAGCGCGTTGGCGACGCGGTTGGCTAGCCGGTCGGCCTCGCGGAAGGTCATGCGCGCCTCGCCCGACACGAAGGCCTCCTTGTCGGGAACGCGCATCGCCGAAAAATGCAGGAACTCGCCCGTCAACATGAAGCAGCTTTCTCGGATATTTTCGTGCCCGCGGTCGGCGCCGATGGGTCGGCTTGGAGATATGCGACATCCTGCGGAATGAGAAGCGGATTGTTGGTTATTGCGCCTGGGCGCCGTGCTGGCGCCGGGGGTGGGACGCTTGCGGCAGGGGCGGGGTCGCGTTATAGCGCGACGCTTGGTATCCCACGCCCACTGGTCTTTAACCCCTGCTGGAGAGTTAAACGTTGGCAATTAGCGACAATCAGGAAGAAGTTCGTGAAGTCTGGATGCCCGGCAGCGACAAGCTTCTCATAGTGTTCAGCGGATTTGGCGGCCGTCTGTTCAACTACATGTCGATTACAAGCAAGTACGACTACAACCGCATCTTCCTGCGGGACCCACGTAAAGTGTGGTACCATTGGGGAATTGAAGGCCAAACGCGTAATATCGAGGGGACGGCGGAATACCTGATCGAACGGATCGCGGAGCGCGGCATCAGAAAGGTCGCGACGCTCGGCAATTCCGGAGGCGGATATGCCGCTCTGGTGTTCGGCTGGCTATTGAGCGCCGATGTGGTCCACGCATTCTCGGCGCAAACCATGCTCGAGGAGGACCACCCGCGCCTGCAGGTGCTTCGCAAGGATGCCGACGTCTGCCCGCAATATTTCGACGTCAAGCCGTTGCTGGCCGACCCCAACGGCAGGACCAAGTATCACATCTATTACTCATTCACCGCCGAGCGGGACAAGGCGCACGCCGAGCGCCTCGAAGGCCTGCCCGACACCTACCTCCACGGCTACGAGAAGGGCGGCCATGCGCTCAGCCAGATTCTCACGCGCGACGGCACACTGGAGAAGATCCTCGCATCGATCTTCGATGAGGAGACGGTCTAGCGGCTGAAGTCGCGGACCTCGCCGGGAGCCGTGATGAGCCTGCGGACCAGCGTCTCCATTATTTCGGGGTAGGAATACATCTCGTCGATCTCGCGCGGGTGGAACTCCAGTGCGAAGGCGTCCTGGATGGCGAAGACGATGTCGACGTGCTTGACGGAGTCCCAGAGCGGCATGTTGTCGACTGTCGTGTCGTCGCCGATGCTCGCAACATCGATCCCGAGCTCGCGCGCCAGGATCGGCTTCACCACCTGCTCGATTTCGGCAATTTCCATTCGATCCCTCACGCATGACCTGTTCGCGCTCGCCCTTCCTGCCATCATCGATCCCGGCCGACAATACCGCGGGGACGAGATGGGCGAGGGCCGAGTCCCGCGGCTTTGCATTGCTTGCCGTCACGCCGACATACGCGCTATGGAGCCGTGGCCTGCTGGAGACGGGCAATCCGTGGCCCTCCCGCATAGCGCCGGTACCGCCGCGGAAATGGCGTACAGAGCCACGCCGCACTTCCCCACGCCGAAGAGCACTTATTCATGACCGACGATCAGGACCTGCAGCAAGTCGTTGAAGTGTGGTCTCCCGGCGACGATCGGGCTCTGATCGTGTTCAGCGGATTTGCCGCCGGTCTCGCGCCGCGCCGGACGCTGTTCAACTACATGTCGATGACGCAGAACTGCACTTTCAACAAGATCTTCATGCGGGACCCGCGGCAAGTCTGGTACCATTGGGGCATCGAAGGTCAGACGAGGAACATCGAGGGCACGGCGGAATATCTGACCGAAGCGATCGCCCGGCGCGGCATCACCAAGGTCGCCACCCTCGGCACCTCCGGCGGCGGCTATGCGGCGCTGGTGTTCGGCTGGCTGCTGAGCGCCGACGTGGTGCATGCCTTCTCGCCGCAGACGGTGCTCGAAGACGACCACCCGCGCGTCCAGGTGCTGCGGCAGGACGCCGACGTCTGCCTGCACTATCTCGACGTAAAACCGCTGCTCGCCGATCCGAACGGCAGGACCCAGTATCACCTCTATTATTGCGTGACCGCCGAGCGGGACCGGATGCAGGCGGAGCGGCTGCGCGGCCTGCCGGATACCCATCTGCACCGCTACCAAACAGGCGGCCACGCGCTCGCCGCACTGCTCGCCAAGGACGGCACCATCGAGAAGATCCTCGCCTCCATGTTCAGCGACGAATCGGCCTAGCGCCGCGCCCTCGCGACGCAAAATCGCGCGCAGCATCAGCGGCTTGGCGGCCGCTCGTCGAATGCTCTGCGAGCTGGCTCAGCCCGCAAGGCCGCTTGACCGCGATGGACCCCGCTGCCATACACTGCGCAAGCTCGATCCGGCGGTGAGATCATGGGGAGCCGTGGTAGTTCGCCCATGTTGCCGCGCCGGATATCTGCCCTCGCGACCGCTGGCTGGCCGGCCCCGCATTAGCCGCGGCGAGGGCCTCATCGAAGGGAATAGTCGGGACTCCAATGCCGCAGCAGGGAATGCAATCGAAGCAGCGCGCCAGGAAAGACGTTCAACAGGGCATGTCCTACCTGAAGGCGGGCGATCTGGAAGCGGCGCGCGCGATTTTCAGCCGTCTGGCGGAGGAGCAGCCGGAGCTCGCCATGGCGCGGTTCGGGCTCGGCCAGGTCTGTCTGCGGGAGGGCGACAACGAGAAGGCGCTGGAGCTCTTGCAGGACGCCCTGGCGCTGCAGCCCAACTTCGCTGCGGCCAAGCTGGCGATCGGGCGCGCCAGGGAGCGTCTCGGCGACATTGAGGGCGCCTACGAGGAATACCAGGATGCCAGCCAGCTCGACCCGTCGCTGGTGCTGGCGCAGGTAAAGCTGAGCCGTCATTCCGCCAACGAGGGCGACGCGGCAGAGGGGATCAGCCGGCTTCGCGAGATGCTCGAGCACAATCCGCAGCAGGTGGCGCCGCGGCTACTCCTTGCGAACCTGTTGTTGCGGAGCGGTCAGGAGGCCGCCGGGAAGGCCGAGCTCGAGCGCGCCGTCGAGCTCAAGCCGGACCACTGGTCCGCATTGAGCAGGCTCGGCCAGGTGTATCTGCGCGAAAAAAACCTGAGCGCGGCGCGGGATTGCTTCGAGCGGGCGGTGAGGGCCGCGCCCGATCAGGCCATCACCCATTTCGGTCTCGGGCTCACCTTTGCCGAGATGGGCGACCACGAATCGGCAGTGGCCGCGCTGACCAAGTCCTACAGCCTCAATCCGCGGCAGCCGTCGGCGGTCGTGAGCATCGCGAATTCCTACCTCGCCCTGGAAAAGCCCGACGACGCTCTTCGCATTCTCCACGACGCCGCCCGGCGGAGCCGGCGGTCCTCGGCGCTGCATCAGAAGATTGCCGACATCTATGTCTCGCAGGGGCGCTACGTTGAAGCGGTCGAACAGTACCCGGGCCGCGGTTCTCAATCAGCGCGACGCCTCCGACACCGATCCCGAGCTGAAGGCGATCCTGGAAGGCGGCGGCCGTCCCGAGGACGTCGCGAAGCGGGCGCAGGAGATCATGGCGTCGACCCCTCCGAAGCGGCGCCGCGGTGCGCAGGCCTCCGGACCCGGCAACAGGCGCTTCGGACGCCAGATGCGGCGAGGGGGCGGAGGGGGCGGACGGGGCGGACGTGCCCTGCCGGGGGGCCAAACGAACGGGTGATCCGGGCGGGCTGCGTGGAATGCCATTGTGGATCGGCGCTCGATAAGGCGAGCGTGGCGCGTCTGAGCGGACGCGAGCGAGAGGGTCAAAATGAGCCAGGACGACGAGAAGCGGCGCGCCAAGATGGAAGAGCTGGCGCGGCGCCGCGCGGAGATCGCAGCCAAGGTGGCGGCCGAGCCGCCGCCCCCCGCCGCCGAGAGCGCCGATGATCAGCCGGCGCGCGCTCCAGGCGTGGGCGGAGGCGGGTTCGGCGGGGGCGGCGGCGGGTTTGGTGGCGGCGGGATGCGGGGCGGCGGAGGCGGGATGCGGGGCGGCGGAGGCGGACAGCGCAGGGGCCGGCGTCAGCAGGGCGGCGAGGATGAGGATTCGGGAGATGCCGAAGCCGGGGGCGGGCAGGGCGGCGGAAATTTTCGCGCTCAGCTGATGCGCCGGATGCTGCAGCAGCGGGGCGGCGCGGGCGGCGGGGCGCCGGTTCAAAAGGGGCCCGGCCGCAAGCCGTGGGAGAGCATGGGCCCGAAAAGCCGCGACGAGAGCGCGACCCAGATCGCCGAGCGCTTGAAACGGGTCGAGGAGCGCTTGGCCAGTCTCGAGGCCGAGGTCCAGCATCTGCGCGACGCGTCGGCGGCATCCAAGCCGGAATAGCGGGCCGAGGGCTGCCCTTCAGCGGAGCGTGCGCTGCAGCCGTCGCGACGCGAGCGACCGGAACCAGGGCAACAGCATTTGGAGCGAGGTGCCGCCTTTTCCTCTCCCCGGAGGGGAGAGGCCGAGTCCGCGGGTAGCGCGGAGCCGGGTGAGGGTCGCCCGAAGCCGCGCTCCACGATTGGTGACCCTCACCCGCTCGCGTTCCGCGAGTTCGGCCTCTCCCGTCCCGGGCCTGTTGCGAAATAGAACAAGGTTCTCGTTTCGATTCCGAGGAGTTCCTTTCGGATTTGGAAATGTTCCTTCGGATTCTGAATTTCGCAACAGTCCCGTCCCGGGAGAGGAAGAGCCAGTCGCAAATACGCTCCGTTTTGCGATCGAACGTTGGCGGTGGGCGCAAAGCCCTCAGGAATACCCGAACTGCCTGGCGACGCTCATCGTCTCCTTGCCAAACGACTCGCCCTTCCGCCATGACAGCTGCCCGGCGAGCGCGGGGAGTTCGGCACGCGCCAGCCGTGAGCGGTCAAGCGCCGGGCTGTTCAAAAAATTCACGTCGTTGCCGAGCGGCGCGCCGCGCGGTCCAGGGCATGCATACGGCGACCGTTCCGGATGCATCATTGCCTCGATCGCCTCGGCATCCCCGCGGACGCCCATCCATTCGCAGAGTTGCGGGAGGAATTGGTCGAGGTTATGCAGGAATTCCTCGCCCTGCAGGCGCATGCACTGGCCGTTCGGCAGGTGTTCCGTGGCCTTGATGATGATCTCGTTGCTGCGCGTCCAAATGCGCTCCGGATCGGGCATGCCGCTCTGCTCGTACATTTTCCGAAGCCGCAGCATGGACTCAGCCGTTCCTCGCGGATGGCGGGTGAGGTGAATGAAGCGGGCATTCGGGTAGAGACGGACCAGGCGGTGCATGTACTCCTGACGGAACACGGTAGCCGGGCTCTTCTCAACCGGAATCCTGGGGCCGATCAGGTCCTGCAGATGCGAAAACACCTGCTTCGGAGTCCACGAGGAGTGCTCGATCACCCACTTGTGCGCGCTACTGATCGTATCTTCGGTCTGCTCGCCGTCGTGCAGCTGCGCCAGCGCCCGGAGCAGGCCGTGCTTGCCGATCGGTATCAGGGCGAGCGGGCCCCACCACAGCGAGCCGAGGTCGTCGGCCAGGAAGAGGTTCAGCTCCGGCAGCCCGTAGCATTCCGGATGCTGTCCGATGATGCCGCAGACGATCGACGAAAACGAACGCGGCGCGCTCAGGATGAAGACGGGCTCGGGCGTCATTTGCCGAGCAGCACTTCGAAACCCGGCTTCAGCTCTAAGACCGACTCGCTTTCGCCGCCGATCAGCTTCAGAAGAGCGCTCTCGTTCCGGCTGCCCACCATGAGGCCGAGCGGCGTGGACGCCATGGCAGCGATCGCGAACTCGGCCGGATTGCCGCGTCCGTCCTCGATCACGAGTGTCCAGTCCTCGCCGTTCTCGCTGGCCCAGAGCTGATAGCCGCCCACGATGGGTCCCTCGTCCAGCTCGAGCGCGCGTAGCGCCTCCCACTGCTGCGTGCCGAGGTATAGGACGTCCTCGTGCTCGGCGAGTGCCCAGATCGCCGAGTTGTAGAAATCGTCGAGCCCCGGGCCGAGCAGGGAAAGCGGCACTTTCATGCCGTCGCGGCTGAAGCGCATTCGCCCGACGATCAGGTCCCAGCTGCCGTCGGGGTGAACGCGGATGAGCTCCGCCGGCGCCGGCCCGATTTCGAGCACGATGTCGGCGCCGTAGCCGGTGATGCCGCTTCCGACGTAAAGAGCGCCGCCGAATTCCGCCATGGCCGACACGGTGAGGTTCTGGTTGTAGACCTGCGCGCCGTCGACGATGACGCGCGTCCACTGGAATGGCGGGCTTCCTTCCGCATTGCTCTGCCAGAGCTGAAAGCCGCGATCGGCATTGAGGGTGCCCGCGTAAAGACGCCCGTGCGCGGCGCAGAGCGACGTTATGGCGATGTTGGACGGGTCGCCGAAGCCCGCCTCGCATGCCGCGCTCCACACGCCTGTCGCGGGATCGTCGGAAACGTAGATCATCGGCTCCGGTGGCAGGTTGGGATCGAGGTAAGTGTCGCTGATGGTGCCCGCCGGCGCGGCGAACAGCCGCCCTCCAAAGCTGATTAGGCCCCCGACGGAATAGAGGTCGGGGTTGCCGAGGCCCGCCGCCCCGATTTGCTCGAATTGCCGGCCGTCGGGAGAGCGCAGTAGGATTCCGCCGAGCCGCGACATCGAGCTGACGTAAAGCGCCGGCTCCGCGTCCGCCTTCCCCTGGAAAACGCACATTGAGCGATAGCCGGTGTCGCGCGGCACGCTGCCGCCCGGCTCGGTGAGCACGCTTCCACTCGCTCCGTCGAGCCGGCCGGCGACCTGCACGTCCGGCGCCTGCCACCGCGGTGTGGGCTCGACCATGGGCGGTTCGTAGACAATCTCCCAGCTACCGTTTTCCGCGGCGTAGCGCATGATCCGCGGCGGATCGTCCGAGCCGGCGAGGCCGGCGACGCTCGTCCCGACATAGGGGCTGCCGCGGAAGAACGAGATCGCGCTCGCCGCCGCAGAACTGGGCCCGACGGTAGTTTCCTCTGTGATGGATTGGAAGCGCTCGGCCGTGATGATCCCGCTCATCAGGAATAGCCGAGCTGCTTGGCGAGCTTCACGACGCCTTTCTCGAATACGCCCTCCCGCCAGCTCAGTTCGCCTTCGAGCAGCGGCTCGCGAATGCGCGCGAGGCGCTCGGGATCGAGCCGGGGGTTCTCCAAAAAGTTCGGGTCGTTGCCGCGCGAGGCGCCGCGCGGGCCGGGGCATGCATAGGGCGAGATTTCCGGATGCATCATCGCTTCGATGGCCTCGGGGTCGCTGCGAATGCCGAGCCAGTCGCAGATCTGCGGCAGGTAGACGGAAAGATTTGCCATCACCTCTTCGCCCTTCAGGCGCATGCACTGGCCGAGCGGCAACCGCTCCGTCACATTGATGATGTTCTCGTGGCTGGTGCGCCACTCCTCCTCAGCGTTGAAGTGCGAGCGGTTTCCGGCTCGCTTGGCAATCGGGCTGCCGTGATTTTCCCGCATGGAGCGGACCGATTCCACCATGCTGCGCGGATGGCGCGTCAGATGGATCAGGCTCGCATTCGGGAAGACCTGGAGGATGCGCTCGAGATATTCGCGTTTTAAAAGGGCGGTGGGGCTCTTCTCGACCAGCAATTTCGGTCCGACGAGCTCCTGGATGTAGTCGAAAACACGGTGGATCGGCCAGTCCAGGTGCTGCTCGATCCATTCGTCGGCGCGCGCGACGGAATCTTCGGTCTGCACGCCCTCGTGCAGCTGCGCCAGCGTTCTCAGCAGCCCGTGCCGTCCATGCGTGCGGATGCGGCGCACCTCGTGGTTCCGTACCTCGCCCAGCGTGCGTCCGGCAAAGAGGTGCAGCTCCGGAAGGCCGTAACACTCAGGATGACATCCGATGATCCCGCTGAGGACGGAGGAGTAGGAGCGAGGAGGGCAAAGGATGATGAGAGCGTCACGCATTTCAAGGCTTTCGGGGTGGTGGGCGGAGCCCTGAGGCGAGGGGACTAACCTACTGACGAAGGGAGCGCATTACAATTGCGGGAGGCGCCCTTAGGGCGGCTTCCTTGCCCTTTCGGCGAACTCCCGCCGCGGCGGAGCGCTCCTCGTTCATCGCGGCGCTCGGCCGGGCTCGGCGGTGACGGCGCCCCGCCCGCTTTCCAGCCAGGCCCTGAGGTCCGGCTCGAGCCTGGCGGCGGCTTGTTCGTAGAGCTGTAGTTCGTGGGCCGTGAGCACGCCACGCCAGCGCTCGTTGGTGCCCTTGAAAATGAATCCGTCCGCTCCGTTCTTGAAGGCGAAATCCATATCGGCATGGGTCGTTGCCGCATTGGCCTTCATCGCCTTGAACGAGGCGGCTTCGACGAGCGAGGGCCAGATCTCTTCGTCGATGGGGATGCCGAGGAACTCCGAAATGCGGCGCATCTCTGCGTTCAGGTCGGCCTTGAGGTCGTTGTAGTGGACGAACAGGAGATTTTCGAGCGCGCGAAACCTCCAATAGGTCCGGGCGTGATGGTGATGGGACCACCACGGCCAGCCATCGCTCTCCCAATCGAACCAGCCGCGTGTCATCCATGCGCGCCAGAGCCCGTGGACGTCATTCTGCCACCTTGGGAACTCCGCCCAGCTGCGGTTCGGCGGGTTCAGCCTTTCGTAGATCGCGTCCGTATAGCCGGCGTAATGATTGCACAGGGACATGAACACGTCGCGGGTGTCGCGGGCGACCACGATGTACTTGACCTGCGGCCAGTAGGGCAGCCCGTCAAACGGCAGGTGGCTCTTCACGAAGCGCCGGTGTTTTTGCCCTTCCAGACCGTTGATGATCAGCCCGATGCGTCCGAACAGCCTGCCGTCAACCCACGGAGAGACCCGGTTGAGGGGCCCGTCGAGCGCGGTGCCCTGGAACACCAGCAGGCTAAGGATCCTCTGCACCCAGGTCGTGCCGGCCTTGTACGACGCCGTGATGATAATGTCGTCGGGCCGGGGCTTGTAGCGATCCCACCGTGAGGAATCCAGGTGATGGTGGAGGTAGGTATGCGTCTTCTGCGGCAGCCCCGGGCTATTCATGACAACTCTGCTGCAGCTGCTAGAACGTCGGCTGCGGCACCTGATAGCGCCGGTGAGCTAGGCGTCAAGCACCTGCCCGGCTCCGGTCTCGCCGCTACCCGAGCAGACAGAACCCGCTTTGTCGCGTCTGCTCGCTGAGCGGGGCCGCGCTTGCGTCACAGCGTGGCCCCGTGCTCTATCGCGCCGCAGCACAACACCTTCAATGCGACGCTTGCCTTCCTCTCCAGAAACGGCTCACGACGGACAGAAGGGCGCGCAGGACGGGGCCTCGCCCATCTTCGTGCTTGCTGCGCCTTTTACCGGCGGCGCCATGGTCGGCGCCATGATCGGCTGCAACCCTGCCGCCTTCGGGGTGGCGGAACTCAACCTGTTCGTCGCCGACACGCTGGAGGACGCCTGGCTGGACATGGCGCGTCACAAGCAAGGGCAGATGCACGGGCTGCTGCGCACGGTGGCGCAGCTTGTCGCCGGCGAGCAGTCCCTTGCGGCCGTTTCCATGGCCCGGCGGTGGGTCATGCGTCGGATGCACTGGCCGGTTTCTCGCGTCTTTAACGAAATCCGCGCCCGCGCGGCGCCGTTCCGGGTCGTGGAGAAGAGCCGTGCGCATCTCCGCAGTCCCGAGCACCTGAAGCGCATCGCCGAGGCATGCCCTGACGCCCATTATGTGCGTCTTGTGGGCGATGTGCGGACGAAGGGCAGTGCGGTGCTAGGGGGCGGAGACGAGGAACTGGCTCTGTTTCGCCCGGTAGCCGGACCCGCACGAAAAAAGCCGGAGCTGGACCCGGATCGTGTGCGTCGCGAAGTGGAGAAGCGGATCGCGGCGTTTCTCGCCACGGTGCCGGCCGAAAGGCAGGTCGAGCTGCCCGTGGAGGAGCTGTTCGCGCGGCCCGAGGCGCGGCTGGGCGAGCTTTGCGCCGCGCTCGCGCTGCCGGCCGACGAGGCTGCGGTCGCCGCCATGCTGCATCCGGAAAGCTCCCCGTTCGCCTGCATAGGGCCCGTCGGAGCCAATCTCGGCGACGACCCGCACTTCCTGCGAGCCCCGCACTTCCCCGCTCCGCCGCCCGCCGAACCGCCCGTTCAGCCCGCGGTGTCGTCGCCGGCTCCCACCCCGTCAGCTCGGGAGTAGCGGAAGCCGTGGCGAACAAACCGCGCGAGGATGCTTGTTCTTAATCGGTTCGGCGCCTGCTCGTTATAGAGCATCGGATGTTCGGGCGATGTTCGGCATCGAGCATTTTCGCGGAAAGCTGAATGGCAACGGGACCATACAGGAATTGCTTTATCTTGAACATCGCGGCGCGGAACGACGTATTACGCCCGCGTGGGCTCCGCGGCAGCTGCCTCGCCCGCCGGCAGCGCCCGCTCCAGCTCCTGCATCTCCTGCCGAAGCACGGTCTGCAAGGCGTCCACGACCTTCAGCTGGTACTTGATTTCCGCCATCCGGCCGGCGATCTCGGCGGCTGGCGTGGAGGTCTCCGGCGGCCCGGCGCCGAGCGTCGCTCCTATCGGGTTCTGGAAGAAATCCTGTAAAAAGCGAAGCTGCTGCAATGGCTTGGTGAGCTTCCCTATTGCAGCTGTGGCCTGCTCCCCCCGCTGCCGGTCGGGCGTTTCGCCAAGCCCGTGCTTCGCCGTCCTCCGGCGTCTGCCCGGCCCGGGCGAGCGTCCCGGGACCGCCTCCTGCCTGGCGGTGCCCGCCTGCTCCGAGCCAATGCCCGGCGCCTGCCCGCGCGCGTCGGCGGCTGCGTGGCGCGGCTGCTTCGCCGCCCGGGCCCCACCGCGCTGCACCGCAGGGGACTCTGCGTGCGGCGCCGGGAAGGCCGAGGGCGCGGGCGTGCGCTGTCGCCGGGCCCGCGGGGGTGCCGCGCCGGATAAGGGGGCCGGCTCGGACCCGGCGATGGAAGCCGCTTCCGGTCGCGCGGCGGCGGGATCTGGCATCGCCGGATTGGGACTGCCGCGCTTGCCGCGCGGGCTGCCGGGGGTGGATTTGCCGGCCATGTCGGTTCCGCTCCTTGCGTTGGCGGCACCCGAGGACCGAGCCCGCCGGATGCTTTATAGGGGCCGGCGACGCGAGCACAATAACGCCCCGCCCGCCGCCGTTTGCGCTGCAACGAAGTTATGGTAGACGCGGCGACGCTTGCCGTCCCGGCGCGTCAATTCCCAGTATTCCCGGGCGCTCCGCCGGGCAGGCGGAGGGATAGAAGGTCCCGATGAACGTTTTGATGATCGGGCTCGACGGCGCAACGTTCACGCTGCTCGACCCGATGATGCATGCCGGCGTCATGCCCTTCCTGCAGGAGATGCTGCGGCGCGGCGTGCGGGCTGATCTGATGTCCACCCGCAATCCGCTGACCCCGCCGGCCTGGACCTCGATGATTACCGGTCGCAGCCCCGAGGCGCACGGCATCTACGATTTTTTCCGCCCGACCTTCACACCTGACGGCCGCGTTTTCTTCAGGATTAACGATTTCCGCGACAACCATTGCGAGACGATCTGGTCCATCGTCAATCGAGGCGGCAAACGGGCCACGAGCCTGAATTTTTTTGGCATGGCGCCAGCCCCACAAATCGACGGCTATCTCATTTCCGGCTTTCTGCCGGCGCGGCATCTCCGCCAAGGCACCCACCCGCAGTCGCTCCTCGACGAAGTCAAGGCGTTGCCCGGCTTCGATTTCCGCAATCTCGGCATGGACATCGGCGAGGAAAAGAAAAGTGTCCAGGGCCTGCAGGAAGATGAGCACGAGCCCTGGATTGAGCTGCAGAATACGCGCGACCGCGCCTGGGCGGAGCTGACCACCCATTTGATGAGCAGGGACCGCACCGACCTAACGGCTGTGGTGCTCGATGGGCCCGACAAGCTGCAGCACCTTTTCTGGCGCTTCGTCGACCCGGCCTTCGCGCTTGCCGGAGGCGACGCCTGGCACCTCCGCATCCGCGCACTCTGCATCGATTTTTACCGGCGGCTTGATGAGAACCTCCGCATAATGGTGGAGGCGGCTGGCCCCGACACCGACGTTGTCATCACCTCCGACCACGGATTCGGGCCGACCACCGAGATTCTCTACGTCAACGAATGGCTTTCGCGGCAGGGATATCTCGCCTGGTCCGACTCGGCTGTCGACGACTCTGTCGGCCAGCTGACCGCCGACAAGATGAGGGACCATCTCGGCATGGTCGACTGGACGACGACTATAGCCTTCACTCCGACGCCAAGCAGCAACGCCATTTACGTCAAGAAGGACCAGGGCACCGGGCGCGGCGTCACCGAGGACGAGTATCTGCCCTTCGTCCTAAAGCTGCAGCGTCAGCTCCTCGAAATCCGCGATCCGGCGACCGGCGAGCCGGTGGTTGTCGCCGCCGACCTCAACAAGCTGCGCGGCACGAGCTTCGTGGAACCGTGTCCGGACATCACGCTCCGGCTGCGCGACGGCGGTTTCGTGTCGATCCTCAAATCGAGCGAGGTTTTGATGCAGCGTCCCGCTGTCGACGGCACGCACCGGCCAGCCGGAGTTTTCGTTGGCTGCGGTCCAAGCTTCCGGCGCGGCGAGATGATCCCGGCGATCGGTATTCTCGACATCGCGCCACTCATTCTGACACTGCTGGGAGTCCCCGTGCCGAGCGACCTCGAAGGTGCGCTGCCTGCGCGGGCGCTCGCGGGCGACCGCATTGCACAACGCGCCGGCGCTACGGTGAGTGCCCCGTCGCCTGCCGGGGAGCGCGACGAGCCGAGCGAGGAGGAGCGCCAAGCGCTCATGAAGCAGCTCAAGATTCTCGGGTACATGGATTGACGTGGCCCATGCGGAACGGAAGTCTTGTGCGGCTCCAGGGAGCGGCGGCAGCTTCTCGGGCGACCGACGGCCTTCAACGAACGCCGGCAAATCAAGGTTACGAGTAGCGATGCCGACGCTTCCGACAAGCGTGGTCGAGTTGAACTACCTCCAGCTCGGGGGGGGCGACGACCTCGTCCTGATCCACGGCCTGGGCGCCAACATCTCGTTCTGGTATTTTGGCGCCGCACGAATTCTGTCGCGGCGCCACAACGTGCTGATGTACGACCTGCGCGGCCACGGGCGAAGCTCCACGCCGCAAGTCGGCTATGGCCTCGCGGAAATGGCGGGCGATCTGCGCTGCCTGTTCGAGCATTTCGGCATCGCCCGGGCGGACGTGGTCGGCCACAGCTTCGGCGGCCGCGTGGCGCTGACCTTCGCCGCGTATTATCCCGAGATGGTGCGCAACCTGGTGATCGCCGACACGCAATTGCGCGCCTTGCAGCCCCCCATGCAGCTCGCCGACTGGCCCCAGTGGCCGCGGTGGAAACGGGAGCTGCAGGCGCTCGGCCTGCGCGAGCCGCCGAGCGACGATTCGATCATCGACTACAGGCTTCTGGCGGAGCTCAGCCAGAAGGGCGGCGATCTCGCCAATACGGGCCACACGGCGCGCCAGCGCATCTCGCTACGCTCGCGCGACATGGGGGTCCGGGGAACCCGGCGGTGGCTGGATCTGTTGCAGAACACGAGCGCCGGGCAGGACTTTGAGGATGAAACGCCGCTCGACGGAAATACCCTTTCAAGCATCTCGGCCCGGACGTTGTTGATGTTCGGGGAGTGGTCGCATTGTATTCCGACTGCCCACGGGCTGCTGCGACGGATGCCCGATGCGCGGCTGGTGGTCGTTCCGGGCGCGGGGCACTTCTTCCCGGTCGTCAAACCGGCGCTATTCGCCCGGGCCCTGATGGGATTTCTCGACCGCGACGAGCGGGCCCCCGGGGTGCGGCGGCGGGCCCGGCACCGATGAAGATTGGCCATGTCAGCGCCATTGTCGGCGGCAGTCGCGGTATCGGACGTGCGCTGGCCCGGCGGCTCGCCGCCCGCGGCGGACACGTCGTGGTGGTCGGCCGCGATTCGGGCCGTCTTGAAGCCGCCCTCCGCGAGTTGGAAGAGATCGGCCCGGAGGGCCGGCACGCAGCCCTGGCTTTAGACATCGCCGTGCCCGATGACATGCGAGCACTCGCCGAGGCGTGCGCCCAGCGCTACGGTCGCATCGACCTGCTCATCGTCTCCGCCCTGGACGTCGGCTACGAGGGCCTGCCGCCGCGGACGCCCGACCTGCCGTTGTCGGCTTGGCAGCGCTCGCTCGACATCAATCTGCACGGGGTCTTTCTGGCAAACGTGGCCGTGCTGCCGATGATGCTTGCCCAGGGCGAGGGGGAGATCATAAACGTCTGCTCCTCCACTACGCCGCACGGGCTCTCCGGCAGGGCACTCGCCCCGGCCTATTCGGCCTCGAAGTTCGCGGTCGCCGAGTTCAGCCGCCAGCTCGCGGCCGAGTTGGCGGAGCACGGCATCCGCGTAAGCGCGCTGTTCCCTGGCCCAGTAGAGACTCCGCTCATCGAGAACACGGGCCTCAGCGCGCGATTTGGCGGCAAAATCGACGTCGAGAATTTTGCCGAAACGGTGATCCGCCTGATCGAGGCGCAGGGGCGCGATGCGGCGCCCGACACGCACATTCTGCCGATGCGGACCGCCGGCAGGGCTGGTGCGACAGCGCCATGATCGAAGGTCGCTCGGTTATTGTCACAGGCGCGTCCGGCGGCATCGGTAGCGCCTGCGCGAAGCGCTTCGCTAACGGCGGTGCCCGGCTGACGTTGGTCGATCGCGACCAGGCGCGGCTGCAATCGCTCGCGTCAAACTTGGAAGCGGCCGAGGTGCTGGCGCTGCCGCTGGACGTGACGAGCGAGGCCGACATGGCTGGAATGGCCGAGCGGACGCTGGAGCGCTTCGGCGCTATCGACGCGCTGATCTCGGCAGCGGGCATCCTGCGGACCAGCGAGCAGCCGCGGCTCGCCAAGGACACCTCGTTCGATGAGTGGCGCATGGTCATCGACGTGAACCTGACCGGCACTTTTCTCGCTAATCGCGCCGTGCTGCCCGCCATGCTCAACCAACGCGCCGGCGATATCGTCAACATATCGTCGACGTCCGGGCGGCGGGGGAGGGCGTTTGACGCAGCCTACTCGGCGTCGAAATTCGGCGTGGTCGGCTTCTCCGAGTTGCTCGCCGACGAGGTCGGACGGCTCGGCGTGCGCGTGCAGACACTGCTTCCCGACGCCGTGGACACGCCGCTCTGGGACCAGTCAGGGACGGCGTCGCTGAAGGCGACGGAGATGCTTTCGCCCGACCGTGTCGCCGAGTTCATCGAATATCTGCTGACGCTGCCGCGCGACGCTTTCCTGCTCAATCCCGTCCTGATGCCCTCGCGGCTGAAGGTACGCCGCGGGGCGGGGGGCTGACGCGATGGGTGTGCGCGCGGCGGCGCTGAGGCGTCACAACCGCGGCGGAGCCCGATGGAATCCAGCGCCGCTGCCGGCCCACGCCCTGATCGCGAAGCGGACATGATGGTATACCTGCTGCTCGTCGGCATCACGCTCCTCATTCTCGTCTTGCTTGTTGTCGGGGTCTGGGTATCGGCGTTTCTGCGCAGGGCGCCCGAAACGGGGAAGCAGACCATCGAGGTCAACGGCGAGGCGAGGACGTACTACATCCGATGGCCGGCGCGCATCCGTGAAAGCCATCCCCTGCTGCTCGCCTTCCATGGTGGGTTCGGCAATGCCATGTTCTACGAAAAGCAGACCAACTTCTTCCGATCAGAGACGATGCGCGACTACATCGTCGTCTTCCCGGAAGCGCCGGACGGCTGGGTCGATGCGCGCCCGGAGCGCGGCGGCAGCCGGAAAGACCTCGATTTCATCGACAGGCTGCTCGACCACCTGCTGCTTTATCCGGAGGTGGATCCGCGCCGGGTCTTCGGCGTCGGCAGCTCCAACGGCGGCCTGATGCTGTTTCGCGTGGCGACCGACCTGCCCGAGCAGCGCTTCGCCGGGTTCGCCTCGGCGCTTGCGCAAATGCCTGTGGAAGCGGTGGAGAAGGTCAGGCCCGGTCCGCCGACCCCCTTTCTCCTCGCCCACGGCCGGCGCGACTACGTGATGCCGTATGATGGCGGCGAGCTGATCAAGGCCAAGAGTGCCGGCAGGGATCCGTCGGGGCACCGTGGTGCGGGCGCCGGTGGCACGGTCATTTCGGCACTGGAGAACCTGGAGTTCTGGATCGAGCGCAACCGGGCGTCCCACACGCCCGAGCGGACGTCTCTCGGCAAGGAGCCGCGGCTGATCGAGATCTTTGACTTCCCCGCACAGCCGGGAGGCGCCCCGGTCCGCTACATGGAAATCGAGAACTGGGGCCACCGCTGGCCGAGATGGGATGCCAAGCCTGAGGAAGGCATCGAGGCCTTCGACATAGCCGAGGCGATTCACGTTTTCTTTTCCGGGCTCGCGCTTCCGGAAGAGCGCCTCGATCGCGAGACGCCGGAAAGCGAGCGAGGAGCTGACGCAGCGTAGGGGGTAGGGGGTGCTCTGCGTTAGAAAGGTACGGTGCGTGCCATGCGCACGGCGATCTTTCGCTCTCCGCCGGTGAACGGCCGGCGTCCGTGCATCATCCGCGTGTTGTCGATCATGACCACGTCGCCCGAGTGCCACGGGATGTCATAGGTGCAGCTCTCGCAGACCTGCCACATGTCGTCGAGCACGTCCTGCGGGATCCGGGAACCGTCTGCCAGGCGCACGATGCTGCGTTTGCTCTTGAGCTCGTCCTCCTGCCACATCACGATCGGGATGCTGTTGACGAACGCCTTCTTGTCGGTCCAGCGCGGCGCGACGAACGCGGACCGCAGCGAATGCGTCTCCACGCCGTTATCGGGCGTGATCGTCAGCTCGAGGTCGTTGGCCTCGCAATAGGCGCGCACCTTGTCCAGATCGTCGGTGCCGGCCCACAGCTGCCATTCCCCGTCGGGATAGTGGCGGATGTAGTCGATCTTATTGTTGGCAAAGACCTCCTTCGACCTGTCGCTGAGCGCTTCGTAAAGCTTGACCCCGTCGGCGATCGTCGTCTGCCCGTCCTTCTTCGCCGGAACTTCGCACATGAACCACATCAAGGGCGGCTGGCTGGTGGTGTAGGAGCGGTCCGCATGCAGGGGCAAGCCGAACGTCTTCTGCTCCTCGTTGGAGAACTTTCCCTCCTCTTGTTTGAAACTATAGGCTACGGAGAGAATGGTCTTATCACCCTCCTTGTTTATGACTTCGCGAAGCGACCCGCCGCCGGTGTGGTCCATGTAGTCGGTGCTGAACTGGTTCGAGAACTGCTCGAACGTGGTCAGGTCGATGCCGAAGCCGGTAAAGGCCACGAACCCGGTGGCCTTGAACAAATCGACGATTTCCTGGACTGGAAGGTCCATGATGTTCGCGCGCCCATCGAAGTGGACGGCAACCCCGACCCCCGCATATGGTTCGCTTGTTACGAGCGTCTTGGTTGCCATGCCAAACCTCCCTGCAAAGCACCCGCAAGAGGGGGTGCGTATGATGCTCGCTGTCGATGCGTCAAGGCCAGCGCCCTAGTTCGGACTGTCGTCCGGCTGGCCGAGCCAGATCTCAAGTCCGCCTCGCGGATTGTCGACATAGCGGAACGGGCCGCCATCCGCTTGAACCGCCACCCGCGGACCGAATGGATTTGTCAGGCCGGCGAAGAGTCCGGTCGGTGAACTCACGAGGTTGCGCACCCCGAGATTGTACTTGGTGTCGAACCCCGTGCGGGTCACCGGCAGGAAATTCTCGCCGTCGGCCGAACGCCACAGATCGCAGCCCGCCTCGTTCTCCAGAATGCTCTGCACGCCAATGCCCTCGATCAATCTGCGTGTGCGCTCTGGATAACGCGCAAGATCGAGCCATTGCGCCCAGATGATGGAGTCCATCGTTCCGACGTAGAGCCAGTCCTCGTGCGCGGCCATGGACCAGATATAGCCATTCAAGATATTGCCGAAGCCCGGTTGCAAACCCGCAAGCGGATCCTTGCGCCCAGTCGGGGTCATTCGCGGCTCGCCGACGATCAAGTCCCAGCTGTCGTCAGCGTTCACGCGGATCACCTCGGCGCCGGCCGGTCCGATATTGTTGGTCCGGTCGTACCCGCCGTTCTGAATGCCGGTGCCGACATATAGCGCGTCCTTGAAGGCGGCCATGCTGAGCACGGCTTGGTTCTCCGGGCCGCGGAAGGCACCTTGCTCGATCACCCGGGTCCAGCGATAGGGCGGGTTGCCCGCGCAATCGCTCCGCCAGAGCTGGAATCCTGCATTATTGAAGGTACCGGCGTAGAGCTGGTCGTTGAAGACGCACATCGTAAAAACGCCCAGGTTGGACAGGTCGCCGAACGATGGCTCGGACGCTGCTGTCCACTCGGAACCGGCGGGATCGCGCGTCTCGTAGATGACCGGCAGTCCGGAGACGTTGATGACGAACTCGACGTCGTGCCCGCGTGTTCCGGTGGGCGAGGTGAACAGCCGCCCTTTGAATGGCACAAGCACCCGCGTCGCCGTCACTCTCGATCCCGGGATAATGCCGTAATCGGAAACAGGCTCGAAGGTGCGGCCATCGAGCGAACGCAGGATCAGCGCCCCCGGCGATCGGCTCACGCCCCAAGTTGCAACGTAGAGCGCCGGGTGCGGATCGTTTCCCCCCTGGAATACGGCCATGGCGCGGTAGCCGGTCTCGCGCGCCACTTTACCTTCGGTCAGCGCGTCGACCATCGGCGACCGAAACACCTCCTCCCATCCCCTGGTGAGGGGGTCGAACGACCAAATCTGAGCGCGCCGGTCGAGCGTGTACAGGTCCACCGAATTATCGGGCCCTTCGACCGGCCAGCAATGCACCGGCAAATCCCGGAAGATTTTCTGGACCCGGAGCATCTGAAAGCTTGAGCGGGTCGTGCCCACCAGCAGGCGGTTGTTGAACCAGGCCATCGAGTGAGGTATCGAGTTGTGCCCATCGCCGAAGCCGTTATCACAGATGCGCCGGAAATTGCGAAGCGACAGGCCGCGTATCGGATAGGGGCGCGAAACCTGGCTGAGGGCAGTCCCGGCCCTGCGCGGGAGCCGCGCCATCGTCGTTCGAACCTTCGCCCGGTCGGAGCGCGGCTTCAAAAGCTCACGTCGCGCACCATCCGCAGGAATACTTCGCGATCCGTGTCGGTGAAGGCGCGCCGCCCGTGCAAGGCGCGCGTGTTGTCGAGGACGGCGAAGTCGCCCGCCTGCCATTTGAGCGGAATCACG
Organism: uncultured Alphaproteobacteria bacterium; assembly: GCA_963846475.1. Taxonomy (GTDB): domain Bacteria; phylum Pseudomonadota; class Alphaproteobacteria; order Rhizobiales; family Afifellaceae; genus DASWJZ01. The sequence continues at coordinate 379,301 of CAWJVZ010000004.1, read as the reverse complement.
AGCCGGTCCTGCGCCGCTTTCACCTCGTCCACCAGGCTCTGCGGGATCTGCGACCCATCCTCGAAGCGGACGATGCTGGTCTTGCGCCCCATCTGCTCCTGCCAGACCACCGGAAGGACGTTGTTGATGTAGACGCGGCGGCCGCCCCAACGGCTCTCGATAGTGCCTGGATGGACATATTCCGTCTTCAGCGACTTGCCGTCCTCCACGCGGGCTGCGATGCCGTTGCCGTCGCAGAAGCGGATCGCCTCGTCGATGTCATCCGTCTGGTAGATCTTCTGCCATTCGCCATCGAGGTAGTGACGAATGTACTTCAGCTTCTTCTCAGCCAGCAGCTGCTTCGACGCCTCGCTCAGCGCCGCGTAGACCTGCGCCCCATCGCAGACCGTCGTCTCGCCGTCGCTTGCGGCCGGCCTTTGGCAGTAGAACCACAGAAGCACCGGCCTGTGATTCGTATAGTACATCTCGCCGTGCAGCGGCAGACCGAATGTCTCCTGCTTTTCGCGCCCGTGGTCGTAGCGCGTGGAGAGCAGCGTCTCGTCGGACGACACCTTGCCGCGGATATAACCGCCGCCCTGATACGTCATGAAGTTCTCGCCGAACTGACGGATGAACTGCTCGAACTCGGCGAGCGGCGTGGCGTAGCCGGAGAACATGACGACCCCGCGCGATTTGAGGAGGTCCCTCACAGTTCCCGCGTCGACGTTCTGGACCGTGTCCCCCGACGAGGCCTCGATCACCGAGCCGAACTGCTCTGAGATTTGACCGATACGCATTCCGCAATTCCCTCTCGCCGCGTCCCAATTAGAAACCCGCTCCCCGCCCAAACCGCCCCTATATGGGTCGGAACAGGGTGGCGCAAGGGCCGCGGTCGACCGCTCCGTCCCCGGCGAAAAGGCCGCACGGCTTCGCCTATTTGCATGGCCCGCCTTGGTGTATATGCCGCCTTTCGCAATAGACGCCCGGCGCGCAGCGCAGACCTAAACCTCATGCGCCCAGCCGAACCGAACTGGGCACATCGGGTTTGGCTGCGCCCCTGCGATATGCACGCCGGAGCCGCTGATGAACATAGTGGACGTAAACACGACATACGAGCCGTATTCCGAACACAGGGAATACATCGAGGCCACCCGCGGCATCGTCGATGCTCTCGGGTTGGAGGGGGTTAGGCGCGCGGCGGACTTGGCGTGCGGGACGGGCCTGCTCGCCGGCATCCTTCTTGAGCGGAAGCCGACGCTCGCCGTCTGCGGCGTCGACCTCGATCAGGAGCAGATCGCCATCGCGCGCCGCAAGCTCGCGCAGGTCGCAAGCGTCGAGGACGATCTGGCGGCGTGGCGGTCGGACGGGCAGGGCTGCGTATACCTGCGCGCGGGCAGCGCCGACGAGCTTCGGTTCCTGCGCGACGCCGAGCTTGACCTCGCCGTCATGGGAAATGCCATCCACCTCATGCCCGACAAGCCGCGCTTTCTCGGTGAGGCGGCACGCGTCCTGAGGCCGGGAGGCCGCTTCGCTTTCAACACTGTGTTCTTCACTGGGACGTTCCCGCCTGGGACCGAGCCGGTCTACTCGGAATGGCTTCGGCAGGCGGTTCTGCATCTGCAGGAGATCAACGTCGGGCGCGCGCGCGGCGGGCAGCCGCCGGTGCCCCGGATTCGTGGCACGGTGGGGCCGGCGTTTTCCAAAGGCTGGCTTGATTCCGACGGCTGGACGGCCGCTCTGCAGTCCGCCGGCTTCACCGTGGAGCGCACGCATCTCCGCACCGTGCCGATCACCCGCGAGGGATTGAGACTCGTGGGCGCCTATGGGGGGCTGGCATCAGTGCTGATGAGCGGCTATCCAGTCGAGGTGGCCAGCACCTGCCTGCAGGTAGGCGCGGATCGTGCGTTCGATATCCTGAATATCGAGGAGGTGCCGCGTCATTGGCTCGAGATAGCCGCCGTGCGTCTCTGACCGGCGGCTTAGTGCCGAGCATAAATCGTTCGAAGCTGTGAAACGGGATGGTTTGATGATGGAGTTTTCGAGTTCGCGCGGAGGTGACCAAGGGCGTAGTGGCGGTCGTCAATCAGACGATCCGCGATTGGGACGTGGATCTACCGAATGGCGTGGACAGTGAAACTCGGCTCATGCGCGACCTGAACTTCGAATCCATCGACATGGTGCAGTTCGCCGTGGCGATCGAACAAGCTGCCGGCAGGAAGGGGCTGCCTTTCGAGAAGCTGTTCATGAAGGACGGCGGCTACGTCGAGGACGTGAAGGTCAGCGAAGTTGTCGAATTCTTGTGCGGCGAGCTCGGGATCCGCAACTGACGTGGGCTCAGGAGGGCCGGTGAGGGCCGGATTGGCGAGCTTTCCCGATCCGTGATAAGAACTTACGTGGTGCGCGAGCCGTTTTGGCCGCTCGTGCCCGACTGGCTCGCCAGGCGGCGGCAAGGGATGTATCGAATTTGGCTAACGTTGGTTCCAATGACGTGTCGGGCGTCTGGACTGGTTGGCGGCTCCGCCCGGATCTCACTGTCGTTCACGAAAGCGGCCTGAGCGACGCCCAGGAGATCGTCACAATCGTCGATCCGCGGTCGGGTGAGCAGCTGCGCTTCACTGGCACAGAGGCGTTTTTGTGCGCGTCGGCCGAAAGGGGAGATGAGCTGGCCGCCATCCGCCGAGACTATCGGGGCCGTTTCGGCAGGGAATTGGGGCTGGCCGAGATCTTCGCGTTTTTCGACCGCATGCGGGCTGGCGGGCTTTTGGACGAGAGCGCCCAGCGCCGGGGCGAAGCCGAGATTGTTCCCCTGGAATCGAAACCGCTTCCATACCGCGATCGGCGACGGCATGGCCGCGCGTCCGGTGCGATCATGGGGCCGAATGCCCCATCACCGGTGATTGAACCTACGCCCGATCCCGAGCCGCCCTCTGACATAGACTTGCAGCCCATGCAGCCGGCCGACGAGGCGATCGACCTTCTGCCGGCCAAGCCGTTGCCGTCCCGTGCGCCGCGGCGGCTGGCGCCGACCGAGCCGCCGGCGCCTGGGCGCACGGAGGTCGGCATCGCGCCGGAGGATGTCCCCGAGCACGAAGACGTGCCTGCGGATCCCGCGGAGACTGGCGTCGAGCTCCTCGAGGCAAGACCGCTGCCGCTGCGCAACAGGAACCCGCTTCAGGCCTTTCCGCCCGAAGGCGGCAGCAAAGACGAGCTCGGCCCCGTTTCGGACGTGGGCGACGCCAGCCAGCTGAACGTCACCCTGCTGCGCGGGCGGACCGGCAAGCCGGGCTTCGATCCTGATCCCAACGCTCGGATGCTCACCCCGCTGACAGAAACGCCCGGGAAAAGATCCGAGCACGACGACGACGCACTTTTCGGCGGCTTCGAGGGTTTTGACGAGTTCGGCGACGATGAATTTGACGAGTTCGCCAATCGGCCGCAGGCGGGCCGCAGGCGAGGACGGAGAGGCGGGCAGGGCGGCGGCCCCGGAGGCGGGGGCGGTGGCGGGTTCGGTGGGGGGTTCGGCGGTGGCGGGGGCGGGGGCCTCGGCCGGGGCGGCAAGCTCGGCGGACAGGGTGGCGCGCTGAGGCAGGCCATGATGGCCAGCCGGCAGGGACGCGAGGACCCGGCCAAAGGGGAGGCGCCCAGGACGAAGGCCTACCTCCGGCTGTTCGATCCTACCGGCCTCCTCACGGTCGCGGCGATTGCGTTCTGGCCGTTAAAGTTCCTGCGCTACCTGCTGATTCCCGCCGTCCTCCTGGCCGGCCTTACGGCATTCCACCACTGGGACGCCCTGATCGAGCAATCGAGCAAGATCGCCCAGCAGCTCTCGGCGATCTGGCACCTGGTGGCCGCGCTTTTCATCGTCAATCTTGGCACGCGTCTCACCTTCGGCGTCACGGTGCGGGCACTGGGGGGAGAGGTCCACAGTTTCGGCATCATGCTCAGGCTGCTCCTCGTGCCGCGTTTCTACATGGATAAGAGCGGAGTTGAAAAGCTAGACCGGGACGGGCAGCTCTGGGCCTTCGGTGCGCCGATCATGGCGCGGCTGTGGTTTTTCGCCGGCGGCATGATCCTGTGGGCCGTCTACCGTCAGAGTGGCACATGGCTCCCGAATATCATGTTGATGATATCGCAGATCGGCCTGCTGATGTTTGTCCTCCAATCCACGCCGCTTCTGCCGGGTGACGGATATCGCTGGTTCGCCACCTATCTCGGGCAGCCCAATCTCAAACGGAAAGCGATTGTGACGCTGCGCGCGAAGCTGCGCGGCCGGCCGATGCCCCCCAGTGTTCGACCGGAGGACATCCCCGGTCTGATCCTTTTCGCCGTGGCTACCACGCTCTCGCTTGCGGCCGTCGTCCTGCTTGCGCTCATCGGCGCGTCCGTCGCCCTGCACAAGGAACTTCAGACACCTGCCTTGGTGATCTTCCTCGTCCTGTGCGTGTTGTTTGTTCTGTGGATGCGGGCCGTTCGCAAAACCGCGAAACGCAGTCGGCCCAAGCGGCTCAATCCGGAGGCTCTAAAGCTGGTGCTCGCCGCGCCCGCCAACGCGCCCGACATGCAGCCGAAGGCCCAAGCCACCGTATCGAAACGCGGGCGTGTCGTCTGGGCGCTGATAGGTGTGGTGTTTCTGTGCGTCGCCTTCCTCCCATACCAGTACGAGGCTACCGGCACATTTCAGATAATGCCGACCGCGCGCAGTACCGCGACTGCCCGCACTGAAGGCGAGGTTGTGAAGGTGCTGGTGCGCGAGGGCGACTGGGTCGAAGCTGATCAGGTGGTAGCGCAGCTTTCTTCCTGGGACCAGCAGCGCGACGTCGACGTGACCCGGGCGGAGCTCGAAAAAGCGAAGGCAAGACTTGCCGAGCTTGAGGCTGGGCCCAAGCCGGAAGAGGTGGCGGTCGCCGAGCGGCAGGTGGAGAGCGCGCAGTCCAAGGTCATATTCGATAAGGCGGAGGCGGACCGCGCAGCGCAGCTGGTAAAGAGTGGAACGATCTCGCAGAAGGAATGGGAACGGGCCAACACGACCTACGAGACCGACCTAGCGGAGCTGAACGTAGCCAAAGCTGATCTTGAGCTGGTCAAGAGCGGGTCCACCGAAAGCGAGATCGCCGCGGCTAGGGCGGAGGTGGACCGCCTGTCGCATCAGTTGGCGTATTTTGAGGACCAGCTCGAGCGGACGCGAATGAAAGCGCCAGCCGCTGGGAGAGTCATAACCCCGAACGTTGAGCTGTCGGGAGGCAAGTGGCTCGAGACAGGCGACGAATTCCTGCAACTGGACGACACGCGTGTCGTCCAGGCCCAGATTGACATGCCGGAAACGGACATCAGCCTGATCCGGGCGGGAGACCGTGTGCGAGTGAAGGCGTGGGGCTATACGGACCGGGAGATCCCCGGCACCGTGACGGAAGTTTCACCTGCAGCGGAAACGCGCGACTATGGCCAGGTCGTTCGCGTCAAGGCGTCCATACCGAATACAGACGCAATCCTCCGCCCGGGGATGAGCGGCTACGCAAAGGTGGAAGGCTTGGAGATGCGGGTCGGCGAAGCCTATCTGCGCTTCCTCGTGCGTTTCTTCACCGTCGAGGTCTGGTCCTGGATCCCTTGAGGCCGTGTCCTCCACCTCAAAGGCCATAGCGCCGGAAGAAATCAAGGATTATCGAGGTAGCGTCGATCTCCTGGCTCACATTGCCAATCAGCCGCTGCAGCCTCGGCCGCCGCGGTCCGGCGCCGCCGGGCCAATTGTGGCCCCCGCCCTGGATTTCGTAGAAGACCACTTCGCCCCCTGATCTGCAGCCCGCAAACCTGTGGACGGAGACCCGAGTACCATCTTCTTTCCTGTCGGGAAGCGCTTCTGCGGTCTCCCTCTGGCAATTGTTCACGCGCGACCAGAACTGCACGGAAGCCGGGGCAGACATGACGCGCCCGCCGACGCCGGCTCCGTCTCGCCGCCGCCCCGCCGCCTGCGGCAGGTCGCCGCCTTTGAACGGCATTAGCCGGTCGTCTGTGCCGCTCATCAGGACGATCGGCACCGGCCGGCCCGGATTGCAGCTGGCAGACAATGCAGTCGGCAAATTGCCCACCAGGGCCGCATAAGCCCTGAAAACATCGGGCGCTTCGCAAGCCAGCCGCTGCACCATCATGCCGCCATTCGAGATGCCCATCACAAAAACGCGGTTGGGATCGCCGTTTGAGGTCTCCACCACCTTCTGAACGACGGCCCGCAGAGAGGCCACGTTGCCGGTGAACCCCCGCGTCGTCTCGCGCCCATCATTCCATGGCCGGCCGCCGGCATCCGGGAAGACGGCAATGAAGCGGTCGCGGTCGACGTATCTTCCAAGCCCGGAGATCGTGGCGGCACGGCGCCCGTTGCCGCCGCCGCCATGTAGCGCCATCACGATGGGGTAACGTCCTCCGGAAGCTGCTGCGTCGGGCAGAATTATGGAAAAGGTGTGCTCGCGGCCTTGCACCTGGACCGTTCCGCGCTGCTCGACAGCCGCCTGCGCGGCTGAGCAGACCAGACCCAACACCGCAGCCGCTACTATCCCTACCGCCCGCATCAGCTTCGCTCCTCGCGTAGTGTCGAAATGGCTCCGCCTTGGTCCAACAAGGATCGGCGGGCGCGTCTGGTTCCTCGCACCCGCCCGTCGCAAACAGGTCCTCCCATTGCGAGCGGGGTCGACCCTGGCGAATACGCGCCGTTCGCGCGCCGCTGGCGCGCGGCTGCCGCGCGGCTGCCGCGCGCGATGTTCGGGTGAAGGAATTCGTATATGATCCCGTTGCCATTCGGCTTTTCGCGCGCATCCTCGATGCCGAACATTGCTCGAACATGCCATCCTCTAGAAAGAGCATCGGCCGAACCGATCAAGAACAAGCATCCTCGCGTGGCTTGCTCGCTTCAACGGCAAGCTTCTCGCTATCAGACAAAGAACAAATCGCCGGGGTCGTTCGACACGATCCGGCCGGACATCTCCGTTTTGAACCATCCCGGCAAGCTTTCGGAGCCCACGGCGTGGCTGGCCAGCTCGTCAGCGTGCGGGGCGCCGGCAAACCGCTCGAGGATCTCGGCGATTTTATCCCTTAGCGGAGTCGGCCGACCGAAAACGACGTAGGCCTCGCCGGCATTCGCGCCGGCATCGTCGCCGTACGGTGCCCCCACGATCAGGTCGTCGAAACCGTCGGCGTTCATGTCGCCCGCCTCCGACACGCCGCGCCCGAGGTTGTCGCCGGATGCGTCGCCCTGGATGATGAAGCCTTGGCCTGCGCCCAGATCCGCCAGATCGATCACTTTTCGGCCGGCGCTGTCCCGCTCGCCGAACCGTGAGGACGAGCCGAACAGGACATACACGGTTCCGGCGTCGTTGCCGCCGCCGTCTGCGAAGCGCGCGCCGACGATCAAATCGTCCAATCCGTCTCCATTCACATCGCCGGCAGAGGAAACGCTCCATCCGGCGGAGTTGCCCGGAGCGGCGCCTTGAATCACGTAGCCTTGCGAAGGCGAAAGACAGGTGAGGTCGACAACGTGTCGCCCCGTGGCATCAGCGGCGCCAAAACCGCGGTCGGTTCCGAAGATCACGTAGGCTTCGCCGGCATCGGTCCCGGCGTCGTCGCCGTATCGTGCGCCGACGATGAGGTCGTTGAATCCGTCGCCGTTCACGTCGCCCGCACCGGATACGACCCCGCCGGACTCGTCGCCTGCCGCGTCGCCCTGAATGATGAAGCCTTGCTCCTCCGACAAGGTGGAGAGGTCGACGACGCTTCCGCCGGATCCGTCCGGCGTGCCGAAACCGGACGCGCCGCCGAACAGGACATAGGCTTCGCCCGCCGCGCTGCCGCCGTCGTCGCCCCGATATGCGCCGATGACGATGTCGTCCAATCCGTCGCCGTTGACATCATCGGCGTCCGACACGCTGCGGCCGAACTCGTCGCCGGCGGTGTCGCCCTTGATCACGAAGCCCTGTTCCGCGGACAACGTGCCGAGGTCCACGATCTGCCGACCGGCAGCATCGGGGTTTCCAAAGCCCTCGTCCGACCCGAACAGGACGTAGCTTGCGCCGGCGTTGGTTCCGCCATCGTCCGCGAAGCGCGCCCCGACGATCAGGTCGTCAAAGCCGTCGCCGTTCACGTCCCCTGCCGATGAAACGTTCGAGCCGGCCTGGTCGCCGATGTCCACGCCCTGGATGACAAAGCCCCGCTCAGCCGGGAGCGCCGTGGCGTCGATGATTTTTCGGCCGGGATGACCGGAGGGCGCAAGTTCAGGGCCGCCGAATATGACATAGGCCTCGCCTGCCTCGCGGCCGCCGTCGTCTCCGAGCGGAGCGCCGACGATGAAATCGTCGAAGCCGTCGCCATTAATATCGCCGCCCGAGGTCCTGCTGATGCCGAACAAGTCGCCGGCCGCGTCCCCCGGCAGAACCAATCCATCGCTCGCGGACAGCGTGGTCAGGTCCAGAACCGCTCGGCCCGAAGCATCCGGCGCGCCGAAGCCGCCTGCCGACCCGAAGACCACATAAGATTCGCCGGAATCCGTGCCGCCACCGTCGGCATAAGGCGCGCCGACGATGACATTGGCGAAGCCGTCATTGTTGATATCGCCGGCCGAAGAAACGCTGCGGCCTGCGGTGTCGCCAGCCGCATCGCCCTGGATGACGAAGCCCTGCTCAGGGGAAATCGCCGACAGGTCCAAGGTCGATGCGGGCTGCGCCTTCGCGGCCCAGCAATGTGCAATCAAGAGGGGGCGAGACGATAGCCACTCCAAGACAGAAATCAGCAAGACCGCCTCCTGAACCCCGCGGCCAACATACTTTAGCCCGGGCGACCAGCACAACCGCCCACGCCGTTACTGGCCAGACTCGCTTCGCTTACCCTAATGGTGGGAAGTCATTCGAAGCTCGTCGTCGCTTTCAACCAATCCCTGCGGCAAGTTTGGGATATCGGCTCTGCGCCGCCAAGCGGACAGGAGCGTTCGGCGCGCCAAAACCCCGATAATGCCGCCGCCGCTCCACAACCTCAAAGAAAAACCTGTTGGCAAAGGGCATGGTGTACAACTGGAAGTACTCTCCTTGATCGTCTGCGTCAAACAAGATGCTGGCTTCCTTTAAGCGGTCAGTGAGGTCTGGATCCAATCCGAAGCGTGCTTCCAAATCCTCATAGTAGTTCTCATGGATCGTAAGGATTGGAACGCACGCATTTTTCAGGTAACCGGCTGTTTTGAAGATATCTCTTGTTGTGAAAGCGATATGCTGCACTCCGGGGCCGAAAGATTTCATGTAAAAACCGCCCGGGCATGGTGCGAGCACTCTTCGGCGCGTTCAGCGCAATGCGAACGGAACCGCTGGCCGTCTGCACGACCTGGCTCTGAACGAGACCGCTCGGATCAGCGATCTCTAGCTCCGGCGTGCGCTCCAACGCGAAAATCGAGGTGTAGAACAGCACTGCGGAGAGCATCTGCTCGCGTTCCAGCGACTGCGACACGTGGTCTATGCCGAGCAGTCCGGCACGTGGTGTTTGCGCAGCGCTTTTCTCCTCTTGGCTCATGGGCGAGTTGTGTGCGTCCAACAGAAAAATAAGACTAGCGCCGATGCCGCGAAGCGCAGGCAAACTAATTCCATCGCCTCCGAAGTGGTAACTGAGCCGATCGGCCAACAAAGCCTCGGCGCGGGCAATCGCCGCCTTCGCGTCTTCGACTGCCAGCCCCATGCTGCAGACGCATGGGCCCTGCAGGTTGAACGCGGTGTGGGCGAAGCCCTCGCGAGCCGAGTTGATCAATATGTTGATCATCCCCTGTCGCCACCATTCGACGTTTTTGGATGGGGGGCGCTCTGCACGGCTAAACCCCAGACCGGAAAGCAACTGCGCAAGCGCAGGGGCGGTCGCATCATCGGCGGCGAACTCGATGAAATCTATTCCGGTCGGAACGGCTCGACCAGGCAGCGGCTGACCCGCCCTCGTCTGCGTTGTCGCTTTATCGCGGGACGCAACTTCATCCATGGCGGCGATCAGCGATCGCCGGCCGTCAATCGCCGTCTGCCGCGCCGAGGCGGACCGGAACTGATCGTTGAAGATCTCGAGAGAGACGTAGCCTGTGTAGCCCGCGGCCTCTACCGCAGACAAAAATCCCGTCACGTCGAGCGTGCCTTGTCCCGGCATGCTGCGGAAGTGCCGGCTCAGCGAGAGCAGATCCAATTCGATCGGTGGCGCGTCGGCCAGATGCACGTGAAAGATCCGCTTCCCCGGAATCTGCCGAACTGAATTGAGGTCGATTCCAAGCGCCAGAGTATGGAAGGAGTCGAGAACAATGCCGACCGCGGGATGATCGGCGCGGCTGACAATCTCCCACGCGTCACGGTGATCAGAGACGTGCCGACCCCACGAGAGCGCTTCAAAGCCGATCCTCAGACCCCGCTTCGCCGCACGCTCCCCCAGCTCGCGAAGGTCATCCGCGGCACGGTCGAACCCGCCGAGCGCGATGGGCGCCACGTTGGAGCAAACCAGCAACAGGTCGGTTCCAAGCGAGCCCATCAAGTCGAATTTCCGCTCCGCGCGTTCGAAAGCGCGAGAACGATAAGGCTCCGGCAAGCCTTCGAAGTCGCGGAACGGCTGCAGGATCGGAAGCCTCAGCCCCGCCGACGTAATCATCCGACGAACCTCGGACGGCGCAGCCGGATAGGCGAGAAGGTCGCTCTCGAAAATCTCTATTCCGTCAAATCCGGCAGCGGCTATGGCGTCGATCTTTTCGTGCAGGTCGCCGGACAGCGAAACCGTTGCAATGCAAGTCCGAAGCATGGACATTCCTTGTTGCCGCTCCGCTGCCGAGTTCAACTCAGAGCCTGTGAACCTATGCGGCTCTTCATCTCGGGCCAGCGCGCGTGCGTGGTTCGAGGCTCGCTGCGCTCGCAACTCACCATGAGGGGATTAGAGAATGCCATCAACCACTTCCTCATCCTGAGACGCTTCGCGAAGCGAAGCCTCGAAGGACGCACCGGCGAATCTGCAATCCCGCTTGCTGTGGCGAAAACGATAGATCAAGCTCTCAGGACTCCACGATCTCCGTGTCGGTGATGCCGATGCCGAAGCCGGCGAGGCCGACATATTGCCGGTGCTGCGTCGCGAGAAGCGTGATCGACGAAATCTGCAGGTCGCGCAGGATCTGGGCGCCGAGCCCGATTTCCCGCCAGCGCTCCATGCGAACACGCGAGCTCCTGTGGCGGTCGGCACCTTCCGGCTTGGCCGCCTCCGCGCTTGTCAAGCTGGTGACGCGCGGGTCGCGTACGTAGACAAGCACGCCTTTGCCGCTCTTCTGGAAGCGCGCCAGCGCCGTGTCCAGCCAGCGCTGCGAGCGGGATCCCTGGAACAGGTCCCGGAGCGGCTGCTCATGGTGGATGCGGCACGGTACGTTCAGGCCGCCGTCGACTTCGCCGAACACGACGGCGAGGTGCTGGGTCTCGTCAAATGGGGTGGTGTAGATGTGCGCGGCCGCTTCGCCGACCGGCGTGGCGATCGCAAAAGTCTCGACACGTTTCACGAAGGATTCAGGTACGGATCCTGTGCTCGATCAGGTCGGCGATCGAGACGATCTTCAACCCGTGCTCGCGGGCGAAGGCCATAAGCTCGGGCAGGCGTTTCACCGTGCCGTCGTCATTGACGATTTCGGCGAGAACGCCGACTTCCTCCAGCCCGGCCAGCCGGGCGAGATCGGTGGCGGCCTCGGTATGGCCGGAGCGGATCAGCACGCCGCCGGTCTTGCTGACCAGCGGAAAGACATGGCCGGGGCGCAGAAAATCGGTCGCGATGCAATTGTCGTTAGCCAGCGCGCGCAACGTGTTGGTGCGTTCGTCCGCGGAGATTCCGGTGGTGAGGCCATTCGCGTAATCGACCGAAACGGTGAACGCGGTCCGCATGGGATCGCGGTTGTTGGCGACCATCGGTGCGAGCTGCAGCTGTTCGGCCCGGTCATGCCGGAGCGGGGCGCAGATGATGCCGCTGGTGTGTCTGATCATGAAGGCGATCTGTTCGGGCGTGGCTTTCGACGCCGCCATGATGAGGTCGCCTTCGTTCTCGCGATCGTCGTCATCGACCACCACGACCAGCTCGCCGTTGGCGACCGCGGCGATCGCCTCGGCCACGCTGTTCAAAGCCATGACAACTCCTTTCGGCGACAGCACTAGTCAGCCGGGCTCATCGAGGCAATGGAGGGCCCCGCCGATCCAGCGGGCCGGGGATGGCGGGGCGTCGGTGCCTAACAGTCACATCCGTCCTGAGGCGCGTTGCGCATCGCAAGCCGGCCCGCTAATCGATGCGGGCTGGAGGATTAAGCATCTTGAGACCGTCCCCGGGGTATCAGTGACGCAAGCGCGCAGGAAGCGAGCCGAATTGATAGGCCTTCGTCCTTATCGTTGGCTCCAACGGCAGAATGCGCGGCTCCTCCTGCAGGCATCGCAATTGTTGCCCGGCTCCACCCCTTCCGCCGATGTCGTGGTCTGTGTTCACAACGCGCTGGAGCACACCAGGCGCTGCCTCGATTCGCTCGTTTCCCACACCCGACTGCCTTTCAAGCTGATCCTAGTGAACGACGGGTCCGACGCGCCGACGACGAAGTTCCTGAAGAAGTTCGCGGCCAGGCGCGGCAATGTCACCTACATCCAGAACGATGTCGCCAAGGGCTATGCCGGGGCTGCCAACCAAGGCCTGCAGGCTTCGAAGGCCGCTTTCGTAGTTCTCCTGAACTCCGACACGATCGTCACGCCGGACTGGCTGAAGCATCTCCTCGGTGCCGCTCTCGCACGGCCGGATGGCGGGATCTTCGGGCCGCTCTCGAATGCCGCCGGCTGGCAATCGATCCCGGAAGCGACGGGCGAGGACGGCAGCTTTGTGGTGAATGCCCTGCCGCCCGACGTATCGCTTGATGTGTACGCGCAGGCGATCGGCGCGAAACTCGAACCGCTCTACCCGCGCGCCTGGATCGTCAACGGCTTCTGTTACATGCTTTCCAGGAAGGTGATCGAAACAGTCGGCATCCTCGATGAGGTGACGTTCCCACAAGGCTACGGCGAGGAGGACGATTATTCCCTTCGTGCCATGCGCGCCGGCTTCAAGGCTTACATCGCCGACAATTGCTATGTGTACCACGCCAAGTCGAAGAGTTTCACCGCAGCGAGGCGAAGCGAGCTGAAGGGGCCGGCGCAGCAGGCGCTTTACGGCAAGCACAGCAAGGCCGTCGTGTCGCTGGCGATCTCGGAGACCCGGCAGAACGAAGAGCTGATAAAGGCGCGCGTCCATTCCACTCTGCTTGCCGAGAGGTCGGCGGCCGCTCGGCCGCAACCGCCGCTCCGTATCGGCTGGGTCGTAAGCGCGGTCGAAACGGACCCAACTGGGGTCGAGATGACGAGCCGCTTTTCAGCTTGGGGCAGCCGCGCAGTCCTGATCACGCCGGATGGCCGGAAGCCGCCGGCAGATGCGAACGCCGCACGGGTAATGCCACTCAGGGATGCCCGGCAACGCTTCGATGCGCTTGTGATCAGCGAGCCGCAGAGTGCCCGTGCAGCGGGGCAGATCGAATCCGGCATGCATGTCCGCTTCCATACGGCCGCTTCCGACGGAGTGTCGGCACACATGGACTCCGCTGATTTTGCGCAGGCCCCAAACCTCGTACATGTGGCGGATTCGATCCGGACCGCTGACCGGATCAAGAGTCGTGCGCCTTCTCTCGACCTGGCCGGCATCGTCGCGGGCGGGCTCGACACCGAGGCATTTCGACCGCGGTCCGTGCCGGAAAGCCATCAGCTCGGCTGCCTCGGAACCGAGTGGCTGGACGACGAGGCTGCCCTCGCCGTGCTGCGGGCGACGGTAGGACTGAGGCGCCTGGAGCTGAGCCGCGCCGATCTACGGCGAGCCGAGTTGCCGTCGCTGATTTCGCAATGCCGCACTTTCGTCTCGGGTGCGCGATATGCCGAGCTCAGGATGCTGCCGCTCCACGCCATGGCGTGCGGCGTGCCCGTCGTGATCGTGGGCAGCGACGGAGCGGAGGACTACGCCGAGCACGGGACCAATGCGCTGGTCGTGCCGGTTGACGACCAGGAGGGGCTGCGCGAAGCGGTGCGAAAGCTCCTGACCAACAACGTATTCCGCCGCAATCTCATCAGGAACGGCCTGCGGACGGCCTGGCGGTTCAATTGGGACAGCGCGGCGTTGCGTTTCCTGGACCTCCTGCACGAGCTACGCGGAGCCGGAAGGGCGAGCGCGCCACACGAGACCGCTGCGGCAGGGGAGGTGGTGCACCATGGAAGTCGCGAGTTTTGAGATCGACGCCGTAAAGATCGTGCGGCCGCGCCGCTTCTCCGATGTCCGCGGCTATTTCGTCGAGACCTGGCATAGAGACCGCTTTGCGGAGCACGGCATCGACGTCGCTTTCGTCCAGGACAATGCCTCCTTCTCGCGTCTTCCACGCACCATCCGCGGGCTGCATTTCCAGCGGCCGCCGGCAGGGCAGGCCAAGCTCGTGCGCGTCGTGTCGGGAGCGGTTCTCGACGTGGCCGTCGACCTGCGGCGCGGCTCCTCCACTTTTGGCCGCTACGTCTCGGCCATCTTGACGGCGGAGAAGGGCGAACAGCTGTTTGTCCCGATCGGCTTCGCGCATGGCTTCTGCACATTGGAGCCGGATACGGAAGTTGCCTACAAGGTGTCGGATTTCTACTCGCCCGAGCACGATGGCGGCGTCGTCTGGAGCGATCCGGAGATCGGCATAGACTGGCCGCTCGGCGGAATTCCTCCGGTCCTGTCGGAGAAGGATTCGCGGCTGCCGCGGCTGTCGGAGATCGAGCCGTTCTAGGCGGCGCCGATCTTGAGGAGGTCGTGCAGGTGGACGATGCCGACCGGCTTGCGCCTTTCCACCACCATGAGCGCCATGATGGCGGCGGAGTTGAGGATCTCCAGGGCCGAGGCGGCCAGCGCGTCGGGCGCGATGGTCTTCGGGTCGTGGGTCATCACCTCCTCGACGCGCCGCTCGAAAATGTCGCCCGTCAGGTGACGGCGGAGGTCGCCGTCGGTGATGATGCCGATCAGGTCGCCGCCGGGGTCGGTGATGCCGAGGCAGCCGAAACCCTTCTGCGAGATCATGAGCAGCGCCTCGTTCATCAGCGTGCCGACCGGGGCGATCGGCAGCCGATCGCCGGAATGCATGACGTCGCGAACATGGGCGAGCGTGGAGCCGAGCGAGCCGCCGGGGTGGAACTTGAAGAAGTCGTCGGCGGTGAAGCCGCTCCGCTCCAGGAGCGCGATGGCGAGCGCGTCGCCGAGCGCCAGCTGGATCAGCGCCGAGGTGGTCGGCGCCAGGCCGTGCGGGCACGCCTCCTCGACGCGCGGCAGGATCAGCGCCACGTCGGCGGCCAACGCCAGCGTCGAATCGGCGCGCGAGGTGACGGCGACGAGCGGCACGCGGAAACGGCGCGAATAGAAGACGATATTGCGAAGCTCCGCCGTCTCGCCCGACCAGGACAGGGCGACGATGACGTCCTCGGGGGCGATCATGCCGAGGTCGCCGTGGCTCGCCTCGGCAGGATGCACGAAGAAGGACGGCGTGCCGGTGGAGGCAAGCGTCGCGGCGATCTTGGCGCCGATATGGCCGCTCTTGCCCATGCCGGTGATGATGACGCGGCCGCGGGCCGCGTCGATCAGCGCGCAGACGCGCTCGAACGCTTCCGCCATCTCGCCCGAGAGCGTCTCCTCCAGCGCGACAAGCCCGGCCGCCTCGACGCGCAAGGTGCGCACGGCGGGGCTGAGCTTTGGCGGAGCGCGAAGGCGGGCGGGGCTCGACGGCAAATCACTTGTCCTCTCATCTCCGATAGCACGGCCGAATCGCCGGCGCGAGTGCCGACGATGAAGCGTTGCCGCGCAGCTGGGCAGAGTCCACAGCGATTCGCGCCTGGCGGCTTCCCAACAGGATCGCCGCGGTGCATACGGGCTGCGCCCTGTGCGCTCGCTGCCCGGCGCATGCTTGCTTGGATGGCGCGCAGGTGAAACCTGCCGCCCGACGCCGCGTTATGGCAGGCGCGGTCTCAATCTTTTTAAAAGCCCCGATAGACAATATTCCATGCATAGAGCCTCCGATCTCTCTGCGTTGTCTGCCTCTCCCGCATTGGACGAACCGGCGACGCTTTCATCCGGCGTGCCGGGGCTTGATGCCATTCTCGCCGGGGGCTTCGCGCAATACCGACTCCATCTCGTCGAAGGAGAGCCCGGCTCCGGGAAGACCACTTTGGCGATGCAGTTTCTTCTGGAGGGGGTCCAACGGGGAGAACGGGGTCTCTACATCACGCTCTCGGAGACCAGGCACGAGCTGCTTGCCGTCGCGAAGACCCACCGGTGGTCCCTCAACGGCATCGAAATATTCGAGCTAATACCGGCGGAGCTCAGCCTCGACCCGAACCAGCAGCAGACGATCGTCTATGCCTCCGACCTGGAGCTTGGCGAGACGGTACGGACGGTCCTGGACGAGATCGAGCGACTCAAGCCCGAGCGGGTGGTCTTCGACAGTCTGTCGGAGATCCGGCTGCTCGCGCAGTCGTCCCTGCGCTATCGCCGTCAGGTGCTGGCCCTCAAGCACTATTTCGCTCAGCACGCCTGCACGGTGCTGATGCTCGACGACCTCACCTCGCAGGACGACGACCTCAATCTGCATTCCATCAGCCATGGCGTGGTGCGGCTGGAACAGTTAGCAGTTCAGTACGGGGCGGAGCGACGGCGGCTCCGCGTCTTCAAGATGCGCGGCACGCAATTCCGGGGCGGCTTCCACGATTTCGCCATCCGGCAGGGCGGGCTGGTCGTCTTCCCGCGCCTGGTCGCATCCGAGCACCACCGCGATTGGGAGGATGAAGGGCCGGTTGCCAGCGGCGTCGTAGAACTCGACCAATTGCTCGGTGGCGGCCTCGATCGCGGCACCAGCACGCTGCTGATCGGCCCGGCCGGATCGGGGAAGTCATCGCTGGCCTTCCAATTCATCTCAGCCGCGCTGCAGCGCGGCGAGCGGGCGGTGGTTTTCAGTTTCGACGAGACCCGGCGCATTCTCCTCAAGCGCACCAGCGGCATGGGAATCGACCTCGCCCCGTACCTGGCCTCGGGCCAACTGCGCCTGGAGCAGATCGATCCGGCGGAGCTGTCGCCCGGCGAGCTGGTGGGCCGCGTGCGCCAGGCGGTGGAGGGCGACGTCGGCATGATCGCCCTGGATTCGCTGAGCGGGTTCCTGAACGCCATGCCGGAGGAGCATTTCATGCTCCTGCAATTGCACGAGCTGCTCACCTATCTGAATCAGCAAGGCGTCGTCACGCTGCTCGTGCTCGCACAGCATGGGATGATCGGCCAGATGCAGGCGCCGGTGGACCTGACCTATCTCAGCGACACCGTTCTGCTCCTCCGCTTCTTCGAGTCGGCAGGCCGCATCCGCCATGCGATCTCGGTCATCAAGAAACGCACGGGTCATCACGAGAAGACGATCCGCGAATATCATATCGACAGCCGGGGAGTGCGCGTCGGCTCGCCGCTCGATAATTTCCACGGCATCCTGACGGGTGTACCCACCTATGTGGGCGAGGCCTCAACCCTCATCGGGGATCGCTCCGATGAGGAGCGCTGAAGCAGAAGCCACCGAGCTTGTGCTCGTCCTTGCGCCGGTCGGCCGCGATGCATCGGTGATCGGGGCTATACTCGGCGATGCGGGCTTCGCCTGCGAAATCTGCACCGATCTTGCCGATCTGACCGGACGCCTGGACCGGGCCAGCACGGCTGTCGTCGCGGAGGAGGCGTTGAGGGAGCCGCTCCAACGGGCCCGTCTTCTCGCTTGGATCCAAGCGCAACCGCCGTGGTCGGATTTCCCCTTCATCATGCTGACGGCGAAGGCAACGGCGAAGGCAGAGGTGAGCGGAAGCCAACACCGCAATTCCTTTGCCGCGCTCCTGTCCAACGTCACCTTGCTGGAGCGGCCGCTTCACGCCATGACGCTTTCGACGGCCGCAGCCGCCACGCTTCGGGCGCGGCGGCGGCAGCGCGTTGCGGCGGAAGTGCTGGCAGATCGCGAGAGAGCCGCAAAGGCGCTGCGCGAGAGCGAGGCGCGTTACCGGACCCTGGCCGAGACGCTGCCGCAGCTCGTCTGGACAGCGCTCCCCGACGGAAGGTGCGATTATCTCAGCGGTCAATGGGTGGAATTCACCGGCGTTGCCGACACGGAGCAGCTGGACCTTCGCTGGCTTGACCGGGCGATCCATCCGGACGACCGCGAGCGCACCCTTCAGCACTGGACCGGTGCTATCGAGGGGCGACACCAATATGACATCGAATTTCGCATCCGCCGCCGCGACGGGGTTTTCCGCTGGTTCAAGACGCGGGCCACACCCATCCGCGACGAGGAGGAGCGCATTGTCCATTGGTTCGGCACCTGCACCGACATCCAGGACATTGTGGAGGCACGCGAGACGCTGGCACGCGGACGCGTGGAGCTGGAGCAGCTCATCGCAAGTCGCACACGCGAGCGGGACCGCATATTCGAGCTGTCACACGACCTTTTCGCGATTGCCGGGTTCGACGGCTATCTGAAGATCGTCAACCCGGCGTGGGAGCGGCTTCTCGGCTACAGCCGGGACGCGCTTCTGAGACGTCCGTTCAGCGACCTCATCCATCCGGACGACCTGGTCGCGGCCACGCGGATGATCGCCGCGCTAAGGGAAGGCGAGAGCACGCAACGGTTCGAGGACCGCCTCGTTCGGGCTGATGGCTCCGTCGTCTGGATTGCATGGACAGCCGTGCCGGAGGGAAACGCATTCTATGCAGTCGGGCGCGACGTGACGGCGGACAAGGAGAGTCAATTCGCTCTCATAGCAGCCAACGAGCGCCTCAGCGCCGAGATCGCCGATAGGAAACGCGCGGAAGCGGCGCTCGTCCAGGCGCAGAAGATGGAAGCCGTGGGGCAGCTGACCGGCGGCATCGCGCACGATTTCAATAATCTGCTGACCGTGATCTCCGGCGGATTGGGAATGCTTGAGAGGAACCCCGATCCGGAGCGGCAAAACCGACTGATGGAGGGCATGCGGAAGGCGGTGGAGCGCGGCGCCGCGCTCACCAGTCAGCTGCTGGCGTTCTCGCGTCGGCAGACGCTGCGGCCGCAGGCGGTCGACGTGGCCGCCCAGATCGGCGGGATGAGCGAGCTCTTGGAACGTTCCCTGCGTGAAAACGTGTCGGTGATCACCCGATTTCCGGAGGAGCTCTGGCCCGTCGAGGTCGATCCGGCGCAGCTTGAGCTGGTCGTGCTGAACCTGGCGGTAAACGCGCGCGATGCCATGCCGCACGGCGGTACGGTCGAGATCCGCGGCGAAAATGTCGCCGGTCTCCATGACGATTCCGGCCTGACCGGCGACTTCGTGCGCCTCTCCGTAAGCGACACTGGGATAGGCATGAGCCCGGAAATCCTGTCGCACGTGTTTGAGCCGTTCTTCACCACCAAGGACGTAGGACAGGGAACCGGACTCGGCCTTGCCCAGGTCTACGGGTTCGCGCGCCAGTCGGGCGGCACGGTGCGCATCGACAGCCGGCGCGGGGAGGGGACCATTGTCCATCTTCTGCTGCCCCGCTCCCACGGGGCTGCTCGACCAACCCCCGTTCGCCCTAGTCACCGTGCCCACGACGCCGTCGCGCAAGGATCGGTCCTGCTGGTGGAGGACGATGAGAACGTCGCCGCCTTGGCCACCGAGATGGTGCAGCAGCTCGGCTATAAGGTGATACGGGTTGGTACCCCAGCTGCGGCGCTCGGCGCCCTCGCCGACGGTCGTGTCATCGATATCGTGTTCTCCGACATCGTCATGCCGGGGGGCATGAACGGGCTGGATCTGGCCCGCGAGATCCGCCGCCGACGGCCAGGCGTGCCTGTCGTTCTCACCACAGGCTACAGCGGCGGGGTGGAAGCGGAGGCCGACGAAGGAATTCCCGTGCTGCGCAAGCCCTACGAGCTGAACCAACTTGCCGAAACGTTCCGGGAGGCGGTTGCAGGGCGGCAAGGCGCTACAGCCTGACTACCGACAGGACTGCCGGCTCAGGCCTTGACTGCACCCCTGACCATGTCGGCGATGACGTAACGCCAGACCAGCGCCACCATCGCAAGGGTGGGCAGGATGGCGATCAGGATCGCCGCGTTGAGGAGGCTCCAGGAGACATCGGGGTTACGCGCGAGCGACGCCATGACAACCGAGACCGGCCGGCTGCCGGCTTCTCCCGAGAGCACATGCGCGAACATGAATTCTGCATAGGACAGCATGAAGGCGAACAAGCCGGTGGCGGCCATCGGCGGCAGCGCCAGCGGCACGGCAATACGCAGGAACGACTGCATCCGCGTGCAGCCGTCGATCGCCGCCGCGTCGAACAGCTCCTGCGGCATCTTTCGGAAGAATACCGACAGAATGAAAACGGTGAAGGGCAGCGCCTTGGCGGCATGCACCAGGACGATCGCCAGCTTCGAGCCGACCAGCCCCGCCGATTGGATCATCATGTAGATCGGCGTGATGAGCGCCACCGTCGGCACGAGCGGCGACAGTATCAGGAACAGAAAGGTAAGCCGCTTACCCGGGAAGGCGTAGCGGGCGTAGATGTAGGCAGCCGGCGTGCCGAGGAGGAGATTTATGGCGAGGGCGGCAAAGGCAATCCGGGCGCTGTTCCAGAGGCTCCGCGGCGCTTGGCGGGCCGCATCGGAGATCATGGTGCGGTTGGCGCCAGATTTGAGATAGGCCGGCGGCAGCTCGCCGGTGAGGATGAAGCGGTAGTTCTCCAGGGTCACTTCGTCGAAAAGGCCCCGGTCGCTGGCAAACATTACCCGGTCGGGAATGACGCTGCCGGCCAATGCCAGCAGCACCGGCCCGCCCGTAAACAGCAGTATGATGAAGGCTCCGAGCGCGGTGAGGAGCGGGCGTCGGCGGCGTGTCACGGCTCGCGGTTCTCGAACAGATCGGATGGAAGGGCCTTGGTGATGGCAGCGATCATTACGGCCGATATGGCGACCACGATGAATGCCACGGCCGAGCCGGCGCCGAAATCGTACATCGAAAAGCTCTCTTTCCAGATCTGGAAAGAGAGGAGCGTCGTTGCGGTGCCCGGCCCGCCGCCGGTCATGGCATAGACGATGTCGTAGCTCGTGAAGGCGGTCAGCGCGTTGTAGACGAGGAGCAGAACGACGATCCCCTTGATGTGCGGGAAAACCACGTAGGCAAAGCGCTGGACAGGCGTCGCGCCATCGATCGTCGCCGCCTCGAGCGTCTCCGGATTGAGCGTCGACAGCGCTGCCATGATCAGGACGACCGCGAACGGGATCTGGGTCCAGACATGCGCGGTCACCACCGATACGAAGGCGAGATTGGGATCGGTGAGCCACGGGATGGAATGGTCGATCAGGCCCAGGCTGCGCAGGACCGAATTGATGACCCCCCAGCTCGGATGGAAGATCCACACCCAGAGAACGGCGCTGATCGCGCCGGGCAACACCCACGGCAGCAGAACGATGGAACGAAGCAGGGTGACCGCGAAGAACTCGCGATGCAGGAAGAGAGCCGCGGCCGTTCCCAGCGCTACGACGAGCGGTGCGGCGAACAGCGTGAAGAGGAGCGAGTTCTTCAGCGCTGCGCCGAAATACTCGCCGGTGATGACGTTGCGGTAATTCTCCAGGCCTACCCAATCTTCGCCTGGGAAAAGCAGCATCACCTGGTGCAGGCTGGTCCAGAGAGCATGCGCGATGGGAAAAACGGTCAGCAGGGCGACTGGAATCAGTGCCGGGAGCAGCCACAAGGCCGGAAAGCGGCTGGTCGTCCACATTGCGGCGCAATCATCAGAATATGGAGCGGCGGTGGCTGGCCGGCCGCCGCCGCGGGTTCGACCCTAGTTCTTCGCCATCTTGTCGCGGAACTCGTTCCAGCGTGCCGCGCCGGCCTTCATCACCTCGTCGACGGTCGCCTCGCCGACCATGGCTTGGGCGAGCAGCGGCCGGAAATAAGCCGACCAGACGGCGGTCCATTCCGTCCAGGTCCCGGCGCGGGCCGTGGAGACCTGCTGGCGCAGGGTCGGCGCGTCGACCCATTTGTTCCAAGCCGCCGTGACGTCGGGGTCGTCGAAAAGCGGAATTTGGCCGAAGCCGAGGCCCTTCTCGACGGCCCAGCGCTTGGCTACGGTATAGGGTTTACCGGCCATGTAATCCACGAACTTCCAGGCTGCCTCGGCCCGCGCCGGATCCTTCGCGGCCTCCGACGTGATCGAGTAAAACTTGGTGAAGCCCAGCGTCGCATGCGCCTCTCCGGGCATCGGGGCGAGCGCAAACTGGCCGGCGCGCGGCTGCTCGGCGGCGTTGTTCAGGGCCGCCAGCACGTAGTTGAAGACCACCGTGAAGGCATGATTGCCGGTGTTCATCGAGGGAATGATATTCGATTCGTGTGCCTCCTGCTGCACGAGGTCCTTGTTGAAGGCGTCGACCAGCCATTCCAGCTGCTTATAGGCAGGATTGTCGGGGTTGTCGAAAAGCGCCTTGTGCTCGGCATCGAACAGGTCGCCGCCGCGCCCATAGGCCTGCGCGACGAATGCGTCGAAGAAATTCGGCAGCTCCTGGTCGAATTCGTAGACGATCGGGTGCTCCATCCCCTCCGCCTTCAGCTTCTCGGCCGCCGCCGTCACTTCCTCCCAGGTGGTCGGCACGGCGATGCCTTTGTCGGCGAGAATCTGCTTGTTGTAGATGAACGAGATGGTGTCTGCGTAATAAGGGAGGCCGTAGAGCTTGCCGTCATAGGTCATGTCGTTCAGCGAGAAGCCCGCCATGTCAGCCTTAAGCTCCTCGAGAGCCTCCTTCGGCGCAACGTCATCCAGGGGCGCCAGGAACCCGGCGGCCGCCCAGGCCGGCAGCCAATCCTGGCCGACATAGGCCACATCGGTCTGCGTGCCGCCGCGGAAGCGCAGGACGAGGCTGTCGTGGTAATCCTGCCAGGTATAATCGGTGATGTTGACCTTGATGCCGGGATTTTCAGCCTCAAACTTGCGGGCATTGTCCTGGATGGTGTCGAGCGAATAGTTCCATACGACAAATTCCAGGGTGATATCCTGCGAAGCAGCGGGCTGCGCCATAGCCGCGCTGATGGCGATCGCGCCGAGAAGTTTCTTCAGTGGCATCTCCCGTCTCCCTGTCGTTTTGCCTGTGCCCCGAGGGCCGCCCGGTTCAGCCGGGTTCCGGCACGGGACTGCGTTGACAAGCCGCCCGCGGCACGGACTATAGAAACTACTTTAGACCATTCGCAACCGCTTTCGACAGATACAAACCTGCTCGGGAAAGAGTGCATGCGGAGTACCGATCTGAGTTCATTCCAGCCGGCGTCCGGGTGAGGTTCCCATGCGTTGGGAGGAGCTGAGCGCGCCTCAAATCGACGCGCTGCACCGGGACCGAACCATTGTCGTCCTGCCGCTCGGCTCTGTCGAGCAGCACGGGCGCCACATGCCCCTCGGCACCGACACCAAACTCGCTTATTCGGTGGCGCTCGCGGCGGCGGAGCGCCTCGCCGGCAGGATCGCTGTCCTGCCGCCGCCCTGGTACGGCTTCTCCACCCACCACATGCGCTTCGCCGGCACGGTGACGCTGCAACCGGCGACGATCATCGCAATGGTGGAGGACATTGCCGCGAGCGTCGTTGCGCATGGCTTTCGCCGCCTGCTTGTCGTCAATGGCCATGGCGGCAACGGCGGCCTCATCGACGTCCTCGCCTCAACGCTCGGCCACCGTTTCTACGGCACCGCGCGCGTTGCGGCCTTCACCTATTTCCAGCTCGCCCAGGCCGCCATTGCCGAGCTGCGCGAGTCCGCTCCGGGCGGCATGGGGCATGCCTGCGAGTTCGAGACCTCCATGATGCTGCACCTCCGGCCCGATCTTGTCGAACTCGACCGGGCGGAAGTGGCCTATCCGAATCCCGGATCGGGCTATCTCACTACCGATCTTCTCGGCGGCTCGGCCGTCCGAACTTATCACGATTTCAGGGATCTCTCCGAGAGTGGCACGCTTGGCGACCCGAGCCTCGCCACGCGGCAAAAGGGCAATCGCTTCTTCGACGCCGTCGTCGCAGACCTGGTCTCCTTCATCGCTGATTTCGCCGAGTGGCAGATCCCCGCAGGAACTTCCCGATGAGCGAGCAGCGGGTCGGGGCGCTTGCTGCATCGGGCCGAATTGGCGCGTTCTGGCGTTCCCGTGACGGTCGTGGGGTCATGCGAAACGATCTCAAGTCGTTGACCATGGCCGGACTGGCTCGCTCTGTCCGCGCCGAAGGTTCTGTCGGATTCCAGCATGCCGCCTAAAGCCGCCGTTCAAGCGCTCACGGCAGTTTCCACACATGACCGGGCGACGCCGTCGCTGGTCTACCGATCGCTGCTCCAGAGCATTCGCGACGGGCATATGATTCCCGGCGCCAAGCTTCCCAACGAGCGCGACCTTGCCCGCCGGCTCAACACCAGCCGCGCTGCGGTGCGCAGCGCCTTGGCCATCATGGAGCGGCAGGGGCTGATCCGTCGCCGGGTCGGCAGCGGCACCTTCCTGACCGACGATGCCGACGACGTCTTCGGACGGCTCGACCAGACCAGCGTGGCGGACCACGGTGCTGTGCCAAGCTTTGTTGAGATCATCGAAGGGCGGCTCTTGTTCGAGCCCGCCATGATGCATTTGGTGATCAATCGGGCGGACGAGCAGGACATCGCGGCGATGCGAGGGATCCTTGGCGAGATCCTTCGCGCTCCGACCTGGCGGGAATTCAAGGAGCAAATATATGGGCTGCACCGGCAGATTTTTGCGGCGACAAAGAACAAGTTCCTGATGCAGATCATGGAGAGCATCCTCGCCGATCGCCGAGCCGTGCTTTTCGACGGCAAGGACACCGATAAGCCCGCACCCGAGCTCGTCCGCGCGCAGACGCATAAGGAGCTCGGAGCAGTCGTCGACGCCATCGGCGAGCGGAAGGCCAAACGGGCGGAGGACCTCATTTCGGACCACCTCATCCGCACGCTGGCGACGATCAATATCTGGCAGTGATCGCGCCCGAGGCGGCTCTGCCCGCCTTGTCGTCTAACCGGCGCCAGCAGGGGGACAGGAAGTCAGGTCGCCCAAGCTTTTTCGGTTTGGGCGCGACAACGCCGCCTCGATGGCGGCGCGCACCGGCCTGGCAAGCCAGTCAGGTTCGGCCGAGGTTTTCGGCGCGCAACCTCTCCACAATCTTCCTGATCTCCTGGTCGTGATGCTTGTTGGCGACGAGAACGGCGTCGGCTGTGGCGACGACGATCAAGTCGTCGACGCCAATCGTTGCAACGAGCGGCCCTTCGCTGCGGACATACGAGGCTCTCGTATTGTCGACGAGAACCTCCCCGAACAGGGCATTGCCGGCCGTGTCACGAAGGGCGATGTCCCACAGCGTCGACCATGAGCCGACGTCGGTCCAGCCGAAATCGGCGGGGACGACAGCGGCGCGTTGCGTGCGCTCCATGATGGCATGATCGATCGACACCGAGGGGCAGAGCCGGAAAGCTGCCTCGTCGAGCCGCAGAAAATCGCTGTCCCGGATGGAACGTTCCAGCGCGTCCTCCGCGTGGCGGAGGATTTCCGGCGCGTGGCGCGCCATTTCGGCCAGCAATGCCCCGGCGGACAGCAGGAAGATCCCGCTGTTCCAGAGGTACTCGCCGCTCTGCAGATAACCTTCCGCTGTTTCGCGGTCGGGCTTTTCGACGAACGCCGCCACATGTCGAACCTTATTGGTAGCCGCGCTCGCCAGCGCCTGGCCGGCACGGATGTAGCCATAGCCGGTGGCCGGTGCGTTCGGCTTCATCCCGAAGAGCACCAGAGCGCCGACTGAGGCCGCATCAATTCCGGCATCGACCGCGGCAAGAAATGCCTCGACCTGCTCGATGCGATGGTCGGCCGGCATGATCAGGAGAAGCGCGTCTGGACGAGAACGGCGGGCGAGCAGGGCCGCAACCGCCGCGGCAGCGCCGGTGTTGCGGGGGACCGGCTCCAGCACGATGGTCGGCGACCGCGCATCGACCTGCCGGAGCTGCTCGGCAATCAGAAAGCGGTGGTTCAGGCTTCCGATGACCGTCAGCGGCTCGAAGCGTTCCGCATCCGCGACGCGCAAGGCGGTCTGCTGCAGAAGCGTTGTTTCGCCCGTCAGAGCAAGCAGCTGCTTCGGGTGGCTTTCGCGTGAAAGCGGCCAGAGGCGCGTTCCGGCGCCACCGGACAGGAGGATCGGGAATATCCTGTTCTTTGCCACGGTCACGGAATAAGGCCCGCCGGCTGCCACTCGACGGTAGCGATCTGCAGTGTCCGAGCTGCCATGTCATGAACCTCGCCAGAATCCCTTAGCTCTTCCGACCCATCTGAGCCGCAAGCAGCAGGTAAACGAATCACCGGATTCGAGCCACTGCGTCTTCAAGGACCGAGCAGCAGGACCGATACGCGATCTCCTTGCCGCGCAGCCGCGGCGCCCGCCGGCCGGACGATCAGCGCATCGGCGGCGGCAAGCGTGGCCAGCATGGAGGAATCCTGGGCCGTGAAAGGGATCGCCACCTGCTCGCCGTCAATCCTTTCCAGGCGCGCGCGGATAAAATCCTGGCGATCGTCGTTGCCAGCCAGATTAGAGCCGAGCTTCGCCGTGGCCAGGCGCCGGTCCGTCGGCCTGCCCAGCATCGCGTAGATGAGCGGCTTCAGGAAGACGTAGCCGCAGACCAGGGCGGACACGGGGTTCCCGGGAAATCCCAGGATCCGCATTCCGGCGAGCCTTCCAACCATCATCGGCTTGCCGGGCCGCATGGCGATCCGCCAGAAATCGAGCGCCATGCCTTTCGCAGCCAGCGTGGCTCGAACGAGATCGTGCTCGCCGACCGACGCGCCGCCGATGACGACGAGGATGTCGCATCCGGTGGCCCGATCGACGGCGGTGCCGATGGCTGCTTCGCGGTCGGGGGCGATGCCAAGGTCGACCGCCTCGCCGCCGAACTCGCGCACCATCGCCGACAGCCCGACACCGTTCGAAGACATGATCTGGTCAGGGCCGGTTTCCGCTCCCGGCGGCACCAACTCGTCGCCATTGGCGAGCACGGCGACCTTCGGCCGGCGGCGGACGGGCACGGCTGCATAACCCATTGCCGCGGCAAGCGAGATGGCCCGCGCACCAAGTATGCGGCCCATTTTCAGGAGGATATCGCCGGACTTGAAGTCGAGGCCGGCCGGGCGGATGTAGCGGCCGGGCGCAACGGCCTCGCGGACCAGGATGGCATCTCCCGCGGGCTCGGCGTTCTCCTGGATCAGGATCGCATCGGCTCCCTCCGGCACCGGCGCGCCAGTAAAAATCCTGACGGCCTGGCCGGCTCCGAACGAACCCGCAAAACGCTCGCCGGCGCGCGAGACGCCGATCACCGCCAGCGTTGCCCCTTCCTGCGCATCCGCGGCCCGGAGGGCATATCCATCCATCGCCGAGGCGGGGAAGGGCGGTTGCGTGCGGCGGGCCGGCATATCGGCCGCGAGCACGCGCCCGGCGGCATCGGCCAGCGGCACCTCTTCCGGAGCGAGCGGCTCGACGCCCGCCAGCAGCCTGGCGACGGCTTCGTCGACCGGCAGCAGGCTCATCGGCCCTCGCCGTCCGCGCGCCAATGGCCGGAACGGCCGCCCTGCTTCTCCTCGAGCCTGATATCGGCGATGCGCATGCCGCGATCGACGGCCTTGGCCATGTCGTAGATGGTGAGGCAGGCAACCGACACTGCCGTCAGCGCCTCCATCTCCACGCCGGTCTTGCCGTCGAGCTTTGCCGTTGCGCTGACGCGGAGGCCGGGCAGGCCCGCGTCGGGCTCCACGTCGACGGCAATGCTGGTGAGCGCCAGCGGGTGGCAGAGCGGGATCAGGTCATGGGTCTTCTTGGCGGCCATGATGCCGGCGATGCGGGCGGTGGCGATCACGTCGCCCTTCTTCGCATTGCCGGACAGGATCAGGTCCAGGGTCGCGGGATCCATGATCACGGCGCCGCTCGCCGTAGCCGTGCGCGCCGTCACCGCCTTGGCACTGACATCCACCATGGCGGCCTCTCCCTCGGTCGAGAGATGGGTGAGCCGCGCATTCATTCCGCCGCCTCCACCTTGGCGGGGGCAAGCAGCGCCCGCGTCGCCGCGGCGACGTCGGCCTGGCGCATAAGGCTTTCGCCCACCAGCAGAGCATGAATGCCGACGGCCGCAAGCCGCGCAACGTCGCGCGGCGCAAAAATGCCGCTCTCGCTGACGACGAGCCGATCGTCCGGGACAAGCGGCGCGAGGCGCTCCGACGCCGCAAGACTCGTCTCGAACGTCTTCAGGTCCCGATTGTTGATGCCGAGCAAGGGCGAAGCGAGGCGGAGGGCGCGTTCCAGCTCCGCCTCGTCATGCACCTCCAGCAGCACGTCCATTCCCAGTTCGCGTGCCGCATCTTCGAGCGCCAGCGCCTCGTCGTGCGTCACCGCCGCCATGATGATCAGGATGCAGTCGGCACCCCAGGTACGGGCCTCGTAGACCTGGTACGGATCGTAGAGGAAATCCTTGCGGAGCGCGGGCAGGGACACGGCGGCACGCGCCTCGGTCAGGAATTTCGGGTCGCCCTGGAAGGACGGGGCATCGGTCAGCACCGAGAGGCAGGCGGCGCCGCCCGCCGCGTAGGCGCGGGCGAGGGCGGGCGGATCGAAATCGGCGCGGATCAGCCCTTTGGAGGGGCTCGCCTTCTTGATCTCGGCGATGAGGGCGACTCCTTCCGCCTCGATGCGCTTCTCCAGCGCCGAGCGGAAGCCGCGCGGCGGCTCGACGTCGGCGAGGCGGGCCTGCAGCTCGGCCAGCGGCACGGCCGCCTTGGCGGCGGCAATCTCCTGCCGCTTATAGACTTCGATGCGCTTGAGGATGTCGGCCAATTCTCACCTGTTGGAGATTTCGACGAGCCGCTCCAGCGCCGTGAGCGCGCCGCCGGAATCGATGCTTTGGCGCGCGAGATTCGCCGCCTCGGACGTCAAGGCCGCCTTGCCGGCCACCATCAGGGCCGCGCCGGCGTTCACGATCACCACGTCGCGGAAGGCGCCGAGCTCGCCCTCCAGGACGGCGCGCAAGGCCCTGGCGTTCTCCTCCGGAGCGCCGCCGAGGAGGGCCTCGGGCTCGGCGGAATCGACGCCGAATTCGATCGGCTCGATCTGGAACGGGCGGACATGGCCGTTCTTCAGCTCGGCGACATAGGTCGTGCCGGTCGTCGTCATCTCGTCGAGCCCGGCGCGCTCGCCGAACGTGCCGTGCACGACCCAGGCGGATTCGGCGCCGAGCGACCCCAGCACCTCGGCCAGCGGCTCGACCCATTCACGGCCGAAGACGCCGAGCATGTAGTGCTTGACGCTGGCCGGATTGCAGAGCGGCCCGAGGAGGTTGAAGACGGTGCGGGTGCCGAGCTCGACGCGCGACGGGCCGACATGGCGCATGGCGGCGTGGTGGCTCGGTGCGAACATGAAGCCTATGCCCGCCTCCCTGATGCATTCGGAGATCTTTTCGGGGCCGAGGTCGATCTTCACGCCCAGCGCGGCGAGCGCGTCGGCGGCGCCCGATCTGGACGACAGCGCGCGGTTGCCGTGCTTAGCGACGGGAACGCCGGCGCCGGCGACGACGAAGGCCGAGCAGGTCGAGATGTTGTAGGTGCCCGAGGCGTCGCCGCCGGTGCCGACGATGTCGATCGCGCCTTCCGGCGCCTGGACCGGCGTCATCCGCCCGCGCATGGAGCAGACCGCGCCGGCGATCTCCTCCACCGTCTCGCCGCGCACGCGGAGGGCCATCAGGAAGCCGCCGATCTGGCTGGGCGTCGCCTCGCCGGACATGATGATGTCGAAGGCGTCTTCCGCCTCCTCGCGCGTCAGTTTCTGGCCCGAGGCGAGCTTGGCGAGGAAGGCCTTCATGTCGGCCATGTCACGCGGCCGTCCGGCGCCCGGCGCGGGAATTGAAGGCGGCGGCGATCTCCAGGAAATTTTGGAGGATGCGGTGGCCGTGCTCCGAGGCGATGCTCTCGGGGTGGAACTGCACGCCGTGGACCGGATCCGATCGGTGGCGCACTCCCATGACGACGCCGTCCTCGGTATGGGCGGTCGGCACGAGTTCGTCCGGCATCGATTCCGGCCGGATGGTCAGCGAATGGTAGCGCGTCGCCGCGAAGGGGCCGTTGATGCCGTGGAAGACGCCGTCGCCTTCGTGCAGGATCGTCGAGAGCTTTCCGTGCATGAGCTTCGGAGCGCGGACCACCTCGCCGCCATAGGCCTGGCCGATCGCCTGGTGGCCCAGGCAGACGCCGAAGATCGGGACGGAGCCGGCGGCCTTATCGATCAGCTCCAGGCAGATGCCGGCCTCGTTCGGCGTGCACGGCCCCGGCGACAGCACGATCGCCTCAGGCCGGCGCGCCAGCGCTTCGTCGGCGGAGATCTTGTCGTTCCGCACCACATGCGGCTCGGCGCCCAGCTCGCCCAAATAATGGACGAGGTTCCAGGTGAACGAGTTGTAATTGTCGATGACGAGGAGCATGGCGTTTTCCCGCCGCGAGGATTAGGCGGGGCAGCGGGGCGGGTCAAGGAACGGACACGGCTCGACCCTCTCCCGCAAGAGGGGGACGCGCGTCATCGTCCCGCGGCCGGATCGGCCCGAGGCTATCAAAGAGCTTTTTCGGTCCTCCTCACGCGAGGAGGGAGCGGAGCGCCTGAAGAACGCCTCGCAATTAAATAATGGCGCCTCCAGGCGCCCCGCGCGGCGGTATACGTTCCCCAACTCGCCCTATCGTCTTCCCGTCCTGCCCCGTGCTTGCGCCCGAAGCAGGAACTCTAGCCGTGCAACATCCGGCACCGGGATTGCTCCCGAGGGGGGCCCTTCTGAGGAACGCCGTCCCGGCTCCTGACCGAGGCTCCGTGGCGGCGCCGCCCACTGCTCCCGAAAAGCTCCGGTCCGCGCGTTCCGGTCCCTCGTCGAGCAGCGGTATTTGGCG
This sequence comes from uncultured Alphaproteobacteria bacterium, assembly GCA_963846475.1. Classification (GTDB taxonomy): domain Bacteria; phylum Pseudomonadota; class Alphaproteobacteria; order Rhizobiales; family Afifellaceae; genus DASWJZ01. Next base: position 348,280 of record CAWJVZ010000004.1, on the reverse strand, counting down.
AGCTAGCACAAACGAAAACGCCTGTCTAGGAATTTTTTCTTGAAACAAGTGTTCTTTTCAACGTCTCCGCTGGCCGGTCTGAATCATGGCTTCCCTGGAGGGTCTCAGCGGGGCGCGCTGCGGCGATTTGCTGAAGTGTCTCAATGATCTGGACGATTTCACCCCAAGCTGGCTGTGATGGGACCGAGGCGAAACCGGCGAAGCGCACGCCTTATCAAAACCGGAATTTGGAGTAAATAAGAAGTATCCCGGAGTGCTCCCATGCGCTTTGCCGCCCTAATTGGGCTCATCACCATCCCACTCTTGGCCAATGCAGCCAATGCCGGTCCAGTCTGGATGGAGGGGAATACGACGGCCAACACGCGGTTGTCGGAAGAAGTGATGAAGGCCGTGATGCTCTACGCAGACGCGCTATGGAGCTGCTCCAGCGCAGAGCTTATCCAACCTGAGTTCTTGCAGTCCTACAAACCGTATCGCGTAGGACCCGAAGGCTCCGCGAAAACCATCTATGAGCGGTGGACCGTTACCCTTTGCGGGAAGAAGCGCCGGTTCCTCGTTGCGTTCTGGCCATCCTCTGTGGGCGGCACGATGTTCCGCGTACAATATCCATTCCGCTAGGGCGACAAATTCAAGCCGACCCACTACCGACGCTTCCGCTATCCAACCACCGGAGAGAGGGTTATGCAGGCGGGAAAGCGGAGGAGCGACATGGCCGAAGCGCAGCGGAGCAAGGATTTCTCCAGGGGTGCGGCCGCGGCCCGGTTCGCCTGGGACGACCCGTTCCTGCTCGACGAGCAGCTCGCCGGCGAGGAGCGGCTGATCCGCGACACGGCGCGCGCCTATGCCCAGGAGAAGCTGCAGCCGCGTATCCTGGAGGCCTATCGCGAGGAGCGCACCGACCCAGGAATCTTTCGCGAGATGGGCGAGCTGGGTCTCCTTGGCCTGACGCTGCCCGAAGAGTACGGCTGCGCAGGGGCTTCCTACGTCTCCTACGGGCTGGTCGCCCGCGAGGTGGAGCGCGTCGATTCCGGCTACCGCTCGATGATGAGCGTGCAGTCCTCGCTGGTCATGTACCCGATCCATGCCTATGGCGACGAAAGCCAGCGCAAAAGGTACCTGCCGAAGCTTGCGACGGGGGAATGGGTCGGCTGCTTCGGGCTGACGGAGCCCGATGCCGGCTCCGATCCCGGCGGCATGATTTCGCGGGCCGAGCGGATCGACGGCGGCTACCGCCTCACCGGCTCGAAGACGTGGATCTCCAACGCGCCGATCGCCGACGTGTTCGTCGTCTGGGCCAAGTCGGCCGCGCACGACAACCAGATCCGCGGCTTTGTCCTGGAGAAGGGCGCAAAAGGCCTGTCGGCCCCAAAGATCGGCGGAAAACTGTCGCTCCGCGCCTCGGTCACCGGTGAGATCGTCATGGACGGCGTGGAGATCGGCGAGGAGGCGCTGCTGCCCAACGTGTCCGGCCTGAAGGGGCCGTTCGGCTGCCTCAACCGGGCGCGCTACGGCATATCCTGGGGGGCCATGGGCGCGGCGGAGGATTGCTGGTTCCGCGCCCGCTCCTACGTGCTGGAGCGAAAGCAGTTCGGCAAGCCGCTGGCCGGGACCCAGCTGATCCAGAAGAAACTCGCCGACATGCAGACGGAGATCGCGCTGGGCCTGCAGGCGAGCTTACGCGTCGGCCGCCTGTTCGACGAGGGCAGAGCGGCGCCGGAGATGATCTCGCTGGTGAAACGCAACAATTGCGGCAAGGCGCTCGATATCGCGCGGGCTGCGCGCGACATGCACGGCGGCAACGGCATTCAGGAAGAGTACCACGTCATGCGGCACGCGCAGAATCTGGAGACGGTGAACACCTACGAGGGCACCCACGACGTGCACGCCCTCATCCTCGGGCGCGCCCAGACAGGGATTCAGGCGTTCTTCTGAGGTCTTGCGCGGCGCGCGCGTAGCCCCGAAGTCCCGGCGAAGGGCAGGCCGGCCTCCTCGATGCGCAAGAGTTCGTTCCACTTGGCCATGCGCTCGGAACGGGCAAAGGAGCCGACCTTGATCTGGCGGGCGTCCCAGCCGACGGCGAGGTGGGCGATCGCCACGTCCTCAGTCTCGCCCGAGCGGGCCGAGACGATGGTGCCGAAGCCGGCGCGCCGGCCGGCCTCGAGCGCGGCGCGGGCTTCGCTGACGGTGCCGGCCTGGTTCACCTTGACCAGCACCGCGTTGACGCTGCCGTGCTGCGCCGCGTCGTCGACGCGCGCGGCATCGGTGACCAGGAAATCGTCGCCGATCACCTGGATGCGGTTGCCGATCGCCGCGGTGAAACGCTTCAGCCCGTCGGAATCGTCCTCGGCGAGCGGATCCTCCAGCGAGACGATCGGGAAGCGGTCGCACCAGCCCAGCAGCAGTTCTGATAAACCATCGCTGTCGAGCTCGCGGCTTTCCAGCCCCAGGCGATAGCGGCCGTTCTGCCCGAATTCCGAAGCGGCGACGTCGAGCGAGATCGCCACGTCGCCGCCCGGCACGAAGCCGGCGCGTTCGATCGACCGGACCACCGCCTCCAGCGCCTCCTCGTTGGTGGCGAAGGCCGGCCAATAGCCGCCCTCGTCGGCGACGCCCTGCAAGGCGCCGCGCTCGGCCATGAGTTTTCCTGCGGCGTAGTAGACCTCGGCCGTCATCTCCAGAGCCTGGGCAAAACTCGTTGCGCCCGTGGCGATCACCATAAAATCCTGGATGTCGACCCGCCGCCCTGCATGGGCGCCGCCGCCATAAATCTGGATCTCCGGCAGCGGGAGGCTCACCGGGCGACCCCCGGCGAGATGGGCCCAGAGCGGCAGTTTTCGGCTTGCCGCCGCGGCGTGGAGAACGGCGAGCGACGTCGCCACAATGGCGTTGCCGCCGAGCCGCGCCTTCTGCGGCGTGCCATCGAGGTCGATCAGCAGCGCGTCGACCCCGGTTTGGTCGAAGGGGTCCCGGCCGAGGAGGGTTTTGGCGATCTCGCCGCGGATGCCGGCAAGCGCGCCTTGCACGTCGAAGCCGGCGAGTCTTGGGCCGCCGTCGCGCTTGTCGACTGCCTCGCGGCTGCCGCGGGAGGCGCCGGCCGGCGCAATGCCGCGGGCCAAGGTGCCGTCGGAAAGGGTGACCTCGGCTTCGACGGTCGGGCGGCCGCGCGAATCCCAGATGCGGCGCGCGCCGAGTGCGGCAATCGTCGCGTTCATCGGCTCCGCTCCCAGAAATCGGCGATGCTTTCAAGGTGCTCGGCCGGCTTGCGGAGAAGCGCGCGGGCGGCGCCGCGCACCATTTCTCGGCTCGCCTCGTCGGTGAGGTATTCGACCGGCGATTTGCCGTCGACGCGGGCCAGGAAGAGCCCCGGCAAAAGCCTGGCGCAGCGGTTCTCGAATTTTTCGGGCTCCTCCCAATCGATCCTGCCGAGATAGGCGGCGGCGAGCGCGCGAAACGCTTCGAGGTATTCGGACCTGAGATCGGGCCGCCACGCCCCCTTCAGCAGGAGGTGGTTGAGGCAGAAGGCGAGGTCGAAGGCCGGGTCGCCATACCAGGCGCATTCAGCGTCCAGGAACACCGGCCCCTTGGGGCCGCAGAGGATGTTCTTCGGGCTGATATCGCCATGCACCAGGGCACGCCGGGTTTCGATCGTCGTATCGGCAAGCGCGTTCAGGCGCTCCGCGAGGTCCGGCTGCCGCGCCGCCGTGGCGCGCAGATACGGCTCCAGACGGATCGCCTCGAACGTGTCGTCATTCGCGAAAGCCTCGGCCAGGCGCGGGTCGCTGGCGCTGCGGCCGTGAATTGTGCAGAGCGCTTCGCCGACGGAGGCGGCGAAATCCGCGTCGATCTCGCCGGCAAGGAGCTTCGCCTTCCACACGGGATTCTGGGCCGGCGGCAGGTAGGTCATGGCGAACAGGCCGATGTCAGGGTCCTCCGCCAGCACTTCGGGGACGTTGTCGGGCAGCCAGCGGCGCACAGTCCTGAACCATGCCGCTTCGGCGGCGTTACGGCCGATCGGCGCCTCCCACAGCGCCGCCACCTTGAGGCGCGGCAGAGCGCGCTTGACGCAGAATTTTCGGCCGCCGGCTTCCACCAGGTGGATGTCCGAGGAGACGCCGCCGGTCAGCGGCGTCAGCTGCGCCGTTTCGCCGTCGCGGACGAGACCGAGGCGCCGGAGCGCATCGACCAGATCGCGGGCCGCGGGGCCATTCATCGCGATCGCTCGATGCCCGCCGACCGGCTCCTTCCCCGCCTCGCGCCCTCCGCTCCGGTCGTCTGCCGCGCCACGCCGATGACCAGTGTCTGGGCAAGGCAGAAAGTCGCCACGAGCGACCTGAAATCCATCACTTCCGCGTCGGCGACCTCCAGCGCGATATCGCTTGCCTGAGCGAGCGGCGACAGCGGCCGGTCGGTAAGGCCGATCACCTTGGCGCCGTTGGCGCGGGCCCGCTCGGCGGTGGCGATCGTCTCCGGGGAATAGGGGCTGAAGCTCACCGCCAGCAGCACGTCGCTTCGCGTCATGCCGCGGCTCTGCTGCTCGATCATGCCGCCGATGCCGTCGAGGAGCACGATGCGCCGGTCGGCCTGGCCGAGCGCATAGCTGAAGTAGGCGGCGATCGGAAAGGAGCGGCGCTGGCCGAGGATGTAGACGAATTTTGCGCGGCTGAGGAGCCGGACCGCCTCGTCGAGTTTTAACTGGTCGGTCTCGGCGGCGAGATGGTCGAGGGCCGCCTTGCCGGCATCCGTGAAGGTTTTCAGAAACTTCCCGGAAGGGCTGGTGCGGCCGGCAGGCAGCCCCTCGGCATCGGCCAGCCGGCTCAACCGGTCATGATAGCTCTGGCGGTGTTCCGTCAGCCGTGCCTGAAAGACCCGCTTCAGGTCGGAAAAACCGGCGAAGCCGAGCGCCTTGGCGAAGCGCACCAGCGCCGAGGCATGCACGCCGGCGCGCTCCGCAATCGTCGTCACCGGCTGCAGCGCGATGTCGTTGGGGTGGTCGATGGCGTATTCGGCGATCCGCTTCAAGACGGGCGTCAGCTCGTTGTAGCGCGCCACGATGAGCTTATGGGCGTCGTTGTGGTGCATCGCCCGGGATCAGTTCTCGACGGTGAAGCCGGCTTGCCGCGCCATGCGCGCCAGGTTCCGAAAACCCATCGTCGCGTAGGTGAGCGGGTGCGCCTTGGCCGGATCCTGCTCGGCCTCGACGATCAGCCAGCCCGAATAGCCGGAAGCGTGGAGGATCGTCAGCAGCGCCGGGAAGTCGATAAACCCGTCGCCGGGAACGGTGAAGACGCCGTCGAGCACGGCCTGCATGAAGCTCTCGTCGGAGGCTCGCGCCCGGTCCAGCACGTCCTTGCGGGCATCCTTGCAGTGGACGTGGACGACGCGCGCGACATGCCGCCTAAGGAGCGCCACCGGATAGCCTCCGGAGAAGACGCAATGGCCGCAATCGTAGAGGAGCCCGACCTCCGGCCCGGTCGTCGCCATCAGCCGGTCGATCTCCGCCTCGCTCTCGACGATGGTGCCCATGTGGTGGTGGAAGGCCATGCCGACGCCAAAATCCCGCATGCGGCGGGCCAGATCGGTGAGTTTCCTCCCGTAGTCCGGCCATTCGTCGGGGCTCAGCCGCGGGCGCTTCGAGATCGGCGCGAAGAGGTCGCCGTCCGAGCGGCCCGATGTGTCGGCATAGACCACATGCTTCGAGCCGAGGTCGCGGAGCAGCATCAGATGCGGCAGCACCGCCTGCCATTCCGCCTCCACGTCCTTTTCGTGCAGCCTGCCGTCGTACCAGCCGGAGACGAGCTTGAGGCCGTGGCGCTCCAGGATCGGCCCGAGCTCCGCGGAGCGGCGGGGGAATTTTCCGCCCATCTCGGTGCCGGCATAGCCGGCCTGCCGCGTCTCGCTGAGGCAGACTTCGAGCGGCGTGTCGCCGCCGAGCGAGGGGAGATCGTCGTTGGTCCAGGTGATCGGGTTGATGCCGATACGCACAGCCATGATTGGCGGTTCCGCATCCCTTGCTTGGGGATCGGCCAGTCTGGACATGGAACAAACCTTCTGTAAAGTTGCCGCGATAGAAGAAACGGTTCAGCGCTCGTCGGGCCAGAGGTGGCGCGCAAAAAGATCGAGGAGAGGCTGCGTCAGCGGCCCTCGCCGCGCTTCAAGCGGACGATCGCCTGGTTAAGCGCCGAGAGGAAATTGGAGCGGTCGCGCGGCGCGAACGGTTTCGGGCCGCCGGTGATCTGGCCGGCATCGCGGATGTCCTGCAGGAGGTTGCGCGTGGCGAGCGCCATGCCGATCGAGTCCCTGGTGAAGGCGCGGCCGTTCGGCGCGATCACGGCGGCTCCCGCCTTGATGCACCAGCTTGCGAGCGGCACGTCCGAGGTGACGACGATGTCGCGGCTTCCGGCGCGCTCGGCGATCCAGTTGTCCGCCTCGTCCATCCCGGCGCCGACGACCACCAGCTTCACCAGGGGATCGCGTGGCACGTTCATAAAGCTGTTGGCTACCACATGGACCATCAGCCCATGCCGCTCGGCGACGCGGTAGATCTCCGCCTTCACCGGGCACGCATCGGCGTCCACATAGATCTTGATGGGCGAAGCCTCCGACATCGGAAAGGCTCGATCAGCTCATGATCACGCGTTCGTCGATCTCGATCAGCGTCGGCCCGGCACGGCCCGCCGCCTCCTGCAGGAGCCGGGTGAGATCGCCGCGCGCGGCGAGCCGCTCCGCCGGCATGCCGTAGGCGCGGGCGATGGCGCAGAAATCCGGCGTGGTCAGGTGGACGCCCTGCGGAACAATGCCGCGCCCTTCCATATAGGTCTTGATCTCCCCGTAGCCGTTATTGTTCCAGACGAGCACGATGACCGGCGTTCCGGCGTCGATGGCCGAGCCGAGCTCGCCCAGCACGAATTGCAGGCCGCCGTCGCCGACGAGGCAGACGATCGGCCGCCCCGGCGCGCCGAGCTTTGCGCCGATCGCGGCGGGGAGCGCGTAACCGAGCGTGCCGTAGCCGGTCGCCGAGTTGAACCAGCCGGACGGCGCGCCCGCTTCGTAGTAGAGGTTTCCGGCATAGACGGCCTGGGTGGAATCGCCGACGATCGCCGCGCCGGGCAGAGCGTCGCGGATTCCTTGCAGAAACTCGACCTGGCGGCGCATCGCGGGCGACAGCTCTTCGAGCGCCTCGTGGCGCGCAATTTCCGCCCGCTTCGCGCCGTGGCGGTCGATGGGTTCCTGGTGCAAAAGCTTGAGGAGAGCCGTGGCGGTTCCTGCCGCTCCTCCGAGCAGGCAAAGGTCCGGCACGCGATTGCGCACCATCTGCAGCGGGTCGATCTCGATGCGGATGAGCCGGCCCGGGATGGAGAAGCCGCCCGTCGCATACATGTCGTAGTCCGTGCGGCCGATCTCGGTGCCGATCGCCAGCACGACATCGGCTGCTTCGATCAGCCGGCGCACCGCTTCGAGCGAGGGGCTTGCCGGGACGGCCAGTGCGTGGCCGAGCGGCAGCAGGCCGCGCCCGTTCACCGTCATCACGACGGGCGCATCCAGGCGCTCGGCGATCGCCGTGACGGCGTCGCCTGCACGGCGTGCGCCGCCGCCGGCGAGGAGGAGAGGGCGCTTGGCCTCCCTCAGCAGGCGCGCCGCCTCGACCAGCGCGTCTGACGACGACACCGCCATCGCGACGCGCACGGATGTTCCGGGCAGGCTTGCGTCGTCCACCTCCTGTGCCATCACATCGAGGGGGATCTCGAGGTGCACCGGCCGCGGCTGCGCCGAGGCGAAGAATGCGAAGGCGCGCGCGAGCACCGCGGGAAGGTCCTCGGCGCGGTAAAGCGTGTGGCTGAAGGCGGTCAAGCTCGATGCCAGAAGGTGCTGGTCCGGCAACTCGTGCAGATTGCCGGCGCCGTGGCCGAGATCCGCCGTTGCGGCGACGCCGGAAATGACCAGCATCGGAATGGAATCCTGGTAGGCCTGCCCCATCGCCGTGGCGATGTTGGTCAGCCCCGGCCCGGTGATGACGAAGCAGACGCCCGGCCTTCCGGAAAGCCGCGCATAGCCGTCGGCCATGAAGCCGGCGCCCTGCTCGTGCCGCGGCGTGATGTGGCGGATGCTTCGGCCCGCCAAACCGCGGTAGAGTTCGGCCGTGTGCACGCCGGGAATTCCGAAGATGTGTGTGACGCCGTGGCGCTCCAGGAGCGCCACCAGGAACTCGCCGAAGCGCATCCTCAGCCGGCGGCGTGGCGCTGCGCAGGCCGGCGGAGGCTCTCCACGTAGCGGCGGATGCGGGCGCAGCCTTCCAGAAGATCCTTGTCGCCGAGGGTGAAGGAGAGCCGCACGAAGCCGGCAAGGCTCGCGCCGAAGGCGGTGGCGTCGAGGAGGGAAACGCCCTCGGCGCGGAAGAGGCCCCACGAAAAATCCGCCGAGCCGAGCCCGGTGCCGCGCACGTCGATCAGCACAAACATGCCGGCCTGCGGCGACATCACCGAAAGCTCCGGCATGTCGGCGAGCGCCGCATGGACGAGGTCGCGGCGGTGCCGGTAGATCTCGCGCATGCGGTCCATCTCGCCGCGTGCCCCGGTCAGCGCCAGGATTGCGGCTTCCTGGACGAAGCCGGGGAGACCGTAGAGCATGCAGAGCGACAGATTGTCGACGTGGCGGACGAGGGTTTGGGGGCCGATCAGCCAGCCGCAACGCCAGCCGGTCATCGCCTGCGACTTCGACAGGCTGCCGATCGTCACGGTGCGTTCGGCCATGCCGGGCAGCGCGGAGATGCTTCGGTGCGGCGCCTCAAAGGTCAGCGCGGCATAGACCTCGTCGGAGATGGTCCAGATATCGTGGCGGCGGGCGATGTCGGCGATGCCGAGGAACTCATCCTCGGTCATCACGACGCCGGAGGGGTTGTTGGGGTTGGCAAACATGATTGCGCGGGTGCGCGGCGTGATCGCGCGCTCGATGGCCGCGAGATCGGGCCTAAAGCCACTTTCGGGCAGGGGCGGCACGTGGACGATCTCGGCGCCCGCGGCCCGCAGCGTCGCCTCGTAGGTGACGTACATCGGCTCCAGCACAAGCACCTCGTCGCCCGGCGAGAACAGGCAAAGCGAGGCGGAGAAGAGGGCGTTCTGCGCACCGGCGAGCACGATGACGTTCTCCGCGCCGTAGCTGGCGCCGCCGCTCTGGTGATGGTCGCTGGCGATCGCCGCCCTGAGCGCCGGCCGTCCCGGTATGTCGGTGTAGTGCGTGTCGCCTTGGCGCAGTGCGTCGACTGCCGCCTCGATGATCGGCGCGGGCGTGGAGAAATCGGGGTCGCCGATGCTCATGACGATCACGTCGGCGCCGCTGCGCTTGGCGGCGATGGCGGCGGAGTGAATTTCCCAGGCGGCGGCGCCTTTGCCGCTGATCCGGTCGACGCGCGAGGAAAAGCGCATGTTCGTGTCCGTTCGGTTCGATGCGAGATGTGGCTACCGCATGGTTACACGAAATTGAACGACTGTTCAATAGCTGTCGGGTTCTATATGATGGGCCTTCCCGCCGAACCGCACCGAGCCCCAGCCCGAATGGACGAGCGCCCGAAATTCCGCCGAGAAACGTCCGAGCAGCGGCAGAAGACGCTGATCGAGGCGACGCTCCGCTGCCTGGCGGAGGGGAGCATCGACCGGCTCTCCGTCCGTACCATTGCCGCCGAAGCGTGCGTGTCGGTCGGGCTCATCAACCATCACTATTCGAGCAAGGAGGCGCTGATCGCCGCCGCCTATCGGCGCGCCGCCGACGATCTCCTGGCCGGCCTTGCCGCGGCAGTGGAGAAGGCGCCGGGCGATCCGCGGCAACGCCTCGCCGCGTTCTTCCGCGACTCGTTCTCGCCGCGTGTGCTCGACCCAAAACTCCTCAAGATGTGGACAGCCTTCTGGACGATGGCGGACCGTTCGCCCGAAGTGCAGGCGGTGCACGAGGCGACTTATGCGGAATACCGGGCCCTTTTGGAGCGGCTCCTGGCGGATCTGGCAGGGGACTCGGCCGGGCACGCGTTCGACGTCCGCCTCGCCGCCATCGGGCTGACGGCGCTTCTCGACGGGCTGTGGCTGGAGCTTTGCCTCAATCCCAGGACTTTTTCGCCGGAGGAAGGGGTGAAGCTTTGCGAGGCATGGGTGGAGACCCACCTTGCGGGCCGGCTCGCGACGGACGCTTCGAGCCAATCGCAAACCAGCCCGGCGCAGCGGATATCGGCCGCCGGCAAACGGCGTTGAGCGTGCGGTCGGATATGCTACGCTCGCTCCCGAAGGGAGGGAGCCATTCCGCACGCACCGAGCGCGACTGCCAAACCGATCGCCGGCGCGCCGGAGAGTCTTGCGGCGCCGGAAGCCATCGTCGCGGAGGACATCCACAAGCGATTTGCCGCGCTGGAAGTGCTGAAGGGCGTCTCCATGCGCGCCCGCAAGGGCGACGTCGTCGCGGTGATCGGCTCGAGCGGCTCCGGCAAAAGCACCTTCCTGCGCTGCATCAACCTCCTGGAAGTGCCCGACCTCGGCACGATCAGCATCAACGGCGAGGAAATCCGCTTCGGCAACCGGCGCAGCCTCAACCGCCGCCAGGTCGAGCGCATCCGCACCCGCCTCTCCATGGTCTTCCAGAGTTTCAATCTCTGGCCGCACCGCACCGTGCTCGGCAACGTCATCGAGGCGCCGGTGCATGTGTTGAAAGAGAGGCGCAGCGAGGCGATCGAGCGTGCCGAGGCGATCCTTGAAAAGGTCGGACTCTACGATAAGCGCGACGTGTATCCGGCCTACCTGTCCGGCGGCCAGCAGCAGCGCGCCGCCATCGCCCGCGCGCTGGCCATGCGGCCGGACGCCATCCTCTTCGACGAGCCGACTTCGGCGCTCGATCCCGAGCTGGTCGGCGAGGTGCTGAAGGTGATCCGCGATCTCGCGGAGGAGGGCAGCACGATGATCATCGTCACCCACGAGATGAGTTTTGCGCGCGAGGTGGCGAGCCACGTCATGTTCCTGCACCGCGGCATGGTGGAGGAGGAGGGGCCGCCGCGAAAAGTTTTTGCGGAGGCGGAGAGCGAGCGCTGCCGCGCCTTTGTGGCGGCGGGCAACCGGGCGCAGTAGAGTTTTCCGAGCCGGCCGCGACCGGTCAGCATTGCAGGGAGGACAAGACATGAAGATGTTCACGAGATTTGCCGCCGCGGCGGCGTTGGCCGCCACCCTCGGCTTCGCCGCCCAGGCGCAGGAGCCGCTTAAAGGTCGGCTTCGGCGCCGAGCCTTATCCGCCCTTCACCGAGGCCGACGCCTCCGGCAAGTGGCAGGGGTTCGAGATCGACATCGCCAAGGCGCTCTGCAAGCAGATGCAGGTCGAATGCGTGCCGGCGCCGATCGCCTGGGACGGCATCATCCCGGCGCTGACCTCCGGCCAGATCGACATGATCCTCGGCTCCATGTCGATCACCGAGGAGCGCAAGCAGACGATCGATTTCTCCGACCGCTATTACTACACCTCCGCGGCCTTCGTCGGCGCCGAAGGGAAGCGGCTCGACATCTCGCCGGAAGGGCATGAAGGGCAAGATCCTCGGCGTGCAGAGCGCAACGACCAATGCCGACTACGCCCAGAAGGCCTATGAGGGACGGCGTCGAGATCAAATACTACAACACCCAGGACGAGGTGAACGCCGACCTCGTCGCCGGCCGCATCGACGCCATGCTCGCCGACCAGATTGCCATGGACGCATTCCTGAAGAGCGACCAGGGCAGGACATGGAGATGAAGGGCACGCCGCCGGCCGACCCGGTGTTCGGCGAAGGCATCGGCGTCGGCGTCCGCAAGGACGACACGGAGCTCCTGGAAAAGATCAACGCCGGCATCAAAGGCGCTTCTCGACAGCGGCGAATACGACCAGCATCGCGAAAAAATACTTCGACTTCGACATCTACGGCCCAAGGAGCTGAGCTCCTAGGCGGCCTTGTGGACAGGGCCACCACGCACCTCGTCTCCCCGTGGTGGGGAGAGGCCGAGTCCGCCCAGCGCGGAGCCCGGTGAGGGTTCTGGCACAGTGGTCTATGATCTTGTCCCTCACCCGGTCGCTTCGCGACTCGGCCTCTCCCCGCAGGGGAGAGGAGGGGGGCGCTATCGAGCCAATTGCAATAGCGTCAGCCCTACTAAGATGAGGCTACGCGAGGGGGCAGCTCCTCAATGCTCGATCTCCTAGCGCTGTCTCCGCCCGGCTGGGGCGGCGCGCTCCTACGCGGTGCGCTGATCACGCTGGAGATCGCCGTCGCCGCCTATCTCGTGGGCATCCTGCTCGGGCTCCTCGGCGCCGCGGCGAAACTCGGCGGCAACCCGGTCCTGTTGTGGCTCGCCGAGCTCTACACCACCGTCGTCCGCGCAGTCCCGGAGCTGCTCCTCATCATCCTGCTCTTCTACGCCGGCACGACGGCGCTGAACGACGCTGCTCGCCCGGCTCGGCTTCGCGGCAGTCAGGATCAATGCCTTCGCCGCGGCGATCGCCGTGCTCGGCATCGTCCAGGGCGCCTACCAGACCGAGGTGTTCCGCGGCGCCATCCTGGCCATCCCGCGCGGCCAGATCGAGGCGGCGCGCGCCTTCGGCATGCCGCCGCTCCTGCGCCTGCGCCGCATCGTCATACCGACCATGCTGCCGAACGCGCTGCCCGGCCTCGCCAATCTCTGGCTGATCCTCATCAAGGACACGGCGCTGATCAGCGTCGTCGGCTTCACCGAGCTTCTCTATACGGCCAAGCAGGCGGCCGGCAGCACGCGGCATTATTTCCTGTTCTATTGCGCCGTCGGGGCGATCTACCTCGCCATGACGCTCGGCTCGAATGTGCTGTTCCGCCTCGCCGAGCGGCGGCTGCGGCGCGGCATACCGGTCGCGGCGTGATGGATTTCTCCTGGCTTCCGCGTTACCTGCCGCTCCTCATCGAGGGGTTCTGGCGCACCCTCGCGCTGATGCTGATCTCCGGCATCCTGGGGACGCTCCTGGCCGTCCCGGTGGCGCTGGCGCAGGTCTCCGGCGGGCGCATTCTCGGCGGTTTGAGCCGCGGCTTCACCACGACGATTCGCGGCACGCCGCTCCTCGTCCAGATCTATCTGCTCTATTACGGCGTCGGCGATCTCCTCTCCCATATCCCCGAAGTCCGCCAATCCTTCCTTTGGCCGTATCTCCGCGAGGGGTTCTGGTATGCGGTGATGGCGTTCACCATCAGCGTCGCCGCCTACGAGGGCGAAATCATCCGCGGCGGGCTTCAGCGCCGTGCCGCGCGGCGAGATTGAGGCGGCCCGCGCATTCGGCATGTCGCGGACCCATGATCCTCCGCCGCATCTGGCTGCCGCGGGCGCTGCACATCGCGCTGCCGGCGCTCTCCGGCGAGGCGATCCTTCTGCTGAAATCGACGCCGCTCGCCTCCACCATCACCGTCATCGACCTGTTCGGCGCCGCCAACATCGTCCGCGCCCAGACGTTTCGCGTCTACGAGCCGCTCCTTCTCGTCGCCGGCGTCTACGTTGCGATGACCCTCGTCATCGCCGTGGCATTCCGGCTTCTGGAGCGCCGCGTTCCGTCCGCGGGTCGTCCGTGATAGGCGGAGCCATGCTGCACCCCGACATCCTCGCGCACGAGGCCGAGCTCGCAGGAATCCGCCGGCACCTGCACGAGCGGCCGGAACTCGCCTTCGAAGAGCACGAGACGAGCGCCTTCGTGGCCGGCCGCCTGGCGGAATGGGGGTTTCAGGTGGCGAGCGGCATCGCCGGGACCGGCGTGGTCGGCACGCTCCAGGCAGGCTCCGGCCGCCGCGCCGTCGCGCTCCGGGCCGACATGGACGGCCTGCCGATCGAAGAGACGACCGGCCTTCCGTATCGGAGCCGCAATCCTGGGAAGATGCATGCCTGCGGGCACGACGGCCATATGGCCATGCTGCTCGGCGCCGCCCGCCACCTCGCCGCCACCAGGAACTTCGACGGAATGGTGCACCTGGTCTTCCAGCCGGCCGAGGAGGCGATCTCCGGCGCCCGCCGCATGCTCCAGGAAGGGCTGTTCGAGCGTTTTCCGTGCGAGGCGATCTTCGCCATGCACAACATGCCGGGCTTTTCGCCGGGCGAATTCCTGTTCCGCCCCGGAGCAATCATGGCGGCAGTCGACGTGGCGCGCATTACGCTGCGGGGGAGGGGCGGCCATGCCGCGCTGCCGCATCTGGCCGCCGACCCAGTCGTCGCCGGGGCGGCGACGATCATGGCGCTGCAGACCGTGGTGTCGCGGAACGTCGACCCGCTTGAGCCGGCCGTCGTCACCGTCGCCGCCTTCCATTCCGGCACGGCGACGGGCATCATCCCCGAGCAGGCGGTGCTGGAGCTCGGCATCCGCTCCTTCGCCCCTGCCACGCGGGAGCTGCTGGAGGCGCGCATCAAGGCGATCGCCGCGGCGCAGGCCGAAAGCTTTGGCGTTGCCGCGGACGTGGACTACCAGCGCTACTACCCCGCGACGATCAACCATGCGGCCGAGGCGGAATTCGCCCGTAACATTGCGCTCGCGGCATTCGGTCCGGGCCAGGTGCGGGACCTGGAAAGGCCCTTCCCGTTCAGCGAGGATTTTTCGTTTCTGCTGGAACAGAAGCCCGGCTGCTATCTGCTGATGGGGGTAGGCGACCGGCCGATGCTGCACAATCCGGGCTACGACTTCAACGATTCCTGCCTGGTCACCGGCGCCTCCTATTGGGCGCATCTGGTGGAAAGCTTTCTTGCAGCTCCGCCCGACGGGGCAGGAGACAGCGTGCTTAGGAAACGGCTGGCATGATCAAGACCTGGGGCGAAGTCGCGCCGCGGCTCATCGACGTCGCCACCGGCCGCAGCCCGGCCGACCTGGTGGTCCGCCGGGGCCGCTGGGTGAACGTTCATTCCGGCGAGATCATTCCCGGCACGGACGTCGCCATCGCGGCCGGGCGCTTCGCCTATGTCGGGCCGGATGCGAGCCATGCGGTCGGCGAGGGGACGCGCGTCGTCGAGGCCGACGGGCGCTACCTCGTTCCCGGCCTCTGCGACGGCCACATGCATGTCGAAAGCGGCATGGTGACGGTGACCGAATTTGCCCGCGCCGTTATCCCGCACGGCACCACGTCGATGTTCATCGACCCGCATGAGATCGCCAACGTGCTCGGCCTGCCCGGCGTTAAACTCATGCACGACGAGGCGGCCGGCCTGCCCATCAATGTGCTCGTGCAGATGCCGA
The DNA here is from genome assembly GCA_963846475.1 of uncultured Alphaproteobacteria bacterium. Lineage (GTDB taxonomy): Bacteria > Pseudomonadota > Alphaproteobacteria > Rhizobiales > Afifellaceae > DASWJZ01. The sequence continues at coordinate 333,058 of CAWJVZ010000004.1, read as the reverse complement.
GTTGCGTGCCGAGCGCTCCGGGCCTGGAGAATGCCGGGGCGAGCCTCGGGCCCGACGAGGTGCGCGAGGCGCTCGCCTGGCCGAACATGATCGGCCTCGGCGAGATGATGAATTTCCCCGGCGTGGCGGCGGGCGATGCAAAGATGCTCGGCGAAATCGCCGCGACGCAGGCGGCGCGAATGACGGTGGGCGGCCACTACGCCTCACCGGACCTGGGGCTGCCGTTTCATGGCTACATTGCCGGCGGCCCGGCGGACGACCACGAGGGCACGCGGCTGGAGGATTGCGTCGCGCGGGTCCGCCAGGGCATGCGCGCCATGCTGCGGCTCGGGTCGGCCTGGTACGACGTCGCCGCGCAGATCAAGGCGATCACCGAGCTCGGACTGGAATCGCGGAATTTCATCCTCTGCACCGACGACAGCCACTCTGGGACGCTGGTCCATGACGGCCATATGAACCGCGTGGTCCGGCACGCCATCGCGCAGGGCCTGAAGCCGCTCACCGCGATCCAGATGGCGACGCTCAACACGGCAGAGCATTTCGGCCTGGAGCGCGAGCTCGGCTCCATTGCGCCTGGCCGCCGCGGCGACCTGATCCTCACCTCCGACCTTGTGCGTCTGCCGGTCGAGATGGTGATTGCCCAGGGTCAGGTTCTGGCCGAGCACGGCCGCCTGACTGCCCATATTCCGGCGTATCTCTATCCAGATTTCGCGCGGGGCACGGTCAAGGTGGGGCGTCGGCTCGACGCGTCCGACTTCGACATAGCGGCACCGCAAGGCGCCAGCCTGGTACGGGCGCGCGTCATCGGGGTGATCGAGAACCAAGCCCCGACACGGGCGCTGCAGCGAAAGCTCCGCGTCGCCGGCGGGCTCGTGCAGATGGACCGAAGCGGGGACGTCTGCCAGATCGCGCTGGTCGAGCGCCACCGCGGCACCGGCAAGGTCACGAACGCTTTCGTCTCGGGCTTCGGCTACAGCGCGGATTGCGCCGTGGCCAGCACGGTCGCCCACGACAGCCACCACATGATCGTCGTCGGCACCGACAAGGGGGACATGGCGCAGGCGGCGAACCGGCTGCAGGAGGTGGGCGGCGGCGTGGTGGTGGTGAGCGAGGGCCGCGAGCTGGCGCTCGTCGAGCTGCCCATCGCCGGCCTGATGTCGGACGAGCGCGCCGAGGTCGTGGCGGAGAAGGCGAACGGGATCGTCGAGGCCATGCGCCATTGCGGCTGCACCTTGAACAACGCCTACATGCAGCATTCGCTGCTCGCCCTTGTGGTCATCCCCGAGCTGAGGATTTCCGACGTCGGCCTGATCGACGTGACCCGATTTGCCAGGACGGACCTGTTCGTGACGTAGGGGTCTCAGAAGCCTGCGCGTCCGTTCACCGGCGAGGGCGACGCCAGGAAATCTTGCGGAGGTAGTGCAGTAACCGTCTCGGCACCGACCATCGGTCATCGGGAACGATCTGGCGCAGGATGGCGTCACGGATCTCGTATGTGGCGCGAAAATTCTCCAGCAGATCCGGGGCGCTGGCCAACAGGTTGTCGAGCGCCGGCTTGGAGAGCTCAAGCGCGCTCAGGTCGGTCAGGGCCGTCACCGTGGCGACCCGAAGCTCGCCGGTGAGAAGCTCTCGTTCCCCGATCACGCTGCCGGCGGCGATCTGCCGGATCTCGTTCTTGCGGTTCGTCTTGTCGACGTGGGTCACCACGACCGAGCCGTCGATGATGCAGTACATGGAGGTCGCGACGTCGCCCTGGCGCATCACGATCGAGCCGGCACTGAAGAAAATCGGCGAGCACTGGCCAGCGAGGGCGTCGAGCTGGCCGGGGCTGAGCGCATCCGAAAAGAGCCGGATGGTCTGCAAGGCCTCTCGAATGGCGAGTTTCGATTCGTCCAACGTCGTGCCGGCTCTGCGGAGTCGCCCTGCGACGGGTTAGCATTGCATCGAGCAACCGGGAAGGCCATGGCGGAGGCCGTTGCCGAGGCCGGGGCAACACGACCGGCCGACGCGGCCTCAACTTTCTTAATCACCTGAATTTATGAATTCTGGCAGAATGTGGACCGTGGCGACATAATGCGGAACAAATTTGTTAACATTCGGTTAAGTAGCAGGCCCGAGGCATTCAGTCTGCGGCGAACAGTGGAGTTGCGTCATGATAAAAAAAGGGAGGAGCTTCTTTTCGCTCGTGCTATTATCCGGAACTTCTGTCTTGATCTTCGGAAGCCCGAGTTTCAGCCAAAGCCCCGACATGCCAGGCGTCTGTTTTACTGATCTGGGGCGGCAGAACGGCAAATGCGCCTGTCTCGATGAGACGGGGACGTTCGACCCGGGACGGCGTTACGGGCTGGACAACGCCCGGCTTTGCGCGACCCTGAACGATAACGAGAGAGCCGAGTTGACCCGCGAGCCGGAGATCACCGGCAGCATCACACCTCCTGATGGAGTTATCGATCCCACTGAGCCGCCGGGCGTCGTAGATCAGCCACCTGTGCATGACAACGGGATCGGCAATGGACTTGACGGCGCTCCAGGAAAATCCGACGTGACGAATGGCGACGTGGCAGACGGGGCGGACAGCGGCGGGCCGAACCCCGACGGCTCATTCACCGACGGCACCGCGGCGAATGGCCGTCCCGCCGGAGAAACAAACAATCCGAACGCCGACAGCACGAACGCCGACAGCACGAACACCGCGGCGGCTGACCGAGGCAACTCCGAGAGCGCTCCGGGTCAAAACAAAAACTAAGCGAGCGCGGCGCTCTGGTCAAAATAGCCGCCCCGCGTTGCAGCAACGCCGGGCGGCCCCTTTCTCAACTCTGACGCCCTACACCGTTGCGGTTGGTCCAAGCTCGCCGCCGTCCCGTTCAGCATGCCATCTAAACGGCAGCGCTCGCGGGCTCGGCGGGGGCAGGATCACGTCGAATGGATGCGGCCGGGCACCGGCAATTTGCGCACGAGTATCCGATCCGCTAGTTACCCGCAGAAATGGATGAAGCGCAGAGCAGCCTGGAGACGCCGCCGCCCTTTGTCGCCTTCCGGGCGCGGCCCGAAGATCGCCAGAAGACGATCGTCATCACCGGCGCTCCCCGCGGCGGCACGACGCTCGGCGGGTCCCTGGTCGCCAATCTTGGCGTCCCTTTCTCCGGCACGGAGGAACTGGAACCGCACGTCGGCCGACGCTACTCGCATTACGGCCTCAATTCACGCGTGCGTACCGATCCAGCGAAATTCATCGAGATCTGCCGCGACATCGATCGCCAGCACGACGTATGGGCGATCAAGAACGCCGACTTCATTCATTACCTGGCGCCGATCGGCGAACGGCTGCGCAATCCGCACTACGTGATGGTCTTCAAGGAACCCCTGTCCGTCGCGATGCGCAGCCGCATGGTAAGGGGCAAGCCGATGGACGGCCTGTCAGTGGCCGGCAGCACGAAAACCATCCTGAAGGCTTATGCCGACGCCCTGGATTTCTGTGTCGGCTCCGACACGCCGGCTCTGCTCATCTCCTACGACCGGGCCATGCGGGACATGGAGCGGACGATAAAGGGTGTTGCCGACTTCCTTGGAATTCCTGCTTACGATGCCACTTCGATGTCGCAAGACGTCACGGCGGACCGGGACAGCTATTTCGAAGAGAGCACTCTGCAGGCGCTCTCCCGGTCGAGCGACTGGCGGCGGCGGCTGATCTCGCGGATTCTCCGCCGCCTGCGGTGAAGCGGGACTGGGGCGCTGAATCCCGTCCTTGCTCGTGCCTGGACCGACGTTCACATTAGCCGACGCTTTTCTCCCGATTGCCGAGGTGGCCAAAAATGCTTTCGAGACGATCGCTCCTCGCCACAAGCGTTACGGCCCTGGGCTCGCCCGGACTGGCCTTCGCTGCGAAAGCCGAGACGCCGCCGGACACCCCGCACCTTCATAAGGCAGCGGCGCCGGGCGGCATGGCCATGCCCTACGTCGCCAAGTTCAACCAAACCGCCAACGTTCTCGACTTCATACCCTATCCGCTGTGGATCGCCGGCGATTATCAGGTCATCGTTCCGACCGACGAGAACATCGGCGACGAAATCTGCGGATGGCTTGCCGGCGGCGGCGGCGGCTCGCTCGGCAACAAGGTGCACAGCGGCCGGTCGCTGGAATGGCCGGCACGGGAGCTTGTGTTCGCGGAGCAGGGCTCCTGGGACGGCTCGCGCGGCATCATGCCGGGCTCGGGCGCGCTGTTTCTCCGCTACGCAACCGGTTGGTCGATTATCGGCAAGGGCGGTCGTGCGGGGATCTCGCGGCTGACCGTGCCTGCGGCGAGCGGCCTCGCCGGCCTCGGTATCTCCGACTGCGACGAGTGGCGCATTCAGGGCCTTCACATCGACGGCAAGCGGCCGACGATGCCGACCAGCGGATTTCACAACATCCGGCTGGGAGGCGAGTGCGACAACTGGCAGGTGGTCGACTTTGCCAGCATCGACAGCCCCGGTTATGCGTTCGCCGCCCAGTCGAACAGCAGCAGCGACAGCATCTTCACCCGCGGCACGATCACCGACTTCCTCTTCGAAGGGCCGTCCAACGACGGCTTCGACATGAAGAATGCGCACGGCGGGAACAAGCACATCACCCTCAGCAACGGCGTCATCAAGAACGTCCGCCGCAACGGCGTGACCGGCGAATGCGCCATGATCGATCTGCGGCAGGCGACGATCGTCTCCGACATCTGGCTCATCCAGGAGGATCTGCCCGGCGGCGTGCGGTCGGTCGACACGTCGGCTTTCCGCTGTCGCAGCAGCCAGGGCGGCGGCGAGAAGACGCTGGCGCGGAACCTGCACATCTGGATGACGACGCATGCCGACAACATCACCGAGGACGTCCCCAATATCGGCATCGACATCGAGGACCACTCCTGCCAGATCGAGGGGGTCTATGTGGCGGATGCCGACTACGGGGCGAGCTTCGGCGGCGGCGTGGGCAACAGCCAGGTCGACGGCATCGTGACGGAAGGATGCAGGTTCGGGCTAGCGGGGATCGGCGACGACACCTGTCACGTGAGCCGCGCGAGCCTGCGCAACAGCGTCTTCGCCGATATCGCCGGCGTAATGTCGGTCAGCGACAGCTACTTCGGCATGACCGACGAGCACGTCATCCACGGCATCTATTCCAACGGCAATCTCGACGGACTGCGCAAGGACCCCACAGGCGCCATCGAGTGGCTGACCGCCGGCGCTTCCCGGCTCAAGCTGAAGCCGAACGGCCGCATCGCTTGGACCAACCTTCCGGACTTCGCCGACGATGCCGCGGCGGCCTTGGGCGGCGTGGAGCTCGGCGAGATGTACCGCGCCGGAAACGAGATGAAGATCAGGGCGCTGTAGCCATGCGCACACGTCTCGGGAGAGAATGTTGGCGGGCCGATCAGGGTCCCTGGTGAATTCGGGAGGACGCTACGAATTTTGCATGATCGCGCGCCGCGCCTTTCGTCTGGCCTCTCGGCGTTCAAGGCCACCCTGGACAAGCCCTGACGGTCTTCTTACGAAAAACATGTCGCGGCCGGTCTGAGCGCATCTGTCGTAGCCAGCTTCGGCGAGCCGCAAAACAGCCCGATGAAAGCTGGGCTTAGTCGCCTTGGCGCACATTTCCAGGATGATAAGCGCTGGCCTCACATAGTCAAAATCCAGAGAAGCGATCACCTGCTCTTCAAAGCCTTCCGTATCGACCGTAAGCAGATCGGCCGTAGGACCGTAGCGTTCGCGCCAGCGCGCCTCGCGCAAGATATCGGTCAGCGGGCGTACGGGGATTTTCAGCGGCTCGATAAGCGAGCGGCCAGTCTCAACGACGCTGTCGCGCCGGGCTTCCGAAAACGTGTTGAACACCGGGTGGGAGAAGCGGTGATAGGTCAGCTCTCCAGGTTGCTGCGCCACACCGCAGTTGACAAACGTATCACGCGGTCTCTCAGCGATGAAAGTTGCGGCGACGTCCGGGTTGGGGTCGATGCAGACGCCCTCTCCGCCGCGCTTATAGAAGAAATAGGTATTGGAGACATACACCGGGAGATAGCAGCCGACATCGATGTAACGGATGCCGTCGATGCGGGGCAGGTAGAGCGCAGCGATCAAATCCTCGGCGGCCTGGGAATAGCTCTCACGCATGGTCGTACTGTCATGAACGCAAAACAGGAGCTCTTTAAATCATCGACGGCAGCGGGCGACAAGTGCGTAAATAGCGGTCGCCTTCTGCGAGGTCCCTCGACGCGATGTGGCTGAGGGGGTCTGTCCGTCGGTATGGCAACCTGGACCTGAGATCGGCAGGGCGGTCCGTTGGCGCGGGAAGTCGGGCACGGAATTCGCATCGCCGTGTCCGCGTTGTGCATGGCCCTAAGTGATCAATATCTAGCGAGACATGGTGAGCGCTGTGGGGATCGAACCCACGACCTACTGATTAAAAGTCAGTTGCTCTACCGCTGAGCTAAGCGCTCGAAGTGGCGCGGAACCTATGGAAGCGGCGGGCGGGGGTCAAGCGCTCCCCGCTCAAGTTTCCGCGGCGCCCGGCAGAGCGCCACGAGAGCTCCCGTCATCGCGCTTGCCGGGTCGGAGAGCGGCAGGATTACGTCGAAATGGTTGCGGCCGGGCACGATGCCAAACGAGGTGCGCGCGCCGGCGGCCGACCAGCGATCCGCCATGTCGCGGCTTTGCCGGATGAATTCGGCGCTCTCGGTCTCGCCGACGAAGAGGTCCAGCTCGACGCCGGCCGGGACCGGCCAGAAGGCGGGGCTCGCCCGCTCGGCGCCGCCGCGATCGAGGCGGAGCGTCTCGTTGATCGAGGTGCCGATCAGCGGCACCAGGTCGAACACGCCCGAAACGGCAAGGCCGCGGCGCAGCAAGTCGCCGGGAATTTTGTTGTCGATGCCGGCCCAGTCGGTAGCCGCCATGGCGGCGGTCAGGTGTCCGCCCGCCGAATGGCCGCAGCCGACGAGCTTCTTGCCGGTGCGGCCGTGCAGGAAGAGGCAGGCCTGGCGGAGGTCTTCGACGATGGTCGCGACGTCGACCTCCGGACACAGGCGATATCCCGGGACGGCGACCGAATAGCCACGGCGGTTCGCACCGGCCGACATATGGCTGAATAGGCTCGGCTCGAGGCTCCGCCAATAGCCGCCGTGGATGAAGACGACCAGCGGCGCTGCGTGTTCCGGCGCATCGGCGTGAAAGACGTCGATCGTCTGGCGCGGATGCGGGCCGTAGCGGAGCCCTGTTTCCGCGCGGTGCCTGCGGGCTTGCCGGTAGGCGACGGCGTCGCGCTCCCAGCCGGCCATGATCTCGGGATATTGCGGGACGCGGGCGCGGTTGTTGTACTCCGCCTCCAGATCTGCCGGCGCAAGGCCACTCATGTCGTCCTCCGGAATTGGAGCGGTAAATGGCGCGCCGTCGCCAGCACGACGCCCGGCACGATGAGGGCGAGCGCGACCAGGTGGTAAGCGTGCAGCTCCTCGCCGAGAAACAGCACGGCGAGCAGCACCCCATAGGGCGTCGTCAGGTAGGAGAGCATCGCCATCGTGCCCGGCCCGAAGCGGCGGATCCCGTATTGATAGCCGGAAAAAGCGCCGACGGAGGGGACGAGGGCGACGCCGGCAACCGCCAGCCAGGCACGCGGGCTCTCCGGCAGCGCCGGGCCGGTCGCGGCTTCCCAGAGAAACATCGGCAGGAGCATGAGGCTCCCCGTCAGCATGATGGCGGCAAAGAGCGGGACGCCCGGAAGCGCTGCGAGGCCCGGACGTTTCAGGAGCACCGAATAGACCGCCCAGGCGAACGCCGCGAAGGCGATCAACAGGTCGCCCGGGTTGAGGCGGAAGCCGGCCGCGCCTTCGGCCTTGAGCGCCACCAGGGCCACGCCGGCGAAGGCGAGCAGCGTGCCGGAAAATTCGCGCAGGCCGATCGGGCGACCGCGGAACAGCCATTCCAGGATGAGGATCATCACGTTGGCGGAGGTGTAGATGAGGGTGGCGTTGGTCGCGGTGGTGGAATGCAGCGCAATATAGACCATCCCGCCGCAGACCCACATGCCGAGGAAGCCGAGAGCGGCGATCGCCGGAGCTTGCGCGAGGAGCGCCCGGCGATGCGCCAGGAGGCCTGACGCCCGCGAAGGGCAGCAGCAGCAGGAACGCGCCGGACCAGCGCAGGCACGCCAGCGTCCACGGCCCGACCTCCGCCGCGACCGAGCGCCCGATCACCACATTCGTCGCGAAGAACAGCGGAACCAGCGCGACCAGGACGAAGTCGCGGGTGCTCGCTCTGGCCAGACGCATCGGCGGAGGTTTGGGTTTTCCCGGAACAGCCTTTGCGGTAACGCACCGGACCATGCCCGGCAAGCAGGCGAGTCGCTTGCGGCCGGGACCATGGGACGACGAGGAACGGGACAATGCGGGAATGCACAGCCGTGGTGCTGGCCGCCGGCGAGGGCAAGCGCATGCGTTCGCGCCTGCCCAAGGTGCTGCACCCGATCGGCCGGCTGCCGATGATCGCGCATGTGCTTAAGGCGCTGAGCGCCGCGGCAGTCGAGCGGATCGCAACGGTAATTGGGCCCGGCCATGGCGAAGTGGCCAAACTCGTGGCCGCTTACGCGCCCGAAGCCTCCGTGCACGTGCAGGCGGAGCGGCGCGGCACCGCGCATGCGGTGCTGACGGCGCGGTCCGCGCTGGAAGCGAGCAGGGACGACGTCCTCGTCGTGTTCGGCGACACGCCCTTCATTTCGCCCGATACCGTGGCGCTGATGCGCGGGATGCTTGCCGATGGAGCGGCGATCGTGGTCGGCGGCATGGTGCCGCCCGACCCGGGCGGCTACGGTCGGCTGGTGGTGGAAGACGGCCAGCTGGTCGCCATCCGCGAGGAGCGGGATGCCAGCGCGGCGGAGCGCGAGATCCGCTTCGTCAACGGCGGCATCATGGCGCTGGCCGGCGCGCAGGCGCTCTCCATCCTGGAGGAGATCGGCGACGCCAACGCCCAGCAAGAATTCTACCTCACCGATGGCGTCGCCATCGCCAACCGGCGCGGCCTCAAGGTGGTGGCGATAGAGATCGGCGCCGACGAGGTGTTCGGGATCAACGATCGCGCCCAGCTCGCCGAGGCGGAGCGGCACTTCCAGCATCGAAGGCGCGCCCAGGCCATGGCAGAAGGCGCCAGCCTGTTGGCGCCGGAGACGGTGTACTTCGCCCATGACACAGAAATCGGCCGTGACGTGTCGATCGAGCCGCACGTCGTGTTCGGGCCGGGGGTGAGCGTGGAGGACAATGTCGTCATCCGCGCCTTCAGCCATATCGAGGGGGCGCGCATCGCCGCCGGCGCCATTGTCGGCCCCTTCGCGCGGCTGCGGCCCGGAGCGGAGATCGGCGCGGGCGCCCATATCGGCAATTTCGTCGAGATCAAGCAGGCGAGGGTGGAGGAAGGGGCAAAGGTCAACCACCTCGCCTATATCGGCGACGCTCGCGTCGGCGCGAAGGCGAATATCGGCGCCGGCACGATCACCTGCAATTACGACGGATTTGGCAAATACCGCACCGAGATCGGCGAGCGCGCCTTCATCGGCTCCAACAGCTCCCTGGTCGCGCCGGTCCGCATCGGGGATGACGCCTATGTCGGGTCCGGCAGCGTCATCACCCGGGACGTGGCGGACGGCGCGCTGGCGCTGGAACGTTCCCGGCAGGTCGAAAAGCCGGGTTGGGTCGAGCGATTCCGTAGCCGCATGAGCGCGCGGAAGAAGACGGAAGCGGCGCGTTAACGGCCGGCGCGCATTTTAGTCATATTCTGAGATTGCTTTTGATTTCGGGAAGCAGCCGGTCTTCGTCTAGACCGGCGCCGCTGCGAGGGATTCTTCCATGTGCGGGATTGTCGGAATTCTCGGACGCGAGGCGGTCGCTCCTCTGATCGTGGATGCGCTGAAACGGCTGGAATATCGCGGCTACGATTCCGCCGGCATCGCCACGCTCGAGGAGGGGCAGCTGATGCGCCGCCGCGCCGGCGGCAAGCTCCGCAACCTCGAAGCACGGCTGAAGGCTGAGCCGCTCGCCGGCACGGCCGGCATCGGCCACACCCGCTGGGCGACGCACGGCGCCCCGACCGAGTCGAACGCGCATCCCCACGCCACCGACCGCGTCGCCATCGTCCACAACGGCATCATCGAGAATTTCCAGGCGCTGAAGCGGGAAATCCGCGCCGCCGGCCGCGAATTCTCCAGCGACACCGACACGGAGGTGGTGGCGCATCTCATAACGATGGGCCTTGAGCGTGGCCTGAAGCCGGTCGAAGCCATGGCCGAGACGCTGAAGCGGCTGGAGGGCGCCTTCGCGCTTGCGGTGCTCTTCGCCGGCGAGGAGGACCTGCTGGTGGGCGCCCGCCGCGGCCCGCCGCTCGCCGTCGGCCACGGCAGCGGCGAGATGTTTTTGGGCTCCGACGCCGTCGCGCTTTCGCCTCTGCACCGATTCCATCACCTATCTGGAGGACGGCGACTGGGCGGTGGTGACGCGCCATTCCCTGCAGATCTTCAACGACAAAGGCGTCGTGGTCGAGCGGCCGATTGTCCATGCCGTCGCCGCCAGCCTGACGGTGGACAAGGGCAATCACCGCCACTTCATGCTGAAGGAGATCTACGAGCAGCCGGAGGTGATCTCCCACACGCTGGCGCACTACGTCGATTTCACCACCTGCCGCGCCGCTCTGCCCGAAAATGCGCCGATCGATTTCCGGCGCTTGAGCCGGCTCGCAATGTCGGCCTGCGGCACGGCCCACTATGCCGGGCTGGTCGGCAAATACTGGTTCGAGAAGATCGCGCGGCTGCCCGTCGACGTCGATATCGCGTCGGAGTTCCGCTACCGCGAATCGCCGCTCGACCCCGATGGCCTGGCGCTTTTCATCTCGCAGTCGGGCGAGACGGCCGACACGCTTGCCTCGCTCCGCTATTGCCAGAGCGCCGGCCAGAAGATCGGCGCAGTGGTGAACGTGCCGGCTTCGACCATCGCCCGCGAGGCGGATTACGTGCTGCCGACGCTGGCCGGCCCGGAGATCGGCGTCGCCTCCACCAAGGCGTTCACCTGCCAGCTGACGGCTTCTGTTCGCGCTCGCCGTCGCCGCCGCCCGCCAGCGCGGCGCGATCTCGGCAGAAGAGGAAGAGCGTCTCGTCACCGCCGCCATCGAGGTGCCCCGCCACGCTTCGCACGCCCTGAAGCTGGAGGAGCAGATCGAGGGGCTGGCCAAGGAGCTCGCCAAGGCCTCCGACGTCCTCTATCTCGGCCGCGGCACGTCGTTTCCGCTGGCCATGGAAGGCGCGCTGAAGCTGAAGGAGATCTCCTACATCCACGCCGAGGGCTATGCGGCGGGCGAGCTGAAGCACGGGCCGATCGCGCTGATCGACGAGACGGTGCCGGTCATCGTCATCGCGCCGCACGACGGGCTGTTCGAGAAGACCGTCTCCAACATGCAGGAGGTGGCGGCGCGCGGCGGCCGCATCATCCTGCTGACCGACCGCCGCGGCGCCGAGGAAGCCTCGCTGGATACGATGGCGACCCTGGTCCTGCCGGATCTCGCCCCCGAGGTCGCGCCGATCGTCTACGCCATCCCCGTCCAGCTCATCGCCTACCACACGGCTCTGGTGCGCGGCACCGACGTCGACCAGCCGCGCAATCTGGCAAAGTCGGTCACCGTCGAATGACGGCGATTTGATCCGTCCTTGCGGCCTGCGCCCATCTAGTCTGAGACTGGCATCCGGGGGGCGCATCGGAATATCGAGCCTTCGGCCGCTCGTTCGGACGAAGCGGGAGCGCGTGAATGGACCTGGACGAACTCGTTCAGAAGCAGACGCCGCCGAGGCGGCGGCGGTCGCGGGCGCGAATCCGCCTCAGGAACTATTTTCTCACCGGCATCGTCGTCGCCGCGCCGATCGGCATCACCATCTATCTGACCTGGGCCTTCGTCCATTGGGTGGACAGCCGCGTCAAGCCGCTGATCCCGAGCGTCTACAACCCCGACAATTACCTGCCGTTCTCGGTGCCCGGCGTGGGGCTGCTTTTCGCCATCCTCATCCTGACGCTGCTCGGCTTCATGACCGCGAGCATCGTCGGGCGGACGATCGTCTCCTACGGCGAGCTGCTGCTCGACCGCGTGCCGCTGGTGCGCAACCTCTATCGCGGCCTGCGGCAGCTCTTCCAGACCGTGCTGTCGCAGTCGAGCCGGTCCTTCCAGAAGGTCGGCCTGATCGAATATCCGCGCAAAGGCGTCTGGCGGGTCGGGTTCGTCGCAACGCGGGCCAAGGGCGAGGTGACCGGCCGGCTCGCCGGAAGAGAACCTTATGGCGCTGTTCGTGCCCAATACGCCGAACGTCACCGCCGGATTCCTCGTCTTGTGCCGCGGCGCGACGTCGTCATCCTCGACATGAGCGTCGAGGAGGCGGCCAAGATGATCATCTCGGCCGGCCTGGTGGCGCCCCGACTACCCCGCCGCCGAGCGGCTCCGCGCCGACGGCAGACGAGCTCGACGAAGCCGCGGAACCGTCAGCCGGCGCGCATGAGGCGGACGGCCTCGTCGCGCCCGAAGAGGTAGAGGAGCAGCCGCAGCGCCTCGGCGCGGCTTCGACGCAAAGCCCGGATCGCGCGCCAGCGCCAGCTTCGCCTCGTCGCGGGCGAGCGGCAGCAGCTCGCCGTGCACCTCCGGCAGCGCCATGCGGAAGCCCGGCATGCCGGATTGCCGCGTGCCGAGCAGGTCGCCTTCGCCGCGCAGCCGCAGATCCTCCTCGGCGATGCGGAAGCCGTCCTCGGTCTCGCGCATGACCGCAAGCCGCGCCCGCGCCGTCTCGCCGAGCGGCGCGCGGTAGAGGAGCAGGCAGGCGGAGCGCGCCTGGCCGCGCCCGACACGGCCGCGCAGCTGGTGCAGCTGCGCCAGCCCGAAGCGCTCGGCGTGCTCGATGACCATGATCGTGGCGTCCGGCACGTCGACGCCGACCTCGATGACCGTCGTGGAGACGAGGATCGCCGTTTCGCCGGCGCGGAAGGCCTCCATCGCCGCGCTCCTTCTCCGCCGCGCTCATGCGGCCATGCACCAGCCCGACGCGCTGGCCGAAGGCCTTTTTGCAGCGCGGCGAAGCGCTCCTCGGCGGCGGCGACGTCGGTCTTCTCCGATTCCGCCACCAGCGGGCACACCCAATAGGCCTTGCCGCCCGCATCGATCGCCCGGCCGATGCGCGCCACCACCTCGTCGAGCCGGTCGAGCGGCACCGCGCGCGTGTCGATCGGCTGCCGACCGGCCGGCTTTTCGGTGAGCTGCGACACGTCCATGTCGCCGAAATAGGAGAGGACCAGCGTGCGCGGGATCGGCGTCGCCGTCATCACCAGCACGTCCGGCGCCTCGCCCTTGGCCGAGAGCGCCAGCCGCTGATGCACGCCGAAGCGATGCTGCTCGTCGACCACGACGAGGCCGAGCCGCTGGAACTCGACGCCGGCCTGGAACAGCGCATGCGTGCCGACGACGATGCTGGCGCTTCCCGAAGCGATGCGGCCGAGCGCCGCCGGCGCGCTCGGCGGCGCGGTCCTTGCCGGTCAGCAGCACGGCCTCGATGCCGGCGGCGGCCGCGAGCGGCGCGATCGTGGCGAAATGCTGCCGGGCAAGCAGCTCCGTCGGCGCCATCAGCGCCGCCTGGCCGCCGGCCTCGGCGATCGTCGCCATCGCGATCAGCGCGACGATGGTCTTGCCGGAGCCGACGTCGCCCTGCAGCAGCCGCAGCATGCGGTCGTCGCCGGCGAGGTCGCGCTCGATCTCGGCGAGCGCCTGGCGCTGCGAGGCGTCAGGCTGAAGGGCAGGGCGCCTTCGATGCGCTGCCGCAGCCGTCCCTCGGCCCGCCACGGCGTGCCGCGCCCGCGCTTGCAGGCTGCCGCGCACCAGCGCCAGCGCGAGCTGGCTGGCGACCAGCTCGTCGAAGGCGAGCCGCTGCCAGGCCGGGCCGGACGGGCCGGAGCCTTCGACGCTCGCCGGCCGGTGGACCTCCCGCAACGCGTCGGCGAAGCCCGGCCAGCCGCGCGCGGCGACAAGGTCCGGCGATAGCCATTCCGGCAGCTCGGGCAGGCGCTCCAGCGCGCCGGCGACGGCGCGACGCAGCACCTTTGGCGAGAGCTCCGCGGTCAGGCGATAGACCGGCTCGACGGCGGGCAGCGCGCCCGCATGCTCGGGGTCGAGCACATAGTCCGGGTGGCGGATCTGCGGGCGCATGTCGAACCATTCGACCTGACCGCTGACGATCCGCCGTTCGCCGATCGGGTAGAGCTTCTTCAGCCAGTCCGACTGCGCCCGGAAATAGACGATCTGGATCGCCGCATTGCCCTCGGCGAGCACGATCCGCCAGGGCCCGTCGAGACCGCGCGGCTTCTCGATCCGTTCCACGATGCCCTCCACCGTGACGATGCCGGAGGGCGGCATCTCGTAGAGCGGCGGGCGCCTGCGGCGGTCGATCGCGCCGGCGGGCAGGTGGAACAGCAGGTCGCGGACGATCGGCTCCTCGCCCTCCGCTCCGACGGCCCTGGCGATCAGCGCCGCGATGCGCGAACCGACGCCCGGCAATGTCTGCGCCGGCGCGAAGAGCGGATCGAGGAGAGAAGGGCGCATATTGGCCAAGTTATGGGCTGATTGGCCTGTCCAAGCAGGGGTGATACTTTGCAGGCATGGGTGCACTTCCACTGCCTAAAATGACCGTAGACGAATACCTGGAGTGGGCGGAAGGCCGGCCCGGGAGGTACGAGCTTTATGCCGGCGAAGTCTATTCAATGGCCCCGGAGCGGGCCATCCATGCAAGAATGAAGTTCGCAGTCCAGGCCGCGCTATCGGCAGCAATCCGCCGCGCGGAATTGCCTTGTGAGATGCTGCCGGACGGAATGACGGTCCGCATCGATCGCCATACGGCGCATGAGCCCGATGCGCTCGTATACTGCGGTCCGAAGCTCCCGAAAGCCGCGGTCGAAGTGCCGAATCCGATCATCGTCGTCGAGGTTTTGTCGCCGTCGACCCGACACATAGACGCGTCAGCGAAGCTGATGGGGTACAGCAGCGTTCCGAGCATCCAGCACTACCTGATTTTCGATCCGGAGGGCCGGCCGACCCTCCATCATGCACGGAACGAGGGGGACGTTTTCGTGACCCGGATTGTCAGAGGCGGTGTGCTTCGCCTTGACCCGCCAGGGGTGGAGATCGACATCGAAGGATTACTCCAGAGCATAGCCTGAGCGCCTCGCCTCCGCATCTTGTAACTATCGCTGTTCAGATTTAGCAGGTCGCTCCAGATGACCGGCACCGCGCGCTCCAGCGACGGCCTCGACCCGCGACGGCGGCGCGCGCTGTTCCGCGCCTGGCATCGCGGCACGCGCGAGATGGACCTGCTTCTCGGGCGCTTCGCCGATGCCCATATAGCGGACCTCAACGAACGCGATCTCGCCGATTTCGAAGCGCTGATGGAGGTGCCGGATCCGGCGCTCTTCGCCTGGATCACCGGCGCGGAGCCGGTCGCCGCCAATTATTCGACGCCGCTCTATGCTGCCCTCGTCCGCCATCATTCCGGGATCCATGAACAAGACTGAGCGATTTTCCGCCTCCGATCCGCTGTCGAGCCTCTTCCGCGGCCGCACCGGCGTCACGCTTGGCGGCGTGCCGGACGGGCTGGAGGGCCGCATTCTCGGCGCGGCTCGCCGAGGCCGAGGGGACGATCCTTTTCGTCGCCCGCGACGCCCGCCGCCTAGCGCAGGCGGAGACGGCGCTCGCCTTCTTCGCGCCCGCCGTTCCGACGCTGACGTTTCCGGCCTGGGACAGCCTGCCCTACGACCGCGTCTCGCCGAACGCCGAGATCTCCGCCCGGCGGATGAGCGCGCTGCATGAACTCCTGCAGCCGCATAGCGGGCCCGCGCGTCGTCTTCACCACCGCCAATGCCATCGTCCAGCGCGTGCCGGACCGGCAGAGCGTCGCGGCGCGCGTGTTCGCGGCGTCTGCCGGCGATGTGGTCGCCATGGATGGGCTGATCGCCTGGCTCGGCGACCAACGGCTTCGACCGCACCGCGACGGTGCGCGAATTCGGCGAGTACGCCGTGCGCGGCGGCATCGTCGACCTCTGGGCGCCCGGCACGCCCGCGCCGATCCGCCTCGATTTCTTCGGCGATACGCTGGAGACGATCCGCCCCTTCGACCCGGCCAGCCAGCGCACCACCGGCCAGGTGCCGCGCCTCGACCTCGTGCCGGCAAGCGAGGCGATCCTGACGGAGGAGACGATCAGCCGCTTCCGGCAGAATTACCGCGCCGCCTTCGGCGCCGTCATCCGCGCCGATCCGCTCTACGAGGCGGTAAGCGAAGGCCGCCGCTTCGCCGGCATGGAGCACTGGCTGCCCTTCTTCTACGAGCGGCTGGAGACGCTGTTCGACTATCTTGCCGGCGCGCCGGTCGTCATCGACCATCTTGTCGAGGAGACGATCGACGATCGCCTCGATCAGGTCCGCGACCATTACGAGGCGAGGCGCGACGCCGCCGAGAAAGGCGTCGGCACCGGCTCCGCTCCCTACAAGCCGATCCCGCCGAACGCGCTCTACCTCAGCAGCGGATCCTGGCGTTCGCTCCTCGCCGACATTCCCAACGCGCATCTGACGCCATTCGCAGCAGCCGCAAGAGGGCACGGCGATCGACATCGGCGGCCGGATGGGCCGCTCCTTCGCCGCCGAGCGCGCCGCCGGCGACGTCAACGTTTTCGACGCGCTGGTGCAGCACATCGCCGGGCTGCGGCAGGCCGGCCGAAAAATCGTGCTCGCCTCGTGGAGCGAGGGCGCCCGCGACCGCCTGGGCCAGGTGCTGGTCGATCACGGCCTGACCGCGCTGCAGCCGGTCGAAACCTTTGGCGACCTTTCCGGGCTGAAGCCGGGCGTCACCGGCCTCGCCGTGCTGCCGCTGGAATCCGGCTTCGAGACGCCCGACCTGGCGATCATCGGCGACCAGGACGTGCTTGGCGACCGGCTCGTGCGCGCCGCGCGTAAGCGCAAGCGCGCCGTCGATGCGCTGACGGAGGTCGGCAGCCTCTCCGCCAACGACCTCGTCGTCCATGTCGATCACGGCATCGGCCGCTTCGTGGGCCTCAGGACCATCGAGGCGGCCGGCGCTCCGCATGATTGCCTGGAGCTCCTCTATGCCGGCAACGACCGGCTGTTCCTGCCGGTGGAAAACATCGAGCTGCTGACCCGCTACGGCGCCGAGGGCGCCGAGGCCGATCTCGACAAGCTCGGCGGCGTCGGCTGGCAGAACCGCAAGGCGCGGCTGAAGAAGCGCATCCGCGACATGGCCGATGCGCTGATCAAGACGGCGGCCGCGCGGCTTCTGAAGAAAGCGCCCGAGCTGCCGCCGCCCTCCGGGCTCTACGACGAGTTCGCCGCGCGCTTCCCCTACGAGGAGACGGACGACCAGATGGCCGCCATCGAGGCGGCGCTGGAGGATCTCGTCGCCGGCCGGCCGATGGACCGGCTGATCTGCGGCGACGTCGGCTTCGGCAAGACGGAAGTGGCGCTCCGCGCCGCCTTCGTCGCCGCCATGAACGGCCGCCAGGTCGCCGTCGTGGTGCCGACGACGCTCCTCGCCCGCCAGCATTTCAAGACCTTCGTCGACCGTTTTCGCGGCTTGCCGCTCAATATCGGCCAAGCCTCCCGGCTGGTCGGCGCCACCGAGCTCGCCGCGCGTCAAGAAGGGCATCGCCGACGGCACGATCGATATCGTCATCGGCACCCATGCCCTGCTCGGCAAAGGCATAGCGTTCCGCGACCTCGCATTGCTCATCGTCGACGAGGAGCAGCATTTCGGCGTCAAGCACAAGGAGCGGCTGAAGGAGCTCCGCTCGTCCGTCCACGTGCTGACGCTCACCGCCACGCCCATCCCGCGCACTTTGCAGCTGGCGCTGACCGGCGTCCGCGACCTCTCGATGATCGCGACGCCGCCGATCGACCGGCTTGCCGTCCGCACCTTCATCGCCCCTTTCGACGCGCTCACGATCCGCGAGGCGCTGCTTCGCGAGCGGCTGCGCGGCGGGCAATCCTTCTACGTCGTGCCGCGCATTTCCGACCTGGCCGAGGTCAAGGATTTTCTGGACCATAACATGCCCGAGGCGAAGGTCGCGGTAGCGCACGGCCAGATGCCGGCCAGCGCGCTCGACGCGGTGATGAACGCCTTTTACGACGGCCAGTACGACATCCTGCTATCCACCACGATCGTCGAATCCGGACTCGACATCCCGACCGCCAACACGCTGATCGTCCACCGCGCCGACATGTTCGGCCTGTCCCAGCTCTACCAGCTCCGCGGCCGCATCGGCCGCTCCAAGCAGCGTGCCTATGCGCTTTTCACCGTGCCGCCGGACAAGACCCTGACCGGCACCGCGGAGCGGCGCCTGAAGGTGCTGCAGTCGCTCGACACGCTCGGCGCGGGCTTCCAGCTCGCCAGCCACGACCTCGACATCCGCGGCGCCGGCAATCTTTTGGGCGAGGAGCAGTCCGGCCATATCAAGGAGGTCGGCTTCGAGCTCTACCAGCAGATGCTGGAGGAGGCGGTGGCGAGCCTCAAGGCGGGCGGCGACGAAATCGGCGAGGAGCGCTGGTCGCCGCAAATCACCATCGGCATGCCGGTGATGATCCCGGAGGCCTATGTGCCGGACCTGCAGCTTCGCATGAGCCTCTACCGCCGGCTCGCCGACCTCGACGACGCGGCCGAGATCGACGCCTTCGGCGCCGAGCTGATCGATCGCTTCGGGCCGCTGCCGGAGGAGGTAGACAGTCTTTTGAAGGTGGTGTTCGTGAAATCGCTCTGCCGCCGCGCCAATGTGGAGAAGGTCGATGCCGGCCCGAAGGGCGTGGTCATCGCCTTCCGCGGCAACCAGTTCGCCAACGGCGCGGGCCTCATCCGCTATATCGGCGAGCAGGGCTCGATGGCGAAAGTCCGCCCCGACCAGAAGGTGGTGTTCATCCGCGACTGGGAGCGCGGCGTCGACCGGCTGAAGGGGGTTGCCACGATCCTCACCCGCCTTCTCCGCCTTATCGACGCCGAGCAGCAGGCTGCGTAGCGGACCCATGCAGCCGATCGTTTCCGTCAAAGGCCTGTCGAAGACCTATGCGTCGGGCTTGCAGGCGCTGAAGAACATCGACCTCGACATCGAGCGCGGCGAGATCTTTGCGCTGCTTGGCCCGAACGGTGCCGGCAAGACGACGCTGATCGGCACGATCTGCGGCCTCGTCAATCCGAGCGCGGGAAAAATCTTCGTCGACGGCCATGACATCGTCCGCGACTATCGCGCCGCGCGGGCAAAAATCGGCCTGGTGCCGCAGGAGCTGACCACCAACGCCTTCGAGACGGTCTGGGCGGACGTCAATTTCAGCCGCGGCCTGTTCGGCAAGCCCAAGGACCCGGCGCATGTCGAGAAGGTGCTCCGCGAGCTGTCGCTGTGGGACCGCAAGGACAGCAAGATCATGACGCTGTCGGGCGGCATGAAGCGGCGCGTGCTGATCGCCAAGGCGCTGTCGCACGAGCCGAAGATCCTGTTCCTCGACGAGCCGACCGCCGGGGTCGACGTGGAACTCCGCCGCGACATGTGGGAGGTGGTGCGGAAGCTCCGCGCCTCCGGCGTGACCATCATCCTGACGACGCATTACATCGCTGAGGCCGAAGAGATGGCCGACCGCATCGGCGTGATCTCGAAGGGCGAGATCATCCTGGTGGAGGAGAAGGCGGAGCTGATGCGCAAGCTCGGCAGAAAGCAGCTGACGCTGCAGCTGCCGGCGCCGCTCGCCGCAATACCCGCAGCGCTGGCGCCATACGGGCTGACGCTCGCCGCGGACGGCACCGAGCTGGTCTACACCTACGACACGCAGCGCGAGCGAACCGGCATCACCGCGCTGCTCCGCGCCCTCAACGAGGCCGGCATCCGCTTCCGCGACCTGCAGACCGAGCAGAGCTCGCTGGAAGAGATTTTTGTAAACCTGGTCAGCGAGCGCCCATGAACGTCCACGCCATCGGCGCCATCTACAAGTTCGAGATGGCGCGCACCGGCCGCACGCTGCTGCAGAGCATCGTCTCCCCGGTCCTTTCCACGTCGCTCTATTTCGTCGTGTTCGGCGCGGCGATCGGCTCGCGCATCGAGACGATCGACGGCATCCCCTACGGCGCCTTCATTGTGCCGGGCCTGATCATGCTGTCGCTCCTGACGGAGAGCATCTCCAACGCCTCGTTCGGCATCTATTTCCCCAGGTTCGTCGGCACGATCTACGAGCTCCTGTCGGCGCCGGTGTCGCCGCTGGAAATCGTCATTGGCTATGTCGGCGCAGCGGCGACCAAGTCGATCATCCTCGGCACGATCATCCTGGCCACTGCCGGCCTGTTCGTGCCGCTCCGCATCGAGCACCCGCTGGTGATGCTGCTTTTCCTGGTGCTGACCTCGGTGACCTTCAGCCTGTTCGGCTTCATCATCGGCATCTGGGCCGACGGTTTCGAGAAACTGCAGCTGGTGCCGATGCTGATCGTCATGCCGCTGACTTTTCTCGGCGGCTCATTCTATTCCATCGACATGCTGCCGCCGTTCTGGCGGACGCTCACGCTGTTCAACCCGGTGGTCTACCTGGTCAGCGGCTTCCGCTGGAGCTTTTACGGCATCGCCGACGTCGGCGTCGCCATCAGCCTCGCCATGACGCTCGGTTTCCTGGCGCTATGCCTGGTCGCCGTCTGGTGGATTTTCCGGACCGGCTACCGGCTGAAGACCTGAGCTGGGCGAAATGGTGGAGCCGAGCGGGATCGAACCGCTGACCTCTGCAGTGCGATTGCAGCGCTCTCCCATCTGAGCTACGGCCCCGTTCCCTTGCGGGACGCCCTGGGCGGGCGAGGCGCATTTAGGGATTCGCCCCTCGGGGTGTCAAGCACGGCGCCGGGCTGTGCATGCCGTGCGTGTCCGTCGGCTTGTCAGGCCGGGGCGGCGTGTCTACATGGCGCCTGTCCCGCCCCCCGCCGCCCCCGGAGATCCGATGCGCGCGATCCTCGACGTCGTCCTCCTGGTGCTCGGCCTCTATAAATGGGTGGTCATCGCCAGCGCCATCTTCTCGTGGCTCTATGCGTTCGGCGTGGTCAATCCGCGCAACCAGTTCGTCGCCACGATCGGCCGCGTGCTCTACCAGCTGACCGAGCCGGCACTCAGGCCGATCCGCCGCTACGTGCCGAATATCGGCGGCCTCGACATCTCGCCGGTAATCCTGCTGCTGCTGATCTTCCTCATCGAGCGCATCATCATCTACTACATCTATCCCAACGTCTTCTGAGCTGCAGCCGGAACCTTCTCCGGTGGGGAGAAGGTGGCTGCGAAGCAGCCGGATGAGGGCGTGCGGCGCCGCCGGTTGGGCGCCCCTCTCGGAGACGCCGTACGCCCTCACCCGTCGCCTGCGGCGACACCCTCTCCTCCGAAGCGGGGTGTTCCCCGCTTCGGCACTCTTGATGGCGAAGTCGGGAACACCCGACTTCGCGTGGGAGAGGGTTTTTCGCGGGCGCGCTTCATCGTCCCGCGACCTTCCGGCCCGAGGCTTTGGAGAATTTCGGTCCTCCTCGCTTTGAGGAGGGGTGGCGGGGCGCTTAAAGAACACCTCGCGAAAACAAAACAAAGACGGCGCTCCCAAGCGCCCCTGTACCGGTGATGGCCGGTGATCCTGCAAAGCTTGGCTCGGCGAAAGCGAAGTCGGCCGCACGCGCGCCCTCCGTGGCGCCGTAGCGGGCGGGCGGCTTCGCGGGTCCGGCGAATCGGCTCAGACAGGAGGACCGGGGCCGGCCGGCCGGGAGCGACCGAAGCGCCCCAGCGCCGCCGCTGTCAAAGCGGCGAGCACCACGCGCGGACATGTGCCCCGGCTGGCGGCTGCGATTGCAGGCCCAGTGGGGAGACCGCGCCCTTGAGCGCCAGTACAGGGATCGGCCGACGTCGCGGCGGGCTCGTTGCGAGAACAGGGAGAGGAGCATGGAAGAACAGCCGATCTGGTATGCCGGCGTCGATTGGGCGTCGCAGGCGCATGTCGTTTGTCTGTCGGATGCGCAGGGGCGCGGCAAGCGCGTGCGCAGCTTCGCTCATGGCGGCGAGGGCCTGGCTGAGATGGGCGCCTGGCTGATCGCCGCGAGCGGCGCCGCGCCGCAAGCGGTGCATGTCGCCATCGAGGTGCCGCACGGGCCGGTCGTTGAGGCGCTCATGGAGCGCGGCTTCACCGTCTACGCGGTCAATCCCAAGCAGCTCGACCGCTTCCGCGACCGCTTCACGCTGGCCGGCGCCAAGGACGACAGCCGCGACGCCGAGGTGCTGGCCGATGCGCTGAGGACCGACCGGCCGCGCCTGCGTCCGTTGCGGCCGGCCGATCCGCTGGTCATCGAGCTGCGCGAATGGTCGCGGATCGCCGACGAACTGACCGTCGAGCAGGTCCGTCTCGCCAACCGCATGCGAGACCAGCTCTGGCGCTACTTCCCGGCCATGCTGGAGCTCGCCGATGATCTCGCCGCCGAATGGTTCCTGCAACTGTGGGAGAGCGCGCCGACGCCCGATAAGGCCCGCCGCCTCCGCCAAGCCAGTCTCGCCAAGCTCCTCAAGCGGCATCGCATCCGCCGCTTCGATGCGGCCGAGGCCTTGAAGCAGCTCCGCCGGCCGCCCATCCAGGTCGCCGCCGGCGCCACCGAGGCGGCAACCGCCCACATCCGCACGCTCATTCCCCGCCTGCGCCTCGTCAGCCGCCAGATCAAAGAGGCGCACGGCGAGCTCGATCGCCTGCTCGCCAGCCTCGCTGCGCCCGAGGAGGACGCGCCGGGGCAGCCGCAAGAGCAGCGTGACGTGACCATCCTGAGATCCCTGCCAGGCATCGGAAGGATCGTCTGCGCCACGCTGCTCGCAGAGGCCGGCGAGGCCCTGCGCGAGCGAGACTATCAGGCGCTGCGCTGCTTGTCCGGCGTCGCCCCGGTGACCAAGCAGTCGGGCAAGCGCCGCATCGTCCTGCGCCGCCGGGCTTGTCATCGCCGCCTCAGCGACGCCGTCCATCATTGGGCGCGCACCGCCATCCAGCACGACCCGCGAAGCCGCGCCAAATACGCCGCCCTGCGCCAACGCGGCCATTCGCATGCCCGCGCGCTTCGCTCCGTCGCCGACCGTCTGCTCGCCGTTGCCTGCGCCATGCTCGCCAGCCGCACCCTGTTCGCCACCGCAGCGGCAAGTCAAAAAAGCGCTTGCTAAACGGTGGGGAGTCCGCGCGGCTTATCAGGCCCCATTCCTTCGCGCTTCCCCCATCGTCGGATCAAGCCGAAGCGATCCTCCGGGTTTAAAGCCGCACACCGCGACAGACCGGTCGTAGTGCCGGTCGGGCGAAGCTCTCGGGGCCTCCCGGGGAAGCGCCGGTCCGGAAAACCGGCTCAGCCGCGGGGGCCGCCCGCCCTTCCCATGGAGCTCCGGTGCACCACAGACCCTCCGGTGAAGAGCGGCAGGAGGGATATAGCACAGGTTTTCGGGACGCGGATAAGATTCCTAAAACTATTTTGGAAATTGCTGTTGAGGCAGAGACTTACCGGGCAGAAGCCAAAAATCTTATCCCCCATCGCCCCTGGAAGTCGTGATGCGGGTTGCCTGGGACTTGCGCCCGGCGAAGCGACATTGAGCGGCTGCCTTGCACCCACTCACCGCCTGGGCTAGCCCTGAGGGCGGCGAATGGGGAGCGAAGATGGTCGTCCTGATCCTTGGCCTCGTCATCTTCCTGGGCAGCCATTCCGTGCGGATCTTCGCCGAGGACTGGCGCGCGCGGCATGATCGCGCGGCTCGGCGAGGGGCCCTGGAAGGGGCATCTACTCGCTGGTCTCGCTGGTCGGCCTCGTCCTCATCGTCTGGGGCTACGGCCTGACGCGGCTCGACCCGGTGGTGCTCTGGGAGCCGCCGGTCTGGACGCGGCACATCGCCATCCTGCTCAACCTGATCGCGCTGCATCCTGCTGCGCGATCTTCATCGTGCCCGCCGGGCGGCTCAAGGCGCGGCTCGGCCATCCGATGATCCTGGCGGTCAAGGTGTGGGCGTTCGCGCATCTCCTCGCCAACGGCACGCTCGCCGACCTGCTGCTGTTCGGCTCGTTCCTGGTCTGGGCGATCGCCGACTTACGCCGCGAACCGGCGGCGCGACCGGGCTGCGGGCAAGGTCCGCGTCGCCGGGCCGGCGCGGAACGACGCGATCGCGCGTGGTGCTCGGCGTGGTGCTCTGGGCGGCGCTCGTGTGGCGCGTGCACGAATGGCTGATCGGCGTGAGCCCGCTGGCCTAAGAATGTCCGTGCAGAAGGAGCAGCGGCGCATCACGGCCGTCGACATCGCCGGCCGCAAGGGCGGCGAGAAGATCGTCTCGCTGACCGCCTACCACGCCCACACGGCGGGCATCGTCGACCGCTATTGCGACTTCATCCTGGTCGGCGATTCGCTCGGCATGGTCATGCACGGCCTGGAGACGACCGTGCCGGTGACGCTCGACATGATGATCCTGCAGGGGCGGGCGGTGATGCGCGGCTCGAAGCGCGCGCTGGTCGTCGTCGACATGCCGTTCGGCTCCTACGAGGAGAGCCGCGAGCAGGCGTTCCGCAACGCCGCGCGGGTGCTGAAGGAGACCGGCGCCGGGGCGATCAAGCTGGAGGGCGGCGCGCACATGGCGGAGACGGTCGCCTTCCTGGTCAAGCCGCGGCGTGCCCGGTGATGGGCCATGTCGGGCTGACGCCGCAGGCGGTCAACACGATGGGCGGCTTTCGCGTGCAGGGCCGCGGCGAGGAGGGGCAGAAGCTCCTGGAGGCGGACGCGCGCGCCATCGCCGATGCCGGCGCCTTCGCCATCGTGCTGGAGGGGATCGTCGAGCCGGTCGCGCGCGCCATCACCGGCTCGATCGCGGCGCCGACGATCGGCATCGGCGCGTCGCCCGCCTGCGACGGGCAGATCCTGGTGCTGGAAGACATGCTGGGCCTGAGCGAGCGGGCGCCGAAATTCGTGAAGAAATTCGGGTCGCTCCGGAGCCACATCGAGGAGGCGGTGGCGGCCTATGCGGAGGAGGTGCGGAGCGGCAGCTTTCCGGGCCCGGAGCAGGTCTATCAGCCGAAGCGGTAGGGGGCACGGGCCGTCTATTTGAGCCTCATCCTGAGGTGCGGGCCGACGTAGTCGGCACCGCCTCGAAGGATCGTCCAGAGGGCGCAGGGAATTCCGTGGTGCGTGCTTCGAGGCCCGACCTTCGCAGGCTCAGGACGGGCACCTCAGCATGAGGGAGGATGGGTGGCTTCCATCGACTGCCTCTAAGCTGGCGCACCCGCTCTTTCCGTTGCTTCGCCGGGGCAAAGCCGGTAGGGTCCGCGCCGCTTCGCGGGCTTTTCGGCGGGGCGTCCCGCCATGCGTTTCTGCCCGATCCAAAATCATTGCCGATGGCCAACGACGACCGCCAGTCCGAACAATTCATCCGCGAGGTCGACGAGGAGCTGCGCCGCGCGCAGCTGAAGGCGATCTGGGACCGCTTCGCGCCGCTGATCATCGGCGTCTGCGTGCTCGTCGTGCTGGTCACCGCCGGTTATCGCGGCTGGATCTGGTGGCAGGAGCGGCAGGCCGCGCAGGCCGGCGACCGCTTCATGGCGGCGCATGGAGAATCTGCAGGGCGAGAACAAGGCGCTCGGCGAGGCGGAGCTTGCCGAGATCGCCGAGGAGGGCGGCGGCTATGCCGCGCTGGCGCAGCTGCGGCTCGCCGGCGAGAAGGCCGCTGCTGGCGCGAAGCCTGAGGCGATTGCCGCCTATGACGCTGTGGCCGACTGATGCCGACGTGTCGGAGCCGCTCCGCGACTTGGCGCGGATCCGCGCCGCGCTGCTGGCGCTCGACACGGGCGACCTCGCCGGGGCGAAGGAGCGCGCCGCGCCGCTCGACGAAGCCGGCAATCCCTGGCGCCATGCGGCGCGCGAAGTGCTCGGCATGGCGGCCTATCAAAGCGGCGAGCTGCAGCAGGCGCGCGACTATTTCGCGCAAATCCAGCAGGACGCCGAGACGCCGCCGGACCTGTGGGTGCGCTCCGGCATGATGATGGCGCTGATCGACGGCCAGCTTGCCGCCCCGGGCACGGAGGGGAACGCCGCAGACGGTGCCGTAGCGCCTGCGCCTGCAGCGGCGCAATCTGAGGCGCCGGCCGAACTGGCGGTGCCGGAAGGCGAAGCGCCGGTGCTGGCGCCGAGCCTTGCCACCGATGCTGCTCCGGCGGAACCGGCGGCAGCACCAGCACCAGCACCGGGACCGGCACCGGCCGCGGACGCGCCTATGCCGCCTGCCAACACGCCGGCCCCGAGCGAAAGCCCGGCTCCGCCCGCCGCTCCGGCGGTGCTCGCGACGCCCGAGGCGGCGAGCCCTGAACCTGGCACCGTCCAGACGGCGCCTTCAAAACCGGCGCCTGCTGCCGCACCCGCCGCCCCTGCCGAACCCGCCGCCCCTGCCGCGCCTGCCGCCCCAGCAGCTCCCGCCGCGCCGCCGCAACCTGCGGCTCTGCCGGCGGAGCCGCAAGCGCCGGCTCCCGGCGCCGCGGCACCTGCTCCACCGCAGGGCGCTGCGCCGCCGACGCAAAATCCGCCGCAATAGAGAGACATGCGGAAGCCATGACACACATCCGATTCGCTCCGCTCGCGCCGATCCTCGCGCTTGCCGTGCATCCTTCGGCGGCTGCAGCGCGATCAGCGGCATGAACCCCTTCAACCAAGAAGGAGGACATCCTGCCCGGCGAGCGCCTCGCCGTGCTGCCGCAGGCCGCCGACGACGTCGCCGGCGGCACGCCGGCGATCGGCGGCGCCGCGGGCATTGCCGACTGGTCGCAGCCCGGCGGCAACGCCGCCAACGCGCCGGGCAACGTCAGCCTGGCGGGCGCGTCGGGGGCGGCGTCCTGGCGGGTGCCGGTGGTCGAGAAGGCCAGCAAGCGCAATGTCCGCCCGTCGGTGCCGCCGCTCGTCTATGGCGGCCGCATCTTCGTCTACGACGCGAGCGGCACGGTGAGCGTCGCTGTCGCCGGGCGGCGGCAAGGCACTGGTCGGTCTCGCTCGCGCCGGAGGGCGAGAAGAGCCGCGCCACCGGCGGCGGCATCGCCGCCTCCGGCACGGCGATCTTCGCGGCGACCGGCTTCGGCGAGCTGGTGGCGCTCGACGCGGCGACCGGCAATCGCGCTCTGGGCCTTCAAGCTGAGCGCGCCGGCGCACTCGGCGCCGACGGCGAGCGGCGGCAAAGTCTTCGTCGTCAGCGCCACCAACGTGCTGCACGCCGTCAACCAGGCGGACGGCACCGAGGCCTGGCAATATCCCGGCATCCCCGAAACGGCCGGCGTGCTTTCCAGCGCCAGCCCGGCGGTCTCCGGCGACACCGTCGTGGTGCCCTATTCGTCGGGCGAGGTGATCGCCTTCGACACCGACGACCGGCGAGCTGAAATGGGCCGACGCGGTGATCCGCTCGACGCGCACGCTCGCCGTGTCGGGCCTGACCGACGTGGCGGCGAGCCCGGTCATCTACGACGGCGTCGTCTACGCGACCGGCGTGTCGGGCCGCACCATCGCGGTGCGGCTTGCCGACGGCGAGCGGCTGTGGGAGCAGAACATCGGCAGCGCGTCGACGCCGGCCGTCTCCGGCAACGCGATCTTCATCGTCGACCTCGAGGACAACATGGTCGCGCTCGACCGGGCGACCGGCAAGGTGTTCTGGCGGACGGCGCTGCCGGTCGTGCGCAAGAAGAAATTCTTCTCCGTCTGGGCCGGCCCGACGCTTGCCGGCAGCCTGCTCTGGGCGGTGTCGAACGACGGCAAGCATGATCGGCGTCGATCCCGGCACCGGCAACATCGTCGTCGATCGCGCAGCTGCCGAGCCCGGCCTACGTCAAGCCGATCGCCGCCGGCGGGCAGCTCCTCGTCCTCTCCGCCGACGGCTCGCTCGCCGCCTTCCAGTAAAGCGGCCAGCTCGGCCATGGCCTTCACCGTCGCCATCGTCGGACGGCCGAACGTCGGGAAATCGACCCTCTTCAACCGGCTGGTCGGCAGGCGGCTGGCGCTGGTCGCACGATCTGCCCGGCGTCACCCGCGACCGGCGCGAGGCGGAGGCGAGCTATCGGCGACCTCGCCTTCCGGCTGATCGACACGGCCGGCCTCGAGGAGGCCGGCGCCGGAGACGCTTGCAGGGCCGCATGCGCCGGCAGACCGAAGGCGGCGATCGGCGAAGCCGACCTCGTGCTCTTCGTGATCGACGCGCGCGCCGGGCGTCACGCCCGCCGACGAGCATTTTGCCGAAATGCGTGCGCGACCTCGGGCAAGCCGGTGGCGCTCGTCGCCAACAAGGCGGAGGGCCGGGCGGCGGAGAGCGGCATGCTGGAGGCCTATTCGCTCGGCTTCGGCGAGCCGGTCGCGGTCTCCGCCGAGCACGGCATCGGCATGCCGGACGTCTACGACGCGATCCGCGACGGCGATGCCGGCGGAGGAGAGAGCCGAGGCGGCGAGCGTCGGAGGAAGGCGCGGAAGCGGGCGGCGAAGAAAAGCCGCTGCACCTCGCCATCATCGGCCAGCCGAACGCCGGCAAATCGACGCTGGTCAACCGGCTGATCGGCGAGGAGCGGATGCTGACCGGGCCGGAGGCCGGCATCACCCGCGACGCGATCGCGGTCGACTGGAGCTGGCGCGGCCGAACCGTTCCGCCTCGCCGACACGGCCGGCATCCGCCGCAAGGCGAAGGTGGTCGGAGAAGCTCGAAAAGCTCTCGGTCGGCGACGCGCTGCGGGTGATCCGCTTCGCCGAGGTGGTGGTGCTCCTGATGGATGCGACCGAGCCGCTGGAGAAGCAGGATCTGCAGCTCGCCGACCTCGTCGCCGACGAGGGGCGGGCGCTGGTGCTGGCGCTGAACAAATGGGACCTCGTCGCCGACCCGCAGGCGCGGCTGAAAGAGCTGCAGGCGCGATCTGGAGGAGACGCTGAGCGCAGGTGCGCGGCGTGCCGATGGTGCCGATCTCCGGCCTGACCGGCCACGGCCTCGACCGGCTGATGGAGGCGGTGCTCGAGGTCCACGCGACCTGGAACAAGCGCGTGCCGACGGCGGCGCTGAACCGCTGGCTTGCGGCGACGACGGAGCAGCACCCGCCGCCCGCCGTCTCGCGGCCGGCGCATCAAGCTCAAATACCTGACGCAATCGAAGACGCGGCCGCCGACCTTCTATCCTCTCCTGCTCGCGCCCGGAGGCGCTGCCGGACGCCTACCAGCGCTATCTCGTCAACGGCCTGCGCGAGGATTTTGGGCTTGCCGGCGTGCCGATCCGGCTGATGCTGCGGCGCGGACGAGAACCCCTACGAGGGGCGGAAGCGGAAGACTTAGGGGATTGAGGCGATGCCGTCGACAGGTCATGTCGACGGCATCTCCATCCTTGAACCGGAACGTCACGCGCCAGTTGGCCCGCATCCGTGTAGCGGGGCCGAGGCTTCAGACGGAGCTGGGTTGTGCAGGAGTTTTCTTTGCGGGCGTGTAACGCTGGACGGCGATCTTGTCCTCCTGCTTTCGCGCTCGCGCCAGCTCGAACGCCACCTGAAGGCTCAGCCACATGTGAGCAGACGAGCCGAAGGCCTTTTCCAGCCGGATCGCCATCTCCGGGCTGATGCCGGCCTTCTCGTTGACGAGGTTGTTCAGCGCCTGGCGGGTGACGCCGAGCACCCTCGCGCCCTCAGTCACCGAGAGCCCAAGCGGTGCAAGGCACTCCTCCCGAACGATCTCACCGGGATGCGGCGGGTTCATCATCGGCATTTCTCTTCTCCGTTTCCCTAGTGATAGTCGACGAGATCGACATCCAGGACCTCACCATCCTCAAAGCGGAATACGATCCTCCAGTTGCCGGAAACGGACACGGACCAGAAGCCCTCGTATTCTCCTTTCAGAGCATGGAGCCGCATTCCAGGCAGCTGGTCCACGTCCTCGATCCGGACAGCTGTGTCCAGAATGCCGAGGATGCGCCTGATGCGTCTGACCTGGTCCTGCTTCAGGTTCCGCCGATCACCTGTATCATAGAGGCGCCTTAGCCCTTTGTGCCTGATGCTCTCGATCATCCCGATCTCAAGCCGAATGTAGTTGACAAGCGCCACTTGTCAACAGGGCCGAGCACGATCGCCTCTAAAGCTGCTCGATCGGCTGGGCGCGGATGACGACCTCTTCCTGCCGAAAACGGCGCTCCAGCTGGCGGCGGTAGTCGCGCCCACCAGCGCGGTCGAGCTTCTCGGTCATCACCTCGAAGACGACGATCTCGTCGTGCGTCGGGCGGGCGCTGTCGCTCCTTCCACACGCCCTTCGGCGGGCGCGCGGGTGAAGGCGGTCAGGCCGCCGAACTTTCGCGCCAGCTCGGCGCCGACACGCGCCGAAATTCGCAGTGCGGCAGCGCGATCGCCTTCGTTGTCGTAAAGCGGCAGCAGGATCTGGACGAGATGCATGGGTGTCAGGCCGCGTCAGGCCATGTCCGTGTAGGCTGCGGGTCGGGAACTCGAAGAGCACGTTGGTGCGCTGCGAAGGCCGGCGAGGCCATCTCGACGAGATGCGGCACGATCTCCGACGGCTGCGGCAGCGTCTCCGGGTCCTCGCCGGGCATCGCCTTGGCGCGCATCGCGGTGCGGGTGCGGCCCGGGATCGATCGACGACGACGCGGATCGGCGTGTTCTGCGTCTCGCCGGCGTAGGTCTGCGCCAGCGCCTCGAGCGCCGCCTTGGAGACGGAATAGGGCCCCCAGAACGGGCGGCAGTTGTCGCGCCGCGCCGGACGACATGAAGAGCGCGCGGCCGGCATCGCTCTGCCGCAGCAGCGGATCGAGCGAGCGGATGAGCCGCCAGTTCGCGGTGACGTTGACCGCCATCACCTCGTCCCAGACTTTTGGCGGGACATGGCCGAGCGGCGAGAGCTGGCCGAGCATGCCGGCATTGGCGAGGAGCACGTCGAGCTTGCCCCAGCGCTCGAAGATCGCCGCGCCGAGCCGGTCGATGCCGGCGAAATCCTTGAGATCGAGCGGCACCAGGGTGGCCGAGCCGCCGGCCGCGCGGATCTCGTCGTCGAGCTCCTCGAGGCCGCCGACGGT
Source organism: uncultured Alphaproteobacteria bacterium (assembly GCA_963846475.1). GTDB lineage: Bacteria > Pseudomonadota > Alphaproteobacteria > Rhizobiales > Afifellaceae > DASWJZ01. The sequence continues at coordinate 301,929 of CAWJVZ010000004.1, read as the reverse complement.
GCGCGCGACCGCGACGACATGCGCGCCGGCCGCGGCAAAGCCCTTCGCGGCGTGATAGCCGATGCCGCGCGAGGCGCCGGTGACGACGCGCGATGCGGCCGGCGAGCGGCCTTCGTCGTCGCTCATCCGGCCTCGGCGAGAAGGCTCAGCTGGCGGACCTCGCCTGTCGCCTCCTGGTCGGTGAGGCGGGTCGGGTAGTCGCCGGTGAAGCAGGCGTCGCAATATTGCGGCGCGGCCGGGTTGCGGCCCGTCTCGCCGACGGCGCGGTAGAGCCCGTCGATCGAGACGAAGGCGAGGCTGTCGACGCCGATGAAGTCGCGCATCTCGTCGATCGTCATGCGCGAGGCGAGCAGCTTCGATTTTTCCGGCGTGTCGACGCCGTAGAAGCAGGGATCGGTGGTCGGCGGGCTGGCGATCCGCATGTGCACTTCGGAGGCGCCGGCGTCGCGCACCATCTGCACGATCTTCACCGAGGTGGTGCCGCGCACGATCGAATCGTCGACCAGCACGACGCGCTTGCCCTTCAGCACGGCGCTGTTGGCGTTGTGCTTCAGCTTGACGCCCATGTGGCGGATGGCATCGGTCGGCTCGATGAAGGTGCGGCCGACATAGTGGTTGCGGATGATGCCGAAATCGAAGGGGAGGCCCGGCGGCCTCGGCGAAGCCGATCGCCGCCGGCACGCCGGAATCGGGCACCGGCACGACGATGTCGGCGTCGGCCGGCGCCTCGCGCGCGAGCTCGGCGCCGATCCGCTTGCGCACCTCGTAGACGCTGGTGCCCGTCGACGATCGAATCGGGCCGGGCGAAATAGACGTGCTCGAAGATGCAGAAGCGCGATCGGCGCCGGCGCGAAAGGGTTTTCGCGACTCGATCCCGTCGCTCGGTGATGACGAGCATCTCGCCGGGCTCGACCTCGCGCACCAGCTGCGCGCCGATGATGTCGAGCGCGCAGGTCTCCGAGGCGAGCACCGGCGCGCCGTCGAGGTCGCCGAGCAGCAGCGGGCGCACGCCGAGCGGATCGCGGCAGCCGATCAGCTTCTTCTCGCTCAGCGCCACGAGCGAGAAGGCGCCCTCGATCTGGCCGAGCGCGTCGATCATGCGCTCGACCAGCGGCCCGCGGTCGCTGGTGGCGATCAGGTGGATGATCGTCTCGGTGTCGGAGGTCGACTGGAAGATCGAGCCGCGCCGCTGCAGCTTCCGCTGCAGGGTGCGAGCGTTGGTGATGTTGCCGTTGTGCGCGATGGCGAAGCCGCCGCCGGCGAATTCGGCGAAGAGCGGCTGGACGTTGCGCAGGTTCGGCCCGCCGGCGGTCGAATAGCGGTTGTGGCCGATGGCGCGGTTGCCCTTCAGCCGCTCCATCACCGCGGGCTTGGTGAAATTGTCGCCGACCAGGCCGATATGGCGCTCGACTGCAGAACTGTTCGCCGTCGAAGGTGACGATGCCGGCCGCCTCCTGGCCGCGATGCTGCAAGGCGTGCAGCCCGAGCGCCGTCAGCGCGGCGGCTTCCGGATGGCCCGAAATGCCGAAGACGCCGCACTCCTCGTGCAGCTTGTCGTCGTCGAAGGGGTGCGACAGCAATTCCTGCATGCAATGGCACCTCAATCGGCAGGAGGGGCCTCGAGCTGCCGCTCCAGCTGGTTCTGGTCGTCCGGCGCGTAGTCCGGCTCCTCATCGGGCGGGCCGGCGGGAGGCTCGCCGTCGGCGTCCGGATCCTGGACGACCTCGTCGCTGGGCGGCGCCGCCGCGCCGGGCTGCTCCGCTTCCTCGCCGCGCAGCCGCTCCATGATCTCCGCCTCCGGATCGTCGGGCAGGCGGTTCATCAGATCGCTGCCGAGCGAATCGAGCCAGGGCTTCGATTTCGCCGTCGGCGATCCATTCCGGCTGCCGGTCGGCGGCGATGAAGAAGTTCAGGAACAGGACCGCGATGATGACCAGGATCAGGCCGCGCGCCGCGCCGAAGACGAAGCCGAGCGTGCGGTCGAGCGGGCCGGCGCGCGAATCGAGCACGAAGTCGGAGATGCGCATCGTGATGAGCGACACGACGAGCAGCGTGATGAAGAAGAGGCCGGCGATGGTGACGCCGAGCGAGATGTTCTTGTCCTCGATGTAGCGCTGCGTATAGGGCAGCACGTCGTCCCAGAAGAAATAGGCGACCGCCGCGGCGGCCACCCACGAGCCGATCGAGAAGACCTCGCGCGTGAAGCCGCGGATCATGGCGAGCACCGCGGAGATCAGCACGACGAAGACGAGGATCCCGTCGAGCATCGTGAACGGCATCAGAACATTGCCTCCTCAGGCGGCCGCGCCGAGCGCCGGCGCTGAACCTTAATCAAACGGCCTGCCGCGCCGTTCCGCGGCAGAATTCGGCGGCAATTGCCGCGACGATGTCGGCGAGCGTGGTAACTTCATTGAGCGCGAGTGTCGAGCGCACACGCTTCCCGGCTGCCGGCGGGCAGCACCGCCTGAGTAAAACCCAGCCGTTCCGCCTCGCTGCAGGCGCGGCGCCGTCTGCGCCACCGGCCGGACGGCCCCCGACAGGCTGACCTCGCCGAAATAGACGCTCTCCCGCGGGGTCGCAACCCCGGCGCGGGAGGAGACGAGCGCGGCGGCGACGGCGAGGTCGGCGGCCGGCTCGGCGAGCCGCAGGCCGCCGGCGACATTCAGGTAGACGTCGTGGCTGCCGAAGCGCATGCCGCAGCGCGCTTCCAGCACGGCGAGGATCATGGCGAGCCGGCTCGGATCCCAGCCGACGACGGCGCGGCGCGGCGTGCCGAGCGCCGTCTCGGAGACGAGCGCCTGCACCTCGACGAGCAGCGGCCGCGTGCCTTCGATGCCGGCGAAGATCGCGGTGCCGGGGGCCGATGCGTCGCGGTCGCCGATGAAGAGGAGCGAGGGGTTGGCGACCTCCTTCAGGCCGGCGTCGGTCATCTCGAAGACGCCGATCTCGGAGGCCGGCCCGAAGCGGTTCTTCACCGCCCGCAGCAGGCGGAAATGCTGGCCGGTGTCGCCCTCGAAATAGAGGACCGCGTCGACCATGTGCTCGACGACGCGCGGGCCCGGCGATCTGGCCGTCCTTGGTGACGTGGCCGACGAGGACGACGCGCCGCGCCGCTGGCCTTGGCGTAGCGGATGAGCGCCTGCGCCGAGGTCCGCACCTGCGTGACGGTGCCGGGCGCGCTCTCGGCGAGGTCGGTCCACAGCGTCTGGATGGAATCGATGACGACGAGGTCGACCGCCGGCCCGGCCTGCAGCGTGGCGAGGATGTCCTCGACATGCGTCTCGGCGGCGAGCTCGACCGGCGCATCGCGGAGGCCGAGGCGCTCGGCGCGCAGCCGGATCTGGCCGATCGCCTCCTCGCCGGAGATATAGACGACGCGGCCGCCGGCGCGGGCGAGCGCGGCCGCGACCTGGATCAGGATGGTCGATTTGCCGATGCCGGGATCGCCGCCGACCAGGAGCGCGGAGCCCGGCACGAAGCCGCCGCCGGTGACGCGGTCGAACTCGCCGATGCCGGAGAGCGTGCGCGGCAGCTCGGCGGTCGCGCCGGCGAGCGGCACCAGCTCGACCGGCTGGCCGCGGCGTGGTGCGGAGCGCGACCGGCGCGGAGGCTCCAGGTTCCTCCTGCAAGGTGTTCCATTCGCCGCAGGCGTCGCAGCGTCCCTGCCAGCGCGACGACACGGCGCCGCAAGTCGCGCAGACATAGTTCGGGCGCACGCGCGCCATCAGCTCGGCTTCGCCGGCTGAATATAGACGCGCGCGGCGCGGCGGCTGAGATGGGTGAGCAGCTCGTAGGAAATCGTGCCGGCCGCCGCCGCGACCTCCTCGATAGAAATATTGGGGCCGAAAAGCTCGGCGCTGTCGCCCGGCTGGATCCTTTTGGGAATCCCGGTCACGTCGGCGGCCATGAGGTCCATGGAGATGCGCCCGGCCAATGGCGCGCGCTGCCCCGCGATGAAGATTTCGGCGCCCGAGCGCTCCGCGGATGCGTTGGCGGCGCGGTGGTAGCCATCGGCATAGCCGGCGGCAAGAATCGCGAGTTGGCGTCGTGCGCTGAAGTTTTCGCGTTGCGCCGTAGCCGACTGTCTGGCCGGCCGCCACCCGGCGCACCTGCAGGACGCGCGCCGCCGCGGTGACCACGACCTCCAATTCAGGGTCCGCCGCGCGGGCGCCGCCATAGAGGGCAATGCCGGGGCGGACCATGTCGAAGCGAAAATCGGGGCCGAGCACGATCCCGGCGGAATTGGCGAGCGAGGCGGGCAGATCCGGAAACGCCTGCCGCAGCTTTCGGAACAGGGCAAGCTGGTCGGCATTCTTCGGATGTCCCGGCTCGTCGGCACAGGCGAGGTGGCTCATCATCAGCGCGATTCCCGGGCCGCTGGCGCGTCGCGACCCGGCCAAAGCGAGTGCCGCTTCGGGGGGAAAGCCGAGCCGGTTCATGCCGGTGTCTACGTGAAGGGCGGCGGGCCCGCCGCCGCCGCAATGGATCCAGGCGTCGAGCTCCTGCGCGTGATTCAGCACCGGGCGAAGGTCGCCGCCCACATAGTCTTCCGCCGCTTCGGCGAAGAAGCCGCCGAGCACGTAAATCGCCGCATCCGGTGCGACGGAACGGACGCGAAGACCCTCCGCCGGCAGAGCGACGAAAAACGTATGGCAGCCGGCGGCGGACAGCGCCGGGACGGCGTGCTCGATGCCGATCCCATAAGCGTCCGCCTTGACCACGGCGGCGCATTCGGCCGGAGCTGCGCGCGTCGCCAAACGTTGCCAGTTCCGCGCCAGCGCGCCGAGGTCGATGGTCAGCCTCGCGCCTGCCGCCGCCCAGTTCTCCTTCACCGGTTTCGGCTCCCGTCAGCCATATCGCTCCGGCAAATGGTCTTCCTTGGCGAGCGAGGAGAAGCGCGTCACCTCGGCCTCGAACTGCAGGGCGACGGTGCCGGTCGGGCCGTGACGCTGCTTGCCGATGATCACCTCGGCGCGGCCGGCGACGCCTTCCATCTCCGCCTGCCATTTGAAGAACTCTTCGGTGCCCTCCTTCGGCTTCGTGTTCTTCAGATAGTACTCCTCGCGGAAGACGAAGAGGACGACGTCGGCATCCTGCTCGATGGAGCCGGATTCGCGCAGGTCGGAGAGCTGCGGGCGCTTGTCGTCGCGCGATTCGACCTGGCGGGAGAGCTGCGAGAGCGCCAGGATCGGCACGTTCAGCTCCTTCGCCAGCGCCTTGAGGTTGGTGGTGATCTCGGTGATCTCCTGCACGCGGTTCTCGTAGGAGCGGCGGCTGGTGCCCTGGACGAGCTGGAGATAGTCGACGATGAGAAAATCGAGGCCGCGCTGGCGCTTCAGCCGGCGGGCGCGGGCGGCGAGCTGGCCGATGGAGATGCCGCCGGTCTGGTCGATGTAGAGCGGGATGCGCTGCATCTCCTGCGCGACCTCGACGATCCTGTCGAACTGGTCCTCGTGGATGGCGCCGCGGCGGATGTCGGAGGAGGGGACGCCCGCCTGCTCGGCGAGGACGCGGGTGGCGAGCTGCTCCGACGACATTTCCAGCGAGAAGAAGCCGACGATGCCGCCGTCGACCGTCTTGATCGCGCCGTCGGCCTGCTGCTCGCCGCGCCAGGCGCGGGCGACGTTGTAGGCGATGTTGGTGGCGAGCGCGGTCTTGCCCATGCCGGGGCGGCCGGCGAGGATGACGAGGTCGGAGTTCTGCAGTCCGCCCATCATCCGGTCGAGGTCGTCGAGGCCGGTGGCGAGGCCGGACAGGTGGCCGGCGCGCTTGTAGGCGTTGCCGGCCATGTCGATGGCGGCCTTCAGCGCCTCGGCGAAGCCCTGGAAGCCGGCGTTGAAGCGGCCGGTCTCGGCAAGCTCGAAAAGCCGCCGCTCGGCGTCCTCGATCTGCGCCCGCGGCGCCATGTCGACCGGCGCCTCGTAGGCGATGTTGACCATGTCCTCGCCGATGGTGATCAGGTTGCGGCGGATCGACAGGTCGTAGATGGTGCGGCCGTAATCCTCGGCATTGATGATGGTCGTCGCCTCGTAGGCGAGGCGGCCGAGATATTCGGCGACGGTGATGTCGCCGACCAGGTCGTTCTCCTTCAGAAAGCTCTTGATCGTGCGCGGGTCGGCGATCTTGCCGAGGCGGATCAGCTGAGCGCTCTTCTCGTAGATCTGCCGGTGCAGCGGATCGTAGAAATGCTGCGGCTCGAGGAAATCGGAGACGCGGTAGAAGGCCTCGTTGTTGATGAGGACGGCGCCGAGCAGCGCCTGCTCGACCTCGATGTTGTGCGGGCTCTGCCGGTGCAGCGGCTCGTCGTCGGCGGGCAGGACGTGGGCGAATGACATCGTTCTTCTGAAATGCTCGGATAGACCGTCATAGGTGGGTTCGACCCGGCGCGGATAGGCGAGCAGCACCGCCGAGGCGGTGTCCTGCCCGTTAATCCACCGAATCACCGGCGGCTAAAATTTCCCGTTGATTGTAGCCGAATCGGGTCGCCGGCGAGCGGCAGCGATTCGGCCGCGCGGCGCGGGGCCTGAGGGCTCGAATGGGCCCGCGAAGAGGCGGAGACGGCGGGGATCGCCGCCGCGCCTGCCGGCGGGTACATGTAGTCCCGGGTCAGCGGTACCGCTTCGATGGATTTGGCCAGCTGGAGCTGGAAGACGCACAGTCCCTGGTGCTGAAATGCGCGTTCGCAGGATTGCAGGTAAAACTCCCACATCCGGCAGAATCTTTCGTCGTAAAAGGCGGCGATCTCCCGCCGATTCTGCTGAAAGCGCTCGTCCCACCGGCGCAGGGTCTCCGCATAATGCAGCCGCCAATTCTCCAGGTCGGTCAGGAGGAATCCGAGATTTTCGAGAATGGGGGCGAGCTCCGACAGCGCCGGCAGATAGGCGCCGGGAAAGATCTGGCGGCGGATCCAGATGCCGATGGGCTCGGGGGGATTCGATCCTGCCGATCGTATGCAGGACGGCGATGCCGTCCTCGCGCAAGAGACCGAACACGTGCTGAAAGAACTCGCGGAAATAGGGCCGGCCGATATGCTCGAACATGCCGACCGAGACGATCCGATCATATCGGCCGCTCGCCTGGCGGTAATCGCGCAACTCAAAGGTTAGCTGGTCGGAGAGGCCCATTTCGGCGGCGCGGCGGACCGACACCTCATGCTGCTCCTTGGAGAGCGTTATGCCGGTGACGCGCACTCCGTAGTGGCGCGCGAGGTGGAGCGCCAGCCCGCCCCAGCCCGAGCCGATGTCGAGCACGTGCATACCCGGCTGCAGCATCAGCTTCCTTGCAATATGCTCCTTCTTCTCAAACTGCGGCTCGTCCAGCGACAAGTCCGGCTCGCGAAAATAGGCGCAGGAATATTGCAGGTCCCGGTCGAGGAAGAGCTCGTATAGTCTATTGCCGAGGTCGTAGTGGTGCTGAACATTCCGCCGCGAGCGGTTGATGCTGTTGATGATTTCCGGATAGAAGCGCACTGCTTTGAAGGCCCGCAGCAGCGCCCCCCATGCGCCCGTCGGGATCGCCTTCTCGCGAGACTTCAGCAGGATGTCGAGAAAATCGCGGAGCGTGCCGTCTTCGATGGTGAGGCTGCCGTCCGTATAGGCCTCGCCCACTGCGAGGCCCGGGCGATAGAGCAGCCTCCGTTCGACCTTACGATCGTGGATCCTGATGGCGACGCGCGGCTCTTCGCCTGTCCCGAATTTGTGCGATACGCCGCCCGGCGTGATCACCGTCAAAGAGCCGTAGGAGATGACGCGGCCGATCAGGTGATGCAGAGAAACCACCGGCATCCAAGGCCCCGGAGCGGTCGACCTCCACACCACTACAGTATCTCATTCGCGGGAGCAAAAAGGGCGCCGCCGGCGCCCTCTGATCGAACTCGGCGTGGAAGATTACCGCTCGTCGGTGGCCTCGATGTTGCCGCCCTCGGCATCCGCGGCGGTGGCGCCGGCCGGCTCGACCGGCTCCTCCTCCGGCTCTTCGAACATGTCGCGCCGGGTCAGATCCTCGCCGCGCCCCTGGCGTTCCGCCTCGTCGGCCGAGCGGGCGACGTTGACGGTGACCGGCACCTCGACCTCCGGGTGCAGCGCGATCATCACCTGATGCAGGCCGATCGTCTTGATGGCCCGGTCGAGGCGCACCTGGCTGCCGCTCGATGGTGAAGCCGCCGGCCTCGGCGAGCTCGGCGACGTCGCGGGTCGAGACGGAGCCGTAGAGCTGGCCGGTCTCGCCGGCCTGGCGGAGCACCACAAAAACCTGCCCGGTGAGCTTTTCGGCGACAGCCTCCGCCTCCTTGCGGGCCTCCAGATTGCGCGCCTCCAGCTGTGCCTTGTCGCGGTCGAAGCGCTTGCGGCTCGCCTCGTTGGCGCGAAGCGCCATGCCTTGCGGCAGGAGGTAGTTGCGCGCGAAGCCGTCCTTGACGCGGACGACGTCGCCCATCTGGCCGAGCTTGGCAACGCGCTGCAGAAGAATCACTTCCATGTCAAACTCCTTGCTGTCCCGCCGATGCGGTTAGAGGCGGCGCGAGGGCCGCCCCAGCGAAAGGCCGCCTAGCGCAGGACGTAGGGCAGGAGGCCGAGGAAGCGGGCCCGCTTGATGGCCCGCGCGAGCTCGCGCTGCTTCTTGGCGGAGACCGCCGTGATGCGCGAGGGAACGATCTTGCCGCGCTCGGAGATGTAGCGCTCCAGGAGCTTTACGTCCTTGTAGTCGATCTTGGGCGCGCCCTCGCCGGAGAACGGGCAGGTCTTGCGGCGCCGGTGGAACGGCCGCCGCGTCGGCAGCTGTGCGATATCGACCATGGTCCTATTCCTCCTCGTCGTCGCGGCGGCGCTCGCGGTCGCGGCGGCGGCGCTCGTCGCGCTCCTTCTTCTGCATCTGCACGGAGGGCTCGTCCTCAAGCTCCTCCACGCGGACCGTCAGGTAGCGCAGGACGTCCTCGTTGATGCCCATCTGACGCTCCATCTCGGCCACCGCATCATGCGGGGCGTCGATGTTCATCAGCGTGTAATGGGCCTTGCGGTTCTTCTTGACGCGGAAGGCGAGGCTCTTCAGCCCCCAATATTCGGTCTTGCCGACCTTGCCGCCGCCAGCTTCGATCACGCCCTTGTACTGCTCGACGAGTTCGTCGACGCGCTGGCCGGAAACGTCCTGCCGGGCGAGGAAAACATGCTCGTAAAACGCCATGAAGCTCAGCCTTTCCATTGACGACCGTCCCGGCGCGGAGCCCCGTCGAAGCCTCGGTTGGGCGAAAACCCAGGGAAAGGCTCGAATACGTCTTCGAGAGCGGAGACACCGGAAGCCGGATCCTTCTCGATCCTGCGGGCGAGCCCGCCTTCCGTTCAGCCCCCAGCCGAAGCCGGTCGCGAAGCGCGCTATCTAATGGACTTCCGCGGCACTATCAACCCTTGCGTCCAGCGCCCCGGGCGGCCGAACGACGCTACCGGTCCCGCTCCAGCTTGACACCCGCAGCCGCGCCGGTCTGGATCGCAGCGCGAGAAACAGAGGGAATGCATGGCGACGGCATTCATCTTTCCCGGCCAGGGGAGCCAGGCGGTTGGGATGGGGAAGGCGCTGGCCGACGCCCTGCCGGCGGCGCGGGCGGTGTTCGACGAGGTCGACGAGGCGCTCGGCGAAAAGCTCTCGAAGGCGATCTGGGAGGGACCGGGCGACGAGCTGACGCGGACCCGTAACGCGCAGCCGGCGCTGCTGGCCGTCAGCATGGCGGCTATCAGGGGCCTGGAGGCGGAAGGGATCACCGTCGCTGGGCACGCCGCCTACGTGGCGGGCCATTCGCTCGGCGAATATTCCGCGCTGGCCGCCGCCGGCAGCTTGTCGATCGGCGAGGCGGCAAGGCTGCTGCGCATCCGCGGCGACGCCATGCAGAAGGCGGTGCCGGAGGGTTTTGGGGCAATGGCCGCGCTGCTCGGCCTCGACCTGGCAGCTGCGGAAGCGATTGCCGCGGAGGCGGCGACGAAGGACGAAGTCTGCGAGGTGGCGAACGACAACGCACCCGGCCAAATCGTGGTGGCCGGGCACAAGCCGGCGGTGGAGCGGGCCATGGCTATCAGCAAGGAGAAGGGCGCCCGGGCGCTGCCGCTGGCGGTGTCCGCGCCATTCCACTGCGCCCTGATGCAGCCGGCGGCGGAAGTCATGGCCGACGCTCTTGCCGCGGCAGATATCCATGCGCCTGTTGTGCCGCTGATCCCCAACGTGCTCGCCGGGCCATTGAGCGACCCCACCGAAATCCGCCAGCGGCTGGTGGAGCAGGTGACCGGCACAGTGCGCTGGCGGGAATGCGTGGCATGGCTCGGCGCCAACGGGGTCACCCGGCTGGTCGAGATCGGCGCCGGCAAGGTCTTGACGGGGCTGGCCCGCCGCATCGTCCCGGGCCTCGCGGCAAGCCATGTCGGAACGCCGGACGAATTGCGCGCGCTTGCCGTCGAGCTCCGCGGCTAGGAGGGAAAGCCTTGTTCAGCCTGGAAGGTAAGCGGGCGCTGGTCACCGGCGCGAGCGGCGGCATCGGCGGCGCCATAGCCGTCGCGCTGCATGGCCAGGGCGCGATCGTGACGCTGTCCGGGACGCGGGTCGAAGCGCTGCAAGCGGCTGCCCAAAAACTTGGCAAGCGCGTCCACATCGCACCGGCGGATCTCGCCGAGGCCGCGGCCGTCGACGCCTTGGTGCCGCAGGCGGAAAAGCTGATGGGGGGCCTGGACGTCCTGGTCAACAACGCCGGGCTGACGCGCGACGGCCTTGCCGTGCGCATGAAGGACGAGGACTGGCAGCTCGTTATCCGGGTCAATCTGGAAGCAGCGTTCCGGCTGTCGCGGGCGGCGCTCCGGGGAATGATGCGGCAGCGCTTCGGCCGCATCATCGGCATCACCTCGGTCGTCGGCGTCACCGGCAATGCCGGACAGGCCAATTACGCTGCGTCGAAGGCCGGGATGATCGGCCTGTCGAAAGCGCTTGCCCAGGAGGTCGCCAGCCGCGGCATCACCGTCAACTGCGTCGCGCCCGGTTTCATCGGCAGCGCCATGACCGACCAGCTGAACGAGAAGCAGCGCGAGGCCATCCTGTCGTCCATTCCGGCCGGGCGGCTCGGCAGCGGCGAAGAGGTCGCCGGCGCCGTGACCTACCTCGCCAGCGACGAGGCGGCCTATGTCACGGGCCAGACATTGCACGTCAACGGCGGCATGGCGATGATCTGATTTCCGGCGGAAATCCGCGCCGAAACGGCAGCGGCGCCGGCCGATTCCGCTGCTGGTCAAGCCAGGGGAAACGTGTTAACGACCGCCGAACTGCCCACCTGCAGCCCCCGGAGTGAAGCGCAACCGGAACCGCGGTTCGTACGCTTTGGTATGGTCCGGGTCGGCGTATGAGCCGAAGACGAGGAAGGTGTGATGAGCGAGAACAGCATCGAGTCGCGCGTCAGGAAGATTGTGGTCGAGCATCTCGGCGTCGAAGAAGACAAAGTGACGAAGGACGCGAGCTTTATCGACGATCTCGGCGCCGACAGCCTGGACACTGTTGAGCTCGTCATGGCGTTTGAGGAAGAGTTCGGCGTCGAGATTCCGGACGATGCGGCCGAGACCATCCTGACCGTCGGCGATGCGGTGCGCTTCCTGGAGAAGAGCACCTCCTGATTGCATAAAAGCGAGCGCCCGTGATGCGGCGGGTCGTCGTCACCGGGATGGGAATGGTGACGCCGCTCGGCAGTGGCGTCGAGACGACCTGGTCGCGTCTCCTTGCCGGCCAGAGCGGCGCGGTCCGCGTCACCGATTTCGAAGTTGCCGACCTGCCTTCGCAAATCGCTTGCCGGATCCCACGCGGCGACGGGTCCGACGGCACCTTCAATCCCGACCGCTCGATGGAGCCGAAGGAGCAGCGCAAGGTCGACGACTTCATCATCTTCGCCATGGCGGCGGCCGACGAGGCGATTGCCGATTCCGGCTGGAAGCCGGAGAGCGAAGACGATCGCTGTGCGACTGGTGTGCTGATCGGCTCCGGCATCGGCGGCATTACCGGCATCGTCGAAGCCGGCATAACGCTGAAGGAGAGGGGACCGCGGCGCATCTCGCCCTTCTTCATTCCCGGGCGGCTCATCAACCTCGCTTCCGGCTACGTTTCCATCAAGCACGGCCTGAAGGGCCCCAACCACGCCGTCGTCACCGCCTGCTCGACCGGCGCGCATGCGATCGGCGATGCGTCGCGGCTGATCGGGCTCGGCGACGCGGATGTGATGCTGGCCGGCGGCACCGAATCGCCGGTAAGCCGCATCTCGCTCGCCGGCTTCGCCGCGTGCCGGGCGCTTTCGACGAACTTCAACGACCGGCCGAAACAAGCCTCAAGGCCGTATGACAGGGACCGCGACGGCTTCGTGATGGGCGAGGGCGCCGGCGTCGTTGTGCTGGAGGAGCTGGAGCACGCCAAAGCGCGCGGCGCAAAGATCCATGGCGAGGTGATCGGCTATGGCCTGTCGGGCGACGCCTTCCACATCACCGCCCCCGCCCCGGACGGCGACGGCGCCTACCGCTGCATGAAGGCGGCGCTGAAGCGGGCCGAGGTCGCGCCCGCCGATATCGACTACGTCAACGCGCACGGCACTTCGACGCCGCTTGGCGACGAGCTGGAGCTCGGCGCGGTGGAACGGGTGATGGGCAACGCCGCGGGGGGCCTGACCATGTCGTCGACGAAGTCGGCGATCGGCCATCTCCTCGGCGCGGCGGGTGCGGTGGAGGCGATCTTCTCGCTTCTCGCCATCCGCGACAATATCGCGCCGCCGACGCTGAACCTGGACAATCCGTCGGTAGAAACGCCGATCGACCTTGTGCCCAACAGGGCCAAGCCGAAGCGGATCGACACCGCGCTGTCAAACTCCTTCGGCTTCGGCGGGACCAACGCCTCGCTGGTGTTCCGCCGGCTGTGACGGCGTTCCCGGATTCGCCATATTCCGTGCTAAGGGTTTCGCTCCCGGCGGCTGAGATCGGACCCTGATGAACGACGCGCATTCCTACGGCGAAAAGAGCGCTCCGGAACTGCCGGCCGCCGCGCCGCCTGACGTGCCGGTCCCGGTCACCGGCGAGCCGCTGCAGCCGCGCCGGCGCATCCATCCGAAAAGCCCCCGCCAGGCGCTGCAGCCGGAGCCGGCGCCGCCGCCGCCGCCGCGCTCGCAGAAGGCACGCCACCCGCTGGTCGTCGTGCTGAATTTCTTTCTGATGATCGCCGTGCTCGGAGTGCTCGCCGCGGGCGGTGCGATCTATTTCGGAAAGCTCCGCTTCACCCAGCCCGGGCCGCTGACGGAGCCGACGAGCGTGGTGGTCGCCCGCGGCGCCGACCTGGAGACGATCGCCGGGCAGCTGCGCCGGCAGAACGTGATCGCCAGCGATTTCCTCTTCTCCACCGCGGTCCGCCTCTACCAGGCTGAGGACCGCCTCAAGGCCGGCGAATATCTGTTCGAGCCGGGCGTTAGCATGGAGCGCGTGCTGGAGGACCTCGTCTCCGGGCGCTCCGTGCTGCACGCCATCACGTTCCCCGAAGGGCTGACCAGCCAGCAGATCGTCGCCAGGCTCAACGCCGATCCCGTGCTGACGGGCAACATTGTCGAGGTGCCGCCGGAAGGCTCGCTGATGCCCGACACCTACAAGTTCACCCGCGGCACCACGCGCCAGCAGATTCTTGACCAGATGCGGCGCTCGCAAGACCGCGCGGTCGAGGAGATCTGGGCGCGCCGCTCGCCGGATCTGCCCATCGACACGCCGGAGGAGCTGGTCACGCTGGCTTCCATCGTCGAGAAGGAGACGGGCAAGGCCGACGAGCGGCCGCGCGTCGCCGCGGTATTCATCAACCGGCTGCGCGACGGCATGCGGCTGCAGTCGGACCCGACAATCATCTACGGTGTATTCGGCGGCGCCGGAAAGCCGCCGGACCGGCCAATCCTGCAATCCGACCTCGACAAGCTGACGCCCTACAACACCTACCAGGTGAGCGGCCTGCCGCCGACGCCGATTGCCAATCCGGGCCGAGCCGCGCTGGAGGCCGTCGCCAATCCGTCGCGCACCGAGGAGCTCTATTTCGTCGCCGACGGGACCGGCGGACACGCTTTTGCTGCGACGCTGGAGGAGCACAACCGCAACGTGGCGCGCTGGCGCCGGGTGGAACAAGCGCGCCGCGAGGCGCAGGAGGCGGCCGGCACGGCTGGGGACGCACCCGCGGCGGAGGTGGGCGCGGATGCTCCCGCCGCCGATGCCCCTGCATCGGACGACGCGTCGCAACCGTAGAAGCGGCCCAGGTGCCGGCGCTTGTTGACCGGCTGCGCCGCCGTTAGGCTGATACCCCTAGAACCGCCGGACATCGATGCCGCTATCCAGCATGACCGGCTTCGCGCGCACCGCCTTCGAGGCTGAAGGTGCGAAGCTCGCCTGGGAGCTGAAGAGCGTCAATGCGCGCGGCCTGGAGATCAGGCTGCGGCTGCCGCCCGGCCTGGACCATCTGGAGGCCGATATCCGCGTGCTGGTGCGCGAGCGGCTGGCGCGCGGCAGCTGTTTTCTGGCGCTGCAGAAGGAGGGCGATTCCGATCGTCCCCGGCTGACGCTGAACGAGGATGCACTGGCCTTGGTCGTGGCCGCGGCGCGGCGGCTCGCGGCGGTTGACGGTATTGCAATGCCCAGCGCCGACGGCCTCCTTTCCATCCCGGGCGTCCTGCAGGATCGGGGCGAAACGATGGGCGGCGAGGCGGCGGAGCGCCGCGATGCGGCTGTGCTGCAAGGGCTGGCGGATGGGCTCGCCGCCCTGCAGAAGGCACGGCAGGAGGAGGGGCAGCGGCTCCGCGAGGTGCTGAACGATCAGCTGACGAAGATCACCAAACTCGTTGATATCGCTGCGGAAGTCGCCGCCGAGGCGCCGGAGGTGCTCGGGGCGCGCATCCGCGACCAGGTGGCGCTTCTCGTCTCCGACAGGAGCGGCCTCGATCCCGACCGGCTGCACCAGGAGGCCGTGCTGCTGGCGACGCGCGGCGATGTCCGCGAGGAGCTCGACCGGCTGCGGAGCCATGTCGCGGGCGCGCGCGAGCTGATCGACTCGGACGCCGCGGTCGGCCGCCGGCTGGAGTTTTTGGCGCAGGAATTCAACAGGGAGGCCAATACGTTGTGCTCCAAGGCTTTCGACCGGCGCCTCACCGCGGTCGGCGTGGAGCTCAAGGCGGTGATCGACCAGTTG
This sequence comes from uncultured Alphaproteobacteria bacterium, assembly GCA_963846475.1. Classification (GTDB taxonomy): domain Bacteria; phylum Pseudomonadota; class Alphaproteobacteria; order Rhizobiales; family Afifellaceae; genus DASWJZ01. The sequence continues at coordinate 286,725 of CAWJVZ010000004.1, read as the reverse complement.
CGCGAGCAGGTGCAGAACCTCGAATGAGCCGCTTCCCGTACAGGCGGACGCGGCTCCGATTTCCGCAAAAATCCTCGATGTCGAACACATCCCGAACAAGGACATGCTCTAGAAAGAAACACGTCCGAGATCATGTTGGATGGGGATGATCTGGACGGCATATCCGAGCCGTTGAAGTCGGTTGACGAGACGCTTTGTTTGCGCCGTTTTGGCGCGACGATCGAAGTGATCGGCGCCGAGGTCCTGGTAGAGGGTTCCGTTGCTCAGCATGTGGTATGCGGCGGTGAGGATGGAAGCGGCGACGGCGCCGATGGCCTTTTTTGCCCCGCGCCGGGAGCGCAGGCGATGGAACTGCGCCTGTAGGTAGCTGCCCTTCTTGCGGGTCGCGGCCCAGGCGCACTGGATCAGCATGGTTTTGAGCCAGGGGGCGCCCTTGCGCATGCGGGTGGACCGCCGCTTTCCGGCGCTCTCGTCGCTCTTGGGGCAAAGGCCGGCCCAGGAGATGAGATGCCCCTCGGTGGGGAAGCGGCTCATGTCGATGCCGATCTCGGCGGTGATCACCGCTGCGCTGAGCTGGCTGATCCCGGGAATAGTGCTCAGGAGCTGGACGCTGGTGCGAAAGGGCTCGAGGCTATCATTCACCTCCCGATCGATCTCGACGACGGCGGCATCGAGGGCATCGATCTGCTTGAGGTGGAGGCGAGCGAGGCAAGCGGTGGTGCTTGGTGACGCGGCCACGCAGCGCCTCGCGAAGCTCTTCCGGCGATGCCTTGAGCCGCCGATGGGCGAACTCAGCCAACTTGCCGGGATCGCTCTCGCCGGCAATGAGGGCTTCGATCATCGCCCGGCCGCTCACGCCGATCACATCGGAGACAGCCGAGTCGAGCTTGATGTTGGCGTCCTCCAGCGTCTTCTGCAGCCGCTGCACATGGCTGGTCCGTTCGCGCACGAGCTGCTTTCGGGTGCGCAAGAGGTTGCGCATCTCCTGCGTCGGGGCATCCGGCACGAAGCTGCCGCGGATGAGGCCATGCGCCAGAAGGTCGGCCAGCCAGGTTGCGTCGTTGGTGTCGCTCTTGCGGCCCGGCACGTTCTTCACATGCGCCGCATTCGCCAGCACCAGCTCGAAATCGCCGTCGCTCAGGATGTGCCAGACCGGCTTCCAGTAAACGCCGGTCGCCTCCATGGCGACATGCGTGCAGCCTTCCGAGCCCACCCATTGCGACAACGCAAGCAGCTCCTTTGTCGTCGTCTTGAAGGTGCGGATCTGCCGTTTGACGCTGCCGTTCGCCATATGGCGCACGCACGCCACCACCGTCTCCTTGTGCACGTCGAGCCCGGCGCAATGCGGATGCAGAACTTCCATGTTGCCCTCCCTGCCGCGCCGCCGGCTTGGGACCCCGTCAAAGGAACTCTAGAAACCGCGCTCCCGGGCCAAAACCGGCCATGGCGCAATCAGGGGTGCTCAGGAATCCCGGGTCGAACTAGAACACGGGCTCATACGCGCCAAGACACAACCCGACCTCTTCGCCGACGACGCTCCCAAGTATACCATCCAGCGCCAGCCGTTTCATGCCGGGGGGTCGGAAAGGCCGGTGGCGAACTAGAACGAACAAGCACCGAGCCGAGCAGAAATGACCATCCTCTGACGGCCTGCTCGGCGTGCTCCAGCTAACTAGCGCCCGGTCTCCCCGGCGCGAATACGCGCGAGCTCCAGCAGCCTCGCCACGGGGACCTGCTCGGCGCGCAGCGTCGGATCGATGCCGGCGCGCTGCAGAACCGGCTCCGGCTCCGGCCAAAGGCTCTTCAGGCTAGACCGCAGCATTTTCCGGCGCTGGCCAAAGGCCGCCGCAGTCACGGCTTCGACGGCTGCAACCGGAACATCCTCCGCATCCTCGCGCGGCTCCAGCCGAACGATCGCCGACGTGATCTTGGGCTGCGGCGTGAAGGCGCGGGCGGGCACGTCGAACAGAAGCTTTGGCCGCGCCCGCCATTGCGCCAGCACGCTCAGGCGGCCGAAAACCTTGCTGCCCGGCTCGGCGACGATGCGCTCCGCGACCTCGCGCTGGAACATCAGCGTAAGACTGCGCCACCAGGGCGGCCAGGGCGCGGCGGACAGCCAGCCCGTCAGGAGCGGCGTCGCGACGTTGTAAGGGAGGTTGGCGACGATGCGGAGCGGCAGGCCGCCCGCGAGCCGCGAATAGTCGGTTTCAAGCGCATCCGCTTCGACGATCGTCAGCCGGCCGGGCGCCGCCGCGGCGATCTCGTGCAGCGCCGGCAAGGCGCGCGGGTCGCGCTCGATCGCCGTCACGTGCTCGGCCCCCTCCAGGAGCAGCGCCCGCGTCAGCCCGCCGGGGCCGGGACCGACCTCGATCACATGCGACCCGGCGAGCGGCCCGCCGGCCCGCGCGATGCGGCGCGTCAGGTTGAGGTCGAGGAGAAAATTCTGGCCGAGCGATTTACGCGCCGAGAGCCCGTGGGCAGCGATGACCTCGCGGAGCGGCGGCAATGCCGCGAGCGCGGCCGTCAGGTCGGCCGGCCCGCCGCTGCCGGCAATCAGTGAGGCGAGCGGCCGGTCGGGGCCCGGCGCGCTCAACGGTAATCGATGACGGCGTCGGAGCGCAGGTCGCGAAGATAGCGGCGTGCCAGGAGCTCGCCCTTTTCGCTGGAGAGCTCGCTGCGAACCTCCTCGGCTGCCACGGTCTGGCCAGGGATCTCTTTCTTGGCGCACACCGCGACCAGCTGATAACCGTCCTCTACGCGTTCCGGGCCCGCAATGCCGCCGACATTCATCGCGGTGAGGCGCTCCTTGAGGGCGGCGGGAATCTGACCCTCCTCGCGCCGGACCGTCGGCTTCACGACGACGCCGGGAGCGCCGCCGGCCTGCTGCAGGCTCTGGTCGCAACCCGCGAATTTGCCGAGGAAGGCGTTCGCCGCGTTGCGCTGCTGCGCATCGACCCCCGCGCCGGCCTTGGCGGGCACGATGAAGAGGATCTGCTGCAGCATGTATTCATAGGAGGCGGCCTGCTCCTCGGGCTTCGTCTCGCGGCCGGCCAGCGCCGCAGCAACATCCATCTCGCTGATCTGCACAGTGGCGCGGAAGCGGGCCCGGACGATCTGCGACCAGGCCTTGTTGGCGCGCAGGTATGTCTTGAAGGTCTGCGGGTCGATTCCGGCCTGGCGCATCGCCTGGCTGAACACTTCTGGGGTGGTGCCGGCCTTCTTGGCCCGGTCGGCGAATTCCTGATCCACCTCGGCGTCGGAAACCACCATGCGGAGGCGCTCCGCCTCCTGCAGCATGAGTTTTTCGTCGATGAGCTGCTCGACGGCCTCCTTCTCGCCTTGCGCGCCGCGCGAAAAGACGCGCAGCATCTGCGCCCGGGTCTTGATGTCGTGGGTGGTGATCGCGTCGTCATTGACGAGCACGCGTATCGCGCTCTGCCCGAATGCGGGCATCACCGCCGCCGGCAGGAGCATGAGCCCGACCAGCGTTCTGATCAGCGCCGTCCCGATCCGGGCCGGCTTCAAGGCGTTCGAAAGGAGCATTATTCCACCGCATTGAGATAGAGGCGCTCGGGAAGAGCGGACCACGATTTCTAGCCAGCAATCTGTCGAAATTCCGACCTCGGCTAAAATCAAGTGACCCGATTGTTTATCCGTCGGTTAGTGGAGTGAACGCAATGGCCAAAAAGACGTCCGAGAAGTCAGCGAAGGTCGCAAAGAAGGCCGCCGCCAGCCAAGTCGCTGCGAAGGCGGCCAAGCCGCGCAAGGCGGTCGCCAGATCATCAGCCCGCAAGCCCACGAAGGGCGCAGCGAAGGAAAAACCGGCCCTCCGTGCACGGCCCAAAGCCGCCGCGACCAAGAGCAAGGGCCCCGCAATGGCCGCGAAGCCGACCCTCCTCTCAGGCGGGAACCCGCAAATCGCCAAGGGCTACGGCGACGCGCCGGTGCAAGCCTACATCGCGGCCATGCCGGGCTGGAAGAGCGACGTCGGGCGCCGCCTCGACGCGCTGATCGAGCGCACCGTCCCCGGCGTGCAGAAGGCGGTCAAATGGAACTCGCCGCTCTATGGAGTTGAGGGCCAAGGCTGGTTCCTCGGCGTCCATTGTTTTGCGAAATACGTCAAGGTGGCTTTCTTCTGCGGCGCGTCGCTCTCTCCTCTCCCGCCCGTCGCTTCCCAGCAGAAGGACGTGCGTTACTTCCACATCCACGAGGACGACCGGCTCGACGAAGCCCAGCTCGCCGCTTGGGTGAAGCAAGCCAGCCAATTGCCCGGCGAACGAATGTGAGCACGAGTCGCGAGGCGCGTGCGTGGCGTGGGCGGAGGCCAAGTTATCAGCCCGCAAGCCCACGAAGGCCGCGGCGAAGGGACTGCCGGCACTTTGCTTCGATTTGGCGGTCCGTCGAGAGCGTCCGCTTCTGGCCGCGAACCTAAACCTTCGCAATCTTAGTCGCGAACTCAAGCATGTCAGGATGCGAACTCCAGTGGTCCAGCTTGCTCTTGGCGGTGCTGAGGAACTCTGAAAAGCACGGCGCGACCACTTCAACCGACGCGCCTTTGCATAGGAATTCCCGCTTCCAATAGCGGTCACGGCCCCTATCCTGCGAAGCACAAATCCAGAGATTGACCCCCAGCGTTTCAACGTCGTTTAAGTAAAGCTGGATCAAGCATCTCACACCGTTGTCCCAGACGATCGATCGTTCCGGCCAATCCTTGTGATTTCGTGTGATCGGAATGGAATGAAGAGTGGCGAAGCGCTCCAGTTCCGGGTCAAGCGACTTGATTGGCGCTTCAATCCGCCGCCATTCTTCCACGCTTCCGTACCAACCGCCGTTGCCCATTTGCTCCTGCCGGCCGCCAACTCTAGCGAGCCTTAGAGTGTCTGCTCTCGGCGAATATCCTACCGAAACTGGATCCGCCGTTTGAGTCATAAATCATGAGCCGCTTCTGGAGTTCAGTCGTCCACAGCCTGTCGCCATTCGGCCAAAGCTGGATGGCATCGTCAAGCTCAACAGCCAACGAGAATCCGTACGGACCTTCGCCCCGCGTCCTGGCTGCGATCGCCTCCGCGACGGATCGTCTGCGCCTCTACCCCGATCCGCGCGCCTCCTGTCTGTGCGAAACGATCGCGGCCCGCTACGATGTTGCCCCCGAGGAGGTGTTCGTTGGCAACGGCTCGGATGAGGTTCTGGCCGATATCTCCCAGGCCCTTCTGAAGCATGACGCGCCGCGCCGCCGTGGCACTGAACATTTCGGTGCGAGCTACCGCTGGCCCCGCCCGCTCTCAGAAGCGACCAAGGAGCGCTTGAGGAGGTCGTGAAACGACGAGGCGACCTGCTCTCCTAGGCTCTTACTGGGCAAATTGAGCCCACATCCTAATTCAATCCGCTGTCCAGCTGCGAGCTCAGATTGGTGTCGCCGAGGGTGCGCAGGCTGATCCGCACGAACACCTGCCGCCCAGTGACGAGATCGGAATATTGCTCCGGCGTATCCGAATAAACGGCGGAAATCGCGAAGCAATCGTCCGCATAGGCGAGGCCGACAGTACGTGTCACCGCGCTGCTGTTTTCCACGTCGTAGGTGAGGGAGCCCAGGATCGACCAGGTATCGCTGACGGCAACCGAAGCGGCGCCACTCACCTCCTGGCGGTCCTCGAAGATGCCGGCGGACGGGCTCTCGCGGATGAAGGCATAGCCGAGCGAGGCGACGGTCTTCCCATAGGTGCCGATGGCGTTGAGCTCGGCTCGGTTCACGGCAAGTTCCTCGTCGTCGAGCCGCGCGCGGGCGGTGAGCGCCAGGCCGGTGCCGGTATTCACCGTCACCCGTCCGACATAGTCGGAGACGTCCGATTCCAGGCCGGAGCCGAGGCCGGTCAGCGACTGATCCTCCCTCGCAAAAGAGTTCGTGCCGGCGAGCTGATAGGATTGCCCGACCAGTGCATCGATGGAGGCACCGTTCGGCATCAGCCCCTGATAGACGAGCCCGACATTGGCGCGGGTGCCGCCTTCCTGGCGGTCGTAGCCGGCGAATTTGTCGAGCACGAACAGAGTGGTGTCGTCGAAGACCAGGCTCTGCGAATCCTCGTTCGGCAACTCGCCGATATGCTGCTCGTTCGGCCGCACGATGATCTGGGCCTTCGGGCCGAAGGTATGCGTCCATGACCCAATCGTGGCGAGGAACGGCCATTCGTATTCGAGGCCGACGGCCGGCATGGCGCGAGCGATGAAGTCATCCTCGCCGAGGCCTGCCTCCGCGTCGCCGGAAGCGACGAAATTCAGGTCGCCCTGCAGATAGGCGAACGGGGTGATCAGCTGGCCGCCGGGAGCGATGAGGCGCCGTTCCCAGCTTGCACGGCTCGATGCCCGGGTAAAGGCACCGGCGACCCCAGCATAGTAGGGGTCGGCAGGAGCGGGCGGGTGGCGGATGTCGCTCTCGCCACGCGACAGGCTGGTGAGGTTGGAATCGAAGCGGAGCTGGCCCCCGAGGATCGGCCGGGCGAAGATGTAGTTGTGATCGAGAACGGGATGGACCACGGCCTGCTCCGACTGGTCGTCGTGCACGTAGATGTCGGGCTCGGTATCGGCATCCGGGCCGTCCGGTATCTGCTCCTCGCTGTCCTCGCGCTGGACGTTGAAGTAGTAGCCACGCAAATCGAAGAAGTTCGTGTCGCTCAAGCCGGTCAGGTAGACGGTCGAGGTCAGGTCCTTGGCGGTGGAGTTGGCGATCCGGTAATCGCGGTTGAAGGTTCGGTCCGATGTGGCATGGACGTCCCAGCCATAGCCCCAGCGTGAGTTGATGGCGAAGTCGCCAGTCGTGCGGGCGCTGCCGCGAAAATCCTCGTAGCCGCTGAGCGGATCGCCGTCGTCGTCGCGGAAGACGTCCTTATCCCGCTGGAAAATGCCGGCGAGGCGGATGGTATACGCGCCGTTCATCAGACGGTGCCGCCACTCCGTCTCCATCAGCAGTCCCTGGCGGGTCAGGATGGTCGGCGAGAAGGTGACGTCGTAATTGGGCGCGAGATTCCAGAAGAACGGCGTGGTGATGCCGAACCCGATCGCCTCGGTCTCGCGGACGCTCGGCGTGAGGAAGCCGGTCTTGCGCTTCACCGTCGGATCGGGGTGCGAGAAAAACGGCAGATAGGCGATCGGCAGGCCGAAGAACTCCAGCCTGGCATTCTGGTAATAGATTGTCCGCTCCGCCTGGTCGTGAATGATGCGTTGCGCCTTGATCTGCCAGAGCGGCGGCTTGCCGGGATGATCCACGCACGGCTGGCAGGCCGTATAGATGCCCTTGCGGAAGATCAGCAGATTGCCGTCGCGCCGTTCCGCCGTCTGGGCGGAAAAATAGCCCCGGTCGGTGGTGATCACGTTGAGGCTGGCGATGAAGGCGTCGCGGAAATCGTCGGTGAGCGTCATCCTCTCGGCGGTGAGGATGTTGCCGTTCGGCTCCTGCAGGCGGACGCCGCCGGAGGCGGCGAGGCTGCCGGAGCGCTGGTCGTAGTCGACCCGCTCGGCATCCAGCACGGCGGCGCCATAGTAGATCTTCACGTTGCCGAGCGCGGTGACGACCTCCCGGTCGAAGTCATAGAGGAGCTGGTCGGCTTCCAGGAGCATTTGCGGCCTGGCGGCCACGGGCTCGACAGGCGGGTCGAAAGACTGGGCAAGCGTTGGCAGCATGGGCGCAACGAGGAGGCCCGCGACGGCGCAGGCCGCCATAAGGCGGCTGCCGCTCACGATACGGGGCCCCGCCCCAGGACGCGGATACGCGAACGCCAGTTTCACCCATCCTCCTGATGAAGGAGCGCGGTCGCGCCGAACGTCAGCGCGACGATGGGTGGCAGCCACGCCGCAAGCACCGGATTGATGATCCCATTCCCCCCGAGATCGCTGACGATTTCGGTGAGCACATAGAGCAGAAAGCCGGCGGCCACGCCAGTGAGGATGAGCCGCCACGTCCCGCCATAGCGGGTCAGGCGGAGGCTGACGGTCGCAGCGATGGTCACCATCGCGAGCAGGAACAGCGGGCGGTTGAGGAGAGCATGGAAGGCGAGGCGGAAGCGATCGACGGCAAGGCCGGTCCGTTCCGCCGTCGCGATAAAGCCGGGCAACGACCAGACGGACACCGCTTTGGGCCGGACGACGCTCCGTTGCAGCTCCTCGCTCGTGAGCTCCGTCGCCAGCTCGTAGCGCTCGACCCGCCGCGGGGCGCTTGACGCGGAGACGATTTCGGCATTGGCGAGCTGCCACGCGCCGTCCGCGAAATCGGCGCGCGGCGCCGTCACCTTCTCGCGGAACGCGCCGGCCGCGTCGAAGACGAATGCGGTCACGCCATAGAGAATGCGTCCATCGTCGCTGACCGAGCCGCTGTGCACGATCGACGGCCCGGCGGGGCTTTCCTGGCGGAACCAGTGCCCATCGTCATTGCGCCTGCTGGACCCAGACAATTCCGCTTCAATGTTGTTGGCCCGGAGCTTCAGCTCCACGGCCAGCGGATTGAGGATCGTCACCGCCAGCGCGCCGAAGAGGAGGGCGACCGCGAAGGGGGCGCGCAGAAAACCCCAGACGGAAATCCCGCTCGCCCGCGCCACGACGAGCTCCAGCCGGCGCGACAGGCTCAACAGGCTGAGAAGGGCGGCGAACAGGAAGGCGAAAGGCAGCACCGCGTCGAGCAGGAACGGCACCCGCAGCAATGCGAGCTTCAGCCCGAGGAGCGCCGTGAACCCGCTTTCGTCGCTGAAGCGGCGCAGAACCTCCACGTAATCGGCCAGGAAAATGATCGTTGCCACAGCCGCCAGGATCAGCATCAGCGTGGCGCTGAACCGCCTGGCGATATAGAGGCTGAGAACCCCCGGCTTCACGACCGGTCGCCTCCCGCCATGCCGGGATCGGGAGAAATTCGGCCGAGGATGCGTTCCACCGCCCGAGCGATCACGTCCCACGCCGCCTCCACGAGGCGGGGCATCCACAGCCGCACGTCGCGAATCGTCGCGTAGGCGCCGAAGGCGATCCCGGCGAGCGGGATCAGATACATCACCGGAATGGCGGCGCGCGTGCCGCCGGCCGCCGCTACGGCGGCGAAGCCGGCCGCCTGAAGCAACGCGCAAAGCAGCACGACGGCGGCGGTGGCGAAGCTGCGGTCCTGGCGGTTTGTGCGCGGCCGTCCCAGAAAAGCCAGCGCGATGAAGGCGAAGGCGAGGGCATAGAGCGGCGCCGTCGTGCGTTCATGAATTTCGGCCGCCACGCGCTCCGGAAATTTCTCGGCGAACGGGTCCTCCGGCTCCGGCTCCAGCAAATAGAACGTCGATCGCTCCTTGGCCTTGTAGAACGCGGCGGCGCTCGGCGCGCCCAGCTCGCTCAGATCGAGGGCATAGGTCTGGAATTTGACGACGTTGTTCTCTTCCCTGGGGCGATTGGCGCGGATCAGGTCGCCGCTCTGCAGGACGAGGAACGATCCGCCGCCCCGCTCCAGGAGCACGCCCTCGGCGGCAGCATACTGAAGCGACTGATCGGGATCGCGGTCGTCGCTGACGAAAATGTCGTGGAACGTGCCGTCCGGCGCCTTTTCGCGGATATGCATGGTCAACCCGTCCTCCACGCTGCGAAAGCCGCCGTCCTTGACCAGGGTGGCGATCACGTCGGCGCGCATCCGGCTGATGAGCCCCCGCAGCGCCGAAAGGCTCGCCGGCGCCAGGATGTGGTGGGAGACGGCGACCACGATCATCACGACGACGCCGAGGAGGAGGACCGGCCGGTTCACGGTCCGCCGCGAGGCGCCCGCGCTGGAGATCACCGGCAGCTCGCTGTCGCTGTTGAGGGCGTTCAGCACGACGATCGTGCCCACCAGGAAGGCGATGGGCGCCACCAGCTGGACCAGCGCCGGCAGCGCCAGCACCGTCATCAGCAGAAATACCCAGATGGCCTGGCCCTTGGCGGTGACCACGTCGAGCTCGCGCAGCAGCTGCGTCACCCACAGCGTGCCGATGAGCGCGCCCAGCGTAAGCAGGAAGGCGTGCGTGATGCGCCTCAGAATGTAGCGCTCGATGAGCGGCATGGTCCTAGATCCGGACGGGACTGAGATGAGCCGCCGCGGCGGCCAGCTTCGCAGGCGCATGCATAACAGAACCCGAAGAGGGATGGTTAACCTGGGCGGACTTGACGCGGTGTCCCCCCCGCCTGCTATCCCCACATTCCCACCCCCGACGCCGTTTCCCCGGGACATGAGGCAAGACGATGGCCGATCGCGCCGAGATCAGTTTCGTGAAGCTTGAAGCGCCGACCGCCGGCTCGGCCGTCGTCCTCGTCGACCAGAACTTGAAACTCGGGCCGGTCGCGAGCGCCTTGGGGGAGGCGGCCGGGGGGCGCTTTGCGCGCGCCGCCGCGGCGTCGAAATTCGAAGGCAAGGCGCTGAAGACGCTGCAGATGCTGGCGCCGTCGGGAATCGACCTCGACCGGCTGGTCTTCATCGGCCTCGGCGACCCCGCCAAGTTGACCCTGCAGGACTGGCTGAAGCTCGGCGGCACGATCCCGGCGTCTGTGGCGGGCGAGGCGGAAGCGACGATCGTGCTGGAGCGGCCGGACGGCGAGCCGGTGACGGCGGAGCAGGCGGCGGAAGTCGCGCTTGGGCATTTTTCTCCGCAGCTACTCCTTCGACAAATACAAGACGAAGAAGAAGAACGACGAGCCGCCGAAGCCGCGGCGCTACGCGGTCGCCGTCGCCGATCCGAAGGCGGCGACGAAAGCCTGGAACAGCGGACGCGCCATGGCGGACGGGGTGGCGTTCGCCCGCGACCTGGTGAACGAGCCCGCCAATGCGCTCGGCCCGGTCGAATTCGCGGAACAGCTGACTGCGCTGGCGAAGATGGGCGTCGATGTCCAGGTGCTGGAAGAGGCGGAACTCCGCGAGCAGAAGATGGGCGCGCTGATCGGCGTCGCGCAGGGGTCGGAGCGGCCGCCGCGCGTCGTGGTGATGCGCTGGTGGGGCGGGCGCGACAAGGACAAGCCGGTCGCCTTCGTCGGCAAGGGCGTGGTGTTCGACACCGGCGGCATCTCCATCAAGCCGGCCGCCGGCATGGAGGACATGAAGGGCGACATGGGCGGCGCCGCCGCCGTCGCCGGGCTGATGCACGCGCTCGCCCAGCGCAAGGCCAAGGTCAACGCCATCGGCATCGTCGGCCTGGTGGAGAACATGCCGGACGGCAAGGCGCAGCGGCCCGGCGACGTGGTCACGTCGATGTCCGGGCAGACGATCGAGGTGATCAACACCGACGCGGAAGGGCGGCTCGTGCTCGCCGACCTCCTCACCTATGTGCAGCGGAACCACCAGCCGGCGGCGATCATCGACCTCGCGACGCTGACCGGCGCGATCATCGTGGCGCTCGGCAACCACCATGCCGGGCTGTTCGCCAACAACGACGAGCTCGCCGAGCAGCTCTTGAAGGCCGGCAGGGAGACCGGCGAAAAAGTGTGGCGGATGCCGCTCGGGCCGGAATACGACAAGCTCATCGATTCAAAAATCGCCGACATGAAGAACACCGGCGGCCGCCACGCCGGCTCGGTCACCGCCGCGCAATTCCTGCAGCGCTTCGTCGAGAACGACACGCCGTGGGCGCATATCGACGTGGCCGGCACGGCCATGGGCTCGCCGGCGCACGAGACGAACCAGTCCTGGGGCTCCGGCTACGGCGTCCGCCTCCTCGACGAGTTCCTGCGCGCCCGCTACGAGCGGAAGTGAACAACGTCTGAGCGCGGACGCGCTTCATCGTCCCGCGACCTCTCGGCCCGAGGCTAACAAAGAGCCTGGCCGGTGCCGCCGGCCTGCGGTTTCCCTCGTTCGAGGGAGCGGAGCGCCTGAACAACGCCTCGCAAATTAAATAATGGCGCCTCCAGGCGCCCCTGTACCGGTGATGGCCGGTGATCCTGCAAAGCTTGGCTCGGCGAAAGCGAAGCCGGCCGCACGCGCGCCCTCCGTGGCGCCGTAGCGGGCGGGCGGCTTCGCGGGTCCGGCGAATCGGCTCAGACAGGAGGACCGGGGCCGGCCGGCCGGGAGCGACCGAAGCGCCCCAGCGCCGCCGCTGTCAAAGCGGCGAGCACCACGCGCGGACATGTGCCCCGGCTGGCGGCTGCGATTGCAGGCCCAGTGGGGAGACCGCGCCCTTGAGCGCCAGTACAGGGATCGGCCGACGTCGCGGCGGGCTCGTTGCGAGAACAGGGAGAGGAGCATGGAAGAACAGCCGATCTGGTATGCCGGCGTCGATTGGGCGTCGCAGGCGCATGTCGTTTGTCTGTCGGATGCGCAGGGGCGCGGCAAGCGCGTGCGCAGCTTCGCTCATGGCGGCGAGGGCCTGGCTGAGATGGGCGCCTGGCTGATCGCCGCGAGCGGCGCCGCGCCGCAAGCGGTGCATGTCGCCATCGAGGTGCCGCACGGGCCGGTCGTTGAGGCGCTCATGGAGCGCGGCTTCACCGTCTACGCGGTCAATCCCAAGCAGCTCGACCGCTTCCGCGACCGCTTCACGCTGGCCGGCGCCAAGGACGACAGCCGCGACGCCGAGGTGCTGGCCGATGCGCTGAGGACCGACCGGCCGCGCCTGCGTCCGTTGCGGCCGGCCGATCCGCTGGTCATCGAGCTGCGCGAATGGTCGCGGATCGCCGACGAACTGACCGTCGAGCAGGTCCGTCTCGCCAACCGCATGCGAGACCAGCTCTGGCGCTACTTCCCGGCCATGCTGGAGCTCGCCGATGATCTCGCCGCCGAATGGTTCCTGCAACTGTGGGAGAGCGCGCCGACGCCCGATAAGGCCCGCCGCCTCCGCCAAGCCAGTCTCGCCAAGCTCCTCAAGCGGCATCGCATCCGCCGCTTCGATGCGGCCGAGGCCTTGAAGCAGCTCCGCCGGCCGCCCATCCAGGTCGCCGCCGGCGCCACCGAGGCGGCAACCGCCCACATCCGCACGCTCATTCCCCGCCTGCGCCTCGTCAGCCGCCAGATCAAAGAGGCGCACGGCGAGCTCGATCGCCTGCTCGCCAGCCTCGCTGCGCCCGAGGAGGACGCGCCGGGGCAGCCGCAAGAGCAGCGTGACGTGACCATCCTGAGATCCCTGCCAGGCATCGGAAGGATCGTCTGCGCCACGCTGCTCGCAGAGGCCGGCGAGGCCCTGCGCGAGCGAGACTATCAGGCGCTGCGCTGCTTGTCCGGCGTCGCCCCGGTGACCAAGCAGTCGGGCAAGCGCCGCATCGTCCTGCGCCGCCGGGCTTGTCATCGCCGCCTCAGCGACGCCGTCCATCATTGGGCGCGCACCGCCATCCAGCACGACCCGCGAAGCCGCGCCAAATACGCCGCCCTGCGCCAACGCGGCCATTCGCATGCCCGCGCGCTTCGCTCCGTCGCCGACCGTCTGCTCGCCGTTGCCTGCGCCATGCTCGCCAGCCGCACCCTGTTCGCCACCGCAGCGGCAAGTCAAAAAAGCGCTTGCTAAACGGTGGGGAGTTCCGCGCGGCGTTATACGTTCCCCAACTCGCCCTATCGTCTTCCCGTCCTGCCCCGTGCTTGCGCCCGAAGCAGGAACTCTAGCCGTGCAACATCCGGCACCGGGATTGCTCCCGAGGGGGGCCCTTCTGAGGAACGCCGTCCCGGCTCCTGACCGAGGCTCCGTGGCGGCGCCGCCCACTGCTCCCGAAAAGCTCCGGTCCGCGCGTTCCGGTCCCTCGTCGAGCAGCGGCATTTCGCGAGCTAGCACAAACCGGATGCGCTGTCTAGGACTTTTTTCCGCAAATAACTCTCGGGCTTGCGCGGGACCCCGAGAGAACGGCAAGTCGCCGGTCTGCCTTGTGCACTGAGCGCCGCTGCCAAGGGCGCGCTCTTCGTCGCGCAGCTGCAGGGGCGGGCATGACCTCTGTGGTGTTCCTGCCGCTCGCGTCGCCTTGCGATTCGCCAACGACAGGAGTTGACGCAGAAGCATTGTGACTAAGCCGCAATTGGGGTTAGGATTCCGGACGCATACCAGCCAAATCCCGAAACTTAGTTTTGGCTTCGAGGTGCGCCAACTGCTGGCTTTTATGATGGATGAGAAGTGACCACCGCCAATCTCGGCTGCCAAATAATGAATTGGCCTGATGTCCTTCCACGCGAGCGCACAGTTCTCGTCCTCGGACTTCCGCGCGGCGGAACATCGTTCATTACAAGCACGCTCGCGAATTTAGGCGTGCCGCTCGATCAAACTCCGCCGAACTACGACAATCCAGAGGTTGCATATGCCACTCACGATGCGGATTGGGAGCGACTTCGCCGATATATCCAGGCAATGGACGACCGCTACCCGATCTGGGGTGCGAAAATTCCCGGCCCCGTGAATGTGACCGAAGCCGTCGGCCATTTCAGATATCCGATGCTGATCTATGTATTTCGCGATCCAGCCGCTATCGTCGGCAGAAAACAGATGCTCCTCAAGTCGGCGTTCAGCAACACTTGGCATGGAATACAAAAAGTTCTTTCCGACTATACCGCACTCACTGAAATGGTCATGCCCCTAACGGCGCCGACTTTGCTGGTTTCCTACGGCAGTGCATCTCGGTACGTTCCAGACTTCGTGCAGATCGTCAATGATTTCATTGGTGCGTCCGAAGTTCCTCTTTCCGCAGAGGAGGTTGAGCGGGTAGCCGGGAAGGTGCTTGACCACGGTGCCGCTTACCGAAAATCAGCACACCGGAAGGCGAAAAGGCTATCGCGCCAGCGCCAGAGGGAAACACTCGCAGTCCAGGCACATCGCGCTGAGCGCAAAGCGGAGCGGCTGCAGCGGCAACAAAAGGAGGCACTTCAAGTTCAGGCGCACCGCGCTGAGCGAAAAGAAGAACGACGACAGCGCAGAATGGCCAGAAGGCTCGAAGGCGCGCCATGAAGCCGTTGGCCGCTCACCTGCTGCCGCCGCCAGAGCCCCATCGGGTCTCTATAACAAGGACGTTCCCCATCTTCGGTGACACGACCTATGCGGACGAGCTCCTATCTTACGCCGACAAGTACCGACATTACGAGATCGGCGGGCAGGGCTTTTTTCGGGCAAGACAGAGCACCGCCGTCGGCCCGCATTTCCTGGTCATCACGCGTCACAGACTATTGATGGCGGCTACCAGCCGAGGCCGCAAAAGCCGCGCCCGTACGCCGGTTCTGCAAAGGATGCAGAAGAGATACACGATCGCTGACTCCGCCACGACGCGGCAATTCGATGGTCCGGTGATCGTGATCGGTGGCAAGGCTTCAGGCCAATTCTTCCACTGGATTACGGAAGTGGTCCCTCGGTTGACGATGGTGAAGGCGGCCTTCCGTAAACGGACGCCACCCGTTTTGGTGCGCCCGCTCCACCAAAAATACCAACGGGAAACGCTGTCGATTCTTGGCTTGGAGGTGATCGAGGTTGACGAGGACGTTGTTTCCGCTCCGGAAATATTGGTGCCCTCCCATATGGTTCTGCCGATCGGACGTGGTTGCTTGTCACCCGATCTTATCCCGCTATCTCAACAGTTCGCCTCAGCGGCTCGGGCTCCGCGAGGACACGGACAGCGGATTTACATCTCGCGGAACGATTCTCTTAAAACGCGACGCCGCGTGGACAACGAGCAGGACGTGATGGACCTGCTTGGCGCCTATGGCTTTCGCCGGGTGCTTCTCTCGGAGCTCTCCCTGGTCGAGCAGATTGGGTTGTTCCGCTCTGCCGAGGCGGTCATAGGTCCACATGGCGCCGGTCTGGTTTCCACGGTCTACTGCAGACCGAAAACAAAAGTCGTGGAGCTATGGCCGTTAGGGTTTCCAGCCGTTAGTCCATTCTGGAATATCGCCAGCTTGGCCGACCTAGACTATGCGATGTGCGTGTGTTCGGCGGGACTTGACGAGGCCGGCCGCTTCGACCTGCAGGGGATGACGGCCGATCTCGGATTACTCCGCACAGTCCTTGATCGGCTGCGCATCGAGCCTCGCCGCAGCGCAAGCGAGAGGAAGAAGGCTAGGGCGGAAGCCAAGCATCAACAGATAATCGAAGCAGTCCAGGCACGCCAGGAGCGCAGGGCCCGTCAACGGCAGGCATTGCGTCGCGACGCCCGACGCATGGCAAAGCAGGCGGCCATGAAGACTACCCGCCAAGTGCCAAGCTCAAGCTGAAGAAGCGCGCATGGAACGGCGGAGAGGGCGTCGCATCGCAAGGAGGGAGCGGCGCTCCATCGCGGGCCTGCCACCAAATTCCCGCCACATCTGACGGCGGCTCTTCGGGATGGCCGTGTTGCAGCTAGAGTTTTCGCAATAAACTTTGACTTCTCTCCTGTCGCCAAAGCGGTCCACACGACTTCCCCGCATAGCGCAGTTTGCCCACAGCCCTTCGGCACCTAGGATCAGCCGCGGGGCACGTGGTATTCAGAGTAGCTATGAAGCCGCTGGGCGCCCGGCTGCTGCCGCTCCCTTGAATGCGGCGCCCACCGTGGCTACCGACGCCCGGTAATGGCTGGCGAAGCGATGATGGCGTGAACGGGGACGCAAGAGAACAACGCCGCGCCGCAAGGCGGTGGCAGGCGCGCAAGGGCGCTGGCGCACTGAACGCGCTGAAGGACTACGCCTTTACGAAGCTGTCGGAGTCAGGCGCCGTCAAATTCATTCAGGTCGGCGCGCATGATGGCGTGAGCGGGGATCCTGTCCACCAGTTCATCCGAAAATACCGCTGGACGGGTTTGCTCATAGAGCCGGTGCCATACCTTTATCGCCTACTCTGCAAAAACTATTCCGGCTTCGACGGCCTGCGGTTCTTGAACGCCTGCGTCTCTGAAGTAGCCGGCCGAGTTACCTTCTATGCCATGCGGGAGTTGGAAAACCCGCCGACGCCCTACTACACCCAGCTAAGCTCACTCAACAGGGACGTGGTTCTCAAATATGCCAGCCGTCTCCCCGACGTGGCCAATTACATCGAGGAGATTTATGTCGACAGCCTGCCGCTCTCCGCAATCATGCATCAGTATTCTCTCCGCCCGGATGTGCTGGTGATCGATACGGAGGGCTATGACTTCAAAGCGCTCGCTACCTTCGACTTTCCCGGTCAACAGCCCCCGGTCATCTATTTCGAGTGGAAGCACCTGGACGACGCGGACAAAGCCGGCGCGAAGGATCTGCTCAAACCGCTCGGCTATCAATTGTTCTCCGATGGCGGCAACGCTCTGGCGATCGGTCCGGGTGTTGCGTCAAGAGCGGAACAGCACCTGATCGACGTGGCCGGCGAGCCATTGCGGCTTTAGCGCTTCTGCCAAACCAGTGGAATAGACAGCTTCTCCGACCGACGATTGCGGATTGAAGCCGCTGCCATTAAGAGCGGCGACAGTCGGGAACATCTGGAGAATTCGAGTTTTGGAGATTCTGACGAGCGCCGAGGGGGCTTACATCCCGGCTGCCGAGGCCATGCTGTTTTCCTTCCTGTCGCACAATCCCGGGCCGCACTCGGTCTATCTGCTCTCGCAAGAGGATCCTGGGCGTTTCCACGACATCGGCCGCCTCTGCGAGCTTGCGGGCGCCAGCTTCAGCCATCTCGATCCCCGCGCCCTGGTTTCCCGCATGAAGGGAGCGAGTAAAACGATCAACTCCGAAAAGAGCATGGCGATGTACCACCGCATCTATGCGGGCCATCTGCTGCCGCCGGAGATCTCCAAAGCTCTCTACCTGGACGCCGATCTGCTGGTTCGCCGAAGCCTCGCCCCGCTGTGGGAGATCGAACTGAGAGACGATTATCTGGCGGCGTCCACGATGAGCAGGTCGTTCAAAGACCGCGACTTCCTCGCCAAGTTCGGCGGACGCTATTTCAACTCCGGTGTGATGCTCCTGAACCTGGACCGCTGGCGCCGCGGTGACGTTTCCGGCGAATGCGAGCGCATTCTGGCGGAACGCCCGCAGGACGTGACATTCTGGGATCAGTGCCTGCTGAATTTTGCCTGCAAGCCGTGGCGAGAGATCGGAATAGAATACAATTATTATTATGGAATCGGGCCCCGATGGGCCAAGAGGTTTGGTCTTAGGCCGCGGAGATTCCGTGCGATAATTGCACAGCCGGCGGTCATTCATTTCGTCGGGCCGCATAAGCCCTGGAAGAAAGAGCCTGCCGACCTGCACGGGCTGGAGCAGGAATACCCGCTCTGCAGAAAAGCTTTCGAGCGGGTCATCGCCGATCAGAACTGGACTGGTCTTTCAATTCAGCAGCAGCAGGCCGAGGCGCGGATTGCCGAGAGAAAGGCATTGCGGCGCGCCAAAAGAAGGCGGTCGCAGCACGAGCAGAGGGCTTGAACGAAGGCTGGCCGGCACCCCGCCGAACGGCAGGCGCGAATTGCGGAGCGGCGGCTCGAGCGAAAGGCCCTGCGCACCCAGATCCTTCTTGCGCAGCGGCGGAGAGACGGACCCAACGCAAACGCAACGGCGCGAGGCGCGAAACGAGGCGGCACACCTGCAACGGAAGGCACAGCGCCGCGATGCCCCAAACGGCGAGACTCATCTAATCTGCCGTTAAATTCCGGCCGTATCCGACGGAGGTTCACCGGAATTCACGGCCCTGTGGATCTTGCCCGGTTTTAAGAGCGTGCCCATCACCCCCGGCAGCGCCGTAGAGCCGGCTATACAGATTTCCTTTACCCGGCGCCAACTGCCGGCCTATCAACCCGACGCGCTCAGGTCCGCAGCGGTGGCTCCGGGGACTACGCCTCTTCCCCAACGGGAGCGTTGCGCGAAGGCTTCTCCCGCGGGAAGAGAGGAGGCGGCGCGATGGACGGGAGCTCACGGCGGGGGAGAGGCTGAGGCGAGCGGCATGGCGGAGATCCTCTTCTACCATCTTGAGCGGAGCCCGCTCGAAAGGGTGCTGCCGGATCTCCTCGCGCGCAGCCTGGAGCGCGGCTGGCGGGTCGTCGTAAAGATCGGCTCGGAGGAGCGGCTGCAGGCGCTGAACGCGCATCTGTGGTCGTATGACGACGCCTCGTTCCTGCCGCACGGCGCCGCCGCCGACGGCCATGCCGAGGAGCAGCCGGTCTGGCTGACGACGGGCGACGACAACCCCAACGGCGCGAATGTCCGTTTCCTGGTCGACGGTGCGCAGGCGGACGATTTTGGAGGCTACGAGCGCATTGTCTTCATGTTCGATGCCGCCGATGCCGAGGCGCTCGCCCAGGCGCGCGACGCCTGGAAGGCGGCACGGGGGGCAGGCGGCGAAGCGACCTATTGGCGGCAGGACGAGAACGGCCGCTGGGCGAAGCAGGCGTAGCCCGGATGAAGCGAAGCGTAATCCGGGGTTTGCGGCGCGGCCACCGAGTCCCGGATTGCATCCGGCTCCGCCGGATTTCATCCGGGCTACGGGGGTCGGAGTAGCCCGGATGAAGCCGCCGCGAATCCGGGGTCTTTGAAGGCGTTCAGGACTCCGGATTGCATCCGGGCTACGCCGCAGCCTCGTCCGCTTCCAGCGCGTCCAGCTCCTCAGACAGGTCCAGCCAGTCGGATTCGGCGCGGGCGAACGCGTGGACGCGCTCGGCGCGTTTTTTGGCGATCTCGGCCGCCTTATCCGGCTCGCGGGCATAAAGATCGGGGGCGGCGAGCTGGCCGTCCAGCTGTTGAATCTCCGCACGAACTTTCTCGATCAACCGCTCGCAATCCTTGATCTTTTTTCGCAGCGGCGCGAGCGCCTCGCGGCGCTCGGCAGCCTCGCGCCGAAGGTCCTTCTGCGTCACGTTGCGTTGCGGCCGGGCAGGCGAAGCATCGGCGGAGTCGGCACGGCCGAGCACCTGCTTGCGGTAGTCGTCGATATCGCCCTCGAATGGCGTCACCGTGCCATCCGCGACGAGCCAGAGACGGTCGGCGCAGGCTTCGATCAGGTGGCGGTCGTGGCTGATCAGGATCACGGCGCCCTGATAATCGTTGAGCGCCACGACCAGCGCCTCGCGGCTGTCGATGTCGAGGTGGTTGGTCGGCTCGTCGAGGATGAGGAGGTGAGGGGCGTCGAAGGCGGCCAGCCCCATCATCAGCCGCGCCTTCTCGCCGCCCGACAGATCCTTGGCCGGCGTCTCCATCTTGTGCGGTGGCCAGCCCCATCTGCGCCACGCGCGAGCGCACCTGCGCCTCCGGCGCGCCCGACCATCTTGGCGCGGACATGCTGATAGGCCGACTGCGCAGGGTCGAGCGCCTCGAGCTGGTGCTGCGCGAAGAGGCCGATCTTCAGCTTCGGCGCGCGGGTGATCTCGCCGGCCTCCGTCGGCAGCGCGCCGGCGACGAGCTTGGCGAAGGTCGACTTGCCGTTGCCGTTGGTGCCGAGGAGCGCGATGCGGTCGTCGTCGTCGATGCGGAGGTTCAAGCCTGCCAGCACCGGCCGGCCCGGCACGTAGCCGACCGGCGACGCCTTCCATGCGGATGATCGGCGGGCGGCGCGGCCGCGCCGGGTCGGGGAAGCGGAAGGGCAGCACGGCCTCGCGGTTGATCTCGGCGATCGGCTGCAGCTTGGCCAAGCGCCTTCAGCCGCGACTGCGCCTGGCGGGCCTTCGAGGCCTTGGCGCGAAAGCGCTCGACGAAGGCCTGCATGTGCTTGCGCTCGGCCTCCTGCTTGACGCTTGCAGCTTGCCTTGCAGGACCTGCTGCTCGCGATATTGCCGCTCGAACGAATCGTAGCCGCCGCGCCAGAAGGTGAGCTTCCGGTCGAAGAGGTGGACGATCGAATCGACCGCCGTCGTTGAGGAGGTCGCGGTCGTGGCTGATGACGATGGCGCTGTGCGGATAGCGGGCCAGATAGCGCTCAAGCCAGAGCGTGCCTTCGAGATCGAGGTAGTTTGTCGGCTCGTCGAGGAGCAGCAGGTCCGGCTCGGAGAACAGCACGCCGGCGAGCGCCACGCGCATCCGCCAGCCGCCGGAGAAATCCGAGCAGGGCTTTGCCTGCGCCGCTGCGTCGAAGCCGAGGCCCGCGAGGATGCGGGCGGCGCGCGCCTCCGCCTCATGGGCGCCGATATCGGCGAGGCGCATATGGATGTCGGCGATGCGGTGCGGATCGCGTCGCGTGCTCGGCTTCGCCCAGGAGGGCGGCGCGCTCGCGGTCGGCGGCGAGCACCGTCTCGAGGAGCGAGCGCGGCCCGCTCGGCGCCTCCTGCTCGACGCGGCCGATCCGGGTGCCCTTCGGCAGCGAGATCGTGCCCGCGTCCGGGGCGATCTCGCCGGCTATGGCGCGGAAGAGCGTGGTCTTGCCGGCGCCGTTCCGGCCGACGAAGCCGGCCTTGAAGCCTGCCGGCAGCGTGAGGCTGGCGCCCTCAAGGAGCGGCCGCCCGGCAATCCGCAAGGTAAGGTCGGTGATCTGCAGCATGGAGAGAGCGGTCTAGGCGAGGCGATCCAGGGGAGGCAAGCGGCCCGAGCCGGCTGAAACAAGAAACCCGGGCCGAGGCCCGGGTTTCGAGGGTTTCCGTGCAAGCCGATTCGCTATTGCGGGGCCTCGGACGTCATCAGGAGCGGCGTGATGCGCCGCACCGTGGACGCGGCGGTTCTCGCGCGCCGGACCTTCGGTCGGCACCTTCAGATATTGCTCGCCATAGCCCTCGGTGACGAGGTTCTCCGGCGGGATGTCGAAGTTCTGCGAAAGCGCCACCGCGACCGCCTCGGCCCGCCGGTCCGACAGGATGAGGTTGTCGTAGTCGGAGCCGACCGCGTCGGTGTGGCCCTCGATCAGATACACCTCGTCCGGATTCTCGGCGAGCACCTCCTCCATGGCGAGGCCGAGCTGGCCGAGGGCCTGCATCTGGTCGGAGCCGATCGTCGCGCTGCCGAAGTCGAAGGTGATCGTGTCGAGGTCGATGCGCGGGACGTAGGAGCGCAGGCTCTCGCTCCGCGTCACCTCCTCGAGCGTATAGGGACGCTCGATCGCCTGGACGGGCGGTGCGAGCAGCGCCTCCTGCAGCTGCTGCTGCGAGGCGCGGCCGATATCCACGATGTAGCGCTCTTCTGGGATCTCGATCCGCGGCGGCGGCAGCAGGATGATCCGCGCCGGCGGAGCCTCCTGTCCCTCCGGGAAGCGGTTGTCGATCAGCACGATTTCGCGGCCGTCCGGCGTGCGCCGCACGCGGCGGATGATGTTGCCGTCGCGGTCGCGCACCGTGATGATCTCGGCGCCGTTCTCGCGATAGACGATCGTGCGGGTGCAGGCCGCCGCGAAGCTGCTCGACCTCGACGTCGCGGGCGCCGTAGAGGAGGCGCTCGCCCTCGTCCGGCACGACCGGCTGGATGAAGATCTGGTCGCCTTCCTGGATGATGATGCGGTCGCCCCGGCGTTCGATGACGACGCCGCCGCCGCGCCGCCGGTCACCGCGACGCGTGCCTTCCGGCTCGTCCGCTTCGGCCACAGGCGCTGCCTGTCCGGCCGGCTGCTCGGCAGGCGCGGCCTGTTCGGTCGCCGGCGCTGCGGGCGCGCCGGCTCCGGCGGCTTCCTCCGCCGCCCGACGCTCGCGGCGCAGCTTCAGGCGGAGCGCGCGGATGCGGTCGGCCTGCTCGTCGTCGCCCTGCGCCTCAAGCTGCTGCTCGGTGGTCGACTGGCCCTCCGCAGCCGCTGCGGCGGGCTGCTCGGCAGGCGCGGCCTGAGCAGGTTGGGCCGGCGCTGCCTCTTGCGCGGCGGGCGCCTCGGCGGCGGGCGGTTCGCCGCCCTGCTGCTGACGCCTGGCGCGTTGCCGGCGCCCCTGAGGCTCCGGCTCCGCGGCGGCGGGTTGCTCGACGGCGGGCTGCTCTGCCGTTGCGGCAGGCGGCGGCTCGGCCGGAGCAGGTTGGGCGGCCTCTGCGGGCGGCGGAGGCGGCGGCTCGGCCGGAGCAGGCTGGGCGGCCTCTGCGGGCGGCGGAGGCGGCGGCTCGGCCGGAGCAGGCTGCGCTGCCTCTGCCGGGGGCGGAGGTGGGGACTCGGCCGGGGCAGGCTGCGCTGCCTCTGCCGGCGCAGCGACGGGCGCCTCGGCGGCGGGCTGCTCGGCACCCTGCTCCTGCAATTCCTGCTGCCGGCGCTTGGCGCGTTCGATAGCGCGCTGCCGGCGGCTGCCTTGGCCGGCTTCGGGTTCCTCCGGCTCGGCGGCGGGCGGGCACTCCGTGCCTTCCGGGCAGGCGGGATCGGCCTGGGCAAGCACGAAACCTGCGGGGGCCGCATCCTGGGCGAATGCGGGCATGCTCATCGCGAACGGGAATACGGCTCCCGCCAGCAGCAAAGTTCGGATTCGCATGGAAAAATTCCTCAATTGACCAAGCCCCCTCGGTCGACGCCGCAACGAGACCTCGCCGGCAAATGTTCCGCCTTCAGGGCGGCATCCGGGCGGCAATGTGGCCGGGAATCGCGATGTGCGCAGGCACGGGAATGCCGCCGCTGCTCCTCGCGCGCACCGGCCGGAAGCCGAGCCGCTGATAGAGCGGCAGGGCGGCGGGATGGTCGAGCGTGCAGGTGTTGACCGTCATTTCCTCGGCGCCGCGCGAAAAAGCCTTCGGCGACCGCCGAGCCGAGCAGCCAGGGCCCGATCTTGCGGCCGGTCCATTCCGGCATCAGGCCGAAATAGACCAGATTGGCGCGTTCTCCGTTGCGCGAAGTCGAGCTCGTAATAGCCGGCCGGGGCGCCGTCTCGCGTAGAGCACGAAAATCTCGATGCCGTCGCGGTGCACCTTGCGCGACAGGGCTTCGTCGTCGAGCGGCAGCCGCTCGATCCAGAGCCAGTTCACGCCGACCGCGGCGTAGAGATAGCGGTAGAAATGCAGCGGGATCGTCTCCACCTTCATCAGCGCCAGGCGCGGGCCGACCGGCATCGGCGGCAGCACGCGCGGCGGCGCCGGCATGCGCGAGATAGGTGATCGACGTGTCGACGATCTTGGCGCTCATGCCGGGCCCTTGACGATCGGCGGCGCCGGGCCGCGAGGCCCATTCGGCCCAGGAGCCGTCGTAGAGCGCAACATCGTCCTTGCCGATGCGGGCGAGGGCGAAGAGAAGCACGGCCGCGGTCACGCCCGAGCCGCAGGTCGTTACGACGGGACGTGAGAGATCGACGCCGGCATCCTGGAACAGCTCGCGGATCTTCTCCGGCGGCACGCAGCCGGCCTGTCCGTCGACCAGCCGGTCGAAGGGCAGGTTGCGGGCGCCGGGCATGTGGCCGGAGGCGAGGCCCGGGCCGCGGCTCGGGCGCTTCGCCGCGGAACCGCGCGCGCCGAGCGCGCGTCGACCACCGTTGCGCCTCGCGCGACCAGCGTGGCCGCGCACCTGCGTCGAAGTCGCGCACCATCGTCGCGCGTCGAGCGCGGCATGGAAGCGCGCCGGCTCGGGCGCGGCCTCGCCGCGTCTCCAGCGGAAAGCCGGCGCGCTTCCAGGCGGGCAGGCCGCCGTCGAGCACGCGCACATCCCTCGCGCCGAACACCTTCAGCGTCCACCACACGCGCGGCGCGGAGAACAGCCCGGCGCCGTCATAGACGATGATCGTGTCGGTCTCCGAGAGGCCGAGCGCGCCCGGCGGCCGCGGCGAAGGCCGCCTCGTCCGGCAGCATATGCGGCAGATCGGTCGAGCGGTCGGCGATCGCGTCGATGTCGAAGAAGACGGCGCCGGGAATATGGCCGGCCAGAAACTCCGCCTTGGCGTCGCGGTCCTGCGCCGGCAGATACCAGGAGGCGTCGACGACCTTCACGCCCGGGGCTGCCGAGCCGCTCCTTCAGCCATTCCGGCGAGACCAGAAGCTCGCGTCATGCCCGATCCGCGAAGGCGAGGCGGATGCGGCGGTTCTGCCGGCCCTTCTTCTCGATCTTGGTCACCGCGAGCGGCGCCGATCTCGCCGGTCGAGCGGACATGCGTGCCGCCGCAGGGCTGCAGGTCGACCGCGCCGTCCGACGCCGATCGCCACCAGCCGCACGCGGCCGCTGCCGGTCGGGCGGCTTCACGCTCATCGTGCGGACGAGCCCGGGATTGTCGGCGAGCTCCTCGTCGCTGATCCAGCGCGTCGTCACGGCATGGTCGGCGGCGACGAGCGCGTTCAGCCGCTCGGTCAGATCGTCCTTGTCGACGGCGCCGGCGTCGCTGATGTCGAAATCGAGCCGGCTCTCCTCCGCGCCGATCGAGCCGCCGGTCACCGGGAAGGGGATCAGCGAGCAGAGGAGGTGCAGCGCGGTGTGCATGCGCATGTGGCGGTGGCGGCGCTCCCAGTCGATCTCGGCTTGCACCGGCATGCCCGCGGCCGGCAGGCTGCGCCGGCGCAGGCCGGCACGTGGACGATCTCCGCCTTGCCGTCGCCGTAGACGGTCGCGCCGATCGGCACCGACATGCCGCCAAGGAGCAGCATGCCGGTATCGCCGGGCTGGCCGCCGCTCGTCGCGTAGAAGACCGTCGGTCGAGGATGATGCCGCCGCGCTCGTTGATGCGACAGGATCGTCGCATCGCAGTCGCGCCGATAGGCGTCGTCGCGAAAGAGCGGCACGCGTCTCGAACGGCATCAGGCGACTTCCTCGAAGGGCACTTCGATCGTCGCGCTGTCCGTCCAGCCACTCCGGCACCGGCAGGTCCTTGGAGCGCAGGAATTCCGGATTGAACAGTTTCGAGGCGTAGCGGTTGCCGTAGTCGCAGAGCACGGTGACGATGGTGTGGCCGGGCCCGAGCTCGCGCGCCATGCGGATGGCGCCGGCGACGTTCACGCCGGTCGAGCCGCCCATCACCAGCCCTTCGTGGCGGACCAGCTCGAAGACCTGCGCCGACCGATTCCGCGTCGGGGATCTCCCACGCCATATCGACGGGCGCGCCCTCCAGGTTGGCGGTGATGCGGCCCTGGCCGATGCCCTCGGTGATCGACGAGCCCTCCGCCTTCAGCTCGCCGTGCGCATAGTAGTTGTAGAGCGCGGCGCCCGGCACGTCGGCGAGGCCGATCCTGATGTCCGGATTCGCGCTCCTTCAGGAACATGCCGACGCCGGCCAGCGTGCCGCCGGTGCCGACGGCGGAGACGAAGGCGTCGACCTTGCCGTCGGTCTGCTCCCAGATCTCCGGGCCCGGTCGAATTCGATATGCGCCTGCCGGTTGGCGACGTTGTCGAACTGGTTCGCCCAGATCGCGCCGCCCTGACTCGTCTCGCGCGAGCTGCGCCGCGAGCCGGCCGGAGACCTTCACGTAATTGTTCGGGTTCCTGTAGGGGACGGCCGGCACCTCGATCAGCTCGGGCGCCGCCGAGTTCGAAGCGCGAGCTTCTTCTCGTCCGATTGCGTGTCGGGGATGACGATCACCGAGCGGTAGCCGAGCGCCTGGGCGACGAGGGTGAGGCCGATGCCGGTATTCCCCGCCGTGCCCTCGACGATCGTGCCGCCCGGCCGCAGCGACCCGTCCCGCTCGGCGGCGCGGACGATCCACAAGCGCCGCGCGGTCCTTCACCGACTGGCCGGGATTGAGGAACTCCGCCTTGCCGAGGATCTCGCAGCCGGTCGCCTCCGAAGCGCGGCGGAGGCGGATGAGCGGCGTGTTGCCGATGGTGTCGAGAACGGATTGCGTGATCGGCATGAAGCGGGTCCGGAAAATCGGCGGCAAGCTATGCTGCGGAGGTTGCTCCGGCAAGGCACAGCGTGCTCTTGGACCGGAGCTGGAGAAATGCGTCAGTCGCGGTCCGCCATGAAGCCAGTGCGCAACGCGTGCGCCCAGTTCGGCCGACCGTTCGCTTCGGCCCGGAGCGCCGCTTTCTCGAAAGCGTAGGGAACAGCGCGAAATTCGAACGAGACGACTTCATCAGGCCCGATTTCCAGCATGGCATAGCGGGCGTGCGGCGTACCCGTTTCCGAGACATGGGCCGGCTCGTCGGCCTCGTAAGCGGGAAGCCCGACGCTGCCCGGATTGAGGATCAGCGGCCCGCCGGACAGCTGCACCAAATCGGGACGATGACTGTGGCCGCAGAGAACGATGCTAGCGACGACGGTTCCGAGCCGTGACTGAATCGTGCGACAGGTAGCTCGCACCAGCCGGCCGCCCTGGATAGCATCGAGCAGGTGGGCTTCATCGGATAGCGGGGTCCCGTGAAACGCCACCACGCCCGGCGCGATCTCCTTCATCATGGGGAGCGCGCCCAGCTGCTCGCGCTGTTCGGCAGACAGCTGTCCAAAGGCAAAGCTGTCGGAGAGGGTCATCTGCTCCGGCGCGAGGCTCGCCACCGTGCGGTCGTGATTGCCCCGGACGGTTACGCGGCCGAGATCGGCGAGCCTGTCCATGGTCTCGCGTGGCCAGAGCGGTCCTGACGCGCAATCGCCAAGATCAACAATCAGATCGGCGCTGCGGCCACCGAGGTCGGCGACCACAGCCTCGAGGGCCGGTAAATTGCCGTGAATATCGGCAATGACCGCGATGCGCATCGGGGCCCGCCGCCGCTCGGTCGCTACTTGATCGGAAACTCGATCGTGAAACGCAGCCCGTCCGCCTCGACCTCGCGGGTGACCTGCCCGCCGAGCTGACGCTCCACCACCTGCGAAATCAGCTTGGAGCCAAAACCCTCCGATTCGGCTTCCGGCGGCGGCGGGCCGTCGCGTTCCTTCCACTCCAGGACGAGCTTCTGGCCGAGCGCGTCGGGCTTGCAGCCCGTGTCGACGAACAGACGGCCTTCGGGAGCGGAGAAGCAGCCGTATTTGTTGGCGTTGGTGGCGAGCTCGTGCAGCGCCATGGAGAAAGAAAAGGCGGCATCGGCGGGGACGCGCACATCCGTGCCGCTGAAGACGACGCGCTCGATGTAGGGAGCGAGCGCCGTCTCCAGGAGCCCGCGCAGCGACGTCTTCTGCCAGCCGCCGTCGAGGATCATGGCATGGGCGCTGGCCAGCGCGGCGAGCCGGGCGCCGAACTTCATCTCCAGGTCGGCGGCGTCCTGGGCGTTCTGTCCGGTCTGCCGATGCAGCGCCTGGACAAGCGAGAAGAGATTGCCGACGCGGTGGCGGAGCTCGCCGATGAGAAGCTCCTTGCGCTCGTCGTCCTGAGCGGAGCGGATGGCGGAGCCGAGCACGTTTGCGACGCTCTGCAGGAAGCGGACATCGGTGGAAGACGTGCAGCGGACCCGTTTGCAGTAGACCGCCAGAACGCCGAAGGGATTTCCCTGGCTGCCGGCGATCACCACGCTGGCGCCGCTCTGGACGTCATGCGCCGCGAGCCGGTCCGGGCGGCCGAAGCGCTCCTCCGTCGTGAAGTCGCTCACCACCACCGGCGTATTGGAGCGGAGCGTCACGCCGACCTGCGTGTCGGCACCGGAGGTTGCGGCCGGCTGGCCGACGAGATCGTCGCTCCACCCGGACCCGGCGCGGAGCAGCAGCGTGTCGCGTTCCTGCGAGAGCTCTAGGATCTCCGCAAAGTCCGCTTCGACCAGCTCGGCAACCAGCTTGACCGCTTCAGTGAAAATCTCTTCCTGCGTCGCCCCGACCAGCGCGCGCTCTCCCAACGTCGCGACCGCTTCCTGCTGGCGCGCCCTGAGCCCCAGTTCGGCCTCGGCTTCCTTATAGGCCGTGATTTCCTGGCAGATCCCGGTCATGCGGATTGCACGGCCGTCCGCGGCGCGCACGACACGGCCCCTGGCTTCCACCCAGCGGATGGAGTTCAGCGGACCGGGCGGGAGCCGATACTGCACGGCGTAGCGGTCGCCATCGGCGAGAGCCTGGCGCACGATGCCGAGGACGCGCTCCCGATCATCGGGGTGGATGTCGCGCGCGTAGGACGAAAAGGTGCCGTCGTGGCTTCCCGGGGGAACATGGTGGATAGCTTCCATGTTGCGCGACCAGACGAGACGGTCGCTCGCGACCTCCCATCGCCAGACACCCACTTCGCCGGCGAAGATGCCTTCGCGCAGCGCCGCGGGGTCGTCCGCCAGCGCGTCGTCCGGGGCCGCGCCTTCCCGTTCCTTGCTCAAGGCCATGACGCCCTCTTCCTCGCGAGAACGCTTAGCGTTCCTCGTGCCAAGGAGCAATCGGCTGATTTCCGCAATTTGCGGGCGTTGCAACGAAGCCTCAGGGTTGCAAGCTCAGATCACTACCACCTCATGGCCGCTGAGTGCCGCTGGCGGCCACGAAAACCGAGTAGAGCGCATGGGTCGAGGTGATGAACAGCCGGTTCCGCTTGGGCCCGCCGAAGACGAGGTTCGACACCATCTGCGGGAATTTGATGCGGCCGAGGAGGTCGCCCGAAGGTGAGTAGCAATTGATGCCGGGGCCGGCGCTCGTCCACACGTTCCCCGACGTGTCGACGCGGAACCCGTCGGGCAGGCCTATCTCGGTGACCGCGAAGACCCGGCCGCCGGAGACGCTGCCGTCGTCGCCGAACATCGAAGGCGCGGATGTGGTGCGGCCCGTCGGGGTCGTGGCTCATGCCGGAATCGGCGACGTAGAGAATCTATTCGTCGGGCGAGAAGGCGAGGCCGTTCGGCTTGACGAAATCGTCGACGACCACCCTGATCGAGCCGTCCTGCGGGTCGACGCGGTAGACGTAGCAGCCGTCCTGCTCCTGATCGCCCTTGTGGCCCTCGTAGTCGCTCATGATCCCGTAGCTCGGATCGGTGAACCAGATGGTGCCGTCGGACTTCACCACCACGTCGTTCGGCGAATTGAGCTTCTTGCCCTTGTAGCTGTCGGCGATCACGGTGATGCGGCCGTCCCATTCGGTGCGGCTGACGCGGCGGCCGCCATGCTCGCAAGTGACTAAGCCGGCCCTCGCGGTCGCGGGTATTGCCGTTGGAATAGTTCGAGTCGGCGCGGAACACGGTGACGCCGAGGTCGGGGACCCAGCGCAGCATCCGATTGTTCGGGATGTCGCTCCAAACCAGAAAATGGCCGTCGCCGAACCAGACCGGGCCTTCCGCCCAGCGGCATCTGTCGAACAGCGTCTCGACCGCCGCAGTCGGCACGGTCAGATCGAAAAAGCGCTTGTCGAAATATTCGTAGTCGTCGCCGACGAGTGCCATCGTTTCCCCCTTGTGGCGGCGCTCAGCGCGCCGTCTTGCCGCCGCCCGCCGCGATGATCACGGCGATGATGATGAGGCCGGTCGCGAGATAGCGGATGCCGGCCGAGAGCTGATAGGTGTTGAGCATCGATTGCACGAGGAAGAGGAACAGCGCGGCGCCCCAGAGGCCGGGCAGATTGCCGTTGCCGCCGGCGACCGACGTGCCGCCGATGACCACGACGGCGATCGAGGCCAGCAGGTACTGCTCGCCCATCGACAGCGACGAGCCGCCGGAGAAGCCGGAGAAGAGGTAGCCGCAGAGCGCGGCGAGCATGGCGCTCATGACGTAGGTGTAGAAGCGGATGCGCTCGACGCGGATGCCGGCGAGCGCGGCCGCGCGGATGTTCTGGCCGATGGCGAGCACCGAGCGGCCGTAGATGGTGCGGTGCAGGACAATCGCCCATCATGGCGGCGAGCAGGACAACGCAGATCGCGAGGACGGGCACGCCGACGATCTGGCCGGTGGTGAACTCGGCCAGGAGCGGCGGCGGCTTGATGCGCAGGCCGCGGCCGTAGGCGATCGCCGTCGACAGGATCGAGGAAGCTCGAGGACAGCGTGGCGATGATCGGCGGAATGCGCAGCACCAGGATCAGCGCGTAGTTGAAGATGCCGACGGCCAGCGCCGCAGGCGAGCGCCGCCAGCAGGCCGACTGCGATCATGGAATCCTGCGTGTCCATCACCTTCATGGCGACCGAGCCGGCGAGCGTCATCGTAGCGGGGATCGACAGGTCGACGTTGCCCGGGCCCAAGCGTGATGACGAACATCTGGCCGATGCCGACGATGACGAAGAAGGTGGCGAAGGTCAGCGCCGCGGTGATCAATCCGCCGCCGCCCTGGCCGCCGGTGAAGGCGATGGTCGCCAGCCAGACCAGGACGGCGGCGACGAAGGACCAGAGCCAGGGCTTTTGCGAGGAGCCTGCCGAGCGCGATCATAGCCTGCCGTCTCCATCCGGTCGATGACCGCGCGGAGTGCCAGCACGATGATGAGGATCGCGCCCTGCGCGCCGATCTGCCAGTCGGGCGGGATCCGCATGAAGGTGAGGAACGGAGCCGGCCAGCGTCAGCGTCATCGCGCCGATCACCGCGCCGACCGGCGAAACGCGGCCGCCGACGAAATCGCCGCCGCCCAGGATCACGCCGGCGATGGAGAGGAGCGTGTAGCGATCGGCGACGTTGGCCTGCGCCGAGGTGGTGAGGCCGATCAGCGCAAGGCCCGACAGCATGCCGAAGAAGCCGGCGAGCCCGAACATCGTCACCTTGGTCTTCAGCAGCGACCAGCCGGCGCGCTCGATCGCCTTCGGATTGCCGCCCGAGCCGCGCAGGATCGAGCCGTAGGAGGTGCGCATCAGCGCGACATGGGCAACGAACCGCGATGACCAGCGCGGCGATGATCGGGAACGGCACGTAGGGCGGCTTCAGTCTTCATCAGCGCGGCCAGCCAGTCGGGCGACTTGCCGCCCGGGCGTCGGCAGGACCAGCACGGACAAGCCGAGCCAGACGAAGGACATGCCGAGCGTCACCACGATCGAGGGCAGGTTGCGGAGGTGGATCAGCGCGCCGACCGCCATGTAGACGAGCGATGCCGCCGGCCAGCGCCGCCACTGCCGAGCAGCGGCGAGTCCCGCAGCCATGTCGCGGCGACGCAGACGACGAAGCCGACATAGGCGCCGATCGAAAGATCGAGGTCGTTGACGGTGATGACGCACATCTGCGCGATCGTCGCGAGCGCGATCGGGATCGCCAGATTGAGCATCAGGTTGAAGCCGAGCGAGCTGATCGCCCGCGGATTCAGGTAGATAGATCGCGGCGAGCAGGATGAGCAGCGAGAAGGCCGGCAGCAGCGCGCGCAAAACCTGCGGCGAAAAGGCGGCTTTGATCATGCGCCTTCCGCAAAGGAGGAGTGCAGCACCTTCTCCTCGGTCAGCTCCTGGCGGGCGAGGTCGGCGACGATGCGGCCGTTGCGGAAGACATAGACGTGGTCGCAATTGCGGAGCTCGTCCATCTCGGTCGTGTACCAGACGAAGGTGCGGCCGCCGGCCGCCTCCGCGCGGATCATCGACGTAGACTTCCTGCTTGGTGCCGATGTCGACGCCGCGCATCGGGTCGTCCATCAGGACGATGCCGGCATCGGAGCCCAGCGCGCGGGCGAACAGCGCCTTTTGCTGGTTGCCGCCGGAGAGCGACAGGATGTTGTTGTCGACATCCGGCGTGCGGATGCCGATCCGCTCGCGCCAGGCCTCCGCCATCGCGGCTTCCCTGGACGGGTCGATCAGAATGCCCCGCAGCATGCGCCGCATCGAGCCGATCGTGATGTTCTTGCCGATCGACCAGAGCGGAAAGATCCCGTCGGTCTGGCGGTCGCCCGCGACGAGCGCGACGCTTTCCCGGACGGCGGCATCGCGCGACCGCCGCCGGGCTGCCAAGAAAAGGCGCCGAAGCATTTCGGTCTGGCCATGGCCGGCCAGCCCGGCAAGTCCGACCACTTCGCCGCGATAGGCGGTGAGCTCACGGTCGTCTTTCTGCGCCTTCGGCCGGGCGCGTGCGCGCGGCTCCCCGCCCGACCGCTTCGACAGCTCTTCGGCAAGGTTCGCCTCGGTTCTGGCGACGCTGCCCATCGCAGCCACGAGCGACGTGCGGGTAAACTCGCCGGCAGGGCGTGCCGCGACGATCTTGCCGTCGCGCATGACGACGATGCGGCTTGCCGTCGACAGCACCTCGCCGAGGAGGTGGGAGATCAGGATGCAAGCGCCGCCGCCTGCAACGAACCGACGAACGAAGGCGAGCAGCTGCCCCGCCACGTGGACGTCGAGCGAGGAAGTCGGCTCGTCCAGGATGACCAGCGAGACCGGCGTATCGGTGACCGA
The DNA here is from genome assembly GCA_963846475.1 of uncultured Alphaproteobacteria bacterium. Lineage (GTDB taxonomy): Bacteria > Pseudomonadota > Alphaproteobacteria > Rhizobiales > Afifellaceae > DASWJZ01. Next base: position 253,901 of record CAWJVZ010000004.1, on the reverse strand, counting down.
AAAGGCGCGGGCGATCTCCACCATCTGGCGGCGAGCCGATCGGCAGATCGCCGACGATGTCGCCTGGCGAAACGCCGTGGCCCGGAAAAATCTCGTCGAGCTTGTCGAGGATCAGCCGGCCCGATCGCCTGCGCCAGCCAAAACCCTTAACCCCGGCGTGGAAGACATGGGCGTTCTCGGCGACCGTCAGGTTGGGGCAGAGCGACAGCTCCTGGAACACGCAGCGGACGCCATGCCGCTGCGCGACGGCGACGTCATAGCGCGCCGTGAGGTTCGTCGCCGTTCAAGATCACCGTGCCCCGGTCGGGCGCGAGCGTCCCGGCGAGGACATGCATGAGCGTCGACTTGCCCGCGCCGTTGTGGCCGACGAGCCCGAGGCATTCGCCGGCGGCGACGATCAGATCGACGCCGCCAAGCGCGCGGACGGCGCCGAAGCTCTTTTCGACGCCGTCCAGCTCGACGATCGGCTCAACTGCTTCGGACATGTCCCGATATGTTGAAGACTTTTTTGGCTCGTGGGAAATGCCCGATTACTCGGATCAGCCCTTCTTCGCCTCCTCGATGACCTTCTGGCGTCTTCCAGCGTGTATTCTGACGTTGGCGACGCCGCCCGCCTCGGTGTTGGCGAGGTTGGTCTCGAGGTTGTCCTGGTCGATGCGGAGGAACGGCACCACGAGATCCTTCGGCACTTCCTGGCCATCGAGGATCTGCTGGGCGACCCAGAAGGCGAGGGTGGAGACGCCCGGCGCGATCGAGACCGACATCGTCTCGTACTCGCTCGCGTCCTTCTGCTCCTTCCACCACTGCAGCTCGTCCTGGCGGTTGCCCATGATGATGAGCGGCGTGTCGCGGCCGGCCGCCGCGAAAGCCTGGGCGGCGCCGTAGCCGTCGCCGCCCTGGGTGACCACCGCGACGATATCGTCCGGCAGGCTCGGCAGGATGCCGGCGACCGCGGCCTGCGCCTTGGCCTGATCCCAGTCGCCGTGCACGGAGCCGACGACCTTGAACTGCGGGTTCTCGGCGACGCCCTCGTGGATGCCCTTGGAGATCTCGTCGTCGACGAAGACGCCGGCGAGGCCGCGGATCTCGAGGAGGTTGCCGCCCTCGGGCATCTTTTCGGCGAGGTAGAGCACCTCGTCCTTGCCCATCTGCTTGAAGTCGACGGCGATGCGCCAGGCGCAGGGCTCGGTCACGATGCCGTCGAAGGAGACGACGATCACGCCGGCGTCGCAGGCTTCCTTGACGGCGCCGTTGAGGGCGTCGGGCGAGGCGGCGTTCAGGACGATCGCGTCATAGCCCTGCAGCACCAGGTTCTGGATCTGCGCGGCCTGCTCGGTCACCTGGTTCTCGGCGGTGGTGAAGGGATCGGCCGCGGCGACGATGCCCTGCTCGACGGCGGGCTTGGTCACCTTGTCCCAGCTCCTCAGCATCGCCTGCCGCCAGGAATTTCCGGCGTAGTTGTTGGAGAGCGCGATCTTCTTGTCGGACGTGTCGGCGAACGCCGAACCGGCCGAGGCGGCGAGCGCAATGGCAATGGCGGTGGTGGTCAGCAAAGTCTTCATCAACTTCCTCCCTCATCGAGCCGGCCCTTGGCTTCGGCTCCCCTGTGAAAGGCCGGAACTCCGGCCCAAATCATGCCCTACATCGTCGCCCCGATCTGCCAGGGCACGAACTCGTTGTCGCCGAGGCCGAGGAGCTCGCTCTTGGAGCGCTCGCCCGAGGCGACGGCGAGCATCTTGCGGAAAATCTCCTCGCCCTTCGACTCGATCGTCGCGTCGCCGTCGACGATGTCGCCGCAATTGATGTCCATGTCCTCTTCCATCGTGGCGTAGAGGCGCGAATTGGTGGCGAGCTTGATGGTGGGCGCGGGCTTGGAGCCGAACGCGGAGCCGCGGCCGGTGGTGAAGCAGACGAGCTGGCAGCCCGTGGCGATCTGGCCGGTGGTCGCGGCCGGGTCGTAGCCGGGGCTGTCCATGAAGACGAGGCCCTTCGTGGTGATCTTCTCCGCGTAGAGCGCCACGTCGGCGAGCGGCGAGGTGCCGCCCTTGGCGGCCGCGCCGAGCGATTTTTCCAGGATGGTGGTCAGGCCGCCGGCCTTGTTGCCGGGCGACGGATTGTTGTTCATCTCGCCCTTGTTGCGGGTGGTGTAGTCCTCCCACCAGCGGATGCGGTCGATCAGCTTCTGGCCGACCTCCTGCGAGGCGGCGCGGCGGACCAGCAGGTGCTCGGCGCCGTAGATCTCCGGCGTCTCGGCGAGAACCGCAGTGCCGCCATACTCGACCAGGATGTCGGAGGCGCGGCCGAGCGCGGGATTGGCGGTGATGCCGGAATAGCCGTCGGAGCCGCCGCATTCGAGCGCCACCATCAGCTCGCTTGCCGGACAAGTCCGTCCGCTCGATGACCGGCAGGTTGGGCAGAAGTGTCCTCGATCATCCGCGATCGCGGTCTCGATGGTTTTCCGCGTGCCGCCGGTCTCCTGGATGGTCAGCGTATGGAAATGGTCTTCGCCGAAGCCGTATTTGTGCTTCAGCCGGCCGATCTGCATGACCTCGCAGCCGAGCCCGACGAAGATCGCGGCGGTGACGTTCGGATGCGTGGCGTGGCCCCAGAGGACGCGCTCCAGCGCCTCAAAACCTTCGCCGGTATCGGCCATGCCGCAGCCGGTGCCGTGCGAGAGCGCGATGACGCCGTCGATATGCGGATAGGACGCCAAGCATGCCGGACCGGTTGATGCGGTCGGCGATGTGGCGGATCACCGTCGCCGAGCAGTTCACCGTCGAGCAGAGCGCGATGAAGTTGCGCGTGCCGACGCGGCCGTCGGCGCGGCGGATGCCCTTGAAGGTCGCGCCCATCGGGTCGCGGTATTGCACGGGCTTGTAGTCGACGCCGATCTGGTAATTCTGGTCGTGCTCGCCCATCGCGCAATTGTGGACGTGGACATGCGCGCCGGGCGCGATGTCCTGCGTGGCGTAGCCGATGATCTGGCCGAATTTCACCACCGCAGCGCCGGAGGGAATCGGGCGCGTGGCGATCTTGTGCCCCATCGGCACGGCGCGGGCGACGGTCACGCCCTCCGCTTCCAGCACGGTGCCGGTCGGCAGCGAGGCAGCCGCCACGACGACGTTGTCGTCCTGGATGCAGCCGGACGAAGCGGCGGGCAGGGGCGATGCCGGCCGACCCTCCCTTGTCCAGGGGGGCCAGGCCGCTCAGGGTCGGCGCGTGTGACATTTCGGATGCCTCGAAGCAAAAGTATGATCTGAAATCCGGCAGTTCATCAGGGCTGCCGCCGCACCTGTCAATGCCCGACCCGCATGGGCCATGTCGACCTTGCAAGCCTGCGACACGCCTGCCATCAGGCCGCCTCCGCGCCGGGCAAATGCACCATCGCCTTGACCACGCCCGACGCGGTCGTGAATCCAGCGCGGCATCGCTTCCGGCAGATCTTCCAACGCACAGCTATGGGTATTCATGGCGGCGGCAGGGATCTTGCCCGACCGCATCGCGGCGATCACGGTGTCGAAGTCCTCTCGCGTCGCATTGCGGCTGGCAAGGAGCGTCAGCTCGCGACGGTGGAAGTCGGGATCGGAGAAAGAGAGCCGGTCCTTGACGACGCCGACCAGAACATAGGCGCCGCCGGCTGGCGACGTAATCGAAGCTCTTCTCCATGGCGCCGGCGTTTCCGGTCGCGTCGAAGACGACGTCGAACATCTCGCCGTTCGTGTGCGCTTTTGCGCGTTCCGGCGCAGCCTCGTCAGCGACGATGGTGGAGCCGATGCCGGTGATCGTGCCGGCGAGGTCGAGGATAGCCGGGGCGCGGTCCATCAGCGTGACCTCGGCCCCGGCAATTCGGGCAAAAAGGGCGGCGCCGATGCCGATCGGGCCGGCGCCGACCACCAAGGCACGGTCGCCCTGACCTATGCGGGCACGGCGCACGGCGTGCGCGCCGATGGCGAGGAATTCGACCATGGCGGCCTGTTCCAGGGTGAGCCCGTCGCGCCGGCATGAGATTCCGCTCGGGCAGCGCGATCCGCTCGGCCATGCCGCCGTCGCAATGGACGCCGAGGCAGGCGAGCGTGGTGCAGCAATTGGTCTTGCCCTTACGGCAGGCGACGCAGGTTCCGCAGGAGAGGTAGGGGATCACGATGACCGGATCGCCGGGGCGGTAGGCGCTCCCCTGCGGCGCCTCAAGGACCTCGGCGGAGAGCTCGTGGCCCATGATGCGCGGATATTGCAGGTAGGGGTGCAGGCCCTCGAAGATGTGGAAATCCGTGCCGCAGATGCCGATGCGGCGGATGCGGATCAGCACCTCGTCCGCGCCGCGCTCGGGCAGCGGCCGCTCCTCCAGAGCGAGCTCGCCCGGCTTGCGGCAGACGATGGTCTTCATGCCGTTCATGCGACGCGAGCCTCCGCGGTCCGCATTGGGCGGTATCCGCTGAGAAGAACGCGCCAGGAGCGCCGATGTGCCATAAAGGCGGTCACCGCACCACCTCGCCGTCGGCCCCGATGACGCCCTTGGTCAGGATGATATTGCCGTAGAGCCGGCGCTCGGACGTGGCGACGATCGCAAAGCATTGCTTCGCCCGGTCGTAAAAGGCGAAGCGTTCCAGCATGACGATCTTATCCGGGAAACCGGCAAGGCGGTCGACGATCGTCTGGAAATCGGCGACGGCCGGAGGGATCTCGTCCGGCTTGCCGACGACCTGCATGCAATGCGCGGGGCTCTCCACGAAAGAATTGAGCGGCAGCACGGAGAGGATCGCCTCCAGCGCCTCGCTGGCGTCGGCCCCGTCGAGCCTTACCAGCCGCCTGGCGTCCCTCAAAGCGGGGTAATTGGCGTCGACGATGGCGATCTCGTCGCCATGCCCCATGGCGCGCAGGATCATCAGCAGCTCGGGCGTCAACAGGGGATTCAGTCCACGAAGCATGCAATCTCCTGGGTCAGTGCAGCGCGCGCAGCCGTTCGCCGCTCGTTCGGTCGAAGAGGCATATTTTGGAAAGCTCGACGCGGATCCCGACGGGGGCGTCGGGGGCGATATCAAAACTCTTGTCCATCTTCACCACTGCCTGCGCGTGGCCGAGGCGGCAAGTGACGATCGTCTCGTGGCCGGTGAGCTCGCAGGCGAAGACGGTGCCGCGGAGTTGGCCGGCCTCCGGGGGAACGATGGCCGCATCCTCGGGGCGAAAGCCCAGGACGGCATCGCCGCGGGGCCGCTGGCCGTCAATTGGCACGCTGCCCTCCGGCGCTTGGAACAAGCCCTCGGCGATTTCGCCGGGCAGCATGTTCATCGGCGGCGAGCCGATGAATCCGGCGACGAAGAGGTTGGCGGGATCGTCGTAGATCTCGCGGGGCGCGGCGATCTGCTGGACGACGCCCTTGTTCATGATGGCAACGCGATGGGCAAGCGTCATGGCCTCGATCTGGTCGTGAGTGACGTAGATCGTCGTCACGCCGAGATCGGCCTGCAGGCGCTTCAGCTCGGAGCGCATATGGCCGCGCAGCTTCGCGTCCAGGTTCGACAGCGGCTCGTCCATCAGGAAGACGCTCGGCCGGCGCACCATGGCGCGAGCGAGGGCCACTCGCTGCCGCTGCCCGCCGGAGAGCTGGCGCGGGTAGCGGTCGAGATATTCGTCGAGCGCCACCTTCGCCGCCGCCTCGCGCACGGCCCGGTCGCGCTCCTCGCGCGGGCCGCCGCGGAGTTTTAGGGGGTAGCCGATATTTTGCGCCACCGTCATATGCGGGTAAAGCGCATAGGATTGGAACACCATGGCGACGTCGCGGTATTTGGGCAGCACGTTGGTAACGTCCCGATTGCCGATGACAATGCGGCCGGAGGTGACCGATTCCAGGCCGGCCACCATGCGGAGCGCCGTCGTCTTGCCGCAGCCGGAGGGGCCGAGCAGGACAAGGAACTCGCCGTCGGAGATCGCCAAATCGAGGCCCTTCACCACCTCCACTGCGCCGAAGGCTTTGTAGATGCTGGAGAGGGTGACCCGCATCGATCAGCCCTTCACCGCGCCGACCAGAAGGCCGCGGGCGATGTGCTTCTGCAGCACCGTGGCGATCACCACGACCGGGGCGATCATGATGACGATCAGCACCGACATGTAGCCCCATTCCGGGCCGCGCGTGCCGTTCTGCGCGGAGACCAGAATGGGCATGGTCTGGGCGTTGGCGTTGGAGAGGAAAAGGGCGAGCAGGTATTCGTTCCAGGCGAGGATGAGGACGAGCAGGAAGGTTGCCACCAGGCCGGAACGCACGAGCGGCAGAGCGATCGTGAAGAAGACGCGGAATTTCGAGGCGCCGTCGATCTCGGCGCTCTCCTCGAGGTCGAGGGGAATCCCGGCGAAGAAATCGCGTGTCAACCAGACGACGATCGGCAGGTTCACCGCGGTGTAGGTGGCGATGAGCGCGACCTGCGTATCGAGCAACCTGAGCTGCTGGAACATGATGTAGATCGGCAGCACGGCAACGACCGGCGGCATGATGCGGTTGGAGATGATCCAGAATTCTATGTCGTTGTTGCCCGCTGCGGCCTTGAAGCGGCGGGCGAGCGTGGCAAGGAATAGAATGAACAAGGCGGCAGCGGCGGCGAGCGCCACCGGCCAGTGCACGCCCAGCCCGGCCACCGCGAAGATCAACGCGACCAGGAGGAGGATAAACACCGCCACAGCCGCGAGTTTTACGCGGAAGCGGATGCGGACCAGCGCATAGGAGGCGAGCGAGCCGATCAGCACGGCGAGCACCGTGCTCGCCAGCGCGACGACAACGGAGTTCAGATAGGGCCGCAGCGTGTCGCGGCCGAGGTCGACGAAAATGTAGCGCCAGTTCTCCAGCGAAGGCACAAAATCGACGAAGGGCAGGTAGAAGGGACCGGAATCGACGACGATGCGGATTTTCAAGGTGGTGACCAGGACCCAATAGAGGGGCAGGAGCACGACAAGCGTCCACAGGACGAGCACGCTATAGGTGCCAAGCCTGGCGAGCGGCGCCTGGCTGTCGAGGTCCTTCGGCTCGAACAGGCGCTGCCGCAGCGTACGGCCTTGCGCGTTCATGCCTGGTGCCTCCGCGCCCGCCGGACGGCGTAGTTGAAGAACGAGACGCAGGTCACCGTGGAGACGAAGAGCAGGATGTAGCCGATGGCCGCCGAGCCGCCGAGGTCCTGCGTCCGCCAGGCGATAAAGGCGTGCAGCGTCATCGACTCGGTGGCAAGGCCTGGGCCGCCATTGGTGAGCACGTTGGGCAAGTCGATGATTTTGAAGGCCTCGATCAGCCGGATAAGGATGATGGTGGCGGCGACCGGCGCGATCGCCGGCCAGGTGATGTCGCGGAACACCTGCAGGCCGGTGGCGCCGTCGATTCGCGCCGCCTCGACCTGATCGCGCGGCTGGTTCTCGATGGCGGCAAGCAGCACGATGAACATGAATGGCGTCCACTGCCAGGTATCGCCGAGGAGCACGACGAGGCGGGCCGACCAGGGATCGGTGGCCCAGGCCCATTCGCCGTAGCCGAGCGCCCGGCTGAGCGGGGCAAGCGGGCCCTTCTGCATGTCGGCGAGCATGCGGAAGGTGTAGGCGATGCCGACCGGCGTCACGATCAGCGGGATGAAGAAGACGACGCGGAAGAAATTGCGGCCGCGGATCGGCTGCGCACAGAGGAGGGCAAGCCCGAGCCCGAGCAGGAACTGCACGGCAACTCCGACGAAGACGTAAAAGAGGGTGGTCACCAGCGTGCCGGGCAGCCCGCCGGCGAGGATGGTGGCGAGCACGAGGAGGGCGACCGCCGCCGCAACACCGGCCGAGATCAGGCGGCCGACGAAGCCTAGGAACGAGGCGCGCTGGCTCCGCAGGAACGTTGCCAACCAGGCGATGAGCCCCGCCACGACGAGGGCGAAAATCATCCAGCCGATGAGTCCCAGCGGCTTAAAAGTGCCGAGGAAATGGTATTGCTGCCCACCCGTCAGCAGTTTTTGGAAATTGCGGAGGCCGACGAAGGTGAGCTTGAAGCCGCCGGGCGCGATGGCGAAGCGCACCAGCGACAGGTAGGCGGAGATGATCAGCGGGAATATGGCGAAGGCGAGCAGGATCAGCACGGCCGGGAGGATCATGATCCGCCCGGTCTGCCGGTCGAGCCATTCGCCGAGGCCGGCGGAGGGCGCGACCGAGATATCGTTGCTTGCGGCGATCGCCATGTCCTGCTGCCGAAGTCAGGGTTGTGGTCCTGCCGCCGCAACAACGGCGGCAGGGTCAGCGTGGACACACCGCCGCCGCTCGGGGCGGCGGGCTTGGCCGATCAGCTCTCGGGAGCGCCGATCGTGGCCTTGTAGAATTTCAGCTGCTCGTCCTTGCCGATCTCGTCGTTCAGATCGTTCCAGCCCTGCTCGATCGTCTGCATGGCCGTGTCCCGGTCGATCTCGCCCGAAAGGAAGCGGGAGACCGCTTCGTCGAGCACGACCTGCTGGTATTTCTGGTTCTGTGGAATGCGCAGGTCGAGGATCATGTTGGGGCTGGACAGGCTTTCCTGGATGGCACCGAGGTAGTTCTTGGCGGCCTCCTCGCTCATGCCGGCTTTCTGCCACTCCTCCATCTTCTCGAACTGCGAGGTGCGGTACGGGTTGAAGCCCGTCTTGCCGATGGTCACGTCGACATTCGACTGGGCCGGCGCCTGCATGTGCGAGAAGAAAGCGTAAGCGGCGTCCTTCACCTTCGGGTCGGCGGCGGCGTTGATGCCGCCGCCCCAGCCGCCGAACGAGGCGAAGGGGGCATGGTTGATGCCGTCGACGGCGTGCGGGCAGAGCTCAGGCGTGCAGGGCTCCAGCTTGCCGGTCTCGCGGTTAAGCACTTCCCTTGACCCGGGCGTGATGCTGGCGCCGGTCTTATCGATGACCTTGGAGGCGGCGGGGTCGATGGCGAGCGTGCCGATGTCGCCCCAATCGAGGGAGAGCGCGCAGCGGCCGGCCATGAACAGGCCGCGGGTGTCGCCGACATCGAGATTGATCTCGTCCGGCGGGCCGTATTGCGTCGTCTCCTTGTAGATGTCGAGCGCCTTGGCGAAGGCCTCGTTGTTGACCAGCGGCTTCATGTCGGCGGTGTCGAAGAAGGCACCCTGGTTGGTGCCCTTCGACTGCAAATAGGGGCCGGCCACCGAGGTGATGAACCAATAAGCCTGCGCGTTGCGTTTCTTGGAGATGCAGGAGCCGTAATCCGGCGTGCCGTCGCCATTCATGTCCTTGCCGTGCACGGCCTTTGCCACCGCCACGTAGTCTTCCCAGGTCTTCGGCGGCTCCAGCCCGGCTTCCTTCAGGACGTCGGTCCGGTAGTACATCATGTGGAAATCGCCATCGAGCGTCAGCATGTAGGTCTTGCCCGCGTATTTCTGCGAGAAATCGCGAAAGAACGGCGCAACGTCGTCGGCGGCTATATCCTTGTCGGCGGCGACGCGGTCGGTGAGATCCTCCAAATATCCGCCGGATACATAGTCGACCATCCATTGCGGCGCGAAAACCGCCGCGTCGATGGAATTGGTGCCGCTCGACCAATCCGTGAGGAGTTTTGTGTAAAGGTCTGAGAACGGCACGGTAATCACGTTGATCTTAGCGCCGGTAAGCGCCTCGAAATCAGGCGCGCGCCGCTGCAGCGGCTCGGCAATCTGCGGGCCCGTGAAGGTCATCACGTTAACGGTGACGCCCTCATACGGCTTGTCCTGCGCCAGGGCAGGGCTCCCCGCCAGGGCGCAAAAGGCGGAGATGCCCGCCAAGAAGTGTTTCGTCCTCATTCCTGTCCTCCCATGGAGCGGCGTGGTGCCGCCGGGTTCAGCCCCGTTTTCGGGGTTCTTCACGGCTCGAACAGATCCGGTCGTTCGGCCGCGAATTGGTGTAGCTCTTCCAGAACGTTGCCAAGATGGACGTGCATCGCCTTGGCCGCGCCGTCGGGATCGCGCGCCGCGAGCGCATCGAGAATGGCATCGTGCTCGGCGATTGTCTCTTCGTTGCGGCTCGGCTTCAGAAGCAGCCTTCGCATGCGCTCCGTCTGGGCGCGGGCCGCCTCCACCGCCTCGGCGACGCGGCGGAACGCCAAGCGGCCGAACAAGGTGGCGTGAAAGCGCAAATCGAGCGCGTAGAACTCCTCGACGTCGCCGGCCGCCACCGCCGCGGCCTGATAGCGGACGAGGAGCCGTAGACGATCGATGGTTTCCTGGTCGATGTCGCGGGCAAGCTGCCGGACCGTCGCCACTTCCAGCGCTTCGCGCAGGAAGGCGGCCTCTGCGACATCGCTCATGCGGATGCGAGTGACGTAGGTACCCTTCTGCGGCTCAACCGTGACGAGGCGTTCCTCGGCGAGCCGGGAAAGCGCTTCAGACAAGGGCTGGCGCGAGACCCCGAGCCGCTCGCAAACTTCGCTTTTGTCGATCTGAGCGCCCGGCTGCAGCTTCAGGGCGATGATAGCCGCGCGAAGCTCGTCGTAGACCAGGCTCGATTTCGAGCCGATCTTCCTGGCGGCACTCCGTGGCGATAGGTCCGCGTAGGACAACACTGACCCTCCGCCGGTATCTAACGTGCTAACATTTCAGTTAGCAAGAGGGATATGTATTGACCGGTGGGCCCGCGACCATACCTGCAGAGGCACGGAGCCGTGGCTGGCGGAAATATCAACTCGGGAAAAACTGAACGGAACCTCTCACCCTTTATTTACGCTGTCCGGCTAGAAGGGTCGGCGGTGGGACGTCGATAGGTTCTGCGTTCCGTCCCCCTCCTCCCTTCCAACGGCGGGCGATGACCACACGTCAGCGTAAACAGTCAAAGCTCAAGCCGCTGCTCCTGCCGGTCTGCTGCCTGTTCGTCTTAGGCTATTTCGCCTATCACGCGGTGGAAGGCGATTACGGCCTCTATGCACTCGGCAAGCTGCAGGACCGAGTCGCCATGCTGGATGCACAGCTCGCCTCCGTGCGCGCCGAGCGGGCGCGCATGGAGCGCCATGTCGCGCTGATGCGGCCGGAAAGCCTCGACAAGGACATGATCGACGAGCGCGCGCGCGAGGCACTGAACATGGCGGACGCCAAAGACATCGTCATCTTTCTCGATGTCGCCGACCGCCGCTCCGCGCCCTAGGCATAGCTGATCTGCACAGCCGCATGCTCCCCGCCTTGGCCTTTCCCCCGCGGGCAAGGCGATATATGTCATCCCTAAGCAAGACACCGCGGAGGGAACGATGGCGCAAACCCAAGCCGCCGCACGCCGGAGCGGCCCGGACCGGCAGTTAAAACCTGAGGGGATCCCGTCCAGCGGCAAGGCAAAGGCGCCGGAAATCGCAGAGTTCAGCAAGGATGAAGAGCTCCGCGCCTACCGCGAGATGCTGCTGATCCGCCGTTTCGAGGAGAAGGCGGGACAGCTTTACGGCATGGGCCTGATCGGCGGATTCTGCCACCTCTATATCGGCCAGGAAGCCGTCGTCGTCGGACTGCAGATGGCGATGATAGAGGGCGACCAGGTCATTACCGGCTACCGCGATCACGGCCATATGCTGGCTGCCGGGATGGACCCGAAAGGTGTCATGGCGGAGCTGACCGGACGGCGCAGCGGCTATTCGCGCGGCAAGGGCGGCTCCATGCACATGTTCTCCAAGGAAAAGCATTTCTATGGGGGCCACGGCATCGTCGGCGCGCAGGTGCCGCTCGGGACGGGACTCGCCTTCGCCAACAAGTATCGCGAGAACGGCAACGTTTCGCTCACTTATTTCGGCGATGGGGCGGCAAACCAGGGGCAGGTCTACGAGAGCTTCAACATGGCGAAGCTATGGAACCTGCCGGTCGTCTATGTCATCGAGAACAACCAGTACGGGATGGGCACCAGCGTCGAGCGCGCCTCCGCTACCACCAATCTCTGCAAGCGCGGCCAGTCTTTCGACATACCGGGCGAGCAGGCCAACGGCATGGACGTGAGGGCCGTGAAAGCGGCCGGCGAAATGGCCATCGAGCATGCCCGCTCCGGCAACGGACCGTTCATCCTGGAAATGCTCACCTATCGCTATCGCGGCCACTCGATGTCCGATCCGGCCAAATACCGGGCCAAGGAAGAAGTGCAGAAAATGCGGACCGAGCACGATCCGATCGAGCAGGTCCGGCATCGGCTTGAAGAGAAGGGCTTTGCCAGCGAGGACGATCTCAAGGAGATCGACAAGGAGGTCCGCCGGATCGTCAACGAAGCCGCTGAGTTTGCGCAGGCCGATCCGGAGCCCGACCCGGCGGAGCTGTGGACGCAGATCTATGCCGAGCCGCAGCCGGCGAGGGCATGAGATGCCGACGCCGGTACTGATGCCCGCGCTCTCCCCGACCATGGAGGAGGGCAAACTCGCCAAATGGGTCGCCAAGGAAGGCGACGAGATCAAGGCCGGCGACGTCATTGCCGAGATCGAAACCGACAAGGCGACCATGGAAGTCGAAGCGGTTGACGAGGGGCGGCTCGGAAAGATCCTGGTTGGCGAAGGCACCGAAGGCGTCAAGGTGAACACCCCGATCGCGGTCATTCTCGCCGAGGGCGAGGATGAATCGGCGCTGCAGGGCGGCGGCGCCGGCGCGCCGCCAAAAACGGAGACGAAGGGCAACGGCTCCGGCCCGGTGCTCGAGACCCCGGCCGAGCCGCCCCCGCCGCCGATTCCGGGCGATGACGACGGCGGCAAGATTCTTCACGGCACGGCGACCGGGCCCACATCCGTGCTGGCCACCTTGCCCAAGGCGGAGCCGGAAGAGGGGCCCGAGGTGCCAGAGGGCACCGAAATGGTTGAAATGACGGTGCGCGAGGCGCTCCGCGACGCCATGGCGGAGGAAATGCGGCGCGACCGCGACGTCTTCGTCATGGGCGAGGAAGTTGCCGAATATCAGGGCGCCTACAAAGTCACGCAGGGGCTGCTCGACGAGTTCGGCGCCAAGCGGGTGATCGATACGCCCATCACCGAGCACGGTTTTGCCGGCCTCGGCGTCGGCGCGGCCTTCGCCGGCCTGAAGCCGATCGTGGAATTCATGACCTTCAATTTCGCCATGCAGGCGATGGATCAGATCATCAATTCCGCCGCCAAGACGCTCTATATGGCGGGCGGGCAGATGGGCTGCCCGATCGTCTTCCGCGGCCCCAACGGCGCGGCGGCGCGCGTCGCCGCCCAGCACAGCCAGGACTACGCGGCCTGGTATTCCCAGGTGCCGGGCCTCAAGGTGATCCAGCCGCACACGGCCGCCGACGCCAAGGGCCTGCTGAAAGCGGCCATCCGCGATCCGAACCCGGTTATCTTCCTGGAGAACGAGATCCTTTACGGGCAGAGCTTCAAGACCCCGAAGCTCGACGATTTCGTCCTGCCGATCGGCAAGGCAAAAATCGCCCGGCGCGGCAAGGACGCGACCATCGTCTCTTTCGGCATTGGCATGACCTATGCCTTGAAGGCGGCCGAGGCGCTGGCGGAGGCGGGCATAGAGGCGGAGGTGATCGATCTCAGGACGCTCCGGCCTATGGATATCGAGGCGGTGGTGCGCTCCGTCCAGAAAACCGGCCGCTGCGTCACCGTGGAGGAAGGCTGGCCGCAGAATTCGATCGGCTCGCACATCTCCGCGCAACTGATGCAGAAGGCATTCGACTATCTCGACGCGCCGGTAATCAACGTCACCGGCAAGGACGTGCCGATGCCCTATGCCGCAAACCTTGAGAAGCTGGCGCTGCCATCGGTGAAAGAGGTGGTCGAGGCGGTGAAGGCGGTGAGCTACGCGTGAGGTGGACCGATGCTAGATTTTCTACGCCGCCTTCCCGAGATTCTTGGCCTCAAGCCCAAGCCCGCGGCTAGCCAACCCGCCAAGCCTCCAGGCACAAAGCAGGCCGGGGCGGCCGCTGCCGCGAATGGCGCGGCGAAGAAACCGGCACGCGGCCGCGGCGCGGGCAGGGGGATTACGCCCCCGGCGAAGCCGAAGGGTCCCGGGGCGCGACGCGGCGGCAAGAAATAGAGGACGGAATGCCGATCAACATCCTCATGCCGGCCCTCTCCCCGACCATGGAGAAGGGCAACCTCGCCAAATGGCACGTCAAGGAGGGCGACAAGGTGTCGTCCGGCGACGTGATCGCCGAGATCGAGACCGACAAAGCGACGATGGAGGTGGAGGCGGTGGAGGAGGGCACGGTTGCAAAGATCCTCGTGCCGGAGGGGACGTCGGACGTCCCGGTCAACAATGTCATCGCGGTGCTGGCGGCCGAGGGCGAGGATGCCGGCGCGGCCGCCGCGGCCGGCCCTTCACGGGAGGCCGGAGAGCCCGGCAGCACTGCTGCCGAGCCGGCGGCGGCCGCTGGCACAAAGGCGAAGAATGAGCAGAGCGCAGCGGCGGGGAAGCAACCCGCTGCTGCGAAGCCGCCCTCCAACGGCGAGGGGAGAGCGACGACCGAACCCGCCGCAGCTAAGCTGGGCGAGGGAACGGATCGGGCAGTGGCGGCGGGAAACGGCGCCGCGCGGATCTTCGCCTCGCCGCTGGCCAGGCGCTTGGCGCGCGAGAACAAGATCGAACTGACGGCCCTGAAGGGCTCCGGCCCGCATGGGCGGATCGTGCAACGCGACATCGACGACGCGCTGAAGAGCGGCGTCGCCGCGAAGACGGCCGCGCCGCAGCTGGCGGCCACGGCGGCAGCGCAGCCCATGCCTACCCACGGCGCGTCCGACGAGCAGGTGAAAAAACTGTTCGAGGAGGGCAGCTACGAGATCGTGCCGCATGATTCGATGCGGAAGATCATCGCCCGGCGGCTGGTCGAGGCAAAAACGACCATTCCGCATTTCTATCTCACGACGGATTGCCGGATCGACAGGCTGCTTGCGCTCCGCGCCGAGATCAACGCCGCCGCGCCGGTGATCAAGGGCGAGAAGGGCAATGTGCCCGCGTACAAGCTCTCCGTGAACGATATGGTGATCAAGGCCCTGGCCATGGCGCTGAAGGCGGTGCCAGAGGCCAACGTCACGTGGACGAACGAAGGCATGCTGAAGCACAAACGCGCCGACGTCGGGGTCGCCGTCTCCATTCCCGGCGGGCTGATCACGCCCGTGGTCCGTAATGCGGACACCAAGACTCTGTCGGCGATCTCCAACGAGATGAAGAGCCTAGCCAAGCGGGCGCGCGGGCGGAAACTGAAGCCGGAAGAATATCAGGGCGGCACCACGGCCGTCTCCAATCTAGGTATGTACGGAGTGAAGGATTTCGCCGCCGTAATCAACCCGCCACACGCGACGATCCTTGCGGTCGGCGCCGGCGAGGAAAGGGCGATCGTGCAGGAAGGGCAGATCGTCGTCGCCAATGTCATGAGCGCGACGCTCTCAACGGACCACCGCGCCGTCGACGGCGCGCTCGGGGCGGAGCTCTTGGCGGCGTTCAAGCGCTATATCGAGAGCCCGGCGGCGATGCTGGCGTAGGCTTGACACGCACTATTGTGAGTGGCGAGGAGAGAAGCCATGCCGAACACTGAAGACGCAGTTATGCCGATCCTGCGTAACATTCAGGCGGAACTCGCGGAGGTTAAGAAATTCGTGCAGCGTGTCGAAGGCAAGGTCGACAACGTCGCGGATCGCATGGATTCCTTCGAAGGATATCTAACCTACGAGATGGGACGGACGACCCGAAGCGAACTCGACATTAAGCGGCTACACGGCGAGTTCCGCGCGCTGAGGGATCGTGTCGACGATTTAGACCCGCAGAATTAGCGGGGATGACAAGCGTAGAACCAGGAGAACCTCATGGCGGCGATCAAGCGCAGGGCTGAAGCAGTCTGGAAGGGCAGTGGCAAAGATGGCCGTGGGACGCTGAACGCGCATAGCGGCACGCTTTCAAACGTCCCCTATTCCGCGGGCATGCGCTTCGGCGACGAGAAGGGCACCAACCCGGAAGAGCTGCTAGCGGCCGCACATGCCGGCTGCTTCAACATGGCGCTTGCCTTCGGCCTGAGCGGGGCCGGTCACCAGCCCGAGGAACTCAGCACGACAGCCGTGGTGAGCATCGAGCAGGAGGGCGGCGGCTTCACCATCAAGTCGGTTGCACTGACGCTGAAAGGCCGCGTCCCCGGCATTTCCGAAGACGCATTCAGAAAAGCCGCAGACGACGCCAAGGCGGGCTGCCCCGTTTCAAAGCTTTTCAAAGGTGCCGAGATCACGCTGGATGCTCAGCTGAGCCAGTAGATCATCCCCCGGCGCGGTGCAGCAGCCTCGCTGGAAAGCGTGCATCAGAATAAGGGCGGGTGGAAGAGCGGCGCAAAAACCCGCCCAGTATCTCCGCACCCGCCCGCCTGAACCGACCCCCGCCACCGCGAAACCAGCGGCGGACAACCACGCAAGCTCAAACATCTTGGTGAGGGAATATCTATCCCTTGGCTGCCCGCGGGCGGCGACCCCGCTTCGACGCCGATGCCTCCGCAGCCGCGGGCTGCGCGGCAGCCTTGCGGCCAAGCCCCATGCTCTTGGCGAGCTCCGAACGCGCCTTCGCATAGTTCGGGGCAACCATGGGATAGTCGCGCGGCAGCCCCCATTTCGCCCGGTATTCGTCGGGCGTCATGTTGTAGGTGTTCTTCAGGTGGCGCTTCAGCGACTTGAACTTACGGCCGTCCTCAAGCGAGATGATGTAGTCCGGCGTTACCGAGCGGCGGATCGACACGGCTGGCTCGCGCGGCTCAGGCTCGGGCTCCGCCTGAGCGTTCGGCGCCCGCTGGAGCGCAGTGTGCACCTCTTCGATCAGCTTACCGAGTTCGCCGGCCCCGACCTTGTTGTTGCTGACATAGGCCGAAACGATGTCGGCGGTGAGTTGCACGAGCTCGTCGTGATCAACGGCATCCATAAGAGTTCCTTCATGTGAAAAGAGGGCCGCAGCTCACGCTCACAACATTGAACTGCGCCAACATGCAATACTTCGTCCGAAAGCATCTTGCAATGACGTCTTTGAATAATTTTTGCAGAGACATCCCGAGCCGCTCGCGTTAACCGTAACGCTTTGCACGGCCAGATAGAAACGGCGTGACTGTCCACCACGTAATGCAAGATGAGGAAGAAAAGGCCGCCTATCGCCGCACTTTGGCTCATCTGTTTGGCGTCACGCCCGCGGACGGGAGCGTCGGGAAAAAAGAACCGTAGCGCGGTAAGGGACAGATTGCGTTGGTGAACGTATCAGGATCATTTGCATGAGCGTATTGGACGCGCAGATAACGAATCGGGAGCTGCTGGTGGATTGGCGACAACTGCATGCGCTCGCTGATCGTCTCGACCGGCGTTATCGTGCGCTCCTCAGCCGGATTGCGCTGGTGGAGCAGGCCTGGATTGCTGTGCTTGACTACTTGGTAACCCGCCAAAGCGACCGCCGCTACCTGCGCGAGGTGATCTTGCCTAGTGTCGCAAGCGCCGGGAGGTCGCGCGTCCTGTTCGTCGGCGTGCGCGGCTATACAAAATCCTACGGCGCAATCTTCGAGAGGGCCGGCATGGAGTTCTGGACTTGCGACATCGACCCGGTCGCCTCTCTCTACGGGGCACCGAATCGTCACGTGACGGACGACGCCCGACGACTTGATTCAGCTTTTGCTCCCCTGTCGTTCGATGTGGTGATGCTCAACGGGCTCTTTGGCTGGGGAGTGGATTTGCCGGATGACATGGACCGCGTGCTCGAAGCGGCCGCGGCGGTGCTCTGCCAAGGAGGCCTGCTCATGGTCGGCTGGAACGACGAGCGCTCACCAGACCCCGATACGCTGCCGGCCATCGCCCTGTTCGAGCCGACGGCATTTTTCGGCCTGCCGCATCGGCAGGCTTTTGCCGACGTAACGCATCGTTATGCGTGGTATCAGAAGCGGGACTAATCGGTGCACGCAGGGTACGATTCGGGGATGGCGCCGGCTAGCGGGGTTTCAGAGCCCGCAATTGCCGAAACGGATGAGAACGGCAGAGCTCCCGCCGCGCATCTCGCTGACAGCTGTCTCGCATGACGCCACCTCGGCTAGCGACAAGCTCCGCGAGCTCCCGCTCGGCCCGCCGAGCTCTCGCATCGCGGAAAGCCGCGAAAACGGCACCGAGGATGCCGCGCTGGTGCAGCGCTTTCCTGTCGGTCGAGAGTAGATGCGTCGGCGAAACGTTCGAAACAGCGCGGTTCATTTTGATTTTTTTAGGAGGTCTTGCCTGCGACTTTTCTAAACCGGAATCTGGGTTCGGCTCGATTGCAGGAGAAGTTCGCGCAGAGCAGCCCAGCTATGCGACCGTCGCGTGGTCATCAATGCGCGTGCTGCATGCGCATCAGTTCCGAATGCCGCGGAAGCGGGTGTCGCCGCCACGCCAGTCCTTCACCAAGTCTCCGGCAGACGACGTAGAAGAGCGGCGTGAACAGAAGTCCGAATGCGGTCACGCCAACATGCCGAAGAATACCGCCGTTCCGAGGGACTGCCGCATCTCGAAGCCGGCACCGGTCACGATGACAAGCGGCACAACGCCGGAGCTGAAGGCAAAGGAGGTCATCAGGATCGGCCGGAGCCGAGTGCGCGCCGCGGCGACTGCTGCCTCACGCCGCTCCGCCCCAAGATGCCGAGCTCGAGCTGGCAGTCTCGAATCGAAAAGAGGGCTGCATCCGACGGAGTAATGCGCGTCTGGAGTCGTTGCTCCTATTCGGACTAAGGTCAGAACGACCATTCCGAAAGCCGCCTTAGGCACAATCTTCGGAGGAACGGCCGACGTGAACACTGCCAGCGCGGACCTCGATGAGGTTGCGCGCCTCACTGGTGAGCTGAACGCGGCGCTGGAGCGGCAAGCGGCGACGGAGCGGATTCTGCACGTCATTTCCGCGTCGCGCGACGTCCAGCCCGTCTTCGACACGATCGCCGAGCAGGCGGCGCGCTTGTGTCGGGCGCAGTTCTGTCACGTCTTCCGGTTCGACGGAGAGCTCGTGCATCTCGTCTCCTATCACCGGCTGGAGCCGGAAGGCATCGACGCCGTGAAACGGCAGTTCCCCGCGCCGGCGAGCCGAGCAAGCGTTGCCGGCCGGGCGGTGCTGAGCGGGCAGGTCGAGCAGATTCCCGATGCCCTCGCCGACCCGGATTACACCTTCAGGGCAAGCCTCGTCCTGACCTACCGCAGCGTAGTCGGCGTGCCGATGCTCAAGGACGGGGCTCCCATCGGTTCGATCGTCGTGGCGCGCGAGGAGCCGGGGCTCTTTCCCGACCGGCAAATCGAACTCCTCAAGACGTTCGCCGGCCAGGCGGTCGTCGCTGTCGAGAACGCTCGCCTTTTTGAGGAGGTGGAAGCCCGCACGCGCGAGGTTACCGAGGCGCTCCAGCAGCAGACCGCCACGGCCGACGTCCTCAAGGTCATCAGCCGCTCGGTTTTCGATCTCGACAAGGTTCTCGATACGTTGGTTGAATCGGTGGTGCGGCTCTGCGATGCCTATGACGGCATCATCCTCCTGAAGGAGGATAACGAGCTGCGCATCGAAGCGCATCACGGTCCGATCCCCGTCGACTTTGCCAAATGGCCCGCCACCCGACACTGGACCGCCGGGCGCGCGGTTGTCGATCGAAAGCCGGTCCATGTCCACGACCTTCAGGCCGCCGCCGACGAGTTCCCGGAAGGCCATGCGATGGCAATCAGGCTCGGCCACCGAAGCATCCTCTCCGTGCCGCTCCTGCGGGAGGATGAGGCGATCGGCGTCATCGCCATCCGCCGGCGCGAGGTCCGCCCGTTCACGGACAAGCAGATCGGACTTGTCCAGACCTTCGCCGACCAGGCGGTCATCGCCATCGAGAATGCCAGGCTCTTTGCCGAGCTGGACCAGCGGAACCGCGAGCTGTCGCAAGCGCTGGAACAGCAGACCGCCACCTCGCAGGTCCTGCAGGTCATCAGCAGCTCGCCCGGCGAGCTCGACCCGGTTTTCCAGGCGATACTGGAGAATGCGACGCGTATCTGCGGCGCCGAGGTCGGCGTCCTGTTCCGCTACGAGGACGGCGCCTACACGGCGATCGCGCAGCTCGGCGTTCCGTCCGCGTTCAGCGAGTACTTGGCGGGCGGGCCAATCCGCCCCGGTCCGGACACCGGTCTCGGCCGCATCATCAGCGACCGGGAAACGGTCCACGTGGTCGATACCCGCGCCGACTCGGTCTACGCCAGCGGTGATCCCTGGCGGCTAGCGACGGCCGAACTCCTGCGGGCGCGGTCTCTCCTCAACGTGCCGATGGTGAAGGAGGGCGGGCTGATCGGTGCCATCGGCATCTATCGCGAAGAGGTCCGTCCCTTCACTGACGAGCAGATCGCGCTGGTGACGAATTTCGCCGCCCAGGCCGTTATCGCGATCGAGAACACGCGCCTGCTCAAGGAACTTCGCGAGGCGCTGCAGCGACAGACCGCGACTGCGGATGTCCTGAAGGTCATCAGCCGCTCCACCTTCGACCTGCAGACGGTGCTGCAGACGCTGGTGGAATTGGCCGCCCGGCTCTGCGAGGCCGACAAGGCCACCATCACGAGGCGGAAAGACGGTGTGTTCTTCCGCGCCGAGGCATACGGGTTCTCGCCGGAATTCATCGACTATGTCCGCACGATGCCGATCGAGCCGGAACGGGGCTCCGCCACCGGGCGGGCGCTCCTGGAAGGCAAGGTAATCCATATCCCCGACGTCACGGCGGATCCGGATTACACGTGGACCGAGGCGCAAAAACTCGGCGGTTTCCGCACCATTCTCGGCGTGCCGATGCTTCGCGAAGGTACTCCGGTCGGCGTCCTGGCACTGACCCGCGACGAGGTGCGGCCGTTCACCGACAAGCAGATCGAGCTGGTCTCCACCTTTGCCGACCAGGCGGCGATCGCCATTGAGAACGTCCGCTTGTTCGAGGAGGTTCAGGCGCGCAACCGCGAACTTGCCGAGGCGCTCGAGCAACAGGTCGCCACCAGTGGCATCCTGAGGGTTATCGCCTCCTCGCCGACCGACATCCGGCCGGTCCTGGAGACCGTCACCGACAGCGCCGCCCAGATCTGCGATGCGCAGGACGCGACGTTGTTTCTCCGCCGTGGCGATGTCCTGGTGGTTGCGGCCCATCGGGGAGACATCCCGCTCGACTTCGCGGACCTGCCGGTCGGGCGCGACTTCGTAACCAGCCGCGCGGTCGTGGACCGCACGCCGGTGCATGTGCATGACCTCGCCGCGGCCGAAGACGAATACCCATTGGCTCACAAGTTCGCCGGACGGCTCGGCTTCCGGACTATTCTCGCCACCCCGCTGTTACGCGAAGGCGAAGCGATCGGCGCGCTGATGATCCGCCGCACCGAGGTGCGGCCGTTCGGCGACAAGCAGATCGAGCTCCTCCGCACTTTCGCCGATCAGGCGGTGATCGCCATCGAGAACGCGCGCCTCTTCGAGGAGGTGCAGGAGCGGACGCGAGAGTTGACGGAAGCCTTGAAATTTCAGACTGCAACAAGCGACGTGCTCAACGTCATTAGCCGCTCGCCGAACGATCTCCAGCCGGTGCTCGATACCATTGTCGAGACCGCGCATGATCTCTGCCAGGCCGAGTACGCCCTTTTCTTCAGGCTCGGAGCGGACCGCCTCTACCATCTCGCCGCCAGCAAAAACGCCGACTCCGTCTTTCTCAAATGGCTGGAGTCGCATCCGATCGCGAAGGCCGACGGAACGGCCACCGGTATTGCGGCGCTTGAGGTACGGACGATCCATCTCCCCGACGCGCTGAGCGATCCCCGGTTCACCGATCTGCGGCGTCAGCAGCGCTCGAAGGCCCGCACGCAGCTCGCCGTTCCGATCGTGCGCGAAGGCGAGGCGATCGGAGTGATCTTCCTCGCGCGCACCGAGGTCAGGCCCTTCACGGAGCGGCAGGTCGATCTTGTCACTGTCTTCGCCGACCAGGCGGTCATCGCCATCAACAATGTCGGTCTGTTCGAGGAGGTGCAGTCACGAACCCGCGAACTCAGCGAATCCCTGAAGCAGCAGACGGCGACCGCGGAGATCCTCGGCGTCATCAACAGCTCCCTCGACGACACGCAGCCCGTCTTCGATGCCATCGTCGAAAGCGGCATAAAGCTGTTTTCGCGCGCGGCGGTCAGCATTGCGCTCCGGGACGGCGAGGAGGTAAGGGCCGCCGCGGTCGCCGAATCCGACCCCGGGCGCGCCGAGGCATGGCGGAAGCGGTTCCCGTTTCCACTCAGCGCCGAATACATGCACGGCGCGGCCATTCTCGAGCATCGGGTCGTTGATATTTCGGATGTCAAAAGTGCCCCCGCCGAGTTTGCCGTCGGCGCGCAGAATTTCCTCGCCAGCGGCTATCGGGCAGTGACCATAGTGCCGCTGATCCGCGGCGAGGAGGCAATTGGCGCATTCAGCGTGGTACGCGCCGCGCCGGGGCCGTTGTCGGAAAAAGAGCTTGCGATCCTGCACACCTTTGCCAGTCAGGCCGTCATTGCGATTGAGAATACGCGGCTTCTCGGTGAGCTCCGCGAAGCTCTGCAGCAGCAGACAGCGACCGCCGATGTGCTCAAGGTCATCAGCCGCGCCGCGTTCGATCTGCAGGTGGTGCTCGATACGTTGACCCAATCAGCCGCGGAGCTCTGCGACGCCGACATGGCCGGCATCTGCCGCCGCGACGGGACAGGGTTCTACTACGCCAGCAGCTATCGGTTCCCGGCGGATTGGCTCGACTACAACAAGGAGACCCGACTGGACCCGGGTCGCGGCAGCGTCGTGGGGCGCGTGCTGCTCGACGGCACCACCGTACAGCTGGCGGACGTCCTCGCCGATCCCGAATACACCTTCGCCGGGCCGCAGCAAAAGGCTGGCTACCGCACTTTCCTAGGCGTTCCGCTGCTGCGAGAGGAGAACCCGATCGGCGTGCTCGTGCTCACGCGCAAGACCGTCAATCCGTTCACCGACAAGCAGGTCGAGATCGTCAAGACTTTTGCCGACCAAGCGGTGATCGCAATGGAGAATGCGCGGCTCTTCGAGGAAGTGCAGGCTCGCACGCGCGAGCTCTCTCGCTCTCTGGAAGAGCTGCGGACGGCGCAGAACCGGCTTGTGCAGACCGAGAAGCTCGCCTCGCTCGGCCAGCTTACCGCCGGCATCGCCCACGAGATCAAGAACCCGCTCAACTTCGTCAACAATTTCTCCGCCGTTTCGGGCGAGCTGGTCGACGAATTGCGCCAGGCGCTCGACGGCGCATCTCTCGATGAAAAGATCCGGGCGGAAATAAACGAGCTCACGGACATGCTGCGCGGCAATCTCGACAAGGTGGTGCAGCACGGGAAACGCGCCGATTCCATCGTCAAGAACATGCTCCTGCATTCGCGCCAGGGTTCCGGCGAGCACAGGCCCGCCGACGTCAATGCCATCGTGGAGGAGAGCCTGAACCTTGCCTATCACGGCGCCCGCGCCGAGCGACAAGGGTTCAACATCACGTTGGAGAAGTCGCTGGACCCCGCAGCGGGTGAAGTCGATCTTTTCCCGCAGGAAATCACCCGGGTGCTGCTGAACCTGATATCCAACGGTTTCTACGCCGCAACAAAGCGCAAGGCGCAAGCAGACGGCGCGGGGTACGAACCCAAGCTTTCCGCCGCGACCAAAGACCTGGGCGACAGCGTCGAGATCAGGATCCGCGACAACGGGATCGGCATTCCGCCGGAGGTGCGCGATCGGATGTTCAATCCGTTTTTCACCACCAAGCCGGCCGGGGAGGGGACCGGCCTTGGCCTGTCGCTGAGCTACGACATTGTCGTCAAGCAGCACGCCGGGTCCATCGACGTCGATACCAAGCCCGGCGAGTACACGGAGTTCAGGATCGTTCTGCCGCGCGCTGCCGCGTCGCTCGGCACGTCAGGAGAACGCGCGTGACACTTCTCATCCTCGTTGTCGATGACGAACCCGATGTCGAGCTGCTGTTCCGCCAGCAATTCCGGCGTGAGCTGCGCGAAGGCCGCTTCACCATGGAGTTCGCGCAGTCCGCCGCCTCGGCACTGCAGCGCATCGTCCAGGCGGACGGCGCCTCGCTCATTCTGATCCTGTCGGACATCAACATGCCGGGGATGAGCGGCCTGGAGCTTCTGCCCAAGGCGAAGGCGGCGCGCCCGGATGTGCCGGTCATCATGATCACCGCCTACGGCGACGCGGAGACGATCCGCAAGGCGCTGGAAAACGGCGCCGAGGCGCTTCTCACCAAGCCGATCGACTTCGCGATGCTGCGTGGCGAAATCGACATGCGGGTAGGGCGCGCTGCGTGACTGCGACCATCCTCCTGGTCGACGACGAGCCCGACCTGGAAGACCTGGTCGTGCAAAAGTTCCGGCGGCAGATCCGCGACGGCGCCATGAATTTCCTGTTCGCGCGCGACGGCGTCGAGGCGCTGTCCGTCGTGGAGGCGAACGGCGGCATCGACATGGTTGTGAGCGATATCAACATGCCGCGGATGGACGGGCTGTCGCTCTTGCAAAAGCTGCAGGAAGCCGACGAAAAGCTGTCGACAGTCATCGTCTCTGCCTATGGCGACATGGCCAACATCCGCACCGCCATGAACCGCGGCGCCTTCGATTTCCTGACTAAGCCGATCGATTTCGCCGACCTGGAGACGACGATCGCCAAGACTATTCGGCACGTCGAAACCTTGCGCGAAGCACGGCGGCGGCAATCGGCCGCCGAGCGCGCCCATGCCTCGCTCTCGCGCTATTTTTCGCCCAATCTCGCTGAGCGGCTTGCCGGCGATACGGATGCCATGGATCTCAAGGGGCAGCGCCGCGACGTGGCGGTTCTTTTCACCGACATTGCCGATTTCACCAGCCTGGTGGAGACGCTCGAGCCGCGTGTGCTCGCGCCGCTTCTCAACGAGTACCTTACCGGCATGACCGATATCGTATTCGGGCATGAAGGCACCGTGGCGAAGATCGTCGGCGATGCACTGCACGTGCTGTTCGGGGCCCCTGGCGAGCAGCCGGACCATGCCGCCCGAGCGGTTGCTTGCGCACTGGCTTTGGACAATTACGCAGAGGCCCTGCGGGAACGCTGGCGGGGGCGGGGATTAGCGCTGGGGGTAACCCGCATCGGGGTTCATGCGGGACCGGCGATCGTCGGCAACTTCGGCGGCGGGCGCTTCTTCGACTACACCGCCTACGGCGACTCGATCAATATCGCCGCCCGGCTCGAGGCGGCCAACAAGCAGCTCGGGACACGCCTTTGTGTGAGTGGAGAGCTTGCCGCGAAAGTGGAGGGCTTCCACGGCCGCCCCGTGGGCGAGCTCGTGCTGCGGGGAAGGACGGGATCAATCCATGCCTTCGAACCGCTCACGACGCCGCAATACGACGATCCTGCGACCGAAGAATACCTGCAAGCATTCGCGATGCTGCAGGCCGGCGATCCCGGCGCCGTCGGGGCGTTTGCAGCCCACATCGGCAAGAGGGCCGGGGACAAACTGGCCAGTTTCCATCTGCGGCGTCTCCTCAACGGCGCCACAAGCCCGCGGATCGAAATGGAGTGAACGCGACGAAGCTCGCAGTGGCACCGGGACGAGATGGTAACCGTACCGGATTTGCAATCCGTTATGGCCCTTGATTTCCGCGTCAGTTAGCGTTCGCAAAACCCCGCTTTGTGGGTAAGGCTGATTGGGGCAGGCGTCTTGTCGGCTGACAAAAAACTGGACACTCCGATCGGCAAAACTGCGCCGGCCGTCTGGGTCTGGGATGCGAAGGAGGGGACGTTTCTCGCCTCGGAAGGGTTATGCGCCCTCTATGGCGTCAGGCCTTCAGCGCCTTTTGGCGTCGACGAGTACGTTCTCGGTTGCCCACCCTGACGACCGCACCAGTTTGCGGCGACTGTTTGAGCAGAGCGGATCGAGTGGCCTCCCGCAAATGGTAGTCTATCGGGTTCCGGGCGACGACGGCGAATACACTCGCTGGCACAGTGCGGAACTCGAACTCTTCGGCGCCACCGATCCGGAGGGCACTCTTACCGGGCGGGTAAGGGACGTGTCCGCCGAGCGGGAAGCCCGGCGAAAGGCGATCGAAAGCGAAGAGCGGCTGCATCTCGCGATGGAGGCGGGCCGTCTGGCCATCTATGAGATCGAACTCACGTCGGGTCGTCTGACCGGCTCAACCGAACTGAATCTTCTCTACGGCTTGCCGACTGACGCGCGTCCGACGCTTGCAGACTTGCGCGCGCACTACGCGCCCGGGGAGCTGGAGCGGCTCGAAAAAGAAGGCGTGACCTATGAGCGCGCACGCGACGTCCTGAGAGTCAGCGCGGCCCGTCCCGACGAGGAGCCGGCGGCCGACCAAGCGCACCGGACCAAGGTAGAGGCCGAACTCACGATAATTACGCCGGCAGGCGTCACCAAACACCTCGATTACCGTGCGCAGTATGTCCGCGGGAACAATGACGGTGGCGCGCGGCTGATCGGGGTTCTGGTCGACGTTTCCGACC
Organism: uncultured Alphaproteobacteria bacterium; assembly: GCA_963846475.1. Classification (GTDB taxonomy): domain Bacteria; phylum Pseudomonadota; class Alphaproteobacteria; order Rhizobiales; family Afifellaceae; genus DASWJZ01. The sequence continues at coordinate 227,479 of CAWJVZ010000004.1, read as the reverse complement.
GCAAGCGCGCCGAGGACCGCTTGACCGTGATCGCCGATGAACTTCACCACCGAATGAAGAATACGCTCGCCATTGTCCACGCCATCGCTTCCCAGACCTTCCGGTCAGGAGAAAGCACCGAAAGCTCGCTGAAAGCATTCCTCGCGCGGCTTCAGGCGCTTGGCGCGGCGACCGCCGCGCTGCTTCGGGAGAATGGCGCTGAGATCTCCGTCAGGGAGATCGTCCAGCTGATCACCGAGCCATATCGGTCACCTGAATCGGATCCTTTTTCCTTCAGCGGGGATGAGGTCCGCATCTCCGGAAAGCTGGTGACCAGCCTTGCCCTCGCTCTGCACGAGTTAAGCACCAACGCCATCAAGCACGGGGCCTTGTCCAGCCCGGAAGGCCGGGTATCTGTGGCCTGGCGCGCATCTGAAAACGGCATGCTGGAGCTGCGCTGGCAGGAGAAGGGCGGGCCAGCGGTCACCCCGCCGAGCCGGCGCGGCTTTGGCTCAAGGTTGCTCTCAACTCTGATCCCGTATGGCTCGGTTGCCCAGGATTTCGCGCCCGATGGGTTGGTTTGTGTTATCAAATGCAAACTGGATTCCGCATGAACGTGACCGTCACTAACAGGTGCCAACAGGGATAAATCTGATGCTGCGCGCAAAAAGAAAATCGACCGGCGACCGCGAGCTGACCCGCCGTTCCTTGTTGATGTCGGGTGTTGCGCTTGCAGTTGCGCCCTACGCTTCATCAGGCGCGATCGCGCAGGACGCGGAGCCTGTCCGCGGCGGCGTCCTGAAACTCGCTTTTTCAGCCGACCCCGCCGGCTTTGATCCGGCGATGGGTCCTTCCGGCATGTCGCATGTCGTGATCGAGCAGGTCTACTCGACCCTGATGTCGCTCAACCCCGACGCCAATCCTTATCACGACCTCGCCGAGAGTTATGAGATGAGCGGCGATGGGCTCGAATACACTTTCCACCTCCGCGCCGGCGTCAAATTCCACAATGGCGACCCGCTCACGGCGGAGGACGTGAAGTTCACGTTCGACCGCCTGCGTGCGCCGGATTCCGGCTATTCGTACGGTTCGCAGGTCAGCACCATAAAAGACGTTGCGGTGATCGATCCGCTCACCGTCAAGTTTACCCTCTCGGTGCAGACCGGCCCTTTTCTCACCTACATGGCATTCCCGGGCTCTTCGATCGTGCCGAAGGCGCTCGTGGAATCCGGGCATGACCTCAATGCCCAGCCGATCGGCAGTGGGCCGTTCAAGTTCATCTCCTACCAGCCGCGCTCGAAGGTGTTGTTCGAGCGGAACCCGGAATTTTATGAGGAGGGCAAGCCTTATTTGGATGCCCTGGAATTCCATCTGATCGCCGATGTGACGGCGCTGACAAACGCCATCGTGTCGGGCACCGTCAATTTCTCGAACGAGATCCCGCCGAAGGATTGGGAGACGGTCCGGTCGACGCCCGGGCTCGTCGGCGAGACTCTGGAAGGCTCACGCTATTATTGGCTGCTCCCGAACAACTCAAAAGCGCCGTTGGACAAGCCGCTCGTGAGGCAGGCGATCGCCCACGCGATCGACCGCCAGGCGATCGTCGCTGGTGCTTTTTTCGGCCAGGCCACACCTATTCTGGGCGGCGTCATTCCGGCCTGGAGCTGGGGCTATGCGGACCTCAACGTTTTCACGCCCGCCGGCAATCCCGAAAAGGCCAAGCAGCTGCTCGCCGAAGCGGGCCTTGCCGAGGGCTTCGAGACCTCTCTCACCATGGCCTCGTCATTTCCGGCCATGCTCGCGATGGCGCCGATCATCCAGGCCAACCTCGCGGCCGTGGGCATCAAGGCTACGATCAGCACAATGGAGATCCCGCGGTACTGGGACGAGGTCTGGGGGCCCAGCAAGTTCGATCTGACGGCGATGTACTGGGTGAGCCCGCTTGCCGATCCCGACGACTTCGTCTTCAACAACTATGCCTGCGGCATGGCGATCAATGTGCAGAAGAGCTGCACGGAAGCCATGGACGCGCTGCTGCAGAAGGCGAAGTCGGAGACGACGCAGGAGGCCAGGAAGGTGGCCTACCTCGAGCAGCAGCAGCTCTCCCTTGAGGAAATGCCAATCGTCCCGCTGGTCAACGCATGGATTCTCACGGCCTACACGGACAAGCTGAAGGGCTACAAACCGATGCGCACCGGCTTTCTGAAGACCCTCAAGGATGCGTGGCTGAGCGCCTGAACTGCAAACTCGAAAACGGAGCCGCCCGCTCCTAATTTCACGCCTTGACTCGAGGGAAGTCGCGCCCGCGATGTTCAGGCTCATCCTGAAGCGTCTAATCGGTTTTGTGCTGACGCTCTTCGCGGCCTCCGTGGTCCTATTCATGACCATCAGTGTCCTGCCGGGCTCCGCTGCCGAGTTGGCGCTTGGCATCGACGCAACGCCGCAGGCAATTGCCCGCTTCGAGGCGCAGCGTGGCCTCGACCGTCCGCTGATCGTCCAGTACGGCGAGTGGCTCGGGAGGGCGCTCGCCGGCGACTTCGGGACGAGTTTCCAGAACAGCGTTTCCATCGGTCCGGAGCTCAGGAGCCGAATTCCCGTGACGCTGGAACTCGCGGTGCTCGCATTTCTGGTCGCTAACTGCCTCGCCATTCCGCTCGGCATCGCGGGTGCCGTACGGCACCAAAGGTCTACCGACAAATCTATCACTTTCCTCGCAACCGTTCTCGGCGCGGTGCCGAACTTCTGGCTCGCGACCCTACTTGTGATGCTGTTCACGCTGCGCTTGCGCTGGCTGCCGCCGGGCGGGTTCACCCCGTTTGCGGTCGACCCGGTGACGAACCTGAAACAGATGATAATGCCGGCGCTGTCCCTGGGCCTCGTTTCATCCGCGCTCCTCATCCGCATCATGCGGTCGTCGATGATCGAGGTGATGTCGCGCGATTATATCCGGACGGCCCATGCGAAGGGCGCGCCAGAGGCCACAATCATCCGCCGCCATGCACTCAGGAACGCGATGATCCCTTATGTAAATGTCGCCGCCGTCGAGTTCGGCTTCCTGTTCGGCTCGGTCGTGGTGATCGAGGATATCTTCCTCCTGCCCGGCGTCGGCTCGCTGGTCCTTGTAGGTATTATCAACCGCGACTACCCGGTCCTCCTTGCCGGCGCGCTGACCATCACGCTGTTCGTGCTCGTCGTGAACCTCGTCGTCGACATCGGAGCGGCCCTGCTCGATCCGCGCGCGGTCAGCCGGGGCAGGGGATGATCGCGGCGCTGGCAGATTTCGACTGGCGGCGATGGCGCCTGGTTATCATGGGCGGCGTGATTATCGGCCTCATCCTCGTTGCCGCCCTGTCCGCTCCGCTCATTGCACCCTATTCGCCTTTTGATCTCGACGTTGCAAAGATGCTGCAGGGGCCCAGCGCGGCGCACTGGCTCGGCACCGACGAGCTCGGCCGTGATGTGCTTTCGCGCATCATCCATGCGGCGCAGATATCGATGCTGGTCGCCTTTACATCCGCCGGCGTCGGCCTTGTCTTCGGAACTCTGGTCGGCGTCAGCGCCGCCTATTTCGGCGGCTGGATCGACCTCGTCCTCATGCGCTTCATGGAGCTGCTGTTTTCCTTCCCGGCCATACTGCTGGCGATCGTGCTGATGGCGAGCCTCGGGACCTCGATCTTCAACGCGATGATCGCCATCGGCATCGTCTTCATCCCCGGCTTCTCCCGTCTGGCGCGTGCGGCAGCCGAGGTGGTTCTGCGCGAGCAATACGTAGAGGCCGCGCGGGCTGTCGGAATGAGCCACGGGCGGATGATCCTGCGCGAGATCCTGCCCAACATCCTCGCGCCGCTGCTGGTGGAGGCCGCAGTGGCCTTCTCCTACGCCATCCTGCTTGAATCCGCCCTCTCGTTCCTTGGCCTTGGGGCGCAGCCGCCGGACCCGTCATGGGGCAACATGCTGAACACCGGCCGAGGCTTCATGTCCCAGGCCCCCTGGCTAAGCATCGTGCCGGGCTCCGCGATCTTTCTGACCGTGCTTGGGTTCAATCTCCTTGGCGACGGGCTTCGCGACGTTCTCGATCCACATCTGCGGGACTGAGGATGACAGAGGACCGCCGGCACGCGACTTCAGGTGGCCTGCCAACGCTGTCGATCAGCGGGCTCAGCATCGAGTTCGGCCGACGCGCGGGCATCACACGCGTTGTCCGCGACGTGGGGCTGAAGGTCTGGCCCGGCGAGATCGTGGGGCTGATCGGCGAGTTGGGGAGCGGGAAAACGCTGACGGCGCTCTCTGCCCTCCGCATGCTGCCGAAGCGCGCTCGTATCATCTCCGGCGTCATCAAGCTTGGCCCGACGCCGCTCCTCGATCTGAGCGAAAGGGAGATGCGGGAAATCCGGGGCGAGCGCACGGCGCTGATCCCGCAGGACGCCCTGCAGGCGCTCAACCCGACAATGCGGATCGGCCGGCAGGTAGGCGAGCCCCTGGAGCTGCACAGGGGAATGTCGGTACGCGCCGCAGCGTCTGCCGCGCTGAAGCTTCTCGCCTCGGTCCGGATCCCCCAACCGGCGCTGCGCGCAAGCGAGTATCCGCACCAGTTCTCTGGCGGCATGCAGCAGCGTGCGATGATAGCCATGGGTCTCGCGCTCAATCCGGAATTGCTGATCGCGGACGAGCCGACCACCGCGCTCGATGTGACCGTGCAGGCGCAGGTGCTGAAGCTGCTTCGTGAGATTCGCGACAGCAGCGGTGCGTCTATCCTGTTCATCACGCACGACCTGGGCGTCGTCGCCCAGCTCTGCGACTGGGTCTATGTTATGCGCGAGGGGGAGGTGGTCGAGACCGGGGCGGTAGTGGACATATTCACTGCGCCGCGGGCCGACTATACGAGGATGCTGCTGGCAGCGACCCCGCGCGTCAGATCCCCCGTCCGTTTGGGAGGAGATGGATAGCCTTGCCCATCATCTCCCTTGCCGGGGTGACAAAGGAATTCGAGCAGGGGGGCCTGTTCGCGCGATCGGCGGGCCTGCGCGCGGTCGACGACGTCTCCTTGCAAGTCGAGCGGGGCGAGACACTTGGCATCGTCGGTGAGTTCGGCTCAGGCAAGTCGACTCTGCTACGCATGGTATTGCGGCTTCTGCGCCCTTCTTCGGGCACGATAGAAATCGAGGGCAGGGATATCTGGTCACTGCCGGCGCGGGACCTGAAGGGGTTCCGCCGCAGGATTTAACCCATTTTCCAGAACCCCGCATCCTCGTTCAATCCGCGCCAGAGCATCGGTAGCATCCTTTCGGCGCCGCTCGAGGTGCACGGCATAGGCGACCGGCGGAGCCGCTCCGGCAAGGTCACGGTTCTGCTGGAAAGGGTGGGACTGCCGGGGGAGGTTGCGGGCCGATATCCCCATCAGCTTTCCGGCGGGCAGAAGCAGCGCATAGCCATTGCGCGCGCAGTGATAATGGAGCCTGCAATCGTTGTGGCCGACGAGCCGACCTCGGCACTCGACGTTTCCGTCCAGGCCCAGGTGCTCGATGTCTTCCAGGAGACCAAGCGCGCGATGCGCCTCACCTGCATTTTCGTCAGCCACAATCTGGCTGTCATTCGCCAGGTCAGCGACCGGGTGGCGGTCATGCGCCACGGCGCGGTCGTGGAGTACGGGCCGGTCGAAAGCGTCTTCGCGGCGCCCCGGCACGCGTATACGCAAGAGCTGATCGCGGCGGTCCCTGACCCTGCTATTTTTAGAAGTTCGACCATTTACCGGAATCCATCATGCGCCTGATTGAACTCAACACCTTCTCGATTTCCGCGCGCTGCGCCCGCACCGGCATGCTAGGTGTTGCCGTCTCAACTGCGGTGCCAGCCGTTGGCGGTATCTGTTCCTTTGTCAGGCCGGGCGTCGGCGCGATCGCCACTCAATCTTGGGTCAATCCATATCTCGGGATCGACGGGCTGAAGCTGCTGGAAAGCGGGCTATCTGCTGAGGACACTCTCGACAAGCTGATCGCGGAGGACCCTGGCCGCGACGATCGGCAGCTCGGAATCGTCGACGCGAATGGCGCCGCGGCCGGCTATACCGGCACAAGCTGCGTCGATTGGGCGGGCCACATCGTCGGCGAGGGCTTTTCGGTGCAGGGTAACATGCTCATCAGCAGCGCAACGGTCGAGCGAATGGCGGCTGCAACGCGCGAGAGCGCGGCGCTTAGTCTGCCCGAGCGTTTGATGGTGGTGTTGGAGGCCGGCCAGGCGGCCGGTGGTGATAAGCGCGGCAAGCAATCGGCGGCGCTCAAGGTTTTTTACACCGAGGAGTTTCCCTGGTTTGACATTCGAGTTGATGAGCACCGCAATCCTGTGGCCGAGCTCCGCCGCATCTTCGAGATCGCAAGCAAACAGCTCTTGCCTTTCACGATGGGCATGCCCTCTCGTAAAGATCCGATCGGTAGTATCCCGGCTGAGATCACCGATATGCTGATGACACCGCCGGCATATCGCCCCGGGGGCAGCGGCGGCGTTTAGTAAGAGCTTAGACGCCGAGGCGGCTTTGTCACGGGAATAGGTTCACGCGTGCTGGCGGCCAGGCTAGGGGAGGGGGATGCACGTCGTCTCCTATGCCCGGGACGTGGAGGATCTCCTGGCCGAGCGCGGTCTGGACATCTCCTACGAGACCGTCCGTCCGCTTTCTAGCGGCACTCACTCCCAGCCTCAGGTGGAGTTGATCGACGAGAACGTTGAGCCGATCGATTACGACCGCGTTGGGTTCTATGGCGTTCTTCGTTACGGGCGCGCCGGGCCGCTGGCGACAAGTCTACGAACCGCGAAGCGCTTGGATTGACCATCCCGCCAGCGCTCATCGCGCAAGCAGACGATTTGGTCGAGTAAGCGCCGGTAGGGCTATCCACGTCCTCATCCGCTGCCAGTCAGTTCCGGCGAAGGCGCTTGTGCTCGGAAAGACGTGCGCCAATTGTCTTGTCGCCGGAGTGGAATCTGTCACATTCACCCTCCTCCTCAGGCGAGCAGGACATGATGGAGACAATGGCTCGCGTTATCCCGCGCGGCGATGAACCACCTCCCGGCCGGAACTTCGGCTCATGCTAGTCGGCGAATTGAGCGCAGAGACGAATTTTGCAGATTTGTGCGTTGGATACGCCAATCAATCATGAGCTTGATCTCTGGCGGATGGGGTGGGATTCGAACCCACGAGACGGTTGCCCGTCTGCCGGTTTTCAAGACCGGTGCCTTCAACCGCTCGGCCACCCATCCGTCTCTCCTAAATGCGGTTTCGACCGCTGCGTGGCAACCCGAGAGAGCTTCCGTTAATGGATCACTCCGAATTGCCATGAATTCGCCCCGATTCGACACCCCACTCTGCAACGGTTAAGAAAGCCGATCACCCATGGCCTTCAGGCCGGGTGAGCGGCTAATGATCGACCCGACGAGCGTCGGCGCTGCGGCGCCGACACTACGGTGCGGGCACAAGGGGGGCAGGCGAGTTGCGACGGGAGCCACATGCGCGCGCCTGGATGGGTGTGGTGCGCGCCCTTGTGACAGCCGGGTGCTGCGGCGCCCTTGCCGCTTGCTCTGCAAATACTCCCAACACACCCGTCAGATTGCATGCGGATTCCGGCATCCTTCCCAACCCGGTGCCAGCCGCCGCCGGTGAATTGCTGCCGAAGGGCGGCGGCCGCTACCAGGTTGGCCAGCCCTATCAGATCGCCGGCAAATGGTACCAGCCGAGCGAAGATCCGGACTACGACCGCGTCGGCATGGCATCCTGGTACGGCGCGGCCTTTCATGGGAAGCTCACCGCGAATGGAGAGGTATTCGATTCCGCCGCGCTTTCGGCGGCGCATCCAACGCTGCCGCTGCCGAGCTATGTGCGCGTCACCAACTTGGAAACCGACCGGTCCATCGTCGTCCGGGTGAACGATCGCGGGCCCTACAGGCATGCGCGGCTAATCGATGTGTCGGAACGAACGGCGGAGATCCTCGGCTTCAAGCGATCGGGCATGGCGCAGGTGCGCGTGGAGTATATCGAGCGCGCGCTTCTCGAAGGGGAGGACGAGAGCGTCCTGCTTGCCTCCTATCGCGGTCCAGGCGAAAACCCGCAAAGCACGCACCTGATGCTCGCCTCGGCAGAGGCGCGCCGGCCATCGCGGCTCACAGTGGCAGCTGAGCAGCCGGTTGCGCTGGCGAGCCTTGCCGGCCAGCCGAACGCGCCGGAACGGCCGCAGGCGGCCGCGGTTGCGTTCACGGCAGGCGAAGCCGATACGGGTGCCTCGAATACGGGAGCGCTCGAAGCGGTGGAGACCCTATCGTCCGCCCATGATGCGGACGCACGAATAGCGATGGCTTTTGAAACGGCCGGTAGCCTCGAAGAGAAGTATTAACTCGCGGGGCTTGATTCCTCTGCCGCCTTATTTCATGCCGATCATCGGGTGCGAGATCGGTTGAGACATGAGATTTCCCAAGGGCGTTCTGGCCGCGGTGCTCCTTAGCGCCATAGTGTCTGTCCTGGCGGTGCCAGGCGCATCTGCTCAGGCGTTCGACACCAAGGCTCCGCATGCCATTCTGATGGACTTCGACAGCGGCACCGTGCTCTTCGACAAAGCTGCCGACGAGCGGGTTCCGCCCGCATCGATGGCCAAGCTGATGACCATCGAATACGTGTTCCACGAATTGAAACAAGGCCGCCTCAAGCCTGACGAGGAATTCATCATCTCGGAGAATGCCTGGCGCCGCGGCGGTGCACCATCGGGCGGCTCCGCGATGTTTGCCGAGCTCAACTCCAGAGTGCCGCTTCAAGCCTTGTTGCGCGGCATCATCGTGCAGTCGGGCAACGATGCGGCTATCGCTGTTGCCGAAGGGATTGCCGGATCCGAGCCGGCCTTTGCCGATCTCCTGAACAAACGCGCCGCGGAAATCGGCCTGAGAGATTCTACCTTCCGTAACTCCAACGGCCTGCACGACCCCGAGCAGCTGGTGACGGCACGCGACCTCGCTCATTTGGCGCGCCACATCATCCGCGAATATCCCGATCTCTATCCGATCTTTTCCGAACCCGAATTCACCTGGAACGACATCATCCAAAGAAACCGCAATCCCCTTCTCGCCGACGGTCTTGGCGTCGATGGCCTTAAGACCGGCTTCATCAAGGAATCCGGCTACGGCATCGTCGTCTCTGCGCTGCGCAACACACAGCGGCTCATCCTCGTCATCACCGGCATGAAATCGGAACGGGAGCGTGAAGCGGAAGCCAAGAAGCTGCTCGACTGGGGATTTCGCTCCTTTCAGCAGGTGACGGCGTACGAGGAGGGAGAGATCGTTGCCGAGGCGTCCGTGTATGGCGGCGACGTCGGTCGCGTGCCGCTGAAGGCGCAAGGACCGATCCGCATCCTGGTCTCGCGCAGCGCCGTCGAGCAGCTCAAGGCGCGGGCCGTCTATGAGGGGCCGATCATGGCGCCGGTCGAGGCGGGCGTGAGGGTCGGCGCCTTCAAGGTCTGGGAGGGCGAGCGACTGATCCAGGAGACACCGCTCTATACGGCGCAGGCAGTGGGGCGCGGACCGCTGCACAGCCGCGCTCTCGACGCGCTCGGCGAGCTCGTTTTCGGCTGGCTGTGAGCGGGCCCGGGCGTTTCACTACGCTCAAGGTCGGGGAGGGGGCCCGCAAGTCTACCCAGGCTGCCCGGCTGGCGGAGTCGCTGCGCCTGCAGGGGCCTTCCGTCCTGGTTACACGCGAGCCGGGCGGCAGCAGCCTGGCGGTGAAGCGGCAGAAGCTTTCGTCAGCGGAATCCGCCTGAAGATGGCCCGGACACCGAGACTGGAAGAGGAGCGGCCGCCGCATGACGCACTGGCCGGCGTGAGGCTGCCGCGCGAGACGACGATGCTCGTCGGTCACGCGGCCGCGGAACAGGCGCTCCTCGCCGCCTACCGCTCCGGCCGAATGCACCACGGCTGGATTCTTGTGGGAGACCGGGGAATCGGGAGAGCGACGCTCGCGCACCGGCTGGCGCGCTTCGTCTTCGCGCATCCGCATCCGGCCTCTGCCGAGGTTGCACAAGCCCGCGACCTCTCGGTAGCGTCCGGCCATCCGGCTGCACGGCGGGTGGCGATCGGGGTGCACGCCAACCTCCTGCACCTCCAACGCGACTGGAACGAGCGCGACAAACGCTACCGAACCGAGCTTTCGGTGGAGTCCGTCCGCCGCATCACGCCGTTCCTGGGCACGACGGCTGGAGAAAGCGGATGGCGCATCGTCATCGTCGATCCCGCCGACGACATGAACCGCAGTGCCGCGAACGCGATTCTGAAGAACCTCGAGGAGCCGCCGCGGCGGACGATCTTCCTGCTCCTTTCGCGTAGCCGCGGGGCCCTGCTGCCGACGATCCTATCGCGCTGCCGGACGCTGGATTTGGCGCCATTGTCTCCCGATGAAATATCCGCGGTGACGCGGAAAGTCGCGCCGGACGTAGCCGAGGAACAGGAGGGGGGCCTCGCGGCTGCGCTGGCCGGCGGCAGCGTACGCGCGGCTCATCGAGCTTCGGCGAAATGACGGCGTGCGGCTCTATCGGCTGATGCTGGCGGCGATCGAGCAGGGGGACCAACAGGCGCAGATCGGGCTCGCCACGCAAGCAGGCGACGCCGCAATCATGGAGCAGCTCATGGAGCTCTATCGAGGGCTATCTGGCGCGGCGTGTCCGCGGGCTTGACGAGCCGGGGGAGGCGAACCCGCCTGCCGTTCCGCTTGTCACCTGGGCGGAGCTATGGGAGAAGGCAACGCTTTCCGGGCGGGAGGTCGAGACCTATAACCTCGACCGCCGGCAGTTTGTGCTCGATCTCCTCGAGACTTCCGCGGCCGCTCTTCGTCAGTCCGGGATCCCGAATAGACCGTAGAATTTGCGGGTCCGCCGATGGCCGAGAGACCGAGCTTCTATATCACCACACCGATCTTCTACCCTAACGGCGTGCCCCATATTGGTCATGCCTATACGGCGCTGGCTACCGACGCCATTGCTCGCTTCGAACGGCTCGACGGCAAGGACGTCTTCCTGCTGACCGGCACGGACGAGCACGGCCTGAAGATGAAGCAGACGGCCATCGCAGAAGGGCTGACGCCGCAGGAGCTCGCCGACCGCAATTCGCAGCGCTTTCGCGAAATGATGACGGCGCTCAATATCGCCCACGACGATTTCATCCGCACCACAGAGCCGCGCCACCACCGCGCCTGCGAGGAGATCTGGCGGCGCATGGAGGCGGCCGGCGACATCTACCTCGGAAAATATTCCGGGTGGTATTCGGTCCGCCAGGAGGCCTATTTCGACGAGAAGGAAACAACCGTCGACGCCGAAGGCGTCCGCCGCGAACCGCTTGGCTCGCCGGTCGAATGGACCGAGGAGGAGACCTACTTCTTCCGCCTCTCCGCTTATCAGGAAAAGCTTCTCGCCCATTACGAAAAGCATCCCGACTTCGTCCTGCCGCCGGAGCGGCGGAACGAGGTGGCGAGCTTCGTCAAGGGCGGGCTCGAGGACCTGTCGATCTCCCGGACGACACTGGATTGGGGCATCCGCGTACCCGGCAGTCCGAAGCACGTAATGTACGTCTGGGTGGACGCGCTGACCAACTACATCACGGCGGCCGGTTTTCCCGATGAGACGCATCCACGCTGGCGCTACTGGCCGGCCGAAGCGCACATCATCGGCAAGGACATCGTGCGCTTTCACGCTGTCTACTGGCCAGCCTTCCTGATGTCAGCGGGGATCGAATTGCCGAAACGTGTTTTCGCCCACGGTTTTTTGTTCAATCGCGGTGAGAAGATGTCGAAGTCCGTCGGCAACGTCATCGACCCGTTCGATCTGGTGAAGGGCTACGGTGTCGATGCGGTGCGCTACTTCTTCCTGCGCGAGGCCGCTTTCGGCCAGGACGGCAGCTACAGCCACGAGGCGATCCTGAACCGGTTCACCGCCGACCTCGCCAACGATCTCGGCAATCTGGCGCAGCGCTCGTTGTCCATGATCGCGAGGAACTGCGGCGGAAGGATACCCGAGCGGGGCTCTCTCACGGAGGCTGACCGCACGATACTCGCTGCCGCCGATGCCCTCTACGGGAAGGCGCGCGAAGCGATGGATCGCCAGGGCATCAAGCACTATCTCGACGCCGTCTGGGCGGTGATCGCCGAGGCCAACCGCTATTTCGCCGGCGAGGAGCCCTGGGCCAAGCGCAAAAGCGACCCCGAGCGGATGCAGACGATCCTCTATGTGACGGCCGAAGTGGTTCGGCAGGTGGCGATCCTGGCGGCGCCGGTGATGCCGGGCTCGGCAGCGAAACTTTTGGACCAGCTGGGGCAGGGCCGCGAGCAGCGGAGCTTTGCAGCGCTTGGTGCAGCGGGACGCCTGCAGCCCGGAACGGAGATCCCGCCGCCCATCCCGGTGTTTCCGCGCCTCGTAACTGCTGAAGCCTGATGCTTGTCGATCATCACTGTCATCTCGACTTCCCCGATTTCGCCGACGACCTCGACGGGGTCGTCGCGCGGGCGCATGCGGCGGGCGTGGACCAGATGGTGACGATCTGCACGCGCATCCGCCGCTTCGCTCAAGTGAAGGCGATCGCCGAGCGCTATGACGAGATCTTTTGCTCGGTCGGAACGCATCCGCACAATGCCCACGAGGAGCTCGACGTCACAGCGGAGCAGCTGGCCGGGATGGCTGAGCACCCGAAGGTAGTGGCGATCGGCGAGGCGGGCCTCGACTATTATTATGACAACGCGCCGCGCGAGGCGCAGGCGTCCGGACTACGCACCCATATTGCGGCGGCGCGGATGACTGGACTGCCGCTTGGTCATCCATGCCCGCGACGCGGACGCAGACATGGCGACCATCTTGAAAGAGGAGACGGAGGAGGGCGCATTTCCGGCGGTTCTCCACTGCTTCTCCTCCGGGCGGCAGCTGGCGGAGACCGGCATCGCGCTCGGCCACTACGTCTCCTTCTCCGGCATCCTGACTTTCAAGAACTCCGGCGCCATCCGGGAGATCGCGCGCGACTTGCCGGCCGACCGCATCCTGGTGGAGACGGACGCGCCGTATCTGGCGCCGCCGCCGCATCGGGGAAAGCGCAATGAGCCGGCTTTCGTGGCCCACACCGCGGCCGTGCTCGCAGAAGTGCGAGGCCTCAGCTGCGAGGAAATCGCCGCGCAGACGACCGAGAATTTTCATCGGCTCTATTCCAAAGTGCCGCGGCGCTGAGAAGCGTGGCTGATCGGCTGCGATTCACGGTGCTCGGCTGCGGTTCGTCGCCGGGAGTGCCACGCATCGGCGGGGATTGGGGGGCCTGCGACCCCGGCAATCCACGAAATCGGCGCCGCCGCTGCTCGCTGCTTGCGGAGCGCATGGCGGCGCCCGGGCAGACGACGCGCGTACTCGTGGACACGAGCCCGGACTTGCGCGAACAGGCTCTCGCCGCCGGCTTCGGCACACTCGACGGGGTGCTCTACACGCATCCGCATGCCGACCACATCCACGGCATCGACGATCTCCGCGGCTTCGTGATCAACATGCGGCGGCGCGTCGACATCTATGCCGATGCGCAGACCATGGAGCGGCTCCGCCAGGGCTTCGGCTATTGCTTCGAGACGCCGCCGGGCAGCGAGTATCCGCCCATCCTAAACGCGCATGAGATTACGGCGGGCGAGGCGGTGACGATCGATGGGGCGGGCGGCGCCATCACCGCGCTGCCGATCAACCAGATCCACGGCCGCATCAATTCGCTGGCGTTCCGCATCGGCGGGCTCGCGTACTCGCCTGACATCAGCGACCTCGACGACGAGGCCGAATACCGGCTGCAGGACCTGGATGTCTGGATCCTCGATGCGCTGCGCCATACGCCGCATCCGAGCCATCTGTCGCTCGACCAAGCGCTCGGCTGGATCGACCGGCTGAAGCCGAGACGAGCGGTGCTGACCCACATGCACGTAGACCTCGACTACGAGACGCTCCGCGATTCGCTGCCCGACAATGTGGAGCCCGGTTACGATGGAATGGTGATTGAGCTGCCGCTGAGGGAGTAGACTAAGCCAGCAAACGATCAGCCCCGGCGCGCCGCAATGTTCGGGCAAAAGAAATCCCGTAGCACCCCGTCGTCATTCAGATTTCCGCGCGCAAGCTCGATGCCGAACATCGCCCGAACATGCCATCCTCTATAACGAGGAAGCGCCGAACCGATTAAGAGCGGCCATCCTCGGGCGGTTTGCTCGATCGGGTTTCAGGCGAGGCACCGTCGCCGTAGCTGCGCCCGAATAGTTCCATAATATACCTTATGCGAACGAACGCTGCCCTAGCCTGACCGCTCTTGAGCGCTTCGACTCCCCTCGTTGTCTCCGTGCATCGAGCCGATCAGGCGAAGCCCCTGCTCTCATAGAACCGGATGCCCGGATGGGCGAATGTTGCGGCGGAAGACCCGAGAGCGGGAGGTCGGGCAGCCAAGGCATGGCGGAACGTCGCGAAAGCTTGGCGATCTCCGCGCAATCGGCGATCTCGGCCGTCTGAAATCGTAGCGATCGGCTGCGCATGGCGGGTATAAAGCGGCCAAGCCCGATCTAAGCAAACGGGATGAACGATGCCGCGGGTCGCGATCACCTATTGCCGTCAATGCAACTGGCTGCTTCGTTCTGCCTGGATGGCGCAGGAGCTCCTCTCGACCTTTGCCGAGGATCTTGGCGAGGTCGCATTGATCCCCACCACCGGCGGCGCCTTCCAGATAGAAGTGGACGGCGAAATCGTCTGGGAAAGACAGCGCGACGGCGGCTTCCCGGACGTGCAGGAGCTGAAGCGGCGCGTGCGCGACAGGATCGACCCGGACCGCGACCTCGGCCATGTGGACCGCGCCTCCGCCGCGACATGACTTTCGCCTCGTTGGAGACCACGGGAATAATGAAGCCGAGCAAGGACATCCGAGAGCTTCTTGCAATCATGGCGCAGCTCCGCACGCCCGTTACCGGCTGCCCCTGGGACCTCGAGCAGGATTTCTCGACGATTGCCCCCTACACGATCGAGGAAGCATACGAGGTTGCGGATGCCATAGAGCGGGGAGATCTTGACGATCTGAAGGACGAGCTCGGCGACCTCCTTCTCCAGGTGGTCTTCCATGCACAGATGGCCGAGGAAGATGGAATTTTCGGCTTCGGCGATGTCGTCGAGTTCGATTACCGGCAAGATGATCCGCCGCCATCCGCACGTGTTCGGCCAACTCGATGCGCGCGATGCCGCGCACGTCAAGGAGAGCTGGGAGGCGATCAAGGAGGATGAAAAAGCCGCCCGCGCCACGCTCCGTCCCGCCGGTGCGGACAGCAAATCATACGGCGGACTGCTTGCAGACGTCCCGGTCGCATTGCCGGCGCTGACTCGCGCCGTAAAGCTACAGAAGCGCGCCGGCACCGTTGGCTTCGACTGGAACGATCCGCTCGCCGTGATCGCCAAGACCCGCGAGGAGCTGGACGAGCTCGAGGAAGAGCTTTCCACCGAGCGGAAGGATTATGACCGGCTGGAAGACGAGCTCGGCGATATCCTGTTCGCCGTTGCCAACCTCGGCCGCCACCTGCATATCGATCCGGAAAAGGCCCTCAGGCGTTCGAATGCCAAATTCGTTCGCCGTTTCAGCTACATAGAGAAGGTGCTTGAAGCCGGCGGCGAGGAATTGAAAGACGCCTCCCTGGAGGAGATGGAAGCGATCTGGACGGAGGCGAAGCGGCTCGATTTGAAAGCCTGAGCCGGTCAGGCCACCCTGCCCGCCTTCTCAGGAGCCGCCAGGCTGACGTGCTCCCGCTCCGCCCAACTGTGGAATGGCGCCATGCGCTGCTCGGCGACCCGAACGGTGAGCCGCGCCCGACCGGTCTCGGGATCGTCGCTCCGCGCCATCACCTCGGTGTTCTCGTAGAGCCAAGTCGCCGCGCTCAGCTGATCGGGGCCGAGGTCGACGACGATGGTGAGCCTACCGCCCATCAACTTGGCTTCTATGGCTTCGAGGAGCGCGGGAACCCCCTCGCCCGTCGCCGCCGAGACGAGCACCGCAGGCGGCTCGGCAGCAGCGATCTTGCTTCTAAGCGCCTCGCGCTGGGCGGGCTCGAGCAGATCCATCTTGTTCCATACCTCGATGATTCTGCGGTCCTGGCCGGCATGGATGCCGAGCTCGCCAAGGACTTTCATGACATCCTGCGCCTGCTGAGCGGTTTCCGGCGAGGCGATATCGCGCACATGCAAGATGACATCGGCCTCCAGCACCTCCTCCAGCGTGGCCCGGAAGGCGGCGACCAGCGTCGTCGGCAGATCGGAGATGAAACCGACCGTGTCGGATAAAATGAGCTCCTCACCGTGCGGGAGACGGACCCGCCGTAGCGTCGGGTCCAGCGTCGCGAACACCATGTCTTTGGCCAGGATATCCGCGCCAGTGAGCCTGTTGAACAAGCTCGACTTGCCGGCATTGGTGTAGCCAACCAGCGCGGCGATCGGGCGCGGCACGCGCTTGCGCTCCGCCCGGTGCACGGAACGCATGTTGCGCACCTTGTCGAGTTGGCCCTCGATCTGCCGGATGCGGGTCTGGATCTGCCGGCGGTCGGCCTCGATCTGCGTCTCGCCGGGGCCGCCGAGAAATCCGTGGCCCCCCCGTTGGCGCTCCAGATGCGTCCAGGAGCGCACCAGCCGGCTCTTCTGGTAGTTGAGGTGGGCGAGCTCGACCTGCAAACGGCCCTCCTTCGTCTGCGCGCGCTCGCCGAAAATCTCCAGGATCAAGCCGGTGCGATCGAGCACCTTGGCCGACCAGGCTTCTTCGAGATTGCGCTGCTGTACCGGCGTCAACGGATGATCGACGATGACGAGCTCCGCTTCGTGCACGCGCACGAGAGCGGCGATCTCCTCCACCTTCCCGGCCCCGAACAAAGTCGAGGGGGTGGGTTTGCGCACCGGCGCGATCAGCGTCGCCGCGACATCAAGCCCGATCGCCTCCGCGAGGCTTACCGCTTCGGCCAGCTGCTCACCGCTCGTGCGCGCCGCCGAGCCGGGGTCCTCGCCCGCCTGCTGACGCCGCTCGGGGAGAATTACCACAGCCCGTGTCGGCCCGCTGGACGAGGCGGCGCGATCCGCACGCGCGGGCACGTCCCTGGCAAGCTCTCTTTCGGCGCGCCGGTCGCGAGGCTTCAATCAGGTCTCGCTGACGTCTTCGTTCTCCGGCTCGAACAGCTGTACCGGATGGGAGGGCATGACCGTGGAGATGGCGTGCTTGTAGACAAGCTGCGAATGGCCGTCGCGCCGCAAGAGCAGGCAAAAATTATCGAACCAGGTGACGACGCCCTGCAGCTTCACGCCGTTGACCAGGAAAATGGTGAGCGGAATTTTGGCCTTGCGGACATGATTGAGAAACGTGTCCTGGAGATTGTGACTCTTTTCAGCCATTAAGGTCGGCCCGGTCTTTCGCGCTTCGCCGACAGATTGCCCCTTTTGCAGTGCACTGTCACCCCCCTGCCCCAAAGCGCGGTCCGCCAGGGCGGGCGCTCCTCACCGGAGCTTTTCGGCGACATCGTGGAAGGCCGCCCTGAGCTGCGCAGCGACCAGTCCGGGGTGGCCGTTCGCCACCGGAACGCCGTCGATCGTCACGATGGGCATGACAATGGTGCTGGCGGCGGTCATGAACGCCTCGCGCGCTGCCTTCGCCTCGGCCACAGTGAACTTCCGCTCCACCACGTTGAGGCCAGCCCGGTGCGCCACCTCGGCGGCGGTGAGCCGGGTCACGCCGGGCAGGATTTCCGGGCCGTTCGGGCGGGTGACCAGGTCGCCCTCGGGCGTGACGATCCAGGCGGTGGTGGAGGCGCCCTCGGTGACAAAACCGTCGCGGTCGACGAACCAGGCCTCGCGCGCGCCAGCCTCCTTGGCCTTCTGCTTGGCGAGTGCGTTCGGAAGGAGGCCGACGCTCTTGATGTCGACGCGCTCCCAGCGGTTGTCGGGCAGGGTGATCACGCCGACGCCCTCCTCCGCCATGCGGTCGCCCTTGGCGCGGGGGACGTTCTTGGCCGTCACGACCAGCGCCGGCCGCGTGGTGGCGGGGGGAAATGGGTGGTCGCGGCGAGCCACCCCACGGGTCGCCTGGACATACACCATTCCGTCACGGACACGGTTGCGGCGGATGACCTCGCGGAGAATGATCCTGAGCGCGTTGCGCGGAACCGGCATGCGGATCGCCAGCTCGCGGAGCGAGCGCTCCAGGCGGTCGAGGTGGCGCGTCTCGTCGACGATGTATCCGTCGTAGATCTCGCAGACTTCGTAGACCCCGTCGGCGAACTGATAGCCGCGATCCTCGATATGCACTTCCGCCCGGGCATGCGGCACATAGCGGCCGTTCACATAAGCGATACGCGACATTCAGACCCCGAGGCTCTTCAGCTTCCGGTGCAGGGCCGAGCGCTCCATGCCGACGAACTCTGCCGTCCTAGAAATGTTGCCGCTGAAACGGTTGATCTGGGCGGTCAGATATTCGCGCTCGAACACCTCGCGCGCCTCGCGGAGCGGCAGCGACATGATGTGAGCGCCACCCTGAGCCGGCGTCGACGGCAGGATTTCGCCGATCTCGCGCGGCAGCATGTCGGCGGTGATCACTGCGTCGGGATCGGCGCGGGTCAAGATCATCAGCCGCTCCACATTGTTGCGGAGCTGACGGAGGTTGCCGGGCCAGTCGTGTGCCTGCAGCACCGCCATCGCGTCGTCGCCGATGCGGCGCACCGGCAAGCCCGTGGCGCCCGAAAGCTGGCTCATGAAATGGGCGACCAGCTCAGGAATATCCTCGCGGCGCTCGGCAAGCGCGGGGACGCGGAGCGGCACGACGCTCAGCCGGTGGAAGAGGTCCTCGCGAAAGCGGCCCTCCTGGATGGCGCCTTCCAGATCGCGGGCAGTAGAGGAGAGGACACGCACGTCGACCTTCACCTTGGTCGAGCCCCCTACCCGCTCGAAGCTCTGATCAACGAGCACGCGCAGGATCTTGTTCTGCGTCTCGCGCGGCATGTCGGCGATCTCGTCGAGGTAAAGCGTGCCGCCATGCGCTTCTTCCAGAGCACCAACCCGGCCGGCGCCGTTCCGCGGCTCGGTGCCGAACAGCTCCATCTCCATGCGGTCAGGGGTGATCGCCGCCGCGTTGAGAACTACAAAGGGCCCGCCCGACCGGTTTGATAGAGCGTGAATACCCCGGGCCACCTGCTCCTTGCCGGAGCCGGAAGGCCCGAAAATCATGATTCGGCTGTTGGTCGGGGCAATTCGATCCAGCGTCTGGCGCAGATGGTTCATCACACCGGAGGAGCCGACCAGATCGTCGGAATCGCCGGAGCGATGCTTTAGGTCGGCCACTTCCCGCTTCAGGGCGGAGGCCTCAAGCGCCCGTTCTGCAACCAGCACCAAACGGTCGGCCTTGAACGGCTTCTCGATATAGTCGTAGGCGCCGCGCTTGATGGCGGATACGGCGGTCTCGACATTGCCATGGCCGGAAATGATCACGACCGGAAGATCGGCGTGCTGGCCATGGATCTGGTCGAGGAGCGAGAGCCCGTCGAGCCGGCTGCCCTGCAGCCAGATATCGAGGAAGATGAGGCCAGGGCGGCGCGCCGAAATCGCGGCCAGCGCGCTGTCGCTGTCGCTCGCGGTACGCGTCGAGTGGCCTTCGTCGTCAAGAATGCCGGCGACGATCTCGCGAATGTCGGCCTCGTCGTCGACGACAAGAATGTCCGCCGCCATGGTCAAACAATCTCCCTGGTTTTCTCATGAGCCATCGCCGCCGCGGCGATCGCCTGTTCGAGCTCGCCATCCACCGGGAACAGCAGCCGCACCCGCGCCCCGCGGCCGGCGCCGGCACCGGCATCGAGAAGCGCGATCGAGCCGCCATGCTCCTCCATGATTTTTCGGACGATGGCGAGGCCGAGACCGGTGCCCTTCTCGCGCGTAGTCATGTAGGGCTCGAGGAGCTTCTCGCGATCCTTGTCGGGCAGGCCCTTGCCGTTGTCCTCGACCTCGACAATGGCCGCGCCGGGCTCCTCCGCGACGCGGACGACGATGATGCCAGGCTCGCTGTCGAGGCGGCCCGCCGCTTCGATCGCCTCGGTGGCGTTCTTCACCACATTGGTGAGCGCCTGGGTGACCAGGCGGTGGTCGATACGCGCCATGACAGGAGCCTCCGGCAGATCCAGCCTGAAGCGGATGTTCGGATTGCCGACTTCCTGCAGGAATACCGCCTCGCGGACGACCTCGCGAAGGTCGCGATCCTCCATGATGGGCTTCGGCATGCGGGCGAAGCCGGAGAACTCGTCGACCATGCGGCGGATGTCGCCGACCTGGCGGACGATCGTTTCGGTGCACTGGTCGAAGATCTTGCGGTCTTCGGCGTCGACGCGCGTGCCGAAGCGGCGCTTCAGTCGCTCGGCGGAGAGCTGGATCGGCGTCAGCGGGTTCTTGATCTCATGGGCGATACGGCGCGCCACGTCGGCCCAGGCGGAGCGGCGCTGGGCCGCCATCAGCTCGGTGATGTCGTCGAGCGTCACGACGAGGCCTTCCAGCCGGCCGGCCGAGCGCTCCTGCGTTACCTGGACGTTGAAGGTGCGCTGCTCGCCGCCGCGCAACAGCTGGATCTGCGCGTGCGCGGGGCCGCGGCTGCGCTGCTGCGCTTCGTCGATGACCGCCCGCAGCGCCGGGATCCCCTCCGCCAAAGGCCGGCCGACCAGATCGCCTTCATCGAGGCCGAGCGCGGCGAGCGCCGAGCGGTTGGCGAGAGTCACCCTGCCGGCTCTCGTCGAGGCCGATTACGCCGGCGGAGACTCCCGACAGCACGGCCTCGGTGAAGCGGCGGCGCTCGTCGATCTTGTCGTTGGCGGCGAGCAGCTCGTCGCGCTGCGACTTCAGCTGGCCGGTCATGGTGTTGAAGGTCGCCGCGAGCGAGCCGATATCGCCGGCCGAGCCGCGGGCCGGGACGTGGACGTCGAGATTGCCGGCCGAGACCTGCTCGGCTGCGCCGATCAGCCTGCGGATCGGCGATACCAGGCTGCGGGCAAAACCGAGCCCGATCCAGATGGCCGAGAGAAGCACGACCAAGCGCGACCCCGACGAACAGGATGGCGAAGGCGACCTGCACGCCGAAGCGGTTCGCCTGCAGCTGCTCGTATTCCGCTGCGTTCTCCTCGGTCAGGCGAAGGTAGCGGGTGACCTTCGGGTCGATCGGGCGCGCCAGATAGAGATAGACGTCGTCGAAGCCGGTGAGCTTGATGACGCCGCCGACGAGGTTCGTCGTGCCGGGCGCGATCAGCGCCGGCCGGCCGCTCTCGGCCTCGGCGAAAATGTCCTGCGGCGGCGGCGGCACGGCGAGATTGGTGTCGGTCTTGCCCTCGACGATCTTGCTGCTATCCCGGTGGATGAGCTGGATGGTCGAGAGGCCGCGGAGTTTTGCCTGGTTGCTCAGATAGGCGGAGATCGCGGCGGCGTTCTGCTCCAGGTTCGGAGTGACGCGGTTGAACTCGCCGGCGATGGCGAGGAGATCGATGCCGAGCACCCGGCTGTGCTCCTGCACATAGGCCTGGGCGACCGAACGCGAGGTGTCGATGATCGCCTCGGTGCGCTCGGCGAACCAGCGGTCGAGGCCTTGGTTCAGGGTAATCGAGGCGATCACCGCCATCAGGATCGCCGGCAGCGCCGCGATGAAAGAGAACAGCAGCACGATCCGCACATGCAGGCGTGAGGCCGCGCGTCCGCGCCGGCGGGCGATCCACAGGCCCGCCGCCTCGTAGGCGACGATGCCGATCAGCGCGAGCACGACCAGCCCGTTGACGATGCCCGCCGTCGCGCACGACCAGCGGCGTCGGCTGGATGGAGGTCTGGCCGGTCAGGACCAGGAAGGAAGTGAGCGAAGTGGCGACCGCCAGGACGACGACGAAAAGGCCGATGAATCGCGCGATACGGGTCCGGTCGGCCACCGGACCGACGGCGGACTCGGAGGTGGGCTCGCTTGCTGCGGCAACGCTCATGAGGCATCGATTAGCCGCGTTAGATGCGGGAGCGCAACAGGCGTGACCAATTTGTCACAATTACGGCGGCGAGTCGATTGTCCTCAGGCGCTGCGGCGCATCACGTGGATCTCAAGCTCGCGGATCTTCTTGCGGAGCGTGTTGCGGTTGAGGCCAAGCAACTCGGCCGCCTTGATCTGGTTGCCGCGCGTGGCGCCGAGCGCTGCGCTGATCAGCGGCACCTCCACCTCCCTGAGAACGCGCTGATAGAGCCCGGGCGGCGGGAGGCCGTTGCCGTATTCGCCGAAATAGCGGGAGAGATGGCGCTCCATGGCCCCGCCGATCTCTTCCGATTCCGCGGTGGGCAGCGGATCGATCTCCGCCATCGGGCCGATCTCGTTCTCGACGATGGACGCGGTGATGCGCTCCTGCGGATAGAGCGCGGTCAGGCGGCGCACCAGGTTCTCCAGCTCGCGCACATTCCCCGGCCAGCGATAGCGCTGCATGGCTTCGATGGCGCCAGGCTCGATTGTTTTCGGCGGCAACCCCTCGCGCTCGGCCGCGGCGAGGAAATGGCGGACCAGATCGGGGATGTCGTCCGGCCGCTCGCGCAGCGGCGGCAGCCGGATCGGCACGACGTTGAGCCGGAAGAACAGATCCTCGCGGAAGAGCCCCTGGCGGATCAGCTGGCGCAGATCCTTGTTGGTGGCAGCGATGATCCGGACGTCGGTGCGGATCGGGCGTGCGGCCGCCGACCGTGGTGTATTCGCCCTGCTGCAGCACGCGGAGAAGCCGCGTCTGCGCCTCCATCGGCATGTCGCCGATCTCGTCGAGGAAGAGCGTGCCGCCTTCGGCCTGCTCGAAGCGGCCGGCGGAGCGCGCCTGCGCGCCGGTGAAGGCGCCGCGCTCGTGGCCGAACAGCTCCGACTCGATGAGGTCGCGCGGGATCGCCGCCATGTTGACCGCAACGAACGGTCCCTTGCGACGCTTGCCGTAATCATGGAGCGCGCGGGCGACGAGCTCCTTGCCGGTGCCGGATTCGCCGGAGATCATCACCGTCAGGTCCGTCTGCATGAGCCGGGCCAGCATGCGGTAGATGTCCTGCATGGCCGGCGAGCGCCCGACCAGCGGGATCGCATCGCCGGCCTCCTCCTCGGCCTCGACCCGACGCGGGCCGCGCGGCTCGGCAAGTGCGCGGCCGACGATGGCGATCAGCTCCTTCAGGTCGAAGGGTTTCGGCAGATACTCGTAGGCGCCCTTCTCCGATGCGCGGATCGCCGTCATGAAGGTGTTCTGGGCGCTCATCACCACGATCGGCAGATCCGGCCGCGTACGCTTGATGCGCGGCAGCAGATCGAAGGCGTTGCCGTCCGGCATGACCACGTCGGTGATGACGACGTCGCCCTCGCCTTCCGCCACCCAGCGCCAGAGCGTGGCGGCGTTCGAGGTGAGGCGCACCGTATGGCCGGCCCGCGACAGCGCCTGGTTCAGCACCGTGCGGATGGCGGCATCGTCGTCGGCGACCAGGATGGTTCCGGCATTCATGTCAGGGCCTCGACTCCTCGTCGGCGACCTTGCCGGTATGGGCCGGCATGAGGATGCGAAACGCAGTGCGCCGCGGCTGCGATTCGCATTCGATGACGCCGCCGTGGTCGCCGATGATTTTGGCGACCAGCGCCAGGCCGAGCCCGGTGCCGTTGGCCTTCGACGTGACGAACGGGTCGAAGATGTAGGGTAGCAGGTCCTCCGGTACGCCCGGACCGTTGTCGATGACGGTGAATTCGCAGCGGCAGGCTGACCCTGCTGACGGCTGCCCGGCATAGAGAGCCGGATGCCCGGCCGGAAGGCGGTGCGGAAGACGATCTCGCCCTCGCCGGAATTGCCGATCGCCTCGGCGGCGTTCTTCACCAGGTTCAGGAACACCTGGATGAGCTGATCGCGGTTGCCGTGAACGGGCGGCAGCGACGGATCGTATTCCTCGACGATACGGATCGTAGCGCGCGAAGCCGTTGCGGGCGATCGCCTTCACGCGCTCAAGCACTGCATGGATGTTGACGGGCTGCCGCGTTCGGTCGGGCGCTCGTCGGCAAAGATCTCCATGCGGTCGACCAGCCCGACGATGCGGTCGGCCTCCTCGCAGATCAGCCGGGTGAGCGCCCGGTCGTTCTCGTCTGCTTCCGCCTCCAGGAGCTGCGCGGCGCCGCGGATGCCGGACAGCGGATTCTTGATCTCATGCGCCAGCATCGAGGCAAGGCCGGTCACGGTGCGCGCGGCGCCGCGATGAGTAAGCTGGCGGTCGATCTTTTCGGTCACCGAGCGCGGCAGCAGCATGAGGGCCACATGACCGGGCCGCTCCGCCACCGGCGAGGCGTAGATGTCGACCACCCGCTCCGCGCCGAGCCGCGGCGAGGAGATGTCGACGCGATATTCGGTTACCGTCGCGCCGCCGTTCCGCACCTGCTCGATGAGGCTGAACAGCGGGCTGCCGAACGGCACGAAGTGATCGATGCCGTGGCGGACCAGCACGGCAGCGGAATTCTGGAAAAAATTCTCCGCCGCCTGGTTGGCGCCGGCGATGCGTCCGTCGGGCCCGATCATCACCACCGGATGCGGGATGGCGTTGAGGACGGCGGAGGCCACGCCGTCGAAGGCCGCCTGGATGGCGATCGTCACGCCGCCATCGCGGTTTCGCCTTCCGCGAAGGCGGCGCGGAGGAGCCGGATCGACGCCTTTCGGCTCCGATGCGGTCAGGATCGCGTTGGCGGAGCACGGCGGGCGGCTGCGGAGCGGTCCAGATACCAGCCGAGGTGTTTTCTGGCGATGCGGACCCCCTGCCCCGGGCCGTAATGCGAGAGGATCATCTCGTAATGCTCGAGGACATGGTCGAGCATCGCCGCGCCTTGCGGCGCCGGCTGCGGCGAACGTCCCGCCAGAACCGCGCCGATCTGGCCGACAAGCCACGGCTGCCCGCCAGCGCCGCGGCCGATCATCACAGCGTCGGCGCCGGACGCGGCAAGCATTTCCGCGCGCGTCCTCCGGCCGGGTCAGATCGCCGTTGGCAACGACGGGCACCGTGACCGCGTCCTTCACGCGCCTGATGGCGCGCCAGTCCGCCGATCCCTGGTAGAACTGGCATCGGGTGCGGCCGTGCACTGTGATGAGCTGCACTCCGGCCGCTTCGGCCCTGCGCGGCGATCTCAGGCGCATTGAGGCTCTGCGCGTCCCAGCCGAGCCGCATCTTCAAGGTGACAGGCACGCTTGCCGCTTTCACCGTGGCCTCGACGATACGGAGGGCCAGGTCGATGTCGCGCATCAGCGCCGAGCCGGCATAGCCGTTCGTCACGCGCTTCGCTGGGCAGCCCATATTGATGTCGATGATCGTCGCGCCCGCGGCCTCGGCAACCTTCACCCCTTGCGCCATCGCGGCCGCGTCGCGCCCAGCGAGTTGCACGACGTGGATGGCGAGCCCCTCGCCTTCGGCTCTGAGCCGCGCCTCTTCCGACCCGAGAGCGGCGCTTTCGCAAGCCACCATCTCGGAGACGACAAGGCCGGCCCCATAGCGGGCCGCCATGCGCCGAAACGGCAGGTCGGTGATGCCCGACATCGGCGCCAGAAATGCTCGGTTGGGAACTTCAACGGGGCCGACTCGCAGCCTGTCGGCAAAACGCGATTCAGTGCTCAAAAAAGATGCATCCATCGATTTGCCTGCAGAATAGACAAACGAGCCTTTGGCACAAGGGGCGACGGCGCTTCGGCCGGCGTGCTAAAGGGCATTCCGAAATCGGAGCATCATGGCAGCAGAACCTGCACAGAACGGCATTTTCGGCCTCATCGTGGCTGCGGGACGCGGACTTAGGGCAGGTCGTGATTTGCCTAAGCAATATGTTCAGCTGGCCGGTCGAACCGTCCTCCGACGCTCGATTGAGGCGCTTTTGTCGCACCGCAACATGGACAGAATTCTCGTCGTCGTGGGACCGGGCGATGCCGCCACCTATGCCGAAGCCGTGCATGGCCTGCCGAATCTGCTGGCGCCAGTCACCGGCGGCGCCACGCGGCAGCAATCCGTCCTGAACGGCCTGGAAGCGCTTGTCGAACATGGGCCGCGCTTCGTCCTGATCCACGATGCGGCTCGACCTTTCGCGCCGGCCGACCTGGTCTGGCGGATCATCCAGGCCTGCACCGACGAGATGGGGGCGATCCCCGCCCTGCCCGTGACGGAGACGCTTAAGCGGGTCAAGGCCGGCGTGATCGCCACGACGGTGCCGCGCCAGGATCTGGTGACCGCACAGACGCCTCAAGGCTTTCCGTTCCGCCCCTTGCTCCACGCGCACCGGCAAGCCGCCGCCGCAGGCCACGGCGATCTTACCGACGATGCCGCAGTTGCCGAATTAGGCGGCCTTGGCGTGCGCGTGGTCGCGGGCGACCGGCGCAATTTGAAGCTCACCACGCCATCGGATTTTACGGCAGCTGAAGGGATGATTGAGGCAGCCATGGAAACGCGGACGGCTCAAGGTTTCGACGTGCACGCCTTCGGGCCGGGGAATTCCGTCTGGCTCTGCGGGGTCCGGATCCCGCACGATCAGGGCCTGGTCGGCCATTCCGACGCCGATGTTGGGCTGCATGCGCTGACCGACGCGCTGTTTGGCACGGTCGGCGACGGCGATATAGGCGCCCACTTTCCGCCCTCCGATCCGCAATGGAAGGGCATTTCCTCGGACCGTTTTCTCGCGCGACGCCCTCCGACGGGTGCGCGAGCGCGGGGGCCGCATCCTTCACCTCGATGTGACGCTTGTCTGCGAGCACCCGAAAGTCGCGCCGCATCGGGAGAGGATGCGCGAGGCGATTGCCGCGATGGCAGATGTGGCGGTCGGCCGCGTGAGCGTGAAGGCGACCACATCCGAGCGCCTCGGCTTCACAGGCCGCGGCGAAGGGATAGCGGCGCTGGCGCTGGCCACCGTCCAACTGCCTCCCGAATCTGCAGAATGACTCCGGAGTTCGAGGCGTTGGTCGAGGAAGCCTCCGACCTGATCTCCGCCTGCCGCGGGAAGGGCTTGACGCTGGCCACGGCAGAATCCTGCACGGGCGGGCTGATCGCCGCGATCCTGACTGAAGTGCCGGGCGCCTCGGACGTGTTCGAGCGCGGCTTTGTGACCTATTCCGATGACGCGAAGAGCCGAGCAGATCGGCGTGCCGGCAGCGTTGATCCAGGAACATGGCGCCGTCAGTGAAGCGGTGGCGCGGGCGATGGCGGCGGGCGCCCTGGTGCACTCGCGCGCCGACCTTTCCCTTGCGGTCACGGGCGTGGCCGGGCCGGGCGGCGGCACTGCGGTAAAGCCGGTCGGCCTCGTCCATCTCGCCGCGGCGAAACGCGGCGGGCCGGTGCTGCACCGAGAAATCCGCACTGGTGATATCGGGCGGCGGGCGATCCGGCTGACGAGCGTGGCGGAGGCGTTCGCGCTGGTGCGCGCCCTCACCTGATCAGCCGGCCGGCGCCTGCGATTTGCCGTAGATCTGATCGGCCCGCTTCTCGAAGGCGTCGGCGAAGGTGCGGAAGACACGGTCGAACATGGCGCCCATGAGCACCGCCAAAGCGCGACTGCGGAACTCGTATTGAATGCAGAAGCTGATTTCCGAGCCATCAGGGAGGAGCTTGAACGTCCAGCTGTTTTCCAGCGCGCGGAAGGGGCCGTCGAGATAATCGGCGCGGATCTCCAGGGCCGGGCGGTCGAGCGTCACCTTGCTGGTGAACGTCTCGCGCACCAGCTTGTAGCCGATGCTCATGTCGGCGACCAACACCTCGCGCTCGCCGTCCCGCCGGCGGCCGCGTACCTGCAGCATTTCGCAGAACGGCACGAATTCCGGATAGCGCTCGACGTCGGCGACGAGGTCGAACATCCGTTCGGCGGAGTGGGCGACCCGGCGGGTCGTGCGGAATTCGGGCATCGGCCCGAAATTTAGCCGCGCGCGACGCGGGCGGCGCGGAGCCGCGCAAAATCCTCGCCGGCGTGGTGGGAGGAACGGGTCAGCGGGCTGGCGGCGACGAGCAGAAAGCCCTTGGCGTAGGCGATCGTCTCGTAAGAGCGGAATTCATCGGGCGTCACGAAAGACCGGACCGGATGGTGCTTGCGGGTCGGCTGCAGGTACTGGCCGATGGTGAGGAAATCGACATCGGCGGTCCTGAGATCATCCATCAGCTGCAGGATCTCATTCCTCTCCTCGCCGAGGCCTACCATGATGCCCGACTTGGTGAACATTCCTGGGTCGAGCTCCTTCACGCGCTGCAAGAGGCGGACGGAGTGGAAATAGCGGGCGCCGGGCCGGACCGTCAGATAGAGCGACGGCACGGTCTCGAGGTTATGGTTGAAGACATCGGGCCCGGCCTGCACGACCGTTTCCAGCGCGCCGTCCTTGCGCAAAAAATCCGGCGTCAGCACTTCGATCGTCGTCTCGGGCGTGCGGGCGCGGACGGCGCGGATGACCGCGGCGAAATGTCCGGCGCCGCCGTCGGCAAGGTCGTCGCGGTCAACCGAGGTCACCACGACATGAGCAAGGCCCATTTTGGCGACGGCATCGGCGAGGTGTTCCGGCTCGTCCGGGTCCACCGCGCCGGGGATGCCGGTGCGGACGTTGCAGAAGGCGCAGGCGCGCGTACAGGTGTCGCCGAGAATCATGAAGGTGGCGTGCTTCTTCGACCAGCACTCGCCGATATTCGGACAGCTTGCCTCCTCGCAGACCGTGACGAGCTTGTTCTCGCGGACGATGTCGCGCGTCTCCGCCCAGACGGGCGACCCGGGGGCGCGGACGCGGATCCACTCCGGCTTGCGGAGCACCGGCGAGTCCGGCCGGTGCGCCTTCTCCGGATGACGGGGCCGGGCGCCGTGCCCGGCCCTCGCCTCGATGGTGTCGATCAGCGTAACCAGACCGGGCTCCTCAGCGCGGCCCTAGAGCCGCGCATCGTGCAAGCGTCAGGGTCAGCGGACCGGCCGCCCGCGGACCAGGCGGAAAATGGCGATCAGGATGCAGGCACCGATAACCGCGACGATCAGCTGAACGACGATGCCGCCGCCGCCTTCCGGCAGCAGGTCCAGCCAGGCGAGGATGGCATTCAGCACCAGCGCGCCGACAATGCCGAGGACGATGTTCATGATCAGGCCCATGTCGCTGCGCATCACCTTTTCGGCGATCCAGCCTGCCAGGCCCCCCAGCACGATGGTCAATATCCAGCCCACACCTTCCATGTTCGTCTCCTATCTGCCTTGGCCGCGACTTGCCGCCGCCCGCTATACGTGGATGACGCGCCCATAGGCGTCAAGAACGCTCTCGTGCATCGTCTCCGACAGCGTCGGGTGCGGGAAGACCGCGTGCATCAGCTCTTCCTCCGTGGTCTCCAGGTTCATGGCAATGACAAAGCCCTGGATAAGCTCGGTCACCTCCGCGCCGACCAGGTGGGCGCCGAGGAGCTGACCGGTCTTCGCGTCGAAGATCGTCTTGACTAGGCCGTCCGGCTCGCCCAGCGCTATCGCCTTGCCGTTGCCAACGAAGGGGAAGCGGCCGATCTTAAGGTCGTGGCCGGCCTCCTTGGCCCTGCTTTCCGTCAGGCCGACCGAGGCGATTTGCGGATGGCAATAGGTGCAGCCCGGAATTTTGAGCTTGTCCATCTCGTGCGGGTGCAGCCCCTTGATGGCCTCGACGCAGAGCACGCCCTCGTGCTCGGCCTTGTGGGCGAGCATCGGCGGCCCGGCGACGTCGCCGATGGCGTAGATGCCGCGGACATTGGTGCGGCCGAACGGGTCCGCGACGATGGTGCCGCGCTCCGTCTTCACGCCGAGCTCCTCCAGCCCCAGGTTTCCCACGTTGCCGACGACGCCCACGGCTGAGATGACGCGGTCGACCTTCAAGGTTTCCGTCTTGCCGCCCTTCAGCTCGATCGTCGCGGTGACGTCGTCCTTGCCCTTGTCAAGCTTGGTCACCTTTGCGTCGGTGTGGATCCTTATGCCCTGCTTCTCGAAACGTTTGCGGGCGTGCGCGGCGATCTCGTGGTCCTCGACCGGAAGAATCTGCGGCAGCAGCTCGACCACCGTCACCGCGGCGCCCATGGTGCGGTAGAACGAGGCGAACTCGATGCCGATGGCGCCGGAGCCGACGACGAGCAGCGATTTCGGCATTTCTGGGGGCACCATCGCCTCAAAATAGGTCCAGACCAGTTTTGGGTCGGGATCCAGGCCGGGCAGCACGCGCGGCCGGGCGCCGGTCGCTATGACGATGTGCTTTGCGGAATAATTGCCGGAGCCGAGCGCGCCCTTCGGCGGATTGTCCGCCGCGGCGACGCTGATCGCGCCCTCGCCGTTCAGCCTGGCGGCGCCCCAGATCACGTCGATCTTGTTCTTCTTCATCAGGAACCCGACGCCCTGGCTGAGCTGCGCCGAGACACCGCGCGACCGCTTCACCACCGCGCCGATGTCAAAGCCGACGTCCTTGGCCGACAGCCCGAAATTCTTGGCGTGCAGCATGGAATTGTAGACGTCGGCCGACCGGAGCAGCGCCTTGGTGGGGATGCAGCCCCAGTTCAGACAGATGCCGCCGAGATGCGATTTTTCGACGACGGCCGTCTTGAAGCCGAGCTGACTGGCGCGAATCGCCGTGACGTAGCCGCCGGGGCCGGCGCCGATCACGATCACGTCGTAGTTTTCGGCCATCTCGCTCCCCGGATTTTTCTCCGCTCCGGGCTCAAATAGCGGATGCCCGGCCCTCGCGCCACCGACGGCGGCGCATGGGGGATATGCGGGGGGATTGGCCACGCTACTTCTCGAACAGCGTGGCGTCGGAGGCCAGCACCTCCTCTCCCCCCGTCCGCGCGCAGCGCCGAGCCGGGTGAGGGTTCTGGCGCAGTTCTTTACGATCTCGTCCCTCACCCGCTCGCTTCGCGAGTCGGCCTCTCCCCGGCGGAGGGGAGAGGAGGACGCGCGTCATCGTCCCGCGGCCGTGCGGCCCGGGGTGATCAAAGAGCCTGGCCGGTGTCGCCGGCCTCGATTCCCCTCTATCGAGGGAGCGGAGCGCCTGAAGAACGCCTCGCAAATTAAATAATGGCGCCTCCAGGCGCCCCTGTACCGGTGATGGCCGGTGATCCTGCAAAGCTTGGCTCGGCGAAAGCGAAGCCGGCCGCACGCGCGCCCTCCGTGGCGCCGTAGCGGGCGGGCGGCTTCGCGGGTCCGGCGAATTGGCTCAGACAGGAGGACCGGGGCCGGCCGGCCGGGAGCGACCGAAGCGCCCCAGCGCCGCCGCTGTCAAAGCGGCGAGCACCACGCGCGGACATGTGCCCCGGCTGGCGGCTGCGATTGCAGGCCCAGTGGGGAGACCGCGCCCTTGAGCGCCAGGTACAGGGATCGGCCGACGTCGCGGCGGGCTCGTTGCGAGAACAGGGAGAGGAGCATGGAAGAACAGATCTGGTATGCCGGCGTCGATTGGGCGTCGCAGGCGCATGTCGTTTGTCTGTCGGATGCGCAGGGGCGCGGCAAGCGCGTGCGCAGCTTCGCTCATGGCGGCGAGGGCCTGGCTGAGATGGGCGCCTGGCTGATCGCCGCGAGCGGCGCCGCGCCGCAAGCGGTGCATGTCGCCATCGAGGTGCCGCACGGGCCGGTCGTTGAGGCGCTCATGGAGCGCGGCTTCACCGTCTACGCGGTCAATCCCAAGCAGCTCGACCGCTTCCGCGACCGCTTCACGCTGGCCGGCGCCAAGGACGACAGCCGCGACGCCGAGGTGCTGGCCGATGCGCTGAGGACCGACCGGCCGCGCCTGCGTCCGTTGCGGCCGGCCGATCCGCTGGTCATCGAGCTGCGCGAATGGTCGCGGATCGCCGACGAACTGACCGTCGAGCAGGTCCGTCTCGCCAACCGCATGCGAGACCAGCTCTGGCGCTACTTCCCGGCCATGCTGGAGCTCGCCGATGATCTCGCCGCCGAATGGTTCCTGCAACTGTGGGAGAGCGCGCCGACGCCCGATAAGGCCCGCCGCCTCCGCCAAGCCAGTCTCGCCAAGCTCCTCAAGCGGCATCGCATCCGCCGCTTCGATGCGGCCGAGGCCTTGAAGCAGCTCCGCCGGCCGCCCATCCAGGTCGCCGCCGGCGCCACCGAGGCGGCAACCGCCCACATCCGCACGCTCATTCCCCGCCTGCGCCTCGTCAGCCGCCAGATCAAAGAGGCGCACGGCGAGCTCGATCGCCTGCTCGCCAGCCTCGCTGCGCCCGAGGAGGACGCGCCGGGGCAGCCGCAAGAGCAGCGTGACGTGACCATCCTGAGATCCCTGCCAGGCATCGGAAGGATCGTCTGCGCCACGCTGCTCGCAGAGGCCGGCGAGGCCCTGCGCGAGCGAGACTATCAGGCGCTGCGCTGCTTGTCCGGCGTCGCCCCGGTGACCAAGCAGTCGGGCAAGCGCCGCATCGTCCTGCGCCGCCGGGCTTGTCATCGCCGCCTCAGCGACGCCGTCCATCATTGGGCGCGCACCGCCATCCAGCACGACCCGCGAAGCCGCGCCAAATACGCCGCCCTGCGCCAACGCGGCCATTCGCATGCCCGCGCGCTTCGCTCCGTCGCCGACCGTCTGCTCGCCGTTGCCTGCGCCATGCTCGCCAGCCGCACCCTGTTCGCCACCGCAGCGGCAAGTCAAAAAAGCGCTTGCTAAACGGTGGGGAGTCCGCGCGGCGTCATACGTTCCCCAACTCGCCCTTTCTCTTCCTGTCCCGCCCCGTGCTTGCGCCGTGGGCAGAAGCTCTAGCCGTGCAACAGCCGGCGCCGGGATTGCTCCCAAGGGGGGCCCTTCTGAGGAACGCCGTCCGGCTCCTGACCGAGGCTCCGTGGCGGCGCCGCCCACTGCTCCCGAAAAGTGCCGGTCCGCGCGTTCCGGTCCCCTCGTCGAGCAGCGGTATTTCGCGAGCTAGCACAAACGCGCACGCTTCTCTAGGACTTTTTTCATACCTTCCCCGGAGTGCACGGCCGATACCCTTTGCTCGCGGCAGGCCCCGTTGGATAAAATCAGGGCCGGTGAGGGCCTGCCGGCGCGTCGGTGCTGATCGCATGTATTGTGTGGCGCTTCGCGCCACAATCTTCTTGGGCCCCTCTCCCGGCTCGGGCTGCCGCCCGAGTTCGCCCTCCCCCACAAGGGTGGAGGGTTAAGACGCCTCGCGCCCGCCATGTTGGCCGCGCCCCCCATCGCCGCGAACGGCTCTTCACACAAAATAAAGGGGTGTTGCGGAACACTGCGTGAACAGGTAGTGTCCGTTCGTGATTTGTACGCGGATCACCCGAGCAAGCGAGCCTCAACCATGCTGACGCGCAAGCAACTTGAACTGCTGCTGTTCATCAACGAGCGGCTGAAGGAAAGCGGCGTGCCGCCCTCCTTCGATGAGATGAAGGACGCGCTGGACCTTCGCTCCAAGTCCGGCATTCACCGTCTGATCACGGCGCTGGAGGAGCGCGGCTTCATCCGGCGGCTGCCGAATTGGGCGCGCGCTCTGGAGGTGATCCGCCTGCCCGAAGCCGTCAATCCGAGCTTTGCGGGGCTCAGGCAGCGCGGCTTCCGTCCGAGCGTCATCGAGGGCCGCCTCGGCAAAACGTCCGAGCCCATCCGCACGGAGGAGCCGGCGAACGACCCGGTCGCAGTGCCGGTGATGGGGCGCATCGCCGCCGGCGTGCCGATCTCGGCAATCCAGAATCACAGCCATTCCATCGCGGTGCCGCCCGAGATGCTGGGCGGCGGCGAGCACTTTGCGCTGGAGGTGCGCGGCGATTCGATGATCGAGGCCGGCATCTTCGACGGCGACACGGTGATTGTGAAGAAGCAGGACACCGCCAATACCGGCGACATCGTCGTGGCGCTGATCGACGACGAAGAGGCGACGCTGAAGCGGCTCCGCCGCAAGGGCGCCTCGCTGGCGCTCGAAGCGGCCAATCCCGCCTACGAGACGCGCATTTTCGGGCCCGACCGCGTGCGCATCCAGGGCCGGCTCACCGGGCTGATGCGGAAATACTGATCCGCTCTATTGCGAGGCGGCGCCGCCGGCCTGCCACGGCCGCGGCGCGGCGGAGCGCTCGGTCATGACGGCAAAGCCCGGTTCGGCATCGCCTTCGGCGATCCGAACGGCATGAGCCCCGAACCTCTGTAGCCGCGGCGCGTCGATCACCAGCGCAGCGAGGCAGTCGGCAGGCGCCGTGTGCTGCGTCACGACGATTTTCGCGCGCCGGCAATCCTCGGGGAACGCGGCGGGATCCAGCACGTGGGAAACGCCTATGGCGTTCGCGCCGGGGAGAAGGCAGGCGGAACCGTCGCAGCGCACGCCTTCCCGGAGTGCCTCGCCCTCGAGGCCCGGGCCCGGCTCCTCGTCAAAGAATTGCTCGACGACATAAGAGCCGGCGCGGGCGCCGGACACGCGCAGGATGCCGCTTGCATCGCGCACGGCTACCGCGCGGCCGTCGGGCGAGACAAGAATGTCCGGCGGATTTGCTAGTACGGGGATGAGCACAAGCCCGAGGCCGATCGCCGGCAGGCCGAAGATGCGCCAGCGGAGCCGCCATAGACATAGCCACAGCATGCCCGCCGCGATGAGAAGCAGGCTCGCCGGCGCCATACGCGGGGCCGGCAAGTCGGCGCCGGGCAGGCCCGCCACCCAGTCGGAGATCGCGAGCAGCATCTCGATGCCTCGGGCCATGACGAAGAGCGGCAGCGATTCCAGCCCGAACGGCATCGATACGAGGCTGAGCAGGCCGAATGGCATGATGATCGCCGAGACCAGCGGCGCGGCAAGCAGGTTGCCGAGCAGCGAGTAGGTGGCAACCCGTTCGAAGTGGTAGGCCGCGAAGGGCGCCGTGGCGAGACCGGCGATGAGCGTGGTCGCGGCGACGGCCATGATGGCCCGACCGACGAAGCGCGCCAGCCGCAGGCCCGGAAGCGCGTCGTCGTCCATCAGCCGGCGCCGGCGCCGCTCGCTCCAGAATTCCCAGCCGGCGATGAGGGCGGCTACGGCGGCGAACGACATCTGGAAGCCGGGCTCGGCGATGTTCTCCGGCTCCAGCGCCAGGACGACGAAAGCCGCAATGGCCAGATTGCGCATGGAGATCGCCGGCCGGTCCATGAGGATCGCACCGAACATGATGACGGCCATGACATAGGCGCGGGTCGTCGCCGCGCCGCCTCCCGACAGAGCAAAATAGATGCTGACGACGAGGAGCGCGGTCAACGCCGCCCATTTGCGGATCGGCTGCGCCAGAGCCAGGCGCGGCGACAAAGCGAGGAGCGCGCGCACCGTGAAGAAGGCCGTCCCGGCGATCAGCATCATGTGCAGGCCGGATATAGAAAGGATATGCGCCAGACCGGAGAGGCGAAGGCTCTCGTTCGTCTCCTCCGACAGGGCGCTCCGCTCGCCGACCAGGAGCGCCGCCGCAACGGCTCCCGCCTCGCCCGCCTCGGCGGCCATGATGCGCTCGACGATCGCGGCACGGATCCGCGCGATCATGAGGTCGGCGGAGAAGTTTTTTGGCGGCTCGGCAAGCTGCCAGCCCCCAAGTATGAAGCCGCTGCTGCCGATTTTTTCGAAGAAGGCCGCGCGGCGCGCGTCGTAGCCGCCGGGCACGACGGGGCCGGCGACCGGCAACAACCGTGCCTGCGCCGCAATCCGCGCGCCGAGCGGCGGCAATCCGTACTTTTCGCCGAGCGTCACCCGGACCCGCTCGGGCATCGCCTCGCCCGCAATGCTGTCGGAGCGTACCTCATCGAGCACGATGCGCGGCCGCCGCTCGGCGCGGCTCTCGCGGTCGAGGACGCGGCCCTCGATCCGGGCGGAGAACGGACGCTCGATATGCGGCGTGATCACCGCATCGACGCGAAATTTTGCTGCGCTCAATCCGGCGAGACAGACGGCGATCATCGCGGCGACTCGCCATCCAGCGCCGCGCCGATAAGAGCGGGCGGCGATCGCCGCTGCAACGATGGCGCCACCCAGCAGAGGCAGAAGGAGCGGCTCGCGGGGCAGGGCGAAATAAACGAGACATCCCGTCGCGAATGCGACGGCGAGCCAGTGGAAACCGGCCCGCTCGCCAAGCTCCCGCTCGAGGCAGTGGCGCAAAGCGGCGGCCCACTCGCCGCCGCGCCAACGCAATCTTCGGAGCCACGATGCGGCGGGGAGCGCATGGAGGGTCGCGCGCCGCCCCTCGTCCGAACGCGTCACGCCGTCCTGCTGCATGGCCAGCCCCGGGCCTTGCACGACCTTCCGCTACGCTACACCGGCGTTGCCCGTTTGGCAGCCCCTCGCGGCGGGTCAGCCTCTCGGTGCGCTCCCCTCCCCGAGCGTCCTGGCGAAAGTGTCGCGAAGGCCCACGGTGCGGACAAACATCGGCGCACCGGATGACGACGTGCCATCGCGCCGGAAATAGCCCTGCCGCTCGAACTGCAGGGGATCGTCGGAATTGGATGCGATTGCGGCAGGCTCGACCAAGGCGCCGGTCAGCACCTGCAGCGAATCCGGATTGAGGTCCGCGGCGAAGTCCGCAACGTTCCGGCTCGGGCTGAGGAAGAGCTGGTTGAGGAGGCGGATCTCGGCGGGGACCGCATCGGCGGCGGCTACCCAATGTAGCGTCGCCTTGACCTTGCGGCCGTCCGGGGGCGCGTTGCCGCCGCGCGTCATGGGATCGTAAGTGCAGCGGAGCTCGACAACCTCCCCCGCTTCGTTCTTCACGACATCGCGGCAGGTGACGAAATAGGCATAGCGCAAACGAACTTCCTGTCCCGGCGACAGCCGGAAGAATTTTTTCGGCGGCTCCTCCATGAAATCGTCGCGCTCAACAAAAATCTCGCGGCCGAAGCGCACGCGCCGCGAGCCTGCGGCGGGGTCTTCGGGATTGTTGACGGCGTCCAGCTCCTCGACCGTGCCGTCGGGATAATTCTCGATGACGACCTTGAGCGGCCGCAGCACCGCCATGCGGCGGAGCGCCGTCCTGTTCAGGACGTCGCGGATCGCATGGTCGAACATGGCGACATCGACAAGGCTGTCCGCCCTCGCCACGCCGATACGGCCGATGAAGTCGCGGATGGCCTCGGGCGGCACGCCGCGGCGGCGGAGCCCGGCCAGGGTCGGCATGCGCGGATCGTCCCACCCCTCGACGTGGCCGCTGCGCACGAGCTCGGTCAGAATGCGCTTCGAGAGCACCGTATGGGTCAGGTTGAGGCGCGCAAACTCGATCTGCCGCGGCCGCGACGGCACCGGCAGATTTTCGATGAACCAGTCGTAGAGCGGCCGGTGGTCGGCGAATTCCAGGGTGCAGAGGGAATGCGTGACCCCCTCGATCGCATCGGACTGGCCGTGGGCGAAATCGTAGCTGGGATAGATGTGCCACTTGGTTCCGGTGCGCGGATGGCTGGCATTGAGGATGCGGTAGATCACCGGATCGCGAAGGTTGATGTTGCCTGAGGCCATGTCGATCTTGGCGCGCAGCACCCGCGCGCCGTTCGAAAACTCGCCGGCGCGCATACGGCGGAACAGGTCGAGATTTTCCTCGACGCTCCGGTTGCGGAACGGGCTGTCGGCGCCAGGCTCGGTCAGGGTGCCGCGGTTGGCCCGGATCGCCGCCTGCGACTGGTCATCGACATAGGCTTTGCCGGCGCGGACGAGGTGCTCCGCCCAGTCGTAGAGCTGCTCGAAGTAATCCGAGGCGTGGTGGAGGTGCTCGCCCCAGTCGAAGCCGAGCCAGCGGACGTCGCGTTCGATGGCGTCGATATATTCCTGCTCCTCCTTGGTCGGATTGGTGTCGTCGAAGCGGAGGCTGCAATGGCCGCCGAATTCCCCGGCGACGCCGAAATTCAGGCAGATCGACTTGGCGTGGCCGATGTGGAGATAGCCGTTCGGCTCGGGCGGAAAGCGCGTGACGACACGGCTATGGCGGCCGGATTCCAGGTCCGACTGGATGATGTCGCGGATGAAATCCTGCCCCGCCTCGCGAACCGCGCGTTCAACTGCCGCCACTCCCGATGCTCCTGCTTTGCGTGCGATCTAGGTGGCGCGGCTTACATGAAGCCTGCCCGCCGGTCCAATGGCGTGCCGCGTCAGTCGGGCAGCACACAAGGCACGATCCGACGGCTGTGTCGGCGGCCTGCACCCCTGCCCATTTATGATGGGGGTCTCTGAGATCCAGAAGGGCTACTAGGAAGTTGGTGTTAGCGAGGGTAATACGCGGGCGCCATTTGCGGAAGACGTACATTGTCGCTGCACATCTCGGTCCCGCGTGATAGAGGCCGGTCAAAAGCAGCTCTCCATGTCTCCCGTCGTCACGCGTTTTGCCCCCTCCCCCACCGGCTTCCTCCACATCGGCGGCGCGCGGACGGCGCTGTTCAACTGGCTCTATGCCAAGCACACCGGCGGCAGGATGCTGCTGCGGATCGAGGATACGGACCGGGAGCGCTCGACGGACGCCGCCATCAGCGCCATCATCGACGGGCTGACCTGGCTCGGGCTCGACTGGGAGGGCGAGCCGATCTCGCAATTCGCCCGGCGCGATCGCCACGCGGAAGTCGCGCGCCAGCTCGTCGAGCGGGGCAAGGCCTATCTCGCCTACGATACGCCCGAGGAGCTGAACGAGATGCGGGCCAGGGCAAAGGCCGCTGGCGGATTTGCCCGCTATGACGGGCGCTGGCGCGACCGCGATCCCGGCGAGGCGCCGCCCGGCATCGACCCGGTGATCCGCATCAAGGCGCCGCAGACCGGCGAGACGGTCATCGAAGATCATGTGCAGGGGCGCGTCGCCTTTCCCAACAAGGATCTGGACGATTTCGTCATCCTGCGCTCCGACGGCACGCCCACCTACATGCACGCCGTCGTGGTGGACGACCACGACATGGGCATCACCCACGTCATCCGCGGCGACGACCACCTGACCAATGCGGGCCGGCAGAGCATCATCTACGAGGCGATGGGCTGGAAAGCGCCGGAATGGGCCCACATCCCGCTGATCCATGGGCCGGACGGGGCCAAGCTTTCGAAGCGCCACGGGGCGCTCGGGGTCGAGGCGTATCGGGCCATGGGCTATCTGCCGGAGGCGCTCAGGAACTACCTCGCCCGCCTCGGCTGGGCGCATGGCGACGACGAGATCTTTTCGAGCGAGCAGGCGGCGGAATGGTTCGAGCTCGGCGCGATCGGCAAAGGCCCGGCGCGCTTCGACTTCGCCAAGCTGCAGAACGTCAACGGCCACTACATGCGGAATGCGGACGATGCTGCGCTGCTGGCGCAGCTGGCAAGAATCCTGCCGGAGATCGAGGGCGGTCCGGCCTTCGCCGCTCGGCTCGACACCGATCTACGGCAGCGCCTGCTCGCCCTTATGCCTGCCCTGAAGGAGCGCGCCAAGACGCTTGTGGAGCTGTTTCAGTCTGCATCTTTTCTGGCCGCGGAGCGGCCGCTCAAGCTTGATGACAAGGCTGCCGCGCTGCTCACGCCCGAAAGCCGGGCGAGGCTCGGCCGGCTCGTGGCAGCGCTTCGCGAAACAGCTTGGACCGGCGTGGAGCTCGAAGCGGCGGTGCGTGCCTTCGCCGATGCGGAGGGAGCAAAGCTCGGCCATGTGGCGCAGCCGCTCCGTGCGGCGCTTACCGGCAGCGCAGCATCGCCGCCGATCTTCGACGTGCTCGTGGCGCTCGGGCGGGAGGAGAGCCTGGCGCGGCTTTCGGATCAGTCCGGCCAAGCCTGAGAGCAACCGCAGCATGCTTGCGGTGCACTGCAAGAACCCCTAGGTAAATTGCGTCCTTTCCGCGACACGGTTCTCTGGCCTGGGCGGGGCTTCTGCTGCAGACAATCGCGTCGATCCACATGAGGCTGCGGCATGAGTGAGAAGTCTGCCACGCTGACAATCGGCAACGAGAACTGGGATTTCGACATTCGCGATGGGACGCTCGGCCCCTCGGTTGTCGACATCAGCTCGCTTTATACGAAGACCGGAAACTTCACCTACGACCCGGGCTTCACCTCAACGGCCGCTTGCGAGTCACAGATCACTTTTATCGACGGCGACGAAGGTATCCTGCTCTATCGCGGCTACCCTATCGAGCAGCTGGCGGAGCACGGCGATTTCCTCGAGACCTGCTACCTGCTGCTCTACGGCGAATTGCCGACTAAGGCGCAGAAGGACGATTTCGACAATCGCGTGACGCTTCACACGATGCTCCACGAGCAGATGGCACGCTTCTATTCCGGCTTCCGCCGCGATGCCCACCCGATGGCGGTGATGTGCGGCGTGGTCGGCGCGCTCTCCGCCTTCTACCACGATTCCACCGACATCGCCGACCCGTACCAGCGGATGGTCGCATCGCTGCGCATGATCGCCAAGATGCCGACCATCGCCGCAATGGCCTACAAATATTCGGTCGGCCAGCCGTTCATCTATCCCAAGAACAGCCTCGAATATTCCGCCAACTTCCTGCACATGTGCTTTGCCGTGCCGTGCGCGGACTATGTCGTCAACCCGGTCCTGGCGCGGGCGATGGACCGGATCTTCATCCTGCACGCCGACCATGAGCAGAACGCCTCGACGTCCACTGTGCGGCTCGCGGGCTCGTCGGGCGCCAATCCGTTCGCCTGCATCGCCGCCGGCATCGCCTGCCTTTGGGGACCAGCTCATGGCGGTGCCAACGAGGCGGCGCTGAAAATGCTGGCCGACATCGGCACGCCGGACCGCATCCCGGAATTCATCGCGCGCGCCAAGGACAAGAACGACCCGTTCCGGCTGATGGGTTTTGGGCACCGCGTCTACAAGCACTACGATCCGCGCGCCAAGATCATGCAAAAAACCTGCCACGAAGTGCTTGGCGAGCTCGGCATGAACGACGACCCGCTCCTCGACGTCGCCATGGAGCTGGAGCGGATCGCGCTGACCGACGATTACTTCATCGAGAAGCGGCTCTATCCGAACATCGATTTCTATTCAGGGATCACCCTGAAGGCGCTCGGCTTCCCGACCAGCATGTTCACCGTGCTCTTCGCCGTGGCGCGCACCGTCGGATGGGTGGCGCAGTGGACGGAGATGGTGGAGGATCCCGCAGCAGCGGATCGGCCGTCCGCGGCAGCTCTATACCGGCGCGACCGAGCGGCGCTACGTGCCTATCTCGGCACGCCGCTGATCTTTCCGGCGCGGTGCCCGGCACCGTTTTCCGCCAAGTCGAGGACGATCTCGGCCGCCTTGTCGCTGGGGCGAGCCCCGCCGGGAAGCGCCATACGCTCCTCCAGAAGCCGAAGCGCCGCGAGCTGCGCCGCGCGCGCCGGCGTTTCCGCGAGAAGCGCCGAGGTCTCGCGCGCAAGGGCCTCGGGCGAACCCTCGGCATCGATGAATTCGGGCACGGGCTTCTCGCCGAGCACCAAATTCGTCAGCACGATCGACGGCGCCTTGATGAACGGCTTGAGGAGCCGCACCACTGGATCGACGCGATAGGCGACCACCGCCGGCACGCCGGCGAGGCCGAGCTCCAGCGTGACGGTTCCGGAGGCGGCAAGCGCCGCATGGGCGCGCCGGAACGCGGCGAATTTTTCCGCCTCGCCGAGGACGATCCGCGGCCGCACCGGCCAGAGGGCGGCGGACTGCTCGATCGCCTGGCGCAGATGCGCGACGGCAGGCAAGAGCACTTCCACGCCGGGTCGCACGCCGGCAATGCGCCGCACGGTTTCGCCGAACGGCGCCATCAGCCGGGAAATCTCGGTGCGGCGGCTGCCGGGCAGGACGAGGAGCACCGGGTTCGGGTCGATCGGGCCGCGCTCGCCGGGCGCCGGCCGCAGCTCGGCGAGCCTCTCGATCAGCGGATGGCCGACATAGGTGCAGGGCGGGCCCGCCGAGCCGCTCGTGAGCGGCCGGCTCGAAGGGCAGCAGCGCCAGCACATGATCGACATAGCGCGTCATCCTGCGCGCCCGGCCGGACCGCCACGCCCAAACCGACGGCGAGACGTAGTCGACGATCGGCAGATCGGGCGACCGGCGGGCAACCCGCCTGGCGACGGCATGGGTGAAACCGGGGCTGTCGATGATGACGAGGACATCGGGGCGGCCGTCGAGCACCGCCGCAACGGTCTCGTAGCCGCGGCGGACGATGCGGGGCAGATGGCGGACAATGGCGCCGATCCCCATCACCGCGACATCCTCGATCGGAAAGAGGCTCTGGACGCCGCGCGCCTGCATTCGCTCGCCGGCCAGGCCGAGGAAGATCGCGTCCGGACGGATGCGGCGGATGGCGTCGATCAGCCCGGCGCCGAGCTGATCGCCGGATTCTTCGCCGATGACGATGGCGATGCGAAGCGGACGCCCGCTCATTCAAACGGGCCCGGCCGGCTGCAGGCCGCAGAGGAAAAGCCCGGACCGGCGGAACGCGCCGATCGTCTCGTCGCGACCGGCGAGCAGCGTACGGCCGGCTTCGCCGGCGACGCCGTCGAGCCCGGCGCGGCGCGCATTGTCGGCGGTCACAGGCCCGATCGCGGGCGGGTCCAGCCGGAGGTCCTGCTGCGGCTTTGGGCATTTGACGAGAACGCCACCGCGCGGAGCGATGCGACCGCTGGCGCGCAGCGCGGCAACGCGATCGAGCAGCCCGTCGGTCCCGCCGGCATCCTCTACGGCCACGACGCGGCCGCCAACCGCGACCGCCGCCTGGCCGATGTCGAGGCGCCCGATCAGGCGCGCCGCCTCGGCCGCCTTGCCAATCCCCGCGATCGCGTCCGGGGGTGCGGTTCCCGTCACAAAACCTTCCGACAGTGCCAATTCGGGGGCGACGTCGAGCGGGCCGATCAGCGTCATGCCCTGCTCCAGGAACATCTGCAGCGACGCCGACCAACAGATTGTCGTCGCCGCCGCGCATCAGCTGAAGGAGGCGCGGGATGAATCTCAGCGCGCCGAAATCGGGGCGGATAGCCCTGAAATCGGGGCGCCGCCGGATCGCGCCGATGAAAACCGCCTCGCGGCAGCCGGCCTCGCCGGTGAGCCGCAGGAAGTGCCCGATTCCCCCCAGCGGATCACATGGACGGGCAGCGCTCCGAACGAGGTGGCTTCGGCCTCGCCGTCGATGGCGAATACGACAGGCTCGTAGCCGGCGCGCGCAGCTGCCGCAGCCACCAACGGGGGCAGCGCGCCGTGGCCTGCCAGAACGGCGAGGGGCCGGGCGGAAACGTCCTTCAACATGCGCCGCCGCGTCAGAGATCGTTGCCCCTAGCCCGGGGCGTGCAGAGGGCCCGATCGCCGCCCTCGCGGATGAAATCGACGATCCTGCGGACGTTCTCGTCGGCGGAAAACTCCTCCTCCACGTCGGCCAGGCGCTCCTTCAGGGTGCCGTCGGGGCCGAAGAGCGTCCGGTAGGCCCGCCGCAGACGGTGGATGGCCTCGCGGCCAAAACCGCTGCGGGTGAGGCCGACGATGTTTAGGCCGCCGAGGCTGGCGCGATTGCCTATGGCGGAGCCGAACGGGATGATGTCGTTCTCCACGCCCGACATGCCGCCGACGAAGGCGTGCTCGCCGATGCGCACGAACTGATGGACGGCCGAGAGCCCGCCGAGGATGACGTGGTCGCCGATCCGGCAGTGGCCGGCAAGCGTGGCGTGGTTGACCAGCGTGACGTTGTTGCCGAGGAAGCAATCATGCGCGACGTGCGAGCCGACCAGGAGCAGGCAGTCGTCGCCGATG
Organism: uncultured Alphaproteobacteria bacterium; assembly: GCA_963846475.1. Lineage (GTDB taxonomy): Bacteria > Pseudomonadota > Alphaproteobacteria > Rhizobiales > Afifellaceae > DASWJZ01. Next base: position 183,829 of record CAWJVZ010000004.1, on the reverse strand, counting down.
CGAGTGACAAGGCCGCCGCCCTCGGTGCCTGGGTTGATCGTCACATGCTCGCGGATCGTGCAGTTGCGGCCGATCTCCAGCCGGCTCGCTTCGCCGCGGTATTTGCGATCCTGCGGGGGCAGCCCGACGCTGGCGAACGGAAAGATCTGCGTGCCGGCGCCGACCAGCGTGTTGCCGCCGACGACCACGTGGCTGTGCAGCCGGACGTCGTCGCCGAGGCGGACACCCGCCGCGACGATGCAATAGGGCCCGACAAAGGCCGTTTCCGCCAGCTCCGCCCCAGTCTCGACGATGGCGGTCGAATGGATCTCCGGCAATTCAGCCGTCCACCAGCATGGCGCTGACAACGGCCTCGGCGACCTTGGCCCCGTCCACCTTCGCCACGGCAGAGAACTTCCAGATGTTGGAGCGTCGCCGGATTTTTTGGACGTGGTATTCGACCACGTCGCCGGGAATGACCGGCTTGCGGAACTTGGCGTTATCGATGGTCATGAAGTAGACGAGCTTGGGCTGGAGTGCGCCGGCGTAGGCGAGCACGCAGAGCGCACCCGCCGTCTGCGCCATGCCCTCGATGAGAAGCACGCCCGGCATGACCGGCTGCTTGGGGAAATGGCCCTGGAAGTGCGGCTCGTTGATGGTGACGTTCTTCACGCCGATGCAGGAATTGTCGCCGTCGATGTTGCGGATCCTGTCCACCATCAGGAAGGGATAGCGATGCGGCAGGGCCTGCATGATCCGATTGATATCGGCCGCCTCGAGCGTCCTGATCTCTTGATCCATGCGCATTTCGCTCCGGCAGCTGCTCTTCGCGCCGCCTCTTCTGATTAGTCGGCTCCGCCGCGTTTCGCCAGTCTCCGCAGGGCACCCATTTCCCGAAACCATTCGTTGATCGGCCTGGCGAAGATACCGCCCCAGCGCGCACCGGCGGGGACGTCGCCGTGCACAGCGCTGACCGCCGCGATGCGGGCGCCGTCGCCGATCTCGATATGGCCGTTGATGCCGGCTTGCCCGCCGATCGCTACGAAGTCGCCGATCCGGACAGAGCCGGAGATGCCGACCTGTGCGACGATGATGCAATGGCGGCCAATCTCGACGTTGTGGCCGATCTGCACCTGGTTGTCGATCTTCGTCCCCTCCCCCACCACCGTGTCGCGACTGGAGCCGCGGTCGATGGTCGTGTTGGCGCCGATCTCGACATCGTCCTGGATGATGACGCGGCCGATCTGGGCGACCTTGAGATGCCCGCTTGACCCCATGGCGAAGCCGAAGCCGTCCTGCCCGATGCGCGCTCCGGGGTGGATGATGACGCGGTTGCCGATCAGCGCGTGCTGCAGCGACGCGTGCGAGCCGACGAAGCAGCCCCTGCCGACGGCAACCGCTTCGCCGACGACGGCGCCTGCGGCAATCACCGTGCCGCGCCCGATCTCCGCCCGCGCCCCGACGATGGCGCCGGTTTCCACGCGGACATCCTCCTCCAGGCGCGCTTCCGGATGGACCGTCCCCTGCAGCAGGGGCTCCGCCGGTCCGAAAATGCCTGCAGGCCGCAGCATCGCGGGATAGGCTGTCGCCAGATAGAGGCCGTAGGCGCGGTAGGGATCGGCCGATTCCACGACCGCCACGTGCGCCGGCACGCGCTCGCTGTAGCGAGGCTGGCAGAGGCAGGCGGTCGCCTGCGTGGCGGCGAGGTGCCTCACATATTTGGGATTGTCGAGGAACGTCAGGTCGCCCTCGCGGGCCGCTTCGAGCGGGGCGGCGCCGCGGATCACCGCCGCCGGGTCGCCGCGCTCCAGCTTCGCCCCGACCAGCTCCGCAACCTGATCGAGGCGCAACGGGGCCGGCGCCGGAATGAAACGGGTGTCGCGCATCGGACGAGACCGGAGGATCGACCGGCGCCGCAGCGCCGGCCGTCGAAAATATCAGAAGCGGGCGCCGCCGCCGACGCGGAAGAACTGCTCCTCGTCGTAATCCTCGGAGGTCAGCACATAGGCGAAGTCGGCGCGGATCGGCCCGACCGGCGAGGCCCACAGGACGGAGCCGCCGACCGACGAGCGGATCGCCGGAGAATCGCCGATGTCGATGTCCTCGAAATCTTCTTCGTCGATCTCGGAATTGAACAGCGTGCCGGCGTCGGCGAAGAAGGCGCCCTTGAAGCCGAGCTCCTGCGGGACAAGGCGGCATCGGGAACTGCACTTCCGCGGTGCTGGCCACGTAGATGGTGCCGCCCAGCGCGTCGCCCGTATCCAGGTCCCGCGGGCCGAAGCCGGAGCTTTCGAAGCCGCGCACCGTCTCGCCGCCCTTGAAGAAGGAATCGAGGAGCCGGACCTCGTCGCCGATGCCGGCGATATGGCCGCCCTGCACCTTGACGAAGCCGACGACGCCGGCGTCAGGGAGAAGCTCCTGGTAGTAGGACGCAGTGCCGGTGGTCCGCAGGAAGCTGACATCCCCGCCGACGCCGGCGAATTCCTGGGTGAATTTTGCGTAGAGGCCGTCGCGCGGATCGCGGCGATTGTCGAGCGTGTCGTAGACGAGCGAGTAGAGCACCGACGAGACGATCGACTCGCCTTCCGCCTGGCAGATGGCCAGGGACACGTCGTCGGTGCAATGAAGCCCTGCCGGCTCCGACTCGTCCTCATCCGTGTCCGGATCGTCGGGCGTGCCGTCGAGATCCTCGTCGAGGTCGTAACCGGGGATATCGATGTCCTGATGCTCGAGGTTGTAGCCGAGCTGAACGCTGAAATCCTCGGTGATGGGGAAGCCGAAGCTCACGCCGCCGCCCGTCGTATCATAGTCGTACGAGCGGAAGTCGTTCTCGTCGTTTTCCCGGCGATAGACGTTGAACCCGGCGGAGATGCGCCGGCCGAGGAAATACGGATCGGTGAAGCTGAACTCGTAATTGCGCGAATTCGAGCCGCCGCCGGCGGCGATGCGCATGTTGTAGCCGCGGCCGAGGAAGTTCCGCTCGGAGAGCGAGACGTCGCCGACCACGCCCTCGCTGGTCGAGTAGCCGGCGCCGAAGGAGAATTCGCCGGTGGGCTGCTCCACCACATTGGCGACCACGATCACGCCGGTCCGGCGAGGAACCGGGCTCGGTGGTGATTCGGACATCGCTGAAATAGCCGAGATTGCGAAGGCGCCGCTCGGCGCGGTTGATCAGCACGCGGTTGTAGGGGTCGCCCTCGGCAATGTCGAATTCGCGCCGGATCACGTAATCCCGCGTGCGCGAATTGCCGCGCACGTCGAGGCGCTCGACGTAGTTCCGCGAGCCCTCGTCGATGACGTAGGTCACGCCGATGATCAGGTCGACCGGATTGCGGTCGGGCCGGGCGCGGACCTGCGCGAAGGGGTGCCCGGCGGCAGCCAGCCGAAGAGTCATGGCCTCCGCCGACTGGTCGACGGCTTCGTTGGAGAAGAAGTCGCCTTCGTCGGTCAGCGCCAGCCGCTGCAGCTCCGCGACGTCCACGTCGGGGATGGTGGAATCGACGACGATCGGGCCGAAGCGGTAGCGCGGGCCCTCTTCGACCGTGAAGGTGATGAAGAAGGTGTTCCTTTCGCGGTCGAGATCGGCGACCGAGGACACGACCTGGAAGTCGGCGTAGCCGCGGTTCAGATACCAGTTCCGCAGCGCCTGCTCGTCGGCGGTCAGCCGGTCCGGATCGTATTGATCGCCGCTGCGCAGGAAGCCCAGAAGGCCGCTTTCGCGCGTGGAGATGACGTTGCGCAGGCGCTGGTCGCTATAGGCCTGGTTGCCGATGAAGGTGATCCCGGAGATGCCGGTGTTCGGGCCGTCGGCGATCTCGAAGACCAGATTGACGCTGCCGTTCGGCAGCTGGATCGTCTTCGGCGTCACGGACGCCTGATAGCGGCCGGCCCGCCTGAACAGCTCGAGGATGCGCTGCACGTCGCCCTGCACCGTGGTGCGGGTGAAGACGCCGCGCGGCTCCGACTGGATGACGGTCAGGAGCTGCTCGTCCTTGAACTTCTTGTTACCCTCGAAGGCGATCTCGTTGATGATCGGGTTCTCGACGACCTCGACAAGCAGGACCGGACCGCGCTGATTGATCTGCGCGTCGGAGAACAGCCCCGTATCGAACAGCGCCTTCACCGAATCGTCGACATCCTGGGGGGTAAAGCTCACGCCCGGCTGGACGAGCACGTAGGCGCGGACCGTCTCGTCATCGACCCGCTGGTTGCCCTCCACGTCGATGCGGCTCACCACCGCAGCGGCGGCCGGAGATCCCTGTCCGGCGAATGCGGCGACGAAAGCCACGACGAACAGCGCGGCAGCCGAGAGCCCGTTTATCCCGTACCGGAGCGATTTTGATCTCATTGGCCGTTTGGTCCGGTCGCTGTTGTCACAATGGGACGCGCGAGGCCACGGGCGGAGTCGGGCCTCCCCGAAGCTATCGCAGGCTTTCGGAATGCTTTCAACCGCATCAATTTTTCAGTGCCCCGCTTTTTCCCCGGCACGTGGCCTTTGGGCAACGTCGCCGCCGGGTCAGGAGTTGGCAAAAATGCCCGGCAGATTGGCGATGTCGTTAAAGGTCACGAAAATGAACAGCATGATAACCAGCGCGAAGCCGATACGAAATCCAAGGTCCTGCAGGCGCGGACTGAGCGGCCGCCCCCTCAGCGCCTCGACGGCGTAGAAGACCAGGTGGCCGCCGTCGAGCATCGGCACCGGGAACAGGTTGAACAGGCCGATGGAGACGGAGAGCACGGCCGTCAGATAGATCAGGCCGGGTATGCCGCCCGACGACACGACCGCGCCGGAAACCTGGGCCACGCGGATGACGCCGCTCAGCTGCTCGGTGTTCTCGCGCCCGCGGAGGAGACGGCCGATGTAGGTCATCGTGCGTTCGATGATGTGGCCGGTCTCCCGCACGCCTTCGCGCAGCGCGGTGAGCGGATCGTCGCGGCGGAAATCGACCGCGCCGGCGGTGATGCCGAGAACACCGATGCGGTGCGTGCCGCCCAGCCGGTCGGGCTGCTCCTGGCGTTCCGGCGTCGCGGTGAGCGCGACCTGCGCGCCGTCGCGCTCGACGACCAGCGCGAGCGGATCGTCGGCTGAGAGCATGACGAGGCTCTGCAGCTCGGAGAAGGATTCGATCGTGTCGCCGTCGACGCTGAGGATGCGGTCGCCCGGCTTGATGCCCGCCCGCTCGGCGGCGCTGCCCTGCATCACGGTCTCGGCGACCGGCAGGATATGCGGCCGGCCGATCAGCGTGAACACCGCCGCGAAGACCAGGATGGCGAGAATGAAATTGGCGATCGGTCCCGCGGCAACGACGGCGATGCGTTTCCACACCGGCGCGAAATGGAACAGCCCCTGACGCTGCGACGGCGGCACTTTGGCCAGCGTCTCGGCATCGGGAATGCTCGCGGCGTTTTCGTCCCCTTCGAAGCGGACATAGCCGCCGAGCGGGATGGCGGAGAGCTTCCAGCGGGTGCCGCGGCGGTCGGTGTAGCCGAACAGCTCGCGGCCGAAGCCGACGGAGAACGCGGCGACGCGGATGCCGCACCAGCGGGCGACCAGGAAGTGGCCCATCTCGTGAATGAAAACGACCGCCGTCAGGACGATCAGCGCAGGAACCACGTTGTCCTTCAGGATGGCGATCGTCTGCAGCAGGAAGTCCGGCATCGTAGGTTCCTAGGCCGCGGCGGTAGCGCGCGGTCAGATCGGCTCGCGCAATCCGCCGTGCGGCCGCATCGAGCGCGAGCGCCTCATCGATCGAGGCGGGTTCCGTCAGCAATCGCTCATCCTGAGCGGCCGTCAAGGTTTTTTCCACGATTGCGGGAATTGCGGCAAAGCCGATGCGGCCGGCGAGGAAGGCCTGCACGGCTATTTCGTTGGCGGCATTGAGGACGGTCGGCGCGCCGCACCCGGCCTCCAGCGCGGCAATTGCCTGGGCGAGCGCGGGGAAACGGCGCACGTCCGGGCGCTCGAAGGTGAGCTGGCCGATCTCCGCCAGATCGAGCAGCAAAGCAGGCTGGCGGGCGCGCTCGGGCCAATAGAGGCAATGGCCGATCGGCCGGCGCATGTCGGCCGGCCCGATCTCCGCATGGATGGAGCCGTCGGTGAAGGTGACCAAAGCGTGGACGATCGACTGGGGATGGACGAGGACTTCGAGATGCTTGGGCGAGATGCCGAACAGGTGATGCGCCTCGATCAGCTCCAGCCCCTTGTTCATCAGCGTCGCCGAATCGATGGAGACTTTCGCGCCCATCGACCAGGTCGGATGGGCGAGCGCCTGCTCCGGCGTGGCTTTCGCCAGACGCTCGGCGGGCCAGGTGCGGAACGGGCCGCCGGAGGCGGTGATGGTGTAGGTGCGGATCAGCGCCCGGTCGCGGCTCTCCAGGAGCTGAAACAGCGCGTTGTGCTCCGAATCGACCGGCAGGATTTTTACGCCGTGGGCGCGGGCAAGCGCCATGAAAGCGCTGCCGGCGCAGACGAGGCACTCCTTGTTGGCGAGAGCGATGTCGCTGCCGGCGCGTATGGCCGCGGCGGTGGCCCGCACCCCCGCAGCCCCGACGACCGCGGAGAGCACGATGTCGACCGGCTCGGCCGCCGCATCCTCGAACGCCTGCAGCCCGGCGCCGGCGGCAATGCCGGAGCCGAACAGCGCCTCGCGGAGCGCCGGCAGGCCGGCCTCGTCCGCAACCACGGCCCGGCGGGCGCCGAGCCGCCGCGCCGTCTCGCCAAGCTTGGCGCCGTTGGAGTGCGCGGCGACGGCCTGCACCTCGAACCGGGCGGGATCGGCGGAGATCACCGCGGCGGCGTTGGTGCCGACCGATCCGGTCGCGCCGAGCAGCGTGACGCGGGTCACGATGCGCCTTGCGACAGGGCCGCGACGTCGCTCGGCGGCGCGAGAAGGTCGCCGCCCAGCCCCAGGCCGGCGATGAGCCAGGCGAGAGCCGCCGCAGCGAACAGCCCGTCCATCCGGTCGAGGACGCCGCCATGGCCGGGGATGATGCGGCCGGAATCCTTGACGCCGAAGCGGCGCTTCAACGCCGATTCCAGGAGATCGCCGGCTTGCGAGGCTACCGAGAGCGGCGCGGCGAGAACGAGGCCGGTGCCGATGTCGCCCGCGCCGGTCAGCCGGGCGACGAGGCCGCCGGCGACGACCGCCGCGGCGAGGCCGCTCAGCGCGCCCGACCAGGTTTTCTTCGGCGACACGCGCGGCCAGAGCTTTGGACCGCCGAGCGCGCGGCCGCCGAAATAGGCCGCAATGTCGGTCGCCCAGACAACGATGAGGAGATAGAGAATGGCGGCCCATCCATGCGGCTCGGCCTGGCGCAAAACGATGCATGCGGCACAGGGAATCGCGACGTAGAAGAGGCCGAGTCCGGTCCAGAGACAGGGTCGAAAGCGATAGCCGGCGATCAGCGTCAGCAGCGCCGGACCGCCGATCAGCGCAATGGCCAGATCGGTGCGCGCAAAGGCCAGCGCGAGAAGGCCGGCGGCAAGGCAGACAGCACAGCCCGCCCGAAGCCAGAGCGGCTCGACCGCTCCGCTGATGCCCGTCCATTCCCAAAATGCGATCGCCGCAACCACCGTCACGAGCAGCGCGAAGGGCACGCCGCCGAGGATCATGGCGGCAAGCCCGACCGGCGCCAGCACGACGGCGGAGACGATGCGCGTCCTCAGCTCGCTCCGGGTCCCGGAGACCGCCTGGGCCTCAGATGCCAACGACGCCTCCGTAGCGCCGCTCGCGGGAGGCGAACTCGTTTAGCGCCGCCTCGAACTGCTCGTCGCCGAAATCGGGCCAGAGGACCGGCAGAAAGATCAGCTCGGCATAGGCGCCCTGCCAGAGCAGGAAATTGCTGATCCGCTGTTCGCCCGAAGTGCGCAGGATGAGGTCGGGATCGGGGATGCCCGCCGTGTCGAGCGTCTGTTCGAAGACCTGGTGATCGATGTCCTCCGGGCGGATCTCGCCTTGCGCGACCCGCCGGGCGAGCTTGCGGGCGGCACGGACGATCTCGTCGCGGGCACCGTAATTGAAGGCTACGACGAGCTGGAGCCCGGCATTGCCGAAGGTCAGGCTCTCGGCCTCCTCGATCAGGCCGCGGATGTCGGTGGGCAGCCCGTCGCGCTCGCCGATCACCCGAATGCACACCCTGTTGCAGTTCAGCTCGGCCAGGTCGCTGCGGATGAAGATCCGCAGGAGGTTGAAGAGGCCCTGGATCTCGTCCTGCGGCCGCGACCAGTTCTCCGACGAAAAGCTGAACAGCGTTAGGTAGCCGATGCCGCGGCGGCCGGCGAAGCGGACGGCGCGACGCAGCGCCTCGACGCCGCGCCGATGCCCCTCGCCGCGCGGCAGGCCGCGCGCCTGAGCCCAGCGACCGTTGCCGTCCATGATGATGCCGACGTGCCGGGGCGCGGGCAGGAACGCGGCAGCGGCTTCCACCTGGCTCGGTTCAACGCCCATGGCGGCTCCTTGCGCCGGCGATGACGAGGAGCGGCTTTCCGGACGCACTCAAACCTGGATGATCTCCCGTTCCTTGGCGGCGAGCAGCTCATCGATCTCCTTGATGGTGGAATCGGTCAGCTCCTGCAGCTCCTCCGACTGCGCCCGCGTATCGTCCTCGCTATGATGGCCGTCCTTTTCCATCTTCTTCAAATGATCCATCCCGTCGCGGCGGACGTGGCGCACGGCAATCCGCGCCTGCTCGGCATATTTATGCGCAACCTTGACCATTTCCTGACGGCGCTGCGCATTGAGCTCCGGGATCGGGATGCGCAGCAGGGTGCCCTCCATAATCGGGTTCAGCCCGAGATTGGCCTCGCGGATGGCGCGGTCGACGGCGCCGGCCAGCGACTTGTCCCAGACCTGGACCGACAGCATGCGCGGCTCCGGCACGTTGACCGTCGCGACCTGGTTGATCGGCATCTGCGTCCCGTAGGCGCTCACCGTCACCGGGTCGAGGAGGTTTGGCGAGGCGCGTCCGGTCCGCAACCCCGACAATTCGGTCTTCAGGACGGAGACCGCCCCGTGCATGCGCCGGTTGAGATCCTTGAAATCCAGAGCCTCTTCCATTCGTCTTCCCCGATTTTTGCGCCGCCGGGCGAGAATTCAGCCCGCGACGAGCGTGCCGACCGCCTCGCCGGCCACGATCCTCGCCAAGGCTCCCGGCTCGTGGATGTTGAACACGATTATCGGCAGACCGTTGTCGCGGGCAAGCGCAAAGGCGGCGGTGTCCATGACGGCGAGGCCGCGCGAGATCGCCTCCTGGAAGGTGACGTGCTCGTAGCGGGTGGCGTTCGGGTCGCGCCGCGGATCCGCCGAGTAGACCCCGTCGACCTGGGTGCCCTTGAGGAGAGCGTCGCATTCCAGCTCCAGCGCCCGCAAGGCGGCCCCGCTGTCGGTGGTGAAGAAGGGATTGCCGGTGCCGCCGGCCAGCACGACGATGATCTTCTTGCGCATATGGCCTGCCGCCAGGCGATGCACGTAGGTCTCGCACACCGACGGCATTTCGATGGCCGACAATGCGCGGGCTTCCATGCCCTCGCGGACCAGCGCCGCCTCCAGCGCCAGCGCGTTCATCACGGTCGCCAGCATGCCCATGTGGTCGCCGGTGACGCGGTCGCCGCCCTTCGCCGCGATCGCCAGGCCGCGAAAGATGTTGCCGCCGCCGATGACCACGGCGACTTCCGTGCCGTTCCGGGCAACGGCGGCGATCTCGGCCGCGTAGCGGGAGACGACCTTGTCGTCGATCCCGAAAGGCTGGTCCCCCAGAAAAGCCTCGCCCGACAGTTTTAGCAGAATCCGCTTCGGCCTCGGCCTGGGGGGCATGATCGCTCCTCGCGCGTTCCGCCGCGAACGCGTGCGCGGGCCACCGCATAAGCGAAGGGCGCCGACATGTCACGCCGGCTGGCGGGAAACTCAAAGGTCGCGAACGCAGGCCGTCCCGCGGCGGATCCTGGAACGTGTCGAGGCCAGAGTACGAAAAGTCTCACTTCGAAATTTACCGCCTGTCGGTGCCCTACCGTAGAAGCGAGGCCTCAGCAAGACATCGGCACCGATGCAAACACTCTGTCACGAATGCTGTGATGGGAAACCTTTTCCGCGAGACGCAGCCTCCAAGCCAACACCTCGGGCCGTTCGGTATCATCGTGTGGACGTAACCGCCAGAGCGTCGTTGTAGGCGAGCCTGCGGCCTCGACTTTCATTTGCGCAGCCGCTCATCGCAGCCAGCATGACTAGCAATAGGCCGGGTTCGCCGTACACGCTGAGTTCACAAGGGACTGGATGTTGGAGTCATCTGTGTAAATGCCGTTCCTACCGAACCGCGAGGCTCCTTGCACTACGGCGAACACGTCTTCTATGAACGCCCAGCTCGTAGTCCCAACCACCTGATTGTCATCATCGTCCATGAGTCCACCGTAAGACGTGTTGATCCCAAAATTCAGCACAAAAGGGGCACCGTCTGAACCGTCGGTCTGGGCAGATCCAATAACAACGTTGTTGTGGTTAGCTTGGTATCCAAGCGAGTCGGTCCGGATCATAATAAATCCATCATAGCCCTTTCCTGGATAGCCAAGCTGCGTTACCTGCGTGGCCATTTTGTTCAAGAAAAAGCTATAGCCGTATTCGTCGGTCTGGAAACCAAATCTTCCGGTGTGCTCTGCTACAAAACTACCGTCCCTCTTCTCCAAAACCACAACAGCAATATCGTTCTCACAGACAATCTTGGGCGCGACGGGCGAACAATTGTCAGTACCGTCGAAGTGGGCCCTCGGGATCCACCATTCCTTCGCTACCCAGGTCCCAAAAGGCCTTTCCGCTCCATGACGAGCAGGCTCAAAGGATACGGCATCAGCAAACCCGTCTTCCTTCTCGCCGAAGTTGTGAACACAATGCGCCGCCGTGACGACCAGGCTGCTGTTAATTACCGAACCGGTGCATGCGAAGGTCGACCCGTCAAATTTCATGAACAACTTGCCAACGGCGCGCCAGGGAAACCGGTCAACGGGAGAGATCCCACCTTCCCCACTCGCAATCTTCGTCGTGAACGGGTGCCTCTTGCCATTGAATTGGACAGGCAGCGCTCCTTCATCATTAATGAGAAGCACATCCCGGACGTCGTCACTCAGCATGCCCGGATCGTAGAAAAACCGCGACAACACGGTAGCGTTTTGGACATCGTCTTCTGTGATGGCCACTCCCGCCTCAGCGCGACCGACCTCGTTTTCGTTTGCGGAAGCGGCGGCTGGGATGACCGAGGACGCGACGAGGAAAGCGAAACCGGTCGTGAGCGCTCTTGACCTGACCATAGCATAACCCCAGAGGTTGACGCGCAGCTACATACTACCAGAAGCAGTTTATCAAGGCAATCCGGCTGCACCGTTGGAGGGCATGACCCGACACACTTTCCGCTACGCCGCAGGCTTTGCTGGGCAGAGGTTCATGTTCGCCGCTGCGCTGGCCACCGCACCCTACCTAGAGGCTCAGGCGATGGACCTCGCGGCGCTGAAGGCAGGCAGATTGGTGCTCGACGGCACCGTCTCCGGATTGAGCCGGTCGACATCGCAGCCAGCGGATGGCGGCGGCTACATGCATGGCGACCTGCGGGCGAGCGCGTTCAGCTTCTGCGCGTGGGCACACCAATCTGCCGAGGCCCGGCGCGACCCGGCACGGACGTAGCTCGCCACGACGTCTTCGTCGACGGAGAGCATTGCCGAACGGCGCAACGCCACATTGTCGATCGTCGCCACCGCGTCGGCCACCGGAAATCTCCGTTCGCGAGCACCGTGTTGAGGCTGCCTTCGGTCTTCACGCCATGTCTCGTGTTCCTACGGGCGGCGTCTCGCCCATGTCCCAGAACAGCCCCGTCATCGTGCGCAAGCCCTCACGCATGAGAGGGGCGAGCACGTGCTCGTCGGGCGCGTGCTGCGAACAGGATGCATAGGAATGCGGCACCCACACCGTCGGCATACCAAGCGTGTCGGCGAAGCACGCATTTGGCAGCGAGCCGCCGAGGTTGGGCAAGAGCGCCGGCTTCTTCCCCGTGGTGCGCTCGATCGACTTCGAAGCCCACATTGCGGCGGGGTGATCGGGATCGAGCCGTGTGGCTTCCATGACGGCCTGGTCGGACTCCGCGATCGTCACCGCCTGGAATCCATGCGCGTCCAGATGTTTGCGCAAGGACGGCAGAAAACTCTGCCACGGCACGTCGACTGTAAAGCGGATCTGGCAGTGGGCGCTCGCCCGCGGCGGCACGGCGTTGACCGGGTTCTCCGGATTGCCGGTGGAGAAAGCCAAAACCTCGAATGTGTTCCAGGCAAACACTTTTTCGGGCACGCTCAGGCCCGGCTCGCCCCACCAAGGGTCGATCGCCGGACCGTCCGCCCCGCTTTCGACGGCGCAGTCGGCGAGCGCCGCACGCACCGACCTGGAAATGCTGCGCGGCAGGATCTCCCGCACCCGCACCCGGCCGCTTGGGTCGATGATGGAGGCGATCGCATTGGCGAGGATCACGCCGGGATTGGCGAGGATGCCGCCCCAGTTACCCGAGTGGTGCCCGCCCGCGCGCAGGTCGACGGCGAGGTCGAAATTGATCACCCCGCGCGTGCCGCCGAAGATCGTCGGCCGATCGGGCGCGAGGCGCGGCCCGTCCGAGCCGATGAACAGGTCGGCCGCCAGCGTCTTCTTGTGCTTGGCGCAGAACTCGGGCAGGCCCGGCGAGCCGATCTCCTCGCTGGTCTCGATCATGAACGTGCTGTTGAAGCCGAGGCGGCCGCGTTCGGCGATCACCAGCTCCAGGGCCAGCATGTTGATCAGATGCTGCGATTTGTTGTCGGCGGTGCCGCGGCCGTACCAGCGCTCGCCGTCGAGGGTGAGCGTCCACGGATCGAGGCCATCGCGCCACTGGCCTTCGAGGCCGCGGACGACGTCGCCGTGGCCGTAGCTCAGCACCGTCGGCAAGCCATCGTCCTCGTGCCGCGTCGCGACGAGGAACGGCCCGCCATGGCGACGGGGTTGGGCAGGATCTCGGTGGCATAGCCGATGCGCCGGAAGGCCGGCGCGATCTCGCGCTCCAGATAGAGGCCGAGCTGCGGCCGGCTGTCCGGCACCTGGCTTTCGGTTCGGAACGCGACGCGGCGCGCGAGATCGTCCCAAAACGTGCCGGCATCGAAGTAGTGCTCGGCGCGCCCGATGGCGGCCTCCCGGGTCATGTGCGGCTCCCCACGTCGTGGCGCTCCTCTGACGGCGTTCCGCGACATCTTCGATTACGGCTCGCTGAGCAGACCTAAAACCCACGGGCCGAAACGCGTCTCGCCCCTGCGCCGCACGCACAAGCACACGAAACCGGAATCTGAGCAGGCGCAACCCGTGCGAAACAAAGCACCTCTAAACGCCTCTGCGGTCCCGTCAGAGCACCCAACAAGGGCAGGTGCCTGGTACCCCTTTGGTCCCTGGAGCTTCACGATGAGCACACTTGGTTCGAACTTTGCGGCCTCGTCTTTCCGCGCTGCGGACATCGCCGCCATAGGCCCGCTGAGCGGCCTCTTCGTAGAATCCTGGGGCTCGGGCGTGCCGGTGGTGCTGGTGCACGGCTCGCTGGCGACGGGCGCCGACGAGTGGCAGGCCCAGCGACCGCTCGCCGATGAAGGCTTTCGCCTCTTGGTGCCTGACCGGCGGGGTTATGGGCGAAGCCCGGCCGCGCGCGGCGAGGATTTCCTGGCCGATGCCGAAGACATCGCCGAGCTCATGGGCGATGGCGCTCACCTCGTCGGTCATTCCTACGGCGGCCTGGGCGTCGTGTTCGCCGCTGCCCGCCGTCCCGAGGCGACGCTGTCTCTGACGCTGCTGGAGCCGGGCACATTCTCGCTGGGCCAGCGCGATCCGGCTGCGAGGACGCTCGTCGCAGAGGTTCGCCGCCTCTGGGATGAGGATCTCCCGGACGAGCACTGGGTGATCCGCTTTCTGCAGCTCGTGGGGAGTGGTGATGCTCTTTCGCCCGAGCTGATCGCGGCGGCCGTGCCGCTCGTGCCCGTGTTCCGGCGCGGACGGCCGATCTGGGAACCTGACCTGCCGCTCGCCGGCCTGGCATCGGCGGCCTTCCCGAAACTCGTCGTATCCGGCGGGCATAGCGCAGGCTTCGACGCCATCTGCGACGAGCTGGCCGAGCGGATCGGCGCGTCGCGGATGGTGATCGAGGGTGCCGGCCACGAGATCCAGTTCACCGGAGGGCCGCTCAATGAGGCGCTCCGAACGCTGTGGCGCCCTACCCGCTCGTCCTCGGCAAGATCGCCGTCTTCGCGGGGATGATTTCAGGCCCGATCAGCGGGTTTGCCCGGCTAGCGGGTTGCTAGCCCGGAGCTTCGCGCGCCTTGGCGAACGCCCGGCCGCCGCCCCAGGCCATGAGGGCCGCCATCGCACCGACGCCGATGAAGGTCGGAATGCTGCCGCCAAGCAGCCCGCCTAGCGAGCGCCGCGAAGCCCCAGAGGATGGCAAAGAAATAGCAGAACAGGCCGCGCGCCACTTGGCCGCCGCGGCGCGCAACGCCTGGCGCCGCCCTCGGCAAGCTCGGCGGCCGCTTCGAACCGTTCTGACGGCCGCGCCTTCGCTCGCGCTGCCAGTCTGCCGGGCGGCTTGCGGATCATCAGGCGGCCTGCTGTGCCTTCAGCGCGGCCAGCCGTTCGGCGACGGTCGCGCTCTTCTGCATTCCGTCGATCTCGGCGACGCGGTTGATCGTGTCCGCGTCGGCGCGGGTGAAGCCGACGCCGCCGGCGCCGGCCATGGCGCGATCGAAGGCCTGCTCGGCCGCGTCGACCTTCTTCTCGGCCGAGCGCTCGGGGCGCGTCGGGCCGTCGCCGCCGAGCGCCGCCTCGCGCCGCGAGATCAGGTAGGCCGGCAGCGCTTCCTCCATCTGGCGCTTGCGCGCGCTTGAGCGCGGCGAGGCCGTCCTCGAGCCGCTGCTCCTCCTCGCGCGCCTGCGCCTGAACGGCGTCGAGCTTCTTGGCCTGCTCCTCGAAATCCACCTGCCGCGACAGCGCGGCCTCGGCGAGGTCCTCGCGGCCTTCGCCCAGGGCGAACTTGGCCTTGGTGGTCAGCTCTTCGACGCGCTCGGCGAGCATCTTCTGCTGCCGGGCGGCCTGCAGCCGGCGCGCCATCGTCGCTTCGAGCTGTCGCCTTCACCTGGTCGATGGCGCGGTCCGCCTCGCGGATCGCCTCGCGCATCACGGCGTCGCCGCCGGCCTGCTCCATGCGGTCCACCGCGTCCTCGACGGTCGCCGAAAGCAGACGGGACACACGAGCAAAGATCGATTCAGCCATAGAACCCCCCAATCGAAGCGAGTTGCGCCGCATAAGCGCAGAGTTGGTTTAAGGCGCCGTTAAGCTGTTCGCATCTCCAGCTCGTCGTCAATCATTCCGCAACCGCGTCGGCGATACTTCACGCCTGATCTCGAAGGGAGAGCGGGCGATGCTGTTGACGTCGTGCTGTATGCGTGGCGGCCGTGGCGTTGGCGGTCGCCGTGCCGGCCTATATCGCCTTCGCCGACGCACAATCGCCTGGTCGCGCTCGATCAGCGCTGCGAGACCGCGTTCGCCGACATCGACGTGCATCTGAAGCACCGGCAGAACCTGATCCCGCCGCTCGTCGAGACGGTGCGCGGCTTCGCCAAGCACGAGAACGACATCCTGCTGGGCGTCACGCAGGCGCGCGCCGCGGCGCTGCAGGCCGCCGCGCCCGAAATGCGGCTCGAGGCCGAGAAGAACCTGACGCAGAACATCAACGCGCTGATCGGCATGGCCGAGCGCTATCCCGAGCTCAAGGCGTCGACGCATTTCAGCGACTTGCGCAGGGAGCTGGTCGACGCCGAGAACCGCATCACCGCCTCGCGCCGCTTCTACAATCTGGCGGTGGACGAATACGACGCCACGCTGCGCCAGTTCCCCGGCAGCACTATCGGCCGCCTGTTCAAGATGAACGTGCGCATGCCGTTCGATCTCGGCATCGAGCGCGTGCTGATCGACGAGCCGTCGCCATCAAGTTCTGATCGGCCGCTCCGGAGGCTGCGCCATGCGGGTGAACGGGCTCTACGGGCACGTCCGCAGCAACGACGCGCGTTCGCTCGCGCTCTTCGCGGGCTTCGTCGCGGCGTTTCACCTGCTCGCCATGCTGGCGCTGGTGGTGCCGCTCGCCATGCTCGATCCCGACCATGCGCCGCTCTACGGCTGGACGGGCTATCTCGTCCGCTGGGTGCCGATCGTCACCATCGTCGGCGCCGTCCTGTTCGCGGTGCAGATGGCGTGGCACGTCCGCACCGTTCGCCGCAGGACGGATTTCCGCTTCGTCGACGATCACGACGAGCCGCGGCTCTGCCGCATCGTCGAGCCGCTGGCGATCGCCGCGGGCCTGCCGACCCCCTATGTCGGCGTGATCGACAGTCCGGCGCTCAACGCCTTCGCCTGCGGCATCCGGCGCAAGGACGCGGTCCTGGTCTTCACGCGCGGGCTGATCGACGGGCTGGACGACGACGAGCTGGCGGCCGTCGCCGCGCACGAGATCGTCCACATCGTCAACGGCGACATCCGCCTGATCGCGGCCACCAATGTCTGCCTCGACACGCTGAAGCTGCTGCAGCAGCGGCCCAGCCCGCGCGCGCGTCAACCGGATCTGGGAGGCGTTGACGCTGCCGATCCTGGCGCTGACGCTGCCGCTGATGGTCGTGCTCATCCTCGTCGTGCTGTTCCTGCGCCGGCTCGCCGTCGACGGAAGCCATCTTGCGCGGCTCCTGATCGCCTCGGCGCGCGAGTTCATCGCCGACGCCGAAGCCGTGCGGCTGACCCAGAACCCGGCCGCGCTCGTCTCGGCGCTCGCGCCGCATCGAGGGACGCAGCGCCATCCCCGGCCTCGCCGCCGGGCAGGACGCGATGATGATCGACGGCGCGCACGAGGGCGCCTTCGCGACGCATCCGACGATCGCCGAGCGGGTCGCGGCGATCGTCGCGGTCACCGGCTCGATGGCGCTGATCGCGCCGGCGCGCCGCGACACGCGGCCGCCCGCAACTGCGCGCGGCAGATGGCTTCGGCCGCCGGCTGGCGCCAGCCGCTCGAAACGGCATTTCGGGCTCGCGCACGGCAGGGCGCTGGCGCCGCGCTCGCAGCGCGTCTCGTCGGGCGACGAGTTCAACCGGCTCGGACTGACGCGCGAGATGACGTTCGGCGCGTCGCCGCCCTCGGCGTCTTCCTGTGGATGCACGGCGCCGATCTCGGCAGAGCCGGCTGCGCTCGCCGCAGGCTCTCGATCCGGCGCCGCTGCGGACATTCTTCGCCATGGGCGGGGTAGGGTCTGCGCTGCCAGGTGCAAGGACATCGGCTGGCTGGTCGGGCTGGCGGAGGAGCCGACCGACTGCGGCGAGCAATCGATGACGAGATGCTCGCCGCCCATCGCGGCGAGGGCGGCATGCTCGGGATGATGGCGGATAGCATGGCGGGCCAGACCGAAGGCATGCACGCCTGGTCCGACGGCACCTTCAGCAACTGTCGCGCCGCCCGAGACGCAGCTCGCCGAGGTGCGAAGCGAGCGCTGCTTCCAGACCGACCGCTACTCGGTCGGCGACCGCGGCCTCCACTCGGTGACGAGCAGCCGAGGAAGGCGACACCATCTCGCTCCCGCGATAGCTGGCGCATGGCGACGACATGGCCGCGCGGCGCGTGGAGGAGGCCTCCCCGGCCGCAGCGCGACGCCGCCCTTCTCGACTATTTCAAGTCCCGCAAGACGCTCGGCGAAATCATCCATCGCTTCTTCGGCGATCCCGGCCTGCAGGTCGCGACCGCGCGCTACGCCGGTCCCGAGCACCAAAGCGCCGTCGCCCTGCTGCGCCAGCGGCTCACCGATCCCGGCTTCGCATCGGCGCTGAGCCCTGCTGGAGCGGGCGGAGCTCGAGCTTCTCGCCGCGGCTCCGCTCGACTTCCTCTCCTGCACCGCCCGCCGCGGGCAGTCATAGGCTCGACCGGGCGGTCAGTAAGCGCAGCAGACTTCCGTGGCGTTCCGGGCAACGACGCCGATCTTGGCGGCGTAGCGGGAGGCCGCGGCGAGTCACCGCCGCGTCCCAGCGTCGACGTTAGTAAAGTCCGCTTCGGGGAAAGCCGGCCCAGCCGCTCTAAGCACGCGAGGAGAACCAGACATTTTCGCTTCTATCATCCTAAGACAAACGCCTCTCGGCAAGACTTTCGTGGTTCTCGGCTTTCCGCTATGAAAAGCTATGGACAGGGGAAGAACTTACGGTGGGATTCAAGAAACCTCGGCCTCGCCCGGCAAAGGCTCAACCGGCCACACTCACCTTAACCGACGAGGAACGTGCAGGGCTTGCGGCGGACGCTTTCTACGTGGGTAGCCCACATCATACCGACATCCCGAAGTTTGGACTCCAAGCAGCGCCGCGGTTGGGTGCGACCACGATCGAGAGGGCCGAAGCCGAAAAAATCAAGAACCCTGATTGCCTCGTCTGCCCCCGAAAGTGGGCCAAACGTCATGCTGATGCAACTCGGCTACTTCGTGAGGCGCTTAGGGCTGGAACCTTTGTGTCTGAACGTCCGGGGGGGATGCCTTCGCCGATCTGGGCGCGCGATCCCGAGGACCCCGATATAGTCTACGAAGCCAAGGTCTGCGAGCCGCCCGCCGGCTATAAGGCATATCCACTAACTTCGTTTCAAGTTGCTTATAACTTGCCCTTCGACCTGCCATGACCGGTAGCCTCGACCTTCACCGTGATGGCTGGCTGAATACTTCGGAAGATGACGATGAGTCTCGTGCGGTGACGCGGCTGCGGATTTCTGTCGACTCGTCCTTGATCTCGCGCAACATCAGCAAACGAGGTGGGATGGAAAGCGAGGCGATCAACATATCGCTGCTGCCGCTTGCCAACTTCCTCGCAAAAAGCTGGTGGCCCCTGCTCTACGAACCCCTGCGCCCATCGCTCAGCGCCTCATTCCGGATCCGCCACCGTCTTGATTCGGGCGTGCGGGGCTATGCTTTCCCTTCCCTGGCACTATGGTCAGGCGGCGATCATACGACCGTCATCGATTGGGCGTCCTTCGAGAACCCCTATGCAACGATCTCGTTTGTAGCATCGACTCCCGACGAACCAGTCCAGCTCGACCGTGACTTGGTCGAGTTCGCTTTCATCGACCTAATAGAGGCAGTGCTGGAGCGGATCAAAGGCGATCGCGGTCAGGGACGTGAACTCGTCGATGCATGGGAGCGGGTTCGTTGCTCAATAGCCGACCCCGACGAGTTCAATTACTGCACTACTGCGGGACGACTAGGTCTTGATCCGTACGATCCCGAAACGCCCGACCTATCTGTCTGGGCTCAAGGCATTTCGGAAAAGCTTTTTGCTGACTTGTCCGAAGCGGTCGAACTTGAAGAACTCGGCCAAGCAAGCGCCTGGCTGCGCGAGACCGAGCCCCGACTTCAAGTTTTTCCGGAAATTAGCCTCGCCTCTTTCGGCGTTCCGGTTGCAGACGATCTCAATGCTCCTGCTTGGGCGGCCGGTGAAGCCTCGGCCTTCGCCCTACGCCGAAGCACAGGCCTTTCATCCGAGAGTCCTCGACGGACATTGGACGAGTTGCTCGGTGCTACTATTGCGGCCGGCGGCGAAATTGCCAATCGGGGACCTGATAGTGTGACTGCACTCGTCCGGCGGCTTGACCACTCCGCCCGCATTGGCACCATTGCGCGAAGCGCGCGCCAGCGGCGGTTCCGGGCCTGCGCCGGAACCTACATGGCTTGGACCGCGGGTGTTGGAGAAGATCGCGCAGCGACCGAGGCATTCACCCGTCGACAGCAGGCAAGCAGAGCCTTTGCCGCTGAGATGCTGGCCCCCAAAGACGCGTTAATAGCGCGCGCGCCGCGCAATGGTTTTGACGGCGATGATCTTGATGAGATCGCAAGTGAGTTCGTATGCCCCTATACGACCGTCATGTGGCAAGCGCTACGGGCTGGCATCGCCTTGCGAGGCGTCGAACTCCCGCCCGTCCAGCGCCCACAAGTAGTTACAGCCAAACCCGCCGCTTAGCTGCGCCCGGAACGGCTCAGCATAGGTCGACAGCAGACGGACGGCGAATTCCGCGCATGAATGTCTGAATTTCGGTGGTAGCCTCAAGTTCCCGGAAATGGCGAGCGTGGGCGCGAACCGGACATCCGACGGCGCATGGTCGAACGTCCACTCCTGGACGCACAGCAGAAACGCCGCGACTTCCGCAGATCACCACAAAGCAAGCTCCGGTCGGCCGCCGAACGCCAATGAGTTCACGCCTACCCCGCCGCCTCCTCGCCTCGCTGGATGCCTTCGCCGAGGCGGAAGGCGACGAAATCGACGAGCGCCACCGGGCCGCCGAGGTCGCTGGCCGCGTCCTTCAGAACCGTCTCGACGCTGCGCTCGCCGTCGATGACAAAAACCTGCTTCAGGAGCACCGATTCCTCGTAGAATTTGCGGAGGCGCCCTTCGACCATCTTTTCGATGATGTTCTCCGGCTTGCCGGAGCCGCGCGCCTGCTCGGCGAAGACGGCGCGCTCGCGCGACACCGTTTCCGGATCGAGCCGGTCGACGTCGACCGCCAGCGGATTGGCGGCGGCGACGTGCATGGCGACCTGCCGGCCGAGCGCAGTCAGTTTTTGCGCGTCGCCGGACGAGCGGAGCGCCACCAGCACCCCAATTTTGCCGAGGCCCGGCGCGATGGCGGCATGGACGTAGCTCGCCACGACGCCCTCGTCGACGGAGAGCACCGCCGTGCGGCGGAGCGTCATGTTCTCGCCGATCGTCGCCACCGCGTCGGTAACGGCACTTTCCACATTCTTGCCGCCGGAAATCTCCGTGGCAAGGACCGCGTCGAGGCTGCCGTCCGTGTTCAGCGCGGCCTGTGCGACAGAGCGCACAAGATTCTGGAACTGCTCGTTGCGGGAGACGAAGTCGGTCTCGGAATTCAGCTCGATCATGGCGGCGCGATTGCCGCCGTCGGCGACGCCGATCAGGCCCTCCGCCGCGACGCGGCCGGCCTTTTTCGCCGCCTTGGCGAGGCCCCGGGTGCGCAGCCAATCGACCGCAGCTTCCAGATCGCCGTTGGTCTCCTGCAGCGCCGTCTTGCAGTCCATCATGCCGACGCCGGTTCTTTCACGCAGCTCTTTCACCATCTGCGCCGTGATGGCCATCAGGCTGTTCCTTTCAATGAAATCGAATTTTGGAGGTCGGAATCAGGCGGCGCCGCGGGCGGCCTCGGCCTCCTCGGCGGGCGGAGCCTCGGCTTCAGAGGCAGGAGCAGCCGCTTCCTGGTCTGGCTCGCCGGCCGCTTCCTCCTCGGGCGCAGGCTCCTGAGCCTCTTCCAGCGCCGGCTCGTAGGGAACCTCCTCGGACGCTCCGACATCGACCCCAGATTCGCCCTGCCCGCGCGAGATCCCTTCGAGCGCGGCGCGAGCGACCAGATCGCAATAAAGCGCCACGGCGCGGCCGGCATCGTCATTGCCGGGGATGGGGAAGGTGATGCCGTCGGGATCGCAGTTCGTATCTACGATCGCCGCCACCGGGATGTTCAGGCGCTTGGCCTCGGCGATGGCGATCGCCTCCTTGTTGGTGTCGATGACAAAAATCAAATCGGGGACGCCGCCCATGTCCTTGATGCCGCCGAGCGCGCGATCGAGTTTTTCCCGCTCGCGGGTGAGCGACAGGCGCTCCTTCTTGGTGAGGCCCTGGGCGCCTTCGGCGAGCATGTCGTCGAGCTTGCGGAGCCGATCGATGGAGTGGGAGATCGTCTTCCAGTTGGTGAGCATGCCGCCGAGCCAGCGCGCATTGACGTAATATTGCGCGCTGCGCCGCGCCGCCTCGGCGACCGCGTCGGAGGCCTGCCGCTTGGTGCCGACGAAGAGGATGCGGCCGCCTTTGGCGACCGTGTCGCTCACCTGCTGCAGCGCCCGGTAGAGGAGCGGCACCGTCTGGGCGAGGTCGATGATGTGGATGTTGTTGCGGGCGCCGTAGATGAACGGGGCCATTTTTGGGTTCCAGCGATGCGTCTGGTGCCCAAAGTGCACGCCAGCCTCAAGCAGCTGGCGCATCGAAAAATCGGGAAGCGCCATAAAATTCTCCGGTTTGTTCCGCCGCGGGAAATGGCTTTCGCCACCGGAAAGCCGGTCAAGGCTTCGTGCCCGCGTGTGAGATGCGGCGGATATAAGCGAGGCGGCGCGGAAGCGCAATGGCGGTGCCGCGCGGCGCCTCAGGCCGGATTTCGGCGCGTGGAACAGCCGGCGCGCGACGCCTGCCGGCGCGACTCCGTTCGGCGCGCCGGCAGGCTAGTAGCGTCAGCCCTTACTGATGCGCGTGCGGCACCTCGCTGGGCGGCTCCTCCAGCAGCGCGTAGCCGTGCTTGCCCTCGCAGGTCACGTCCGGATTGGTGGCGTTGAAGATGCCTTTCGGGTTGTCCTTCCACAGCCAGACATGCAGGTCGTAGTGGTGAAGGTCGGCCGGCAGAAGCGGCTCGTGCCCTTCCATCGGGCCGTCGAACTGGCGCCCGAAAAGCTCCGGCCGCTCCTTCACCCCCGTCGCCAGCGGCACCAGCCATTCGGCGGCAACGAGTTTTAGCTTGTCGCCGTCCGGCTCATAGATCAGCAGCTGCGGCTTCAGCGGATCGACTTCCGGGCCGATCTGCGCCGGATTGATGAAGTGCACCCCCATGGCGCCCTCCTTGTAGTAGACGCAGCCGAGCGTGGAGAAATAGCCGCTCCTGATGGCGAAGATCGGGTCCTGGAACGGCTCCAGCGCCGCCCGCGTGGCATCGAGCTGGGCTTTTGCCTCCGCCGAGAGCTCCTCAGCCGACGCAGGCGCGCCGCAGAGACACGCCGCACAGGCGGCAATCGCGATGATGGTTGGAAGGCGCATGAAAAATCTCCCTCAAGCCTGGCGACGCCGCCCCGGACGTGCGTCGAACGAAGCAGACGATGCGGGAAGATTACGCCGCAAACGAGACCGCCGTCACGCGCGTTGCAGCAGCTGCCGGGTGCCTGGAATCGTGGATTCCGCTCACGGGTGCCGGCGCTTCGCCGGATAGCAAAGCGAGCAAACCGCGCGAGGATGCCTTGTTCTGATCGGTTCGGCGCTTGCTCGTTCTAGAGCATGATCTGATCAGTTTGAAGCGTAGCCGGCGTTTCTAAGGTAGTTGGCGCATTCCTGGGCGGTGAAGCAGTCGAGGATCTGGCCGATCCGCTTCCAGGTCGCTTCGACGGTGCGCTCGGCGGCCTTTCTGAGCAGCGTCTTCAGCTTGGCGAAGAGCTGCTCGATCGGGTTGAGGTCGGGGCTGTAGGGCGGCAGGAAGAACAGCTTGGCGCCGGCGCCGCGGAGCGCCCGGCGGACCGCCTTTCCCTTGTGGCTGCCGAGATTGTCCATGACCACGATGTCGCCGGGTTGAAGCGTCGGCCCGAGGCACTGTTCGACATAGGCGAGGAAGCTGCGGCCGTTGATCGGCCCGTCGATGACGCAGGGTGCCGCGATGCGGTCGTGGCGGAGCGCGCCGAGGAAGGTCATGGTGCGCCAGCGGCCGTGCGGCGCCTTGGCGACCAGCCGCTGGCCCCGCGGCGCGCGCCCGTAGCGGCGGGTCATGTTGGTCTTCGCCCAGGTCTCGTCGATGAACACCAGGCGAGCCGCATCAAGCTTGCCCTGATGCAGCTTCCACCTGGCGCGCCGGCGGGCGACGTCCGGCCGATCCTGCTCGCTGGCGCGCAGGCTTTTTTTTGAAGCTGATCCCCTCGTGCTCGAAGAAATGCCAGACCGCGTAATAGCTCACCACGATGCCGCGCTCGTGAAGCTCCGCCAGCAGCCCGCGCAAGGTGGCGTCCGGCGTCTCGACAATGCGCGACAACAGCCAGTCGCGCTCGCCTGCCAAGGCATAGGGTCGATGCCGGCCGCCCACCGGCTTGGCCGCCGCGCTGCCGGTGGCGCGGAAGCGCTGCGACCACTTCACCACGCTCGCAACGCTCACCCCGAAGATCGCCGCCGTCTCCCGGCAGCTATGCCCTCCCGCCACGAACCGCACCACACGTGAGCGAAGGTCGTTCGAATAGGCTCGCGCCATGCAGGCTGGCCTCCATCCAGCCAGCATCCTGAATCAAACTCGCCGCCAGCGGGGAATCCCAATTCGATTCAGATCACGCCTATCGTGCTCTAGTTCGCCACCGGCCTTTCCGACCCCCCGGCATGAAACGGCTGGCGCTGGATGGTATACTTGGGATGTTCGGGCGATGTTCGGCATCGAGGATTTTTCCGGAAAGCTGAACGGCGACCGTCCGCTACAGGAAGTCCTTCATCTCGAACATTTGCCGGGGAGGGCTAGTGGACTTCAACGTGGACGATGCCGGGCACCGCCTTGATGGCGCCGGCGATCTGCGGGGTGATGCGGTAGTTCCCCGGAAGCTTGACCTCGACCTCGCGGCCCGTGCCGCCGAGGAGCAGCACCACCGAGACGGTGCCCTCGCCGGCGTCGAGGCGGCTGGCGATGCGGTCGATGGGCGCCGGCGTATCGAGAAAGATGCGGATGGCGCTGCTCTTCCGCGCGGCGATCGCCTCGAGCGGCTCGATGTTTTGGATTCGGGCGCGGATCTCCTCCGTCTCGGCGTCGAACTCGGCGCTGAGCTGGAAAAGGAGCGATTGGCCGGGCTCCAGCTTGTCGCGCCAGTCGGCAAGGCGCTCCTGGTAGACCGTCGCCTCGAACTGGGCCGTGGGGTCGGAAAGCGTGACGATGCCGATGCGGCCGCCGGTGCGGGTACGGCGCTCCTGCCGCGCGACGACGGTCGCGGCGACGAGGCCGGTGAGCTGGTGCAGGCTGCGCAGCTGGTCGTGAAAAGCCTTCCAGGTGAGCCCGCCGCGCTGCTTCACCAGCGCTCCGTAATCGTCGATCGGATGGGCGCTGAGATAGGTGCCGATGGCGGAGAACTCGCGTTGCAGGCGCTCGGCAGGAGACCAGGGATCGGCCTCGGCGAGGAAGAGCGGCGCCGGGCCGCCGGCATCGCCGAACAGGTCCGCGATGCCGCTGGCGGCGCGCTCGGTTCGCTCCTGGGCGGCAGCGACGATTTTGCCGATATTCTCAAACACCTTGGCGCGCTGCGGCTCCAGCGAATAGAAGGCGCCGGCCTGGGCGAGGCACTCCAGCGTCTTGCGGCTGACCATCTGCGGATCGATGCGGGCGGCGAAATCGGCGAGGTCTTCGAAGGGCCGCGCGCCGCGCGCCGCGACGAGGTGCGCCACCACTTGCGTGCCCATCCCCTTCAGGGCGGCCAGCGCATAGACGATCCTGCCGTCGGCGACCTCGAAAGCGGCGCCGGAGCGGTTGATGTCGGGCGGCAGGACCTCGATGCCCAGCCGGCGCGCCTCCAGGCGAAACTCGTTCAGCTTGTCGGTGTTGCCCATGTCGAGCGTCATCGACGCGGCGAGGAACTCGACGGGGTAATTGGCCTTCAGATAGGCCGTCTGGTAGGCGACCAGCGCGTAAGCGGCAGCGTGCGATTTGTTGAAGCCGTAGCTGGCGAACTTTGCGACCAGGTCGAAGATCATCACCGCGTCGGATTTTTGCACGCCGCGCTCCACCGCGCCCTCGACGAAGCGCTCGCGCTGCGCGTCCATCTCCGCCTTGATCTTCTTGCCCATGGCGCGGCGCAGGAGATCGGCCTGGCCGAGCGAATAGCCGGACAGCGCCTGAGCAATCTGCAGCACCTGCTCCTGGTAGATGATGACTCCGTGCGTTTCCTTGAGGATCGGCTCCAGCAGCGGATGCAGCCAGTCGGTCTTCTCCTCGCCGTGCTTGCGGCGATTGTACAAGGGTATGTTGTCCATCGGCCCGGGCCGGTAGAGCGAGACGAGCGCGATCAAATCCTCCAGCCGGTCAGGCCTCATGCCGACTAGCGCGCGGCGCATCCCCTGCCCTTCCACCTGGAACACGCCGACCGTCTCGCCGCGCGCCAGAATCGAAAAACTCGGCCCGTCGTCGAGCGGCAGCGAGGCGAGGTCGACGTCGATGCCGCGACGGCGGATGAGCGCGATCGCCTTGTCGAGGACCGTCAGCGTCTTCAGGCCCAAGAAGTCGAATTTTACCAGGCCCGCCTGCTCCACCCATTTCATGTTGAATTGGGTGACCGGGAGGCTTGAGCGCGGGTCGCGGTAGAGCGGCACCAGCTCGCGAAGCGGGCGGTCGCCGATGACGATCCCGGCGGCGTGCGTCGAAGCGTGGCGGTAGAGCCCTTCGAGCTTCATGGCGATCGTGAGCAGGCGATCGACGACGGGCTCTTGCTGGCGTGCCTCTTCGAAGCGCGGCTCGCCCGCTACAGCCTTCTCCAGCGTCACCGGATTGGCCGGGTCGGCGGGCACCAGCTTGCACAGGCGGTCGACCTGCCCGTAGGGCATTTCCAGGACGCGGCCGACGTCGCGGAGCGCAGCGCGCGCCTGCAGCGTCCCGAACGTGATGATCTGCGCGACGCGGTCGGCGCCGTAGCGGCGCTGCACATAGTCGATCACCTCGTCGCGGCGCTCCTGGCAGAAGTCGATGTCGAAGTCGGGCATCGACACGCGGTCGGGATTGAGGAAGCGCTCGAAGAGGAGCCCGAAGCGGAGCGGGTCGAGATCGGTGATGGTGAGCGACCAGGCGACCACCGAGCCGGCGCCGGAGCCGCGCCCCGGCCCGACCGGGATGCCTTGCGCCTTCGCCCACTGGATGAAGTCGGCGACGATCAAGAAATAGCCGGGGTATTTCATCTTGACGATGACGCCGAGCTCATAAGCCAGGCGGTCCCGGTAATCCTGCTCCCTCGCGCCGGGGGCGCAGCCATGCGTGGCGAGGCGGCGGGCGAGGCCGGCTTGAGCCTGGCGGCGGAGCTCCTCGGCCTCCTCGCGCTCGGCCGCCTCGGGATCGGCGATCGCGGCGTAGCGCGGCAGGATCGGCTCGACGATTCTTGGGCGGGTGCGGCAGCGGAGCGCGACCTCGACCGTATTCTCAAGCGCCTCCGGCACGTCGGCAAAGCGCTTCTGCATCGCGTCGCGGCTGGCGAAATGGTGGTCCGGCGTCAGCCGCCTGCGGTCGTCGCTGGAGATCAGCCGGCCTTCGGCGATGGCCAGCAGCGCATCATGCGCCTCGAAATCCTCCGGGCCCGGGAAGAACGGCTCGTTGGTGGCGACGAGCGGCAGATCGAAGGAATAAGCGAGGTCGACCATGCCGGGCTCGGCGAGCAGCTCGACCTCCATGCCGTGCCGCTCCAGGCCGACATAGAGGCGATCGCCGAATGCCCGCTTCAGGGCGGCGACGCGCGCCTCGGCGAGCGCCGTGTCGCCCGAGGCCAGCAGCGGATAGAGCGGGCCATCGTGGCCGCCCGTGAGCGCGATCAGACCGGCCGAGGCGCTGGCGAGGAGGTCGAGCGGCAGCGGCTCGGCGCGGCCCGATTCGCCGAGATAGAAGCGCGTGACCAGCTGCATCAGGTCGCGGTAGCCGCCGTCGGTCGCAGCGAGCAGGAAGAGCGGTGCGGCATGGCGGGATACCCGCTGTCCCGGCCGGCGCGCATCGGATTCGGGCTCCGGCTCGAAGCGGACCGGCAGCTTTACGCCGACGATCGGCTGGATCCCGGCGCCGGCCGCCTTTTCGGAAAATTCCAGAGCGCCGAACAGGTTCGCCGTGTCGGTCACGCCGACGGCCGGCATCAGGTCCTCGGCGGCGAGTTTTATCAGCTTGGCCAGCGGCAGCGCCCCCTCCAGGAGCGAATAGGCCGAATGGCAGTTCAGATGGATGAAGCCGGGAGTCGCCAACGCCGATTCCTTTCGGCCGCAGGATTAGAACGAATGGGGGCCGGGCGACAGGGGTGGGGCGCGGATGTCCACCGGGGGTAAGATACCCCGCAGCGTTTCGGGTGTTACAGCGCGCAACCCGATTTTCACTCGCAAATGGTGGCTCCTGCGCTGCCGTGACCTGCAAGGCCCCACCGGCGCCGGTTCGGTACCCAGGCTGTTTGGGAATCATGGGGAAAGAATTCGGGGCGGGCCGCGGCTAAGTCGCTGATCCTGCTGCCGCCACGAAATCGTGAATAGGAATGTTATCCTCGCCGCGGGAAGCTATGCTATATTCCTCCTGCCGCTCTTCACCGGAGGGTCTGTGGTGCACCGGAGCTCCATGGGAAGGGCGGGCGGCCCCCGCGGCTGAGCCGGTTTTCCGGACCGGCGCTTCCCCGGGAGGCCCCGAGAGCTTCGCCCGACCGGCACTACGACCGGTCTGTCGCGGTGTGCGGCTTTAAACCCGGAGGATCGCTTCGGCTTGATCCGACGATGGGGGAAGCGCGAAGGAATGGGGCTTGATAAGCCGCGCGGGGCGCGCCGGAGCGCCAGTTTTGTTTTTGTTTTTCGCGAGGTGCTTTTGGTTGCGCCCCGCCACCCCTCCTCTTCGGAGGAGGCCAGAGACGAAGATCATAGCCTCGGGCCCAAAGGGCCGCGGGAGGCTTTCGCGCGCCCGCGGCGCGCCCGCTCACGTGGCGAGCTGAAAAGCCTCGAAACGGTGCAGTTCCTCCTCGATCGTCCGCCTATGGGCCTCTGCCGAGCCGCGGCCGACCCAGGTCCAGTTCTGGATGAGCAGCGTTCGGTTCTCCCGATCGGCCTTGAGGTCGATCGCCGCGACGATTTCGTCGCCGACGAGGACCGGCAGGGCGAAATAGCCGAAGACGCGCTTCTCCTTTGGCACATACGCCTCGAAGACGTGCTCGTAGCCGAAGAAGAGCTTCAGGCGCTTGCGCTGGATGATCAGCGGGTCGAAGGGCGAGAGGACGTGGACGAGCGGCGCGGCGGGCGGGGGTAGCGCGTCCAGCGTCTCCGGCCGCGCCCAGTGCTCGGCCTTCCCCGCGCCTTCGAGCGCGACCGGCGCCAGCGCCTTGCGACGGTGCCTCGATTCGACGAGCTGGCGGATCGCGGGCTTTCGCTTCGCGTCGAGGTGGCACACGGAATCGAGGCTGACGATGCCCTGCGCACGGAGCGCCCGGTCGAGCAGATATTCCGCCACTTGGCGCTCGGTGGCGGGGCGCGGCCGCTTCTCCCAGCCGAAGTGGCGATCCATGAGCTCGTATGTCTTCAGCATGCCGGAGCGGGCGGAGATCGTCAGCATGCCGGCATAGAAGGCCGCCTGCAGAGCGCGCTTGGACGGCTTTCGGCTCGCCCAGGGATGCTCCTTGTCGACCAGCTCGTCGTCGTCGATGTCGCGGATGGTGAGCGGGCCGTCGCGGCCGATGCGGGCGACGACGCGGCGGAGCTCCGCTTCGCCGACGGCGCCGAACCAGGCGTGCGGCCGTTCGCTGCGCTCCTTCATCGCGCGAAGGAAGAAGCGGAGATCGCGCACCGGCACGTAGGAGAGAGCATGCGTCCAGTATTCGAAGACGCTCTTGTCGACGCTCTGGGCGCCAGCGAGGTGGGCGCGCTCGTAGGCGGGGATGCGCGTGTAGAGGATGTGGTGGTGGCAGCGCTCGATGACGTTGATCGTGTCGATCTGCACATAGCCGAGATGCTCGATCGCTGCGGGAGTCGCCTCCGCCCCGTCGCCGAAGGGGCTTGGCGCGTCGAGCCGCTGAGCCTGCAGCCAGATGCGCCGGGCGTCCGATTTGGCGAGTGCGTGGGGCCTGCGGGGAAGGCGCGGCATCCGCCCCGTCAGGCGAGATTGGCGGGGACGATCTCGCCGTCCTCGATGGTGATTGTGCGGTCCATGTCGGCGGCAAGCGTGAAGTTGTGCGTGGCGATGAGGGCGGCGAGGCCGGATTCGCGGACGAGGGACTTCAACGCGGCGAAGACCAGGCCGGCGGTCTTGGGGTCGAGGTTACCGGTTGGTTCGTCGGCGAGCAGAATCCGCGGGCCGTTGGCGACAGCGCGGGCGATCGCGACGCGCTGCTGCTCGCCGCCGGAAAGCTCGGCTGGGCGATGCGAGGCGCGATGGTCGACGCGGAGATAGCCGAGGAGCTCCGCTGCCCGAGCTTCGGCCTCCATTCGTGACAGGCCGGCAATCATCTGCGGCAGCATGAGGTTTTCCAGCGCGGAGAATTCGGGGAGCAAATGGTGAAACTGGTAGACGAAGCCGATCTCGGTGCGGCGGAGCGCCGTGCGGGCATCGTCCGAGAGGGTCGAGGTCGGCGCGCCGCCCACAAAGACCTCGCCAGCATCCGGCTTCTCGAGAAGGCCGGCAATGTGGAGGAGCGTCGACTTGCCCGCCCCGGAAGGCGCCACGAGCGCAACAAGCTCGCCCGCCCGCAGCGAAAGGTTCGCGTTCTGCAGCACCGGCAACGGGCCGGAGCCGGTCCGATAGGCGCGGGCGATGCCGTGCAGCCCAAGCGCGCCCTCCTTCGGAGCCTCGGCCGTTTCGTCGGCAGCGGTGGCCGGCGCCGCTTCGGCCGCGTCTCGCAGCTCGCCGCTCATTCGTAGCGCAGCGCCGCGACGGGATCGAGCCGCGCCGCGCGCCAGGCGGGGTAGAGCGTGGCCAGGAAGGAAAGGCCGAGCGCCATCAGAACGATCATCGTGGTCTCGCGCGGATCCATCTCGGCGGGGAGCTGCGACAGGAAATACAGCTCCGGCGTAAAGATCTCGGTCCGCGTCACGAAGGAGATGAACCGGCGGATCGGTTCCACATTGGCGCAGATCACGATGCCGATGAGGAGACCGGCGAACGTGCCGACCAGACCGATGCTCGCCCCGGTTATGAAGAAAATGCGGAGGATGGCGCCCTTCGTCGCTCCCATGGTGCGCAGGATGGCGATGTCGTGGCCCTTGTCCTTCACCAGCATGATCAGGCCGGAGATGATGTTGAGCGCCGCCACCAGCACGATGAGCGTTAGGATGAGGAACATGACGTTCCGCTCCACTTCAAGCGCGGTGAAGAAGGTGAAGTTGCGCTGCCGCCAATCCGTGGAGAAGACCGGCCGGCCGGCGGCTTCCTCAATCGCCGGACGCATGGCGCCCACGCGGTCCGGATCGTCGATATAGATTTCGATCGCCTGCGCGGCATCGGGGCTGTTGAAATAGAGCTGCGCCTCGGCGAGCGGCATGAAGACGTAGGTGGAATCGTATTCCGACATGCCGATCTCGAAGATCGCCACCACGGGATAGGACTTGACCCGCGGCGAGGTACCCATCGGCGTGACGGCGCCGCGCGGGCTGACCAGGGTCAGCTTGTCGCCGGCCGCAAGGCCGAGATTCTGCGCCATGCCCCTGCCGATCGCCACCCCGCCGGAATTGTCGAAATCCATCAGGCCGCCGCCATCCTCGACCGTGCCGGAGACCTTTTCCATGCCGAGGAGGTCGGGGCCGCGGACGCCGCGCACCAGCACGCCCGAGCTTGCGCCTGTGGGCCCCGTGGCGAGAGCCTGGCCTTCGATGATCGGAAGCGCCGACTCCACGCCCGGCACCACCGCGATGCGGTCCGCCACCACGGCATAGTCGGTAAGCGCGCCATCGACCGGCTGCACGACGATATGGCCGTTGATGCCGAGGATTTTTTCCATGAGCTCGGCGCGGAAACCGTTCATCACGGCCATGACGACGACAAGCGTCGCCACGCCGAGCAGGATGCCGAGGAAGGAGAAGCCCGCGATAACGGAGATGAAGGCTTCCTTCCGGCGCGGGCGGAGATAGCGGAGCGCCAGCATCCATTCGTAGCGGGAGAAGGGCCGCGTCGCTCTCGTGTTATTCGGCGCCATGCGTCAGTCGGCCCCTTTCACCGCGTGGACGAGGCGGTTCACGGCAGCGTCGATGCCGAGCGTCTCCCGCTCGCCCGTCGCCCGCCGCTTGATCTCCACTTCGCCGGACGCGGCGCCGCGCGGGCCGACGATGAGCTGCCAGGGCAGCCCTATCAGGTCCATGGTGGCGAATTTGCCGCCGGCACGCTGGTCGATGTCGTCATAAAGGACTGAGATTCCGGCGCGTTCGAGGCGGATCACCAACGCCTCGGAGAGCTCGTCGGTCGCCTCGTCGCCGGGCTTCAGGTTGATCAGCCCGACCGCAAACGGCGCGACGCTGTCCGGCCATATGATGCCGGCCTCGTCGTGGCTCGCCTCGATGACGGCGGCGACGAGGCGCGACACGCCGACGCCATACGAGCCCATATGGACGGGCCGCTCCGCGCCGTCGCGGCCGGCGACGCGCGCCCGCATCGGCTCCGAATATTTCGTGCCGAAATAGAAGATGTGGCCGACCTCGATGCCGCGCGCCGACATGCGCCGGTCTTCCGGCAACTGCGCAAAGGCCGCCTCGTCGTGCTTCTCGTCCGTCGCCGCATAGTAGGAGGTCCAGCTCTCGACGATCGGCGTCAGGTCGGAACGGAAATCGACGTCCTCGCCCGGCACGTCGAGCTCCAGGAGTTTTCGGTCGCAGAAGACGGCGCTCTCGCCGGTGTCGGCCAAGATGATGAATTCGTGGCTGAGATCGCCGCCGATCGGGCCGGTATCGGCGCGCATCGGGATGGCCTTCAGGCCGAGCCGCGCAAAGGTCCGGAGATAGGCGACGAACATGCGGTTGTAGGAATGCCGCGCGCCCTCCGCGTCGAGATCGAAGGAATAGGCGTCCTTCATCAAAAATTCGCGGCCGCGCATCACGCCGAAGCGGGGCCGCACCTCGTCGCGGAATTTCCACTGGATATGATAGAGATTGAGCGGCAGCTCGCGGTAGGAGCGCACCGAGGCGCGGAAAATGTCGGTGATCATCTCCTCGTTGGTCGGCCCGAAGAGCATGTCGCGCTCGTGGCGGTCGGTGATGCGGAGCATCTCCTTGCCGTAATCGTCGTAGCGGCCGCTCTCGCGCCAGAGCTCCGCCGACTGGATTGTCGGCATCAGCACTTCGAGCGCCCCTGCCCGGTTCTGCTCCTCGCGGACGATCTCCTCGATCTTCTTCAGCACGCGAAAGCCGAGCGGCAGCCAGGAATAGATGCCGGCGGACTGCTGGCGGAGCATGCCGGCCCTGAGCATCAGCCGGTGCGAGACGATCTCCGCTTCCTTCGGCGTTTCCTTCAGGATGGGCAGGAAATAGCGGGAGAGCTGCATAGGCCGCGAGTTCGAATGGGTTCGGCGACCCATGAACCGTATCGCACCCGGCTTGGCAAGCGTTCGACCTGCCCGCCGCCGCATCGGGAGCATGCCGTTGCGCCGAAGCCGGGCAGCCAGCTAAATTTTTCGGCAGCGTTCGCGCGGGGTAGTGACAGCTCACTTTCGATCGGCTATGGTCCGCGGATACAAAGGTGCTTAGACACCACTATCTCGCGGTCCAAGTCTTGGGAGGACATTCGTCAACGCGCGTCCATGCGCACCAATGATGAACGGAAATCGCGAAGTTCTTGAGCAAGGCAAACGCCTTGCTCTTTCTTTTTATGGCCAAGCACGCCAGAAAGTTCAGTCCAAAAGATCTTCCAAGGTCATTTCGTACACGCCAAAATACAAGTAAACGGCAGCGAAAATGAGTGCAGCAAGGACGGTTGTGGCGAGCGCTTTTCTGAGTAAATAGGGCTCGTGCGGGGCGCCGTGCTCGGTGCCGAGCGTCACGTCGTCCATCTCGTGCTGGCTCTTCACGCCGAACGGCAGGACGGCGAAGAGCACTACCCACCAGATCACGAAGAAGATCGCAGCCGAGCTGAGCAGGCTCATTTCCGCCGCACCTCTTCCAGCTCGATGAGCGTACCGGCAAAATCCTTTGGGTGCAGGAACAGCACCGGGTTGCCATGCGCGCCGGTCTTCGGCTCGCCGTCGCCGAGGATGCGTGCGCCGCTCTCGGCGAGGCGGTCGCGCGCGGCGCGGATGTCGTCCACCTCGTAGCAGAGGTGGTGCATGCCGCCATCGGGGTTGCGGGCGAGAAAGGCGGCGATCGGCGAATCGTCGCCATGCGGCTCCAGGAGCTCGATACGGGTGTTGTCGACATCCACGAAGACGATCCTGACGCCGTGGTCGGGAAGGCTTTGCGGACCCGACACGCGCGCGCCGAGCGTGTTCCTGTAGAGACGCGCGGCCGCTTCGAGGTCGGGAACGGCGAGCGCCACGTGGTTCAGCCGTCCGAGCATTTGAATCAGTCGCTCACATGCGTGACGTGGACGATCGCCTGGGGTTTCTTGCCCCAGGCGGTGTCGATCTCGGCGCGCACCGCACGCCGTACCGCCTCGCGCACCAGGCCGGCATCGCGCCGGCGCGGCTTCGGCAGCGAGTCGAGCGCCTCGTCGACCGCTTCCTCCAGGATCGCCGAGAGGCGCTCGCCTTCCTTGTCCGCGGCAGGCAGGCCGATCAGCGATATCGTTGGATCCTCCAGGACATCGCCGCTGTCGGAGAGCACGATGGCGACGCTGACGACGCCGGCGAACGCAAGCCGCCGCCGCTCGCCGACGCCGCTCTCCTCGTGCGAAACAAGGAGCCGCCCGTCGCGATAAAGCCGGCCGTGGGTGACGCTGTCGAGGCGCTCGGCGCGGCCGGGGGCGAGGCGGACCATGTGGCCGTTGCGCGCCTCGATCACCTGCGGGATGCCGGCAGCGCGCGCGATCTTGGCCTGCTCGTGGAGGTGCAGCGCCTCGCCGTGAACGGGGACGACGATCTGCGGCTTGGTCCAGTCGTAAAGCTGGCGGATCTCCTGGCGGCGCGGATGCCCGGAGGTGTGGACGAGCGCGTCGCGGTCGGTGATCACCTCGGCGCCGAAATCGACCAGCGTGTTGATGATGGAATTCACCGCCCGTTCGTTGCCGGGAATGGTGCGGGAGGAGAAGATCACCCGGTCGCCGGGCGACAGCGCGACCTCGCGATGATCGCCGGCGGCGATGCGCGACAGGGCGGCGCGCGGCTCGCCCTGGCTGCCGGTCATCAGCGCGACGATCTTGTTGCGCGGCAGATAGCCGTAGGCGTCCTGGTCCAGGAATGGCGGCATCCCCTCAAGATAGCCGAGCTCGCGCGGCGACATCGACGGCACGGCGGATCGAACGGCCGACGATGACGACGTCGCGCCCGGCGCGCTGCGCCGCGGCCGCGACCGCGCGGATTCGCGCCACGTTGGAGGCGAAGGAAGTGACGGCGACGCGGTGCGGCGCCTCGGCGATGAGCCGCTCCAGCACGACGGCGACCTCGCCTTCGCTCGGGCTGACGCCTTCGCGGACGGCGTTGGTGGAATCGGCGACGAGCGCGAGCACGCCCTCCCGGCCGAGTGCCGCCAGCCGATCGTCGTCGGTCGCAAGCCCGAGTCCGGGCGCCGGGTCGAGCTTCCAATCGCCGGTATGCAGAATTGTGCCAAGCGGCGTGCGGATGGCGAGCGCGTTCGGCTCGGGAATGGAATGGGAGACCGGGATATATTCCACATCGAAGGGGCCGACCTTGATGCGGTCGCGCTGCTTCACCACCGTGACCGGGATTTTCGGGGCGTTCGGCTCGCTGCTGCGCTTGGCTTCCAGTAGCCCGGCGGCAAAGGCGGTCATGTAGACGGGCGCCTCCAGCTGCGGCCAGAAATCGTTAAGCGCGCCGTAATGATCCTCGTGCGCGTGGGTGATGACGATCCCGGCGAGCTTTGCCTTCCGCTCCAGGAGGAAGCGGATGTCGGGCAAAACGGCGTCGACGCCCGGGAGGTCGTCGTGGCCGAAGGCAACGCCCATGTCGACGGCGAGCCAGGTGCGGTGGCGGCCATGCCCATAGCCGTAAAGGCCGAGATTCATGCCGATCTCGCCGACGCCGCCGAGCGGCACGAAGACGAGCTCGTCCTCAGCCTGCATGGCTCGGCCCTGCCGTCGCCGCCGCGCCGAAATGCACCTCGCCGGCGGCGATCTTGCGCGCCGCGCCCTCGGGCGTCCTCACTACCAGCATCCCTTCCTCGTCGATCGTCTCGAAAGTGCCGCGGACGACCGCCTCCCCCAGGCGGACGGCAATAGGCGCACCGAGGCCGGCTGCGCGCTCCAGCCAGTGACGCCGGACCGCCGGAAAACCGCGCCCGCCGTCCCAGAGTTCCGCCTGGGCCACCCAGGCTTCGGCCAGCGCCGTGAAGAGCTGCTCGGCGTCGACATCCGCGCCGCAGGCGGCGAGCGATGTCGCGGGGTAAGGCACATGCTCCGGCGCATGCAAGACGTTCACGCCGATGCCGATCACCACGGCGGTAAGCCCGCCGGGCAGGCTGACGGCCTCGAGCAGAATGCCGGCGACCTTGGCGCCGTCGACCAGGAGGTCGTTCGGCCATTTGAGCCGCAGCCGGGTCTGCGGGCCATCCACGCCGTCGAGCGCCAGCCGAACTGCCACGCCGGGCGCTGCGGCGCGGATCGCCTGGTCGAGCGCGAGCCCGGCGGCGAAGCCGAGCGTGGCGGACCGCGCCTGCTCGACCGGCAGGACGAGGAGCAGGCTGGCCGCCAGATTGCCGCTCGCCGTCTGCCACGGCCGGCCGCGGCGGCCGTGACCTGCCGTCTGCGCCTTCGCCACGACCCAGAGCCGGCCCGGATCCCCTGCCCTGGCGCGCGCCAGGGCCTCCGTGCTGGTCGAGCCGATGGTCTCGTATGCGGCCAGCCGATAGCTGCCGGCCGTCGCTGCCGGCCCGAGGGCGAATGCCATCTAAAAGAGGCTTCGGGCCGCGGCGCCGGCTGCCTGCACCAAGCGGAGCGGCGATGAACAGGAAGGCGAGCATCAGCACGCCGGAGACGCCGAGCACCGCCTGCAGCTCGCCAGGCACCGGCTCGAAGGCGATCACCGGCTCGTCGAAATACATCAGCTTCACGATGCGCAGGTAATAGTAGGCGCCCACCACGGTGGCGATCATGCCGATGACGGCGAGCGCATAGAGCTCCGCCTGGATGGCGGCGAGGAACACGTAGTATTTCGCGAAGAAGCCGGCGAGCGGCGGGATGCCGGCAAGCGAGAACAGGATGGTCGCGAAGAGAAAGGCGGTACCGGGCTTGGTGCGGGCGAGCCCGGTCAGCGCCTCGATGTCCTCGACGGCGACGCCGTCGCGGCGCATCGCCAGGATGCAGGCAAAGGCGCCGAGCGTCATGACCATGTAGATGACGAGATAGAGGATGACCCCCTGCACGCCGGCCTGCGTGCCGGCGGCCAGCCCGACCAGCGCGAAGCCCATGTGGCCGATCGAGGAATAGGCCATCAGGCGCTTGATGTTGCGCTGGCCGATGGCGGCGAAGGAGCCGAGCAGCATCGAGGCGATAGCGATGAACGAGACGATCTGCTGCCAGTCCGCGGTGATCGGCGCGAAGGCGTCGATGACGACGCGGATCAGCAGCGCCATGCGCGGCGAGCTTTGGCGCGGAGGCGAAGAAGGCGGTCACCGGCGTCGGCGCGCCCTCATAGACGTCGGGCGTCCACATGTGGAACGGCACCGCCGAGATCTTGAAGGCGAGGCCGGCCAGCACGAAGACGAGGCCGATGACGAGGCCGGTGGAGCGGCCCTCGGCCAGCGCCGCGGCGATCGGCTGGAAGCCCGTGTGACCGGTGAAGCCGTAGACCAGCGACGCGCCGTAGAGGAGCATGCCGGAAGAGAGCGCGCCGAGCACGAAATATTTGAGGCCGGCCTCGGTGGAGCGGGTGTCGTCGCGGTGGATGGCGGCGACGACGTAGGAGGCGAGCGACATCAGCTCCAGCCCGAGATAGAGGCTGATCAGGTCGTTCGCCGAGATCATCACCAGCATGCCGAGCGTGGCGAGCAGGATGAGGACCGGGAATTCGAAGCGCTCGAAGCCCTCGATCCGGGCGAAGCGCTGGGCGAGGACGATGGCGACGGCCGAGCCGACGAGCGCGGCGATCTTCATGAAGCGCGCAAAACCGTCGACGACGAAGGCGCCGCCGAGCGTGGTGCCGGTGACTTCCTGCATGGCTAATGCAACGATCGCGATGGCCAGGACGACCGCCGCGGCGGCATTGACGGCCGGCGCCGAGCGCTCGCCGGTGAAGACGCCGTACATGAGCAGGATCATGGCGCCGAGCGCGAGCACGATCTCCGGCAGGATCATCGAGAGGTCGAGGAGATTCGGCTTCGATCATCAGACGCGCATCCCGGTCACGGCGCCGCCAACGCGGTCGAGGAGGCGCCCGAGATCGCCGCCTGGTAATTGGCGATGAGCTGGTCGACCGAGGCGGCGGTCACATCCAGGATCGGCGCGGGATAGACGCCGAAGAAGATCGTCAGCGCGATCAGCGGCACGAGGATGACCTTCTCGCGGAGGCTCATGTCCAGAATGCCGGCGAGGCTGCGCCTTCTCCAGCTTGCCGAAGATGACGCGGCGGTAGAGCCACAGCGCATAGCCGGCGGAGAGCACCACGCCGGTTGTGGCGAAGAAGGCGACCCAGGTGTTGACCTGGAAGGCGCCGACAAGCGTCAAAAACTCGCCGACGAAGCCGGAGGTGCCGGGCAGGCCGACATTGGCCATGGTGAAGACCATGAAGGCGAAGGCGTACCAGGGCATTCGGTTCACCAGGCCGCCATAGGCGTCGATCTGGCGCGTATGCAGGCGGTCGTAGATGACGCCGACGCAGAGGAAGAGCGCGCCCGAGACGATGCCGTGCGACAGCATCTGAAAAATGCCGCCCTGCACGCCCTGCACGGTCATGGTGAAGATGCCCATCGTGACGAAGCCCATATGGGCGACGGAGGAATAGGCGATGAGCTTCTTCATGTCCTCCTGCATCAGCGCGACCAGCGAGGTGTAGATGATCGCCACGATGGAGAGCGTGTAGATCAGCGGCGCCAGATCGGCGCTGGCGAGCGGGAACATCGGCAGCGAGAAGCGGAGAAAGCCGTAGCCGCCCATCTTCAGAAGGATCGCCGCCAGCACGACGGAGCCGGCGGTCGGCGCCTCGACATGCGCGTCGGGCAGCCAGGTGTGGACCGGCCACATCGGCATCTTCACGGCGAACGAAGCGAGGAAGGCGAGCCACAGCCAGGTCTGCATCGGGGCGGGGAACGGGTGGGTGAGCAGCTCGGGGATCGAGGTGGTGCCCGCCTCCCAGTACATCGCCATCATGGCGAGGAGCATCAGCACCGAGCCGAGCAGCGTGTAGAGGAAGAACTTGAAGGCGGCGTAGACCCGGCGCGCCCCGCCCCACACGCCGATGATCAAAAACATCGGGATGAGGCCGGCCTCGAAGAAGACGTAGAAGAGGATGAGGTCGAGCGCGGTGAAGACGCCGATCATCAGCGTCTCCAGCACCAGGAAGGCGACCATGTATTCCTTCAGCCGGTGCTCTACGGAGCGCCAGCTCGCCAGGATGCAGAACGGCATCAGGAACGTGGTGAGGATGACGAACAGCATGGAGATGCCGTCCACTCCCATCCGGTAGGTCATGAAGCCGCCCGACCAGGCCGCCTCCTCGACGAACTGGAAGCCGGGGTTCTCCAGATGGAAGTTCCACCAGATCAGCAGCGAGACGAGGAACGTCAGCGTCGTGACGCCGAGCGCGACGTTCTGGATGTTCTGCCGGTGTGCGAGACAATCGCCGCGGATGAAGAAGAAGATGATCGCCGCCCCGACCAGCGGCAGGTAGGTGACGGTGGAGAGGATGGGCCAGCTCATGGCGCGGCATCCAAGCGCAGACGCGGCAGCTCCCCTCCTCTCCCCTCCGGGGAGAGGCCGAGTCGCGAAGCGACCGGGTGAGGGACGAGATCGTCGAGCAGGGCGCCAGAACCCTCACCCGGTTCCGCGCTCCGCGCGGACTCGGCCTCTCCCGCGCGAAGTTGGGTGTTCCCGACTTCGCCATCAGGGGTGCCGAAGCGGGGAACACCCCGCTTCGGTGGGGGAGAGCAGGTGCGCGGAGATCTGGGCGGAGACAGGCGCGTCATCCTGAAAACATCATCCAGGTGACGAGGATCGCGATGCCGAGGAGCATGGCGAAGGCGTAGTGGTAGAGGTAGCCGGTCTGCAGCCGCACGACGTTGCGGGTGATGTCGATGACGCGCGCCGAGACGCCGTCCGGCCCCAAACCGTCGATGAACCAGCCGTCGCCCTTCTTCCAGAGGAAGCGGCCGAGCGCCATGGCCGGGCGGACGAACAGGAAGTCGAAGAGCTCGTCGAAATACCACTTGTTGAGCAGGAAGCGGTAGAGCCCCTCGTGCTGGGCGGCGAGGCGCGCCGGCGCTTCCGGCCGCCGGATATAGAACCAGAAGGCCAGCGCGGAGCCGATGAGCATCGCG
Organism: uncultured Alphaproteobacteria bacterium; assembly: GCA_963846475.1. Taxonomy (GTDB): domain Bacteria; phylum Pseudomonadota; class Alphaproteobacteria; order Rhizobiales; family Afifellaceae; genus DASWJZ01. The sequence goes on along the minus strand of CAWJVZ010000004.1, from coordinate 143,707 downwards.
ACGGTCGGGGCGGCAACCACCCAGAATGGCGAATGGTGCATCTCCTCCAGGAGATGATGGTCGAGGATCAGCGAACCCTTCCAGAACTCGTCGACCGCCTCCCCCGCGAGCGGCGCGTAGAAAAACAGGCCGGCGAGCAGCGATCCGGCCGCCAGCATCACAAGCGGCACCAGCATCACCGGCGGGCTCTCGTGGATATGGTCCATGACCTCGCGCGGCGCGCGCGGCTCGCCGTGGAAAGTCATGAAGATCAGGCGCCAGGAGTAGAAGGCCGTCATCGCCGCTCCGATGACGAGGAGCACGAAGGCGAAGCCGCCGACCGCCATCTCGCTGGCATGCGTCGCCTCGATGATGGCGTCCTTGGAATAATAGCCGGCAGTGAGCGGGAAACCGATCAGCGCCAGCGTGCCGACGATCATCAGCGCATAGGTGACTGGAATGCGGCGCCACAGGCCGCCCATGTTGCGCATGTCCTGCTCGTCGGCAACGGCGTGGATCACCGAGCCGGCGCCGAGGAAGAGCAGCGCCTTGAAGAAGGCGTGCGTGAAGAGGTGGAAGATGCCGACCGAATAGGCGCCGACGCCGATCGCGGCGAACATGTAGCCGAGCTGCGAGCAGGTCGAGTAGGCGATGACGCGCTTGATGTCGTTCTGCACCAGGCCGACGGTGCCGGCGAAGAAGGCGGTGAACGCGCCGACGAGGGCCACGACCGAAAGCGCCGTGGTGGACAGCTCGAAGATGCGGCGACAGCCGCGCCACCATGAACACGCCGGCGGTCACCATCGTCGCGGCGTGGATCAACGCGGAAACCGGCGTCGGACCCTCCATCGCATCGGGCAACCAGGTGTGCAGCGGCACCTGCGCCGACTTGCCCATCGCCCCCATGAAGAGGAGCAGGCAGATCACGGTCAGCGCCGTCGCCCCGTCATAGGTCTGGCCGAACATGCTCAGGGCGATCGCCTGGCCTCCGGCGACGGCCTCGGCATTGGCGAAGATCGTGTCGAGATCGATCGAGGCGAACAGCCAGAACACGCCAAAAATGCCGAGGGCGAAGCCGAAATCGCCGATACGGTTGACGACGAACGCCTTGATCGCCGCCGCGTTGGCGGAGGGGCGGTGATACCAGAAGCCGATCAGAAGATAGGAGGCGAGGCCGACGCCTTCCCAGCCGAAGAACATCTGCAGAAGATTGTCGGCAGTCACCAGCATCAGCATGGCGAAGGTGAACAGCGACAGATAGGCGAAGAAGCGCGGCGGGTGCGGGTCATGCGCCATGTAGCCGATCGAGTAGATGTGGACGAGCGACGACACGGTGTTGACGACGACCAGCATGACGACGGTCAGCGTGTCGATGCGGAGCGCCCAGTCGGCGACGAGCGAGCCGGAATGCACCCAGGTCAGCACGGGGACGGTGAAGGCTTCAGTATGACCGAGCGCCACGTCGAAGAAGGAGACCCAGGAGAGGATAGCCGAGATCACCAGCAGCCCGGAGGTCACGAGCTCGGCGGCGAGAGAGCCCTGCGCCTGGGGATGGTGGGCGTGATCGTCGCGGATGCCGTGCGGCTCGTGGTGAGCGACTGGGATCGCCGAGGCATGATGCGGGACCGGCGCGGCATGGTCGTACTGGCCGGCATGGCCGCCGAGCGGATCGGTCTGGTGCGCTTCCGCGCCGACCGGCGGCTCGCCGCCGCGGTGGCGGGCAGCCGCGCCGAACAGCGCGATCAGCCCGGCGATGATCGCGCCGAGAAGAGGCAGGAAGACAATGGCCGAATACACCGCCTCAGCCCCTCATCATGTTCACGTCTTCGACCGCGATGGAGCCGCGGTTGCGGTAGAAGACGACGAGGATGGCAAGCCCGATCGCCGCCTCGGCCGCGGCCACCGTCAGCACCAGGAGCGCGAAGATCTGCCCGGTGAGGTCGCCCAAAAAGGCGGAGAAAGCGACGAGGTTGAGGTTGACCGCGAGCAGGATCAGTTCGACCGACATGAGGATGACGATGACGTTCTTCCGGTTGAGAAAAATGCCGAAGACGCCGAGCGTGAAGAGCACGGCGGCGACGGTCAGGTAGTGGCCGAGGCCGATAATCATCAGATCCCCCGGCCCGTCTCGACATGGACGACCTCGACGGAATCCTCCGGCCGGCGGGCGTTCTGCCGCGAAATGTCCTGGCGCTTGACGCCGACCTTGTGGCGGAGCGTCAGCACGATGGCGCCGATCATGGCGACGAGCAGGATCAGGCCGGCCATCTGAAAGAAAAAGATGTAGCGGGTGTAGAGGAGCTGGCCGATCGCGGCGGTGTTGGAGATTTCTGCGATCGGCGGCGTCGGCGACGCAAAGCCTGCCGCGCTCTCCGGCGTGACCAACGCGCCGCCCAGCACCATGACTAGCTCGACGAGCAGGATGATGCCGACCAGGGCGCCGATCGGCAGATATTGCAGAAAACCCTGGCGGAGCTCGGCGAAATCGACGTCGAGCATCATCACCACGAAGAGGAAGAGCACGGCGACCGCGCCGACATAGACGACGACCAGGATCATCGCCAAGAACTCGGCGCCGAGCAGGATGAACAGGCCTGCGGCGTTGAAGAAGGCGAGGATCAAGAAGAGCACGGAATGGACCGGGTTCTTCGCGGCGATCACCATGAAGGCGGACGCCACGGTGACGATCGCGAAGACGTAGAAGAACAGCGGCTGCAGGATCATTTTTGTTTCCGGCCGGTCCCGGACGCGCCGGCCGCGGGTCTCTTAGCGAAGGGTTTTGGACGCGTCCACAGAGGCCCAAAAAACCCTCTTCTTCTCGTGGGGAGAGGGTAGCCGCGAAGCAGCTGGGTGAGGGCGGGACGAACAGGGAGTTCTGGCGGAGAGGACCCCTCCCCTAGCCCCTCCCCACAAGCGGGAGGGGAACGCGTCGCGCGTTGCTCCCAAGGAGAGGAAGATCATGCGCCCATCACCGGTACGGCGCGTCGAGGGCGATGTTGCGGGCGATGTCGCGCTCCCAGCGGTCGCCGTTCGCAAGCAGCTTCTCCTTGTCGTAATAGAGCTCCTCGCGCGTCTCGGTGGCGAACTCGAAGTTCGGCCCCTCGACGATCGCGTCGACCGGGCAGGCCTCCTGGCAGAGGCCGCAATAGATGCACTTCACCATGTCGAGGTCGTAGCGGACGGTGCGGCGGGTGCCGTCGTTGCGGCACGGGCCGGCCTCGATGGTGATCGCCTGCGCCGGGCAGACCGCCTCGCAGAGCTTGCAGGCGATGCAGCGCTCCTCGCCGTTCGGATAGCGGCGGAGCGCATGCTCGCCGCGAAAACGCGGGCTGACCGGGTTCTTTTCGAAGGGGTAGTTCACCGTCGCCTTCGGCTTGAAAAAATATTTGAGGGCGAGCCACGTCGCCGAGACGAACTCGCGCAAGAGCAGCGAATTGGCGGCTTGAGCCAGGTTGGCCATCACAAGACTCCAGAATTTTTCGCCAGCATCGCCCCGACGATGAGGCCGATGACAGGGAACAGAACCAATTGGGCCTTTCGGACGAGATCCAGGATGCGCGGCCCCCGCCCCTCCTCGCTCCGCCGGGCGGCGCGCTCGATCAGCGCGCCGAAGAGAAAATACTCGGCGACCGCAAAGGCGAGGCCGACGAGGCCGCCGATGAGCGCCGGCGACATGACTAGCCCGCGACTTCCATGCCGCCCCAGCCGGTCAGCTGCATCACCAGCGCCACGATGACGACGCCGGCGAGCGACAGCGGCAGGAACACCTTCCAGCCAAGCCGCATCAGCTGGTCGTAGCGGTAGCGCGGCACCATCGCCTTCACCATCGCGTAGAGGAAAAAGATGAAGCACGCCTTCAGCACGAACCAGAAGACGCCGGGTATCCAGTTGAACGGCGCGATGTCGATGGGCGGCAGCCAGCCGCCGAGGAAGAACACCACCGTCAGCGCGCAGACCAGCACGACCGCGACGTATTCGGCCAGCATGAACATCATGTAAGGCGTGGAGGAATATTCCACCATGTAGCCGGCGACGAGCTCCGATTCCGCCTCCGGCAGGTCGAAGGGCGGGCGGTTCGTCTCGGCAAGGCCGGAGATGAAGAAGATGATGAAGAGCGGGAACAGCGGCAGCCAGTGCCAGTCGAGGAAGGTGCTCGGCAGGCCGATCATCGTGCCGACCCCGGTCGTCTGCGCCAGCACGATGTCGGAAAGGTTCAGCGAGCCGACGGTCAGGAGCACGCAGATGATGACGAAGCCGATAGAGACTTCGTAGGAAACCATCTGCGCGGCGGAGCGGAGCGCGCCGAGGAAGGCGTATTTCGAGTTCGACGCCCAACCGCCCATGATGACGCCGTAGACCTCGAGCGAGGAGATGGCGAAGACGTAGAGGATGCCGACATTGATGTCGGCGATCACCCAGCCGGCGGCAACGGGAACCACGGCCCAGGCGGAGAGCGACAGCGTCGCCATGACCAGCGGCGCGAGCAAAAAGATCGCCTTGTTGGCGGGCGCCGGGATGACCGGCTCTTTCAGCACGAATTTGAGGAGGTCCGCGAAGGACTGCAGCAGTCCCCAGGGGCCGACAACGTTGGGGCCGCGCCGGAGCTGCACCGCCGCCCAGACTTTCCGGTCGGCGTAGAGCAGGAAGGCGACCATGATCAGCAGCGTGCTGATGAAGAACACGCTTTGCGCCGCCATGATCAGGCCGGGAATGGCGTAGGTTTCGATGAAGGCGTTCATCTGCGCGCGCCTGTTTCCTTGATCTATTCCGCCGCCTGGGCCGCGAGGCCAAGCTGCAGAGCGGAGCATTCGGCCATGACGGCAGAGGCGCGGGCGATCGGGTTGGTGAGATAGAAGTCGCGGATCGGGCTGACGAAAGCGGGGCCGGACAAGGTCTGCGGCGCACGTTCGGCGAGCCGGATGATGTCCTCCGGACGGCACGGCAGCCTGGCATCTACCCGGGCCATGCCCGGATGCGCCTGGTAGAGCCGGGCGCGCAGCTCTGGGAGCGAGTCGAAGGGCAGCGTCTGGCCGAGCGCACCGGAAAGGGCGCGCAGGATCGACCAGTCCTCGCGTGCATCGCCCGGCGGGAAGGCGGCGCGCGCGCCAAGCTGGACACGGCCTTCGGTATTGACCCAGGTGCCGGACTTTTCCGTGTAGGCGGCGCCGGGGAGGATGACATCGGCGCGATGTGCGCCGGCATCTCCATGCGAGCCGAGATAGACGACGAAGGCGCCGGGAGCCGGCATCGCGATCTCGTCGGCGCCGAGCAGGAAGAGCACGTCGAGCGCGCCCCGGCCTGCCGCATCGATCATCGCGGCGGCGCTGAGGCCGCCCGCTCCCGGCACGAGGCCGATGTCGAGCCCGCCGACGCGGGAAGCGGCCGTGTGGAGGATGCTGAGGCCGATCCAGTCTTCCGTCGCCGCGCCAAGGTTCGTGACAAGCCTGGCGGCCGCGGCGAGGATGCCGGCGCCGCCGGCGCCCATCAGCGCGCCCTGCCCAACGAGGATCAGCGGGCGCTTGGCCGACAGCAGCAGCTTTAGGAATTCGCCCTCGCCGCCGATCAGCCGGGCGAGCGAATCCGGTCCGGCGCCGAGATAGTCGTAGTCGTAAGTGAGGTCCACGTGCTCGCCGATCAAGGCGACCGGCAGGCCGCCCAGGCGCCAGCGCTTTCTGATGCGAGCGTTGAGGACCGGCGCTTCCTTGCGCGGATTGGAGCCAACGATCAGCACCGCGTCGGCCGATTCGATCCCGGCTACCGAAGCGTTGAAGACATAGCTGGCGCGGCCCAGCGCCGGATCCAGCGCTGCCCCATCCTGTCGGCAGTCGACGTTCCGGGAGCCAAGCGATTCCATGAGAAGCTTCAGGGCGAACATCTCTTCGATGCTGGCGAGGTCGCCGGCGATGGCGCCGATCCGTTCGCCCGACGTGCCCGCAACGCGCTCGGCGATGGCGGCGAAAGCCTGCGGCCAGCTCACCGGCTGCAGCCTGCCGTCCATGCGCAGATAAGGCCGGTCGAGGCGCTGGGTGCGGAGGCCGTCGACGACGTGGCGCGTCTTGTCGGAAATCCACTCCTCGTTCACCAGCTCGTTCAGCCGCGGCAGGATGCGCATGACCTCCTTGCCACGCGCGTCGACGCGGATGTTGGAGCCGAGCGCGTCCATGACATCGATGGACTCCGTCTTGGAGAGCTCCCAGGGCCGCGCCTTGAAGGAATAGGGCCGCGAGGTCAGCGCGCCGACCGGACAAAGGTCGACGACGTTGCCCTGCAGCTCCGAGGTCATCGCCCGCTCGAGATAGGTGGTGATTTCCATGTCCTCGCCGCGGCCGGTGGCGCCGAGCTCCGACACGCCGGCGACCTCGGTGGAGAAGCGGATGCAGCGCGTGCAATGGATGCAGCGGTTCATCCAGGTCTTCACCAGCGGGCCGATATATTTGTCCTCCACGGCGCGCTTGTTCTCGTGGAAGCGGGAGGAGTTGACGCCATAGGCCATCGTCTGGTCCTGCAGGTCGCACTCGCCGCCCTGGTCGCAGATCGGGCAATCCAGCGGATGGTTGATCAGCAGGAATTCCAGCACGCCCTCGCGCGCCTTCTTGACCAGCTTGGAGCGGGTGACGACCTCCGGCGGCTCGCCGTTCGGGCCGGGCCGGCAGTCGCGCACGCCCCAGGCGCACGAGGCGATCGGCTTCGGCGCGCCCTTCAGCTCGACCAGGCACATGCGGCAATTGCCGGCGATCGACAGCCGCTCGTGGAAGCAGAAGCGCGGGATCTCCGCCCCCGCCTCCTCGCAGGCCTGCAGGAGCGTGTAATGGGCGGGGACCTCGATCTCCCGGCCGTCCACCTTCAGCTTGCGCAGGTCCGCCATGTCCTACCTGTCCGTGCGCCGCCGGCGCGGGGCGCCGTTTGCCTTCTCGACCCGCTTTGCGGGTCGGTCGTAAAGCCCGAGCCGCATTGCCTCTGCTACCTCGTCCTGAACGATCCTGGCGATGATGTCGCGGCTCTGCGTTTCGACGCAAAGCGCAGATCGTGGCCTCAGACGTTGGACACCACCGTTCCGGGTTGCGCCGACCATCTCGTTTACTCGACGGGCTCGGGCCGAGAGAGCAGTTCCTCCAGCTTCTGGAACAGTTCGTCGATCCTGCTTTCCTCTTGCGATTGGCGGAACTGCGTCTCGCTGGACTGCCCAAGCGTGTATCTGACGAGCTTGGTCAGATCGGAAACTTGCTTCTCCATCCGATGTTGACCCTGACTTAGCTCTTTGAGCTGGGCGCCGTGATCCGCAAGCGTCGCCCGAATTTCCCTAAGATGCCGCAGCATGATGTTGTCGGGCTCTTCTGCCATCGAACGCTCCCTTACTCCGCCGCCTGCAGAACCGGCCGTTCGGCGGGCTTCGGATTGGCGGAGTACTGGTCGATGCGCGCCTCGATCTCGTGGCGGAAATGCCGGATCAGGCCCTGCACCGGCCAGACCGCCCCGTCGGCGAAGGCGCAGATCGTATGGCCTTCGATCTGCTGGGTCACCTCCAGCAGCATGTCGATCTCGCGCTTCTCCGCCTCGCCTCGCGACATGCGTTCGAGCACCCGCCACATCCAGCCCATACCTTCGCGGCAGGGCGTGCATTGGCCGCAGCTCTCGTGCTTGTAAAAATAGGCGATGCGGGTGATCGCCCGCACCACGTCGGTGGAGCGGTCCATGACGATTACCGCGGCGGTGCCGAAGCTCGACTTCAGCTCGCGCATTCCGTCGAAATCCATGATCGCGTCGTTGCACTGGTGCGCCGGGACGATCGGGCAAGACGAGCCGCCCGGGATCATGGCGAGAAGATTGTCCCAGCCGCCGCGCACGCCGCCGGCATGGCGGTCGATGAGCTCGCGGAACGGGATGCTCATCGTCTCTTCGACCGTACACGGCGCGTTCACGTGGCCGGAGATGTTGTAGAGTTTTGTGCCAAAATTGTTCGGCCGGCCAAAGCTGGCGAACCAGCCCGCGCCGCGCCGAAGAATGTCCGGAGCGACCGCGATCGACTCGACGTTGTTGACGGTCGTCGGGCAGCCATAGAGGCCCATATTGGCGGGGAACGGCGGCTTCAGCCGCGGCATGCCCTTCTTGCCTTCGAGGCTCTCCAGGAGCGCCGTCTCTTCGCCGCAAATATAGGCGCCGGCCCCATGCGTGACGACGAGGTCAAAATCCCAGCCATGGACGTTGTTGGCGCCGATCAATCCGGCATCGTAGGCTTCGTCGACCGCCGCCTGCAGCGCCTCGCGCTCGCGGATATACTCGCCGCGGACATAGACGAACGCGGTATGCGCGCCCATGGCGAACGACGCGATGAGGCAGCCCTCGACAAGAAGATGCGGGTCGTGCCGCATGATCTCGCGGTCCTTGCAGGTGCCGGGCTCGGATTCGTCCGCGTTGACGACGAGGTAGTGCGGTCTGCCGTCCGACTGCTTCGGCATGAACGACCATTTGAGGCCGGTCGGGAAACCCGCTCCTCCGCGGCCGCGCAGCCCCGACTCTTTGACCTCATTGACGATGGCGTCGCGCCCACGTTCCAGAATGGCCTTGGTGCCGTCCCAGGCGCCGCGCGAGCGGGCGCCCTTCAGGCTGCGGTCGTGCAGCCCGTAGAGGTTCTTGAAGATGCGGTCCTTGTCGGCGAGCATTCTCAGCCTTCCTTGTCGCCTGTGCGCGAGTCCCGATCGGAACGCGGCTGCGCGCTCTTGTCGGCGTCCGGGCGCCCGGTCCGGTTCTCCACGGGCTGCTTCGGCAGCGCCGCGTCCTTCGCCGGCGTGCGCGCATTCATCGCCTGGGCGGCAGCCTCGTCGGAGCGGCCGGTCGAGTCGACGCGGCCGATCTTCTGGCCCTGGGTCTCGGCGCTCGCCGGGTCGGTCCCAGCGCCGAGCGCGCCGGTGGGCGCCCGGCCTTTGCGGCGCTGCTGCTCGGCCTCGAATTGCTCGCCGCCGGCCAATTCCGACGCGGCCGCGCGCGGCTCGCCCGCCGCCGCATTGGCCGGGCTGTGCTGCGGGATCGCCCGCTCCGAGGCGCCGGTCGGGTGGAAATCCCGGTTGTCTGGCTCCGCGACATCGGCCTCCGCGTAGCTGATCTCGGTCAGCGAGGTGAGGCCGGTCACGGGTTCGGAAGACCGCCGGCCGAGCTGAGAGCCCGGTCGTGGGCGCTCGCCGCGCGCAAAGGCGTCGAGCAGCGCTTCGAACGTTTCAACGGTGAGGTCTTCGTAAGTGTCTTTCGATATCTGCACCATCGGCGCGTTCACGCAGGCGCCCAGGCACTCCACCTCCTCCCAGGAAAACGCGCCATCGGCGGAGACGTGGTGCGGATGCTCGTGGATGCGGGAGCGGCAGACCTCGATGATGTCGCGGGCGCCGGAGAGCATGCAAGGGGTAGTGCCGCAGACCTGGACATGCGCCTTGGCGCCAACGGGTTCCAGATGGAACATGGTGTAAAAGGTGGCGACTTCCAGCACCCGGATGGCGGGCATGCCGAGTAGGGCGGCGACGCTTTCGATGGCCGCCTTGGTGACCCAGCCCTCCTGCTCCTGCGCGCGCCACAGCAGCGGGATCACGGCAGAAGCCTGCCGGCCCTCGGGGAATTTTGCGATCTGGCGCTCCGCCCACACCCGGTTCTCGGGCGTGAAGGCAAAATCTTCAGGCTGATGCTCTGCAAGGCGGCGGACGGCCATGAGCCACGTCAGTCAATTCGGGAACGCTGGCTTGGAATTATAGGCGCCGTCTCGCACCTGCAAGACGAAAGCCTGCCAACGCGACGCGACACATGCGCCGGGGACGAAACTTAGCGCTTGCCGAAAAGATCCTCGACCGCGACTTTAAAGCCGGGTGGATCGAATTCGATCCAACCGTCGCGGTGCGCTTCCGTCTGAATCGAGCCGGCATCGGAACGTCTGTGGTGCAGCACCAGCCCTTTTCCGGCATCCACAATGACGTAATGGCGTATCGACGCGACCGAAAAGTACTCGGCGTATTTCGCACCGAGGTCGTCCAGCTCGCTTGTCGGCGACACGACCTCGACGACGATTAGTGGCCGGTCAAGAGCCAAAGAGCTGGGATCATCGACTCCGCCGCATTGCACCGAAGCGTCGGGTTCTCTCGTCTTATAACGGCCGGTGACCACCGACACGCCGTCGGCGAATGCTTCGCAAGGCAAGCCTGAATCCTGCAGGGCGAGCGATAGTGCACGCCAGACGGCTGACTTGGTCCGGGTATGGGCGATCTGCTCGGGAGCCATAGCGACGATTTGACCATCGACCAGCTCGAAGCGGCCTTCGGCCTGGGTATCGGCCCATTTCAGAAACTCTTCGGCGGTCATGCGTCGTTGCAGGGCGGCGGTCATGGGCGCACCTTAGCATGCGAGTGTCGCATTTGGACCCCGTCGCCTGCTGAAAGAAGGCTACCGATCCACCTCGCCGAACACGATGTCGATCGAGCCGAGCACGGCGGAGACGTCGGCCAGCATGTGGCCGCGGCACATGAAGTCCATCGCCTGGAGATGCGCGAATCCCGGCGAGCGGATCTTGCAGCGGTACGGCTTGTTGGTGCCGTCGGAGACCAGATACACGCCGAACTCGCCCTTCGGAGCCTCCACGGCCGCGTAGACCTCGCCCTCAGGAACGTGAAAGCCTTCCGTATAGAGCTTGAAGTGGTGGATGAGCGATTCCATCGATCGCTTCATCTCGGCCCGGGTCGGCGGCACGATCTTGTTGTCGTGGCTGGTGAAAGGGCCGGCGCCGTCGGTGGAGCGGAGCTTCTCCACGCACTGCTTCATGATGCGCGTCGCCTGCCGCATTTCGTGCATGCGGATCAGGTAACGGTCGTAATTGTCGCCGTTCTTGCCGATCGGGATGTCGAAATCCATCTCGGCATAACACTCGTAGGGCTGCGACTTGCGGAGGTCCCAGCGGGCACCGGAGCCGCGCACCATGACGCCCGAAAAGCCCCATTTCCAGCAGTCTTCCAGGCTGACGATGCCGATATCGACGTTGCGCTGCTTGAAGATGCGGTTGTGGGTCAGGAGCTCTTCCAGATCGTCGCAGATGCCGAGGAACGGCTCGCAGAAGGCGCCGATGTCGTCGATCAGTTTTGGCGTCAGGTCCTGGTGCACGCCGCCGGGGCGAAAATAGTTGGCGTGCATGCGCGAGCCGGAGGCGCGCTCGTAGAAGACCATCAGCTTCTCGCGCTCCTCAAAACCCCAGAGCGGCGGCGTCAGCGCGCCGACGTCCATCGCCTGCGTGGTGACGTTGAGGAGGTGCGACAGGAGCCGGCTGATCTCGTGGAAGAGGACGCGGATGATCTGCCCGCGTCTCGGCACTTCCAGGCCGAGGAGCCGCTCGATGGCGAGGCAGAACGCATGTTCGCAGGCCAGCGGCGCGACGTAGTCGAGCCGGTCGAAATACGGTATCGCCTGCATGTAGGTCTTGTATTCGATGAGTTTTTCGGTGCCGCGGTGCAGCAGCCCGATATGCGGGTCGACCCGCTCGACGATCTCGCCGTCGAGCTCCAGAACGAGGCGCAGCACGCCGTGCGCGGCGGGATGCTGCGGCCCGAAATTGATGTTGAAGTTGCGGACGTCGGCTTCAGCCATGGCTACTGCTTGACCTTCTCGTCCCCCGGCAGAGCGTATTCCGTCCCCTCCCACGGCGACAGGAAATCGAAATTCCTAAACTCCTGGGGCAGCTTCACGGGCTCGTAGACGACACGGCGGAGCTGGTCGTCGTAGCGGACCTCGACGAAACCGGTGAGCGGAAAGTCCTTTCTGAGCGGATAGCCCCTAAAACCGTAGTCGGTGAGGATGCGCCGGAAGTCCGGATTGCCGGTGAAGAGGATGCCGTAGAGATCGTAGGCTTCGCGCTCGAACCAGGTGGCGGCGGGAAAAACGTCGCTGATCGACGGCACCGGCGTGTCGGCGTCCGTCGCCACCTTGATGCGGATACGGGCGTTCTTGCGCGGGCTGAGCAGGTGATAGACCACGTCGAAGCGGCGCTCGCGGGCGGGATAGTCGACGCCGCAGATGTCGATGAAGCAGATGAAGAGCAGCTCCGGATCGTCGCGCAGGATCGTCACCGTCTCGACGATCGCCTCGATCGGCACCTCGATCGTCAGCTCGCCATAGGCGATTTTTTGAGCCGCCATGCGCGCGCCGAGCACTTCTGCGACGCGCGCGGCCATCGGCCCGAGACCGTGCCCCGGCTGGCTCGCATTGCTGTGCTCGCTTAGGTTGGCGGGATCGGCGCTCACTGGCGAGATTCCAGCTCGCGGACCTTACGCTCCAGCGTCCCGATGCGTTCCTCAAATTCGCCGGTTACCAGCTTGCTGAGGAGACTATCTGCTGCAAGCGCTTGCTTGAACGAAGCTTGCACCAACTCCAGCGCCTGCAGTCGGGCGATCACTTCGGAATGGCGCGTCGCGTTCTCGGCCCGCATCTCGCGCAACAAGGGAAGGATCATATCCGCCGGCTCTGCCACAGCCCTACCTCTCGATCGTGCCGGTGCGGCGGATCTTCTTCTGCAGGAGGAGCACGCCGTAGAGAAGCGCTTCGGCGGTCGGCGGGCAGCCCGGCACGTAAATGTCGACCGGCACGATGCGGTCGCAGCCGCGCACCACCGAATAGGAATAATGGTAGTAGCCGCCGCCGTTGGCGCAGGAGCCCATCGAGATGACGTAGCGCGGCTCCGGCATCTGGTCGTAAACCTTTCGGAGCGCCGGGGCCATCTTGTTGGTCAGCGTGCCGGCGACGATCATCACGTCGGACTGCCGTGGGCTGGCGCGCGGCGCGAAGCCGAAGCGCTCGGCGTCGTAGCGCGGCATCGACATCTGCATCATCTCGACCGCGCAGCAGGCGAGCCCGAACGTCATCCACATGAGCGAGCCGGTGCGGGCCCAGGTGATCAGCTCGTCGGTGGAGGTGACCAGCCAGCCCTTGTCGGCGAGTTCGTTGTCGACCTCGGTGAAGAACGGGTCGGGCTGCCGCAGAGCCTGCGGCGCATAAACGCCGCGCGGATGCGGATCGTCGAGCTTCGGGCGCCCTGCCGTGTCGATCAATCCCATTCCAGCGCGCCTTTCTTCCATTCGTAGACGAAGCCGACGGTCAGCACGCCGAGAAAAATCATCATCGACCAGAAGCCGAACCAGCCGAGCTCCTTGAAGGCCACCGCCCAGGGGAACAGGAATGCCACCTCCAGGTCGAAGATGATGAACAGGATGGCGACCAGGTAGAAGCGCACGTCGAACTTCATCCGGGCATCGTCGAAAGCCGCGAAGCCGCACTCATATGCGGACAGTTTTTCGCTGTCGGGCTGCTTGTAGGCGACGATGAACGGCGCGATCAGCAGCACCGCGCCGATGGCGAGCGCAACGCCGATGAAGACGACGATGGGCAAGTAGCTCTGAAGAAGGGCATCCATGGCTTCCGGCTGCGCTGGGGACCTAAGGCAATCTAGCCGCCTGCCGCCAGCGGTCAACGCCGGGCGATGCGGCCGGGAGACGCGGGTTCGGCTGGCAATGCAGGGAGGAGAGGACGGGGACGGCCCCGGCAAGCGGCCGAGGTCAGCCGGAAGATAGGGGCGTGCAGTGCCGGTTCAACCCGGCTACCCCGAAAAGGATCGGATCCGCCCCGTGAGCACAGGACTTCCGGTCCGGGCTCAAGGGCAGATCGGCTGGGCCGGCGTGCAGAAGGGGTGCGGTGTCGCCGGCCCGTAGGGCGGCCGCGGTAGCGACACTTCGCGCACGTCCTGCCGCTGCGCCAACGAAGGCGTGAACGTCGTCCATTCGTCCAGGGCCCTCGATGCTTTGCCGCTGCCGGCATAGCCCGCCGCCGGAACTGCTGCGACGAAGACCGCGACACAGATCGTCGCCAACGCCTCTCTCATCGTCATCTCCCGTCTGGCTACACGAGCCTAACGGGAGACAGCGGGGGTGCGTTCCGCAGCAGGCGTGCGTGCGCCCCATTGTTACGATCCACTCTTTCCAGCCGCCGGAGCCGTGCGCCGGGCACGACGCGCCGTGACAACAATCTGAGGATTGCCGGCGAGTCCTTCGACGATTTCGACGATGCTTCTTCGCAACGAGGGGCTTGGCACCCGCGAATAGGCCGCCAGCAGCCGGACCGCGCCGGGCTCTTTCATCAAAAGCGAGGTGCCCTGCGCCCGTAACCCGGTCAGCGACCCGCCAGCCTCTTCCTCGTTGCCGCCGAAGAAATAGCTGATCGGCACCTCCAGCGCCGCGCTGATGTCATTCAGCCGTCCCGCGCTCATCCGGTTGCTGCCGGTCTCGTATTTCTGCACCTGTTGAAAGGTGATGCCGAGTCTTCTGCCGAGCTCCTGCTGGCTGATCTGCAACTCCTGCCGCCGGGCGCGCAAACGCACGCCAACCAGAGCGTCGATCGGGGTGACGGCCTTCGTCAATTCCGCCTGGCCTCGCTCTGGAAGTCCCCTGGCGACCCGAGGGTGACCGAATCCGCTCCGCGCGTTTTTCTGATTGCCTTGAAGGACCAGAGGTGTAGCATAAGAGCTATTACTGGAGTGATTTTCTGCTTATGTCAAGCGCCCTAATACCAGATGCGACGGAGAGCGGCGTAGGGCACCCTGACACTGGACTTTGTGCCAGTCGGAGCGAGCCTTTGCCGCGTGTGAGGGACGAGACCCAGAAACGGGTCCGCGATTGGATACTCGCGCTGCCGAAGGTCACCGGGAAGTCTCTAACGAAGATTGCAGAGGAGGCAGGCGTGGCCGTCACCACGCTGACCAAGCCTGCCAACAATCCCGATCACAAGCACGTCACTTCGACCGTCACGATCGCCAAAATCATTGACACCCACGGGGTCGCGCCGCCCCTCGGCTTTGAACATCTCAAGCCGATGCGCGGCCTCGCTGAGCCCGAGGCGCAAGAGTATCGGTATGACGCCGAGCCTGACGTTGACGGACTGATCAAAGCTTATATAGCAGGGCGGCCCAGCATTACGGCCTGGGTTCTGAAGACCCGCGCGCTCGAGCACCTGGGTTTCATGCCCGGCGACATCGCTCTTCTGGATCTTAACGCGTCGTGGCGTGCCGGCGATGTCGTGTGCGCGCAGCTCTACAACCACGAGCGGGGGCGGACGGAGACGATCTGGCGCCGCTACGAGCCGCCCTATTTAGTCGCCAGCTCCACCGATCCGGCCTTTATGAAACCGCTGCATGAGGACTCGGTGGCGCGCAAAGGAGTCGTGATTGTGAGCTTTCGGCCTCGCCTGGGGATCGGAACGTCTGACGCGAGCTAGAGCGAACAACCGTTGAACGTCAGAGCGCCGCGATGTTGTCGTCCGGCTCCACCCCCCGCGTTGCGCACGCCACGGGTGGAACGCGGCTATGCTGGGTTTAATGCTTAAGTCTATTGCATAAACCCTAGGCTGATGTGGTGTTTCATAGGGTTGAGGTTTTAACCTGAGCAGGCCCCTCGCGTGATAGGTGCTCAGTGCTCAGATAGCAGCTCGCGAACTCCGCCGTGCTTACCGGCCGGCCCGTCAAGAAACCCTGGACATAATCGCAGCCGAGGCGGCGGACACGAGCGAGTTGGGCCTCGGTTTCCACCCCCTCAGCTACAGTTTTCACGTCGAACGTGTGCGCCAGCTGTATCGCAATGCCGAGCAGTTTCTCGGATTTGCCGTCACCCTCGTTGTAGGCGACCAGCGACCGGTCGATCTTGAGGACGTCGACCGGCAGCACGGAAAGCGATGCGAGATTGGAGAAGCCGGTACCAAAATCGTCGATCGCAACGCCGATCCCGCAGCGGCGAAGCGCCCGCAGGCTTTGATTGATGCACTCCCCGCCCATCATTGCCGCGGTCTCGGTGATCTCGATCTCCAGCGTCCGGGGATCGACGCTCTCCCGATCGACGACCTCCAGCACCTTGGCCAGAAAATCCGGCTGGGCGAGTTGGTGAGGCGATACGTTGAACGCAATGCTAAGCCCCCGACCCGCTGCATCCAGCCGGTTGCTCGCGACGCAGGCCTCGCGCAGGACGCGGAGGCCAAGATTGAAGATAAGCCCGCTCTTCTCCGCCGTGCTGATGAATTCCGGCGGAGCTATGGGGCCGTATTGCGGATGATTCCAACGGATCAAAGCCTCCGCACCTCGCACGAGGCCGGTGGCGATCTCGATTTTCGGCTGAAGCGCAATGGAGAGCTGGTCGGAGGCCAGCGCTGCGGCGAGGTCCCGCTCGAGCGCAGGGAAGAAGGCTGTCGGAACCGGGTCTGCCCCGAGGACCAGAACCCCGTCCGATCTTCCTCTGGCACGGCTGTTCAGGAGCCGGAAGCCGCGGCCCAATACGGACGTAACGCTGCGCCCCTGCGCGGGGATCGGAATGACGACCGATCGGGCGCTTACCCTGACAGCGTGACCTGACAGGTTGAGCGGCCGCGCCAGGTGTTGGATGAGATCCGCGACGGCTGCCCGTGTCGCCTCGATGCTCTTCACGTCCGGGATGACGATGCCAAAGTGATCGCCATCGAGCCGGCCGGCGAATGCGGCGTCGCGGCTTCCAAGGTCGAGGCGATCCGCGGCGAAGCTGGCGACGCTCCGCGCTGTCGCGGTCAGCAACTCGTCACCGACCGCTGGCCCCCATACGCCGTTTACTTCGGAGAAGCTGTTGAGGTCGATCAGGACGAGGGCTGCCGGGATCGCAGTTGCGATGGAACGTCGGATGACGTTCTCCAGTGAATCGACGAAGGCCTGCCGCTCGGTTGGAGGCTCCCGCTCACCAGGCAGGGCATTCCTCGTGGTGCGCTGCAGGGCGATCACGTCATGCCTCGGAAATTATCGACAGCTGCATGACCTAGCGAAGCTTGGTTCAGATGGAATGAATTTCGGTTCTCGTATTTGCGGCAACCCATTTCAGCGCACACTCACTAGGCGATCGTCGCCGCAACTCGGGAAGGTGAGGAATACCTCGGATCCGCGACCGGGCTCCGACATGACCCCGAGATGGCCGCCATGCCGGGCGACGATCATGCTGGCCATCGTCATCCCCAGCCCCGGAGTCCGAGCAGGCGTATCCCCAATGGGCGATGGCAGTCCCAACGCGTCTCGTTCATTGTCCAAAACGTGCTCCGGGATTCCCGGCCCGCGGTCGGCGATTTCAAAGCGGACGCGGTCGGGCGGCACGTCCACAACCGCCAAGCTGACCTTCTGCTCGGAGGGAGAATGGACAAGGGCGTTCCTCAGGACCTCGCTTAGCGCTTCGGCTGCCTGACGGCGATCGCAGAACACTGCCATGCCGCCGTCCGTGCCAAGCTCGACTCGATTGGCAGCCGCCGCGCCCAGATTGCCTGTCGCCATCGCGAGTGCCTCCTCGATCAGATCTCCCGCCGGCACGCTCTCAGGTTCAAATCGAGCGACACCCGTGACGAACTCGGATGCGCGATGCACTCGGGCCAGCGCCGCCCTCAGGCCTGCGCCAGCGCAGGTACTTGCCGCCTCCGGAAGATCGATCGGGCGATCCGTCGACAACCTGGCCAGAGCGCTGCCGATCTCGTTTTCCAGCGTGGCAAGGGCACGTCCCCGAAACGCGGCAAGGCGCTCGGCCCGCTCTTTTGCCGTTCGCGTGTCGCGTTCCTCTCGCGCGACCTTCAGAACGTATTCCACCTGATGGCGGAAGATGTTCCAGTCGATCGGCTTGGACAGGAACGAGGTAGCCCCCAGCGCGAACGCCCGCTCGATTGCAACGACGTCGTTTCGGCTGGTTACAACGATGATCGGCAGGTGACGCGTATCGGCGCGCAACCGTGCGCCCTCGATGAAGCCGAAGCCGTCCAGCACGGGCATATGGAGATCTACGATGGCGACGTCGAACCGGTCGCATTCCAGCGCCCGGAGAGCCACGGAGCCATTTTCCGCTTCGACCAGCTTGCCCGCATGGCTGCCGAGCGACGCGGCCACCAGAAGGCGGCTCGTCGGATCGTCGTCGGCGATCAATATCGACGCGGCCGGCGCAGATATCTTCTCGCTGTCCGCCGTTCGGTACGCGCCGAGCTCGGTCCAAAGTCCCGCGTGCATAAGCCTAGCTACGCCGGACGCATTAATTCTCTCTTTAATGGAGAATGCGACAACGGGATTGGTGTAGCTGGCGGCCATCTCTGGTGTTCGTGCCCCGCGCTCGTTCCATACGAGCCAAACTTGCATTGCTGATTGCCGCTTCGCTGGCCGCGGCGGTATTTCTGTCGTTCATCGTCAGCAGCTATCGGGAGCTCAGCCGGTTCGCCGAGGCCAAGCTTACGGAAACTCAGGCGACGGCGCAGGTTCTGGCTGCCGTGGTCGCCAACGCGGTCGCGCAGGGCGACCGGTCCCTGGCGCTCCAGGCGCTTGATTCGATCGGCCGGATTCCGGCGGTAGGCTTCGCTGAAATCCGCGACGCGACGGGCGATCTTCTGGCCGAAGCCGGAACGGGCGTGGCGCTGACGTCTGGCGGCGTAGCCGAGACCCGGCGCCCCGATTTCTGGAGCATGCTGCTCGGTCGCCCCTATTTCGTGAGCGCCGATGTGGTCAGCGGCGGACGAAAGGTGGGTCAGCTCAGCCTCCTCGTCGATACTTCCGACCTCCTCGCGCGATTCCGGGAGGCCGCAGCCGCGGCGGTCGTGAGCGCAGGCGCCGCGATCCTGGTCGGCCTCATCATTGCGGCGCGTCTGCAGCGCTCGATCACGGGTCCCCTCGGCGACCTCGCAGAGACGATGAACCGCGTCCGCGCCACCAGCGATTTCGGGCAACGGGCGCGCCGCCGCTCCGACGACGAAACCGGCCAGCTCGTCGATGCCTTCAACGAAATGCTGGATCAGATCGGCAGCCGCGATGCCGCGTTGGAAGAACATCGGGCGAGCCTGGAGCGGACCGTTTCGGAGCGCACCCGCGAGCTCGCCGACGCCCGCGACGTGGCAATCTCGGCAAATCGCGCCAAGTCCGATTTCCTGGCGACGATGAGCCACGAGATCCGAACGCCGCTGAACGGAATGCTCGTCGTGGCGGAGCTGCTGGCGCGGGGCGACCTGCCTGCCCGGCAGCTCCGCTATGCCGAGATCATCTCCCGCTCGGGCCAGACACTGCTCTCGATCATCAACGACATCCTCGATCTGTCCAAGATCGAAGCCGGGAAGCTGACGCTGGAAAAGGGGCGGATAGACCCGGCACAAATCATCGGTGACGTGCTCGGCCTTTTCTGGGAGCGGGCGGCGTCCAAGAATCTCGATCTCGCAGCCGCGATCGCGTCCGATGTTCCGGGCCTGCTGGAAGGCGATCCGGTCCGCCTCAGCCAGATCGTCTCCAATCTCGTCAACAACGCACTGAAATTCACGGAGCGCGGCCACGTTTTCGTGGATGTCGAATGCAGAAGGCCCGACGAGGACGTGTGCGTTCTGCAGTTTTGCGTTTCCGATACGGGCATCGGCATTCCGGCCGAAAAGCTCGCCGACGTCTTTCAGGCGTTTACGCAGGCGGACAGCTCGACGACGCGGCGTTTCGGCGGGACCGGGCTCGGCCTTTCGATCAGCCAGCGGCTCGTGCACGCGATGGGCGGCGAGATTTGGGCCGAGAGCACTCCCGGAAACGGCTCCCGCTTCCTTTTCACGATAAGGGCGCGGGTTCTGCAGAGGAATTTACCGGCTGGACGTCAGACTTCCGGAGAGCGTCGGCGCGCCGTGATCGCTGTTGACGGCGAGGCCACACGGCAGGCGCTTGCCCGCGGTCTCGCTGACGCCGGCTACGAGATCGTCGGCCTATCCTCCGACACGGCCGCCGGCGCTGCAAAGAGGGCGGATGTGGTCTTTGCCGAGCATCGTGATGTTCTGCACCATGGCGACTCCGCCGGCATCCCCTCCGCCCGCCTGATATCCATCGCCACCCCCGGCGAGGCTTCCGAGCTAGACGAACGCCGGCAAAACCTCACCAGGCCATTGATCTCGCGCGACGTGACCAGCCTGCTGGCCGATGCCGGGCAAGCCCGCCCGGCCGCCCTCCCGGAGCAGAGCCAGGGAACCGAACCGCTGGCTTATTTGCGGCCGCACCTTCGCGTCCTCGTCGCCGACGATTCGCCGGTCAATCTGGAGGTCACGAAAGAGGTCCTGACGCTGCTTGGCGCCACGTGCTCTCTCGTCGCCGACGGCGCCGAGGCCGTCGCGGCGTTTCGCAGGGAAAAGTTCGACCTCGTGCTCATGGACGGCAGCATGCCGGTGATGGACGGTTTTGCGGCGACGCGCGCAATTCGCCGCCATGAGGAGACGACCGGCGCCGCGAGGACGCCGGTGATCGCTTTGACCGCCCACACCGATGCGAGCGCACCCTGGCAGGCCGCCGGCATGGACGACCATTTGTTGAAGCCGATCACGATCCAAAGTCTCTCCCGCTGCCTCGGCCGCTGGGCCCCTGCCCCATCGGACAATGACACGGACATCAACGCGGAGCAGAATTCCCGTCCGCTGACCTCCGGGACGCCTCGCGCGCCATCAGAAGCGGAGCCCCTCGACGCCGACATCCTCGCCGGCTTCCGCGAACTGGGTAAGGGCAGCGACGCAGTCCTGGTGAAGCTCCTAGGACTTTTCATGTCGCATGCTCCGTCCCGCCGGCGGGCTCTGGACGATGCCTTGGCCGCCGGCGATCTGGAGCTTGTCGCGGTCGAGGCGCACGCTTTGAAATCGCCGAGCCGGAATATCGGCGCCCTGGCGCTGGCGCAGCACTGCGAGACGGTGGAGGCGCGGGCCCGCCAGGGCGACCGTTCGATCCTGATCGATCCCGTCCTCGACGCGTTGTCGACCGAATACCGGCGCGTAGTTCAGGCGATCGCCCGGCTTAAGACGAAGGATTCGGACAGCGCATCGGCGATGCCGGCCCTTTCCAGCGACGCGGCATGAAGCTCATTCTTGCTGCGCCGGACGCTGCGCTTATCGCGCCAGCGACACCGACCCGCCGGTTGGGCCGACTCCCTGCGGCACCGGAACGTCGGTGGCTCCATAGTCGGAATTGATGACGAGATTGGCGCGCTTGACGTCGAGCCGATCCGCGACGATCACCGTATAGGCCGAATCCGCCGCCACCAGGCCCAGCACGTCGATTTTCAACGTGCCGCTCGGCAGGTAGATCGTCCCGAGAAGCTTGGTGGCGAGGTCGGTCCCGATCAGGAACTGCATGCCCTTCGGAAGACCGGGCTCCTGATAGAAGAGAAACCCGGCCATCGGCCCGCTGGTCGGCGCGCTGAGCTCCACGATCGAGCCCAGCCCGAAGGAAAAGGTCGATTGCTCATCGATGAAGCGGAAGCTCACGCCGTCGCCGGTGAGCGAGGCGGCCGGGCCGAGCACAAGCGGACCGCCGCTGATCACATATTCGCCGGGCTGCGCCCTCACCAGCGCAGTCGGTCCGAGCGTCAGCCCGCCGCAATAGTGCCCCGGCGAAATCGTGCGCGGCAGGATGATTGTGAGCTCGTTCGCCGTGCAGGGTCCCGGGTCGGGCGCCGGCCGCCCGGCCAGGGGGTCCTCGATGGGAGGACAGTCCGTCTCCGCGGCGGGCGTGAAGTCGGAGCCCTCCACGCCGCCCGACGAGCAGATGGCGCGCGCCGTCACGCTGCTCGGGCCATCGATCTCGATGCCGTTCGGGGCCCGGGAATTCGACTGCACCGCGCACTCGGCCGCCTCCAGGCTGGCCCCGCTCGTGCCGTGGAGAGCAGGGCTGCCGTCGCCATCGAGTGTCAGGACGCAAAGCCGTACGCTGCCAAAGGCGCGCGCCACCGCTACGGTGGCGATCCGGTCCAGGTAGCCCAGCGGTCCCAGCAGAATCGTTTCAGGGGCGGCCTCTGAGGCGACGGTGACGGTGCCCCGCTCTGCGTCAACGCTGACTTCGACGGCCGGATGCGTGCTGTCGAGTCCCCTTTGCGACGCGAGCGCGAGCGCACGCTCGCGGACGCTCTCCTGCAAGGCGGAATATCGGGTCTGGTAAAGGTGAAGCTCCTTGGCGCCTGCCAGCGCGCTCGCATCGACTACGTCCTGCAGGCTGGCTCGCTGTCGCACGAGCGTCGCCAAGTCGACCGCCAGCAGTGCGCTTCCGGAAATGACCGGAGCCGAAAGCGCGAAGATAGTCGCAGCCGCACCCGCTTGCTCGCGGAGGAACCTGCGTAAACAGCGCATGAGATCGACGTCCCAAATTTGACGGGCATCCTAGGGGGGTGTTCGCTAAGGAATCTTAACGAGTTCCACACGACGCGAGACGAGGGTGAAGCGACTCTGAACACCGCTCTCGAAATTCGGCCGCTGGAGCGGTCGCCGATCTGATGCGCGGAGCCGGGAGCGTTTTGCCGATGACAAAGCCGCTGCTGGTCGTCGACGGGGATTCTTTCGCCCATCGCGCCTATCATGGGCTACCCAAGTCGATCCGGCGGGCTGGCGGCCGCGGCGGCGGCGCAATCGTCGGCTTCGCGAATTACCTCCTGCGGCTCTATGAGACCGAGCAGCCGAGGGCGGTGCTGGTCGGCTGGGACACGCTCGATGCGCCGACCTATCGGCACGAAGCTTTTCCCGATTACCAGAGCGGGCGCGAGTTCGACGACGAGCTGGTCGAGCAGCTCGCGGCTCTTCCGGAGCTCGTTGCGGCCTGCGGATTCGCCAACGCCAAGGCGGCCGGATACGAGGCCGACGATTTTTTGGCCGCAGCCGTCGCCGAGGAGGAGCGGCGCGGCGGGTCCGCGATCGTGGCGAGCGGCGATCGCGACACGTTCCAGCTGGCCTCGCCCTCGACGACCATCGTTCATCCGGTGCGCGCCGGCGAGATGGCGCGCATCGGCCCGGCCGAGGTGCGCGAACGCTACGGCGTCGAGCCCCGGCAGGTGCCCGATTTCATCGCGCTCCGCGGCGACCCTTCGGACAAGCTGCCGGGGGCGAAGGGCGTCGGCGCGAAGGGCGCTGCGAGCCTGCTGCGCACCTACGGCACGCTGGAGGACGCGCTTGCCGCCGGACGCTTCGCCGCCCAGGCCGACGCGCTCCGCCTCTACCGCCGGCTTGCGACCATGGACGCTTCGGCCCCTCTTCCCTCCTTGCAGGACCAGACGCCGACCTGGTCGGAAGCATCCACCCTGGTCCGCGCCTGGGAGCTGAACCAGCTCGCCGAGCGTCTTGAGGCTCTCGCACAGCCCGGAAGCTAGCTAGTACCTCACTTTACCAGATACAGGGGGCAATCCTTTAAGGCCGTCATTCTCGGGCGCAGCGAAGCGGAGACCCGAGAACCCAGAGAGCCCGGCACGACCCTACTGGGTCCTCGGCTCTCGCTTCGCTCGGCCGAGGATGACGATCCTTCTGTATCACGCTTCAACGAGTTCAGGGTACTCGCCGGCGCTCGGCAGTGGCAGGCGATCTTCAACCCGCTACCAGCGGACCATGCCGCCGTCGACGTTGAGCGTCTGGCCGGTGATGAAGCTCGCGTCGTCGGAAACAAGGAACGCCACCGCGCCGGCCACGTCTTCGGGCTGCTCCTTCCCTTTGATTGCCTGAAGCATCTCGACGAAACCGAACGCCTCGTTGTGCGGGCTTGCCTTGACGCCCTCCGTCTCGGTCAGGCCGGGGGTGACGGCGTTGACGGTGATGCCGTATTTGCCGAGCTCGGTGGCAAGCGCCCGCGTGAAGCCGAAGACCCCGCCTTTCGAGGCGACATAGGCGGCCATGTTCGGCGTGCCGGCGAAGAGCGAGTTGGAGCAGATATTCACGATCCGCCCCTTGGTGCCGGTCTTGCGCATGATGTCGGAGCTGGCGCGCGCCACCAGGAAAGTGCCGGTGAGGTTCACGTCCATGATGCGGCGCCAATGGGCGGCATCGACGTCGTCCCAGGCGATGAAGGGGACGATGGCGGCGTTGTTGACCAGGATGTCGACGCCCCCGGCCTTCTGCATCACCGCCTCGTGGAGAGCCGTCACCGAAGCCTCGTCCGACACGTCGCAATGCACGGCGAAGGCGCCGTTGCCGATCTCTTCGGCGACCTTCGCGGCGCCGGCTTCGTTCACGTCGGCAACCACGACCCGGGCGCCCTCCCCGGCGAGCCGCGCGGCGATCGCCTTGCCGATGCCCTGCGCCGCTCCGGTGACGATCGCCGTCTTCCCGTCGAAACGACCTGCCATTTCAACCCTCCTTCGAAGCATTCCTGGATCGGCTCGATCACTGCGCCCCGTCGATCACCGCCATGGCGGCATCGATGCCGGCGCCGATATCCGTTTTCCGCCCGAGGCTGTTGAGCGCGCCGCCCAGCGCGGCGAGCGCGATCACCGCATAGAGCGGCCTGGCGGTCGGGCCCATATGCCCGATGCGGACGAGCTTTCCGAGCGTCTCGCCACGCCCGGAGGAGAATGCCACGCCGTAACGCGACCGGACCGCGTTGCGCAGCGCCTCGTCCGCGATGCCGTCCGGAATCCTGACCGCCGTGGTCGTCGGCGAGGCGATCTCCTCGCGCGCCGGCCAGATTTTCAGGCCCATCGCCTTCACGCCGGCGCGGCAGGCCGCGGCCGTCAAGGCATGCCGCGCCCAGACATTCTCCGGCCCCTCCTCGAGATAGAGGTCGAGCGCCGCATCGAGCCCGTTGATCTCGGCAACGGAAGGCGTGAAGGGGAACGGCCGGTCGTGCCGCCACGCCTCCTCCCAATCGAGGATGCTCAGCATGGAGGCGCGCGGCGCGTCGGGATTGGCCTTCATCTTGTCCCAGGCGCGCCGGCTGACGCCGAGCAGCGAAAGCCCCGGCGGGCAGCCCAGGCACTTGTTCGGACCGGTGACGAAGATGTCGGAACTGCAGGCCTCGGGATGGACCTCCATGCCGCCGAAGGAGGAGACGGCGTCGACGATCAGGTAAGCCCCGTGATCGGCGACGATGCGGCCGATCGCCTCGATGGGATTGAGCGTCCCGGACGGCGTATCGTGATGGCAGACCGAGACGATCCTGATGTCCGGCCGCGCCTTCAGCGCCGCGGCGACCGCAGCCGGATCGATGGAATCGTTGTAGGCGACCTCGATCTCCACCAACTCCGCGCAATAACGCTTTGCCCAGAAGCCAAAGCCCTTGCCGTAGACGCCGGAGGCGAGGTTGAGCACGACGTCGCCGCGGGCGATGAGCGAAGCCGCCGCCGCTTCCAGCCCCAGCACCGGCTCGCCGTGCAGGATCACCGGCGGATTGGACAGGCGCATCGCCTCCTGCGCCTTCTCGTTGACCTTTTCGTAAGTCATCTGGAAGGCCGGGTCGTAGTCGTAGAGGACGGTTCGCGACAGGTTGCGCAGCACCGCCGGATAGGCGTCTACCGGTCCTGATGTCAGCGTGAATGTCGGCTCCGCGATCTTGCGTCATCGACATTCCCTCCGTTCCTGCAGCGATACCTCAAGAGTAATAATGCGCACCGGTCCGGTAGGTCCGGAAATTTTCCATGTCGTGCGAGAACATGACCTCGGCGTCGTGCTTGGCGGCGATTTCCTTCAGGCGCTTCATCGATGCGACGCCCTTGACCGGATCGATATGGAAGGACGCCTGGCAGAGCGTCTCGAAGTTCTTCTGCGTGTAGGCGGCATCGATGGTGAAGAGGATCGGCCGGCGGTTGGCGAACTCCACCATGAGGCTGTAGTGGCCGATGGCGTGACCGGGCGTGAAGATGAGATGCACGCCCTTGGCGATCTCCACGTCGCCTTCGATGGTTTCGAAGCGCGAGTTCTCCCTGGTCGTGCCGGGATGGAGCTGCGCGGCCGCCCCCCGCGCCTCCGCCGCTTCGGCCGAGAAGGTGAGGTCCGAATAGCCCAGGTGCTCGAACACCTCGCAATTCGCCGCTTGGGCGATCTCGTCCTTGTGGCAGATCTTCTTTGCGTGCGGGAAGAACTTGTTGCCGCCCACATGGTCGAAATGGAAGTGCGAGTTGATGACGACGCCAATGTCCTTCGGCTCGAGGCCGAGGAGTTTCAGCGCGCCGGGAATGGTCTGGTCCTCCGTCTGCTGCGGCTTCTCGAAGGGCAGCACCTTCATGACATGATCGTAGTCGTAGCCGCTGTCGACGAGGAAGCGACCCTCGCTGTGCTCGATCAGGATGGAATAGACCGGGAAGCGGATCTCGCCGCCCGGACCGCGGTTCCAGTAGATGTGAAACCCGTCGAGAACGAGCGAGCCGCCGTCGAGCAGATAGACTTTCGTGTCAGGCATGATCGGACCCCCTGGAGATCATCGGGCTTGGGGCATCAGCGCGCCCCGCGGACGTACGGAATGCCGAGCGCCGCCGGCAGGCTTGCCCGGCGGCCGAAAGCGACGAGCACGGCCATGACGGCGGCGAAAGGCAGCATCTGGATCACGTCGGTGGGAATATCCACGCCGGCGACCTGCAGGGCGGTGGTCATCGACAAGCAGGCGCCGAACAGGAGCGCCCCGAAAAGCACCCAGGTCGGGCGGCCGCGCGCCAGCATGGCGAGCACGATTGCGATGAAGCCGGCCCCGTTGGTCATGAACGGGACGAAGATGCCGGCGCCCACCTCCGCAAGAAAGGCGCCGCCGACGCCGGCCAGAAACGCCGGTCGCGAGCACGGCGAGACTGCGCGTGAGCACCACGTCGACGCCCGCGGCGTCCAGCGCCGCCGGCTTGTCGCCGGCGGCCTGCAGATTGAGGCCGAGATTGGTGTGGCGATAGGCGTATCCCAGCACGAAGACCAGGGCGACAGCCAGGTAGACGATAGGCGGCCGGTCGAACAGCGCCGGCCCGAGGATCGGGATCTCAGCAAAAAGCGGGATTGTTAGCGTGGCCACGCCGGGCAGGCGTGGATAGGTCGCGCTGAACTGGAAGTGGTGCAGGAGCGCGGTCAGGCCGTCGGCGCCGAGCGTCAGCGCGATGCCGATGACGATCTGGTTCAGGCCGAGGCGGACGCAGAGTATCGCCATCAGCGCCGCCACTGCGGCGCCGCCCGCCGCGCCGCCGAGAAAGCCGAGCCAGATCGAACTCTGTCTTGTAGGCGACGAGGAAGCCGCAATAGGCGCCGACCAGCATCATTCCTTCGATGCCGATGTTGAGAACGCCCGCCTTCTCGGAGATCTGCTCGCCGAGGCCCGCGAGCAGCAGCGGAATGCCCGCCGTAATCGCGCCGAGCACGAGAGAAGTCAGGAACGCGTCGGTGAAGAGACCCTGCACCGCTCAGCTCCGAACCGTCTGCCGGTAACGGTGATCGGCATACTCGACGAGCGCCAGCAGGATCAAAAGCACCGACACGACCACGAGCGTAAAGAAATTGGGCACGCCGAGCCGGCGCGCGGCGCTCTCGCCGCCGATCGACAGGACCGAAAACAGGAAAACGAAGGCGATCGAGGCAAAGCCGTTGAAGCGCGCCAGGAAAACCAGCGGGACCACGGTCAACCCATAGGCGGGGTTCCAGTCCGCCCGCACATTGCCCTGCACGCCGAGGATCTCGACCGCTCCGGCAAGGCCCGCCAGCGCCGCGGAGATGGCGAAGACGGCGACCGTCAGGCGCGGCACCGGAAGGCCGGCATGGATGGCGGCGCGCGCATTGGCGCCGACCACTCGCAGCTTCAGTCCGAAGGCCGTGCGCGTCATCACCAGGTGAACGACGATCACCGCGGCGAGCCCGATCAGGACCCCGCTGGACACCGTCGTCCCGAAGAGCCGCGGCAGCCGGTCCTCGACCGGCAGCGTGCGCGTCTGCGGCACGGTGGTGGCGGGATCGAGGAAGGCGAGCTTCACAAGGACGTTCGCCAGCGAGACTCCGAGGAAGGTCATCATCAGGGTGGTGATGATCTCGTTGACGCCCTGGTAGGCGCGCAGCAGCGCCGGCAGGACCGACCACACCGCGCCCACCAATGCCGCCAGCGCGAGGCACGTCACCAGCATGAGCCAGACCGGCACGATTGTCGCGAGCGCCGGCGCGGCGGCGGCGACGATGACCGCGGCGAGCAGGAACTGCCCGTCGCCGCCGAGATTCCAGATGCCGGCGCGGAAGGCGACGATCAGGCTCGCCGCGATCAGCAAGAGCGGCGCCATACGCGTGATCGTCGCCTGAAAGCCCGAGGGCGAGACGAGGCCGCGCTGCAGCACGTAGCCGTAATAGTGGAGCGGATTGACGCCGAGCGCGAGCAGCACCGCGCCCGAGACGACGAGCGCAGCCAGGATCGGGCCGAGCGTCAGGAGGAGCGGGCGCAGCCATGCGGCGCCCGCCGGATCCCGCCTGCGCGCCGCCGGCCCGGTTTCCGCCAGTTGCGTCATGCCGCGATGCCGACCATCAGCTCGCCGACCCGCCGCCGGGCCTCGTCGCCGCGCGCCACCGTCCCGACCAGCCGCCCGCGCGACATGACCGCGATGCGGTCGGAGAGCTCCAGCAGCTCGTCGAGGTCGGTGGAGATCAGGATCGTGGCGATGCCCGCTTCGGCGGCTGCCAGGATGCGGCGGCGGGTCGCCACGATGTTCTGCACGTCGAGGCCGGTGGTCGGCTTGGCGAAGATCACCACCTTGGCCGGGCCGGAGAGCTCGCGCGCCAGCAGCGCCTTCTGGATGTTGCCGCCGGAAAGCCGCCCGATCGGCGTCGCCTCGCCGGGCGTGCGGATGTCGAAGTCGCCGATGAGCCGGCGCGCATGTGCGGCGATGGCGGCCGGGCGCACGATGCCGCGCTGCCAGAAAGGCGCGTCGCCGATCTGCTTCAGCAGAAAATTGGTCGCGACGGGAAAGCTCGCGACGGTGCCCTCCGACAGCCGGTCGTCGGTCACATAGCGAAGTCCGAGCCGCCGCCGCGCGCCGACGTCGAGCCGCTGGATCTCCCGGCCTTCCAGGAGGATCTGTCCGGCGGCCGCGCGGCCGCTGGCCGGCCAGCGCTTCGGCGAGCTGTTTCTGGCCGTTGCCGTCGATGCCGGCGATGCCGAGAATCTCGCCCGCCGCGACGGAGAGGCTGATCGCCGCGAACCGCCGCCTGGGCATCGTCGACGTCGAGGCCGCTGACCTCCAGCACGGTTCGCCCGTGCGCCGGCGCGGACGCGGGCAGCCGCGGCCGGCGCACCCGCGCTCGCCCGGCGGCAACGCTCCGAACATCAGCCGGACGATCTCGGCGGTCGCCGCGGCTTCGTCCATCGCCTTCAGGCGCTCCGGCCCGATCTCGCCGACCTTTCGGCCGAGCCGCAGGATCGGTGATGCGGTCGCCATAGGCGAAAGCTTCGCTGCAGCTTGTGGGTGATGAAGACGACCGCGAAGCCGCGCGCCACCAGCCGGCGCATCAGCGCGCCGAGCTCCTCGGCGCCTTTCGGCGTGAGCATCGCCGTCGCCTCGTCGAGAACCAGCACGCGGCCGCCGCGCATCAGCGCGCGCACGATCTCCGCCTGCTGCTGCTCGCCGAGCGACAGCGACCCGGTGACGGCGTCCGGATCGACCGCGACGCCGATGCTCTCGCCGGTCTTCGCGAGCTCGCGCTGCGAGTTCTTTGCGGTTCGGACGCCGCCACCAGGCCCCGCCGAGCGCGATGTTCTCGGCGACGCTGAGCGTCGGCACCAGCATCACGTGCTGGAACACCGTGCCGATGCCCAGGTCGAGCGCCCGCCGCGGCGACGCGATCGACCGCGGCGTTCCGTCAACGCGGATCTCGCCTTCGTCGGGATGAAGCAGGCCCGACAGCATGCCGACCAGGGTCGACTTGCCCGCCCCGTTCTCGCCGAGGAGGACATGCACCTCGCCCGGCCGGATCGCCAGATCGACACGGTCGTTGGCGACCACGCCGGGAAACCGCTTGGTTATGCCGACGAGCTCGACGATGGGAGCGCCGGGCGGTCCGTCGTAGCCCGGATGAAGCGAAGCGGAATCCGGGGTCATCCGCGAAGGTCCCGCATTTCGCTCCGCTCCATGCGGGCTACGAAGGCTATTCGACCGCGGTCACCCGCTCGTGCACCGCCGCGGCGTCGAAGGCGGGCTCGACCTTGATCTTGCCGCTGATGATGTCGTCGCGGATCGCCATGATCTCGGCCCAGACGTCGTCCGGGATCTGCGGCGTCTTCAGCAGCCGCACGGAATCGTCCGCAAGGCCGATCTGATAATTCTTCGTGCCGAACGTGTCGTTCTTTAGATCCTGGATCATCGCGGTGTAGACGGGCGTCATGTCCCACACGACCGAGCTCAGAAGGTTGCCCTTGTCGATGCTGGTCTTGTCGCCGATCACGTCGATGAACAGGACTTTGCCGCCGTCCGTCGCCTTGGTGGTCTCGACCGCCTGGAGCATGCCGAAGCTGGAGCCGTTGCCCTGGCCGAAAATGACGTCGGCGCCCGCCGCGATCAGCGATTCCGTCACCCGCTTGCCGCCGGCGGCGTCGCTGTAGGCGGCCGGGCCGATCACCGCGTAACGGACGTTGATGTCGGCCTTCTCCGCCTTGGCCCCTTCGGCGAAGGCGGCCGACTGCGAGTTCCACGACGGAGGCTCGCCGGAGACGACGATGCCGACCGTGCCGGTGCGGCTCATCTTCGCCGCCAGCCGGCCGGCGAGGTAGGCGCCCTCATGGCCGCTCAGCGTATAGTCGGCGATCGCCCCCGCCTTCAGCGCGTCGGGCGAGTCGACGATCGCCACCGGCACGTTCAGCTCGGCGCCGATTTCCGGCGCGGCCGTGTTGTAGCCGCTGGCATGCGCGATGATCAGGCTGGCGCCGTCCTCGGCGAGCTCCCGAAGCGTCGGGCGCACGTCGCCGTAGCCGAGATTCTCGGCGACAACGACCTCGACGCCCTCCTTCGCGGCGGCCGCCTTCGCCGCCTCGATGCCCTGCTGGTTCCAGCCGAAATCCGTGCCCTGCTCGGGCGTCAGGATGGCGATGGATTTCACCTCCGCGGCCAGCGCCGCCTGCGACAGAAAGCCGATCAGCGCGAAGGCGCCGACGCTCATCAAGACCGATTTTTTGGACATCCCTGTTCTCCCTCTTCTGGTTTTCGATGCTACACGAACGTTTTGATGCGGCCGGCGAGCACGGGTTTCACCTCCATGACAAGGCGACCTGCGCGGATGCCGGTGTTTTCCCTCATCGCCCTGCTCGCGGCTCTCTCCGCCGCGCACGCGCCCGCCGAAGAGGCGCAGCCGGTAGTCCGCGGCACTGAGGGCGCGATCGCCATCCCTTTCAGCGCGACGAACGGGGGACCGGGGCGCATCGCCTGCTCAGCCGCAATCGCCCACTGGTATTCGCTCGATCTCGGCGAAGCTGGGCCGAACGAGGCAGTGCGGGCGACTTTGTGGTTCGATCCGAGAAGCGGCGAGGTCTCGATCCTGAACGAGCTGCAGGCTCGCATGCCTGTCCAGGCGCTGTGGTGCGGGCTGGCGGGACGCAGCTGGACGACGCGCAGCGCGGTGCCGCTCGCGCGCCGCGCCGGCGAACCGCCGGAGCCGATCGAGCTCACCTGCGCGCCCATAGGCGACCGGCTCGTCTGCCAATAGCTTTGCGGGGTCGCGCCGGTAAGCCAAGGGCCGGCGACCGGTTCCTCACCCGCGCAGCGGGGGAGGGGGACCGCCCCCCGGGTCCGGCCTCCGGCCGGCCCGAGGACAGGCTGCGACGGTGGAGGGGGCGAATGCCGGCCGCCGTGCTTGAACTTGCCCCCTCCACCATGCTGCGCATGGTCCCCCTCCCCCGTCGCAGGCGACGGGGGAGGACCCGCGCCGGCGCGGCAAGTCAAAGCAGCGGCGGCGAAAAGACGGGTCATGCCCGCCCCTCGAGCGCCTTGCGGACTGCGACGAAGCGGGCGGCGCGCTCCGTCTGCAGCGCCGCGGCGCTTTCGGGCGTATAGCTGTAGACGCCGCTGCCCGTCTTCATGCCGAGCCTGCCGGCGCCGGTGCGTTCGCGCACGAAGGGCGCCACGTCGCTGCGCGTCGAAAGGTCGGCGTTGAGGAAGCTGCTCACCGATTCGTAGATGTCGAGCCCGGCCATGTCGAGGAGCGCCATCGGCCCGACGATGCCGAGCTTGTAGCCGATCCCCCAGGAGACGCAGGTATCGAGATCGTCCGGGTCGATGACGCCGGATTCGACCAGCGCTACCGCTTCGCGCAGGAGGGCGTAAAGGACACGGTTCTCCACGAAGCCGGGCACGTCCTTCTTCACCACGACCGGCAGCAGATCGAGCTCGCGGATCAGCCGCACGACGAAATCCACCGTCCGCGGCGCCGTCTTCTCGCCGGCGATCACCTCGATCATCGGGATGATGTGCGGCGGGTTCGACCAGTGCATGCCGACCACCCGTTCCGGGTTGGACATGAAGGCCTGCAGCTTGGTGATCGGCAGGCCGGACGTGTCGGAGGCGACGATCGTATCGGCAGGCACGAGGCTGTCGAGCGCGCGATAGACCTCCGCCTTGATCTCCAGCTTCTCCGGCACGTTCTCGATGATGAGATCGGCGCCGTCGACCGCGCTCGCCAGGTCGTCGTGGAAGGTGATCGCGCCAGCGCCGCTCTGCGGGGCGGCAATGCCGAGCCGGTCGAGAACGCCTTCGGCAATGGGGATCTGCGTCCGCGCCCGGGCCGTCGCCTCGGCCGATTTGTCATGCGCGCGCACCGTAATCCCGCCGCGGGCAAGCCGCGCGGCGATGCCGGGCCCCATCGTGCCAAGGCCGATCAACGCAGCTTTCAAAGGCATCTGTTTATCACCGGCCTTATCCTCCGTGCGGGCCTTCGTAGCCCGCATGGAGCGAAGCGGAATGCGGGGCTGCCAACCGATCCCCGGATTGCGCTTCGCTTCATCCGGGCTACGCGTCCGTGCGCGGTTCGTGGCTCCGCTGCACGGAGCACCTCCCCGTGAGGGAAGTCGGGTGGGCTCCAGACGCAATGCATGCTGTCCCTCAAGCCGCGGACGCCGCTGGTTTCGCGCCGGTCGCCGACTGGAACGTGGGGCGCGAGGCGATCGCCCCCATCCAGCGGTCGAGAGCGGCAAATGCCGGGCGCTCGATGGGAAAGCCGAGGCAGCGCTTGAAGATCGGCGCAAGCGCGATGTCGGCGATGGTCATGCGGCCGAGCGCGAACCACTCCTTGCCTTGCAGGTGCCCGTCGGCGATCGCCAGCGCAGCCGCGAGCTCCTTCGCCTGCGCCGCAAACTCCGGGGCCCGCTCCTCGGCCGGCTTTTGAGAATCCTTGAACACGGCGACATAGGCGGTGTTCACGCTGGCGAGCAGCCAGTCCATCCAGCGCTCCACCTCGCTCGCCTCGGCCGGCGTCGCGCCGGTCAGCTGCGGCACATGCGTGGCCGCGAGGTAGCGCAGGATGGTGTTCGATTCCCAGATAACCGTGTCGCCGTCGACAAGCGTCGGAACCTTGCCGTTCGGATTGAGCGACAGGTATTCCGGCGTCTGCGTATTGGCGAACTGGCGGCCGTAATCCTCGCGCGCATAAGGAACGCCGATCTCGTCCAGCATGAACAAGACCTTCTGGACATTCCCCGAGGTCTGCCGCCCCAGCACTCTGATCATCGAACCCTCCCGTTTCGCTGCCATCCCCGCTTCTACTTTTTCAGCGGCTTGTAGGCGATCGCATCCATTTCGATCTTGGTGTTGATCACGGCCTTCGCCTCGACCGTCGTGCGGGCGAGGCCGCCCGCATTGGTGAAATTCGCCCCGAACACCTTGTTGTAGCGGCCGAAATCGCGCGTGTCCTGAAGATAGGTGGTGACCCGCACGACGTCGTCGAGCGTCGCGCCGTCCTCGGCGAGGATGCGGCGGATCGCGTCGATGGTCGCCTGCGTCTCCTCCTCGATCGTGCCGTCGACCATGTTCCCCTCCGCGTCCTTGCCGACCTGGCCGGAGACGAAGATGAAATCGCCGGCCCGCACCGCCGGGTGGAACGGCAGGTTGGGGTTCTTCTTGCCGATGGCGTAACGCAGGGGCTTGCCGTCCGTGTCCGCCGCCTTTTTCTCGCTCATGCCTGGGTCCCTGTCATGTCAGAGCACACGCGACTCCCCCTCTCTCGGGGCAGGGCAATCGCGTTTGCGATCGGCTGTTCCTCTCCCGGGACGGGAGAGGCCGACTCGCGGAACGCGAGCGGGTGAGGGTCACCAACAAAGTGCGCGGCTTCGGGTGACCCTCACCCGGCTCCGCGCTTTGCGCGGACTCGGCCTCTCCCGTCCCGGGAGAGGAAAAAGGCGCCACCCGCGCCGAGCGGAATGCTTTCCCCCTCACATCACGCTCGTTTCGATGATGTCCACGCCGTCGATCCGATCGACGAGATAAATGAGACCGCGGTCGTCGATCGTCACGTCGTTCGACGACGCCATGTCCGCTCCAGGCGGCGCGTCCGGCACGTAATGGCCGACCTCGCGCGGCGCGAAAGGATCGGCGATATCCACCATCCTGAGGCCCTGCGCGAACCAGGCGAAAGGGACGACCGTGCCGTCGAAGCGCTCGGACGGCTGGTGGCACCCCATCATCGGCGGCTGCGGCGCGCCGTCCGGATCGAGCCCGGGCACCTGAAAGGTCGCGATCGGCAGCGGATTGGTCTCGTCGGTGATGTCGTAGATCCAGGCGAAGGAGGGCGGCGCCGGCCGCAGCTTCGCCACGTCCTCGTCGGCCACGACCATGATCCTGCGGCCGCCCTTCAGCGGCTGCGGCACGGGCAGGCACGTGTGGGTCGGGTGCGGGAAGGACGGGCTGGAGTTCAGCGCTGCCACGACCTGTGGCCGCGACATGTCCGCGATGTCTAGGATGAAGAAGCCGTGATGCCAGTAGCTGACATAGAGCCGGTCGCCTTGGCGGAGCGGGTGGTGGCAACGCGGCGGCACATAGCCGTCCCAGGGATAAGGTTCGCCCCCGCTCTGCCACTGGCCGGGAATCCACCAGCGCCCCACCTCCTCGGGACGCGCCGGATCGGCAAGATCCAGGATCATCACGATGTTGCCGACATAGCCCTCGGCGGTCGGCGAGATATAGGCGTAGCGGCCGTCGAAATCGTAGCGGTGCACGCCGCGCCCCGCTGTCCTCCATTTGGAGATGAGTTTCGGGGCATCCGGGCGCGACACGTCGTAGATGCCGAGGCCGCCGCCGAACTCGCGCGGGCCTCTCTCGCCGAGCTTTTCGTGGTTGACCACCATGATGCCGTCCGCCACGCGGACCTTGTGCGAGTGCCAGCCCTCCGGCAGGTCGATGCGGGCGATGATCTTCGGACGGCGCGGATCCGCCACGTCGACGATCGTCGTCCCGCTCGGCCAGCGCATATGGCCGATGTAGAGATTGGTCCCGTCGACCCAGACCTGGCCGCCGCCCGGGCACGCAATATGCGACAGAAGACTGGTGTTGGCTGCGCTCGGCACTAGTACGCACTTCCCAGATAAGTGAGTCAGACCTCAACGGTGTCATTTTCGGGCGGAGCGAAGCGGAGACCCGAGAACCCAAGCCGAAACGCTGCAGCCTGGGTCCTCGGGTCACGCCCTACGACATTCACACATCTTTTGAATGGGGTTGCGCGGCGGGGGTGGTTCTGACTCGCTCTGGCGGTGATTCGCTTGGAGCGGAGCATTGCAATGGACGCGATGGGGCTCGGTCGGTTTGGCGACCGCCGGCTGCAAAAAGGGGGGTCTTCCTGCTGGAGCGGCTGGTTGCTGGAGGGCCGGCGCGGGTGCGCCGGCTGGGGGGCGACCGCGCCGGCGAGATGCGCATCACCCGCTTCCTGCGCAATTCTGCGGTGACCGTCGCCGAGATGGTGGCGAGCGCCGCCCGGCGCACTGCAAGCGGGGTGGCGGGACGGCATGTTCTGGCCATCCAGGACACCACCACGGTGCGCATGGCAGCGGACGGCAGCGGCATCGCGCTGCATCCCACCATCGCCGTGGATGCGCTCACCGGCTCTCTGCTTGGGCTGGTGCATGCCGAGTTCCTGCCGATGGGTGAAGGCGACCGGCACCGGCGCAAAGAGCGCGGCTTTGCCGAGAAACAGAGCCGGCGCTGGCTGGCGGGAGCGGAGCGCGCCGCCGAGCTGATCGAGGCGGGGGCGGCGCGGGTCACCGTCGTCGCCGATCGCGAGGGCGACATCTATGAGGACTTCGTGCTCAAGCCGTGCGGCGTCGAGGTGCTGATCCGCGCCGGCCAGGACCGCTCGCTCGCCGACGGCGCCCGCCTGTTCGCCCGGGCCGAGACGCTGCCGGAGGCCGGCCGCATGACAGTCGAGCTTCCCGCCGCCCCCGGCCGCAAGGCGCGCACCGCCACCCTTTCCCTTCGCTTCGCCGAGGTGGAGATCGCCGCTCCGCAGAACCGCCGGCCGGGTGACCGCGCCGCCCTGCCGAACAGCGTGCGGCTGACGCTCGTCGCCTCGCGCGAGATCGAGCCGCCTGAAGGCGCCGCCGCCGCGCACTGGCTCCTCCTCACCAGCCATGCCGTCAACGACATCGCCGACGCCCGCCGCATCGTCGGCTTCTACCGTGAGCGTTGGACCATCGAGCAGCTGTTCCGCACCCTCAAGACTAAGGGCTTCGACATCGAAGCACTGCGCATCGCCGACGAGGAGCCGTTCGAGAAGCTGGCCGCCGCCGCCCTGATTGCCGCAATCATCGTCCTTCAGCTCGTGCGCGAGCGCGACGCCGCTGGGCGGCGGCCGCTCCAGGACGCCTTCGACCCGGACGAGCAGCCGATCCTGGAGGCGGTGAGCGAAAGCCTTGAAGGCAAAACCGAACGGCAGAAAAACCCCCACCCGAAAGGCTCGCTCGCCTTCGTCAGCTGGGTCTTCGCCCGCCTCGGCGGGTGGACCGGCTATTACGGCAAGCCAGGACCCGTCGTCATCTTCAACGGGCTCATCCGCTACCACGCCATGAAACACGGATGGCTCCTCAGAAATGTGTGAATCCGGTAGGGTCACGCCCGAGGATGACAACCTTCCGTGTCACGTTCGAATGATTCCGGGTATTAGACATTTCGGCAGGATCGTCGGGGAGAGGTCGCGGGCCGCCGAAGCGGCCCGACTTCTGTTTAGACGAGGCGCACCACGTCGCCCGATGCCTCGCGCCCCCATTTCTTATGGAGTGCGAAAGCCTTCAGGGCGGGCTCGTCGCTCGCGACGAAGAGGAACACCGGGTCGCGGTCGGAGCCGTTGACGTGCTCGCACCAGGCGCCGCCCGGCACGGCGAGCGTGTCGAACTGCTTCCAGTCGTGACGCTTGCCGTCGACGATCGAGTGGCCGCTGCCCTCGAACGGCGCGACAAGGAGGCTCGACGTCTGGCGGAGCGGCCGCGTCCGTTCGCCCGGCCGCAGCATCTGCACGAAGAAGGTGATGGTCTTGAACACCGGGGCGCCGGTGGTTGGGTCGACATACTCTACCATCAGCGCTTCGTAGGGGTCGCCGTCCCAGTCC
The DNA here is from genome assembly GCA_963846475.1 of uncultured Alphaproteobacteria bacterium. Lineage (GTDB taxonomy): Bacteria > Pseudomonadota > Alphaproteobacteria > Rhizobiales > Afifellaceae > DASWJZ01. The sequence goes on along the minus strand of CAWJVZ010000004.1, from coordinate 106,423 downwards.
TGATGCTTCTCCAGGACCTCGCGCATCATCTCCCAGCGGTAGACGTACATGGGCGAGGACAGCGCCGAGCCCCGGTCGTGGCGCACGAAACGCGGCAGCACGCCGCCATGCCCGTATATGCGCTGCGAGTAGTCCGAAGGGTAGCGCGCCGACTGCACTTTCTTACGGACGGGCTTGCCGTCCTCCATCTCGGAATAATCGTGTTCGAAATGGATGGCGTTGAGATGCTCCACCAGCGGCAGGTCGAGGACTGAGAGGTTGACCGCCGGCTCGTCGCCGACCGTGCCGTGGTGGTGCCAGGTGTCGTTCGGCGTCAGCACCATGTCGCCCGGGCCGAACACGATGTCCTCGCCGTCGACGCCGGTGAAATTGCCGCTGCCAGTCAGGCCGAAGCGAACGGCGCTCGGCGAATGGCGGTGCGGCGGCATGATCTCGTTCGGGTCGTTCAGCCGGTAGGCCGTGTACATCGTGGTGACGGTCGCGCGTTTCGGCGCAAGGCCCGGATTGACCAGAATGAGCGAGCGGCGCTCGGAATCGTCCATTGTGACCAGCTCGGCGGCGCGCCGCAGGATCGGCTCGATGTCTTCGGCAAAGGACCAAACGAAGGGGACGGCCTTGGCGCTCCCCATCAGCTGCTTGATCTCGTCGTGATCGACGTCGGAAGAGGTTGCCCAGAACGGGAACATGTTCCTGGCGTAGAGGTCGTCGTAGAGGGCCTTTAGCGCGATGTCGCGATTGCTGCGGTCGCGGGCCGGCTGCGCGTTCATGCCATTCCTTTCGCCAGAACCATTTTTGTCGAATTGGTCCAACCATAGGGCCGACATTTGGCGCCAGCAAATGCAAAAACGGAGCCGTCCGGCGCGGTGAATTCGGTCACAGCGGCAGCCGGCCAAGTGGCCTCGCCGGAAAACGGACCGAGCAAACCGTGCGAGGAAGCCTGCTCTTGATCGGCTCGGCCGATGCTCGTTCTAGAGCATGGCATGTTCGGGCGATGTTCGGCATCGAGGAATTTTCCGGAAAGCTGAACGGCCACCGGACCCTATGGGGACTGCTTCATGTTGAACATCGGCGCCAAAGGCGGCCGGCCGCGGATCATGTCGGCGGCTTTCTCGGCGATCATGACGACCGCCGCGTTGATGTTGCCGCTTATCATCTCGGGCATCACCGAGGCGTCGACCACGCGCAGCCCCTCCGCCCCCCGCACCCTCAGCTCCGGATCGACCACCGCCATCTCATCTCTGTGGGCGCCCATGCGGCAGGTGCCGAGCGGGTGATGCACCGTGATGGCGGTGGCGCGCATGTAAGCGTCGAGCTCCGCGTCGGTCGCCTTGCCGATCCCGGGCACTGCCTCTGCGGCGACGAACGGCGCCATGGCGGGCTGCGCGGCGATCTCCCGGGTCAGCCGGATGCCGTCACGAAGGGTGCGCCGGTCTGCATCGGTGGAGAGGAGGTTCTGCAGGATGGCCGGATGCGCGGCCGGATCCGTGGATCGGAGGCCGACGAAGCCGCGGCTCTCGGGATGCAGGAGCACGATGCGCGCGGCGAACATGTCCGGAAAAGGCGGCCTGATCGGCGCGAAATAGGGGTGGCCGCCGAGCGAGGCGGAGGTGAGCAGGATCTGCAGGTCCGGCAGCGGCGCCTCGGAGCGCGACTTCAGGAACGCCACGACGCCGCCGGGCACGTCAGACGCGAAGCCGGTGCCGAGGAAATAGGCCTGCGGGATGGCACGGGCGATCCTGTCGGCGCGCATGGCGCGGAGGAATGGGCTCGGCTCCTTGCGCCGGTACATGAGGATCACCGAGGCATGGTCCTGCAGGTTCCTGCCGACGCCCGGCAGCGCGATCTTCACCGGAATCGAATGGCGGGCGAGCTCTTCCGCGTCGCCCACGCCGGAGAGCATCAGAAGCTGCGGCGAGTTGATGACGCCGCCGGCCAGAATCACCTCGCGCCCGGCCCGCGCCTGAACAGTATCCGCGCCCTCGCGGTACTCGACGCCGACGGCGCGGCTTCCCTCGAAGAGGATGCGCGTGGCGAGCGCCTTCACCGCGACCGTCAGATTGGGACGCTTCAAGGCGGGACGCAGATAGGCCGTCGCGGCGCTGCAGCGGCGACCGTTGCGGATCGTCATCTGCAGGCGCCCAAAACCTTCCTGCCGGGCGCCGTTATAGTCTTCGGTCCACGGATAGCCGGCGGTCCGCCCCGCTTCCGCATAGGCGGCAAGCAGCGGGTCCTCGTAGCGGCAGAACTGCGTAGTCAGCGGGCCGTCGCCGCCGCGATAGGCGTCCGCGCCGCCTTCCCAGCGCTCCAGCTTGCGGAAATAGGGTAGCACGTCGGCATAGGACCAGCCGCTCAGTCCGGCTTCGGCCCAGCGGTCGTAGTCGCCACGGTTGCCGCGCACGAAGGCCATCGCGTTGGTCGAGGACGACCCGCCCACCACCTTGCCGCGCGCGCATTCCACCTGGCGCCCGTCGGCATGTTCCTCAGGGCCGCTGAAATACATCCAGTCGTGCAGCCGCTGTTTGAGGATCTTGCCCCAGCCGAGCGGAATGTGGATCCACGGATCCCGGTCCCATCCGCCCGCCTCCAGAAGAAGCACGCGCGCCGAGCCGTCCTCCGTCAGACGTGCGGCGAGGGTGCAGCCGGCCGAGCCGGCGCCGACGACGATGTAGTCGAAATTCGGGCTGGCCGGCATGCAGGCGTCCGAAGGAGCGGGACAGATCGACCATCGGGAGCCAAACTTGTCAACCAGCGCAACCAATCGCTATTGACGCGTGCGTGCCGGCCGGCTTCATCGTCACAAGACGGGCGGCAGCAAGCGGAACCATGTCCAGCGACGAACCCGGGCGGCTCGCCACGATCCAGCCGAACAAAGATGCGGCGACAAAGAGCTGCTGCCTCCGGAGCTTTACGCAGTGAATGGCTCGGATGGGCTGCAGCCGCTGATCCAGGCAGCCGGCTCGAGCGCCATCCGATCGGAGCGGGTGCTGGCGGGACAGCTCAATGTGAAGCGCCATCAGCTGCGGCGCGCGTTGGAGGCCTTGCGCGGCAGCGGCGAGATCGCGCCGGCGTGGGCCTGACCAGCGCTCCCGGCTTGGACGTTATCGTCGTCGGTGCCGGCTCTGCCGGCTCGGTCGTCGCCGCCCGGCTGTCCGAAAATCCAACGCTGTCGGTCGCTCTCGTGGAAGCGGGCGGCGAGCCGGACGATCCGGACATCGCCGATCCGCTGCAATGGCCGTTTCTCAGCGCCCGGAGCTACGACTGGGATTATCGCACAACGCCGCAGGCCGGGACGAACGGCCGCGTCCATGCTTGGCCGCGCGGCCGCATCGTCGGCGGGTCGAGCGCCATCAACGCCATGGCGCATGTGCGTGGCCATCCCGACGATTTCGCCGCCTGGGCCGAGGCGGGCGGCGCCCGCTGGTCTTATGAGGCGCTGCTGCCCGCCTTCTGCCGCAGCGAGAATTTTTTCGGTGGTGCTTCGGCAGCACATGGGGACGCTGGCCCCCTCCCCGTCCTGTTGCCCGCGGCCGAGCTGCATCCGTTGGTGCAGGCCTTCATGGCAGCCGGGGGCGCTGTCGGCGCGCCGAATCTGGGCGATCACAATGCCGGGCGGCTGGCGGGCGTGGCAGCCAATTCGCTCACGATCCGCGACGGCAAGCGCGTCAGCGGCGCCGATGCCTATCTGACGGCTGAGACGAGGGCGCGGCTGACGCTTCTGACCGGCACCAACGTTGAGCGCCTGCTGATCGAAGGGAGCCGGGTCGCGGGCGTCGAGATCCGGCGCGGCGGCGCCACGCAGACGCTTTATGCACATACGATCGTCGTTTCCGCCGGCACGGTGGCGTCGCCGCTCCTGCTGATGCGGTCAGGCATCGGCGATCCCCTCGTCCTGCAAGCAGCCGGCGTTCCGGTCCGCCTCGCGCTGCCGGGCGTCGGGCGGAACCTGCACGACCATCTGCTCGCCGCCGGGCTGGTTTTCGGCTCACGCCGACCGGTGCCGCCTTCGCGCCTGCAGCATTCCGAATCGCTCATGTATCTGCACAGCAGCGATCCCAGCCGAGCGGAGGGGGCGCCCGACTGCGTCGTCGCCTGCGTTGTCCTGCCTGCGGTCAGCGAGCGTTTTTCGCGCCCGGCGATCGGCAGCGCCTACACGCTGATGTGCGGCGTCACGCATCCGACGAGTTGCGGCGCCATCCGCATTTCCGGTCCGGGTTCGGCCGATCCGCCCATCATCGACCCCGCCTATCTCTCGACCGAGCACGACCGCCAAACCTTTCGTGCAAGCCTGCGCTTGGCCCGCCTGATCGGCAAGGCGGCGCCGCTCGACGAATGGCGTGGGCAGGAGCTGCTCCCCGGACGCGAGGTTCAGACCGATGCGGCGCTGGATGCCTTTCTGCGCGATGCCGCGATCACCCACCACCATCCGGTCGGCACGTGCCGCATGGGCCGCCATGCGGAGGTGGTGGTCGACGGCGATCTGAAGCTGCGCGGTCTCGAGAACCTGTTCGTCGTCGACGGCTCCGTAATTCCGGCGATCACCACAGGGCCGGTGAACGCAGCTGTCGTCGCCCTCGCGGAACAATGGGCCAAGGGGGTCTGGCCCGGACTCCACGGCTCATAGGATGCGCAGGCGGGGGACGGCGGCCACCAAGGCGCGCGTCGCCTCCGCCTGCGGCATGCGGAAAACCTCGTCCGGCTTGCCGCTCTCGACGATCTGCCCGTCGGCCATGATCGCCACGCGATCCGCCACCGCCCGCACGACCGCCAGATCGTGCGAGACGAACAGATAGGCGACGCCGCTTTCCTCCTGCAGCCGCATGAGGAGGTTGAGAATGCGCGCCCGCACGGAGACGTCGAGTGAGGAAACCGGCTCGTCAAGCACGATAAGGTCCGGCTTGGTGGCGATGGCGCGCGCGATGGCGACGCGCTGGCGCTGGCCCCCGGACATTTCGTGCGGGCGGCGATCCGCCATCTCGGGCGGCAGCCCGACGCGTGCAAGGAGCCTGATGATCGCGTCGCGCCGCTCCGAGCGTGGCACGAGCGCGTGAATACGCAGCGGGTCGCCGACGATGCGCGCGACCGTGGCGCGCGGATTGAAGGCCGCCATCGGGTCCTGGAACACCATCTGCATGCGCGGCCGGATTTCTCGAAGCCGCTCGCCGCGCAGGCCGGTGATGTCGATTCCGGCGAAACGGATGTGGCCGGAATCGGGCTCGATGAGTCGGAGAATGCAGCGGGCCAGCGTCGTCTTGCCCGATCCGGAGGCGCCGGCGAGCGCCAGCGTTTCTCCCGGGAAAACCTCCAGGTCGACGGCCCGGAGGGCGGCGGCGCCGCGGAACGCCTTGCGCAGCCCAGTCACCGCGAGCAGCGGGCCTGCCGTCATCATCCTGCTTGCGGGATCCGCACCGAGAAATCTGCCGGGTCGATCTCCGGCAGCCATCTGCCGACAGGCATGTAGAGGTCGAGGCGCGTGGCGAGAAGCGCGCGTGTATAGGCGTGCGCGGGATCGGCGAAGACCCGCGCCGCCGGGCCGGTTTCGACCAGCCTGCCCGCATAGAACACGGCCACCTCGTCGGCGAGCTCCGAGGCAAGCGCGATGTCGTGCGTCACGAACAGCAGCGTCAGGCCCTCCTCGCGCGCCAGTTCGTCGAACAGCGTCACGAGCTCGCGCTGCACCACTGTGTCGAGGGCGCTGGTCGGCTCGTCCGCGATGAGAAGTTTCGGGCCGGCGGCGAGCGCGGCGGCGATGGCGATGCGCTGCCGCTGGCCGCCGGAAAATTCGTGCGGGAATCCTCCCAGGCGCTCGCGGGCGCGCGGAATGTGGACCCGTTCGAGAAGCTCGGCCGCCCGCACCCTTGCCGCGCGCCAGCTCAGCCCCTCATGCACCACGACAACCTCGGCGAGTTGGCGGCCGACGGACAGCACTGGGTCGAGGCTGCCGCTCGGGTCTTGGAACACCACGCCGATGTCCCGGCCGAGGCGCGGTGGCGCGGCAAGGGCCGGAAAGGCGAGGCTGCCGCTCACCACCGCATTGCCCGGCAACAGGCCTGCAACGGCATGCGCGAGCGTGGACTTGCCGGAACCGCTCTCGCCAATGACGGCGAGCCTTCGGCCGACGCCAAGGTCGAAGCTTACGTCGCGGAGCGCGGCAACGGCGCGGACCCCGCTGCGGTAGGTGACGCCGAGCCCACGCAGGGAGAGGAACGGCGGAGCGCTCAAAACTCGATCCGTCTGACCTGAAGCGCGCGCGCCATACTCCGGCCGGTCAGATGTACCGCCAGCACCGTAAGAACAAGTGCCACGCCGGGTACAATCGACAGGAAGGGCGCGCCGCGCAGCACCGCGCGTCCTTCGGCGATCATCGAGCCCCAGGTCACGCGGTTAGGGTCGCCGAAGCCGAGGAAGGATAGCGCGGCCTCTATCAGCACCGCCGCCGCCACTATGACTGCCGCAAGCGAGACGAGCGGCGTCAGGGCATTCGGAAGGATTTCGCGGAAGGCGACCTCAATTGGTCGCATGCCGATCACCCGCGCCGCCGCGACGAAATCGCGCTCCCGCAGCGACAGCACCTCGGCACGCGCGATGCGCGCCGGCTGCGTCCACGAGCCGATGGCGATCGCAATCACGATGGTCGAGACGCTCGGACCGGTCACGCTGATGAAAGCAAGCGCGAGCAGGAAGCCGGGCACCGTCTGGAACGCTTCGGTGATGCGCATCAGCACCTCGTCGGCGACGCCGCCGAGAAAGCCGGCGAGCGTTCCGACGACGGTGCCGAGGCTGAGCGCCGCCGCTGCAGCCGCGACGGCGACGATGAGCGACGTCCGCGTGCCATGTGCCAGCCCGGCGGCGACGTCGCGTCCCAGCCGATCGGTGCCGAGCGGATGCGCCGCATCGGCGAAAGGCTGGACCAAAGGCGGTCCGCCAATGGCCAGCGGGTCACCTGGGTAGATGACGGGCGCGGCGAGCGCTGCCGCCACGAACAGCGCCAGCAGCACCACGCCGGCAGCGCCCTCCCCGCTCCGCAGCATGGCGGCGAGCAGACTCATGTCTCGCCCGTGCTCCCGACCCGCGGATCGAGCGCGGCATAAGCGATATCGACCAAGAGGTTGATAACGATCACGAGCAATGCGCTGCAAAGCAGCACGCCAAGCAGGAGCGGCATGTCGCGCTGCGCCACGGCCTCGGAGGCGAGCCTGCCGAGGCCGGGCACGGCGAAGACGCTCTCGATGACGACGCTGCCGCCGAGCATCGAGGCCGATTGCAGGCCGAGCATGGTCACGACCGGCAGCAGCGCGTTGCGCGCGACGTGTCCGATGACGATACGCCAGCGCGGCAGTCCGCGCGCCTGAGCGCCGCGCACAAAATCCGCCGACCAGAGGGTCGCCATGCCGTCCCGCATGAGGCGCAGATAGAGAGCCAGATAGACGAGGCCGAGCGATGCGACGGGGAGGAAAAGGTGCTGTGCGATATCGAGCGCACGATCGAGCCCGGCCTTGCCCGAAGCGACGGATTCGATGCCGCCGCTCGGCAGCCAGCGAAGATCGACGGCGAAGATCACGATCAGGACGAGACCAAGCCAGAAGCCCGGCATCGCATAGACCGCGATCGAGCCGATGGAGAGAAGGCGGTCGCGCGCGCTGCCGGGCCGCGCCCCAGCGACGATACCGAGCGCGGAGCCGACCGCGAATGCGAAAGCCGTCGAGAGCGACATAAGCAGAAGGGTGTTGGGCAGCCGCTCCAGGACGACCTCGAGGACCGGCCGATTAAACGCCGTGGACCAGCCGAGATCGAGGGTGGCGAGGGCGGCTATGTAGGCGAGGAAACGCCGCAGCGGTCCCTGGTCCAGGCCCCACTCGGCCCTCAGGCGCGCGATCAACTCGGCGTCGCCGCCGCCGGCGCCGGCGAGATAGGCGTCGACAGCATCGCCCGGCGCCGCCTCCAGCAACAGGAAGGCACCCGTTGCGACGATGAGCAGCAGCGGCACCGCGCCGATCAGACGGCGGCGGAGCAAACGCAGCGATCGCAAGCGCCCTCCCCTGCGCTCGGCCGGCCGAGGGACTCCGCCCGGAGAGCGAGACGCTACGGCCTCACCCAAGTGTCGGCCCAGGACGAGACGGCCCAGCGCGGATTGTTGGACACGTTCTGGACGCTGTCGCGCGCCACGGTGATGAAACTGAACTCCGCCACGTTGATCAGCGGCAGGTCGTCGGCCACTGCTTTCTGGAACTCCTTGTAGATTGCGACGCGCTTCGCATCGTCGATTTCGGCGGCGCCCTTGGCGATCAGCTCGTCGATGGCCGGATTGGCGTAGCCGTACTGGTTGGAGAATGGCACCCCGTCGGGCAGGCCGCTCTGGAACAGGACGGTCGTAGAAATCGCCGGATCGCCGCGATAGACGGGCGGACCGACAGTGATGTCGAAATCATGGTCGGTGTAGACGGCCTTGAGATGCGCCGGCGTATCGTTCGACACGATCTCGGCGTCGATACCGATCTCGGCGAGAGCCTGGCGCAGGTAGGCCCCGAACTGCTTCGTCTCGTTGAAGAACGGCGCAGGCAGCAGGCGGAGGCTGAAACGAGTGCCCCCGTCGCCGCGGGGATAGCCGGCCTCGTCGAGCAACTTGTTCGCCGCTTCGGGATCGAAGGTGTACTTCGCCACGTCCGGCTCATAGAACGTCGTATCGTACGCCGGCACCGGGCCCGTCGCTGGCTTCGCGTAGCCGAGGAAGATGGTGTTGACGACAAAGTCGCGGTCGATCGCGTGCGCGATGGCGCGGCGCACCCGCACGTCGGCAAGCTCCTTGCGCCGATGGTTGATTTCCACGACCAGCTGGTAGGTCAGCGCCTCATAGCCGTTCGCATAGACTTTGATGCCGGGCACCTTTGAGATGCGCTCCAGATCAGCCAGCGGCACCGCGGAAAAGGCGGCAAGCTGGATTTCTTCCGATTCCAGCGCATTGGCGGCGGCGGCGCGGTCCGGAAGCACCTGGAAGACGATCTCGTCGAGATAGGGCAGGCCCTCGCCCCAGTAATTCTCGTTCTTCTGCAGCAGGTAATACTCGCCGGGGCGGTGCTCGGCGAACTTGAAGGGGCCGGTGCCGATCATCGCCGTGTTCTTGGCGATGTCCGTTCCCGCGAAGACGTGCTTGGGCAGCACCGAGGTGAGCGCCGGCAGGGCATTGCGGATCAGCTGAGCGGGCGTTGGGGTCGAGAATCGGAACACCGCGGTGTGCTCGTCGGGCGTGTCGACGGCCTCCAGGTTCTTGAAGACGACGCGCCCGAGGTTCTGCAGGGGTTTCCAGACCTCCATCGCCGAGAAGGCGACATCCTCCGCGGTGAAGGGCTTTCCGTCGTGCCAGGTCACCCCCTCGCGCAGCTTGAAGGTGACCGTCTTGCCGTCCGCAGAGCCTTCCCAGGAGACGGCGAGCTGAGGCTCCAACCCGTCTTCACCGTCGTAGGAGGCCTCGGCCAGCTTCTCGATCACCTTGCTCGCCACGAAAAACACGCCGTTGGAGGCGACGATCGCCGGGTTGAGACTCGTCGGCTCGGAGTCGGCCGCCACCACCAGCCGGCCGCCGCGCGCCACCTCCTGTGCCCAGGTTGCGCTCGGCAGCGCCATTAAGGCCGCGCCGCCGACTGACGCCTGAAGCAGGGAGCGGCGAGTCATCAAGAAGCCTGGCACGTAAGATCCTCCGACGTTCCCGGTCGTGCCACCCACCCCAGAAGGAGCGCGCGGCTGCGGCAAAGCAACACGGTAAGCTTTGGCGGCGCGCAGGGCAATGAATTCGCATTTCCCGCGATCGGCGACCTGCTGCCGCGTCGCGCGGCCGCCCTGCTCGACGGCTATGTCGCCGGGCTCGGCTACGAGCTCCTCGACAACGCTCCGCTGCTGCGCACCCGCGGCCTTGAGCAGCCGGGCCCGCGCGGCGGCGGGCCGCGCCCCGGCGCCCCGTTCACCCGCAACAGCCTGGCGGAGGAGTTCCGGGCCGTGCGGGAGTTCGTCTTCGGGCCTCGCGACCGGCGCCAGCTGCAGGTTTCCGCCGCTCCGGCGCGGTCGAGGCGATCGCCGGCGGCGCCCGCGCCGAGGAGCTGGCGCACGGCATGGGCAACACGCTGTCGGCGTCCGCGCTCTATGAGACCTATGTGCCGGTCGACGTCGCCGTGCTGAAGAACGTCGCCGACGCCCGCCGCCGCGGCGGAGCCAAGATGCGGGGATGCTTAAGTCTCTCGCTCGATTTTGGTGCGCGTTCGCGAGGCAAGCGTTTCCAGGCAGCTCAGAGCCGTGCCGAGCAGCGAGTTAAACTCCTCGGTGCTATCGACCTCCGATTTCGGTCGGCATCACGGAAAACACAGAGGAACTCCGCCCTGGCAGTGGTTGTTGCGCCAGCCTTCCGGACAGCACGCGGCCTGACCACCTGGGCAAACCAGTGGCACCCAACCGGGAGTGCAGTCTATTACCAGGATGACCTGTTTCCCCTTGACTGTAATCTGAGGAGCGAGACTAAGCTTTGTTTGTATGGCCTTCCGAGAAAGCTCGCGCCTCATTTCCTCTGGGCTCATTTGTTGCGCGTAGGTTATGCCAATCGCCGAGAAAAGTGACAGGCCGGCGTATACCAGAAACGTCAGCGTGTGATGGATCATCGAACCCCCCATGCAGCGCAGGCTGGGAAGCTAACCCAAGAATAGCCGTGTGAGCAACGGGAGGTGCTTCGCAATGAAGGAGAGACGTTCGGTGCGGGTGTTGATGCGCGCTGCCTCCGCAGTCGCCTCCATCTGCTCAGCGCGCGAGAGCGTAAGCGTTCGGCGTCTGACGTAGCGTCTGCAAATTCTCCTCGTCTACAGCACCTTGGCACGTTCCGGATCTTGCTCTTCGCTTCCCCCGTGCGAGAGCAGGTTCCCATAGATCGGCCCGGAGAGGTCGGCCGCGGTCCAGAAGGCGAACTTTTTGAGGGTGTCGTTGTCGCAGCGTTCGCGCATCGAGCGATACTGCGCGCGTAAGGCCTGGACCTCCTGGTCAAGCTGGAACTGTGGAGAGGCTCCTTCGCGGCCACGTCGGAGTGCATCTGCTGGTCAGCGTGCACCTCCTCGTGGACCATCAAGTGGTCGGAGATGTTCCCGCCGGTCGGGTTATAGAGCGTGTCGCCAGATATAAATGGAGGTGCCGGTACAGGCTCAGAGCCTGATCGGGCGAATCCTTGCCTGATCCACGTCAGGATGTCTTCCGGGATGTCGCCAGTCAAAGGATGATGTCAGAACCATCTCTCTAAAGGGCCCGGATCGCGAACAAAAGTCTGAACCGAGTTCAGACTTTCCCAAATCCCTCACCCGCTAAGTGCTTGAAGGATATGGCGGGAGTGACGGGGCTCGAACCCGCGACCTCCGGCGTGACAGGCCGGCACTCTAACCAACTGAGCTACACCCCCGGGCCGCATCCGGAAAATGCCCGGCGGCGCGGTCGCTGCGAGATAGGATAGCGGGGGGGTGGTGTCAAGCGAAGCGGGCGCAGCACTCGACGGATGCCGACGCAGCGCCGCAACCGCCGCCTGTCGAGCGGCCCAGCCCGGCTGGTGGGCGGTGACGGACTCGAACCGCCGACCCTCTCGGTGTAAACGAGATGCTCTACCAGCTGAGCTAACCGCCCTGCGGCCGATGTAGGACCCTGCCGCGCGGAAGACAAGCGGCGACGGCCGGCGAGGTAAGCGTCGGAAGAGCCGGCGACCCGCTATCGCCTCCAAAACGAAAAAGCCCCGCGGCTCGCGGGGCTTCGTCGCTGGAAGCTTCGTCCCCGGCTCAGCCGTTCAGCGAATCCTTCAGGCCCTTGCCGGCCTTGAATTTCGCCTGATTGGACGCCTTGATCTGCATCGGCGCACCGGTCTGTGGATTGCGTCCAGTGCTGGCCTCGCGCCGGTTGACGGCGAAATTGCCGAAACCCGGGACGCGCACCTCCTCCCCCCGTTTCAGTGCTTCGCCGATGCAGGCGAACACGGCTTCCACGGCCTGGTTCGCCGCCTGCTTGGGCATGCCGGTCCTGTCGGCCACCGCCGCGGCAAGGTCGCCCTTGTTCATGGTGTTTCTCCTCTGTCTGACGCCGCTCCGACCGGCGTCGCTCTCTACCCGCGGCTGTCCGGCCTCCACCCGATTGCAAAGACCGATAACGACCTCATTGCAACAAAAAAGGCCGCCCCGGCGGGGCGGCCTTGTTGTTTTTCCGTTTACCGGCGGTCAGTGGGCGACCATGCCGGTCCCGGCGTCGTCCTCGGCCACCGCCGGCTTGCCCGTGTCCTGCTCGGGCTCCGACCATTCGATGGCGCTCGGCTTCCGCGTCAGGCCGTGGACGAGCACCTCGTCCATGCGGCTGACCGGGATGATGTCCAGGCCGCTCTTCACGTTGTCGGGGATTTCCGCCAGATCCTTGGCGTTGTCCTCCGGGATGAGCACGGTCTTGATGCCGCCGCGCAGCGCCGCCAGGAGCTTTTCCTTGAGGCCGCCGATCGGCAGGACCCGGCCGCGGAGCGTGATCTCGCCGGTCATGGCCACATCGCGGCGCGCCGGAATGCCGGTCATCACCGAGACGATCGCGGTCACCATGGCGATGCCCGCCGACGGGCCGTCCTTCGGCGTCGCCCCCTCCGGCACGTGGACGTGGATGTCGCGCTTGTCGAAGAGCGGCGGCTTGATGCCAAAATCGATGGCGCGCGAACGGACGTAGGAGGCCGCCGCCGAGATCGATTCCTTCATGACGTCGCGGAGGTTGCCGGTGACCGTCATCTTGCCCTTGCCGGGCATCATGACGCCTTCCACCGTCAGGAGCTCGCCGCCGAACTCCGTCCACGCGAGGCCGGTGACGACGCCGACCTGGTCCTGCAGCTCCGCTTCGCCGTAACGATAGCGGGTGACGCCGAGATAGGCTTCGAGGTTCTCGCCGGTGATCTTCACCGTCTTGACCTGCGACGTGAGCAGCTCCTTGATCACCTTGCGCGACAGCGTGGCGAGCTCGCGCTCGAGGCTGCGCACGCCGGCCTCCCGCGTATAGCGGCGGATGATGGTGCGCAGCGCCTCGTCGTCGATCTCGAACTCGCCCTTGCGCAGCCCGTGGTCGCGCTCGCCTTTCGGCAGCAGGTGCCGGCGGGCGATCTCCACCTTCTCATCCTCGGTGTAGCCGGCGATGCGGATGATCTCCATCCGGTCCATCAGCGGCGGCGGGATGTTCAGCGTGTTCGCCGTCGTTACGAACATCACGTCGGACAGGTCGTACTCGACCTCCAGATAATGGTCCATGAAGGTCGAGTTCTGCTCCGGATCAAGCACCTCCAGGAGAGCCGACGATGGGTCGCCGCGAAAATCCATGCCCATCTTGTCGATCTCGTCGAACAGGAAGAGCGGGTTGGATTTCTTGGCCTTGCGCATCGACTGGATCACCTTGCCCGGCATGGAGCCGATATAGGTGCGCCGGTGGCCGCGGATCTCCGCCTCGTCGCGGACGCCGCCGAGCGACATGCGGACGAATTCGCGGCCCGTCGCCTTGGCGATCGATTTGCCGAGGGACGTCTTGCCGACGCCAGGCGGGCCGACGAGGCAGAGGATCGGCCCCTTCAGCTTGTTGGCGCGGCTCTGCACGGCGAGATACTCGACGATGCGCTCCTTGACCTTGTCCAGCCCGTAATGGTCGGCGTTCAACACCTCCTCGGCAAAGGCGAGGTCGTTGCGGACTTTTGAACGCTTCTTCCAGGGAATGCCGAGCAGCCAATCCAGGTAATTGCGCACGACGGTGGCTTCCGCCGACATCGGGCTCATCTGGCGGAGCTTCTTGACCTCGTTCTCGGCCTTCTCGCGCGCCTCCTTGGAGAGTTTCGTCTTGGCGATCCGCTCCTCCAGCTCGCGCAGCTCGTCGCGGCCTTCCTCGCCGTCGCCGAGCTCCTTCTGGATCGCCTTCATCTGCTCGTTGAGGTAGTATTCGCGCTGCGTCTTCTCCATCTGGCGCTTGACGCGCGAGCGGATGCGCTTCTCCACCTGCAGGACGGAGATCTCGCTCTCCATCATCCCCAGCACTTTTTCCAGGCGCTCGACCACGGAAGTGAGGCCAAGGATCTCCTGCTTTTCGGGGATGCGCACCGCCAGATGCGAAGCGACCGTGTCGGCAAGCTTTGAATAGTCCTCGATGTTGGCGACGGCGGAAAGGACCTCCGGGCTTACTTTCTTGTTGAGCTTCACGTAGTTCTCGAACTCCGACACGACGGAGCGCGACAGCGCCTCGACCTCGACTTCCTCGCCGATCGTCTCGGCGAGGATGCGGCCTTCGGCCTCAAAATAGTTCTGGCGCTCGGTGTAGCGAAGGATCTGCGCGCGGTCGCGGCCCTCCACCAGCACTTTTACGGTGCCGTCCGGCAGCTTGAGGAGCTGCAGCACGGTGGCCAGCGTGCCGATCTCGTAGATGGCTTCAGGGGAAGGGTCGTCGTCGCCGGCGTCTTTCTGCGTGGCCAGCAGGATCTGCTTGTCGGCGCGCATCACCTCTTCCAGCGCGTTGATCGACTTCTCGCGGCCGACGAAGAGCGGCACGATCATGTGCGGAAACACCACGATGTCGCGGAGCGGCAGCACCGGATAGACGCTCTCTCCGGAGGGGACGCCGATAAGACGCGGAGTTTCGGTCATTGGCTTTCCTTCAATAGCGCTCGACCGGCCGCGCAGAGCCGCTCAAGCGAATCTCAGTCTAGAGGCGGCCCGCTGCCGAAAACACCGCTTCCAGGAACGAAGCGTTGGGGCGGGATTGGACGGTCGTAACGCGAGCCTCTGCGTTGACGTTTAGGTGGAAACGCAAGCACGCCAAGTCAAGGCCGCCGGCCCGCCCGGCCGGCCCCGCTACGCTATCGCAGCCGTCACGCCGACCGCCCGGCATGGTGCTCTTCGATCGCCCGCTCGCCATAGATGTAGAGCGGGCGCGCATTGCCGTTCACCACCTCCGCGGAGATCACCACCTCCTCGACGCCGTCGAGGCCGGGCAGGTCGAACATGGTCTCCAGGAGGATCGCTTCCATGATGGAGCGCAGGCCGCGCGCGCCGGTCTTGCGCTCGATGGCCCGCTTCGCAATGGCGCCGAGCGCATCGGTGTGGAAGTTGAGCTCGACGTTCTCCATCTCGAAGAGCCGCTGGTATTGCTTCACCAGCGCGTTCTTCGGCTCCGTCAGGATCTGGATCAAAGCCGGCTCGTCGAGATCTTCGAGCGTCGCCACGACAGGCAGGCGGCCGACGAATTCCGGGATCAGCCCGAATTTTAGCAGATCCTCAGGCTCGACCTGCCGGAACAGCTCGCCCGTCTTGCGGTCGTCCGGCGAGGCCACCAGGGCGGAGAAGCCGATCGAAGTCTTGCGGCCGCGGTCGGAGATGATCTTGTCGAGGCCGGAGAAGGCGCCGCCGCAGATGAACAGGATGTTGGTGGTGTCGACCTGCAAAAATTCCTGCTGCGGATGCTTTCTGCCGCCCTGCGGGGGAACGCTGGCGACCGTACCCTCCATGATCTTCAGGAGCGCCTGCTGGACGCCCTCGCCCGACACGTCGCGGGTGATCGACGGGTTGTCGGATTTCCGCGATATCTTGTCGACCTCGTCGATATAGACGATGCCGCGCTGCGCCCGTTCGACGTTGTAGTCGGCCGATTGCAGCAGTTTTAAAATGATGTTCTCCACATCCTCGCCGACATAGCCCGCCTCGGTGAGCGTCGTAGCGTCGGCCATGGTGAACGGCACGTCGAGGATACGGGCGAGCGTCTGGGCAAGCAGCGTCTTGCCGCAGCCGGTCGGGCCGATCAGCAGGATGTTCGACTTGGCGAGCTCGACGTCGTTGTTGCGGGCGGCGTGGTTGAGACGCTTGTAGTGGTTGTGCACGGCGACCGACAGCACCTTCTTGGCGTGCGTCTGGCCGATCACGTAATCGTTCAGCACCTCGTAAATCTCGAGCGGCGTCGGCACGCCGTCGCCGGATTTCACCAGCGAGGATTTGTTCTCCTCACGGATGATGTCCATGCACAGCTCGACGCATTCGTCGCAGATGAAGACGGTCGGGCCGGCAATCAGCTTGCGAACCTCATGCTGGCTCTTGCCGCAGAAGGAGCAATAGAGCGTATTCTTGCTCTCGCCGCCGCCGCTTCCGCTGATCTTGCTCATCTCAACCCTCGCTCAAGTCGCGCTCGGCACGAACCGTGCCAAAGCGCCCCCGCGCCAGCATGGCCCATATCGGACCATTCTTGAACGCGAGATTTCAAGATTAACTTAATGCCCGCGACGGCGCTTGTGGAGAGGTCAAGCGCGCGTATCCGTCGCCACCTGCTCCAGCGCCAGCCGCGTCGTGATCACCTGATCGACGATGCCGAAGTCGCGCGCTTGCTCCGCGCTCATGAAATAGTCGCGGTCGAGCGTGGTCTCGATAGCCTCGTAGCTCTGGCCGGTATGGCGGACGTAGATCTCGTTCAGCCGTCGCTTCATCTTGATGATGTCCTCGGCGTGGCGCTCGATGTCCGAGGCCTGGCCCTGAAAGCCGCCGGAGGGCTGGTGGACCATGATTCGTGCGTTGGGGAGCGCGAATCGCATGCCCTTCTCGCCGGCGCACAGCAGCAGCGATCCCATGGACGCCGCCTGGCCGATGCAGAGCGTCGACACGTTCGGCTTGATGAACTGCATGGTGTCGTAGACCGCCATGCCGGACGTCACCACGCCGCCCGGCGAGTTGATGTACATGGCGATCTCTTTCTTGGGGTTCTCCGCCTCCAGGAAGAGCAGCTGGGCGCAAACCAGCGTCGACATGTGGTCCTCCATCGGACCGGTGATGAAAATGATGCGCTCCTTTAGAAGCCGGGAATAGATGTCGTAGGCGCGCTCGCCGCGGTTGGTCTGTTCGACCACCATCGGCACAAGCAGGTTCATATAGGTGTCGACGGGATCTCTCATGGCTCTCAATTCACCTGAAGAGGCCGGCGGGCCTCGTGCGACGGGACGCAAAAACGAATCCATCCCTACATAGGTGTCTTGTAGCCCTCCCCCAAGCGCGACGCAAAGAGATTGGCTCGGATGGCCCGAGCCGTCGCAAAAAGGTCGCTCGGGAAAGGGCGCAATGTGCGGGGCTCCTCAGGCGGCCGCTGCCTTGATAGCCCAAGCTCTGGCCTTCAGGGGGATCGACCCGTCCTCGTGGCGGGGCAGATCGTGCTGCAGCTTCTCTCTCAGGCGTTGCCGCGCCTCGGGATCGAGGCTCGCGCAATAGCCGGGCGCCGGCCCGCACCTAAGGTGAAAGGGCGCCAAAAATCCTCAAAATCCTTGAATATCGTCGCAACCTCGATTGGTGCAGACTCGACCGACGCCAGACCGGCTCTCCTGGCGAGATCGCCCAAGCCATCCTGCGTGCAATAGGGGAAGCGCCTGTCCTCGGTGAGATCGCGGGCATTGGCATCGAGCGCCGCCGCGGCCTGCCAGAAGGCGCGCATGAACTCGACGCCGCCGCCGGGATAGTCCCACACGTAGAATCCGACCCTCCCCCCGGCACGGGTGACGCGTTTCATCTCGCCGAGCGCCTTCTCTCTATCGGGCACGAAATTCAGCACGAGCGCAGACACGGCAGCGTCGCGGCTGCCCGCCTCCAAGCCGAGGGCCTGGGCATCCCCCACCTGAAACTCCGCGCGTTCATCCCTCACGTTAGCGCGCGCTTTTGCGAGGAAACCTTCCGACGAATCGATTGAGATCAGGCTCTTCGGCCTGCACTTTGCCAGGATAGCGCCGGACAGTGCGCCGGTCCCGCAACCGACCTCCAGCCAATCCAGGCCGTCCGGCACGTCGAGCCATTCGAGGAAACGCGGCGCAATCTGCCGGCTCCATCGTCCCATATAGGAATCGTAGCTGTCGCCGGCCTGCCAGGAATCGTGGCGGGATGTCTCAGCCATGGCTCGGTTCTCCGTCCGGCTCCCGCCGCATACAACGAACCGTCCGGTCATGAACAGGTGTTGAGAGCGCCAGTTCCGATTTGGTCCTACTGATGCATCGTCGAGTGGCTGGCATGCGACCGCCAAGCTGCGAGAGCTACGGGGTCAAGCGGTGCGCCGACCTCCTGGCGCGAGATGGACATCGGTCGGCTGTGCTTCACGATTTTGTTATGAAAATAGTCCTAGACAATCCTCCTCGTTTATGCTAGCTCGCAAAATACCGCTGCTCGACGAGGGACCGGGATGCAAGGACCGGAGCTTTTCGGGAGCAGTGGGCGGCGCCGCCACGGAGCCTCGGTCAGGAGCCGGGACGGCGTTCCTCAGAAGGGCCCCCCTCGGGAGCAATCCCGGTGCCGGATGTTGCACGGCTAGAGCTTCTGCTTCGGGCGCAAGCACGGGGCAGGACGGGAAGACGATAGGGCGAGTTGGGGAACGTATAACGCCGCGCGGGGCGCCTGGAGGCGCCATTATTTAATTTGCGAGGCGTTGTTCAGGCGCTCCGCTCCCTCGAACGAGGGAAACCGTGGCCGGCGGCACCGGCCAGGCTCTTTGACAACCTCGGGCCGTGAGGCCGCGGGACGATGACGCGCGTCCCTACTTCTGCCGGCAAGACGGCGTTTCGGCTCCTCAGCCGATCAGTGGTCGTGGCCGTGATGGTCGTCGTGATCGTGCTCGTGGTGGTGATGATGCTCGTGGTCGTCCTCCTCGTCGGCGAGGAGCTCTTCCTTCGAGATCGTCTTGTCGGTGACGTCGGCGAGCTCGAGGATGTAGTCGACCACCTTCTCCTCAAAAATCGGCGCGCGCAGCGTCTGCAGGGCGTCGGGATTGCTCTTGTAGAAGTCGAAGACCTGCTTCTCCTGGCCGCGGTAGCGGCGCGCCTGGTCGTAGAGCGCCCCCTGCAGCTCCTCGTCGGTGACGGTGATCTCGGCATTCTCGCCGATCTTGGACAGGACAAGCCCTAGCCGCACGCGGCGCTCGGCGATCGCGCGATATTCCTTGCGCGCATCGTCCTCCGTCGTGCCTTCATCCTCAAAGCTTTTCCCGTGATGCTCGATGTCGTGCATCACCTGCTTCCAGATATTGGCGAATTCCTGCTCGACGAGGTTGTCCGGCAGGTCGAATTTATGCATCGCGTCGAGCTGGTCGAGCATCTGCCGCTTCACCTTCTGGCGGGTGGCGGTGCCGTATTCGCTCTCGATCTGGCCGCGCACCACCTCGCGCAGGCGGTCGATCGATTCCAGGCCGAGCCGCTTGGCGAACTCGTCGTCGAGCTTGAGCTCGCCGGGCTCCGCCACTTCCTTGACGACCACGTTGAAGCTCGCCGCCTTGCCCGCCAGGTTCGGGGCGGGATAGTCGTCCGGGAACGTCACATCGACGGTCTTCGCGTCGCCGGCTTTGGCGCCGAGGATGGCGGCTTCAAAGCCGGGAATGAAGCGCCCGGAGCCGAGCACGAGCTGGCCGTTCTCGTCGGCGCCACCCTCGAACGGCTCGCCGTCGACCTTGCCGACGTAGGACATCGTCACCCGGTCGCCGTCGCGGGCCTCGCGCTCCACCGCCGAATAGGAGCGGGCGCTCTCACCGATTTTTTCCAGGCGCTCGTTGACCTCCTCGTCGCTCACCTCTGCGATCGGCCGCTCGATTTTCATCCCCTTGAAGTCGCTCAGTTCGAAGCTCGGCAGCACCTCGTATTCGAGCGTGAATGTCAGGTCGGCGCGCCCCTCCAGAACCTGCGTGGCCTCCTGCTCGTCCTCAGTCATGGCGATTTTCGGCTGCATGGCGGCGCGCTCGCCGCGATCGGCGATCGCCTGCCGCGTCGTCTCGCCGACGAGACCCTCGACGATCTCCGCCATGGCGGCCTTGCCGTAGACGCGGCGAAGATGCGCGACCGGCACCTTGCCCGGCCGGAAGCCTTTGATCTGCACCCGCTTCTTGAGCTGGTCGAGCCGGTCGGAGAGTTTTGCATCGAGCTCCGATACCGGGATCGTCACCTTCAACTCGCGCTTCAGGCCCTCGGCGAGGGTCTCGTTCACCTGCATGGTATTGTTTCCCGAATAGAATTCGTGCGTAGCGCGCCCGTCTCGAAGCCCGCCCATGCGGCGTCGGCCGAATGCTGGTGCGGGCGGAGGGACTTGAACCCCCACGGCGTCAGCCACAGGAACCTAAATCCTGCGTGTCTACCAGTTCCACCACGCCCGCACAGTGTCCGCGACGGGCGCGCGGGTGTCGGACACGCGCTCCTATAGCATGCGATCCCGAGGGGCAAGGCTTTCGCGCCGCCCTGGCCTCTGATCGATGTGGAACCCGGATCTGGAACGAAGGCCGCCAGATTACCAGCGGTAGCTGATGTGGCCGCGGACCGTGTGGATGTCGTCGGTTTTGACATTCTGCCAGAACGGCGCGCCGGCGCCCTGCCCGCCCTGCGGCTGCAGGTCGTCGAAGACATGAATGAAGCGGTACTCGGCGCCGGCCGCCCAATTGCGGCCGAAAGCGTATTCCAGGCCGCCCCCGACAGAGTGCCCGAAGAGCACGTCGCTTTCCGAGGTTTCCACGCCGGCGCTCCCGCAGAGCGGATCGTCGCAGAAGCCCGATGCGGCCGCGTCCAGAAAGACAACGCCGCCACGCCCATAGACAAGCAAACGGTCGAAAGCGATGCCGCCGCGTCCCGTGATCCCCACGTAAGCCCCGGTCTCGAAAGAGGTGTCGTCGCCCCCGCCTGCCGAGTCCACATCAGCCGTGCCGTCCAGATCGAGGAGGCCGCCTTCTGCCCCCAGGCCGACAACGAAACGTCTCCACTGCCTGTCGAGGCCGATCTGGGCACCGCCGAAAAATCCGTCTGCGCCGAAGCCGCCGATCTCTTCCGGTGCGACGAACCCTGCCGGCCCAAACTCGGTCACGTGGATGGCATCGCTCCAAGCCCAGCCACCGAAAGCCCCGACGTAGAAGCCCGTCCAGTCATATGGGGAAGACCTCGGAGCCGGCATGATGCCGTTTGGGGCCGCTTCGTGCCGTCCCAGCGGAACGGTGAAGCCGAGGGCAATGTCATGAACATACGCATCGTGATAGGCAAGCCGTTCGCCGTCCGGAAACTCGGCCGATTCCGTATCGCCGAACCAACGGAACCGATAGCTGATTTCCGGGATCACCCGCTCGAAGAGGCCGTCGAAGACGACGCCGGCTTCGACGGAGGGGGAAGCCTTCCACTCGCTGTTCTCCTCGACCAGCGGGTGGGCTTCGATCTCGACCTCCGATTCCAGGTGCGCCGCTCCAATGCCGCCGCCGAAATACACGGTTCCCCAGCGGAAGCGGAGCACGTCGGCGAGGAGGCTGACGCGAAAATCCCAGACACGCAGGTTGTCCTCGTAGGCGAGCGAGCCCCCGGCGAACTCGGCTGAAACGTCTGTGTCGTGGCGGAAGTTGAGGCTTGCGTCGAGCACCGCGCGAAGCGGAATCCCCCAGCCCTGCCACCGATAGCCAACGCCTGCCCCGACACCGAAATAGGCCTGCGGGTCCGCCGAGACCTGCTCGCTTTCGGTAGCTCCAGGCGGCAGCACGGCAAATTCGCCAGCTGCGTGTGACACCCCGGCCATGGCCCGGGTCCGCACAAACCAGCCCTCCGCATCCGCAGGCAATGGCAGATCCTCGGCCCGGCTAGGGCTCGCCAGACAGAGCGTCAGGACTGTGCTGAGGATCAGCAGACGATTCACGGCCCACCCCCTACGCTGGCCGCCTAGCAAACGCCGCAACCTATACAATTGGCGCATGGCTTCATAGCCTGTGTGGATACTGCCTTGTGCGGCCAGCGGCATTGCGGCTCAACGGAGGGCTCGCGGTCGGGCTCCCCTAGGCGAGCCCGTTGAGCACACGCGGAAGCATTTTGGGCAGGTCCTCGGCTATCAGCCCACGCCCAAAGGCCGCGCCGGCGGCGCCGTGCAGCCAGACGGCGGCTGCCGCAGCCTCAAATCCGGGAAGCCCCTGCGCCAGGAGCCCGGCGATCATGCCGGCGAGCACGTCGCCGCTGCCCGCAGTTGCAAGGTGCGGCGGCGCATTCGAATTGATGGCGGCACGCCCATCCGGCCCGGCAATGACGGTATCGGCGCCCTTCAACACGATGAGGGCGCCGCTCTCCGCTGCGGCGGCGCGGGCGCGGTCGAGCTTTGGCCCGGCAGTTCGGAACAACCGGCCGAACTCGCCCTCGTGCGGGGTCATGACCACCGGCCGCCGACGGGACCTGATCGCCTCAAACAGCGGCTTCGGGTTGCCGGCAAAACTTGTCAGGGCATCGGCGTCGAGAACGAGGCCGACGTCGCTTTCCAGCGCGGCTTCCACATTGCGGCCGGTTGCGGCGCCGACGCCGTTCCCGGGACCAATGACGACCGAATTGCACCGTCGGTCCATGATAAGCTTGGAAAACTCCTCGGCATCCTTGAACGCCCGCACCATGATCGCGGTGAGGTGAGTGGCGTTGACGAGAAGTGCGCCGGGCGGCGAGGCGACGGTTACCGCGCCGGCGCCGATCCGGAGCGCGCCCGCCGCCGCCAGCCGCGCCGCGCCCGTGGAATTGGCCGGCCCGGAGACGACTAGGGCGTGGCCGCGCGAATATTTGTGGTCGCCGGGCGTGAGCGGCCGCAGATGCTCCCGCCACAGCGGCGGAAGATTGTGGAAGGTAGAGGGTTGGATCTCTTCGAGAACCGCATCCGGGATGCCGATTTGCGCGATCTCCGTTTTGCCGCAATGCAGCCGGCCGGGCAGCAGCAGGTGCCCCGGCTTCAGCCGAACGAAGGTGATTGTCCGCCGGGCTCGGATTGCCGTGCCGCGAACCTCACCCGTACGCCCGTCGATACCGCTCGGCAGATCGACGGCGAGGATTGGCGCGCCGCCGGCATTCGCCGCCTCAATCAGTCCTGCCGCCTTGCCGTCCAGCGGCCGCGTCAAGCCGGCGCCAAACAGCGCGTCGACGATGAGGCCCACCGAAAAGTCGGTGTCGGCTTCGGCGCGTTCGAGCAGGCCATCATAAAGCCTGGCGGCGCGTGCCGCATCGCCTTTCAGCGCCGACACCTCGCCGAGCATGGCGACGCGGACCTTTCTGCCGCGGCGACGAAGCTCGGCCGCGGCGACAAATCCATCGCCACCGTTGTTGCCCGGGCCGGCGAGCACCAGCAGGTCGCCTTCCCCAGCCATACGTAGGGCCGCCACCGCTACGGCCGCGCCGGCCTTCTCCATAAGTGCAAAGCCGCTCGTGCCGGCCGCTATACCCAGCCGATCAGCCTCGGCCATCTCGGCAGGCGTGAGGAGTTCTATATAGTCCATCTGATCACATGCTGCGCAATTGCCCAGTTTTTATGCAGAACCACTAATTCAGTTCCGACTGCCATCCACTGCGCTGCTGCATTTCTGCGCAATGCGCCCGAAAATAGGTCGAGCGATCGGGCCGGACGAATTGGCACGCTTCATGCTTCACGAGAGGCGAGGCTGATGACGAGCCGGGAGAGCGCCAAGAATGAAGAAGATTGAAGCGATCATCAAACCCTTCAAGCTGGACGAAGTGAAGGAGGCGCTGCAGGAAGTGGGCCTGCAGGGCATCACCGTCACCGAGGCCAAGGGGTTTGGACGCCAGAAGGGGCATACCGAGCTCTATCGCGGCGCCGAATATGTCGTCGATTTCCTGCCGAAGGTGAAGGTCGAGGTCGTGCTGCCGGACGAGCTGGTGGACCGCGCCGTCGAAGCGATCCGCAATGCCGCCCAGACCGGCCGCATCGGCGACGGAAAAATCTTCATCTCCACCGTCGAAGAGGCCGTCCGCATCCGGACCGGCGAGAGCGGACTGGACGCCATCTGACCATTCGGCGGCGCCACCGCCGACCGAGCAATCCTCCCAATGCCCACGAGCGATCAACGAAGAGGGAAATATGAGTAACGCCTCCGAAGTCCTGAAGACGATCAAGGACAACGACATCAAATACGTAGACCTCCGTTTCACCGATCCGCGCGGCAAGCTGCAGCACGTCACCATGGACGCGACCGTGATCGACGAGGACGCGTTTGCCGACGGCATCATGTTCGACGGCTCGTCGATCGCCGGCTGGAAGGCGATCCACCAATCCGACATGACCTTGATGATGGATCCGG
This sequence comes from uncultured Alphaproteobacteria bacterium, assembly GCA_963846475.1. Taxonomy (GTDB): domain Bacteria; phylum Pseudomonadota; class Alphaproteobacteria; order Rhizobiales; family Afifellaceae; genus DASWJZ01. Next base: position 82,336 of record CAWJVZ010000004.1, on the reverse strand, counting down.
AGGCGGCCTCCATCGATCCGTTCTTCGCCCAGCCCACCCTCGCCATCTTCTGCGACATCCTCGATCCGGGAACCGGCGAGCCCTACAACCGCGACCCGCGCACGACCGCCAAGAAGGCGCTCGCCTACCTGCAGTCGACGGGCGTCGGCGATACTGCCTTCTTCGGCCCGGAAGCGGAGTTCTTCATCTTCGACGACGTGCGCTTCTCGGCCGATCCGTACAAGACGGGGTTCGAGATCAATTCCTCCGAGCTGCCGACCAATACGGCGGCGGAATACGAGGGCGGCAACCTCGGCCACCGGCCGCGCACGAAGGGCGGCTACTTTCCCGTGCCCCCGATCGACTCCGCACAAGACCTGCGGTCCGACATGCTGATGTATATGGCGCAGATGGGCGTGACGGTGGAGAAGCACCACCACGAGGTCGGCGCCGCCCAGCACGAGCTCGGCATAAAATTCACCACGCTGGTGCAGAGCGCCGACTGGCTGCAGATCTACAAATACTGCATCCACCAGACCGCGCAGGCCTACGGCAAGACCGTCACGTTCATGCCCAAGCCGATCTTCGGCGACAACGGCTCCGGCATGCATGTGCACCAGTCGATCTGGAAGGACGGCAAGCCGGCCTTTGCCGGCAACCGCTATGCAGACCTCTCCGAGAACGCCCTCTACTATATCGGCGGCATCCTGAGGCACGCCAAGGCGATCAACGCCTTCACCAACCCGACGACGAACTCCTACAAGCGGCTGGTGCCGGGCTACGAAGCGCCGGTGCTTTTGGCCTATTCGGCCCGCAACCGCTCCGCCTCCTGCCGCATCCCGGTGACCAGCTCGCCGAAGGGCAAGCGCGTCGAGGTCCGCTTCCCCGACCCGGCCGCAAATCCCTATCTCGGCTTCACCGCCATGCTGATGGCCGGCCTCGACGGCATCCGCAACAAGATCCATCCCGGCGACCCGATGGACAAGGATCTTTACGACCTGCCGCCGGAGGAGCTGAAGGAGATCCCGACGGTGTGCGGGTCGCTCCGCCAGGCCCTCGGCGAGCTCGAAGCCGACCGCGATTTCCTGAAGGCCGGCGGCGTCTTCGACGACGACCAGATCGACGCCTACATCGCGCTGAAGTGGCCGGAGAACATGCGTTACGAGATGACGCCGCACCCGGTCGAATACGACATGTACTATTCGGTGTAGGCTGGTCCCCTCGGGTCGATGAAAGGGGTCGACGTTCGCATCCTGGTGTCCCTCGCGTGATCGCGAGGGGCGCAGCGCTCGACGCGAGCAGACCCCCTCGCTTCGGCACTCTGGATGGCGAAGTCGGGAACACCCGACTTCGCGTGGGGAGGCTACAAGCGAGCGCTTTCGTCCCCGCGGCCCTACGGCCCGAGGATATCAAAGAGCGTTTTTGGCCCTCCTCATCGTGAGGAGGGAGCGGGGCGCTTCAAGAACACCTCGCAAATTTTAAGAAGTGGCGCGCTCAAAGCGCCCCTGTACCGGTGATGGCCGGTGATCCTGCAAAGCTTGGCTCGGCGAAAGCGAAGCCGGCCGCACGCGCGCCCTCCGTGGCGCCGTAGCGGGCGGGCGGCTTCGCGGGTCCGGCGAATCGGCTCAGACAGGAGGACCGGGGCCGGCCGGCCGGGAGCGACCGAAGCGCCCCAGCGCCGCCGCTGTCAAAGCGGCGAGCACCACGCGCGGACATGTGCCCCGGCTGGCGGCTGCGATTGCAGGCCCAGTGGGGAGACCGCGCCCTTGAGCGCCAGTACAGGGATCGGCCGACGTCGCGGCGGGCTCGTTGCGAGAACAGGGAGAGGAGCATGGAAGAACAGCCGATCTGGTATGCCGGCGTCGATTGGGCGTCGCAGGCGCATGTCGTTTGTCTGTCGGATGCGCAGGGGCGCGGCAAGCGCGTGCGCAGCTTCGCTCATGGCGGCGAGGGCCTGGCTGAGATGGGCGCCTGGCTGATCGCCGCGAGCGGCGCCGCGCCGCAAGCGGTGCATGTCGCCATCGAGGTGCCGCACGGGCCGGTCGTTGAGGCGCTCATGGAGCGCGGCTTCACCGTCTACGCGGTCAATCCCAAGCAGCTCGACCGCTTCCGCGACCGCTTCACGCTGGCCGGCGCCAAGGACGACAGCCGCGACGCCGAGGTGCTGGCCGATGCGCTGAGGACCGACCGGCCGCGCCTGCGTCCGTTGCGGCCGGCCGATCCGCTGGTCATCGAGCTGCGCGAATGGTCGCGGATCGCCGACGAACTGACCGTCGAGCAGGTCCGTCTCGCCAACCGCATGCGAGACCAGCTCTGGCGCTACTTCCCGGCCATGCTGGAGCTCGCCGATGATCTCGCCGCCGAATGGTTCCTGCAACTGTGGGAGAGCGCGCCGACGCCCGATAAGGCCCGCCGCCTCCGCCAAGCCAGTCTCGCCAAGCTCCTCAAGCGGCATCGCATCCGCCGCTTCGATGCGGCCGAGGCCTTGAAGCAGCTCCGCCGGCCGCCCATCCAGGTCGCCGCCGGCGCCACCGAGGCGGCAACCGCCCACATCCGCACGCTCATTCCCCGCCTGCGCCTCGTCAGCCGCCAGATCAAAGAGGCGCACGGCGAGCTCGATCGCCTGCTCGCCAGCCTCGCTGCGCCCGAGGAGGACGCGCCGGGGCAGCCGCAAGAGCAGCGTGACGTGACCATCCTGAGATCCCTGCCAGGCATCGGAAGGATCGTCTGCGCCACGCTGCTCGCAGAGGCCGGCGAGGCCCTGCGCGAGCGAGACTATCAGGCGCTGCGCTGCTTGTCCGGCGTCGCCCCGGTGACCAAGCAGTCGGGCAAGCGCCGCATCGTCCTGCGCCGCCGGGCTTGTCATCGCCGCCTCAGCGACGCCGTCCATCATTGGGCGCGCACCGCCATCCAGCACGACCCGCGAAGCCGCGCCAAATACGCCGCCCTGCGCCAACGCGGCCATTCGCATGCCCGCGCGCTTCGCTCCGTCGCCGACCGTCTGCTCGCCGTTGCCTGCGCCATGCTCGCCAGCCGCACCCTGTTCGCCACCGCAGCGGCAAGTCAAAAAAGCGCTTGCTAAACGGTGGGGAGTCCGCGCGGCGTTATACGTTCCCCAACTCGCCCGCTCTTCGGTACCCACCCCGTGCCGAGGCCGTGGATGGGACTGTCAAGCCATGCAACATCCGGCAGACCGATTGCTCGGTCGGGCGGGCCCTTCTGAGGAACGCCGTCCCGGTCCTTGACCGAAGTCCCTTGGCGGCGCCGCCCACTGCTCCCGAAAAGCTCCGGTCCTTGCATCCCGGTCCCTCGTCGAGCAGCGGTATTTCGGGAGCTAGCACAATTCCGAACCGTTGTCTAGGATTATTTTCCGGCTTTGTTGCTCCTCCATCGCGCTGATAAAAAAATGGCCGGAGAACAGGGCTGCCTGGCACGCCGTTCCGTTTCGCAGCTGCCGGCGCGCATCAGTAGGTCCTTCGGGGCTTGACAATCCTCGTGCCCGATCCAGAATCGCCGCCATGGGGAATGCGATCTCCCCACGAGGCGACAGGCTGAAGCATCGCGTCCCGCTCTCTTGCAAGGACGCACGCCATGTCGCTCCACACCTTCTATTCCGTCGAAGATTCGTCGCGCCTTCCGCGCCCCCTCCCCGTTTGCCACGCGAGCAGGCGCGCCGAGAACCAGGCGCACACGGCGCAGGGCCTGCTCCGTTACTTGCGCCAAGCGGTCCGGACAATCGTGTTGTGGGCCGATCGCGCCACTCAGCGTAGGGACTTGGCGGAGCTCGACGATCGTCTCCTCCACGATATCGGAAAATCTCGAGAAGAGGCACGCCGTGAGAGCGAAAAACCCTTCTGGATGCCGTAAACCGGAGCTGCGCGGCGAAATCGGCGGGTCGCGGCTTAGCGGAACGGCTCGGGCAGCTCCGCGCGCCGCGGCGGGTCGGCGCCGACGCGGCTCACGGTGATCGCCGCGACGGCGAGCGCGAAGTCGAGCGCTGCGGCGAGGTCGGCCGCCGAGAGGGCCTCCAGGCGGTCGCGGTCGAGCCAGTCCCGGTCGTGCAAAGCGGCAAGGAGGCCGCCCATGAAAGCGTCGCCGGCGCCAACCGTGTCGGCGACCTCGACCGCAACCGCCGGGAGGGAGGCCGTCGCCTTCCTTCCGAAGAGCGTCGCCCCCTCCCCACCCCGAGTCAGCACCACCAGCCGCGCCGAGTGCGTCAGCCACTCTGCGGCCAGCAGAGCCGGGTCGCCGGCAGGGGCGATCCAGGCGAGGTCGGCGCCGCTCAGCTTGATCACATGCGCCGCGTGGAAAAACTCGTCGAGGCGGGCGCGGTAGTGCCGCTCGTCCTCGATCAGGCTGGGGCGGATGTTGGGGTCGAAGCTGACGACGCGCCGCCCGGCCTCCCGCCGCATCAGCTCGGCAAAGGAGTCCGCCGCGGGCTGGCGGATCAGCGACAGCGAGCCGAAATGCAGCGTGGTCACCTCCGATCCGATCGGCGGCATGTCTTGGAGGCGCCAGTGCCGCGCCGCGGCGCCCTCGTCGTAGAAGGCGTAGCGCGGCTCCTCGCCGTCGAGGTTGACGAAGGCGAGCATGGTCGGGCGGTCGAGCCGCGCGACGTAGTCGAGCGAGACGCCGTTGTCGGCGAGGCCCGCGGCGATCGCCTCGCCGAAGAAATCCGTCGAGATACCGCCGACGAAGCCGACAGGGACATCGAGCCGGGCCAGGGTGAGGGCGACGTTGCCGGGCGACCCGCCGTTGGCCGGGCGGAGAGCAAGCGTGCCGTCGCGCGCTTCGGTCGGAATGAAGTCGATCAGCGTTTCGCCGTGGCAGAGGATCATCGCACGTTTTCCTCGGCTCAGGCGGCGGCGGGCTCGGCGGGGACGATCGGCTGGAATGCGGCGGCCATCAGCGCCCGCGTATAGGGATCCTTCGGGTCGGCGAAGATTTGTTCGGTAAGCCCGCATTCCACCACCCTGCCCTCCTTCATGACGATCACCTCGTCGGACATGGCGCGGACCACCGCGAGATCGTGGCTGATGAAGAGGTAGGAGAGATTGTGCGCCTCCTGCAGGTTGCGGAGCAGCTCGATGATCTCCTTCTGCACGGACCGGTCGAGCGCCGAGGTCGGCTCGTCAAGGACCACCACGCGGGGCTTCAGGATCATCGTGCGGGCAATGGCGATACGCTGCCGCTGGCCGCCGGAGAATTCATGCGGGTAGCGGTTGCGCATGGTCGGATCGAGCTGCACCTCTTCGAGCGCCTGCACGGCGCGGCGGTCGCGCTCGGCCCGCGGCATGCCGGGCTCGTGGACCAGCAGGCCCTCGGTGACGATCTGGCCGACGGTGAGGCGCGGCGACAGCGAGCCGAACGGATCCTGGAACACCAGCTGCAGCTCGCGGCGGAGCCAGCGGTCGCGCTTCAGGTCGAGCGCGGTCAGATCGCGGCCTTCGAAGCGGATGGAGCCCTCGCTCGGCACCAATCTGAGGAGGGCCCGGCCAAGCGTGGATTTTCCCGAGCCGGATTCTCCTACGATGCCGATGGTCTGGCCCTGATGCAGGGTCAGCGAAACCCGGTCGACGGCCTTCAGCTCGAAACCGTGGCCGGACAGGATGCCGCCCGGAATGCGAAACGTCACCGCGACGTTGCCCGCCTCCAGGAGGGCCGGCGCATCGTCCGGCACCGGCGGCTTGCCTCCCTCCGGCTCGGCGGCGAGCAGCATCCTGGTGTAGTCGTGCGACGGAGTGGTGAAGATGCGCGCGACCGGCCCCTCCTCGACAACCCTGCCGTAGCGCATGACGTAGACGCGGTCGGCGAAGCGGCGGACGATGCCGAGGTCGTGGGTGATGAAGATCACCGCCATGCCGAGCCGCGCCTGCAGGCTCTTCAGGAGCTCCAGGATCTGCGCCTGGATCGTCACGTCGAGAGCGGTGGTCGGCTCGTCGGCGATGAGCACGTCGGGGTCGTTGGCCAGCGCCATGGCGATCATGACGCGCTGCCGCTGGCCGCCGGAAAGCTCGTGCGGATAGGAATTCACGCGGTGCTCCGGCCGCGGCACCTGCACCAGCCTCAGGAGCTCGACGGCACGCGCGCGTGCTTCGCGCAGGCTGAGCCCGCCGTGCTCGACGAGCGGCTCGGCGATCTGGTCGCCGACGCGGTAGAGCGGATCGAGCGACGTCATCGGCTCCTGAAAAATCATGGTGATCCTGGCGCCGCGGATCCGGTTCAAAGCGCGGGTCGGCAGCCCAAGAATCTCCTCGCCGCGGTAGCGGACCGATCCGGTAGCGCGGCCGTTGGAGGCGAGAAGGCCCATGGCGGCCATCATGGCCTGGCTCTTGCCGGACCCGGATTTACCGACGACGGCGACCGTCTCGCCCCGGCTCACGTCGATGTCGATGCCCTTGACGGCATGCACCTCGCCGTCGGGGGTGGCGAAGCGCACGTGGATGTCGCGGAGCTCCAGGACCCGCTCCGCCGCTTCGGGCATGCGCTGCTGGGCGATCTGCGGCGGCCGGGCCATGTCAGCGGTCCCGCGGGTCCAGCGCGTCGCGTAGGCCGTCGCCAAGGAAATTCAGTGCGAAGAGCGTGGTCGTCAGGAAAATCGAGGGGAAGAGCAGCAGCCAGTTGGCCGAGGGTATGTTCTTGGCGCCCTGCGAGATGAGCACGCCCCAGCTCGACATCGGCTCCTGCACGCCGAGGCCGAGATAGGACAGAAAACTCTCCAGGATGATCACCTGCGGGACGAGGAGCGTCATGTAGATGACGACGGGCCCGAGCGTGTTGGGGATGACGTGGCGCCGCAGGATGGCGCCCGACGAGACGCCCAGCGCCTGGGCTGCCTGCACGTATTCCTGGCGCTTGATCGACAGCGTCTGGCCGCGGACGATGCGCGCCATGTCGAGCCAGAGCACCGCGCCGACGGCGATGAACATGAAGACGAAATTGCGGCCGAAGAAGACGACCAGCATGATGACGAGGAAGATGAAGGGGAGCGAGTAGAGGACGTCGACGATGCGCATCATGATCTCGTCGGCCTTGCCGCCGAGATAGCCCGACGTGGCGCCGTAGATCACGCCAATCGTCACGGCGACGAAGCCGGCGAGCACGCCGATGGCGAGCGACACCCGGCCGGCGATGAGGGTGCGGGTCAGGAGATCCCGGCCGGTATTGTCGGTGCCGAACAAGAAGTGATGCCGCTCGATGGCCGCCGACATGGTCATGCCCAAGCCGTCGGCGGATTTTTGCTCCACCCGTGCGTCCTCAAAAGTGCTGGAGCGGTCGACATAGCGGATGATGCGCTCGTCCACCGGGCGCGAGGACCTCACGTCGACGACAATGCGATCGCCCTCGTCGCGCCACGATGCCAGCTCGACGCGGCCGCGCTTCAAAGCATCTTCCAGGGCCCCTTCGATCTGGTCGCCCTGCGGATAGGGTTGCAGGCTCGGCGCGACGCGCACGTAGTCGGGGTAGATGGTGGTGAATTCGTGCCCGGTGAAATAGGGCCCCAGAATGCAGGCGACGGTCATCGCCAGAAGGTAGACGCCGCTGACCACGGCAGCCTTGTTGCCCTTGAGGCGCAGCCAGGCATCGCCCCATAGCGACCGCCCGGCGGCCGGGACGGCGGGTAGCGTCGCGTCAGTCATAGCGGACCCGCGGATCGATGACGGCATAGAGGAGGTCGACGATGAGGTTGAAGACGATGACGAAGACGGCGATGACCACGACAGTGCCCATCACCAGCGTGTAGTCGCGGTTGAGCGCGGCATCGACGAAGTAGCGGCCGACGCCGGGAATGGCGAAGATCGTCTCCACGACAATCGATCCGGTCAGCAGCGCCGCCGCCGCCGGACCGGCATAGGAGACGATCGGCAGCAGCGCGCTGCGGAGCGCATGCTTGACCACGACGGTGAAGTTGGAGAGGCCGAGCGCGCGGGCGGTGCGGATATGGTTCGAGCGGAGCGCCTCGATCATCGAGCCGCGCATGAGCCGCGCCACGATGGCAAGCTGCGGCAGCGCCAGGATGATCACCGGCCCGATCTTGTGCGAGAGATCGCCGCCGCCCCACCCAGCCACCGGCACCCAGGTCAGCGTCAGCGCGAAAATGAGCTGGTAGAGCGGCGCGGTGACGAAGGTGGGAATTGTGCTGCCCGCCGTTGCGGTGGCGATGACGGCGTAGTCGGCGCTGCGGTTCTGGTAGAGGGCGGCGATGATGCCGAGGAAGCCGCCGACGAGGAGCGCCAGTGTCAGCGCGGAAGTGCCGAGCTGGATGGAGACCGGCAGGCCGGTGCGGAAGAGGTCCGCGACGGTGAAGTCCGGCAGGTTGTAGCTCGGGCCGAAACTGCCGTGCAGAAGATCGCTGAGGTAGTAGAGGTACTGCTTCCAGAGCGGCTCATCGAGGTGATAGGCCCGCTCCAGATTGGCCTTCACCGTAGGATTGAGGCCGCGCTCCTGGTTGAAAGGGCCGCCCGGAGCGACCCGCATCAGGAAAAACGAGATCGTGACGATCAGGAAGAGCGTCGGGATGGCGGTCAGGAACCGCCTGATGACGTAACGGAGCAAGGCCGCCGCCCGGACGAAAGCCCGGCCCCCCTCGCCGGCTAGGCAAGGAGGACCGGAGCCGTCTGCCTGCTATCCCTCTTTGCTGATGAAGCGCGAGGGATGCACGTCCATGACGTTCTGCTCGAAGCCTTTCAGCTTCGGCGAGACGAGGTTGTGGTAGCTGTAGAAGAGCAGCGGCATGTTGCCGAGGTCGTCGACCAGCACCTTCTCGGCCTGGGCCAGGAGCTTGAACCGCTCCTCCGGATTTCCGCCGGCGGCCGCCGCCGCGTCCATCAGCTCTTCGTATTTCGGGTTGTCGTAGTTCGAGTAATTGGAGCCGCTCGCCTTCCGCGAGATGCCGAGGAAGGATTCCGGGTCCTTGTAGTCGGCGATCCAGCCGGCGCGGGCGTAGTCGAAATCGCCCTTCTGCTCCAGATGGCCGTAATGCGTCTTGGTGTCGGTGTTGACCATCGTCACCTCGATGCCGAGCGGCTTCAGCTGCTCCTGGATGGCAACAGCAGTGTTCTTGTGGTTCTCCGACGTGTTGTAGCGGATCTCCAGCTTCAGCGGGTTGTCTGGCCCGTAGCCCAGCTCGGCGAGGATCTTGGCGGCCTCGTCCTCACGCGTGAGCTGGTCCATCTCCGCATAATCGGCCTCAGCCGGCGTGTAGCCCTCGATGCCGGGAGGCACCATGCCGTAGGCCGGAATCATGGAATTGCCCCAGACCTGCTCGGCCAGAAAATCCCGGTCGATCGCCATGGAGATGGCGCGGCGGAGTTTTACGTTGCTCCACGGCTCCTTGTCCCATTTGACGGCATAGTAGTAGGTGCCGAGATAGGGCCCGATATTCACCTGGTCGCCGAACTTGGCGCGCAGATCGGCGAGCTGCTCGGTCGGCATGTCGTCGTTGGAATCGAGCTCGCCCGCCTCGAAGCGCTTGATCGCCGTCGAGCGGTCCTCGGTCGGGATGTAGTTGACGACGTCGAGCTTGACGTTCTCAGCATCGTGGAATTTCGGGTTCTTGACGATCTTGATGTGATCGTTCGGCACCCATTCGGCGAGCGTGAAAGCGCCGTTGGAGACCATGCTGCCCGGCTTTACCCAGTCGGCGCCGAGGCTCTCGATGGAGGCGCGGTGCACGGGATAGGTCGCCTGGTGCGTCAGCATTTCGAGGAAATACGGCGTCGGCGCGTTTAGCGTGACCTCAAGCGTTTTGGGGTCGATCGCCTTCACGCCCATGTCCTCGGGCTTGCCGGCGCCGGTGTTGACCGCCTCGGCGCCTTTCACGACGTAAAGCATGGAGGCGTATTCGGCCGCCGTCTCGGGGTTCTGCAGCCGCTGGAAGGCGTAGACGAAATCGTCAGCGGTTACCGGGTCGCCGTTCGACCAGACCGCGTCCTCGCGAATCTTGAAGGTGTAGACGGTGCCGTCGTCGGAGAGCGTCCAGCTCTCGGCGGCGCCGGGTATGAGGTCCGCCTTGGCGTCCTGCATGACTAGGCCTTCGAAGAGGTCGCGCAGGATGTGCGCCTCGTAGACGGTCGAGGTCTTATGCGGATCGAGCGATTCCGGCTCGGCGGAATTGCCGCGGTTGTAGACCATTTCGGCGAAGGCGCCGCCGGTCAGCATTCCGGCGAGGGCTATTCCCGCCGCAAATTTCATCAGGGTTTTCAGCATGTCCAAACCTCCCATGGCTGGAAGACGCCCGCAGGCGATTGCCCGCAGCCTAATGCGCCGGAGCGGGCGCGACAATCAGCCTTACGTGAGGAAAGCAGTCCGACTCGCGGCGAGGCCGAAGCAGTGCTAACGCGCGTGGAGCAGATGCCTCCCCTATGACCTGCCCGGTCGCCGCGGCATGGGTTCCGCCCGGCGCGCATTTTTTTCGTAGGCATCGGAACGGAGGAGCCGTTGTTTCTGAAGGTCGCCGCCTCTCGCCTGCATGGCCAGGGGTGCTTCACAACCCGCGCCGTCGCACCCGGCGAGGTCGTCGCCCGCAGCCGCGTCCTCGTCTTTCCGCCGCAGGACACCGAGCTGCTGCTGCGGACGCGGATGAAGAACTATGTCTTCTACGTCAGGGACGGCGCTTCGGCCGATGCTCCGCCCTATTCCGCGGCGGCCATGAGCCCGGTGAGCTTCTGCAACCATTCGAGCGAGCCGAATTGCGATTTCTCCATCGACGAGCGCGCCGAAGAGATCGTGCTCACGGCCCGGCGGCCGCTCGCGGTCAACGAAGAAATCACGATCGACTACGGCGACTACGCCGAGGAGATCATCTAGACGTCCGCCTCAGCCGGCGATCGCCGGCGAGCAGAAGGGGCCATGGTGAAGATCGAGCCCGCCGTCCCGGAAGATCTGGATCGACTCGTCGCGATCGAGACCGCCGCTTTCGATCCGGCGCTCTACACGCCGATGAGCCGGCGGCAGTTCCAAAAACATATCGGCAGCGACCGGGCGATACTTTTGGTTGCGCGCGACGAAGCCGGGATGGCGGTTGGGTATGCGCTCGGCTTCGCCAGCCGTGCCACGGGATATGTGCGTTTCTATTCGCTGGCCGTCGACCCGGCAACGCAGGGCGGCCGCGTCGGCGCAGAGCTGTTCCCGGCGCTGGAAGAGGCGGCGCGACAGCGCGGCAGCCGTGGCGTGCAGTGCGAGGTCCGGGCCGATAACGAGAAGCTACTCGCGCGCTATAGCGGGCTAGGCTATGTCCCGTACAAGCGGGTCGCCGACTACTATCCGGACGGAGAAACCTGCATCAAGATGAAGCGGGATTTCACCCGCGGGTAGCCGCACCTGGATTACCTCGCGGCGAAATCGAAGAAACCGCTGAATTCACGCCTCCGGCCCGGTAGAAGTCGGCGTACAAGGTACGGTATCTGCGAATCCGACCGACCGAGAAGGGACCGGACCCTGCCGATGGTTTTTAGCGGACGCGCCGAAGTGCGCGGCGGGGGCACACGGGAACGGCTTAGCTTGAAAGTATCCATCGACCTCCGGGCCATCCCGGGCCATCAACCGCAGCGCCGGTAAGCATCCCCGTGGCCAGCAGCTACGTCATCGTCGCCGACCAGCCGCGCGACCTTGCCGCGCGGGATCTCCCGCACGTGGTGATTTCTTCGGAAGACTATGTCGCCCGCCCCTTCATGTTCGCCGGGGCCCGGCAGAAAATCATCATTCTGGCCCGCTCGTACAACTATCAGACTGCGGGCTATTATTGCGCGCTGCTTGCCGAGGGCCGCGGCCACCGCGTCGTCCCAAACGTCGAGACGATGCTCGACCTCAGAAGCCGCTCGCATTACGAGCATGCCCTGCCCGAACTCGAGGAGGCCTTCAGCCGCGACCTCAAGAGCCAGGCGATCGAGCCGCCGAAGGATCTGCTGGTCGCCTTCGGCTTGCCCGAAATCCCCGGCTTCGAGCGCTTCGCCCAGCTGCTTTTCGACTGGTTCCGCGCCCCGCTGCTGACCGTCACCTTCAAAGGCGAAGACTGGCGGTTCATCCGCAAGATCGAGCTGACGGCGCTCGCCCGCTGCTCGTCCGAGCGAAAGGCCTTCTTCGCCTCCGCCCTGAAGACGTATACCGGGCGGAAATGGCGGGCCCCCAAGCCGCGCACCTCGGCCCGCCATTCGATCGCCGTCCTCTACGATCCGAAGGAGGCGCTGCCGCCGAGCCCGCCGAGCACCTTGATGTATTGGGCGAAGCTCGCCGCGCCGCTCGGCGTCGAAGTGGAGCCGATCACCCGCAAGGATTTCGGCAAGCTCGCCGAGTTCGACGCGCTGTTCATTCGTGAGACGACCTCCATCCGCAACCACACCTATCAGTTCGCCCGCCGCGCCGTGATGGAACGAATGCCGGTCATCGACGACCCGATCTCGATGATCCGCTGCACCAACAAGGTCTATCTGTGGGAGCGGCTGACGCATGCCGGCCTGCCGGTGCCGGAGACTGTGCTCATCCAGGAGCCGGCGGACGTGGAGCGCGCCGCCGACATATTGGGCTTCCCGGTGGTGGTGAAGATCCCCGACGGGTCCTTCAGCCGTGGCGTGCGCAAGGCCGACGACATGGACGCGCTCAAGGCCACGGTGTCGGAATTCTTCAAGGAGACCGACCTCCTGCTGGCGCAGTGCTTCGTCCCGACGAAATTCGACTGGCGGGTCGGCGTGCTCGCCGGCCAGCCGCTGTTCGTCTGCCAATACGCCATGGCGAAGAAGCACTGGCAGATCGTCAATCATCATGACGACGGCACGGCGGAGGAAGGCAATTTCCGCACGTTTGCGATCGACAAGGTGCCCCCGGAAGTCCTTGACGCAGGCGTCCGCTCGGCGAGCCTGATCGGCGACGGCCTCTACGGCGTCGACCTGAAGGAGACGTCGAACGGCGTCTATATCATCGAGATCAACGACAACCCCAACCTGGAGCACGGCGTGGAGGACCAGGCCGGCAAGGCAGACATCTGGAATCGGCTGACGCGCTGGTTTACAACTCGGATACGCGCCTGATCCGACTGGGCCAAAACTGTCACATCGCCGTTAACACGCCGAGCTAGAGCAGAGCCGGCCCGATCGGGCGGAGAGCGCGGTTTGTGGAGGAGGCGTTTGATGACACGTTTTGCAACGATTTTGCTTGCCGGCACGTCCGTATTCAGCCTGGCACCGGCCTTCGCCCAGGATGCCGTGCCGCAGGCCGGCGATTCCTATTTTGCAGCCGCCGCTACGGATCTCGAAAGGCGGCTGGCGATCCAGCCGATCACCACGCCGGCCGAAGAACGTCATCCTGTTCGTCGCCGACGGCATGAGCATCCCGACTATCACCGCGGGCCGCATCTACGAGGGCCAGAAGCGCGGCGTCGACGGCGAATCCAACAACCTCGCATTCGACACTTTCCCTTACTCGGCGCTGGTCAAGACCTACACCCACGACGCCCAGGTGGCGGATTCCGCTCCGACCGCCGTGGCGATGACCACCGGCGTGAAGACCCGCAACGACATCATCGGCGTCGACCAGACCGTGCCGGTCGGCGATTGCGCCGCCGCCCAGGGCCATGAAGTAAAGACGATCTTCGAGATGGCCGAAGAGGCGGGGCTCGCGACCGGCGTCGTGTCGACCGCCCGCATCACCCATGCCACGCCGGCGGCGACCTATGCCCATGTGCCGAACCGCGACTGGGAAGACGACAAGGCGATGGCCGACCGGGGCGGCACGCCGGGCGGCGACTGCAAGGACATCGCCGACCAGCTGGTGAGCTGGCCTTACGGCGACGGTTTCGAGGTCGCGCTCGGCGGCGGCCGCAGCTATTTCCTGCCCGACAGCGCCGCCGACCCGGAGGATACCGACAAGAAGGGCCATCGCACCGACGGCCGCAACCTCGTCGAGGCGTGGACGGGGAAGAGCAACAACCACGTCTTCGTCTTCGACGCGGCGGGATTCGGCCAGGTCGATTGGGGCTCCGGCGCCAGGGTTCTGGGCCTCTTCGAAGGCAGCCACATGGAATACGAGGCCGACCGCGCCAAGGACGCCGGCGGCGAGCCGTCGCTGGCCGAGATGACCGAAGCGGCGATCAAGCGGCTGCAGCAGGACGAGGACGGCTTCGTGCTGATGGTGGAAGGCGGCCGCGTCGACCACGCCCACCATGCCGGCAATGCGGCGCGGGCGCTGGAGGACATGGTGGCCTTCAACGAGGCCATCAAGAAGGCGCTGGAGCTGACCGAGCGCGAGGACACGCTGATCGTGGTGACCGCCGACCACAGCCACACGCTGACCATCAACGGCTATCCGAAGCGCGGCAACCCGATCCTCGGTCTTGTCGTCGACGTCGACGGCGAGACATCGCTCGCCGACGACGGCAAGCCTTATACGACGCTGAGCTACGCCAACGGTCCGGGCGGGGTCTTCCCGGCCCTGCCGAAGGACGCCCCTGACGGGACCGAGGCCGAGTCGCCCGGGCCGCGTCCTGACCTCTCGGATGTCGACACGACGAACGTCGATTTCCTGCAGCAGACGCTGGTGCCGCTCGCGTCCGAGACGCATGGCGGCGACGATGTCGCGGTTTTCGGCTGGGGTCCCTTCGCGCATGCCTTCAGCGGCGTGGTCGAGCAGAACTTGATCTACCACGTCATGGCCAAGGCTGTGGGGCTGCCGCGGCAGGGCGGCGGAACGGCCGACGCTTCGACCGGCGACGCAGCCGGCTCGAAGCCAGTGGACGCTGCTGCCGATGCCTCGCCGGCCGAGGAAGAGCCGGCGCAGCAGACTGGCGCGGACAAGGCGGCGCAGCCGCAATAGGCCTTTGCTCGCCGGGAGGGCACTTCTGCGGCCCTCCCGGCGTTGTGATTTCTGAGAGACGATTATGATCTCGCGGCGCAAATTCCTGCAGAACGCGGCCGGCACGGCCGCCATCGGCTTGGCCGGCCTGCGAGTGCCGCGCGCCGCCGCTGCCGTCGAGGTCGGCTTCGACGACCTCTACGAACGCGAGACGGTGCTGACGGAGACGCTGCAGAAGCTGAAGGGCCAAGAGGTCGAGATGGTCGGCTACATGGCGCCGCCGCTCAAGGCCGAAGCGAAATTCTTCGTGCTGACCCGGACGCCGATGGCGGTCTGCCCGTTCTGCGAGACGGAGATGCAATGGCCCGACGACATCGTGCTGGTGCTGACTGACGACGTGCTCAGCGCCACGCCGTACAATGTCCGCATCCGCGTCAAGGGCCGGCTCGACCTCGGCTTCGAGACCGACGCGGATACCGGCTTCGTGAGCCTCATCCGGCTGGAATCGGCCGAGTTCGAAAGAGCCTGAGATGCTCGCCGCCGAGGCCCTGCGGCTCGCCTTCCGCGACGCCGGGGGCTTGAGCTTCCCGGTCCTGGATGTAGCGCATTTTGCCCCGCCACCCGGGGGCCTTACAGTGCTCCGCGGCCCGTCCGGCTCAGGAAAATCGACGCTCCTCTACGTGCTCGCCGGCCTGCAGCCGCCTGACACCGGGATCGTCCGATGCGAAGGCGTTGACATCTATTCGCTAAGCGAGAGCCGGCGCGACGCCTGGCGCCGCGAGCGGATCGGCTTCGTCTTCCAGGACTTTCATCTGCTGACGGAATTGTCGCCACTCGCCAACGTCACCGTTGCGGCTACTTTCGGACGTTCCACGAGCGACCTGCGCGGCCGGGCCAAAATGCTGTTGGAGCGGCTCGGCGTGCCGCAAAGCCGCCGCTCCATCGAAGAGCTGTCGCGCGGCGAGCGGCAACGCGTGGCGATCGCCCGCGCCCTCCTCTTCGACCCGCCGGTCATTTTGGCCGACGAGCCGACGGCGTCGCTCGACGATGCTGCCGGGGCGCAGGTGCTCGACGTGCTGCGCGAGCTGGCCCGCAGCGGCAAGACTGTGGTGATGGCGAGCCACGAGCCGCGCGCCATCGCCGAGGCGGACATGCTGCTCACGCTGCAACACGGGCGCGCTGCCGCCGCCCAGCAGGCGGCATGAACCCCCTGCCCGTCACGATCGCGCTGATGCGGCGCCATGCCGTCATCTGCGCCGCTTTCGTCATCCTCATTGCGCTTGCCGTCGGTCTCGGGGCGGCGATCACCGCGCAGGAGCGCGCGCTTCGCCAAGGCAGCGCCCGCGCGGCGGACCGGTTCGCCCTTGTCGTCGCCGCGCCGGGGAGCGCGACCGACCTCCTCCTCAAGATCGTCTACCTCCAGCCGGGCTCGGTGGAGCTCCTACAGGGCGAGCCGCTGCGGCGCCTCATGTCGGAGACCCGCACGGAATTCGTCGCGCCGATCGGTTTCGGCGACTCCATCGACGGCGACCCGATCGTCGGCACCATCGCCGCCCTGGTGGAGCATCTTGCGGCCGGCAAGCTGGAGGGCCGCAGCTTCGAGCGCGTCGATGAAGCCGTCATCGGCTCCGCCTCGCCGCTGCAGATCGGCGAGAGCTTTCAGGCGTCGCACGGTCACGGACCGGAGGCGGAGGGCGGCGACTTCCATCCGCAGGATGTCCACGTCGTCGGCCGCCTGCCGCCGACCGGCTCGCCCTGGGACCGCGCCGTCCTAGTGCCGATCGAGTTCGTCTGGCAGGTGCACGGGCTCGGCAGCGGCCATGGGCCGGCCGAGGTGCACGACGAGACCGCGGCCGCGGACAAGCAATCCGATGAGGCGCAGGCCGCTGCGCAGCAAGCCACGGAGGAGAGTGAGGCGGCGCATCAGCCCGGCGAAGTCATGGACGTGCCGATCGGCCCGCCCTTCGACCTCGCCACCATGCCGGGCATTCCTGCGGCCGTCCTGAAGCCGCGGACGCTGCCGGAAGCCTACGGGCTGCGCAACGCGTGGCGGACCACGGAGACGACGGCCTTCTTCCCCGCCGAGGTGCTGGTCCAGCTCTATGAGCTCCTCGGCGACATCCGCGTGGTGATGAGCGGGCTCGCCGTCGCGACGGAGCTTCTGTTGGTGGCGGCGATCCTGGCCGGCATCGTCATCCTGATGAGCCTCTACCGCCAGCGCTTCGCCGTGCTCAGAGCGCTCGGCGCGTCGCGCGCCTATGTCTTCGCCGTCGTCTGGAGCTTCAGCTTCGTCCTGATCGCCGCCGGAAGCCTGATCGGCCTGGCCGTGGCGGCGGCGCTCTGCGGCATCGTCTCGACGATTTTCGAGCAGGCGAGCGGCATCGCGCTCGAGGCGACGATCGGCCGGACCGAGTTTCTGCTCGCGGCCACGATCGCCGCGCTCGGCGCCCTCTCCGCCCTGGTGCCGGCCGCCCTCCTCTACCGGCAGCCGGTCGCCGCGGCGCTTCGGGGCGCGTGAGCCCGAGCCTCTCGCCCTGCGCAGTTGCAAAATGTGACTTGACCACGGTCAAATGCGAGAGCAGATTCGCACCATCTTATGGAAGGAGGTCTACAAAAATGACACCTCCGGGCCAGTCGGGGCCGATATCGTAGGTATGCTCCCAACACCTGCGGCATCGGCGAACTCCAAAATACAATCGAATCGGAATTTTGGCGCGGCATAGTCTGCGAGAACTTCAGGCGCAGGCGTCGCTCAGCAGATGCGGCGAGACGAAGCGCTCGAAAAGACCAGAATGTGCTGCGGAATCACAGTCAGACGGCAGGGTTGGAGCAGACTTTTTGATGGGGCCAAAATTCACCGGCCTCCTTCGAAATGGTGAGAGACAGCGAGAACACCCTGTCGAGGCGGCTCACAGGCGCGACAAGCTCGCGCCGGCGAGCCGCCTTTATGTCGTCACGGCTCTCCACACCCGGCTTGCTTCGGTAGAGACCATCCCCACCTCACCCGCGACCCCTTGAGCCGGCCTTGCACGGCGTCGGCGGCTCCGGCCATCGAAACGCCGTGCTGATCCCCTAGTCACGCGTGGAACGAAAACCGAACCCGGTTCGCCAGCGCCCGCCCCGGCATGGCAGAATCCTTTACTGATTCGTGAATCAATGACTGCCATGGACCGCTCAGACGACCTCTTCTCCGCGCCCCCGCCCGGCGCCGATCCGGCTCCGGAGCGGCGGGCGCGTCCGCCCGCAGCCGCGCCGCCGCGCCTGCTCCCGACGCCACCTACACGGCGGCCGACATCGAGGTCCTGGAGGGGCTGGAGCCGGTGCGCCGCCGGCCGGGCATGTATATCGGCGGCACCGACGAGAAGGGGCTGCATCATCTCTTCGCCGAGGTGATCGACAATTCGATGGACGAGGCGGTCGCCGGCCATGCCAGCTGGATAGAAGTCGAGCTGGACGCGGAGGGGCTGGTCACCGTGACGGACAACGGCCGCGGCATCCCGGTCGACCCGCACCCGAAATTCCGCGACAAGTCCGCCCTCGAGATCATCATGACCACGCTGCATGCCGGCGGGAAGTTCGATTCCAAGGTCTACGAGACCTCCGGCGGCCTGCACGGCGTCGGCGTGTCGGTGGTGAACGCGCTTTCCGACCGGCTCGACGTCGAGGTGGCGCGCGACCGAAAGCTTTATCGCCAGTCGTTTTCGCGCGGGACGCCCGCTGGGGCCGCTCGCCGAAGTGGGCGACGTGCAAAACCGGCGCGGCACGAAGATCCGCTTCCATCCCGACCCGGAGATCTTTGGGGCGAAGGCCGCATTCGACCCGGACCGGCTGTTCCGCATGACGCGCTCCAAGGCCTACCTCTTCGGCGGCGTCGAGATCCGCTGGTCCTGCGCCCCCGCCCTCATCCCCGAGAAGAGCCAGACCCCGGCCAAGGCGGTGTTCCACTTCCCCGGCGGGCTGAAGGACTATCTGGCCGAAGCGCTGACCGGCGAGACGCTCGTCGGCAGCGAGATCTTTTCGGGCCGGACGGCGCGCCAGGGCGGCCACGGCTCGGTGGAATGGGCGATCGGCTGGTTCGCCGGCGACGGCTTTACCCGCTCCTATTGCAACACCATCCCGACCCCGGACGGCGGCAGCCACGAGGCGGGGCTGAAGAGCGTGCTCCTGCGCGGCTTCAAGGCCTATGCGGAGCTGACCGGCAACAAGCGCGCTTCGGTGATCACCTCCGACGACATCATGACGTCGTGCGGCGCCATGCTCTCGGTCTTCATCCGCGAGCCGGAATTCGTCGGCCAGACCAAGGACCGGCTGTCGAGCGTCGAGGCCGTCCGCATCGTCGAGAACGCCGTCCGCGACGCCTTCGACCACTGGCTCGCCGCCTCGCCCGCTCAGGCGACGCAGCTCCTCGACTGGGTGGTCGACCGCGCCGAGGAGCGGCTCCGCCGCCGCCGCGAGAAGGAGATCTCGCGCAAGACCGCCACGCGCAAGCTGCGGCTGCCGGGGAAGCTCGCCGATTGCAGCGCCGGCTCGCGCGAGGACACGGAGCTGTTCATCGTCGAAGGCGATTCGGCCGGCGGCTCGGCCAAGCAGGCGCGCGACCGCCGCACCCAGGCGATCCTTCCCCTGCGCGGAAAGATCCTCAACGTCGCCAATGCCGGCCGCGAGAAGGTCACCGCCAACCAGCAGCTCTCCGATCTCCTGCAGGCGCTCGGCTGCGATACCGGCACGCGCTACCGCGACGAGGACCTCCGCTACGGCAAGGTGATCATCATGACGGACGCCGACGTCGACGGCGCCCATATCGCCTCGCTGCTCATCACCTTCTTCTATCGCGAGCTGCCCGAGCTGATCCGCCGCGGCCACCTCTATCTCGCCGTGCCGCCGCTCTTCCGCATCGCGCAGGGGCCCAAGGTGCTCTACGCCCGCGACGACGCGCATCGGGAGCTGCTGATGGCGACCGAGTTCGCCGGGCGCGGCAAGATCGAGACGAGCCGCTTCAAGGGGCTCGGCGAGATGCCGATGCAGCAGCTCAAGGAAACGACGATGGACCCGGCGAAGCGGACGCTGCTGCGCGTCGACATCGTCGAGGACGAGATCGTGCTCACCCGAGAGACGGTGAAGCGGCTGATGGGCAACAAGCCGGAGGACCGCTTCTCCTTCATCCAGGAGCGGGCGGCGTTCGCCGAGGCGCTGATCGACGTCTGAACCGCACCCGTCAGAAATTGTAGCTCGCGCCCAGCCGCAGGCTGTGCCAGCTCTCGTCGAACTCGAAGGCGTCGCCCGGCGCCGCATCGCCGGAGGCCACCGTCTCCGTGCCGAAATCGCTGTAGCGGTATTCGGCGCGCATGCTGACGCTCTCCGTCATGCCGACCTCCAGGCCGGCGCCGACCGTCCAGCCCCAGCGCGAATTGTCGAAACTGTCGGTCTCCGCCGTCGCCTCGTTGTCGATGCGGTTGTCGATGCCGGCATAGGCGGCGCCGGCGGTGCCGTAGACGAGCATGTTGCCGAAGCTGGCGCCGACGCGGCCTCTGAGCGAGCCTTGCCAGTCGACGTCGGAAGAGACCCGGATGTCACCGTTCTCGTCAGAATCCTCGATGCCGGCCAACTCGATGTCGCCTTCCAGGCCGGCCACCAGCGCGTCCCGTTGCCAGTTGTAGCCGAGATGGACGCCGCCCACCCAGCCGTCCGGATCGTAGGAGAAGGAATCGCCGGCGGTCACATCTTCGGCGTCGGCGCCGCCCCAGGCATATCCGAGCTGCGCGCCGGTATAGAAGCCGGTCCAGTCGTATCGCGCCGATACGGGGTCGACAGGTCCGTCCGGCCGATAGGGATCGTAGGAGGGAAGGTCAGCGGCAAGCGCCGCCGCCGAGATGAGCCCGGCAGCGATCCCAAAAAACATCAGGCGCGTCATCGAACTGCTCCAACTCGCACTTACGCTTCGATGATCGACGCCTCCCGGATTGTCTTCTTGTTAACCCCTACTCTACCGCAACGGACGAGCCGGCGACGGCGGTTTGGCCAATGCGGTGAACGCTTCGTTAACGCTGGCGTTCGAAAGGCACCGCCAAGCCCTGCCGGACGCGCCGGCGCCCGGGCCGTCGGGGCCGGCTTTTCTGCTGCAATTCTCGCGGCTTAATCGGTGCCGCCCTTGACAGCAGGGATTGTCTACCTATGTTGCGGGCAATCGAAACGCCGGCCGACGATGCTTCTTCCGCGGCGGGCCAAAACATCCCCATGAGCTTCGACACACTCGGATTAAGCGACAAGGTCGTATCGGCCGTTCAAGCGGTCGGCTACACCACCCCCACCCCCATCCAGGAACAGGGGATCCCCCACGTGCTGGCGCGCCGCGACGTGCTGGGCCTCGCCCAGACCGGCACCGGCAAGACCGCGTCCTTCACGCTGCCTATGCTGACGCTCCTGGAGCAGGGCCGCGCCCGCGCCCGCATGCCGCGCACCCTCATCCTGGAGCCGACGCGCGAGCTTGCCGCGCAAGTGCAGGACAGTTTTGAGCGCTACGGCGTCAACCACAAGCTCAACGTCGCGCTGCTGATCGGCGGGGTTTCCTTCGACGAGCAGGACAAGAAGATCACCCGCGGCGCCGACGTGCTCATCGCCACGCCGGGCCGGCTCCTCGATCATTTCGAGCGCGGCAGGCTGCTCCTCACCGGCGTCGAGATTCTTGTCATCGACGAAGCCGACCGCATGCTCGACATGGGGTTCATTCCCGACATCGAGCGCATCGTGAAGCTTCTCCCCTTCACGCGGCAGACGCTGTTCTACTCGGCGACAATGCCGCCGGAGATCACCCAGCTGGTCGAACGCTTCCTGCACAATCCGGTGCGGGTGGAGGTCTCCAAGCCGGCGTCGATCGTCGAAACGATCGCCCACAAGCTGGTGCCCTCGGGCGGCAAGCCGAATGAGAAGCGCGCCACCCTGCGCTACCTGATCGACCAGGCCGGCGCGGATCTCACCAACGCGATCATCTTCTGCAACCGCAAGCGCGACGTGGCGACGGTCTACCGATCGCTGGAGCGGCACGGCTATTCGGTCGGGGCGCTGCACGGGGACATGGACCAGCATGCGCGGCTGGCGACGCTCGACTCGTTCCGCGAAAACCGCATCACGCTGCTGGTGGCGAGCGACGTGGCGGCGCGCGGCCTCGATATTCCCGCGGTGAGCCACATCTTCAATTTCGACATTCCGACCCATTCGGAGGACTACGTCCACCGCGTCGGCCGCACCGGCCGCGCCGGACGGAAGGGCGAGGCGCTGACCATCGTCACCCAGGCGGAGACGAAATACGTCCAGGCGATCGAGAAGCTGACCGGCAACGCGATCGAATGGACGGAGCAGCCGGTCGGGCTTGCCGTCAGCGACGACGAGGAAGCCCCGCGCGGCGGCGAACGCCGCGGCCGGCGGACCCGCGGCGAAGGCGGAAGCCATCGCGGCGAGCGGAGCGCCCGCGGCGAACCGCGCGGCGAAGGCCGCGAGCGCAATCGACGCCGCGGCGGCATGGAGGCGAGATCCGAGCGCAGCAGCGAGCCGAAAACCGCCGAACACGAACAGACCCTCCCGCCGAGCCCCCGGCAGGGCGGCGAACGGGCACGCGGCGAGCGGCGTCCGCACGACGAACGCCCGAGGCCCGAGGCGCGGCCAAGGGCCGAAGGACGGCTGCCGCGCCAACGCCGGCATGACGAGGATCGCGAAGACGCCTCGCGCGCGGTCGGCTTCAGCGATCACGTCCCGGCCTTCCTGTTGAGGCCGGTGCGCCTGCCGCGCGACGTCGAGGCGGTGGAAGAGGCCTAAGGTTTTCGGCCGATTCTTTTGGCCCGCTTGGCCGCCTCGAACGCGAGATCGGCCCAGATCTTCAGGAACTCGCGGTCGTCGAGCGCCTGGTCGGGCAGGCTCCAATAGGACATCTCGATCGGCTTGCCGTTCTTCTCATAGACGAACGGCCTGCAGCCCGCCTCGCGGAAGCGGGGCGCCGTCGTCTCGTCGCATTTCAGGAAAATCTCGCTGTCGCTGACCAGGGCGAACATCACGCCGTCGCGATAGATGCCGCAGCCGCCGAACATGCGGCGGATCCTGACGGGGCCGACCGGCTCGAACAGATCGTTCAGCCAGCCCGTCTCGTCGCTCAGCGGCCCGCCTCGGCCAGGAGCTCCGGCGCCGCCGGCCTGATCTCAACCGACTCGCCGCAGCCGCAGGCGGACGTCTGGTTGGGGTTCTTGAACACGAAGCCGGTCCTGAGCTTTGAGACCTCGAAATCCATCTCGGTGCCGAGGAGGAAGAGGGTCGCCTGCGGGTTGACGAACACCTTGGCGCCGCCGATGTCGACCATGTCGTCCGTCGCGTTCGGCTCGCGCACCAGGTCGAGCGTATATTCCATGCCGGCGCAGCCGCCCTTCTTGATGCCGATGCGGATGCCTTCAGCACCCTCGGCGTTCTCGACGATCTCGCGCACGCGCTCGGCGGCGCGGTCGGTGACGCGGATGACTTGGAATCGCGGTCTGGCCATTGCTTCCAAGTAATGCTTCCCGCGGAAAAATTCCAGATTTCTCTGCACGCTTCGCCGTCCCGCGGCCCAAGGGCCCGAGGCTATGAGATTACTTCTTTCCTCCTCTTCTTTGAGGAGGGGTGGCGGGGCGCTTGAAGAACACCTCGCGAAAACAAAACAAAGACGGCGCTCCCAAGCGCCCCTGTACCGGTGATGGCCGGTGATCCTGCAAAGCTTGGCTCGGCGAAAGCGAAGCCGGCCGCACGCGCGCCCTCCGTGGCGCCGTAGCGGGCGGGCGGCTTCGCGGGTCCGGCGAATCGGCTCAGACAGGAGGACCGGGGCCGGCCGGCCGGGAGCGACCGAAGCGCCCCAGCGCCGCCGCTGTCAAAGCGGCGAGCACCACGCGCGGACATGTGCCCCGGCTGGCGGCTGCGATTGCAGGCCCAGTGGGGAGACCGCGCCCTTGAGCGCCAGTACAGGGATCGGCCGACGTCGCGGCGGGCTCGTTGCGAGAACAGGGAGAGGAGCATGGAAGAACAGCCGATCTGGTATGCCGGCGTCGATTGGGCGTCGCAGGCGCATGTCGTTTGTCTGTCGGATGCGCAGGGGCGCGGCAAGCGCGTGCGCAGCTTCGCTCATGGCGGCGAGGGCCTGGCTGAGATGGGCGCCTGGCTGATCGCCGCGAGCGGCGCCGCGCCGCAAGCGGTGCATGTCGCCATCGAGGTGCCGCACGGGCCGGTCGTTGAGGCGCTCATGGAGCGCGGCTTCACCGTCTACGCGGTCAATCCCAAGCAGCTCGACCGCTTCCGCGACCGCTTCACGCTGGCCGGCGCCAAGGACGACAGCCGCGACGCCGAGGTGCTGGCCGATGCGCTGAGGACCGACCGGCCGCGCCTGCGTCCGTTGCGGCCGGCCGATCCGCTGGTCATCGAGCTGCGCGAATGGTCGCGGATCGCCGACGAACTGACCGTCGAGCAGGTCCGTCTCGCCAACCGCATGCGAGACCAGCTCTGGCGCTACTTCCCGGCCATGCTGGAGCTCGCCGATGATCTCGCCGCCGAATGGTTCCTGCAACTGTGGGAGAGCGCGCCGACGCCCGATAAGGCCCGCCGCCTCCGCCAAGCCAGTCTCGCCAAGCTCCTCAAGCGGCATCGCATCCGCCGCTTCGATGCGGCCGAGGCCTTGAAGCAGCTCCGCCGGCCGTCCATCCAGGTCGCCGCCGGCGCCACCGAGGCGGCAACCGCCCACATCCGCACGCTCATTCCCCGCCTGCGCCTCGTCAGCCGCCAGATCAAAGAGGCGCACGGCGAGCTCGATCGCCTGCTCGCCAGCCTCGCTGCGCCCGAGGAGGACGCGCCGGGGCAGCCGCAAGAGCAGCGTGACGTGACCATCCTGAGATCCCTGCCAGGCATCGGAAGGATCGTCTGCGCCACGCTGCTCGCAGAGGCCGGCGAGGCCCTGCGCGAGCGAGACTATCAGGCGCTGCGCTGCTTGTCCGGCGTCGCCCCGGTGACCAAGCAGTCGGGCAAGCGCCGCATCGTCCTGCGCCGCCGGGCTTGTCATCGCCGCCTCAGCGACGCCGTCCATCATTGGGCGCGCACCGCCATCCAGCACGACCCGCGAAGCCGCGCCAAATACGCCGCCCTGCGCCAACGCGGCCATTCGCATGCCCGCGCGCTTCGCTCCGTCGCCGACCGTCTGCTCGCCGTTGCCTGCGCCATGCTCGCCAGCCGCACCCTGTTCGCCACCGCAGCGGCAAGTCAAAAAAGCGCTTGCTAAACGGTGGGGAGTCCGCGCGGCTTATCAGGCCCCATTCCTCCGCGCTTCCCCCATCGTCGGATCAAGCCGAAGCGATCCTCCGGGTTTAAAGCCGCACACCGCGACAGACCGGTCGTAGTGCCGGTCGGGCGAAGCTCTCGGGGCCTCCCGGGGAAGCGCCGATCCGGAAAACCGGCTCAGCCGCGGGGGCCGCCCGCCCTTCCCATGGAGCTCCGGTGCACCACAGACCCTCCGGTGAAGAGCGGCAGGAGGAATATAGCACAGGTTTTCGTGACGGGGATAAGATTCCTAAAACTATTTTGGAAAGCCCCGTGCAGGCAAAGACGTTACACGGCAAGGGACAAAAATGTTATCCCCCTCGGCGCCGAGACTCTCCGCAACCGGGGTGGGACTCCCCACCCGGCTGCCGCTCGAGTCCGCCCTCTCCCGCAAGGGGCCTGTTGCGAAATAGAACAAGGTTCTCGTTTCGATTCCGAGGAGTTCCTTTCGGATTCGGAAATGTTCCTTCGGATTCTGAATTTCGCAACAGTCCCGCAAGGGGAGAGGGACGAACGATGGCGCTTACGGCTCCTATTGCGGCAGCTGGTCGTCGACGCCCTTCACGTACCAGTTCATGCCCAGAAGCGTCCCGTCGTCCATGACTTGGCCGGCGGGAAGCGCTTCCGTGCCGTCCTGCTTGAAGATCGGCCCGGTGAAGGGGTGGAACTCGCCGGAGGCGATCTTCTGCTCCGTCTCCTCGGCCGCCTTGGCGACGTCCTCCGGCATGTTGGTGTAGGGGGACATGAGGACGGCGCCCTCCTTCAGCCCCTCCCAAACATTGGTCGGCTTCCAGGTGCCGTCCATCAATTCCTGCACGCGCCGCGTATAATACGGCGCCCAGTCGTCGACGATGGCGGTGAGCTGGGCCTTCGGCGCGAATTTAATCATGTCGGAGGCCTGGCCGAAGCCCAAGAGACCGCGCTCCTCGGCGATCTGCAGCGGCGCCGTGGAATTGGTGTGCTGGACGATGATGTCGGCGCCTTGATCGAACAGCGCCTTGGCGGCATCGGCCTCCTTGCCGGGATCGAACCAGGTGTTCACCCAGACGATCTTCACCTTGAAGTCCGGATTGACCGACTGCGCGCCGAGCATGAAGGAATTGATCCCCATGATCACCTCGGGGATCGGGAAGGAGACGATGTAGCCGGCGAGACCCGCCTTCGACATTTTTGCGGCGATCTGGCCGATGATGTAGCGGCCCTCGTAGAAACGCGCATTGTAGAGGGCGACGTTGTCGCTCTCCTGCTTGAAGCCGGTGGCGTGCTCGAATTTCACATCCGGAAAACGCTTGGCCACCTTGTTGACCGCGTCCATGAAGCCGAAGGACGTGGCGAATATGATGTCGCAACCCTCGCGCGCCAGGCGCTCCAGAGCGCGCTCCGCGTCGGGCCCTTCGGGCACACTCTCCAGATAAGCGGTTTCGACCTTGTCGCCGAATTTCTCCTGTACGGCGAGGAGGCCCTGATGATGCTGGTAGGAATAGCCGAAATCGCCGATCGGGCCGACATAGATCCAGCAGGCCTTCGTCTTGTCCTGGGCCATGGCGGCCGAGGCGCCAAGCATCAATGCGAGCGCCGTTGCGGCCATCAAAATAAGTTTTTTCATCGCTTTCCCCTCCGAATGGGCACCCGTTCTGCGGTCCTCAAACCGGGCGGGCGCCGGACCGCATGGCTCCACCCTTTTTCAGCGCCCGGCTCAGCGGTCGGGCACGAAAGATTTTCCGAGACAGGCGGGCGTGTTCAACCGCGTTGCCCGCCGGTTTGTCGATATGATGACGAGAACCAGGATCGTGACAAGATAGGGCAGCATCGAAAGGAACTGTGAGGGGACGCCGAGCCCGAGCGGCTGCGCGTGCAGCTGCAGGATCGACACCGCGCCGAAGAGATAGGCGCCGACGGCCAGCCGCCACGGTAGCCAGGAGGAAAAGACGACGAGCGCGAGCGCGATCCAGCCGCGGCCGGCGGTCATGTTCTCCACCCAGAGCGGCGTATAGGCGATCGACATGTAGGCGCCGCCGAGACCGGCGCAGGCGCCGCCGAACAGGACGGCGAGATAGCGGACCAGGATCACCCGGTAGCCGAGCGAATGGGCGGAGACGTGGTTGTCGCCGACGGCGCGGAGCACCAGCCCGGCCCGGGTGCGGAACAGGAACCAGGTGACGCCGGCGACGAGCGCGAAGGAGACGTAGACCAGAAGATCCTGGCCGAACAGGATGCGGCCGAAGAACGGCAGGTCCGTCAGGCCGGGGATATCGAGGCTCGGCAGCTTGATGCCGGGCACGCCCACGAAGCTTTCTCCCAGAAGCCCGGACAGACCAAGGCCGAACAGGGTCAATGCAAGACCGGATGCGACCTGGTTGGCGACCAGCGTCAGCGTCACGAAGGCGAAGACGAGGCTGATCGCAGCGCCCGCCAGCATGCCGCCAAGAATGCCGGCGAGCGTGTAGCCGGTGGTGTT
The DNA here is from genome assembly GCA_963846475.1 of uncultured Alphaproteobacteria bacterium. Lineage (GTDB taxonomy): Bacteria > Pseudomonadota > Alphaproteobacteria > Rhizobiales > Afifellaceae > DASWJZ01. The sequence goes on along the minus strand of CAWJVZ010000004.1, from coordinate 54,798 downwards.
GGTCAGCGCGAATCCGGCCACGGCCCCCATCAGCATCATCCCCTCCACGCCGAGGTTCAGCACGCCGGAGCGCTCGACCACGAGCTCGCCGATGGCGGCAAGGAGCAGCGGCGTCGCCGCGGTGATGACGGTGAGGATGATCGCCTCAAGCACGGGCGGGCTCTCCCCGCAGCGCCGGCGTGCGGACGAGCCGAATGCGGTAGAGGATCAGCGTATCGCAGGCGAGCACGTAGAAGAGCAGCATGCCCTGCAGCACCTGCGCCATCTTGGCGGAGACCTGCAGGCCCGACTGGATCGCCTCGCCGCCGAGATAGGTGAGCGCGATGAGAAAGCCGGCGACCAGAATGCCGAGCGGGTTCAGCCGGCCGAGGAAGGCGACGATGATGGCGGTAAAGCCGTAGCCGGGCGAGATAACCGGCTGCAGCTTGCCGATGACGCTCGCCACTTCCATGATGCCGGCGAGCCCGGCCAGCGCGCCGGACACCGCAAAAGCGAAGATGGTCATGCGCTTCGCCGAAAAGCCGCCGAAGGCGCCGGCGCGGGGGCTCTCGCCGAGCACGCGGATCTCAAAGCCTTTCAGGGTGCGCGCCATGACGAGCGCAAGCACCAGCACGACGACCAGCGCGACGATCGCCGAGGCGTTGAGGCGGCCGGTGCCGATGAACGGGATCAGCGCCGCATCGGAGAAGGAGACCGTGTTAGGGAAGCCGAAGGCCAGCGGATCGCGCCATGGCCCGCGCACCATCCAGTCGAGGAACAGGATGGAGACGTAGACCAGCATCAGGCTGGTCAGGATTTCGTTGGTGCCGAAGCGGGTCTTCAGCAGCGCCGGAATCATCGCATAGAGCGCGCCGCCCGCCGCTCCCATCAGCAGCATCACCGGCAGGGTGGCAAGATTCTGGAAGTCCGGCAGCAGGATCGGCAGCATCGAGCCGGCGATGGCGCCGATGGTGAACTGGCCCTCCGCGCCGATGTTCCAGTTGTTGGAGAGATAGGCGACCGCAAGCCCGGAGGCGATCAGGATGAGCGGCGTCGCCTTGACGACGAGCTCCTCGCGCGACCAGCCCTCCGTCAGCGGCGCGACGAAGTAGATGTAGAGGCCGCGGAACGGGTCGATGCCGTAGAGCGTGAAGACGACGAAGGTGGTCGCCAGCGTCAGGACGAGAGCGATGAGCGGCGACAGCAACGCCATGGCGCGCGACGGCTGCGGGCGGCGGACGAGATCAAGCCGCATGGCCCGGCTCCTGCTCTACAAGGCCGTCGTGGTCGTGATGAATGCCGCCCATCAGCATGCCGACTTTTTCGGCCGTCAGGCTCTCCGCGGGATAGAGCGGCGACAGGCGGCCGTGCGAGAGCACGGCGACGCGGTCGGCGATCTCAAAAATCTCGTCGAGGTCCTGGCGAGATCATCAGCACGGCCGAGCCGGCGCGCGCCAGATCGACGAGCGCCTGGCGGATGGTCCGGGCGGCGCCGGCGTCGACGCCCCAGGTGGGCTGGTTGACCACCAGGATGCCGGGCGCGCGGTCGATCTCGCGGCCCATGATGAATTTCTGCAAATTGCCGCCGGATAGCGCGCTCGCCTTCGGGTCCGGCGCCGGAGCGGCGGACGTCGAAGCGCTCGCCGATGCGCTCCTCGATGGAGCGGGCCGCGCGGCGGTCGACGACGAGGCCGCGCACGACCGGATCGGTGGCGTGGCGGGTGAGCACGACGTTCTCCGAAAGCCGCAAGCCCGGCACCGCGGCGTGGCCGATGCGCTCCTCCGGCGCAAAGGCGGCGCCGAAGCGGCGGCGGTGGTTGACGCCGTGGCGGCCGACCGGCCGGCCGTCGACGAGGATCATCTCCGCGTGAGGGACCCGCCTTTCTCCGGAGATGGCGGCGAAAAATTCCTGCTGGCCGTTGCCGGCGACGCCGGCGATGCCGATCACCTCGCCGGCGTGCACGGTCAGGTCGATGTCGGCGAGCGGCGTGCCGAAGGGGCCGTCCGCCGGCAGCGACATCTTTTGCAGCGCCAGCCGCGGCTTCGCGACGGCTTCGGCGCGGCGCGGCCGCTCGATGCCGACAACCTCCGATCCGACCATCATGCGCGCCAGGCTCTTGGCGCTCTCCGCCTTCGGATCGGCCGTCGCCACCAGCTTGCCGCGCCGCAGGATGGTGGCGCGCTCGGCGAGCGCCAGCACTTCGGAGAGACGGTGGGTGATGTAGAGGATGGCGACGCCCTCGGAAGAGAGCCGGTGCAGCGTAACGAACAGGAGGTCGGCCTCCTGCGGCGTCAGCACCGAGGTCGGCTCGTCCATGATGATGAGGCGCGGCTCCTGCAGCAGGCAGCGGACGATCTCGACGCGCTGGCGCTCGCCGACGGAGAGGTCGGCGATGCCGGCGTCGGGGTCGAGCGGCAGCCCGTATTCGCGCGACACGCGGCGGATCGTTTCGGCCAGCTCGCGGCGGCGGCGCGGCGGCAGCGCCAGCGCGATGTTCTCCGCCACGCTCAGCGCCTCAAACAGCGAAAAGTGCTGGAAAACCATGCCGATGCCGAGGCGCCGCGCCTCGGCCGGGCTGGCGATGGCGGCGGGGGCGCCTTCCCACAGGATGGCGCCTTCGTCGGGCGTGAGCGCGCCGTAGAGCATTTTTACCAGCGTCGACTTACCGGCGCCGTTCTCGCCGAGGAGGGCATGGACCTCGCCGCGACGGATTTTTAGGCTGATATGGTCGCAGGCGACGAGCTGCCCGAAGCGCTTGGTGAGCCCCTCGGTGGCCAGGAGCGGCACGGCCTCGGTGCCCGCCGCCGCCGGTGCAGTCTGATCCATCTCTGCCCTACCCTCTTGCGGCTGAGGTTAGGCGGAGGCGCGGTCCTTGCGCCAGTCCAAAAGACGGGCCGGATTGCCTCGGATCGCGGCAGCTAGGGATCAGGCAGGCCGCCATGCCAGCGGATGGGCGGCGAGCGCCCGGTCGAGCGTGACGAGGCGGAGGTTCTCGACGAGGCACTGGCTCAGGAGCAGGCGGTCGAACGGATCACGCGTCGGCGGCCGGGGTTCGGCTTCGACAAGGACGTGCGGAGCCTGGATGCCCAGCAGCGTGAGGCCAAAACGCGTGACAGCGTCCGGCAATTGTCGGAGCGGCCCGTGAAGCGAAAGCTTCCCCAGCCGGACCTTGATCGCGATTTCCCACAGGCTAACGACGCTGGCACTCAGCGTAGCAGTCGAAGCGCTGAGCGCTTCCCGCATGGGCCGATTCAGCGTATCGAGCCGCCCCTCAACAACCGCCAGGAGGATATGTGTATCGACGAGCAGCCGCATGGATCATGGCAGCGGTCTGAGCAAGAAATCCTCAGGGAGCGGGTCATCGAAATCCTCAGGTATCTCTCCAAAGAAATTCTCGATGCCGTGCTTCCGCTTGAACTCCTCGCCTGCCTCGAGGTTCAAGCCTCCCTTTGGGCGGTGGGGAACAAGCTCGGCGATCGGCTTGCCATTGCGCGTGATCACCACCTCCTCGCCCTTTTCGACGAGGCGGGCGAGCTCGGTAAATCGGTCTCTCGCTTGCTTGATCGAATACAGCGCCATTGGTACAAAATAGCCACCGGTGGCTACTCATGCAAACTGAATTGTGCAGGCACGCCTGTCAGGGAATCAGCACCGTCGCGCCGGTGGTTCGGCGGCCTTCCAGGGCGCGGTGCGCCTCGGCGGCGTCGCGGAGCGGAAAGGCCTGGTTCACCTCGATCTTCACGTGGCCGTTCTCCACGACCTGCATCAGCTCCGCCGCCATTTTTTCCAGATCCTCGCGCTTGGCGGCATAATTGAAGAGCGTCGGCCGCGTCGCGAAGAGCGAGCCTTTCTGCGCCAAAATGTTGAGGTCGAAATTCTGGATGACGCCGGAGGACTGGCCGAACAGCACCCACAAAGCGCGCGGCTTCAGGCAATCGAGCGAGCCGGGAAACGTGCCGCTGCCGACTGAATCGTAGACCACGTCGCATTTGCCGCCGCCGGTGATCTCCTGGACCCGCTCGACAAAATTTTCCGAATTGTAGTTGATGACGTGGTGACAGCCGTGAGCGCGGGCGATCTTCGCCTTCTCCTCCGAGCCTACCGTGCCGATCACCGTGGCACCGAGGTGATTGGCCCATTGGCAGGCGATCAGGCCGACCCCGCCGGCCGCGGCGTGGAAGAGGATGGTGTGGCCCGGGCCGACCCGGAAAGTCTGGCGGAGCAGGTATTGCGCGGTGAGGCCCTTCAGCGTCATGGCCGCGGCCTGGCGGAAGTCGATTCCCGCCGGGAGCTTGACCAGCCGGTCGGCGGGGATGAGGCGCTCTTCCGAATAGGAGCCGTTCGGGCCGTTGTAGCTGACGCGGTCGCCCGGGCGGACCATCGTCACGTCAGGTCCGACGGCGACCACCGTCCCGGCACCTTCGCTGCCGGGGACGAAGGGCAGGCCGGCCGGCTTGTAGAGACCAATGCGGTAATAGACGTCGACGAAATTCAGCCCGACCGCCTCATGCCGGACACGCGCCTCGCCCGGCCCGGGATCGCCGACCTCGACATCCTCCCACTTCAGGACTTCCGGGCCGCCATGCTCGTGGACTACGATTGCACTGACCATGATTTTTCTCCTCAACGGCGTGTCGGATTTCTCCTCAAGTGCGGGTCGAATACGCCTCTCTTGACCTGAGATATTGCTGCACGGCCGAGACGCAGACGAGGTAGGCGCTGGCCGCCACGAGCACCAAGGTGACCGCCAGCGGCGCGCGGAAATTGGTGATCAGCAGCCAGGCCCCGCATACGAACCAGACGGCCGTGGCGGCCAAAGTGGCGCCCCGCCACCTGACAACCCGCACCGGATGCACGAAGTTGACGGGCAGGAAGGTGAGCACCGCCAGCAGGATCACGACCAAAAGAGTGAGCGCCGGCGGCGGATTGAAGGCGTAGAGGACGAAGGCCGCCATGTTCCAGACGACCGGGAAGCCGCGGAACGAATTGTCCGGCTGCTTCATCCGGGTGTCGCCGTAATAAAGCGCCCCCGACGCCGCCACGATGATCCCGGACACCGTCCCCATCGGCGCAGGCAGCCCGAGGCCCTGCGCGACGATGATCGCCGGCACGAAGACATAAGTCGTGTAGTCGATGACGTTGTCGAGCGCGGCGCCGTCCCATTTCGGCAGCCGCTCGCGGACCCGGAAGCGGCGCGCCAGCGGGCCGTCGATGCCGTCGACGAGCAGCGCAATGCCGAGCCATAGGAAAGCGGTGTTCCAATCGCCGGTCGAGACCGCCATGACGGCGAGCAGCGCGAAGGCTGCCCCGCTGGCGGTCAGGAGATGGATGACAAAAAGATGCCGCGGCCCCACATTCATCCTCTGGTCCACCTCCGCCGGAGCCAGAGCGCCGGCGGTCCTTCGGGCGAAAGGCGGCGCATCGCCGATAGTTCGAGCCGAGTTTCCGCAACTTTCCCGACGTTCATGCCGAGCCGTCCTCGCCAGCGCAAGCCCTTGCGGGAGTGGCCGTCGAAGAAACGTGCCGGGCCGGCTCGAGCCGGCGACAATTGCCGACCGGCGCTCGCCGGGCCATGTTTCCCGCCATGACGCGGACGGAGTATCCAATTTTCGACATCGCGGTAGTCGGAGGCGGCGCCACCGGCATCGCCGCGGCGCTGACTGCCGCGATCGGCGGCTTTCGCACGATCCTCTTCGCCCCGCCGGCAACGTTTCCGCCCGGCCGCACCGCCGCCCTCCTGCAGGGGTCGATCGACATCCTGTCGGACATCGACGTCTGGCCGGCGCTGATCCGCCATGCCGCACCGCTCCGGGCCATCCGCATCGTCGACGGGACGAAGCGGCTCATCCGCGCGCCGGAATCGACTTTCTACGCCTCGGAGATCGGACTCGCCGCCTTCGGCTTCAACATTCCGAACGGCGAGCTCGTCGACGCGCTCCGCCGCCACGCCGAGGCCTTTGCGGAGCTTACGATTGTCGCGGCCCCGGTGTCTGCCGTGGTGCACGAGGATCGTCAGGTGTTGCTCCATGCGGGCGACCAGATTTTTCCGGCCCGCCTGGTCGTGGCCGCCGACGGGTCGCGCTCCCTGGCGCGCGAGGCGGCGGGAATTCCGGTGCGGAGCTGGACGTATGGGCAAGCGGCTTTGGTGGCGACATTCGCGATCCAATATCCGCACGGTGGCGTGTCGACGGAGTTCCACACCGAAGCCGGGCCCTTCACGCTGGTGCCGCTTCCGGGCAATCGCGTGAGCCTCGTCTGGGTGGACCGGCCGGACCGGGCGGAGGCTTCGGCGGCGCTCGACGATGCGACCTTGTCGCGACTGGTGGAGGAGCGCGCGCGGTCGATCCATGGGGCAATGCAGCTCGACAGCGCACCCGCACTCTTCCCGCTCCGGGCGGCGCTCGCCGACCGTTTCGCTGCGCGGCGGACGATGCTGATCGGCGAGGCGGCGCACCTCTTCCCGCCGATCGGCGCGCAGGGGCTCAATCTCGGCTTTCGCGACGTGGCGGCGCTCAGGCGCGTGCTGGCGCGCCATCGCGGCGATCCCGGCGAGCCGCCGGCCATCGAGTCCTACCATGCGGCGCGGCAGACCGACGTCCGCACCCGGACCCTCGCCGTCGATCTCCTCAACCGCTCGCTGCTGACCGATTTTTTACCGGTGCAGGCGGCGCGCGGCTTCGGGCTGGCGCTCGCCTCCTCCGTGCCGCTGATCCGCCGCGCGCTGATGCGGCAGGGGCTGGCGGGGAGCCAGGCCGGGCGGTAGCGGGAAGCGCTCCGCTTTAGGATGGCGCGAGCTGTTTCAAGATGTTCACGGCCTCTTCTGCCCGCTCCACAGGCACAAACAGGTGGTCGTGATAAAAGGCGGAAACGGCGTTGGCGCTGATGCCCCCGGCCGCCAAGCGCGCCGCGACAGTGGCAAGAAAACCAACGGCTTCGAGCGAGGAGTGTACTTTCAACGTAATCATGCGGCAGGGGAACGCGCCGGCGAGGCCGGCCGCCTCTGCCTCGCGCCGGGGCACAATGAGGGTCACACCCTCCTGCTCCCGGAACGTCATGACCGGCGAAAGCTTTGCTGGCGCGGGCCCGCCGGGTGGCATCGTAACAAAAACGTAGATTTCCGGCCGCAGAACGGGCTGCATGGAACGGAGCAGCGTCGCCAGGTCCGTCTCGCCTGACATGGGTCCCCTCCTCCGGCTAGCGCCCGAACAATTCTGCCGGCAACAGATCGTGCGTGATCAGGTAGAGCGTCCCGGTGACGGTGAATACCGAGGCCGCCGTGCCGAGCAGGATGGCCGAGGAGGCGCGCAGCACGTAGGTCCGGTACTGGGTCGCGATGATGTAGATCGTCGCGGCCGGCGGCAGCGAGGCCATCAGCACCGCCGTCGCCACCCACAGCCGATCGAAGCCGCCGATGAAGGAGAGGATCAGGAAGGTTAGCGCCGGGTGGAGGATGAGCTTTGCGAAAATCAGGAATGGCAGCTCCATCGGAATTTTTTTCATAGTCCGCGCAGCAACGGTGATGCCAAGCGCGAAGAGCGCGCAGGGCGCAGCCGAGCCGGCGAGCGTCGCGAGCAGGCGCTCTACCGGCTCCGGCGGACTGACTTCCAGCGCCGCCCCTGCCACGCCGACGAGCGTCGCCAGGATGAAAGGATGCAACAGCACCCGGCGCGGAATGGCGAGGAGCGTGCTGCGGAGCGATTCGCCGGCCGCGCCGGCGATCGCCATCATCAGCGGCGTCAGGATGAAGACGAACGTCACGTCGAAGCAGAAGATCAGCGCCGCGGGCACGGCCGCGGCCGGCCCGAGCGCCACCAGCGCCAGCGGCGGGCCCATATAGCCGACGTTGCCGTAGCCGCCGACCAGCCCGGCGACGGTCGCCTCGGCGACGTTGCCGCCGTTGCGCACCATCATGAAGCCGAAGGCGACGGCGAAAACCGTCGCGGTGGCCAGCGTGGTGCCGAAGACGAAGCTGCCGTTGGCGAGCTGGTTGATCGGCGTCTTGGAAATGAGCTGAAAGAACAGGGCCGGCAGGGCGAAATAGAGGACAAAGATGTTGAGCCAGGCGAGCCCGCCCTCCTCCAGGCGCCAGATTTTTCCGGCGAGGTAGCCGAGGAAGATCAGGCCGAAGAAGGGCAGCGCGAGGCCGAAAATGTCCGCCATCGGATCCGCCAGGCACCTCGATCGCCGCAGGTGGTTGATGGGCGGGACCGGCTCGCTTAAGGGACGGCGCCCGCGAGCCGGGCCAGCCGGTTTACAACGGGTCAATGCGAAAGCGCGCGAGCAAGGTCAAGGCAAGGAAGGAGCAGCGCCGGCGCGGCGAGGTGCCGGTGCGCGACCGCATCGAATATGCGGCGATGCGAATCCTGGCCGCGCTCCTGCGGATTCTGCCGCTCAGCGTGGGATCAGCCCTGGTCGGGGCCGCTTGGCGGGCGGTCGGACCTTTTACGAATCGACACCAGCGGGCGCTTCGCAACGTCGAACTTGCCTTGCCCGACCTCGATCCCACGGAGCGGAAGCAAATCGCGGCGCAGCAATGGGACAATCTCGGCCGCACGTTTGCGGAAAGCTTCCTCATCGACCGCATCGTCGCCGACCCGAGGCGCCACGAGCTCGTCGTCAGCCCCGAGCTCGACGCACGGCTGCGTGGCCCCGGCGGGTTTATCGGAACCTCCATGCATGCGGCGAACTGGGAACTCGCCGCCTTTCCGCTCCGCCGTTATCGCGCAGTTGCAGGCCTCTACCAGGAGCTCAGCAATCCGCTCGCGGACGCCTATGTCGCGACCCTGCGCCGCCACGTGTTCAATGGCGGGCTGTTCACCAAGGGCCTGAAGACGCCTGGGCGCATCACGCAATGGCTGCGCGACGGCAACGCCATCGGCATGCTCGTCGACAGCCGCGAGGGCCGCGGCATCCCCGTCACGGCCTTTGGCAGGCCCACTTTGGCAAATCCATTTCCCGCAATGGTGGCGCGCCGGCTGGGGATCCCGTTGATTGCCGGGCGCCCCAGCCGGTTGCCGGGCAGCCGCTTCCGGCTGGAGCTGGTGGAGATCGCTGTGCCCGTCACCGACGACCCGAAGGCGGACGTTGCGGCAGCGACGCAGGCGCTCACGGACCAGCTCGACGCCTGGATCCGCGAGCGGCCTGGCGAGTGGATGTGGGTGCAGAACCGCTGGCGCGATGACGGCGGCAAGCGGCAGCGCCGCCAAGCGAGCCAATAGAGTTCTGCGATCCGCGGCCACAGCGGGGGTTTTTGAGCAGGCGTGGCGGATTGGAGTAGAATTCGGCTCGACCGCGAATGCCGGTTCCAATACGGTGTCATGCCAGAGGCACTGCAAGGGGGAGCTGCCGTGCCCGATGAGGTGATCGTCACCTTGGCTTGCGACCGGTGGGACGGCCCGATCGGCGAGACCGAGCGGGAGCGTGCTCAGCTTGCGCTGGAAAGCGGACAGATCCTCTATCTTCCCAAGCTCGCGTTTCATGTACTGCCGGAAGAAACTCCCTTGGTGGCCCGCGATTGGGCGGATGCACAGGCAAAGAACCTCAGTTTCGACCCCGGCAGCGACGCAGTGAAAGGCGCCGGGCTTGATGCTGGTCACGCTTCTGTTCTGCGCGGCCTGATGGCGCGCTATGCGAAACACAGTCGAGCGCTTCTGGAGGGGCTGATCCCTGGCTATCGAGGCCGGCTCCGCCAGGCGCGGACCAGCTTCAGACCGGCGGAAATCACCGACAGAGCCTTGTCGCCGCGCAAGGATGACCGGCGTTTGCACGTGGATGCCTTCCCATCCCGCCCCAACCGGGGGGAGCGCATCTTGCGGGTCTTCACCAACATAAATCCACAGGGCAAAGCCCGCGTCTGGCGCGTCGGCGAGCCGTTCGAGGATTTCGCCAAGAGATTCCTGCCGCGGGTCTCTCGGCAAGTTCCGGGGCTGTCGCTCGCCTATGCCGCGCTCGGCATCACCAAGGGTCGACGCAGCCTTTACGATCATCGAATGCTGCAGATGCACGACTTGGCCAAGCTCGATGACCAGTACCAGGCCACCGGAACTCGCGCCGAGGTCGCCTTTCCGGCCGGTTCGACCTGGATCGCCTTCACGGATCAGGTGCTGCATGCCGCGACCGCCGGCAGCCATGCCCTGGAGCAGACTTTTCACCTGCCGGTCGCGGCGCAGCGCCACCCGGAGCATTCGCCGTTGCACGTCGTGGCGCGGCTTGCGACGAACTAGCAAAGCCCTTTGAAGCTTCGGGCTTGGTCTCTGCGCTAGAGGCAGGCGACGGCAAGCGGCGGCGCCGCCAAGCCAGCGGATAGAGCCTTGCCAGCCGCCGCCGCGGCGGGCATTTTTAAGGCCATGAAGGTCAGAACCGCCAAATACCGCGTCGGCCAGATCGTCCGCCATCGGTTCTTCCCGTTCCGCGGCGTCATCTTCGACGTCGACCCGGTGTTCACCAATACGGAAGAATGGTACCAGGCGATCCCGGAAGAGATCCGGCCCACCAAGGACCAGCCCTTCTACCATATCCTCGCCGAGAACGCCGAGACGGAATACATCGCCTATGTCTCGGAGCAGAACCTTCTGCCGGACGACAGCGGCGAGCCGGTGCGCCACCCGCAGGTGCGCGACATCTTCGGCAGCTTCGAGAAGGGCCTCTACCGCAGCCGCGACATGCCGAACTGAGGCGCGAACGAGCCGCGCCCGCGCCGCTTCGGGCGGCGTCAGGGCGCCTCGTGGAAGGCGAGACCCTGTCGGCTGGCCAAGCACGACTTGCGTCACTGGAGATCAAATGACTGCCCTGATGGTATTCAGTCATCCAAACCACGAAGTTTCCGTGTTGGGGACGATCGGACGCAAGGCTCCCAACGTGGTTTTCCTTACAGATGGCGGCGGAGAAAAGCGGATCCAAGAAACACAGCGGGGGCTCTCAGCCTTTTTACCTCAAGACGCCATGCACTTTCTGCGGCGTCCGGAGCGGTCGCTCTACGAAGCGTTGCTGGAGCACGACGTAGAATTTTACCGGGAGCTGAGCATGGAGGTCGGTGCGATCATCGACCGCCTGCATCCCGACGAGGTCTATTGCGACGCGGTGGAGTTCTACAATCCGGTGCACGACATGACGCTGCCCGTGGTGCGAGCCGCCGGCCGTGCAGGCGATGGCATCGCAGTTTTCGAGGTGCCCTTGATCTATCAAAAGGCAGCGGGACCGGACTCTTTCGAGCTGCAGCGGGTCCCCCCTTCGCTCGAGCCTTATTCGGTATCGGTCACGCTGAGCGAGGCAGAGCTTGCAAGAAAACTGGCTGTTCTTCGCGGCGGGATCTATGAGACTCTTTTCAGCCAGATGGGGCCGTTGATACTGGACGCCGTCGCTACCCGTGCACCCCGGGAGCAATTCATGAGGGCGCGCCAAACCGTACCGGAACCGGAGCCGGACCAGGCGCTTCGCTACGACAGGAGGGGGCTCGCCCTGCAAGCGTCCGGCGCCGTGCGCGCGGGAATCGCCTATCGCGAACATTACGTCCCGATGTTCGCAAGCCTTTGTGCCGACTGCCGGCTGCCCGGCGAAGGGTCGGGGGTCAGCTAGGCGGCGGCGCGGCGGTCGAGGGATCGAGCCTCAGCAGATTCGGGCCGCGCGTGACCTTTCCCGCCATCAGATCCAGACAGGAACCCATATCCAGAGCAATCCCGCCTAGTTCCCGGATGCGGATACATAGGTCCTTGCCGAGGATGCCGGCGCCGACGAGAAACACCTCGCCTGGCTCGCGGACTGAAATTTCGGAACGAAGCCGATGATAGAAGTCCGGCCAGATCGGGACGCCGTGCAAAGCCGCTTCGTATTCATCATCGATCTCGCGTTTGGCGTATTCCGACGGGGTCTGATAGAGGCGCACATCCTCGACGCCATAAAGCAGCTCGATCCTGGATTTGAGGTCCCGGCATGAAATCACGCTGACTATCCGTACTCCGTCGAGCAGCGTGGCCAGGGCGCGATGCAGATTCTCGCAGATGCGCGAGCGCGTGACGATCGCCGGTTTTCGGCCGCTTGCGCATCTGTCCTCGAAGAGGCTCTCGATTCGATGGACCCACATCTTGCGTTCTTCATTAAATGACGGGTTGCCGCGAATCCCCACCACGTCCGCCTCGTCGAATGCGTGCATCACCATCGACCGGATCTGGAGCACCTCTTTCGCTGTGAAATCGCGCCCGGTCTGCCGGAGCAGCTTTCGGCGCGCCGCCTCCACGGACCGGGCGTCGTTTGCCACGAGCAGTCGCGCCTCCCCTTCACCGAAGCGAACGACCGCAGCGGGTATTTTCCGGCGGATCCATGTCAACACCAGTTGAACCACCTGGCCCCTGGGTAGCTCGACAGGCCCCTCGCCAAGCCAGCCCTGGAGCTCGGTCAGATTGCTGTCGTGGAGAGGAACCATGGCGCAAACATCGAAACCAACGGCGCAAACAGCCGCCGATCAGCGAGCCAAATGAACGCGTGCGGAGGGGACACGTGAGCCGCGCCCCCGCTCGCCTCCTGCGTCGTGTGCCGCCTATTGCGTGCTGCTCTGCTGCTGCTGCAGCTGCAGGAGCTGCTGGCGCGCCTCGTCGGCCTTGCGCTTCAGCTCGTCCTCCAGCTTCTGCTGCCGCGCCTGCGCCTCGGCCGGGTCGATGCCCGGGCCGTCATAGGTGGCGGTGAAGCCGGAGAGGCTGAAGTCGAAATTCACCGGCTTTGCCCTGCGGGTTGAGCATGGAGACGGTGAGAGTGCCGCCGCGCTTCAGATTGCCGATGAAATCGGCATTGATCTCGCCGAGCGCCAGGCACTCGCCGGGCGTGCAGACGACGTATTTCACGCCGGTCGGCTGGGCGGTGTCGATCTTCATCTGCAGGCCCGGCTGGATCAGCGCCACCGGCGGCACGGCGATCTGAATGAGCTTCTTGTCGCCGCGCTCGATGATCATCACCTGGGCGAGCGGCTGGCCGGTGGCCGCCACGCGCTTGCGGCTGATGTGGCATTCCTGCTGATCGTTGACATTGCCGCAGACCTTTTCCCAGTCGGGCTGGGCGGCGGCATTGGCGGCGGGCGGCGCGGGAGCGGTGGCCGGCTGGGCCGGCGCCGCGGCCGGAGCTGCAGCTTCGGGCTGCGCGGCCGGCTGAGCCGCGTCCTGCGCCGCGGCCGGGACGGCGGCAATCGCGAGAAGCGCCGAGAGCACGGCAATCCTGCTCCAGGGCAATGCCTGGATCGGTGGCTTGCGCATCAGTGACATGAACGTTCCTCGTCATGGCCGGCCCGGCGACGGGGCCGCGCGGTTGTCTGGGCTGTGACGCCCAATGTTGGCGACAGAGTGGCCTCTGGTCCTGTCCTTAGCGGGCATTTGCGAAAGATTCCAGATTGCCGCAGAGTCCCGCCGCATTTTGCTGCCAGGATTCGCGGCCGGTGTCGGCGGAGAAGGACAAAATCGTGACTTCCTGCGACTTTTTGGGCGCGGCTGCGCGGCGGCAGCGCGCGGCTGGCGGCATCGTTGTCGATCGCGGCGGGGGCCGCGCTGGCCGGCGGGCCAGGCCTGGCCGAGCCGCAGCACGGCATCGCCATGCATGGCGAGCCGGCGCTGCCGCCCGACTTCACGCACCTGCCCTACGCCAATCCGGACGCGCCGAAGGGCGGGCGGATCACCTACGCGAATGTCGGCACGTTCGACAGCATGAATCCGTTCATCGTCATGGGAACGTCGCCGCGCGGCCTGTGGGACGAGACCTACGGCCGCAACATCTGGGAAGCCCTGCTCACCCGCAACCGCGCCGAGCCGTTCACGATCTACGGGCTGCTCGCCGAATCGGTGGAGGTGCCGCCGGACCGCTCGTGGGTGGAATTCCAGCTCCGGCCCGAGGCGACATTCGCCGACGGCGAGCCGGTGACGCCGGAGGACGTGATCTTTACGGTCGAGCTCCTGCGCGAAAAGGGCCGGCCGCCGACGCGGCCGCTGCTGCAGCGCGCCGTGGAGACGGTCGAGAAGACCGGCGAGCGCGGCGTGCGCTTCACCTTCAAGGCGAGCGGCGACCGCGAGCTGCCGATGCTGATCGGTCTGATCGCCATCCTGCCCAAGCACGCCATCGACCCGGCTACCTTCGACAAGACGACGCTCGACGCCGCCGCTCGGCTCCGGCCCTTACGCGGTGGTGAGCGTCGACGCCGGCCGCAGCGTCACGCTGAAACGCCGGCCCGATTATTGGGGCAAGGACCTGCCGATCAAGCGCGGCATCGACAATTTCGATGAGATCCGCGTCGAGTACTACCGCGACGCCAACACCTATTTCGACGCCTTCAAGAAGGGCCTGTTCGACGTCATATCGGAATCCGACCCGACCCGCTGGGCCTCGAAATACGATTTCCCCGCCGTGCAGGACGGACGCGTCGTGCTGGAGGAATTCTCCAACTCCCTGCCGAAGCCGATGACCGGCTTCGTCTTCAACACCCGGAAACCGGTCTTCGCCGATCTGAAGGTGCGCGAGGCGCTCACCTACTGCCTCGACTTCGAGTGGATGAACCGGGCGCTCTATTTCGGGCTCTACGAGAGGACCGGCAGCTACTTCCACGGCTCGGAGCTGTCGTCGCTGGGCCAGCCGGCCAGCGACGCCGAGCGCGCGCTGCTGGCTCCTTTCGCGGCGTCCATCCGCCCCGACGTGATGGACGGGTCATACCGGCCGCCGGTGAGCGACGGCAGCGGCACCGACCGCAAAAATCTGAAAACGGCGTTCCAACTCCTCGGCGAGGCCGGCTACGAGCGGCGCGGCAACGCGCTGGTCAAGGCGGCGACCGGCGAGCCGCTCGCCTTCGAGATCCTGGTGCGCGACCAGAACGAGGAGAACCTTGCGCTCGCCTTCCAGCGGACCTGTCACGCTGCTCGGCGTGCAGACTTCCGTCCGCCGGGTCGAGCCGCTGCAGTACGAGCTCCGGATCAAGTCGTTCGACTACGACATGATCCGCTTCAACTATCCCTCGTCGCTCTCGCCGGGCGACGAGCAGATCAACCGCTGGTCCTCGCGGGCGGCGGACAACCAGGGTTCCTTCAATTTCGCCGGCGCCAAGAACCCCGCCGTCGACGCGATGATCGATGCGCTGCTTGCGGCGACGGAGCGCCAGGACTTCGTCGCGGCCGTGCGCGCGCTCGACCGGGCGCTCATCTCCGGTTCCTACCTGGTGCCTCTCTTCCATGCGCCGAAGGACTGGTGGGCAATGCTGGGCGCGCATCGGCCGCCCCGAGACGCAGTCGCTCTACGGCCCCGAGCCGACCACTTGGTGGGTGAAGTCGTGAGCGCGTCCGCAGAGCCGCTCGCCGTCGACGTCGTCTCCGATGTGGTCTGCCCGTGGTGCTTTGTCGGCAAGCGGCGGCTGGACGCGGCGATCGCTGAGGCCGGCCTGCCGCTTGCCGTCAGCTGGCGGCCCTATCCAGCTCGATCCGACCATCCCGCCTGGGGGCAGGAATCGGCGCGACTACATGCAGGCGAAATTCGGGTCTGTGGAGAATATCAAGCACATCCAGGAGCGGCTTGAAGGAATAGGTGAAGAGGTGGGCATCCCGTTCGCCTTCGACCGGATCGCAATCTCGCCGAACACGCTCGACGCGCACCGGCTGATCCGCTGGGCCGGCGAGACCGGGGTCGATGGCGACATCGTCGAGGCGCTGTTCCAGGCCTATTTCGTCGACGGCCGCAATATCGGCGATCCCGCCGTGCTCGCCGACATTGCGGGGTCACATGGGCTGGACCGCGCTTCTGTCGCTGCTCGCCTTTCTTCCGACGAGGACCGCGACGCGGTGCGCCGGGAGATCGATGCGGCGCAGCAGATCGGCGTCACCGGCGTGCCGACCTTTATCCTGGCGGGCCGCTACGCGCTGGTCGGCGCCCAGCCGGCGGAGGAGATCCGCGCGGCGCTGCAGAACGTGGCGGCGAGGCAGAGTGACGACCCAGGCGAGCGCGGCCCACGGTAGGGCCCAACCGCCGAGCGGCGCGAGGACCCCAGTAGATGGAGTGACGCTTGGGAAACGATTTGACGCTTACGGCCGCCGACGGCTTCCGGCTTTCCGCCTACCGGAGCAATCCGTCGGCAATGCCCAAAGGCCAGGTCGTGGTCATCCAGGAAATTTTTGGGGTGAACCCTCACATCCGCTCGGTCTGCGACCGGCTCGCGGCGGAAGGCTATGCGGCTCTGGCGCCGGCGATCTTCGACCGGATCGCCCCCGGCTTTCAGAGCGGCTATTCGCCGGACGAGGTCGCCGAGGCGCGAAAGCTCATCCCCCAGCTCGATTGGGACAAGCTGCAGCTCGACGTCGGCGCGGCTATCGATCTTCTGGAGAAGGAGGGGCCGGTAGCGGTGATCGGCTTCTGCCTCGGCGGTTCGGTCGCCTTCGTCACCGCGACGAAGCGCGACGGCTTGGCGGCAGCAATCTGCTATTACGGCGGGCAGATCGCCCGCCACGCCGACCAGAAACCGCGCTGCCCGACGCAGATGCATTTCGGCGATTTTGACCAGTCGATCCCGATGGCTGACATCGAGGCGATCCGCGCCAAGCGGCCGGATTGCGAGATCCACATCTACCCCGCCGGTCATGGTTTTCATTGCGACGAGCGGGCGAGCTACGACGCGGCGAGCGCCCGCCTCGCTTGGCAGCGCTCGCTCGCCTTTCTCGCGAAGGCCTTTGCCGCATAGACCGAGGCTCAGAGCTCGGCGAGGCGACGCTCCACCTCCGACAGCGAATGTTTTGTGTAATCCTTGTCGACCTCGGCTACCGTCTTCTGGCGCACGCAGGTCGGCATCCCTGCCCTAAGGGCGGCCAAAGCGCGCGGTGGCGCAATCAGCACCACCCGCCGAACCCTTTCGGCCTGGCAGAGCTTTTCCAGACGGTCGGCCACCGTGGCGAGGAAAGCCGACTCGGCCTGGTCGTGCCAATCTGTCTGCTCGACGCCGCTCCGCCTGTGGCTTGTGCTGTCGAAGCTGCGGCCGGGCTTGTCCGTGCCCTGCTCCTGCGTGGACGGGTTCGGCGGCGCTTCCAGGCGGTCGCGGATTTCGAGTTTTGGCGCGAAAAGCTGGCCGACGTTCTGAGTAATCAGAGCCCTGCGCCCGTCGGCGATCACCACCCAGGCATCGTGCTCGATCTTCATGCCGACCTCATCGGCCGCTTGGCCGAATAGTCCGAAGCGGGGGAGGCAAATCCCTGACGTTAGTCAGCGTGCTAAAAAAGACGCCGCCGGGGGTACCGGCGGCGCACATCGTCAGGCGATCAGTAGCCGGGCGGGCACTCGATGACGATCGTCTCGCCGCGGGCATTACGTGTATAGCAATAGCCCGGACGATCGGTGACATGGCCGAGGATGGCGCCGGTGGCCCCGCCGATCGCAGCGCCGACGAGGGCACCCTCTGCATCGCCGGTCGTCACGGCTCCGATGACCGCCCCCGCGCCGGCGCCCAGCGCCGCCCCGGTGCCGACACGCTGCTCATGCTGGGTACAGGCCGCGAGCGAAAGCGCGGCAACGCCCGCAAGCGCAATCTTTCTGAACATCGATCCACCTCGTTCTTAGCGGGCAAGCGCCCGGGCTGGGTAACCTAAGCCGGTTAAACGGTGCAACCGGTCCGAGGTTCCGGCGGACGCTTAGCCACAATTATGGCCGGAAAACGGGCGGACAAGGGTGATTCGAACAGCTGAGGGGCGGCGTCTCAGTCTTCCTCCTGGAACACTTCCTCGCGTTTCTTGCGGATCGACGGCATCAGGGTGACCACCAGCACCGCCACCGCCGCGATCAGCAGGCCGAGCGAGATCGGTCGCGTCAGGAAGATCGTCGCGTCGCCGCGCGAGATGATCATGGCGCGGCGGAGATGTTCCTCCAGGAGCGGGCCGAGCACGAAGCCGAGGAGCAGCGGCGCCGGCTCGCAGCCGAGCTTCACCAGAACGTAGCCGAGGATGCCGAAAACGGCGATGGCATAGACGTGGTAGGCGTTGAGGTTCAGCGAATAGCAGCCGATGCAGGCGAACGCGATGATGGCGGGGAAGAGCACGTTGTAGGGGATGGTGAGCATTCTTACCCAGATGCCGATGAGCGGCAGGTTGAGAAGCACGAGCAGAAGGTTGCCCACCCACATCGAGACGATAAGCCCCCAGAACAGCGCCGGCTCGTCGACGATGACGTTGGGGCCCGGCGTGATGCCCTGGATGATGAACGCGCCGACCATCAGCGCCATCACCGGGTGCGCCGGCAGGCCCAAGGTCAATAGCGGGATGAAGGAGGTCTGGGCGGCGGCGTTGTTGGCCGATTCCGGCCCGGCGACGCCCTCGATGGCGCCCTTGCCGAACATTTCCGGGCGCCGCGACGAGCGCTTCTCGATGGAATAGGAGGCGAAGGACGCCAGGATGTGCCCGCCGCCGGGCAGGATGCCGAGGATCGAGCCGAGCGCCGTGCCGCGCAGCACCGGGCCGACGATGCGGCGGAAGTCATCGCGCGTCAGCCAGAGGTTGGTGACTTTCTTGATGAGAACGCTGCGGGTCTTCTCGTCCTCCAAATTGCGCAGGATCTCAGCGACCCCAAAGATCCCGACGGCGACGGAGACGAAATTGATGCCGGAATAGAGCTCGCGCTGGCCGAAGGTGAAGCGCGGCGTGCCGGTATAGATGTCCTGGCCGACCATGCCGAACAGCAGCCCCAGCACGATCATCGCCAGGGCCTTGATGATGGAGCCGTGGGCGAGCGCGATGGAGGCGATGAGCCCAAGCACGATCAGCGAAAAATATTCCGGCGGCCCGAATTTCAGCGCGATGCGGGCGAGCGGCGGCGCGAACAGCACCAGCACGAAGGTGGCCACCGTGCCGGCGAAGAACGAGCCGAGCGCGGCGGTGGCGAGCGCCGGGCCCGCCCTGCCCTGCCGGGCCATCTGGTAGCCATCGATGGCGGTGACGGCGGAGGAGGATTCGCCGGGCAGATTGATGAGGATGGCGGTGGTCGAGCCGCCGTATTGCGCGCCGTAATAGATGCCGGCGAGCATGATCAAAGCGGTGACCGGCTCGAAATTGAAGGTGATCGGCAAGAGCATGGCGATGGTGGCGGTCGGGCCGATGCCGGGCAGCACGCCGACCATGGTACCGAGGAGCACGCCGACGAAGCAGTAGAGGATGTTGTAGGGGTGCAGCGCCGTGGCGAAGCCGAGCTCCAGGTTGGCGAGGAGTTCCATGTCGCGCCCCTACATGCCCAGCCATGGGCCGATCCACGGCCCAATCAGCGGGATCGAGAGGCCGAGCGCCTCGACGAAGATGAAGACGCACGCGACGGTCAGGCCGATGGCGATCAGGAGCGCCGCGAGCGCCGTGGTGCGGCGGCTGGCGAAGGCAGCCATCAGCACCGTGACGAACAGCGACGGCACCATGCCCAGGCCGCGCACCGTCACGCCGAAGAACAGGATCGATCCGAGGATCAGCAGGATGGCCGGCCACGGCACCGGGCCGATCGGGGCCGCTTCCCCCGCCACGATCCCTTCGACCGCAACGAGGATGCCGAGCAGCACGAGGAGGCCCCCGAGCACGATCGGGAAATAGCCCGGCCCCATGCGGAACGCCGTGCCGATGGGGTAGCGCGACGCGGCGACGGCGAAAGCCAAGCCGAAGACAATGAAGATCAGCCCGGCGACAATGTCCCTTACCGATCTCTGCATGGCCACTCCCCCCTGGCGGCCTGCCAAACGAGGCGGGACGGCCGGAGCCGTCCCGCGCTATTCGATTATTGCGGCTGGACGCCGGCTTTCTCGAAGATCGGCTTCCACATCTCGATCTGCGACTGCAGCCGCTCGCGGTGCGCCTCGGGCGTGGCGAGATCTGCCGAGACGGGGGTCGTGCCAAGTTCGGCAAAGCGCTCGCCGACCGCCGGATCCGTCAGCGCGGCCTTCAGCGCCTCGTTCAGCTTCTGCACGACCTCGGGCGGCGTGCCCTTCGGCGCATAGAGGCCATGCCAGATGCTCACGTTCAGGTCCGGCATTCCCGCTTCGGCAGTGGTTTGCAGATCCGGCAGCGCGGGGTTCCGCTCCGGCGAGGTGATCGCATAGGCCTTGATCTCGCCGCCCTTGATCTGGCCGGTCGTGTTGGTGGTCTGGTCGCACATGAAATCGACCTGGCCGCCGACGAGGTCGGTCAAGGCCGGGCCGGTGCCCTGGTAGGGGACTTCGGTCACCTTGGCGCCGATGGCTTCCTGGAACAGCAGGCCGCAAAGCTGCGACGCCGCGCCAACGCCGGCATTGGCGTAGGTAACGTTCTCGCCGTTCGCCTTCACGTAGTCGACCAGCTCCTGCAGAGTGTTCGGCTCGAAATCCTTGCGGGCGACGATGGTCATCGGCACCTCGGTGACCAGCCCGATCAGCTCGAAATCGTTCAGCGGATCGTAGGGCAGCGCGCTGTAGAGGCTCGGCGCCGTCGACATGCCGATATGGTGCATCAGCACCGTATAGCCGTCCGGCGGAGCCGCCGCGACCTCGCCCGCCCCGAGCGTGCCGCCGGCGCCGGTGACGTTCTGTACCACGGTCTGCTGGCCGAGATGCTTGCCCATGGCGTCGGCGATGAGGCGGGTCACCGTGTCGGTCGGCCCGCCGGCCGAGAAGGGCACGACGAACGTGATCGGCTTGTTGGGATAGTCCTGCGCCAGCGCCATGCCTGCCATGGCGGCGAGCGCGGCGGCGGCGAGCAGCAATTTTCTCATCGAACGTCCTCCCTTTATTATTTGAGGTTTGGATCACTGTCACATCCGGGCCGCGCAGGGTCAAGGAAGCCGCGGCCGGATGTTGTTACGCCATTTAGGCGTGAATCCGCATCGGGCGAGGCCTGATCGGCTGTTTCGCCCCGACGTGCATTTCGCCGACCCGGTCTGAGCGCCGCTTCAAGGCTCACCAAGAATGCGTCGGTAGACCAGCTTGGCGGCCGCAACGTCCTCGACAGCGATGCCGACCGATTTGAAGACGGTGGTGGTTCCCGGCGGGATGGGTTTGGCGCCCGTAAGGACCTCGCCGAGCTCGGCGTAGATCTCGGCGCCGGAAAGCAGCACGTCGCCCGATTCCTTCAGCACGGCTTCCCGCGAATCGACCACGAGGAGGTTGCGCATCGCCTCCTCGTCGAGCTCGCGCCCTTGCGGCCCCGGCCACCCGACGGCGTTCACGTGCGCCCCCGGCTTCAGCCAGGATCCCTTCAGCACCGGCTCCCGCGCCGCGGTCGCGGTGACGATCACATTGGCGTCCCGCACGGCCTGTTCCGGCGTCATAGCTACAGCGCCGACCTCGGCGGCGAAGCGCGCGGCGTGCTCGGCCGTGCGGCTCCAGACGCGGATCTCTGCGAAATCGCGCACGAGCCCAAGCGCCTCGACGTGGCTGCGGGCCTGCACGCCGCTCCCGAGGATGGCGAGCACCCTGGCATCCTCCGATGCCATCAGTTTGGTTGCCACCGCCGAGACCGCCGCGGTGCGCATCTCGGTGATCAGGCGGCCGTCCATGATCGCCAGGGGCTCGCCGGTTTCCGGACGGCACAGCAGAATGATCGCCGCGTGCGTGGCCAGGCCATTGGCGGCGTTGCCGGGATAGAAGCTGACGAGCTTTGCGCCGAGCCCGACGCTGCCGGCCGCCGGCATGGCGCCGAAAAAGCCGCCGTGCGGCTCCACGCTGAGCATCTGCCGGACAGGCTGCGCGACCCGGCCCGAGGAGAACTCGACCAACGCCGTTTCCATCGCCGGAATCAGTTCTTCCATGCGGAGCACCGCGCGGACCTGCTCTTCGTCCACAAACGCCAGCATTCCGACCTCCTTCAGAGCGCACCGAGACGTGGCGATCGCGCGACGCCCGAGCATAGCCGACTTGCGGCGAAGTGCGCCCGGGGCAGCAAGGGACGCAAGCGGTGCTCCTGGGCAGATTCGGACAATTCGACCTACGGCATTAACCACCTATTAACTTCTGATCTTCTCTCCGGAAAACTTCCCGCTTACCGGTTGTGCAGCCGGAGGTAGGGAAATGATACGGAAAGAGCCCAGGTGGCGTTTCGCGGGCGATGAGGTCGTAAGGCGAATCGGCGAGTTCGAGTTCGTATTCGCCCCTCCCCGGCGCCGCTTTGATGGAATGTCGGTTGCAGCACTCGCAAGCGTCGTCCTCACTGCAAGCATTCTTGGAGCTCAAGTGTTTACAGACGCCGGAGCCGCAGGCCATCTCATGCTCAAGCTCGATCAGTCATATCCAACGGCTCTGGAGGTGTGGCGCTCACCGTTTGAGCGCATCATAGAAGCGCTGGAGGATTAGCGTAGCCGAGACACTACCGTCTTGGACGCTTAAAGGCGGGTGCCCCTCCTCCAGTTTTGAGAAGGCGCACCCCCACTGTGACATTCCCGACACATTGGTGAAAGTTGTGGCCGCGTTCCGCTACGGCAATGCGCGGGAGCTTCTCTCGGTCGGCGCGTCGGTCTAGCCTCTCGACTCGTGCGACGGGGCCGACGAGGCGTCGGCGACGAAGCTGTCGCACGCAGCGGGGGCTGATACTTGCTACGCCGTCGAGCGCGGAGACGAACCGGCTTCGGCGCGCTGCTGGGCGCAGGGCTGCTGCTGTCATTCACGCCCGCGCCAGCCGTGGCACAGGAGTTTTCCCCCCTTTCGCTCAGCAAGACGGCGGACCAGCCGACCTACACCGCGGCCGGACAAATCATCGGCTATACCTATGTCGTCACCAACAATGACCCGTCCTTCAGCATTGAGGATATTTCCGTCAGCGACGACAGGATAGCCTCCGTCGTCTGCGATTCGACAACTCTTGGCCCGGGCGCATCCACGAACTGCACCGGAAGCTACACGACGACCGCTGCCGACGTTTCTGCCGGGAGCGTGACGAATACGGCAACCGCGAGCGGCACGTTTTGCCCCGACGGCTGCATCTTCCCCGTCGAATCGCCGGAGGTCTCGGAGACCATCTTCTTCGAAGCGCAGCCGTCGCTGAGCCTGAGCAAGAGCGCCGAACCCGCGACCTACGACGAAGCGGGTGACGTGATCGGCTACAGCTATGTGGTCACCAACACCGGCAACGTCGCGCTGACGGGCATCTCCGTCGACGACGACAGGACGGCGCCACCCTCGTGCCTCGCTTCGACCCTTGCTCCCGGTGCGTCCACGACCTGCACGGCGAGCTACGTCATCACCGCCGCCGACGTCACCGCCGGCAGCGTCACCAACATTGCGGTCGCCAGCGGCGATTCCTGCGGGGAAGGCTGCATTGTCGAGTCGCCGCCCAACTCGGCCACCGTTACGTTCCAACCGCGGCCGTCGCTCACTCTCAGCAAGGCGGCGAACCCGACGACCTACGATTCCGCCGGGGACGCCATCGCCTACAGCTATGTCGTGACCAACAATGGCAACATCGCGCTGTCCTCCATCAGCGTTACCGACGACAAGGTGGCGCCGGTCAGCTGCCCCGCCGTCGCGCTCGCGCCCGGCGCCAGCCTGACCTGCACGGGGAGCTACACCACGACCGCCGCCGACGTCACTGCCGGCAGCGTCACGAATACCGCGACTGCGAGCGGCAGCTGCGGCACGGACTGTGGTGCCACATCGGAGCCGGCCCAGGCCACCATCACCTTCGCCGAAGCGCCAGCGCTCACGCTTAGCAAATCGGCTAACCCGACCACGTATGATGCTGCCGGCGACCCCATTGCCTACTCCTATCTCGTCACCAACACCGGCAACGTTGCCCTGTCCTCCATCAGCATCAGCGATGACAAGGTGGCGCCGGTCAGCTGTCCCGCCGTTGCGCTCGCGCCAGGCGAAAGCCTGACCTGCACGGGCAACTACGCGACGACCGCCGCCGATGTCGCCGCGGGCAGCGTCACCAACACAGCCACCGCGACCGGCAGCTGCGGCGAGGGCTGCGGCGCGACGTCAGCCCCGGCCCAGGCGACGATCACCTTCGAGAGACAGCCGTCGCTGACGCTCGGCAAGTCGGCGGACCCGACGACCTTCGGCGGAGCCGGCGAGTCGATCGCCTACTCCTATCTCGTCACCAACAATGGCAACGTCGCGCTGTCCTCGATCAGCGTCAGCGACGACAAGGTGGCGCCGGTCAGCTGCCCCGCCGGCGCGCTGGCCCCCGGCGCCAGCCTGACCTGCACGGGAAGCTACACGACGAGTGCCGCCGACGTCGCCGACGGCAGCGTCACGAACACGGCAATTGCGGCCGGCAGTTGCGGCGAAGGATGCAGCGCCACGTCGGCTCCGGCGGAAGCCACCATCACGCTGCGCGCGCCCTCGGACGGCTCCATCACCATCATCAAGCGGGCGAGCGGCGGCGGCGACAGTGATGACGACGAGGGCGAGGACGACGAGGAAGGCGGCGACGAGGGCGAGAGTTTCAGGTTCAGCGCCACAAATCTCGAGCCGTCCAGCTTCGGTCTCACGCCGTCGGACGGGTCCGCGAGCCGCGTTTTTGCCGATCTCGCGCCCGGCACCTACAGCGTCACCGAGGTCGATCTGCCGCGCAATTGGGAGCTGACCGAGCTCAGCTGCCGGGGCGAGGCGGGCGGCGCGCCGACCATCGTCAACCTCGCCGAGCGCACGGTTTCGATCGGGCTCGACGGCGGCGAGGCGATCGTCTGCACCTTCACGAATAGCTTCGATTTCGAAGCCCACATCAGCCAGACCCAGAACATCATCCACAGCTTCCTGCGCCACCGGATCGATCGCCTGATCAACGAGGAGCCCGACCGCAGCCGCATCTTCCGGCGCATACCCGGCGTCTTGTGGGGCGACACGGGGGCGTTTGGCGGCGGCGGCGCTGCCACGCCCTTCATGGCGCTCTCCGGCAGCAGCAGCGATTCTACCGCCCAGATGTCGATCGCCACGAGCCTGCTGCAGATGTCGCAGGCCTATGTAGCGGTCGCGGATGCCGGCCCGCAGCTGGCGGTTCCGGCCTTCGACGTGTGGATCGAGGCGCACTTCTCGCAATACGAGGACGACGCCGGCGATTTGGACGGCGAGGGCCATTTCGGCATCCTTTATCTTGGCGCCGATTACCTGGTGACGCCTTCCGTGCTCGTCGGCGCCCTGGTGCAGCTCGACTGGACGGAAGAGGAGTCCGGCGAGGACGAGAGCAGCGTCGAGGGTTTCGGCTGGATGGCCGGCCCCTATCTCAGCGCCAGGATCACCCCGCACTTGTTTTTCGACACGCGGGCTGCTTGGGGCACCTCGGACAACACGGTCGACCCGTTCGGCGAATACGATGACGATTTCTCGACGGAGCGCTGGCTGGCGAGCGCCCGGCTCACCGGCAACTGGAACATGGGAAATCTTCGCATCACCCCGAGCGTGGGCGTGACCTATGTCGAAGAACGGCAGGAGGATTATACCGATTCCCTCGGCGTTCTCATTCCGGAGCAGACGGTGTCGCTTGGGCGGTTGGCCTTCGGCCCGGAGCTCGCTTACCGGATGTTTGGGCGGGACGGCCTGGTGTTCGAGCCGCAGGTTTCCGTCACCGGCATGTGGGATTTCGACAATCCCGACGTGGAGGAGGTCGGCGGCCTGGTATCGGCCGAGGACGATTGGCGGGCGAAGCTGCAGGCCGGATTCCAGGTGCAGGCCGGTGGCGGCGCTGCAGTAAGGGTCAGCGGCACCTATGACGGCATCGGCAGCAGCGACTTTTCCAGCCTCGGCGGCCAGTTCTGGGTGAATATCCCGCTTCGCTAGGTTTTCCGCCCCCGGCCGCCACGGCTATATCGGAGCTACCTATCCATGTAATCAGGAACATGATCCGCAAGGACCTCAAGGATTAGATCCATTCTTACGGCCCTGTTCACATTACTCCATGGGGTGTTCTGTTCAAAACCAAAGTGATGAAGAGCGATAACATCATGATCAAAACCTAACAGCGGCGATCCAGAGCTTCCACGCGCCGTATCACAAACGTGTGCTACGTCGGTCTCCTGGCCATTACCTTGTACCTTTACAGCCGAAACATGGCAGCCCTTCCTCGAGATTTGTTTCGGCACACCAGCAGGATGCTGTATGAGAAAGCTTTGCTCCCCCGGGTTAGCGAGCCGGTCTGACAGGCGGAGCGTGCCCCACGCTCCGCCCGGGTTACCTGCCAAGGCGATTAGCGCAAAGTCAAGTTTTTTGTCCGCATGGATAAACTCACTACATTGATACTGCGTGCCTAGCTGCAAGACGTTTTCGAGGCTGTATTGGTATCCAAAGGTCGCAACCGCGCTTTTACAGTCGGCAGCATTGGCAATGCAATGCTCGTTTGTCATGAACAACGACTCAGACACAAGGAATCCCGAGCACGTCTTAGGCACTCCGTTCGCGACAAATTGCAGCTTTCCTATTGCGCGTTCTCGAACGCTCAATTGGGGAACACCGGAGTACGCTGCTATGGGCTCCCTCTCGTCCGGCTGCACCACTGAGTATAGGGCAGCGGGTGTTAACTGGAACGCGATTCGGTCGATCCTGAAAGCGAAACCAATCGGAGGAGACTGCGCCACAACCTCAATTCGTGCCATTCCTCCATGGATGATAGGCGTCCATAGGTTCTCCTGCTTTGCCAAGTCGCTGCCGGAGTATTGCGCGACGATAACGCCGTTGTTGTCTCGGATGAGCAACTGGACCGGAGTCTTCTGCGCGTTCACTACGTCAGTAATATGTAGTCTTACAAACTGAGATCCCGGTTTCTCGAATACTTGAGTCCAGTGAACCAACTCAGCTTGGCCCGCCCCGACGAAACTGACCTGAACCTCTAGTGGCTCGGAGGATCCTTCGATCAACGGATCCTGAGCGGAAGCGGCGGGTCCATGCAACCAGCAGATGACCGCCCCAACTAAGATTAATGCTCGCGACATCGTGTCAGTTCCTAATTCACACCCGACGCAAATTTACGGATCTCAACAACCGGGACCGGGTATGCAGGGACATTGCCGGCAGGCTGGAACCGCAAAACGTTCTCTTTGTCCGGGACCACAAGACGACTCTCTTTCAGCAGGCGTGAATCAGTATCGTGTTGGTCTTGGTTATAAAAAACGATAAAGGTGCCACCCTCCTCATCATATTCAATGCCGCGCACGCCTTCAGCCGGCAAGCTAACTTCGCGTCCACTGTCGGCGTTTGTGAACTGCAGGGTGCTCCCCGCCAAAAAATGCCCCAAACGAGGCGAAGCATCAATTGGGTCACTCACAAGCTGCAAACGTCCAAAATCCCCTGCAAGCACGCAATCTGCGTTCAAACGTCCTCCAAAAAGCTTGCCCTGAAATTTCGCCACTGAGTCCGAACAGTAAATAAGCCGATTCTTCACCTCCTGCGGCGTCATTTTTCTGTATTTCCTCAAAAGCATCGATGCGACCGCAGTAACCTGTGGAGCGGCCTGCGAGCTGCCAGACAAACGGCCATATCGGCCGAATGCAATCGTGCTAAAGACTTCAGAACCCACGGCGCCTATACTTATGTCATCCCCGTAATTCGTGAGGACCTGGCCCTTCTCGGTCAGCAAGTCCGGCGCATCTTTACTAGCATTTAATCCCGCTACCGAAATTACATTGGGCAGATCAAAACACGCTGGGCGAACGTCGCAGATGTGGGACTTGTCCAATCCATGATTTCCAGCAGCTGCAACAAGCAGGCTCCCCCGCTCAAGGCCAAGAATTGCAGCCTCGATCCGATCCTGTCCCCCCTCTGGGAGATAATAACCAAAACTCATGTTAACAACATCAACGCCCTCTCGCTGTAGCTTGTACAAGTGATTAGCTATATCTTCGGCCGCCTTGCTTGCAGCTTTCGGTAGTGTAGCAAAATCCACTTGATATGCATAAATTTTAGCATACGGGTTCAAGCCAAAACCCAATTTCTCTGAGTGAAATCCGCCAATCAGGCCAACGACATGTGTCCCGTAATCCCAAACAGTATCTGCTTTCACCATCGTCTCGCAGCGGGCAACGTCCTTTGGTCTGGGGCGGGCAGCAATGTTCACCACTTTGACCCGGTCTGCGGATAAAGCGCAATGTCTAGGATCAATCCACCCATCGAACACAGCTACGGTGCCGCCCTGGAAGTCAGGTGGGTACTCAGATGGCTTCACGAACGGAAAACTTATGAGACCGTCGAGCCGCTCTCTTTCTTGTTCGAAGTCCTGAGCATACAATGCCTCACCGACTGACGCTTCCGATGAAAAAGGGAATTCAAAGTGCGGCACTGGCAATCTGTGCGGCGCTATCTCCACCTCAAGTTTCCGGAAAACTTCTAAGCGTGCTTCTTCGGCGGCCTTCTCCGCCGCCTCGCGAGCTTCTTCTGCAGCCCCCTCCATCACTTGCCTTGCCTTCTCTACTTCCACTGGGTCCGGCATGATGTTCGGATCGGGCAATGGATCGACAGGTCGCTCCCCTATCAACATACTTTCAGCCAAGAACGGATTCCAGTCAGAGTCGACCTTGAAAAGCCCCGATTCCAGTCGCGTCAACTTCAATGATGGATCTAGAGGAAACGTGTACTGAAATCTTTCACTGGAATCTTGGCTCCTGATGTATTTCGCGGACCTCAAATCAATGGTAGCGGTAGCGGCTAGAACGGGGAGAGATAGTATCCCAGCAAACCGCGCATTAAGGATCTCGTCACCAACCGATCGGTTGAAAGCAAAAATATCATCCTTGCATCTTTGATTGAACGTCTCGCACCCTCCAAGGTAAAGGACAAGGGATTCTAGTGAAACTCCGCCGGGCTTATGCATTGTGGTCCAGCGTGCGACACGTCGCAGCTGAATGTCGGGCAGCACCATCGGAGTTCCGGAGCTATACGACCACCGTGCCAGAGTAGGCAAAGAGCCCATCAAAGTATGATCGATAGATCCCGCCCAACCCAGAAGAGGAGTGCGAGAGCGATCTCTTGTACAGACATGTCGATTGAGGTCGCATACTAAGCTTTCTATGGCATTCGGTAGAAAGGACCCTAAATATACCTTTTTATCTGACAGCAGCTCTTTGATAGCGGTCATCTCCTCTACCGTATATATTCGAACCGTAAGCCTTCCCGTATTAAAGAGGGTTAAGTACAACTGGGATAGTTGATCACCAAATTCGGTCGTATTTACGGCGGTGGAAGACCACCGAATTATCTCTTCAGTCTCGATCTGACCGGGTGGTGTGACTAGAAGAGTTTGCGCGGCTAGCTGGCCACCATGCAAAAAGAAGGTTGCCAGAGCCGCACCCATGCTCAGTACGCGGTGCAGACGGCGCAAATGTGCCTTATGCGGGTTATGATGCGTCACCGGCATGTCCACCCCCACGTATTGTGCGTCATGTTAGGTCGGCCGGTGGCGATCGTCAATGGAAGAGTGCCATAGGCGGTAAGCATTCAGAGTGCATCGCTTTTGCAGTGAAGGTCGGAGGCTTAGCGAGCCTGGCAGAGCTTGACTGGAACAAACGGCTGGTGGTCCGGGTTGTTAGCGGCGGATCCAGAAATCCAGCGGGTCAAGTGAGATGTTAACGAGTCTTAACGTTCGGCGTTTCGCCCGCAATTGTGCAGTCGCAGCATTGCTCTGCGGCGGCACGCTCGCGGCCGGCGGGACTATGCTGCCCGCGGCGCAGGCCGAGGCGTTCACTATCGAAGCCGTGCGCTTCACCAGCGCGCCCGCCCTCGACAGCTTGCAGCACCGCGAGGTGCGCACCGCCTTGGCGGACTTCGTCAGCGGCATGGCGGGTGCGGACGCGCAAAAAGTCTGGATGTTCGCCTCGGAAGAGGACCAGGCGGCATTCGAGACCGAAGACGCGGTCTACGCGGCCTTCGCCGATGCCTTCCCCGTACTGACCAAGACCCGCGAAGCGTCGATCGAGAAAATCTGGGACGAAGGCGACACGCCGTTCGTGCATCTCCGCCTGACCGACACGTCCGGCGAGGCCTACACGGCCGAGATCGGCTTCTGGCTCGACGACGCCGGCGACTGGAAGGTGGTGAGCTGCCGGATCGAGCCGACCGAGGCGCGCGTCGCCGTACTCACCTAGGCCGCTACCGGGTCTCACCCGCCCGCCACACCTCTTTCGTCGCCCCGACGTAATCGGCGTAGGCGCCGGCGGCGATCGCCGCGCGAGCGCCCGCCATCAGCGATTGATAATAGGCCAGGTTGTTCCAGGTCAGCAGCATGGCCCCGAGCGCCTCGCCCGCCTTGACGAGATGGTGGATGTAAGCCGCGCGAGTAATCGCGGCTCGCCGGGCAGCCGCTCGCCTCGTCGAGCGGGCGCGGGTCGTCGGCATGGCGGGCGTTCTTCATGTTGAGCTTGCCGAACCGCGTATAGGCGAGGCCGTGGCGGCCGGCGCGCGTCGGCAGCACGCAATCGAACATGTCGATGCCGCGGCGGACGCTCTCCAGAATATCGTCCGGCGTGCCCACCCCCATCAGATAGCGCGGCGTGTCGGCCGGCAGCGCCGGAACGGTTTCGTCCAGGATCTTCAGCATCACCTCCTGCGGCTCGCCGACGGCGAGGCCGCCGATGGCATAGCCGTCGAAGCCGATGTCCGTGAGACCCGCCGCCGAACGGAGCCGGAGCGCCGGCACGTCGCCGCCCTGCACGATGCCGAACAAAGCATGGCCCGGCGGGCTGCCGAAGGCCGCCTTGGATTTCTCCGCCCAGGCGAGCGACAGATGCATGGCGCGCTCGATCGCCGCCTCCTCGGCCGGCAGGGCGATGCATTCGTCGAGCTGCATGACGATGTCGGAACCGAGCAGGCGCTGGATTTCGATCGAGCGCTCCGGCGTCAGCCGGTGTTCTGAGCCGTCGATGTGCGAGCGGAAGGTGACGCCGTCCGCGATCGAGCTTTCGAAGCTGCGCCAGCGACATCACCTGGAAGCCGCCGGAATTGGTCAGGATCGGGTGCGGCCAGCGCATGAATTCGTGCAGGCCGCCGAGCCGGGCGACGCGCTCGGCGCCGGGCCGCAGCATCAGATGATAGGTGTTGCCGAGCACGATGTCGGCGCCGAGCCCCCTCACCTGCTCCGGATACATGGTCTTCACCGTCGCCTGCGTGCCGACCGGCATGAAGGCCGGCGTGCGGATGTTTCCGCGCGGCGTTTCGATGATTCCGGCGCGGGCGGCGCCGTCAGTCGCCGCGATGACGAAGGGGAAGCCGCTCATGCCCGCTCCGGATAGAGCAGCGAGGCGTCGCCATAGGAGTAGAAGCGGTATCCTTGCGCGATCGCATGCGCGTAGGCGGCTTTCATCGTCTGCGAGGCCGGAGAAGGCGGCAACCAGCATGAACAGCGTCGAGCGCGGCAGGTGGAAATTGGTCATCAGCAGGTCGACGGCGCGGAACCGGTAGCCCGGCGTGATGAAGATGTCGGTGGCGCCGTCGAACGGGCGGAGCCTGCCGCCCGGGTCGGCGGCGGATTCCAGCAGACGAAGCGCCGTCGTCCCCACCGCGACGATGCGGCCGCCCTCGGCTTTCGCGCCGGTTCAGGCGCTCCGCCGTGGCGGCATCGAGCACGCCGCGCTCGGCATGCATCTGGTGGCCGGACACCTCATCCGCCTTCACCGGCAGGAACGTGCCGGGGCCGACATGCAGGGTAAGGAATTCGCGCGAAATTGCCGCGGCATCGAGTTTCTCGAAAAGCTCCGGTGTGAAGTGCAGACCGGCCGTCGGCGCCGCGACGGCGCCCTCCTCGGCGGCATAGATCGTCTGGTAGTCGCTGCGGTCGCGCTCGTCGGCGGGGCGGCGCGAGGCGATGTAGGGCGGCAGCGGCGGGTCGCCGATTGCGTGGAGCGCCTCGTCGAGATAGGCGCCGTGGAAGCCGAACTGCGAGCCGCACGCGGCCGTCCGGCAGCTTTTCCTCGACGGTCGCTTCCAGCGTGCCGAGGAGACAGACGCGGCCCTCATGGCCGAAGCGGATGCGGTCGCCCGCCGCAAGCCGCCTTCCGGGCTTGGCGAAGGCCCACCAGGACGCCTCGTCGATGCGCTCGAGCAGCGTTACGGCGACGGGCACCGTCACGCCGCCGCGCTCGCGCGTCCCGTGAAGCTGCGCCGGTATCACCTTGGTGTCGTTGAAGACCAGCACGTCGCCGGGCCTGCAGCAGCTCCGGCAGGTCGGCAACGATCCTGTCTTCCAGGCCGGCGCCGGGACGCACCACGAGCAGCCGCGCCGAGTCGCGCGGCTCGGCCGGCCGCAGCGCAATCCGTTCCTCCGGCAGCTCGAAATCGAATTCCTCGACGCGCATGGGCCGATGTAGCGACCGTGCCTCGCCAAGTGCAACAATAGCGAGGCGCATTGGCCCTCGGCTCGAGTCCAAGGTGTGCCTAGTTCATTTCCGATGTCATCCTCGGGCGAGCGAAGCGAGACCCGAGGACCCAGGCTGCACGCGCCTGTCTGGGCCCTCGGCTCAAGCCGAGGGTGACGGTGTTAGCCGTCAAGCCACGTCGGCGGCGACGCGTATCGACACGATCTTGTCGGGGTCGCGCGGCGGCTCGCCCTTCTGGATCTTGTCGACGTTCTCCATGCCCTCGATCACGTTGCCCCACACCGTATATTGCTTGTTCAGCCAGGGCGCTTCGTCGAGGCAGATGAAGAACTGGCTGTCGCCGGAATTGGGGTCTTGGGCGCGCGCCATCGACACCGTGCCCTTGCGGTGCTTGGCGTCGGAAAATTCCGCCTTCAGTTTCTGGCCCGAGCCGCCGGTGCCGGTGCCCTTCGGGCAGCCGGTCTGCGCCATGAAACCGTCGATGACGCGGTGGAATTTTAGCCCGTCGTAAAAGCCCTCGCGGGCGAGCTCCTTGATGCGCGCCACGTGCTTGGGGGCGAGGTCCGGTCGCATCGCGATGACGACGCGGCCCTTGCTCGTCTCGACGACGAGCGTGTTCTCGGGATCCTTGATATCCGCCATGTCAGACCTCACTGCGCGTCCGCCGCGACTTTCAGGCTGATGATCTTGTCGGGATTGTCGACCTGGCCGTTGTTGGCTTCCGATCCCTTCTTGATCGCGTCCACCGCCTCCATCCCGTCGACCACCTCGCCGACCACGGTGTATTGGCCGTTCAGGAAGGAGCCCTCGTCGAACATGATGAAGAACTGGGAGTTGGCGCTGTCCGGGTCCTGGCTCCGCGCCATGCCGACCGTGCCGCGCTTGAACGGCTCCTGCGAGAATTCCGCGGCGAGGTCGGGCAGGTCCGAGCCGCCCATGCCGGTGCCGGTCGGATCGCCGGTCTGCGCCATGAAGCCGGGGATGACGCGATGGAACACCACGCCGTCGTAGAAGCCCTGGCGCGCCAAGGTCTTCAACCGCTCGGCGTGGTTCGGCGCGAGATCGGTGCGGAGCGCGATTGTCACCGTGCCGTCCTTCAGCTCCATGACGAGGGTGTTCTCCTTGTCCGCCTGCGCAAGCGCCGGAGCAGCGAGGAAGAGCATTGCGCCCGCAAGCGCGGCCAGGATTTTGGGAAAAAGCATGTCAGGGTCCTTCACTAGAAACGGGGAAAACGCCGCGCCCCAAGAGGTGCAGATAGCGAACTGGTAACGCGCTTCGTCGTGCTCGGTTCTGAGCACACGAAGGGAGGCGAGGATTCATTGCTGCAAATGCATCTTCAGCCGCTCCGCTACTTCGGGGGGCACGAACGGCGTCACATCGCCGCCCATCGAGGCGATCTGGCGAACGAGCGTTCCCGTAATGTAGCGAACCTGCGGACTGGCCGGCACGAAGACGGTCTGCAGCCACGGGGCAAGCGCGCCATTGGTGCCGGCCATCTGCATTTCGTAATCGAGGTCGGTGCCGTCGCGGAGCCCGCGGATCA
This sequence comes from uncultured Alphaproteobacteria bacterium, assembly GCA_963846475.1. Classification (GTDB taxonomy): domain Bacteria; phylum Pseudomonadota; class Alphaproteobacteria; order Rhizobiales; family Afifellaceae; genus DASWJZ01. The sequence continues at coordinate 21,049 of CAWJVZ010000004.1, read as the reverse complement.
GGATCGTCGCGTCGGCTTCGCGGGCGAAATCGACGACGAGATTGTCGAATGTGCGCACCTCGACCGCAACGCCGGCGTCGCGCGCCATCGGGCCGGCGACGGTCTCGATCAGCTCCAGCCGGTCGGCAACCGGCAGCATGGGCGCCTTCGACGGATGCACGCCTATGGCGACCACCAGGCGGTCGGCGAGGCTGAAGGCGGCCCGGAGCATGTCGACATGGCCGTTGGTGAGCGGGTCGAATGTGCCGGGATAGAGCGCGGTGCGGGGCATTTTGCCGGCTTAGCCGCTTCGGCCAAGCCGCGCAACGCGGGCACCGGCACCCGCCTGCCTCTAGCCGGCGTCTTCGATGCGGCGGACGTCGATCGTCGTGCCCTGCATGCAGGTCGAGACTTCGGCGATGCGGCCCTCGACGCGGACGCGGTCGCCGGGGCGGAAGCCGCGGAAATCGCCGGCCAGCGTGTAGAGTTTGCCATCGTCGCCGCGCATCGCCTGGCATTTCGCGCCTTCCCGGGTCAGCGTGCCGGTCACGGTGACGCGGTCGTCGGCGGGCGGCGCCTCTGCGGCAATGCGGAACGGCTGCGAAACCGAGCGGATGCGGCCATCCCGCGTCTCGAAGGCGAAGACGATCCGGCGCAGCCCCGCGGCCCAATCCGGGATGCGGATGCTGACATTCGCCCGGCCGCGATTGTCGGTGGTGACCGGCCGGAACTCGCGAAGATTAGCGGCATTGCGGCCGGCGAGCAGCCTGAGCGGCGTCGAGGCGGGAAAGCCGGCGGCGGAAACCTGCACCACCGTGCCGGGCGCGCCGCGGTCGGGTGAAATCGACACGGTCGCTGCGGGCGGCGGTGCCGGCGGCACGATTCCGGCGGGCAGCCGCACGACGTCGCCGACCCTGAGCCGCTGGAAGTCGATATCCGGGTTCAGCTGGTAAATCTGCGCCAGCGTGAGATTGTGGGCGCGGGCGATGGCCGAGAGCGTGTCGCCCGGCTTGACGATGTAGCGCACGACCTGCGCCGGGCCCGGCTCTCCAGGCCGCGGTGCGGCGACGACCCCGCCCGGCAGGCGGACCACATCGCCGACCCGCAGGCTGGCGGCGTCGATGTCGGGATTGAGCCTGTATATCTCGGTGAGCGGCACGTTGTGGGAGCGGGAAATCGAGGAGAGCGTGTCGCCCGGCTTGACAACGTAGCGAACGGCCGTGCCTTGGGCGGGTCGGTCCGGCACCGGTGCGGGCGCGGCGACGGCGCGCGGCATCAGAAGGGTCATGCCCGGAAAGACGAAATCGGGACTGGGCAGCAGCGGGTTGACCGCCAGGATGGCGGAGACGGTGGTGCCGCAGCGGCGGGCGATCTGGGATAGCGAATCGCCGAAGGCGACGACGACGCGGTCGCCGCACACGACAGCCTGAGCATGGGCGGGCATCGCGGCGACAATGGCAGTGCCGGCCACGACCAGCGCAGCGAGAAAGCTGGCGGTCTTGCTGGTGAGAGCGTGCATCGCGAACTCCTGGCTCGACGCCGGCCGACGATCGTGTCGCGAGCCGGCCCGTTGATCCACTGCGGCAAGCTAGGGCTTGCCGGCTCTCGATCTAGGGTTCTGGCCGTGAACCGGCGCTGAATGCCGGGTTCAGCCGCAGCTCAGCTATTCCGGTGCGGTCTGGTCGACTGGACCCTCCGGCTCGGGGGAATCCGGCGCGTCGCCGTTCTCCGCCTCGCCCTGGTCGGGGATGTGCTCTACCGACACGACCTTCTCGCCTTCCGCGGTGTTGAAGATGCGCACGCCCTTGGAGGCGCGGCTGGCGATGCGGATCGGCTTGTCGCCTTCGACCGGCACGCGGATCGTTTGACCGCCGTCGGTGACCAGCATGATCTGGTCGCTCGGCTCGACCGGGAAGGCCGCCACGAGGAAGCCGATCTCGTCCAGCTTGGAGACGTCGGTCGCCTTGATGCCCTTGCCGCCGCGTCCGGAAATGCGGAACTCGAAGCTCGACGACCGCTTGCCGTAGCCGCGCTCGTTGACGGTCAGCACGAACTGCTCGGCCGCACCCATCTCGGCGTATCGGTCGGAGGTGATGAAGCTCTCGCTTTCCACGGCTTCCGCGCCCTCGTCGCCGTTCTCTTCGGCCGGCTCAAGCCCCTCCTCGACGTCCTCGCCGGTGGCGGCGCGGCGAATTGTCGAGGACTGTTTGAGATAGGCCAGGCGCTCGGCCGGCGTCGCCTCGAAGTGATGCAGGATGGTGAGCGAGATCACCCGGTCGCCCTTGCCCAGCGAGATGCCGCGCACGCCCATCGAACCGCGGCCGGAGAACACGCGCAGATCGCCGACCGGGAAGCGGATGCACTGACCCTTCGCGGTGGTGAGCAGGATATCGTCGTGCTCGGTGCAGGTCTCGACGCCGACGATGCCGTCGCTCTCATCTTCCAGCTTCATGGCGATCTTGCCGTTGCGGTTCACCTGGGTGAAGTCGGAGAGCTTATTGCGCCGGACGGTGCCGCGGGTGGTGGCGAACACGACGTCGAAGCTTTCCCAGGTCGCTTCGTCCTCCGGCAGCGGCAGGATGGAGGTGATGCGCTCGCCCTGCTGCAGCGGCAGCAGGTTGACCAGCGCCTTGCCGCGCCCCTGCGGCGCGGCCAGCGGGAGCCGCCATACCTTCATCTTGTAGACGATGCCACGCGAGGAGAAGAACAGAATCGGCGTGTGGGTGTTGGCTACGAAAAGCTTGGTGACGAAATCCTCCTCGCGCGTCGTCATGCCGGAGCGGCCCTTGCCGCCGCGATGCTGGGCCCGGTATTCCGACAGCGCCACGCGCTTGATGTAGCCGGCATGGCTCACGGTGACGACCATGTCCTCGCGCTGGATGAGGTCCTCGTCCTCCAGATCCGCACCCCCCTCGACGATCTCGGTGCGCCGCGGCGTGGCGAATTCGTCGCGGATGGCGGCGAGCTCGTCCTTGATGATGGCCTGCATGCGGGCCCGCGAGGCCAGGATCTCCAGATATTCGCGGATTTCCGCCGCGATCTTCTCCAGCTCCTCGGCGATCTCCTCGCGGCCGAGCGCCGTGAGGCGCTGCAGGCGCAGATCGAGGATGGCGCGCGCCTGCTCTTCCGACAGCCGGTAGGTGTCGTCGCTGGCGATGAGGTGGCGCGGGTCGGCGATCAATTGGATCAGCGGGGCGATGTCGCGGGCCGGCCAGTGGCGGGCCATCAACTGCTCGCGCGCCGTCTGCGGGTCGGGCGCGGCGCGGATCAACGCGATCACCTCGTCGATGTTGGCGACCGCGATGGCGAGGCCGACCAGGACGTGGGCGCGCTCGCGCGCCTTGTTGAGCAGGAATTTCGTGCGCCGGCTGACCACTTCCTCGCGGAACGCGATGAAGCTGGTGAGCACGTCCTTCAGCGTCATCTGCTCGGGGCGGCCACCGTTCAGCGCCACCATGTTGACGCCAAAACTCGTCTGCAGCGGGGTGAAGCGGTAGAGTTGATTGAGCACGACATCGACGACCGCGTCGCGCTTCAGCTCGATGACGACGCGCACCCCGTCGCGGTCGGATTCATCGCGAATGTCGGCGATGCCCTCGATGCGCTTGTCGCGGACCAGCTCGGCGATCTTCTCGACCATCGAGGCCTTGTTCACCTGGAACGGCACCTCGCTGACGATGATCGCCTCGCGGTCGCGCTTGGTGGTCTCGAAATCCACCTTGCCGCGCATGACGACCGAGCCGCGGCCGGTCTCGTAGGCGGAGCGGATGCCGGAGCGGCCGAGGATGATGCCGCCGGTCGGGAAATCCGGGCCGGGGATAATCGCCATCAGTTCGGCCGTGCCGAGCAGCGGGTCGTCGATCAGCGCGATCGTGGCGTCGATGACCTCGCGGAGATTGTGCGGCGGGATGTTGGTGGCCATGCCGACAGCGATGCCGCCGGCGCCGTTGACCAGAAGGTTGGGGAAGCGCGCCGGCAGGACGGTCGGTTCCTGCAGGGAATCGTCGTAATTGGCGCGAAAATCGACGGTGTCCTTGTCGAGGTCCTCCAGCAGCGAATGCGCCACCTTCTCCAGGCGCACTTCGGTGTAGCGCATGGCCGCCGGCGGATCGTTGTCGATCGAGCCGAAATTGCCCTGCCCGTCGATGAGCGGCAGGCGCATTGAAAATTCCTGCGCCATGCGCACCAGCGCGTCGTAGACCGACTGGTCGCCGTGCGGGTGGTATTTGCCGATGACGTCGCCGATGACGCGGGCGGATTTCCGGTACGGCTTGTTCCAGTCGTAGCCCTGCTCGCTCATCGAATAGAGGATGCGCCGGTGCACCGGCTTGAGGCCGTCGCGCACGTCGGGGAGCGCCCGGCTGACGATCACGCTCATCGCGTAATCGACGTAAGAGCGCCTCATCTCGTCGATGATGGAGATCGTTCTGATGTCGCCGTCGCGGCCGCCCGGCGGCGGGGTGGTTTCGTCTGCCAAGGAGAGAATCGGATGCTGTTGGAAGTGCCTATTCTACTACCCCAGTTGGGCACGCAAAGCCAGTTTTCAACTGCAAAGAATCCGAGCTTTTACAGCAGCTTAGAGGCGAGCGAAGATTCTCTTCAGAATGAGCGGCGTCATCCGGCGCCTGGGCCCGCGAAACGCCAGGCGGCGGAGCCGAGCCGCTCGAGAATCCAGCGCTGGCGTGACGGCGATCTCGGCAGCAGGAAAGCGCCTTCGCGCTCGCCGGTGACGGGGTCCTCGCCCCGATACGCGATCACCGGCTGGTCCGGAATGTAGCGCGCGAACCGCTCGACCACGTCGCCGCCATAGACGCGCCAATGGCCGTGTTTTTCCGGCTTCGGAAAGCCCCAGTCGCGCGTCTTCTCCTCGCGGAACGGGTCGGGAAAAGCGAGATAGAGGAGGCCGTCGGGAGCCGCGATCCGGAGGAGTTCGTGGAGCGCGGCGCGATCGTCGGCGACATGCTCCAGCACGTGCGAGCAGACGACCAGATCGTAGGCCCCGTCCGGCCGGTCGATCGCCTGGATATCGACCCCGCCCGCGTCGAAGACGGAAATCTCGTAGGCGCCGAACCAGGCCGGATCGACGGTCGGGTCCGGGCTGAACTGGATAGCGGACCACTCCGAAAAGTTTTCCGGCCCGAGCCGCTCGAACATGATGCGGAAAATGCGGTGCCGCTCGAGCGAGCGGCAGGTGGAGCAGCGCGGCAGACGCCCGTTCGGTGCCATGCGGCCCTTCGGCCCCGCTTCGAATTTCTGCGAGCCGCAGATCGGGCATGCGGCGGTTGAAATGGAAGCTTCGGCGCTTGCGTTCATGCTTGGGACGGCCTCATCTGAACGACAGGCACCCTGCGGCCGAAGGCACTAGTCAGCCGATCTCGGAGGCCCGACCCAAGGATGTTCGACGAAGCGCTTTCCGCTTTCGTCACGCTTTTCGTGACGATCGATCCGCCCGGTCTGGCGCCGCTTTTCCTGGCCCTGACTACGGGCATGAGCCGCAGCCAGCGCAGCCGGATCGCCGCGCGCGCCTCGTTGACGGCGTTCGTCATCCTGGTGCTTTTCGCGGTGGCGGGCACGGCCATCCTTGCTCTGTTCGGCATTACCATCCACGCTTTCCGCATCGCCGGCGGGCTGCTGCTCTTCCACATCGCATTCGAGATGATCTTCGAGAAACGCCGCGAGCGGCAGGAGAAGAGCGCCGACCGCGCGGTGACGGAAGACCAGATCCGCAATATCGCGGTGTTCCCGCTCGCCATCCCGCTGATCGCCGGGCCGGGTGCGATCTCCGCGACGATCCTCCTGTCCGGCACCTATGCCGAGCCGGCCGAGCGGCTGGTGCTCATCCTCATCGTCGCGATCAACCTGGCGGCCGCATGGCTGGTCTTCCTGGCGGCCGAGCGACTCGACCGCTTCCTGGGCGCGACGGGGCGGGTCGTGCTGACGCGGCTGCTCGGCCTCATCCTGGCGGCTCTTGCGGTGCAGTTCGTGATCGACGGAGTGACGTCGGTGCTCAAGGCCATCACCCTCGTGCCCTAGGTCGCGTCAAGCCGGCGCGGAGCCGCCATCGAGCGCCCGGCGCAGTGCGGACGTCACCTGCTCCTGCGTGAAAGGCTTTTGCAGCGTCGGGCGGCTTCGCCAATCGACCGGCAGGCCGGCATTGCCGTAGCCCGTCGAGAACACGAAGGGCACGCCGCGCTCGGCAAGCGCGGAGGCGACCGGAAAGCACTCCTCGCCGCCGAGATTGATGTCGAGAACTGCGATGTCGATCGGGATCGCCGGATCGCCGACGATCTCCAGGGCGCGGTTGAGGCGCGACGCGGGGCCGATCACATTGCCGCCGAGATCGACGACCATGTCCTCGAGGAGCATGGCCACAAGCGTCTCGTCCTCGACGAGGAGCACGCGCAAGCCGGCGAGCGGACCGGCGGACTCGGATGGCACCGCGCTCAAGCCGCAATCTCCCCGGCGCGTGAAATCGAAAAGCTGCAGATGAACCCGGCCGGATCGAAACTCACCTGAACGTCCCCTCCCATGCCTCGCCCCATGCCGGGCTCGATCGGCTGCATTCCGAACCTCGCCTACTCCCGCATAGCGCGATTCCGCGCTTTATGCCACGGCGACTCACCGCCGGAGGGCGGCGAGCCCGCATGTATCAGCGGCATTCGTGGCGAGTTCGTGAAGGATTGCGCCCAAAGTGAGGGTATATCGTCGGATCAGCTCGTAAAGCGCGGCTTGTGCGCGCCAACTCAATGGCGGGTCGGAATCAGCCGGCCGGCTCAGAACGGGATCTCGTCGTCCATCTCCTCGCTCATGCGCGAGCCGCCGGTGCGGGCTGCCGTTCCGCCGCCGCGCTCCATCGGACCGGCACTGCCGAATTCCGCGCCCCGCCCGGAGCGGTCCTCGGCGTCGCCGCCGCCCCCGCCGCGCGTGTCGAGCATCTGCAGCTCGCCGCGGAATTTTTGCAGCACGACCTCCGTCGTGTAGCGTTTCTGACCCGACTGATCCTCCCATTGGCGGGTCTGCAGCGCGCCCTCAATGTAAATTTTCGAGCCTTTTTTCAGATATTGCTCGGCGACCTTTGCCAGATTTTCGTTGAAGATCACGACGGAGTGCCATTCCGTCTTCTCGCGGCGCTCGCCGGTCTGCTTGTCGCGCCAGCTCTCCGACGTAGCGATCCTGAGATTGACGACCGGGTCGCCCGACCCGAGACGCCGGACCTCCGGATCCTGCCCGAGATTGCCGACCAGGATGACTTTGTTCACGCTGCCCGCCATGATCTCCTCCGTCCCGATCCCGCCAATGGCCAGTCGGCCATTCCTGCCTTCCCATACGCCGCGGTCACGGCAAAATCCAACTTGCCTGCCGCGGCGCTGTTCACTGTATGTTCTTAACGGGAAGAGTTAAGCGCAAGCTACGGCGGACATTCGCCGGCTTGGATCATCGGCCCTAGGCGGCCGCGTATGTCTTGAAGATGTCTCCCGGCCGGCACGCGCGGAAGCGGCTTCAGCCCCCATGGCTTTCTCGGCCGCACGCCTGCTAATATGAGGGCGGCGGACCGAGCAGGAGAGTAGAGTGCTGCTCATTGCGGTTGGCTCGGACGCTGCCTTTCGCGTTCATTTCAGGCGCCCCTTGCCGTGATCGCGTCGCGGCTTTCGCCCGCTCTGCAGCGGTGACCGGGATGAGCGCGGAGATTTTCCTGCGACCCGGGCGCGTTCCCCTGTCCGACTGGCGCGCCATCTACCGCGGCGCTTCGGTCGCGCTCGATCCGATCGCACGGGCGGACGTCGAGGTGGGGGCCTTGGCGCTCCGGGAAATTGCAGCGGAAGGCGCAGAGAGAGGGGGCACTGCCGGGGCGTGCGCGGCACCGACTAGCCCAGACACCGGCGCCGCGCCGGCGGAGAGCGGGGACGATCGCATCCTCGCCGCGGCAACTGCGCAAGGCGGAGCCCTGCCCGCGGCGGTGGCGCGCCTGGTGCTGGCGCTGAAGCTCGCCAGCCTGGCGCAAGGCGCTTCCGGCGTGCGCTGGCCGATCGTGGAGCGCCTGGCCCAGTGCCTTTCGATAGGACTGGTGCCGATGCTGCCGAGCGGCACGAGGGACCGGACCACTTTGGCGCATCTGGCCGGCGCTTTGATTTCCGCGACCGGGGAAATCCAGATGAACGGCGACACCCGGCCGGCGGCGGAAGCCTTGGAACAGGCTGGCATGGCGGCAATCGAGGTCACCTTGACGGAAGCCGATGCCCTGCTCGGCGGTTCGCCCGTCGCGACGGCGCTCGCGCTCGCCGGGTTGTTCGAGGCAGAAGCCGTGCTGCAATCGGCCTTAGTGACCGGGGCGCTAGCCAGCGATGCGCTGCGCGCTTCCGAGACCGCCCTGCACCCGCGCGTCTCCCGGCTTCGCCGGCACACCGGGCAAATGGAGAGCGCTACAGCTTTGCGAGCTCTCCTCGCGAGGGCGCCGATCCGCGTCTCCAAGCCTCACGAGCAATCGGCCGAAGCGCCGGAAGCGCTCCGGGTTCAGGCCGAATGGATCGGCGCCTCGCTCGGAACGTTGCGGCAGATCGTGGAGGCGCTGGCAGCCGAGGCGAACGCTGTCGCCGAGGACATGCTGGTGATCTGGCAGTCGGCGGAAATCGTGACCGGCCCGCGCGTCGCCGCGCCGCTTGCCCTGGCCGCCGATGCGATCGCCGGCGCACTGGCCGATCTCGGCACGCTCGCCGAGCGGCGGATCGATGCGCTCTTCGAGCTCGGCTTGTCGCGGCGGAAGGGGTCGAAGAAATCCAAGCCGGCAGTGAGCTTGGCGGCGTTCCGGTCGACGGCGAAATCCTTGGCCGCGGAGAACCGCGAGCGGGCGCAGCCGGTCGGTCTGCAGTTTTTGGACGACGCGGCGGGCGATGCGGAGCAACCTGCGATTCTGGTCCCCGGGGCACGCCGCCTCCTGCCCATGGCCGGCAACGTGACGCTGATCCTCGCCATCGAGCTGATGGCGGCAGCGGAGGCCTATGAGTTCAAGGGCCGCAAGCGGACGAGCGCCGCCTTGCAGCCGGTGCGCGACCTGCTGCGCTCGCGGGCGCCGCAGCGCGGCGATGATCCGCTGCTTGCCCCCGACCTCGCGGCAGTCGCCGATCTCGTCCGCACCGGCGCCATCGCCAGGGCCGCCAACCTGGTCCTGCCCAATCTCACCACAAGTCCAGCGGCTGGCCCCAAACACCTAGGCGGGCGCGGCAAACGCTCATAGTCTCGGCCGACCGGATTCGCGTCGGGCGAGGTGCCGGCGGGTATTTTCGTGACGCTCTATTCCCTGAAGCCGCGCTTCCAACAGCTGCTCCGGCCGTCCGTCGCCGCTTTGGCGCGGGCCGGCATCACCGCCAATCAGGTCACGCTCGCCGCCGCCTTGGGATCGGTGCTGATCGGCGCCGCCGTCGCGGCGGGCGCCTCGGCCCGCTGGCCCTTCCTGCTGCTGCCGCTCTGGCTGTTTCTGCGCATGGCGCTCAATGCGGCGGACGGCATGCTTGCCCGCGAATTCGGCCAGAAGAGCCGGCTCGGCGCCTATCTGAACGAGCTTTCGGACCTGATCTCGGACGCGGCGCTCTATGCGCCGTTCGCCTTGCTGTCCCCGTTCGGCCCCTTCTGGACGGGGCTCGTTATCCTGCTCGCCTGGCTCGGCGAATTCGCCGGCGTGCTCGGGCCGATGGTCGGAGCTTCGCGCCGGTATGACGGGCCGATGGGCAAGAGCGACCGTGCGTTGGTCTTCGCCGCGCTTGCCCTTTGGGTCGGGCTCGGCGGGCCCCTCCCCGGCTGGTCCGCCGTCGTCCTGATCGTCATGGCTGTCCTGCTCGGCCTGACCGTCGTCAATCGCGTCCGTGCCGGCGTGGCGGAGGCGAACGCCGCATGATCGAGACGCTCGCCGCAACCTTGGTCCGCCTCTTCGCCCGCTTCGTCACCGCGGTGCGCGCCGAATCGCACGGTTTCTGGCCCGACATCCGCCCGCGCGTCTATTTTGCCAACCATGCCAGCCACGGCGACTTCCTGCTCGTCTGGACCGTGCTCCCCGCCGCGGTGCGCAACCGAACCCGGCCGGTCGCCGGCGCCGATTACTGGCAGAAGGACAGCATCCGCCGCTTTTTCGGCGAGCGTGTCTTTAGGGCCGTGCTGGTGGAACGCGAGGCGGACAAGCGGACGCAAGATCCGATCCTGCAGATGGCGAGCGCGCTCGACCAGGGCCTTTCGCTGATCCTCTTCCCGGAGGGCACCCGCAACCTGACCGACATGCCGCTGCTGCCGTTCAAGAGCGGCATCTACCGGCTCGCCCTGGCGCGGCCTGGCCTTGAGATGGTGCCGGTGTGGATCGCCAACCTCAACCGCGTCATGCCGAAGGGCGAGCTGATCCCGGTGCCGCTCATCTGCACGGTGTCGTTCGGCGCGCCGCTCATGCTGAAGGCCACGGAGGAGAAGACGGAATTTCTGGAGCGCGCGCGGATGGCGCTGCTGGCGCTCCGGCCGGAAGCGGCACGGCCATGACGGAGACCGAGCAGACGGTTTTCCTGTTCCTCGGCATCGCCGCCGTGCTCGCAGTGGCCAGCGCCGCCGGCCTGGTGCTGGCCTGGCGCGAAGGCCCGGTTCCCAACCCGGTCATTGAAAACCTCAACCAGCGCATCAAGGCCTGGTGGGTGATGGTCTTTGCCATCGGCACCGCGTTCCTGTTCGGCCGGACCGGGGTGATCGTGCTGTTCGCCTTCGCCTCGTTCAACGCGCTCCGCGAATTCGTCACGCTGACCGACACGCGCCGCGGCGACCATTACGCGCTGGCCGTCGCCTTCTTCGTCATCCTGCCCCTTCAGTATTGGCTGATCGCCATCGAATGGTACGGCCTCTACTCGATCTTCATCCCCGTCTACGCCTTCCTGCTGCTGCCGATCGTGGCGACGCTCCGCAGCGACACGACGCGCTTCATGGAGCGCGTGGCGGTGACGCAATGGGCGCTGATGCTCGCCGTCTTCTGCCTCAGCCACGTGCCGGCCCTCCTGAACCTCGACATTCCCGGCTATGACGGCCGCAACCTCCTGCTCATCGCCTTCCTCGTCCTCGTCGTGCAGTCGAGCGACGTCCTGCAATATGTCTGGGGCAAGCTCTTGGGCCGCCGAAAAATCGCGCCGCTTCTGTCGCCGTCAAAGACCTGGGAGGGTTTTCTCGGCGGCGTCGGCTCGGCGACCCTGATCGGCGTGGCGCTCTACTGGATCACGCCGTTCACGCCGGGACAGGCCGCCCTGATGGCCCTGATCGTCTGCCTGATGGGCTTTTTCGGCGGCCTGGTCATGTCGGCGATCAAGCGCGACCGCGGCGTCAAGGACTGGGGCCAGATGATCGAGGGCCACGGCGGCATGCTCGACCGCCTCGATTCGGTGATTTTTGCTGCGCCGGTCTTCTTCCACCTGACGCGGTTCTTCTTCTCGACGGCATAAGCGTCAGCCCGACACTTGGAGTGCTCCCAGTCTTGCGCGAACGGCGTGTGTCGCAGGATGATCCGGGCCATAACTTGTCCTGAATATGGCCAGGGCGCGCCGAAAAAAGGCTCCTGCTTCCTCGGACCGGTCCCTCTGGCTGAGTATGACCGCAAGAGCCACAAGATCGTTGGCCACTTCCGGATGATTTGGTCCATAGCTCGCTTCGTGAATTGCCAGCGAGCGGTTAAGCAGCGGCGCTGCCTCGTCTGCACGTCCTGTTCGCCGTAACCACTCAGCCAAGTTTCCGAGGTCGACCGCAATCTCGGGATGATCCGGCCCATACGCCGACTCATCGATCACTAAGGCCCGTCGGTACAGCGGCTCCGCTTCCTGCACGCGATCAGTGGCCAAGAAACATCCAGCTAGGTTGCTGAGGCACGTGGCCACGCGAGGGTGTACCGGCCCGTAGCTCGCCTCAGTGATCGCTAAGGCACGCCGAGCGAGCGGCTCCGCTTCCCTCGCCCGATTCGTGCTGAGCAGCAGGTTAGACAAATTGTTGAGACGGATAGCCACACTCGGATGATCTGGCCCGTAACTCGCCTCATCGATCGCTAGGGCGCGGGCATACAACAGTTCCGCCTCAGGCTGCCGATCTGTGTCGGCAAGCGCTTTAGCGAGATTGTTGAGATCGATTGCTACCTCAGGATGGTCCGGACCATACGTCTCCTCGTCTATTTCAACCGCGCGGCGAAGAAGCGGTTCGGCAGACTGCGGCCTGCTTGTCTCGCATAGCAGCGAAGCCAAGTTATTCAAGTGCGTTGCAACTGTCGGATGGTTCAGCCCGTAGCTCTCCTCATCGATTGCAAGCGCACGGCGATACAGGATTTCTGCTTCTTCGAATCTTAGACTTGGCATGACGCATCTTCCCGAGCTGATCCATAAGCCTCCCCGTCGGCGTACGAATGCCAGCCTCATCGGCGTAGCGGACAATCGCCAGCAGATGTGCAGTCAGCGGTTCGAGAACCGGCCAGGTGCGTACGTCCTGCGGGTTGCCGGCAAACCCGGTGTTAATCCATCGTAGGGCCTCAATGCGCACCTCTTGTCGATGTGCCTCGTCCATCCCACGACGGGTGAAATCCTGCACCAGCCGGTGCACCGTGAATGCCGGCCCGCTCCCGCGGCCTTCAATCTCCGCGGGCGTCGCCAAGGAATAGGCGTAAAGATCGGCGAGCGCTGCACGCGCGTCGAATTCCGGCCCCGGCACGTCGAGCAAGCTTTCAGGCACAGGACCTGGATCGAAAAAGGCAAGCACTTCAAGGAGGGTGCGGCCCTGCAGCGACAAGCAATCGACGGAGGTCTTCCAGGTCGCCGCGAGCCCGACGTCATGGTTGTACGCCATGACATCCTTGTCGAACCAGTCCACCACCTTGGCGCGGCTCTCCCGCCACAGCTTGAGGTATTCGGCGAAGCCGATGCGCTGCGTCTCGATAAAAGCTCCCGCCTGTTCCAGGCCGAGCGCTAGGCCGCCCAGTTCCTCTGCCAGTTCGCGGGCCATCGCCTCATCGTCAGCAGCATGCCGTCGGCCCGCATCCGTGCGCTCTAAGAGGAAGCTCGTGGCGTCATCGATAGAGATCTCACCGAGTTCGAGTTTGCGGATGCCTGCCGGAAACGTGGACAGCCGCCCCGTGATGAGGACCTGACCTCCGCGCAGCTTCGGAAGAAGGTGTGCGACAGCGGCCATGGCCGGCCTGTCGTCGACGTTGTCCAGGATCATCAGCCAGCCGGGATTGCGTTCCAGCCAGCCCAGGACCGCGCCCACCTTGGCCGCATCTTCTCGTGCCTTCTTCTCTGGTAAATCGAGGACATCCGACCCGACGAGTGCGGCAAGCCCGGCATCGAGCTTTTCCGCGGTCTCAGCGGGCACGAACAGCAAGGCGGAATAATCGTTCGCATGTTGCCAGGCATATTCGATCGCTAGCCGCGTCTTGCCGATGCCGCCGAGCCCGTGCAGCGCCTTGCCCGCTACAGCCGCTCCGTGTCCTTGCTGCTTAAGCGCCTCGTGCAGTTTCGCCATGAACGCCTCGCGGCCCTTAAAGAGCGTGCCGAGCGTAGCGAACGGGAGATTGCAGGGTTTGCGGCCTTCCCTTTCCCCATCGTCTCCGGACACCGCAGTTGGCCGCGCGCGCTCAGCGTGGCGGTGAGCCTCCCTAAGTTCCTCACGCCATTCCGAGTAAGCCGGATTGTCGCCAAACAGGGCCTGCTCAATCTCAGCTCGCTTTTCCGTCACCGGAATATTCCGGCCCCTCCGCCAGTTCCGGACATTTCGGTCCCCGGTTTCTCCCATGGTCTTGGCGAATTCCTTTGACGTCCACTCGTTGCCCGGAGTGGCCGGAGTGCCCTTCGGGCGAGTGCCATGTCTGAGATGGAAATCCAGAAGCTCGGCGAAGCTCCTCTCGCCGTTCTTGCCCCATGTTTTGCTGCCTGAGCGCCTCGTCATATTTCCAAGCTTTACCGGGACTTCCGGTTTTCCAGTCGTAGTTTCGACATTACCGGGCAAAAGGCATTCTTAAGAGACCGGCCAACGCTAACGGAGAGCCGGTTATGTCCGACTTCAGCCTTCAGTTCCTTATCCATTTCGCTCACGATCCCGTGGTCGCCATCTATTCGATGCAGGCCGCAACCTACGCTTTCGCCGCTCTTGTATCGCGATCCGCCGGGCACGGTCCACTCGCCGGAGTCTACATGGCATCCGCCGCACTGCATGCCCTGCTCTGCGCGAGCCACCTGATCGCGTGACGAGATGTCGGCTCGGCAGTATAGATCGGAGCGGCGCCGAGCCTGCGCAAGGAGACGCGAGTGATCCTCATCGGCCAGTACCAATTCGCCCTTCGTCCGGCGGGTCGGGATAGCGCTTCGCCTCTACGGCATGGAGTTCGAGCACCGGCCGTGGTCCACTTTCGGCGACGCGGAAAAAATCGCCGCCTACAACCCGCTGCGGCGGGTGCCCACGCTGGTCCTCGCCGACGGCGAGGTGCTGATCGAGAGCACCGCGATCCTCGACCATCTCGACGAGCTGGCGGGGCCCGAAAAGGTGCTTATCGCCGCAGCCGGCCCGGCCCGGCGCAAGGCGCTAAGAATCTGCGCGCTCGCGACGGGGCTCGGCGACAAGGGGGCTAGCCTCCTTTACGAGCACGTGCTGCGCAAGGACCGGTCGCAGCTCTGGATGGACCGTTGCCGGACGCAGATCGCCGGCGTCCTCGACGTGCTGGAGGCGGAGCGCGCGGAGCTTCGCTCCGCTTACTGGTTCGGCGCCAAGCCGGGCCACGCCGACATTGCCGTCGCCTGCGCGATCCGCTTCACGCGCGAGGCGCATCCGGCCCTCTTCAGCGTAGAAAAATCCTCGGCGCTCGCTGCTCACGCCGCCCGTTGCGAAGACCTGCCGGTGTTTCGCGAAATCGTGCAGCCGCTCGTCCCGCCCTCCTGACCGGAGTTCGCCCCGCGAACGGCGGTTACGCCACCTTCGGCTGCAGCCGCTTCACGCGCAATCCTCCGGCCCGCTTGCGCGCCTGCGCTAGGTCGTAGTTGACCTGCATCCTCAGCCAAGTGTCCGCGGTGCTGCCGAAGGCCTGCTCGAAGCGAAGCGCCATCTCCGGCGTCACCCCGCTCGTGCCGCTGATGATGCGGTGCAGCTGCTGCCGGGTGATCCCAAGGGCCGCCGCAGCTTCGGCAACGCTGATGCCGAGATCGGCAACGCACTCCTTCACCAGCAGGCCCGGGTGAGCGGGATTCCTCATCTCCATTTCAACTTCCCTCAATGGTAGTCGACCAGATCGACGTCGAAGGCATTGCCCTGCTCGAACCGGAAGATGATCCGCCAATTGCCGCGCACCGTCACGGACCAGAAGCCTTTCAGGTTGCCCTTCAGCGGATGAAGCCGAAAGTTCGGCACATTCATGCCCTCCAGATCTTGTGCCGCATGTAAGGTGGAGAGCAGCACGCTGATCCGGGACACCATGTCTGCAGGCAGTTTGCTCCGGTCATCCTCCTCGAAGTAGCGCTTCAGCCCTTTGTGCCGAAACCTCTCGATCATCCTTCCGGCTTGGAGCATGTAAAGTTACATGCGTCAACGGCCATTAGAGAGCCTATGGAATCCGCATGGCCTGTCGCTTTTTGGCTTGGCTAAAGATCGTCCGCCGCGCCAGACTGCGGCGGGGGCCCCCGCACTGATTTGCGCCGGCCCATGGGAGGTTTTTGTCATGAGACGCACATTGCATGGCGTTGTCGCCGCGCTGGCCGCGACCTCGCTGCCCGCCACGACTTTTGCCCAGGAGATGAAGACCGAGATCGGCGCCGGCGAAGGCGAAGTCTCCATCGTCGCCTGGCCCGGCTACATCGAGCGCGGTCAGACCGACCCCGGCTACGACTGGGTCACCGATTTCGAGGAGAAGACCGGCTGCAAGGTGAATGTGAAGACGGCGGCCACATCCGACGAGATGGTGGCGCTGATGAACGAGGGCGGCTTCGACCTCGTCACCGCCTCCGGCGACGCGTCGCTCCGGCTGATCGCCGGCAAGACGGTGCAGCCGATCAACGTAGATCTCGTCCCGAGCTGGTCGAAGGTCGACGACCGCCTCAAGGACGCGCCCTGGCACACGGTGGACGGTGTCCATTACGGCGTGCCCTATCAGTGGGGCTCCAACGTGCTCGCCTACAACACCGAGGTCTTCAAGGAGCCGCCGAAGAGCTGGTCGGTCGTCTTCGAGGAGCAGAACCTGCCCGACGGCCAGCCCAACAAGGGCCGCGTCCAGGCGTTCGACGGGCCGATCTACATCGCCGACGCCGCGCTCTACCTGATGCACCACAAGCCCGAGCTCGGCATCAAGGACCCCTACGAGCTGAACGAGGAGCAGTACAAGGCGGCGCTGGAGCTCCTGCGCGGCCAGCGCCAGCTGGTCGGCCGCTACTGGCACGACGCCATGGTGCAGATCGACGATTTCTCCAACGAGGGCGTGGCGGCCTCGTCGACCTGGCCTTTCCAGGTCAATCTCCTGAAGTCGCAGAACAAGCCGATCGAATCCGTCGTGCCCGAGGAAGGCGCGACCGGCTGGGCCGACACCACAATGATGCACGCCAACGCGCCGCATCCGAACTGCGCCTATATGTGGCTGGAGCATTCGCTCAATCCGAAACTGCAGGGCGATCTCGCCGCCTGGTTCGGCTCCGTCCCGGCGAACCTGGAGGCCTGCAAGGGCAACGCGCTGCTGACGGACCAGGGCTGCGAGACGAACGGCCTCGGCAATTTCGAAAAAATCCATTTTTGGCGGACGCCGGTCGCCAAATGCGCCAGCCAGAGCGAGTGCGTGCCCTATTACCGCTGGGTCACCGACTACATCGCCGTCCTCGGCGGGCGCTAAGTCTTTATTGGCGAGCGGGGCGTGCGAAAACCCTCTCCCGTGGGGAGAGGGTGCCCGCGGAGCGGGCGGGTGAGGGCGTGCGGCGCTGGCTGGGTATCCATAATCTACAGGCGCCGTAGCCCCTCATCCGGCTGCTCCGCAGCCACCTTCTCCCCCGGGAGAAGGTTTGAAGTCCATGGTCGCAGCAGTCTCCTTCCAAAGCGTCTCGCGGCTCTTCGGCAGCGTCCGCGCCGTCGACGCCGCGAGCTTCGAGATCGCTGCGGGCGAGTTCTTCGCCATGCTGGGCCCATCCGGGTCCGGCAAGACGACGTGCCTCAGGCTGATCGCCGGCTTCGACCAGCCCACTTCCGGCCACATCGAGATCTTTGGCGAGACGGCGGAGGGCGTGCCGCCCTATCGGCGGAACGTCAACACGGTGTTCCAGGATTATGCGCTCTTCCCGCACATGAACGTGCTGGAGAATGTCGGCTATGGGCTGATGGTGAAGGGCGTCGGGCGCGCGGAGCGCGAGCGCCAGGCGCGCGAGGCGCTCGCCATGGTGAAGCTCGCCGGGATGGAGGCGCGGCGTCCCTCAGAACTCTCCGGCGGGCAGCGGCAACGGGTGGCGCTTGCCCGCGCTTTGGTCAACCGGCCAAAGGTGCTCCTCCTCGACGAGCCGCTCGGCGCGCTCGACCTAAAACTTCGCGAGCAGATGCAGGTGGAGCTGAAGGCGCTGCAGCAGGCGCTCGGCATCACCTTTGTCTTCGTCACTCATGACCAAGGCGAGGCGCTCTCCATGGCCGACCGGGTGGCGATCTTCAATGAAGGCAAGCTCGTGCAGATCGGTCCGCCGCAGGAGGTCTACGAGCGGCCGCAGACGCGCTTCGTCGCCGATTTCGTCGGGTCGTCCAATGTGCTCGACCCGGAATTTTCCGCGGCCCACAGCGGGCTGCGCGCCTGGACCAGCCTCCGGCCGGAAAAGATCCGCATCGAGGCAGCCGGCGCGCGGCCCGCAGGGCAGCGGCGCGTCGAGGGGACCGTCGCGTCGGTCCAGTATCAGGGCGCCGTGACCCGCGTCGTGGTGGACGTGAACGGCACGATGCTCGGCGTCGCCCTTCCGGCGGGCACGTTGCCCGCCGCGCAGGGCGAGCGCGTCACGCTGTCCTGGCGCCCCGACGCGCTGCACCCGCTGGCCGGCACATGAGCGACGCAGCTCTCGCCGGCGCCGTCCTCCGCCGCGACCGCGGCGGCTTGCTGCGCTCGCTTTCCGATCTTTTCTTCCGCCATCCGCGGCTGCTGCTGGCGATCCTGCTCGGGCCGCCTCTCCTCTGGCTCGGGATCGTCTATGTCGGCTCGCTGCTGGCGCTCCTGGTGCAGAGCTTTTTCGCGCTCGACGAGTTCACCGGGCTGATCGTCTACGAGCCGACGCTGAAAAGCTATGCGGAGCTGCTCTCCCCCGCCAACCTCGACATCATCCTGCGCACCGCAGCCATGGCGGCGCTGGTCACCGTTGCCGCCGCGATCGTCGCATTTCCGATCGCCTATTACGCGGCACGCTATGCGCGCGGCCGCTGGAAGGCGCTGTTCTATCTCGGAGTCATGCTGCCGCTCTGGTCGAGCTATCTGGTGCGCGTCTACGCCTGGAAGCTCATCCTCGCCAAGGAAGGGATCCTGACCTGGCTGGCCGGCCGGCTGCACCTCACCTGGCTCCTCGATGCCATCCTGGCGCTGCCGGTGGTCGGCGGTCCGTCGCTGTCGATCTCCTACCTCGGCACGTTCCTGGTGTTTCTCTATATCTGGCTGCCCTTCATGATCCTGCCGCTGCAGGCGGCGCTGGAGCGCGTCCCGTCCAGTCTTCTGGAGGCCTCCGCCGATCTCGGCGGGCGGCCCGGCCAGACGTTCCGGCACGTGATCTTCCCGCTGGCGCTGCCGGGCATCGTGGCGGGCTCGATCTTCACCTTTTCGCTGACGCTCGGCGACTACATCATCCCGCAGATCGTCGGCAATTCGCGGCTCTTCATCGGTCAGGCCGTCTATGCCCACCAGGGCACGGCCGGCAACATCCCCCTCGCCGCAGCCTTCACCGTGGTGCCGATCGTCATCATGGGCATCTATCTCTGGATCGCCAAGCGCATGGGAGCCTTCGATGCGCTCTGACGCGCGCGCGCCTCTCGCCCTGAAACTTGCCGCCGCGGCGGGACTGCTGTTCCTCCACCTGCCGCTGCTCCTGATCCTCGTCTATGCCTTCACCACCGAGGACAAGAGCTACGAATTCCCGCCGCCCGGCTATACCTTGCGCTGGTTCGAAGTCGCCTGGGGGCGGCAGGACATCTGGAACGCGCTGTCGCTCAGCGTCCGCGTCGCCGCGATCTCCACCCTTATCGCGCTCGTCCTCGGCACGCTCGCCGCCGCGGCCGTCAGCCGCTCGCGCTTCTTCGGGCGCGAGTCGATCTCGCTCCTCCTCATCTTGCCGATCGCACTGCCCGGCATCATCACCGGCATCTCGCTCCGCTCCGCCTTTGCGCTCGGCGAGATCCCCTTCTCGTTCTGGACGATCGTGCTCGGCCACGCGACCTTCTGCATCGTGGTGGTCTACAACAATGCCGTGGCGCGGCTCCGGCGCACCTCCGGGTCACTGATTGAAGCCTCCATGGATCTTGGCGCCGACGGTTTTCAGACCTTCCGCTATGTGATCTTGCCCAATCTCGGCACGGCGCTGCTCGCCGGCGGCATGCTCGCCTTCGCCCTGTCCTTCGACGAGGTCATCGTCACCACCTTCACGGCGGGCCAGCAGACTACGCTTCCGATATGGATGCTGACCGAGCTGATCCGGCCACGCCAGCGGCCGGTCACCAACGTCGTCGCCGTCTTTGTCATTGCCGTCACGTTCCTGCCCATCCTCGCCGCCTATTACCTGACGCGCGAGGGCGAGAGCGTCGCCGGCACGGGAAAATAGGGAGAGAAGAAATGCAGGCCGAAATGCTGATCGGATCGGAGCTTTCCAAGGGCGCCGGCGAGTCGGAGCCTGTCGTAAACCCCAAGACCGGGGCAAAAATCCTCGACATCGCGGAAGCCTCGCCCGACCAGGTGGACAGGGCTGTCGCCGCAGCGACAAAGGCCTTTGCCGGCTGGTCGCGCACCACGCCCGCCCAACGCTCCGCCCTCATGGCAAAGCTCGCCGACCGGATCGAGGCGGAAGCAGACGACTTCGCCGCGCTGGAAGCGCTGAACTGCGGCAAGCCGCTGAACGCGGTGAAGAACGACGAGATGCCGGCGATCGTCGATTGCCTGCGCTTCTTCGCCGGCGCGGCCCGCGTCGTGCCGGGCGGCGCCGCGGCGGAATATCTGCCGGGCTACACCTCGATGATCCGCCGCGACCCGGTCGGCGTGGTCGGCTCCATCACGCCGTGGAACTATCCCCTGATGATGGCGGTGTGGAAGATCGGCCCGGCGCTCATGGCCGGCAACGCGATGGTGCTGAAACCGTCGGAGATGACGCCGCTGACGACGCTGAAGCTCGGCCGGCTGGTGGCGGAAATCTTTCCGGAGGGCGTTTTCAACGTCGTCGCCGGGCGTGGGGCGACGGTCGGCAATCAGCTGATCAACCATCCCGGCGTGCAGATGATCTCGCTGACGGGCTCGATCGCCACCGGCCAGAAGGTGCTGGAGGCGGCGGCCAAAAGCATCAAGCGCACGCATCTGGAGCTCGGCGGCAAGGCGCCGGTCATCGTCTTCGATGACGCCGACCTGGAATCCGTCGTGTCGGGCCTGAAGGCGTTCTCCTTCTATAATGCCGGCCAGGATTGCACCGCGGCCTCGCGCGTCTATGCCGGCAAGGGCATCTACGAGAAGCTGGTCGCCGAGCTCGCCTCAGCGGCGTCGAGCATCCGCTACGACAGGGCGGACGATGCTGAGAACGAGATCGGCCCGCTGATCTCCGCAAAGCACCGCGAGCGCGTCTCCGGCTTCGTCGAGCGCGCCTCAGCCCTGAAGCACGTGGAGATCGCCACCGGCGGCATGGCGGGCGACGGCAACGGCTTCTTCTACGAGCCGACAGTTGTCGCCGGCGCGCGCCAGGAGGACGAAATCGTCCGTCGCGAGGTGTTTGGGCCCGTCGTGTCGGTGACGCCGTTCAGCGACGTCGAAGAGGCCGTCGCCTGGGCCAACGATTCCGATTACGGCCTCGCCTCCTCGGTCTGGACCAAGGATGTGGGTCGCGCCATGGCGACGGCGGCGCCG
>CAWJVZ010000003.1:0-757110 GCA_963846475.1 uncultured Alphaproteobacteria bacterium | reverse complement strand
CCGCTGTTTGAGTCGCTGTCGAGCGATGAGCGCCAGGCCATCGCCCCGCACGCCGACCAGGTCGAGGTCCCCGAGGGGACTGAGTGGAGCCAGGGCGAATTCGCCTATGAGTTCTTCGTGATCGAGGACGGAACGGCCGAGGTGATGCGCGACGGCGACCGAATCGCCGAGCTGGGCCCGGGTGATTTCCTCGGGGAGATGGGCATCGTCGCCAAGGCCGTTCGCAATGCCACGGTGGTCACCACCTCGCCGGCGCGCTGGTCGTCATGACCGAGCAGGCCCTGCGCTCGCTGACCAGGACCAACCCGGGTGTGGCAGATCGCATCACGGCCGCGGTCGAGGAGCGCTGCCTCACAATGCTGGGCTGACCAGCGCCTATGGGACGTCGTTCGCGCAGGCGCGCGCAGGGGCCGGGCGCGCCCGCGAGCACAACGGAGTACCGCGACCCCGAGGGCAACGTGCTCACGCTGCGGGATGAGCTGAGCGCCGGGACGCTGCGCCAGCTCGAGCAGCTCGACTCGAAGCCGGCCGCCTCTGGCGAGGATCGCTGGCAACGCCGGGCCGAGCTCCTGTTCGAGCGGCTGGCGGTTCGCTGGGAGATCTCAGGACTGCCGCTCGACACGCAGAAGGAGCTGCTCGGCCGCTACCGGATGGCGAGCGCCGACGAGCGGCGCTGGGTGCGTGAGACGCTCGGCGAGCACCTGCGCGGCCGCCACCCGGACGTATCCGTGTGAGCTAGACAGCCCCGCCGCGAGCCAGAATCAGCGGCGATGAGCTTTCCGACGATCGAGTTCGCGGCCTTCTTCGTGGTCGTGTTCGTCCTGTCCTGGGCGCTGATGCCGCACCCGCGCGCCTGGCGGCCATTCATCCTGGCGGCCTCGTACCTCTTCTACGGCTGGATCGACTGGCGCTGGGTGCTGCTGCTGATCGCCTCCAGCGTGGTCAACACGGTGGCCGCACAGGTGATCGCGCGGAGCCCGTCCGAGGCCGCGCGCAAGCGCGCGCTGATCGCCGCGGTGGCATTCGACCTCGGCCTGCTCGCCGTCTTCAAGTACCTGAGCTTCTTCGTCTCGGAGACGGACAACGCCCTCGACTCGATCGGGCTCGGCTCCCGCTCCCGCTGGTCCAGATCGTGCTCCCGATCGGGATCTCGTTCTTCACCTTCCAGGCGATCTCCTACGTGGTGGACGTGTACCGCGGCGAGACCCGCGCCGCCCCGCTCGTGGAGGTCGCCATCCTCCAGGCGTTCTTCCCCCACCTCGTGGCCGGCCCGATCGTGCGCGCCAACGAGCTGCTCCCCCAGCTGCGCACGCCGCGCGATCCGCGCACTGTGCTCGCCGGGCCGGCGATCTTCCTGATCGTCGGCGGCCTGCTCAAGAAGACGGTGATCGCCGACGAGCTGGCGCGGCGGGTGGTCGACCCGGTCTACAACGATCCCTCGGCGCACTCCGGGGCGGAGATCACGCTCGCCTTCTACGCGTTCGCCGCGCAGATCTACTGCGACTTCTCCGGCTACACGGACCTGGCGATCGGGCTTGCGCTGCTGCTCGGCTACCAGCTGCCTCAGAACTTCAACCGCCCGTACCTCGCGCTCTCGCTCCAGGACTTCTGGCGCCGCTGGCACATGACGCTCTCGCGCTGGCTGCGCGACTACCTCTACATCCCGCTCGGCGGCAACCGCGAGGGGCGCCTGAAGACGTACCGCAACGTGATGATCACCATGCTGCTCGGCGGGCTCTGGCACGGGGCGTCGTGGACCTTCCTGCTCTGGGGCGGCATCCACGGCGCGGGCCTCTCGGCGGAGCG
The DNA here is from genome assembly GCA_963846475.1 of uncultured Alphaproteobacteria bacterium. Taxonomy (GTDB): domain Bacteria; phylum Pseudomonadota; class Alphaproteobacteria; order Rhizobiales; family Afifellaceae; genus DASWJZ01. The sequence goes on along the minus strand of CAWJVZ010000003.1, from coordinate 755,304 downwards.
CTGGGTGCGGGAGCGCTACGGCGGGTTCGCGTTCCGGCATGGGTCGCCTGGCTCGTGACGTTCCACGTGGTCTGCATCGCATGGGTGTTCTTCCGCGCGCCCGACCTCGCCACGGCGTTCGACGTGCTGGGCGGACTCGGCCTCTCGGGCCCATCGCCGCTCGTGACCCTTCCGCTCGTGCTGCTGGTGGTGGCCTCGGTGGCGATCCAGCTGCTGCCTCCGGACTGGTGGCGCCAGGCCGAGGCCTGGCTCGTGGCGCGGCCCGTGGCGGTGCAGGGCCTGGCGGTGGGCGCGCTGTTCGTGGCGAGCGACGCCGCGGTCGGCCAGCAGGGCGTGGCCCCGTTCATCTACTTCCAGTTCTGAGCCATGGAGCCCGCGCGCGACAGAGACCTCACACATGCCCGCCGGCCGCGTGCTCGGCGTGATCGTGATCGCGCTCGCGATCGCCGTGCTGTTCAACTCGGAGGCGATGGTGCGCGCCGGCGAGGGCATGCAGCCGGGGCCGACCCGCGACATCGTGCTGTCGGTTGCCCGGCCGATCGACGACGTGGCGGGCGCGATCGGCCTGCACCTGCCGCGCGAGGGCCTCGACCTCGCGTTCGGGCAGGAGGACAAGACCGCATCGGGCACGGAGCTCGAGCGGGGCTCGAGCGCGATCCTGCGCCGCAAGACCCAGCAGCAGGCGTTCCGGCAGCCGACGGCTGCGAATCCCCTGAAGGTGCTCGTGACGGGCGATTCCCAGGCCGAGTTCCTGGGGCAGCGCCTGATCGACCAGTCACCCGAGGGGCTCCTCGACGTGACGACCGTGGCCCGAAACGGCACCGGCCTCACGAATCCGGCGTTCTTCAACTGGGAGATCAACGCCGAGCAGGAGGTCGCGGCCCGCGATCCGGATGTCGTGGTGATGGCGATCGGCGACAACGACGGCTTCAACGTCCAGACGGCCGACGGCTCGCTCTACGACCCGGGCGAGCCGGGCTGGGAGACGGAGTTCGCCCGCCGCGTCGCGGTCGTGGGCTCGGTGCTCTCCGGCGACGGCAAGCGGCCGGTCTACTGGGTGCCGCCCCCACCGCGCGCGACCCCGAGTTCAACGACATCTACGCCTCGCAGAACCGGGCCGCGGAGCGAGCCACCGAGGCGATCTCGGCCCTGCGCTACGTGGACATCTACTCCACGCTCAACCGCGGCAAGTACAGCGACTCGCTGAGGATCGACGGCAGGCGGGTGCTCGCCCGCCAGGCGGACGGCGTGCACTTCACGCGCGAGGGAGCCGTGGCACCGGTACGTCTTATCCTCGACGCCATGGCAGAGGACTTCCCCGCCCTGCGGGATCGATGAAGCGCGCCCTGGCACTGCTCGCGGCGGGTCTGGCGCTCGCCCCGGCGGCCGCGTCCGCGGCGGAGCGCAGCCTGCTCGTGAACGGCGACTCGCTCGCGGAGGGCACCCGGCCCTACATCCCGCCTGAGCTGCCCGGCTGGCGGGTGAGGCAGTCCACGTCCGTGAGCCGCCACGCCGCCGAGGGCGACGACGTGATGCGCCGCTACGGCAGCCGGCTCCCGCGGGTGATCCACGTGAGTCTCGGGACCAACGACGACCCCGGCGACGTGGACGGCTTTCGCGCCGCGATCGCCGACGTGATGAAGGTGGCGGGCGGGCGCCGCTGCGTGGTCTGGGCGAACATCGTGCGGCCGCCCTACCGGGGCGTGAGCTACCGCGGCTACAACCACGCCCTTGCGGACGAGGCGAGCCGGCGCGAGAACCTGCGCGTGCTCAACTGGGTCCGGATGGTGCGCGGGCATCCGGAGTGGCTCGCCGACGACGGCGTGCACGTGTCGGCCGAGGGCTACAGGCACGCGCGAAGGCCGCCGCACGCGCCGTGCGCCGCTGCGAGCTAGTGCCCACTCGGCTCTACGTCATGCCGATCTCGAACGCGGCGGCCGCGGGCGCCGCCATGGTCGCCCACAAGCGCATCCCGCACCGGCTGGTGCGGCTGATGCCGGGGCTGCACCCGCTGCTGGTTCGCTTCGCGGGCTTCGAGGGCTTCACCGTTCCGGCGCTCGAGCTCGACGGGCGCAAGCTCCAGGGCACGCGCCGCATCGCGCGCTTCCTCGACGAGGTCCGGCCCGATCCGCCGCTGTTCCCGGCTGACCCCGAGGAGCGCGCGCGTGTGGAGGAGGCCGAGCGCTGGGGCGAGCAGGTGTTCCAGCCGCTGCCGCGCCGCCTGTTCCGCCACCTGCTGCTCACGAGCAGCTCCGCCCGCCAGTGGATGGGCACCGAGGTCATGCACGTGCCCGCCCCGCGCGTGCTCGCGGTGCTGTTCATGCCGGTGATCCGGCGCCTCGCGCAGATCTCGCGCGCCGACGGGGCGCGGGTGCGCCAGAACATCGCCGAGCTGCCGGAGCTGCTCGACCACGTGGACGGCCTGATCGCCGCCGGCACGATCGGGGGTGCGGAGCCGAACGCGGCCGACTTCCAGATCCTCGCCAGCGTGGGCGTGCTGCGCGCGTTCGCGGACCTGGAGCAGCAGGTGCGCGGCCGGCCGTGCGAGGCCGCGGCGCGCCGCCTCTATCCGGATTGGCCGCCGATCCCGAGCGGCCTCCCGCTGGGCCCGGCCGCGACTAGTTCAGCGAGGGATCCGCCGGCATGGTGGCCATCAGGCGATAGCGGCCACCCTTGCGCTCGAGGGCATCCGACCAGATGTCGCCCGGGCGAAACGGGTCCGCCGGGTCGGCCTCCTGGACGATCCATGCCCCCTCCTCGAGCTCGCCGTCGAGCTGGCCCGGTCCCCAGCCCGCGTAGCCCGCGTAGACGCGCAGCCGCACCAGTGAGTCGTTCGCCCCGTCCGGGTCGAGCGTCCCGAGCGAGCCCACCACCTGCGTGCCGGCCTCCTCCGGGCGCCCGAACTCGCCGAGCGCCACAACCGACTGCGGCGAGACCGGCCCGCCGAGGTACACGAGGTCGTCCGCGCCGGGCAGCTCGGCCAGCGCGGGCACGGCGTCGGCCACCCGCGTCTCCGAGCTGCGGCCGAGGACCACGCCCATCGCGCCGTCCTCGGTGTGCTCCAGAACCAGCACGACCGTGCGCCGGAAATAGTCGAACAGCGACGGCGCCGCGATCAGAAGATGTCCACGCACGCTTTCCTCCACCCACGTACATTCTGCGGCATGAACGGCAAGCTCGATACAGCACGGGTCTTCGAGCGGATCTTCGAGATCTACCGCGACCAGTTCACCCTGCTGATTCCGGCGGCGCTGGTGGTGTTCGTACCGGTGGCGATCCTCAGCGGACTCGTCTACGCCGGCGACGTGAGCATCCTCGGCGTGCTGATCGTGCTCGTGATCGGAACCATCGCGAGCTATTGGTTCCAGGGCATGGTGGTCGAGGCCGCGCGCGACATCCTCGACGGCCGGCGCGACCACACGGTCGGCACCCTGCTGCGCTCGGCCGCACCGGTGATCGGGCCGCTGTTCCTGGCAGGCATCCTGGCCGGGCTCGCGTTCGGATCGGATTCCTGCTGCTGATCGTCCCGGGCCTGTTCCTGCTCACGTTCTTCGCGGTGGTCGCTCCGGTGATCGTGATCGAGCGACCCGGAGTGATCGTCGGCGGCAAGGCGCCGGTCATCGTCTTCGATGACGCCGACCTGGAATCCGTCGTGTCGGGCCTGAAGGCGTTCTCCTTCTATAATGCCGGCCAGGATTGCACCGCGGCCTCGCGCGTCTATGCCGGCAAGGGCATCTACGAGAAGCTGGTCGCCGAGCTCGCCTCAGCGGCGTCGAGCATCCGCTACGACAGGGCGGACGATGCTGAGAACGAGATCGGCCCGCTGATCTCCGCAAAGCACCGCGAGCGCGTCTCCGGCTTCGTCGAGCGCGCCTCAGCCCTGAAGCACGTGGAGATCGCCACCGGCGGCATGGCGGGCGACGGCAACGGCTTCTTCTACGAGCCGACAGTTGTCGCCGGCGCGCGCCAGGAGGACGAAATCGTCCGTCGCGAGGTGTTTGGGCCCGTCGTGTCGGTGACGCCGTTCAGCGACGTTGAAGAGGCCGTCGCCTGGGCCAACGATTCCGATTACGGCCTCGCCTCCTCGGTCTGGACCAAGGATGTGGGTCGCGCCATGGCGACGGCGGCGCGCCTGCAATATGGCTGCACCTGGATCAACTGCCACTTCATGCTGACCAACGAGATGCCGCATGGCGGCTATAAGCAGTCCGGCTACGGCAAGGACCTGTCGATGTATGCGCTCGAGGACTACACCGTCGCCCGCCACATCATGGTGAAGCTGGGATAGCCGGCACGCGGCTCAGGCCAATGCTATTTCCTCCGTCGGCACGGCGAAAAATTCGGCCAGCGTCCGCGTCAGCAGGTCGTGATCGTCCCGCTGCGGCAGGCCGGACACGGTGATCGCCCCGATGCAGGTCGAGCCGGCGAGGCGGATCGGGAACGAGCCACCATGCGGCATGAAGTCGGGGCCGAGTCCGTATTTGTCGAGGATGGTGGTGCCGTCGCGCTTCAACATCAGGCCGATCGCGTAGGAGCTGCGGAAGAAGCGGAGCGTCACGTTGCGCTTGCGCCGCACCCATTCCACGTTGTCGGGAGTTGTCCCTTCCATGTAGTGGCAGAAGAGCGGCTGGGCGTGGGTGGAGATGTCGATGGCCACGCCGGCGCCGCGCCGGTCCGCTGCCGCCTTCAGCGAGAGCCCAAGCTCCCAGGCGGCCGTGGAATTGAAGCGCTCGAAGCGGAGCCGCTCCTCCTGCAGCGCGATGCGGGCGAGATCCTGCTCGATGTCCAAGGCCGTCCCCTCCGGCAGCCGAGATCGCACTTAGCGTGCCGGCAGTGGCGTGGACAAGCCGGCGGGGATCGCTGGCGGCGCGGAGGAGGCTTGATCTCAGACGAAGATCGGTTTCGCCTTTTTCCGAAACTCTTCCGCCTTATCCAGGGCGTGCAATGCAGGATTTATTCGCCTCCGAACTTCCTTTACGTCGTCCTGGTCGGCAGGTGTGTTGCAGCCACGCTGTATCCAATAACTTACCGCGGCGAGGAAGCCCGGACCGGGGGTGCGCAGCGTCTCGGGATCGTTTTCGTGGCCGGCCCTACGGAAGTTTTCGCGCCCCGTCGTCTGAATGAAGCCACTGCCGCGATAGAGCCACCCATCACCGGGCTGCGTGTTGCCGAGATTATCCTTGCCCCATTGTCCCCCATAGACGGTGTTGGCGATGCCCTGCTGATCGGCTGGACGATCGTCAGTGCGACCTAACCGCTGGCAATCTGCGTCTGAAATGCGAGCCTTGCTGAATGTAGCGCGGAGGCCCTTCGCCGAGTAGTTCATATTCTCGTCGATGCGCCGAAATCCTGTCTCGGTGGCGAGTTGAGCCAGAAAGTGCTGCGCACGGAGGGGCGTGTTGATGCCGGCGTTTTCAGCGGCGGACCAGTTGTCGACAACGGCCTGGTAAAGGTCGTTCCGACCGCCCGGCGCGAGTTTCTTTAGATTGGCGACAGTAATCGAGTCCATGGCATTCCCCCATCGAGCGACGTCTCTCGCTTGTCGGAAAACATCCACCTTTCAACGCGCACTTGCAACCAAAAGGAAAGTAGGCCGGGCGAAAGCTTTCGCGCTTTGTCAGACGCGCCGAACTCTCTCCTGAGGAACCGCCCTACTCCGCCGCGGTGCGCTGCGCTTCGGCCGGCGCCACCCGCACGGCGCAGAACTTGTACTCCGGAATCTTGCCGAACGGGTCGAGCGCCGGGTTGGTCAGAAGGTTGGCCGCCGCTTCCGCGTAGCAGAACGGCATGAACACCATGTTGTCCGGCACGTCGCGGTCGGCGCGGATCCTGACCTCCAAAGCGCCGCGGCGCGTCTGCAGGCGGACGAAATTGCCCGGCCGGATGCCCCGCTGCGCCATGGCGCGCGGCGCCATGAAGGCGACCGCCTCCGGCTCCAACGCGTCGAGGACGCCGGAGCGGCGCGTCATCGAGCCGGTGTGCCAATGCTCCAGCACCCGGCCGGTGGAGAATACCATGGGGAACTCCGCATCGGGGATTTCGTCCGGCGGCACCAGCCGCGCCGGCACGATCTTGCCGCGGCCGCTCTCGGTCGGGAAGCCGGCCCAGAAGATGATCTCGTTGCCGGGCTTGTCCGGCGCGTCGACGGGGTAGGTTACCGCCCCCTCGCGCTCCAGCCGCTCCCAGCTGATGTTGTCGAGCGACGGCATCACCGTCGCCATCTCGGCAAAAACATCGGCCGGGCCTGCATAATTCCAGTCCAGGCCGATGCGGCGGGCGATCTCCTGAATGATCCACCAATCCTGGCGGGCGTCGCCGGGCGGGCGGATCGCCGGCCGCGCCATCTGCACGCGCCGATCGGTGTTGGTAAAGGTGCCGGCCTTCTCGGCGAAGGCGGAGGCCGGCAGCACCACGTCGGCGTGGAAGGCCGTCTCGGTGAGGAACAGATCCTGCACCACGAGGTGCTCCAGCTTGGCGAGCGCCTCGCGGGCATGGTTGAGGTCGGGGTCCGACATCGCCGGGTTCTCGCCCTCGATATACATGCCGCGGATCTCGCCGGCATGGATGGCGTCCATGATCTCCACGACGGTCAGACCGCGCTGCGGATCGAGCGGCATGCCCCACGCCGCCTCGAACAGCGCCCGCACCTGCGGCTTCTCCACCGACTGGTAGTCCGGATAGAGCATCGGGATCAGCCCGGCGTCCGAGGCCCCCTGCACGTTGTTCTGGCCGCGAAGCGGGTGCAGCCCGGTGCCGGGCCGGCCGACCTGCCCGGTGGTCAGCGCCAAGGAAATCAGGCAGCGGGCATTCTCGGTGCCGTGCACGTGCTGGCTGATCCCCATGCCCCAAAAGATGATCGACGCGCGCGAGCGGGCGTAGAGTCGCGCCACCTCGCGGATTTTTTCCGCCGGGATGCCGCAGACGGCCTCCATCTTCTCCGGCGGAAACTCGCGGATCTTTTGCTTGAGCTCCTCGAAGCCCTCGGTGTACCCCGCGATGTACTGCTCGTCGTAAAGCCTCTCCTCGACGATCGTGTGGAGCATGGCGTTGAGGAGCGCCACGTCGCTGCCCGGCTTGAAGGCGAGGTGGAAGAGCGCGTGGCGGGACAGCTGCTGCAGGCGCGGATCCATGACGATCAGCTTGGCGCCGCGCTCCTTCACGGCGTTCTTGATGAAGGTCGCCGCCACCGGGTGGTTGATCGTCGGGTTGGCGCCGATGACGATGATCACCTCGGCGTCGAGCGCCGCCGAAAACGGCGCGGTGACGGCGCCGGAATTCAGCCCCTCCATCAGCGCGGCGACCGACGAGGCGTGGCAGAGCCGCGTGCAATGGTCGACATTGTTGGAGCCGAAGCCGGTCCGCACCAGCTTTTGGAACAGATACGCCTCCTCGTTGGAACCCTTGGCCGAGCCGAAGCCGGCCAGCGCCTTCGGCCCGTGCCTGTCGCGCAAGCCCTTCAGCCCCGCCGCGGCAAGGTCGAGCGCCTCCTCCCAGCTCGCCTCGCGGAAATGCGTCCACGGATTGGCCGGATCGACTTGGTCCCGCGCATGTTTTTCAACGCCCGGCAGCCGGATCAGCGGCGCCGTCAGCCGGTGCGGATGGTGGATGTAGTCGAAGCCGAAGCGGCCCTTGACGCAAAGCCGCTTCTTGTTGGCCGGCCCGTCGCGCCCCTCCGCGTAGACGATCTGCTCGTCCTTGACGCTGTAGGTGACCTGGCAGCCGACGCCGCAATAGGGGCAGAGCGAATCCACCTGGCGGTCCGGCCAGACAGTTCGGGTCTGCGCCTCGTCGAGATAGGCGGCCGGCATCAGCGCGCCGGTCGGGCAGGCCTGCACGCATTCGCCGCACGCCACGCAGGTCGACTCGCCCATCGGGTCGTCGAAGTCGAACACCACCTTGGCGCCGGCATTCCGAAAGGCCATGCCGATCACGTCGTTCACCTGCACCTCGCGGCAGGCGCGCACGCACAGCCCGCACTGGATGCAGGCGTCGAGATTGACGCGCATCGCGGGGTGGCTGGCGTCGGTCGACCAGCGCTCGGCGGCCGGGAAGCGGCTCTCGGTGGTGCCGGTCCGCTCCGCCCAGCCCCAGAATTTTGAGGTCGGGTCGTGCGAGGTCGCGCGCTCTGGCTGGTCGGCGACGAGCAGCTCCATGACCATCTCCTGCGCCTTGGTGGCGCGCTCGCTCGCCGACTTTACCTTCATGCCCACGGCAGGCTTCCGCATGCACGACGCCGCCAAGACCCGCTCGCCCTCGACCTCGACCATGCAGGCCCGGCAATTGCCGTCCGGCCGATAGCCTGGCTCCGGCTGGTAGCAGAGGTGCGGGATGTCGGTGCCGAGCCGCTTCGCCACCTGCCAGATCGTCTCGCCGTGCAACGCCTCGACCTGCCTGCCGTCGAGCTCGAAGATCACCCCGGGCGCGTCGGAGACCGGCGGCTGGACAGCCGTCGCGCCCGACGGTTTCGTGCTCACCGCCTCGCCGCTTTTGGCGGGCGCGGAGTACGCGCCGCCGGAGGCGGTGGGTTGGGGAGTGACATGATCACCCGCCGACTTGCCGTTACCCTTGGTCATGCAATCGACCTCTCTGGGGCGGTCGCTCTCTTGCGCGCCATGATCCTCACAACAATGCTAGGCACATGAGCAAGACGCTCGTATTTTCTGTCTCGGCGGCCAAGGCGTTCGGCAAATTGCCCGCGGCGGTGCAAGAGCGTATCCTGGCGGCGCTCTACAGATACGGCGTGAACGGTTCGGGCGACGTCAAGCGAATGGTCGGTTCCGTCAATCTTCGAATACGAGAGGGCGACTATCGAGTCATTCTGGTCGAGCACAGTGACACTCTCGAGATCCGAGCCGTCGGACACCGTCGAGATGTTTACAAGTAAGGTGTGTTGCTCATGAAGCCTCAATTTCTCAAGACGGAGGCCGGCGAGGAGCTGGTGGTCCTGAGCCGTCGCGAATACGATTCGCTCCTCGCCCGGCTCGGCGACGAAGAGGCCGAGGACCGAATGACGATGCGGATCGCCGAGGAGGTGGGACGTCGGCTTGCCTCCGGCGAAGAGACCCTCGTGCCCGTTGAGGACCTTCACCTCTTCCGGCCCGACAAATAGCTTGGCGCGATATTTCGCCATTCTGGAAAAAGAGCCAGACACCCTCTGGAGCGTGTATTTCCCGGACCTGCCCGGCTGTGTGGCCGCAGCTGACAATGCGGACACTGCTCTCGCCAATGCGGCCGCGGCATTGTGGGAAGTCACGGAGGATATGAAATCCGAAGGAAGGGCCTTGCCTGAGGCCCGCTCGGTCGAGGAGCTGCGGGTTGATGCCGAGGTTAAGGAGGCCCTTGCGGCGGGAGCCGCCTTGATCGTCATCCCGCTCACACTCGACACTGCGGCCGAATAGGTCATCCCGCCTCCGCGAAAAGCTCCGGAAAATAGCGCATCACCGACGTCAGCGGGTTCGAGGCCGCCTGGCCGAGGCCGCAGATCGAGGCGTCGCGCATCGTCTGTGAAAGCTCGTCGAGAAGTGCCTGGTTCCACACCGGCTGCTCCATCAGCATGCGCGCTTTTTGCGTGCCGACCCGGCACGGCGTGCACTGGCCGCAGCTCTCGTCCTCGAAGAAGCGCATCAGGTTCAACGCCGCCGCCTTCAGGTCGTCCTTGTCGGAGAGAACGATCACCGCGGCCGAGCCGATGAAGCATCCGTACTTTTCGAGCGTGCCGAAATCGAGCGGGATGTCGTCCATCGACGCCGGCAGGATGCCGCCTGAGGCGCCGCCGGGCAGATAGGCCGCAAAAGCGTGACCCTCGGTCATGCCGCCGCAATATTCCGCGATCAGCTCGCGCACAGTAATGCCGGCCGGCGCGAGCTTCATGCCCGGCTCCTTCACCCGCCCGGAGACGGAGAAGCTGCGCAACCCCACACGGCCGTTCCGCCCGAAGCTCGTCCACCACTCCGCGCCCTTCTCCAGGATGTCGCGCACCCAATAGAGCGTCTCGACATTGTTGATCAGCGTCGGCTGGCCAAACAGGCCGACCTGGAACGGATAGGGCGGCTTGTGGCGGGGATAGCCGCGCTTGCCCTCAAGGCTCTCCAGCAGCGAGGATTCCTCGCCGCAGATATAGGCGCCGGCGCCACGCCGAAGATGCATGTACGGCGGACCCGGCGGGAGTTTTGACAGCTCGCGGCTGAGGATCTCGCGGGCAATGGGATATTCGTCGCGGAGATAGATGTAGACGTCCGTCGCCTCGACGGCATGCGCGCCGATCAACGTGCCCTCGAGGAAACGGTGCGGGTCGGTGTAGAGATAGTGGCGGTCCTTGAAGGTGCCGGGCTCGCCCTCGTCGGCGTTGATCGCCATCAGCCGCGGTCCCGGCTCGCCGCGGACGGAGCGCCATTTGCGGCCGGCCGGAAAACCGGCCCCGCCCAGCCCGCGCAGGCCGGCGTCGTCCAGGCCCTTCAGAACCTCCTCGACGCTAAGGGCTCCCGAGCGGACCCGCTCCAGGAGCCGGTAGCCGCCCCCGGCCACGTACGCGTCAAAGCCGACGTAGTCAGGGATGTGCGGATGCACCTCGTCGCCCCGGACAGCTTCGATCACCGCCGCCGCGTCGGCCCTATGCAGGAAATGATGGCCGACCTCCACCGCAGGCGCATGGTCGCACAGGCCGACGCAGGGCGCCCGCACGACGCGGACACCGGGGCCGAGCGTGCCCTGCAGCTCCGCCAGAAGTTTTTCGGCGCCGAACATGGCGCATGTCAGGCTGTCGCAGACCCGCACCGTAAGCGGCGGCACCGGCGCGTCGCCCTCCTTCACCACGTCGAAATGCGCGTAGAACGTGGCGACCTCGTAGGCCTCGGCGAGCGGGACGCGCATCAGCTCGGCAAGAGCGGCGAGATGCGCCGCGGAGATCTGGCGATAAGCATCCTGGATCAAATGGAGGTGCTCGATCAGCAGGTCGCGGTGGCGCGGCCGGCCAGCAAGCAGTGCCTCCACCTCTTCCAGCGCGCGCGGATCGACCTGGCGCCCCTTCGGCACCGGCCGGGCGCGCCGGCCGCCGCGCCCCGGATGCTCGAATTTCTGGATGTCGGCGTGGTCCATGCTGGTCATGCTGATCGCGTGATGCTCCGGCCGTTGCGGGTTCTTCTATCGTAAGGCGGCTCGCCCGGCGAGACCGCCGCCTCGCGACGCTTTGCCCCTCGTAGCCGACGCTGGAGGGGACGGACCGCACGCAATTCTGAGGAATATTGGGCCGTAGCAATGTCGGAAAGCCGACAAGAGAAAAGCTGAAAAGACCCGCGCTTCGCATGAGAACTTCAAGTATAACTATGTTAAAGCGTGGAACTCTTTCGCTGCAACGTCGTTCATCGCGACTAACCATCGCCGCAGAGCCGGCGGTCTTCACGGAGAACCAGATGAAAATTCAGCTTTTGTCCGCCGCAGCCGCGCTCGCCTTCCTCGCTTCCGCCGCCATGGCACAGATGGCCCCTCCGCCGGCCGAGGAGTTCGTCACCATGGCCGCCAGCTCCGACATGTTCGAGATCCAGTCGAGCACCTCCGCCCTGGAGAAGGCAGAGAGCGCCGAGGTGAAGGAATTCGCGCAGATGATGATCGCCGACCACGGCAAGTCGAGCGAGGAATTGCTCGCCGCCGTGCAGGAATCCGGCCTCGACATCACGCCGCCCGGGGCGATGGCCGAACAGCACAAGCTGCCTTTCGATGCCATGAACGCCGCCAACATCCCGGACTTCGATGCCGCCTATATCGACGCGCAGGTCGCCGCCCACGAAGAGGCGGTGGCTCTGATGCAATCCTATGCCGAAGGCGGCGACAACGAGGCGCTCAAGGCGCACGCCCAGAAGACGCTGCCGGTCGTCCAGATGCACCTGGAGCATGTCCAGAAGCTCGACAAGACGCCGTAGCATTTTCACGGTCAGGGGGGCCGGCCGGTGCGGGCCGGCCCCCTTGAACAATCCGTCCACCGCCTGCCTGCTGGCCGGCCCGGCCCGGCGCGCCTAGATATGCACCATGCTAGACCAGACCGCGCAAGCGCGCATCGCGGAGACCTCGCTCTCCGCCCCCATCGATCCCGGCACGCGGATCGGCCATGTCCACCTCAAGGTCGCGGATATCGACCGGGCGCTCGCCTTCTACCGCGACGTGCTCGGCTTCGGATTGACGCAGCGCTATGGGACGGGCGCGGCCTTCATCGCGGCCGGCGACTACCATCACCACATCGGTCTCAACACCTGGGAGAGCCAGGGCGGCTCGCCGCCGCCCCCGCGCTCCACCGGGCTCTACCACCTCGCCATCCTCTACCCGACCCGCGCTGCCCTTGCGGACGCGCTGCGCAGGCTTATCAAGGCCGGCATCCAGCTCGATGGCGCCAGCGACCATGGCGTCAGCCAGGCGCTATATCTCCGCGACCCCGACGAGAACGGCGTGGAGCTCTACTGGGACCGGCCCGAGGCGGAATGGCCGCGCAATGCCGACGGTTCGCTCGCCATGACGACGCAGAGGCTCGACCTGGAGGACCTGCTCAGGGCTTGATTCCGCTTTCCTCGCCGCAGCGACGCCTCTATCCAAGGCTGCCGCTCAGGAGGAATGCCGGAACGCCGCTCCATGGCCCGGCGTTCTACACAGCGACGGGACGGGGCGTTGGGGCAGCTTCATGAAGGTGGCTGAGGTGATGAGCCGCGGCGTCGATCCGGTCGACCCGGCGGCCACGGTGCAGGCGGCGGCGACGCAGATGGCGGAGCTCGACGTCGGCGCCGTCCTGATCGGGACTCCGGAGCGGATCGAGGGCATCCTGACCGACCGCGACATCATCCTTCGCCTCGTCGTCGACGGCCGCAATTCCGCCGAAGTAGCCGTCCGCGACATCATGTCCGCGACGATCTTCTCCTGCCGCGAGGACGATTCCGTGGAGGCCGCGTTCGCGCAGATGCGCGAACGGCAGATCCGCCGCATGCCTGTCTTGAACGATGAAGGGCGGCCGATCGGCATCGTCACCCTCAGCGATCTGGCGAAGGCTGTCGAAAGCCGCGAGCAGATCCAGGAAACGCTCCGCGAGATTTCCGAGCCGCACCGCAACCGCAAGGTCGTCGAGGCCGACCAAGAGCCGCCATCCACGCCCGCCGAGACTGTAGCCAGCCCCGAAATGGTCGCGGGCCGCCCTTGATCCCTGTCGGACGGCCGGCATGACGCTGCAGCAGGGCCTCGCCTTCGCCGTCGTCATCGGGATGATGGGCCTCTTCGTCTGGGGGCGGCTTCGCTACGACCTGGTGGCGATGCTGTCCCTCTTCGCGGCCGTTGTGGTCGGCATCGTTCCGGCGGAAGAGGCGTTTTCCGGCTTCAGCGACGACATCGTCATCATCGTCGCTTCCGCCCTTCTGGTCAGCGCCGCCGTCGCCCGCTCCGGCATCGTCGAGCTCGCGCTGCAGCGCGTCGGCCCGTATCTGACGTCCGAGCGCGCGGTGCTCATCGTCCTCGTCGGCGCCGTCACCCTGCTGTCCGCCTTCGTCAAGAACATCGGCGCACTCGCTATGCTGATGCCGGTCGCTTTCCAGCTGGCGAAGCGGACCAATACCTCGCCCTCCTATCTACTCATGCCGATGGCGTTCGGCTCGCTCCTCGGCGGCACCATGACCCTGATCGGCACCTCGCCCAACATCATCGTGTCGCGCATGCGCGAGGAGCTCGTCGGCGCGCCTTTCGAGATGTTCGACTTCACGCCGGTTGGGGCGAGCATCGCCGCGCTCGGCGTCCTCTTCCTCGCCTTCGGCTACAAGCTGCTGCCGGCGCCGCAAGGGCGCGGCTGCGCTCGACGCAGCGTTCAACATCAAGGGCTATACGACCGAGGTCGCTTCTGCCGGAGGATTCGCCGCTGGTCGGCCAGACCGTCGCCGATCTGGAGAAGCTGGCGGAAGGCGAGGTCGAAATTCCGACGATCATCCGCGAGCGTTTCCGCCGCTATACGCCCTCGCCGGGCTGGACGCTGAATGCCGGCGACATGCTCCTCCTGGAGGGCGAGCCGGCGGCGCTTGAGCGGGTCGTGGCGCTCGGAAAACTCCGGCTTGCGGGCGGTGAAGAGGCGGCCGCCGAGCCGGACACCAGTGCGGAGAACTTCGGGGTGATGGAGGCCGTCGTCACCGTCGATTCGCCGCTTGTCGACCATACGCCCACCCAGTTGCACCTGGCCGAGCGGTTCCAGGTCGCGCTGCTGGCGGTCAGCCGCCGCGGTGAGCGGCTCACGCACCGCCTGCGCTCCGTGCGATTCCGGCCTGGCGACGTCATCGTCCTGCAGGGCGACCTCACGCATATGCCGGAGGTTCTCGGCGAGCTTCGCGCTCTGCCGCTCGCCGCGCGCGACATCAGGCTCGGGCGCGACCGCCGCCGCTACGTTCCGATCCTCGTCCTCGCCGCGGCCATGCTGCTCGTTGCGTTGCAGATCGTGCCCGTCGCCTTCGGCTTTTTCAGCGCCGCGCTCATACTGATCCTGGTGCGCTCGCTCAGCCTTCGTGAAGCCTACGATGTCATCGAATGGCCGCTCTTGATCCTCATCGGCGCGCTGATCCCGGTGAGCGAGGCCATGCAGACGACCGGCGCCACCGACCTGATCGCGGCCTGGCTGTCCGGTGCGGCGGGCGTGCTGCCGCCCTCCGGTGCGCTCGCCCTCATCCTGGTGGCGGCGATGGCGGTGACGCCGTTCCTCAACAATGCGGCGACGGTGCTGGTCATGGCGCCGATCGCGGCGACCTTCGCCGTCGATCTCGGCTACAATGCCGACCCCTTCCTGATCGCGGTGGCGCTCGGCGCCGCCTGCGACTTCCTCACGCCGATCGGCCACCAGTGCAACACCCTGGTCATGGGTCCCGGCGGCTACCGCTTCGGCGATTACTGGCGGCTCGGCCTACCGCTGTCGATCCTCGTCCTCATCGTCGGCGTGCCGCTGATCGCGCTGGTCTTCCCCTTCAGCGGCTGACCGCGTCCACCTCGTCGCGCATCGGAATGGCGGGCTGCGCCCCTGGTTTCGTGCAGGCAAGGCTCGCCGCCGCTGCTGCCAGCGAAAGCGCCTGGCCGAGCGGCAGGCCTTCGGAAAAAGCCGCTGCGAGATAGCCGCAAAACGTGTCGCCGGCCCCAACCGTGTCCACCGCCCGGACCGGCAGCGCCGCCGCCCGCACCACCCTCCCCTCTTCCACCGCGAGAACGCCGTCCTTGCCGAGCGTGACGATCACCGTCAGCGCGAATT
The DNA here is from genome assembly GCA_963846475.1 of uncultured Alphaproteobacteria bacterium. GTDB lineage: Bacteria > Pseudomonadota > Alphaproteobacteria > Rhizobiales > Afifellaceae > DASWJZ01. The sequence continues at coordinate 740,060 of CAWJVZ010000003.1, read as the reverse complement.
TTTCGGCGAGCGCCGCCGCCTGCTCCTCGATCGAGCCCGCCGGCAGGCCGGCCGCCTTGGCGATCAGCGCCGCTTCGCTCTCGTTGACGATGAGGTGGGTGACATGCGCCAAGAGGCCCAACCCGTCGGCACGGAACGGCGCGAAATTGAGGAGCGCGCGGGCTCCCGCCGCTCTGGCGCGACGCGCCGCGGCTTCGATCGCCGCCACCGGCACCTCCAGCTGCAGCAGCATCACATCCTGCGGCGAGAAATCCAGCCCCTCCGCATCGGCTTCCGCAACACTCGCATTGGCTCCCGGCATCACGGCGATGACGTTTTCACCGGCCGCATCGACGAGGATCAGCGCCACGCCGGTCGCGCCCTCAACTTCGCGCAACTCCGATAGATCGACCCCGCCGGCGCGCAGCAGCCAAAGCGCCGGCTCCGCAAAGGCGTCCTTTCCCACCGCGCCGATCATCTGCACGGCAGCCCCGGCACGGCGCGCCGCCAGCGCTTGGTTGGCCCCCTTGCCGCCCGGCGCCGTGGCGAAGGGGCCGCCCGAAACCGTTTCGCCCGGCCGCGGCAGGCGCTCGACGCCGCCGATGAGGTCGAGATTGATCGATCCGAACGCTCTTATCACGCGCTTTCCCCTTCACTGCCTCGCCCGCCACGCCGCACGCAGCGGTGCCTCGGCGACTCCTCAGGCGGGCTCGGCGACATCCTGCGATCGAGCATGAGCCTTGGCACGGCCCCGCTGCCTTACGACCCTAATTCGAAGGGCGCCCCGCAGAACACACCCCTAGCGGTGGATCGGGTCCCTCCAGAGCACCTCTGCGGGCGCCTCGGCCATCTCGATGTCGAGATTGACGACGACCGGCTCCTGGCCGGAGCGGATGACCACGCATTCCAGCGTCTCGTCGCGGCTGGCGTTGATCTCCTGGTGCGGCACGTAGGGCGGCACGAAGATGAAGTCGCCGGGGTCGGCCTCGGCGACATATTCGAGCCGGTCGCCCCAGCGCATCCGGGCGCGGCCCTTCACCACGTAGATGATGCTTTCCAGGTCGCCGTGATGGTGCGCGCCGGTCTTGGCGTTGGCGTGGATGGTCACCGTGCCGGCCCAGATCTTTTCGGCGCCGGCGCGCGCGCGGTCCACCGCGGCGGCGCGCGACATGCCCGGCGTCTGCGGCGTGTTCGGATCGACCGAGCTGCCCGGGATCACTTTTACGCCGTGCTCCCTCCAGTCGATCGCCCCGGCAGGAGGAGCGTGCCTGTGGTCATGGCCTGACATGGAAAGCTCCAGGTCAATGCGCGCCGAGGTGGCTCTCGCACCTGCAGCCTAACGGCCGGGGCGGCGGGCGGCAATGCAAAGCGCGGGCGCCGCTCCCTCACTCCGGCTTAATGCGAAAATCGCGGCCTTCCGGCAGCGTCTGGCCGCCGTCCACGACGATCGTCGTGCCGGTGATGTATTCGGCCTCCTCGGAGGCGAGGAACAGGGCGGCGTTGGCCACGTCGCGCGGCGTGCCGAGCCGGCCGAGCGGCACCGCGTCCTCCATCGTCCTGATGAATTCGGCGCTCCGGTGCAGCTGCATGCCCTCGGTCAGGATGTTGCCGGGCTCTACGCCGTTGACGGTGATGCCATACGCGGCGAACTCAAGGGCCGCCGCCTTGATGAAGCCGTTGATGCCCGCCTTGCTCGCCGAATAATGGCCGTGGCCGGGGCTCGAGACGCGCGGGCCGGTGATCGACGAGGTGAACACCATGCGGCCGTAGCGCTGCGCCTTCATCGGCTTCAGGCAGGCCTGCGCGGCGAGGAACGTGCCGCGCAGGTTCACCGCCAGCACCCGGTCCCATTCCTCCGCCGAGATGTTTTCGATCAGCGTCCAAGGATAGATGCCGGCGTTCTGCACCAAAATGTCGAGGCGCTCAAATTTTTCCAGCGCTGCCGCCACGGCGGCTTCCGCGCCGGCCTTGTCGCTGATGTCCGCCCGCACGAAGCCCGTCGGCCCGATCTTTGCGAGCCGCTCCGCGGTGGCTCGGCCGGCCTCTTCCTCCGTGTCCGCGATGATGACTGAGGCGCCCTCCTCGACGAACCGCTCGGCGATACCGGCGCCGATGCCGCGCGCGGCGCCGACGACGATCGCGACGCGATGATGAAGCCGCCCGCTCATTTCCAACCCCTTCGCTGATGCTCCGACCTACGCCGGTCGCGGGCCGAAGCGCAACCCGAGCGTCATCGTATTGACTCCGTCGCCTTATAGGAAGATATTGCTACCAACAGAAGGTGGCACTATGGACCGACCTGAGCGGCACGAACTGGCGGATATACGCCTGAACCTCGCCTCCTTGACGATGCAGCTGGTCCTGCTTCGTCTGAGGCGTGAGGAGCGCGCCAACCCGCGTTGGTACCTGCAACCGCGCGTCCCCGCCGGCAACCCTCGAGGCGGCCAGTGGACAGACGCTACGCTGCCCGCGCTCTGGCAGCTCCTCCGCCTCGCGCCCGGAGCAGTCGAGGCCTTGCGGAAGCTGGCGCGAGGTGTCCGCGGCTGGCTCAGCCGTCCGCCGCGCCGCTGGTCCGGCCGTCCGTCGGAGGAACGCGACTTCAACGACGAGACGCAGCGGATCGGCAGGCCGACGGAGCGCCGGCCCGAACACGTGCAACTCCGGTTTCGCTCCTTCCGCGAGTTCAAGGAGATAATCGGCCCGGCCGGTGAAGGTTTTGAGTGGCACCACCTCGTGGAGCAACGGCTCGCCGACAACGGCCGCTTCGCCCCGGAGGAGATCCACAACACCGACAACATCGTCAGGCTGCCCCGCGACCTGCATCTATGCGTGAATGCGGCGATGTCGCGAGTCTGGCGGTATAGCGAAGGTAAGACATTGAGGATTTGGCTGGAGCCGATGTCCTTCGAAGCGCAATTCAACTTTGCGCTCGACATTATCGACGACTGCTTGCGATTGTTGGGGAGATCCGCGGATGAAACCGGGCGAGATTGACACACTGCGCAACGAATTTGTTGCGGCCGTGATTGCTGCCCGTGACGCGTACGGCGCCGGCAACGTGCCCTCGCATAACCGCTGGTTTCGGCGTTCAGATCGAGCCGCGCGAAAGCTCATCGATCGCGGCGAAAACGGAAAGGACGCCGTGGAAGCGCTCCTAGGCCATGCGGAGCCCAGCGTTCGGCTGGGAGCGGCGAGCTATGTCCTCGAATGGGCGCCAGGCAGGGCGATACCTGTTCTGGAGGACCTTCTCATCTGGGCGAAGCGGGACCGTTCTGGCGACATTTTCGGCGAAGCGTTGCAGGTTATTCTGGACGTACATGGCCTCTTGGCCAAACACTACAATATTAATGTCCTAGACGTGGATGCGCGGGTTTTCGGCGGCCGCGGTCTACCGCTTCCATGGCGCAAACCCTGAAGCGCAACCCGCATTTCGGCATTCCCGGCCTTACCGCTGGGTTCAGAGCAGACTCCGCTCACAGATAGCGCTTCCGGACCGTCGTCTTCAGCGTGTCGAGGAGCACGGCGGCGAGCACCAGCCCGGTGCTTGAGATTCCTGAGGAGATCCGCGGATGAAACCGGGCGAGATTGACAGGCTGGGGCAGGAATTTGTTACGACAGTGATTGCTGCCCGTGACGCTTACGGCGCCGGCAACGTGCCTGCGCATAACCGCTGGTTTCGGCGTTCAGATCGAGCCGCGCAAAAACTCATCGAGCGCGGCGAGAACGGAAAGGCCACCCTGGAAGCGCTCTTGGGCCATGCGGAGCCAATCGTTCGGCTGGCAGCTGCGAGTTATGTCCTCAAATGGGCGCCAGACAGGGCGATACCTGTCTTGGAGGATCTCCTGATTTGGGCGAAGCGGGACCGTTCCAGGAACATTTTCGGCGAGGCGTTCCAGGTCATTCAGAATGTTCATGGGCTGCTGGCCGAACACTACGACATTAGTTTCCTGGACGTGGATGCGCGGGTTTTCGGCAGCCGCGGTCTACCACTTCCATGGCGCAAACCCTGAAGCGCAACCCGCGTTTCGGCATTCCCGGCCTTACCGCTGGGTTCAGAGCAGGCTCCGTTCACAGATAGCGCTTCCGGACCGTCGTCTTCAGCGTGTCGAGGAGGACGGCGGCGAGCACCAGCCCGCCCTGGATCATCTGGGTAAAATGCGGCGGCATGCCCATGACGTTAATCCCGGTCTGGATGGCGGAAAGGAGCAGCACGCCCGCAAAAACGCCCGGCAGCTTGCCGTAGCCGCCCTTCAGGCTGACGCCGCCAATGACCACCGCGGCAAACGCCTGGAACAGCATGCCGATGCCGAGATTGGCGGTGGCGCCGGCGGTGCGCGAGGCGAGCAGCCAGCCAGCCAGTCCGGCGAGCGCGCCGGACAGGATGAAGGCGATCGCCACGACGCGGCCGACGCGGATGCCGGCGCGATAGGTCGCCGTGGCATTGCCGCCGATCATGACGAGGTGCCGGCCGAACGGCGTCTTGGTCAGCACGAAGGTGAAGACGACGAAGACGAGGATGAGGGCCCAGGCCATGACCGGGATGCCGAGGAAGCGCTCCACGGCCATCACCCGCATGGAATCCGGCAGGCCGTAGACGGAGCGGCCGCCCGACAGGGCGACGACGATCCCGCGTGTATAGATGTAGGCGGCCAGCGTGACGATGAAGGCATTGATGCCGAGCCGGACGACGAGGAAGGCGTTGGCCGAGCCGATCGCGGCGCCGATCGCCAGCGCCAGGGCGAGCGAGGCCGGAAAGGCCAGCCACGCCGGATCGAGCGCCAGGCCGGCTCCCGCGCCGCCGGTGCCGAAAATCAGCGCGGTCGTCATCGCCGCGAGCGCCAGCACCGACTCGATCGACAGGTCCATGTGCCCGGCGATCAGCGTCAACGACAGCCCGACGGCGATGATGCCGACAAAGGTCGATTGTTCGAGGATGTTGAGCAGGATGCCGATCTGCAAAAAATTCGGGATGGTCAACGAGAACGCCGCCAGCACGATGACGAGGATGATCCAGACGAGGTTGTCGAGGACGAATTCCAGCGAGGCGCGCCGGCGGGAGAGCACCGCGGTCGGCGGGCCGGTGTTGGTGGTATCTGCGATGCCGGTTGTCATGCAGGCGTCTTGGTCCTCCCTGTCGTCATTGCCGGACTTGGTCCGGCAATCCATTCCGTGACCGGGTTGATACCCTCTAGCGCAACGGAATGGATGCCATGGTCAAGCCATGGCATGACGACAAGGAATGGAGCCCCTATTCGACCGGCTTCACCGGCTCCGTCGGCGGCTTCAGGTTGCCCCAGAACTTCGGGTCGTCGACGTTCTCCTTGGTGATCGCGGCGCCGGGGATCTTGATGTTCGGCCCCCATGCCTCGATCGTCAGCTCCGACGGCAGGCCGGTCACGTCGTAGCTGCCGGGCTTGATCTCCTCCTTGTTGATCACCTTGTCGGCGAACATGGCGAGCGCCGCCGCCTGGGCGACCATCGGCTGCTCGACCTCGACCTGCTCCCACCCCTTGCGGATGAGGTCAAGGCCGACCGGCGCGCCGTTGGAGCTGACCAGCATGACGTCGCCGGGCTGCTTGCCCTGCGCCTCCAGCACCGCGGCGACCGCCACCGCCAGATGGGCGGCGTGGACGAAGATCAGGTCGATGTCGGGATTGGCCAGCATCTGGTCGGAGGCGATATTGCCGGCGTTGCTCGCCTCCCACTGCATGGCGGCGTGCGTGATGATCTCAACGTCCGGGTGGGCCGCCATCTTCTCCTCGAATCCCTTTTGGATATCGAGGGTGTAGGGATCGCCGGGATCGCCGAGGATCTGCAGCACCTTGCCCTTCGGCGAGCCGTTCTTCTCCGTGAGCAGCCGCGTGATCTCCTGCGCGGCGATATGGCCGATCTCGATCGTGCCGGCGACCGAGGTGAAGTCGGACGGCGTGGAGGTGATCTGGCGGTCGAAGATCATCACCGGGATGCCGGCGGCGCGCATCTTCTCGATGCCGGTCTTGGCCGCGTCGAAGTCGACCGCGGCGAGGATGACGGCGGAGGGCTTGAGATTGATGACGTCGTCGATCTGGTTGAGCTGCAGGTCGCTGCGGTTCTGCGCGTCGAGCGAGATCACCTCGTAGCCGACGTCCTTCATGAACTTTGTGATCGCATCGATCGAGCCCGTCTGGAACTCGTCGAGCAGCGTCGGCACGAGATAGTAGACCTTGCCCTTCATCTCCTGCGCCGCGGCAATCGTTGCCGCCGCGCCGATGGCGAGCGCGATCGCCGCTCCCGCCAGAACACCCAAGATACGTTTCATGCTGTCCTCCCTGTTTGCACGCTTGAACCGGTTTTGGGCACGATGCGGGCGATGTCGCCGGTCATCATGCGGACCACCTCGTCGGGCGAAGTGGCGTCCGTCGCGACGTCGCCGGCCACCATGCCGTGCCGGAGCACGACAATCCTGTCGGAGACCTGAAAGGCCTGCGCCAGGACGTGGGTGATCATGACGACGCCGATGCCCTGGGCGCGGACGCGCTCCACCATCTCCAGGCCGCGCCGCGTCTGCTCGACGCCAAGGGCGGCAAACGGCTCGTCGAGAAGCACCAGCTTGCCGCCCCAATGGACGAAGCGGTTGAGCTCGATCGCCTGCCTCTGGCCGCCGGAGAGGTGCTCGACGTTCACCCGTAGCGACGGGATGCGCGTGCCGCCGGCGGCAAGCGCCTTTGCCGTCTCCGCCTGCATGGCGCGCTCCCTGAGCACGGGGACGCCGAGAACGCTCCTTGTGAGCTCGCGGCCCATGAAGAAATTGGCGACCACGTCGACATTCGTGCAGAGCGACAGGTCCTGGTAGACGGTCTCGATGCCGGCCGCCTTGGCCTCCGCCGGCGAAGCGAAATGGCGCTCCGTCCCGTCGAAGATGACGCGTCCGGCGCTCGGCTGCAGGCCACCGGCGATGATCTTCACCAGGGTTGACTTGCCCGCCCCGTTGTCGCCAAGGAGCGCCACCACCTCGCCGCGCCGCACGTCGAAGCCGACGCCGCGCAGCGCCTCGATGGCGCCGAAATGTTTTGAGATCGCCTCCAGCCGGAGCAAGGGCTCGGCTGCCGGATCGCCGATCATGCAAGCGCCCCCACGGGCGTCCCGTTTCGCATCCGGCAAAGACTGTGGCTTAAGCGGTGGCGATGTCAAACAGCCAGAGCGGGAGCCGATGGCCTAGCCTCATTTGTGCCCCGAGTGGCCCTGCCCGGCACTGTGCGGAGACCCATAGCCTCTCAGCTCGCCGTAGCGCGCCACCTGGTCCGGGGAGAGCACGTCCATCAAAGACAAATGGTATTCGAGATGGGTCTGCCGCAGGCTCGCTTGGGTCAGCCCGATCTCTTCGGTGAGCGTGCCCAGCCTTTCCGGCGTGATCTCCCGGCTGGCGAACAGGCGGTCGAGCTCCGCTTCCTGTTCGAGCAGCCGCTCGCCGAGCGGGATCGCCTCCTGCCGCATCGCTGCAAGCAGCGCCTCCGTGCGCTGCCGCTGCTCGGCGCTGAGGCTCAGCGCATCGGCGTGCTCAAGGACATGCGTCGGCCCGGGGTAGCCGTTCAATTCCGCGGCGAGCGCCAGGCCCATGCCGCGCCCCGCCCGCAGATCGTCGATCTGCTGATCCGAAAGCGCCTTGACGGGCCGGTGCTGCAGGCCGGCGTAGGGTTGATGGTTTTGGGCGAGAACGGGGACGGCCAGGAGGGCGAGGACCAGAGCTGAAGCGGTTCGGTTCATCGTCGATCTCACGATTTGCAACTGATGCCGGGCTGCGCCAGGGCTGCGCGTCAGGCCGAGGGAATATACTCCGGCTAGTCCGGCCAGGCGAGGCGTGCGCGCATGCGCTGTCTCTGCCATTCCGGGAATGAATTAGGCGCCCTGCCCCGTAAGCTACGCAGTTCGAATGCAATACGGCCGGCGACCTCTTCCGCCTCCTCGTCGCTGAGGTTGCAGGGGTCGAGCTCGAAATAGCCGTGGCGGATTTCGTCGTCGCGGACGAAAACGGGCCGCGGTCCCGTCGTCATCGCCTCGGCGAGGTCCCAGGCCGTCGTCCCCGACGCGGGCTCCACGTGGACGCGAAGGCGCGTGACCGGGTTGCCGGTCGGGTCGGGCGAAAGCTCGACTCGGAGGCCGGGCAAGCCGGCCAGGCGCAATTGCCAGAGCGCGACCCGCGCCTCCTCGCCGCGGCGCTGCGCGTCATGGTCCCGGCGCGGCCACGCCTCAAGGGCCGCAACCGCGCCCAAAATGCCTTCCTTGCCGACCTTCATGCCGCGGCCGATCCCGAGATTCTGCAGGTAGCCGGCGCGGACCAGGTCCTTGCGGCCGGCGACGATCCCGGCCGTCAGCCCGCCCAAAAACTTGTGGGCACTGGTGATGACGAGATCGGCGCCCGCCGCCAGAAAGCCCTGCATGTCGTATTCTGCCGCCGCGTCGACGATCACCGGCACGTCGTGGGCATGGCAGGCGGCGATGAAGTCCGGCAGCGGGATCTGGTCGTAGGGCAGGACGTGGTGGGAGACCAGGAAAAGCCCCGCCGCGATCGTCTCGTCCAAGGCGGCCGCGAGCTCCCCGGCGTTCGCGCCCGCTGCCGTTCCGACCGCAACCACCCTTGCGCCGGCGAGACGGATCGCCTGGTCGAGGGGCGCGCCGTAATTGACGAGGTGGCCGCGCTGGATCGCCACCCCGTCGCGCATGCCGGCCGCATCCGGCAGCCGCTCGATCCGGGCCAGATCGCTGCCGGTCATCGCCGCCGCAATTGACACCGTGACGCCCGCCGAGGCGCCCGCCGTCACGAAGCCGGCCTCCGTGCCGGTGGCCGCGGCGATGCCGTCGCTGGCGAGCCGCTGCAGGTCGTCGATCTCGACGAACCAGGGGAGAATTGCGGCTGCGTGCTGCACAGCGCCGGGCACTGCCGCGCACGCACCGAGCGCGGTCATAGTGCCGGCAGCGTTGATGACCTGGCGGAGTTTTAGCGCCGGCCGGGGATCGCGGGCCGTCAGCCGAGATTCTCCTGACGGTGCGTGTCCTTATGCCAGAAGACGAAGCGGCGCTGGATCCACACGACCGTCCAGAAAGTGCCCAGCCCGAGCAGGCTCAGATAGAGGATCAGCGCGAAAACCCGCGGCGTATCGAGCTGCGACGCCGCCGTGCGGATGAGGTGGCCCATGCCGGTGCCGCCGCCCAAGAACTCCGCCGTGATGGCGCCGGCCACGACGCCGATCGCGGCGATCTTCAGGCCGGTGAAGAAATGCGGCAGGCCGGTCGGGATTTTTAGCTTGACGAGAGTCTGCCAGCGGCTGGCGCCCATGGTGCGGAACAGCATGCGGGCGTTCTCGTCGGCGGCGTGCAGCCCGGCGGCCGTGCCCACGACGATCGGAAACGTGGCGATGAAGGCGGCGAGCGCGACTTTCGAGGAAATGCCGAAGCCGAGCCAGGAGATGAACAGCGGCGCAAAGGCGACCTTCGGCATCGTGTCGATAGCGACGAGATAGGGCAGCACGGCGCGCTCGCCGAGCGACGTCTCGCCGACGATGGTCCCGAGTGTGAAGCCGAGGAAAGTGGCCAGCGCAAAGCCGATCGCCACCTCCTGCGTGGTGATCCAGAACGCCGGCAGGAGATAGCCGCCGGTCAAGAAATTCTGGCCGACGACGACGAGCTCCAGCGCCGTCTCCCACGGCGACGGCAGGATGATCTTGGAGACGATCTCGAAGACGTGGACGGCCTGCCAGATGGCGATGAAGACGACGAAGATCGCCAGCATGGCGACTGAGCGGGGAATGCGATCGACCCAGGAATCCCGCTCGGCCCAGACCGTGTCGGCAGGCATTACCGTATCGTGCGCGGCGGCGGCGTCGGTCATAGGAATGCTCCCTTGTCGAGCTGGCCGCGAATGCGGTCGACCAGCCGGCCGAATTGCGGCTCGGTCATCATGTGCAGCGTGCGCGGCCTGGGCAGGTCCACCTCGACGGCGTCGACGAAGCGGCCGGGGCGCGGCGACATGACGTAGACGATGTCGGAGAGGATGACGGCTTCGGGAATGGAGTGGGTCACCAGGAAGGCGGTGGCGTTCCGCTCGATGCAGATGCGCTGCAGCTCCATGTTCATGAAGTCGCGGCTGAGCTCGTCGAGCGCGCTGAACGGCTCGTCGAGGAGCAGCACAGCCGGCTCGGTGATCAGCATCCGGCAGATCGCCGCGCGCTGCGCCATGCCGCCGGACAGCTCGCTCGGATAGACGTTCTCAAAGCCGGCGAGGCCGACCAGCTCCAGCAGGGCACGGGCGTCGTTGTGCTTGGCTCGGGCCGCCTGCCGGCCGTCGCGGATCTCGATCGGCAGGACGACGTTTTCGAGCGTCGAGCGCCAGGGAAACAAAGTCGCCTGCTGGAACATCATGCCGATATCGCGGCGGGGACCGGTCACTGGCGAGCCTTCCAGGATGACGCTGCCTTCGGTCGGCGGTAACACCCCCGCCATGATCTTCAGGAGCGTCGATTTTCCGCAGCCGCTCGGGCCGATGATGGCGGAGAAGCTGCCCTCGCGAAGCGTCAGGTCGATGCGGTCGAGCGCATGGATATTGCGGCGGGCGTAGGATTTGGCGACGCCCCTCAGCTCATAGACCGGCCGGCCTTTTTGGCCGGCCGGCTCCGCTGCAGGCGAAGCTGCAGCGAGCGTCATTACTCGGCGTTCCAGGTCTCGACGAACTCGTTGGTGAACGCCTTGCTGAGGTCCTGTTCCTGCTTGAGGCCACCCGACGACATCAGGCTCTGCTGCCAGGTCTCCCAGTTCTCCGGCGCCTGGTAGCCGTAGCCTTCGGCCTGGTCGCCGATGTCCATCTTGACAAGGAGCTGGTCGAACAGCGCATTGGCGAGCGCCGTGTCCTCGCCTTCCTGCGGATTGCCTGCGGCCGCGTGCTGCAGGACCTTCTCGCGGTTGGCCGTATCCATGCCGAACTTGGTGCCGCGCACCAGCGCGCGGCCGAATTTCTCGACGACGTCGCGGTTCTCTTCAAGGTAGCTCCGCAGCACGGCAAAGCCGTTGCCGAAATAGCCCTTGAACTCTTCGGGCGTGATCTCGCGGAGCTTCAGGCCGCGCGTCGTCATGATCGCGGCGTCGCTGGTCGCGGCTGCATAGCCCTCGATATCGCCGCGCTCGAAAGCGGCGGCCGCCGTGCCGCCGTCGCCGACCGGCAGGAAGGTATAGTCGGTGCCTTCGGTCATCCCCGAAGCCGAGAGGATGGTGCGGGCGAAGCCCACCTCGGCGCCATCGGCCGTGCCGACTCCGATGACTTTGCCCTCCAGGTCGGCCGGCTGCTGATAGGGCGATTCCTCACGCACGACGATGCCGAAAATGCTCTTCGGATTGAGGTTGTAGATGAACACTACGTCCTCGCCGCGCTCACGGGCGGCGAGAACCGGCGCCGGTCCCGGGAGGCCGATCTGACCCTGCCCGGCGGCAAGCGCCTGCAGCACCTGCGAGGAGCCGTCGACGGCCTGGACGTTCACCTTCAGACCTTCTTCCTCCATGTAGCCCTCGCCGATCGCCGTCCAGAGGGGCCAGACATTCAAAGCGGAGGGATTGGGCAGGACGACGGTGATCTCCTCGAGGTCCTGCGCGCCCGTCGTCTGCACCGCCATTGGGGCGAGCGCCAGCGCAGCTACAAAGCCGAGTGCGGCGCGGATTCCGGCTGTTATCTTCATGAGCGTCCTCCTCGATTTCCTAGGTCGGCTTCTCTGGGCCGTTTCGATATCTAAAGGCCGAGAGCCCTATGTCAAAAAAACACCTGCTTCGCCTTTCCGGGCTGGCCTTAGGGACGGTCAGCTCCTTCCGCCCGGCCCCTCGCCCCGGTCCGGCCAATAAGCGGCAAGCGTCGCGCCGTCGCGGCCGGCCCAGCCTTTGCGGCTCGCCTCATCGTAAATGCGGAGCGCCGCCTCGGTGAGCGGCAGCGTGGTGCCGCGCGCTTCCGCCTCGGCGAGCATCGTCTTCATGTCCTTGATGACGGCGTCCACACCGAAGGCCGGCGCCGGGTCGCCGCCGGCAAGCGCCTCGGCAATGGCTGGCCCGCGCGCCTTCAGGAGGTTGGGGCCGCCGGACGTGTCCGATAGGAGCTCGACCAGCCAGGCCGGGTCGCGCCCCAGATGCCGGCACAGCGAATAGGCTTCGCCGAGCGTCTGGAAATAGAGGACAAGCGGCAGGTTCACTGCCAGCTTGACACTCGCTCCCGCACCGACCGGACCGACATGTTCGATCCGCCGGCAAAGGTTGTCCAGGATCGGGCGGGCCCGTTCGACATCTTCCGCTTCGCCGCCGGCGAGCCCGACGAGTTTGCCCTGACGCGCCGGTCCGACGGAGCCGCTGACGGCGCATTCGACATAAGCCCCGCCGGCGCGCCGCACCCTCCCGGCAATCGCCTCCTGGGTCTCCGGCCGCACCGTGCTCATCTCGACAAAGAGCTTTCCGGATACGTCGCCGCCGAGGAGGCCCGCATCGCCGCCGAACACCGCGTCGAGCGCCGCTGCATCGGTCAGCACAGTGATGACCACGTCCGCCGCCGCGGGCAGCTCCGCCGCGCTTTCCGCCGGCTTCGCTCCCAGTTGGATCAGAGACGCCGCCTTCTCCGCCGTGCGGTTCCAGACGGCGACGTTGTGGCCACATTCCATGAGCCTTTCGGCCATGGCGCCGCCCATGCGGCCGGTCCCGGCTATTCCTATGCGCACCAAGCCTCTCCCCAGGTTTGTTGGTCCTTCGTGTAAGCTTAAAGAAGGCTGTAGGCGAACCTTGCCGACATCAACAGCAGGAAGATGCCGAAACCCACTTCGAGCTGTCGCTTGGTGAGCGCATGGGCGATCCTGACGCCAAGCGGCGCCATCAGCAGGCTGAGCGGCATGACGATCGCGACGCCGAGCAAATTGACGTAACCGATGGAAAAAGGCGGCAGCCCTTCGGCGCCCCAGCCGGCGGCGATGTAGCCGAGGGTGCCGGGGATGGCGATGAGGATGCCGACGCCCGCGGCGGTGGCGACCGCCTGGTGGATCGGCCGCCCGTAGACCGTCATAAAAGTGTTGCTGAGGACGCCGCCGCCGATGCCCATCAGCGTAGAGAGAAAGCCGATCGCCGCGCCGGCGAAGGCGCGGATGGGTCCGTGGGGCACTTCCGTGCCGAGCCGCCAGCTCTCGCGATTGAAGATCAGCCGCAGCGCGACGATGAAGGCGATGGCGGCGAAGATGGCCCGCAGCCCCGCCCCGCTGACATAAGCGGCAACGAAGGAGGCGAGCGCCACGCCGACGGGCACCGGAATGAGCCAGCTGCGGATGATCGCCATGTCGACGGCGCCGCGCGTCAGATGGGCGCGGAAGGAGCGGATCGAGGTCGGCACGATGATGGCGAGCGCGCTGCCGAGCGCCACGTGCATGGTCACCGCCGGCGAGAAGCCCAAAATGCCGAGCGCCTGATACATGACGGGGACGATCACACCGCCGCCGCCGATCCCAAAGATGCCGGCCAGCAGGCCGGCCACGAGGCCCGTCGCGGCAAGCGCGAGTGCCAGGCCGATAAGCTCGGAGACGGGGATGGCAAGGTCCATGCGGAGGCGAACGCGCGGCGGCCCCGACTAGACCGCCCGAACCCGCCTGTCCAGCATGCATGGAACAAGTGCGGCGACTTGCGGTTTCGGCGAGCGGCTGTCTCTATGCGTCGGGGATTCTGCCGGAAATCGAACTGTTGGGATCAGGCAACAGACCACCGGGGCGAGAACAATTGGCTGTGGCGGGTGATGTGACGGATCGGCAGACCCAGTCCGACCTGCGTCAGAACGAGGAGCGGCTGCGGCTCGCCATCGAGGCGACGGGCATCGGCACCTGGGACGTCAATGCGGTCACCGGCGAACGGAACTGGTCGAAGGAGTTCCGCAGCATATGCGGCCTGCCGGACAATCTTCAGGCCGATCCCGACTTCTTCGCCACGCTGATCCATCCCGACGATCGAGACTGGGTCTATGACCGCTACCGGGCCGCCTATCAGCCGAGCGGCGACGGCCGCTACGAGGTCGAGTGCCGGATCGTGCGGTTCGACGACGGCGCCGAGCGCTGGGTGCTGATCAAGGGCCAAATCTCGTTCGACAGCCAAGGCAACCCGGTGCGCGGCGTTGGCACGCTCCTCGATGTGACCGATCAGAAGCGGACGGCGGCCGCCCTGGCGGAAAGCGAAGAGCGCTACCGGCTCGCCGTCACCGCATTCCACGGGGCCGCCTACGAGACGGACCTTGAGACCGGCTATGCCTACCGGGCGCCCCGCGCCTACGAGATGCTCGGCGTGCGGCCGGAGGACCACGAGCCGACGCGCGACTGGTGGTTCAGCCGCATCCACCCGGAGGACGCGCCGCGCTTCCACCATACGCTCGAGGCGCTGTTCGCCGGCAGGACCGCGGAGCTCGATCTCGAATTCCGCGTGCGGCACGAGAACGGCAGCTGGGTCTGGGTGTGGCAGCGCGGCCTTGCAGTTCGCGACGCCACGGGACGCGTGACGCGCACCGTCGGAGCGATCCTCGACGTGACGCGGCGCAAACAGGCCGAGGCGGCGCTCCGCGAGAGCGAGGCGCGCTTCCGCCACATGGCCGACAGCGCGCCGGCGCTGATCTGGATGACTGACGTCGAGGGAGAAGTGACCTTCGCCAATATGCACTTCGACTACGTGTTCGGGCGCCCGGCCAAGAATATGTTCGGCAAGGGCTGGCGCAGCGTCGTGCACCCCGAGGACGTCGATGCGTTCTCCACGACGTTTGTAAAATCCTTCAAGGCGCGCCGGCCGTTCCGGACGGAGGTGCGCGTCTTCGGCAGGGACGGCGAGATTCGCTCGCTCCGCTGCGAGGGCGTGGCGCGGCTGGACGATGCCGGCGCATTCCTCGGCTACACCGGCTGCGCCGTCGACGTCTCGGACGTGAAGATCGCCCAGGAGCGCCAGCAGCTCCTGATCCACGAGCTCAATCATCGCGTGAAGAACACGCTGGCGATCGTGCAGTCGGTCGCCGCGCAGACTCTGCGCAACGCGCCCGATGCGAACGAGGCAAAGGACGCCTTCGAGGCGCGTCTCATGGCGCTCGCCCGCGCGCACGACGTGCTGACGCGGGAGAGCTGGGAGAGCGCGTCGCTGCGCGACATCGTGGAGCAGGCGATCGAGCCGTACCGGAGCCACGGCGAAAAGGCGTTCCTCGTCGAAGGACCGGAGGTGAGGCTGCCTCCTTCGCTGGCGCTTACCTTCGCCATGGCGCTGCAGGAGCTCGCCACCAACGCGGTGAAATACGGCTCGCTTTCCAGTCCGCACGGCCGTGTCCGTGTCCATTGGTCGATCGAGGCATCCGCATCCGCGCTGCTGCGACTTCGCTGGGCGGAATCGGGCGGACCGCGTGTGGAGGAGCCGAAGCGGCGCGGCTTCGGATCGCGCCTCATCGAGCGGAGCCTGGGTCAGGATCAGGACGGGGCAGTCCGCCTCATCTTTGCTCCGACAGGCGTCGTCTGCGAGTTTGAGGTCAGCCTCCCTGAGTCCAGCGCAGCCAGGCAGCCCTGACCCGCATGCGGCATCAGGCGCGGAGCGGCTCCAGGTTCTTCCAGTCGAACTCGATGCCGTGGCCGGGCCGGTCGGGTGCGATGCCGCAGCCGTCTTCTATGCTCAGCGGAGCGGCGATGTAGCGGTCCAGCCCGAAACCGTGCGCCTCGAGATAGGAGCGGTTCGGCGCCGCCGCGAGAAGGTGCACGGTGATGTCGTGGGCGCCGTGCGAGGTTACCGGCAGGTTGAACGCCTCCGCCAGATGGGCGATCTTCATGAACGAGGTGACGCCGCCGCAATTGGTTACGTCCGGCTCCGGGTAGCTGACGCCGCCCGAGGCGATCAGATGGCGGAAATCCCAGATCGTGCGGAGGTTCTCGCCGGCGGCGATCGGAACGCCGCCGTCGCGGACCACGCGGGCATGGCCGGCGACGTCGTCGGGCGAGATCGGCTCCTCCAACCAGGTGAGGTCGTAGGGCTGGAAGGCGCGGGCGGCGCGGATCGCCTCATCCGCCGTCCATTTCATGTTGGCGTCGACCATGAGCGGAAATTCGGCGCCGAGATGGTCGCGCATGGCCGAAATTCGCTCGAGGTCCTCGGACAGCTTTTTGCGCCCCACCTTCATCTTGATGGCGCGGAAACCGCGGGCGAGATTCTCGTCGGTCTGGCGGAGGAGCTCGTCGGGCGTCAGCTCCAGGTCGATGCCGCCGGCGTAGCAGGGCACCCGCGGATCGTTGCCGCCGAGCAGCTTCCACAGCGGCAGCCCCGCCCGCTTCGCCTTGAGGTCCCAGAGCGCCATGTCGAAGGCGGAGATGGCGAGCACGGTCGGCCCGCCGCGGCCGCCATAGTGCAGGTCCCACCAGAGCCTGTTCCACAGGAACTCGATGCGGTCCCCGTCCTGCCCCGCCGCGATCTCGGCAACCTCGCGGCAAAGGATGTCGTTGATCGCGCCGCCATTGCGGCCGACCGTAAAGGTATAGCCGACGCCTTCCGCGCCTTCCCGGTCGCGCACGCGCGCCGTGATCAGCTCGAAAGCGCGCATGACGCCGTGCATGCTGTCGGTCAGCTCGTTCGGCAGCGGCACGCGGTAGAAGCCGCATTCGAGCGCAGCGATTTCCGCCATCAGATTTGGCTTTCCGATCTTCCGATTGAGGGGAGGAGCATCCGGCTCAGGTTTTCCTGCCGGCGAGGCGGCGGAAAGAGAATCGCGCCTGCAGCACCACGACGATGAAGAGGAATGCCCCGCGGATCACGGATTGCCAATAGGCGCTGAGGCTGATCGTGCCGCGGCCGTTCTCGAAATTGAGGATGTTGAAGATCAGCCCGAGCAGCAGAGCGCCGGCGACGGTGGCCGGAATCGAGCCCAGGCCGCCGGTCAGCAGCGTGCCGCCGACCACGACGGAGGCGATCGCCGACAACTCCCAGCCAAGTCCCTCCAGCGGCTGGCCTGCCCCGAAGCCGGAGGCCAAGAATACGCCGGCAAGGCCGGCGCAGGCGCCGCTCAGGATGTAGGCGCCCGCGACGGCCTTGTTGACCTTCAGCCCCATGAGGCGCGACGCCTCTTCGCCGCCGCCGACGGCAAGCACGGTGCGGCCGAACGATGTCTTCTCCAGAAGAAGCCACGCGGCCAGGAATACCCCGAAGGCGATCAGGACCGGCCACGGCAGCAGGCCGGCTGCCTTGCCCATGCCGAGCATGGTGAAATCGCTTTCCCAGGAGACGGAGACGGTCTGGTTATTGGCGAGCACGAGCCCCATGCCGCGCGCCGCAAGCATGGTGGCGAGGGTGGCGATGAACGGCACGATCCTGAGCTTGATGATGATGAAGGCATTCAGCACGCCCATGGCGAATCCGACGGCGACCCCTGCCGGGAGGGCGACGATCAGCCCGTGATGGCTCAGGAGAGCGGCGGCGACGCTCGACAGGGCAGCGACCGAGCCGACCGAAAGGTCGATGCCGCCGGTCATGATGACGAAGCACATGCCGATCGAGATCAGCACGAACATGGAATTGTAGCTGAGGAAGGAGAGGATGTTGTATTCGGTCAGGAACCGCTCGTAGCGGAAGGTCGCGAACAGGATCAGGAGCAGCAGCGCCACCCAGACGCTCTGCGAGCGCAGCCCGCTGCCGCGGCGGATGAAGCCGCGCAGGTCCAGCGCGTTGGCAGGCGCGACAGGGGCGCTCATTCCTTCCTCCCCTGCTGCAGATAGACGGCGGCAACGATGATGCCCGCCTTGACGATCAGCGCCGCCGCGTCGGGCACGCCGTTGGCAAGGAGGGTATAGCGGACGAGCTGGATGATGGCGGCGCCAAGAATGGCGCCGAGGACGGGGGCGCGACCGCCCGACAGCGCCGCCCCGCCCACGACGGCTGCCGCGATGGCGTCGAGCTCCATCAGCTGGCCCGTCTGGTTGGCGTCCGAGGCGGAATTGATGGCCGAGACGATCAGCCCGGCAACGCCCGCCAGCGCAGCGCAGATCGTGTAGGTGGCGATCTTCACCGCCTTCACCGGGACGCCCGACAGTTTTGCGGCCCGCTCGTTGCCGCCGACGGCGAGCAGATAGCGGCCGTAGACGGTGCGGCTCACCAGCCAGGCCGCGCCGAGACCGAGCCCGATTGCGATCAGCGCCTGGACAGGAAGGCCAAGCACGCGCCCCGTCCCGAGGAAGCTGAATTCCGGGTTACTGAAAGTCTGCAGATTGCCGTTGGTCAGCACCTGGGCAATGCCGCGCCCGGTGATGAACAGGATCAAGGTCGCGATGATCGGCTGGATATGCAGGTAGCTGACCAGCGCGCCGTTGAAGACGCCGCCTGCCGCGGCGGCCATGATGGGGAGGACGATGGCCAGCGTCAGGCCGAGCTCCGGATTGGCCTGCCCGAAAGACGAGGTGAAGATGAGCGGCGCCAGCGCACCGGAAAGCGCCATCATGGCGCCGACGGAGAGGTCGATGCCACCGGTCGCGATCACCAGCGTCATGCCGATGGCAACGATGGCGATCGTGGAGACCTGCGTCAGGTTCACGTAGAGCGTCTGCAGCTGCAAAAAGTTGGGCGTGACCGCAATATTGAACAGGAGCAGCAGCACCAGCGCGATCAGGGTGCCGTGTGCGCCCAGCGTGCGCATCCAGGCCGGCAGGGCGGCCACTATGCTCGAGCCGCCGACGCTGCGCTCGGCCCGCTCGGTCATGCAGCCTCCGGCTGCCTGTGCTGGGCGATCGCGCTCACCAGCGCGTCCTCGGTGATGCCGGGATTGCGGAACTCGGCAACCGAGACGCCGTCGCGCAGCACGACCACCCGGTCGGCGCCTTCCACCAGCTCTTCGAATTCCGACGAGATCATCAGGACCGCCAGCCCCTTGTCGGCGAGTTCGCGGATGATCGTCTGGATCTCGCGCTTGGCTCCAACGTCGACGCCGCGCGTCGGCTCGTCAAGGATCAGGAGCCGCGGCTCGGTGGCGAGCCAGCGCGCCAAGAGGACCTTTTGCTGGTTGCCGCCGGAAAGCTCGCGGACCGGCTGCTCCATGCCGGACGTCTTGATGCCGAGCGCCTGGATGAATCGCTCGACGATCTTTCGCTCGTCCGCCTCGCGGATGCGGCCGGCGCGAGTCAGCCGCGGCAGCAGCGCCAAGGTGAGATTTTCCCGGACTGAAAGCTCCGGCACGATGCCGTCCGCCTTGCGATCCTCGGTGAGGAAGCCGAGCCCTGCTCGGATGGCTTCGCGCGGATCGTCGACCTGGGCGGCCCTGCCGGTGACGCGCACGCTCCCCGAAACAGCGGAGTCGATGCCGAAGACGGCACGCGCCACCTCCGTCCGGCCCGAGCCGAGGAGGCCGGCGAGGCCGACGATCTCGCCGCGATGCAGGATGAAGCTCACGTCGCGGAGTTTTGGGCCGGTGGCGAGGTGCTCCACGCCGAGCATCGTCTCACCGACGCGTGCCTCGCCGGCGGAGAAATCCGTCATGCCGGCCGCCTCGATATCCTCCACCCGGCGCCCAAGCATGGCGGCGATGAGGTTCAGCTTGCGCGCCTCGGCGATGTCCTGCGTTTCGATCGTCCGCCCGTCCCGCATCACCGTGACCCGGTCGCAGACTTGAAACAGCTCGTCGAGGTAGTGGCTGATATAGACGATGGCGACGCCGGAAGCCTTCAGCTCGCGGATGACGTTGAAGAGGATCCCGACTTCCCGGTCGTCCAGCGACGACGTCGGCTCGTCCATGACGACGAGCCTGGCGTCGAGGGAGACGGCGCGGGCGATCGCCACCATCTGCTGGATGGCGGTGTTGTATTCGCCGAGCCGGCGGGTGACGTCGATGTCGACGCCGAAGCGCGCCAGGATTTCCCGCGTGCGTGTATTGGCGGCCCGCCAGTCGATCAGGCCTGCCCGGCGCGGCTCATAGCCGAGGCAGACGTTTTCCGTGACGCTGCGGAGCGGCACCAGGTTGATCTCCTGGTAGATCGTGCTGATGCCGGCCTCCTGGGCGCTCCGGGGGCTGGCGAACGACACCGGCTTACCGTCGAAGAGGATGTCGCCCCCGTCGCGGCGATAGGCGCCGGTGAGGATCTTGATAAGCGTCGATTTGCCGGCGCCGTTCTGGCCGATCAGCGCGTGCACTTCGCCGCGCGCCACGCCGAGATCGGCCGCGACCAGCGCCGGAACGCCGGCGAACGCCTTGTCGATGCCGCGCATGCTGAGAAGGAGGTCGCGCATTGCCGAGCGTCGCAGCCTCAGAAAAGGCTGAAGCCGGCAATGGCCGGCTTCAGCATGGTGCAATCAGGTCAATACGCTTCGTCGACGTGTTCGGCCGCGTTGTCCTTGGTGAACATGCGGTCCTCGACCTTCACCCACGGCTCGATGGGCTGGCCCTCTGCGTATTTCTTCATGGTCTCGCAGGAGATCGGGCCGAAGAACGGGCTCGATTCCACCGTGGCGCCCATCTTGCCGTCGATGATGGCCTGCAGCGCATCGCGGGTGCCGTCGATCGACACGACGGTGATGTCCTGACCCGGCTTCCGGCCGGCTGCTTCGAGCGCCTGGATCGCGCCGATCGCCATCTCGTCGTTATGCGCGTAAACGGCCGTCGCGTCCGGGTGCGCCTGCAGCAGCGTCTCCATGACGGTGCGGCCCTTGTCGCGGGCGAAATCGCCGGTCTGCGAAGCGACGATCTTCATCTCCGGGTGCTGGGCAATGACGTCGTCAAAACCCTTCTTGCGGTCATTGGCCGGCGACGAGCCGGTGGTGCCTTCCAGCTCGATGATCGTGCCTTTGCCGCCGGTCGCCTCGACCAGCCATTCGGCCGCGCGGCGGCCCTGGTCGACGAAGTCGGAGCCGATGAAGGTGACGTAGTCCTCACCGGGCTTGGCGACGTTCGGGTCGACGCTGCGGTCAATCAGGAAGACGGGGATGCCGGCCTGCTTGGCGCGCATCACCGCCGGCAGCAGCGGCTGCTCTTCGCGCGGCGGCAGGAAGATCACGTCGACGCCCTGGGCGATCATCGAATCCACGTCGGCCACCTGCTTGGCGGCCGAGCCGGCGGCATCCGTGTAGACGAGCTGCCAGCCGCAGGATTCGGCGATGTCCTGCATGCTCTTGGTCTCGGCGATGCGCCACGGATTGTTGCTTTCCGTCTGGGCGAAGCCGACCTTGTAGCTGTCCTTCTTCTCCAGGGTCGGCGGGGCGGCGAAGGCGAGACCCGCTCCGAATGCCACGGCCGCCGCTCCGGCGCTCAATTTCAGAACAAAACGTCTATTCATTCTTCTTCCTCCCGTTGGCTTGTCGCCCTCAATTCTCCTGAGGGCGTGCGCACAACTATTTGGAACCTAGTAAGTTTCAGGCCAAGTGCAATGGCCTGCCCTCAGAGGTGGACGACGTTCCCCGTCCGCACCGACTCGTCGGCGGCCATGACGATCCGCAGGCTCTTCACGCCGTCGTCCATGTGGTCGGAAAGGTCGAGGTCCTCGTCGATCGCCTTCAGGAGATAGCGCTGCTCGCGCTCGCAGAGCGCGTCGTGGTCGGGCTCGTCGGTCATGTCGATGCGCTCGTCCGGCTTCGTCATGTCGGCATGATGCCAGAGGATCTGGTTGGTCTTGGTATGCGCGTTGATGTCGTCCGACTTCACGCTGCCGGCCGTTCTCCGCCATGACGATCGAGACGGACCCCTTCGGGCCGATCACGTCCTTCACGAAGAAGGCGGTCTCGCTCATCATCGGCCCCCAGCCGGCCTCGTACCAGCCGACCGAGCCGTCGTCGAAGGCGACCTGCAGCATGCCGTAATTATACACCGGCACCTCGTCGGTGAGGTGCGCGCCGATCGCATGCACGCGGACCGGCTTGGCCGGCGTCATCTGGCACATGACGTCGACGTAGTGGACGCCGCAATCGACGATCGGCGGAAAGGAATCCATCAGCCGCTTGTGCCATTCCCAGGTCTCGCCGTTCGACTGCTGGTTCAGGTTCATGCGGAAGACCAGCGGCGTGCCGAGTTTTCGGGCGATCTCGATGAATTTGATTCCAGGACGGGTGCTGGCGGAGGATGTAGCCGATCACCAGTTTCTTGCCGGTGCGCTTGGCCGTGTCGACGACCCGCTGCGCGCTCTCGACGTTCTCGGCGAGCGGCTTTTCGACGAAAACATGGGCGCCGGCTTCCATCGCCTTGATGGAATAGTCGGCATGGGTGTCGGGCAGCGTGTTGACGGACACGACGTCGGGCTTCAGCTCGGCGAGCGCGGTGTCGTAGTCGGTATAGCGCTTGGCTCCGGCGAGCGCCTCCGGCAGCTTCTTGTCGGCGATATGGCGCGTGCACACGCCCACCACCTCGTAGTCGGGGATGCGCGTATAGGCGAGCGCGTGGATATCCCCATGTTGCCCAGGCCGACCACCAACACGCGCTTCCTCGCCATGCTCTCCTCCCGATGTTCTTGGGCGGCGGAGGCCGCTACGTCGCGTTCTGCCCGATCCTCACCACCTCGCCGGTCCGCGCCGATTCCTCCGCCGCGAGCGTCGCCTCGAGCGCCGCCATCGCATCCTCCGGCGTGCCGATCTCCGGCGCCCTGCCCTCCAGCGCGCAGCTGGCGAAATAGGAAAACTCCTCGCGCAGCGCGCCGCCGCGCACGCCGTCGAACATCGGCCAGTAGGTCGTGTCGGGGCTGTGCGAACTTGTTCCGCGCCGACGATGCCGAGATTCGGGAACGTGTCCTGGATCGTGGATGAAGCCCTCGGTGCCGATGATGGTCATGCGCTCGTCGATGTCGAACGGCGTCTTTTCGGGCATGCACCAGACCGTCTCCAGCGTCGCCGTCGCGCCGCCGGCGAAGCGGTACATGGTCTGGCCGATGTCGGGATGTTTCAGGCCGCGCACGTCGACCGTCTGCGCATAGGCGCTGACCACCCGGTCGCCGGTGAACCACAGCATCAGGTCGGTGTCGTGGATGGCGTCGCCGACGATCGGGCCGATCTTGTTGAGGATTGTCGGCGTCCAGGCGGCGGGGATGTTGCGGCGCGAGGCCAGCGAGACGATCTTGCCGATCCGGCCCGCCGCGATCGCCTGCTTGGCCATGCGGTAGCGCGGATTGAAGCGGCAGATATGGCCGACCTGCAGGATGCCCTTGGCGCCCTTCGACGCGGCGATGATCTTCTGGCAATCCGCGACGGTGCTAGGCCATCGGCTTTTCCAGGAAGACGTGCTTGCCGGCTTCGAGCGCGGCGACGGCCGGCTCGGTGTGCTGGTCCCACATCGTGCACGATCGACACGGCGTCGATGTCCGGGTCGGCGAGCAGCTCGCGGTAGTCGGCGATAAGTCTTCTTCACGCCGAATTTCTTGCGCCAGCGCGGCGAGCCGGCTCTCGGCGTGCGCGTGCAGAGCGCCGCAAGCTCCAGATTCGGCACGCCGACGATGGCCTCGCAATGGATCTCGCCGAACCAGCCGAGCCCGATGACGCCGATGCGCAGCCGGTCCATCTGTCCTCGCCATCAAAAATCCTCGAGCGTCAGCTCGCGCGCCATGACGATGTTGCCGGCCGTCAGCCCGCAATCGACCGGCAGCACCGCCCCGGTGATCGCCGAAGCGCGCGTCGGAGGCGAGGAACGCGACGGCGCGCATCACCTCGATCGGCTCGACGATGCGGCCGAGCGGATACCAGCGCTTCAGCTGCGTCAGCACCTCCGGGTTGCGCGCGGCGCGGTGGTCCCAGATCGGCGTGCGCACCGTGCCCGGCAAGACGATGTTGGCGCGGATGTTGTAGCGGCCGAATTCCAGCGCCAGCGCCTTGGTCAGGCTGATCATGCCCGCCTTGCCGGCGCTGTAGGCGGGGTCGCCGAGCGCCGAGAGGCCGTTCACCGAGCCGATATTGACGATGACGCCGCCGCGCCGCGCCTTCATGGCCGGGCAGCACCGCGTGGGCGCAATTGTAGGCGCCGTTCAGGTTGATGTTGACGTCGTCGCGCCAGCCGTCGGGCGTGGTGCGCTGCAGGCTCGGATTATGCGACACGCCGGCATTGTTGATGAGGATGTCGACCGGACCGAACGCAGCCGCCAGCTTCGCAAAGGCGGATGCCACGCCTTCCGCATCGCCGATGTCGACGACCGCCGATTCCACCCTGACGCCGTCGCCGCGGAGTTCTTCAGCGAACGCGGTCAATGATCCGCTCCGGTCGAGCGCCGCGATCGTCGCGCCCTCCCCGCCGAAATGGCGGCAGAGCTCCCGGCCGATGCCGCCGGCGGCGCCGGTGATCGCGACGACCTTGCCCTGGAACTCCACGCTCAGCTCTCCGAGCACCTCGAGCGCGTCGGCGATCCAGGCCAGATTGCTGCGGCGCAGATGGCCGTAATTGTAGAAGGCGATCTCGGCGATGCCGGCGTCGCGGAGCGCCTCGGCGGCGGCGACCACCTCGCCACGGCTCTGCAGATCCGGGAAGCCGGGCCGCAGGATGCCGCGGAGCTTTCCCGCCCCGTTCAGCCGCCGCTGCACGTCCCAGATATCGGCCCGGATACGCGCCGCGCTCGGCTCGTAGAAGCAGGCCTCGATGATCCCGGCGGTTTCCGCCAGCGCGCGGAGGTCGCTGCCCTCGTACCAGGCGCCGCCGGTCGGCCGCGCCACCGAGGGGATGACCGCGACATTCGCGTCCTTGCGGACCGCGGCCCTGATCTCCCGGACCAGCGACGTCACGACATCGCAGCGCCAGGCGAGGAATGCTTGACAGTTCGGCCGTTCGTCGTCACGTCGGCGAGCCAGAAGGCCTCCGCCATGTCGTCCGGCAGATCGAAATCGCCGGCCAGATATGCCTCGATGTCCTCGCGCAGCCGCGACTTGAGCCGGCCCGTCTCGATGCCGGCCGCCTCGGCGCCCCGCGTGCAATGCTCGCAGAAGCAGAGGCCGAGCAGGCATCGAGCCAGCGGTTCTGCTTCACCAGCGCGAATTCGTGGTGGAAGCCGTGCGCGTAAGGCAGGAAACCCGGCGTCTCCAGCGAGATGCCGATGACCGGATAATTGTCGGTCACGTCCTTGCAGAGCGCGACCGCATATTCGCGCGCCTCCGGCGCCGACGGGCAGAGGCTGTAGACGTAGCGATCGCCGAAGGCGTTCCGCACCGTCGCGTCCGGATAGGCCGCGCCGAGCCGGCGTGTTGTGCAGGAGCACCAGCCAGGCATTCACCGCGATACGCCGGCCATCGGCGATCTCGCGCAGAATGTCGCGTTCGCGGATCAGGCTGTTGAGGACCGGCTTGATGCGCCCGTAGCGCGCCGGATCGGCGCGGAAATAGACGGTGCCGTCCTCCGGAAAATAGACCTTTCCGCTCCTGCCGTGCGGGCGCAGGAACTTGCCCGCATGGTAGCTGCCGGCGAGCGTGACCGTGTCGAGGCCGAGCGCGCCGACCTCGTCGACGACCTCCGCGAGCGCCTTCGTCGGCAAGGTCCCAGGCATAGGCGTAGATCGCGCGGTAGCTCATCCCCTGCCCGCCCTACTTGTTGAACCAGCCGTCCTTCAGGTAGCGCATGTATTCGAACACCGTGTCGTGCTTCCAGATGAACACCGCCTCGACGAAATCGGCGACGACGAAGGGCGGGATGATGATCTGCTGGCCCTTGATGTGCGGCGCGATGTCGTCGACGCGGAAGGCGACATGCGGGTTGTTCTTGACGAGGTCGGGCACCGAGCTGTCGGGCTCGTAGCGCAGGAACTCGATCGATTCCGGATGGTTGCGCGGATTGGTCACCCAGCAGCGGCTCTGCTCGATCCAGTTCTCGTCGGGCTTCGGCTCGCGCGTCGCTTAAGCCGACATGGTCGAAGACGAGCTGCTGCATGCCCAACACTCCGTTGTTGCCACCCTAAGATCGTCATCCTCGGCCGAACCCTCGGGGCTCGACCCGAGAGGAGAGCCGAGGACCCAGAGCTCGCCATCGAAGAGCTGGTTCCCGGGTCTTCGCTGCGCTCCGCCCGAGAATGACAATCCAAGCTGTGCCGGGGGCGGCAGCGCCGCCCCCGACAGGAACGGGCTAGAGCGCCGCCCTGATCGCCTCGACGTCGACGGCCTCGTAGTCCGGCGACAGAGCGAAGCCCTCCGCATCGGCCTTCACCTTGGCGGCGTCGAAAGCGTTCGCCTCGTCGACGAGGTCGTTCTTGACCACGTCCTCGGTCTTGAAGTCGCCGGTGATCTGGCCGATCTCGCGGCCGGTGTCGAAGAACAGCTGCCACGATTCGAGGATGTGGAAGCCCCACTTGCTCGCGCTCGTCCCAGCGGCCGCGATAGACGTTGGCGAGCTGCATCATCGACTCGGTCGCGACCGCCGGCGTCATCTGCGAGGACGAGGCCGGGGAACTGCTCCATGACGATCTGCGTCGCGGCGCGCGGATTGAGGTGGCCGAACTCGAGGCCGGCCGCCCAGCCCTTGAGATATTTGGCGTAGACGGCGCGCTTCGCCGCGTCGTCGAAGTCCGCCTTGCGGATGACGAAGCTGTTCGCCGGCAGCTTCGAGAAATTGCGGCCGAGGATGTAGTCGAAGTCGAGGCCCTGGCCTTTCCACTGGGCGCGGAGCCCCTCCCACGAAAGCGCGGTGTCGCCCTGGCCCTGCATCACGGCGGTGCCCCAGGTCGGCCAGCCGGCATCGACATATTTGACCGTTGGTGATGTCGACGCCCGCCGCCTTCAGCATCGGATCGGCGATCGACTGCCAGCCGGCGCTGCCGAGCACGATGGTCTTGCCCTCGATGCCCTTGATGTCGGCCGGCGCCTCGCCCTTGCGGAAGGCGAAATCGAACACGTCGGCGCCGCCCATCTCGAACACCGAGACCAGCGGGATGCCCTGCGCCAGCGCCAGCGAGAAGACGCCGGGCGACGGGATAGCCCATGTCGGCCTGGTTCTGGTCGACGAGCTTGACCGTCGCCGTCGCGTCCGACGGTCCCGGCTCCAGCGTCGTCTCGATGTCGCCGAAATAGCCGTATTTCTTGGCCACCCAATAGGGATAGTCGTCGAGCACCTCGATGGTGCCGCGCGGCGATACCCAGCGGACCGTATCGGCCGCAAAAGCGCTCGGGACGCCTCCGAGCCCGCCGAAGGCCGCGATCGCGACGCCGGCAGCGGTCACGTGCAGAAGCCGCCGCCGGTCGATCATCATCTTGTTCATCGTCATTTCCTCTCCCGTCTTGTTTGCCTTCTACCTCGTAGCCCGCATGGAGCGCAGCGCAATGCGGTATCATCCGATCCGGATCGCTCGCTCCATCCGGGCTACGCCTCTACCACCTCGTAGCCCGGATGAAGCGAAGCGCAATGCGGGGATGCCGCGGACGACCCGGATTTCGCTCCGCTGCATCCGGGCTACGCTCTCATGCCTCCCAGCTCGCCCACTTCTTCCCCAGCCAGAAGAAGAACACATAGATCGATATGCCGATGATCGCGAGGATCAGGATGATCGCGAAGAATTGCGGCATGCGGATCAGCGACGAATAATAGGTGAGCCGGTTGCCGAGGCCTTCGGCGCCGCCGACCATCTCCGCGCCGATCGTGGTGAGCAGCCCGAAGATCGAGCCGACCATCAGCCCGACGATGATCATCGGCATCGCCATCGGGATGCGGATTTTGGTGAAGATCTGCAGCGTGCTGGCGCCGAACGAGCGGGCGAGCGCGATCTTGGCGAGGTCGACCCGGCGGAAACCGGTCGCCGAATTGATCATCACCATCGGTCCGCTGGCGAGCGCCACGGCGATGATGCGCGGCTCGCTGCCGAAGCCGAAGCGCAGGATCAGCAGCGGCACCAGCGCCAGCATCGGCGTCGTCACCAGCAGAAGGATGTAGGGCGTGACGATTTTCTCGACGAAGGGGAACTGCGTGATGACGGCGGCGAGGATGAAGCCGATCGAGCCGCCGATGGCGAAGCCGACGAACAGCTCGTAGAGCGTGATCAGGAGATGCGGCCAGATGAACTTGAACTCGGTCACCAGCGCCCAGAGCGATCAGGCTTGGCTTCGGCAGCACGTATTGCGGGATCTCCAGGTAGCCGAGCAGGAACTCGCGCGCCGCCGACGATGACGACGGCGACCAGAATGATCACGGCGATCTCCAGCCGGGTGCGTCCGCCGCCGGCGACCAGGGACGCGAGGCCGCCCGATAGGCTGACGCCGCCCTCGCCGCCGCCCGGCTGCTTCTTGTTGAAGGTCGGGATCGTATCCCCGAGCGTCCTGTCCAAGCCTCTCTCTCCCGTACTTGTCTCTGCCGTTCAGGCTATCATCGAATGATCGGTCTTGCTGCCGCGCTGGTGATCGATGCGCGTCTTGATCTCCATGACCCGGGCGATGAAATCGGGCTGCGTCTGGATCTCCACCGAGCGCGGCCGCGGGATGTCGACGTCGTAGACCGACGCCGACCCGGCCCGGCCGCGCCGACATGACGACGATGCGGTCGGCCAGGAAGATCGCCTCCGGAATGGAGTGGGTGACGAAGGCGATGGTCTTGCCGGTCTCCATCCAGATCTCCTGGATGAGCATGTTCATCTCGTCGCGGGTGAAGGCGTCGAGCGCGCCGAACGGCTCGTCCATGAGGAGGACGGAGGGATTGACGGCGAGGCTGCGCACGATCGAGGCGCGCTGCTGCATGCCGCCGGAGAGCTCGCGCGGATACTTGTTGTCGAAGCCGGTGAGGCCGACCCGGTTCAGGAGAAGCTGGATGCGCTCGGTGTCCGGCTTCTTCCGCTTCAGCTCGAACGGCAGCTGGATGTTCTTCTCCAGCGTCCGCCATGGCAGGAGGTTGGCGTCCTGAAAAATCATCGCGATCTCGGGATGTGGCCCGGTGATCGTTTGCCCGTCGAGGCGGATTTCGCCGGCCGTGAGATCGTGCAGGCCCGCCATCGACCACAGCAACGTCGTCTTGCCGCAGCCCGACGGCCCGATGACGCAGAAGAACTCGCCCTCGCGCACCTCGATCGAGACGTCGTCGAGCGCGTGCACGGCCCCGGTCCGGGTCTGGTAGAATTTCGTCGCTCCCTGAACGATCATCTTGGGCTTCGCCGCAGCACGGGCCTCAGCCATTGGAAACACTCCAGGCACGTTCATGCGGGGCGGCTCATCGGATGCAAGACACGGATCGGGAAGGCGATTGGCGAAGCTTGGTTCGTCGGAGTTGGCCGTCGGCCGCCGCACCTCGGAGACGTTCGGGCGAAAATCATGCTACGGAATTTCCACGACTTTCATCCGCCGTGCAAGGCCAGGCACCGATCCCCCTCATGAGTGACGAGACGAACAGAAGCTACGACCACGTCTTCCGCAACGCCCTGTTGTTCGACGGCAGCGGCGCACCGCCGGTTGGCGGCGAGCTCGCCGTGTCCGGGGAGCGGATCGCCGCAATCGGGCCCGCGGGGACGATCCCGCCGGGAGCCGGACAGGCCGAGCACGACCTCCGCGGCAAGGCGCTGTCGCCCGGCTTCATCGACGCACACACCCACGACGACCGCATCGTGCTGGACGCGCCGGATATGCTGCCGAAAATCAGCCAGGGCGTGACGACCGTCGTCACCGGCAATTGCGGCATCAGCCTCGCCCCGGTGACTTTTTCGGGCGACCCGCCGCCCGCCGATGAACCTCCTGGGTTCTCGCGCGGCGTATGAGTTCCCGAGCTTTGCCGCTTACGCCCGGGCGGTCGCCGAGACGGTGCCGGGGGTGAACGTCGCCGCGCTGGTCGGCCATTCGGCCCTCAGGCTCGCGGTCATGTCGGACATCCGCGTCAAGGCGAGCGATGCCGAGATCGGCGCCATGTTGGACCACGCCGAAGAGGCCATGGAGAACGGCGCGACCGGCTTCTCTACCGGGCTCTTCTACCCGACCAATGCGGCGGCCGACGCCGACGAGGTGGCGCGGGTCGCCGCCCGCTTCGCCGAGAAGGGCGGGGTCTACGCGACCCACATGCGCAACGAAGGCGACCAGGTGCTCGACTCCATCGCCGAGACGCTGTCCACCGCCGAGCGCGCAAAAATCCCGGTGGTCATCTCGCATCACAAATGCGCCGGGCCGAGCAATTGGGGGCGCACCAAAGAAACGCTGCCGGTCATCGAGGCGGCGGCGCGCAAGCAGAAGGTCGCGGTCGACTGCTACCCCTACACGGCGGGCTCGACGAACCTCCGCGCCGATCTTGTCAGCGACGAGTACCGCATCATGATCGCCTGGTCGCGCGCCTTATCCGGAGATGACCGGCCGCGACCTTTCCGACATCGCCGCCGAATGGGGTGTCGACCTTGCCGAAGCGGCGCGGCGGCTCGACCCGGCCGGGGCGATCTATTTCCAGATGGACGAGGCCGACGTGCGACGCGTTCTGTCGTTCCCGCTCGCCATGATCGGCTCCGACGGCCTGCCGCATGACGACCATCCGCATCCGCGGCTGTGGGGCACATTTCCCCGCGTGATCGGCCGCTATGCGCGCGACCTGAAACTGTTTCCGGTCGAGACCGCGATCCACAAGATGACCGGCCTGCCGGCGCAGGTCTTCCGCCTGGACGGCCGCGGCAGGCTGGCGCCCGGCGCCTTCGCCGACCTCGTCGTGTTCGATCCCGCGACGATCATCGACACGGCGACCTACGACGAGCCGAAGCAATTCTCCGCCGGGGTGGAGAGCGTCTTCGTCAATGGGACGCTGAGCTGGGAAGCGGGCGCCGGCAGCGTGCGGCGGAACGGCAGGCTGGTCGGCGGATCCGCCGAGGCTCCTCGTTCACCCCTCTAGAGGCTGGAATCGCGGAGCGGTCCGGCGCGTGCAGCGACGGTGCGTCGCCCGAAAAAGACCGAGCAAACCGCGCGAGGATGGCTTGTTCTGATCGGTTCGGCGCTTGCTCGTTCTAGAGGATGCGCATGTTCGACGTTGTTCGGCATCGAGGATTTTTCCGGAAAACTGAATGGCAGCCGGACCATATAGGGATTGTTTCACTCGAACATTCCGAACGAGCGCCGAGCGTTCACTCAGCCTCGTCCTCAATCGTGACGAGGCTGGCATTGCCCCCGGCGGCGGTCGTGTCGGTCGACACCACCTGCTCCAGCGCGAAGCGCTGCAAATAGTTGGGCCCGCCGGCCTTCGGGCCGGTGCCGGACAGGCCCATGCCCCCAAAGGGCTGCGAGCCGACGATGGCGCCGATCGTGTTGCGGTTCACATAGACGTTGCCGACCTGCAGCGTCCGGGCGATGCGCTCGGCGCGGCCGCCGACCCGCGTGTGGATGCCGAAAGTCAGGCCGTAGCCGCTGTGGCGTATCCACTCCACGACGTCGTCGAGCCGGTCGGCCTGCCAGCGCACGACATGCAGGATGGGGCCGAAGACTTCGCGGTCGAGCGCCGCGGCGCGGTCGAGCTCCACGATGTGCGGAGCGACGAACGCGCCGTCGCGCGCCGCACCGGCATAGAGGATTTTTTGCCTGCGGCGCATCTCGTCGATGTGCGCGTCGAGCGCCGCCTTGGCGTCGCGGTCGATGACCGGTCCCACGTCGGTCGCCGGGTCGGCGGGGTCGCCGAGGACCAGCTCAGCCGCCGCGCCGGCGATCATCTTCAGCATGCCGTCCGCCACGTCCGCCTGGACAAAGAGAAGGCGCGACGCGGAACAGCGCTGGCCGGCCGAGCGGAACGCGGAGGTGACGACGTCGTCGGCCACCTGCTCGGGCAGCGCGGTGGCGTCGGCGACGATGGCGTTGATGCCGCCGGTCTCGGCGATCAGCGGCACGATCGGCCCGTTCTTGGCCGCCAGGGCCCGGTTGATCCTCTGGGCGACCTCGGTGGAGCCGGTGAAGGCGACGCCGGCAATGCCGGGATGGTTGACCAGCGCCGCGCCGATCCTGCCGTCGCCCGGCACATAGTGGAGAGCATCGGCGGGCACGCCCGCCTCGTGCAGGAGCCGCACCGCCTCAGAGGCGACGAGCGGCGTCTGCTCGGCGGGTTTGGCGATCACCGCATTGCCGGCGGCCAGCGCGGCGGTGACCTGGCCGAGAAAGATGGCCAGCGGAAAATTCCACGGGCTGATGCAGACGAAGGCGCCGCGGGCGCGCAGGCGATAGCGGTTCTCCTCGCCGGTCGGGCCAGGCATGAGGGTCTCGCGATCGAAGAGGCGGCGCGCCTCGGCAGCGTAGTAGCGGCAGAAATCGGCGGCCTCGCGGATTTCCGCCACGCCGTCGTCGAGCGTCTTGCCGGCCTCGTGGGCGAGGAGGGCCAGGAAAAACTCGCGGCGCTCCTCCAGGAGGTCGGCGGCGCGCTCCAGCGCGGCTGCGCGCTCGGTTGCCCGCGCGGCATCCCACCCGGCGACGCCCGCCAGCGCCGCGCGTGCAGCCTCGATCGCCGCTGCCTCGCTCGCCTCCACGACCGTGCCGACAACGCGGCTCTCGTCCGCCGGGCTGAAAAGTTTCCGCGCCGGCCCGTCGCGCCGCGTGCCGCCGATCAGCGGCGCCGCGTCGCCGAGCGGCAGCGGCACGGAGGCAACGCCCCGCTCCAACTCTTCCAGCGCCGCGCGGCTGCCGAATTCCACGCCGGCGGAATTCTTCCGCTCGCCGAAGATAGCGGCGGGCATGGCGATCTTCGCGTGGCGGGGCGAGCGCCCGTTGCGAAAGCTCGCTTCGGGCGGCACGAGGAGGCTGTCGATCGGCACGTCGGCATCGTTGACGGCGTTGACGAAGGAGGAGTTGGCGCCGTTCTCCAGGAGCCGCCGCACGAGATAGGCGAGCAGCTCCTTATGGCTGCCGACGGGCGCGTAGATGCGGCAGCCAAAACCGTCGTGCTCGTGGACCTGCCGGTAGAGCGCCTCGCCCATGCCGTGCAGCCGCTGGAACTCGAATCTTTGGTCGCCGGCCATCTCG
The DNA here is from genome assembly GCA_963846475.1 of uncultured Alphaproteobacteria bacterium. GTDB lineage: Bacteria > Pseudomonadota > Alphaproteobacteria > Rhizobiales > Afifellaceae > DASWJZ01. Next base: position 707,240 of record CAWJVZ010000003.1, on the reverse strand, counting down.
ATGATGGCGGCGACGGTCAGCGCGTTGTGCGTGGCGAATTGCGGGTAGAGGCGCGGCCGCGCCGCCAGCATCCGCCGCGCACAGGCTATGTAGGAAAGGTCCGTCGCGGGCTTGCGCGTAAAAACCGGGAAATCGGCGAGGCCGCGCTCCTGCGCCCGCTTGATCTCGGTGTCCCAATAGGCGCCCTTGACGAGGCGGACCATCAGCCGCCGGTTCGCCGCGGCAGAGGCGTCGGCGAGCCAGTCGATCACGGCGAGAGCGCGCTTCTGGTAGGCCTGGACGGCCAGCCCGAAACCGTCCCAGCCGGCAAGGCCTGGCTCGGCGAGGATGCGGGCGAAAACGTCGAGCGACAGCTCCAGCCTTTCCGCCTCCTCCGCGTCGACGGTGAGGTTGAGGTCGTGCGCCTTGGCCGCCCGGGCGAGCTCGATCAGGCGCGGCGTCAGCTCGCGCATCACCCGCTCGTGCTGGCGCGCCACATAGCGGGGATGCAGCGCCGATAGCTTTATCGAGATGCCCGGCCGGTCCGGCAGCGACCCGTCGGCGGCGCGGCCGATCGCCTCGATCGCGCGGGCATAGGATTGGAAATAGCGCTCCGCGTCGGCGGCGGTCCGCGCGCCCTCCCCCAGCATGTCGAAGGAATGGCGGTAGCCTTCCCGGCCCGTTCCGCGCGCCCGCGACAGCGCATCTTCGATCGTCTCGCCGAGCACGAACTGGTGGCCGAGAAGGCGCATCGCCTGGCGGGCGGCGGTGCGCACCGTCGGCTGCCCGAGCCGCTGCGCCAGCCGGCCGATGATGCCCTCGGGCGTCTCCGGCGGATGGACGATCCGGGCAGTCAGGCCGAGCGCCCAGGTGGTCGCCGAGACGAGCCAGCTCTCCGCATCCCGCGCCGCCTGCTCCCAGTCGCCGGCGCCGAGCTTGTCCTCGATCAGCCGGTCTTGGGTCGCCGCGTCGGGGACGCGCAGCAGCGCCTCGGCAAGCGACATCAGCGCCAGCCCCTCCTTGGTGGAGAGGCTGTATTCGTGCATGAAGTCTTCCAGGCCGCCGATGCCGCCGCGCGCCTCGCGGATGCCCTGGATGTAGCGGCGCGCGCGGGCGGCGATCCGCTTCGCGGTCGCCGCGTCCTGCGCCGTCTCGACGAGGAGCCGCGGCACCAGATCTTCGTCGGCCGGCGCGTAATCGGCGGCGAAGCGGCGGATGCGGCTGGTCTCGTCCAGAGGCGGCGTCTTCAGCATGGCAGTCCCCGCCCGACTTTGCGCGCCGGGCAGAGCCCCCGTCGAGTCCTATTCTGCGTTCCGATCCACAGCGCCGCCATCCTCGGCCAGGAAGGCCAGGAGCTCCGCCGTCACCAGGCGCGGCCGTTCGTGCTGAAGCCAGTGCGAGGCGCGCTCGACCCGCACGATGCGGGCGTCGTCGCAAAAACGGGCGCTCGCCTCCGCCAGGCCGAACGCGAGAAACCGGTCGCGGTCCCCCCACAGGATCAGCGTCTTCTGCCGGACGCGGAGATCGGTGCCGCCCGCCCGGAAATTTCGGAGCGCCCGATACCAGTTGACCATCGCCGTCAAGGCGCCCGGCTGCGACCAGGCCTGCCGATAGGCGCCGAGATCGCCAGCGCTGAAAATTCCCGGCGCGGCAAATCGCGTCATCAGCCGCTGCAGCGGCGCAAAGCCGCGAAGGCTCAAGAGACGTTCGGGGACAGAGGAGAGCTGGAAGAAGCCGATGTACCAGCTGCGCAGGATCTGGCGCCAATGCCGTCTGGCGTATTTCCGCGCCGCGACCGGATGCGGCGCGTCGAGCACGATCAGCCGGCGCACGCGCGCCGGATGCTTTAGCGCCGTCCACCACGCGACGACGCCGCCCCAGTCGTGGCCGACGACATCCGCGCTTTCGCGGCCGCAGGCTTCGATGAGGCCGGCCACGTCGGCCGCAAGCTCGTCGAGATGATAGGCCGCCACCCCTTCCGGCTTGCCGCTCCTGTTGTAGCCGCGCTGATCGGGAGCGACGACGCGGAACCCGGCCCCGGCGAGCGGCAGGATCTGATGGCGCCAGCCGTACCAGAATTCCGGGAAACCGTGCAGCAGGACGACCAGCGGCCCGTCGGCCGGTCCGGCCGCGACGGCATGGATGCGAATGCCGCGGATGTCGAACTCCAGCCGCTCCAGGCGCGGATCGTCGGCACGAAGGGCTGCGGGCGGCATGAGGCTGGGCTAGCCCGCCGCTGCGGGTTTCGGGTTCAGCCGCTCCTCATCGACAATGGCGTGGTAGTCGCGCAGGAGCTCGGCCTTGTCGGCGGCCGGCAGCGGGGTCAGCGGCGGCAGCACGTCCTCGAAGGCGGCGTCGCCCATCACGTCCGCGAGCACCGCCTTCACCGCCGCGATGAGCGGCTTGCGCGACAATGCGGCGCGGATCAGCGAAGCGGTCGCCTGCGCCGCCGTCTCGCCCTTGTGGAAGGCGCGGGCGCACCAGGGGCTGTTGACGTTGGCCGTGGCCGAGATGCAGCCGGCAAAAACGCCGGCGCGAGCCTCCAGGAGCACCGCCTCGTTGCTCGGAAAGACGCTGAGGTGCCGCGAGAGCGCGGCGATCTCGGCGGCGTAGTCGAGATCGCCGGAAGAATCCTTCAGGCCGCGGATGCGGCTGCCGAAATTCTCCATGAGCCGCCGAACCAGGGCCGGCGAATAGGCGATCCCCGAGAGCGCCGGGAAATTGTAGAGATAAAGGTCGATCGGCGTCCTGGAGGTCGCGGCGACGATAGCGTTGAAGAAGCGGACGATGCCCTCGTCATCGACTCCTTTGTAGTAGAAGGGCGGCAGCAGCAGCGCGCCGGCGAAGCCGAGATCGGCGGCATGGCGGGTCAGCCGCACGGCGTCGGCAAGCGCCGCCGCGCCGGTGCCGACCATCAGCCGGCGGAGCGGCAGCGCCTCGGCCGCGGCGCTCATGATCGCCTTCCGCTGCCGGACCGAGAAGGACGTGGCCTCGCCCGTCGTGCCGCAGACGTTCAGCCCGTCGCAGCCGTTGCCGAGGAGCCAGCAGCAGAGCTGGATGAAGCGGTGGACGTCCGGTTCGCCCTCCGGGTCGATCGGCGTGGCGGCGGCGGCGATCACGCCGCTGAGCTGCGCTTGCTTCACCCGCTTCCTCCGTCGCTGGGAGCCCGCATCCATGCACAATGCAGACTGGTGCGCCTGTCAATCCGGCATCGGTCATTGTCGGGAACGCGGCAAACAGCGATCGCCCGTCTGCGATAATTCAGCGCAACGGCAGGCGATTCGGGCCGGACCGCACTATTCCGCTGGCGGCCCGACCGGGAACGCAGCAACCTCGTAGACGTTGAACGGCCCCGCACGTCGCGGGAATCAAGGGCGCCAAAATGCTTCGAAGGGGGTTCGCCTTGCATCGAGGTGCCTCGCTTTCCGGTGTCGCCCTGCTCGCGCTGGGGTGCTGGCTCGCTTCCCCCACACCAATGTCAGCCCAGACCGCCACGGTCCCGCAGCCGCCCGCGTCGGCGGCGCCGCCCGACGACGGCCAGTGGACGATGCCGTCGAAGAATTTCGCCAATACGCGCTACAGCGAGCTCGACGAGATCAACACCGGCAACGTGAAGGACCTGCAGGTCGCCTTCACCTTCCCCACCACGGTGAACCGCGGCCAGGAGGGTGCGCCCATCATGGTGGGCGGCACGCTCTATATCGTCACCCCCTACCCCAACATCCTCTTCGCGCTCGACCTGACGCGGCCCGGCGCACCGGTGAAGTGGAAATACGAGCCGAAGCCGGTCGCGGCCGCCCAGGGGGTCGCCTGTTGCGACGTCGTCAACCGCGGCCCGACCTATGCGGACGGCAAGGTGCTGTTCAACACGCTCGACAACAACGTGATCGCCGTCGACGCGGAGAGCGGCGAGGAGGTGTGGAAGACGCAGGTGGGCGACATCAATATCGGCGAGAGCATGACCGGTGCGCCCTTCGTCGCAGCCGGAAAGGTCTTCGTCGGCAATTCCGGCGGCGAGTTCGGCGTGCGCGGCTGGGTCAAGGCGCTCGATCTGCAGAACGGCGAGCTCGTCTGGACCGGCTACAATACCGGGCCGGACGCAGACGTGCTGATCGGGCCGGACTTCAAGCCGTTCTACGAGCAGGACAAGGGCAAGGATCTCGGCGTCACCACCTGGCCGCCGGACGGCTGGAAGCTCGGGGGCGGCACAGTGTGGGCCTGGATGTCCTACGACCCCGACCTCAATCTGCTCTACCACGGCACGGCCAATCCGGGGCCGTGGAACGCCGACCAGCGGCCCGGCGACAACAAATGGACCGCCGGCATTTTTGCGCGCGACGCCGACACCGGCGCGGCGCGCTGGTTCTACCAGTGGAGCCCGCACGACCTCTACGACTGGGACGGCATCAACGAGCAGATTCTTTTGGATATGGACTGGCAGGGCCAGCAACGGAGAGTGCTCGTCCGCCCCGAGCGGAACGGCTTTGTGTACGTGCTCGACCGCACGACGGGCGAGGTTCTCTCAGCTTCGCCGTACCACGCGCTGACCGCAGCGACCGGCGTCGATTTGAAGACCGGCCGCCTGCAATACATCCCCGAAAAGGAGCCGCAGGTCGGCATCGTCATGCGCGACATCTGCCCGGCCTCGCCCGGCGCGAAGGATTGGAACCCCTCCTCCTTCTCGCACCAGACCGGCCTCCTCTACATCCCGCACAACAATCTCTGCATGGACCTCATGCACTCGGAGGCGAACTACATCGCCGGCACGCCCTATGTCGGCTCCGAGGAGCGCTTCAAGCCCGGGCCAGGCGGCCATCGCGGCGAGTTCACCGCCTGGGACATCGCCGCCGGCAAGGAGGTGTGGACAATCAAGGAGAACTTTCCGGTCTGGAGCGGCGCGATGACGACGGCCGGCGGGCTTGCCTTCTACGGCACGATGGACGGCTGGTTCAAAGCGGTCGACGCCAAGAGCGGCGACTTGCTGTGGCAATTCCAGACCGGCTCGGGGATCGTCGGCCAGCCGAGCACCTATCGTGGCCCCGACGGGAAACAGTATGTGGCGATCCTCTCCGGCGTCGGCGGCTGGGCCGGGGCCATCGTATCCGGCGACCTTGACCCGCGCGACGCGACGGCGGCGCTCGGCTTCGTCGGCGCCATGGCCGATCTGAAGGACGCGACAGTGAAGGGAGGGACGCTCTTTGTGTTCCGCCTTCCTTAGGGCCGCGCTGCTCCTGCTGCTCCTGCCTGCAGCGGCCCAGGCGCGGGAGCTGCGCGTGTGCGCCGACCCTAACAATCTGCCGTTCTCCAACCAGCGCGGCGAGGGCTTTGAGAACCGCATCGTCGAGATCCTGGCCGACGAGCTCAAGGCGCAGGTCACCTACACCTGGTGGGCGCAGCGCCGCGGCTTCGTCCGCAACACGATCGATGCCGGGCTCTGCGATATCGTGCCGGGCATCGTCACCGGCTTCGACATGCTGAGGACGACCCGGCCCTACTACCGGTCCGGCTATGTCTTCGTGACCCGTTCCGACCGCGACCTGGCGATAGCCTCCCTCGACGACCCCGTGCTCAGGACCGTGACCATCGGCATCCAGCTCGTCGGCGACGACAACCCGCCGCCGGCGCACGCGCTGGCGCGGCGCGGCATCACCCGGAACGTGCGCGGCTACAGCGTCTATGGCGACTATGCCAAGCCGAACCCGGCGGGGCAGATCGTCGGCGCGGTGGCCGAGGGCGAGATCGACGTGGCCATCGTCTGGGGGCCGTTCGCCGGCTATTTTGCGGAGCGCGGAGCCGTGCCGCTGAAGATTTCGCCGGTGCGGCCGGAGGCGGACGGTTTTCTGCTGCCGATGGTCTTCGACATCTCCATGGGCGTGCGCCGGGACGACCTTGCGCTCCGCGACGAGATCGATGCCGCGCTCGCCGATCGGCGCGCCGAGATCGACGCCGTGCTCGCCGAATATGGCGTGCCCCGCTTCGAAACAGGTGCGCTTCAGGCGCGGAGCGCTCCATGAAGACCGCCTCGCTCTACTTTCTTGCCGCCGCGGCGCTGACTGTCGCCGGCTGCCAGCGCGAGGAGCGGGAATTCCGGCCCGACCCGGTGGCGACGGAAACGGAGGAGGAGATCAGCCAGTCCCCGCTCGTCCCGGGTGGGCCGCGGCTGGAGCCCAGCTCGACCAAGGGCGACCAATATGTCGAGAACGCCTACCTGCTCGCGGAGGGCAAGCGCCTCTATTCCTGGTACAATTGCGCGGGCTGCCATTTCAACGGCGGCGGCGGCATTGGCCCGCCGCTCATGGACGACAAGTGGATCTACGGCGACAAGATCGAGAACATCGTCGCCACGATCCGCGAGGGACGGCCGAACGGCATGCCGTCGTTCCGCGGCAAGGTGCCCGACGAGCAGATCTGGCAGATCGCCGGCTATGTGCGCTCGCTGAGCGGCAACGTGCCGAACGACGCGGCGCCGAGCCGCGACGACGAGATCCAGGCGAAGCCGGCGGAGAACGCCACCAAGCCGGAAACGCCCGTGCAGGGCGGCGACGCCCCGCAGTGACGGCGATGGCGGCCCCATGCGCCTGACGCTCCTCTCGTCGGTGCTGCTTTTGGGCGGCTGTGAGGGAGTGCAATCGGCCCTTGACCCGAAGGGGCCGGACGCGGCGGCGCTCGCCTGGCTGATCTGGTTATTCACCTGGGTCTCGGCGGCGATTTTCGGGCTGGTGATGATCGCCCTGCTCGCGGCTGTGCTGTGGCGGCGGTGGGCTCCGCCTCCCGTCGATCCGCTCGCCACCGATCCGCGCCAGGACCGGCGCGCCGGCCTCGTCGTCGGGGCGGCGGTCGGCGCGACAATCGTGGTGCTCCTGGTGCTTACCGGCGTGAGCTTCTTCACCCAGCAGGCGCTGACGGCGCCGCACCAGGACGAGCTGACGATCCGCGTCACCGGCTATCAATGGTGGTGGGACGTCCGCTACGAGGATCCCGTCGCCAGCCGGACCTTCACCACGGCCAACGAGATCCACATCCCGACGGGCCGGCCGGTGCGGCTGATACTGGCCTCCGCCGACGTCATCCATTCCTTCTGGGTGCCGGCGCTCGCGGGCAAGATGGACCTCGTGCCGGGGCGGGAGAACGAGCTTCGGCTGTCGACGCTCCGGCCCGGCGTCTATCGCGGCCAATGCGCCGAATTCTGCGGCTATCAGCACGCCCATATGGGCCTGTTCGTCGTCGCCGATACGCCGGAAATCTTCGAGGCGTGGCGGGAAAGCCAGATCGCCGCCGCGGAGCAGCCCGATGATGCGCTGCGCAAGACGGGACAGGAACTGTTCCTGGCGCGGCCCTGCGTCGTCTGCCACACCGTCCGCGGCACGCCGGCCGGCAGCCGCGCCGGGCCCGACCTGACGCATGTCGGCTCCCGCCAGAGCATCGCCGCGGGCACCTTGCCGATGAGCCGCGGCAACCTCGCCGCCTGGATCGTCGACCCGCAGGGCATCAAGCCCGGCGCCAAGATGCCGACGATGAAGCTGGGGCCCGGCGAGGCGAACGCCATCGCCGCCTATCTGGAGGGGCTGAAGTGACGAGCGCCGACGCCGCGGCGGACGAGAGCGACCTCCGCGACACCGGCCTTTCGCAGGCCGAGCTGCATGCGCGGCTCTCCGTTACCTGGGGCACCGGCCGCGACATCATCGGACGGCTGGCGAGCGTCGATCACAAGATCATCGGCCGGCGCTACATTGTCACGGCGTTCTTCTTCCTCGTGCTCGGCGGCCTTGCCGCAGTCGCCATGCGGGCCCAGCTGGCCCGGCCGGAAAGCCAGCTGATCGGGCCCGACCTCTACAGCCAGCTCTTCTCCATGCACGGCACGACGATGATGTTTCTGTTCGCCGTGCCGGTCATGCAGGCCTTCGCCGTCTACCTCGTGCCGCTCATGGTCGGCACGCGCGCCGTCGCCTTTCCGCGCCTCCTTGCCTTCAGCTACTGGGTCTACCTGTTCGGCGGCCTGTTCCTGTGGGTGGCGTTCATGCTGAACATCGGGCCGGAGGCCGGCTGGTTCAGCTACGTGCCCCTTTCCGGCCCGGAATATTCGCCCGGCAAGCGCACCGACGTATGGGCGCAGATGGTCACCTTCACCGAGGTTTCGACGCTCGCCGTGGCCGTGTCGGTCATCACCACCGTGTTCAAGCACCGCGCGCCGGGCATGTCGCTCGACCGCATCCCGCTCTTCGTCTGGGCGATGCTGGTCACCTCCTTCGTCATCATCTTCGCCATGCCGGCGGTGATGCTCTCGTCCAGCATGCTGATCATGGACCGCCTGGTCGGCACGCATTTCTTCAACCCGGCGGAAGGCGGCGACGCGCTGCTGTGGCAGCACCTCTTCTGGTTCTTCGGCCATCCGGAGGTCTACATCATCTTCATCCCGGCCACCGGCATGGTCTCCGCTATCGTCGGCGCCTTCGCGCGCCGGCCGGTCTTCGGCTATCTGCCGCTGGTGCTCTCGATCGTGGCGACGGGCTTCCTCTCCTTCGGCCTGTGGGTGCACCACATGTTCGCCGCGGGCGTGCCGCAGCTCGGAGCGAGCTTCTTCACCATCGCCTCGATGATGATCGCAATCCCGAACGGCGTGCAGATCTTTTGCTGGATCGCGACGCTGTGGGGCCGCCGGCCGGAATTCCGCACGCCTCTCCTCTTCGTGCTCGGCTTCTTCTTCATCTTCGTCATCGGCGGCCTGACCGGAATCATGGTCGCCTCCGTGCCGCTCGACTGGCAGGTGCACGACACCTATTTCGTCGTGGCGCATTTCCATTACGTGCTGATCGGCGGCGCGGTGTTCCCGCTGCTCGGCAGCGTCTATTACTGGTTCCCGAAGATTGCCGGCCGCATGCTGAACGAGCGGATCGGCCGCTGGCACTTCTGGCTGGCCTTCATCGGCTTCAACGTCGCCTTCTTCCCCATGCACGTCCTCGGCCTCCGCGGCATGCCGCGGCGCGTCTACACCTATCAGCCGGAGCTCGGCTGGACCGACTTGAACCTTGTCGCTTCGGCGGGCGGCCTCCTCTTCGCGGCGAGCTTCCTGCTCCTCCTGTGGAATGTCGTGCAGAGCCTGATGAAGGGCGCGCCCGCCGGCGAGAATCCCTGGGACGCCGGCACGCTCGAATGGGCGACTACATCGCCCCCCGGGGTCTACAATTTTACCCAGATCCCGCTCGTCACCCACCGCGAGCCTTTGTGGGCGGAGCGGGACAGCCTGCCGGTGGTCAGCGGCCTGGAGGTCAATTCTCGCCAGCTGCTGGTGACCACGCTGACGGACGCCCGTCCTGATCTGCGCGAGAACACGCCCGACCCCTCCATCTGGCCACTCCTTGCCGCGCTCGCCGTCGGCGTGGCCTTCATCCTGTCCATCTTCACGCCCTGGGCGGTGGTCTGGGGCGGGCTGATCGTCGCCGTGACGCTGGTCGGCTGGTTCTGGCCGAAGGCGTCCAAGGAGGACGAGGAATGAGGCAGCGCGAGACGGTCGACGTTTCCGCCCTGCCGACCTACGGCTTCGGCGCGCGCAGCCCCATCTGGTGGGGCACGCTCGGCTTCGTCGCGCTCGAAGGCATGGGGTTTGCGCTCGCCGCCGGCGCTTACCTCTACCTCGCCTACCTGAACCCGCAATGGCCGGTGGCCGAGCCGCCGGAGCTTCTGGCCGGCACGCTGCTCCTCGTTCTGCTCCTCGCCAGCATCCTGCCGAACATCTGGCTCGACCGGAAGGCCAAGGAGGAGAATCTTCGCGCCGTTCGTATCGGGCTGGTGATCATGTCGCTTATCGGGGTCTTGACCCTGGTCATCCGCGGCTTCGAGTTCGGCATGATGAACACGCGCTGGGATTCCAGCGCCTACGGCTCGGTCCTGTGGCTGCTCCTCGGCCTTCACACGACGCACCTCCTGACCGATGTCGGCGACACCCTGGTCGTGACGGCCCTGATGTTCACCAGGCATGGCCACGGCAAGCGCTTCAGCGACGTCAGCGACAATTGTTTCTACTGGCACTTCGTCGTGGCCTCCTGGGTGCCGATCTACGGCCTCATCTACTGGGCCGCGCGGATCTGAGATGGGCGCCTATCGGCACGGCGTTCCCTGGGCCGGCCTTGCTGCGGCGCCGACGGCGTGGGCGGTGAATCAGCAGCTCAACTACATGATCGTGCCGTGGGTCTGCGCGAACGGGACCAATCTCATCCCGGTCATCTCATTGGTGCTGGCGGCGCTGGCGCTTGGCGGCGGCTTCCTGTCCTGGAGCGCCTATCGCTCTAACGGCATCGCCGAACACCACGCCGGCGGTCACCCCAGAAAAATGCTGGCAGGCATCAGCATTCTGCTCGCCCTCCTCCTCGCGCTGGCAATCCTGATGCAAGGCACCGCCGCGTTGATCCTGGACCCGTGCGCGTCATGAGGCGGCTCGTCATCCCGGCGGTGCTCCTGGCGCCGTCGGCGGCACACGCCCATTCCGGCGACATCCACGCCGAGGCGGCGGCATGGTCGCTGGATGCGATCCTCACGCTTCCTCTCCTCTTCGCCGCGGCCGCCCTCTACGGCATCGGCGTCGTAAAGCTGTGGATGCGGGCGGGGCCGGGCCGCGGCGTGCGGCCGTGGCAGGTGGCCAGCTTCTCGGCAGGCTGGCTATCGCTCGCCGCGATGCTCCTGTCGCCGCTGGACAGCCTGGCCGACGGGCTTTTCACGGCGCACATGCTCGAGCACGAGATCATGATGGCCATCGCGGCGCCGCTCCTCGTCTTGGCGCGGCCGCTCGCCACGATGTTCTGGGCCCTGCCGCAGAGCTGGCGCGGCCCCCTTGGCGGCGCAACGCGCGTGCCAGCGCTCCGGGCGCTGTGGCGCGTCCTCACCGACCCGCTCGCCGCCACGATCCTGCACGGGATCGCGCTCTGGGCCTGGCACATTCCCGCCCTCTTCAACGCCGCGCTGCACAGCGACGCGCTGCACTGGCTGCAGCATGTAAGCTTCTTCGTCACCGGCCTGTTCTTCTGGTGGGCCATCCTGAACGGCAGGCTGCGCGAGCGCGGCTACGGCGCGGCGATTTTTTATCTCTTCGCCACGGCGCTCCACAGCGGCTTCCTCGGCATTCTGCTGACCTTCGCCCCGGCGCCGCTCTATGCCGGCCAGGACGCCGCGGCCGCCTGGGGCCTGACGCGGCTGGAGGACCAGCAGCTCGCCGGGCTCATCATGTGGGTGCCGGCGGGCCTCGTCTATGCCGCGGCGGCGCTCGCCTTGATGGCCCTGTGGGTCCATGGCTCCGGTTCACGCGCCTTCACAGCGGAGCGTGGGCCGGCTACCTCCTGAGCCCGGGCACGTCCGCTGAAGCGGGAGATGCCCGGGTCGAGGTTCTGCCGCGCATGGACGATCACGAGGCTGAGGCGCGACGGGCGCTCGCTGCCATACCTGACTTCACGCGGGATAATGCTCTGTCGGCCCGGCTCACGCGCCTGCAGGGGCTGACCAACCGCGTCTATAAGGTGGAGACGGCCGACGAGCGTTTTTGCCTACGCATTCCCGGCCCTGGCACCGCGGCGCTCATCGACCGGCGGGCCGAAGGGGCGAATGCCCGCGCCGCGGCGGCGACGGGCATTGCGCCGGAAATCTTTTATTTCGGCGCCAGTGGAGTGATGCTGACCCGCTTCGTCGACGACGCGGTCACGCTTTCCCCACAGCGTTTCCGCGACGTTCCCGGCGTCGTCGAGCGAGCCGCATGGGCGCTCCGGCATCTGCATGACGAGGCAAAGGATTTCACCCGAGCTTTCGAGGTGTTCGCGGTCATCCCTTCCTACGTCGATCTGCTCAGCCGGCGCGGCGTAGAGGCTCCGCGCACCGCAAGCACGCTGCTGAAGCGAGCGGAGCAGATCGAGCCGGCCCTTGCGAGGAGGCCGGCGCCGCCAAAACCCTGCCATTGCGACCCAACCGGCGGCAACCTGCTCGATACGGGCGCAGGAATCTGGATCGTCGACTGGGAATATTCCGTCATGAACGATCCGATGTGGGACCTCGCCTATCTCGCGCTGGAGGGCGGCTTCGACGCAGAGCGCGACCATGCCCTGCTCGCCGCCTATTTCGGCCGCGCGCCCGCACCTTCCGAAGCCGGACGCATGGCCCTCTACAAGCCGGTCGCGGATCTCCTCTCCGGGCTCTGGGCGCTCATCCAGCATATGGACGGGAACCCGGCAGCGGATTTCCTTGCCCATGCCCAGGCCCGCTTCGCGCGAGGCGCGTATTTCGCCGGTTCGCCAAGTTTTGCGCGGCAATTGGAAACAGTTCGCCACGCCTGAAGCCGGACGCCAACGCGATTGGAAAATGCTAGCCGGGCTGCGGCAACAAGGAACCGACGATGACCGACCCCACGCCCGCAGAGCTTCTCAAGGCCGCCCTGGAGATCAGCGAAAGCGCCGCGGCGATCCCGATGCGCTATTTCCGCTCCGGCGTGGCGGTGGAGGACAAGCCCGACGAAAGCCCGGTCACCGTCGCCGACCGCGAGACGGAGGAGCACATCCGCCGCGCCATCCTGGAGCGCTTCCCCTCGCACGGCATCTTCGGCGAGGAGTTCGGCCGCCAGGACACGGCGAGCCCCTACAGCTGGATCGTCGACCCGATCGACGGCACGCGCTCCTTCATCGCCGGCATGCCCCTCTTCGGAATGCTTCTGGGCGTGCTCCGGGACGGCAGGGCCGAGGCAGGACTGATCCGCATGCCGGCGCTCGGCGAATGTTTTGCGGGCGCGCGCGGCGGCGGCGCGACCTGGAACGGCAGGCCTGTCCGCTGCCGCCCCGCGCCGCCGCTCGCCAAGGCCAGCATCATCGTCAACGAAGCCGAGCGGATCCTCATGGACGACCCCGAACGCCTGAAGCGCCTGAAGCAGGCCGGGCGGCTCGTCCGCTTCGCCAACGATTGCTACGCCTTCGGCCTCCTCGCCGCCGGGCAGATCGACGCCGTCCTCGATTTCGACCTGAAGCCCTACGATTACATGCCGGTGGTGCCGGTGATCGAGGCGGCGGGCGGCACGATCACCGACTGGAGCGGCAAACCGCTCGGCCTCGACTCCGACGGCAGCGTGCTCGCCACCGGCGGCGGGGAGATCCACGAAAAAATGCTGGGGCTGCTCGCGTAGGCGATCGCACGCGCCCGCATCGACCGGCGCAACACCTCTCAAGTTGTCATCCCGGAAAGCGCGAAGCGCTTGTCCGGGACCATGAACACGAAGGAAAAGAGATTACGCGCCGGGGATCGGTCTGCCCGCTCCGGTGTTCATGGGTCCCGGTCTTGCCGCTGCGCGGCAAACCGGGATGACAGTTCTTTGGGTGAAGTGGAGCACTTTTATCCCCCTCAATCGGCGATCTCGGCCACCGTCTCCGGCATTTCGTGGTGACTGCCGGTGCCGTTCTCCTTGCCGAAATCGTCGATATGGGCGAAGGCGTCGCGGATCGCCTGCGACCAGCCCGCCGAGATGCTTGCGGAAATAGGGATCGTTCTCGTCGATGCGGCGCTGCTCGCCGATCTCCAGCGCGTCCTTGCGGTAGATCGAGGAGATCGATCGGCATGCCGACCGACAGGTTGGAGCGGAGCGTGGAATCGAAGGAGATCAGGAGGAGCTTGGCGGCGACCCCCATGCGCATGTCCGGCTTGGCGACGCGGTCGAGGATCGGCTTGCCGTATTTGTGCTCGCCGATCTGGAAATAGGACGTGTCCTTCGTCGCCTCGATGAAATTGCCTTCCTTGTAGATCTGGAAGAGCCGCGGCGGGCTCGCCGGCGATCTGGCCGCCGAGGATGAAGGAGGCGTTGAACAGGCTCGGACTGTCCTCGATCAGCTCCTTCTCGTTGCGGCGGAGCTCGCGGACCGTCTCGCCGACGACGCGGGCCGCCTGGAACATCGTCGAGACATTGGTCAGCGACGCGGCGGAGCCGTCCGGCCCATCGATTGCATCGATCTTCTCGTTCAGCAGGCTGAAACGATCGACTGCGTGAAGGCGAGGTTGCCCGGCCGACATCAGCACGAGGACGCGGTCGCCCTTGCGCTCCCAGACATGCATCTTGGAAAACGTCGCGACGTTGTCGAGGCCGGCATTGGTGCGCGTGTCGGAGGCGAAGACGATGCCGCGGTCGAGCCGCAGGCCGACGCAATAGGTCATGCAAGAATCTCCCGGCGCGCTGCTATTGCTGCTGCTGGCGCACCATCACGTCAACGTCGAGCGTCTTCGTCGCCGCCGCCGCGCCGGGTGCCGGAGATCGGCGCGGCGGAGGCGGCATCGAAGCCGCAGGCGAGCCGCACATAGCGCTCCGTCGGGCAGATATGGTTCGCCGGGTCGAAGCCGACCCAGCCGAGGTCCGGCACATGCGCCTCCGCCCAGGCGTGGTTGGCCACCGCCGCGCTCCTCGCCCTCCACATGCAGGTAGCCGGTGACGTAGCGGGCGGGGATGCCGAGCTTCCGCGTCGCCGCGATGAAGATGTGGGCGTGGTCCTGGCAGACCCCCTGCCCCGCCGCGAAGGCCTCCGCGGCGCTGGTCATGGCGTTGGTGGAGTCGGTGACGTAGGCGACGCGCGTGGCGATCGCCTCGAGGAGGAGATGCAGCCGGTCGAGCATCCGCCGCCCGGCCAGGCTGTCGGCCATCGCATCGATCTCCGGCGAGGAGCGGGTGAGCGGCGTCGACCGCAGGAAGATCTGCGGGTTGGCGATCTCGCCGAGATCGCCGATGACGCCGCCGGTGTCGAACGTCTCGACCTCGCCTTCGGCGGTGATCGTGAGCTCGTCGTATGGCTGGCAATGGGTGATCAGATGCACGCGGTTGCCGAAGCCGTCGGTGTATTCGGCGGCGTTCTCGATACCCTCCGCCTCGATCGACCAGGAGAGCACCCGCTGCGCGCGGTTGTCCGACGGCGTCAGGCGGAGCCGCTGCACCGCGAACGAGCCGACTCGTGTCGTAGCGGTAGTGGGTGCGTGTGGCGGATCGAGAAACGCATGCGCCTCAACCGAAATGTAGTCGGCCGGACAGCATTTCGGTCACCCGGTTGTTGCGCCCGATGAAGGCGGTCAGGAACTCGTGCAGCCCCTGGCGGAAGATCGTGTCGAGGGTCACGGTCTGCAGCATGTCGCTCGTCTCCGCGATCAGCTCGGCGGAGGGCAGCCGCTCGCCGTAGTGCTCGCTAAGCCCCTCCATCGTGTTCTCCAGCCAGTCGTAGCAGAAGCGGAGCGAGCGCGGCATCTCCGGCCGCAGGATCAGGAAGTCGGCGATGTTCCACGGCCGGTAGCCCTCGTGAAAGACATGCCGGTAGGAGCGGTGCGCCGAGACGGAGCGCAGGATCGTCTCCCACTGGTAGGTGTCGACGTCGCCGCCGATCGCCTGGTTGCCCGGCAGCAGGATGAAATATTTGACGTCGAGGATGCGCGCCGTGTTGTCGGCCCGCTCGACGAAGGCGCCGAGCTGGCTGAAGAAATAGGTGTCGTCGCGCAGGATCGTGC
The DNA here is from genome assembly GCA_963846475.1 of uncultured Alphaproteobacteria bacterium. Classification (GTDB taxonomy): domain Bacteria; phylum Pseudomonadota; class Alphaproteobacteria; order Rhizobiales; family Afifellaceae; genus DASWJZ01. The sequence continues at coordinate 691,766 of CAWJVZ010000003.1, read as the reverse complement.
CGAGCAGCGCGCCGCGGAACAGCGCAGTGCGCTCGCGGATCCAGTCGAGCAGCTCCGGCAGGCGCGCGGCGGTGATCTCGGCCGGATTGATGGCGTCGTAGCTGAGCCAGGTGGAGTTCAGCGCCTCCCACATGTCGCGGGTGATCTTGGTGCGCACGGAGCGCGCATTGGTGCGCGCGGCGCGGAGGCACGAGCGCACGGAGGACGGATTGTCGTCGTCGAAGAGCATGAAGCCGATGGCCTTCTCGGAGGCGGCGTCGCCGTATTTTTCGACGAAGCGGTCGAGCACGCCGGCGCTGGTCAGCGTCGAGCGCCATTCCTCGCGATGGCCGTCGCCGGTGTCGGGCGTGAGCGAGATGCGAAAGCCCGCCTCGGCAAGCCGCGCCATGTTCTCGGCGCGCTCCATCTGGCGCGACATCCAGAACAGGCTCTCGGCGGTGCGGCCCAGCATCTCAGTCCTGCAGCACCCAGGTGTCCTTGGTGCCGCCGCCCTGCGAGGAATTGACGACGAGCGAGCCCTTCTTCAGCGCCACGCGCGTCAGCCCGCCCGGCACGAGGCGCACGCGGTCGCTGACCAGCACATAGGGCCGGAGGTCGACGTGGCGCGGCGCGATGCCGCTCTGCGTGAACGACGGGCAGGTCGACAGCGCCAGCGTCGGCTGGGCGATGTAATTGTCCGGCCGGGCGCGGAGCTTTTCGCGAAACGCCTCGATCTCGCGTTGCGGCTGGAGGTCGGGCCGACCAGCATGCCGTAGCCGCCGGAGCCGTGCACCTCCTTCACCACCAGCTCGGGCAGATGCGCCAGCACGTGGCTGAGCTCCGCCGCGAACGCCGCAGCGCCAGGTCGGCACGTTCTGCAGGATCGGCTTCTGGCCGGTATAGAAGCTGGATGATCTCCGGCACGTAGGCGTAGACGGCCTTGTCGTCGGCGATGCCGCCGCCCGGCGCGTTGACGATGGTGACGCGGCCGGCGCGGTAGAGGTCCATCAGGCCGGCGACGCCGAGGGCGGAATCCGGGCGGAAGGTGAGCGGGTCGAGGAAGGCATCGTCGATCCGCCGGTAGAGCACGTCGATGCGCTCGCGCCCCCGCGTCGTGCGCATGTAGAGGCAGCCGTCCTCGACGAAGAGATCCTGCCCCTCGACCAGCTCGACGCCCATCTGGTCGGCCAGGAACGAGTGCTCGAAGAACGCCGAGTTGTGGATGCCCGGCGTCAGCACCGCGACCTTCGGATCGCCGTCGCAGGCGGGCGGCGCGACGGCCTGCAGCGTCTGCAGCAGCAGCTCGGGATATTGCCCGATCGGCGCCACCCGGTGGCTGGCGAAAAGCTCCGGGAAGAGATGCATCATCGTCTCCCGGTTCTCCAGCATGTAGGAGACGCCGGAGGGCGTGCGGAGATTGTCCTCCAGCACGTAGAACTCGTTCTCGCTCACCCGCACGATGTCGACGCCGATGATGTGGCTGTAGACGTTGAGCGGCGGCGTCGTGGCCGATCATCTCCGGGCAGGTAGGCCTCGTTGCCGCAGGACGAGGTCGGCCGGGATGCGGCCGGCGCGGATGATCTCCTGGCGATGGTAGATGTCGTAGAGGAAGGCGTTCAGCGCCCGCACGCGCTGCTCGATGCCGCGCTCCAAGCAGCCGCCATTCGGCCGCCGAGATGATGCGCGGCACGAGGTCGAACGGGATCAGGCGCTCCAGCGCGTTTTCGCGTGCCGTAGACGGAGAAGGTGATGCCGAGGCGGCGGAACAGGCTCTCCGCCTCCTGCTGCTTGCGCTTGAGGTCGGATTTCGATTGGCTCGACGAGCCATTCGGCGACGAGCTTGTAGGCGGGACGGACCTGGCCGTCGGCGCCCAACATCTCGTTGAACACCCTTCTTGCCGGGCCCTCGAACCGCTGGATGTTCACGTCACCCCCACACCTGGGGTGCGAGGTTAGAGAATGCCGTTTCTCTCGTCACGCCCGAATGTGCGGCGGGCTTTGCCCGCCATGGCCGCGAACCGGCACCTGATCATGACCGTGAACGATACTAGGAGCCGGCCCACAGGCATGCCCATAGGCACCCCCCTCCGGGTCGAACGCCGCCTCGACCGCGGAAACTTCGGCCCCAAGTCCGGCGAGCATCTCGGCAATCACGGGATCGGCCCGGATGAGCACCCGATGCGGTTCGATCGCCGCGGGCACGTGCCGGTTGCCGAGGTGCCAGGCAAGGCGGGAAGATGATGCGCGTCGCGCCCGCGCACGTCGAGGAGCGCCTCCGGCCGGGCGCGCACCTCGACGAGGCGGCCGTCCTCCAGGACCAGCGCGTCACCGTCGCGGAGCGCCGTTGCCTCGGCAAGGTCGAGCAGGAAGGCCTCGCGCGCGCCCTGGCGAGCGAGGCGGCGACGGTGGCGATCCTCATAGCCGAGCACCACGGTGTCAGCCGCGACCCCGCTCCAATGCCCGACGCAGACGACGGAGGTGGCATGGATCACGATCCGACTTCCAACTGCAGCTGTCGCGACACGTGAATAGTGCTCCAGTTCCGCGAGGCATTCCTAGCATCAGTCGTACCAGAACCACAGCGCCTCCATTCCCGAGGGCACAAAAGCTGTCTCGGAAAGAAAGCCTTCACCCTCCCAGCCACTTCCCACATGCTCTGGCTCGGCGTGCTCAGGAAACCAATGAAGAACAATCTCCGGAAGAGCGCTCGTTATGATCACGACGTGATCGGAATGCACCCAGTTGCCGCCTTCGAAAGGATCTAGCCTGAAGTCTAATTGCGTCACGCAGATCAGCAGATCCCAGACGTCCTCGCGATCCCGCAGGCCCCGCCAAAAGCCGAATTCATCGAGCTCTCTCGGGCCAGGCGGATACTGATTGTCCCACATCGAGGCGAGCCCTCCGGCCCCTTTGAAGAACTGCTCGATGGAGATAAGCGGCCTGATCTGTGGAACGATAACCCCTCTCAGCCCGCCCTTTGGCTCTCCCATCCGATCGACAAGCCTACGCAGATGATCGATCAATGACGTCGTCATTGTTCGCCTCGGAGCTGCAGCAAACCGCCTTTCAACATGGTCTAGAACAAGAAACAGCGCTGCGCCATCGTCAGCACTTCGGCGGGCTCACAGGTCAGCAGCTCGCCGTCTGCCCGAACCTGACATGCGGCGTCGCATCGTTGTGGATCATCGAGGATTTGAAACCGCCGCCGCGGGTATTCCTAACCGCGACCAGCTCCTTGTCGACGCCCAGCGGTCGTTGTGCCAAGGCGAGCCCAACTTGTGCAAGTGAAGAAGTGCACAAACCTCAGGCGGGCAGGCGCTGCCGCACCTTGCCGATGTCGGTCCACGGATCCCCGCCGAGGCGGGCAAGCCGGTCCGGCACGGTCGTGACGCTGAAGGAAGCGGGATCGAGATCCGCCGAAACCTCCTCCCAGGCGAGCGGCGTCGCAACCGGGGCGCCGGCGCGCGAGCGCGTCGAATAGGGCGCGATGGCCGTCGAGGTCGGGTCGTTGCGGAGGTAATCGACAAAGATGCGGCCGCGCCGCTCGGCAATCGAGATGCGCGACAGGAAGCGATTCGGCTGCTCGGCCGAGAGCTTCTCCGCCAACGCCCTGGCGAAGGCTTTTACCGCTTTCCATTCGTGGCGGCGCTCGATCGGCGCGACCAGATGCAGCCCCTTGCCGCCGGTGGTCTTGGCAAAACTCTCAAGGCCCATCTTTTGCAGCACGGCGCGCAAATCGTGCGCCGCCTGCACGACGTCGCCGAAGCCGAGGCCCTCGCCGGGATCGAGGTCGAAGATGACGCGGTCGGGACGCTCGGGGCGGTCGACATTGGCGCCCCAGGGGTGCACCTCCAGCACCCCCATCTGCACGAGCGCGACCAGCCCCTGGGCGTCCCTAATATAGAGGTAAGCGCCGGAATCTTCGAAGCCGGAAATCTCGACCTCGCCGAGCTCCGCCGGGACGCCGGAGCCGGCGTGGCGCTGGTAAAAGCACTTTTTCTGCCGGCCGGTCGGGCAGCGCACCAGCGTGATCGGCCGGTTCGCCACATGCGGCAGCATGGCCTCCGCCACGGCGAGGTAATAGTCCGCCAGCGCGCGCTTGGTGATGCCCTGCTCCGGATAGAGCACTTTTTCCGGGCTGGTCAGCCGCACGCCGGCGATCTCGATCTCTTCGCGCTGCGCGGCCATCACGCCCCCAGGATTATTTCGACGGGCTTGCCCGGCCGGGCCTCCTGCTCGAGCTGCGCAAAAGTGCATTGGCGGGGCGCCTTGTCGGGCCGCCAGCGCAGGAGTTTTGTGCCGTGGCGGAAGCGGTCGCCGCTGACGTGGTCGTAGCGGACTTCCACCACCAGCTCGGGCTTCAGCGGCTCCCATTCTCCCGAACGTTCCGTCGACCAGCGGCTCGGGCCGCCCGGCGCCTTGCCGGTAAACCCGGGCGGCGCGCGGAGCGCCTCCAGCTTTTGCGACAGTTCCCCACGCTCCGCTTCGGTGATGGTCGAGGTGAAGCCGACATGGTCCAGCTGGCCCTCATCATTGTAGAGGCCGAGAAGCAGCGAGCCGACCTTTTTGCTGTTCGTCCCGTAGCGAAACCCGCCCACGACGCAGTCGGCACTGCGCAGCCGCTTCACCTTCAGCATGGCGCGCTCGCCCGCCTCATAAGGGCCGTCGAGCCGCTTGGCGATCACCCCGTCGAGCGCGCCGCCGGCCTTGTCGAGCCAAAGCTGCGCCTCGGCCCGGTCGCGCGTGATCGGCGACAGGCGGAGTCGCGGGCGTTCGGCCGCGGCGAAGAAATTTTGCAGCGCCTCGCGGCGCTGGGTCAGTGGCGCCGTGATGACGTTTTCCCCGTCCGGCGCCATCAGCATATCGAAGAGGATGAACATCGCCGGCGTCTCGGCGGCGAGCTTTCGCACCCGGCTTTCGGCCGGGTGCAGCCGCATCTGCAGCGCGTCGAACGACAGGGAATCGCCGATCGGGATGGCGAGCTCGCCATCCAGCACGAATTGCTCGCCCGGAAGCGAGCGGACCAGCTCGACCATCTCAGGAAAATAGCGGCCGAGCGGCTTGCCGGATTTGGCGAAGAGCTCGACCGCCTCCCCTGCCTTGACGGCGAGGCAGCGGAAACCGTCCCATTTCGGCTCGAACTGCCAGCCGGCATCGTCGGGCAAAGCATCCACGGAGCGCGCTTCCATCGGCTCGATGAATTCGGGCGGGCTCGCCGCCTCGGCTGGCTTGCTGGATCGCTGCATTTTTCGGTCCGCGGCACGGTGCGAAGCAAAGCCCGCGAAGCGCCGGGCGTTCCCGAACTTGTGCGAAAATCCGCCGACGCGCTATTCCAGCGCCGGACTTAGGGAGACGAAGCTGCCCAATCACCTCTTTGATGCCCTCGGGCGCCATTTTGGCGAGGCCCGACCCTGCCTCGTTGCGTTAGATGGCACAGCCTACTCCTATGCCGAGGTGGAGGCGCACTCGGCGCGCTACGCCGCGGCGCTTTCCGCTTGCGGGGTTAAGCCGGGCGACCGGGTCGCGGTGCAGGTGGAGAAATCGCCCGAAGCGCTGTTCCTCTATCTCGGAGCCGTCCGGGCGGGCGGGGTGTTCCTGCCGCTCAACACTGCCTACACATCCGCCGAGCTCGACTATTTTCTCGGCGACGCCGAGCCGGCCCTGTTTGTAGGCGCGCCGGAGCAGGCCGAGCCGCTAGCGGAGCTTGCAGCGCGCCACGCGGCGCGCTTCGAGTCGCTCGGCGCGGCAGGCGAGGGATCGCTCCCGCAGCTGGCCGGGCAAGCGCCGGGGCCATGGATGGATGCCGATCGCGGTCCGGAGGACCTGGCCGCCATCCTCTACACGTCCGGCACGACGGGGCGCTCCAAAGGCGCGATGCTTAGCCACGCCAATCTCCGCTCCAACGCCGAGGCGCTGGTCGAGACGTGGCGGTTCACCGGCGGCGACGTGCTCATCCACGCTCTGCCGATTTTCCATACGCACGGTTTGTTCGTGGCGACCAATGTGAGCCTGCTCGTCGGCGCCGCGATGATCTACCTGCCCAAGTTCAATGCCGACGAGGTCATGCTAGCGATGCCGCGGGCGACCGTGCTGATGGGCGTGCCGACCTTCTACACGCGGCTCCTCGCCCATCCCGGCCTGACCCGCGAGGCGACCCGGCACATGCGGCTCTTCATCTCGGGCTCGGCGCCGCTCCTGGCCGATACGCACCGGGATTTTTTCGCCCGCACCGGCCACGCGATCCTGGAGCGCTACGGCATGACGGAAACCGGCATGAACACGTCAAACCCCTATGAAGGCGAGCGCGTGGCGGGTTCCGTCGGCTTCCCCCTCCCCGGCGTGTCGCTGCGCGTGACCGATCCGGAAACCGGCAGCGAGCTCGCGCCCGGCGAGGTCGGCGTGATCGAGGTGAAGGGACCAAACGTTTTCGGCGGCTACTGGCGGATGCCGGAGAAGACCAAGGCCGAGTTCCGCGCCGACGGCTATTTCATCACCGGCGACCTCGGCACGATCGACGAGCGCGGCTATGTCTTCATCCTCGGCCGCGGCAAGGACCTGGTCATTTCGGGCGGCTTCAACGTCTATCCCAAGGAAGTGGAGCTGGAGATCGACGCCCTCCCCGGCGTCGTGGAAAGCGCAATCGTCGGCGTCCCGCACCCCGATTTCGGCGAGGCGGTCGTCGCGATCATCGTCGCCGACGACCGCGACCTCACCGAGACAGAGGTGATCGGGGCGCTCAGGCCGCGGCTTGCCGGCTACAAGCTGCCGAAGCGGGTCGTCATCGTCGACGAGCTGCCGCGCAATTCCATGGCCAAGGTGCAGAAGAACGCGCTGCGGGAGAGGTATCGCGACCTGTTCAGCGCGCCATCTACGTCTGGACCGGTACCGCATGCGTCCTGCCCGTGAAGCCGCTGCCGACGAGCCCTACGCCGAGCCGCCCTGCCGTCGTTACCGTCATCCATTGCTCCCTCGTCTCTGGGTTTCTGCCGACCTGCTCTGCGCTCGCCTTGGGTCGCCGCCCTTACAAGCCGGACAGCACCTTGTCCGCCGTCGCAATCGTGAGAAACAGGCTGGATGGCCGGCTCGCGAGCATTCGAAAGGCATGGTGCCGATAGAAGCCGATTACGGCCTCATCCTTTGCATTGACAACGAGCGCAAACACCGCAGGCCCGGCTTGCTTTGCCCGCAAGACTGCATCGGCGATCAAAGCGGATCCAAGTTTGCGTCCGCGAAACCGTTTGTCGATGGCAAGTCGGCCGATCAAAGCCGCCGGCACCTGGGGGTAGCGCGGCAGTTGCTTCGCGACGTCGGGCGGCAAGTCGGCCAGGAGAATGCTTGTCGCGGAAAGAGTGTAATATCCAGCAATCGAGTGAGCGGAATCGAGCGCAACAAAGCAGTTGCCGACGCGGCGGCGGACGTCCTGCGTGACCTGCTGCCGCAGGTAGCGGTCGAGCGCTTCAACGCCGGAATCGAAGCCCCTCCTGTCCTCTCCCCGCAGCGGAGCGATCCGGAATTCCTCACTCACCCGAGTCCCTGATCAGCCTCCGATGATGCTCGAAGGCGCGGCGCAGCGCCGGGGTCGGTTCCGGAGGATTGAGGAGCGCTTCTGCGAAAGCGCGCTGGTCCTCCACCGAAAGCCGGATGATGTGCGTTTCCTCGATCGCCTTGTGCGCGGCTTCCTGTGCGGCGGCGACGACGAAGTCGCTGACCGAACGACCCTGGATCTCCGCGGCGCGCTTGATCACGGTTAGGGCGGCGGGCGTGAGGCGCGCCTCGATGCGCGCCGAACGCGTCACGGTTTCACTCATGGATCACCTCTCAAGTGGTTGTACGGCGAGTGCCCGGACAGGTCAAGCTGCGGATCCATGGCTTCCGGGGGGCGGCTTCCGGGGCGGTAGAGTCCGTCTCGCCGAGCCGTTCGGGATTGTCTAAGAGAATAGACCAACATCCGGGAAACGCCGGGGGAGGAGACATGAAGACGGTCCGCCTGACCATGGCGCAGGCCCTGGTGCGCTATCTGATCAGCCAGAAGACCGAGATCGACGGCGAGACGGTGCCGCTGTTCCCGGGCGTTTTCGCCATCTTCGGCCACGGCAACGTCACCTGCCTCTCGGAGGCGCTCGAGGCCGTGAAGGACGAGCTGCCGACCTGGCGCGGCCAGAACGAGCAGTCGATGGCGCTTGCCGCGATCGGCTTCGCCAAGGCGAAGCGGCGGCGGCAGATCATGGTGGCGCTCTCCTCCATCGGCCCCGGCGCCGCCAACATGGTGACGGCGGCGGGCACGCGCCATGGCCAACCGGCTGCCGGTCCTCTTCCTCGCCGGCGACGTCTTCGCCAACCGCCGTCCCGACCCGGTGCTGCAGCAGGTCGAGCATTTCAACAACCCGACCACGACGGTGAACGACGCCTTCCGCGCCGTGACCCGCTACTGGGACCGCATCACCCATCCCGAGCAGATCATCTCGTCGCTGCCGCAGGCGGTGGCGACCATGCTCGACCCCGCCGATTGCGGGCCGGCCTTCCTCGGCCTCTGCCAGGACACGCAGGAGCTCGCCTTCGACTACCCCGAAGCGTTCTTCGAGCCGCGCATCCACCGCATCCGCCGTGCCGCGGCCCGACCGCGGCGAGATCGTCGCGCGCGGCGGACGCTTCTGAAGAAGGCGAAGAAGCCGCTCATCATCGCCGGCGGCGGCGTGCGCTACTCGCTGGCCGAGGAGGCGCTCACCGAGTTCGCGCGAGCGGCACGGCCTGCCGGTCGCCGAGACGATCGCCGGACGCGGCGTCGCTCACCCACGAGCACCCGCACAATGTCGGGCCGATCGGCGTCATCGGCTCGGCCTCGGCCAACGTGCTCGCCGGCGACGCCGACGTGGTCGTCGCGATCGGCACGCGGCTGCAGGATTTCACCACCGGCTCATGGTCGGTGTTCTCGCCGGACGCGCGCTTCGTCGCGCTCAACGCCGGCCGCTTCGACGCCACCAAGCACCGGGCGCTGTTCCGTGGTGGGCGACGCGCGCGAGAGCGTCGTCGAGCTCGGCGCGGCGCTCGGCGACTGGCGCGGCGACGAGGCGCTGGATGCGGCGCGCGGCGAGGCCGAATACGCGCGACTGGAACGACATGGTCGGCGACGGCGACGCGGCCGACCAACACCAACGTGCCGAGCTACGCGCAGGTGGTCGGCGCGGCGAACCGCGTGGCCGGCGCGACGCGACCTCGCGCTGACCGCCGCCGGCGGCTTTCCCGGCGAGCTCTGCAAGAACTGGCAGGTGAAGACGCCCGGCACCTTCGACTGCGAGTTCGGCTTCTCCTGCATGGGCTACGAGATCGCCGGCGCCTGGGGCGCCAAGATGGCCGACGAGAGCCGCGACGTCATCGCCTTCATCGGCGACGGCTCGTACCTGATGATGAACTCCGACATCTATTCGACGGTGCTGACCGGCCACAAGCTGATCGTCGTGCTCTGCGACAATGGCGGCTTCGCGGTCATCAACCGCCTGCAGAACGCCAAGGGCGTGCCGTCCTTCAACAACCAGATCGAGGACTGCAGCATCGTCAACGAGGTCGACGTCGACTTTCGCCGCGCACGCCGCCTCGATGGGCGCGCTGACCCGCAACGTGGAGAGCCTGACCGACCTGGAAGACGCGCTCCGCTGGGCCAAGACGACCGACCGCACGACGGTGATCGTGGTCAAGACGGACGCCTATGCCTGGACGCCGGGCGACGCCTGGTGGGACGTCGGCGTGCCCGAGGTGAGCGACGCGTCGCCGAGGTGCAGAAGGCGCGTGCCGAGCAGGCGAAGGGCCGCGAGAAGCAGCGGGTCGGGGTTTAAGAGCGCTGCAAGCAAGGACAACAGCATGAAAGCCCGCCTCGGCATCGCGCCCATCGCCTGGACCAACGACGACCTGCCGGAGCTCGGCGGCGACACGCCGCTCGAGGTGTGCCTCGCCGAGAGCCGCGAGGCGGGATTCACCGGCACGGAGACCGGCGGAAAATTCCCCAAGACGCCGCGCGAGCTCAAGGAAGTGCTGGCCGCGCATGATCTAAAGCTCGTTTCGGGCTGGTATTCGGGTCTCGTGCTGGAGAACGAGCTCGCCCGGGAGAAGGACCGCGCGCACGCGCAGCTGGAGCTGTTCCGCGAGAACGGCGCCAGCGTTCTGGTCTATGGCGAGACGACCGGCACGGTGCAGAACAAGCGCGACGTGCCGCTCGCCCGCCGGCCGCGGCTCGACGACGAGCAGATGCGCGCCTACGGCAAGAAGCTGACCGCCTTCGCCGAGCACTGCCACGAGCAGAGCGTGCCGCTCTCCTTCCACCACCACATGGCGACGGCGATCGAGACGGAGGACGACGTCGACCGGCTGATGAATTTTACCGGCGAGGCGGTCGGGCTGCTGTTCGACACCGGCCACATCACCTTCGCCGGCGGCGACGCGCTGCGCATGGCCCGCCGGCACGGCAAACGCATCAACCACGTGCACGCCAAGGACATCCGCCGCGAGGTGCTGCAGAGGCTCGACTTCAAAACATCGTCGTTCCTCGACGCGGTTTTGGCTGGCGTGTTCACCGTGCCCGGCGACGGCATGATCGATTTCCGGGCGGTTGCCGACCTCCTTGCCGAGATCGGCTACGAAGGCTGGGTGGTGGTCGAGGCGGAGCAGGATCCTGCGAAAGCTCCGCCGCTGAAATACGCCAAGATCGGCTACGCCGCCTTGAGCGAAGCGCTCACGGAGGCGGGCTACACGATCGAGGCGTAGGCCGGGAATGGCCACTCGACGGCGCACGCTGCGCGCCGTTCCTCCCCCGCATCGCGGGGGAGGGGGACCGCCGAAGGCGGTGGAGGGGGCGGATGCCAGCCGCCGCGCTTAATGCCCGCCCCGTCCACCATGCTGCGCATGGTCCCCCTCCCCCGTCGCAGGCGACGGGGGAGGAACCTACGCGCCGAGCCAGGCTGTGCGAAAGCAAGGCTGCGCCCGCGTAAACCCGCCTATCAGGCCGGTCCGCTCTCCTTGCGCGGGCGGAGCATCGCCTGCGTCAGGTCGACGATCGCCTGCTTGTTGTCGCGGATCCTGTCGAACAGCACCGCGATGATGATAAAGGTGCCGACGAAGGTGCCCTGCCAGAACGGGTTGATGCCTAGGAGCGTCAGGCTGTTGCGGATGATCTCGATCAGCGCCGCGCCGACCACGGCGCCGAACGCCGTTCCGGAGCCGCCCATCAGGTTGGCGCCGCCGATGACCACCGCCGCGATGACGATGAGTTCCATGCCGGTGCCCATGCCCGTGGTGATGGTGCCGAGCCAGCCCACCTGCAGGATACCGGCAATGCCCGCCATCAGCGCGGACAGCATGTAGACGCTGACCTTGATGCGCTTGACCGGCACCCCGGTCAGCACCGCGGCATGCTCGTTGCCGCCGATCGCAAAAATGTGCCGGCCCCATTTCGACCAGCGGAACGCGAAGCCGAACAGCAGGGCGAAGACGCCGAGGAACACAGCCGGGTTGGGGACGAACACGTACGTCGCCATCCAGGCGAACACTTCGCCAAGCCACGTCTCCGGGCCGGCCGCTGCAGCGAACTGGTCGAACCAGCCGCGCGTCGAGCCGCCGCCGAGCCCGATGAATTTCTCGTGGTCGCGGCCGAAATCGAAGACCATGGTGTTGTTGGACATGACCATGGCCAGGCTGCGGGCGAGCGACATCATGCCGAGCGTCACGACGAAGGGCGGCATCCCGACGTAGGCGATCAGCACGCCGTTGGTGGCGCCGGCAAGGAGCGCTGCGCCCAGGCCCGCGGGCACGGCCAGCCAGATGGAATAGTCCGCCGCCATCATCATGCCGGTCACCATGCCGGTCAGACAGAGGACCGATCCGACCGACAGATCGATACCGCCGGTGATGATCACCGCCGTCATGCCGAGGGCGATGATGCCGACGAAGGCGAAATTGCGAAAAACGTTGAAGATGTTGCCCGGGGTCAGGAAGGAGGGGCTGGCATAGGAGACGTAGATGAAGGCGACGACCGCGGCGATGAACACCCAAAAAGTCTGACGCGTCGTGAGCCAGCCAAGCGTGCTGTGGGTCTGCCGATTGATGCTTTCCTCAAGGGTCATCGTCATCGCGATCGGTCCTTCCCTTCGTCAGCTGTCGCACGTCGTCACGCGGTTTGAATTGCCCCGGTGATGAGGCCTGTGACCTCCTCGGGCGACGAGGCGGCGATCGCCTTGTCGGCGACCTTGCGGCCGCGCCGGAGCACCACGATGCGGTCCGCCACGTCGAAGACGTCCGGCATGCGATGGCTGATGAGCACGATGGCGAGCCCCTGGTCGCGGAGCCGCCGGATCAGGTTGAGCACTTCCGCCACCTGGCGCACGCTGATCGCCGCCGTCGGCTCGTCCATCAGCACGATCTTCGGGTTGGATAGCCGCGTGCGGGCGATCGCCACCGCCTGCCGCTGGCCACCCGACATCTGCTTGACGAGGTCGCGCGGCCGCGTCTCGGACTTAAGCTCGCCGAAGAGCTCGCCGGCGCGCCGGTACATCGCGGCATAGTCGAGAACGCGGATCGGCCAAAACCCCTTGCGCACCTCGCGGCCGAGAAAGACGTTCGCCGCCGCCGTAAGATTGTCGCAGAGCGCCAGCTCCTGATAGACGATCTCCACGCCATGCCTGCGCGCCTCGATCGGCTGACTGAAGTGCACGGGCTGGCCGTCGATCCTGATTTCGCCGTGCGACGGACGAAAATTGCCGGCGATGATCTTCACCAGGGTCGATTTGCCGGCGCCGTTGTCGCCCATTAGCCCAACCACCTGCGCGGGCTCCAAACGCAGTGACACTTCGTTGAGGGCTTGGATCGCGCCGTAGTTTTTGGAGATCGACGACAATTCAAGCACCGCCACAACAACCTCCTCCAATCCGGCCGCACCGTGGGCGGGTGCTTCTTCGGCCGATAGCTAGACTCACCTGCGACAGCGACGCAAGCTGGCGCGCGGACGTCGCTCCCAGCATAGGACGCGAAATCGCCGGAGCCAATTGACTAATCATACTAATAGCGATTAGCTGCTCGCGACGGTGGTGCGAAAGCGCCGTCGCTGTCCCGGACGGACGCGTTTTGTGGTCCGCCGCACAGCTCGGTTCCCGTTCAACGACTCTGCGTACCAGTCGCCACGCCGCAACGGCTCATCGTGACTGGCCGCAAGCCGACAGGGGCGGCAAGCTGAAGAACAACGGCATTTTGCCAAGAGGGAGGGAGTTCGCATGAGAAAAATATTGCTTCTGCTGGCTGCGACGGCGCTGACGCTGTCCTTCGGGTCGGCCATGGCGCAGGACAAGAAGACGCTCGCGGTCGTGGTGAAGGGCCTCGACAACGGCTTCTTCACGGTGATGGGCAAAGGCTGCGCCGATTGGAACGCGGCCAACCCGGATTCCGAGTATGAGTGCCTCTACACCGGTCCCGCCCTCACCTCCGATGAGGCGGGCGAGATCCAGATAGTCTCCGACCTGATCGCCCGCGACGACGTCGCCGGCATCGCCATTTCGCCGTCCAACGCCCCGGCCATGGCCAAGCTGCTCAAGGAAAAGGCCGAGGAGATCAAAAAGAAGAACATCGCCATCATGACCATCGACGCCGACCTGCTGCCGGAGGACCAGGGCCTCCGCACGACTTATTTCGGCACCCATAATTACGGCATGGGCGTCAAGTTCTGCGAGTGGCTGAAAAAGCTGTCGCCGGAAGGCGGCAAGGTCGCGCTGATGTTCGGCAACCCGGCGGCCGAAAACCTCAACGAGCGCGGCTACGGCTTCCGCGACTGCATCAAGGGCGAGGTGCTCACGGCCTCCACCACCAAGAGCCGCGACCCGCTGGCCGGCGAAGGCGGCTGGACGGAGGTCGCGCCGACCTTCACCAACGACGACATCGCGACCGCCAACCAGCAGTTCGCCGACGTGCTGGCCGCCAACCCGGACCTGAAGGCTTATGTGCTTCTCGGCGGCTGGGCCCAGCAGGGCTGCGAAGCCTTCAACGCCACCGGCGAGCAGTATAAGGACCGCTTCGCGAGCGGCGACCTCGTCGTCGTCGCCGGCGACACGGTCGGCTGCCAGCTCGACACGGTTCGCGCCGGCTTCAGCCAGGTCAATGTCGGTCAGCGTCCGTACCAGATGGGCCGCGAGGCGCCGGACTATCTGATCAAGATCATCAAGGGCGAGACGGTCGACAACCCTGTCTATACCGGCCTCGACGAGTGCACGAAGGAGAACGTGGACGCCTGCGTGAGCGGCTAAGCTGCTCTCCGCATTGGATCACGGAAGGGGCCTGCGGGCCCCTTCTTCTTTTTTTGTAGCCCGCATGAAGCGGAGCGGAATGCGGGGTGGGCAGGCGATCGGGAGATGTTGGCCCCGGATTGCGCTTCGCTCCATCCGGGCTACGCCCAGCCGCCATCAACAATGAAATTTTGCGCCGTGCACATGGCGCTGTCGTCGGAGGCGAGGAACAGCACCATGCGGGCGAGGTCGTGCGGCTGCAGCCGGTCAGGCAGGCATTGCCGCTCGGCGAGCAGCTTGTCGGTCTCCTCGTTGACCCACAGTCTCAGCTGGCGCTGGGTCATCACCCAGCCGGGCAGCACGGTATTGACGCGGATGCGGTGCGGGCCGAGCTCGCGGGCAAAGGACCGGGTCATGCCGTGTATGCCGGCCTTGGCGGTCATGTAGACCGGCAGGTCGCGGCTCCCCACCATCCAGGAGATCGAGCCGAAATTGATGATCGACCCGCCGCCGGCCTCGATCATGCCCGGGGCGACCGCCTGGATGGCGAAGAAGAAGTGCCTGAGGTTGACCGCAATGCGGGCGTCGAAATTCTCCGGCGTCTCGTTACGCCAATCGTGGCGCGTGTCGTTGGCGGCGTTGTTGACCAGCACCGTGATGGTGCCGAGCTCTGCTGCGACGCGGGCCACGGCGGCTTTCAGAGCGGCGATGTCGGTGAGGTCGCAGGGCACGAAAAACACCTCGGCGCCCTCGCCGCTCAGCTCCTCGGCAAGTTTTGTCCCGGCCTCCTCCATGATGTCGGCGAAGCCGATCCTGGCGCCCTGCCCGGCGAAGGCGCGCACGATCGCCTCGCCGATGCCGCTCGCCCCGCCCGAAACGAAGACGGTCCGTCCGGCCAGGCTCGGATAGGTCGCGACGGCGCGTTCGGTCATGGATTGCCTCCGGAGCAGCAGACGGCGGTTGTGGCGGGCACCGCTTCTGCCTAATCATATGACGAAAGCAGTCAAGGTTGGGCGCGAGCACATGAAGGAGCCGCCGGTCAGGGCAGCGCGCGCCAAGACAAGGGTTGCCGACGCGCTCGCGCTGCGCATCCTTGGGGCCGTGTATCCTGCCGGTCAGCTTCTGCCGAACGAGGCGGCGCTCCTCGGCGAATTCGGCGTCAGCCGCACCTGCCTTCGCGAAGCGCTGCAGATGCTCGCCGCCAAAGGGCTGGTGCGCTCGCGGCCGAAACTCGGCACCTTCGTGCGCGAGCCGCATTACTGGAACTTCCTCGATGCCGACGTGCTGCGATTGCGTCAGCAGGTGGCGGAGAAGCCGGTGTTCCTGCGCGAGCTGTTCGCCGTGCGCCGGATGGTCGAACCGGAAACGGCGGCGCTGGCCGCGGTCAACGCGACGCCGCCGCTCCTGGAAAAGCTGCAGATTGCCGTGCTGGAGCTGGCGCGCGGCGCCGGCGCGCGCACGGAGGCGACGATCGAGGCGGATGTGGCCTTTCACCGGCTGCTGCTCGCCGCCAGCGGCAATGCCCTTCTGTCCGGGCTCGGCGCCTGCATCGAGGAGGCGCTGAGGGCGTCGATCGCCGTGACCTCGCATCCCGCCGTCAACAGCAGCTTCGCGCTCGACAAGCACCTGGCCGTCTTCGAGGCGGTCCGCGACGGCGATGCCGAGGCGGCGCGCCGCCACATGGTCGCGCTCCTCGACATCACCGCAGACGTGCTGGAGAAAGCCGGCTACGGCGAGACGATGGAGCGAGCTGCCGATCTTGCCGCCGGGCCGCCGCTCGCTTGACCTCCGGTAGCGATTGTTTACGCTTTTGACGGCTCGATAGACCAAGCGAGGTAAAAGACTTGGCCGGCCGAAGGGGAGGAAAAGCTTGGAGCAGCTGGCCGTCCAGGAGAGCCCGGCGAGCGGCGACTTCCGTGACATCGTGCGGCTGGAGAACGTCCAGAAATATTTTGGCGCGATCAGGGCTCTCAGCGACATCTCGCTGACCATCGGCCGCAACGAGATCGTCGGCCTGATCGGCGACAACGGCGCGGGAAAATCGACGCTGATCAAGGTGATGACGGGCGTGCTGGCGCCGACCTCGGGGCGCATCTTCATCCGCGACCGCGAGATCGACCTGTCGGACTATTCGGTCAGAATGGCGCACGACCTCGCCATCGAGACCGTCTACCAGGAGAAATCGCTCGCCGACAAACAGCCGCTGTGGCGCAATTTCTTCGTCGGACGGCAGATCACCAACCGCTTCGGCTTCATCGACATCAAGCGCCAGAAGGAGGTCGCCAACGACATCCTGATGAACGCCATCGGCTTCCGCGGCGCCGGCATCTCGACGGAATTCGACCGTCGCGCAGCTCTCCGGCGGCGAGCGCCAGGGCATCGCCATCGGCCGCGCCATGCATTTCAAGGCCGACCTGATCGTGCTCGACGAGCCCACGGTGGCGCTCGCCGTGAAGGAGGTCCGCAAAGTCCTGGACTTCGTGCGGCGCATAAAGGAATCCGGCCGCGCCTGCGTCTATATCGAGCACAACCTCGCGCATGTGCACGAGGTCGCCGACCGCATGATCGTGCTCGACCGCGGCCGCGTCGTCGCCGAGATCAGGCCGCAGGACATGTCGGTCGTCGATCTGACCGAGTTCCTCATCGACCTCCAGCACAAGACCTGAGGCGCGGATGGCTCAGCCGCAGGCACCTTCGCTGATGGCGCGCATCGAGGGGCTGCCGATCATCCTCGTCTTCGCGCTGCTTCTGGTGCTGTTCATGTACACGGCGCCGCAGGTTTTCCTGTCGCCGTTCATCTACACCACCTTCCTGTCGACGCTGCCGCCGCTGATCCTGCTCGCCGTCGGGCTCACCTTCGTCATCGGCGCCGGCGAGATCGACCTGTCGTTTCCCGCCATCATCGCCTTCTCCGGCTTCGTCTTCGCCATCCTGTTCAAGGAATTCGAGCTCGGCTGGATCGCCGTCGCCGCGGCGCTCGCCTCCGGCATTCTCGTCGGCTTCCTCAATGGCGTGCTCATCGCCAAGATCGGCATCCCCTCCTTCATGGCGACGCTCGCCACGCAGTTCTTCTGGGCCGGCATGGCGACCGTTCTGTCCGGCGGAAAATCCTATGCGCTCCGCGGCGCCGAGCAGAGCTCCGTCTGGCAGGTGCTGGTCGGCCGGCCCCTGCTGGGGACGGACGGGCCGTTCTGGCTTGGCCAGCTGCCCATGCAGGCCCTGTGGACCGCATTGATCGCGGCCTTCCTCTGGCTGATCCTCCGGCGCCACCGCTTCGGCGAGCATGTCCTCTTCATCGGCGATTCCAACGCCGTCTCGCGCGTCGTCGGCATCGACGTCGACCGCGAGAAGATCAAGCTGTTCACGCTGATGGGCGGCCTCGCCGCGGTGGCGGCGATCTTCCTCACGCTGGAGAACAAGAATTTCTTCGGCAACCAGGGCCAGGGCTATCTGCTCACCGCCATCGCCTCCGTGCTGATCGGCGGCACCTCCATCTTCGGCGGCAGGGCGACGATCGTCGGCACGCTTTTCGGCTGCTTCATCATCGGCATGCTGGAAGCGGGCCTGGTGGCGACCGGTCTGACCGGCGCCTGGGTGCGCACCATCCAGGGGCTGATCTTCCTCATTGCCATCATCTTCTACCTCTATGTCGACGAGCCGCAGCGCCGCCGCGATCTGTTCGCTCGCATGGGACGTTTTCAGGGAATCGGCCGGGCAAGACCGGCCGGATAGTGCGCCAAAGCCCCGCGTCGCGGGCACGGCGGAGTCATCGAACGGGAGGAAACAGCATGAAGATTCTCAGCACGCTTCTGACGGGAGTGGCCGTAGCGGGCCTGGTCTTCGGCACGGCGTCGGCCCAGGACGAGCTGCCCGGCTCCGGCCTCACCATGTACATGCAGATGGGCGGCACCGCCGGCGACGGCGCCACGCTCGCCCGCCAGACCGGCGCCGCGGAGGCCGCCCGGGCGCTCGGCGTCGACCTCAAGGAGCAGTTCTCCTCGTGGGCGCCGGAGACGATGATCAACCAGTTCAAGGAGGCGGTCGCCGCGCAGCCCGATTGCATCGAGATCATGGGCCATCCCGGCAGCGCCGCCTTCCAGGACCTCGTCAGGCAGGCGGTCGACCAGGGCATCGTCGTCACCGTCGGCAACTCGCCGATGACCGACCTGCAGCAGGAGTTCGGGCCGAAGGGCACCGGCTATGCCGGCGTCGACCTCTACGAGGGCGGCAAGCTGACCGCGCAGGCGATGATCGAGAAGGGCGGGCTCAAGGCCGGCGACGAGGCGATGGTCTACGGGGTGTTCAGCCAAGCCGAGCGCGGCCAGTCCGAAAAAGGCCTTGCCGACACGCTTGAGGAGGCCGGGCTGAAGGTGGAGCGGCTGGAGATCACCCAGGAGATCAACAGCGACCCGACGCTCGCCACGCCGGTGCTCGTCGCCTACATCCAGAGCCACCCGAACCTGAAGGCGATCGGCACGCAGCACGGCAACATCACCGGGCAGATGGCGCAGATCCTGCAGCAGGCCGGCAAGCAGCCGGGCGACATCACCGTCGGCGGCATCGACCTCGCCCCGGCGACGATCGACGGGCTGAAGTCCGGCTACATCTCGGCGACGCTCGACCAGCTCCTCTACCTGCAGGGTTTCATGCCGGTGGTGCAATGCGTCATGACGGCGAAATACAAGATGCCCGGCCTGTCGCTCAACACCGGCGCCGGCGTGGTGACGCCGGATTCGATCGACGACCTCGTCGAGCTGATCGACAAGGGCATCCGCTAGGGCAGAGCGCGACGAGTCAGCGCCGGCGGGCTGCCCCCTCTCCCCTTGCGGGAGAGGGTGGCCCTCCGGCTTGCCGGAGCGCCGGGAGAGGGCAACGCCAGCGCCGGCCTCGGGAGGCGATCAGGTAGCCGCGGGCGGCCTGGCGCCAAAAACCCTCCCCCCTTGTGGGGGAGGGTGCCCCTCGCGTTCACGCGAGGGGCCGGAGAGGGGTGGATCCGTGTGGCGCGCAGCGCCACGCAACAGGCGCGACCAGCGCCCACGCTGCCTTGGCACCTCGAAGGTGCCCGCGATCTATTCCGCCGCGCAACCGCTCCACCTGTGCTGTCCGGCATTGGCCGAAAGCTGTCGGTCCTCTTTGCGCAGCCAAGAAGTAGAAGCAGCCAAGCTCAGCGACGCTCGGACGACCACGGGAAATTCAAATAATTGTTGCGCGTCTCATAGCAGATATTTCCGTACATCTTAAGATATAAATCGCGCTGCACTGGATTAGAGTAGATCCGCACAGGGTCAGCAACATCAGACTCGTACTGAGCGATATTCTCAAGCGTCAGGGCTCTCGGCAGGATATCCATTGCTTGCGGAATGCTTTTACCTTCCAGCCAGTCTGCCGCGTGCTGTCCCATCGCGTATCCGAAAATCGGCGAGGCTAGGCTGATACTTGCCTTGTAAGGTCCGCCGCGCTTGATCTCGGCAACCGCTTCGGGTTCACCGTCGATTCCGCCGAAGAATTGGTCCGGACGTTCCTTGCCGGCTTCGCGAACCGCGGCCAAGGCCCCGAGGACGACAGTGTCCGCGCCCAGCACGACATCGACCTCCGGATGGGCGAGCAGGATGGTGCGCATCATGGCGAGGCCGCCTTCTTTGTTGACGGTGACCGGCGAAATATCTGCGACGACGGACACATCGGGCATCTCATTCAGCACATCGCGCATGGCAACGAACCGGGGCGCCAGGAACTGCAAGCTGTCATGCGTGAGCAGCACTACACGAGCTCTCCCACCGAGGTGATCTCTAATGTAGGCCGCAGCTTCTTGCGCCAGGACTCTGCCCGTCAGGTACTGCGGGGCGTTCAGCAGCGAGGTTGCCGGGGGCGGGACCACGGTGCCGACGTACGCGCCCTGCCAGATCAGCTCCTGCAGGCTCCGGCTAAGGGACGGGGCGTCAACTGGGGCTGCGACCACGGCGCCGATGCGTTCCGCGCGTAGTGCCTGGATATGCTCGATCATCCGACGGCCATCGTTGTTCGCGAGCGCCACGCGATATTCCATTCCGCGCTCGGACGCAGCGAGAGACAGGCCGCGTCCGACGCCCTGCATGAACTCCCGCTCGTTGTCCTGCGCGAAAACGAGGACCCTCTGTAGATCGGTCGGAGGGCTGCATTCAGGCGCATCCGGATTGAATGGCGGGAGTACGGTGGGAACTGTGATTCCGGGCGGTCCGTCCGTGACGGCACCCTGACCGAAGGCACTCGGCAGAGGTGCTGCGAGCAGCGCGAACGGGAACAGCAGCGCGCCCACCCACAACAAAACCGGCAAGCGTGCCATCGATCTGTGCCCCTAGCTTGTTTGCCCTTTACTGCCGGCCATCAGGTGGCAGGCGCGCCTGACGAAACGAGCGGAAAAACCAGCCGCGCGGCCGTGCCGGGCTGCCGGGTCAGGTATTCGATTTCCGCTCCCATCGTAGCCGCCATTGCTGATACAATACGGCTCCCAAGACCGGTACCTTTCACCGACCCGCTCTGCCGTCCGACGCCATCATCCTCGACGACGAGTTCGCCACGTCCATCATTGCGGTGCTTCAGCTTAACCCTGACCTCGCCGGGCTGGTCTGAATACGCGTACTTGAACGCGTTCGTTACCCATTCCGCGAGCACTACGCCCAGGTTCACGCTGGCGTCGGTATCTAGCTTAACGGGCTCCAGCTCGTGACGCAGCGACGCTCCGTGCCCATTGTCGTGCATCGTTGTCTGCAGGTGGCCGAGGAGGCCGGAGAGATACTCATCGAGAGCGACCTGCCCCACGTCCCCCGAACTGTAGAGCCGCTTGTGGACCATGGATACGGCATCGATGCGGGCCTGGGTCTCTTCCAGCGCGTCCTTGGCCGCTTTGTCTACCAGGGATCTGCTCTGGAGACGAACCAGCGCGGCTACCAACGATAGGCTATTGGCGACCCGATGGTTAACCTCGGCGAGGAGCGCTTGCGCCCGGTCGCGCGCCCTCGCCAGATCGGCAGTACGCTGCTCGACGCGGCTCTCCAGTGTCGTGTTCACTAGGCGGATCTGGTCGCGCGCGATCGTCACCTCACGCGTATAGCGGTGTAGTGTGACCATTAGGGCGCCGACAACAATAATGATGAGGCTCCCGCCGGCCATGGAGAGCCAGCGCAGTACGGCCGCGTTCTCCCTCTGCTCACCCACGGCCGCGGTTAGACGCTCGTCGGCGGCCCGGATGATCCCTGACAGAAACAGGTCGGCCTCGTCCATCAAGGCCTTGCCACGGTTCGTGCGCAGGATAGCGAGCGCCTCGGCGTTGCGTCCTGCGGTCTTCAGCGCGATGCTGCTGTCCATCTCCTGCATCTTCTCCGCCAGCGTGGCCGACAATCGGTCCAGCAGGACCTTCGTATCGACTTGGACACGCGTACGCTGCAGGTTCCCTAGCTGCCGTAAGGCCTGCGTCTTCGCCCGGTCGTAAGGAGCGAGGTAAATCTCGTTCGAGGTCGCGATATAGCCCCGTTGGCTGGACTCCGCCGTTTGCACGGCATTGCGGAGTTCGACCGCTAGACCGCGAGTATCCCGCGCCTCGACGACCGCATTGAATGAGACCTGGGCCCGCTCGCTGAACCATATCGTCATCCCGACTACGGCCAGAAGCGTCGTAAACCCGACGGTAAGCAGAGCGATTGTCGTCCGGATTACAAATCGGCTGGAGATTGGCATGGGTTCAAACGAGTGCACGTGCATAACTATGGCACGATGCAAGCGCCGTGTGGCTAAAAACTGGTGACACGTGCCCGCTCAGCCAGGCCGTTCAAGAACGGCGCGCGGTTGTGGCCAGACGTCGCGGCGGCGTACCGGGACCGCCCCGTTCAGCAGTTTTCTGGCGATTTGTCTGCTTCGGAGAGCGCTTGGCCGGGAGCGTTGCGACTGATGCGGGCGGGAGAGCACCCTCCTCTCCGACTCGCGGAACGCGAGCGGGTGAGGGACAGATCGCAGAGCTCGGCGCCAGAACCCTCACCCGGCTCCGCGCTACGCGCGGTGTGCAACCGGGGACATGGGTAACAGATCTGACCGACGACATGGGTAACACATTTCTGGCTTTGTTCAGGTCTGCTGTTGTTGCTGTTGCGGCTGTGGACCCTGTGGGCAACGCGCCGCGTTGTCCACAAGTCCACAGGCTTGTCGCGGTGGCTTGTTCAGGCGATGGCCGCCATGCGCGATGAAGCCGAGCGCCACCGGGCCGTAATGGGCAGCCCAGCAACCGTCCTCGCCTTCCGCCAGGCCGATCGGCTCGCCGGCCAGCGCCGAATTGATGTAGACGAGCTTGCCCTGCCATTTGATCTCGCCGTTCAAGCGCACTCGCCTGACCTCGACGTCGGCGGCATAGTCGGGTTCGCGCAAGACCCCGTCGAAGCGCCGCGGCGAGGCGGCATAGTGCTCGGCCGGCGTGGCGTTAGCCAGCGCCTGGTGCGGGCGCTCGTCGTTGTAGAGGCGCCGGAAGGCGCGGAAACGCTCGAGCTGTTCTCGCAGCGAGCGCGCCGGCGGCGTGGCGGTGTCCTGCAACAGCGTCAGGTGCAGCCGCTCCAGCCGGCCATTCTGCTGCGGCTTGCCGGGGGCGATGCGTTCCGGCGTCACTCCCGCCTTGATCATCTTGACGGCAAGCTGCGACAGCCCGCCGGCGCCGGTGGAGGCAAACGGCGGGCCGTTGTCGGAGCGCAGCCGCTTGGGCAGGCCGAACTCGCGGAAGGCGGCGTCGAGCACCGGCCACGCATGTCCGGTGTCGGTCTTCGGCAGAACCTGGCAGCGCAACAGATAGCGGCTGTGCGCATCCGACAACGTCAGCGGCTCGCAATGCGTCCCGTCGCCGGTCAGGAACCAACCCTTGAAGTCGATCGCCCACACGTCGTTGGCTGCCCCGCAGGCGGCAAACGGCGCGCTCGCCGGCGGCGCCCGCCTTCTCAGCCGCCGCTTCACCGTCAGCCCCTCGCGGTCGAACAGGCAGGCGATGCTGCTCGCCGCCGGCCAGCGCGTCTGCGGCTCCAGCCGCGCCAGCAGGGCACGCACCTTCAGCGGGCCCCAGGTCGGATGCAGGCGCCTTACCGCCAGGCAGCGCTCGGCCGTCTCCGGACTCACCTCCTGCCGATGATGCAGCGGTGCCCGCGAGCGGTCGAAGAGACCCGCCGGACCCTCCTCCCGGTAGCGCTCCAGCCATTTGTAGCCGATCCGCCGGCTCACCGCGAAGCGCCGGCACAACGCCGCCATCGGCTCTTCTTCCCTCTCTACCGCCAACACGAACCGCATCCGTTCATCCATGGCACAGGTCTCCCTCCATCCCATCGGCAAGGTCCTCCTCGCCGATCAGTTGACCTGTTACCCATGTCGCCGGTCTATTCTGTTACCCATGTAGCCGGTCAGGACCGCGGACTCGGCCTCTCCCCACGGGGGAGGAAAGAACTTGGCTCGCCGCCGGAGTTCCAGCTCCCGGCGGAGCAACCTCCTCTCCCCTCCGGGGAGAGGCCGACTCGCGGAACGCGAGCGGGTGAGGGACGAGATCGTCGAGCTCAGCGCCAGAACCCGCGCTGCGCGCGGACTCGGCCTCTCCCCACTGGGGCCTGTTGCGAAATTCGCTGGGTGTGATTCCCTGGGGATGGATTTCGGGGAGTCGGGCCGATGGCGGTGAAACGGACGGGGCAGCTGGGTTTTGTGGATGCGCTTTTGCCGGTGAAAGCCGGCGGCAACGCACATCTGGATCGGCTGGACGGTCTGGTGAAGTGGTATCGGTTCGAGAAGCTGCTTGCTCATTTGCGCGACGAGGCCAGCCCCGGGCGGCCTGCCTATCCCGTCTTGGTTCTGTTCAAGGGCCTGCTGCTGCAGGCGCTTTACGGGCTGTCGGAACGGGAGCTGGAGGAAGCCCTGAACGACCGGCTTTCCTTCCGGCGCTTTGCCGGGCTGAGCCTGGAGGAGGCGGTGCCCGACCACACGGTGCTCAACCGCTTCAGGAACCGGCTCATCGCCGAAGGGCTGCTGGACAAGCTATTCGGCGAGCTCGACCGGCAGCTGGACAAGGCGGGGGTGATCCTCAAGCGCGGCACGATGCTGGACGCCAGCCTGATCGAGGCGGTTTCGGCGCCGCCCAGCAAAGACCGCCCGTCGCAGGATCCGGATGCCCGTTTTGCCAAGCGCCAGGGCCGCAGCGGCTGGACCTTCGGCTACAAGGCGCATGTCGGCGTGGACGAGGGCTCGGGCCTGATCCGCTCGCTGATCACCACGCCTGCCAACGTCAACGACACCATCCCGGCGGACGACCTGATCCGCGGCGACGAGCGGGCGGTGTGGGCGGACGCGGCCTACGATACGCACGCCCGCCGGGCGCGGCTGAAGGCGCAGGGCAGGAAGCCGCGCATCGCCCGGCGGCCAAACAAGCACCACCCCGATCTGCCACCCCGCCTGAAGCGCTACAACCGCCTTATTGCCCGACGACGCGCCGCCGTGGAAACGACCTTCGCCACCCTCAAGCGGCGCATGCGGCTGACCAGCATCCGCTACATCGGCCTGGCAAAGGCCGGCGCCCAGCTGCTGATGGCGGCGATCGCATTCAACATGCGTCGCTGGGTGCCATTGCGCCCTGATTCCGCCATCCGCCGGCCAACCGATGCTCCGCAGCCCCGCAAGGGCCAGGAGCAAGGCAACAAAATGCCCCATCCAATCCGTCCCCGGCCGACATCAGGCCGGTCAATCTCCCAAAGCCCCATTATGCAACAGGCCCCACGGGGGAGAGGAAAAAGGCCCGCGCCTCTCAACGATATCCTGAGACGGAGCGGACCTCCTCCTGCTCACAAGCTTGTGAGAAGAAATTCCTAGACAATCCCTCCTCGTTTGTGCTAGCTCGCGAGATACCGCTGCTCGACGAGGGACCGGAACGCGCGGACCGGAGCTTTTCGGGAGCAGTGGGCGGCGCCGCCACGGAGCCTCGGTCAGGAGCCGGGACGGCGTTCCTCAGAAGGGCCCCCCTCGGGAGCAATCCCGGTGCCGGATGTTGCACGGCTAGAGTTCCTGCTTCGGGCGCAAGCACGGGGCGGGACGGGAAGACGATAGGGCGAGTTGGGGAACGTATAACGCCGCGCGGAGCGCCTGGAGGCGCCATTAAAAAGTTGCGAGGCGTTGTTCAGGCGCTCCGCTCCCTCGAACGAGGGAATTTTCGGGCCGGCGACACCGGCCGGGCTCTTTGATCACCTCGGGCCGAGAGGCCGCGGGACGAATTCGCGCGCCCGCCCGCTCACCCCCGCGCCAGCTCCGACAGGAGGCTCGCCGCCACGGTCACCTTGGCCGGGCTCGGGCGGCGGTCGGCCAAGATCTTCGCCACCTGCTCGGCGGTGGCGCCGATGCGGCCGCCGTTGGAGGCCTCCCAGCCCGCCACGTCGGACGGGTTGCGGCCGTTGGTCAGCACGCTCCGCGCCAGATCGCGCTGCGCCGATTCCAGGCTGTCACGCGCCTTCTGCAGCGCCAGATTCTCGTAATAGCCGCCTGCCTCGATCTCGCCGACCATGTCGTCCAGGCGGGCGAAGCCGAATCGGTCGGCGATGGCGAAGAAGGACGTCGCCGCCTCGGCGATCGGACGTCCCGTGCGGTCGGCGATCAGCACGACGTCGCTGGAGCGCGCCAGGGCCGGCAGCAGCGCCAGCCGCGCCGCGAGCGGCTCCGGCACCCGCCCGGCCTTGAGCCGCGCCTCGGTCTCGCGGAGCGCCCTGGCGTGCGGCCGCGACACCAGCTCCGGCAGCATGCCGGCAAGCGCGTCGAGCGCGGCGCGGAAATGCGCGACGATCTCGGCCAGGCTCTTGGCAGGGTCTAGATTGCGGGTGAACCAGCCGAGCCGGTCGACCAGCACGTCCTGCACGCTCGTATAGAGCTCCAGCTGCAGCTTGCCGTGTATCCTGGTGTCGAGCGCGTCGATTTCGGCATGCAGATCCTGCAGCGCAAAGGAATCGCGCACCGCTGCGTAGGCGCGGGTGAGGTCGGCGACGCTGGCGCCGGTGCGGTCGCGCGCCGCGACAAGGAGCGTCGGGCCGCCGCGGTTGACCAGCGAGTTGGCGAGCTGGGTGGCGATGATCTCGCGCCGCAGCCGGTGGCTCTGGATCTCCGCCGCGAAAGGCTCCCGCATCTCCGCGGGAAAATAGCGGAACAGCTCGCGGGCGAGGTACGGGTCGTCGGGGATGGAGCTGCCGACGATGTCCTCGGAGACTGCGATCTTGGCGAAGGCCAGGAGCGTGCCGATCTCGGGGCGGGTCAGGCCATGCCCGGCGGTGGCGCGCGCCTCGAGCTCGGCATCGCTCCCCAGCGACTCCACGCCGCGGTCGAGGAGGCCGCGCGCTTCCAGCTCGGCCATCAGCCGCAGCTGGTTGGGAAGGTTCTCCAGGCCGCGCCGCTCCTCCAGCGAGATGGCCAAAGTCTGCTGGTAATTGTTGCGAAGGACGAGCGCGCCGACGTCGTCGGTCATCGACTTGAGGAGCTCCAGCCGCGCGTCGGGCGGCAGCCGGCCGGAGCGCACCGCCGGCGCCAGCGCGATCTTGATGTTCACCTCCACGTCGGAGGTGTTGACGCCGGCGGAATTGTCGACCGCATCGGAATTGCAGCGCCCGCCGCGGAGGCCGTAGGCGATGCGCGCCTTCTGGGTCATGCCGAGATTGGCGCCCTCCCCGACCACCTTCGCGCCGATTTCCGGGGCGCCGATGCGGATCGCGTCGTTCGCCTTGTCGCCGACATCGGCGTCGGTCTCCTCCGGCCCGCGCACATAGGTGCCGATGCCGCCGAACCAGAGGAGGTCGACCGGGGCGCGAAGAATGGCCGACATGATCTCGGCCGGCCGCGCATTGGCCTTGGAGAGCTTTAGGAGTTTTCGCGCCTCCGGCGACAGCGCGATCTGCTTCTCGGCACGCGAAAAGACGCCGCCGCCGTTCGAAATGAGTGCGCGGTCGTAATCCTGCCAGCTGGAGCGCGGCATCCGGAAGAGCCGCAGGCGCTCCTCAAAAGCGTTTTCCGGGTCGGGGTCGGGATCGACAAAGATGTCGCGATGGTCGAAGGCGGCGACGAGCCGGGTGGTGCGGGAAAGCAGCATGCCGTTGCCGAACACGTCGCCGGACATATCGCCGACGCCGGCGACGCTGAAGGCGTGCGTCTGGATGTCGACGTCCATCTCGCGGAAATGCCGCTTCACCGCCTCCCAGGCGCCGCGGGCGGTGATGCCCATCGCCTTGTGGTCGTAGCCGGCCGAGCCGCCGGAGGCGAAGGCGTCGCCCAGCCAGAAGCCGCGGCTGAGCGCGATGCCGTTGGCGGTGTCGGAGAAGGTGGCGGTGCCCTTGTCGGCCGCCACCACCAGATAGGGATCGTCGCCGTCGTGGCGGACCATGTCCGCCGGCGGCACGATCGCCTCGCCTTCGATGTCGTCGGTCACCGACAGGAGGCGATCGACGAAGTTGATGTAGGCCTGCCGCCCGGCCTCGAACACCGCCTCGCGGCCGGCGGCAGGCAGCCGCATCGGCACGAAGCCGCCTTTGGCGCCGACCGGCACGATGACGGCGTTCTTCACCTGCTGCGCCTTTACGAGGCCGAGCACCTCGGTGCGAAAATCCTGCGGCCGGTCCGACCAGCGGAGGCCGCCGCGCGCCACCGGCCCGAAGCGCATGTGCAGCCCGTCCACCTCGGGCGAATGCACAAAGATCTCGCGGAACGGCCGCGGCAGCGGCACGAAGGCAAGCGCCCCCGGATCGATCTTCAAGGTGACGGCGGAGGGCGCGTCGCCGGACTCGGCTGCGCCGAAGAAATCCGTCCGCTGGGCGGCGGCGATCACCTGGCGGAAATTGCGAAGGATCGTGTCGTCGTCGAGGTTGTGCACCGCATCCAGGGCCTGCTGGACCTGCCGGTCCGCCTTCTCCTCGGCGCGCTCGCGCTGCGCGATGCCGGGGGCGAAGCGCGCGGCGAAGCGGGCCATGAGCAGCGCCGCCAGAGCGGGGTTCCGCTGCAGGGCGCCCCAGAGATAGTCGAGCGAATAGGGGACGTTGGTCTGGCGGAGATAGCGCGCGACGGTTCGGAGCAGCGCCGCTTCCCGCCAATGCAGCCCGGCGCTCAGCACAAGCGCGTTGAAGCCGTCATTCTCCGCCTTGTCGCGCCAGACCGCGAGCACGGTATCGTGCAGCCGTTTCGCGGCGGCCGGTTTTAGCGCGAGCACGGTCCGCAGCGACAGCGTCATGTCGTGCAGGAAGAGCGCCGGGCCGCTCCGCCGGCGCGATGCAATAGGTGCGCTCGTTGATGACGGAGAAGCCGAGATTCTCCAGGAGCGGCACGCGGCGTGAGAGCGGGATCGGCTCGCCGAGATGGTGGAAGCGAAGCGCCACTTCGGTCTGGGGCATCCGGGCGCGGCGGAAGAAGCGCGCCTCGATGCCGTCCGGCTCAAGGCGCTCGGCAATCGCGATATCGGCGACGGCATCTTCGGCGGTGAAGGCGGCCCGGTAGTCGGAGCCGAAAGCGCCGGCATAGTTCTTCAGGAGCTCGGCAGCCCGTTCCGGCGCGAAGACGGCGTTGAGCGCCTCGGCCAGCTCGTCCTCGAAGGTGCGGACGATGCCGCGGATTCGCGCTTCGACCTCCTCCTGCGCCGGCTCGGGGCCCTGGCCGGGATTGCGGCCGATGATGAATTGCACCCGGGTCAGATGCGTCTCGGAAAAATCCGGGAAGAAGGCGGAGACGCGGCCGTCGTAGAGTTCGGCCAGCGCCGTGCCGATCTTTTGACGGAGATCGGAGGTGTAGCGGTCGCGCGGCACGAAGACGAGGACCGAGACGAAGCGGTCGAAGCGGTCGCGCCGCGCCAGTGCCCGCACCCGCGGCCGCTCCTCCAGCTGCAGGATCGCCATGGCCGAATTCGAAGAGGACGTCCTCTTCGGCCTGGAACAGCTCGGTGCGCGGATAATTCTCCAAGATGTTGACGAGCGCCTTGCCGGAATGGCTGGCCGGGTCGAAGCCGGCCCGCTTCTGGATCTTTGCCATCTTGCGGCGGATGAGCGGGATCTTCTGCACCGACTGGGTGAACGCGCTCGAGGTGAACAGCCCGACGATCCGCAGCTCGCCGGTGACCTTGCCCTCCTCGAAGATCTTGACGCCGATGTAGTCCATGTAGTCGCGCCGGTGTACGCGCGTCCGGACGTTCGCCTTGGTGACGATGAGTGGGTCGGAGGCCATCAGGAAGGCGCGGATCTCCGGCGTCACCGTCACCAGCTCGGCGCCGCGCCGCAGCACCTTGACGCTCGGATCGCGGAGCAGCCCCAGCCCGCTCGGCGGCGGCGCCTCGACCGACGCGTCGTCGCCGCTGTAGGCATATTCGCCCATGCCCATGAAGACGAAATTGTCGTCCTCCAGCCATTGCAGGAACGCGACCGTCTCCTCGACCAGCGATTCGGGCAGCGGGGGATGGTCGTTGCGGAAATCGGTGATCGCGCCGCGGAGGCGCGCGCGCATCGCCCGCCAGTCCGTCGGTCACATGTTGCACATCGGCGAGCAGCGATCGGAGCCGCTCTGCCAGCGCGTCCTTCTCCGCGGGGTCGCCGATCAGCGGCACGTGGAGATGCACGAAGCTCTCGCGCGGCATGTCGCTCGCCGGATCGCCGCCGGCCGGCGCGAATTTCTCCACCTCCCCCACCGCGTTGCGCCGCACCTCCAGGATGGGGTGGACGACGAGGCGGACGGCATGGCCGGAGGCCTGCAGCTCGCCGAGGATGGAATCGAAGATGAACGGCCGGTTGGCGGTGAGGACCTCGATCGCGCTGTGGGTCCGCCCCTTCAGATCGGTGCCCGGAAGGTCGGCGACGCGCACCATGGTCGGCTCGTCGCGGCGGCGGAAGAAGGCGAAGGCGTCGCGGCTGATCCCGGCGAGCGCCTCGGCGTCGTATTCGACCAGGTCCTCGCCCGCGGCATGCCCGAAGAGGATGTCCGCGAAGGCGGCAAGCGCCTTGCCTTCCGCCTCGCCGGAGAGGCGCTTGCGGAGCGCCGCGATGCGTTTCCTGCGGTCGTTGTCGAAGCGGTTCGGCATGCGGCCCTCCCCTCGTCGGGCGCTCGCTAGGACAGCACCTTATCCGCTTCGGACCAGGCCCGCCATCCGCCGCTTGGCGGCGAACGTGCTCGGGGCCATCAACGGCGAATGGCGCGCCAAGCCGTCACAAAGGCATCCGCGCGCCGGCGGATTTCCGTCGACGTCGACGCCGGGCTTGTAGAGCGCGGAGCCGATGCCGAAGCCGGCGGCGCCGGCGGCCACATAGCCGGCCATCGTCTCCGGCGCGATGCCGCCGACAGGCAGCAGCGGCACCTCGGGCGGGAACACTGCCTTCCAAGCCTTTACCACGGCCGGCGGCAGGGCCTCGCCGGGAAAGAGTTTCAGGCCGTCCGCTCCCGCCTTCAGCGCGGCAAAGCCCTCCGTCGGCGTGGCGACGCCCGGCAGGCACCAGGCGCCCGCCGCCTTGGCCGCGCGGATCACCTCCGGATCGGAATGCGGCATGACGATCAGCCGGCCGCCCGCCCCGACCACGCGCGCGACCGCCGCGGCGTCCATTACCGTGCCGGCGCCGATCAGCGCGGCCTCGCCGAAGTTCTCCGCCAGGAGCTCGATCGAGCGGAACGGCTCCGGCGAGTTGAGCGGCACCTCGATCAGCCGGAACCCCGCGTCGACGAGCGCCGCGCCGATGTCGATCGCCTCAGCCGGCTGGATGCCGCGCAGGATCGCCACCAGCGGCAGCTCCGCCATTGCGTCTGCGAGATCCATCTTGCTCACCGCGCCGCGTCGCCGCCGGCCAACCCGGCCAGGCGGGCGATCGCCAAGTAGCCGTCGAGGATGCAATCCGACGGCACGATGTCCGCCATGAAGCCGAGCTCGGCGGCGGCGCTCCTGTAGCGCTCGGCCAGCGCGTCGGAGGCGATGATGTGCACGGGGCCGCCCTGCCGGCCGGCGTCGCCGATCTCGGCGCCGATCAGCAGCCCGCTCAGATAGTCCGACAGATCGGCCGCGGAAATCTCGCCGAACAGGCCCGCCGTGCGCACGCCGAACAGGCGATGCAGCAACGCGCCCGGCGTGCCCGCCCGCGCCCCCTCGCGCACGCCCCGCGCGAACGAAGCGCCGCTCGCCTCGCCCTCCTGCATGAGCCGGCCGAGGATCGTGTGGGCGCGCGCGGCGGCATAGATCTCGCCGGTCATGTAGGTCGCGAAGGAGGCGATCTTTCCGCCCTCAGCCAGCACCCATTTGGAATGCGTGCCCGGCAGCAGGAAACGGCCGGACTCCAGACCCAGCCGCGCCATTGCGCCGAAAACCTGCGTCTCCTCGCCGCGCATGACGTCGCGCATCGTGGCGGTGGCGGTCTCGACGCCGGGCACGAGGCGGATTTCGGCAGCCTCGAACGGGACGCGCACCAGCCCCGCCGCCAAGTCGGCGAGGCCGACCGGACAGGTCAGGTAGGGCGCCTCGATCCAGCCCTGGCGGCTGCCGATCATGCCGGACATCAGAACCGGCACGGCCCCGCCGAGCCAGGCGCCGAGCTGCGCCTGCAGCACACCGGCGAAATCGCCGTCCGTGACGCTGAGGATCCCGTGCGGCCCGGAGCGGCGGTCGAGGACGCTGCCGGCGGCGTCGAGGAGGAAGGCGCGGAAGGCGCTCGTCCCCCAGTCGATGCCGATCAAGGCGGCCGACATGGCGAACCATCAGACCGGCAGGGCGTAGGTGGTCTTCACGATCGTATAGAATTCGACGGCATAGCGGCCCTGCTCGCGCGGTCCGTAGGACGAGGCTTTGCGGCCGCCGAACGGCACGTGATAGTCGACGCCGGCCGTCGGCAGGTTCACCATCACCATCCCGGCCTGGCTGTTGCGGCGGAAATCCGTGGAATATTTCAGGCTCGCCGTGCAGATGCCGGCGGAGAGGCCGAACGGCGTGTCGTTCGCCACCTGCAGCGCCTCGTCGTAGTTCTTGACGCGGATGACGCTCGCCACCGGCCCGAAAATCTCCTCGCGGTTGATGCGCATGTCGAGCGTCGTCTCGGTGAACAGCGCCGGCTGCAGGTAGAAGCCCGGCGTGGCGCGGTTGAGCCGCTCGCCGCCCCAGGCGAGCGTTCGCGCCCTCGTCGCGGCCGATGCCGATATAGTCGATGTCCTGGTCGAGCTGCTTCTGGTCGACGACCGGGCCGATCTGCGTGCCCTCCTTCACGGCATCGTCGACGTTCAAGCCCTGCATGCGCTCCACCAGCGCGCCGACGAAGCGGTCGTGGATGCCCTCCGTCACGATGAGGCGCGAGGACGCCGTGCAGCGCTGGCCGGTGGAGAAGAAGGCGCCGTTGGCGGCGCATTCCACCGCCGTCTTCAGATCGGCGTCGTCGAGGACGACCAGCGGGTTCTTGCCGCCCATCTCCAGCTGGAAGCGGCGGAGGTGCTCGGCGGAGGCTTTCGCCACGCGCTTGCCGGTCGCCACCGAGCCGGTGAAGGAGATGGCGTCGACGTCCGGGCTGTCGAGGATCGCCTGGCCGACCACCGAGCCGGAGCCCATGACGAGGTTGAGGACGCCCTTGGGCAGGCCGGCGCGGTCGAGGATGTCGGCGAGCGCCCAGCCGCAGCCCGGCACCAGGTCGGCCGGCTTGAACACTACCGTGTTGCCGTAGACGATTGCCGGCGCGATCTTCCAGGCGGGAATGGCGATCGGGAAGTTCCACGGCGTGATCAGGCCGACGACGCCGAGCGCCTCGCGCTGCACCATCACCTCGACGCCGGGCCGGACGCTGGGGACGAGCTCGCCGTTCAGCCGCAGCGCCTCGCCGGCGAAGAAGGCAAAGATCTGGCCGGCGCGGACTACCTCGCCGGTCGCTTCCACCAGCGTCTTGCCCTCCTCGCGGGCCAGCAGTCTTCCAAGCTCCTCCTTGCGGCCGATGATCTCGTCGGAGGCTTTTTTGAGAATATCGTGGCGCTGCTGGATGCCGGAGCGCGACCACGCCGGAAAGGCCGCCTTCGCCGCGGCGATAGCCCGCTCAGCATCGGCCTTGGAGCCCCGCGCGTAGAGGCCGACCACCTCCTCCGTATTGGACGGGTTGATGTTCTCGTTGGCGTCTTCGCCCTCCACCCATTCGCCGGCGATCAAATTGCGGTGCAGCTCGGTCATGGTCAGCCTTTCCGGGATGGGCTCGTCACAGCGCCTTCACCGATATAGCCTCGTGCGGCCGGCCTGCAACGAGCGGATTGCGCAGGGGCCGGCCGAACCCCGGCGCAGAAACCTCGAACACGTCGCCCGGCTGCGGCGAGATCCCCGCGGCGGTGCTCAGCCCGCTGGCGCCGAAGAAATAGACATGCACGTCACCCGGCCGGCGAAAGCCGGGATATTTGAAGTGATGCTGCTCCAGATTGGCGATGGAGTGGCACATATTCGCCTCGCCAGACAGGAGCTCGCCGCTCCAAAGCTCCGCGCCGTTTCGCGAGACGCGGATCGTGCCCGTCACTTCCGCCGGCAGCTCGCCGACCAAAAGCTCCGGGCCGAACGAGCATTGCCGCAGCTTCGAATGGGCGAGGAAGAGATAATTGCGGCGCTCCATCACGTGGTCGGAATACTCGTTGCCGATCGAATAGCCGACGCGCAGCACCTGGCCATCGTCGCCGATGACGTACAAGCCGGCGATCTCGCCCTCCTCGCCGCCGTCCTCGGCGTAGCCCGGCAGCTCCAGCGGCTGCTCCGGCGCGACGATCCAGGTGCCGTCGCCCTTGTAGGCCCATTCCGGCTGCACGCCGATCGACCCGGCCGCCGGCTTGCCGCCCTCCAGGCCGAGCTTGAACATCTTCATGGAATCCGTGAGGTCGGCGCCCTGCAGTTTTGCATGCATGGAATCGCGGGTCTGCGCGCCGCCGAGATGGGTGAGCCCGGTCAGCGCGATGACGACATGCGACGGCTCGGGGTGATCGAGGGGCACGAGGAGCCGCTTCTCGGCGATGAGCGCATCGTAATCCACGGCATCGCCGAGGCCATGCGCTTCGACCGCCTCCGCGAGCGAGCGGTTTTCGCGGTGCGCTTTCAGCGCGAGGTCGCGCACGCTCGTGGCGCTGTTGACCACACGCGGCGCGGCCTCGTCGGCGATCGCTCCAACGGCACGGTCGCCCGACGGCGTGACGAACTGTATGAGACGCATGTCACCTCCCTAAAAGCGCTTCACATCAGTTAGATTTTGCGGCGCGTCACGCGTCAAGGCGGGGGAAGCGATGGCCGAACAACTGCGGATCGAGACGGACGAGGTTCTGGTGGATGTGCTTCCGGCTCTCGGCGGCAGCCTCGCCGGCTTCGACCTGAAACGAGGTAGCGAGGTTTTGCCCATTTTTCGGCGCTGGACGGGCGAGTCGGAGAGCCCGCGAAGCTTCGCCTCCATCCCCATGCTGCCCTGGTGGGCGCGCATTTCCGGCGGCGGCTTTCATTGGCACGGAGAATTCTGGCCCGTGGCGCGCAACGACCCGGAAGATACGCATCCGCTGCACGGCGACGGCTGGCGCTCGCCGTGGGAGGTAACCGACCGCGCTCCCGATCGCGTCGGCCTGCGCCTCCGCAGCACCAAGGTGCCGCCGTTCGATTACCAGGCCAGCCTGACCTATGCCCTGTCTGGCTCGACCTTAGAGGTGCGGCTGTCGATCGAGAATCGCGCCGATTTTCCCGTCCCCTACGGGCTGGGCCTGCATCCCTGGTTCCCGCGCACGCCCGACGTGACGCTGCAGGCCAAAGCCACCGGCACGTGGCTGGAGCAGCCGCCGCAACTTCCTACGACGGTTATACCCCATCCCATTCCGCCCGCCTGGAACTTTGCCGGCGGGCGGCATCTGCCGCCGGACTTCATCGACAATTCGTTCGCCGGCTGGGACGGCCGGGCACGCATCGAGTGGCCGGATCAGGGCTACGCCGTCTTGGTTGAGGCGGACCCTGCGATCCGCCTCTATCACCTCTATTCGCTCGGCGCCGACTGCCCGATTTTTTGCTTCGAGCCGGTCACCCACGTCATCGACGCGCTCAACCTGCCAGGGACGCCGGAGGAAGCCGGCCTGCGCGTGCTTGAGCCCGGCGAGAAAACGAGCCTGTGGGCGCGCTTCAAGGCCGAGCGGCTCTGACCCAACCCCGGGCACCTCGAACGAGGCAGCGCGACTCCGCCTCTCCAAGAACGGATCTTGCCTCACGCCGTCCGTTCACTGTATGTTCGTAAGTTGAAGCGGTGGTCGCGTACTGCCGAATGGCTCGGGGCGGGAGGTGAAGCACCATGGAACAGAGACTGAGCGTGGTGACGCTCGGCGTCGCCGATCTGGAGCGCGCCCGCCACTTCTACGAGGGGCTCGGCTGGAAACGCGGCAACCGGCACGAATTGGTCGTCTTCTTCCAGCTGAACGGTATGGTGCTGTCGCTGTTTTCGCGCGAGTCGCTGGCCGAGGATACGCAGGTGCCGGCGGCCGGCAGCGGTTTCGGGGGCATCGTGCTCGCCTACAACGCGCGGAGCCGCGAGGACGTGGATACCGTGCTGGCCGAGGCGGAGCGCGCCGGCGCGCGCATCCTGAAGCCCGCCCAGGACGCCTTCTGGGGCGGTTATTCCGGCTGTTTCGCCGACCCGGACGGGCATCCCTGGGAGGTCGCCTGGAACCCCGAATGGGAGCTCACGCCGGAGGGCAACGTGCGGCTGACCTACGGCTGAGGCGCGGGGCCGCGGGCGCTGCTCAGATGAGTCCGGCCAGCCCAAGCGCCGCGCCGGCCGCCATGAACAGGAGCGGGTGCAGGCGGGTTAGATAGAGGGCGGCCGCGGTAACGACGGTGATCGCGAAGGCGACGAAGCTCGTATCGGCGGTACGCGCGATGACATAGGCGCCGGCGACCACGAGGCCGATGGTGACGGGGATGAGGCCGGCCTGGACAGCAATGCGCCAGTGCGCCCGGCGATAGCGGTCCCAGAGCCGCGCCACGACATAGGCGAGAAGGCAGCTCGGCCCGCAGATGGCGATCGTCGCCGCCAGCGCCCCGGGAAGACCGGCCACGGACCAGCCGATCAGCGTCACCACCAGGACATTGGGGCCCGGCGCCCCCTGGGCGATGGCGAACAGGTCGGTGAAGCGGGCGCTGGTCATCCAGCCGTAGACGTCGACCACCTGCCGGTGCAGCTCCGGCAAGACCGGGCTGATGCCGCCGACCATCATCAGCGACAGCAGGGCAAAATTGACCGCGATGATCCAGACGGCGTTCTCGTCGCGGCTCACAGCATTCCCCGCCAGGCAAGCCCGATGCCGAGCGGCACGAGCACGGCGAGCACCATGAACAGCGGCAGCTCCGCCACCGCCACAGCCACGAAGGCGACGATTGCGATCGCCAGCGGAAGCACTGCACGGCGGCGGAGCATCGGCTCGGCCATCTTGGCGGCCATCACCAGGATGAGCCCGGCCGCGGCCGCGGCGACACCGGCCAGCGCGTCGTGCACGGCGGCGATCTGGCCGTAACGCGTATAGAGAAAGCCGAGGAGCGTCATGATCGCCACGGGTCCGGCGAGCAGCGCGACGACGCAGACGAGCGAGCCGAGGGCGCCGTGGGATCGCTGGCCGACGACCACGGCGAGGTTGAGGATGTTGCCGCCGGGCAGGAACTGCGCCAGCGAATAGACCTCGTTGAATTCCTCGGCGCTCAGCCAGCGGCGCTCCTCCACCAGCATGCGCCGCGCCCACGGCAGGACGCCGCCGAAGCCGATGATGGCGACGCCTGAAAAGGCGAGGAAGAGCTCGCGGAGCGAGGGAGCCTCAATCGGAAGGGGATTGCTATCAGCCGCCAAGAACACACTCGCTCGCGTACAGAACCGTAGCTCGGATGGAACGAAGTGCAATCCAGGAGTTCAGGTCGGCCGGCACTCCCGGATTTCGCTGCCGCTCCATCCGGGCTACGACCGTTCCCGCCTTAGGCGCTCCCACTCCGCCATCCGCTCGGCGATGCGTTTCTCGTAGCCGCGCTCCGTCGGCTGGTAAAAATCCTGGCGGGGCAGGTTTTCCGGAAAGTAATCCTGGCCGGAAACCGCCTCCGGCATGTCGTGGTCGTATTGGTAGCCGGAGCCGTAGCCCTCCGACTTCATCAGCTTGGTCGGCGCGTTCAAAATGTGTTTCGGCGGCAGCAGCGAGCCGCCTTCCTTGGCGGCGCGCATGGCCGATTTGAACGCCGTGTAGAGGGCGTTCGATTTCGGTGCGGTGGCGAGATAGACGACGGCTTCGGCTAGCGCCAGCTCCCCCTCCGGCGTGCCGAGCATGTGGTAGGCGTCGCGGGCGGAGTTGCAGACGGTGAGCGCATTGTGGTCGGCGAGCCCGATATCCTCGACCGCCATGCGGATCAGCCGGCGCGCCAGGTACATCGGGTCCTCGCCGCCGTCGAGGATGCGGCAGAAATAATAGAGCGCCGCCTGCGGGTCGGAGCCGCGCACCGATTTGTGCAGCGCGGAGATCAGGTTGTAATGGCCGTCCTGGGACTTATCGTAGATCGGCGCCCGCCGTTGCAGCACCTCCTGGAGCCGCTCCTGGCCAAAGATCTCGTCCTTGCCGGCCGCCCGCCAGACTTCTTCGGCGAGCGACAGCGCGGCGCGGCCGTCGCCGTCGGCCATGCGGATCAGCGAGGCGCGCGCATCGGCATCGAGCGGAAGATCCCTGGCCTCGGCGCGCTCGGCCCGGGCGAGCAGCTCCTCCAGCGCCTCGGGAGAGAGCGGCTTGAAGACGAGCACGGTGGCGCGGGAGAGGAGCGCGGCGTTCAACTCGAAGGACGGGTTCTCGGTGGTGGCGCCGACCAGGGTGACGGTGCCGTCCTCCATCACAGGCAGGAAGGAATCCTGCTGCGCCCGATTGAAGCGGTGGATCTCGTCGACGAAGAGAAGCGTGCCCTGCCCCACCTGGCGACGCGCGCGCGCCTGGTCGAAAACCTTCTTCAGCTCGGCGACGCCGGAAAAGACCGCCGAGATCTGCTGAAAATCCAGGTCCGTCTCGTCGGCAAGGAGGCGCGCGACGGTCGTCTTGCCGGTTCCTGGGGGGCCCCAGAAGACAAGCGAGCCGACGCTTCGCGTCCGCAGCATCCGGGTCAGCGTGCCCTCAGGACCGACGAGATGGTCCTGGCCCGCCACGTCATCGAGGCGTGTGGGGCGAAGGCGGTCGGCAAGCGGACGCGGCGCCGTCTCCGCAAGCCCGGCAGCCTCGAACAGATTGGTCATCCGCCGATCACGAGATTGGAGATGCGGCCGCCGCGATTGACCGTGATGCGCCAGAGACGGCTCCCTGCTTCCACCACTTCCGCCAGCTGGCCGGCGCTCTGCACGGCCTCCCCCTGCGCCTTGACGACGACGTCGCCGGGGCGAAAGCCGAACCGCGCCGCCGGCGAGCGGGGCTCCACGTCGACGATGATCGCGCCGCTTTCGGCGCGGATGTTCAGCCGCTCGGCGAGCACGGAAGAGAAATCGGCGACGATGGCGCCGGTGAGCGGGCTTTCGCCGCCGAGGAGCATGAGATCGCTCTCGTCGAGCTGAGGCTCGGCCTCCGGCACGACGGAGAGCGCCAGCGTCACGCCATCGCGCCAGACCTGCAGCTCGACCATGCTGCCGATGCCGGCCACCGCCAGCCGGTAATCGAGCGCCGCCGGGCTGCCGACGTCGCGGCCAGCGGCGCGCAGAATCAGGTCGCCCACCTGCAGCCCGGCTTTAGCGGCCGGCGAATCCGCATCGACCCGGCGAACCAGGGCTCCCTGCGGGACGGCGAGGCCGAGCGAGGCGGCAATGTCGGGCGTGACCTCCTGACAATCGAGGCCGATCCACGGCCTTGCCACCGAGGTGGACCCCGCGAGCGCCTGGGCGACGACGCTCCGCACCATGTTGGAGGGTATGGCGAAGCCGATGCCGATGGAGCCGCCGGAACGGGAGAAGATCGCCGTGTTGATGCCGACCACCCTCCCCTCGAGGTCGACCAGCGCGCCGCCCGAATTGCCGGGATTGATGGCGGCGTCGGTCTGCACGAAAAACCCGGAATCGCTGATGCCGCGATTGGTGCGGGCGACGGCGGAGACGATGCCGCTCGTCACCGTTTGGCCGACGCCGAATGGATTGCCGACGGCCAGAACGAGGTCGCCGACCTCAAGCTCGTCCGAATCGGCGAATTCCAGCACCGGAAAGCCCTCGTCGCCGTTCTCGACCTTCAGCACCGCCAGGTCGCTGCCCTCGTCGCGGAGCAGGATCTCGGCCTGGTATTCGCGCCCGTCGGCGAGCGCCACCTTCACCTCGCTGGCGCCGCTGATGACATGGTTGTTGGTGACGACCAGTCCCTGCGCATCGACGATCACGCCGGAGCCGAGCGAGGAGCGGGCCCGCTCGCGTCGCCGTTCCGGCACACCGAACGGGTCGCCCAAGCCGAAGAAGCGCTCGAAAAACGGATCGCCCTCGAAGGGCGAGCGCACTTCCACGCGCGACGTGGCATAGACATTCACCACAGCCGGCGCGACGCGCTTCACCACCGGCGCGAAGGAGAAGCGGATTTCTTCCCGGCTTTGAGGCACGACGGCAGGCGCCGCCGCTTCAGCCGGAATGGGCGCCGCGCGGAGGCTGCCGGTCTGCGCCGGGCCGAGCTCCGGCGTGGCGGTGCCGGGCGAGCCGCCCGGATGCAGCAGCGGAACCGCGAGCCCTGCCGCCGCGATCACCAATAGCGCACCGACCAGGCGAAGGCTCCGCCTCATCCCTGACCTCTCGCGATCTTGCCCGACCGGCATTCGAGATAGGCTCGGAACTTCACGACAACAAGCCGGCGGAACAACCGGAGCAGAGGCAGCCATTCAGGGTTAACGCGCCGTTAATCGAGTGGGAGGACGATGAACGGACGCGCGACCTGCCGGCTCTATAGGGATCGCTTGGCCGGAGGCAGGGAAACGCACCGACAGGGAGGGCCCACTCCAGCCAAGGAGCCCTTCAATGCTTTTTACTGTTGCGATTGCCGTCTGCATGTTGCCAACGCCCATCGAGAGATGCGGCCATCAGACCGCCGTCGCCTGGATCGTGGCGCCCGAGCAGCCTTCATCGGCGAGCGGCTGCATGATCCACGGCATGCAATACGCGGCGAATTCCAACCTCGTCACCAAGGGAAGCTATGCGAAAGTGTTCTGCACGGCGGGGGCTCCGGGGCGGACGATCCCGACACAGCTCCGCAGGGCTGCCGCCACCGGTTGAATCAAAAAGGGGCTGCGCCGGCCCCTTTCGATCACGAATCGGAGCGGCAGGCCTACCTACGCTGCCTGCTCCTCCGCCTCGGCCGCCTCGCGGCGGGTGCGGTCGCCGGCGCCCTTGGCCAAAAGGTCGCGGTCGACGAACTCGATCACCGCCACCGGCGCGTTGTCGCCGTAGCGAAAGCCTGCCTTGAGTACGCGGGTATAACCGCCGTTCCGCGCCGCGTAACGCGGGCCAATGGTGTCGAACAGCTTTCGCACCATCGCCTCGTCGCGGAGGCGCGAGACGGCAAGCCGGCGGGCGTGCAGGTCGCCGCGCTTGGCGAGCGTCACCAATTTCTCCACGATGGGCCGGAGCTCCTTGGCCTTCGGCAGCGTCGTGACGATCTGCTCGTGCTCGATCAGCGACGCCGCCATATTGGCGAACATCGCGGTGCGGTGGCTCGCAGTGCGGCTGAGCTTGCGGCCGCTGTTTCCGTGGCGCATGGCCCGTTCTCCCAAAATCCCGCCGGCTCTCGCCGCGCGAAAAACTCAGTACTGGTCTTCGAAACGCTTGGCGAGGTCGTCGATGTTGTCGGGCGGCCAGTTCGGCACTTCCATGCCGAGATGCAGGCCCATCGACGCCAGCACTTCCTTGATCTCGTTCAGCGACTTCCGGCCGAAGTTCGGCGTGCGGAGCATCTCCGCCTCGGTCTTCTGGATGAGGTCGCCGATATAGACGATGTTGTCGTTCTTCAGGCAGTTCGCCGAGCGGACGGAAAGCTCCAGCTCGTCGACCTTCTTCAGCAGCGCCGGGTTGAAGGCGAGCTCCGGCGTCATCTCCTCAATGGTGTCCTTCTTCGGCTCCTCGAAGGAGACGAAGATCGACAGCTGGTCCTGCAGGATACGCGCCGCATAGGCGACCGCGTCCTCCGGGCCGACGGAGCCATCGGTCTCCAGCGTGAGGGTCAGCTTATCGTAGTCGAGCACCTGGCCCTCGCGGGTGTTCTCGACGCGGTAGGACACCTTCTTGACCGGCGAATAGAGGCTGTCGACCGGGATCAGCCCGATCGGCGCGTCCTCGGGCCGGTTGCGATCGGCCGCCACATAGCCCTTGCCGTTGTTGACGGTCAGCTCCATGCGGATGTCGGCGCCTTCGTCCAAAGTGCAGATGACGTGGTCCGGATTGAGGATCTCGATATCGCCGACGGTCTGAATGTCGCTGGCCTTCACCTGGCCGGGGCCCTGCTTCCGGAGCGTCATGCGCTTCGGTCCCTCGCCGTCCATCTTGACGGCGATTTCCTTGATGTTGAGCACGATATCGGTGACGTCCTCGCGGACGCCGGCAATCGACGAGAACTCGTGGAGCACGCCGTCGATCTGCACGCTCGTCACGGCAGCGCCCTGCAGCGACGAGAGAAGCACGCGCCTGAGCGAGTTGCCAAGCGTCAGCCCAAAACCCCGCTCCAGCGGCTCGGCGATCATGGTTGCGGTGCGGCGGCGGTCGGAACCGAGGCGCACGTCGAGCTTGTTCGGCTTAATGAGGTCCTGCCAGTTTCTCTGGATCACGACTTTACCTCTCGGAAAATGGCGCCGCCGGATGCGGCGCCCGCGCCGCCCGTTGGCGGCATCATTCTTTGCTACTGGACGCGACTAGACGCGCCGGCGCTTCGGCGGCCGGCAGCCATTGTGCGGGATTGGCGTCACGTCGCGGATGGTGGTGATCGTGAAGCCCGCCGCCTGCAGCGCGCGAAGCGCCGATTCGCGGCCCGAACCCGGCCCGGACACCTCGACCTCGAGGGTCCGCATGCCATGGTCCTGGGCTTTCCGGGCAGCCGTCTCGGCGGCCATCTGGGCGGCATAGGGCGTCGACTTGCGCGAGCCCTTGAAGCCCATGGCCCCCGCCGACGACCAGGCGATCGTATTGCCCTGCACGTCGGTGATGGTGATCATCGTATTGTTGAACGTCGAGTTCACATGGGCAATGCCCGACGTGATGTTCTTGCGCTCGCGCTTGCGGACGCGCGTGGTGTCCTTGGCCATCGGTCAGAGCTTCCCAGTTACTTCTTCTTGCCGGCGATCGGCTTGGACGGCCCCTTGCGGGTGCGCGCGTTGGTATGTGTGCGCTGGCCGCGGACCGGCAGGCCGCGCCGGTGGCGGAGGCCCCGATAGGAGCCGAGGTCCATCAGCCGCTTGATGTTCATCGCCACGTCGCGGCGGAGGTCGCCTTCCACCAGATAGTCGCGGTCGATGGTCTCGCGGATCTGCAGCACCTCCGAATCGGACAGCTCGTTGACGCGCCGGCTGTCGGGAATGTTCACCTTGTCGATGATCTCCCGCGCCTTGGTCGGCCCGATGCCGTGAATGTACTGAAGCGCGATCACCACGCGCTTGTTCGTCGGAATGTTGACGCCAGCGATACGTGCCACGTCTGAAGCTCCTCTGCCGCGCCATCGGCGCTTTCGTCAAATCCGGCCGGAAACGCAAAGGTCCGGGACCGGGGCACTTTCCGGGCTCCGGCACCGCTCCAGATTTCTTCAGGATTGGTGCCGTTATTTAATGACTCGGCGGCTGCCCGTCAACCGCCGGAAACCTCGATTCGACCGCTCGCATGGGCGAGCACCCCGTCGATGGACCGGCTGACCGCGTCGATGCCCGCCATGCCATCGACAGACTTCAGCTTGCCCCTTTTCCCGTAGTAGTCGACCAGCGGCGCCGTCTGGGCGCGGTAGGCGTCGAGGCGGATCTTGAACGAGGCCGGATTATCGTCCGGCCTCGCCGTCTCGCCCCGCCCCTGCATCTCGCCGAGGCGGGTCTCGATCCGCTTCAGCAGGATGCCCTCGTCGACCTTCAGCTCGACGACGGCGTCGAGCTTCTGGCCCTTCTCGTCGAGGAGGCGATCGAGCGCCTCCGCCTGCGCGACCGTGCGCGGAAAACCGTCGAGCACAAAGCCGTTCCGCGCGTCCGGCTGGTCCATCCGCTCCGACACGATGCTCACCACCACGTCGTCAGGCACGAGGTCGCCGCGCGCCATGATGTCCTTCGCCCGTTGTCCGACTGGCGTGTCCGCCCTGATTGCCGCCCTCAGCATGTCGCCGGTGGAGAGTTGGACGATGCCGTGCTTGTCGACCAGCCGCTGCGCCTGGGTTCCCTTCCCGGCCCCAGGCGGCCCGAGCAGGACGAGCCTCATCGCCGCCTGCCGCCCCTCAGCTTGGACTTGCGCACCAGCCCCTCATATTGATGCGCGAGGAGGTGACCCTGGATCTGCTGGACGGTGTCCATCGTCACGTTCACCACGATGAGCAGCGACGTGCCGCCGAAGTAGAACGGAATGCCCACGCGGGTGATGAGCGCCTCCGGCAGAAGGCAGACCAGAACGAGGTAGACGGCGCCCACTGCCGTGATCCGCGTCAGCACGTAGTCAATGTATTCCGCGGTTCGCTGGCCCGGCCGGATGCCCGGGATGAAGCCGCCGTGCTTCTTTAGCTGCTCCGCCGTGTCCTTGGGATTGAAGACGACGGCGGTATAGAAGAAGGCGAAGAAGACGATGAGCCCGCCATAGAGAAGCATGTAGAGCGGCTGCCCGTTGCCGAGCAGCGCCGTCACCGTGGTGAGCCAGCCCGGCCCCTGCCCCGCCGAGAAGTTCGCGACCGTGATCGGCAGCAGGAGGAGTGACGAGGCGAAGATCGGCGGGATGACGCCCGACGTGTTCAGCTTCAACGGGAGATGCGAGGAATCGCCCTGGAACATGCGATTGCCGATCTGCCGCTTCGGATACTGGATCAACAGCCGCCGCTGCGCCCGCTCCATGAAGACGATGAAGGCGACCACGACGACGGCAAGCACTATCACGCCGAGGATGATCGGCGTGGAAAGCGCACCCTGCCGGCCGAGCTCCAGCGTTCCGGCGATCGCTGACGGGATATTGGCCACGATGCCGGCAAAGATGATCAGCGAGATGCCGTTGCCGATGCCGCGGGCCGTGATCTGCTCGCCGAGCCACATCAGGAACATGGTGCCGCCGGTGAGCGTCACCACGGCGGTGAAGCGGAAGAACCAGCCGGGATCGACGACGATGTTGGTGCCGCCCTCCAGCCCGACGGCGATGCCGTAGGACTGGAACACAGCGAGCACGACGGTCAGGTAGCGCGTGTACTGGTTGATGACCTTGCGGCCCGCTTCGCCTTCCTTCTTCAGCTGCTCCAGCGTCGGGATGACCGCCGTCATCAGCTGCACGATGATGGAGGCGGAGATGTAGG
This sequence comes from uncultured Alphaproteobacteria bacterium, assembly GCA_963846475.1. GTDB lineage: Bacteria > Pseudomonadota > Alphaproteobacteria > Rhizobiales > Afifellaceae > DASWJZ01. Next base: position 647,061 of record CAWJVZ010000003.1, on the reverse strand, counting down.
GCATAATGCCAAGCGCAAAGATCGCCATGCGCTCGACCGCGCCGCCGGCAAACATGTTGAACATGCCCAGGATGCCGGACGACTGCTGCTGGAAGGCCTGCTGCAGGGCTTCCAGGTTGATGCCGGGCAACGGGATATAGGTGCCGAGCCGGTAGACGAGCAGCGCGCCGAGCGTGAACCAAATGCGCTTTTTCAGCTCTTCGGCCTTGGCGAAGGCGGCGAAATTCAGGTTTGCGGCAAGCTGCTCGGCTGCTGAGGCCATGTTCGCTCCGATCCGGCCCTGAGGCTCAGGCAGCTTCTTCTGCCGCCGCGGCCGGCCTGGCGACCGTGATTTTCCCGCCGGCCTGCTCGATGGCGGCGATCGCCGGGCGCGAGGCGCCCGCCACGTCGAACGTCAACGCGGTGGTCACTTCGGCGCCGCCGAGGAGCCGCACGCCGTCCCTGGTGCGGCGGATCACGCCGGCATTCTTTAGCGCCTCGGCGTCGATCGTCTGCCCGGCATCGAGGCTGCCCGCCGCGATCGCCTCGAGGATCTTGGCGATGCTTACCTCCACGTAGTCCTTGCGGAAAATGTTGGTGAAGCCGCGCTTCGGCAGGCGCCGGTGCAGCGGCATCTGGCCGCCCTCGAAGCCCTTGATAGCGACGCCAGTGCGCGCCTTCTGGCCCTTGACGCCGCGCCCGGCCGTCTTGCCCTTGCCGGAGCCAATGCCGCGGCCGACCCGCTTGCGCTTCTTCGAGGCGCCGGGAATGTCGGAAAGTTCGTTGAGTTTCATTGGGGTGGTCCCGTGTCCTGAAGCGGTGCGTCAGCTCTCGTCCAGGACGCGGACGAGGTGCTGGACCTTGGCGATCATGCCGCGCACTTCAGGCGTATCCTGCAGCGTTGCACGACGGCGAAGCTTGTTCAGCCCGAGCCCGACCAGCGTCTGGCGCTGATCGGCCGGGCGGCGGATGGGGCTGCCGGTCTGCTCGACAATGATCGTCTTGGCCATCGCAAAAATCCTCAAGCTTCCGCCGTGGCGGAGGCCGCATCCGCGTCGCGGCGGCGCGACTGCAGCGAGGACACCTTGATGCCGCGGCGCGCCGCGACAGAGCGTGGACTGTCCTCATGCTTCAGCGCGTCGAAGGTGGCGCGCACCATGTTGTACGGGTTGGACGTGCCCATCGACTTCGCCACGATGTCCTGGATGCCGAGCGTCTCGAAGACGGCGCGCATCGGGCCGCCGGCGATGATGCCGGTGCCCGGCGAAGCAGCGCGGAGGATCACCTTGCCGGCGCCGTGCCGGCCCATCACGTCGTGATGCAGCGTGCGGCCTTCGCGGAGCGGCACGCGGATGAGGCTGCGCTTGGCGGCTTCGGTCGCCTTGCGGATCGCCTCCGGCACCTCGCGCGCCTTGCCGTGGCCGAAGCCGACGCGGCCGCGCTGATCGCCGACCACCACCAAAGCGGCGAAGCCGAAGCGCCGGCCGCCCTTCACCACCTTGGCGACGCGGTTGATGTGCACGAGCTTGTCGACGAATTCGCTGTCGCGCTCTTCGCCGCGATGCTCGCGGTCGCGATCCCGTCGCCGTCCCTGTTCTGCCATGACTTTCGTCCGTTCTCCAATATGGGTTGACCCGCGCGGCAGCGCGAGGTCAGAAGTTCAGCCCGCCCTCGCGGGCGGCTTCGGCGAGCGCCTTGACGCGGCCGTGATAGATATAGGCGCCGCGGTCGAACACGACCTTTTCGACGCCGGCGGCCTTGGCCCGCTCCGCCACCAGCCGGCCGACCTCGGTCGCGGCCGCCTTGTCGGCGCCGGTCTTCAGCTTTTCACGGAGATCCTTCTCCAGGCTCGAGGCCGCGGCAAGCGTGCGGCCCGCGCGGTCGTCGATCACCTGCGCATAGATGTGCTGCGAGGAGCGGAACACCGACAGCCGCGGCTTGCCGGCGGCGGCCTGCACCAGCGCCCGGCGCACGCGGCGCTTGCGGCGGAGCGTAATGGATTTCTTCGTTGCCATTTTCAGACCACCCGCTACTTCTTCTTGCCTTCCTTGCGGAAGATGAACTCGCCGGCATATTTCACGCCCTTGCCCTTGTAGGGCTCCGGCGGGCGGTAGCGGCGGATCTCCGCGGCCACCTGGCCGACCTTCTGCTTGTCGATGCCCGAAACGACGATCTCGGTCGGCTTCGGCGTCGCCACCTGGATGTCGTCCGGGACGGCGTAGTTGACATCGTGGCTGTAGCCGAGCGCCAGGCTGAGATTCTTGCCCTGCGCGGTCGCGCGATAGCCGACGCCGCTGATCTCCAGGCGCTTCTCGAAGCCGTCGGTCGACGCCGGTCACGATGTTCTGCACCAGCGTCCGCGACATGCCCCACATGGCGCGCGCCGTCTGCGACTCGTCCCGCGGCTGGACCGAAATCCCCTCGTCCGTCAGCTGCGCGGCCACATGGTCCACCAGGACCACGGCGAGCTGGCCCTTCGGCCCCTTCGCGGTGACCGTCTGGCCATCCACATTCGCCGTCACGCCCTTGGGCACGGCCACCGGTTTCTTGCCAATTCGCGACATTGTCCTACCCGTTCTTTCCTCACCGCCCACGTCAGAAGACGCGGCAGAGCACCTCGCCGCCGACATTCTGGGTGCGCGCCTCGTGGTCGGACATGACGCCCTTCGGGGTCGACAGGATCGACACGCCGAGACCGTCCATAACGCGCGGAATGCTGCGGACCGAGGAATACACCCGGCGGCCGGGCTTGGAGACCCTCTGGATCTCGCTTGATCACCGGCTGGCCATCGAAGTATTTGAGCTCGATCTGGAACTCGGCCTTGCCGTTGAATTCCACTTCCGAATAGCCGCGGATGTAGCCTTCCGACTGCAGCACGTCGAGGACGCGGGCGCGCATCGACGACGCCGGCGTCGAGACGGTGGGGCGCTTCCTGCAGCTGCGCATTGCGGATGCGCGTCAGCATATCGCCGAGCGGGTCGTTCATCAGCATATCGAATTCCTCACCAGCTCGACTTCACCATGCCCGGGATCTTGCCTTCATTGCCCATCTGGCGGAGGGCGATGCGGCTCATCTTGAGCTTGCGGTAATAGGCACGCGGCCGGCCGGTCATTTCGCAGCGGTTGCGCACGCGGGTCGGCGACGAGTTGCGCGGCAGCTCGGCGAGCTTCAGCCGCGCCGCGAAGCGCTCCTGATCGCTGAGGCTCTCGTCCTCGGCCGTCGTCTTCAGGCGCTTCCGCCTGGCCGCATATTGCTTCGACCAGCGCCATGCGCCGCTTGTTCTTCTCGATCGCGCTCTTCTTCGCCATCGTCTCGCCTCTCAGCCGGTCACTGCCGGAACGGGAAATTGAGCGCGCCCAGCAGGGCCCGCGCCTCGTCGTCGGTCTTCGCCGTGGTGGTCACCACGACGTCCATCCCCCAGATCTGGTCGACCTTGTCGTAGTCGATCTCCGGGAAGATGATGTGCTCCTTGATGCCGAGCGCGTAATTGCCTCGCCCGTCGAAGCTTTTCGGGTTCAGGCCGCGGAAGTCGCGCACCCGCGGCAGCGCCACGGTGACCAGGCGGTCGAGGAACTCGAACATCCGCGCCTTGCGCAGCGTCACCTTGGCGCCGATCGGCATGCCTTCGCGCAGCTTGAAGGTGGCGATCGAGGTGCGCGCCTTGGTGATCACCGCCTTCTGGCCGGCGATCCGGCCGAGATCCTCCGCCGCCGACTGCACCTTCTTGGAATCGGCCACCGCCTCGCCGACGCCCATGTTCAGCACGATCTTGTCGAGCCGCGGCACGGTCATGCGCGTTCTTGTAGCCGAACTCCTCCGTGAGCTTCGGCACCACCACCTCGCGATAGTATTTGTGCAGCCGCGGCTCGTAGTCGGAGCCGGGGGCCTGGGCTTCCTCAGCCGTGCCCTGCGTTTCTTCTTCAGCCATCGATGGTCTCTCCCGACGCCTTGGCGAAGCGGACCTTGCGGCCGTCCTCGAGCGTCTTGAAGCCGACGCGGGTCGGCTTGCCGGTTGTCGGATCGGCGATCGCCATGTTGGACAGGTGGATGGGCGCTTCCTTGCGCACCAGGCCGCCCTGCTCGGCCGCCGTCTGCTTCTGATGGCGCGTCACCACGTTGACGCCGCGCACCAGCGCACGGCTCTCCTTGGGCATGACCTTGATCACCTCGCCGGTGCGACCCTTGTCGCGCCCGGTGATGACGACCACCTTGTCGCCCTTCTTGATCTTCGCCGCCATCACAGAACCTCCGGCGCGAGCGAGATGATCTTCATGTGGTTCTTGGCGCGGAGCTCGCGCGGCACCGGTCCGAAGATGCGGGTGCCGACCGGCTCCGCCTTGTTGTCGATCAGCACCGCCGCATTGCTGTCGAAGCGGATGACGCTGCCGTCCGGCCGGCGGATGTCCTTGGCGGTGCGCACCACGACCGCCTTCATCACGTCGCCCTTCTTCACGCGGCCGCGCGGGATCGCCTCCTTCACCGAGACGACGATGATGTCGCCCACATGGGCGTATTTGCGCTTCGAGCCGCCGAGCACCTTGATGCACTGCACCCGGCGCGCGCCGGAATTGTCAGCCACATCGAGGTTCGTCTGCATCTGGATCATGGCGCGACGTCCTTCTTCCTTGCACGTACGGGCGAGGCCCGCCGTCTGCTTGTTCTTGTCTCAGCCCGCCTGCTTCGGACGGGGATTGCTCGCCGACCACGACCCAGCGCTTGGTCTTGGAGATCGGCCGGCTCTCCTCGATCGTCACGATGTCGCCGACCTTGAAGCGGTTGCTCCGCGTCATGGGCCTGGTAGTTCTTCGTCCGCCGCACGGTCTTCTTCATGACCGGGTGCGTGAAGCGACGCTCGACCTTGACCACCACCGTCTTGTCCGCCTTGTCGCTGACGACGATGCCCTGCAACAGCCTCTTCGGCATCGTTCTCTCCTTAAGCCTTCGTCTCGGCCGCGCGCTTCTGCGCGGCGATCGTCTTGATGCGCGCGATGTCGCGGCGCACTTCGCGGATGCGCGCGGTCTTCTCCAACTGCCCCGTCGCCCGCTGGAAGCGCAGGTTGAACTGCTCCTTCTTCAGGCTGGCGAGCTGATCCTTCAGCTCGTCGGGCGTCTTGGTGCGGATGTCTTCGGCCTTCATGATCGCCCTCACTCGGCGATGCGCGCGACGACGCGGGTGCGGATCGGCAGCTTCGCCGCGCCGAGGCGGAGCGCCTCGCGCGCCGTCTCCTCGTTGACGCCGTCGATCTCGAACATGATGCGGCCGGGATGCACGCGCGCCGCCCACAGCTCCGGCGAGCCCTTGCCCTTGCCCATGCGCACTTCCGTCGGCTTCTTCGACACCGGGATGTCCGGGAAGATGCGGATCCAGACGCGGCCGGCGCGCTTCATCTGGCGCGTGATGGCGCGCCGCGCCGCCTCGATCTGGCGCGCGGTCACCCGCTCCGGCTCCAGCGCCTTCAGGCCGAAGGAGCCGAAATTCAACAGCGTGCCGCCCTTGGCGGTGCCGTGAATGCGGCCCTTGAAGGCCTTGCGGAATCTGTGTGCGCTTCGGTTGCAGCATTTTTGCTCTCTCTCAAAATCAGCGCGTTAGGCGGCCTGGCTGCGCCGGGTGGATTCGGTGCCTTCGATGGCCCGCTTCTCGGAGCCGAGCGGGTCGTGCTCGAGGATCTCGCCCTTGAAGATCCACACCTTTACGCCGATCGTGCCGTAGGCCGTGTGGGCCGTGGCGATGCCGTAATCGATGTCGGCGCGCAGCGTGTGCAGCGGCACCCGGCCCTCGCGGTACCATTCCGCGCGGGCGATCTCGGCGCCGCCGAGCCGGCCGCTGCAATTGATGCGGATGCCTTGCGCGCCGAGCCGCATGGACGACTGCACGGCGCGCTTCATGGCGCGGCGGAACGCCACCCGGCGCTCCAGCTGCTGGGCGATCGACTGGGCGACCAGATGCGCATCGACCTCGGGCTTGCGCACCTCGACGATGTTGATGTGCACTTCCGACTTGGTCATCGCCGCGACCTTCTTGCGCAGCTTCTCGATGTCGGCGCCCTTCTTGCCGATGACGATGCCCGGCCGGGCGGTGTGGATGGTCACCCGGCACTTCTTGTGCGGGCGCTCCACGACGACGCGCGAGACGGCGGCCTGCTTGAGGTCCTCCATCAGCGCGTCGCGGATCTTGATGTCCTCGTGCAGCAGGTTCCCGTATTCCCCGTCATTGGCGTACCAGCGGGAATCCCAGGTCTTGTTGATGCCGAGGCGAAGCCCGATCGGATTGACTTTCTGTCCCATGAAAATGCCTCAGGCGCTTTCTTCGACTTCGCGGACGACGACGGTCAGGTTGGAGAACGGCTTCAGGATGCGGCCGACGCGGCCGCGGGCGCGCGGGCTGAAGCGCTTCATCACCAGCGCCTTGCCGACATGGGCTTCCGCGACGACGAGGTTGTCGACGTCCAGATCGTGATTGTTCTCCGCATTCGCAATGGCGCTCTGCAGGACTTTGCGCACCTCGCCGGAGATGCGCTTCTGCGAGAACTCCAGGTCGGCCAGCGCCGCCGCCACCTTCTTGCCGCGGATCAGGCCGGCGACGAGGTTCAGCTTCTGCGGGCTGACGCGCATCATGCGGCGGACCGCCTGCGCCTCCGTTTCCTCAAGGGTGCGCGCGCGCTTCTCCTTGCCCATCTACTTCCTCCGCGCCTTCTTGTCGGCCGCGTGCCCGTAATAGGTCCGCGTCGGCGCGAACTCGCCGAACTTGTGGCCGATCATGTCTTCCGACACGGAGACCGGAATGTGCTTTTGGCCGTTGTAGACGCCGAAAGTCAGGCCGACGAACTGCGGCAGGATCGTGGAGCGGCGGCTCCAGATCTTGATCACCTCGTTGCGGCCGGAATTCCGCGTCTTCTCCGCCTTCCTGAGGAGGTAGCCGTCGAAGAACGGGCCTTTCCAAACAGAGCGCGCCAATTGTCTCTCCTAACCTCTGGCTCAGCGGCCCTTGCGGGCGTGGCGCGAGCGCAGGATGTATTTCGTCGTTGCCTTGTTGCTGCGGGTCTTCTTGCCCTTGGTCGGCTTGCCCCAGGGCGTCACCGGATGGCGGCCGCCCGAGGTGCGGCCCTCGCCGCCGCCATGCGGATGGTCGACCGGGTTCATGGCGACGCCGCGCACGCTCGGCCGCCAGCCGAGCCAGCGGTTGCGTCCCGCCTTGCCGATATTCTGGTTGGAGTGGTCGGGATTGGAAACCGCCCCGACCGTCGCCATGCATTCGCCATGGACGAGCCGCTGCTCGCCGGAGCCGAGCTTTACGATGGCATAGCCCTGGTCGCGGCCGACGATCTGGGCATAGGCGCCGGCCGAGCGGGCCATCTGGCCGCCGCGGCCGATCTTCAGCTCGACATTGTGGACGATCGTGCCGATCGGCATGGAGCGGAGCGGCATGGCGTTGCCGGGCTTCACGTCGACATGCTCGCCGGCCACCACCTTGTCGCCCGCGGCCAGCCGCTGCGGCGCCAGGATGTAGGAGAGCTCGCCGTCCTCGTAGCGGACCAGCGCGATGAAGGCGGAGCGGTTCGGGTCGTATTCCAGCCGCTCGACCGTCGCCGGCACGTCGAACTTCCGCCGCTTGAAATCCACGAGGCGGTAGGCCCGCTTGTGGCCGCCGCCGCGCCGGCGCGCCGTCAGGCGGCCGAGATTGTTGCGCCCGCCGCTCTTCGTCAGGCCTTCGGTCAGCGCCTTTTCGGGCTTGCCCTTCCACAGGCCGGAGCGGTCGACGAGGACCAGCTGGCGCTGGCTCGGCGTCGTCGGATTGTATGTCTTCAGTGCCATCGGTGCTTTCCGGATTCGGCGCGCTCTAGAGGCCGGTCGTCACGTCGATCGACTGGCCGTCGGCCAGCGTCACGACGGCTTTCTTGTAGTCCTTCTGGCGGCCGGCGATGCCGCGGAAGCGCTTGGTCTTGCCCTTCCGGTTCAGCGTGTTGACGCCGGTCACCTTGACGTTGAAGAGCGCCTCGACGGCAGCCTTGATCTCCGGCTTGGTCGCCTTGTTCGCCACCTTGAAGACCACCTTGTTGTGCTCCGACGCATAGGTCGATTTTTCGGTGATCACCGGCGCGATGATGGTGTCGTAGTGCTTCAGGTCGGTCATGCGAAGCGCTCCTCCAGCGCCGTGATCGCCGCCCGGGTCAGGACCAGCGTGTCGCGGCGCAGGATGTCGTAGACGTTGATGCCCTGGATCGGCAGCACGTCGATTTTTTGGATGTTGCGGGCGGCGCGGCCGAAATTCTCGTCGATCTCCGCCCCGCCGATGATCAGCGCGCTGGTCAGCCCGAGGCCGGCGAATTGCGCCTTCAGCGCCTTCGTCTTGGCCTCGCTCGTCGCCAGGTCCTCGATCACCATGATCGCGTCAGCCTTCGCCTTGGCGGAAAGTGCATGCCGGAGCGCCAGCGCCCGCACCTTCTTCGGCAGGTCGATGGCATGGCTCCTGACCACCGGCCCGAAGGCCTTGCCACCGCCGCGGAACTGCGGCGCCGCCTTGTTGCCGTGGCGCGCGCTGCCGGTGCCCTTCTGGCGGTACATCTTCTTCGACGTCGCCTTAATCTCGCCGCGCGTCTTGGTCTTGTGGGTGCCCCGCTGCCGCTTCAGTTCCTGGTAGCGCACCATGCGCTGCAGGATATCGGCGCGCGGCTCCAGGCCGAACACCTCGTCGGAAACCGTGACGGTCCCCGCGGCGTCGCCGCCAAGCGTCTTGACCTGCAGTTCCATCAGGCTTCTCCGCCTTCTTGCGGGGCCACTTCCGCCGTCGGGGCGGCGCCGCCGTCCGTCTTGGCGCGGATGGCCGCCGGAACCGGCACGCCGTCCGGCAGCGCCCGCTTCACCGCGTCGCGCACCAGGATCCAGCCGCCCTTGGCGCCCGGCACTGCGCCGCGCACCAGGATGATGCCCTGGTCGGCGTCGGTGCGGACCACTTGGAGGTTCTGCGTGGTCACCCGCACGTCGCCCATATGGCCGGCCATCTTCTTGCCCTTGAACACTTTGCCGGGGTCCTGGCGCTGGCCGGTCGAGCCATGCGAGCGGTGCGAGACCGACACGCCGTGGGTGGCGCGGAGGCCGGAGAAGTTGTGCCGCTTCATGACACCGGCAAAGCCCTTGCCGATGGAGGTGCCGGTCACGTCGACAAACTGGCCGGGCACGAAATGCTCCGCCGTGATCTCGGCGCCGATGTCGATGAGGTTCTCCGGGCTGACGCGGAACTCGGCGACTTTTCGCTTCAGCTCCACCTCGGCCTTGGCGAAATGGCCGCGCAGCGCCTTCGGGGTGTTCTTCGCCTTGCGGCTGCCGGCGCCGAGCTGCACGGCCGTGTAGCCGTCCTTCTCCGCGGTGCGCTGCGCCACCACCTGGCAATTGTCGACGCGGAGCACGGTCACCGGCACATGTTCGCCGGCCTCCGTATAGACCCGTGTCATCCCTAGCTTTTGTGCGATCACGCCTGAACGCATGATTCTCTCACCTTTATGGGTTCGCGCGCCCTAGAGCTTGATCTCGACGTCGACGCCGGCCGCGAGGTCGAGCTTCATCAAGGCATCGACGGTTTGCGGGGTCGGTTCGATGATGTCGAGCAGCCGCTTATGGGTGCGGATCTCGAACTGCTCGCGCGACTTCTTGTCGACGTGCGGCGAGCGGTTGACGGTGAACTTCTCGATCCGGCTCGGCAGCGGGATTGGCCCGCGCACCTGCGCGCCCGTCCGCTTCGCCGTCGACACGATCTCCGCGGTCGAAGAATCGAGCACGCGGTGATCGAACGCCTTCAGGCGGATCCGAATGTTCTGTCCGTTCATTTCTTTGCCTCTTCAAGGGGACGGGCGCGATCGGGTGACCGCGCCCGGTCCTTGCCTCATTCGATAATCGTCGCCACGATGCCGGCGCCGACCGTCCTGCCGCCCTCGCGGATGGCGAAGCGGAGCTTCTCTTCCATGGCGATCGGCACGATCAGCGACACCGTCATCTCCACGTTGTCGCCCGGCATGACCATCTCGGTGCCTTCCGGCAGCTCCACCACGCCCGTGACGTCGGTCGTGCGGAAGTAGAATTGCGGCCGATAGTTGGTGAAGAACGGCGTGTGCCGGCCGCCCTCCTCCTTGGTCAGGATGTAGGCCTCTGCCTTGAACTTGGTGTGCGGGGTGACCGAGCCCGGCTTGCACAGCACCTGGCCGCGCTCCACGTCCTCGCGGCCGATGCCGCGCAGCAGCGCGCCGACGTTGTCGCCCGCCTGGCCCTGGTCCAGGAGCTTGCGGAACATCTCGACGCCGGTCACCACCGTCTTCGCAGTCGGACGGATGCCGACGATCTCGACTTCCTCGCCGACCTTGACGACGCCGCGCTCGACGCGCCCCGTCACCACGGTGCCGCGGCCGGAGATGGAGAACACGTCCTCGATCGGCATCAGGAACGGCATATTGATAGGCCGCTCCGGCGTCGGGATGTAGTCGTCCACCGCCTTCAAGAGCTCGCGCACGCTCTTCTCGCCGATCTCCGGGTCGCGGCCTTCCATCGCGGCCAGTGCCGATCCCTTCACGATCGGCACTTCGTCGCCAGGGAACTGGTAGAGCGTGAGCAGCTCGCGCACCTCCAGCTCGACCAGCTCCAGAAGCTCCGGATCGTCGACCATGTCGACCTTGTTCAGGTAAACGACCAGGGCCGGCACGCCGACCTGGCGGGCAAGCAGGATGTGCTCGCGCGTCTGCGGCATCGGACCGTCGGCCGCCGAAACCACCAGGACGGCGCCGTCCATCTGTGCAGCGCCGGTGATCATGTTCTTCACGTAGTCGGCATGGCCGGGGCAGTCGACATGCGCGTAGTGCCGCGCCTCCGTCTCGTATTCCACATGCGCCGTGTTGATGGTGATGCCGCGCGCCTTCTCCTCCGGCGCGGCATCGATCTGGTCATACGAGCGGAACTCGCCGAAATATTTGGTGATCGCCGCTGTCAGCGTCGTCTTGCCGTGATCGACGTGGCCGATCGTCCCGACGTTCACATGCGGCTTGGTGCGCGCAAACTTTTCTTTACCCATCAGCTCTCTCCGTCTGACTGCAGCCCGACTTCAGGTCAGGCGTATTTGGATTGGATCTCCTGCGCGACCTGGCTTGGGACCTGCGCGTAGTGATCGAATTGCATCGTGTATTGCGCCCGGCCCTGGCTCATGGACCTCAGCGTGTTGACGTAGCCGAACATGTTGGCCAGCGGCACCATCGCGTTGATGACGGTGGCGTTGCCGCGCATCTCCGAGCCCTGCACCTGGCCACGCCGGGAGTTCAGGTCGCCGATGACGCCGCCGGTATAGTCGTCCGGCGTGACCACTTCGACCTTCATGATCGGCTCCAGCAGCACCGGCCGCGCCTTGTGGGCGCCCTCCCGGAAAGCGGCGCGTCCGGCGATCTCGAAGGCGAGCGCCGAGGAGTCGACCTCGTGATAGGCACCGTCGAGCAGCGTGGCCTTCACGTCGACCATCGGGAAGCCGGCGAGGACGCCGTTGTTCATCACGCTGAAGATGCCCTTCTCGACGCCGGGCACGTATTCCTTCGGCACGTTGCCGCCGACCACCTTCGATTCGAACGCGAAGCCGGCACCCGGCTCCTGCGGCTCGAAGCGCACCTTAATGCGGGCGAACTGGCCCGAGCCGCCGGTCTGCTTCTTGTGCGTGTAGTCGATCTCGGCCGCCTGGGTGATCGTCTCGCGATAGGCCACCTGCGGCTGGCCGACCGTGGCGTCGACCTTGAACTCGCGCTTCATGCGGTCGACGATGATGTCGAGGTGCAGCTCGCCCATCCCCGCGATGATCGTCTGGCCGGACTCTTCGTCGGTCTTGACGCGGAACGACGGGTCCTCCTGCGCCAGGCGGTGCAAGGCGGTGCCCATCTTCTCCTGGTCGGCCTTGGAATTCGGCTCGATGGCAATCTCGATGACCGGCTCGGGGAACTCCATGCGCTCCAGGATCACCGGCTTCGTCGGGTCGGCGAGCGTGTCGCCCGTCGTGGTGTCCTTGAGACCCACCACGGCGACGATGTCGCCCGCAAAAGCCTCCTTGATCTCTTCGCGCTGGTTGGAGTGCATCAGCAGCATGCGGCCGATGCGCTCGCGCTTCTCCTTCACCGTGTTCATAAGGCTGATGCCGGATTCCAGCTTGCCGGAATAGATGCGGCAGAAGGTGAGCGAGCCGACGAAGGGATCGTTCATGATCTTGAACGCGAGCATCGACAGCGGCTCGCTGTCGGACGGGTGCCGCTCCATCTCTGCGCCGGTCTTCGGGTCGATGCCCCTGATGGCCGGCACGTCGATCGGGCTCGGCAGGAAATCGATGACGGCGTCGAGAAGCGGCTGCACGCCCTTGTTCTTGAACGCCGAGCCGCAGAGGATCGGGAAAAAGGTGACGTCGACGGTGCCCTTGCGGATGAGGCGCCGCAGCGTCTCCGCGTCCGGCATGTTGCCCTCGAGCCAGTTCGTCATCGCCTCGTCGTCGAGCTCGACGGCGGCCTCTACCATCTTCTCGCGCCATTCGGCAGCTTGGTCCGCCATGTCGGCGGGGATGTCGATCACGTCCCACTCGGCGCCGAGCGTCTCGTCCCGCCAGATGAACGCCTTCATGTCGATCAGGTCGACGATGCCCTTGAAATTGTTCTCCGAGCCGACCGGCAGCTGGGTCACCACCGGCGTCGCGCCGAGGCGGTCGCGAATCATCTCCACGCAGCGGAAGAAATCCGCGCCGGTCTTGTCCATCTTGTTGACGAAGATCATCCGCGGCACGCGGTATTTGTCCGCCTGACGCCAGACCGTCTCCGTCTGCGGCTCCACGCCGGCATTGGCGTCGAGAAGCGCGATAGCGCCGTCGAGCACGCGGAGCGACCGCTCCACTTCGATGGTGAAGTCGACATGTCCCGGCGTATCGATGATGTTGAAGCGGCGCGTCTTGCCGTCGCGGCCTTCCCAGAAGGTGGTCGTCGCGGCGGACGTGATGGTGATGCCGCGCTCCTGCTCCTGCTCCATCCAGTCCATGGTGGCGGCGCCGTCATGGACTTCGCCCATCTTATGGCTCTTGCCGGTGTAGTAGAGGATCCGCTCAGTGGTCGTGGTTTTCCCGGCATCGATGTGGGCCATGATGCCGAAATTGCGGTAGTCCTCGATCTTGTATTCGCGAGCCATCGTCGTCTTCCCGTTACCAGCGGTAATGCGAGAAGGCGCGGTTGGCCTCGGCCATCCGGTGCGTGTCTTCGCGCTTCTTCACGGCGTTGCCGCGGTTGTTGGAGGCGTCCAGGAGCTCGCCGGACAGGCGCTCCACCATGGTGCGCTCGTTGCGGGCCCGCGCCGCCGCGATCAGCCAGCGGATCGCCAGCGCCTGGCGCCGCTCGACGCGCACCTCGACCGGCACCTGGTAGGTGGCGCCGCCGACGCGCCGCGACCGCACCTCGATCTGCGGCATGACGTTCTCCAGCGCCTGGTGGAAGATGCCGACCGGATCCTGGCGGGCGCGCCGTTCGACCTGGTCGAGCGCGCCGTAGACGATGCCTTCGGCGACCGACTTCTTGCCGGCATGCATCACCGAATTCATGAACTTCGAGATCACCTGGTCGCCGAACTTGGCGTCCGGGATGATTTCTCGCTTCTCGGCACGATGGCGTCGCGACATGAACCTTCTTCCTTCAGGCGAATTCCGGCAGCGAAAATCCCAGCCCCGTGCTCAGCACGGCCGGGATTGGCGCACCCTCGATTACTTCGGCCGCTTGGCGCCGTATTTGGAGCGGCGCTGGCGGCGGTCCTTCACGCCCTGCGTATCGAGCACGCCCCGGAGGATGTGGTAGCGGACGCCGGGCAGGTCCTTCACGCGGCCGCCGCGGATCATCACCACCGAATGTTCCTGCAGATTGTGCCCCTCGCCGGGGATGTAGCCGATCACCTCGTAGCCGTTGGTGAGCCGCACCTTGGCGACCTTGCGGAGCGCCGAGTTCGGCTTCTTCGGGGTCGTCGTGTAGACGCGCGTGCAGACGCCGCGTTTTTGCGGGTTGGCGTCGAGCGCCGGCACCTTGTTGCGGCGCGGCTTGTCGGTGCGCGGCTTGCGGATCAGCTGGTTGATTGTCGGCATTCTTTCCGTCTGGCCTCTTCTCATGCGGTTACCCGCATGCGATGAAAATCGCACCGTCCGCGGTTCGCGGCGGTGCAGCAAAGCAGAGGATCGCGAGCCGAGGCCGCGATCATGTTACAAGTCTTCCGTCAGACCCTGGCAGCGTCTAAGTCGAATGGGTCTCGCGCAGAGAAGCGCAAAACCGGGCTCGGCTTACCGCCTGCCCGCGGGTCGGCTTCATCTAGACACTGCCCCCTAGGGCGTCAACCCCGCCGCGCCGAGAAAATCGCCGCTGAGTGCCGGCACGATCCGAGGGGCCATGGGCCACCATTCTCTTGACGGCGCTATTCGGCGGCCTCGACCTGCGGCGCCTCGGAAACCCGCCGCTTAGCCCGTTGCTTGCGGCCTCCGGCCTGCTCTCGCGCCTTATCACCGCTGCCCGAGCGCACTCGTGGAGATCGAACATCTCCAGCGTCTCGGCTTCCGCGTCCGCAGGCCATAGCGGACAGCGAAGATCGCGCCGAGCTTGATGCAGCCATGGGCGAAAGAAGTCGACATGCCCGCAAACTCGGCAAGAATCCCTAAAGCAGGCCTATAAAGGGCGCGGCTTCAGCCGGAATCAATAGAGCTTGTTTAACCTTCCGCGCTAGCATTTGCCCGACGAGGCGGCGGCGAGGCGCGCGTGAGGCTTCTCTTCCATGCAGTGCTGATTCTTGGGTTTTTCGTGGGCGCAGATATCCTGCTGAACCACGGCCAGGGAACGCGCGCCATGAATACGGAGATCCTGCACATCAGCAAGGATTTCCAGCGTCAGATCAACCGCCTCGTCGACTGAACCGGGTTTCCGGCGCGGTCCGCCGTCAGATCCCCGAGCCGCCCATCTCGTCATGGCTGCCGCGCTTGGCCGGCTCGGGCCGGCCCGCGGTGGTGCGTGCGGCGCGGAGCTTTGGCACCGGCGTCGGCAGCGGCATCCACGACAGCAGCTCCGTTTCCTCGTAGACAATGACGCAGCCGGGGTCGGAATCGACGGCAATCCAGCACTCCTCGCTCGAGCGGTCCGGCCTTGCCCAGCGGGCCATGTCCACCTCGGCCGCCGCCTGCTCGCTTGCCCGCAGCGCGACTAGCACCCGCGTGCCGTCCTTCGGCGCGCTCGCCATGTCCCGCCACTCACCGAAATTCTCGCCACTCATCCGTCGCTCGGCCTCTCGGATTCGCGATCAGAATGGCTCCGCCGGCTGGCGAGAGCAAGCCAGACTCACGAAGCCGCGGCTTCCGGGGTCCGCCGCCCGTTCAGGCTGCGGTCGGCGTCCGGCGAACCGCCCAATATTTCCGGAGTGCTGCTCGGCTGAAACAAAACGCGCCCCGGGCATAACAAAGTTACTGATTTATTTCGGACTTTCCCGCCTGCGGCATTGCAGCCATGCGTTTGTTGCAGTGCACAAAAGAGCGCCTCGCGCCTATATCGGGCTGGTCAAAGAACCCCGAGGAAGCGGCGTTCGCAGAGCGGGCGCACAGCAAGGACCACGACGATGTCGCGCAATATCAACTCTCTCTACACCCGTTACCGCCGCTGGCGGCGGTATCGCGAGACCGTCCGCGAGCTGGAGAGCCTCTCCACGCACGAGCTGAACGATCTCGGTATCAACCGCGGCGAGATCAGCCGTCTGGCGCGCGAGGCTTCGCGTCTCTGATCGGCGAAAAAATTGCCGTGGACAAGGCCGGGGGCGGCGACGCCCGCCGGCCTTTTTGCTGCGGTGAATTCGGTCAGGAGGGCAGCGCGCTCGTCCGCTGCCGGAACCAGTCCGATAGCGGCATGATGACCGGCGCCTCGCCATTGGCGCGCGGCCAGGAATCCACCGACCATTTGCGGCCCGATCCCGCCTCGGCGAGCACGGCCGTGGCATGCGGGTAGCGGCCGTCGAGCAGGAAGCCGCGCGCCGTCGGCTGCAGCACCCGGTGGTGCTTGAGCGCGCCGCGTTCGGCCAGGATCCGCAGCAGGCTCGTCGTGTTGGTCGCCTCGTCGATGCAGTCCATCTGGTCGTCGCGGCCCTGGCCGAACTGCATGGCCGGCAGATCGCCGCTGGTGCCGATGCGCGCGCCGACGATGTTTTCGAAGAGCGCGACAGAGCGGGATAAAGCCTGCCGCTCGGCATCCGGGTCGCCGCTGGCGCCCAGCAGCGGCGCGACGATGCGTCCGATTTCCGCGGCGCTCAGCGACACCGGCGTCACCACGCGGCAGGTGTAGCCGTGGCAGACATAGATGCGGTCGCCGACGGGTGCGCGGCCGTGCCTGTCGAACCAGTCGCCGGCAGCCGCTTGGCCGCCGGCCAGCGCTCCGGCGATGCACAGGAACAGCCGGAGCTGTTTCGAAAACATTGTCATGGCTCCGATTTAGCGAAGAGTGCGGCCCGCGCAAAGAGGAACCTCTGCCTGATGCGGTGAAGGCGGACATTGCGCCTTGTGGTCGATAGGTGCCTTCCCCCATATCGGGGCATGCGGTCCGCCGAAAACCAAGTGCATGTCGTCGGCGCCGGGCTGGCCGGCTCGGAAGCCGCCTGGCAGCTGGCCGAGGCGGGCGTGCCGGTCGTCCTCCACGAGATGCGGCCCACCCTTATGACGCCCGCGCACCAGACCGGCGGCTTCGCCGAGCTCGTCTGCTCCAATTCCTTCCGCTCCGACGACGCGGAGACCAACGCCGTCGGCCTGCTGCACGCCGAGATGCGGCGCGCCGGCTCGCTCGTCATGCGCATGGGCGACGCGCACAAGCTCCCCGCCGGCGGTGCGCTGGCCGTCGACCGGGTCGGCTTTTCGGAGGCGGTCACCGCCGCGCTCCGCGCCCACCCGCTGGTCCGCTTCGAGCCCGGCGAGGTGGCGGAGCTGCCGCCGCCGGACTGGGGTTTATGCATCGTCGCCACTGGGCCGCTGACCTCAGGCGCGCTGGCGAAGTCCATCCAGGCCCGGACCGGCGAAGACCGCCTCGCCTTCTTCGACGCCATCGCGCCGATTGTGCATCGCGAGACGATCGACATGGGCGTCGCGTGGTTCCAGTCGCGCTACGACAAGGCCGGCCCTGGCGGCACCGGCGCGGACTACATCAACTGCCCGCTCGACCGCGACCAGTACCTGCGCCTTCGTCCAGGGCCTCGTCGAGGCGGAGAAGGCGGAGTTCCGCGACTGGGAGAAGGACACGCCCTATTTTGACGGCTGCCTGCCGATCGAGGTGATGGCGGAGCGCGGCGCCGAGACCCTGCGGCACGGGCCGATGAAGCCGTTTGGCCTGACCAACCCGCACCGGCCGGGCGAAAAGCCCTACGCCGTGGTGCAGCTTCGCCAGGACAACGCGCTGGGCACGCTGTTCAACATGGTCGGCTTCCAGACCAAGATGAAATATGGCGAGCAGGTCCGGCTGTTCCGCACCATCCCGGGCCTGGAGAACGCCGAATTCGCTCGGCTCGGCGGCCTGCACCGCAACACGTTTCTGAACTCGCCTCTCCTTCTCGATGAGACGTTGCGGCTGAAGGCTTCGCCGCACATCCGTTTCGCCGGCCAGATCACCGGCTGCGAGGGCTATGTGGAATCTGCGGCGGTCGGGCTGATGGCGGCGCGCTTTGCGGCCGCGGAGTTCTTCGGCCGAACGCCGGAGGTCCCGCCCCTGACGAGCGCGCACGGCGCGCTCCTCGCGCATGTGACCGGGCGCCTGGACGTGCCCGGCGAGCGCGGCCGCAATTTCCAGCCGATGAACGTCAATTTCGGCCTGTTCCCGCTTCTCGACGACGCGGTCGTCGGCGAGGACGGCAAGCGGCTCCGCGGCAAGGCCAAGGTTTTGGCGAAAAAACGCGGTTTGTCGGCCCGGGCCATTGCGGATTTCGAGGCGTGGCTCGGGGCGGCAGAGCGCCTGGCAGCCCGATCGGCCCGCTTTAGACGCGTCCCCGCAGCCGGGCCGATCCGATCCTGAGCAGCAGCTTGAGGTCGGAGAGGCTCGCGGGGCGCTGAAAAACCTGCCCGCCGAGCCGGTCAACCTGCGCCAGCAGTGGCTCGACCGTGGCGAGCGGCAGGAATGGCGGCGAAGCGCGGCGGGGCGAAGCGGCAAGGCGACCGCGCGCGGCCCGCAGATGATGGCGCGCCAGTTGCCCAAGCGCCGCGACCACCTTCTGCAGCCCCGCAGGCGGCTCCGGAACAAAAACATCCGTCGCGGTCAGGTTCTCCAAGACGAGCAGGTCGGCGGGATAAATTGTCCGGCGCCGCGCCGCGTCGACCGCGCTGCCGGCGAGCCGGCCGGAAAGGCCATAGGCTATTCCGGCGTGACGTGCGGCCGTCTCCAGCTCGCCGCCGGCGCTTCCGCAGACCAGCCCGGCCAGGCGAAAAACCGTGCCCTGGGTCCGGTCGAAATACGCCTCGGTGTCCGCCATTCCGGGCGGCGGGTCGGAATAAAGGTCAGCGCTCCGCGCATCGATCAGCGCGAGCAGCGCGCCGACCGGCAGAGCATGCCTGACGATGGCCGCGGAAATCGCGCGTAGCGCCGGGCTTTGCCCCTCGCCTGAAAATTCGCTGCCGCCGGTCAGCGCATCCCGCCACCATCTCAGGCGGATTTCGCCGAGCGTAGGATCGCTGACCTGATCGGCGATGCGCTCGATCTCGGCGGCAAAGCCATAAAGGGCGAAGAGATCGCCGCGGAGCGCTGCCGGGGCGAACAGAGTGGCGTAATAGCGCGGCCGGTCGGCTTGCCGCACCAGCCCGGCGAGATAGGCGACGTCGTCCGGCTGCGGCCCTGCCATGGCGCCGGTCTAGCGGATGCTCTCCACCGCCACCAGCGCCGCGGCGACGGCGCGGCTTTCCGACAGGAGCACGTTGTAGGTGCGCACCGCGGCGCCGGTCGCCATCAGCTCGGGCACCAGCCCCACGGCGTCGAGCGCGGCGCGCGCTTCGCGCGACAGCGGCACTATCGTGTCGCCGGTGCCGACGAGCAGGATCTCGATCGACGGTGCCTCCTCGATGACCCGGCGGAGGTTTTGCGGCGTGATCTCCGCGGCCGCGATGACCGTCCAGGCCTCGATGCCGCTCGGCAGCGCCAGGATGGAGCCGCGGTGCGACATCTCGGCGAAGCGGAACCCGCCGTTCCCGTACGCCTCGATCGGGGCGCGGCCCGGGAAGCGCGCCGGTTCCATCAGGAAGCCGCCGGACTGCTCGGGCACTCTCAGCTTCCAGCCGGGCTTGCTTCCGTCGAGGTTGCGGGCTCGGCGTGCCGCCGGACACCCAGATAGACCAGGAGTGGTCCGCCGATGAAAATCGACGAATAGGTGCCGGTGAACACGCCCCAGATCATTGCGGCCGTAAACGACCGCAGCACTGGCCCGCCGAAGAAGAACAGGGCGAGCAACGCGATCAGCGTCGTGGCCGACGTCATCACCGTTCGGGCAAGCGTCTGGTTCGTTGCGACGTCGAACACCTCGGACATCGAAAGCCGCTTGTAGCGCCGCAAGATCTCGCGCACCCGGTCGAAGACCACCACCGTGTCGTTCAGCGAGTACCCCAGGATCGTCAGCAAAGCGGCGATGCTGGTCAGGTTGAAGTCGAGCTGCAGCACCGCGAAGAAGCCGAGGGTCACCAGCACGTCGTGGACGAGCGTCGCGACGGCGGCAATGCCGAACTGCCACTCGAAGCGGAACCAGATGTAGAGCAGGATGCCGATCACCGTGAAGACGATGGCCAGGCTGCCGCTCCAGGCCAGCTCGCTGGAAACGCGCGGGCCCACCACTTCGACGCGGCGATAGGTGTAGTCGGCCGGGCCGAGCGCCTGCTGGACGCGTGCGACCGCCTGCTGCTGGGCGGATTCGCCGCCTGGCTGCGTCGCGATGCGGATCAGCACATCCCGCGGCGTGCCGATGCCCTGTACCTCCACGTCGCCCAGATTCAGCGCCTCCAGCTTCGCGCGCATGTCGCCGAGGTCGGCCTCCGGCGCAGTGCTCTGCACCTCGATGAGGGTGCCGCCCTTGAAATCGATGCCCAGATTGAGCCCGAAGACGAAGACGGCGACGATCGACAGCAGGATGGTGACGACCGAGAACGGCAGGCCGAATCTCGACCACCGCATGAACGGCAGGTGGGTATCGTCAGGAATGAGGCGTAGCGCCATGCGATTTATCCAGGCCGATCAGATCGGCAGCGCCTTGGGCCGCGTTGCGCCGACCCAGAGCGCGACCATCAAACGGGTGAGCAGATACGCCGTGAACAGCGTGGTGATGATGCCGATCGCCAGCGTGACGGCGAAGCCGCGGATCGGCCCGGAGCCCAACGAGAACATGGCGATTGCCGCAATCAGCGTCGTCAGATTGGAGTCGATGATCGTCGCCAGGGCGAGGCTGAAGCCCGACTGGATGGCATTGATCGTGGACCTGCCCTGGCGCGCCTCCTCGCGCATGCGCTCGTAGATCAGCACGTTGGAATCGACCGCCATGCCGACGGTCAGCACGATGCCGGCAATGCCCGGCAGGGTGAGGGTGGCGCCGAGTGCCGTGAGCGTCCCGACGATGAGCGCTAGGTTGCCGAGGAGCGCCAGGACGGAGATGCCGCCGAGGATCACGCCGTAGATGGCGATCATGAACGCCGTGACGGCCAGCGTGCCGATCAGCGCCGCCATCTGCCCGGCCTCGATGGAGTCCTGGCCGAGGCTTGGGCCGACCGTCCGTTCCTCTACGATGGTCAGGTCCGCCGGCAAAGCCCCGGCGCGCAGCAGAACCGACAGGTTCTGCGCCGATTCGACGGTGAAGTTGCCCTCGATCTGGCCGGAGCCGCCGAGGATCGGCGTGCGGATGACGGGGGCTGTAATGAACTTTTCGTCGAGCACGACGGCGAAGCGCCGGCCGACATTCTGCTGCGTCACGTCGGCAAAAATCTGCCCGCCGCGCGCGTTGAAGCGGAAGGTGACGATCGGCTGGTTGGTCTGTTGGTCGAAGGCCGGCTGCGCATCGGCCAGGTCGTCGCCGGACAGGAGCGCGCGCGACTCCACTGGAATGGGCGGCTCGTCGCCCTCGGCCGATTCTATGAGCTCGCAGCCGGGCGGCGGCGATTGCGGGTCGGGGGAGCTCTCAGCGCATTCCATATGGAACGTCATCCGCGCCGTCTGGCCGAGGATTTGCTTCAGTTGCGTCGTGTCGGCGAGGCCTGGCACCTGGACTAGGATGCGCTCGCTGCCCTGCGCCTGGATCGAAGGCTCGGTCGTGCCAAGCGCGTTGACGCGCCGCTCCAGCACCTGCACGCTCTGCGTCACGGCCGAGCGCATGCGCGCTTCGACGCCTTCGTCGGTCAGCGTTGCGGCGATGCGGCCGTTGTTCTCATCCAATGCGACTTCGCTGAGGGCGCCCTGCCCGAACAGGCCGGACTGGATCGGCGCGGCGAGCGGCTGCAGAACCTCGAGCGCCCGCGCGGCATCTCCCGGCTCGCGCAGGGTGAACGACACGCTCTGCCCGCGGGCAGTAAGGTTGCGGTAGCCAATGCGCTCCTCGCGAAGCGTCTGCCGGATGTCCCCGGTCAGCGTCTCAACCCGATCCTTGATCAGGCTTTCGCGGTCGACCTCAAGCAGAAGATGGGCGCCGCCGCGCAGATCCAATCCGAGCTTCAGCTGCTTTTTCGGCAGGAAGTCCGGCCAGGAGGCGACCGTTTCGGCGGAGAAGAAGTTCGGCAGCGTCGCGATGATCCCGCCCAGCACGACCAGGAGAATGAGCGCGGCCTTCCAGCGTTGAAAGTGCAGCATGACCCGTCTTCGAGCCTAGGAGCTCTCGCCCGCCACCGGCTCGCCCTTCGTGCGCACCTCCGCGATCAGGCTGCGGAGCGCCCGCACCTTCACGCCGTCGGCGATCTGCAGCTCCACTTCGTGGTCGTCGACCACCTTGGTGACCTTGCCGATGATGCCGCCGTTCGTGACCACGCTGTCGCCGCGCCGGATCGCCTTCAGCATCTCCTCGCGCCGCTTCGCCTGCTGCCGCTGCGGCCGCAGGATGAGGAAATACATGATGATGAAGATGAGGATGAAGGGCAGCAGCATCTCGAAGATGCCGGCCCCGCCGCCCATGCTCTGCGCGTAGGCAGGGGTGATCAACATGGAAGCTGCCGTTCCTTCTGGGAGCCGCGAGGGGGAAAATCGCGCGGACTATAGCCACGGAGCGGTGTTTTGCAACGCCGCTGCCGATGCGCCAGATGGGCGTTGCCGCCCTTTGCCGCAACCCTTCGCGCGTGTTATCGCGCCCCTCGCCGATGCCGGGAGAGGCGGTTGACCAAGATCACCAATCCGCTGGGCGATGTGCTGGAGCGGATCGCCGGCGCGCTGGAGCGCCTGGCGCCGACCGCCCCGGATCTTCCGGATTTTTCCGCGGCCGAGGCCTTCGTCTGGCACGCCGGCTCCGGGCGGCTGCTGCCGGTCCAGAACGTCAACCGCGTCGCCCTGCCGCTCCTGAAAGGGATCGACCGCGCCCGCGACACGCTTCTGGAGAACACCGTCCGGTTTGCCGCCGGGCTGCCGGCCAACAATGCCCTCCTATGGGGCGCCCGCGGCATGGGCAAGAGTTCTTTGGTGAAGGCAGCACATGCGGTGGTCGCCGCGGAGCAGCCGGAGGGCGCGCCGGCGCTGAAGCTGATCGAGATCCACCGGGAGGACGTCGAGACGCTGCCGGCGCTGATGGCGCTGCTCCGCGACCGGCCGGAGCGCTTCATCCTGTTCTGCGACGACCTCTCCTTCGATAGCGGCGACACCTCCTACAAATCGCTGAAGGCGGCGCTGGAGGGCGGCATCGAGGGCCGGCCGGACAACGTGGTCTTCTACGCGACCTCCAACCGGCGCCACCTCCTGCCGCGCGACATGATCGAGAACGAGCGCTCCACCGCCATCAACCCGTCGGAGGCGGTGCAGGAAAAGGTGTCGCTATCGGACCGCTTCGGCCTGTGGCTCGGCTTCCACAATTGCAGCCAGGACGAATTTCTGGCGATGGCCGCCGGCTACATCGAATATTTCAGGGTTCCGGCCGAAGCCGCGGAGTGGCAGCCGCTGGCTCTGGAATGGGCGACGACGCGCGGCAGCCGCTCCGGCCGTGTCGCCTGGCAATTCGTGCAGGATCTGGCCGGCCGTAAAGGCATTAGGCTGGATTAGTGTTCTCCACGAGGCTTAAAGTGGTTTTTCAGGAATAAGGTCCGAGGCACCCGATTTTGTTTGTGCTAGGAGGCCTGTCCGAGCATGGGCCGGAGAGAGGGCCCCATTCGCCGGCTCCGAGAACCTAGGTCAAGACGGCAGCAGGTGTCGCATGTCAGTCGGACCATCGGCCTTGCCTTTCTCGCGCCGGACCTCGTCGAGATGATCCTTGCTGAACGCAGCCGATCACCCTCACCAGAGCGGCTGAAGCCCCGCCCACCTCTGCCGCTCGATTGGAATGAGCAGCGCGATCTGCTTCTCGGCTGATCAGGTCCGCGGCCGGCCTTGTAAGCTCGAGCACGCTGCGGCGACGGCGGCGTCGAACCTTGCCACTAGGAGATCGCGTCCGCGTGGTTTGATCATGGCGGCGCTTCCCTCATGTCAGGGTTCGAACGGGCGCACCCGCAGCGAAGGCATCCACCGCCTCGATCGTTTGCCGCCACACCTCTTCCATGGCCTCCTGCGAAGCCCAGGCGACGTGCGGCGTCAGGATCACGTCCGTCCGCGACGCCGCCCGATAGAGCGGATTACCGGGCTCGGGCGGTTCCGCGGTCAGAACGTCGAAACCGATCCCGCCAATCAGACCTTCCTCGAGCGCCCGCACCACGTCTTCTTCGTTCACCAGCCCGCCGCGGGCAGTGTTGATGATCAGCGGCTTGCGCTTCATCGCGCGAAACTCCGGCATGGCGAGCGTATCGCGCGTGTTCGGCGTCAAGGGACAGTGCAGGGTGATGATGTCCGCCGTCTCCAGCACCTCCTCGAACGGAGTGTAGAGCGGCCCCAGCCCGGAGACGCCCTTATGCGCGGCGAAGACCGGCTCCATCCCGAAGCCGCGGGCAATCGCCGCTACCGCCTGCCCGATGGCGCCTTCGCCGATGATGCCGAGGCGCGACCCGGCAAGATCCCTGATCGGATGGGTGAAGAAGCAGAATTGCCCAGCCTTCTCCCATTGGCCGGCCTGCACGTCCTCGCGATAGCCGACGATCGAGCGCCGCAAGGCCAGGATCAACGCGAAGGTGTGCTCCGGCACGGTGTTGACGGCGTAGCCGCGCACGTTTGAGACCGTGATGCCGCGCTCGCGGCAGGCGTCGATGTCGATGATATCGTAGCCCGTCGCAGCGACGGAGATGAACTTCAAATCCGGCAGGGCCTCGATGGCCTCGCGGCGCAGCGGCACCTTGTTGGTGATAGCGGCGGTCGCTCCGGTAAGCCGTTCGACGACCTCTTGGGGCGCGCTGCGGTCGTGGGTCTTCCAGTCCCGCGCCGCCTCCGGCGGTGTCAATTCCATGTCGGCGGGAAAGGTTTCTCGGTCGAGGAACACCGTACGCATGAGGTTCTCCCATCTTCTCGCCAGCCGCCTGCCCCGAAGGCGTGCTTGGTTGAGGTGGCGCACGGGGTGTGCTCCTGAGCCGCCGGGCACTGTACCTGATCATCTTGCGAGCATGCCGGCAAAAATGGCCGCCGGAGAACGAGGGCCAATGGCCCTATCGAGAGCGGGATCGGCCGGGGAGCTGGGCGCGCGGATCTAAGCTGAGCATGCCCTAAGCGGCGCGCGATCAGAAGATGATCAGCCTGCGAGCATGTCGGCAAAACGGCCGCCGGAGAAGACGAGGGCCTTTGGCCCTATCGAGAGCGGAAATCGGCCGGAGAGAGCGCGCCAATAGCTGTCTCGGAACCAGTAAGTCCCGGAAATTAGGTGGTATTCTCCAGAGTGCCCTAAGGGCCGCCAAATAGCCGCGACTGCGTGGCTGGGGCGCCAGGATTCGAACCTGGGATGGCGGGACCAAAACCCGCTGCCTTACCGCTTGGCTACGCCCCAACGAATGCCCATATAAGGTCGGGCGCCGCGATATAACTTGATCGCCGCGCCCCGGCAACAAAGCCGGCGCACGCGCCGGCAGCGTCGCCGATGCAGCGTCCCGCCCTTGCGCCGCTTTGGGGCAGAAGCTATATCCGCCCGACTTTGGCGGAGCGTAGCGCAGCCTGGTAGCGCACCTGCTTCGGGAGCAGGGGGTCGGGTGTTCGAATCACCCCGCTCCGACCATTACCTCGGCCAGTCCCGACATAGGCCGATCGACACGCCCGCCGAGGGCTCAGCGCCGGCGGATTTGGCAGATATCCGCGCATCGGTCTCCTGAACGTTCTCTGAACGCGGGACTCAGCGTCGGTTCAATGCGGATAGGCGAAAGCTCTCCGCAACACCGGAGAGCTTTGAATGGTTCGAATCCTCTATACGCTGTGCATGGTCGCGCTGATCGGCGGCACCGCCTGGGCCGCGGCCGAGCTGCAGCAGGAGCGCCCGAAGGGCCCGCCGGGCCGTGTTGGCTTCGTCATCCTGACCGCCTTGCAGCGCTGATCGAAGCGAGGCGGCGCCGCCCGCGGGCAACCGCGTCCGCCATTGCGCCGGCCGCTGGTTTGGAATAGCGGCCTGTCATGCTTGCCCTCCATGCGCTCCAGGACGACCGGCTGGTGCCGGTCGGCGGCGACGCCGAAGTACCGGCCGGCGTGGTCTGGATCGACCTCGTCCATCCAACCGCCGAGGAGGAGGCGCGGGTGGAAAAGCTGCTCGGCATCGACGTGCCGACCCGCGAGGAGATGGCGGAGATCGAGGTCTCTTCGCGGCTCTACCGGGAGAACGACGCGCTGTTCATGACGGCGGTGCTGCTGGTGCAGAGCGAAAGCATGAGCCCCCTCGCCTGCCCCGTCACCTTCATTCTCGCCAAGACGCGCCTGATCACGGTGCGCTATGCCGAGCCGAGCGTCTTCCGCATCTTCGCCAAGCAGGCGCAGAAAGCGGATTCCAACCTGAAGAATGCGGACGGAGTCGTGGCGGCGTTGCTGGAGGCCATCATCGACCGCACCGCCGATATTCTGGAAAAGGTCGGGGCGGAAGCCGACGCCATTTCGCGCACTGTGTTCCAGGCGGAAACGGACGAGAGCATGAGCCGCGACTACAAGGCCGTGCTGAAGCGGATCGGCCTGAACGGCGACCTCAATTCCAAGGTCCGCGAAAGCCTGGTCAGCATCGGCCGGCTGGTCAATTTCCTCGGCGCCGAATGCGGCGACCTGCACCCGGGCCTCCGCGAACGGACCGAGACGATGGCGGCGGACATCCGCTCGCTGACCGACCACGCGTCCTATGTCGCGAACTCGACCGTGTTCCTGCTCGACGCGAC
Source organism: uncultured Alphaproteobacteria bacterium (assembly GCA_963846475.1). Taxonomy (GTDB): domain Bacteria; phylum Pseudomonadota; class Alphaproteobacteria; order Rhizobiales; family Afifellaceae; genus DASWJZ01. The sequence goes on along the minus strand of CAWJVZ010000003.1, from coordinate 620,631 downwards.
GCTCGGCCTGATCAACATCGAGCAGAACGCCATCATCAAGATCGTCTCGGTGGTTTCCGTCCTGGTCATGCCGCCAATGCTGATCGCCAGCATCTACGGCATGAATTTCCACTTCATGCCGGAGCTCGACTGGCGGCTCGGCTACCCGTTAGCGCTCCTCGCCATGGCCGTCGCGGCGATCGTGCCCTACTGGTATTTCAAGCGGCGCGGCTGGCTCTGAGCTGCGCCGAGCGCCGCGCCGGCATCGGCGCGAGGCCTTAAGACCGGCCGAATCGCGCCGCCTGCGCAGCGTCGCAGTTGATTTCCTCCGGCAAACCGTCCTTACCTAGAACCTCAAGGGGCGGACGCTCCGCGTCCGGACCCGAAATGTTCCTCACGGAGGTTTTCCATGTTGTTGAAACGAACCATGAAGGCGGCGCTTTTCGGCGTCAGCCTGGCGGCGCTGGCCAGCTTCGGCGCGTCGGCCAAGACGCTGGTCTATTGCTCGGAAGGCAGCCCCGAAGGTTTTGATCCGGCCCTCTATACGGCCGGCACGACCTTCGACGCGTCCTCGCGCCCGGTCTACAACCGGCTGGTCGAGTTCGAGCCCGGCACGACGACCGTGAAACCGGGACTGGCCGAAAGCTGGGAGATTTCCGACGACGGGCTGGAATACACGTTCAAGCTCCGACCGGGCGTAAAATTCCAGACGACCGAGTTCTTCACCCCGACGCGCGACATGAACGCCGACGACGTGATCTTCTCGTTCGAGCGGCAGCAGAAGGCCGACAATCCCTGGAACCAGTACGTCGCCGGCGCGGCCTGGGAATACTTCTCCGGCATGGGTTTCCCGGACCTCATCAAGAGCATCGAGAAGGTCGATGACCTGACGGTGAAATTCACGCTCAACGCGCCGGAGGCGCCGTTCCTCGCCAATCTCGGGATGGATTTCGCCTCCATCATGTCGAAGGAATACGCCGACAAGCTCGCCGCCGACGGCAAGATGGACCAGCTGAACCAGCAGCCGCTCGGCACCGGCCCCTTCGAGTTCGTCGCCTATCAACCGGATGCGGTGATCCGCTACAAGGCGCACGAGGAATATTGGGACGGCAAGCAGCCGATCGACGACCTCGTCTTCGCCATCACCACCGATGCGGCGGTGCGCATGCAAAAGCTGCAGGCGGGCGAGTGCCACGTCATGCCCTATCCGAATGCGGCGGACGTAGAGGCGCTGAAGGCGGATCCGAACCTGCAGGTGATGGAGCAGGAAGGCCTGAACGTCGCCTATCTCGCCTACAACACGACGCAGCCGCCCTTCGACAAGGCCGAGGTGCGCAAGGCGCTCAACATGGCCATCAACAAGCAGGCCATCGTCGACGCCGTCTTCCAGGGCGCGGCCACACCGGCCAAGAACCCGATCCCGCCCACGATGTGGTCCTACAGCGAGGCCACCGTGGACGACCCATACGATCCGGAAGCGGCCAAGAAGATGCTCGAGGATGCCGGCGTGACTGACCTCAAGATGAAGGTTTGGGCCATGCCGGTCGCGCGGCCCTACATGCTGAATGCACGGCGGGCTGCCGAGCTGATCCAGTCGGACCTGGAGAAGATCGGCGTCACCGCCGAGATCGTCTCCTATGAATGGGCCGAGTATCTGGAGCGCTCCAAGGCCAAGGACCGCGACGGCGCGGTGATCCTCGGCTGGACCGGCGACAACGGCGACCCGGACAACTTCCTCCACACCCTGCTCGGCTGCGCCGCGGTCGGCGGCAACAACCGCGCGCAGTGGTGCAATGAGGAGTTCGACAAGCTGGTCAACGACGCCAAGAAGATCTCCGACCAGGCCGAGCGCACCAAGCTCTACGAGCAGGCGCAGGCGGTGTTCAAGCGCGAGGCGCCGTGGAACACCCTCGACCATTCGCTGGTCGTCATGCCGATGAGCAAGAAGGTCTCGGGCTACGTCATGAGCCCGCTCGGCCACCACAGCTTCAACGGCGTCGACATCGCCGAATAACAGCGGCTGAACCAGGGAGCGCCCCGGCAGACGGGGCGCTCCGCAAGTCCGGAGCGGCCAGGCGCCGTTCGGCCGGCAGGCTCAGGAGAGGTCCGCGATGCTGCGGTTCATTCTCGGGCGTATCGCCGTCCTGGTGCCGACCTTCATCGGCGTCTCCATCGTTGCATTCTCCTTTATCCGGCTCTTGCCGGGCGACCCGGTGGCGCTCATGTCCGGCGAGCGCGTCATGTCGCCGGAGCGGCACGCGCAGATCTCGCACGCGCTCGGCTACGACCGGCCGCTGGTCATTCAGTATCTTGACTATCTCGGCGGCGTCGTCACCGGCGACCTGGGCAATTCGATCGTCACCAAGCGGCCCATCCTGGAGGATTTCGCCGCGCTCTTCCCGGCCACCCTGGAACTGTCGCTGTTCGCCATGATGTTCGCGGTGCTCCTCGGCATCCCGGCCGGGATCATCGCCGCGGTGAAACGCGGCTCCTTCTTCGACCAGAGCGTCATGGGCGTGGCGCTGGTCGGCTATTCCATGCCGATCTTCTGGTGGGGACTGCTGCTCATCATCCTGTTCTCCGGCATCCTGGGCTGGACGCCGGTGTCCGGGCGCATCTCGCTCCTCTATTACTTCCCGCCGGTCACCGGCTTCATGCTGATCGACTCCCTGCTTTCCGGGCAGGAGGGCGCCTTCAAGTCGGCGCTCAGCCACCTGATCCTGCCGGCCGTCGTCCTCGGCACGATCCCGCTCGCCGTCATCGCGCGGCAGACGCGCTCGGCGATGCTGGAGGTGCTCGGCGAGGATTACGTGCGCACGGCGCGCGCCAAGGGCCTGCCGCCGCTCCGCGTCATCGGCATTCACGCGCTGCGCAACGCGCTCATCCCGGTCGTCACGACCATCGGCCTCCAGGTCGGAGTGCTGATGGCCGGCGCCATCCTGACGGAGACGATCTTCTCGTGGCCCGGCATCGGCAAATGGATGGTCGATTCCGTCTTCAAGCGGGACTACCCGGTGATCCAGGGCGGGCTGCTGATCATCGCCGGCATTATCATGCTGGTGAACCTCACCGTCGATCTTCTCTACGGCCTCATCAATCCGCGCATTCGGCACCATTGAGCCAGCCATGACCGATACGACGGCCGCCGCCCAGATCGCCCAGTCGAGCCGCAGCGCGCGCCGGGCCATGCTCGCCGAGTTCTGGCACTATTTCTCGGACAACCGCGGGGCGGTGATCGGATTGGCGGTCTTCGCCGTGCTCGTCGTCGCGGCCGTGCTTGCGCCGCTCATCTCGCCGCATCCGCCGAACGCTCAATACCGCGACGCCACCCTGCTGCCGCCGTTCTGGCAGGAGGGCGGGCGCGCGGAATATCTGCTCGGCACCGACGCGGTCGGCCGCGACATCTTCTCGCGTCTCCTTTACGGCGCCCGCTTCTCGCTGTTCATCGGCATCGTCGTCGTGACGATTTCGCTGACCGGCGGCATCGTCGTCGGGCTCGTCGCCGGCTTCTTCCGCGGCTGGGTCGACACCGTGATCATGCGGGTCATGGACGTGATCCTCGCCTTCCCGTCGCTGCTCCTGGCGCTCGTCCTCGTCGCTGTGCTCGGCCCCGGCCTGATGAATGCCATGATCGCCATCGCGCTCGTCCTGCAGCCGCATTTCGTGCGGCTGACGCGGGCCGCCGTCATGGCGGAGAAGGGCAAAGACTACGTCGTCTCCGCGCGCGTAGCCGGCGCCGGGCCGATCCGGCTGATGACGCGTACCATCCTGCCGAACTGCCTGGCGCCGCTGATCGTCCAGGCCACACTATCCTTCTCCAACGCAATCCTCGATGCCGCCGCGCTCGGCTTCCTGGGCATGGGCGCACAGCCGCCGACGCCGGAATGGGGCACGATGCTTGCCGAGGCGCGCGAGTTCATCCTGCGCGCCTGGTGGGTAGTCACTTTCCCGGGCCTCGCCATCCTCATCACCGTGCTGGCGATCAACCTGGTCGGCGACGGCCTCCGCGACGCGCTCGACCCGAAGCTCAAGCGGAGCTGAGGGGGGTGGATGCGTGGATCCAGTCTGCGGTCATCGCGGTCCTCATATCCTCGCTTGTCACCGTTGCCGGCTGGTATGCGACCCATCAAAGCGAACGCAGGCTCGAAGCGGCGCGGCGGCGCGAGCGTATACAGGACATCCAGACGGCGCTGCTTGCCGATATCCGCAGCACAGCACATCGCTTTGAGCAAATCGATCTCGACCACCACCTGGAGGAGATGGTCGCCCGGATCGAGCAAGCTCCGGCGGGGCACGATTATACGCCCTTCGTTCCTGCGGAGCCGGGAAGCCTCCTATGGTCCGCCGTTTCCACCGAAGTGCATATCCTGCCGACCGAAGTGATCGACTCGGTCGTGCTGTTCTTCAGCCAGCTGGAGACCGTCCGGCTGTTCGTCGAGGATTTGCGGAGCGAGCGCTTCGCGGTTCTCGACAGAGCGCGTAAGGTCACCGTCTATGAGGACTACATCCGGATGACCAAGTATTTGGTGTTGCTGGCGGAGGATGCGCAACGGACGCTAGCGCGGTCGCTCGGACTCCCGCCGCTCAATAGCCCGGTTTCGGACCCGTCATTCCCGTCAATGGCTTCGGGGCCGGCGGAGGAGGCAAAGGATGAGGCTCAAAAATCGGCATGACCGCTCCTGAAGCCGATATATAGTTCATCCTTCCTCGTTGCGATAGCATGCCCCTCCTAGAGATCCGCAACCTCTCCGTCACTTTCGCCACCGCAGCGGGCGCGTTCAAGGCGGTCGACGGCATCGACCTCGACGTCGAGACCGGCGAGGTGGTGGCGATCGTCGGCGAGTCCGGCTCGGGAAAGTCGGTGGCGATGCTCGCTGTCATGGGCCTCCTGCCGAAGACTGCGACGGTGACCGCCGACCGACTGGCCTTCGCCGGCGAGGATCTGCAAAGCCTCTCGTCGCGCCGCCGCCGCGACGTGATCGGCCGCGAGATTGCGATGATCTTCCAGGAGCCAATCGCCAGCCTCAACCCCTGCTTCACCGCCGGCTTCCAGATCGGCGAAGCCCTGAAAGTCCATCTCGGCATGGACCGCAAGGCGCGGCGGCAACGCTCCATCGAGCTCCTGCGCGAGGTCGGCATCTCAGAGCCGGAACGCCGGCTGTCAGCCTTTCCGCATCAGCTGTCCGGCGGCATGAGCCAGCGGGTGATGATCGCGATGGCGCTCGCCTGCCGGCCGAAGCTGCTGATCGCCGACGAGCCGACCACCGCGCTCGACGTGACGATCCAGGCGCAGATCCTCGATCTTCTGCTGGCGCTGCAGCAGGATACGGGGATGGGCCTCGTCCTCATCACCCACAATATGGGCGTGGTGGCGGAATCGGCGCAGCGCGTCGTCGTCCAATATGCCGGCCAGCAGGTGGAGCGGCAGGCCGTGCGCGGCCTCTTCGCCTCGCCTCACCATCCCTACACGGTCGCGCTCCTCGACGCGTTGCCCGACCGCGCCACCGGCGACCGCCTGCCGGCCATCCGCGGCGTCGTGCCGGGCCAGGGCGACCGGCCGACCGGCTGCCTCTTCAACCCGCGCTGCAATTTCGGCACCTCGCTCTGCGTCAAGGTAGTTCCGCCGGTCCAGTCTACCGTGCTCGGGCAGGCGCTCTGCCACTATCCGCGCAATGCGCGGCCGGAAGCTGCATGAGCACCCCCCTCGTAGCCCGGATGAAGAGGCAGCGAAATCCGGGGAAGCCGTGGCTTCGAAAAACCCGGATTGCGCTTCGCTCCATCCAGGCTACGGATTATGCCCGATCGGAAGCCGCATGAGCGCGATCATCGAAGCCGTCGACCTGGCGCGCCACTACGCGATCAGCCGCGGCGCCTTCCGCAAGCCGGCGGAAGTCAAGGCGCTGGCCAGCGCCACCTTTGCCGTGGAAACGGGGGAGACGCTCGCCGTCGTCGGCAAATCCGGCTGCGGAAAATCGACCTTGGCGCGCCTCATCACGATGATCGAGCCGCCAACCGCGGGACGGCTCGTCATCGATGGCGTAGAGGTGACGAGCGGCGACCGCGCCGTCGTGAAGGGGCTGCGCCGCACCGTACAGATCGTCTTCCAGAACCCCTACGGCTCGCTCAATCCGCGCCAGAAGGTCGGCTCCATCCTGGAGGAGCCGCTCGTCATCAACACCGAGCTCAGCACGGCGGACCGCCGGGCCAAGGCGCTCGACATGCTGTCGCGGGTGGGCCTCAGGCCGGAGCATTACGGCCGCTATCCTCACATGTTCTCCGGCGGCCAGCGCCAGCGTATCGCCATCGCCCGCGCCCTGATGCTGGAGCCGAAAATCGTCGTCCTCGACGAGCCGGTTTCCGCCCTCGACGTGTCGATCCAGGCGCAGATCCTCAACCTTCTGGCGGATCTTCAGGATACGCTCGGGCTGACCTACCTCTTCATCAGCCACGATCTGTCGGTGGTCCGCTTCGTCGCCGATCACGTGATGGTCATGTATCTCGGCAGGCCCGTGGAGATCGCCCCGGTCGAGGACATTTTTGGACGGCCGCAGCACCCCTATACGCGGGCGCTCCTCTCGGCCACGCCCGTCGCCGACCCCAGCCAGGCGCGCACCAAGATCAAGCTGGAAGGCGAGCTGCCGTCGCCTTTCGCGCCGCCGAGCGGCTGCACATTTCACCCGCGCTGCCCGTTCTGCCGCCCGCCGGTCTGCACCGACGTGGCGCCGCCGCTCTACCGCTCAGGGCCGACGCTGCACGCCTGTCACGGCGTGGCGGAGGGCTGGATCCCCGAAACGCCCGAAGTGACGCCGCTTAGCGCCTGACCAAGCGGGCGCCTGCCGTCGCCAGGCAGGCGGCAAGGGCGATTTTAACGAGGTCGCCAAGGACAAAGGGATAGAGGCCGTAGGCCAGCACCGGCTTATCCCAGCCGATAACGGTCCCAAGCCACGCGAGGCCGCAGGCGAACAGGACGACTTCGCCGGCCAGCATGGCGCCGAAGAGCCGGAAGGGGTCGCTGCCCAGGCCGCGCTCGACCAGCCAGCCGGTCACCGCCGCCTGCAGAGCCATGCCGAACAGATAGCCGCCCGTCGGGCCGAGCATGTAAGCGAGCCCAATCCCCTTCTCCGGCGTCCCCTGGAAGACCGGCAACCCCATAGCTCCCTCGGCCAAATAGAGAAGCACGGTCGCTAAGCCGAGGCGCCAGCCATAGAGGGCGGCAAGCAAGGCCACGGCGCCGGTCTGCAGCGTCATCGGAACGGGCCAGAAAGGCACGCTGATCTTCGCCGAGGCCCACAGGATCAGGCTGCCCAGCACGGCGAAACCGGCGAGTGCGATAAAGCGGCCGGCGCCCTCTTCCGGGATGAACCGGCCGACGAGCGGCCGTCCGATTGCAATTGTGCTCATGCGGGAGTTCCCTTCCGTCCCAATTCCGTCCGCTATAGAGAGCCGAACGGAGCCCTTCAAGCAGCCCGGCGGCCGAATGAGCCTTTCCTTCAACCGCGGCTTCGAACCGCGCCACGGCGAAGCGGTCCTTGTTGCGCCAGGCGTGCGCCGAGTCACGGCGCCGAATCCCGGGCCGTTCACCTTCCACGGCACCAACACGTTTCTTATCGGCGAGGAGGAGCTTGCGGTTCTCGACCCAGGTCCGCCGCATGCGGATCATCTCGAGGCGATCATCAGGACGATTGGTGGGGCGAGAGTGGGGCGTATCCTGGTGTCGCACACGCATCTCGACCATTCGCCGGCCGCCCGCCTGCTGCAGGCGCGGACCGGCGCGCCTATCCTTGCCGCGGGCCCGCACAGGCCGGCGCGGGCGCTCGGCGGCGCCGGAACGGACCGCCTCGATGCCGGCGCCGATCTCGATTTCTCACCGGACGTGCAGCTCGCTGACGGCGAAATCGTGGAAGGAGGCGGCTATCGGCTCGAGGCGGTGGCGACGCCAGGGCACGCGGCCAACCACCTCGCGTTTGCGCTCCTCGGCCGGGACATCATCTTCCCGGGCGATCACGTCATGGGCTGGGCGACCACAATCGTCGCTCCGCCGGACGGCTCGATGAGCGACTACATGGCCTCGCTCGAGCGGCTACTAGCCAGGCCCGAAAGCCGATATTTCCCGGCGCATGGCGGCGACATCCGCGAAGCGCACGCCTTTGTGCGAGGTCTGAAGGCGCACCGCAAAATGCGCGAGCGGGCCATCGTCGAGCGCCTGGAACAGGGCGACCGCACGATCGCCGAGATGGTCCCGCGCATCTACAACGGGCTCGAGCCTCGCCTCGCCGGCGCCGCCGCGCTCTCGACGCTGGCGCACCTGGAGGATCTTCTGACTCGGGGGATTGTGTCGAGCGACGCCGCGCCGTCGCTGTCCGGCCGCTATTGGATGACGGGCGCCTCCGGCTCGCCCGCCGCGGCAGGCTCCGGCTCCGCCGGAGCGGGAGGCGTCGGCGCATCCGGCTTGGGCTGAAGGGCAACATCAAGCTCGGCCAGGAAGCGCCTGATCCGGCGGGCATTCTGCCCGAGGTCATGCGCGCCGAGACGGGATGCAGACCGCATATCCACGCGCGTTCCGTCCGGCGTTTCCTCAAGCCGCAGCACGACGTCGTCGGCGAAGCTGAACAGGGGCGTCGCCGCGACGGCCTGCAGGGTCGCAGTTTCCGACGCCGGCGGCACCGGAGCTGCCGGGTCGGGAGCGGACTGCGGCGCCGGCCGGGTAGCTCCGCTGCGGGATTGCGTGACAACACGCTTGCCGCGGAAAGGCTCTGCATCGGGCCCAGGATCGGCGGCCGCGACAATACTTTGCGCCGGCGACGCGACCGGCATCGAGAGAGGCGGGGCCTCGCCAGTCAGCGCCCAGCCGCGATCCTCGACGAGGTCGCGCGCGGCCGCGTAGACCTGGGCGATCGGCAGGGCATAGAAGCGCGGCGCGATGTCAGGATAGGCCTGCAGCTGCAAGGCATGGCGCTGCTCGTCCGGCGCCGTCTCCGGTGCCGCGGGATTAGCCAAGACCAGCGGAACGTTCGGATCGGTGCTGACGTCGGTGAGGCGCGGATAGACGAGCGCGGCCGCGACGACCAGTCCGAGGAGCAGCAGCCCCGGCAGGGAATAGACGAGCCCGGCGGCCGCCTCGCCGGTGCCTTCCGCCCCCGACCGCCAGATATCGGTGAAGGCGGCGGCGGCAAGGGCAAAGGCAAGAAGAGCGAGCGCGAAGCCGAGCACGATGAGCGGCAGGACGGCCTCGCGGGGAACCAGCCCTACCCGAGCGCCGAGCGCCGCAAGCGCCAGCACGGGGAGCGCCAGCGCGCCGATCAGGCGGGACCACCAGGCAATGCGCGACCGGCGTACCGGCAGACCTCTCCGCATCGAAATCCTCTGTTGAGCGGGGACGGCTTATGTCCCCGGCCTAGCCGGTCGGCAAGCGATAGTCGCGGAAGGTTTCGCGCAAGGTCGTCTTCTGGATCTTGCCCGTCGCGGTATGGGGAATCTCGTCGACGAAGACGACGTCGTCCGGCAGCCACCATTTGGCGACTTTCGGCCGCAGGAAATCGAGGAGCTCCTCCCGGCTCGGCGCGCCCTGTTTTTTTGGCACCACGACGAGCAGCGGCCGCTCGTCCCATTTCGGATGACGAACGCCGATCACCGCGGCCTCCGCCACGCCGGGATGGCCGACGGCATGGTTCTCCAGCTCGATTGAGGAGATCCATTCGCCGCCCGACTTGATGACGTCTTTCGAGCGGTCGGTGATCTTGACATTAACCGTTCGGGTCGATGTGGGCGACGTCGCCGGTATCGAAGAAGCCGTGCTCGTCGAGGATCTCCGCCTCGCCCTTGAAATAGGCGCGCGCCACCGCCGGGCCCCTCACCTTCAAGCGACCGAAGGTCCGGCCATCCCAGGGCAGTTCCCTGCCTTCGTCGTCGGCGATGGCGATCTCCACGCCGAACGGCGGATGACCCTGCTTTTCCTGGACGTCGAGCCGGGCTTCGCCGACAAGCCCGGCGACCTCCGGCTTCAACGTGCAGATCGTGCCGAGCGGGCTCATCTCCGTCATGCCCCAGGCATGCAGGACTTCCACGTTATAGCGGTTGCGGAACACGTCGATGACGGCACGCGGACAAGCCGCGCCGCCGATCACTACCCGCTCCAAGTGGGGCAAGGTTTTCCCGGTTTCCTCCAGGTGCTGGAGGAGCATCAGCCAGACGGTCGGCACCGCCGCCGTGACCGTCACCCGCTCCTGGTCGAGGAGCTCGTATAGCGAGGCTCCGTCGAGCTTCGGGCCGGGCATCACCAGCGTGGCTCCCACCATGGGCGCCATGAAGGCGAGCCCCCAAGCGTTGGCATGGAACATCGGCACCACCGGCATCAGCCGGTCGCGGCTCGAGAGTCCGAACATGTCGGGGCCGTTGCCGGTCAACGCATGCAGCACGTTTGAGCGGTGCGAATAGACAACCCCCTTGGGATTGCCGGTCGTGCCCGAGGTGTAGCACATGCCTGCTGCCGAACCCTCGTCGAACTCCGCCCAGGCGAAATCGTCATCCTTCGCGAGCCATTCCTCATAAGGCTCGGCGTCGACCGGCGTCTCCGGCATGTGCGCCGCATCGGTGAGCACGATGACCTTGTTGATCGAAGTCAGCCGGTCGCGGAGCTTTTCCACGATCGGCACGAAGGTCGGATCGACGAAGAGCAGTCGGTCTTCGGCGTCGTTGATGATCCAGGCGATCTGCTCCGGAAAGAGCCGCGGATTGACGGTGTGATAGACGCCGCCGACGCCGAGGAGGCCGTACCAGACCTCAAGATGCCTCCAATGGTTCCAGGCAAGCGTCGCACCCCGCTCGCCCGGCCTAAAATCGTCGCGGTCGAGCCGCTTGGCGGCGCTGAGCGCACGGGAGCGCAGCTCACGATAAGTGGTGCGGTGGATAGGACCTTCCACCGAGCGGGAGATCACCTCGCGCCCGCCATGGTGCTTCGCCGCGTGGTCGATCAATTTGTGGCAGAGGAGCGGCCATTCCTGCATCAGTCCGCGCATCGTTCCCTCCCGTTTCGGTCGATTCTTCGCCGGACGCCTCTCCGATGCAAGCTTCTCCGGGCACGCGCCGGTAACCGATAAAAAACCTTAATCCGGCGCATACCTTGCCAGCTGGGGGCCGAGTAGACAGCGTGGATCCGATGATGAACCCCCTTGCCAAGCTCGCCGCCCGGATGAAGGGACCTGCGAAAGACGCCCTGACGCCGGCCCGCCTCGAATTCGAGCTCGCCCTCGAGACCGGCGACCCCGACCGGCCGCTTGCGGAGATCGCGCGGCAGGCGGCCGAGGGCGCCGGCGGCGACCTCCTGCTGGTGCTGCCCGGCCTGGACGATCGCGGCGACACGGCGGTCGTCCGCTTTGCCGAGAACGACGGCAGCCGCTTCGTCCAGGTTCGCAAGTGCGAGGAGGGCTATGTTCTCAGCGAGGATTCCGAGATCGAGGCGCCTCTCCTCGGTTTGGCCCGCGCCTCGCTCGACGTCATGAAGCGGCTGAGGGCGGACGAGCGCGTGCTCGCCCCCCTCTACGCGGCGCACTGAACCGGTCGCGCAGCGCACATCCTCGGCAAGAAGGGCGCGTCACCGCGTCCTTCGCGCGGCCGCATGGCTCCGGACCTCCCTCCGTTTCACGCCTTCAACAGAAGTTGCCTTCCCATCCGCGCTCGCGTTCAGTAGGCAGCAGGGATCGCCCAGCGCTCGCCACAATCCGGCCCGAAAGGGTTGGCGGCCGGTCGCCGACAGGAGATTTCATGTCAAAGCTGCTTCGTAGCCTCTCGCTGGTCGTGGCGCTTGTCTGCCTGGGTGCCCCCCTTCGTGCGGAAACCACCGCCGCCGACAAGCAGGAGATCGAGCAGATCGTGCGCGATTATCTGCTCGCCCATCCCGAGCTGATCGAGGAGGCGATCACGCTGCTTCGCCAGAAGCGCGAGCAGGAGGCCGCCGCCGCCCAGGTCAAGGCGATCGAGGAGAACGGCGCCGCGATCTTTGACTCGGCGCACCAGATGGTGCTCGGCAATCCCGAGGGAAAAATCACCCTGGTCGAGTTCTTCGACTATAATTGCGGCTACTGCAAGCGCGCCGTCTCCGACATGAACGCGCTGCTGGAAGCCAATCCGGATCTCCGTATCGTCATGAAGGAATTCCCGATCCTGTCGGAGGGCTCGGTGGAGGCGGCGCGCGTGTCGATCGCGGTGAAGGACAAGGCGCCGCAAAGCTATCTCAAATTCCACCAGGAGCTCTTCAACCGTCCCGGACAGGTGACGGGAGCCAAGGCGTTGGAAGTCGCCAAGGACCTCGGCCTTGACCCGAAGGCGTTGCAGGCGGCCGCCAACGCCGACGACGTGACCGGCAATTTGCAGGAGGTCCAGAAACTCGCCGAGCTGCTCGGGATTTCCGGCACGCCTTCCTACATCATCGGCAAGGAGCTGGTGCCCGGCGCGGCCGGCTACGACGCGCTGCAGGAGAAGGTCGCGGCGATGCGTCAGTGCGGCGAGGCTACCTGCTGAACCCAGCGCTTTCCTTCCGGCACGCCAGGCTCTAAGTCCCGGAGCAAGCCGGCCGGAGCGGACATGAAGCAGTTTCTGTTGCAGTTCTTCACCTGGTGGAACGGGCAGACGCTCGGCACGCGGTTTTGGACCTGGCGGGCGGGCGTGTTCGTCGGCGAGGACGAATACGGCAATCGCTATTACCGGCAGAAGAACGGCGACCGCCGCTGGGTCACCTACAACGGCGAGGCGGAAGCTTCGCGCATTCCGGCGGCCTGGCACGGCTGGATGCACAAGCGGACCGACATCCCGCCGACGGAGGATACCTACCGGCCGCGCGACTGGGAGATGCCGCACATCCCCAACCTCACCGGCACGCCGGCGGCGTATCGGCCGCGCGGCTCCATCCTGACGGCCGAGAAGCGCCAGGAAGTGACCGGCGACTACGAGCCCTGGACGCCCTGATGCATTGCATGGCCCGGGGTTTCCTGTTTGCCTTTCCCGCGCTCGTCCTGTGGGCGGCAATTTCGCCGGCCGGGGCCGCGCCGCTGAACAATCCCGTCGCAGTCTTTTCGGGGCTCGACAAGATCACCGGGCGCATCATCCAGTTCGACGTGCTGATCGACGAGACGGTGCAGTTCGGGGCTCTGCAGGTGACGCCGCGGGTCTGCCACACAAGGCCGCCGACCGAGCCGGCGCAGACCACCGCCTTCGTCGAGGTCGACGAGATCACGCTGGCGAACCAGATCCAGCGCCTCTTCACCGGCTGGATGTTTGCGGCGAGCCCCGGGCTGCACGCCGTCGAGCACCCGGTCTACGACGTCTGGCTGGTGGAGTGCAAAATGCAGATGGGCCCCGAGCCGGAACCGCCGCCGGCAGAGCCCGTCCCCGACGCCACCGAGGAGATCGCACCCGCGCCGGAAGCGGGCGCGCCGGAGGACTGAGAAAGTCACCGCGCCGTCCAGACGCGCTCCGCCGTCCCGCGGCCGATCCGGCTCGGGAGGATAGAGGGGTGCGGGGCGCCTTCTCGGTACCTCGGGTTCGCGACTGCTCGCGACAATCGACAATCTTAGGAATGCCGTTCACGTTTAGGAACAAGCGCCGATATATCCGGATCGGCGGCAACCGGTGAGTTCGGCCTCGGTCAGTGGTTGTCGCGCGGATAGGATCGGTGCGCGACATCGCGGTATTTGACGGCGGGCTTCAGCACCATGCCCTCGTCGAACTGGCCGACGATGGCGCGCTGGATCTCCTGCCACGGCGTCTGGCTCTCCGGCACATAGGCGGGACCGCCGTTCAGTTTGCCGCGCCTCTCCTTCAGCTCTTCTTCGGAGATGAGGATGTTCGCCCCGCGCTTGTTCAGGTCGATGCGGATGCGGTCGCCCGTCTGGACGAGCGCCAGGCCGCCGCCCACCGCCGCTTCCGGCGAGGCGTTGAGGATCGACGGCGAGCCCGATGTCCCGGACTGCCGTCCGTCGCCGATGCAGGGCAGCTCGTTGATGCCGCGCTGCAGGAGCGCGTCCGGCGGCTGCATGTTCACCACCTCGGCGCCGCCGGGATAGCCGATCGGCCCGGTGCCGCGGATGACCAGGATGCTGTTCTCGTCGATGCCGAGCGACGGATCGTTGATCCGCGCGTGGTAGTCCTCGCGCCCGTCGAAGACGACGGCTTTTCCCTCGAAAGCCTCCGGATCGGCCGGATTGGAGAGATAGCGCTCGCGAAATTCCGGCGAGATGACGCTGGTCTTCATGATGGCGGAATCGAACAGGTTGCCCTTGAGGTTCAGGAACCCGGCCTCCGACAGGATCGGATGCTCGTAGGTGCGGATGACCTCGCGGTCGCCCGAGAATTTTCCCTGGCAATTCTCGCCGATCGTCTTGCCGTTCACGGTGATCGCCTGCGCGTTCGGCAACAGGCCGCCGGCGATCAGCTCCGCCACCACGGCGGGCACGCCGCCCGCGCGGTGGAAATCCTCGCCGAGGAAGCGGCCGGCCGGCTGCATGTCGACGAGGAGCGGAATGGCATGGCCGATCTTCTCCCAATCGTTGTTGTCGAGCTCGATGCCGAGGTGCCGGGCGATGGCGTTGAGGTGGATAGGGGCATTGGTCGAGCCGCCGATCGCCGAATTCACCACGACGGCGTTCTCGAAAGCCTGGCGGGTCATGATGTCCGACGGCTTCAGATCCTCCCGCACCATCTCGACGATACGCCTGCCGGTGTAATAGGCGATCTGGCCGCGCTCCTTGTGCACGGCGGGAATGGCGGCGCAGCCCGGCAGCATCATGCCGAGCGCCTCGGCGAGCGAATTCATTGTTGTCGCCGTACCCATGGTGTTGCAAAAACCCGGCGACGGAGCGGAGGAGGCGACCAGCTCAAAGTATTCCGGCCAGCCGATCTCGCCAGCCGCCTTCATCTTCTTGGCCGCCCATTTGATCGTGCCGGAGCCGGCGCGCTGGCCCTTGTACCAGCCGTTCAGCATCGGCCCGACGGAGAGCGCGATTGCCGGGATGTTGACGGTGGCCGCCGCCATCAGCTGCGACGGCGTGGTCTTGTCGCAGCCGGTGGTCAGCACGACGCCGTCGAGCGGATAGCCGAACAGCGTCTCCACCAGCCCGAGATAAGCGAGGTTGCGGTCAAGCGCCGCGGTCGGCCGCTTGCCGGTCTCCTGAATCGGATGCACCGGGAATTCGAAGGCGATGCCGCCGGCCTCGCGGATGCCGTCGCGCACCCGCTGCGCCAGCACGATGTGCTGCCGGTTGCACGGCGCCAAATCGGAGCCTGACTGGGCGATGCCGATGATCGGCTTGCCTGATTGCAGCTCTTCGCGGGTGATGCCCCAGTTCATGTAGCGCTCGATGTAGAGCGCCGTCATATCGGGGTCGTCCGGGTTGTCGAACCAGATCTGCGACCTGAGTTTCACCATCGTGCCGTGCTTGGCGTCATAGGCCATGAGAGTCCTCCCGCGTTGTCGGCAAACTCGCGCGCGGGGCGGCGGAAATCAACGGGCATTTCGCGCCGGGTCGGGAAAAATATGACTTTTGGGGAAGCATATGCAGCTATGCAGTCCTTGCGTCACTTGGTAGGGTGATGGCCGCGATCCTCGGGCATTCACATGGCCATCACCATTCGAAACAGCCGAACCGAAGCAATGATTCGCCGGATCGGGCAGCTGCGCAGAGAGGGCCCGAGCGCCGTCGTGAAGCGGCTCGCGGAAGAAGAGCTGCAGCGGATCGGGCAGGTCTCCCAGGAGGATTTTGATCGGCGGATGAGAATATGGGACGAGTTGGCCGAAAAGTATCCGCCCCCGGACGACAACCTGACATGGGCAGATATCGAGGTCGAGATGCAGTCGCTTTTTGATTACTTGGACGAAGACAAGGATTCCGAGCGGCAGAGCGCATGATCGTCATCGATACGTCTGCCCTTGTTTCGATCTATCGCCGCGAGGAGGGTAGAGCGGCTTGCGAGGCGGCGATAACGAAGGCGCCGCTTCGCCTTATCCCTGTTTCCGCTTTCGTCGAGTTTGCCCTGCTTCAGAGGATCGGAACGAACAGGATGGCTTGGCTCCGGGAGGCGATGCTCAACTTCGCCATCGAACTGCAGCCCATCGAAGCCGCCATGGCAGATGTAGCCGCAGGCGCCGCTGAGCGTTACGGTCGAGGCGGCGGCCATCGGGCTCGACTCAACTTCGGCGACTGCCTCTCTTATGCCGTTGCCAAGCATCTGAACGCGCCTTTGCTCTACAAGGGCGGCGACTTCCGTTACACCGACATAGAAAGCGCCCTCCCCGCATGAGCCTCCAGACCGTCGCCGCTTTCGACCGGATCGGCGAGGAGAACGCCTTCGCCGTGCTCGCCCGCGCCAACGCGCTCGCCGCGCAGGGCCGCGACATCGTCAATCTCGGCATCGGCCAGCCGGATTTCCGCACGCCAGCGCATATCGTCGAGGCGGCGGTGAAGGCGCTCCGGGACGGCCACCACGGCTATACGCCGGCGATCGGCATCCTGCCGCTCCGCGAGGCGGTGGCGCGCCGCACCCTGCAGACGACCGGAACAGAAATCTCGCCGGACCACGTGCTCATCGTGCCGGGCGGCAAGGTGACGATGTTCGCCGCCATCCTGCTGTTCGGCGCGCCCGACGCGGACATCCTCTATCCCGACCCCGGCTTTCCGATCTACCGCTCGATGATCGAATTCACCGGCGCCCGGGCGGTGCCTGTGCCGATCCGCGAGGCGAACGGCTTCGCCTTCTCCGCCGAAGAGACGCTGGCGCTGATCACCCCTCGGACGCGACTCCTCATCCTCAACTCGCCGGCCAACCCGACCGGCGGCGTCACGCCGCGCGCCGAGATCGACAAGCTGGTCAAGGGCCTCGAAGCGTGGCCGCAGCTCGCCATCATGTCGGACGAGATCTACGACGGCATGACCTACGACGGCGAGGAGCACGTCTCGCTCCTGACCTATCCGGAGATCCGCGACCGCCTCATCCTCCTGAACGGCTTCTCCAAGACCTGGGCGATGACCGGCTGGCGGCTCGGCTGGTCGATCTGGCCGGAAAAGCTCTACGACAAGGTGCGAAAGCTCGCAGTGAATTGCTGGTCCTGCGTCAACGCGCCGGCGCAATATGCCGGCATCGCCGCGATCGACGGGCCGCAGGACGACGTCCAAGCCATGGTCGCCGCCTTCGACAACCGCAGGCTCGTGGTGACCGAGCTCCTCAACACCCTGCCCGGCGTTTCCTGCATCACCCCGAAGGGCGCCTTCTATGCCTTTCCGAACGTGTCGGGCACCGGCTGGCAGGCGAAGCCGCTCGCCAACGCGCTCCTTGACGAGGCAGGCGTGGCGCTGATCGGCGGCCCCGATTTCGGCGTCAACGGCGAGGGCTACATCCGCGTTTCGTACGCCAATTCGGAGGAAAACATCCGCCGCGCGATCGAACGCATGGGGGATTTCCTCTCTCGGCGGAACGCCGTCGGAACCGACCGTCTCGCGGCCCGCGGCTCCGCCTGATCGAGCCGTCCGCAGCCCTGGCTGTTCCTCAATTGAAGAAGAAATCGTCGTCCTCGTCCCAGAACGGGCGTCCGGGCTGGCAGACGAAGCCGAGCCGGCAATGGCGGGCGTCCAGCGTCGGCGCCGAGCCGGACCGCGCATATTCGCCGAGCGAGCAATATCCCGGCGTGGCGACGAAGCGGTCGTAGGTGTGGCGGCCGGTGCTCAGCACGATCGCTCCGTGCGAAGCGACGAGACCGCGCGCCTGGCCGCAGCTCATCGCCAGGGTCGACGGCCGCGCCAGCGCGGAGGTGGCGACGAGGGTGAGAGCGAGGGACAGAACAAGCTTGCGCATGGCCAATCTCCATCATGAACAGCCCCCGCCTCCGTCGCGATCTGGCAGAGGGGGCCCGTTTGCCTCAGGCTGCAGCCTCAACGTTTCGACAACATTGCGTGGCCGAACGATCTGGTTTCGCAGGGGTTCCATAGGGTCAGGACGCTTCGCCGGCGACCTGCCGCCTCACCTTCTGTTCCCGCCAGAAGATGAACAGCCCGGCGGCGATGATGATCGCCGCGCCGGTCAGCATATGCGGCGTCGGCACGTCGCCGAAGACGGGATAGCCGAGCAGGATGGCCCAGACGATCAGCGTGTACTGATAGGGCGCGACCGTCGCCGCCGGCGCCAGCTTGAGCGCGCGGTTGACACACATATGCGCGCCCATCGAGACGATGCCGAGGAGCGCCATCAGCAGATAATCGCGCCCGGACGGCGGCGTCCAGGCGAAGGGGGCCGCGACGAGCCCGACGAGGAGCGCGCCGGCGGTCTGCCAGATCACCAGCACCTTGTCCGGCGCCGCGCCGAGCGCCCGCGTGCTGACCACCATCAGCGCGAAAGCCATGCTGCCGAGGAGCGACAGGATCGCCGGCAGCTCCAGGTTCGACGCCGACGGCTTCAGCGCGATCAGCACGCCGGCGAAGCCGACAAGGATCGCCGTCCAACGCCGCCAGCCGACTTTTTCGCCGAGGAGCAGCGGCGACAGCGCCGCGACAAAAATCGGCGCGGCGAGATAGAAGGCAATCACGTTGGCAAGCGGCAGATAGATGACGGCGATGTAGAAGCAGACCACGTCGGCGGTGGCGAAGAGGACCCGCAGCGCGTGCAGCCCCGGCCGCTCCACCCGCACCAGGGTCGCAACGCCGTCGCGCATCAGAAAGGGCGCCAGCACCGCCAGTGCGGCGAGCGAGCGGAGCAGGATGACCTGCGCCGGCGAATAGGTGCCGACCAGCCATTTGCCGAGAACGTCGTTGGCGGAGAAGAGCAGCATGCCGAGCAGCATGAGGCCGACGGCGATGCCGGCCTTCGAAGCGTAGGCGCGGGTTACGGCGCGCGGTCGCGCCGCGATTTGCTCGGACATTTTGGGGAGGAACGCTTCGGAACGGGGATTTGCCTGATAGCCCGAATCTTTGGGGGGCGACACCCCTCGTGCGCGGTTGCTCACCCGTGGAGCGGCGGCAGAATCAAACCCTGCGTTCGCCTATCCCGCGGCGCGCGGAAAATATTCGGCAGGGTCGAGGCTCGTCGGCCGCTCCGGCAAAACCAGCGTCGTCCTCTCCGCCGGCGTCTCGGCGATCACCTTGCCGCGGCGGATCACGGCAAGGCGGCGGGCGCGGAGCCGGATCGCCTCGATCGGGTCGTTCGCCTGCAGCAGCACCATGTCGGCGTTGCAGCCCACATCCAGCCCGTAGCCTTCGAGCTGCATGACCCTGGCCGGGTTCCCGGTCACGGCGTCGAAGCAGAACCGCATGGCGTCGCGGCTCGACAGCTGCGCCACGTGCAGGCCCATGTGGGCGACGTCGAGCATGTCGGCGCCACCCAGCGAATACCATGGGTCCATGCAGCAATCCTGGCCGAAGGCGACGTTGATGCCGGCGGCCCGCAACTCCGGCACGCGGGTCATGCCGCGGCGCTTCGGATAGGCGTCGTGGCGGCCCTGCAGCATGATGTTGATCAGCGGGTTGGGCACGGCATGGATTCCGGCCTCGGCGATCAGCGGAATGAGCTTCGAGACGTAGTAATTGTCCATCGAATGCATGGAGGTCAGGTGCGAGCCAGTGACGCGGCCCGAGAGGCCAAGCCTCTGCGTCTCGAAGGCGAGCGCCTCGATGTGGCGCGACAGCGGATCGTCCGTTTCGTCGCAGTGGATGTCGACCAGCAATCCCCGCTCGGCGGCGATCTCGCAGACCGCCTTTAAACTCGCCGCGCCGTCGGCCATGGTGCGCTCGAAATGCGGGATGCCGCCCACAACGTCGACGCCCTTGGCGAGCGCCCGCTTGAGATTTTCCGCCGCGTTGGGCGAGCGGTAAAAACCGTCCTGCGGGAAGGCGACGAGCTGCAGGTCGATATAGGGGGCGATCCGCCGCTTCACCTCGACGAGCGCATCGACGGCGGTGAGCCGGTCGTCGCAAATGTCGACGTGGGTGCGGATAGCCAGCAGGCCCTTGGAGACCGCAAGGTCGCAATAGCGGAGCGCCCGCTCCACGACCGCTTCGACGGTCAGCAGCGGCTTCAGCTCGCCCCACAGCGCGATGCCTTCCAGGAGCGTGCCGGAGACGTTCATACGCGGCAGGCCCAGCGACAACGTCGCGTCCATGTGGAAATGGCAGTCGACGAAGGGCGGCGAGACGAGCCGGCCAGCCGCGTCGATGACGCGCCCCGCCTCGGCGGCGATATTCGGCTCGATGGCAGCGATCTTGCCGCCGGCGCAGGCAAGGTCGACGCCGCTCCGCCCGTCGGGCAGGCGGCCGTTGCGGACGATCAGGTCCAACATCAGCGCTCCTCCTTGCGGAAGGGCACCAGCAGGGCGGCCGGGGCGCGGGCGTTCCGCGACACCAGCGCCATGGCGACGATCGTCATGACGAAGGGGAGCATCAGGAAGAGCTGGTAGGGCACATGAAAGACGTTGGTGGCCTGCAGGCGAAGCTGCAGCGCCTCCAGCGCGGCGAAGAGGAGCGCGCCGGCGGCGCAGCGCCAAGGGCTCCACAGGCCGAAGACCACCAGCGCGATCGACACCCAGCCACGCCCGGAGATGACGCCGAACGTGAAGGCGTTGAACTGGGATATTGTGAGGTAGGCGCCGCCCACCGCCATCAGCGCGCCGCCGATGACCAGCGCCTGCGTGCGCATGCCCCAGACGCTGACGCCGCCCGCGTCCGCCGCGCGCGGGTTCTCGCCGACGGTGCGCAGGTCGAGCCCCCAAGGCGTGCGATAGAGCAGGAAGGCGACCGCCGGCACGGCGAGAAGCGCAAAATAGGTGAGCGGCGTCTGGTTGAAGAGCACCGGACCGACGAGCGGGATTTCGGAGAGCACCGGGACGGGCAAGGGCTGGAACGGCACGATGTTGGGCGGCGAGGCCGGCTGGCCGAAAATGAGGCGATAGAAATAGAAGGCGAGGCCGGTGGCAAGCAGCGTCATGCCGATGCCGGACACGTGCTGGCTGACGCCCAGCACCACGGCGAGGAACGACATCAGCAGCCCGGCCAGCGCGCCGGTGGCAAGCGCCGCGGCGACGCCGATCCACAGATTGCCGCTGAAATAGGCGGCGGTGAAGCCGACCATGGCGCCCAGCAGCATGATCCCCTCGATGCCCAGGTTGAGCACGCCGGAGCGCTCGCTGATCAGCTCGCCGAGCGTGGCGAAGAGAAGCGGCGTGGATATCCGCACCAGGGCGGCGAAGAAGCTGACCTCGAGGATGAGGGAGAGCGTCTCAAGCATGAGAGCCCTCCGCCGCGGTGACTCCCTCCCCCGCGCGACCCGGGACGTCGCGAATGAGGCTGGCACCTCCTCTCCCCCGTGGGGAGAGGCCGAGTCCGCGCGCAGCGCGGAGCCGGGTGAGGGTTCTGGCGCCGAGTTCTACGATCCTGTCCCTCACCCGGTCGCTTCGCGACTCGGCCTCTCCCCGGAGGGGAGAGGAAGGCGTCGCTGCCGAGCCATACGCGATAGTCTGGCTCCTGCGTCGCCCTCGCCCGCCGTCCCTCACAAGGGGGGAGGGAGTCCCCCTCGTGGTGCCCACGATTCTGAGCCGATAGAGGGCAAACAGCCTTCCCGCGACCATGCAGACCAGGGCAACGCCCTGGATCACCTCGGCGAGATAGACCGGCACGCCGGTCGTCCGCGCCATCGTGCCGGCGCCGTTGAAGATGACGGCGAAGAACAGCGCGGCCGGGATGGCGCCGAGCGGGTTCAGCTCGGCCAGCGTAGCGATGACGATGCCGGTGTAGCCGTAGTTGGACGACAGGTCGGAGGTGACCTGGAAGCGCACGCCGCCCACCTCGCCCGCCCCGGCCAGGCCGGCGAGCGCCCCGGAGATCAGCGCCGCGATCACTATGGTGCGGCCGACGCCGATGCCGGCGTAATTTGCCGCGGCGGGGTTGTGGCCGACGGCGCGGATAGCGAAGCCCAGCGTGGTGCGCGTCAGCATCCACCAGACGAGGATGGCGGCGACGAGCGCCACCAGGATGCCGAGATGCAGCTGGTAGCCGAAGAGAATCGGAAACTCCGCTTCCGGCCGGATCGACGGCGAATTGGGATAGCCGCTCTTCGGATCGCGCCACGGCCCCTCCAGCAGGGCGGAGACGCCGTAGAGCATAATGAAGTTGAGGAGGAGCGTGGTGACCACGTCGTCCACCTTCAGCCGGACTTTCAGGAGCGCCGGCAGGAGCGCCCAGAGCGCGCCGAAGAGGGCGGCGCCCAAGATCATCAGCGGCACAAGGCCGTATTCGGGGAGGAACGAGCGTTGGCCGACATAGGCGGCGGCGATGGCGCCGGCCATCAGCTGGCCCTCGGCGCCGATGTTCCAGAATTTTGCGCGGAAGGCGACGATCACGGCGAGGCCGGTCAGCAGCAGCGGCGCCGCCTTCACCAGCGTGTCCTGGATGTCGTAGCCGGAGCGGAAGGTGGAGAAGAGAAGGAGCTTGTAGGCCTCCAGCAGATCGGCACCGGCGAGCAGGACGAGGCCGGCGCAGAGGACTAGGGTCACGAGGACGGCCGCGATCGGGATCAGGATCTGCAGGTAGATGGGCGTGTCCTGCCGCCGCTCCAGGCGGAGCCGGATCATGCCGCCTGCTCCTCCACGCCGGCCATCAGCAGGCCGACGCGCTCCACCGTCGCCGCTTCGACCGGCAGGTCCGCCACGATGCGGCCGCGATACATCACCGCGATGCGGTCGCAGAGGGCAAAAAGCTCCTCAAGGTCCTCGCTGATCAGCAGCACCGCCCCGCCCTTGGCGCGGAGCGCCAGGAATTTTTCGTGGATGAACTCGGCGGCGCCGACGTCGACGCCGCGCGTCGGCTGCGCCGCCAGCAATATTTTTGGGTCGTGGGCGATCTCGCGGGCAAGGAGCGCTTTTTGCAGATTGCCGCCGGAGAGCGTGCCGGTGCGCGCCTCCGGCCCGGAGGTGCGGATGTCGAAGCGGTCGATCTGCTCGGCGGCGAAGCGCCGGATGGCGGCGCGGTTCAGGATGCCGCCGCGGCTGAACGGCCGCGAGCCGACGAAGGGCAGCGCCATGCTGTCGGCGAGCGGCATCGCGGCGATCATGCCGGTGGTGAGCCGGTCCTCCGGAACGCGGCCGACGCCAAGCGCCTGCATGCGCTTCGGCGTGGGGTCGCGGACCGCCTCGCCGGCGACGCTCACCTCGCCGGACCGCGGCTTGAGCACGCCGGCGACGATCTCGGCGAGCTCGCGCTGGCCGTTGCCGGACACGCCGGCGATGCCGAGGATTTCGCCGCCGCAAACGAGGAGCGACACCTCGTCGAGGCCAACGCGCCCCTCGCCGGCGGTGGAGACGCGGTCGAGTTTCAGGAGGAAATCGCCAGCCTGCACCGCCTGCCTCACGGGCGGCTTGAGGTCGCGGCCGCACATCAGCCGGGCGAGCTCCGGCTTCGACAGGCTGCCGTCGTTCTCCCGCTCGGCGACCACCCTGCCGTGCCGCATGATTGCAATACGGCTGGTGACGTCCAGCACCTCGCCGAGCTTGTGGGAGATGAAGATGACGCCCATGCCGCGCGCCGCCATGGCGCGGAGCGCCTTGAACAGGCCCTCCGCTTCGCGTGGCGTCAAAGTCGCGGTCGGCTCGTCGAGGACGAGGATGCGGGCGCCGCGGGTGAGCGACTTGGCGATCTCGACGCGCTGCTGCTCGCCGACCGACAGGTCGCCGACCAGCCGGTCGGGATCGAGCTCCAGGTGGAAGTCGCGGCCGATCGCGGCGAGGCGCTCCAGGATGGTTCGCCGCGACGGCCGGCCGCCGGGCCCGGCGCGGCCGACGAGCAAATTGTCGAGGACGGTGTGGCGCGGCACCAGCTCGAAATGCTGGTGCACCATGCCGATGCCGAGATTGAGCGCGTCGGCCGAGCTGCGGATCGCCGCCGGCCGCCCTTCCACCTCGATTTCTCCCGCATCGGCGGCATAGGTGCCGAACAGCACGTTCATCAGGCTGGTCTTGCCGGCGCCGTTCTCGCCCAGGAGGCCGAGGATGTCGCCTTGGTTGAGCGAGAGGTCGACGCCCGCCACGGCCTGCACCGGGCCGAAGCGCTTGGAGATGCCGCGCATCTCGACCAGCGGAGGGGCGAGCAGGCCCGTCATAGCCTGAGAGAGGCACCCTCCTCTCCCCTCCGGGGAGAGGCCGAGTCGCGAAGCGACCGGGTGAGGGACAAGATCGTAGGACAGGGCGCGAGAACCCTCCAGCGCCGTCCTCCGCGCCGACAACGGAGGCACCCTCCTCTCCCCATCGGCAAGCGGCGGAGTGTGGTAGCGACCTGGTGAGGGACAGGATCGAAGAGCGCGGCGCCAGAACCCTCACCCGGCTCCGCGCTGCGCGCGGACTCGGCCTCTCCCCACGGGGGAGAGGAGGTGCGCACGCAGGAGCCTCGCGACCAACCGGGAGTTCTTACTCCGAAACCGGCGTGCTCTCGTTGACCGACACGCGGAGCGAGCCGTCCATGATCGCCTGCTGCTTCTCCTTGACCAGCGCCGTCACGTCGGCCGGCAGCTTCGTCTCCCAAACGTGGAAGGGGGCGAGCTTGGCGCCGCCCTTGCCCATGAAGGAGAAGCTGCCGAAATCCTGGGCGGTGTAGACGCCGGCTTTGACTTGCTTGATCGCGTTCTCCACCGTCGGCCACATGTCCCAGACCGGCCCGGTGATGACCGTCTCCGGCGCCAGCGAGGACTGGTCGGACATATTGGAGATGGCGAGCACGCCCTTCTCCTGGGCCGCCTCGATCACCCCGAACCGCTCGGCATAAATGACGTCGACGCCGGCGGCGATCTGGGCGAGCGCCGCTTCCTTGGCCTTGGGTGGATCGAAGAACGAGCCGATGAAGGTCACCTTGCACTTCACCTGCGGATTGACCTCCTTGGCGCCGTGGCAGAAGGCGTTCACCAGCCGGGCGACCTCGGGGATGTCCATCGCGGCGACCGAGCCGATGATGTTGGACTTGGTCATCTTGCCGGCGATGAGACCGGAGAGGTAGGCCGGCTCGTGGATCCAGTTGTCGAAGACGGAGAAATTCGGCTCGGCCGGGCCCTGGCCGGAGCCGAAGACGAAGGCGGTGTCGGGAAATTCCTTGGCGACGCGGCGCGCCACATCCTCGGCGGCAAAGGCGTCGCCCATGATCAGCGGGTAGCCGTCGCGGGCGAATTCGCGGAGCACGCGCTGATAATCCGCCGAGCCGACATGCTCGGCCCATTTGTATTCGACGCCGAGCTCTTCCTGCGCCTTGAGCAGCGCCTCGTGGATCTGGTTGACCCAGGGCTCTTCGATGGGCGTGGAGAAGATCGCCGCGACCTTCATCTTGTCCTGCGCCAGCGATGCGTCCGGCGCCATCCCAAAGGCGGCCAGGCCGGCCAACGCGAGACCGAGCAGCGTGCGCCGGGCAGGCCTGAAGGCCGATCCTGCGGTCCCAAACATCTTGTGAGAAATCGCCATTTTCCCCTCCTCCCCGGTGGCCGGACCACGGCCCGGGCCGGCTAAAACTCTCTGCGCGGGCACCTTAGGGACTCGCGCGCGAGCTTGTCTACACGGTGAAAACTACGTTGGGGGCGCCGTTCAGGGGAGCGCGCCGGGCCGCGCGGCCGGATCGGGCGAGGCTCCGGCCCGTACCGCCGCGGGACCGGCTTTGTCGGCTTGGCCCCGAGCGGCTGCGTGGCGGAACCATCTCGCCAGACGGCCCCCCAGGCGGCTCCAGAGCGTCCCCTGCAAGACGGAAGCCGCGGGCCGATAGCGGGCGATCAACATCCTGAACAACGGCGGCGCCAGCTTGCGGTAGCTGGCGACCTGCGTCGCCGCAGACTGTTTTTCCTGGCCAAACAGGTGGCGCGGGACGCCCGCCTCCTCGGCGAGGCGGCGGGCGATCGGGCGGTCGTCGTCGGCGCCGAGCCGCCACGCCTGCATCGCCTCCGAGCGCGAGATCGCCTGCAGCTGGGCCGCTGCCCGGAAGCCGAGCATTGGCACGGGAATGTGCAAAAAACCGACGCGGGCGCGAAATTCGCCGAGGCTCGCCCCTCCAACGTCGGCCCTGGCGAGGTAAGGCCCGGTCTCTGCCCCAACACCCCACAAACGGCCACCGTGAAAGCCCGTCAGGACGGTGCGGCCGGCGAGCACCTCGTCCGGGGCCCTGAGGCATTCGTCGGCGAGCCCCAGACCGACGGAGAACTCGAACAGGTCGTCGAACTCCTCGCGGCGGATCTGATCCTTGCCTTCCGGCGATTTCGGCCGCTGACGGCGATGCAGGAGATGCGATCTTAGGCCAAGCGCCTCGGCGATCGCGGTCCCGTCGTCGGGCGCTCCCGACGCGGCTCGGTCGAGACACAGGGCCGTGGCCGCTGCATCCACCTGGGCCGCCAGCGCGGCGCATGCCGCCGAGCTGGAGCCCCGCGAGAGGTAGGCGGATATCCCGTTGCCGCCGTAGCTCTCCGCCGCCTGGCGGATGACAGCGACGAGCCAGTCGCGATAATCCTCAAAGGCCTGGAAACGGAGATCGGGATAGTGCTGCCGCTCGTCCGGCCCGTGCCGCGGATCATAGGCCACGATCGCGTTGACATAGCGGCTGAGGGTGCCGAGGCGACCGGAATAAAGCCGCCTCTCGTAAGCTGCGGTGCCGAGCATCAGCGAGGCGAGCGGCTTTGCGATGTCGCCGATGGGAAAATCGGCGATCCCCGCGCCGGCCAGCAGAAACGCCAGCGAGTTGGAAGCGAGAAACCCGTCCGGGCGCTCCAGTGTATAGACCGCCTCGGCGGTGTGGCTCGGGGCGATGAGGGACAAGGTCCTGCCGTCCCACACGGCCCCGGAGCCGAGATAGATGCCGCTCAGCGACAGCGATCGCGGATCGTCTGTGCAGGCCCAGCCGCCCTCGAAGAGCCAGTCACGATGGATTTTCACGCCGGGTCCGGCGACGCCCGTCAGCCGCCCGTTGCGCAGCCTGACCAGCCACGCCTGGGCCGGCGCCTTGTCGCTGCGCCGCACGCCAAGTATCGGCCGCGCACTGCCCGCGCGGCGACGGCGCGCATGCAGCCGCGGCAGATCGTTGAGAATGCGCGCCGCCGGCTCGTAACGGGCGATCAGCCGCCGAAACAGCTCCGGCGCGAACTGCCGCACATTGACGGCCATCATCGCCGCGGCGTGCTTCACCCGCCCGAACATCGCCCGCGGCACGCCGGCCTCCTCGGCGATGCGCCGCGGCACTGGGCGCTCGTACCAGCGATGGTTGACGCGCCACGGCCGCATCGCGTCGGAAAGGCCGATCTGCCGCAGCCGCGGCCAAAGCCTGAAGCCGAGCATCGGCACCGGGATGTGCACGAAGCCGACACGCAGGCGGAACTCGCCGAGGCTGGCGCCGTCGCTGCTGTCGCGCACCAGGTCGGAGGCGGGCGCATAGAGCGGCGCCCAGATCTCGTCGCCGCCGAAACCGGTGAGGACGACGCGGCGCGCCAGCAGATCGGAAGGTGCCTTCATGCATTCGTCGGCGACGCCCATGCCGAGGTAGAATTCGTAGATCTCGTCCGCGTCGGCGGCGCTGATGTATTCGGCCGCGTCGGCGGAATCCGCCACTTTCGCCCGCTCCCGGCGGTGAAGGAGAGCGGTACGCAGCCCTAGCGTCTTGGCGATCGCAGTGCCGTCGTCGGCGTCGCCCCAGCGCGAGCGGTCGATACAAAGCGCCAGCGCGTCCTTGTCGATCTGCGCGGCAAGCGCTGCGCAGGCCACCGAATCGTAGCCGCGCGACACATACACAGCCGTGCCGCTGCTGCGATAGGTCTGGGCGGCTTGCCGGATGACCGCGAGCAGGTAGTCACGGTACTGCTCAAAATTCTGGAAATCGACCTCGGCGCTTTGCAGCCGCTCCTGCAGGCCGTTCTCCGGGCTGTAGCTGACGATGGCGTTGAAGAAGCGATAGAAAGTCCCCTGCCGGCCGGAATAGATGCATCTCTTGTAGTTGGTGAGGCCGCGCTTCAAGGAGAGGAGCGCCCCGCTGATGCGAGGGATCGGGAAGTCGAACGCGCCGGCGCCGGCGAGGAGGAACGGCAGCGAGTTGGAGGCAAAAAGCTCGCCGGGACGCTCGACCACAAAGACGGCGTCGGCCGTGTGGCTCGGCGCAATCAGCGACAAGGTCCTGCCGTCCCATACCGCGCCGGAGCCTAGATAGACCCCGCTCAGCGACAGCGAGCGCGGCGTGTCGGTGAACGCCCAGCCCCCTTCGTAGAGCCAGTCCGCGCCGAGGACCACTCCCCTGCCGGCAACGCCCGTGAGCTCGCCGTCCTTCAGCCTGATTGCCCAAGCCTGGCCCGGAGCCTCGTCGATCGGCTGCACGCCGCGCATCCGGCATCATCTCCTTCGAACCACCGCCGGCCCACTCAAGGCGGCGGCAATGATCCGGGTGATTGCCGAAGCATGCTCAGGGGTCAAGTTCGCGTCACGCGGCCTCTCGCCTGGAGCCGCGGTCGAATCGGCCCGTGAGCGACGACAGCCAGCGGCGCCAAGACGTGCTTTGCAAGGCGCGCGCTGCGGGCTCGTAGCGGGCGACCAGCATCCGGAACAGGTCGGGTGCCACCTCGCTCAGATTAACGGCCAACGTCGCCGCGGCGCGTTTCTTGTTGCCGAATAGCTCGCGGGGAACGCCGGCCTCCTCGGCAATGCGGCGCGGGATGGGGCGATCGTAGTTGGTATGCACCCGCCACGGCTCCATCTCCGGCGACCGGTTGATGGCGCGGATTCTTGCGTGCGCCCTGAACGCCAGCATCGGCACCGGAATGTGCAGGAAGCCCGCGCGGAGGCGGAACTCGCCGAGGCTCGCTCCCGTGCTGTCGCCCCGCTCCAGATCGGGCGTGGCCTTGGCGGAGCGGTCCCAGATCTTGTCGCCGTGGAAGCCGGTCAGAACCGTGCGGCCCGCCAACAGCTCGGCGGGCGCGCGCAGGCACTCGTCCGCCAGCGTCATGCCGATGTAAAACTCGAAGAGCTCCGCATAGTCTTCCGGTCCGACGAGCTCCCGGGCGTGCTTGTCGCCGGGCACCTTTTCGCGCTGCTTGCGGCTGAGCAGGACCGAGGGCATGCCGAGCGCCTTTGCCACCTCCATCCCGTCGTCGGCATCGCCGAAGCGCGACTGGTCGACGCAAATGGCGGTGGCGCCGCCGAGCTCCTTTGCGAGGCCCGCGCACGCAGCGGAATCGTAGCCGCGCGAGATGAAGACCGCGATGCCCTTGCTGCCGTAGGTGTCGCCGGCCTGGCGGATCACCGAAAGGAGGTAATCGCGGTATTCCTCAAACGTCCGGAAGCCCAGGTCCGCCTTCTGCTGCCGTTCCTGCAGGCCGCTCCGTGGGTCGTAGCGGACGATGGCGTTCAAGTAGCGATGGATCGTGCCCTGCGGGCCGGAATGGATGCATCGCTCGTAGCTCTTGAGGCCGCGCTTCAACGAGAAGAGCGCCTTGGCGATGCCGGCGATGGGGAAATCGGAAATGCCAGCGCCGGCAAGGAGAAAGGCCAGGGAATTGGACGCGAAGAGCTCGCCCGGACGCTCCAATACGTAGATTGCGTCCGCCGAGTGGCTGGGCGCGATCAGCGACAGGGTCCTGCCGTTCCACACCGCGCCGGAGCCGAGATAGATGCCGCTCAGCGACAGCGACCGCGGGCTATCGGTGCAGGCCCAGCCCCCTTCGAAGAGCCAGTCGCGACCGCCCTTGACGCCGGCGCCGGCCACTCCCGTCAGCCGGCCATCCCTCAGTCTCAGCAGCCATGCCTGCGCCGGCGCTTCCTCCACACAACGGATGCTTCGCATCGCCGGCGCTGACCTCCAAGGGGCGCCGGGACTTTAGCATTCGGCCGTCCGGACCAACAAGCGATGCGGGACCTCGAGTGCTCGCCGCGCCGCGATGTTCAGGATGAAGCGATTTCCGTAGGGTCCGGCCGCCGTTCAGATTTCCGGAAAAATCCTCGATGCCGAACATAGCCGAACATGCGCATGCTCTATAACGAGCACGCGCCGAACGGATTAAAAGCAAGCATCCTCGCGCGGTTTGTTCGAGCGGGGCACAACACGCAACGAGGCCCGAGGCGCGGTGCCTCCTACACGAGGCAGACCGTCATGAACGGCCAGAAGCCGACGTGGGAATAGATGACGTCGTCGAGCTTGCGCTTCAGACGGGATTGCGAGCGCGAGCCTGCATCTTCCGATCGCGCCGGGGACCGGCTGAGCGTTTTTGCCAGCGCACGGTCCATCTTGCGGAGAGTGCCGCGGGGAACGCCTCGCGCTTCCTCCTGGGCGATGAACTCTTCAAGCTGGCCGGTTCTCAGCGCTTCGGCTAACGACAGCATGGCTCAGTCGTCGTCCTCTTCTTCCTCGTCGTCATCCTCCTCCACCGCCTTGGCCGGCGGTCGGTCGAGGTCATCCGCTTCGATCGCGGCAACGCTCAGCACCTCGCCGGTCCGGACGTCGATCATGACGGTCTGCATGCCGTCCTTCTCGATGTCGATGACGTAGCTCACGATGCCGTTCTCGGTGTCTATTTCCGAGCCTACCACCCGGCCGCCGGGGACTTCCTTCTCGGCCAATGTAATGGCTTCGCCAAGACCCAGCTTTGCGGCGTCTTGGGCGGCAGCTTCGCGCGCATCTTCCTGCGCGTCGTCTTCATCGCTCTCCGCATAGGCAAGCCCGGCCGCGCCGGCTAACCCGAACAAGGCGACAAAGGCGGCGATGGTGAGCTTCGCGGACATGGAATGAACCCCCGCTGATCGGATTGGCGCTGAGAATAAACCAATTGGCCGCGGCGGTCCAGAAAGCCGCACCCACACTCAGCCCTTCCGCCGCGACGTTCTCCCGCCGGAGGGCCTTTCTCCGTCTGGCACGGACGGCCCCGTCCGGCTAAAGCTGGAGCTGCTTCCGCCGGAAAAACCCCGAAGTGCAGATCAATCCCCGCCTCGTCGACACCGCCACGCCGCCCATTCCCGAGGCGAAGGGCTGGACGGCCGCCTATGGCGGGTCGGCCGGGCCGCTGATCGACCTCTCGCAGGCCGTGCCCGGCTATCCGCCGCACCCGGATCTTTTGCGCCGGCTGGGCGAGGCGGCGGCCACCCGCGAGGCGGCGTCCTACGGCGACATCGAGGGCGACCCAAAGCTTCGCGAGGCCTATGCCGCGCATGTCGCAAAGCTCTATGGCGGCCGCGTCGCGGCCGAGAACGTGGCGATCACCGCCGGCTGCAACCAGGCTTTCTACGTCGCCGTGATCGCGCTCGCCAAGGCGGGCGATGCGGTGCTGCTGCCGAGCCCCTGGTATTTCAATCACAAAATGACGCTCGACATGCTCGGCATCGAGGCGGTGCCCCTGCCCTGCCGCGCCGGAGACCGGCTTCGTGCCGGACGCCGACGATGCGCGAAAACTGCTCGGCGGCCGCGTGCGGGCGGTCGTGCTGGTCACGCCGAACAACCCGACCGGCGCAGTCTATCCCCCCGCCACGATCCACGCGTTCCAGAAGCTTTGCGCCGAGCGCGGCATCGCGCTGGTCGTCGACGAGACCTATCGCGATTTCCTCGCCGCCGATGGCGCGCAGCCGCACCAAGCGTTCGCCGACCCGGGCTGGCCCAACACGCTGGTGCAGCTCTACTCCTTCTCGAAGGCCTATTGCATTCCGGGCCATCGGGTGGGCGCGATGATTGCCAGCCGCGAGGCGATCGGCGAGATCGCGAAAATCCTCGACTGCCTGCAGATCTGCGCGCCGCGCACGGCGCAGCTGGTGCTCCCCTGGGCAATCCCGGCGCTGGCCGAGTGGCGCGAGGCGAACCGCGCCGAGATCTTGGCGCGGGCGGATGCCTTCCACGCGGCGATCGGCGCGGCTCGAGGGCTGGAGGATCGGCTCGATCGGCGCGTATTTCGCCTATCTCGAGCATCCCTATCCCGGCCGGACCGGCGCCGAGGTCGCGGAATTCCTGGCGCGCGAGCGCGGCGTGCTCGCTTTGCCCGGCTCGTATTTCGGCACCGGCCAGGAAGAATTCCTCCGCGTCGCCTTCGCCAATGTCGGCGTGGCGGAGATCGCAGCGCTCCCCGCCCGTCTTGCAATCGATATGCCGGCGAGCCGGCCCGCCCGCCCCTTGCGCCCGGCCCGCCGCGCCTGAAAGGTCAGCCTATGGACTTTGACGAGAACCTGAAGCGGCTCAGGGCCGAATACGGAGAGGCGGGCGGCGGCAACGTGCGCGACCCGAAATTCAAGAAGATCGCCGACCGGCTGTTCGACCCGAAGGGGACGCGCGTCGCTCCCTATGCCGGCATCCCGACCTTCCTCGCCGCGCCGATGCGGCAGATCGACTGGAACGCGCCGGATTTCGGCGACCTCGACGTGGCGCTCGTCGGCGTGCCGATGGACCTCGGCGTCACCAACCGGAACGGCGCCCGCTTCGGCCCGCGCGCGGTGCGCACCATCGAGCGGATCGGCCCCTACAACCACGTGCTGGAATGCGCGCCGGTGCTCGACATGCGGGTCGCCGACATCGGCGACCTCCCCTTCCGCAGCCGCTTCAGCCTCGACCTGTCGCACGAGGATATCGAGCGGCACATGCGGTCGATCGTGGAGGCCGGCGTGGCGCCGCTCTCGGTCGGCGGCGATCATTCCATGACGCTGCCGATCCTCAAGGCGCGTCGGCCGCGCCGACGGCCGCACGGCCCGGTCGGCATGATCCACATCGACGCGCATTGCGATACGGCGGGCCCGTTCGACCTGTCGAAATTCCACCACGGCGGGCCGTTCCGCCAGGCGGTGCTCGACGGCGTGCTCGATCCGCGCCGCGTCATCCAGATCGGCATCCGCGGCTCGTCGGAATATCTTTGGGAGTTTTCCTACGATTCCGGCATGACGGTGATCCATGCCGAGGAGATCGACGGCATGGGCCTCGACGCGGTGATCGCGAGGGCGCGGAAGGTCGCCGGCGACGGCGCCGACCTATCTCAGCTTCGACATCGACAGCCTCGATCCGGCCTTCGCGCCGGGCACCGGCACGCCGGAGGTCGGCGGCCTCACGACCCGCGAGGCGCAGGCGATCCTGCGCGGGCTGAAGGGCCTCAACTTCGTCGGCGGCGACGTCGTCGAAGTCGCGCCGCAATACGATGCCACCACCAACACCGCCCATGCCGGCGCGCAGATGCTGTTCGAGATCGCCAGCCTGATGGTGTTCAGCCCGTCCGTCGGCGCGCATCCCCGCCGCTCCGCGCCCGCCAGCGTGCCCCTCCCCTCCGCCGGGTAAGGCGGCCGGCTGCACGCACATGGAGCTGCCCGCGTCAGAGCACGCCTCGGAAGTTGCGGCGGCGCCGACGCCGTGGGCCGCGCTCGCCGGCGTGATCGCGGCCGTCTCGGTCTTCGCCATCGCCCAGGGGCTCAGCTACCCGCTGCTGAGCTTCATCCTGGAACGGCAGGGCCACTCCGCCGTCGATGATCGGCCTGTCGGCGGCGATGACGCCGCTCGGCTTCATCTTCGGCGCGCCGCTGATCCCGGTCCTGGCCCGGACCTTCGGCCCGGGGCGGCTCGCGATCCTCGGCGCCGTCACCGGCGCCGTGCTCCTCGCGCTGATCGGCTGGACGCAGGACATCGTCGCGTGGTTCCCGCTTCGCTTCCTGCTCGGCCTCTGCGTCGGCCCGCTCTATGTCGTGAGCGAAGTGTGGATCATCGGACTAGCCCCGCCGCAGCGGCGCGGCCGCATTCTGGGGATCTACACGTCGGTGATCTCCGCCGGCTTTGCGGCCGGTCCGCTCGCCCTCATCCTGGTCGGCTCGGAGGGCTGGCCGCCGTTCCTGGTGGGCATCGCGGCGTTCCTCGGCTGCGCGCTCTGCCTCGCTCGCCATCGCTGCCCCGCCTGCCGAGCCTCGACGGCCCCGAGGGCTCCGGCGGGAAAGCGTCGGTGCGCAGCTTCCTCCCGCTCGCGCCGGTCCTGCTGTTCGCCGTATTCGTCACGGCCGCGTTCGAGCAGGCGCTCTTCTCGCTTCTGCCCGTCTACGGCCTGAGCCACGGCATGGACGAGGCGCGCATGTCGGCGCTGCTCAGCGCGGTGATCGCCGGCAACATCGCGCTGCAGGTGCCGCTCGGCTTCGCGGCGGAGCGGTTCGGGGCCCGAAACATGCTGGTCGCCTGCGCGCTCACCGACGCTGCTCGGCTGCGTGCTGCTGCCCTTCCTCATCGTCACGCCGCTCATCTGGCCGCTCGCCGTTATATGGGGCGCCACCTCGTTCGGCATCTACACCCTGGCGCTCATCGAGCTCGGCGCACGCTTCACCGGACCGATGCTGGTGGCGGGCAACGCCGCCTTCGCGCTGGTGTGGGGATTGGCGGGATCGCCGGACCGTCGGGCACCGGCCTGCCATGGACCTGATCGGCGTGCAGGGCTTTCCGCTCGTGCTCGGCACGATGTGCCTTGCCCTGGCGGTTCTCATGCTCGCTCGCGGCTCGGCGCGGCGGCCGCAGTGACGGACGCGCCGTAACGGCGGATTTGCTTGCCGGCGAAAGACGTGGAATGAATTGCGGCTACCGCTGAAGCGGGCGCTCGTGGGAGGGTGAGATGAGCATTCTGTTGAAATCAAGCGTCAGCCGGCGTGCCGTTCTTGCATACGGCGCAGCCGGCGCTGCGGCGCTGGCGCATGCCGCGGATCGGTTCGGGCGCAGGACAGGAGCCTGAAAGTCGGCGTCTACGGCGGCTATTTCAAGGATTCCTTCGACAAGCACATTTTTCCGGACTTCACCAAGGCGACCGGCATCGCGGTGGAATCCGTCGCCGAGCCGACCGGCGAGGCATGGCTCGTCCAGCTGGAGCAGGCGGCGCGGCGGACGTCGCGCCGGCCGACGTCTCGATGATGTCGCAGATCTCCACGCTGAAAGGCATGGAAGTCGAGCTCTGGGCGCCGCTCGATCTCGCAAAAATCCCGAACGCGGCGAACGTCAAGCCGGAATTCGTCACCAAATATCCGGACGGGCGGCGTGGCCGGCATCGGCGCGGTGACGTGGTACATCACGCTGGTCTCCAACACCGACGCCTATCCGCGAGGCGCCGGATTCCTGGGGCTTTCATGTGGGACCCGTCGAATGCCGACAAGCTCGGCCTGCTGGCGCTGGTCTCCAACTCGTTCCTGCTGGAGATCACCGCCAAGACCTTCTTCGCCGGCGACCCCAAGATTCTCGACACGGAGGAGGGCATCCTCAAGGTGATGGACAAGATCGCCGAGCTGAAGCCCAACGTAAAACTCTGGTACCGCGACGAGGCGCAGTTCGAGCAGGCGCTGAAATCGGGCGAGATCCCGATGGGCCAGTATTATCACGACGTGACCGGCCTCGCCGCCGCCGACGGGCATCCCGTGCGCTCCACCTTCCCGAAGGAAGGCGGCGTCAACGACGCCGGCTCGTGGGTGGTCTCCAAGGCTTCCGACAAAGCTGGAGGAGGCGCATGCCTTCATCGACTACATGTGCAAGCCGGAGACGCAGGCGCTGCTGTCGCGCAAGGTCGGCACGTCGCCGACCGTGAAGCGCGAGGTGCTCGACCTGACCGACGAGGAATTCGGCGCGGTGTCCTCGGAGATCCCGGCGATCATCCCGCGCTACGACCTCTACCACGACCAAGTCGGACTGGCTGAACCAGAAATGGACCGAGCTGATCGTCAGCGACTGAGCCGGGTTCCTCCCCCGCTTCGCGCAGCGCCATCGCACATGAGGTCAGCACCTCCTCTCCCCCACCGAAGCGGGGTGTTCCCCGCTTCGGCATCCCAGATGGCGAAGTCGGGAACACCCGACTTCGCTCGGGAGAGGCCGAGTCCGCGCGGAGCGCGGAGCCGGGTGAGGGTTCTGGCGCCGTCCTCTACGATCTTGTCCCTCACCCGGTCGCTTCGCGACTCGGCCTCTCCCCGGAGGGGAGAGGAGGGCACTGTCGGCGCCGCGAGCGCCTAGATGTCCGGCCTCGTCCTCGACCATCTCACAAAGCGCTTCGGCGCGGTGAGCGCCGTCGACGACGTGAACCTCAGCGTCGCGCACGGCACCTTCGTCTGCCTGCTCGGCCCGTCCGGCTGCGGGAAGACGACGCTGCTCAGGATGATCGCCGGGCTGGAGGAGCCGAGCTCCGGCCGCGTCGCTCATCGACGACGCGCGACATCACCGGGCTCGACGCGCATCAGCGCGATTTCGGCATGGTGTTCCAGTCGCTGGCGCTGTTCCCGCACCTCACCGTCGGCGAGAACATCGCCTATCCCCTGCGCATCCGCGGCGCGCCGAAGGACGAGCAGCAAGCCCGCGTCGACGAGCTCCTCGATCTCGTCCACCTGCCCGGCTTCGCCGACCGGCCGATCTCGAAGCTGTCCGGCGGGCAGCGGCAGCGCGTCGCCATCGCGCGCGCGCTGGCCCGCTCGCCAAAGCTGTTCCTGCTCGACGAGCCGCTCTCCGCGCTCGACGCCAAGCTGCGCGAGGCGATGCAGGTGGAGCTCCGCCAGCTGCAGCAGCGGCTCGGCATCACCACGATCGTCGTCACCCACGACCAGCGCGAGGCGATGACCATGGCCGACCTGATCGTCGTCATGGGCGAGGGAAAGCATCCGCCAGGCCGGCTCGCCGCTCGACATCTATCGCCGCCCGAGCGACGCCTTCGTCGCGGCCTTCATCGGCTCCACCAACCTGCTGCAGGCCAAGGCGGACGGCGCCGGCGCGGCGGTGCCCGGCGGCCGCATCCCCGGGCTGACGCTGCCGCAGGGCGCGGCCGGCACGACGGTCTCGGTCCGGCCGGAGGACATCCGGCTCGTCGATCCCGCCGCTGCCGCCATGCGCGGCCGCGTCACCTTCGTCCGCGACCTCGGCGCGACCATCGAGACGTTCATCGCCTGCGGCGAGCACGAGATCGTCGCCGTCTCCCCGCCGCGCGACCGGCCCGACGTGCGGGCGGGCAGCGAGATCGGCGTCCTGATCAAGCCGGAAGATTGCGTGGTGCTGAAGGCATGAGGCGCGCGCGCCCGCAGAGCCTTGCCGCGTTCCTGCCGGTTGTCTTCCCGGCCTTCATGCTCACGGCGTTCTTCGTCGTGCCGTTCGGCATCATGCTCGCCGTGAGCTTCTTCCAGCGGCGTGCAGGGCGCCTTCTACGACGCCGGCTTTCGTCTTCGACAATTACGCCCGCTTCCTCACCGCCTTCTTCGCCGGCGGCTCGGCTTCTCGCTGTTCCTCGCCGGCGCTGGTGGCGGCGATCTGCGTCGCCGTCGGGCCTGCCCTTCACCTACCAGCTGACGCGGCTCCGACGCCGCCAGCAGGTGGCGTGGCTGGTCGGGCTGCTTGCCATCCTGTCGCTGTCGGAGGTCATCATCGGCTTCGCCTGGTCGACGCTCTTTCGCGCACCGCCGGCATCACCAACCTCTTCGTCGCGCTCGGGCTGATGAACGAGCCGGTGTCGCTGTCGCCGAGTTTCGGGGCGGTGCTGACCGGCATGGTCTACCAGGCGTTCCCCTACACGGTCCTCGTCCTCTATCCCGTCGGTGTCGCGGCTCGACCCGTCGCTGGTGGAGGCGGCGCGCACGCTCGGCGCCTCGCCGATCCTCGCCTTCTTCAACCTCGTCATCCCGACGCTCCGCAACGCGCTCCTCGCCACCTTCATCATGGTGTTCGTCTTCGCGCTCGGCTCCTATCTCCTGCCGCAGCTCCTCGGCCGGCCGCAGCACTGGACGCTTTCGGTGCTGATCACCGACCAGGCGATCTACCAGTCGAACATGCCGTTCGCCGCCGCGATGGCGGTGTTTCTGGTGCTGGTCAGCCTGGCGCTTGTCGGCCTGGCGCTGATGATCGGCCGCAAGGCGGACGCATGAAGACCGGCTGGGCGACGCGCCTGTTCTTCCTGGCAGTCGCGCTGTTCCTGGCGGCGCCGATCGTCGTCGTCGCCGGCGTCTCGGTGAACGAGAAGAAGACGCTGGAATTCCCGCCGGACGGTTTTTCGCTCGCCTGGTATCGGCCAGATCTTCGCCGATCCGGGCTGGCGGAACGCCTTCCTGACCTCGGTCGTCATCGCGGCTCTCGCCGCCGCGCTCGCCGTGCTGATCGCCTTTCCGCTGGTCTGGTCGCAATGGCGGCGGCCGTCGCGCCTGGGCGCGGCATCTTCCAGGTGCTCGGGCTGACGCCCTTCATCCTGCCGCCGGTCATCACGGCGCTGGGCTTCCTCTCCTTCTGGGCGACGCGTCGGCTTCTATGGCGCGCCGTGGACGGTGGTGATCAGCCACGCGATCTTCTTCGTGACGCTGCCGCTGGTGACGCTGACGCTCGGCTTCGCCTCGATCGACCGCGAGATCGTCGAGGCGGCGCGCGACGATGGGCGCCGACGACCGCACCATCCTTCGCACGGTCGATCCTGCCGCTGGTCGGGCCCTACATCCTCTCCGGCTACGCCTTCGCCTTCGTGCTGTCGCTCAACGAATATATCGTCGCCTACATGGTCGCCGGCTTCACCATCGAGACGCTGCCGATAAAAATCTTCAACTCGCTCCGCTACGGCTACACGCCGACCATGGCGGCGGTGACGGTCGTGTTCGTCGCCATCGCCGCGCTCGATCTTCGGCCTGGTCGCGCGCTTCGGCGACCTGCCGCGGCTTCTCGGCGCCTGGGCGTCGCAAAGAGACTTGATGCGCCTTGCCGCCTTCCAGATGCGCGCCGTCGCGGGCGACGTCGCCGCCAATCTCGCCATGATCGCGGAGGCGGCAGCCGAGGCGGCGCGGCGCGGGGCGGAGCTTCTCGTCGCTGCCGGAGCTGGCGACGACCGGCTATGGCGCCGGCGATGCCATCGCCGAATTGGCTGAAGCGGCCGACGGCCCGCAGATCGACCGCGTTGCGCGTATTGCAACGGAGAACGGCTTGGCACTCGCCTGCGGCTTCGCCGAGCGGGCCGGGGACGCCGTCTACAATTCCGCCGCGCTGGTCACGCCGGACGGCCGGCGGGTCACCTACCGCAAATGCCACCTCTACGGCGACTACGAGCGGCGGCTGTTCGTGCCCGGCAACACGCCGCCGGGCCTGATCGAACTCGGCGGCATGCGGATCGGCCTGCTCATCTGCTACGACGTGGAGTTTCCCGAAGCCGTGCGCCGGCTTGCCGTAGCGGGGGCGGACGTCGTCGCCGTGCCGACCGCCCTAGCCGGAGAGCGAGCATGCCGCCTTCATCGCCGAGCGCATCGTGCCGGTGCGCGCCTTCGAGAACCAGGTCGCGCTGGTCTACGCAAACCATGCCGGCGCCGACGCGCTTTTCGCCTATGCCGGCCGCTCCTGCATCGTCATGCCGGACGGCACGGATGCGGCGCGGGGCTCCGCATCCGCCGCCGAGCTGATCGTCGCCCACTACGAGCCGGCGCGCTTTGCCGCCTCGCGCGAAGCCAATTCCTACCTCGCCGACCGCCGCGCCGATCTGTTCTGATCCGCTGCCCGATTGGCGGCGTTTGCAATGGCCGGCCCGATCCGCTAGGCGGGCGCGTCCTGAACGGGCGGGGAAAGATGGCAGAAGCGAAGTTCGACGTGCTGACGATCGGCAACGCCATCGTCGACGTGCTGGCGCATGCGGAAGAGGATTTTCTGGTCCGCGAGGGCCTGGTGAAGGGCTCGATGCGGCTGATCGACGGGGCGGAGGCCGAGCGGCTCTACGGCCATATGGGCCCGGCGCAGCTCATCTCCGGCGGCTGCGCCGGCAACACGGCGGCCGGCGTCGCCTCCTTCGGCGGCCGCGCCGCCTTCATCGGCAAAGTCGCCGACGACGAGCTCGGCCGCTTCTTCCGCCACGACATGCAGGCGCTCGGCATCCATTTCCCGACGGCGGCCGCTCGTCGACGGCACGCCGACGGCGCGCTCGATGATCCTGATCACGCCGGACGGCGAGCGCACCATGAACACCAATCTCGCCGCCTGCCAGGAGCTGACCCCGGACGACATCGACCGTGCCACCGTCGAAGGCGCGGCGATCACCTACCTCGAAGGCTATCTCTGGGATCCGCCGAAGGCGAAGGAGGCCTTTCGCATCGCCGCCCGGCATCGCCCACGCGCGCCGGCCGCAAGGTGGCGATCACGCTCTCCGATTCCTTCTGCGTCGATCGTTTTCGCGACGAGTTCCTCGAGCTGATGCGCACAGGCGCGCTCGACATCGTCTTCGCCAACCGGCACGAGGTGCTGTCGCTCTATCAGACCAGCGATTTCGAGACGGCGGTCGACTGCCTGGAGCGCGACGTGAAGCTCGCGATCGTGACGCTGAGCGCGGAGGGCTCGATGGTCGATCGCCGACGGGAAGGCGCATCGCAGGTCGCCGCCGCACCGGTGGAGCGGGTCGTCGACCTGACCGGCGCCGGCGACCTCTACGCCGCCGGGCTTCCTCTACGGTCTGTCGCGCGGCGAATTTCCGCACGAGGATCTGCGGCCGGCTCGGCTCGCTCGCCGCGGCCGAGGTGATCGGCCATGTCGGCGCGCGGCCGGTGGCCTCGCTCAGCAGATCGCGCCGGCCAGGCGGGTCTTGCGGCCTGAGCTTGCCGACGTCGTGCCAGGGCTGGCTGCCGAGCCCCGTCCGCTGCAGGAAATCGCGCGCCTGCCACATCAGCGGAATGCGGCGCTCGGCAATGCCGGGCAGGCTGCCGAGATCGAGCCCCGTCCATGGCAGGAACGGATTCCTGCCGCCCGTAGGTCCAGATCTCGACGCGCACGCTCGGCCGCACCGAGAGGCCGCGGGCGTGGAAACCGACCGTGTCGGCGACGACCAGCGTGTTGGCGGGCACGGCGAAGGCGCGCGGCTCGGCAAAGCCCATGCGCTCGATCTCCGCCGCGCTGGCGCGCAGCGACCCGCGCGCGGAGAGCCTGTCGCCGGTCTTCGCCGCATGGATGCGACAGCTCGCGCTCCCAGGCGAGCCGCTCCGGCGTCAGCCGGTGCGAGCCCGGCACATAGACGAAAGGCCCCTCGTCCTCGGCCACGTCGGTGAGGAAGTAGAAGGCTTTTACGGTCGGGTGAAACGTGTCGGTGTGCAGGTCGGTCTGCGGGTCGGGCCTGGCGTTCCGCACATGGCTCAGGATCGTCTGAACATAGGTGAGCGGCTCCTGGTCGAACGAGCCGACGTAGCGGTTGAGGCCGCGCCAGTCGGGGTTCTTCAGAAGCGCCTTCATCTCCGGCACGGCGGCGATGAATTCCGGGTCGACGGCGATGCGGCGGGTGATGGTGTCGCCCTGCAGCATCTCGCGCGCCGGCGCCGCGATGCGCCATCACGGCGTCGCGCAGCCTTTCGAATGCGTCGCGCGGCAGAAAATCGCGGCGCATCGACGAAGCCGTTGCGGTCGAACGCCGCCCGGTCCTCCGCGGAGATCAGGTGCGCCAGCCGCTCGCGCCGCCGCCACGCCATGTCGTGCGCGAGTTTTGCGCGGCCGGCATGCAGGCCGCGCCGGTTGAGCCTGTCGGAGCCGATAACCGGATTGTCGGCGAAGGATTTTGCGCCGGTGGCGAGAGCCGCCACCCAAAGGGGCGCCATGAGGTA
The DNA here is from genome assembly GCA_963846475.1 of uncultured Alphaproteobacteria bacterium. Lineage (GTDB taxonomy): Bacteria > Pseudomonadota > Alphaproteobacteria > Rhizobiales > Afifellaceae > DASWJZ01. Next base: position 579,149 of record CAWJVZ010000003.1, on the reverse strand, counting down.
TCTGGCGGGGTTCATCCAGGCAGCTTCCCTTAGATATCGCCACCACGGAGTTTGCTTAAGAGGCCCGCCACGTTCCGGCGCTCATGCAGAACGCGCAGAATTTCGACCTCGCTGGACATGATGCGATAGTAGAGGCTGTAAGGCGGAACCCGCATGGAGCGCAACCCCGGAGCTATGTCGTCGCGAGCGCGCCATGTCAGAGGGCGTTGTGCGATTCGCGTGCCGGCCTCCGTCAGTTTGCGCGTGAAGCTGTTGGCAAGTTCAGGTGATCCCACGAGCGCGTAATAGCGCCATATCTCGCGTAGATCGTCCGTCGCTTCGTCCGTCCAGCGCGCAGTCGTCCTAGCGGCGGGCATGCTCCTCGTTAAGTTCCCTCAGGAGCTCCTCCACATCCAACTCCACGGCAAGACCAGCATCGGCTTGGTCGATGCCGATCTGAATTGCCGCGCGAAGAGCATCCAGCGCCGCGATCCGCTCGAGCATCTCCAGGCCGATCTGCTCCTGGGCGGCCTCCGGCAGCTTGGAGGCCTTCTCGATGGCCAGCTCTAGCGTACTTGTCATAAGCCGACCCTAGCAGAATCGGCCCGCACTAGCCAGCGGCGGCCAGGCACGAACTGCCCCCCTCCACGTCCGGAAGGGGCAGCCGGTTCCGCTCCAAAGGAGGGCCTAACAATCCCAGATCTCATCCACATCCCGCCAGAGCGCACACCGCTCATCTCCTGGCGAGCCACTCGCGGCCACGCCGTTTCACGTCTTCGACATCGAGCGGCTCGCCGAGGCCTGCGTCGAGTTGATCGATGCCGATCTGGATCTCGGCCCGCAGCTCTTCGAGAGCCGCGATCCGGTCCAGGAGCTCCAGGCCGATCTGCTCCTGCGCGGCTTCCGGCAGCTGCGCAGCCTTTTCCATCGCCAGCCGAAGTGTGCTCGTCATGAGAAAACCCTAGCAGAACTGGCCTTCGGACGCCACCGCCGGGCGCTGCGGTCGCCTCCTCCGTCCGGAGGGCGACCCTTCATCGCCGAGCCTGCCGCAGCCTACAGGATGAAGCGGCTCAAGTCGGCGTTGCGGGCGAGATCGCCGACATGCGCCTCGACATAGGCCGCGTCGACGACAACCTTCTCGCCGCCCCGGTCGGGGCAGTGAAGGAGATCTCGTCGAGGATGCGCTCCATGACGGTCTGCAGGCGGCGCGCGCCGATATTCTCGATGGAGGAGTTGATTTCTACCGCGATGCGCGCCACCGCGCCGATCGCTTCGTCGGTAAAGTCGAGGTCGACGCCCTCCGTCGCCATCAGCGCCTTGTACTGCTTGATGAGGCTCGCCTCCGTCTCCGTCAGGATGCGGCGGAAATCCTCCTCGGTGAGCGGCCGCAGCTCGACGCGGATCGGCAGGCGGCCCTGCAGCTCGGGCAGCAGGTCCGACGGCTTCGCCACATGGAACGCGCCCGAGGCGATGAACAGGATGTGGTCCGTCTTCACCGGCCCGTGCTTGGTGGCAACCGTGGTGCCTTCGACGAGCGGCAGGAGGTCGCGCTGCACGCCCTCGCGCGAGACGTCGCCGCCGATGCGGCCGTCGCGGGCGCAGATCTTGTCGATCTCGTCGAGGAAGACGATGCCGTCGTCCTCCACCGCCTTGATCGCCTCCTGCACCAGCTGCTCCTGGTCGAGGAGCTTGTCGGATTCCTCCTCGATCAGCATCTTGTAGGAATCCTCGACCGTCACCTTGCGCGTCTTGGTGCGGCCGCCGCCGAGCGCCTTGCCGAGCATCTCGCCGACATTCATGACGCCGATCGAGGCGCCCGGCATCCCCGGCACCTCGAAGGCGCCCAAGGGGCTCGAATTGTCCTTGACCTGGATCTCGATCTCCTTGTCGTCGAGCTCGCCGGCGCGCAGGCGCTTGCGAAAGCTCTCGCGCGTCGTCGGACTGGAATGGCTGCCGACCAGCGCATCGAGGACGCGCTCCTCCGCCTGGGCGTGCGCCTTCGTTTCCACGTCGCGGCGCTTCTCCTCGCGCGCCAGCCCGATGCCGACCTCGACGAGATCGCGGATGATCTGCTCCACGTCGCGGCCGACATAGCCGACCTCGGTGAATTTCGTCGCCTCCACCTTGATGAACGGCGCATTGGCGAGCTTCGCCAGCCGGCGGGCGATCTCCGTCTTGCCGACGCCGGTCGGGCCGATCATCAAAATATTCTTGGGCAGCACTTCTTCGCGCATCGCGCCGGTGAGCTGCTGGCGGCGCCAGCGGTTGCGGAGCGCGATCGACACGGCGCGCTTGGCGTCCTTCTGGCCGATGATGAACCGGTCCAGCTCCGAAACGGTCTCGCGCGGGGAGAAAGTGGCCATCCGGTCCTCGGTCCTGGGGGCAGTCTCGGATTTCAGAACTGTATTAGCGAGCGGCATCGAGTGCCTCCACAATGACGTTGGAATTGGTGTAGACGCAGATTTCCGAAGCAATCTGCATGGCGCGGCGGGCGACCGCTTCCGCGTCCATGTCGGTATCGGCGAGCGCGCGAGCCGCGGCGAGCGCAAAATTGCCGCCGGAGCCGATCGCCGCGATGCCGTTCTCCGGCTCCAGCACGTCGCCGGTTCCGGTGAGCACCAGGGTCGTCGCCTTGTCGGCGACGATCATCATGGCTTCCAGGCGGCGGAGATACCGGTCGGTGCGCCAGTCCTTGGCGAGCTCGACGGCGGCGCGCATCAGCTGCCCCGGATATTGCTCCAGCTTGGCTTCCAGGCGCTCCAGCAGCGTGAAAGCGTCGGCGGTTGCGCCGGCAAAGCCGGCGATCACCTCGCCCTTGGAAAGCGCGCGGACCTTTCGGGCATTGTGCTTCATCACCGTCTGGCCGATGGACACTTGGCCGTCGCCGGCCACCACGACCTTGCCGCCCTTGCGCACGGTGACGATGGTCGTGCCGTGCCAGGTGGGAGATTGTTCGGACAAAGAAAAGCTCCTCCAGCGGACCAAGCCGGCCTGAACGGCACCGGCCCCGCCCCCGATTACGAAGCGCTCTATGTAGGTCCGCGGCGACGCGCCTGCAAAGGAGCGCGCAGGTGGCCTTTGCCGGCCTCCGCTGCTACAAGCGCCGCGCATTGATCAGACGAGGCGAGCGCCGGTGCGCAAGGCAGAGATCTCCCGCAACACCACCGAGACCAGGATCAGCGTGTCCGTCGATCTGGACGGCAGCGGCCGCTACGACGTTGCGACCGGCGTGGGCTTTTTCGACCACATGCTGGAGCAGCTGTCGCGGCATTCGCTGATCGACCTGAATGTGCGGGCCGAGGGCGACCTCCATATCGACCAGCACCATACGACGGAGGATGTCGGCATCGCGCTCGGCCAAGCGATCGGCAAGGCGCTCGGCGACCGCAAGGGCATCGCCCGCTACGCCTCCATCGACCTCGCCATGGACGAAGCTTGCACGCGCGCCGCCGTCGACGTTTCGGGTCGGCCCTATCTCGTTTGGAAGGTCGCCTTCTCCCGGCCGAAGGTGGGGGATTTCGACACCGAGCTGTTCAAGGAATTTTTCCAGGCGCTCGCCCAACATGCCGGGCTGACGCTGCACGTCGTCAACCTTTACGGCGAGAACGACCATCACGTCGCCGAGACCTGCTTCAAGGCGGTGGCGCGGGTGCTGCGCGCCGCTCTCGCCATCGACCCCCGCCACGCCGACGCCGTCCCCTCCACCAAGGGCACGCTGACGGGCTGAGAGCGGACCAATGCGAGCCTATACCGTCCATGCCCCTCCCGAAGCCTCCGACGATGCGGACGCGCCGGAAAAATTCGTCTTCGTCAAGGACGGCTTTTCCTGGCCGGCGCTGTTCGTGCCGATTTTTTGGATACTCTGGCACCGGCTGTGGCTGACCCTGATGGGCATCGTCATCTGGGTGCTCGCGGTCATGTGGGTCGACCGCCTGGCCGGCGAGATGCCGGCGACCATCCTCGCCATCCTCGGCGGCATCCTGTTCGCGCTGGAGGCCAACAACATCCGCCGATGGTCGCTGGCCCGGCGCGGCTGGCGCGACATCGGCGGCTCCTTCGGCGGCAATCTCGACGAGGCGGAGATCCGCTTCTTCGAGAAATGGGGCAAGGGCGGCGTGGGCGGCACCGGCCGGCGTGAGGCCATCGAGCGAGCGGCCTATCCGGCGCCGCGCCGCAGCGATGCCGACGAGCCGATTTTTGGGCTGTTTCCGGAGGCGGAGCGGTGAGCGTCGCCATCGTCGATTACGGCTCGGGCAACCTCCGCTCCGCCGCCAAGGCGTTCGAGCGCGCCGCGCTCGAGACGGGCGATGAGATCCTCGTCACCTCCGACCCGCAGGCCGTCGCGCGGGCGGAGCGTATCGTGCTGCCCGGCGTCGGCGCCTTCGCCGATTGCCGGCGCGGCCTCGACGCGATCCCAGGCATGGTCGAGGCGCTGAACGAACAGGCGATCCGGCGCGGAAAGCCGTTCTTGGGCATCTGCGTCGGCTGCCAGCTCATGGCCGAGCGCGGCCTGGAGAAGGAGACGACGCCAGGCCTCGGCTGGATCGCCGGCGACGTGGTGGAGATCGCGCCCGCCGACCCCGAACTAAAAATCCCGCATATGGGCTGGAACGATCTGGAGCTGATTCGCGAACACCCGCTGATGGCCGGCATCCCGACCGGTCCCGACGGGCTCGACGCCTACTTCGTCCACTCCTACCACTTGGTCGCCCGCGACGACGCCGACGTGGTTGCGCGCGCCGATTACGGCGGTCCTGTCACCGCCATCGTCGGCCGCGACAACCTTGCCGGCACGCAGTTCCATCCGGAAAAAAGCCAGGCCCTCGGGCTTGCGCTAATCGCCAATTTCCTGCGCTGGCGCCCCTGACTCCCAACGGCGCCTTGCGCTCGCGGGCAACGTCATTGCGGCTTCGCCGTCAATCCTTCCAGATCTGCGGCGAGCGCCCTAGCGCCGGCGAGCGCCGCGTCAAAATCCTCGTCGTCCGCCGCGGCGCGGAGCTCGGCCAGCCGGTCCTCGATCGCCCCAGCCCCGCCGGGGTCGACCGCATGGCGAAGCCGCCGCCATATCGTCTGCAGGATGGCAACGGTGCCTGATGTCGCGTCGCCATCATCGCCTTCCGCATCGACGATCAATTGCCGGGTCCAGGCGTCCAGCCTGCCCAGGTCCACCTCGGCGGGCGGGCGGTATTGAAGCTGCAGATCGAGGACGGCGCGGGCGAGATCGACCGCCGCCTGACGGAGGTCCTCGGCCTCCTCCTCTTCCGCGGCAGCGCGAAGCGCCGCGACGGCTTCTGCCGCCTGCTCCGCCAGCAGCTTGGGCAAATTTTCTCCCTCCAGGCGCTGCCAGGCGTCGGCCGCATTGTCGACCTGCTCGGACAGGGCATTCGCAATCCCGGACGGGGCCGCATCGAAGAGAGCTCGGGCCGCGCCGCGGAGCGCCGCCAGCTCCGCCGGCATTTCTCCGCTGACGCTATCGGTCGGCACGGCAATCGCCATCGTCACCAGCTCGTCCTCCGCTTCGGCGCGGAACTCGCCGTAGCCCGGAGCGAAAACCTTGTGCTCGGTCGTGCCCTCCATGAGGTGCTCTTCAACGCGTGCCGCGCCGGTCACGGGACCGCGCGGCCCCTCGACCGTTTCGCCGGTCGCCTGCACGGTCACTTCCTCGTAGACCAGGCCGGGTATGTTTTCCGGGTGATAGACGTCGCCGACCTGCGGATCGGCCGGCATGATCAGGCCGGGCGGCCCGTCCCGCCCCGCCAGCCACGACCCGCCGTGGTCGGCCACCCGGCCGTCTTCGTAATTGTCGACCTCTTCGCCGAAATACCAGACTGAGCCGTCGTCGGCCTGAGCGAAATAGTCGACGGCGACCTCCGCCACCTCGCGGCCGACATAGGCGATGTAGTGAGATGCGAGCGTTTCGACAGATCGGCCGTTCCATTCGAAGGTGCGGGTCTCGGGCAGCAAGGTCAGCTCCACCCGCATCGGCTCTCCGCTTTCCTCCCCGAGCTTGACGGATTGCCGGACCGCGCTGACCGGAAACAGCGGGTTGGTGATATTAGTGGGATTGCTGAACGACGGCGGCTGGAGGTCGACAGGACCGCCCTCCGCGCTTGCTGCGACGGCCAGGGCAAGCAGGCCGGTCGCCACGCCCAGAGTCCGCTTGAAGTGTTGCAACTTGACCTCCCGTCCGACGCGGCCGTTCGCGACACCCGAGTCGCAACAGCAAACTATCGCGGAGCGCGCTCGAGCACAGCTCGTTGCGGGCGCCCCCTGAGGTTTTTCCGCCGGCTTGGCTTCACGCATTGCCGGCTTTGACCGTCCGCCCTATCGTTCCCCACAACGACAACGACCACACAGAGCGACCGCCGGATGGTGGACCTGTCACGGGGCTGGGACGTCTTGGTGGTCGGCGGCGGGAATGCGGCGCTTTGCGCGGCGATCAGCGCACGGCGGGCCGGCGCCTCTGTCCTGGTGCTGGAGGGCGCCCCAAAGTTCTATCGCGGCGGCAATACGCGCCACACCCGCAACATGCGCTGCGCCCACGATGCGGCGACCGAGACGCTGAGCGGCCCTTACAGCGAGGAAGAATTCTGGAACGATCTCCTGCTCGTCACCGAGGGGCATACCGACGAGGCCCTGGCAAAACACATGATCAGCCAGTCGAAGGAAATCCTCGACTGGATCCCGCAGCAGGGGGTCCGTTTCCAGCCGTCGCTCGGCGGCACGCTCAGCCTCGGCCGGACGAATTCCTTCTTCCTCGGCGGCGGCCGGTCGATGCTGAACCAGCTCTACCTCACCGCCGAAGGACTTGGAGTCGACATCGCCTACGATTCCGAGGTGGTCGAGCTCGACATCCAAGCCGGCATGTTCCTCTCCGCGACCGTCGGAGCGGATCGGAAACTCGTGCGCGCCCGGACGCTGGTCGCAGCGGCCGGCGGCTTCGAGGCCAACATCGAATGGCTCAAGGAATATTGGGGCCCGCCCGCCGACAATTTTCTGATCCGCGGCACTCCGTATAACCGCGGCACCATGCTGAAAATGCTGATCGAGCGCGGCGTCCAGCAGGTCGGCGATCCTACCCAATGCCACGCCGTGGCAATCGACGCGCGCGCCCCGAAATTCGACGGCGGCATCATCACGCGGCTCGACTGCGTCGTCTTCGGCATTGTGGTCAACCGTAACGCCGCACGATTCTACGACGAGGGCGAGGATATCTGGCCGAAGCGCTACGCCATCTGGGGCCGGCTGGTCGCCGCGCAGCCCGACCAGATCGCCTACATCATCTTCGACGCGTCCTCGCTCCGGCTGTTCATGCCGTCGCTCTATCCGCCCATCCAGGCGCCGACCATCCGCGAGCTCGCTGGCAAGCTGGAGCTCGACGCCGACGCGCTGGAGAGAACGATCAACGGCTTCAATGCAGCCGTGCAGCCCGGCACCTTCAACGACAAGATCCTGGACGATTGCCGCACGGAGGGACTGTTGCCGCCGAAATCGCATTGGGCGCGGCGCATCGAGACGCCGCCCTTCTACGCCTACCCCGTCCGGCCCGGCATCACCTTCACCTATCTCGGCACGCGCGTGAACAAGGAAGCGCGCATGCTGATGCAGGACGGCAGCCCGGCGGCCAACATGTTCGCGGCCGGCGAGATCATGGCGGGCAACGTGTTGGGACGCGGCTATGCGGCGGGCATCGGCATGACCATCGGCAGCGTCTTCGGCCGCATCGCCGGACGGGAGGCGGCGGCCAATGCACGCAACTGACGCGCTCCGCGAGGCCGACCGGCTGATGACGGTGTGCAACGCCTGTCGCTATTGCGAGGGGCTGTGCGCCGTCTTCCCGGCCATGGAGATGCGCACCAATTTCGCCTCGGGCGACCTCAACTATCTCGCCAATCTCTGCCACGCCTGCGGCGCCTGTTTTTACGACTGCCAGTACGCCCCGCCGCACGAGTTCGACGTCAACGTCCCCAAGAATCTGGCGGAGGTCCGCAACGATTCCTACCGGTACTACGCCTGGCCGGGAGGGCTGTCCGGCTTGTTCGAGCGGAACGGCGTGGTCATCAGCATAGTTGCGGCGCTGAGCGTGGCGGCCTTCGTGCTGGGCTTCGTCGCCTGGCACGATTCTTCGGTGCTGTTCGCCAGCCATACCGGCGAGGGCTCGTTCTACCGCCTCATGCCGCACAACGCGATGGTGGCGATCTTCGGCGCGGCGTTCCTCTACGCGCTCGTCGCCATCGTCATGAGCGTGCGCGCCTTCTGGCGCGACATCGGCGCGGCGCGCGAGCCCGCGATCTCCGCCGCGACGCTGATGCGCGCCGTCCGCGACGCCGGCGAGCTCCGATACCTGCATGGCGGCGGCATCGGCTGCTACAATGAGGACGAGCGGCCGGAGGATCGCCGCCGGTTTTTCCACCACCTGACGTTCTACGGCTTCCTGCTGTGCTTCGCCTCGACATCGGTGGCGACGGTCTACCATTACGCCTTCGGCTGGGATGCGCCCTATCCCTGGTACGACCTGCCGGTCGTGCTCGGCACGCTCGGCGGCATCGGGCTGGTCGTCGGCCCGGCCGGGCTGCTCGCGGCGAAAGGCACCCGCGAAGAGGCGCTGCGGGACACCTCGCGCGCCGGCATGGACGTCGCCTTCATCCTCATGCTGCTCCTGACCAGCCTGACCGGCCTGGCGCTCCTGGTGCTGCGCGCCACGCCGGCGATGGGCGTGCTTCTGGCGCTCCATCTCGGCGTCGTCTTCACGCTGTTCATCACCATGCCCTACGGCAAATTCATGCACGGCATGTACCGCTTCGCCGCGCTGGTGCGTTACGCTTACGAGAAGCGCCGGCTCGAAGCGCCCGAGCCGGCTCCCGCCGGCGCACCGCCGGTCGGAATCAGGCCCTAGGAGAATTCGACCGCTGATAACTTGACGCTGGCGGTTGCGGGCCAAAATGGTCCACATCGCATCAACCAAAGGGAGGATTTTATGAAGAGATTTTCGAACCGCCTGCTGCGCGGCCTGGCCGCCGGAGTAGCGCTTGCCGCGCTGAGTTTGGCGCCCCTGCCCGCAATGGCGCAGGTGGAGAAGCTTGAGATCATCGCGCCGGCCGCGCCGGGTGGCGGCTGGGACCAGACCGCCCGCGCCATGCAGGCCTGCCTGGAGGAGGAAGGCCTCGCCAGCGGCATCCAGGTCGTCAACATCCCCGGCGCCGGCGGCACCATCGGCCTCGCCCAGTTCGTCTCCAGCAAGGAGGGCAAGGGCGACACCATCATGGTGATGGGCTTCATCATGACCGGCGCCATCCTCACCAACAAGTCGCCGGTGAACCTCGATAACGTCAAGCCGATCGCCAGGCTGATCGGCGAATACGAAGCGATCGTCGTGCCGACGGATTCGGATATCCAGTCGATGGGCGACCTCGTCGAGAAGATCAAGGCCGATACGGCCTCCGTCTCCTGGGGCGGCGGCTCGGCCGGCGGCACCGACCACATCCTGGTCGGCCTGCTCACCAAGGACGCCGGCGCCGATACGTCGAAGATCAACTACATCGCCCATTCCGGCGGCGGCGAGGCGATGAGCGCGATCATGGGCGGGCACGTGACGGCCGGCGTGAACGGCCTGGCGGAAGTGCGCGCGCAGATCGATGCGGGCAAGCTGCGCGGCCTGGCGATCTCGTCCGACGAGCGCCTCGAGGGCCTCGACATGCCGACGCTCAAGGAGCAGGGCGTCAATGTCTCCCTCACCAACTGGCGCGGCGTCGTGGCGCCTCCCGGGATCAGCGACGAGGACCACCAGAAACTGGCCGACATGATCGACAAGATGGCCAAGGGCCAGTGCTGGCAGAACAAGGTCAAGGAGAACGGCTGGATCGACCTCTATCAGCCGGCCGCCGAGTTCACCGCCTTCCTGGCGGAGGACACGCCGAAGGTGGAAAACACGTTGAAGGACATCGGCCTCGTCCAGTAGGGTGCACTGCCCGGGAGCGGGCCGGACCGGCCCGCTCCCGGGCGACAATTCGCGGACTTGCCTAGGGGGCGCGCCGCATGACCACCGGCCGGAGCTTGCGGATCGGCGAGGCCATCCTCGGCGGGCTCGTCCTTTTCCTCGGACTCTTCATCGCCTACGAGACGACGCAGCTCACGTCCGGGCCGGGCTACGCCGCCGTCGGCCCCGCGCTTTTCCCCTACATGATCGCCGCCGGGCTGGTGGTGATCGGCGCGCTGGTGCTGCGCGAGGCCTTCTTCGGCCATGTCGCGCATGAGCGCGGCATGGAGCTCGATTGGTGGGCGGTGCTCCTGGTGCTCGTCGGCCTGGTCGTCCAGGGGATATTGCTGCTGCCGCTCGGCTGGGTCCTGGCGACCACCGCCATGTTCGTCGTCGTCGCGCGCGCCTTCGGCAGCCGCCGGCCGCTCCTCGACGCCGGGATTGGCCTGGCGATCACCGCAATCGCCTTCGTTCTCTTCAATTATGGGCTTGGCCTGAACCTGCCCTCTGGCTGGGTCTTCGAGATGCTTGGTTTGGACCAGCTGTCCGGCTGGATCGCCGATTTGCTTGGTCTGATATAGGCGCTGAAAGTTACCGGGCGGGCCCGCGCACGCGGACGTGCCGGGCGTGTAGCGAAGGGGGTCGCGACTTCATGGAGACCTTGGCTGCCCTGGCCCATGGCTTCACCGTGGCGCTCACCCCGATCAACCTGTTCTGGGCGCTGGTCGGCGTGACCGTCGGCACCGCCGTCGGCGTGCTCCCCGGTATCGGCCCCGCGCTCACCGTCGCCCTCCTCCTGCCGGTCACCTACAACCTAGATCCGACCGCGGCCTTCATCATGTTCGCCGGCATCTATTACGGCGCCATGTACGGCGGCTCCACCACCTCGATCCTCCTCAACACCCCCGGCGAATCCGGCTCCATTGTCACCGCGATCGACGGCCACGCGATGGCCCGCAAGGGTCGCGGCGCGCAGGCGCTGGCGACCGCCGCCATCGGCTCCTTCGTCGCCGGCACCATCGCCACCCTTGCGCTGACCTTCGTCGCCCCGCTCATGGTGCGCCTCGCCCTCCTCTTCGGCCCGGCGGAGTACTTTGCGCTGATGGTGCTGGCGCTCACCACCGTGACCGCCGTCCTCGGCGATTCGCTCATTCGCGGCTTGGCGAGCCTGTTCATCGGCCTGGCGCTGGGCCTAGTGGGTATCGACCTGCAGACCGGCCAGGCCCGCTTCACGCTGGGCATCCCCGAGCTCCTCGACGGCATCGACGTGGTCATCGTCGCGGTGGGCCTGTTCGCCGTCGGCGAGGCGCTCTACCAGGCCGCCCGCTTCCGCTTCGAGCGCGAGGAAATCTACGCCGTCCGCGGCTCAAAATGGCTGAGCCGGGAGGACTGGTCGCGCTCGTGGAAGCCGTGGCTCCGCGGCACGGCGCTCGGCTTCCCGATCGGCGCCCTGCCCGCTGGCGGCGCCGAGATCCCGACCTTCCTGTCCTACCTGATCGAGAAACGGCTGGCCAAAAAACCGGAAGAATTCGGCCATGGCGCCATCGAGGCGGTCGCCGGGCCCGAGGCTGCCAACAACGCCGCGGCGGCGGGCGTGCTGGCGCCCCTCCTGGCCCTCGGCCTGCCGACCTCGGCGACCGCCGCCATCATGCTCGCCGCCTTCCAGCAATACGGGCTGCAGCCGGGGCCCCTCCTCTTCGACACCAACCCCGCGCTCGTCTGGGGCATGATCGCCAGCCTCTATATCGGCAACATCATGCTCCTCGTCCTCAATCTGCCGCTCGCCGGGGTCTGGGTGAAGCTCCTGGCCATCCCGCGGCAATGGCTCTATGCCGGCATCCTCGTCTTCGCCACGCTCGGCGCCTATACGCTGAACAACAACATCGTCGACCTGATCCTCTTATGGATCATCGGCGTCCTCGGCTTCGGCATGCGCGTGCTCGGCGTGCCGGTTGCGCCCGCCGTGGTCGGCCTGATTCTTGGGCCGCTCGCCGAGCAGCAGTTCCGCCGCGCGCTGGCGATCAGCCAGGGCGACGTGACCGTCTTCGTCACCCACCCGATCTCGGCGGTGCTGCTCGTCCTTGCGGTCGTGCTCGTCCTCGGCCCGATGCTGCTGCGCCGCCGTCGCAAGAAGCTGGAGGCGGAGCTGCCTCCCGAGCCGCCGGTCGCGCCGGTCTGAGTAGCCGATGCATAAGGGAAGCGAGATGTTGCGATGACCAAGGGCTCGGATCTGCTGGTAAGGGCGCTGGAGAACGAAGGCGTCGACCGCATCTTCGGCGTTCCCGGCGAGGAGAACCTGGACGTGGTGGAATCGCTGCGGCGGTCCGGCATCGAGCTGGTGCTGACGCGCCACGAGCAATCGGCGGCCTTCATGGCGGCGACGCACGGGCGGCTGACCGGCCGCGCCGGCGTGTGCATCTCCACCCTCGGCCCGGGCGCCTTGAACTTTTCCACCGGCGCCGCCTACGCGCATCTTGGCGGCATGCCGATGATCCTGATCACCGGCCAGAAGGCGATCATGACGGCCAAGCAGGCCCGCTTCCAGATCGTCGACGTGATCGCCTCGATGAAGCCGCTCACAAAACTGTCGCGGCAGATCGTCAGCGTCTCGATGATCCCGACCCTCGTCCGCGACGCCTTCCGCGTCGCGGAGGAGGAGCGGCCGGGGCCGGTGCACCTGGAGCTGCCCGAGGACATCGCCGGCGAGGAGACCACAGACGTTCCGTTGGTTCCGCCGCATCCGATCGATTTGGCGGTGGCGCATCCGGCGGCGCTCGACCGGGCCGCGGCGATGCTGTTGAAGGCGGGCCGGCCGCTGGTCATGCTCGGCGCCGCCGCGAGCCGGCCGCGGCTTGCCGACGGGCTCTACAACTTCGTCCGCCGCACCGGCATACCGTTCTTCACCACGCAGATGGGCAAGGGCGCCGTCGCCGGCGGCTCCAACCTCTACATGGGCACCGCGGCGCTGTCGGAGCGCGACTATGTGCACGAAGCGATCGACCAGGCCGACCTGATCCTCGCCATCGGCCACGACACCATCGAAAAACCGCCCTTTCTGATGGGGCCGAAGGGACCAAAGGTCATCCACGTCGGCTACACGGCGGCAAATGTCGAGCAGGTCTATTTCCCGCATGCGGAGGTGGTCGGCGACGTCGGCCTGAGCCTCGCGCAGCTCGCCGACCGCATCGAGGGCAAGCTGGCGAAGGCCGCTGCCCTGCTGCCGCTCCGCGAGAAAATCCTGGCGCGGCTCGCCGACCGCGCCGACGAGGACCGCTTCCCGCCGACGCCGCAGCGGATCGTCCATGACGTCCGCGCAATGATGCCGGAGGACGGCATCGTGGCCCTCGACAACGGCATGTACAAGATCTGGTTCGCCCGCAATTACCGCACCCGCGTCGCCAACACGCTGCTTTTGGACAATGCGCTCGCCACGATGGGCGCCGGCCTGCCGTCGGCCATGATGGCGGCGATGCTCTACCCGGAGCGTCGGGTGCTTGCCGTCTGCGGCGACGGCGGTTTCATGATGAACTCGCAGGAGATGGAGACGGCCGTCCGGCTGAAACTGAACCTCGTCGTGCTCATCCTGCAGGACGACGCCTACGGCATGATCCGCTGGAAGCAGGCGGTCGACGACTTCCCGGATTTTGGCCTGACCTTCGGCAATCCGGATTTCGTCAAATACGCGGACGCTTACGGCGCCAAGGGCGCGCGGGTCGAGACGACGCAGGATCTGGTTCCGACGCTGGAGGCCGCGTTCGGCGCCGGCGGGGTGCACCTCATCACCGTTCCGATCGATTATTCCGAAAATATCCGCGTGCTGGTCGACGAGCTGCGGAACCGCGTGCCCGAGCCGGAATTGGCCTGACGACGATTTGTAGAGGATTGCCGAATGCAGATCAGGGCCGCGGTTCTGAGCGAGATGGGCGCGGCGAGGCCGTACGCGCAGTCCAGGCCGCTCAGGATCGAGACGCTGGAGCTGGACCCGCCCGGCCCCGGCGAGGTGCTGATCAGGATCGCCGCGGCGGGGCTCTGCCATTCCGATCTGTCGGTGATCAACGGCGACCGGCCGCGGCCGATGCCGATGGCGCTGGGACATGAGGCGGCCGGCGTCGTCGAGGAGTTGGGACCGGGCGTCGACGATCTCGCCAGGGGCGACCATGTCGTCTGCGTGTTCGTGCCGTCCTGCGGCCATTGCGAGCCGTGCGCGGAAGGGCGCCCGGCGCTCTGCGAGCCCGGCGCGGCGGCGAACGGCGCCGGCGCGCTGCTCGGCGGCGGGCGCCGCCTCACACGAACCGACGGCACGCCGGTCAACCACCATCTCGGCGTGTCCGGCTTCGCCGAATATGCGACCGTTTCCCGACGCTCGCTGGTGAAGATCGACCCGGCGCTGCCGCTGTCCGAGGCGGCCCTGTTCGGCTGCGCCGTGCTGACGGGCGTCGGCGCGGTGGTCAACACCGCCCGCTTCTCCGCCGGCTCATCGGCGGCGGTGATCGGCCTCGGCGGCGTCGGCCTGGCCTCGCTCCTCGGCGCGATCGCCGCCGGCGCGCGCGACGTGGTCGCGATCGACCTCGACGACGAGAAGCTCGCCTTCGCCCGCCAGCTCGGCGCCACCGCGACGGTGAACGCCAAGGATGCAGACGCCGTCGACCAGGTGAAGAGCGCCGTAAAAGGCGGCGTCGAATATTCCTTCGAGCTGGCCGGCTCGGTCAGGGCGCTGGAGCTCGCCTACAAGGTCACCAAGCGCGGCGGCACGACGGTCACCGCCGGCCTGCCGCCGCCCACCGCCACAATGCCCCTCCCCGCAGTGAACCTCGTCGCCGAGGAGCGCACCCTCAAGGGCAGCTATATCGGCACGGCGGTGCCGAGCCGCGACATCCCGCGTTACATAAAACTCTATCAACGCGGCCGCCTGCCGATCGACCGGCTGATGAGCGGCACGCTCCCGCTCGACGAGATCAACGAAGGTTTTGACCGCCTGCACGAAGGCAAGGCGATCCGCCAAGTGGTCGTGTTCCAATGAGCGAGGCGGCCGGCAATCCATGGGAGCTCTTCGCCCGCCAGTCGCGCGACATGCTGGAGAGCCAGGCGGCGCTGGCGCGCACCTGGCTGGAGGGCCAGACGAAACTCGCCGACGCGATGGGCGCGGCGCAGAACGAGGGCGCCGGAAGCGCCGAAGCGATGGGCGATCTCTGGCGCTCGTGGTTCTCGCTCGGCAGCGCCTTCGGCCAGGCGATGCCGGGCATGGCGGGCGTTGCTGGGCCCGGCAAGGTGGCCGGCGAGACGCTCGGCCGCTTCATGGACCCGATGTCGCTGATGCTGGTCGGCGGCAGCCAGGTCGGCGAGACGATCCGCCGGCTGACCGAGGGGCCCCGCTTGGCCGATCTCGGCTCTATCGAGCGGCGCATGGGGCGGCTGATGGAGCGCTGGCTCGCCGTCCAGTCTGCGGCGCGCGCCTACGAGGCGGTGGTGGCAGGGGCGTGGAGCGAGGCGACGCAGCGCTACGGCCGCGCCATGGCGGAGCTGCAGCAGAGCGGCAAGGCGCCCGCCGATGCCAAGGAGGCGCTCAAATCCTGGCTCGACACCGCCAATACGACGCTCCTGGAGACGCATCGCTCGCCAAGATTCCTCGCGGCGCAGGGCGAGCTCCTGCGCAAGGGCATGGATTTCCTCCTTGCAGAACGCGAGGTGGTGGAGGCGATGGTGGAGCCGGCCGGCCTGCCGACGCGCACCGAGATCGACGAGGTGCACCGCTCGCTCTACGAGCTGAAGCGCCGGCTGCGTGCTCTGGAAAAGGCCGCCTCGAAGCCCGAGGCGGAACCCGAACAGCCTGCGGGCAAGGCGGCAAAGCCGGGACGAAAGCCCGCGGCACGCAAGCCAGCCGCTCGCAAGCCGGCAACTCGTAGGCCGGCGCGCCGGAAACGCGGAGAGACCAAATGATCCCGACGTCCCCCGCTCCGGCCGCGCTGATGCGCGAGGCGGCCGAGCTGAACCAGAAGATCGCATCCGGCATCGAAAAACTCGCCCGCATCCGCGACGACGAGGTGGAGATCGCCACCACGCCGAAGGACGAGGTCTTCTCCATCGACAAGGTGACGCTCTACCGCTACCGGCCGCTCAAGGAACGGCGGATCGGCACCCCCGTCCTCATCGTCTACAGCCTGATCGGCCGCTACACGATGACCGACCTGCAGGAGGACCGCTCGCTCATCCGCAACCTCCTCAACCAGGGGCTCGACGTCTGGGTGGTCGACTGGGGCAATTCCAGCCGCGCCGACCGCTACCTCACCTTCGACGATTACGTGCTGACCTATCTCGACGAATGCGTCGACGCCATGCGCCGCGAGTCCGGAGCGGACAAGGTGAACCTCCTCGGCATCTGCGAGGGCGGCGTCTTCACGATCGCCTATGCGGCGCTCATGCCGGACAAGGTGAAGAACCTGGTGCTCACCGTCACGCCGCTTGACTTCCACGCGGACCAGGCCGACGGCAAGCTCGAGCACGGTTTCCTCAACGTCTGGACGCGCAGCCTGACGGCCGACGATATCGACCGCATGATCGAGGTGTGGGGCGTCCTGCCGGGAGAATTCACCGGCGCCATCTTCAACATGCTCACGCCGATCCGCAGCATCACCAAATACAATCTCGACCTCCTCGACGTGGTCGACGACGAGTCGAAGCTCCTCAATTTCCTCAGGATGGAGAAGTGGCTCGGCGACCGGCCGCACCATCCCGGCGAGGCGGCGAAGCAATGGCTGAAGGATCTCTATCAGGACAACAAGCTCATCAACAACGAGCTGGAGCTCGGCGGCCGCACGGTCGACCTCAAGGCGGTGACCATGCCCGTCCTCAACATTTTTGCCGAGGGCGACCACATCATCCCTCCGTCCACCTCCTGCGTGCTCGGCGGAAAGATCGGCACCGACGATTACACCGAGATGAGCCTGAAGAGCGGCCATATCGGCCTCTTCGTCTCGGCAAAATCGCAGGGCATCGTCAGCAAGGGCGTCGTCGATTTTCTTGGCGCGCGGGACGCCTGACCGGGGTTTTCGGTGCGCAACAAGGTCGTCAGCGCCGCCGAAGCCGTCGCCATCATCCGCTCCGGCGACATGATCGCCACCTCCGGCTTCGTCGGCGTCGGCACCCCCGACGAGATTTTTGTCGCGCTGGAGAAGCGCTTCCTCGACACCGGCAAGCCGCGCGACCTCGGCTTTCTGTTCGCCGCGGCGCCCGGCGACGGCAGGGAGCGCGGCCTGAATCGGCTTGCCCATCCCGGCCTGATCAGGCGCGCCATCGGCGGCCACTGGTCACTCGTGCCGAAACTGGGAAAACTCGCCGCCGAGGGCGACATCGAGGCCTGGAACCTGCCGCTCGGCTGCGTCTCGCAGCTGTTTCGGGAGATCGCCGGCCGGCGCCCCGGCCTGTTCTCCAAGGTCGGCCTCGGCACCTTCGTCGACCCGCGCGCCGAGGGC
Source organism: uncultured Alphaproteobacteria bacterium (assembly GCA_963846475.1). Taxonomy (GTDB): domain Bacteria; phylum Pseudomonadota; class Alphaproteobacteria; order Rhizobiales; family Afifellaceae; genus DASWJZ01. The sequence continues at coordinate 561,725 of CAWJVZ010000003.1, read as the reverse complement.
GGCAAGCTGAACGCCATCAGCACCGCGGATCTCGTCGAGCTCCACGAAGTCGGCGGCGAGGAATGGCTCTTCTACAAGAGCATCCCGGTGCAGGTGGCGATCGTCCGCGGCTCGACCGCCGACCCCGACGGCAACATCAGCATGGAGCGCGAGGCGCTGATCCTCGACAACCTGGCCATCGCCATGGCCGCCAAGGCCAGCAAGGGCTTTGTGATCGCCCAGGTGGAGCGGCTCGCCGCGGCGAACGCGCTCAACGCCAAGCAGGTCGAGGTGCCCGGCGTGCTGGTCGACTGCGTCGTCGTCGCCTCGCCCGAGAACCACATGCAGACCTACGCGACGGCGCACAGCCCGGCCTATTCCGGCCAGCTCCGCGTGCCGCTCGACCGGCTACCGCCGCTGCCGCTCGACGAGCGCAAGATCATCGCGCGGCGCGCCGCCTTCGAGCTGCCGATGGGCGGCGTCGTCAATCTCGGCATCGGCATGCCGGAGGCGGTGGCCGCGGTCGCCAACGAGGAGAACCTCCTCGACCACATCACGCTGACCGCCGAGCCCGGCATCATCGGCGGCCTGCCGCAGGGCGGGCTCGATTTCGGCGCGGCGATCAATCCGAGCGCCATTATCGCGCAAAACCAGCAGTTCGATTTCTACGACGGCGGCGGCCTCGACCTCGCCTGCCTCGGCCTCGCCCAGGCGGATTCTCGGGGCAACGTCAATGTCAGCCGTTTTTCGGGCCGCTTCGCCGGCGCCGGCGGCTTCATCAACATCACCCAGAACGCCCGTCGGCTCGTCTTCGCCGGCACTTTTTGCGCCGGCGGCCTGAAGATCGCCGCCGCCGACGGCGGGCTCAGCATCCTAGCGGAGGGCCGCGCGCCGAAATTCCTGGAAGACGTCGAGCAGATCACCTTCAACGGAAAACTCGCGGCGGCGCGCGGCCAAAAAGTCCTGTTCGTCACCGAGCGCTGCGTCTTCCGGCTGACGCGCGAGGGCCTGGAGCTCGCCGAGATCGCGCCGGGCATCGACATCGGCCGCGACATTCTTGGGCACATGGCGTTCCGGCCGATCGTCCGCGACCCAAAACCCATGGATCGCCGCATTTTTCGGCCCGAGCCGATGCGCCTCGATACCATCCTCCTCGGCCGCCCGCTCGCCGAGCGCTTTTCGCTCGACGCCGCCCAGAAAACTTTGTTCATCGACTTTTCCGGCTACCGCGTCCGCTCCGTCGAGCAAATTGAGGCGGTGCGCGCCGAGGTCGCCGCGCTGGTCGAGCCGCTCGGCCGCAAGGTGGAGGCCGTCATCGACTACGACGGCTCCTCCATCGACCCCGGCGTGGCGGAGGCCTGGTTCGACATGGCCCGCGACGTGCAGTCGCGCTACTACGAAAAAGCGTCGCGCTATACCACCAGCGCCTTCATGCGCCTGAAACTCGGCGACGCGCTCGCCAGCCGCGACATGGCGCCCCATGTTTTCGAGAGCGCGGCCGAGGCCGCACGGGAGCGATGATGCCGGGAAAGCGGTCGCGCAGCGAGAGCCTGACACCCCGCCTGAAGACTTTTCTCGGCCTGTCGCTGTCCGGCTTCCACCAGGTCGCCTACTGGGAGTGGGGGCCGGAAGACGCCGCCCGCACGGCGATCTGCGTGCACGGCGTCACCCGCCAGGGCCGCGACTTCGATTTCCTGGCGCAGCGCCTCGTTCGCGAGAATTATCGGGTGGTGTGTCCGGACCTGGTCGGCCGCGGCGAGAGCGACTGGCTGAAGGATCCCCGAGAGTACACGCTGATCCAATACGGCGCCGACATGAACGCGCTGCTGGCGCGCCTGAACGTCGACGCGGTCGACTGGATCGGCACCTCGCTCGGCGGCCTGATCGGCATCATGATGGCCGGCCAGCCCAAAAACCCGGTCCGCCGCCTGGTGATCAACGACATCGGCCCCTACATCCCGGTGAAGGGGCTCCGCCGGATCGGCGCCTATCTCGACGCCCGTCCCCCGGTCTTCGCCGATCTCGCCGAGGCGGAAGCTTTTGTGCGCGACATCCTCGCCCCCTACGGCAACCTCACCGACCGGCAATGGCAGCACCTGACAAAACATTCCGTGCGGCCGGACGGGCGCGGCGCGCTCCGCCTCTCGGTCGATCCCGGCATCGCCGTCGCCTACCGCTCCTGGTGGCTCGGCAGCATCACCATGTGGCGGCAATGGGACGCGATCTGGTGCCCGACGCTCCTGTTGCGCGGCGAGAAATCCGACTTTTTGCTCCCCGCCACGGCGCGCGAGATGACGGAACGGGGGCCCCGTGCGGAGCTGATCGAGTTCCCCGAAATCGGCCACGTCCCCGCTCTGATGAGCGACGATCAGGTCGCGCCGATCCTCGAATTTTTGCGCCGCGGCGAGACCCGGGACGCGAGCGCCGAGGCAGCCGCCTGAGACGTCCGGGTGGCGGGCGCCTGCCCTCACCCCATGCGGGATAGTGCAACCGCATTCGCGAGTGGCTGTTCCTCTCCCGGGACGGGCCTGTTGCGAAATAGAACAAGGTTCTCGTTTCGATTCCGAGGAGTTCCTTTCGGATTCGGAAATGTTCCTTCGGATTCTGAATTTCGCAACAGTCCCGGGACGGGAGAGGCCGACTCGCGGAACGCGAGCGGGTGAGCGACTGTCTTGGCTGTCAAGCGCTTTGCCATGGTCTGCGGTCTCGAAGAATGGCGTTGAGGATGGTCAGCAGCTTGCGGGCCGTGGCGACGAGGGCGACGAGCTTTGGCTTTCCGGCGGCGACCAGGCGGTCGCGGAAGGCTTTGAGTTCGGGGTTGTGCCGGGCGCGACCATGGCGCCGAGGAAGAGCGCGCTGCGCACGTCGGCTCTGCCGCCGCCGATGCAGCTCTTGCCTTTCCACTGGCCGGACTGGCGGGTCCATGGGGCAAGGCCGGCCAGGGCTGCCACCTGGCGGCGGTCGAGGCTGCCGAGCTCCGGCAGCTCGGCAATGAGCGTGCGGGCGATGACCTTGCCGATGCCGGGCACGGAGGCGAGCAGATCCTCCTTCTCCCGCCAGGCCGGCGAGCCGCGCACCGTCTCGTCGATGTCGCTGTCCAGGCTGGAGAGCTCCTTCTGCAGGGCGGCGAGGAGACGGGCGATGCTTTTCAGCAAGCGCTTGTTGGTCAGCCGCTGTTGCCTTTGCCGCTCGGCGCCGATCATGGCGATGATCTGCCGGCGGCGGGCGACGAGATCGGCAAGGAGCCGCGTCTCCTCGTCCGGCAGCGGCCGTATCGCCGGCTTGGTCGCCTCGGTGAAGTGGGCAATCACGGCGGCGTCGATCGGGTCGGTCTTGGCCCGCCGCCCGAGCGCCTGCGCGAAGGAACGCACCTGCGCCGGGTTGACCACCACGACGGCCAGCCCGGCCGCCGCCAGGCTCGCTGCCACCACCGTTTCGTATCCGCCGGTCGCCTCCACCGCTATCGCCGCAGGAGCAAGCGGCACGAGCCGGGCGATGAGGCTGTCGAGCCCCTCGGCATTGCGCCCTACTGCGAAAACCTCGCCGGTCGGCCGCACCGCCACATCCAACTGGTCTTTCGAAACATCGATACCAACGATGGCGTCCATCTTCTCCCATCCTTGCGCAAGCGGGCTTCGCTGGCGGCCCAAGCGACTGTTCGGGTTCGATGGAACGACGGGCGATGACCCACGCTCACCCACGGGCTTGGCGTCCCTCAGGGTCGTCGGTCTCTCGCCCGCCACCGCGCCGGCCATCATGCCAGAGTCGGCCAAATGAGAGTTACAAGGGTCACTGTCGTAGAGCGCGGCCTCGAAAAATCCCTCACCCGGCTCCGCGCTTCGCGCGGACTCGACCCCGTTAGAGGAAGGTGGCCCCCGCCCCTCCCCCTACTTCCGTCGTGAGAAACACCTCGTCGATCGGCACCTGCAGCGCGGTGACCAGCCGGTTGGTCTCGCTCGCCATGCCGACCACCGCCACCAGCTCCAAAAACTCCTCGTCGGTCATGCCCTTGGCCCGCGCGCCGGCTGTGTGCGAGGCGATGCAATAGGGGCAGGAATTGGCGACGGAGACGGCGATATAGATCATCTCCTTCATTTTCGCGTCGAGCGCGCCGGGCGCCATCACTTCCTTGACGCTCTCCCAGGTCCGCCTCAGCGCCACCGGGTCATGCGCCAGCGCCCGCCAGAAATTGTTGACGAAATCCGTCTTCCGCGTGGCGCGGATATCGGCGAACACGGCAGCGGCTTCGGGCGAGAGCTCGGCGTCGGTGAGGAGGCGAAGGGGCATGGGGCACCTTACACCGTAACACGCCGTGTGGAGAGCCTATGGGGACCGCGGGACCGGATCGGTCGAAATAAATTTGTGAGTCAAGACAACCGCTGCTAGCGTAACCGCACTTAAGAGACACGAGCCGGGACGCCCTATGGAGAACAACGATGTCGTAGAATTTGTCAGGGATCATTTAGCGACGATCGGCTTTGCGATCCTATCAGCTGCTCTCCTGACGTGGGTTGTCTGGCTAAAGTTTACGATGGCCGCTTCAAAGGCGCGGTTCGCCTTAGCCGTGGTCGCCGCGCTCTGTAGCTTAGCCGTGCTTTTCATTGGCCTAATTAACAGGTATACCTCTCGAATTGCTCCAAGGCGCGCTTAGCCTCGGCGGTATTCACGTTAATATTCCGGTCCCAGATTTTACAACTTTAGTTCTATGCGCTACCACCTTGGTAGCCATCAGCGTGCTTTTATATCGATTCGCTGCGCATGCCATCAGCCACTGGGAAGGACCGACAACGGTTCTCATAGCGGAACTCGCGAAGGACGACAAAGATAATCAGCTGTTGAGCCTGGCCAAAGGAGAACTGCAGCGCCTTTTTAACCGAAAGTCCGATCCCCATGCTAGCGAAGTCATCGTAAACTGGCGACAACGCCTGACGCCACCACCCCTTTATCCAGATTGGCGTATCCTAGCTCGGCAACTCTTCGAAGGAAGCAATTCCGATGTGACAATAACAGATTCAGGATGGCGCGATGAATACAGCGCGTGGTTCGGTGCTATATATATAACAGGTCCTCAGGCCGAACAAAAGTCAGATCTCTGCGCTTTTGTGTTTGACTACCACGTTAGTACCTCTGAAATTTCTGATAGGATCAAGCTTTGCCTTCAGCGCGGCGTGATAAGCCAGAGCACTTACATTTATGTATTGATGGATACCGATCAGGTTTTTGACAGTAAACCCACTGAAATTATCGGTCTTACGGTTCACCTGCGGTCTAAGCAGCAGCTGTTGCTCAGTAGCGGAAACCTTAGGCCATATGCTCGATCCATATTAGATCGCTTTCGCAAGGAAACCGTAGGAGGCACAGATCGCACCCTGGAAAACACATTCGTGCAACCTCGGGTCCGAAGAGGCGACGAGACGGAGTCGCGATCGCTAGCGAGCGTCCTGACAGAGTGGTCATCGACTGGGGGTCGCAGACAATTAGCCATTGTAGGGGAGTTCGGGCAGGGCAAGAGCACCGCTATGCTACAATTATGTGTAGAATTGGCTGATAAATTTCTGAGGGCGGAGGCTACATCTGCCCGCGTTCCACTTCTCATCGAACTCCGCGGCAGATCCCCGTCCGAAATGTCGCCATCCGAGTTTCTGCACAACTGGGGGCAGCGGTACAGTCTTTCAGGGCAGTTTCTAATGAACATGATTATGGCTGGGCAGGCGCTTTTGATTTTTGAGGGTTTCGATGAGTTGCGGAACGCTGGACGTGAGTACAACAGGCATGAGCATTTCAATGCGCTGTGGCAGCTCGCCTACCCAGGAACGAAGGTCATCTTTACCGGTCGGCCGAATTTCTTTCTAGACGACACCGAGCGAAACCGGACGCTTCGCGTGGACCAGGGCCGTGGTGCGGGAGGTTCAGCTTACACGGAGGTATGGCGGCTTGAATTCTTGAGCAAGGACGAGATTGCGCACGCTTTAAGAACCTTTTCTCCTGAAATTCGGCGTGGCATAGGCGACGCGATTTCAGCCGATACAGATTTTTTCGACATTGCCTCCCGCCCCTCAATGCTGCCCGTAATTGCGACGATTTGGTCGGACATTGAAGAATTGGCTAGAATAAGCGGCCGTCTCAGCAATGCGGTTCTTGTGGAGCGATATTTGGAGACCATATACGAAAGAAAAGAAGAGGAAATTCGGCGCGATCAGCAGCGTTTAGGACATCCGCAAGATGCTAGCTATTTAATCCTTCCGCGGGCGGTGAAGGAGTTTTTTACGCTTGGAGTTGTCTTTTGGATGGTAGGTAATAATTACCGAAATACGATCGAGCGCCGGGAATTTAACCGGGTTGTTTCTCAACTTTACGATCATGTTCATGTTGTGTTTCAATCCGCTGCCGCTGCCCCTTATCTCGCTGGTGAGATGCGTCGGTTTCAGGAGCGCTTTGACAACGAGCCTCGGTCGGAAGTTGTCGAACGCATCGCGACAGAAGTGGCTACTACTGGCCTGTTTACCCCGGATCCGGCTGGCAGGTTGTCCGCGTTGCGGCTTCCTCACAAGCAGTACTATGAGCATTTGATATCCAAGCTTGTCTGGCAACTGACGGAATATGAAGATGCAACTGCCTGCAAAGCTATCCGAACGCTGAGAACTAGGGAGAAAGGGCCGTGGCGGTTGCTCTGGTCGGAGGATAACGCGGCTAGCTTTTTTGCGGATCTTTTGCCGTATGATCGTTTCTCGTCTTTATTTACTATTCCGTTTATTCATAGGATTTCTTTTTACGTCGGGGCAAATGTGTATGCGAGCATTCTTCGCGTTCTTGACTTCTTTAGGATTCGTCCGTCGAGTGTTGCACGGGGACGCCTGGCTGTGCCGTTCAGCGTGGTATTCGGTGTTGCAATCGTTTCCTGTTTTGTTGCTTCGTTTCTTGCTTGGGTGACGCTCGGGATGTTTTCCGATTATCTACGCGGTTTTGGATCGCTTACTTTTCTGGTTTTTCTCCTGATGGTATTCCTAGTTTTTTCCCGATTGACTACTGCTGAACGTGGAATGGTTGCTTTGCTTTTTATCTGGAATCTTTTGTACTTGTTTAGATTTCGGGGACTGCGGAGGCCCCGGCCGGCAAACCGGCCGCCGCGCTTGTTTAGGCACAAGCTGCTAAGGTGGTGGTTCAGAGATATTGATCAGATGAGAAAGATGGTGGATGCGGAGATTGTTTCTCGTGAGGTTCGCGCTGTCGGAATGAACCGGGAAGTGAGCCCTTACCTTCTTGAGCGTCACAAGCCCCCGGCGTAATGAGGCGAGACCTCTCTCTTTACGCTCACGTTGAGCGATGCGCAGCTTTGGCGCCAAAGCCGCATGAACGATGTTATTGGCAGCCATGATCATGCGGCCCAGGGGCCCTTCCGCATGAACTTCTCGGCAACGCACAACGTCACCCTCTCGGACATGGCGCACGCGGCGCGGCTTGCCGCCCGCTGGCGGGACATTTTGGTCAACCTCGCCGGCATCGCAGTGATGCTCTTCATCCTGGCGCAGGTCGGGTTCGCCTTCGCGTTCTACGTCCGCGCCGTCGTCGACAACCCCGACATGCTGGCAAAGCTGCTGCGCTTCGAGACGGGCACGGAGCTCGGTTGGTGGACCTGGGCGTCGGTCCTCGTCACGCTGCTCCTGCCCGTCTTCCTGTTCTATTCCGTCCGGCTCGTCGTCGAGACGCTCTTTCCGGCGCAGCGCGTGCGCCGGCTGATGAAGGGATCCGACATGCTCGGGCCGACGGACTACCTCGTCGGCGACGAAGGCGTGCGCTCGCGGACCGGCGGCGGACCCGACGTGTTCCTGCCGTGGACGGCCTTCGACTCCATGCGCCACGACGCAACAATGGCGGTGCTGACGCGCCAGGGGCAGCTGCGCTTCTTCCTCCCGCTCGACGCTTTTGGCGCCGACCGCGACGCCGTCCTGGCCACCCTGTCGCAACGAGTGAGCTGAATTTCTGCAGCTCGCGCGGGCGGGAGAACGCCCTCCTCTCCCCTCCCGGGCCTGTTGCGAAATAGAACAAGGTTCTCGTTTCGATTCCGAGGAGTTCCTTTCGGATTCGGAAATGTTCCTTCGGATTCTGAATTTCGCAACAGTCCCCTCCCGGGAGAGCGCCCTCCTCTCCCCTCCGGGGAGAGGCCGACTCGCGGAACGCGAGCGGGTGAGGGACAAGTTCGTAGAGCTCAGCGCCAGAACCCTCACCCGGTTCCGCGCTGCGCGCGGACTCGGCCTCTCCCCACGGGGGAGAGGAAAAAAAGCGACGCGTCTGTGAAAAAATGCCTAGACATCTCTTCCCGTTTGTGTTAGCTCGCGCAATACCGCTGCTCGACGAGGGACCGGGATGCAAGGACCGGAGCTTTTCGGGAGCAGTGGGCGGCGCCGCCACGGAGCCTCGGTCAGGAGCCGGGACGGCGTTCCTCAGAAGGGCCCCCCTCGGGAGCAATCCCGGTGCCGGATGTTGCACGGCTAGAGTTCCTGCCCACGGCGTGAAGCACGGGGCAGGACGGGAAGACGATAGGGCGAGTTGGGGAACGTATAACGCCGCGCGGGGCGCCTGGAGGCGCCGTTTTTAATTTGCGAGGCGTTGTTCAGGCGCTCCGCTCCCTCCTCGAGCGAGGAGGCCAAAAGGCTCTTTGATAACCTCGGGCCGATCAGGCCGCGGGACGGTTTCGTGCGCCTCCACGCGTAGACGCGAGGCGAGAGCGCGAATGTCGCGGCGCCAACGTCTATGCCGTCATTGCCGGACTTTGATCCGGCAATCCATTCCGTTACCGCGTTGGCCGGCGGGATCGTTCCGGAATGGATGCCCGGGTCAAGCCCGGGCATGACGACAATCCTGATGGGGTCTCGACGCGGTTCGGACTATTCCTCGTCCTCGTCCTTGTCCTCGTCGCTCTCCTTCGCCGGCTCCGCTCCGCCCTGCTTCTTGAAGGCGGCGCCAAGGATCTCGCCGAGCGAGGCGCCGGAATCGGTGGAGCCGTACTGGGCCACCGCCTCCTTCTCCTCGGCGATCTCCAGCGCCTTGATCGACAGCGAGATCTTTCTGGTCTTCTTGTCGACGTTGGTGACGCGGGCGTCGACCTTCTCGCCCGGAGCGAAGCGCTCGGGCCGCTGCTCGGAGCGCTCGCGGCGAAGCTCGGCGCGGCGGATGAAGGCGGTGAGGTCGGTGTCGGCGATCTTCACCTCGATGCCGGAATCCTGCACCTGCCACCACCTCGCCGGTGACGATGGCGCCCTTGCGGACCCCCGTCACGGCCTCGGCGAAGGCTTCGCCGCCGACCTGCTTGATGCCGAGCGAGATGCGCTCCTTCTCCACGTCGACGTCCAGGACCTTCGCCTTGACCATCTCGCCCTTCTTGTAATCCTCCATCGCCTGCTCGCCCGGCCGGTTCCAGTCGAGGTCGGAGAGGTGGACCATGCCGTCGACGTCGCCCTCGAGGCCGAGGAACAGGCCGAACTCGGTCTTGTTCTTGACCTCGCCTTCGACGATGGAGCCGACCGGATGCTTTTCGGCGAACTCCTCCCACGGATTGCGCATGGTCTGCTTGAGGCCGAGCGAGACGCGGCGCTTCGACGGATCGACCTCCAGGATGACCACCTCGACCTCCTGCGAGGTCGAGACGATCTTGCCGGGATGGACGTTCTTCTTCGTCCAGCTCATCTCGGAGACGTGGATCAGCCCCTCGATCCCCGGCTCCAGCTCCACGAAGGCGCCGTAATCGGTGATGTTGGTGACGCGGCCGGTGAAGCGGGTGCCGATCGGGTATTTTGCGTCGATGCCGTCCCACGGATCGGATTCGAGCTGCTTCATGCCGAGCGAGATGCGGTAGGTCTCCGGGTTGATGCGGATGATCTGCACCTTCACCGTCTCGCCGATATTGAGGATCTCGGAGGGATGGTTGACGCGCCGCCACGCCATGTCGGTGACGTGGAGCAGGCCGTCGATGCCGCCGAGGTCGACGAAGGCGCCGTATTCGGTGATGTTCTTCACCACGCCGTCGACGATCTGGCCCTCGTTCAGCCGCTGCACGAGCTCGGAGCGCTGCTCGGCGAGCGTATCCTCCAGCACCGAGCGGCGCGAGACGACGATGTTGCCGCGCCGCTTGTCCATCTTGAGGATGCGGAAGGGCTGCGGCGACTGCATCAGCGGGCCGACGTCGCGCACCGGGCGCACGTCGACCTGGCTGCGCGGCAGGAAGGCCACGGCGCCGTCGAGGTCGACGGTGAAGCCGCCCTTCACCTGGTTGAAGATCTGGCCGGTGACGGTCTCGTTCTTCTCGAACGATTCTTCGAGGCGCACCCAGCTTTCCTCGCGGCGCGCCTTCTCGCGGGAGAGCATCGCCTCGCCGAGCGCGTTCTCGACGCGCTCCAGATAGACCTCGACCTCGTCGCCGGGGTTCAAGCACGCCGTCGCGGCCGCGCACGCCGAATTCCTTCAGCGGCACCCTGCCTCTCGACCTTCAGGCCGACATCGATGACGGCCATGTCCTTCTCGATCGCCACCACCCGGCCCTTGACGACCGAGCCTTCGACATTGTCGTTCTTGGCGAACGATTCCTCCAGGAGGGCGGCGAAATCCTCCCTGGTCGGCTGCGCTTGCGCTACTTGCATTGAAACTCCTGATCGGCCGGGGCACTGCCCTTCGGCCCGGCGCCGGTTGGTTGGCGTTGCCTTTGCCGCCCCTGGCCTCCCCGCCTGTTTTGGCGGGCCGGCGCTTCACAGGCCGAGGGCGACGATCTCATTCCGGAGCGGTGCGGTGCTGCCAAAACCAAAGGGGCACACCCGGACGGGCGCGCCCTCTCATCGGCTCGCAATCGCGCGGCTCACATAATCCACGGCCGCCCGGAACGCGGCCTCTATATCCAAATCGGTGGTGTCGAGCAAGTAAGCGTCGGCGGCCGGACGCAGCGGCGAATCGGTGCGCGCCATGTCGCGGGCGTCGCGCTTCCTGATGTCGGCAAGCACCTCCGCCTCGTCGATATCGTTGCCGCGCGGCACGGATTTCAAGCGCCCGGCGCCGGGCGCGGGTCTCCGGCGACGCCGTGACGAAGAGCTTTGCCGGCGCGTCGGGCAGCACCACCGTGCCGATGTCGCGACCGTCGAGCACGGCGCCCGGCGACGTCAGCGCGAAGGCGCGCTGCTTTTTGACGAGCGCCCGCCGCAGCGCCGGCATCACGGCAATCCGCGATGCCGCTTCGCCGATCGCGTGGCTCGCCAGGCGCTGCCGATCGAGGCCGGCGAGGTCGAGCGCCGCGGCGGCGGCGACGGCCGCGTCCTCGTCGCCGAGATCGGCGCCGCGGGCGAGGAGCGCCGTCGGCGACGGCGCGGTAGGTCAGGCCGGTATCGAGGTGGCGGAGCCCGAAATGGCCGGCGAGACGGCGCGCCAGCGTGCCCTTGCCGCTTGCCGCCGGGCCGTCGATGGCGATGACCAGCGGTGCCGTCACGCCGCTTCCGCGCCTTCGGCGAAAGCGGCGCCGAGGCCGGAGAGGAGCTCGACGAAGCTCGGGAAGGAGGTGGCGATCATCGCCGTGTCGTCGACGCGTGACCGGCCGCTCGGCCGCCAGCCCCATGACCAGAAAGCTCATGGCGATGCGATGGTCGAGATGCGTGGCCACGCGGCCGCCGCCCTTCACCCGGCCGCCTTCCACGACGAGGCTCGCCTCCCCCTCGCGGCAGGAGACGCCGTTCGCCTCGAGGCCGCGCGCCACCGCGGCGAGGCGGTCCGATTCCTTCACCCGCAGCTCCTCCAGCCCGTCCATGATCGTGCGCCCTCGTGCGAAGGAGGCCGCGACCGCAAGCACCGGATATTCGTCGATCATCGACGGCGCGCGCTCCGCGGCACCGTGACCCCCTTCAGCCGCGACGCGCGCACGCGGACGTCGCCGATCGTCTCGCCGCCGGAAAGCCGCTCGTTCTCGATCGCGAGATCGGCGCCCATCTCGCTGCAGCGTGGCGATCAAGGCCGGTGCGGGCGGGATTGAGGAGGACGTTCTCGACGGTGAGGTCGGAGCCTTCGACGAGGAGGCCTGCGACGATCAGGAAGGCGGCCGAGCTCGGATCGGCCGGAACGGTGATCGTCCTGCGGCTTCAGCTCCGGGCGGCCGACGAGGCGGATCATCGTCGCGCCCGCTTCGTCGCGCTCGGTATGTGATGTCGGCGCCGAAGCCCTGCAGCATCCGCTCGGTGTGATCGCGCGTCGCGCACCGGCTCGATCACCGTGGTGATGCCTTCGATGTTGAGGCCGGCGAGCAAGCACCGCCGACTTCACCTGCGCGGAAGGCACCGGCACGCGGTAGGCGATCGGCGCCATCGGATCGGCGCCGCGGATCGACAGCGGCAGGCGGTCGCCGGAGCGCGCGATCACCTCCGCCCCCATTTCGCGGAGCGGCTCGAGCACGCGGCGCCATCGGCCGGCGCGACAGCGAGGCGTCGCCGACGAAAGTGGTGGCGAAATGATGCGCGCCGGCGATGCCCATGGCGAGGCGCACGCCGGTTCCGGCATTGCCGAAGTCGATCGCGCCCTCCGGCTCGAGCAGCCCGCCGGTGCCGAGCCCGTGGACCCGCCAGACGCCGTCGCGGCCGCGCTCGACCTGTGGCGCCGAAGGCGCGCATGGCGGCGGCGGTCGCCATCACGTCGGCCGATTCCAGCAGCCCGCCGACGCGCGTCTCGCCGATCGCCAGCGCGCCGAGCATGAGCGCGCGGTGCGAGATCGACTTGTCGCCGGGGACCGCGACTCGGCCGCTGCAGCGGGCCGGACGGCAGCGCGCTCAGCGGCTTTGCGAAGGCGTGCGGCATGGGTGCGGTCATCGAGGCAGTCGGGCGATATCAGAGCGGGCATCGGTCCTCGGGAGAGCGGCGCGGGTGCTAGCACAAGGGGCTGGCGAGGTCACGCCCGCGTGGCGGCGGAAAAGCCGTTTGACAAGCTTGACAGGTGCGTCGCTAGGGAACCGCCTCCATCCCATGACAAGGCTGGAATGACCGTGGCCAAACCGGAACTCGGCACGAAGCGCGTGTGCCCGTCCTGCGGCACCAAATATTACGACCTTCAGCGCGTCCCGATCACCTGTCCGAATTGCGGCACCATCTTCGAGGTGGCGGCGCGCGAGAAGGCCGCGCCGGAGCGAGCCATCAAGCCGGCACCCGTGGAGGAGGTGGAAAAGGACGAAGAGATCGAGCGCGACGCGGACGTGATCTCGCTGGAAGCCGTCGAAGAGGAGGATGCGGCGGTGCCCGGCAGCCCCGAGGTCGACGAGGAGGACGAAGTCGTCATCCCGGACGCGGACGCGCTGGAGATCGAGATCGAGGCGGAGCCGGAGGACGACGCTGCGCCGTTCCTGGAGGAGGAAGAGGAGGAAGGCGCCGACGTGGCCGACCTGCTCGACGTCGATGCGGAGGACGAGGACGAAGTCTGACCGGCGGGCCTTGCATTTCAGCAGGGCCGCGCATAGGTAACCCCGCGCCGCGCGCCCCAGGCGCGGCCGCAAGGCTCGGGGCCGTAGCTCAGTTGGGAGAGCGCGTGAATGGCATTCACGAGGTCAGCGGTTCGATCCCGCTCGGCTCCACCAGCCACTCTTGCACGAGCCTCATTATTTCTCCCCGGGATCTCGCTCGCTAGGATTCCGTTCTAGTTCGCCACCGGCCTTTCCGACCCCCCGGCATGAAACGGCTGGCGCTGGATGGTATACTTGGGAGCGTCGTCGGCGAAGAGGTCGGGTTGTGTCTTGGCGCGTATGAGCCCGTGTTCTAGTTCGACCCGGGATTCCTGAGCACCCCTGATTGCGCCATGGCCGGTTTTGGCCCGGGAGCGCGGTTTCTAGAGTTCCTTTGACGGGGTCCCAAGCCGGCGGCGCGGCAGGGAGGGCAACATGGAAGTTCTGCATCCGCATTGCGCCGGGCTCGACGTGCACAAGGAGACGGTGGTGGCGTGCGTGCGCCATATGGCGAACGGCAGCGTCAAACGGCAGATCCGCACCTTCAAGACGACGACAAAGGAGCTGCTTGCGTTGTCGCAATGGGTGGGCTCGGAAGGCTGCACGCATGTCGCCATGGAGGCGACCGGCGTTTACTGGAAGCCGGTCTGGCACATCCTGAGCGACGGCGATTTCGAGCTGGTGCTGGCGAATGCGGCGCATGTGAAGAACGTGCCGGGCCGCAAGAGCGACACCAACGACGCAACCTGGCTGGCCGACCTTCTGGCGCATGGCCTCATCCGCGGCAGCTTCGTGCCGGATGCCCCGACGCAGGAGATGCGCAACCTCTTGCGCACCCGAAAGCAGCTCGTGCGCGAACGGACCAGCCATGTGCAGCGGCTGCAGAAGACGCTGGAGGACGCCAACATCAAGCTCAACTCGGCTGTCTCCGATGTGATCGGCGTGAGCGGCCGGGCGATGATCGAAGCCCTCATTGCCGGCGAGAGCGATCCCGGCAAGTTGGCTGAGTTCGCCCATCGGCGGCTCAAGGCATCGCCGGAAGAGCTTCGCGAGGCGCTGCGTGGCCGCGTCACCAAGCACCACCGCTTCCTGCTTCGCCTCCACCTCAAGCAGATCGATGCCCTCGATGCCGCCGTCGTCGAGATCGATCGGGAGGTGAATGATAGCCTCGAGCCCTTTCGCACCAGCGTCCAGCTCCTGAGCACTATTCCCGGGATCAGCCAGCTCAGCGCAGCGGTGATCACCGCCGAGATCGGCATCGACATGAGCCGCTTCCCCACCGAGGGGCATCTCATCTCCTGGGCCGGCCTTTGCCCCAAGAGCGACGAGAGCGCCGGAAAGCGGCGGTCCACCCGCATGCGCAAGGGCGCCCCCTGGCTCAAAACCATGCTGATCCAGTGCGCCTGGGCCGCGACCCGCAAGAAGGGCAGCTACCTACAGGCGCAGTTCCATCGCCTGCGCTCCCGGCGCGGGGCAAAAAAGGCCATCGGCGCCGTCGCCGCTTCCATCCTCACCGCCGCATACCACATGCTGAGCAACGGAACCCTCTACCAGGACCTCGGCGCCGATCACTTCGATCGTCGCGCCAAAACGGCGCAAACAAAGCGTCTCGTCAACCGACTTCAACGGCTCGGATATGCCGTCCAGATCATCCCCATCCAACATGATCTCGGACATGTTTCTTTCTAGATTGTGGGCCAGGTGCGGCTGACGACTAAGGCGCCGCAGCCCTGGTGACAAGAATAGCGGGGGTGCTTGGTGCAAGCCCCTCCCGGCGGACCCCCTTTCAACCTATATTGCCGGCAAGACGAGCGGATCGGGAAAGTCCGCCGCCGCGCCAGCCGGGATTTTCATGACGGATCCGCACAAGACGATCTCCGTGCGCGGCGCGCGCGAGCACAATCTGAAAAACGTCGACGTCGATCTGCCGCGCGACAGCCTGATCGTCATGACCGGCCTGTCCGGCTCGGGAAAGTCGTCGCTCGCTTTCGACACGATCTACGCCGAAGGGCAGCGCCGCTACGTGGAATCGCTCTCCGCCTATGCCCGGCAGTTTTTGGAGATGATGCAAAAGCCGGACGTCGACCAGATCGACGGCCTGTCGCCGGCCATCTCCATCGAGCAGAAGACGACCTCCAAGAATCCGCGCTCCACCGTCGGCACGGTCACCGAGATCTACGACTACATGCGGCTCCTCTTCGCCCGCATCGGCGTGCCGCATTCGCCGGCGACGGGGCTGCCGATCGAGAGCCAGACGGTGAGCCAGATGGTCGACCGCGTCCTGGCGCTGCCCGAGGGGACGCGGCTCTATTTGTTGGCCCCTGTCGTGCGCGGCCGCAAGGGCGAATATCGCAAGGACCTCGCCGAGTTCCAGAAGAAGGGCTTTCAGCGCGCCAAGATCGACGGCACCTTTTACGAGATCTCCGACGCGCCGGCGCTCGACAAGAAGCTGAAGCATGACATCGACGTGGTCGTCGACCGCCTGGTCGTGCGCCCCGACATCGCTGCGCGGCTGGCGGATTCGCTGGAGACGGCGCTCGGCATCGCCGACGGCATCGCCATCGCCGAATACGCCGACCTGAAGGACGACAAGGGCGAGCCGGCGCGGCTGGTCTTTTCGGAAAAATTCGCCTGCCCGGTCTCCGGCTTCACCATCGCCGAGATCGAGCCGCGGCTGTTCTCCTTCAACAACCCGTTCGGCGCCTGCCCGGAATGCGACGGCCTCGGCACCAAGCAGACGATCGACCCGGAGCTGGTCGTGCCGGAGCCCGACCGCACCCTGAAGGGCGGCGCCATCGCGCCCTGGTCGAAGAGCTCCTCGCCCTATTATTACCAGACGCTCGAAGGCCTCGCCCGCCATTTCGGCTTCAAGGTCGGCGACAGCTGGGAAAAGCTCCCGGAGCGGGCGCGCCAGGCGATCCTCTACGGCACCGGCTCCGAAAAGGTCGCCTTCATCTACGACGACGGCCTCCGCTCCTATCAGACGAACAAGGCTTTCGAGGGCGTCATCCCCAATCTGGAGCGGCGCTGGAAGGAGACCGATTCCGCCTGGGTGCGCGAGGAGATCGGCCGCTTCTTCTCCGCAAAGCCTTGCGAGGTGTGCCGCGGTTTTCGGCTGAAGCCCGAGGCGCTGGCGGTGAAGATCGCCGGGCTGCATATCGGCGAGGTTTCCGAGAAATCGATCCGCGAGGCGGGCCGCTGGTTCGAGGAGCTCCCTGCCCGGCTGACGCCGAAGCAATCCGAGATCGCCGCGCGCATCCTCAAGGAAATCCGCGAGCGTCTCAGTTTTCTGAACGACGTCGGGCTCGACTACCTCACCTTGTCGCGCGGCTCCGGCTCGCTCTCCGGCGGCGAGAGCCAGCGCATCCGCCTGGCCTCGCAGATCGGCTCCGGCCTGACCGGCGTGCTCTACGTGCTCGACGAGCCCTCGATCGGCCTGCACCAGCGCGACAACCAGCGCCTCCTCGACACGCTCCGGCACCTTCGCGACCTCGGCAACACGGTGATCGTCGTGGAGCACGACGAGGATGCCATTCTGGCGGCCGACCACGTCGTCGACGTCGGCCCGCTGGCCGGCGTGCACGGCGGAAAAATCGTCGCGGAGGGCACGCCCGACGACATCATGGCCAATCCGGCCTCGCTCACCGGCCAGTATCTCTCCGGCGCGCGCGAGATCCCGATGCGCGAGAGACGCCGCGACATCTCCCGCTCGCGCCGCCTCACCGTCTCGGGCGCCAGCGGCAACAATCTGAAGAACGTCGAGGCGACGATCCCGCTCGGCACGTTCACGTGCGTCACCGGCGTCTCCGGCGGCGGCAAGTCGACGCTTTTGGTCGACACCATCTACAAGGCGGTGGCGCGGCGGCTGAATGGCTCGCGCGAGCACCCTGCCCCGCACGAAGGCCTCACCGGCCTGGAATTCTTGGACAAGGTCATCGACATCGACCAGTCGCCGATCGGCCGCACGCCGCGCTCCAACCCGGCCACCTATACCGGCGCCTTCACGCCGATCCGCGAGTGGTTTTCAGGCCTGCCGGAGGCGAAGGCGCGCGGCTACCAGCCCGGCCGCTTCTCCTTCAACGTCAAGGGCGGCCGCTGCGAGGCCTGCCAGGGCGACGGCGTCATAAAGATCGAGATGCATTTTTTGCCCGACGTCTACGTCACCTGCGACGTCTGCAAGGGCAAGCGCTACAACCGCGAGACGCTGGAGGTCACGTTCAAGCAGAAATCGATCGCCGACGTCTTGGATATGACGGTTGATGAGGCCGTAGAGTTCTTCAAGGCGGTGCCGCGCGTCCGCAACACCTTTGCCACCCTGCAGCAGGTCGGCCTCGGCTACATCCATGTCGGCCAGCAGGCGACCACCCTCTCCGGCGGCGAGGCGCAGCGCGTCAAGCTGGCCCGCGAGCTGTGCAAGCGCGCCACCGGCCGCACGCTCTACATCCTCGACGAGCCGACCACCGGCCTGCACTTCCACGACGTGGCAAAACTCCTGGAGGTGCTGCACGAGCTGGTCGACCAGGGCAACACGGTGGCGGTGATCGAGCACAACCTCGAAGTGATCAAGACGGCCGACTGGGTGATCGACCTCGGCCCGGAAGGCGGCGATTCCGGCGGCGAGATCGTCGCCGCGGGCCGCCCGGAGGCGATCGCCCGGGAGAAGCGCAGCTATACGGGGCGGTTTTTGAAGCAGATGCTGGCGCGGCGGCCGGTGCGCCGCGTCGAGGCGGCGGAGTGAGCCCTGGTCCAGGTTCGCGATTCAGTCCTCAAGCGGCGAACGCCCCCGGCGCAGTTCCCGCAAAGACCGCTCCACTATCCGAATTCCATTCTGATCTCGCATCTCTTTGTTCAACCCGAGGCTCTCCTCAAGTAACGCTTCTGCATCGGCAACAGACTTGTGCGCGATGATCCGAGCGAGACTTCTGAGAACCTGCGCTTGGCCGCGTTTATCCCGAAGCCCCCGAAGATTTGCTAGACTTTCGCGCAACATGGCCTCGGCTTCGTCGCTCCGGCTTGGGTCGCGCGATAGGTGGTTGGCAAGGCTGTGCAGTGTCTGTCCGACCCCGTGTTGATCTCCAACATCGGCCAGGCTTGCAACAGAACGCCGGTAGAGTTCTTCCGCCTCATGGCTCCGGCTCCGGTCGCGCGACAGGTGGTTGGCAAGGCTGTGCAAAGTCTGCGCCACGCCCTTTCTATTCCCTAATTCTTCGTCGACTTTCCAAGATTGCCGATAGAGGTCTTCCGCCTCCTTGCTGCGACTTCGGTCGTGCGACAGATGGTTGGCGAGGCTGTGCAGCGTCTGTGCAACGTGGCGCCGGTTCCCAATCTCCTCGCCAATCTCGATCGAATCCCGGTAAAGTGCTTCGGCCTCTTCGCTGCGGCTCCGGTCGCGCGATAGATGGTTGGCAAGGCTGTGCAAAGTCTGCGCAACCCCGTAACGATCTCCAATGTTTTCACGAATCCGAAGAGAATCCCGGTATAGTTCCTCGGGCTCCTTGCCGCGGTTACGGTCGCGCGAGAGGTGGTTGGCGAGGCTGTGCAATGTCTGTCCGACCCCGTGTTGATCTCCAACATCTGCCAGGCTTGCAATAGAACGCCGGTAGAGTTCTTCCGCTTCCTCGTTGCGGTGGCGGTCGCGCGACAGGTGGTTGGCTAGACTGTGCAGGGTCTGCGCAAGACCGTGCCGATCGCCAATTTCCTCCCCAATATCAACTGCATAGCGATACAGCTTTTCCGCTTCGCTTTTATGGCGCCGGGAAATCAAGTTTGCCAGAACATGTGCTGCGATGGCGACCTCAATGCGCCATTGGCGACTTGCCACCACTCGGCGTAAAAGTGGCTCCGCTTCCTGCCGTCGTCCTTCCCTGAATAAGACCATTGCACGTAGGAACGTGGCTTCGATTGTTCCTTGAGGAAGAATGCCGGTCGTCTCCTGCTCGGCCGCAAGCTGCGACGCAAGCCATTGCTCCCCAGTAAGCGGACGGAGTGAGATCCTTGAATAAATATCGAGGGAGCTTTCAACACGACCGAGAGCGGCCTCGTGGTAAGCTCGTCCGGTGTCGGTGAAAAGGTAAGCCGGTATTTCATCACCAGCCAACGTCTCGTCACCGCTTTGACCTTGCTCAAGCAGAAGTCTATTAACTGCAAACAGGTAATCGCTCCGTGCTTCACCGAGTGTATGCAGTTCTGATCGAAACTCCTGTGCAAGGTGCCATTCACTGTTGCGAGGAATAATGAAGTTCGTTTGGTGAAGGGCTTCGAGAAACAGGTCAGCAGGCACCCCCTCGATCGGTTCGAGTTCATATATGCTTCTCGCGACCCGGTCGGTCAGACTTTCGGCCATAGACAGCCCTTGAAGCACCCTTCCCATGCCCCGCGGCCCATTTGCTAAGAATTCCTGAACGTTCATTTCAGGCGTGCCAGTTCCTGTTGTAGCCGCGTAATCATCAGCCCGGTCGAGCTGTGCAGATCGTCCACTCGGTCAGCGTGAGCGATCACAATACCTTTCGCAAGCAGCCAAGCTTGATCGTAGGTGTAAACTGGTAGGCGCCGACTGATCCAGTTTGCAATGTCTTCCATGGCATCTGCCTGCTGCTCAGCCCCCAGGTCCAAAGGCAGAGTAATCTCAACATCCGGGGCCGCTGCCCGATGATGCTCGCCGGTCGGCGTGTCAGTTCTGTCGATCATTCGAACAAGAAACAGGCCGACCGGTAGCAGGTCCGACATTCCGCCGTGCCACAGGTCATCCCAAAATTCCCTTTGCTCTTCCTTGCTGCCGTGGACCAGGATGACCATGAAATGGCCACCCCTGAGGAATTGTTCAAGTTCGGCGCGCAGCGCCTGAATCCAGGCATCTCGTCTGAACGCGAGCACGGCATCGTGGTCTCCATGAAACTCTACGCTGGTATGGAATGTCTGGGCGCCCCCGGCGGTATTGTTTGATGCAACTTGTATCGGGCCACTTGATTGACCCGGCGTCACCGGCAAAGGAAGCTGGATCATCAGCTTGCGTGCAAACTCTTTTCGAATATCTGATAGATACCGCATCTTGTAATTCTCGGGGTCAATCCGCAGCGAACGCCAGGTGCCGCTAGCCTCGGCGAACTGGCTGCCGTCCCATCGACCCTCATAGACCGACGTCAGTGTCGCGATAAACTTATTCGGCGCACAGCGCTGGCCATCGTATCTGACACATGCGACGCCACCTTTTCCGTCCAAGAACGGTTGAAGCTGCGCCAGTTCGCGACGCCAGTCGATCGGGAAAGAGCGACTTTCCATAGCCGCTATGAACGCGCCTTGTCGATTGTGATCCTCTGGTCACCCTTCGCAACATTTCCACTGCCGATCCTCTTGTCTCCAGTCCCTTGCACGGTTGCATCCCGCATTTCGATCTCCTGGCTAGCTTCGGATTGGTTGCCGCTGCCCACGTCCGTTTGCGGCCGCACTATTTCGTGCCTCAACCAATATCTTTCGATGGCCAGAGCAGCCGCGAAGCAGATGAGGAATGCGGCGACCATGGCAAGCCACCACCGCGCACCCGTGAGCGAAAGAGCAGCCGCCTCGAACACTGCAAATATGATCGCGCCACATATGCCGACAAAGACGCCCTGTACGGTGCCTCTCATTCCCGCCTCCCACGCGCGAAGATTGCAGAATGCTCGCTGGCGGGCAAGGGACAGCGACCGAGATTTGGGGCTATGAAAAAAATCCTAGACAACCGTCTTCGTTTGTGGTAGCTCCAAATCACCGCTGCTCGACGAGGGACCGGGATGCAAGGACCGGAGCTTTTCGGGAGCAGTGGGCGGCGCCGCCACGGAGCCTCGGTCAGGAGCCGGGACGGCGTTCCTCAGAAGGGCCCCCCTCGGGAGCAATCCCGGTGCCGGATGTTGCACGGCTAGAGTTCCTGCTTCGGGCGCAAGCACGGGGCAGGGCGGGAAGAAGATAGGGCGAGTTGGGGAACGTATACCGCCGCGCGGGGCGCCTGGAGGCGCCGTTATTAAATTTGCGAGGCGTTCTTCAGGCGCTCCGCTCCCTCCTCGAGTGAGGAGGCCAAGAAAGCTCTTTGATCACCTCGGGCCGAGAGGCCGCGGGACGATAGCGCGCGTCCCCCCTCTCCCATGGCGCCCGGGCACCGTCTCGTTGGCGCTTGCGCTGCTTCGCTGTTCAGGCATCATGAGCGGCTCTTAAGACCGGCGCCATAAGATGCACCGCGAAAGCATGGGGGGCTTCGAATGGTCGATGCAGGCGACACGGCTTGGGTGCTGACCTCGACCGCGCTCGTCCTCTTCATGACGCTGCCGGGACTGGCGCTCTTCTACGGCGGGCTGGTCCAGTCGAAGAACATCCTTTCGGTGCTGATGCACTGCGTCGCCATCGCCTGCCTTGCCTCCGTGCTCTGGTTCGTCGTCGGCTACAGCTTGGCGTTCTCCGAAGGTTTGGCGCTGGTCGGCGGGCTGTCGAAGGCGTTCCTGAGCGGGGTGACGCGCGACGCCGTCAGCGGCACGATCCCCGAAAGCGTCTTTGTCATGTTCCAGATGACGTTCGCGATCATCACCCCGGCGCTGATCGTCGGCGCCTATGTGGAGCGCATAAAATTCTCCGCCGTGCTCGTCTTCTCAGGGTCCTGGCTGATCGTCGTCTACGCGCCGGTGGCGCATTGGGTGTGGGGCGGCGGCTGGCTGTTCCAAATGGGCGTGCTCGACTTTGCCGGCGGCATCGTCGTGCACCTGACGGCGGGCGTCTCGGCGCTGGTGATCGCCTGGCGCCTCGGGCCACGCATCGAAGTGCCGGAAGTGCGCCCGCCGCACGCGCCCTGGCTGGTTGTGGTCGGCGCCTCGATGCTCTGGGTCGGCTGGTTCGGCTTCAACGCCGGCAGCGCGCTGACCGCGGGCGCCGCCGCCGGAATGGCGATGCTGGTCACGCACTTGTCGGCGGCCGTCGCATCGATCGTGTGGGTTGGCATCGAATGGAAGAAATACGGCAAGCCGAGCGTGGTGGGCCTGGTCACCGGCACCGTCGCGGGCCTCGCGACAATTACGCCGGCGTCGGGGTATGTCGGCCCGCTTGGCGGCGTCTGTCTCGGCCTCGCGGGGGGCTTTCTCTGCTATGCCGCGGTGCAACTCGTCAGGCGGAGGAGCGGCATCGATGATGCGCTCGACGTCTTCGCCGTGCACGGCGTCGGCGGCGTGACCGGCACGCTGCTCGCCGGCTTCTTCGCGATCGCCCCGCTCGGCGGCGCCGGGCTTGCCGAAGGCGTAACGGTGGCGAGCCAGTTCGGTGTCCAGTTCATCGCCGTTCTGGCGGCTGGCGTCTGGTCTCTCGTCGCCACCTATGCGCTCGTGATGATGACCGAGGCGCTCTGCGGGCTGCGGACGCCGCGCGAGGAGACAGTCGAAGGTCTCGATTTCACCACGCACGGCGAAAAGGGCTACAACTTCTGAAAGGAGGCCGGACCGGTGAACTGGGTCATTGCCATCATCCAGCCGCACCGGCTGGACGCGGTACGCGACGCGCTGTCGGAAGCGAACATCCACGGGCTCACGGTCAGCGAGGTCCGCGGCTACGGCCGCCAGAAAGGACACACCGAGATTTACCGAGGCGCCGAGTACAAGATCAGCTACATCCCGAAGCTGAAGCTGGAGTTGGCGGTCGACGATGCGCTGCTCGACCGCGCGATCGAGGCGATCCGCCTGGCGGCGCATACCGGCCGCATCGGCGACGGCAAGATCTTCGTGCTTGACCTTCAGTCCGCCATGCGCATCCGCACCGGAGAAACTGGCGTGGAGGCGCTTTAGCGCGTTCGGCAGGCGGGTGGCGCCGCCCTGTTCTAGACGGTAGATCGACGACACGCTCGACCTGGCGTCCAGCTTTGCCATCAGGTCGGTCACTTCCCAGCCGAGGTGCCGCTCGCGCAACTCCCGCAGGCGCGGGAATGCGCCTCCCCTCCCCCTTGTGGGGAGGGGCTGGGGGAGGGGTCGTCTCACGTCGAGCTCGGCATCGAAGACCCCGCCCCGTACCCCTCCCCACAAGTCCCCACAAGGGGGAGGGGAATCTTCCAGGTTCTATGAAAAAAATCCTAGACAGGCCTGTTCGAATATGCTAGCTCGCGAAATACCGCTGCTCGACGAGGGACCGGAAATCCTGGGACCGGAGCTTTTCGGGAGCAGTGGGCGGCGCCGCCACGGAGCCTCGGTCAGGAACCGGGACGGCGTTCCTCAGAAGGGCCCCCCTCGGGAGCAATCCCGGTGCCGGATGTTGCACGGCTAGAGTTCCTGCCCACGGCGTGAAGCACGGGGCAGGACGGGAAGACGATAGGGCGAGTTGGGGAACGTATAACGCCGCGCGGGGCGCCTGGAGGCGCCATTATTTAATTTGCGAGGCGTTCTTCAGGCGCTCCGCTCCCTCGAACGAGGGAAACCGCAGGCCGGCGGCACCGGCCAGGCTCTTTGATCACCTCGGGCCGTGAGGCCGCGGGACGATGGCGTTTGCTTGGCGATTCGCGCGGCGAGCTCGGCTAAGCGGAGCGGTTGCCGAATCCGAGCACGAAGCGGCCGATCGAAATGTCCCCGGAATTCCGGCGCACCGCAAGCGCGTCCGGCGGACCACCTGAAGCCGCGCTTTCGCAACTCACTCTCATTCTGATAAGTAACGGCTTCCAGGCGGGGACTTCTGTTCAGGCGTTTGGTTATTGCTCCAAATTGGGGCGGTCATTTCGCGGACCCGTTCGGGAGGGGATTTGTGGCGACGATAGAAGTCTGCGCCCGCAAGGGTTACGCTTATGACGGCGTCGTGGAGAAGGCGCACTCCTATCTCATCGTCACTTACGACGACGGCTCTCAGTACTACGTGCGTTCAGGCGGAGAAAAAGTCGGGCGCTCTTGGTTCGTCAGTGCGGAATATGGCAGCTACGTCGCCGGCACGATCGACTGGGATGCCGAAGGCAACGACCTCTCGATCGTGGTGTTCACCGGCAGCGACGCCGAGGTCGCGACCCGTTACGCGACGATGCAACAACTCACAGACGAGGTGAACGCCGCACTCTACCCGTTCGCGCCCGGCATCAACGATTGCGCCTTGTTCACCGGCACCATGCTCGACGGGATCGGCATTCCGCGCACCCTGCCGGTGAACGCCGACGGCTACACGATATGGTGCCCCGCCTCCCTCAACACCTTCACTTACGAGCCCGGCCCGCGTTTCACGGCCCTGCTGGATTCCCGGCTGCAATGGGCGGAGGCCAACAATATCTCCGACGAGCTTGGGGCGGCCGTGTTTTTCGCTGAAGCCTTCATCCAGGATCCGTGGCCGTCGGAGCCTGCGGCCGAGAAGACCGCCAGCTTTCTGGCTGAGCTCGATGTGTGGCTGGCGCAGACGACGGGACGCAAGGCCGCCACGGGCTCGAACTCCAACGAGGCGCTGACGACAACTCACGCCCGCGAGGTGGTGGCGGCCCTTGCCGGCGACGACAGCGTGTCCGCTCGCGGCGGAGACGACCTGATCTACGGCGGCGCAGGCATCGACACGATCTCCGCAGGCGCCGGGAACGACTTCATCGACGGCGGCGTCGGCGCGGACCAGATCTCCGGCGGCGCGGGCAAAGATCGTCTGGCGGGAGGCAGCGGCAACGACACGCTGACCGGCAGCGCCGGCACGGACACATTCGTCTTCTTCGATGACGGCGGCAGCGACACGGTGACGGATTTCGCCAACGGCTCGGAAAAATTCGATTTGCAGGATGTTGCGGGGCTGGATTCGTTCAGCCAGCTCGTGCTGACGGATACCGGGCCGGGCGTTCTTGTCGACTACGGGACGGGAAGCTTGCTGATCGCCAACGCGAGCGCTTTCTCGTCGATCGAGGCGAGCGACTTTCTTTTGTAGTGCGTTCCTTAGATCAAGGCCGACGGATTAGCCCTGCTACGAGAAGGACATGCTTCCTCCGCAGCTCCTTCGGCCGCTTCGCGTGGACGATCGATCGATCGCCAGTCGCGTGTCAATTGGCCCTGCCACGCGCCGGCAGCCGTTCACGCCTTTGACGAACGTAAGGTCGGCGGACCGCTGAAGCCTGCTCGGCGCATGTAACTCTAAGTCGGAAAAGTATCGTCTTCCAACCGGGGCTTTCAGTTCACCAGACTTTGTAGTACTGCCGCAGAAGCGGGGCGGCTATTTCGCGGACGTGTTGGAGAGGAAATTTATGGCAACGATAGAAGTCTGCGCACGCAAGGGCCACCCTTACGGCGGCGTGGTGGAGAAGGCGCACTCCTATCTCGTCATCACCTACGACGACGGATCGCAGTACTATTTGCGCGCGGGTGGAGAGGATTCTGGGGGCGACGGATCCCGGTTCGTCAGTGCGGAATACGGAAGCTACGTCGCGGGCACCGTCGACTGGGATGCCGAGGGCGATGACCTTTCGATCGTGGTGTTCGCCGGGAGCGATGCAGAGGTCGCGACAAAATACGCGACGATGCAACAGCTCACAGACGGCGTGAACGTCGCGCTGTATCCCTACGTTCCTGGCATCAACGACTGCAACTGCCTCACCGGCATCCTGCTCGACGGGATCGGCATTCCGCGCACGGTGCCGATGAACACGGACGGCTATACCATCTGGTGCCCCGCCTCCCTCAACACGTTCACTTACGAGCCCGGCCCGCGGTTCACGGCCCTGTTGGGATCCCGTCTGCAATGGGCGGAAGCGAACAATATCTCCGACGCGCTCGGCGCCGCTGTGTTTTTTGCTGAAGCATTCATCAAGGATCCCTGGCCGTCAGCGCCCACCGCGGAGAAGACCGCAAGCTTCCTGGCCGAGCTCGATCTGTGGCTGGAGCAGGCGACGGGAGGCCCGGCGGTGACGGCCTCGAACGCCAACGACTCGTTGACGGCGACCGATGCTCCCGAGGTGGTGGCCGCCCTGGCCGGCGCCGACAACATTTCGGCTTTGGGCGGGAACGACCTGATCTATGGCGGCCAGGGAATCGATACGATTTCCGCAGGTGCCGGGAACGACCTGATCGACGGTGGCGTCGGCCCCGACAAGATGTCCGGCGGCGCCGGCGACGACCTTTACGTGGTCGACAACACGCTGGACGCGACGACGGAGCTCGCCAATGAAGGCCTCGACACCGTCAAAAGCTCCGTCACGCTTACGCTTCGGGCCGAGGTCGAAAACCTCGTCCTGACCGGCTCCTCCGCGCTCAACGGAACGGGCAACAATTCGGCGAACGTTCTGACCGGCAACGCCGCAAGCAACACTCTTACCGGGGGCTCCGCAAACGACACGCTGCAAGGCGTCGGTGGGAACGACGTGTTGCGCGGAGATGCAGGCGACGATGTTCTGGACGGAGGCGGCGGGTCGGATCAGATGACCGGCGCCGCCGGCAACGACGTCTACTGGGTCGATTCGACCGGCGACGTGGTCACGGAAGCCGTCAGTTCCGGCACGGACCTGGTCAATAGCTCGCTCAATTATCTGCTGGGAAGCAACCTCGAGAACCTCACGCTGGTCGGCACGTCGGCTATTTCCGGCACCGGCAACGCGGTCGCCAATACCCTCATCGGCAATGCCGCGGCCAATATCCTCAACGGCGGTTCCGGCAACGACCGTCTGGCCGGCGACGGCGGCAATGACATGCTGACCGGCAGCACTGGCACGGACACGTTCGTCTTCTCCGACAACGGCGGCAGCGACACGGTGACGGACTTCGCCAACGGTACGGAGAAATTCGATCTCCAAGCTGTTGCGGGGCTGAATTCGTTCAGCCAGCTCGTGCTGACCGATACCGGGCCCGGCGTTCTTGTCGACTACGGGACGGGAAGCTTTTTTATCGCCAACGCGAGCAATTTCTCGTCGATCGAGGCGTCTGACTTTCTTTTGTAGTGCCAAGCCGATTGATACGCGGAGCCGTTGCAAAGGGCTCGTGGAGGAGCTCGGCTGAGCGTTGCGAAGCCCGGGCGGACATCGAATCCGGCTCAAGGCATGTTGAAAGTCGCTTGACCCGAGTGAGGCTGCCGCCCGGCCGAAAAGCTGGGCTGACGGGCGACGTTCTCTCCCGCCACAGAAACCGGTCGAAGCTGCCGGGCACTGAGCCGGCAGCCCTCTTCCCGAGCGGAAGCCGCCTACGCGAGATAAGGCAGTGCGGCGAGGATGGCGTAGCCGGCCGTCAGCCCGAAGAACAAAATCGTACGCCACACGAGCCCGGCAAACATTCCACTCCCCCGTATTTCCGAGCCAGCGACGCGGACGGAGCGAACGGACGCGCCCCGGCGCGAAATGCGCCGGACCGCCGCTTCCGATGCAAGAAGTCGGAAAGCCCCGTCCCCGGCCGCCTCATAGGCGTCCTCGGTCGCCGCCACAACAGCACGATATAGGTTTCCAAATTATTTCCCGGCCTGTGTCGCCGAGAGAACACGGCAGCACTTTCGCCGCCTTCACTTGCGGCGCAAAGAAAAGGCCGCCCGGAGGCGGCCTTTGATGTCGTGGAGGCGCAGCTTCTATTCGGCCGCCTGATCCGCCAGTTCGGGGATGGCGACGCGGGCCGCCGCCGCGGCGCGCTTCTTCTCCTCCTCCAGGATCAACTCGTCGCGGCGGTTGGCGACCTGGCGGAGCCGGCTCATCGTGCCGCCGGTGCCGGCCGGGATGAGCCGGCCGACGATGACGTTCTCCTTCAGGCCCTCCAGCGTGTCGGTCTTGCCGTTGACCGCCGCCTCGGTCAGCACGCGGGTGGTCTCCTGGAAGGAAGCCGCAGAGATGAACGAGCGGGTTTGCAGGCTCGCCTTGGTGATGCCGAGCAGCACCGGCACGGCGGTCGCCTCGTTCTTGCCCTCGGCGCGGAGTGCGTCGTTGATCTCGTCGAACTCCAGGCGGTCGATCTGCTCGCCGGCGATCAGGTCGGATTCGCCCGCGTCGGTGATCTCCACCTTCTGCAGCATCTGCCGGACGATCACCTCGATGTGCTTGTCGTTGATGAGCACGCCCTGCAGCCGGTAGACCTCCTGGATCTCGTTGACGAGATAGGCCGCGAGATCCTCCACGCCCTTGATCGACAGGAT
Organism: uncultured Alphaproteobacteria bacterium; assembly: GCA_963846475.1. Lineage (GTDB taxonomy): Bacteria > Pseudomonadota > Alphaproteobacteria > Rhizobiales > Afifellaceae > DASWJZ01. The sequence goes on along the minus strand of CAWJVZ010000003.1, from coordinate 533,244 downwards.
GTCGTGCGGAGCGGGCAGGCCGTCGAGGATGAAGTCGCCCTTCTCGATGGTGTCGCCCTCCTGCAGATGAAACGGGCGGCCCTTCGGGATCAGGTATTCGACCGGCTCGGCGCCGTCCTCGCGCGGCTCGATGACGATGCGGCGCTTGTTCTTGTAGTCGCGCCCGAACTTCACCGTCCCGCTGATCTCCGCGATGATGGCGTGGTCCTTCGGACGCCGTGCCTCGAACAGCTCCGCCACCCGCGGCAGGCCGCCGGTGATGTCGCGCGTCTTGGCGCTCTCCAGCGGGATCCGCGCCAGCACGTCGCCCGGATGCACCTGCGATCCCGGCTCGACCGACAGGATGGCGTCGACGGAAAGGAGGAAGCGGGCGTCGCCGCCGCGCTCCAGCTTGACGATCTTGCCGTGCTTGTCCTTGATCGCCACGGCCGGCTTGAGATCCGAGCCGCGCGGATTGGCGCGCCAGTCGACGACAACCCGCTTGGTGATGCCGGTCGACTCGTCCGCGGTCTCCACGACCGAGGCGCCCTCGACGAGGTCCTCGTATTCCGCCACGCCGCCCACCTCAGTAAGAATCGGGCGCGTATAGGGGTCCCATTCGGCGATGCGCTCGCCGCGCCGGATGGTATCGCCGTCGTCGACGAACAACCGCGCGCCGTAGGCGACGCGATGCACCGCCCGCTCCTCGCCGGCCTCGTCGAGAATGACGACCTGGACATTGCGGCCCATCACCACGAGGCGCTTTGTGGAATCGGTGACCAGCGCGCGATTGCGGATCTCCACCCGGCCCTCAAAGTTCGATTCCAGGAAGGACTGATCGACCACCTGCGCGGTGCCGCCGATGTGGAACGTCCGCATGGTGAGCTGGGTACCGGGCTCGCCGATCGACTGCGCGGCGATCACGCCGACGGCTTCGCCCATGTTGACGGGCGTGCCGCGGGCGAGGTCGCGGCCGTAGCACTTGCCGCAGACGCCGTATTTCTGCTCGCAGGTGAGCACCGAGCGGATCTTTACCGCCTGCACCCCGGCCGCCTCGACCGCCTCCATGTCTGGCTCTTCGATAAGCTTGCCGGCCGGCACGATCGTCTCGCCGGTCGCCGGGTCGTTGATGTCGTCGACCGTGGTGCGGCCGAGGATGCGCGAGCCCAGCGAGGCGACGACCTGGCCGGCATCGACGATGGCCTGCATGGTGAGGCCGTTCGTGGAGCCGCAATCGTCGACGGTGATGATGCAGTCCTGCGCCACGTCGACCAGGCGGCGCGTCAGATAGCCGGAATTGGCCGTCTTCAGCGCCGTATCGGCAAGGCCCTTGCGCGCCCCGTGGGTGGAGTTGAAATACTCCAGCACCGACAGCCCCTCCTTGAAGTTGGAGATGATCGGGCTCTCGATGATCTCGCCGGACGGTTTCGCCATCAGGCCGCGCATGCCGGCGAGCTGCTTCATCTGGGCCGGCGAGCCGCGGGCGCCGGAATGCGACATCATGTAGATGGAATTCACCGGCTTCTGGCGACCCGTCTCCGGGTCGAACTCCACCGCCTGGATTCGCGCCATCATCGCGTCGGCGACCTTGTCGGTGCACTTGGCCCAGGCGTCGACGACCTTGTTGTACTTTTCGCCTTGGGTGATCAGGCCGTCATTGTACTGCTGCTCGTATTCCGCCGCGAGCGTCCGCGTTTCCTCGACGAGGCCCGCTTTGGTCTCGGGGATCACCATGTCGTCCTTGCCGAACGAGATGCCGGCCTTGCAGGCCTGCGTGAAGCCGAGCTGCATGATGCGGTCGCAGAAGATGACCGTCTCCTTCTGGCCGGTATGCCGGTAGACGGCATCGATCAGCCGGCTGATCTCCTTCTTGGTCATCAGCTTGTTGCAGAGGTCGAACGGGATGTTCGGGTCCTTCGGCAAGAGCTCGCCGATCAGCATGCGCCCCGGCGTGGTCTCGTAGATGGTGGAGACCGGGTTGCCCTCGAAATCGACCGTCTTGTAGCGGCCGCGGATCTTGGCGTGCAGCGTCACCGCGCCGGATTCCAGCGCGTGATGCAGCTCGCCGATATTGCCGAACAGCATGCCCTCGCCCGGCTCCTTCTCCTGCATGACGGAGAGGTAGTAGAGGCCGAGCACGATGTCCTGCGACGGCACGATGATCGGCTGCCCGTTCGCCGGGTGCAGGATGTTGTTGGTCGACATCATGAGGACGCGGGCTTCCAGCTGCGCCTCCAGCGACAGCGGCACGTGCACCGCCATCTGGTCGCCGTCGAAGTCGGCATTGAACGCGGCGCAGACCAGCGGATGCAGCTGGATTGCCTTGCCCTCGATCAGCACCGGCTCGAAGGCCTGGATGCCGAGGCGGTGCAAGGTCGGGGCGCGGTTCAAGAGCACCGGATGCTCGCGGATGACCTCGTCCAGGATGTCCCAGACCTCCGGCTTCTCCTTCTCCACCAGCTTCTTGGCCTGCTTGACCGTCGAGGAATAGCCCTTGGCGTCGAGCCGCGCATAGATGAACGGCTTGAACAGCTCGAGCGCCATCTTCTTCGGCAGGCCGCACTGGTGCAGCTTCAGCTCAGGGCCGACGACGATCACCGAGCGGCCGGAATAGTCGACGCGCTTGCCGAGAAGATTCTGGCGGAAGCGGCCCTGCTTGCCCTTCAGCATGTCGGATAGCGACTTCAGCGGGCGCTTGTTGGTGCCGGTGATGACGCGGCCGCGGCGGCCGTTGTCGAACAGCGCGTCGACGGCTTCCTGCAGCATCCGCTTCTCGTTGCGGATGATGATGTCCGGCGCGCGCAGCTCGATCAGCCGCTTCAGCCGGTTGTTGCGGTTGATGACGCGGCGGTAGAGGTCGTTCAGGTCCGACGTCGCGAATCGCCCGCCGTCGAGCGGGACGAGCGGCCGCAGATCCGGCGGGATCACCGGGACGACCGTCAGCACCATCCATTCCGGCCGGTTGCCGGACTGGACGAACGCCTCGATCAGCTTCAGCCGCTTGGCGAGTTTTTTGGGCTTCAGCTCCGACTTGGATTCGGCGATCTCCTGGCGTAGACGGACGATCTCCTTCTCCAGATCGAGCGCCATCAGCATCTCGCGGACGGCTTCCGCGCCGATCATGGCGGTGAAGGAATCGGCGCCGTACTGGTCCTGCGCCTCGAGGAAATCGTCCTCGCTGAGGAGCTGCTTCTCCTGGAGCGGCGTGATGCCCGGCTCCACGACGATGTAGTTCTCGAAATAAAGGACGCGTTCGATGTCCTTCAGCGTCATGTCGAGCATCAGGCCGATGCGCGACGGCAGCGACTTCAGGAACCAGATATGGGCGACCGGCGCGGCGAGCTCGATATGGCCCATGCGGTCGCGGCGTACGCGCGCCAGCGTCACCTCGACGCCGCACTTCTCGCAGATGATGCCCTTGTACTTCATGCGCTTGTACTTGCCGCACAGGCACTCGTAGTCCTTGATCGGCCCAAAAATGCGCGCGCAGAACAGGCCGTCGCGCTCCGGCTTGAAGGTCCGGTAATTGATCGTCTCGGGCTTCTTGATCTCGCCGTAGGACCAGGACAGGATCTTTTCCGGGCTCGCCAGCGAGATGCGGATCTGATCGAAAGTCTGCGCCTGCACCTGCGGGCTGAAAATGTTCATGACCTCTTGATTCATGGTCACTCCTTAGCCGATTGGCATGTCCCCCGGATGGGCCGGGGGCTCCTCGCCGCGCTCACGCCGCGGCACTCATTTTCCGAAACTGGCGCCAGGGGCGCCGCCTATTCGGCGGCGTCCCGATGGCGGTATTCGTCGGTGATCTGCGGGCGGATATCGGTGTCCTGCAGCTCGACATTGAGGCCCAGCGACCGCATCTCCTTGACGAGCACGTTGAAGCTCTCCGGGATGCCGGCCTCGAACGTGTCGTCGCCGCGGACGATCGCCTCGTAGACTTTGGTGCGGCCTGCCACGTCGTCCGACTTCACCGTCAGCATCTCCTGCAAGGTGTATGCCGCGCCGTAGGCCTCGAGCGCCCACACCTCCATTTCGCCGAAACGCTGGCCGCCGAACTGCGCCTTGCCGCCGAGCGGCTGCTGGGTGACCAGCGAATACGGGCCGATCGAACGGGCGTGGATCTTGTCGTCGACGAGATGATGGAGCTTCAGCATGTAGATGTAGCCCACCGTGACGTTGCGGTCGAAGACCTCGCCGGTGCGGCCGTCATGGAGGCGCGACTGGCCGGAGATGTTCAGTCCCGCCTTCTCCAGGAGGTGGACGATGTCCTCCTCCTTGGCCCCGTCGAACACGGGAGTGGCGATCGGCACGCCGTGCGACAGCTGCTCGCCGAGCCGGACCACCGACTCGTCGTCGAAGTCCGCGACCACCTCGTTCTTGGCATTGTCGCCGTAGAGCTCGTGCAGCAGGCCGCGCAGCTCCTGCGTCTTGCCGGAGCGGCGATAGTCCTCGACCAGCTTGCCGACCTTCATGCCGAGGCCCGCGCAGGCCCAGCCGAGATGCGTCTCCAGGATCTGTCCGACGTTCATGCGGCTTGGCACGCCGAGCGGGTTCAGCACGATGTCGACATGCGTGCCGTCCTCCAGGAACGGCATGTCCTCGATCGGCACGATCTTCGACACGACGCCCTTGTTGCCGTGGCGGCCGGCCATCTTGTCGCCGGGCTGGATCTTGCGCTTCACCGCGACGAAGACCTTGACCATCTTCATCACGCCGGGCGGCAGCTCGTCGCCGCGCTGCAGCTTCTCCACCTTGTCGATGAAGCGGCTTTCCAGGCGCTTGCGGCTTTCGTCGTACTGGGCGCGGAGGGCCTCGATCTCCGTCATCAGCGCATCGTCGGCCGTGGCGAACTGCCACCACTGCGAGCGAGGATTGGCGGTAAGCGCCTCGTCGTCGATCTCGGCGCCCTTCTTGAAGCCCTTGGGGCCGGCGGTCGCGACCTGGCCTCGCAGCATCTCGGCGAGCCGGCCGTAGATGTTGCGGTCGAGGATCGACTGCTCGTCGTCGCGGTCCTTGGCGAGACGCTGGATCTCCTCGCGCTCGATAGCCATGGCGCGCTCGTCCTTCTCCACGCCGTGGCGGTTGAAGACGCGCACCTCGACCACCGTGCCGAAGGTCCCCGGCGGCATCCGGAGCGACGTATCGCGGACGTCGGAAGCCTTCTCGCCGAAGATGGCGCGGAGCAGCTTCTCCTCCGGAGTCATCGGGCTCTCGCCCTTCGGCGTGATCTTGCCGACCAGGATGTCGCCCGGCTTGGTCTCCGCCCCGACATAGACGATGCCGGCCTCGTCGAGGTTCTTCAGCGCCTCTTCCGAGACGTTCGGGATGTCGCGGGTGATCTCCTCCGGGCCGAGCTTCGTGTCGCGCGCCATCACCTCGAATTCCTCGATGTGGATGGAGGTGAACACGTCGTCGCGGACGATCCGCTCGGAGAGCAGGATGGAATCCTCGAAATTGTAGCCGTTCCAGGGCATGAAGGCGACCAGCACGTTGCGGCCGAGCGCCAGGTCGCCGTGGTCCGTGGAAGGACCGTCGGCGATGATCTCGCCGGCCTGGACGCGGTCGCCGACGTCCACCAGCGGGCGCTGCGTGATGCAGGTCGACTGGTTGGAGCGCTGGAACTTCTGCAGCCGGTAGATGTCGACGCCCGACTTGGACGAGTCGCGCTCCTCGGTCGCCCGCACGACGATGCGGGTTGCGTCGACCTGGTCGACCACGCCGGTCCGCCGCGCCGCGATTGCCGCGCCGGAATCGCGCGCCACGATCGGCTCCATGCCGGTGCCGACGAGCGGCGCCTCGGAGCGGACCAGCGGCACGGCCTGGCGCTGCATGTTCGATCCCATGAGCGCGCGGTTGGCGTCGTCGTTCTCCAGGAAAGGGATGAGCGCCGCCGCCACGGAAACGAGCTGCTTCGGCGACACGTCCATCAGGTCGACCTTCTCGCGCGCGAACATCGCCACGTCGCCCTGATGGCGGCAGGTCACCAGCTCGTTGACGAACCGGCCCTTGCCGTCGAGCGGCGCGTTGGCCTGGGCCACCGTGAACTTCGCCTCCTCCATGGCGGAGAGGTAGACGACCTCGTCGGTCACGTGGCCGTCGACGATCTTGCGGTAGGGGCTTTCGATGAAGCCGTATTTGTTGACCCGGGCAAACGTCGCCAGCGAGTTGATCAGGCCGATATTAGGTCCCTCCGGCGTCTCGATCGGGCAGATGCGGCCGTAATGGGTCGGATGCACGTCGCGCACCTCGAAGCCGGCGCGCTCGCGCGTCAGACCGCCCGGCCCGAGCGCCGACAGGCGCCGCTTGTGGGTGATCTCCGACAGCGGATTGGTCTGGTCCATGAACTGCGACAGCTGCGAGGAGCCGAAGAACTCGCGCACCGCCGCGGCCGCCGGCTTGGCGTTGATCAGGTCCTGCGGCATGACGGTGTCGATCTCGACCGACGACATGCGCTCCTTGATCGCCCGCTCCATGCGCAACAGGCCGACGCGATACTGGTTCTCCATCAGCTCGCCGACCGAGCGCACCCGGCGATTGCCGAGATTATCGATGTCGTCGATCTCGCCGCGGCCGTCGCGCAGGTCCACCAGCGTGCGGATCACCGCGACGATATCCTCCTTGCGGAGCACGCGCACAGTATCCTCGGCGTCGAGGTCGAGCCGCATGTTCATCTTCACGCGGCCGACGGCGGAGAGGTCGTAGCGCTCCGAATCGAAGAACAGCGAGCGGAACATTGCCTCCGCCGTGTCGATCGTCGGCGGCTCGCCCGGACGCATCACCCGGTAGATGTCGAACAGCGCGTCCTCGCGATTCTGGTTCTTGTCCACGGCGAGCGTGTTGCGGATGTAGCCGCCCACATTGATGTGGTCGATCTCCAGCAGCGGCACGTCCTTCTGGCCGAGCTCGACGAACTGCTCGAGCATCTTGGCGGTGACCTCGTCGCCGGCCTCGGCATAGATCTCGCCCGTCTCGAGATTGACGATGTCCTCGGCGAGGTAGCGGCCGATGAGCGCGTCGTCGGTCGTGCGCAGCGCCTCGACGCCCCTGTCCTTCAGCTGCTTGGCAAGCCGCGCCGTGACTTTCTTGCCGGCCTCGATGATGACATCGCCGGTGTTGGCATCGATCAGATCTTCGACCGGCTTTGCGCCCTTCAGCTTGTCCGGATCGAAGGGCAGCCGCCATCCCTCGCCGTCGCGGGTCGCCGTGACGGACGTATAGAAGGTCGACAGTATCTCCTCGCCGTCCATGCCGAGCGCCATGAGGAGCGACGAGACCGGGATCTTGCGGCGGCGGTCGATGCGGGCATGCACGATGTCCTTGGCGTCGAATTCGATGTCGAGCCAGGAGCCGCGATACGGGATGATGCGGGCGGCGAACAGGAGCTTGCCGGACGAGTGGGTCTTGCCCTTGTCATGGTCGAAGAAGACGCCCGGCGAGCGGTGCATCTGCGAGACGATGACGCGCTCGGTGCCGTTGATGACGAAGGTGCCGTTGTCCGTCATCAGCGGCATGTCGCCCATATAGACGTCCTGCTCCTTGATGTCCTTGACGGACTTGGCGCCGGTGTCCTGGTCGACGTCGAACACGATGAGCCGTAGCGTCACCTTCAGCGGCGCCGCATAGGTCATGTCGCGCTGCCGGCATTCCTCGACGTCGTATTTGGGCGGATCGAACTCGTAATTGACGAATTCGAGCATGGCGGTGCCGGCGAAATCGGAGATCGGGAACACCGACCGGAAAACCGCCTGCAGGCCCTCGTCGCCGCGCCCGCCTTCCGGCTTCTCCACCATCAGGAACTGGTCGTACGACGACTTCTGAACCTCGATGAGGTTTGGCATCTCCGCCGCTTCCGTGATGTGGCCGAAGAATTTGCGGATACGCCGCCGGCCGGAGAAGCTCACCTGCTTCGCGCCGCCCTGCTTCGCGCCGCCCTGCTTCGCGCCGCCGTCCTTCACGCCGCCATCCTTCACGCCATGTGTCGTCTTCGCCGTCTTGGCCATGTATCGTCCTCGCCAGTCTTAACTCGAAAGGCTGTCCGGAAAGTCGCACATGCCCTGCTGGGTCGTGCGGCCGTCGGGGCAGCCAGGAAATCCGGGCGCGCGGTCGCGCCCGGAATGCGTGAAACGCCTACTTCAACTCGACCTTCGCGCCGGCATCCTCGAGCTTCTTCTTGATCTCCTCGGCTTCCGCCTTGGCGATGCCCTCCTTCACCGCTTTCGGCGCGGCTTCGACGAGGTCCTTCGCCTCTTTCAGGCCGAGCCCGGTAATGGCGCGCACTTCCTTGATGACGTTGATCTTCTTGTCTCCGGCCGCGGCCAGGACGACGTCGAACTCCGTCTTCTCTTCCGCCACCGGGGCGGCAGCGCCTGGAGCGGCGGCCGCCACGGCCACCGGAGCGGCGGCAGAGACGCCCCATTTCTCTTCGAGCATCTTGGAGAGCTCGGCCGCCTCCAGCACGGTCAGGCTGGAGAGGTCGTCGACAATTTTACTCAGATCGGCCATTTGTCGTTTTCCTGTCGGTTCGAACCAGATTTCAGCTGTTTCAAGATCGGCCTCAGGCCGCCTCGTCCTTCTTGGCATAAGCCCCGATGACACGCGCAAGCTGCCCGGCGGGCGCCTGCAGGACGCCGGCGATGCGGGTCGCCGGCGTCTTGATCATGCCGACGAGCCTTGCACGCAGTTCATCCAGCGACGGCATCGTGGCGAGCGCCTCGACACCTTTCGCGTCCAGGTTGGTCGTGCCGAAGGCGCCGCCGAGGATGACGAACTTGTCGTTCCCCTTGGCGAAATCGGCGGCGACTTTCGGTGCCGCGACCGGGTCCGCCGAATAGGCGATGACCGTCGGGCCCTGGAACAGGTCGCTGATATGTTCGGCGTCCGTGCCTTTCAGGGCGAGCTTGACGAGGCGGTTCTTGGCGACCTTGAGGCTGGCCCCGGCCGCCTTCATGCGACCGCGAAGGGTCGTCATCTGGGCGACGCTCAGGCCTGAATAGTGGGCCACAACCACAACGCCGGTGTTGGAAAACACCTCGTTGAGGGTGGACACCATCACGGCTTTCTCAGCTCTATCCACTGCCTCTGTCCTCATCTGGCCCGCTGATCGCTGATGCGAAGAAGCGGGCCGTTTCGCCTGGCCGCCCGATCCGGGAATCCGGGGACGGGCGACGGTGAACGCCTGTCCCCGGCCCCTTGGCAGGGCACGGGCCCCCGCCCCTCCTGGAGGAGGAGCGAAGAACGAGAGGTTCGAACCGAATGCCGGGCTCTTCGCCCTTGATCGGCTCAACCCGTCTCATGCAGGACCCCATAGAATTCGGGGCTTAGGAGCGGATGCTCACCTGCAATCTCGGACAGGACCGGCCGGCGAGGCAAAAGCCTGCCGGCCATTTCCGCCCCCGGCTCGCGCCGGGAGCGAAACGCGCCGCCCGAAAAATTTCCGGGCGGAAACTGAAACTTTACCCCGCGGCGAGCGAGCCCGGGTCGACGCGCACGCCGGGGCCCTGCGTCGAAGCCACGGCGATGCGCCTGAGATACGTGCCCTTGGCGCCGGACGGCTTCGCCCGGCTCACCGCGTCGGCGAAGGCGCGGATGTTTTCCAGGAGCGCGTCCTCGGAGAACGAGGCCTTGCCCACGCCGGCATGGACTATGCCCGCCTTCTCGACGCGGAACTCCACCGAGCCGCCCTTGGCGTCCTTGACCGCCTGCGCCACGTCGTTGGTCACCGTGCCAACCTTCGGGTTCGGCATCAGCCCGCGCGGCCCCAAAACCTTGCCGAGCCGGCCGACCAGCGCCATCATGTCGGGCGTGGCGATGCAGCGGTCGAAGTTGATCTCGCCCTTCTGCACGCTCTCCACCAGATCCTCCGCGCCGACGATGTCGGCGCCAGCCGCCTTGGCCTGCTCCGCTTTGTCGCCGCGGGCGAACACCGCCACCCGCACCGTCCGGCCGGTGCCGTTCGGCAGATTGACCACACCGCGCACCATCTGGTCGGCATGGCGCGGATCGACGCCGAGATTCATCGCCATCTCGACCGTCTCGTCGAACTTGGCGACCGCCCGCTCCTTGACCATCTTCACCGCCTCGGCGAGCGGATAGAGCTGGTCGCGGTCGATCCCCTCGGAAATCTGGCGGATGCGTCTTCCACGTTTGGCCATCGCCTACTCCACCACTTCCAGGCCCATCGACCGGGCCGAGCCCTCGACCATGCGCATCGCCGCGTCGACGTCGCCGGCGTTGAGGTCCTTCAGCTTCTGCTCGGCGATCGAGCGGACCTGGTCGCGCGTCACCCGCCCGGCGCTGCCGCGGCCGGGCGTCTGCGATCCCTTCGCCAGGCCGGCCGCCTTCTTGAGGAAGTGGCTGACCGGGGGCGTCTTCATTTCGAACGAGAAGCTGCGGTCCGCATATATGGTGAGCACCACCGGGATTGGCGAGCCCTTCTCCAGATCCTGCGACGCCGCGTTAAAATCCTTGCAGAACTGCATGATGTTCAAGCCGCGCTGGCCGAGCGCCGGCCCGATCGGCGGCGACGGGTTCGCCGCGCCCGCCGGCACCTGCAGTTTCAGATAGCCCGTAATCTTCTTTGCCATGCCTCGCTCCGTTTCGTGCCGGCCTCATCGCCGCGTGTCGGATGTCCGTGGTGCGGCTTTGTGGTTCCCGATGGCGCGGGAGACCGGCCTTCCACGTATTCCTCAGACTTTCTCGACCTGAGCGTACTCAAGCTCAACCGGCGTGGGCCGGCCGAAAATCGACACGGCCACCTTCAGCCGCGCCCGCTCCTCGTCGACCTCCTCGACATTGCCCTCGAAGGAGGCGAACGGCCCGTCGGCGACGCGGATGCGCTCGCCGATCTCGAAGCTGATCGACGGTTTTGGCCGCTCCACGCCCTCCTGCACCTGCGCCATGATGCGCTCGGCCTCGGAATCCGGGATCGGCATCGGCCGGTTGTCGGCCCCCAAAAACCCCGTCACCTTCGGCGTGTTCTTGATCAGGTGGTAGGCGTCGTCGGTCAGGTCCATCTTCACCAGCACGTAGCCGGGGAAGAATTTCCGCTCCGAATCGACCTTGCGGCCGCGCCGCACCTCGACGACCTTCTCGGTCGGCACCAAGATATCCTCGAAGAGGTGGCCGAGCCCGGTGGCCGCCGCCTTCTCGCGGATGGAGTCCGCCACCTTCTTCTCGAAATTCGAATAGGCGTGGACGATGTACCAGCGCTTCAATGCGAGAATCCCAAAAGAATCCGGCTCAGCCGGACGTGCCGAGCATCAAGCCGATGCCCCAGCTCATGATCTGGTCGGCGACGAAGAAGAACACCGTCGCCAGCGCCACCATGACGAACACCATCAACGTCGTGATCGCAGTCTCGCGGCGCGTCGGCCAAGTGACCTTGGCCGCCTCGCTGCGCACCTGCTGGATGAATTGGAACGGGTTGATACTGGCCATGCGCGAATAAAGGAGCGCGCGAAAAAGATCGCACGCCCCAATGCCTCCTAACTAAGCAACTTCATTCCGTCGCGCAAGGGGGTCCCTGCGGCGGGTTTTCTGCGAACCTGGCAGGGGCGGAGGGACTCGAACCCCCGACTTCCGGTTTTGGAGACCGGCGCTCTACCAGCTGAGCTACACCCCTTCGTCGGCAGTCAGATACTGCCACCGATGGTTCTGCGCAACCCAAGACGCCCGTACAGGCTCACGGAGTCTTTGGCCCAGCGCATTTTGGCGCCCTCTTCGTGAGCTGCGAAGCTCGTGAAAACTCCGGCCTGGGTCGGGTTGACGACCGCGGCCCGCGTGATTGCGCCGGGACCCCGCCGGCGGGCTTTTGCGTTCCTTGCGGATCAGCCGGAGCAATCCTTGTCCGACCAAAAGCCCGTTCAACAGGTGGAGCTGCTCTTCTCCCGCGAGCTTCCCGGCAGGGACGGCGAGGCGGTCTATCGCGACCTCTCGGCGGCCGCACTGGTAGGCGACACGCTCTTCCTCGCCTGCGACGAGACGGCCGGCGTGGAGCGGCTGAGCCGGGTCGACGGCCACCGCTTCGGCGAGCACCTGCATCTCGGCCTTGGCGAGCTGGTAAAGCTGCCCGCGGGTTCGGGCGGCGAGATGGACATCGAGGGTCTTTGTGCCGCCGACGGGTTCTTGTGGATCGTCGGCTCGCATTCCTGGAAGCGGGGCAAGCCGAAGCGCGAAAAGGCCGGGCCTGAAGCGGCGCTCGCCCGCCTGCAGCGGCTGAAACGCGAGCCGAACCGCTACTTTCTCGGCCGCGTTCCGATCGTGGAGGAATCGCCGGGGCTTTTGCGGCCCTGCCGGAACGGCGGCGGGCGCCGTGCCGCATGGCTGAAATTCTCCAGGCGCCGCAGCGCGCGGCTCGACTGGCTCGCCGGCGACCCGCATTTGGCGCCGTTCCTGAAGAATCCCGTCGAAGGAGAACGGCTTCGACGTGGAGGGGATCGCGGCGCGGGGGGACCGGGTATGGCTGGGGCTGCGCGGTCCGGTGATCGGCGGCCATGCGATCGTTCTCGACCTTGCGCTGAGGGAAACGCGGCGAGGGCGGCTGAGGGCGCGGAGGGTTGACGGCAAGCGGCGCTACCGCAAGCATCTCCTAAAAACCGACGGCCTCGGCATCCGCGACATGCGCTTCGACGGCGACGACCTTCTCCTGCTGGTCGGGCCGACCATGTCCCTGGACGGCCCGGCCTTCGTTCTCAGGTGGCGCGACGCGGCGCACGACGACGCCTCGGCTGCGATCGACCCGCAGCGCGTGGAGGAGGTCGTGGAGCTCCCTTACCTCCTCCATACCGACCATCCGGAGGCCATCGAGCTCTGGCCCGGCAATAAGCGGGAGCTGCTGGTGGTCTACGATTTGCCCGCAGCGGAGCGCATCGACGAAGAACGCTCGGCGGTGCGTGCCGACCTCTTCGCGACGTAGACGCCTCCCCTGCCCCGCGATCGCAATGCCGGCGGGCCGGGTGTCCGGGTGCGGCTAGCCTCTCCTCTCCGCCCTCGGTTGCGTTGCGGCAGCCTTGTTCGCACCGGCGGCCGTGCCGAGGAGGGAACCGGATTTAGGCCGGTAAGCCTTCGGGCCGGCTGACCCCACGGCTGACCGGCGCGGCGCGGTTTGGCCGGTCCGGAAGCTGCCGGGAAATGTGGCCGCCGAAACGGTTCTGACCGGAACGCCGGCCTGCAAAGCCGCGTCGAGGACGGCGTCCCTCAGCTCCGCTTCCGACAGCCGGCACGTCGGGATCGCTGCGGTCAGAGCCGCGACGGCGTAATCGGGCCAGATCGGCACATTGTCGCGCGAGGCCGTCGAGACGATGACCTGAATTGCGTCATAGACCCGGAAGAGTTCGGGGAACGGTGTGTTGGAGCCCATCGCGCGCCTGCCTGTGACGACGGCGGGCATATTTCTGGAGGGGAGGCCGCCGCATTGGTGTCGCCGCATCAGGGAGCACGGCGACCGTTCGATCTAAGCAGGTGCCGATCTTGTGCGCTTTAACGTGCGATAATCGGCTTTGATCGCAACGCTGCTCATCCACCGCCGTCTGAGCACAGGGCCCGGTCGGGGCTGGAGCGGGTAGCGGGAATCGAACGGGGCAGCCGGGCCCAGCTAAAGCCGTGGTTTCCTAGGGAGGCGAACCGTTCAACCGCCGGCCACGTGTTCCGGTTCGTGTCCCGGATTGTGTCCCGATTCCCGCGCCAATTCTAGGCGCCGGGCCATATGCTCCCGAGCCCGGCAAATCGTCAAGCCGCCACCCGCTTGCCGCTGCAGCAAGGGCCGACGAACAGTCGCCGACCGCCGTCGAAAGTTTCGCGCCAGCCTGCCGCCATCGCCGCCGAATATTGCTCGATATAGCTCGCCTGCCGGAACGTCTCCGGTTCCGGGGGAAACAGCCCGTGATCGGCGTCGCAGGCGAGCTCGAGCCACACGTCGCGCGGGACCGGCTCGTCAGGCGCCGGGCAATAGATGCGAAGGCCCATTGCTACGCCGCTGCTTTGGCGAGCGCCCGGGCGCGTTCCAGCAATCGCGCCTGGCCGCCGAGCGCCTCGCACTCCGCCTCGATCCGGTTGAAGAAAGGGGCGGCATCCTCGCCGAACTTCAGGAGCGCTACAGCAAAGAGCGTGCGGGCGCGCTCCAGCCGCTCCGCCGTCACCGGCTCGACCGACCTGGCACGCCGGTTCAGTGCACGGGCCGGCTGCGTGTCGAAGAGATCGCGGCTCACGGGAACAGCACCTCGGCCGCGCGGACCACGCCCTGGCACGGATAGGTAATCAGCCCTAGCGAGCGGAGCCGGCCGAGATTGTTGGTATAGGTCGACGACGTCGCGCTCGCCCCGACCGCTTCGGCGAGCTCCGCCTTGCCGATCTCGCCCGGGAAGGCGCGCACGGCCGCCTCGACGATCCGCATCTGCGCCGGCGGCACCTTCGACGCCACCAGCGCCAGGACGTCGGCCTGCGTCGGCGCCGGCACAGGCGGCACCAGCGCGGCGCCCTCCCCGGTCAGCGCCACCCGTCCGGCGCCGGGGTAATCGATCAGCCCGGCGCTCCGCAGCGCCCCGAGATTGTTGGTAAAGGTCGAGCTCTTCGGCGACGCGCCGGCGAACCAGGCGACCGAATCCTTTTCAGGCTCGCCCTGGCCGATCGCCTCGAGCTGCCGCAGCGCGATCAGGATTCTTTGCTTGGCCGGCGTGAGCGCGCCGCCCGCAGCATCCGGCGTCGCCGGCGGCGGTTCGGGCTGCCGGGGTTTAACGGTCTCGACTTGACGCGGAACGGGTTTCGGGGCGGTCCGCTTGTCAGGAGCAGGAGCAGAGGGCGCCAATTCGGGAACCCTCGCCTCGCCCGTGCCGCGCAGTTCCTCGAGGCGGGCGACCAGGTCGGCGTATCCGTCGCCAAGAACCTTGAACATGGCGTCGACTGCCTCGCGGTGCGCCGCCGCGACCGCCTCCTGCACCTGCCGCGTGCCGAGTTCCCAGCCGCGCCGCTCCGCCCCCGCGAGCACTTCGGGATCCGGCACCTGGCCGGCCTTCGCCGCGGCAGCGGCTGCGTCCCGCGCCTGTCGCTCCAGCTCGGCGATCCGCGCCCTAAGCCGCGCCGGGTCGTTGGCCAGAACTTCCTTGCCGACCTGCTCCAGCCGCTTTGCCACGCCCTTCAGATCGATCGGCGCCAGCGCCACGGCAGCATCGGCGGCGAGCGCCCGGCCCGAATCGAAGGTCGTGGCGAGCGGGAAATGCGCCCGCTTCAGGATGCCGAGCGCGGGCGACCACACCCATGCGTCGCCGACCGGCAGCGCCGGCAGCGATGCGACGAGCTCGCGCCCCTCGGCCGGGTCGGCGCACTCGCCGATCCACGCCTTCACCGCGTCGACGTCGAGATTGTGGATCAGCCGCATCGCCACCAGCGTCTCGACCTGCGTCAGGGAATCCTTGTGCAGCTTCGCCGGCCGCTGCGAGATCAGCACGATGGAGAGCCCGATGCCGCGGCCGAGGCTCACAAGATTGTTGGCGGCGTGCAGCATCTCGCCGGAGCGCGGGTCGTTGACCCGGCCCTGCGGCGCGAACAGATGCGCCTCGTCGATGAAGAGCGTCAGCGGCCCTTTGTTGGTCCGCAGCAGCGTCTCGGCGAAATCGGTAAAGAACCGGGTCCGCTCGGAGACTTTCAGGAGCCGCGTGTCGACGATCGCCGGCGTCGACGTCGTGCCGATCGTCTCGGCGATCGCCGCGCCGTGGCCGGCGCCGATCGGCACGTCGGCGTGCTCGCCGCCGAAGATGACCGGCTTGAAGCGCGACGGCGAGCCGTCCGGCTTGGAGCGGAGCCCCCACCAGGTGCCGGTCGGGTCGACGACGCAGGCGCGCTCCCGGCGGGAAAGCAGCGTCTCCATGACGACTTTCCCGGCGTTCGACTTGCCCGAGCCGGTCTTGCCGAGGATCGCCGTATGGCTCTTCAGCGCCTCGTCGGGGATGACGGCCGCGCTCATGGATCCGACAGCCCGGCCAGGATCCGGCCGTCGACCACGGCCCGCAGCACCTGCAGCACGGCCGCCATTTTTGGGCACGGCATGGCGCGGAGCGCCACGGTGCCGAAAGTCTCGATCCGCACGGCATGCTCGGAAAGGTCGTCGCAGCTCTCGACGATGCGCTCGCGCCAGGCCTCCGCCTCCTTGGGCGGCAGCATGATCAGCAGCGCGGCCGCCTCATCGAAGAGCGCGCTGTACTCACGCGACCGGCGAAGCACGTAATGGCGCCCGTCCGGGCCGTCGAAATGCAGCTCGCGGCCGTCGGGGCCGCGGAAGGCGATTTCGGGCTCAGCCGTCATGCTGCGGCAGCCTTCGCCGGCAAGGCTCGATGCAGTATCAGGGCTGCGCAGGCGGCCGTCAGGCTCATCCCTCGAGCTGCGGCAAATTCCCTAACTCGCCGGTCGACATCGCCGAGCTCGCGAACCGCCGCGGCGATCCGCGCGTCGGACAGCCGCGCGAGATCCTCGAAGGCAGGCTCGCTGAAGACGTAACCGAGCCCGCGCGCCAGCACCCTCTGCAGCGGCGCCTGCCCTGAGAGCACCGCCACCCTCAGGACCCGCTCCAGGACCGCCTCGCCCGGACCGCCCAAAATGTGCCGCAAGTCGCCGATCGCGGCCACCTCGCCGGGCTGGGCGCGGCCGCGCTTCGGCATCGTCCGCGGGATGGCGGCGCCGGCCTTGTCGGCGATCGCCATGATCGTCCGGGCCTTCACGACGCCGGCGGCGACCTCGGCATGGAAGATCTGCAGCGGCGACATCGCAACGCGGTCGCAGTTCTGCGCCACGAACGCCGCGGCCCGGTCCTCGAGGCGGTCGGCAGGCACCACCATGATCGGTATGGCGACGATGGCGGGATGGCTCGCCGCGGCGATCGCGGTGTGCTGGCCGTCGAGGATGAACAGCCCGGCCTCGGTCTCCGCGCAGACCGGCGGCTTGAACTTCGCCCAATCCCAGCCGGCGACGATGCGGCGGATCAGCCGGATCGAGCGAGGCGACAGGTCGCGCTGGTAGGCGCGCTCGACCCGCAGATCGAGCGGGCTGGCGAGCCGGACCTCGGGCCGGTCGTGGACGATCTCCTTCGGCTGCAGCTTGGCCGGTAGCGGGATGGGCTGGATCGGCCGCGTGTCGGCCGCCGACAGCAGCGCCGTCCCGCCGAGCAGCGACGGATTGGGGTCGCCGGCCTGCAGCGCCTTGATGAGCCGCATGCTGCCGGCCTCGATCTCGTAGCCTTGGCCCCACAGGGTCGTGATCTTGATGCCCCACACCGACAGCTTGCGGCGGAGCTTGTGGATGATCACGTTGACGATCTTGATCTCCGGGCCGCCGCCCGGGGAGCCGCCATAGACCAGAATGTGCAGCGCTTCCTTCGAGCCTCCGTTGCGCATGATCAGGGCGTTCAGGAAGGCCGCCTCGGTTGCCGTGAGTTTCCACTCGCGCGGCATCCAGCGGTCGTCGCGGAGGGCGTCCTCGATCTGCTCGACCCGCGCCGCCAGCTCGTCACGGTCGGCCGTGTCGACGTCGGTCCGCGACCGCTCCAGCGTCGATGGACGGCCCGCCGCCGGAATCGGCGCCGCGGGCGCACACTCTTCGTCCGCGTCGACCCACACCCTTTTCCAGATGCTGGCCTTTACGGGATGCTCCTCGGCTGCCTCACGGGACGCGAACCCGCCCTGCAGCTTCACCACGGCGCCCGAATGGCTCTCCGCCATCACCGCGAAGGACGCGCTCACGCCGGGAACCCCGCGCTGCGCAGCACCGCCGCCAGGATGCAGCGCTCCCACGAATGGTCGCAGCCGGCATAGGCGCGCTGCAGCGCCCAAAATTTGACGTGGCGCCCGGCCGGCATCACTGCGATCGCGCGCCGACGAAGCCGGTTGCGGCCGGCGGCCATCACGACGGCGCTCCCGGAAAGCCGTTGTGCTCGACCCCGTCGAGGAGCCGGCCTGCGCGCGCCTTCCCGACGCGACGCATTCTGAGCAGCGCCGGCGCGAGCGCGACCTCAGCCCGCTCCCATGCCGGCGCGTGCGCTCCCCATTGCTTGAAGAAGAACGCTACGTCGGCGGCTGCGCAATGGTCCCGCACATGGCGCGGCCAGTCCGGATGCGGCGGCCGCGCGCTCTTGCCATCCGTGTCGCTCTCCCCGCCAAAGACGACCTGGTCGAGCCAGGAAAGCCAGGGGCGGAAATCGACGGGCCCGAGCGCCGGCTCATAGGAAACGATGCGGCGGGCAAGCGGCGTGTCGCGGAGCGCGGGAAGGAAGGCCTCCGCGTCGGCCTGCGTCGACACGGAAACGCCGCCCTCGACGTTCGGCAGCGGCCGGGCGAGCTCATAACCCGCGTCGTTGTCGAGGCGGAGCGCGCCGCGCCGGCGCCGGATCCCGTCATGCCCGACCAGGCTCTCCGCCGCCTCCAGGATCTCCAGGGCGCGGTCCTGGCCGAGATAGTCCCGCTGCCGCTCCGGCCGCTTGGTCAGCACGATGTAGGTGTGCTGCGGCGTCAGGGCCATGACCGCGAAAATCCGGTCGAGCATGGCGTCGGTCACCCAGGCGCCGAACAGATCCGTCATCGAGCAGGGAAAGATCGTCCGCGGCGCCGTCCAATGGAGCGGCTGCAGGAGGCGCTTTTCGTCGAGGAAGATCTCGACCTCCGCACGGTTGCCGGGCTTGTAGTCGAGCCCGGTGCCGCGCCAGCGGTTCATCGCCTCGGCGTAGCAAACGCGGCAGCCTTCATGGACGTGCTCGCAATGCCAGCCCGTCTTGACGACGGGCAAGCCGTCGACCTCGATCGTGCGGCGGGCCCGGATCATGTTCCACGTCTCGCCCTTCGTCCCGGGCCGATGCGTCCACTCGATCGCCGTGCCGTGCTTCTCAGCCATAGGGGAACCGTGCCGGCTCGCTCCGCCAGGACGTACCTTGCAGCAGGGCGCCCCGCTCCTCGCGGATGGCGTCGGCCGCCGCCTCCTGGACTTCCGCGAGATCCTCGCCGGAAACGACGATCGGCCGGGAAAACGGCCGGTTGATCGCCGCGAAGAAGCGCTGCCCCTCCTCGCCGCCGTAGATCTCGACCTGCCAGCCGCCGTCGATGCTGCGGCCCCGCCTTCCGTCGGCTCGCCAGGAGATGCCGAACGCCTCGCGCATCACCGCCGCTCCCGCGCCCGGAACGCCGCGATCGCCGCCGCGACGTCCTCCGCCAGCTCGCGCACGTTCGGCGAAGTGGCGCCGGTCGACGCCCGCATCACCACCGGGCCGCGCGGCTTGCGAAATTCCGGCCGGGTCAGCGCCAGGTCGCGCCGGGCCCGTCGCGCCAGCTCCTGCCGCCGGTCAGCCACGCGCCGCCTCCGCCGGGTCGACCTCGCAGGCCGTGCATAGGTCGAGCTCCGCCCAGCTGCAGCCTTCGTCGCAGGCGTCGTTCTCAGAGCAGCCGCAGACGCGGCACACCTGGCCGAGCAAAGCGGGAACGTGCGGCCGATCGGCGAGCTCGGGCGCGACGTCCGTGACCGCTTCCTCGATCCCGCCTACGAGGACGCTGTAGGCCGCCTCCGTTGCCCGGGAGACCGGCGAGGCGCGTCCGTCAAGCGCGTCGAGGATCGTTTGGGCGGCAAGCGCGGCTCCAAGCTCCAAGGCCATCGCGCCGATCGCCGCCTGGCTGTCCGGGGCGAGTTCCAGCCACGCGGCGACGCCGTCAAAGCGATCGATCGCGAGCGGCGCGTCGGGAAGCGGGTCAGCCACGCTGGTGCCCCTTCAGCCCGCCGCGCTCCTGCCACGCGGCGAATTTCTCGACCGATCCGAAACAGTCGGGCGGCGCGTTCATCATCAGAAAAATCAGGATCGGCCGGATCTGTCCGCCGGGCGCCCCGTCCTCGCCGTCGGCGCGCGTCGCCGCTTCGATCAGGTCGTTGCAGAGGAGCGCCGACAAAAAACGCCCCGGCTTGATGCCGTAGGAGATCCAGCGGTCGAGGCCGGGCCGGTAGCGCGACGGCACCAGCTCCCATTCGGTCCGCCCGCCGTCGACGTTCCTGGCGAACGCGAAAACCCATTCCTCCTGAATGGGGGTTTCGGGCGCGCCGTTGCGATCGAGCGACATCGTCGCCCCGCAATGCTTCGGCCAGCCGGAGCGGAGCGCCTCCCCGCCGTCGACGAGTTCCGTGATGCCGCAGCTTCTGCAGTAGACGGGAATGAGCCCCGCCTCTTCGGCGATGCGCCGGCGGAGCTCGGCCCCGGTCAGGAACGCCACGATCATTGCCGCGCCTTCGGCACGACCTCGGCCAGCAGCGAGCGGAACGCCTCGATTGCGGCCAAGGTCTCGCGCGCCGCCGCCTCGAGACGCGCGTCGGGCCGCGTCGGCATGGGCGGCTCGTCGCCCTCCGGCAGGAAATAGCCGATCGGCGCGGCGAGGAACTTTGCCGCCTTCAGCAGATGGCCGATGGCGATGCGGTTGGTGCCGCCCTCGGTACTTCGCCACCTGCTGCCACGTCACATTGAGCGCCGCGGCGAGTGCCTTCTGCGAGACCCCGCGCTCGGTCCGCCGCGCCCGCAGCCGCGCGCCGACGAAGGCGTCGATCGACCCCGTGCTTCTCATCGACCGGGACCTTGCCTCGCTGGACTTCCTCCCGTGCGCAGCCGCCGCGGCGACGTCGTGCGCCGCGCTCACGAGGAAAGCCCCGGCACGAAGCCGATCAGCAGCAGGATGGCGGCGCCGGCGAGCGCGATCGTGCCGAGCAGCGCCAGCGTGTCGTCGACGATCGCGGCAAGCTCGGCCGCGGCGGGTCGGGGATTTTTGGGCAAGGCAAACCTCCGTCAGCAGGGACGGAGGGCATGCTAGAGTGGGATATTTCCCCCTGTCAATCCAATCGGGGGAAATTTCCTACTTCACTCTCCAAACGGTGCGACGATCCAGCTTCCGTTCGGCCGCGCCGTGACCCGGAACACGGCCTTTTCGTAAACGCCTTCGCGATCCGCCGGTCCGCAATACACCTTCATTGCAGTTCCGAAAGCGTCTTCCCCTTCGGAAAAGGCCAGCTTCGCCATCGGACAGTTGAATCCCATTCCTTCGATCAGCGAGGCGAACTCCCTTCGCTGCTGTTGTGTCAACGAAAGCTCTCGCGAGCTGCGCTGCTGTTCCTGACGGCCGTTGCCGCCCTGGCCGCCGAGCCCGCCGATGGCCAAAAGGATGCCCAGCAGGATCACCAACCCGACAAGAATCCCGTAGCGCGGTCCCGAGGCGCGTTCCGCCATTAGCCCGGCACCAATGCTTTGACGCGCTCGGCCCAAACGAGCTCGGCATCCAGAACCGGCGGCTCCGCCTGTGAGAGCAGATGAAACCGTCCTGGAGCTTGCGCTCGCCGAATACGCCGAATCATCACCCGCCCGTCGGTCAGTCGCACGACGCACATCGTATCCTCGAGCTCTTCCGTAACCGGGCCCTCCAGGTCGTCGTAAATTGCTAGCCACCCCTTCAGGAATGCGCCAAGGCTGTCGGATCGGATCTCGATGGCTACCGTGCGGGCGCCGGCAATTTCAGGCACCGGCGTGCCTTCGGCCGCCGCGGACTCTCCGCCGAACTGGACCTCACCGTCCGGCCCTACAAAGCCGACGAGCGGGATCGCGCTGGCCTTAACCAGGCGCCCCACCGCGAGCGCGCCAGGGTCGACGCCGAGCGCCTTCGCCAGGCGTCGCAGATTGTCGCCGCGGATGGACTTCTTTTTCCCCGAAACAATGTCGCGAATAAACGTGCGCTCCAGGCCACCACGGGTTGCTGCCTCGATCGGCCCGAGGCCCATCTCTTCGAGGCGCTGGGCGACAAGACCCTGCAGATCGGCACTTTCCATGTGGGAAATATCCGCAATTTCCGACCGCGCGGCTAAGGGGATGTTTCCTATTGACGGAGTGGGAAAAATCCTACTACCCTCGGATTATGGAGACAGAGCTCACTGACAACCTGGCAGCCTGCGCCGCGGCTTTCGCCGGCGCTCGCGGCCTCGAACTCTCGACCATCGGACGCCTCGCCGCGGGAGATTCCCGGTTCTTTTCCCGCCTGACGGAGGGAAAAACCTTCACGGCTCGGAAGTACGACGACGTCATCCAGTGGTTTTCCGACAACTGGCCCGCCGGCGCCGAGTGGCCGGAGGGCGTCGCGCGCCCGGCGCCAAGCGCCGCGGTCGAATCCTCCCAGGTCGCCACAGCGTGACGCGCGCGCCTGCCCGGCGGTCTGGCCTGGCCGCCGGCGCGGCCGTGATCCTGTTCCCTGTCATTGCAAGAATCCCCCCTTCCGGGCCCGGCGCACGATCGTCGTGCGGCACGCGGCGGACCGGAGGCGGCGCCGCGCTTGGACCAGACCTCCCAAGACGGCGCGGCGCCGCTCATCTGCCGGCAATATTGCCCGCTCACGCGCGCGCGCGCGACGATAACAGTGTTCGGGTAATACCGCGGCGGGTTTATCCCGGCGCAACACTGCAAAACGCCTCGCCTCACTTTGCGGACTAGGGGGAACGACTTTGCGCCCGATGAAGCCCCGCGCGCCCGAAGGGCCGTATGCCTGTCTCGCCCGGCTGATGGCGGAGATCGGCCAAAACGCCGCCGGCGACCCGCAGCAGGGAATCGCCGCCGCCGCCCGCTTCGAGGGCATGGCGGAAAGCGTGCTCTACAAGCAGCTCGACCCCGACCAGCCCGGCGAGCTGCCCTGGTCGCGAATCTGCCGGCTTACCCAGCAGTTCGGCGCGGCCGCGGCCGCGGAGCACCTCGCCGGCCTCGCCGGCGGCGTCTTTTTGCCGATGCCGCGCGACGACACGCCGTCGCGTTGGGCCGACCTCACCGCCAATGCCGGCGAGGACTTTGCCCGCGCCATGGCCGACATCGTCCGCGCGCTGTCGCCGACCGGCGACGGCGCCGCCGCCGTCACCCAGGCCGAGGCGAGACGAATCCTGGAGGACATCGAGCAGGTGCTCCGCGTCGTCGTCGAGCTCCGCGGCCTCGCCTTCCTGCACGCCAACGGAGTCGCGCCGGAATGAGCGCGGAGATCATCATCCTCCCGACCGTGCGGATCGTTCGGGTTGATCGGCCCTGGCTTTGGGCGTGCTCCCGCTGCGGTCGGGTCTTCACGGACGCGCCTTCAGACGGGGTTGATCCCTATCCGCACGCCGACCTGTTGCCGACGGACGACACGCAATCCTGCGGCGGCAGCGTCGAGGCGATCGCGTGAGGGGCCCGAGCCACGGCGAGATCGTTCCCTCGCCACTATGGCGGGGCGCCTTCGGCTGGGCCCGGCCGGTGCTGCAGCCGGATCCCGCAGAAATCCTGCCCTTCGTGCCGCTGCAGGAATTCGTCCGCCGCGCCCGGGCGCACCGCCGGCAGGAACGCGAGCTGCAGCGCACTGAGCGCGTGCTGCAGCGCCTCGACCGCGACGTCGCCGCGCTGATCCGGCTCCGCTTCCCTTTCCGCATTCCGGCCTGCCTGGCGCGCGGGCCGATCAATCGGGCTTGCGGCGAATGAGCTCCAAACGCGGCCGGCCCCGGGACATCCCGTTCCACCCCTATGCCGAGCTGTTCCCGCTCATGCACGGGCGCGATTTCCAGGAGCTCGTCGACTCCATCCGCGAGACCGGCCACCTGGTCGAGGACATCGTCCTTCACCAGGGCAGGGTTTTGGACGGCCGCAACCGCTTCCGCGCCTGCCGGTCCGCCGGCGTCGCGCCGACCTTCACCGTTTTCGGCTGGCCCAAAAATCTGCCGCTGCCGGATTTTGTGGTGAAGGCCTGCCTGGCCTGCCGCATGCTCACGGCGGAGCAGATGGGCCGGCTGCCGCTCGGCCTGGTCGACGTCGACCGCTCGTTTCCCGTCGATGGCATCGCCGGCGACGCGCTCGCCTTCGTCGTCGCCAAGAACCTGCCTCGCCGCCATCTCGACGAGAGCCAGCGCGCGCTTATTGCGGCGAAGGTCGCCAACATGCGCCAGGGCGCGCGCACCGACCTGCGGCGGAGCGCGGAGCCGGTTTGGCCGCGCGGGACGGGCACCATCGTGCCGGACCCCGCCGGCGCCGGCGACGTGCAGGCGGAGAGAGGGGCCGAGGCCCCTGCAGAGCCGACGCCCGGAATACCCCTCCCCGGCGCCGGCCGGTCCGGCACTGAGGTGCCGGAACCTCCGGCAAATTTGCCGGAAGTCTCGCAGGCCGAGGCGGCGGACAGGCTGGGGGTCAGCGAGCGATCTCTCCGCACCGCCAAGCGCGTCCTGGAGGAAGGCGCGCCCGAGCTCGTCGCAGCCGTCGAGGCCGGCCAGGCGTCGATCGCCGCGGCCGCGACGATCGCTGCGCTGCCGAAGGACGAGCAGGTCGAGCTGCTGAAGAAGGTTGCGGCCGAGCCGGACGGGCGTCGCGCCCTGAAGGAAGCCGCCAAGCAGGTCCGGCGCGGGGAGCAGGAGCAAAACCACGTCGCCAAGCAGAAGCGGCTCGCGGAAATCTCCGCCCACGACCCCGAGCTGCCGCTCGGCCGCACCTTTCCGATCGTCTACATCGACGTGCCCCGGAAACCCGAGGCCTATGACGACGTCACGGGAGCGGAGAAGAGCCCCGACCGCCACTACCCGGTCATGTCGTTTGCGGAGCTCTGCGACTTCCCGATCGACCGCTTCGCCGCACCGGAAGCCTTGATCCTCTTTTGGTCGACGGCTTCATCGCACGTCGACGACCTGGAGATCCTGGCGGAGTGGGGTTTCGTGGCGTTCCGCCCGCGCGGGCCGGACGGCAAGTTGCTGCGCGGCGCCGACGGCGCCCCCCTCGGTCGCGTCGGGCCCGGCCGCTACGGCTCGCACCAGATATGGCGGAAGCGCCGCGTCGGCCGCCAGACCGGGACGGGCCGCTGGGTTTGGGATCAGCACGAGCTGCTGGTCATCGCCCGCCGCGGCGACGCGGTACCGGCGCCGCTCCCCGGCACGCAGCCGGAATCGGTCTTCGATGCCGAAATCGGCGAGCACTCGGCCAAGCCCCCGGACGTGCGCGCCTGGATCGAGCGCTGCTGGCCGCACCTGGCGCCCTATTGCGAACTCTTCGGGCGCGGCGGGCCGCCATCGGACAAGTGGGTTTTTTGGGGCAACCAGGCGGAGCCGCAGGAATGGCAGCTGCCCGTTGACGAGAACGGCCTGGTGCAGGTGGACCCCAACCGCAAGGTCGCCGCCGCCTTCGTCACGACGGCGGAACGCGAGTTACTTCGCGCGGCCGCACTTCACAATTCCGACCTTCCCCACGGCGGCAAAAATGAAGCCGAGCCGCCGCCCTTCGTCGAAGACGACATCCCCGCCTTCCTCCGCCGCATCCCTGGTAAGGCGGAGACCGCGGCCGGCGCCGGCGTGACCGCGTCCGGCGCCGGCCGCGGAGGACGTGCCGAGCAAATAGTCGTCGACGACAATTCAAATCGTGGGGATGCCCCGGACCCCGAGCTGCAGATCCTGGACGCGATCGACCGCGGCGAGCCGATTGCAGAGGACCTTGTGCTCCGGGTAGCGGAGCAGAAGCTCATTCGGATCCGCAAGGGCGTCCCGCAGCTGCTCGCCGCCGGCAGGAACCGTCTCGGCGAGCACCGCGCGGCGGAGCGAAAGCGCCTCGACCTGGAAAGGCGCATGGCCGGCCTTCCCGACGATCTCGACGAGCTCGTCCGGATCTACGGCGTCGCGATCGACGCCTATGACGAGGCGGTCCGCGGCGGCCAGGCGGTTTACGCCGGGCACGCCTGGAGCATGATGGACGATGTCGTTGTCAAGGCGAACGGCGGCACAGAAATCGGCTCGGCGGTCAACGACCCGCCCGTCCAGGTAAGGCGGCGCAATCGGGCGCCGGTCGGCCAGGTGCCGAAATGGGGCCAGGAAGGCGCCTTCGTCGCCAGCGCCGGCGGCGTCACGGCCATCGTCGAGCATGACGGCAAAGCCTTCGATATCTACGCCGTCCGCTTCAACGAAACGTTTCCAAGAACGACGGGATTTCATTCCTGCGGCGTCGGCCGTTCCGACTTCGGCGGCTTCGGAATGACGATCGCCGAGTACGGCCGGGAGCTCATCCTCGACTGTATCGAATACGCCTTCGGCCGCGGCCGTCACAAGAACAGCGGCGTCCCGCATCACGGGCTCGTCTATCCAGAGCGCGTCTATCGGCTCGACGCGGCCGGACCGCAGCCGATAGAGCGGGGCGTAATCTTCGACGAGCGCAGCTGTCCCGCCGGGCTCGACTTCGACGCCTTGCATCTCTTCTTCGATGAGTGGGATGCGGCCCGGCACCACACGAATCCGCGTGGGCGGACGAAGTCCAAGTTCCCGCGGGTCAGGCCTGGCCACGATCTTGTCGCAGCTGTCGTCGCCGGCGAACTCGTCCCCGTCGCCGACTATCCCGTCGCCGGCGCCTATGTGGTCGAGCATCACCTTCGCAGCGACAAGAAGGACCGGAAATTCCGCTACGTCGCCGACGGCGCCGCCCTCGATGCCGACGCCCCGGCTGCGCCCGACCTGGCCGAGGCGGCGGAATGAGCCCGCGCCAGTCCCGCCTGCCGCACCAAGTCTTCACCGACCGCCGGCTGAAGGAATCCGACCTTCGCGTGCTTGGCGTGCTCGGCCGCTCGACCGGCGCCGACGGCTGGTGCCGCCGATCGCAAGGCGAGATCGCCAAGCAGATCGGCATCAACCGCTCCACGGTCGTGCGCGCGCTGCAGCGGCTTCGCGCCTACGGCTACGTCGTCCTGCAGGACATCTTCGACGAAGGCGGCGGCCGGCGCGCGTCGCTGATTCAGGTCCGCGACCCGGGCCTGCAGGCCGCTCTTTTCGAGGGGGAGGATGGCGCGCCCGTGCATCAGGGGGGTGATGCACGCATGCACCAGGCCCCTGATGCGCCTGGTGCATCAGGCCCTGATGCAGCTGGTGCATCAACAAAGAACGACGATTCTGAACGAGACTCTTCGCTTCGCTCAGAGTTTGTCGCGCCGCGGCGCTCCCGAACGACAAAAAACCGCGCACCGGGTCAACGCGAACTGATTCCGGCGATCGCCGTCGCCGGCGGCGCGCTGCCCCGCCGCGGCAACGGCGCCGGCCGGCCAGGCCGCGGCACTCGGATCTCGGAAGACTGGCGGCCGAGCGACGTCGACCGCGCCTTTGCGGCCGCGAAGGGTTTTTCGGCCGCCGAGATCGAAGTCACCGCCGAGCTTTTCGTCGCCCACTACGTCGCCAAGCCCGGCCGGGACGGCAGGAGCGCCGATTGGGCGGCGTCGTGGCGGAAATGGGTTTTGGGAGCTCTGCAGCGAAGGGAGGAAGCGAATGGCAGGACAGATGGGGGAATTGGTGCCGGGTCCGGGCTTGCTGCCGATCGGCACGGCCAGGGTCCGAAGGCGGAGCGACTACTCGCGGCTTTTGCGCGCGCTGCCGGACGGCCGCCGGGTGTTGACACGGGGTGACAGAAAACTGTTCCGCGCGGGTTGCGGACTGACCGGCGCCGAGCGCGGCATGCTGCGGGCCGACGCGGCGGAGCTCCGCATCATCCTGGAGCCGGCCGAGCGCCACGAAACCGCGGCCGAGGTGGTGCCGGTCGTCATCACCATGAAGGCGACGGATCCGGGCCTCGCCGCCGAGATCTATGCCGAGGCGTATCTGGAGGCGCTGGAAAACCTGCCGCTCTTCGCCATCATCGGCGCGCGCCAGGCGCTTTTTCAGGCGCGCACGGATCTCAATGACATTTTCGCGCCGACGCCGCCGGAATTCGCCCGGCTGACGAGGAGGCTCGCCGCGCCGTACGTGCGGCAGCTCGCGACGATCGAGGCCTTGCTGGACGCGGAGGAGGAGATTCCGCCGGCGCCGCGGACCGAGGCGGAGCTGGAGCGCGCCGCGGAGAAGCTTGCCGCGGCGGGCTTCGGCCCGGGCTGGCGGAAACCGGCCGCGGCGCCACACGCCACGGACGAGGCGGGCGCTGCCGCGCTTGCCGGGATCCGCGAAAGCATTCTTCGCCCGGAGGCGATCGCCGAATGATGACCAGGCTGTCCTGCATCATCGGCGCCCGCGCGCCCCCGCGTCGCCGGGGTCGCGTGGTAGGGCGTACGGGCGCGGTATGCGCCGGTCGCCCCCGCCGGCCGGGCTCATCGCCTCTCGAAACCGTGGATTGGATCGGGGCGGGCGAGTCCGGCCGTTTTACATCAAACAGCGAGTAGAATAACACTGACTACACCAGGTAATTGATAAGCCGGGTGCATTGATCGACAGCCGAATATTAGTGTCACGCCACGTTTACCAGCAACGACGGATACGTTATTGTGACCTGCCTCTATCTTGCAGTTGCACGCCGTCTTGTCTCTGATCCGGGCCGAGGCGGGCGTCTCAGGACAGCGGACCGGCGGCAGAACCGGCGCGGAAATGTCTCTGCGCGACCGGCTCGCCCGGCGACCTGTCGGGAGTATGTTGTTGGGGGTTGAAATGGCCGATCGGCCGCAGACGACCCGTCGCGCCGTCCTGCAGGGCATTGTCGCCCTGCCCGCCGCCGGCTCCGGACTGGCAACCGCGCCGGCCGATCCCGGCGCTTTCGACGTTTACATCGCCTTCCTGGCGCACGAGCACCGGCGCGCTTTGATCGCCCGCTGGCCGGAGCTCTATGCCGCCGCCCCGGAGCTCGTCCCGCTAACCTGGCTGCCGCAGGCGCCCGGCCTGGTCAGGCTGCTCGACCGCACGGATGTCGGCGCGCGCGCGCGCCTGGTCAGCCGCAGCTTGCGGCTCCTCTAGGTCCTCCGGCCGGCGGCTGTCGCGGACGACGCGGGTTCCGTGGCGAAGCAGCACGGTGCGGCCGGGCCGGCTCTTCACGCCCTCGCGGAACGCCGCGGCGGCCATCTTGATGTTGACGAGCCGGCCGAGCACCTCCGCGACGTGCTGGTCGTCGTCGGTCCATTCCTCGACGGCGAAGGCCAGGTTCTCGATCGGCCGGTGCATGCCCCCTCCCCCGCGACGCCGAATTGGGAACAAAGCACATGTTCACGCTCCGTTCCAAGTGAAACGTGCGAACGCTTAGAGCAGTTCGAAGCGCGTCAACGTCTCTTCGATCGCCCGCAGGTCGGCGGTCCAACCCGCCGTTCTTTTGCCGCGGCCATCCGTCGACGGAAAAAAGTCACAGAAATAGCGTGTGCCGTTGGCGCGGCACAATGTGGCCATGCATGGGTTTGGGTAATCGATCTGCAGCAGCTCATAGACCGCTGCTCCCGCCTGGCAAAACATCACGTTGGTGAGCCCGCCGCCGTGCGGCCCGACGACGAGGGCGGCTTCGTGGAACATCCGGATCTGGTCGTCGAGCGCCATCCTTCCGGGAGTGGCGACCTCGAAGCCGGCGGCGGCGAAAAACCGGTCGAGCTCCGCCTGATTCAGCAGCGGGCGTCGCCGGACGTCGCTCCGCGATATGTAGAGCTTCCGGTGCGGCGTCTTGCTGGCCAGCCCCAGCTTGCCCTTCAGGATCTCGGCAGCGCGGCCCCGGACCGCCAGCGGGACGAAGCTGGAGGCCGACAATGTCGTGGCATACGCGATGCGGTCGGCTCTTACGGCACGGTCGCGCGGGATCTCCACCACGTCGCGGCCGGGATCGGCAACCAGCTCGAAGCTGCGCCGCATCCAGGGTTTCATTTTCGGGACTGCATAGGCGAAGGAGATCCGCAGGCGTTCGGCATGCACGAGGGCCGGCACGACCTGCGCCATCCAGTGATAGAACGCCCCGCGTGAGTTGCCGGCGACAAACAGCGGGCCACGATACCTGCCTCTTGTATTCAAGCTTAGCCGAAGCGCTTTTCTGTAGTCGCGCTCGAGGAACAGCGATTCCCGCACGATCGCCTCGCGCGAGGACACGACAAAGCCGGTTCCATAGATGACACCGTCCGGAAATACACCGATCCTCATCGGCTGCAGCACGTCGATCCGGCCGGTAAAGGCACGGTATGCTTTCACCGTTTTTGGCGAGAAGGTGCTGCCCACAGCGACACAACTCTCCGGGTGCTCGAATGGCGGCTCTTCGGGGCCCCAGGCTGTGGCAATCTCGGCCAACGGCTTCACCGCCGATGGGCCGCGCTCGCTGTCTCCAGGCGAAAGCCGCCATAGCTTCTTCAGGAGGGACATGTTGCCTCCGGCGCGGGGATCGCAACTTAACCCCCGCCGGCATCCCGTCCTACAACTAAAGGTGCGGAGACTGGACTACCGCGTCCGCAGCTCCGCGCCGATCGGCTTGATCGCAAAGCTCTCGGCGCCCTTCCGAAGCGTGATGCCGCGCATGCGCTTCACCGGGGAAGGCTGGTCGGCCGTAAGCGCCTTCAGCACGGCCGCCGCATCGATCGAGTAGACGACGCGGACGAAACCGCCCTGCAGCCGCTTCAGCTTCTCCAGTACCGCGGCCGCCATGCTCGGATCGACGTCGACGCCGTCCTTGCCCTTCCGCCAGCTCGCCTCGCCGGTTGCAAATTTGCACGTCTTCGATTTGCCGCCGGTCAGCCGCTCCCGATGCTCTCGGCAATAAGCCTCGACGTCGGCCGTGAGTGCCGCCGCCTCGTCGGCGAAAGGTTTTGCCCGGATCTCCGCCTTGGCCGCGGCCCGGGCGACCAGGCGCGCCTTGAGCGTGGCGATCTTGTCGAGCTCGCGCTCGAGCTCGCCGAGCCGCGCGATCGCCGCGGCGCAGGCCGCGTCGTCGACGAGCGCCGCCGCCGCTCCCGTCTCGCTCATTCCACAGAATCCTTGGGCTGCGGCGCCGTGGCGATCGCCGCGCCCGGCCGGGGCGGCAGCGTCGGGTTGCGGCTCCAGCGCTGCACCGCGTTGATGATGGTCTCGCACACCGTCATCCCGGCGAGGCCGACGGAGAAGCCGACCGAAAGGGCCAGCTGCTGCGCCGTTTCAGCGTCGGCCGGCCAATAGCCAAAGTGGCCGCCGAGCGCGATGATCCCCGGCGTCAGATAGGCAGCGATCGGGCCGCCGGCGACCGCCGTCAGCATCGTCTTGACGCGCTGGCCCGATGGCCGAAGCAAAGCGCGCACGCCGCCGCCGGCGAGGCCTGCCGCCACATAGGACGTCTGCAGGCCGATCACGTTCAACGGATCCGGCATCGAAAGCTCCCGGGGAAAGTGGATTGTCATGGGGAGCGCCCGAAGCGGATCCGCACGTCGTCATGGGTTGCGACCAGGTCGGCCTTGGCGAGCCTGCATTCGATCAGCTCGCCGCCGAGCCGCGCGGCGAGGCCGTGATAGGTCTCGCCGACCCTCGCCTCCGGCAGCGGGCATGGCTTTCGCTGCTCTGCCGTCAGCGGCGGAATGGCGATCCCGGCGTCAATCCGCCCCTTCGTCGATGAGGCCCCATGCCCGGGACAGCCCCCGAGCATCAGCGTCAGTGACACGGCTGCGACCGGGATCGCCCTCCGCCTGGCGTTCAAGCGCATCGATTCTCTCCTGCATCGGCCCGACGAGCTCGGCATTGGCGATGGCGCGCTGGCGCACGCCCTCCGCAACCGCCTCGGCTTCCCGCCGCTGCCGCTTGATTTCCTGAATTTCGGCGTCCTGCGCCGCCAGCTGAAAGGCGGTCTCCGCGGCCGCCTTCCCTTCGCGCTTTCCCAGCCAATGCCCGGCCGGGCCCGCCACGGCGGCGGCCGCGGCCGCTGCGATCGCCACGGCAACTAACGCGCCTGGCCCGGGCAGCAGGAACCCGAGCGCCTTCTTGGCGAGCCAGGTCAGCATCAGCCGACCTTGATGCCTTCGGCCTTCAGCCAGGCCCTCACGTCGAAGCACGGGCAGATCTTCACCCATTCCTGCGGCTCGACGATGCCGTTGCCGTCCTTGTCCGGAGACAGGTCGCGGTGCCCCACCACCTTCTTCAGCCGGTATTTGGCGATGGCCTCGCGGGTCAGGCGGGCCATGGTGGCCTTCTGCGCCGGCGTCCGCGTGTCCTTGGCGGTCTTGCCGTCCGCCAGCACGCCGCCAACATAGGAATAGCCGATCGAGCCCGTATTGTGCCCCTGCACATGGGCGCCGACTTCGCTCTCCGGCCGGCCCTCGGAAACGCGGCCGTCGAGATGGATCAGCTTGTGATAGCCGATCTTGTTGAAGCCGCGGGCGCGATGCATCTTGTCGATCGCTTCGCGCGTGAATTCCTTGCCTTCGGGCGTGGCAGTGCAATGCCAGACCAGCATGCTGATGGGGCGCATCGATACTTTCCCTCTTTTTGCTAGATATGAAAAAGGCGGCCCGAAGCCGCCCGCGTGCACATCCGCCTAAAAGTCGTGTCGGGTCAGGCCGCCGCGCGCGCCTCGAGCGCGGTCACGCGCTCCTCCAGGCCGACGAACGCGAGCGCCAGCATCTCCGTCGCCAGCCAGAGGCGGTTGTGGATCTCGCCAAGGTTCAGCTCGTTGTGCCGCCAGTCGGCGATCGTCGGCATTCCGGGCAGGGCGCGGTCGGCGCGCATCTTGGCAATGTAGGCCTTCGGGTCGCGCGGATCGAAGCCGTCCTCGACCATCGCTTTGAAGCGGTGCGCCAGCTCGTGCCGGCGCTTCTCGATCTTGGCCGGATGCCGCACCTCCTCGAAAACCGGCTCCTCGACCATGACGTCGGCGAGCTCGCCGGCGGCGTTGGGCTTCCGAACCGGCTTGCCGTTGGCGTGCTTCACCGGCACCAGCTGCATCTTCTGCCGCTGCTCGATCCGGGTTTCCTTGACCACGACGTAGCGATCGGCCTTCCGCTCCAGCCGCTCGCCCTCGACCGGCACGTCCACCATGACGGGCACGCGCTCGACGAATTCCTCCGTCACGCGGTCGGGGACCCTGTCGTCCCACTCGGCAGTGTCGACGGTGCCGGTCTCCAGGAATTCGAGCGCCATGCAGGTCAGCAGAACGTTGTCGTCGTAGACGCCGCCGGCATTGATCGTGTCGGTGCCCTTGTCGCCGCCGCCGGCGCTGGGCGTGTAGAGGCCGGCCCCAACATAGAAGCGCGCCGCGTGGACGCCGCCGCGACGCGTTTGATACCACATACGGGCGTCTTCAGCCCCCGCCGTGGTGACCTGGCTCGACGCAAACCACTGCACATAGGTCGTTTTCGTGCCGGCGCTGTTCGGGCCGGCGATGGACATCATGCCGATCGGCGACGCAGTGCCGCCTGAATAATTGTGATAGAGCTCGAATTCCGGCGCGAAGTTCCCGGACGCCGACGTGCTTTCGAGGCTGAGCGGCTTAAGCGCACCCGTCTGAACGGTCAGCGGCTGCGAAAAGACGTTCGCCGTGTCGTTCCGCGGGATCGTTCCGCCCGTCGTGCCGGTGTTGAGCACCGCCGCCGTGCCGAGGAGGAGCGTCGCGCGTGCCGCGGCGGCGTCGACGTCGTCGGCCAGCGTCCTCGCATAGGGCGTGAAGGCCATCAGCGCCATGGCCGAGGCGCTGGAGAGATAGGCCACCCGGTCCACTGCCGGCGTCAGCCCCTGCGCAACGATCGCCTGCAGCAGCGTGACGGCATGCGGGTTGTTGGTCGCGCTCGGATGCGCCTCGAAGCTGGTCAGCAGCGTGTTGATGCGCTCGTTGAACGTGACGGTCGAATGCCAGCCGCTGCCGGTGTGGTTGATCGTATAGCTGGCCGTGCCGCTGACCGTCGCGCCACCCCAGGGATTCTCCAGCGTCAGCGCAGCGTCGGTGTTGACGGTCTTGACCACACCCGATGAGCCGCCTTGGTTCAGCGTATCGCCGACCTTCACGTAGGCGAGAAACAGCGTGCCGAAGCCAGCGACAGTCGCCGAGCCGTTGGCGACGTTGATCGTCCCGGCCTTGTAGTAGCTCATGCGTCACCCCAAAGAAAAAGGGCCGCCGCGGCGACCCCCATTGCAGTCCACGGCCGGCGCTCTCAGCCGATCAGCGACCAGTCGACCTTTGCGTAATAGGCCGCGTCGGCCAGGCTCTCGGCGGCGGCGATCGCCTGCTTGGCGGCCAGCCGGAAATGCTCGATCGTGGCCGACAGGAGCTGCAGGTCGGCGCGGCGGCCGAGGATGATCGCGGCGACCTCCTCCGGCGTCTCGGCCGTGATCCCCACCTCCGCCATGATGTGGGGCACCAGCTCCGGATCGATCGCCGGTTCTGCCGCGAACGCCGCCGCCTCCGCGGCTTTCTGCTGATATGTCAGCGCCTGGCCGGAGCCCGCCGTGATGTAGCGGAGCCGCACGGCCTCGGCCTGCCGGTCGACGTCGGCCAAAAGCTCGGCCTTGATCGCATCGAGCGTCCGCCCTGCGACGACCTTCATGTCGCGACGACCTCGACGTCTAGCACCTGCCAGGGGAACGCCGGCACCAGGCGGATCCGGTAAGCGCCCGGCTCGATCGCCGTGAACACGAAGGGCTCGCCCTCCGTCTCGCCGGCAAAATGCTCGCTCCAGCCGCGGTCGCCATTCGCGCCCGTTCCGCGCCTGGCATAGACACGCGTCCCGGCCGGCACGTCCGCAACCGCCTCGTCGGCGCCATCGGCTGCGATATCAGTCTTACTTAGCGCCAGCGCCGGCCGCTCGACGATCTCTCCCTCGACCACTCGGAAGTGTCGAGGGTCGGCATCGCTCTCCAGCATGCCCTGTCCCGGCTGGGCCTGGTCCGCCCAGTTGTCCTCATCCGCCACGCCGCGCCTGACGATCTCGCCTGTCGCCAGGTCATGGACAATAAACTTTCGGCTCATTTCTTCAGCACCGTTGCGTCCATGAAGATTGCCTCCAGGTCGCGGTCGGCACTGTCGAGGAGCAGCTCCGCCCGGTAGTTCTGGCTGCCGGTCAGGAGGTCGTCATCCACCACGGAAACAAACACGTTGACGTTATTGCCTTGCTGGATAGAGACGCTCGCAAAGTCCCGCGGCGTCGGCAGCCCGCGACGCACGCGGCACTCGTAGGCGCTCGTCGTCGTGTTCGTGACGGTGAAGGAGACCGTGATCTTGACCGGTCTGCCGAGCGGATTGATGTTCAGGTCCGCAACGTGCCCCCACGACGGGCCGCCGCCGGCAGGGTCTGCAACATTCTTGTCGGCAGGGGTGACCCAGACATAGTTGGTGACGGCGTTGGCGGCGAGCTTCGGCGTGTCGATCGACCCCGTCACCACCAGCGAGCCGCTGATGTTGACGTTCTGCATGTGCACGGCGCCGCCGGTCACCATGAACGGCACCGCGACCGTGCCGCCGACCGCGCTGGCGATGATGAACTTGTCGGCCAGCACCATCCATCGGCTGACCCCGCCGACGATCTCCCCGTAGAGACCCGACTCAAAGAAGGCCGATCCAGTGTTGACCCGCATGCGAAAGGCGATGCGGATGCTGGCGCCCGTCTGATCCGCCGCCGCGGCGATCGAGAACAGCGCGTTCGCCGAAATGTCGTTGTAGCTCGCCGTGAGGCTGGTCAGCGACGAAGCGTGCGAGGAGAGCGTCCCGTTGATGCTGGTGACGCTGGAATTCAGGCTGGAGATCGACGACGCCTGCGCGGTGTTCGTGCCCTCCGCGCTGGTCATGCGGCTGTCGAGCGAAACCAGCGCGCTCGCCTGGCTGGTATTGACCCCCTCCGCCGCGGTGATGCGAGTGCCGTACGATACGAGCGTGCTGGCCTGGCTGTCGTTTACGCCTTCGACCCCGCTGATGCGGCTGTCCAGCGTCAGGATCGACGCCGAGTGCACGTCTATTTCGGCTTCCGTCACATCGACCCGCGCCGACAGGGTCGCCACGGCCGTCGTGTCGATCCCGGCGACCTCTGCCGACAGCGCCAGGAGGTCGGCCGCGAGCGCCGAGGTTTCCGAGGCCCGGACAATTTGCTCGCTGACCAGCCGTGCGTCGACGTCCCGGTAATTGGCCCGGAGCTCGACCCGCACGTCCTCGCGCGCCAGCCACGCGATGCTCGCTTCGCCCGCCGCGTCGGCGGCGAGCTGCTCCATCAGCTCCCGCTGGAAATCGCGGATGGCGTTGGCCGTCGCCGCGGCGTTGACGACGCTTTGATCGAGCGCCGCGTTCGTTTCGGCCAGGTCCGCCTCGACGTCGATCGTGTAGGGATTGGCCGACGGCGCCGTTGCCGGCGTCCAGGCGGTCCACGTCGTGAAACGCGCCGGCACGGTGTCGATCGTCGCCCGCTCCTCGTAATTGCGGCCCGGCACGACGTTGTGGATCTTGAAGGACCCGTCCTCCGGCGAATTGTCGCGAACCCGCGTCGCCGCGAGCGTGCCGACCATCCGATATTCCAGGATCACCGCCTTGACCCGGCGGTCGCCCGGCGCCGTCCATGTCGCCGTGATGCACGGGACCGACACGCCGCCCTGGACGTCGGTCGTGGCAGCCACCAGGAAGCCAGCGACCGTCGTCGGCAGATCCTGGAGGTTCCGTGTCGGCGGCAGCCGGTAAAACTTCAGCGGCAGCCCCGCCGCCGAATAGACCGCGGCCGCGGTCTCGGAGATCTCCCAATAGAGCACGTGGTCGGCGCCGATGATGCGCCGCATGAGCTGCCAGCGCCGGTCGCCGTAGCGCGCCGAGTTCCAGCGGATTACGTCGCCGGCCTGCGCCGCCAGGCGCGAAAAGCGCACCGGGAGCGTGCCCCGGCCTTTCATCCGCGTCTCGTTCGCCCGGATCGAGCGGATCCGCTCGGCCTGCGTCTTCGAAGCGACCATCGGCAGGTCGAGGACGACCGGCAGCTTCTCGTCGCCGTCCTGCGCCTCCCAGGCCGGGGTGTAGAGCGACTCGTAAGGCGTCGAGCCCCATTGCTCTTTCGGCTCCGTATAGGTGCCGGTCACCGCGTTGGCGGTCTGGTCTCGCGGCGTCTGGAAGCTCACCCGCACCGGCTTGCCGACGACCAGATCGTCGTCGGTGATCGTCAGCGCCGGAAGCTGCGCCGCGCCGGCGATCGCCGCCGTGATGCCGCCGCGCTCCGCTTCAAACCCGGCCATGGCCTGGTGGAAGGCGTGGACGTTCTGCCAATGCTCGACGTCGTCCTTGACGACCAGCGACACGCGGTAGCGCGGCTCTGTCCCCCCCGCCTCCAGCGTCGCCGTCTCGTCGCAGATATTGGCGGCGGCGATCGTGTGCGCCGTCGAGATGTCCGCCGCCGGCCAGCCCATGCCGCAGACGCGCACCCCGTTCAGGAAAAAGCCGCGCCGGTAGTGATTGAGCCCGACCGCGGGGTTTTCCGAAAACACCCACGTCGCCGGGTTGTTGAAGCGCTGCGGGCCGGATCCGCCGACCGTCGTGTCGAAGCGCGGGTCGTAAAGCTTGGCGCCCGACAGCTCCCACAACAGGTCGGGGGTGCCCGCCGGGAAATACTCCGGCTCGAATTTCAGCGTGACCGAAACGTAGCAGCAGCCGCGGAGCCGCTTGTTGGACGTCCACACGAAGCCCGAGGCCGTCGCTTCCGCTTCGTCGACGAGCTCCTTGTCGGCACTCTGGTCGTATCGCCCATCGAAGAAGCGGACGATGAAGCGATCGCCGAAGCCGTCGACCTCAAACCGCGCGTGCTCGGTATTCCCCCCCGGGATCGCCACGGGGTTGAGCGCGTGCCAGGTGCCGTCGACCCAAACGCCGTTCAGCCCCTGGCACTGCATCTCCGACAGCACGAAGACGAGCTGCACGTACTGGTGCTTTGACCCGTACGTGTTCCAGTGGATGAAGTGGCCTTTGGTCGCGACCTTGCCGATCGCCACCTGGCGCGGCACGTCGCCGCCGAATTGCACCTGCTCCTGGACGCCACGCGGCGCCTCCTCCGCCGCGGGCTTGCGCAGCAGGCCGGTCACGAAATTCAGGCCGACGCTCACCGCCGCCGTCAGCGCGATCGTCGTGATCACCGCGGCGAATGACCCGGCGACGGCGTTGATGCCGACGGCGCTTAGGATGGCCAGCGAGATCGGTTCGGCACGCGCCAACCCCCCGCTCGCCAGGAGCAGGGCCAATGCCTTCAAGGCGAGCATCAGGGGCGGACCGAATAATAGCGGTAGTCAGGAAGCGCCGGCGTCCGCACCAGGCCCTGCAGCCCCTTGCAGGCGATATGCGTGCCGAGCACGGTCCCGCACGTGCCGAGCCCGCCGAGCGCAAGAAACTCTTCGGGCACGATCGCGACGTCGCCGCGCTTGGCCTCCGCCATCGGAATCGGCCGGTAGACCGCGGCGATCGCCGCCTCGACGCTATCGAAGCCGCGCCGCTTCAGCCGCAAGGCGGCGCCGCGGCGCGTGGTGAAGCGGCCGCGCTCGTCCGCATAGGGATCGATGCCGGTCACCGCCTCGGCGCAGTCGAGCGCCAGCCACAGGCAATTGGAATCCGCCCAGCTGAACGGCGCCGAGTTCGTGGAAATCCCACGCGGCGAGGAGCCGGTCCTCCCAGTTCGCAACCTCAGCCATGTTGGAAAAGCCGCCCTAGTCGGTCGCTTCGGACGGGGCCTGGCCCCAATTGATGAGTTCCGTGCCGGCCGTCGCCGCCCGGTCGAAGCTGCCGTCGTCGTCCGGATCGATCAGCTTCTGCGAATCCGTCGACCGCAGCTGGTGCCCGGTCTTCTGGTGGTCGATCGCCCGGCTGACGCAGTGCGCGGTCAGCGAGTACTTGCCGCCGACCAGGTATTCGTGCGGGATCTCGTCGACCGTGCCGGCAAAGCGGAGCACGACGCCGACTTCCGCCTGCGTGTCCGGATCGAGGAACATCTGGTAGAGGCGGACCGGCCGGCCCTTGTAGGATTCCAGCTCGATCGTCGCGAGCACGTCCGGCGTCAGCCCCGAATTCGGGATCGACGAGAGCTCGATCGACATCTCCCGCGCCGTGCCGTCCGACACCTCTTCGGTCGACAGCTGCGCGGTCAGCAGCCGGCCGGCGCCGACATAGGTGTTGCCGTTGTAGACGCGCGGGCCCGTCCCGCTCCAGAAACCGTAATTCCCCGACGGGAACATGAAGAGGAGGAGCGCCCGGTCGACGACGCGCCCGCTATCCAGCAGCGCCTGCAGGCCGGCGTCGATATCAAGCATAGGCAGGGCCCTGAAACGAAAAGGGCGGCCCTAGAGGCCGCCCTTTACAAGAATTGCTTGCGTGCCGGTCAGTAGAGGATCTGCAGCCCGGACCATGACACCCGGTAGAAAATCCCCTCCGGGCTGATGTCCCAGCTCCCGGGCTCGACGATCATCTCGGCCTTCGGCTTGTCGAAATTCGCCTGCGCCGCCGTCGTGAAGATGTTGGTCAGCACGAACGGCCGCACCGTCACCGTCGCCACGCCGCCGGCCGAGCCGGTCACATCCTCCAGGATCCGGAACCGCCCGTATTTCGCCGACTGCACCAGGCTGACGACGTCGCCGACCTTCAGCGGCATGTTGGCCGGCAGCCCCGAGAGCCCGATCGTGCTCGCCGTCAGCGCCGTCACGGTCGCCGTCCCGTCGAAGGCGCCGCCGCCGGCGCGGTTCACCCCGGCGAAGCCGTTCGGGTAGGAGCGCGGAAACGGCCGCTTCGTGTCATAGCCGAGGAAGCGCTTCATCACGCCGTCGAGGCTCTCGCCCCAGGCTTCCCACACGCCGATATCGGGCTCCGCGACCGGCCGCGACAGGAACAAGCCCCGCCAGCGCGGGTCCGCGACGTCGAAACCCTCCGTCGCGCCCCCTTCGATCAGGTTGACCGAATTGTAGCGCTGCAGCTGGAAATTCGACCTGGCGAAGCGCGTCGCCGGCAGCGCCCGGGGATAGGTGATCGCCATTTACCGCATGACCCCTTGGCGGATCGCCTTCTGCACCTTCGGCACGATGCTCGCCTCGACCCGCGCGAGCTGCCCCTCGATCCACGGCTTCATCGAAGGATCGGCGTTCCGCAGGTCGAAATGGTTGACCATCGAGAGCCCGCCGCCGCGGCCCATGCGGCCGAGTTCGGAATTCGAGACGATCGTGCCCCGCGTCTTCGGGATGAACAGCTCCGGGCCGCGCTCGCCGACCGGGATCGCCACGTCCGGCTGCGCCGGCCCGCCGGTCGCTCGGCCGAGGCCGAAGGCAGCGCCGATCGCCCCTACAATCCCGCGGCCGCCGCTGCCGAAGGGGCCGTCGCCGAGGATGGCCGCCTGCAGCGCCGCGTCCAGGAGCGCCTGGCCGAGCCGCTTGACGACGTCGATCGCGTCCTCGCCATGCACCAGCACCGAGGACAGGCCGTCATAGGCCATGTCCCCGAAAAACTGCGCCTGCTCGTTCAGCCGCTCCTGCGCGTCGCGGGTCTCCTCGAGCTGCGCCGTCTGCCGGGCATAGGCCTCGGCGGTCCGGTCGATCTCGGCGGTAAGCTGCGGCGTGATCGCCACGCCGGCATCGATTGCCGCCTGCCAAAGGTCGAAGGCCATCTTGGCCTTCTCGGCCTCATAGGTGGACATCCCGATCGTCGCCGCCTCGAGCGCGATCGCGTCGGTCCGCTTCTGAATATTCGCGATCTCGCGGGCGAATTCCTCCTCCGGCGTCCGCCCCGAACTCCCACTGCTGGACTTGCTCGGCGGCAGCACGGTCGTCGGCGCCGGAGCAGCGTCGGCCCGGTCGCCCTTCGGCGCCTCCGGGAACGTGATCCAGTCGGTCACACCCGCGGTCCCGAAATCTCCGGTCACCGCGCCTTGCAGCAGGCCAGCCTTCAGCTGCGCCTTGGCGGCGTCTTCAGCCGAGATCCCGGCGACCTGATTCCAGATTTCGACAAAGCGGCCCCAAGCGGCCGCGGCCGCGTCGCCGACCGCCGCAAGGTCGGCTGCAGCTCCCTTCACGTCATCGATGACGCGGACGATCTCGCTTTTGACCAGCGTGTCGAAACGCGACTGCAGCGCCGCGAACTCGTCGTCGACGTCGCGCCCGGCCTGCACGAGGTCGTCGCCGAGGATGACTTTGAGCGCATGGGCCTCGCGCGCCGCATCGTTCAGCCCCGCCGAACCGTTCCGCAGCACATTGGCCATATCGTCGCCGGCGCGCCCGAAGGCCTCCGTCGCCAGGACGAGCCGGTCCTGGTCGGAGCCGGCGTTCTTGATCAGATCCGCATAGTCGGCCAGCAGGTCGTTCAGCGGCCGCATCGAGCCGTCGACGTTGCGGATCTCGATGCCGTTTGCCTGGAGGATCCGGAACAGCTCGCCGCCGCCCTGTGCCGCCTCGCCCAGGCGGCGCGAGAACTGCTCCATCGCGGCGCTCATGTCCGCGGCCGACGAGCCGTTCTGCTCCGCCGCGAAATGCAGTTCCTGCAGCCGCTCTGTCGTGAGCCCGACCTTGTCGGCGACGTCGGCGATCGCCGCGAGCTCCCCGACCGTCTCGCGAATCAGGGCCGGCAGCGACGCGAGGCCGCCGACGAGCGCGCCGGCGCCGAGCGCCTGCATCACCGTCCGGCCGGTCAGGGCCAGGCCCTTCAGCTGGGTATCCAGCGACTTGACCGACCTGGACGATTTGGCAAGCGCCCCGGTCGTCTTCTGCTCCAGGCGGGCCATGGCCCGCTCGTAGCTTTTGATGTTCGCCTCGATCAGGACGGCAAGGCGCTCGACTTCGTCGCTCATTCCGCCTCAGCCTTCACGATCGATTGCGAGATCTCGCCGTGCTCGGCGACGAGCTCGTCGAAGTCGTCCCGCTCCAGCGGTTTGGTCCCGCCTCGGTTCTTCAGGTTCTCGCCGTCGACGGCGGCGAAGAACTCCGTCAGGGTCGAGCGCCAGAACCCTTGCGGCGTCCACCCGAGGGCTTGCGCGGTGCCGAGCCAGTCGCGCCAGGGGAAGGACTGGAGCCCGTCACCCCGGCGCCTGATGCGTTTCCCTTTGGGGCATCCCCAAGGTGGTGCAGAACGGCTTTCTGCATGGCCTTCGAGAGATCGAGGCACCCCGGAATTTTGAGCTTGCTCCTCGCGGCCTCGCTGTCGCCGCGCACCACGCAGGTCGCCAGCACGCCGAACATCGCCCGCGGCTCCGCCTGGAACACGCGCCGCTGCAGATCGGCAAGCGACTGGCAGTCCAGCACCGCCGAGAGCTGCGCCAGGCGCTCCATCTCGGCTGCGACGACCAGGTCGACGCCGCCGATCGTGACCGCGACCTCGCCCCGCGCTTCGTTCGCCGGCTGCATCAGGCAGCCGCCACGTACGTCAGCTCGCCCGCCGACTCGAACGCCATGTCGTAAGTGACTTCGGCATTGTGCTCGCCCGCATAGGCGATCTTCGACGCCTGAAACGGCCCCTCGAAGGTGCCGAAGCCGGGCACGACAAACTGGTATTTTCTGATCGTGCCGGCGAAGGCATCCGCCCGGACGCCCTCGTCGGTCGCGTCGTCCTTGAAGATGCCGGCGCCGGAGATCGACGCGGACTTAACCCCGGCGCCCTCCAGGAGCTCCCGCCACTTGTTCGTGGAATTGGAGCTGGTCACGTCGACCGTCTCGAAATTGAGCTCGATCGATTTGGTGCGAAG
The DNA here is from genome assembly GCA_963846475.1 of uncultured Alphaproteobacteria bacterium. GTDB lineage: Bacteria > Pseudomonadota > Alphaproteobacteria > Rhizobiales > Afifellaceae > DASWJZ01. The sequence continues at coordinate 490,924 of CAWJVZ010000003.1, read as the reverse complement.
CCCCGCGATCGCCGCGAACGTGCCCGGCGTCGCCGCCAACTCGCGCTTGATCAGGATAGACGAGCCCTTTTGAGCTGCCATTGGTCAGAACCCCTTCAGTTTCGACAGATGATTTCCAGCGTCACGACCCCGTGCCGCGTCTTGCCGTCCGGCAGCGGGAAATCCCGCGTCATGCGGACGAAGCAGTGCGCCGACGCCCGGCCGGCGACGTTGAGCGATTGGCCGTGCAGCGCCGCCTTGATGGCGGCCAGCACGTCCGAAACTTCCTTGCGGCCGGCGTAGCGCGACCAGGCGTCGAGATTGACCGTCTCGGCCGACCCGTCGTCGCTCGCCGCAGCCGCGGCCGACACGTCGACCGGGAGCGCGCCGCCGCCGGCGAACGACACGTAGGGGAACACGACGTCGGCCTCGACGTCGTCATAGACGCGGCCGCTGCAGATCCCGGCGGCGATCAGCGCGTCATAGACCGCCTTCTGCACCGCGCTCGAGCTCATTTCCCGGCAACCTTCTTGATCGACTTGCGGAGCGCTCGGGACGCCCGGCCCTTGTGCTTTCGCTTCACCAGCCGATAGGCCGGGAAAAAGAACGGCTGCGCCTCGGTGCCCGGGTGCTCCGTCCCCTCGAAAATGCCGCCGTTGACGTGCGCCGGCGTCGGGAACTCCACCAGGTGCGCATAGCGGACCTTTTCGTTGCCGGCCGTCACCAGCCAGGCGCCCGTGTCGGTCGGCTTGCCGCCCTGCGCATAGGCCGGCGGCACCTCGCCGGGCGGCGTCGCCTTGATGCTGTCGCGGAGATCTCCGCTCTCGACCGGCGCAAAACCCTGCGCCAGGCCGACCATCTCCTGCGCCGACTCGCCGTTCGCTGCCGCGAGCTCCTTGTCGGCCTCCGGCGCCAGGCGCCGGAACTTGGCCGCGAGCTTGTCCTTGCGGCGGATCGTGAGCCTGACGCCGTCCGCCATCAGCTGGCGACGCCCCGCTCGACCACGATCTCGAGGAATTGGTTGTCCGGATCCGCGATCGAGCGGACCTGGTGCGCCACGATGTTGCCGGGACTTATAGGGATCAGCACCCGGTGCGACGGCCCGATCACGCGCGACGCGGCCGAGCTGCGGATGCGGAGGATTCCCATGGCCGCTTCGTTCAGCCGCCCCGCCTCGACCCGCTCGGCGCCGCGCTCCGGCACGAACTCGCCCCACACGGTCAGCACATTCGCCCAGCCGACGGCGTTGCCGCCCATGCCGTCCGGCGTCTTGCTCTCCTCCTGAAACGTCACGCGCTTATTCAGCGCGCCGGCGCCGGCCATCAGAACCCGACCCGGCGATAGGGCGCGATCAGCGCGTCGACGCCGATCGGCAGCTTGGCGAGCGCCGCGGCGATCGTCGCCTCGCGGTTCGCATAGAGGTGCCCGACGAGCAGTAGGATGGCCGCCCGAAGCGGCGCCGGCACGTCGCCGGCGGCGCCGAAGCCGCAGACGGCCGTCACCTGGACGGCGTCGGGGCGCCAGGCGATCGGTCCCGGCCAGGATTTCCCGGACCGGAGCATGACGACGGGCCCGAGCGGATCGGCATAAAGCGCATAGACAGCCGGGTCGACGGTCTGCAGCACGTCGGCGGCGTCGTAATACTTGACGCTGTCGATCGACTGGACCGGCCCGAGCGGCAGGCGCAAGCAATCGCGGAAGCATCCAAAATCCTGCCGCCACTTTTGCGTGACGAGCGCCAGGCCGAGGATCCCGGCATGGCCGTCGAGGTGCTCCGTCGCGGCCGCAACGAGCGCCGTGATCAGCGTGTCCTCGTCGGCATGGTCGACGCGGCAATGCAGCTTCGCGGCCGCGAGATCCACGACAACCGCCGGGGCCGTCGTCCTTACGGGCTTCAGCATGGGGATCAGGCGACGCCGTTCAGGAACGCGATCGCCTCGGCCATGTTCTTCGGCCGCTTGCCGGTCCGATTCTTCACTTCGGCCTGCAGCTTCGGCCAGGACAGGCCCTTGAGCTCGACGGGGATTCCGTCCTTCTCGCCGTCGCCGGCGCCTGCAGGCGGCGCCTTGTTGCCTTCTATGGCAACAGCGCCCTCGGCCCAGCCCTCGGCGATCGCCACGCGCTCGAGATCGCCGACGATATCGTCGCCAGGCTCAAACCAGCGGACTTGCGTCTCGCCATCCGGCACGCCGGGAAAACGGGTCGTCACCTTCGCCACGGCGAGGCCTCCGGGTTTACACAAAGTGGAAAAGCAAAGGGCCGCCCGAAGGCGGCCCCGATGTGCTCAGACCAGGCCCGCTTAGACCGGCGGATTGGCGGTCGGGCCGAGATGCGGATGGCCGAGGACGGCCACGGCCGACACCAGCGACGCGCTGGTGTTGGCGCCCGGCGTGATGGTCAGGCGCGCGTAGCGCTTGGCCCCGACGTAGCCGATCTTCCGCGTCTCGTTGTCGTCGGCAAAGCTGAAGCCCGCCAGGGCCGCGGTGCCGAGCAGGTTCTCGGCCGCCACCGCGGCCGCGTCAGACAGGTTCGCGGCGTTGCCGTCCTCGACGAGGACCGTGAAGGTTGCATCGGCATCGGGCAGGGCGCCCGTGGCGATCACGAACGTCAGGCTGTCGAAACCCTTGGTGTCGATGATCTCCGAGACGATAGGCGTGTTGTCCGCCGCGCTCGCCACCGGCGAGATCGCCCGCAGCGGGTGAATATGATTGAAGAGATCGCGCTTCATGCGCCGTCCTTTCCAGAATGATCACTCCCGGCCGGGATGGCCTCGGGACTAAAGGGCGGGCTCGGAGGCCCGCCCCGGTTTCAGGGGAGGGCCGATTAGCCCGAGCACTTCAGGAGCTTGATCGCCTGAAAATCGTCCACGCCGCCGCCGACGCGCTTGGTCGTGTAGAACTTCACGTAGGGCTTGGCGGTGAACGGGTCGCGGAGCACGCGGGCCCCGGTGCGGTCGACGATCACATAGCCGCGGGCGAAGTCGCCGAACGCCAGCGGGAAGGCATTCGCCCCGACGTCGGGCATGTTGTCGTCGGTCTCGTGAGCATAGCCCATGAGCGACGCCGGCTCGCCGACCTGCAGCGAAGGCTGCCACAGATACTGGCCGTCGGCGTCCTTGAACTTGCGGATCTTCGCAACCAGCATGTCGTTGCTCAGGAACCGCGCGTTCTGCCGATAACCTTTCTTCAGCGAGTAGATCAGGTCGATGATCGCATTGGCCTGGTTCGGCGAGGCGGCGAAATCGGCCGCAGCGCCGGTCACCACGAAGCCGAGCTTGCCCCACGCCCAGGCCGAATTCGCGACCGTGTCATAGGCGAGCACGCCACGCGGCTTCTTCACGCCGTCGCCGTTGATATGCGCGTCGCCTTCCTGCTCGGCGAACTCGATCGACACCTCGTCGGCGAGCCACTGCTCGATGTTGACGGCGGCGTCATCCAGGAGCGACTGCGTCGCATGCGGCTCCGCATAGAGCTCCATCACCGGGAATTCGAGCTCGCGGAGCTGCGGCGTGTTGGTCTCGGAGCGGGTCTCCTTTTCGCCAACCCAGCCGGAGCTCGCGCCGCCGACGTTCTTGAGCTTCTTGTAGGACGAGCTCGAGATGGTGATCACGCGCGCCAGCTGCCGCATCGCCGAGACCTTGCCGAGCACGCGGGTGATGGCCGTGTCCATCGTCGGCGTGACGACGTAGCCGCCGTCCGGGTCGGAGCCGACCGAGAGCTTGGCTTTCACCTCGAGCTCGCGGAGGCCTGCATCGGCGCCCTTGCGGAAGAACTGGTTGAAGGCCTGGCCGTGCGCCGCGACGTCCGGGTCCACCTGGTTGCCGCCGGCGCCGGCGCCGACCGTGAGCGCCGCGATCTTCTGCGCCTGCGCGTCGAGCGCCTTCTGCATATCGGTGACCGCGGAGTTGATGCGGTCGACCTTCTCCGCCTTCACGACGTCGGCGTAGCCCCTTTTGATCTCGGCGAGCTGGTCGGTGTGCTCGGCCTTGAACGTCGCCCAGGCCGACTGCAGGTCGGCAAGCACCTTGGCCGGGTTCACTTCGGCTTCGGCGCGGACGTCCACGATGCCGCGCGGAATCGCCACGGGGGCCGCCAGCGCGGCCCGCGAAACATGCTTCATTTCGGATTACTCCCGTTGGTTGGGGCGGGGCCGGCCTAGCCGGCAGGCGCTCCCGTTAGCGTCGTGGTCGCGGCCTGCGCGGCAGCGATCCAGGCATCGGCAGCGCCAGGCTTGCCGTCGGAATTGGAGGCAGCGCCCGGCTTGCCCCCCGTCAAAGACTTTATGAGGTCGCGGCGCTCGGAGCGCGTCGCTCCCGCCTTCTGCAGGAGCGCCTCGGTCCGGCGCACCGCCTTGATCGATTCCAGCGTCGCGGCCTTGGCCGGGTCGCTCTTGACCTGGTCGTCGCCGAGCAGCGCATCGGCGAAGCCGTCGGCCACGGCGCGCTCGCCGTTCAGCCAGGTCTCATTGTCCATCAGCTTCGCGACTGCCTTCCGCTCCATCCCGGAGCGCTCCGCATAGAGCCCGGCCATCGCCTCATCGAAGGGCGCCAGCGTCTCGGCCGCCTCGCGCATGTCGTGCTGGTTGCCGACGGCCACGGCCCATGCATTGTGGATCATGAAAAACCCGATCCGCGGAATCAGGATCTCGTCGCCGGCCATGGCGATCACGGACGCCGCCGACGCGGCGAGCCCCATCACCTTGACGGTGACCTTGGCCTGGTGCTCGCGAAGGATGTTGTAAATCGCGACGCCTTCGAAGAAGTCGCCGCCCGGGGAATTGATGTGGACCTCGACGTCGCGCTTGCCGATCGTCCGCAGCGCCCCGGCAACCCGCTTCGACGTGACGCCGGCGCCCGTCCAGAAATCCTGGCCGATCACGTCATAGACGGTAATCACGTTGTCAGCCGTCTCGTCGGAGGCCGCGCGGATCCCGCCGTCCCAGCGCTCGAGCGCGTCCGGGCGCATATCCCAGGCGAGCGTCTCCGGCAGCGACAGCGCCTTGATTTCAGGCAGCGTCCGAAGGGTCATCCAAGCTGTCCTTTTTGTCGTCGGGATCAGCCGGCTCGTCGCCGGCGGCTTTGCCGGCCGTGTTCGGCGGCGGATAAAAGACGTCGCCGCCCTCGCGCGGATTCTCGTCCTCCATCTCCAGCACCTTGTTCGGGCTGTAGACGCCCCACTGCAGGCCAGCCACGTAGGCAGCCCAGCGGGTTTTAAGGTCGCCGCGCACGAGAGCGTTGCGGTTAAAACGCGCGTAAATGTCGGGCTCGTCGTCGCCGATCAGGTCGGCATTGACGCCTTCCTCCCAGCCGGTCAGCCAGTCCTCGAGCGTGAATGCGACGAAGCCCCGCGCCTGCGCCTCGATGCCGGCACCCCAGCTCGTCGACTTGGCGGTGTCGCCGAGCATGTGCGGCGGCACCCCGAAGAACATGGCGATCTCGGTCCGCGTGAGCCCCAACGTCTCGACGAACTGCGCGTCGGCCGCCGTCATGCCGAGCCGCTCGAGCTCGGCAGCCTCCTCCAGGATCAGCGTCTTGTGCTCGCGCTCGCCGCCGCTGCGGAACTCCTCGAGCGAGGCCTTCAGGAACTCGATGCCCTCCAGCCCCACCTTGTGAGGGTGCCGGATCACCGTGCCGATGTGCGTGCCGTTCTTGAAAAAACCGGCGCCGTGCCGGGACGTGGCCAGCGCAAGGCCGATCGTCTCGCGGGCATAGGTGAGCACCGACACGCCGACGATGCCGTCGAGCGTCATCCCCATCAGGTGGAAGATCTCCGCCTGCTGGTAAACGATCGTGCCGCCACCCGGCCGGTGATAAACGTATTCGAGCAAGCCATCCGGCCGCTGCCGCGGATGCACCCGGTCAGGATGCAGCGGGTGCAGGGCGATCAGCCTGCCGCCCACGCCGAACACCTTCAGGCAATAGGCGTTGCCGCGGAGCAGCTTGTGCGCCTGCAGCATGCGCTTGAACTGCGCCGGCTTCATCCAGGCGTTCGGGCGCCGCCGGAACAGCTTGGCGACCGCATGATCGTCCGCGTCCTCGCGGGTCCGATGGTCGAGCTTCCGCTTGATCTGAAGCGGCAGCGTCGCCACCGCGCCGGAGATGATGCGCACGCATCCGAACACGGCCGCGACACGCATCGCCGTCTCCGGCGTCACGTTGACGCCGGCCGCGGTGTCGGCGCCCTCGCGAAGGTAAGCGTCGAGCTCGGCCGAGGTGTTGATCTCACGTCCCCCGCCGGCGGGCTGGACTGACGCCATGGGCCGAAGGACCACCTCGCGCCCGACAGCCGCGGGCGAGAATTGTTCAGCCGCCGCCGGCATTGGCCGTATGCCGACCAGCTCGCAGAACGACGTCATTAGCCCTCACAAGATCAGCGCGCCGCGCCTGCGGTACACCGAGGTGTCGTTAATCTCGGCCATGCGCGCGGCGCCGGTCGCCATCGCCAGCGTGACCAGGCCGTCAATGCGGCCGCGCGAGCGCTTCTTGTCGAAGCAGCGGTTGTTCTGGCCGTCAGGCAGCACGAAGGCGTTGGCCGCGCAGGAATAGGTCACCGGCGACGCCTCGACGACGATCTCGCTCTTCAGGATCGCGTCCTCGAGCTTCTCGATCGAGCGCGGCATGCACAGCCGCTCGATCGGCTGGCCGTTCTCGTCGAGCTCTTTGTAGAAGAACACCCGGTTGCCCTGGCCGTGCGGAATGAGCTTCAGTCCCTGCCCCTCCCGGGTCTCAGGCCCTTCCCATAGCCAGACCGCGAAGCCAATCTCTTCGCAGGCCTTCATGAAATCGCCCATGCCGGCCGGGTCGAAGCAGAGGAACCGGACGTCGTGCTCCGCGACGATCCTTGCCACCTCGGCCGCCACGAACGTCTTGTCGATCACCGCCCCGTCGACCGCGGTCAGGAACTCTTTCGCAACCCACTCGTCATAGGGCGCCTGGTCGGCCCGGGCCCGGTCCTCGAGCCCGTCCTTCGTCGTCCAGTACCAGGTCTTGGCGTAGAGCCGCCCGTCCTTGCCGATCCACACCGCCGTCAGCGCGGTCAGGTCGTTCTTGTCGCTCAGATCCAGCGACAGCCAGCAGCGGCAGCCCTTCAGCGCCGCGACGTCGACGACGCCCTGGACGGCCGCCCAGGCCTCCTCGGCGATCCAGAAATCGACGGCGCCGACCGGGATCCCGAAATAGAGCCGCTTGACCGACATCCGCGTCGACAGCAGCACCCGCGCCGTCTCGACCTCGCCGCGGACGTTCTCGATCGGATAGGTAATGCCGAGCGCCGGCAGCGCCTTCGCCCAGCACGACTCGTCCGCGAAAGGGTCGTCGCCCTTGTCGACCCGCGCGATGAAGGCGAAAGCCGCGTCGTCGCGGACCTCGCCCTTCGCGACCTTCTGGTAAAACTCGCTGAGCGCCGTGCCTACAAGCTGCGTCGACGCCGGCGTGTTGGTGCCGAGCAGCATGAGCGCGTTGCCCGGCATCTTGGCGATCGCGCGCTTCCACGTCTCGATCGGGTCGATCGATTTGAACTCGTGGAGCTCGTCCGCCAGGATGAAGACCGGCTTCGGGCCCGATATCGTGTCGCTGTTGGCCAGCGACTGCATCTTCGACCCGCTATCCGGGAACTCGATTTTCCAGGCGTTGTCGCCCGTGCCGCGGATCACCACGTCGCCGCGGTTCTCCAGCGTCTCCCGGAGCTCCTCCGGCTCGTCCTCCTGGCCCGGTATGGGCGCCCGGCACATGGCCACGGCGTCCATGAACGGCACGTTGGCGGTCTTACGGTCCTCAGCTATCGCATACGCTTCGGCCCGCGGCACGCCGTCGAAGCCGGTCAGCAAGATGCCGATCGCCGCCATCAGCGGCGATTTTGCCTGCCCCTTGCCGGTCTCCAGCCAGCCGCTGCGGAAGCGCCTCCGCCCATCCTCGCGGACCCAGCCGAACAGCGAGCCGACCACGAACAGATGCCAGCTCAACAGGTGAAACGGCCGGCCGGCGAACGCGCCGGCGGTCACCGACAGCACCGCCGGAAAGAAATCGATCGCCCGCTGCGCCCGCGCCGGATCGAAATGGAGGCTCCTTGCCGCCCCGTCCTTCAGATCCCGCAGGTGCCGGTCCGCGGCATGGCGAACGAGCTCGCCGGCGACGATCTTGCCGCTGGCGACGTCCCGGGCCCAGGCCGTGGTCGGGTCGAGCGGCTTAACCGCCCTTCTGTTTGAGGAACGCATCGGAGGCCCGCGCGGCCCGCTTCTGACCTTGAGCCTTCGACACGCGGGCGCGCATCGACGGCGGCAGGCCGAGCTCGGCCTCCAGTTTCATGACCTTCTCGGCCGCGGCGTTCGCGATCGAGAGATACGGGTTCTGCATGGGCACGCCCGTGCGCGGCGCCGCGACGATCGGCCCGTGCGCGAGGACATGGGCCTCGGCCAGGCGCCAGCGCGCGTAATTGATCGCCAGGATCTCGAGCGCCGACGCGTTTTCGGGCCCGAGCGTCCCCGCCCGTTCCATGTGGCGTCGGACCGACTCCCAATATTCGCCGGCGAGCTCGGCCGAGCGCGTCGCCCATTCCTCGCCCGGCCAGGCCATCATCCAGTCGGGCTCGACGAGCTCGACGCCGCGATCGGCGCCGGGACCGGGAACGACGTTGCTTGCCGCGGCCGCGGCGGCCGGCTTCCTGCCCCTCACGTCACCCACCACTTTTTGTCGGCCGGCGGCGCCCAATTCGGCGGCGGAGCCTTCACCTCGCCGGCGTCGAGCAGAGCCGTCGCGTCCGCATGCTTCAGCTCGCGCACGGGCAGCGCCTTCCCGCGCGCCCAGAGCTCCGTCATCATGCCGTCGACCAGGTTGAAGGCCGCGATGTCGTCCGACACGTCGAATTGCTCGAAGCGCGGATTGGAATTCAGGTTCATCGAGCCGCGGATCACGACCCGCCAGTCGCCGGCGGCGACCGTGACGATCTTCGCGTGCGTCTTCGTGACCCGAATGCAGTCGACGCCGAAGCGCGCCTGCAGCTCGCCGACGAGCGGCATGTCGCGTTGCGCGCCGGCCCAATCCATCACCACGCGGAGCTTGGTCACGCGCCGGTCGGAGAAGAAGGCCGTGAACGCCTCGACCTCATATTCGGCGATGCACCAGGTCCACACCGCGACGTCGGCCGGGCCCGTCTTGTCGAGCACGGCCGCGGCGAGATCGATCATGCTGAACTGACCCTTGGTCAGCCCGAAGACGTGTCCGCCCCAATCCAATTCGGCGAGCGCGTCCTTCGCGGTCGACAGGCACCGCCCCGCGGCCGCGACCCGGCGCTTGAACGAAGCCGTCGACGCCTTGGATTCCAGGTCGCCCGGCGCGATCCCGACCGACGAAAATTTCTTCGGCATCGGCCCCGCCGCCCCTTCCTTTGTCGCCGGCGAAACCCCCCCTCCCCAATTTGCTCCCAGCGCGCACGGAGGACCCCCGCCGGTCCCCTATGCGAAGGCGCCAGACTTTCGACCCGCCCCCCATTCGGGGCGATCAGGTCGCCGCCTGGCGATCAGCCGGGCGGTCTATTCCAGGGATGGTTCGGATCCTTCGGCCGGCCCTCGGCTGATACGCCGATGGCGTAGCCGCGCCGCTCTTCGCGTTGGATCAGGCCGTCGTGGCATGGCTTGCATGCCGACTCGTGATTGTCCGGATCGATGAAAAGCCGCCAGTCGCCCTTATGCGCGACACGATGGTTCACGATCGTCGCCGCGACCGTCAGGCCGCGGATCAGGCACCGCTCGCACAAGGGCTGCTTGCGCAGCTGCGCCGCTCGCGCAGCCAGCCAGGCCGCTGTCTTGTAAAAGTGGCGATAGGCGAGCGCTGCTAAGCTACGCTGATCTTGTCTCGCCATCGCTCACTACTGTTTTCCGGCGGGAAGGGCGCGACTCCTTCCGGGGCTTAATTGCCGCTTCGCCCCATCGGTCCAGGCTTCAAGGCCACGGCGGAGGACCGAACGCGTACCGCTGACCCGCGCGGCCGCCGGAAACTGTGGTCGTGGCGATCGCGCCCTGCAGGGCCGCAAAGCGCCACGAGAATCTTGTCGAGCTCGGCGCCTTCGGGCGCCAGGCACGGAAGCACCAGCTGCCCCGAAAGCATCTTACGACTGGACGCCCGGCAGCCCGCCGACCGGCCCCCAGCCCTCGCCGGCGGCGACGATGCAGGCCTCGCCCGTCGTCTTGGTCACGACGAAGGAATAGGTTCCCTTGCGCGAGATATAGAGCTGCGCCCAACGCTCGCCGTTGGCCGTGCCCTCGCCGATCGGCCGCTCCTGATATTTTTGGCGGAGCAGGCGGTCGATCGCGCTCACCGACGCGCACTGAATCGGAGCCGCGACGGCCTCGGCAACGCAGAAGCCGAGCACGAGCGCCACCAGGACGAGGAACCGCGCCATCAGGCGATCGCGCCACGCGTCTTCGGGACTAACAGCTCCGGGCCGCGTTCGCCGATCGCCGCCTGGTGCGCCCGGAACCTCTTCGGGCTGATGCCGTGCTTGCGCCAGTTCGCTAGGTCGCGCTCCGGGCGGTCGAGCCGCGCCCATAGGCGCCGGCGGCGTGCCGCGGAGCGTTCGAACGACATGGCGAAGAGCGCCAGGAGGAAGGCCTCCGGCGAGATTGCCGAGCGGTTCATGGAAACCCTTCAGAAAAGGCAGAAAGGCAGAAAGCCCGAAATTACCGCGGCGAGCCCTGCGCCGAGCGCTGCGGCCGCTGCGCACGCGAGAGCGCCATCAGCTTCCCGCACACCTCGTTGCGGTCGACGTGGAAACGTTCCGGATCCCGGCGATCCGCCGGATCCAGGCGCCGGACCTCACCGGCGATCGCGGCGAGCTGCCGCCAGAGCGGCGTCGTGGCGTCATAGACGACAGAATCGTCGGCCGGCGCCGGCGCCGACAGCTTCCGCTCCACCACGACCCTGCGGCCGCGCGCATCGACGATGCTCGCCGTGCCGAAGACCTGCAGAGCCCGCATGCCGTGAACCTCGATCGCCCGAAGGCGTTGAATGAGCGCGAGGGGCGGCCGCGCCAACGGCCCCCTTCGCTTGCTGCAAGACGGCCGACCGGCCCGGGGACCTGCCGCTTCGCGGTCCCGCTTCCCTCCCGATGATGGGTAGGAAAATAAGGCGGTATCGCTGACAAACAGGCAAACGAAAACGGCCGGCGCCCTCGCGGGCCCGGCCGTCAAACTCACGCATCGTCACTCAGCAAAAAGGGCTTGGGAACCGCGCCGCGCGCAATTCACAAGCCCATCATGCGATCGGCCGTTTTGTCGGACATCCGGGACACGGACGTCAAGAGATTTTTTCGGCATCACGCCGAATGCAATGCGTCCTTCTCGCGCTGACGGGTAATCAGCGCGGGAATCTGGCTGGCGGAGATAACCCTGGCGAAAGGGATTCTTTGCTCGTCGACGACCGCCTGCTGGATCACGATGCCGGCCAGTTTGTCGCCGCACACCAGCGGCCCGCCGCTGTTGCCGGGATAGGCACTGATGTCGCACCAGAACGTGGGAAGCAGCGGATGGACCGCTGCGATCTTGCCGAAGCAGAACACCGGTATGGAGACCAGGCTCGAACCCCAGTAGGCGGAGGGCTCGCCCCTCGTGGTCACGATCGAAGTTCCGCCGGGAAACCCGACAGTGAAGGCCTCGGCGCCCTCGGCGGGAAAATCGGCCGAAACCATCTCGATAGGAACAGGCTCATAGCCGGCCTGTCGCAGATCTTCGCGAAACTTGGCAGTGTCGTCGCGATTCAACGATATGACAGCAAGGTCTGTTGCTGCATCTGAGTAAGTAAAGCAGTGCCTGTTCGGGGTGCCTGCCCCCGGGATGCCGATGTGCTCCTCTAGATGGCCTGTCGAGCTTTTCGAGATCAGCTCGTCCAGTGAGCGCACTCGGAAAATTCGGCTGGCTATGCGGTTGCCCTCAGACTCTAGGACACGGGCAAAATGCCATTCGGAGCCGGGCGGCGCCTGGACCGTCCCCTCCGGACCCCGAAGCACGTGGCGCGCCGTCACAAGAAACTGATCGCTGCCGTCCGCCAGGATGAAAGCGGTTCCGTTCCACCTTTGCTGCTGCTGCCAGCCTTCGATCGAACCAACGAAGCGGCGATGATCATCGATCGAACCGTGCGGCTCGAGATGAATCACGGCCCTCTTCCAGAGGCGCTGGATATCGGAAACGTCACTCACGCTGGGGGGCTCTCGTCCACAACCGGCAAATGAGCATCCCACCACGGCAGCTTGCCGTCCGCCAGCCAATTGTTATTAACCCGGACCAGTCGTCCAGCGAGGTAGCGCATACAGCGGGTCCTGCAGGAGGCGTTCGGGCTGGCAGGTTAAAGTCCTAGCTTAACCGCTCGATCGCCTGCCAATTGCGCAGCGTCATGGCGGCGTAGGCCTTCGCCTCCCACCGCTTGATCGTCTTCTCCGATCGGCCGTGCCGGGCGGCGATCTTGTGGACGGGCGCCCCGCCGGCGATCGCCATGATGATCTTCACGTCGCGCGGCCCGTCGGCGTCGTGGTGCTCGTACCAGGTCAGCCAAGAAAGCACCTCGAGATAGATCTCGACGTCTTTGGGCGAAGGCTGGAACCGGGGCGCGCGCGTCTCCCCCAATTCGTAGGCATCGAGCATGCGGCGCACCGGCTCCGGCATGCACGTCCCGATCGCCAGGAACCGCCTCTCCCGGTCGGGCTGCGCCCTGAGTGTCTTGAGCGCCCTGCGGATCAGCACGCAGCACTGGCCGGCGAGCTCCTGGAGGCGTTCGGCGCCGGGAGCCGTCGCGACGGTCCCCATGCCGATATGCCAGCGTGCCGGCCCCTTTGTCGCCGGCACGACGTGCCCGACGGGCAGGTCATCCGGCATCGGGCCGAGATCAATCACCGGGGCGCAGTCGCGCCGGTGCAAAGACGAGTCGTTCAACAAAGATGGCCCTCCTTTGGCGCCGGAGGGCCGGTCAACTATCTCGCAGCGGCGGCCCCGTAGCACGATTTGCGCGCAGAACGCGAGTCCCCGACTGCGAGCCTTGCCATCACGGCCGCGTGCGCGGAAAATGCCGCCGGGAGGCTCGGCACTTGTCCGAACAATCGTCCGCACAGGCGGGTTTTTCGACCGGCCATCTTGACCAGCATCCGGAATTTTCAATTCTGGTCGGGCAATTTATAGCCCGCTGGTCACTCGCTGAATTCGCCTTACTTATGCCGCTTCGCAGAGCAACCGGCATGTCGCAGGAGACAGCATCATCGCTCCTGTCGTCGATCAACAGTGCGGAGGGGAAGATAAAGGCTATCACGTCAGTCGTTAAGAACGCGCCCTTCAACGCAGCGGAAGCAAACGGAATTCTCGCGGCCTTGGGCGCTCTCTCTAAACTGTGCGAGAAGCGCAACGTCGTGGCGCACCACTTATGGGCGGTGGGACATGATCACAACGTGTATACTATAGACTATCGTCGCCCAGATGGCGCTGCGGGCAGGATTTGCTGCTGGACGGAACGAGACCTGACGGATTTATGCAACGCCACTGTAGCTGCGGCACGTGATATCTGCGCGGCCAGCGGTTCAACGTGGGTGACCGACGCGACCGTCAAAGCCATGATGCTCACAGATCCGTCCGAGCGCCATGCAGAGTAACCCAAAAAGACGCAGCGCCGTTGCCCCTCGTCAAGGCCGTTGACACCCGGTCACCCCGCCATTCCGATCAGCGCGGCATGGCGCAAATATTCGCCGCCGCCGCGGAGGTGCCGGACATGCACCCGGAGCTCCGGCCGGCACCAGCTCGCGTGCTTGCGCCGGAAGCCCGCCAGTGTCGGCCGGTCCGCCTGCAGCGCCTCGGCCCGGCGCCAGAATTTCTCCCGCTCGGCTTCCTTCAGCGTCACGAAGGCGGAGCCGGCATAGGCGAGCCCGCCGCCCGCCTCGCGCGCCAGCAGCGCCAGCGCCGGCACGCCGGGCCGCCGCTCAGTGCCGATGACGACGAAATCGCCCTCGTCGACGCTCTTGGTCTTCAGCCAGGTCCGCGTCCGGCCGCTCCGGTATTTCGACCGCGGCCGCTTGGACACGATGCCCTCCAGCCCCAGCTTCTCGGCCGCCGCAAAGACCTTGGCGCCGTCGCCGGCGACGGCCGCGCTGAACTGCAGCCCGGCATGCGGGTCGGCGCCGAGGAGCTCCTCCAGCCGCGCGCGCCGCTCCTCGAGCGGCCGGGCCCGGAAATCCCGGCCGTCGAGCATAAGCAGGTCGAAAGCGAAATGGACGATCCGCTGCGGGTGGCGCTCGATCGCCCGGCAGAGCGCGGGAAAGTCGGAGACGCCCGAAGCATCCTGGACGATCGCCTCGCCGTCGATCAGCGCCGAGCGGCAGCGGAGCGCCGCCGCGGCCGCAACGATGCGCGGATACTTTTGCGTCCAGTCGTGGCCGTTGCGGGTGAAGGCCCGCACACGCCCCTCGGCGACCGAGACCAGCGTGCGAAAACCGTCGTGCTTGATCTCGTGCAGCCAATCGTCGCCAGCCGGCGGCTCGGCGACGAGCGACGGGCGGAGCGGCGGCACGAAGCCGGAAGGGAGGGGACGCGGACGCAACACAACGCTGGGCAATCTAGTGACCAGCTTCGCCGATTGCGAGTCATCCGGGGAAGATCTCCAGCGCGTCGACCCGATAGGCGTCCGACGCCGCCCCGCAGCCGTGCCAGTCGACCTGGATCCCGTGCGCCACCCAATATTCCTGCCAGCGCTCCTTCACGGCCGCTCCGAGCTCGATCGTGCCGCCCAGGCTGTTCGGCCAGGCGAGCTCGACACCCAGGTCGATGTCCGGAGGCCCGGGAACAGGCTTTGGCCGCCGGACGCCGGTCCGACGCGAACCATAAATCAGCACCCGCTTTATCCGCGGCTCCTGCTCGACGAATACGCGGAGCGCCCGCCACTCCGCGTCGGTAAGGTGGAGCCCCAGGGCACGAGGATTGCGCGGCGGCAGCTCGGCCAATTCGGTTGGCCGATTGCGAGTCACCCCCCTTCCTCGCGGCGTTCGATGCTGAGAATCGCGCTGCCGAGCGCCAGGATCTGCTCTTCCCGCACGAGCTCTTGGATCGCGCTCGCGACGGCGGCCGCGTGGTCGGCCCGCATGCCGCCCGTGGTGAGCGCCTGGACGAGGGAGCGCAGCGCCGGCGACTTCGGCTCCGGCCGCGGCGCCGCGCGCGCCTGCAGGGCCCTGCGGACCCGCGCCGCGTCGGATCGGCGGGCCGTCACGTGATCGCGAGCTTCTGCAGCCATTCTCGCTTGTGCTCCAGGGTCGGGCCTTCACCATAGCGCGGCCGGTTGAATTTGTGCCCCATCAGGTCGGCCTGCATGCGGTCCGTCATCTCGGCGGCTTCGAGGCGGTCCTGGAACGTGTGCCGGATGGAATAGAGGCTGTGATCGTCGGTCGGCAGCAAGCCGCGGGCCTTCAGATGCTTGTTCACGAGCGCCGACAGGCTGGAGGCCTTGTCACGGTAGCGCGGGAAGCCGGCGGGGTGTCGGCGCATTGCGTCCAGCGAGGCCCCGACCAGGGGCATGTCGCGTTCCGAGTTCGGGCGTCTTCAGTTGCCGGTGCGGCTTCGGCCGGATTTTGACGAACGGACAGCGGCCATCCAGGATTACGTCCTCCTCCTCGAGCCCGCAAATCTCGGCTGGCCGCATGCCCGTCTCGATCATCGTCAGCACGATATCGCGCGCCTCGTCGTTCAGGCCGGCGAGCCCGCCATCCGCCAGAGCGCGCAGCTGCTCGACGGTGAAGGCGGCCCGCCGCGCGGTCTTAGTATCCTTCAGCAGCAGCCGGGCGAACGGCTTTCCCATCCCGAGCTCTAGCTTGTCGTTCAGCGTCTCCAGGATCTGCGCCACGAAGCCGATCTGCTTGTTGGCGGTGTTGCGGGCATAGCCTTCCTGGACGACGCGCTCCTGCCACCAGGCGCGGAAGGCGAGCGCGTCGGTGCGGGTCACCTGCGTGATCGGCTTGTCGCCGATTTGGGCGATCAGGTTCTGCAGCGAGGCGATGCGGACGTTGCGCCACTTCCGGATCTGGTCGCCCGACTTCGAAGAGACGTCGTGGAACGTCAGCGCCTCGAATTGCTCGAGCGCGCTGGACAGCGTGAGCTCCGGCCGCGGCGCCGTCCCGAACAGGGCATCGAAGGCCTGTCGCTCGGCGGGCGTCGGCGCCGGGACGTCTCCCGACGACGGGAGGGTCAGGGCCCCGAGTTCCTCCAGCCGCTCGATCCGGGCGACGAGCTCGGCGACGGGATCTTGGACGAGCTCGGCGGCCGGGCGGAACTCGAATCCTTCGAGGCGGGCGCGCTCGATCGCGCCGATGTAGCGCTCCCGGGCGCTTTCGGACCCGCCGCGCTTCAGTGCGATCCAGTAGCTTTCGAGCTCGCGCTCGACGGCCGCCTTCATCTTCTCCGCGCGGGACAGATCCCGTGTTTCCAGGCTGACCTTGGCGAAGCGGCGGGGGTCGACGTCGCGGAAGCGCACCGGGATCCGCCGGCGGTAATGCCAGATGCCGTCGATCTTGATCAGCCGTCGCGGCACCGTCGCGGGATTCCTGCCTCAGGGGGAATGTGTCCCGGTTTGTATCCCGACACAAACGAGTCGGCAAAGCCCCGCGACCGCGGATTTCCGCCATTCTTCAGGGTTTCTGCGGAGTTTTTACCTGCCGCGCAGGCGGTTTGTGGAGCGGGTAGCGGGAATCGAACCCGCATATTCAGCTTGGAAGGCTGCTGCTCTACCATTGAGCTATACCCGCGCACCCGAAGCAGCGGCGCTTGGTCATAGCGGCTGGCCGGCCGGCGCGTCAACGCCGGCTCCCCGCCCTCACCGCGACCGCAGCCGCGTGGCGCGGATCGTCCCGTCCGCGCCGATCACGCCGCGCATCTCCGCCTGCTCGCCGGATTCCGGCCGGTCGTCGATGCGCGTGCCGCCATGCACCTCGAAGCCGGCGCCGTCGATCGCCCATTTTCCCGTAAACACCCCGCGGAAGCGGACCTCGCCGCCGGCCGGCACCGGCGCCTTGTTGCCTTCCGCGTCGGGCGCCCCCTCAGCGACCCACTGCCGGATCAGCCGGATTTCGTCGTCGCTCAGCCAGGGCGGACCGTTGAACGGCATGCGCGGCCGAGAAATCCCTTCGATCCGCCTGACCAGCTCGCTGTGATCGGGGCGGCCCGGCAGGACCACCACCCGCTCGCCGCCGCGGAGCACATTCTCATACGAATCGAGCCGCAATCCCTCCGGCGGCGGGGCGGCCGCCGCGTCCGAGTGGCACATGACGCAGCGCCGCATGAGGATCGGCTCGACATGCGCAAAATTCACCGCCTCCCCCGCTCCCGGAAGAGCTTCCGCCTGTTCGCCCCCCTCCCCCAAGGCGGCCCGCTCCGACGCATCTTCCGCCCCCGCCGGATTTTCGGGCGCCTCCTGCTCCGCCGCCGCGTCCGGGCCGAGGAGTCCCTCGCTCACCCAGCGCTCGATCATGGCGATTTCTTCCGGCGCGAGCGGCGGCAGCCCGAACGGCATGCGCGGCTCACTCTCGCCGCGGATCCGCCGCACCAGCTCGCTGTTTTCCGGATCGCCGGGGATCAGCACCGGCCCGTCCTGGCTGCCCTTCCGCGCCCCCTCATACGTATTGAGCCGCAGCCCGAGCGGCGGCGCCTCGCCCGAATGGCACATGGTGCAGCGCTCTTCGAACAGTTTTCCGACATGGCTCCAGTCCGGCGCCTCCTGCGCCGCAGCGGTCAGCGGCATGACCAGGCCAAGCGAAATGCCGGCCGCGAGTAGCAAGCGCCTGGGCAACATCGGCCATTCTCCAGCTTTTCGGCTCGTCGGCCGCCAAGTTGGACCGCTGGCGCTGACCCCTTTCTGACGGCGTTTGTCAGTGGTTCGTCAGGGAGGGTGGAAGGCCTCGGCGCAAGCGCACGCGCCAACCCTCCCCCCTTGTGGGGGAGGGCGGACTCGGGCGGCAGCCCGAGCCGGGAGAGGGGTGGCACCTGCCGCAGGCAGCAAATGAGGGAGCTCGCAAAATCTCGAAATCTTAAATATCGTCTAGTTTGACCGTTTCGCGTCCAATTGCGGCTAGCGCGGCAAGGAGGAATGGCGCTGGAAACGTTCCGCGCGCGAGCTTGTTTGCGATGCTGGCTTTGGTCTCGCCCTCATAACCGTGTTCTTTGAGCCGGGCGGCCAAATCATCATACGTCATTGCGGCCCGCTTCAACTCGGCCTTCAGATAGCGGGAGGTTCGCTCCGCCCACTCCTTCTCCGTCTTTGGGTAAGCCACCAGCGGTCTCGTATCCGAATAAAACCTACCATATCCGGCTATTCTCCCGTTGACAAAGACACGGAGGTATACCACATTTGGTAATTTACTATCGAATGTGGTTACTCACCCCGTCCTTCAACTCGGCAGATTAGGCGTCGGATGAGCAAGGCGCGCTACAGGATGGCGAGATTTCCGCGTCTGCGGGATATCCGGGAACGGCGTCTTGGCTGGGAAGTGGCGGAGCTGGTCGCAAAACTCCCCGACGGCAAACCGAGCATCTCCTCCATCTATCGGCTGGAGCAGGGCGGCTCGATTCGCCTGCCGAACGTCCGCAGGGTATTCGACATTGTCAATCAGGCGCTAGGCAACAGTTTGGACCGTGAGAAGGAGATTCAGAGCGATGGATGAATGCCCGGAGTCAGAGATGGGGGAAGGGTCGCCTCCCGCGCGTCCTGCAATCGCCGCGCCGCATCGCGTTGCGAGCCCTTCCGGTGGGAGAAGCCCGAGGCGCCAGAGGCTGACGCAAAGCGAGCGCGCCCTTCCTCCCTTGCACGGGAGGGCGAACTCGGGCGGCAGCCCGGGCCCGGAGAGGCGGTGGCAACTCGTCGCGCCACCCCTGAGTGATGCAAATGCAGCACTGCACGATTGCACGGTTTCTCTTCGTGGGGCAGTCTGCGACCGGTTAGGGCAGCGTCATGACCGCCAAGACTCCGGACTTCGAATTCGACGTAGCTCTGTCATTTGCTGGTGAGGATAGGACGCACGCGGAGACCTTAGCTAAGATACTCCGTGAGTGTGGCGTTCGCGTTTTCTACGACGAGTTTCTTAAGGCTACCCTATGGGGCAAGGATCTCTACCAGCATCTTCAGCAAATCTATAAAGATAAAGCGCGCTACTGCGTTGTGTTTGTGTCGGTTAATTACATCGAGAAGAACTGGACCAAGCACGAGCTACAGCAGGCGCAGGCTCGGTCTTTCGCGAGTGACCGCGAATACATCCTTCCTCTCAGGCTGGATGATACCGCATTACCCGGCGTGCCACCCACCATCGGGTACCTGGACCTAAGGACCACTGCTGCCCCGCAGGTGGCAGCCTTGCTCTTGGAGAAGCTGGGGCTGCCGACCGACGTACTCGACGCGGACGTAGATCGTGCGAGTTGGGCAGGTGACTTTGTCGAGTACAACGGCGCGAAGGTAGCTACGTTCTGGCCCAAACAGATCGAGCGCGCGCAGCATCAGCCGGCCTATCTCGTGACACTTCCCTTGGACCGAATTCGTTATGGGGACGAGAGGAGAATGTGGGGTGCGAAGCGAAAGGTGAAAAGAGTTGATCCATGCCACGACTGCGCGGCCCTCCCGGGCCAGTACCCATGTTCCCGGCTGTGACATGGAAGAGTGCCCCGCTTGTGGCGGACAGAACATTTCCTGCGGCTGCCGTCACGAGCCCGTATCCCAGGCTCAGCTCACCTCGTGGGAGGAGGAGTAAGGAGGTCGTCAGAAGGCAATCGTCAGCGCTCGGTGAGCTTCATTAACCAATATCCCGCGGCCTCTTCCACCACCGGGTTCGCGGCTCGAACTTCGCCTTTCGAAGGTCCTGAAACCTACGTGCCAGGAAAGTGAACACCGTAGTAGAATATCGGAGCTTGGCAATCACGATGAGGACACCAAGCAGGTACTGGTATATATATAAAAAGCATACCGAGTGGTATAATCAAACCCCAAATGCTGAGATATTGTTCCTGAGTGAGCAGCCGTTCTGGAAGCGCGATTATGGAAATGCCAATGGCACCGAGAATCAGCACAACTAATATCCCCTTTGCCGCCGTAAAAAGCGGATTAGGCTGATATATTGCATTTGGGTCCTTCAATTCTATTTTTAGATTCGGGCGTGCGGCAGGAGAGTCCGAGTCGAAAAACAAAATTGCACCTTCACCGGGACGCAATAGCTGAACTGAAATGGTAGCGGTTTGCTGGTCAGCGGAATGCGAAATAGACACGTTAGTGGCAAGATCTACCTCGTGGACCCCCACGCCGAGGAATTCGCCGCTAGGCCCGCAAGTCGCCAATATCGGATCGACGAAGTCGGATGGCTCGAAAGGACGATGCCCACGGTTCCACAAAAGCACATAGGATCTGTGTACCGTTTCAACCGGCCGATCCGCATACATAACTACCATTGGGGTCCCCAGCGCCTTAAGAACACCACCAATGAGCATCGGTTCCGTCTTATCAACATAAAGGAGCTTGTCGCGTTGGGATTTTCGATAAAGGTGGCGCGCGTATAGAATCGAGATAAAGAATGAAGTTATACCAAACGCGATTCCGCCAATACCGATCAACCGATCGATATTATCTGCCCAATTTGGTAGCTCCATAACCTCTTATCCTCGATCCGGTCATGAGCCACAATACTGTGCGTCGTGAGTGTGGGGCGGAGTGACGCTTATCTAGGAATGCGGCTGCGGCGACCCGCACTGTGGCATGCGATTGCTCAGGTCAGATCGAGTTGGACCGAGCTGCTTGCGTCTCGTCTTAGCCAACCGGTCTGTCCTCCGTCCTCCATTTTCTGAATTGGTGGGAGAGGTAGGACTCGAACCTACGAAGGCGTTCGCCAGCGGATTTACAGTCCGCCCCCTTTGCCACTCGGGACACTCTCCCAGATCGGTGCGAACCCGTTCCGACCGCGGACAGGAACCGGCGCCGGCCCTGCCGCGGCGTATATGCAAAGCCGCACCCGCACTGTCAATGATTGGCCCGGCGCGCGCCGCCCTCTAGAACCCTCTCATGAAATCGCGCGGGCACAAGCGGGCGGAGCACAAGCGGGGCAGCCCCGACGCGCCGGCCATCATCTATGGCTGGCACAGCGTCTTGGCGGCGCTCAAAAACCCGCGGCGAAGAGTGCGAAAGCTGCTGGCGACCGGCAATGCCCTGCAGCGGCTCGAAGAGCTCGGCATCGCCGGTCTCCCCGAACCGGCGGAGCCACGCGACATCGACCGCCTCGCCGGCGCCGGCGCCGTCCACCAGGGCATCGCCCTCCTCGCCGACCCCCTCCCCGAGCCCGACCTCCTCGACCTGGAGGACGCGGGGCTGGTCATCGTGCTGGACCAGGTGACCGACCCGCACAATGTCGGCGCCATCCTCCGTTCCGCCGCCGCCTTCGGCTGCGCCGCGCTGATCCTGGCGGAGCGCCACGGCCCGCAAGAGTCCGGGGTGCTTGCCAAGGCCGCGTCGGGCGGGCTGGAGCATGTCGCGCTGGTGCGGGTCAAGAACCTCGCCCGCGCCATGGACCAGCTGGGCGACATGGCTTTTGAGCGCCTCGGCCTCGACAGCGAGCACGCGGAGCCGCTCGATGCCATGCGCGTCGGCGAAAAGACGGCGATCGTGCTCGGCGCCGAGGGCAAGGGCATGCGCCGGCTGACCCGGGAAAAATGCGACCGGCTGGTCCGCCTCGACGTGCCCGGGCCGATCAAAAGCCTCAACGTCTCCAACGCGGCCGCGCTGGCGCTTTATGCCCTCACCCGGCCGCCGGCCGCCTGAGCCGCGGCGCCGCGATCAGCGGCAGAGGCGTTTTCGGCCCGAAAAGCTGGTGTAGAGGCCGGTCCGCGGCTCGAAGCTCACATATTTGCCGGAGCAATAGGCGTACCATTGGGCGGTATAAGGATCGGGCGTGCCCTGGTGGAAGATCGGCGACTTTCGCGACGGCATGATCACCTCCGGGCGGTCGGGCCCGACGCCGCGCTGCGGCGGGCCATAGAGCGGCGTCTCGAATTGCAGGCCGGCATAGGGGTTGTAGCTCCGCAGCTCCAGCCGGTCCTGCACCTGGATTAGTCGCGGCTTGTCGGAAAATTGCCCCGCAAACGCCCCGCTAATCGCCGGCAAAGGGCTGCTGATCGCGCCCACCAGCGCGATTAGTAATATTGCGGCTGTCGTGGCCGAGCTCACCAAGTCCCTCTCCGCCGTAACTTTTCAGCGCGCAGGACCGTTCCCCGCCCGCATTATGCGCCAATGCGCCGAATCCGCCCGCGCGCGCACGGCGTACGACGCGGCGTGCGCAACTCTTCCCTCCATCCTTCGCAGCCTAATGGCCGCCGCGGTCAAGCCCAAGCATTGGCGAATCTTTCCGCAGCAGCCCGAGCCGGGCGGGCGACTCGGAGCGCCGCCGGCAGTGATCCCCAAGATTGCCATTTCCCCGGTTGCCGACGGGCGGGGATCCTCGAGCCGGTCGGGGCAAGAATGCGCCATTTCGATCCCGCCTTCTGCTAAGACAGGCTGGTGTCTAACCGTGAGCACCCACGACAGAGCATGCTCGGCCGCCGCACCTTGAAGCAGAGATTGAAAGCCGCATCGGACTTCGAGCTCCGGGCGCTGGTGGAGGCGCATGAGCGCAAGATCGAGACGCTCCTCAATGCGCCTACCCGCAGGATGGGGAGCTGGCTCAGGCTCGTTCTCGGGCCGTTGTCGTTCGGCCGGGTCAAGCGGCTGCAGACGTTCCAGGACTATATGGAAAAGGTCGACCGCACCGTCCTGAAGCGGGGCGCCTCGGCGATCCGCCACCGCCCCGCGGCTTCCGTGCCGCTGCCGTCCGACATCCCGGCGTTCTGGCGTCAAGCGAGCCTTGCCCAGGCGGTCGATCTGATCGACCGCCTGCTCGTCGCCCACGACCATCGCGCCCTCTTTGTGCTGATCGATGCGGACGGCGGCGCCGGGCGCAGCGAACGGGAGACCGCCCGCCTCTACGCGCTGACGCTTCTCTACGACCAGCAGCGCATCTTTTCCGATGCCGCGCTTTCGGCTGCGCAGTTGCTTACCCAGCCGGGAACGCGGGAAACACTCGGCGCGAAGGCGTATTTGTCGATCGCCGCGGCCGAGGCTCATGCTTTGGCCCGCCTGGGACGCATCGACGACGCGCTGAAAGCGCTCGATGCGGCTCTCGCGAGCTTCCCCGGCGAACCTGATCTCCTACGCCTTCGCGCCGAGATCGTCTGGCCGCGCGACGCAGAAGCGGCGATCCAGGATCTCGACGCCTGCATTGCTGCCGGCAACGCGGGTGCCCAGGCGCGGCTTCTCCGCTATCACCTCCGTGCGGGTCGGAGCGGTTTCGAGCACCGGCAGGCGCGGGCCGAGGAGGAGGAGCATTTCGCGCAGGTCGGCAAAGAGCTGCCGCGCGACTTTCAGCTGCTTTTTGCCAACACGGCGCGGTCGGCCGGCGACCTGTCCGGCCAGCGCGAGCTGTTCGACCGGTTCTTCGCCCTGCAGGGCCTGAAACCCTGTATCGGTGAAGCGTGGAGAGCCGTGGACTTCCGAAACCTCGGCAATCCCGGCCTGCCGAGGCGGTCGGCCGGCCCGCTCGTCAGCGTCGTCATGACGGGCTTCAATTCCGCGGCGACGATCGCCCATTCCATTCAATCGGTGCTCGAGCAGACGCACGAGAATCTCGAGCTGCTGATCGTCGACGACGCGAGCCAGGACGGCACCGCCGAAATAGCCAACGCGATGGCCGGCGGCGACAACCGCATCCGGGTGCTCCGCAATGCCCGCAACGGCGGAACCTATGTCGCCAAGAACCGCGCTCTGCAGGAAGCGCGCGGGGCTTATTTCACCTTCCAGGATGCCGACGATTGGTGCCATCCGGAGCGGCTCGCCAGGCATGTGGAGCTTATGGAGACGAATTCAGCGCTGGCCGCCTCCCGCTCCCTGCTGATCCGCATGAACGAGGCCGGATCGATTTCGCTGAAGCGGTGGGGTGGCCGCTTTGCCCACCTCAACCCTGCTTCCGCCTTTTGCCGGATGACGGTGCGCGACGGGATCGGCTATTTCGATTCCGTCCGCGTCGGCGCCGACAGCGAGCATTGGTTCCGCATTCGCAACCGCTTCGGCCCGGAGGCGGTCGCAGTGCTGCCGCTCACCCTGACGATCGCCTTGCACCACCAAAAATCGCTGACGCGCTTCGGGGCCGGCGCCCTCGACGAAGCGGGGCATTCGCCGGTACGCGAGCTCTATCAGAAGCAATGGCTCGCCTGGCATCGCGCGCAGGCGCAGTCGCGCGACGTTTTTCTGCCCGCTCACCAGACCGAGCGGCGTTTTCCCGCGCCGCCGGAGATTGCCGTGCTGCACCGACCGGACGAGGCGCCTGCCCCGTGCGGGGCAGCCACGCCTTCGGCCCCTGCTCCATCTGCTCAGCCTGCGGCTTTCGACGCTGTGAGGGTTGGCCGGCGCGAAATCGTGTTCGGCATCTCGCTGGCGGCGCGGCGCAGCGTCGCCGATTGGGGGCGCACCGAAGTCCTGCTCCGCTCCACCATGCGATCCGTGCTCGGGCAGAGCGATTCCGATTTCCGCGTGCTCGTCTGTGGCCACGACCGGCCGGCCTTGTCGGAACTCGACGACCGCCGCGTGGAATTCCTCGTCGCGGACCAGCCCCCGCCGGCGGACCCGAAGGGTTTTCGCCGCGACAAAATGCACAAGCGCCGTTTGATCGCGCTGCGGCTTCGCCAGCTCGGCGGCGGCTACTTGTTCCCGCTCGACGCCGACGACCTCGTCAGCAACCGGCTCGTCGCGGAAATCCGCTCCGACGACAATCGCCGCGGCTACTCGTTGACGGAGGGCTATGTGCTGGACTGGAATAACCGCCGTCTGGCGCCGGTCCCCGGCGCCTGGGATGCCACATTCGACCGCGTCTGCGGCAGCTCCGCGGCGCTGTTCTTCGAGGCGGACGAGCTTCCCGACAGCGCCGAGGCGGAGCGCGGCAGCTATTTCGAGCTCTTCGGCGAGCACGCCTATTGGCCGGTCGTCGCGGAGGAATACGGGCGCAAGCTGCAAAAGCTCCGCTTCCCCGCGGGCATCTATGTCGTCAATCACGACCAAAACCTGTCCTATCGGCTGCAGCGCAACGCCCGCCGGCAGCAAAACATCATGGCGGCGATCGCCGCGCACCGCATTCCGATCACGCCCGAGCTCGCTGCCGAGTTCAGCCTGCCCGAAGAGTTTATCGAGCGCTCCGGCGAAACCTGAGTTTCACGGGCGCTGACAACGGTTCGGCTGACATAACCCTGCTCGACCGGCGCCGGCTTAGCTCAGTCGGTAGAGCACCTGACTTGTAATCATCCACGAGCGCTTCCAGGCTTTGATCATATTATAAGTATTGCCTGTCATTGGTGGAGGAACTCGGCTCGTTCGACATCGAGCGTTTCGGGAAGGTCACAATTAGGTCACAGCATGCGTGAGTTGATCGCGCTCCTGAAACCGCATCCTGGCCTGCAGCAATCCGCGTGCGAGGGTCAGGTCTGCGTGTGGGTGTCTCGTGTCCGGAAGTGGTGCGAATGCGACCTTTGTGATCGATTGCCGCAGCCTCTACCGGACCTTCTCTAACACCCCGTTCCTGACCTTCTCATACATTTTGTACGGCACCGGTGGAAGAACCGGAGTTGGCCGAAAGCTGCCGGTCCGCTTTGCGCAGCTAAGGAGCAGAAGCGGGCAGTCGCCTCAAGGAAAGGGGCGGGCCGACCTTGTCTGACGCGCCACGGCGATTCGAGGTTCGCCGGCTCGCCCTCACCCTGGTGCGCCTCCCAGATAGACACGACAGGAGGCGTCACCGGCTCATGCTGCAGGGCAAAAATGGATATGATTCCCGGCCATGTGAGAAAAATCGTGCCGTTCGTCAGGGCTGCACGTTAGAATTCAGCGTAGCCCAAAGAATCCCAAGATAATGAGAACGATTACGACTGCACCAACTATCCAAACAATGTTGTTCACGTCAGTTCTCCCTTGCAAAGGAGGGGCCGGGGGACACCCGGCCTCCTCACGAGACGCTTAGAAGCTTGTGCGCCTCCAGTAATCGTCATCTTGGGCTAGCCAGCTGTCAATCTGACGGTCGGCTTCGTCCTTTGCGATCCCATAACGCTCCTGTATTCTACCAGCAAGTTGGTCTCTACGGCCAGCTGCCTTGTCGAAGTCGTCGTCCGTGAGGTTACCCCACTGCTGCTTCGCATGTCCTTTAAACTGTTTCCAGTTGCCTTCAATGCGGTCCCAATTCATGGCTGGCCTCCGTTTATTGCGGTATGTTAACGGGCAGGTTCCGAAACTGTTCCCCGTCGTAGCATCAGCCTTGGGCGGCTGCGCGCGCCGGCTCAGATGGCGGGATGAGGACCACCAGCACACCCCGGCTTCCGCACATTGCGCTTAGCCGACCCTGCAGCCGCGTGGTTGGGTGGTCGCAGCCTCTCGTCCAAACGAGCGTGGGCAGGTCGGCCTCTAGCCTGCCCTTACACTCGCGGATCGACGTCATACTCTCGCGCCGGCGCCAAGCGCACCGGACTAAGTTTCAAGACCCTCTCCGGGCGTCCTGCTCGAATCAAGGCGCGCTACCACCGGGCGGCGGTTCCTGTGCTTGCGCATCACGAGCGTTGCAGTTCTGGCGGAATGTCTGCTTCGGGGAGCGCTCGGCCGGGAGCGTTATGACCGAGATGGGCCGATTTCGTTGAAGAAGTCGGCCCGTAGAGGGAGCTGAGGTTGGTGCCGGATTGGCGCGAGCAGGGGTTTGGCGCTCAGGCAGGGGCTGCCTGCATCGGCAGCGGGATGATCTTGGCGAGTTTCCGGAGGTTCTGGGCGGTAGCGGCCAGGAGGAACTCGTCTTTTGCTCCGTTAGGACCTCTCAGGCGCAGTCGGTCGAGCTTGAGAATGCGTTTGAGGTGCGCGAACAGCATCTCCACCTTCTTCCGCTCGCGACGAGAGGTCAGATAGGCATCGGT
Source organism: uncultured Alphaproteobacteria bacterium (assembly GCA_963846475.1). Classification (GTDB taxonomy): domain Bacteria; phylum Pseudomonadota; class Alphaproteobacteria; order Rhizobiales; family Afifellaceae; genus DASWJZ01. The sequence goes on along the minus strand of CAWJVZ010000003.1, from coordinate 463,945 downwards.
CTTGGCGATGTCGCGAGCGAAGTTACGAGCACCCTCGTGGACCGAGCGCAGGACTTTGCGCGAGGGCTCCTTAGGACAGCAGCGCGGCTTGAGCGCACAAGCGTGGCAGTCGTGCTTGCTCGCGCGGTAACGGAGCTGCCCGTCATTGTCCGACACGCCGGTCGTGGTGAGCACCTTACCGCCTGGGCAGCGATAGACGTCGGCCCGTATGTCGTAGGTGAAGTCACCGCGCGAGGAGAAGATGCCGTCGGTGCGCACACTCTTTCTCCCACACCGGGATGTGCGGCTCGATATCGCGCTCGTGGACGAGCCAGGCGAGGGTCTTCGCAGATCCGTAGCTCATGTCGGCCGCGAGCCGCTGCGGCCAGATGCCGAATTGCTCCTGCGTGCGGTCGATCATCCGCTTGGCCGCCTCGATCTCGGCGGGCCTGACCGCGGTGGTCGCCTCAACGTCCATGATGACGGCGTGTTTGAGATCAATGAGGTAATTGTCCGAGTAGGCGAAGAAGGCCAGTCCGCCGTTCGCACCCGTCCAGCGCGAGGCCGGGTCGGCGGGCGAGATGAACTTAGGCACGACCGGCGTGGCCGCGCCAAATGCCGCGTCGTCGAGCACCGCCAGATACTCGCGCACGGCATGGTTCACCACGTCAGCCGGAAGCCCCTCCGCACCGGGTATGGAGCGCTGGCGGTTGGCGTCGGCCTTGATCATGCTGGCATCGACCGCAAAGCCCTCACCGCCAACCAGCCCCTCGGCCATGCACCTCTCCACCGTCGCTTCGAACAGCCGCCGGAACAGATCGCAGTCGCGGAAGCGGCCGTGCCGGTTCTTTGAGAAGGTCGAGTGGTCGGGCACAGCACCGTCCAGCCCGAGCCGGCAGAACCAGCGATAGGCGAGGTTGAGGTGCACTTCATCGCATAGCCGCCGCTCCGAGCGGATGCCGAAGCAGTAGCCCACCAGCAGCATGCGGATCATCAGTTCGGGATCGATAGAGGGCCGCCCGATGGCGCTGTAGAACGGCGCGAGCTCCCGCCTCAGAGTATCGAGTTCGACAAACCTGTCGATCGATCTCACGAGGTGATCGGCCGGCACGTGACGGTCGAGCGAGAACTCGTAGAACAGAGCTGCCTGGTCGACCTGCCGCGCCCCCATCATCGACTCAGTCCCTCCGCTTCAGAGGAACTGAATCAGCCCACCCCGGCCACCGCAATTGCCGCCTTTTTCAACGAAATCGGCCGTAAGCGGACGGGCTGCTTTGCGCTGCCACCGGGCAGAAGCGGACATTCGCCTCGACCGGCAGCTCGGACGCGCCCTACTGGACTGTTCCAACATTGCGCATGATGGTGCAGGCTGCCCCGCATCTGTTGGCCGACTCTTCGTTTCCCCCGCGCGTCTGTAAGCGGCGGCTGGCTTCCGCTAAGGATGCGCGCAGCCAGGGGATCGGTTCGATGAACTTGCTCGATATTTCCGGACGCTTCGTCGCGCTGATTGGAGGCGCGGCGCTCCTATGGCGGCGGCGCCGCGGCGGTGATGGTGTGGCGGAGCAGGCCATAGGCAACACTCCAAAGATCCCGGCCGCCAGGCCGCAGGGCAGCATACCGACGCTCAAGATGCCGACCGCCAGGGGATGGCAGCACGGTCACACCCCGATTGCGGCGCCGGGTCTCAAGGTAAATGCCTTTGCGGCCGGCCTCAGGCATCCCCGTTGGCTGCATGTGCTGCCGAACGGAGACGTGCTCGTCGCCGAGGCACTTCAGGAGGCGGGACCCCTGAGGACCGTCTTCGATTACGCGATGGTAGGCACGATGAAGCGCGCCGCCGCCGTGGGGATCAGCCCGAATCGCATCACCCGTCTCCGCGACGCGGACAACGACGGCGTTGCCGAGCTACGAGAGGTGTTCCTGGACGGACTGAACCAGCCGTTCGGCATGTCGATGCTGGACGATACCTTCTACGTCGGCAACACGGACGGTGTGGTCGCCTTTCCGTTTGCGGCGGATACGAACGGCATAGCCGGACCTGGCCGGAAGCTCACCTCGTTTAAGCCCGGCGGACACTGGACACGGAGCTTGCTGCCGAGCCCCGACGGTTCCAGGCTTTACGCCGGGGTGGGCTCGCTGACCAATATCGGCGAGAGTGGTATGGCCGTCGAGGAGGGTCGCGCAGCGATCCACGAAATCGAGCTGGCGAGCGGCAAGGCCCGTATCTTTGCCGACGGGCTCCGTAATCCCGTGGGGCTCGCCTGGGAGCCGCGCACGGGCGTTCTGTGGACGGTGGTCAATGAGCGCGACGGCTTGGGTGACGAGACGCCCCCGGATTATCTGACCAGCGTGCGGGAGGGCGGCTTCTACGGTTGGCCATATTGCTACTGGGGGCAGATTGTGGACGACCGAGTTCCTCAGGATCCATCGGCAGTCGCACGGGCCATAACTCCGGACTATGCGCTTGGCGGGCATACGGCCTCGCTGGGGCTCTGCTGGCTGCCGGCCGGTACGCTTCCCGGCTTTCCCGAGGGTATGGCGATCGGACAGCACGGCTCTTGGAACCGCAGCAAGCTGAGCGGCTACAGGGTCGTCTTCGTGCCGTTCTCGTACGGGCATCCTGCCGGCCTGCCGCGCGATATCCTGACGGGGTTTCTCGCGCCCGACGAACGAACGTCCTACGGGCGCCCCGTCGGGGTTGCTGTCGGCCCGGATAGCTCGCTGCTGGTAGCCGATGACGTGGGAGATGTGGTTTGGCGCGTTACCGGCGCGCGCCAAAGCTAGCGGGGTCAGAACGCTGCCAGTTCGAGAAGAATGTCCGTTTTGCGGGCGAGAGCGGCTTAACCGCGATTCAGACTTGCCCGCAGCCGCTCACGGCTGGTCGAGCAGCCGGCGGACCCTTGCGGCTAAGGAATCGTACGTGAACGGCTTGGAAAGTAAGTTCACCCCGGCATCTAGCCGCCCGTTATGAACGATGGCGTTCCGCGTATAGCCCGTCGTGTATAGGACCTTGATGCCGGGTCTGCGACGCCGCGCCTCTTCGGCGAGCATGCGCCCGTGCATCCCGTCGGGCAGGACCATGTCGGTGAAGAGGAGGTCTACCCGGTCATGGGATTGGAGCAGATCAAGCGCAGCTCGACCGTTGACCGCCTCCAGTACGTTGTAACCGAGCTCGCGGAGCACGCCCGAGCTATAGGCGCGGAGATCATCATGATCCTCCACCAGGAGGATCGTCTCCTCTCCGCCGTCGACATCGCCGGCAACTTGCTTGGCGCCAGCAGCCACCGCTTGCTCTTCTCCAAAGTAGCGCGGCAGATAGATTTTGACGGTCGTGCCCTCGCCCACCTCGCTATAGACGCGAATGTGGCCGTTCGATTGCCGCACGAAGCCGTATACCTGGCTTAGCCCCAGTCCGGTCCCCTTGCCCGCCTCCTTCGTCGTGAAAAACGGCTCGAAGATACGGTTCAGAGTTTCAGGCTCCATTCCGCTGCCCGTGTCCGACACCGCGATCAGGACGTATTGCCCGGCCGGCACGGGCTCCGAAAGAGATTCAACGTAAGCTTCGTCCAGCGACGCGTTACCGGTCTCAACCGTGAGTTTGCCCCCGGTGGGCATCGCGTCGCGGGCGTTCACGGCGAGATTGAGCAACGCGTTCTCCAGCTCGCTGGGATCTGCCTGCGCTTTCCAGAGGCCCGCCGCAGATACGGTTTCCAAGGCGACTGCCTCGCCGAGCGTGCGCTGAAGAAGGTCTGCGATACCGGCGACAAGCCGGTTCGGGTCTATAGGCTTCGGATCGAGCGGCTGCCGGCGGGAAAAGGCAAGCAGGCGCGCAGTCAGAGTAGCGGCTCGCTGTGCACCCTGCTGCGCCATGTCTCCCGCACGGCGCATCTTGGCCTTTTCGGGCCCGTCCGGCATGCTTTCAAGCTGCCTCCGAATGGTCTCAAGGCCGCCGATTATGACCGTGAGCAGATTGTTGAAGTCGTGCGCCACCCCACCGGTGAGCTGCCCGATTGCCTCCATCTTCTGCGCCTGCCGGAGGGCTTCCAAAGCCTTGGCGCGCTCTGCCACTTCTTCCGCCACCCGCTGCTCCAACGTTGCGTTTAGTTGATGCAGCTGAGCGCTTGCTTCCTCCGCCGCCTTCTTGGCTTGCAGGAGCTCGCGCTCGTAACGACGCCGGTCGGTGGCATTGAATATTGTCATCCGGATGAAGCGGGCAGAGGCCGTTTCGTCCCGGCGCTCGACGGCGTTTACCAGAACCGGAAGGCGGGTGCTGTCTTCTCTGAGCAGGTCCAGGGCAACCTCATTGAAAAACCCCTGCATACGCAGCAGCGGAGCAAAGTGGGTCTCGTAGTAGATCCTACCGGCAATATGGAGGAGGTCCTGAAAGCGGCGGCCGATCAGCGCCTGGCACTCATACCCGGTCCACGCGAGGAAGGTTTGGTTGACCTTTATGATCGTGCCATCCGGCAGTAGTGAAAGGTAGCCGCAGGGCGCGTTTTCGTAGAGTTCCTCCAGGCTCTCCTCTGCTAGATCGCCATTGCTGCTGGGCTTGAAGCTGTGGTTCACGACACGTGCTCAGAGAAAGCCGTCTATGGCCGCCACCGTCTCTTCGGGAGCACTCAGGTTCGGGCAATGGCCTGTAGCGTTCATCAGAACGAAGGTGCTGCCCGGAATGCTTTGATGCACGAACTCCCCCACGGCGCGCGGTGCGATTACGTCATCCGAGCACTGGAGCACCAACGTTCTTGCTCTCACACCCGCCAGATCGGAGCGGTTGTCTGAGAGGAACGTGGTGCGCGCGAAGTGCTTGGCAATATCCGGATCGGTGCGGCAGAAGCTATTGGTCAGCTCCTCGCTTAGCTCCGGACGATCGGGGTTACCCATGATCACGGGAGCCATAGCCGCCGACCACCCCATGTGATTGCTGTCGAGGAACTCCACGAGCTCTTCGATCTGAGCCCGGCTGAAGCCGCCGGTGTAGCCCGTGTCGTCGATGTAGCGCGGCGAAGGCCCAATCAACACCAGGGCATCAAAAAGCTCCGGAGCCTTGCGTGCGGCGAGAACACCGATCATCGCGCTGACGGAGTGTCCCACGAATACGCCGCCGGTGACGTCCAGGGCTCGTCCGATTTCCACGACGTCTTCGGCATAACCGTCCAGCGTCGAATATTTTTCGGGCGAGAACGCGGAGAGGTCGGATCCACCCGCGCCGACGTGATCGAACAGAATGACACGATAACGGCTCTCGAACGCCGGTGCTACGAACCTCCACATGTTCTGGTCGCAGCCAAAGCCGTGGGCGAACATCATCGTTCGCTGACCCGCGCCAGTGATCCTGACGTTGTTTCGTTCCAGGACCTGACAATTTGGCTCCTGCTGGTTGGTCGCTGCGTCAGCTAACACGGCGGCTGCGCAAGAAACCAGCCGGGGGGGCCGGAACGTAACTCCTCCTGCGTGCTTGCCGCGCGTCAAGCGCGGCAGCAGTCCACTTGCCGCGAGAACGACCGCATCGAGAAGCGCAGGGCACCGCATTCGATCACGCCCGAGCTCGCTGCCGAGTTCAGCCTGCCCGAGGAGTTTGTCGAGCGCTCCGGCGACACCTGAGCTTCGCGGCGCTGGACAGCGCCGTTCGGCTGACGTAACCCGGCTCGATCGGCGCCGGCTTAGCTCAGTTGGTAGAGCACCTGATTTGTAATCAGGGGGTCGGGGGTTCGAGTCCCTCAGCCGGCACCAAATCGCTTTGACCGCCAAGGTATTACGTGACATTCAAAAACGGGCTTTCTTCGAGGCCCGCTCACCTGGAACGCGGATCAAAGCTCGGCGTTGTGTCTCAATGCATTCGGTTTCCGACACGCAGCCCATCGATCGCATGACAGCGGCGGATAGCGTGCTTGCGCTGCTCGGCCGCCTTGACGTTCGGAAGTTCCCGAACGAGGAGCGCATGGCTGTGGCGCTTGTCGAAATCGAGGCCCTCGACCAATGGTTTGCGGCTTACCTGGACGTTGCGGTCCCCAGTGATCGTCGCGTTCCGCGTTCACACTAGGCGGGACTCGCCCACTCGCTCTGCCGATCAAACGGGAGCGGTGCGAAACGGCTATGAGACGGCGTGCTATCTTTTTGCCGGCCCACCGCGGCCGGCGCTGCCTAAAGAACCGGAATGCGCCTGGATTGGCTCAGCGTGACCACGCTCAGGGGAAGCCCGGGAACTGAGATGGGAAAATCATATTCGACGTGGAGCGTGCGGAAGTCCGCGGTCCCCACCGTCATCTCTCCCACTTCCACGTCGAGCCGATCGGGATCGTAGTCTGCAAGGGCATCGTAAACTTTCGCCTCGAAGGCGGAATCGTCGGTGTCGGGCTCCAGCATGACGGAGCGGGCGGCTCGGTCGGCGGCCTGCGACATGTCATTGCGAACCTGGAGGATCCAGCCCAGCTGCACGACCGCAAGGACGAGCACGACAAAGATCGACCCGACGATGGAGAATTCAACGGCGCTGGCGCCGTTGTCGTTGCGCCAAAGCCTCTTTGCGGCGCGCGAACAAGCGGCCCGACGACGCGTCATTTGACTTGCACCAGCAGAGAGCCGCTGATGGGTATCGTTGGAAAGAACAGCGAGGCGAACTCCTTCTCGGCCGTGAGGCGGTAAAAGACATAAGGCGTCTTGGAATCCGCGCAGGAGTCGGAGTCACAGCCGACTGCCGTGGACGCACTCTCCGGACATGCACAGAACCGATCGACGGTGACTTCGAGGTCGGTGGCAGCCGGGGCGCTCCCATCTCCGCCGCCACTGGAAGCCACCGTGGAATTCTCGGCTGCGATGGCCTCCGCTATATCCTGGACTTCGTCCCGCCCCAGATCCAGCATTGCACCTTCGGACGCGGCCCGCAGGGTTTGGTCGATGTCCATTTTCTGGCCGATTGCCAGGCCTACGTCGACTGTCGCCAGGCAGGCTAGGACGAGCACCGGGGCGACAAGCGCGAACTCGATGGCAGAGGCGCCGTTCTCCTCCTCAAGGAGGCACCGGGACGAAAATCGCACTCGGAGGGCCATGGTTTTCACTCGAAGAGCTTTGCGATGCGCCCATCGCCCGAAATCTCGCGGACACCGGCGCTGTCGCACGAGGAACGAATTCCGGAATTCCCGGAGAACTCGATCGTATTGGCGATGAGTTGCGTGCATCCGTCCGTCGCCGCGCTTGAGCCGGTGAACAACAGATTGCCCGTTTGGAAATACACGGCGCCCTGCATGACGGAACTTGCATTGCCGTTGATTTTGATCGTCTCAAGCGTCGCGTCGTCGTCCCCGAAGAAAAGGATGCCGGAATAGGTGCCGCTGGTCGGGGCCGACAGGTTCATTGTCAAATTGCCGTTCAAGGTCACGTCGCCGCCGATCACGAAGGTGACGCCTGTCCCGCTGAGATCGGTGTTTCCGGTGTTGGTAAAACTGCCGTCCACGATGTAAAGCCCCGGCTTGAAGGTCACGTTGCCCTTCACGGTCAATGAGCAGTAGCGGATGTATTTCATGCCGCTCGCATGCGTGAGCAACGGCGTCACTGTCGTGTTCTGAATAGTGCCGCTGGGCACGCACGGCGTGGTGGCCATCGGCACATCGATATCGGCGTAGGGATCGGCGATCGGATCGTGGTCCTCCTCGACCTCTTCGCATTTCGCCAGGTTCAGGGTGTTGCTGCCGCCGGTCTTCTTGTACCCTCCGGCCGCGTAAACGCAGTCGGCCGCCATGGTGGCGCCCTGCATGTGAAACGAAGATGCCGATGAGGAGTTGGAAGCTATGACGCAGTTCTCGAACGAGGCTGACGCCGAGCCCTTTGCGTAAAGAGCGTTGTTCGCGAAAGGCGAGAGCGCAAGCGCGCACACCGGTGCACCTGGGACGGCGCGGGCGACCGCCCTGCCCTGCACCCCGACGGCACCGCTATGGAAGAATTGCGAGAAGAGCCTGTCGATGTCTTCCGTCAGCCGGACCTCCACCATTTCCTCGTTGCCGGCATTGGGGCCGGATACGGGGGGATGATGGACTTCGATGCCTCCATCGGCCTCGCTGAATCCCGAACTCTTGGGCGACGTGGAGAGCCACTTCGTCGAGCGTTTCTTCCTCGTCACCTTGGCCCAGCCGAACCGCCGCTGCAAACGCCGCCAAGTCAGCGGCATGCTGGAGCTTGCGCTCGGTCAGATACCAGTAGCCCACCTCGGCGCCGAGCCCCATGCCGCCGATAAGGACAGGGAAGGCGACGGCGGCGATCACTGCCACGGATCCACGCGTGTCCCGCAGGAATGCCGAACGGCTTGCAAGCGCCGCGAACCTCCCCGCGTGCCGCCGATGCAACGCTCTCAGCGCTTTGACCATGCTCATCCCGTCTTCGCAGTTGCCTTGATCGAATGGGCAAGCTGTAGCAGCTAAATATTGACGGACTTCAATCCTGCAAACACATCTGCCGTTTCACTGTTACCGATTCCTTGCCGACCCTTGGTTATGGCCGCCCATTTATGCATCGACTGCCAAGCAAGGCTAATGCTTCAATGCAGTATGTCCCGCTGCGCTGGGCGAGGGCGCTTGCAGGTTAGCTGCGCCAGAACGGCAGTTGCCGTTCCACGCCCTCTGCTAGGCTGACACCGGGACACGCAGCAGCTGTCCCACAGCGACAGGCGTGAATATCCTATCGTGTGGCGCCTCGATCGGTCGAACCGCGCCGGACCTCGCGCAGCCGCGGGCGGAGTGCGCGAACGACTGCAGGGGGCTAGCGCGCCAAAGCAATTCCGGCTCACCCGCTCGTCGGCGGCCTTTTTTCAGCCTGCCCCAGCGCCAAGCAGCCAATCGCCGATGGGGGATTTTGCTTCCGTGCGGGCTGACAACGGAGTTTCAAAGCGGACACCGATCGATTTGCCGCGTTGCCAGATGACGCTGACCCATGAGGAGCGTCCGCTTCGCTCGCATTTCAGCTCGAAAGTGGGAGGAATTGCTAGTGGCGCTTGGAATTCCAGCCGTGCCCCTCCGGCTCCTATGTCTTTGATCACGCAATCGACCTGCCCGGCGCCAAGCAGAACCGTGCAAGCTTCTTCGACACCTCGCCGCGGCGTCCTTCTGCGCTCCGCCACCATGCTGCTGCGGAGACCGTCGAGACCGTCCCGATCCAATGATTCTTGCCAGGAGAGGAACTCTTCCTCCGTCAGCCTGTAGCGTTTGCGGGCTTCCTGCAGGGTAAGCGCGCCGCCCCGCACCGCCGCAACGACCGCAGCCTTTTGGCGGGGAACCCAGCGCGCCGGTTGCGCGGGGGGAAGGCTGCTAGCGTCGTGCTCAGGTGAAGAGCTCGCGTCCGATCGCCTGCCTGCATCCATGACCAGCTCCGAGTTGACAAATGACCGTATGACCATCGCTCCTCGCCTGTTTAGGACAAGCTAAAAGCCAAATGTTCATTTTCTCAGGTTTTTCTAAGCAGCACTTTCGCTTTGCTAACCTTTACGCTGGATCGATTAATGCCCCGGACCATGATCCCGGCGGCGCCACGCGCCCACCGAAGCAGCAAAAGCAAGCTCGTCCGCCTGCCGCGCGACATGGGTATCGGCCATACCTACCGGCTTAAGAATTGACCTGATGGCAGGCATGCCGGCGCTCAGGCATGCTGTTTACCAATAGTTCGCCATGCTGAATGCCGGCTTTTTAATTCAATTCCTCTAGACCATGCTCAAAGAGAAACAGGAGGGCAAAATGTCTCCACACCTTGGGCGGCGTTGCAGGATCGTAATTGGGCCGGACGGAAGTGCTCTGAGCATGGCGGACCTTCCCGCACCGGAAACGCAGCGATGGGTTACTCGCCGGAAGGCAGTCGTGGTTGCGGCTGTAAAAGGTGGCCTGCTGACCATCGAAGAGGCCTGTGCACGATACACTTTGTCGGTCGAGGAGTACCTTGCCTGGCAGGCGGCAGTCGATCGCCACGGTTTGCCCGGCCTGCGCACGACGAAGGTTCAGAAGTACCGCGCGCAATTGGCAGCGGCTGTTCCGCAGATGCCTTCATAAGATTCCTGCAGCGACATCCCGCGAAGGACCGACGCCGCGCTACGAGACCGTACGCGCCGGCGCGGGGGCGGGCACCGCCGCTGCGGCTCGTCCTGACGCGGCCCTCCAGACGTGGAGCCATCCGAACACCCCGGCTCACGTTTCGCGCGAGCTCCCGCCCGCATCGTTAGGTCGAGCGGCCGGTCCGGCAAACGCCGATGCGCCCCCTGCCCTAGTGGAAAGAGCATCGTTGCCTCCTCGCCACGGGGCTCACGGGGGACAGCGGCCTCGATTCATGCTACCGGCCCCGCCGATGATTGTGTTCCTCCAGCCGCGCTTCCCGATTGCGCCCGGCCTTCCGTGCAGATTTGCCGCCGCCCTGTTGGCCGCGCTGGCCGTGGTCGCGCCCGCCGCCGCGCAGGATCCTCCGCCGGCCGCCGCAGCTTCTCCGCCCGCCGCAGCAGCCCCGCCGGAACCCGCAGCTTCTCCGCCTGCGGCCGCAGCGGCTCCGCCGCCGGCTGCCGCCTGGGCGACGATCTGCGACACAGCCCCGCCAGCGGAGTCGGGGGCCGCCGCCTGCGCGATCACCCAGATGCTCGTCGCAGCGCCGGGCGGACCGCGCGTCCTGCAGGTCTCCATCCGCCCTGCCGCGGCTGCGCGCGTCACGACGCCGGGCGTGCCCGCGCAGGCACCGGGTGCTGACACCGCGCATGTTGCGCGGCTTCGCCTCGATTTGCCCCTGGGCCTTGATCTGGTAGCCGGCGTAACTCTCCGCATCGACGGTCAGCCCTGGACCAAGGTCCCCGTCCGCACCTGCCTGGCCGATGGATGTGTTGCCGGCCTGCTGCTTGGCGAGGAAGACGTCTCCCGCCTCAAGCGCGGCGGCCGAATGGGCGTTGTAATTCAAGCACTTGACGGCCGCACGATCGCCTGGCCGGTGACCCTCTCCGGCTTCACGGCCGCCTATGACCAGCTGATGGCGCGAGCGTCGTGAGCGAGGCCGCGACGGCTGGAACGCCGCGCGGCACGACGCTCACCTGCTCACCATCCAACCGGCATAGGTTCTCCACGCTCTCGCGTGCCGGATCATCGCCGCCAATCATCCTTGCTTTTGCCCCAAAGCCTAGCCTCTCTGCCGCCGGGCAGAGGAGATAGAGCATGCGTTCGACCGCAGCCGCCGCGGTTTGGCCGTCACCTATGGCGGATTTCCCGGACCTCGATGCTTTCGGCAGGGAGCTCGTCGAGGAGCTCGATCGGGATATCGCGCAATCGATTGCCGAGCTGCCGCGCCTCGGCCCGCCCCGCACACGGGAATTTTCGGCGGAGACCCCCGTGAAGGCCAGGGCTGCCGCCGTCGAATGGCTAGGTGATTTTGGGCAGCACGGACCGTTGCAGATCGAGACGCTCCGGACCGTCGCCCGCGGCGGCCTTTTTGTCGCTGCCCTGACCTGCAGGTCAATCCAAACCATCGGTGCCGGCGCGCTTGACCACGACGTTACGGCTGACGAGCAATCGTCGGGCGAGCCGGATGCGCAGTCTGAGACCTCGACGGCGCCGCTGGACCCGGAACCAGCCCACCCGCTCACGTTCGAGACCGCGGTCGGACGCAAGCTGCCGGTCGTGACGCCTCTCCAGCTTGGCGGCCGCCATAGCGATCAACGTGTGGCCTGATCGGCAGACAAGGCGTAACCCGTTTCTATGCGGACCTGCTACTCTCGATAAACCGCCGTGCGCCATTCCGGATGCGCGGAAAGCGTTCCGCGCACCGTCCGGCCGTAAAGCTCCGTGAGCCGAGCCGTCAACGGACCTTGCCGCGCGCCGTTCACGGCAATTCCATCGACCGAGCCGATCGGCATGATCTCCAGACCGGTGCTGCAGAGGAATGCCTCTTCACAGTCGTAAAGCTCGGTGCGGTCGACCTCCCGCTCCGCGCAAGTCATGCCGAGCTGCTCCTGAAGCAGGTTGATCAGGCTGGCGCGCGTGATCCCCTCCAGGATGGACGCCGTGACGGGCGGCGTCGCCACGCAGCCGTGCCGGACGATGAAGACATTGCTGAACGCCCCTTCGGCTATCTTGCCGCGCTCGTTGAGAAGGAGGACGTTGTCGTCCCCGCCGGCCCTGGCCTCCGCGAGTGCCACCATCGCGAACATGCGGCTGCCCACCGCCTTGACGCGCGCCGGCCCGCAATCGTCGCCGGCTCGGCGCCAGGTTGCAATCCGGCATTTGGCAGGAATTGCGGGGACCCCCGGCCGAGCCCCCGCCACGATCACCATGCCGGTCCGCCGAGCTTCGCCGTCCGGGCCGCGCGGGTAGACGTGCAGGCGGACATGGGCATCTTCCTTGAGGTCATTGGCCCGGATCAGCTCCAGCACGTAGCGGGCGACCGCATCGCTTTGAGGCATGTCGTCGAAGCGCAGCACCCGCATCGATGCGGCTAGCCGGCGCAAATGGTCGTGCAGCCTGAAGACAAAGAGCTCCTGCTGGTCCGCGTTCCAATAGGCGCGGAGCGTTTCATAGGCGATCGGCCCCTGAGTGATGGCCGGCGACAGCGCGCTGATCAGAGCGCGCTCCCGCGGCACCAGGCTGCCCTCGAAATGCACGAGCTCGGATTCCTGCGGCACGGTTTCCAACCGGGATGGCAATGCTAGACTTAGCCTAGAGCATGCCGGGTCGAGAGGTCGATGCGGCGTCGCTGTCTCGCGCGCTAGGACGGCCGCATGGTAGAGCGCACGCCCCGCCGGTGGACCGAGTTCATCAGCCTGAGAATGAGCCGCAAGGATCCGGCCTTTCGCCGCTACGACAAGTTCGAGGTCGCGGCGATAGCCAGGGAGCTCGGTGTGCGCTCGCCGGCCATTCTGCGCGTCTTCGACAAGCCCGCCGACTTCGACGATGCCGGTCTGCCGGACGCGTTTGTCCTGAAGCCGGTCGCCATGACCGGAAAACGCGGCGTGATGGTTCTACGGCGCCTGCCGGACCGGTCCGGCTATTTCGATCTTCTCGGACGCCGCCGGCTTGGCAGGGGGGACATTGTCGCGGAGCAGCAACGTTGGCGTGCTCTGTGGAAGGCGAACCGGCGCGGCCCCTACCGCCTCATCGCGCAGGAAATCGTCGTCGGCGAGAATGGCCCCGATCAGATTCCCCTCGACTACAAGACTTATGCTTTCAACGGCGTGGTAAAATTCATCCAGCAGATCGACAGGAACACTTCGCCGCCGCCTTTCTACACATTCCATCTCGGCGAGTTCGGCGCGTCGGCCTACCCCAAATACGTAGAAACCGACTGGACGAAGATCCGTCGCGGCACGCCCGTCGTGCCTCGCTGTCGCGACGATCTCATTCGGACCGCAAAAGCGATCTCGCTGGCCTTGAAAACTCCCTTCATCAGCGTCGATCTCTACGCCGGGATCGACGGTCCGGTCCTCGGCGAGCTGACCTCGACGCCCGGCACCCCCTATTTCGGCGGCAGCTTTCGTTTTACGCCGGACTTCGACGAGGAGCTCGGACGGGAATGGCTCGATGCCCTCGACCGGCTGGGATTGGCGGCGCCCCTGTTCGACGACGCAGCTCCGATGAACAAGCGGACGACATCGTTTCCACGGCCGCTCGTCATGGCGGAGAAGAACGCACAAGCCCACAAGCCGCTTCGAGCCGACAAGGACAAGGCCCGGCGCGCGAATCCGCGGCAACGTCTGTTTCAGCTGCTCGGGCGCGCCAGACGCGCGGTCTTCCGCGGCGCTTAGGACTCGGTGTTCGCAGTGCCGCGGTCAGTCGTCGTCGTAGTCGGGACACGGCCAGGTCTGCGGCGGGGCGAGGCCGCCCGGAAGCTTGGTCGCAGCATCACCGCAGGCGATGTCCAGCTGGCCCTGTGTCAACCCCGCGGTAGCGCTCAAATCCGCCCCAGCAAGCTGCGTCAGGAAGAGATAGGCACCGGTCAAGTTCGCATCGCCGAGGGCCACGTTACGAAGGTCGGCCCGCGACAGATTGGAAAAGCTGAAGCTGACGCCGGCGATCTTCGCGTCCGTCAGGACGACCCGCGCCAGCTCCGCTTTAGACATGTCCGCGCCGCTCAGATCGGCCCCGGAGAAATCCGACCGGTTCATCTCCGAATCCTGCAGGACGGCGCCACCCAGATTGGCCTTGACGAAGCTGGAGCGCGAGATCTCCGCCGCGACCAGATTGGCCTTGCTGAGATCGGCGCCGGAAAAATCGGCACGCGTCCCCACTGCTTTCTCCAGCTTGGCGCCGGCGAGGTTCGCGCCGGCGAGGCTCGCCATCGAGAGCTCGGCCCGGGTCAGATCCGCGCCCGCAAGATTGGAGCCGCGGAGGTCCGTCGAGGTGAAGAAGGTCTGGACGAAAACGCCCCCGGACAGGTCGGAGCTCGACAGCATCAGCCGCATCCTGTCGCATTCCGACCAGTCGACCTTGGGGGCGGGCTCGTCTCTGCAGCCGGCCAAAGCGGGTGCGGCGGATGCGCCCAGCGCGACGAGCGCGACAGCGGCTAACCCGGCATTTCTGCGAGATCGCACGCCGGCCGCGGCGCGACGGATAGAATCGGCGGTGGTTGTTTCCCGGACGGCCCGCATGACCGCATCCTCCTGATGATGGCGTATCATGCTGCGCCGGGCGGGCGGGAGGCAAGGGCCCGGGTCAAACTTCAGGCCGCTGGAACGTCTGCTCCGCCAATGCAAAGCCCGCCGCTGGCAAGCGACGGGCTGCGGGACCGCATTCGGCCAAATCCTGCGGATGGAGCATTCCGCACGGGCGGCGTGCGCCGAAGCGCCTATTCCGCGGCGACGAACTTTTCCGCGCCGAACCCGCTATCAGCCGTCTCGCGCCCCCGCTGCACCTTCACGGTCGGCAGCTTGCTGACGCCGGAGGGCTCCACCGTGGACACGTCGATTTCGTCGCGGGCGGCCTTCAGCGCCTTGAGGAACGTGTTCAGTTCCGTCAGCGTCATCCGGAGATAGGCCTCCGAGGACTGCCGCTTCTTCGTCTCGTCGAGCACCGACAGCGAGAAACCCATCCGCTCCAGGTCGAAATCACGGATTTCTACGCCGATATTCAGCTTACCCATCACCGTTCTCCCGAGATCGCGGCCGCATCGCATGATCCATCGCCGGCCCTTGGTGACGACGGCCTTAACCGATCCTTAACTAACACGCCAGGGATACATCCGGACACGGTTAACTACGAGTAAGCACCAGCCGGGCGGCTCCTGCCGACGGCGGTGCCGAGTACCCTTACTACACAGGCCGGGTGCAAGCTTTCGGCGTCTGATCAGCGCAGGCTGGCGTCGGGGACCGACGACAAAGTCGGTCGTCTTTATCGGGCCATCTGCGCCGTTAACCAGTCGCGATAAGGAGCGTTCACGTCGGCCAGCTCGATGACGAGAATCGCCGGTGTTTCGTAGGAATGCGCCGCATGCAGAAGGGCTGCGGCCCTGGCGGCCGCATCGGCGGTCGTCTTGGCGAGCAGCACCGCCTCCTCAGCCTCCTCGCGGGCGCCCTGCCAGTCGTAGAGCGAGACCATTCCCGTCAGGATGTTGATGCATCCGGCCAGCTTTGCGTCGAGCAGCGCATGGCCGAGCCGCTTGGCCTCCGCAAGGTTCGGACACGGGCAGTAGACGAGCACCATCGCGCCATTCGCCATCGCTTGCTCCTTGCGGTTTGCGCCGGCCCCCTGGAATGCTAGGCCCTGTCGCCCGGATTTCTAGAAGTTCAGCCGCTCGTGACCAGGATCGCCATCATCTCCAGCGAAGCACCCGACGCCTTGGAGGCGGCGGCGATGCTGCGCGGCCGCTACGGCGAGGTGCCGCCGAGCGAGGCCGACGTCGTGGTGGCGCTCGGCGGCGACGGATTGATGCTGCAGGCGCTGCACGATTTTCTCGACACCGGCAAGCCGATCTACGGCATGAACCGCGGCTCCGTCGGCTTCCTCATGAACGAATACCGGCCGGACGAGCTGATCGAGCGGATCGCCGCCGCCAAGGTCGAAACGATCCATCCCCTCGCCATGAAGGTGACGACCGAGGACGGCAGCGTCAATGCGGCCCGCGCCATCAACGAGGTATCGATGCTGCGGCAATCCTACCAGGCGGCGAAGCTGCGCATCACCATCGACGGCCATGTGCGTCTGGACGAGCTGATCTGCGATGGCGTGCTGCTCGCCACGCCCGCCGGTTCGACCGCCTACAACCTTTCGGCGCACGGGCCGATTCTGCCCATCAATGCGCCGCTCCTGGCGTTGACGCCGATCAGCCCGTTCCGGCCGCGGCGCTGGCGCGGCGCGTTGCTGCCCGACCATGTCTGCGTCTCGCTGACGGTGCTGGAACCGGAAAAGCGGCCGGTCAACGCGGTGGCCGACCACATCGAATTCAAGAGCGTGCTGGACGTGAGCGCCGAGGAGGACAAGGATTCCGCCTGCCTCATCATGTTCGACCGCGACCATTCCTGGGACGAGCGCATCCTCGCCGAGCAGTTCCGCTACTGAGCTCCGCGCCGCTTCAGGCGGCTTCCATCACCTGCTGGGCGTAGCCTCTGGCCGCCGCTCGCTTGGCATCGGTGGCGAAGCGGCGGAGCAGCGCCAGGATGTGGATCGAGCTCGCGGTCCGGCCGGTTCTGGAACCGGTTCAGGATCGCGTCGATCAGGTGCGTGGCGCGGCGATAGTCGCTGGCCGCGCCGGGAACGGCCTCGCCATTGCGGATCACATCGATCGCGGCCGCGAAAGCGGGAAAGGTGCGCGCCGGCAGCCCGGCCTTCTCCAGGAGCGCCTTCAGGCTTGCCGCCCGCCCCGATTGCGATGAGCGCGTTGACCCGCGCCTGCGGGAGGCCGGCAAGGGCGGCAAGCGCCGTCTCGAACAGCAGGGTCTGCCCGCTCGCGGCGGCGCGGATCAGGAACGCCGGCGTCAGCTCGCCGGCGGCGATAAGCTGCTCGACGAGGGCGGGCATGCTGTCGGCCGGCGCCTCGAAGGCAGCCGCGATGGTCGCGCGTTCGCGGGCGTCGCGCGTCACGGTGTCGGCCCGCTCGGGCGGCATCCAGTCGCGGCTCACGATGAGCTGGCGGAGCGCCGTCGCGAGCCTGGCGAGCAGCACCTGCCGCACGTCGAGCGGCAGATCCTCGCGTTCCAGGAGCGTCAGCCTCAGGTCCGGACAGTCGCCGTGCCGCTCGATGATACGGTCGAGCGAAAAGCGCGGGACGCGCGCGCCGCCGTTGGTCAGCAGCGCCATGCAGGCCTCGGCAGGAGCCCACTTCGGAGAGCGCAGCGGAGACCGCGCGCGAGACGAAGGGCCGGCGCGCTATGGCGAGCTGGATCGCCTCCTCGCCCGTGGCGATCATGTCGACCAGCTCGGTGTCGAGGATCAGCGGGGAGTGCTCCGCCACCACGGCTGCGATGTGCGGCTTGTCGGCGGCGAGCGACAGGATGAGGTGGTGCGGCGCCTGCTCGCTCGGCGCCAGCTCCTTGGCAAGCGCCAGCCGCACCTCGGCGGAAGTGTCGTCGAGGAGCACGGTCATCGCCGCCTCGATTTCGTCCCGCTCCTCCGGGGACATCGGCGACAGCAGATAGGCGCGGGCGAGCGCATGGGCGGCCTGGCTGCGCCGGGCGAGCGGCGCCGTCCGTGCCCATTGCAGGAAACGCTCCACGATGATGGAAATTTGCGGCTCTCCGACAGCTTAACGAGATCGTGCACAAGGAGCCTTAACGATTGGTTGCGATCCTCTCCGCTCCATTGCTTCGGGGCCGCTCCGGCGGCAGGCTGCTCGGCCGCGATCCAGGAGGCGCAGATGGCGGGTCTCTACTTTGAGGATTTCGAGCTCGGTCAGCAGTTTCGCCATGCGCTCAGGCGGACCGTGACCGAGATGGACAATGTGCTCTTCTCGACGATGACGCTCAATCCGCAGCCGCTTCACATCGATCGGCATTTCTGCGAGACGGAGACGGAATGGGGCCAGCCCCTGGTGAACTCGCTGTTCACCCTCGGCCTGATGATCGGCATCTCCATCCACGAGACGACGCTCGGCACGACGATCGCCAATCTCGGCATGACCGACGTGCGCTTTCCCAATCCGCTCTTCCACGGCGACACGGTGCACGTCGCGACCGAGGTGGTCGGCAAGCGCGAATCGCGATCCCGGCCGGATGCGGGCATCGTCGAGTTCGAGCACAAGGCCTACAACCAGCATGAGACGCTGGTGGCGATCTGCCGCCGCCAGGCCTTCATGCGCCGGCGGCTCGACTAGGTCATGCGCTCGCTGCTTTTCGTCCCCGCCGACAGCCCGCGAAAGCTCGACAAGGCGTTTTCCAGCGGCGCCGACGCGCTCATCGTCGATCTGGAGGATTCCGTCGCCGCCGCCAGCAAGGGCGAAGCCCGTCGGGGCGCTCTCGCCTTCCTTCGCGAGCGCCGCGCTGGTGCGGACCGCCCGCGCCTCTATGTCCGCGTCAACGGTTTCGACAGCGGCCTGAACGAGGGCGATCTCGATGCGGTGATGACCGCCGCGCCGGACGGCATCGTGCTGCCGAAGGCGGGCGGCGGCGCCGATCTCACCCTCCTCGATTCGCGCCTGGCGGTCCGCGAGGCCCTGCACGGCGTGCCCGACGGAAATACCCGGATCCTCGCCATCGCGACGGAAACGGCCGCGGCGATGTTCGAGCTTCGGCAGCTATGCCGGCGCCAGCCCGCGGCTTGGCGGGGCTTGCATGGGGCGGCGAGGATCTTTCGGCCGACATCGGTGCGCTCGCCACGCGGTCCCACGGAGAGTGGACGGAGCCCTTCCGCCTGGCTCGCAATCTGTGCCTGTTCGCCGCGGCCGCCGCCGGCGTGAGCGCTATCGATACCGTCTACACCGACTTCCGCGACCTCGACGGGCTGAAGCGGGAATGCGAAGCGGCGGCGCGCGACGGCTTTTCCGGCAAGCTCGCCGTCCACCCGGCTCAGGTGCCCGTCATCAACGCCGCTTTCACCCCGGACGCCGGCTCCGTCGAACGGGCCGGCCGCATCGTCGCCGCCTTTGCGAAATCGGGCGGTCTCGGCGTCACCTCGCTTGACGGCATGATGCTCGACCGGCCGCATCTGAAGGCCGCCGAGCGCCTGCTGGCCCGCGCCGGCCGGAATGCGTCAGCCGTAGAGCCGCCGCAGAGATGATGCGGCCGCAGCTAGTCGCCGCCCGGCGGCCGCTGCATTTGGAAAAGCGAATCGACCACCGCGTAATCCATATAGCCGCAGCGGGCGATGGTGCGGGCGAGCGTCATGTCGAAGCGGCCGTCGCGGATGCAGGCCTCATCGATGTGGATGCCGACGACCTCGCCGAAGGCGACGATCGGGCCCGGCCTGCCGTCCAGCGCGGCGATCGGCTCGGTCTTGATCAGCCGGCATTCCAGCGCCGCCACCGCCTTGGCGACGCGCGGCGGCTTCACGAGGTAGGAAGGCGCCGGCTCCAGACCGACAGCCTCGAACTCGCTGACCCCCTCTGCGAAAGGCGCCGAGGTGGCGTTAACAGCCTCGCGCAGCTCCCAGTTGGCGAGACTGCAGACGAACTCGCCCGTCGCCTCGATATTGGCGATGCTGTGCTTGCGCCCCTCCGACCCGAACATGACGATGTGCGGCCGCGTGGAGAGGGCGTTGAAGAAGCTGTACGGCGCGAGGTTCACGCGCCCCTGCGCGTCCAGCGACGAGATCCAGCCGATCGGCCGCGGCGCGACGATCGCCTTGAACGGATCGAACCGGAGCCCGTGATCGCCGAGCCGGGGCGTGTAGAACAAATCAGCCCTCCGCGCCGGGGCGCCAGTTTGTGGTGATCGCGTCGATGTCGGGGCGATCGCGCTCGCTCGGCGGCATTTTTGGCGTGCCGATATGGATGAAGCCGGCCACCTGCTCCCCCTCCTGGAGGCCCAGCCAGCGCTGCGCTTCCTCGTCGTAGGCGAACCAGCCGGTGAGCCATTGCGCAGCGAAGCCGTGAGCCTGCGCCGCATGCAGGAGGTTCAGGCAGACGGCGCCGGCCGACAGCTGCTGCTCCCACAGCGGGATCTTGGGGTGATCGACGATCGGCGCCGAGATCACCCCGACGATCGAGCGGCCCCGTCGGCGAAGACGCGGGCCTTTTCGGCCCTGAACCGCCGCTCCTTCTCGTCGGGCGCTGTCTCGGCGATGCGAATCAGTCCGTCCACCGCCTGCTGCCGCCGCTCCCCCTCAAAGACGATGAAGCGCCACGGCGCGAGCTTGCCGTGATCGGGGACGCGCGCTGCGATGGCCAGCATCTCCCGCAGGGTCTCCGCATCAGGTCCCGGCTCGCCCATCTGCGCGGCCGGAATTGTCCGGCGCGTCCTCAGATAGTCGACGAGCCGCCCTTCCATCGAAAAGCTTTCCGGTCTTGAATTCGCCACGCTGGCGGGCTTACCACGGCGGCTTGTCGAATGGCTATTCCCGCACGATGAGGTCCGGCCTGCCGATGTCCTGGGTGGTCCCTATCCTCTTCGCCGGCGCCCTGCTCCTGCCGCATCGGGGCCGCGGCGCAGGAGACGACGAACCCCTCGATTGGCTTGTTCGAGCCTGGCCTCGTCGCACCGCAGATGGATTTCGGCGCACCTCAGGCCGATGGTTTCGCCGCTCCCGTCCCCTATGCGCCGAGCGACCCTGGTCCGCCTTACGTGCCGCTGCCCGGCGAGGAACATGCCGTTTCGCTGCGAGCCCATCTGGTCGAGGGCGGCGGTGCCCTTGAGGAGGGCGTCACCTGGCGCGTTTTCGGCGCCCGCCCGGGTGACGACGGTGCGTTGCCGCTGATCGCCACCGCCGCGCGGCGGCTCTACCGCCGTAACGCTCTCCCCTGGCGACTATATCGTGCACGCCGCCTTCGGGCGCGCCGGCGCCACCAAGCGCGTGACGCTGAAGGGCGAGGACCAGACGGAGTCGCTCGTCCTCAATGCCGGCGGCCTGAAGCTCGACGCCGTCGTCGGCGAGGACGAGCCGGTCCCGGCCGACCGCCTCGGCTTCGAAATCCTGCAGGAGGACGAGGGCGGCGATCTCGTCACCATCGTCCCGAAGGCGACGCCCGGCCGCGTCCTCCGCCTCGCCGCCGGCACCTATCATGTCGTCAGCCGCTATGGCGACGTGAACGCCGTCGTCAGGGCGGATATCGAGGTGGAGCCCGGCAAGCTGACCGAAGCGGTCATGCGTCACACCGGCGCCGAGGTCACTCTGAAGCTCGTCTCCGCGGAAGGCGGCGAAGCGCTTGCCAACACCAGCTGGACGGTGACTCACGCAGGACGGCGACACCGTGCATGAGAGCGTCGGCGCGTTTCCCTCCATCATTCTCGCCGAGGGCAAATACGCGGCGGTCGCCACCCACCAGAGCCGCGTCTATTCACGCGATTTCGCCGTCGAGGCCGGCGCCGACCGCGATATCGAGGTGCGGCTTTCGGACCTGGTCGAGCCGGAGCGGACGATCGCGCCGAACGCCGGCAACGCGCCAGACCTGCAGGCCCGCCCTACGGAGCCGTAGCTGAGAGCGGCTGCGGCCGCAGGTCCGGCGGCATCGCCTCGGCCGAGAGGTCGCGCACAGCCTGATCGAGGCTCGCCGTCTCTTGCTCCTTGCCGCCGAGCCGGCGGATCGAGACAGTCCCCTCCTCCGCCTCGCGGCGGCCGACGACCAGCATCGACCGGCACCTTCGCCGACGGAGTGCTCGCGGACCTTGTAGTTGATCTTCTCGTTCCGCAGATCGGCATTGGCCCGCAGCCCCGCCGCCTCCAGCCGCGCGAGCACTTGCCGCGGCATAGTCGTCGGCATCCGAGGTGATGGTCGCCACGACGACCTGCACCGGCGCCAGCCAGAGCGGCAGCTTTCCCGCGGAATCCTCGATCAGGATGCCGATGAAGCGCTCGAACGAGCCGAGGATCGCCCGATGCAGCATGACCGGCCGGTGCTTTGCTCGCCGTCCTCGCCGACATAGGTCGCGCCGAGCCGCTCCGGCAGGACGAAATCCACCTGCAGCGTGCCGCACTGCCAGTCGCGGCCGATGGCGTCGGTCAGCACGAATTCGAGCTTCGGGCCGTAGAACGCGCCCTCGCCCGGATTGAGCTCGACCTCGTAGCCGGCCGCGCGCGTCGCCTCCATCAGCGCCGCCTCCGCCTGGTCCCACACCGCGTCGGAGCCGGCGCGCTTCGCCGGCCGGTCGGAGAATTTTATGCGGAAGCTTTCGAAGCCGAGGTCGCGATAGACGCGAGGCGAGCAGCGCGCAGAAGCGCTCCGTCTCCGGGGTGATCTGGTCCTCGCGGCAGAAAATATGCGCGTCGTCCTGGGTGAAGCCGCGCACGCGCATGATGCCGTGCAGCGCGCCGGACGGCTCGTAGCGATGGCACGAGCCGAATTCCGCCATGCGAAGCGGCAGATCGCGGTAGGACTTGATGCCCTGGTTGAAGATCTGCACGTGGCACGGGGCAGTTCATCGGCTTCAGCGCCGCCACCTGCTTGTCGGCGCCGCTCTCCTCCTCCACCTCGGCCAGGAACATGCTCTCGCGGAATTTTTCCCAGTGGCCCGAGGCTTCCCAGAGCTTTCGGTCGAGGAGCTGCGGCGTGCGCACCTCCTGATAGCCGGCCCTGTCCAGCCGCCGGCGCATGTAGCCTTCGAGCGAGCGCCAGATCGCCCAGCCCTTGGCGTGCCAGAACACCTGGCCGGGCGCCTCCTCCTGCAGATGGAAGAGGTCCATCTCGCGGCCGATGCGGCGATGGTCGCGCTTCTCCGCCTCCTCGATCATCCTGAGATAGGCGTCGAGGTCCTTCTGGTCGCGCCAGGCGGTGCCGTAGATGCGCTGCAGCTGCTGGCGGTTCTGGATCGCCGCGCCAATAGGCGCCGGCCAGCTTCGTCAGCTTGAAGGCGCTCGCCGATTTGGCCGGTGGAGGGCATGTGCGGGCCGCGGCAGAGGTCGAACCAGTCGCCCTGGAAATAGATCTTTACGTCCTGGTCCTCGGGAATGGCGTCGACCAGCTCGACCTTGAACATCTCGCCCTTTCGTCTCGAACACGTCGCGCGCGCGGTCGCGCTCCCACACCTCCTTGGTGAAGGGCAGGTTGCGGGCGATGATCTCGCGCATCTTGGCTTCGATGGCGGCGAAATCCTCCGTCGAGAACGGCTCGTTGCGGAAGAAGTCGTAGTAGAAGCCGTTCTCGATGACCGGGCCGATGGTCACCTGCGTGCCGGGAAAGAGCTCCTGCACCGCCTCGGCGAGCACGTGCGCGCAATCGTGCCGGATCAGCTCCAGCGCTGCCGGATCGTCACGCGTCACGATGGCGATCTGCGCCCCGTCCGGCACGGGGTCGGCGAGATCGGCCAGCGCGCCGTTCACCTTCATCGCCACGGCCTTCTTGGCCAGCGACTTGGCGATCGACTCCGCCACGGTCGCACCCGTCGCGCCGTCGGAAAGCTCGCGTCTGGCGCCATCGGGAAGTGAGATCGTGACCATGGCTTTGCCCTGCGCAGCCCAAGCGGCTGCCGCCGCGCGTTGGTTCAATTCTTTGAAGGTCCGGCCGGATCGCCTCCGCCTGAGGGACGGGCGGCCGAGCGGCGGTGTGCACCGCCTATACCAGTGGCCCCGGCGAGGCAAGAAGAAGGCTAGCGCCGGCCCCTCTTCTTCCGTGGCGGCCAATCCCGTGCGCCGTGCAGAACGCGAAGGATCTCAACCGTCTCGCCATAAGATCGGTAGATCAGCAGGTAGGAGGTTCCCGGCACGACCAGCTCTCGCGTGGAGGGGAGTCGGCCGGGGCGTCCGAGGGAGGGAAAATCCATCAGGTCGTCCGCGCGTCCTTCGATGCGCTGGACTTGCTCAGCCGCGGCCACGGGATTCTCCTGGGAGATGATTCGATGATGGACGCCAGATCGCGGCGGGTGGCCGCTGCCCATCTCACCCGCATCAATTCTGCTTCTGCTCCTCGGCCTTCTTCAGCAGGAGCGCCCGCTGTTCTGCGAACCAGCGCTTCATTTCCTCATGCGGAATCAGCTCGCCACGGTCGGCTTCGTCAATCCCGATCTGCACCTGCTCGCGAAACCAGGCGTCGTATTCCGGATCCTCGCCGGGTTCCTTGAAACGGAACTCGTCCGCCTCTTCAGGCACGTCCTTCACGCGCGGCATCGCAGCCTCCGGTTCGGCTCGCGCATTATCGGCGCTCCAGCGCATCGTGTCGATGCTCGCGAAATCGCCAGCGCCCATATCGCCAGGGAAGGTACCAGCGCGCTGGCGTAGGCATTGTGTCCGGCACCGGGTCGAAGCCGTGGCTGCCGAAGGGCCGGCAGCGCCAGAACCGCGCCAGCGCCATCCACGCGCCGGCCCACAAGCCATGGCGGGCGATCGCTTCGTCCGCATATTCCGAGCAGGTCGGCAGATGCCGGCAAGTGCGCCCGACGAGGCTCGAAAGTGTATAGCGATAGAGGCGGATTACCCCTCGCGCGCAGAGCGCCGGGATACGAAGCGCCCGGCCCGCCGTTACCCCTGTCGAACTCCTGGTGTTCCAAGACTCTGCCATGTCCGACGCCATCCGGCTCGTTGCAAAGGCCGCCGACTTCGCTGCCCGCCGGCACTGCGGCCAGACGCGCAAAGGAGCAAGCCGCGCGCCCTACATCAACCACCTCGTCGAGGTCGCTGCCCTCGTCGCCGCAACCCCGGCCGGCCGCGACCCCGAGCTCGTCGCCGCCGCCTACCTCCACGACGTGGTGGAGGACGAGCGCGCCACGGCTGCGGAGGTCGAAGCGCAGTTCGGCGCAAAAATCCGCCACCTCGTCGAGGAGCTCACCGACGATATGAGCCTCCCCAAAGAGGACCGCAAGCACCGCCAGGTCGAGGAGATTTCCCGCAAGAGTCCCGGGGCGCGGCTGCTCAAGCTCGCCGACAAGGTCAGCAACGTCCGCGAGATCGCCGAGAACCCGCCGGCGGACTGGTCGGATGAGAAGCGGCGCGCCTATGCGGAATGGGCGCGGGCCGTGGTGGACGCGGGCTGTCGCGGCCTCGACCCGAAGCTGGAACGCCAGTTCGACGATGCGGCAGCGAAAATTCTCGGCGGCTGAGCCGGTGCGATCGAATCGCCGCTGGTCAGCGGCCGGCGTGGCTCCGGTCGTCCAGGAAGGAGGGATCGAAGGGCACGCTGAGCGAAGCGCCCGAAGAACTGCCGAGCCGAAGCGTGGCCGCCTCGGCCTCTACCGACCTGATCTCCGGGAAACCGTCCGGGAGTGGCAAGCCGCCGATCACGTGGCGGACCTCCGCGGTGCCGTCGGGGCGAAGTTCGAGGACGGTCGGCACGCCCGATTGCGACAGCGGGTTCGGCGCGGCGGAAGCGGCGAAGCCGTGCGCCGAATAGGCCCGCCCTTCCTCGATGCCGAGCACGCCGATATTGCGGCCGTTCCACGGGGGATAGTCGCGGCCGCCGTTGGAAAACCACAACATTGTCACGGGGAGATCGCCAGGGTTCTTCAGGCTCAGCAGCACGTCTTGGCAATCGTCCCTGGTCGCCGCAGCCCAGCCGAGGCGGTTGCCGGGCGCTTCCACCAGCATGACGAAATCCTCGTGGCGTGCGGCGATCGGATAGGCGCAAAGGTCGGTCGTGCCGCCGTCCCGTAGCGGCGCCTGGCTGAGATCGGTGAAGCGCGCGGGATAAGCGAGCACGTAGCGTCCGCGCGCCGGATCGGGCTCCAGCGGCTGCGCCGGCGTCTCCGCATACGCCTTCGGCGAAAAGGCGAGCCGCCCCCGCGCGGCGAATTTCGTCATGGCATGGCTCGCCACCGAGATCGCGCCGGAGCCGCCCTCGAAAACGTGGCGCTGGTAAACGAAGGGGTGGCCGTCGCGGAGCGCTATCTCTTTGATCAGCCGCGCCCCTCGCGGACGTTTTTGCAGCGCGTAGCGTGCGACCGTGCCGCCGTCCGCGTGCGGTGACGTCTCCAGATGCTCCCAGCGCGAGTTGGCCGGCCAGCCATGCGGCGGAACCCCCTCCTCGTCGGCGCCGCCGAACGGCGCGCAGAAAAAATCGCCCGATAGCGCCCGCAAGTTTGGCGGGATCGTCTCGTCCCCAGCGATCGCCGGATCATCCACCCACGGCGCCGTGTAGAGCGGCGCCACGCGCCGCCCGCCGGCCTCGATCTCCAGCGCGCGGAGATGCCCGGCCGCGAGGTCGACGGTCACAGACACTCCTTCAGCGCCGATCGTGTGGAAACGTTCAGGCATCCGCAATTGGCCTATGCGCCCGCAGTTTCGACGGCGGCACGGATGTCGTGCTCGGACATGCCGGTGATGACGCGCTCCACCTCCTCGACGCTGCTCTGTTTGGGATCGATGTCGTCGGCCACCACCCTGCCCCGCCGCATCACCACGATGCGGTCCACCACCTGGAAGACGTGGTGGATATTGTGGGCGATGAAGATGCAGGAATGGCCGGAATCACGCGCGTTCCGCACGAAGCGCAGCACCCCTTGCGTCTCCGCCACGCCGAGATTGTTGGTCGGCTCGTCGAGGATGATCAGGTCGCTGTCGAAGTGCATGGCCCGGGCGATCGCCACCGCCTGGCGCTCGCCGCCCGACAGCGAGCCGATCGGCGTCGCCGGCGGGATGTTCTTGCTGATGCCGACTTTGCGCAACAGGTCGCCCGCCACTTCGTCCATCTTTGCCCGGTCCATGCGGTTGAGGATTTTTGGGCCCTTGATCGGCTCGCGCCCGAGGAAGAGGTTCCGCGCGATGGAGAGCTGCGTCACCAGCGCAGAGTCCTGGTAGATCGTCTCGATGCCCTGCGCGATGGCGTCGGTCGTGCTGCGGATGCTGACTTTGCGGCCGCGCACAAAAATGTCGCCGCTGGTCGCCTGGATTGCCCCCGACAGCACCTTGATCAGCGTCGATTTTCCCGCACCGTTGTCGCCGAGCAGCCCGACGATCTCGCTCTCGCCGACCGTTAGCGTCACGTCGCGGAGCGCCTGCACCGGCCCGTAGGACTTGCTTATACGCTCCATGCGGATGAGCTCGGCCATGCGTCTCACGTCCCCGACTGGTGGCGGCGTTCCAGCGACGAATGCAGCGCCATCATCCCCAGGATGATCGCGCCGATAAAAATGTTGTAGGCGAGCCCCGGCACGCCGATCAGCACGATGCCGTTCCGCATGACCCTCAGGATGAAGGTGCCGAGCACTGTTCCGATAATCGTGCCGCGCCCGCCGGTCAGCGCGGTGCCGCCGATGACCACCATGGCGATCACCTCCAGCTCGTAGCCGGTGCCGCTGTTCGGATTGGCCGCCGAAGTGCGGATGGAGCTGATGATGCCGGCGAACGCGGCCATGGTCGCCGACAGCATGAACAGCGCCACCTTGGTCCGCTCGACGTTGACGCCGCGCGCCCGCGCCGCGCCGGCGTTGCCGCCGGCCGCCTGGATCCAGTTGCCCGCCTTCGTCCGCGTCAGCACGTAGTGCAGCACCAGCGCGGCCCCGATGAACCAGAACAGCGACATGTAGATGCGGAACGGCCCGACAAAGAAGTCGCCGACCAGGACATCGGTCAGCCATTGGCCCTCGGCATTCCAGGTCCGCTGCGGAAACCCGTCGGTGATGAACAGCGCCGTGCCGCGCACCACCAGGAGCATGCCGAGCGTCACCAGGAACGACGGGATCTTGAGCCGCGTCACGAAAACCCCGTTGACCAGCCCGATCAGCGCGGCGACCACGAGCGCCACTACGAAGGCGACCTCCAGCGAGGTGAAGCCGGCATTGAACAGCGTCCACATCACCACCGGCGAAAAGCCGAACAGCGAGCCGACCGAGAGATCGAACTCCCCGGAAGTCATCAGCAGCGTCATCGCCAGGGCGATGAGCCCCAGCTCGACCGTGAACACCAGCGTGTTGCTGATGTTTTGCGGCGACAGGAAACTTGGGTTGATCGCCGTGAAGATGACGAGCTCGACGACGAGCAGCACGAGCGGCCCGAATTCGGGCCGGGCGATCGCGCGCCGAAGGATGTTTTCCTGCATCAGGGCGTCGCGTCTGTCCCTCCTCTCCCCCCTGGGGAGAGGCCGAGTCCGCGCGAAGCGCGGAGCCGGGTGAGGGTTCTGGCGCCGGGTTCGACGATCTCTTCCCTCACCCGGTCGCTTCGCAACTCGGCCTCTCCCCGGAGGGGAGAGGAAGGTGCCACGGCTCTTGCCTATTCGCTCTTCTTTCCCGCCAAGATGTCGTCGTAGATCTGCGCGGTGTCCTTCTCGTAGAGCGCGCCGGTGATGACGTCGAAGCCCGGCGGGATGCCGCTCGCCGCCATGTTGGCCAGCGACAGCCCGACATAGCTGGTCGCCTGCGGGTCTTGCCACTGCGCCGCATTCACGTAGCCCTCCTTCACCTCTGCCGTCGTGTCGAGCGAGTTGCCCCAGCCGACCACCGGGATCTCGCCCGGCTTCACGCCGACCTGGTCGAACACCCGCTTGACGGAACCCGTCACCAGATCGCCGAGCCCGATGATCGCCTTGATCCTCTCGCGGTTGGCGGTGAGGTAGTCGGTCATCCGCGTGATGATCTCGCCCTGGTCGAGCGTCGCGTCGGTCACCTCATAGGTGATGCCGAGCGGCTCGAACACGCTCTTGATGCCCTCTTCCTCCTGCACGCCGTAGGTGGCGCCCGGCACCTCCACCGGCATCCACACGAAGTCGCCCTGCTTCACCAGCCCCTTGTCCACGAGGTACTGCGCCCAGGCGCGGCCGAACACGACGTTGTCGCCGCCGACATAGGCGTCGAACTCCGCCGTGGGATCCGGCGTGTTGATGTTGATGATCGGGATGTTGGCCGCCTTGGCCTCCTTGACGACCTCCACCAGGCTGCCCGGATCGGGGCTCGACGTGACGATGCCGTCCGCCCCGGCGGCGATCGCCGCGCGCACCGCCTCCTGGTGCGAGGGCACGTCGCCGGAATGAAACGAGGTGTTGACCTCGTTGCCGGTGTCCTCGGCCCATTGCTCCGCGCCGGCCAAGAAGTAGGTCCAGACCGGGTCGGCGGGCGACCCGTGCGAGATCCAGTAAAAGGTCTTCGCCTCCGCCGCGGCCGGCAGCGTCAGGCCGAGCAGCAGGCCGGACGCAAGCAGCGTCATTCTCTTCAGCATCGAAAATCCTCCTCTTTGATGATTGCATCCCGTTCCAGACGGTCGCGACGAGATTTTTCGAGTGTGCCGCGCCGGCCGGGCGGCAGCAAGGGCCGAAGCGATTTTAAGGCGGCAGCGCCAATCGACGTGCTGGGGGCCGAGCCAATGCGGCAGCTGTGACGAGGGTGTGGTTCATATGCTGCCCGAGAGCGGGTAACGCGAGCGTAACCGCGCCCCCGAAGGGCTGCATCGAGTTCAAAGGCTCACCGAGGCCGGAAACGAGATGCTCACCGTCACCCCGGCATCGCTCCTGATGTCGATGTCACCCCCGATTTGCCGGACCAGGGACCGAACGATGCTGTAGCCGAGCGACCCTTCTCGCAATCCGCCCGACATGCCTATTCCATCGTCGCGGACAACAACGTCGACCCAACCAGCCTGGCTCCGTCGCGCTCTTATGTCGATCGTTCCAGGCCTTCGGTCGGGAAACGCATACTTCACGGCATTTGTAATGAGTTCCGTGAGCACGAGGCCGAGCGGAACCGCGATGTCCGCGTGGACGAGAATGCCTTGCTCGACCTTCGCGTCCAAGCCAATGCGATCATCGTCCGTCATTGACCGCAAGGCTTCGCAGAGTGCCTTTACGTACGCCCCGAGGTCCACCCGTTGCGAGCTTTCAGACTTGCTGAGCAGGTCGTGTACCTGAGCCATTGCACTGAGACGGTCCTGGGCCTCTTCGAAGAGTGTCCTGACGCCTGGATCCGTTTGGCGGTGCGCTTGAATACCGAGAAGAGCGGACGCGATGCCCAGACTGTTCTTGGCCCGGTGGTTAACCTCAATGACCAGCATCTCCCGTTCCGCCACGAGATTCGTCAGGCGCTCGTTGGCGGCCTCCAGCTCTCGGGTCCTTGTCGCCACGCGCTCTTCCAATTCAAGGGTGAGCGCCCGAAGGCTCTCTTCGGCGTCGTAGCGGCGGGAGATGTCTAGGTAGGAGAGGAAATGATTGGTGACGGTGCCTTGCCCATCGTCTAGTGGACTGGCGAAGAGCATCGCCCGAAACGGCGTCCCGTCTTTTCTATACTGCACGATCTCCAGCGTTTCATCTCGACCGGCCCTGATCGCGCTCTGATAGCGCTGGATCGCTTCCGGGTCAGTCGCTTCGCCGTTCATGAAGTGGGGATCTTGCCCCAGCAACTCATCCATCGTGTAGCCGGACAGGTCGATGAAGGCTGCGTTAGCGAAGGTGATCGGGTTGCCGGGCAGCGTCGCGTCCGTAACGACCATAGGCATGCGGGTTACACGCACTGCCTCGACAAACAGACCGCCCTGCTGGCGAACAGTTTCGATGTGATGCTCAGACCGAGTCCGTTCGGCAGTGTCCGCGATGCCTTCCTCGAACTCGTTCATCGTATCTAACGACCTCGCGAGTCCGTTTGATAGCGAACCACGGATGCTAGGCGCCTAAGGCGTTGAAAAGAAGGCGTCGTTCTGGGTGCGCCAAGCATCAATCCGGATCAGGCATCAACGGGACGGCGTTCACCTCTGCCTCGGTTATGGCAAGATAGAAGCTCTCTCGCTCTCGCGAGACTTTGAGGACCGGGATCGGCACGACGATGCTGTCCTTACCGGGAATGAGAACCCGCGCGAGGCCGCAATCGCGTAATCGCGGCGGTCCTTCGTCCCGAACACGATGTTCCTGACCTCGCCAACGATTTTGTCGTCAGAACTTCTCACCTCGGCGCCTATGATCTTGTCCGCTCGCAGGCCAGGACCATCTCGCTGATGCTGATCAGCGGCTGGCGCACTCGTCATCGCGACGCCCTTTCGTTGCACCGCCGCGCAACGATCGGCTCGCGCGCAGGAAACTGTTGCTCGGCCTCATCCGAGTCGTTGTCGCCCAACTCGCTCATGGAGGGAGATGAGACGAGGTGGTCAGCCGATCTCCTTCTCCTCCTTCCATGAGCTGCACTCCACCAACCCATCCTGCAGGTTCTCGTAATAATGCGATCGGATGATGCGGTAGCACTCGCAGGACGACGCTTCGAGCCCGGCACGGTCGACGACCGACACCCAGCCGCGGCTGTAGCGGATCAGACCGGCCCCCTGCAGCGTCCTTGCTGCCTTGTTCACGGCAGCGCGGCTGACGCCGAGCATCTCGCTCAAAAGCTCCTGCGTCAGCAGGAACCCGTCCCCGTCGCTCCGGTCGTGCCATCTGAGCATGAAGCGGGCGCAGCGCTCTTCGACGTTGTGTAAAGTGCTGCAGGCGACGGACTGCATGACGTGAGCGAGGAATACCCGGCTATAAGCCAGAAGCACGCGACGGAACGCCGGGAATTCCTGTTGTGCGCTGAGAAGCTCCTCATAAGCCATGGCCATGGCGCTCCCCTCCACCTGGACGACATTCCGCTGGATCGCGCGGTCGCTGCCCAGGACGGCAGCCGGCGGCGCCATGCCCTCGCGGCCGATCGTTGCGGTGAGGGCCCTTCTGCCGTCGGTAAAGGCGGCGACCGTGGCAATGACGCAAGTGGTGGGAAAGAACACCTGCGAGATCGGCTCGTGCTGATCGACCAGGACTTGGCCGGCTTCCAGCTCGACGGGGTGAAACGCGTGCTGCAGCTTCAGCCAATCCGCGTCGGGCAAGGAGGCGAGGAGGCGGTTCCTCGGCCAATTCAACTCGATCATGCCGGAACCATCTGACGTGCCGGACGGCTCTGCAATGGCGATTTTTAGTTGCTGGCCGCAGGGGGCCGCCTCTCTGCACCCATGCAAGGACTGATTTTCTTGGACGGCACCACAATGACGAGGTGTATCCGAAAGAATTCGACAATCCTCGTGTGTAAACAATTTTACTTAGTTAAGTGGTTATTAAGGCTTCCATGAAAAATATCGGGAATTCGATAAGTCTTCGCTATGGATCTTCGAGGGCCCGCTGAATGAAATACCATCTGCTGTGCGGCGCGGCTGGATTGAGTCTGTTGTGCGTGCCGTTTAACTCGGCGTTTGCCGCCACAGCGGTCGGCAGCTTCAACGTCACCATCGTGATCACAAGCGAGTGCAAGGTCCAGTCGACGGCGAACGTCGACTTCGGCTCGGAGGGCGTGATCAACGCCAACGTCGATGCCGCCGGCTCCGTCGGCGTCCAATGCACCAAGAACACGACCTACAACATCGGGCTGAGCGCCGGCAGCGGCGCCGGGGCGACCGTTGCGGCGCGCAAGATGACCGGGCCCGGCAGCGAAACCGTCACCTACTCGCTCTACCGGGATGCCGGCCATAGCCAGGTCTGGGGGACGACCATCGGCACGGATACGATTTCCGGCACCGGCACCGGCGCTTCGCAGTCCTACCCGGTCTACGGACGGGTGCAGGCCCAGACCACGCCGCCTCCCGGCACCTACACCGACACGATCACCGTGACCGTGACCTATTGAGGGCAAGCCCGATGCGTTCCCTGCCGATCGTAATCGCCTTCGCTGCCGCTCTTCTCTGGTTAGGCGAGGCGAGCGAGGCCGCCTCTCTCCGTGTCGCCCCGACGACGATCAGCCTTGTTGCCCCGGACGCCGCCTCGGTTCTGTCGCTCCGCAACGACGACAAGCGCCCCATCAACGTGCAGATTCGCGTCTTCCGCTGGACGCAGGTCGACGGCGTCGACCGGCTGGAGCCGGCGCGCGACGTGGTCGCCAGCCCTCCGGCTGCGCGGCTTGCCGGCGGCGCCGCGACGACCGTCCGGATCGTACGCGTCTCCAAGGCGCCGGTCTCCGGCGAGGAAAGCTATCGCCTCCTTGTCGACGAATTGCCCGATCCCGCCCGTGTCCGGTCCGGCACCGTGGCCCTCGTGCTGCGCTATTCGATTCCGGTCTTCTTCGTCTCGCCGGACGCGCACGCCGCGCCGGTCGAATGGTCGGTGCGCGGCAAGGGCGGCAGCCTCAGCCTGACCGCTACGAACCCAGGCGATCTCCACGTCCGCGTCTCGGCGCTTTCCGCGGCGGCGGGCAAAGGCAGGCGGGTGTCGCTGGGCGAGGGGCTTGCCGGCTACGTTCTGGGCGGCTCCAGCAAGAGCTGGAGCCTCGCCGGCACCGCGCTCGCCGGTGCCGGTCGCCGCGTCACGGTCACCGCGATGAGCGAAGCCGGCCCGATCGATGCGGTCGCCTCGGCGCGATAGTGCAGCTCTCTTCGTCGTCCTCGCCGTACTCGCCGGCTCCCACGAGCCCGCAATGGCTCAGCAGGGGCCCGGCGAGAGCAGCGACGCCGCCGCCGGCGCGGATCTCTATCTTGAGGTCTTCGTCGACGACGTCTCGACAGGACTGATCGGCAATTTCCGGCTGCGCGGCGACGGATCGTTCGCCGTCGCGCCGGAGGAACTGCGGGCGGTCGGCGTGATGCCCGCCGCCGACGCTGCCGGCCCGGATGGCTTGATCTCGCTGGACGGCCTTGCCGGCGTTGCTTTCCGCTACGACGAACCCGCGCAGGCGATGCATTTCACCGTGGAAGAAGCAGCACGCGCGCCGCGTGAGATCGACGCCGGCGGCGACGCCGCAGAGGAGGCGATGGAGGCCCGCTCGGGCTTTGGCGGCGTCTTGAACTATACCTTGTTCGCCAGCGCCGGTGGGACTCTCCTCAGCGACCTCACCGAGTTCGAGGGGCTTTCCGGATCATTGGAGGGGCGCCTCTTCAGCCCCTACGGCACGCTGACCAGCTCGATTGTCGGCAACATGTCCGCCGGGGAGGCGTTCGAAGCGGCGCGGCTCGACACGGCGTGGTCGTATTCCGACCCGGAGAGCCTCCTCACCTACCGGGCCGGCGACACGATCTCCGGCGGGCTCGCCTGGACGCGGCCGGTGCGCCTCGGCGGCGTGCAGGTGCAGCGAAACTTCGCGCTGCGGCCCGATCTGATCACCCTCCCCCTGCCAAGCTTCTCCGGAAGCGCCGCCGTCCCCTCCACGCTCGACGTCTACGCCAACAATGTCCGGGTCTTTTCCGGCGCCGTTCCCGCCGGCCCGTTCGAGGTGGACCACTTGCCGGTGGTGACCGGAGCCGGCACGGCGCGCGTCGTCGTCACCGACGCGCTCGGCCGCGAAACTGCGACCGAGCACCCCTTCTTCGTCGGCGCCGACACGCTGCGCGGCGGCCTCTTCGATTTTTCGATGGAGGCCGGACTGCCCAGGAGGTCCTACG
This sequence comes from uncultured Alphaproteobacteria bacterium, assembly GCA_963846475.1. Taxonomy (GTDB): domain Bacteria; phylum Pseudomonadota; class Alphaproteobacteria; order Rhizobiales; family Afifellaceae; genus DASWJZ01. The sequence goes on along the minus strand of CAWJVZ010000003.1, from coordinate 429,713 downwards.
GGACAGAATCCTTCGACTATGCCGAAGACTGGTTCGCCTCGGGCACGCTCCGCTACGGCTGGCGCGACTGGCTGACCGTGGAAGCCCACGCGGAGGGCGGCGCCGGCCTGGTCAATGGCGGCGCCGGCGCGGTGTTCCCGCTCGGCCGCTGGGGCGCCGGCTCCCTCGCGCTCGCCGCCAGCCAGGCGGGCGGCGACAACGGCCTGCAGCTCAGCGCCTCCGTCGATCTCGATCTCGGCAACGCCTCGCTCTTCGCGCGCACGCAGCGGACCTTCGGCGCCTATCGCGACGTGGCCGCGGTTTCGGCCGACGACCCCGATATCGATGCCCTGCCCGCAAGAGCCCTGGAGCAGCTCGTCGTCAACTTTCCGCTTGCCTTCGACCCCGCCTCCTTCAGCCTCGGCCTCACCCATCTCGACAGCGCCGATGATGAGGAGAGCTGGATCGGCAGCGTCTCGCTGAATCGCCCACTGCCGCGCAACGCGGCGCTTTATGCCTCCGCCTTCGTGGATTTCGCCGACGGCGGCGATGGCGGCTTCTATCTCGGCTATTCCATGCCGCTCGGCGGCGCCGCAATCGGCAGCGGCGTGGAGGTCGGCCCGGACGGCGCCTCCGCCTACGCCGAAGCGTCGCGGCCGGACACCCTGGAGCCCGGCAGTTTGGGCTGGCGCGTCCGCACCGCCAAGGGCGAGGGCGGCGACCACGCCGCCGGCGTCGCCTACCGCGCCGGCTTCGCGCGCCTGGAGGCCGGCGCCGTGCATTCCGCCTCGGGCACGCGCGCCACCGCGCAGATGGACGGCGCCCTGGTGCTGGCCGGCGGCGGCCTGTTCCTCGCCAACCGCATCGACGACGCCTTTGCCGTGGTCGACGCCGGCGCGCCCGGAATCGACGTCCTCTACGAGAACCGCCCCGTCGGCACCACCGGCCGCAGCGGCCGCCTCGTCGTGCCGGGGCTCCGCTCCTATCAGCCGAACGCCATAGCCATCGACCCCAAGAACCTGCCGGTCGACGCCGTCGTGCCGCTGACCGAAGAGGTCGTCGTGCCCGCCGACCGGAGCGGCGTCGCCCTCTCCTTCGGCGTCTCCACCAGCACGCTTTCGGCGATCGTGGAGTTCCACGACGCCGCCGGCCAGCCCATCGAAGCCGGCTCCGCCGGCGTGCTGGAGGGCGGCGACGCCTTCTTCGTCGGTTATGACGGCCAGGCCTATGTCACCGGCCTTCGGCCCGAAAACGTCGCCACGATCGCCCGCACCGACGGCTCGACGTGCACTGCCGCATTCGCCTTCGCCCGGGAGGCCGGCGTGCAGGTGCAGATCCCCGCCGTGCGCTGCCTCGAAGCGGAGCCGCTGTGACCGCCCTCCAGGCCCCCTTCTTGGCGTTGCTTCTCTGGCTCGCCGCCGCGGCCTTCCCCGCCGCCGCGCAGACCTGCACCTTTTCGATCACCGCGCTGAACTTCGGCGCCGTCAACATTTTGTCCGGCGCCGTCGACGACAGCACCGCCACCCTCTCCGGCTCGTGCAGCGGCGGCGCGTCCAACGGCAACATCCGCGTCTGCCCAAATATCGGCAGCGGCGTCGGCGGCACCGACGGGGCCGGCGTGCGGCAGATGCTGTCGGGCGGCAACACCCTTAAATTCCAGATCTACTCGAATTCGGGGCGCACAGTGGTCTGGGGCTCTTATCTCTGGGCCTTCGCCACCCGCCCGCCGACGCTGAACGTGACGCTGAATTCCAGCGGCTCCGGCACCCTGCCGGCCACCACCCTCTACGGCCGCGTCCTGGCCAGCCAGACGACCGCCCCGCCCGGCTCCTATTCGTCGAGCTTTGCCGGCCACGTCGCCATCCGCTACCGCTCGGGCACCAACACCTGCACGGCTACCGCCACCGGCTGGTCGACCGCCACGCCGAGCTTCACCGCCAGCGCCAGCATCGCCGCCAATTGCCTGGTCACGGCGAGCAACGTCAATTTCGGCTCGGAGGGCGTCATCGACGCGGCCGTCGACGCGGCCGGCGCCGTCACCGTCACCTGCACGATGAACAACGCCTATTCGATCGGCCTGAACGGCGGCCTCGCCAATGCGCCGCCCGCCGCACGGCTGATGAGGCTCGGCACCGAGACGATCGCCTACGGCCTCTACCGGGATCCTGCGCGGAGCCTGGTCTGGGGGTCGCTTGCCGGCAGCACCGTGTCGGGCACCGGCAACGGCACGGCGACCGCGCACCCCGTCTACGGCCGCGTCCCGGCGCAGACGACGCCGCCGCCCGGCACCTATTCCGACACCGTCGTCGCGACGGTCACCTACTAAACCGGACGGCCGGCACGCCAACCCCCGCGATTGTCATCCCGGACCGCGTGCCGCGGAGCGGCATCGCGAGATCCGGGACCCAGCGCAAGAACAGGTGGCGCGAAGCGCCACGCAAACGCGCGACCAGCGCCCCGCCCGCCGCCGTCACCCCTCCCCCGCTCTGCTACTTTTCACCGACCGCCCGCCGACGAACCAGTCGTCGGCAGAAACATCCTCGAACACCACCCAGATCGCCTCCTTCGGCAGCTCGGCGACCTCGCTGATCGCTGCGGTGACGCGCCGCGAGATTTCCTCCTTGCGCGCCTGCGGATGGCCTTCCAGGATGCGGATATTCACGAACGGCATGAGCGCTCCCCGGCGGAGCTCTGCCGCTCCGCGCGGCGGGAGATTGCACGAACCAAGGCGAGCGCGGAAGCGCGCCGCTGGGACTCGGAACAACTTCCTTGTCGAGAAGTGCTGACCACCGCGAAACTAGAGGAATCCCCCACGATGAAATCTCTCCACCTTTCCCTCGCCATTGGAGCAATCGCCGCCATGGTCGCCTTTGGCGAGGCGGATGCCCAGACGATCGGCGTGTCGGAGCTCGCCTCGCAGACGCATATCCATGGCCTCGCTGTCGACCGGCAGGATGCTGATTACCTCTTGATCGCCACGCACCACGGCCTGTTCCGCGCCGGCCCGGACGGTAAGGCGGAGCGTATCTCGGTCGTCCAGGATTTTATGGGCTTCAACGCCCATCCGAGCGACCCTGACACGCTCTTTGCCAGCGGACATCCGGCGGAGGGTGGCAACCTCGGCTTCATTGCCTCCACCGATGGCGGCAGAACCTGGGAGCAGATTTCACCGGGCGTGGAGGGCCCGGTGGACTTCCATCAGATGACGGTCAGCCCGGCCGACCCGCAGACGATCTACGGTGCCTATGGCACCCTCCAGGTGAGCCATGATTCCGGCAAGACCTGGAAGGTTGTCGGGGACCTGCCCGAAAGGCTCATCGATCTCGCAGCCTCGGCGAAGGCCACCGCCACGCTCTACGCGGCGACGGAAGGCGGGCTTTTCGTCAGCCGCGACGGCGGCCTCGGGTGGGAAACTGTGGTCGAGGGAGCGCCGGTCAGCATGGTCGAGGTCGCGCCTGACGGCAGGCTCTACGCCTTCGTTCTCGGTCGCGGGCTCCTTGCGTCGGCGGAGGACCCGCTGGATTTCCTGACGGTGAGCGCCGACTGGAGCGATCGGTTCCTGCTCCATCTCGCCGTCGATCCAGGCAATCCCCAGCGCCTGTTCGGGGCGACGCAGGAAGGCGTGATCCTCGCCAGCAGCGATGGCGGGAAGACCTGGACCACCTTCGGCGGGTAAGCGAGGCTGCCATGGGAATGATGGACAACATGGGAGCAATGATGGGCGGAATGGGCCTGCTCTGGCTGCTCCTGGTCATTCTCCTCGTTCTGGGCATCGCCGCACTCGCGAAATACGTCTTTGGCGGCGCAAGGCGGTGACTCGTCGGAGGGTGCTGCTCATCGCTGCGCCGCCCTCCGCGGCCGTCCTCCGAGCCTGCCGTTCCGTCGGGCGGCCCCCTGCTTGATTTCCGATCTGGATTTGCCGCCGCGCTTGCCCATCAGCCCGGCCATCCAGCTCGGGGAGCCGAACACGCCCTCGAGCAAGGCGGGCAGGTAGAGATCGGCATCGAGCGCGGGGAAATGCAGTCCAAGTCCCGTGGGACTGATCTCGATCCGGGCGAGGTCTGCCGGCTTCGCCTCGCTGAGGCCTTCTGCCATATGCGGCGGGAATGCCAGTTCCAGGCCACTGTCCAAACTGACGACGACGCGCGAGACCCGCCGGTCGTAATGCGCGGACACGGCGCGCGGTGTCGACCGCATCACCTCGCTCATCCGCTGCTCGGCTGCTTTCAGGTGGTCTTCAGTGAGGGCCATGGTCAACCCCGCTGGCGAGCGCCGCAACCGTAGCCCGGATGAAGCGGCAGCGTAATCCGGGGACTCAGGCAACAGGCATTCCCGCATTGCGCTTCGCTCCATGCGGGCTACGATCCTCGGCAGGCGTAGCCCGGATGAAGCGTAAGCGAAATCCGGGGTGAACACCTGGCGCGGCGTCTCGCATTGCGCTTCGCGCCATGCGGGCTACGACGGCGCCGCGCTTAGCGAAACCGAAATCAGCCGATCCGCTCGCCGAAGTCGCTGCGGCCCTCTTTCGCGTCCCCGCCCCAATCCTTCGGCAGCCATCCACGCCGAACGTAGAGGTGAAAGGACGAGTGCGGCCAGTCGCACGCGCTGGAGACGAGACCATGCCTCACCGGATTGAAATGAATGTAATCGAAATGGCGGGAAAAATCATCGTCATCGCGCACCGTATGTTCCCAGAACCGCCGCTGCCACAAACCATACTCGCCTTTCCGATTGGGCTTCAGACTTCCGCAGGTCGCGGCGACCTCCCGGCTGAACAAGCTTTGATCTGTCGCCAACGTCCCGAAAAGTCCGAATCGTTCTCCGGAAGCGTCACGATCGCATGAAGATGATCGGGAAGGACCACGATCGCGTTGATCACGAACGGACGTTCTCGACGCGTGATCCGAAAGGCCGTGCGCAGCGCGCCGATGTGCTCGACCAACGCGCGCGAGCGGCGGTCGGCGAGCGTGACAGTGAAGAAGAACGTGCCGCCTGGAACGAAATTCCGCCGATAGCGAACCATAATTTGGCAACGTAGCCCGGATGAAGCGGCAGCGTTAATCCGGGGCGAACATCTGGCGCGGCATCCCCGCATTGCGCTTCGCGCCATGCGGGCGCGCCGACCTGCGTAGGCGAACACCCGGCACCCCGCATTGCGCTTCGCTCCATGCGGGCTACGAGCTTGGCCCCCTACAGCCGTAGCCCGGATGAAGCGGCAGCGAAATCCGGGGCGAACACCCGGCATTCCCGCATTGCGCTTCGCTCCATGCGGGCTACGAGCTTGGCCCCCTACAGCCGTAGCCCGGATGAAGCGGCAGCGAAATCCGGGGCGAACACCCGGCGCGGCATTCCCGCATTGCGCTTCGCTCCATGCGGGCTACGGCTCCTTCGCCTCGATCTGGTCGACCGCGTCGACCACCGCGTCGAAGGTCAGCAGCGTCGATGCGTGCCGCGCCCGATAGTCGCGCACCGGCTCCAGATATTTGAGCTCCTCCCAGCGGCCGCCCGGCGGAGAACCGTTCTCCTTCAGCATGCGGTGCATGGCCTGGCGGATGTCGCGCAATTCCGCCGCGGTTGAGCCGACGACGTTACGCGCCATGATTGAGGAGGATGCCTGTCCAAGCGCGCAGGCTTTCACGTCGTGCGCGAAATCGGAAACCCGCCCGTCGGCCATTTTCAGGTCCACCGTGACGGTCGAGCCGCACAGCCGCGAATGCGCCCGCGCGGTTGCGTCCGGCTCCGCCAGGCGGCCGATCCGCGGGATATTTCCGGCCAATTCCAATATCTTGGTGTTGTAAATGTCGTCGAGCATCGCTACGCCGTGATCCGGTTGCGCCTTGTCAGAAAAGTAACCATGTGCAACTTATATAGGAAACGGGAGGCGGCTGCCGCCATCCAAATTCGCTGAGGGCGGGAGCGCAATTTATGGATGCCAAGGTGAAGAAGCTGATGCCGGAGCCGCGGCGCGCGGCGCGGAGGCGGCCGAGCGAGGAGGAAGCCAGGGCGGCGGTGCGCACGCTGATCGCCTGGGCCGGCGACGATCCCGACCGCGAGGGCGTGCACGACACGCCGGAGCGGGTGGTGAATGCGTTCGGGGAGCTTTACGCCGGCTACGCCCAGGATCCCGGCGAAATCCTCAAGACGACCTTCAAGGACGTCGGCGGCTACCAGGACATGGTGCTGGTCCGCGACATTCCCTTCTATTCGCATTGCGAGCACCACATGGTGCCGTTCATGGGCCAGACGCATATCGCCTATTATCCCGTCGACGGCGTCGTCGGCCTCTCAAAGCTCGCCCGGCTCGTCGACATCTACGCCCGCCGCCTGCAGACGCAGGAAACCATGACGGCGCAGATCTGTGACGCGCTGCAGGAATTTCTGGGCTCGCGCGGCGTCGCCGTGATGATCGAGGCGGAGCATATGTGCATGTCCATGCGCGGCGTGCAGAAAGTCGGCGCGTCGACCATGACGTCGCGCTTCACCGGCGTCTTCCAGGAGGATGCGGTCGAGCGCGAAAAGTTTTTGAACCTCGTCCGCCCCACCTTCAAATAGCGGACCGCCCGGAGCGCCATGCCAGCCGCGCCGGACCCGGCGCCGTCCGGGATCGAGGAATCCAGCCGCTTCACGCCGCGCTTTGATGCCGACGGGCTGCTGCCGTGCATCGCAATCGATGCGGCGAGCGGCGACGTCCTGATGATGGCGTGGATGAACGAGGCCGCCCTGCAGAAGACGCTGGAGACCGGCTTCGTCCATTACTGGAGCCGCTCGCGCCAAGCCCTTTGGAAAAAAGGGGAAACGTCGGGGGCCGTGCAGCAGGTCGTCGAGCTCCGCGCCGATTGCGACCAGGATACGCTGCTGGTCCGCGTGGCGGTGGCCGACCGCGCCGGCACCTGCCATACCGGCCGAAACACCTGCTTCTATAGGCGCGTGCCGCTCGGCGCCGGTCCCCTCCCGCGGCCGTTCGAGGCGCTTTCGCCCGGCGAGGATCGAAGCGGCGCCTGACGCCCGGTCAGGCGGTCGCGATATATTCGCGGATCTGCTCGGCCTCGCGTTCCACCTCTTCGAGCCGCACCTTCACCACGTCGCCGATCGAGATTATGCCGACCAGCCTGCCCTGGTCGACGACCGGCAGGTGGCGGAAGCGCCCGCTCGTCATCTTCTGCATGACGTCGTGGATGGTGTCCTCGGGGCGGCAGGTGATCACCTTCGTGGTCATGCAGTCGCTGGCGAGCTTTCGCAGCGCCTCGCTGCCGAATTTCGCCAGCGCCCGCACGATGTCGCGCTCCGAGACGATGCCGCGGATCGCGTCGCCTTCCGCGATGAGGACCGCGCCGATCCGCTTCTCCGCCAGCGTCGCGGCCACTTCGGCGAGCGAGACCTCGGGCGCGGCGGTCACCACGCTGCGGCCCTTCTGGTTGATGATCTGCGCGACGGTCATCTCTGCCTCCCTGCGTCCGACCCGGCGCCTTGCTGCCAATCTATGCGGGCGCGGATCACTTTGCCAGCGTATCGCGCGCGCGTCCGACCGGGTCGAGGAGCGGGAAGGCTAGGAGCCCGGCGAGGAAGCCGCCGATATGCGCCTCCCAGGCGATCGGCCCCGAGGCGCCGGGGATCAGCCCCTCGGTCACGCCGAACAGCAGATTGATGGCGAACCACACCAGGATGAAGGCAATCGCGCGCGAGTTCGTGAAAACCGCGGCGAGCGGCTCGGCCGGCATGCGTACGCGCGCCATGGCGCCGGGTGCTCCCAGGCGGACACCGGGTGCGAACGCGAAGCGCGCAGTCGCGGCCATCATTCCCGACACCGCCGCCGAGGCGCCGATGACCGGCACCGCCTCGCCCGGATGCAAGATATAGTGTGCCGCCGCGCCCGCTACCGCAGCTAATAGCGCCATAACCAGGAAGCGCCTGCTGCCGAAGCGCCGCGCCAGCGCGCTGCCAAAGCTCGCCATCCACACCAGATTGACAAAAAGATGCACCCAATCCGCATGCAGCAAAGCGTAGGTGGCGGGCGACCAAAAGGCTGCCGCAATGCCGCCCGGCAGCTGTGCGGCAAGCCCGCCGTAGCGCGCCGGTATGAACGCGAGAAGGAGCAGGAGCCAAAGATCCTGTTCCTCGGTAAGAAGATGGCGCAGGCCATGAACGGCGATTAACCCGAGTGCAAACCAGAGTACCGACTGAGGGAAGGTTGACGGCCGGTGTTTTCTGCATCGGGCGGTCTTGCCCGTTCAGGCGAGGTCGGCGCAAGGCGGGCGGAACGACAAAACCGCCGGGCGCGAAGCCCGGCGGTCCCGAAGCGCCTCCCTGCCACTCTTCTGGCCGAGAGTTCGGCAGTTGCAACTCAACTGGCCTGAGCACAAGACAGAATCGCGCTCGCCTGCGCAACCTTCACTATTTGTTAACCTTAACCAATGGTTTCCAGCCCGCCTGCACCGCCCACATGGCACCTGATCGCAGCGGGCCAAACAAGGCAGCGCCTCGTTAGCGGCCGCAGCAGAGTGAGACGGATCAGCGCAGGATGAAGCACGCGACGAGCATTGCGCTTCATAGCTACTGGCAAGACTGTCAGGACGCGAGCGGCGTGCCGGCAGGTGGCATCCGCGCGGCCGAGCTGGGGCCCATCCTTCCTTCCCTCTTTCTCATCGATCTCACGGCTCACACCGGCGCGTGCTTCCGCTATTGCGGCGCGGCGGTCGCCCTGCGTTACGGAAGAGATTTGACGGACGAAAGCTTCCTCGCGCTCTGGAACGCCGACGATCGCGACAGGCTCGAACGCGAGCTCAGATCGATGGCGGCCGACTCGACAGGCCTGGTCGCCGGTGTGACTGGCGAGACCGTTGGTGGCGGATTCAGCGCTTTTGAATTGCTCCTCCTCCCGCTTGCCGCGGCCTCCGGCGTGGGCGGGGCAATCGGATCGATGGTGCGCGTCGGCGGCCATAACGAAGCGAACCGCGTCCGTGCCCGGCTGGTTTCGCAGTCGCTTCGATCAACCCGGTTCCTGTCCGCCGCGCACCGCCCGAAATTGCCCGTAGCTCCCGCGGCAGAGCCTGGCCTGCGGCGCCCGCTCTCCTCCACTCCGCGGCGTCACGGGCACCTTACTGTGGTCAGCGGCGGGCGTTGACCGGAAGCAGCATGCAGGTCGAGCGCTTACCGATCTTTAACGACAACCGCATAGCCTCCGGACTGGACAGCAGCAGCCCGTTTAGGTTTCGGGCCGTATTGGGGTTGCCATGCCGGCTCTGCAAACACAGCAAGCAATCAGGTTGCCTGAGGGCGACAGGCGCCGCTTTCAGCGCGTCAAGATCAGCTTGCTCGGTCGCTGCATGTTCACGGATCGCCGCGAGTGCCCCTGCCAGCTCGTCGAGATATCGCCGGGCGATGCGGTGTTCGTGAGCCCGTTCTGTGGTGAGCCGGGCGAAAAGATCATCGCCTACATGGATAATATCGGTCGCCTTGAGGGCACCATTGTCGAGCGGGTCGAGCATGGCTTTCTGATGTCGATCAGCGCATCGCAGCGCAAACGCGATAAGCTGGCCGACACACTGACATGGCTCGCCAACCGCCACGTCCTCAATCTCGCCGAAGACCGGCGGCACCTTCGCCGCACGCCGAAGCGCACGGACACCAGCGTGGTCTTCCCGGACGGAACCACCCAGACCTGCAGGGTCATCGATATGTCGTTGTCCGGCGCGGCCCTCGCGACCGCGGTTCGTCCACCGCTCGGCTCGGCCGTCAAGCTTGGCCGTTTGGGCGCACGCGTGGTTCGCCATTTCGATGACGGAATCGGCATCGAGTTCATGCGCCTCATGTCCGACGACGCCATCGAGCAGACGATCGAAAGGGAGTATTTCTAGGCCGACGCCGTTCTGAGACAGCCTGCCGGCATGGCAAATCGATGGTGAACCCGGTCGTCAACTATTCACCGTAACTTTTAGCGCCAGCGAAATCGAAATCTGCTAATCTCCTCCCCAATAAGAAATGGGGGGCGATGGGCGATGATAGTGTGCGCGCGTACGCGCCTGCCCGCTCTGGCGGGCTTGCTGGCCTTTGCCAGCCTGGCGCTGGGGGCGGCCGATCCGGTCAGGTCCGACACTCTTTCTATGAAGGTGAATGGCTGGACCAACCCGCCGGTCGGCTACATCGAGTTCTGCCGGAACTTTCGCGACCAATGCGCGGCACGCGGGAAACAAGCCGCCGAAACGCTGACTTCGAACCGCTGGCGCGGCCTTCAGGAGGTCAATACGTCCGTCAATCAGGCGGTCGTTCCGGCCACAGATCTCTCCTATTATCAGACAGAGGAGGTCTGGGCCCTCCCCGGCTCACATGGCGATTGCGAGGATTACGTGCTGCTGAAGCGCAAGATGCTCGTCGAGCGCGGCTGGGCGACGGGCGCTCTGCTCGTCACAGTGGTTTTCGACGAAGTCGGCGATGGACATGCCGTGCTGCTCGTCCGAACGGACCGGGGCGATCTCGTTCTCGACAACAAGACGGATGCGATCCGCGTCTGGTACGAAACGGCATATCGGTTTGTGAAGCGGCAATCGGTGGCCGATCCGAACCGGTGGGTGTCGGTCGGCGATCCGCGGTGGACGGCGCGCAGCACCGCAGCACCTCGCTGAGAAGCATTCCTCAACAGGAGCGCCGAATCCCAAATAGGATGGTCCCGCCAGGAGCAAGCGGGTCGGTTCAGGTGCTGATCAGCAGGCTGAGGTAAAAAATCCCCGCGCAAACGCTCCACATTCCGGCGACGAGTACGCCGAGCAATGCCGGAAGCACGCGGAGCTCGTGCGACCGCAGGCCGGCCCACACCTTCTGAACCACGATGAACGGTCCGCCGAACATGCTGATGAGCACCGCCAAGACCATCGCGGCGGGGCTTTGCCGGGCGATCACGAAGTCCGCCCGCTGAGACGTCACCCATTGGTAGAAGGAGGCGATCGTCGCGGCAGCGACGAAGCCCGTCGCCGCGCAATATGCGAAGACACCCAGTTCGGACACCACGCCGCCCTTAACGTCTTGTTAATCTTCGGCGAGCCTAGAGGCGGGCGTGCCTCGCCGCAAGCAGGATGGCAGGGCGCAGAGTGCAATCTTAATGATTGGTTAACGGCCAGACCATGCAATCAGGCGCAATGGATAGTTCGGGCGGCGATCAGCTTCGCTCAATCCTTCAGATCGATGTCAAGGATTGCCATCGAGAAATTATAGGAGAGCTCCTCGTCCTCGTCGTCACGGTAGAGGACGCCGACGAACTCCTCGCTGACGAACACCTCGGCGGAATCGTCCTTGCGGGGGCGCGCCTTCACCTGAATCGTGTCATTGCCGAAAAGCCGGCGGAGGTAGGTCTCCACCTTCTTGAGTTCATCGATTTTCACGCTGCGACCTCCGCCTCGGGAGCGGCCTTCTCGCATGCCGGCCGCATGGCGACAACCGGCCGCGAACAGTCCCGGTCAGATCCCCTCCCCGGCATTCTCGTGCAGCAGATGATCCATCGTGCGCGACGGCTCGGCACAGCCGGCACGCCCGACGACCCTGGCCGGCACGCCAGCGACCGTGGCATTCGCCGGCACGGGCTGCAGCACCACTGAGCCGGCGGCGACCCGCGAGCAGCGGCCGACCTCGATATTGCCGAGGATTTTCGCGCCCGCTCCGATCAGCACGCCGCGGCGGATTTTTGGGTGGCGGTCGCCGCGCTCCTTGCCGGTGCCGCCAAGGGTCACGTTCTGCAAGATTGACACGTCATCCTCGATCACCGCCGTCGCGCCGATCACCACCCCGGTTGCGTGGTCGATGAAGATTCCCCGGCCCATCGGCACGGCGGGGTTGATGTCGACCTGGAACACTTCGGAGGCGCGGCTCTGCAGGTAGAAGGCGAAATCCCGGCGGCCGTCGCGGTAGAGCCAATGGGCGAGCCGATGCGCCTCGATGGCGTGAAAACCCTTGAAATAGAGGACCGGCTCGATGAAGCGCGTGCAGGCCGGATCGCGGTCGTAGACCGCCACGAGATCCGCTCGGAGCGCGACCGAGTAGTCGCGCTCCGCCTGCCACATCTCGTCGAAAGCGCGGCCGATCAGGCCGCCATCGAGGGTCTGGCTATCGAGGCGGCCGGCAATGCGCTGGGCAACCGCATCTTCCAGCCGCTCGTGGTTGAGGACGTAGGTGTAGGCCAGGCCGGCCAGTGCCGGCTCGCGCGCCACCATGTCCTCCGCTTCCTTGCGCAGGCTGGTCCAAACGGGATCGAGGGTTTCAAGCGCGGCGGCTGCAGCGCCGGGGAGATTTGCGGACATGGAAGCCTCCTGCGAACCACCATTATAGGACGGCGGTAAACGGCCCGCTATCGTTCTCGATCGTCATAGCCTCGCCGCGATGTTCAGGATGAAGCAATCCCCGTAGCGCCCGGTTGCCGTTCAGTTTTCCGGAAAAATCCTCGATGCCGAACACAGCCCGAACATCGCATGCTCTAGACCGAGCATCGGCCGAACCGACGAAGAACAGGCATCCTCGCGCGGTTTGCTCGGTCCGATCTCTTCCGACGCTATGTCGCCGCAAGGGCCGGCGAGCCCGTCATGGCCGCCGCGCCAGAAAGTCGAGGACGGCCTGCTTGTGCTTGCGGTCGCCGACCGCCTTCATGTGGTCGCGCCCCGGTATCTCGAAGGATTGCGCCCCCGGGATGAGGCCGGCGAGCGCGGCGGCGCTGCCGCCGACGTCGTCGTCGCTGCCGACGGCGACCAGCACGGGAACGGCGATTCGGGCAAGCTCCTCTGGGCTAAGTACCTGATGGGGCGCCAGAATGCAGGCGGCGAGCGCCTGCCGGTCGCCGCCCGTCCGGTCGGCGAAGCTGCGGTACGCGGCCGCGCGCCCGGTGCCTGCCGGGTCGTGCGCGGGAGCAAGGAGCGCGTCGGCAATCGGCCCGGGCGCGCCGATCCCTTTCACCATGCCCTCGCCCATGCCGCTGAACACGGCGCGGCGCACCCGCTTGGGATAAGCGAGCGCCAGGAAGGCGGCGATCCGCGCGCCCATCGAATAGCCGATGACGTCCGCCTTCTCGATGCCGAGATGGTCGAGGAGCCGCCGCGCATCCTCCGCCATGACCGGCGTGGCATAGGCCGCCGGATCATAGGGCTTGCCGCTCTCGCCATGGCCGCGGTTGTCGAGCGCGATCACCCGCCGCCCGGCCTGGAGGAGCTCGCGCGTCCACGACGTGGATACCCAGTTGACCTCCTTGTTGGAGGCAAAGCCGTGGATGAGCAGCGTCGGATAGCCCTCGCCTTCGTCGACGAAGGCGATATCGACGCCGTCGGAATTGAATTTGTGGGCCACGACCGACACCGGAGCGGTGAAGCAAGGCGCGGACGCTACACGACCGCCCTGCGGCAACAAAGCCCGCCAAGACTCTGTTCTTGGCAATGTGCCGTGGCTATCGTCGGCCTGCCCTCCGGCAGCCGGAGATTGGAGCCTCGATGGCCGACCGCATCGTTCCGCACTTCCACAACAGCGAAGGCGTCGCCGTCATCTCGATCGGGGCGCGCGAGTTCATGTGCATCGGCGCCCTGCCCCCTTTCGATCACCCCCACATCTACATCGATCTCGGCGACGAGGACGAGGCGATCTGCGCCTATTGCTCGACCGTCTACCGGTTCGACAAAAGCCTCGACCCGACGGAATCGCTGCCGCCCGGCTGCCGCTACCGTCCCGTGACGTGACAAGGCGCTGAAATGCGCGTGGCGGTCGCCGGCGCCGGGATCGCCGGCCTCGCCACCGCCGTCGCGCTGGCCCGACGCGGCTTCGACGTGGACCTTTTCGAGCGCTCGCCGCGGCTGGAGGAGATCGGCGCGGGCATTCAGCTTTCGCCAAACGCCATGGCAGTGCTGGAGCGGCTTGACATCGCCTCCGGGCTCGCCGGCCTGCTCGTCCAACCGAAATCGATCGATATTTATGACGGCCCGAGCGGCGCAAGGCTGACCAGCATTCCGCTCGGCGACACCGCGCGCAGCCGCTATGGCGCTCCCTATGGCCTTATCCACCGTGCCGATCTGCAGACCGCCCTCCTGGCGGCGGCGCAGGCAAGCGGACGTATCGATCTGCATTTTGGCGCCGAAGCGCACGATCTTCGCGCGACCGGGTCGGGTATCGTGCTGACGGCAGCCGGGCGCCGCCTCTGCGCCGATTTGCTGGTCGCCGCAGACGGCGTCCATTCCCGCTTCCGTACGACGTATTTCGGCCATCGGGGGCCGCAACCGGCGAAAAAACTCGCCTGGCGGGCCACGCTGCCTGCGGCACTCGTGCCGCGTTCGACCGATATGAGCTCGACAGGCCTTTGGCTCGCGCCCGGCGCGCACATAGTGCACTACCCCGTCCGCGGTGGCCAAAACTTCAATATCGTGGTGATCGCCGCCGATACAGCGGCGTCGCGGCCGCCCGAGGAAAGCTTCGGGGCGGCCATCCGGCCGCTGCTCGACAGCGTGGCGGGATGGACGCCTTGGCCGCTCCTGACCAACGACCCGGCCTGTTCCTGGGTGCGCGGCCGGGCGGTGCTCGTCGGCGACGCCGCCCATGCCATGCTGCCAAGCGCCGCCCAGGGGGGCGCACAGGCCTTGGAAGACGCCTGGGTTCTGGCTGAAGCGCTGGCGGGCCGGCCAGACGAGGTTGCGGCGGCCCTCGCCGCCTTCGAAGCGGCTCGCCGTCCCCGTGTCGAGCGGATTTTCCGCGAGGCTCAGCGCAACCTTTTGATCTACAATCTGACGGGAGTGCCGGCGCAGATCCGCAATATCGCGATCAAATCCTTGCCGGCAAACTTCCACCTTAAGCGGCTGGACTGGCTGTATAGTTGGCAGCCGGCTCAAAAATCGTTTAGCCGGGTCGGAACGCCCTGATCCCTTCTGCATTGTCCAAGTGCGAATGCCGCGCGGCGTCTTGCAAGGCTCGCCGCGCGGCTGCTCACGCATCAGAGATGCAAAGGGAGATTAGCATGATCCGGAGATTGATGGCCAGCAGCGCGATAGTTGCGCTCATGACGGCGGGCGCTTGGACCGCGCAGGCGCAGGACCAACCGGCGGATGCAAATCAGCCTGCAGCCGTCCAGCAGGATGCCACCGGCGCCAATCAGGGTGCGGCGGCGACCGCCGAACAGCCGGTGCCGGCCGATCAGGGCCAGGCGGCGACAACAGACCAGGGCGCCGCGCCGGTCGATGTGGCGGCCGAAGCCGACGAGACCCTCACGCCCGATGAACCGACGATCGCCACGGCCTTCATCGGCCAGGACGTCTATTCGAGCGAGGATCCGGAATCCGACAATATCGGTGAGGTGAACGACCTCATCATCGGCAGCGACGGCAAGATCACCCACGCCGTGGTCGGCGTCGGCGGCTTCCTCGGCATCGGCGAAAAGGACGTCGCAGTGCCCTTCGAGGAGCTGGCAGTCGTCGAACGCGAGGGCGATATCCGCCTGGTCTACGCGGCGACCAAGGAGCAGCTCGAGGCGGCCGAGGCGTATGACCGCACCGCCTACGATCCGCGCGCCCGCTTCCAGGAGGAGCAGGCGGCCCAGGCCGACGCGGCCGCGCCGGCCGCGGATACCGGACTGACCCCGGCTCCGGCCACGGACATGGCGGCTCAGCCGGCCGATCCGAATGCCCCGGCCGACCAGACCGCGATGACGGCGGAACAGCCCGCGCCGGCCACGGCCGAGCAGCCGGCCGACCAGCAGGCAGCGGCCACGACCGAGCAGCCCGCTGCCACGACCGAGCAGCCGGCCGACCAGCAGGCGGCGGCCACAACGGCCGAGCAGCCCGCTGCCACGACCGAGCAGCCGGCCGACCAGCAGGCGGCGGCCACAACGGCCGAGCAGCCCGCGACCGGCGAGCAGCAGGTTGCGACCAGCCAAGGCGGCGAGGCCTCGTTCATGAGCTTCAACGCTGAGCAGGTCCGCGCCAGCAAGGTCATGGGCCAGGAGATCTACGGCGCCGACAATGAGAGCATCGGCGAGGTCGCCGACCTCGTCCTGCAGGAGGACGGCAAGACACGTGCCGCCATCGTCGACGTCGGCGGCTTCCTGGGCGTCGGCGAGAAGCGCGTCGCGATCCCGTTCAACGAGATCGAGGTGACGCAGAACCCGGATAACCCGGACGAGCCGCGTCTCCAGGTTGCCCTGAGCAAGCAGCAGCTCGAGGAGGCTCCCGCCTGGGAAGACCAGACGATGGGCTCCGACCAGGCCAATGCCGATCAGCAGGCGGCCGAGCAGCAGGCGGCCGATGCGACTGCAGCCGATCCGAACGCCCCTGCGGCTACCGATCAGCAGGCGGCCGACGCGACTGCAGCCGACCCGAACGCTCCTGCCGCCACCGAGCAGCAGACGGCGGCCGGCACCGATCCGAACGCTCCGGCTGACCAGCAGCAAATGGCTGCGGGAGGCAGCATCACTGGCGGCTACCAGCTCGCCACGCAGGAACTGAGCGCCGAAGACCTGATCGGCTCGGCTGTCTACAGCCCGAACGACGAGACGATCGGCGAGGTCGGCGACGTGCTGTTCTCGCCGGAAGGCGAGATCGACGCGATCGTGGTCGACGTCGGCGGCTTCCTCGGCATGGGCGAGAAGCCCGTGGCGGTGCAGTTCGACGCGCTGAACGTGCAGAAGGAAGAGGACGGCGACCTGCGGCTCATGGTCAACGCCAACCAGGAGCAGCTGCAGAACGCCCCGGCCTATGACGAGAACGCGGCCCAGTAGGACCTGAAGCACAGCAGCCAAAGGCCCGCCGGCTCACGCCGGCGGGTTTTTTCGTGTTCGGCGTTCCGCACGTCCCTTGCCGAGAGGCCCGCCTGTCCGCGTTCCGCAGCCTCGCTTGACCCGCTTTAGACTGCCACGCGCAAAGTCCCGAAGACGTAATCTTTGACTGCGGCAGCTTCAAAGCCGGCCCCGCACAGCCCGACATGGCCGTCCGGGCGCAGGAGATAGAACGAAGGCCCGGGGACCTGCGCGCGCGCCAGCTCCGCGTCGTTGACGGGATCGGCCGGTATTACGTGGATGCGCAGCATGTCGCCCAGGTCGAACACTCCCGCAGCCGGCGGAGGCTGCCCGATCAGGAGCAGGTTGAAGCGCGTGTCGTCGAGCTTTTCGAACAAATCCTCGAGCGGGCCTTCCGCCCGGAATTTCAGCCGCAGCCACGGAAAGCGGTCGCCGGCGCGCGGTGCGCTCTTGGGGAGACCCTCCAGCGATTTCGACAGCGAGCTGTTGCGGTAGTGGATGCCGGTCTGCGACACCGTGCGGAAGGCGAAGTTCTGGAGCCGTTCGCGGCTCATCGCGAAGGCGGCGATGCGGGCGAGCACCTTGGTGCGGAACAGGCCGGCAAGCCGGCTGTTCGATACGACCAGCCTGAACGCCCGGTCGGTCGTGTTCAGCAACCGCTGTGCAACCGGAATGCGCTCCTCCTCGTAGGAATCGAGCAGCGCCGCATCCGCATGGCCCTTGACGACGAGCGCCAGCTTCCAGGCGAGATTGTAGGCATCCTGCAGGCCGGTGTTCATGCCTTGCGCGCCGACCGGGCTGTGGATGTGCGCGGCGTCGCCGAGCAGGAAGGCGCGGCGGTCGCGGAAGCGCGACGCGCCGCGGTGGTGGATGCGGTAGGTGGAGAACCAGCTGCACGATTTGATCGAGAGCCCGGCTCCCGCTTCATTGCGCAAGGAGGGGATCACCGCCTCGAACGTCACGTCATTCCGGTCGCGCAAATCCGCCGGCAGGATGCCGACGATCCGCCAATGATCCTTGCCGCGCATCGGGAACAGCAGATGGAAGCCGGCCTGCCAGAGGTAGATGTTGACCTCGTCCGGAACCATCCTGCCCGTCGCCTCGGCATCGGCAACGAAGAACACGTGCTCGTAGGGTGCGCCTGGAAAGGTGATGCCGCTGAGCTCGCGCACGGCGCTGCGCGCCCCGTCGCACCCGCCGACCCAGGCGGCGACGGCTTTTTGCTGCGTGCCGTCGGGGAGCTTCAGGGTTGCTGTGACGCTGCCGGGCTCCTGCTCCAGGCCGACGAGCTCGGTGTTCCACTCGACCGACACGCCGAGCTCACGGAGCTTCTCCCCCATGATCATTTCATTGTCGTCCTGGCCGAGAATGAGGATGTAGGGATAAGGCGTCGTGTTCCGACCGGCTTCGCCGAGAGGAATGCGGGCCATCTTTCGGCCCTGCGCCCACATATTCGCGCCCGTGCCGCGCTTGCCGAGCTCCAGCGCGCGATCGACGATGCCGAGCTTTGCGTAGATCTCCAGGGTGCGCGCCTGCACGCCGAGCGCCCGCGTCTGCAACGACGGACCGGCGTGCCGGTCGACGATCCGCACGCGCACGCCGCGCCGGACCAGCTGATTGGCGAGCATCAGCCCGGTCGGGCCGGCCCCGACGACCAGAACGTCCGTATCCATGCAAGCCCCCGGCGAGGCAGATCGAAGTCAAGGCGACGCCGCAGAAGAGTTGGGAATTCGGCGAAGCCGTCCGATACGCTGCAACCAAGTCTCTGCGAGGGCCTTATCCTCGCTCCAGTCGCTTGGCAACCGGGCCGGTGGTCGTGAGAGCGACGTCGGTGCAGGCCCTTCAGCCCTTCTGATGCGGTTCCTGCTCGGCTAGGATGCAAGCCCGAATCCATGAAATCGGCCTGCGAGGGCTGGGAAGCCGAGAATGCCGATTTACAGCGTCCATCACGTCACCACCTATCGCTACCGCCAGCCGGTCGCCTTCGGCGAGCACCGGATGATGTTCCTGCCGCGCGAGGGGCACGACCAGCATCTCCTGTCCTCCATCCTGACGATCACTCCGGAGCCTTCGAGCCTCCGCTACAGCGACGATGCGCTCGGCAACCGCGTCGGCGTGGCGCGCTTCTCCGGCCGCGCGACGGCGCTCGTCTTCGAAAGCCGTATCCGCGTGGAGCATTCGCGCTCGCATCCCTTCGGGCTTCAACATGGAGGATCGCGCGCGCTCCCTCCCCGTCGCCTTCCAGCCCGACGAGCTCTCCGACCTCCGCCCCTTCCTCAAGCGGCGCTATGCCGATCCCGGCGGCGCGCTGCAGAACTGGGCGCAAGGCTTCCTCGGCGCCGGGAAGCCGACGCTGACGCTCGAGCTCCTCACCGCGATGATCCACGCCATCCGCCGCGGCCTCACTTATGAGAGGCGGGTGGAGACCGGCATCCAGGATCCGGCCGAGACGCTCTCGCGCGGCTCCGGCACCTGCCGCGATTTCACCGAGCTGATGATCGAGGCGCTGCGCGCGCTCGGGCTGCCGGCCCGCTTCGTCTCCGGCTATCTGCACGTGCCGGCGCGCGACCGCCACGACGTGCATGGCGGCGGCGCCACGCATGCCTGGCTGCAGGTCTATCTCCCCGGCGCCGGCTGGATCGACATCGACCCGACCAACGCCATCCTCGGCAATGAAGGGCTGATCCGCATCGCCATCGCCCGCGAGCCGAGCGAGGCGCTGCCGCTCTCCGGGTCGTATCGCGGCTTTGCCTCCGACGACCTCGGCATGGAAGTCACGGTGAAGGTGGTGCGCGAAGGCGCCGCCGAGGCGGAACTTGCCGCCGGTCTGCGGGCTTGAGAGGGAGCCATGCAGATCCGCGCCGGCTACGACATCGAGTATCGAGTGCCCGCAGCCGACGCCAAAGCTCCTGGTGCTGTCCATCCACCCGTCGCGCTTTGCCGACCTTTCGACGCCGCACCTGATCCAGTTCGATCCGCCGATCCCGTCGCGGAACTACGAGGACGGCTTCGGCAACATCTGTACGCGGATCGTCGCGCCGGCGGGGCGGCTGCGCATCTTCACGAGTTTCCAGATCGGCGACACCGGCCTGCCGGACCCGGTGGCGCCGGATGCCCGCCAGCTGCCGGTCGAGGACCTGCCGGAGGAGGCGATCGTCTATCTCCTCGGCAGCCGCTATTGCGAGACGGACCGGCTCGGCGACTTCGCCTGGGCGACGTTCGGCGGCGTGGCGCCGGGATGGGCGCGCGTCCAGGCGATCTGCGACTACGTCCACGAGCGCATCGCCTTCGACTACCAGAACGCCGATCCCATGCGCAGCGCCTTCGGCGGGCATAGCGACCGCACCGGCGTCTGCCGCGATTTCGCGCATCTCGCCATCACGCTCTGCCGCTGCATGAACATCCCGGCGCGCTATTGCACCGGCTATCTCGGCGACATCGGCGTGCCGAAGGATCCGGCGCCGATGGATTTCAGCGCCTGGTTCGAGGCGATGCTCGACGGCCGCTGGTATACGTTCGACGCCCGCCACAACAAGCCGCGCATCGGCCGCATCCTGATGGGCCGCGGGCGCGACGCCACCGACGTGGCGATCTCGACGAGCTTCGGCCCGTCGACGCTGGTCGGCTTCAAGGTGATCACCGAGGAGGTGGCGGGCTGAGGGCCGGCGAAGACGCCCCGGTTGACGGGGCGGGTTGAGTGAGCCACATCCCTGCCGGAGCGTTCGGGGCATAGCGCAGTCTGGTAGCGCACCTGCTTTGGGAGCAGGGGGTCGCAGGTTCGAATCCTGCTGCCCCGACCATTATGACGGCGAGGCGACATGGCGGCGCGCATCTACCGGCCGGCGAAGAATGCGATGAGCTCGGGCCAGGGCCAGGCGCAGCAATGGCGGCTGGAGTTCGAGCCGGAGCGGGCGAAGACGATCGAGCCGCTGATGGGCTATACGTCGTCGGACGACATGCAGAGCCAGATCCGGCTCGATTTCGATTCCAGGGAGGCGGCGATCGCCTATGCCGAGCGGAACGGCATCGCCTATCAGCTGTTCGAGCCGAAGGATTTTGTTCGGCCGGCGATCGCCTATTCCGACAATTTCCGCCGCGACCGGACGCAGCCCTGGACGCACTAGGCGGAGCAGCGGCCCCGTAGCTCAGGGGATAGAGCAGCAGCCTTCTAAGCTGTTGGTCGCAGGTTCGAATCCTGCCGGGGTCGCCAATCACCTACCCAAATGTGCTCAGGACTGCCGGCCTGCCATGGCTTCCGTGACGCGGGCGAACTCCTCCTTGGAGAGCGCGCCGTCCTGGTTCTTGTCGATCCGCTGCATCATCTGCAGCTGTCCCGAAACGAATTCCTGCTTGGAGATGGCGCCGTCGCCGTTGCCGTCGAGCCGGGCCAGCCGCCCACCGCCGCCGCTGGCGCCGCCCGGCTGCTCCATCTCGGCCCCGGTCAGAGTACCGTTGCGATTGGCGTCCATCCGATCGAAGCGGGATTGCTGAAAAGTCTGCCATTCCGCCTGCTCGATCCTGGCGTTGCCGTTCTGGTCGAGATGCTTGAAGAGATCCGGGCCTCCCGCCGACGGATTGCCCGGACCCGGCGCTGCCTTGGCCGGAGGATGTGCGGGCGCGGAAGGGCGTGGCGTCGGACTGGCAGTGAGCGTCACCGCGACCGTGAGCGCCGTCATGATCGGAAAATACATGAAAATACCTCTCGCCGGGTTGGGCGCGTCGCGCCAATAACCACACGGGCCTGGAGAACGGTTCGGTCCCGCTGTTCCAGCCCTTCGCTACAGCGAGCGTCATTAACGCTGCATTAACGCTCACCGCCTTGGGCACTGCTCGCCTGACGAAGGGCGGGCCTATTGCAGCGTCGTCTGCAGCAAAATCAGCCACAGCGTCACCGTCACCACCGCGCCGGCGGTGGAGATGAGCAGCGCGTTGGAAGCGAGCGCCTGGCCGGTGCCGAGACGGTCGGCGATCAGGAAGGCGTTGACTCCGGTCGGGCACGCAGCGACGAGCGTGACCGCCGCCGCGCCGGTCGCCGGCAATCCCACCAGGCGGCAGGCCGCATAGACCAGCGCCGGCATGAGCAGCAGTTTTAGCGCGGCGATGGCGAAGGCCGGCTGGATCTGCCGGGCCATGCCGTAATTTTGGAGCGCCATGCCGGAGGCGAACAGGGCGAGCGGGCCGGCCGGCTTGCCGAGCTGCTCCACCACCAGGCCGATCGCCGCCGGGATTTTCAGCCCGGTCATCCGCCACAAGAGGCCCGCCAGGATGGCCAGCAGGATCGGGTGGGTGATCAGTGTCTTGCCGAGACGGAGCAGCACGTCGCTTCGTACAGCCTCCCCCGTCGCGACCCGGTCGGCGCCGAGCGCCCACTCGTTGAGGACGACGCTGACCAGCATCATGACCGGCAGGTGGATCGCCACGATGACGATCAGGTAGACGGTGCCGGGCTCGCCGAAGGCGGCCTGCATCAGCGGCAGCCCGATGAGCACCGCGTTGGAAAAGGCGGCGGAGCCGCCGGCGACCACGCCGGCCCGCGCGTCGCGTCCGAAGCCGCGCCGGATCATCAGGTGCGACAACGCCCAGATCGCCGCGAACGGGACGAAATAAGCGGCCCAGACCCGCCAGGGCGAGATTGCCTGCAGGTCGGCGGCGGCAAGCGTGCCGAACAGCAGGAACGGGATCGCCACCTTGAAGACGAATTCCGTCAGCCCCTCACCCACAGTAGGGCCGAGGAGGCGTGTGCGCGCCGCGCCATAACCGAGCCCGACCAGGCCGAAGATCGACACGACGATGGCGAGGGTCTGGAGCACAGGGTTCCCGCGGGGCTTCGCGACGGGCCTGAATATGGGCGCAATGGGGAGCGAAAGCACGGGCCGGCACGTTTCTAGAAGCGGCTGCCGCGGAGACCGACATTGCCGAAAACCATCGCGACGGCGCTGCTCGCCGTCTTCATCGCCGCTGCTGGCGGGCTGGCCGCGGCACAGGACAAAAGCCTCGAGGAGCTGGTCGAGGAGGCGCTCGAGCGGAACGCGGCCGGAGGCGCGCCGGAGGGCGAGGCGCCGACCAGCGCTGTGCCGCCGCGAATCGGCGTCGAGGCGGCGCCGGCTCCGGCCGCCCTGCCGGAACTCGCCGCGCCGGCCGATCAGCCGGCTCTCACGCCGCCGGCAGCCGAAGCGGACCCCGCTCCGGCTCAGCCGGCGGAGGTCCTCCCCGTCCCGGCCCCGCCCGCGGCCGAGGACGCCCCTGTTCCTGCCGCGCCGCCGCCCGCCGAGCAGGCCGCGCCAGCGGCTGCGGGCGAGGAGCGGACGCTTGGCCAGCTCAAGGTGGACGAGGTCAATGCAGCGACTTTCGCCGAGCACGCCGAGACCATCCACGGGGCGAGCCCGCTGGTGCTGAAGGCGCAGATCCTGCTCGACCGGGCCGGCGCTTCGCCGGGCGTGATCGACGCCTATTACGGCGGCAATGTCGCCAAGGCGATCGCCGCGGTGGAGACGGTGCTCGGCCTCCGCGTCGACGGGCAGCTCGACACGGAGGTCTGGGCGGCGCTCGGCGGCGACCAGGCGCCCCCCGTGCTCGTGGCATACACCATCACCGAGGAGGACGCGTCCTATCCCTTTCTGCCGGCCATTCCGCAGGACTATGCCGAGCAGGCGCAGCTTCCCGGCCTCAATTACACGAGCCCGGAGGAACGCTTCGGCGAGATCTTTCATATGGACGTCGATCTCCTGAAGGCGCTCAATCCGGGCGTCGACATGCGGCAGCCGGGCGCCACGATCATCGTGGCCGCCGTCGAAGGCCAGCCGGTGACCGGAAAGATCTCGCGCATCGAGGCCGACAAGGCGCGCCGGCAAGTGCGCGCCTACGATGCCGAGAACCGCCTCATCGTCGCCTATCCCGCGACGATCGGCAGCGCCGACAACCCCTCGCCCTCCGGCCAGCATGAGGTGGAGGGAGTCGCGCCCAACCCCATCTACTATTACAATCCGGAAAATTTCGTGCAGGGCGACAACCGCGAAAAGCTCGAGCTGCCGCCCGGCCCGAACAACCCGGTGGGGACGATGTGGATCGACCTGTCGCGGCCGAGCTACGGCATCCACGGCACGCCGGAGCCGTCAAAAATCGACAAGACCGGCTCGCATGGCTGCGTGCGGCTTACCAACTGGGACGCCGAGGAACTCGCCTCGCTGGTGGAGCCCGGCGTCTCCGTCGAGTTCACCGAGTGATTATCGAGCCTTCCGGACGCGTTCTCGCCGGATTGACCGCCGCTTGCCTCCTCGCGGCCGTCGCGAGCGCCGCCGAGCCGCCGTTGCCGCGCCCCCGGCCCAACCCGCCCGTCGCGGAGGCGCCCGCCGTACAGTCTCCGCCCGTTGCCGAGGCGGCGGCCGAACCGGCGGCGCCAGTTGCGCTTTCACCGACGGAGGCGCGGCTGCCGCGCTCGCGTCCAGGCCTTGTGGCGACCGAGGCGGCAGCGCTCGCAAAGGAGAACCTACAGGCTCCAGCGCCCGCCGAAGCCGATCCGCCCGAACAGCCAGGCGCCCTCCCCGCGCCTGCCCCAGCGCCGTCCGGAGCGTTTGACGCCGCGGCGGCAATCGACCTTTTTGCGCGCCTGCCGAAGCCGCGCCCGCTTGCGCCGGCCGCCCTGGCGCTGCTGGAGCCGGGGCCGGGCGAGACCCTCGACGAGGCGCCCATGATGCCGCCGGCGCCGGTCGAGCTCGGCATCGACGTCAGCGCCTGCCTGAAGCGGCTGCAGAAGCTTGGCGTGGAGTTCACCAGGATGGCACCGCTCGCGCCCGGCCAGGCCTGTCACGTCGCGGCGCCGCTCGACGTCACCGCGCTCGGCTCCCGCGTGGCGCTGACGCCGCAGGCGATCCTCACCTGCCGCACGGCGGAAGGGCTGGCTCTGTGGGTCCGCGACAGCCTGGTTCCGGCGTCGAAGAAATATCTCGGCGCAGTGCCGAACAAAGTCGTCCACGATTCCGCCTATGTCTGCCGGTCCCGCAACAATGCGCCTGGCGGCAGGCTCAGCGAGCACGCGACGGCTAACGCCATCGACATCGCCGCGATCGGGTTCGCCGATCGCCCGCCGGTCGCCATCGGGCGAGGCGCGGCCGCCTCGGAAAAGATCTTCGAGATGGCGATCCGCCGGGAATCCTGCGCCTTCTTCACCACGGTGCTCGGCCCGGGCAGCAACGCCGCCCACGCCACGCATTTCCATTTCGACGCAGCGCAGCGGCGTGGCGGCTACCGGCTTTGCGACCTCGGTGCCAGCGTCGCGGGGCGGGGACGCTGAAAGACGTAGCGGGAATAGCCGGCATAGGAGAAGGCCATCGCGGCAACAGTCGCGGCGATTACGGCGGGGACGGGCGGCAGGCCGGGCCAGGCGAGCAGCGCCGCGGCGTAAAGGGCATAATTGAGGCCCGCGGCGAGCGCCGCGACCAGCGCATAGCGAAGCCCTTCGGCGGCCTGGTTTTCCGGCGGAGCGCCAAAGGTGATGCCGCGGTTGAGCCGCCAGGTGGCGAAGGCGGCGGAAGCGATCGAAAGGCCGCGCGCCGAGAAAGGATCGAGCCCGCCGCCGTGGTGGAGGAGGGCAAGCAGCCCCGCATCGACGAGAAAGCCGGCGCCGCCGACCATCGCGAAGCGCAGGAAGCGCGCCGCCTCCGCGAGTGGCTCCTCACCCGCGAAGCGGGGGAGGGGGACCGCCGAAGGCGGTGGAGGGGGCGAATGGCGGCCGCCGCGCTTGAGCTTGCCCCCTCCACCATGCTTCGCATGGTCCCCCTCCCCCGTCGCTTGCGACGGGGGAGGAACCAAGCCCGCTTCGTCGAAGAGTTCCGCCACGCTGCTATTGGGCTCCGAGCGCCGGAACGCGGAGAAAGAGGATGCGCTTCTGCTCCACCCGCGAGCGGCTGAGGCTGTCCAAAATCAGCCCGCAGCTGCCGAGCAGGAAGGCGATGACGAACATCCCGGTGGCGACGACCGCGCTCGGCAGGCGCGGCACCAGCCCTGTCTGCATCCATGTCACGATGACCGGGAACATCAGCACTGCGCCTGCCATGGCGAAGAGCGCCGCGAAGATGGCGTAGAAGACGAAGGGCCGCGTCTCCTTCATCAGCATCGCGAACATTTTCAGGATGTGGAAGCCGTCGCGAAAGGTGCGAAGCTTCGATGCCGAGCCGTCCGGCCGCCGTCCGTAGGCGAGGTCCACCTCGGCGACCGAGATCATCAGCTGGCTGGCGTGGACGCTCATCTCGGTTTCGATCTCGAAGCCCGTTGAGATGGCCGGAAAGCTCTTGACGAAACGGCGGGTGAAGGCGCGGTAGCCGGAAAAGATGTCGGAGAAGCCGCCGCCGAAAAACCAGCGGTATAGCCGGTTGAATGTGCGGTTGCCGAAAGCGTGGCCGGAGCGGCCGGCGTCGAGCCCGACGCCGCGGCGCGTCCCCACAACCATGTCGACATGCTCGGTGATCAGCGCGTTGACCAGCGACGGCGCGTCGGCCGGGTCGTAGGTGCCGTCGCCGTCGGCCATGACGTAGATGTCCGCGTCGATATCGGCGAACATGCGCCGCACGACGTTGCCCTTGCCCTGCCGCCCCTCGCGGAAGACGCGGGCGCCGGCATGCGCCGCGGCACGTGCCGTATCGTCGGTCGAATTGTTGTCGAAGACGTAGATTTCCGCACCCGGCAGGGCATCGGCGAAGCCGCGGACGACGTGCCCGATGGTCAGCGCCTCGTTGTAGCAGGGCAGCAGGACGGCAATGCGGAAACCGTCGCCAACCCCGATCGAGCCGGCCAGCGAGGGAATGGTGGAGGTCATCCAAGAATACTCCGGGCAGCGCGCGCCGTTTCCGCAATAGCCGCCATGGGTTAATTCCCGGTAAGGAATGCCGATCAGGCGCGCTGCCGGCGCTTTGCTGCGGCTGGAGAGGCAGAAATGAAGCACGTCGTCCTTGTCGGCGATTCCGTGTTCGACAACGCCGCCTATGT
Organism: uncultured Alphaproteobacteria bacterium; assembly: GCA_963846475.1. Taxonomy (GTDB): domain Bacteria; phylum Pseudomonadota; class Alphaproteobacteria; order Rhizobiales; family Afifellaceae; genus DASWJZ01. The sequence goes on along the minus strand of CAWJVZ010000003.1, from coordinate 403,015 downwards.
CAGCGGCGGGCCGGACGTGGTCCGCCAGCTGCGCCGGGCCCTGCCGGAGGGCTGGCAGGCGACGCTGCGCGCCGTCGACGGCGCCACCACGGCGAGCGTGGCCCGGCAGGTCGAAAGCCTGCCGCCCGGCGCGAGCCACCTCGTGGTCAGCGTCGGCGGCAACGACGCGCTCGGCGAGGCAGGCGTGCTGGAAGAGCGGGCGGGCTCGATGGCCGAGGCGGTCGGCCGGCTCGCGGTGATCCGCCAGCGCTTTTCGGAGAGCTATGCGGCGATGCTCGACCAGGTCGCCGCGGCGGGGCTGCCGACGGCCGTTTGCACCATCTATGAGGCGCGCTTCGACGACCCGTTCCGGCAGCTTCTCACATCCGCGGGGCTGACGATCTTCAACGACGCGATCGTCCGCCAGGCGTTTTCCCGCGGCCTGCCGCTCCTCGACCTCAGGCTGATCTTCAGCGCCGCCGAAGACTACGCCAACCCCATCGAGCCGTCGGTGCGGGGCGGCGAGAAGCTCGCCGCGGCCATCGCCACGGCGGTGACGGAACACGATTTCTCGCGCCGCCGCTCCGAGATTTTCGTCAGGTAAGCACGCGCGCCTGGGGGCTCAGGCAGCGAGCCTGAGATGCGCGCCGCAGGCCGGCCGCAGGTCTTCGATGACGGCGCGCCGTTCTTCGGCATTGCACGCCAGGAGGTGAACGTAGAGTGCGGCCCGCCGGGCTTCGGCCGACGGCGGCAGCGAGGTCAAGGCGGCGATCTCGCCGCTCCAGACGATCTCGCCGGCCGACACCGCGATGGCAACGCCCTCGGCGAAGTCGGAGAGACTCGGCCAATCCGTGCAGGTGAAAAGATAGCGCCGGCCCGATCGGCCGATCCAATAGAGGTAACGAACGGGTACTCCGGCCGCGAGAGCGGCCCGAGACACAATGGGCGACGACATGAAGGCCCCCGCGGTCAGAACATAAGCAGAACAGAGTTGTATCCGAGTCCCCTTCCCCGCGTCAAGGGGGCTGGTGGTGAGCAGGCGCAATTTCAACATCTGGGGTCAGTTGTTGTCAACAGCCCCACCATGTTGGGTAAGCTCGGACGAATTGGCGGCGACGGCGGAACGAAGCTCAGGCTGCCGTGCGAAGGCTTCGGCGATGAGCCCTGCCGTCGCGCTCTCGATCGCATCCTTCAGCTCCGCGGCGAATTGGTCCGGCGGGTGCCCGGGCGGAATCGGCTCCAGGCAGGCGAGCACGATCGTGCCCTGCCGGTGGACGAAGGAGCGGCGCGGCCAGAACAGGCCGGAATTGACCGCGACGGGCAGGCAGCTGACGCCGAGCTCGCGATAGAGCCGCGTCACGCCGTAACGGTAGTCAGGCGGGGCGAGCGGCGGGCGGCGCGTCCCCTCCGGAAAGATGATGATCTGCCGCCCCTCGGCAACGGCGCGTCGGGCGCCGGCGACCATCGACGCGACCGCCGCGGAGCGCTTGCCGCGATCGATCGGGATCACGCCGAGCCGCCGCGCGTACCAACCGAAGAGCGGCACCCACAGGAGCTCGCGCTTGAGGATGAAGCTCGGGCGCGGGAAGAGCTCGACGAGGCGGAGCGTCTCCCATGCCGACTGATGTTTCGAGGCGACGAGGAAGCCGCCCGTGGGGATGTTCTCGCGGCCGCGGATTTCGTCGCCGGTGCCGACGATCACCCGATAGAGCCACAGGCTGGAGCGGATCCACCTGCGGGCGACCGGCCAGACGAATCGCTCCGGCAGGAGCAGGACCGGAGAGAACAGCACGGCCTGCACCAGAAAACTGAGATAGACCGCGATGTTGAATAAGACGGAGCGAATCAGCACGGCCGGTCAGTCCAGATCGGTCAAGGTGCGGCGGACCGTCCAGCGGGCAGTCACGGCGATGATGAAGGCCAGCGCGATGACGGTGATCGCCGAGCCGAGATAGCCGGTCAGGCCGACCGACATGCCGCCGAACAGGCTGCGGAGCTGCGCCTCCTCCGGCGTAGGCCCCTCGACCCGCGCGAAGAGACCGATCAGGATGAACAGAATCGCGGCGGCGGCGCCCCCCATGCCGGCGCCCTTCAGGCCGAGAAGCAGAAAGTGGCGCTGGAATTCGCGGGCGATGTAGCTGTCCTCCGCGCCCACGAAATGCAGCACCTCGATGACGGTGCGGTTGCCCGCCATGGCGCCGCGCGTGGCGAAGACGACGCAGAGCGCCGTGGCGGTGAAGACCAGGCCAAGGATGAGCAGGCCCAAAAAGGTCATCACGTTCGCCATGGCGGAAAGCCGCTGCAGCCACTGGCCGTGATCGTCCAGGCTGGCGCTGGGGATTTCTTGCTTGAGCCGGCGCGCCAGCGCGGGGAGATCGGCATCGCCGCTGATGCGCACCGCGATCAGCCGCGGGATCGGCAGCTCGCCGGCGTCGAAATCGGAGCCGAGCCACGGCTCCAGGAGCGCATTCGCCTCGGCCTCCGGGATGGGCGTCGCGGAGCGCACGCCCGGCGCCTGCGTGGCGATGTCGACGGCGCGGGCAACGTCGTCCTGCATGTTGCGGCTCGCCTCGGTCGGCTTGATCTGGATGGTCACCTCGTCGGCGATCTGCCGCTGCCAGCCCTGGGCGCGGATGGCGACGACGGAGACCGCGGCCACCGAGAGGCAGGCGAGGAAGCTCATGATGGCGACGAGCGTCAGGAGCGTCCGCCTTGCAACGGTGCGGGGCGGCACGATCGGGTTCGGCACGCGCGGCGGAGCGGGCCGGCCCTCCGCTCCGCTGGCGATCTGCTCGACCAGCGCCGCCGCCGGCTGCTTGGCGGAAGGCGACTTCCGGCGCCGGCGGCGCAGGCGCATTGCGTGCGCGGCGCCGCGCGGGCTCGCCTGCCGGCCGGATTCCGGATCAGTCATAGATCTCGACGTGACCGCCATTCAGCACCAGGCGGCGCGCATCGTACTGATCCATCAGGGCAAGGTCGTGAGTGGCGATCACCACCGACGTGCCGAGGCGGTTCAGCTCGACGAAGAGCCGCAGCAGGCGGCGCGCGAGCGGCGGGTCGACGTTGCCGGTCGGCTCGTCTGCGAGCAGGATCTCCGGCCGGGTGATCAGCGCGCGGGCGATGGCGGCGCGCTGCTTCTCGCCGCCCGACAGCACCTGCGGATAGACCCAGATCTTGTCGCCGAGGCCGACCCAGTCGAGGAGCTCGCTCACGTCGCGACGATAGCTCGCTTCCTCTGCCCCGCCCACCCTGAGCGGCAGCGCGACGTTCTCGAACGTCGTCAGGTGCTCCAGCAGGCGAAAGTCCTGGAACACGATGCCGATGCGGCGGCGGAGCGGCGGAATCGCGGCGCGGGTGAGCGTGGCGGAATCCTTGTCGAAGATCCGGACGCTGCCGCGGGTCGGACGGAGCGACAGGAACAGCAGCCGCAGCAGCGACGTCTTGCCGGCGCCGGACGGGCCGGTGACGAACTGGAACGATCCGGGGGCGATGTGGAACGTCACGTCGCGCAGGACCTCCGGTCCAAGCCCATAGCGCAAGCCGACATTCTCGAAGCGTATCACGAAATCTGCCTCGCTCCTCTGTCCTCCGCCAGTGCCGCAGGCGCAATTAAGGCATCGTTAACGTTAGCGATTGATGAATCCGAAAGAATAATCCCTCCCGGGCGGGCCAGTGCCACCATCCGACGTCGCTGCCTTCGATCATGTGATGATCCAGTGCCCCGCCTGCGGGGCGAGCGAAGCGGCAGATCCGGCAGTGCTCGCCGGTGCCCCGATGATCGTTTGCCGCGAATGTGGCGAGACGTGGCCCGTCTCGCCGCGCCGCAGAGCGCGCCGCGCACCGGCGCCCGAGGACGACCCGCCTTCGCACGTCATCGACGCCGAACGGCGGCCGCTCATTGCCTATTCCAGCGGCGTGGGTCAGGCCTGGGCGGCGAAGATGGAAGGCGACGTCCTCCCCGTCCCGCCGAAGCATTCGCGGGTTCCGCTCATCGCCGCTGGGCTGGCGTCGGCGCTCTTCCTGGCCACCTTCCTGGCCGGCCGCGAAGCCGCCGTCGCAGCGCTGCCGGACCTGGCCGGCCTCTATGCGGTATTCGGCCTGCCGGTCAACCTCGACGGCGTCGTCATCGAAGCGATCAAGGCGGAACGGAGCGTCGACGACGGGGGTGTCCCGCAGCTTATCGTGCAGGGCGCCATCCGCAATATCAGCCAAGCGGCGCAACCGGTGCCGCCGCTGACGCTGAGCTTCCACGACGCCGCCGGGAAACCGGCCGGCTGGCGCGGCTTCGACCCGCCGGCGCAGCTGATCGCCGCAGGCGAGGCGGCGCCGTTCCGGCTGGCCATCCAAGACGCGCCGCGACAGGCGGCCGATATCGTCGTAAGGTTCCGCCGACCGGCGGAACGGGTGCCGGAGGAAAGCGAGGGCAGCACCTCGGCACCATGAACGAAGCAGGCGTAACGGTCCGGCCCCTCTTCACGGCCGAGGAGATCGCCGCGCGCGTCGAGGCCCTGGCGCGCGACATCGCGGCAAGCGAGCCGCGCGACCTCCTGGCCATCATCGTGCTGAAGGGCGGCTTCGTTTTCGCTGCCGACCTGGTGCGGGCGCTCGCCCAGCACGGCGTGCGGCTGGAGATCGAGTTCATCTCGCTGTCGAGCTACGGCTCGCGGCAGAAGAGCTCTGGGGAAGTGCGTGTCGTTCGCGACATCGAAGTGCCGGTGGCCGGGCGCGACGTGCTCATCATCGACGACGTTCTCGATTCCGGTCTGACGCTGAAATTCGCCCACGACCTGATGACGGCACGCGGCGCGCGCCGGGCGCCGATCGCGGTGATGATCGACAAGCCGGCGGGGCGGCGGGCCGAAATCGAGGCCGATTACGTTGGATTTACCTGTCCGGATTATTTTGTGGTCGGCTACGGCATGGATGCAGGCCATGCCTATCGCGAGCTTCCCTTCGTGGGGGTGCTCGAATCGACCGCCGAAAAGGCCGGATGAGGGAAAGTAATGCGTATTCTCCTGACGGAAGACGACGAGTCGGTTCGCACCTTCGTCAGCCGGGCGCTGCAGCTCGACGGACACCAGGTGGAGACCGCCGGGGACGGCCTGGAAGCGCTGGAGCGCCTGACCGCCAGCGACGGCGGCTACGACCTTCTGGTGAGCGACGTGAAGATGCCGCTCATGGACGGCATCGCGCTTGCGCACAAGGCGGCGAGCCAGTGGCCGGGCTTGCCGATCCTGCTGATGACCGGCTTCGCCGACCAGCGCGAGCGCGCCGACGACCTGTCGCAGGTGATCCGCGACGTGCTCACAAAGCCGTTCACGCTGCAGCAGATCCGCGAGGCGGTCAGCGACGCGGCCGCCGAACCGCCGGGCGAGGCGGAAAAGGCCGCCTGAAGCGCCTTCGTAGCGGGGTTGGCGCCTGACCGGCAGATGCGGCCCCGGATTGCGCTTCGCTCCATCCGGGCTACGGGTTACGCCGCCCCTCACTCCAGATTGAGCAGCCGCTCCAGATAATCGAGCTCGTAGCGCGGCCGAAAACGCTCGCCGAGGCGGTTGCGGATCGCCTCGATGATCTGCCGCGCTCGCTCCACGTCGATCTCGTCGGGGACCTTGACGTTCTGGCCGAGATCCGGGCCTTCGTTGCGCTGCGGCCGGCCGAGCGGGTCGCGCTGGCCCATATTGCGGCCGCGGCTCCCCTGCTGGCCGGGCTGGCCCGGCTGGTTGGCGAACATCTGCTGCATCATGCCCTGCAGGCCTTCGCGCAAGGCGTCTAGCGCCTCAGCCTGGAAGCCGTGGGCGTCGCCCGGCTCGCCCTGGCCGAGCGAGCGTGACGCGTCGCCCATGGCGCGGCCGGCGCGGCCGAGCGCCCGCCCGCCCTCCTGGCCCTGGCCGTCGAAGGGCTGCGACCCCTCGCCCCCCTGCCCTTGCTCGCCCATCTGGCCCTGCTGGCCTTCCTGGCCTTGCTGCCCCTCGCCCTGCTGCATCTGCTCCAAAAGCTCCTGCAGGCGCTCGGCGAGCTGGCTCTGGCCCTCCTGCAGCTGGCGCATCAATTCCTCGAACTCTTCCGGCGTGAGCGGCTGCTGGTCGCCCTGCTGGCCCTGCTGCCCCTGCTGGCGGTCGCCGGGCCGGCGGCCCTGGTTCAGCTGGAACGTCTCGTCCATCAGACGCTGCTGCTCGCGCATGATCTGGGCGAGCTCGTCCATCTGCCGCATCATCTCCTGGTCCATCGGCGACATCTGGCCGGGCTGGGCCATCTGCAGATTGTCGAGCATCTGCTGGAGCTGGCTGAGCAGCTCCTGCGCCGCCTCGCGGTCGCCGAGCTTGGCCAAATCCTCGATGCGGTCCAGCATCTCCTGCAAATCCTGCTCGGACAGCATCTGCATGTCCTCCGTGGAGGGCATCGGCATCTCCTGCAGGCCGCGCGCCGCCATTTCGGCCATGTAGCTTTCGATGAACTCCTGCATCGCCTGGCGAAGCTCGTCCATCAGGCGGGCGATCTCCTCGTCCGTGGCGCCGTCCTTCAGCGCCTGCTCCAGCGCCTCGCGGGCGGCGTTGAGCCGCTCCTCGGCGTCGGACATGTCGCCGTCCTCGATGGCGCGCGCCATGTCCCAGAGGTAGTCGAGCATCTTGCGCAGATCGTCGTCGCTGCGCGCCGAGAGTAGGCGCTGATAGGCGACGCGGAGGCCGAGATAGGTGCCGGAATCGTCGAGCCGCTCCGGCGCGATGGTCAGTGCGTCGAGCGCGGTGGCGACGATGTCGCGGCTGTTGGCGTCGAGCGCCAGCACCCGCCGCTGCTCGACCAGCGCCTTGGCGAGCGGATTGTAGAACGGCCGCGCCGGCAGCGTCATGGCGCCGGGCTCGGCGGGCCGCGCCTCCTGGCCGGCGGCGTCGCGCACGAATGCGTCCGCCTCGACCTCCAGGCCGGCGAAGGGATGGCTCTCCAGCCGCCCGTCGGCGCGGGCGGCGCCCTCGCGCGCTTGGCTGCGGTCGATGCGGAGCGGCAGATGCGGAATCTCCACCAGCGGCCGCGCCTCCGAAGATGGCGGCTCGGCCGGGCGGAAGGTGACGCTGCCCTCCGTCACGCCGTAATCGTCGGTGACGTCGAAGGAGAGCGTGAAGGAGCCGGTGCGGTTGATGGTGAGAGGGCCGCGCGCGATCGTCGGCGGACGGTCTTCGACGACCTTGATCGAGTAGCTTGTCGTCCCCTCGGAATGGGCGATGGCGATTGTGGCATCGCGGTCGAGCACCGCCTCGTAGCTGCGGACGATTTCCGCGGCTTCCGCCGGCCGGCTCTCCTCTTTCGGGGCCAGCGCCACGGGCGCGTCGCCGCCTTCGACGACCACCTGGACCGGGTCGCGCGACACGATGCGCACGGTGAGCTTGCTGCCCTCCGGCACGCTGACCGGCTCGGCGGCAGCGGTCCCGACCCGTCTCGACAGGAACACCGGCGCCTGGCGCGTATAGGGCGGCGGGTCGACCCAGGCGTCGATCCGGGCGGACGCCAGGGCAACCGGCGCGGCCACCGGCGCAAAGGCTTCGCCGAGGCGGGTCGTCCACTCGCCCCAGGCGACGCAGAAGCCGAGCACCAGCAGCACCGGGACGGCAAAGCGGAGCGCATTGGGGTCGCGCTCAGCCAGGGCGGGCTGCGGCGCGCCGGCCCTCAGATTCTTGAGCGAGGCGAAGAGCCGTTCCTGGTTGGCGGCCCACAGCGCCTGTGCGGCCGGGCCGTCGGCCACCGGCGACATCCGGTCGGCGAGGCCGCGGGCCGGCCGGTGCGGCAGGCCGGAGCGAAGCTCGACGCGGCGCATCGCCTCGATGCGGCCGGGGATGCTGACTCGCGCGAGGCGGAACAGGCTCCACAGCAGCGCCAGAGCGAGAGCGGCGAGCGCGCCTAGGCGGAGCCAGTCGCCGCCTAGCCGCCAGAAGCCCAGCCAGGAGAGGACGACATAGAGGCCGACGACGGAGAGAAGCGGTACGAGCCGGGGCCACAGCCGTTCCCAGCCGAGCGCCAGCCGGGCGCGAGTGATGGCGCTCTCCAGGACGTCGAGCCGGCTGTCAGCGTTCTTGGCATTCCTCAAGGGCATAGTCCCTGCTTCGTTCCACCGTAGCACAGGTCAGCAGAATGGCGAGACAAAGGCGCGTGACAGCTGGTGCCGGAATTATGCGGCGACGCCCGACTCGCCGGGCCTGAGCCGGCGCGCGAGGAGCCAGAGCGCCAAGCGCGCCGCGACGCCGAGCAGAAGCAGGACGACGAGGCCTCGGTGCTCCTCCGACAGGTCGGCGCGCCAGAGGTTGAAGATGATCACGACGGCGATCGCCACGATCCAGTCGAACGGCTTTGCATATTCCTGCCTGACGACTTTCCGCCAGTCGAAGCGCATCCCGCGAAACGTCGCCGCCAGCCCGCGAAGCTTGGGCAATAGCCGCGGCACGCGCGCGCAATAGGTATCGTACTGGGCGCCGAATTTTTTGCGGAGAAAATCCTCCTCGGCGGCGATGATCGTGGCGTGCACCGCGAGCGCGATCGGCACGCCGACCAGCACGAACAGCCAGGAATTCGACGCGATCGCCAGCCCGGCGAGGAGAAAGGCGTTGCCGAGATACATCGGATTGCGGACATGCGCGTAGATGCCGCTCGTCACCAGGTTCTCGGCGTAAACCCGATGGTCCTTGCCGCCGCGGATGATATAGGCAAGGCCGATCGTGCCGGCGCGGATCGCCTGGCCGACTAGCGCGATCAAGAGGCCGGCGATGCCGATCGCCGCGGGATCGTCGGCGATTCGCGGGCTGGGGATGAGCAGGATGAGGATGGCGACCGGCAGCAGCAGCCCGCGATAGCGGAAGGAATAATCGCCGATCCTTGCAAGCTGCATGCGTCCGCCCGGATGACCCAGTCGCCGCCTTTTGCGGAATGCGCTTCGGCAATACAAGCGCGATCGACGGCGTAGAGGGCGCGCGCTAAGTCAACCAATCCGGCAGGCGATCCAGCCCGATCATCTCCTCGTAGCTCGGGCGCGGCCGGACCACTGCGAAGTCGCTGCCGTTGACCAGCACCTCCGGCACGAGCAGCCGGCTGTTATAGGTGCCCGACTGCACGGCCCCATAGGCGCCGGCGGAATAGACCGCGAGGAGATCGCCGGGGTTGGGCCGCGGCAGGCCGCGCCCGCGCCCCAGAAAATCGCCGGTCTCGCAAACCGGGCCGACGACGTCGCACAAGATTTCCGGCGCGGCGGTTTCCCGCACCGGGCCGATGCGGTGATAGGCGTCGTAGAGGGTCGGGCGGATGAGGTCGTTCATCGCGGCGTCGACGACGACGAAATTCCGCCCCTCGCCTTCCTTCACATAGATGACCTCGGCGACGAGGATGCCGGCATTTCCGACGATCAGCCGGCCCGGCTCGAAGATGACGCGGCAGCCGATCTTGTTCATGTGTTTTTTGACGATTTCGGCATAGGCGGCGGGGAGCGGCGGCGCCGCCTCGTCGTCGCGGTAGGGGATGCCGAGCCCGCCGCCGAGATCGACATGCTCGATCGCATGGCCGTCGGCGCGGAGCTCGACCACCAGCTCCGACAGCAGCGCGAACGCGTTGTCGAACGGCTTCAGGTCGGTGATCTGGCTGCCGATATGCACATCGATGCCGGTCACGCGGATGCCGGGCAGCGATGCGGCGCGCCCGTAAACCTCGCGGGCGCGGCCGAACGGGATGCCGAACTTGTTCTCCTTGCGCCCCGTAGAGATCTTTTCGTGCGTGCCGGCGTCGACGTCGGGGTTGATGCGGAGGCTCACCGGCGCCTCCGCGCCGCGCGCATCGGCCAATTCCGAGAGGCTATGCAGCTCCTGCTCCGATTCCACGTTGAAGCAATGGATGCCGGAATCGAGCGCAAAGGCCATTTCGCGCGCCGTCTTGCCGACGCCGGAGAACAGGATTTTTCGGCCGGAACGCCCGCGGCGAGCGCGCGGCGGAGCTCGCCTTCCGAGACCACGTCGGCGCCGGCCCCGAGCCGCGCCAATGTGGCGACCACCGCCTGGTTGGAATTGGCCTTCATGGCATAGGCGATCATGCGGTCGAGGCCGGCGAAGGCCTCGTCGAAGACGCGATAATGGCGCGTCAGCGTCGCGGTCGAGTAGCAGTAGAAGGGCGTGCCCACCGCCGCCGCGATCGCCGGCACCGGTACGTCCTCGGCGTGGAGGACGCCGTCGCGGTGCGTGAAATGATGCACGGCGGTGCCGCGCCCTAGATCAGCGGGTCGAGGATGAAACGCTTCTCCGGCGCCGCCTCGGGTCGTGCTTCGGGCGGCTGGGTGGCGCCGGGCGACGCCGGGCTGAGGATCGCCTCGGGCCCGACGACCGGGTCCGGCTCCACGGTGCCCGGCGCCTGCAGCTCGCCGCGGCGGCCGCAGCCTGCCAATGCGAGGCCCACGAGGACGAGAATGAGAATGGCTCGCATCATATGCCCCCCGAAACGTTCGCTGTCATGCGCCGGCGCCGCCGCGCATCGCAATGCTTTCCCTGTCGAGGCGCTCGCGCCAGCCTCGTGCGGCGGCGCGCACATTGTCCGGGGCGGTGCCGCCCTCGCTGCGGCGGCTCGCCACGGAAGCCTCGACGGTGAGGACATCGTAGACTTCCTCGCCGATCGCGGGATGGATCCCCCGCATGATCTCGAGCGGCAGCTCGGCGAGCGGGACGGCCCGCGCCGCGGCTTCGGCGACGATCCGGCCGGTCGCATGATGCGCGTCCCGGAACGGCAGGCCGGCTTCGCGCACCAGCCAGTCGGCGAGGTCGGTGGCGGTCGCATAGCCCGAGCTGGCCGCGGCGCGCATAGCCTCGAGGTCGGGAATCATGTCGCGCACCATGCCGGTCATGGCCGCCAATGCCAAAGAGAGGCTCGGCAGCGCGTCGAAAACCTGCTCCTTGTCCTCCTGCATGTCCTTGGAATAGGCGAGCGGCAGGCCCTTCATGACCATCAGCAGCGCGTTCAGCGCGCCGACGATGCGGCCGGATTTGGCGCGCACCAGCTCGGCGGCGTCGGGGTTCCGCTTTTGCGGCATGATGGAGGAGCCGGTGGTGAAGCGGTCGGACAGCTTTACGAAGCCGAACTGGGCCGTGCACCAGAGCACGATCTCCTCCGCGAAGCGGGAAAGGTGGATGGCTGAGATCGACGCGGCGGCGAGCGCCTCCAGCGCGAAATCGCGGTCGGACACCGCGTCGAGCGAATTGGCCATCGGCCGGTCGAAGCCCAGCGCGTTTGCCGTCGCCCGGCGGTCGATCGGAAACGCCGTGCCGGCCAGCGCGGCGGCACCGAGCGGGCACTCGTTCAAGCGGCGGCGCGCATCGGCGAATCGGCCGCGATCGCGGGAAAACATTTCGACATAGGCGAGGAGGTGATGGCCGAAGGTGACGGGCTGGGCGCTCTGCAGGTGCGTGAAGCCCGGCATGATCGCATCGGCGAAAACTTCCGCCTTCTCGGCCAGCGCAATCTGCAGCGCCTGCAGCTGGACATCGATCGTGTCGACCGCGTCGCGCACCCAGAGGCGGAAGTCCGTCGCGACTTGATCGTTCCGCGACCGCGCCGTGTGCAGCCGGCCGGCCGGCTCGCCGATCAGCTCTCGGAGCCGCGACTCCACATTCATGTGGATGTCTTCGAGCGCGCGCGAAAAGCTAAAGCGCCCCTCGGCGATCTCTGACGCGATCGTGTCTAGACCCGCGACGATCCGCTCCGCATCGTCGGCCGAAATGATGCCTTGATCGGCAAGCATGCGGGCATGGGCGCGCGATCCCGCGATGTCCTGCGCCGCCAACGCCTTGTCGAAGTGGATCGAGGCGTTGATCTCTTCCATGATGGCGTCCGGGGCGTCTTCGAACCGGCCGCCCCACATCGTGTTGCTCATCGTCCCTCGCAGGAGGCGTTTTGGATGGCCGAATGGCGTCGGTTCCTGACCGGAAAGGCCTCGCTGCGGGCCGCCGGCATTGCGGTCGCCGCCGGTCTCGCCGGAGCGATATACGTGACGCTCGACGGGCAAGGCAACGCCGACGGCGATGCCGCCTGCGCGGCGGCGAAGCCGGTCGCCGCCTCGCTCGATCCGCTCATCCATGGCGAGATCGCCGCATTCCAGCTGGCGCGCGCGCCGGAAAAGCTCTCCGGCCTCGCCTTTACCGACGCGGAGGGCAAGCCGGCGACGCTCGCGGCGTTCGATGGAAAAGTGACGCTGGTCAACCTCTGGGCGACCTGGTGCGGCCCCTGCCGCAAGGAGATGCCGGCGCTCGACCGTCTGCAGGCGGCGCTCGGCGGCGAAGATTTTTCGGTCGTGCCGATCTCCATCGACACCGGCGATCCGGAGCGCCCAAGACAATTTCTCGACAGCATCGGCGTCAACAACCTGCCGCTCTATACCGACCGCTCGACCGACATTTTTGAGGCGCTGAGGACCCGCAGCCTGGCGCTCGGCCTGCCCGTGACGCTGCTTCTCGACCGCAACGGCTGCCGGCTCGGCCACATCAACGGCCCGGCCGAATGGGACAGCGAGGAGGGCCAGCGGCTGATCGAGGCGGCGATCGGCGCCGGCGCGACGCAAGGCTGAGCCGAGAGCGGAGCTCCGTCTAGTCTGATTGCGACAGAGCCGGGTGCTGCGAGACATTGTCGCAATCTCAACGAAAGGGCACTATCTGAGCCGCCGCACCTTCGGCATGCCCTTTGGGCGTGTTGCGTAGCGGAGCAGGCAAGAAATGAGCTCAGGACATGTCGGTGAGCCCGACAGCGCCGCAGACGAGCTGGAGCGCAGCCGGCGCGACCTGGAGGATTTCTTCGAGAACGGCACCGTCGCCTTGCATTGGGTGGCGTCCGACGGCTCGATCCTGCGGGTCAACCAGGCGGAGCTCGATCTTCTCGGCTATACCCGGGAGGAGTATGTCGGGCGGCAAGTTGCCGATTTCCACGCCGACAAGCCTGTCATCGACGACATCCTGGCACGCCTCACGCGCGGCGAGCGCCTCGACAAATACGAAGCCAGGCTGAAGGCCAAGGACGGCTCGATCAAGCACGTGCTGATCAGCTCGAACGTGCAGTTCCGCGATGGGCGCTTCATCAATACACGCTGCTTCACCCTCGACGTGACGGAGCTGAAGAAGTCGGAGCAGGCGCTGCGCGAGAGCGAGCAGCGCCTGCGGGCGACGCACGACCGGGCTTTTGCCGGGATCGCCGAAGTCGATCTCGATGGCCGCTATCTGCGGGCCAATGCCCGCTTCTGCGCGCTGACCGGCTATTCGGCCGAGGAACTGCTGACCAGGCGATTCCAGGACATTACCCATCCGGATGACCGCGATTCGGACGCCGAGCAATTCGAGGCGCTGGTTGCCGGAGAGATCGACACCTATCAGGCCGAGAAGCGCTTCGTCACCAGGGACGGCTCGGTCCTGTGGGTCGAGCTTTCCGCATCCATGGTGCGCGACGCGAAGGGCCAGCCCCTCTATGGCATCCGCGTCGTTCAGGACATCACGGAGCTCAAGCGCGCCAATGAGCGCCAGCAGCTGCTCCTCGACGAGCTGAACCACCGGGTCAAGAACATGCTGGCCACCGTTCAGTCCGTCGCCATGCAGACGCGCCGCAACGCGCCCGATCTCGACGCCTTCACCAAGGCCTTCGACGGCCGGCTGATGGCCCTAAACCGTGCGCACGAGCTGCTCACCCGCGAGATCGGCACGGGCGTGCTCGTCGGCGACCTGATCCGCGAAACCGTCGCGCCCTACGAGAACAGGCCCGGTGAGAAGGTCGTCGCGAGCGGGCCGGATATCAGGATCGGCTCCGAAGTTGCCGTGACGCTTGCGATGGCGCTGCACGAGCTGACCACCAATGCTGCGAAATATGGCGCGCTGTCAGCGCCGAACGGGCGCATTCAGATCGAATGGCAGCGGGTAGCCGGGCGCCCGGGCGAGCCCGAGGAGATGCGCGTTACTTGGTCTGAGCACGGCGGCCCAAAAGTGGCGCCGCCGAGCCGCCGCGGCTTCGGTTCGGACCTGATCGAACGAGGTCTGGCGCGCCAATTGGGCGGCACGGCCTCGCTGACCTTCCGCGAGGACGGGCTGATCTGCACCATCTCAGCGCCGCTGCCGCATTCGGCGAGGCCGGCCGCGTGACGCTCAACGGCGACCTGCGCGCAGGCTTGGCAGGCCTGCGTATCCTCCTGGTCGAGGACGAGGCGCTGGTCGCTATGCTGATTGAAGGAATGCTGGAGGAGCTTGGCTGCCAGGTGGTCGAATGGGCGGCCAATGTTCCGGCAGCCTTGCGCGCCGTCGAAAGGGACGGGTTCGACGGCGCGCTCCTGGACGTGAACCTCAGCGGCGCTCCCGTCTATCCCGTCGCCGAGCTGCTTGCCGGACGCAGCCTGCCGTTCATATTCGTCACGGGCTACGGCCGCACGGCGGATTCTTTGGGCCGTTTCCCCCATGCGGCGGTGCTCAAGAAGCCCTTCGACCGGGCGGAGCTCGGACGCATGCTGCGCGAGCAGATCGCCGGACCGATAGCGATTAAGGGATGACGAGAAGTGACTGATCCGACGTCTTTCTCATCGCGCAATGCACCCGGCGACATTCGGCTTCTTGCGCAGGCGATTGTCGTTCTTGCATTCGTTGCCGCTGCAGTCGCGGTCGCGTGGATGATGGTGACAACCGACGAGTGGTACGTGCCGACGCTGGTGCTGATCGTCGCTGCCCGCTATGCGTACCGATCACTTCTTTTCCTGAAGCGCCCTACCGCGTCGGCACCGGCGTAGGGCCGCGGTAGTCGTAAAAGCCGCGGTTGGTCTTGCGGCCGAGCCAGCCGGCTTCGACATATTTCACCAGCAGCGGGCACGGCCGGTATTTGGAATCCGCCAGCCCCTCGTAGAGCACCTGCATGATGGAGAGACAGGTGTCGAGGCCGATGAAATCGGCCAGCGCCAGCGGCCCCATCGGGTGGTTGGCGCCGAGCTTCATCGCCATGTCGATGCCCTCGACCGTGCCGACGCCTTCATAGAGCGTGTAGATCGCCTCATTGATCATCGGCAGCAGGATGCGGTTGACCATGAAGGCGGGAAAATCCTCCGAGACCGCCGCCTTCTTGCCGATCTTGGCGACGAACGCCTTCGCCGCCTCGAACGTCTCGTCGCCGGTGGCGATGCCGCGTACCAGCTCGACCAGCTCCATCACCGGCACCGGGTTCATGAAGTGCATGCCGATGAAGCGCTCCGGCCGGTCGGTGGCGGCGGCGAGCCGGGTGATCGAGATCGACGAGGTGTTGGTGGCGAGGTAGGCCTCGGGCCGGAGATGGGGCGACAGCTCGGCGAAGATTTTTCGCTTCACCGTCTCGTTCTCGGTCACCGACTCGATCGCCAAGTCGACGTCGCCGAGCGCCTCGAGAGAGAGCGCCGGCTCGATGCGGCCGAGCGCCGCCTTGCGGTCCGCCTCGCTGATCCGCTCCGAATGGACCTGGCGGGCGAGGTTGCCGTCGATGGTGGCCAGGCCCGCCTGGACGCGCTCCTCGCTGACGTCGTTCAGCAGCACTTTGTAGCCGGCAAGCGCGCACACATGGGCGATGCCGTTGCCCATCTGGCCGGCGCCGATCACCCCGATCTTGCTCATCCTGGTTGTCATGGATGCCCCCGAGCCCCGCGCCAGTGTTTCGCAATTCCGGCCTGAGCGGAAGCGGGTGGCGACAGATTCCTCAAGCGATGGCGTTCAGGCAAGCGAGGCCGCGCGTTTCTCCAGTTCCTTGCGGAGCTCCGGCAGGATCTGGAAGAGGTCGCCGACCAGGCCGTAATCGGCGACCTGGAAGATCGGCGCCTCCTCGTCCTTGTTGATGGCGACGATGACCTTGGAATCCTTCATGCCGGCGAGGTGCTGGATGGCGCCGGAGATGCCGCAGGCGATGTAGAGGTCCGGCGCCACGATTTTTCCGGTTTGCCCGACCTGCCAGTCGTTCGGCGCGTAGCCGGCGTCGACCGCCGCCCGGCTGGCGCCGACCGCCGCGCCCAGGCTGTCGGCGACCGGCAGCATCACCTCCATGAATTTTTCCTTGGAGCCGAGCGCCCGGCCGCCGGAGATGATGATTTTTGCGGAGGCGAGCTCCGGCCGCTCGCTGGCGGCGACGCTTTCCTCCACGAAAGTCGAAAGGCCCGGATCCGCCGCGGCCGCGACGTTCTCCACCGGAGCGCCGGGGCCGGTCGCTTCCGCCGCCGGGAAGGCGGAGATTCGGACGGTCACGACCTTCTTGGCATCCTTCGACCTCACCGTCTGGATGGCGTTGCCGGCATAGATCGGCCGGCGGAACGTGTCCGCCGCGACGATCTCCATCACGTCGGATATCTGCATCACGTCGAGGAGCGCGGCGACGCGCGGCATGACGTTCTTGCCGGTCGTCGTGGCCGGCGCCACCAGCGCGTCGTATGGCCCGGCGAGCGAGACGATCAGCGCAGCCAGCGGCTCGGCGAGGCCATGCTCCAGCGCGTCGGACTCGGCCAAAAACACCTTGGCCACGCCCGCAAGCTTCGCCGCCTCCGCCGCGACCGCGCCGGCGCCCTTCCCGGCGACCAGCACGTGGACATCGCCGCCGAGTTTCTGGGCTGCCGACACGCACTTCGCGGTCGCCTCGTTGAGGTGCGCGTTGTCATGCTCGGCCAGGACGAGAGTGGTCATCGAAATTCCTCAGAGAATGCCGGCTTCGTTCTTCAGCTTGTCGACGAGATCGGCCACCGACGCGACCTTGACGCCGGCCTGGCGCTTCGGCGGCTCGCGCGTCTCCACGACCTCCAGGCGCGGCGCCGTGTCGACGCCGAAATCGGCGGCGCTCTTCGTATCGATCGGCTTCTTCTTGGCCTTCATGATGTTGGGCAGCGACGCATAGCGCGGCGTGTTCAGCCGGAGGTCCGTGGTGACGATCGCCGGCATCTTCAGCGTCACCGTCTGCAGGCCGCCATCGACCTCGCGCGTCACCTTGGCCGTGCCGTCGCCGAGCTCGATTTTTGAGGCGAAGGTTCCCTGCGCCCAGCCGAGCAGCGCCGCGAGCATCTGCCCGGTCTGGTTGGCATCGTCGTCGATCGCCTGCTTGCCCAAGATGACCAGACCGGGCTTTTCGGCCTCGACCACCGCCTTGAGGATCTTGGCGACCGCCAGCGGCTCGGCCGTCCCTTCGACCTGCACCAGGATGCCGCGGTCGGCGCCCATGGCGAGGCCGGTGCGGATGGTTTCCTGCGCCTGCGCCGGGCCGATGGAGACGAGCACGATCTCCTCCGCCTTGCCGGCCTCCTTCAGCCGGATCGCCTCTTCCACGGCGATCTCGTCGAAGGGGTTCATCGCCATCTTGGTATTGGCGAGATCGACGCCGGAGCCGTCCGGCCTGACGCGCGGCTTGACGTTCGCGTCGATCACCCGCTTCACCGGGACCAGCACCTTCATATTGCTCTCCGCTGTCGCGGCCACGGGTTAAACGCGGGCGCACCGCTAATCAAGCGGCGTGCATGGCGCGTATGCAGCGAGGGGCCGCGATGTTGAACACCTGGAATGAAGCCGAGGCGTCGAGCGCCGGGGACGCGGAGGCGGGAGCGGATGCGTCCGAGATTACCGCATGCGAATTCGGAAAAAGCAAACGCGTCCTTTAAGAGCTTTAGAACAGAATACCCGCAAGCTGACGGCGAATGTAAGGAATGCAGGGAATGAACAAGAAGCAAGATGTCGCGGAAATTATTGCCGACGCACTTGATAGGTTCGTGCCGGGCAGCGTCGGGTTCCGGAACCTGAGAGGCTGCCATCGGGACCGGCTGTTGTCTAAGGCAGTCGCTGCCATAAACGCCGTTCAGGAAGCGGGCTACGTCATACGCCGGGAAAGGCAGCGCTCAACGCCGCGGCGCGGGACCAAACCGGACACTCACCTGCAGGCGTAGCCGACCGAGGGACCAGGGCCGATCCGCGGGGTCTTTCTTTAGGCAGGCCCGAAAGTTGCATTCCGGTTAATAAACAGTGACTAGGCCAAGCTCCGGACAGTCTAGGCGAGCACCGGGGCCAAAGTGAGGCCTGCCGCAGAAACCCGCGCGAAGTTGGGCCGGTGCGTTACGGTCCGCTAAGGATACAAAAGAACGAGATCATCACATCTTAGCTCTAAAAAGCGAATTCACAAAAAGAAGACAGGGAAGCACGTTGTGCCTAATCTGTTGAGTGGTCTGGCATTTGCTGCTTGGGCGACGCTGGTCGCGCCATTTGTCGCGGGTTTCCTGCAACTCCTGCTCAAGTCGCGACGCCCAGGGCCAATTTCCCCCGCCGAGCCTGTTCCGCCTTGGCCCGTGGCTTGAGAGCACCGGAAGCCCAAGCGCTCACCACAAACCAAGCCTGTCGGCCTCCACCAGGCCTTTGAGGATCTTGGCGACGGCGAGCGGCTCGGCCGGGCCGTCGACCTGCACCAGGATGCTGCGGTCGGCGCCGATGGCGAGGCCGGGCCTTCATGCAGCGCAGCCGCTAGCCTGGCGCCGGCGTATGGCGGTCGAAGAGCGGCACGCCGCGCCGGCGCATCGCGATGACCAGAGCCGCGCCGGCTCCCAGGCCGCCGATATGCGCCCACCAGGCAATCGGCTCGTCCGGTCCGGCGATCGCGATGTTGAACACCTGGAACAAGGCCCAGGCGCCGAGCACCAGCGCCGCGGAGAGCCGGAGCGGGATGCGTCCGAACGCCAAGACCCAGAGCTTGGTGCGCGGATGCAGCATGAGGTAGGCGCCGACCACACCCGCTGTCGCACCCGATGCGCCGATCAGCGGCATCTGCGATTGCGGGTCGACCGAGGCATAGACAAACGCCGCCGCGGCGGCGCAGGCGAGGTAGAACAGCACGTAGCGGACATGCCCCAGCGCGTCCTCGATATTGTCGCCGAACACCCAGAGGAAGATCATGTTGCCGCCGAGATGCAGCCAATTGGCATGCAGGAAGGCATAGGTGAGGAACGTCGCCGGCTCCGGCACCACGACGTATTCCGCCGGCAGTATCTCGTAATTGTAGATCAGCGACGGGATGATCCCGAGCCCGATCGCGGCGTTCTCCACCGCGAGTTGGTCGAACCCGCCGGTAGCCAGGAAGCAGGCCGCGGTCACCGCGATCAGCATGTAATTCGCATACGGCCGTGTGACATGGCGCAGCGGGTTGTAGTCGTAGAGGGGGATGAACACGGATCGGCTAGCGGTTCTTGCCGGGCACCCAGAGCACGTCCGCGGCGCCGCGGTCGTTCACCCAGCGGCTGGCGACGAAGAGGAAATCGGAGAGGCGGTTCATGTAGATCAGCGCCGGGCGGCCGATCCGCTCGGGCTCCTGCGCGGCGAGCGCCACCATCAGCCGCTCGGCGCGCCGCGACACGGTGCGCGCCAGGTGCAGCGCCGCGGCGGCGCGGCTGCCGCCCGGCAGCACGAAGGAGCGGAGCGGCTTCAGCTCGATATTGAGCTTGTCGATGTCGTGCTCGATCCGCTCCGCCTGCGAGGCGACGATGCGCAGCGGCTCGTAATCCTTCGGCGTGCCGTCGTCGGGCGTGGCGAGCTCGGCGCCGAGGTCGAAGAGGTCGTTCTGGATGCGGGCGAGCATGGCGTCGAGATCGGCGAGATCGGGCGTCAGCTCGATTCGTACGAGGCCGATCGTCGCGTTGGTCTCGTCGACGGTGCCATAGGTCTCGATGCGGAGGTCGTATTTCGGCCGCCGCTCGCCGGTGCCGAGCGCCGTCGTGCCGTCGTCGCCGGTCTTGGTGTAGATCTTGTTGAGGACGACCATCCTAAAACCCTACAGGGGCCGGCCGGCCGCGTCACGCGTCGGCGCTAGAAGCGGTAGCCCACCGACGTGCCGGCATGCGTCAGGCCGTCATTGTCCTCGCAGAGCCCGGCATTGGAGGAATGATCGACCGAGGCGACGATGCTCCAGTGCGGGCCGAGATTCACCCCCACGCCGGCGCCCTCGCGAAACAACAGATGGCAGCCGAGCTGCGCGCCGTCCTCGAAATCCTCGTCCAGGCCGCGATCGTGCAGCGTGGCGCCGAAATTCGCCTCCAGGAACAGAACCTTCCCGACCGGCAGGGTCCAGGTCACGCCGGCAAAGACCTGGTTCGTCTCGCCGGCGGTGGAGATGCTGGTGCCGAGGTGCGGGCGGGGCCGCAGCAGCACATCGGCAAGAAAATTGTCGAACGGTCTCAGGACAGGATCGAGGAACACCTGCCCCTGGATGAACACGCCGTCTTCGTGGATGCGTTCCCTGCCGTCGAGCGCCCAGAAGGCGGCGCCGAGCCGCACCTCGCTGAAGAAACCGCCGCGGTCGTAATCCTCCGTCGCAGTGACGACGGGATCCTGCGGGGCGGTGACGGCGGACGGCGCCGCGATGAAGTCGGCGGCCGCAACGGGGCCGGCAAGGGCGACTGCCGCCGCCAGACACGCCGAACGCATGGAACCCGAACGTCGCATTGAACCCCCGCCGGCCGGCACACTGCCGTTTACGGCGCGCCGTGGCTACTCGGATCGCAGGAATTTGCCGTCCGGTCGAAGCCTTTAGCGAGGATTGTTGCAACGCGGCTACAGCTCGGTCGTCCTACCGGCCCATGAACCAGAGCGCCGCCATGATCACCACGATGGCGACGAATTGCGCGACGACGCGGGCGCGCATCATGTTCTGCGAGGTGCTCGCCGAGCCGCCGCGCATCATGTTCCACAGGCCGAGGAGCAGGATGACCGCCACCACCGCCACGGCGATCGGCACGAGGGCCTGGAAGAAGGTGTCCATGATACGGGTCCGTGAGGCTAGGTGAGCGCGAGAATGCCGCGGGTCAGGCGGGTGGTCGCGATCCGTCCGCGTGGCACAAAGGTGACGAAAAGCGGCGGCGCTGCGGCGTAGCCCGGATGAAGCGAAGCGCAATCCGGGAGCTGCACCGGCGGGTTCGCGCCACCTGCATCCGCCGGGTCGCGCCGCCCCCCGCATTTCGCTTCGCTTCATGCCGGCTACGCATCTTATCGCGTGGCGCGGAGGAGGAGCGCGTCGAGCTGCCGCTTCGGCAGGACGCGTTTCAGCAGGCTCATTGCCTTTGTGGGCGTGGTGACGAAATATTGCGGGCGCGGATTGCGGCTTTCGCAGGCATGCACCAGCACCTTCAGGACCGCCTCCGGCCCGAGCTCGCCCAGCGAGTTGCCGCCACGCTCCATCGAGCCGATCCGGCGCTTGTAATAGGCCTTGTGGACGGAATTCTTGAGATCGATGTTCTTGCGCGCGTATTCGGCCGCCGTCTGCGTGAAGCGGGTGCGGATCGGCCCAGGCTCGATGACCGAGACATGGACGCCGGAGCCTGTAAGCTCGATCCGCAGCGTGTCGGAATAGGCCTCGAGCGCGAACTTTGTGCAGTTGTAGGGGCCGCGGAAGCCGAGCGCGATCAGGCCGAGGATGGAGGAGTTCATGACGATGCGGCCATGGCCCTGGCGCCGCATGGGCGGCACGATGAGCCGCGTCAGCTCGTGCCAGCCGAAGAAATTCGCCTCGAACTGGGCGCGGAGCACGTCGGTCGAAACGTCCTCCAGCGCTCCCGGCTGGGCGTAGGCGCCGTTGTTGAACAGCGCGTCGAGCCTGCCGCCGCTTGCCGCGAGCACCGCCTCCGCCGCGGCGTGGATGGAATCGGCTTCCGTATAGTCGAGGTAGTGCGTGGTGATGCCGAGGCCCTGCAAAGCGGCGATGTCCTCCGGCTTGCGGGCGGTGGCGAAGACCTGCCAGCCGCGCGCCTGCATTCCGAGCGCCGCGCAATGGCCGATGCCGCTCGAGCAGCCGGTGATCAGGATCGTCCGTGACAACAAGCTCTCCCGGTCGGCGGACGATCGGCACGATGGCGACCGGCTTCCGCCCACCCGACCTCTATGGCAGAAACCCGCCGGCCGAAAGTCGTCATCCTCGGGCGACCCTCGGGCAAGCGAGACCAGGATCCAGAGGCATTGCCCATAATTTGCGGCCACCGTCCGATCCGGAGGACAAGATGCCGATGCTTCTAAAAGGGCTTTCCGCTTTCCCGATCACACCGGCGAACGCCGAGGGGCGGGTCGATGTGGATGCCGTTCGTAAGCTCGTTGCCTCGCTTTGCGCCGCGAAGGTCGACTCGATCGGCCTGCTCGGCAGCACCGGCACGTATGCCTATCTCTCGCGTTCCGAGCGTCGCCGAGCGCTCGATGCTGCCCTTGAGGAGGCCGCCGGCCAGGCGCCCATCCTGGTCGGGGTCGGCGCACTGCGCACCGACGAAGCCGTGCGGCTTGCCCGGGACGCAAAGGCCGCCGGCGCTGCTGCCGGTCTTCTGGCTCCGGTGTCCTACACTCCGTTGACCGACGAGGAGGTATTTGAGCACTTCGCCGCTGTGGCACGGGAGAGCGGTCTGCCGCTCTGCATCTACGACAACCCCGGCACGACGCATTTTCGCTTCAGCCACGCGCTCATCGGCCGCCTGAGCTCCCTGCCCGGCATCGTCGCCGTGAAGGGCCCGGCCCCGGAGCCGCAGGCCATAGTCTCGCATCTCGCAGACCTGCGCCGCGTCGTGCCGGACGGGTTCTCGCTCGGCTACAG
Organism: uncultured Alphaproteobacteria bacterium; assembly: GCA_963846475.1. Taxonomy (GTDB): domain Bacteria; phylum Pseudomonadota; class Alphaproteobacteria; order Rhizobiales; family Afifellaceae; genus DASWJZ01. Next base: position 380,464 of record CAWJVZ010000003.1, on the reverse strand, counting down.
CGGAGACTGGAATTCGGTCGAGGCGCTGATCGCCGGCGGCGACGCTTGGTACAGCGTGATCGCCGGCCTGTTTCCACGCACCGGAATAGCCCTCGTCCAGGCGGTTCGGAACGGCGACGCGGCAGGCGCGCGGCGGCTGAACGAGCGCCTGCAACCGCTCTGGATGCTGTTCAAGGAGCTCTCCAGCTTGCGCGTGATCTACGCCAGCGCCGATCTGCTCGGCATCTGCCGCGCCGAGCCGCCGCGCCCTATCCTCCCCCTGGCCGGTGCCGCCCGGCAGCGCGTAGCGGATGTCCTCAAGGCGCTGGACTTAAGCTGACTGAGTTCAGGCCCAAAGCCTCGATGAGCGTCGCCGGGGTTCGCCTGCTTCGCTGATCGTCACGTATTGATGATGGAGCCGCCGTTCGGGTGCAGCACCTGGCCGGTGAAATAGGAGGAATCCTCGCAGGCCAGGAACAGGAAGGCCGGCGCGACCTCGTTCGGCTGGCCGGCGCGGCCGAGCGGCACGTCGGTGCCGAAGCTCGCCACCTTGTCGGCCGGAAAACTCGCCGGGATGAGCGGCGTCCAGATCGGCCCCGGCGCCACGCCGTTGACGCGGATGCCCTTGTCGGCGAGCTGACCGGACAGCGAGCGCGTGAAGGCGACGATGGCGCCCTTGGTGGAGGCGTAGTCGACGAGGTGCGGGCTGCCGCGATAGGCGGTGATCGACGTGGTGTTGACGATCGCCGCCCCCTCCTTGAGGTGTTTCAGCGCCGCCTGCGTCATGAACATGTAGCCAAAAATGTTGGTGCGGAACGTCGTTTCGATCTGCTCTTCCGGAATGTCGGAAAAATCCTTCGACTCGTATTGCTCGGCGGCGTTGTTGACGAGCACGTCGAGTCGGCCGAAGCGCTCGACCGTCTTCTCCACCGCCTCCTCGCAAAAGCTCTTCTCGCCGACGTCGCCGCCGATGAGCAGCGCCTCGCCGCCCTCCGCCTCGACGAGCGCCTGCGTGTCGCGCGCGTCGCGCTCCTCCTCCTTGTAGAGGATGGCGACCTTGGCGCCTTCGCGGGCGAACAGCACCGAGACGGCGCGGCCGATGCCGGAATCGCCGCCCGTCACGATGGCGACCTTGCCCTCCAGCCGGCCGCTGCCCGCATAGAGCGGCGCATAGTCCGGCTGCGGGTCCATCTCGTATTCGCGGCCCGGCTGCCGGTCCTGCTCCTGCGGCGGCTGGCCCTGTTTCTCTTCGCTCATAGTGCTCTCGTCCTGTTGCGGATCGGGAGCACAATGCGGCGTCCCGCGGCTTGTTCCGCGGGACGCGAGCGGGTCGGTGGCGGCGCTCAGCCCTGCGGCTGCGGCACGATGCGGATATACGGCTTCGGCGCCTGCCAGCCCTGCGGATAGGTTTTTTTGGCGTCCTCGTCGGACACCGAGCCGGCGATGATGACGTCCTCACCCGGCTTCCAGTTGGCCGGCGTCGCCACCTTGTGCTTGGCGGTGAGCTGCAGCGAATCGATGATGCGCAGCACCTCGTCGAAATTCCGCCCCGTGGTCATCGGATAGGAGATGACCAGCTTGATCTTCCTGTCCGGGCCGATGACGTAGACGTTGCGGACCGTCGCATTGTCCGCGGCGGTGCGGCCGTCGGCAGTCGTGCCGGCGCCCGCCGGCAGCATGCCGTAGGCCTTGGCGATCTTCAGCTCGGGATCGCCGATCATCGGATAGTTGGGCGCGAATCCCTGCGTCTCCTCGATGTCCTTCGACCAGCCCTGATGGCGGTCGACGGGATCGACGCTCAGCCCGATGATCTTGACGTTGCGCTTGTCGAATTCCGGCTTCAGCCGCGCCATGGTGCCGAGCTCGGTGGTGCAGACCGGGGTGAAATCCTTGGGATGCGAGAACAGCACGCCCCAGGAATTGCCCAACCATTCGTGGAAGCGGATCTTTCCTTCCGTCGTGTCCGCCTCGAAATCCGGCGCGTCGTCGCCGATCACCAATGTCTGCATGGGCATGAGAACCTCCTCGGGATTGTCGCGGCTGACGGCCGCCCTTGCCCGCGATCATAGTCCACTGAGGGCCGGCGCGGAACGGCGTCGTTCTTGCCGGGCCGGGCGGGCGCGCAAATTCGGTTCGCCCAGCGCCCTCCGCTTAGGCGCGCTTTCCAATGCTCGGGGCGTCGGCGTCGCTCCGGCCCATTGTGCGACGCGGCGGCTGCGGCCATCATCGCTGCCGCGATGGGCAATGGGACCGGGCGGGGAGCGAAAAGGCCGGCGGCGCGACCGGACGCGGTTGCCGCGCTGCGCCGCAGCGAGCGGCGCTTTCGCGATATCGCCGAGGCCACCTCAGACTGGATCTGGGAGACCGACGCCGGCCATTGCTTCACCTATGTCTCCGACAAGATCCAGAAGGTGAGCGGCACGCCCGGCGCCGCCTTCATCGGCCGCACCGTCGCGGAGGTGATGCAGGACGCCGAGGGGCCGGAGGTCGCCCGACACCTCGCCGATCTCGACGCGCGCAACCCGGTGGTGAACTTCGTCTACTGGATCGAACGGCCGTTCGGCCGGCGCTGCTGCAGCATCACCGGCTATCCCGTCTTCGACGACGACGGCGCCTTTTGCGGCTACCGGGGCATCGGCAGCGACGTCACCGAGCTCAAGCTCGCCGAGGAGCGCCAGGAGCTGCTCGTCGCCGAGCTCCGCCACCGGCTGAAAAACACCATGGCGACGGTCATGTCGCTGCTGACGCTGACCATGCGGAGCGCCCGCGACCTGGAAGCTTTCGCCAATTCCTTCCGCGCCCGCCTCGGCGCGATGGACCGGGCGCACGATCTCCTGAGCGGCGGCGCCTGGGCCGGCGTGCAGCTCGCCGACCTCCTCGGCGGCGAGCTCGCCGCCTATCGCCAGGGCCGCAACATCGCGCTGTCCGGCCCGCCCATCGCGGTCGGCCCCAATGCCGCGCCGTCGCTTGCCTTAGTGCTGCACGAGCTCACCACCAACGCGCTGAAATACGGCGCCCTCTCTTCGCCCGCCGGCCGGCTGGAAGTCGCCTGGCGCACCGAGTCCGGCCGGCTCCTCCTCGACTGGGTGGAGCGCGACGGCCCGCCGGTCGCCCCGCCGGCCCGCTCCGGCTTCGGCAGCTCGCTCCTGGAGAAGGCGCTCCGCCACGAGCTCGACGGCACCACCGCGCTGCACTTCGACCCGGAGGGGCTCCGCTGCACGCTCGACCTCGACCTCGCCGCCGTCACCTTCGAGGGCCGCAGCCTCCCCGCCGGAAGCTGACGCGGCCCTCTTGGGAGCGTGATACTGAACGGTCGTCATCCTCGGCCGAGAGCAGCGAGAGCCGAGGACCCAGAAGACTCCTGCCGGGCCCTCTGGGTTCTCGGGTCTCCGCTTCGCTTCGCCCGAGAATGACGGCCTTTAGCTTTTAACTCGTATATCTGCGAAGGTGGGTACTAGCGGCTGGCCTGCCTGTTTGCCCTCCGCCTCCAGCACCGCCTGCAAACCCTCGCGGTAGCTGGGATAGGCAATCCGCACGCCAAGCCCTTGCTTGATCCGGTCGTTCCTGACCCGCTTGTTCTCGCCATAAAAACTCCGCGCCAACGGCGTCAGCTCCGCCTCCTCGTACGCGACCTCGGCAGGCGGCGGCAGGCCGAGCAGTTTGGCGGCATAGGCGAGCACCTCCTGCGGCGGCGCCGGCTCGTCGTCGCTGCCGTTGAACACGCCGTCGGCCTTTTGCGCAAACGCGGCTTCGACGATGGCGGCGATGTCGTCGACATGGATGCGGTTGAACACCTGTCCCGGCTTGACGATGCGCCGTGCCGTGCCGCGCCGGAGCTTTTCGAACGGCCCGCGCCCCGGCCCGTAGATGCCCGCCAGCCGCACGATCCCCACGGGCACCCCGGTCTCCTCGGAGAACCCCCGCCACGCCGCCTCCGCCTCAAGCCGCTGCCGCGAGCGCTTCGACGCGGGCCGGCATTCGCTCGCCTCGTCCACCCATGCCCCGCAATGGTCGCCATAGACCCCGACCGTGGAGAGATAGACCACCGCCTCCGGCCTCGCCGCCGCCAGCGCCTCGCGAAAATGCCTCAGCACGGGATCGCCCGCCTCGTCCGGCGCGATGCAAACAAGGACGTGGGTGGCATCCGCCAGCGCGAGCGGTTCCTCCCCCGCGTAGCGGGGGAGGGGGACCGCCGAAGGCGGTGGAGGGGGCGAATGCCGGTCGCCGCGCTTGAACCTGCCCCCTCCACCATGCTGCGCATGGTCCCCCTCCCCCGTCGCCCGCGACGGGGGAGGAACCAGGCTCCCGTCGAACAAAATCGGCGCCACCCCCAACGCCGCGATCCCCGCCACCTTCTCCGTATGCCGCGTCGTCCCCCACACCGCGTCGAGCCGGGGCCGCAGCCGCTCCACCACCGCGCGCGCCGAATAGCCGAGCCCGAAGACGAACAGCCGCATCTCAGGACATTTCTCTTTTCGCCGGCGAGGTCAGCTGAACGATCCGTCGTCCCTCCTCCGAATCGCGGATGAGGGTGGCGAGACGCCTCTGCCGCGTCTCTTCCTTCTTGGCGCTGATCACCCACCAGATCGCCGGCTTGCGATAAGAGGGCGGTTGGCCCTGGAAAAAGTCCCAGGCCTTTTCGTTCGCCCGGAGCGACGCTTCGTCCGGCTCGGACAGCCGGATGTCTCCCTGCTCGAACGAATATCTGTTGGCTTTCGCCGGATCCCGCTGTTCGAAGGCGGCGAGGCCTGCCGGATGCAAGAGGCCGAGCTGTCTCAGTTCCTCGATTCGAGCGATGTTGACCGCGCTCCAGATGCTTCCCTTCCGGCGCGGCGTGAAGCGCTGCCGATAGCTGGTCGCATCGATGGATTTCATAACGCTGTCGATCCAACCAAAACACAGCGCCACGTCGACGGCTTCCTTGTAGGTGACGCTCGGCAGGCCCGAGCTCTTTTTTCGCAAGCCCACCCAAAGCTCCGGCGCCTTGTCGTGGTTCGCCTCGAGCCAGCCGCGGAAATCCGCCGCGGTCGCAAAGAACCGGGGCTTCGTCACGGCCCCTGCCACTCGCCGCGCACTTCGGTGGCGCTTTCGCCCTCTTTTCCTCTTCTCCACCGAAGTGGGGTGTTCCCCGCTTCGGCACCCCGAGGGCGAAGTCGGGAATACCCGACTTCGCACGGGAGAGGCCGAGTCCGCGCGGAGCACGGAGCCGGGTGAGGGTTCTGGCGCCGCACTCAACGATCTCGTCCCTCACCCGGTCGCTTCGCGGCTCGGCCTCTCCCCGGAGGGGAGAGGAAGGTGCGCCACCGCCGTGGGAACCGAGGGGCGCAAGCTGGAACTCGCGATGCCGTGCTAGACGCCCTCCTCTCCCCCGTGGGGAGAGGCCGAGTCCGCGCGCAGCGCGGAACCGGGTGAGGGTTCTGGCGCTGGCTGGTGAGGAGGGGAACGCGGCGGAACCTGTCCAGGTAGAGCGCATCCGGTCGAGGCGCCCCCGGAGCCGCTCCACCACGGCGCGCGCCGAATAGCCCAGCCAAAACGCGAACAGCTTCATGCCGCCTCGTCGAGCGCCGCCTGCCATTCGGCCAGCACGTCGGGCTCCCGCTCCGCCGCGACGCGGCGCTGTGCCTCAAATCGAATTTCGTCGCCGCTCTCGAGCCGCGACAGCGCCCACACCGCCGCGCCGCGTACCTGCGGGTCGGCATCGTCGAGCAATCGCTCCGCCTCCGCCGCAAGCGCCTCGTCCGCCGAATTGCCGATGGCGATCAGCACGTTCCGGATGAAGCGCCCCCGCCCGATCCGCTTGATCGGCGATCCCGCGAACAGCTTTCGGAACGCCGCATCGTCGAGCCGGCAAAAATCCCGGAGCCGCGGCGCGACGAGGTCCGGCCGCGCCTGCAGCTTTGCTTCGGCCGAGATCGCGGCAAACTTGTTCCACGGGCACACCGCGAGGCAGTCGTCGCAGCCATAGATGCGGTTGCCCATCAGCGCCCGGAACTCGCGCGGGATCGGCCCCTTGTGCTCGATCGTGAGATAGGAGATGCAGCGCCGCGCATCGAGCCGGTATGGCGCCGGGAAGGCCCGCGTTGGGCAGATGTCCAGGCACGCCTGGCACGAGCCGCAGTGCTCGGTCTCGGGCCGGTCCGGCTGAAGCTCGGCATCCGTGAAGATGGCGCCGAGGAAGAGCCAGGAGCCGTGCTCGCGGCTGACCAGGTTGGTGTGCTTGCCCTGCCAGCCGAGCCCCGCCGCTTCCGCGAGCGGCTTCTCCATGACTGGCGCGGTGTCGACGAAAACTTTGACGTCCGCGCCCGCGCGCGCCGCGAAATTCCCGGCGATCCGCTTCAGCGCCCCCTTGATCAGGTCGTGGTAGTCGCGGTTCCGCGCATAGACGGAGATCGTGCCGGCCTGCCGGTCGGCGAGCGTGGCGAGCGGGTCGCCGTCCGGCCCGTAATTCATGCCGAGCATGACGATGGAGCGCACTTCCGGCCACAGCGCCTTCGGCGCGCCGCGCCGCTCGGCCGTCTCGGCGAGCCACTCCATCGTGCCGTGATGGTTTTCGGCGATCGCCGCTTTGAGCCGCCCGGCCGCCTCCGGAACCGCATCGGGCGTCGTCACCCCGACGATCGAAAAGCCCTCCTGCCGCGCCAGCTCGTCGATGAGGAGCCGCAGCCTGTCCGGGCCTAAAAATCGAGGTCGGGATAATGCGCCGCCGGCTTCATGCCGCGCACCTGCTCGGCGAGCAGCGGGCGAAAGGCCGGGCGCGACTTCAGCCGCATGTACCAGACTTTTGCTTCGCCCGACTCCTGCCATGGCACCTCGCCCAGATAATCCGCGACCGACAGCGCCGCCGCCGCGGCGAGATCGGCATAGCTCATCCGGTCGCCGGCAAGCCAGTTCTTCGCCGCGATCAGATGCTCCACATAATGGAGATGGGTGCGGATGTTCGCCCGCGCAGCTCTCAAAAGAGAAGAATCCGGTGCGCCGCTGTTGTTCCCCGTCCTGGCGCGCTCGCGTTTGATCACCTTCTCCTCGACCAGGTAGCTGGTGACCTCATCGTCGAATTTTGCGACGAACCACTCGGTCACCCGCCGCACTTCCGCCCGCTCGTCGGCATTGGCGGGCAGGAGCCGCCGGTCGTTCAGCGCAAAACCGCGCGTCTCGTCCAGATATTCGGAGACCGCCCACGCCCCGGCGATGGCCGGGCCGTCCTCCTCGACCAGCACCGGCAGGGTGGCGGCTGGGTTCAGCAGCAAAAAATCCTCGCGCCGCTCCCAGAAACGCTCCTCTACCAGCTCCGGGGTGATTTCGCATTCGCCGAGGATGAGCCGCACGAAGCGCGACGGCACCGAGAGCGGATAGTGCAAGAGCCTGATCATGCTTGAGGCGGCCGCCCGTCCGGTTCAGTCGCTGCGAGGAGTTGCGGCGAAAATGCTAGATCGCCGCGACGACGGATGATTCGGCCGAGGTAGCGCGTGATGAACGTACAGTCCATATTCGATGCAATTCTCCTCGGCATCGTCGAAGGCGTGACCGAGTTCATCCCGGTCTCCTCGACCGCCCATCTGATCCTCACCGCGCGCCTGCTCGGCCTGGAAGGCGGCGGCGCGCACGAGTTCTGGAACACTTTCAACGTGCTCATCCAGCTCGGCGCCATCCTGGCCGTGGTCGTCGTCTATTTCGGCCGGCTCTGGAACGTCCTCATCGGCCTGCCGCGCGACCCCGAAGCGCGCCGTTTCGCGCTGTCGATCGTCATCGCTTTCGTGCCCGCGGCGCTGGTCGGCGTGCTGGCCCACGACTTCATCAAGGACGTGCTGTTCAACTCGCTGGAGCTGATCTGCATCGTGCTGATCGTCGGCGGAATCGCGCTGGCGCTCCTCGACCGCTACGACGTCGCCCCCGTCCACGAGGACGCGATGCGGCTTCCGCTCCGCGTCGCGCTCGCCATCGGCCTCTTCCAGTGCCTCGCCATCGTTCCCGGCGTCTCGCGCTCCGGCGCCACCATCGCCGGCGCGCTCTTGATGCGCTGCGACAAGCGCGCCGCGGCGGAATTCTCCTTCTTCCTGGCCATCCCGACGATGCTCGGCGCCTTCGTGCTCGATTTCTACGAGAATCGCGGCGCCCTTTCCGGCGACGACATCGGCATCGTCGCGATCGGCTTCGTCGTGTCCTTCCTCGCCGCGCTGGTCGTCGTGCGCACCCTGATCGGCTTCGTCGCCCGGCACGGCTTCATGCCCTTCGCCTGGTGGCGGATCGCCGTCGGCACGGCCGGCCTCGCCGCGATCTGGTTTTGGAACTGAATCACCCCGCGGGGCGGATCTGCGTGAACTCGCCACGCTCGCGGAAGCGGGTCAGGTAGGTCGGCAGCACGACGTCCAGCGCCGTCGGCTCGATGCCGAGCCCCTGCAGCGTACGGCCCTCGTCGCGCGCCTCCGCCGAGACCACATTGTCGAACTGCAGCATGCGCACCTGGTCGGCGGTGAGCGGCGTGCCGGGCAGGTGCTGGCCCACCCGCCCGAGGATCTTTGCGGCGCCGAACGGGATCGGCAAAAGGATCCGCCGCCGCTGCGTGACCTGCAGCATGCGCTCCATGCACTGCCTAAAACTCAGCACCTCCGGCCCGCCGAGCTCGTAGACCGTGCCGCGGAGCGCCCTGCCGTCGATAGCTCGGGCGATCGCCTCGCCGACATCGCCGGCGAAAACCGGCTGGAACAGCGTATGGCCGCCGCCGAACAGCGGCAGCACCGGCGACAGCCTGGCGATGCCGGCAAATCGGTTGAAGAAACTATCCTCCGGGCCGAAGGCGATGGACGGCCGCATGATGACGGCCTCCGGCGCGACGGCCCGGATCCCCTCCTCGCCCTCCTGCTTGGAGCGGAGGTAGGCGATGGTGGAGGGCCGGTCGGCGCCGATCGCCGAGACATGCACGACGTCGGATATGCCGGCCGCCCGCGCCGCCTCGCCGATGGCGCGCGGCCCGAACGCCTGCACGGCATCAAAAGTCTGGCGCCCCGCCTCGAACAGGATGCCGACGAGGTTGACGACCCCATCGGCGCCCTCCACGGCCCGATCGACCGACCAGCGGTAGCGCAGATTCGCCTGGATCGCCTTGATCTGGCCGACCGCGCCGAGCGGCTGCAGATGGCCGGCGAGGTCCGGCCGCCGCACCGCGACGCGGATGCGGTGGCCGCGCTGCGCCAGCGCCCGCACGACATGGCGGCCGATGAAGCCCGACCCGCCGAACACCGTCACCAGCCTCGTGGAGGAGGTCGGGATATGCATGCGAGCACTCCTGGAACTATGGCGCGGAACTATGGCGCGCCCATTTAGAGCGCCCCCTTCGGACTGTATAGGGCGGCGGCCGGTGCAGTGCGGCTGCGGCACAAACGTTGGCGGAGTTCGGTTCCTCACCCGCGAAGCCGGGGAGGGGGACCGCCGAAGGCGGTGGAGGGGGCGAATGCCGGCCGCGGCGCTCGTATCTGCCCCCTCCACCATGCTGCGTATGGTCCCCCTCCCCCGTCGTGAACGACGGGGGAGGAACCAGGCGCCGCCTCAGGCTTCGCTGAATTGGGCGCGAAGGTGTTTCACTCTCCTCCCCGGGCCCCGACTTCTGCAAACGCTCCCGCCGGCTGCGTCTTGTCCGGAAAACGGCAGATGTCGGCGATGATGCAATGGGGGCAGTCGGGCTTTCGCGCCTTGCAGACATAGCGGCCGTGCAGGATCAGCCAGTGGTGGGCATGGAGCTTGAAGCGGTCCGGCACGACCCGCTCCAGGATCGCCTCGACCTCCGCCGGGTCCTTGCCCGGCGCCAGCCCGGTCCGGTTGGCGACGCGAAAGATGTGGGTGTCGACGGCGATCGTCGGCTGGCGGAAGGCGACGTTGAGCACGACGTTGGCCGTCTTCCGCCCCACGCCCGGCAGGCGCTGCAGCGCCTCCCGGTCCATGGGGACCTCGCCGCAATGCTCCTCCACCAGCATCCTGGAAAGTGCGATGACGTTCTTTGCCTTGGTGTTGAACAGGCCGATGGTGCGGATCGCCTGGCTGACCGCCGCCTCGCCCAGCGCCAGCATTTTCGCCGGCGTGTCGGCCTTCTCAAACAGCGGCCTGGTCGCCTTGTTCACCCCTGCGTCGGTCGCTTGCGCGGAAAGCACGACGGCGACGAGCAGCGTAAACGGATTGAGGAACTCCAGCTCGCCCTTCGGTTCCGGCCTCTGTGCCTGGAGCCGCTGGAAAATCGTCTCGATCTCGGCCTTGTTGAGGCGTGCGCGCGCCTTCCTGCCGCGCGCTGCCGGGCGGGCACCGCGCACCGGCACCCCGCGCGCACGCGCGCGCTTGGAGGTCGCGCTGTCATCGGCCATGCAAGTCTCTATATTGCCCGCCGATGGAGCCCCGCAACTTCGACGACGTGATCTTCTCCGCGACGCTGACACCGCACCGTTCGCTGAGCCGCAAAGCCTTTGTCTTCCTTATGCTTTTCATCGGCGGCATATGGTTCGTGACCGGCCTCTATTTCTGGTCGCTCGGCGCTTGGCCGGTCCTGGGCTTCGTCGGCCTCGATTTCCTGGCGATCTGGCTCGCCTTCAAGCTCAACTACCGCGCCGCGCGCGCCTACGAAGAGGTGGAAGTCACCCGCAACTCATTGATAATCCGCAGGTTTTCTCCTGGAGGTCGGGCCCAGGAGATCCGCTTCAACCCGCAATGGGCGCGCCTCGAAATCGAGGAGATGGAGGATTTCGGCACCCTCCGCCTAGCCGTCCGCATGCGCGACCAGCGCGTCCCGGTCGGGGCCTTCCTCAACCCCGCCGACCGAAAAACCTTCGCCCACGCCTTCGGCGCCGCCCTCGCCGAGGCCCGCCGCTAGCAAGAAACGGGTGGCGGCGCGCCGGCTCGCATCCGATTGTGTGCGTTGGAGGATCCCTGAATGAGCCTGGCACCTTCGACGGAAGCGTTGAGCGACAGCCCGGCGCCCCTGGGGAATGGCGCCGACGATTATCGCGTCGTCTGCCAAGTCATTGAGTTCCTGACCGAAAACTGGCGCGACCAGCCTTCGCTCGAGGCGATCGCCGCGCGCATGCACATGGAGCCGACGCGGCTGCAAAAGCTGTTCACGCGCTGGGCAGGCTTGTCCCCCAAGGCTTTTTTGCAGGCGCTCACCCTCGACCACGCCCGCACACTCCTCGCGCAGTCCGCGACCGTGCTCGACACCACCTACGAGGTCGGGCTCTCCGGTCCGGCGCGGCTGCACGACCTGTTCGTCACGCATGAGGCGGTGACGCCGGGCGTCTACCGGGCGCGCGGCGAGGGGCTGGTGATCCGCTACGGCTATCATCCCTCCCCGTTCGGAGCCGCGCTCGTCATGGCGACCGACCGCGGGCTTGCCGGGCTGGCCTTCGCCGACGCGGGCGAGCAGAGTTCCGCCCTTGCCGACATGACGCGCCGCTGGCCGCGCGCCGACTACGTCGAGGATTTTGCTGCAACGGCGCAGCTCGCGCGCCGCATCTTCGATCCCCGTCATTGGCGGCCGGAAACGCCGCTCCGCATCGTGCTGATCGGCAGCGATTTCGAGATCCGCGTCTGGGAAGCGCTCCTCAAGGTGCCGTTGGGCACCGCCACGACCTATTCCGATCTTGCCCGCCGCATCGAGCGGCCGCAAGCGGCGCGAGCCGTCGGCGCCGCAATCGGCCGCAATCCCGTCTCCTTCGTGGTTCCCTGCCACCGCGTGCTGGGCCGTTCCGGCAGCCTCACCGGCTATCATTGGGGCCTGACGCGAAAGCGGGCCATCCTCGGCTGGGAAGCCGGGATCGCCGCCCAGGCTTGACGCAACGGCGGGACGGGACCATCTCTACTCCTTAGAACCGTTCCAAACGGCGCTCGCGAATGGCCGCTTCCGGCCGCGAGCACAGGGGCCGACGCCGATGTTCATCCAGACCGAAGAGACGCCCAATCCGGCGACGCTGAAGTTCATTCCCGGCAAGGCCGTGCTGCCGGAAGGCACGCGGGAGTTCCGCAGCCCCGAGGAAGCGCGGGTGTCGCCGCTGGCGGACCGGATCTTTGCCATCGACGGCGTCTCCGGGGTCTTTCTCGGCCACGATTTCGTGACGGTCACCAAGGATCGGGTCGAGTGGCCGCACATCAAGCCGGCGGTGCTCGGCGCCATCATGGAGCACTATCTTTCCGGCGCCGCTGTGCTCGCCGAGGGCTCCACCGAAGATGCGGACGACAGCAATTTCGACGAGGCGGATGCGGAGACGGTGGCGGTCATCAAGGACCTGATCGAAACGCGCGTCCGCCCGGCCGTCGCCAATGACGGCGGCGACATCACCTTCCAGGGTTTTCGCGACGGAATCGTCTTCCTGCATATGCGCGGCGCCTGCTCGGGCTGCCCCTCGTCGACCGCGACGCTCAAGCAGGGAATCGAGAACCTGCTCCGCCATTTCGTGCCGGACGTCGTGGAAGTCCGCCCGGTCTGAGCCCCGATCGAAGCCTGGTCTCGACAGCGCCGGATCGCCCCATTAAGCGGTCCGCATGCTGCTTCTCGCCTTCGATACGGGCGGGCCGGACTGCGCTGTGGCGCTCGCCGGCTATGACGATATCGCGCCCGCGATCCTGGCCAGCAGGGTTGAGCGGCTAGGCCGCGGCCATGCCGAGCGCCTGATGCCGATGATCGAGGCGACGCTCGCCGAAGCCGGCGTATCCTTCGCCGATCTTGACCGGATTGCGGTCACCACGGGTCCGGGCTCGTTCACCGGCGTCCGCGTCGGCATTGCGGCGGCACGGGCACTCGCCCTCTCGCTCGATATCCCGGCTGTTGGCGTCGGCAGTCTCGCCGCCCTCGCCGCCCCTCTCCTCCAGGACAATTCGACGGGAACCGCAGTCGCGGTTCTCGACGCCAAGCGCGGCGAAATCTATGCCCGCGTCCAGGACATCGCGTCCGGCGCCGTTCTGGTCGAAGCGGCAGCCATGCAGGTCGAGGACCTCGCGAGAATGCTGGGCCAAGCCGCGCTGCCGCTTCTGCTGACCGGCGGTGCGGCGCCGCTTCTCGCCGACGCTCTCGCCGATCGGGAAGCGCCAATCGTAGGCACGCTGGAATCTCCCGACATCGCGGCCGTGGCATTGCTCGGCCTTCGGGCCGAAACTGCTTCGCCGCCCGTGCCGCTCTACGCCAGAGGCGCCGACGCCAAGCCTCAGGCTGCGAAAGCGGTGGCGCGGGCATGAAGCATTGGGGGCGCCCGCAAACCTCGCTTCGTCGCGCGGAGATCGCGGATTGCGACGTGCTGTCGGAGATCCACTCGGCGGCGTTCCGGCGGGGTTGGAGCGGGGCGGAATTCGAAGCGATGCTCGTCCAGCCGGGCGTTCATGCCATCCTCGCCCAGTACCGCAACACCTTCGGCTGGCGGACTCCGGCGGGGTTCATTCTGTATCGGATCGTGGCCGACGAGGCTGAAATCCTCTCGGTCGCGGTCATCCAGGAATGCCGCCGCCGTGGCATCGCCCGGCTGCTTCTGGAGGAGGCGCTCAGGCATCTCTATCGGGAAGGAGCGCGCAAAATCCATTTGGAGGTGGAGGATTCGAACCTGGCGGCGCTCGGCCTCTATCGCGGCATGGAATTTTCCGAAAGCGGCAAGCGGGCCGGCTATTATGCGCAGGGTCGCGCGACTGCCGGAGGCGCGCTTGTCATGCTCCGGCAGCTCCGCTAGGCCGCAGCGCAGGAGAGGCTCGTGAGCGACGCACCCAACCTCAGCCTGGAAGCCGCGTGTGTCGAAAAGGGCATGCGCATGACCGAGCAGCGGCGCGTCATCGCCCGCGTGCTGGAAGGCTCCGACGACCATCCCGACGTGGAGGAGCTCTATCGCCGAGCCTCGGCCGTCGATCCGAACATTTCCATCTCGACGGTTTACCGCACCGTCAGGCTCTTCGAAGACGCCGGGATGATCGAGCGCCACGATTTCCGCGACGGCCGCTCGCGCTATGAAACCCTCCCCGGGGAGCACCACGACCACCTGATCGACCTTCGGTCGGGCCACGTCATCGAGTTCCGCAATGAGGAGATCGAGCGCATCCAGGAGCGCATCGCCCGCGATCTCGGCTACCGGCTGGTCGACCACCGCCTCGAGCTTTACGCCGTACCGCTCGACAAGAATCGCTGACGCGGTGCTTGGGACGATTCGCCTTTACGGCACGGCGGTGCTGGCCGCCGTAATGCTGTTGCTGCTGCTGCCGTTTCACCTCGCCTGGCTTGCCTTCGGCGGCCGGTCCAGAATGGCCGTGGCGCGGCTGTGGCAGCGCTTCGTCTGCAGGCTGATGGGCATCCGCGTGACGGTGACCGGCGCCCCCGCGGCGGAGCGGCCCCTGCTGCTCCTCGCCAATCACACGTCCTGGCTGGACATTCCGATCCTGGCCGGCATCGCGCCGGTCTCGTTCGTCGCCAAGAAGGAAGTTGCGGGCTGGCCCGTCGTGGGCTTCCTCGCCAAGGCGCAGCGCTCCGTCTTCATCGATCGCGACCGCCGCCATGCAACCGCCGCGCAGGCCGGCGAGGTGGCCGGCCGGCTTTCGGACGGCGACATCATCGTGCTGTTCGCCGAAGGCACGTCAAGCGACGGCAATAAAGTGCTGCCGTTCCGCTCCGCATTGGTCGGCGCCGCGCAGATCGCTATCCCGCACGGCGGGACGGCCAATGTGCAGCCGGTGGCGATCGCCTATCAGGCGATGCTGGGACTGCCGCTCGGCCGTCAGCACCGGCCGCTCGTCGCCTGGTGCGGCCGCGCCGACCTGCTGCCCCATCTGAAGCGTGTGCTCTCCGCGGGCGGCATCGACGTGCATGTCGTCTTCGGCCCGGCGCAGACACTGTCGGCAGGCGGCGACCGCAAGGCGGTCACGCAGGAGGCCGGGACCCTGGTCCGCCGGCTCGTCTCGGCGCTCAACGCCGGCCGCTCGCCGGCCGCAGTGCTCGCAGGCGCGCAAGCCGCCCTCCCCTAGCCCGGCGCCGCCTTTTCGGATAGAGAACCGCGGGAACGAACGACACGACGAGAAAGCCGCAGCGCAATTGACCAGCGAGGCCCGCAAAGTCTTCATCAAGACCTATGGCTGCCAGATGAACGTCTACGATTCCGATCGTATGGCCGACATCCTTTCCCGCGACGGTTACACAGGCACGGACACGCCGGAGGACGCCGATCTCGTCCTCCTCAATACCTGCCACATCCGCGAGAAGGCCGCCGAAAAAATCTATTCCGAGATCGGCCGCCTGCGCGTCCTCAAGGCGCGGGCGCGGGCCGCCGGCCGCAACATGCGGATCGCCGTCTCCGGCTGCGTCGCACAGGCCGAAGGCAAGGAGATTCTCGCCCGCACCCCGGCGGTCGATCTGGTCGTGGGGCCGCAGAGCTACCACCGCCTGCCCGCCCTTCTCGATGCGGCGCGCTCCGGCCGGCGGGTCGTCGAGACCGATTTCGCCGACGACAAGTTTCATGCCCTGCCGGAGCACGGGCTGCGGCCGCGGCAGGTCAGCGCCTTCATTACCGTGCAGGAGGGTTGCGACAAGTTCTGCTCGTTCTGCGTCGTCCCCTACACCCGCGGCGCCGAGTTCTCGCGGCCGGCCGCGAGCATCGTGGCGGAGGCGGAGGGGCTCGCCGCGCGCGGCGTCAAGGAAATCACCCTCCTCGGCCAGAACGTCAACGCCTATCGCGGCGCCGGGCCGGACGGCCGCCGCTGGTCGCTGGCGCGCCTTCTCGCTCGCCTGGCGGAGATCGCAACAATCGAGCGGCTGCGCTTCACCACAAGCCATCCGCGCGACATGAGCGACGACCTCATCGCCGCTCACCGCGACCTGCCGAAGCTGATGCCTTACCTGCACCTGCCGGTGCAGTCCGGCTCCGACCGGATGCTCCGGGCGATGAACCGAAAGCACCGGCGCGGCGACTATTTTCGCCTGGTCGAGCGGCTGCGCCAGGCGCGGCCGGACCTGGCGCTGTCGGGCGACTTCATCGTCGGCTTCCCCGGCGAGACCGACGCGGATTTCGACGACACGCTCCGCCTCGTCGAAGACGTCGGCTACGCCTCCGCCTTCTCGTTCAAATACAGCCCGCGCCCCGGCACGCCGGCCGCCACCGCCGCCGCTCAGGTCCCCGAGCCGGTGAAGGCGGAGCGCCTCGCACGCCTGCAGGCGCTCCTGGCGGCGCAGCAAACAACCTTCAACGCCGCCATGCTCGGTCGGCGGATGGACGTGCTGCTGGAGAAGCCCGGCCGCCTCCCCGGCCAGCTGACGGGAAAATCGCCGTGGCTGCAGGCGGTGCAGGTCGACGCCCCCGCCTCGCTCCTCGGCAGCATCGTGAACGTCGCGATCGACCGCATCGGATCGAACAGCCTGTTCGGCACGTTGTGCCGGGAATCCGTCGCGGAGGCGCCAAAGACCATGCCGGAGAGGGCTGTCGCCTGATGCACATTGCGGCTTTCGCCTGATGCCGGGCCGCGGCACGAGCGCGTCGCGCGCCGATACGCCCCGCCAGCAGATCGATCTCGTCTTCGACAACAACCGGCTTGCGAGCACGCTCTACGGCGAGTTCGACCAGAACCTGGCGCTGATCGAGCGCCGGCTCGGCGTCGACGCGCGGGCGCGCGGCAACATCGTCACGCTTGCCGGCCCGCCGTCGGCGCTCGGCCGCGCCCGGCGCGTCCTTGAGGCGCTCTACGAGCGGCTCCTGGAAGGCCACGACCTTCAGCAGGGCGACGTGGAGGGCGCCATCCGCATGGCCGAGGCGGAGGAGGCGCAGCTGTCGCTGCCCACCCTCGACGAATCGAGCCGCATGCGGCTTGCCCGCATCGCCACCCGCAAGAAATCCGTCGTCGCCCGCACGCCGATGCAGGACGCCTATATCCGCGCCATGGACCGCTGCGAGCTCGTCTTCGGCGCCGGCCCCGCCGGGACGGGAAAGACCTATCTCGGCGTCGCCTTCGCCGCCGCCATGCTGGAGCGCGGCGACGTCGAGCGGATCATCCTGTCGCGCCCGGCGGTGGAGGCCGGCGAGCGCCTCGGCTTCCTGCCGGGCGACATGAAGGAGAAGGTCGACCCGTATCTTCGGCCCCTCTACGACGCCCTCTACGACATGATGCCGGCCGAAAAGGTCGAGCGCGGCCTCTCCTCCGGCACCATCGAGGTGGCGCCGCTCGCCTTCATGCGCGGCCGCACGCTGGTGCGCGCCGCCATCATCCTCGACGAGGCGCAGAACGCCACGACGATGCAGATGAAGATGTTTCTGACCCGCCTCGGCGAGGATTCCAAGATGATCGTCACCGGCGATCCTACGCAGATCGACCTCCGGCCCGGCGAAACCTCCGGCCTCATCGAGGCGACGCGCATCCTCGACGGCGTCGAGGGCGTCTCGATCATCCGCTTCACCGGCGCCGACGTGGTCCGCCACCCGCTGGTGCAGCGCATCGTCCAGGCCTACGAGGACGATTCCCGCCAGGAGGCGGATTTTTCGCGCTGACCGGCGCGGGCGCGCAACCAACCGCAACCGCAAGCCGTTCCTCATTTGCGGCACAAGAAAGGGCGACGGAGGAGGGTGTGATCTCCGACCGTCGCCCCGTTCCCTGGGGGGGAACATGCGGAGCGTGCTTTGCCAGGACGCTCCGCAACCGGAAGCTTACCCTAAATCTTACGGTTGCCAAGCCGAAAGAGGACCAGCCTTGCGAGAGTTGGGGATAAATAAGGAGCTGCGCGTGCGGCCGCGGCGCTGGCCCCGTTCGTGCCGATGACCGGTCAGGCGACGCGGAATCCAGCGGCGTTCGTCGGCGCGCGCTGACAGGCTAAGCGGGCGCCGCAGGCGCCCCACTCCCCAATCCCGCTTCGCCCCCCTCCCCCTTCGTGCGCCTAAAACACTCCTCCACGTCCTCGCATTCCAGCGTGCCCGCCGCGGCGCAGCGGCAGCCGAGCCCCAGCCGCCAGGCGATCAGCCTTTCCCCTGCGCCAGCGAGGTCGCACGGCAGCATGGGGCGGCCGTCGACGATCCGCACCCACAGCATCAGCGCGTATTCGCGAACCGGCTCGCCGTCCTTCTCCCGCCGCGCCTTCGTCGCGTCGCCCTCGGCGCGCTGGCGGAGCTTTTCCTCGCGGCTCATCTTTTTGACCCTCTCCGCCTCCTCCTGATCGCGCTTGTCCCGGAGCGCCGCCTGCCAGGGCCCGAGCAGGCTCCAATTGCCGCGGATGCCGAGGCTGACGCTTCGCCATTCGACCCCGCTCATGATCGGGCAGTTGCCGGCTTCCGTGTGGAAATTGTCCTTCGGGCCGAACCGGGCGAGGCAGCGCTTGTTCCGCCGGCATTTCATCTGCGGGCATTTTCCCGCCCGCGCCGAGACGAGCGCCAGGGCGAAGCGGCCCCACACGGACCAGTCCTTATATCGATCGCTGAGCGAAGCATCGTACATGGGCGGATTTTACCCCCGCCCAAAGGCCCGAGGATTACTTTTTCGCCCTGCTCATCGCAGCGCCCCGAAATCTATCCCCGCCTCGCCCGCGTAACCTCCCCCTTGAGGCTACCGGATTCACACATTTCTGAGGAGCCATCCGTGTTTCATGGCGTGGTAGCGGATGAGCCCGTTGAAGATGACGACGGGTCCTGGCTTGCCGTAATAGCCGGTCCACCCGCCGAGGCGGGCGAAGACCCAGCTGACGAAGGCGAGCGAGCCTTTCGGGTGGGGGTTTTTCTGCCGTTCGGTTTTGCCTTCAAGGCTTTCGCTCACCGCCTCCAGGATCGGCTGCTCGTCCGGGTCGAAGGCGTCCTGGAGCGGCCGCCGCCCAGCGGCGTCGCGCTCGCGCACGAGCTGAAGGACGATGATTGCGGCAATCAGGGCGGCGGCGGCCAGCTTCTCGAACGGCTCCTCGTCGGCGATGCGCAGCGCTTCGATGTCGAAGCCCTTAGTCTTGAGGGTGCGGAACAGCTGCTCGATGGTCCAACGCTCACGGTAGAAGCCGACGATGCGGCGGGCGTCGGCGATGTCGTTGACGGCATGGCTGGTGAGGAGGAGCCAGTGCGCGGCGGCGGCGCCTTCAGGCGGCTCGATCTCGCGCGAGGCGACGAGCGTCAGCCGCACGCTGTTCGGCAGGGCGGCGCGGTCACCCGGCCGGCGGTTCTGCGGAGCGGCGATCTCCACCTCGGCGAAGCGAAGGGAAAGGGTGGCGGTGCGCGCCTTGCGGCCGGGGGCGGCGGGAAGCTCGACTGTCATGCGGCCGGCCTCCGGCAGCGTCTCGGCCCGGGCGAACAGGCGGGCGCCGTCGGCGAGCGAGCGGTCCTGGCCGGCGCGGATCAGCACCTCGACGCCGCACGGCTTGAGCACGAAGTCCTCATAGATGTTGCCCTCGCGATCGGCGACGACGGTGACCCGCGCCGCCCCCGCCTCGATCAGCTCGGCGGCGCGCTCCGCTCCCGCCAGCCAGCGCCGGCTCTGTTTCTCGGCAAAGCCGCGCTCTTTGCGCCGGTGCCGGTCGCCTTCACCCATCGGCAGGAACTCGGCATGCACCAGCCCAAGCAGAGAGCCGGTGAGCGCATCCACGGCGATGGTGGGATGCAGCGCGATGCCGCTGCCGTCCGCTGCCATGCGCACCGTGGTGGTGTCCTGGATGGCCAGAACATGCCGTCCCGCCACCCCGCTTGCAGTGCGCCGGGCGGCGCTCGCCACCATCTCGGCGACGGTCACCGCAGAATTGCGCAGGAAGCGGGTGATGCGCATCTCGCCGGCGCGGTCGCCCCCCAGCCGGCGCACCCGCGCCGGCCCTCCAGCAACCAGCCGCTCCAGCAGGAAGACCCCCCTTTTTGCAGCCGGCGGTCGCCAAACCGACCGAGCCCCATCGCGTCCATTGCAATGCTCCGCTCCAAGCGAATCACCGCCAGAGCGAGTCAGAACCACCCCCGCCGCGCAACCCCATTCAAAAGATGTGTGAATGTCGTAGCCCTTGAGGGGAGGTCGAGACCGGCCTCCGGCCGGTCCGGGAGGGGGCGCCGGGCCAGCGTGGCGACCCGGCCTGGCGCCAAAAACCCTCCCCCCTTGTGGGGGAGGGTGCCCCTCGCGTTCACGCGAGGGGCCGGAGAGGGGTGGATCAGTGTGGCGCGGAGCGCCACGCAAAAGGCGCGACCAGCGCCGCCCTCGCCCCCTCGCGGGGAGAGGGCTGCCGGTCCGGAGGACCGGCTGGGTGAGGGGTAGCGCCGTCGCCGGCGGGCAGCCACCCGCGGCCCGCCTTGGAGCCGTGCCGCTGCCGCTCGGCGGCACCTCCCGACCATTTCCCCACCTCATGTAGGAAGCGCAAGTTCTGTAACTCCCTGATCAAGCTTCGCTTTCATGGCTGGTTAACCAAGTAGAGTTATCGAAACTAAATGATGGAAAAGCGGGTCGAAGGGCGCACGCTTCGCCTAGTGCACGGCGGCGGCAGCGAAGCCGTTGTTGTGGATTTGCACGAAGTCAACGAAGCGGTTCAGGAGAGGCAATGCCTTGAGGCTGAAGCCAGAGCCATCCAAGCGACCTATGGGAGGAACCCCTATAGCGCGTTTTTAAGGAAACACGGTCGTCGCCCGCCTCCGGATCAAGCTGCAACCCTCGGCAGGCTAATGGGAGCACGGGTGCGAGCCGATGATGGCAGTATGCAGCCGCGTCCCTCGAAAGCCGAACGCCAGAGCCTAAAGAAAGCCAAGCAGCTCTATCAAGCGGAACTGAACCGATATGCCTGCATCCGCCGATTGAAGCAGGCGCTTGCCGATCTCTCAGTGTCTCCATTCGATCCCACAGAAATCGTTGGGTTTTTATGCCCTCGGCTTGACGATCCGCCGATTCGGGCGCAACTGGATTCGGCGCGGGAATGGTTGAATTGATTTGCGGAGGCCTACTATGGGCGCTCGGAAAGCAGTGATGGTGATTCGCGATCTGCTGGTTGAGAAGAGGCATGATTGTGATGGTCGCGAGAACCAAGCCTCGGTAGCCGAAATTATCGAGGCATTCCAGGTAGACAACGCTGAATTAATCCATACGGCTCTGCCCGAACTTAAGACGATGGCGCTCACTACGCTCTTCTATGAAGGGAAGCGGCGTAAGCCGACCAACATTACTCCAGCACAGAGTTCTTTCCTGAGCGCGTTCGGCGTGTCTGATTTTATATATGTACCGTTAGAAACCAATGGAAAACTAAAGCCGCAAGACACGACGGATTCTACTCTGGACGAAATCGAAGCCTATGCCGATAGGCTGCCAGACCTGCGCAAAGGCGGTGGCAATAAGGACAAGTACCGGCTGATGGTGGAAAAGCTGCGGCCGTATGAAACGACTCCCGGTATGACCGCCGCCCAATGTTGGGCAACGATGGAAGCAGCGGCAGCGGAGGCGGGCGCGGAGAAATAGCGCCAACGCTACGGAATTTGGTTAACAGAGATGCACCAAGCCCAGCATGGCGCGGGTCTCACCCAAGCGGAGCTGGCCGAAGAGCTCCAATATGCACCAGCCGCACATCTCGCTGATCGGGCGGGGGCAGAGGCGGGTGGATGTGGTCGAGTTCCTGCGCCTTCCCCAAGATCCTCCAGTTTGATCCGGCAGAGGCGATACGAGCCATCCAGGCCAAGTAGGGCGCGGCGACGATATTGCTCCGGCAGTGGGGAGGGCGTGCGCCGGCCTCGGGAAGCGGGCGACCACCCGCGCCCGGCCTCTCCCCCTTGCGGGGCAGGAATATTGCGCGCCCAGACCAGGGAATATGATCAGCTTGACCTTAGCTGCTCAATATCTTCCTGATTTCAACAACATATGTCGGTGTAACGTTCTCTACGTACAGATACCCGGACGACTTTGGAAAACCCTTGTATTCAGAAATGCCCGATTCAGACACCTCACTGTAGACAGTGCCCTGCTTAGCCAGCAGGATCCTATCCTTCTCCGTAACCTCCCATACTACCAAGCAGTCAATCTCATTAAGCATCTTAACCGCATCTGAAAAATCGGCCAGCAGGCCTGCCACATCGAACTTGAACTCAATACATACTTTCTTCTTTCCCCAAAGAGCGTATAAGTCATACCTCTCCCGGTAACCCGAAATGAGCGGTTTGAGGGAATCAAACTCACCTCGCCCGATCATTTCGTAGAACAATGCTGCAACCATCGCCTCCTGTCCATTTGGTCGCTTGCGGAAGCGGGTATTAGCGTTATCCAAATTCGGTAGTTCGTCTATCTCCGCAAAAAGTTCATCCTTGTCGAATCCAGGAGCATAAGGCTGAATATCAGAGCCCATGTACTTTCTAAGGGATACGTACTTCCTAAACACCCGCGCAGCCAAATCTCTTATCATGCCCTGCTGCCGGGCGTTGATGGACTTCCTGCCGATATCGAAAGAAAGATACGGATCATCAACGATTATGAAGAAATTCGGGAGGTAACCCGACGAGCCGCCGGATCTCGCAGGCAGAGAGATGCCGGTTGGCATTCCCTTTGTGGCAGTCTGTATTTCCCCCTTGAAGCGGAGATCTATTTCTGCAAACTGATCCTCATCAATCACTTCGTCTCCGGCAGAAGACCTGCATGTCGACTCAGAAGGCGCCAGGTATCACGCTTTGGAGTTGAGCACGCCTAATATCGAATATGTCGCCCTCCGATGTATTCGTTTCCATTGGTAACCACGATACGCCCATTGAGCCTTGTGCGCTTTCCTGCATCGGATGGGTCGGTGTCTATGCGCCACTGTTCGTATTCTTCATAATCTACAATGTCGTTCTTATGAGCAAAAAGGGTGGGAAGCATGAACTCACACTCAAACTCGTCCGTTGTCTCCGCTCCCGCCTTGTCAACGTGCCGAAGAGCAAAGTCCACTTTCGCGGATTCTCCGAAGATCCAACCAGTATCCCCGAGCGCCGTTCTAGTCCGGAGAACGAAAACAAGTTGATTATAGGTGAGATTGAATACGGGATGGTCCGCTGGTAACTTTAGCTCGATTGTTGTCCCGCGCTCGTCACGCTGAGAGATTCCTATATCTAGCTGCAGGACATCATTCACCTCAGAAGAAAGCCAGCCCCGGGCACTCGGAATCGTAACCTCTGTATGATCCTTGCCGTCGAAGCTCAGAAGGCGAAAACTATCAGAGGAGAATATTACGAATTTTAGACCAACCCCTTTCACCCCAACAGTTTTCGCTTGTGCTTTCTTGTTCGTCCCAAATGGTCTGAGTAACCGTGGTAAGTCGTGGTGAGGAAATCCGACGCCGTTATCACCGAACAAAACCTTACAGGAGAGCGCGTCAACAACTACGGCTATATGGCCCTTAGGTACGTCAGAGATTCGGACTGCATCGACTGAGTTCTGCGCGAGTTCAGCCAGGAGATCCCAATCATGATTGTAGCTCTCGATTATTTGGCCGATTTGATGCCGAATTTCTTCGACCTCGGGCTGTAGGAAGTCTTTTTTCATAGCGATCTCGCGCAGCGGCGCTGGTACGCGGTGGGTATCAAGGCTTAGCATCGAGCACAACTTTCCTGCAATCCCTAAGCAGGCGCAGCGTCTTCACCCCATCATCCTATCCACCGCCTCGTGCGGGTCGAACCCAATCGCCTCGGCGATGTCCATCAGCTCGACGGCCGAGACGCGGCGCTGGCCGGCTTCCACTTCCGAGACGAAAGGCTGATGGCGGCCGAGTTTTTTGCCCACCTCCGCCTGGGTCAGTCCCGCCGCCTTCCGCTTCTCCACGATAAAGGCTCGCAGCGCCTCGTGGCGGGGCGATTGCAGGAACTCGCGACATACCGCCTCTCGTTTTCGGAGGCGAATCCCACGCATTCGCTTTCCATATATATAAAATCCGGATACTCCCGGATCGCAGGAGAGCGGCCTGACGGCACGCTGGAGAGAGCGATGGACTGGGAGCTCGCGAAGGAATTGCGCGAGGCGGGGTTCCCGCAGGAGCCGCGGCACGATTTTGTCGCCGACCCCGAAAATCCTGAGGACGTCGCGACGGTCCCCAATCTCCCCCTTCTCGTCGACGCCTGCTGCGATTTTCTGGGCGGCTTCTCGCGCGGCGACGATTGCTGGCGGGCGCACGCCCGCGCCCCCTTCTGCGAAGGCGACACGCTCGCCGACGCCGTCGCGCGGCTGTGGCTGCTGCGCCAGCGGAGCGCGCAGGCGGAGCGTGCAAAAATGCCGTGGTTCCGCTTCCGGCGGCGCCGTCCCGCCGAGCAAGGCCCGGATCTTCGCACGGTCGCCGCCGATCTCGACCGGCTCGTCCGCCAGGCGCAAGCGCTCCAAACCGTGCTCCTCCCCTATCTCATCGACATGGCGCTCCTGGAAGCGGAGCGCCTCCTCCGCGACGGCGAGTGAGGCGGGCTCCGCCGGGGGAGTGGCTCCCCTCTTGTCGTCATGCCATGGCTTGACCATGGCATCCATTCCGGACCGCCGGTGCGACCCGCGGCCGTTCCGGAATGGATTGCCGGGTCAAGCCCGGCAATGACGACAGTCCTGAGGCGTGTAGGCTCGCCCTTTTGTCACAGAGGCGTGTGGCTCCCCCTCCTGTCGTCATGCCATGGCTTGACCATGGCATTCATTCCGGACCGCCGGTGGGACCCGCGGCCGTTCCGGAATGGATTGCCGGGTCAAGCCCGGCAATGACGACAGTCCTGAGACGGAGCGGACCTCCTCCTACTCACAAGTTTGTGAGAAGAAATTCCTAGACAACCCTCCTCGTTTGTGCTAGCTCGCCAAATACCGCTGCTCGACGAGGGACCGGGATGCCTAGGACCGGAGCTTTTCGGGAGCAGTGGGCGGCGCCGCCACGGAGCCTCGGTCAGGAGCCGGGACGGCGTTCCTCAGAAGGGCCCCCCTCGGGAGCAATCCCGGTGCCGGATGTTGCACGGCTAGAGTTCCTGCTTCGGGCGCAAGCACGGGGCAGGACGGGAAGACGATAGGGCGAGTTGGGGAACGTATAACGCCGCGCGGACTCCCCACCGTTTAGCAAGCGCTTTTTTGACTTGCCGCTGCGGTGGCGAACAGGGTGCGGCTGGCGAGCATGGCGCAGGCAACGGCGAGCAGACGGTCGGCGACGGAGCGAAGCGCGGGGGCATGCGAATGGCCGCGTTGGCGCAGGGCGGCGTATTTGGCGCGGCTTCGCGGGTCGTGCTGGATGGCGGTGCGCGCCCAATGATGGACGGCGTCGCTGAGGCGGCGATGACAAGCCCGGCGGCGCAGGACGATGCGGCGCTTGCCCGACTGCTTGGTCACCGGGGCGACGCCGGACAAGCAGCGCAGCGCCTGATAGTCTCGCTCGCGCAGGGCCTCGCCGGCCTCTGCGAGCAGCGTGGCGCAGACGATCCTTCCGATGCCTGGCAGGGATCTCAGGATGGTCACGTCACGCTGCTCTTGCGGCTGCCCCGGCGCGTCCTCCTCGGGCGCAGCGAGGCTGGCGAGCAGGCGATCGAGCTCGCCGTGCGCCTCTTTGATCTGGCGGCTGACGAGGCGCAGGCGGGGAATGAGCGTGCGGATGTGGGCGGTTGCCGCCTCGGTGGCGCCGGCGGCGACCTGGATGGGCGGCCGGCGGAGCTGCTTCAAGGCCTCGGCCGCATCGAAGCGGCGGATGCGATGCCGCTTGAGGAGCTTGGCGAGACTGGCTTGGCGGAGGCGGCGGGCCTTATCGGGCGTCGGCGCGCTCTCCCACAGTTGCAGGAACCATTCGGCGGCGAGATCATCGGCGAGCTCCAGCATGGCCGGGAAGTAGCGCCAGAGCTGGTCTCGCATGCGGTTGGCGAGACGGACCTGCTCGACGGTCAGTTCGTCGGCGATCCGCGACCATTCGCGCAGCTCGATGACCAGCGGATCGGCCGGCCGCAACGGACGCAGGCGCGGCCGGTCGGTCCTCAGCGCATCGGCCAGCACCTCGGCGTCGCGGCTGTCGTCCTTGGCGCCGGCCAGCGTGAAGCGGTCGCGGAAGCGGTCGAGCTGCTTGGGATTGACCGCGTAGACGGTGAAGCCGCGCTCCATGAGCGCCTCAACGACCGGCCCGTGCGGCACCTCGATGGCGACATGCACCGCTTGCGGCGCGGCGCCGCTCGCGGCGATCAGCCAGGCGCCCATCTCAGCCAGGCCCTCGCCGCCATGAGCGAAGCTGCGCACGCGCTTGCCGCGCCCCTGCGCATCCGACAGACAAACGACATGCGCCTGCGACGCCCAATCGACGCCGGCATACCAGATCGGCTGTTCTTCCATGCTCCTCTCCCTGTTCTCGCAACGAGCCCGCCGCGACGTCGGCCGATCCCTGTACCTGGCGCTCAAGGGCGCGGTCTCCCCACTGGGCCTGCAATCGCAGCCGCCAGCCGGGGCACATGTCCGCGCGTGGTGCTCGCCGCTTTGACAGCGGCGGCGCTGGGGCGCTTCGGTCGCTCCCGGCCGGCCGGCCCCGGTCCTCCTGTCTGAGCCAATTCGCCGGACCCGCGAAGCCGCCCGCCCGCTACGGCGCCACGGAGGGCGCGCGTGCGGCCGGCTTCGCTTTCGCCGAGCCAAGCTTTGCAGGATCACCGGCCATCACCGGTACAGGGGCGCCTGGAGGCGCCACTTTTAAATTTGCGAGGCGTTCTTCAGGCGCTCCGCTCCCTCCTCATCGCGAGGAGGAAAAACTTCTTTATAACCTCGGGCCCCAAAGGGCCGCGGGACGAAAAAACGCGTCCCGGCTATGGAGGAAGCGGTTGCGAAAAGCCGGTTCATCGATCGAAATTCTTGTCGAGGCGGGCGACTGGCCGCCCGTGGCGGAGCTTCGCGACCTGGCGGAGCGCGCCGTCGCCGCCGCCGTCGCGGCGCTTGAATCGGGGTCGGGCGGCGCCCTCCCCTCCCCGCCCAGATGGTCCCAGGACAGCGAGCTGAGCATCCTGTTCACCGACGACGCGGCGATCCGAAAGCTGAATGCGGAATGGCGGGGCAAGGACAGGCCCACCAACGTCCTCTCCTTTCCCCAGGCCTTTGGGGCCCTCCTCGGCGACGTGATCCTTGCGGCGGAAACGGTGCGGGACGAGGCGGCTCTTGCGCGAAAGCCGCTCGAGGCTCATATGGCTCATCTGATAGTGCACGGATTCCTCCACCTGATCGGCTACGACCACGAGGCGGACGAGGAAGCCGAAGCGATGGAGGCAGTGGAGCGGGAAGCGCTGAAGCGGATGGGCATTGCCGATCCATATGCGCCCGCTCGGGACAGATGAGCGACGACCCCAGTCGAAGTCCGGACGGCCCGGCAGCGGAACAGCCGAACCCAGCATCCGACAATCTTGCGGGGCGCCTGCGGGCCGCCCTCCTCGGCGCCTTTGGCCTCCGGCCGAACGGCTCGGCGCGCGAGGAGATCGAGGACGCCATCGCCGCCGACGAGGCGGCCGGCGCGACGCTCTCGCCGGAGGAGCGCGCCATGCTCCGCGCCATCCTCAAGCTCGGCGACATGCGCGTCGAGGACGTCATGGTGCCGCGCGCCGACATCGAGGCGCTGGAGCTGGAGGAAAGCGTCGCCGAGGCGATCGTCGTGTTCCGCGAGGCGGGCCTGTCGCGCCTCCCCGTCTATCGCGAGACGCTCGACGATCCCGTCGGCATGGTGCACATCCGCGACCTGATGGCCTGGGTCGCCGACAAGGCGCTGCGCAAAGCCGAGCACCCGCAGGGCAAGCCCAGCTTCGATTTCTCCGCCGTCGACCTCACCTCCACGCTGGAAGACGCCAAGCTGGTGCGCCCGGTCCTGTTCGTGCCGCCCTCCATGCCCGCGCGTGTGCTGCTGAAACGCATGCAGGCGACGCGCACGCAGATGGCGCTGGTCATCGACGAATATGGCGGCACCGACGGCCTCGCCTCGCTGGAAGACTTGGTGGAGATCATCGTCGGCGAGATCGAGGACGAGCACGACCTTGAGGAAGAGCCGACCATCGAAAAGATTTCTGATGGGCTGTTCACCGCCGACGCCCGCACCTCCGTGGAGGATGCCCGCGCCCTCATCGGCCCGGAATTCCGGGCCGGCGAGAACGCCGACGACATCGAGACGATCGGCGGCCTGATCTTTGCGGCGACCGGCCGCATCCCGGCCAAGGGCGAGATCGTCGAGGCGGTGCCCGGCTTCGATTTCGAGGTGCTCGACGCCGAGCCGCGCCGCATCAAGCGGGCCCGCATCCGCGACAAGCTGAAGGCGCCGGCGCCGGTCAGGACGAAGACACGCACCCCGGCGGAGCCGGAGGCGCGCCGCGCATAGGCGTTGCGCGCGTGTCGATGCGCTAATCCAGCGCGCGGATGCGCAGCGCCTTCTGCTCCGCCTTGGTCAGCCAGCTGATGTCGTCGGGCGCCGTCGCCGCCATGCGGCGCAGGATGCTGCGCGGCACGCCGACGCCTCTCAGATAGCTCGCCATCAAGGTGGTTGCCTCCGCGTCGGCGCGGCCGTCGAGATAGGACGCCGCATGCAGCCCAACATGGGCGCCGCGTCCCATATATTTGGTCCGGCCCGACAGGAACACGACGGCGCACGCGGAAGCGCAGAACCCGTCGGCGTCGACCAGCGTGGCCAGCCCGCGGCGGCGTATCTCGTCGCCGATCATGATTGCCTCGTCGAGAATGCCGCCGGGGCCGTCCAGCACGATCAGGTCCGGCTTGCCGCGCGAAACCGCCCGCCGGAACTGCCGGTACGAGCCAGGCCCGATCACGCCCGTCATGACCAGGACGACCTGGTCTCCATTCGAGCCGCCCGATCTCGACCGCGTCGACGCGCTCTCGGCCGAGTTCGGCGCTGCAATGGAGAGGACGGCCAGCAGGGCAGCCGTGACGAACGCAACGATCGGCCTGGTCATTTCTTCCCCCTCACTCCATGCCCAGCAATAGGAAAGCCTAGGGCCGGGACGCGCGCAAGAGGGGCAAGCGCTCGCGCAAGCAGAGCAACTCCAGCGTCGCGTACGGCCGTAGCGGTGAACCGGGAGGAAAGCGTCACCCTTGCATTCGGCCGGTTCTCGGGTCAGAGCCTGGGCAATACTCACCATTCGGCAGAAGCCCGACAGGGCGGGCAAAAGGCGGCACATGGAATATCGGCAGCTCGGCCGCTCCGGCCTGAGAATTTCGGTGCTGACGCTCGGCACGATGACCTTCGGCGGGCGCGGCGACTTCGCCAAGACAGGCGCGACCGATGTCGCCGGCGCGCGGCGGCTGATCGACATCTGCGTCGATGCCGGGATCAACCTTCTCGACACCGCCAACATGTATTCGCTCGGCCTGTCGGAAGAGATCATCGGCGAGGCGCTTGGCGACAAGCGCAGCCGCATGCTGCTCGCAACGAAGGCGCGGATGAAGGTGGGCAACCGGCCGAACGACGCCGGCGCTTCGCGCTGGCACATTATCGCCGAATGCGAGAAGAGCCTGAAGCGGCTCCGCACCGACCACATCGACCTCTATTTCATGCACGAATGGGACGGCCAGACGCCGCTGGAGGAGACGATGGAGGCGCTCGACAGCCTGGTGCGTTCCGGCAAGGTTCGCTACCTCGGCTGCTCCAATTACTCGGGTTGGCATCTCATGAAGGCGCTCGGGGTTTCCGAGCGGCTCGCCTATCAGCGCTTCGTATCGCAGCAGATCCACTATTCCCTGCAGGCGCGCGAGGCGGAATACGAGCTCGTGCCGATCGCGATCGATCAGGGCGTGGGCATCATGGTCTGGAGCCCGATGGCCGGCGGACTCCTTTCCGGCAAATACCGGCGCGGCCAAAAACCGTCGGAAGGGCGGCACCTGAAGGATTGGGGCGAGCCCCCGGTCCGCAACGAGGAGCAGCTTTACGACATCGTCGATGTCCTCGTGGACATTGCTGAACGCCGCGGGATATCCGCCGCGCAGGTCGCACTTGCCTGGCTGCTCGGCAGGCCGGGAATTGCCTCTCTGGTGATCGGCGCGCGCACCGAACAGCAGCTCATCGACAACATCGCTGCCGCCGGCGTGACGCTCACCCAATCGGAGCGGGCGAAATTGGACAAGGCAAGCGCGCCGCCGCTCCTCTATCCCTATTGGCACCAGGCGAATACCGCGTCCGATCGGTTGAGCCCAGCCGACCTGGCGCTGCTGAAGCCCTATCTGAAGTCCTGATCGGCCGCCCCGGCGGGCCCGAGGGCGCCGATCCGGCTCTCGGCTTGATTTTGCCCGCCCCTCCCGTCAGCTAGCTCAAGCAAGGAATCGGCGGCCATGGATCGCCTCGCTCATGCCGTCATATTGTCCTGGGGCTGGCGCCGATGGGTCACGGCTTTTGCGGCCGGCGCGCTGTCGGTCCTGGCGCAGCCGCCGTTCTTCGCATTTCCGATCCTCTGGCTGACCCTTCCAGTCCTGGTCTGGCTGATCGATGGAGCCGTGAGCAGCGCGCGCGACGGCAAGCTGCGGCGACTCGTGCCGGCGTTTGGCGTTGGCTGGTGGTTCGGCTTCGGCTATTTCCTCGCCGGCCTTTGGTGGATCGGCGAAGCTTTCCTGGTCGAAGCAGACGTTTTCGGCTGGATGCTGCCCGTTGCCGTGCTGGCGCTCCCGGCCGGGCTGGCGCTTTTCTGGGGAGTGGGCGTCGCCGCCGCGCAGCTTCTTTGGAGCGAGGACTGGCGGAGGATTTTTGCCTTGGCCGCGGGCGTCGGCGCAGCCGAGTGGATGCGCGGCAAATATCTTCACCGGCTTTCCTTGGAACTCTATCGGCTACGCCTTGACGGCGGGCGAGATCCTTATGCAATCGGCCGCGCTGTTCGGGCTCTACGGGCTGAATATCCTGGCGGTAGCCGTCTTCGCCGCGCCCGCCGCGCTGGCGCCGGCGGCTTCGTCGCGCGGACGCAACCTCGCGCTCCCCGGATGCGCGTTTGCAGCCGTCGCGGCGCTCGGCCTCCACGGCATATTGCGGCTGTCGAGCGACGATGCCGGTTTTGTGCCGGACACGAGCATCCGTATCGTGCAACCGGCGCTCGACCAGCTGCAGAAGTGGGAGCCGGCGAACAAGGAGCTGGTCCTGCAGACCTACCTGGACCTGAGCGCCCCGCCCGGCTCGCCGCTGCCGGCAGGAACCGTGCTGGTCTGGCCGGAATCGGCGTTTCCGTTCGCGTTGAGAGACGATCCGGCGACGCTGGCCGCCATCGCCGACCTGCTCCCCGACGGCACCGCCCTGGTCACCGGCGCCTATCGGGTCGAGCGGCGGGCGTCAGGCGAGCGGCTGTTTTTCAATTCCATCCATGTGATCGGCGCGGACGGAACGATCCAGTCCGCCTACGACAAGGTTCACCTAGTGCCCTTCGGCGAATACTTGCCCATGCAAAGTGTCCTCGACCGGCTGGGTTTGCGGCAATTGGTCCGCAGCGGCTTCTCGCCCGGCCCCCTGCGGCGTTCTCTGGAGATCGGATTCGCGCCGCCCTTCGGACCGCTCATCTGCTACGAGATCATCTTTCCAAATGACGTGCTTCCGGAAGGTCCAAGGCCCGGTTTTCTCCTCAACGTGACGAACGACGGCTGGTTCGGTCGTACGATCGGACCGCATCAGCATTTTCACCAGGCGCGGGTCCGCAGCGTCGAAGAAGGCCTGCCGCTGGTCCGTGCCGCCAATACCGGAATCTCCGCAGTCATCGACGCTTACGGGCGCGTGCTCGAAGGCACAGGTCTCGGCGACGTTGCGGTGATCGAGACCCGCCTGCCGAATTCCATCCACCCCCCGTTGAGCGCTCGATCGCGTTACACCGCATTTCTTCTATCATTAGGTGCGTGCATCGTTTTTGCCGGCTGGAAAAAAGCATTCCGATAGCCTTCGCGTGCAATTGACATGTCCGGGCTGGCCCGTATCGTCGCACGTTCGGCTGTCCGGTTTGCGGCACCGTGCGCCGGCGACAGCCCCAGTGATCACCGGCGCTGAGACCTCCACCGCGGAACCGATGGGCACATTTTGAGCGATCGTCGAGAGCCTCAAGGCAAGCGCCCTAACCCGATCGATATCTATGTCGGCAGCAGGGTTCGCATGCGCCGAAAGATGATTGGTCTCAGTCAGGAGAAGCTCGGCGACAAACTGGGTATCACGTTCCAGCAGATCCAGAAATACGAGAAGGGCACGAACCGTATCGGCGCAAGCCGGATGCACGCCATGGCAGACGCGCTCGAAGTGCCGATTTCGTATTTCTTTCCCGACACGAGCACCGCCGAGGGATCAGGCATGCAGGAGGAAGGCGCTGCCTTCATGATGGAGTTCATGTCCAGCGGCGAAGGACTTGAGCTCAGCCGCGCATTCGCGCGGATTCGCAATCCCAAGATCCGGCGCAAGGTGGTGGCGTTGCTGCGCGCGTTGGCGGAGGATTCTGGACCCGCTTAGCCGCAGGCCTTCCGGGAGCCCTTGACGATGGGCAAAGGGGTGGGGCAACAGTTCGCCGCAACTGTCCGGCCGTTTCGGCTGAGCCCTCCAATAGCCTCGCAAAGGCCCCTCATGTCCCGCAGAAACTACCTCTTCACCAGCGAATCCGTGTCGGAGGGTCATCCCGACAAGATTTGCGACCGCATCTCAGACACCGTGGTGGATGCGCATCTTGCGGCGATGCCCGAGGCCCGCGTCGCCTGCGAGACGCTCGCCACAACCAACCGCGTGGTGATCGCCGGCGAGGTGCGCGGCTCGGCGAGCGTCAACGGCTCGCTGATCGAGGAGCTGACCCGCCGCGCCATCCGCGAGATCGGCTACGAGCAGGACGGCTTTCATTGGCAGCACGCCAAGATCGAGGTGCTCCTGCACGAGCAGTCGAGCGACATCGCGCAGGGTGTCGACAGCCGGGACAACAAGGATGAGGGAGCCGGCGATCAGGGCATCATGTTCGGCTATGCCTGCCGCGAGACGCCGGAATATATGCCGGCTCCGATCCTCTACTCCCACAAGATCCTGCGCCTGATGGCGGAAGCGCGTCGGTCGAAGCGCGAGCCGGCCCTCGGACCGGACGCAAAATCGCAGGTCACCGTAGAGTATAAGGACGGGGTGCCGGTCGGCGCCGCCTCTATCGTCGTGTCCACGCAGCATGTGGACGAGACGCTTGAGTCGGAGGATGTGCGTCGTATCGTCGAGCCGTATGTCCGCGAGGCGCTTCCCGAGGGGTGGATCACCGACGAGACGGCTTGGCACGTGAACCCGACCGGGAAATTCGTCATCGGCGGCCCCGACGGGGATTGTGGGCTGACCGGCCGAAAGATCATCGTCGACACCTATGGCGGCGCGGCGCCGCACGGCGGCGGCGCGTTTTCCGGCAAAGATCCCACCAAGGTCGACCGATCGGCCGCCTACGCCGCGCGCTACCTGGCCAAGAATGTCGTCGCCGGCGGTTTCGCCGACCGCTGCACGATCCAGATCGCCTATGCGATCGGCGTCTCGCAGCCCTTGTCCATCTACGTCGACCTGCACGATACCGGCCGCGTGGAAGCGCGTGACCTGGAGGTAGCTCTGAGCGAGGCGATGGATCTCTCGCCCCGCGGCATTCGCCAGCACCTCGGCCTCAACAAGCCGATCTATGCGCGCACCGCCGCCTACGGGCATTTCGGCCGCGCTCCGGAAGACGACGGCGGATTTTCCTGGGAACGCCTCGACCTAATTGGCGCCATCGAAGCGGCGTTGTAAGCTCGTCGGCATGGAGCGGCGCGACGGCTCGTTCTTCGGCCGGCGCAAGGGCAAGACGCTAAGGCCGCGGCAGCGGGAAGCTCTGGAAAATGTGCTTCCCGCTCTGATCGTCGACGTGACGGAGCCGGCCCCGGAGCATCTCGCCGCACTTTTTCCGGTACCTGTTGGGGCGATAGACCTGGAGATCGGCTTCGGCGGCGGCGAGCACCTCCTCCATGAAGCGCGATCTTCGCCCGCGACCGGCTTCATCGGCATCGAGCCCTTCCAGAACGGCCTGGCGAAGGCCGCCGCGACCATCGAGCGTGACGATATGCGGAACGTCCGGTTGTTCGACCGGGACGCGACGATCCTGCTCGATTGGCTGCCGGCGGAATCGCTCGATCGGATCGACCTGCTTTACCCCGATCCCTGGCCGAAGATGCGCCACTGGAAACGGCGCTTCGTCACTTCGCGGAACCTGGAGCGGATCGAGCGTTGCCTGAAGCCCGACGGACTGTTCCGCTTCGCCAGCGACGTCGACGCTTACGTGAAATGGACGCTTCGTGAGGTTGCCCGCACCGATCGGCTGATCTGGACGGCAGATTGCCTCGACGATAGTCGGCAGCCGTGGCCGGGCTGGCCGGGCACGCGCTACGAGGCCAAGGCCGTCGCGGAGGAACGCCGGACTGCTTACCTCGTGTTCCGCAGGAGCGCGTAGCGACGCGCTAGTCGACCAGCGCCTGCCGGCTGCCGGCAAGTACGGAAACTGCTGCACCCGCGATGACAAGCGCGTGTGCAACAGCCGCCCAGCCGATTGCCGCGGCCGCCGGAGACGCGCCGAGGGCGGCCCAGAGCAGCGCCGACAGAAACAGAAGATGCACGGGCAAGTCGGTCAGGATGACACCGGCCGGCCGCCGGTGCCGAATGACCTGCGCGACGCTGACCCGGTACGACCCGTCACGCGACGTCAGCCCGAACAAGCGCCGGAGCACGGCTTGATCGCCAATCCCGGTGACGTCGCGGAGCGCCGAAAATCCCGCCGCGCCGCGCCATATCAGCAGCCACGACCGTCCCGTCGCGAATACGGCGCCCGCATAGAAGGCGATCAAAAGCATCAGCACGTTACTCGACACGGTAACCCCCTAGACTCCGGCGCTTCCCATCGCCGCCGGCTCCGGCGCTACGTCCCCACGCGGCCGGAGCAGTTTTCGTCCGCTGCAATTCGGGCAGGCTCATGGCCGGCCGCTGGATTCAGCGGCACTTCGGGAGCGTGCCGGCTCGACTGTACCCCAAATGCAACTCAAACATCGTTGCCCAGAAGATCGCCGGGCGTGAGGCTGACGATCTGCCCGAAGCCGGCCACAAGGTGACCGGCGGCGATGGAGAATCGGTAAACGGAAAAATCGGTGAAGCTCGAATAGCGCGCCGCATCCGGATGGCAGGCCAGAAACCGGCCCTTCAAATCGGGATTTTCGTCCTGCTCCACCCGACCTGTCAAAGTCAGCCGGAGCGCCGTCATCGTTTCCGTCCGCTCCGGCGGTTCGCGCACGACAAGCAGCGAGCCGCGCCGATCGCGCCGGAGATTGCGGCTGTGCACGGCAAGCCGCGACAGGAGCAGGATCGGTGCCCCATCCGCCGCTGGTGCGATGGCCACATACGATACGAAAGGTCCTCCCGACTTCTCCAGAGTGGCCAGCGCGGCCGTCCGGATCTCGCGCATCAGGCCGCGCGCCAGCGCTGCGTTGGTTGCCGAATTCGGCATCCATCTCCATATCTCCTCAGGCATTTTCTGAGACACTTGCCACATTCTGTTCGCATTCTGTTACAAAAGCGCGGAGCCGTGGCTGCGGCCGCCAACGATTCGAAAGGAGCCGGCATGCCGACCATCGCGCTTGTCGACGACGACCGCAACATTCTGACCTCCGTGTCCATGACCCTGGAGACGGAAGGTTACCGGGTGCAGACCTACAACGACGGCAGCTCAGCGCTGGACGGGCTGGCACAGAATCCGCCCGATCTCGCCATTCTCGATATCAAGATGCCCCGGATGGACGGGATGGAGCTGCTCAGAAAGCTCCGCCAGAGCTCCGACTTGCCGGTGATCTTCCTCACCTCCAAGGACGACGAGATCGACGAATTGTTCGGCCTGAAAATGGGCGCGGACGATTTCATCAAAAAGCCGTTCTCGCAACGCCTCCTGGTGGAGCGCGTCCGGGCCGTGCTGCGGCGCGCCCAGCCGCGCGACGGGAGCGCGGCCCGCGTCAGCGAGCAGAGCCGCATCCTCGAACGCGGTGCGTTGACGATGGACCAGGAACGCCATACCTGCACATGGAACGGGCAGAACGTCACGCTGACGGTGACGGAGTTCCTGATCCTCTTCGCGCTGGCCCAGCGTCCGGGAGTTGTGAAGAGCCGCAATGCATTGATGGATGCGGCCTATGACGACCAGGTCTATGTCGACGACCGCACCATCGACAGCCACATCAAGCGGCTACGGAAAAAGTTCAAGGCCGTAGACGACGATTTCAATATGATCGAGACGCTCTACGGCGTGGGTTACCGCTTCCGGGAGAACTAGGGTCCTGAGAGCATCGCATGGTCGCCGAAGCGAACCGCACAAGCGCAGCTTCCCCGAGGCGGTCGTGGATCGCCGACCGGTTGCGGAATGGGCCGCCGGTGCCGCGGATCATCCGCAAGCTGCTCGGCAGTCTGCGCCGGGCAACCACCTCCAGCCTGACGCGCCGCATTGTCATTCTCAATCTGGCGGCGCTGGTGGCGCTCGCCGGCGGCATCCTCTACCTGAACAAATTTCGCGCCGGGCTGATCGACACGCGGGTGGAAAGCCTGCTGACCCAGGGCCAGATCATCGCCGCTGCCATCGCTGCGCAGGCGAGCGTCGACACCGACGCGATCACCATCGATCCCGACAAGCTTCTCGAGCTGCAGGCCGGCCAGAGCGGCTCGCCCTACAATGTCGGCGAGGGGGCGGCCGATTTTCCGATCAACCCGGAACGCGTCGCGCCGCTCCTGCGGCGGCTGATCTCTCCCACGCGCACGCGCGCCCGTATCTACGATCCCGACGGCACGCTGATCCTCGACTCGCGCGGCCTCTATACGCGCGGCCAGATCCAGAGCTTCGATTTGCCGCCCCTCGGCGACAAAAGCATAACGCAACGCTGGTGGGACGCCGTGAGGCTCTGGTACCGCAGCGGCGAATTGCCGGTCTATGAGGAAGTCGGCTCGAACGGGCGCGAGTATCCCGAGGTCGCTTCGGCGCTGAACGGCAGCGCGGCAAGCGTCGTCCGGGTCGGCAAGGATGGGGGCCTGATCGTATCCGTCGCCGTCCCGGTGCAGCGTTTCCGCGCCGTGCTGGGCAGCCTGCTGCTGTCGACCGAATCCGGCGACATCGACGCGATCGTCCAGGCCGAGCGTCTGGCAATCATGCGCGTCTTTCTCGTCGCCTCGGCGGTGACCGTGCTCCTCTCCATCCTGCTCGCCAGCACCATCGCCGGACCCGTCCGCAGGCTTGCCGCCGCCGCCGAGCGGGTCAGGCGCGGCGTTCGCCACCGCCGCGCCGAGATTCCCGATCTCGGCAACCGCAAGGACGAGATCGGTCACCTGGCGCGCGTGCTTTCCGACATGACCAACGCGCTCTACAAGCGCATGGAGGCGGTGGAGAGCTTTGCCGCCGACGTCTCGCACGAGCTGAAGAACCCCTTGACGTCTCTCCGGAGCGCCGTCGAGACGCTGCCGCTGGCGCGGACGGATGAGCAGCGTGAGCGGCTCCTGGCCGTCATCAAGCACGACGTCCGGCGGCTCGACCGCCTCATCACCGACATCTCCGACGCGTCCCGCCTCGACGCCGAGCTTGCCCGCGAGGCGACGGAGCCCGTCGATCTGGCCCGGCTGCTTGAGACTGTGGTGGCGATAGCCCGTGAAACGAGGGTCGCCGACAAGCACCAGATCCAGCTGACGCTCGAGCACGGGCGCTGGGGAAAAGATGCCTTCTATATGCTCGGACACGACAGCCGTCTCGGCCAGGTGTTCAACAATCTGATCGACAATGCGCTGTCCTTCTCCCGGCCCGAGGGAGGGCTGCGCATCAGAGCACGACGGGAAGCAGAAAAGATCGTTATAATTGTGGATGACGATGGCCCCGGAATTCGCGCCGAGCACGTCGACAGCATTTTCGAGCGCTTTTATACGGACCGTCCGGAGGGCGACGAGTTCGGCCAGAATTCCGGTCTGGGGCTCGCCATCACCAGGCAGATCGTGGAGGCCCACCGCGGCACGATTCGCGCGGAGAACCGGCACCGCAGCGACGGCGGTATCGAGGGTGCCCGCTTTACGGTGATCCTGCCGGCACCGGGCTGAACCGGCGTGAGCGAGACGGTACATGCGACGGCGGTGCTGGCCGGCTCGCAGGGAGTGCTCATCCGCGGCCCGTCCGGGTCGGGCAAGTCGATGCTTGCCGCAGCTCTGATCTCCCGAGGCGCAAAGCTTGTCGCCGATGACCGCGTGCACCTCTCCGCCTGCCACGGTCGTGTGGTCGCGGCCGCTCCCGCCGCAATCGCGGGCATTCTGGAGCTGCGGGGACGCGGCCTCATATCCGTCCCGCTCGAGCGGAGCGCAATCGTTCGGCTGCTGGTCGATATCGTCGCGGCGGAACAGCTGGAACGTCATCCCGCGACGGAGGAGCTGTCGGCCACCGTGGTC
The DNA here is from genome assembly GCA_963846475.1 of uncultured Alphaproteobacteria bacterium. Lineage (GTDB taxonomy): Bacteria > Pseudomonadota > Alphaproteobacteria > Rhizobiales > Afifellaceae > DASWJZ01. The sequence continues at coordinate 342,213 of CAWJVZ010000003.1, read as the reverse complement.
GGCGTGACCCTCCCCCGCCAAGCCGTCCCGGGCGCCATCGAATGCGCTCTGATCCTCGTCGATGCGGCGCTCGCGGCCCTGCCTGCGCGGCGCGATATGGGCTTGCGATCATCGCGCGTTTAGGGAAGATGGCGGCCCTTTCCCCTCACACGGCGTTTTTATGATCGGTCTGGTGCTTGTCACACATGGGCAATTGGCGACGGAATTCCGCGCCGCCCTGGAGCATGTGGTCGGACAACAGGAGGCACTGGAGACCGTTTCGATCGGACCCGAGGACGACATGGAGGAGCGGCGCCGCGACATCATGTCGGCGGTGGACAGGGTCAATGACGGCTCCGGCGTGATCCTGCTCACCGACATGTTCGGCGGCACGCCGTCCAATCTTGCCATATCGGTGATGGAGGCAGGCCGCGTAGAAGTGCTGGCCGGCGTCAATCTGCCGATGCTGATCAAGCTCGCCAGCGTGCGCGGCGAGAACGCCCTCGACGACGCCGCCTGCGCGGCTCAGGAGGCCGGCCGCAAATACATCAACGTGGCCAGCAAGCTCCTCAACAGCGAATGATTGCGCCGCTCTCACGACAGCTCACTATCGTCAACCGCCGCGGGCTGCACGCCCGGGCCTCGGCCCGTTTCGTCAAATGTGCCGAGGCCTATGATGCCGAGATCCGCGTCACCAAGGACGGGCAGACGGTGGGGGGCACCTCCATCATGGGCCTGATGACGCTTGCCGCCGCTCCCGGCTGCAAGGTGGAACTGGAAGCGGAAGGTCCCGATGCCGCCGCCGCGCTCGAAGCGCTCACAACGCTGGTAGAGGGTGGTTTCGGCGAAGAGGATTGAGGGGCTCTTTGGCGGAGAGCCCGTCCTCAGCCGGTGCGAACGGGTTCTGACCGCCGCCTGCCCCCCTCACCCGCTGATATTGTACGCCGCGAGCGCCGCCATGTTGGCGATATCGGAGTCGCGTGCCGAGATCGGCAGGATCTGCACGGGCCGGTCGAAGCCGACGAGCAGCGGTCCGAGCACCGTCGAGCCGCCGAGCTCCTGCAGCATATTGGTGGAGATCGCCGCCGAATGCCGCGCCGGCATGACCAGCACATTGGCCGGGCCGGAGAGCCGGCAGAAGGGATAAGCGGCCATGACGGCGGGGTTGAGCGCCACGTCGGCGCCCATCTCGCCGTCGTATTCGAAATCGACCCGGCGCTGGTCGAGGATGCGCACCGCTTCGCGCACCTTCTCCGCCCGCTCGCCGGACGGATTGCCGAAGGTTGAATAGGCGAGCATGGCGACCCGCGGCTCAAAACCCAGGCGGCGGGCGACGCCGGCGGCCTCTTCGGCGATATCCGCCAGTTGTTCGGAACTCGGCATGTCGTGCACGGCCGTATCGGCGACGACGACGGTGCGGCCGCGGCAAAGCGCGATGGACACGCCGATGACCCGATGGCCCGGCTTCGGGTCGATGCAGCGCCTTATGTCGTCCATCGCCGAGGAATAGCTGCGCGTCACGCCGGTGACGAGCGCGTTGCCGTCGCCGAGCGCCACCATGCAGGCGGCGAAATGGTTGCGGTCGGTGTTGACCAGGCGCACGCAGTCGCGCAGCAGGTAGCCTTTCCGCTGCAGCCGCGCGTAGAGATAGTCCGCATAGGCGTCGCGGCGCGTCGACAGCCGCGCGTTCATGATCTCGATGCCGCTCTTCAGCTCGATACCGGCGGCCTCGGCCTTGCTCTGCACGAGATCCTCGCGGCCGACCAGGATGGCCGTACCGAGCCGCTGGCCGACAAAGCTGACCGCCGCGCGGATGACCTGCTCCTCCTCGCCCTCGGCGAAGACGACCCGCTGCGGACGCCGGCGCACGCGCGCCGTTATCTGCTGCAGCGTGCCGGCGACCGGATCGCGCCGGGCCGAGAGCTGATGGCGATAGACCTCCATGTCGGGAATGGGCGTCCGCGCCACGCCGCTCCGCATCGCCGCCTCCGCCACGGCCGGCGGAATCGCCGAGATCAGCCGCGGATCGAACGGCACGGGAATGATATAGCGCGGCCCGAAGCGCGGCCGGTTGCCCTGATAGGCCGCCGCCACTTCGTCGGGCACGTCCTCGCGGGCGAGGCTGGCGAGCGCGTCGGCCGCGGCGAGCTTCATCTCGTCGTTGATGGTGGTGGCGCGCACGTCGAGGGCGCCGCGGAAGATGTAGGGAAAGCCGAGGACGTTGTTCACCTGGTTGGGATAGTCGGAGCGGCCGGTCGCCATGATGGCGTCGTCGCGCACCTCGGCGACCTCCTCCGGGGTGATCTCCGGGTCCGGGTTGGCCATGGCGAAGATGATCGGGTTCCTCGCCATTGAGGCGACCATGTCCCTGGTCAGCGTTCCCTTCATCGACAGGCCGAAGACGACGTCGGCGCCCCGCATGGCTTCGGCGAGGCTGCGCGCGTCCGTGTCCACCGCATGGGCGGATTTCCACTGGTTCATGCCTTCCTGGCGCCCCTTGTAGACCGGACCCTTGGTGTCGCAGAGGATGACGTTCTCGCCCGGCATGCCCGACGCCTTGATCAGCTCGACGCAGGCGATGGCCGCAGCGCCGGCGCCGTTGCAGACGAGCCGCGTATTGCGAAAATCGCGGCCGGTAAGCTCCAGCGCGTTCTTCAGCCCGGCGAGCGCGATGATGGCGGTGCCGTGCTGGTCGTCGTGGAAGACGGGAATGTCCATCAGCTCGCGGAGCCGGCTCTCGATAATGAAACAGTCCGGGGCGCGGATGTCTTCCAGGTTGATGCCGCCGAAGGACGGGCCGAGGTAACGCACCGCGCCGATGAACTCGTTGACGTCCTCGGTGGCGACCTCCAGGTCGATGGAATTGATGTCGGCGAAGCGCTTGAACAGCACCGCCTTGCCTTCCATGACCGGCTTCGAGGCGAGCGCGCCGAGATTGCCGAGCCCGAGGATGGCAGTTCCGTTGGAGATCACCGCCACCAGGTTGCCGCGCGTCGTATAGTCGAAGGCGCAGTTCGGGTTTGCGGCGATGTGCTTTACCGGCACCGCGACGCCCGGCGAATAGGCGAGCGACAGGTCGCGCTGCGTCGCCATCGGCTTGGTGGGGATGATCTCCAGCTTGCCGGGGCGGCCGCGGGAGTGGAAATCCAAGGCTTCCTGGTCCGTGACCGAAACGCCGCCCCTGGAGCCTTTGTCGTCCGACATCGAACGCATCCTCCTGTTATTGGCGCGACCTTACAGGGGCGCGCAAATCTCACAAGCGGCGGGGCCGGGTGGTGGGGCTTTGAAGATCGGCGGGGTTGACGCGCTGGCGCAAGAGCCCAAACTCCCGCTCATTACCGGACGGCAACCAGCAGCAAGAGCCCCGCAGTGGCGAAGCCGACCCTCCTTTCAGGCGGTAACCCTCAGATCGCGAAGGGCTACGGCGACGCCCCCGTGCAGGCCTACATCGCGGCGATGCCGGGCTGGAAAAGCGAAATCGGGCGCCGCCTCGACGCGCTGATCGTGCGCACCGTCCCCGGCGTGCGCAAGGCGGTCAAATGGAATTCGCCCTTCTATGGCGTCGAGGAGAATGTCTGGTTCCTCAGCTTTCATGTCTTCACCAAATACGTGAAGGTGACCTTCTTCCGCGGCGCGTCGCTCTCGCCGCTCCCGCCCGTCGGTTCGAGGCACAAGGACGTGCGCTACTTCCACATCCACGAGGACGACCAGCTCGACGAAGTTTTGTTCGCCGCCTGGGTGAAGCAAGCCAGCCAATTGCCCGGCGAACGCATGTGAACGGCCACCGCGAGGTGCGCGAGCGGATTTTGGTCGAAGGCTTGGCATATCCTGCTGTGACTGGATCCGCCGTTTGAGTCACCAATCATGAGCCGCTTCTGGAGTCCGGTCGTCCACAGCCTGACGCCGTACGTGCCCGGTGAGCAGCCGAAGCTGGATGGCATCCTCAAGCTTAACACCAACGAGAATCCCTACGGACCTTCGCCCCGCGTCCTGGCGGCCATCGCCGCCGCGACGGATCGTCTGCGCCTCTACCCCGATCCGCGCGCGTCCTGCCTGTGCGAGGCTATCGCGGCCCGCTACGATGTTGCGCCTGAGGAGGTGTTCGTCGGGAACGGCTCGGATGAGGTTCTGGCCCATATCTTCCAGGCGCTTCTGAAGCATGATGCGCCGCTGCTGTTCCCCGACATCACCTACAGCTTTTACCCGGTCTACTGCCGCTTGTATGGAATCCGCTACGAGGAGGTGCCGCTCGATGCGGCGATGAGGGTACAGATCGCCGGCTTCCGGCGGCCATGCAGCGCCATCATCCTGCCCAATCCGAACGCCCCCACCGGCATTGGGCTGCCGCGCGCAGCCATCGAGGCGCTGCTCGCCGACCATCCCGACCAGCTGGTGGTCATCGACGAGGCCTACGTCGACTTCGGCGCCGAGAGCGCCGTATCGCTCGTCGCGCGCCACGACAATCTGCTGATCGTCCAGACCCTCTCCAAGTCGCGCGCCCTGGCCGGACTGAGAGTTGGCTTTGCCATCGGCCAGCGACCTTTGATCGAGGCCCTGGAACGGGTGAAGGACAGCTTCAACTCCTACCCCCTCGATTGCCTCGCCATCGCTGGTGCGGTCGCGGCCATGAACGACGATGCATGGTTTCAGGAGACGCGCCAACGCATCATCGCGAACCGCGAATCGCTGGTCCACGGCCTCTCTGAGCTGGGCTTCGAGGTTCTTCCGTCCCTCGCGAACTTCGTATTCGCCCGCCATGAGAGCCGCAGCGGCCCACATCTGGCTGCCCAGCTGCGGGAGCGCGGCGTTCTGGTCCGGCATTTCCACAAACCTCGAATCGAAGATTATCTGCGCATTACGGTCGGAACGGAGGATCAATGCAGCCGCTTGATGGCTGTGGCGAGGAGTTTGATGTGATCCCCTCCCCGCCGCCCTCGCCGCATTAGCGCTGTCGCGATGCGCCAGGCGTTGGAGATGGTTAGCGGCTCGCCGTCAGCCTCGCTGGAGGCAGACCACAGGAATGGCTTAAGAGTCATCACCGATGGCACGAACGAAACCTGGGCGAGAAGCTGAACAATTTTGGCAGACGTGGTGGTCTGTCGTCGGCCCCAAATTGCCTCGATCAGAGATTCGACTGAACAGAAACATTGTGCTGGCTCCTCTTAGCCAGGAAGACTTCGCCCAGATGAAAACATTTAGGGCGCCGGTCCTGTCTCTCTCTGCATCCACGGACTCTTCTGTCGTTCACTACCCGCCCAGAGATGAGATTCAAAGTCGCTACAGATTGCAGATTGATGTTGAAGGACGTGACGCTGATGAGGCTTGTGAAATCGCCCAGCGAATAGCTGATCGGTTGCTAACCAGCCTGACTTTAATTATTCCTGGCGGACGATATCATGCAGAACTTCGAAAGCTTCGTCGGACAGGCGCAGAGCAGGAATTCACCGGCTACTCAGAACGTGTGGTCATCGCTCCGCTGATCGAGCCAGAAAACATTGAGGAGACAGAAATAACGCGTACTCTAGCACTGTTCGATGCTTTTGAGCGCGATGCAATTGCGGAAAATGCTTATGTCCATCTCCTGTCGGCTTGGCAACTTCAAAGCACATCAGGATCCAAGCCTTTAGAGCGGTCGGTTCTTCAACACTACGTTCTGTGCATGGAGGCAGTAGTAAATGGCACGATGGGCAAAATCCGAACAAACTTGTCCGATAGGATCAGAGCAGATGAGCGGCAGTTTGCAAGCGAATTCGCCGAGGAATTGCCCAGGCGCGCCGATAAGCCGGATGCGATTAGAAAGGCCTCGATTAGACTAAGAGAGATATCACTTTTGAATGCGATACCCTCCATCGCGGAAGTAGCATCTATGCTGCAATTACCCGACGAAGACGCCCAAAGGGCGAAGGAATTGTACCGATTTCGTTCGAGCAGTCTGAGCCATCCCGGTAGATCGAAAAGAGACGATTTTGATCGGTGGCTTCGAAAAGGTCCTAATGTTGGGGACATTTGCTTGGCCGACCACATTGCTCGCGCATTCCTTAGAGGATATTGCGAGAACGCGTTAAGGGGACGGCTTGCGGCTCGACTGCCTGCAAAGGGCAAATGACGGAGCGGCCGAAATCTGCCATGAGGTAAGCGACACTAGCATAACAAAACCGGCAGAGCGCAGTTCTTACAAGAAGCGTGCAGCGCAGCGGTCGGTGGCCGTAAGTTCGGCTCCTGCGTGGGAGCCCGCCCCGACCTCCGTAACTTCCAGTCCGGTGCATTCCTGATGGCTGCCTCCGACCGCGACGGATTCGGCTCAGGGCCCAGGGGGCGCGCATGACCCCTTTAGCCCGAGATAGTCAGCATCGGGACGACACTCCCACAGGTTAGAGCCCTCAGCATCAAGCACGCAGACGCCGAAGGGCCGGTCAGGATACCACCCTGCCCTAACCTGACGATAGGTCCGCCGGCCATGCAGCTGAGCACTGTCCATATCCACGTGCTGCGACATCCGACGAAGCGGCACGGTGTCCTTGCCATCGAAATAGGTCAAGAAAAGCCTGAAACTCATTGCTCTGTCCGTCATGTGGCCGCCAAATATATAGAGGCGGAGCCGGGGCGCGACAGCTGCGTTAAGCTCGGCGGGTTTGCCGCCAAATTGTGGCAGGGCAAACTGAGCCCCTCCCCACGCGAGCCGGCTGGCCGCCGCCGGGCCGACGCTATATTGAGGGCGGATGCGTGCCGAAGTCCCCGCCATTGCCGTCCAGGACCTTGCCAAAACCTACCGCCGCATCACGGCGGTCGACGGCATCAGCTTTTCAGTCGCGCGCGGCGCTATCGTCGGCCTGCTCGGCGGCAACGGCGCCGGCAAGACGACCACCATCGCCATCATCATGGGCCTCGTTTTGCCGACGCGCGGCACGGCAAAGGTGCTCGGCATCGACATGTCCCGCGACCGCCACCGGATCCTGCATCGCATCAACTTCGAGAGCCCCTATGTGGAGATGCCGAAGCGGCTGACGGTGCGGCAGAACCTAAAGGTGTTCGGCGCGCTCTATAACGTCGAAAACATTTCTCAGCGGATCGACGAGCTCGCCGCCGCGCTCGATCTCAAGGAATTTCTCGATCGTCCGTCGGGCCAGCTGTCGGCCGGCCAGAAGACGCGGGTGGCGCTCGCCAAGGCCTTGGTCAACAATCCCGACGTGCTCCTCCTCGACGAGCCGACCGCTTCGCTCGATCCGGACACCGCGGACTGGGTGCGCTCGCACCTGGAGCGTTACCGGAGGGAGCGCCACGCGGCCGTCCTCCTCGCCTCGCACAACATGCCCGAGGTCGAGCGACTGTGCGACGACGTCCTCATGATGAAGGAAGGCAAGATCGTCGACCGCGGTGCCCCGGCGGAGCTGATCGCCCGCTACGGCAGGCAGAACATGGAAGAAGTCTTCCTCGACGTGGCGCGCGACCGCAAGCGCCAGGCCGCCGAATGAGCGCGGCCGGCGCCTACCGGGGCGTCTCGCTGCGCCGCGTCGGAGCGATGGTGCTCCGCTACTGGTATCTCCTGCGCTATTCCTGGCCGCGCATCCTCGACCTCATCTACTGGCCGGCCGTGCAGATGCTCATGTGGGGCTTTCTGCAGACCTATCTCGCCAGCCAGGGCGGCGCTCTCTATCAGGCGGGCGGCGCCTTCATCGGCGCGGTCCTCCTCTGGGACATCCTGTTCCGCGGCCAGATCGGCTTCTCCATGTCGTTCCTGGAAGAGATGTGGTCGCGGAACCTCGGCAACCTGATGATGACGCCGCTCCGGCCGGCCGAGCTCGTCGCCTCGCTGATGGTCATGAGCATCATCCGCGTGCTCATCGGCATGGTGCCGGTGACGCTGATGGCGATCGCTTTCTTCGGCTTCAATTTCTGGAAGCTCGGCCTCGCCGTCCCGGCCTTCTTCTTCAATCTGATCCTGACGAGCTGGTCGATCGGCCTGATCGCTTCCGGCATGGTTTTGAGAAAGGGCATGGGCGCCGAAGGGCTGGCGTGGAGCCTCACCTTCCTCCTCCTGCCGCTCTGCTGCGTCTATTATCCCGTTTCCACGCTGCCGGAATGGCTGCAGTGGATCGCGCTGGCGCTGCCGCCGACGCATGTCTTCGAGGGGCTCCGAGCCTTGATCCTGCAAGGCGTCTTCGACGGCCAGGCGATGCTGACCGCCTTGGCGCTCAACCTCGTCTATATCACGGCTGCGGGCGCAACCTTCGGCCTGCTGCTTCGCTCGGCCCGCTGGAACGGCTCGCTGATGCAGATGGGCGAGTAACGTCGCGTCAACCTTAACGATTTCGTTGAGAAAAGCTGCCATCCTGTTGTCATATGATTTTTTCGCGCTAGTTTCGCGCTGCGAAAGAATCTTGCGTGCACTGCATCACGGACCTGCTGTGATGCGAGCTGAGAGGTAGCGTCTTGACGTTCTATCAGCTGTTTGAGTTGAACCACGCCGCCGTCGCCCCCTGGCGCGTTTTCGCCGATGCCACCCGGCTCGCCTTCCAAAATCCCTTCAACCCGCTCGCCGAGACCACGTTCGGCCGCTCCGTTGCGGCCGCGGCCGAGCTTTTCGAGCGCTCCACCCGCCGCTACGGCAAGCCTGAATTCGGGCTGGCCGAAACCGAGGTGAGCGGACGCCGGACGCCAGTTAAGGAAGAGATTGTCTGGCGAAAACCCTTCTGCTCGCTTCTCCACTTCAAGCGCGACATCCCCGAAAACCGACCGGCGGATCCAAAGCTCCTTATCGTCGCGCCGCTGTCCGGGCATTACGCGACGCTCCTTCGCGGCACGGTGGAGGCCATGCTGCCGGCGCACGAGGTCTACATCACGGATTGGGCGGACGCGCGCATGGTGCCGCTCGCGGCCGGGCGCTTCGACCTCGACGACTACATCGACTACGTCATCGAGATGCTCCACCATCTCGGCCCGGGCACGCATGTGATGGCGGTGTGCCAGCCGTCGGTGCCGGTTCTCGCCGCCGTGGCCCTGATGTCGGAAGACCGCGACCCGGCCCTACCGCCCACCATGACGCTGATGGGCGGGCCGATCGACACGCGGCTCGCCCCGACCGCCGTCAACAATCTCGCCAAGGCCAAGGGCACCGACTGGTTCCGCCAGAACGCAATCATGACCGTGCCCTTCCCGCATGCGGGCTTCATGCGCCAGGTCTATCCCGGGTTCCTGCAGCTCACCGGCTTCATGCAGATGAACCTGGAGCGCCACATGACGGCGCACACCGACCTCTTCCGCCACCTCGTCGCAGGCGACGGCGATTCCGCCGAAAAGCATCGGGAATTTTACGACGAATACCTCGCCGTCATGGACCTGACGGCGGAGTTCTATCTGCAGACGGTGGACACGGTGTTCGTGCGCCACGCTCTGCCGAACGGCCAGATGACGCATCGCGGCCGGCTGGTCCGGACGGAGGCGATCCGGCGCACGGCGCTGCTGACCGTCGAAGGCGAGCGCGACGACATATCCGGCGTCGGCCAGACCAAGGCGGCGCACGCGCTCTGCACCAACCTCTCCTACGACAAGAAAGAGCATTACCTGCAGCCGACCGTCGGCCATTACGGCGTCTTCAACGGCTCGCGCTTCCGCAACGAGATCGTGCCGCGCATTGCCGATTTCATTCGCAAGCACGGCAGCGCGTCGGCGGAGCGGGCCGCCGCCTGAAGGTCGCCCTCGGAGCCGCGCGGCGGCGCCGGAATCGACCACCAAAGCCCCTGTCGCATTTTTCTTGAATCGCCCCTGGCACCCCCCATGTACTTTCCGTTGGAAACAGGGGAGTCCCATGAACCACACTGCTACCGCGAGCCGGTTCTGCTCGACCCGCGGCCGTTGGTCCGCCTTGAACATCGTGTTGATGATCATCGGCTTCGCCGTGTTCTGGCCGCTCGGCCTGGCGATGCTCGCCTGGATCATCTGGGGTGACGAGATCGGCCGTCGCACCGGCGAGCTGAAGGATCAGGTAAGATCCTTCTCCGAACGGGCCTCGTCCTTCCGTCCCGGCGAAGCGGCCCGGGCGTGGAGAAGCGACAGCGGCAACGTCGCCTTCGAGGAATACCGCCAGCGCGAGCTGAAGCGGATCGAGGAGGAGCGGCGCAAGCTCGATGCCATGCGCGAGGAGTTCGAGACTTTTGTCCGCGAGGTGCGCCGCGCCAAGGACCAGGAGGAGTTCGACCGCTTCATGCAGAACTATGGCAACCGGCCCGCGGCAGGCGCCAGCGCCGGCGAGGCGGCCGCCTGAAGCCAGCGCAAACCGACTTCCCGAGCGGGGCCTTGTGCCCCGCTTTTTCTTTGTCCGGAGCCTTTCGCGTCCTCGCCGAACCGGACCGAGCAAACCGCGCGAGGATCGCTGCTCTTGATCGGTTCGGAGCTTCCTCGTCCTAGAGCATCGCATGTTCGGGCTGTGTTCGGCATCGAGGATTTTTCCGGAAAACTGAACGGCGACCGGACGCTGCCGGAATTGCTTCATCCTGAACATCGCGGCGCATCCGGCTTCCTGAAAACGCTGCAACCGCGATAATCGCCGCATGCGATTCGCCTTCAAGCGCGGCCCCGAAAGCGTCCTCGTCGAGGTCGCCGGCCGGGACATCCTCGTTCCCGTCAAGCGAAATCCGCGCGCCCGCCGTCTCATACTCCGCGTCGACGCCGCGTCCGGCCTGCCGGTTGTCACGCTGCCCGCCCGCGCCTCCCTCGCCCAGGCGGAGAGCTTTTTGCGCAAGCACGTCGGCTGGCTACAGCGCCGCCTCGGCCGCGTGCCCGGCGAAGTGCCCTTTGCCGACGGCAGCGTCTTCCCGCTCCGCGGCACTCCTTGCCGGATCGTCCATCGCGGCGGACGCGGCCTGGTCGGGCTGGAAACCGGCGAGGAGCCGCTCCTGTCGGTCCCCGGCGCGGCGGAGCACCTTTCCAGGCGCGTCGCCGACTGGCTGAAGGGCGAGGCTCGCCGCGATCTCCAGCATTCCGTCGCCCGCTACGCGGAGGCTCTCGGCAAGCGGCCGGCACGCCTCCGCATCGGCGACGCGCGCAGCCGCTGGGGCTCCTGCACGGCCAAGGGCGCCCTCACCTTCTCCTGGCGGCTGGTGCTCGCGCCGCCGCACGTCCTGGACTACCTCGCCGCGCACGAGGTGGCGCATCTTGCCGAGATGAACCATGGCCCGAAATTCTGGGCATTGGTGCGCCGCCTCGACCCCCGGCACGAAACGGCGCGCGCCTGGCTGAAGCGGCACGGGCCGGGGCTGCACGCCATCGGCCGCGGAACCTGAGAGGGCCTACCCTCCGAACAGCCGGCGGAAGAATCCGCGCCGCTCCGCCGCCGGCCGCGCCTGCGGCGCCGGCTGCTGAATGGAATCGTAGCCGCGGCTGAGGATGATCTCCCGCATGCGCGCCTCGTTCTGCGCCTGCTCCGCCGGGCTCGCCGCAGCAAAACCCCAGCCGCCGGTCGCCGCTTCGGGCGCCGGCTCCGCCATCAGCATGGGCAGGAGATCGCCGCCGGGGAGCGGCTTAGGCGCCACGCCCTCGTGGGCCCTGACCATGAATTTCGACCAGAGCGTCGCCGGCAGCGTGCCGCCGAAAACCCGCTTCATCGGCGCATTGTCGTCGTTGCCGATCCACACGCCGGCGGTCAGATTCGCGGTGTAGCCGACGAACCAGGCGTCGCGGTAATCCTGGCTCGTGCCGGTCTTGCCGGCGACCTGCCAGCCGGGGATCGCCGCCTTGCTCCCGGTGCCCATCTCCACCGTCGCCTGCAGCATGTCGTTCATCATGGCGACGCTCTCCGGGCTCGCCACCGGGCCGAGGCCGGAACCGGTCCGGCTGAACAGGACGGTGCCGTTGGGCGTGCGGATGCGCTCGATGACGTAGGGCATCACCGCGGAGCCGCCGTTGGCGAAGGGCGCGTAGGCGCCGGTCAGCTCCATCAGCGTCACTTCCGACGTGCCGAGCGCCAGCGACGGATTGGGTGCGAGCGCCGAATTGATGCCCATCCGCCGCGCCGTCTGCACGACGGCTTCGGGACCCACCTCGGCGGCAAGCTGCGCTGCGACGGTGTTGATGGAGAGCGCCAGCGCGGTCTTCAAGGTCACCGGCCCGCGATACTCGTCGTGCGAGTTCTTGGGGGTCCAATTGCCAAAACTCACGGGCTGGTCGACCCGCACGGTGTCGGGCCGCAGGCCACGCTCCAGCGCCGTGAGATAGACGAACGGCTTGAAGGTCGAGCCGGGCTGCCGGCGCGCATCGACGGCGCGGTTGAACTGGCTTTTGGCGTAGTTCCGCCCGCCGACCATGGCGCGCACCGCGCCGGTGCCGTCGAGCGCGACCAGGGCTGCCTCGCTCGCTCCGACTTTCGCCCCCTCCTGATCGAGCGTCTCGGCGATCGCCTGTTCCGCCACTCCCTGCAGCGCGGCATCGACGGTCGTCTCCACCACCACGTCGCGCTCGATCGAGCCGAGGTGGAACGGCAGCACGTCCATGACCCAGTCGGCGACGTAATTCTCGCTGCGGCTCATATCCAGCGAGGCCGCTTGGGCCGGACGGTCGCGCGCGGCGACCTCCTCCTCGGAGCTGATGAAGCCTTGGTCGCGCATGGCGGCCAGCACCAGCGCCGCGCGCTGCCGGGCGGCCTCCGGGTTGCGGTTCGGGGCGTAGTAGCTCGGCGCCGGCAGGAGCCCGGCGAGCATCGCCGCCTGCGGGAGGCTCAGCTCGGTCGCGTCGCGGTCGAAGTAACGGTGCGCCGCTGCCTCGATGCCATAGGCCCCCGCGCCGAAATAGACGCGGTTCAGGTACATCTCCAAAATCTCGTCCTTGGAGTATTTCGTCTCCAGCCAGACGGCGAGCACGGCTTCCTGGACCTTGCGCTTCACCGAGCGCTCCGGCGTCAGGAACATGTTCTTGGCGAGCTGCTGGGTAAGCGTCGAGCCGCCTTCGACGACGCCGCCGGCAAAGAAATTCTTGGTCACCGCGCGGACAAGGCCGATCGGATCGACGCCGAAATGGAAGCGGAAGCGGCGGTCCTCGATGGCGATGACGGCATTCGCCACGTGCTTGGGAAGCTGCTCGATCCGGACCGATTCGCCGCCCGTATCGCCGCGGTTGCCGATCAGCCGGCCGTCGACGGCGAGGATCTGGATATTGGGGGGCCGGTCGGGGACGCGCCATTCCTCCGCGCCAGGAAGCTCGGCGGCATAATAGGCGACAAGGCCCGCCGCGCCGATTGCGCACCAGAGCGCGAACACAGCCCCCCAATAAAAAGTCCCGCGGAACAGCCGCCCCAGCAACGAGCGGCTCGGCCGGGCGCCTCCCCCGCGCCTCGCCTTGCGGCGAGCCGCCCCGCTCTCCTCGACTGGGCTCTTCCGGCCCCGCCCCGGCGGCTTTGACGGCCGCCCCGGCCTGTCGCCCGGCGAGACGCTGAGGCCGCCTTTACCGCCGCCCCCGAAATTCGGCTCGATGCGGTCGGTCTTGCCTCGTCTCGCCATGCTCGCTCATCCTTCGCCCGCGGTCTCGACGCTAAATTTGGCGATTTAAGGGGGCGTTAAGTCAGATATCCGGCAGCGACTTCGGTTTCGCTGGCGGCGTCGACGCACGATCGGCGCCGCCTGGCGATGTTATCCCCGATCGCGGGCAGGAGGAGACTCAGCTTATGGCACCGCGCGCCCAGCCGGCGATCGCGCCGTCCCACCCTCCATCTGCTGCGCGATAACCGCGCTCATCGTGAACGCTTCGGGATCTACGCCCCTCTCCACCTCCGCCCAGGTCAGCGGCATCGAGACGAGGCCGCCGGCGCGGGCGCGGGGGGACATGGCGCCGATCGCTGTCTGGCCGCGGCCGTTGCGCAGCCAGTCGACAAAAATCTTGCTGCCGCTGCGGGCCATCGGCCCCGACACCGCGGTGAAACGGTCGGGCGCGGCATGAGCGAGGTTTTCCGCAATCTCTCTCGCCAGCCCGCCGGCCTCGCGCCAGGTCAGCTTCGGCTCGGTCGGGACCACCAAATGCAGGCCCTTGCCGCCGGTCGTCTTCGGCCAGCTGCCGAGGCCGTGAGCCTGCAGGCGATCGCGAAGCTCCAGCGCCGCCGCACTGATTTCCTGCCAGGGCACGCCCGCGGCGGGATCGAGGTCGAAGATCAGCCGGTCGGGGTGCTCGATGTCGTCGATCGTGGCGCCCCAGGGATGCAGCTCGACGACGTCGAGCTCGACGAGCCCGAGCAGGCCGGCGAGATCGTCGACCCACAGCCGCGTGCCGGGCGTGCCGTCGCCCTTCTCGATCGTCAGCTGCTTCACCGTCGCGGGCGGCGGCGGCAGCGGGCCCTTGTGGAAGAAGGTTACGCCGTCGACCGAGCGCACCAGCGTCAGCGGCCGCCGGCCGAGATGGACGAGGCAGGAATCGGCGCAGGCCTCGAAGTAGCGGACGAGCGCCCCCTTCGCGGGCGGCTCGGCGTCGGGCAGCAGCCGCATGATATTTTCGGCTGGCGGCACGACCAAGATCCCGTCTGCCGGAGCGAATGATTGCGAGCTCGCCTTCCGTGCCTCGGAGCCCGGCTAACCCGGCGCCACCGACCAGGGAACGACCGCATAGCCGTTGGCCGCGATGTCGTCGCGGACCTTGCGGGCGTCCACGGCAACCCGCGGCAGCTCGAACGGCTCGGAATCCAAGGCGGTCAGGTAAACCCATTCACCGGGGCACTCGGCTTTCGGCAGGTTCGAGCCGTCCCGATCGTGGGTGAAGGCATAGGGCGATCCGTCCCCGCACTGGAAGACGTGAATGATCTGTTGAGCTGCCATCTCGGTGCTCCACTCATCGCCGAAGCCGCCGGGCCTGGAATCCAGCTGACGGCCTAGATGACTCGCACAACGGCAAATCCGTTCCAACATCCGGACCATGTTGCTTCTCGAAAATGTGAGTTTCCGACCAGGGCGAGCGGAAATAGTCCTAGACAACCTCTCCGTTTGTGCTAGCTCGCGCAATACCGCTGCTCGACGAGGGACCGGGATGCCTAGGACCGGAGCTTTTCGGGAGCAGTGGGCGGCGCCGCCACGGAGCCTCGGTCAGGAGCCGGGACGGCGTTCCTCAGAAGGGCCCCCCTCGGGAGCAATCCCGGTGCCGGATGTTGCACGGCTAGAGTTCCTGCTTCGGGCGCAAGCACGGGGCAGGACGGGAAGACGATAGGGCGAGTTGGGGAACGTATAACGCCGCGCGGACTCCCCACCGTTTAGCAAGCGCTTTTTTGACTTGCCGCTGCGGTGGCGAACAGGGTGCGGCTGGCGAGCATGGCGCAGGCAACGGCGAGCAGACGGTCGGCGACGGAGCGAAGCGCGCGGGCATGCGAATGGCCGCGTTGGCGCAGGGCGGCGTATTTGGCGCGGCTTCGCGGGTCGTGCTGGATGGCGGTGCGCGCCCAATGATGGACGGCGTCGCTGAGGCGGCGATGACAAGCCCGGCGGCGCAGGACGATGCGGCGCTTGCCCGACTGCTTGGTCACCGGGGCGACGCCGGACAAGCAGCGCAGCGCCTGATAGTCTCGCTCGCGCAGGGCCTCGCCGGCCTCTGCGAGCAGCGTGGCGCAGACGATCCTTCCGATGCCTGGCAGGGATCTCAGGATGGTCACGTCACGCTGCTCTTGCGGCTGCCCCGGCGCGTCCTCCTCGGGCGCAGCGAGGCTGGCGAGCAGGCGATCGAGCTCGCCGTGCGCCTCTTTGATCTGGCGGCTGACGAGGCGCAGGCGGGGAATGAGCGTGCGGATGTGGGCGGTTGCCGCCTCGGTGGCGCCGGCGGCGACCTGGATGGGCGGCCGGCGGAGCTGCTTCAAGGCCTCGGCCGCATCGAAGCGGCGGATGCGATGCCGCTTGAGGAGCTTGGCGAGACTGGCTTGGCGGAGGCGGCGGGCCTTATCGGGCGTCGGCGCGCTCTCCCACAGTTGCAGGAACCATTCGGCGGCGAGATCATCGGCGAGCTCCAGCATGGCCGGGAAGTAGCGCCAGAGCTGGTCTCGCATGCGGTTGGCGAGACGGACCTGCTCGACGGTCAGTTCGTCGGCGATCCGCGACCATTCGCGCAGCTCGATGACCAGCGGATCGGCCGGCCGCAACGGACGCAGGCGCGGCCGGTCGGTCCTCAGCGCATCGGCCAGCACCTCGGCGTCGCGGCTGTCGTCCTTGGCGCCGGCCAGCGTGAAGCGGTCGCGGAAGCGGTCGAGCTGCTTGGGATTGACCGCGTAGACGGTGAAGCCGCGCTCCATGAGCGCCTCAACGACCGGCCCGTGCGGCACCTCGATGGCGACATGCACCGCTTGCGGCGCGGCGCCGCTCGCGGCGATCAGCCAGGCGCCCATCTCAGCCAGGCCCTCGCCGCCATGAGCGAAGCTGCGCACGCGCTTGCCGCGCCCCTGCGCATCCGACAGACAAACGACATGCGCCTGCGACGCCCAATCGACGCCGGCATACCAGATCGAGCCCGCCGCGACGTCGGCCGATCCCTGTACCTGGCGCTCAAGGGCGCGGTCTCCCCACTGGGCCTGCAATCGCAGCCGCCAGCCGGGGCACATGTCCGCGCGTGGTGCTCGCCGCTTTGACAGCGGCGGCGCTGGGGCGCTTCGGTCGCTCCCGGCCGGCCGGCCCCGGTCCTCCTGTCTGAGCCGATTCGCCGGACCCGCGAAGCCGCCCGCCCGCTACGGCGCCACGGAGGGCGCGCGTGCGGCCGGCTTCGCTTTCGCCGAGCCAAGCTTTGCAGGATCACCGGCCATCACCGGTACAGGGGCGCCTGGAGGCGCCACTAAAAAATTTGCGAGGCGTTGTTCAGGCGCTCCGCTCCCTCCTCAAGCGAGGAGGCCAAAAAGGCTCTTTGATCACCTCGGGCCGATGCGGCCGCGGGACGATGACGCGCGTCCAGGCCGGGCCGCTCAGCTCTCGCTCATGTGCTGCAGCGGATCGACCGGCGTGGCGTCCTTGCGGAGCTCGAAATGCACCTGCGGCGTGGTGACGCCGCCGGACATGCCGGAGAGCGAGATCACCTGGCCGCGCTGCACCCGATCGCCTTTCGCCACCTTCAGCTCGCTGTTGTGCGCGTAGGCCGAGACCCACCCGTCGGCATGGCGGATCAGCACGAGGTTGCCGTAGCTCTTCAGCTCGTTGCCGGCATAGATGACCGTGCCGTCCTCGGCCGCCTTCACGGCGCTGCCCTCCGGCACGGCTAGGTTGATGCCGTCGTTGCGCTCGCCGTCCGGCTTCTTGCCGAAGCCGGAGATGACGCGGCCGCGGACCGGCCAGCGGAAGCCCGACGGCGCGGCGGCCGGCGGCGCGGCGGCGGCTTCGGTGGCGCTCGTCTGGGCTGGCAAAGCGGCCTGCTGCGGCGCCATCTCCGGGACCGGAGGAGCCCCCTGCCCCGTCGGCGTGAGCACGACCGGCACGGGCTGCGGCGCGGCCGGAGCCGCGGCCGGCGCGGGCATGGATTGCGGGTCGACGCTGGCCACCTGCACCTGCGGCTGCGCGGCGGCGCCGCCGCCGGGGATTCTCAGCGTCTGGCCGAGCCTCACCGTCGTGGAGCCGCCATTCGCCGCGGCAAGCTGGTCGATGCCGATGCCGTAACGCTGCGAGATGTTCCAGGCGGTGTCGCCGGATTGCACCACATGCGTGCCGGAGGATCCGCCGATCGCCGCGGCCTGGTGGCCGAGCGTGGTCGGCGCGCCCATCGTGGCGAGCGTCGGCCCGGCGGCCGCCTGGCCGACCGGCGTCGGCATGCCGTTCGCCGCGTAGGGTTTTGGCGGCGAATAGGGCGCCGGAGCAGGCGCCGCATAGGCGGAAGCCGGCGCGCCGGCGGGAGGCGGCAGGTCGCTCACCTGCACGCCGCCGGTCGGCCCGGCGGCATAGCCCCGTGCGCCAGCCTGGCCCGAGATGATCGACTGCTGGTTGGCCGTGGAGCCGGTGAAGGCCGGCTCGTCGATGCTGAACACGGAGCTGCAGCCGCCCCCCAGCCCGGCAAGCAGCGCAAGCAGGCTCAGCTGGCCGCACAGCCTGGTCGTGCTGGACGTTTTCGCGGGAACGGAAAGCTCTGTGCGCATCGTCTGACTCGGTACCCGATTTGATGGGCTCATTAAGATGCCAACAGGGTTGATAGAGCGTTAAAGATTGAGCGCCACACCCGCCACGGCGGGCAAAAATCGCACCGCGCCGAGATCGCGGGTGCCGACCTTGTGGCCGAGGCGCTGGAACAGCGTCAGCCGCTGCGTGCCCTCCGCCCCGATCGGCGCCACCAGGATGCCGTGGTTGGTCAGCTGGCTTATGAGTTTTGCGGGCGCCCCCTGCAACGCCGCGGTGACGAGGATGCGGTCGAACGGAGCTTGGCGCGACCAGCCCAGCGTGCCGTCCGCGACCACGGCGCTGATGTTGCGGATGCCGAGCGCCTGCCAGCGCGCTTCGGCGGCGCGCACCAGCGTCCGAAAGCGGTCCATCGTGGTGATGCGCCTCGCGAGCCGCGCCAGCACGGCCGACTGGTAGCCGGAGCCCGTGCCGAGTTCCAGCACGCTGTGGCGGTCGCAGAGGTCGAGCGCCGCCGTCATCAGCCCGACCACGGAGGGCGCGCTGATCGTCTGCCCGCAGGCGATCGGCAGCGCCCTGTCGGCATAGGCGTAGTCGCGGCAGCTTTCCGGCACGAACAGCGTCCGCGGCACGCTCTCGATGGCGCGGAGCACCGCCCGGTCGGAAATCCCCTGGCCGCGGAGCCGCAGCACCAGCGAGGCGGCATGCACGCGGGTCGCCTCGTCCTCCTCATAGGCGGAAGCTTCGGGATACGCGACGGCGGGCTCGGCACTCATGCGAGGAGCATGCGCAGAGGATCGTTAAAAGAGGCTTCGAGACCCGCGCGCTCAGACGCCGATCTTATCCAGCCCGCCCATATAAGGGCGGAGCACGTCGGGCACGGCGATCGAGCCGTCGTCGTTCTGGTAGGTCTCCATGACAGCGATCAGCGCGCGGCCGACCGCCACGCCGGAGCCGTTCAGCGTGTGGACGAAGTGCGGCTTGCCATCCTTGCGGTAGCGCGCGTCCATGCGCCGGGCCTGGAAATCGCCGCAGATGGAGCAGCTGGAAATTTCGCGGAACGCTTTTTGGCCGGGCAGCCAGACTTCCAGGTCGTAGGTCTTTTGCGCGCCAAAGCCCATGTCGCCGGTCGACAGCACGACGGTACGGAAGGCGAGGTCGAGCTGGCGCAAGACCTCTTCGGCGCAGGTGGTCATGCGCTCGTGTTCTTGGCGGCTATGTTCCGGAGTGGTGATGGAGACCAGCTCGACCTTGTCGAACTGGTGCTGGCGCAGCATGCCGCGCGTGTCGCGCCCCGCCGACCCGGCCTCGGAGCGGAAGCAGGGGGTGAGCGCGGTGAAGCGGAGGGGGAGTTCTTCCTCCGGAAGAATTTGTTCGCGGACGAGATTGGTGAGCGAAACCTCGGCGGTGGGAATGAGCCAGAGGTCGCTCGTGGTGCGAAAAAGGTCCTCAGCAAATTTCGGCAGCTGGTTCGTGGCAAAAGCGGCCGCGTCCGTCACGAGGAGCGGCGGCTGCACCTCGGTGTAGCCGTGCTCCTGCGTGTGAAGGTCGAGCATGAACTGGCCGAGCGCGCGCTCCATGCGCGCGATCTGCCCCTTCAGCACGACGAAGCGCGACCCGGACATTTTTGCGGCCGCTTCGAAATCCATCAGGCCCATGGCTTCGCCGAGCTCGAAATGCTCCTTCGCCGAGGCCAGCTCGCGCGGCTCGCCCCAGCGGCGCACCTCCAGATTGGCGCTCTCGTCCGGGCCGACCGGCACGTCGTCCGCCGGGATGTTGGGGATGCGCGCCAGCGCGTCGTGCAGCTTGGCACCGAGCGCCCTCTCCTCCTCCTCGGCTTGCTTGCTCGCGTCCTTGAGGCTCGCCACCTCGGCGATCAACACCTCAGCGCGCGCTGCGTCCTTCTGCGCCTTGGCCTGGCCGATCTCCTTCGACGCGGCGTTGCGGCGCGTCTGCAAATCCTGGAGCTTTTGGACTGCGGCGCGGCGCGCCTCGTCGAGCGCAATCAGCTCGCTCGCGGCCGGGTGCGCGCCGCGCGCCACAAGCGCACGGTCGAGCGCCGCGGGGTTCTCCCGAATCCACCGAATGTCCAGCATGTGCCGCTCCGGTCAAGCTGGCGTGGGGTAAAGGATTGGAGGCGACGGTCAAGCCTGACGCGCTTAGTCCCGTCTGCGGAGACGCTCCAGAGCGGCATCGAAGCGAAAGTCCTCGGCGACGATCTCGCTCAGAGAAAACGGGCAGTCGGTCGGGATTTCAGGCTTCATGGTGGCGCCGTGTTCCTGCAATTCTACCTCGGCGATCTTGCGCGCACGGGCCCACAGCTTCTGTACGTTGATGCGCTGCCGCATGGACGGGGCATAATAACCCGGCAGGTCGTCGTGAAACGTCGTTGCCTCCGACCGCCAATGTCCGGTCGCTTCGGAGCTTGGCTCTGAGGCTGCCTTGATCAGATGAATCATAATGTTGCGGATGAGGCTTGTGGCGCCGCGCAGCTCCGCTCTTCCCAAATCCTCGATCTCCTCCGCGACATGAGCGAGGTCCAGATCCTGCGAGACCGCCGAATTCTGCTTACCGAGCCCGCGCAGAAGCTTCGCCTGGTGCCGCGTCCAGGCGAAAAAGTCCTCGTCGTAGTCCGGTTCGATGTGGGGACGCTGTTGCATGGCTCTGCTCTGCGGCCAATTCTACGGCAGAAGCCGCTCCCCTTCTAGCGTGCGCCGGGAGATCAGGCGGCCGCGTCGGCCGCCTCCGCCGCGGCGCGGCGCTGCTCCACCATCCTGACGGCGTAGATGGAAATCTCGTAGAGAAGCAGCGTCGGGATCGCCAGGCTGATCTGGCTGATCGGGTCCGGCGGCGTAAGGATCGCCGCCACGATGAAGGCGATGACGATCGCCCACTTGCGCTTCGATTTCAGCCCTTCCGACGAGACGATGCCGGCGCGGCCGAGCAGCGTCAGCACCACGGGCAGCTGGAAGACCAGCCCGAAGGCGAAGATCAGGGTCATGATCAGGCCGAGATATTCGTTGACCTTCGGCAGCAGCTCGATCGACGCTTTGCCCGCCCCGCCGGCCTGCTCCATGGACAGGAAGAAGGTCATCGCGAGCGGCATGACGAGGAAATAGACGAGCGCCGCGCCGATGGCGAACAGGATCGGGGTGGCGATCAGGAAGGGCAGGAAGGCGTGCCGCTCGTTGCGGTAGAGCCCCGGCGCGACGAATTTGTAGATCTGGTTGGCGATGATCGGGAAGGCGACGAACAGCGCCCCGAACAGCGCGAGCTTCATCTGCGTGAAGAAATATTCCTGCGGCGCCGTATAGATCAGCTTGATCTCGCGGAGCGGCCCGGCCGCTTGTTCGTAGGGGATGATCAGCAGGTTGAAAATCTCGTCGGCGAAATAGAAGCAGACCAGGAAGGCAACGAAGATGGCCATAATGGCGCGCAGCAGCCGTTGTCGGAGCTCGATCAGATGCTCGATGAGCGGCGCCTTGGTGGCTTCGATGTCGTCGTGCGTCATGAAGCGCCGGTTCCAACCTCAGGGCCCACCGCGCCGGTCTTGACGGGCTCGGCGGCGTGCGGCTCAGCCGCCGGCTTTTCCAGCGTGGGCGACGGAGCCGGAGCGGCGGCGGCAGACCTGGCCGCAGGCTTGCTGAGATCGAGGTCTTTTTTCAGATCTGCCAGCGGGTCCATCTTGGCGATGGACTGGAGGGACTTCCTTGTGTCCTCCAGATCGGCGTCGCGCTCGGCCTCGCGGAGCGCCTCATCGAACTGCCGCTTGAAGTCGTTAGCGGTGCGGCGGACCGTTCCCATGGTCTTGCCGAAGGTGCGCAGCATCCGCGGCAGTTCCTTGGGTCCGACCACGACCACCGCCACGATGGCGATGACGAGCACCTCGCTCCAACCGATGTCGAACATATTGGCGCCCGCGGTGGCCGAGTGGCGTCAGCCGACCTTCGACTTCGTCTCGGTGCGGTCGACGTTCAGCGGCTCGGCCGGATCGCGGGCGATCGGCTTCGGCTGCGCCACGTCGTCGTCCTCCGCCATGCCGCGCTTGAAGCTCTTGATGCCCTTGGCGACGTCGCCCATCAGCTCGGAAACCTTGCCGCGGCCGAAGAGCAGCAGGATCAAGACGATGACGATGATCCAGTGCCAAATGCTGAAAGTACCCATGGCGGTCTCCAAAATCCCTCGTCTGTCCAACGTCTCTTCGCGCCCGCCCGCCGGCCGTGACTATCGCAAATCGCGACAGCCGCAGCAATCGCAGCCTCATTCCCCCTCCGGGAAGACCAGCACGTCCCGCGGCGTCGAAGCCGACGCGCACCTCGGCCCCAGGAACGAGCCCCTCGACGGCGCGCGCCTTGGCCACGAGATAGGTATCCAGCCCCTCAACCGCCACATCGAACAGGTCGATCTCGCCGAGAAAGTGCCGCGACACGATGCGGCCGGGCGTGCCGCCGGCTTCAGCGCCCAGCTCCAGGAGCACGCCTTGCGGGCGGATCGCCACGGTCACCGCCCGCCCTTCACCGCTGCCAATAGCGGCAAAAGACCCGATGCGCGTGACTGCGCGGCCGGCGAGCACCGTCCCCTCCAATTCGTTCAGATGGCTGAAGAAGCGGGCCACGAACAGGCTCTGCGGCCGGTCGTAAAGATCCTCGGCGTTGCCCTGCTGGACGATGCGGCCGCGGCGCATCAGCACGATGCGGTCGCTCATACGCATCGCCTCCTCCGGATCGTGGGTGACGATAAGGGCGGTGGCGCCGGTTTCGCGCAAGACGGACAGCGTGTCGGCACGCACGCTGTCGCGAAGCCGGCTGTCCAGCCCGGAGAAGGGCTCGTCCATCAGCAGGATGCCGGGCCGCGGAACGATGGCGCGGGCAAGCGCGACACGCTGCTGCTCGCCGCCGGAAGCTTCGTGCGGATAGGAATCGGCCAAGTGCTCCAGCCCGACCCGGGCAAGCGCAGCCCTCGCCTCCTGCTCGCGCGCCCGCCGGTCGAGCGCCGTCAGGCCGAACATGACGTTTCGGAGGACGGTGAGGTGCGGGAACAGCGCATAATCCTGGAACATCAAACCGATGCTCCGCCGCTCCGGCGGCACGAACACCTCCGGCGAAGCGACTTCCAGACCATCGACGAGAACACGCCCGGCGCTCGGCACCTCGACGCCGGCGGCGACGCGCAGGAGTGTCGTCTTGCCGCAGCCGGAATGGCCGAGCAGCGAGACGATCTCACTGGGTTCGATATCGAGGCTCACGTCTTCCAGCGCAGTCACCCGGCCAAAACGCCGCGAGACCTCCTCCAAGGTGAGACGCGAAGCGATCGTTGCGGCGGCGCGCCGTCGCCTGGTGCGCGGGATCGGTAGAGCCGAGATCATCGGAACGTCTATGGAACGCCGGGCGACCAGCGGCAAGCTGCATCAGAGGCCGCGCTTCTCCGCCTGGCCCCCCTCGTCCCTGGTCTCCGCTTCCTCTTCGAGCCCAATAAAATCCGCCTCGAGGGGATCTTCGTCCTCGGCGAGGCTATCATCGGGCCGCGGCGGCCGCATATCGCCGCCGATCGGCTGTAGCGTTTCGAGGAGCCCCGCTGCCTTGAGATCTGCCAAGCCCGGTAGGTCTTCGATCGATCCAAGGCCGAAATGGTCCAGGAATCCGGGCGTGGTGCCGAATGTGACGGGACGCCCCGGTGTGCGGCGTCTGCCGCGCAATCGAATCCAGTCGGCTTCTAACAGCACGTCCAGCGTGCCTTTCGAAATAGCGACGCCGCGGATTTCCTCGATCTCGGCGCGCGTCACCGGCTGATGGTAGGCGACGATGGCAAGCGTCTCCAGCGCGGCCCGCGACAACTTCCTGTGCTCCACCACGTCGCGCCGCAGCACGAAGGCGAGGTCCTCGGCGGTGCGGAACGCCCATCGGCCACCGACGTGCCGCAGGTTGACGCCTCGCCCGGCATAGGACGCCTGCAGCTCGCCAAGGAGGATCCCCAGGTCGATATCCTCCGGCAAGCGGGCGGCGATTTCTCGTTCCGAGAGCGGCTCGGCACTGGCGAAGAGGAGCGCCTCCATCATCCGAAGATGCAGGCGATGACTGTCGGGGGAAAGGCTGGTGACGTTGCTGCCCGCCCAAGCCGGATGGTGCTCACCCACTGGCAGCCTCCGCGAGCGACACCTCGGCTTTGCGGCGGCCTCGCACGTAAAGCGGCGCGAATGGCGCGCTCTGGCGCAGCTCCAACTCGCCCTCCCGCACCAGCTCCAGGCTCGCCGAAAGCGCGCTGGCACGGGCGGTTCGCTTCAAAGCGGGCTGCACGAGGTATTCGATGAGATAGGAGTTGAGCGGCGCCCAGTGCGTCGTGCTGCCGATCAGGCGGATCAGCCGCTCGCGCGCCTCCTGAAGCGTGATGACGTTCTCCCGTTCGCGGACATGTACTGCGCTGGCAATGCGGTGCAGGCGGAGCGCGCCGTAAGCAGAAAGAAGATCGTAGAGGCTCGCCTCCCAGACTGCGCGCGTGCGTACCGCGACAACCTCCGGCATGCCGCGCGCAAAAACATCGATGCCGAGCCGTCCCTGCCCCATCAACCTGCGGCCGGCGGCGCGCATAGCCTCCAGATGCCGCAGCCGCCCTGCGAGCACGGCAGCAAGCTCCTCGCTGCTCGGCTGCTCATCCTCCTCCTCGGGCAGGAGGAGGCGTGATTTCAAATAAGCCAGCCATGCGGCCATCACGAGATAATCGGCGGCGATCTCCAGCCGCAGGCGCCGCGCCATTTCAATGAAGGACAAATATTGCTCGGCCAGCGCCAGGATGGAAATCCTGGTCAGATCGACCTTCTGGTCGCGCGCCAGCTTCAACAGCAGGTCGAGCGGACCCTCGAACCCCTCGACATCGACGACAAGAAGGTCGTCGCGCTGGCGGACCTCGCGCACCGGCTCCTCGAAGGCGGCGAGCAGGTGCGGCGCTTCGGCGGCCTGCTCGGTCATGCGATGGGGGCCCCGGCGAGGAGGTCCTCGAAGCGCGCTTCGAGCGCCTTGCGCTCGACCTCCTCTGGCGGCCGGCGTTTTGCCAGCGCGGCGTCGGTTCGGCGGAGCGCGTCGCCGGCAAGCTCCGGCACCGCGGCGGCGATCTCCCTCATCTGGGCGAGCTCGCCATTGCAATGCAGCACCAGATCGCAACCGGCACGGATGGCGGCCTCGGCGCGGCCGCTCAGGCTGCCGGACAGCGCACCCATGGAGATGTCGTCGGTCATCAGGGCCCCATCGAAACCGATTCGCGCTCGGATGATGTTAGCAATGACTGCGGCGGAAAGCGTGGCCGGCATCAAATCGTCGATCTCGGCGAAGACGACATGTGCCGTCATGCCGAGCGGACAGCGCGATGCCCACAGCCGGAACGGGGCGAAGTCCCGATCCTGCAGCTCGCCGATCGAGGCATCCACCCTCGGCAAAGCCTCGTGACTGTCCACCCGCGCCCGCCCGTGCCCCGGGATGTGCTTCATCACCGGCAGCACGCCGCCGCTGGACAGGCCGTCGATCTGGGCGCCGCCGAGCGTAGTGACGGAATCGACATCGGCGCCGAGCGTTCGATCGCCGATCGCCGGCGTGACGCCCTCGACGGGGATGTCGAGCACCGGCACGCAGTCGACGTCGATGCCGAGGGCGATCAGGTCAAGCGCCATCAGCCGGGCGCCGAGATGCGCGGCTTCGACGCCGAGCAGCGGGTTCTTCCGATAAAGATGGCCGTAAGCCGCGCCGGCGGGGTAGGCGCGCGCAAGCGGCGGACCGATGCGCTGGACGCGGCCGCCCTCTTGGTCGATGAGGATCGGCGCGTCGCGCCCGAGCGCCTCGCGGCCGGCATGGCACAGGCGCCGGATCTGCTCCGGATTTTCGATATTGCGCTTGAAGAGGATCAATCCCCACGGCTGCGCGTCGCGCAGAAAAGCTCTTTCGTCCTCCGAGAGCTCCGTTCCCGAAAGGCCGGAAATGAACGCGCGCGGCACCCTTGTCCCTTCGCCTGGCGCTTACCGGGTGACGATGCAGGTGCTGCCGGCAGCTTTCAGCTTCTCGCAAACCTCGATGGCTTCCGGGCGGGTGGGAAACGGCCCGACGCGCGCGCGGTAATAGATGCCCTTGGCGCCGAGATCGGCCCGCTGGATGTCGGGATTGATGCCGCCGAGGATGGAGGGATAGCGGCTCTGCATCGAGGCGAGAGAGGCCGCCGCCTGCGCTTCTTCGCGCTGCGAGCTGAGCTGCACGTAATGTCCCTCGGCCGGCACTGGGGCCGGATCGGCGGAGGCTTCCGTCGGCGCGGCGGCAACTTCGACCGGAGCCTCAGTCTCAGCCGATGGCGCGACTGGAGCCGCCGCGGCAGGCGGTTCGGTAGCAGCGGATTCCGCGACCGCAGCAGCCGCAGGTGGTGTCGCTACACTCTCCTCGACGGCGACCCGGGGCTCCTGGACCTCCGGAGTTGTTGCCGAAGCTTCCGCCGTCGCGGGGCTGGCCGAAACACTCGGAGCCGTGGCGGCGGCCACCGTCTCGCCTTCGCTGGCCACGACGACCGGCGCGATATCAGCGGCAACGTCTCCTGGCTGGCCGGTCTCGTCCACTGCCGTGGTCCGGACCGGCACCGGATCGATGGCAGCCGGCATGGCGATCTCTTGCTCCTCGGCCGGCGCCGCTGCGCCGGCCGGCGCCTCGCTGGTCGCCAGGATTGTCCCATCGGGGCGTACGACATAGGTGCGCACGCGGCGCGGCCCGACGATTGCGGAAGCGGCGGGTGGTTCGGTGCTGATCTGTTCGGGGGGCGGGCCGGCCCCTTCGCCGACCTCCCTGGCGAGCCCCGCTTCGGCCTCGCCGCCGGTCGGCGGCAGGACGATACGGGAGATCTCGCGCGGCTCCTCGGCGCTGTCGACGACCTGCTCTTCCGCGGGCGGCGTGTCGCCGGCGACGCGATTGTAGACCGCCTCGCCCACTGTCTCGCCCTCCGCCTGGGGCTGTGGCGGCGCCTCCACCTTGACCGCTCCATCCTGGGCAGCGATCACCGGGGGCGGCCCGGAGGGAGCCTCGCCGCCCGCGCGCAGATAGGCCGCCACGGCTGCACCGAGCACGATGGCGCCGAGCACCCCGGCCGCGATCATCATCCCACGGCGGGGGCGGTCGCGGCTCGCGGCACGCGCCAACGGGACGCCCTGCGTTTCCGCCACCGCAGCAACATGCGGCTCATCCTGCAGGGTCTCGGCGGCGGCGTCCTGCCAATGGCCACCAAAGGTCGGATCCGAATAGCTCGGCTCTAGTTGCGGGGTAAGTTCCGCCTCCACGTCCGGCGCGCCGGACGGTTCGGTCGAGCTGGTCTGGTGCCCTTCTTCGAGCCCGCCGAAGGTGGTGCGAAGCTCGCGGCGGAAGTCCGTTGCGGCGGGCCGCGTTGCGGTGTTGGCCAGCCCCGGCTCGCCTGTTGCCTGATCGGCGGCCGCGGCTGCACTCCAGCCTGCAGCTGCCCCGGCAAGTGCGGGGCGGCCGGGCTTGCTTGCCGGCGGCTCGGCGGCGACGCCTTCCTGGCGTTGCCCCGCTTCGGCGGAAAGATCGCGCGGACGCACGTACGGTCCGGCCTGGCGGGTTTCGGCGCGGTTCCAGCGCGGCGCCGCCTCTGCGCCACGGCCAAGCCGAGTTGCGAACCGCGTTGGCAGCGGCCGAGCCGGCAGTTCCTGCGGATCGGTAGAATCGGGCTCCTCACGCGACGGCTCGACGGGAGCTGTTGCCTCGTCGTCGGGCAGCGGCTTGTCCTCAGCCGCGACGGTTGCGCCCACAGCATCGCCCGCGGGCTCCTCCGCCGCTTTCGCTTCACTTGCCCATTTTAGCTCGCTGCCCGCAGTCTCGCCGGCAGTGGAGCGGCCGGACTGGGTGCGCCGTTCGAACTCGCCGAGTTGCGCCTCGATCGAGCGGAGGAGATCGTCGGCGTCGTCAACCGGCGGCTCGACCGCTTGCGGAGCCGGCCGAGGCGCCGGACGCTGCGGCGGGGGCGATGCGAACGAGGACTCCAGCTCCTGCAGGAGCTCGGCTTCCAGATCGACGGAAGGGGCATTGCGGTCGATCGGCTCCACGCCAGCGGTGTTGGATTTCGGCGGCTTGGTGCCGTAGAAACCGGAATCCTCGCTGACGATGCGAGCCAGCTCCATCAGCGGATCTTCCTCTGCGTCGAAACTCCGCCGGTCGGAGCTCTGCGCCAGGGGGCGGATCTTCCTCGGATCGCTGTCAGCCATTCACTCGGCCCTCGGTGACGTTGACCATTCCTATATCATGGCAGGCCGCTCGCCCTAATACATCTCGTCCGGCGCCTCGACACCGAGAACCTGCAGTCCGGATCTCAGCACCATTCCCACGGCGGTGACCAGAGCGAGCCGGGCGCGGCTCAAGGCTATGTCTTCAGGCCGAATGAAGCGTAATTGCGGCAGCTCCTTGCCTCTGTTCCAGTGCGCATGGAAGGTGCTGGCCAGATCGTGGAGATAGAACGCCACCCGGTGCGGCTCGCGGCTGCGGGCTGCAGCTTCGACGATGCGCGGCCAGTCCGCCATCGCCCCCACCAGAGCCCGTTCGCCCTCGTCCGCCAGCAGCATCAGGTCCGCATCGGCCAGGGCCTCGGCCCCGAGATCGATGTCGGGCACTTCCTCGCCGGCCTGGCGGCGAACGGAGGCCGTCCGAGCATGCGCATATTGCACGTAGAAGACGGGGTTGTCCTTCGACTGCTCGCGCACGGCCTGGAGATCGAAATCGAGCGGCGCGTCGGCCTTGCGGAACAGCATCATGAAACGAACCGAGCCGCGGCCGACCTCCTCGACAACCTCGCGCAGCGTGACGAACTCGCCGGACCGCTTCGACATCTGCACGGGCTGGCCGCCGCGGAACAGTTTCACCAGCTGGCAGAGCTGGACTTCCAGCGTGGCCTCACCGCCGCTCATCGCGGTCACCGCCGCCTTCATGCGCTTCTCGTAGCCGCCGTGGTCGGCGCCAAGCACGTCGATTATGGCGCGGAAGCCGCGCAGGTACTTGTCGTAGTGGTAGGCGATGTCGGAGGCGAAATAGGTGTAGCTGCCGTCCGATTTCATCAGCGGCCGGTCGACATCGTCGCCGAACTCGGTGGCGCGGAACAAGGTCTGCTCGCGGTCCTCCCAGTCCGGCGGCAGCTGGCCCTTCGGCGGCGGCAGTGTGCCGCGATAGATCAGACGTTTCTCGGCAAGCGCCGCGATGGCTTCGGCCACGCGGTCGACGGCGCCGGATTTCAGCGAGCGCTCCGAGAAGAAGACGTCGTGATGCACGCCGAGGAGGTCGAGGTCCGCGCGGATCATCGCAAGCATGGCGGCGATCGCGCGCTCGCGGACGACCGCCAGCCACTCCGCCTCGCCCAGGCTGAGCAGGCCATCGCCGAACTCTGCCTTCAGGGCCTCGCCCGCGGGCTTCAGGTAGTCGCCGGGATAAAGGCCGCTGGGGATTTCGCCGATATCCTGGCCGAGCGCCTCGCGGTAGCGAAGATAGGCGGAACGGGCGAGCGTATCGACCTGCGAGCCCGCGTCATTGATGTAATACTCGCGGGTGACCTCGTGCCCGGTCGCGGCCAGGAGGCCGGCGATGGCATCGCCGACGACAGCGCCGCGGCAATGGCCTATGTGCATCGGCCCCGTCGGGTTGGCGGAGACGTATTCGACGTTCACCTTCTGCCGCCGCCCCATTTCGGAATGGCCGTAGGACGTGCCGGCATGGAGGATATCGGTAAGCCGGGCGGCCCAAAAGGCATCGACAAGGCGCAAATTGATAAAGCCCGGGCCGGCGACCTGCACCGACTCCACATCCGGGTCTGCCTCCAGCCGCACCGCGATGCGCAAAGCGAGCTCGCGCGGCTTCATGCCGAGCGGCTTGGCGAGCACCATGGCGGCGTTGGTGGCGATGTCGCCGTGCGCCCGATCGCGCGGCGGCTCGGCATTGATGCGGTCGAGCATGTCGGAGGCTGCGCTTAGGCCTTCGACGCCGATTGCGGCCTCCACGGCCGCTCTGATCCGCTGCTCGAAATCGGCAAAAAGGTTCATCGGGATCCCGCGCGCAGCGGCTGCAGAGCCGGCCTAACCCGCGCCTTCGGGCGCGCCCTAACCCAGATCGGGAGTGGCGTCAAACAGCCGCCGGTGCTCGGAAATCGCATAGCGGTCGGTCATTCCGGCGATGTAGTCGGCGACGCGCCGCGCGGTGCCTGACGGATCTCCATTATCGAGTCCACGCCCCCACTCGTCCGGCATGAGACCCGGCTCGGCGGAGAAGGCTTTGAAAAGGTCTGCAATAACGCCCTCGGCGAGACTAACGGGTCGCATTACCGCCTCGTGGCGGTAGAGGTTTTCGAAAAGGAATGTCTTCAGCGACGCCTCGGAACGGGCCAATGCCGGCGAGAAACCCACCAGCCCCGCTCCCGCGCGGCGCGCTTCGTCAGCACTTTGCACGCCGGCAGCCGCGATCCGCCGCGACGTCTCGGCGAGCACGTCGTGGATCATCAGCGAGATCATGCGGCGGACCAGCTCGTGCATGGTGCGGGCCGGCTCCAGGTCCGGAAACTCCGTGCGGATCGCGGCAAGGATGTTTCCGGTCAGCGGCTCCGCCTCCAGAGCCGCCAGGTCGATGAGCCCGGCCCGGAGGCCGTCCTCCAGGTCGTGACAATCGTAGGCGACGTCATCGGAGATAGAGGCGACTTGCGCCTCCAGGCTCGCAAAAGTGTGGAGCTCCAGGTCGAAGCCGGCCTGGACCGCGCGGATGGCGAAGGGAAGGTCCGCCTGGCGCTGCGGGCCGATCCTGTTGCTTCCGCTGTCGAGCAGCGGCCCGTTATGCTTGACCAGCCCTTCGAGCGCCTCCCAGCTGAGGTTCAGCCCGTCGAAGTCCGGATAGCGCCGCTCCAGCGCGGTCACCACCCGCAGGCTCTGCGCGTTGTGGTCGAACCCGTCGTGAACGGCGAGCGCGTGGTCGAGCGCCCGCTCGCCGGCATGGCCGAACGGCGGATGGCCAAGGTCGTGGGCGAGGGCAAGCGCTTCGGCCAGGTCCTCGTCCAGGCCGAGCGGGCGCGCGATGGAACGGGCGATCTGCGCCACCT
The DNA here is from genome assembly GCA_963846475.1 of uncultured Alphaproteobacteria bacterium. GTDB lineage: Bacteria > Pseudomonadota > Alphaproteobacteria > Rhizobiales > Afifellaceae > DASWJZ01. The sequence continues at coordinate 311,101 of CAWJVZ010000003.1, read as the reverse complement.
CCAGCGAGTGCGACAACCGTGTCCGGAAATGGTCGCCCTCGTGGTGCACAAAGACCTGCGTCTTGTGCTTCAGCCGGCGGAAGGCGTGCGAGTGGATGATGCGGTCGCGGTCGCGCTGGAAGGGCGAGCGCAGGCCGTCTTCCTGTTCCGGATGGAGGCGGCCGCGCGAAGCGCTCGGATCGACGGCATAGGGCGCCCGCCAGCGCTCGCCGTTCCGCAAGAGTTCCAGCGGCAGCTTCGCCACGCGCCCTCCCCGCGATTGACTGGAGCCCCGGCCGTTCTTAGCTACAATGCGGGATGGGGCAAAGGGCGGTCGAATCGCGATGGACCAGGACACCGTGACGCTCACCGATCGCGCCGCAAGGCGGATCGCCAAGATCCTCGGCGGCGAGCCGGCGGGGACGTCGCTGCGCGTCAGCGTGGAAGGCGGCGGCTGCTCCGGCTTCCAATACCGCTACGACCTGGTGCGCGACGCGGCCGGGGTGGACGACGTCGTGCTCGCCCGCGACGGCGCGACCGTGCTGATCGATTCAGTTTCGCTGCAATATATGAGCGGCGCCCAGATCGATTTCGTCGACGATCTGATGGGCCAATCCTTCCAGGTCAAGAACCCCCTCGCCTCCGCCTCCTGCGGCTGCGGCACCAGCTTTACGATCTGACGTCGGGCCTGGGCGTCGGCCAGGCTGGCTGAAATGCAGTAAGCACGATGCGGATCGCCACCTGGAACATCAACGGCATCAAGGCGCGCATCGACAACCTCGTTCGCTGGCTGCGCGAGGCCTCGCCCGACGTGGTCTGCCTGCAGGAGATCAAGTGTGTCGACGAGGGCTTTCCGGCGGCGTCCGTCGAGGAGCTCGGCTACAACGTCGCGGTGCATGGCCAGAAGGGTTTTCACGGCGTCGCGCTTCTCTCAAAACACCCGATCGAAGACGTCCGGAAGGGCTTGCCCCCGATCGGGGACGATACGCAGGCCCGCTTCATGTCCGGGCTGATCGCCGCGCCGGACGGCATCGTCCGCGTCGCCTCCGCCTACATGCCGAACGGCAATCCGATCGGCAGCGACAAGTTCGCCTACAAGCTTGCCTGGCTGGAGCGGCTCACCGACTGGACGCGCGCCGAGCTGGAGCGCGAGGAGTCGCTGGTGATCGCGGGAGACTACAACATCATCCCCGCGCCGATCGACGCCAAATATCCCGATTACTGGGTGACCGACGCGCTCTACACGCCGGAGGCGAAGGCGGCATTTCGAAAATACTCGGCGCTCGGCCTGACCGACGCGGTTCGCGCCGTCAACGACGGCGGCGGCATCTACACGTTCTGGGACTACCAGGCCGGCGCCTGGCAGCGGAACAACGGCATCCGTATCGACCACATCATGCTCTCTCCCGAAGCCGCCGACCGACTCCGCCAGGCCGGCATCGACCGCCATGTGCGCACCTGGGAAAAACCCTCGGATCACGTGCCGGTCTGGGTCGAGATGGCCTGAGGCCGGCGAGCGCGCCGCATTGGCGCCCGCAAGGCCGCGGGCCCGTGCTTCCCGGCCTCCAAACCCGCCCGCCAGCGCGAGCGCAATCTCTTCCTGGCGGGGCCAGTATCAGGCGTGCGGGGACGGCGGCTGGCCGGAAACCGGAGCGAGCAAACCGCGCGAGGATGACCTGTTCTGATCGGTTCGGCGCATGCTCGTTCTGGAGCATGCGATGTTCAGGCGATGTTCGGCATCGAGGATTTTCCGGAAAGCTGAACGGCAACCGGACGCTACAAGAATTGCTTCATGTTGAACATCGCGCCCGGCAGCCCCGATCGCTTGGCGCGATTTACCGTGTGAAGTCCGCCGCAGCGGGTGCTACAATCCCAAGCATGAGGCCACTCCTCGCGGCCATCGCGGCGGCATGTCTGGCCGGCGCTACGTCTTCGCCGGCTGCCGCCGATTGCACGTGCCGGGCGCGCGGCGTCGTTGCCGCGCATGGGCAGACCTTGTGCATCCAGACCCCGCAGGGCGCCCGCCTCGCCCGCTGCAGCAAAGTGTCAAACGTAGCGTCCTGGACCTTTTTGGACGCCCCCTGCCCGATGGCGGCTTTAAACGTTCCGGAAGGCAATCTCGGCGCGCCGCGGAGCGCCCGCACCATACGCTGAGAGCAGCCCGCTACTGTGCCTGCGCCTGGGTTTGCGCCCGGGCCTGGGTGCGCACCGCGTTGCGGGAGATCCACTCCTCCGCCTGCTGCATGGCCTCGCGGCGCTGCTCCTCGCTGGCGGTGGAGAAGGCAGCCTCATGCCGGGCCTGGATCATCGGATCGCCGGGCCTGGCGAGGCGGGCGATCGACAGCCACATCAGCCCTTCCACCGGACGCCGGTCGACGCCGATGCCTTCGTAGAGCATGCGGCCGAACTCCGCCTGGGCGCTGACGTGGCCCTTGCGTGCGGCAAGCTTGAACCAGCGCGCCGCCTGCCGGGCGCTTTTGTCGCCGCCCTGCCCCCCAAGAAACATGTTGGCGAGCGAGAACTGCGCGTCGGGATCGCCGAAATAGGACGCGGCATAGGAGAAATAGCGGCGCGCGCGGTCGGGATCCGCATTGACCGACCCAGGGATGCCGCTCTGGTAATACGAGCCGAGGGTGACGAAGGCGTTCGACACGAAAGGTGCATCCGGCCCCTGCGGGTTACCGTCGGCATATTGGTTGGCGACCTTGGAAAAGAGCTCCAGCGCCTTGCTGTCATCTTCGGCGACGAGATCGCCGGTGGCATACATGCGGCCGAGCTTCCACAAAGCGGCGGGATGTCCTTTGTCGGCCGCGAAATTGAGCGCTTCCAGCGCAGTCGCCCTGTCGCCGGCCTTATAGGCCTCGTAGCCGGAGCGGAAAGCTTCGCCCGGCGACAGATTTGGGTCGAGCGCGGCGGCCGGGCCGGCGCCGAACCCCGACAGAACAAGAATACCGAAAAGCCTAAACATCCGCATAGGTCACCGTCTCGGCGGCTCCACCCGGATGGGTGACCGCCCCGTCTCTAGCCGATCCGACGATCTGGGCGTATTTCCAGATCGCGCCGGAACGGTAATCCGTCTCGCGCGGCAGCCATTCGCGGCGTCGCGCCTGCCATTCCTCATCGGAGAGCCTGGCATCGAGCGTGCCCGTCTCGGCGTCGATCTCGATCAAATCGCCGTCGCGCAAAAGGCCAATCGGGCCGCCCACCGCCGCCTCGGGCGCCACATGGCCGATGCAGAAGCCGCGCGTTGCCCCGGAAAACCGCCCGTCGGTGATCAGCGCCACCTTATCGCCCATGCCCTGGCCGTAGAGCGCAGCCGTGGTCGACAGCATCTCCCGCATGCCCGGGCCGCCGCGCGGCCCTTCGTAGCGGATGACCAGCACATCGCCTTCGCGGTAGCTCCGCTCCGCGACCGCTGCGAAACATTCCTCCTCGCTGTCGAAACAGCGCGCCGGGCCAGCGAAGCGGAGATGCTTCATCCCGGCGACCTTCACGATGGCGCCTTCCGGCGCGAGATTGCCTCGGAGCCCGACCACGCCGCCCGTCGGGCTGATCGGCCGGTCGGCCGGCCAGACGACGTCCTGGTCGGGATTCCAGGCGACCTGCTCCAGGTTTTCGGCAATTGTGCGGCCAGTCACGGTCAGGCAGTCGCCGTGGAGGAAACCGTGGTCGAGGAGCGTCTTCATGAGCAGCGGAATGCCGCCCGCCTCGAACATGTCTTTGGCGACGTAGCGGCCGCCCGGCTTCAAATCGGCGATGTAGGGGGTGCGCCGGAAGATCTCGGCGACGTCGAATAAGTCGAACTTGATGCCGCATTCATGGGCGATCGCCGGCAGGTGCAAGCCAGCATTGGTCGAGCCGCCGGAGGCGGCGACGACTGTCGCGGCGTTCTCCAGCGCGGCGCGGGTGACGATGTCGCGCGGCCGGATTCGTGCGGCGATAAGGTCCATGATCTTCTCGCCCGCCGCCATGCAGAAGCGGTCGCGAATCTCGTAGGGCGCCGGCGCGCCGGCCGAATAAGGCAGCGCCAGCCCGATCGCCTCGGATACCGTCGCCATGGTGTTGGCGGTGAACTGTGCGCCGCAAGCGCCGGCCGACGGGCACGCGACCTGCTCCAATTCGTCGAGGTCGTCCGCCGACATCTTTCCAACGCTGTGCAGTCCGACCGCCTCAAAGAGATCCTGCACGGTCACCGGCCGGCCGCGGAACGTGCCGGGCAGGATCGAGCCGCCGTAGATGAAGATCGACGGCACGTTCAGCCGGCACATGGCCATCATCATGCCGGGCAACGACTTGTCGCAACCGGCGAGCCCGATCAGCGCGTCATAGCAATGGCCACGCATGGTGAGCTCGACCGAATCGGCAATGACCTCGCGCGACACCAGCGACGACTTCATGCCCTGGTGGCCCATGGCGATCCCGTCGGTCACGGTGATCGTGGTGAATTCGCGCGCCGTGCCGCCGGCCGCGGCCACGCCCTTCTTGGCAACCTGAGCCTGGCGCGACAGCGCGATGTTGCAGGGCGCCGCCTCGTTCCAGCAGGTGGCGACGCCGACGAAAGGCTGGTGGATCTGCTCACGGGTCAGCCCCATCGCGTAGTAATAGGAGCGATGCGGCGCACGGCTCGGTCCCTCCGTCACGTGACGGCTGGGCAGACCCCGCTTATCGAACGTCCGTGCATCCATCGCCCGCCTCTCCCGCCGCCCCGCCCGCACGGATCCCTGGAGCCGCCCGGCTCGTCGTCCGCAATGTGGCTGAAGCCGCCTCAACGGCGTTAAACACTGGCCATCGAGTTGTTGACGAACATTAAGATGGATCGTGGCGCAAAGGGGGCACCGCGCCGTGCCGACGCCAATTCGCAACAGCTGTGGCAGAACGGTGACAGGGCTTCCACTGGCCTGACTACTGCACCATTGCCAAGGACAACGACCTCCTATCCGACCTCGTCCGGATGTCCCGCTGTTCTCCGGACGAAGCGGTGGCGGCCCGCTGCAGGATCACCTGTTTGCGGCCGAGGTCGCAGATCAGCTCCGTCTTCCGAGCACGGCCAGCCCCATTCGGGAGCGTCGCCCGGAAGGATTTCGCTCGCGCCAGATCGTCCCGCGGCCTGCCGGCCCGAGGCTATGAGAATTCTGGTCCTCCTCGCTTGAGGAGGGGTGGCGGGGCGCCTGAAGAACGCCTCGCAAATTAAAAGTGGCGCCTCCAGGCGCCCCTGTACCGGTGATGGCCGGTGATCCTGCAAAGCTTGGCTCGGCGAAAGCGAAGCCGGCCGCACGCGCGCCCTCCGTGGCGCCGTAGCGGGCGGGCGGCTTCGCGGGTCCGGCGAATTGGCTCAGACAGGAGGACCGGGGCCGGCCGGCCGGGAGCGACCGAAGCGCCCCAGCGCCGCCGCTGTCAAAGCGGCGAGCACCACGCGCGGACATGTGCCCCGGCTGGCGGCTGCGATTGCAGGCCCAGTGGGGAGACCGCGCCCTTGAGCGCCAGTACAGGGATCGGCCGACGTCGCGGCGGGCTCGTTGCGAGAACAGGGAGAGGAGCATGGAAGAACAGATCTGGTATGCCGGCGTCGATTGGGCGTCGCAGGCGCATGTCGTTTGTCTGTCGGATGCGCAGGGGCGCGGCAAGCGCGTGCGCAGCTTCGCTCATGGCGGCGAGGGCCTGGCTGAGATGGGCGCCTGGCTGATCGCCGCGAGCGGCGCCGCGCCGCAAGCGGTGCATGTCGCCATCGAGGTGCCGCACGGGCCGGTCGTTGAGGCGCTCATGGAGCGCGGCTTCACCGTCTACGCGGTCAATCCCAAGCAGCTCGACCGCTTCCGCGACCGCTTCACGCTGGCCGGCGCCAAGGACGACAGCCGCGACGCCGAGGTGCTGGCCGATGCGCTGAGGACCGACCGGCCGCGCCTGCGTCCGTTGCGGCCGGCCGATCCGCTGGTCATCGAGCTGCGCGAATGGTCGCGGATCGCCGACGAACTGACCGTCGAGCAGGTCCGTCTCGCCAACCGCATGCGAGACCAGCTCTGGCGCTACTTCCCGGCCATGCTGGAGCTCGCCGATGATCTCGCCGCCGAATGGTTCCTGCAACTGTGGGAGAGCGCGCCGACGCCCGATAAGGCCCGCCGCCTCCGCCAAGCCAGTCTCGCCAAGCTCCTCAAGCGGCATCGCATCCGCCGCTTCGATGCGGCCGAGGCCTTGAAGCAGCTCCGCCGGCCGCCCATCCAGGTCGCCGCCGGCGCCACCGAGGCGGCAACCGCCCACATCCGCACGCTCATTCCCCGCCTGCGCCTCGTCAGCCGCCAGATCAAAGAGGCGCACGGCGAGCTCGATCGCCTGCTCGCCAGCCTCGCTGCGCCCGAGGAGGACGCGCCGGGGCAGCCGCAAGAGCAGCGTGACGTGACCATCCTGAGATCCCTGCCAGGCATCGGAAGGATCGTCTGCGCCACGCTGCTCGCAGAGGCCGGCGAGGCCCTGCGCGAGCGAGACTATCAGGCGCTGCGCTGCTTGTCCGGCGTCGCCCCGGTGACCAAGCAGTCGGGCAAGCGCCGCATCGTCCTGCGCCGCCGGGCTTGTCATCGCCGCCTCAGCGACGCCGTCCATCATTGGGCGCGCACCGCCATCCAGCACGACCCGCGAAGCCGCGCCAAATACGCCGCCCTGCGCCAACGCGGCCATTCGCATGCCCGCGCGCTTCGCTCCGTCGCCGACCGTCTGCTCGCCGTTGCCTGCGCCATGCTCGCCAGCCGCACCCTGTTCGCCACCGCAGCGGCAAGTCAAAAAAGCGCTTGCTAAACGGTGGGGAGTCCGCGCGGCTTATCAGGCCCCATTCCTCCGCGCTTCCCCCATCGTCGGATCAAGCCGAAGCGATCCTCCGGGTTTAAAGCCGCACACCGCGACAGACCGGTCCTAGGGCGTATCGACATTCAGGATTCACGAGAGGATGGGGCGGTGATTCCTTGTGTTCCGGATCAGATGATTCGGAGCACGGGCCATGGCCAAGCGATACGAACTGTCGGAAGCACAGTGGCATCGAATTGAGCCGTTCTTGCCCGGCAAGGCAAGCGACCCAGGCCGGACCGCTGCGGACAACCGTAATTTCGTCAACGGCGTGCTGTGGGTGCTGCGCTCGGGGGCCCGATGGTCCGATCTGCCGGAGCGCTACGGTAAGTTCAAGAGCGTGCATAAGCGCTTCGCGCGCTGGGCGGCTAAGGGCGTCTGGGACCGTATCTTCGAGGATCTCACCAGAGATCGGGAGAACGATTACCTGATGATCGACACCACCATTGTCCGCGCGCACCAGCAGGCCGCGACTGGAAAAGGGGGGCTCAAAATCCGGCTCTGGGGCGCTCCCGAGGAGGGCTGAGCACCAAGATCCATCTTGCCGTCGATGGCCGCGGCAGGCCGGTCCGCTTCATCTTGACCGGCGGCCAAGTCAGCGATGTCACACAAGCTCACAATCTGATTGCCGGCTTCTCCCCGCTTCGGGTGATCGGCGACAAAGGCTACGACAGCCGAACCTTCCTCGATGCCGTCGAGGCTGTCGGAGCCGCAGCCGTGATCCCACCCCGAACCTGCAGCATGCGCCCTCGCGCCTTCGATCCGCACCTCTACAAGCAGCGCAACCTCATCGAGCGCACCGTCAACAAGCTCAAACAGTTCCGTCGCATCGCAACCCGATACGACCGCAATCCGGAAAACCTCAGGGCTTTCCTACACTTGGCTGCCGTTACAGTGTGGATCACCTGAATGTCGATTCAGCCTAGTGCCGGTCGGGCGAAGCTCTCGGGGCCTCCCGGGGAAGCGCCGGTCCGGAAAACCGGCTCAGCCGCGGGGGCCGCCCGCCCTTCCCATGGAGCTCCGGTAGCTACCACAGACCCTCCGGTGAAGAGCGGCAGGAGGGATATAGCACAGGTTTTCAGGACGAGGATAACTTTCCTAGTCACGTTTTCGTGGCGGCAGGAAGATCAAGGGCTTGGCCGCCGCAGGTAGGCGAACTCTATCCCCGTCACGTGACGGCTGGACAGACATTGTTGTGGAACGCGCAAAGGGGGGTGCAGCCCGCTCTGAACCCAATTCGCAACGGCTGTCGCAGAACGGCCACACCCCAAGCGGCCGCCGGCGCGCTGGCCCTCAAATAGCGTGGCGGAGCGACGCCAAGCCCGGGCCGTTTGCGGCCACGAGGCCAGGTGGCGGAAAGCGCCGCGCAACGCGCGCTTCATACTTCCGGTAGAAGCGGTCGTCGGTTCGGCCGCAATACTGGCCGAACCCCCGCGACCAGTGCACATTCTCAACTGCCTCAGGCACCAAGGCCCCCCAGGCGGAAAGGAAAGCGGAACCGGCCCAGCGCAGCCCTTAGCCGCTACGCCGCGTCCTGCACCCGCTTCAGCGCGATGGCGAGGCGCTCGCGGTCGGCGGCGTAGGCGGCGCGTTTTTCCCGCTCCGCCTCCACGACCTGCTCCGGCGCGCGCGAAACGAAATTGTCGTTGGCGAGCTTCTTATCGATCCGCCCGATCTCAGCGTCGACCCGGGCGATCTCCCTCTCGAGCCGCGCCTGCTCGGCGGAGAAGTCGATGATGCCGGCGAGCGGCAGCGCGATGGTAGCGCCGCTCACGACGATCTGCGCCGAGCCCTTCGGCGGCTTTGCGGCGCTGTCGATCCGATCGATGCGGGCCATCCGCTCGATCGCCGGCGCATGCCGGCGCAACCGCTCGGTCACCGCGGGATCGCCGCCGATGGCGGCAAGCGGCGTGCGGGCGGCGGCCGGCACGTTCATCTCGTTCCTGACCGAGCGGATGGCGCCGACCAGCTCAACCAGCCAGTTGATCTCGGCGGCCGCCGCTTCGTCGGAAAAGTCCGGCTTGGGCCACCCGGTCAGCGCCAGCACGCGATTCTTATCGTCGCCGAGCTCCGCCCACAGGGCCTCGGTGATGTAGGGCATGAAGGGGTGCAACAGGCGCAGAACCGTGCCGAGCACATGCGCAGCGGTGGCCCGGGTCTCGGCCTTGGCCACTCCGTCCTGGCTGAGCAGGATCGGCTTGATGAGCTCCACGTACCAGTCGCAGAACGTCGCCCAGACGAAGTGGTAGATGGCCTCGGCCGCCTCATTGAAGCGGAAGTCCTCCAGCGCCGCGGTGACATCCCGGGTGGTCTTCGCCGCCTCCGTCAGGATCCAGCGATTGACTGTTTCGCGCGCCGTCGCGGCGTGAAAGTCCGCCACAGGCCGGCAGTCGTTCATCTCGCAGAAGCGCGCGGCGTTCCAAAGCTTCGTGCTGAAATTGCGGTAGCCGGCCACGCGCTGCGTTGAAAGTCTGATATCGCGGCCCTGGGAGGCGAGTGCGGCAAGCGTGAAGCGGAGCGCGTCGGCGCCGTATTCATCGATGAGCTCCAGCGGGTCGATGACGTTGCCCTTCGTCTTCGACATCTTGGCGCCCTGCTCGTCACGCACCAGCGCATGGATGTAGACGGTTCGGAACGGCTCCTCCCCCATGAAATGAAGGCCCATCATCATCATCCTGGCCACCCAGAAGAAGATGATGTCGAAGCCCGTGACGAGTACGCTGGTAGGGTAATAGCGCCGAAGCTCCGACGTTTCGTCGGGCCAGCCCAGCGTGGAGAACGGCCAAAGCGCCGAGGAGAACCAGGTGTCGAGCACGTCCTCGTCGCGGCGGAGATCGACGGCGTGGCCGTACCGGCGCCCGGCCGCCTCGCGCGCATCGTCCTCGCTTTCCTCGACAAAAACCTCGCCGTCCGGCCCGTACCAGGCGGGGATGCGGTGGCCCCACCAGAGCTGGCGCGATATGCACCACGGCTGGATGTTCTCCATCCAGTCGAAATAGGTCTTCTCCCAGTTTTTCGGGACGAAGGCCGGGCGCCCTGCTCTGACGCTCTCGATCGCCGGCGCCGCAAGCGTCTTGGCGTCGACGTACCACTGGTCCGTGAGGAACGGCTCGATGGGGACGCCGCTGCGGTCGCCGTGGGGCACGGCATGGGCGTGCTCGATCGTCTTCTCGACGAGCTCGCGCTCCTCCATCATGGCGACAACGCTGGCACGCGCCGTGAATCGGTCCAGTCCATCGAGCGCCTCAATCGTCCCGGCCAGCTCCGAGGTTTGCGGCACGTCGGCCAGAAATTCGGCATTTCCGCGGAGTCGAACATTTGCCTCCACGTCAAGAATATTGACGAGCGGCAGGCCGTGGCGGCGGCCGACCTCGAAATCATTGAAATCGTGCGCCGGGGTGATTTTTACCGCCCCCGACCCGGCTTCCGGGTCGGCGTGGTCGTCGGCGACGATCGGAATGCGCCTGCCGACCAGCGGCAGGATGGCGTGCCTGCCGATCAAGTCGCGGTAGCGCTCGTCGTCGGGATGCACGGCGATGGCGGTGTCGCCGAGCATCGTCTCCGGCCGCGTCGTCGCGACGTTGATGAATCTGTCGCTGCCTTCGATGGGATAGCGGAAATGCCAGAGATAGCCCTGCACCTCGACGGGCTGGACCTCCAGGTCGGAAATCGCCGTCAACAGCTTCGGGTCCCAGTTCACCAGCCGCTTGTCGCGATAAATCAGTCCTTCCTTGTGGAGCTGCACGAAAACTTTGAGCACAGCCCGCGAGAGGCCCTCGTCCATCGTAAAGCGCTGGCGCGACCAATCGCAGGAGCAGCCTAGCCGCTTCAGCTGGTTGACGATCATGCCGCCGGATTCAGCCTTCCACGCCCAGATTTTTTCGACGAACGCCTCGCGTCCGATAGCACGGCGGTTCGGCTCCTGCCGTTCCATCATCTGCCGCTCGACGACCATCTGCGTGGCGATGCCGGCATGATCCATGCCGGGCTGCCACAGCACGTCCTTGCCGCGCATCCGTTCGAAGCGAACCAGCACATCCTGAAGCGTATTGTTCAGCGCGTGCCCCATATGGAGCGAACCGGTGACGTTCGGCGGCGGGATGACGATGGAGAAGCTTTCGGCGCTCGGCTCCGCTCCCGCGCCGGCGCGAAAGGCGTCGGCTTCATCCCACACGTCGCGAATTTTCGGCTCGACGCTCGCGGCGTCGTAGGTCTTGTCGAGCATGTCCGTCTCGGGAGTGGCGGCGGTGGTTAAACTAACCGCCTTCGTGCCTGTCAACTGAGGGCAAGCTAAGAGCGCGCCGCAGGGCAACGCGCTACGACCAGGGATTTAGGCGATGAGGGTCAACGACGGCCGCGCGACACCCGCTCGATCTCTTCTTTGACGAGGCGCTCCACCAGCGACGGCAAATTCTCGTCCAACCAGTCGCGCAACATCGGCTGCAGCATCTCGACGACCAGATCCTCAAGCGTGCGCGCGTTCTGCGCCAGGATGGTGTGCGCCAGCGCACTGAACGCGCCGGATACCGCCGCATCAGAATGCGAGGACAGGAGGTTCTTCTCTTCCGGTGCCCTGCTGGTGCGTTGCGCGGGCTCAGGCGGCCGAGCCTCGCGCGCAGCCGGCTCCAACTCGGGCCGGCGTAGCGTCTCTGCCGCCGGCGCGGAGGCGGTAATCTGGGAGGCTTGCTGTTGAGCGGGTCTGGCCGGGCTATCGACAGTCTGCGGCTTCATTCCGTCCCCTTGGGCAGGAGCAAATTCGGCGCGAGCGACGGATGGCGCGGATTCTGCCGCAGCTGACGTCGGATTTTCCGCGCCTGGATCCTCGGTGCTGGCCACAGTGTCCGTTTCAGCGCCTGCCGCAGTCGAGGCCGCGCCATCCTCCGAGATGATCTGGCGGATGGACGCCAGGATCTCCTCCATGGACGGCTCGTGCGCCGTGCTCGGATTGGCCATTTCAGTTCTCCGCTGAGCCGCAGTCGCCGATTCGATTGCGAATCGCGCTCACAGATTAAACGAGCATGGCGCGTTTACGAAAAGCTTCGTGGAAATCGCACCGGAAGATCGCCGGGCCTCAGCGGCCGTCGGGCGTTCGCACGCCGAACCACTTGTCCTCCACGGCGTCATAGTGTTCGACCGGGTCATAGGCTTTGGTCGGCAGGCGGAGATGCTCGGCAGTGAGGCGCCCCATCGCGGAGAGGAGCGCAAAGGCGGCAACCACCTGGTCATGCTGAGCGACGATCAACGTTACCTGCGCATTGAGGAGCTCCTGCTGCTGGTCGAGGACGTCCAGGGTCGTACGCTGGCCGACCCGCTGCTCTTCCTGGACACCCGTCAGGGCGATCTCGGCGGCCTCGACGCCTTCCTGCGCCGCCGCGATGGCGCCGCGTGCGGCCTCCACCTGCGCCCAGGCGGTGACGACGGCGGCGCGCACCTGGTCGCGCGTGAGGTCGATCTCGATCTTGCTGCGGCCGTAGAGCTCCTTCGCCTGGCGCACCTGCGCCGCGACGGCACCGCCCTGGTAGAGCGGAATGGACACGCGGCCGGTGATGGTCGCCGTATTCGGGTCAATGGCAGTGTCGAAGCTTTCGTTGTGCTGGATCGTGCCGCCGATGCTCACGGTCGGCAGCAATTCGCCTTCGATCTGCTTGACGGCGAAAGCCTGCGAGTCCGCCTGGTGGATGGCCGCGAGAATGACGGGGTGGCCGTTCTGGCCAATCGTGATCGCCTGGGGCAGCCGGTTCGGAACGAGCCGGCCGAACGGGAAGCCGCCGGACAGGCGGCTGGGTTCGTGCCCGACGATGCGCCGGTAGGTCGCGCGGCTCGTCGCCAGATTGGCTTCCGCCAGACTCACCGCCGCGCGCGCCGACGCGAGGCGCGCCCGCGTCTGCGCCACGTCGGTCCGCGTATTCTCGCCGACATTGAAGCGCTCCTGCGCGGCGCGCACCTGCTCGGCGAGAAAGGTGACATTGGCGCGCCTTATATCCAGCGTCGCCGCATCGCGCACCACGTCCATGTAGGCCTGCGGCAGCGTCGAAAAGGACGTTCTGCACCGTGTTGCGCAGAATCTCCCGGCTGGCCAATACACCGGTCTGCGATCGCCGGATGGCGTTGCGCGTGCGAAATCCGCGGAACACGTTCTGCGTCACTTCGATGCCGATGGTGCCGCTGGAGGTGAAATAATCGCCTGACAAGCCCGGCGTGTCGGTTCTCTGGCCGGTGACAGTGCTGAAGCCTGAAATCGTGGGGCGGTTCCCGGCGCGAGCAATCGGCACGTCTTCGTCGACCGACCGCGTCTGCGCTCGCGCAGAGTTGATTTCCGGATTGGAGCTGTAAGCCGATGCGAGGGCCTGCGTGATCGTCTCGGCGGGCACGGAGCGCGGATACCCGATCAGGGCGAGAGCGCTCAAGGCCACCAACAACAACGAGCTACGACGATACACGGTGCCCTCGTTTACGCAACTAACCCGGCCGACAGAACGGTGCCGGACCTCAAATCCTAGCACCTTCGAACGCCGTTGCACCCGCGTCCGCCGCCTGCCTCGGACATTGCCGCACGACCGCGACGGATTTGCAACAGGTCGTTATACCGAACCCAACGGGGTCAGAAGACGAATTCGCGCTTTCGTTCAAAGCCCGGCAGCAACGCCGCCGAGGCCTCGAAGAGCGGCCATTTACCCGCGTCGTCGCCGATCCGCTCGTAAACCATGGCGCGGCTCAGCCGATCGTCGCGCTCGATCACGCCGAGCACGCCGTCAGGTTTCAGCTGCCGGATCAGCGCGCCGGGGAGCACCTCGACTGCGCCGTCGACAAGAATCGCCTCATACGGCGCTTCGGCCGGAAAGCCTGCAACCAGGGGGCCAGAGACGACCGCGACGTTTGCGGCCCCAATGTCTTCCAGAAGCTGCCGAGCCTGGACGGCGAGAGCGTCGTCTTCTTCGACGGCGATCACGCGGCCTGCCAACCGCCCGAGAATCGCGGCCGAATAGCCGGTGCCGCAGCCGATCACCAGCACTTTGGCCTCGGGCCCGCGGTTAAGCTTCTGGACGAGACGCGCAAGGTGCACCGGCGTCATCATCATGCGCGGCGAGCCGGTCGGGCCGCCCATGCGGAGATCGCGATCGGCATAGGCGAACGGCCGCTCGGCGGGATTGACGAATTCTTCGCGCGGCACCGAAAGAAACGCCTTGATGACGTCGTGATCCGTGACCTCGCTGGGCCGAATCTGGTTATCCACCATGCGCTGCCGAAGCGCGGCAAAATCGTCCATGAGATCGGGATCCGACTATCGAGCCGGCGCGGTTCTAGGGCCCGCATGGCGGGAGCACAAGGTGGAGCGGCTGCAACGCGGAAGCGCTGGAGGCCTCGCCCGGAATCGAACCGGGGTGCGCGGATTTGCAGTCCGCTGCGTCACCACTCCGCCACGAGGCCTTCACCGTGGCGTTACCAGACGGAGGCGCCGATCACAAGAAGCCGAGGCGCGCCCCGTCAGGAACGGGCCCGCGTGACTTCGTTCGCCTGGACGCTGCCGGTGCTCGCCGCGGCGCTGCTGCTCGACCGGCTGGTTGGCGATCCAGAATGGCTGTGGCGCCGCGCCCCGCATCCCGTCGTGCTCATCGGCCAAGCGATCGATAGATTTGATGCGCGGCTGAACGTATCTGGCGCGTCGTTTCGGGCGCGCCGGCGGCGCGGTGCTCTTGCGGTATTCGTCCTGGTGCTGGCCGGCGGAGCGGCCGCAAGGCTTGTGGAGGTTGGGCTGGCCGCCATGCCGTTCGGCTTTGCAGCCGAGGCGATCGTCGTATCAATCCTGCTCGCGCAGAAGAGCTTGGTCGACCACGTCTCGGCCGTAGCGGACGCCCTGACGACCGGCGGGCTGCCGGCGGCCCGGACGGCCGTGGCCAGAATCGTCGGCCGCGACGTTTCGGCTCTGGATGAAGCGGCCGTCGCGCGCGCAGCGATCGAGTCCGCGGCGGAGAACTTTTCTGATGGCGTGGTGGCACCCGCCCTCTGCTACGCACTTTTCGGCCTGCCGGGACTTATTGTCTTCAAAATCGTCAGTACGGCCGATTCGATGATCGGCCACCGCTCGCCGCGCTACGAGGCATTCGGCTGGGCAGCAGCGCGTCTCGATGATGTTCTCAATTTCCTCCCCGCGCGGTTCTCGGCGTTCCTCATTGCCGCTGCGGCGGCAATCGCGGGCGGCAATCCACGCGAGGCGATAGCCTGCGCGCTGCGCGACTCCAAGCTGCACAAATCGCCAAATGCAGGCTGGCCCGAGGCGGCGACGGCGGGCGCGCTCGGCTTTGCCCTCGGGGGGCCGCGGCGGTACGGCGATGCGGCGATCGAGGGCGCCTGGCTCAACCCGGGCGGACGCCGCGAGGCTGGCCCAGCCGATATTCGCGCCGCGGTCCGGCTGATTGACTGGGCTTGGGGCCTACTTCTCGCCGCCACGATATTGGGCGCCTTCACCGCCCTCTGGACCGGGCGATAGAGAGGATTTTTTTCAGATCGAGGTGAGCGGCTAGATGCGCCGCCAGGCCGTCGAGGGCGGCCTCCACTCCGGTGTCGTATGCGGCAGAGGAGCGGGCGCCAAGCTTCCGCAGGAAAGCGCGGCGAAAGGCATCGCTGGCGAAAAGGCCGTGCACATAGGTACCGGCGACCAGGCCGTCTGCCGACACGGCGCCATCCGGGCGCCCGCCCATGTCCAGGAGCGGCCGCTCACAATCTGCGCCTTCCGTCCGGCCGAGGTGGATTTCATAGCCGGCAATAGTTTCCCCTGAGCCGACATGGCGGCCGGTGACCGGCTGCGTCGTCTTCTCGCCGGTCAGCACCGTGTCGACCGCAAGCAGGCCGATACCAGGCACCGTGCCCGGGCGGCCCTCGACGCCCTGCGGATCGGCAATGCTGTGGCCGAGCATCTGGAAACCGCCGCAGAGGCCGAGAACGGCCCCGCCGCGGCGGCGATGCGCAACAATGTCGATGTCCCAGCCCTCGCGTTTCAGCGCCTCCAGATCGGCAATGGTCGACTTTGAGCCGGGCAGCAGGACGAGGTCGCAATCGCCGGGAATGGCTTGGCCGGGTTCGATCAGTAGCACCTCGACCTCCGGCTCGACCCGGAGCGGATCGAGATCGTCGAAATTGGAGATGCGGGGCAGGCGCGGAACGGCGATTCTGAGGCGCGCGCCCGGTTTGGCCGCGCTGCCACCCAGACCCAGCACGTCCTCGGCCGGAAGAAGCCGCGCATCCGGAAAATCAGGGACAACGCCGAGTGAAGCCCAGCCAGTACGGCGGGCGATCTCAGAAACTCCTTCATCGAAGAGCGAAGGGTCGCCGCGGAAGCGGTTGATCAAAAAAGCTTTTATGCGGGACCGCTCAGCCGGCTGCAGTACCGCATGGGTGCCGACCAGCGCGGCGATCACGCCGCCGCGGTCGATATCGCCGACCAGGATCACCGGGACATTGGCAGCCTCAGCGAAGCCCATATTGGCGATATCGCCGGCGCGCAGATTGATCTCTGCCGGCGAGCCCGCGCCCTCGATCAGGACGAGGTCGCTCGCCGCCTCCAAATGGGCCAGGCTCTCCAGCACACGCGGCATGAGCTCACCCTTGCGCGCGCCGTATTCGCGCGCGCGCATCGTGGCGAAGCGCCGGCCCTGAACCACCACCTGCGCCCCCGTCTCAGATTCCGGCTTGAGGAGCACCGGGTTCATGTGAATCGAAGCCGGCAGCCGCGCCGCCCGCGCCTGCAGCATCTGCGCTCGGCCGATCTCGCCGCCATCCGCCGCGACGCCGGCATTGTTCGACATGTTCTGCGGCTTGAACGGCGAGACGCGAAAACCGCGGTCGGCGAAGGCGCGGCAGAGCCCCGCTACGATCAGCGACTTGCCTACATTGGAGCCGGTGCCCTGGACCATGAGCGCGGGGGTCCGACTGACGGCTGTCACATCGGTTCCCCACAGCGGCGAGGGGACGCTCAGAACTCGATTCCCACCTGCGCCTTCACCCCCGACCGGAACGGGTGCTTTATCTGCTCCATTTCTGTGACCAGATCGGCCGCTTCGATGAGCTCATCGCGCGCATTACGGCCGGTGACGACGACGTGTTTCATCGGCGGCCGTGCCTGCAGCACCTCCAGCACCTCGGCGAGATCGAGATAGTCGTAGCGGAGCACGATGTTGAGCTCGTCGAGAACGACCAGGCGGTGCTCGTCGTCGATGATTAGCGCCTTGGCCTTCTCCCACGCGGCGCGGGCGGCGGCGATGTCGCGAGCGCGGTCCTGCGTTTCCCAGGTGAAGCCTTCGCCCATCGTATTGATCGTGACCTGATCGCCGAATTTCTCCAGCGCGGCTCGTTCGCCGGTCTGCCAGCGTCCTTTCACGAACTGTACGATACCGACCTTCATGCCGTTGCCGAGCGCCCGGAAGACCAGTCCGAAGGCGGCCGTCGACTTGCCCTTGCCCTTTCCGGTGTGGACGATCAGCAGGCCCTTCTCGATCGTCTTGGTCGCGATGATCTTGTCGCGCGCCTCCTTCTTGCGGCGCATTTTTTCGGCGTGCTTGGCGTTGATCTCCGCCTCGCTGAGGCCTTCCGTCTTCATGCCGCGATCCTCCCGGCGAGATCCTTCAGCTCTTCATAGGCGCTGTTCCGGCGCGGAGCCCAGAGGCCACGGTCGACCGCCTCGCAGAAGCGCGCGGCGATTTCCCGAAGCGCCGGCGGATTGTTCTCGGCGATGAAGCCGCGCACCGCCTCGTCCGCCACATAGGCATCGTAGAGCTGGTCGAAATGATGGGAACGCACGGCGTTCGTCGTCGCTGCGAAGGCGAAGAGGTAGTCGACTGTCGCGGCGATCTCGAAGGCACCCTTATAGCCGTGCCGCATGACTCCTCCGATCCATTTCGGGTTGCCGGCGCGGCCGCGCACCACCCGCGCAATCTCTTCCTCGAGGGCTCGCACGACGGGACGCTCGGGGCGGGAATGGTCATTGTGGAAGATCCGCGGTGCGACACCTTTCAGTGTCTCGACGGACGCGGCGAGCCCGCCCTCGAACTGGTAATAGTCGTCGGAATCGAGGAGGTCGTGCTCGCGGTTGTCCTGGTTCTGCACGACGGCGTCGACGGCCTGGAGGCGCGTCTCCAGAATGCCGCGCGCGCTAGAACCCTCGGTCCCGCCGCCATAGGCGTACGCCGACCATTCGAGGAAGGCGGCGGCAAGATCCTTGCGCTCCGCCCAGATCCCCTCGTCGATCAGCGCCTGCAGGCCCGCTCCGTATGCACCGGGCTTGGAACCGAAGATGCGGAACGAGGCTACGCGCCGGGCCTCCTCGCTGCCGAGCCCCGCCTCGGCGAGACGCGCCGCGTCGGCACGGATCCTGGCGGCGATCGGGTTGGCGTCTTCCGGCTCGTGGCGCTCGGCGACTGCCTGGACGGCTTCGTGGAAGAGGGCGATCTGCGCCGGAAAAGCATCGCGGAAGAAGCCGGAGATGCGGAGCGTCACATCGATGCGCGGGCGCTGCAGCTCCGATAGCGCTATCGCCTCCACGCCGATGACCCTGCCCGAGGCGCCCTCCCAAACGGGCCGGGCGCCGATCAGCGCCAGCGCCTGGGCAATGTCGTCGCCGCCCGTGCGCATGTTCGAGGTGCCCCAGACGGTCAGCGCGATGGCGCGCGGCCATTCGCCCTCGTCCTGGAAATAGCGTGTCGCCAAAAGGTCTGCGGACCGGCGGCCGAGGTCCCAGGCGGCTTGCGTCGGCACGGCGCGGACATCGACGGAATAGAAGTTGCGGCCCGTCGGCAGGCAATCGGCACGGCCGCGCGTCGGCGCGCCGGACGGGCCGGGCGCGACGAATTTCCCCTCCAGAGCCGCCAATACCGCGGCGGTCTCGCGACCCCCGGACGAATCGAGCGCGGGGGCGATTTCATTCGCCAGAGAGGCAAGAACGGCTTGCGTGGCCAACCATTCCGGCGCGCATTCGCCGCCTTCCAAGATAGCCAAGGCCAACAGCTCCAGACGCTCAATCGTGTCGCCCACTATGCGCCAGGGCGACCCGACGACGCTCGCGAGGATTTCTGGCCGGGGCCCCTCCCACGCCTCCGCGAAACGGCAGGCGAGCGGGTCGACGCCGAGGCCGAGATCATTGGCAAGCGCACGCAGCAGCGAGGCGTCGCCCGCGCGGCTGCCACGCGGCACCCGGCCAAGCGCCACCAGCGTTTCCGCCCGCTGCCGGCCCTCCGGAGCCTCGCCGAGGATGTGCAGCCCATCGCGGATCTGCAGCTCCTTCAGGTCGCAGATGTGCTCGTCGAGCTTTCCCAGGGCCGCGTCGCCGTCGGCGCGCAAATCACGGCCGAGGTCGCGATCGAAGCCATGCGCGGCCGCCAGATCGAAAATCTGCACAGCGACCGCCTTCGCCCGGCGCGGATCAACGGCCTGCGCCGCCACATACTCGTCGATCAGCGCCTCGATGCGGGCCGCCGGGCCGTAGCTTTCCGCGCGCGCCATCGGCGGCATCAGGTGATCGACTATGACCGCGGCGCTGCGGCGCTTGGCCTGCGCCCCCTCCCCCGGATCGTTCACAATGAAGGGATAGATGACCGGCACAGGCCCGAGCGCAGCCTCCGGAAAGCAGTTTTCGGAAAGCGCCAGCGCCTTCCCCGGCAGCCATTCGAGATTGCCATGCTTGCCCATGTGGACGAGCGCTTCGGCGCCGAAGATCTCGCGCAGCCAGATATAAAAGGCGACGTATGAGTGCGGCGGGACAAGGCCAGGGTCGTGGTAAGTCGCCTTCGGATCGATGTTGTAGCCACGCGCCGGCTGGATCCCGATGACCACGTTGCCGAAGCGATGCACCGGCAGCACGAAGCTTTCCGCCGAGACGAACGGATCGCTTTCCGGCGAGCCCCAACGTTGTTCTACGGCCGTGCGAACCTCATCCGGCAAAGTGCTGTAAAAACGCAAATAGTCTGCAATAGACAGCGCCTCGCCGCGGCGCTGGGAACGGCCCTCCTGTCGTGCGTTGGTGGGACCGGCGAGGAGCTGGGCCATCAGCGCGCTGCCGCTCTCCGGCGCAGCTTCGAGCAGATAACCTGCTCCCTGCATAGCGCCAAGCAGCCGCACGGTGGAGGCCGGTGCATCCAGCCCGACACCGTTGGCAATGCGCCCGTCGCGGTTGGGGTAGTTTGAGAGGATCAGCGCGACCCGCTTCTCCGAATTGGGCGTGGCGCGGAGCTTTGCCCAGCGTGCGGCGAGGTCGGCCACGAAGGCGACTCTGTCCGGCTTCGGCCGGTAGCGGATCGGCCGGCATTCGGTCAGCGGGTCGAGTTCGCCCGCCTGCTTGAACGACACGGCGCGCGTGATCAGCCTGCCGTCCATCTCGGGGAGCACCACGTTCATGGTGAGATCGGTCGGCGACAGGCCGCGGGACGACTCGGCCCACGCCTCCTCGGAGACTCCCGCCAGGGTGACCTGCAGCACCGGGCGCTCGCCGCCGTCGAGCACGGTTCCGGCGAATTTTTGGGCGGGCTCGGACAAGGAGAACGCCGTCGCGTTCAGAACCACAGCGGGCTGATGCTCGGCGAAGACGCGGGCGACAAAGTCCGCGTCGGGGCGGCTCTTCAGGCTGGACACGTAGAGCGGCAGCGGCGCCAAGCCGCGTTCCCTGAGCGCCGTGCAGAGGGAATCGATCGGCTCCGTCTGTCCGGCCTGCACGAGCGCCCTGTAGAATGCGATCGCCGCGGTGGGAAGGGTGGCGGGATTGGCGGGGGATTTCCCTTCTCCCATGGGGAGAAGGTGGTCGCGGAGCGACCGGATGAGGGGGTGCGGCGCCTCCGATTGCGCGCCATTGCCGGCGCCGTAAGCCCTCACCCGGCTGCTCCGCAGCCACCCTCTCCCTCCAGGAGAGGGTTCGATTCCACCCGCCGCATAATATCCCGCGCTCGCCAGCGCCTCCGCTTCCGGCGGCTCCAGCCCTTCGCCGATGAGGTGGGCTCCGTAGCGGAGCGCGTTGGCGAGGTTCTTCGAGCCGCCCTCCACCAGGTAGGCCCACAGCCTCTGCGCCTCCGCTTCGGCGACGGTGCCCTGTGCGGCAAGCGGCGGATCCCATGCCGCATCGCCGGGTACGACGATCAGCTTGGTGCCGTTCGACCGGGCAATCCGCAGAGCCTCGTCGAGGCCGTAGCGCCAGTAGGACGCGCCGCCGAGCAGACGGATCACGACAAGCTTTGCGTTGGCCAGCACCGTCTGGGCATAAAGGTCGACCGAATAGGGATGGGCGAGCTGCATCCAGTTCGCCAGGCGGACGCGAGGAAAGTTCTCGCCCAGGGCGCGGCGGGCTGCAGCGAGTCCCGAAATCTCCGTGTCGGCGGCCGACAGCACGACGATGTCGCCCGGCGACTGTTCAAGGTCGACCGGCTCGCTCTGCGCCTCCAGCCCGCGCGGCTGGCCCTTCAGGAGGTGCATCGCTCGATTATCGGTTCACTTTTTCCGCCGGACAGTAGCAAGCTCGAAAAGCGGGCTTGGTCATGTGAGCGCTGCTTCAATCAGCTTCCGATCCATGCCCTTCAGCCCGATCACCACCAGCCCCAGTCGCCTTGCCGCATTCGCCACGAACCAGGTCTCCACCCGCGGCCCGACCGCCTGCACCGCGAGCGGCGCCGGCCGCCCGGCGACGGGCGCGATCCCCTTGATCCTGAGCACCCCGTCCACCGCCATCGCGGCACGCACCCGCCGCTCGATCGTCTCGCGATCCTGCGCGCTCGTCTCGACCACGAAGGAATCGAAATCGTCGTGCTCGTGCTCTTCGCCGGCGAGCTCGTGATGGCTTTTGCGGTTGTCGCTGTCCGTCTCTGCCGCCGCTGCCTGGCCGAGCAGGATGTCGGCGGGGATGACACCGTTGGCGATGCGGAGTATGCGCGCCGCCGGCCGGCGATCCTCGGCAATGACCGCCTCCACGCAGGCAAGCCCTGCCGCATCTACCAGGTCGGTTTTGGAGATGAGGATGAGGTCGGCGCAGCGGAGCTGATCCTCGAAGAGCTCCTCCACCGGGGCGTCGTGCTCCAGCGACAGGTCCTTGGCCCGCTGCTCGGCAAGTTTTGCTTCGTCGGAGGCGACCCGGCCCTCAGCCACGGCCGTGGCGTCGACCACTGTGACCACTCCGTCGACGGTGACGCGGCTTTTCACGCCGGGCCAGGTGAAGGCCTTCACCAGCGGCTGCGGCAGCGCCAGGCCGGATGTCTCGATGACGATATGGTCAGGGGGCGCGGCGCGGCCGAGGATCTTTTCCATCGCCGGCAGAAAATCCTCGGCGACTGTGCAGCAGATGCAGCCGTTGGAGAGCTCAACGATATCGTCCTTGCCGCAGGCGGGGCTATCGCAATCGGCAAGCAAAGCTCCGTCGAAGCCGACGTCGCCGAACTCGTTGACGATAAGGGCGATTTTGCGGCCGCCGGGATTTTGCAGCAGGTGGCGGATGAGCGTCGTCTTGCCGGCGCCGAGGAACCCGGTGACGATCGTCGCGGGGATACGGCCTAGATCGGCCGGCTGCCTTTCGGCGCTCATGGCGCTCCTTTCAGATGCAGCGGCAGGCCGGCGGCGACAAAGACGACGCGATCGGCCACATCTGCCAAGGCCTGATTGAGCCGGCCCTGCGCATCGCGAAATTTCCGGCCGAGCGGCGTTTCAGGGACAAGGCCGAGCCCGACCTCATTGGAGACGAAAACCCTCAGGCCCGGCAGCCGCCGCGCCGTAGCGCAGATCGCCCGGGTTCGCATTGTCGCGTCGGCGCCTGAGTGCATGAGGTTTGAGAGCCAGAGCGTCAGGCACTCGACCAGAACGGCCCTTTCCCCGCTGGCCTCTGCTTCGAGCGTCGCCTCAAGCAGCAGCGGCGCCTCGACGGTGCGCCAGGCAGGCCCGCGGCGGGCGCGGTGATCGGCGATGCGCTCGGCCATCTCGGCATCCCGCGCCTCCGCTGTGGCGATATAGACCAGCTGCAACCCGCTTTCTGTCACGAGTTTTTCGGCAAAACGGCTCTTGCCGGAACGCGCGCCGCCGAGCACCAGCACCAATCCATCTCTCATCCGGAGCGGGCGAGGCGCTCGTAGGCCGCGCCGGAGGCGGCGCCGAGCACGGCCCAGAACACCGCCGACACGACCAGCGAGGCGGCGGCGAAGTGGCCGGCGAGCTCCGCCGGCGCCGTGCTGGCGAAGGCGGCCGGCTGCGGCGCTCCGACGATGTGGGGAACGGCAACGAGCACGACGCCTGTGATTCTGATGGAGGCGGTGCGGCCGAGCAGAAGCGCCGCGAGACCGGCGGCGGTGGAAGCGGCCGCGAAAAGCCACCAGGCCTGGCGACCCGCCAGATCCGCGGCGGCACTGCCGGGGAGCTCCGGCGGCAGGCCAAGCGCCGGCGCGAGCGTGATCGCAGCGAAGCCGGCCGCTCCGAACGCAAGACCCGTCCTGGCGTCGATCGGCCGGCCCGAAAGGACCATGGCGCCCAGAAGCGCGAGTGCGAAGCCGATACCGAGCACGACGGTGGCAAGCGACGTCATGAAAGTGCGCTCGAGGCCCTCGGCTGGCGACCATCCCTCCGCTTGGCCGGAGCCGGCAGCATCGTGTGTCGACACAAGAAATTCGTCCGCTACGGCCGAATGCCGGTGGATCTCGGCACTGCCGCTTTCATAAGCCTCCGCTGCGATGATGAGTGGCGTCGTCGTCACGTGCTGCAGGGTAGCCGTGACGAGGCCCGCCGCCAGCCCGGCAGCGGCGGCGCTGAGGATCAGCGTCTTGAGCATGCCCGCCTCAGTGGCAGGGCAGGCCGAAGGCGTGGCGCGTGTCGTGCGTGGCGTTGTGCAGCGCCATCGGGCTGGCGAAGCCCGCGCCGAAGACGACGAGGAGCCCGAAGGCGAGCGCCAGCATGGCCGGCCAAGTGGTCGATCGGCTGGTGGCGACGATGGCGGGAGAAGCGATATTCACGAGACCTCCTTGCCGTCCCTCCGACGGCGGGTGCGCGTTCCGGCCCG
Source organism: uncultured Alphaproteobacteria bacterium (assembly GCA_963846475.1). Classification (GTDB taxonomy): domain Bacteria; phylum Pseudomonadota; class Alphaproteobacteria; order Rhizobiales; family Afifellaceae; genus DASWJZ01. Next base: position 287,286 of record CAWJVZ010000003.1, on the reverse strand, counting down.
GGCTGGTCTCCTGGCTCGCGGGTCGCCGCCCTGCCCGCGCCTTCCCGTTGCCGGTGGCTTCATGCGGGTGGGCTCGCCGCTCACAGTTGCGGGGGCAGCCGCGGATTCGGAAGCCCGGTTTGGGTCCTTCCTCACCGCATTCCCATTTCATCCCCAGGCGTGTTTGCGCGCCGGCGGGGAACCTGAGCAGCGTGATTATGCAGAAAGCCGGCGCGCCTCACAAGCGCCTTTCCGGTTCGACCGTCAGGGAGGGGCAGCCTTGTCGGCGGCAGCCGCATTGCCGCTGCCGTTGCCGTTCGCCGGCCCGCCGAAATTGAGCTTGGCCGCCAGCTTCGGATAGCGGCGATGGAACCAGACGGCGAAGCGGCGACGCCAGCGCCGCACGCGCGGAATGTCGATGGAGAGGACGAGGAGCCCGAGCGGGATCATCCAAAAGCCGAGGATCGGCAGGAAGCCGAGCAGGCCGCAGATAACAAGCAGGACCCCAATCAGAATGCGCAGGATGCGCGAGCGCGGCAGCGGTAGCGTAAAGCGGCCGATCCTGATCGACTCGTTGGCGCTCGGATTCTCCACCATGCCCTCGTCTACCAAGCTGGGCTTACGATTTGGTGACGCCGCCCGGCCCGCGCCTGAAATGGCGCGCCTCCCTTGCATTGACAAGCCGCTCTGAATATATGGCGCCACCGATCCCCGGTAGCTCAGTCGGTAGAGCAAGCGGCTGTTAACCGCTGGGTCGCTGGTTCGAGTCCGGCCCGGGGAGCCAAATCCCTCAAGGGCTTAGCCGAAATCCGGCTAGGCCCTTGAGGATTTCTGGAAAGGGTTTTCTTTCTCGCAGACACGCTTCATCGTCCCGCGGCCGAATGGCCCGAGGCTATGAGAATTCCGGTCCTCCTCGCTGTGAGGAGGGGTGGCGGGGCGCTTAAAGAACACCTCGCGAAAAACAAAAACAAAACTGGCGCTCCCAAGCGCCCCGCGCGGCTTATCAGGCCCCATTCCTCCGCGCTTCCCCCATCGTCGGATCAAGCCGAAGCGATCCTCCGGGTTTAAAGCCGCACACCGCGACAGACCGGTCCTAGGCTGAATCGACATTCAGGTGATCCACACTGTAACGGCAGCCAAGTGTAGGAAAGCCCTGAGGTTTTCCGGATTGCGGTCGTATCGGGTTGCGATGCGACGGAACTGTTTGAGCTTGTTGACGGTGCGCTCGATGAGGTTGCGCTGCTTGTAGAGGTGCGGATCGAAGGCGCGAGGGCGCATGCTGCAGGTTCGGGGTGGGATCACGGCTGCGGCTCCGACAGCCTCGACGGCATCGAGGAAGGTTCGGCTGTCGTAGCCTTTGTCGCCGATCACCCGAAGCGGGGAGAAGCCGGCAATCAGATTGTGAGCTTGTGTGACATCGCTGACTTGGCCGCCGGTCAAGATGAAGCGGACCGGCCTGCCGCGGCCATCGACGGCAAGATGGATCTTGGTGCTCAGCCCTCCTCGGGAGCGCCCCAGAGCCGGATTTTGAGCCCCCCTTTTCCAGTCGCGGCCTGCTGGTGCGCGCGGACAATGGTGGTGTCGATCATCAGGTAATCGTTCTCCCGATCTCTGGTGAGATCCTCGAAGATACGGTCCCAGACGCCCTTAGCCGCCCAGCGCGCGAAGCGCTTATGCACGCTCTTGAACTTACCGTAGCGCTCCGGCAGATCGGACCATCGGGCCCCCGAGCGCAGCACCCACAGCACGCCGTTGACGAAATTACGGTTGTCCGCAGCGGTCCGGCCTGGGTCGCTTGCCTTGCCGGGCAAGAACGGCTCGATTCGATGCCACTGTGCTTCCGACAGTTCGTATCGCTTGGCCATGGCCCGTGCTCCGAATCATCTGATCCGGAACACAAGGAATCACCGCCCCATCCTCTCGTGAATCCTGAATGTCGATACGCCCTAGTGCCGGTCGGGCGAAGCTCTCGGGGCCTCCCGGGGAAGCGCCGGTCCGGAAAACCGGCTCAGCCGCGGGGGCCGCCCGCCCTTCCCATGGAGCTCCGGTGCACCACAGACCCTCCGGTGAAGAGCGGCAAAAAGGGAGTTAGCATAGGACAACCATCTTAGGAATAGAGTCTTAGTAAACTCTTCGCGAGCGTTATCTCAAAGGCAGAGCGGCCCCCTCGGAACGTCACCCCTCTCTCAGGAAGGCAATCAGCACCGGGCCGGGCTGGGCCCCCTTTGTCGATCCGGCCAACTCGCTTCCTTGTCAAGCGGCCGCAGACAGCACCTGCCGTTCTTCGCTTGTGGTGCGAGCGAAGTACTCGACGATCGCCTCGACGCCGATCTCGTCGAGGTAGGCTCGCACTGGTTTCCAAAGCTTCCAGTCCGCATGAGTTGAGAACATCACAAGCCGGCCGTCGGCTACTTCGAATTGGATCTTCGCCAGCTTCGCCAATTCGAGCATTTGGGCGATCGAAACATCGACCGGGTTCATGCCTGCAGCGAGGAAGGGCTCTCGGGAAGAGAAAGTCGCACGCATCTTACGGCTCCAGCTTGGATTAAACGTAAAATGTAGCAACTCCCCACCCGATCCCGGCAACCTGAAAGTATGGTTTACAAAGCGTTAACGAGCCGCACTTTGCCGCAGCTCATCGCCTTGGCGGCTGTCCACGCCCCAGCGGCCTCACGGAGAATCAGCCTTGCTGCGGAGCTCAGGCGCGCCCGCGTGTAGCCGCCCGCGCCCTCGGGCGGGACGTGGACGAATCCAACCAGCCGCTTGCCGGCCGGTGCGGCTAGCAGCGAGCGATACAGCGTGGCGTTGCAGACATAGCCGCCAGCATCCTCGGATATCGCGGCGGGAAATCCCGCTTCGGTCAATTCGCCTGCGATCCTGGTGAAGGGCAGAGTCGCTTCCAGGCTCTCCGGGCCCAATCTGCGGCAAAGGCCGGAAGGCGGCGCGAAGCCGACAGCATCCAGCCGGTTCGGATCGATCCTTTTTCTACCGCAGCGCTCGATCAGCAATCCGCTAGCGTGGCGGCTCAGGCCGAAATGCACGACCACATCGGGCGCGAAGCTGCGATAGAGGCGCCTTAGTATGGGCCAGGACTTCCGGTAGTCTGTGGGCAGCACAACTGCCCGAAACGCAGTCGCGCCGTAGCTCTCGGCCGGCTCCGCAGCGAGTCCCAGCACAAGTGCCTGCGTCGGGTTTTCAGGCGCATTCGGGAACGGGCCGAAGCCCGTCACCAGAACTTTGGGACCAGCCGCCACCGCTGCGGTCAGGCTGCCTTTTTGGCCGCGATCAAGCCGCGGTTGAGCAGCAGCTCGGCGATCTGCACGGCGTTCAGCGCCGCGCCCTTGCGGAGATTGTCGGAGACCACCCACAGCGACAGCCCGTTCTCTATCGTCTGGTCCTCGCGGATGCGCGAGATGTAGGTGGCGTCCTCGCCGGCGCATTCGTAAGGGGTGACGTAGCCGCCGTCCTCGTGCTTGTCGACGACCAGGCAGCCCGGCGCCTCGCGCAGTATGTCTCTCGCCTCCTCGGCCGTGATCGGCCGCTCGAACTCGATGTTCACCGCCTCCGAATGGCCGACAAAGACAGGCACGCGCACGCAGGTGGCCGTCAGCTTGATCTTCGGGTCGAGGATCTTTTTGGTCTCCACCATCATCTTCCACTCTTCCTTCGTGGAGCCGTCCTCCATGAAGACGTCGACGTGCGGGATGACATTGAAGGCGATGCGCTTGGGAAATTTCTTCGCCTCGATGGAATCGGCGACGAAGACGGCGCGTGTCTGGTTGAACAGCTCGTCCATAGCGTCCTTGCCGGCGCCGGAAACCGACTGGTAGGTCGCCACGACGACGCGCCTGATCTTCGCGCGGTCGTGCAACGGCTTCAGCGCCACGACGAGCTGCGCCGTCGAGCAGTTCGGGTTGGCGATGATGTTCTTCTTGCGGAAACCCTCGATCGCGTCGGCATTCACCTCAGGCACGATGAGCGGCACGTCGGGGTCGGTGCGCCAGGCGGAGGAATTGTCGATGACGACGCAGCCCTTGGCGGCGATCCTCGGGGACCATTCCTTGGAGACGGCGCCGCCCGCCGACATCAGCGCGATGTCCGTGCCGGAAAAATCGAAGTTCTCCAGCGCCTGCACCTTGAGGGTACGGTCGCCGAAGGAGACCTCCGTGCCCTGGCTGCGGCGCGAGGCGAGCGCAACCACCTCGTCGGCGGGAAAGCCGCGCTCGTCCAGGACGGTGAGCATCTCGCGGCCGACATTGCCGGTTGCCCCGACGACGGCGATCTTCAGGCCCATCTGGAAACTCCTTTTGCCCCTCTCCCGCATGTGACCCGCACTTTTCATGCGGGCCGTCTCCCCTGCCGTTCCCGGGGAGAGCAGCGGGAGCGGAGCGGATTCAGCGGGTCGTTTTCGTGGTTTTGGCGGACGCGCAGACGCAAGCGGCGGCAGCCGACTTTGTCGTCTTCAGGATGAGCCCGAACCGAGCCATGCGCGTCTCCAGGATGTGCGGCTATTTACGCGCTTGGCTGCCGATGTCAATCAAGGCCTGCTGTTCTATGATGGCGGAAGGAGCGGCGTAATCCGGAGCAGAACCATGAGCCATCTCAATCTTTCCCGCAGGGCTTTTGGAGCGGGTGTTGCGGCGAGTGCGCTGCTCGCCTCCCCCGGCTTTGCCCATCACGGCTGGGCCTGGACCGAGGATCAGCCGTTCGAGCTCACCGGGGTCGTCGAGGAGATTTACATCGGCAATCCGCACGTCGCGTTGAAGCTGCGCGCCGAAGACGGCGTCTGGGAGGTAGACCTCGCGCCGCTCGCGGCAAGCCTGCGGGCGGGCTTCGACGAGGGCGCCGCCAAGGTCGGCGACACGGTGACTTGCGTCGGCTTCCGCTCGCGCGATCACGCGGAACGGCGCATGAAGGCGGCGAGAGTGATCGTCGGCGACAAAACCTACGACGTCTATCCCAACCGCGTGCCGAGCATCTGAGCAGGCGAGCAGCGGATGCTGGCTGAATGGCTGCATGCGCTCCACGAATGGGAAGTTGCGGCGCTCCTCCGTCGATCCGTCTATCTATACCCGCTGCTCAATGCTGGGCACATCTTCGCACTGACACTGCTGATCGGCACTATTCTCCCGGCTGACCTGAAGATGCTGGGCCTGTTCCGCGGCGTGCCGGCGGGTGCATTTCTCCGGCTGATGAGTGCGTTCTCCGCGACAGGACTCGCGCTCGCCGTGGCCACGGGATTCCTGCTGTTCAGCGTGCAACCTCTCGAATATGCCGCCAATCCGGCGTTTCTGACGAAATTGACTCTGGTCGCGCTCGGCACGGCCAACGCGCTCGCCGTCCGCCTCAGCGCTGCCTGGCGTACGGCGCAAGCAGGCGGGGTCATCAGCCCCCGCCTTCGCATCGCTGCCCTGGTGTCGATGGGAATTTGGATTTCGGCATTGCTTGCCGGGCGCTGGATCGCCTTTCTTTAAGCCTGCCCGTTGCGAGCGGTCAGGCTGCCGCGAGGCTGCGGAACTCTGCCAGGATCGCCGCGCCCATCTCCCTGGTGCCGACCTCGCGCATGCCGTCCGACAGGATGTCCCGCGTCCTCAGCCCCTGCTCCAGCACGCCGGCGATCGCCTGGTCGAGGAGGTCGGCCTCGCGCCGCATGCCGAAGGAATAGCGGAGCGCCATGCCGAAGGAAGCGATCATCGCGATAGGATTGGCCAAGCCCTTGCCGGCGATATCGGGCGCCGAGCCGTGCACCGGCTCGTAAAATGCCTTGCGCTTGCCGGTCTGCGGATCGGGGAGCCCGAGCGAGGCCGACGGCAGCATGCCGAGCGAGCCGGTCAGCATTGCGGCCACGTCGGAGAGCATGTCGCCGAACAGATTGTCGGTGACGATGACATCGAACTGTTTCGGGCGGCGGACCAGCTGCATGCCGCCGGCGTCGGCGAGCATGTGATCCAGCTCGACGTCGGGGAATTCCTCGCGGCCAACGCGGCTAACCACCTCGTTCCACAAAACGCCGGAGACCATGACGTTGCGCTTCTCCATCGAGGTCACCTTGTTGCGGCGCCTTTTGGCGAGATCGAAGGCGACGCGGGCGATCCGCTCGATCTCAAACGTGTCGTAGACCTGGGTGTCGACGGCACGCTTTTGGCCGTTGCCGAGGTCGCGGATCTCCTTCGGCTCGCCGAAATAGACGCCGCCGGTCAGCTCGCGGAGGATCAGGATGTCGAGCCCCTCGACCAGCTCGCGCTTCAGTGAGGAGGCATCTGCCAAAGCGGGGTAACAGATGGCCGGCCTGAGATTGGCGAAGACGCCGAGCTCCTTGCGGAGCCGGAGCAACGCCGCCTCCGGCCGCTGCTCGTAAGGCACGGCATCCCACTTCGGACCGCCGACGGCGCCGAACAGCACCGCGTCGGCGGCGAGCGCCTTTCGCATGGCCTCCTCGGTGATCGCCACGCCGTGCGCGTCGTAAGCGATGCCGCCGACGAGGTCCTCTTCCGTCTCGAATGCGGCAAGCTCGGCCTCGTTCATGAAGGCGATGACCGCCTTGACCTCCGCCATTGCCTCCGGGCCGATGCCGTCGCCGGGGAGGAGAAGAAGCTTTTGCGTCATGGTCGATGCCTGCATCAGGGGGGCGTGCCTTGCTAACGGCGTGCGGCTCGCCTCGCAAGGTTTGTTGGTTCCGGAACCTTGCCGCGCCCCGGCTGGTTTTCAGCCATATTCGCGAAACGCGGGAATTCCGATGACCACGATGGATGCCGGCCTGGAGCATGGCCGCGGCCGCGACGCCACCGGCCCCTCGCGCCTCAATCTCGAAGCCTGGAAGGACATCCTTTGGCGGGTCTGGGCGGAGTTCAACGAAGACCGGGTCACGCTGATCGCCGCCGGCGCCACCTTCTATCTCCTGCTGGCGCTCTTTCCGGCGCTCGCCGCCTTCGTCTCCATCTACGGCTTCGTCGCCGATCCCGTCACCATCGCCGACCACATCGCTTTCCTCGGCGGCTTCCTCCCGTCGGGCGGCGTCGATCTGATCAAAAGCCAGTTGCAGAGCCTCGCCTCGCAGGATCCCGCCTCGCTCAGCTTCGGCTTCATCTTCGGCCTGGCGCTGGCGCTTTACAGCGCCAATAACGGCATCAAGACGCTCTTCGAGGCGATGAACATCGCCTACGACGAGACGGAGAAGCGCTCGTTCATCAAGCTCAACCTGATCTCCCTTCTCTTCACCCTCGGCGCCATCATCATCGGCATCCTGTTCATCGTCGCCGTCGGCGTTGTCCCGGCGATCCTTGCGTTTGTCGGCCTCGGCGGGGTGACGGAATTCCTGATCTCGCTCCTGCGCTGGCCGGTCCTTTTTGTGGCGGCCGTAGCGGCGATTTCGGTGCTCTACCGCTACGGGCCCAGCCGCGAGCGCGCCAAGTGGCGCTGGGTGACCTGGGGCGCCGTGATCGCCACCGCCTTGTGGCTGATCGCCTCGATCCTGTTCTCCTGGTACCTCGCCAACTTCGCCGACTACAACGCCACCTACGGCTCGCTCGGCGCGGTCATCGGCTTCATGATGTGGACGTGGATCTCCGTCAGCATCATCATCATGGGCGCCGAGCTGAATTCCGAGATGGAGCATCAGACGGCGCGCGATTCCACCACCGGCCCCGAACAGCCGATGGGCACGCGCGGCGCCAGCATGGCCGACACTCTCGGCAAGAGCCGCAACTCGCCTGAGGCCAAGGCCGAGGCGGAACAGGGGAAGCGCGAGCCGATGCGCTTCTCCGACCAGAAAGGAGCGGATCAGAACAAGCGAAGCGAGCCGGCGCCGGCTCCACCGCGGCGCCCGGCGGGCCCGCGTAAAGGCATCATGGCCGGCATTGCCCTGCGCGCCGCCGCAGTGGCGGCGCGTCTCGGCCTGGAGGCGTGGGCAAGACGCAAGCCCAGGCAGGTGCGCGGCGGGGCCGAACGGGCCGGACCGCGACCGGAATAGCTATTCGGCCAGGCCGTGCGCCTTCAGCCACTCGCTCCACTCGCGGGGCGAGCCGTGGAAGGCGTTGCGGTCGACGTTGCCGCTGATGCCCGGGACCCGGCCCGTCGCGGTATATTGCCAGAACACCCATGGCCGGTTGTCGTAGCGCTCGTGCGGCTCGGCCGCGACGCTGCGCAGCCAGAACTCGTAATCGCGCAACTCGCCCTGCAGAACGTCGCTTATGGAAATTGATGTCCGTGTAGATGATCGGCTTCTTGCCGGTATGGTGCTCCATGATGTTGAGGAGAAGCCTGATCTTCTCCAGGGCGTCCTCCCGCGGTATCCTCTTCGGGCAGGTCGGCGAATCGCCATTCCATTCCAGGTCGAGGACGGGCGGCAGCTGCGTCCGGTCGTGCGGGACGGCTTGCGTGAACCACACGGCCTGCTCCGCCGCCAGTGCGGCACCAGTAGATGAAATGGTAAGCGCCGCGAGCGATGCCGGCACGGGCGGCGGCTTCCCAATTTTCGTAGAAGCGCGTGTCGACGTGGTCGCCGCCTTCGGAAACTTTCAGGTAGGCGAAGCGGATGCCGGCATCGCGCACGCGATTCCAGTCGATGTCGCCCTGGTATTTGGAGATGTCGATGCCCTGGACCGGCATGGAGTGAGCCCGCCGGACGCCGGGATGCGGGTCGGAATCCCCCGTGGCGCCGACGGTACGACCGCCACCCTCGCTGATCTCCGGGCCGCCGCCGCACGAGCCGAGAAGGAGCGACAGGGCCAGCGCGGCGAAAACCTTCGAGCACCTAGTCAAAAGCATGCGGCGGGCAATCCCAAGGAAATCCGGCGTGGTTGCCTGTTCATGCCGCCTTATCCTTTGCGCCGCCTTAACGCGCAAGGTTAACCGGCGCCTGCAAGGCCCGGACAGGGTCAGGCCAGAAGCAGAGTCGCAAGGCCGAGGAAGGCGAAGAAGCCGATCGCGTCGGTCATCGCGGTGACGAAGATGCGACGAGGCGACGGCGGGATCGACGTTAAGCCGGTCGAGCGCGAGCGGCACGACGATGCCCGACAAAAGCGGCGACGGTCTGGCTGACGAACATGCCGCCGGCGATCACCAGGCCGAGATCCGTCCGGCCGAACAGAAGCGCGACGATAACGCCGGTCACGCAGCCGAGCAGCGACGCCGTTGGAGATGCCGACCAGCACCTCGCGGCCGATCAGCCGCCAGGCATTGCCGAATCGTTGATCTGCTGCGTGGCGATGGCGCGGACCGTGACCGTCAGCGTCTGCGTGCCGGCATTGCCGCCGAGCCCGGCAACGATCGGAAACAGCATGGCCAGGATGGCGATCCGCTCGATCGTCGACCTCAAACAGCGCGATGACTGAGGCGGACAGGAACGCGGTGACGAGGTTGACGAGAAGCCAGGAGCTCCGCAGCCGCACGATGGAGAAGACGCCCTCCGAGATCTCCTCGTCGCCGACGCCGGCGAGCCGCTTGATGTCCTCGTCCGCCTCCTCCTCGATGATGTCGACGATGTCGTCGACGGTGATGACGCCGACGAGCCGGCCGGCATTCGTCGACCACGCCGACGGAGAGGAGATTGTAGCGCTCGAAGAGACGGGCGACGTCCTCCTGGTCGTCGGTCGCCTGCACCGAGTGCTTTGCCTCGCCCATGATGTCGCTCGATCTTGGTCGGGCGCTTGGAGCGCAGCAGCCGGTCGAGCGGCACCGTGCCAAGGAAGCGGAAGCGCGGATCGACGACGTAGAGCTCGGTGAACTCGTCCGGCAGGCGGGCATCCTCGCGCATGAAATCGATGGTCTGGCCGACGGTCCAGAACGGCGGCACGGCGATGAATTTTGTCGTCATCCGCCGCCCGGCGGATTCCTCCGGGTAGTCGAGGCTCCGCTCCAGCGCGATGCGCTCGGCGAAGCGGCAGCCCGGCCAGGACTTCTTCGCGGTCCTCGTCGTCGAGCGTCGGCGACGATCTCGACCGCGTCGTCGGGGTCGAGCTCGCGCACGGACCTCGGCGATCTGCTCGTTCGGGATCGATTTCGAGGATCTCGCTGCGGATCGTCTCGTCGACTTCGGTCAGCGCCACCCAGTCGAAGTCGTTGCCCATGCAGGCGGACGAGGCGGTCGCGCTCCTCCGGATCGAGCGCCTGCAGCACGTCGCCGAGGTCGGATTCGTGCAGGTCGCCGACGAGGCGGCGGAGCGCCTCGCCGTCCTGGCGCTCGGTGGCGCCCAGCACCTCATCGACGAAGTCGGGCCGGAGCGCCCCCTCCTCGTCGCGGATGGAGGGCTGCGCCTCCGAATCCGGTGCTGCGGCCGCGTCGTTCTCCACCGCATTCCCTCCGCTCGCCTGCGGACGGTCTAGCGCGCTGCCCCCATCAGGAGAAGGGAGAGGACGCGAAGCCGGTGCACGTGAAAAAGGCGGCCCGGAGCCGCCTCTTCAAGCATGGTGCGGTCGAGAGGACTCGAACCTCCACGGGTCTCCCCACAGCGACCTCAACGCTGCGCGTCTACCAGTTCCGCCACGACCGCTGATGCTGGCACCGGCTTCACCGGCGGCGGTCATGTAGCAAATGGGTCTCGGGATCACAAGGGCGCGGGCGATCGGCGCGAGCGGGCGTCGAAGCCCGCACGCGCGCCGCACGCGCGCGGCTGCCGCCCGGCTGCCGCGCGCGGTGTTCGGGTGAAGGAATTCCAATATGATCCCGTTCCCATTCAGCTTTTCGGAAAAATCCTCGATGCCGAACATCGACCGAACATGCGATCCTCTAGAACGAGCAAGCGCCGAACCGATTAAGAGCAAGCATCCTCGGGCGGTTTGCTCGGTCCAGTCTTACCTACGGCGCGTCGCCGGAAACCGCCCGCCGTCACGGGCGCAGGCGCCATGCGCCGGCCCTGGATTCCGGTCGGGATCGGCCTACAACGACGGCGCATGAACAACCTTGGCGACACAGGCGCGCTCACGCGCGCGGCGCGGAAGACGGCGCGGGACGAGCTTCGTTCGGAGTTTTTGCTTCGCGGTTCGGGCCCGCCAGTGGAATGGGCCGTCAGCGAGGGCCTCGTCCCCTACCCCGAGGCCGTCGCCGCGATGGAGGCGCGGGCGGCGGCGATCGCGGCGGGCGAGGCGCCCGAGCGCGTATGGCTCCTGGAGCATCCGCCCCTCTACACGGCGGGGACCAGCGCCCGCGACGCCGACCTCCTCGCGCCCGGCCGGTTTCCGGTGTTCCGCAGCGGCCGCGGCGGCGAGTTCACCTATCACGGCCCCGGCCAGCGGGTCGCCTATGTCATGCTCGACCTGAACCGCAGGCAGCCGGACCTCCGGCGCTTCGTCGCCGCGCTGGAGGCGTGGATCATCGCCACGCTCGGTCGCTTCAACGTGACCGGCGAGCGCCGCGAGGATCGCGTCGGCGTCTGGGTGCGGCGGCCCGACAAGCCGCCGCTCGCCGGCGGCGGAACGGAAGACAAGATCGCCGCCATCGGCATCCGCGTGCGGCGCTGGGTGAGCTTTCACGGCATCAGCCTGAACGTCGAACCCGATCTGGAGCATTATTCCGGGATCGTGCCCTGCGGGGTTGCGGGCCACGGCGTGACCAGCCTCGTCGATCTCGGCTTGCCGATCTCAATGGCGGAGGTGGATGACGCACTCAGAGCTGAGTTCGAGACGATATTTGGAGAGACGCTGGGAGGCCGGCCGCCGTAACCCGCATGGAGCCGAGCGCAATGCGGGATGCCTCACGCCTCAATGATCTCCCCGGATTTCGCTTCGCTCCATCCGGGCTAGGTGACAGAGGCGGCCGCCATCGAGCATAGCGGCCGCTCCTGCCCCTCGCTAAGTTCCAACTTCGCGGAGACCGTCCATGCAACGCCTGCCGGAATCGGCCAAACGGATTCCGCCGGGAAGCTCTCTCGACGGCGTCCGAACGAACCTGGTGCTCGCGGCGACCGTGCTGGCCTCGGCGATGGCCTTCATCGACGGCACGGTGGTGACCATCGCGCTGCCGGCAATCCAGGAGGATCTTCGGGCCGGCTTCGGCCAGCTGCAATGGGTGGTGAACGCCTACACGCTCATGCTCGGCGCCTTGATCCTGGTCGGCGGCAGCCTCGGCGACCGCCTTGGCCGCAAGCGCGTCTTCATCGCCGGAATCGCGATCTTTGCCGCCGCCTCGCTGCTCTGCGCGCTGGCGACGGGCGCCGCGATGCTCATCCTGGCGCGCGTCGCCCAGGGCCTTGGCGCGGCGCTGCTGGTGCCGCAGAGCCTCGCCATCCTATCGGCGTCGTTTCCCCGGGACGTGCGCGGAAAGGCGATCGGCACATGGGCGGCGGCTTCGGCAATCACCACGGCCCTCGGGCCGCCGCTCGGCGGTTTTTTGATCGACCTGCTGAGCTGGCGCGCCGCCTTCTGGATCAACCTGCCGCTGTCGGCGGCGGCGCTCTGGCTGGCCTGGCGTTTTGTGCCGGAAAGCCGCGACGAGACCGCGTCGGGGCCGCTCGACTGGCTCGGCTCGGCGCTCGCGGTCGCGGCCCTCGGGGCGTTGGCCTACGGGCTCACAGCGCTGTCGGACGGTTCCGCCGGCACGCCGATCGCGCTCGCGGCGATGGCCCTCGGCATCGCCGGGCTCGCCGCGTTCTGGGGCGCAGAGAGGCGCGCCGCCAATCCGGTTATGCCGCTCGGCCTATTCCGCTCGCGGCCGTTCCTGGCCGCCAACATCCTCACGCTGTTCCTCTACGGGGCGCTTGCCGGGGTTCTGTTCCTGCTACCCTTCGATCTGATCGAACGCCGCGACATGCCGGCGTCGGCAGTCGGCCTCACATTGCTGCCGTTCGGACTCGTGATCGGGATCCTGTCACGCTTCGCCGGCTCGCTGTCGGACCGCTACGGGGCCCGAACATTCCTGGTCGCGGGGTCGCTCCTGGTGGCGGCGGCAATGGCGATCCTGGCCCTCGGCCTGCCGGACTACTGGTTCGGCGTGTTCGCCCCTGTCCTGCTGATGGCAATCGGCATGGGAACCCTCGTGTCGCCGCTCACCACGGTGGTGATGAATTCGGCGCCGGACGCACAATCCGGGGCGGCTTCGGGAATCAACAATGCGGCGAGCCGGATCGCCGGCCTTATCGCGGTGGCGCTGCTCGGCACCGTGGCCGGCCTGATATTCCGCTGGCAGGGCGCCTCGCCTGCGGCGCGTTTCGGCGAGCTTCCCGGCCCCGCCGACCCGGCACGGCCCGCGCTGGAAGCCGCCTTTCTCGCCGCCTATTCGGGCGCGCTCTGGCTTGCCGCGCTCTGCAGCCTGCTGGCGGCCGGGGCCGCTCTCCTGTGGCTGAAGAGCCCGGAGCGCGAGGCGAAAGCCCGCATTGGTTCGAGCAGCCAAGGTCACCTCTAGTCATTCCACGGCCATAAAATCGGACTTGATTTTACGGCCGTATAACGACATATTCCTCTTGAGGGTGCTCTGAGGGAACCGGTCCCACAAGCCAATGGGATGGGAGAGCAACCCAGGCCAAGGCAAAGAGGAGCTACAGATGAATAAATTGGTCCAACTGATGGTTAGCGAAGGGTCGGGCGGCGAATGCGCCTCCGGCGCCGGTGCGACCATCCACAAGGCGGTCCTTCAGTCGCTCGAAAGAGTCATGAAGCTGCTCCGCCCACAACTCGCCGCTGGCGATCATGACGACGCCATGATCGCGCTGTCACTCGGTTCTGCAGAGTTCGAGGAGCCGCTCTCCCACTTTGAGGTCACCGTTCTCGCTTGCGCCCTCTACATGGATCACCAAGGCCGGAAGTTCGGGTACGGTGACGTCCTGGGATTGACCGACCGTTTCCGCGGAAGGGCAATGAATACGACGATGGTTTACCGGACTATCGCCGGCCTGATCGACCGCGGCCTCGTTGAGGAGTGCGGGCGAGATATCAACGAGGCAACTGAGCGGGTCTCGCGCTTTTTCTCGGTGAATGAGGCGGGCAAGGTCGCATTCAGGCTGGCGATCATGAACGCCAGCTATTTGAACAAGAGCAGGGAGCAAAAGGCGGCTTGACCCTGCTCTTTTTTTGTAACGCGTCAGCCGCACGTGCCAAGGGAGGTATTCAAAAATGGTGAGGAGAAATATAAACCGGAAAGGTGAGAAAGGTGTAAAAGATGAGCATACAAAGCTCTCAACGAGACGCTCCCGTCCGCATGTCGGACGGGCTGCGTCAACTTACCCGTGACGCGTACCCTGACCTTCTGCAACGTCTCTCGATCCTGACTATGATCGAGGACCATCTTGAGGTCCTAAATACCAACTGTCGCTACCAAGCGGCAGCCGAGTTCCTGCAGGAAAACGAGAACAGCATACGCGAGGAAGCGCTCAGACGTAAAAAAGCAGAGCGCCGAGCCACCTTCCGGTTAGTATCCGGGACGGCTATCTCGGCACTCCTACTCGCGATTCTGGACTGGCTTATTATCTGACCCTCAAACGTCCGAGGGTCCAAAACGATCCAAGCGGCGGGCTGCAACCCGCCGCCTTTTTTTGCATATGAGGTCCAATGTGTAAAGAAACAATTAAGGATCTTGGTTACCGGCGCCTAAGTGCTTGAAAAGGCTTCCTCTCCAGTTCCGCCGTTGTGCGGCAAAGCATCGGTCGAGCTGACTGGTTTATGCGACTTGCATTATCCGCTACCGGGGCGGATGCACACCAACAGCCCCCACGGTCTTGCCTTCGTGGTTGCCGAGCGAGCTGTGAAGCACGGCCTCGACGTGCTCTTGTGGCGAATGCGCCATACTGGGTATTTGGACGAGAGGCATTCCCGGATTTCGCTTACGCTCATCCGGCTACGAGGCTGCGCTCGCCCGAAGATGACAGTCGCGGGCGGCGGCCCGCCTCACTCGCCGGCGAGGATCGTCCAGTCGCTGCCGCCCTTGTGGAGAAACAGTAATGTCAGCTCGGCGGCGCCGGGATCGGGGTGCGAGGCAGGCATGAGCCGCACGACCACTTTGATCCGGGACAGATCGTCGCCGAGGCCAGGCTCGTTCAGCGCCTCCAGAAAAGCCTGCTGGGCGGCGGAGCGGGCCTCCAAAACAGTCAGGCCCCGCGTTTCCGGCGTCACTTCCACGCGCACGTGGCCGTCCGCCGGACCATCCTCCTGGATGAAGCGGAGCTGGACATCAGCCGCGCCGCCGAGCATGCGGGCCGGCGCGGGCACCGCCTCGGCGACCCTCCGGACCTCGCTGTCGCCAACCGCGCCGGCGGCGATCCCGAAGGGAATCAGAACGCCGGCAGCCAAACCGGCGGCCAGCACGAACTCCGAAAAACTGAACCTGACCATGACGCGACACCGCTCCTGCCCCGGCAGGCTAGCTTAACAAACGGTGAAGGCGCCATTGCCAATTCTAACGATCGCTGCCGATGGTAAAGACAGGAGTGTAACTCCGAGGAACTCTACCGCGCGGCGTCATCTCGTAGCCTGGATGAAGCGAAGCGAAATCCGGGTCGGGATCTCTTCTCGGCGCCCAGAGAGTCCCGCATTGCGCTTCGCTCCATGCGGGCTACGGCGGTCCGCCGCCGCTGCCCGGTGGTCACATCAACGGCGGCTCACAATCCCTCGACACCGTGCCAGTTGCAGTCTATATCTGACTAAACTAGTCAGAGCAGGTATCGGCAATGCGAATGGTGCAGCTTCAGGAGGCCAAGGCGAAATTCTCGGCCCTGGTCGATGCAGCGGAGGCGGGAGAGCCGGTCACCGTCACGCGGCACGGCAAGCCGGTCGCCGTGCTCGTCTCGGCGCAGGAATGGGCGCGCGTCAACGACCGGGCGCCCTCGTTTGCCGACCTGCTGTTGAGCTTCCCGGGATCGCCGGACGACGTCCCGGAGCGGTCATCGGCGCCGCTCCGCGACGTCGATCTCTGAGCGATGTTCCTGTTGGACACGGACGTCGTCTCGGCGCTCGGGCCGCAGCGCCATGCGCCTGCGCCGCAGCTCGCCGATTGGCTCCGCGCGAACTCCGACGATCTCTATCTCTCCACCGTCAGCATAGCGGAATTCAAGGCGGGCGCCGCGAAGCTCGAGCGCATCGGCGCCGGAGAGAGGGCACGGCTGATCGGCCGCTGGATCGAAGCGACCGTCGAGCTCTTCGACCGGCGCATTCTCCCGTTCGACTTGTCCGTCGCACTGGTCGCTGGCGCGTTGCAGGACAGGGCGCGTGCCGCCGGCATCGAGCCCGGCTTCGCCGACGTGGCCATCGCCGCCACGGCCGAGCGCCACAACCTGACGATCCTGACGCGAAACGTAAGACATTTCGGACCCTTCAACGTGCCGATGCACGACCCGTTCGCGGCGCTTCCGAACGGCAAGCCGCATGGAAGGGGCTTTCACGAGGGAGTTTTCTAATGCCGGGAATTGCAATCGGATGGCACAACGGTTTCCCGGGTTCCTCCCCCGCTTAGCGGGGGAGGGGGACCGCCCCCCGGGTCCGGCCGACGGCCGGCCCGAGGACAGGCTGCGGCGGTGGAGGGGGCAAGTGCCGGCCGCGGCGCTCATGCCCGCCCCCTCCACCATGCTTCGCATGGTCCCCCTCCCCCGTCGCTAGCGACGGGGGAGGAACCACGCGCCGAGTCAGGTTCTTGCGAACGCGGGTGGTGGCTGCTAGCGGCGGCTGCGTATCGTGAAAGGCCCGGAGGCCGGCTCGGCCTCGCCGACGATCTCCACCTTTTCCACCCGCGCGAGCCGCGGCCCGTCGCGGCAGGCGGCGAGCATCGCGTCCACGGCTTCGGCCGGGCCGCTGAACACGGCTTCGACGTCGCCGTCCGGCAGGTTGCGCACCCAGCCGGAGAGGCCGAGCGCATTGGCCCGGCGCTCCGTCCAGACGCGAAAGCTGACGCCCTGGACGCGGCCGGAGATGCGGACCTGGACGGATCGCGGCTCGGCCATCCCCCTCCCCGGCTCAGGCGAATTCCATGATCACCGCATCGACCGCCAGGCTGTCGCCCGGCCTGACGAGGATTCGTGCGACGACGGCGTCGCGCTCGGCGCGGAGCACGTTCTCCATCTTCATCGCCTCGACGGTGGCGAGCGTCTCGCCCGCCGCCACCTTCTGGCCCTCGGCGACGACGATCGAGACCACGAGGCCCGGCATCGGGCAAAGGAGCGCCCCAGAGGTGTCCGCCTCGGGCTTTTCCGGCATGAGCGCCGCGAGCTCGGCCGCGCGCGGAGTGAGCAGACGCGTCAGGCAGGAGGCGCCGCGGCGCTCGACGCGGACGGCATGGCCGCGGCGCTCGATCTGCGCGACGATCGGCTCGCCAGCGATCGTGCCGCGCCAGACGCGCTCGCCCGGACGCCAGCCGGTCGCGACACGGAGCGGCGCGGCGCCGGCCAGGGCGATTTCCAGCGCATCGTCCGGGGCGGCGAAAACATGCACCGGAATCTGCTCGCGTCCGAGCCCAAGCACCCAGTCCTGCGCCAGCTCGCCGGCGGCTGCGGAAGGCTCGCCGAGCCGGGCGAGCCGCCTTCGCTCCGCCAGCTCGGCGGAAACGGCGACCGCTGCGAGAACCGCGCGTTCCGCCTCGCCGAGCGGCGCGCCGTGAAAGCCCCCGGAAAACTCTTCGGCGATGAAGGCGGTCGAGAGCCGCCCTTCCCGCCAGCGCGGATGCGCCATGAGGGCGGCGAGGAACGGGATGTTGTGGCGGATGCCGTCGATAGTGAAGGCGTCGAGCGCGTCGGCCATCGCGTCGGTGGCGGCGAGCCGGTCCGGCGCATGCGTGCAGAGCTTTGCGATCATCGGATCGTAGAAGAGCGAGATCTCGGAGCCCTCGACCACGCCGGTGTCGTTGCGGATCGTGACGCCCCCGGCCGTGCCTTCCGGCGGCGGGCGATAGCGGGCGAGACGCCCGATCGAGGGCAGAAAGTTGCGGAACGGGTCCTCCGCGTAGATGCGCGCACTCGACCGCCCAGCCGGCGAGGCGCACATCCTCCTGAGCGAGGCGCAGCTTTTCGCCGGCGGCGATGCGGATCATCTCCTCGACGAGATCGAGGCCGGTGACGAGCTCGGTCACGGGATGCTCGACCTGCAGCCGCGTGTTCATCTCCAGAAAGTAGAAATTGCGGTCGCGGTCGACGATGAACTCCACCGTGCCGGCGCTCCGGTAGCCGACCGCCTCGGCAAGCGCGACGGCTTGCGCGCCCATCGCGGCGCGCGTGGCGGCGTCGAGGAACGGCGACGGCGCCTCCTCGACGATCTTCTGGTTGCGGCGCTGGATGGAGCATTCGCGCTCGCCGAGGTGGATGACGTTGCCATGCGCGTCGGCGAGCACCTGGATCTCGATGTGCCGCGGCTCCTCGATGAACTTCTCGACGAAGATGCGGTCGTCGCCGAAGGCGGAACGCGCTTCCGAGCGGGCGAGCGCAAAGCCTTGCCGCGCCTCCGCTTCGTTTTGGGCGACGCGCATGCCCTTGCCGCCGCCGCCGGCCGAGGCCTTCAGCATCACCGGATAGCCGATCCGCTTGGCGATCTTGGCGGCCGCGTCCGCATCGGCAACCGTGCCGAGATGGCCGGGCACCGTGCGCACGCCGGCCTTGGCGGCGAATTTCTTCGACTGGATCTTGTCGCCCATCGCCGCGATCGCGGCGGCCGGCGGCCCGATGAAGACGATGCCGGCCTCTTCCAGCGCTTCGGCGAAGGCGGGATTTTCCGACAGGAATCCGTAGCCGGGATGCACGGCCGCCGCACCCGTCTGCCGGCAGGCTTCGAGGATCCGTTCTATGCGCAGGTAGCTCTCGGCCGCCGGCGACGGGCCGATCGCCACCGCCTCGTCGGCCATCTCGACATGAGCGCGTTGCGGTCCGCCTCGGAATAGACGGCGACGGTGGCGATCCCCATCCGCCGCGCCGTGCGGATCACGCGACAGGCGATCTCGCCGCGATTGGCGACGAGGATTTTTGCGAACATGCGCTTCCTCCCGCCCCGTCTCTAGGGAGCGGCGGGGAGGCCGGCAAGCCGGCCGATCCGGCCTCGCCGACGAGCGCTCAGCGGACGCGGCTCTCGCGCCAGAAGACGTAGGCGCCGGAGGCGACGATGATGGCGATGCCGACCCATTTCCAGAAATCGGGAAAATCGCCGAAGATGAAATAGCCGAGGATGACGGCGGCGGCGATCTCCACATATTGCATCGGCGCGATCAGCGACGAAGGCGCCAGCCGCGCCGCCTGGACGAAGAGGAGATGCCCGCTCGTGCCGAGCACGCCCATGACGAGCAGGAAGGATATCTCGCGCGTGCCGAGCGGCGACGGCGTCAGGTCCGGCAAGCCGACCAGCCAGCCGATGCCGAGCGCAATGGTGATGACGACGAGCGCCGAAACGCCGGCGGTGAACTGCATGGTGAGCGGCGTGTCGTAGGCCGACAGGCGCCGGTTGAGGAGCGCATAGACCGCGAAGATGAAGCCGCCGGCCGCCGGGACGAGCGAGATCCAGCCGAAGACGTCGTAGCTCGGCCTGACCACGATGAGCACGCCGACGAAACCGGCCACCACGGCGATGCGGCGGCGCCAGCCGACATGCTCCTTGTCGACGACCGCCGACAGGATGGTGAGGATGAACGGCTCGACGAAGAAGATGGCGATGGCGTCGGCCATCGGCATGAATTTCAGCGCCAGGAAGAACAGCGTGCTGCTCGTCGCGATCAGGACGCCGCGCAGCACGTTCGGCCAGAGGCGGTTCGGCACGAGGCCGCCAAAGCCCTGGAACCAGACGAGGAAAGGCAGGGTGAAGAGCGTCTGCAGCAGGAAGCGCGCCCAGCTGATCTGGCCGGGCGAGACGGTGCCAGAAATGTATTTGGCGATCGCGTCCTGCCCCGGCAGGATGATCATGGCGAGGACGCAGAGGCCGAGGCCGCGGAGGACCGCGCCCTGGTCGCGGGAGCGGGCGGCGGCTGGAATTGCGGCGGCGGGGAGGGTCATCGCCCGCGTCCATGGCCGGAAAGGCTTTGGCTGGCAATGCCGGCGATGCCTTTGGCGCGGGGCTCAGGCGCTGCGCTTGCGCGCCTTACCCCTATCTTCGCGGGGGATGGCACTGGAGCGCGGGCCTTTGTCTCCGCGCAGGCCGGCGTGGAGCTTGGTCTTGCCGCTCAAGCGAGCGCCGAGCGTCAGGATTTTTGGGAACGCCTTCACGACCGGGGTCAGCGCGGCGACCGCGACCGGCCGCATTGCGAGATGGGCGAAGAGCGCGGCGGCACGGATGCGCGTTGCGAAGAGCGCCTGCCAGTCCGCCGAATAGGCGCGGTGGATATCGAGCAAGAGGCGGCCGGCGAGCGCGTCGTCCTGCCGCGCCACGAGATGGCGGCAGAGGAGGCTGGCGGACTGCATGGCCATGCTGATGCCCTCGGCGACGATCGGATGCGCCTCCCCGGCGGCGTTGCCGACGAGGAAGACGCCGTTCGCGGTCCGGCAGCGGATGCCGGGATGGATCGGCCCGGCGGCTAGCCAGCGATCCTCGAGCTCGGCGTGGCTGAGGGCCTGCCGGACGCCGACGCACGAGTCCGACATGTGCTGCAGGATTGCCGCGGCGGCGTGCGGGGCCCCGGTGCGGCGCCGGCACTCCTGCAGCGTATCGCGGCGGATGCAGCAGCTGAGGCTGACGCGGCCGCCATCGCTCGCCACCATGCCGCCATAACCGCCGGGGAAGGCGAGGAGCGGCATCAGGCCGGGGGGCAGATCGCAATTGCGGAAATGCGCCTTGAAGCCGAACAGATCGGACCGCCGGTGCGGCCGGACGGCTTGCGTCGGCAGCGTGCCGCGCTCCCAGGAGCCGTGGGCGGCGATGAGGATCGGCGCGATCAGAGTGCGCTCCTCGCCCTCGCCGGCGATCCTGCATGCGTAACCCTGATCGCCGTGCTCCAGGCCTATTGCGCTCCAAGGCTGCCAGACGCGAGCACCTTCCCGGACGGCTTGCTCCAACAGGAGCGTATCGAGCTTGTCGCGACCGAGAGCCCTCCCCCACCCGCCCGGGCCCCCCGCACCGTCCACGGCGCTCGGCATGTCGGCCGCGACCAGCGCGTCACCCGCGTATGCCCCGACGCGCCGCACTTCCGGTCCGGCAAGCTCATCGAAGGCCTCGGCGATTCCGAGCTCGCGAAGCAGCAGCGCGTTCGACGCGGAGATGAACTCGCCGCAGACTTTCCGGCGCGGAAATGCGGCCTTCTCGACAATGGCGACCGACCAGCCGGCCCTGGCGAGCAGGATGGCCGCGGAGCCGCCGGCGGGTCCAGCCCCGATGACGATCGCGTCGTATCTCATCTCGGTTCAGTCGCGTCCGCCCGTTGCGCCACGAAGGCATGGCTGAACAGGCCGGCCGGCCGCTCCGAAAGCCGCCAGCCCTGCTGCGTCGGCCAGAGCGCCGAGAGTTCCGTGCCGCGGAAGCCGGCGCGGACGCTGGCGGCCGCATCGTGGCGGCTCACATCATTGCAGCCGATCGCCCAGAGCAGGCGACTCGCGCCGAGCGACCAGGCCGAGCGACGCGGCTCGCAGGCGACGAGACGGGGCGCAATCGCTGCGGCCAGGGCAAGAAGGCGGCGAAGGCGAGCGTCGGGAAAATGATGCAGGAACAGATTTGCCGTGACGACGTCCGCTTGCTTCCCCGCTGCGGCTTCTAGGAACGCGAACACGTCCGCGGTGACCACTTCAAGCTTCCAGCCGATCGCCTGGAACGCTTCACGCGTCTCCTTCGCGACGACAGGCTGGCGGTCGAGCAGGGTCACGCGAACGCCCCGCCAGTTCCGGGCGAGCCCTTGCCCCACCTTCAGGATGAACGAGCCGTCGCCGCCGCCGAGCTCCAGGATAAAGCGCGGCGGCTCATCGCCGCAGGCCGCGAGCAGCAGACGCCGCATGATGGTGGCCTGCAGCATGAAGGAATTGACGCGGCGGAGATCGCGCCGCGAGCGGATGGCGCGCGGATCCGTCGGCGCCAGCTCGTCAAGCCATTCCGCCTCGACCCGGCGCGGCAGGCCGCCTTTCATGTCAGCCGACGGCGCGAAAGCGCATCGTCTCCGCGACCAGGCCAGGGCCGAACGACATGGCGCAGCCAGCGGCGCCTTTCGCCGCCGTGCGGAGCAGCGCTTCCAGCACGAACATCACGGTCGCCGAGGACATGTTCCCAAACCGCCGCAGCACCTCGCGAGATGCGGACAGGCCCGCCGGATCGAGATCGAGCGCGCGCTCGACGGCGTCCAGCACGGAGCGGCCGCCGGGATGCACCGCCCAGAGATCGATGGACTCGACCGGTGCGCCGTCGAGAATCGTGCCGATGTGGCCGGAGAGCGCGTCGTGAATGGCGGTGGGGACCTGGCCCGACAACAGCATGTCGAAGCCCGAATCGCGGATGCTCCAGGTCATCAGCTCGCGCGTGTCGTCGGCGAGCAGCGCCCGAAAACTGTCGAGGGAGAGACCGGCCGGCTCGGCCGTCACCAGGCTCGCCGCGCAGCCGTCCCCCCAGAGCAGGAAGGAGAGGATCTGCTCGAGATCCACGGTTTCCTTGAGGTGCAAGGTGCAGAGCTCGAGATTGACGATGAGGACGCGCGACTCCGGCTCGGAGCGCACGATGTGGCGGGCGAGCTTCAACGCGTTGACCGCGGCGTAGCAGCCCATGAAGCCGAGGAAGCTCCGCTCGACGGTTCCCGGCAGCCCGCAGCGGTCGATCAGTTCCAGGTCGAGCCCGGGCGAGGACAGGCCTGTGCAGCAGGTGAGCAGAAGGTGGCTGATGCGATCGCGGTCGCCGTTGAGGCCGAGGCGCTCGACGGCTTCCGCCGCGAGCACGGGCGCGTGCGCTTCGAAGAACTGCATGCGCGCCGCAGTCTTGGGGAAGCGTCCGCGCACGAAGAAGGCCTGCGAGTTGAGGACGTCGCCGTCTAGATCGTTGGCCGGCGCGAAATAGGAATAGCGGTGCTCGATACCGCCCTTGTCGGCTAGGCGCTTGAAGAGCAGCGAAGCGCGCCGGTCGTCGCGGAGCTGTCCCTGAGCAAAGCGGATAAACGATTCATGCACGTTGTTGGGCGGCACCGCGGTGGCGATGCGGTTGAGATAGGCAGTCGTCACGCAGTCGCCCCTCGCGTTCTCAGCTTCGCGCCCCCGCAGGCCATTCATGCGCCCGCGGTGCGATCACAGTCGAGTAACAAGCTGCGGACCGGGCGAGTTCCCCTGAGGAGGTAGAGCGGCGTTCAGGCCGCCTTGGCGATCAGCGACTGCAGCGAGGGGTGGACGGCAGGGGATTCGTCGCGGATGAAGCGGAGCAGCGCCTTCTCGTTGGCGGTGAGCGCGCCGTCCCGGCCGATGCGGCGGGCGAGCCAATCCGCCTCGTCTGCGGTGACCGCTTCGGAGCGGCGGGCGGCCGCTTCGCTGGCCGCGTTCCGCTCCGCCCAGGCGGCGTCGGCGCCAGGCTCGCGATAGCCCTGCAGAAAACCGCGCAGGCCGCCTGCCGCCATGCGGGCAAAAACATCGGCCACGCCGCCCGAGGGCGCGTCGAGCCATTCCTCGCGCCGTAGCGCCTCCTGGCGGCTCGGTACCGCGTAGCTCGACGCGGCCATCATGAAATTGGCGATCGCCTTGACGAAAAGCTCGCTCCAGACGGGATCGTTCTCCGCGTCCGCGGTGGCATCGTTGATGTCGAACAGGAACTCGGCTTCCGCGCGCGTGACTGCGACATTGCCGTCGCCGCCGAATGCATAAAGGATGCGGCGCACCAGCTCGGCCTCGCCGCGGCCGACCCGGCCCGGCTCCAGCGCTCCGCCGCCGGCCAGCGGCCCTTCGCCGTCCACGACGGCTTTCTTGACCTGCGCAAGGGCGAAGGCGGCGAGCCGGTCGGGACTCGACTTTGCCTTCTCAAGGACCTTGACGAGGAGCTCCAGCTCGGTCGCCGTCTTGACGGACCCGTCGTGGGCGATGCGGGCCAGCAGCCAATCGGCATTTGCTTCGCTGATATAGCCTTGCGGCGATTGCTGCTCGACAAGCCAGTCCGTGACGGCCTCGGTGAACAGCATGCACCAGCCTGGGTCGTGGTCGGTCGCGGCCTCGTCAAGCGTGAACAGCGCCTCGACCTCTCCGCTTTCCACCACGCCGTCATCGTAGAGGGTGCGGCGGAGCGCCTGGACGTGCTCGGCGGTAATGCGCTTGGACGCCCTCACCGCGGCGACGATGTCTCCAATCATCGGATCCCCTCGAAAAACCCGGGAGGACTCTGCCGCGCAAAGGATAAGGAAGGTTTTATGCTGCCCTGCGACGGGCATCGCGAGACGGTTTTCCGTTGCGATGTAGAACCACACGCGCCAAGATTGTCGGGACCGGCAAGCGGCCGCCGAGCCGCTGGGGAGGATTGAGCCATGACGCTTCTCGCCCGTATTGCCCTGTCGCTCGCGTTCATCATGCCGCTTGCGGGAGCCACACTCCCCGCCCAGGCAGAGGAACCCTGGCAGACCCTTCCCGACTACCCGCCGATGCCAAAGCCGGTGGACAGCCGCATCGCCGACATCAACGGCATCAAGCTTTACTTCGCCATCTACGGAGCCGGGGATCCGGTGATATTGCTGCTGCATGGCGGGCTGGGCCATTCCGACGTGTGGGGCTTTCAGATTCCGGCGCTCGCCAAGCGTCATAGAGTCATCACCGTCGACAGCCGGGGCCATGGCCGCAGCACGCGCAACGAGGCCAGCTACAGCTACCAGCTCATGGCGGACGACGTCGTGGCGCTGCTGGACTGGCTGGAAATCCCCAAGGCTTCCATCGTCGGCTGGAGCGATGGCGGCATCATCGGCCTGGACATCGCCATGCGCCACCCGGAGCGGCTCGAAAAGCTCTTCGCCTTTGGCGCCAATTACAGCGTTTCAGGTGTGAAGACCGGCGTTGAGAACGATCCAGTCTTCGGCGCCTACATCGAGAGGTCGGCCAAGGATTACGAGCGGCTTTCGCCGACGCCCGACGATTTCAAGGGGTTCGTCGATGCCGTCGTGGAGATGTGGATGACGCAGCCCGAATATTCCGCCGCGCAGCTCGGATCGATCCGCACCCCGACGGCGATCGCCGACGGCGAGCACGACGAGGCCATCAAGCCGCAACACACCAAAGAGATGGCCAGCCTCATTCCCGGGGCGGATCTCGTCATCTTCCCGAGGGGAAGTCACTTCGCCTTCCTGCAGGACCCCGAAGCCTTCAACAAGGCGGTGCTGAAGTTTCTCGATGCGGAGTGACGTCGGCGGGGGTACCGCTCGGCGAAGCAGGTCGCCCGATCTCAGTGGTAGGCGGAACTGGCCGGCGCGACGTCCCGCGGGTCGGCCCCGGCGACCAGCGCGGCGACGGCAGCGCGGGCGAGCAGATTGCCCCAGCTGGGATCGGCGCGGACCACGTAGCCGTCGATGAGGAACAGCATGTCGAGCTGATCGCGGCTCGGCCTGCCGGCGCCGAACACCATGCGCTCCAGCCGCAGGACCTGGTCGGCGCTGAGCGACCGCGACGCCCTGACTTCGAGGATAAGGTCGCACGCCAACATACTTGCCCCCGGCAATCCGTCTTGGATGACCCCTAGACTAATCCAAAAAGCTGAATCGAATTGGGCCGTTCCGGAAGACCTGCCGATAGGGTTATCAAAAAGTAAAGGGGTCAATTACAGCCGAAGCTGGACTCTATGCCGACTATCTTGCTGACGTTGGAGCGCTCGTAGTCGTTGAGCGCGACATCGGCCTGCTCCTCCACCCAGCAGTCGGCGTTGGAGAAGACGCTCCTCGCCCGGCGGGTTTTGAAGCAGAGGCCGTTCTCGTCGAAGATCGTGTTGCGCACCATCCAGAGGTTTTCGCAGGAGAGCCGCCGCAGGTCCTGCGCCCGCATATACTGGCTGTCCGTGCAGCCGACGTCCTCGAAGCACGCGGCCGAAGCGGGCGCGGCAGCGAGGAACACCAACCCGGCCGCCGCCAAGTAGCGGGTCAGTCGTCCAGAGGCATCCCTGTAAATCATTTTTCAGCTCCCGTCCTTCCAACCACGATATCACAATGTGACGAGGTGATGCGGCTCGGCACCGCGCACGGCCGCTGTCCTGATCGATCTGTCGAAGGTGGCAAGACGGCCGCCGTTCTTCACCGCAAGCGCGAGCAGGTAGACGTCGGTTATCTGGTTAGGCCCGAATATCAAGTGGCTGGCGAAGAGTCCCGGATCGAGAAGAGAGGCGTCGTCCGGCCAGAAGATGTGGTCGGTTTCCGCAACCTGCTCCGCCAAGTGGGCCAGAGCCTGGGAGACGGTAACTGGCTGCGGGTACCGCGCCTGCGACAGGATGCGGACGAAGCCGTTTTGCGTGAGCGGACAAGACGCCCATCCGCCTGCCACGTGCTCATCCCACCACTCGTGCGCGCGCTCGTGGTGTACATGATCGGGTTGAAACAATGCGAGCATCAGATTGATGTCGAAGAGAGCGCGCACGCGGCTCAGAGATCCTCTTCCAGAAGCTTGTCCACGAGCTCCGGTGTGATGATCTTGCCCGTCCTCGGCAACAGCCGAAACCCGCCGCGGCGTGCAGAGCTTTCCGCCGTCCCCGGCCGCGTCAACGCCTGCCGAGCCAGTTCAGACAGAACCTGCCCGGCCGTCTTCTTACGAGCGGCCGCCAGTTCCTTGGCTGCCGACAAAACGTCATCGTCGATGTCCAAAGTGGTCCGCATCATCAGATGCTATCGCATCAGATGCGAATCCGCAACGGCTAGAGCGGGATATTGTCGTGCTTCTTCCATGGATTGGCCAGATCCTTCGTGCGCAATAGCCGCAGAGCTTTCGCCACGCGCTTCCGCGTCGAGTGCGGCATGATCACGTCGTCGACGTAGCCGCGCTCCGCCGCCACGAACGGATTGAGGAACCGCGCCTCGTAGGCATGCGTGTGGGCGGCGATCTTGTCGGCGTCGCCGGCGTCCTTGCGGTAGATGATCTCCACCGCGCCCTTGGCGCCCATGACGGCGATCTGCGCCGTCGGCCAGGCATAGTTGATGTCGCCGCGCAGATGTTTTGAGGCCATCACGTCGTAGGCGCCGCCAAAAGCTTTTCGGGTGATGACGGTCACCTTCGGCACCGTCGCCTCGGCGTAGGCGAAGAGGAGCTTTGCCCCGTGCTTGATCAAGCCGCCATATTCCTGGTCGGTGCCCGGCAGAAAGCCGGGGACGTCGACGAAGGTGACGAGCGGAATCGCAAAGCAGTCGCAGAAGCGGACGAAGCGCGCCGCCTTGCGCGAGGCGTCGGAGTCGAGCACGCCGGCGAGCACCATGGGCTGGTTCGCCACCACGCCGACGGTGCGCCCCTCGATGCGGCCGAAGCCCGTCACGATATTTTTCGCATGCGCCTCCTGGATTTCGAAGAAGGCGCCCTCGTCCACGGTTTTGAGGATCAGCTCCTTGATGTCGTAGGGCTTTGTCGCGAGGTCGGGAACCAGCGTATCGAGCGAGGGCTCGATGCGGTCGGCCGGGTCGCTCGTCTCGATCTCCGGCGGTGGCGCCTGGTTCGACAAGGGCAGGAAATCGAAGAGGCGGCGAATTTCCAGGAGCGCCTCGAGGTCGTTGTCGAAGGCGCCGTCGGCGATCGAGGAGCGCACCGTATGGACCGAGGCGCCGCCAAGCTCTTCGGGCGTGACATTCTCGTTGGTCACCGTCTTCACGACATCGGGCCCGGTGACGAACATGTAGCTCGTCCCGCGGACCATGAAGATGAAGTCGGTCATGGCCGGCGAGTAGACGTCGCCGCCGGCGCAGGGGCCCATGATGACCGAGATCTGCGGGATGACGCCGGAGGCGAGCACGTTGCGCTGGAACACTTCCGCATAGCCGCCGAGCGCCGCCACGCCTTCCTGGATGCGGGCGCCGCCGGCGTCGTAGAGGCCGATGATCGGCGCGCGGTTGCGGAGCGCCATGTCCTGCACTTTCTGGATCTTTTCGGCATGCGCCTCCGACAGCGACCCGCCGAACACGGTAAAATCCTTGGCGAAGACGAAGACGGACCGGCCGTTGATGGTGCCCCAGCCGGTGACCACGCCGTCGCCGGGGATCTTTTGCTTGGCCATGCCGAACTCGCTGGCGCGGTGCTCGACGAACATGTCGAATTCCTCGAACGAGTCCTCGTCGAGGAGCACGGCCAGCCGCTCGCGCGCGGTGAGCTTGCCGCGCTTGTGCTGCGCGGCGATGCGCTCGGGGCCGCCGCCCTGGCGGGCCTCCTCGCGGCGCCTCTCCAGCTCGATCAGAACGTCGCGCATCTCGTCCTCCCCTCTGCGAGCTTGTTAGCACGGGCGAAGCGCCAGAGCGGCGGCCCTGAAATCCTCGAAGCGGCGGGCGCGGCGCTGCATGGCTTCCGCATCGGCGCCCCACTGGCTGATGTTCCAGTCCTCGTCGACATGGGCCGCCGCCCAGGCCGCCTGGATGTCGACCGCCCCTTCGGCAAGCGCCAGCGCGATCAACGCCGAGCCGGACAGATTGGTCGCCAGATGCAGGCCGGCGAGGCGGAAGGGGTCGTCGATGGCAGCGAGCTCGGCCGCGATCGCCGCAAGCGTCGCCTGCGGCTGCGGCACATGCATCACGCCCTCGGCAAGGACGAAGCGGCCGCCGAAGCGCCGCTCCGCCCAGGCGACGATCGGATCCCAGGCGCCGCGCTGCCGCGCTACCAGGCCTTCCGGCTCGCCCGCCCGGTAGCAGAGAAGGTCGGTGCCGGCATAGGCCAGGATGTCATCGCGCACTTCCTGCGGCCGCGCGGCGACGCCGTCGAGCGCCGTATTGGCAAGGCGGGTGACGGGCATCGCGGCGGCGTCGATGTGCTCGCCTTGCGCATTCCATTCGGCGGCGATCGCCGCGGCAAGGCGCGGGTCGCGCACGGCGAGCGGATTGCGGGCCGGGGTGCGCGCCGGCCTGCCGTCGAGCCGAAGCGTGAAAACGCCTTGCTCCTCATGCATTTCGGCGCGTTTGTAAAACTTCTTCTGCAGCTCCGGCCGCGCCATCCTTCGCGCCGATTGCATCGGGTCGGGAGGATTTCCGTCCGGCTTGGCCATGAGCGTCGTAGCGGTCCTGGTTTGGGGTGAAGGTCCCCGCAGTGGCGGGCGATCGCAGTCGGATCACGCCGCTTCCGTCGCGACGTGCTGCCCGGTGCTTCGGTTGACCAGATAGATTCCGACGGCGACCAGGAGAAGTGCGGCAAGGAGGCTCGGCGTCAGACTTTCGTGGAGGATCGCCGCACCGAAGGCGACGCCGAAGAGCGGCGTCAGGAAGGTGAAGGAGGTGAGCAGCGACGCCGGATAGTCGCGGATCAGCCCGAACCAGGCGACATAGGTGATCGCCGCAACCCACACCGCCTGGTAGAGAAACGCCGGCAGAACGGACGTTGCGAGGCCAAGATCGAGCCGTTCGCCGAGCGCCAAGGACAGGCCGAAGCCGACCAGTGCCGAGACGCCGAGCTGGTAGAGAAGCGTCTTCTCGGCCGGGGCGCGGGCGAGCGAAGTCGCCTTGATCCCGACGATCGTCAGCCCCCACAGAATGGCGGCGCCGAAGCACAAGGAATCGCCCAGCAGGGATGCGTCGGACTCCGCGAACAGCCGATCGGAAAAGGCCAGCACCAGCCCGAGAAACGCGCAGACCAGGCCGACGAGCTTCATGAGGCCGAGCCGCTCGCCGAAGAGGTAATGGCCGCCCACCGCGACGACGAACGGGGCGAGGTAGAGAAACACCACGGCGCGCGAGGCCGTCGTCAGCTGCAGGCCCCAGAAGAGCAGCAGGAACTCGCCGGCAAAGAGCAGCCCGACGATGAGGCCGGGCAGCAGGGTGCCGTCGGAGCGGAACATCGGCTTGCGCCGCAGCAGGCACCAAGCAAAGACGAGCAATGCGGCGATCAGCGAGCGCCCGCCCATCAGGAAAGCCGGTGGCATGCCCCACAGCGACACCTTTATCGCGACCTGGTTCAGGCCCCAGGAGCCGCACAGCACGACGAGCGCGAGGACGGCGCGAAGATCGAGCGCCGATTTCACAATAACGCCCGCTCCAATGCGGCATCCTCGCCGCTCTTCTCGTCGAAGCCGAGCACGGCAAAACTCTGCTGCATGTGCGGCGGCAGCGGAGCGCTGACGTCGAGAACGCCGCCGTCGGGATGCGGAATGACGATGCGGCGGGCCAGGAGATGCAGGCGGTTCTGGATGCCCCCCGGCAGCTCCCAGTTCTCGACGTCGAAATATTTGGGATCGCCGACGATCGGGTGGCCGATATGCGCGGCATGCGCCCTCAGCTGGTGGGTGCGCCCGGTGATCGGCCGCATCACCAGCCAGGAGACTTTCCGGCCGGCCTGTTCGGCAAGCGCATAGTGCGAGACGGCGTGGTCGGCGCCGCGGTCGCCGTGCCGGGCGATGCGCATGCGGTCGCCCTCGGGCCCCTCCTCCTTGGCAAGGTAGGTCGAGACGCGGCCGTTCGGCGGGCGCGGCACGCCGGCAACCAGCGCCCAATAGAGCTTTCGCGTCTCGCGCGCCTTGAAGGATTTTCCGAGCGCCGCGGCGGCGGAGCGCGTGCGCGCCACGACCAGCACGCCGGCGGTGTCGCGGTCGAGCCGGTGCACCAGCTTCGGCTTCCGCCCGTGCCGGTCGGTAAACGAGTCCAGCATGGCGTCGATGTGCCGCGTGACGCCGGAGCCGCCCTGCACGGCGAGCCCGGCCGGCTTGTTCAGCACGATGACATGCTGATCCTCGTGCAGGATGGCGGCCTGCAGCACCTCGCGGTCGCCGCTCCGCCGCACCACCGCCGGTGCGCTCTTGCGCGCATCGCCCGCCTGCAGCGGCGGCACCCGCACTTCCTGGCCGGCGGCGAGCCGGGTCGAGGTCTCGACGCGGGCGCCGTTGACCCGCACCTGCCCGGAGCGAAGCAGCTTTTGCAGGTGCCCGAAGCCGAGCCCCGGAAAATGCAGCTTGAACCAGCGGTCGAGCCGCATGCCGGCCTCGTCGCGGTCGACTTTTCGGGTCTCGACGGCGCTCATGACATGGCCGCGCGCGCGGAACAGAAGGAGGATTGCATCGGCTGTGGTTAGCGCCGGCATCGAAGGGGGGCAAGGCAGAGAGGGCCATTAAAGCCCGCATTCCGCGCTCGCCTTCATCGGGCGCAAACGTGTCGTGGCCGAGATCGGAACCTGAAATTCAGCGGGTATTTGCGTGCCTGCTGCGGTCGCTCGCCCATATCTTTTTTTGATCGCGCTTTCGCAGCCGGCCTTCGGTGGCGCTCAGCTGGAGCTGGAGCTATCTGGCTTTCGAGCGCGGCTCGCGCCTGATCACCGGTCCCGACGAGGTGGTGGAGAGGGCGCCACGCACCCAAGTTGCCCTAGAGGCGGTCCGTTGAGGCGCTCCGGGGAGCGGCCCGAAATCGGCTGCTCTCTGCGCCGGACGCGGCGGGCCGTCGGGACGGACGGTGCAGCTCCTCACGCCCTGAGGCACATCGGCGATCGGAATTTGCGCCATATACTGCGGCCCGGTTCCTAAGCAACCGGGTCGAAGCACACGCGCAGCGACTTGATTCCCGAGATGAAGTTCGATCGAAGAACCCGCGGCGGCTCGGCTGCCCTGATATCCGGAACGCGGCTCAGCAGCTCTTCCAGGGCCACGCGTATCTGCAACTCCGCCAAACGCCGCCCCAGACAATGGTGCGGGCCGGCGCTAAATCCAAGGTGCGGTGGGCAGCGTGCGTCTTCGAACCGGGAAACTTTGAACTCGAAGGAATCCGCCCATTTCTCCTCGTCGCGATTGGCAGACACAAACCAAAGCACGACCTTGTCCCCCTTGTGTATCTCTACTTCTCCGATCCTGACATCGCGCATTGCCGTCCGGCGGACATGCATCAGAGGCGAAGACCAACGCACCACTTCATCGACGGCGCTCCCCATGAGGGAGGGATCATCCAGGAGCTTCCGCCTCTCTGCCGGGAACAAGGACAGTGCCAGGACGGCGCTGGAGAGCGCATTTCTGGTCGTCTCGTTCCCGGCGACCAGCAGCAAGGCCAGGTGCACGGTAAAGTCCTCGACGGCGATCGCTTTCCCCCGGAACTCCGCCGATCTCAATATCGAGATCAGATCCCCAGCCCGGCCCGGCTGCAATGCGAACAGACGTGCCGCGAAGCTGTCGAACTCGCGGCTGCAAGCGACACGGTGTGCTTCCGAGGGCTGAAACTCCGGATCATCGTCGCCAATGAAGACATTGGACCACTGAAGCATCTTCGGCGCGTCGCGTTCGGGTGTCCCCAGGAGATCGCAAAGCACGCCCATTGTGAGCGGGGCGGCGAATGACGACACGAACTCAGCCGTTCCGGCTTTCGCCATGGCGTCGATCAAGTCCGCAGCACGTTGTCGTATGGCAGTCTCGCGGCTTGCAATCGCCCGCGTCGAGAACGCAGGGGCGAGACAGCGCCGGATATCGTCGTGTTCCGGCGGATCCATCGATAGGAGATTGGAGTTCGGGAGGTCGAAGGCCTGGTCGGCATCGAAGATGCGGAAACCGCCGTTTGCTGTCGCTGCCGAGAATGTCTCCGGGTCCTCCAAGATCCGAAGCACGTCATCGTATTTCGTGACCACCCAGAATCCGGAAGCATCAGCTTCCGGGTTCCAGTAGATCGGTTGCTCACGCCTGAAGCGACGAAAGAGCTCGTGATGCAGGCCCGCGCTGAACAGGTCCGGGTCGCGAAAATCCGCCGACCCGGCCAATTTAGCTAAAACGCTTCGTTTTCCAGGCACATGACCTCCTCATGCCCCTGCCTGGGCGAGCAAAAAGGGGCGAAACCGGTCGTGGTCGAAACACAAATGCTGCTGCCGCGACGTGTTTTCTCTGGCGTGCAAAATTTACATCAGTCTTTGGTGCTGAACGAATTCGACGCGGCGCTTCGACTTCCAGTTCCACGTAAATTCTTGTGGGCACAGACCGTGATTCTCCAGGACGATCGGCAGAGACAGCTGGTCCATTGCGCCGAAGCTGAGGACTTGTTGCCACCAGCTATCCCAGCAGCTCCGGATAGCGCCGTTATTCTCTATCAACCACACGCCGCTAGCCCACAATCTCGCATCGAGGCTCCAGCCGCATCGCTGAAACAATTCAACTTGCTTCTTCATTGCTTCTGTTGAGTATCGTCGGCAAAGGTACTCAAATCCTTGCTCAATTTTGGTGACAACGAAGTTATATTCTTCGCGGACAGTCTTTCGATGCGGATGCGGCAGCAGCATAAGCCGGGACTTCTCTGGAAGGCTGCCGAGACGGTCGACCGCCTCTTGCAGGAAGCTCGCGTCGTGGAACAGCAACGAGCTGTCGGCCCAAGCAAGCCACCTATACGCCTGAACCTCCGGCAGGCGGTGGATCTGGCATTTGAAATATTTGGATCGCAGCCTTGGACCAAGGTCGCCCTGGGGGTATTCAGGCTCGATCAAGCGCGTCCAGGTCGCGGCTGCTTCGGGACTGGCGCCTGAGATGGTCTCCCGATCCGCATAGTAGAAACGATCAAAGCCTGCCGCGACGGGGAACGGCTTCAATTCATCGATCCCACCGAAGTTAGCGGTAACCAGCACCAAGTCCGACATTGCGCAGAAGCTCCGTTGAGCGCGGCTCGATGGACCGAGCCACAGAGCAACGTCAACCCCCTGGGCGTGCCGTCGCTGGCGCCCGACGCTTGGCACCGCTAGAAGCGGTCAAATGGAAAAGCGAAAACACGTCCGCATCGGCATGATCGGCGCCGGCTTTCTGGCGGAAACCCGCGCTCGCTGCTATGCAAAGGTCGGCGGCTATGATGCGGAAATCGTGGCGGTGGCCGCCCGCAGCGAGGCGAGCGCACGGAGCTACGCCGAGCGCCATGCCGTCCCTCGCGTCGCGACCGACTACAACGAGCTTCTGGGCATGGCCGAGGTGGATGCCGTCGATCTCTGCATCCCCAACCACCTGCATCGTGCCGTAGCTGAAGCAGCCGCAGCGGCAGGCAAGCATATCCTCTGCACCAAGCCGCTCACCGCCTATGTAGGCCAGGACCTGCCGGGGGACGCATCCGACGCGGCAGTCTCGGGCCGCGATCGCGAGACCATGCTCAAGGTGGCGACCGACGACGGCCAGGCGATGGTCGAAGCCGCCGAGCGGGCCGGCGTTGTTCTGATGTACGGCGAGAACTGGGTCTACGCGCCGTCGATCCAGCGGGCCGAAGCGCTGATGGCGCGAGCGAAGGGTGCGATCCTGGAAATGCGCGGCGGCGAGTGCCACAGCGGCTCCCACTCGCCATTCTCAAAAGTCTGGCGCTACACCGGCGGCGGCGCGCTCATCCGCCTCGGCGCACACCCGATCGGCGCCATGCTCTACCTGAAGCAGCAGGAGGGGCTTGCCCGCGGCGGCGAGCCGATCCGCCCCGTTGCGGTCAGCGCCGAGGTCGGCGATCTCGCCCGGATCGCTTCGGCAGCCCGCGACGGCAAGAACTGGATCGCCACCGGCTGGCAGGACGTGGAGACCTGGGCCGGCGTGATCATCACCTTCGCGGACGGTTCTCGGGGGATCGCCTACGCGTCCGACGCGGTGCTCGGCGGCATGGAGAGCAAGCTCGAATTGTTTCTCGATAACGGGCAGCTCAAGTGCAACATCAGCCCGTACGACATGCTGCAGGCCTACACGCCGGACGCCGCCATCTTCGGCGAGACCTACATCATGGAGAAGGTCAGCACCCCGGCCGGCTGGACGACGCCCCTGCCGGACGAAGACTGGAGCTCCGGCCACCAGGCCATGTGCCAGGAATTCGTCGCGGCAGTAGCCGAGGGGCGGCCTGCCCGGGCCGACGGTCGACTGGGGCTGGCGGTGACGCGCGTCATCTATGCCGCCTACCTTGCGGCCGAGCAGGGCCGGCGGGTCGATCTGTAGAGGCGCTGCTCGGGCGGCCCGGTTCTTTTGACAGGGGCAGCGCCCCCGATTACGTCACCTCGTCCATTGACCCAGGATTTGCCGTGGTTCTGCGCGCCGCCGACCTGCCCGAACGCATCGGATCGCTGATCCGCCGCGGGACCGCGATTCCGGCGCATCCGCTCGCGCTCACGGCGGAACGCGAGCTCGACGAACGGCGGCAGCGGGCGCTCACGCGCTATTACCTGGACGCGGGCGCCGGCGGGCTTGCCGTCGGCGTGCACACCACGCAATTCGCCATCCGCGACGCCGGCCTCTACGAGCCGGTCCTGAAGCTGGCGCGCGAGACGGCCGAGGCCTGGACGGAGCGCGACATCGTGATGGTGGCGGGGCTCGCCGGCAGGACGGACGCAGCCTGCCACGAGGCCGACATCGCGGTCGGCCTGGGCTATCATGCCGGGCTCCTGAGCCTCGCCGCCATGAAGGGCGCTTCGGAGGACGACCTGATCGCGCATTGCCGCGCGGTCGCGGCGCGCATTCCGCTCTTCGGTTTCTACCTGCAGCCGGCGGTCGGCGGCCTCGATCTGCCGGAAAAATTCTGGCGCCGCTTCGCCGAGATCGACAACGTGGTGGCGATCAAGATCGCGCCATTCAACCGCTACCGCACGCTCGACGTGATCCGCGGCGTGGTCGAGGCCGGCGCAGAGGAGCGGATCGCGCTCTACACCGGCAACGACGACCACATCGTGCTGGACCTCACGACACCATTCGCGGTCCGGCGCGACGGCGGCGAAATTCTTGTGCGCATCCGCGGCGGCCTGCTCGGCCATTGGAGCGTCTGGACCAAGCGGGCCGTCGAGATTTTTTCGCGCTGCCGGGAGGCGGCGGAGAGCGGCGCGGTGGACACGGACCTGCTGGCGCTCGACAGCCGGGTCACGGCGATGAACGCCGCCCTCTTCGACGTAGCCAACGATTTCTGCGGCTGCATCGCCGGCTGCCACGAGGTGCTGCGCCGGCAGGGCCTTCTAGAGGGCATCTGGTGCCTGGATCCGCATGAGGGGCTCGGCCCGGGCCAGGCGGAGGCGTTGGACAGCATCATCCGCCACTATCCCGAGCTTACCGACGACGCCTTCGTGGCGGCGAATTGCGAGCGCTGGCTGGCCTAGGCGTTTCGTTGAGGCGAACGAGCCGAGAAAGGCACGTGCAATGGGACGGATCGATCTTCCGGAAAATTTCGAGACGGAGGAGGCGCTCGACGAGTTCATGTCGAGGCCGCGGCCGGAGCTCATCGACGACCTCGCGGCGCTCGACGGCGATTTTATCGTCGTCGGCGTCGCCGGGAAGATGGGGCCGACGCTTGCCCGCATGGCCAAACGCGCACTTCCCCGCCGCCGCGTCTTCGGTGTGGCGCGGTTCTCCGATCCGAGTCTGCGGACCTACCTGGAGAGCCACGGGGTGGAGACGATCCAGGCCGACCTCCTCGACCGGGAGCAGGTCGCCGCCCTGCAACGCGCGGCGAATGTGATCTTCATGGCGGGCCGGAAGTTCGGCTCCTCAGGCTCGGAGGAGCTGACCTGGGCCATGAACGGCTACGTTCCGGCGCTCGTAGCCGAGCATTTCAGGGCCAGCCGCATCATCGCCTATTCGACCATCTGCGTTTATCCCTTCGCAATTGTCGCGCACGGCGGCTCGCGCGAAGAAGACCCGGTCGGCCCGCCCGGCGAATACGCGATGTCGTGCGTCGCCCGCGAGCGCATGTTCCAGCATTTCTCGAAAGCGCACGGCACGCCGGGCACGATCATCCGCCTCTCCTACGCGATCGACATGCGCTACGGCGTGCTGCACGATCTGGCGGCCAAGGTGCAGTCCGGCGCGGCAATCGACATCACGATGGGCCATGTCAACGTGATCTGGCAGGGCGACGCCTGCGCCCAGTCGCTGCGCGCGCTCCGGCATGTCAGCGTGCCGGCGGCGCCGCTCAACGTCTCCGGCCCGGAGATCGTCAGCATCCGCTGGCTGGCGCACGAGTTCGGCAAGCGCTTCGGCACCGAGCCGCATCTCGTCGGGCAGGAGGCGCCCACCGCCTGGCTGGCCAATACGAGCCGCGCCGCCGGCCTGTTCGGCTACCCTTCCGTCCCGCTCTCCGCGCTCATCGACTGGACGGCGGACTGGCTCCGGCGCGGCATGGCGAGCCTCGGCAAGGCCACGCATTTCGAGGTCCGCAGCGGCGCGTATTAAGCGATCCGCGCGTGACATGCCCTCGACGGCCGGAGCGTGCTTTCTATAACGATCCAGGTACAGACCAGGCGCAGCTCAAGCGCCGGGCGGCGGGACGGGAGGAGCGGGATGGCCCAGCGGCGGCTCGGACTCGTGATGAACGGGGTCACCGGGCGCATGGGGCTGAACCAGCATCTCGTCCGGTCGATCGTGGCGATCCGGCGCGAAGGCGGCGTTCCTCTGTCGAACGGCGACCGGCTGATGCCGGACCCGATCCTGGTCGGCCGCAACGCCGAAAAAATCGAGGCGCTGGCCCGCGCCCATGGGATCGACCGCTGGACGACCGACCTCAACGCCGCACTCGCCAATCCCGGCGACAGCGTCTTCTTCGACGCGGCGACCACGCAGATGCGCGCCGACCTCCTCGGCCGGGCGATCGAGGCCGGCAAGCACGTCTATTGCGAGAAGCCGATCTCCGACACGCTGCACAAGGCGGTCGCGCTGACACGCAAGGCCAGGGCGGCCGGCATCAAGCATGGCGTCGTGCAGGACAAGCTGTTCCTGCCGGGCCTGCGCAAGCTTACCATGCTGCGCGATGCGGGCTTCTTCGGCCGCATGCTGTCGGTGCGCGGCGAGTTCGGCTACTGGGTGTTCGAGGGCGACTGGCAGCCGGCGCAGCGCCCGTCGTGGAACTACCGAAAGGCGGACGGCGGCGGCATCATCCTCGATATGCTCTGCCACTGGCGCTATGTGCTCGACAATGTATTCGGCGAGGTGAAGGCCGTGTCCTGTCTCGGCGCGACTCACATTCCCAAGCGCGTCGACGAGAACGGCCGTGAATATGCGGCCGACGCGGACGACGCCGCCTATGCGACGTTCCAGCTGGCGGGAGGCGTGATCGCCCACATCAACTCGTCCTGGGCGGTGCGGGTCAGGCGCGACGACCTCGTCACCTTCCAGGTGGACGGCACGCACGGCTCGGCCGTCGCCGGCCTGACGCGCTGCTGGACCCAGCACCGCGTCAACACGCCGAAGCCGGTGTGGAACCCCGACCAGCCGCAGACGATCGATTTCTACGGCACCTGGGACGAGGTCCCCGACAACATCGCCTACGACAACGCCTTCAAGATCCAATGGGAGATGTTCTTGCGTCACGTCGCAGAGGACGCGCCCTGGCGCTACGACCTGGTGGAGGGCGTCAAGGGCGTGCAGCTGGCGGAGCTTGGCCTGAAGAGCTGGGCCGAGCGGCGCTGGCTCGACGTGCCGGCGCTGGAGCTCTGAGCATGGCGACGCTGGCGCTCCCAACTGCCGACCGGAGGCTGGAGCCCTATACGACGGGAGAGCCGCTGCCCTTCGCGCGGAACGGCGCCGGCGCCTTTCCGCGCATCGCCTATGCGGCGGCGCATGTCGTCGCCGACCCGCTGGCCGATAACGACCCGTGGCTGCAGCCGGCGATCGACTGGGACGCGACCCTCCGCTTCCGCGACTATCTCTGGGATTTTGGCTTCGGCATCGCGGAGGCGATGGATACGGCGCAACGCGGCATGGGCCTCGCCTGGACGGACGCCCAGGAGCTGATCGCCCGAGCGCTTGAAGCCGCCAAGGCGCGGCCCGGCGCGGTGATCGCCTGCGGGGCGGGAACCGACCATCTGGCGCCCGGCCCGGACGTCACTGTCGACGACGTGATCCGCGCCTACGAGGAGCAGATCGGCTTCGTCGAATTGCTCGGCGGCCGCATCATCCTGATGGCGAGCCGGGCGCTCGCCGTCGCCGCCAGAGGGCCGGACGATTACGTCCGCGTCTACGACCGCGTGCTGAGCCAAGTGCGCGAGCCGGTCATCATCCATTGGCTCGGCGAGATGTTCGACCCGGCGCTGGCGGGGTACTGGGGCAGTGCAGATCACGGGCAGGCGATGGAGACCAGCCTCGAAGTCCTTGCCGCCAACCGGGCGAAGGTCGACGGGATAAAAATCTCGCTCCTGTCGAAGGAGAAGGAGATCGCCATGCGCCGCCGCCTGCCGGCGGGCGTGCGCATGTATACGGGCGACGATTTTAATTACGCCGAGCTGATCGCCGGGGACGACGAGGGCCATTCCGACGCGCTGCTGGGCATCTTCGACGCCATCGCGCCGGCCGCCGCCGCCGCGCTCGCCGCATTGGGCCGGGGCAGCGACAACGAGTTCTTCGACATCCTGGAGCCGACGGTGCCGCTGTCGCGGCACATCTTCAAGGCGCCGACCCGCTTCTACAAGACCGGGGTCGTTTTCCTGGCCTATCTGAACGGCCTGCAGGATCATTTCGTCATGGTCGGCGGCCAGGAGAGCGCCCGCTCCATCCTCCATTTCGCGGAGCTGTTCCGGCTCGCCGACAAGGCCCGCGTTCTGAAGAACCCGGATCTCGCGGCAGACCGCATGAAGCGTCTCCTCGCCGTCCGCGGTCTGGCCTGAGCCGCTTCGGATGGGCGAAGCCATGAGCGGCAATCGAATCGAAGAAGTAAGAAGCCAAGGGAGGATTTGATGCAGAAACAGATATTCGTGCGGAGCGCGCTGGTCGCCGCGGCCGGCATGGCCGCCATGACCGGGCTCGCCGTGGCCCAGGATTATCCCTGGAAGCCGGACCGGCCGATCAACGTCATCGTACCGTGGGCGGCCGGGGGCTCCACCGACCAGGTGACCCGCGTCGCCGCGAGCGAGATCGAGGACGCGCTCGGTCAGACGATCGTGGTCGTCAACCAGCCCGGCGCCTCCGGCTCGATCGGCTCGAAGAACGCGCTCGACGCGCCGAAGGACGGCTATACGTGGACGGCGGGAGCCGCCCAGGACCTCGGCACCTACAAGGTGCTCGGCATGCTCGAAACCTCCATCGAAGACTGGCACCTCTATCTCGACGTCGCCAACGTCTCGGTGGTGGGCGTCAACGCCGATGCGCCCTACAAGGATTTCGGCGAGCTGCTGCAAGCCATGAAGGACAGACCGGGCGAGGTGTCGGTCGCCACCGCCGGCCTCAATTCGGCGGGCCATAACGCCATCGAGGGGCTGAAAGCCCTGGGCGGCTTCGACTACAAGCATGTGACCTATGACGGCGGCAACCCGGCGGTGATCGCCACGGTCGCCGGCGAGACGGAGGTGACGACGCAGCTCGCGGTGGAGCAGGCGGAGATGATCCGCGGCGGCCGCATCCGCCCGCTGGCGGTCCTCAACAACGAGCCGCTGGAAATCGAGGGCGCCGAGCCGATCCCGCCGATCACCCAGTGGATCCCGGAGTTCCAGGCCGCGCCCAACTATTTCGGCATCTTCGTGCCGAAGGGCGTGCCGCAGGAGGTGGTCGATACGCTGGACCAGATCTGGAAGGACAAGATCGCCAACTCCCAGGCGCTGAAGGACTATGCCACCAGCCGTGGCGCGGTGTTCGCGCCGTATTACGGCGAGGAGGCGCAGGAGCGGGTCAAACCGGCGGTAACCCGCAATGCGTGGCTGCTTTTCGACGGCGGCAAGGCCAAGGTCGACCCGTCGACGGTCGGCATCCCGCGGCCCTGAGGCCGCCCGGCTCGGCGCGAGAGCCCACGCGCTGAGCCGCGAGCTTTCTCCATCTCCCCGCCGGGCTCGAAGCCGTCGCGGGGAAGCGTCGCCCGCGTCCCAGCTGGGGTGATCGGTGCCAATGAGTGAACCCGGCGCGCATGCCGACCGAGCGAATCCGCGCCCCAATGGCCGGGGGCTTTCGGCCGACCGTGTCGGCGGCCTCGTCTGGATCCTGTTCGGCGCAATCGTCTTCTACGCCTCCTGGACCATGGATCGGCTGGAGAGCCAGGGCGTCGAGCCGATCACCGCGCCGGGCCTCCTGCCCGGCTTGCTCGGCTTCGGCATGATCGGCTTCGGCCTAGTCCTGGTGTTGCGGCGTGGCGCTACGCTTCAGGCGGACTTCCAGCCCGCCGGTCACCTCGGAATAGAAGCGAAGAGCGATGCCGGCGCGACACACACCCCCATCGACTGGCGGCGGCTCGGGCTGAGCTGGCTGCTGTCCATCGTCTTCGCCGGCGTGCTTCTCGGCCGGGGCCTGCATTTCTGGCTCCTTGCGGCGGCCTTCATGTTCCTGCACCTCCTTTTCCTGGAAGACGACGACCGCATCGCCGCCCGGCCTCTCGGCCGCCGCCTCTTTATCGCCGCGCTGATCGCCGCCGGTGTCGCAACCGCCGTCACGCTGGTCTTCCGGGATCTTTTCCTGATCCGCCTGCCATGACGGCGGGAGCCGCCGATGTTTGAGGGCCTCTATCTCTTCGGCCACGCCATCGTGAGCTTCCTCAACCCGCTGTCGCTCGCGCTCGGCGTCGGCGCCACGCTGGTCGGGCTGCTCATGGGTTGCATGCCCGGCCTCAGCGCGACCCTTGCGGTTACTCTCCTCACCACGCTTACGCTCAAGATGGACGCGCAGAACGCCATCCTGGTGCTGATCTGCGCCTATAACGGCGCCATCTACGGCGGCAGCCGCACGGCGATCCTCCTCAACATCCCCGGCACGGCGGCCAATGCCGCCGCATGCCTCGACGGCTACGCGCTCGCCCGCCAGGGCCAGGCCGGCCGCGCCATGGGCATCGCCACGTCCGGATCGGTGCTCGGCACGTTCTTCGGCATGATCTGCCTGGCGCTGTTCACGCCGCTCCTCGGCGAGATCGCGCTCAGCTTCGGCGCCTTCGAGTTCTTCTGGCTGGCGCTCCTCGGCGTGGTCATGTCCGGCAACGTCGTCGCGGCGGACCCGATCAAGGGCTGGCTGGCGGGCTTTTTGGGCCTGTTCGTCGCCTGCATAGGCCAGGAAGGCATCTACGCCTTTCCGCGCTTCACCTTGGGCGATCCGAACCTCGCCGGGGGATTTTCGCTCATCCCGGTGCTCGTCGGCGCGTTCGGTTTTTCCGAGGTGCTGACCGTGATGTCGGAGCGCGCCTCCCGGCCGCGGATCATCGAGTTCGGCTCGGCGGTGCCGCGCATCCGGGACGTGCTGGTGCATTGGCGCACCATCATCCGCTCCGGCGTGATCGGCGTGTGGATCGGCATCCTGCCGGGAGTGGGCGAAGACATGGGCGCGTGGTCGTCCTACGCGACGGCGCGGCGCCTCAGCCGCGAGCCGGAAAAATACGGCAAGGGCTCGGTCGAGGGCCTGATGGCGGCGGAGACGGGCGACAACGCCTCGGTGCCCGGCGGCATCATCCCGGCGCTGGCGCTGGCCATCCCCGGCTCGGCGCCCTGCGCGGTGCTGCTCGCAGCGATGATCATCCACGGCGTGCAACCGGGGCCGATGCTCATGGTCCAGGATCCCTCGTTCGTCTACGAGGTGGTGGCGATGCTCCTGATGGCGACCCTGTCGATCCTGTTCTTCGGCCTGTTCTTCATCAAGCCGCTCCTAAAGGTCCTGGAGATCCCGCGCACCATCATGATGCCGGTCATCTTCGTGCTGTGCA
Organism: uncultured Alphaproteobacteria bacterium; assembly: GCA_963846475.1. Lineage (GTDB taxonomy): Bacteria > Pseudomonadota > Alphaproteobacteria > Rhizobiales > Afifellaceae > DASWJZ01. The sequence goes on along the minus strand of CAWJVZ010000003.1, from coordinate 244,850 downwards.
CGCTCGGCTCCTATTCGATCTCGTCGCGCCTGTTCGACGTCTGGGTGATGCTCGGCTTCGGCACGCTTGCCTTCGTCATGCGCCGCTTCGGCTACCCCATCGCGCCGTTCGTGCTCGGGCTGGTGCTCGGCGACATCCTCGACAAGAATTTGCGGCGCGGCCTGGTGCTGAGCGACGGCGATTTCTTGCCCTTCCTGACGCGGCCGATCAGCGCCATCCTGGCGCTCCTTGTCCTTTACACATTCGTGTCAAACGTCCCGGCCTTCAGCAATGCGATGGGACGGCTCCGCGCCCGGCTGCTGAACCGCCCCAAGGCGGGGAACTCCGGGCGGACAATGAAGCTTGCGCTTTGCAACGAGGTCGTCCGGGAGCTTTCCTTCGAACGCCAATGCGCGTTGGCCGCAGCGCTCGGCTATTCCGGGCTGGAGGTGGCGCCCTTCACCCTCGGCGCCGAGCCGCACCGCCTCGCCCCTGCGGCGGTGGGCGCCGCTCGCCGGGCCGCCGAAGCGGCGGGGATCGCCGTGACCGGCCTGCACTGGCTGCTGGTGACGCCCGAAGGCCTGTCGATCACCAGCGCGGACGCGGACGTGCAGGCGCGCACCCGCGACGTCATGCTCGGCCTCATCCGCCTTTGCGCCGAACTCGGCGGCGGCTATCTCGTGCACGGCTCGCCGGCCCAGCGGGCGCTCGCGCCGGGCGACGAGGCCGGCGGGCGCAGGCGTGCGCTGGAGCATTTCGCGGCCGCCGCAGGCGCGGCGGAAGCGGCCGGCCTGGTCTATTGCCTAGAGCCCTTGGCGCCCGTCCAGACCGACTTCGTCACCTCTGTCGCTGAGGCCGTCGCCATCGTCGCGGAAATCGGCTCGCCGGCGTTCCGCACGATGCTCGATTGCGCCGCCGCTGCGGCGAGCGAGAGCGAGGATATTTCGACGCTGCTGGCGCGCCATGTTCCGACCGGCATGATCGCCCACGTCCATTTCAACGACCCGAACCGGCGCGGACCCGGCGAGGGCGCGCTGCATTTCGCGCCTATCGTCCGGGCCTTATCCGAACAGCGTTATGACGGCTGGATCGGCGTCGAGCCGTTCGTCTACGAGCCCGACGGTCCCGCCTGCGCCGCGCGTGCCGCGGGCTACGTTCAGGGCCTGGCGGAGGCGCTCGCCAATGCCTGACCGCCCCCTTCTGCGGGTGCGCGAAGTGGAGTTCTTCGAGCGGCACGTGCCCTTGCGGCTGCCGTTCCGCTTCGGCGTGGCCACTCTCACCGAGGCGCAGCAGGTGTTCGTCCGCGTCCGCATCGCGCTCACCGACGGGCGCGAGGGGGAAGGCCAGGCGGCGGAGCTGCTCGCGGCCAAATGGTTCGACAAGAATCCGGCTCTCACCAACGAACAGAATTATGACCAGCTGCGCACGGGGCTCGGGATCGCCAGACGCCTCTATCTGACGGACGACCGCCCGGCCACGGCCTTCGCTCTTCATGCCGGGCGCGAGGAGGAGCAATATTCCGCATGCGAGCGCCGCGGGCTCAACGGGCTGATCGCCGGCTTCGGAACGGCCCTTCTCGACCGCGCCGTCCTCGACGCGCTTTGCCGCATTCTCGGCGTCCCGGTGTTCGAAGCCGTGCAGCGAAACCTTTTTGGGATCGACGCCGCGACCGCCCCGGATCTCGCGGATTCCGCCATCGATGCTTTCCTGTCAAAACTCCGCCCGGCGGAGACGATCGAGGCGCGCCACACAGTCGGGCTGGTGGACGCCATCAGCGAGGCGGAGATCGATCCGGCCGATCGGGTGGGCGACGGCCTCCCGGAAAGCTTGGAAACCGTCATCGGGACTTACGGACACCGCTATTTCAAGCTGAAGGTGAGCGGCGATCTCCAGGCGGACCTCGACCGGCTGAGCCGAATTGCATCGGTGCTCGACCGCCTGTCGAGCCCCTACTTCGTCACCCTCGATGGCAACGAGCAGTATGCCGACACGGAAGCCGCCCTGAGACTAATGGAGGGGATCGCGGCAGCGCCGGGGCTCAAGCGGCTGGCGCAGGCGATCCTTTATATCGAGCAGCCGATCGCGCGGGGAAATGCCTTGAGCCGCCCCATCCACGATCTCGCCGCGCTTCAAGCCCGTCGCCGTCGACGAGTTCGGATTCCGACATCGGGGTTTTTCCGCGGGCCAAGGCGCTCGGCTACACCGGCATGTCGTCAAAATCCTGCAAGGGTTTCTACCGGTCGCTCCTCAACCGCGTCCGCGTCGCCAAATGGAACAGCGAGGCGCCGCGCAGCCCCTATTTCATGACCGCGGAGGATTTGACGACCCAGCCCGGCATCGCCGTGCAGCAGGACCTCGCGCTGGCGACGCTTATCGGCTGCAGCCATGTCGAGCGGAACGGCCACCACTATGTCGACGGCATGGCGGGTGCGCCCGAGGCCGAGCAGCTGCGGTTCCTCGCCGGGCATCCGGACCTCTACCGCCGCTCCGATGGCCGGGTGCGGCTGGCGATCCATGACGGCAGACTGGCGATCGGTTCGCTTGCCGTGCCCGGTCTCGGCGCGGCGCCGCAGCCGGACTGGAACGCGATGGCCCATGTCGAATACGGAGATTGAGCCGATGCAGCCGGTCGAAGGCCTTGCCATCAACCTCGCCACGGTGCGGCAGCAATGGAACATGCGCGAGGCCGTCGAGGCCTGCCGGCGGCACGGCATCGGCGCCATCGCGCCCTGGCGCGACCAGGTAGAGGCGATCGGGCTTGAGGAAGCCGTGCGGCTGGTCGAGGCGGAAGGGATGCGCGTCACCGGCCTCTGCCGGGGCGGCTTCTTTCCCGCCGCGACGGCCGAGGGGCGACAGGCGGCGATCGACGACAACATGCGCGCCGTCGACGAGGCCGCCGCGCTCGGCGCGGAATGCCTCGTGCTGGTCGTCGGCGGCCTGCCGGAAGGTTCGCGCGACATCGAGCTGGCGCGCGGCATGGTCTTCGACGGCATCGCGGCGGTGCTGCCGCATGCCCGGTCCGCCGGCGTGCCGCTCGCCATCGAGCCGCTGCATCCGGTCTATGCGGCGGAACGCTCCTGCGTGAACACGCTGGCCCAGGCGCTGGACATCTGCGACCTGCTCGGCGACGGCATCGGCGCGGCGATCGACGTCTATCATGTGTGGTGGGACCCGGAGCTGCAGCCGCAGCTCGCCCGCGCCGGCCGCGGCGGCCGCATCCTCGCCCACCACATCTGCGACTGGCTGGTGCCGACCCGCGACCCGCTGAACGACCGGGGCATGATGGGCGACGGGGTGATCGAGCTGAAGCGCATCCGCTCCTGGTTCGAGGCGGCCGGTTACACGGGCCATCAGGAGGTCGAGATTTTTTCCGCCGACGATTGGTGGAAGCGCCCGGGCGACGAGGTCCTCGCCACCTGCGTCGAGCGCTATCGGCGCGTCTGCTGAAGGTGCGGCAAGCGATTCGACAGGTCAAAGCTTCGCCGCTAGCTTCATGGGCCGGTTGGCGCGTGCCAGCCAGAAGCATGAATAAGCAAATCGGGAGGGGATGATGGCCAGGAAACGAGTGCTCCTTGCGCTGCTCGCAGCGTTTGCTTTCGCGGCGGTGCCGCAGGCCGCGAGCGCCCAGGACGAGAAGATCAAGATCGGCTTTCTGCCCGGCGTCGTCGATCCGTTCTACCAGGTGATGCAGCTCGGCGTGGAGAAGGCGGCGGAGGACCTCGGCCTCGAGGTGGTGACGCAGATCCCGCAGACCTGGGGCGTCGAGGCGCAGACGCCGATCCTCGATGCGATGGTCGCCCGCGGCGACCTCGACTACATCATCACCGCGCCGACGGAGAAGGACCAGATGGTTGGCCCGCTGCAGGCGGCGGTCGACGCCGGCATCAAGGTGATCACCGTCGACACGTTCCTCGGCGACGGCGACTACGTGAACGGGCCCGTTAAATTCCCGCTCAGCTATATCGGCTCCGACAACGTCGAGGGCGGCCGCATCTCGGCGCGCGGCCTGGCGGAGGCGATCGGCGGCAAGGGCACCGTCTACATCAATTCCACCAACCCGAACGTCAGCTCCGTCCAAGGGCGCGAACAGGGTTTCAAGGAAGTGATGGAGAAGGAGTTTCCTGACATCAAGGTTCTCGGGCCGGACTACAATCTCGACGATCCGAACACGGCAGCGCAGCAGACGGGCGCCGTGCTGGAGCGCGAACAGGAGCTGGCCGGGGTGTTCGGCACCAACGTGTTCAGCGCCCAGGGCGCCGGGACGGCTGTCGTCAATGCCGGGCTCGGCGGCCAGGTGCAGGTCGTCGCCTATGACGCCACGCAGTTCGCCATCGAACTCCTGGGCAAGGACGTCGTCAGCCTGGTGCTGGCGCAAAAACCGTTCGACATGGGCTACATGGCCGTGCAGTTCGCCGCGGCCGATGCAGCCGGCGTGACCAGCCTGCCGCGCCGCGTCGAGACGGGGTTCGCGATTATCGACAAGGAGAACGTCGCCGACCCCGAGGTCGCCCGCTTCATCTACCAGGTTCCGAACCAGTAGGCTCATCCCAGGCGACGATTTTGGCCGGAGAGTTTTGGGCTCTCCGGCTCCCCCGACCGTACCCCAAAAGTCGATCGAGGCAGGGCGAATGGCTGTGGCTGAATCCAAAGCGGCGAAGGAGATGCCCCTCCCCGCGCCGGCGCGCCTGACCGCGTCGCGAAGGTTCGTGCTGACGCTCAGCCGAATGTGGGCCTGGGCCTTCCTCGCCTTGATGATCCTGTTCTTCGTCATCGCCGTCCCGATCGTCAGCGGCGGCTCCGTGAACTTCTTCACGGTGCGCAACTCGCAGAACATCCTGGTCGCCATTACCCCGGTCCTGCTGCTCGGGCTCGGCCAGACCTTCGTCATCATCGGCGCCGGCATCGACCTTTCGGTCGGCTGGGTGATGAGCCTCGCCTCGGTTCTGTCGGCGCTGGCGATCCGTTCCGTGTTCAATGCGGGACTGCCGCTGTTCCCCTCGGTCGTGGTCGGACTGGCCGCCGCGATCGCCGGTGCAGCCTGCGTCGGGCTGGTGAACGGGGTGATCATCGCCAAGCTGAAGGTGCCGGCCTTCATCGTGACGCTGGGCACGTCCTTTATCGTGCGCGGAGTGGCACTGCTGATGGCGGAGAACACCACGGTCATCGGCCTGCCCGAAGGCATTCGCGCCTACGGCAACGACGCGTTGATCTATTACATCCGCGGCGAAGGCGGCGGCTTCTATTTCCTGACCCCGCCGGAAGTGACCGGCGCGCTGCTCCGGCGCATGGACCGCATCCTTCCCTATCCGGTCCTGCTTACCGCGCTCGTCGTCGCCATCGCTATCTTCGTGCTGCGCAAGACCCAGTTCGGCCGGCACACCTATGCGATCGGCGGCAATCTGCAAGCCGCGATCCGGACCGGCATTCCCGTCGATCGCCGCATCATCTCGCTCTATGTGCTCTCGGCGACGACCGCCGGAATCGCGGGCTTCCTGTCGACGCTCCGTTTCACCGCCGGGTCGGCCGTGATCGGCGACGCGTTGCTTCTCTCCTCGATCGCCGCCGTCATCATCGGCGGCGTGAGCCTGTTCGGCGGCGCCGGCAGCGTCATGGGCACGGTCATAGGCGCGCTGATCATCGCGGTGCTGACCACCGGGCTGGTCATGCTGAACGTCGAGGCGTTCTGGCAGTTCATCGTCGTCGGCGCGGTCGTCATCGTGGCGGTGCTGATCGACCAGTCGCGCGACCTCATCATCGGCCGCGACAAGTCCGGCCACCCGACATGACCGAGCCGGTCCTCTCCATCCGCAACGTCACCAAGCGGTTCGGCGGGCTTACCGCCGTCAAGGGCGTAAGCTGGGACGTCTATCCCGCCGAGGTCGTGGCCCTCCTCGGCGACAACGGGGCCGGCAAGTCGACCCTCATCAAATGCCTTTCCGGCGTCTACCAGGCCGACGAAGGCGAGATCACCTTCGAGGGAAAGCGGGCGCACTTCGGCGGGCCGATGGATGCGCGCCGCGAAGGGATCGAGACGATCTATCAGGACCTTGCGCTCGCCAACAATCTCGACGTCGGGGCGAACATCTTTCTCGGCCGCGAAGCCAAGAAGAGCTATCTCGGCGGCCTCATCAAGACGCTCGACGAGCGGCTGATGCTGCGCGAATCCGCGGCGGCGCTGGAAGCGCTGGAGATCTATTTCCCGAGCCTCACCGAGCCGATCGAGAACCTTTCCGGCGGCCAGCGCCAGGCCGTGGCGATCGCCCGCGCCGTCTACTGGGATGCGCGGCTGATGATCATGGACGAGCCGACCAACAATCTCGGCGTCCCCGAGCAGCACAAGGTGCTGGAGCTGATCCGCAAATTGCGCGACCAGGGCGTCCCGGTGATCCTGATCACCCACACGCTTGCCGGACGTTTTCGCGGTCGCCGACCGCCTCATGGTCATGCACCGGGGCCGCAAGGTGACGGAGAAGCAGGTCGCCGAGACGAACACCCAGGAGCTCGTCCAGTACATGGTCGGTGCGCTGGACGACACGCGGGCGAACTGAGCGACCCATGCCGGATCTAATAACGCCCGAAGCTTCAAAACCGGACGCCGCGAAATGGGTGAGCCTGCCCTATCACCGGACGTGGCTCATCGATCAGGCGAGCGGCCTGTTCGATTTCTTCGGGCGTCGCAGCGTCAATCCGGCCGGCGGCTTCTTCCCGCTCGACGATTGCGGACAGCCCATCCTGCGGACGCAATCGGGAACGGCGCCGGCCCGCGAGATCCATTCGACGACCCGCATGGTGCATTGCTTTTCGATCGCCCGGCTGATGGGCCGGCCGGGCGCGGCGGCGTTCATCGATCACGGCATGGATTTCCTCTGGAAGGGCCATCGCGACAGCGTCAACGGCGGCTATTTCTGGGGCATCGGTGAGGATGGGCCGAGCGACAGCCGCAAGCAGGCCTATGGCCATGCCTTCGTGCTCCTCGCCGCCGCGAGCGCCAAGGTCGCCGGCCATCCGGATGCGGATCGGCTGCTGGCGGACGTGACCGAAATCCTGCGGAAGCGGTTCTGGGAATCATCGCACGGCGCCGTCGCCGAGGAGTTCGACGCCGATTGGAGCCCGATCAGCCGCTACCGCGGCCAGAACTCCAACATGCATCTCACCGAGGCCTGCATGGCAGCCTACGAGGCCACGGGCGACCGCAGCTACCTCGACATGGCCGAAAGCATCGCGACGCTGCTGATCCAAAAACTCACGGCCGCCAACGACTGGCGCCTGCCGGAGCATTTCAACGAAAACTGGGAGCTCGACCGCGACTATGCCGGCGGCGACGTGTTCCGGCCTTACGGCACGACGCCCGGCCACTGGCTCGAATGGACACGGCTTCTCCTGCAGCTCTGGGAGCTCGGCGGCCGGAGGCTCGATTGGCTGCCGGATGCCGCCAAGGCGCTCTTCGAACGCGCGGTTTCGGAAGGCTGGAATGCCGATCGCCGCGGCTTCCACTACACGCTGGATTGGACGGGAAAGCCGCATCTCCGCAACCGGCTCTGGTGGCCCGCAGCCGAGGGGATCGGCGCGGCAACCTTCCTCAACGCCATCGACGGCGCCCCGCACTATGAAGAGTGGTACCGCCGCATCTGGGATTTCGTCGCCAAAGACATCATCGATCGCGACAATGGCGGCTGGCGGGCGGAGGCGGTCGAACCTGAAGGGTCGATCGCCCCGCTCTTCCAGGGCAAGCCCGACCTTTACCACGCGCTGCAGGCCTGCCTGATCCCGCTGCTGCCGACCTCCGGCACGATCACGCGCGGCCTGGCGGCCGTCGGTCTGCCATGAGGGACTTCGCCGGACGCACAGCGTTGGTGACGGGCGCCGCCATGGGGATCGGCGCCGCCGTCGCCGAGCTTCTCGCCGAGCGCGGCGCGGCGGTCTCCCTCGTCGACCGCGATGCCGCCGCCCTCGATGAAGTGGCCGGCCGGCTGAAGGGCCGCGGCGCCGAGGTGGAGGTCGTCGTCGGCGACCTCCGCGAGCCGCAGGCGATCGAGGCGGCGGTCGGCCGGACCCTTGAGCGCTTCGGCCGCCTGGACGTGCTGAGCAACAATGCCGGCGTGCAGCGCTACGGGACACTCGAGACGACCCCGGACGAGGTCTGGGACGAGGTCTACGAGATCAATCTGAAATCGATCTTCCGCCTGTCGCGAGCGGCGCTGCCGCATCTCAGGAAGACGCGCGGCAACATCGTCAACATGGCCTCTGTCCAAGGCCTCGCCAGCCAAGCAAACGTGGTCGCCTATGCCTCGGCCAAGCATGCCCTGATCGGCCTCACCCGCGCCGCGGCGGTCGACTGCGCGGCCGACGGCGTTCGGGTCAACGCCGTGGCGCCGGGGTCCGTGGACACCCCGCTGATGCGCTGGGCCTTGTCGCTCGCCGACGATCCGGCGGCGCTGGAGGCGGAAGTGATGAACATGCATCCGCTCCGGCGCATGGCTGAGCCGCGGGAGGTCGCCGAGGTGGTCGCGTTCCTCGCCTCCGACCGCGCCTCCTTCGTCACCGGCGCCGTCTATGTCGTCGACGGCGGCCTGACGGTGCCGCTCGGCGGCGCTCCAAAGGTCGCGGAACCCGCAAGTCAGGGTTAACGATCGCGGAAGCGAGCGGCGATTACGCCTGCCCCTCACCATGTTGCAGCGCCCGTATGGCGCCACGGAGCTCGGCGAGGCCCCTGAGGCGGCCGATGGCGGTATAGCCGGGATTGGTGCGCTTGGTGGCCGCGAGGTCGTCCAGCATGCGGTGGCCGTGGTCCGGCCGGAAGACGATTTTCTCGCCTGCGGGCCGGCGCCGATCCTCGGCGAGCAGCTCCTTCAGGACGGCGATCATGTCGACATCGCCGTCGAGGTGATCGGATTCGTAGAAGGAGCCGTCCCGCTCCCGCCTCGTGGCCCTGAGATGCGCAAAGGCTATGCGGGGTCCGAAGCGCCGGGCCATGGCTGGGAGATCGTTGGCGGCGCGCACGCCGAGCGATCCCGTGCAGAAGCAGATGCCGTTCGCCTCGGACGGCACCGCCTCGAAGAGCGCCGCATAATCGTCCTCCGACGAGGCGATGCGCGCCAGCCCGAACAGCGGACGCGGCGGGTCGTCGGGATGCAGCGTCAGCTTGACGCCCAGCGACTCCGCGACCGGCGTCACCTTCTGCAGGAATTCCACGAGATGCCGGCGGAGCACCGCGGCGTCGACATCCTTGTATGCGCGGAGCTTTTCACGAAATTCCGGGATGGTCAGCGGCTCGTTGGTCGAGCCGGGCAGCGCGCTGGCGATCACCATGACGAGGTAGTCGATATCCTCCTGGCTCATCGCCTCATAGGCGCGCTTTGCCGCCGCCTGCATCTCCTCCGAATATTCCGCTTCGGCGCCGGGCCGCGCCAGAATGTGCAGGTCGAAAGCGGCAAAGCGCGTCTGGTCGAAGCGGAGCGCCCTGGCGCCGTTCGGCAGCTCCCATTCCAGGTCGGTGCGGCACCAATCCACCACCGGCATGAAATTGTAGCAGATGATGCGGATGCCCGAGGCAGCCAGCGCTTCCATGCTGGCGATCCACGCCTCGATGGATTGCTTGGCGCCGGCGCCGAGGCGCTTCACGTCGTCGGGGATGGGGATGGATTCCACCACCGTCCAGGCGAGCGGCGCCCGCGTGTTGGCCTCCACGATCGCCTTCCGCTCCTCCACCTCGCGGGTCGTCCACGCCTCGCCGATGGGAACCTGGTGCAGCGCCGTGACGATCTCCTTGGCGCCGGCCTGGCGGACGTCGTCAAGACTCACCGGGTCGTCGGGGCCATACCAGCGCCAACCCTCACGCATCGTCCCTCTCCTGGATTGCCGTATGTCACGCCGCCGTTAGAACCACCTTGACGCTCTGCGAGCGGTCGAGCGCAAGGCGGAAGGCATCCGGCGCGCCGGCGAGCGGGCGCTCGGCGGTGACGAGCTGCAGCACGTCGACCTTGCCGGAGACGATCAGCCGGACGGCCTGCGAAAATTCCTCGCCGAAGCGGAAGGTGCCCTTGAGGTCGAGCTCCTTGGCCATGATGGCATTGGCCGGCACCGGAATCTGCCCGCCGGCGAGGTTGCCGACCTGAACGATCGTGCCGCCGCGGCGGACGCTGGCGATCGCCGACGCGAGCCCGGCGGCGGTGCCGGAAATCTCGAAGGCCACATCGAAGGCGCGGTCGGCGGCGAGCGCTTTCAGCCTCTCCTCGCCACCGGAAAGGTCGAGGACGTGCTCGGCGCCGAGGCGGCTGGCGAAGGCGAGCGGCGCCGCGGCGACGTCGACGACCGCGACTTCGGCGGCGCCCGCCAGCTTGGCGGCAAGCATGGTGAGGAGCCCGATCGGCCCGGCGCCGAACAGCACGGCTTTCTTGCCGCTGATGTCGCCGGCGCGGGCGACGGCATGCAGGCAGACGGCGAGCGGCTCGGCGAGCGCCGCCGCCGCGAAGGGCAGGTCCGTCGGCACTTTTACGCATTGCGCCGGCGTCGCATCGAACAGGCTGGAAAAACCGCCCTGCATGTGCGGCGTCCTCGACGCGGAACCCATGAAGTAGATGTTCTCGCAGAGATTGGCCCGGCCCTCGCGGCAGCGGACGCAGTGCCCACACCAGCGCGACGGGTTGACGGCGACGTGGTCGCCGACCGCCAGCCCCGGCGCCTCGCCGCCAATCTCGGCGATCTCGCCGGCCACTTCGTGGCCGAGCGTCAGCGGCGAGCTGACGACGAAATCGCCCGTCCTGGCATGGCGGAAGTAATGCATGTCGGAACCGCAGATGCCGCCAGCGCCGAAGCGGACACGCACCATGCCGGGCTGCAGCGGCAGAAGCGGCTGCTCGACCATCCTGAGGTCCTCAGGCCCGTAGAGCGTGGCCGAAAGGGCGCTTTCACTCATCGTATCAGCCCGAGCTGCGACGGCAGCCACAGCGTGATCGCGGGGATGAAGGTGATGGCGATCAACGCGATGAACAGCGGGATCAGCCAGGGCAGGATGGCGCGCGTGGTGCGCTCGACCGAAAGCCCGGAGACGCGCGACAGCACGAAGAGCACCATGCCAAGCGGCGGGTGGAGGAGCCCGATCATCAGGTTCAGCGTCAGGATCAGCCCGAAATGCACGGGGTCGATGCCCAGCCGGAGCACGATCGGCAAGAGGATCGGCACGAGGATGGTGATCGCCGCGATGGTGTCCAGGAAACAGCCGACGAACAGGACCAGGAGGTTCACCAGGATCAGGAACACCCATTTGTTCTCGGTGATCGACAGGATGAGGTCGGAGAGGAGCTGCGCGGCCTGGCTGACGGTCAGGAGCCAGGCGAAGACCGACGCCGCGGTTACGATGAAGAGCACCGAAGCGGTCGTCTCGATGGTGTCGAAGCCGGCCTTGGCAAGCGTCGCCAAGGTCATGGTGCGGTAGCGCACCAGGCCGAGAAACAGCGACCAGATCACCGCCGCGACCGCCGCCTCGGTCGGCGTAAACCAGCCGAGCACCATGCCGCCGATCAGGATGACCGGCGTCATCAGCGCCATCACGGCGGAGAAGTCGAAATACCAGTCGACGGCGAGGAGCACGGCAAGGGCGATGCCGACCGCCAGGTTCAGCGACAGGCCGGCATAGACGAGGACGTAGATCAGCAGCGGGATGGCGATGACCATGCCGATTTCGACCGACGCGGCGGCGAGTTTTCGGACATCGAACGGCGCGTCGGACCCCCAGCCCTTGCGGTGGGCCATCACCGCCACCGTCACCATCATGAGGAGCGTCATGACGATGCCGGGCAGGATGCCGGCCATGAACAGCGCGCCGATCGAGACGTTGGCCATCATGCCGTAGATGACGAAGGGCAGCGAAGGCGGGAAGATCGGGCCCAAGGTCGCCGACACGGCGGTGACGCCGACCGCCGCTTCGACGGGATAGCCGTGGTCCTTCATCGCCTTGATCTCGATGGTGCCGATGCCGGCCGCATCGGCCAGCGCGGTGCCGGACATGCCGGAAAAGATGACCGAGCCGATGATGTTGACCTGGGCAAGGCCGCCTTTCATCCAGCCCACCAGCGCGACGGCGAAGGCATAGATGCGGCCGGTCACGCCGGCGACGTTCATCAGATTGCCGGCGAGGATGAAGAACGGCACGGCGAGGAGCGGAAAGCTCTCGACGCCGGCGATCATCCGCTGCGCGACGATGATGTCGGGAGCGACACCGTAGATGACGAGGTAGAGCACGGAGGCCACCGCCATCGAGATGGCGACGGGAACGCCGATCAGCATCAGGACCAGAAACGCCCCGATCAGGAGCAGCATGGGCTACTCCCCGATATTGTCGAAGGCGCCCGGCCGCTCGAGCGCCGAATAGCCGCGCCGGAGATCGCCGACGAACACCTGGATGGCGCGCAGCAGCATCAGCACGAAGGCGGCGAGCACCGTGTAGAAGACAATGCCGCGCGGCAGGTCGATGGTGACCATCCGCTCGTCGGCGACGATCGATACGTAGCGCCACAGAAGGATCGAGGCGTAGGCGAAGAAGCCGATCTGCACGAGGTCGACGAAAGTCGCCAAAAAGCGGCCGAGGCGGCGTGGGAGGTAATGGTAGAGGACGTCGACCCGGATGTGCCGCGACATGCGCACGCACATCGCCGAGCCGAGGAAGACCACCACCACCAGGCAGTTGATGGCGATCTCCTCCGTCCAGGCGAGGCTGTTGTTGAGCACGTAGCGCGTGAAGAACTGCAGGAAGACGCAGCCGGCCATGCCCCAGAAAACGGCGAGCGTGACCCAGTCCTCGACGGCGTAGCGCTTCAGGTCGACCGCCACAGCCTCCTCTTCGAAGGCGTGGGCGATCTCCTCGGCGGTAATTTCCTTGTGGATCTCCTCGGGCATCGACGGAGCCTCCGGGCTCGAGGGGGCAATCGGGCGAAGCCGGCGCAGGGGGCGCCGGCTTCAGGCGACGATTCTACTGGACGGCGCGGATCGCCTCCCAATCCTCCTTGCGATAGCCCGAATTCCTCGAACGTGGTCTTCTCCATGACGTTCTTCTCGAAGTCGGCCTTGTCGACCTCCGTCACCGTCAGGCCGCGCTCCTTGAACGTATCGACCAGCGCCGCTTCGCGCTCGACGATGATGTTGGTGGCGCGTGCCGCCGCCTCCTGCATCACCTCGGTGAAGATCGCCTTGTCGGCGTCGGAGAGCTGCGACCACACGTTCTTGGAGACGATGGTGTTGAGGTGGTCGACGATGTGGCCGGTCAGCACGATGTATTTCTGCACCTCGTAGAATTTCTTCGCCTCGATCGTCGTCAGCGGATTCTCCTGCGCTTCCACGGTGCCGTTCTGCAAAGCGAGGTAGACCTCGGCGAAGGCGATCGGCGCGGTGTTGGCGCCGCAGGCGCGCGGCATGGCGAGATAGGCCGGCACGTCCGGAACGCGGATCTTCAGGCCGGCCATGTCGGCGCACTTCTCGATCGGCCGGTTGGACGTGGTGTGCCGCGTCCCGTAATAGGTGACCGCGGTGATGTGATGGCCCGAGGCCTCCTCGTAGCCCTTGGTCAGCTCTTTGAAGACGTCGCTCTTCGTGTAGGCCAGGAGGTGATTGGCGTCTCGGAAGATGTAGGGGAAATAGGTGACGCCGATCGGCTTGAACTCGCGCGCGGCGAAGCTGGAGCCGGAGATGATGATGTCGACTGAGCCGAGCGTCAGACCCTGGTTGATGTCGGCTTCCTTGCCGAGCTGGGAGGCCGGGAAGACATCGATGTGATAGCGGCCGTCGGTGCGCTTCTCGATCTCCTCGGCCGCCCAGACGGATTCGGTATGGAAGGGCTCCGATGTTTCGTAGACATGCGCCCACTTCAGGTTGGTCTGGGCCGCCGCGCTGCCCGCGCCGAGCGTGAGCGCGGCAACAGCGCTGAAGACAATCCCGACTCTGGTCAGCATTTGGCGTTCCTCCCTGTGAGTTCTTGTCGTTGCTGGCCGCGATCCGCCGATTCGGCACAGCTCTCTTCGTCGATCCGGCCCAGATCGGACCGGATCGAGCAGCTGATCGCGTCCTATAGCACAATGCATTAACTATGCGGAGCGTTGCCTTCTAGCTGCGCCCAGAATGTGGGAGATGCGTTGCCGATCCGCATCTTGGGCGCGTGGAGCGATCACGGCGGCCCGATCATGCTGCTTGTCACGGTTTCCCCAACAAAGGATCGGCTGGGAGTGTTCGGCGACAACCGCGAGCGATATAGTGCGGCATTTCGTATTCCGGTTGCCGCCGCCATGCACACGCGCGGCGCAAAGAGGGGCGGCAGGGCGTGACAAGCGATTTCAGGTTATGCCTTCTCGGCCGGCCACGGTTCCTCGATCCGTCCGGCAATCCGTTGCCGATGGCGGCGAAACTCTACCCGCTGGTCGTGCTTTTGGCGCTCTCCGGTTCCGACGGAATTGTCGGGAGGACGCGCGCGGCGGCGCTGCTCTGGCCCGACAGTGAGAGGCGCGGCGGAGCCAATCTCCGTCAGCTCCTGACAAGGAAGCGGGACATTGAGAAGCGGCTCGGCATCAAACTCCTGAATGCCGGTCCGGCTGACCTTCACTTGAACCTGGTGAACGTGTCGGTCGATCTGATCGAACTTGCCGATCTGCTCCGCGACGGGAGCGTGGATTCGATATCACGTCTCAGCCGTCTCTATGTCGGCGATCTACTGGATGGCGACGAACATGCCTTCGAGCCGGGGCGCGAATGGCTGGACGCACACCGCTCCGCGCTGCGAAACAAGGTGGTCGGCATACTGACGCGGTTTCTTGATCGCGACGACGCACAAGATTCCGCAGTTGTGCATATCGCTGCCGAGCGACTCACCGCCATCGAGCCATCCCAGGAAACCGCGGACCGGGCCTTAATGCGATTTTATGCGCGCCACGGCCAACCCTTCCAGATTCGCCTTGCCTTCGAGTTCCTGCCGGTCGCGCTTGCTGGCCGAGCTGGGCGCGGCGCCGTCCGACGAGACGGTTAGCCTGCTGCAGAATCTGACGGCTGTTGCCGTGGGGCCGGTCGCGGCCACTCCGGTCAGCGTCCTTCGGCAGGCGCCCCCCAGCCTTGCATTCCCCATCGACCCCTATGCCGGGCTACGCAGGGATATTCCCGGCATTCCGAGACTGTCGGTGCTCTTCCCTTCCCTTCCGTCCGGTACGGAGAGAGAGCGTAGCCTCATCACTTGGCTGCTGCAGGACGTGACGATGGGGCTGTGCTGCCTGCGCAGCGTGTCGGTCGTCGCGCCGTACACTTCGTGGAGCCTCGATGCGAGCGATGCGGAGCGGGCCGACTTCGCAATGTTCGGCATCGACTACTTCGTGAAGACGGAGCTCACGCCGGATCACGAGCATCCCTTCCTGTATGCGACACTGATAAGTGCCCACACGCGGACGGTTCAGTGGGCGGAGCGCTTCCCGCTGGGCCGGGCGGACGTGCCCGCCTGCCGTCGCGATCTCTCCCTCCGAATCGCGATTTCCCTCGCCACCACGGTCGAGGACCTCGAGCTCGCCCGGATCCCGACGGACCGGGATGCCACGGCCTATCACTGGTATCTGATTGGCCAGAGGGACGTGAGGAATCTCGATCTGCCGAGCGTCCGCAGAGCCCGGCACGCCTTCAGGAACGCGCTGGCCAGATGCCCCGATTATGCGGCTGCCCACAGCGGCCTTTCGCGGGCAATGCACCGGGAATGGCTGCTGCTTGCGCGCGGCGATCGTGAGACGCTGGCGGAAAGCGTATCGCTCGCCGAACGCGCCGTCGCGCTGGATCCGGAGGATGCCCGCGGATACCGCGAATTGGGGACCTCCAGTCTCTATGCCCGATGCTTCGACCGGAGCCTCGATGCCTTTTCCGAGGCGGAGAGAAAATGCCCGCAGCATGCGGATATGCTGGCCGATTTCGGCGATGCCCTGGCGCATTCCGGCGAACCGGAAGCGGGCCTGCGGAAAATGGAGCAGGCGATCTGGCTCAATCCGCTGATTCCGGATAATTACCATTGGCAAGCCGCCGGCATGAACTATCAGCTTGGACGATATGACATCGCCATCGAAACTATTTTAAAGATGACCGACAAGACATGTGCGTTGCGTCTGCTTGCAGCTTCCCATGCGAAGCTTGGGCAGAGGCAGGAGGCGCAAAGGTGCGTGCGGAAAGTGATGGAGACCTATCCAGATTTCTCCATCGATCGATGGCTCGCAATCGTTCCCAACCGCCCGGATGAAAAGCGTCACTATGCGGATGGGCTGCGGCTGGCGGGCTTCAAGTGAACTGGAAAATGTGAAGGCCTCAATCAAGCTGATAAACTGCCTCGCCGGCCGCCGACGATCACCATGCCGGCATTCATGGCCCACGCCCTTCGGCGTTCAGCCGAGATCGACATAGACGGTGCCGCCGTCGACCTTGACGCGATAGGTCTTCAAGTTGACGCAGACCGGCGCCCCCCTCGCCTCCCCGGTCTTGTAGTTGAAGCGGCCGTTGTGCTTGGGGCATTCGATGATGTCGTCCATCACCAGCCCGTCGGCGAGATGCACCTGCTCGTGCGTGCAGAGCCCGTCGGTGGCAAAATACTGGTCTTGCGGGCTGCGGTAGATGGCAAAGGTGCGGCCGGCATGGTCGAAGCGGACCACGTCCTCCGCGTCGATCTCGTCGGCCGCGCAGGCGGCGACCCAGCCGTTTCCACTCATCTCAAGTTCCTTGTCCAATCGCCTGCAGCGGCTTCGGCCTTCCGTCAGGCCGCCGCGAGCGACCCCTGCGGCAGCGGCGCGTCGTCGAGCGAGCGGGCGCCCTCGGGCAGCTTGCGCTGGACGAAGTAGGTGGGGTCCTTCATCTGCCGCCAGAGCGCCGGGATGATCTCCCGGTACGCCTCGATCGTGCTCCTGTAAGGGGTCGGGCAGAAAGCCTTCATCTCCTCATGCAGCTGCGGGACCGCGTGGTAGGGCACCATCGGGAACATGTGGTGCTCCACATGATAGTTCATGTTCCAGTAGATGAAGCGGAACACCGGGTTCATCAGCACGGTGCGTGAATTGAGCCGATGGTCGAGGACGTCCTCGGCCAGTCCGGCGTGCTGGGTCAGCCCGAACATCAGGTACATCCAGCCGCCGTAGAAGGACGGCAGGAGGATGAACATCGCCGGCAAGATGCTGCCAAAGTAGACGCATGCGGCAATCACCGCCAACCAGATGGCGGCCCAGATGCGCGCGACGCGGAACACCTTGGGATACTCCGTCTCGGGGATGTATTCCCGCTCCGCAGGGGTCAGCCGGCCGACGCTGTGCAGGAGGACATGGCCGATCTCCTTCAACCCCGACTTCAGCGCGAACACGTTGAGGAGAATGCCGAGAAAATCGGGCGGGCGCGGAACGGCGATCTCCGGATCGCGTCCGACGATGATCGTGTCGGTATGATGCCGAGTATGGCTCCAGCGCCACGGCGTCGGCTCGCGCAGCACCATGAAGCAGGCGATGTGGTAGACGGCGTCGTTCATCCAGCGCGTCCTGAAGGCGGTGCCGTGCCCGCATTCGTGCCAGCGCGAATCGGAGGCGGAGCCATAGAGGACGCCGTAGCAGAAGAAGAACGGCACGCACCACCAGGTGCCCCAGAACAGGAATCCGCCGAGCCCGAAGGCGCCGAGATAGCCGAACCACAGCAGCGTATCGCGGATGGCGGGAACGTCCTCGCGCTTCATCAGCTCCTTCATGCGCTTGCGTGGGATCGGGCAGGCGTACCACTCGCCGCCGGCGAGTCCGCTCTCGACTGCCAGCCTGCCGTCCGGGCCGATGAGGCTGTAATCGCGCGCCCTGGCCACCGCAGTCATTCCGTCTCCTCCCGAAGAATAGGCCGCCTCTGCGCCGGAGTAGAGGCGCGCTCTGCGCGCCCCTGTCTACCACGGCGAAAATAACAACGCACCTTGACCGGCACAATGAGAGAGTGTGACATTCTATCAAATCCTCGCATCCGCTCGCGGGCGGTTGAAAGAAGAATTTCAAACGTGGGAGAATGAGTGAGCCGGCGCCCCACCATCGTCGACTTGGCCAGGCACGCCGGCGTGAGTGTCGCCACCGTGGACCGCGTGCTCAACAAGCGGCATCCGGTGCGCGAGGAGACGGCGCGGCGCGTGCTCGGCGCCGCCGAGGCGATCGGATTTCACGCCACAAGCCTGTTGAAGCAGCGGCTCGATCCGGACGCGCCGCCGCGCACCTTCGGCTTCGTCCTGCAGAAGCAGAGCCATGATTTCTACCAGGCGCTCGCCGCGGCGCTGACCGAGGCGGCGCGACACGCCGCCGGCGTGCGCGGCCGCGCGGTCGTGGAATTCGCCGCCGATCTGACCCCGGCTGCCATCACGGCGATGCTCGCGAGTGTCGGGGCGAGGTCGGACGCCGTCGCCGTCGTGGCGGTCGACCATCCGTCCATCACCGCGGCGGTCGAGGAGCTGGGCCGACGCGGCATTCCCACCTTCGCTCTCCTCACCGGCCTTACGGCTCCGGCGCGTGCCGGCTACATCGGCATCGACAACCGCAAGGCCGGGCGCATGGCAGCCTGGGCCATCGCCAGAACGGCGCAGCGGCCGGGCGACGTCGCGCTCATCGTCGGCAGCCATCGCTATCTCGGGCATGAGCTGCGCGAGATCGGCTTCCGCTCCTATTTCCGCGAGAATGCGCCCGCCTTCCGCGTGCTCGACACGCTGATGAACCTGGAAGACCGCCGCATCACCCATGAGGCGACGCTGGACCTGCTGAAGAAGCACGCCGATCTGGCGGGGATCTGCGTCGCCGGCGGCGGCATGGAAGGCGTCATCGACGCGCTGAGAGAGGAGGATCGCGCCGGCTCGCTATCCGTCGTCGTCAACGAGCTCACCCCGGAGACCCGCTCGGCCCTCGTCGACGAGATCGTCACCCTGGTGATCGCGACCCCGGTCAGGCTGCTGGCCGAGCGGACCGTGGAGGCCATGTGCCAGCGGATCGGCCGCGACGGCCCGGAGGGCGGGGGGGAGCTGTTCCTGCCGTTCGATCTCTACACCTCGGAGAACATCTGAGCCGTTCCGCCGAGCCGTTCTGCAAGGATTCCATCATTGCTGCGCGTTGATTCTTTCAACGATGCGATTGCCGGTCCGCCGGGATCGTTGACAGCGCCGGAAGGCGGGAGCGATAAGTTTCCGGGCAAGAAAGCCTGATCAGGCTAGGGGCGACGGGTCACGGCGCCCGGAGACCGCAAGAAGCGCAGCAGCGCTCGGGGGCCGTCATGGGAGGATGGGAATTGACGGGGCCGATCCGCTTTGCGCTGAACCACATGGCCGCGCCACGCCTCGACGTCGACCGCTTTTTCGCGCTCGCCGCGGAGCTCGGTCTGGAGGCGGTCGAAATCCGCAACGATCTGCCCGGAACTGCCATCGCCGACGGGACGCCGCCCGAGGCGGTCCGCGACGCCGCCGCCCGGCGCGGCGTCTCCATCATCTCAATCAATGCACTGCAGCGCTTCAACGACTGGTCTGACACCCGCGCAGAAGAAGCGCGCGCGTTGGCGGTTTATGCTGCCGCCTGCGGCGCGGCGGCTCTCGTCCTTTGCCCGGTCAACGACGGGAGTTTTCGGCCGAGCGAGGCGGATCGGCTCCGCGGTCTCCGCACCGCCTTATCGTCGCTGGCGCCCGTGCTGGCCGATCACGGCCTGACCGGACTGGTGGAGCCGCTCGGCTTTGCGGAATCGTCGCTCCGCCTGAAGCGGGAGGCGGTCGAGGCGATCGACGAGGTCGGCGCGCCTGAATTCCGTCTCGTCCACGACACCTTCCATCACGCCATCGCCGGCGAAGAGGAGATTTTCCCGAACCAGACCGGCCTCGTGCATGTGTCGGGTGTCGAGGACCCGTCCCTGCCGCTTTCGTCGCTTCGCGACGGCCATCGCGTGCTGGTCGGCCCGCGCGACCGGCTGGGCAATATCGGGCAGCTGCGCCGGCTGCTGGAGGGCGGCTACGACGGATATGTCTCTTTTGAGCCGTTCGCCGAGAGCGTGCACGCTCTGGCGGACGTCAGGAGCGCGCTCGCCGAAAGCATGGCCGTCCTTGACCCTGACAGGAGGTCTCAGGCCGCGTAGACTGGAGTTGCAACAACGATTTCCTCGATACGGGGAAGAACCCGGAGCCATCACGGGGCCGGGCACAAAGGTGGGAGGAATGGAATGAAACGGTTTCTGATCGCGCTTGCCGCTTCGACGGTGCTGACGACCGCCGCCTGGGCGGAAAACATCGGCGTATCGATGGCGCTCTTCGACGACAATTTCCTGACGGTGCTGCGCAACGGCATGCAGGATTACGCCAAGACGCTGGACAACGTGAACCTGCAGGTGGAGGACGCGCAGAACGACGTCGGCAAACAGCTGAACCAGATCCAGAACTTCATCGCCTCGGGGGTCGACGCCATCATCGTCAACCCGGTCGACACCGACGCCACCGTTGCGATGTCGGAGGCCGCCGCGGCCGCCAACATCCCGCTCGTCTATGTGAACCGCGAGCCGATCAACGTCGACCAGCTGCCCGACAACCAGGCCTTCGTCGCGTCCAACGAGGCGGAGTCCGGCACGCTGGAGATGCAGGAGATCTGCAAGCTCATGGGCGGCAAGGGCAAGATCCTCGTTTTGATGGGCGAGCTGTCGAACCAGGCGGCGCGCATGCGCACGCAGGATGTGCACGACGTGATCAGCAAGGAGCCCTGCACGGGCATCGAGATCGTCGAGGAGCAGACCGGCAACTGGTCGCGCACCGAGGGCAACAACTTGATGACGAACTGGCTCTCCTCCGGCGTCGAGTTCGACGCGGTCGTCTCCAACAACGACGAGATGGCGATCGGCGCCATCCAGGCGCTTAAGGCCGCCGGCAAAGACATGTCGGAGGTGATCGTCGGCGGCGTCGACGCCACGCAGGACGCGCTGGCGGCCATGAAGGCGGGCGAACTCGACGTGACGGTGTTCCAGAACGCCGCGGGCCAAGGCCAGGGCGCCGTCGACGCAGCGCTGAAGCTCGCGCGCGGCGAGCCGGTCGAGCAGAAGGTCTACATCCCCTTCGAGCTGGTGACGCCGGAGAACATCGACAACTACATGTCGAAGAACTGACATCCGGCCTCCCCGGATAAACCCGGAAGCGGCCATCGCGCCGCTTCCGTGCCCGATGAGCGGAGAACAGAGGAACGAGGTCGGGGGGAAGAACGATGGCGCACTCGGCAGAAGTAGCGACCGGAGCGCCCGCCGAGAGGGCTAAGCGCCGGCCGCGTCCGCCCGAGTTGAACATTTTCCTGGGGCTCATCGGCATCGCCCTCATCTTCGAGGCGCTCGGCTGGATATTCCAGGGGCAGAGCTTCCTGTTCAACAGCCAGCGCCTGGCGATCATGATCCTGCAGGTCTCGGTCGTCGGCATCATCGCCGTCGGGATGACCCAGGTGATCATCACCGGCGGCATCGACCTGTCGTCCGGGTCGATCGTCGGCGCCACCGCCATGATCGCGATGAGTTTCGCGCAGGTCAGCACCTATCCCCGCGCCGTCTACCCGGAACTGACCGACCTTCCGGTGGTCGTTCCGGTCGCGGTCGGCCTCGCTTTCGGCCTCGCCTGCGGCATTATCAACGGCGCCCTCATCGCCTATACCAAGATCCCGCCATTCATCGCGACGCTCGGCATGATGGTGACCGCCCGCGGCATCGCCAAATGGTACACTAAGGGCCAGCCGGTATCCTTCCCCACCGAAAGTTTTGCAGCGATCGGCAAAGGCATGATGCCGGTCCTGATCTTCCTCGCCATCGCCGTGATCTTCCACATTGCACTCAGGTACACGAAATACGGCAAGCACACCTACGCCATCGGCTCCAATGCCGAGGCGGCGCGCGTCTCCGGCATCAACGTCGAGCGGCACCTGATCCTCGTCTATGGGATCGCCGGCCTGCTGGCCGCTCTGGCCGGCATCGCGCTCGCCGCCCGCGGCCTGACCGCGCAGGCCGGCATGGGCATCGTCTATGAGCTTGACGCCATCGCCATGGCGGTGATCGGCGGCACGTCGCTCGCGGGCGGGCGCGGCTCGATCGTCGGGACCGTCATCGGCATGCTCATTTTCGGCGTCATCATCTCGGGCTTCACGTTCCTCCGCATCGACGCCTATTACCAGGAGATGCTGAAGGGGGTGATCATCGTGGTCGCGGTCGTCGCCGACGTCTACAGGCAGAAAAAGCGGGCGCTCAAGAGTTGAGCGGAGCACCACCGCCAGCGGCGAGGCAGCCGGTGCCGGCCAAGGGAGGGCCTGGAGTGGCCGACGAACCGAAAGTCATTCTGAGCACCGAGGGGCTGACCAAGTATTATGGCGGCGTGCATGCCCTGGAGAGCGCGGATTTCGTCCTCTACGAGCGCGAGCATGTCGCCATCGTCGGCGACAACGGCGCGGGCAAGTCGACCTTCGTGCGCCAGATCACCGGCGTCGAACGACCGACCGCGGGAAAAATCCGCTTCGACGGAGAGCTGGTCGAATTCACCGGGCCGCTGGAAGCGCGGGAGGTGGGCATCGAGACGGTGTTCCAGAACCTCGCCCTGGCCGACGATCTCGACGTTCCTTCGAACATCTATCTCGGCCGGGAAGAGATATACTTCAACCTTGGGCCGTTCAGTTTCCTTAATGAAAGAAAGATGCTGCAGAAGTCGATGGACGCGCTGGAGCGAACCGGCATCAAGATTCCCGATCTGAAGAGCAAGATCAGGCACATGTCCGGCGGGCAGAGGCAATGCGTTGCGATCAGCCGCGCCGCCAGTTTTGCCTCTAAGCTCATCATCATGGACGAGCCGACCGCGGCCTTGGGCGTGCAGGAGACCGCACAGGTCGAGAACATCATCAGGAACCTGAAGAAAAAGGGCATCCCGCTCATCCTGGTCAGCCATAATCTGCGGCAGGTGTTCGACCTCGTCGACAAGATCTGGGTGTTCCGCCGCGGGCGGATCGTCGGCGTGGTCGAGGCGAAGAACACCGACGGCAACGAAATCGTCTCGCTCATCACCGGCGTGAAGAGCGGCGTCGGCGAGCAGCCGAGCTTCGTCTGACGAACGGCCGCCCCGCCGCAAGCGGGCCCGCGACGGGCCGCCGCGTCTTCCGCTTTGCGCCGAGCCCCAACGGCTATTTGCACCGCGGGCATGCCCTCTCCGCTTTGCTGAACAGCCGGGCGGCGGAGGCGACCGGCGGACGCTTCCTGCTGCGCATCGAGGATATCGACCAGTCGCGGGCGCGCCCAGAATTCGAGGCGGCGATCTTCGAAGACCTCGCCTGGCTCGGTCTCAGCTGGGAAGAGCCCGTGCTGCGGCAAAGCGATCGTTTCGACGCGTATCGCGCCGCTCTCGAGGAGCTCCGTCGGCTCGGCCTCCTCTATCCCGCCTTCCTCAGCCGCGCCGTCATCGACGCCAAGGTGGCGGATGCCGAGCGCTCGCGCCGGGCTTGGCCGCGCGATCCCGACGGAGCGCCGCTCTATCCGGGCGAGGAGCGCGATTGGTCCGAGGCCCGGCGGCGAGCCGAGATGGCGAGCGGCCGGCCTTATGCGCTCCGCCTCGACATGGCGCGGGCGGTGGCGGCTTTCCGCGATTTTGCCTGGCGCGAGGTGGATCCTTTCGGCGCAGCGCCGCCCGCTTCCCTTCAAGCGGATCCGCGCGCCTGGGGCGACGTCGTGCTCGCCCGCAAGGAGGTGCCCGCGAGCTACCACCTTGCCGTCGTGGTGGACGACGCGTTCCAGGGGGTGAGCGACGTCGTGCGCGGCCGGGATCTGCAGCCCTCGACCAGCGTGCACCGCGTCCTGCAGGCTCTGCTCCGCCTGCCGGAACCGCGCTACTTCCATCACCGGCTGATCCTCGACGAGAGCGGCCAGAAACTGGCGAAATCGCGCGGCTCCGAGTTCGATCCGCGCCCGCCGCGCCGCCGGCGAGACGCCGGAAGAGGTCATTGCCGGGCTGGGGCCTTGAGCCTATTCGGTCAGGGAGCCGAATGCGATGGGGAACAACCGCCGGTCACCGAGCGACCCGTCGGCATTGGCCCACTGCGGACAATGAGCATGAAATGGACGGCCCGGCCCTGTTCAGTTTCAGAACGCAATGCCCGCTCGGCGGATGCCGTCCACGAACCAGTCGAACGTTGCAGGGTCCCGGTAGGGCAAAATCCGTCTGAAGCGTTCGACCGAAAAATCCGGCTTGATTTCCAGCAACTCGCTCCAAACGCGCCGCGCTTCCTCGTCGCGTCCGGTATAGCCATAGAGCGATGCGAGGTAGAAGCGCGTCATATCCGAGCGCGGGGCGAAGGCCAACCGCCGCCTGAACACGGCCTCCGCCTCGTCGAAGCGACGCAACGCGAACAACGCACGGCCGAGGAAGTGCAAGGCCAGATCAAACTGCGGATCGAGGGCGTGGCCTTTTTCATAGAATTCAACCGAGCGCGCGTGCTCGCCCTTGAAATGATGCACGTTTCCGAGCTCCACGTAGCCCGTTGCATAGTTCGGATCGAGCTCGATCATGCGCTCGGCGGCGCGTTCCGCGGCATCCAGCTCTCCCGACCACATCAGGGCTATGGCTAGCGCGTCGCAAGCCTTTGGCTCATTCTCATCCAGTTCGACGGCCTTGCGCGCCAGTTCCAATGCTTTGGGGACGTGTTCCGCGCTCGCGTCGTTCCACTGGTTCGCGTATTCAACGCGTATGAAGGATGGCCAGGCGGGCGTAGGCGACGGACAGGCCGGGATCAAGCTCGATTGCCCGTTCGAGCATCGCGCGCGCCTCCATCACTGCCTCAGGCCGGAACTGGAGTATTTTTTGGCTGGCGCGGACCAGCAGATCATAGGCTTCCGGGTCGATCTTGGCGCGATTCCCGCGTCGCGCCACTTCGTCCGGCGTCAGCTTCACCCGGAGAGCGCCGACGATCGTTCGCGTCACCTCGTCCTGGACGGCAAAGATGTCCTCAAGGTCCCGGTCGTAACGCTCCGCCCAAAGATGCCCGCCGGTCGCGGCGTCGATCAGCTGAGCGTTGATGCGAACCTTGCCGCCGGCTCTGCGCACGCTGCCTTCCAGCAGGTAGCGGACGCCGAGCTCCCGGCTCACTTTCCGGAGGTCGGAAGCCTGACCCCTGTAGGCGAACGAAGAGTTCCGGGCGATCACGAAGAGGCCCGAGACCTTGGACAGATCGGTGATCACATCTTCGGTGATGCCGTCGGCGAAATAGCCCTGCTCCGGGTCGCCTGAGAGATTGTCGAAGGGCAGCACCGCGATCGAGGGCTTTTCTCCGCTTTGGATGCCAGCCGGGCCGGGCATGGGCTTCGCCGAAAGGTCGCCTCCATTGCCGCCCCATCGCCAGGCCCGCACCGGCCGCTCGATGTTCTTCAGGCTGATTTCCCCGGCATCGGTGAATTTGACGCCGACCTTGCCGTTCACCTGAGTGTGCACGACGTCCGAGGCAAGGATGCCGCCGATAGGCGCTTGGCCCTCCAGCCGGGAGGCGAGGTTGACGCCGTCGCCGAATATGTCGTCGCCCTCGATCACGATCTCGCCGAGATTGAGGCCGATCCGAAGCTCGATCGGCGTGTCGGCCGTCGAATTGCGCTCACCCATGGCCCGTTGAACGGCAACGGCGCATTCGACCGCGTCGACGGCGCTGCCGAACTCCGCCAGGGCTCCGTCGCCCATCATCTTCACGACGCGTCCACGCCGCGCGGCGACAGCAGGGTTGAAGATGTCGGTCCAGATTTGCCGCAGCGCCGCAAGCGTTGCTGTCTCGTCGCTTCCCATCAGGCGACTGTAGCCGGCGATGTCCGCGGCAAGAATCGCGGCGAGCCGGCGTGTGATGTGCGGTTCGGACATGCGGGCCCCGGGGCCAGGGTTGCACGGGCCAGTCTACCGTCAAGCGGGTTTGGCCCCAAGGAAATCCAGGCGCACCATCAACCGCAACGTGGTGGCGCGCGACGATCGATGAGGCGTCACCCTCCGATGCGGGCCACCACGTCCGCCTTGAGGAACCGCTCGATCACGAACATGAAGCCGATCGACGGGATCAAAAGGATCAGCGCCGTGATCGCCGCGATCTGGTAGTTTCCACCCATGCTGGCGTTGAACATGAGCAGTGGCAGCGTGATCACGTCGGGAACGCCGACGAAATAGGTGCCGGTGAACTCGTCGAGCGATTCCAGGAATACGAACACCGCGCTCGCCATGATGCCGGGCGCCGCGAGCGGCAGCGCGACCGTGAAGAACGTTCGCACCGGTCCGGCCCCCATGTTGCGGGCCGCCTCTTCGAGCGACTTGTCCACGGAAGCGAAGGCAGCGGCCGCGATCCACACGGAAAGCACGAGCCCGTGCAAGGAGTGGACGAGCACGACACCGAGGATCGTCCCGTTCAATCCGATCCAGTAGAAGATGCGCGCGATGTTCATGTAGACGGGCAGGTTCGGAAACGCCTGCGGCAGCAGGAACGCGAGCATCATCAGTCCACGCAGGGGTACGCTGAGGCGGGCCAGCGCATAACCGGCCGGCACCGAGATGGCGAGGGAGACCGCGACGGTCAGCAGCGCGATGAACACGCTGACGCCAAGCGATTCCCAGGCGCGGCCCCGCTCGGAGAACACCCTCCCCCAGAACTCGAAGCCGTATTGCGAGGGCAGGACATGCGGCCAGAACCAGCGTTCCGCCACCGCCCACAGGACAAGGTTGGCGAGCGGCCCGAAGATGACGAAGGCGAAGACGCCGAGGACGACGGCTCGCGGAAGCCAAGCGAGCGCCGCGGCGCCGGTCATCGCGGTTCCTGATCCCGGCGCATGCCGCGCCTGAGATAAATCCAGGCGAAGAGTGCGGTCATCAGATAGGAGACAACGCCCAAGGCATTGGCGGCGCCGTAATCGGAGAGCGAGGTGATCCGATAAGCCATGTCCACCGTGATCATCGTCGGTTCGCCGGCATTGATCATCATCGGCACGGAGAGGACCGACATCAGCGTCACGAAGGTAAGCACCGACGCCACCACCAGCGCTCCACGCATCTGCGGCAGCACGATGCCGACCAGCACGCGCAAACGCCCGGCGCCAAGATTGCGCGCCGCTTCGATCTGGCTTCGCTCCAGAGACGCCATGGCGCCGGCAACCAGCAGCGTGACGAAGGGAAGCTGCTTCCATACGAACGTGATGATGACGCCGC
This sequence comes from uncultured Alphaproteobacteria bacterium, assembly GCA_963846475.1. Lineage (GTDB taxonomy): Bacteria > Pseudomonadota > Alphaproteobacteria > Rhizobiales > Afifellaceae > DASWJZ01. The sequence goes on along the minus strand of CAWJVZ010000003.1, from coordinate 217,672 downwards.
GCCAGTCGAGCAGGCCGACTGTCTGGGTCGGGTCGAGGATGCCGGCTGCAACGAAGCCGTTGTTCATCAGCCCGTTCTTGGCGAGGAAGCCGCGCATCATCTGCGCTGCAACGACGAACGGGATGAACAGAGGCCATCGGTAAAGCCAGCGCAGAAGCGACACGGCCACCGTGCTGCGGCCGAGCGTCAGATAGCCGGCGATGGCGATCGCGAGGATGTCGGTCACCAGCACCGTAAAGAGGCCAACCGAGCCGGAGAAGACGATATCGGCCGTGTAGAGCTCGAAGATTTTCTCAAAGTTTTCAGTGCTGAAGCGTCCGTCGCGACCGGAGAAAGCGCTGGTGAGCGACAGGGCCAGCGGATAGACGAAGAGAGCCGCCAAGAGCAGCAGCGCCGGCGTCAGCAGGAGGAGCGCCCAGGCGCTTTCAGGGACGCGACGTTGCCTGACCGGGTAGGTCAGGGAGGGCGCAGATTGCGCCCTCCCCTCGCCATCAGCCGTCACTGAGCAACGCGCTCATAGGCTTCGAGGATATCGGTGAAATATTGCGACAGCGGGAAGGGCTTGCCCTTCGAGGTAAGATCGTCCGGCGTCACGTCGGTGAAGAGCTTCGACCAGCTCGCTTCGTCGAGCTTGGGCTGCACGTGGCTGGCGTCGATGCCCGGATACCAGTTGAAGCGCTTGACGATGCCTTCTGCCTGCACGTCGGGGCTGGTGGCGAGCTCGACGAACTTGCGGGCCAGGTCCTGCGAAGCCGCCTTGGCCGGGATGATGTAATACATCGGCTGGCCGGGCATGCCGGGTTCGAGAATCTGCAGCTTCAGGTCCGGGCTGAGCTTCCCGTCCGCCTGCCAGGTGTAGAACATGTCGACCCAGACCGGTCCCATGCTGATCTCGCCGCGATTCAACATGTCGAGCGTGCCGGCATTGCCGGGCGTCATGGTGACGTTCTGGTTGAACGGCTTCATCTCGGCGAGCGCCTGCTCGATCTTCGCCTTGTCGGCCGGATCGTATGGGCCCTTCTGGAATTTTTCCGCGTCGCCGACCTTCGCCTCGACCCAGCCCATCACGAAGCCGACGCCGGACATGCCGCCTTTGATGCCGTTATAGCCGAACTGCCCGGGGTTCTCCGCCACCCATTTCGCAAGCTCCTCATAAGTCTTTGGCGGGTTCGGCACGACCGCCGGGTTGTAGGCGATGGCGATCTGGCTGTGGAACATCGGCATGACGTAGCCGGTCACGTTGGCGCCGAGCGCATTTTCCGCGGTGTCGCGGGTGACCAGCTTGCCGGTGGAGATCGCGTCGCGGTAATTCGACAGGAGCTCCGCCTCGAGCATCTGCGCCGCGCCGCGCTGGTGGACGACGGCGACGTCGATGTCCCATTGCTCGGTGCCCGCCTTGGATTGCGCGTCGAGCTTCTCGAAAATCTTGAGCGAGCCGGCGTCGCCCGGTCCGGTGCCGACGGCGCGCACCGAGACGCCGGGGTTCTGCTCCTCGAATTTCGGGCCGAGGTAATCGTTGATGTAGTCGACCATGTTCTGGTCGCCGGCAGTGGCGACATTAAGCACCGTCTGAGCCGATCCCGGCCCGGCCCAACCGGCCAGCAGCGCGACGGCCGCCGTCAGTATCGTCAGTTTGCGGATCATGTTCACCTCCCTTGCTTCTGATGGAAATCCGAATCTTCACGCTGCGGGAAAGAGATGGAGCGCGCTGGCGGGCAACACGATCCGGACCGTCTCGCCCAAGGAATATTTCCGCTGGTCGTCGATGATGAAACGCTGGGCCCCAGACTGCACGGTGTAGCGCCAGATGCCGCCCGGATAGCTCACCTGGTTGATGGCCCCGGGCAGCGTCAGGCTCTCCGGCGGAGAGGGGTCGCCCGCAGCAGCCAGCCGCACCGCCTCGGCGCGGAAATGGGCGTCCATCTCGCCGTCGCCCGCGCCAAGGGCGAGGTGCACGCCGCCAGGCCCGAGCGGCAGTCGCGCCGTGGATGACGAAGCGCCATCGCCAAGCCGCGCCTCGATATGGCGATCGCCGGCCGCGACCGAGAGGCGAATGACATTGTCGGCGCCCATGAAGCTCGCCACGAACGGGCTTGCGGGGCGATGATAGACCTCCTCCGGCGTGCCCTCCTGCTCGATGCGCCCATCGCCCAGCACGACGATGCGGTCGGCGAGCACCATCGCCTCCTCGCGGTCGTGGGTGACATGCATGGCGGTGATTCCGAGCCGCGTCTGCACCGCCCTGATTTCGCTGCGCAGCTCCACCCTGATGCGCGCGTCGAGATTGGAGAGCGGCTCGTCGAGGAGAAGCACGTCCGGGTCGATGGCGAGCGCGCGCCCGAGCGCGACGCGCTGCCGTTGACCGCCGGAAAGCTCGGTGACGTTGCGGCCGGCCAAGCCCTCCAGCTTCAGGAGCGACAACAGCCCGTCGATTTTCTTGGCGATCTCGGCGCGCGGCCGGCGGCGCAGCTTCAAGCCGTAGGCCATATTCTGGAACACGCTCATGTGCGGCCACAGCGCGTAGGACTGGAACACCATCGCCGTGTTGCGGCGTTCCGGGGGAATTTTGGTGATGTCGTTGCCGGACAGCCGGATGCGACCGCCGCTCGGCAGAACGAAACCGGAAATAGCTCTGAGCAGCGTGGTCTTGCCGCAGCCGGAGCTGCCGAGAAGGGCTACGAAGCTGCCCGCCTCGACCCCGAGGGAGACGCCTTTGAGTATCGCCGCCGCGCCGTAGCGGACCGTCAGATCCTCAATGGCCAGATAAGGCGACATACTGCCCGAAGCACCGCGATCCCGCCGCAACGTCGATGAGCATCACACCCGTATTGAGGGGGGATGTCAAACCAAGGACAAGCGCGCCAGAACTGCTCTGCGACACGCCGAAAATGGAGATCGCGCTACTCGGCGCCGCTGACGTATTCGTCGCCACGCGTGCCGTTGCGCCGCGGCGCCGCTCCAGCTTCCTACACAGCATCTTCATCATCATCGTCGCGGCGGCAGGAGGGGCCTTGCGCGAGTATTGGAACTCGATCCCACTGAACCGCATTGAGCATCGTCGCGCTACCTTTGTAGGCTGCAGTGCTCGCCATTTTAGGTTGGGCCGGCTCGCGCCGCGAGCCGGTTTCAATGTCTGTTCACTGTCCACCCCCCTTGGGCTGAGCAGTGAAACGGAAAGGTTTGGATCAGACCGTGAAACGAGCTCATGCGAGTCGGTGCTTGTCTGACCGTTCTAAGCTGCTGGTCGGACGTTCGAATCCTGCGGGCGCGCCATTCATCATAGCGACGCAATTTCGTCGCTGCCGGGATGCTCAGTCCCTATGCATTCCGCTAGAAAAGACCACCCGCCCGCCCTTACAATGAGAAAGTGCGGGGTGATTCCTCCAATGAAAGGCTCATCAAATATGGCGAAGACACCGACATCGACCGACGTCCTGGTCGGGAGCCGGGTGCGTTTCCGGCGGACCGAAATCGGCCTGACCCAGCAGGTTCTAGCGGAAAAGCTCGGCGTCACCTTCCAGCAAGTTCAGAAATACGAAAAGGGCACTAACCGAATCGGGGCGGGCCGGCTGCAGGAAGTCTCCAAAGCGCTCGGCGTGCCGATCACCTACTTCTTCCAGAGCCTGTCCGGCGAGGAAGTCGCTGGCGAAGACCAGGGCTCCGCGGCAAAGATCATGCGCGTGTCCGGCGCCTCCGACCTGCTCCGGGCGTACGCGCAGATCGAGAACGCCACAGTTCGCCGCGCCGTCCTCGATCTGGTGCGCAAGCTTGCCGGCGCTGAAGACGGCGTGGCGGAGACTGCGCCGGCCGCCGTCGAGCGCCGCGAAGCGCGGCCGCGTCATCGCTAGCTGACGAGCACCAGCTTGGCTCGTTCGCGACCATCTCTCGCGGCGCGCAGAAGCTGTTGCTCGAGCAGGCCGGCTGCCGAGCGCAGGAACGCTTCGGCCGCCGAACTGACGCGCCGAACGTCGACCGCCAGATAAAGAATCTGCGCTTCCAATTCGCGGATCTCCGTCGTGGTGAGACATGGGTCATGCGGCAGCCCGGCTGCCGTCTGTCCCCGTCTGTACAGGTCCGACATCTCTCCCTCCCCTGCTAAAAAAACGTTCTCCGAAGCGCGGCGAAGTCACGCATGGAGGTCGGCGAGTGTCGGCGGGACACAAGAGCCAACTGCCGCTTGCTTCGATGCGAGCGTCTGGAATATTCCGCAGATGCCACGCTCGAAGCCAAGCGCGAACAGCGAGAAATAAAGCAGCCAGAGCCGCACCTTGGTACGACCAATCTGGCGTTCCGCCTGCTCGCGATTGGCCTCAAGGCGGGATATCCAGTGCTCGAGCGTCTTCAGATAGTGCTCGCGCCAGCCCTCGACGTCGTGCACCTCGAAGCCGTGACGCTCCAGGTTGGCGATCGTCATGCCGACATGGTCGAGCTCACCGCCCGGGAAAATGAAGCGGGTGACGACCTTCTGGTTCATGCTCCGCTTGCGGAATTTCTCCAGATCGAATGTCGGCCGGCGCGTAGTGGCCTGATGGAGATAGAGGCCGTTTGGCCGCAGCAGGGTGCTGATCGCGGCGAAATGCCGGTCGTGGTTGTCGAGGCCGACGTGTTCGAACATCTCGATTTGAGCGATCTTGTCGAATTGTCCCGCGGGATCGAGGCTGCGGTAGTCGCGGAGCTCGATGCTGACCCGGTCGGCAAGGCCGAGGCTGCGAATCCGCTCCTGCGCAAACGCATGTTGCTTCTCCGATAAAGTGACGCCAAGCGCCGTCACCCCGTAGTTCTGAGCGGCATGGCAGACAAGCGCGCCCCAGCCGCAGCCGATGTCGAGGAAACGGTCGCCCTGTTGCAGCCGCAGACGGCGGCAGACCATGTCGAGCTTGGCAGCCTGCGCCGCGGCAAGGCTCATACCCGGCCGCTCGAAGTAGGCGCAGGAATAGACGAGTTCGGGATCCAGTACCAAGGCGTAGAATTCGTTCGAGACGTCGTAGTGGAATTGCACGAGATCACGGTCGTTGCGGCCGCGCTCCAGCCGTGTCTTCACCGCGCCCTCGAATTGGCTAACCACGTCCGCGGCGGCGACGCCCGTCCACAGGAACGGCCACAGCGATCTCAGCAGCACCACGCTATCCACCCGGCGTGACAGCTGCAGCGCCTTCAGGAGATCCCAGCGCCGCGCGAAAGCGAGCGGCGTTCCGCCCTCGAAATCGAGCTCACCCGACGCATAGAGCTCGAAGATCGTCATCATATTGGGCGAGAGGAGGAGGCGGCGGATCACCGCCGGTGAGCGGATAACGATCCTAATGTCGGCCCGCTCACTGCCCCCGAGCGGAATGACGCTGCCGTCCCAGAGCTTCACCCCAACCTTCGCTTCGAGGCGGCGAGCCGCGAGCCCGAAGATCCGCCGCGCCGCCTCAAGCTGCTTCAGACCTATCCAACTCATCCCTGCTGCGGCAACGGACCGCGTCGCCGCTGGAGCGGCGAAGGCGCCCGGAGAGGTAGTGAAAGCGGTTTGCATTTCGTTCACGCCGCATGCCGCCGGGTGGCAATCTCGGGATCCTCGTCGGCCACAAAGGGCCTGGGATGACCACGCCTGACGATCAGCGAGCCATGGATGCCGGTGGCGCGCCGCACGCCCTCGAGCGCTTCCTCAGTGGCGTCGAAATAGGCCGCCACGGACCAAGTGCCGTCCACCTCCTCCGGCAGACCGAGGGGCGTTACGTGCCAGCCATAGTGCTGCCAGCGAGTGAGGAAATAGGTCTCCTGGATGCCGCCGAACTGCCGGATTCTTTCGCTCAGCGCATATTCCATCAGCGCGCAGCACATCTCGCCGGCGACCTCGTGGCCGGCCCGCTCGCGGCGGCCGGGAACGACGAACATGCGTGTCCACTCCGCCACGTCGGGAGCGCGCAGGACGCCACGGACCGCGCAGAGATGCGGAAATACCTCGGAGAGAAGATGCGGATGGCTCGTCGGAATAAGGCGCGACCCCGCTACGAGCTCGCCCTCGTCGAGCCCGAGCAGATAGGTCGCGGAATCGGTATCGAACTGGTCCCGCTCGCGGCCGTCCGGCGAAGCTTCGCGCCAACGGCGTTCATCTACATAGATGCGGTGCCGCCATCTGAAGAAGCTGTCGAGCTCTTTAGCGTAGAGTGCGCGATTGCTGCTTGTTACGACATGGACGTCGATCATCCCTCAGGCCTCCTCCGCCAAATGCGGATCGAAGGTTACAGAGGGATGACGGAGGCCATCAGGTACAAGGTATGGGGATTGACATCAGGGGTCGATTTCGCCACGGCGGATTCCCTCGGCGACCGCCTGGATCGTGGTGGCGACATCGAGCTTGCGCCGCACCTCGCGTAGATGCTCGATAACCGTGTTTTCGGAGATCGCCAGGATGCTGCTGGTCTCCCAAGCCGACTTGCCGCGCGACGCCCAGCCGAGCACTTCGCGCTCGCGGTTGGAAAGCTTTGCGGGCCGGGGCCTTTCGCCAACGATGCGGCGCACCGACATCCCGGCAACCACCCCCATCATGATCAGCGCACCCCGCTCGCGGACGCTGAGATCGCATTTATGGCTGCTGGCAAAGGAGATTGCCGACTGCCAGTGGTGCGCGGAATAGAGAGGCACGACGAAGCCGTCGCGGAGATGAAAGTCGCGCGCCTCCTCCGCAACGCGTTGCGAGGCCTGCGCGCTGCTCAGTTCCACGGGCACTTCGCCCCAGGCGAACGGCTCCGTCGTTCGCAGCGCCCACTGGCTCACGCTGTCGATGGCAAAATAATTGCGGGTGGCATAGCGTTCGAACCATTCCGGCGGCCAGCCATTCAACAGGACGAGGGCCTCGGCGCGCTCCGTCGGCCCGGGGAGCCCGGTGAAGATGAAATGATCGAAGCCGATCTGCCGCGCATGCGAGGCAAGGCCGTCGAGCACGGACTGGGCGTCGCGGTACTCCTGGCACCGCTCGAAAAACCCCAGCGTGAGACCCGCGATGTCCGTCATTCGTGCGGTGGCCTCGCCACAGATATCGCCTTCGCACGGAGCATCTGCCGCCCCGTTTCGGCGGGAGCTGATTTACGCTAACCGACCGGACCGGTTTTGCAAAGGATTTGGCGAGATCGGCGCCAGGATGACAGGAGCTGAACCGATTGAGCGATGCGGATACTGGACCGGCAGTGAAAAAGCCGCACTAGAACTGGAGCGAAAGGATGCAGCTGGATGGGACCTATTCCTATGTCTTCTCCGGAACCTTTGGCGCCGGTATGGGGGCCTTCAGGATCAAGGGGGACCGCATGGCTGGCGGCGACTTTAACAATGTGAAGTTCGCCGGCTCGATCGCGCCTGCGCAACGGGCAGACATATTGGAGGTGTCGCTCACCTTCGATCTGCCCGGAACCCTCGGCGTCGTCCAGAAGGTGCTCTCCCCTGGCCTGAAGCAGCTTCGCTCGCGGAGATTTCACATCCCTGCCGACTTCGCCGAGGGTAAGCCGTTCGAGGCGCATGCCGATCCGGCGTCCGCGTGGCTCATCGTGAAGCGCATCCACGATTTCTCCACCTGGCCGGCGCTGGTGAAATTCATCGGCTCGGAGCGACAGGCCCTGCAGAGGGAAGCGGACAAGCGCTTTGGAACCAACGCTTATCTCCTCGAGTAGAAGGAACGCGCCGGCAGTGCAGCCAACTCAGTAGGTGAGCGCGACGTCCGCTTCGGCGGCGAGCCGCACGAGAATATCGGGCATGGCGAACTCGGCGTTCTTCCCCTCCAGCGCGCTCGCCTCCAACCCTCGCGCTTTCGCCGACATACCCGAGATATAGAAGCGGGCGCCGCCGGCGATGAGTGCGTCGAAGTGGGCCCGAAGCTTTCCTGTACCTACGCCTTCCAGGCTCGACAGAGCCTCATCGGACAGGAGCAGCACGCCGTCACCGGCCAGGAACAGATCGACGTCGTGACCCTCCTTCACGGCGGTGGCGGCGACCAGGAAACCGAGCGCCGCCTTCGTGGGATTGTCGGTGCCGGTGTGGATGTGAATCAGAAACCTGCTCATTCTCTCTCCCGCGCTGATGCGGACAAAGTATCAGGCAATGCGGCGAAGGAAAGCGCCCACCTCATATCCTGTGAGTCTGGCGGCAGGTTCGGTCAGATGACGTTGCAGAACGACAGCAGCAACAGCGTCAGCACGGCCGAGATCGCGATCGAGCCGAGCAGGCCGAGCCGATTGCTGAAGAACACAAACATTGCCGGAACCTCACTGGAACAGCGCAACTGCGGCGGCGCTGCGGAGTTCCCAAACTTTCAAGCAGCTGTTTGCCGGCAACGTTCCGCCAAGACGGGCGTTCTGTTGCAATCGTCGCTGGGGCGAGCAGGTATGGCGAGGGAAGCGTCTCGGCCACCGATCGGCAACCACGGAAGCTTTGACCTGCCCGCGGTCGTCGTCGAGAGCTGCAACCTGGAAATCCGCGACCGCAAGGGCTTCATCGGTGATCGCGCCAATAAGTCGGCGTTCCTCGCCCTCGTCGACGAGTTGCGGCAGCAGGTTAGCCAAGCCGGAGATGATCCTCTGGGCAGCCTGCCGACGGAGGAGATCGGCCGCGAGGGCCTTGACAAGGCGCTCGGCGAGGGCGAGCCGGAAGCCGCCGGCTTGATCCAGGGGGCCGCGGAGGAGTTCGCGCAGCGGCTGGTCGCGATCATCCGGCGCTTCGCCCGGCGCAAGAGCTGGCAGCACGTGGAACGCGTCGCCGTCGGCGGCGGCATGCGCGAAAGCCGGATCGGCGAGATCGTCACCGGCCGCGCTTCGATCATTTTGAAGAGCAGCCGCGCCGGCATGGAGCTGCAGCCCATCCGCCACCATCCGGACGAGGCGGGGCTGATCGGCTGCGCGCATCTTGCGCCGGCGTGGATCTTTTCCGGCCACGACAGCATCGTCGGCGTCGACCTCGGCGGCACCAATTTCCGCTGCGGCATCGTCGATCTCGGCCTGCGGAAGGCGGATGACCTCTCGGCGGCACGCGTGCGCAAGTCGGAGCTGTGGCGCCACGCCGACGACAAGCCCGGGCGCGACGAGGCTGTCGATCGTCTGGGCGACATGATCGCGGGGCTTGTGGCGCAAGCGAAGCGGAAGAAGCTCAAGCTGGCGCCGTTCATCGGCATCGCCGTGCCCGGCCTGATGGACGAAAGCGGCGCCATCAGGCGCGGCGCGCAGAACCTGCCCGGAAACTGGCAGGCGAAGACTTTTCGGGTGGCTGACCGGATCAAGGAAAGGATACCTGAGATCGGCGGCAAGGAGACAGTCGTGCTCATGCACAACGACGCCGTGGTCCAGGGGCTCAGCCAGGCTCCGTTCATGCGCGACGTGACGAAGTGGGCGGTGCTCACCATCGGCACCGGCCTCGGCAATGCGAGCTTTTCCAACAAGCCCATCGGGAAGAAAGCGGGCAAGAGCAGGTGAAGTTTCGCCCGCCTCTCGGGCGAAATGCCGGAATTCGGGCCGCATGTGCGCCAGCCCGAAAGTCGGCTAAGCAGGAGGTCCGATCAAGCCGGGGAGATCATATGGCGAGTGGAGAGCAGCGGTTCGCCGGGCGCGGAGCCGTGATTACGGGCGGGGCATCCGGCATCGGTTGGACAGTCGCCAAGCGGCTCGCCGCAGAGGGCGCGAAGGTGTGCATCTGGGACCGCGCGGATGCTCCCGCCGGCGAGACAATCGAGGCCATCCACCTGGACATCACCGACGCGGCCGCCGTCGACGCGGCGGCCAAGCGGACGGCCGAGCTCTTCGGCGGCATCGAAATCCTGGTCTGCAGCGCGGCGATCACCGGGCCGAACAATACGCTGTGGGAGTATCCAGTGGAAGAGTGGCGAAAGGTGTTCGACATCAACGTCCACGGCCTCTTCTACTGCAACCGGGCCGTCGTGCCGTACATGCGCGCGAAGGATTACGGGCGGATCGTCAACATCGCCTCCATCGCCGGCAAGGAGGGCAATCCCAATGCTTCAGCCTACAGCGCCTCCAAGGCGGCGGTCATCGGGCTGACGAAGTCGCTCGGCAAGGAGCTCGCGAAGACGAAGATCACCGTCAACGCGGTGACGCCGGCGGCGGTGCGCACGCCCATCTTCGACCAGATGAAGCAGGAGCATATCGACTTCATGCTCTCAAAAATCCCGATGGGCCGCTTCGGCACGGTCGAGGAGGTGGCGGCGCTGATCTGCTGGCTGGCCAGTGAGGAATGCTCCTTCACCACCGGGGCGGTGTTCGACGTGTCGGGCGGGCGCGCAGTCTACTGATTCGTCAGATCGCCCGCTCCGTCTGCGCGTCGAAGAGAGTGGCGCGGCTTATGTTGACGTCGAGCGCAATGCGCTCGCCCGGGCGGCTGACGTCGTGCGCCTCGAGCTCCGCGACCACCGGCTCGCCGCCCAGCCGGAACGTCGCGTAGGTGCGCGAGCCTGTCGGCTGCAGGAGCTCTATCGTCGTATCCAGCCGGACGGAGCCTTCGGGCGGAATCGGGCCGAGTGCGCGAGAGAAATGCTCGGGCCTGAGGCCGAGGATGACCGGAACGCCGTCCGCCGCCCCGTTCAGCTGGCGGCTGCGCGACAGGGCCAGCGTGGTCTGATCGCCGCTGAGACGAATGGCGTCCCCGGCGGCGCCGCGCGACAACGTGCCGGGCAAGAAATTCATCTTCGGGGAGCCCAGAAAACCGGCGACGAAGCGGGTGGCCGGCCGCTCGAACAGCTCCAGCGGCGCGCCCTGCTGCTCGATGAGGCCGTCGCGCATCAGCACGATGCGGTCGGCCAGCGTCATCGCCTCGATCTGGTCGTGGGTGACGTAGATCATCGTCGTAGCGATCTCCTGATGGAGCCGCTTGATCTCGCCGCGCATCTCGTCGCGAAGCTGCGCGTCGAGGTTGGACAGCGGCTCGTCGAACAGGAAAAGTTTTGGGTTCCTGACGATGGCGCGGCCGATGGCGACGCGCTGCCGCTGGCCGCCCGAGAGCTGGCGCGGATAGCGGCCGAGCAGCGAGTTGATGTCGAGCATCGTGGCAGCGCGATTCACGCGCGCCTCGACCTCGGCCTTCGGGAATTTCCGCGCCCGCAGACCAAAGCCGATGTTCCGGGCGACGGTCATGTGCGGGTAGAGCGCATAATCCTGGAACACCATCGCCACGTCGCGGTCCCGCGGGCGCATGTCGTTGACCACCTCCCCGCCGATCTCGATGGTGCCGTCGCTGGCCTCCTCCAGCCCGGCGATGGTGCGCAGGAGCGTGCTCTTGCCGCAGCCGGAGGGGCCGACCAGCACGGCGAACTCGCCGTCGCGTATCGCAAGGTCGACGCCGCGCACGGCTGGGACGGTGCCGAAGCGCTTGTGAAGTCCGGTGATCTTTACGTCCGCCATTGCGGCGCATCCCCCCTTCGCGAAAACGTCAAAGCGCCCTCCCGTCAGCCGCGCACGGCGCCCATTGTTAGCCCGCGGACCAGATGCCGCTGCACCAGGATGCCGAGCGCGATCGAAGGCACCAGCGAAACGATGGCGAGCGCGCTCGCCTCCCCGTATTGCGCGCCCTGGAAGCCGATGAAGGCGCGGAACACCGTCGGCAGCGTGAAAGCGTCGCGGCTGGTCAGGATGAGGGCGAAGAAGAACTCCGTCCAGCAGGCGATGAAGGCAAACACCGCCGCCGCGACGATGCCGGGCGCCGCCAGCGGCACCGCGACGCTCCAGAACGCCTGCCAGCGGCTGCAGCCGTCGACCAGCGCCGCCTCTTCCATCGATTTCGGCATCTGCCGGAAATAGGCGTACATCATCCAGACGGAGACCGGCAGGGTCAGCACCGTGTAGGCGATGATCAGACCGAAATGCGTGTCGTTGATCCTGAGGGTCCGGTAGATCAGGAAGATCGGCAGGATCACTGCGACAGGGGGCAGAAAGCGCTGTGAAAGTACCCAGAACGCCAGGTGCTTGCCGCCGGTGTTGAAGCGGGCGAGGCTGTAGGCCATCAGCGTGCCGAGAAGCGCCGACAACGCGGTCGCGGCGAGCGAGACGATGATGCTGTTGATAAGGCCGTCGAGGCCGCGATAGGCGAATAGCGCCGTGGTGTAGTGGACGATCGTGGGCTCGTCCGGGAACCAGACCGGCGGCACGGCGAGGTAATCGTCGCTCGGCTTAATCGAGGTGATGAACACCCAATAGAGCGGCGCCAGGGTGAAGATCAGCCAAAAGGCGAGGAACAGGATACGCCCGATCGGCATCCGGCTGCCGCGCGGGCGGGGGGCGGCGGCGATGGCGGCCATCAGGTCGGCTCCTCGCGCAGCAGCCGCCGCACCAGAAACGAGATCACGATGGCGGTCAGGATGAGGAACATCCAACTGCCTGCGGTGGCGTTGGACAGGTGGAACTGCTGGAAGCCAAGCACGTAGAGATAGTACGAGGTCGTATAGGTCTGGGTGCCGGGCCCGCCGCCGGTCATGATGAATATCGTATCGAACAGTTTCGTCGCATCGAGGAGCCGCAGTGTCAGCGCCAGCATGATCATCGGCGCGAGCATGGGCAGCGTTATGAACCAGAATGTCTGCCAGGTGCCGACCCCGTCCAGCTCCGCCGCCTCATAAACATGCGGCGGGATCGCCGTGAGCCCGGCGAGCAGGATTACGAACATGAAGGGCGTCCACTGCCAAGTATCGGCAAGGATCAGCGCGATGAAGTTCCACGGCCACTGGGTGAGCCAGCTGATCGTCACGTCCGTGCGAAGCAGCTGGCTGAGAATGTAGTTGGTCGGCCCAAACGGCCGCTGCAGCATGAGCGACCACGCCTGCCCGACGATGACGGGGCTGATGAATAGCGGAATGATGATGATCGACATGATCAGCCCGCGGCCGCGGAAGTTCTTCACCATGGCGAGTGCAAGAGCGAGGCCGAGCAGAAACTCGACGAGGACGCTGGAAACGGAGAGGACAAAGGTCACCCACAGCGACCAGCGCGCCACTGGGTCCGCGACGACTTGCTTGAAATTCTTCAGGCCGACGAAGGCATGGCCGGGAATCTGAAAGTCATAGTTGACGAACGAAACCCAGATCGAGAAGAGCAGCGGATAAACCGAGAGCGCCAGGATCAGCAGGACGGCGGGTGCGACGAGCAGCCATTTGAAATGGCGGTCGCTCCATTCCGACACGCCGCCGCGGCGCGGTTTCGCGCGCCGTCCGGGCAAGTCGATCGTTGCGCTCTGGGCCATTTAGGAGCCCGTCCCCGGTGCCGGCTACGCCCGGCAGGCCTTGCAAGGAGCCCGGCATGTCGGCCATTGCCGTCCAGCCGGGCGCGTTTCACACTGGCGCGGGTGGCCGGCGCCGCAGCGCCGGCCACCCTAAAAGTTGCCTGGCTACTCGAGCGTGACCGCCATGCCGAGCTTTTCGACAGTGTTGTCGGCAGTGGCGCCGGGGAGCTTCTTGAACTCCTCGTAGAAAGCCTTCTGCGATTCCACGCCGAGCCGCTCCGTCGTCTGGTCCCACTCGGCGGCGGCCGTCTCAAGCGCCCTTTGCGGGTCCTCGCCGGCCCACACCGAAGTGGCCATACGGTCGAGGCTCACCAAGTAGTCCTGCGCCCCGGGCAAGATCGGGTCGAGAAGGGCGACATTGGCCGAATTGTTGAGGTTGACCAGATACTCCTTGGCGCTTGGGAAGAGCTGCGCGTAAAGGTCCGACTTGAAGTGCGATATGCGATAGGGATCGCGCAGCGCATACGGGAGCATGACGCGGGCGAGCGACACCGGGGGCGATGTCACCCACTGCAGGAAGAGGTAGGCCGCCTCGGGATTGGGCGAGTCGGCAGCGAGCGACTTGTGGAAGCCCGCCGCATGCTCCGGGTTGCCCGGAACGACGGCGTAGCCGACCTTGCCGGCAATCGTGGACTGCGGAACGAAGTTGATCGCGGCGGCGCTCTGCGAATAGTTCGCGGCCATGCGCCCGCTCGGCGGCCACGAATAGATCATCGCGACCTTCCCTTGCAGGAAAGCGGCCCAGAGCGCGACGGCGTCCAGCTCGTTGTTGCCGGGGATGGAGGCGTTGTTCGCCGCGGTCATGTTCTGGAGAGTCTTCACGCCGGCCGGCGAGGCGAGCTGCGCCTTCATGTTCTCGTCGAAAAGCTCGCCGCCGTTGGTGCGGAACTGCTGCAGGAAATCGAACTGGTTGCCGGGGCTGCCGGCCTTGCGGAAGTGGCCCGCCCCGTAGACATCCGGCGCCAGCTGATCGGTGATGAACTGGGCGACCTGGGCGTAATCCTCCCAAGTCTTCGGCACTTCGAGCGGCTTGCTGAACTTCGCCTGGTAGGCCTCTATCAGCTTCGGATCCTCGAAAATATCCTTGCGGTAGTAGAGGGCAAAGACGTCGCCGTCGTCGAAAAAGCCCCAGATTTTGCCTTTGTAGGTCGGCAGCGCCTTGTAAAGCGGGTGGTAATCCTCGAGGTCCGCGGGATTCATGTATTTGGCGATGTAATCGTCGAGCGGCGCAATCACGCCGCCGTCCGCGAGCGACGGCAGGGTTGGCGGCGCGATGTCGAGGATGTCGTAGGCGCCGGAGCCGGCTATGTGCTCGGCGACCGCTTTCGAATAGAGGTCGAAGAACGGCAGCTCGACGACATTCGACTTAATGCCGGTGAGCTGTTCCCACATCGGTCCGGAGAAGTTGCGCGCGTCGAGCGGCTGCAGGCCGACCTCGTAGGTCATGTTGAGCGTGATGCCGGAGTATTGCTTGGCCGCCTCGACGGCCCGGTAGGCGGAGCCGTCGGTCGGCCCTTCGGTCGAGGCCTTCATCGCCAGCGCCTGCGCCTGGCCGAGCGGGGTGGAAGGATCGGCGAGCTCGAGCGCCGTCTGGGCTAGTGCCCAGTCGGTCATGGAGCCGAGCACCGGGCCCGATAGCGCCAGCATGCCGGTCATCTGGCCGAAGCGCTTGATGAAGGTGCGGCGGGTCGGCTCGCCCCTAAGCCAGGCGTCGAGCTCCGCCGACAGCCCTGCCTCGAAATCCTTGCGTTCACGGTCGTTCATTTCGTCTTCCTCCCTGAGCGATTGCCGCTCCATCGTTTCTTCTAGCCGGCGCGGGGCTGGCCTTTACGCGGCCATGCTTCCGGTGTCGGTCGGCGGCAGCCTATCGCGCGCCCCTGCCCTTCTTCAATGGGCGAAGCGCGCCCGGAAATCCTCAACTTTTCTGCGCCAGGCGTCGCTTGCCAGCACGGCCCGGTTGACCACGCCGCGCGGCTCGCGCCCCTGCTGCACATCGAGCACCGCGCGTACGTCGGCGGCGCCGTTGCCGGCAAAACACTGGTCGGTCCAGCAGAGCGCGTGCGGCGCCAGGATGACGTTGTCGAGCTTCAGGATCGGGTCATTCGGATCGGGCGGCTCCTGCTCCAGCACGTCGAGGCCGGCGCCGGAGATGCGCCCCTCCTGCAGCACTTTTGTAAGCGCCTTCTGGTCGACGATCGGCCCGCGCGCCGTGTTGATGAGGTAGGCTGTGGGCTTCATCAGCGCGAGCCGCTCGGCATTGACGATGTGGCGCGTCTCCGGCGTCAGCGGACAGCTCACCGACAGCACGTCGGCGCGGCGGAAGAGGTCCTCCAGCCCGACCAGCTCGATGCCGAGCTCCTCGGCCACCTTCCGGTCCGCATACGGATCGTGAGCGATGAAGTTCATGTCGAACGGTTTTGCCAGCCGAAACGTCTCTGCGCCGATATTGCCGATGCCGAGCGCGCCGAGCGTGCGGCCGACCAGGCCCACGCCCATGTAGTCGGAGCGCCTGGCGAATCCTGCCGCCGCCTCGCGGGTCAGCCGATCCTTCACCATGAGCTTGCCGGTCAGCGCCAGCATGAAGGTGATGATCGACCCGGCGACCGGCCGGCGCACCCCGTCCGGCGTGATCACCAGCGCGATGCCGGCATCCGTGCAGGCGGGAACGTCGACGGTGTCGTAGCCCACGCCGAAGCGGGCGACCACGGCGAGGCGGCCGCTCTTCGGCACGCTCTCCTTGCCGAAGCGGTGCGCCAGCAGGATGAGCGCGTCGAAATCTTCGAGCTGCTCGCCGCGGATCGGGTTCTGCGATTCCAGGAATTCCATCTCCACGCCCGGCGCGTTCCGGAGCGGCGCCAGGTCGAAGTCCGGATAGGTGGGTGAGCCGTCCGGCTTGCGGAAATCGCCGGAAAGCGCCACGCGGAACTTATCGGCCATTGCGGCCTCCACGCCTCGCCGTCCCGGCCCTGGCGGTGATCTTGGCCGCGGCGCCACGGCTCTTGCCGGCCTTCGCCGCGGTAGCCCGGTCGGGTCCTTTGCAGCCCTCGCGCAGCTGGCCGATCGCCTCGGCGAGCGCGTTGTGCAGCACCCACACGTCGCCGGAATAGCAGATGAAATCGAACCCGATCTTGTTGATCTCGATGCCCTGCTCGACGGTGGGCACCAGCCGGCCTAGGGCCTTGCCGTGCTTTCTCGTAGCGGCGGCGACGCGCGTGATCGCGTCGGTAAAAATCTTGCTGTCGAACTCGCCGGGGATGCCGAGCGAGACGGAGAGGTCGAAATGGCCGACCCACAGGCAATCAACTCCGTCGATCGCCGCCATTGCATCGGCGTTCTCCACGCCTTCGGCCGTCTCGATCTGGCAGAACAGGGTGGTGCGCTTGTTGGAGGCGATGAACTTGTCGGCGACGCTGCCGGGCCGGTAGCGGTCGTGCGCGACCTGCAGGGCCACGCCGCGCTTGCCGACCGGATGGTATTTCATCGAGTCGATGATGTGGCGCACCTCCTGCGGCGAGCCGACCATCGGCAGCATCAGCCCCTCGGCGCCCATGTCCATGGCGCGAGCGATGTGGTGGTATTCGCGCGACGGCACGCGCACGATGGCGGGCAGGTCGGCCGCCTCGAAATAGCGCATGGCGCTCTTCACCGTCTCGAAGCCGAATCCCGAATGCTCCAGGTCGAAGAGGACGAAGTCGCAGCCTGCGGATTTCAGGATGTGGCCGATGCCCGGCGTGGCGAACTCGACGATGAAGTGCCCGAACTTGGGCGTCCGCACGCCCGCCATGGCCTTTAGGCCCTGCTCTGCCATTCTTCCCCCCTTGCTCGCGTCCGGCTCTACGGGCCGGATCGCACGATGCGGACTTGCTAGCCGGCGGCGACTTGAGTGGCGAGGCGCCATTCGGTCGCGGCAGCCGCATATCCGCTCCCCCTAACATCCAGCCCGATCCCGCGCTTGTCGAGAGACGGAAATGGCGCACGGAACGAATTTCGCCGCCCCGCCTTCCTCTCGCGGACAGCAGGAGACGAGAAAATGGCGGGGATCGACTTCCGTCTGCCCGGCTACCAGCGGCCGCTTTCAAGCCCGGAAGCCTACATCACGGGGGTGCTGCGCAGTTTCCGCCAGGCGTCGCAGGCGCTCGGCCGCGCCGTCGACACGCTCGTCGTCCGCCTCGCCGCGCCGCAGGACGGCAAGGACCCCGACTACCAGATCCAGACCTTCGACGGAGAGGATGCGGCCGTCTTCTCCGGCGAGACGCACGACTTCCTGCACGACGACATCACCATCCACATGGAGGAAGATGGCATGCAGGATCAGATGTATACGGCCGAGCAGGTCAAGGACTGGCTGAATATCGTCAAAGGCGAGGGTCCCGGAGGCGGGCCGATCGGCGCCCTCCTCAGCGACCGCTGGGCGGAGGGTGACGTCAGCGATCCGCGGGACTAGAGCCTGTCCGGCTCGCACCGAGGATGCCGCGTCTCCTGCTTTTGCGCCACGCCAAGGCCGAGCGTGCAAGGCCGAGCGAGGCGGATCACGAACGGGTGCTCGCCGAGCGCGGCCGGAAGGATTCCGAAGCCGTGGCGAAGATCATCGCCAAGCGCGGCGAGCAGCCGGACCTGGTGCTCTGCTCGACATCCGTGCGCACCCGGCAGACTCTTCGAGCCGATCCGCCCGGCGCTGGCCGGCGAACCCGAGGAGCGGTTCCTGCGTGCCCTGTTCGAGGCCGGCCGCGACTACCTGCCCCTGCTGCGGCAGGAAGGCGGCACGGCGCTGTCGCTGCTCCTCGTTGGCCACAACCCGGCGACCCATGAAACGGCCGTCCGGCTGGCCGCCGACCTCGACACGCCCGCGGGCAAAGAACTTTCGGCCCGTTTCCCGACGGCGGCCCTGGCGATCTTCGACTTCGACGGCGATTGGGCCGATATCCGGCCCGCGTCGATGCGCCTGGCCGCTTTCATAACGCCGCACGGCGGCGAGGATTGAGGCGCCACCCGCTGCCGCTGCCCTTTGAAGCCCCCGTCCCGCGTCCCATATTGGCGCCCGGGAGAACGCATTGTCGGCCATAGCGACGATCACGGACGAGGCGAGGATCGCCGCCGACAATCTTCTCGGCACGATCATCGGCGGCGGCACGCCGACCGTCCGGCTCGGCGTCACCGGCCTGTCGCGAGCCGGAAAGACGGTGTTCATCACCGCGCTCGTCCACAACCTGGTGCATGGCGGAAGGCTGCCGCTTTTCGATCCGTTCGCCAGCGGCCGGCTCGCCGAGGCGCGGCTCATGCCGCAGCCGGACGACGACGTGCCCCGCTTCGACTACGAGGCGCATGTGCGCGACCTCGTCGAAAAGCGCGTCTGGCCGAGTTCCACGCGCCGTATCAGCGAGCTTCGCATCGTCATCGAATACGAATCGGCGCGCACGCTGAAGCGCACCTTCGGCCGCGGCCGGCTCAACCTCGACATCGTCGACTATCCCGGCGAATGGCTGCTCGATCTCGCGCTGCTGAAGAAATCCTATGCCGAATGGTCGGCCGAGGCGCTCGCGCTTGTCGCGCGAGCCGCATCGGGCAGGCGCTCGCAGCCGAATGGCACGCGGCGCTCGCCGCGACGCGATCCGGCCGGCCCGGAGGACGAGGAGCAGGCGCGGCGGCTTGCGGAAGCTTTCACCCGCTATCTCCGCGCCGCGCGCGCCGACGAGCACGCGCTTTCCATGCTGCCGCCCGGCCGCTTCCTCATGCCCGGCGACCTGGAAGGCTCGCCGGCGCTGACCTTTGCGCCGCTCGATCTCGCGCCCGATCATAGAGCCGGCAAGGAGCACGCTCGCGGCGATGATGGAGCGGCGCTACGAGGCCTACAAGACGCATGTCGTAAAGCCGTTCTTTCGCGACCACTTCGCCCGGCTCGACCGGCAGATCGTGCTGGTCGACATGCTCGCGGCGCTGAATGCCGGGCCGGCGGCGATCCGCGACCTCGAAACGGCGCTCGCCGACGTGCTCGCCGCCTTCCGGCCCGGGCGGGCGAGCTGGCTCACGCTCGATCCTGACGCGAAAGATCGACCGCATCCTCTTCGCCGCGACCAAGGCCGACCACGTGCACCACTCCGACCACGACAATCTGGCCAGGCTGCTGCGAGCGGCTGACGCGCCGCGCCGCCGAGCGCGCCGCCTTCGCCGGCGCCGAGGTCCGCGTGGTGCCGCTCGCGGCGGTGCGGGCCACGCGCGAGGTGACGGTGAAGCGCGGCGGCGAGAAGCTGCCGGCGATCGCCGGCGTGCCGATGGCCGGCGAGCGGGTGGCCGGCGAGATCTATGACGGCGAGACGGAAATCGCGCTGTTTCCCGGCGACCTGCCCGACGATCCGGAAGCGATCTTCGAGCTGCCCGGAGCCGGCCGACGAGCGGCGGCTCGCCGAGGAGGCGCTGGCGCTCCGCTTCCTGCGCTTCCGCCCGCCGCGGCTGGAGCGCACGGCCGAGGGCGTGACCCTGTCGCTGCCGCACATCCGGCTCGACCAGACGCTGCAATATCTGATCGGCGACAAGCTCCGATGAGCACCACCCGCACGCAAAGCGCGCACGCCGGGCGCCTTCCGCCTCGACGATCCCGCCGTCGAGCCGGAAGCGGACGGAGGTGCTGGAGGCGCTCGAGCCGGAAGCCGCCGACGCGCACCAGGCCGTCGAGCGCGATCGCGCATCCGCCGCGGCGCGGCATCCGCTGGGGCAGCGCTGGCGCTGGCGACGGGCGGCGCACTGGTTTCGCTCGCGCTCGGCGCTGGCCTTCGATTCGCTGGTGCGCGACCTCTTCGCCCGCGCCGACTGGCTGGGCTGGTTCGGCGCTGGCGCTGATCGCCGCTCTTCGTCGCTCGCCGCTCGTGGCGCTCGTCGGCCGCGAAGTGCTCGGCCTGTTCCGGCTGAAGCGGCTGGCGCGGCTGCGGCTCGCAAGCGACGAAGCAGCCGCGACCGCAACGACCGCGACGCGGCGGTGGCGGCGGTGCGCGCTCTGCGTTGCGCTCTATCGCGGCCGGGCCGACACGGCGAAGGCGCGACGGCTCGTCGCCGGGCATCTCGGCGAGATCATGGACGGCCGCGACCTCCTGGTGCTCGCCGAGCGCGACCTGATCGCCCCGCTCGATGCGCGCGCAAAGGTCGCTCGCCTCCGCCGCCGCGCGGCGCGTCTCGGTCGTGACGGCGGTCAGCCCGCGCGCCTTCTTCGACGTCGCCGTTCGTGCTGTGGGAGAGCGTGCGGCTGATCCGCCGCATCGCGCGATCTATGGCGGGCGGCCCGGCACGCTCGGCCTGTTCCGCCTGCTGAAGGCGGTGGTCAGCCACCTCGCCGTGACCGGCTCGATCGCCGTCGGCGACACGCTTCTCCAGCAATTCGTCGGCCATGGCCTCGCCGGCCGGCTCTCGGCCAAGCTCGGCGAGGGCGTGGTCAACGGGCTGATGACGGCGCGGATCGGGCTTTCCGCCATGGACGTCTGCCGGCCGCTCCCCTTCCTCACGGAGGAGCGGCCGCGGCTGAAGGACCTTGCGGGCGACCTGGTGACGTTCGGGGAACGCAACGGCGGCGCGGGTTGAGGGCGCGATGTTCTAGATAAGACAAATCCCATAGCGCCCGGTGGCCATTCGGTTTTCCGCGAAAATCCTCGATGCCGAACATCGCCCGAACATGCCATCCTCTAGACCGAGGAAGCGCCGAACCGATCAAGAGCAGGCATCCTCGCGCGGTTTGTTCGCTCCGGTTACGCTCGCGTTCCACACCAGCGCGAAGAGAAGGATCAGCGCTGCTCCCTGATGGGGGAGCGCCAGCGAGATCGGCACGACAGCCAGGAGCGTGGCAATGCCGAGGGCGGTCTGCGCAAGGACAAGGCCTAACAGGAGGAACGCCCGGGCACGCACCGGCCGGGTCGCCCGGCGCGCGGCGAACAGATAGGCCAGCGCCGCCGCGGCCAGCACATAAGCGCCGATCCGATGGTTGAATTGGATGGCGGCGACGTTGTCAACGAGGTTGAGCCAGGCCGGCTCCAGAACCGTCAGCCCCGCCGGGACGAAGCGGCCATCCATCAAGGGCCAGGTGTTGTAGGTAAGGCCCGCATCGTGGCCGGCCACCAGGCCGCCCAGCGCGATCTGCACGAAGGCGAGCACGACGAGCCCGCTCGCCCACCGGCGCGCGCGGGGCGGTGCGGGTTCGCGCACCGCCCCGCCGAGATGGACGAAGATGGCGACCAGCGCAGTGAAAAACAGGCAGGCGAGGGTCAGGTGCAGCGTCAGCTTGATCGGCGCCACCGCAACCATTCCGGGCTCCAGCCCGGACGCCACCATGACCCAGCCGACCAGGCCTTGCGTGCCGAGGAGGAGACCCATCGCGGCCAGGAGAGCCAGACTGCCGGGCGGGACGGCGCGCCGGATGGCGATCCATACGAAACCGGCGATGTAGATGAGGCCGATGAAGCGGCCCAACTCGCGGTGTGCCCACTCCCACCAAAAAATCCTCTGGAATTCCGCGAGGCTCATGCCGCGGTTCAGGAGATCGTATTGCGGGCTCTTCCGGTAGAGATCGAAGGCGTCCTGCCACGCCGCCTCGCCGAGCGGCGGGACGACGCCGGCGACCGGCTTCCACTCGGTTATGGAGAGGCCGGATTCGGTCAGCCGCGTTGCGCCGCCGACCAGCACCATCAAAAACACGAGCAGGATGAGGAAGCCGAGCCAGAGCCGCACCCCGGAATTGGCGCGCGTGCCCGCCGGTCGGGCGGCTTGCGAGGGAACGGGAATTGCGACCATCTCGGCGCTCCCTTAGGAGCCGCGCCGGGCGGGAACAAGGCGGGCGCAGGCTGCGCGACACCGCGTCGCGAACATGTCCGCTTGCCGTCTTCCCCCGCTTCCGCCTACTGACGCCCAGGAGACGCCATGCGGCAGCGCCTGCGCAAGTTCATCGGCACGATCGTCCTGGTGGTTTTCGTCTGCCTTTATGCGCTGACTGCAATGACGCTTGCCGCCGCACAGCTCCCAGGCACGTCGGGCTGGATGCAGCTCGCTTTTTTCGTGATTGCCGGCCTCGCCTGGGTGATCCCCGCTGGGGCGCTGATCTACTGGATGCAGAAGCCGGACAGGCCAGCGGGTTAGGCCGTCTGCCCCGACGCTCTCACGGAGAGGCGCGAGCAAAGCGAGCCTCTAACCACGAGGGCTCCAGGAGGCGGCTGGCATCCGATCGCTTCGAGGCTTCGCTTCGCGAAGCGCCTCAGGATGCGGGGTGGGAGCTCAGGAGCAGGCAGCGGATCGCGCCGGCCCCGCCTATCCTCAGGCCGCCGCGCTCTCCTGCCGGTCGGGCGTGCCGTCATTGTCGCCGGCATAGCGGACGATGACGACGTTGCGCGCGCCCCGCTCGATCGCAAGATCGTAAAGCTCGGTGCGCAGGACCTCCGTCGTTTCGGGCCCGCAGACGATTGCGGCGAGATCGGGCTTGACGTGCTCGTGCGGCCAGTCGTCGAGCTTGTGGGCCACCACGATCACCTTGTCATAGGTATGCGTCAGCGCGCCCACGACGAGCTGCAAGCGCTGCAGCGGCGGGTTTCTTTCCGCCGCACCCATGGAGATCAGATGGAGACGCGAGGCATCGTCCCGGCGGATCACCTCGCCGAAGGCGGCTTCCCCGATGAGCAGGTCGCCCAGCCCGGCGAACTCGTAGCCGCCCAGCGCCTCCGAAGGGTTCGTGCCGACGTCGATCAGCACGAAGCGCAGATTGTCGCGCGCGGCCTGGCGGGCGGCGGAGAAGGCGATCTCGCCAGCGCCTTCGCCGCCTTCCGCGCCGGCGAACAGGATGAGCCTGACAGCCGGGCTGGCGACGATATCGGCGAGCTCGGCCGTGCCGTGCCGGTCGCCTCCAGCACCGAGCGCGGCCGCGTCCGGATCCGTTTCGGCCTCGGCGTCCGGGGTTGTCTCGGCGAGGGCGGCGGGCTCGGCAACATCGCCGATGTCCGGTTCTGGCCCGACGCCGATCTCCGCCTCCGCGCCAGCGGGGATTCCCGGCTCCTCGTATTCGTCGATCTCCGCTTCAGGTTCCCTATCGACCTCTCCTTCGGCAGAAGCGTCCGCGAGAGCCTCGGCATCCGGCTCGGCCTGCGAAGCGGCGCTCGCCACCGGCGCGGCCAGGGCCACGGGAAGGATCACGGGTTCCGGCGCCGGCGGCGCCATCGGCATGACGATCGTCGTATTCGACTCGGCAGGCCGCATCGGCTCCAGCGTCAGGCCGTAGCCGACGACCCGGAAAGCCCGGCCCGACGTGAACTCGCGCAGCATCAGCAGGGCAGCCAGGATAAGGAACGTGGCGAGCGCCGCGGCCGTCGCCATCATGGCCTTCTTCGGGTAGGACGGCTCGCGCGGCGCAACGGCGCGCGAGATGATGCGGGCGTCGGCCGGCAGGTAATTGGAATCCGTGCGCGCCAGCGCCTCGCGGTAGCGCGCCAGGAAGGACTCCAGGAGGTCCCGCTGCGACGCGGCCTCGCGCTCCAGGGCGCGCAGCTCGATCTCGTCGCCGCCGGAACGCGACGCGGCGACCTTCGCCTCGTTGAGACTCTCGGTGAGCGATTGCTCGCGCGCCGCAGCGACGCGCGCCGCGGTCTGCAATGCCGCCTGAATTTTTTGCGCCTCCTGACGGATCTGCCCCTCCAGATTTTGCAGCTGGCCGCTCAGCGAGCGGATGCGCGGATGGGCGGGAAGAAGCGTCGAGGAAAGCTCGGCGATCTGCGCCCGCAGCGCCACCTGGCGCTCGCGCAGGCGCTGGATCAGCTGCGAATTCGAGCACTTCCTGCGAGGCTTCGAGCGCGCCGCCCTCGGCGAGGAGCGATTCGACCAGCCTGGCGCGCGCTTCCGCCTCGGAGCGCGCTGCCTTGGCGCGGGCGAGCTCGGCATTGAGGTCGCCGAGCTGCTGCGTCGACAGATTGCCGACGGTGTCGACGTCGAACAGCTCGTGGCTGGCGCGATAGGCGGCGACGGCCTGCTCCGCCTCCTCCACGCGGGCGCGCAGGCGCTCGATCTCCTGCTGCAGCCAATCCGTCGCCGCCACCGCCGATTGGCGTTTGGCGCCCTGCTGCAGGTCGACGAAGGATTCCGCCACCGCATTGGCGACCTCGGCGGCCAGCATGGGATTCGGCGCCACGAATTCCACGGCAATGACGCGTGATTTCGCCAGGGGATAGACACTCAAGCGGTCGAAATAGGCTTCCATCACGCGCTGGCGGATCGTCGCCTCAGCCGGGTGCTCCTTGAGACCGAGCACGACCAGCAGCGAATTGCGAAGCGAAGGACGTGTCGCGGGATCGAACTCCGGCCGGTTGACGAGGTCGAGCCGGTCGATGACGGCATCGGCGATCTCGCGCGATTTCAGCACCTCGACCTGGCTCTGAATGGCGGATTCGTCAAAATCGCTCGCCGGGCTCGCGACCTCCTCGCGTGGACGGGTAAGCGGCGATTCGCGCTCTTCGATGAGGATGCTCGTGTCGGCGGTATAGAGCGGCTCGACGTAGCCGAGCCCGATGTAGGTCGCGATCCCGACGATCGCTGCAACCGCAATCAGCAGCCAGATTCTGCGCCACAGCGCCCCGCCCAAGGCGCGGGCATCAAGCTCTGTTTCACCGATCTGCGCCATTGCGGGCTGCTCCCTTGCCTCGGCCGGACCGTTGCCGACTCATGGTTAGGACGACGTTAACGTAGCTGAAATATCACTCAGCAACATTAGCAGGGCGTTAACCACGAAGCGGCAGTTTAAGTCGCTGTTTCGCGCCGGATGGAGCCGATGATCCTTTACCGCCGTCTCGTCCTCTGCCTCGTCGCGGCGATCGCCGGCGCGAGCCTTGCCGGCTGCGGCGAACGTCCGCCCTTGCCAAGGCCTTCGGCGACGCTCGAAGGCCCGTACCGCCTCGACACCGGCGACGAGCTCCGCATCGTCGTCTTCGAACAGGCGAGCCTGACCAACATCTACGAGGTCGATCAGAGCGGCCACATCGCCATGCCGCTCATCGGCAATGTGCCGGCGCGCGGCGGCACCACCGACGAGGTCGCGGCGCGCGTCGCCTCCAAGCTCGCCACCTCCTATCTGCGCGACCCCGACGTCAGCGTCGAGGTCGCCACCTACCGGCCTTTCTTCGCCCTCGGCGAGGTCGGCAATCCGGGCCAGTACACCTATGTGCCGGGCATGACTGCCGAGACGGCCATTGCCGTGGCGGGCGGCTTCACGGACCGCGCCAACATGCGGGTGGTGCGCGTCAGCCGGACCATCGGCGGCAAGCTGCACGAGGGGAGAATCGCGGTGACCGAACCGATCCGCCCCGGCGACACGATCTACGTGTCCGAGCGGCTGTTCTAGGGCGCTTTGCCGATAACCTTAAAAATCGGAAAAAATTGATTTGGCCCGCCCGGCGCGTCACCTGGGACCCACGGTGGACTTGAGGCGGGTCCGAGGCCATGGCTATCGCAGACATTGACGGCGCGTTCGCCGCCGCGCACATCGGCGACGCGGCGGACGCCGTGTTCCACGCCGGACGGACGCCGCTCAACGTCGCCGCGGCGCGCGTCGCGCATGGCCTGAAGCGGCGCATCGTCTCGGCCGCCTTCCTGGCGGCGCTGGCGCGGCTCTCCGATTTCGCCGCGCTTTCCCTGGCGGGGCTGGCCATCCTCTGGCTCTATGTGGCGCCGCTCGACGGCTACGGCCCCCGCTATTTCATCGCAATCGCCCTCTTGCCGATCGCCGCAATCAGCCTGATCGGCTCGTTCAAGGGCTACAGCGTCGCCGCCTACCGGCAGAGCCTTGCCGAGATCGGCCGCGCCGTCGGGCTGTGGACGGCCGTCTTCGGCTGCTTCACCCTGGTGCTGTTCTTCCTCAAGATGGGCGAGGATTTCTCGCGCGTCTGGCTGGCGAGCTGGTTCGCCGCCGGGATCGCCTTGCTGACGATCATCCGCATCCTGCTCACCCGCGCCGTGCGCAGCTGGACGGCGGCCGGCATATTGGAGCGCCGCGCCGTGCTCGTCGGCGGCGGGCCGGAGGCGGTCGAGCTGATCCGGGCGCTCCGCAACGAGCCGTCGAACGACATCCGCATCTGCGGCATCTTCGACGACCGCGACGACAGCCGCGTCCCGGCGCTGCAGGAGGGATTTCCTAAGCTCGGCCGCATCGACGAGCTTGTCGAGTTCGGCCGCCAGGCGGAGATCGACATGCTGATCGTCGCGCTGCCGATCACCGCCGAAGAGCGCCTGGTGGAACTCCTCAAGCGGCTCTGGGTGCTGCCGGTCGACATCCGCCTGTCGGCGCGCACGACAAAGCTCCGCTTCCGGCCGCGTTCCTATTCCTTCATCGGCGCGGTGCCGTTCCTCGATCTGTTCGACAAGCCGATCGCCGACTGGGACGCCCTGATCAAGCGGATATTCGACGCGACGGTCGCAGTCCTGGCGCTCGTGGCGCTGGCGCCGGTGCTCGTCGGCACGATGATTGCCATCAGGCTCGATTCGCCCGGGCCTGTGTTCTTCCGGCAGCGCCGCTACGGCTTCAACAACGAAGTCATCGAGGTGCTGAAATTCCGCTCGATGTACCACCACCTGGCCGATCCGACGGCGCGCCAGGTGGTCACCAGGCACGATCCGCGCGTCACCCGGGTCGGCCGTTTCATCCGCAAGACATCGATCGACGAGCTGCCGCAGCTCCTCAACGTGATCGCCGGCAGCCTGTCGCTGGTCGGCCCGCGGCCGCACGCCGTCAACGCGCACATGTCGAATCGCCTTTTCGAGCAGGTGGTCGACGGCTATTTCGCCCGCCACCGCGTGAAGCCGGGGATCACCGGCTGGGCGCAGGTGAACGGGCTCGCGCGGCGAGATCGATTGCGACGAAAAAATCCGCCAGCGCACCGAGCACGACCTCTATTACATCGAGAACTGGTCGGTGCTCCTCGATGTCTGCATCCTGTTCCTCACGCCGTTCCGCCTGATGAACAGCGAGAACGCCTATTGAGCGCCGCCGACATCGCCGAGCGCCGGCCGGGCGGCCTGCCGCTCACGGCGCTGAGCCACGCCGTGCTGTGGCTCGCGGTGTTCCTGGGCGGTTTCGTCTTCTACGAGCCGGCGCCTTACGAGATCTTCCTCGCGCTGATCATTCCTGCCTGGGCGCTTGCCAATCCGACGCTGCCGCGGACGATCGCGCCGCTCTGCACGCTGCTGCTCCTGTTCATGGCCGGGGGCCTGCTCGCGGCCATGCAGGCCGGGGACATCGGCGACCAGCCGATCTATTATGCAGTGACCGGGTTCCTGGCGCTGAGCGCGTGTTTTTTCGCCGCCGTGCTGGCCAAGAACCCAAACCTCTACCGCGTCGTCATCAATGCCTGGGTCCTGGCGGCAGTCTGCACGACCGCGCTGGGCGTGATCGGCTATTTCGGCCTTTCCGGCACGCTGTTCACGAAATTCGAGCGGGCGGCCGGCGGGTTCGAGGATCCCAACGTTTTCGGACCGTTCCTGGTGTTTCCCTTCGTCGTGCTGGCGCGGCGGGCGCTGACGCGGCCGTTCGGCAGCGCCATCCTCAACGGCGCCGTCGCGCTGTGGCTCTTCGCCGGCATTTTCCTCTCCTTCTCGCGCGCCGCCTGGGGGCTTGCCCTGTTCGCGACCCTGCTGATGGGCGTCATCCTCCTGGTCACGGAGCGGAACGCGCTCATGCGGGCGCGCTATATCGGGATTGCGGCCGCAGGCATGGTGAGCGTCGCAGTCCTGCTCGCCGCCGCCCTGTCGATCCCGGCCGTCTCCGAGCTGTTCGAGCAGCGCGCCCAAATCGTGCAGGAATACGATGCCGGCCATCTCGGCCGCTTCGAGCGCCACGCCATCGGCTTCAACATGATGCTCGAAGAGCCGCTCGGCATCGGCGCCAAGGAGTTCGGCAAGATTTTTGGGGAAGACGAGCACGACATCTGGCTGAAGACGCTGACCACCTATGGCTGGCTCGGCTTCGTCGCTTATCTCGCCCTCGTGGTGTGGACGCTCGCCGCCGCCTTCCCGCTCCTCTTCCGCAGCGGCCCGCTGCAGGCGGTGACGCAGGCGGCCTACATCGTCTTCGTCGGCCACATCCTCATCGCCACGGTGATCGACATCGACCATTGGCGGCACGTCTACCTGCTTTTCGGGCTGCTGTGGGGCGCCATCGCCGCCGACCGGATCGCCGCGCGGACGCGGCTCGCCGAGCTCCAGCTGGGGATCTTGCCGCAGCTCCGGCCGCGGCTCGAAGCGGTGACCTGATCGGCATTGCGCCTGCGGAGACGGGCATTTATATCTCTGCGCCGTCGGAGCGTGGCGCAGCCTGGTAGCGCACCTGAATGGGGTTCAGGGGGTCGGAGGTTCGAATCCTCTCGCTCCGACCATTTTTTCTCATTGAAAACGCTTGTATTTTTCCTCGCGCGCCGCGCCCTGGGCTGATCCGACCGGCGAGTTTGGTGACCCCTCGCCGGGTTTTAGGCGTCCGACCTGTTAGTCGGGGAAAGGCCAAAGCGGTCATTACGGTCGGAGCCTGAGCTGAAGCGAAGCCTTCCACGGTCAGGACTCAATCAGCGCCGAGCGGAAGATAGCGGGCGCGCGCATCGCAGTCGGCGGAGAAAATGAGGTGTGCGTCACATAGCCGGCGCAGTGGCCGGCTTTGGTGCTGAACCGAGAAACGCGGTCAATTCCTGCAAGAAGCGCGGGAAGGCCGGTTCGTTCTCCAGGAAAAGATGATTCCGGCTCGGCAGCGGGACAAACCGGGCGCCCGGGATACCTGCTGCAAGCCGCCGGCCTTCGTCGAAAGGCACGCGGGCATCCTCGCGCGCGTGCATGACCAGCGTGGGTATCGCCACTCGAGGGAGCAACGCCCGCACATCGGCATCCCCGTTGGCGACAAAGTTCCGCACGGCGTCTTCGGGTGACGTCGAGATCCGTTGCAGCTCGTTGAACCAGTCGGCCTGTTCCTTAGTGGCATCCGGGATGAATTGCGAAGTGAAAAGCTGGCGAAATGTTGCATTCTCCTGGCCCCAGCCGAGGCGCATGAGGGTCAATATCGCCGCGCGCTCCTCCTTCTGCGCGGCCGAACTGGCGCGCTTCGCCCAGCCCAATGCAAAACCGCCGTAGAGGATCAGATGAGTGACGCGCTCCGGATGACGGACCGCATAGGCGACCGCGACCGCACATCCCTGAGAGATGCCCAGCAAGGCGAAGCGCTCAAGGCCTGCAGCGTCGACGACGGATTCAAGATCGCTCACGAATGTCTCGAACGAGACATCCTCCACCTCCCGATCGGAGAGCCCGTTGCCGCGTGCATCGTAGCGGATCAGTGCGTGCTCCCGCGACAGCTCGCGATAGAGGTGTCGCCAAACCGGGCTCTCAAGATCGAATTCCAGATGGGTCATCCAGTTCCCGGTTTTGACCAGCGGGAATCCGTCGCCCATGCGCGAGTAGGCGAGCTGCACACCGTCCCGTGTCGTGCAGAAGTGGATTTCCTGCTCCGGCGCGCGGGGCCCGTCGCCGGCATCCGCATCGGCTACGGCCTGCGCGATTTCCGATTCCGGCAGAGTCTCGATGTCCTTGGCCGAAAGTCCGAAGATACCGACAGGTCGAGGTATGTTCTTGATAGTCTGCTCGCCTAAATCGGCGAAGGGAAGCGGCAGCTTGTCCCGAATCTGGTCATTGGCCGCACGCGATAGGCACAGTCCTCCGGGCTCACACAGCGCTTCCAGGCGGGCAGCAATATTGACGCCGTCCCCCAAGATGTCGTCACCATCGACGATGATGTCGCCAACATTGATTCCGATGCGAAAAACAATGCGCTTGTCATCAGGGATGCTTGCATTGCGGGTGATCATGCCGCGCTGGATCGCAACCGCGCAACCGGCAGCATCGACCACACTGGCGAACTCAACCAGCAGGCCGTCGCCTGTCGTCTTGACCAAACGGCCGGCATGAGCCGCGATGGCAGGGTCGATCAACTCCCGGCGATGGGCTTTCAGTCGCGCTAAAGTGGCTAGTTCGTCACTGCCCATCAGCCGGCTATACCCGACAACATCAGCGGCGAGGATAGCCGCGAGTTTGCGCCGGACAGTGTTCCTCGCCAACGCCCTCTCCCTGAGCACACACCCCACAAGGCCGTGAGGGATTGTGCCCTTGTCAGCATTAACCATTCGTTAAGGATTCGATTGCGCTGCCACTTTGAGCCGTTAAGGTTACCGCCGGCCCGCAAGTTACGAGTATTGCAGGTGCGGTTCCAGTCCCGCAGCACGGGCCCCTACGAGGGCGACGGAGACCCCCTCAACCGCTCCGTCGCCCTTCTCACACCAGCCTTATCTACACGGACTCGCAACATGCGGAATAGCCCGGCGGCCTCCGGCGCTTAGCGGGGATTTTTGTGCTTCCCTGCACATCGGCTTCACCTCGTCGCGGACGCTTTGCCGGGCCAGCAGATGTCCACTTCCGCATCCTGAACGGGCGATAACGCATCCATTCAGGCTGGACTCAGGGATGCCGATGCAGGCTGGAGTCTCAAAAAAGGGAGGACGCCATGAACTCGCTTCTGCGCAGCATCGCCACCACTATCGGGCTCTCAGCATTATCCCTGATGGTCGTTGCAGGAATGGCTCGGGCCGATCCCGTCGTGCCGGGCGAGGAGCACTGCGTGGTGAATGTCCGCTCCGACGATCGGCTCAATATGCGCACGCAGCCCCACTCGCGTGCCGGGATCACCGCTCGCAAGCGCTACGGCGATTGCGGGATTCTCGTTCGCTCCTGCAGTGGGAGCTGGTGCTCGGTGGAGGATGGCCACAGTCTGGGATGGGTGCACCGTCACTACATCGCGATGGTCTCGCCGGCGATGTATTGCGTCTCCGGTGTCAGCGGGGGCGACGCCCTGAATCTCCGCGCCTACCCCTCGTCAGGCTCTCGCGTGCTTACCCGGCTGGATCGCCGGCAATGTGGAATAGCCTTCCTGCCCTATGCCGTTGGGAGCTGGCAAAAAATCCGCGTCGATGGCTGGCAGGGCTGGGTCAATCGCCGATATCTGAGTGGCGAGTGAAGGGATGCTGCAAGGCAGCCGCCTCTGCCGTCCAAGCCGGCGGCCGCGGAATAGCCCGGCTGCCTCCGGCGCTTAGCGGCGATTTTTTTGTGCTTCCCTGCACATTGCCTTCACCTCCTCGCGGACGCTCTGCCGGCCAAGCAGATTGGCCACTTCCGCATCAAGGCCGCGCCCCTTGGTCATCACCTGCACGTCGATATAGTCGGCGCACTTGCCCGAGGCCGCAGCCTCATCGATGAGCTGCCGCGCCCGCGCGTAGCGTTCTTCCTTCGCGTCGCCTCTGGACATGCGGCTAGCCTATAGGAGCGGGCGTCACGCGGGCGTCACTCGCAGGCCGCGGTGGTGACCAAATGGTACCGCCGCGTGAATTTCGGGGAGATGGGCTCTCATCCGCCCGGAAAGTGCAGGCGGCTGTCGTCGAAGATCGACTTGCCGGTTGCCGTGAAACGCGCATGTTGGAGCGTCGTGCGCAGGCCGTCCTGATGCAGCCGCGCGTTCTGCGCGCGCGCTTCCGCCAGCGAGCTTCTTTCCGCGGCGTCGAGATCGTCGGCCTCGGCGAGGAGATCGAGGCAGAGCATCATCCGCGCCAGTACATAGGTGGCGTGGGCGATGCCCTCCATCGGCCGCGGATCGGGGCGGAGCGGCGATGCATAACGCTCCGCATCGGGGTTCTCGACCAGCGGATTGCCGCCGGTCATGCCGAACAACAGGAGATGCGCCGTCTCGTGCGTCAGCGCCTCGGCCATCTGGATGCGGCTCGGGAACATCGCCGGATTGAGGAACACGCAGCCCCAGAGATAGAAGGTGGACGCGCCCTGGAAGATCAGCGGCCCCGGCGCCTTGCTGACCAGCACGATCTGCCGCGCCAGCACGTCGATCTCGCCGGCGAGCGCCGGCGCGGCGCGCCGCAGCAGCTCCTGCGCCGCGGCGACAAGCGCAATGCCGCGCTGCATCTCCTCGTCCGACGCGGCGCTGAGGCCGAGCGGCGTCTCGGGATCGTCGGCGAGGATGCCCAGGTAGCGCTCCGCCATGCCGGCGCCGAGGAAGGCATCGGTAAGCGTGCCGATCCGGCTCCGCGGGCCCGCGGCCAGCGCCGGGTCGGCGAGCGCCTCTAGGAGCGCCTCGACGGCCGCATGATCGTCCACGCGGATGGCGTGGACGATGTCGGTGTAAAGGGCAAAGATCTGGGGCGCCACCGGCGCGGCGCGCACGGACGCGATCAGCCGCGCGAGGCCCTCGCGGGGCACGTCCATCTCGCCTTCCAGAGCCCGCCCGATCGCCGCGAGGCTGTCGGCCAGCTTGTTGCGAACGTCCCGGTCCAGACGCTCGGTACGAGCCGGATCGGGCGGAAACGCCAGGCGCGGGTCGACGCGGCTCCGCGGAGAGGCGCGGCGCGGCTGCGACAGGTCCGCCTAGCTCCGGGCGGGGCCGGCCTTGATGCCCGCCTTGGTGCCGATCTTGGCGCCGATCTTCAGGCCCGCCTTGCCGCCCACCTTGGCGGCCGAGGAGCGGATCGCCGCGCCGCTTTGCTTGCCAGCGCCGGCCGCCGCGGCCCATTCGCTCGTATCGAAGCCGACGAGATCCTCACGCGACAGCCGCTCGCGCGCACGCTTCAAACTTTTTGCCATGAATGCCCACTCCCGCCCGATACGACCGATTGACGGGGTCCATCCTAGCCGCCACCCTGCGGGCGTGCAAGGCGACACGTCGCTTCGGGGTGCTTTGTCGTGAGGCGATCGGCGTGATTGTGTTCGTTACGACACGGTTCTACGACCTCACGGTTCGTATCTTCGTCGAAAACAAGCTCAAGCTGGACGTCCCCCCTACCGCCGTCTGGAGCTACGATCAGCTGTTTCGCGCCGACCAGGTGCCGGCTGCCACCTTCATCCTGACCGATCTCGAGCGGCTCTACCCATGGGAGGCCCGATTGGCGGGCCGGGTGTTCAGGAGCCTGAAACGGGCCGGCCTCCGCTGCCTCAACGATCCGGCGCGTGTGCTGACGCGGTTCCGGCTGCTGCGTGCGCTCTACAAAGCGGGCATCAACCCGTTCGACGTCTACCGAGCCGACGACGATCCCGTGCCGCGGCGCTTTCCGGTATTCATCCGGGCGGAGCAGGAACACGGCTACCCGATCGGCGGCCTGCTGAAGACGCAGCGCGAGCTCGACAGCGAGCTGGCGCGCCTGACGGCGAAAGGCGTGCCGCTCACCGGACTGCTGGTGATCGAGTTCTGCGGGGAGCCGTTTGCGCCCGGCATCTGGCGCAAGTTCGGGACGTTCAAGATCGGCGAGCGGCTGCACGCCAATCACCACGTCACGCAGGACAACTGGATGGTCAAGCACGGCACGCCGGGCCTCTGCCCGGATTGGCTGTATGTCGTGGAGAACGAAACCGTCGTCCAGAACCGCTATCCGCCGGCCGTTGCCGAGGCATTCACGATCAGCGGCATCGAATATGGCAGGGCCGATCACGGGCTCTTCGAGGGCCGGGACGTGGTGTTTGAGATCAACACCAACCCGAACATCAGCGCGCGAACGCGTATGGAATCCCCTATCCGCCAGCGTACGATGGCACACAGCCGCGCGGTCCTGGCCAGGGATCTTTGGGAAATCGACAGCGGCGACGGCAGCCCGGTCGATATCCCTGCGGCGAAGCAGCTGTTGTTCTTTCGCCAAAAGGCCGGGCCGGACCTGTCCGGCTGGCGGCCGTGACCGATCCGCCGAGACTCCGTGCCGGCGGCCGCCCCGAGCCGCAGCCCAGCGAAAGCGCGTGCCGACAAAAAAACCCGCCGCGGCGAGCCGCGGCGGGGTGATTTTTTGCCGAGCTTCCGGCCGTGTCAGACGATCAGAACAGGACGCCTACGCCGACACGAACCGTGTGCGAAGTGAGATCCTGGACCTCGCCGGCATCGTCGTCGTTATCGAAGTCGGACAGATTGGTGTACCTGTATTCGCCGCGCACAAAGACATTGTCCGTGACGGCGAAATCGACACCGGCGCCGAGCGTCCAGCCCCATTCCGTGTTGTCGGAGCTGTCGTCGTCATCGTCGTCGTCGCCATCGCTGAACTCGCCGTCCACGTCGGCGACGGCAAGACCGCCGGTGGTGTAGATGAGCGCCCGGTCGATAGCGTAGCCGAGGCGAGCGCGGAGCGACCCCTGCCAATTCACATCGGCGCTGAAGCCGTCGTCGTCGTCGTCATCGTCGTCGTCGCCATCGGAGCCGTCGCCGTCGATGTTGGCCCATTCGAGATCGGCCTCGATGCCGAGGACCAGGGCTGACGGAAACTGATAATTGTAACCCACGAAGCCGCCGACGAGCCAACCGTCGGCATCGAACCGCTCGTCGTTATCGCCTTCGAACTCGTTGATCTCGGCTTCGCCCCAGGCGTAGCCAGCCGCGAGGCCGACATACGGCCCCGTCCAGACGAATCCGGCGGGCGCCGGAGCCATGACCGGCGCCGGCTCGAAGGCCGGGAGGTCGGCTGCCGCCGCCGCGCCGCCCAGGAGCGCAAGCGCCGTCGTAGAAACAAGAAACATCTTCATGGTCGACCTCAACCGCTGACTAAAAGGTGGCCCCCACCACCTTATACCTCAGGATGCCGCTGAGGGCTGTTGCAGAACGGCCACGCAGGGCAAGATTGAGATTCCGGCGAAAAAGCTCAGGCGTCGGCAGCGGCCGTCAAACGATCGGCGCAGCATGAAATCGAGCGCAGTGCGGCGGCTAGCGAGCTTGATCGAGCAGGCGCTTCGCCTCCAAGAGATCGGAAAGCGCCAGCTCTATCTTGCGGCGGCTTTCCAGGCTGAGCGGAATCGCACCGACCGGCAGCCGCGGGACAGCAGACGGCAGCGCCGGGGCCTGGCGGGGCGGCTCCCGCTCACCGATGTGCAGTGCGGGTTGTTGAACTTCGTCCGGGCCGAAGTCGTCGCTGTGGTCCGTCCCGGATTCCGGGAGGCCGGGAGCCTGGCGCAGCCTCGGCTCGGGCGCCGGTCGAGCGGCTTCAACGTCGCGCTCGGCGGCAACCGGCTGCATGGAGCCCGATTGCCCGACGCCGGCCACAAAGCCGACGCCCTTTTCCTTCAGGACCCGCTGCACGCCCCGGATGGTAAAACCTTCCGAATAGAGGAGCAGGCGGATGCCGCGCAGAAGGTCGACGTCCTCCGGCCGGTAATAACGCCTGCCGCCGCCCCGCTTCATCGGCTTGATCTGAGTGAAGCGCGTTTCCCAGAAGCGCAGCACGTGCTGCGGCAGGTCGAGGTCATCCGCGACCTCGCTGATCGTGCGAAACGCGTCCGGCGCCTTCATCGGGTGAGCCGTGGCCTAAAGGCCGCCACCGTCGGAGCCGTCGCGGCGCGGCTTCTTGGCAAGCCCGTCGTTGATCCGCTGCTTCATGATGTTGCTCGGCTTGAAGACGGTCACCCGCCGCGGCGGGATGGGCACCTCGCGCCCGGTTTTGGGATTGCGGCCGACGCGCAGCCCCTTGTCGCGGACCATGAAGGAGCCGAACGACGAGAGCTTCACCGTTTCCCCGGCGATGATCGCGTCGCAGATCTCCTTGAGGACCATTTCGACCATTCCCGCGGATTCGGTCCTGGACAGGCCGAGGCGCCTGTACACCGCCTCGGCGAGATCCGCCCGCGTTACCGTCTTGCCCCCCATTACGCCCCGCCGCCCGCATTATTTTAGATTTGGCATCTAAGAGTTGGGCTAAGCCTATGCGGGCCGGCAGAGCCGGTCAACACGAACGAATCAATCTACCAGCGCAGCAGCGCAGAGCCCCAGGTGAAGCCGCCGCCCATCGCTTCCAGCATGATGAGGTCGCCCTGCTTTATGCGGCCGTCATGCACCGCCGCATCGAGGGCGAGCGGGATGGAGGCCGCCGAAGTGTTGCCGTGCCGCGCCACGGTGGAAACCACCTTGTGCTCGGAAATCCCGAGCTTTTTGGCGCTGGCGTCGATGATGCGCTGGTTGGCCTGGTGCGGCACGAACCAGTCGACGTCGTCCGGCCCGGTTCCGGTCGCCTCGAAGGCCGCGTTGATGACGTCGGCGATCATGCCGACGGCATGCTTGAACACCTCGCGCCCCTCCATCCGCACATGCCCGACAGTGCCCGTCGAGGATGGCCCGCCATCGACGAAGAGCTTTTCCTTGTGCTGTCCGTCGGACCTCAGGTGGGAGGTGAGGAGGCCGCGGTCCTGCGTCCCGCCGGAGCCCTCCGCAGCCTCCACCACCACGGCGCCGGCGCCGTCGCCGAACAGGACGCAGGTCGAACGGTCGTTCCAGTCGAGGATGCGGGAGAAGGTCTCCGCCCCGATCACCAGAGCGCGCTTGCCTTGTCCCGCTCGGATCAGCGCGTCGGCGGTCGTGAGCGCATAGACGAAGCCGGTGCACACCGCCTGGACATCGAAGGCGGCGCCGTGACGCATGCCGAGCTTGTCCTGCACGGTGACGGCGGTCGCCGGAAACGTATTGTCCGGCGTCGACGTGCCGAGCACGATGAGATCGATGTCGGACGCCTCCATCCCGGCATTTCGTAGCGCCCGCTCCGCAGCAATTTTCGCCAGGTCGGACGTACACTCGCCCTCGGCGGCAATGTGACGCTCCTTGATGCCGGTCCGCTGCACGATCCATTCGTCGGAGGTGTCGACCATCGCGGCGAGATCGTCGTTGGTCAGAATTTTCTGCGGAAGATAGCTGCCGATCCCGCGAACCACGGTGCGGATCATGCGGAGGCCGCTTTCATGCGCGCCGGCGCGAGGTCTTCAACATTGCCCAGGGCCGCGTCTTCAGAAATCATCCGCACCAGATCGTTCTTCGCCATGTCGCGCGCCAGATCGACCGCGCTGGCAAAGCCTTCGGCGTCGGTCCCGCCATGCGACTTGATCACCATCCCGTTCAATCCCAGGAACACGCCGCCGTTCACTTTGCGCGGGTCCATCTTCTCCTTTAGCAACTGGAACGCGGAGCGGGCAAAAATATAGCCGAGTCGCGCCGCCCAGGTGCGGCCCATCGCCGAGCGGAGATACTCGCCGATCTGGCGCGCCGTGCCCTCAGCCGTCTTCAGCGCGATGTTGCCGGCAAATCCCTCCGTCACGGCAACGTCGACCGTGCCTTTGCCGAGGTCGTCGCCCTCAATGAAGCCGCGGTAATCAAATCCGGGGTGGTTCATCTCCTTCAGGATCCGTCCGGCCTCGCGCACCTCCTCGATCCCCTTGATCTCCTCGACGCCGACATTGAGGAGGCCGACCGTCGGGCGCTCCAGCCCGAAGACGGAACGGGCCATCGCGGCGCCCATCAAAGCGAAATCGACCAGCTGGCGCTGGTCGGCGCCGATCGTCGCGCCCACGTCCAGCACGATGCTCTCGCCCTTGAGCGTCGGCCAGATCGCCGCGATCGCCGGCCGCTCGATGCCCGGCAGCGGCTTCAGGCAGAATTTTGCCATCGCCATAAGGGCGCCGGTGTTGCCGGCAGAGACCGCGGCGCCGGCTTCGCCGTCGCGCACGGCCTGCACCGCCCGCCACATCGACGACTTCCAGCGGCCCTTCCGCAACGCCTGGCTCGGCTTGTCGTTCATCTCCACCGTCACGTCGCAATGGTGGAACGCCGAAACGTCGCGCACGCGCGGGTGGGCAGTCGAGGACCAGCCGCACGGCGTCTTCCCTGCCGAAGATGGCGAAGCGCAGATCCGGGTGACGGTCGAGGGCGATCGCCGCTCCCCCGATCACCACTTCCGGGCCGGCATCGCCTCCCATGGCGTCGAGCGAGATGGTGACCGTTTGCGACATCGGACGCCGGTTCCTTGGCGAGGCCGGCGGAACATACGCGATGCGACACCCATGGCAAGCGCGAAGGTTTGCTCCCCCTACTCCTCGCCCGCCTTGAGCCTGGCCAGCGCCGCGAAGGGCGACGGATCGGCCGCCGGATCGTCCTCGATGTGGCCGGCGAAATCCACGCCGGGGGCACGCGGATAGGGGTCGAGGCCGAGCGCCAGGTGCTCGCCGACAATGACGCCGAGGTCGATGCGGCCGTTGTGAAAGAGGTCCGGCCCGTCCGCCTCCACGATATCGACCAGGATCTCCTTCCGGCGCCCGCGCGGCGGAGGCCCCTCCGCCGGCATCAGCGTGACGTCGATGTCCTCAGCCAGTTCCTGGACGACCGGATCGAGGGTTACCACATCGGTGCGTACGACCGACGAGTTGAGCGTGCCGCGTAGGCTGAAGGATCGACCGCGGACCGGGCGCACCTCCACTTCGGCGCTGAGCGAGAGGATTTCGGGAATGCCGAGTGCATCCGCCAGGGCACGCCGCTCCCCCGCGTCCGCCTCGATCCGGTAGTGCCGGCCCCCTGCAGGGATGTCGCCTGCGACGATCTGGTGGGAAAACGGCGCCGCCTTCATTGCTGCTCCTCGCGCGGCTGCAGGGATGCGTCCGGAAATGCCGCTTCGCCACGCCGCAGATCAGCGATGTCCGCTTCGCGCATGGCCGCCACCGTCGCCTTCAGGTGCCTCGCCAAATCTAGGGCGCACCGGTCGTTCGGGCCATCGGGGAAGACGTTCCGCGCCAGCGCCGCTTGCAGCGCCGCCTCCCCTTGCGCGAGGCCCGCCCGATAGGCGCCGACCCGCCCGGCAAAGGAGCGATAGAGCACCTTCATCCGCTTCGGCACGGCAATGTCGCTCACCCCCATCTCGCGAAAGGCGCCGTCCATGTCGGCGACAAAGGCTTCGGAGACCAGCCGCGCCAGTTCGGGGTCGTCCCCCGGCTCGTGCATCAGCCGGTTGGTCAGCGCGAAGAGATGCAAGGCGACCATTTCGAAGCGGCCCTGCAGCGTGTCCGGCACGCCGAATTCGGTGTAGAGGGCCGGTTGCCGCGCCGCCTGCACTGCTGCGGCGTAGAGCCGTCCGGCGGCCTCGCGCTCGCGCCGCTTCGTCGAGGAGAACAGGATCATTCCGATCGCTTACGCCTGGCAAACATCGCCGCCAAGCCCGCCGCCATTGCAAACGGTCGCCGACGCGGCTAGTCAGCCGGGCAAAGGAAGGAAGCCCGGATGCATGCTCATCTGACCGGCGCGGCCGTCGTCGTCGCCGCCGCTTTGGGCCTGGCAGGCTGCGTCGGCGAGACGCTGAACCGCGGCTATGTCCCCTCGGAGACGGCGCTGCAGCAGGTGCCGGTCGGCGCGCCGCGCGAGCAGGTGCTGATCGTGCTGGGCACGCCGTCCACCACCGCCCATTTCGGCGGCGAGGTGCTCTACTACATCTCGCAGAAGACCAGCCGTCCCGTCGCCTTCATGAACACCCACGTGGTCGACCAGCAGGTCCTCGCCGTCTATCTCGACGAGACCGGCACGGTGACGCAGATCGCCAATTACGGCCTGCAGGACGGCCAGATCTTCGACTTCGTCTCGCGCACCACGCCGACCGGCGGCAAGGACTATTCGTTCCTGTCGCAGCTCTTCACGGCGGCGGGGAACGTCAGCCTGTAAGGCTGGCGCAATCTCATAGCTGCAAAGCCCGCGGTCGCACCGCGGGCTCGGCTTTTTCAGGTCTCGCGGTTCAGTGCGCCAACACCGCCAGGAGCAGCAGGGCGACGATGTTGGTGATCTTGATCATCGGGTTCACCGCCGGGCCGGCGGTGTCCTTGTAGGGGTCGCCGACCGTGTCGC
Organism: uncultured Alphaproteobacteria bacterium; assembly: GCA_963846475.1. Lineage (GTDB taxonomy): Bacteria > Pseudomonadota > Alphaproteobacteria > Rhizobiales > Afifellaceae > DASWJZ01. Next base: position 177,726 of record CAWJVZ010000003.1, on the reverse strand, counting down.
CGGTCACCGCGGCCTTGTGGGCCTCGGAGCCCTTGCCGCCGTAATTGCCGTCCTCGATGAATTTCTTGGCGTTGTCCCAGGCGCCGCCGCCGGCGGTCATGGAGATGGCGACGAACAGGCCGGTGACGATGACGCCGAGGAGCATGGCGCCGAGCGCCGAGAAGGCGGCGCCCTTGCCTTCAGCGCCGCCGCCGGCAATGAGGTAGACGGCGCCGAAGCAGACGACCGGCGACAGCACCGGCAGGAGCGAGGGCACGACCATCTCGCGGATCGCCGCGCGCGTCAGGATGTCGACGGCGCGGCCGTAATCCGGCTTGTCCTGGCCGGTCATGATGCCGGGTTTCTCGCGGAACTGGCGCCGCACCTCCTCGACGATCGATCCGGCCGCCCGCCCGACCGCGCGCATGGCGATGCCGCCGAAGAGGTAAGGGAGGAGGCCGCCGAACAGAAGGCCGGCCACCACGTAGGGATTGGACAGCGAGAAATCGACAACGACGCCTTCGAAGAACGAGCCCGGCTCGGCACGCTCGGAAAAATAGCGCAGATCCGCCGTATAGGCGGCGAACAGCACCAGGGCGCCGAGGCCGGCGGAGCCGATCGCGTAGCCCTTGGTGATAGCCTTGGTGGTGTTGCCGACGGCGTCCAGCGCGTCGGTCGTGTGGCGCACCTCGCGCGGCAGATCCGCCATCTCGGCGATGCCGCCGGCGTTGTCTGTGACCGGGCCGAAGGCATCGAGAGCCACCACCACGCCGGCAAGCGCCAGCATCGTGGTGACCGCGATGGCGATGCCGAACAGGCCGGCCAGGCTGTAGGCCCCCAGGATGCCGCCGATGATGACCAGCGCCGGCAGCGCGGTCGATTCCAGCGACACCGCGAGCCCCTGGATCACGTTGGTGCCATGGCCGGTCACCGAGGCGGCGGCGATGGAGCGGACCGGGCGGAAGTTGGTGCCGGTGTAATATTCGGTGATCCAGATGATCAGGCCGGTGACGGCAAGGCCGACAACGCCGCAGATGAACAGATCGAGGCCGGTGAACGTCGTCGTGCCGAGCTCGGTTTCGAAGCTGTTGGGCTCCGTAAAGCCGACCAGCCACCAGATGACCAGCGCCACCGCGACGATCGACAGCAGAGCGGTGGCGATGAAGCCCTTGTAGAGGGCGCCCATGATGGAGTTCTTGGAGCCGAGCCTGACGAAGAACGTGCCGGCGATCGAGGTGAGCACGCAGGCGCCGCCGATCAGCAGCGGCAGCAGCATCATGCGGATCGCCAGCTCGCCGTCGAAGAAGATCGAAGCGAGCACCATGGTGGCGACCACCGTCACCGCATAGGTCTCGAAAAGGTCGGCCGCCATGCCGGCGCAGTCGCCGACATTGTCGCCGACATTGTCGGCGATCGTCGCCGGATTGCGCGGGTCGTCCTCGGGGATGCCGGCCTCGACCTTGCCGACGAGGTCGCCGCCGACGTCGGCGCCCTTGGTAAAGATGCCGCCGCCGAGACGGGCGAAGATAGAGATGAGCGAAGCGCCGAAGCCGAGCGCCACCAGCGCGTCGATGACTTCGCGGCTTTCAGGGTCGTGGCCGAGCGGCCCGGTGAGAATCCAGAAATAGACGGCGACGCCGAGGAGGGCGAGGCCGGCGACGAGGAGCCCGGTGATCGCACCGGAGCGGAAGGCGATGGCGAGAGCTGCGCCGAGCGACTGCGAGGCCGCCTGCGCGGTGCGGACATTGGCGCGCACCGAGACGAGCATGCCGATGAAGCCGGCCGCGCCGGAGAGGATCGCGCCGATGGCGAAGCCGAAGGCGGCGGTCGCGGAGAGGAGGAACCAGGCCAGGGCGAAGACGACCACGCCGACGCCGGCGATCGTCGTATATTGCCGGGTCAGATAGGCCATCGCCCCTTCGCGGACGGCCGCGGCGATCTCCTGCATCCGGCTGTTGCCGGCATCGGCGGCAAGCACCGACTGGATCGCCCAGGCGGCATAGACGATGCTCAGCACGCCGCAGGCGATGACGAAATAAAGCGGAAGCATTCTTGGATACCCCTGAAGCGCTAGGGGCCGGATGGGGCCGGCCGAATTCGCCGCCGAGGACCGGCGGAACTGAACGCCCGCGGGGTATTGACGAAACGCCACCCCCCGTCAAGGGAGGCAACGGCCAGCGCCTCAGGTTGAAAATCGGCCAGTACGCCAGGGCACCTGACAGCACTGTCGTAGCGCGTTAGACCGCCCTGATCCAATGGAGGGGGGCAATGCCAGCCTATCTGATCGCCGACACGAACGTCACCAACCCGGAGCGCTACGAAGAATACAAGCGTCAGGTCAGCCCGATGATCGAACGCTTTGGCGGTCGCTATGCCGTTCGCGGAGGTCGGCACGAACGTACTTGAAGGCGACTGGACACCAACCCGGCTGGTCGTGCTGGAATTCCCCGATATGGCCTCGCTGAGGGCGTGGTATGACTCCCCCGAATATGCGCCGTTGAAAGTCCTCAGGCAGGCAGCCGCCGAGAGCCGTCTGATCGCTGTAGAGGGCCTATAGGCCCTGCTACGACCCGGATGGCCGGCGGCGCATTTGCCACAACAGCGCCAACAGACAAGCCAAGGCGAAGGGCAGGACGAGGAGGTTGACCAGATCCCAGCCGCCGCGGAGCAGCAGCTCGCCGGACGAGAAGGAAGCGAGGGCGACGATGCCGAAGATGAGGAAGTCGTTCAGCGCCTGCACCTTCTCCTGCTCTTCCGGCCGATAGGTGTGCGTCAGCATCGTTGTGGCGCCGATGAAGCCGAAGTTCCAGCCGAGCCCGAGAAGGATCAGCGACAGCCAGAAATGCCCGACGCTGGTGCCGGCGAGCGCGACCAGCGCGCAGGTCACCAGGAGCAGCAGGCCGGTCGCCACGATCCGCTCGGCGCCGAAGCGGGCGATCAGCGAGCCGGTGAAGAAGCTCGGACCGAACATGGCCAGCACATGCCACTGGATGCCGAGCACGGCGTCGTTCTGGTGGTGACGGTGCATGACCATGGCGAGCGGCGCCGCGGTCATCACAAAGCTCATCAGCGACGAGGCCGCCGTCGCGCAGCCCACCGCGATCAGGAATTTCGGCTGGCGGGCGAGCTCGCCGAGCGGCCGCCCGCCGTCGCGTGCCTGCTTCGGCGGCGGGCGCGGTATGTCGAGGAAGATCAGCATCAACGCCGCCGCCAGGCCGAGCACGGCAGCCGCCGCATAGGCGCCGGCGAATGGAATCGGGGCGAAGAGATCGGCCATATGGATGACGCTCTGCGGCCCGATGATCGCCGCGGCAATGCCGCCCGCCATGACGAGGGAGATGGCACGCGGCCGGAACGTGGGGCTCGCCGTGTCGGCGGCGGCGAAGCGGAACTGCTGCACGAAAGCCGCGGCGAATCCGGCGAGGAACGCGCCGGCGCAGAGCGCGAAGAACGCGGCGCCGGCCATGGCGAAGGCCTGCAGCAGCGCTCCGGCGACGCCGACCAGCATGCCGACGATGCAGCCGCCGCGCCGGCCGATGCGGCGCATCAACAGGGCAGCCGGCACCGTGCCGAACGCCGTGCCGACGACGAAGGCGGTGAGCGGCAGGGTCGCCAGCGACTTGTCTTCGCCGAGGAGGAGATACCCGGCCAGCGCGCCGACCGCGAAGTTGATCGATGGCGCCGCACCGCCCAGCGAGCCGGCTGCGGCAAGCACGAAGACATTGCGCCGCGCCTTGCTGTCGTCAACGATCACCGACCCGGCAACCAGTTCCGTCACGTTCCTTCGCCTCGCCCGTGCACGAAGGAGCGCCGCTGCAAGGGCAGCGCCCTCCCCTGGAAAAGCACCTCCGTCGGGCCGTGGCCCTCGCGCAGATATCCAATCCGCGTCACCTCTATGCACACCTGGCGTGACACGGCCGTGAAACCGGCTTCATTGCGGGGCGGCACGGCGGCGAGGATCTCATAATCGTCGCCGCCCGTGAGCAGCAGGGCACGGAGGCTCTCGTCCCGGCCGGCAGCGAGGCCGGTCGGCAGCGGCACCCGATCGGCTTCGATGGTCGCGGTGCAGCTTGAGGCGGCGGCGAGCTTGTCGCAGTCGCCGACGAGCCCATCCGAAATGTCCATCGCAGCCGAGGCGAATTCCGTAAGAGCCGCGGCGAGCCCCACCCGCGGCTCCGGAACGCGGAAGCGTCCGACAAGCGCGTCCCGAGCCTCGCTCCCTAGCCTGTCCCATGCTCCGCGCGTGCCCTTGAGGAGCCCCAGGCCCGCGGCCGCGGCGCCGATCGCGCCCGACACATAGAGCGCGTCGCCCGGGCGCCCGCCGAAGCGATGCACCATCTTCCCCTTCGCGACGCTGCCGAAGGCGGTAATCGAGATGACGGGCCCGGCGGCGACCGAAATCGTGTCGCCGCCGAGGAGGCGAATGCCGAAAAGCTGTTGATCCCCGCGCAGTCCGTTGGCGAAGGCGGCCAGCCAAGCCTCGTTGACGTTCCGGCCGAAACCCGCGCCGAGCATGTAGGCCAAAGGCTTGGCCCCCTTGGCGGCAAGATCGGAAAGATTCACGCGAAGCGCCTTGCGGGCGATCGTCTCGGGCGGGTCCTCGGGCAGGAAGTGCGTGCCCACGGCGATCATGTCCTTGGTGACGACGAGATCGCAGTCCGGCGGCACATTAAGCTGCGCGACATCGTCGCGGAGGCCGAACGCCCCCTCCCCGGCAAGCGGCCGAAAATAGCGGTCGATGATGGCGAGCTCGTCGGGCGCCACGTTCTAGCCGGATGCGGTGGCGGAGAACTCCTCCGGCCGGGCATGGCGCCCCACGGCGTCGAGCACGCCGTTGACCAGCCCCGGCTCATCGGCATTGAAGAAGGCGTTCGCCACGTCGACATATTCGGTGATGACGACGCGACCCGGCACGTCGCGGCGCTCCAGGAGCTCGAAGACGCCGCAGCGCAGGATCGCCCGCAGCGTCAGGTCGATGCGGGTGAGCGGCCAGGTCGGCGGCAACGCGCCGTGGATGATGGGGTCGATCTTGCGCTGCTGTTCGACCACTCCGCCGACCAACGAGCGGAAAAAGGCGAGGTCGGCGGGCCTCAGCTGTTCGCCCTCCAGTTCGCGGCCGAGCCGATGCGCCTCGAACTCCGCCACCACGGAAGGCAGCGTCGCGCCGCCGACTTCCATCTGGTAGAGCGCCTGCACGGCGCCGAGCCGCGCGGCACCGCGCTGGTTGGCGGTCTTCGGCGCGCCCGCTCTGCCGCGCTCAGCCATGCGCAAGGCCCAGCCGCTCGCGAAGCGCTGCCATTTCGAATGCTGCGGCAGCAGCGCCCGCGCCTTTGTTCTTCTCGCCGACCTTGGCACGCGCCCAGGCCTGGGCGCCGGTGTTCACGGTGAGGATGCCGTTGCCTACCGGCGAGGCCCCGCTCCGTGGCGAGGTTCATGATGGCGCGCGCCGATTCGGTGGCCACGATGTCATAGTGCGTGGTCTCGCCGCGGATCACGCAGCCGAGCAGCACATAGCCCGCGAAGCTTGGCGCGTTTTCGGCCGCCAGCACCATCGCGAGCGCCGCCGGGACCTCAAGCACGCCCGGCACGGAGATTCGCTCAAAGGTGGCGCCGCGCTTTTCCAGCTCCGCGGTGGCGCCCTTCACCAGCTCATCGGCGAGGTCGGCGTAGAAACGGGCGTCGATGATGAGGAAGTGGGGCTTCATGGTCCGGAGGGCTTTTGCGGCGGCGGAACATGGTCCCGCGGGCGCCGCAAGTCCAGCCCGTTCAGGCAGCTGCCGTGAGGCGCTCCAGGTAGCGCGCCAAGAGGTCGACTTCCAGATTGACCCGGTCGCCTTTCCGCCGTTCTCCCCACGTGGTGACGGCAAGCGTGTGCGGGATGATCATCGCCTCGAAGCGGCCGCCTGCAACGGCATTCACCGTCAGCGACGTGCCGTCCAGCGCGACAGAGCCTTTTTCGGCGATGTAACGCACCAGATTTTCAGGCGCCTGAAAGGCGAAGCGCGCCATGCCGCCCTCGTCGTGGCGCTCTGCGATGGTTGCGGTGCCGTCGACATGGCCGGTGACCATATGGCCGCCGAGCTCGTCGCCGATCTTCAAGGCGCGCTCCAGGTTGACGCGCCGCCCCGGCCGCCACTCGGCCAAATCCGTGCGCGCCAGCGTCTCGCTGGAAGCCTCCACATCGAAGGTGCCGCGATTGCCCGCTCTGCCGCGCTCCACGACAGTCAGGCACGGTCCGGAACAGGCGATCGAGGCGCCGATCGGGATCGTCTCGGGATCGTAGCCCGTCGCGATCCGGAGCCGCATGCCAGCGTCAAGCGGCACTATCGAGATGACCTCCCCCACATCGGTGACGATGCCGGTGAACATCTAGCGCGCCCGCTCGTAGTGCGTCATGCGGTCGGGGCCGAACATCCGCCGCTCGATGCGGCGGAATCGCTCCGACGCCTCGATATCCCGCATCGGCAGGCCTGCGAGCGCCGGCACGCTGTCGCCACCGAGCGAGACGGGGCTGCGGAACAGCATCACCTCGTCGACCAGATCGGCCTCCAGAAGGCTTCGCGCGACGAGGGCGCCGCCTTCCACCAGCAACCGGGTAATGCCCTCGCCGGCCAATCGCGTCAAAGCCGCGCGAAGGTCGAGGCCGCCGGCCGCCCGATGCGGCACCTTCAGCCATCGGTGCCTGCCGGCCGGCTCCTCGGCCCTGGCATTGAGGACCCAGGTCGGCGCCCCCCCCTGCAAGATCCGCCGGTCCGGCGCGAGCCGGCCCTCGCTGGCGAGCACGATCCTGACCGGCGAGCGGTGCTCCAGGCCCGGCAGGCGGCAGGTGAGCTCCGGATTATCGGCGTCGACGGTTCCGCGCCCAACGAGGATGGCATCGAAGCGGGAACGGAGCGCCTGGACGTGCCGCCTGGCGATGTCTCCGGTCACGCCGACCGGCCCCTCGCCGGCACGGCCGATCGCGTCGTCGGCGGAGACCGCCAGCTTCAGCAGCACGAACGGCCGGTTTCGACCGACACGCGACAAGTGGCCGGCCTGGACGCGGCGCGCCTCCTGGCCGAGAACGCCCATCGAGACCTCCACGCCGCCGGCTTTCAGGCGCTCGAAGCCCTTGCCGCCGACGCGCGGATCGGGGTCGACGAGCGGCGCCACGACGCGGGCGAGCCCCGCTGCCACCAGCGCGTCGGCGCAGGGCGGCGTGCGGCCATGGTGCGCGCACGGCTCCAGCGAGACGAAAGCGGTCGCGCCGTGCGCCGCCTCGCCGGCTTCCGCAAGGGCGAGTCGCTCGCCATGCGGGCGCCCGCCGGGCGCGGTGCGGCCGCGGCCGACCACTTTGCCGTCCTTCACAAGGATGGCGCCCACGGCGGGATTCGGTCGCGTTGTGCCGAGCGCGCCGGCGCCCAGCCTGATCGCCGCCGCCACGAAGCGGCAGTCGACGGTCGACCCCGCGTCAGCCATCCTTGTCGGCGCCGGCTTCCTCTCCCGAGAGCCCGCCCACGAAAGCCTCGAAATCCTTTGCTTCGCGGAAATCGCGATAGACAGAGGCAAAACGCACATAGGCGACATCGTCGAGGTTGCGGAGCCCCTGCATCACCAGGAGCCCGATCTCCTCGGCCGGGATTTCTTGCTCGCCGCGGCTCTCCAGCTGGCGAACGATGCCCGAGACCATCCGCTCCACACGCTCCGATTCGACGGGGCGCTTCCGGATCGCCACCTGCACCGAGCGCATCAGCTTGTCGCGGTCGAACGGCACGCGCCGGCCGGATTTCTTGAGCACGGTGAGGTCGCGGAGCTGCACCCGCTCGAAAGTGGTGAAGCGGCCGCCGCATTCGGCGCAGACGCGGCGGCGGCGGATGGCAGCGGAATCTTCCGTCGGCCGGGAATCCTTCACCTGCGTGTCGTCGGCTCCGCAATAGGGGCAGCGCATGCCCGGCTCAGCCCTGATAGATGGGGAAGCGCCTGGTCAGCGCCTCCACACGACCGCGGACGGACGTTTCCACCGCCTGGTTCGCGTCCGGCCCGTTCGCCTTCAGGCCGTCGAGCACCTCGTTGATCAGCCGGCCGATCTCCTGGAACTCGGCGATGCCGAAGCCGCGGGTCGTGCCGGCCGGGGTTCCGAGCCGGATGCCGGAGGTCACGGTCGGCTTCTCCGGGTCGAACGGCACGCCGTTCTTGTTGCAGGTGATGTGGGCGCGTCCGAGCGCCGTCTCGGCGGCCTTGCCGGTCAGTCCCTTGGGGCGGAGATCGACGAGCATCAGATGATTGTCGGTGCCGCCAGAGACGATATCGCAGCCGCCCCGCACGAGCGTCTCGGCAAGCGCCTTGGCATTTTCCACGACGTTCTTCGCGTACAGCTTGAAGTCCGGCCGGAGCGCTTCCCCGAACGCCACCGCTTTGCCGGCGATGGCATGCATCAGGGGTCCGCCCTGCAGGCCCGGGAATACCGCCGAGTTGATCTTCTTGGCCATGTCCTCGTCGTTGGTCAGCACCAGCCCGCCGCGCGGGCCGCGCAGCGTCTTGTGCGTCGTCGAGCTCGCCACATGCGCGTGCGGGAACGGGCTCGGATGCTGGCCGCCCGCCACCAGGCCGGCAAAATGCGCCATGTCGACGAACAGGTAGGCTCCGACCTCGTCGGCGATCTCGCGGAAGCGGGCGAATTCGATGAAGCGGCTGTAGGCGGAGCCGCCGGCGATGATGATTTTTGGGCGGTGCTCGCGCGCCTGCTCCGCCACCTGGTCGATGTCGATGCGACCGTCCTGCTTGCGCACGCCATACTGCACCGCGTTGAACCATTTTCCCGACAGGTTTGGGGCGGCGCCGTGGGTGAGGTGCCCCCCGGCGTCGAGGCTCATCCCCAAAATGGTGTCGCCGGGCTTGGCGAGCGCGAGGAACACCGCCTGGTTCGCCTGGCTGCCGGAGCTCGGCTGCACATTGGCGAAACGGCAGCCGAAGAGCCGCGTGACGCGGTCGATGGCGAGCTGCTCGGCGACGTCGACATGCTGGCAGCCGCCGTAATAGCGCCGGCCCGGATAGCCCTCGGCATATTTGTTGGTCATCACCGAGCCCTGCGCCTCTAGGACGGCGCGCGACACGATGTTTTCCGAGGCGATCAGCTCGATTTCCGTCCGCTGCCGCTTCAGCTCCGCGGCAATGGCCGCGGCGATGTCCGGATCGGCCTCGGCGAGTGGGGCCGAGAAGAAGGAATCAGGCCCGGAAAGCGCGGGCTCGGTTTGCGGCATGGGGCACCCGATCTCGACAGGGATTTAGGGCTGCTGCACCGCAGCAGGGGAGTCGGCGCCGCGATAGCACAAGCGCCCGCGCCCGCAAAGCTAGGCAGGTGCTCGCCGGACCTGCCTACGGGCCGCTAGACGCTTAGATGGGTTCCGGCCTGTCCTGCAGGGCCCTGCTCACGCCGTCTGGATCGCGTGCAATAACCCGGAGATAGGCGCGCGCGGGCTGGTCCGGCTCCGTCCTGCCTTGCTCCCAATCACGGAGGGTGCCGAGCGGGATGAGATAACGCGCCGAGAACTCTTCCTGGGTCAGCCCCAGGGCGCGACGGATGACCTTTGCCTGAGCGGTTCGCCGCATGCGCTCCAAACTCGCGGGGGTTATTGGCTGCGCATCCGGGTCGGCGAGCGCAGCCTTGTGGCGCTCCGCCGCGGACGTGGAATCGAACCCAGTCCAATCGGTGTGGGAAGGCTCTCCAGGATCAGGCGTTCTCTTCGTGGTATTTACGTTTTTCATAGGGCTCGGCTCCGCGTGCGGAGATTATGCGAATCGTGCCGTTCCACAGGGTGTAGGCGACGAAGAGGAGACGGCCATCGACCATGCCGAGGATGGCGAAGCGCTCCTCAGCGTAGTCGTAGCGGTCATCCATCCACTCGATGGCGAACGGGTCTTGGAACGCTCGCTTCGCAATGTCGAAAGTGACGCGGTGATTTGCGTAATTCTCGACCGCCTTGGCCTCATCCCAATCGAAACCATCATCGCTGCACATAGCTACTGATAATCAGTAGCTATGTCAATGAACAAGCGGCAGCGAAGAGGCCAAACGGCGGGGGAGTCAGACTTCGCGACAGAGCACCCAATTCGCCCCAGCTCGCGGGCGATGTCCTACTGCGCGACCGGCGAGCCGATCAGGCTTTCGTCCTGGTTCAGCGCGATCATGCCCTGGGCGTCGAGATTGTAGATGTCGTCGCGGAAATGGACGATGCCGTCGCCTGTCGTCCAGGCGGTGAAGTAAACCGTGTAGATCGACGGCTGGTTCACCACGTCGACGTCGAGCCGCTGGCCCGAACGCACCGTCTCGTCGACCATGGCCAAGTTGTAGCCATTATCGCGTAAGACCCAGCTTACCAGCTCGCGCACATTGTGGACGCGCACGCAGCCCGAGGACTCGAAGCGGTAGTCGGAGCCGAACAGATTTTTGGCCGGCGTATCGTGCATGTAGACCTGGTGCGGATTGTGGAACGACAGCTTCATGTTGCCGAGCGAGTTCTGGTCGCCCGGATCCTGCTTGAACATGTAATTGGTTGCCTCGTCGGAGTACCAGTTCACCTGCTCCGGCTGCAGCTCCACGCCCTGTTGATTGTAGATGCGGATGTTATGGTCGCGGAGGTAGCTCGGCTCCTTCTGCATCTTCGGGATCAGGTCTTTTTTGATGATCGAAGCCGGCACCGTCCAGAACGGGTTGAAATTGACCGCATAGATCTTGCTGGAGAGAAGCGGCGTCTGCCGGTCGACCTTGCCGACCACCGCAGTATGGCGGGTAACGACGGTGCCGTTCTCCACGGCCTCGATCTGCGCCCCCGGCACATTGACCAAAATGTAGCGCTCGGTCGGCACGCCCATCGCCTTGATGCGCTCCAAGTTGGCCTGCAGCTGCGACAGCCGCACATGCGCCGGGACATTGAGCGCCTTCAGGGTCCCTTCCCCGACGACGCCGTCGGCCGGCATGCCGTGCCGCTCCTGAAAGCGCTTCACCGCCGCCTGCACGTAGGAATCGAACGCCGCAGGGTCGCCGCTCGTCTGCCGCAGGTCGCCGGAGGAGATCAGCCGGCGCCGCAGCTCCACCACGTTGGGGTCGCGCATACCGATGCGGAGCCCCTTGTCGGCCGGCACGCTGTTCCAGCCGCCGCGCGCCGCAAGGTCCTGGTAGGCGAAGATCGCCTGCTCCATGGCCGGAATTGTCAGCGGCGACAGGATCGGCGTTTTCGTAGTGACCGGCCGCGTGATCGTCGACTGGGCGTCGAAGCCCGCTTCCCATTCGGTCTGCAGCAGGCCGGAGATGGCGTCCTGAGCGCGCAAAGCGGAAGGCGCCAGCAGCACGGCGGCGACCGCGGCGATCGTCATCATCCTGAACATTGTTTTCATCCAAGCTTTTCGTTGGCGGTCCAACCGTTCCCGTCGATCCGAATTGCTATCCGGATAGGCTTAATGCGCTGTTAAGCATCCGGGGAGCCCCTTCACTGTGGTTAGTTCGGCCCGCGGAGCAAGCCTACGTCCGGTGCCGCGTTCTTCGGCGACGTTTATGGCCAATCCGTGTCGGCTGGAGGGGCCCTCAATGACCACTGCCCACAAGAAAAGGGCCTGCGCTGCTTCGGCAACACAGGCCCGTTGGCCGGTCCGGAGATGGAGCGGACTTTACAGCCGATAGAGGATCTGGTCCGTCCAGAACCGCTCAAGGCGCTGCAGCGCCTTGTTCATCAGCCTAAAATCCTCGCTGCTGATGCCGCCGACCTTCTCGATCGACTGGATGTGGCGGTTGTAGAGCTCGTTGACGACGCGGGCGACTTCCAGCCCCGTCTCGGTCAGCGACACCCGCACCGAGCGCCGATCGACGCGCGAGCGCTGGTGGCGGATGAAGCCGGAATCGACGAGCTTCTTCAGATTGTACGAGACGTTGGAGCCGAGATAATAGCCGCGGGTCCTGAGCTCGCCCGCCGTCAGCTCCGAATCGCCGATGTTGAAAAGGAGGAGCGCCTGGACGCTGTTGATGTCGGACCGTCCCATGCGGTCGAACTCGTCCTTGATGACGTCGAGAAGCCGCCGGTGCAGCCGCTCCACCAGCGTCAGCGCATCGAGGTAGAGCGTCTTGGTGTCCTCGGGCGCTTTATCCACCGCCTCGTATCGGGCCGCCGCCTGTTCTGACATGAGCATGCCAATTCCTCATCAACCGCCCGGTGGGCGTTTCATGTCGGCGACCATACGGCCGCGGATTGAAGACGAACTTAATTCGAACGCTTAATTAAATGTTTCCCGGATTGAGCCGCAGGGCCGCTCATTCGGCAAGCTCGCTCCGCCAATCCAGGAAGCTCAGCACCAGAAAGGCGGCAAACAGCACGCCATGCGCGGCGACGCGCAGCGGATAGCTGCCGAACAGGTCGGCGAACAGCGTGTACATCGCCACCTCTATGGCGAGAGCGACGGCCCACATGACCGGCCCCCAGGCGGCGCCGATCCACAGGCCGACGGCCGCAAAGAGGTCGACCAGGGTGAGCGTCGTGGCGCCGGCGCGCCAGGCCGGGGCGAGGGTGGAGAAATCCTGGCCGTCCGACGTGATGCCGAGAATGAGCGCTGCCCTCGCCAGTCCGGCGGCCAGGAGGAGCAGCGCGACGGCGCGCAAGTAGATGATGGTGAGCGGCAGGTTCCGATCGGGCTCGGGCACCGGATTGCCGAGGGCATCGCTCATGCCCGCATGGTTGACCGCGCGTCGCGCCATGCGGGGGAGCCATAGGTGCGGCGCCCGCCAGCGTCAATCGGCGCGTTCCGCAGGGTTGGAGCCACGAGGCCTGGATGATATCGTCGAGCGAGCTTCCGGACCCCGATCATGACCGCGCCATTCAAGAGCCCGATTCCCGATATCGACCGCATTACCGGCCGCCGGCGGCTCCGGCGCACGCGCCGCACCGACTGGTCGCGGCGGCTGGTGCGCGAGACGAGCCTTTCGGTGAACGATCTGATCTGGCCGATCTTCTTGATCGACGGCGAGCGGCGCCGCGATCCGGTGGCCTCCATGCCGGGCGTGGAGCGGCTGTCGGTCGACGTGGCGGTCGGCGAGGCGGAGCGTGCCGCCAGGCTCGGCATTCCGGCGATCGCGCTTTTCCCGTTTACCGACCCGGCCCGGCGCGATGCGACGGGCTCGGAGGCGCTCAACGCCAACAATCTCGTCTGCTGCGCATGCCGCGCCATCAAGCGGGGGGCGCCGCAGATCGGGCTCATCACCGACGTCGCGCTCGATCCTTTCACCAGCCACGGGCATGACGGGCTGATGGAGGGGGAGGAGATCGTCAACGATGCGAGCGTCGCGCAGCTCGTCCGCCAGGCGCTGGTGCAGGCGGAAGCCGGCGCCGACATCATCGCCCCCTCCGACATGATGGACGGCCGCGTCGGCGCTATCCGCGAGGCCCTCGACCAGGCGGGCTTCGGCCGCGTTCAGATCATGGCTTACACGGCGAAATACGCCTCGGCCTTCTATGGCCCCTTCCGCGACGCGATCGGCACCAGCGCCACCCTCGTCGGCGACAAGCGCACCTACCAGATGGACCCCGGCAACGGCGCCGAGGCGCTCCGCGAGGCGGAGGCCGACATTCTGGAGGGCGCCGACATGCTGATGGTCAAGCCGGGTCTGCCCTATCTCGACGTGCTCTGGCGGATGAAGGAGGCGTTCGGCATGCCCACCTTCGCATACCAGGTCTCGGGCGAGTATTCGATGATCGAGGCGGCGGCGCAGAACGGCTGGATCGACGGCGAGCGGGCCATGCTGGAGAGCCTGATCGCCTTCAAGCGGGCCGGCGCCGACGGCATCCTGACCTATTTCGCCCCGCGCGCGGCCGAGAAGCTGGCCGCCGGCTGAGTCGCTGGACCTCTCCACTTGGGCCTGTTGCGAAATAGAACAAGGTTCTCGTTTCGATTCCGAGGAGTTCCTTTCGGATTCGGAAATGTTCCTTCGGATTCTGAATTTCGCAACAGTCCCCACTTGGGAGACGCTCTCGCGAGTGTTCTCGACGCGGAGAGCGCGCGCGTGATTGTCCCGCGGCCTCTCGGCCCGAGGTGATCAAAGAGCCTTTCGGTCCTCCTCATGTTGAGGAGGGAGCGGAGCGCCTGAAGAACGCCTCGCAAATTAAATAATGGCGCCTCCAGGCGCCCCTGTACCGGTGATGGCCGGTGATCCTGCAAAGCTTGGCTCGGCGAAAGCGAAGCCGGCCGCACGCGCGCCCTCCGTGGCGCCGTAGCGGGCGGGCGGCTTCGCGGGTCCGGCGAATCGGCTCAGACAGGAGGACCGGGGCCGGCCGGCCGGGAGCGACCGAAGCGCCCCAGCGCCGCCGCTGTCAAAGCGGCGAGCACCACGCGCGGACATGTGCCCCGGCTGGCGGCTGCGATTGCAGGCCCAGTGGGGAGACCGCGCCCTTGAGCGCCAGTACAGGGATCGGCCGACGTCGCGGCGGGCTCGTTGCGAGAACAGGGAGAGGAGCATGGAAGAACAGCCGATCTGGTATGCCGGCGTCGATTGGGCGTCGCAGGCGCATGTCGTTTGTCTGTCGGATGCGCAGGGGCGCGGCAAGCGCGTGCGCAGCTTCGCTCATGGCGGCGAGGGCCTGGCTGAGATGGGCGCCTGGCTGATCGCCGCGAGCGGCGCCGCGCCGCAAGCGGTGCATGTCGCCATCGAGGTGCCGCACGGGCCGGTCGTTGAGGCGCTCATGGAGCGCGGCTTCACCGTCTACGCGGTCAATCCCAAGCAGCTCGACCGCTTCCGCGACCGCTTCACGCTGGCCGGCGCCAAGGACGACAGCCGCGACGCCGAGGTGCTGGCCGATGCGCTGAGGACCGACCGGCCGCGCCTGCGTCCGTTGCGGCCGGCCGATCCGCTGGTCATCGAGCTGCGCGAATGGTCGCGGATCGCCGACGAACTGACCGTCGAGCAGGTCCGTCTCGCCAACCGCATGCGAGACCAGCTCTGGCGCTACTTCCCGGCCATGCTGGAGCTCGCCGATGATCTCGCCGCCGAATGGTTCCTGCAACTGTGGGAGAGCGCGCCGACGCCCGATAAGGCCCGCCGCCTCCGCCAAGCCAGTCTCGCCAAGCTCCTCAAGCGGCATCGCATCCGCCGCTTCGATGCGGCCGAGGCCTTGAAGCAGCTCCGCCGGCCGCCCATCCAGGTCGCCGCCGGCGCCACCGAGGCGGCAACCGCCCACATCCGCACGCTCATTCCCCGCCTGCGCCTCGTCAGCCGCCAGATCAAAGAGGCGCACGGCGAGCTCGATCGCCTGCTCGCCAGCCTCGCTGCGCCCGAGGAGGACGCGCCGGGGCAGCCGCAAGAGCAGCGTGACGTGACCATCCTGAGATCCCTGCCAGGCATCGGAAGGATCGTCTGCGCCACGCTGCTCGCAGAGGCCGGCGAGGCCCTGCGCGAGCGAGACTATCAGGCGCTGCGCTGCTTGTCCGGCGTCGCCCCGGTGACCAAGCAGTCGGGCAAGCGCCGCATCGTCCTGCGCCGCCGGGCTTGTCATCGCCGCCTCAGCGACGCCGTCCATCATTGGGCGCGCACCGCCATCCAGCACGACCCGCGAAGCCGCGCCAAATACGCCGCCCTGCGCCAACGCGGCCATTCGCATGCCCGCGCGCTTCGCTCCGTCGCCGACCGTCTGCTCGCCGTTGCCTGCGCCATGCTCGCCAGCCGCACCCTGTTCGCCACCGCAGCGGCAAGTCAAAAAAGCGCTTGCTAAACGGTGGGGAGTTCCGCGCGGCGTTATACGTTCCCCAACTCGCCCTATCGTCTTCCCGTCCTGCCCCGTGCTTCACGCCGTGGGCAGGAACTCTAGCCGTGCAACATCCGGCACCGGGATTGCTCCCGAGGGGGGCCCTTCTGAGGAACGCCGTCCCGGCTCCTGACCGAGGCTCCGTGGCGGCGCCGCCCACTGCTCCCGAAAAGCTCCGGTCCTTGCATCCCGGTCCCTCGTCGAGCAGCGGTATTTCGCGAGCTAGCACAAACGAGGAGGATTGTCTAGGACTATCTTCCTGAATCACTCCCTTGTGAATGACTGTAAGAAACGAGCGGCGCGTTGGCGGATCGCTTCGCAGTCAGCCTCCCTTTGCCGGCGGGCCCCAGCGCTAGTGTTCCGCGCGGGCGAGGCCTTTCAATCGGCGGTAACTGCGCCTATATTCCTCTTGCCGGGGTCACACCCGGCTATGGCGATAAACAGGCAGCGCAATAAACCTTTCGGACCCGGGGGCAGTGCCCGGCGCCTCCACCACCAACGGCCCTCCAGGACCGCTGATGATGGGGGCGAAACAGGATCGACGAGGGCGTAAAGGCTGTTCTTTTGCCCGGCATGGTTCCGCCGTTATCGGGCCGACAAAATAGTTGCCAACGACAACTATGCTGAGGCTCGTCTCGCTGCGTAATGCAGCCTGATGGCTTCAATTCAAGTCCTGGCCGTTAGCACGGTTTAGGCGGGGTTCGGAGGCACCTGGCAACAGAAGCCTCCACTTCCCTTCCTTGCAAGCGTCCGACCGGAGCACTAGGTTCGGCCGATGGCCGAAGACCTGATCCGCTACGACGTGCTCGCCCAGGAGGCGCTGCGCGGCCTCGTCCGCAAAGTGCTTGCCGAGGTCGCCCAGACCGGCCTGCCCGGCGAGCACCATTTCTTCGTCACCTTCGACACCCGTTATCCCGGCGTGCGCATCTCGTCGCGCCTGAAGGCGGAATATCCGGGCGAGATGACCATCGTCCTGCAGCACCAGTTCTGGGACCTGACGGTCACCGACACCGCCTTCGAGGTGGGCCTCTCCTTCCACGGCGCGCCGGAGCGCCTGCACGTGCCGTTCCGCGCCATCAACGGGTTCGTCGACCCGCATGCGAGCTTTGGCGTGAAATTCGACCCGCCGCCGGAACTGGCGGCCGTGGCATCGGCAGAGGACGGTGCGACGGCCGAGGAGCGCGCGGAGACCCCGGCGGCTGCGCAAGAGCTTGCTCCGGCAAAGGCGGAAGCCGGCTCGGCCGCCGTCGTCTCGCTCGACGCCTTCCGCAAGAAGAACGGCTGAGGGCGCCGCCCCGGCGACAGAGCCTTTTCCATTGCAGCGGCTCGGGCTTGCGCGGCTTCGGCCGCGGTGACAAATCGATGCGGGGGGCCGCAGCGCCGAGCACAGGGGCAGCGATGACGGAGACGCGCATGGAGACCGATTCCTTCGGTCCCCTGGAAGTGCCCGCCGAAAAATACTGGGGCGCCCAGACGCAGCGCTCGCTGACGAATTTCCGCATCGGAACGGAGAGGATGCCGCCGCCGCTGATCCGCGCGCTCGGCGTCATCAAGCGCGCCGCGGCGCTGGCCAACCTGGACCTCGGCCAGATCGAGCCGCGCCTCGCCGAGGCGATCGCGGCGGCCGCGCAGGACGTGATCGAGGGCAAGCTCGACGACGATTTCCCGCTGGTCGTCTGGCAGACCGGCTCGGGAACGCAGACCAACATGAACGCCAACGAGGTGATCGCCAACCGGGCGATCGAGATGCTTGGCGGGGAGCGCGGCTCCAAGAAACCGATCCATCCGAACGACCACGTCAATATGAGCCAGTCGTCGAACGACACGTTCCCGACGGCCATGCACATCGCCGCGGCCGAGACGATCGTGCACCAGCTCGTGCCGGCGCTGCAGCACCTGCGCAGCTCAACGAGCCGCAAGTGCCGGCAGTTCGAGCACATCATCAAGATCGGCCGCACGCACACCCAGGACGCGACGCCGCTGACGTTGGGCCAGGAATTTTCGGGCTACGTGGCGCAGCTCGACTACGGCCTTCGGCGCGTCAAGGACAGCGTCGACTACCTCCTGGAGCTCGCCCAGGGCGGCACCGCCGTCGGCACCGGCCTCAACGCCCCGGTCGGCTTCGCCGAGCGCTTCGCCGAGCACGTCGCCGAGATCACCGGCCTGCCCTTCCGCACGGCGCCGAACAAGTTCGAGGCGCTCGCCGCGCACGACGCCTATGTCTTCGCGCACGGCGCGCTGAACACGCTTGCCGTGTCGCTGTTCAAGATCGCCAACGACATTCGCTTCCTTGGCTCGGGCCCGCGCTCCGGCCTCGGCGAGCTGATCCTGCCGGAGAACGAGCCGGGCTCGTCGATCATGCCGGGCAAGGTCAACCCCACCCAGTGCGAGGCGCTGACCATGGTCTGCGCCCAGGTGATGGGCAACAACACCACCATGACGGTCGCCGGCAGCCAGGGCCATTTCGAGCTGAACGTGTTCAAGCCGGTCATGGCCTACAACATGCTGCAATCGGTGCGGCTGCTGGCCGATTCGTGCCGGTCCTTCGCCGACAATTGCATCGCCGGCATCGAGGCCGACGAGGAGCGCATCCGCGAGCTGATGGAGCGCTCGCTGATGCTGGTGACGGCGCTCGCGCCAAAGATCGGCTACGACAACGCCGCCAAGGTCGCCAAGACGGCGCACAAGAACGGCACGACCCTTCGCGAGGAGGCGGTCGCCCTCGGCTTCGTCAGCGCGGAAGAGTTCGATGCGATAGTGCGGCCCGAGAAGATGATCGGCCCACGCTGAGCCGCTCATGGCCGACATCGTCAACCTTCGTCAGGCCCGCAAGAAGAAGCGCCGCGACGACGCCGAGCGCGATGCCGCGGCCAACCGCGTCCTGCACGGCCGGACGGCGGCCGAGAAATCCAAGAACCGGCTTGGCAGGGAGATTGAGGAGAAGCGCCTCGACGCGCACCGGCGCGATGCTCCGCCGGAAAGCGGCAGCGACCCCCAGGGCTGACTGCCGCCGCACGGGTGAGCCATGCGCAAGCGCTCCGTCAATCTGCAGGGCCACGCCACGAGCGTCTCGCTCGAGGACGAGTATTGGGCCGAGCTGAAGCGCATGGCGGCCGAATCCGGCTTGCCGGTCGGCGCGTTGATCGAGCGGATCGACGGCGCGCGGCAATCCGCCAACCTGTCGTCCGCCCTGCGGCTCGCGGTGCTGGCCGACCTCAAAGCCAAGGCCGCCGCGTCGCCTCCGGTGATCTGATCCCTACGGGCGGGCGCCGAGCATATCCTGCACCGCCGGACCCATCTGCTGCACCAGATCCGGCGCCGGAGCGGCGGCGGACGTGTCCTGGTCGGGGAGGAGATCGAGCGGCGGCGCAATCTCGTATGGCGCCCCGCCAGGCTTCGGCGCGGGGCTCGGGGCCCGGCCGGCTGCCGGGGCGTCGAGGCGGCGCCGTTCGGTGTCGTCGCGCCGCTTCTCCGCCTGCGCGGCCTCAAACTGGCGGCGCGCCTTCTCCAGGGCTTCCAGCTCGGCCAGCTGGCGCTGCAAATGCCGGCTTTGCACCAGGTCGAGGAGCGGAGCGAGGTCGACCTGCCGCTCAGGCCTGGAGATCGGCCCGGAAAAGCGCACGTCCACACTGGGCTTCTGCTCGTCCGCGACGCCCGCCTCGCCGGCGCGGATCGACCACTCGCTGGCCAGCGTCAGATCGTTGAGATCCAACGTGGCATCGGCGAGCACATCGGTCGCCGCGGCCGCGACGGACACCGTGGCGACCTTCACCATCCCGTTGTTGATGGAGAAGGAGCCCGCGGCCCGGCCGAACGGGAACGCGCCCGAGCCGAACAGGATGGCGAATTCCTCACGCACCTTGTCCTCGTCCGGCTCCGCATCCGTATCGCCCGCCTGAATCGCGGCATCGAGCGCCTGGGGATTGAGGGCGTTCAGCCGCCCCTCGCTGATTGCGAACGAGCCGCTGCCGGACAGGGTGGAAACGATGCCGGCAGTGCTGCGGCCGCGCCCCGTCGCCTCGAACGACAGATCGAGCTGGCCCGAGGCGGCGGGAAGGCCGTTCCGCTCCCACAGCAGCGCCTGCAGCTCGCCGCCATGCAGCGCCCCGCGGAGCGCCGCGTGGGCCTCGCCATCCGCGAGCGTCGCAGCGATCGCCCCTTTCAGGGTGCCGCCGCCGAAATCCGCCTGGATGAGGTCGATATTGAGGGCGCTGCGGGACACGTCCAATTCGAGCCTGGCACCGGCGGCCGTGATGGGCAGGCCGAGATCGAGCGTTTTGGCAGTAATGCCGAAATCGAGCGAAACGCCGGGCGGCAGCACGGCGGCGAAAGGATCCTCATTCCAGCCGTCCGCGCCGATGCCCGGGGCGCTGCCGGTCGCCAGAGCAGCTAGCACCGGCAGCGAGACGGCCTGGAGCTCCAGCGCGCCCTTCAAGCGCATGCCGTCGCGGAGATCCGCCTGGACCCTTCCCCCGAGCGGCTGCCCGTCGAAATTCGCCTCCGAGATCGCCATATCGAGGCGGTCGGGGGTGATCCCGAGCCGGCCGGCGGCGGAGGCCGAATGCCCCTCGCCGAGGCCCGGAACCGCCACGCCGGCGAGGAGCAGCGCCGGGTCGGTGTCGACCGCCGTCGCCTCGGCCAATCCGGTCAGCGCGATGTCGCCGTTCTGCAGGGCGGTCTCGGCGTCGTAGGCGATGTCGATGCCGGCGACCGTCGCCTCGACCTTCAGCGTGCCGGCGGTTCCGAGGGCACCCTCGAAGGCGGCGTCCAGGCGAAGCGGACCGGCGCGGACCGGTACCGGGTCCAGCCCGAGCTGCGTCAGCACCGCAGCGCTGTCCTCGCCGTCGATATGCAGCACCATTGTTCCGCTCAGGGTTTCGGGCCTGGCCAACGATCCTTCCCCAGCGGCCGTCAGCGTCACATGCGTGTCGGCGAAGCTGCCGGTCAGATCGAGCAGCAGCGGCGCCACCTCCGCCCCCGCCTCGACGGAGACGTCGGCGAGGACGGGCGACAGCCGCGGGGCCACCCTGAGGAGATAGGCGGCTGTCCGGCTTTGCGGCATGAGGGCCGCCAGGAACTCCACCGCACCGGTGATGTCCTCCGCCGCCACCGAAGCTTCCAGCCGGCCGGCGCGCCCGCCGAAGGGATCGCGCACGCTGCCGTGCGCCTCGATGCTGGCGCCCGCCAGGTCGGCGATGGCCAGCCGGCGCAGCTGCAGGACCCCCTCCTCCAGGCCGCCGTCGAGGACGACGGAGCGGGCCTCAATGCCGCGGGCGCTCAGCACGTCGGCGCGGAGCGACACATTCATCTGATCGACACGGCTGGCGGCAAGCGCATTGCCGGCCAGGAGTTCCGCCAGCGCACGCGCTTCCACCAGATCGGCCCGGTCGGCGTTGAGATCGATCGTCGCGAAGATCTGGCCGGTCTGCTGGAAGCGGCGAAGTTCCACCAGCCCCCGAACCGTGCCGCCGCCGGTGGTCGCGACGATGTTGGCGAGCTGCTGGGTGTCCTCCGCAAGATCGAGGTCGGCTGCGACGGAAAAGCTCTCGATCTCCGCGGCGGACCCCGACTGGCCACGCCACCATGCGGCGAAGGCGGCCGGCCGCCCCGATCTCACGCTGCCGTGGCCGCGGAAGCTGAGCGTTTCGGCTGCGCGGAGCATGCCGCTCAGGTCGACTCGAGTGTCGCCCGGCAGCATGGCGGCAAAATCCTCCACCAGCCATCCGTCCGGCGCCGTCGCGACGTCCAGCCCGACCGCCTGCAACACGCCGCCGCCGATCACCACACCCTGCGCATCGAGATGCAGCACGCCGGAAAGCGGGGGTCTCGGCAGGCCGGGGAGCGCCTGAATCAAGGCGGCGACACCCGCCTGCAGCGAGGCCGGACGCCCAGCCCCGCCGCCGAGCGTGCGGTCGACGTCGATCTGGCGGGTCTTGATCGACACGTCGAAGCGCGGCTCGCCGGTCAAATCGAGCCGTCCTGCGCCGGCCAGGACGAGCGGCCGCTCGGTCGCTCCGTAGGAGAGCTGCGCCTCCTCCACCAGGAGCGCCTGCGGCGTAAGGTCGAACGCACCCTCAGCCCGGAAATCGGCCCACGGGGAGCGCGGCTCGCCCTCGTCCTTCGGCGGCACGCCCGCGACCACCACCGAGCCAAGGAAGCCGGGCGGCTGGCCAGGGCGTGACGCGAAAGAGCCGTCGGCGGTCAGCGTCAGGGGATAGACGGAAGAAGCCACGGTGACTTTGAGGGGTATCGAATTGTCCGCCCGCATGCGGCCGGCCGCAACCCGGACCTCGACCGGCTCGCCTTCGAATAAAAGCTCCAGTTCGGCTCTACCCGGCCCGCGCAGCGAGCTCGCCCCGACGACAGCGTCGATATCGTCGGCCCGCCAGGACCGGCCGGCGCGGCGATCCTCGATATCGGCCGTGCCATCGACGATCTCAACGTGGGCGAGCGAGACCCGCTCGGGGTCGATGCGCCATCCGCCGGTCAGCGCGCCGGCGCCGCCCTCGGCGAGTCTGGCGAGATCGACGCGGAAGTGCGGCCGCTCGACGATCATCTGGATAATGCGGACTTCGCCGCGCAGCAGCGGCGCCAGCTCGACCTCGGCGCGGAACCGCTCGATCGCCACATCCGGCGACGCTGCGTCGCCGATGCGGATGTCGGTGAAACTCAGGACGGGCGTCGGCAGGAGGCGAACGCTCGCCCTGCCGCCGATGCTGACCGGCCGGCCGATATAGGCGGAGGCTCGCTCTTCGAACCTATCGCGGTAAGCAGTCCAGTCGACCACGTACGGCCCGATCAGGGCCGTGAACAGGATCACGATGACGAGACTGCCGGCCGCAATGAAAAACTTGCTCAGCGCAGATCTCCCGTTCGTCTCCGGCGGTGGCCGGGCTAGGCGGAAAGCCGGACGATCTTGCCCGGATTCATGATGTTCAAGGGGTCGATGGCCTTCTTGATGGTCCGCATCACGTCGATCGCCGACCCCAATTCCTCCTCCAGGTAGCGCATCTTGCCCTGGCCGATGCCATGCTCGCCGGTGCAGGTGCCGTCCATTGCGATGGCGCGCTCGGCGAGGCGCCCGATCATCTCCTCCGCCGCGCGCATCTCCGCCGGGCTCGTCGTATCGACGAGCACGCTGACATGGAAATTGCCGTCGCCGACATGGCCGACGATCGGCGCCAGCAGACCCAAGCGCTCCAGATCCGCCTTGGTCTCCATGACGCAGTCGGCGAGCCGCGAGATCGGCACGCAGGCGTCGGTCGCCAGCACGCTGGCGCCGGGCCGCAGCACTTTGACGGCGAAATAGACGTCGTGGCGCGCCTGCCAGAGCCTTTGCCGGTCCTCTTCGCGGGTTTCCCAGCGGAAGCGGTCGCCGCCGAACTCCGCGGCGATCTCGCCGAACTCCACCGCCTGCTCCTCCACCCCGGCCGGCGTGCCGTGGAATTCCAGGAACAGCGCCGGGCTCTCCGGCAGGTCGAGCCGCGAATAGATGTTGCAGGCGCGCACCTGCAGCTCGTCCAGGAGCTCGATCCGCGCCATCGGGATGCCGTACTGGATGGTGGCGATCACCGCTCGGCAGGCGGCCTCGACGCTCGGGAAGCTGCATACCGCCGCCGAGATCGCCTGCGGGATGCCCTGCAGCCGCAGCGTCAGCTCGGTGATGATGCCGAGCGTCCCCTCCGCGCCGATCATCAGCCGCGTCAGGTCGTAGCCGGCCGAGGTTTTCTTGGCGCGGTTGGCCGTCTTGACGATCGAGCCGTCGGGCATCACCGCCGTCACGTTCAGCACGTTGTCCTTCATCGTGCCGTAGCGCACCGCATTGGTGCCGGAGGCGCGGGTGGACGCCATGCCGCCGAGGCTCGCATCGGCGCCCGGGTCGATCGGGAAGAACAGGCCGACGTCGCGAAGATGCGTGTTGAGCTGCTTGCGGGTCACGCCCGGCTCGACCACGCAGTCGAAATCCTCGGCATGGACCGCGACGATCCTGTTCATGCGCGAGACGTCGACAGAAATGCCGCCCGCCGGCGCGTTGAGGTGGCCTTCCAGCGACGAGCCGGTGCCGAAGGCGATGACCGGGGTGCGATGCGTCGCGCAGACCCGCACGATGTCGCTGACCTCCTCGGTCGTCTCGGCGAAGATGACGGCGTCGGGCGGCTGGTTGGGCAGCCAGCTCGTCGTGTGGCCGTGTTGCTCGCGGACCGCCTGCGACTGGCTCAGCCGCTCGCCGAACTTTTGCTTCAGCACGCCGATCGAAAGGGCGATGCCGCTGTCGTTGCGCTCCGCCGATGCGGTTTTGGCCATCGATTCGTCCGACTCTCCACCAGGCCGGCCAAGGTAACAGGAACAGCCCGCCGCTGTCCAAAGCGCACGCTTCCGCGCGGACGACAAATCGGCGTTATCCGTTGCACCGGCTGCGCCGCGAATGGGGCCGCATTAGGTCATGGCAGAAGCAACCGGCGGCTGTCCCGCCGACCGGCCGGTTCGCGTCGGAGTCTAGCCGATGCCCCAGGCCTGGATCAGCGGGCCCTCGTTGCCGAAGATCGGGTCCGATCCGGGCAGGCTGAGGGCGCGGATGGTTGCCTGCGCGCCTTCCAGCGAGACCTCGCCGGGCCTGGTGATGGCGCCGTTCTGGCCCGGCGGATAGCCGCCGACGACGCAGAAACCGTCGCTGCCGCCGAGGCGCTTGTGGCCGACGCCGGCCGGGATCACGACGACGTCGCCGGCGCGAAAGACCACCTCTACGCCGTGGTCGCCGCCGAAGCCGACGCGCGCCGAGCCGGCGACGCAGCCGAGCACCTCATGGCCCGTCGTATGGAAATGCCAATAGTCGAAGATGCCGTTCACCCAATTGCCGCGCCAGTAGATTGCGGGCGAACAGCGCCTGGCAGCCGGAGGGCGATTGCAGCTCCGGCGGCAGCGCGCGGCGATAGAGGAGGAGCGGCAGCGAATTGTTGGGGATCTCGCCGTCGGGCGCGAGGCCAAAACTCTCGACCTCGGGTTCCATCGCGGCTTCTCCTCGGGCGCGGGAGCGCGCCAACGCCTATATAGGCCGGATGTCCCCCTGCCGGCGAGAGCACCGCCGCCCGCCGCGCTCGCTTCAATGAACGCGTTGCCCTATTGTTCCGACACGAATCGACCGAAGAATGACCGAACCCGTCCGCCGACCGGATTTTCGCGATGTGCCTGCGCCGCCCGCCGGCGGCATCGCCGCGCGGGCGCTCGCCGGGCGCGGCGCGCCCTGGCTCGCCGACCTCAATCCGGAGCAGCGGCAGGCGGTCGAGATGACCGAGGGGCCGCTCCTGGTGCTTGCCGGCGCCGGCACCGGCAAGACGCGGGTGCTGACCGCCCGCATCGCCCATATCCTGGCCTCGGGCCGCGCCTTCCCCTCGCAGATCCTCGCCGTCACCTTCACCAACAAGGCGGCGCGCGAGATGAAGAGCCGCGTCGCCGGGCTGATCGGCGAAGGCCATGCGGAGGGCATGCCCTGGCTCGGCACGTTCCACTCGATCGGCGTGAAAATCCTGCGCCGGCATGCCGAGCTGGTGGGGCTCCGCTCCGACTTCACCATCCTCGACACCGACGACCAGATCCGGCTCCTGAAGCAGATCGTCACCGCCGCCAATATCGACGAAAAGCGCTGGCCGGCGCGCCAGCTCGCCTTCGCCATCGACGGCTGGAAGAACCGCGGCCTGTCGCCGGAAAAGGTGCCGGACGGCGAGGCCTATTCCTACGCCAACGGCAAGGGCCGCGAGCTCTACGGCGAATACCAGGCGCGGCTGAAGACGCTGAACGCCGCCGATTTCGGCGACCTCCTGACCGAGTGCCTGCGGCTCTTCCGCGAGCGCGCCGACGTGCTCGCCGGATTTCCAGCGGCGCTTCCGCTACATGCTGGTCGACGAATACCAGGACACCAACGTCGCCCAGTATCTCTGGCTGAGGCTGCTCGCGCAGGGCAACCGCAACATCTGCTGCGTCGGCGACGACGACCAGTCGATCTACGGCTGGCGCGGCGCCGAGGTCGACAACATCCTCCGCTTCGAGCACGATTTTCCCGGCGCCGGCGGTGATCCGGCTGGAGCGGAACTACCGCTCCACCGGCCACATCCTCGCCGCCGCTTCCGGGCTGATCGCCCACAACGAAGGGCGGCTCGGCAAGACGCTGTTCACCGACACCGCCGAGATGGGCGACAAGGTCGCCGTCGTCTCCGGCTGGGATTCGTCGGAGGAAGCGCGCGCCATCGGCGACGACATCGAGCAGCTGCAGCGGCGCGGCCATTCGCTGAACGAGATGGCGATCCTGGTGCGCGCCTCCTTCCAGATGCGCGAGTTCGAGGACCGCTTCGTCACGCTCGGGCTGAATTACCGCGTCATCGGCGGCCCGCGCTTCTATGAGCGCATGGAGATCCGCGACGCGCTCGCCTATCTGCGCGCGACGGTGAACCCGGCCGACGATCTCGCCTTCGAGCGCATCGTCAACACGCCGAAGCGCGGCCTCGGCGCCTCGACCATCCAGCTCATCCACTGCCATGCCCGCGCCCGCAACATCCCGCTGATGGCGGCGGCGGCGAGCTCGTCGCTGACCGAGGAGCTGAAGTCGAAGCAGCGCCAGACGCATCGCCGACCTGCTTAAGAGCTTTGCGCGCTGGTCCGACGCGATCGACCACACGCGCCATACCGACCTGGCGGAGATGATCCTGGAGGAGATGCGGCTACACCGAGATGTGGCAGCTCGACCGCTCGGCCGAGGCGCCGGGGCGGCTGGAGAACCTCAAGGAGCTGATCAACAACATGGGCGAATACGACTCGCTCGCCGGCTTCCTGGAGCACGTCTCGCTGGTGATGGACGCCGAGGGCGGGTCGGACGAGGCGGTGTCGATCATGACGCTGCATTCCGCCAAGGGGCTGGAATTCGACGTAGTCTACCTGCCCGGCTGGGAGGAGGGCCTTTTCCCGCACCAGCGCACCATCGACGAGAGCGGCAAGGCCGGGCTGGAGGAGGAACGGCGCCTCGCCTATGTCGGCCTGACGCGGGCGCGAAAGAACGCAAAGATCTGGTTCGTCTCCAACCGCCGGGTGCGCGGCCTCTGGCAGTCGACCGTGCCGTCGCGATTTCTCGACGACCTGCCGGAGGCGCATGTCGAGGTGGCGGAGCCGGCGAGCTACGGCGGCTACGGCGCCGGCGGCCCGTTCGGATCGGGCGGCGGCTACGGCGCCTCGCGCTTCGATCGCATGGAGCCGTTCAACTCCGCCTACCGCACGCCCGGCTGGCAGCGCGCCCAGGCCAATCGCGAGGCCGCCGATCCGCGAAGCCGCGTCTCCCGCCAGCCGCTGACCATCGAGGGCGAGCTCGTCGCCAAGAGCGTCATCGGCGGCGAGGCGCGGTTTTCGCGCGGCGACCGCGTTTTTCACCAGAAATTCGGGCCGGGCACGGTGGCCGCCGTCGACGGCAATAAGCTGACGGTGGAGTTCGACAAAGCCGGCCAGAAGCGGGTGGTGGACAGTTTCGTCGAGGCAATCTAAGGTTCACTTTCGCACGCCCGTGCGCCTCATTGTGGCGAGGTGCAAGCATGATCGAGGACCAAAATCTCCTGCGGTTTGCAGTAGATGTGCTTCTCCAGGCAGCATATCTCCTGATTTATGTCGCTTTCATTGCCGGCCTTATCGAAGCGGTTACCATAGCTTTCGGTACAGTGTTGAAGCCTGTCGTCGCTTTGATAACAAGAACTCCACTTAAGGAAGTTGGTGTAAACGCTGGGCTCGGGCCGTATCTTTCTTTGATCATTATATTTTGTTTTTTCCTGCTTTTCGCAACTGGTTTGATTGATTTCGAAACGGTAGAGTGGTGGCGCTACCCTCTCGGCGTGGCAGGCGTATATCTGATATTTGCTCTGCAGCTGACGCTTGCAGGAGCATACAATCCTTCCAACAGGATGCAAGCGGCTGGATCCTTTGTGTTCCTTGGTGTCTTCTCACTTCTTATTATCTTAATGTATTTCCTATCTCACGATAGTCTAGAAATCACCGAGAATGTAGCATTTTACACCGCTGTCGTCGTCGAGTTCATTATGGTGTGGGCTGCCGCCCGCTTTATTCGAGGCTTAACGACTTTTTCAGATCTCGACAAGCGGCACGACCGGCTAATCGCTGCCGCTGAAGCCCTGCGAGAAAAAGACAATCTGTACGGACTCTCCCATCATAGTCCTTCAATTCGCGCCACCTTTCAATCCCTTAACGACCTCATTACTCGAATTCTTTACACATTTCAATCGACGAACGACCTGTCTAAGGCTGAGTCCGAGATCATTGAGGCCGAGTATATTGTGGGAAAGCTTGAGAACATTTTCAGAGATAGGATATACGCAATGCTGTTCCTGCGTATTCCTCATATGGCGGCCTATTATCAAACGCTACTTCAGAGCCAATCGGCGGAGGGAACGTCCGGGTCAATCGAGGACCTTTCCGCCGAGCTTGAGACCCTGAGGAATATCACTTTTCCAGCGCTGGGCGAAAGCAGCCAGGACATCCAGAAAATAGCACACGGCGCCTATGAGGCTTTCTCTCGCGCGGATGAGATCCTGATATCGCGCGATGTCCGTGTAAAAGAATTCATTCTAGCCGAGATCGACAGCTACAAATCCGTATTAGAACAGGTTTCGGCTCGGGCTCGGCTTCTTCAGTATTCAACTGAAGATATTGACCAGATCACTGACATGCTGACCTCCTTGCGCGAGGAATTTGAGTCCGAGAGAACTGCTGAGAATGATGAAGCGAGCCTTGCAGCCTATCGGCAGTCACTTGATATCAGGGCGCGCGTTGAGTCGATTAAGGCTGATGTGGAAGCCCGCACATCGAGGACGTATTCAGTATTCAACTCACTCGATGAGGCTGTGGAGATACTTGTTCCTAATACGGCTTACACATTCAAGGCTTCAAAAGTTATATTTAGAAAGATGAGAGTTACAGCCTCCCCCATAAAAGTCGCTTTGGATGCGACCATGCTGGAGCTGCCCACCGAGCGGGAATTTGTGCTCGACATTTCGGGTTCGGCGGAAAGGTCGTTGTTCATCTCAGGAGAACGTCCCGGATCGGGGAAGTTGGTGGTGAGGTTGATTGCTGAGGGAATGAGCCCCGACGAGATCGCACCTGACGTATATGTTGAAGGGGAACGCGGGATTAAGATCGCAGACCTCGTTGCCATAGGCGCTGCCTTCGGCATTGCCGGATTTGGGGTTGCCACGGTCGCCATGACAGAGCCTCCAAAACTCGCCGGAGGTATTCCTTCGGAGACGTTTATCGGTGCGTTGTGCTCCATCACCGCTATTCTTATTGCATTTCTTTACCGTTGGTTCGTGACCAGGAGACGATCCGCGCGAGCTTGAGAGTTCGGCCACGCCGTCTCGCTATCCGGGCGTAGGAGAAGTGCCAAGCACCGAGCTTTGGCCTCCTCGCAGACCAAGGCCGGCGGGTAAAGGCGTTCTTCTTATCCACTGGAGGTGCAAGGTCCGTCGATGCAGACCGGCAGCATGACGGTCAAGGCCAGCCTCGTAGCCGCGTTTCCCGAGGCGCGGCGGATTTCCAATTTCCTGGAGCGGGACTGGGCGGATGGTGGCGTCGTCGTCTCGCTTGACGAGCGGGCCGACGGGCTCTGGTCGGTGGACGCCTATTTCGAGGCGGGCGCGCCTGAGGAGATAGCCGCAGCCATTCGGGACCGGCTCGGCGCCGACGCCTTCGGCGCGCCGCTCATTGTGGAGGAACTTCCCCTGACCGACTGGATCGCCGCGGGGCTGGAGGCGCTAACGCCTGTCGCCGCGGGGCGGTTCATCGTGCATGGCAGCCATGACCCCGAAAGCCGGCCGGCCGGCCGGATCGCGATCGAGATCGACGCTGCCCAGGCTTTTGGAACCGGCCACCACGGGACGACGGCCGGCTGCCTGATCGTGCTCGACCAGCTGCTGCGCACGCGAGAATTCAGGAATCCCCTCGATCTCGGCACCGGCTCCGGCGTGCTGGCGATCGCACTGGCCAAGATCCTGCGCAAGCCGGTGCTGGCCACCGACATCGATCCGGTGGCGGTGCGCGTCGCCGCCGCCAATGCCGCGCTCAATCGCGTCGGCCATCTCGTCCGGGCCGAGACCGCCGCCGGGGTGCGGCATCCGGCTATCCGCGGCCGCGCGCCGTTCGACCTGGTCGTGGCGAACATCCTGGCCGAGCCGCTGGTCAGGCTGGCGCCGCAGCTGGCGCCGCTCATCGCACGCGGCGGAACGCTGGTGCTGTCGGGCCTCCTCCCGCACCAGCGCGAGCGCGTGGCCGCCGCCTATGGCGGCCAGGGCATACGTCTGCGCAGCGCCCGGATTTTTGCGGGCTGGGCGGTGCTGGTGCTCCAGCGGCCGGGCTGAGCCGCTGGCCCGAGCTCATGCTCCCACGCAGCTCAGACGAGCGGAGCCCAGCCGGGCCGCGATTCCCACTTCTCGACATCGGCGCGGCTGTGGCCCAGGCAAGCGAGGTCCTCGTCGTCGAGCGCCAGCAGGTACGGCTTGGCGATGCCGCGCGCCCGGCGCATACGCGTTTCGACGATGCCGTCGAGGAACCGGCCCAAGAGCCCGCGCTTGCGGGACGTCGCGATCCCGATGCCGTCCATCGTTCTCGTGACCATCGTAGTTCTCCAAATCAAGACGCCTCACAAGTAACGATCCCGCCGATGGCCGGTAGGCGGCAAAGCGCATGGCAGCCAGCGACTTGCTGCATTGCAGGCGAGCGTCGGGGCGGCAGGACGAAAAGCGTCGACCCTTGCTGCGGCGCCGCTCTTGGCGTGCTAAGAGCCCAAAATGTTCCAAAATTTTTCCGAGACTGGCGATCCGTCCAAGGGCGCCGAGCGCGCCGCCGCGCTCCGCACCAAGCTGAAGGAGCTGTCGCTCGACGGCTTTGTCGTCCCCCGCTCCGACGAGCACCAGGGCGAGTATGTGCCAAAATCGGCGGAGCGGCTGGCCTGGCTGACCGGCTTCACGGGCTCCGCCGGCACGGCGGTGGTGTTCGCCGACAAGGCGGCCGTGCTGGTCGACGGCCGCTACATCCTGCAGGCGCGCGACCAGGTAGACGGCGCCGTTTTCGAGCCGGTTTCCAGCGTCGAAACGCCCCTTCATGACTGGCTGAAGGCCAATGCCGCTCAGGGCTGGCGGATCGGCTACGACCCCTGGCTGATGACCCGCGCCCAGGTGCGGCAGATCGCCAAAGGCCTCGAGGCGGCCGGCGCGGAGCTGGTGCCGGTCGAGGAGAACCCCGTGGATGCGGTCTGGCGCGACCGGCCGCAGCCGCCTATCGCCAGCGTGAGCGAGCAGCCGGAGGCGCTCGCCGGCAAGCCGGCCGGCGACAAGATTGCCGAGGTGGCGCGGGCCATAGGCGAGAAGCGCGCAGATGCGGCGATCCTCACCGATCCCGCCTCCATTGCCTGGCTGTTCAATATCCGCGGCGCCGACGTGCCGCACACGCCGTTGCCGCTCTCCTTTGCCGTCGTCCCTGCGGAAGGACGGCCGGAGCTCTTCATCGACGGCAGAAAGCTCTCCAACGCGATCCGCGACAGCCTGGAGGCGGTCGCCGACGTGCGCGAGGCGCGCGATTTCTCCGTGCGGCTGGGCGAGCTCGGCAAGGCGAAGCGGAAAGTCCTCTACGACCAGCATGGCTCCGCCGACGCGGTCGCGCGGCTGGTCGAGGCGGCGGGCGGAACGATCGTGGAAGGCGCCGATCCCGCGGCGCTGCCCAAGGCACGCAAGACTCAGGCGGAGCTGCAGGGCAGCCGCGCGGCGCATCTGCGCGATGGTGTCGCCATGCTGCGCTTTCTCCGCTTCATCGCCGAAAGCCCCGCCGGTTCGCTGACGGAGATCGACGCGGCCAAGAAGCTGGAGGAACTGCGCACGGGCACCGCCGCCGAGGGCGACGTGCCACTGGCCGACATCTCCTTCGACACCATCTCGTCGACCGGCCCGAACGCCGCCGTCAACCACTATCGCGTCACCGAGCGCACCGACCGGCGCTTGGAGTCGGGCGACCTCTACCTCGTCGATTCCGGAGCCCAGTACCGCGACGGCACCACGGACGTCACGCGCACTTTGCTGATCGGCGAGCCGCCGCGCGCCCGCCTCGACCTCTATCGCGACCGGTTCACGCGTGTGCTGAAGGGCCACATCGCCATCGCGGCCGCGCGCTTTCCGAAGGGCACGACGGGCGCGCAGCTCGATGCTCTCGCCCGCGTTGCATTATGGCAGGCCGGCCTCGACTTCGATCATGGCACCGGCCACGGCGTCGGCTCCTATCTCTCCGTCCACGAAGGCCCGCAGCGGCTTTCAAAACTCGGCCACGCGGCGCTGGAGCCGGGGATGATCCTCTCCAACGAGCCGGGCTATTATCGCGAAGGCGATTTCGGCATTCGCATCGAGAACCTAGTCGTCGTCCGCGAGCCTGAGCCGGTGCCCGGCGGCGACCGGCCTATGCACTCCTTCGAGACGATCTCGCTGGTGCCGATCGACCGCCGGCTGATCAATCCGCTGTTGATCAATGCCGCCGAGATCGCCTGGCTCGACAATTATCATGTGCGCGTCCATGGCGCGCTTTCGGGCTGGCCGAGCCTCACAGCCGCGGAGCGGGAATGGCTGGAAAGAGCCTGCCGGCCGGTCGTCGGCTGAGCGGGCGCGTTTGCGCGCGGCTCACGGGCGTTTTTGTCCTGATAAATGAACGTAGTTTGGCGCGAGGAGCGTCGGATCAGACGAGGTCCAGCCGAACCTTCCGACCGACGATTGCCGCTGCACGCTCCAGAGTTCTGAGTGTCACGTTTCCGTCGGCCGGATCCAGCAACCGGCTGATCTGGCTCCGGCTGGTCCCCATCCGCTCGGCGAGGACCTTGCGCGAGAGATTCTGCTCTCGCATCGCTTCCTGAATCTGCCATGCCAGGACTTCCTTGATCGCCTGCGCCTGGAACGCTTCAGGCGTGCCCTCCTCGGCAAGGAACTCATCGAGCGTGGAAAGCTCGTCCGGGCGGCGGGGCTGTTTCTTGTTCATGTGATGGCTACTCCTCGAACTCCCGTTTGCGTTTCCAAGCAAGCTCGATATCGGCGGGGCGCGTCTTCTGCGTTTTCTTGATGAAACCGTGAAAGGCGACCAGCCGCCCATCGATGAAGCTGAACAGCACCCGCGCAATGCGGTTGCCGGGCAGGCTGCTGCGCAGTTCCCACATTCCGTGCGGCAGCGGCCGACAGAGCGGCATGCCCACCGGCCAGCGAAACTGCAAGCGATGAGATCCTGCCCGATGATGCTGCGCTCAACAGGATCGAGGTTCTTGAGCCAGTCCCGAACCACTTCCGCGCCTCCCGGCGTGCGATAGAAGACGACTGGAATTCGCGGCGGCTCGGTCACGGCTGCCTCACCGAAGAGATGTGTACCATAAAATGTACGGCCGGCAAACAGGTTTGCCCGAGCCGAACGGACTAGAGGCCGATCGCCCGCAGGCTTGCCACCACGACCATGCCGACGACGAGCACGGCATGGATCGGCAGGCGCAGCGACGCGAGAATCGTCGCGCCGGCGGCTATAGCGTCGGCCGGCCCGGTGGTAAGGGCGAGCGGCGCCACGATGGCCGTCATGACCGCGGCCGGGACGGCGTCCAGTGCCGCCTCGACACGCGGATCGAGCTTTTGGAAGCGCGACAGCACCAGATGGCCGCCGATGCGGGTCGCGTAGGTGCCAAGGCCGAGCGCGACGATCAGCAGGAGCGATTCGCCGGTCATCTCCCTGCCTCGCGCGGCTTGGCCAGCACCGCCGCGATCGCCATGCCCGCGAGCGCACCGCCGGCGAAATGCCAGGGCGGCCCGAGCGTGACATAGGCGAGGACGGAGCCCGCCGCGCTCGCCAGGATGACCGGCAATGCGTTCGGACGCTTGCGGAAGCCGACGACGAGGAAAATGAAATAGGCCGTGACGACGAAATCGAGGCCGATCGCCTGCGGGTCGGCGATCAGATTGCCGAACACCGCCCCGAGGGCGGTGCAGACCACCCAGTTGAGGTAGAGCGGCACGGCAATGCCGAAGTAATAGGCGGCGGAGAGGCGCGCTCCTCCCCGCAGCTCGGCGAGCGCAAAGGTCGGGTCGACGAGGAGAGCGAACCCGCCATAGCGCGCCGCCGCCGGCCAGTGGCCGATTTTTCGGCCCATGGCGGCGCTGTAGAGGACGTGGCGGAGATTGACGGCGAGCACGGCGGCCAAAATGGTCCAGAACGGCAGCGGGTGCGTCCAGAACTGCAGTGCCACGAACTGCGACGCGCCGGCATAGACCAGCGCGCTCATCAGCAGGTTTTCCGTCAGCGACAGGCCCTGCTTGGCGGCGAGCGCGCCAAAGATCATGCCGAACGGCACGGTCGCCACCATGATCGGAAAGATGTCGCGGAGGCCGCGCAAAAAATCCGCACGCGTGCTGGAGGAGGCCGCCATCGCGGCAGGATCAGCGGAATTGGACATCGCCTAAGAGTAGGTCAGGTGGCTGACCTGTCTTCTACGAATTCGACCGAGCCGGCAGCACGAGGATGGCCTGTTCTGATCGGCTCGGCGCCGATTCGTCGTAGAGCATGCGCATGTTCGGCGGTGTTCGGCATCGAGGATTTTCGCGGAAAACTGAACGGTCATCAGACGCTATAAGAAATGTTTCACCTGAACGTCGCGCAGCGGGGAGCGTCGATGTTTCTCCGGGTTCGACCCCAATCTCCTTTGCGCCGGAGGCTCAGTCTCAAGCCCCGACGCGCTCGAACCATGCGTCCTCGTCGATCACCTCGACGCCGAGCTCCGCCGCCTTCTTCAGCTTGGAGCCGGCGCCCGGCCCGGCGACGACGAGATCGGTCTTCGCCGAGACCGAGCCCGCCACCTTGGCGCCGAGCCGCTCCGCCATCGCCTTTGCCTCGTCGCGCGTCATGCGCACCAGCGACCCGGTGAAGACCACCGTCTTGCCGGCGACCGGGGAAGAGCTCGCCACCGCTTCCATCGGCCGCGGCCGCACCTCCTTCAGCAGCCGGTCCAGCTCTTCCTGATTGTGCTCCTCGCGGAAGAACTGGACGATCGCCGCGGCGACCACCGGCCCGATCCCCTCGATGCAGCGGATCTCCGTCCAACTCGCCTCGTCGCCCATGGCGGCGGCCGTGGCGGTGGCGCGGAGCGCCTCGAACACGCCGAAATGCCGGGCGAGAAGCCGCGCATTGGTCTCGCCGACATGGCGGATGCCGAGCGCGTGGATGAAGCGGTTGAGGTCGACCTCGCGCCGCTCTTCGATCGCCCGCATCAGATTGCCGATCGACGTGGGCCCGTAGCCTTCGCGGCCCTCCAGCATCTCCGGCTTGAGCCTAAAAATGTCGGAGGGGTGGCGGATCAGCCCGTCGCGGTAGAACGCCTCGACCTGCCTGGCGCCAAGCCCTTCGATGTCGAACGTGTCGCGCCCGACGAAATGGCGGAGCCGCTCCACGGCCTGCGCCGGGCAGACCAGCCCGCCGGTGCAGCGGCGGACCGAATCCTCGCGCCCCGTATTCGGATTCTGCTCGCGCACGGCGTCGCTGCCGCATTCCGGGCAGGTGGTCGGGAACTGGTACGGCTCGGCGCCCGGCGGGCGCTTGGAAAGGTTCACGTCGACGATCTGCGGGATGACGTCGCCGGCGCGCTGCACCGTCAAGGTGTCGCCGATGCGGATGTCCTTGCCGTCGCGGATTTTTTGGCCGTCATTGCCGATGCCGCGGATGTAATCCTCGTTGTGCAGGCTGGCG
This sequence comes from uncultured Alphaproteobacteria bacterium, assembly GCA_963846475.1. Taxonomy (GTDB): domain Bacteria; phylum Pseudomonadota; class Alphaproteobacteria; order Rhizobiales; family Afifellaceae; genus DASWJZ01. The sequence continues at coordinate 142,201 of CAWJVZ010000003.1, read as the reverse complement.
TTGGCGACCACCACGCCGCCGACGGTCACCGGCCTGAGTTTTGCAACGGGGGTGAGCGCGCCGGTCCGCCCGACCTGGATCTCGATGCCGTCGAGCACGGTCACCGCCTGCTCGGCGGCGAATTTGTGGGCGAGCGCCCAGCGCGGGGCGCGCGAGACGAAGCCGAGGCGGCGCTGCAGCGCTAGGTCATCGACCTTGTAGACGACGCCGTCGATATCGTAGCCGAGCGCGGCGCGATTCTCCTCGATGGCGCGGTGGCGGGCCAGCGCCGTCTCGATGGAGGCGCAGCGCTCCATCAGCGGGTTGACCGGAAAGCCCCATTCGCCGATCGCCTGCATCATGTCGAATTGCGTCTCGGCCGGCATGGCGCTCATCTCGCCCCAGCCATGGGCGAAGAAATGCAGCGGCCGCGCCGCGGTGATCTTCGGGTCGAGCATGCGGAGCGACCCCGCCGCAAAATTGCGCGGGTTGGCGAAGACGCGCCCGCCGGCCTCCGCCTCGCGCGCATTGATGGCGGCGAAATCGGCGTGCGTCATGTAGACCTCGCCGCGCACCTCGACGACGTCCGGCACGCCCTTCGGCAGCCGCTGCGGAATTTCCGCGATGGTGCGGATGTTCTGGGTGACGTCCTCGCCCTCGGTGCCGTCGCCGCGCGTCGCGCCGAGCACCAGCGCGCCCCGCTCGTAGCGGAGCGAGGCGGAAAGCCCGTCGATCTTCGGCTCCGCCGTCATCGTCACGTCGTCGTCCTCCCGAAGGCCGAGGAAGCGGCGGATGCGGGCCATGAAATCGAGCACGTCTTCGTCGGAAAAGGCGTTGTCGAGCGACAGCATCGGCAGAACGTGCCGCACTTTGCGGAAGCGGCCCGAAGGCTTGGCGCCGACCTGGGTCGACGGCGAATCGACCCGGGCGAGCTCCGGAAAACGCGCCTCGATGGCGGCGTTGCGGAGCCGCAGCGCATCGTATTCGGCGTCCGAGATCGTCGGCGCGTCCTCCTGGTGATAGCGCCGGTCGTGCTCGGCGATTTCCGTAGCAAGACGGTCCAGCTCGGCCCGCGCCTCCGCCTCGCTGAGGCCATCCACCGGCTTGATCGCTGTCTCCACCTGCGCCCCCGTCACGCCGCGCCTTGCATCAGCCGCTCCGCCGCGGCGCGGGCCTCGTCGGAGATGGTGGCGCCGGCGAGCATGCGGGCGATCTCCTCGCGCCGCTCCGGCCCGGCGACCGGCTCGACCCTGGTCAGCACCCGCGCGCCACCCTCCGTCTCCGCCTTGGTGATGAGGAGATGCGCCTGCGCGTGCGCGGCGACCTGCGGCGCATGGGTGACCGAGAGCACTTGCACGCGCGCGGCCAGGCGGGCCAGGCGGCGGCCGATCGCCTCCGCCACGGCGCCCCCTGCGCCTGCGTCGATCTCGTCGAAGACGAGCGTCGGCGCGGAGCCGCGGTCGGCCAGCGCCACCTTCAGCGCCAGCAGGAAACGCGACAGCTCGCCGCCCGACGCGACCTTCATCAGCGGGCCCGGCTCGGTGCCCGGGTTGGTGCGCACATGGAAGGCGACCCGATCGAGACCGTCGGGGGACATGGCGGCCTCGTCCACCTCCCGCGCCACGATGAAGCGGGCTGCCTCCAGCTTCAGCGCCGGGAGCTCGGCGTTGACGGCCGCTTCCAGCGCCAGCGGCGGACTCGGCGCGGCGCTCCGACAAGGTGCGGGCGGCGTCTCGATAGAGCGCTTCGGCTTCGGCGACCGCCTTGTCCAGCGCCGCGAGGCGCTCGCCGCCGACGTCGAGATCGGCGAGACGCGCCGAAAACTCCGCCGCGACCGCCGGCAGATCCTCGACCACGACCTGGTATTTCCGCGCCGCGGCTCGGAGCGCAAAGAGCCGCTCCTCGGTGCGCTCCAGCTCGGGCGGGTCGAACTCGCAGCTGTGGATCGCCGCCTCCAGGCCGCGGCGCGCTTCGTCGAGATGATCGATGGCGGCGTTCAGGGCCTCGATGGTGCCTTCCAGCAGGCCCGGCAGCTCGGCCGATTTCCGCTCCAGCCGACGCGACAGCCCGACCAGGCCCGGCATCGGCGAGGCAGTGCCGCCGACGATCTCGTGCGCCTCATTAAGGTCGCCGGCAATCTTTGCCGCGCGCATCAGGAACTGCCGGCGCTCGGCCAGCGCCGTCTCCTCGCCCGGCTCGGGCGACAACTCCTCCAGCTCCTCGACGGCGGCGCGCAAATAATCGGATTCGCGCTCGGCCGAGGCGAGCTCGGCGCGCAGCTGTTGACGCCTGTTCCCGGAGTTCCCTGAGGCTGCGATAACGCGCTGCGACTTCGGCGACATCGGCTTCGAGACGCCCAAAAGCGTCGAGGAGCCGCCGGTGCTCCTCGCCGCTCACCAGAGCGCGGTCGTCGTGCTGGCCGTGGATCTCCACCAGGAGCGCGCCGACCGCCTTGAGGAGCGACACGCTGCACGGCTGGTCGTTGATGTAGGCGCGGGTCTTGCCGTCCGGCGTCTGCGTCCGGCGGAGGATCAGCGGGCCGTCGCAGTCGATGCCGTTTTCCGACAGCACCGCCTCGACGCCGTGGCCGGGCGGCGGCTCGAAGGTCGCGGTCACCTGGGCACGCGCGGAGCCTCTCCGCACCAGCTCGGCGTCGCCGCGCGAGCCGAGCGCCAGCGACAGCGCGTCGAGGAGGATCGATTTTCCCGCCCCGGTCTCGCCGGTGAGCACCGTCAGCCCGGCATCGAAGTCGATGCCGAGCCGGTCGATGAGAACGATGTCCTGGACGGTGAGATTCGCCAGCATTGCCGGCAAGGTCTATCAGGCGTCGGCACCGCCGCGGAAGACGCGCGAGATCCACGAGCCCTCGTTTTCCGAGGGCTGCAAGCCGCCCTTGTTCAAAAGGGCGTAGCTGTCCTGGTACCACTCGCTGTCAGGGAAATTGTGGCCGAGCACGGCCGCCGCGGTCTGCGCCTCGGGGACGATGCCGAGCGCCAGGTAGGATTCGGTCAGGCGGTGCAGCGCCTCCTCGACGTGCCGCGTCGTCTGGTAGGTCGTCACGACGTTGCGGAAGCGGTTGACCGCCGCCAGATATTCGCGCCGCTCAAGATAGTAGCGGCCGATCTGCATCTCCTTGCCGGCGATCTGGTCGCGCGCCAGCTCCATTTTCTTCTTGGCGTCCTCGGCATAATCGGAATCGGGAAACTTGGTCACCACGACGTTCATGGCCTCGATCGCGCGCTCCGACAGATCCTGGTCGCGCGTCACGTCGGGGATCTGGCGGAAATAGGCCTCGCCGATCAAATAGTGGGCGTAGGCTGCGTCAGGGCTTGCCGGGAACAAGGTCACGTAGCGCTGCGCTTCGGTGATCGCCTCCGTGTACTTGCCGCGGCGGAAATTGAGGAACGCCGACATAATCATCGAGCGGCGCGCATAGTCGGAATAGGGATGCTGCTTGTCGATCTCCTGGAACGTGTCGGACGCCTTGCGCGTCTCGCCGGCATTCAGGAGAGCCAGTCCCTGGTTGTAGAGAAGGTCAGGCGGCTCGGCGGCTGCCTCCTCCGTCTTGTCGCCCCTGCCGAAGCAGCCGGCCAGCAGCAGGCCGACAAGCGGCAGAGCGACAAGCGCCGTCGCATAGCGGCGGAGGAACGCGACGGGATTGCGGTTCTGCATAAGAATCTGCCTGGATTTGCCGGCCGGCCGGAATCCCCTGATATCCGACATGGCCGCAAGGTCCAAGCCGTTCAGCATTGAATGATGGCCGGGCTATGACGAAGGCCCGCGGAGCGGCTCAGGAGATCTCCGCCACCAGGGAGGGACCGAGGAGGCCGGCCAGAAACTCGCCGCGGCGCTTCGGCGCGGGAGTCCTGCCTGGCGGGGGCGGAAACGATTGCCCAGGCATCCTTCTGCTGAAGCAGCGCGGCAAGCGCCATGGCGTTCAGCTTGTGGCCGCCCTTGTAGGACCGGTAGAGGCCGCGGATCGGTGCGCCGGCCAGCGCCAGATCGCCGATGGCGTCGAGCACCTTGTGGCGGACGAACTCGTCGGGATAGCGCAGGCCCTCCGGGTTCACCACGGCGCCGTCGCCGATCACGACGGAATTCTCCAGCGACGAGCCGAGCGCGAAGCCGGCGCTCCAGAGTCGCTCGACGTCCCGCATATAGCCGTAGGTGCGGGCGCGGGCGATCTCGCGGCGAAAGCGTTTCGGCGTCACATCGATGCCGATGCCCTGGTTGCCGATGACGGGGCAATCGTAGGCGATGCCGATCTCGAAGCGGCAGCCTTCGTAGGGCCGGAACTCGGCGAAAGCGGAGCCGATCTCGACGCGGACGGGCTTGCGGATCTTCAGGAAACGCTTCGGAGCCCGCTGGACGACCAGCCCCACCTGGTCGATCGCATCGACGAACACCGCCGCGCTGCCGTCCATGACCGGCACTTCCGGGCCGTCGATCTCGATCAAGGCGTTGTCCACGCCGACGCCGACCAGGGCGGCGAGGAGATGCTCCACGGTCGCGACCGAGGCGCCGCGGGGATCGCCCAAAACGGTGCAGAGCTCGCTCGAGCCGACCTGTCGGGCAAGGGCCGGGATCTCGACGTCCGGCGAGCCCGGCAGATTGGTGCGGAGGAAGGAGATGCCGCTGTCCGCGTCGGCCGGGCAGAGCGCAATGCTGACGGGCTTGCCGCCATGAACGCCGATGCCTGAGAGGCTCACGCGCTCCCGCAGCGTCTTCTGCCCGCTTCGTCTGGAAAAACCCATTTACCGTCCATCGCCCCTGAGGTCAGCCGCAGCGCCGTCCTGCTGTTTTTGTCTGACGCCCCAAATCCGGAGGGCTTGGCACCCTGCTTTGCCGAGAAACTAACGGCAGCCTCGCGGCTTCGCCAATCAAGGTTTCTTACCTTTTGTTACGTTGGCCCGGCACGTTAGGCCAGCCGATCGGGGCATGGCAAAGCCGGCACGCTTGCACGTGCCGGCCCAGCCCGATCGCTGCCCCCGCGCCTCAGTTCGTCTGGCGGCGCAGGAATGCCGGGATCTCGATCTCGTCGCGGCCCTGCTCGACAGGCGCGGCGCGGCCGCGTTGGTCGAGATTGCCGGCCGCTCCACCGCCCTCGCCCATGCGGCGCTGCTGCGGCTTGAACTCCGAGGCCGGGGTGTTGGCCGGATGCGCCGCCGGCGGGGAAGCGGCAACGACGCGCGGCTCCTCGGCATTCTGCCGCGCGGCCCGGGCCGGCGCCGGTGCGTCGTGCTCCTCATCGTCGCGGCGGGTCAGGCCGCTGGTCAGGCGGGCGAGCAGTCCGCGCGGCCGGCGATCCTCTTCCGGAGCCGCAGCCTGCGCCTGCTGCGCCTTGATCTGCCGCTGCGCGACCGCCGGAAAATCCTCCACCCGCGGCATGCGGGCCTGCACCTCTTCCGGCCGCTCGGCAGCGGGCGGGATGAAGTGCGGCGACGCGACGGCGCGAGCGGCCGCTTCATTGGCGCGGGCATGCTCGGCATCCGCATCGGCCTGCCTGGCCATGAGCGAGGGGTCCGGGCGGAACGGTCCGATGCGGACCGAAGGGTCGCCGGCCGGCCGGCCCTGCGCCGCCGCCGGCCGCGCCTGGCCAGCCTGCGGACGGGTCTGCGCCAGCGGAATTGCCAGCTCCTGCTCCAGCCCCTCCAGCGCATAGGCCGGAACGGCCTCGCGCTGCGGCGACTGCGGCGCCGCATGCCCGGGATGATGGCTGGCGGCTGGCGCAGCTCCGGGCTGCGCCACGGATTTCAGCCGGCGCGTCAGCTCCGCCATGCCGGCGGTCGGCGGAGCGACCTGCTCCTGGACGCGCTCCTGCTCGATGCCGGTCGCCACGACGGAGACGCGGATGATGCCTTCCAGGCCTTCGTCGAAGGTCGCGCCGAAGATGATGTTCGCCTCCGGCTCGACCTCCTCGCGCACCCGGCTCGCCGCCTCGTCGACCTCGAACAGGGTCATGTCGCGGCCGCCGGTGATGGAGATGAGCAGGCCCTTGGCGCCGCGCATGCAGACGTCGTCGAGGAGCGGGTTGGAGATGGCTTTCTCGGCCGCCTCGATCGCCCGCTTGTCGCCGGACGCCTCGCCGGTCCCCATCATCGCCTTGCCCATCTCGCGCATGACGGAGCGGACGTCGGCGAAGTCGAGGTTGATCAGCCCGTCCTTCACCATCAGGTCGGTGATGCAGGCGACCCCCGAATAGAGCACCTCGTCGGCCATGGCGAAGGCGTCGGCGAAGGTGGTCTTGTCGTTGGCGATGCGGAAGAGGTTCTGGTTCGGGATGACGATCAGCGTATCGACGTGTTTTTGCAGCTCCAGGATGCCGGCGTCGGCGATCCGCATGCGGCGCTGGCCTTCGAACTGGAACGGCTTCGTCACCACGCCGACGGTCAGGATGCCGCTTTCGCGCGCCGCCCGCGCCACGACGGGCGCCGCGCCGGTCCCGGTGCCGCCGCCCATGCCGGCGGTGATGAAGGCCATGTGCGCGCCCGACAGATGGTCGTTGATCTCGTCGAGCGTCTCCTCGGCGGCGGCGCGGCCGATCTCCGGCTGCGAGCCGGCGCCGAGGCCCTGCGTTACCGCCACGCCCATCTGGATGAGGCGGTCCGCCTTGGTCATCGAGAGCGCCTGGGCGTCGGTATTGGCGACGACGAAGTCGACGCCCTGCAGCCCCGCCTCGATCATGTTGTTGACGGCGTTGCAGCCGGCTCCACCGACGCCGAAGACAGTGATCCTCGGCTTCAGTTCCGTGATGTCGGGCATCTTCAGATTGATACTCATCGTTCCGTCCTCTTCCGCCTTTCCGCCAGGCCGAAGCCTTGCCGCTGCCGTCGTTGCTGCCGCTTCCTCAGAAGCTGTCCTTGATCCACTGCCCCATCCGCGCGAAGTAGCCGTCCGTTCCGGTCCTCGACATGAGCGGCCGGCGTGCGCGGAATTGTTCGATCTGCGCCACCTGCGGGTAGACGACGAGCCCCACCGCGGCCGCGAAGGCCGGGCTCTTCGCCGCTTCCGGGAGCCCGGCGATGCCGAGCGGCCGGCCGAGCCGGACGTTGCGGCCGAGCATGCGCCGCGCCGTCTCCGTCAGGCCGGTGAGCTGGCTGGCGCCGCCGGTCAGCACGACGCGCTTGCCGACCTGTTCGGAGAAGCCGGACTTGACCAGCATGTCGCGCGCCATCTCGAGCGTCTCTTCGATGCGCGGCCGGATGATGCGGGTCAGCGCCGAGCGCGGCACGGTGTTGGGGTGGTCGCGCTCGTCCTCGCCGACCGGCGGGATGGTGAGAATGTCCTTCTCGTCGGAGATGGAGGGCAGCGCCGAGCCGTGCCGCGCCTTGATGCGCTCCGCGTCCGCCAGATTGGTGGAGAGCCCGCGGGCAATATCGAGCGTGACGTGCTGGCCGCCGACGGCGATGGCGTCGGCATGCACGAACTCGCCATTGTGGAAGACGGAAAGCGTCGTCGTGCCGCCGCCCATGTCGATGCAGGCGACGCCGAGCTGCGCCTCGTCGTCGACGAGCGCGGCAAGCCCCGCCGCATAGGGCGTCGCCACCACCGTCTCCACCTCCAGGTGGCAGCGGTTGACGGCCAGCTCCAGGTTGCGCAGCGGCGCCTCGTCGGCGGTGACGACGTGCATGTCGACGCCGAGCGTCTCGCCGAGCATGCCGATCGGGTCGTGCATGCCGCGATTGGCGTCGAGCGCGTAGCCGATCGGCAGCGAGTGCAGCACCATGCGCCCGTCGCTCACCGAATGGGCGCCGCCGGCGGCGAGCACGCGCTGGATGTCGGCTTCCACCACCGGGCCGTCGACCTTGACGCTCGCCGAGTAGGTCTCGCTCCGCAGCCGTCCGCAGGAGAGGTTGACGATGAGGCTGCCGACCGTCACCTCGGCCATGCGCTCCGCCCCGTCGACGGCGAGCCTGATCGCCTGCTCCGCCTCCTCCAGGTCGACGACCACGCCGGACTTGATGCCGCGCGAGCGGGTCGAGGCAAAGCCGAGCACTTCCACGAGCGTGGGTGCGGCGGTGCAGCGCATCGCCGTCGCGCGGCTTCAGCCGGGCAATGAGGCAGCAGATTTTCGTCGAGCCGACGTCGAGCACGCTGACGGTGCTCGAGCGGCGCGAGCCGAGCGGCTTGATGCGCGACACGCCGCCGGAAGCGTGGCGGGGCGGGCGGCTCACGTGCGCGCCTTTGCGCCGGGCGCTTCGTCCGGGCCGTCCGACGTGACGTCCTCCAGCGAGCGGCCTTCCGGCAGGCGCACGGTCACCCGGTCGGGCAGGCGCAGATCGATGACGATAACGTCGCGCTGCAGGAGCTGCCGCTCGGCGTTCAGCCTGACGAGCTGGGCGAGCGCGGCGCGGATGTTCTTCTCCGGCAGTTTTACGGTGACGCCATCCTCCAGATGCAGGTCCCAGCGGCGTCCGGCCACCAGCACCGCCGCGCGCATCTGGGCGGCGATGTCCGGCTCGGCGTTGATATGGGCGAGGAAATCGCCGACCTGTTGGTTGGCGCCCTCGCCGACCATGAAGGGCAGCTTGCCGAAGCGGGATTCCTCCAGCTCGACGATCTCCGTGCCGCCGCGGTCGATGACGAAGACCTGCCCTTGCCGCTGCCACAGCGCAAACGGCTCGCGCTCCTCGATTTCCACCGACAGCGTGCTCGGATAGAATTTTCTGACCGTCGCGCGCGCCACCCACGGCAAGGTGGCGATGCGGTCCTGCGCCCCGGCGACATCGTAGCCGACCAGCGAGCCGCCGACTTCCAGCTTCTCCAGAATGGCGAGCTCGGAGGTTTCCTTGTAGCCGTTGATCTCGATGTTCTCGATGCCGAAGCCGGCGACGACGAGCATGGCGTCGCCGAGCCGGCCCAATTGGCCGCCGACGATCAGCCCGTAGAGCACGGCGGCGAGCAGGAACGACACCGCCGCCATCTGGCCGACCGGGCGGGTGCGCTGCCGCTCGATCCGCTCGGCGATGCGGCGCAGCCGCCGCGGCATGAGATTGACGACGGGCCGCATCAGCGCGCCGAGCGCACGGTCGAGGCCGGCGATGATCGCCGCCGCTCCCCTCCTTGCGCTCGTTACCTTCGACACGATGCGTCCTCCACCATCCAGGCCACCAGCTCCGAAAAGCTCTGCCCGGCGAGGGCAGCGAGCTCGGGAACCAGCGATGTGCGCGTCATGCCGGGCTGCGTGTTCACCTCCAGCCAGACCACCTCGCCGGTCCCGTCTTCATCGAAGCGAAAGTCGGAGCGGGAGACGCCGCGGCAGCCGATGGCACGGTGCGCTTCAAGGGAGAGACTGCGAACGTTTTGGTAAACAAAGGGTTTAAGCGGGGCGGGGCACAGGTGTTTTGATCCCCCGGCGGCGTATTTTGCGTCGTAATCGTAGAAGCCATGGCCGAGCGGGATGATCTCGGTGACGCCGAGCGACTCGTCGCCCTGCACGGCGCAGGTGAGCTCGCGGCCGGGTATGAAGCGCTCCACCATCACCTCATCGCCAAAACCCCAGTCGTCGCGGGCGAGCGACTGCGGCGGATGCGCCTGGTCGGCCGGCACGATGATGACGCCGAAGGAGGAGCCCTCGGCGATCGGCTTCACCACGTAAGGGGCGGGCAGGACGTGCCCGGCGGCGGCTTCAAAGCGCGAGACGATGCGGTGCTCGGCGACGGGTATGCCGGCCGCCGCGGCGACGCTCTTCGCCTTGTGCTTGTTCATGGCCAGCGCCGAGGCGAGCACGCCGGAATGCGTATAGGGAATGGCGAGGATCTCCAGGACGCCCTGGATCGTGCCGTCCTCGCCGAACGGCCCGTGCAGCGCATTGAAGACGACGTCCGGCTTCAGCTGCGTGAGCACCTCGGCGATGTCGCGGCCGACGTCGATGCGGGTGACGCGGTAACCGGCCTGCTCGAGCGCGTCGGCGCACTCCTTGCCGGAGGCGAGGCTGACCGGCCGCTCCGCCGACCACCCCCCCATCAGCACGGCGACGTGTTTTTGCCCGGCCATGCCGCACCTCCACGCGGTTCACTTCGCGAGGGGTGTAGCGAAAGATTTTGCTAGAAATCGTTAACCATGCGCGTCGCCGCCGGCGTCACACCCAGTTCTCCACCAGCAGGCCGGGTATGCGGTCAAACTCACTACGATTGTTGGTGACCAGCGCCAGCCCTTCGCTGCGGGCATGGGCGCCGATAAGCATGTCCTGCGGACTGATGGGAGTGCCGGCTCGCCTCAAGTGCGCTCGGATCGCACCGAAGTGACTGGCGGCTTCAGCGTCGAACGGCAGAATAGGCAGCCCGGCGGTGAAGCGTTCGATGGCATCTATATTCGACTGCACCTGACCGGAGTTCTGCGCGCCGAAATACAACTCGGCCAATGTGATGGCCGAAATGCAAACCGAAGCCCGCACCCCTTCGAATTTATGGCGCAGCGGACGAGCCCGATTCTTCATGACGTAGATGCAAATATTTGTGTCCAGCATGAACTGGAGCATCAAAGCGGCTCACGGTCTTGAAAATCCCATTCATCTCGTTCGTTCATGAAGTCTTCAGTTGCGAAAGGCCCGTTCTCAAAATACTCGGCCCAATTTTTTCCGGCGGGCGTAATAAGAAGAGAGTCGCCGACTCGCATGATTTCAACATCGGTAACGTTCTCGGGAAATGCGAGCGCCTTTGGAATCCGCACGGCCTGGCTGCGGTTCGTCTTAAACATCCTGGATCGAACCATCATGGCAGCATCTCCATGTATATCCAGCTGGGACATACAATACGGTTCTCCTGTTCAGGCTGCAAGGCTTAAATCGCCGCCCGCCCGCCTCCTTTCGAACTCCTCGGATATGCGAGGCGCCTAGCCGCGCTTTGGACCGTGCGCCATCGCCTCCCGCAGGGCGTCGTTGATGGCGGTCTGCCAGCCGGCTCCGGTGGCGCGAAAATGCTCCAGCACGTCGGGGTCGATCCGGAGCGTCACCTGCTGCTTGGGGGCGGCCAGCTTCGGGCGCCCGCGATTGCGGCGCAGATGCCTGGCGACCAGCTCCGGAAGCACTTCATGCGCCGGACGCATTCGATCGAGTTGCTCATCGGTCATTGGCAGCGCATCCGGGTCCGACTCCGCCGCGCGGACGATTGCCGCATCCTCCTCCGGATCGGCAGTCTCCAGCAGCCGTCTCGCTTTCTGACGGCCAACGGCACGACGGCGGGCGATCTCCGCCAGTTCATCCATGGTCAAGTCAGGATCGCTCGGCATATCGACGCTTCTCCTTAGGAGTGGCTGCACGGAGGCTGATCACATGTGGATCGGCTTCCTCGTTGAGCGTGAAGACCATGAAAAACATTCTGTCGCCAATGAAGCCGGTGGCGCGAAACCGTGTCTCGTGCCCGACATCGCGGTCCTCGTCGATCTGCGCAGTAGCCAAATCGAACTGCTGAGCCAGAGCGAGATCGACGCGGTGCTTGGCGAGATTGAGCCGGCGCTTCCGCTCGTTCCAGGAAATCATTTAGTGTAGTTACATAAAAGCGAGCCGTCAAGGTGCAGGTGAGCTTTCTCTGAGTCTACCCCTTCCCCAGGAACGGCTCCACGGCGGCGTTCGCGCCGAAGCGGCCCATCTTCTTGATTTCCCATTCCAGCCGCACGCCGGATTGTTCCAGCACCCGCGCCCGCACCGTCTCGCCGAGCAGCTCCAAATCGTGGCCGGATGCGGCGCCGGTATTGATGAGAAAGTTGCAGTGCATCTCGGAGACTTCCGCGTCGCCAATCCTCAGGCCGCGGCAGCCGGCCGCGTCGATGAGGCGCCAGGCGCTCCGCTGGTTCGGTGTGCCCGGCGGGTCGGGGTTCTTGAAGGTCGAGCCGCCGGTGCGGCTCTTCACCGGCTGCGCGCGCTCCCGGTGTTCCTGAACGGCATTCATGGCGGTGCGGATCGTGTCGGCGTCTTCAGTCACGCCTTCGAAGAGCGCTTCGACGAAGATGAAGTCGTCCGGCGCGGAAGAATGCCGGTACGCATAGCCCATGGCGGCGTTCGACAGCACGTGCCGCTCGCCTCGCCGATCGATCGCCACCACCTCCACCACGCGCTCGCGCGTCTCCACGCCGTTGGCGCCAGCATTCATGCGGAGTGCTCCGCCGATGCCGCCGGGGATGCCGTGATAGAATGCGAAGCCGCCGATGCCGGCCTCGAGGGCGTGCGCCGCCACGCGCTTGTCGGCGAGCGCCGCGCCGACGCGAAGACGGCTGCCCTCCACCTCAACCTTGCCGAAGCCGCGGGCGGAGAGGCGCACGACGAGGCCGTCCACTCCGCCGTCGCGGACCAGGAGGTTCGAGCCGAGCCCGAACACCGTGACCGGGATTTCGGCGGGCACCGCCCGCATCAGGAAGGCGAGGTCGTCGGCGTCGGCGGGCATGGCCAGGATTTCCGCCGGCCCGCCGGCACGGAACCAGACGATCGGCGCCAGCGGCTGGTCCGGCTGCAGGGTGCCGCGAAAGCCCTTGAGCTTGTCGCCGAGGCGCTCGAGGAGGTGGTCAGCCATGCCGGCTGCTTTTCTCCAGTCCCGCAAGCGCCCCCGGCAGCGCGTTGGCCCATCTGGTGATCGAGCCCGCGCCGAGGCACACCACCATGTCGCCGGGCCGCACGAGGGATGCGATGAGCGGCGGCAGGGCGTCTTCGCCGTCGAGCGGGCGCGCGTCGCGGTGGCCCCCGGCGCGCAGGCCCTCGACCAGCGCGTCGCGGTTGGCGCCCTCGATCGGCGCCTCGCCGGCCGCATAGACGTCGGCGATGATGATCGTATCGGCCTCGTTGAAGCAGGTGCAGAAATCCGCAAAAAGACTCGAGAGCCGCGTATAGCGGTGCGGCTGGTGCACGGCGACGATGCGCCCCGCCGCCGCCGAGCGCGCCGCACGGAGAACCGCGGCGATCTCGACGGGGTGGTGGCCGTAATCGTCGTAGATATCGACGCCGTTCCAAGTGCCGGTGTGGGTGAAACGCCGCTTCACGCCGCCGAAATTCTGCAGCCCCTTGCGCACGTCTTCGGCGCTGATGCCGATCGCCCGCGCCACCGCCACCGCCGCCGTGGCGTTGGACACGTTGTGCTCGCCGGGCATGCTGATCGCCAGATCCTCGATGACCTCGGCCTCGCCGGTCACGCGGTCGCGGCGGTCGACGGTGAAGCGGGTCCTGCCGTCGCGAAAGGCGATGTCGCGGAAGCGCACTTCCGCCTGTGGGTTCCTCCCATATGTGACGATGCGGCGGTCCTCGATACGGGCGACGAGCGCTTGCACTTCCGGATGGTCCAGGCACATCGCGGCGAAACCGTAGAAGGGCACGTTCTCCACAAACGCCCGGAAGGCGTCCCGTACCCCGTCAAAACTCCCGTAATGGTCGAGGTGCTCGGGGTCGATGTTGGTCACCACTGCGATATCGGCCGGCAGTTTTACGAAGGTGCCGTCGGATTCGTCCGCCTCCACCACCATCCAGTCGCCGGTGCCCATGCGGGCATTGGTGCCGTAGGCGTTGATGATGCCGCCGTTGATGACCGTCGGGTCGAGGCCGCCGGCGTCGAGGAGCGCGGCGATCATGGAAGTAGTCGTCGTCTTGCCGTGCGTGCCGCCGATGGCGACGGCCGACTTCAGCCGCATCAGCTCGGCAAGCATCTCGGCGCGCCGCACGACCGGCAGACCGCGCGCCCGCGCCTCGACGAGCTCGGGATTGTCGCGCTTGATCGCCGAGGAAACGACGACGACGGCGGCATCGTCGAGATTGGCGGCGTCGTGGCCGATCGCCACCTCGATGCCGTTGTCCCGGAGCCGCTGCACATTTGCGCTGTCGGCGACGTCGGAGCCGCGCACCCGGTAATTCTGGTTCGCAAGCACCTCGGCGATGCCGCTCATGCCAATGCCGCCGATCCCGACGAAATGGATCGGCCCGATATCGCGGGGCAACTTCATCGAAACTCCTGACTCGGCCGGCGCGCGAGGCGATCCACGACGTCGGCCAGCCGCTCCGCCGCATCGGGGCGCCCCTCGGCCTTCGCGGCGTCCGCCGCCTGCTGCAATTGCTCGGGCCAATCCATAAGGGCGGCGAGCCGCCGGGCAAGCACTTTGACGGTCAGCTCATGCTCCGGCATCAGCCAGCCGCCGCCGTTCTCCGCCAATAGCCGGGCGTTCTCTGCCTGATCGTGGTCCAGCGCATGCGGATAGGGCACCAGGATCGCCGGCCGCCCCATGAAGGCCAGCTCGGCGATGGTGGACGCCCCGGCCCGGCACAGGACGAGATGCGCATTGGCCAGCCGCTCGCCCATGTCGGTGAAGAACGGCGCCAGTTCTGCCGCGACGCCGATGCCGCTCAGCACCTGGCGCGTGGCGTCGAGATCCTCCGGCCGGGCCTGCTGGACGAGCCGGATACGGCGGCGCTTGTCCTCCGGTAGTTCCGCCAGCGCTCCCGGAACTAGGCCGGAAAACACCCGGGCGCCCTGGCTGCCGCCGATGACCAGGAGGTTGAACGGCCGGTCCGGCTGCGGCGCAGCGTAGGGCCGTGCCGCCGCGGCGATCGCCGCCCGCACGGGATTGCCGACATGGACGATCTCGCCTGCCCTGGCGCTCCCCTGCGGCTTGTCGAAGCCGGTGGCGAGGATCGCCCCGAGGCGGATCAGCAGCCTGTTGGCCCGGCCAACGACGGCATTCGCCTCGTGCACGACGATCGGCAGACCGCGGAGCCTGGCTGCGACGAGCGGCGGCACGGTGGGATAGCCGCCAAAGCCGACCACGACCCCCGGCCGCAGCTCGTTCAGGAGCCGCCGCGATTCCGCGACGCCACGCGCCAGCGTGGCGAGCGAACGGGCCATCGCGGCCGGCGAGCCGCCCAATGTCGCCGCGCGGATGCGGTGCATCTCGTCTGCCGGAACGCCGGCGATGAAGCCGCCGACGCGCGGATCCGTCGCCATATGCACGCGCCAGCCGCGCGTCATGAGCGCTTCGCGAAGCGCCATGGCGGGAAAGAGGTGGCCGCCCGTCCCGCCGGCGACGAGGAGCGCGCTCCGCTGCAAAGCGCGCTTCACGCCCCGGCGAGCGCGGCCGGACGGGGCGCGACCGTGACGCGGCTCTCCGCCGAGCGCCGCGACAGCGCCAGTAGAAAACCCATGGTCAGCGCCGAGGAGAGGAGCGCCGAGCCGCCGTAGGAGATGAACGGCAGCGTCATGCCCTTGGTCGGCAGGAGATGCAGATTCACCCCCATATTGATGAAGGCCTGCAGGCCGATCTGCGTGGCGAGCCCGGCGATCGCCATGCGCTCGAAGGCGCTGTTGCGCTTCAGCGCCTGCAGCATGCCGCGCATGACCAGCGCCGAGAACAGCGCTACGATGAGCAGGCAGAGCACGATGCCGAACTCCTCGCCGACCACCGCAAACACGAAATCGGTATGGGAGTCCGGCAGGACCCGCTTCATCATCCCCTCGCCCGGCCCGGAGCCGGACCAGCCGCCGCGCTCGAACGATTCCAGCGCCGTCACCACCTGAAAATTGTCACCGCTTGCCGGATCGAGGAAACGGTTGATGCGGCCAGCCACATGCGGGAACGCCCAATAGGCGGCGAGCAGCGCGGCAACGCCCGCGCCGCTGAGCCCGAGCACCAGCATGGAGGACACGCCGGCCAGGAAAAACAGCGCCCCCCATACCGCGACGAAGAGGATCGTCTGGCCCAGGTCCGGCTCCGCGACCAGCAGCGCCGCCGTGATGATGAGGAGTGCCATCGCCAGCAATTTGCCGGGCACGTCCGGCCGGCGGCTGCCCTCGGCGAACAGCCAGGCGGTGATGACGATGAAGGCGGGCTTCAGGAATTCCGAAGGCTGGATCGAGATGCCCGCGACAAACAGCCAACGCCGGGAACCCTTGATCTCGGCACCCACGAACAGCACCATCACCATAAGCGCCAGGCAGACGACGAGCAGGACCAGCGCGGCGCGGCGCACCTGCCGCGGCGTCAGGAACGACAGCCCCACCATGACCGCCGCAGCCACGGGAGCGTAGGCGGCGTGGCGGAGCACGAAATGCAGGCTGTCCAGCCCGAGGCGCTCGGCCACCGCGGGGCTCGCGGCAAACGAGAGCACCAGCCCGCTCAGCAGCAACAGCAGGACGAGCGACAACATCGCCCGGTCGATCGTCCACCACCAGTCGGACAGAGGCGAGCGATGAGCACGGCTGATCATGCGAACGCCTCCGCGGGCTGTTCATCCAGGGAAGAATAAACGCGCCGGAAAGCTTCGCCGCGCGCCTCGAAGTCGGCGAACTGGTCGAAGCTGGCGCAGGCCGGCGAGAGCAGGATCGCCGGCTCCGGCGCCGGGTCGAGCGCCGCGTCGGCAGCGGCCAACCGGACGGCCGTCTCCAGGTCGCCGGCAATGACATGCGGCACGCGCCCGGCGAGCGTGTGGGAGAATGCATCCGCCGCAGCACCTATGAGATAGGCCTTGGCGACGCGGGGGAAGAACTCGGCAAGCGGCGCGATGCCGCCCTCCTTGGCCTGGCCGCCGGCGATCCAATAGACCGGCTCGAAGGTCGCGAGCGCCTTCGCCGCGGCGTCGGCATTGGTCGCCTTGGAATTGTTGACGAAGAGGACGCGGCCGCGCCGGCCCAGGAGCTCCATACGGTGCGCGAGGCCCGGGAAGCCCTGCATTGCCGCGAGAATCGCCT
This sequence comes from uncultured Alphaproteobacteria bacterium, assembly GCA_963846475.1. GTDB lineage: Bacteria > Pseudomonadota > Alphaproteobacteria > Rhizobiales > Afifellaceae > DASWJZ01. The sequence continues at coordinate 125,567 of CAWJVZ010000003.1, read as the reverse complement.
CGCCGCTCACGCCGAGCGCTTGCGCCGCGCCCCACGCCATTGCCGCGTTTTGCCAATTGTGGGCGCCGCGCAGCGTCGGCAGCGACGCGAAGGGGGCAACCTCCCGGCCGTCCTCGACCAGGACGCCGCGCGCGTCGACGAAGAGCGCGGCGTCGGGGTGGCGGGCCACCGAGACGGTGCGGAGCCTTGGTCTGCCGGCCCGCCGCAGCTCGGCTGCGACGTCCTGCATCTCCGGCTCGTCAAGGCCGACCAGCGCCGTGTCGTCCGCCTCCATATTGGCGCGGAGGATCACGTGCTGCACGGGGTGACGCGAGCGGACTCGACGATGTGCGTCGGGCGATAGAGATCGAGCGGACCCGCAACGACACATTGGAGCTGACGCGGACGCTCAACAATTTCGCGATCGACGTCTATTCCTACGAAGGACCGCGAGCGACGTTCGCGGCTGCCGACGAAAGTCACAAGCTGGCCGAGCGGCGCGGTGTCTCTCGTAACGCTCGAGCGTCCACCGGCACGAAGCTCGACGCTCTGTTGGCCCTGGGGGATGGGATGAGCTAGAGGCGGCCGCGACCTCGGTGCTGGCAGAATCCGAGCTGAGCGAGTGGGAGCGGTTCTGGCTGCATATCTCGCTTGCCGAGCTTCTGACTCACCGGGGGAACGCTCGCCGGAGCGTGGAGCTGACGCATGGTCTCGTAGAGAGCGCGCGCGAGTTCGGCGAGGGCCAGGCGCGCATGGCGTCGCTCTGCGTCAGCGCGCTCGCGGCGGCAGGCGCCGGGGACTTCGCGTCCACACGTCAGCATCTCCTCGAGCTCGGAGCCGTCGACGGTATCGAGACGCAGTGGAACTTCCCGCTGTACCTGCCCGGAGCCGTGCGCAGTGCGCTCCGTGCCACGGACGTCGCGATCGCGCGACGACTGGCCGACAAGCTCGTCGACACGACGCCCCTCCACCGGCACGCCCGGCGAGCGGTCGAGGCAGCGCTGGCGGAGGCGAACGGCGAGCTCGAGCGCGCAGCGAGCGGCTACCGCGACGCGGCGGCGGAGTGGCGTGACTTCGGGAACGTCCTCGAGCTAGCGTTTGCGTTACTCGGGTCGGGTCGCTGCCTGCTCGGCCTCGGTCGGCGCGCCGAGGCTCTCGAGGCGCTCGCCGGCCCCAGGGAGCTCTTCTCCGGCTTCGGAGCGCATCCGTATGTGAGCGAGATCGACGACCTTCTCGGCGACGAGGCGGTCGTGACCGAAGCCGAGTTAGCCCGCTCACGGGCTACGCGGACGTTTCACCGGACTTTCACCTCAAGTTCACCATTTGGCCGCCCGGAGGCCGCAAACGGCCCGTGACACTGGCGACATGACGATGAGGACGTGCGTTGCAGCGCTCGCGGCGGCGTCGAGCCTCGCTCTCGCTGCCGCGGGGTGCGGCGGGGGAGACGACTCGAGTGGCGTCATCTCCGCGGACGGGTCGAGCACCGTCGGGCCATTCGTGACCAGGGCCGCCGAGAACTTCAAGGCTGAGCAGGGCGTCGACGTGACGGTCGGCATCTCCGGCACCGGGCGGGATTCGAGCGTTTCTGCGCAGGCGAGACCGACATGTCGAACGCGTCCCGGCCGATCGAAGAGGACGAGCAGGCGCACTTTGTGAGGAAGGCGGCGTCGAGTACATCGAGTTTCGTGTCGCGACGGACGCTCTGACGAACGTCGTCAACACCGAGAACGACTGGGCGACGTGCCTTACTGTGGATCAGCTCAACGCGATCTGGGAGCCCGGATCGAAGGTCACGAACTGGAACCAGGTCGACTCCTCGTTTCCGGACGTGCCGCTGCAGTCTGTTCGGCCCGGGACCGACTCGGGCACGTTCGACTACTTCACCGGACGTCATCAACGGCGAGGAAGGCGCGAGCCGGACCGACTACTCGCCGAGCGAGGACGACAACGTCATCGTGCAGGGAGTCTCGGGCGAACGAGGTGGGCTCGGCTACTTCGGGTTCTCGTACTTCGAGCAGAACCAGGGCACGCTGAAGGCACTCGAGGTCGACGGGGGAGAGCGGCTGCGTCGCTCCGAGCGTCGCGGCCGCGCAGGACGGCTCGTATACGCCGCTCTCCCGGCCGCTGTTCGTCTACGTCAAGCAGAGCTCGTTCGACGAGCAACGAGGACGTCCGCAACTTCGTGAAGTTCATGCTCGACAACAATCAGTCGATCGCCGAAGCCGCCCAGTTCGTTCCCTTGAGCGAGGAGCAGATCGACGAAGGAGCAGACGAAGCTCGAGGGCGCAACGAGCTAGTGTCGTCGAGAGACGTCGTTCTCGGTCAGCCCGGCGCCCTTCGAGCTCCCGCGAAAGAGGATCCGGTGGGGCGAGCAGCTCGTCCACGTCGTGCTCTTCATCGCGGCCGCGATCTCGATCTTGACCACCCTCGGGATCGTCATCTCGCTCCTCCTGCCTGCGATCGACTTCTTCCGCGAGGTGAGCCCCTGGGAGTTCCTGACCGGCACGACGTGGACGCCGCTGTTCCTCGACGGGCAGTTCGGGGTTGTGCCGCTCGTCGTCGGGACGATCATGATCTCGTTCCTGTCGGCGGTCGTCGCGTTCCCGCTCGGCCTCGGCGTCGCGATCTACCTGAGCGAGTACGCGAATCCACGCGCCGCCAGCGTCCTGAAGCCGATCCTCGAGATCCTCGCGGCCATCCCGACCGTCGTCCTCGGCTACTTCGCGCTTACGTTCGTGACCCCGCTCCTCCGTGACATCGGGGTCCAGGTCGAGATCTTCAACGCGCTGGCGGCGAGCCTCGTGCTCGGGATCATGCTCATCCCGACGATCGCGTCACTTTCAGAGGACGCTATGGCCGCGGTCCCGCATGACCTTCGAGACGGCGGATACGCGCTCGGTGCCGACAAGCTCCAGGTCTCGACCCGCGATCGTCGTTCCCGGCGGCGATCTCCGGGATCATTGCGGCCTTCGTGCTGGGGTTCTCGCGCGCCGTCGGCGAGACGATGATCGTCCTCATCGCCGCCGGCCAGCTCGCGCAGATCACCTTCGACCCGCGCGACTCGATCGAGACGATGACCGCGTTCATCGGGGCAACCGGAAACGGCGACGTGCCGACCGGGTCGATCGAGTACAAGACGATCTTCGCGGTCGGGCTGACGCTCTTTGTCATGACGCTGGCGATGAACCTGGTCTCGATCAGGCTCGTACGCAAGTACCGGGAGATCTACGAGTGAGCACGGCCAGCTCGGAGAGGCCGGACGCAGGAGTCGCGCCTGGAAGAACCGGCTCTTCAAGGCGGCGATGCTCTTCTCGATGTTCGTCGCGTTCGGGACCCTCGCCGTCCTCCTCGTCGACACCGTCGTCACCGGCTGGCCTGCGATCGAATGGAAGCTGTTCGGCGATCCGCCCTCGTCGCTGCCGGAGGAGGCGGGCGCGAGGCCCGCGATCCTCGCCACGCTCTATCTCGGGCTGATCGTCCTCCTGCTCTCGGTGCCGATCGGCATCCTCACGGCGATCTACCTCGAGGAGTACGCGGACCGCACTCGCTGGTGGAACCGGCTGATCGAGGTGAACATCCAGAACCTTGCCGCCGTGCCGTCGATCGTCTACGGGATCCTCGGACTGCGTTCATCGTCCGCGGGATCGGCGTCGGCCGCGTCGTCTTCGCGGGCGGGCTGATCCTGACCCTCGTCGTGCTCCCGACCGTCGTGGTCGCCTCGCGCGAGGCCATTCGAGCCGTGCCCGACTCGATCCGCCAGGGCGCATTCGCGCTCGGTGCGACGAAGTGGCAGGTCGTCTGGCGGCAGGTGCTGCCGGCGTCGATCCCGGGCATGGCGACGGGGTCGATACTCGCGCTCTCGCGCGCGGTGGGAGAGACCGCTCCGCTGATCATGGTCGGCGCGATCACCTACGTCGCATTCAACCCGGACACTCTTCGGCGCCTATACGGCTCTTCCGGTCCAGATCTTCAACTGGACGAAACAGCCCGACCCGGGTTTCCAGACGCTCGCGGCCGCCGGTGCGATCGTGCTGCTCGTGATCGTGCTCAGCATGAACGCCATGGCGATCTTCCTTCGCAATCGCTACCGACGAAGATGGTGAGGCACGTGACGCAGATGGAGACGCCACAGATCGACAGCAACCGCATCGCAGAAGCCTCACGGGGCGCCCTCTCGCGAGCGACATCGAGCGCCGCGAGAAGGTCTTTTCAGTGGCCGACCTGGGCGTGTCTACTACAACGGGAAGCCGGCTCTCGAAGAGGTCAACCTCGACGTCTTCAGGAACACGGTCACCGCGTTCATCGGACCGTCCGGATGTGGCAAGAGCACGTTCATCCGCTGCTTCAACCGCATGAACGATCTGATCCCTGGTGCCGAGGTCCAGGGCACAGTCCTCTACCACGGCGGGGATCTCTACGGCCGCGACGTCGACCCGGTCGAGCTCCGTCGCCGCATCGGCATGGTCTTCCAGAAGCCGAATCCGTTCCCGAAGTCGGTGTACGACAACATCGCCTTCGGGCCCCGCGTTCTCGAGCATGAAGGGCAACCTCGACGAGCGAGTGGAAGGCGCCCTCAGGCAGGCGGCGCTCTGGGAAGAGGTGAAAGACCGGCTCAAGGACAGCGCTCTTGGCCTGTCGGGGGGCCAGCAGCAACGCTTGTGCATCGCTCGCGCCCTTGCCGTCGAGCCTGACGTAATTCTGATGGACGAGCCGGCGTCGGCGCTCGACCCGATCTCGACCACCCGGATCGAGGATCTCATGCATGAGCTGAAGCGCGAGTACACGATCGTGATCGTGACCCACAACATGCAGCAGGCCGCGCGGGTCGCCGACATGACGGCGTTCTTCAGCGTCGTCGTCCATGAGGACGGAAGCGCGCGACGTGGCATTCTCGTCGAGTACGACACGACCGCGAAGATCTTCACGTCTCCCACCGACAAGCGAACCGAGGATTACGTGACAGGACGGTTCGGATGAGAATCGAGCTTCAGCACGAGTTGGACGCCCTGGAGGCGGGCTTTCAGGAGACCGGCGAAATCGTCGTCCGCGCGATCCGCGGAGCCATCGACGCGCTCCGGTCGCAGGACGTGGAGCTGTGCGACGAGGTGATCGCCTTCGACGACGAGATCGACGATCGCTATCTCGCGCTCGAGAAGCAGGTCGAGTTGGTACTCGCGCGCCAGACTCCCGTGGCGAGTGACCTCCGCCTCGTTCTCGCCTTGCTCCACTCAGGGCTTCATCTCGAACGCATGGGGGATCAGTGTGTGACCGTCGCAAAGCTCACGAAGCTCTCGAGTCACCTCGGGTCGCAACCGGCAGTCGTAGAAGGGCTCGTGGACATGGGCGAGCGCTGTGCCGAGATGGCGAAGATCGCGCTTGTCGCCTTTGCCGCACGTGACCTCGAGCAGGCACGTGACCTGCACGGGCTCGACGAGCTCGTCGATCGCGCCAACCGGCAGGTGTTCCAGGAGGTGCTCGGGTACGTCAACGACGCCGAGGCGCTCGAGTGGGGAATGCGCCAGATCACGGTGGCACGCTGCTTCGAGCGGGTCGGGGACAACGCGGTCGACATCGGGGAGCAGACTGCGTTCCTCGTGACCGGCGAGTTTCGCGAGTTCACCGACGCGTCTCACTGATCCGCCGCTCGGCTAGCCCGCGGTGAGGCGGTCGGCGCTGTGACAGGCCCCGCGAAATAGGTGACACTTGATGCATGGCGAGGGTGCTTCTCGTGGTCCTGCTGGGCCTCGTGCTCACGGCTTCGGGCGGGTCAGGAGCGGACGCCGCCAAGCGCTACCGCGTCGCGTTCGTCACCGACCCAAGTGGCGTGAGCGCGCCGATCATGCAGCAGAACCTCGCCGGCCTCCGCCGTGCTGTGCGCAACCTCGACGTTGAGGTCCGGATCATCGTCCAGCCCATCCGCATGAGCTGGACGAGCACGTTCAAAGGGCTGGCACGGCAGCGGTACGACCTCGTCATCGCGCCGTTCCCGAACCATGCGCCCGGCGTCCTGGCCGCGGCTCGCGTGTATCCCGACCAGCGCTTTGTCGTCGGCGACACGCGGGCGCCCGCGTTGGGTGCCTGGCCGGCGAACGTCCAGGGCGTGTCCGCCCGCGAGGAGGAGATCGGGTTCGTCGTGGGTTACCTCGCCGGCCTCGTCGAGCGCCGGCGCCCGGGTCGCGATGCTGTCGGCAGCGTCGGAGGTTTTGACGGCGTCGGCTCCGTCGAACGCTTCATCTCCGGATTTCGCGCCGGTGCGAGGCGCGCGAGCCCGTCGATCCGCCTCCTGAACGGCTACGCCAACTTCTGGGATTCGGATCTGTGCAAGCGCGTCGCGGAAGCACAGATCGCAAAGGGAGTCGGTGTTGTCTTCAACGTCGCGGGCGAATGCGGTCTGGGCACGCTCGCCGCCGCCCGGAACCGTCGTGTCTGGGGGATCGGCGTCGATCAGGACCAGTCCGCCCTGGGGCCCCACATCCTCACGAGCGCCGTCAAGGACGTGGGACTCATGACCTATCGCACGATCGAGCTCCTGGCGCAGGGCCGTCTCGAGACCGGTGGCAACACGCTCCTCGGTCTGCGCGAAGGCGTTCTTCGCCTCGGACGGGTGAGCCCTCGCGTACCGCGACCCCTGGTCGAGCGGACGCTCGCGATGCAGCGTGCTGTGGCCACGGGGCGGATCGCGGGGATCCCTACGACCGTGGGTAACTGACCTCAGGGTTCCGGCTCGCCGATCGCGACCCACACGGCGCCGGACGCGATGGCAATCGCGGTCGGCCGCGGCCCGAGCTGCACGCGCACCGGTGGCTCCTCGAGGTTGGGATCGAGTCGCACGAGCGTGCCTTCGTAGGTCACGGCCCACAACCCGGGCCCGGGCTCGTCGACGACGGCTGTGAGGTAGCCACCGACGCTGAGCGTCCGGTCGAGGCGCGTGGAGTCGGGGTCGACGAGCCAAATGTCCCCGACGAGGACGAGAATGCCGTCGTCGGCTGCCACGAGGTCGTTCGGGAAGCTGCCGGGGGATCCGACGGACAACCTGCTCGTGACGGTGCCCGTGGTCGGCTCGACGCGCAGTAGCTCCCCTCGCGCCGTGACCACCCACACGGCGCCGTGGCCGGCTGCGGCCGCGAGTTGTTCGCTTCCGACGTCGATCGATCGAGCGACCCGGTCCTGGTTAGGGTCGATTCGCACGAGCTCGCGTCCGGAGACCGCTGCCCAGACGCTGCCCGCCTCCGTCGCAATCCCTTGCACCGTTCGCGGGGCGAATGGGTCGGGACTGCGCAGGTCGATTGTCGCGACCACGTCGTTCGACTCCGGATCGATCCGTGAGACGGTGCCGGCGATCCCGCTCGCGACCCAGATGGCGTCGGCGCCGACGGCCAGGTCGACCGGCGAGGGGACCCCGATCGTGGCTTGTACGTCGCGTGTTGTCGGGTCGATTCGCGAGACGGTGTCGTCCTCGGCGTTGGCCACCCAGATCGACCCGTGGCCGGAGACGATCGCCACCGGACCGGAGCCGACCTCGACGGTGTCGACGACGCGCGCGCTCTCCGTATCGACGACGACGACCGTTCTGGGAGCGGCGAGCGCCGTCGTACCATCTCCTCGGACCACGAGGATCGCTGCGGTTCCTGCGACGGCGACGACGCAGACGGCGACGAGACCAAGCGCGACTCGCCTTGACCGCCGGCGAAGCACCGCGGGTGGTCGCAGCCGCGGCAACCCCGCGTCGAGCTCGGGGTCCTGGGCGAGAATCGCCTGCTCGAGCTCGCGGAGTCGCGGCGTAGGCTCGATGCCGAGCCGCTCGATGAAGGTTCGGCGAGTCTCCTTGTAGAGCTCGAGGGCGTCCGCCTGGCGGCCGGCAGCGATAGAGGGCGAGCATCAGCTGGCCACGCGGACGCTCGCGCAGTGGCTCGCGCTCGACGAGGGCTTCGAGCTCGGAGACGACGGCGCCGTCATGGCCCAGGGCGAGCTCGGCGTCGATGCGGTCTTCGAGCGCCTCGAGCCGCAGCTCCTCCAGCCGGTGCGCCTCGGCGTGCGCCGAGGGCGAATCGTCGACGTCCGCGAGCGCCTGCCCGCGCCATAGCCCCAGAGCAGCTGCGCAGCTTCTCCGCCGCTTGCCCGGCCTCGCCGCCCGCGAGCGCCTCCCGTCCCTCCGACAGCAAATGCTCGAATCGCGCGGCGTCCAGAGCGTCCGGCTCGACTCGAAGCAGGTAGCCGGGAGCGCGCGTCACGAGCACGGCTCCGGGCGCGCCCGCTGGGCGATCGGGCTCGAGCGCCTTGCGAAGCTGCGAGACGAAGCCGTGCACCGCAGTCGCTGCCGTCTCCGGCGGCCGTTCCCCCCAGAGCTCGTCGATCAGGCGGTCGCTCGAAACCACCTCGTTCGCACGGATGAGCAACGCGATGAGCAGCGCACGGTGGCGGCCGGCGCCAACCGAGACCTCACGCCCGTCTCGCCATACCTCAAGGGGGCCGAGGATTCGGAACTCGAGGGAGGCCGACCCGTCGTGCGTGCCGCGAAACTAGCACTTCTGCGCCGCCGAGAAAATGTCCTCTGAGCAGGAGGAATTAGCCGACCCTTAGTGGCCCGTAGCCACCGATTAGAGCTCCCTGCCAGCCTCGAGCCCAGATGTCTACGAGGAGGAGCCGATGAGAGTACGTGGTCGTTCCGTGGTTGCGCTTGCAGTTCTTGCGGCAGTCGCGTTGACGCTTGTTTCCACCGTGTCGGCGGGCTCCGTGGCGTCAAAGCAGCGAATCATGCTCGAGCAGAAGCATCGATTTGGAGTGCCCGACGGCACGTTCGTCTTCTACGCCCTGACTCCCGGCCGGCTCAAGGTCGACTCGGGCAGGTATTCGTTGGCAGCCGCCGAGCGGCCGTACGTCATCCGTAGCGGCCAGCGGATCGCCGTCTACACCGCGATCGAGACGCTCACCGGACAGCGCGGCACGTTCGTCATCCGCTGGCGCGTGGAGTTCGTCGGCGCCGGGAATGGCAGCACCGTCGGGACGGGCACGTGGTCGCTCATCCGCGGCACCGGGGCTTATGTGGGAGCGAAAGGCGGCGGGCGCCTCGCCGTCGTGGTCATGACGCCTGGTGGGCTCACGAACTCGCAGTTCGAGGGCTTCCTCAGCGCACCCTAGTCGCGATCGCGTTCACCACATCGCGACCGCCTGTTCACGTCCTCTCGTCCCACCCGCTCCTCACGCGCAGCGACGATCGCCGCGGAACGGCAATCGACAGAGGAGTTGGGGGCAAGATGAAACAGGTATTCGCGCGACGCGGCGCTCTGGTCGTGGCCGGTGTCGTGACAGGTCTCGCGATCGGCTCCGCGGCGCTCGCTGCGTCCACCGCCGGACCCACCTACAACTTGAAGAAGCTCAAGGGCTCGATCACCGCCGACGGATCGTCGACGGTCGGCCCGTATACGACAGCAGCAGCCGAGCTCTTTGCGAGGGCAGGCGCGAGCGGTGTGAAGGTCACCGTCGGCATCTCCGGTACGGGCGGCGGCTTCCAGCGGTTCTGCAAGGGCGAGACAGATCTCTCCGATGCCTCGCGTCCCATGAGAGTCACCGAGGCAAAGAGCTGCAAGGACAACAACATCGGCTCATGGCGCGCGTTCACGGTGGCGAACGACGCGCTGACTGTCGTCATCAACCAGCAGAACACCTGGGCGACCTGCCTTTCGGTTCCCGAGCTGAAGAAGATCTGGGAGCCGGGCTCGAAGATCAACAGCTGGAAGGACGTGCGGTCGAGCTTTCCCGACGTGCCTCTGAAGCTGTTCGGCCCCGGCACCGACTCGGGCACGTTCGAGTACTTCACCGAGGCGATCAACGGCCGAGCGCGTGCCAGCCGCACCGACTATCAGGCGAGCGAGGACGACAACGTGCTTGTCCAGGGCGTCTCGGGTGAGCGTGGCGGAATGGGGTACTTCGGCTACTCGTACTTCATCGCCAACCAGAGCCGGCTGAACGCGGTTCAAGTCCGGAACCCGAAGACGGACCAGTGCGTCGCGCCTGGTGTCGCGTCCGTGCACAACAACACGTACAAACCGCTCTCCCGTCCGCTCTTCATCTATGCAAAGGGTTCGTCCTTCAGGCGCACCGAGGTCCAGGCGTTCATCGACTACATCTTCGACAACGAGGTCAAGATCGCGAATCGCGCCAGGTTCGTCTCGCTGACGAAGACGCAGCTCAAGAGGGCACGGTCCAACTTCATCCTCGCGGTGAACGCGGCCAAGAAGACCTGATCCGGCCTTTCCTCCCACGACCCGCCTGGTCAGAAGGGGCGGCCGAGAGGCCGCCCCTTCCCTACGTCAGTCGGCGGCGTGAACCTCGAGCTCGGCAAGAAGACGCTGCACTCGCGCGTCGATCTCGTCGCGGATAGCCCGGACTTTCGTGAACGACGACGCCTCGGCCGGGTCGGCAACCTCCCAGTCTTCGTAGCGCTTTCCTGGATAGATCGGGCAGGCATCGCCGCAGCCCATGGTGATCACGACGTCCGCCGCGCGAACCACCTCGTCGGTCAACGGCTTGGGAAAAGCCTCTCCGAGGTCGACGCCGAGCTCCGCCATCACCTCGGAAACGAGCGGGTTCACGTTCTCGGCCGGATCGGAGCCCGCCGAGCGCACGCTGACCTGGCCGCTCGAACGGAGCGCGAGCAGGCCCGCAGCCATCTGACTCCGGCCGGCGTTCTGAACGCATACGAACAGCACTTCCGGCTGCTCCTTCATGATCAGCCCTTCGGCCTGTCCCAAGGCCTTGAGCCGCTCGCGTGCGAAACGGTGCGCGAGCACAGGAACAAAGACGTTGATCTTCGACTCGCCGAGCAGCTCGACGGACTCTGCGAGGAAGCGCGCGATCGTCTCGCGGGAGAACGTTCCCGCGAACTCGTCTTGAAGCGCCTCCGCAGCCTTCTCGACATGGTTGCGGGTAACGGGATCGAGCATCTCGGTCACTGCGACCTCCCGATCGGATTCACCGAGAGATGCTTGCATGATTCATCGATGCCAGTCAATATCGAGCGTGGTGAATATGTGGAGAGCGAACCTCTCTATCGATGACGATCACTAGGATCGGACGCGTGACGGATCCCCCTCTCGTCGAGTGCTGCACACCGCTGGCAGGCTCGTCGCTGTCGAACGACGAGGCCACCGAGCTCGAACGCCTCTTCAAGGCGCTCGGCGACCGAAACCGGCTTCGAATTCTCAACGTCCTTCTCCAGGCGGAGGGGAAATCGGTCTGCGTGTGCGAGTTCCAGCCCACGCTCGGTATCTCGCAGCCGACCGTGAGCCACCATCTCCGGCACCTGGTCGAAGCAGGCCTTCTCCAGCGCGAGAAGCGCGGCACGTTTGCGTACTACCGACTCGAGCCCGGAGCGCTCGAGCGGATCGGCCGGCTGTTCTCCGAGCCGGCGGCAGTCTCGTCGGCTGCATAGTTCGTGCGCTCGGGGCTTGCACGCACGTTGGTGGCCGAGGCGATCGGTGTCTTCGCGGCTGCGGCGCGATCATGTCGACGCGGACGGCGGCGGGCTCGGGCATGTCTCGGGGCAGCCGACGCGCTCTGGACGTACCTCAGCGCTCCACTCTTTGGCGCCGTCACCGGATCGCTGGCGAATCAGCTCGTCCGCGGGAGACCGGCCTCGGCGGCCGTCACCGGCGATGCGGCTCGGGGCTAGCCCCAAGACCGCTCGTTTACCACTCGGAGATCTCTTTCGTCGCTTCCCGCACTACGCTGCGAAGCGTTGCGCGAGACCGAGGAACGGGAGCTGAAGCTCACTCCGACCGACGGCTTCCGGCTGGCGGACCTCGACGGAGTCCCGCTGCAGAATCGCGACTTTGTGTCGACGTACTTCGACACGCCTGAGCTTCGGCTCGCCCGGAACAACATCACGCTCCGCCATCGCAGCGAAGGCGGAGCCGGGCTCTGGCAACTCAAGGTGCCGCGTGGCGCGTTCCGGATCGAGCTGGAGGTCTCGGGCACGCCCTCCCGCCCGCCGAGCGACCTCCTCGCACTGCTCACTGTCCACCTTCGCGGCTCGCAGCCGGTGCGCATCGCTCGGCTTCGCACCCGTCGCAAGACCGTGCGAGTCGACGGCGCCGAGATCGTGGAGGACTCAGTGGCGGTGCTGGACGGTCAGCGCATCACGTCCCGCTTCCGTGAGCTCGAGGTGGAGCTGGTCGACGCCGGTGACGAGAGCACGCTGCGTCGGCTCGAGAAGGATCTTCGGCGGGCGGGAGCCGAGCCGGCCGAGTTTCGCCCGAAGGTCTACCGCGCGCTCGACCTGCCGTCTCCACCCGACAGCCTGCCTCTGGCCTCCGACGCCACACCGGACGCGGTTCTGGCGGCGGCCCTCGCCGATCAGCACCGTCGCCTCGTGGCCCACGACCCGGGAACGCGCCTCGGCACCGATCCCGAGGATCTTCACCAGATGCGGGTCGCGACGCGAAGAGCGCGCGCATTCTTACGCGCGGCAAGATCGCTCCTCGATCCGGAGTGGGGAGACGAGCTGCGCGCCGAGCTTGGCTGGCTCGGCACGACGCTCGGGCCTGCGCGCGACCTCGACGTCCTCAGCGAGCGTCTCGAGCGGCAGACAGCGCGCCTCGGCGAGGACCAGGGGGTCGTACGCGGCCTGCTCGAAACGCTCGCGCGACAACGCCGAAAGGCACGCGCCGCGGTGGTGTCGGCGCTCTCGGACGAGCGGTACTTCAGGCTCCTCGACCGGCTCGAGGACCCCATCCGCGACTTGCCGCCGATGGATCGGGCGCCACGCTCGCCGAGCTCTGGTGGGCCGAGTTCCAGCGCACGCGACGGGCATTCGGTCGGCTCGACGACGACTCGAGCGACGACGAGCTCCATGCCGCGCGGATCCGGGTCAAGCGCGCCCGGTACGCGGCCGAGCTCGCCGCGCTCGAGCTGGGCAAGCTCGGCGAGCGCTTCGTCGAGGCGGCGAAGGATCTCCAGGACGTGCTCGGTGAGCATCAGGACGCGTTCGTCGCCGAGGAGCGGATTCGCACGTGGGCGCAAGGAAGGCCCGAGGCGGCGAAAGTCGTGCGGAAGCTCCTGAAACGCGAACGGAGCCGGCGAGCGAAGGCGCGAGCCGACTGGCCGTCGGCGTGGGCACTGCTTGACCGACGCGCTCGCAAGGCACGCGGTCGTCGCTCGGCTTGACCTGGTACAGCTTTTGGAGCTTCGATCGGAGCAGATCATGCGCTACCAAAGGGCGACCGCGAGCCGCATGACGCACGCTCAACCGCACGCTCGCCCTCCCCCGTAACGCTGTTCCTCGCTGGAGCGCCAGCACGAAGATCCTGCGCCTGCTCGATCGCCGAGTGCCCAGCGGAACCACCCGCCCGTCTCTACGCTGCGGCGGCCTCGGCTCGGGCGAGAGCCAGCGCCGCGCCCTCTCGTAGCCCGCCTCGCCCGACCTCGAGATCCGAGTCCAGGCGACGCCCGATCTCGGCCAGCACCAGCGTGCCCCCGAGGAGCGTCTCGGCCCGCTCCGGTGTAATCCCGTGCGGCTCGGTGATCTCCTCCACCGGCACGGTGGAGAGGTGCGCAGCGAGCTCTTCGAGCGACTCGACGCTGAATCGCTTGCCGATGACCCGCCCGACCCCGCGTGCGGTTCCACCGACGGCGAGCGCCGTATCGGGCCGCGGGGGACCGAAGTCCGCAGCCATGTGCTCGATCTCGCGCCGGGCGCTTACGACGCGTGCGACGCCCGGTGGATTCTCGCCGAGAAACGCGCGCGTCACGCGCAAAGCACCGGCGTCGATCGAGCGCACCCATTCGGGGCCTATCGTGGGGTGTCCCACCGCCAGCTCGCACGACCCTCCGCCGAGATCGACGACGGCCACGATCTCGGGCGGATCGTCCATCCGGGCGACCGCACCTTCCCACGCGAGCCTGCCCTCGTCGTCGGCACTGAGCACGACCACCGACGAGCGCGTCGCCTTCGCCAGCACTCGAACGAGCTCGTCGTGGTTTTCGGCCTGTCGGCCCGGCGCCGTGACGATCGTCTCGAGGCACTCCGCGCCGGCCTTCCGGGCGGCCCTCGCATACTTCCCGGCGACCGAGCGCGTCTCCTTCAGCTTCCGCGAGCCGATGCGGCCACGCCGGAACGCATCGTCGCCGAGCCGCACGTACACCCGCTCGCGGTGGAGCTGTTCGACGCTCCCACCCTCGACCCGAGCGACGAGGAGACGAATCGAGTTCGATCCGACGTCGATGATCGCGACGTTCACTTCGGGGATTCTTCCCGGCGCACCGGCTGCCTGGTCGAGGTCGCTGCCAGGGTGAGTCATGGCGGGCAGCTCAGGCGCCGGCGGGGGCCAGCCGGCGAGTCTCGTAGCTGCGGCCGACGAAAGCCACGGTCGCGATCGCAATCGCAAGTGCGAGCACGATGAAGTCTCCGCCCTCCACTCGTGTGACGAGCTGCATGAGCCCGCCAACGAGGGCTGCCATCGGGATCGTGAAGATCCAGGCCAGGAGGATGTTCCCTGCGACGCCCCAGCGCACCGCGGAGAAGCCGCGGATCGCGCCTGCGCCGAGAACGGAGCCGGAGATCGTGTGCGTCGTCGAGACGGGAAAGCCGTAGTGCGCGGTCCCCAGAGAATGCCGGCACACGCAGTCTGGGCGGCGAAGCCCTGAGGCGGGTCGATCTTCGCGATCCGCTGCCCGAGCGTCCGGATGATCCGCCAGCCGCCCGCGTAGGTGCCGGCGGCCATGGCGAGCGCCGCCGAGACGATCACCCAGAGCGGGGCCGCTCGAAGTCCGGCGGGAGGTCGCCCGAGGCGATCAGCGCCAGCGCGATGATCCCCATCGTCTTCTGCGCGTCGTTCGTCCCGTGGGTGAACGCGACGAAGCCGCCCGAGACGAGCTGCGCCGGCGAAAGACCCTGTTCACGCGCGGCGGTGAGCGGCGAGCGATCAGCCAGGTGATCGCGAAGATCAGCGCGAACGCGATTGCGACGCCGACGAAGCGGGGCGACGAGCGAGGGGACGAGCACCTTGTCCCTGATCCCGCCCCACTGCACCACGTCCCAGCCCGCGGCGAGCATCGCCGACCCGGCATCCCGCCGATCAGCGCGTGACTCGAGCTCGAGGGAAGGCCGAGAACCAGGTGACGAGGTTCCAGGTGATCGCACCGACGAGGCCGGCGAGCACGACGCTGAGCGTGATCGCCGCCTGATCGACGATGCCCTTCGCGATCGTCGCCGCGACCTCGAACGAGACGAACGCGCCGGCGAAGTTGAGGACCGCCGCCATGGCGACCGCGAGCCGCGGGGCTCAGCGCGCGGGTCGAGACCCCTCGTCGCGATCGAGTTGGCCGTGTCGTGGAAGCCGTTCGTGAAATCGAAGAAGAGCGCGACGGCGACGACCGCGACGAGCGTGAGTCGTCCATGACGCTCCTAGGCGTTCTTCACGACGATGTTCCCGATCACGTTCGCCGCCGTCTCGCAGGCGTCGAGTCGCGCGCTCGAGCGCCTCGTAGATGTCCTTCCAGCGGATCACGATCAGGGGGTCGATCCGCTCGTCGCGGAACAGCGCTGCGAGCGCGTCCCGGAGGATCCGGTCGCCCTCGTCCTCGAGCCGCTTCAGCTCGACGAGGGCCTCCTGGACCCCGCTCATCCCCTTGAGGTTGTCGCAGCGCGACCGCGAGCTGCTCGCAGGCTCGCGACGAGCACCGCGCACTGCTCGACCGCGTGCCGCGTCGGGCATCTCGACGCCGTACAGACCGAGGAGGTCCGACGCCTCCTCGAGGTAGTCGACGACGTCGTCGATCTCCGTTGCGAGCAGGTAGATGTCCTCCCGGTCGAACGGCGTGATGTACTGGGTGTTGAGGAGCGTGATGAGCTCGCGGGTGATCGGTCGCCGGCGTCTCGACCGCCTTCACCTGCTCCTGCGTGACGCCGGAGTTCGGGATGCTCGCGAAAGCGGCGCTCGACGAGCCGCGCCGTCTCGAGCGCGTTCTCGCCGGCCTCGGGCGAACAGCGTGAAGAACTCGGTCGTGCGGGGAGTCAGGCTGATCCGCATGTGCGCGCGGCACGTTAACCAAACGAGACGCTTTGGGCCGGTCAGGCGCGCGGCGGGAAAGAGCAGGGCGGCCCGCGCCGTCAGGCGAGCGCGTCGACGAGGAGCGACTGGAAATGCGCGATGAGCTGCTCGGAGTCGGGCATGAGCCGCCCCTCGTCGAGCAGACCTGACCGAACTCCGGCCTGGACCCGCTCGACGAGAACCCGATCCTCGGCACCGACCTGGGCGTCGAAGGCGAGCATCTCCCTGATCCAGATGTCGTCTGCATCCGGGGCGACGAAGTAGTCGAGGAAGCGATACGTGCGCTCGGGCCCGAGCGGGACGATCGGGCCGATCGAGAAGTTGGGTCGCCCGGGCATGACGTTGACGACCGTGCCCGGGAAGAGCAGGTGAAACTGGCTGCGCTCGACCTCGCCCCTCGGATCGTACGTGCCTCGCGGCTCCGGCCTCGGCGGGCCGTGCTGAGACATGCGGAAGCCGCTGGTCTCGAGGAGGTAGGCGTCCGGAGACACGTCCATCGACGGCCGAGAAGCCGGGATGTGCGACCGCGCAGTGGTAGCACTCGAGGAAGTTCTCCGCGCAGATCTTCCAGTTCGCCTCGTACTCGGTCTCCGCGCGGGTGAGAAATCGGAGCCCGTCTACGTCGATTCCCGCCGCGGCGATCCGCTCGGGGACGTCCTCCAGCGACTCCCGGAGCGACGGTGCCTCGAGATCGGGGTTGACGAACACGAACGGCCCCCAGGTCTCGAGCTGCAAGGGGACGAGCCCGAGCTCCTCGTGCTCTAGCCCCCCTTCACGCTCCGACCGCGGCGCTTTGAGCAGCCGCCCGTCGAGCCCGTACGTCCAGGCGTGATACGGACACTGAAGCGTCTCGCGCCTGCCCGAGCCCTTGCAGACGATCGAGCCGCGATGGCGGCAGACGTTCAGGAAGGCGCGAAGCGTCCCATCTCCGTCGCGGACGAGGAGGACGGGGACGTCGCCCGCGCGCGACGTGTGAAACGAGCCCGGCTCCGCCACCTCGTCGGTGCGGCCGACGTACTGCCAGAAGCGGTGGAAGATGCGGTCCAGCTCGAGCTGGAGCACCGCAGGATCGACGTACCAGCTCCACGGAATCGTGCGTTGCGGCGGATGCTCACGCTCGCGGATCCTCACCGGTCGCGAACGCTACAGCGTGCTCAGGCCGCCACGCGCGATAGCTCGAGGTCGAAACGGGCGAGGTAGACGGGGCGTGGCGAGCGGAGGTAGTCGACGAGAGCCGACTCGTCGTGGAGACTCGGAAGCAGCGTCTTCCATCCCGCGAGATGCTCGGGGCGATGGAAATCTCCGGCCGCAACCGCTGGAAGCCCGGACTCGGCGACCCAGCCGAAGAGCTGCGTACGGTTGAACAGCTCGAAGCGGTGGACGAGCCCGCGCAGCTTCTCGTCGCGCGCGAAGCGCTTCGTAAGGCGCGTGTCGCGTGCGCGGGCTCGTCGCCGTACGGGTGCGCCGCGATGTCGCGGCGCCGGCCGGGTGCCGTCTCGATCTCCGCGATCCCGGGTCGACGGAGACGAAGCTTCGCTCTAGCCCGATCGCCTCGCCAGGCCGACTCGACGCATGTGCCGCGAGCACTGGGCTCCTCGTCGTTGAATGTCAGCTCGAGCCCGGGAACGACGAGCATGCCGTACGTCTTCCGGGCTCGTGCCGCTTCACGCTCGATCTCCGCGAGGTAGTTGTCCCAGGACGTCTCGTCCACGGAGCGGAAGCGGATGCCCTCGCGCGCACGCCACGGGTCGTCCCTGCGGACGACGTGATCGGTGACGCAGAGGACGTCGAAGCCGGCGCGTCCGTGCAGGTCGACGAGCTCCGAGAGCGGCAGCTCCCCGTCGCTCCAGCGCGAGTGCGCGTGCAGCTCGCAGAGAAGGGGCCCGAGGCTTCTGCGCATCCACACGACATGGTGCGGCCTCGCTTCGGTTCGTGGGAAGAAAAGTGGTGCATTTCCAGGGAAGAGCAAGGGAACGCGGATCGGCGGATCGCGCGCTCGGTTGTCGCATACTCGACATATCTCGGCGCGCACGCGAGGCCCGCGTCCGTACACTTCGACCGTGCCTGCGGCCTCACTCGTCGAGTCCGCCGAACAGACGCTCGGCCCGATCACGCACGCTCGAAACCTCGCGTGGTGGGACGCGAACGTCGATGCGAGCGCCGAAAACGAGCGACGACGCGCGGACACCGAGCTCGACTTCTCGAACGCGCTCGCCGACGCGGATCTCTATGCGTCGCTCGAGGCGGCTCGGGCGAACGGCGGCTCGGACGGTCTCGTGCGGCGCCAGCTCGACCTGCTGCGCGATCTCATGCTTCCGCACCAGGTGCCCGCGGCTCTACGCGAGCGAATCGTCGAGCTCGAAGCGTCCGTCGAGGGACGCTTCGCGAGGCACCGCGGGGTTGTGCGCGGCGAGGAGGTCGACGACATCGCGATCAAGCGAATCCTCCGTGAGAGCGACGACGTGGACGAGCGGCGCGAGGCATGGGAAGCCTCGAAGACCGTCGGGGCCGCGGTCGCCGAAGACGTCCGCGAGCTGGCGCGGCTCCGCAACGAGTCGGCCCGCTCGCTCGGCTACCGCGACTGGTTCGCCCTCTCGATCGCGGCTTCGGAGCTCGACGAGGAGAAGCTCTTCGTAACGCTCGAGGCGTGCGACCGAGCCACGGCGGAGCCGTTCGCGCGCTGGAAGGTCGCCCTCGACGAGCAGCTTGCCTCGCGCTTCGGGTGCTCGACGAACGAGCTTCGGCCTTGGCACTACGCCGATCCGTTCTTCCAGGAGCCGCCCGCGGAGGGATCGCTCGACCTCGACCCCTTCTTTCGCGACCGCGACATCGTCGAGCTCGGCAACCGGACGTTCGACGGACTGGCGATCGACGTCGCCGGGACGCTCGCGCGCAGCGACCTCTTCCCACGGCCGGGCAAGTGTCAGCACGCCTTCTGCCTCGACCTCGACCGCGGCGGTGACGTTCGCGTTCTTGCGAACGTGACCGACAACCACGATTCGATGGACACGTTGCTGCACGAGCTCGGACATGCGGTGTACGACCTCGGCTTCGACCGCGACCTTCCGTGGCTGCTCCGCGACACGCATCTCGTGACCACGGAAGCGTCCGCGATTCTCTTCGGCGGGCTCGCCGCTCAGCGCGAGTGGCTCGAGGACGTGCTCGAGCTCGATGCCGGCGAAGCCGTCGCGCTCGAGAGTGGGCTACGGGCGGCCCGCGCTGCCCAGCTCCTCGTGTTCACCCGCTGGGTGCTCGTCATGACCGGGTTCGAGCGGAAGCTCTACGGCGATCCCGAAGCCGACCTCGACGCGGCCTGGTGGGAGCTCGTCTCGCGACACCAGCTCGTCCGGCCGCCGAACGACCGGCGCGCGCCCGACTGGGCGGCGAAGATCCACGTGGCGGTGGCTCCCGTCTACTACCACACCTACCTCTACGGCTCGATCGTCGCCTCCCAGCTCCAGGATGCGCTTCGAAGCGAGGCCGGCGGCCTCGTCGACCGGCCCGAAGCCGGTCGCCTACTCGTCGAGCGCCTGTACTCGCCGGGTCTCTCCGTGCGTTGGGACAAGCTCGTCGAGCAGGCCACCGGCAAGCCGCTGTCCGTCGACTCGCTCGCGCGCGAGGTCGCGGCCGCCTAGCGTCGACACGGTCGGCCGGTGAACCTCTTCTCGCTCCCGGCAGACCTCCCCAGCCGGGAGCTTTGCGAGCGCCTCGCAGGCGGCGAGGACGTACTGGTCGAGCGCATCGTCTCGACCGGGCAGTTCACGCCGCCCGGGGAGTGGCTCGAGCAGGACCGGGACGAGTGGGTAGCCGTCCTCCAGGGGGAAGCCGTGCTCTCGTTCGCCGACGGCACGAGCACGAAGCTCGCGCGGGGTGACACTGCGGCGATTCCCGCGGGAGCTCGGCACCGGGTCGAGCGGACGAGCGCCGACCCGCCGTGCATCTGGCTCGCGGTGCACGCTCGCGGCTTGACGGCCTAAGGAAATCGTCGCGGCGCCGCGCCGTCCGGCACCACGTGGGCCGACAGGTCGCGCTTGTTCGGAGAGGAGCGCATACAGGCTGTCGAGAATTCCGCCGGGTACCCGGCGGAGCAGCGGCGGACATAGGACGTGTGAGTCGCATGCTCCGCGTCAGCTCGACGAGACCTTGCCCGTGCCCGACGACCCTGCCGCCCGGGCATGGACCAGGCGCCAGCTCTCGTCGCGCTCCACCTTCGGGATCGCGGCGAGTAGCCCCTCGGCCTCGTCGTCGTCGATCGGAAGGAGTGCCAGCTCGCGGTCGCGATCGAGGCGGACGACGACACGCGCCGTCCAGCGACAGAAACGTCAGCCGGCGTCGTAGAGCAGCACCGGGCGAGGGAGCGCGCTCATCGCGGAGAGAAGCGGTATGAGGCCGCTACCTCCGGCGAGAGATAGGCGGCGGCCGGGCTTCCGGCCGGCGTGAAGATCCCGAGCACCGTCATGTCGCTTGCCGGATCCGCATTCTCGACGCTGTGCACCTGCCGGGGACGCAAACGGAACGCGGACCCGGCGCCGAGCTCGTCTAGTCCTTCACCGAGGTGGAGCTTCCCCGGCCCCTCCGGCACCCAGACGATCTCGTCGTAGAGGTGGTAGTGCCAGGGCGCCTTCCCGGGCGGGATGAAGCCGAGGAAGAGCGTCGCGCGCGTCGAGCCGTTGTGGGGGCCGAAGAGGATCCGGAACGAGCGCGCGCCCGTCGCCGCCGCGGAGCCAGCCTCGTCTCGCCGGACGACCGTCTCCCGAGGCCCGAGCGGCGCGTGCCGGTCCGCGTTCGCTCCGACCGTCGCCCGGACGACCGCGAGCCCGGAGTCGCCGGCCTCGAGCGCACCCTCCTCTCCCGCGAGCACGAGCGCGGCGGTGCCCGGCGCAAGCGGGTGACTCCCGTGCAGATCGAGCACGCCTGCGCCGGAGATGACGTAGAGGAGCGAGTCGACCTCGTCGTCTCCGCACCCGAGACGTCCTCCCGGCGTCGACGCTCAGCGTCGAGAGCGCGAGCTCGGAGTCCTCGACGGGCGGCACGCAACGCGGCTGTCACGCGACCCAGATCCCGCGGGAGAACGCGATGCCCGCAGCAGCGCTGAGCGCTCCCAGCGCGACGAGAACCCCGGTGCGGAGGCTCGGCCGCTCGCGAATCACCGCAGCGAGAGCGATCAGGACGGGGAAGTCCGTGAGCAGGAAGCGGGGGAGGCTGATGAGCGGAAAACCTGTGGACGGAACGCTGAGGATCAGAACGAGCGTGGCAAGAGCGTAGAGGCCGAGCGCAGGCCCGAGACGTCTCCAGGCGACGACGGTGAGCCACGCGACGGGCACGAGTACGAGCAAATGGACGGCGTTCCAGAAGGAGACCTTGAGCGGCTGCGAGAACCCGGCGCCGCCGGGATCGGTGCGCGGAAGGTCGCGGAGGATCTCGAGCGCCCCGTGCCCGCCCGCCTCGATCGCCATCCAGAGGCCGCCCAGCGGTCCGAGGGTCGCGAGCTCGCGATCCCACCCGGCGGACTGGGCGTCGGTGAAGGCCCAGCGCGTCACCGAGCTCGCGGTCGAGGTAGAGCGCGTAGAGGCCGAGCGCCGCCGGCAGCAGGAGCAACGGAGCCAGGCGCCAGGCATCGCGCCGGTGCCGGGGCCAGAGCAGGTAGACGAGCGCCGGCAGGAGCGCCAAGCCCATCGCTCTCGTCGCGACGGCGAGCCCTCCGGCAATCCCCGCCAGCCAGGGCCGCCCTCGCTCGGCAGCCAGAAACGACGCGGCCGAGAGCATCAGGAAGAGCCCGTCCGAATAGAGCGCCGTGAAGACGAATGCCGTCGGGAAGAGGGCGAGGATGAGCACGGTGTCGCGCGCGCCCGCTGCGCCGAGCTTCGGCTGCGCGATCGCCGCGACGAACCAGGCCCCCAGCCCGGCCGCGACGAGCGAGAGCAGCGTGCCCCAGACGAGCGAGGACCCGAGGAGTGAGAGCAGCATGGGGTAGAGGGGGAAGAACGCGGCCGAGGTCTCGCTGTAGCCGTCTCGCGCGATGTCGAGGAACCAGCGAGCGTCCCAGTGGTCGAACGTACCGAAGACGAGATCGGTGAATGGATCCCACGCGCGGTCGGGAACGCTCGCGTCCCCCGTGCGGGGAGCCCACAGGATCGTCGCAGCGGTCCCGAGCAAGAAGGCGACCCGGATCCAGACGAGCGTCCAGAAAGGGTGCTCGCGGCGCATCGCCCGCGATCCTACGGCTACACCGCGTCGACTCCAGGAGTAAATCGGGCTGCAACGGGGTAGGTAGCTGAGCGTGAAGTTTCGAAAGGGCGCCAGGCTCGACCGCTCCCAGGTGGAGGACCTGCGCGGGCGCCGCGTCGGAGGCGGCGCTCCGATGGCGCTCGGCGGCGGCGGCATCGTGACCCTGATCATCGTCGTCGCGATCGTGCTGCTCGGCGGAAATCCATTCGGTGGCGGCGGTGGGCTCGGGCCACTCGACGACCTCGCCGGCCAGACGGCGGGAACCGGCGGCCCGGCGGCGACGCTCGAGGACTGCAAGACGGGCCAGGATGCGAACGAGCGCGAGGACTGCAGGATCCTCGCGGTCGTCAACAGCGTCCAGGCGTACTGGTCGAAGACGGTGCGGAACTACTCTCCCGCCAAGACGCGGTTCTTCGACGGATCCGTGTCCACCGGCTGCGGGAACGCGAGCTCCAACGTCGGCCCCTTCTACTGCCCGCGCGACCGGTACATCTACATCGACCTCGGCTTCTTCGACGAGCTCGAGTCGCGATTCGGTGCCTCGGGGGGCCCGCTGGCCGAGGCCTACGTCATCGCCCACGAGTACGGCCACCACGTCCAGAACCTGACGGGTGTGCTGCAGAAGGCGCAGAGCGGCGACACCGGTCCGCAGAGCGACGCGGTGCGGGTCGAGCTCCAGGCCGACTGCTACGCGGGCGCGTGGGTCGCGAACGCGAAGCGCACGGGGCTGATCGTCGAGATCACGCGCAAGGACATCCAGGACGGTCTGAGCGCGGCCGCGGCCGTGGGTGACGACCGTATTCAGGAGAAGGCGCAAGGCCGTGTCACTCCGGAGTCGTGGACGCACGGCTCGGCCGAGCAGCGGCAGAGCTGGTTCGTCCGCGGGCTCGAAGGCGGCGGCCCGAACTCCTGCGACACGTTCTCCGGCCGCGTCTAGCGACTCGGCGGGACCGGAATCCGCGCGGAGGGCCATTTGCTTGCGGGCGATCGTCAACCGCACCGGCGAGCGGGCGGCAGACGGCGGCCGAGTGCCGTCGCGGCGGCCGCTTGCAGCAGGCGGGCGGTGTGTGCGGAAACACCGTCCGGCGTCAGGGCCGACGCGAGCAGCGGAGCCTTGAACAGGCGTCCGTAGACGACGAGGGCTGCCACGTAGGTGCCGAGACGGCTCGGGTGCAGCCCGTCCGGGCCGTACAGAGCCATGCGACGATCGCACGCCCACGCTGCGCGCCACGCCTCCCCGGCCGGGTAGAGATCGGCAGCCGCGGCCTCGGCTGCCTTCCGGTAGGAGACGATGACGGCCGGGAACGCCGTACGCCGCCGAGACTCGGGCCATACGGTGAGCAATCCTGGTCTGGTCCCAGCCGCGCGCGCGAGGGCGGCGTACCTCGTCGCCCAAAGGCGAAGGTGCTCCTGGTTCTCCGGTAACGACGACGGGCCCTGCTGCATGACAACGGCGTCCCACTCGCCGCTCGCAAGAGCAGCGCGAGCGGCACCCCGTCGCCAGTGGTCCTCGAGGCTGAAGCCGTCGAAGACGATCGCGCGGGCTCGCATCCTGCGCCCGGTGGCCGCCGCGAGCTCGGCAACCCGCGCGGGCAGGTCGTTCGTGCTCGTGAAGCTGTTCCCGATGAACAGCACGCGCAACTCCTCCGCGTTGCCGCTCGCCCGGACCTCGCACCTCCTGCTGAGGATCGACGAGGGCAAGGGCGGCAAGGACGACGACGCAATCCCGGGCATGACGCTTTAGACGCCGATTCCGCGCCCGCGTCAGCGCCGGCGACTCAGCTCGTCGCGACGGCGAGCACGAGCGCGTTGCCGGACGGATCGACGACCGTCGTGCCGTCAGGGCTCTCGCGCGGAGACTGACCACTCTGCTCGAGCCGGCCGAGCAGACGGTCGCGCTCGGCCGAGTCCGGAAGCACGATCGTCGCGTGCCGAAGCGCGGCCGTTCCTGGAGGCGGAGCAGGCGCTCCCGCGCTCTCCCAGGTGTTCGCGCCGAGATGATGGTGGTAGCCGCCGGCGGCCAGAAAAGCGGCTTGCGCGCCGAGCTGCGCCATCAGGCCGAAGCCGAGCAGGTCGCGATAGAACGTCACCGTCTCCGGCGATCGAGGCCACCTTCAGGTGCACGTGGCCCATCACCGTCCCCTCGGGCAGACCGTCGAACGGCTCCGTCGCCGGATCGTCGAGCTCGGACAGGAGGTCGCCGGTGTCCAGAGGGAGCGTCGTCATCCTCGCCCCCACCTGTCCTTCCCAGACCTCGCGCGGGCGATCGCAGTAGATCTCGATCCCGTGCCCGTCCGGGTCGCTCAGGTAGATCGCCTCGCTGACGAAGTGGTCGGAGAGGCCGGCGAGCGGAACACGGTCGCGCACTGCATGCGCGAGCCAGCGTGCGAGGTCGCGGCGCTCGGGCACGAGGAGCGCGAAGTGGTAGAGGCCCGTGTAGCCGTAGCCCGGCCGTGCTCCCGCTTCCTCCACGAGCACCAGCAGCTCGCGTGCACCTGCACCGAGCCGGGCATCGCCGTCCTCCCCGGTCGAGCACGTCCAACCCGATCGTCTGGCGGTAGTACGCGACCGACCGCTCCAGCTCCGACACGGTCAGATGCACGGCTCCCATCGTCGTCAGCGCGGAGATCTCGCCGCTCGCCGGAGCTGTCGCGGCTTCCAGCTCCTCGGGGTCGCGCGGAGCCTCGCCGGGCATCAGATCAGACTACTCAGAGAGCGCCTCTTGCGAGGTCGCTGTACGCGATGTCAGGCTCTCCCGAGATGGCTGACTTGCCGACTGGCGCGATCACGTTCCTCTTCACCGATATCGAAGGGTCGACGCGGCTTCTCAAGCAGCTTCGCGAGCGCTACTCGGAGGTGCTCGTCGAGCATCAGCGTCTGCTCCGGGCCGCATTCGCCGCCCACGGCGGCCACGAGGTAGATACCCAGGGCGACTCCTTCTTCGTCGCCTTTGCGAGCGCGCGCGGGGCGATGCTCGCCGCCGTGGAGGGCCAGCTGGCGCTTCGTTCGCACCCCTGGCCGGACGGGGTGGAGGTCAAGGTGCGGATGGGCCTGCACACCGGCCATGCGGTAGCGGCGGACGGGCGCTACACGGGGCTTGCCGTTCACCGTGCGGCTCGGATCGGGGCCGCCGGCCACGGTGGGCAGATCCTCGTGTCGCAGGCGACACAGACGCTGCTCGAAGACGAGGAGGAAGACCTGCACATCTTCCTCCGCGACCTCGACGAACAACGGCTCAAGGACCTCGATCGGCCGGTCCGCCTGTACCAAGTGGTGGCCGACGGGCTATCGGAATCGTTCCCGCCCTTGCGGGGCGAGGCGGAGCTTCCCGCGGCAGCGGAGGCGGCGCTCCGCCCGCCGTTGTGGCGCCGCCCGGCCGCTCTGGCCGCGGCAGCAGTAGCGCTCGCTGACGCTGCTGGTCGCGGTGGCTGCCTTCCTTGCGACCCGTGATTCCACCGGCGGCCTGAGCGGCGTTCAGCCGAACCACCTCGGGCTCATCGATCCCGGGACGAACGAGATCGTGGCCGAGGTGCCTGTCGGGATCAGGCCGGGTCCGGTGGCCGCCGGAGCCGGGTCGGTCTGGGTCGGAAATCTCGAGGATCGGACGCTGACCCGGATCGATTCGGCGCAGCGGGCCCCGACGGCGACGATCTCTCTCGACAGGCGCACGCCGACCGGACTCGCTGTCGGCGAGGGTGCCGTGTGGGTCGCTCATGGCCGACTCGGCCAGCTCTCTCGCGTGGATCCGCAGTTCAACCAGCTCGCGGAGACGATTGACGTGGCGCGCAAGGGTACGCGCAGAGGAGCCGTCGCCGTCGGCGCCGGCTCGGTCTGGGCGGCGTACGGTGAGTCGACGCTGGCCCGGATCGATCCGGCGCAGGTGCGGGTCCTCGCCTCTTCCTTCGCCGGCGGCGTCCCAGCCGCGCTCGTCGTGGCACGGGGGTCCGTCTGGGTCGCCAACTCCGGGGAGTCCACCGTCTCCCGTTTCGATCCGACGACGATCGAGGAGGGCCCGCTCAGGACGATCAGCGTCGGAAGCCGCCCGACCGGGATCGCGTACGGCGCCGACGCGATCTGGGTCGCGAACGCCGGCGACGACACGGTCACGCGGATCGACCCGAGTACGTACTCGACGACGACGATTCCCGTCGGTTCCGAGCCGGTGGCCGTCGCCGTCGGTGCAGGCGCTGTCTGGGTCACGAACCGTGCCGACCGAACCGTCTCTCGCATAGACCCCGCGACCAATGACGTCGTCCGGACAATCGAGATCGAGAATGCGCCGGCCGGGATCGCCGTGGCCGACGGCTTCGTCTGGTTCGCCGTCGAGGCGCCCTGAGGCGCTACTTCAGGCAGACGGCCGTGAGGTCGAGCTCCGGACGCAGCACGATGCAGCCGACGCGCTTGGACACGAGCGTCGGCTCGTTGCATGAAACGCGGTCGCCACCATCGGAGCGGCGTCTCGGGCGAGCCGTACATCGAGCGATCCGTAGGCGCGAGCTCGAGCCGCACCCTCGAGGCCGGCCGCCTCGCGGAGCAGGCGGTCGTAGACGGGGGAGTCGAGCCGCGCGTTGTTCGAGCTTCCGATGAACCGGCTCTCGAAGAACACGTTGAGGTACGAGAACGGATCGATGTAGTCGGGCGTCCACGGGGTGAACACGATGTCGACGGGCTCGCCGCGCGCAAACGCCCTCGAGAAGAACGCTGACCTGTGGCAATCCCTTGACCTGGACGTCGAGCCCGATCTTCGCCAGGTTCCGCCTGACGATCCGGGCGTACACGAGCGTCTGCGGAAAGTCGAGCGTGTAGAGCACTGCCTTGCCGCCTCGCGTGTTCCCGCGTGCGAGCGCACGTGCTCGGCGAAGGTCGGGACGGCGAAGCGGGTAGATGTGGGCGTCCTTGAAGCCGGGCATCGCCGCCGGCAGGTACTGGTCGGTGATCTCGCCGCGGCCGCCGCCGCCTTCGAGCGCGGAGCGATCGATCGCGAAGTTCACGGCCCGCCTGAGCCGCGGGTTGTCCCGGAAGAGCGGTCGGGACGTGTTGAGCGCGTAGCCGCGAAAGCTGAGTCCCGGCTTGACGAAGAACCGTGACTTGTTGACTCCGTACTTCTTGGCCAGTCCCCTGGCAGGGTCGAACAGGATATCTCGGAGCGTCCGGCCCCAGTCGGCGTCGCCACGCTCGACCTCGTCGAGCATCTCGTTCGGGCGACGTCGGCCGCAGGTCGACGAGGAAGCGGTCGACGTGGTGTGGCCGCCTCCCGCCGTAGTGGGGGTTGCGTTCGATGACGATGCGCTCGCCGGGACGGTAGTCGGCGACGTAGTACGGTCCCGCCGCCGGGAAGGCGCCGACTCCCTCGGGGTCGGACGGCAACCCTGGCGGGACGGCACAGAAGAACGGCATCGTCGTCTGCGCCGGGAAGTCGGGAACGGGCCGCTTGAAGCGGACAGTGAGCGTATTGCCGCGGGCGACGACGCCTCTCGCGCTCGTCGCCTTGCCCTTCTGAACGTCCTCGGCCCCCACGATGGCCTGCGTGTACTGAGCACCGGATGTCTCGACCCCGGGTGCCAGGGTGCGGTTGATCGCGCGTGCGAAGGCGCTCGCCCGGACGGGCGTGCCGTCGCTGAACCGGAAGCCGCTGCGGAGCGTGAACGTCCACGTCCTGCCGTCCTCGGAGACGCGCGGGTAGGCCTTCGCGACCCCGGGGACGAGCTTGTAGCCCGCGGGCGGCGGCTTGTCCGGATACGCCATCAGCGTCGCGCAGACCGTGTCCAGGACCGCCCACGATGCGCCGCCGTAGGCGAGAGCAGGGTCGATGTGGTCGAAGCAGCCGGCTCCGAGGCTGATCCGGAAGTCCCCACCCTCTCGTACCTCCGCGCCGACGGAGCCGACTGCGGACGGTTGCATCGATCCCGCCATGAGAACGGCCGCCAGTGCCAGCACAGCCGTCGCCCACTGGAGCCGTCGACGCATCAGTGTCCGTTGCTCGAAGGGAAACTGCTTCTCCGGCACCGAGGATAACGGACAGTCATCGAAAAAACGAGATCGACGCGAGGGGCCGACCTTCGTTCCACCTGACCTCGACAGACGTCATCTTCCGCCGCGCGGGTACGTTGATCGAGCATGCCGCTGCAGAACCGGGTCACGCCGCTAGGGGAGCTCGTCGCGGATCCCGCGCGTGGATTGGTCTACGGGAATCGCGGATGCCTCCACGACGAGGCCGGACGCATCCGCAGACGATACGCAAGCAAGCGCTGGATCGCCTGCAGGCTCCGGTTTCGAGACTGGCATCGCGCGCCGCTGATGCAGCCAGGTCGCTTCACCGAGCTCTTCTTCCTCGACGAGGTGACGGCGTTTGCGGCCGGGCATCGCCCGTGCGCGCTCTGCCGGCGCGAGGACTACGACCGCTTCGTCACGATCTGGGAGCACGCTTCATCCCGGCCAGGCCGGTGCCGACGCAATCGATGCGCAGCTCCATGCAGAACGTCTCGCTCCCGGCACGCGCGCGCAGCGCCTGTACGAAGCAGAGTTCGACGAGCTTCCCGACGGCGCTTTCGTTCTGCGACGACGACGAGCCCTTCCTGGTGCTCGGCGCGCAGCTGCTGCGCTGGTCGGCGGCCGGCTACGTCTCGGCCACACCGCGACCGAGAGCGCGAGCGGGCACTGCTGATCACCCCTCCGTCGCTCGTCTCCGTGCTGCGCGCAGGCTGGGAGCCGCTCGTACCTCTGCTGCACCCGTCCGCCGAGAGCACGCCGCCCGACTAACGTCTGCGCGAATGCAAGCCCCTCCGTCCCCGCAGGAGCTGCCGACCGGGGCGGAGATCAGGTTCTCCCGCACGCCGGCGCCGCTCGCGGTCGTTTGCGTGAACGGGGGCCAGGCGGCCGAGGTGCCCGGCACGTGGAGTGCGACGCTCGAATGGTTCGTGTGCCGGCTCGCACCCGAGTTCCCCGCGCTTCGCTTCGCCGAGGTCCGCTATCGCATCAAGTCCTGGCAGCGGCTCGACCTGTGCGTCGAGGATGCGCTCGCGGCGATCGACGCCGCGGGCGGCGAGCGAACGCTTGCTCGTCGGCTTCTCCATGGGCGGAGCCGTTTCCGCCGCGGCCGCGGCGCATCCGAGCGTGACGACGGTGCTCGGCCTAGCTCCCTGGTTTCCCGATCGCCTCGACCTCGCCGGGCTCCGCGGGCGCAGGCTGGCCGTCCTGCACGGTGCGCTCGACCGCTGGCTCCCCGGAGTTCCCGGCGTGAGCCCGGCGAGCTCGCGGCGCGGCTTCGAACGAGCGCTACGGCTCGGAGCCGAAGGCTCGTACACCGTCATTCCGGGTGGGGTGCACGGCCTCGCGCTGCGGGCGCCCTGGGGCTCCCTTGTGGCGTTGCCACGCGCGGGGCGGTGGGCGGAGCTTGCGGCAGCCGAGCTCGCGCGCTTTCAGGCGTCCGCGGGCTGAGCTTGCAGGCGGCGCCGCTCGAGCTGATCCCGCGAAGGGCGATGCACGTCGCGCACGAGGCCGAGCCGCTCGAGGCCGCGAATCACGAGCCACGAGACGTCGATCTGCCAGCGGCCGAGACCGTGCCGGGCGGAGGCCGGGAAGGCGTGATGGTTGTTGTGCCAGCCCTCACCCAGCACGAGCACCGCGACCAGCCAGTTGTTGCGCGACTCGTCTCGAGACCGGAACTCTCGGCGCCCGAACATGTGGCAGATCGAGTTCACGGCGAAGGTCGCGTGCTGGTACGCGAAGATCCGGATGAGCCCACCCCAGACGAGCCCGGCGAGGCCCGAGCCGAGCGTTCCCCCTATCGCGTAGCCCAGCGCGAACGGGATTCCGAGGCTCAAGACCACCCAGACCAGGTAGAGGCGGTCGATCGCGCGCACGAGGCGATCCTCGTAGAGATCGCGGCCATACGCGCGGCCCTCCTCCATCCCGAGGTTGGAGAACATCCAGCCGACGTGGGCGTGGAAGAACCCCTTGACCGCGCCGAGCAGACCTTCGCCGTGACCGACGTTCGGGGAATGCGGGTCGCCTTCCTTGTCCGAGAGCGCGTGATGCTTGCGGTGGTCGGTGACCCACTGGATCAGCGGCCCTTGCACGGTCATGCAGCCGAGGATCGCGAGCGTCGCCTTCAGCACCGGCCCCGTCTCGAAGCCCTTGTGCGTGAAGTAGCGGTGGAAGCCGATCGTCGTGCCGAACGCGCACAGCACGTACATCCCGGCCAGCAGCGCGAGGTCGACCCAGTGGAACGCAACTCCCCAGAGGAGGCCCATCGCCGAGAGCAGGCCGAGTGGCGGCACGAGGACGGCGAACAGCGTCACCACCTGGCTCAGGCGGCCCGTGGACGGGCGAGCGGTGCCGACGGGCGGCGCCGCCGGCGAGGAGTCGGTGGCGACCTGCGTCACCAGAGAGCTTTGCGTCGAGCGGTCGACGTGAGTCGCTGGCATGCCCACTATCGTACTGTCGCCCCGATCGACCGGTTTCCACACGCACGATCCAGCGAACTCTCCGCGCCGAAAGTGTCCATTCGCCCACGACGGTTGCTCCGCGACGCGCAGATCGTGCCGGCGCGGTGATCGGCTATCGGATCCTCCGCGCGATCGGCCTCTCGCGCTTCCTGCGCACCGTCTACCGGATCGAGGTGACGGGCAGTGCGCGGATACCTGCCGAGGGTCCCTGCATCCTCGCGGCCAACCACGAGTCGCTGATCGATCCGTTCATCCTCGGGGTCGTCACGACGCGGCCGATCCGGTATCTCGCGAAGGCGGAGCTCTTTCGGCGCCGCCTGCTCGGGGCTGTGCTGCACTCGCTCGGCGTGGTCTCGCTTGCCCGCGGTGCGGGTGACGTCCGGGCGATGTCCGAGGCGGAGCTCGCACTCGCGCACGGCGACGTGGTCGGCATCTTCCCGCAAGGGACCTGCCTTCCGTACCGCCGCCGGCCGTTCTTCCGCGGGGCTGCTCGGCTCGCGCTCGCGACCGGCGCGCCGCTCGTCCCCGTCTGCCTCGTCGGAACCGAGCGGGCGCTCCGCCCGCATCGCGTGCGCGTGGGCTTCCCGAAGCTGCGCATCCTCGTCGGGGAGCCGTTGCGCGTCACCGCGCAGCGGCCGACTGCAGCGTCCGCTCGGGAGCTGACCGGGACGCTCGAGGAGGCAATCGAGGAGCTGCGGAGACCCTTCGGCGAGCCCGCGCACGTCTGGATCGCCACATGAGCGGGTGGGTTTTTGGGGGGATCGAGGTGGAACGGAGTGGGGTGTGTCGCACGACCGCTCCGCGCGCGCCTGAGCGTCCGTACGTGAGACTCTCTCGGGGCTTCGCCTAGCGTCTACTCTCGTCGGAGCGGTGCCCGAAGGCGACAGCATCCACCGCATAGCGCGGAATCTGCAGGCCCTGGTGGGCGAGCGGCTCGAGGTGGAGACCCCTCATCCGCGCGCCGCGGTACTGAACATCGCCGAGAGGCTCGACGGGCAGCGGCTCGAGCGGGTCGAGGCGGTCGGCAAGAACCTGTTCCTGCGCTTCGAAGGCGGGCTCACGCTGCGCAGCCACCTCCGGATGAACGGCCGCTGGCGAGTACGGCCGCGAGGCGAGCCCCTACGAGGACGGCCATGGCTCCTGCTCCGGTCTCGCGAGCTCGAAGCCCTGCAGTGGAACGGCCCGGTTCTGGAGCTCAGCGACTCGATTCTCCGCCGGCTGGGCCCCGACATCCTCGAGCGCCCGCCACGGATCGCAGCGATGACCGACCGGCTGCGCCGCGCTCCCGGCCTTCCTCTTGCAGAGGCCCTCCAGCGCCAGGAGCTCGTGGCCGGGATCGGGAACATGTGGGCGGCCGAGGTGCTCTGGGAGGTGCGGCTTTCGCCTTGGGTCCCGGTTCGGGACGTCTCGGACGGGGACCTGGAGTCGGTGCTCCGCGAGGCGCACCGGTTGATGTCCTCGGCGCTCGCGGGGTCGCGCCCGGCGCGGCGTGCTTATCGGCGAGCCGGGCGGCCGTGCAGGCGGTGCGGAACGCTCATCCGGTCCCGGGGGCAGGGCGACGCCAATCGCACCGCGTACTGGTGCCCGACTTGTCAGCCTCCACCGCGGTCGAGTTCGAGCACGACCTCGTCTACGTAGCACCAGGCCCAGTCCTTCACGGCACGCGTGGAGCTTCAAGCACTGCTCCTTACTGCGCGAACGCCATGGTCGCCGCTTCGTCGAACGTCGTCAGCTCGAAGGGGACGAGCGTGCGCAACCGCTCCTCACGCGCGATCGTCGGATTCTTCAGGCCCTCGATCAGTGGCCGGGCGACCGAGGCGCCGACGGGGGTGACGAGATGGAGCCAGAGCGACGACAGCCGCGGCGTCAGCACCGGCACCTCCAGGATCAGTGGACGCCGGCCGCGCAGCGTGGCGATGCGCTCGATCATCTGACGGTAGGTCATCACCTCGGGCCCGCCGGCGTCGAAGCTCTGCCCGAGCGTCAGCTGGTTCCCGCAGACGCCGGCGAGATAGCGGGCGATGTCGTCGAGAGCAATGGGCTGGGTGGGAGTCGAGACCCAGCTCGGCGTGAGCATCGCCGGCAGCCGGTCGACGAGTGCGACGATCGTCTCGAAAGCCGCGCTTCCCCTGCCGACGATCATCGCCGCGCGCAGCGTCGTGACCGGGGTGGCGCCCGCGGCCAGACGTTCCCCGGTCTCGCGCCGGCTCTGCAGATGCGGCGACGCGGTCGGCTCGTCGTCACCGAGCCCGCCGAGATAGACGATCTGCTCCACTCCCGCCCGCTCGCACGCGCTCGCGACGTTCTCCGCTGCCACGCGATCCTGCCGCGCGAAATCGCGCGAGCCGAGCGAATGGACGAGGTAGTAGACGACCTGTGCCCCGTCGACGGCTCGCGCGACGTCGTCGGCCGAGCACGCGTCGCCCTCGACCCAGCGGATGCCGGACTCGGCCGTACGCACGGAGCGCGACACCGCGACGACCTCGTGCTCGGACGTCAGCCGCGGCACGAGCGCGCTCCCCGACGACCCCCGTCGCGCCGAAGACCGCGATCTTCACGCGCTTGCCCTCGAGGCGAGCAGGTCGAAGTAGCGGCGGCTGACCGCGGCGTGGAACGGGCTCTGGCCCTTCGCGTAGAGCGCTCCCGTCCACCTGGGCGTGCCGGCTCGCGCCGCGAGGCGGGGCAGGTACTCCCGGACGACGACGCTCAGCTCGAACTCGTCGTCGACGCGGCGTTGTGCCAGGGTCACCGACCCGCCTGCGCGTACGGCGAGCAGGCCTCCCTGGATCGGATACCGGCACGAGACGAGATCGTCGGAGAACGTGAGCTCGGCCGGGCCGAACGCGAGGAGGCTCACGCCGCCCAGCAGGGTGAGCCGGCCACCGTCGTCCGACCAGCGGGCGCGAATCCCGCCGCGTGTGAAGCGGCCGACCGCCTGCCAGTACGCCAACGCCGAGCCAGCGGGCTCCCGACTCACGAGTGCTCGACGACAGGCTCGCGTGCAAGCACTCGCTGGGTCGACTCGAAACCCCCCGAGTCGAGCATGCGCTCGGTCGTCTCCCAGCCGTGGAGCACGAACGCCACGTTGGCCACCTATCGATCCGGCCGCCGCGAGCCGGCCGAGCACGACCCCGAAGATGGCGTGCCGCCACGTCGCCTGTGCGAACGCTCGCGGATTCGTCAGCAGCCGCGGTATCCCGGGCTGGCCGCGCGCGGGGTGGTAGCGATCGACGAAGTACGAGAGCGGATACAGCAGGACGTGCTCCGCGAGCGCCATTGCGATGGCCAGCCGGCGCGGATCGACAGGAACGATGCGGCGTGCTTCGTTGTATGCGAGCCCGAACAGGGCGCCGTTCACGCACATGCACGGCGAAGCCCACGCCGTACCAGCCCGGGCCGCGCGTCACCGCCTTGCCGAGGATCGCGACATCCGAGTAGTCGCACCGGGCGAGCCGCTGGTCGAACGGCTCCTGGGCGGCCCACACGGCCGCGGCCGCGGCGCCGGAAGCCGCTGCTCGGATCCGTCCTCCATGGCTACGTCGCGGGCTCCGCAGCGTGCCGCACACGGTCGCGCGCCTCGGCAAAGCGGATCGCTTCGTACGCGATGAGGGCGACGCACAGGGAGGCGACCACGGCGAGCGTTGCGAGCGCCGGCACCTCGACTCCGACAGGTATGAGCGCGAGCAGGAGCGCGGCCACGACCAACCTCTGGCGGTTGAGCGTCTGCACGTTCCGGAGACGGAACAGGACGTGGGCGATCAGATACAGCGCGACGCCACCGCAGAGCGCAGTCGCGGGGACGACCGCGAGCGGCTCGGCCATGTCGGCGAGGGTCTTCTTCACGCCGACTGCGAAGAGAATGATCCCGCTGACCATCGGCAGGTGCAGGTAGCTGTAGGAGTCACGCGCCATCATGAGCTGTGCGTTCCCGGTCGCCTCGCGCAGGTGGCGCTCGGCGACGATCGCGACCACGTCGAAGTACGCCCACCAGAGCGCCGCGGCGACGGCGAGCCCGAGAATGGCTGCCGCGACGACTCCCGCGCCGAGGTCGGTGGTGGCGCCGACGCCGACGGCGACGATCGACTCGCCGATGGCGATGATCACGATCAGCGCGTGCCGTTCGGCGAAGTGCCCCGCCTCGAGCCGCCAACCGCGTCCACCGCCGATCCACGCGCCCGCGAGGTCCAGCACGACCGCTAGCGCCCAGACCGCAACCTGGACGCGCCCGTCGAGGGCCGAGGCGACGAAGAGCAGCGTGACGCCGATCAGCGAGCCGGTCCCCAGCCGCGCGATCGCGGCCAGCAGATCGCGATCTCCCGCCCCGCGACGGCGTAGAGGGCGAGGTGTGCGACGCGCACGATCGCGTAGGCGCACGCGAAGAGGAACGCGTCGTCACCGAAGACGTCGGGGACCGCAAGCGACGCGACGAGCATCGCGGCCATCGCCCCGAACATCGCAAGCCGGACCCAGCCCTCCTCGGGGTTGATCGTGTTCGTGAGCCAGGCGTATGCGGCCCACGCCCACCAGAGAATGCTGAGCACGAGCATTCCCTTCACGAGGCCTGCCCACGTCGGATCGCCGGAGATGAACCCGGTCACCTGAGTGAGCGCGAAGACGAAGATCAGGTCGAAGAAGAGCTCGAGCGGAGTGACGCGTTCATCCGCTCCCTCCTCGCGCCGACGAGTCTGAACCGTCACGGCTTCAGCCTAGATGTCTCGAACGTCGCGGCCGCAGGGCCGCTCGTGGTCGCTGCAGGCGAGCGGCTACGCGGAGGCGCCCACGCCGGCAGCGACGGGGACCTCGACGCCGAGCTTCTCGGCGGCCATCCTCGTCCCCTCGACGCGGTTCGCGATCTTCTGGAACGCGACCTCGCGGGCGTAGTCCGGCGAGCCGTGGTTCGGCTTCTCGTCGATCGAGAACGGGGAGAAGCCGCAGTCGTCCGTCGAGCCGAGCCGTTCCTTCGGGATGAAGTCGGCGGCGTGGACGATCAGGTCGCAGATCTCCTGCGCGCTCTCGACGCGCGGGCTGTGCGTCACGGTCACGCCGAGGTAGCAGAACTGCGGCACGCCGTTTGCGTCGTCACGACTGTGCTTCCGGATCATCTCGAGCACGGGCTCCTTCTCGCGCTCGCTCGCGAACTGCATCAGGAAGTAGCCGGCGTTCAGCTTGAACAGCTTCGGGAGCAGGTCGCTGTACGGGACGTCGGCGCTGTGCACCGAGTCGCGATCGGCACCGGGACAGGTGTGGACTCCGATGTTCACGCGCTCCTCGGCCGAGAAACGATCGAGCACCCGGCTGTTGAGCTCGATGAAGTACGGGAGCTTGCCGGCTCCCGTCCACGGGTTGCGAGGGTCGGCTCTCGTGGCGAGCCGACCTTCGGTGAAATCCATCGAGACCCGCGCCGCGCCGGCCTCGAACGCCTGGCGGATGTCCTTCTCGCACTGGTCGACGAGGTCCGACTCGAACTCCTCCCGGGAGTAGCCGGGAATCTCGTCGTCAAGGGGTAGAGGAGCGCGAGCATCGACGGCGCGATCACCGCCTGCTTCATCGGCTTCGTCGCGTACGCGATCGACTTCGCCAGGCTGTCGGACGCGAATGCCTTGTACCGGAACGGCCCGCCGGTGAGACGAGGGAGCTGACGATTGTGACCGTCGGCGAAGATCGCGAAGTACTGGCCGCCGCCGGAGAGATTCTCGGCGAGCCCGGTCCCGGCGAGCGTGTCCATTATCGGGTAGGTCGCGAAGCTCGACCACCGCTGCTCGCCGTCCGAGACGATCGGCGCGCCCGTCGCCTCGCCGCGTGCGATCGAGTCCTCGGACGGCCTCGTCCTGGACGGCCTCGAGCTCGTCCTTCGTGATCTCGCCGGCGTCGTAGTCCGCCTAGGCCTCCTGGACCTTCGACGACCGGGGGAGGGAGCCAACCGGTTCCGTCGGAATGCCCGTACCGGTTCTCGGATCGTACGATCCCATCGTTCTCCTTTGGGATGGTCGGCCGGCCGCCGGTGATCGTTCGGTCGCAGACTGACCGAGCCGAGCGCAGCGTCACGCACGATGATCTAACAGATGTCGATCTCCTGCAAGGGGAAAGATCAGAGTGGCTCGATCGCCGGCTTGCGCACGACCTGGAAGATGAGCCGCGTCTCCACGTGCTCGACCTCGGGACGCGCGGTGAGGTCGTCCAAGACGAGTGTGCGCAGGCGCTCGGTGTCCGGGACGGCGACATGGACGAGGTAGTCGTCCGAGCCCGTGACATGGAAGACGGCGATCGACTCCGGGAGGCGCAAGACATGCTGGTGGAAGTCGGCGATCAGGTTGCGGTGGTGCACCTGGAGGCGGATGGAGATGAGCGCCTGGGTCGGCCGGCCGAGGAGCGCCGGGTCGACGGCGGCGTGGAAGCCGGTGAGGACCTCCCGCTCGCGCAGGCGCCGAACGCGCTCGAGACAGGACGAGGGCGAGAGTCCGACGAGCGCGGCGAGGTCCTTGTTCGAGATCCGCGCATTCTTCTGCAGCTCGAGCACCAGTTGGCGATCGATTCGGTCAAGGCCGCCAGAAGGACTCGCAGAACGAACGATATTCGGATCAGTTGCCATCCTGGCGAATCAATCCTAACCTCTAGGATGACTGCCTGCAGGATGACTCCCTGCTACTCCCGCGACGCGTCCGGCCCGGACGACGACCAAGGAGATCCACGCGATGAAGAGCGAAGGCGAGTTCCCGCCCGGCGAGTTCCACTTCACCTCCGAGTCCGTGACGGAGGGCCACCCGGACAAGATGGCCGACCAGATCTCGGACGCGGTCCTCGACGCGATCCTGAGCGAGGACCCGCAGGGGCAGGGTGGCCTGCGAGACCTTCGTGACGACGGGGCTCGCCCTCATCGGCGGCGAGATCACGACGACGACGTACGTCGACATCCCGCGCATCGTCCGAGCCAAGATCGCGGAGATCGGGTACACGCGAGCCGAGTACGGCTTCGACGCCAAGACGTGCAGCGTGATCGTCGCGGTCGACGAGCAGTCGCCCGACATCGCCCAGGGTGTCGACGTCTCGTACGAGGCCCAGCACGACGTCGACGACGATCCCCTGGACAAGCTGGGAGCGGGCGACCAGGGAATGATGTTCGGCTACGCCTGCCGCGAGACGGACGAGCTGATGCCGCTGCCCATCATGCTCGCGCACCGGATCTGCAAGCGGCTCGCCGAGGTTCGCAAGTCGGACGAGCTCCACTACCTGCGACCGGACGGCAAGGCGCAGGTCACGGTTCGGTACGAGGTCGACGAGCACGGCATCCAGCGCCCGGTGGAGATCGAGCGGGTCCTGATCTCGACCCAGCACGCCGACGATCTCGACCCGGAGGTGCTGATCAAGCCGGATCTGATCGAGCGCGTGCTCCACCCGATCCTGCCTCGCGACCTGTACGACGAGGGGCGGCTCGAGCACAAGGACTTCGTCTACGTGAACCCGACCGGGCGGTTCGTCGTCGGCGGCCCCATGGGCGACACCGGGCTGACGGGACGGAAGATCATCGTCGACACCTACGGTGGCGCTGCCCGCCACGGCGGCGGCGCGTTCTCGGGCAAGGATCCGACGAAGGTCGACCGTTCGGCGGCCTACGCTGCGCGCTACGTGGCCAAGAACGTCGTCGCCGCCGGGCTTGCCGACCGCTGCGAGCTGCAGGTCGCCTACGCCATCGGCATCGCCCACCCGTTCTCGATCCAGGTCGAGTGCTTCGGCACGGAAGCGATCCCGGTGAGCCGCATTCGCGAGCTCGTCGTCGAGCACTTCGATCTGCGGCCGGGGGCGATCCTGCGCGACCTCGACCTGCGCCGCCCGATCTACGCCAAGACCGCCGCGTACGGCCACTTCGGCCGCGACGACCGTGACTTCACGTGGGAGCAGACCGACAAGGCCGACCTCCTCCGCGAGGCCGCCGGGCTGACTCGCGAAGCCCAGGTCGCGTAGGTCGAGCATGGGCGTCACCGTCGTCGGCTCCGTCGCGTTCGACGCGCTCGAGACTCCGTTCGGCAAGCGGGAGCGCATTCTCGGAGGTGCGGCGACGCATTTCGCGCTCGGCGCGAGCTTCTTCACCGACGTGCGCGTCGTCGGCGTCGTCGGCGACGACTTCGGCGCCGACGAGTTCGCCGTCTTCCAGTCCCGCGGGATCAACGTCGACGACGTCGAGCAGATTGCGGGCGAGAGCTCGTTCTTCTGGGCCGGTCGCTACGACCACGACATGCAGGTCGCCCAGACGATCGACACGCAGCTGAACGTGTTCGCCGACTTCGACCCGGTGTTGTCCGCGGGGGCGCGGGAATCGTCCGTGACCTTCCTCGCGAACATCCAGCCCGATCTCCAGCGCCGAGTTCGAGAGCAGTGCAGCGGTGCCGTCGTGACCGGCCTCGACTCGATGAACTACTGGATCGAGTCCGCACGGGAGTCGTTGCTCCAGACGATCGCGTGCGTCGACGTCGTCTCGCTGAACGACACCGAGGTGCGGATGCTCACCGGGCAGCCGAACCTCGCGCGCGCCGCACGCGAGATCTGCGCGCTCGGCCCGCGCGTGCTCGTCGTCAAGCAGGGCGTGTACGGCGCCTGCATGTTCTCGGAGAGCGGCTTCTTCTTCGTGCCCGGGCTATCCACTCGAGACGGTCGTCGACCCCACCGGCGCGGGCGACTCGTTCGCGGGGGGCTTCTTCGGCTACCTCGACAGCCAGCTCGCGGACGGCGAGGCCGGCGACGAGGTGCTCCGGCGTGCCGCGGTCTACGGCTCGGTGATCGCGTCGTTCGCGATCGAGGCCTTCGGCAGCGAGCGGTTGCAGAGCCTGACCCTGCCGCGAGATCGAGGCCCGCTTCGGGGAGTTCAAGCAGATGACGCACTTCGAGGCGCAGCCGCTGCTCGCGCCCGCGACCGAGCGCTAACGTACGTCGTCATGAGCGCGTCGGTTCAGAGAACGCGCGCGACGTCCTCGTCCTCGGCGTACCGCATGCTGGAGGAGATGCTCGACGCGGAGCGCTGCGTCGTCCTCGACGGCGGCGTGGCGACGGAGCTCGAGCGGCTACAGGGCTCGAGCGCGCACGCCGATCCGGAGCTCTGGGGCACGTGGGCGCTCTTCCGCGCGCCGAACGCCGTTCTCGACATTCACCGAAGCTACGTCGACGCGGGTTGCAACGTTCTCTCGACCGACACCTGGTCGATCCTGTCTGCGCCCGAGCTCGAGCTGCGTCTGGGACCGGGCGAGAGGGAGGCGGTGCACTGGATGGACGTCGCCCGTCTCGGCGTCCGCCTCGCGCGCCGGGCGATCGAGGAAGGCGGCCGC
The DNA here is from genome assembly GCA_963846475.1 of uncultured Alphaproteobacteria bacterium. Taxonomy (GTDB): domain Bacteria; phylum Pseudomonadota; class Alphaproteobacteria; order Rhizobiales; family Afifellaceae; genus DASWJZ01. The sequence goes on along the minus strand of CAWJVZ010000003.1, from coordinate 85,550 downwards.
GCGAACGAGTGCGCCGTTGCGTTCGCGATCTCGGAGGAGATCAACTCGCCCCACCGCCGCGGGACGCTCGAGCTGCTCTCCAGCGTGTTCGCCGACGAGCCTCCGGATCTCATCCTGCTCGAGACGCTGACGCTCGTGCGCGAGCCCGAGATGTTCGAGACGGTCGAGCTGCTGCTCGAGACCGGCCTCCCGGTCTGGCTCTCGTTTCGGCGCTGCCGGCACGGCGTCTGCGGCGTCTTCGGCCAGCACTGGGGCCCACCCGAGGGCGATCTCTTCGGGCGAGCCGCGCAAGCGCTTCGAGGAGATGGGCGTCGGCGCGCTGCTGATCAACTGCCTTCCCGTCGACCACGTGCCCGGGATGATCTCCTGGCTTCGGGACTTCACGGAGCTGCCGCTCGGCGTCTATCCCAACCTTGGTCACCTGACCGGCTCGCGCTGGCGCTTCGACGAGCAGATCGACCCTGCCGCGTACGCCGAGCTCGCGCTCTCGTGGCGCGAAGAGGGCGCGCAGATCATCGGCGGGTGCTGCGGAGTGACTCCGGAGCACATCGCCGCCGTGGCGACGGCCGTCGCCGACACGAAGCCCGGTCGCAAGCGGCCGCCGCTCGACGAGCGGCTGCTCGGGAACGAGCCCGAGCCTGCGCCCGTCGAGCCGTGGCGCGACGAGCAGGGGCGCGTCGTGTTCCCGCTCCCCTTCCCGAAGCTGTCGGTCGACGAGGGCGTGTTCGTGCCCACGACCGGCAGCTACCTCGTCTGGAAGGCCATCTTCGACGGTGTCCTCGGGCGTGACCAGACCTGCCTCGACGTCGGCTGCGGGTGCGGGATCCTCTCCGTCCAGCTCGCGCTGAACGGCGCCGCCCGCGTGCACGCGATCGACATCGACGACAGCGCGGTGGCGAACACCCTCTCGAATGGCTTTCGCAACGGCGTCGCAGAGAGGCTCACCGGCGAGACCGTCGACCTCTATCAGTGGGAGCCGACCGAGCAGTTCGACCTGATCGTCGCGAGCCTGTACCAGATGCCGGTCGATCCCTACGAGGAGCCGAGCGGGCACCGGCCGCTCGACTACTGGGGCCGCAACCTCCTCGACCACTTCATCCGCCTCCTGCCGCGACTCCTGGCGGACGGACGGCACCGCGTACGTGATGCAGCTCTCGATCGTGGGCCAGAGCCAGACCGAGCGTCTGCTCGCCGAAGGCGGCCTGAGGGCGAAGGTCGTGGACTTCAGCTTCTTCCCCTTTGGTCCTCTCTTCCAGCAGAACAAGGGTCAGATCGATCGCGTCGAGGAGCTTTCCGACGCGTATCACCTACGCTTTGCCGACGAGGACGTGATGGTCGCCTACTTGCTCGAGGTGACCCGGTCCGAGGACGGTGCGCATCGAATCGACGACAAGGAGCTTTCGCATGACCGAGACAGCAGTGCGTGAGGTACCCGCCCTGGACTTCAAGGTGGCCGACCTCGGGTTGGCCGAATGGGGCCGCAAGGAGATCGGGCTGGCCGAGCACGAGATGCCCGGCCTGATGTCGGCGCGGCGCGAGTACGCGGCGCGAGCAGCCGTTGAGCGGCGCCCGCATCACGGGCTCGCTGCACATGACGATCCAGACGGCGGTGCTGATCGAGACGCTCGTCGCGCTCGGCGCGGAGGTGCGCTGGGCGTCGTGCAACATCTTCTCCACGCAGGATCACGCCGCCGCGGCGGTCGCGGTCGGGCCGGACGGGACGCCTGACAACCCACAGGGCGTGCCGGTCTTCGCCTGGAAGGGCGAGACCCTCGAGGAGTACTGGTGGTGCACCGAGCAGGCGCTCACCTGGCCTGACGGCGGCCCGAACATGCTGCTCGACGACGGGGGCGACGCGACGCTGCTCGTGCACAAGGGAGTCGAGTTCGAGCGCACGGGTGCCGTGCCGGATCCGGCCGGTGCCGACTCCGAGGAGTTCCGCATCGTGCTCGAGCTCCTGCACCGATCGCTCACGGCCGACCCGCAGCGATGGACGCGGGCCGCCGCGGAGATCAAGGGTGTGACCGAAGAGACGACGACCGGCGTGCACCGCCTCTATCAGATGGCCGAGGCGGGAACGCTCCTGTTCCCGGCGATCAACGTCAACGACTCGGTCACGAAGAGCAAGTTCGACAACCTCTACGGCTGCCGGCATTCGCTCGTCGACGGCATCAACCGCGCTGTCGACCTCATGCTCGCCGGCAAGCTCTGCGTCGTCTGCGGCTACGGCGACGTGGGCAAGGGCTCGGCCGAGTCGCTGCGTGCGCAGGGCGCGCGCGTCGTCGTCACCGAGATCGATCCCATCTGCGCCCTGCAGGCGCTGATGGAGGGCTACGACGTGCAGCGGCTGGAGGATGTCGTCGAGACGGGCGACGTGTTCATCACCGCAACCGGGAACAGAGACGTGATCACCGTGGCGGACATGCGCCGAATGAAGCACCAAGCGGTCGTCGGCAACATCGGCCACTTCGACAACGAGATCGACATGGCCGGGCTCGCGGACACCGAAGGCGTGGAGCGGATCACGATCAAGCCGCAGGTCGACCAGTGGGTCTTCCCCGACGGCAAGGCGATCATCGTTCTTTCCGAGGGCCGCCTGCTGAACCTCGGCAACGCCACCGGCCACCCGAGCTTCGTGATGTCCAACTCCTTCACGAACCAGGTGATCGCCCAGATCGAGCTCTTCAATCGCACGGATGCCTACCCGCTCGGCGTCCACGTGCTGCCCAAGCACCTGGACGAGAAGGTCGCGCGCCTCCACGTCGAGGCCCTCGGCGCGAAGCTCACCGAGCTTCGCCCCGACCAGGCCGCCTACATCGACGTCCCGATCGAGGGCCCGTACAAGCCGGATCAGTACCGCTACTGATTCTGGACGACGAACGGACGGGGCGGGCTCGCGACGGCGGGCCCGCCCCGCCGACGCTCTAGCGTCCCGGACGACGCAAAGACCTCGTCACTCGAAGAGGCGTTCGAGCTCGCCCTCACGGGATTCCCGGTCGTGATCGTGTGGGATCTCGTCGTCTCGGGCTGATGCATGGGCGTAAACGTCGAGAGCAAGACGCGCGTTGTCGATCTCGAAGGGGTTGCTCGCCTGGCCGCCGCGCTCGGGGCGCGATACGAGGGCGAGCTCGATCAAGTGGACACGTACTTTCGTGTGCGACGCGGCCGGCTCAAGCTCCGCGAGATCTCGCATCGCACCACCGACGGCCGCGTCCTGGTCAGCGCAGAGCTGATCCGCTACGAGCGCCCGGACGAGAGCGGCGCGCGGGTCAGCACGTACGAGCGCACGGAGATCGGCGATGTCGAAGGGTGCAGAGCGCAGCTCGTCGCCGAGCACGGCGTGCGCGGATCCGTCCGGAAGCGGCGCGAGCTCTGGACGCTCGACTCGACGCGAATCCACCTCGACCGCGTGGCACACCCTCGGCGACTTCGTCGAGCTCGAGACCGTCAGCGCAGGAGCAGCGGGGCCGGACGACCGGCGCGAGCACGATCGCATCGCGAGCGCGCTCGGTCTCGACCCGAGCGCGACCGTCGAAGGCTCCTACATCGACCTCCTCGAGCCGATCGAGTGAGTGCGAGGCGGAGCGCTCGACGAACGGGCCTAGTGGTGGTACTCGTGAACGACTGCGTGGCCCTTCCCCCGCGCGATCAGGTAGCGATTCGCGAGGAAGGCGAAGGGATACGCGACCACGAAGCCGCCGGCGACCGAGGCCCATAGCAGCACGTCGCCGAGACCGGCGTCCATCGCTCCCGGAATCAGCAGGACGAACGCATTGTCGATGATCTCCATGATCGTGATCGAGACCGTGTCGGCGGCGAGCGCGATCGGCACGATCGCCCCGAGGGCGAGCCCGGCGCGAAACAGCGGAAGCGAGGTCAGGCCGAAGCCGAAGACGTAGGCGAGACCGACGGCGAGGGCGATTGTCGCGAGATCGCCCCAGCCGAAGGCCGTGCCGATAGCCATTCCGGCGACCTCGCCGATCGCACAACCGGTCAGGCAGTGGGTGGTCGCCGACACGGCGAGAGCGTTGAGGCTCTGCTCGCCGTGTCCACTGTGAGCCCTCTCCTCTTCCTGGAGCGCGCTGCTCATGGGTGTGTTGTACCGAATCTTGACGATCACAATCCGCAGCGACGCCGCGCGGTGGGCACTCTCTGTGGGGCTCGCTCCAAATAGCCGGCGGCATGAGACGATGCGCCGCATGAACCGTCCGGAGACTCGGTACGCCTGGAACGGCGACGTTTCCCTCGCGTACCAAGTGGTCGGCGACGGGCCAACCGACCTCCTCTATCTCCAGGGCTACTGCTCGAACGTCGACATGAACTGGGAGAGCCCACACCTGGCCCACTTCCTGCGCGGGCTGGGCCGACATGCCCGCTTGATCGTCACCGACCGGCGGGGATGGGGCTGCTCGGAGAGATTCACACCTGGCTACGTTCCCGATGTCGACGTTCTCACCGACGATATCCAGGCTGTGATGAGCGCCGTGGGGTCGGAGCAGGCGTCGATTCTCGCGACATACGAATCCACGATCGTCGCCTCGCTCTTCGCGGCCATCTACCCGGATCGGACGAAGTCGCTCATCCTCGTGGACCCGCAGGTGACGTATCTGCCGACCGATGAGACGCCTTGGATGCCGTCGCTCGCCCGGTGGCAAGAGCAAATCGAGCTCGTGCGGGAGACGTGGGGCACGGCGGATTGGTGGGACGCTCCCTCCGGCGAGGAAGGCGAGTGGTTCAGCCGTTACGCCCGGGTGTCGGTGACGCCGGGTGGACTTGCCGCGGAGCTCAGTAGCTATTTGGAGACGGACGTCTGCGCCGTACTGCCGTCGATCCAGGTGCCGACGCTCGTTCTCGTCGACACCGATTCGTTCTATGAAGTACTGCCCGAGACCGGACATTTCGTCGCGAGCAAGATTCCGGGCGCCCGCGTCGTTGAGCACTCGAGCGAGGGAGGCCATCACTTCCACTGGTATGCCCGAGGCGACTCGATCGTCGATGAGGTCAGACGCTTTCTCGCAGAGATTCGCGAGGAGGAAGCGTCATTCGACCGCGTCCTCGCAACTGTTCTCTTCACGGACATCGTCGGCTCGACGGAACGTTCCGCCGCGCTCGGAGATCGTCGCTGGCGAGAACTCATCGAACGGCACCATTCGACGGTCCGAACCCTGCTCGCCCGTTATCGGGGTGTGGAGATGGATACCGCCGGCGATGGATTCTTTGCGTCCTTTGAGGGACCGGCACGCGCCGTCCGCTGCGCGATGGCGATCTCCGACGCCGTCCGGCTCTTAGGAATCGAGGTGAAAGCAGGGTTGCACACCGGCGAGGTGGAACGGGTCGACGGCAAGGTCGGAGGGCTTGCCGTGAACATCGGCGCCCGAGTGGCCGCAATGGCCGCTCCATCCGAAGTCCTCGTTTCCCAGACGGTCAAGGACTTGATGGTCGGCTCCGACCTCGCCTTCGCCGATCGTGGCTCACATCAGCTCAAGGGCGTCCCTGGAACATGGAACGTGTATGCGGTCGTACGGCAGTAGTCGGCCGCGGTGGTTTCTTGGGCACGGCGCCTCGTCTGTGTTCGTACGAGGCGAGCGCGCGACGGCTCAGGCCAGCGACGCGAATCTCCCGCGATTCGCCTTAGACTGGGCGATCGACCGCAAATCCGGGGGTGAAGAATGACCGCCGCTGCTGTGCTCGACGTCGACCGCGTCCAAACGCTCTCTCAGACCATCTCGGGCGCGCTACTCGGGCCCGGGGACGATGGCTACGAAGCGGCGCGCCTCATCCACAACGGGCTCGTCGACAAGCGACCGGCGCTGATCGCGCGGTGCCGTGGGGCCGCAGACGTCGCCGCCGCGATCGGCTTCGCGCGCGAGCTCGGGCTCGAGATATCCATTCGCGGCGGTGGGCACTCGATCGCGGGACGATCCGTAACCAACGGCGGCGTCATGATCGACCTTGCCGAGTTGAAGGGCATGTACGTCGATCCTCAGGCGCGCACGATTCGGGCCCAAGGTGGCGTCATCTGGTCCGAGTTCAACCGTGAGACTGCGGTGCACGGGCTGGCGGTGACCGGCGGCGCGATCTCGACGACAGGGATCGCGGGCCTCACGCTTGGCGGGGGTCTCGGGTGGCTGATGGGTATCCACGGTCTTGCTGCCGACAATCTGCTCTCGGTCGAGCTCGTGACCGCCGAGGCGGAGGTGCTGAACGTCACAGCAGACTCCGATCGGGATCTCTTCTGGGCTCTCCGGGGCGGCGGCGGCAACTTCGGAGTGGCGACTTCGCTCGAATACCGCCTCCATCCGCTGCGCGAGGTCGTCGGCGGGTTGATCGCCCACCCGTTCGAGGCCGCAAAGGAGGTCCTGCGGTTCTACCGTGAGTTCACCGAGTCGGCACCCGACGAGCTCACCGTGTTCGGCGGGCTCGTCTACGCGCCGGATAGCTCCGACGTCAGGCTCGCAGCCCTCGTGGTTTGCCATGCAGGGTCGGCCGAGCAGGCGGAGAAGGACCTCGCCCCGCTGCGAGCGTTCGGCCAACCGGTGGTCTCCGAGGTCGGGCCGATGCCCTACCCCGTCATGAACACGTTGCTCGACGAGGGCTTTCCGAGAGGCGCCCGGAACTACTGGAAGTCGAGCTTCGTGAAGAGCCTGGACGACGAGTTGATCGACCTCGCGATCGACCTGTTCGCCCAGACACCGTCGCCGTTGAACGCGATCCTCTTCGAGCACTTTCACGGGGCGGTCACAAGGGTCGGCGTGAGCGACACGGCCGTCCCCCATCGCGAAAAGGGCTACAACCTCCTTCTACCGAGCGTCTGGCTGGATGAAGCCGATTCGGAGGCGAACATCTCCTGGACCAAGGCGACGTTCGACGCTTTCCGCCCGTACTTCGCAAACCGCCGATGGCTCAACTACTTCAGTGACGACGACGGCGCGGATGCGGTGCGGGCGGCCTACGGGCCGAACTACGACCGGCTCGTCCAGGTGAAGCGGCGCTACGACCCCGAGAACGTATTCCGCCTCAACCACAACATCTCTCCGACGGCGTAAGTCTCGCCATCTCGCCCGCCTGGCAAACGGATCTGGGCGGGCACTCCAGAGACGGGAGCGACGGGAGCTCGAACCCGCGGCGGTCTCACGCATGAGCGGGCGGTACCGCTTCGATCGGCATCGCCCGCTGCGACGAGGGCAGTGCTGGCCGAGGCACGCACTTCCTCGTCGGGCGACCGGCGCTGACGGGCTAGAACCCGCGCACCGTTCGCCGATTCCACGCGTTACATGCCTGAAACTCCACTGAAACGCCGGTCCGTTACAGATCTTCCCGAGTCGGCTTATCGTTCCAGGAGGCCTCCGAAAGCGAGGATGCGCACATGCAAGTGAGCGACGACCCGCGGGTCGGCACCGAGCTCGCCGGCTACCGGATCGAGTCGCTGCTGGGCTGGGGCGGCATGAGCGTCGTCTACCTGGCCGAGGATCTGCGGCTCAAGCGGAGAGTTGCGCTCAAGCTGCTGGCCGCCAGCCTCGCCGAGGACGAATCGTTCCGTGACCGCTTCCTCCGCGAGTCGGAGCTGGCCGCGTCGATCGACCATCCGAACATCATCCCGATCTACGAGGCTGGGACGACCGAAGACCTCCTCTTCATCGCCATGCGCTACGTCGAGGGGCGTGACCTGAATGAGCGCCTCCAACGCGGCCGTCTGGACCCGGCGGACGCGATCGGCATCCTCACCCAGCTGGCGAGCGCCCTGGATGCCGCCCATGCGCGCGGCCTCGTGCATCGCGACGTGAAGCCCTCCAACGTGCTCCTCGACACGGGCGCTCGCCCCGACGGCTCCGACCACGTCTACCTCGCGGACTTCGGCCTCACGAGGCTGGTCTCCGAGGAGGCCGGGGTCGGCGACGACGGCCAGCTTCTGGGCACGATCGACTACGTCGCACCCGAGCAGATCGCCGGTGAGGACGTTGACGGGCGGGCGGACGTCTACTCGCTCGGCTGCGTGCTCTACGAATGCCTCGTCGGGCAGCCGCCGTTCCGGCGTGACTCGGACATCGCGGTGGTGTTCGCGCACCTCGAAACGGAGTCGCCGGCGCCGAGCGCCGGGCGGCCGGAGTTGCCGGCCGCGCTCGACGGTGTGATCGCCAGAGCGCTGGCCAAGGAGCCAGCGCGAGCGCTACGCGAGCTGCCGCGAGTTCGCCCGGGCGGCGCTCGCGGTCGCGGTCGACGAGGCGAGCCGCCGGCTCGTCGACGTCGCCTCCCGTGCCGCCGCCGGCAGGAGCGACCTGAGCGAGGTCGAGGCCGAGCTGACCGGCAAGGTGATCGACCTCCAGCTGGCGCGCGAGCAGGCGCGGGCCCTCTCGGGCCCGGCCACCCCGGCCCGCGTGGCGGCCGAGGGAATCTGCCCGTTCAAGGGTCTCGCGAGCTTCGAGCCGGTCGATGCCGACTACTTCTTCGGCCGCGAGCGGCTCGTCGCCGAGCTCGTCGCCCGCCTCGTCGGCGCCGGCTTCCTCGGCATCGTCGGCCCGTCGGGCAGCGGCAAGTCGTCGGTCCTCCGCGCCGGTCTCCTTCCGGCGCTCGCCGGAGGGGTGCTGCCGGGCAGCGAGGGCTGGCGGCGCCTGCTGCTGCGTCCCGGCGAGCGACCGCTGGAGGAGCTTCGCCGCGTGCTCGTGTCGGGAGCGAAGGATCCTCTCGCCGAGGCGCTCGACACGCTGCCCTCGAGCGCACGCCTGCTCCTCGCCGTCGACCAGCTCGAGGAGCTGTACACCGCCTGCCGCTCCGACGCCGAGCGCGCGGCCTTCGCCGACACGCTCGCCCGCGCGGCCGCGGATCCGGACGGTCGCGCAGTCGTCGTGGTCGCGCTGCGCGCCGACTTCTACGGGCGCTTCGCCGCCTACCCGGGGCTCGCCGAGCTGCTGGGCGGAAACCAGGTGCTGGTCGGGCCCATGCAGGCCTCGGAGCTGCGGCGTGCCGTCGAGCTGCCCGCCGGCCGGGTGGGGCTGCGGGTGGAGCCGGAGCTCGCCGACGCGCTCGTCGACGACGTGGAGGGCGAGCCGGGCGCGCTGCCGTTGCTGTCCACCGCCCTGCTCGAGCTCTGGCAGAAGCGGCAGGACAACGCGCTCACGCTGGCTGCCTACCGCGAGTCCGGAGGCGTCCACGGCGCCGTCGCGCGGCTGGCCGAGGGCACCTACGCTCGCGTCCCCGACGAGCGCAGGCAGCTCGTGCGCGCCATCATGCTGCGCCTGGTCGGCGAGGACGAGGGCGACGCGCCGGTGCGCCGCCGCGCTCCACTCGGGGAGCTCGACCTGGAGCGCAACGAGGACGTGGCCGACGTGCTCGCGACGCTGGCCGACAGCCGTCTCGTCACCGTGTCGGAAGGAAGCGTCGAGGTCGCCCATGAGGCGCTGCTGCGCGAATGGCCACGCCTGCGCGAGTGGATCGAAGAGGACGCCGAAGGCCGCCGGCTTCGCCGTCACATCACCCAGGCGGCGACCGAATGGGACGCGGCAGGGCGCGACCAGGGCGAGCTCTACCGCGGCGCCCGCCTCGCTGCCGCGCTCGACTGGACCGCCGATCACGCGCTCGACGTCAACGAGCTCGAGCGCGAGTTCGTCACCGAGAGCCGCGAGGCGTCCGAGAAGGAGACCAAGCGCGTCAGACGCACCAACCGCCGCTTGCGCGGCCTGCTCGCCGGCGTCGCGGTCTTGCTGGTGGCCGCCGTCGCCGGCGGGATCTTCGCGGCTCGTCCAGCGCGGCGAGGCCCGAGACGCGGAGACGGCCCAGTTCGTCCAGCGCCTCGGCGCCCAGGCGCTCGTCGAGGAGGACCTCGACCTCTCGCTCCTGCTCGCCCGCCAGGCGGTCGCGATCGACGACTCGCCGCAGACCCGCGGCTACCTGCTCGCCACGCTCCGGCGCAGCCCCGCTGCGATCGGGATCATGCACGGTCCGCGGCGACGTGCTCAGGGGAATCGCCATCAGTCCCGACGGGAAGACGCTGGCGGTCCTCTGGCGGCGGCGGGTTCTCTTCTTCGACGCGCGAACCTACGCGCAGATCGGGGACCCGCTGCCGGGAACGGACTCCGGCCGAGAGCCTTGCGTATAGCCCCGACGGGCGAACGCTCGCGGTCGGCGGCGACCGACATCGTTCGCCTGATCGACGCGCGAACGCGTGAGCAGCTGGCCGAGACGGCCCTCGACGGAGTCGCCATGCGCATGGCCTTCACGAAGGACGGGTCGCAGCTCGTCGTCCTCGTCACACCCGGCCAGTCAACCGGCCTTGGCGAAGCCGACGCGCAGATCACGATCCGAGACGCCGCCACGCTGAAGCCGATCGGTCGCTCGATCGAGCCCGAAGCCTTCGTCGGCGCGTACGTCGGCTACTTGGTACGCGTCACCCCAATTTGCCCTCACACCGGACGATCGCTTCCTCATCACCGCGTCCGAGGACGGTGAGCTGGCGCGGTGGGATCTCCGGAGCCGCAAGAAGACGCGGACGTGGAGGATCGAGACCGGCCTCGCACCCGCGCTCGCCGTCAGCCCGGACGGTCTCACCGCGGCGGTCGGCATCAAGCACGGGGTGCAGCTCGTCGACCTCCGTGCCGGAACCGTGCGAACGGCAGCCAGCGATTCCGCAGGGAGCCCGAGCTGGGTGCTCTTCAGCCCGGACGGGAAGATGGTCGTGGCGACGAACCGCGACAAGACGGTGACTCGCTGGGACGTCGAGTCGGCGACACCCCTCGAGACGCTGCGCGGCCACTCGAACTTCGTCCAGCAGCCCGTCTTCAGTCCCGACGGGGAGACGCTCTACACGGTGAGTCACGACGGCACCGCGATCGCCTGGGACATCACAGGCGATCGCAGGCTCGGGCGGCCGTTCACGTTCACGCACGACCGGACGTTCTCCACGACCGGCTATGACGGCCACCCGGGGAGGTTCAGCCCCGACGGCCGGTTGATCGCGGTCGGCCTCAAGGAGCAGGGCGTCGCGCTCTGGGACGCGCGCGAGCTCACGCCGGTCGGGGCGCCCCTTCTCGATACGGGCGGCGAGGTCAAGTCGCTCGCCTTCTCACCGGATGGGCGAACGCTCGCGGCCGTGACCGCGACGGCGTCGCTCACGCTCTGGGACGTTGGCTCGCGATCGCGGCTCCACGAGCCGCTCTACGCGGGGTACCCGTCAATTGTGCTCGCTGTCGGCTTCAGCCCGGACGGAGCGACGCTCGCTACGGCGAGCAGCGACCGCGGCGTGCAACTCTGGGACGCGGCAACCGGAGACAGTCTCGACGACCCCGGATTCGGTGGAAGCGCGAGCGACCTTGCCTTCAGCGCTGACGGTGCGATGATCGCTTCCGCTGCCAGCGATGGTGGCGCCGCGGAGGTCTGGGACACGGCCACAGGCAAGTCGATCGCCACGTTCGACGGCGCGCCGGGCAACGAAGACTTTTCCGTCGCGCTCAGCCCCGACGGGCACTTCCTGGCGGTCGGTGGCTACGGCAGAGTCGTGCGCGTCTGGGACGTCCGCACCCGGAAGCTCGTCCACGAGCTCGACCAGGGCGGCAACGGAGCGTTCACCCTCGAGTTCAGCCCGGACGGCCGGACTCTCGCAATCTCCGGATTCGAGCCCGTCGCGTCTCTCTGGGACGTTGCGACCGGAACCCAGATCGGCCCGCAGCTCACCGCCGGAGACCGCAGGACGATGATCGATCTCTCGGCCGACGGACGCCAGATGCTGGAGATTCACGGCAACGGCCAGGGGGCCGTCTGGGACGTCGACCCCGAGTCCTGGAAGCGCCGGGCCTGCGCCCTCGCCAACCGCACGCTGACCCGCGAGGAGTGGGAGGAGTTCCTCCCGGGTCGGCCCTACGAGCCGGCCTGCGCGAGCTGAGGCCGACTCAGGGGCGAATCGACCAGGTGAAGCGCGTCAGGGCGGCCGGCGGAGCGAGACCGCCGGGGCGCAGACCCCGCCGCACGAGCAGCGTGGGCGGGGTGGCCTCTCTGGCGAGTCTGAGGCGGGCCGCGCCGAGGCCCTCGCGGTGCCACCTCGTCGACAGCCCGACGACGAGCAGGCCGGCGTCGCGGCTCGCCTCCAGCATGCCCTCCTCACCCGGCGGAGTCAGCAGCGGCTCGGCCGAGATGCCCAGGACGCGCTGGACGGCGAGCGCGCCGTGCGAGAGCAGGCGGCTCGCGTCGCGCCTGCCTTGCTCCGGCACTGCGGCGGCACCTGCGAGCCGGAGCGGCACATCGGTCGGCGCGCGCAAACCACGCGCCGAGCTCGACCGCCGCCCAGTCGTGCTCGGCGCCGCCGAACGGGACGAGCACCGGGCCCTCGGGCGTCGCGTCCCGAGGAACGAGCAGCGCCACGTCGCAGGGCGTCTCCTCGAGTACGGCAGTGAGCTGCTCGTCGGGAGCTCCCTCGGCCAGCAGTTCGTCGGGGGCGTCGGCGAGCAGGAGATCGACGTCGAGCTCGGTGGCGAGCCGAGCCAGCTCCTCACCCGGCGCCGTCGACGTGAACGAGGCCGCACGGGCCACGACACCGCGCGCTTCGAGCGCAGACCGGCGCTCTTCGAGCCAGGCCGACGCGGACCGAAGCTCGGCTGCGTCCGACACGAGCCTGGCCAGGATCGAGGACGCGAGGCGGGTGTCGCACGAGCGGCTCGGCCACCGCGAGCAGCGCGTCGACGCGCGTCTCGTGCGAGATAGCGACGAGAATCGACCGCTCCGCGACCTCCCGGACACCTGCGGGTGCAGGCGCTTCGACATCAAGCGACGGGTCCTGCCGAAGGATCGCCCGCTCCAGCTCCTGGAGCGCCGGGCTCGGATCGATCCCGAGCTCGTCGACGAGGGCCCGGCGCGCATCCTGGTAGGCCTCCAGGGCCTCCGCCTGCCGACCCGACCGGTACAGCGCCGTCATCAGATACCTCCGCAGGCGCTCGCGGAGCGGGTGCTCGGCGACGAGTGCCTCGAGCTCTCCGACCAGCTCGTCGTGGCGCCCGAGTGCGAGGTCGGCGTCGATCCGGAGCTCGACTGCCGCCAGCCTGATCTCCTCGAGCCGGGCGATCGCCGCCTGGGCGAAGCTCTCGTAGACGAAGTCCGCGAGCGCCGGGCCCCTCCACAGCGACAGCGCGTCGCGTAGCCGCTCCGACGCGTCGGCCGCCAGGCCGCGAGCGAGCAGGCTCCTCCCCTCGTCCACCAGGCGCTCGAAGCGGTGGAGATCGAGCTCGTCGGGCTCGACCCGGATGACGTAGCCGGGCGATCTGGTCGTCAGCACGTCCTGCGGAAGCGCTTTGCGAAGTCGCGAGACGTTGACGCGCAGCGCGGCGGCGGCGTCCTCGGGCGAGTCCTCGCCCCAGAGCTCGTCGATCAGCCGGTCAGTGGGAACGACCTCGTTGGGGTGGAGGAGGAGCACGGCGAGAAGCGCACGCGGCTTGGGCCCACCCAGGGAAACCTCGCCGCCCTCGTCCCACACCTCGAGCGGTCCCAGGATCCGGAACTCCATCGGCTGGCCTCCCGGCCGAGGACGCTAACAGCTGTTGCTCGCCTGAAACGGACCTGAAACGCACCGGGTCGATCATCGCATTCGACAGTCGAACCTCAGCAAGGGAGGTACGAAGTGAAAGCTCGACATGCCGTGCTCGTCGCGCTCGCTGCGGCGGCGTTGGTCACCGTCGTGGGTACTGCCTCTGCGGTCGGCACAGTGCGCGATCACTTTCTCGGCACGACCGCGGGCTCGAAGATCGCTTTCACGAGCTTCCGCAACGGCAGTTTCGACCTTTACATCATGAACGCCGACGGGAGCAAGCAGCGCAAGCTGACGACCCCCGCGGGCAGTTTCTTGCCGCCGGAGTGGTCGCCTGACGGGCGCAGGATCGCTTTCGTGAGCGGGCCTGGCGCTTGCATCCTCGACCTCCACCGCGTCCACTTCGTGAGCGAGCGCAACGTTGGCACACGCGATGTTGACATCTCCGTCGCGAACGCCGACGGAAGCGGGCTACGGAAGCTGACGCGCGGCCCTGGGGTCGACTGCAACCCCGTGTGGTCGCCTGACGGACGCAAGATCGCCTTCCAGCGCTTGCTCGTTCGCGGGGAGGGAGACAAGATCGTCGGGTTTGACTTCGACGTCTACGTCATCAACGCCGACGGCAGCGAAGAGCGGAACCTGACGGGCGACGCGCTGAGCGAGCGCCCGATGTGGTCGCCCGACGGGCGGAAGATCGCCTTCAAGAGCGGCCCCGACGGCGCCGGCGGGGTCTACGTCATGAACGCCGACGGCAGCGAGCGGCGACTGCTGGCCGATAGCGGTGCTCGTTTGCGGCATCAAGCCTGCCCGAACTGCGGCGGCATAGGCCATGTGGCCTGGTCACCGGACGGGAGGAAGATGCTCCTCATTCGTTTCGGGCCTAGCTATGGCTACGACTCGAGGAACAGCTACGTCGTCGTCATGAACGCCGACGGGAGCGGGCTGCGGAGGCTTAAGCGCAACGTCGAGCCGGGCAACGGCGGATCCCCGAGCTGGTCGCCGGACGGGCGCAAGATCGTCTTCGTCAACCTCCGCGACGGCAACTTCGACGTGTACGTCATGAACGCCGACGGGAGCGGACAGCGGAACCTGACGCGCCACCCGAGTCACGACAGCGATCCTGAATGGTCGCCCGACGGAAAGAAGATCGCCTTCACGACGAAGCGCGAGGGCAACTTCGAGATCTACGTCATGAACGCGGACGGGAGCGGGCAACACAACCTGACCCGCAACCCTGCGGTCGATCGCTACCCCGTCTGGTCGCCCGGGCGGAAGCAAGGAAGCTGAAGTGGAGCGGCTGACGAGCCAGGTCAGGCAGATCGTCAGATCGATCCGCTTCGCCTAGCCATGAGCGGCTTCCGTCACGGTCATGAGCCACGGGCTGAGGAAATCGCGCTTCATCAGAAGTACCTCACGCTCGAGGGGCAGATCGACGCGGCCAGACTCGAAGGGGATGAGGCCGAGGCTCGTCGCCTCACGCCGCTCGTCAAGCGAGCCAAGGCGCGCTGGATCAAGGCCAACCGGAGAGTTACCCGCGGGAGCTAGAGCGGAAGGAGCTCGTCAGCGTCTGCACCTGCCTACGAAGACGCTACGAGGAGCTCGTCACGCCTGACGAGCTCCTCGTCGTTCTCGGAGCGCCCCAGTTGGCCTGACGGGCGCCTCGCGGCCGGTACGCCGACGGCTGTTGCGGTCTTGAAACGAACCTGAAATGCGCCGGGTCGACCATCGGGTTCGACAGTCGAACCTCAAGGGAGGTACGGAATGAACGCTCTACACGCCGTGCTCGTCGCGCTCGTGGCGGCAGTCACGCTGACGTCCGTTGCGGCGGCCGGCCCTGACGCAGCGAAACAGCGGGTGGCGATCACGACGCAGGCGGCGAAGACGACCTCGGTTTCTCCGTTCGTGCTCACCACGCTGCAGGCCGGAGCACTCAAGCCCGACTCGGGCATGCTGATCGCGTCGGACGCTAGCTCTTCCAACCGCGTCGTGATGCGCGAGGGACAAGAGGTCTCCATCTACACCGGCGTCGGAACCCTCAAGGGAAAGCTGGGGAACCTCGTGGTCCGCTTTCGATCCGAGTGGGTCGAGGCCGGGAATGGATACCACGTCACCTTCGGCACCTGGAAGGTCGTGCGCGGGACAGGCCAGTACGCCGGGGTCACAGGAGGCGGGCGGGAAGGCGGTGTGTGGCTCGAGCGCAACGACCACTGGAGCACGCGCTCCGAAGGCCTCCTCACCCGTCCGTAGTGCGCTGCACGAGACGGAGCGGCGCGCTCGCGCACCGCTCCGTCCAGCTGTTGCGGGTCTGAAACGGACCTGAAACAGGCCGGATCGACTATCGGATTCGACCAGAAAAGCGAGAACCCGTCTGGGCGCCGAGCGTCCAGTCACGAAGGGAGCAGAGAAATGACGAGAGCTCGCTTGATTGCTCTTGCGCTGATGGCAGTCACCATCGTTGTGCTCGGCGGCGCCGCCGCGAGCAGCGCAAAGCCTCAGCCGTCGGGCTCGCCCGACACTTACGTCACAAGCTGGGATGCCACTGGCACCCAGGCGTTCAGCGCGGCTGCCCTGACGCCTGCCGAGGGCCACGTGATCTTCGCGTACGTGGCGATCGCGGTCTACGACTCGGTGATGGCGATCAAAGGCGGCTACGAACCGTTCGCCGTCGACGTTGACGCTCCCGAGGACGCCTCGGCCGAGGCTGCTGTCGCTGCCGCCGCCCACCGCATCCTCGTCCAGTACCTGCCGGCTCAGGGCCCCGCGATCCTCGATCCCGCGTACACGACGTCGCTGGCCGGCATTCCACCGAGTCAGGCCAAGTCGAACGGCATCAGCGTGGGCGAGAGCGTCGCGCAGTTGCTCATCGCCCAGCGTTCCGGCGACGGCTTCCGGGCGTCCGTGACCTACACGCCGCCGAGCCCGCCGATCCCGGGAGTCTGGATCCCGACGGCGGCCACGCCGCCGATCGGGACGTACCTCGGGCTCATGAAGCCGTTCAGCCTCGGCTCTGCGGACCAGTTCCGGCCCGGCGGGCCGCCGGCCCTCGACAGCAAGAAGTGGGCACGGGACTACAACGAGGTCAAGGAGGTCGGCTCGAGCACGAGCACGACCCGGACGGCCGAGCAGACCCTCGCCGCCCGCTTCTGGGCGGAGCCGCCGGTGCAGCAGGCACGCGGCTCCTTTCGCAAGCTCGTCCTCGATCACGAGCTCGACGTCGCGGACGCGGCCCGGTTCATGGCGATGGTCTCCGTGACCTATGCCGACGCGCTCATCGCGTGCTTCGATGCGAAGTACCACTACGCGTTCTGGAGGCCGATCACCGCGATCCGCGCAGGCGACACCGACGGAAACGACGCGACCGTCGGCGACCCGGCCTGGAGCACGCTGCTCGCCGCGACGCCGAACCACCCCGAGTACCCGAGCGCTCACTCGTGCGTCACCCCGGCCGGAGGACTCGTCATTGCGCGATTCCTGGGCACGCCGAACATCGACTTCACCGTCCCCAGCGTTACCGGCCTGGGCGACCGCGAGTTCGCGCGGGCCAACGATCTCGAGTACGAGGTCGGCAACGCCCGCATCTGGGGTGGTATCCACTTCCGCTCCGCGGTCGAGGACGGCGTCGAGATCGGCAAGAAGACCGCTCACCACGTGCTCGCGCACCACTTCCAGCGCTCGCACGACTAGGTCAGCATGACGCTCGAAGGAAGGTCCGTCCGCGGGCCTTCCTTCACGTCCTGAGCGCCGCCTCCGTCTGTTCCGTTCGGCCCTACGGTGCGACCAGAGTCTGTCCGTCGGCGCGCACCGACGTCTGGCCCCCGGTCCTCGTCAGTCAACGAGTGGGGCTCTCGTCGCGACTGCTCGGTCGCCGCGCGTCCGCCTCGAAGAGCCCGGTCTGGTACGCGAGCACGACTGCTTGGACGCGGTCGCGGAGGTCGAGCTTCTGGAGGATGTGCGTGACGTGCGTCTTGACGGTGGTGTCGCTGATGTAGAGCTCTTGCGCGATCTCTGCGTTGGAGAGGCCGCTCGCGATCAGGCGGAAGACCTCCTGCTCGCGCGTCGGTGAGCTCGTCGAACTCCTTCGGAGGCGCGGGGCGCGGGATGCGCGTGAACTGCTTGATCACGCGTTTCGTGATCGTGGGTGAGAGAAGCGCGTCTCCGGCGGCGACGGTGCGGATCGCGGCGATCAGCTGCTCGGGAGGGTCGTCCTTGAGGACGAAGCCGCTGGCGCCGGCTCGCGAGCGCTTCGTAGACGTACTCGTCGAGGTCGAACGTCGTGAGGATCAGGATCCGCGCGCCGTCGTCGGCGGCGAGGATGCGCCGGGTCGCCTCGAGGCCGTCGAGCTCGGGCATGCGGATGTCCATCAGGACGACGGTCGGGTGAAAGCGGGCCGCCTTGTCGACCGCCTCGAGCCCGTTGCTCGCCTCGGCCACGACTTCGATGTCCTCCTCGCCGGAGAGCAGCATGCGAAAGCCGGCGCGGACCATCGACTGGTCGTCGGCGACGAGGACGCGGATGCTCATGGCGCTGGCCGCTCGAGCGGGAGGCGCGTGCTGAGGACGAAGCCGCCCTCCGGTGCCGGTCCTGCGGTCATCTCGCCGCCGTAGATCTTGACGCGTTCGCGGACGCCGACGAGGCCGTGGCCGAGGCCGTCGCTCGTCGACGGCGCCGCGCGCCGTCGTCGCGTACCTCGATCTCGCAGCTCGTCGGGCCCGTAGCGGACGGTCACATCGGCGTGGCTGGCGCGGGCGTGCTTGAGCGCGTTGGTCAGGCCTTCCTGCACGATTCGGTAGGCGGAGAGGTCGATCGCGCGCGGGAGCGGGAAGGGCTCGCCGTCGACGTGCAGCCGCACGGGAAGGCCGGCGCGGCCGACCTCTTCCAGCAGCGAGTCGAGGCTGTCGAGACCTGGCTGGGGCGCCAGCTCGAGGTCGTCGCCGTCGTGGCGCATCGCGCCGAGGAGGCGGCGCATCTCGGCGAGCGCCGTGCGGCCGGCCTGCTCGACGCCCCTGAGCGCATCCCTGTCCTCCGCGAGCGTCTTCGGGCAGCTTGTGCCGGACGGCGCCGACCTGGAGCACCATCACGCTGACGGCGTGGGCGACGATGTCGTGGAGCTCGCGCGCGATCCGCGCGCGCTCCTCGGCGACCGCGATGCGTGCGGCCGCCTCGCGCTCCCGCTCGGCCTGGGTCGCGCGTTCCTCTGCCGCCTCGGCCTGCTCGGCCCGCTCGCGCAGGGCGAAGCCGGCGAGCCAGCCGATCGCGAACAGGAGCGGGATGAAGACGAGGTCGCCCGGCGCGTGGCTCGGGATCGTTGTAGACGACGATCGCCGCGCCGCCGAGCACGACGGCCAAGCCGATGCCGCGCCTGAACGGCGTCGCGCAGGTTGCCGAGCAGGAACGCGGCGGCCATCCCGACGACGAAGACGCTGGCCGTGAACGGGACCAGCCGCCCGTCGACGAACGAGAGCGCCGCGGCGAGCAGCCAGAGCGCCGCCGGTGCGGCGAAGGGGAAGCGCCGGCGCGCGAGCAGCGGCAGCACCACGAGCGCGATCGCCGGCACCGCGAACCACAGCGTCGTGCGCGGCGCGTCCGGCGCGTCGCGCCTGAGCGCGACCTCGAGCACGCCTTCGATCGCCGCGATCACGATCAGCACGTCGAACCCGTACCTGCGCGCGAGGTACCAGATCCGGCTCACGCGCTGAACGTACTGCACGCTCTCGCGCGCCGCCTCCTACCTGAGTAGGAGCCGAAATCGTCGGCCGGTACGAGCTCGAATCCGGCTTTCCGACGACGCCGTCGCGCCGCGGCGTCCTCCGTAGCGTCGAAGCGCACGAAGTTCCACACGCACCCAAGGAGGACGAGCACCGTGCCCAGCCTACGACAGCCGCAACAGCGCAACCTCGCGGCCCGCATGGGTCGCTGGAGCGCCAGCCACTGGAAGACCGCGATGTTCGGCTGGCTCGCGCTTCGTCGTCGCCGCCTTCGCGCATCGGCGGCGCGGTCGGCACGAAGTACCTCGACCCGAACACGGCCGGGCCCGGGCGAGTCCGGCCGCACGGACAGGATCCTCGACGCCGGCTTCAAGCAGCCCGCCGGCGAGAGCGTCCTGATCCAGAGCCGCTCGCTTCGAGCGAGCGACCCGGCCTTCACGGCCGCGATCGAGGACGTCGTCGCGCGGATCTCGAAGCTGGAGGCCGTTCAGAACGTTCGCTCGCCGCTCGACCCGGCAACGCGGGCCAGATCGCGCAGAACGGGCACGCGGCGCTCGTCGAGTTCGAGATCCGCGGCGACGCCGACGACGGCGGCCGACAAGATCGACCCGGTCCTCGACCACGGTCGCCGACGCGCAGCAGGCGCATCCGCGAGCTCTTCATCGGCGAGTTCGGCGACGCGAGCGCGGCCAACGCGGTCGACACGGCTGTTCGCGGACGACCTCGGGAAGGCCGGGCTGCTCTCGCTCCCGATCACGCTGATCATCCTCGTGGTCGCGTTCGGCGCGCTCGTGGCCGCGGGCATCCCGCTGCTGCTCGCGCTGACGGCCGTCTTCGCGACCTTCGGGCTGACGTCGCGCTGCCCAGCCAGGTGCTGCCGCTCGCGACGAGGCCGTCCGCGATCGTGCTCCTGATCGGGCTCGCGGTCGGCGTCGACTACTCGATGTTCTACTTGAAGCGTGAGCGCGAGGAGCGGGCCGCCGGGCGCAGCGAGCGGGCGGCGCTCGAGGCCGCCGCCGCGACCTCCGGCCGCTCGGTGCTCGTCTCCGGCCTGACGGTGATGGTGGCGATGGCCGGCATGTTCCTGACCGGCGACGCGACGTTCGCGTCGTTCGGCGTCGCGACGATCGATCGTCGTCGCCGTCGCGATGCTCGGCTCGCTGACCGTGCTGCCCGCGCTGCTCTCGAAGCTCGGCGACCAGCGTCGACCGGCTGCGCGTGCCACTCGTCGGCCGGCTCCGCCGCGACGACGGCGAGGGCCGCATCTGGGGCGCGATCGTCGACCGCGTCCTGCGCCGGCCGCTGCTCTCGGCGGTCCTCGCCGGCGGCCTGCTGCTGGCGCTCGCCGCGCCGGCGCTCCAGCTGCGGATGGTCGACCCCGGGCCCGGACACCGTTCCCGCAGTCCCTCCACGTCGTGCAGACGTACGACCGGATGCAGGAGGCGTTCCCGGGCACGGCGCTCCCGGCCAACGTCGTCGTCAAGGCGCCGGACGTGAACGCACCCGCGGTGCGGGACGGCGATCGACCGGCTCGAGCAGCGGGCGCTCGCGAGCGGCCGGATGCACGAGCCGATCACCGTCGACGTCAACGAGGACGCGACGGTCGCGAACATCACCGTCCCGATCGACGGGCAACGGGAACCGACGCGGCCTCGAACGCCGCCCTCGCCGCGCTGCGCGACGAGATCGTGCCGGAGACGGTCGGCGCGCTCCCGGACGCCGAGGCCGGCGTCACCGGGCTGACCGCCGAGTGGAAGGACGCAGCGCGACGAGATGAAGTCGAAGCTGCCGCTCGTGGTCGCGTTCGTGCTCCTGTTCGCGTTCGGCGCTCATGCTCGTCGCGTTCCGCTCGATCGTGATCGCGGTCAAGGCGATCGTGCTCAACCTGCTCTCGGTCGCGGCCGCCTACGGCGTGCTGGTGCTCGTCTTCCAGCACGGCTTCGGCAAGGGGCTGCTCGGCTTCAGCTCGACCGCCGGGATCGACCCGGTCGTGCCGCTGCTCCTGTTCGTGATCCTGTTCGGCCTCTCGATGGACTACCACGTCTTCATCCTCAGCCGGATCCGCGAGGCGTTCGACCGCGGCGCGAACATGGACGACGCGATCGCGCACGGGATCAAGTCGACCGCCGGCGTCGTCACCAGCGCGGCGGTCGTCATGGTCGGCGTCTTCTCGATCTTCGCGACGCTCTCGATGCTGATGTTCAAGCAGTTCGGCGTCGGGCTCGCGACGGCGATCCTGATCGACGCCACGATCGTCCGCGCGCGTGCTCCTGCCCGCGACGATGAAGCTGCTCGGCGACTGGAACTGGTACCTGCCGCAGTGGCTCCAGTGGCTGCCGACGGTCGGGCATTCCGACTCGGAGACCGCCCCCGAGATCATTTCGGCGCCCGTCCGCGCATAGGACACGTCGTCAGACCCCGGCCCCGACTCCACGGGGCCGGGGGATACCCTCGGTGCGGGGTGTGGCGGGTCCGGTTCATACCGGCTTCGACGCCTCGACACCGGCGGGAGCAGTCGCTCGTGACGCGCGAGCGCGCGCTCCAGCCCGACCTGCGTGTCGTATGGCTGTACAGCCAGGGACGGACCGCGGAGGTGGAACACCGCTGCGCTGACGAAGGCGGGCTTGACCCGCTGCTGCCCTTCGTTCATTCCTACTGGACAGTGCGCGCCACCCATGAAGCGTGCGCAGGTGGGTAGCAGCGTCCCTGGGTGACGGCGATGCGATGCAATGCGCAGTTGAGCTGGCGATTGCCAGAGCGGTTCAGGCGATGACGCTGGCGGGCGCCAGGCGAGGCCTGCAGCGGAGCCGTACCCGCGTGCACGGCCAGCTTGGCCTCGTCTGCGAAGCGCTCGGCGCCGGCGGTCTCACCGACGAGCTTGGCTGCGGTCAGGACGCCGCAGCCGGGCAGTTCGAGCAGTGTCGGGGCTTGCGCTGAGACGAGGACGGCGAACTCGCGCTCGAGCTCTGCCGCGCGTCGGGTGAGCTCGCGGCAGCGCACGACGAGCTCGCGGCAGATCCGCACCTGCGCGGTCTGCTCGCGGCGAACGAGACGACGGGCGAGCCGCTCGAGCCAGACGCGCTGCCAGCAAGAGTGTCGCGATCTATGAAGAGCGGGAGCGACGGGACTCGAACCGCGACCTCCGGCGTAGCGGGTGGGCGACGTCCGCCTGGTGTCGGACGGGCCGCGCCTACGCCTGCGGGACCTGAGACGCCAACGGGCGGCCCGAAGGCCGCCCGTTGCCACCTACCGGTGAGCGCGGTTCTACCGTGCCGGCGGGAGGAGAACCTTGTTGATGACGTGAATCGTGCCGTTCGACGCCGCGATGTCGGTCTTCACGACCCGCGTGGAGCCGTTGAGGAAGACGTTCCCGCCACGGACCTTGATCCGCACGGATGGCCCCGCGAGAGTCTTGGCCGAGCTGAGCCCGACCACCTGGGCCGCCTTCACGTCGCCCGCGACGACGTGGTAGAGCAGTACCCGGCGAAGCTGTGCTCGGTTGCGGAGCAGCTTGTTCAGCGTTGCCTTGGGCACCATCTTGAAGGCGGCGTCCGTCGGTGCGAAGACGGTCAGCTTCGTCTGGCCGGTGAGAGCACCGGCGAGGCCCGCGCGCTTGGCGAGCATGACGAGCGTCTTGAACTGGCCGGCAGCGACTGCAGTCTGGACGATGTTGTTCTGAGCTGTCGGGCTCTGGGCCGGAGCTGCCGCGCTCGTCCCTGCGGCCGCGAACGCGGCGATCGCGAGAACGGAGGCGGTGAGGATTGCTGCGACGAGCTTGGTCATCGTGACTCTCCCTTCCACTATGCGGTTGTGACTTGTGGGTTACGGCTCCAGCGACGCCGGATCGCGCCCTGCTGAACCACCTGATAGACGGCCGCGAGACCGACGAGGCCGTAGATCACGCGGCTGGCCGCGTTCGTCTCGCCGAAGTCGAGGCCGACGAGCGCCGCTACGAGGTCGAACTCGGCGACGGCAACTAGACCCCAGTTGAGCCCGCCGATAACGAGAAGGACGGCTGCGAGGATGTCGAGCTTCTTCACTGTGTGCTCCTTTCTGTACAGAGTTTGTCGAGAGAACGTACAGGTCTTAGGCAATCTTGTCAAGTGTTTGTTCAATGTCTGTAGAATGCTGGCATGGAACCCGCGACCGAGCAGTTCCGGATCGGCGAGCTGAGCCGACGAACAGGTGTCAGCGCCGAGCTCCTGCGCGCGTGGGAACGCCGGTACGGGCTGCTCCACCCGACTCGCACAGGCGGCGGATTTCGTCTCTACTCGCCGGCTGATGAGCGGCGGGTCTCGCTCATGCGCTCGCACTTGCAGCATGGGATGTCCGCTGCAGAGGCTGCCCGCCTCACTCTGACGGAGTCGGTAGGCGGCACTCGCGATGATGATGAACCGGTCCTGCAGCGCCGTGCTCAGGAGCTTCGCCAGGCGCTGGACGACCTCGACGAGGGCGCCGCGCAGAGCGCGCTCGACAGCGCTCTCGCGGAGTTCTCGACTGAGACCGTGCTAACGGATCTCGTGCTGCCCTACCTGCATGAGCTCGGTGAGCGCTGGGCGAGCGGCGAGGCGTCGGTGGGTCAGGAGCACTTCGCCAGCCAACTCATCCGAGGCAGGCTCCTCGGGCTCGCGAGGGGCTGGGATCGTGGTGCCGGCCCGCGTGCTCTCCTTGCCTGCGCTCCGGGCGAGCAGCACGATCTCGGGCTGATCGCGCTTGGCGTAGCCCTGCGCGCCCGAGGCTGGCGCATCACGTATCTCGGCCAGGACACGCCACTCGAAACGCTTGCCGAGAGTGCCCGCTTGCTCGGGCCGCTCGCGATCGTGATCTCATCCGTCTCGCCCGACCGGCTCTCGAGGTCGGGGGCCGAGTTGCGACGCCTGGCGGGCATTGCACACGTGTGGCTCGCCGGGCCAGGCGCCAGCGAAGCTCTTGCCAAGAAGACGCGGGCAACATTCCTCGAGGTCGACCCGGTGGCCGCAGCGGACCGCGTAGCCGTCACAAGACCATGAGGCCTGCCGTACCTCGCCGGTGTCTGCGGTCTTCCCCAGGCGATCGGGGCGAGCTTCGACATTGGCAGGCCCGACGTGATGACGTACAGGGAGGTGATCGAGCGGGTTGGCTCTAGCTCGTGACACCTGTGAAGGCCTCGGCCGCCCGTCCTCTGATCGCAGGTCAGCGAAACGAGACCGTCGCGAAGAACGAGAGCATCCGGCAACTGCTCCCCTTCGAGCTCACGCCGTTCGACGTGGCGGCGCGAGCCGCGCTCGACGGCTAATCGGAGCTTCGGTCACGGCGCTCCGGATTCACCGCGCCGGCATGCTACACCCGAGGGAAATGAGCGCGAGATCCGATCCCGGCCGGCAGGAGCTGCACGTCATCTCAACCGGACGATGATCGTCAGAAACCCAGCGCCCAGCGGGTAGCTCATTTTCGCTTCACGTCACGTACTTCGCAACCTGAGCGGACGCGAACAGTCCCGTTTGCAGGGATTTCGACGGACTACGGCACATCGTCTTGCTGCCCGTTTGCTGCCCGGAACCCATCCAGCGGCTAACGCTAGACAACAGCATCGACCATTGCAGGGCGTACGTCGAGAGACGGGAGCGACGGGACTCGAACCCGCGACCTCCGGCGTGACAGGCCGGCGTTCTAACCAACTGAACTACGCCCCCAGGCCGCGGCATTGTAGCCGCGCGCGAGGCGACCGCTCACCGGGCACGTAGGCTTCGCGCCCGTGACCAGGGCCGACTGGATCGTCATCGGCGTCGTCGTCCTCTTCGGTCTGTACGGGCTCGCGCGGGGGCTCGTGCGCGGCGCGCTTTCGCTCGCGGGCTTCGCCCTCGGCGCATACCTGGGGGCGCGCCTCGCGCCGGCGCTGCTCGACGACGGCTCGCCGTACACGCCGTTGGTCGCCCTGGGTGGAGCGATGCTCGGGGGATTCGTCTTCCAGACCGCCGCGGCGCTCGTGGGAGGGACGGTCCGCGCGAGCATGGGGGCGATTCCGGGGCTCCGGACGCTCGACTCGCTGGCGGGCGCGGTGTTCGGCATCGCGGCCGGGTTCCTCGTCTCGTGGGCGATGGCGGCGGTGCTCCTCTACTTTCCGGGGCAGATCCGAGCTCCGGCGGGCCGTGCAGGAGTCGGCGATCCTGTCCCGGATCAACGAGGAGTTCCCGCCCGAGCGGTTGCTCGAGACGCTCGAGCGCGTCGACCCGATCGGGGTGCTCCTCGGCCCGCCGGCGACCGTGTCCCCTCCCGACGTCGGCATCGCGAAGGACAGCGACGTGGTCGCCGCGTCGAAGAGCGTCGTGCGCGTCACGGGAATCGCCTGCGGTCTGGGCGTCGAGGGAACGGGCTGGATCGTGCGGCGCGGCCTGGTCGTCACCAACGCGCACGTCGTGGCGGGAATCGACGAGCCGCGCGTCGATCGGCGTCAGGGCCGGGCGTTCACGTCGACGGTCGTCGCCTTCGACGCCCAGAACGATCTTGCGATGCTGCGCGTCGCGGGGCTTCCCGGGAAGCCGCTACCGCTTGCCGAGCCCGAGCGGGGAACGCCGGTCGCGCTGATCGGCTATCCGGGCAACGGTCCGTTGACTCGCATCCCGGCGCGGCTCGGCGGCACCGCGCGGGCGCTCAGCCGCGATGCGTACGGACGTGGCCCCGTCACCCGTCCGGTGACCGCGCTTGCGAGGAGACGTGCAGCCGGGGCTGTCCGGTGGCCCGGGAGTGGACGCGCGGGGCCGTGTGCGCACGACGGTCTTCGCCCGGCGAGCCGGCGACGTCGGGGGATACGGGATCCCGCCGTCGCTCGTCCAAGCGGTGCTCGACCGCGCCGGCACGAAGCCGCTCGCGACCGAGTGCGCGCGATAGACGCGCTAGCCCAGCACGTCGAGCGCGGCCAGCGGCTGCCGGAAAGGCGGGATGAGGTAGACGCCTGCCGCGCGCTCGCGCGAGGTTTCGAGAAGCTCCTTCGCGAGCTCGAGCCCGACCGCGCCGGCCTCGGGCCCCGCATCCCGGAGTCGCGCCAGCACCCGCTCCGGCACCACGATGCCCGGGACCTCGTTGTGGAGGCGGAGCGCCAGCTGGTAGCTGCGGACGTAGAAGATCCCGATGAGGAGCGGAATCGGACACTCGCGACCCAGTCGCTCGAGAAAGCTGTCGAGGAACTCGAAGTCGAAGAGGACCTGCGTCATCGCGAACGACGCGCCAGCCTCGAGCTTCTGCTCGAAGCGGTCGAGCTCGTAGCCGAGGTCGTCGGCCGCCGGGTTGACGGCGACGCCGAGGAAGAACGAGGTTGGCGCGTCGATCTCCGCGCCGTTGAAGTCCTCTCCCCGATTCATCTGCGTGATGACCTTCGAGAGACCGATCGAGTCCACCTCGTAGACGCCGCTCGCCCCCGGGTAGTCGCCCGCGTCGGGTGGGTCGCCGGTGACGGCGAGCACGTTGCGGATTCCCTCCGCGTGCGCTCCGAGGAGCATCGACTCGAGCCCGGCGATCGAGGAGTCGCGCGGCGTGAGATGGGGAATCGTCTCGATGCCGACGTTTCGCTCGATCGCGACCGAGGCCATCATCCCGCTCATCCGAGCGCGCGCTCGCGGGTTGTCGTTGACGTCCACGACGTCCACGTGCCCCGAGTCCTGCAAGGTCTGCGCGATCTCGAACATCCCGTCGGGATTGGCGCCGCGCGGAGGATCGATCTCGACCGACACGACGAACTCGCCGGCGCGCAGCTTTCGCGCGAGCAGCGTGTCGGCTTGCGACGGGGCTGGCGGGACGAGCAGCTCTCGCTCTCGGACGACGAGCGGCGCCGTCGGCCTGCGCCCTTCGTCGACGGCCCTGCGGATCGCCGCGATCTCGGTCGGCGTGGTGCCGCAGCAGCCGCCGATGATGCGCGCGCCCAGCTCTTGCGCATGGGCGGCGAACTCGGCGAAGTACTCCGGCGTCGCGTGCGGGAAGACGATCCGCTGGCCCGCGAGGCTCGCGAGGCCGACATTCGGCATGGCGACGAGCGGGAGCCCGTCCGCTCCCATCTGCTCGATCGCGCGGAGCGCCGCCTGCGGACCGCCGCCATGGTTGGCGCCCACGGCCGCGACATCCTGCTGCGAGAGCTGCGCCGCCGCCTCCTTGGCGGTAACGCCGGCGAGTGTCCGGGCATCGTCGTCGAAGGTGAGGAGCGCGACGATCGGAAGAGACGACACCGAGCGCACGGCCGCGATCGCCACGAGGAGCTCTTCCAGGTCGTAGAACGTCTCGACCGTGAAGAGGTCGACACCGCGTCCCTCGAGGAGCTCGGCTTGCTCTGCGAAGACCGCGCCTCGCTCCTCGTCGGATCCCCCGGTGTCCCCGAGCGGGCCGATCGCGCCGGCGATGAAGACGTCGCGCCCGGAGACCTCGCGCGCCTCGCGCGCGATCTTGACCGCGGCCTCGTTGATGCGCTTGACGTCGTCCTCGAGGAACAGCCGCGCGGAGCTTGCGCCGGTTCGCGCCGAAGGAGTTCGTCTCGATCAGCTCGGCGCCGGCCCGGATGAACCCGAGATGGAGCGCGAGCACGCTCTCCGGTGCACGCAGGTTCGCGTCTTCGGGACAGCGCAGGCGCGAGACCGCGCTCGACACGAGGATGCCCGTGCCGCCGTCGGCGACGATCGGGGAGCCCGACTGCAGGCGGTCGAGGAAGCGGCTCACGGGCTGCATTCCACCACGTCGCGCGGAGCCGTAACCTCTCGCGCGTGCAGACAGAGCTGCCGACCGGGACCGTCACGTTTCTGTTCACGGACGTGGAGGAGTCCACACGGTTGCTCGCCGAGCTCGGCACGGCGGAATACGCGGAGGCTCTGCAGGGGCACCGCGTGGTCATCCGCGCCGCGCTCGCCACCCACGGCGGGTCCGAAGTCGACACCCAGGGCGACGCGTTCTTCTGCGCCTTCGCGTCTGCGCGCGCCGCCGTGGCCTGCGCCGAGACTGTGCAGTCGTCGCTGGCTGCAGGCCCGATCCGGGTTCGGATCGGCATCCACACGGGCGAGGCTCTCGTTGTCGATCGGCACTACGTCGGTATGGATGTGCACCGTGCCGCCCGCATCGGCGCGTGCGGTCACGGCGGCCAGGTCGTCATCTCGCCCGCGACCGTAGGGCTTCTCGAGCCGAAGGCGTTCCCACTGAAGGAGCTCGGTGCGCACCGGCTGAAGGACCTGTCGGCTCCGGTGACGCTGTACCAGCTCGGCGATGCCGAGTTCGCTCCGCTGAAGACGCTCTTTCGCACCAATCTCCCCATTCCCGCGACGCCCTTTCTCGGGCGCGAAGCGGAGCTCGAGGATCTTGCGGAGCGCGCATCGAGCCCCGCCGTGCGCCTGCTCACCCTGGTCGGGCCGGGAGGCACGGGAAAGACCCGTTTCGCGCTTCAGCTCGCCGCCGAGCTGGCGGACGCCTTTCCGGACGGCGTCCGCTGGGTGCCGCTTGCGTCGCTGCGCGACCCAAGCCTCGTCGCGTCCGCGGTCGCGCAGGTGCTCGAGGTCGAGGAGGGATCAGGCGAGTCGCTCGGTAACGCCATCTCCGGCGCGCTCGCGGCCAAGCGCGTTCTTCTCCTGCTCGACAACTGCGAGCACGTTCTCGACGCCACGGCGCAGATCGTGTCGCCGCTGCTCCGCTCATGTCCCGAAGTGCTGGTGCTGACGACGAGCCGCGAGCCGCTCGCCGTCGCCGGCGAGCACGTGTACGACGTGCAACCGCTTCTGTCGAGCGATGCGATCTCTCTCTTCGACGCGCGGGCCCGGGCGGCAGGGGCAGTCCTCGACTCTACGGCGAGTCGCGCCTCGATCGAGAACCTGTGCGCCCGCCTCGACAACTTGCCGCTGGCGGTCGAGCTCGCGGCCGCGCGAGCCGCTCAGCTTCCCCCTGCCGCACTGCTCGAGCGGCTGTCGTCGCGCGTCGATCTGCTCAAAGGGCCGCGCGACGCCGACGAGCGGCAGCGCACTCTGCGCTCGACGATCGCTTGGAGCTACGACCTCCTCGACGTCCGCGAGCAGGAGCTCTTTCGCCGGCTCGCAGTCTTCTCCGCCGGGGCGGCACTCGAGGTCGTCGAGGCGGTCTGCGACGCCGACGTCGAGGAGCTCCTCTCGCTCGTCGCCAAGAGCCTCGTGCGCCAGACCGAGCGCGCCGGCGGCGAGCCGCGGTACTGGATGCTCGAGACGATCCGGGAGTTCGCTGCCGACATGCTCGACGAGTCCGGCGAAGCTGCCGTGTACCGCGACCGGCATCTGGACTGGTTTACCGGTTTCGCGCGGGACGCACGCTCGCGACTCGTGGGACCCGGCTCGACGGAGTGGCTGGGCCGTCTCGAGGACGACCTCGGCAATTTGCGGGCCGCGAGCCGCTGGGCGCTCGAGCAGGTGACGGAACGGCGTGAGGACGCACCGGGTCGCTACGGCGAAGCGGTCGTCGCGCTGACCTGGGTGCTCGGTTCTCTGCACCTGCTGCACGGGCGTTATGCCGAGGCGGAGGACGCGCTGCGCGCGGCCATCGCGCTCGAGCCGGAGCGCCCGCAGGCGGCCCTCTTCCACGCACAGCTCGGTCGGGTGCTGCGGCTCCGAGGATTCTTCGACGCCGGGCTCGAGGCGCATCTTGCCGCCGAGCGCTGCCTCGGCCCCGCCGCGGCAACTGACGATGAGCCCTGGTG
The DNA here is from genome assembly GCA_963846475.1 of uncultured Alphaproteobacteria bacterium. Taxonomy (GTDB): domain Bacteria; phylum Pseudomonadota; class Alphaproteobacteria; order Rhizobiales; family Afifellaceae; genus DASWJZ01. Next base: position 55,674 of record CAWJVZ010000003.1, on the reverse strand, counting down.
GCACGCGTGGCTCGAGGTGAAGCTGAGTCAGGCGAATCACCACTACTACCAGGGGAACCTCGAAGAGCTCGCAGCCGTGATCGCGGAGCTCGAGTCGGAGGTGGACCGGCATGGGACCCCCGAGCAGAGCCTCGACTTTCTCCACGTTCGCGCACAGGCGGCGTTTCGGCGGGAGCGCTACGTGCTCTCGGAGGAAACCGAGGAGCTTGTGCGCGAGATCCATCGACGGTCGAAGGCGCAGGAGGACGTGGCTGAGCACTTCGTTCTCGGTTTCTGCCTGCTTTGGCGCGACAAGCTCCCCGAGGCGCAGCAGTACTTTCAGTTGGGTCTCGAGGACGCTCGCCGGTACGGCGACGCGCTCATCGAGGTCCGGTGCCTCGTCTATGACATGGTCTCGCGCCGAAAGCAGGCCGATGTCGAGGGGGTGCGAATGCGGCTTGCGGAGCTCGACGGCATCGACGAGCTTCACGGCTACGAAGGTCTGCTCGCTGCAAACCACGCGTGGGTTGCGTATCGCGACGGCGACCACAAGGGCGCCGACTGCCTTTGCCGATCGCGCGTTTGCGCAGTGGCAGTCTACGAGTCCTGCCGGGGGATGGTCCGTCTTCGATTGGACCGCGCGCTTCCCGTTGCTGGCCATCGAGCTCGCGCGAGAGCGGAGCGATGCTGCGTTCGAGCACGCCAAAGCGATGCTGGATCCGTCGAGCCAGCCGTTGCCGCCGGACCTCGCGACTCTCCTCGAGCAGGCCGTGGGGCAGCGGGATCCCGCGCTACTGGCTCGGGCGATCGAGCTTGCCCGCCCTCGGGGATACACCTGAGCGCGACGCTAAGCGAACCGGGTGAAGCGGGCTCGTCAACGCCGTCCGGGTGACGTGTCAAGCGCCTCTGGGTGACGCCCGCAGCGGGGGAATCGCGCAGGCTATTGATCACTCACAGCGCGCGACGATGCGGCGGCCGCGCGAGTGACTTGCAGGTGAAGACAGACGCGGTTCCTCCTCATATCTGAGGGACCTGCCGGGACAGGGAGCGAGGGATACGGCGGCAACCTCGCTCCCGTCCCACTTCGAAGTGGGTGTGTCCGCCTCAAGATCTCCCGGAGCGGTGCCGATAGCGAGAGCGACTCCCGACTGGGGACTGACGGCAATCAGAACCAGACGGAGAGAGAGAAGGGGCGGCGGACGACGCCGCCCTTCTCATTTCCCGGCTGTGGAGAGATTGGAGCTGACTTTGACGTAACAGTGCCGGCACTCGTTGACGCCCGTCTCGTCGAGGCGGCGTCCGAATCGATCAGCGGCTTAGGGCTTCCGCCACTCGAAGACGGCGATGAGGCAGCCACTCTCGCTCCGCGAGTCGTGGCGCGTGCCCGCCTCGTAGCTCACGAAGTCGCCTGCGGCGAAGACCTTTCCGTCCGAGTCGACGAGGTCGCCCTCGAGGATCAGGAACTCCTCCATGCCCTGGTGCTCGTGCGAGATTGTGGCCGCACGCGGTTCCATCCGCATCAGGTAGCACCCCTGGCCGGTCGCGCGATCGAAGCTCACGGGGAGCCAGCTCAGCTCCGGTTGGACGGGACCCTCGAGGTCGTAGGGGAGAAACGGCGTCGAATACGCGTTGAGGACGAGCCGCCCTCCCGGCCCCGGCCTGGTGACGTCCTCAGCCATCGTGGACCGTGCGTCCCTCCATGCCGCCCGCGACGACCACGACCTGCCCCGTCACATGCCCGGAGATCGAATCGGAGGCGAGCACGACGACCTGGGCTGCGACATCCTCCGGCTGGGCGACCTTTCGCAGCGCCATCGTTCGCGAGACGGCCTGTACGCGTTCTGGATCGACGAGGCCGCGCGTCATGGGCGACTCGGTCCAGCCCGGCGCGACAGCGTTCACGCGTCCGAGCGGCGCGATTCGCACGATCTCGTTCTTGAGCGAGAGAAGCAAGCCGCCGAGGAGCGCGGACTTCGCGGCTGCGTAATCCGCATGCCCGGCCTCGCCGAAGATCCCCGCCGTCGAGCCGACGAGCACGAGCGAGCCGTGGCCCGATCCGCTCGACCTCACGCATGAACTCCCGCGCCACGAGAAAGGTCGTGGTCAGGTTCAGGCGCAGCGTCTCGTCCCAGCGCTCGAGCGAGAGCTCCCACACGGGGACGTCGTCGCGGGGCCAGACGCCCTGCACCTCGACGCAGACGTCCACGCGACCGAGTGCTTCACGCGCCTCGGCGAAGAGCCGCGCCACCTCGGTCTCGGCCGTGAGATCCGCCTGCACGGTCGGCACGCCGCCGAGCTCCTCCGCGAGCGCCCGCGCCCGCGCCGCACCTCGGTTGAAGTGGACGACGACCCGCGCGCCCTCGCTCGCAAATGCGCGCGCGCACGCCGCGCCGATCCCGCCCGACGCGCCGGCGACCAGCACGCCCTTCCCCTGAAGCCCCGTGTCGATGCGGCGTAGGCTACTCGCGTGCGCGTCCACGTCATCAGCGACATGGAAGGCGTCGCCGGGCATCGTCAAGTGGGAGCAGGTGGGCGGCGGAGAGGCGCTCTTCGAGGAAGGCCGCAGGCTCTACACCGAGGAGATCAACGCCGCCGTGCGCGGGGCGAAGGCGGCGGGCGCAACGGAGATCGTCGTCATGGACTGCCACGGCGCCGGCGCGGGCTGGACGTTCAACTCGCTCATCCCCGACGCGCTCGACCCCGATTGCGAGTACGTCGTCCAGGACGAGTGGACCGAGTACACGGAGTTCCTCGAGCAGGGCTGCGACGCCGCGCTCTTCGTCGCCATGCACGCGCGCGCCGGGACGCGGTACGGCGTCCACAACCACACGATCTCGGGCCGCGACTACCAGAACCTCTGGTTCAACGGCACCCTCGTCGGCGAGACGGGGATCAACGCGGCGCTCTGCGGCACCTGGGGTTGCCCGGTGCTGCTGGTCACGGGCGACGAGGCAGCCTGCGCGGAGGCGCAGGACCTCCTCGGTAGCGGGCTCACCACCGTCGCCGTAAAGCGCGGCATCGGCGCGCAGTCGGCTCGGATGATCCCGCCGCTCCGCGCACGGGAGATGATCGAGGCGGGCGCGAAGCAGGCGCTCTCGGACCTGAAAGCCGTTGCACCGTACGACCCCGGGCAGCCGTGCGAGATCAAGGTGGAGTTCAAGAACACGGTCGCACCCGACAAGCTCCGCTTCCGAGCCGGCGTCGAGCGCGTCGACGACCGCATCGTCCGCGCGACCGCCGACACGTGGTGGGAAGCCTGGTGCCGCTACTTCTTCTAGCGCCCTGGCGGATGCCAGCCGCGTATTGCATGACGAGTGGTGTTTGACACAACCACGCGAACGCGGTGTGATTGCAGGTCGCCCGTTCGTCGGCACGATCCACGTCTGTCACAAACAATCGCGTTGAGCGGGGGTCATAACGTTCATCCAGTTGATCAAGGAGGAAGAGATGCAGGTAAGGAGATTGAAGCCCAGGGTGTCGGTGGCGGTGGGAGCCCTGCTGCTCGCGGTCCTCGGCGCTCGCCGCCGTCCTCGGGACGACAGCGACGAAGTCCGCCGCAGCACCGTCGGCGACGGCTGCTCCGGACGCGACCGCGATCGCCTGCGGCAGAACGCAGACGATCGGGTTCGCAGCGCCGATCACCGGGCCGGCCGCCTCGGCCGGAGCACAGATGGTGAAGTGGGGCAAGTTCGCTCAGACGCGTTGGAATCGAGCGCATGCGCGGAGCAAGATCCGGCTCGTCATGGGCGACACCCAGCTGCCCGACACGGCCCAGGCTGTCCGGGTGGCGGAGGGCTTCGCCTCGAACCAGCAGCTTCTCGCCGTCGTCGGCCCGGCCGGAAGCCAGGAGGTCGAGGTCTCGACGGCGCCGCTTCGGCGCGGCGGGCTCGCGAACATCTCCGGTACGGCCACGGCGACCGCCCTCACGTCCGGCAGGCGCCGCGGATACTTCTTCCGCACCGTCCCGAACGACGACCAGCAGGCGGCGAGAGCGGTCGCGTACATGCGCGGCACGCTGCGTGCGGCCCGGGTCGTCATCATCGACGCGCAGAACAGCTATAGCGTCGGCCTCGCCGACGCCGTCCAGCGGCTGCTGCAGGCCGCGGGGATCACCGCGCAGAGGGAGTCCGTGAACGAGGCGACGGTCACCGACTTCTCGTCGCTGATCGTGCGCATCCCGAACGACACCCAGGTCGTCTACGTCCCGTGGCAGCTGGCGGCGAAGGCCCAGCTCTTCGGCCAGCAGCTCCGGGCTTCGGGCAGAGACGCCGTCCTCTTCGGCGGGGACGGTCTCTACGTCCCGGACGACTTCAAGATCCCGGGCTCGTTCGTGACGGCGTTCCCGGTGGCGGGGAGCCATCCGCTCATCACGGCGTACCGGAGTGGCCCAGGTGGCGGCCGGACCGACCTGTTCGGCCTTCCGAGCTACGTCGCGGTCGACATCGCCGCCCGTGCGATCGAGAAGGCGTGCGCGAACCGGCAGGCGACCCGCGCCGAGGTGAGGCGCTTCGTCAACCAGACGAACATCCCGGCGTCGCAGTCGCTGCTCGGATTCCGGATCAGGTTCCAGCAGCGCGTGCAGGCGCCGCTCGGACCGGGCGACATGCAGACTCCGGCTGCATACATCGTCTACCGGATCAACGCGAACGGCGAGTACGTGAAGGTCGGCTAGGACACGGAGTCACGGCGTGCGGCCCATCTCGGTGGGCCGCACGCGTATCTGAGAACCTTCCGCCCCGTGGAGCTCCCCCTCTTCTCGGTCATCGACACGGTGCGCGAGCTCGGCTGGTCGGGCGCCGTCGAGCTCTTCCGCAACGGCCTGGCGCTGGGAAGCCTTTACGGGCTGATTGCGCTCGGCTACACGATGGTCTACGGGATCCTGAAGCTCCTGAACTTCGCCCACGGCGACGTGTACATGGTGGGGGCGTTCATCGGCTTCGGCGTCCTCAGCGCCTTCGGTGGGACGCCCTCGCCGTCGATCGCGCTCCTCCCGCTCATCGTGCTCATGTTCCTTGCGGGGATGCTCGGCGCCGGCGTCATCGGGGTCGTCATCGAGCGCTTCGCGTACCGCCCGTTGCGAAACGCTCCCCGGATCGCCGTGCTGATCAGCGCGCTCGGCGTCTCGTTCTTCCTCCAGAACAGCATGCTGCTGCTCTTCGGCGCGCAGTTCAGGAGCTACGAGTCGTTCCAGCTCGGCGCGGCTAACCCCGACGTCTTCGAGCCCGGGCCGCTCGTCGAGCCCGTCTTCACCGTCCAGGCGTGAACTTCCAGCTCATCCAGCTCGTGGTGTTCGCGACCACCATCTTCCTGATGGTCGGCCTCACGCTCCTCGTCGCGCGGACGAGGCTCGGGAAGGCGATGCGCGCGACCGCGTTCGACCGCGAGGCCGCGGCGATGATGGGAATCGACGTCGACCGCGTCGATCGCGTCCACCTTCTTCATCGGCTCCGTGCTCGCGGGGGCCGCGGGCGTCATGTTCGGGCTCATGTTCAGCCAGATCTTCCACTTCATGGGCTTCCTCGCCGGTCTCAAGGGGTTCACCGCCGCGGTCGTCGGCGGCATCGGCAGCATCCCGGGAGCGATGCTCGGCGGGCTGCTCGTCGGGCTCGTCGAGGCGTTCGCCCAGGGATACCTCGGAGGTCAGTGGTCCGGACCTGACCGTCTTCGCCATCCTCATCGGGGTCCTCCTCGTCCGGCCGACCGGCCTCCTCGGGGCCCGCGCGATCCAGAAGGTCTGATGGACCGCGACCGTACCGACCTACCTCCGGAGAGCGCCGAGCCTGGTCGTCCGCGGGTGGGCGTCGACGAGTGGGTGGCGCAGGTCGCGGAGCGGAGGGATCGCCCGACCGGGACGGCGGGTGTCGCCCGCCGGATCGGGGAGGTCGTAACGCCTCCGATCCGGCTCGCGATCGTCGTCGTCCTGGCCGCGCTGGTGCCCTTGTGGCTCGGCGAGGGCGACCTCTTCAACTACGGGATCTTCGTCCTGTTGTACATCCTCCTCGGCCTCGGTCTGAACGTGGTCGTGGGCTTCGCAGGGCTTCTCGACCTCGGTTACGTCGCGTTCTTCGGGTTCGGCGCCTATTTCTATGCGCTTCTCTCCTCGGAGCACTACGGGATTCACTGGCCGGCGATCGTCTCCATCCCTCTCGTCGTCCTCGCGACCTCGCTTCTCGGGCTCGTCCTCGGCGTCCCCTCGCGCCGATTGCTCGGCGACTACCTCGCGATCGTTACGCTCTTCTTCGGGCAGGCCTTCGTCGTCTTCGTCAACGCTTCGAATCCCAAGGTCGCCGGCAAGGGACTGACGGGGGGGCCGAACGGGGTCGCCGACATCGACCCGTGAGCTTCTTCGGGTACGAGTTCACGACGCGGACCCAGCAGTACGCGTTGCTGCTCGCGGCAGCAGTCGTCGTCCTCGTGGGGCTCCACTTCCTGAGCGAGTCGCGAACGGGGCGGGCGCTCCGGGCGCTGCGCGAGGACCCGCTCGCAGCGGAGGCAATGAGCATCCCCGTCAACCGGCTCAAGCTCCTCGCGTTCGGCATCGGCGCCGGGATCGCCGGCTTCACGGGCTGCATGTTCGCAACGCTCCTCACGGCCGTCACGCCGGGAAACTTCGACGTCCCGATCCTCATCACCGTCTACGCGGTGGTCATCCTGGGCGGCTTCGGCAGCCTGAGCGGCGTGATCCTCGGAGCAGTCGTGATCACCGTCTCGTTCCAGTTCCTCGCACCGGAGAACCCTCAGAACAACGCCCGCGTCCTTTTCTACACGATCATCCTCCTCGCCATCCTCCTCGCCGTCCGGTCGTGGTGGCGCCTGCTGCTCGTGCTCGCCGGAACCGTCGGGCTGGGCATCGCCGTACACGCGCTGGTCGCCGCCTTCGCCCCCACCTGGACGAGCGGCCAGGCCGTCGAGGCCGGCCGCTTCGGAGATCTCATCAGCGACTGGGTGATCATCCCGCAAGGCCATCCGGACTTCGGCAACGTGGCATACGTCGCGCTTGTCGTGGCGCTCCTGGTGCTCACGCAGATGCGGCCGACCTACCGGCTCCTCGCGATCCCTGCGGTCGCGTACCTCGCCGCCGTCGTCTGGGAGACGAGCTTCGTGGAGCAGCCGGCCGTCGCGCGCTGGATCCTGTTCGGCGCGCTCCTCGTCGTCCTCATGAACGTGCGCCCGCAGGGCCTGCTCGGCACGCCGCGCGTGGAGATCGCGTGAACGGCGAGCAGGCCCGCTCCTCCAGCTGCGACACGTCGCGAAGTCCTTTGGCGGGCTGCGCGTCGTCGACGACCTGGACCTCGAAGTACGAGACGGCGAGATCGTGAGCCTTATCGGGCCGAACGGCGCGGGCAAGACGACGGTGTTCAATCTCGTCACGGGGATCTACGCGCCGGACGACGGCGAGATCCGTCCTCGAGGGTCGTGACATCGCCGGCCTACCGCCGCACAAGATCACGAGGCTCGGCATCGCGCGCACGTTCCAGACGCTTCGCCTCTTCCTGAACATGAGCGTCAAGGAGAACGTGATGGCGGCCGCCTACGGGCACACGAGCGCGACGGTCCTCGGTCCGTGCTGCGACGCCCGCGAGCGCGACGCGAAGAGCGTGAGATCGCGCAGCTCGCGGAGGAGAAGCTCGCCTTTTTCGGGCAGCGCCTCGTCGGCTATCGCTGGAACCAGCCCGCGTACTCGCCTCTCGTACGCGAACCGGCGCCGCCTCGAGATCGCGCGTGCGATGGCGACGAAGCCGCGGCTGCTGCTGCTCGACGAGCCGGCGGCCGGGATGAATCCGGTCGAGACCCGGGAGATGACGGAGCTGATCGGCCGGTTGCGGGACGAAGGCGGCTACTCGATCCTGGTGATCGAGCACGACATGCACGTCGTCGAGGGGATCTCCGACCGGGTCGTCGCCCTCGACCACGGCGTGAAGATCGCCGAGGGCTCGTTCGACGCCGTCGCGACCGATCCGCGGGTCGTCGAGGCGTACCTCGGGCTCGCGGAGGGCATCGGCATGGCAGTGCCGCCGCGACCGAGCCGGCCGCGCCGCTGCTCCAGCTGAGCGGGATCGACACCTACTACGGCGAGATCCACATCCTCCAGAGCGTCGACCTCCACGTGAACGAGGGGGAGCTCGTGTGCCTCCTCGGAGGGAACGCCTCGGGCAAATCGACGACGCTGAAGACCTTCCTCGGGATCGTGAGCCCGCACCTCGGCGCCGTGGTCTCGACGGCAACGACGTCACGCGCACGTCCACGAGCGAGCGGATCGAGCGCGGCATGGCCATCGTGCCGGAGAATCGGCGCCTGTTCGGCCCGATGACAGTGCTCGAGAACCTCGAGATGGGCGCGTATCTCCGGCCTCGTGGTGACTTCGAGGAGGATCTCGACCGTGTCTACTCGATCTTCCCCCTGCTCGCCGAGCGCCGAGGGCAGCTCGCCGGGACGCTCTCCGGCGGTGAGCAGCAGATGGTCGCGATGGGTCGCGCGCTCATGGCGCGTCCGAAGCTCCTGCTCATGGACGAGCCGTCGATGGGGCTCGCGCCGATCCTCGTCGAGCGGAGCTTCGAGATCATCCAGGAGGTGCACCAGGCGGGCGTCGCGATGCTCGTGGTCGAGCAGAACGCGAACGTCTCGCTCTCCATCGCCGACCGCGGCTACGTCCTCTCCACCGGGCGCATCGTGCTCGAGGGCAAGGCGTCCGAGCTCATCCAGCACGACGAGCTGCGAAAGGCGTACCTGGGTCGATGACTCGAGTGACACAGTCCACATGGCCTCGGCGCCGGGATTCGCTCGCGCTTCCCGATCTTCGAGCACACGACCTACGCGAACTCGTGCTCGCAGGGCGCTCTCTCGCTCGACGTCCGCAAGGCGTACGAGCAGTACCTCGCGGGCTGGGACGAGCACGGGGCCGAGTGGGAGCACTGGGTCGAGCGCGCGGAGTCGGCGCGCGCGACCTTCGCTCGCCTCGTTGTCGCGGAGCCGGACGAGATCGCGGTGACGACCTCCGTGTCGCAAGGAGTGAGCGCGATCGTGAGCGCGCTCCCGCTCGAGCGCGATCGCAATCGCATCGTCATCTCGCGAGTTCGAGTTCCCGACGGTAGGGCAGATCGCCCATGCGCAGGAGCTGCGCGGTGCAGAGGTCGTCCACGTGCGTCCGGAATCCGACGGCCGGATCCTCCCGGAACGCTTCGCGGAGGCGATCGACGAACGGACGGCGCTCGTCTGCTGCACCGCGATCTCGTACCGAACGGGGTATCGCCTCGATGTCGCCGAGGTGAGCCGGCTCGCACACGACGCGGGCGCGCTCTGCCTCGCCGACAGCTACCAGGCGGCCGGCGCGGTCCCGCTCGACGTGGGAGCGCTCGGCGTCGACCTGCTCACCGCCGGGACGGTCAAGTACCTGCTCGCATCCTCCGGGCTCGCGTTCATGTACGTCCGCCGGAGCCTGCACGAGCGGCTGCTCCCGACCCAGACCGGGTGGTTCGCCGACGAGGACATCTTCAGGATGGACATCTCCGACTACTCGCCGGCGCGAACAGCTCGCCGCTTCGACGCGGGGACGCCGCCGGTGCCGAACATCTACGCGGGGATCGCCGGGATGGGAATCGTCGAGGCGGTGGGCGTCGCCGCGATCGAGGCGCATGTCCTGCAGCTCTCCACCGACCTGCTCACCGGCCTCGAGGAGCTCGGCGCCACCGTTGCAACGCCCGTAGGCCCCGGCGAGTACGGGCCGCTGGTCTGCGTCGCGTCGACGGATTCGGAGCGTCTTGTCGGGGTTCTTCAGGAGGAGCGGATCGTCACTTCCTCTCGAGATGCCAACCTGCGCATCTCGCTGCACCTCTACAACGTCGAGGACGACGTGCACCGCATTCTCGCCGCCCTCGCGAAGCACCAAGACCTGCTCGCCTGACACTCTCGGCGCGCGCTGTTGAGCCTTGAGCGACCGTCACTATTCATCTTCGTCGGTGCTCTGCTGTTCGCCCCTGAGCGAGCGGATCGGGCCCGAGCTCCTAGCCGCTAACCAGTTCGGTCACGCGTGCCTGGATCTCGTCCCGGATCCGCCGCACCTCGTCGGGCGCGCGCGCTGGCGGATCGTCGAGCTCCCAGTCGACGTAGCGAAGAGGACGTTCACGCGGAGAGTGGCTTGCGTGCGCGCACGATCGCGGCGTGCATTCCGTCCGCGACTCGGTGTGTGAATCGCACCTCGACCTCCGAGAGCCCCGCCTCCTCGAGCCCCGCGCGATACTCCTCCTCCGACAGCGCTCCGGCGATGCACCCGACATAGCTGCCGCGGGCGGCCCGATCCTCGGGCGAGAGCCCGTTCTCCGACACGACATCGGAGATACCGATGCGTCCTCCCGGCTTCAGCACCCTCGCGATCTCGACGAGCACGGCCGGCTTGTCGGTCGAGAGGTTGATCACGCAGTTGGAGATGACGGCGTCCACGCTCTCCGCCGGCAGAGGGATCGCCTCGATCACGCCCTTCAGGAAGTGCACGTTCCGGGCTTTCGCGGTCGCGGCGTTGCGCCTCGCGAGCTCGAGCATCTCGTCGGTCATGTCGAGCCCGTAGACGGTTCCGCTCGGTCCCACGCGGCGGGCGGATAGAAGTACGTCGATGCCGCCCCCAGACCCGAGATCCAGCACCGTCTCACCTTCGCGCAGCTCGGCCACGGCGACCGGGTTGCCGCACCCGAGACTTGCCTGCGCGGCCGCGGCCGGCACCTCCTGACGCTCGCTCGGGTCGTAGAGGCCGCGGCCGAGCAGCGTCTCCGCCTCGTCGCCGCAGCAGCCGATGCTCTCGCAGTCGCACCCGCATCCGTCTCCCTTGGCGAGCCCGAGCGCAGCCTCCGCATAGCGCGCTCGAACTTCCTCCCGTAGCTCGATCGTCATACCTGCACTCCTTCCAGTCGGAGGATCCCCGCGGCCCGGCCCAGGGCCTCGCGGTCGAGGGTGTAGAACGCCCAGACCCCGCGCTGCTCGCGGCGGAGCAGGCCCGCGTCGACGAGCTTCTTCAAGTGGTGACTCACCGTCGGCTGGGACAGGCGAAGAGCCGGGGTCAACTCGCAGACACACACGGGCTCGGGGCTCCGCGCGAGCAAGTTCACGATCGTGACGCGGGCGGGCTCGGAGAGCGCCTTGAAGATCGCAGCGGTCGTCTCGGCCTCCTTGTCGGTCAGGCCGGCGCGGTCGAGCGGCTGGCAGCACGAAGACGTCAGCAAGCAGCGGCAAGACATCGACGTTCATCGATAGAAGCGTATCGACAAACGTCGATATCTGTCAACGCATGAGATACTCGCCCGCGTGAGCGACACCCCCGACGCACACGAGCTCGAGCAGCGTCATCGAGCAGTACGACGTCGCCTGGAATTCGCACGACGTAGAAGCGATCGTGGCGTTTCACACGCCCGACATGGTCTTCGAGAACCACACGGCGGGGGAGCGCGTTGCGGGTGAGGACGTTCGTGCCCACATCGCGCGGATCTTCGAGAACTGGCCCGACCTGCACTTCAGTGGACGACGGCTGTACGTACGCGATGATCTCGTCGTGAGCGAGTGGACGGCGAACGCCACCGACCGCGACGGTCGGCGGCTCGAATGGGACGGCGTCGACATCTTCCCGTTCCGCGGACGGCCTCATCGCGAGGAAGGACGTGTACTCCACGTCGCATCGTCCGCGCGTGCTGGACGAGTAGCAACGTCGCATGGGCGCCTTCGGCAGCGCGTCCATGACCGGGGCGCTGAAACGCGTGCTGGTGCGCCCGCCGCTTCTGGAGGACGTCGCGCGGTGGCGTGAGTACGGCTGGCGGGCAGCGCCCGATCACGCCGCGGCGGCCCGCGAGCACGAGTTGCTCTGCGGCTTGCTCGAGGACGCGGGCGCGCGAGGTCGTCCTCTCACAGCACGAGCCCGGCAACCCGGACGCGATCTACGTCTACGACCCGGTGCTCGTGGGGGCGGCGGGCGCGGTCCTCCTGCGACCCGGCAAGGAGGGCAGGCGCGGCGAGCCTGAGGCTCTCGCACCGGTTCTCGAGGCGGCCGGCGTCCCCGTTGCCGGAGCGCTCGAGGCGCCTGTGCGCGCCGAGGGCGGCGATACCCTCTGGCTCGACGAGCGCACGCTCCTCGTCGGCATCGGCTACCGGACGAACGCAGGGAGCGGTGGCGGCGCTGGCCGCAGCCTTCCCGGGCGTCGAGATCGTTGCGTTCGACCTGCCGCACTGGAACGGGGCGGGCGAGGTCATGCATCTCATGTCCTTCATCTCCCCGCTCGCCGGCGATCTCGCCGCCGTCTACCCGCGCGCCGCCCCCGTTCGACTCCTGCACCTCCTCGCGGAGCGCGGCGTCGAAGTCGTCGAGGTGCCCGACGCGGAGTTCGAGACCCAGGGCGCGAACGTCCTCGCGCTCGGACCGCGGCGAGCGCTGGCGCTCGAGGGGAACCCGGAGACGAGGCGGCGCATGGAGCGCGCCGGCGTCGATGTCGCGGTCTATCGCGGGGACGAGATATCGAGAAAAGGCGACGGTGGGCCGACGTGCCTGACCCGGCCGCTCCTCCGCGTGTGAGCCGTCAGGAGAGCGCGAACCCGAGCGCGAACCCGAGCGCCGTCAGCAGTCCCGCCTCGCGGCCACCGTGCTCGAGCGCTTCGGGCATGAGCGTGTCGGACAGCATCACGAGCAGTGCGCCGGCTGCGAACCCGAGGGCAAATGCACCTCCTCCCGCGGGGACGACGTCGAGCGCCCACCAACCGAGCGCGGCTGCGCCGATGGATACCGCGACGACCGCCGTCCACATGAGCAGCAGGCGTTCGCGACTCCACCCGCTCTGCAGGAGACCGGTCGTCGCAGACAGCGACTCCGGCACGTTGGAGACGAACACGCCGATGACGACCGCGACCGGGACGACTCCCTCCGTTTGCAGCGAGGCTCCCAGCACGAACGACTCGGGGATCCCGTCGAGCACGGTCCCGAGAACGATCGCGCCGGCCGCTTCGGAGAGCGACCCGGCTCGCTGCATCCGCTTGCGGTCATGGCCTCCGCGACGATCGATGAGCCAGTCACCGACGTAGAAAGCGACGGCGCCGACCGCGAAGCCGGCCGCGGCGAAGCGCACGCTCGTTTCGACGGCCTCGAGCACGAGCTCGTATGCAACCGCTGCGATCAGCGCTCCCGCTCCGAAAGCGATGGCGAGGCCGACCACGCGGCTTCCCGGACGGGCCAGGATCGCAACGAGCGCGCCTACCCAGAGCGACCCCGCAGTCAAGAGCGCCCAGAGCGCGGCCTCCAACACGGCCGGATCCTAAGTCTCCAGGGTGAGCTGACGGAACTGCGACAGGCCCGAGACACCGACGCCGACGAGTCTCAGTGCTCCGGGGCGATCGCGGAGCCCTCGGTCGAGGAGCGCGCAGGCGATGTCGCCGATCGCGTCGGCCTCGTCCACGGCCGCCGCGAGTGTCGTCGAGCGCGTCCGGATCGAAAAGTCTGCGTACCGCAGCTTTGCCGTCACGGTGCGGCCGGAGACGTTCGAGCGGCGGAGACGCTCCGAGACGAGCACCGATAGCCGCCGGATCTCGGTGTGGAGGGCGTCACGGTCCGAGAGGTCTCTCGCGAAGGTGTCCTCGGCGGAGATCGAGACGGGTTCACCTGCAAGCTCGAGGTCGCGAGCGTCGATGCCGCGCGCCCGGTTCCGCAGAAGTGGGCCAAGCGCACCCGGAAGCAGGGCCTTGAGGTCGCCGTCAGCCAGCGCGGCGAGCGCGCCGATCGTCGAGACGCCGGCGCCGATCAGCCGCTGCCTCCGCGCGCGGCCCGACGCCGGGCAGCAGGCGCACGTGGAGCGGCGCGAGAAATCCAGCCTCCCTGCCGGGCGGCACGACGGTGATGCCGGCCGGTTTCCGCCGGTCCGACGCGATCTTGCATACCACCTTCGAGGTCGCCACGCCGAGCGAGCACGTCAGGCTCGTCGTCGCGCGGACGGAAGTCTGGATGGCAGCAGCGACCCGCCGCGCTTGCGAGAAGTCATGCGCAACGGTTCCGAGGTCGAGATATCCCTCGTCGATCCCGGTCCGCTCGACCCGCGGGACGACATCGGCGATCGTGTCCCAGACCGCGCGTGAATACTGGCGCGTACAGCGCATGGCGGGGGCGCACGAACACCGCCTGCGGGCAACGGCGGAGCGCTTCGGCGGAGCTCATGGCCGATCGGATACCGAACGCGCGAGCGACGTAGTTGGCGGTCGCGACCACTCCGCGCCCGTGCGGATCCCCTCCGACGACGAGCGGCTTCTCCCGAAGCGTCGGGTCCTCGAGCTCCTCCACGGCGGCGAAGAAGGCGTCGAGATCGAGGTGGGCGAGGATCGGCGTCGAGGTCACGGCCAGAGGCTAGACCGGGGTCAGACCCGAAGTCATGTCTCTCGCGGACATCGCCGGGCGCCGAAGCGTCGGTCGCCCCGCGTCCTCGTCGTCACGTGGTGTCGCCTGCGAACACGTCCCGCCGTCTGACCCATATCGTTTCTCGGATGGACGCCGCGCCCTCGCTTCCACCGCCCGCGATCGAGCAGCCCGCCCCGTATCAGGTGTCGTTCGGGCTCGTCACCGGGGTCGCTGCCGGGGGAACACGCCGGGTCGTCGTCACCGTCCGACGCCGCGAGCTCGCCGACAAGACGCTCCGCGGACGGCGGTTCTCGATCCGGGTCGCACTTCCGCTCGGCGACGTCGCGGTGCGCGTCACCACGATCGGGCTGGAAGGAAGCAGGTCGTCGGCCGTCGTCCTGAACGTCTTCGGCCTGCCGGCTGCCTCGCGACCGCGAACGGTCGCGGCGCGCAACGATCCCATTCTTGCGCGCCGCCTCCGACTCGAGCTGGGTCGTTATGGCGGCACCGCGTCCGCCTACGTGCACAACCTGACCGGCGGCGCGGGCGCGGCCTGGAACGCAAAGGCGCGGTTCCCGGCGGCCTCGACGCTCAAGCTCGCGATCGCGGCGGCGGTGCTGGCCGACTACTCCGGCATCCCGCCCCCGAGCTCGAGTGTCGGCTCATTGCTGCGCGAAATGATCGTCCCTTCGGACGACGCTGCGGCGAACGCTCTTCTGATCTGGCTCGCGGGATCGACGAGCGCGGGCGGAAGCAGGGTCAACGGGCTCATGCGCTCGATCGGGCTCCGGGATTCCCTCATGTACGGCGGGTACGAGGTCAGGCGCTTGTCCGGCGGGATTCCGGCGCGGGTCGAAGAGCAGCCGGCGTTCGGCGTCGGGAAGTACACCACCGCTCGCGACCTCGCCGCCCTTCACCGGGCGATCTGGCTCGCGGCAGGAAACCAGGGCGTCCTCCGGTCGGCGCGGGCCGGGTTCTCGGCCGCGGACGGCAGATACCTCCTCTGGCTCCTCGCGCACGTGCGGGACACGCCCAAGCTCGACCGGTTCATCGGGAAGGACCGAGACGTCGCGGTACTCCACAAGGCGGGCTGGATCAATGCCGCTCGACACGACTCCGGGCTCGTCTTCTGGGGCGGTGGCGTGTTCGTCGTCGCGGTGATGACCTGGAGACAAGACGGCGTGGGTCCCTCCTCTGACGCTCTTGCAGGGCGCTGTGCTCGGCTGGCGCTCGCCTCGTTTCGACGCCAGCGGCGCTGAAAACAGGCGCGACGCATTCCCTAGTCGCTACAGTTCTTGAACTAAGTACTCAGAGCGCAATGGGAGAGAGAGAAGCGTGAGCGAAAACGAGAACGAGAACGAGACCACGATCAGGTTGCTGTTGGTTCCGCTGGAGGACCTCGTCGTCTTCCCCAACATGAACGTCACGCTGACGGTGGACGTCGGTGACGAGGAACGTGTGCTGCTCGTCCCCAAGCACGAGGGCGAGTACGCCAAGGTGGGGACGGTCGCGGAGGTGACCGACCGCATCCGCCTGCCGGGCGGAGGTCGGGCCGTCGCGCTGAACGGGCTGCACCGTGGAATCGCGGGCGCCGCCGGCACCGACAGCCAGGGACAGCTTTTCGTCGATGTGGACGAGCACCCCGACGACGAGCACGTTGATGGCAGGCTCCGCGAGCTCGAGCGCGAGTACCGAGCAGTCGTCGAGGAGATCCTCGAGCTACGTGGAGACGACGGCCGCATCGCGGCCTTCGTCCGCTCGATTTCGGACCCCGGTGCGCTCGCAGACACGTCCGGCTACTCGCCGGAGCTCACCTTCGAGCAGAAGGTCCGGCTCCTCGAGACCGTCGACGTGCGCGAGCGGCTCGAGCTGGCGCTCGAGCTCCAGCGAGAGCGGCTGGCGCTGATGCAGGTCCGGAAGCGCATCCACGACGACGTCGAGTCGGGGGTCGAGAAGCAACAGCGCGAGTACATCCTCCGCAGACAGCTCGAGTCGATCCGCAAGGAGCTCGGCGAGGACGAGGCGTCGGTCGTCGAGGAGTACCGGCAGAAGATCGCCGAGGCCGAGATGCCGGAGAAGGTGCTCGAGCAGGCCGAGCGCGAGCTCTTGCGCCTCGAGCGCATGGGGGACCAGACGCCCGAGGCGACCGTCATCCGAAACTACCTCGACTGGCTCCTCGCGGTGCCGTGGGGCAAGCGCTCCGAGGAGCGACTCGACCCGGTGTACACGCGCGAGGTGCTCGATCGCGACCATGCGGGCCTCGACGACGTCAAGGACCGGATCGTCGAGTACATTGCCGTCGCCAAGCTCCGCAAGGAGCGCGGGATCGAGGAGGACAAGCGATCGGGCGCGATCCTCACCCTCATCGGACCGCCCGGCACGGGCAAGACGTCGATTGGCGAGTCCATCGCCCGCGCGACCGGACGGGAGTTCGTCCGCATGTCGCTCGGCGGCATCCGCGACGAGGCGGAGATCCGAGGCCACCGCCGCACGTACATCGGCGCGCTCCCGGGTCGGCTCGTGCGCGCTCTTCGCGACGCCGGGACGCTGAACCCGGTGATCATGCTCGACGAGGTCGACAAGATCGGCGCCGACTGGCGCGGCGATCCCTCCTCGGCACTGCTCGAGGTGCTCGACCCCGCACAGAACCATTCGTTCCGCGACCATTACCTCGACATCGAGCTCGACCTGTCCGAGGTCGTTTTCCTCGCGACCGGGAACATGACTGAGACGATTCCTGGCCCGCTGCTCGACCGGATGGAGGTCATCCGTTTCGACGGGTACACGACCGACGAGAAGGTCGCGATCGCACGCGGATACCTGTGGCCGCGCCAGCGGGAGCGCAACGGGTTGCGTGAGGACGAGGTTTCGATCTCCGACGAGGCGCTCGAGCTCGGAATCACGGAGTACACGCGCGAGGCAGGCGTACGCCAGCTCGAGCGGGAGCTCGGAACGATCCTGCGCAAGACCGCTACCAAGATCGCCTCCGACACCGTCGAGGTGCCGGTGGAGGTCGGGCACGAGCAGGTGAGAGAGGCGCTCGGCCGTCAGAAGGTCTTCCGCGAGACGGCGGAGCGCACGGCGGTGCCGGGCGTCGCGACCGGGCTCGCCGCGACCGCGACCGGCGGCGACGTGCTCTTCATCGAGGCGACCTCGCACCAAAACGGCGACAAGCTCGTTCTCACCGGCCAGCTCGGCGAGGTGATGAAGGAGTCTGCGCAGATCGCGCTCTCCTCGGTGCGGTCGCTCGCCACGCGGCTCGGGATCGACGAGGACGCCTTCGACGACCGGTCGTTCCACGTCCACGTCCCGGCGGGCGCGATTCCCAAGGACGGACCGAGCGCGGGTATCACGATGGCGACTGCGCTTGCATCCCTCCTCACGCGGAGGCCGGTTCGCCACACGGTGGGGATGACGGGCGAGATCACGCTCCAGGGGCGCGTGCTTCCGATCGGCGGGCTAAAGCAAAAGGTGCTCGCCGCCCACGCGGCAGGCATAACGGACATCATCATCCCCGAGCGAAACCGCGCCGATCTCACGGAGATCCCGGAAAAGGTGCGCGAGGACGTGACGTTCCATCCGGTGATGTCGATCGACGAGGTGCTCGCCTTTGCGCTCGAGGAGAAGCCCGTCGAGTCGAATGTGGCGCTGTAAGAACACGTCTCCCGTTCCGGAGGACGTCCGCCGCGCGGCGGGCGTCCTCGAACGGCGGTACGCCGTCTCGATCCTGTACGCGTCGTACCAGGGATGCACGCGCTTCAACGAGTTCCGGCAGGCGCTCGTCGAGATCCCCCCGGGGACACTCGCGCAGCGCCTCGTCGAGTTGGAGGAGGCGGGCGTCCTTCGCCGAGAGGTGCGCGACGCACGCCCTCCCCGGGTCGAGTACGTGCTCACGACCGACGGGCAGCGGCTGCGGACGGTGCTCGACGCGCTCGTCATCTGGGCTCGGCCGTAGTCGCTCGCGCGGGCTGTAATACTTCACAAAGTGAAGCGACACGTGGAGCGCCTCGCCGACCCGTTTCGGGACCTCGACGTCATCGACTCGAGGGCGCCGCGGTTCAACCAGGCAGTGGTCGGGTGTGCTCGCGGCCGTCGCGCTGGTTACCGGCTGGTGGTGGATTCTCGGGTTGCTCGCCCTCCAGCTCGCGATCGGGCTCACGCTCGGCCGTCGGTTCTGCCTTCCCTGCCTGGCGTACTTCGAGCTTGTGCAGCCCGTGTTCGGTGAAGGCCGGCTCGAGGACTCGCGCCCGCCGCGCTTCGCGAACATGGTCGGCGCGGGGTTTCTCTCCGCAGCGACGGTCGCATTCGCGCTGGGAGCCGGCATGGTCGGCACCGTCCTTGGCTCGCTCGTCGCCGCTCTTGCGCTTCTTGCCTCCGTCACCGGCCTCTGCGCGGGCTGCGAGGCGTACAAGCTCGGACATCTGCTCACTGGGCGGCGCTACGTCTCCTGCCCGATCCCGCCACGCCCGCGCGTGACGTCGAGCCAGCTCTAGCACCAAGCCCGCGCGGTCCTGCGGGCGAGCCTCAATTGTCAAGCGATCACGTGCCGATAGGCATTTGG
The DNA here is from genome assembly GCA_963846475.1 of uncultured Alphaproteobacteria bacterium. Lineage (GTDB taxonomy): Bacteria > Pseudomonadota > Alphaproteobacteria > Rhizobiales > Afifellaceae > DASWJZ01. Next base: position 36,784 of record CAWJVZ010000003.1, on the reverse strand, counting down.
TGACGATCGCGCGTCCGCATCGCGCGTTTTTCCTCATCGCCTCGGCGAGTGCGCTGGCGTACGTCTCGCTACCGCACGAGAGCGTCGCCTACGACCGCTGGTACCAGCTCTTCCCGATGGCGGCCGTCGTCGCAACCCTCGTCGGCGTAACCATTCACCGGCCGCGCTCCAAGGCGCCCTGGTACCTCGTAGCAGCAAGCGGACTGTGTGCGATCGTCGCAGACGCCGTCTTCGTCGTTCTCGCCGATCGGCACGAGACCGTCCCGTTCCCCTCGCTGGCCGACGCCCTCGCCCTCACTTCGTACGTCGTCCTCGCCGCTGCATTGCTGTTGATGATCCGCAGACAGGTTCCGGGACGCGACTGGCCGAGCCTCGTAGACGCGGGGATCGTGACAGTCGGCGTCGCGATCGTCTCATGGACTTTCCTCGTGCATCCACGCCTCGCGACTGGGTCGAGTGCGCTCGAGACCGTGGTGGCATTCGCCTTCCCCGTCCTCGACGTACTGCTCGTCTCGGTGGCCGCGCGCATGGTGCTCGGTCCCGGTCTGCGCTCGCCCGCGTTCGCGATGGTGGCCACGGCGCTCCTCTTCCAGCTCGTCGGCGACGCGCTCTACGGGGTCGGGTCGCTCCACGGCTGGTACCAGGTCGGCGATCCGATCGACCTCCTCTTCGTGCTTTCCGCTGTGCTCTTGGGCACGGCCGCCCTGCATCCCTCCATGGTGGACCTCACCGAGCCGAACGCCGATCCAGAGAAGCGGCTCTCCGGAAAGCGCCTCGCCGTGCTCTCGGCCGCAACCCTCATGGCCCCCGCGATGCTCGCGGTCGCTGCGGTGCGGGAGGGAAGCGGCGAGCTTCTCGTCATCGTCGGCGCAGCGACGACGCTCTCCGTGCTCGTGATCGTACGGCTCGCCGGGGTCGTGGCACGCCATGAGCGGGCCGAGCGGCGCGAGCAGGCGCTCGGCCAGGCTGCAGCCGCGCTCGTCTCGGCGTGGACGCGCGAGGACATCCAGCGCGTCGCCGTGGACTACGCGCTCGAGATCGTCGCGGTCGAGGGAGCCACGGTCGGCTTCGCGCTCGGCGAACCGGACGAGCTCGAGATCGTCACCGCCGCGGGCGCGGGCGCGAACGACATGCTCGGGCGAGAGATCCACGCCGGCGAGGGCGCGATGACCGTCTGCCCTATCTCGCAGGATCCTGCCCGCGGCTCTCTCGTCATTCACTCGCACGAGGCGCTCTCCAAGCACGCGCGGGAGGGCGTCGAGACGCTCGCGGCCCAAGTCGCGCTCGCTCTCGAAGGTGCCGCGCTAGCCGAGGACCTCCACGAGCGCCAGAGTGCCGAGCGCTTCCGCTCGCTCGTCAAGAACTCGAGCGACGTCATCGTGCTGATCGAGCACGACCTGAAGATCAGGTACCACACCCCGTCCGTCGAGCGGGTGCTCGGCTATTCGGAGGACGCGCTCGTCGGGCAGGCACTGCCCGAGTTGCTCGAGCCGGATGAGAGCGAGCGGCTGCGCCCGTTCTTCCGCCAAGTGTGCGGTGCGCCTGGACTGCCCATGCCGAGAGACCTGCCGCTCCGGCGTGCGGACGGATCGATCTGTCAGCTCGAGAGCGTATTCATGAACCTGCTCGACGACGCGAATGTCGCGGCAGTCGTCGTGACCGCCCGCGACGTGACCGAGCGGCGTGCGCTCGAGCAGCAGCTCTCGCATCAGGCGTTCCACGACTCGCTCACCGGGCTCGCGAACCGCGCTCTCTTCACCGACCGCGTGACTCACGCGCTCGGCCTCACTCGACGCCGACGCGCTCTCGTGGGCGTGCTGTTCGTGGACCTGGACGACTTCAAGACCGTGAACGACAGTCTCGGGCATGCGGCCGGCGACGAGCTCCTGATCGCGGTTGCGCGCAGGCTCGAGAGCTGCGTCCGCGAAGAGGACACCTGCGCCCGTCTCGGCGGCGACGAGTTTGCCGTCATCCTCGAGAACGTCGACGGCCCGGATGCGGCCGTCGTCGTCGCTCAGCGGATGCTCAGTGTGATCTCCGAGCCCCTCGACGTGCTCGGCTCGCGGGTCTCCGTCCAAGGGAGCATCGGGGTCGCGCTCGGCTCGAGCGACGTCTCGACGACCGAGATCCTGCGGAACGCGGACCTCGCCATGTACCGCGCAAAGAGCGAGGGAAAGTCTCGGTACGCGCTCTTCGAGCCCTCGATGCACGCACGCGTGCTCGAGCGGCTGGGGCTGAAGGCCGAGCTTCAGCGTGCGGTCGAAGCGGAAGAGTTCGAGCTCCACTACCAGCCGATCATCGCGCTCCAGTCAGGCGTGGTGGCCGGGGTGGAGGCGCTCCTGCGCTGGCGTCATCCCGATCGCGGCCTCGTGCTCCCGGACAACTTCATCCCGCTCGCCGAAGAGACCGGGCTCATTCTCCCGCTCGGGCGCTTCGTGCTGCGCTCGGCTTGCCGCCAGGCGCGGCACGTGGCGGAGCTTCGGCTACACCGATCTCGGCATGAGCGTCAACATCTCGGCGCGGCAGCTCGCCAGCCGGAGTCTCGAGGCGGAGGTGAGGTCGGCGCTCACCGAGTCGTCGCTCGAGCCTTCGGCGTTGACGCTCGAGATAACCGAGAGCGTCCTGCTCGACAACCCAGCGGTCGCAGCGCGGCTCGACGCACTCAAGAGCATCGGCGTCAGGATCGCGATCGACGACTTCGGGACGGGCTATTCGTCGCTCAACTACCTGCGCCGCTTCCCGGTCGACACGCTGAAGATCGCAAAGCCCTTCGTGGATGAGATCGCCTCGAGCCGGGAGCAGGAGCGGCTCGCCTCCGCGATCATTCGCCTGGGCGCCACACTCGACCTCGACACGGTTGCCGAGGGCGTCGAGGACGTGGAGCAGCGTGACCTCTTGCGGAAGCTCCGCTGCCGTTACGGACAGGGGTACTTCTTCTCGAAGCCGCTGCCGGCCGAGGAGATCGGCCTCGTGCTCCGCCGCTCGCTCGTCGCCTGAGCTCGGGCCAGTCCTCGGGTAGCCGCGCGCCATACTGAGCTGCGTGCGGATCGTCGTTTGCGCATTGCTCGGCTGCGTCGCGCTCGTTCCTGCCGCAAGCGCGACGCCGGCTGTGACGCCACCCCTTGCGACGCTCCTCGCTCGACATGTCCCGGTGCTCGTGCTGCATCCGGCCGAGCGATTTCAGCCCGTTCCGGTTGAGGGCTTTCTTGCCGATTCGGACCTGACTCGCCGGACGGCAGCCGGCTGGGAGGAGGTAGAAGGCCCGCTTCCGGCCGGGGGCGCCGACCTTCGGCTCGACCAGCGGCTCTGCCGCGCCGTCGAAGGGGTCGCGGCGACTGCCTGCTACGCCACCGCCGAGTCGGCGCACGCTGCCCGTCCGGTGCTGTACGGGGCGGCGTTCGCGCGAAAGAGCCGCATCGACCTCCAGTATTGGATCTGGTACCCGTTCAACCCCGTACAGCACGACCGTTCCACCCGGTGAGCTGTGGCAGGTGCACGAGGGCGACTGGGAGGCCGTCTCGGTCGTCCTCGACCGAAGCGGCCAGCCGCTCGTCGTCGGCGCCTCACAACACAGCGAGGGCGTACGACGCGACTGGGCGAAGGTCACGAAGCAAGCCTCACGCCCGGTCGTCTATGTCGCGCTCGGCTCGCACGCGAACTACTTCTCGGCTGGGATACACCGGTTCGATCCCCGCGTCGTGAGCCCGCTTCTGATCTCCGTCATCGTGCAGAACGGGCATCGACCGGTCGACCGCACGGGAAAGGGCCGTGTGATTCGGCCGAAGCTCATTCGTGTGACGGCGACCAAGCCGGCATGGATGGCGTTCGCCGGGAGATGGGGGAAGACGAGTACATCCGGGTGCCGGGCGGCAGCCCGGTTCCATCGGGCGGCGCGGGCCCGGAAGGGCCGGCGTTCCACGAGCAGTGGCGAGCACCCGTGACCGAAGTCCTCTCCTGGCCGCGGGGCTAGGCCCTATTCGGGCCAGAAGTTCTCGAGGTACTCCGCGTCGTCGCGCGAGCCTCCCGGAACCGTCTTCGAGACGATGATGAGCTCGGCATCCTCCGGCTCGTCGTTCCACACGGAGCGCCAGGTCTCGGGAGCCACGCGCACCGTCGTGCCCGCCTCGAGGTCGAGCACCTCGTCTCCGAGCTTGAACTGTAGCTTCCCGGACGCGACGAAGTAGATCTCCTCCTGCTCCTTGTGCCGATGGCCGTACGACCCCTTCCCTCCGGTGTGCTGGGGCATTCGGCGGTACGTGAACGCGACCTGCTCGGCTTCGAGATGCGAGGTCATCATCCGCATCTCCCCGGGGTAGTCGCCGAGAACGTCGGGAACCTCGTCGAGCCGCTTGATCATGTAGTCGCTCATCGCACCTCCGTGTGACTTACGGGACCTTTCCGAGCGGCGCGATGCATGCGCGATACGCCGCACGGCTCATCGCCTTCGTTCCGAGGTCGTAGCGAGAACCGCCCTTGGACTTGTAGTAGGCCGCCAGCTCGATTCCCGGGCGTCCCTTGAGAAACGCGCAGATGTAGCGGATGAACGCCGGAAAGTCGCCGCCCGCCAAACCGAACTCGGGAAACGAGTACGGCTTGCCGCGAGCGCGCGCAAACGCGTAGAGCGCCTCGTTCTCTCGCGGCCGAGAAGATGCCGTTGCTCGTGTACATGTCGTTGCCGACAAGGTCGACGTAGCGGTCGCCGGGGTAGAACTTCGTCGCGGCGTTCGCCGGGATGACCGGCCGTCCCCCCGCCAGCGGGTTCCAGATGACGCGCAGCTTCGAGGGCGGGTTCACGGCGAGGTCGCTGTCCCCTCCGACGAGCGGCGGGAGGCCGAGCCGCCGGAAAGCGGCATTCATCGCCGACCGCGTACCTCCGTGGAGGATCACGTACATGCGCGCGAACGCCTTCCGGTACGCAGTGGGAGAGTACTGCGGGCCCTTCGACGCGCCACCCTCGGTGAACGCCGAGTGGAAAGGCCGGTAGTGGTTCATCTCGGCCATGAGTCGCAGGTACACGAGCCCTTCGTGGACCGCGATCCCCTCGTTCAGGGCGATGAGGAACGCGTCACCCTGACCCTGCGCGATCTGCAGGGGCTTGATCGCCTCGCTCGTGCCGCGAGGCCCTCCCGTCCCGATGTGCACCAGCGGGATCGGCCCGAGGCTCGCGAGGAGAACGTGGATCTTCTTGCCGAAGGTGCGCCCCTGGTCCCAGCTGATGAAGGCTTGCCGAACCGCCGAGCGCTGGCCGGTCTGCCCCTGGAAGCGGCCGGGATCTCCCGTGATGCCGAGGTAGAGCGAGGAGACGGCCGGCGTACCCGCACCGGTGGGCGCGAGCGTGAGGAGCGGCTAGAGCACAGACGGCTGCGACGACGAGCAGAGCGCCTCATCGCGGCGCGATTATCCCTCACCCACGCAAACGCGGCAGCTACCGGACGCGCCGCTTGAACACGTGCCGCAGCGTCCCGCCCTGCGAGCGCACAGTGATCACGCCGTTCAAGGTCGCTCCAGAGGTCCCGTACGGGACCACCCAGCCGCAGCGGACGCCCGCGAACGGACGCAGGCGCTGCTCGAAGACCTTGAGCGTCCTTCCGCCGAGCGTCGCCCTGCAGGACACGCTGCCCGATTGGATCCTGGCAGGTGCTCCGGAACCGTGACGGACGGCAACGCCCAAGGCGTAGATGAACTGGCTGCCCGCCCGGGGGCCTGCGGGGGGCGCCGTCGCGACCCCCACCTCGGACAGACGAGCGGAGGGACCCGCAACGCGAGCGCTGAAGGCACGCGTCGCCTCGGCACCTCCCTCGGTCGCCCCGATCGAGCCCGTGAGACGCTTGCCGCCTGCCGAGGCCGGAATCTCGAACCGGCATGAAACCTGCCCGCTGCCTGCGACCCCGGTCGACTTGACCGCGCGCCCGCCGATCTGTGCGTCACAGAAGGCGTCCCCGTTGAAGCGGCCTCCCCGTCCTACCCGCACGACTTTGGCGGTGACCGTGAAGCGCTTGCCCGCCACAGGTTGGGCGGGTGCCTGCGCGAGGCCTGTGATCGCGATCTTCCTGGGGGGAGGCGGAGGTGGCGGAGGAGGAAGCGTGTACGAGTAATAGCTTGTCACATCGCTCCCGAAGATCTGGTCGTCTCTTAGCCTGATACTTGCGGCGTAGAAGTCGAAGCTCGAAATGCCGTTCAGATCCGAGACATTGATGCTCTGGGTCCAGATCCCGGCCTGGTAGCCGCCTTGTGCGGTTGACGGCGACCAGCTAACGAATCGTGCGCCATCCCAGCGGAGTGTCCTTCGCGCGAGGTTCGGGCCATCGAGAATCAACCAGAAGTCGGCGCCGAAGGATCCCGTCGCCCTGTTTCGATCCGCATCGATGTAGATGTCGAGACGGATCTCCGGCGCGGGTAACCCCGCTGCAGGGATGGAGAATGTGAGCGTTCGGCTGGCGTTGTCGACCACGCGGATCGTCGTGAGGTCGGGTGCGCCGTTGGTGGCGTCGCCGGCAGGATCCGAGAACGTCGCTTCTGCTGTCCTGCTGCTGACGGCACGGGTCGACTCGGGAAGCGAGCCCACTGCGACCCCTAAGAGCACAAGAGTCAGAGCGAACCCCGCAGACCCCCAACGCCGCGCGGGATGCGTCCGCAGCACGCCGCGAATCTTGCTCCCTTCCGTCCGGGCTGTCTAGTCCAGACTCGCCTGTACCGTCGTACCCGTACGCCCCAGGGTCTCGGACTGAAGAAGCTCTCGCCTACGCGACGCGCCGCTTGAACACGTGCCGCAGCGTCCCGCCCTGCGAGCGCACAGTGATCACGCCGTTCAAGGTCGCTCCAGAGGTCCCGTACGGGACCACCCAGCCGCAGCGGACGCCCGCGAACGGACGCAGGCGCTGCTCGAAGACCTTGAGCGTCCTTCCGCCGAGCGTCGCCCTGCAGGACACGCTGCCCGATTGGATCCTGGCAGGTGCTCCGGAACCGTGACGGACGGCAACGCCCAAGGCGTAGATGAACTGGCTGCCCGCCCGGGGGCCTGCGGGGGCGCCGTCGCGACCCCCACCTCGGACAGACGAGCGGAGGGACCCGCAACGCGAGCGCTGAAGGCACGCGTCGCCTCGGCACCTCCCTCGGTCGCCCCGATCGAGCCCGTGAGACGCTTGCCGCCTGCCGAGGCCGGAATCTCGAACCGGCATGAAACCTGCCCGCTGCCTGCGACCCCGGTCGACTTGACCGCGCGCCCGCCGATCTGTGCGTCACAGAAGGCGTCCCCGTTGAAGCGGCCTCCCCGTCCTACCCGCACGACTTTGGCGGTGACCGTGAAGCGCTTGCCCGCCACAGGTTGGGCGGGTGCCTGCGCGAGGCCTGTGATCGCGATCTTCCTGGGGGGAGGCGGAGGTGGTGGGGGCGCAACGCGTACCTCGTACGTCCACGTTCCGACATTGGGTGCACTATCGGAACGAGCGTTCGAAAAGTCGGCTCTTCCGGCCGCGTCGAACACGACCCCCGAGAATACGAAGGCAGCGAAACTGAGGTTTCTCGTGTTTCCCAGGTCGGCCGCGCGAATCCCAATGAAGGCTCCACTAGACCATGAGAACGACAACGACGCTGGTGCTGGATCACCTGGGCGGCGCGTGAGATTCGTCCCATCCCAGCGGAAAAAGCCAATTTGGCGCCTGACAATCTCAACGGCGTACTCAGATCCAAAAAAGTCGAGATCTCCGGTCGTGGAATTCGCATCGGTATCAGCGAAAACCGAAAAGACGACATCGTCCGTCAGTGACGGTCGGTTCGGGATGTTGATACGGAGCGTGATGAACCCGGCGTTGTCGTTTGCTACCGCCACCGTCGTAATGTCGGGCGCGAGTGAGTCTTCGCCGGTGGCATCCTGGAATGTGACCGAGTTCGCCGTGCCCACCGTCCCTCGCGCGACAATCTGCGGCGAATAGCGTGGTTCCGTAGTCGCTCCGGCTGGAGCTGTGACCAGGCCGGCAAGCACGAGTACGATGCCCATCCGGACAGTAACGACCATTCCACTCTGATGGATCAGAGCGCGAGAACGAGTCAAGACGCCGCGCCGATCGGCCTCACGGGTCTAGCGGTGGGTCGACGGGCACGATCGGCGGTGGCGATGGATCGGGCGCAGGTGCAGGAGTCGGCGTAGGTACGGCGCGGGCTTCGGATCTACCACTGGAGCGGCGCACGACCGCACAACCGTACGACCGGCAGCGCTCGACGCGCGGACTTCGATTCTGATTCTTCGGCCAACGTCCTGCGAGAGCAGCTCGTATGCCTGCCGCGTACGCCGCCTATGCGAGTGCATCCCGAGCCTTTGGCATTACAGCGAAGCCACGCGTAGGTATACGAATGGCTTGGTGCCACGCCAGGTTCCCTTCCCGGCCGCGAGAGCCGACCCTTCTTCTTGCTCGACCCAAACAGTCGGACGCACGGAGCTCTTCGGTGGTACGAGCGCGGGCGCAACAACGGCGCTGAGCTTCGAGGCGGTCGTCCGGGATCCCGCCGCATTCGATGCTGTGACCGAGACGCGGATACGACTTCCGACATCGCCAGCACGGAGCCGGTAGGTCGCCGACGTCGCACCGCCGATGACGGTGCATTGCGCGCTGCTCCGGCACCGACGCCATTGAATCGAAGACGTGTCCGGCGACCCGTTCCAAGTCCCCCGTTGCGCAGCCAGCGGATTCCCAGGGCGCGTTGTTCCGGCGATCGTCGGGGGTGAGCGAGCTCGACGGAGCAGAAGACTTGGGCGCGGCGACCTCTTCTTTGTCCCCGGCGAGGAGAGTGAACGCCAGTACTGCGGCGATGCCGAGTACAGACAGCTGCTGCGGCGATTCCGAGCACGAGCCGCCGGCGGGTCGCCGTCACGCGGTCCTTAGCGCGGGGTCTGTCGCGCGCGCCGGTCGGCGCTGTGGTCGCAGCGCGTCCAGTGCCCGCCGAGGCCGGAGCGCTCGTCGTCTGAAGGTTTCCGGCGACTGGCGCGGTCGGACGCGCTGATCCGGATTTCTTCTCGGCCTCGCTCTGCTTACGTGCGCGTTGCGCAGCTTGTTTCTCGCGCTCGCGCGCAGCCTTGTCCGCCGCAACCCGCTCCGCCTCTGCTCTGGCTACCTGCGCCCGCTCCGCTTCGGCAGCGAGGCGTTGCTTCTCTGCAGCGGCCAACCGCTCGCGCTCGGCCCTTTCGCGAGCTAGTCGCTCCTGCTCGTTCTGCCTTCGAGCAGCTTCAGCCGCGATCTGCGTGCGCTCGGCTTCCTCCTGTGCCACGCGCTCCTCCTGCTCGCGCCGGGCCCGCTCAGTGCGTAACCGCTCCGCCTCCGCCTCGGCGGCCGCGAGGCGCTCCCGCTCGGCTTCCTCAGCGCGCTCCGCTCCGCTTCGGCCTCGGCGGCCGCGAGGCGCTCCCGCTCGGCTTCCTCAGCGCGCCCCCGCTCCGCTTCGGCCTCTGCGGCCGCGATGCGTGCCCGCTCCGCTTCGGCCTCTGCGGCCGCGATGCGTGCCAGCTCGGCTTCCTCTGCGCTCTCCCGTTCCGCGTTCTCTTGTGCCGCGCGCTCGCGCTCCGCTTCGGCGATGCGCTCGCGCTCCTCTTCGGCGATGCGCTCGCGCTCGGCTCCTTCCTCCGCGATTTTTTGCAGTTCGAGGCGCTCTCTCTCGGCATTGTCTGCTGAGATCCGCTCGAGGACGGCGGCCAAGCTCTCGACGTCGTAACGCCAGCGCGTGTCACTCAGCTCTACGGCGTGGCGGCGCGCCAGTGCGCGGAGGCTGTCGGGCAGGTCGACAGAGCTCGGCATCTCGGTTCCCTGCACTCGTATCGGGATCACACGCGTGCCATGGGCGAGCGCGGCCTCGAGTTCGAGGCGAACGTAGTCGTCCGGGTTGTCCAGACGTCGGCGTCCTTGAGTGTCCGCGAGGCTCAGCCACTGTCTGCCGATGACGGCGAGGACCACGTCACAGCTGTCCAGAGCGCGTTCGATCGAGTCGCCGAAGTCGAGTCCAGGCTCGATCTTGTCGATGTCGATGAAGATCTCGTCGCTGCCGAACCGCTCGGCGAGGTCGTCGTAGAGTCGGCCGGCGTGGCCGGAGGAATCCTCGCGCCGGTAGTTCACGAAGATTCGCAGGGCACGTTTCCTGCGGCCTCCGCCGCGCGACTTGGTCGGCTGCGCTCTGCTCATCGCAGGTGAGTCAAACTCTCGTAGCCGTTCGTGAGCCTGCGAAGGCAGCTCCACTTGGATGCGCGCAACAGTCTCGGGTCGCCCCGTGAGCAGGCCGAAATGTCGTACGCTCGCCCCATCCTCCGCCTCTGTTCGCCGCTGTATCCGAATTAACGCACGGCCATAGACGATCGTCAACGCTTGACGGGCCGCGCCGCGAGGGAGGGGCGAACCGCTGGGAAGCGGCTCATCCGGCTCTCTCCAGCACGAGGTCGACATCCTCGAGCACCTCCGGCAACTTGCGCAGTAGCTGCCGGTCGATCTCGCGTCGGTCATCAGGCAGGTCGTCCCATGGCACGAGATCGGGGTGGATCCGCTCGGCGTCGTCCCTCTTTGCCCCCCTGCGCCACCCGCCCGTCTCTCTCTCGTCGACCCAGCGCTCGTGAACACGCTCGGCAAGCACGTCGATCTCGTCCTCGGTGAGGACGAGCGAGCTCTCCTGGCCAGAGGCAGGGCGAACGTTGTAACCGAGGGTCGCAACGACTGAGCTGATGTCGGCGGCATTTCGGCGACTCGACAGCTTGAACTCATCATGGAGCTCGCTCCAACTCGTCAGGCTCGGGGTCGACCCCAGCCGCTCGCCGGCACCGAGCCTCTGTTCGAGATAGGCCTCGTGCAACGCCCGCGCCAGCATCTCCTGAACGTCGGCCATGTAGATCTGTACTCCGACGCGCGCGAGTATCGCTGGGCGTGCACGTACGAGTCGACGGTTGATCTCCCGCTGTTCGTCTGGAAGCTCGCGCCAAGAGACGATGTCCGGATGGATTCGTGAGTCCTCGTCCTTGACCGGCCCCGCGTGCCACCCGTCGGCCAAGCGTTCCCGTACCCACCGCTCGTGCTCCATCGCTGCCATGCGCTCCACCTCGTGCTCAGCGAGGACGGGAAGCGGCTGTCCCCAGTCGATCAGCGGCCCGAGGCGGTAACCCACGGCCTCGAGCTGACGCGAGATGTCGTCTGCGTGCCGCAGATTGCGTTCACTCACGTCCTCCGGCAAGTCTTCCCGAGGACCGTCGTACCGTCCGGTGAGTTGCTGCTGCCGGTAGACACGGTGGACCTGGAGGGCGAGCTGTCCGCGGATGCCCTCGAGCACGAGGTCGGCCCGGCACGCTCGCTCCGTCAGGCTGAGCGGCCGGAACACACCTGTCGCGGCTCCGTCAATCAGCCCGGCAATGCCTTTGCTCCCCTGAGTGACCCGCGCCACGACGGGGAAGCGGTCGCGGGCCTGGTTCAGGAGGTTGAGCGTGGTCGAGATCGTGAGGCTGTCGCTGTCGAAACAGACGAACCCGACGTCGACCGCGCCTATCCTCGACTCGCGGTCGAGTAGATGGTCGAACGCGGGTGACTCCACGTCGATGTCGTGGGGCTCGACATCGCAGACGTCGCGCAGCCGCGAGTACCGGTCGGCGAGCTGTTGGACGCGGGAGCGCGCCTCTCGGTCGACGACGTGGATCCGCACTTTCCCCTCGCTTGCGTTCGAGGTCAGCAGCTCATTTCGATCGCGTGCGATCAGCGAGATGAGCGACATGCCGAGTTGCCCTGCGCCCACGACCAGAACGGTGTGAGGTTGCGGACGCCCAGCGCGAGCGGCTTCCTCGACGAGGCTGCGCGCCCCGCGCTCGTAGATGTTGAAGAACTCGAGCCGCAAGTCGGGCTTCGGCAGCGAGCGGTGCACCAGAAAGGCGTACAGGCGCGGGTCGGCGATGTGAATGAAGACGTCGAGAGGCTTGTCTTGCGCGCGGGACTGGGTGAGCAGATTTGCGCCGACCTGCGCATTGACGGCATCCTGGCCGCACGTCGAGACGACGTAGCGGGCATGTTCCACGTTCGCTTTTCGAGCGAGCTCCGGATCGGTGGCGTCCCCGATGAGAACGACCGCGCCTGCATCCCGAAGACGGCGCACTGCGACGTTAGTCGGGTCGAGCTCGACGGCGACGACCTTCCTTCCTTCGAGCAGGCTGTCCACCAGCGCCTGCCCCTGGCTTCCGAGCCCGTAGACCACCGTGTGGTTTCGCTTGACGCTCGCTCGAGCGCCCTGAACCCGCTCGCCGAAAAGGACGAAAAGCGCGCGGTAGGTGACGTACGCGAAGACGATCGGGGCGGTGATGCGCGCGATCTGGACCAGGGTGGAGTCGCCTGCTGTGTCCGCGGATGTTCCGAGCGGCAGCAGCAGCACCGCCCCGTGCAGACGGGCGAGGATGCCGCCCTCCGTACCGACGAAAGCGAATACGAACGCGCCGAGGCCGACAGCCGTCGCGATGAGCCACCAGTATCTTCTCCACACCACACGCAACCGAGCGGAGCCCCGCCGGCGTGGCGCCTTTCCCATGTCCTCGACCGAGGAGGCCGACACGACCGGGAACGTTACGAAGGCCGCGGGCGTGGATCAAGCCCTCTCGCGCCTTGATCGACCGAAACCGTCCACTCTAAGATGGCGGGCGATCGACTACGACCCTCTCTGCGGCGACCCTGAGACCTGACGAGGGTCGTATGCTTGCTGGTGTTTGCACCACCTACGGCGGGGAGGTTTCGGGGTGACGGACGATGTGCGCGGCGACCTGGCCGACGCGTTGGCTGGAGCCGACGAGACGATCGCCCGCCAACAAGACGAGATCGAAGCCCTGCGTGACCGAATCGTGGACCAGACCTTCGCGGGAAACCTGCGGGAGCTCCTGAAGGTGGCAATCGCTGCGGGGACGCTCAGCTCGCCGGTCAGCCACTCCGAGTTGCTGAGGATGATCGTCGAGACGGCGGCGGATGTCATCGACGCCGAGAGTGCCGTGCTGCTCCTCCTGGACAAGGAAGGTGACGAGCTCGTCTTCGACGTCACTCTCGGTGTGGACGCGGAGGAGGTGAAGGGGCTGCGGGTGCCGCTCGGGCACGGCATCGCCGGACTCGTAGCGGCGAGCGGTCAGCCGATGGCCGTCTCCGATGCGGGGGGAGATCCGCGGGTCGCGCCCGAGATCGCGGAGAGTCTCTCGTACGTCCCTCAGAGCATCCTGTGCGTCCCGCTCTCTTACGACGACCGGATCATCGGTGTGTTGGAGGTCGTGGACAAAGACGGAGACAGCTCCTTCACCGAGCACGACGTAGAGACACTCGGCCTGTTCGCGAAGCTGGCCGCGGTCGCCATTCGTCAGTCTCGAGCGCATCACAGTCTCGGGGCACTGCTCGGTGAAGTGCTGGACTCGCTCGGCGACGGCGATGGTGTCCACGAGGAGATACGCAACGGGGCGACCGCATTCGCGGCCCGCGTCGAGGAAGATCCCGCATACGGCCGGGCGCGCGAGCTCACGGAGCTCGTTCACGAGCTGAGCCAGTACGGCGAGGATGAGCTTGGCGCGTGCCAGGAGATGCTCCGGGGCTTTGCCGACTACCTCCGCACGCGGTCTCGTTCCGGCGAGGCCGGGGCGCATCGGTGAGCCGGCGACGTCCAGGCGGTTCGGTGAGCCGCCGTCCCGCCTGGTCGGCTCAGTTCGCGCCCGAGGCGCTCCGCATGTGCGCACCCGGGCTGCCGATCGATGGCATCACGCCCGAGTGGGCATGGGACGGGAGCACTGGGGCGGGCGTAAAGGTCGCGGTCATCGACAGTGGCATCGACGCTGGCCATCCACAGATCGGCGGCCGGGTCAGCGGCTACGTCAAGATCGTCGAGCGGGGCGGGGAGCTCGTTGTCGAAACCGACCCCCACGAGGATGCCTACGGACACGGGACTGCCTGCGCCGGAATCATTCGCTCCCTCGCACCCGACTGCGAGCTGTACAGCGTCAGAGTCCTGGGGAAGCTCTTGCTCGGCCGCGCCTCCGTGTTCGCAGCCGGGATACGCTGGGCGATCGACAACGGGATGCAGGTCTGCAACCTGAGCCTGGGGACGACCAAGAAGGAATTCTTCGCCGTCCTCCATGAGCTCGCCGACCTGGCGTACTTCCGCAACGTAATGCTCGTGACGGCTGCGAACAACGAGCCGATTCCCTCCTTTCCGTCGGTCTTCGGCTCGGTGATCTCGGTCGCGTCGCACGACCGCAAGGACGAGGACCTCGTCTACTACAACCCCACGCCGCCGGTTGAGTTCGGAGCGCTCGGAATCGACGTGCGCGTGCCGTGGCGGAACGGTGGCTACATCACGGTCACCGGGAACAGCTTCGCCGCCCCGCATGTCGCGGGTGTCGTAACGAGGATCCTCGGAAAGCATCCCGATCTCAACGTGTTCCAGATGAAGGTCGTCCTCCATGCCCTCGCCGCGAACACCACACGCTCTGGGGACGCGGGCGAGCTGCCAAGTGCCCCGGTCGTTGGAGAACCTGATGGCTGAGGCGGCGGCGCGCGCGATCGACAACGCGTGGCTGACTCACTCCGAGGATGAAGTCTCGGTGCATGCGCCTGATGGCTCGTACGCCGCACGCCTGGCACCCGTCGAGCTCATTGAAGCCGTGCGCGCCCTGGAAGCGCTCGAGAGGCTTCTCGAGCTGACCGAGGGCCAGCGCGGCGGACCCATCGACATCTACCTGGTCGACGCTTCGCCGCACCCCGCAGGTAGCGACACGCCCGAGGCGGGCGTCGTGCTCGACGATGCGGCGACCGGAGAAGCGATCGTTCGCGCCGTCGCTCCCGAGCTGCCGGTCGAGCCTGTCGCGTGGCCGGTTACACGGCTGGTGATGTCTCACCGATTCGGTCCGGCCGTCACCTCGGTGCCTGTCGTACCCGACGGAATCGCCGGCGTCGTCGCAGCCCGCACCGGCGCGATGCCGCCGCTCGAGGACCTCGATGCAGAGCTGCGAGAGGAACTCGCCGCCGGCCGGCCGGTCTCGATCTTCGCGCCCGGCGCGGGCGGACCGGCGGCGTCGTTCGTCGCGTTCCTCTTAAAGAGCCACGGCGCCCCGACGCTCTGCGCGTTCCTCGACCGCTACGACCCCGAGCGTCGCGACGAGGCCGCGATCGAGACGTACCAGAAGCCACTCGCGGCGCTCGAGGAAGCGTGGCTCAGGAGCCTCGTGCGCGGTCCGCGCGGAGGCGCCGCGGCCCGGAAGCTCTTCGGTCATCTCGTTCCACTCGTGCGAGCCAACTGGTTGCGGGAACTCGAGCTGATGGCGTACACGGTGGTCGATGTCGTGTTGAGCGTGGCGATTCCGCTGCTGACCAGCCAGCTCATCGGCTCGATCACCGTCGGGGACACATCGGCGCTCCTTCCGTTCATGCTCCTGCTCGTCGGCATCTTTCTCCTGCTGACGCCGATCAGCCTCCGGCGCACGTACGCGAGCGTATGGATCAGCCAGCGCATCCTCTTCGGACTTCAGCTGCAGATGTTCACGCGCCTCCTCCGGCTTCCGCATTCCTTCCATGCGCGGTCGAACGTGGGCGACCTCATGTCGCGGCTCTCGACCGACGTCGCCCAGGTGCGGGAGGGCATGGAAGCAGTGACGCGCGATGGGATCTACGTGATTCTCAAGGGCTCTGCCGCGCTCCTCGCGATGTACGTGCTGGACCCGCTTCTCGCGACGCTCGCCCTTCTGACGATCCCGCTCTTCTGGATCGGCTACCTCATCCTCAGCACGCGGCTGCAGCGCGCGAGCTACCAGGTGCAGACGCAGTTCGGGGAGATCGGAACCGTCACCCAAGAGAGCCTGTCGGCGCACGGCCTGATCAAGGCGTTCGGCCTCGAGGACCAGACCATTGCCACGTATCGCGCCCGCCTTCAGAGGCTCTTCGCCGGTGTGCGAAAGCTCGTCGTCCTCGGCTCCGCGTTCGACGCGAGCACGGCGATGGCTGTGACTTTGGGTCAGCTGCTCATCCTCGGGGTCGGCGGCTACCGGGTTGCGCACGCGAGCAGCGGCGACGCACGGCAGCACGCGCTCGAAGCGCTGATCGCGGTCTTTTTGCTGCTTCCTACGCTGTTCGAGCCGTGCACCGCTCTCGCGGGCGTCGGCCGGACGATCAAGCAGGCTGCCGGCTCGATGGATCGCGTTGCGGAGGTGCTCGATGCCCCGGTCGTGGTCGCCGATACACCTGGGGCAAGCACGCTCCCGCCGCTCGCAGAGGAGATCAGGCTCGAGGGCGTGACCTTCAGCTACGACGGGAAGCACCCCATCCTCCACGATCTCGATCTGCGGATCCCGGCACGATCGAGCGTGGCGATCGTGGGTCCCTCGGGATCAGGTAAGAGCACCGTCATCAATCTCCTTCTGCGCTTCTGGGATCCGGACGGGGGACGCGTCCTTCTGGACGGTGCGGACCTGCGTGAAGTGACTATCGAGTCGTTGCGCGGCCAGATCGGCCTCGTGTTCCAGGACACGTTCGTCTTCGACACGACGATCCGGGAGAACATCATGGTCGGGCGCCCCGGGGCGACCGACGCCGAGGTGCACGAGGCGGCGGCTGCGGCCGAGCTCGACACGTACGTCGCTTCGCTTCCGGCCGGTTACGACACGGATCTCGGAGAGCGCGGCGTGCGCATGAGCGGCGGCCAGCGGCAGCGGCTCGCAATCGCGCGCGCGCTCCTCCGCAATCCGCGGGTGCTGATCCTGGATGAGGCGACGAGCGCTCTGGACCCCGATACGGAGGCGAGGATTCAGGACACGCTGGCCAGGGTCGGGCGGGACCGAACGACGATCGCGATCACGCACAGGCTCACGTCCGCGGCGAGGGCGCAGCACGTCTTCGTCCTTGACGGAGGACGCCTCGTAGAGGAGGGAACCCACGAGGAGCTGATGCGCGCGGACGGCCTCTACCGGCGACTCTACGAGGAACAGGCGGGCGTGGCCGCGCCGGGAGGGAAGCACATCGAGGTGGAAGCGGCCCGGCTGCGCGCGGTGCCGCTCCTCCGCGGCCTTCCGGCCGAGGCGCTCACCGTCCTCGCGGCACACGTGCGCACCGAGCGGTACGGGCAGGGAGAAACAGTCGTTCGCCAGGGCGATCCCGGCGATCGGGTCTGCATCATCGTCGCTGGGCAGGTCGACGTCGTCGTGTCAAAGGACGGGCACGAGCGGTCGGTGAACGTCCTCAATCCAGGCGACTATTTCGGGGAGATCGCGCTGTTGTCGGACGAGCCGCACGCAGCGACGGTCGTCACGACCGAGCCAACCACCCTCTACAGTGTCCCCGAGACCGCCTTCAGGACGCTCTTGGACAGTGATCCCGGGGTCCGCGAGACCATCATCCAGACGATGGCGGAACGCAGCGCGGCGCTCGCGGCCGCCTCGACCTCGTCGCCGAGCTGAGCTCAGCGCCGGACAGCCCCCGATCGAACGACCGGGAGCTGTCCAAGAGCGACAGGAACGTGCCTACGCGTCGACCCAGCAGCCAACGTTCCGAACGATACGGCCGCCGTAGTTTGCGGTCCCCCAGTTGTAGAGGTCCCCGCCTTGGTAGTCGCAGGCACGCCAGTAACGTCTCCAGGTCCCCCGGTTGGCGTTGATCCATCCGGACCAGATGTAGTAGTAGCCCTGCACGTCGTCTGCGTCATCTGCAAACGCGTGCCCGACGATCGAGTCGAGCACCCGGTGCTGCTCGCCAGGGAGGCTGTCGTGGAACGTGTTCAGCTTCTTCGCGAAGGCATCGATCTCTTCGTCGCTCGGAAGCTTCGTCTCGCCGGAGACCTTCGTGGTCTCTTCCTCGTCCTTAGCGTCCGTGGCGAGCACGATCATCGCGGCGAGTTGCTGCTTCTCGCCCGGAGTCAGCGTTGTCTCGAACTCCGTGAGCGCTTGCTGAAACTCTGCAAGCTCGGTCTCGCTCGGAGTCTGGATTTCTTGAGCCATCATCTCTCCCTTCATGACGGTTACGACCCGGTCGAGCACCACCGAGCGTGAGCCCCGCGGCGCTTGTAGCGGCTCGTGGTCAACCTCCTTCCGTGGCTCGCTCCTCGAATCGTCGGTGAACCGCAGGCCGACGAGCCGGGCCTGCGGAGATTCTCCCACCTTTCGGGGCGGATGCAACCCCCGCGTCCGGCGAGATCATGGCCGTGGCGCGGACTCCGGCCCCTTGTCGCGGTAGGCGTCGACGAAGTCGCGGAAGGCCCCCTCGGCGAAGTCCCCACATATCGCGAGCCGGCCGACCCCTGACGCGGGCCGCTCGCCCGGTTCGCGCGGCGGGACTGTCCAGGCTGCAAGTGCGATCCTCTTGTCGAGCTTCGGGAGCGGGGCCGCGACCAGCAGGTGCGGATCTTCCCTGTAGAACTCGACCAACTTGCGTACCGTTGCGCGGTCGACCTTGGTGCCGAACTGGATGACGATCCCGCCGTGTTCGAGGTTGTGCACGATCTGGATCTGGACGAGCGGGGCGCCGTAGAAATCCCAGTCGACGGGCGCGAAATAGTGCGGCCCGGTCGTCGGCGGGAAGGTGTTGTAGCGGATCTTCGCGTTGATGTCGGTCACGTGCTCTCTCGATTGCGCCGGGAAGGTCTTGGATGTGCACCCGGCCCTGCTCATCGCTGCAGCGACATCGGCCGGGGTGGGTTCGCTCACCTGGCCGCGGAAGAGGGCTACTGCCGTCACGATGAGTGCCGCTCCGGCCGCGACTGGGATTAGGCCCACGGCGAGGAGCAGGATGCGCCGGCGGCGTTCGTTCCCTTGCTCGCGCGGCTCCCCGATCATCGACGAAGACCATCCTACGAGCACAGAGAGAGACCCGTAGCTCCGGCGCGCAGTTTGGTCGGAGTCACACCCGCGCGGCGCGGCCGATGCGGCGGCGAGGAAGGGTCCTACGACTGTAGTCCGAGATGTGCGACCACGGCTCGCGCGAGATTCCACACATCCGGGGAGCCGAGTCCCGTCGCGTAGTCCCAGCCCGGGCCTGCGTTGTGCTTTAGGTTGCCACCGGTCTGCACATCGTGGAAGGGCGACTCCTGAAGACCCTTCAGCGCGAGCTCGTACAGGATCTGCCCGAGGAAACCGACGCGAGCCTGGCCCTTGCTCCGCGCATATTGGTCGACGAGCGCGGCGGTCGCGGCCCAGAAGGGGGCTGCGGCGCTTGTCCCACATCCGAAGGGACCCTGCCGGCGTTTCCACGTTCCGTCTTCAAAGCTCGGGTAGACGATGAAAAACGCGCTGTCGCAGTCGGCTGGACCCGCGACGTCGGGAACCTGCCGATACCCGTTCGAGGAGCTATTCCGCACCACCTCCAGCGGCTGCCACGGTGGGCGCCGATGGATCGGACTGACCCCACCGCCGGTGCCGCCGCTCGAGAGCGTGTCCTCCCAGCCGTCTTCCGAGAAGTAGGAACGGTCTCGGCGCAGCGAGAGCCGCGTGCCGCCGACCGCGACGACGCTCGGGCTGGCAGCAGGCCAGTCGACGGTCTCTCCATGCCGGTCCGCGTCGAAATCGTCGTACTGATGCAGGCAGGAGAACGCGCCGGCGTCTCCACTCGCGACGAAGACCGTCGTCCCCGCCTCGCGCGCGCGCTCGAGCTCGGACTCCATCGCATCTCGCACTTCCCGATCGACCTCGGTCAGACACAACCCCCAGCTCACCGAGACGATGGACGCGCGGCCGTCGTCGTTGATCTTCCTGAGAGCCGCGACGAAGCCGTCCCAGCTCCGTTGCGCCTCGTAGTTCAGGATCTTCGCCTCGGGCGCCACGGCTCGTATGACGTCGATGTCGAGGTTGACCTCGATCGTGTCCTGCCCGAGGAGAACGCCGCCGAGGACTGGAATGCGCTCGATTCTCGGCGCCCGGCTGATGTTCATGAGCTCCTCGTACTTGGCGACGTCGGTTTGCCGAAATGTGTCCAATGAGAGCAGCGCGATCGTCTCGCCGCGGCCACGGATCCCGAGGTCCCAGAGCGGTTCGATGTCGTAGGCCTTCGCGACGTCCCGCGGACGAAGCCCTCCCGGAGGTGTTCCGGCCCTGGGATCGGCGCGTCGTGCCGAGGTGTCGCCCGAGCCAATCGGCCCCTCGCGCGGAGGGGACCACGCCACCGTGTTGAGGATCGTGTCGATGTCCTGACGCAGATCGGCCTGTTGCCTGGTCAGAGTTCGGGATGCGGGCGCGAAGATGACGGCGATCGCTCTCACCGTCACACCGCGGTTCGCGCTCACGAGGGAGGCAACCGTGACCGGCTCCTTGGGGCCTTGAGGCGAGTCGAGAAGACCCTCGTACCAAGCACCGACGCCATCGAGATAACCGATGTTGGCCCCGTGAGGAATCGGGAGGCTCAGCCTTTTCCCCAGGCGTACACGCGACGGGAGGCTTCCCGGCACAAGTCGGTCTCGAGGTGCGACGTCGCCTTCGATCCGCACCTCGACTCGGGCCTCCTCATCCTCCCTGACCAGTACCACCCTGTCGCCTCGATCGTTCGCGACACGCCACCGGCTGCGGTCGTATTCGAGTGCGACCCCCTCATCGCTTCGCCATACGGCACCCGTCACGAGCCGCGGAGACGACGACGGAGGACCCCCGCACGGCTCTCCCGGAAAGCACGCACGCTTCGTCTCGGGCGCGAGGGCGACCGCCACACCCGCGGCAGACGCTCCGGTTGCGAGCAGCGTTGCGCCGAACACGCCAAGGACCAGTCGGTCACGCACACGGGCTCCCGTCGAGCCGGATCGAAAGCTATCGGGTGCCGTCCCTCGGCCCTTGGGAAGCGCGTGCAGCGCGACGCCGCATCGGCCGCAGAAGGTGTGGCGCGGCGTCCTTCTCCACAGTTCGCACAGGTCATCACCGCCCCCTCCGCGATCTCCGCGGCCTCGCTACGAAGCCCGACGTGAATCAGTTGCCGCAGCCAGACGAGAGCGACGACGCCGAGAGCGAGAGACGTCAGCACAGCAACCCAGAGCACGAGCAGGATCTGTGCGATGGCCGCTGCGACGACGAACCCACCCGCGACGACGAAAGCGAGAAAGGGTCGGCCCATGAGTGGATGCCGACCGTGTGCGGACAGGCCGCGGTACCGAAGCCAGAACGCTCCTGCCACGGCGCCCCCGACACCGGCCCAGAGCAGCGGAACCGCAACTGCGAGTTGCAGTAGGCGCAGCAGCCAGGTCATATGGCGCCCGCAGGATGTAGCCCTCGTGGAACAGCGACGCGGACGTTGAGCGTCTGAGCCGCCGCGAGCCACACGGCCGACGCTGCGCCGAAGGTCGTTCCGTCCAAGACGTCGTTGAAGCGCGGGTAGGGAAGAAGAATCGAGCGGTCCTGCCAGTCCGAGGGCCAGACCGATCAGCGGAAGCGCGACGCCCTGTTGCACGATCGTCTCGCCGGTCGACTGCCCCAAGAGATCGAGCCCCGAGGGAGCCAGCTTTTGGCCAACTGCGCGACGACGACTCCCATCAGCGCACCCCAGACAACGGTGAGCCCGACGACGAGAGGGGTTCGTCCTCGTATACGTCGACGTCGTAGAGGTAGATCACCGTGAGCGTAGGAACCGAGACGATCGCCACGATGATCGCCAATGGATACGCGCCGGCCAATGCGAACACCGACACGAGAGCGACGGCGAAGAGAAGAGCGAGCCGGAACGCAGCCATCGACGCACGGGGAAGCTGAGGGAACAGTGTCGAGGCGACGCGCGGCGCCAGCACCCGCTCGTTCGGAGCCGCCGCGAAGCCGCGACCGGGCGACCCTCGACATGCAGTGTCCAGCCACAGCGGATGCAACAGCGCAGATCGGGAACGAGCGCACTACAGGAGGGACAGCGAGCTCGAGATGTCGGCGTGTCCGTCACCTGCGTCATGCACTAGCAGTGGCGAGTCGAGGCGACACCTTCGGACCCGGACGCGGACGGAGGACGCCGGGGTACACACAGTCATCCTCGCGCATTGCGAGGAGGGTTCCAAACCGATTCTCACAGGCAGCACAAGAGCTCCAGGCGATGCGGCCTTGATGCCGCACGTCGAAGGAATCTATGATCGTCAGCAACTGCGGCTGAAAGGGAGGGGTCATGCGTGGCACGCGCCTCTGGTTTGTGGGGGTCGCTCTCGCCATCGGCGTCGGTGTGGCCGTGGCGGGCGCGATCTGGCTCACCGACGACGACGATGCCGCAGCCGTCGACGACAACGCCCTTCCGGCAGCGTCCTCTCCCGTGGGCTCGTCGGTTCCGGCCCCCGCGACGCCAGCCGTTCAGGCCGCTGCGGTGTCTCGTCTGGAGCAGTTCTGGACTGTCGAGCGCGTCGTGGCAGCCCTCGACCATGCAACGCCTCAGGTCGAGGGCGAGACAAGAGGCGACGCTCCCTCCACTCCCTCGGGCAGCGTCCCCGGTGGGCAGCGGGACGCCACCGCAGAGCCGACCGAGCCGCGCGCATCCCCGAGCGTCCCGGCCCTCGGAAGCGTCATCCAGCGATCGTGCTCGCAGCCTCCTGTCGCCCGTGCCATACAGGGATATGCGTACGAGCGGTTCTGCTACCGCGGCCGGCTGAATGCTGCTCCGGCGCGTACCTCGGGGGGCGCTGATCTACTGGGACGACAGCGATTCCGACAGCGTGGTCGACGCCGGGGAGATCTGGAACTGCACGGCTACCGTGACAGCGGCAGAGAACCGAAGCGTGCTCATGACGGCGGGCCACTGCGTCGTCAAGTCCGCCAACCAGACACCTAATGGCAAGCCGCGCTGGCACAAGTCGATGGCGTTCGTTCCCTCGTACGCCGTCCGGAGCTTCTATCGCGCCCTCGAGAGCAACGACGACGCGCTCACGCAGTCGGTGAGAAAGAGCATGTGGTTCGCGCAGCCGATCCCGGGTACGGATTACAGCACAGCTCGGTTCTCCGTCACCCTGGATCGCCAAGCGATACTGGTCACACGACTTCGCTGCCGTCGTCGTCGCGCCGCGAAACCGGGGCGGATCGATTCAGACGATTTCAGGACGTTCTCGGCTCTCAGGGATGGGACATGACCGGAACCGTACGTCCCGGGAATATCCGGCTGCTCGGTTTCCCGGTCGCCGACCCGTTCGACGGCCAGGTGCTGTTCGAGTGCAGAGGAAGCTCCCACCTCGTGCGTGGGGAAAACGATCCTGCGCCCGAATTGGGGTGGGCTGTGACCTGACAGGTGGCTCGAGTGGTGGACCGTGGCTGACGGCCTCCAATTCTCGCGGCCTCGGAAAGGTCATCTCGGTTAACAGCAACGGAGCACGTGGAGTCCCATCATGTACGGCCCACGTTTGTCGGGTCTTCATCTCGATGCGATGAGGAAGGCGCAGAACACGGACGTCGGGCTTCCCTAGAGCGCCGTGTCGGTCGGCGGCCTGAAGGCACTCGTCCGCTCGGCGCTAGAGCGGCTCGGGCTCGTGTCGCCGCCGCCGGGCGACAACGCGTATCACGCGTTCATCTCGTACAGTCACGCGGTAGACGGAGAGTTGGCCCCTGCTCTTCAGCGCGGGCTTCAACGGTTCGCGAAACCCTGGTATCGAGCCCGGGCCGTCCGCATCTCTTGCGACGAGGCAAGCCTCTCCGCGAACCCCGGCCTCTGGACGTCGATGCCACAGGCCCTCGATAGCTCGCTTTTCTTCATCCTTCTCGCCTCGCCGCGCGCTGCGGCCTCTCCATGGGTAGCGCGCGAGGCGACACAGTGGCGCGGCACGAAACCGATCGGACACCTGCTCGTGGGGCTCACCGAAGGGGAGCTTTTCTGGGATGAAGTGGCTGGGGACTTCGATTGGAGCGCACGACCGCCTTGCCGGAGACGCTCCGCGGCGCCTTCCCGGAGGAGCCTCGGTACATCGACCTGCGCTGGGCGCACGCGGACGTTCAGCTCTCACTGAGCAACGCGCGGTTTCGCGACGTCGTCGCCGAGTTGCCGCACCTCTCCACGGTGTCCCGAAAGACGTGCTGGCGGGCGAAGAGGTGCGCACTTCCGGCAGACCGTTCGCATCGCCCGGAGTGCTGCATTCGTTCTCGCGTGCCTCACTCTGGCGTCGGTGGTCTTCGGCATCGTCGCCTTGCGCGAGGCTGACGAAGCTCGCCGGCAGCGTGATCTGGCGACGTCCAGGTCTCTCGTACAGGCGGCTTCGGCCATTTGGACAGCCGGATCGACCGGGCCGCCTTGCTCAGCTTGGAGGCGTATCGGCTCAGGCCCCAGCGCGCCGAGACCAAGAGCGGCCTGATCCGCGCAGTCGAGCGGAGCGAGAACATCATCGGACTTCTCCACACCGACCAGCCGGTGGACCAGATCGCCATCGATGCCGACGGGACCAGGCTGGCCGCAGCCGGAACGCAGACCGTCGCTCTCTGGAGTCTCGACCGGCATCCCGCGGCAGGCCGACGGGCCGTTCTTCCCGTGCGAGGTGCGAAGGCTCTTGCCTTCCGTCCGGACGGTCAGGTTCTCGCGGCCGGCGGGCCGTCTGGATCTTCTTCTCTGGGCACTCGGCCACCCGCGGCTGATTCGCCGCATCCCCTTCAGAGGAGCGAAGGCGCTGGCGTTCTCGAAACGGGCGGCGACTTCACCGCCGTGGGGCCGGCGAGCATCGCCCGATTCGACGCGCGTACCGGGAAGCGCGTGCGCCGCGTGCCGCTCGACGTGACCGTGTCTGCGGCCGCATTCACGCCCGGAGGGAGCGTGGCCGCCGTCGGTGGGCTTCGCGCGCTGCGAATCGTCGACCTGAGACGCACGCGGCAGCCGCTGCGAATCTGGCCCTGGACACACCGTTTGCCCTCGCCTTCAGCTCTCTCAGGGGACGCGCGTTGTCGCACTCGATCTGCCGGGCGACGGCCTGACGGTCTGGAACACCGCGACCGGGGACGTGGTCGCGCGAGTTCCTCTACGAGACGTCGCAGAAGAGAGTGTGGCCTTCGCGCGCCCCGATGACCAGCTCGTGCTCGGGATGGCCGACGGAAGCGTCGAGCTCCGAGACGGGGACGGGTCGACGCGGACACAGGTTCTTCGGGGACCAGCCCGAGAGGGTGTTCGACGTCGTGTTCCCGCGAGGTGGGCCGCTCGCCACGGCAGGGGAACAGGGCGTGATCGTGCTCTGGGATCCAGCGGGCAGCGCGTTCGACGACAGCTTCCCGAGCTCGACAACCCGATCTCCGACGCCGATTTCGCCGCCGAGGCGAGCACGCTGGCGGTCGGTGGATTCGGGGAGCTGGTGGCCATCTGGTCCGTCGCGAACGGTCGGCCTGCCCGCCGCACGCTCCCGGCAGCGGGTCCTCTCTCGGCGGTCGCGATCGACAGCGCGGGATCCCGGGTCGCCGTCGCCGACCGCGGCGTGACCCTGTACGGGGAGGACGGAGCCGCAGAGGAGTCGAAGCCCGCGGGCGCGACGCCCCTCGGCACGCTCGAGTTCGGCGGTGACGACCTCGTGGCTTGGGGATGGCCCGCGCTGTCGCGCTCTGGGACGTCCGAAACGGACGACGAATCGAGCCGTTGCCGACCGCTGGAACGCCTCTCGCCATCGACTTCAGCGGCGAGGCCGACATCCTCGCTGTTGCAGGAGAGCAGGGAGCCACGATCTGGGACGTGAGCGATCGACGGAGCACCGAGCTCATCGGAGGGCAAGCCGTGTCCGCGGTCGCGATCGGCCGCTCGGGGCGAGTCGTTGCGTCCGTCACGCGCGACGACGTGGTTGTCATCAACGTCGAGTCAGGTGCCACGCGCTTCGTCCTTCAGATTCCACAAGGTGTCTCCGTCAAGCTCTCGTTCGCGCCCGACGAGAAGACACTTGCGATCGGCACGAGCGATGCGCGGCTCTTGCTCGTCGACGCCGAGAGCGGCCGGCAGCTCGGGGCGCTGTCGGTTCCCGGCGGTCCCGTGACGGGTCTCGACTTCAGCTCCGACGGAACCACGCTCGTCACGGCGACGCAGGGTGGGTCGATCGCGCTGTGGGACGACATGCTCTGGAGTGACGTAACGGCGATGCAGCGTCGCCTGTGCAGCGTTGCCGGCCGAAGCCTTGCACCCGACGAATGGAGCGAGCTCGTGCCGGGGCAGTCGTACCGGGAGACCTGTCCCTAACCCCCCGACCCGAAGGTGCAGGCCTTGTCGGGTTGAACCCTTGGGGTCTGGACGATGTGCGGTTCGATGAAGTCGTCATGCTCGGCTTTGGTTCGCTCCCACCTGATCTTGTGCTTCCACGCGTAGGTCCCGGCTGGAACGTTGAAGTCGAAGGAGCTGACGAAGTCCGCCCCCTTCGTGTTCGTCCAGCGGGGATAGCCCGTCGGTATGTTCGGCCCCTGGACGACCGCGGTCACCCAGGGGGTGTTCTCCTTGCGGACGAACGTGCCGGTTTTCCGATCGCGCTGGAAGAGGACTCCCCGCCAGAAAACCTGCTCCCGCCGTCCGTCCGGCATTGCCGGCTGGAGCTCGTCGGGCGGCGCAACCGTCGTCCTGTACGGGCGTCTCGCCGTATAGCACGTTGGTTGTCCCGTGTAGCGAAACGATCCGTCCCCGGCGGCGTCGCCGCGGTGAAGAGAGTCCAGAGCGGCGAGACCAGCGGCCACATGCTCGGACGAATCGGCTGCGCAGGCGTGCCGTGGGTGAACACGCGTAGAGCGTGCCGTCGAGCAGCGCGCAGGCTCCTCCAGGCGTTGAGCTGTTCTGTGGGAAGTGGCATCGCGATTCCGGTGCGCAAGCTGCCGGGGTCGCCAGCCGGAAGCGTGAGCGACGCGGGCGGCGTGTCCTTGATCGGAGGAGCTTTCCCCGGGATACCGCTGATCTCGCACCGTCCTGCACCGGTTCCTCGGAGGCAATAGTCCCGACCGGAGCCGTCGGAGAGCGAGCCGCCTCCTACGCCTGCGTCGAGGAAGTCCGCCCCGGGCCCGGCGGAGATCGCGTCGGCGCCGGCGTTGCCGAAGATGAAGTTCGTCTGGACGTCACCGAGGATCCGGTCTCGGAGTTGAGAGCCCTCGACGTTCTCTGCGCCGGAAACCTTGTCGAGGCCCTCTCCGGTCACTCGACCGACGAGGAGGTTGGCCTGGATGCCGGAGGAGCCGCGCAGGTACGAGACGATGTCGGCTCCTCCCCCTCCGACGATCGTGTCGTCGCCGATACCGCCTGAAAGCGTGTCGTTGCCGGTGCCCCCGACGACGAGATCCGTACCGTCGTCGCCCGACGTACGGTCGTCGCCGGCCTCGCCCAGAACATCGTCTCTTCCGGCGTCGCCGTACAGTCGGTCGTTGCCGGCGCCGCCTCGGACGATGTCCCGTCCGGAACGTCCCGAGAGGTAGTTGTCGCCGCCGTTGCCGATCAGCACATCGTCGAGCTTGGATCCGCTGATCATCTCGATCGAGACGAGGGTGTCCTTCCCTTCTCCGGTGGCGCTACCGGTGCTCAGGTTCGCCGTCACCGCGCTGTCGAAGCCGACGAGGTCATCGCCGCCTCCGCCGTCCACGATGTCATCCCCGTTGCCGGGATAGAACTGGTTCACCCCAGCGTTGCCGACGAAGATGTCTACGAACGGCGTTCCAATCAGACCCGTGATGTTGACCAGCTTGTCCGAGCCCTCGCCCGCCGCAACGCCGGCGCGCAGGTCCGCTTGCACTGGGCCCGGAGACTCGAAAGCGACGAGCTCGATGAAGCCGACTCCCTGACCGCCGCCGCCACCGTCCACTTCGTCGTCGCCTGGCCCCGGTACATAGGAGTCGTTCCCCGGGCCGCCACAGAGGGCATCGTTGCCCGAAAGACCTACGATCAGGTCGTCGCCACCGAGCCCGGCGATCACGTCGTTCCCCGGCGTTCCGACAAGCTGGTCGGCGCCCTCTGTACCGACCTTCGTCGCCGGCAACCCGAAGCAGGCTGTCTGTGCGGGCTCGCCGAGGCTCGCCGAGGCGCCTGAGAGTGCGGCGATCGCGACGAGGCATACGGCCGCCCCGGGTTTCCACGCTCGCTTCATCGAATCGTCAGCTGCGCGCAACTCTGCGCACTTCGGTTACCGGCGCCGTCCCACGCACGAACGCAGAACTTCAGCGAGCCGGCGACGCCTGCCGGGACACGCCATGACGTGGCATAAATCTTCGTGACGCTGCGCCCGCCGAGTCGGGTCCGCACCTTGGCCAGCACGCGGCGGCCGCGATAGATCGTCACCTCCTCTCGCGCCCGCCCACTCTCGTCGAACACCGAGTAGCGGAGCTTGGCCACCTTGCCGTGGACGCCGCTGCTCGGAACTGCCTTCACGCGCGGTGCCGCTCGGTCTCGAGGCGGTGCTACGCGCACCTGATAGATCCACGGCGTCCGGTCCCCGGCCACGTCATACGTGTCAGGCCCGATGGGAACGGCGTTCGACGCGACGAAGAAGCGGAACGTGGCGGGGCTTCCTACCTGCGCACGGTCGACCCGTACCACGAGCGTCGAGGTCGCGCGGTCGAAGCTCGCGCTGAGCGAGCTCTGTGGAAAGTCGGGGTTGTCTCGGTCGCAGCTCTCATACCGAAGGAGAAGGAAGAAGTCGGACACCGGCTCCGTGTGACCGACGAATGTCACCGCCCAGTCCACGCCGATCCC
Organism: uncultured Alphaproteobacteria bacterium; assembly: GCA_963846475.1. Classification (GTDB taxonomy): domain Bacteria; phylum Pseudomonadota; class Alphaproteobacteria; order Rhizobiales; family Afifellaceae; genus DASWJZ01. The sequence continues at coordinate 8,231 of CAWJVZ010000003.1, read as the reverse complement.
GGCACCCACGTTGCAGCCGGTGGCGTCGCTCTGATCGGTGTCGAGATTGAGCGACACGAAGTCGGCGTCAGTCAAGTCGGTGCGGTTGGGAATGGCGATACGGAACTCGAGAAGCCCGTCGTCGTCGTTCGAGACCTGGACCGTGGTGATGTCGGGCGATCCGCCACGGCTGTCGCCCGTAAAGTCGACGAACGTCTGCGAGTTCGCGCCTGCCGCCGCGCTTGCGTTGGCGGCCATCGGAACTGCCGTGGCTCCCGAGCTCTCCGCGATCAGCGCGACTCCTGCGCCGATGAGGACGAGCAGCGGCAGGAGCGCCAGACGCTGCCTGCCCGTAGCTCCGAATCCGCTCAACCGGTCACCGTTGGTCGCCGCACAGTGCCACGCGAGTGTCTCACCGGGCTGTCACGCTGTCCAGAAGCGCTAGAACATCGTGTTGTCGTTCGCCGAGGTCTCGGGGACGACCTGCAGGACGTCCCAGTGCTCGACGACCTTGCCATTCTCGTCGAAGGGGAAGATGTCGATTCCGGCGTACTCCTCGTCTCCCGGCCACGTCTCCGCTTGTTCCGCTCGGGGTCGGTCACGTCGGTTTCTCGCCAATGCACGAGCGCACGAGGAACACGGAGAATGAGCCCATGCCGGCTCTTCCACAGCTCCAAGGTGTCGTGTTCAGGCCGTTCCGGGGCGCGGCCGACTACCCGGATTTCGCCCGCATCATCACCGCCTGCTCCAAGGGCGAGGGGGGCGACCGCGTGGAGACCGCCGAGGGCATCGCATCCGGATACTCGAACTTGGAGCGCTGCGACCCTGCGCGGGATCTCGTCGTCGTCGAGGTCGACGACCGGCCGGTCGCCTACAGCCGCGTCTGGTGGAACCAGGAAGCCGACGGCCCGCGGATCTACGGTCAGGCGTGCTTCGTCGACCCGGCAGTCGGCGGACGTGGCATCGGCTCGGCTCTCTTGCGCTGGAACGAGGCGCGCCTTCGCGAAATCGCCGCACAACACGACGCGCCCGACAAGCTGCTCGAGGCCTGGGCCGACGACCGCAACACCGCCGCGACCGCGCTCATTCCGCGGCGCCGGCTTCGAGCCGATCACGTACGAGGCCGAGATGGTTCGGCCCTCCGTCGACGATCTGCCCGATCACCCGCTCCCCGATGGCCTCGAGATCCGGCCGGCGACCGAGGACCAGCTGCGCGACGATCTGGGAGGCGGACGTCGAGGCATTTCGCGATCACTGGGGGTATGTGGAGCCGACAGAGGCTTCGTACGAGCGGTTCCTCGCCTACCCGTACCACGACCCGACGCTTTGGAAGATCGCCTGGGACGACGAAGGCGTCGCGGGTCAGGTCAAGTCGTTCATCGACACCGCGCAGAACGCCGAGCACGGCCGGCTGCGCGGCTGGACGGAGTCCATCTCGACGGCTCGTCGCTGGCGGCGTCGCGGCGTCGCGAAGGCGCTCATCGTCGAAAGCATTCGCGAGCTCGCCGCACGGGGTATGAACGAGGTCGCGCTCGGCGTGCACACCGAGAATCCGAACGGCGCCTACGACCTGTACGCCGGGCTCGGCTACGAGGTCGTCGCCATCTGGACGACGTACCGCAAGCCGCTCTGACGAGCCGAGCGCGTCAGCTCTCACCGGTGAACAGATCGAACCCGCCGGCGAGCACCGCGTCGAGCCTCCCGGTGCGGTAGCCGCGTACAGCGTCGCGAACGAGTGCGCTCGGCCCTTCCCGGTAACGACGGACGACCTGGGTGCGGGCGCGCGCCTTTCAAACGCCTGCCGCGCCTGCTCGCGGAGCGCACCTTCGTCTGAGCGCTCCCCCGGCTCGCACTCGGCGACCTGGACCGCAATGGTCACGCGCTCGGAGCGCACGCTCGTGCCTGCCTGCCGCCGCCATACCGGGAGCTCGAGGATGTGGAGGCCGGCTTCGGGCTGGAGGATCAGACCCGCGCCGAGGCCGCCCGCATGGAGCAGATCTGCTCCCCCGACCGGTCGATCACCCGCACCTGCATCCCGCGTCCCTTCGCCCACCCGAGGTACATCTCGACGAGCTGCTCGAGGAAGAGGCTCCGTCGTCCGGAGGGAGCTCCTGCTCGCCGACGACTCTCAGCGCAGAAAGAGCTCGAATGGAGCTCCGGCATCCAGGCCCTCGAGCGCCGCCCGAGCGAGTAGACGCGAAAGGCGAGCAGGGTGCAGAGCTCGGCGTCACCGGAGCCGTTCGCATCGTGGCCCGGCCCGTGCTCCTGCGGCGAAACGGCGGCGAAGACGTGCACCGAGCTTCGAGGCCGTGCGACACGCGGCCTCAAGGCGGTCGAGGTACTCAGCCTCGCAAGCACGCGATACCGGCCTCGCCCTCCCAGAAGCTCGGTGAGGAGACCTGCTCGAGCGCGAGGTCCTTCCGCTCGACGACCTCGTTCACGACACGTGCCTCGACTCCGGAGCTGCGACAGGAGGATCCGTAGTGCATGCGGTCGAAGCGCGCCGTCCGGAGGAGCGACCGCACGTCCGCCTCACCGACCTCGCCCTCGGCCTGGCTCGGCGGCGCGGCGTCCCCCGCGGCGGCCGCCGGCTCCTCGTCGAGGCCCACGAAGCTCACCTCGATCGCCGCCGTGTGGCGCGGTCACGAACAGGAACTGGTCGCCCTCGGGCACGTCGGCTCGACGATCGTCCGGGCGAGCGGAGTGAGGAGGTGCTCCTCGACCGCGCGCTTCAGCGGTCGCGCGCCGAGCGTCGGGCTGAAGCCCGGCGTCGAGCAGGAACGAGCACCGCGGTCTCGTCGACCTCGATCGCCCACGGCTTCCCGCGGATTCCTCGGCGCGCGACGACCTCTTCGAGCTCCTTGTCCAGCAGCGCGCGCATCTGCTCTCGCCGAACGGCCGGAAGACGACGATCTTGTCGATCCGGTTCAGGAACTCCGGACGGAAAGGCCCGCCTGAGCGCGCGCTCGACCTCGCGTCGCCTGGAACGCCGCGCTCCGCGCCGTCGAAGCCGAGCGCCGGGCCGCGTACGCAAGCGCCGAGCCGATGTTCGAGGTGAGGATGATGATGCAGCGGCGGAAGTCGGTCGTCGCGGCCGGCGCGGTCGGTGAGGCGGCCGTCGTCGAAGACCTGCAGGAAGAGGTCCCAGATCGGGCGGCGCCGCCTTCTCGAACTCGTCCAGCAGCACGACCGAGAACGGATCCTTGCGCACGGACGGCGACAGCGCCGCGCCGCGTGTCGTCCAGGCTCGTGTCGGTGAGCAGTCGGTCGAGCGAGTCCGGCGTCTGGAACTCGCTCATGTCGAGCCGGACGAGCCGTCGATGCCGAGCCGAACATGAACTCCGCGAGCGTCTTCGCGAGCTCGGTCTTGCCCGTGCCCGTCGGCCCGACGAAGAGGAAGACGCCGAGCGGCCGCGTCGGGTCGGTGAGCCCGGCCTTGACGAGCGCGATGCGGTCGACGATGACGCTCACCGCCTGCTCCTGGCCGAGCACGCGCTCGTCGAAGAACGCCGCGCACCGCCTCCAGATCGAGGGGCCGGTTCGGGTCGAGCAGGGCAAGCGGAAGGCCCGAGAGCGCCGCGAGCGACGCGAGCACGTCCCCGGTGTCGAACGCCGTCGCCTCGCTCTCGAGCGCCGCGTCGACGGTCGCCTCGAGCAGCCGCATCGCCCCACCGGGCTGCGCGACGCCGGGGAGGAACTGTTGCGCGAGCTCGTACGTCTCCTGCAGACGGCCTGGTCTGTGGAGACGTCGTGGTCGTCGTTCTCGAGTGCGTGCGCCGAGCATCCGAACGGTCTCGGCGTCGGACAGCGGGACGAGTCTGAGCGCCCGGAAGCCGACTGCACGCGCGGTCGCTTCGCGACGAGCAGCTCCAGTTCGCCGGTGTGATCTCGGCGACGATTCGGATCGCTCCCGGCCTCGATGTGCGGGAGCAGCGCGTCGAGCATGCCCGGTCGGATGGTTCGCGTACGTGCCCGCGTACAGCGCCTCCTCGAAGGCCGGGAAAACCCATACCGCGCCGCGGCCGTGGAGCCGCTGCACGAGGTCCTCGATCCGGCCTTCGAGCTGGCCGACGTACATCGCGTCCGCGTTGATCTGGGTCGCGCCGGCCTCGAACACGATCCATCCGTCCGGAAGGCGGCTCGAGCGCCTGCCGATAGGGCGGACTTGCCGACGCCGTGCTCGCCCACCAGGATCACCGACCGCAGCGGTGCTCCTGCAACGCGGCCAGAGCTCGCTCGCAACCTCGGCGCGGCGGCCCTCGACGAGCACCGGCCGCGCGGAAGGGTCGCGTTCAGAGCTTCACGTACCGGCCCGCTCGCCGAAGTCGATGAACTAGGAAAAAACATGTACCCCTACAAACCGCAGAACGGTCCGTGGGCGATGATTGCCTGGGACATTGACTTCAGTTTCGGCCCTGACACATCTCCCAGGGAACAATCCCTCCTCCCGACCCCGCGACTCGCCCCTTTCACGAACACCTCCACTTCCGATGGTGCCGCCATTGGCGATGCGCTCGCGACGAAATTCCGCACGCAACCTGCTTTTCGCCGCGCTTACTGGAGCGGTCTCTCGATGCGGCGGATGGCCCGATGGTTCCTCGACTATGACGCGCGGCGGAAGCTCGTCGCATCGGCACTTGCGGCCAGCGGTATTACCGTGAACGCCACGCAGGTCGACACGGTGAAGACCTACAACTCGACGCCCGCAGAACTACATTCTCGGCCAGCCCAATGCGGTTTATGGAGCCACCACGTTCGCACTCAACGGCAGCAGCACCATCACTGATGCCGACGGCATCGTCACCCTCACCGGCACCGCTCCGCCCGGCGTGAAGACTTTCCGCATCAACGGCGTCGAATACACTCCATCGTGGACCAGTGAGACCGTGGAGCCTGCCGCTGACGCTGTATTCCGCGACCAACGCCTCACCGTCGATGGCCTCGGCTCCGGCGGCAAGGTGATCGGCTCCTTCCCCGTTACCATTGATGTCACCGGCCCGCCGCCGCTCCCGCCCGTCACCATTAATGAATGGATGGCTGACAATACCAGCGACGGCAATTCGCCGATCCCGCTGACGGCAATTTCGAAGACTGGTTCGAACTGCACAACTACGGTGCCTCGCCGGTGAATCTCAGCGGCTTCTTCCTGACAGACACCACGTCCATTGTGAATCAGTTCACACATCCCCGCCGGCACCACCATTCCCGCGGGCGGTTATCTCCTCGTCTGGGCCGATGACGAAGCGGAACAAAATGGCGTCACCCCCGGGCATCTCCACACCAACTTCAAACTCGGCACCGGCGGCGAACAAATCGCTCTCTACACGCCGGACGGCATCCAGGTGGACCTCTTCAACTTTGGCACCCAGACCACCAATCAAAGTCAGGGCCGGTATCCGGACAGCGCCGCGGGCATCGTCTTCCCCGTGCCCACCCCCGGCAAACGCAACGCCCTCACGCCGGACATCATCGCCATCACCGATGCCGGCGCCGGCACCAGCGCGGTGACGTTCAGCACCGAGCCGACCCACGTCTATCAAATCGAAAGCAGCACCGACCTTGGCACATGGACGCCGTCCGGGGCGCCGGTGATCGCTGCCGGCCCCAGCACAACGGCCAGCCTTCCCCGTTCCAGCCAGCGGCGTTTCTGGCGGGCAAGACTGGTCTTTCCCTGACTGCGCCGTTGCGGGGCTTCTGAAATGTTGCCAGAGAACGGAATCCAATTACCGTCCATGGACTTGAGCGATGCGAACCTCCCTGCACACGATCAGTTATTCCGGCTGGTGGGGCCAGGCGAACCTTTCCGGTGGAAGAGATCATTGATCGCGCCGCGACGCTGGGTTTCGACGGACTGATGCTTGCTGCGAAGAGGCCCCATGCGTCGCTACTGGACATGAATGGCGAGGCGCGTCGTCGTTGAGAGCCCGGTTGGAGGAACGCGGGTTGACGCTCGAATGTCTCGCGGGCTACACTAACTTCACAGCGGATGCAGAACATGCGGAGGTGCCCCACCGTGAGATCCGGCGACCCATTATGTGGGTGAACTCTGCCGCATGGCCGTTGATCTCGGCGGAAAAGTGGTCCGCATCTTTACCGGTTATGAGCATCCGGCGCTGCCGTATTCCCGGGCCTGGGACCTGACGGTGGCCGCCATAAGGAATGCGCGCGGCGGGCGGCGGATGCGGGCGCGGTGCTGGCGGTGCAGAATCATCACGATCTTGCCGGTCATCACGAGGCTTTTGCGCAGTTTCTGAAGGCGGTGGATGAGCCCGCGTGCAGGGCCGCCTTCGATGCGTGGGCACCAGCACTCAGGGGGATGACATTGTGGCCGCGGCGGGAAGCTTCGCGCCCATGACAGTGCAAACGACGATTGCGGATTACGTTAGGCTTCCGCCGTTAAAGTACCAGCCTGAACTCGTGGCAAAAAGCCGCCGCGCCCGCGTCAGGCGCTCGCGGCCGGGCGCCCGGCCTTCGAGCTCAACGAGCGCCGCCTGGAGGGCCTGATCGCTCAGCGCGGTCCACTCCGCCAGGCGCTCGAAGATCTTGAGCGCCATGTTGGCGGCCGCTGCCTTGGTGTAGGTCAGGCAGAAGGATCTTGCCAGGCGCCGTCGAGAAGCAGACGCAGCACGCGCGCGACCAGCACCGTCGTCTTGCCGGAGCCGGCATTGGCCGACACGAAGGCCGACAGTTCCGGACTCGACCTCGGCGTCGCCGGCCGGCGCTTCCCGCGCGTCCGCGCACTGCCGCTCGTTCCCCAGCTGCTGGATCACGCGGCCTTCGGCGCGATCGCCGGGTTGCTGCTCGGGCGCTAGACGTTCTGCGGCAGGAGCACGAGGCGTACGAAACCTTGTCTCGCGCCGGGTCTCGGCACGTAACGCGTGAAGAGGAGCTCGTGCCTGTCGGCGACGACGCGAAGGTGGATGTGCGGTGGCCGGCCGTCGTACCCGACAGGACGCGGCCCCTCGAAGCGGAACCGTCCCGCACGGTCGGCGACGACCGTGGCGCTGCCGGCGCGAACGTACTCCCCGCGACGGTTCGACTGCCAGAGATGGATCCGTGCGCCCGCCAGCGGCCGGCAGTCGAGAGAGGACAGGACGATGCCCGTCAGGACGTGTCCCGTGCCGATCTTCGCCCGTCGCGGCGGGGCGCCGCGGCCGAACGGGCCAGAGCCGTCGTCCAGCGTCGGCCTGCAGCCCGTCGCCGTGGGCGCCGAAGCCCCCGAGCCCGGCGGTACCGAGGCCGAGGACGATGAGACAGGCGGCGAACGCGAACAGCTTCACGGCCTGAGGTCTACCAGAGCGACGCCGTCAGGTCTAGGAGACGGCGGTCTCGCCCGGGCGGGGCTCCTCGATGCCGGTCGCCGGCGAGCCGACGACCGGCAGGCGGTCCGCGCGCAGGTAGAGCCAGTCGTAGGCGAGCGCAGCGACGGCGGCGCCGACAGCTGGGCCGACGACTAGACCCAGGAGTCGCCCCAGATGTTCTGCACCAGCTCGCGGGCCGAACGCGCGCGCAGGGTTCATCGCCGCGCCGGTGAGCGGGCCGGCGGCGAGGATGTCGAGCGTGATCGTCAGGCCGATCGCGAGACCGGCGATCGACTTGAACGCGCCGCCGGGATCGGTGGCCGTCGCGAAGATCACCCACACGAGGAAGAAGGTGAGGATCGCCTCGAGCAGCAGGCCCGAGCCCGCGCCGATCGTCTCGTGCAAGACGGGTACGCCACCGTCGAGGTTGGCCTCCTCGGGAAGGCGCACGCAGCGCGAGCGCGCCGAGGACGGCGCCCGAGAGCTGCGCGATCCAGTAGACGGCGGCGAGCGTCGGCGCGATCCGCCGCGTCACGAGGAACCCGAACGTGACGGCCGGGTTGAAGTGACCGCCCGAGATGTGGCCGACCGCGGACGCCATCACCGCGATCGTCGAGGCCGTGTGCGAGCGCGACGCCGACGAGACCCGTCTGTCCCGCGAAGACGATCGCGCCCATGCCGACGAAGATCAGCGCGAAGGTGCCGACGAACTCGGCGACCCCGCGGCGAAGGGCGTCGTACTCCACGCGCGCAGGCTACGAGCACGGTCGGACGGCGTTCGCTACGGTGGGTCGTGATGGTGCTGATGCCCAAGCGGGAAACACGCAGGTCGTCAACTGCCCGCACTGCCGCAAGCCGTTCGCGGCCGACCTGATCGAAGGGGCGGCGTCGAGCGGCACCGCGGCTTCAAGTGCCCTCACTGCAAGCTGTTCGTCCCCGAGAGCAGGGCAG
>CAWJVZ010000002.1:0-29456 GCA_963846475.1 uncultured Alphaproteobacteria bacterium | reverse complement strand
CCCCTCCTGGTAGATGTCGGTCGCGTCGGCGGCGAACCCGCCCGGGGCTTTTCCACCGATCTCTGTGAGATGTGCCAGGTTCGCGACGAAACCGACCAGCTCGTCCGCGACGAAGACGGGTTTCATCAGGAGATGCTCCGGGAGGTGGCACCCACCACGGTACGGGTCGTTGTGCACGACGACGTCACCCGGCTCGAACGCCTCGATCCCCAGCTCTCGTATGCACCAGTCGACGGTGAAGAGCGACGCACCGATCTGTGCCGGGCAGAACTCCCCACTTGCCACGCCGCGTCCCCGAGAATCGAACACGACACACGAAAAGTCGAGTCCTTCGTTGAAGATCGACGAGTACGACGTCTTCATCATCGCCACGCCCATCTCGTGGCACAGATTGCGAAGATAGTTTCCGGCGATCGTGACGAGAACGGGGTCAGCGCTAGGGCTCATCCGGCCTCCCGCTCGAGGACGACACAGCCGAGCCGCTCGTCACGCGCCGACCACCCCTCCGGCACGTACGTCGTGCAGTCTGATTCCTCGATCACTGCCGGGCCGGTGAGCAACGCGCCCAAACCCCCCGGCGCAGCACCGGCGTGTCCCGGGAGCCGCTGCGGCTCAGCACGACGCGATGCCCGACCCTCTCGGCGGGCCCTTGGGCGTGGCCGAGCCGATCGGCCTGCGCAAGGGCCGGCTCCGCGCCGGCCACCGAGACCTTGCCGTAAACGAGCTCCACGGGGTCGGTGTCAAAGGCGTAGCCGTAGAACGACCGGTGAAGGTCGTGAAACGTGGCCACGGCCCGGCCAAGAAACCCGTCGTCGAGACCGTCCAGACGGACGTCCTGCTCGTAGTTCTGGAGGTAGTAGCGGCAGGAGATCGTGCGAACGACGCCCACTTCGCCGTCGTAGCCATCCTCTCTGAGCTCTGTCTGGGCGTCACGTTCGGCCGTTTCGAATAGAGCACGCACGTGCTCGTCCGTGGTCGCCTCCGCGCGTGCCCCGATCGTCCACGTCCGGTCGACGCGTGGCTGAGCGATCGCGGCCCCGAACGCCGAGCACACGCCGGCGATTGGGCGGGACGACCACGCGGCGGATGCCGAGCGCCTCGCGCGATCTCGCAGGCGTGGAGCGGGCCGGCGCCTCCGAACGCGACGATGGTGTACTCCCTCGGATCGATCCCGCGCTCGATGGTCAGTAGGCGCACCGCGTTCGCGACGTTCTCGTTGGCGATGTCGATGATTGCGAGTGCGAGTTTCGACTCCTCGAGGCCACTCGGCGCCGCGAGACCGGCAATGGCGTTTCGGGCGGAGGCAACGTCGAGACGCAGCCGCCCGCCGAGGAAGAAGTCCGGATCGAGCCGCCCGGCGACCAGGTTCGCGTCTGTGACCGTAGGCTGCATGCCGCCCAGTCCGTAGGCCGCCGGACCGGGCTCGGCGCCCGCGCTCTCCGGGACCCACCTGCAGCAGGCCGCCTTCGTCGACGCGCGCGATCGAGCCGCCCCCGGCACCCACCGCATGCACGTCGACAACCGGGGTCACCACGGGAAGGCCCCATTCGATCTCGTACTCGTTCAACTGCCGTACCTGTCCGTCCTCGACGAGCCCGATATCCGTGCTCGTCCCTCCGATGTCGAGCGTCAGACAGCGCGGCTCGGCGAGGTGCGCCGCGAAGTACGCGCCTGCGATTGCGCCCCCGGCAAGGCCGAGAGGATGGTCGTCACCGGTGTTCGAGCGATTGTGGCCGGCGCCCCGATCGCACCGTTCGATTTCAGGACGACCAGGGGACCCGAACGTACGCCGCCGGTCTCGTGCGACAGATCAGTGAGGAACGAGGACATGAGAGGCTTGACGTACGCGTCAGCCACGGTCGTCGACATCCGCTCGTACTCCCTCCAGAGCGGGCTCACCCGGGAAGACGCGGAGACTGGCAGCGCCGGCATCGCCTCCACCAGAGCGCGCTCGAGCGCGATCTCATGAGATGGGTTGGCGTAGCTGAAGAGCAGGCACAGGGCCACCGCCTCGATCTCGCCCTGGGAGTACAGACCATCGACAAGCCCGAGCACGCGCTCGATCTCTCCCTCGGTCAGCGGCTCGACGATCTCGCCCAGTGAGTCGATCCGCTCCCGCACTCCGATCGTGTGCCGTCGCCGTACGAGCGGTGCGGGCTTGCGCCACGACAGATCGAACGCGTAGCGGCGGTTGATCCGCTGGATCGACGACACATCCTCGAAGCCGGCGGTCGTCAACAGGCATGCCCTGGCCCCCGTCCGCTGAAGTAGCGCGTTCGTCGCGACCGTCGTTCCGTGCACGAGACGCGCGAACTCTCCCGCAGGGAGCGTGGCCGAAACGGCGCTCTTCACCGCCTCGACCGGGCAGCTCGGAGTGGAGGGCACCTTGCCCACCGAGATGCCTTCCTCGGAGATCGCAACGATGTCGGTGAACGTCCCTCCAGCGTCCACACCGACGAGGCGTCGGGGCGGCATCTCAGCGCGGCCGGGAGCCAGTTGCTCGTGCAATGCCCGGTGGGTCGTTCAGGCTCTGCGACCTCACGACGGAACGACGGCGATCACGTCGATCTCCATCAGCAGCTCGGGCATCCCGAGGTTCGCCACCTGCACCTGCGTGCAGACGGGAAGCCTGTCCGGCGCGAAGAGTCTCCTGCGGACAGCCGTCTCCGCCACCGCGTGGCGGACGTCCTTGAGGAAGATGGTCATCTTGACGACGTCGGCGACGCCGCAGCCGACAGACGCCAGGGCCAGCCCGATGTTCTTCCAGCACTGCTCTGCCTGGGCGGCGGGATCGCCCACGCCGACGAAGTCGTTGTTCTCGTCGAGCGAGATCTGCCCGGCCACGTAGATAGTGTCGCCGCAGCGGATCACATGCGTGAACGGATCCGTCGGCGGCCCCAGCCCGTCCGGTTGCACATACTCGCGCTCCATCGACGCTGGCGATGCTACTGGCCAGCGCGCCGGCAGTCAACGAAGAATGTTTGTTCCACGAACACGAAGATACGATTCCGAACGATTAGGACGATCACGGCGAGCGATAATAGAGTAAACCGGACAGAAGTATTGAATCGGGCGCATTACAATGCGGCAGGGAGCGGAAGCCGACCCACGCCGGGGAGTTGCGATAAGTGGCTACGGGAAAAGACCAGACCAGCCTCGAGAAGGGACTGGCGATCCTCCAAGAGCTCGCAACCTCGGAGGCACCGCAGACGATCAGCGATCTCGCGCGCGCGACGTCGCTCAACCGCACGACGGCCTACCGGCTCTGCGAGGTTCTGGAGCGGTCAGGGTGGCTGCAGTCCGCGGCGGACGGCCAGGCCGGAAAGCGGCGGCGCATGGATCTGGGCCCCCAGATGCTGGGCCTGGCCGTACTGGCGACGAGCAAGTACGGGCCCGAGGCACGGCTGCAACCACTGATCGAAGCGCTTGCCCAGAGAATTGGCGAAACCGTGCATGCCGCCGTGCTCGACGGCACCTCCATCATCCATGTTGCCTTCGCGGTGCCGGGGCCTGGACCGCACCTCGCCGTGCGGCCGGGAGCACGGGAGCTCGCGCACGTCACCGGGCTCGGCAAAGCGATGCTCGCAACCCTTCCGCGCGACGAGATCCTCCATCGCTACCCCGAGGAGGAGCTACCCACGCATACGCCCAAGGGTGTGAGCTCGCGGTCGGCCCTTCTCGACGAGCTTGGAGCCATCGCGGCTCGCGGGTACGCAATCGACGACGAGGAATCGCGTGCAGGGGTTCGATGCGTAGGAGCTCCGATCTTCGGCCCGAACGGGACCGCGACCTTCGCGGTCAGCGTAACCACGATGCCCGTGCGGCTCGCCGGCGAGCGACTCGATGCCGTGGCGCGCGAGGTCTGCTCTACGGCCGCGCTGGCCTCGGCTGCCTTCGGCGGAGCGATACCACGCGGCTGGGGATCCGGCCGGAGGGACGAGACGGAGCCCGGCGATCGCTAATCACAGGATCCCGCTCGGGAACCTCCTCTACACGATCGATCGGTGCGCGACACCGGTCGTACACGTGCGGCCAGGCGATCAGGTCGTCGTCGAGACGGAAGATGCGTTTTCGGGCCAGATCCGGGCAGACGGAGACCGCCGCGACCGCGTGCGGCAGCCGTTCTCGAACCCCGTGAATGGGCCGATGAGTAACCTTGCCAACATCCAGGTGATGTCCACCGTCATGCACCTCGGCAAGCCGGTCGAGCTTGCCGACAACTGGGAACGAGCAGACTCGGTGTTCAAAAATCCGTCCCGACCGGTCAATGGTCGCTTCGAACTGCCGACGGCGCCAGGTCTTGGCCTCGAGTTCGACGAGTCCGAATTGAAGAAGCGCAGCGTTGCAGTCACTCCGTCGAGGTGATCGCCTCCCGAGCGCGCCATTCACGTTGCACAGGTCAAACCCCATCATCAAGGAAATCGCATGAGCACTGCGTTCAACAGGCTTGCTTCGATCGGTCTTGCACTCCTGGCCGTTGCACCCGCTGCAGTGGCCGACAACTATCCATCGCGCCCAGTGAGGATCGTTGTGCCCGACGCGGCCGGAGGACCGACCGACTTCCTCGGTCGATCGATAGGCCAGAAGCTTTCCGCCCGTATCGGGCAACCGGTGGTGATCGAGAACAGGCCAGGCGCAGCCAGTATCGTTGGGGCTGTGACGGTCGCACGGGCGAAGGCGGATGGCTATACGGGACTGTTGGCGACCTGGGCGCGCTCGCGCTCAATCCCGCCATCTACAGCAAGCTGCCCTATGATCCGGCCAAAGACTTTGCCCCGGTTGGCTTGATCTCGGTAACGAGCAACGTCTTGTCCATTCGCAGCAGCTTGCCGATCAGCAGCGTCGCTGACCTCGTCGCGTACGCCAAACGCGAACCAGACAAGTTGACCTTCGCCTCTGTCGGTGTCAGGAAGTTCGTCCCATCTGGCCGGGGGAGCTGTTCAAGTCCAGTTCGAGGGGGTCCAGATGCGGCATGTGCCCTACAAGGCGGGAGCGTCCACCTCAAGTTTCGACATCCAGGAAGGCCATGTCGACATGTCGTTCGGCCCCGAGGGCAGTACGTACCGGGATTTCAAGGAGGGCGGGGACAAGAGAAGGGTCCTGATGGTCACCGGCAAGACGAGATCCGCGCTATTTCCTGACGTGCCAACGGCGGAAGGGCTGGGCTGAAGGGTTATGAGCAGACCATATGGTTCGGTCTGAACGCGCCTGCCGGTACGCCTTCAACGGTGATCGAGCGCCTGAACAAGGAACTCAATGCCATCCTCGAGACGCCGCAGATGAAGAAGGAACTTGCTGCGGACGGGCAGGGCGCGCATCCCATGACGCCGCAGCAGTACGAGGCATTCGTGGCTCAGGAACGCCAGAAATGGGCGCCAGTAGTGAGGGCCGCCGGCGCGAGAATCGATTGAGTGGCTCGCGCCTGTGCCAAGGATCACCCGTGCTCTGTTCATCACTTTTAGATGTCTTGCCGCCGGGTGTCGTTGTCGGCAGCACCTGTGTCGTTCAAATCAAGCCTTGTGGCTCTACGTGGCGTCCCGTCTCGAATGCGGAGTGTTGTTCATTCCACATTGCTGCCCTGGGACGAGTTCGGTGCATCCCCGGAGTCACCGACCCGTTCCCGATCAATTCACGGGTCTCGAGCGAACCGGCGTGGAGCCCCCCAGGCGGCCGCAGGATCATCGTCTGCTCGCTCAGCATGGTGACGCTGCGCACGCGGCGGGTGCCTATTCGCCTTGGGTCGGACGCAATGTCCACCGTGATGTCGAGGGTGCTGCCGTCAAATGTGCAAGGGCCCCCGTAGGAGCTGTGAGTTGCGTCCACCTCCCCTCCAGGCTTCCTCGTCGCCGTTGCATACCGCAGAGAGCGTCCATTCCCATTGAGAATTCATGATCGTACCCATGGGATGCACGCCGTACGGCGCGCTCAGCAGGCGCTTGGTTTCCTCAATCCAGGCTCGACTATCAACCAGCCGCCAGATTCCATCCCAGTGCGTCCATTCGCTTTCGCATCCTCATTCAACGCTCAACCGACGCAGCGTGCCGATCATGCACCCAAGTCAGCGCCACCCTTGCATCGCGCGTGATCCTCGCCTTCTGCAGGTCGGCGGCATTACGCCGCCTATGATGCCGGAGACCAATGAAGCCAACACTCGGTTTTCCGATCGCCCATTTCGGCGCCTTTGGTCAACAGGGGGAAACTGCCCCCTCACAAAGTCGGCGAACGGCAGGGCGCAATTCGGTCGACAAAGCGTACCTCGTCTGCTGAGGCGCCTTCGTTGATCGTGACGGTATCTGTTACAGGAAGCCATCGACGATCGTTGGCTGCCGTCCCTTCCAGCCGTAGCCGCTGTGCCTGTAGCATCGAACCGTAGAGCCGGATCCTGCACGCCGTAGCAGTTGACCCAGATCTGGTCCGGCCCTCCGTTCGTGAGGCAGTTTAGGGAGCGGTTGGCGCGCCCGTCCATGGCGTTTTTCGAGAGCTGGCATCCTGATTTCCCGCATAGCCGCGTGTTGCTCTCGAGCCGGCTGCGCGCGGGGCCGAAGGCGTCGATGCAGACGCCCCAAAGCGGTTCCCTGGCCTGGAAGAGCACCTGCGAGTCGGCCGGACGTTCAGGCGATTCGAAGCCGAATCCGAAGCAGAAGATGGGCATGCCCAAGCCGCCGATCTTGATGCGTACATTTAGCCTGTTGGAAAGGGTCGCGACTTCCCTTTTCCACTTCCGACGCACCGTGGAAGATGCGACCGGAAATCCAGGCCGTAACCGGCTCTGTGGATGGCAAGAGTGTGATCTTGACGGAGAAGGGTGACTGATGACCAATACAACGCGCGCTAAGCATCGCAAGTTCGGCCCCCTCGCGGCCGGTTTGGCTTTGGGTACCGGGCTGGCGGTTGCGGCCGGTCACGCCGCTCAGAGCACCGCGGAGCCGCAGGCCATGACTCATGCAGAGCCCGCCTCGGAGACCCTCTCCGCCAAGCAACGGGGCATTCCACTGATCGCGGCCTCCATGGCCGCGAGCGAGACATGCCCCAGGCTCAACGCCGCTTTGCACCAAGGGCTGGACGCGGGACTGACCGTCAGCGAGGCCAAGGAAATTCTGGTGCAGCTCTACGCCTACGTCGGTTTTCCGCGCAGTCTCAACGCGCTGAGCGAGCCTGATGAAAGTGGTGGAGGCGCGCAAGCAGCGCAGCGTACAGGATGCGCCAGGGCGCGAGCCCAGCCGGGCGATTCCCACCGGCGACGAACTGCTGGCTGTAGGCACGGCCAACCAGACACGCATCTCAGGCGCGCCGTTCAAAGGCCCGTTGTTCGACTTCGCACCGGTCTTATTGTCGACTCATTCTCTGCCGCAGCATTTATGAGTATTCTGCCGTCGTAGATGTGCTGGCTCGTAGCTCGGACACGCAGTTGCTTTTGAACTATATTGACTCGGGCAAGCTGATCGTCTACGAAGCCGGTAAAGCCATGGGTGCTGACCGAGCTTGGCTCGCTCACCAAAAAAGGAGTACGAGAACTCACCGGGGAGAGTCGATGCTCGCTCCCGAAAACCAACGCTTCTTTGCACCGTGCCATCCTGGTCACTTTTCAGGGACCATCTTTGAGGCTCATGGTCTTTTCACAGCACTCAGATGCGTTCGATCAGGGCGGATGACATGGCGTTCCGGCACTCGCGGTATGCGGCTTCGGCTTGGCGTACTCTGTGGCGCGCTTCCTCGACGGCGCTGGGTGAGGATTCCGGCCTCGCAATTCTTGCACATACACCGACCTCTCGAGCGAGTTGCGCGAACGCTGCATTATAAGCGGCCCGCAATTGCGAGATGTCCCTCTTGTCGGTTATCCGTTCGGCAACCATACAAGATCTGACGCGACATGGGTGCTTCCGGAAGGCTCATTCCGCCGAACGGTTCCATACCCCGGATGAATGGTTCCTCCTCAACCTGAAGCGGGAGGATTCAACCGTGCCAGCACACACCGATGCGGTCGTCGGGCATGTACCGGAATACTTTGGAATCGAAGCCTTTCTCGAAGACGCACTGGTTCTTCTCCGTTTTATGGTTGAAACGCGCTGACAGGCTGAGGTCGCCGCGCCCAAAGTCAGCTCGCCAACACGACTCGTGGCAATATGTCTCGTTATTTATGACGTACTACACCAGCGAGGCTTCGCCTCAGACCGACAAGCATGTAAGGTGCGGTTCCAAGGAACTGTGGTTATAACGGAGCCATGCGTGGCAGACCGACTGAGAAGCTGAAACCTGGAACGCCACAGAACGTGGCGGAAGTTTTGCGCGACCATGTGGTGCTTGAGCTGGAAGGTATCGACCGGATGTACCTCAACGTGTACGTGCCGGTTTTGCAAGCGTGGAAGGGGTTCTGAATTTCATCCGCATTCACCGCGGCCATCCAGTGGCCTCGACGGCGATGGTCGAGCCGATCACGCGGCGCTTCGTCGAATCAATTGAGCGCTATGTCCGAGATAACAACATCCCCATGATCACGTTCGAGAAAGGCCAGCGTAAAGATGATATTGCCAACCAACGTCGCGCTTCTTTTACTCAGGCCGAAGGTGTCGTCTTCGTGGGCAAAGCGCAAGAGAAATGCACTGTATATCGCACCGAGAAACGGCACAACCCTAAAACCCGTAAGACCTACGCCTGGATCGTGAAGTCGACGGCGCTGGTGAATCATTACTACTTCTACTGCCTGGATCGAGACTTCGGGCCGTTCTTCCTGAAGTTCTGCTCGTACTTTCCTTACAACGCCAAGCTCTGCCTGAATGGGCACGAGTACGCGAAGCGGCAACTCGAGAAGAAAGGAATCGAGTACCAGGCGTTGGACAATGGCGTCCTCTCCTGCGAGGACCCCAAGCGACTCCAAGCCATCAGTGATGGACTCTCAGGAGAGAAAATCGAAGCGCTGTTACGCAAATGGTTGCGCCTATTACCTCATCCTTTCAGTTCCCAGGACCGGCAAGCTGGATACCGCTATCAGCTGTCCATTCTGCAAATCGAACTCTCGCTAACTCAGGTGCTCGATCGGCCGGTAAGCGGACGGATTTTCTTCGAAGAAGTGATCCGGGAGAATCTCGACATCGGCCGTCCCAAACAGGTTCAACTGATCTTTGAACGCTGGGTTACCAAAAGCACACCTGGGCCGTTTCGGACGCGGGTGATCACCGACGGAGTCATTCCTTCCCTGCACATCGACTACAAAGGAACGCGCATTAAGCAATACCACAAAGAAGGCCGCGCCTTACGGACTGAAACCACGATCAACAACACCCGCGACTTCTATATAGGCAAGAGTTTGCGCAACTTGCCCGCTCTGCGGCAGATTGGCTTTCAAGCCAACCGCCGTTTGCTCCAAGTCGAACGAATCAGCCATGACTGCCTCCTTTCCGAGGAGGTCTTCCAGAAAGTGAATCGACCGATTCGGATCGAGTCGCAACGGGCTTCCGCCCTCCGCTTCGCCGATCCGCAAGTACAAGCTTTGTGGAGCGCATTGTTGTTGTTTCAACTCCTCCCCACCGGCTTTTCCAATCGGAACCTCCGCGAGAATCTGGCTCCTTTACTCGGCCAACAACCAGCTGAGATGACGCAAGGCCGGATGACTTACCATCTCCGACGCCTGCGTCTACACGGAATGATCGAACGTATCCCCCAGAGTCACCGCTACCGCTTGACCGACATTGGCTTGCGCACTGGATGGTTCTTCACGCGCACCTACTCTCGTATCCTTCGTCCTGGGTCTAGGCAGAATACTACCCGAGCTTTCAGTTCCCAACGGCCCACTCCGCCGCTGCTTCGATAAACTCGATCACGAAGTGAAATCCTGGGTTAATGAGGCAAAACTGGCAGCTTGAAAAACTTGACTCTTTTACAACAAGTTCTTCACTTCAAGACCACTAGCGGGAGCCTCACCACATCCCGCGACGCAGCGGCACGGTAGGCGCCGAACAGAGCTTCGAGCACCCGAACGCCGTCAGCAATGGCTACTTCGCCGCTACGGCCTTTATCCAACGCATCGAGGAAAGCACTTTGATCGGATACTGTTGAGGCTGGAATCGCCCATTCGATCGCGCCTGTTTTCCGCTGATCGCTGGAAGGCCAGAACGCCGATGGATCGTCCGGATTTTCAGGCGGCGTCCGCCAGAAGGTTTGCCGGTCACCGGTAATCTCGACCCGCGTTGCGGAGCCGTCGATGAATGACGTCCCCTTGCTGCCGACTAGCTTGATGCGATTGTGCCCACCACCGGGGTGGGCTACCGCCAGCCGGTACGGCCGCAAGAAATGGTTACCGCAACGCCGCCGTCCACCGTCAGCGACAACACGCCGAAGTCTTCGTAATCCCGACGCGCATTGTTCTCAAAAAATAATTTGCCGTGACGGCAGCCACTGTCTCAAAGTCGCGGCGCGTCAGCCAGCGGAACATCGCCAGTGAATAGACAGCGATATTGAACACTTCTCGCTTGGCATCCGGGACCAGGAACATATTCGGCTCCGGCGTCTCTGCTCTCGGTTTCAGCGGCAGGTCCTTTCGTATAGCCTTTGGCGAAATGCAAGTCATGATGTAAGGCGCGCAACTCTCCCAGGACACCCGATGCGACAAGCCGCTTGGCGCGTTGCGCCGCCGGCATCAGCACCTGCGTGAACATCTGGCTGCGCAGGTTCTTCTTTCGGACGACGGCCTCCAGCTTCCGAGCCTCCTGGAGTGACCCCGCTAGCGGCTTGTCGATGTAGATATGCTTGCCCGCCTCGGCGCAGCGAATGGCGACCCGCCCTTGACGATGATGTTCTGTGCAAATGGAAACCAGATTCACGCCAGGGTGCTCAAGTGCCTTCTCCAGATCAGGAAGATAGAAACACCCAAATCGGTTGCCATTTTCTGATTGAGCCGCGATCGGCGTTCGTCGATGTCACTTTCGTCCGCGACCGCGATCAAATTACATCGCGGGTCCCGCTGAAACCCCAGCGCGTAGGTCTCCTGATGAGACATGGCGCCGGTGACAATCAGCACTCCGTACGGCATTATTCTTCTTCTGTCGTTCGCACGGGCCTGCCCGATGCTAGAGAACGTTCGATGTAGCCGTGATAGCGGGGCTGCGGCGCCTCGATCGGTTGCGTAAGCAGTAACGGATCCGGAAAATCATCAAAGCGCAACGTACCGTGCTGCCCTACGCACAGCATTTGTACGGACAATTCGTCGCCGTGACTGAGTTCCGCGCTCACCAGCGCAGTTTGCCCCTGCGCGAACTCGACTTGCAGCAACACAGTCCCGTACTTCACGCCTCCCAGCGCATAAATGCCTCGGACACCTGCGCCGAGCCAGCGCCGTGTCGTCCAGCAGGCCTCGCAAAGCGGAATCAGCAGACCGTGATCGGTTGTCAGTTCCAGGTGCGCGCGCACAAAGACGGGTTTTCCTACCTGATCGCTGGAGAGTTGGGAACCAATCGTCTTCTCCAGCCAGGACAGATAGCGCATTGAGTCGATTCTAACGGACTCAGCGGACGCGGCGTAGTGTTGTTTGATATAATTCGGCCACCCAAAGAGGCTCTAATGCAAAACACCAGGTTCATGCAAGCGTCTTGCGGTCCCACCAGAACAGGATGAAGTACATGGCGAGCGGCAGCAGGCTCTGCACGGCGAAGCCGAGCTGGGTGGGCGGGGTCAGCGGGATGCGACCGATCGCCGGATCCATCATCAGCAGCGCGGCGCAGAGCATCAGCCTCTTGTGCGTCTGCGGATTGCGGCGGTGCTTCCAGCCCAGCCAGACCAGGGCCGCGAAGACCGGAATCACCAGGATCGGCACGATCGTCCAGCCGAGCGGCGTCGCGAAGGGCGGCTGGTTGGCGCGAGCCACCTGGCCGACCGCGACCAGGTACATGAGCGGCACCAGCAGCACCGCGAGCGTCATGCCGGCGAGGCCGAGCCGCATGTGCAGGTCGCGGCGGTCGAGCCCGACCAGGCTCGCCTGCGCGGCGAACAGCAGCATCCACAGGCTGAAGACGATCCCGTGCAGCAGCACCAGGGGGGTGAGGCTGGGATTGGGCCGCGGAAAATGCACGTAGCCGCGGAAATAGAAGCTCGGCCCGAAGCCGATCAGCACCAGCGCGATCATCGCCAGCGCCATGCCGGTATAGAAACGCCGCTCCGGCGCCCAGCGCGCCCGTGCTCCCGCCTGTGTCGCCATGGCCCCGCCCCCCTCCTAGATCGCGCCGACCGCGCGGGCGAAGGCGAGGCTGTCGAACAGCTCCATGAAGCGGGTCGCGCGGCCGTTCTCGAAATGCCAGATGTCGACCTTCGGCGTGTCGACCTCGGCCCCGGTGGCGCGGTTGCGCCAGGCGCAGCGGCTGACCACGACGACGTCGTCGCCGTCGCCGATGAACTGGTAGACGTCCCAGTAGAGCATCTCCCAGTCGCGGGCGAGCGCCGCGAAATATTCGGCCGCATGCTGCTTGCTGACGTGCGAGCCGGCCAGCTCGCTCGGCATCTCCTCGGTCAGCACCGAGCGCATCTCGATCTGCTCGTCGAACAGGTCGAGCACCTCCGCGGCCGACCCGCCCTTGGTCTCCGCCCAGCGCGCATAGGCATGTTCGAGCGCGGCGACATTGGGATTGCGATGCTTGGCCATCGGCGCGTCTCCCCCGGTGAGGCGATGCAAGAATAGCACAAGCACAAGAGATGGGAACCAAGCGGTCGCGACCTCGAATAGCATGTCCGCGCCGGCCGCCAGGTCTGCTAGGCTGCGCCGGATCATGCGGGGAGAGACGAGTTGGACCTGTCATTGCCGGCGCTGATCGCGATCGGAACCCTCCTCGCGGCGCTGATCCTGTTCGGCCTGCGCCGCGGCGGGCCGCGCGATCTGCTGCGTCCGCCGCCCGGGCTGGGGCGGGGCGCGACCGGGCCCGCGCCGCCGCCGCCGAGCGGAAGCGGCGAATGGCCGGCGGCGCTGCCGGCGGACGTCGAGGCCGACGTCCGGGCGCTGCTCGGCCAGAGCCGCAAGCTCGAGGCGATCAGGATCGTGCGCGCCGCCACCGGCATGGGGCTGGGCGAGGCGAAGGAATTCGTCGAGCGAATGTAGGCCTGGCGAGCGGCGGGCGCGGGCGCAGAGAGGGGCGCAAACGAAAGCGGGGCCGGTGTCGCCACCGGCCCCGCTCGAGGTTCCGGCCGGGGTCTTGCGACCCCGGTCGGTTCCCAACCGGTTCCCGCAAAGCAAGCTCTGCGTTCCCCGATCCGGATCCTGACGAAGCAAGCTCCGACAGGCTCCTTTGCGGTTCCTCCGCCCGAAGGCAGGGGTTCCGCCGGACTCCGGAGAAAGTGGGTTCGGCTTCGGGTTTCCCCTCCGCCTCGCGCTTCTCCCCCGGCTGCCCTACCAGAGCTTCCGCGATCTCGACCCCGAAGGATCTCCATCGCCTCCGCACTGGCAGCGCTCGCAAGCTTTCGCCCGTTTCCAGGCGGCCGCTTCCGACCGCGAAATGCCGGTGTGGCGGACAATCCGGGTCGCGGCAAGCGGAGTCTGCCTGTGGATAGCGAGGATAACGGGGATAAGTGGCGCGGGCCGGCCGGCGGGCCTGCCCGCGCTTCGCCCGGCACGCGCCGCCGCGCCCGCGGCCTCGCCTAGCGGCCCAGCTGCCCGCGCACCGCGCCGGCGGGGAAGGGCTGGTTGTGGACGTTGACGTAGAAGGCCTGCGGCGTGCGGATCAGCTCCTGCGCCAGCGCCCGCGCGACCTCGGCGCAGCCGCTGCTGCGGCCCTGGGCCGGGGCGGTGAGGTTGACCACGATCGGCCCGGCCGCCTCGACGCCGCCGCGATGGATGTGGGCGAGCGTGGCCGGCTCGATATTGGTGACCGTCAGCGTGTAGCAGACCCGGCCCTGGCCGGCATTGACGCGCAGCTCGGCGGTGCCGCCGCCGTCGGGATCGCCCGGTCCGGGTCGCTCGGCGGCGCCGGTCAGGGTGACGTTGTAGGGGCGGCCGCCCTCCTGGGCGGTGGCGGGCGTGACGGAGACGGCCGCGAGCGCGGCCGCGGCAAGGCTGAGACGAAAGGTCATGGCGAACTCCTGTGCGGGCGCGCCGGCGAGGCGGACGAAGCGCGGGCCGGGCGCGCGCTCGAGAAACGAGCGGCGGCGAGCCCGGGTTCCGTCAGCGGCGGGGGCGCGGGGTGGGGCGGACCGTGGTGCGCCGCATGTGCGGCGGCGGCCGGATCAGGTCGCGCGAGGCATCGCGGCGCAGCAGGCGGGCGAGCAGGACCAGCGCCAGCAGCCCGAGCGGCAGCCACAGCCACAGGCCGGAGCCGGACAGCCAGCGCGGCCAGCCGAGGCCGTCCCACCAGGCGCGCAGGCCGGAGCCGGTGCCGGCGGCTTCGGAGGCGCTCGCGCTCTCGGGCTTGTCCGCTTCCGGCGCCGGCTCCGCGAGCACCGGCGACGACGACGACGCCGGCGGCCGCTCCGCCAGCCAGCGCGCCACCGCCGCAGACAGCTCCGGCTGCTCCTGCGCAGCGCAGGCGAGCACGAACCCGCCGAGCGCGTCGCGCAGGCGGCCGCCGCCCAGCTCCGGCAGCGCCCCGGCCGGCCGGTTCGGCGCGAACCGCTCCAACGCGCAGCCGCAGATCGCCTCGAGCGCGTCGGGGGTCATGCCCTCGACCGCGCTGAGTTCGGCCACGCAGACCGCAATCCCCGGCTCGCGCCAGCGCCGGTCGGGATCGGGCTTGTCGCCTTGGTCCGGCTTCTGCGCGGCGAGCGGCGCCGCCGCCAGCAGGGCGGCGAGGAGGGCGAGCGCGGCGAGGCTCGGCGGGGCCTTCATCGCCCGCCAATAGGCCCGCGCGCCCCCGCTTTGTAAAGGCCGGGCTGCCGCCGCGGGGCCTGTGACCGCGGTCACGCGCCTCGCGCGGAAAACCGGGCAGACTCGGGGCCATTGGAGGATCGGACGATGACAGGCACGCTGCACCTGGCGCTCGCCACGGCCGCCGCCGCTCTGGGCCTACTCTGCGCCGGCTGCGGCGGCGGCGAGGCCTCGCCGCCGCTGGTCGCCGAAGGGGCCGCGACCGACGAGGCCCAGCTCGGCGAGGTCGAGATGGGCATGAACGAGGTCGCGCCGGTGGAGCTGGCGACGGACAATGTCGCGGCCGACGGCAACGAGGTCGATGCGCAGGGGCCGGAGGCCCTCCCCGAGGAGGAGGGCGAAGGCGGCGGATCCAACCTGGCCAGGGCAGTCGATGTGCGCACGCTGCAGATCGGCGTCCGGCAGGAGCCCTTCCAGCCGGTGCGGGTGCCGCCGCCGGTGCGGTTCGAGCCGATGCCGAACATCTACGTTCCGCCCCCCTACAGGCCGCCGACCCAGCCGCATCCCAATGTGAGGCCGTACGGGCGCGGGCGCTGAGGCGGCCGGCAGCAAGGGAGGATGCGATGACTTCGAGACGCTGCGTGCTTGCCGCGCTGATCTGCCTGGGCCTCGCCGGCGGCGGCGCGCCGGCGAACGCAATGCTGCAGGATGAGCCGACCAGCGGGGCGCGGGACCTCGACATGCTGCTCACCTCGGGGCGACGCCAGCCCTCGCTTCAGGGCCGCCTCGTCATCCTCGCCGTCTTCCGGCAGGAAGCGCTGATCGTCGCGCGGCGCGGCGAAAGCGCGGTGCGACAGCCGGCGAGCGTCACGGTGCCGGCGGGCACCGAGCTGGTCATTGCCTCGGTCAGCGGCTGGGACCTCGGCTTCGGCACCCCGGTCCTGGTGCAGGAGGATCGCTATTTCGGGCTGGGCCATGTCGACGTCGAGGTCGAATCCTACTCGCGGCTCCATCCGGACCGGACCCGCACGGCGAGGATCGGGATCCGTGCCAGGCTCAGCGACGTCAACGGCGACGACCGCTGGTGGGCGCGGGTGCGCTACCAGCTGATCGCGCTCGGCCGGGAGCGCTAGGGGCGGTCCGGGCCGGACAGGCGCGAAGCAGGCCGAAATCGCGCATTCCGGGACAGGAAAATGCGGTGACAGGTACGTACCTGTCACCGAGCGGCGCGCTGGCCCGGCCGGGCCCGACCGGCCTGCGGAGGAGCGGCCGGTGACAGGTACGTACCTGTCACCGAGCGGCCGGCCGGGGCGACCGTGGCGCGGCCGGTGACAGGTACGTACCTGTCACCGAGCGGCGCGCTGTCGCGGCCGGCGCGACCGGTCTGCGGGCCCTGAAGCGGCCCGAGGTCCGGGCGCGCGGAAGTTCACTAAGTTCACCGAAAATAAAAATCCGTTCGATCAATGCGGCGGCTTTCGATCGATTTTTTCGATCACAGGTCGGCGGTCCGGATCGCCGCGACCGACCTCACGATGGGAAAGAGCCGGACCCGCGAACCGCGAGTTGCGACGATACTGGCAGGTCAAATCCAACAAGTATCCAACAATCGGCAGCGCGCCTTCGCATCCTTGCGGAATGGCCTAGCGGGCGAGGCGCCGGGCATCGCGAGCGAGCGCGGCGAGACAGGCGTGGCCGCCGATGAGCTCGGCGACCTCATGGTCGACGGCGAGGTCGATCTTGAGCCCGAGCGCCGGGAGATCGGGCGCCGGCGTGCGCAGCAGCTTCTTGAGGCTGTGGTTGAAGACCACGACCGCGTCGCCGAACCTTTCCTCGTCGGGATCGCCCAGCAGCGCCGTCAGGCTGGCCTCGTCGCGGCGGAGGCGGGCGAGGGCGCGGTCCCAATTGGTGACCGTGGGATTTGCTCGCCGTTCCGCCTCTTCGTCATTCCGGACTTGATCCGGGATCCCTCTGTCTTGCGGCCCGTGAGAAGGGAAGATGGATCCCGGATCAAGTCCGGGATGACGTGCGAGGGGAAGCGCGCACGCGGCGCCTAGCAAGGCGCGGCGCGAGACTCTATGCTCACGGGCAGCCATGACTCGCCCCCTTCGAGGCGGGTTGGTCGTGTCAGTTTGTTGTATACATTAAATTGGGGCGGGTCAATAGCTGAAAAAGAAAAAAGACCGCGCGGGCGCCCAAGGACGGGGATCGGCCCCGTCCTCTCCGTACGCCTCTATCCGGAGATGGAGGCGGCCCTGAACGCCTGGATCGAACGCCAGCCCAAGCCGAAGCCTTCGCGTTCCGAGGCTATCCGGCGGATGATCGAGAAGGGGTTGAAGGCAGAATAGGTTTCACGCGAAGGCGCAAAGACGCAAAGAAGCCGGCCAAGGCAAATCGCAAAGCGAAAATCCTGCAACGCGGTGCCCCGTCAGGCCCGTGGCCGGAAGGGCCTTTGGCCGGAGGTATACACGAGCCTCTTTGCGGCTTTGCGTCTTCGCGTGAGACAATCAGGCTAAGGCCAAGCAACGCGATCGGCCTTTCGCTTCTGCGTGCGATCAGGAAGTAGGGACGGAGCGGGTCAATAGCTGATAGTCAAAAAAGATCGGGCGGCCGACCCAGGACGGGCGTCACTCCGAGACCGGGGTGCGCATCCCCGCCGAGCTGGATGCGAAGCTCGAAGCCTGGATTGAACGAGAGCCGGAGCCGAAGCCGTCGCGGGCGGAGGCGATCAGGAGGTTGATTGAGAAGGGCCTCAAGGGCTGAATTAGGTATTGTGTCCCAATTCACTACGGAGTTGACTCTCCCCCCATTGAAGGATAGCTTGTCGTGTGGGGCTTTGTAGATGGGGGGCCATCAATATGTCTCGACTTAACTGCGCCGTATGCGGCGCTACGAGGGAATCTGGTCGCATCTTCGTGTGGTGCGATAATTGGGGGCAAACTTTTGCAGCCGGCACGGAAGCAAGGGTAATCGGTGCCCTCGCTGCGATCACCGATATTTGACGGGGAATTGATAGTGAATACAGACGAAGACTTTGCACAGGAAATGGATAGAAGATATCCTGGCGAATATCTTCCAGAGGAGCTCGATTTTAGGCCTGGCGAAAGCCGTTGCCAATGGTACTTGCGAATCACTCCCCCGTGCGATTTCGCTGAAATACCTGTCGATATCCTAGGAAGTGAAGAATTTTTGAACCTATGTGGTGCTTACCAATTCATAGTGCTGGCACAAAACGGCCCAAAAATCGATTCCTTTGTGATGAGGAAAGTCAAGGATGTCTTCAATCGTCGAGCTGAGACAGAAGAGTCTTTTAAGAGTCTGAGAGAGAGTAAAGACAAACTGGATGCGCCGGCACCTTATTTTCTTTAGTCCCTTCT
This sequence comes from uncultured Alphaproteobacteria bacterium, assembly GCA_963846475.1. Lineage (GTDB taxonomy): Bacteria > Pseudomonadota > Alphaproteobacteria > Rhizobiales > Afifellaceae > DASWJZ01. Next base: position 11,306 of record CAWJVZ010000002.1, on the reverse strand, counting down.
CTTGGGTGGTTGGGGACACATTAGTAAGTGTCCCCGCGCCCTAGCGGTTGATCGAGAAGGGGTTGAAAGCGGGAGCGCCGAGCGGTGACAGGTACGTACCTGTCACCCGCGCTTTTCCCTGTCACCCGCGCTTTTCCCGGCGCGCCTCACCACTTGCCGCCGGCCTTCTCGATCGCCTTCAGGAGGGCACGCTTGGACGCGGTGCGGCGCTTGCCGCTGTTGCGGGGCATGTCGGGATCGCCGGCGGCCTCGCGGCGGCGCGCGACGTCGGCGGCGAAGTCCTCGAACTTCACCGACCTGGACCCGTCCTTCCCGGCGTTCATGCCAGAAGCTCCAGCGCCGGTTCGGCCTTGTCCGCTGCCGAGAAGGCGCGGTCGAAGGTCGCGAAAGCGGCGGCACCCTGCTCGGCGGCGAGGGCGAAGTGCAGGTGGTCGGCGAAGTCGCCGGCTTCGGCATAGGCGTTCAGCGCCATGGCGACTGCTTTCCCGGACACGACGGCGATTCCGGGCTGCCCGAGCAAGGTGCCGAGGCCGTCCGCGATCCGCCGGCGCGACAGTCCGTAACGCGAGCGCAGCACCCATTCAGTCTCGAGCACCACTGTCGGCAGGACCAGCGTATCGCCGGCCTCGACCAGTGCCTCCGCAACGGCGGCCTGCTTTTCGTCGTCGCGCGTGACGAGGCGGACCAGGACGTTGGTGTCGATCGCCTTCACTTGAGCAGGCGGCGGATGTCCTCATCGGACAGCCGGCTGATCGCCTCGATCGGCTGCGGCCGCCCCTCATACTTCGGCAGCGCGCGCAAATCCTCGAGCGTCTTGGGCGGGAAGTGCGACTTTTCCGCCGGCCGCCTGAGGCTGACGCCGTCGGCGGTCTCGACCAGCTCCAGCGGCGTGCCGGGCGCCCAATCCAGCCGGTCGCGTACATCCTTGGGGATGGCGACGTCGCCGTTCGAAGAGACTTTGGTGCGCGCGTTCATGCGCGGAAAGATACGCTTCGGCCGGCGGCGCGGCAAGGCTCGGGACCTCATTCGGCCGGCTCGCGCTGCCGGCGCTTTCTTGGCGCGAAAAGAGGCCCTTCGACAGGCTCAGGGCGAACGGCGTTCTTGAGAAGGGCTCCGAGATAGCCGCCGGTGTAGGAGCGCGGCTCCTTCGCCACCTGCTCCGGCGTTCCTTCGGCGACGATTTCGCCGCCTTTGTCGCCGCCCTCGGGGCCGAGGTCGACGATCCAGTCGGCGGTCTTGATGACCTCCAGGTTGTGCTCGATGACGATGACGGTGTTGCCCTGGTCGACCAGGGCCTGGAGCACCTCGAGCAGCTTGCGCACGTCCTCGAAATGCAGGCCCGTGGTGGGCTCGTCGAGGATGTAGAGCGTCTGCCCGGTCGCCCGCCTACTCAGCTCCTTCGCCAGCTTCACGCGCTGGGCCTCGCCGCCGCTCAGCGTCGTCGCCTGCTGGCCGACCTTGATGTAGCCGAGCCCCACCTCCTCCAGCATCCGCATCTTGTCGCGGATCGGGGGGACCGCCTTGAACAGCTCGGCCGCGGCCTCGACCGTCATGTCGAGCACATCCGCGATGCTGTGGCCCTTGAACTTCACCTCGAGCGTCTCGCGGTTGTAGCGCTGGCCGTGGCAGACGTCGCAGGTGACGTAGACGTCGGGGAGGAAGTGCATCTCGATCTTGATCAGGCCGTCGCCGGCGCAGGCCTCGCAGCGGCCGCCCTTGACGTTGAAGCTGAAGCGGCCGGGCTTGTAGCCGCGCGCCAGGCTCTCCGGCAGGCCGGCATACCAGTCGCGGATGTTGGTGAAGGCGCCCGTATAGGTGGCCGGGTTGGATCTCGGCGTGCGGCCGATCGGCGACTGGTCGATGTCGATCACCTTGTCGAGATATTCGAGGCCGGTGAGCTTGTCGTGCCGCCCCGCGGTGATGCGGGCGCCGTTCAAGGCGCGGGCGGCGGCCGCGTAGAGCGTGTCGACGGTGAAGCTCGACTTGCCCGAGCCCGAGACGCCGGTGATGCAGCAGAAGGTGCCGAGCGGGATCGCCGCGGTCACGCTCTTCAAATTGTTGGCGGTGGCGCCGTGCAGCGTCAGCCTGCGCCCCGTCCCCTTGCGGCGCAAAGCGGGGATCGGCACCGCGCGGCGGCCGCTGAGATAGTCGGCCGTCAGGCTGGTCTCGCAGCCCAATATGTCCTGGTAGGAGCCGCGGCAGACCACCTCGCCGCCGTGCAGGCCGGCGCCGGGGCCCATGTCGATGATGTAATCGGCGTTGCGGATCGCGTCCTCGTCATGCTCGACGACGAGCACGGTGTTGCCGAGGTCGCGCAGGCGCTTCAGGGTGACCAGCAGCCGGTCGTTGTCGCGCTGGTGGAGACCGATCGACGGCTCGTCCAATACGTACAAAACGCCTGACAGTCCTGAACCGATCTGGCTCGCAAGGCGAATCCGCTGGCTCTCGCCGCCCGACAGGGTGCCCGAGGTGCGGTTGAGGTCGAGATAGTCGAGCCCGACATTGTTGAGGAAGCCGAGCCGCTCGTTGATCTCCTTGAGGATCGCGCGGGCGATCTCCTGCTGGGTCGGCGTCAATTTCTCCTCGAGCGTCGAGAACCAGGCGAGCGCGTGGCGGACGCTGCGCGCGGTCGCCTGGCTGATATGCTCGCCGGCGATCCTGACCGCCAGCGGCTCGGGGCGCAGGCGGGCGCCGCCGCAGGTCTCGCAGGGCGCCGAGCTCTGATATTTGCTGAGCTCCTCGCGCATCCAGGCCGATTTCGGTCTGCAGCATGCGGCGGTTCAAATTGCCGATCACGCCGTCGAACGGCTTCCTCACCTCGTAGCTCTTGCGCCCGTCGATGAAGCGCAGCGTCACCGGGCGGCCCTGCGTGCCGTGGAGGACGATGTCGTGGACCTCCTCGGGGAGGTCCTTCCACGGCGTCTCCAGGCTGAAATCGAACTCGGCGGCGAGGCTGCCCAGCACCTGCATGTAATAGGGGCTGGGCGGGTTGGAGCGCGCCCAGGGCACGACCGCGCCCTTCCTGATGCTGAGCGCCTCGTTGGGGACGATCAGCTCGGGGTCGAACAGCAATTTCTCGCCGAGCCCGTCGCAGGCCGGGCAGGCGCCCTGCGGCGCGTTGAAGCTGAACAGGCGCGGCTCGATCTCGGCGATGGTGAAGCCCGAGACCGGGCAGGCGAACTTCTCGCTGAAGACGATGCGGCCGGGGGGGGCGTTGTCGGAGAGGACCGTCTTCAGCCCCTCCCCTTCAGGGGAGGGGTTTGGGGTGGGGCCGGCGCTGGAATTTACCTCGGCGTCGCCAGGTTCGCCCGATTCCCCCACCCCCATCCCCTCCCCTGAAGGGGAGGGGCGAGAGTCGGCCGGGTCGAGATAGACCAGCCCGTCCGCCAGTTTCAGCGCCTGCTCGAGGCTGTCCGCCAGCCGCGTCTCGATGCCGGGGCGGACGACCAGCCGGTCGACCACCACCTCGAGGTCGTGCTTGTACTTCTTGTCGAGCGCCGGGGCGTCCTCGATCTCGTGGAAGGCGCCGTCGATCCGCACCCTTGTGAAGCCCGCCTTCTGCCACTCGGCGAGCTCCTTCCTATACTCGCCCTTGCGGCCGCGCACGACCGGGGCGAGCAGATAGAGGCGGGTGCCCTCGGGCAGCGTCATCACCCGGTCGACCATCTGGCTGACGGTCTGCGCGGCGATGGGGAGGCCGGTGACCGGCGAATAGGGCACCCCGACCCGCGCCCATAAGAGGCGCATGTAATCGTAGATCTCGGTGACGGTGGCGACGGTCGAGCGCGGGTTGCGCGAGGTCGTCTTCTGCTCGATCGAGATGGCCGGCGACAGGCCCTCGATATGGTCGACGTCGGGCTTCTGCATCATCTCGAGGAACTGGCGCGCATAGGCGGAGAGCGACTCGACATAGCGGCGCTGCCCCTCGGCATAGATGGTGTCGAAGGCGAGGCTGGACTTGCCCGAGCCCGAGAGGCCGGTGATCACGGTCAGCGTCTCGCGCGGGATATCGACGTCGATATCCTTGAGGTTGTGCTCGCGCGCGCCGCGGACGGAAATATGGGTCAGCATCGGGCTGTCGTTCCAGATTTGTTCTGTTGTTAATTGAGCCTGCGCGCGGGGTCAACGCGAGCTGTTGCGAGATGGGGCCGACGGGCGCACAAAGCAAGCATGCGAGGGATCGTGGCGAAGCTCGGCTGCGCATCGGCGCTGCTCGCGGCGGCGGCGGCGGTCGCGCTCGCCCAGCCGCAGGGGAGCGTCCCCCTGGTCGCCGACGCCGCGGGCAACCGGATGCTCGCTTTCCCCGCGGTCGGCCCGCCGCCGCGGGACGACGAGGAGGGCCCGCGCCGCCATTGCGCCGCCGGCCGGACCTGGTGCGCCGAGCTGCGCTCCGACGACTCCGGCGGATGGGCGCTGGAGCTGGTCGAGGGGGCCGGGCCGCCGCGCCGGATCGCGCTGTCGGGCGAGCCGGAGTCCGAAAGCTTCGCTTTGTGGCCGCACCTCGTCCGCGAGGCCGGCGGGGCGGTGCTGGTCGGCGTGGAGCGCACCTACCGCACCGGCTTTTCGGGCGGCGGCGCCAGCCGCACCGCGCTGCTGCTGGTCCGCGCCGAGCCCGGCCAGGGCCCGCTCGCTTTGGTGCTCGACCTCCCCTTGCGTGGATCGGCGATGGTCCGGGCCTGCTTCGCCGAGGCGGACGAGCGCGCCCGGGCCGGCGCCTGCCACGACGAATATGCGCTGGCCGGGACCGTCCGGCTCGACCCGGAGACGCGCGCGGGGCCGCCGCGCTTCGTGCTGACCGCCTCGGCGCGGACCTATCCGGGCCGCCGCTCGCGCCTGGAGGAAGCGCCGGCCTCGCAGCAGCTGCGCGCTTCCGACCTGGTCTGGGCGAACGATCCGGCCTGCACCTATCGCCGCAGCCTCGCCCTCGATCCGGCGAGCGGGCGCTACCGGCCCGACCAGCCGCTGCCGGCCTGCGAGACCTATCTGGACTTCTGAACGGCGGCGGGCCGGGCGGGAGGCCGCGGAATCTCTCGCGGTGTGATCGCCGTCACGCGCCCGCGCCCGCGCACCGTGCTGTGAGTCCTTGCCGACACGGCCGGGAGGGCAGACTATCGCCCGCCGGGCGACTCGAATTGACCCCAGGCCGGACGCTGCCGCGCCGGCCGGAATCGCGGAGGAAGACCATGAGCATCGACCTGACCAAGCCCGCCAAGCAGGTGAATTTCGACACCGACCCCAGCTACAAGCCGATGCTCGACAGTCTCCAGGCCAACATCCTCGCGTCGCACGGGCGCGATCACGGCCGGCACCTGTTCATCCGCTTCACCGGCACCCCCGCCGCGGTGCGGGGCTGGATCAAGACCAAGGTCGCGCCGAACGTCACCAGCGCCGCCCAGCAGCGCCAGCAGAGCGAGGACCGCGCCGAGGCCAAGAAAGCGGGAACGGCTTTCGACGGCGGGCTGATCACCGGCTTCTTCCTGTCCGCCGCCGGCTACAAGCTCCTCGGGCTCGATCCGGCAAAGCTGTCCTCCAAGGCCTTTCGCAAGGGCATGAAGGACCGCAAGAATTTCGAGGGCCCGGACCTCATCCTCGGGATCAACCTCTCCCTCAAGAACCGCGATCCCGAGCCGGCGAAATGGGAGGCCGGGTTCCAGGGCGAGATCCACGCCTTGCTGACCCTGGCGGACGACGATCTCACCCGGCTGCTGGGCAGGGTGGAGTTGGCCAAGGCCGAGCTCGCCGCCGGGATCGGCACCGTCACCCATGTCCAGGACGGCCGCGTGCTGCGCCGGCCGATCCCCGGCTCTCCGGGCCGGTTCGAGCCGATCGAGCATTTCGGCTATTTCGACGGCCTCAGCCAGCCGATCTTCACCAAGCCGGACCTCGACAAATATGACGCCGACCAGGGCGGGCCCGCCAAGCCCGGCGACTGGGACCCCGGCGCCAGCCTCGACCTCATCCTTGCCGACGACCCGTTCACCGCCCAGGCGGACGCCTATGGCAGCTACCTCGTCTACCGGAAGCTCGAGCAGGACTATGACAAGTTCAGCGCGCGGGTGAAGGCGCTCGCCGCGGACGTTCCGATCAGCGAGGAGCTGGCCGGGGCCTATGTGGTCGGCCGCTTCAAGGACGGCACGCCGACCAGCGTGCGCGACACGCCGAGCCCCGGGCTCGAGACCGACAACCGCTTCGTCCACAGCACCGACAAGAAGGGCCTCAAATGCCCGATGCACGCGCATATCCGGAAGGCCAATCCGCGCGGCACCACGCCCGGCACCACGCCGGCGGACGAAAGCGCGCGCCGCGTCACCCGCCGCGGCATCCCCTACGGCAAGCCGCACCCCGATCTCGGCTGCGACCCTGTCGAATATGAGACCGACAAGGCGGGGCCGCGGGGGCTGGTCTTCATGTGCTTCCAGGCGAACGTCGAGAACCATTTCGAGTTCATCCAGCGCGTCTGGATCGACAACAATGAATTCCCCAAGGGCGCGATCCCGATCTTCGAGGGCAATACCGGCGACGACCCGCTGATCGGGCAGGATCTGGAGGAAAAGCAGCGCTGGCCGAAGAAATGGAACAACGCGGCCGCCGGCACCGAAAAGTTCAACTTCGAGGCCGCGGTGACGCTGAAGGGCGGCGAATATTTCTTCGCGCCGAGCCTGCCGTTCCTGACGGCGCTGTAGCGGCGGGGAGGCGCGGCGAGCCCGACCGGCCGCCGCGCCCGGTCGCAGCAATGGAGAAAGGCATGCCAACCCACCCGACCAAGTTCGCGGGAAGGCTGAACGTCGGGCCGGGCAGCGCCTACTTTGCGCTGCCGCGCGTCGTCTCCGTCTTGGCCGCCATGTTGTCGGCCGGGGCCGCATCGGCGCAGGTCGTGCAGGTGCCCGGCGTCGGCACGGAAGGCCAGGGCGCGGATCTGGTCGTGCTCGATCTCGATCCGGGCGGCAGCGACATGATCCTGATGGCCTATGACAACCCTCCCGGCGGCAACAGCTTCCGCTATCGCGTCGGACGGAATCTGAACAGCAACGGCATTGCGACCGCCGGCTGGTCTGCCCCGATCATTCTTCCCGGGCTCGGCTCGGACGGACAGGGCGCGGGCATCGCGGCCGCCCAGCTCGACAACAATCCGATGCCCGAGCTGATCCTGATGGCTTATAACAGCCCGCCAGGACCGAACAGCTTCTACTATATGGTCGGGCGGAACCTGAACGCCGGCGGCATGCCCACCACCGGCTGGTCGGCGCCGATCGTCGTTCCCGGTCTCGGCTGGGAGGGACAGGGCGCGGCCGCGACGGTCGGCAGGATCAACAGCAACCCCAGGCCGGACCTGGTCTTCGTCGCCTATGACAATCCCGCCGGCGGCAACAATTTCCGCTACACGATAGGCTGGGACCTGAACGCGGCCGGCGTCGCGACGAGCTGGACGAGCGTGTACGGGATTCCCGGCCTCGGCTGGGAGGGTCAGGGGGCCGGCGCGGCGCTGTTCAATCTCGATACGAATCCGCGCCCCGAGCTGGTGCTGATGGCGTACGATCATCCGGCGGGCGGCAACAATTTCCGCTACACGATCGGCTGGAACCTGAACGCGGCCGGCATTGCGACGTCCTGGACGACCGCGCCCCAATTGCCCGGCCTCGGCTGGGAAGGCCAGGGCGCCGGCCTGGCGATCACTTGCCTTGACAGCGCGGTGAACGCGCGCGGCGACTGGATCTTCATGGCCTATGACAATCCCCCGGGAGCGAACAGCTTTCGCTATTACGTCGTCAAGAATTTGCTGGGCGCACCGACCTGCGGCATCCCCTGAGGGGGGAATGGCTCAGCCGTCCAGATCGCGCGCCACCTTGGGGTCGCGGAGCAGGCGGTCGATATGGCTGCCTTCGTCGAAGCTCTCGTCGGCGCGGAACTTCAGGTCGGCGGCATATTTGGTGTTCACCCGCCGGGCGACCTCGCGCTTCAGATAGCGGACGTGCTTCTTCAGCGCGGCCAGCACCTCGGCCTCGTCGGCGCCGAGCAGGGGCTTCACGAACACGGTGGCGTGGCGAAGGTCCGGGGACATGCGGACCTCGGTGACCGAGACGAGATGGCTGGCCAGCGTCTCGTCATGGACGTCGCCGCGCATCAATATCTCGCTCAGCGCATGGCGCACCTGCTCGCCGACGCGCAGCAGGCGGACCGAACGGCCTTCGGGGGTTTCGGTTTGGCGTGCCATCGTTTCAGACCAGGACCCAGATCAGCAGGGCGATAGAGGACGCCTGGACCGCGCTAAACAGGCACCCTTCGCCGGCGCAGCCGAGGCTCTCCCGGCAGCCCTTGGCGTTGCGCTCGTCCTGCTCGCGTTCGGCCTCGCGCTCCTTGCCGGTCGTCCAGCGCCGCCGCGTCACAGCGTCCGCTCGCGCTCCTCCACTTCATAGGTCTCGACGAAGTCGCCGGCCTTGATGTCGGTGGTGTTCTCGAAGGTGACGCCGCATTCGAGGCCGGCGCGGACCTCGGCGACGTCGTCCTTGAACCGGCGCAGCGAGGCGATCGAGCCGTTGTAGATGATCACGTCGTCGCGCATGATCCGGGCCTTCAGCGCCTTGCGGATATAGCCGTCGGTGACCAGCAGGCCGGCGGCCTTGCCGTGCTTGCCGGCCGAGAACACCTCGCGGACCTCGGCGCGGCCGACCACCGTCTCGACGATCAGCGGGCCGAGCTCGCCGGCCATGGCCGATTTGACCGCGTCGGTGAGGTCGTAGATCACGTCATAATATTGCATGGCGACGCCGTCGCGCTCGGCGATCTCGCGCGCCTTGGCGTTGGCGCGGACGTTGAAGCCGATGATCGGCGCGCCCGAGGCCTTGGCCAGGGTGACGTCGCTCTCGGTGATGCCGCCGACGCCGGCGTGCAGCACGCGCGCCTTGATGTCCTCGTTGGAGATCTTGTTGACCGCCGAGACGATCGCCTCGACCGAGCCCTGCACGTCGCCCTTGATCACCAGCGGGAACTCGACCGCCTGCTTCTCCTTCAGCGCCGAGAACATGGTGTCGAAGCTCGCCGGCGCGCTGGTGGTGCGCTTGCGGTCGATGACGCCCTGGCGGTAGGACGCGACCTCGCGGGCGCGCGCCTCGTTCTCGACCACGCTGAGCACGTCGCCGGCGCTGGGCACGCCGGAGAGGCCGAGCACCTCGACAGGCAGGCTCGGGCCCGCCTCCTTCACCTGGCGGCCCTTGTCGTCGATCATCGCGCGGACCTTGCCGGAGATCGGGCCCGCGACGAAAATGTCGCCGACCCTCAGGGTCCCGCGCTGGACCAGCACGGTGGCGAGCGGGCCGCGGCCCTTGTCGAGCTTGGCCTCGACCACCGCGCCTTCGGCGGCGCGCTCGGGATTGGCCTTGAGCTCGAGCAATTCGGCCTGCAGCGCGATCGCCTCGAGCAGCTTGTCGAGGTTGGTCTTCTGGGTTGCGGAGACCTCGACGTCCTGCACCTCGCCGGACATGGCCTCGACCACGATCTCGTGCTGGAGCAGCTCCTCGCGCACCTTCTGGGCATTGGCGGCGGGCTTGTCGATCTTGTTGATCGCGACGATCATCGGCACGCCGGCCGCCTTGGTGTGGTTGATCGCCTCGATCGTCTGCGGCCTCAGGCCGTCGTCGGCCGCCACCACCAGGATGACGATGTCGGTGACGTTGGCGCCGCGGGCGCGCATCTCGGTGAAGGCCTCGTGGCCCGGCGTGTCGAGGAAGGTGATCTTCGACTTGTCGGGCAGGGCGACCTGATAGGCGCCGATATGCTGGGTGATGCCGCCGGCCTCGCCCGAGACCACGTCGGCGCCGCGGATCGCATCGAGCAGGCTGGTCTTGCCGTGATCGACATGGCCCATGATGGTGACCACCGGCGGGCGCGGCTGCAGCGTCTCGGGCGGATCGACGTCCTCCTCGGTCTGGATGTCGGCATCGGCCTCGCTGACGCGCTTGATGTTGTGGCCGAACTCGGTGACCAGCAATTCGGCGGTGTCCTGGTCGATCACCTCGTTGACGGTGACCGGCATGCCCATCTTGAACAGGGATTTGACCAGGTCGGCGGCGCGCTCGGCCATGCGGTTGGCGAGCTCGCCGACGGTGATCCCTTCCGGCACCACCACGTCGCGGACCTGCTTGGCCGAGGGGCCGGCCTGCATATGGGCGCGCTTTTCCTTCTCGCGGGCGCGCTTGAGGGCGGCGAGCGATCGCGCCCGGGCGTCGCCATCCTCGCCCAGCGCCCGGCTGACGGTGAGCTTGCCGCGCTCGCGGCGATGCTCGTCGCGGCCGCGCGCCGGGCGCGCCGGCTGCTCGGGCCGCTTGGCGGGGGCGTGGCCGTGCTTGGGCCGGGCGTGGCGGCGGTCCCCGTCCTCCTCGTCGGCGACGGGCTCCGGCATCGCCACCGGGGCCGCGGGCTCGGTGGCGCGGCGGGCCTGCTCCTCCGCCTCGAGCCGGGCGGCCTCGGCCGCGGCGGCGGCCTCCTCCTCGGCCTTGCGATTCTCCTCGGCGCGGCGCTTCTCTTCCTCGGTCTGGGCCTTGGCCTGCTGCTCCTCGCGGCGGCGGGCCTCCTCGAGCGTGGAGAGGCGCGCGCCCTCGGCCTCGCGCAGCAGCTTTTCCTGCAATTCCTTGCGCGCCGCGGCGGCATCGAGCGCGGGCGCGGCGGGCCGGGGCGCTGGCTTGGGCGCGGGCGCGACCGGCGCCGGCGCGGGCGCCTCGGCCTTGGGCGCCTCGGCCTCGCCCGGGCGGCCCAGGATGCGGCGCTTCTTGACCTCGACCACCACGGTGTTCGAGCGGCCATGGCTGAAGCTCTGCTTCACCTTGCCCGTCTCGACCGTGCGCTTGAGGCCCAGCGGCGCCCGCGCTCCCAGCTTCGGCTTGTCAGTCGTCTCGCTCACTCAAAATCCTTCTTCACTCGCGTACCGAAGCGCCCGGCGTTTCCGCCGTCGCGGCGCTTAGCCCATCCTCGCATCCGATAAAAGCGCGCCAGCGGCCGAGCGCGTGGCCCACACGCGCCGCCGCGGCCCGATCTATGATTGCCGCATGTACCACATTCTCGCGGCCGAGCGCCAACGACAATATGGCCCTGTCGGCCGGCAAAACCAGCCCCTCCCGGCCGCTGCCCTGCTCGTCCATGCCGACCCGCCAGGCCTGGTCGAGCTTGCGGCGGCCCTCGGCGCTCGAATCGGCGGCGTGGAGCAGCAGGGTCACCTGGCCCCGCCGCGCGGCGACCTCGATCTTCTCGGCGCCGAGCAGGAGCGTGCCGGCCCGCGCCTCGAGGCCGAGCCGGTCGAGCGCCGCCTGGCGCAG
>CAWJVZ010000001.1:0-15339 GCA_963846475.1 uncultured Alphaproteobacteria bacterium | reverse complement strand
CCGCGCGGATTGGATTTGCGGATGTGGGCATGCATCGGGCATTTCAGCCCCTTCTTGTCATTGGTGTGCATGAAGCGGTTGTCGGTTTCGAGCCCCGTGCTCGGAACCGGGCCGGCGGTGACCGGCGTGCCGTCCTTGAAGCGGCCGACCACATAGGCGCCGGCCAGCTCTTCCCCGATCGGCACCGCGGCCGCGAGCGCCTTCACCCGCTGGACGAAGGTCGCATAATCCTGCTCCAGCTTGCGATAGACGAGGAAGCTTCCATAGGCGTCCGCCTCGGTGGCGAACGGATCCTGGACGAGAATGAGGTTGAGACTCGCCGCCGGATCCCAGTCGCCCGGTTTGGGCGGTCCCCCCTGCCCGAGATGATAGCGGTCGAGGTCCGGCTTGCTGAACAAAGGTTGGCTGAGGCCGTCGAAATAGCCGAAATGCTCGATCGGCTCGAAACGGCCGGGCGATCCCTGGATCGGCCGGCGCAGGACCCGTCCGTCCTGGATATGGGTGACCGTGCCGAGTTCCGCCGCCAGTTCCGACTTGACCAGCTCGACCTGGTTGAGCAGCCGCGAAAGGTTGCCCGCGACCGCGTCGTCGGCGAGCGCGAGCATGGCGTGGATCTCACCCTGGAATCCCGGCTCCCACCGGGCGGGCTCCGGGTCGCGATTCTGCAATTTGAGATCGATGCCGAGGATGACGTCGGGGACGACGAACTTGCTGCGGTCCTTCATGCCCTTGCGGAACGCCTTGCTGGGCAGCCTGTCGGGATCGAGCCCGAGAAATTTGTAGCCGGCGGCGGACAGGAAGAAGCCGGTGACCAGCCCTCCATCGAACAGGGTTCCCGCGGCGTCCGCCTCGGCCCGCTGCTTAGTCTGGCGACGCTGGTCGGCAGCCGAAGTGATCGCCGGCGCGACCTTCGTCCTGATCCAGGTCCGCACCGCGGCCCGATTGCCGGTGAAGCGGATGAACAGGTGGCGGGCGTGATCCCGGCCGTGCGAGCCGAGGATGTTGGCCTGAAGGTTCTTGAGCATCGCGTCATAGGCGGCATTGGCGAAGTCCACTTGGCCGGCCGGCCTGGTGAGGTCGATTGCCATGGTCATTCCTTTCCCTTGAAACCGAGGTTGCAAACGCGATCGCGGAGCGGGACCGATCGCGACGAAGTCCTGGCCGCCGCTGCTCCCAGGGCAAGGCGGCTCGCTTCGGGTCGGGACGGCCGGTCCGCCGCGCAGCTCGTTGGCGGCCGGCGCGTCCTTCCGCTGCCGGGCTAGAGGGCGGCGCGCCGGCTGTCGGTGCGATTCCGCACACAAGCGGTGGGCGATGAGATTGAAATCGCCCGCCGCTCCAGCAACGCCTTGCCGGGGCCGCGCCTCTTCCCGCCTCGCCGGCCGCGCGCGGCTGCCGCGGGCAGCACCGGCGCAGCACGCCGCCCGCCTGCCCGTCCCCGCTCTATGCTTGCCTTATCCGCACGCCGCCCCCATCTCGCAACCGCCGCGTTGACGCCCGGCGCGACCCCGACTAGATAGAGAACAGACCCGGAACGGCCAGCCGATGCTCACCCATATTTCCGTCCGCGGCGCGCGCGAGCACAACCTCAAGGATATCGACGTCGATATCCCGCGCGAGACGCTGACCGTGATCACCGGCCTCAGCGGTTCGGGCAAATCCAGCCTCGCTTTCGACACCATCTATGCCGAGGGGCAGCGCCGCTACGTCAAGTCGCTGTCGGCTTATGCGCGCCAGTTCCTCGAGATGATGCAGAAGCCCGACGTCGACCATATCGAAGGGCTGTCGCCGGCCATCTCGATCGAGCAGAAGACGACCAGCCGGAACCCGCGCTCGACCGTCGCCACGGTCACCGAGATCTACGATTATATGCGCCTGTTATGGGCGCGGGTCGGCGTGCCTTATTCGCCGGCGACCGGCGAGCCGATCGCCGCCCAGACGGTCAGCCAGATGGTCGACCGGACGATGGCGCTGCCCGAGGGAACGCGCCTGTTCCTGCTCGCGCCGGTCGTGCGCGGGCGCAAGGGCGAATATCGCAGGGAAATGGCGGAGTGGCAGAAAGCCGGCTTCACCCGGGTGCGCATCGACGGCGATTTCCACGAGATCGAGGACGCCCCCGCGCTCGAGAAGAATTTCAAGCACGACATCGAGGTGGTGGTCGACCGGCTGGTGGTGCGGCCCGGCATCGAGACGAGGCTGGCCGATTCGCTGGAGACGGCGCTCAAGCTGGCGGACGGGCTGGTCTATCTCGACCCGGCCGATCCATCCCCCTCCCTGTCAAGGGAGGGGAGTCCGGCCGAGGGTCCCAACACGCAAGCCGCCGAATCGGCCGACACCGACGCGTCTTCCGCCCGCACCGGCGTCGCCAGGGCGCTGCAGGAGGCGGCGGACCGCGCGGTGCTGGCCGACAACGCGCCGCCGGGGCGGATCATCTTCAGCGAGAAGTTCGCCTGCCCGGTGTCGGGCTTCACCATCGCCGAGATCGAGCCCAGGCTGTTCAGCTTCAACGCGCCGCAGGGCGCCTGCCCGGGCTGCGACGGGCTCGGCGAGAAGCAATTGTTCGACGCCGAGCTGATCGTCCCCAACGAGGCGCTGTCGATCCAGAAAGGCGCGATCGTGCCGTGGGCGCGCTCCAACCCGCCCAGCCCTTATTACATGCAGGTGCTGGGCAGCCTCGCGCGGGAATATGGCTTCGGCCTCGACACGCCGTGGCGCGACCTGCCCGAAGACATACAGGACGTCATCCTCAACGGCACCAAAGGACGGCCGGTCACGCTCCGGTTCGTCGACGGGCGCAAGAGCTATGAAGTCAGGAAGGCGTTCGACGGCGTGATCGGCAACCTCCAGCGCCGGATGCTGCAGACCGAAAGCGCCTGGATGCGCGAGGAACTCAGCAAATATCAGAGCGCGGCGCCCTGCGAGACCTGTTTGGGCGCGCGCCTCAGGCCCGAGCCGCTGGCGGTGAAGATCGCCGGCGAGCATATCAGCCAGGCGACCGCGCGCTCGGTGCGCCACGCGCTCGACTGGTTCTCGACGCTCGAGGCGAAGCTCACCCCGACCCAGAACGAGATCGCGCGCGCGATCCTCAAGGAGATCAATGAGCGGCTCGGTTTCCTCAACAATGTCGGGCTCGACTATCTCGATTTGAACCGCACCTCGGGCACGCTGTCGGGCGGCGAAAGCCAGCGCATCCGCCTCGCCAGTCAGATCGGCTCCGGCCTGTCGGGCGTGCTCTACGTGCTCGACGAGCCGTCGATCGGGCTGCACCAGCGCGACAATGACCGGCTGCTGGTGACGCTGCGGCGGCTGAGGGACCTCGGCAACACGGTGATCGTCGTCGAGCATGACGAGGATTCGATCCGCCACGCCGATTATGTGATCGACATGGGGCCGGGCGCCGGCGTCCATGGCGGCGAGATCGTCTGCCACGGCAAACTGGACGATCTGCTCGCCTGCGAGACCAGCCTGACCGCCGACTATCTGACCGGACGGCGCGCGGTGCCGGTGCCGGCGAAGCGGCGCAAGGGCACCGGCCGCCGGCTGACGGTGCACGGCGCGCGCGCCAACAATCTGAAGGACGTCACCGCGTCGATCCCGCTCGGCACCTTCTGCTGCATCACCGGCGTGTCCGGATCGGGCAAATCGAGCTTCACCGTCGACACGCTCTACGCGGCCGCGGCGCGGCATCTGAACGGCGCCCGGGTGACCGCGGGCCGGCACGAGAAGCTCACGGGCCTCGAATATCTCGACAAGGTGATCGACATCGACCAGTCGCCGATCGGCCGCACGCCGCGGTCGAACCCGGCGACCTATACGGGCGCCTTCACCAACATCCGCGACTGGTTCGCCGGCCTGCCCGAGAGCCAGGCGCGCGGCTACAAGCCGGGGCGGTTCAGCTTCAACGTGAAGGGCGGGCGCTGCGAGGCCTGCGCCGGCGACGGCCTCATAAAGATCGAGATGCACTTCCTGCCCGACGTCTACGTCACCTGCGACGTCTGCCACGGCGCCCGCTACAATCGCGAGACGCTGGAGGTGAAGTTCAAGGGCCACAGCATCGCCGACGTGCTCGACATGACCGTCGAGACCGCCGCCGAACTTTTCAAGGCGGTGCCGAGCATCCGGGACAAGATGCGGATGCTCGAGGAGGTCGGGCTCGGCTACATCAAGGTGGGGCAGCAGGCGACGACGCTGAGCGGCGGCGAGGCGCAAAGGGTGAAGCTGGCGAAGGAGCTGAGCCGGCGGGCGACCGGGCAGACGTTGTACATCCTCGACGAGCCGACCACGGGGCTGCATTTCGAGGATGTGCGCAAGCTGCTCGAGGTGCTCCACGCACTGGTCGAGCAGGGCAATACGGTGGTGGTGATCGAGCACAATCTCGAGGTGATCAAGACCGCGGACTGGATCCTGGACCTTGGGCCGGAGGGGGGCGATAAGGGCGGGGAAGTGGTCGCCGAAGGCACTCCCGAGGCGGTTGCCAAGGAAACGCGCTCCTACACTGGCGGCTATCTCGGACCCCTACTCGCCAAATCCGCGCGCGCTGATCAGCCTGCCTTCGCCAAGCTCGGCAAGTCACGTTCTTCCGTTTCAAAGCGTCAGCGAGAAGCCGCCGAATGAGTTGGGCGCTCCTGCTCGCCTGCAGCCAACCTCAGCGGCGCCTGAAAATCCGCTTCTGGACCTCCCACTCCGAAAGGAACTGGTTGTAACGCTCGGCAATCACCTCTTCCTCGTCGCCAACCAATACGCAGTTGTCGTTGTCATATGCGCGAGCGCGAAGCACATCGAGCACAGTCATGTTCTTGACGTCGTGGGCAGTGATGGCGTTCGACATTGCCCACCTCCCGAGACGAGCTACCTTGGGCGTCAATGCTAAGTCTTTCGAAAAATAGGGATAGACGATGTGAGCTTCCCCAGCTTCGTCCATCCAACCCAGCACGCCGTACACTTTCACGGAGGCCTTCTCCGCTAATTTGGTGCAGCTCCCAAACGCATCTTCAATGGGCTTTTTGCGGGGGAGGCCGTCGGGAGCCGTCTCTCTGTGCCAGCTCAGAAACTGGTCTAATAAGATGGAGTAGAGGCGTCGCCTGCACCTGTTAGCGCCAATCCGTTCCTTGACCGCCTCACGCAGGTTCAGCCGACCGAAGAAGAATTCCTTAGCGTCGCTCCAGAAGGGCACATAGAAATCGGGTCCGTCTCCGGTTGACAGCTTCCGTTCCTTGAGGACGGCCTTTCTTGCATCGGACCGAATTATCGCCAAGCGCTGGTTCAGTGGCCTCGGCAGAATACCGAGAAGCCTACCCAACCCTATGTTATCGAGCGCCATTGGCCTGCCCCTCAGGTCTGAGGCCTTACATTAGCCCAAGTGCGTCGGCGGAGAAAGCATGTTCTCGTGACGTTCTCTTGCCAGTTGCGGTGACAGTGCATTCCTTCACGCCGCCTCAATCCGCCTTCAATCCCCTTCCCGACCAGCCGCCGGATCGCTGCGCGGAGCTGGGCCGGCAGCGCCTTCCTACCATCCCGCCATCTGCAGGGCCGTGCCCACCCGATTGCAGCCCCATGAAGACGAGCAAAGCAAGTCTGGCGCGCCGGCCCTTGGCGAGCATCGCCGCCGCGGCCGAGGCGGCGAACAGAGTGACCGGCGGATTGCTTGGGAAGCGGAGGACTTGGGATCGGGCTGTCGCTCACCGAAGCAGCGGCGGAGTGATCGCCTCATACGATGATCGCTACTGGGCGGGTGTGCTCCAGCTTCGCAGGCTACAGGCGTCATAGTTTGCGCGCCAACCGAGCACTTATTACAGCTCAATGATCTTTAGGAAGAATGTTAATAATAGTAGAAACGCTCCTCCGACCGTAAGAAGCGCGTCGATCCCGTCATAGCCTTCCCGCTTGCGCCTCCACTCGATCGCGGCCGCCGCTCTCAGGGGCTTGAACATACTGTGGTCCGCGCGCTTCGACTCCCAAGCTTCCCGATAGCGAAGCACCTGATCCTTGCCAGGTGGAACAACGAGCAGCGCGCCTGACACGAAGCCCACGAAATCCGACAGCAGCACCGCCCTAATCCTGTTGGGCAAGGGACATGGCCGTTTCTTCCAACGCGCCAGCTTCCGTTTCACGCATTTGCTCCACGACTGCCGTCATCATGTTCATATGAGTCGCCATTTCACGCGAGAGGGAATGGAAGAACCGATCCTGCTCATGGTCCAGGCCGGCTGCTACGGCAGCCACAACAGCGGTGTCCGGACTGGCGGCTGCAACTTCCCCCAGCGCAGAAACAGCCGACGGCGAAAATGTGATATAGGGCTTCAATCCCAACGCCCGGGCATAACGGAAGAGCGTCTTCAGGCCGATGTCGCCCGAGCCGCGTTCGATCCGCGACACGGCGGACTGGGTCAGCCCCATAGCCTCCCCCAATTGAGCCTGATCCAATCCATGCTGCTTACGGTGGGTACGCAGGCCATCCCGCGTGGCACGACAGAATCCCTCCGCGTCGGCTTCCACATGCAAGGCCTCGCGCAGTTCAGGCACTTCGTTCGCGGCACGCTCCCGAAAGGCCCGAATCCCCTGGACCGCCGTGCCCTGTGCGCCTTGTTTAGCCGTCATCATCCAGCTCCTCGTTCCTTACGCTCTAAAGATGCTTCGCCGCGATAATCGTGAGCTGATTCCACTGCTGACTTTCGCCGATCCCGCCATATTCCTCCTCAAGGTGCACGATCTCTATGGTTCGTGGCCCATGATCGACCCGGATGAGACAAGCCGCGTCCGGGATATGCGCCAGCACGTACCTAGGGGGTTCCAGATAGATTTCTCTGCCATCTCTCTTTCTCTCGGTAGCAAGGCTGGAGAGATCCAGGTCCCGTTCGACAAACTCCTCCAGGGCAGAGATCAAACGGGATGCTCAACTCGTTCGCCTTCGCAACCACTCCTTCAATACGCCTCCCAGGTCTCCATCCAGGGGGTCTATGAACGTGTATTCCTTAACGCTCATATAATGGCTCCACAAGAGATGTTCTACGCGCTTTGTATCGTATGGCGTTAGGCTGGTTGTTCCCGCAGCGTATTGGGCAGAGCCGAGGGGACAGCCTGACCGCGATACGCTGCCCTGCACAAATCACGGGGACACAATAGCTGATTCAGCCCTTCCCCCGATCCTCCTGCCAGCCTTTCTCGATCAGCCGCCGGATCGCTTCCGGCCGAGAGGGTTTCGGGTCCGGCTGACGCGCTATCCAGGCATCCAGGCTTGCGCGCATCTCCGGATAGAGCCTCACCGCGATGATGGGTCCGATCCCGGTCGGCGGCCGGCCCCGCCCTCTTTTCTTGATATCTGCTATTGACCACGTCCTGATTTGTAGATATCAGAAAAACAAACCTCTCATCCGCCGAAGGGGCGAGCGATGGCTGCCCGTGAGCATAGAGTCTCGCGCCGCGCCTTGCTAGGCGCTGCCTTCCTGCCGCTGATCCCGAGTGACGTGACGCGAAGCGCCAGCGACGCGACGAACGGAGGTCTCCCTGTTTCGGAAGAATGCGCCCTCGCTTGCGAAGAATGGATCAGGGGCGTTCGGCGTTTCCGCCAGGCCGAAGCGGTACTGAAGGCTGCGGCGCACGAGCCGGACGAAGAGCGCTACGGCGACCTGGTGGTCGCCTTCAATCGTGCGCTCCGGAAACTGCTCCGCACCCCCGCGCCCGACCTTCCCGCGCTCGCGCTGAAGATCGATCTCACCATCGACCATGAGGTCGCCGAGCTGACCGGCGGCGACGCCTGTCTCGCCGCGCTCCGGCGCGACGCCCGTGGCCTCTGCCTGAGCGCCCGATCCCCTCCCGCTAGAGCAGTCGCAAGCCGGCGTCATCCGTCGCACATGGCCGCCACTCGATCCGCCTCGTCGCAAGAGTCGTGACGATCGCATTCACCAGTGCAGGATCGACTCGCGCAAACGGATAATGGATGCCGACGACGCGCGGCCACCGCTGCGTCTCCGCATCGTACAGGAGTCCCCTAATCTGTCCCATCGCGACCGTGGCAGCCTGGATCGTCGTCGAATTCAGTTCACCAGGCATCGGCACGATCGTCATGACCTTGGAGCCTCCCAATCCGAGCGTTTGCGACACGAGGCCGCCGCGCACCCTATCAGCCCTGGCGGCCGCCGAAATCGCGCCGAGATCGGTCAGGTTGACTTTCCCGCTCCGCACCTGAAGGTTGGCGGTCAGCCGCAGCCCGACACCGACATAAACCGGTACGGTAATGACTCGATTGTTCGAATTTGTCGGATTTTCATCGGCCCCGAGCACCCTGATCTGCGCGAGAGAGGCATTGGATCCCGGGGTTCGCGCCGGACTCGTTCCACTTTGGTCAAGCAATCCGGGTGGAATCTCGAACCGTAGCCTCGCCGTGTCGTAAGCAATGAAGTCCTGGGTCACCCGGTAGCTGCGTCCGCTCCCGCCAACAGCAACGCCGGGCACGCTCCCGCTCGCCTCTCCAGTGACATCCTCCGTAGACACGCGTGACGAGAGGTCGTGCAACGCATTCATCAGGCCCGCCGGAACGCCGGGGTGCGTCGGACAACTGCTGAAATCGTTGGCGAACGAAACCGGCAGCGGATCGATCGCCACGTAGCGGTATCCGGCATTTAGGTCGCCGATACTCTGGGGCGGGTCCAACCACTGGGCGCAAGATGAGAGCGGAGCCAAGGAGGCGGCGATCAGTACGAGTTTGGTTCTTATAGCGGCCATATTTTCCTCCTCTCAACTGGGAGGCGTAATCATGTCCGCAAAGCGCCGCTGCCGCGCGTGACGCCCGTCACGCCTGAGACGGCGGGATCAGCGTGGCGCAGACGTCCTCCAGCAGCAGGGTCGGCGGATTTCGGGGACAGTGCATTAAATTCGAAAAAGGCTGCCGATTCAGGACACAATATCTGATTCAGCCCCCAGCACTGCTCCGCTCAGCTTTCGCTGAACTCGCGCTCGAGATCCCGCGCATCGTGGAGGATGCGCTCGATCCGCGCCTTGTTGGCCCAGGCTTATAGTAGATGACGTAGCTGCCGTGCGGCTTGGAGCGGAGGCCGGTAGCGAGTTCGGGCCGGCGTCCCGGGAGCCGGAAAATGCAGCAGATCGGCGCATCGCGTTTCCAGCTCGTCGACGAAGCTGAGCACCTGTTCCGCGTCGTAACGGGCAATGCAGAGGGCGATGTAGAGCAGCTCCGTCTCGGCTTCGGGCGAAAATTCCGGCCTTCTCAACTTTTGTCCCGCGCCGCGGCCGACTGGCCGATCGCCTTCCTTGCGCGAGCGAACGCCTTCGCGGCAGGAATGCCCGGCCCGCTTTCGCCGCCGCGCGCAACCTCCGCGCGCAGCGCCCCCAGCGGTCGGGGCGGACATGCTCGATCCGTTCGATCGATTAAAGGCGTCCGAACCCGGCCGGGCGTTTGTCGGCGACAGTGGCGCAATCGCGCGTGCCGGTCCGTGACGATTGTCACAGCGCGATCGGGGAACGCGGCGGATAATTGCGGACCTGAAGACCGTGGAGGTGAACGATGGAGCCGAACGAATTTCGAGGCCTTTGCGCCCAGCATCTCGACAAATGGTACATTTGGGGGGCCAATGGCCCGGAGACGTTCGACTGCTCGGGACTGGTGCAATGGATGCTGGCGACGATCAGCCTCGATCCTCCCGGCGACCAGACCGCGAACGGACTCTATCGTCATTTCAGAGACGACAGGAGCATCCCAGTCGCGCCGGCCGCTTCCGAGCTGGGCGATCTGGTGTTCTACGGCCGGCCGCACCGTATCGGGCATGTGGCGATCGCGTGGGGCGGCGGCGAGATATTCGAGGCGGGGGGCGGAGGCTCCGAGACGATCTCGGTGGTGATCGCCCAGCAGCAGAACGCCAAGGTCAGAATAGCCCGGCTCGATCGCCGCTCGGACGTGGTTGCGGTGCTGAGACCGACCGGGCTCCCCTGGAGGTAGCGGAGCTCCGACGGCCTGCGGGACAGCGCACCCCCTTCAAGACGCGATCCGCTCCAGCACAGCGGACTTCATAGTGCGCTGCCGGCCGCGCAGGCCCACCTTCCTCACGCGCTCACCACCCGATACCGCATGTAAACGCATCCCTTGGCGATCGCCCTCGCTTCGAGCCGCTCCAGCGCCACCCGCCGCGCCATCGGCCGGAGCAAAGGCGTGCCGCCGCCGAGCAGCAGCGGGTGGACGGCGAGGGAGAGCTCGTCGACGGCGCCGCCCTCGATCAGCGCCGAGGCGAGCTCGCCGCCGCCCATCAGGAAGATGTTGCCGCCCGGTTGCGCCTTGAGCGCCCGGACGAAGCCGGCCGCGTCGTCGCGCACCAGCTCGGCGGCTTTCGGCGGCGCCGCCATCGTCCGCGAGAAAAGGATGGTCCGCATCTTCCTGCCCGCGCCGCCGCCGCCGCCGCGGGCGGCGAACTCCCAGGTCTTGCGGCCCATCAAAATCGTGTCGACGCCGGCCCAGGCCTCCTTCAGGATCGCGGCGACGTCGTCGCTCCGGACGATCCAGTCGATCGCCTCGTCCGGCCCGGCGATATAGAGGTCGAGGCTCACCGCCGCGCTGTAAATCACCTTGCGCATCGGACCCTCCTGTCCCGCTCTCCTGCCGCCGCCGTCGGCCATGGAGCGCGGTCGAAGGATAGACGGTTCCTCCGGTGTAAAAACCCCGATACTGTCCGGAGCCTGTCCAGTTGGTCGAAGGACTTCCGCCGATGATCCTGCCTCTCCTGCTGTTGCTGGCCGCGCAGGCGGACCCCGAGACGAGCGGGACCGCGCAGCCGTGGCAGGCGCTCGGCGACCCGCAGCCCGGCGTCCATCTGTTCTACGACCCGAGCCCGGCGAGCCGCGCCGGCGACACGGTGACCGCGCGCATGCTGGTGCGCTATCCGGCGGAAGGCGGCGAGGGCCAAAGCGTCTCGCTGGTCGAGATACGTTGCGGCGATCGGCAGGCTCGCGTGATCCGCACCCTGAGCTATGCGCCCGACGGCCGCCAGATCCGCGACGACGACGTGCCGGTGCCGTTCGATCCCATCCCCGAGGACAGCTTCTTCGACGTCATCGCGGAAGCGCTCTGCTGAGCGTCCTTCGATACGTCCTTCGATACGTACTTCGATACGCCGTTTCGACAAGCTCAACGGCTACTCGGGATGAGCGGTGCAAAGGTTCCCATCGCCAGGCTTAGCGGTCCCCCTCCCCGCCCGCGCAGACCTTCTCACCCGGCCGCGCCTCGAAACGGCGGGGGCCGGCCTCGTCGCTTGGCGCCGGCAGGTCGACGATCGCGACGTCGACGTGGCAGCGGCCGGCGGTGACGCGGTAGAGATCGCGGCGGACATGCTCGATCCGGTCGATCGGCTGGTCCATGTCGAACGCGGCGGCGACGCCGGGATGGGCGAGCACCGCGCGCAGCTCGGCGAGGCGCTGGTAGTTGGGCGGCAGCGCGGCTTTGGCGGGGAGAGCGGCCAGGAACGCTGCGCCGAGCGCGACGAGATGAGGCAAATTCCGCATGGCCTGTCCTTTCCGATCCATCCGGGATGAGGGTGGCGGACGGCTCAGCGGGAGCGCGGGCCCGATTCGTCCTCGAGCCGGATGCGCAGCGCGCCGTCCTGCCGCACCAGCAGGCCGGTATAGGAGTAAGTGACCGGCGCTCCCCCGCCGGCCGGGCCCCAGTCGAACAGGCCGACGACGACGAACGCGTCCTCGCCAAGCTGCTCGTAGGAGAGTTCGCGCCATTGGAAGCTCGCGGGCGGCGACCAGCCGGCGCCGGCATAATAAGCCTCGATCCGGGCCCAGCTCTCCATCCTCTTCTCGCCATGGCCGACCCGCCAGGCGCCGCCGCGATGGTAACGCCGCGCGATCGCGGCGCGGTCGCCGGCGCGCAATTCCTCGGCGTAGCCGTGCATGAAATCCTCCGCCTCGGCCGCGGCGAGCGCCGCATCCGCCGCCTCCAGCGCCGCCATGGCGGAGTTCGAGCGCGTCCCGCCCGGCGGCCGGGAGCGGGTCGTCCTTGTCCCGGGCGGCGCGCGCCGGCGCCGCGCCGGCGAGCAGGGCCGCCGCGACCATTCCGTATCCGATTGCTTTCATGGCATCACCCCGCCCGCGATATGGCACGGCTTTGCCCGATTTTGCCACTGCCTGCGCGGTTCAACCGGCAGAATGTCCGCGACGCGGCGGACCGCTACTCAAACGGCCTGGCCGCAAGCGACGCCGACCGGGACAGCCGGACCGGCATCGTCCAGCGGTCGGGCACGCCGGCCTCGGCCAGCGCCCGGCGCAGGCTTTCGGCCCGGGCCGGGCCGAGATCGCCCAGCGGCACCGGCAGGAAGAAATACGGTCCGAGGTAAAGGAGGAGGAGGGCCGCATCGTCGTCATAAGCGTGGAGCCGATTTAGCGGCATGCCGCCGACCCCCTCCGCGCCGTCCCAGCTGAGCTCGCCCCCACCCCAGCCGATGCGGACCGGCGCAGGAGGATCGAAATGCATTTCGACCGCCGCTTTCATCTTCGCCAGCCGGCGGCGCAGGCGCCACTCGCGCCAGCCGAACCACAGCAGCCCCGATGCGGCGATGAGGACGGTGGCGAGCAGGGTGGTGCGGACGGCGAACCGGCCGGCGGCCCAGGGATCGGCGCCGCCTGTCACCTGCGCGGCCGCCCTCAGGCCCGACACCAGAAGGGCGCCGAGGAACCCGCAGAGGGCGAAGCGCGCGGGGATGCCGGCGCGGGACCGGCGCGGCGGGCCCGCAAGGATGGCGGCCGACATCCGCCGCATCCCTTCGCGATAATGGTCGCGCGACAGCAGGAAATCGGCAGAGTCCACGCTTCTCCCCATTCGCCTTACACCGGGCCGGTGCCGTGATAGTCTCCGCCACAGAGACTGACATGCGCTTCTTTTCCCGACGCCCGGCCCGCGCGGAGGCCGCCCCCGGGATCGCGGCAGGCTTTCGTCCTCAGGAACGACCAGGCGGCGCCGCTCGAAGTGATGATCGAGGTCAGGCCGGACCGTTATGTCCTGCGGCCTGGCGACAAGATGGAGATTTTCGCCGACAAGAAAAGCGATCCGTTCGACGTGGCCCTCTACGAAGGCGGCGTCCAGATCTATGCCGGCATGGATTGCGAGCCGACGGTGCGGATCAACGGCGAGCCGGCCAGGCTGGACTGGGAGACGCCGCTCGCGCCTTCTCCCTGAAGCGTGTCGCCGGAGAGCCTGTGATTCCCTCGGGCCCGCGCCGCCCAAGGCCGGGCCGCGGCCATCGTGACGATGTTTCATCTGTGGACGCCCCCTTTAGCGCAAGAGGGTTTTGGAAGGGCTGGGCACGTTGTCGGTTGCTGCCATCTGTCCGGCCTCTTGATGCAGCGATGTTGGCTGCGGGCCTGCATGGGAGTTCGCGGACCGGATCCAGATCACGCGAGCGTGCTCGAGGCACAGTGAAACCAACTGGTTCTTCCGGTCCCGTCTCGCCGACTGTTGTGCCATGCCCTCCTTCGCTCTCTTGCGCTTCGACGACCTCGCGGTCGGGGCTGCCGTCAGGCCGCCACGGCCGGAGCCTTGTAGACGCCGCCCTTCGCGAGCAGCGCCCAGATGATCCGCGCGGTCTTGTTGGCCAGCGCGACGGTGACCAGCATGCGCGGCTTGCGCGCCAGCATCTTGGCGAGCCACGACCCCGTCGGAGCGCCGTGCCTGCTGGCTTGGCGGACCACGGCTGATGCGCCGATGATCAGCAGCCGGCGCAGCGTTCGCTCGCCCGCCTTGGTGATGCTGCCGAGCCGCTCCTTGCCGCCGGTCGACCGCTGTCGCGGCGTGAGCCCAAGCCAGGCGGCGAAGTCGCGGCCGCATCGGAACGACTCCGCCGGCGGCGCCAGCGCCAGCACGGCCGTTGCGATGACCGGCCCCACGCTGGGGATCGTCACCAGCCGCCTGGCATCCGGATCCTGCTTCGCGCGGCCGGCGATCTCGCGTTCGAAGCCGTCGATATGGCGATCGAGCGACCTGATCGTGTCGATCATCACCCGGAAAGCGCCTCGAGCCGCCTCCGGCAGCGCGCAGGCGGGGGCTTCGATATCGGCCATCAGCTGCGCCATCCGGAACCGCCCCTGCGGCGCCACCCAGCCATGTTCGGCGACCAGGCCGCGCAGCGCGTTGATCAGCTGAGTGCGCTGGCGGACCATCAGATCGCGCGCCCTGAACACCGCCGCGCTGGCCTGCTGCGCCTCGTCCTTGACCGCGACGAACCGCATGCCCGGCCGCTGCGCCGCCTCGCAGATCGCCTCGGCATCCTTCGCGTCGTTCTTCTGCCGTTTGACGAACGGCTTCACATAGGCCGGCGGGATCAGCCGCACCTCATGACCCAGAAGCTTGAGCTCGCGCGCCCAATGATGGGCGCCGCCGCAGGCCTCCATCGCCACCAGGCAGCGCGGCTGCGATGCGAAGAAGCTCAGCAGCTTCGCGCGGGTCAGCTTCCTGCTGAACAGCGCCGCGCCGCCGGCATCGGCCCCATGCACATGGAAAACTTGCTTTGCGATATCCAGACCAATCGTAGTAACCTGTTCCACGGGCGCCTCCCTGAAAGATGGTCGTTCAACACCACCATCTTGGCACATAGATGCCGTCGGGGGGCGTCCACCCCATCACGCGAAGACGCGAAGACGCGAAGAGCGCGAAGAGTCCGGGTCCTTCGCCGCTGGGGACGCACAGCCGCTGTCCCCCGCAGCCCAATTGGGCCGCTTCGCGTCCTTCGCGTCTTCGCGTGCAAGAATCCGCAGGCCGGGACCCGCTTCGCCTTGGCGGCCTGTCGCATCGCATGTTATAGAGGCTTGTTTTCGTTGAGGTTCGTTGCGTGGAGATTGCGGGCCGCCAGGTCGATCGGGGGAGGGTCGGGAGCGCGCTGTCGACCGGACTGGTCCATGCCCTGCTCGCCATCGCGCTGATCCGGGGGCTGGACGCGCCGCTGCCCGCCGCGCTCGAGGCGCCGCTCAGGCTGTTCGACGTGACCCCGCCCCCGCCGCCGCCCGAACCGCCGTCACGCCCACCACCGCGGGTCGAGAGCGACACCCAGTCCCGGCGGGTCAGCCCCGGCGAGGAAGGCGGCGCCTCGCCGCCCAACATCCGCAGCCGCGCGACCGAGCTCGTCGCGCCGCCGCCCGCAATCCCCCTGCCGGTCCTCTCCCCGGTGGTCGCCGCGCCGAAGCCGGCGACCGGCAGCGATCGTTCGACCGGCGCCGCCGACAGACGCGGCCCGGGCACCGGCGCGGGCGGCGAGGGCGACGGCAGCGGCAGCGGCTGGGGCGGCGGCGGCGATGGCGGCGGCGGCTATGGCGGGCTGCGGCCGCCGCGGCTGATCCGGGGCAGCCTGC